>NZ_JNZD01000013.1 GCF_000725495.1 Streptomyces aureus
CAAGGTGTTCGTCCAGGGCGCGGTCTGGAACATCGACTCCTTCGACCAGTGGGGCGTCGAACTCGGCAAGGTCCTCGCCAAGCGCGTCGAACCCGCCCTGACCGAAGGCGCCGACGTCCCCGGTCTCGATCCCTCCACGGCCGCGCTCGTGGCCGTTTACCGCACTCTCCGAAAGTAGTGAACTGACAATGCAGCTCGGACTCATCGGTCTCGGCAAGATGGGCGGCAACATGCGCGAGCGCATACGCCGCGCCGGCCACACCGTCGTCGGCTACGACCGTAATCCGGACCTGGCCGACGTGCACAGCCTCGCCGAACTCGTGGGCGCGCTCGAAGGCCCGCGCGTGGTCTGGGTGATGGTGCCGGCCGGCGCTCCCACCCAGACCGTCATCGACGAACTCGGTGACCTGCTGGAGGCCGGCGACACGGTCGTGGACGGCGGCAACTCCCGCTGGACGGACGACGAGAAGCACGCCGAGGAGCTGGCGGCCAAGGGCATCGGCTTCGTCGACGCCGGCGTCTCGGGCGGTGTGTGGGGCCTGGAGAACGGCTACGCGCTGATGGTCGGCGGCGACGCCGAGAACATCGAGAAGGTACGGCCGGTCTTCGACGCGCTCAAGCCCGAGGGCGACTTCGGCTTCGTGCACGCCGGCAAGGTGGGCGCGGGCCACTTCTCCAAGATGGTCCACAACGGCATCGAGTACGCCATGATGCAGGCGTACGCCGAGGGCTGGGAGCTCCTGGAGAAGGTCGACTCCGTCACCGACGTGCGCGAGGTGTTCCGCTCCTGGCAGGAGGGCACGGTCATCCGTTCCTGGCTGCTCGACCTCGCGGTCAACGCCCTGGACGACGACGAGCACCTGGACAAGCTGCGCGGCTACGCGGAGGACTCCGGCGAGGGCCGCTGGACCGTCGAGGCGGCCATCGACAACGCCGTGCCGCTGCCCGCCATCACGGCGTCCCTCTTCGCCCGGTTCGCCTCGCGGCAGGACGACTCGCCGCAGATGAAGATGATCGCCGCCCTGCGCAACCAGTTCGGCGGCCACGCCGTCGAGTCGGCGAAGTAGGGAAGGACCATGGGCGATCTCATCCTGGTCCGCCACGGGGAGACCGAGTGGACGCTGACGGGACAGCACACCAGCTGGACCGACCTTCCGCTCACCGGGCACGGCGAGGAACAGGCCAAGTCCCTCGCGCCGTTCTTCGCCGGGCGCTCCTTCGCCCAGGTCCTCACCAGTCCCCTCGGCCGCGCGGTCCGGACCGCCGAACTCGCGGGCCTCACCGGCCCGCGGATCGACCCGGATCTGCACGAGTGGGACTACGGCGGCTACGAGGGGGTCACCACGCGGGCCATCCACCGGGCCCGGCCCGGCTGGGTGCTGTGGAACGACGGGGTGCCGCCCGGCCCGGACGGCCACCCCGGCGAGTCCCCGCGCGAGGTGGGCGTTCGCGCCGACCGGGTGCTCTCCCGCGTGGACGCCGCTCTCTGCGATCACCCCGGTGACGTGGTGCTGGTGGCGCACGCGCACTTCCTGCGCGTGCTCACCGCCCGCAGGCTGGGGCTGCCGCCGGAGTCGGGGCGGCTGTTCCAGCTCTCGACGGGAACGGTCAGCCGGCTCTCCACCGAACACGGCGATCCCGTGATCGCCGCGTGGAATCAACCGGGAACTTCCGTCACGGTCCGCTAGTTTCCACACTGCTGCCGTAAACACCGAGGAGCACCGGTCCGCCCGCTCGGGCGGACCGGACTCCTTTCGACACATGGAGTTCTCATGGCCCTGTGGGACCGCATCAAGGAGTCCGCGTCGACGATGCAGACCCAGCTCGTGGCGAAGAAGAACGATCTCAAGAGCGGTGCCTTCCGCGACGCGAGCATGGCGATGTGCGCGCTCGTGGCCGCCGCGGCGTGCTTCACGCTCGACCTGCCCCCGCACGAGTTCGACCTGTAGGACGCCGAAGGACGGGTCCCGTCCGCGGACCGTGACGTCCTGGCGCTCCGGTCCGCCCGCGGTGCGGAGGCCGCGGGCGGCCGGTCCGGGCGGGTGCGGTGGAGCGGGCCGGTGTGGCGGCACGGGAATGCCTCGTGGAACCGGCGCCGGGACCGGGGCACGGAGGGACCTCCTCGCGATCTCCACCGGTCGGGTCCTGCTTCTACAATCGCGGACACCCGCCGTCTCGTCCGAAGGAAGCCGATGACCAGCGTCGAAGAACCGGCACGGTCCGGGGGGCGCGTCCGCGACGCCGCCCGCACCAGGACCGAGATCCTCGACGTGGCGACCCGCGAGTTCTCCCGTGCCGGTTTCGCGGGCGCCCGGGTAGACGAGATCGCCGCCCGCACCAGCACGACCAAGCGGATGATCTACTACTACTTCGGCGGCAAGGAGCAGCTCTTCACGGCGGTCCTGGAACGCGCCTACACGGCGATCCGGCAGGCCGAACAGGAACTGGACGTCGAGCACCTGGACCCGGTCGCGGCCATCCGCCGGCTCGCCGAGCTGACGTTCGACCATCACGAGGCGCACCCCGACTTCATCCGTCTGGTGAGCATCGAGAACATCCACGAGGCCGAGCACATCGCCGACTCCGAGGCGCTGGGCCGGATCGGCTCGCCCGCACTCGAGGTGATCGGCCGGATCCTGGCGACCGGAAGGGAGTCGGGGTTGTTCACCGCGGACGTCGACGCCGTGGACGTGCACGCGATGATCAGCGCCTTCTGCTTCTTCCGGGTCTCCAACCGTCACACGTTCGGCGCCCTGTTCGGCCGCGATCTGACCGCCCCCGGCCGGCGGGAGCACTATCGTGCGATGCTCGGCGACATGGTCATCGCCTATCTGACGGCGGACCGCGCCGCGGGCTGAGCCCGGGGCCACCAGGGCCGACCGCCCGCTCGGGGCCCGGGCCCGCCCGGACCCGCCTCACGCCTCCCGTCCCCGAGGGGACGGCCCGGCTCAGCGCGGAGGGATCCCGTACGCCCGCTCGACGCGCAGCCGCAGCACCAGCCGGCCGTCCCTGACCATGGCCGCGCGGTAGTCGTCCCAGTCGGGGTGTTCGCCGAGGGCGTCCCGGTAGAGCCGGACGAGTTCGTCCACGGTCGCGTCGTGCGGGTCCCCGGCGACGGGCGTCAGGTCGGCCGTGCCCTCGACAACCGTGTAGGCCCACCGGTCCGCGCTGGTCACGTGGTACGAGGCCCGGGGGTCCCGGCGCAGATTGCGAGTCTTGGCGCGGTCGTCGGTGAGCGAGACCCGGATGATCCCCTCGTCGGGGTAGTACACGTGGTTGACGTTCGAGAGCTGGGGCCGCCCGTCCTTCTTGAGGGTCACGAGCACTCCGCCCTTGTACTCGGAGAGCAGCCGGAGCAGTGCGTCCTGCGTCGCGTCGTGGGTCGCTTCGTCAGTCATACGAGTGTCAACGCTCCCCCTCGGCCACGTCATCCCGTCTCCCCGGATCCCCGTGTGTAGACAGTGTCTACGCGCACCTGGTAGACACTGTCCATGGACGAACCGGAAACCACCGGCCTGAAGGCCCGCCTGGTCGACGTCGGGGTCGATCTCGTGGCCGCGGAGGGCGCGCAGGCACTGACCCTGCGGGAGATCGCCCGCAGGGCGGGGGTCTCGCACGGCGCCCCCCGCCGCTATTTCCCCACCCATCTGGAGCTGCTGTCCGCCATCGCGCGCCGCGGCTTCGAGGATCTGGGGGCGCGCGTGGCGGGCGCGGCCGGCGACGAGCGCAGCGACCCCCGCGCCCGGATCGCCGCCCTGGCCCGGGTCCATCTGGACTTCGCGCTCTCCCGGCGCGGCATGTACGAGCTGATGTTCCGTCACGACCTGCTGGAAAGCGGCAGGTTGGGGCTCCGCGAGACCAGCCTGCCGCTGTTCGCGGTCCTGGTGGACCTCGTCGCCCGGGTACGCCCGGAGGCCGACGCCCGGATCGTCGCCGGCGCCCTCTGGGCGAACCTGCACGGCATCGCCCAGCTGTGGGGCTGGGGCAGCCTGGGGCTCGCCACGGGCACCGACGACCACGCCCCGCTGCTGGACGCGGCGCTGGACGCGCACCTCGGACCGGTGCAGCGATGAGCGTCCCCGGCTCCGGCGGCCCCGCGCCCGCTCCCGTCACGAAGGCCCGCCGCCCCCTGGCCGCGGGCACGGCGCACCGCGGGATCACCCTGGCGAGCAGCGTCGTCGGGGCCGTGATCGTCGCCCTCGACGGCACGGTCCTCACCGTCGCCCAGCCCACGCTGAAGTCCGACCTGGGCGCCTCGTTCGCGCAGGTCCAGTGGACCAGCACCGGCTATCTGATCGCGGTCGCGGGTCTGCTGGTGTTCGCGGGGCGCCTCGGGGACCGTCACGGGCACCGCCGTGTCTTCGCGCTCGGCATCCTCGGTTTCGGGGCGGCCTCCGCCGCGATCGGTCTCGCTCCCGGCATCGGCTGGGTGATCGCGCTGCGGGTCGCCCAGGGGGTCTTCGGCGCCCTGTTGCAGCCGGCCACGCTCGGCATGCTGCGCGCCGCGTACCCGCCGGACCGGCTCGCGACGCCCATCGCGCTGCGCGCGAGTGCCATCGGGATCGCCGCGGCCGCGGGCCCGCTGCTCGGCGGGGCTCTGGTCGACCACTTCGGCTGGCGCTCGGTGTTCTTCCTCAACGTGCCGCCTGCGCTGGCGATGGGCGTCGCGGCGCTCTGCGTGCGCCCGCCCGCCGAACGGGAGCATCGCGGGGCGGAACCGTCGGCGAGGGCCGGCCTCGACGTGCCGGGCGCCCTGTTGCTCACGGTCGCGCTGGTCGCCCTGGTGCACACGCTGGTCGCCGTGCCCGAGTCCGGCTGGACGGCGGCGAGCGGCGCCGGGACGGCCGTGGTGGCCGCCGCCGGCGTGGCGTTCGTCCACCGGCAGCGCCGGGCGGCGAGCCCCCTGGTGCCGCCCGAGATCTTCGGCTCGGCGGCCATCGGCGCGGCCCTCGGCATCCTCGTCGCCGTGTCCGCCGCCCTGCTCGGCACCCTGTTCGCCGCGAGCTGGTTCCTCCAGCGGACCCTGGGGCTCGACCCGCAGGAGACCGGCCTGTGGGCGCTGCCGGCGGGCGTGACGATGGTGCTCGGCGCTCCCCTGGCCGCCGTCCTCATGCGCCGGTTCGGTCCGCGCCGCACCGTCGTGGCGGGGGCGCTCGTCCTCACGTCCGGCATCCTTCAACTGGCCCGGCTCCAGCCGTCGTCCACCGCCCTGCCCGTCTCCTTCGGCTTCCTGCTGCTGGGCGCCGGATTCGTCACCGTGATGGTGACCACCACGGCGGTCGCGGTACGGCACGCCCCCGCCGCGGCGGCCGGTGTGGCGGGCGGGCTCCAGCAGACGGCGATGAACATCGGGCCCACGCTGGGGATCGCGGTCGCGGCCACCCTGATGGCGTCGGCTCACGGCTCCGGCGTCGCCGTCCCGCTCGGCGCGCTCGCGGTGTTCTCCGCGACGGCGGCCCTGCTGGCCCTCGGACTTCCGGGGCACAAGGACCCTGTGGGCGCCGCCGCACCGGGGTCGGCCGACGCCTCACCAGCCCGTTTGGGACGATGAGGAACACGAGCCGCAGTCCGAAGGAGAGCCATGGGACCTCTGCGACAGGAAGTCGAGCCGGGATCCGTCGGTCTGGACGCCGGGGCACTGGACCGGCTCGACCGCCACTTCGCCGCTCTGGTCGACGACGGCCGGCTCCCCGGCTTTCTCGTCGCCGTCGCCCGGCACGGGCGGGTCGCCCACCTCACGACGTACGGGACGCGCGACCGTGCGGCCGGACTCCCGGTGGAGCGCGACACGCTGTGGCGGATCTACTCCATGACCAAGCCGGTGACCTCGGTCGCGGCCCTGATGCTGATGGAGGAGGGCCGCCTCGGACTCGACGACCGGGTGGCCGACCACCTCCCGGCCTTCGCCGAACCGCGGGTGTACGTCGGCGGATCGGGGTCCGGCACGACCACCAGGCCGGCCGAACAGCCCATCCTGGTACGGCATCTGCTGACCCACACCGCGGGCCTGACCTTCGGCTTCTACCACCGGCATCCGGTCGACGCGCTCTACCGCGACGCGGGCGTGGAGTCCTCGGTGGCACCGGGCGCGGACCTGGCCGGGACCTGCGAGGTGTACGCCCGGCTGCCGCTCCAGTTCGAGCCCGGCACCCAGTGGAACTACTCCGTGGCCACCAACGTCCTCGGCCGGATCGTCGAGGTGGTCTCCGGACAGGACCTCGACGACTTCCTCCACCGGCGCGTCCTCGGACCGCTCGGGATGACGGACACCGGCTTCCAGGTCACGGACGAACAGGCCGCCCGACTGGCCGAGTTGTACGGCGAGGACGACGAGGGACGGCTCGTCCCGATCGCCGGTCTCCCGCTGCGCGGCCGGCCCCGCTTCCTGTCCGGCAGCGGCGGCCTGGTCTCCACCGCCCACGACTACCACCGCTTCATGGAGATGCTCCGGCGCCGCGGCGAACTCGAGGGAACCCGGCTGCTGCGCCCCGGGACCGTGGACCTGATGGCCGCCAACCAGCTGCCGGGCAACGCCGACCGGCGCTCCTTCGGCAGCCCGGCCCACCGCGAGGACGGCAACGCGGGCCTCGGCTTCGGTCTGGGCGTCTCCGTCGTGGTGGACCAGGAGGCCACCCGGTCCCCGTCCAGCGAGGGCGCGTTCGGCTGGAGCGGCGTGGCCACCACGACCTTCTGGGTCGACCCCCGGCGCGATCTGACCGTGCAGTTCCTGAGCCAACTGCGGCCGAAGGGCTCGCACTCGGTGTTCCCGGACCTCAAGCGCCTGCTGCACGAGGCGGTACGGAGCTGATCACTGCCGGGGCGCCCGGTTGACCCGGTGCACGTCCCGCACGCACAGGTTGAGCGCGGAGGCGGCCACGATCACGACCGCGCAGACCAGCAGCACCTGCCGCTCCGACCAGATGCCCGCGGCCAGTGCGGCGAGCAGATAGCCGAGCGGGATCGCACAGCGCTCCCCGACACTGTTGAACGCAGCCGCCCGGCCCAGTTCGCCCTCGGGGACGTGCAGTTGGAAGGCGGTGGTCCAGGTGACGATCGCGATGTCGAGCCCGACGCCCGCGATCAGCGACGCGGTCAGGACGACGGGCAGCGGCAGCGCGAGTCCCAGCGCCGTCAGGGGCAGGAAGAGCAGGGAACTGGTGGCCACGGCGACCGCGAGCAGCCGGTACGGCTTCCAGCGCAGACACACCAGCCCGCCCGCCAGCAGTCCGAGGGCGAACGCCCCCTGCACCAGGCCCCAGGAGCTCGCCCCGGAGTACTGCCGTGCCGCGAGGACGGGCCCGAGCATCTGGTAGCCGGCCAGCCAGGCGGCGACCACGACCGTCCCGGTGAGCGTGTAGGTCCACAGCCAGGTGCGGGAGCGGAACGCGGACCAGCCCGACCGCAGATCGCCGAGGACGCCGCCCGCGACGACGGGAGCGTCCAGGCGCAGCCCGTGCAGCAGCAGGGCGGCGGCGAGGAAGGTGAGCGCGTCGAAGGCCAGCGCCCAAGCCGGTCCGCAGAGAGCGACGACCAGCCCGCCGACCACGGGACCGAGCACCCGTACGGCGTTCGTCGGCAGTCTGACCAGCGTGTTGGCGAGCTGAAGCTGTCCGGGCTCCACCAATTGGTTCACCACGCCCTGACCGGCGGGCACGGTGAACGCCACGGCGACTCCCGACAGGAATCCACAGGCGGCGATGGAGCCGGTCGAGGCGGTGCCGGTGAGGACGACGACGGCGAGCGCTCCCTGGGCCGCCGCGGCGCCCAGATTGCCCAGCAGCAGGATCCGGCTGCGGGACATCCGGTCCGCGAGCACTCCGCCGACCAGCAGGAAGGCGATGGTCGGCACGGTGTTCACGGCGAGCACCAGGCCGAGCGAGCCGGCTCCGCCGCCCTCCCCGATCACCGCGTAGGCGAGCGCGAGCGGCGCCATCGCCGATCCGGTCGCCGAGATCAGTCCGGCCAGCGCGAACCGCCGGAAGCGGGCGCTTCGCCAGGGTGGCGCGGGGGTCTTCGGCACCGGCGCCGCCTGCTCGGCGGTCCTCATGGTCCCTCCTCCGGCACCGGGACGCGGGCCGGACCGGTCCCGTCGGGTGTCCCCGGGCGCCCGGCGATCGTACGGGCCCGGTCCGGGGCCGTCACGCTCGTCGCCCCGGGACCGGTCGCCCCGCTCCCCCGACTCCGGTAACCCCTCTTCCGCGGGGCCGGTGTCGTGATCCTCTTCCGTCATTCCTCGGTGACGACCGTCTTCGCCGACCCGGCGAAGATCGCCTTCGCCCACTCCTCGCCGTCGAGGTGGGGCAGGTAGTGGTCGAGGCGCTCCCGCTTGGTCAGCAGGTAGGTGAGGTTGTCCTCGCACGGGGGTATCAGGAGCGGCACCTGCTCGGCGACCTTGATGCCGTTGCGCAGCAGCGACTCGCGCTTTCGCGGGTTGTTCGACAGCAGCCGCACGGACCGTACGCCGAGGTCCTGGAGCATCCGGGCCGCCACCAGGTAGTCGCGGGCGTCCACCGGCAGTCCGAGGGCGACGTTCGCCTCGACGGTGTCGAGCCCCTCCGCCTGGAGCTTCATCGCCTTGAGCTTGGCGAGCAGACCGATGCCCCGGCCCTCGTGGCCCCGCAGATAGACGAGGACGCCACGGCCCTCGGCCGCGATCGCCTGGAGCGAGGCGGTGAGCTGGGGGCCGCACTCGCAGTGCTGCGAGCCGAAGGAATCACCGGTCAGGCATTCCGAGTGCAGCCGGGTCAGGACGTCGCCCTTTCCGAGGGTGTCCAAGTCGCCGTACACGAGGACGACTTGTTCCTCGCCGAGGTCGTGGTCCATATAACCGACCGCGTGGAAATCGCCGTACACGGTGGGCAGCGGGGCAATCACGACGCGTTCGACACCTGTGAGGGGGGCATTCCCGCCGAGTTCGCCAAAGTTATCTGTCATGATCTGGTTCCTAAGCAGAGTCGAAAGGGCCGTGAAAGATGAGTAGTTCGGGAACACGTGTGATGGTGTCGGGTGGTCTGCTGTCACTGGACACCACGGAGGATGTCCGCGAGCGGGGGTCCGGTGTCGCCCGCCAGGTCGCCGTCCTTCCCGTCGGGAGCCTCGAACAGCACGGCGCGTACCTTCCGCTGACGACCGACACCCTGGTGGCGTGCGCCATCGCGCGGGAGATCGCGGCCGCCTATCCGGTGCACCTGCTCCCTCCGGTGACGATCTCCTGCTCGCACGAGCACGCCGCCTGGCCGGGCACCGTCAGCATTTCCGCCGTCACGCTGTACGCCGTCGTCCGGGACATCGCCGCTTCGTTGCGGCGGTCGGGCGTCGACACTCTGGTCGTGGTCAACGGGCACGGCGGGAATTACGTGTTGGGCAATGTGGTCCAGGAATCCGCGGGCACCGGAACGCGTATGGCGCTTTTCCCGGCCGCGGAGGACTGGGAAGGCGCGTGCGAACGGGCCGGTGTGCAGACGTCGTTGCTCACCGACATGCACGCGGGAGAAATCGAGACGTCCATTCTCCTGCATGCCCATCCGGAATGCGTCGAAGACGGTTATGAGACCTCCGATTTCGTCGCCGACGACCGCCGGCATCTGCTCACCCTCGGCATGTCGGCCTACACCGAGTCCGGGGTCATCGGACGTCCCTCGAGGGCCGACGCCGAGAAGGGGAAGGAACTCCTCGCCGGGCTGACCGAGGCCTTCGGAGCGTATTTCTCGCTGCTGACGTCCGAGACGGTGCACTGATCGGGTCCTCCCGCGCTCTCCTCCCGGGGGCGCCGGAGCGCGGCACCCCACCGGACGACCAGGACCACGGCGCCCGGCAGGGCCGCCGCGAAGCTCAGCACGCCGTAGATCACCGCGACGGTCAGGCCCATGCCGGCGCCGAGCCCGGCGGCCCCGAACGCCCAGGCGGTGGCGCCCTCGCGGGGGCCCCATCCGCCGACGTTCAGCGGCAGCCCCATGGCCAGCAGGGCGAGCAGGGCCAGCGGCGTCAGGACCGCGACGGACGCGCCGGATCCGGCGGCCCGGGCGGCGAGCACGAACATCGCCAGATGCCCGGCGAGCACCAGGACCGAGGAGAGCAGCACGCCGGGCCAGCTGCGCCGGGCCAGCAGGGCGCCCCTGGCCTCCACGAGCGCGCCGCGCAGGGCCCCGAAGCGTCCGGAGCGGGAAGTGCCCCGCCGTCTGCGGACGACGACGAGCGCCACCGCCGCGGCCGTCACGACGACCGCGAGGACCAGGGCGGCCTCGCGGGCCTGCGCCAGCACCGGTGACGGCTGGGTGAGCAGCACCACCGCGCCGACGGCCAGCAGCGCGGCCTGTCCCGCGGTGCGTTCGAGCACCACCGAGCGCACGCCCCGGCCGAGGTCGCCGGCGCTCTGCCCGTGCCGCACGGCCCGGTGCACATCGCCCAGGACCCCGCCGGGCAGTGCCGCGTTGAGGAACAGCGCGCGGTAGTAGTCCGCGACGGCCGCGCCCAGCGGGAGTTCGATGCGCAGCTCCCGCGCGACCAGGCACCAGCGCCAGGCGCTGAACACCGTGGTGAGCAGCCCGATCGCGATCGCCACCGTCAGCGTGGTCCCGTCGATGCGGCGCAGCCCGTCCACGAAGACCCCGGTACCCAGGCGCCACAGCAGTACGCCCAGGATGAGGACGCCGGCGGCGGTGCCGACGTGCCTGCGGACGGCGCCGGACATCCGACGGGTCCGGGGGGTGCCGTCGGCCTCGCGGCTCTCGGTGTCACCGGCCGGGGCGGACCCCGGTCCGGCACCCGCGGGGTCCGGGACCCGCCCGACGGGCGCGCCGGACTCCGCGGGGTCCTTCAGGTGCGGGCCGTCGAGGTCCGGGGCCGGAGCGGCCGGGCCCAGTGTCTCCAGGCCCGCGCTCACGCCGCACCTCCGACGGGGTGGGGCAGCGCCAGCACGTCGCTGTGGTGGACGACGACGCGCAGCTCGCCCGCGGCGCACGTCTCCAGCCGGGACTTCAGATACGCCTCGGCGCGTTCCGCCAGCTCGGGGCGCTGTTCCACCGCCGCGCCGACCCAGCCGCGCAGCCACTCGGCGGTGAGCTCGGCCTCGTCGGGGCCGAGCCGCCAGGGGCTCGGGTGCACCCGGACGGTCGCGTCGTGGCGGGCGAACGCCTCGCAGGCGGCGGTGACGGCGTCCGGGCCGAGCAGGTCGCCGCGCCGCTGGTGGGCGTTGAACGCCTCGGTGATCTCGGCGTCCATCGGGTGGGCCGGGGTGAACTCCACCCGGCCGGCGACGGACAGCGTGAGCAGGGCGGGCACACCGGCGCCGGCGCAGGCCGCCGCGAGCCGGTCGATCTCCTCGGCCGTGAGCACGTCGAGCAGCGCCGAGGCGGTCACCAGCGAGGCACCGGCCAGGGCGTCCGCGGTCAGCCGCCCGATGTCACCGCGCTGGGTGGTGACGTCGATGTGGCTGCCGTCGGCCGCCGCCTTGGGTGCGCCGACGACGGCGAAGTGCAGCAGATAGGGGTCGCGGTCGTGCAGGATCCAGTGCTGGGCGCCGTCGAGCCGGGGTGCCAGCCACCGGCCCATGGAGCCGGTGCCGCACCCGAGGTCGTGGATGGCGAGTCCGCCGCGCGCGGGCCGGTTGGCCAGCCGGATGCGCAGCGGGTCGAGGAGGTCGGCCGCCCGGGCGGCGGCGTCGGCGGGCTCGCGCAGCTGGAGCCACTGGGGTGCGTAGCGGACCTCTTCGGTGTCAGGGTCCCCGACTCGCTGACCGGGCACGCCCGTCCTCACCTTCTCCTCGGGGAAGCCGGAGTCCGGCCCGCTCGCCGGTGTCGTCGCGGTGCTCACGCGGCCCTCCGGGGTTCCTGGGGCAGCCGGCCGAGCACTCCGGCCAGGCTCCGCGCGGTGGTCGCCCAGCCGTCGAGGGCGGCACGGCGTCCGCGGGCCGCGGCCTTGAGCCGGCGGCGCACGTCGGCCTCGCCGAACCAGCCGCGCAGCTCGCTCGCGAGCGCCGCCGGGTCCTCCGGGCGGACGAGGATGCCGGGGACTCCGCCGTCGGGGGCGCGTCCGACGGCCTCGGGCACTCCGCCGACGTCCGTGGCGAGCACGGGGATGCCGCGGGCCAGGGCCTCGGTGACCGCCATGCCGTAGGTCTCGGCGTAGGAGGTGAGGACCATCAGGTCGGCGGCGGCGTAGGTGGCGTCGAGTTCGGCACCGGCCTGGGGGCCGGCGAGGTGCAGCCGGTCGCCGAGGCCGTACTTGGCGATCAGGCCGCGCAGATGCTCGACGTAGGCCGGGTCCTGGTTGAGCCCGCCGACGCAGACGCAGCTCCAGGGCAGGTCGGTGACGGTGGCGAGGGCCTCGATGAGCCGGTGCTGGCCCTTGCGCGGCGTGACCGAGGCGACGCACAGCAGCCGGGAGACACCGTCGGTGCCGGAGGCGAGCGGGGCGATGTCGGCGCCGGGCGCGGCGGCGTGGACCCGGTCGGGAGCCAGGCCGTGGTGGGCGACGAGCCGGCGGACGGCCCATTCGCTGGTGGCGACGACGGCGGACACGGCCCGCAGGGTCGTACGTTCCAGGGCGTCCAGCTCGGCGGCCACGGCGGGCTCCAGGCCCGTCTCGTCGCCGAGCGGCAGGTGGACGAGGACCACGAGGCGCAGCCGGTCGGCCTCGGGGGCGACGATCTCGGGGACTCCGCAGGCGACGATCCCGTCGAGGAGGACGACGGTGCCGTCGGGCAGGTCGGCCAGGGTCCGGGCGAGTTCGGTGCGGGCGTTCGCGCCGGGGCGCGGCCATTCACCGTCGAGGACGTGGCGCTCGACCTGCCATCCGAAGCCGGGCAGGTCGAGGCAGAGCCGGCGGTCGTAGGCGTTGCCGCCGCTCGGCGTGGCCGGGTCGTCGACGCCGCCCGGCATGACGAAGTGCACGGTGCGCAGGGACATGGGGATGATCTCGGCGTTCTTGAGAGCCGCGTTCTGCACGGGCACGTAGTTCAGGGCACCGGGGCCGGCGGCCTGTGCGGCACGGCCGGACAGCGGGGACGCCTTGTCGAGGGTCACGTCGGTCACAGGTCACGCTCGTAACTCGCCCAGGCGATGTGCGACTCGTGCAGGGTGACGGTGATGCCCGCGAGGCCGTGGGCGCCCGCGCCGAGGGCTCCGGCGTGCACACGGTCGGCGAGCCGGTCGGCGATGACCTTCGCCAGGAACTCGGTCGAGGTGTTGGTGTCCTTGAAGTCCGGCTCGCTGTCGAGGTTGCGGTAGTTCAACTCGCTCACGACGGCGCCGAGCTCCTGCGTGGCCAGTCCGATGTCGACGACGATGTTGTCGTCGTCCAGCTCGGGGCGCCGGAAGGTGGCGTCCACCAGGAACGTCGCCCCGTGAAGGCGCTGCGCGGGTCCGAAGACCTCGCCACGGAAGCTGTGGGCGATCATCAGGTGATCGCGGACGGTGATGCTGAACAACGGACGACCCTCCAGGTGCGGTGCGTCTGATCCTCTGCCGGGATCACGTCGTGTAGTACGGCTGTCCGGTTCACCTTGTTCAGCCGCGTGTTGCCCTTTCTTCGGAGTCCGCAGAGGTCAGGCCGGTTCTCGTCGGCTCAAACCTCTTCGTAGGCGACCCGGTGACACAGGGCGGGTATCGATCCGGAGGCCAGTTTCCCCATCACGCCGGGGAGTTCGCCGAAGGAGCACTCGCCGGTGACCAGGGCGTCGAAGGCCGGGTCGGCGAGAAGGTCGAGGGCGAGCGCGAGACGGTCCGCGTACGTGCGTCCGGCCCGGGCGGAGGGGGAGACGGACCCCACCTGGCTGCTGCGCAGGGTCAGCCGGCGGGAATGGAACGCTTCCCCGAGCGGCAGGGCGACCCGGCGGTCCCCGTACCAGCTCAGCTCGATGACGGTGCCCTCGTGGGCGAGCAGGCCGAGCGCGAGGTTCAGTCCGGCCTCGGTGGCGCTCGCGTGCACGACCAGGTCCCGTTCGCCCCCGGCGTCCTCGGGGAGCGCGAAGTCGACGCCGAGCGCGCGGGCTGTCTCTGCGCGCGCCGGGTCGGCGTCGACGAGCTGGACCCGCACGCCGGGGAAACGGGCGAGCAGCGCCGCGACCGAGCAGCCGACCATGCCGCCGCCGACCACGGCGATCCGGTCGCCGACCAGCGGGGCCGCGTCCCACAGGGCGTTCACCGCGGTCTCGACCGTGCCGGCGAGGATCGCGCGGGAGGCGGGCACCGACTCGGGCACGAGGGTGACGGCGCTCGCCGGGACGACGTAGCGGGTCTGGTGCGGGTAGAGGCAGAAGACCGTCCGTCCGACGAGGTGCGCGGGTCCTTCCTCCACCTGGCCGACACTCAGATAGCCGTACTTCACCGGAGCGGGGAAGTCGCCCTCCTGGAACGGGGCGCGCATCGAGGCGTACTGGTTCTCCGGCACTCCCCCGCGGAACACGAGCGTCTCGGTGCCACGGCTGACCCCGGAGTAGAGCGCCCGGACCAGCACCTCGCCCTCCGCGGGCGCGTCGAGGGTGATGTCACGGATCTCGCCACGGCCCGGCGCGGCGAGCCAGAAGGCGCGAGCTGTGAGTTCCATGAGCGTCCCCCTGAACGATTCCGCAGATCTTCACGTACGGAGCAGTGACAAGTCGCGCACACGGTACGCGGCGATGATCGAATCTGTCATTCGGCCGGAGGATCTGCGGTGGCCCTGAACAACATGTACGGCGCAAGGCTCCCCCAGCAGGAGACCATGGTGGGAGCCGGCGTGCAGCTCCTGGTCCTGGCCCTGCTGGGGACGGCGATCGGGATGGGGCCCGCGGGCTGGCTGACCGGCCTGGTGTTCGCCTTCGCCACGTGGGCGGTGCTCACCCGTGCACTGCGGCGCACCCGGCCCCGCTCCTTCGGACCCGCCAACCGGGTCACGCTCGGCCGCGCCATCCTGGTCGGCGGTGTCACCGCGCTGGTCGCGGACTCCTTCGAGAGTTCGCCCCCGGTGAGCCTGCTGGTCGGTCTGACGGCGGTGGCCCTGATCCTGGACGGCGTCGACGGCAAGGTCGCCCGGCGCACCGGCACCTCCTCGGCGCTCGGCGCCCGCTTCGACATGGAGGTGGACGCGTTCCTGATCCTCGTGCTGAGCGTGTACGTCGGCATGTCGCTGGGTCCGTGGGTGCTGCTGATCGGCACCATGCGCTACGTCTTCGTCGCCGCCGCCCGGGTGCTCCCGTGGCTGAACGGCGAGCTGCCGCCGAGCATGGCGCGCAAGACGGTGGCGGCCCTCCAGGGCGTGATCCTGCTGGTCGCGGGCTCCGGACTGCTGCCGTACGACGTGGAGATGGCGGCCGTGCTGACGGCGCTCGGGCTGCTGGTGTGGTCGTTCGGCCGCGACATCCTGTGGCTGTGGCGGCAGGGCGGGCAGGAGCTCGCGCAGGCGGCCCCCGAGAGCCGTGAGCGTCACGAGCGCGTGCCGTCGCGGGAACTGGTCAGCGCGGTTTCCGCCGGCCGCTCGTAGATCTTCCGACGGCCGCCCGTAATAGCTGACAGAGACTGTCAGGTATCGCCTCCACAGTAGGGCTCGTCGACACGGAGAACGTGTCCCGAGCGGGAGGTCCGGTATGGCGCGGCACACGGCCGAGTTCGAGGTGACAGGTCCCTGGTCCCTGGAGAACAGCAGGGAGTTCTGGGAGGAGATGGCGCCCGTACCGCCCGCCGGGCCCCGGGACGGCGCGGGGGCGGCGCTGCGGACCGTCTTCCCCGCCGACACCGACTGGCGGCAGGTCACGGCCGAGGTGACCCAGCAGGGGTCCACCGCCCGCATCACGGTCACGGGTGACGGGGATCTGGACGCCGCCGCCGAGCAGGTGCGCCGCTTCCTCGCCCTGGACGTCGACGCCCGCGGCTGGCCCGGGGTCGGCGACCGCGACCCGGTGATCGGCCGGATCCAGGCACGCCGGCCGGGACTGCGGCCGTGCGGTTTCCACTCTCCGTACGAAGCCGCCTGCTGGGCGGTGCTGACCCAGCGCACCGGGATGCCCGCGGCCCGCCGCATGCGGGAGGACCTCATCTGCGAGTACGGCACCGGCGGCGCGTTCCCGGCACCCGCGGCCCTGCTCCGCCTGGACGCCGAACTGCCCTGGCGCAAGACCGAGTACCTGCACTCCGTGGCGCGGGCCGCGCTCGACGGCGTGCTCGACGGCGCCCGACTGCGCTCCCTGGAACCGCGGGAGGCGATGCACCAGGTCCGACAGGCCAAGGGGCTGGGCGCCTTCGCCGCCGAACTCGTCGTCGTCCGGGGCGCGAACCACCCGGACGTCCTGCCGACGCAGGAACCGAGGCTCGCCGCGGAGATCGCCGAACAGTACGGAACCGAGCGCGAGTTGACCGAGATCTCACAGGCGTGGCGACCGCTGCGCACCTGGGCCGCGCTCCATCTGCGGGTCCTGCGCGGCGACCGGCTCGCCACCGGAGGGGCCTCCGGGACCGGTCCTCGGCGCGCCCTGAAATAGCGGACGTACGCACGACATTCACGATCTGTCATGGCCGGGAACGAACAAGGACTGACTAGACTACGCACTTCTCGTGCACGTGATCGCGCCACGCGCGGGCAAGGCCGTTCCCGAAGGGTTTCGACGCTTGATAGCCATCGAAGATGTCAGCAAGCGATACGCCGACGGCACGGTGGCCGTCGATCGCCTGTCCCTCCAGATACCGGACCACTCCATCACCGTTCTCGTCGGACCTTCGGGCTGCGGCAAGACCACCACGCTCCGCATGATCAACCGTATGATCGAGCCGAGCGGCGGCACGATCCGCGTCGACGGCCAGGACATCCGCGACCGGCCGGTCAACACCCTGCGCCGTTCCATGGGTTACGTCATCCAGAACGCCGGTCTCTTCCAGCACCGGACGATCCTGGACAACATCGCCACCGTTCCCCGGCTGCTCGGCTGGTCCAAGCAGCGCGCCCGCGAGCGGGCCGCGGACCTCATGGAGCGGGTCGGCCTCGACCCGGCCATGGCCCGCCGCTATCCGTACCAGCTCTCCGGCGGTCAGCAGCAACGGGTCGGCGTCGCCCGGGCGTTGGCGGCGGACCCGCCGATCCTCCTCATGGACGAGCCGTTCTCCGCGGTCGACCCCGTGGTGCGCCGGGGCCTTCAGGAGGAACTGCTGCGCATCCAGAGCGAACTGGGCAAGGCGATCGTGTTCGTCACCCACGACATGGACGAGGCGATCACCATCGGCGACCGGATCGCCGTGCTGCGCACCGGCGGCAGGCTCGCACAGTTCGCTGCCCCCGACGAGATCCTTTCGGCCCCGGCCGATCCGTTCGTCGAGGAGTTCCTCGGCTCGGACCGGGGCATCCGCGGTCTGTCGTTCCTGTCCACCCGTGACCTGGAACTCGACAGCTCGCTCCTCCTCCCCCTCGGCTCCGACCGGCGGGAGACCGCCGAACGCCTGCCCGAGGGGACGTCCGTGCTGGTCACGGACACGGACGGCAAGCCGCTCGGCTGGACCGAACCCGACGACTGGGACGGGGACACGAAGACCCTCGAACCGGCCGGCCCGAGCTTCGAGGTGGGCCGCGACTCGCTGCGGGTCGCCCTGGACCGGGCCGTGCTGTCACCGACCGGACTCGCCGTCGGCGTGGACTCCTCCGGGAAGGTCCTCGGGGTCGTGGGGCAGGAACGGATCGCCGCGGCGATCCGGGCGGCCCGGCGCGGCCGGAAGGCGGACGCGCCGCAGGACGCGGCGGCGGTGAAGGCCGGGCGATGAACGGGTTCTTCCACATACCGAGCGCCATCCAGAACAGCTACGGAAGCCTGATCGTCCTTCATCTGGAGGAGGCACTCCTGCCCGTGCTGGCCGGGCTGCTGCTGGCCCTGCCGATCGGGCTGCTGTGCGTCCACTACGACTGGCTGTACGCGCCGGTGCTGTGGACCTCGACGGTGCTCTACGCGATCCCCTCGATCGCCTTCTTCGTGGTCCTCATCGACTACACCGGGCTGAGCCGGCTGACGGTGATGATCCCGCTGTGCCTGTACAGCCTCGTGGTGCTCGTCCCGGCGGTGGTCGACGGGGTCCGCTCGGTCCCCGAGGAGACGAACGCCGCCGCCTCGGCGATGGGCATCGGCCTCGTGCGCCGCTACTTCCAGGTCCAACTGCCCATCGCCGTACCGGCGATCCTGGCCGGGCTGCGGGTGGCCGTCGCCTCCAGCATCAGCCTGGTGAGCGTCGGCGCGCTGATCGGCAACCAGGGCGCGTTCGGCAACCTGCTGACCTACGCGCAGTTGTACCGGCTGCCGCGGCTCGCGGTGACGTCGGTGGTCACCACCGCCGTCCTCGCGATCGTGATCGACGCCCTGCTGGTCCTGCTCCGGCGGGTCCTCACCCCCTGGCAGCCGCCCTCCGGCCGCGCGGCCGCCGGGCGCTCCGGGGCCACGTCCGGCGACTCCCCCGCGCGCACCGCGGAGGGCGCCTCGTGAACGTACTGAACTTCATGCAGTCCTTCTTCAACGACGGATCCCACTGGCACGGCTACGACGGCATCCCGCAGCGCGTGTGGGAACACCTCCAGTACACGGCCGGGGCCCTCGGGATCGCAGCGGCCATCGGGCTGCCGGTCGGTCTGGTCACCGGGCACACCGGGCGGGGCGGCGACGTGCTCGCCTTCCTGTCCGCCGGGGCGCGCGCGCTGCCGACCTTCGGACTCCTGGTCCTGATGTTCGTCTGGCTGGGTCTGGGCATCGTGCCGGTGATGATCCCGCTCGTGGTGCTGGCGATCCCGCCCATTCTCATCACCACGTACGAGGCGATCCGTACCGTGGACCCCTCCCCCGTCGACGCCGCCCGGGGCATGGGCATGCCGGAGGCGCGGATCCTCTTCCAGGTGGAGGTCCCGGCCGCGCTCCCCCTGATCCTCAGCGGGCTGCGCTCGGCCACGATCCAGATCGTCTCGACGGCCACGATCGCGGCGTACGTGTCCCTGGGCGGGGTCGGCCGGTACATCCTGGACGGCCTCTACCAGCACAACTACGAGAAGGTGGCCGGCGGGGCCGCGCTCACGGCCCTGCTGGCGCTGCTGGTGCTGGTGCTGTTCTGGGCGGTGGGCCGGGTGGCGGTGTCCCCGGGCGTGCGCAGGCGCCGGGCGGCGTAGGGACCCGAGACTCGGGACTCGGGCGGGGACGGGGACGGCTTCCGGCCGTCCCCGTCCGCGCTCAGCCCTCGGCCCTGGCCAGGGCGTGTTCGAGGACGACGAGCAGGGCGTCCCGTACGGAACCCCGGTCGCGGGCGTCGAACACGGTGAGCGGCACGTGGTCGGCGACGTCCAGGGCCCATCGCACGTCGTCCAGATCGTGTTCGATCTTGCCGTCGAAGGCGTTGACGGCGACCGCGAAGGGGATCTCGCGGTGCTCGAAGTAGTCGACGGCCGCGTAGCAGTCGTCCAGGCGCCGGGTGTCGACGATGACGAGTCCGCCGAGCGCGCCCTCGACGAGGTCGTCCCACATGAACCCGAAGCGCTCCTGCCCGGGGGTGCCGAACAGATAGAGCTTCAGGGTCGGGTCGAGCGTGACGCAGCCGAAGTCCATGGCGACCGTCGTCGTCACCTTCTCCGGGGTGTGCGTGAGGTCGTCGACACCGGCGGCGACCGAGGTGATCGACGCCTCGGTGGTGAGCGGTTCGATCTCTGAGATGGCCCCCACCGTCGTGGTCTTGCCCACGCCGAAGCCGCCCGCGATCACCATCTTCACCGGCAGCGGCGGCTGGGGACGCCCGTCGTCATCCCTCACGGATCGCGCCCCGGGAGTCGGGGACAGCTCGGAGACCATCGATCACCCTTTTCAGAACGGAGACATCACGGTGGGAGCGGGCCTGCGGCGCGTACAGGGCCAGTTGACCGTCGGCGCGGAGATCGTCGGCGAGGACCCGGACCACGTTCAAGTGCATCCTCAGTCTCGCGGCGATCTCCGCGAGCGACTGCGGCTCGCGGCAGACCGTGATGATGTCGCGGTGCTGATCGAAGACGAAGCGGTCCAGTGTCGCCAGCCCCGCATCGGTGGCCACCACCTGCGTCTCGATCGGTATCGGCGGGACGAGGCTGTCCCCGCCGGCGATCCGTCCCGCTGTCAGCAGGAACGGCCGGACGACCGAGGCAGGGCGCTCCGTGCTCCACGCGCCCTCACCTCCGCCCCTTGCCTCGCCGGACGTCATCACGTCCTCCCCCTTCAGGTCGCGGCGCGTCACCGGTCATGTGACGCGCCGTCGGACATCAGCCGGCCGGGGCGATCCCCACGGTCCTCTTCAGCTCCATCACCAACTGCGGGCTGAGCACCGCGCCGGCCCGGTTGGCGAACAGGGTCATCTCGTAGGCGATGTTGCCGAGCTTCGCCTCCTTCGAGGCGACGACTCCGAGGACCGCTCCGGCGCCGAGCGAGGACACCAGGACGTGCCCTTCCTCCAGGTCGATGATGACCTTGTTGAGGCCCCCGAGGCCGTAGTTGCCGGAGGCCCCCATGGCGAGGCTGGTGATGCCGGAGACGATCGCCGCGAGCCGCTCGGAGTCGGCCTGGCCGCGCAGTTGGGAGACCGCGATGAGCAGTCCGTCGGAGGACACGCCGATCACGTCGACGACTCCGGCCGTCTCTGTGGCGAACCGGTTGAGCAGCCAGTTGAAGTCGGCAGCGGCGGTCCTCACGTCCGCCGTGGATTCCGCTGTGGGGGACTCGGGCCCGCCTGTCCACATGGTCACGTGCTCATGCCTTCCGGGGAAGAGGGTCTTCTGTTCTGGGGATCGGGACCGGCCGGGGCGCCGGGTCTGCCGCCCGGCCGGGTCACCGCGGTCGTGTGGTCCTCGGCCGCGCTCTCGCGTTCGGCCCGCAGGACGGCGGCCTCGAACTCGTCGATCTCGGAGCGGGCCGCCTCGGCGTCCGTGGGCTGCCAGGACGGGGGTCTGCGATGGGGCGGTGGTGCGGCGGGGCGGGGCAGCCGGCTCGACGCGGTGGCCGACTGCAGCGTCGCGCCGCGCACCCTGCGCCGCAACGGACCGGCCTCCCCGGGCCGCTCGGGGCCGGCGGGCGGCGTGGCCCCGTACCCGGCTCCGGTCCGGGACCCGCCGAACGGGGCGGCCTCCGGTCCTGCACCGGGGCGGGAGCCGGTGGGCACCGTGGTCCCGGGGCCGACACCGGGGCGGCGGCTCGTCAACGGCGCGCCTTCGGGGCCGGCGCCAGGGCGGGGGCCGGTGAACCGTGCGCCGCCCTCGGGTCCGGCGCCGGGACGGGCGTCGGGGAACCGCGCGGCCTCGGGACCGGCGCCGGGACGGGTGCCTGGGAAACGTGCACCCTCGCCACCGGCACCGGGGCGGGAGCCGGTGAACGGCGCGCCCTCCGCACCCGCGCCGGGCCGGGAACCGGTGAACGGATCGGCCTCGGCGCCGACAGCGGGCCGGGGGCCGGCGAAGGGATCAGCCTCAGGTCCGGAGCCGGGACGGGAGCCGGTGAACGAATCGGCGCCGACGCCGGACTGTGAGCCGGTGAACGGATCCTCTCCGGGGCCGACACCCGGGCGGGAGCCGGTGGGTACCGCGGTCCCGGGACCGGCGCCGGGACGGGAGCCGCTGAACGGATCGGCCTCGGCTCCGGAGCCGGGAAGGGGGCCGCTGAACGGCGCGGCCTCGGGACCGGCAGCAGGACCGGACCCGGCGAACGGCGCGCCCTCGGGTCCGGCGCCGGGGCGGGGACCGGTGGGCGCCGTGGTGCCAGGTGCGGCGCCGGGGCGAGGGCCGGTGGGTGCTGTGGACCCGGGTGCGGCGCCGGGGCGGAGGCCGCCGTGTGTCGTCGCCCGCTCCGCACCGCTGTCCGCCGTCTCCGAACGGCGGGCGTGGCCCGGGGACTCCCCGGTCCTGGACCAGGCGGGCACCCGGCGGGGCAGGCCCGCGGGTCCGGGCGGGGCCTCGACCTGCGCCCTGCGCGGCTCGGCCGGGCCGGAGCGGCGCGCGGGCGGCTCGATCCGCGGGGCCCGCACGGCGGCGGAGCCCGGGTCACCGGACACGAGATGGGTCGCGGGCACCGCGACGGTGGCGGTGACACCCCCGCCCGGGGTACGGGACAGCGCCACCTCGATGCCCCAGCGCCGGGACAGACCGCCGACCACGAACAGACCGAGGACCTCCGTCGGCGCCAGGTCGAGGCGTTCGCGCCGGATCAGCCGGGCGTTCTCCTGCTCCAGCCGCTCGGGGCTCATCCCGAGTCCGTGGTCGATGATCTCGACGAGGGCTCCGCCCCCTTGGTGGCGGGGCCGCAGGACGACCTCGACTCCGCTGGTCGCCGGGGAGAACATCACGGCGTTCTCCAGGAGTTCGGCGAGCATCAGCGTCAGATCGCCGACGATGTCGGGGACGACGGTGACATCGCCCTCGGCGTGCGGGGTGACGCGCTGGTAGCCCTCGATCTGGCCGAGCGAGGCGCGGACGATGTTGCTGAGCCGCATCGGCTCGGTGTTGAGACCGGTCTCGCTGATCCCGGCGAGCAGCATGAGGCTGTCGGCGTTGCGCTGGAGACGGACGGCGATGTGGTCGATGCGGTAGAGCCGGTCGAGCACCTCGGGGTCGGTCTCGCCACGCTCCACCGAGTCGATCAGGGCGAGTTGACGTGCGGTCAGATTGCTGACGCGGCGTCCGACGTTGCCGAACATCTCGGCGATGTTGCGCCGGCTGACGACCTGGCGTGCCAGCAGCGCGCCGGCGGTGACCTGGACCTGGTTGAACGCCTCGGCCAGTTCGCCGATCTCGTCGCGCACCGGGACCGGGACGGCCTCCAGTCGCGGCGGGCTCGCGTCGTCGGCGTCGTCGTCCGCGACGCGGGCCAGTTCGGTCTTGGCCGCGCCGGCCACGTGCTGGGCCGCGGCCGTGAGGGTGCGTACGGTCCGGACGACGGAGCGCCGGGTGAGTACGGAGAACATCAGCCAGGCGGCGAAGGCGGCCAGGCTGCCGGCGATCAGCCACAGGACCCGCCACCAGGCGGCGTTCGACGCGTCCTGGGCGCTCCCGGCGATCTCGCCGATCAGCGACTGGACGATCTTCAGCCGGTTCTCGGCCTGCCGCTCGTACGTGGGACCCGCGCGCAGTGCCTCGCCGAGCGCGGCCCGCAACTGGGTCGCGTTCTCGGCGACCAGCGCTCCGGGGTCGACCTGGAGCGCGGCCCAGTGCTGGGCGATGACGCTCTGGTAGGGGCTGTGCTCGATCTGGGCGAGATCGGTGCCCTGTTCCGGGCCGGCGAACCGGGTGAACCGGTCGGCCTGGTAGGTGTACTGCTCGTAGTCGCCGACGGCGGCGGTGAACTCGATCAGCGCGTTGGCATCGCGGGTGCGGGCGGCGAACACGCTGGTCTCGAAGGAGGCGTGGGCGGTGTCCGCGCGCAGCAGCGCGTCGAGCAGACCGCCCGCCGAGGAGGAGGACTCGCTGCCCGACCGGCCGAGACCGAGGCCGTCGATGAGCCCCTCGATCACCGATCCGTACGCCGGGTCGATGTTGTCGGCGGGGATCGGACCCTGCTCGACGGTCTGGCGGAGGCTGTCCAGGCCTTCGAGTTCCTTCAGTGCCTGCGCCTCGCCGTCCGGCAACCGGTCGCCGTAGACGGAGCGGACGGCGGCGATGCGGACGCTGACCTTGTCCTGCGCCGCCAGATAGGCGGCCGTGTCCGGCGCGCTCTTGCCCGAGCCGGCCGCCTCGTAGCGCAGGGAGACCAGCAGGGCCTGCCGGTGCTCGGTCTGCACGGCGTCGATGAGCTTCGTCACCTGCACACTGTCGCGCACCAGCCGGGCGGTGTCGGCGGCGGACCGGGCCCGCCCCATCTCGCCGGAGACGACGTAGGCGAGCATCACGGAGATGACGGCGAGCGGCACGATCACCAGGACGTTGAGCTTCCGGCGGAAGGGCCAGCGGTCCAGCAGGGACGGTGTCCGGCCGGTCCCGAGAGCCGTTGCCGGCGGCCCCGAGGCGGCTTTTCTGTGCGCGGGCACCCAACCTCCTTGACTTCATTCCCCGTTGGAAGCCCGAGAGCAGGGCCTGCGTGGATCAGTGGTCACGAGCGAACGCGATCGGGCCGACAAGTGGAAGGGGGCCCTCGACGCGGCCAACACTAGCGGCTGCCGTCAGAGTACGGCCATGATCAACCTAAAAGTGGCCCGTCAGGACGCCTGATTCGCTCCCGTATCGGTCACGTTGCGCCTACAGGCTGAAGCTGTACGGTCCCCATCAGTGATCTATTCGTGTCTTGACGGTAGTTGAGGCGGCTCGATTGGATCGTCAGGACCGTCACCCGCGCCCGACCAGCTTCCTCCGCCCCACCGATTGCCAAGTCTGGATGACCAACGTGACCATCGCCAGAAGCACTCGAACCACTGCAACTTCCGCTGTTTCCCTGCTGGTTGTGGCCGCCGCCGCGCTGACGGGCTGCGGCTCCTCCAACGACTCGGACGCCAAAGACCCGTTGAAGGGCGACACCGCCAAGGCCGGTACGGTCGTGGTCGGTTCCAACAACTTCCCCGAGAGCATCCTGCTCGCCGACATCTACGGCGAGGCGCTCAAGTCCAAGGGAATCAAGGTCAGTTACAAACTGAACATCGGCAGCCGCGAGACCACGTACGGCCTGATCAAGAACGGTACGATCACGGTCCTTCCCGAGTACAACGGCGCACTGCTCGCCTATCTCGACGCCAAGGCCGCGCCGAAGTCCGTCGACGAGACGAACCAGGCCATCTCCGCGAAGCTCGACCCGAAGCTCTCGCTGCTGGTCCCGTCCGAGGCACAGGACAAGGACGCCATCGCGGTGAACGAGGAGACGGCCAAGAAGTACAACCTCACGGCCAAGTCGAGCATCAGCGACCTCGCCGACGTGGCGAAGGACATGGTCGTCGGCGGCTCTCCCGAGTTCCAGACGCGGCAGCAGGGCCTGAAGGGCCTGAAGTCCCTCTACGGGCTGGACTTCAAGAGCTTCAAGGCGCTGGATGCGGGCGGCCCGCTCACGGTGACGGCCCTCCAGAAGAACAACATCCAGGCCGCCGACGTCTTCACCACCGACCCGGGCATCGGCAAGAACAAGTTCGTCGTGCTGCAGGACCCGAAGAACCTCTTCGGGTTCGAGAACGTGACGCCGCTGACCTTCCGGAGCGGTCTGCCGGCGGCGGGTGTCTCGGTCCTCAACGACGTCTCGTCGAAGCTCGACACCGACACCCTGGTCAAGCTCAACGGTGACGTGCAGAACGGCAACAAGGACCCGCTGGACGTGGCCAAGAACTGGCTGGCCTCGGCGGGCCTGAGCTGACGCCGGGACCCGCGGGGGGCTGACGGGTGGCCCCGGGCCGGGAGACCGAACTCCCGGCCGGGCCGCCCGCACCGCCACCCCGGACAGGCATCCCGGACAGGCATCCCGGACTGCCGTCCCCGTGAAGAGGACAGGCCCCCCGGTCCGGCCTCCCGGCAAGACGGCGCCGAACACAGCGCGCGGCGCACAGCACATGGCGCACAGCGCATGGCGTACAGCGCATGGCGTACAGCACATGGCACATGGCTCAGGAGAAAGAACGTCCGGCATGCTCGAGCGCACGGCCGACGCCGCCACCGGCGGCCCGGTCACCGAACACCCGGTCACGGAGAGCGCGCCGCCCGGCACTCCGATCGACGGCCGGGGACTCGACGCCGCCACGGTGGCCCGGGTCGCCGACGGAGCGGAGCCGCCCGCCCTGTCCCCGGTGGCGCTCGCGGCCATGGAACACACCCGGCGGGCGGCCGAACGGCTCGCGGCGGAGGGGGCCCGCGTCTACGGGCGCAGCACCGGTGTGGGGGCGCACCGGGGACTGCCGGTCGAGGAGCACGACGGCGCCGGCCACGACCTGCGGCTGCTGCTGAGCCACGCGGGCGGTGCGGGGGCCGCCCTGCCGGCCCGGCAGGTCCGCGCGATGATGGTGGTGCGCGCCAATCAACTCCTCGCGGCGGGCTCGGGGTTGGGCCCCGAGATACCCACGGCGCTCGCGGACGCCCTGCGGGCGGGAGTACATCCCCGGGTGCCCGAGTACGGGTCCGTGGGCACCGGTGACCTGACGGCGCTGGCCCGGCTCGGGCTCGCGATGTTCGGCCATGACACCTGGACGCGGGACCGCGCGGACTCCGCGGGCCGCTTCGTGGACGGCCTGTCGCCCGAGCGGCCCGTCCCCGAGAGCCTTCCGCTCCGACGGGGCGACGCGCTGGCGCTGTTGAGCAGCAACGCCCTCACCCTCGGGCAGGCCGCGCTCGCCTGGCACGACCTCGGCGTCCCCCTGCGCGCCGCCCACATCGTGGCGGCGCTCTCCCTGTGCGCGGTGGACGGCTCCCTGGAACCGTACGCACCCGAGGTCCACGCGGCCCACCCGCACCCGTCGACCGCCCGCGCGGCGGCCCGCGTCCGAGACGCGCTCGGCGCATCGACCGGAGGCGGAACGGCGCTGCTCGGCGGGATGCCCCAGCCCGAAGCGGCGTTGCTCGGCGGGACGACCGAACCTGGAACAGCCCTGCTCGGCGGGACGGTCCCGCCGGGTCGCGCGGGCCGGAGGCAGGACCGTGTGCCGGCCCCGGTGGAGAACCGCCTGCCGGCCGGGGTCGAGAACCGGGTGCAGGACCGGGTGGAGAAGACTCTGCCCGCCCGGGTGCAGGACCCCTTCGGATTCCGGTGCTTCCCGCAGGCCCACGGCCCCGCGATGGAGGCGTGGTCCGGCCTGGAGCGGGTGCTGTCGATCGACCTCAACTCCGCCACCGAGAACCCGCTCATCGGCTGGGACGACCGCACGGGCGCTCCCGTCGCCCTGCACCACGGCGGCTTCTTCACCGCACCGCTCACCCTCGCGCTCGACCAATTGGGCCTCGCCGTGCTCGGGACGGCCCGCCTCTCGGCGGCCCGGCTGTCCGCGCTCGGCCGCCCCGGACTGACGGGCCTGCGCTCCTACCTCGCCGACTCCTCCTCGGCCGGGTCCGGGATGATGATCCTGGAGTACAGCGCCGCCTCGGCCCTCGCCGAGATCCAGGCGTGCGCCACCCCGGCCGCGCTCGGACACGCGGTGCTGTCCCAGGGCATGGAGGAGGCGGCGACCTTCTCGACCCAGGCGGCCCGCAAGTCGCTGCGGGCAGCGGAGCCGTACCGGCTGGTCCTTGCCTGCGAACTCGTGGCCGCCGTCAGGGCGTTGCGACTGCGCGGCACGGCGCCCGCGCCCGGAACCACGGCGGGCCGCGCCTACCTCCGCGCGGCGGCGGCACTGGACCCGGACATGCGGGACCGCCCCCTCACCGACGACGTGACGACGGCCGCGGCCCTGCTCGACGGGTTCGCCGAACTCGACGGCGACGCGTGAGCGCGCGGGCGCCTGGGCTAGAGTCTGCGCGGTCCCCGGCCGGACGGTATGCCGTGGGCGGGCTGTGCGTTGGGGGATGACGGCACCATGCGGTACGAACACGTGGAACTGACCGGATACGAGATCCGGGAGGTCCTCGGCCGGGGCGGCTTCGCCACGGTCTACCGGGCACACCAGTTGGCGGTGGGCCGGGAGGTGGCGCTCAAGGTCGACAGCAGGACGCTGGTCTCGGACCGCGACCGGCAGCGTTTCCTGCGCGAGGTCACGGCGGCGGGCCGGCTGTCCGGGCACCCGCACGTGGTCCCGGTCCACGACGCGGGCGTCCTCGCCGACGGCCGCCCGTACATGGTGATGGAGCTCTGCCCCGGCGGCTCGCTCGGCGACCGGCTGCTCCGCCGTGGACCGCTCGCCGTCGAGGAGGCCCGGAACATCGGGCTCGGCATCGCCGACGCGCTGGCCGCGGCGCACTCCGCCGGGGTGCTGCACCGTGACATCAAGCCGGGCAACATCATGGTCAACCGGTACGGAGCCGCCGCCCTCACCGACTTCGGCCTGGCCGCCATGCCGAGGCCGGGCCAGGACCTGTCGGTGACCCGCGAGGCGCTGACCCCGGCCTACGCCCCGCCCGAGGCCTTCCACCTGGCGGAGCCCACCACGACGGGCGACGTCTACTCGCTCGCCGCGACGCTCTACGCCCTCCTGCGCGGCCGTCCGCCGCACCACCCCGACGACGGCACCCAGCTCAGCCTCGCGGAACTCATCGTGCGGCACACCTGGCCCTACGCCGACCTGCCCGGGGTGCCGAGCGCCCTCAACGACGTGCTCAGGCACGCCCTGGATACAGACCCCTCCTCCCGGCTGCCGGACGCGACGGCACTGCGGGACGCCCTGGCCGCCGTCGACCTCGACGGCGCGGTCCGGGGAGCGTTCGGACCGGCGTCCCGTACGGCTGCCACCGTCCCCGCCCACCGGGACACACCCCCCACGTCCTACACCCTCCCCCCACCGCCCACGGACCCCCGAATCCCGGGCCCGGACCCGGACCCGGACCCGGCAGGCGGAACGACAGGACCGCCCCCCGACGACGACCGAACCGAAAACGACCACGACCACGACCACGACCGGACGTCGGGCGGCGGTGTCCGAACCGAGGACACCCGCGACCGCACCTCGGGCGCCGGCGGCGGCACGACCACCGTCGCGGAGCCCGCGGGCCGCCGGTCCCGCCGATGGGGTCCGGGCCTGATCGGCGTGCTGGCGGCGGTGGTCACGGTGAGCGTCTCGGTCACCTGGGTGGTCCAGGAGTACGGGCCCGGGAACCACCCCGGCTCCTCCTCCACGCGTTCCCCGGCACCCGGCGCCTCGGGCAAGGTCACGCCGGACCCCGCCGCGGCCTTCGGCGGCACCCGGACCACCCGGCGGGGCTGTGCGGCCTCGGACGTCGAGGGTGTGGGCGGCCGCTGCGTCACGACCCCCGAGTGCTGGAGCGGCATCACCGACATCTCGGGGACGATCACGGTGAGCCGCGCCGACTGCCACGCGGCACACGTGTGGGAGACCTTCGCGATCGCCCCGCTGCCGAAGGACGGGATGACGTACAACGCACGGGATCTCGTCCGGCATCCCGACGTGAAGGCGCTCTGCTCCCAGCAGGTCCTGCGCAACTCCCTGACGTCCGCGAGCCGTTCGGACGGCACCCGCTGGGACGTGGACGTCCTCCCGCCGACCGCCCCGCAATGGGCGGAGGGACTGAGGGTGTTCCGCTGTGTCGCCGCGGCGTTCACGGACGACGGCGAGACCACGGGCAGCCACTTCGGCGTGAGCGGCTGAAGAGGACCGGCCCCGGCGCCCCGAAACGTCAGACCACGTTGCCCCACAGCCACCGCCAACGCCGCCGCTCCGTCACACAGGTGGCGGCGGCCAGCACGGTGACGGGGACCGCCGCCCAGGCGGGCCAGGCGAGCCACGAGAACACCACCGCCGAGACGAGCTGAAGCAGCACCAGCAGTACGGTCACCCAACCCGGCACCGGGACAAGGACGTTGGCCTTGTCCCCCGGGGTGGCGAAGACGGTCGGGGCACCGATGAGCAGCACGACGGAAGCCACGGCCAGCAACCACGAACGGTCGGACAAGGCCCAGGGGGTCGCCACCCAGGCCACGATCTCCGTCGTGAAGCGCAGGACGGACGGTATGCGGTCGTCGGGCCGCCCCGACGCGGTCGTTCCGGCGGCGATATCGGTCACCGCGAAACGATCCCACGCCGGGTTCCCGATCACCAGACCTGCGCGCCCCCGGGCGGGCGGTCCGCCCTCACCTCCCGCCCGACCCGATGTTCCCGCCAGTGATCCCCTTCGGGTTCAGATGGGCGATGTGGCCGCTCTCGGTGCCGGCCGAGGGGTCGATGGCGCAGTCGATGAGGGCCGGGCCGCCGGAGGCCAGGGCTTCGGTGAGGGCCGCGGTGACCTCGGCGGGTGTCGTCGAGCGGTAGCCCTTGCCGCCGAACGCCTCGATCATGCGGTCGTGGCGGGCCGTGAGCATGAGGGTGGTCGGGGAGGGCGCGTCGCCGAGCGGGTTGACGTCGTCCCCGCGGTAGACACCGCCGTTGTTCAGGACGACGGTGACGACGGGCAGCCCGTACCGGCAGATCGTCTCCAGTTCCATGCCGCTGAACCCGAAGGCGCTGTCGCCCTCCACGGCGACGACGGGGGCGCCGCTCTCGACGGCGGCGGCGATCGCGTAGCCCATGCCGATGCCCATGACGCCCCAGGTGCCGCTGTCGAGACGGTGCCTCGGTACGTGCATGTCGATGACGTTGCGCGCGATGTCCAGGGCGTTGGCGCCCTCGTTGACGATGTACGTCTCCGGGTGTTCGCGCACCACGTCGCGTACGGCCTTCAGGGCGCCCATGAACTGCATGGGGTGCGGGTCGGCCCTCAGCCGCTCCGCCATCTTCGCCACGTTCTGCGCCGACCGCGCGCCCAGTTCCGCGCGCCAGGCGGCGGGGGCCGAGATACGGCCGGGCTTGGCGCGCTCGGCGATCGCCTCCAGCACCGACTCGATGTCCCCGACGAGCGGGGCCGCGATGGGCTGGTTGCTGTCCATCTCCCGGGCCTCGATGTCGACGTGGACGAACGTGGCGTCCGGGTTCCACTGCGGTGCCTCGCCGTGGTTCAGCAGCCAGTTGAGGCGTGCGCCGACGAGCATGACGACATCGGCCCGCTTCAGGGCGAGCGAGCGGGCGGTGGCCGCCGACTGCGGATGGTCGTCGGGCAGCAGGCCCTTGGCCATCGACATCGGCACGAACGGGATGCCGGTGGACTCCACGAACTCGCGGACGCGGTCGTCGGCCCGCGCGTACGCGGCGCCCTTGCCGAGCACCAGCAGCGGCCGTTCGGCGCCCGCGAGCAGCTCGATCGCGCGGTCCACCGCCTCGGGCCCGGGGAACTGGCGCGGCGCCGGGTCGACGAGACGGCTCAGGGTCCGCGTGCCGGCCTCCGCGTCCATGACCGAGCCGAGCACCGCGGCGGGGATGTCCAGGTACACCCCGCCGGGGCGTCCGGAGACGGCGGTGCGCAGCGCGCGGGCGATGCCCCGGCCGATGTCCTCGACACGGCTCACCCGGTAGGCGGCCTTGCAGAACGGCTGCGCGGCGGCGAGCTGGTCCATCTCCTCGTAGTCGCCCTGTCGGAGGTCGACCAGATGGCGCTCGCTGGAGCCGGAGATCTGCACCATGGGGAAGCAGTTGGTGGTGGCGTTGGCCAGGGCGACCAGGCCGTTGAGGAACCCGGGCGCCGACACGGTCAGACAGATGCCCGGCTTCTTGGTGAGGAACCCGGCGGCCGCCGCCGCGTGGCCCGCGTTGCTCTCGTGCCGGAAGCCGATGTAGCGGATCCCGCGCGCCTGCGCGAGCCGGGCCAGGTCGGTGATCGGGATGCCGACCACCCCGTAGATCGTGTCGACGTCGTTCATCCTCAGCGCGTCGACGACCAGGTGGTAGCCGTCGGTGAGCTCGGTCCGGGTGTCGGCGTTCGCCGCGGTCTCCTGGGTCGAGGGGGCGGTCATGTCCGGGATCCTCCTTGGGCGGATGCTGTCGTCACGGTTGTTCCTCCGGCCGTCCGCGGCCCGTTCTCCCTCGTCCGGGAGGCCCTCAGGAGCCGTACGGCGGCGATCACCAGCGGGTGCAGCCCCTCGGGGTTCTCCTCGGCGTGGGCCAGGAGCCGGGAGCGCATGCGGGGGTCCCAGAAGCGGCCGATGTGTCCCGCCACGGCCTCGGCGGCCGACTCCCCGGGCAGATGACCGAGGTTCACGGCGATGTCGTTGGCCATCCGGCGCTCGGGCGGCCCGGTCGTCGTCATCTCAGTCCACCGCCGTGAGGACGTCGCCGGCGGCGGGCTCGGGCGGGCCGGCTGCGGGCTCAGCTGCGCCGACTGCCGGCCCCGACGCGCCGCCGGCCGGCTCCCGTGTCCCGTCCCCGGCCCGTTCCGCCGCGCCGTCCCCGGCCCGTCCCCCCATGCCGTCCCCGTCCCCGTGTCCGAGCGGACGCGCGAGGCCGACCTGGACGGCGGTCACCTTGTACTCGGGGCAGTTGGTCGCCCAGTCCGAGTTCTCGGTGGTCACCACGTTTGCGCCGGTCACGGGATGGTGGAACGTGGTGTAGACGACGCCGGCCGGCATCCGGTCGGAGATCTCCGCCCGCAGCGTCGTCCGCCCGACCCGGCTGGCCAGGGTCACCAGCGACCCGTCGGTGATGCCGCGGACCTCGGCGTCGTGCGGATGCAGTTCCAGGACGTCCTCGGGATGCCAGGCGACGTTGCCGGTGCGCCGGGTCTGCGCGCCGACGTTGTACTGGCTGAGGATGCGCCCGGTGGTGAGCACCAGCGGGAAGCGCCGGGTGCTGCGCTCGTTGGTCGGCACATAGGCGGTGACGACGAACCGGCCCTTGCCGCGCACGAATTCGTCGACGTGCATGACCGGGGTCCCCTCGGGGGCGGTGGCGTTGCACGGCCACTGCACGCTGCCCAGTTTGTCGAGCAGGCCGAAGGACACCCCGGTGAACGTCGGGGTCACCGCGGCGATCTCGTCCATGATCGCGGACGGGTGGTCGTACGCCATCGGGTAGCCCATGGCGGTGGCGATGTCGCAGACGATCTGCCACTCGTGGCGGCCCGTCCTCGGCTTCATCACCGCGCGCACCCGGTTGATCCGGCGTTCGGCGTTGGTGAAGGTGCCGTCCTTCTCCAGGAAGGAGGCGCCGGGCAGGAAGACGTGCGCGAACCTGGCGGTCTCGTTGAGGAACAGGTCCTGTACGACGACGAGTTCCATGGCTTCGAGCGCGGCGGTGACGTGCTGGAGGTTGGGGTCGGACTGCGCGATGTCCTCGCCGTGCACGAACAGGCCCCGGAACGTCCCGTCGATCGCGGCGTCGAACATGTTGGGGATGCGCAGACCGGGTTCGGCGAGCAGCGTGCCGCCCCACAGCCGCTCGAACACCTCGCGGACGGCGTCGTCGGACACGTGCCGGTAGCCGGGCAGTTCGTGCGGGAAGGAGCCCATGTCGCAGGAGCCCTGGACGTTGTTCTGCCCGCGCAGGGGGTTGACCCCGACGCCGTCGCGGCCGATGTTGCCGCAGGCCATCGCGAGGTTGGCCATGCCCATCACCATGGTCGAGCCCTGGCTGTGCTCGGTGACGCCGAGGCCGTAGTAGATGGCGCCGTTGGGCGCGGTCGCGTACAGCCGTGCGGCGGCCCGGAGTTCGGCGGCGGGGACCCCGCTGATCGGCTCGGTGGCCTCCGGGCTGTTCTCGGGCCGGGCGACGAACTCCGCCCAGTCGTCGAACCCTTCGCACCGGCCGTCCACGAAGGCCCGGTCGACCAGCCCCTCGCTGACGACCACATGGGCCATGGCGTTGACGACGGCGACATTGGTGCTGGGCCGCAGCTGGAGATGGTGCGCGGCCTCGATGTGCGGGGAGCGCACCAGGTCGATGCGGCGCGGGTCGACGACGATGAGCCTCGCGCCCTCGCGCAGCCGCCGCTTCATCCGGGAGGCGAACACCGGGTGCCCGTCGGTGGGGTTGGCGCCGATCACCATGATGACGTCGGCCTCGGCCACAGAGCGGAAGTCCTGGGTTCCGGCCGACTCGCCGAAGGTCTGCTTGAGTCCGTATCCCGTCGGCGAGTGGCAGACCCGGGCGCAGGTGTCCACGTTGTTGTTGCCGAACGCGGCGCGGACCATCTTCTGGACGACGTACACCTCTTCGTTGGTGCACCGCGACGAGGAGATCGCGCCGATCGCGTCCGGCCCGTGCCGGCGCTGGATGTCCCGCAGACGGCGGGCGACCGTGCCGATGGCCTCGTCCCAGCCGACCTCGCGCCAGGGGTCGGTGATCGCGTCGCGGACCATCGGCTTCAGCACCCGGTCGGGGTGGGAGGCGTAGCCGAAGGCGAAGCGGCCCTTCACGCACGAGTGGCCCTCGTTGGCGCCGCCGTCCTTGTACGGCACCATGCGGACGAGTTCGTCGCCGCGCAGCTCGGCCTTGAACGAGCAGCCGACCCCGCAGTAGGCGCAGGTGGTGACCACGGACCGGGTCGGCATGCCGAGTTGGACCACCGACTTCTCCTGGAGGGTGGAGGTCGGGCAGGCCTGGACGCAGGCCCCGCAGGAGACGCACTCGGAGTCCATGAACGTCTCCGCGGCGCCGGGCGAGACCTTGGAGTCGAAGCCGCGGCCCTCGATGGTGAGGGCGAAGGTGCCCTGGACCTCGCCGCAGGCGCGCACGCAGCGGGAGCAGGCGATGCACTTGGCGGGGTCGAAGTCGAAGTACGGGTTGGACGTGTCCTTCTCCGCGTCCAGGTGGTTCTCGCCCTCGTAGCCGTAGCGCACCTGGCGCAGGCCCACCACGCCGGCCATGTCCTGGAGTTCGCAGTCGCCGTTGGCGGGGCAGGTGAGGCAGTCGAGCGGGTGGTCGGAGATGTACAGCTCCATGACGCCCTGGCGGAGCTTCTCCACCTTCGGGGTCTGGGTCCGCACGGACATCCCGTCCGCCACCGGGGTGGTGCAGGAGGCCGGGGTGCCCCGCCGTCCGTCGATCTCCACGACGCACAGCCGGCAGGAGCCGAACGGCTCCAGGCTGTCGGTGGCGCACAGCTTGGGGATGTCGACGCCGGCGAGCGCGGCGGCGCGCATCACCGAGGTGCCCTCGGGGACGGTCACCGCCAGCCCGTCGACCTCCACCGAGACCGTGGCCTCGCCGGGGCGTTCCGGGGTTCCGAAGTCGGGTTCCTTGAGCAGTGTCATGCGGTGCCCTCCCCCCTCGCGCCGCCGGTCCGAAGGGCGTTCGCCCCGGTGTCGGAGCCGCGGTCGAGGAAGTCGTCAGGGAAGTGGGTGAGGGCGCTGCGCACGGGCATCGGGGTCAGCCCGCCCATCGCGCACAGCGAACCGTCGGTCATCAGGTCGCACAGGTCTTCCAGCAGCGCGAGGTTCTCGTCCCGGTCCCGGCCGGCCACGATCCTGTCGATGACCTCGACGCCGCGCACCGAACCGACCCTGCACGGCGTGCACTTGCCGCAGGACTCGGCCGCGCAGAACTCCATCGCGAAGCGGGCCTGGGCGGCCATGTCGACGGTCTCGTCGAAGACGACGACGCCTCCGTGGCCGACCATCGCTCCGGCCTCGGCGAAGGCCTCGTAGTCCATCGGCAGGTCGAACATGGACGGCGGGAGATAGGCGCCGAGCGGTCCGCCGACCTGTGCGGTGCGCACCGGGCGGCCGGAGAGCGTGCCGCCGCCGTAGTCCTCGACCAGTTCGCGCAGGGTCACCCCGAACGCGGTCTCGACGATGCCGCCGCGGGCGATGTTGCCGCCGAGCTGGAAGACCTGGGTGCCGCGCGAGCGACCCACCCCGAGGTCGGCGTACGCCTGCGCGCCGGACGCCAGCACGTAGGGGACCGTGGCGAGGGTGAGCACGTTGTTGACCACGGTGGGTCTGCCGAACAGGCCCTCGACGGCGGGGATCGGGGGTTTGGCGCGGACCGTGCCGCGCTTGCCCTCCAGGCTCTCCAGCATGGAGGTCTCCTCGCCGCAGATGTACGCGCCGCCGCCGACCCGGACGTGCAGGTCGAAGTCGAGCGAGGAGCCGAGGACGCCGTCGCCGAGCCAGCCGCGCTCGCGGGCGGCGGCGATCGCGGCCCTCATGGTGGCGACCGCGTCCGGGTACTCCGAGCGGATGTAGAGGTAGCCCTCGCTCGCGCCGACCGCGTGCGCGGCGATGGTCATGCCCTCGATGAGCAGGAACGGGTCGCCCTCCATGACCATGCGGTCGGCGAAGGTGCCGCTGTCGCCCTCGTCGGCGTTGCAGCAGACGAACTTCGGGCCGTCCGCGCAGTCCAGGACGGTCTTCCATTTGACGCCGGCCGGGAATCCGGCGCCGCCCCGGCCGCGCAGCCCGGACGCGGTGACCTCGGCGACGACGTCCGCGGGCGGCCGCTCCAGCGCGGCGCGCAGCCCGGCGAGTCCGCCGTGCGCCACGTAGTCGTCCGGGGACAGCGGGTCGGTGACGCCGACCCGGGCGAAGGTGACCCGGTTCTGCCGGGCGAGCCAGGGGATCCGGTCCACCACGCCGAGCCGCAGCGGATGGCCGGCGCCGTCGAGCATGCCGGAGGCGAGCAGGTCCTCGACGTCGGAGGGGGCCACGGGCCCGTATCCGACGCGTCCGTGCGGGGTCACCACCTCGACGAGGGGCTCGAGCCAGAGCAGGCCGCGCGATCCGTTGCGTACGACGTCGAGGCGGAAGTCCCCCTGTACGGCGGCCCGTCGCAGGGCGTCCGCGACCTCGTCCGCGCCGACGGACCGGGCCGCCGAGTCGCGGGGGACGTAGACGGTGACGGCGGGGGGTGCCGCGTCCTTGCCGCTCATGATGAGGTCCTCCCGTCGATGAGCGCGCCGAGCCGGGCCGGGTCGACGCGTCCGTACAGCCGTCCGCCCGCCTCCACCGAGGGGCCCAGGGCGCAGTTGCCGAGGCAGAAGACCTGCTCGACGGTGACGGCGCCGTCCGCGCGGGTCTCCCCGGGGGCCAGTCCGGCCTCGCGGGCACAGGCCACCAGCCGCTCGGCGCCGAGCGCCTGGCAGGCCTCGGCTCTGCAGATGCGAACGAGGGTGCGGCCCGCGGGCTCCCGGCGGAAGTCGTGGTAGAAGGTCACCACTCCATGGACGTCGGCCCGGGAGAGGTTGAACTCGTCGGCGAGCACGGCGATCGCCTCCTGCGGCACACAGCCCAACTCCGCCTGCACGCAGTGGAGTACGGGCAGAAGCGCACCGCGCTGATCCCGGTGGGCGGCCGCCGCCCGGCGCACCACGCCCTCGACACTCCCGTCGTCCACGCCGACCGTCATGATCGCTCCGCCTTCCCTGACGCGGGTCCCCGGCGTTGCTCGTAGAGACCGAGACTACCCCATACAGGCTTCTGTATACAGAACTCAATCCGAATCAACTCCCCTCGCCCGGAAGGGAATCGACCTCGGGTGCCCACCCCCGACAACCTGCGAGGGGGCGGCACACCCCGGCAGACCCCGGGATCACCTCCCGGCGGCCCGGTGTCCTGCATACGAAAACCTGTATCCTGACGCGGCCGTCGGCGACGCTCTCGGCGGTCACCTCTTGGCAGAGCCGCCGGCCCCGCGGGGACCGGTGGCGGAACGGGGCTCCCATGCGCGAGGCACTCACGGCCGCCGCGACCCGGCGCGTCACCCGCCCGGCGCCGCTGCGGCAGGCGGTGTACGACGCCCTGACCGAGCTGATCGTCAGCGGCACCCTCAAGCCCGGCCAGCACCTCGTCGAGGCCGAGCTCGCCGAGCACCTCGGGGTCAGCCGGCAGCCGGTGCGCGAGGCACTGCAACGGCTCCAGACCGACGGCTGGGTCGATCTGCGCCCCGCCCAGGGGGCCTTCGTCCACTCCCCCACCGAGGAGGAGGCCGGCCAACTCCTGGGCGTCCGCGCGGTCCTGGAGACCTACTCGGCCCAGCTCGCCGCGAAGAACGCGAAGCCCGAGGACGTCGAGAGGCTCTGGGAGCTGCACCAGGAGGGCGTCGACGCCCTCGCGGCGAGCGACAACGAGCGACTGGTCGCGGCGAACACCGCGCTGCACACCTTCATCACCTCCGTCGCCGCCAACGCCGTACTGGCCGAACTGATCGCGGGCGTCGGCCAGAAGGTGCGCTGGTACTACACGCCGATCGCGCGGCCCCGCGGCAAGGAGGCGTGGAACGAACACGCCCAGCTGATCAGGGCCATCGCCAAGGGCGACCCGGACCGCGCCGGCGAGGTCATGCGCAAGCACACCGAGCGCACCACCGGCTTCTACGCCAGGCAGCTCGCCTCCGGTGCGAACCAGGCCTGACCGAAGCACGGCCGGCCGGGAGGCTTCCCGCGGGGGACGGTTCCCGCGCGGGGTCAGCCCGGTCACGCGGCGGGGGCGGATCGCAGGAGACCGTCCCCCGGCCGGGGACCCTCGGCGCCGGGTCCGGGGGGTGCGCCACGCGCAGCCGTCCCCAGTTCCCGCAGCCAGGGGCGCACGAGGGCCGCCAGCAGGTCGCGCCCTCCGCCGTCCCGCCCGAGCATCACGTCGGCGGGAACGAGCACGGGATCCGCGCACAGGGTGGAGGTTCCGCTGCCTCTCGGCCCGCCCCCGGCCGCCCGGGCCGGGACCAGGAGTTCCGAGGCCTGCGCCGGCACGACCCACAGGGTGAGACCCTCCGCCCCGGCGAGCGTTCGCGAGGACCAGAGATAGCTGTCCGCCTCCCCCGCGGCGACCACCCGCCGCTTGCGGCCCCGCAGGGCGACCACGTCGGCGAAGCGGGTCGCGACCGAGCGTGACCTCTCGTACGCGTCCTCCTCCGCGCGCCCGGCGGGCACCTCCTCGTGGAGGGCGAGGCCGACGAGATGCCGTCCGGCGGCGATCTCCTCGCGCACCCAGGAACCACCGCAGGACTCGATGGCGGCGACCGCGGCGAAGTGGGACGTGAGCACGGCGGCGGTGGCCGGGCAGACGCGCGCGGTCCGCGCGACCACATCGGCGGCCTCGGGCAGTCCGAACCCGGCACCGCCGGCCTCGCGGGCGACGGTGAGCCCGAGCACGCCCGCGCGACCCAGTGCCGAAACGGACTCCCGGGGGAACCTGCCCTCCGCGGCGGCCCGTCGGGCGGCGGGCGCGACGGTCTCGGCCAGGACGGTGGAGAGAGCGGTGCGACAGGACACGGGGTGCCCCCCTCTTCGCGAACGGCTTTCCTGAAGACTGCATACAGTATGCAGCTCGCTCACGCAGTGCACCAGAGAGATGCCGAAACCGTTCCACGGAGACCGAGTTGACGGCACCGGCCCCCGCGGACCGCCTTCGCACCGTCGGCCCGCGGAGACCACCTTCGTGCCGCCGGGCAGGGGCTCGACCCGGCGGCGCGGGAACGGGACGGGACGCCTCAGGTCAGCGGGTCGATCTCCCGCAGCAGCCCGGTCGTGACGTCGAAGACGAAGCCGCGGACGTCGTCGGTGTGCGGCAGGAACGGGGAGGTACGCACCCGCTGCATCGACTGCCGCACGTCCTGGTCGACGTCACGGAACGCCTCGACCGCCCAGGCCGGCCGCTGCCCCACCTCCATCTCCAGCTCGTGCCGGAACTCCTCGGTGATGCTCTGCAGACCGCAGCCGGTGTGATGGATGAGTATGACGCTGCGCGTCCCCAGAGCGCGCTGACTGATCGTCAGGGAGCGGATGGTGTCGTCGGTGACGACACCGCCCGCGTTGCGCACGGTGTGACAGTCGCCCAACCGGAGCCCGAGCGCGGCATGGAGGTCGATCCGGGCGTCCATACAGGCGACGACGGCGACCCGCTGGACCGGCCGGGCGTCCCTACCGGTGTCCACGAACCCCGCCGCGTACGCGCGATTGGCCTCCACGAGCCGGTCTATGACGCTTCCCTCACCGGGAAGACGGTCGGCGGACGGGGCGGATCGGGGTGCTGACGTCGACATGGCGGGCTACCTCACTCCGGTCGGTATCGGAAGAACCGGTCAACAGGGTCACGGACGCGCGGGCGGGGCCACGGGAGCGACACCGCGGCCCCGGCCGCACCGATGAGCATGCCCGGACGGCGCCCCATCAGGCACGTCCCGCGGATCAGGGCGGACGCCCACGGCGCCGCGCCTCCGGACGGGGATGCATGAGCGCGCTAGTGCATACGGTATGGAGTCGTCGGTATTCTCGGGCCGGGGCCGCCGGCTGTCCAGGGCCCCGGCCCGGCGGTCGCGGTCGCAGCCGCACCGGACACCACTCAGCCGGCGACGCCGACAGCGGACGCCGACCGGGCGCGAGGGTGACCGGCACACGGCCGGGCGGGACGCACGCCCCGGCCGATCCTCGTACACCCGGAAGACCGGCACCGGCCCGGACCACGCACCCATCCGCCCAGATCACGGCGCTCCGCGCCCGTGGCTCCGGCAGTCGTACGGCTCGGGGTGTTTTATGGTGACTCAAGGAGTTTGCCCCTACCGGAGGTGCAATGATGCGCGCCGCGGCAGCGATGGCCTCTCTGGCTGCCTGCGTGGCGCTCATCGTCACGGCATCGGCTTGCGACCAGGGCGGGTCGAAGTCCCCGAAGGCCAACTACGGCGAGTGCCCGATCTCGGGACACCGCGGGGAGTTCCACCTGTCGCCCCTGACGGCGGGCGCCCTCACGGTCAAGACGACCCTGCCCGCACCCGGCTGGTGGAACGGCGGGGACACCCCCGCGTCCATCAAGAGCGGCTACGAGTACTGCATGGCCGCGAACATCGCGTACCGGTCGGGGCTCGACCGGGTGAAGGTGGAGAACGCACCCTTCCCGGAGGTGGTGTCCGGGAAGACCAAGGACTTCGACCTGGCCCTCGCGCAGATCACGATCACCCCGGAACGGAGCAAGGTCGCCGAGTTCTCCCCTCCGTACCTCTCCTCGACCCTCGGGGTGCTGATCAGGGACGGCGAGAAGATCGACGGAAGCAACATCCGCGACGTCCGGATCGGCGTGGCCGAGGGCACCACGGGCGAGGAGTTCGTGAAGAACCGCCTCAAACCGAACAAGCCCGTCACCTCCTACCCCAACGACCCGGATATGGTCACGGCCCTGGAGAAGGGCCGGATCGACGCCGTCGTCCACGACACGACGATCCTGCTGGCGTACCCCCAGAAGCGCGAGGGCAGGGTCCGCCTCGTGGGCCAGTACAGGACCGACCAGGGGTACGGCGCCCTGTACCCGAAGGGGTCGGCCAACAGGAAGGAGCTGGACCGGGTCATCAAGCAGCTGATCGACGACGGGACGCTCACCAAGCTGTCGGCGGTCTACCTCGGGGCCGCCTTCGGCCAGGATCCGGCCAAGATCCCGTACTTCACGGTCGAGCAGGGCTCCTGAGTCCGAGCGGGGCGCATACGTCCACCGGCGGCGGGCCGTCCCGCCTCACAGGTCAGCCATCAGCAGGGCGCCCAGGTCCCCGGCGGCCGAGCCGTCGAGCGCCTGCTCGGCCCAGATGATCTTGCCCCGGTCGGTGTACCGGGTCCCCCAGCGGCGGGACATCTGCGCCACGAGGAAGAGACCGCGGCCCCCCTCGTCGGTGAGGGTCGCGCGGCGCAGGTGCGGGGAGGTGCTGGTGCCGTCGGCGACCTCGCAGATCAGGCTGTCGCGGTCGCGCAGCAGCCGCAGACTGATGGGAGTCCCGCCGTACCGGATGGCGTTCGTGACCAGCTCGCTGAGGATCAGCTCGGTGGTGAAGGCGGTCTCGCCGAGCCCCCAGGCCTCCAGCCTGCGGGTGGCCTCGGCACGGATCCGGGGGACGGCCGCGGGGTCGTCGGGCACGTCCCACTCCGCGACCTGCTCCGGGTCGAGCAGCCGGGTACGGGCGACGAGCAGGGCGACGTCGTCGCTGGACCGGGTGCGCAGCATCGCGTCGAGCACCGTCCGGCAGGTGTCCTCCGGCGTGGCGCCCTCCGTGTGGGCGAGCGCGTCCTTCAGCATGCCGAGCCCGACGTCGATGTCCCGGCCGCGGGCCTCGACCAGGCCGTCGGTGTAGAGGACCAGCCGGCTGTCGGCGGGCAGCCGCAGTGAGACCGTCTCGACCGGCAGGCCGCCTCCCACGCCGAGCGGCGGGGCGACCGGGATGTCGGGGAAGGTCACGGAGCCGTCGGGCAGGACCAGTGCCGGTCCGGGATGACCGGCCCGGGCGAAGACGCACCACCCGGAGACCGGGTCGTAGACGGCGTACAGGCAGGTGGCGCCGGTGATGGCCTCGGTGTCGCCCTCGGCCGCCGCGTCCTGGTCGATCCGGGCGATCAGGTCGTCCAGGTGTGCGAGGAGCTCGTCCGGGGGCAGGTCGAGCGCGGCGAAGTTGTGCACCGCGGTCCTGAGGCGGCCCATCGTCGCGGCGGCGTGCAGACCGTGTCCGACGACGTCGCCGACCACCAGCGCCACCCGGGCACCGGGCAGCGGGATGACGTCGTACCAGTCGCCGCCCACCCCCGCCTGGGCGGGCAGATAGCGGTGGCCGACCTCCAGGGCCGACAGCTCGGGGAGCACGCCGGGCAGCAGGCTGCGCTGGAGGGTGACGGCGGTGGTGTGCTCGCGGGTGTAGCGGCGCGCGTTGTCGATGCACACGGCCGCCCGGGCCGCGAGCTCCTCGGCCGGGGACAGGTCGTCCGACTCGAAGGGGTCCTGGTCCGAACGCCAGAACTCCACGACCCCCAGCAGCTGTCCCCGGGCCTGGAGCGGCACCGAGATCATGGAGTGGATGCCGAACTCGATGACTTCCCGGGCCCGCTCCGGGTCCTGGGCCCGCCAGCCGTCCGCGTCGGCGAGGTGCTCCACCAGGACCGGCCGGCCGGTGGTCATGCCGATGGTCACGGGGTTGCCGGGCACGTAGCTCACCAGGGTCCCCGCGGGGTGGAGGGGCACGTCGTCCCGGATGCCCGCGGCGGCGATGCGGCGCATGTCCGTGGTGGCCCCGGTCGGTTCACCGCCGTGCAGGACGTGTTCCACCAGCTCGACGGTGGCGTAGTCGGCGAAGCGCGGGACGGCCACCTCGGTCAGCTCCTCGGCGGTGCGCTTCACGTCGAGGGTGGTGCCGATCCGGGTGCTGGCGTCGTAGAGCAGTCGCAGGCGCCCGCCGGCCACGTCCGCCCGGCCCGCGAGGGCGCGCAGCTCCGTGGTGTCGCGCAGGGTGGCGACGCTGCCCTCCTTCGGCCCGACCGGCCGCACGTTGACCGCGAGCAGGATGTCCCCGGCGAGGAACACCTGGTCCGTGGCCGCGCGGCCCGACACCAGCAGCGCGGCCAGGTCCGGGTTCAGCCCGAGTGCGGCGACCGGGCGGCCCTCGGCCTCCGGCGGCAGGGCGAGCAGCCGCCGTGCCTCGTCGTTGACCAGCAGCAGCCGTCCGTCGCCGTCCAGGATGAGCACGCCTTCGCGGACCGCGTGCAGCACCGCGTCGTGGTGCTCGTACATGCGGGTCATCTCTACGGGCCCGAGACCCCGGGTCTGGCGCCGTAGACGCCCGCTGACCAGGGCCGATCCCCCAGCGGCCAGGAGCAGCGCGGATCCGCCGGCGGCGAAGAGGACCGGCAGCTGGTGCTGCACCACGTTCGACACCTTGTCCACGGTGACCCCGACGGTGACGAGGCCGACGGCGTTCCCCTTGCTGTCGAAGACGGCCACCGTCGAGTCGACGGCCTTGCCCAGGCTGCTGTCGAAGGTGGTCTGGTGGGGTTCGCCGCCGAGCGCCTGGCCGTAGGAGTTGGAGACGTGCTTCCCGATCTGGTCCGGGTCGGGGTGGGTCCAGCGGAAGCCGTACGGGCTCAGAGCGACGACGTAGTCGACGTCGGTCTTCTTGCGCACCACCTCGGCGTGGGGCTGGAGGGCGGCCGTGGGGTCCTTGCTCTTCATCGCCGCCGCGGTGCCCGGGGCGTTCGCGAACGTCTCGGCCACCGTCAGCGACCGGTCGCCGGCCTCGTGGATGGCGCGGTTGCGGTCCTGGAACACGAGGACCACCAGAGCCGTGGCGATGAGTACGAGGATGACGACGAGCTGCAGCAGGAAGACCTGCCCGGCGACGCTGCGCGGCTTGAACGACGACAGCGCGCGCCGCACGGCCGAACGATGGCGTTCCTCCGGGCCGGCTCCCGGCGGCCCGGCCTTCGGCGGCACGCGGTCGCCCCGTCGGCTCACTGGGACGTTTCGTCCGAGTCTGCCCATTTTCTCAGTATCAGTGACCGGCCCGGAGGGCGCGGCTCAGAGCGGGCAGGTCCCGGGTCCCGGGTGACGTCGTCACCGTCCGGGCCCGGGGCCGGTCAGGGGGCGAGCCGGGTCGGCCCGCCCCGGCGGCGGTCAGCTGTTGGCGTTCAGGACGGGGTAGTAGCCACTGGAGTGGCCGGTGGCGGTGGGGTGGTAGGACTCCCAGCTCGGCGAGACCACCAGGGAGTGCAGCCAGCCGTCGCTGGAGCACAGCTCGTGTCCGCCGAACGCGCTGCGGACGTCACCGAAGACGAAGCCGTGGGCGGCGGCCCGTGCGGCGATGACACCATCGATGACGTCGGAGGCCTCGTCGATCTTGCTGTGCTTGGTGGCGCTCAGACCGACACAGAAGACGTTGAGCGTATACATGTGCGGGTAGCCGAGGACGACCACCTTGGCGTTGGGCGCCTTGGCGCGGATGGCGTCGTAGGTGGCGTCGAGGCGGGCGGGGAGCGTGTCGCGGGCGTAGGCCTCGGCCGTGTTCACGCGGTTGACGCAGGTGGTGTCCGAGCCGGTCACGCACGTCGTCATGACATCCGAGAAGCCGGCGTCGTTGCCGCCGATGGTGAGGGAGACGAGTCCGGTGGAGGAGTTCAGGGGGGCGAGCTGAGTGTTCGTCACGTCGGTGGTGACCGCGCCCGAGCAGGAGGTATCGGCGAACGAGGACGGTGCGTGGGCGTTCTTCCACAGATAGGGGTAGGCACTGAGGCTGCGGTGGCAGTCTCCGCTCGAACTGTCGTAGTTCCCGGCGCCATTACCGGCCGAGTACGAGTCTCCCAGTGCGACGTAGGCCGGGCCGGCGGCGCGCGCCGGGCCGGTCAGCACCAGGCCGGACATCATCGCGAGTCCGAAGGCGAGGAGGACGGATCTCCATCTGACGTGTCTCACAGGACCTCCCTGAGCGGGAAAGCTGGTCCTCATTTGGTACAACCGGCAATCACTTTACGGAAGTGTTCATGTCAACATTGTTTCCGTATTCAACATCACGTTTGACGTCGCGGAAACGTACTCGGGCATATGCGCACACGCTCGCCGGCACCCTCGCCGATGCCTACGCGCGCACGGGGGACGGCCGGTTCGATCACGGCGCCGCCGCCGTGGAGCGGAGCCCCGGCGGCACGGACGCATCACGTGAAACGCGCCACAACCCCCTCCATAAAATCGGACTAATGCGCAAAAATGCTTCCTTGTGGCTGATTGCCGCCCCTTTCGGCGATCAGTTCGGCGATGCACCGACCAGCGGTATGGGAGAAGCGTTTGATCACGGCACGCAAGCGACGCACTGGACTGATGGCGACGGCCGGCGCACTGGCGCTGACGGCGCTCGGCGGCACCAGCTACGCGGCGACCAACGACACCGCGACTCCTTCGGCGACGCAGACGCAGACCCCGGCACCGGCGCAGACGCAGACGCAGTCGGGTCAGGCCGCCACCCCGGAGGCGTCGGCCACCCCCGCGGCCTCCCAGGCCCGAATATCCTTCACGCCGGGGCAGGTGGTCCACGGCGTCGGGGTGAACGACCCCGTGGGTGTCACCGTCAGCGACGGCCGGCTCACCAAGGTGACCATGACCGCCGTCGCGACCGGCACCGAGATCCCGGGCACCCTGTCCGCGGACGGCACGTCCTGGCAGCCGAACGGTCCGCTCCAGCGCGCCACCAGGTACCAGATGACCGCGGAGGCCGAGGATGCGAAGGGCCGCGCGGCCACGGAGAACGCCACGATCTCCACAGTGTCCCCGGCCAACGACTTCCTCGGACACCTCGCCCCCGAGAACGGCTCGACCGTCGGCGTGGGCATGCCGGTGAGCTTCACCTTCGGCAGGACGGTCGCCGACAAGGCCGCGGTGGCGTCGAAGATCCAGGTCAGCTCCAGCAGCGGCCAGCAGGTCGTCGGCCACTGGCTCAACGGCAGCCGTCTGGACTTCCGGCCCGAGCACTACTGGAAGCCCGGCTCCACGGTCACCGTCAAGATGACCGTCGACGGCGTCCAGAAGACGGTCTCGTTCAAGATCGGCCGGAGCCAGATCAGCACCGTCGACGCCAAGACGAAGCAGATGACGGTCGTCCGGGACGGCAAGAAGATCAAGACCATCCCGATCTCGTCCGGCAGTGCCGAGCACCCGACGTACAACGGCCGGATGGTCATCTCCGAGAAGTTCCGGCACGTCCACATGAACGGCGCGACGGTCGGCCTCACGGAGAAGGACGGCAAGCCCTCGTACGACCTCAAGGCCGTGCCGCACGCGATGCGCCTGACCGACTCGGGCACGTTCATCCACGGCAACTACTGGGGCGCCGACTCGGTCTTCGGCAAGGTCAACACGAGTCACGGCTGCGTCGGCCTGAAGGACGTCCGGAACGCCGGCGACCCCACGCAGCCCGCAGCGTGGTTCTTCAACAACTCCATGATCGGCGACGTCGTGGTCGTCAAGAACTCGGCGGACAAGGCCACGGTGGCCGCGGACAACGGCCTGAGCGACTGGAACATGCCGTGGAGCAAGTGGGTCGCGAGCGGCACGTCCCACTGAGGCGGCGCCCCTCCTACCCGTGAGCGCGCATTCCCCCCGCCGGGCGGCGGCCGGTAGACCACCGGCCGCCGCCCGCGGCGCGAGAGGGGCGCCGACGGCCGGCACGCCCAAGGCACCCTTCGGCCGCGAACAGCCGCACCGAACAAAGAGGACCACGGCCGTCAGGCCGAGGTCCTCTTTGTGCATGTACGTGGCCTGAGCTCGTCACATCTCCCGAGCAGGGCGGAATTCATGCGCGGGCAGCGGAAGCCGGTCCCACAGAATCTCCGATCGGACCTCACCGGTGAGCACCGCGGTGAGGAACCGGGTCACGGTCATGTCGTAGCGCTCCCAGTCCTCTCCCGACTCACTGTTGATCAAGGTGGGCCGGGAGTCGGGGTTGTCGCCCGGCTGGACGAGCCAGTACAGGTACTCGCCGTTGTCGGTGGTCGCCCAGCAGATCAGGCGGTTGCCCCCGGATTCCATTTCCGTCGGCCTGTCCTCGAACTGCCACAGCGAGTCGTTCGCCTCTTCGCGTTCGGCGCTGATCTTGACCAGGTCGTAGACGTCATGGGGACAGCCTGGCTCCAGCAGGAGCAGGTACTCGTCCAGGAGTCCGCCGCCGAAGGCTTCGACGAGCTCCCGGTAGTCCGTCGGGAGCGTCGTGCCCAGCTCGGCTTCGACGGCCTCCCAGTCCCAGGAGCGCTCCAGCGCCGCGGGCCCGCACAGGAGCCCGGCGAGCCGACTCAGTTCCGGACTCATTCGGCTTCCCCTCCTCGGTCACGAAGACGCAGATGAGGGCCGCGACCATGTGGTCGCGGCCCTCATCTGCGGCTCGCTACAGCGAGTGTTTCGAGTGTCCGAGGGGGGACTTGAACCCCCACGCCCGATAAAGGGCACTAGCACCTCAAGCTAGCGCGTCTGCCATTCCGCCACCCGGACAAGGTGTCTGTCGACCTGCATATCCGGGCCCTCGGAGCGGGTCCGCGGAGCCTGGTGGGGGTGCGCCTACAGTCTCACCATGGGTGACTGGATGACTACCAGTGGTCTGCGGGAAGGGCGGCGGCCCCGGGCGCTGTCGCCGTGGCGGGAGCACCTGCGGGACACGTTCTGGTTCGCGCCCACCGCGGCCATGGTGCTGGTCTTCGTGGTGTGGGCGGTGGCGACAGGGATCGACACCGCGATCGTCGAGGCGCTGCACGACGCGCGCGACTTCGACACCCTCGACGACATGCTCCGGCTGGCCGACGACGCGAAGGCCGTCGTGACCGTCGTCAGCTCGGCGATGATGACCTTCATCGGCGTCGTCTTCAGCATCTCGCTGGTCGCCGTCCAGATGGCGAGCGGGCAGTTCAGTCCGCGCGTGGTGCGGATCTTCGTACGGAGCCGGATCACCAAGGCCACCTTCGCCGTCTTCCTCGCCACGTTCCTGCTGTCGCTGCTGGTCCTGACCTCGTACGAGGGACAGGCCGAGGCGCGGTACGTCACCTCGATCCCGCTGATCCAATCGGTCCTGACGCTCACGATGCTCGGGCTGAGCCTCCTTCTCTTCGTGCTGTACGTGAACCAGACCCTGCGGCTCATGCGCATCAGCCACGTCATCGACCGGATCACCCGGGAGGCGTTCAAGGTGATCGCGCGTATGCCCGTGGGCCGCTCGACCGGCGAGGAGGAGGCGCTCGGACCCGAGACCGCCCGGGTCGCCCACCACGGGCGGGCCGGTGTCCTGCGGGACGTGAACATCTCCCGGCTGGTGCGGGCGGCACGGCAGGAGGGCGTGGTGCTGCGGCTGATCCCTCGTATCGGGGACTTCGTCGTCCCGGGCACACCGCTGTTCGCCGTACACGGAGGCCCCGCACCGGCGGGGCGGTCGCTCAGCTACACCGTGTCCGTCGGGGTGGAGCGCACCTTCCACCAGGACTTCGCGTTCGGGCTGCGGCAGCTGGCCGACATCGGGCTGCGGGCGCTGTCGGCCGCGGTGAACGACCCGACCACGGCCGTGCAGGCGATCGACCGGATCGTGCAGTTCCTGGCCGCCGTCGCCGGCCGGCCCCTCGACACGGCGCTCCACCGCGACCGGAGCGGGACCGTACGGCTGGTGCAGCCCGTACCGGGGTGGACGGAGCTGGTGGACCTCGGGTTCGCCGAGATCCGCGGCTGCGCGGTGGGCACGCCACAGGTCACCCGGCGGCTCGTCGCGGGGCTCGACGACCTCGCCGAGATCGCGCCCGCCGACCGGCGCGAGCCGTTGCTCCGGCACCGGGCGCTGCTGGTCGAGGCGGTGGAACGCTCGGTACCCGAGCCCTCGGACCGCGCCTTCGCCCTCCGCCCGGACCGGCAGGGCATCGGCTGAAACGTGACCGGTGGACGCCATCGGGCGGCCGGTTCACCGCCTCGGGCCGGTTCACCGCCTCGGGCCGACGCTCGGCCTCGGCTCGGTTCACCGCCTCGGGCCGACCCAGGGCATCGGGACGGCGCACCGGCCAAGGCCGACCCACCACCATGGGCGACCCACGGCCCAGGACCCGGTTCACCGCCTCGCCCCACCTCACGGCATCAAGTGGTACTCCGGGAAGTTCCCCGGCAGCCGCTCCCCCGCCGGGCCCCGCGTCACCGCGCGCACCAGGAGCTCGCCGCCCACGAACGCCCCGCGCCACGAGGCTCCGAAGCCGCCGAAGAGTTCGTCGCGGTCACCCCGCGAGCGGGGCCTGCCGTGGCCGGTCTTGAACGCCCGGATCTGCGGGGCCAGCCGGGCGTACGTCTCCTCGTCGTCCGTGGAAAGCGTGGCGACCAGCGCGCCGTTCGAGGCGTTCATCGCGGCGAGCAGTTCGGCCTCGGTGTCGACCAGGACGACGGTGTCGACCGGTCCGAAGGGTTCGGCGTGGTGCAGCGGGGACGAGGGCGGCGGGTTGAGGAGGGTCACGGGCTGGACGTACGCCGTCGTGTCCTGGCCGGGCAGGAAGCGCGCGTCGGACGCCCTGCCGCGGTACAGCGGGACCGCGCCCCGGTCGACGGCCTCGGCCACCTGGTCGCGCAGGTCCTTGGCCTTGGCCGCGTTGATGACCGGCCCGAAGTCCAGCGACGGATAGGGGTCGCCGGGCCGCTCGACGGCGAGCGGATGCCCCGTGCGCAGGGTGCGGACGGACGGCAGGTACGCGGCGAGGAACTCGTCGAACAGGGCGCGCTGGACGACGAAGCGCGGGTAGGCGGTGCAGCGCTGCTTGCCGTAGTCGAACAGCTTGGGGACGACCGCCGTCAGCGCGTTCCAGTCCGTGAAGTTCCAGATCCCCCAGGTGTTGAGCCCCTCCTGTTCGAGGACATGGCGTTTGCCGAGGTCGGCGACCGCGGTGGCCACGGCGGCCCCGGTGTCCCGGCCGCCGACGAAGGAGACGCAGCCGATCTCGGGCGCGCGCACGAGCGCCTCCGAAAGCTCGCGCCCGCTGCCGCTGAGCAGGGTGAACGGGACGCCCTCGCGTACGGCGAGCGCGCAGGCCAGGGTGAGACAGGCGACCCCGCCGTCGGTCGGGGTCTTGGCGACGACCGCGTTGCCCGCGAGCGCCTGGACCAGCATCGCGTGGACGAGGACGCTCATCGGGTAGTTCCAGCTGGCGATGTCGGAGACCGGCCCGTCGAGCGGGGTCCGGCCGTCCAGCATGGGTTCGATGCCGTCGACGTACCAGCGCACGCCGTCGATCGCGCGGTCCACGTCGGCCAGGGCCGACCGCCACGGCTTGCCAATCTCCCAGACAAGGAGGAGGGCGAGCAGCTCCCGGTGTTCGGTCAGGGCGTCGAGGGTCGCGGCTACGCGGGCCCGGCGCTCGGGCAGGGGCACGTGACGCCAGGCCCGGTGCCGGTCGAGCGCGGCGCGGACGGCCGCCTTCGCGGTGGCGCCGTCGAGCCGTGGCGGTCCGGCGATCGGACGGCCGTCGACGGGGCTGGTCGCGGGCAGGACCCGGCCGTCCGCCCGCCAGCCGGAGTCCCAGAGGTTGAGCACCCGGTCGTCGCGGAACGCCTCGGGGGCGACGGCGAGGCAGCGCCGCCAGGCGTCGGTCCACGACGTGCCGGACTTGAGGACCAGGGGGCCCTGGCGAGACGAGGGAGCGCCAGGAGTGGGATCGGGGATCGTCGTCATGCGTGTCTCCGCTCTCGGTGCACGGTCGGGGGCGGGGAGCCCGGATCCTGCCGGGCGGCAGGCCGCTCGGTCCGGCGCGAACAGTCGTCACATGGACAAGCCGTCACGTCTACAAAGCGTCATGTGCAGTCGTGTGCCGTCATGCGCCGTCACGAGCGCACGGAACATCGGGGTACGCGCGGAGCATCGGTGTGCGTACAGAACATCGGCGTGCGCACACGGCGTTGAGGCACGTACAGACCATCGGCGTGCGCACACGGCGTTGAGGCACGTACAGACCATCGGCGTACACCAGGCGCATCGGCGTACGCCACCAGCATCGAAGGTACGACGGCGCCCTCCGGGAGCCACCCCTGTCACCGGCGGACGCCGTTCCGCGGGACCGTCCGTTCCGCCAGCCGTTCCAGGACCAGGCGCGCCGTCTCCGTCGGGGTCTCGCCAACCCGTACTCCCGCCTCCTCCAGGGCCTTCTTCTTGGCCCGGGCGGTGCCCGAGGAGCCGGAGACGATGGCTCCGGCGTGGCCCATCGTCCGGCCCTCGGGGGCGGTGAATCCCGCGACGTAGCCGACGACCGGCTTGGTGACGTGGTCGCGTACGTACGCCGCCGCCCGTTCCTCGGCGTCGCCGCCGATCTCCCCGATGAGGACGATCAGTTCGGTGTCGGGGTCCTGCTCGAAGGCGGCCAGGCAGTCGATGTGCGAGGTGCCGGCGACGGGGTCCCCGCCGATGCCCACGCAGGTCGAGAAGCCGATGTCCCGCAGTTCGTGCATGAGTTGATAGGTGAGGGTGCCGGACTTGGAGACCAGGCCGATGGGTCCGGGCCCGGTGATGTCGGCGGGGATGATGCCCGCGTTCGCCTGTCCCGGGGTGATGAGGCCGGGGCAGTTGGGGCCGATGACACGGGTACCGGTGGCGGCGGCGTGGGCGTTGAAGGCGACGGAGTCGTGGACGGGGATGCCCTCGGTGATGACGACGACGAGCGCGATCCCGGCGTCGGCGGCCTCCAGCACGGCCGCGCGGGCGAAGGCGGGCGGCACGAACACGACGCTGACGTCGGCGCCGGTCGCCTCGATCCCCTCGCGCACCGAACCGAAGACGGGGACGGTCCTCGGGATGCCGACCCGGCCCTCGGCACCGGGGACGTCGAACGCGACGGTCAGCCCAGCCTTGCGCGGATTGACGCCGCCGACGACGTCCGTGCCCGCGGCGAGCATGCGCCGGGTGTGCCGCATGCCCTCGGCTCCGGTCATGCCCTGGACGAGGACCTTGGACTGCTTGGTGAGAAAGACGGCCATGTCCCGCTCCTTCAGCTGAGGTGGGCCAGTCGGGCGGCGAGGCGGGCGGCCTCGTCCATGGTGGCGGCCTGGTGCACCAGGGGGTGCGCCCGCTCGCCGAGGACGGCGCGGCCCCGGGCCGCGTTGTTGCCGTCGAGGCGGACCACGATCGGCTTGGTCGGCCGTACGGCGTCCAGGGCGGCCACGATGCCGTCGGCGACCGCGTCGCAGGCGGTGATGCCGCCGAAGACGTTGACGAGGACGGAGGTGACGCCGGGGTCGGACAGGACGACGGACAGTCCGTCGGACATGACCCGGGCGGAGGCCCCACCGCCGATGTCGAGGAAGTTGGCGGGGCGGGCGCCACTGCCGGCGACCACGTCGAGCGTCGACATCACGAGGCCGGCGCCGTTGCCGATGACCCCGACCTCGCCGTCCAGCTTCACGTAGGTGAGGCCCTTGGCGGCGGCAGCGGCCTCCAGCGGGTCGTCGGGGGCGGTCTCCCGCTCCGCCCGACGCGCCTGGCGGAAGCGGGCGTTGTCGTCCAGCGTGACCTTGCCGTCCAGGGCGAGGATCTGTCCCTGGGCGGTGCGGACGAGGGGGTTCACCTCGACGAGGAGGGCGTCCTCGCGGGTGAGCACCTCCCAGAGCCGTACGAGGACGTCGGCGGTCCGCGGCGGCAGTCCGGCGGCCCGGACGATCTCGGTCGCCTTGCGGGGCGTGACGCCCTCCGCGGGATCGACGGGGACGCGTGTCACCGCCTCCGGCCGGGCCGCGGCCACCTCCTCGATCTCGGTGCCGCCCTCGGCGGAGGCGATCGCGAGGAAGCGGCCGGCCGCGCGGTCGAGGACGTAGGAGACGTAGAACTCGGCCTCGATGTCGACGGGTCGGGCGAGCATGACGGAGCGGACCGGGTGGCCCTTGATGGTCATGGCGAGCATCTCGCGGGCCGCCCGTTCGGCGGCGGCGGGGTTCTCGGCGAGCCGTACTCCGCCCGCCTTGCCGCGGCCGCCGGTCTTGACCTGGGCCTTGACGACGGCCCGGCCGCCGAGTTCGCGGGCGATCCCGCGGGCCCGGCCGGGAGAGTCGGTGACCGCGGCGCGCGGCACCAAGATGCCGTGTTCTTCGAAGAGTTGCCGTGCCTGGTGTTCGTACAGGTCCACGATTCGGCTCCTGTCCTGAAAGTGGTGCACGACCCCTGGACATCACCCAACGGATGCGGGATAACAATCTTCATACAGTATTCGTCGACTGTATGCAATGTGCCGAACCTGGCCCACCGCCGGCTCCACCGGGGCGGCTCAAGGCAACGGACAAGTGAGGTGACCTGTGACGACCAAGGCTCTCGAAGGCATCCGGGTCCTGGACATGACGCACGTTCAGTCCGGTCCCTCGGCGACCCAGTTGATGGCATGGCTCGGCGCCGACGTGGTCAAACTCGAGGCGCCGACCGGCGACATCACCCGCACCCAGCTGCGGGACATCCCGGACGCCGATTCGCTCTACTTCACGATGCTCAACAGCAACAAGCGCAGCATCACCCTCAACACCAAGACCGAGCGCGGGAAACAGCTCCTGACCGAACTGATCCGCCGCTCCGACGTCATGGTGGAGAACTTCGGCCCCGGCGCTGTCGACCGCATGGGCTTCACCTGGGACCGCATCCGCGAGATCAACCCGCGGATCGTGTACGCCTCCATCAAGGGATTCGGGGACGGCCCCTACACCGACTTCAAGGCGTACGAGGTGGTCGCCCAGGCCATGGGCGGCTCCATGGCCACCACCGGATTCGAGGAGGGGCCGCCGCTGGCCACCGGCGCGCAGATCGGCGACTCGGGCACCGGTGTCCACACCGTCGCCGCCGTCCTCGCGGCGCTGCTCCAGCGCACCCGCACCGGGCGCGGCCAGCGCGTCAACGTGGCCATGCAGCACGCCGTCCTGAACCTGTGCCGGGTCAAACTGCGCGACCAGCAGCGACTGGCCCACGGTCCGCTCGCCGAGTACCCCAACGAGGACTTCGGCGACGAGGTCCCGCGCTCCGGCAACGCCTCGGGCGGCGGCCAGCCCGGCTGGGCCGTCAAGTGCGCGCCCGGCGGCCCCAACGACTACGTCTACGTCATCGTCCAGCCCGCCGGCTGGAAGCCGCTCACCCGGCTGATCGGCCGGCCCGAACTGGCCGACGACCCCGGCTGGTCCACACCGGGGGCCCGGCTGCCGAGGCTCGCCAAGATGTTCCAGCTCATCGAGGAATGGACCAGCGGTCTGCCCAAGTGGCAGGTGCTGGAGCAGCTCAACGCGGAGAACATCCCCTGCGGGCCGATCCTGTCCACCAAGGAGATCATCGAGGACGCCTCACTCGTGGCCAACGAGATGGTCGTCGAGGTCGCCCACCCCGAACGCGGCTCCTACGTCACCGTGGGCAGCCCGCTCAAACTCTCCGACTCCCCCGTGGACATCACCGCCTCCCCACTGCTCGGCGAGCACAACGAGGAGATCTACATCGGTGAACTCGGCCTCGGGGACGAGGAATTGCAGCTTCTCAAGCAGGGCGGGGTGATCTGAGGTGGCGGCACAGGACCGGGTGGCCCGGGTGAGGGCACTGCTGGACGGCGTCCGGCGCCAGGGACGCTCCGCGCTGACAGCGCCGGAGGGCAAGGAGATCGCCGACGCCTACGGGATCGCCGTACCCGGCGAGGAACTGGCCCGTGACGAGGACGAGGCGGTGGCCCACGCGGAACGCTTCGGCAAGCCCGTGGTGATGAAGATCGTCTCCCCCGACATCCTCCACAAGACCGACGCGGGCGGGGTGCTGGTCGGCGTCGAGGGGGAGGCGGACGTCCGGGCGGCCTTCCGGACGATCGTGGGCAACGCCCGCGCCTACGACGCGCGGGCCCGGATCGAGGGCGTCCAGGTGCAGGAGCTGGTCCCGCCGGGACAGGAGGTGATCGTCGGCGCGGTGACGGACCCGACCTTCGGGAAGGTCGTCGCGTTCGGACTCGGCGGTGTGCTGGTCGAGGTGCTCAAGGACGTCACCTTCCGGCTGGCGCCGGTCGGCGCGGACGAGGCGGAGTCGATGCTCGACTCGATCCGCGCCGCGCAGGTCCTGCGCGGGGTGCGCGGCGCTCCCCCGGTGGACCGGGCGGCCGTGGCCGAACAGATCCGCCGGGTCTCCGAACTGGTCACGGACTTCCCCGAGATCGCCGAGGTGGACCTCAACCCGGTGATCGCGGGCCCGCGGGGCGCGATCGCGGCGGACATCCGCGTGATCCTCGGAGCGCCCCCGGCGGCCGGGCGGCGCCGGTACACCCGGGACGAGATCCTCGCCTCCATGGACCGGCTCATGCGGCCGCGGTCGATCGCCGTGATCGGCGCCTCCGACGTCCCGGGGAAGATCGGGCACGCGGTGCTGCGCAACCTGCTCGACGGGGGCTTCGCGGGCGAGATCCATCCGGTCAACCCCCGGGCGGACGACATCCAGGGCCGCAAGGCGTACGCACGCCTCGCCGACATCCCCGGCGAGGTGGACGTCGCGGTGTTCGCCGTCCCCGCCCGGGCGGTGCCGGGGGTCCTGGAGGAGGCCGGCCGCAAGAACATCCCGAACGCCGTGCTGATCCCGTCCGGCTTCGCCGAGACCGGGGAGCAGGAGCTCCAGGACGAGATCACGGCCATCGGCGAGCGGTACGGCATCCGGCTGCTCGGCCCGAACATCTACGGCTACTACTCGACCTGGCAGGACGTGTGCGCCACGTTCTGCACCCCCTACGACGTGAAGGGCGGGGTCGCGCTGTCCTCGCAGTCCGGCGGGATCGGCATGGCCGTCCTGGGGTTCGCGCGGACCACGAACACGGGGGTGTCGGCGATCGTCGGGCTCGGCAACAAGGCCGACCTGGACGAGGACGACCTGCTGACCTGGTTCGGCGAGGACCCGCACACCCGGTGCGTCGCGATGCACCTGGAGGACCTGAAGGACGGCCGTGCCTTCGTGGAGGCGGCGCGCGCCACCGTCCCGAAGAAGCCCGTCGTCGTCCTGAAGGCCGGCCGGACCGCCGCCGGAGCACGGGCCGCTGGCTCGCACACCGGGGCCCTCGCGGGCGACGACGCCGTGTACGACGACATCCTCCGGCAGGCCGGTGTCATCCGGGCCCCCGGGCTGAACGACATGCTGGAGTACGCGCGTGCCCTGCCGGTGCTGCCCGCTCCCCGGGGCGACAACGTCGTGATCATCACCGGCGCGGGCGGCAGCGGTGTGCTGCTGTCCGACGCGGTGACCGACAACGGGCTGTCCCTGATGGAGATCCCGCCGGACCTCGACGCCTCCTTCCGGGAGTTCATCCCGCCGTTCGGGGCCGCGGGCAACCCGGTCGACATCACCGGCGGGGAGCCGCCGTCGACGTACGAGGCGACGATCCGGCTCGGTCTCGAGGACCCGCGCGTCCACGCGCTCGTCCTCGGCTACTGGCACACGATCGTCACTCCTCCGATGGTCTTCGCCGAGCTCACCGCGCGCGTGGTGGCCGAGTTCCGGGAACGGGGCATCGAGAAGCCCGTGGTGGCCTCGCTCGCGGGCGACGTCGAGGTCGAGGAGGCCTGCCGCCACCTGTACGAGCGGGGGGTCGTGGCCTACCCGTACACCACCGAGCTGCCGGTCGCCGTCCTCGGCGCGAAGTACCGCTGGGCGCGCGCGGCCGGACTGTTGGGAGGCCGTCCATGACCTGAGGACGCGCGGGGCCGGCCGACGGTGCGCGTCGGCCGGCCCGGGATTCACGGACGCACGAAAGGCATGTGGCAGGGGGCGCTGACTCGTTCTTTCGACGCAAGGGGATCTCGATCGACATGACAACCACCGGATACTCGACACCGGTGCCCCATCGCGAGGTGAGGGACCGGCACGGACGCGTGTACCGCGTCGGTGAGACCGACATCGACATCATGGGCCGCGGACGCGCCTGGATGGTCGTCCTGCCCTGGGCGGGCATGCTGGGCATCAGCTCCGCCGAGTACGCGTTCACCTCGGCGGAGGACACGCTCCACGAGGCCCATCTGTGGAGCAGCGGGCACATCTTCTGGCTGATGGGCGTCTGGGTGTTCTTCCAGGCGGCCGTGGCCTTCCCGGCCGGGCAGCTGCGCGAGAGCGGCAGGCTCCCGGCGCGTACGGCGATGCTGCTGGGCGCGCTCGGCACCCTGCTCGGCTATGTGGCCCTGGCGTTCGCGCCGCACGTGACGGTCGCCTATCTCGGCTTCGGCATGTGCAGCGGCATCGGCGCCGGACGCGTCTACGCGACCTGCGTGAACATGGTCGGCAAGTGGTACCCGGAGCGCAAGGGCGGCAAGACGGGCTTCGTCAACGGCGGTTTCGCCTACGGGTCCGTGCCCTTCGTCTTCCTGTTCACCTCGTACATGGACCTGGGCAACTACCGGGGCGTCCTGGTGGGCGTCGGCCTGTTCTGCTGCGCGCTGGTCGCGGCGGCCGGCTGGTTCTTCAAGGACCCGCCCAAGGGCTGGTGGCCGCCGGACGTGGACCCGCTGAAGGTGCCGGACGACCCGAAGGTCCGGCGGGCGCTGGAGAAGAACCCGCCGGCGGTCAAGCAGTACACCCCCAGGGAGGCCGCGCGTACCCCCGTTCTGTGGATGATGTGGTTCTGTCTGCTGTGCACGGCCGGCATCAACATCTTCGGCATCGCCTTCCAGGTCCCGTTCGGCAAGGACATGGGCTTCGCGGGCGGGATCGTGGCGACGGCGATGTCGCTGAAGGCGATCGTCAACGGCACCGGGCGCGGGGTGATCGGCTGGATCTCCGACCGTGTCGGCCGGCGCCACACGCTGATCATCGTGTGTCTGGTGCTGGGTTCGGCCCAGTTCGGCGTGCTGGTCTCGGGCCAGATGGGCAGCATGCCGTTCTTCCTGTTCTGCTCCATGGTCTCCGGGTTCGGCGGCGGCGCGATCTTCCCGCTGTTCGCGGCCATGACGGCGGACTACTTCGGTGAGAACAACAACGCGTCCAACTACGGGCTGGTCTACAGCTCGAAGCTGATCTCGGGCCTCGTGGGCTCGGGCATGGGCGCGGTCGTCGTGGGCGCGTGGGACTACCACGGTGCCTTCGTCCTCGCCGGGTCCGTCGGTCTGGCCTCCGCCGTGCTGGCCCTGTTCCTCAAGGCCCCGGGGCGGCCCAGGGCCCGCGGCATCGTTCCCAACCCCCACCCGCTCGGCGAGGAGATGGCGTCATGACGGCGGAACCCATCGCGGCGAAGGACTCGCCGGACGAAGGCCAGGGCGCCTCCGGGCGCGCCTACCGGGAGATCACGGACGCCCGGGGACGGGTCTACCGGGTCGGGGAGACGGACCGGGACATCCTCGGCCACTCGCGCAACCTCATGGTGTACCTGCCCTGGGTCGCCATGATGGCGATCAGCGTCTTCGAGTACGCGTACGGCTCGGCCGAGGACACCCTGTCGCACGCCCACGGCTGGACGCAGAGCAACACCTTCTGGATCCTGAGCATCTGGGTGTTCTTCCAGGCCGGTATCGCCTTCCCGGCGGGCTGGCTGCGCGAGCGCGGGCTCCTGACGGCCCGGGGGGCCATGCTCACCGGGTCGGTCATGTGCGCGGCCGGTTTCCTCGCGCTGTCGCACCTGAGCAATGTGGCGCTGGCGATCCTGGGGTTCGGTGTCGTCGGCGGTCTCGGGTCCGGTCTGGTGTACGCGACCTGTATCAACATGGTCGGCAAGTGGTTCCCAGAACGCCGGGGCGCGCGGACGGGGTTCGTCAACGGCGGCTTCGCCTACGGCTCCCTGCCGTTCATCTTCATCTTCAACTACGCCTTCGACACGGCGAACTACCACCGGGTGCTGGACCTCATCGGCGCCTATGTGATGGTCGTGGTGCTGACCGCCGCGTTCTTCTTCAAGGACCCGCCGAAGAACTGGTGGCCCGCGGACGTCGACCCGCTGACCCACGCGGGGTCCGGCAAGGGGGCCGCGGGCCTGTCGAAGAACCCTCCGGCCGTGAAGCAGTACACGCCCAAGGAGGCCATCAGGACCGGTGTGCTCCCGCTGATGTGGGTCGCGCTGGTGATGACCGCCGGTGTGTCGATCTTCGGTATCTCCTTCCAGGTCGACTTCGCCAAGGACGTGGGCTTCGGACCGCTGGTGGCGGCCTCGTCGATGGGTGTGATGGCCGTCATCAACGGGGTGGGCCGGGGCGTGGTGGGCTGGCTGTCCGACACCTGGGGACGCAAGCAGACCCTGGTGTTCGTCATCGTGGTCCTCGGACTCGCGCAGTTCGGCGTGATCTGGGCCGGTGACATCCACAGCGAGGCGCTGTTCCTGTTCTTCGCCTTCCTCTCCGGGTTCGGCGGCGGGGCCTTCTACCCGATGTTCGCCGCCCTGACCCCGGACTACTTCGGCGAGAACTACAACGCCACCAACTACGGCCTGGTGTACAGCGGAAAGCTGATCAGCGGCCTGTTCGGCGGCGGCCTCGGCTCGATGGTGGTCGCCGCCTGGGGCTACGACGGCGCGTACGCCCTGGCCGGCGGAATCTCCATGGTGGCGGCCGCGATCGCCCTGCTGCTGCGCCAGCCGGGACGCAGCACGGCGACGACGTCGGCCCCGGCACCCCCGCCGGTCGGCTGACCGCCGACGGGCCGCGGGCCGCCCCTTCCGGGTGCGGCCCGCGGCCCGTGCGCGGGTGAAAGCTACTTCACGACGACGGCATCGGCGGCGGAGGTGGCCGCGCCGGTGGTGTTGGTGCCGGCGAAGACCCAGCGCCAGGAACCCGAGGCGAGCGCGGGGACGGTGGCCTTCAGGGCGCCGTCCGTGCCGGAGGTGACCGTCTTGACGGTCGTGTAGGCACCGGCGTTGCTGTCACGGAACTGGAGCTGGACCTGCTGGTTGATGTTGCCCTGGTACTGGCCGGTCTCCCAGTTGGCACGGGTCAGCCGGCCGGTGACCGTGATGGTACCGCCGTACTTCGCCGGCTCGGGCGAGGCGTCGGTGGTCAGCTTGGCGGCGCGGACGACGTTGAAGGCGAACGGCAGGACCTTCTCCGCGTTCGCGTTGCCCACCGCGGAGGCGTACACACCCCAAGTGCCCGCGTCCGCGTTCTTCTTGACGGTCTTCAGGGCGGTGAAGGTGAAGTTCATCGTGCAGGTGTAGTCGCCGGTACGGCCCGCGCACTCCTTGGCGGGGTTCACATACGCGTCGGTGGCCTCGGGCCAACCACCGTGGTACAGCGTCGCGCCGGCGCCATGGGTGGCGACGGACACCGCCATGGAGACGGGCACGGACACCGAACCGCTGACGCCGAGCGCGACCGGCTTGCCGCCGTTGACGACGATGTTCTTGACGTCGGTGTACTTGGTCACCGCGTCGGCCCCCGGAACCCCGAGCGCGGCCAGAGCCAGCACCCCCGAGAGCACGCCTACGACAGCGCGAGTTCGCATGTGTATGACTTCCCAACAGTCGATCCCGCCCGAGCTCGCGGGCGGGTCCCCAACAGTGAAATGATCATAGACATGTGGTGGAGAAACTGTGAAGACGATGATCGAGGCGACGCGCGTCGAGGCGGGTTCAGTTCGTTCCGGCCTGGTCGTTGCCGGTGAAGGCTGCGTCGAAGGAGGCTGACGGGGGATCGAAGTCGTAGGTCTTGAGGTGGGTCAGGGCCTCGGGTGCGCCCTGGAGGCGGTCCATGCCGGCGTCCTCCCACTCGACCGAGATCGGTCCGGTGTAGCCGATGGAGCGGAGCATGCGGAAGACGTCCTCCCAGGGGACGTCGCCGTGGCCGGCGGAGACGAAGTCCCAGCCGCGGCGCGGGTCTCCCCAGGGCAGGTGGGAGCCGAGCCGTCCGTTACGGCCGTCGAGGCGTTTGCGGGCCTCCTTGCAGTCGACGTGGTAGATGCGGTCGCGGAAGTCGTGGAGGAACCCGACCGGGTCGAGGTCCTGCCAGACGAAATGGGAGGGGTCGAAGTTGAGGCCGAAGGCCGGACGCCGGCCGATCGCCTCCAGGGCCCTGTGGGTGGTCCAGTAGTCGTAGGCGATCTCGCTCGGGTGGACCTCGTGCGCGAACCGGACGCCCTCCGCGTCGAAGACGTCCAGGACGGGGTTCCAGCGGGCGGCGAAGTCCTCGTAGCCGCGCTCGATCATCGCCTCGGGGACGGGCGGGAACATGGCGACCAGGTGCCAGATCGCCGAGCCGGTGAAGCCGACCACGGTGTCGACGCCGAGGGCCGCCGCCGCGCGCGCCGTGTCGGCCATCTCCGCCGCCGCCCGCCGGCGCACCCCCTCCGCCTCTCCGTCGCCCCAGATACGGGCGGGCAGGATCGCGCGGTGGCGTTCGTCGATGATGGCGTCGCAGACGGCCTGGCCGACCAGGTGGTTGGAGACGGCCCGGCACATGAGGCCGTACTTGTCGAGGAGCGCGCGCCGGGACTCCACGTAGGAGGGGTCGGCGAGTGCCTTGTCGACCTCGAAGTGGTCGCCCCAGCAGGCGAGTTCGAGTCCGTCGAAGCCGAAGTCGCGGGCCAGCCGGCAGACCTCCTCGAGGGGCAGGTCGGCCCACTGGCCGGTGAAGAGTGTGAAGTCGCGTGGCATTCCGTCCTCCTCAGACCGCGACGGGGGTGTACGTGGAGTTCTTCGCGGCGCTCTCCTCGACGGCGGCGAGGACGCGCTGGACCTGGAGTCCGTCGGCGAACGAGGGCTCCGGGGGCCGGCCGCCCGCGACGGCGAGCACCAGGTCGCGGGCCTGGTGCACGAAGGTGTGCTCGTAGCCGAGTCCGTGTCCCGGCGGCCACCAGGCGTCGAGGTAGGGGTGGTCGGGTTCGGTGACCTGGATGCGCCGGAAGCCGGCGTGGGCGGCGGGTTCGGTGTGGTCGTGGAACGCGAGTTCGTTGAGCCGCTCCAGGTCGAAGGCCAGCGAACCGCGCTCGCCGTTGAGTTCGATGCGCAGGGAGTTCTTGCGTCCGGCGGCGAAGCGGGAGGCCTCGAAGGAGGCGAGTGCGCCGGAGGCGAAGCGGGCGGTGAACAGGGCCGCGTCGTCCACGGTCACCGCGCCCGAACGGGAGTTGGCCGCGGGCCCGGTCGCGGACAGCCCGCCGGACTCCCTCCCGGGCAGGGGCCGTCGGCGCACGAACGTCTCGGTGAGCGCGGAGACCCCGTCGAGCGGCTCCCCCGCCAGGTACTGGGCGAGGTCGACGATATGGGCGCCCAGGTCGCCGAGCGCGCCCGAGCCGGCCCGCTCCCTGCGGAGCCGCCAGGTCAGCGGGAACCGCGGGTCGGTCAGCCAGTCCTGGAGGTACGTCACCCGGACGTGCCGCAGCCGGCCGAGGCGGCCCTCGGCGACCAGGGAACGGGCGAGGGCCGTCGCGGGCAACCGGCGGTAGTTGAAGCCCACCATGGACATCCGGCCTCGCCCGGCGGCCTCGGCCGCGGCCGCCGTCATCGCCTCGGCCTCCGCCACGGTGTTCGCCAGCGGCTTCTCGCACAGCACATGCTTGCCCGCGGCCAGCGCGGCGACGGCGATCTCGGCGTGGCTGTCGCCCGGTGTGCAGATGTCGACGAGGTCGACGTCGTCCCGGGCGATCAGCGCACGCCAGTCGGTCTCGGCGGCTCCCCAGCCGTGCCGGTCGGCCATCGCCCGCACGGCGCCGGCGTCCCGGCCGCACACCGCGGCGAGAACCGGCCGCAGGGGCAGGTCGAAGACCCGGCCCACGGTGCGCCAGCCCTGCGAGTGGGCGGCGCCCATGAACGCGTAGCCGACCATGCCCACGCCCAGGGGCGGAGTCGTCGCCTCGTCGCCCTGGTCCGGCTGTCCCATGCGGGGTCCTTCCTCGTCGTCGTGGCTCGGTGGGGTGGGCCCCGCCGTGCGGGGGCGGGGCCCGGTCGCGGCGGCGCCCGTCACTTGAAACCGGTGGCCATGTACTGCTGGACGTTGTCCTTGTCGACGACGGCCGAGTAGAGGGTGAGCGAGGCGGGGATCTCGAACTCGGCGAGGCCGCCGACGCCCTTGCCCTGGCCGAGCGCGCGGGCGAGGTCGATCGCGGACGCGGCCATGGTCGGCGGATACAGGACGGTGGCCTTCAGGACGCTGTCGCCGGCGTCGATGGCCTGGAAGGCGGAGAGCGCCCCGGCCCCGCCGACCATGAGGAAGTCGTCGCGGCCGGCCTGCTTGATGGCCCGCAGCGCGCCCACGCCCTGGTCGTCGTCGTGGTTCCACAGCGCGTCGAAGCCCGGCTGGGCCTGGAGGAGCTGGGACATCTTGGCCTGGCCGGACTCGACGGTGAACTCGGCAGCCTGGCGGGCCACCTTCGTGATGTTCGGGTAGTTCTTCAGGGCCGCGTCGAAGCCCTCGGTGCGCTGCTTGGTGAGTTCCAGGTTGTCGAGCCCCGCGAGCTCGACGACCTTGGCGTTCTTCCTGCCCTTGAGCTTCTCGCCGATGTAGTGACCGGCGCTGAGCCCCATGCCGTAGTTGTCGCCGCCGATCCAGCACCGGTACGCCTGGGGCGAGTTGAAGATGCGGTCGAGGTTGACGACCGGGATGCCGGCGCGCATGGCCTTGAGGCCGACCTGGGTCAGGGCCTTGCCGTCGGCCGGCAGCACGACCAGGACGTCGACCTTCTTGTTGATCAGGGTCTCGATCTGGCCGATCTGCGCCGCCGTGTCGTTGGAGCCCTCGGTGATCTCCAGACTCACGTCCTTGTACGTGCCCGCCCTGCTCTTGGCGTTGTCGTTGATGGCGTTGAGCCAGCCGTGGTCCGCCTGGGGGCCGGCGAAGCCGATCGTGACGTGCTTGCCGGGCTTGCCGTCGGCGGCGGGCCCGGAGTTCGCGGCGGGGCCGTCCTTGGTGTCGTTGCTGGTGCAGCCGGTGAGGAGGGCGCCCGCCGAGACGGCGGCGGTCCCGAGGAGCAGTCCTCTGCGGCTGGTCGGGCTCATGGGTGCTGGCATGGCGGTGGACCCTTCCGTGTGTCAGGCCGTGCTTGCGGTGCGCCGCTGGACCAGGACCGCGGCGACGATGATCGCGCCCTTGGCGATCTGCTGGACGTCGCTCTGGAGGTTGTTCAGCGCGAAGATGTCGGTGATCGTCGTGAAGATCAGTACGCCGAGCACCGAGCCGGTGATGGTGCCGCGGCCCCCGCTGAGCAGGGTGCCGCCGATGATCGCCGCCGCGATGGCGTCGAGTTCGTAGAGGTTGCCGTTGGTGTTCTGGCCGGACCCGGACAGGACGACCAGGAGGAAGGCGGCGATGCCGCAGCACAGCCCGGAGAGCAGATAGAGGTACAGCCGCTGCCGCCGTACGTCGATGCCGGCCAGCCGTGCCGCCTCCGCGTTGCCGCCGACGGCGACCGTGCGCCGGCCGAAGGTGGTGCGGTTCAGCAGCAGCCAGCCGATGACGGTGACGACGGCGAAGACCAGGACGAGCGGCGGCACCCCGAGCACGTAGGAGTCGCGTTCGCCCAGTTTCAGGACGCCGTCCACGGTGACGATCTGGGTCCGGCCCCCGGTGATCTGCAGGGCGAGACCGCGGGCCGAGGCGAGCATGGCGAGGGTCGCGATGAACGGGACCATCCGGCCGTACGCGACGAGGACTCCGTTGACCAGTCCGCAGCCGAGCCCGACGAGCACCGCGGTGAAGAGGATGCCGGAGAACCCGTACTCCTGGGTGGCGACCGTGGTGGCCCAGACCGAGGCGAGCGCGACGATCGCGCCGACCGACAGATCGATGCCGCCCGAGGTGATGACGAAGGTCATGCCGACGGTGACGACGCCGATCACCGAGGCCTGGGTGAGGACGAGTTGGAGGTTGCGGGTGTCGAGGAACTCCTCGGGCCTGGTGACGCCGCCGATGACGACCAGTGCGGCGAGGACCCCGAGGAGCGAGAGGGTGCGGACGTCGGCTCGGGCCAACGCCGTCCGCCACGCGGGAGGTTCACCGGTGGAGAGCGTCTTCCCGGTTCCGTCGCGGGGCGCGGACACGTGCTGCGTCATGATGTCGGGCTCCCTTCGGCGGCCACGGGGCCTCCTTCCAGCACGAGGTCGAGTACACGGTGTTCGTCGAGGTCACGGGCCGGCGCCGTGTGCACGACCCGTCCCTCCCGCAGTACCAGGACCCGGTCGGCGAGCCCGAGCACCTCGGGGATCTCGCTGGAGACCAGCAGCACGGCGAGCCCCTCGTCGGCGAGACGGCGGATCACGGCGTACAGCTCGGCGCGCGCTCCGACGTCGACACCGCGGGTGGGTTCGTCGAGGAGCAGGACGCGGCAGCCGCGCAGCAGCCAGCGTGCGAGGACGGCCTTCTGCTGGTTGCCGCCGGACAGGGTGCCGACGGGGACCGCCGGATCGTCGGGACGCAGGGACAGCTCGCGGGTGGCCGCCCGCGCCGCCGCGCGCTCGGCCCGCCGGTCGATCCAACCCCCGTACGCGTAGCGGGACATGGAGGAGACGGAGACGTTGCGGGTGACCGACTCCAGCATCAGCAGGGCCTGGGCCTTGCGTTCCTCGGGGGCGAGACCGAGCCCGGCCCGCACGGCGGCGCGGACGCTGCCCGTGCGCAGGGGCCTCCCGTCCACGGTGATCCGGCCGGTCGCCGGTCGGCGCGCCCCGTAGACCGTCTCCAGGATCTCGGAGCGGCCGGAGCCGACGAGACCGGCCAGTCCGACGATCTCGCCGGGGCGCACGTCGAGGTCGAACGGGGCGAACTCCCCCTGCCGGGAGAGGTCACGGACGGTGAGGACGGGCTCGCCCGGGGGCCGGGACCGGGGCCGGTCCGGGAACACGTACTCGACGGTGCGGCCCGTCATCAGCGCCACGATCTCGCGCGTCGGGGTCGATCTGGCGGGCAGGCCGCCCGCCACCGCGCGCCCGTCCTTCAGGACGGTGACCCGGTCGCCGATGCGGCGGATCTCCTCCAGTCGGTGCGAGATGTAGACGACGGCGACGCCCGTCGCGGTCAGGCCGGCGACGATCCGGAACAGGTTGCCGACCTCGTCGGGGTCGAGGGCGGCGGACGGCTCGTCCATGACGATGAGCCGTACCTCGTGCGAGAGCGCCCGGGCCATGGAGACGATCTGCCGCTGGGCGGCGGAGAGTTCGGCGACGAGCCGGGCCGGGTCGATCTCCGGGTGCCCGAGCCGTTCGAGCAGCCGGGCGGTCGCCGTCCTGGCCTCCCGGCCCCGCACTACGCAGCCCGCGGTGGTGGGTTCACGGCCGAGATGGACGTTCTCGGCGACCGACAGGCCGTCCACCAGGTCGAGTTCCTGGTAGATGGTGGCGATGCCGAGGCGCATGGCGGCGATCGGGGACTTGAGGGTGACGGGCGCGCCGCGCCAGGCGATGGTGCCGTCGTCGGGCTGGTGGGCGCCGGACAGGACCTTGATGAGCGTGGACTTCCCGGCCCCGTTCTGGCCGAGCAGGCAGTGCACCTCGCCGGCCTGGACGTCGAGGTCGACGCCGTCGAGGGCCCGGACTCCGGGGAACGACTTGGTGATGCCGGACATGGTGAGCAGGGGTGGTTCCGGTGCCATGGCGGTTCCCTCGGGCAGGCGTACGGGCCGGGTGCCGGGCTGTGCCCGGACGGTGCTCGGGCATTGCTCGGACGTTGCCCGGGCGCGCCCGGGCGGGAGGAAGCGGCGTGCGCGAATGGGGACGTGGCTCGCGGGGGGGGCGAGGACAGGTGGCTTGCGCGGGCGGGACGGTGTGGCTTGCGCGGGTCGGGACGTGGCTCGCGGAGGCGAGGGCAGGCGGCTTGCGCGGGTGCGGAGGTGGCTCGCAGGAGGCGAGGACACGTGGCTTGCGCGGTGGTGGGACGCGGCTCGCAGAGGCGAGGACAGGTGGCTTGCGCGGGTCGGGACGTGACCCGCAGGGGGCGAGGACAGGTGGTTGCGCGGGTGAGGACGTGGCTCGCGGAGGGCGAGGACAGGCGGCTTGCGCGGTGGGACGACGTGCCTTACGCGGGTGAGAACAGGTGGTCGCTGATCAGCCGGGCCCCGCCGATGACTCCGGCGGCCGGGCCCAGTTCCCCGAGGACGATGGGCAGGTTGCCGGTCGCGAGCGGGAGCGACTGGCGGTAGACCTGGGTGCGGATCGCGGCGAGCAGGGTGTGGCCGAGCCCGGTCACCCCGCCGCCGATCACCACCAGGGCGGGATTGAAGAAGCTGACGAGCGCCGCGATGACCTGTCCGGTGCGGTCGCCGCCCTCCCGGATCAGATCGAGCGCGGTCGCGTCGCCCGCGGCCGCCGCGGCGGCGACGTCGACGGCGGTCAGCCCGCCGTTCGCCGCGAGCCGTGAGGCGAGTTCGGCCGACTGCCCCTGCCGGGCCGCCTCCACCGCGTCCCGCGCGAGCGCGGCACCGCTGAAGTGGGCCTCCAGGCAGCCCCGGTTGCCGCAGGCGCACGGCCGTCCGTCGGGCACGGCCTGGATGTGCCCGATGTCGCCGGCGCTGCCCGTCGCACCGCGGTGGACCTCTCCGCCGACGACGATGCCGCAGCCGATACCGGTGCCGATCTTGACGCAGAGGAAGTCGCCCACGGAGCGTGCCACGCCCGCGTGCTGCTCCCCCATGGCCATGAGGTTCACGTCGTTGTCGACCATGACCGGGCAGCCGAGTTCCTGGCCGAGTGCCTCGCGCACCGGGAAGCCGTCCCAGCCGGGCATGATCGGCGGGGCGACCGGGACCCCCTCGGGGAAGCGGACGGGGCCGGGGACGCCGATCCCCGCTCCGTCGAACCCCTCGGCGACTCCCGACGACCTCAACTTGGCCGCCATGGCGAGCACTTGCTCGGACACCGCGACCGGGCCCTCGCGTACGTCCATGGGCTGGGTGATGTGCCCGAGGACCTCAAGCTCGGCGTTGGTGACCGCCACGTCGACCGAGGTGGCGCCGATGTCCACGCCGAGGAAGCGCAGGTTCGGCGCGAGCCGGATGTTGTGGGAGCGGCGGCCGCCGCGCGAGGCGGCGAGTCCGTCGGCCACCACGAGGCCGGTGTCCAGCAGCCGGTCCACCTCGACGGCCAGTTTCGACCGCGAGAGGTCGACGCGATCACCCAGCTGAGCACGGGAGTTGGGACCGCCGTCGCGCAACAGCCGCAGCAGTCGGGCCTGATGGGCGTTCGCAGGTCGCGCCGTCATGCGTCTCACGAACCCCTCCCGCCTCGGCCGGCACCCGCGCGGGGCGGGTTCCGGCCACCGTCACCGGTGGTGCTTCGAAGGGGAACGTAGCAGCGGATTCCGGGAGTTGGAAGAAGTCGTGCAGTGATTGCAGCAGACTTTCCCCACTCCGAGGACAAAGTCGCGTCGGCGGCCGAACGGACGTACGCGCGGTACGAGGTCCGCATACGATCTCCGGGGACCATCTGTCACGGGGGGACGCATGAGCGGGGCCGGGGACGAGCCGGGGCACACGTCGGTGGACGAACCGCCACGGCAGGCGGGGCACGGGACACCGGCTCCGGCGGCGGACGGGGCCGGGCGGCACACCGGACCGGGGGACGGTGGCCCGGAGGTGCCGCCGGACGGTGAGGGACCCGGGCGGCGCGTCAGCACGCTGGAGCTGTTCTTCGACCTGGTCTTCGTCTTCACCCTCACACAGCTCACCGTGCTGTTCGCCTCCGACCTGTCGCTCGCGACGGCCGCCCGCGTCGCGCTCATCTTCGCGGTCCTGTTCTGGATGTACGGCGCGTACGCGTACCTCACCAACCAGGTGCCGCCCGACCGGCCGTCCCGGCGGATCCTGCTGATGCTGGGCATGGGCGCGTTCCTGGTGTGCGCGCTGGCCGTCCCCCGTGCCTTCGACGACTCGGGCGTGGTCTTCGGGCTCGGCTTCCTGGCCGTCGTCCTCGTGCACAGCGCGCTCTACACCCGCAGCCACGGCCGCGACGTCATCTGGTACGCGGTGCCGAACTCGCTGGCCGCGCTGTCCGTCACCGCGGCGGGTCTGTTCGACGGGCTCCGCGCCGACGGACTGTGGCTGCTGGCGCTGGTCCTGCAGTTCGTGACGCCGTTCTTCGCCGAGCACGGTCCTCGGCGCCGGGGCGGACGCGACGCCGCGGTGCTGCGCTCGCAGCTCGGCGCGCTCGACCCGGCCCACTTCGTCGAGCGGCACGGGCTGCTGCTCATCGTCGCGTTCGGCGAGTCCGTCATCGCGATCGGCATCGGGATCGGGAGCCGGCCGCTCACCGTGGACCTGTTCGCCGGCGCCTTCCTCGCGCTCGCGCTGGCCGGAACCCTGTGGTGGACCTACTTCGTGCGCGACGAGCACGCGGCGGAGGAGACGTTCACGGCGACTCCGCCGGACCGCCGCTGGCGGCTGGCCATGAACGCGTACTACTACGCCTTCCTGCCCATGCTGCTGGGCATCGCCTACTGCGCGACCGGGGTGAAGAAGTCGCTCGGCCATCTCGGCGAGCACTCGGGGACGGGCCCCGCGCTCGCGCTGGCGGGCGGGGTCGCGCTGTTCCTGGCCGGGGACGTGGCGTTCCGGTGGGTGCTGCGGCTGGGCCCGGTGACGTTCCGCGCGGCCGCGGTGCCCGTCGCGGCGGCCACCGCGCTGCTGGGCGTCGGGGTGGCCGCGGTCGCCGAACTGCTGTCGCTGGTGGCGGTGTTGGTGGCGATGCTCGGGGCCGAGGCCCGCTTCGCGCACCACGGGGAGGGGACGCCCTCGCACCCCGTCCCCGGGGCGAGAACGGAGACCGGGGCGGAGGCGGAGCCCGTCGGCTGACCGCCCGCGCCGGCCGGCTACTTCTCGCGGTCGTGGTACATCTGCCGTGTGTGCTCGGTGTGGGCCCGCATGACCGCGGTGGCCCGCTGCTCGTCACCCTCCGCTATCGCGGCGATGAGTTCGCGGTGCTCGATCCAGGACTGCCGGCCGCGCTGCCGGGCCACCGGGGTGTAGTACCAGCGGACCCGGCGGTCGACCTGGGCGGCGAGTTCGGCGAGGACCGTGTTGCCCGCGAGTTCCATGATCTTGGCGTGCAGCCGCGCGTTCATGGCGACCGCGGCGTCGACGTCGTCGGCGGCGACCGCCCGCTCGCCCTCGGCGCACAGGTCCTCCAGCGCGCCGATGGCGGCGGTGCCCGCGTTCGCCGCGGCGAGCCGGGCCGCCTCGGCCTCCAGCAGCGTACGGACCGTGAGCAGCTGGTCGGCCTCCGCCTCGGTCGGCTCGTGCACGAACGCGCCCTGGGCGGGCCGCAGATCGACCCAGCCCTCGGTGCTCAGCCGCTGGAGGGCCTCCCGCACCGGCTGCCGGGACACCCCGAGATGACCGGCGAGTTCGCTCTCGACGAGGTGCTGTCCCGGCTGGAGGGCCCGGGTGGTGATGAGTTCGAGCAGCGCCTCGTAGACGCGGTCACGCAGCGGACCGGGCCGCTCCAGCTTGGGTACCGCTCCCTGAGGCAGGCCTGTCGACAACATCACGGTCCTCCCTGGGCAGCGCTCCGGCCGCGATAGGAAAGTCGATGGTCCATTGTCTTTCGCCTACAGTCTACGGCGCACAAACGCGCCGCAGACACGGGAGTTGGGCTTGTCACACCCCGGTGGCGGGTCCGGGCGAACAGTTCGGGCCACCTCACCGACAGCGGGCCGCCTCACGGGCAGCGGGTGACCTCACGGACAGCAGCCGCCTCACCGACAGCAGGCCACCTCACGGGCAGCGGACGACCTGCCCGGCGTAGGAGAGGTTGCCGCCGAAGCCGAACAGCAGCACGGGGTCGCCCGCGGAGATCTCCCCGCGCTCGACGAGCTTGGAGAAGGCGAGCGGGATGCTGGCGGCGGAGGTGTTCCCGGAGTCGACGACATCACGGGCGACGACGGCGTTCACCGCGCCGATCTTCAGGGCCAGCGGCTCGATGATGCGCAGGTTGGCCTGGTGCAGCACGACTCCGGCGAGGTCCTCGGGCACGAGCCCGGCACGCTCGCAGGCCTTGCGGGCGATCGGCGGGAGCTGGGTGGTGGCCCAGCGGTAGACGCTCTGGCCCTCCTGGGCGAACCGCGAGGGGGTGCCCTCGATGCGCACCGCGTTGCCCATCTCGGGCACCGAGCCCCACAGCACCGGGCCGATGCCGGCCTCCTCGCCTGCGGGAGCCGCCTCGACCACGGCGGCCCCGGCACCGTCCCCGACGAGGACGCAGGTGGTGCGGTCGGTCCAGTCCGTCACGTCGGTCATCTTGTCGGCGCCGATGACCAGCGCCCGGGTCGCCGCGCCCGCCCGCACGGCGTGGTCGGCGGTGGCGAGGGCGTGGGTGAACCCGGCGCAGACGACGTTGACGTCCATCGCGGCCGGCGAGGGGATGCCGAGGCGGGCGGCGACCCGGGCGGCCATGTTCGGGGAGCGGTCGACGGCCGTGGAGGTGGCCACGAGCACCAGGTCGATGTCGCCGGGTGCCAGACCGGCCGAGGCGAGTGCCTTGGCGGCGGCGTGCGCGGCCAGCTCGTCGACCGGTTCGTCGGGTCCTGCGACGTGGCGGGTCCGGATGCCCACACGGCTCCGGATCCACTCGTCACTGGTGTCGACCAGGCCCGCCAGGTCCTCGTTGGTGAGTACCTTGGCGGGCTGGTAGTGACCGACGGCGGCGATCCGTGAGCCGTTCATGAGTGGTCCCCCTCGTGCTCGGGTAGCGGGATCCACCAGTCTGATCAATGACTCACCAGTACGGCGGCAGGTGATGCCACAGGATTGCGACGCCAGGCTTGTCGGCTTCTGTCAGACCTTGGGACGTCCGAACAACTACCCCGAGAACAGTTGAGTGGCCTTCTGTACGAGCTCGTAGACGCCGTAGCACAGCGGCGCGCCCACCCACAGCCAGGCGAGGACGATCAGCGCGCGCCGGTCAGGCGGACTCTGGCTGCTGTCGTGCGACATCGGCGGCCTCCCTCGGCGCGGGGATGTGATGGCGGGCGTGCACGGGGCGTACGAACTCGTTCGCGGCGAAGCCGACGGCGAGCAGCCCGATCATGATCAGGAACGACAGTCCGTACAGGGACGAGCCGTGCTTGCCTGCCGCCTCCTGGTGGTCGGCGATCCTGTTGACGATCAGCGGCCCGAGGACTCCGGCGGTGGACCAGGCGGTGAGCAGCCGGCCGTGGATGGCGCCGACCTGGTACGTGCCGAAGAGGTCCTTCAGATACGCGGGGATCGTGGCGAAGCCTCCGCCGTAGAAGGAGAGGATCACCAGCGCGCACAGGACGAAGAGGGGTTTGGAGGAATCTCCGAACCACGCGATCAGCGCGTACATGAGGGCTCCGGCCCCGAGATAGACCCGGTACACGTTCTTGCGCCCGATCAGGTCGGAGGCGGAGGACCAGCCGATGCGGCCGGCCATGTTGGCGGCGGAGAGCAGGGCGACGAATCCGGCGGCCGCGGAGGCGGTGACCGGGGTGGAACCGTCCGCGAAGAAGTCCGTGATCATCGGGGCGGCCTTCTCCAGGATGCCGATGCCGGCCGTGACGTTCATGCACAGGACGAGCCACAGGCACCAGAACTGCGGGGTGCGGACGGCGCTGCGGGCGGAGACCTGGACCCCGTCGAGCGCGCTCGGCCCGGAGACGGCGGGCTTCCCCCCGCGCGGCACCCGCACCAGCAGTACACCGAGGGTCATGAACACGGCGTACGTCAGTCCGTGCACGAGGAAGGCGAGCGCGATCCCGGAGGAGTCGGAGCCGAAGGACTTCAGCATCTGGGCGGACCAGGGCGAGGCGATCAGGGCGCCGCCGCCGAAGCCCATGATCGCGATGCCGGTGGCCATGCCGGGCCGGTCCGGGAACCACTTGATCAGGGTGGAGACCGGGGATATGTAGCCGATGCCGAGGCCGGTGCCGCCGATGAAGCCGTAGCCGAGGACGATCAGCCAGTACTGCTCGGTGGCCGCCCCGAGCGCGGAGACGAGGAAGCCGGAGGAGAAGCAGACGAGGGCGACGGTCATGGCCCAGCGGGGACCGTTGCGCTCGACGAGGGTGCCGCCGAACGCGGCCGACAGTCCGAGCATCACGATCGCGAGCTGGAAGGGCAGCGCGCTCTGGGTCCCGCTCAGGCCGAGCGCGGATTCCAGCGGGGGCTTGAAGACGCTCCAGGCGTAGGCCTGGCCGATGGACAGGTGGACCGACAGGGCGGCCGGCGGGACGAGCCAGCGGCTCCAACCGGGCGGTGCGACGGGAGGGCTCATGATCGGGACGATAGGAAGGGGCCGTCCGGCTGGGAAGCGCCGTGACACGAACCGTAGACCGTATGCGGTGAGCGGTATGCCTGGCGCGACGAACGGTCGTGGACCGGGTCCCGTCCGTCCTCTTGTCGACCCTCATTCCATCCTGTAGACAATATTTCGTCGACAGAGTTCGGCAGTTCGTTCCTCGGTACCCTCGACCGAACGGAGCGCCACACAGTGAGAGTCGCAGTTCTCGGCGCCGGTGCGATCGGCGCGTACGTCGGCGCCGCGCTGCACCGCGCGGGCGCCGACGTGCATCTGATCGCCCGTGGACCGCACCTCGCGGCCATGAGGCGGCACGGCGTCCAGGTGATCAGTCCCCGCGGGGACTTCACGGCGAAGGCCCACGCCACCGACGACCCGGCCGAGATCGGCCCGGTCGACTTCGTCTTCCTGGGTCTGAAGGCCAACTCGTACGCGGCGTGCGGGCCGCTGATCGAGCCCCTGCTGCACGACACCACGGCGGTGGTCGCCGCCCAGAACGGCATTCCGTGGTGGTACTTCCACCGCCACGGCGGACCCTACGACGGTCACCGGGTGGAGAGCGTGGACCCGGGCGGCGCGGTCGGCGCGGTGCTGGCGCCGGAGCGGGCGATCGGCTGCGTCGTGTACGCGGCGACCGAGCTGGAGGGACCGGGCGTCGTCCGTCACCTCGAAGGCACCCGGTTCTCGATCGGGGAACCGGACCGCTCCGTCTCGGCGCGCTGCCGGGCGTTCAGCGACGCCATGCGGGACGGCGGGCTGAAGTGCCCGGTCGAACCGGAGCTGCGCAACGACATCTGGCTCAAGCTGCTCGGCAACATCTCCTTCAACCCGATCAGCGCGCTGGCCCGCGCCACGATGCGGCAGATGTGCCGGCACGGCGGGACGCGCCGGGTCATCGAGATCATGATGACCGAGACGCTGGCCGTCGCCGAGGCCCTCGGCTGCGAGGTGGGGGTGTCCATAGAGCGGCGTCTCGCGGGCGCCGAGCGCGTCGGCGACCACCGCACGTCCACGCTCCAGGACCTGGAACGCGGCAAACCGCTGGAACTCGACGTGCTGCTCGCGGCCGTCGTGGAACTGGCGGAGATCACCGGGGTGCCGGTCCCGACCCTGCGCACCGTGTACGCGCTCTCGGATCTGCTCGCGCTGCGGGCGGCGGCGTGAGCGGGGTGCGGGCTCCCGGCCTCGGCCACGGGCGGGCCCCGTGCCCGCGCCGCGGCCCGCCGGGAGAGGCCGCACGCGGCCCGCCCCGCGTGTGCAGGACAATGAGAACGTGACGGTCGCCTCCGCGCCACGCCCCGGGTGACCCGATCGTCAACCGCGATCGCCTGGGCCGATCCGGCCGGCCGCACGTACGGGAACGGGACTGATCAGGACATGGGACGAGTCACGGAACGACGCAAGGTGATCCGCATCCGGGACGGGGCCGTGAGCACCCGCCCGGACACGCTCGTCGCGGAGGAACCACTGGAGATCCGGCTCAACGGCAAGCCGCTGGCGATCACCATGCGCACCCCGGGCGACGACTTCGCGCTGGCCGCGGGCTTCCTGGTGAGCGAGGGGGTGCTGGGCCGGGCCGACGAGCTGCAGAACATCGTGTACTGCGCCGGGGCCACGGTGGACGGCTCCAACACGTACAACGTCGTCGACGTCCGTACGGCGCCCGGGGTCCCGATCCCCGACATCACGCTCGAACGCAACGTGTACACGACGTCCTCGTGCGGTCTGTGCGGCAAGGCGAGTCTGGACGCGGTCCGCACGACGGCCCGCTGGACCGTCGACGACACGGAGGGCGGCAGCGCTCCCCCGGTGCGGCTGGAACCCGGCCTGCTCGCGAGCCTCCCCGACCGGCTGCGCGCGGCGCAGCGGGTCTTCGACCGGACCGGGGGCCTGCACGCGGCGGCGCTGTTCACCGAGGACGGCGAGCTGGTCGACATACGGGAGGACGTGGGCCGGCACAACGCGGTGGACAAGCTGGTCGGCCGGGCGCTGCAGAACGGCACGCTCCCGCTCTCGCGGACGGTCCTGCTGGTCTCCGGCCGGGCGTCCTTCGAGCTGGCGCAGAAGGCGGTGATGGCGGGCATCCCGGTGCTCGCGGCCGTCTCCGCGCCCTCGTCCCTGGCCGTCGACCTGGCGGCGGAGACCGGTCTGACCCTGGTCGGCTTCCTGCGCGGCGCCAACATGAACGTGTACGCGGGCGAGCACCGCATCGCCCTGCGGGCCACGGCCGCCCACGGCTGAGCCCGGCTCCCCGCGGCACGGCGGCGGGGCCCCGGACGGCGGGGAGCGCCCCCTGCGCCGGAGGGGCCCCGCCTCGGCCGGCGTGCGTCTCGGCTCGCACGCGTCTCGGCTCGCACGCGTCTCGGCTCGTACGCGTCTCGTCGCCGCCTCGGCCGGGGCATGGCTCACCTGGCCGCGCTGCCGGGGCATGCCTCACCGCTCCGCGCCGCCGGGCCGGGGGCTCACCCCGCCGAGAAGCGCACCTCGCCCGCGGTCACGACCGTGCCGAGCCGGGGGAAGTCCAGGCGTACGGAGGCGTCGTGCTCGGCCGAGGTGAACGCGGCCATCGCGTCCTTGACGAAGACGAGGTCGTAGCCGAGGTCCCCGGCGGCGCGCGCGGTCGACTCGACCCCCAGGTTGGTGGCGATTCCGCCGAACACCAGGGTGGAGACGCCGTGTTCGCGCAGCCGCTCGTCCAGGCCGGTGCCCTGGAAGGCACCGATGGTCCGCTTCACGATCTCCAGGTCACCCTCCGCGACGAGTCCGGCGACCAGCCCGCTGCCGGGCGGCTGCTCCAGGACTCCGGACCGCTCGACCCGGACGAGCACGACGAGCGCGCCCGCCTTCCGGAAGGCTGACGCCAACTCCTCGGCGGTGGCGAGTACTTCGGTGCCCTTGTGCGGTTCCAGGGGCAACGCCACGATGCGCTCCATCAGATCGACGAGCACGAGGGCGGTGCGCGCCGGGTCGAGGGCGAGGCGGGGTTCGGCTTCGGGTGCGGTCATGACGGAACGTTAGCCCGCATCAGCCGTCCGTACCGGAAATCCGGATCAACGAGCCCGTGAACGGCTCCTCGCCGGGCGGCCGCGGAGCCCGAAATCTGGCGTGAACACGACCGGTCCTTGCTCCTTGTGGGGTGACTGAGGGTCCAAGTAGCCTCTGCGGCGCGAACGTTGGACGTGGGATGTCCATAGAATCCGGATTGCCCGATCGCCGTCGCACGAAGGGCAGGTCGCTCCATGCCGTCACGCCTCCCCACCCGCCTGAGATCCCTCCTCGCCGTCCTGGCCGGCATCGCCGCGCTGCTCGTGCTCCCGGGCACGGCGCGGGCCGAACCGGCCGCCACCGTCGGCACGTTCGAGCAACAGGTGCTGTTCAAGGCCTCGCAGGACCCTGGCTACGCCTGCTTCCGCATTCCGTCGGTCGTACGGACGACGAAGGGGACGCTGCTGGCGTTCGCCGAGGGGCGTGTCCTCAACTGCGGTGACGCCGCCGACATCGACGTCGTCGTGAAGCGCTCCACCGACGGCGGGCGCACCTGGGGCCCGCTCCAGGTCGTCAACGAGGGGAACGGGGACACCCACGGCAATCCGACGCCGGTCGTGGACCGCGGGACCGGCCGGATCGTGCTGGCGGAGACCTACAACACCGGCCGTACCGACAGCGCGAGCTGCCAGGTGCCGTGCGACCGCACCCCGCATCTCCAGTACAGCGACGACGACGGCCTGAACTGGTCGCCGCCGCGCGACCTGAGCGGCGAGATCCTGCCCGCGGACTGGAACTCCTGGTACGCCACCGGACCGGTGCACGGCATCCAGCTCAGCCGCGGCCGGCACGCGGGGCGGCTCGTCTTCGCCGTCAACACCGAGACCTGGGACGGCAGCCGGGTGACCGCCAACAACGCCGCCCTGATCACCAGCGACGACGGCGGCGACCACTGGGACGTCGGGGCCACGGACTCCTGGCCGATCGCGGCCGACGGCACCTTCCGGCAGAAGCCGTCGGAGATGACGCTCACCGAGCGCGCCGACGGGGCGGTCCTGGTCAGCGGCCGGGAGCAGGACGGCACGGACCTCGGTCACCGTACCCAGGCGGTCAGCGCGGACGGCGGCGACAGCTTCCTGTCCCCCTTCCGTGACGTCCCGGACCTGTACGCGCCGCAGGTGCAGGGCTCGACGCTGCGGGTCGGCGACCGGATCCTGCTGTCCTGCCCCGGCGACCCGGACCGCCGCCGGACCATGATGATCCGCTCCTCCTACGACGGCGGACGCACCTGGGACAGCGTGGACCGCGGGACCGTCGTCACCACCGACTGGTCCGGCTACTCCGACCTGGTCCGCGTCGACGGCGACACCGTGGGCCTGCTGTACGAGGGCGGCGCGGTCGACGCGCGCGACGAGATCCGCTTCGCCCGCTTCACCGAGGACTGGCTCCAGCCGCGCCGGGGCCCCGACCCGACGACGGCCGACCTCGCCCCGCTCGCCCGGCGGGCGGCGGTCCTCGGCGGTGCGCGGGAGACCGCCGGCGTCCTTAGCGGCGCCCTGGAGTTCGACGGCACCGACGACGCCGTACGGCTTCCGTACCAGGACCGGCTGCCGCTGGGGACGAAGGACTTCACGGCGTCCCTGTGGTTCCGCTACACGGCCACCGCCGGTGAGCAGCCGCTGCTGTGGATGGGCGGGATCGGCACGAGCCAGCCGCAGGTGTGGCTGCGCGCGGAGCCCGCGTCGAACCGGATCACCGGTCTCATCACCACAAGGAACGGCGCGTCGCCCCCGGCCACGGCGTACGCGCGCACCACGAGCGCCTTCAACGACGGCCAGTGGCACCATCTGGCGCTGCGCCGCGGCGGCGGCCGGCTCACCCTGTTCGTCGACGGGACGACGGTCACCACGGCGGACGTGCCGGGATCGGTGAGCCGGAACTCGCCGTTCGGTGTGCACGTGGGCCAGCGGATGGACAGCCGGGCCTACTTCACCGGGGCGGTCGACGAGGTGCGGGTCTACGACCGCGCGCTGAGCGACGAGGAACTGTCGGCGCCGCCGTCTCGGAAGGTCACTCCGGACACGGTGCTGTGGCTCCCGTTCGACCGGGTGAGCGACAAGCGTTAGCCGGGTCCGCCGGTGACGGCGGCCGGCACCCCGGCGAGCGCGGGCGCGCCGTCGGGTGAGCCGCCGGGGACGGTCAGCGGCCCGCCGTCCGGCCGGCCGTCGCCACCGCCGGGGCGACCCGGATTCCGGTGGAGCGGGCGGGGCCACCGGCCCGGTCCGCTCCCCCGGTCGTTCCGGCGCCGCCGCCCGCTCCCGTCGCGCCCCCGGTGCCGGCCCGCCCGTCCGGGCCGCCGGGCAGGCCGGTCGCCTCGGGATCGCGGGCCCGGCGCCGCGCGATCACCGCGCACACCATGAGCTGCATCTGGTGGAAGAGCATCAGCGGCAGCACGGCCAGCGAGGCGTGGCTCCCGAACAGGACGCCGGCCATGGGCAGCCCCGAGGCGAGCGACTTCTTGGACCCGGCGAACTGGATGGCGATCCGGTCCGCCCGCCCGAAGCGCAGGGCCTTCGTGCCGTACCAGGTCAGTACGAGCATCACGGTGAGCAGCACCGCCTCGACGACCAGCAGTCCCGCCAGCCGGACGGCGCTGACCTGGCTCCAGATGCCCTGCACCATGCCCTCGCTGAAGGCGGTGTAGACGACGAGCAGGATCGAGCCGCGGTCGACGTAGCCGAGGACCTTCTTGTGGCGGGCGATGAACGCGCCGATCCAGGGGCGCAGCAGCTGTCCGGCCAGGAACGGCACCAGCAGCTGGAGCACGATCTTGACGAGCGAGTCCGTGGAGAAGCCGCCGCCGCTGCTGCCCAGGAGGAGCGCGGCGAGCAGCGGGGTGACGACGATGCCGGCGAGGGAGGAGAAGGAGCCCGCGCAGATGGCGGCGGGCACGTTGCCGCGGGCGATCGAGGTGAAGGCGATCGACGACTGGATGGTCGAGGGGACGAGCGTGAGGAAGAGCAGGCCCGTGTAGAGGTCGTGCGTCAGGAACACCGGTTCGAGGCCCCGGGCGGCGAGGCCGAGCAGCGGGAACGCGACGAAGGTGCAGATCAGGACCGTACCGTGCAGGCGCCAGTGCTTGAGGCCGTCCACCGCCTCACGGGTGGACAGGCGGGCGCCGTACAGGAAGAAGAGGAAGGCGATGGCTGCCGTGGACGCGCCCGAGGCGACGTCCGCCGCCGCGCCGCTCGCGGGGAGGAGGGCGGCGAGGCCCACCGTCCCGAGCAGCAGCAGGATGTAGGGGTCGACCGGCATCCAGCTCGGCCACTGCAGGCGTTTCACGGTGCTCCACTGCTCGGTCGTTCGGTTCGGTGCGTCGTGTTCGTCGGGGTCGGGGCGGGGCGGATCGTGCCCTCTCCATCGTCCTCTCCGGGGTCGCGATCGGGAATCCTTCATACCGTTCTGACTGTCATCACGGATCGCGATAGCCTGGAGCCGTGTACGACCCGTCCCAGCTGCGTACGTTCCTGGCGGTGGCCCAGACACTGAGCTTCACCCAGGCCGCCCGGCGGCTCGGGGTGCGCCAGTCCACGGTCAGCCAGCACGTGCGGCGGCTTGAGGACGCGGCGGGACGGCAGCTCTTCTCCCGTGACACCCACTCCGTCGAGCTCACCGAGGACGGTGAGGCGATGCTCGGGTTCGCGCGGCGGATCCTTGAGGTGCAGGAGCAGGCGACGGCGTTCTTCACCGGGACCCGGCTGCGGGGGCGGCTGCGTTTCGGCGCGTCGGAGGACTTCGTGCTGACCCGGCTGCCGGAGATCCTGGAGGGGTTCCGCACGGACCACCCCGAGGTGGACCTGGAGCTGACGGTCGAGCTGTCCGGCACGCTGCACGAACAGCTCGCCGCCGGGCAACTCGATCTGGTGCTGGCGAAGCGGCGGCCCGAGGACCCGCGGGGCGAGCTCGTCTGGCACGACCGTCTCGTGTGGATCGGCGCGGAGCGGCTGCGGCTCGATCCGGACCGCCCGGTCCCGCTGATCGTGTATCCGCCCCCCGGCATCACCAGGGCGCTCGCCCTGGAAGCGCTGGAGCGGCAGGGCCGGCCGTGGCGCATCGCCTGCACCAGCGGCAGCCTGAACGGCCTGCTCGCGGCGGCCCGCGCGGGTCTCGGGGTGATGGCGCACTCCCGGGGGCTGGTGCCGCCGGGCCTGGTGCGGGTGCCGGAGCGTGCGGGGCTCCCGGAGCTCGGCGAGGTCGACTTCGTGCTGGTGCACGGCAGGCGGCGGCCCTCCGCGCAGGGTGCCGCGGACGCCCTCGCGGCGGCGATCCTCGCGGGCGGGGACCGACTGCACCGGAGGCGACGGAGCTGAGCCGCCGGCGCGCGTGACCAGGCGTGGCGGAGCAGCCCCGTCCACGGCCGGGGGCCGCTGCACCGGGGACGACGGAGCCGACCCGTCTCCGGGCGGGGCCGCTGCACCCGGGAGGCGGCGGACCTGTCCCCGTCCCACCCGCCCCGCGGTGGCCGGAACGCCCCGCTCAGGGCGGCCCCTATGCCCGGAATGATGGATTCCGGATCGATCTCCCGATACCGCCGGAACCCCCTCGCCGGGTCGTAGCGATTCCGTGGAGATTAGGGAATCGAAACCTACGGAACCGTAAGGGATTCTGTCCGACCCTTCCCCTTGTGCGGCATTTCCGTGGCTGACCTGTGCGGACGCCGTGCCCCTCGGCGATTCGAGCCCCCTCCCGTCCGCTCGCGTGGTGGGGTAGCTTTCACGGCGCTGTGCGGAGGCCACGAGGAGCGGGATTGCGCGAGTTCACCAACCCCCCGTCGGCGTCGGCGCCGCCGGTGGGCGGCCTGGCCGATGCCGTCTTCCAGTATGCCCACGAGGACCCCCTCCACGTCGCTCTCGGCCGCAAGGACGAGCAGGGCCAGTGGCGCGATGTCACCTCCGCCGAGTTCCGGGACGAGGTGCTGGCGCTCGCCAAGGGCATGCTCGCCCAGGGCATCCGCTTCGGCGACCGGGTCGCCATCATGTCCCGCACCCGCTACGAGTGGACCCTCTTCGACTTCGCCCTGTGGACGATCGGCGCCCAGGTCGTACCCATCTACCCCACGTCCTCCGCCGAGCAGGTCTTCTGGATGCTGCACGACGCGCAGGTGTCGGCGGTCATGGTGGAGCACGAGGACCACGCCATGACCGTCGCCACGGTCGTCGACCGGCTGCCCCAGCTGCACAAACTGTGGCAGCTCGACGTGGGCGCGGTGCACGAGCTGTACGAGGCGGGCGCGCACATCGACGACGAGGTGGTGCACCGGCACCGCCGCGCGGTCACCGCCGAGTCCACCGCGACGATCATCTACACCTCGGGCACGACGGGGCGCCCCAAGGGCTGTGTCATCTCGCACGCGAACTTCATGTTCGAGGCGGACACCGTCATCGAGCGCTGGGAACCCGTCTTCCACTCCAAGCGCGGCGACGAGGCGAGCACCCTGCTGTTCCTGCCGCTCGCGCACGTCTTCGGACGGATGGTGCAGATCGCCGCGTTCCGCGGGAGGGTCAAGTTCGGGCACCAGCCCCAGCTGAACGCGTCCGCGCTGCTGCCGGACCTCGCCGCCTTCCGCCCCACGTTCTTCCTGGCCGTTCCGTACATCTTCGAGAAGGTCTTCAACTCCGCGCGCCGCAAGGCCGAACGGGAGGGCAAGGCCGGCCCCTTCGAGAAGGCCGTGGACGTCGCCGTGCGCTACGCGGACGCCGTCGAGGCCAAGGCCTGGGGCACCGGACCGGGCCCCTCGGCGAGCCTGCGCATGCAGCACCAGGTGCTCGACAAGCTCGTCTACTCCAAGGTGCGGGCCGCGATGGGCGGCCGGGTCCGGCACGCCATGTCGGGCGGTTCGGCGATGGACCGCCGGCTCGGGCTGTTCTTCGCGGGCGCGGGCATCATCATCTACGAGGGGTACGGGCTCACCGAGTCCACGGCCGCCGCCACCGCGAACCCGCCCGAGCGCACCCGGTTCGGCACCGTCGGCCAGGCGATCCCCGGCACCACGGTGCACATCGCCGACGACGGCGAGATCTGGCTGAACGGCGGCAACGTCTTCCAGGGCTACCTGAACAACGACAAGGCCACCGACGCCACCCTGCACGACGGCTGGCTGGCCACCGGGGACCTCGGCTCCCTGGACGAGGACGGCTACCTCACGATCACCGGGCGCAAGAAGGAGATCCTGGTGACCTCCGGCGGCAAGAGCGTCTCGCCGGCCGCGCTGGAGGAGCGGGTGCGGGACCATCCGCTGGTCGCGCAGTGCATAGTGGTCGGCAACGACCGGCCGTACATCGCGGCCCTGGTCACCCTCGACTCCGAGGCCGTGGAGCACTGGCTGGCGATGCGGGGCAAGCCGACGCTGGCCGCCGGCGAGCTGGTGCGCGACCCCGATCTGGAGACCGAGGTGCGGCGCGCCGTGGTCGCCGCGAACACCCTGGTCTCGCAGGCAGAGTCGATCCGTACGTTCCGGATCCTGGCGAACCAGTTCACCGAGGAGCACGGTCTGCTCACCCCGTCGCTGAAGCTGAAGCGCCGGGCGATCGAGAAGGCGTACGCGACGGAGGTCGAGGCGCTCTACCGGACGTGACGTCGGGCGACGGCCGCGCGGGAACCCTTGTCGGTCCCGGGCGCAAGTTTCGGCATGATTGATCGGACTATTTCGGCCAATCTTCGATTCCGCGCGCCCGGAGCCCGGTCAGGAATGCATCACGGCCCGTGATCGTTGACCATGACGAGTACCACCCGACGACTTTAAGGATCGAGAGCTCGTGAGCAAGGTCCCCCCGATCATCCTGAACAACGGCGTCGAGATGCCACAACTGGGCTTCGGCGTCTGGCAGGTGCCGGACGACGAGGCGGAGCGAGCGGTCACCACCGCGCTGGAGTCCGGGTACCGCAGCATCGACACGGCGGCGATCTACGGCAACGAAGAGGGCACCGGCAAGGCCGTGAACGCCTCCGGCATCGCCCGCGAGGAGCTCTTCGTCACCACCAAGCTCTGGAACAGCGACCAGGGTCACGACTCCGCGCTGCGCGCCTTCGACACCTCGCTGGACAAGCTCGGCCTGGACTACGTCGACCTGTATCTGATCCACTGGCCGACCCCGTCCCGGGACCGGTACGTGGACACGTTCAAGGCGATGGAGAAGATCCTCGCCGACGGCCGCGCCAAGGCCATCGGCACCTCGAACTTCCTGCCGGAGCACCTGGAGCGGCTGATCGAGGAGACGTCCGTCATCCCGGCCGTCAACCAGATCGAGCTGCACCCGCACCTCCAGCAGCGCGCGGCCCGTGAGTTCCACGCCGAGCAGGGCATCGCGACCGAGGCCTGGTCGCCGCTGGGCCAGGGCAAGGGGCTCCTCGAGGTCCCGGCGATCGTCGCCATCGCCCAGAAGCACGGCCGCACCACGGCCCAGATCGTCCTGCGCTGGCACCTCCAGCTGGGCAACATCGTGATCCCCAAGTCCGTGACGCCGTCGCGGATCAAGGAGAACATCGACGTCTTCGACTTCTCGCTGGACACCGAGGACATCGCCGCGATCTCGGCCCTGAACGAGGACCGCCGGATCGGACCCGACCCGGCCGTGTTCGACGTCGGCTGAGAAGCCCGTCCGGCCCCGGGCCGGGGCGCCCGCCGCCCCTGGTCACGGGCCACGCCTGCCCGGAAACGGCGCCGGCCCGCCCGCCCCGCTCGAAGCCGCCGCCCGGATGCGCACCGCATCCGGGCGGCGGCCTTTTCACCTCTTGGACCGGACCAATCCGGCCCCAAGTCTTGACGCGGTCATGCAACAGGGCCACCTTGTAGGCGAACCCGGTAAGGAAAGTTTCCTAACAGAAGGGTCCCCCACAGTGCGCACTCGAACACTGACCCTGTCCGCGGTCGCCGGAGCGGCGCTGCTCGCCGTCACCGCGCTCCCGGCCGGCGCCACCGGCGCCGCGCCCCGCTCGGCGCAGGAGGGCTCGGTCACCGCGGCCGCCCTCCTCGCCAAGGTCACGTCCTGTTCCCAGATCTCGAACGGCAAGTACAGGACGGACGAGGAGACCTCGGCCACGATCCCCGTCTGCGGCAAGAACGGCGCCGTGTTCTGGAAGGCCGACATGGACGTCGACTGCGACGGCCAGGTCACCTCCAAGTGCAACTCCGGCACCGATCCCTGGTTCCAGGACGACACCGCCTTCCACCAGTCCGACGGCAGGCCGCTGCGTGCCGACTCGCTCCCCTACGTCGTCGTGCCGAGCTCCAGCAGCATCTGGAAGTACACGAGTTCGGGCATCAAGGGCGGCGGTGTGGTCGCCGTGGTCTACAACGGCAAGGTCGAGTACGCGGTGGTCGGTGACACCGGACCGACGAAGATCATCGGCGAGGCGTCCTACGCCACCGCGAACGCGCTCGGCATCGACCCCGACCCGGAGACCGGCGGGGCCGACAGTGGCGTGACGTACATACTCTTCAAGAACTCGCAGGTCTCGCCCATCGAGAGCCACGGCGCGGCCGTGTCGCTCGGGGACTCGCTGGCCAGGCAGTTCCTCGCGAACAACTGAGCACCGCGGGGGCGGGAACGGCCCGGGGGCGGGACGCCCGGGGCGGGGCTCCGGGGGGGCGGGCGTCCGTCCTCCCCGGAGCCCCACCCCGGAGCGGGGTCAGACGGGCTGGCCGATCGGGCGGACGACGACCGTGTTCACGTCGACGCCCTTCGGCTGCCCGATCGCCCAGACGACCGAGTCGGCGATCTGGTCCGCCGTCAGGAGGTGCCCCGGCGGGAGGCTGCCGTAGCTGTCCCAGAACGGGGTCTCCACCCGGCCGGGCGACACCAGGGTCACGCCCACGCCGAACTCGGTGACCTGGCGCCGGGTGTTCTCGGCGAGCCCGGTCACCGCCCACTTCGTCGCCCCGTAGAGGTTGCCGGGCGTGTTCACGTGCCCGGCGACGCTGCCGATCAGGACGATACGGCCGCGCGACTCCTTCAGCGCGTCGATGGAAGCGCGGACGAGCAGCGCGGGACCCAGGACATTGGTCAGCACCATCTCGGACCAGCCGGCCGGGTCCCCGTCCGCCACCGTGTCGTGGGTGGCGAAACCGGCGTTGGCGAGGACGGTGTCGATCCGCCCGAAGCTCTTGAGCGTCGTCTCGACCGCGGCGCTCACCTGGTCGTACTCCGCCGCGTGCCCGACGATCGTCAACAGCCCCTCGGGGCGCCCCAGTTCCTCGGCGAACGCGTCGAGACGCTCCTCACCGCGACCCGTGACGGCCACCCGCTGCCCTGCGTCGAGCAGCCGGCGGGCGACCGCGGCTCCGATGCCGCTTCCGCCGCCGGTGATCAGCGCGACAGGAGAATCGGTCATGGTGAACCCCCAGGAGTGTCCGGCCCGCACGGGCCAACTGTCCGTCGAACTCCGGGAGTTCATCACTTGGAGCACACTCGATGTCAAGGCCGGTGAGCCCCGCGCACCGGGCGGGCGGCGGCCTTTGGACTACTCGGGCTTCACCCCGACGTACACCGTCATCGCGGTCAGGACGAACACGTCCGGGCGGTGGTGCACGCTCGCCTTGTCGTCCGGGTCGAGGAGCCGGTCGAGCGTGGCGACGTCCTCGGCGGTCAGCCCTTCGGCGAGCCCCTCCCGCCTGCGGGTCAGCTGGCTGACGACGAAGGCGCGGGCCTCGTCCGAGACCGGTGCGGGCAGGTCGAGCAGGAAGGTGCGGGTCGCCGTGTGGCGCAGCCCGACGGAGGTGAGCAGGGCGGGCCAGTCCTCGGTCTCGGCCACCGATCCCGGCAGCTCGGTCCGCATCCGGGTGAACCACTCGTCGTGCACGGCGTCGATGCGGGCCTCCAGACCGGGCCGGCCGATGCCGGTGTCGCGCGGGAGGAAACGCGTGGGCAGGCCGCCCTCCAGCAGGGCGAGGGTGCCGCCGGGGGCGAGGCTCCGGACGAAACCGGTGAGCGCGGCCCGCTGGTCGCCGACGTGGTGCAGCGACCGGCTCGCCCACAGCAGGTCCGCCGGGTACTCCAGGTCGCCGACACCGCCCGAGAGTTCGGCCTCGACGGTGCTGAAGCGGTCGGCGAAGCCGAGTCGCCCGGCACGGGCCCGGGCCTCCGTGAGCAGCGCCTCGGCGCCGTCCACGGCGACGATCCGGGCGGCGGGGAACGTCTTGGCGAACAGACCGGAGATCACGCCCGGGCCGCTGCCCGCGTCCACGATCAGCCCCGGATCGGCCCGCAGCTCCCGCAGCCACTCGGCAGCCTGGACGTAGGCCGGGGTGAACAGCTCCGCCTCCTGGATCAGCAGGGGCAGCATCTGGGAGAAGTCCATGTGGGTGTCGCCGTGCGGATCGCCGTGCCCGTGGCCCTGGGCGGCGCCGTGCCGGTGGCCGTGGTCGTGCGCCCCGCCCTGCGCGGGTGCCGGTGCCGTGCCGTGGCCGCCGCAGTGCTCGTGGTCGTGGTCCTGTGCCATGGGACAAGCCTCTCTCTCGGGATGAGGACAGCGTGCGCCGCCTCTCCCGGAATCGGCCAGTCGTGTTGCTCGAACGGCAAAATGGGGCGCCGCCGGAAACCCGGACGGGCCCATGGCGGACACAGGGCGCGCGCGGGCGGTGGTTCGCGGTCCGCCGGGGCCGGGGAAGGGATGAGGACCCCGGCGGACCGCGCGCGGTCACCCGGTCACAGGGCCGGGTAGGCGTTCTGGATCTTGCGGTCTGCCCCGCTGATCACTGTTCTTGCGCGGCTCATGTCGGGGTTCCTTATCCGTTGAGGGCGCGCAGGTGGTCGCGCAGCCCGATGCCGTAGGAGGTCGGGGTTCCGTCGTAGTTCGAGATCAGAGACGGGCCCGAGGAGCAGTCCCAGGTGTTCCAGGTCCAGCCGAGGTACGAGAGCCCCCGGTCGTCGAACCACTTCATGACGGTGTCGACGAAGGAGTGGGAGCAGGTGTTCTCCCCGATCTCCCCGGCGACCAGCGGGACCTGGGCGGCGACGGGGGCCAGGGTCGAGTTCCAGCAGCTCTCGCTCGCGCAGGTGTTGAAGTTGTAGACGTGGTACGCGGCGACGAGATTGCCGGTGGGGTCACTGGGTTTGTACGTCAGCCACTGGCTCAGGTCGTTCGAGTACGCGAGCCCGCCGGCCATGATCACGTTCTTGGCGCCGGTGGCGCGCACCGCGTCGACCAGGGACTGCATGCCGGCGACCTGGTAGGAGATGCCGGGGCAGGTGCCTCCGTCGCGCCAGCAGGTCCACGCCTGGGCGGTCGTGGAGGTCGCGCGGTCCGGGTAGGGCTCGTTGAACAGGTCGAAGGCGACCGCCTGGTCGTCCTTGAAGGTGCTCGCGACGGAGGACCAGAAGGATGGCGTGTACTGCGCGTCAGGCATCGGCTTCTGGCAGGTGGCGTGCACGTCGGAGCAGCCCGCCGAGTTGCCGGTGTACTGGCCGTAGGTCCAGTGCAGTTCGACGATCGGCGTCATGCCGTGCGCCTCGACCTTGGCCACCAGGTCCTTGACCGCGGCGATGTAGTTGGCGCCGGCGTACTCCGGTTTGACGTTGGAAAGCCCCAGCCAGCACTCCTCGTTGAGCGGGATGCGGACGGTGTTGGCCTTCCAGTCGGCGATCGCCTTGACCGAGGCGTCGTCGACGGGACCGTCGAAGAAGCCGTAGCCCTGGACGCACATGAACTCGCCGCCGGAGCGGTTGACGCCGAGCATCCTGCGGGTGGCTCCCGCGGAGTCGACCAGTTTGTTGCCCGAGACGTGCAGTTTCGGCGCCTCGCCGCCGGACGGCGGCGGATCGGTGGGGGTGGGGGTGGGCGTCGGCTGGGTGTCCACGTTGCAGGTGGTGCCGTTGAGCTTGAAAGCCGTCGGCAGCGCGTTGCCGCCCGACCAGGAGGCGAGGAACCCGGCGCTGACACTCGCGCCGCTCGCGAGCGAGCCGTTCCAGCTCTCGTTCGCGGCGGTGACCGTCGTACCGGACTGGGACCACTTGGCGTTCCAGCCCTGGGTGACCTTCTGCCCGCTCGGGAAGTCGAAGCCGAGGCTCCAACCGCTCAGCGCGGCCATGTTGTTGGTGATCTTCACCGAGCCCTGGAAGCCGGTGTCCCACTGGCCGGTGACCGAGTACTCCACCGTGCACGCGGGAGTTGCTCCCGAGGCCGTGACGACCGGCGCGACGGCCGTGCCCACGAGGGCGACGGCGGCGCCGATCACCAAGAGAGACAAACGCGGGGGGTGACGCATGAAGCGACTCCTTGCAGCTCTGCCGCGCCGTGACGGACGCGTCGACTGATGGAACCGCTCCCACTGGTGCGGATGAAGCTAGCGCCAAGTGCCCGCGTTGCCCAGAGGAGTCACGCAGTTGATCTGTCGAATCATTTCGACTCTTCAAGCACCTTGACCGCCCACACCCCTCTCTCCAATATGGGAGCGCTCCCACTGGTTCAAGGCTTGTTGCTCCTCCCCCCAATCTCCGAGCCGCAAGGAGGAACCAGCACCATGGATCCCAGCCCTCGATGGAGACGTCGCAGCAGGTCACGGCGCCTGTGGACCGCCGTAGTGGCGGCCCTGGCCCTCCCGCTCACGACTCTGGCGACCGGTACGACTCCCGCACACGCGGCCACGGTCCAATGCAGTGTCGACTACAAGACCAACGACTGGGGCTCCGGCTTCACGGCGGATCTGACCATCACCAACCGGGGCACCGACGCCATCAACGGCTGGACCCTGACGTACGCCTACACCGGCAACCAGACGCTCACCAACGGCTGGAACGGCACCTGGTCGCAGTCCGGCAAGAACGTCACGGTGAACAACGCCGCCTGGAACGGGACGATCGCCGCCGGCACCGCCGTCACCACCGGCGCGCAGTTCACCTACAGCGGCACCAACACCGCCCCCGCGTCCTACGCCGTCAACGGCACCGCCTGCACCGGCGCGCACCAGCCGCCGATCACGGTGCTGACCAGCCCGGCGGCGGGCGCCGTCTACACCCAGGGCGACGCCGTCCCGCTGGCCGCGACCGCGGCGGCGGCCGACGGGGCGACCGTCTCCAAGGTCGAGTTCTACGACGACACGACCCTGCTCGGCACCGACACCAGCTCCCCGTACACGCTGTCGGCGTCGGGCCTCTCCGTCGGCGCCCACTCCATCGTCGCGAAGGCCTACGACAGTCTCGGCGCGTCGGCGGCCTCCACCCCCGTCGGCATCACGGTCGCCGCCGGGCCGGCGATCGTCGCCTCCCCGACCCAACTCGGCGTCCAGCAGAGCAAGTCGGGGACCTTCACGGTCAAGCTCTCGACCCAGCCGAGCACCAATGTGACGGTGGCGGTGGCCCGTACGGACGGCAACACCGGGCTGTCCGTGACCGGCGGGTCGAGTCTGACCTTCACTCCGTCGAACTGGAACACCGCGCAGACGGTGACGATCACCGCCGATGCCTCGGGCACCGGCTCCGCGACCTTCACGGCCTCGGCGACCGGTCAGGCCAAGGCGACGGTCACCGTGACGGAGCTGGCGGCGACCAAGGCGTACGACGCGCGCTTCCTGGACCTCTACGGCAAGATCACCAACCCGGCGAACGGCTACTTCTCCCCCGAGGGCATCCCGTACCACTCGGTGGAGACGCTGATCGTCGAGGCGCCGGACCAGGGCCACGAGACCACGTCCGAGGCGTACAGCTATCTGATCTGGCTCCAGGCGATGTACGGGAAGGTCACCGGCGACTGGTCGAAGTTCAACGCCGCGTGGTCGACCATGGAGACGTACATGATCCCCACCCACGCCGACCAGCCGACCAACTCCTTCTACAACGCGTCCAAGCCGGCCACCTACGCGCCCGAGCTGGACACCCCGAACGAGTACCCGGCCAAGCTCGACACCGGGGTCTCGGTCGGTTCGGACCCGATCGCGGGCGAGCTGAAGAGCGCGTACGGCACGGACGACGTCTACGGCATGCACTGGCTGCAGGACGTGGACAACACCTACGGCTACGGCAACGAGCCCGGCAAGTGCGAGGCGGGTCCGACCGCCACCGGTCCGTCGTACATCAACACCTTCCAGCGCGGCGCGCAGGAGTCGGTGTGGGAGACGGTGCCGCAGCCGACCTGCGACGCCTTCAAGTACGGCGGCAAGAACGGGTACCTGGACCTGTTCACCGGCGACTCCTCGTACGCCAAGCAGTGGAAGTACACGGACGCCCCGGACGCCGACGCGCGTGCGGTGCAGGCCGCGTACTGGGCCGACGTGTGGGCCAAGGCCCAGGGCAAGAGCGCCGACGTGTCGGCGACCGTCGGCAAGGCCGCGAAGATGGGCGACTATCTGCGCTACGCCATGTACGACAAGTACTTCAAGAAGATCGGCAACTGTGTCGGCCCGACGACCTGTGCCGCGGGCACCGGCAAGGACGCCTCGGACTACCTCATCTCCTGGTACTACGCCTGGGGCGGGGCGACCGACACCTCGGCGGGCTGGGCCTGGCGCATCGGCTCCAGCCACGTCCACGGCGGCTACCAGAACCCGCTGGCCGCGTACGCGCTCAGCACCAACGCCGATCTGAAGCCCAAGTCGGCGACCGGGGCGTCGGACTGGTCCACCTCGCTGACCCGGCAGCTGGAGTTCTACCGCTGGCTCCAGTCGAGCGAGGGCGCGATCGCGGGCGGCGCGACCAACAGCTGGGCGGGCCGTTACGCGACGCCGCCCACCGGCACGCCGACCTTCTACGGCATGTACTACGACCAGCAGCCGGTGTACCACGACCCGCCGTCCAACCAGTGGTTCGGCTTCCAGGCGTGGTCCATGGAGCGGGTCGCCGAGTACTACCAGCAGACGGGGAACGCGAGCGCCAAGGCGGTCCTCGACAAGTGGGTGGCGTGGGCGCTGTCCAAGACCACGATCAACCCGGACGGCACCTACCAGATCCCCTCCACCCTCCAGTGGTCCGGCGCCCCGGACACCTGGAACGCGTCGAGTCCCGGCTCCAACAGCGGACTCCACGTGACCGTCGCCGACTACACGAACGACGTGGGCGTGGCCGCCGCCTACGCCAAGACGCTGTCGTACTACGCCGCCAAGTCCGGCAACACCCAGGCGAAGACGACGGCCAAGGCGCTCCTGGACGGCATGTGGAACAACTACCAGGACGCCCTCGGCATCGCGGTCCCGGAGACCCGCGCCGACTACAACCGCTTCAACGACAGCGTGTACGTGCCGAGCGGCTGGACCGGCACGATGCCGAACGGCGACGCGATCAACTCCTCCTCGACCTTCTCCTCGTTGCGGTCCTTCTACAAGAACGACCCGGCCTGGTCGAAGATCCAGGCGTATCTGGCGGGCGGCGCCGCGCCCTCCTTCACGTACCACCGGTTCTGGGCGCAGGCGGACATCGCCCTCGCCATGGGTTCGTACGCGGAGCTTCTCGAATAGTCCCCGCTGTGGCTCCGGGTACGCGGTCCTGTCCCTGACGGCAGGACCACCGGCCGGGCGGTCCTCACCCCGCTGAGGACCGCCCGGCCATCACTTTTCCCGCCGTTTCCCGACGTTCGTCCGGCGTTCCGCCGCTCCCCCTCTTTCCCCCCGCCCCCTTCGGAGAGGACCCCACCGTGCGAAGAACCCGCATCCTGACGGCCGTACTCGCGCTCGCCGCCGGATTACTGGCCGGCACCCCGCCCGCGCTGGCCGCGAGCACCCCGAAGGCGACGGTCGCGGCGGACACGTACACCTGGAAGAACGCGCGCGTGGACGGCGGCGGCTTCGTGCCCGGCATCGTCTTCAACCGCTCCGAGAAGAACCTCGCCTACGCCCGCACCGACATCGGCGGCGCCTACCGCTGGGTCCAGGCGACGAAGAGCTGGACCCCGCTGCTGGACTCGGTCGGCTGGAACGAGTGGGGCCACACCGGGGTCGTCAGCCTCGCCTCCGACTCCGTCGACCCGGACAAGGTGTACGCGGCCGTCGGCACGTACACCAACAGCTGGGACCCGACGAACGGGGCCGTCCTGCGCTCCTCGGACCGCGGGGCGAGCTGGCAGAAGGCCGATCTGCCGTTCAAGCTGGGCGGCAACATGCCCGGACGGGGCATGGGCGAGCGGCTGGCCGTCGACCCCAACAAGAACAGCGTGCTCTACCTCGGGGCGCCCAGCGGCAAGGGCCTGTGGCGCTCCACGGACTCCGGGGCGAGCTGGTCGCAGGTCACGGCGTTCCCCGACGTGGGCAACTACGTCCAGGACGCCACCGACACCAGCGGCTACGCCTCCGACAACCAGGGCGTCGTCTGGGTCACCTTCGACGAGTCGACCGGCACCCGGGGAAGCGCCACGCAGACGGTGTACGTGGGGGTGGCCGACAAGGACAACGCGGTCTACCGCTCGACGGACGGAGGCACCACCTGGTCCCGGCTCGCGGGGCAGCCGACCGGCTACCTCGCGCACAAGGGCGTCCTCGACGCGGTCAACGGCTATCTGTACGTCGCCTACAGCGACAAGGGCGGCCCGTACGACGGCGGCAAGGGCCGGCTGTGGCGGTACGCGACGAAGACCGGTACCTGGACGGACATCAGCCCGGTTGCCGAGGCCGACACCTACTACGGCTTCAGCGGGCTGACCGTGGACCGGCAGCACCCGGGGACCGTGATGGCGACGGCCTACAGCTCCTGGTGGCCGGACACCCAGATCTTCCGGTCCACCGACAGCGGCGGCACCTGGACGAAGGCGTGGGACTACACCTCCTACCCGAACCGTTCGAACCGCTACACGATCGACGTCTCGTCCGTGCCCTGGCTGACCTTCGGCGCGAACCCGTCGCCGCCCGAACAGACCCCCAAACTCGGCTGGATGACCGAGGGCCTGGAGATCGACCCGTTCGACTCGGCCCGGATGATGTACGGGACGGGCGCCACGGTCTACGGCACCGAGAACCTCACCAACTGGGACAGCGGTACGCAGTTCACCGTCAAGCCCATGGTCCAGGGCCTGGAGGAGACGGCCGTCAACGACCTCGCCTCTCCCCCGTCGGGCGCTCCCCTGCTGAGCGCGCTCGGTGACATCGGCGGATTCCGGCACACGGATCTGACCAAGGTCCCCGCGATGATGTACACCTCGCCGAACCTCACCACCACGACCAGCCTCGACTACGCCGAGTCGAACCCGAACACGGTGGTGCGCGTCGGAAACCTCGACTCCGGTCCGCACATCGGGTTCTCGACGGACAACGGCGCCAACTGGTTCGCGGGCACCGACCCTTCGGGCGTCACCGGCGGCGGTACGGTCGCCGCCGCCTCGGACGGCAGCCGCTTCGTGTGGAGCCCGGCGGGCACCGGCGTGCAGTACACCACCGGGTTCGGGACGTCGTGGTCCGCGTCGAGCGGCATCCCCGCCGGCGCGGTCGTCGAGTCGGACCGGGTCGACCCCAAGACCTTCTACGGCTTCAAGTCGGGCAAGTTCTACGTCAGTTCGGACGGCGGGGCGACGTTCACGGCGTCCGCGGCCGCGAACCTGCCGGCCGGGGACAGCGCCCGCTTCAAGGCGCTGCCCGGCACGAAGGGCGATGTGTGGCTGGCGGGCGGGGCGAGCGACGGCGCGTACGGGCTGTGGCACTCGACGGACTCGGGCGCGACCTTCACCAAGCTGTCGAACGTCGAGCAGGCCGACACGATCGGCTTCGGCAAGGCGGCGACCGGATCCTCGTACCAGACGCTCTACACCAGCGCGAAGATCGGCGGGGTCCGCGGGATCTTCCGGTCGACGGACAAGGGCGCGAGCTGGACCCGTATCAACGACGACGCCCACCAGTGGGGCTGGACCGGCGGGGCCATCACCGGGGACCCGCGGGTGTACGGACGGGTGTACGTCGCGACCAACGGCCGCGGGATCGTCTACGGCGACACCTCGGACACCGGGGGCGGCGACGGGGGCGGCGGTACGGACCCGACGCCTCCGCCGAGCGGGGCCTGCTCGGTGACGTACCGGATCACCAACCAGTGGCAGGGCGGCTTCCAGGCCGACGTGTCACTGGCCAACACGGGCACCGCCGCCTGGACCGGCTGGACCCTGGGCTGGTCCTTCGCCGACGGCCAGAAGGTCACGCAGCTCTGGAACGCCGACTACACCCAGTCGGGTTCGGCGGTGAGTGCCAGGAACGTCGGCTGGAACGCGAACGTGGCGGCGGGCTCGACGGTCGCCTTCGGCTTCACGGGAAGCTGGACGGGGGCGAACACGAAACCGACGGTCTTCAAGCTGGGGGATCGGACCTGTGCGGTGAGTTGAGCGGCGCCGCAGCACCAGAGCCGGTGTCCGCCGGGGGGTCGCCCGACGGACACCGGCCCGTGCCTCCCAGCGGGCGGGACCCCGAGCTGATCACAACTCCGTCACCTTGTTCATCTTTCACTCACATGTCCTTCACATGCCTCGATATCGTCACCCCACAACGAGCCATCCCTGGGGGGACCATGTCGTACAGCCAGCCACCGCCGGGATTCGGGCCGGGGCCCGGGCCGGCGCCTCAGCCGAGCCGGCCCCGTTGGGCCCGCAAGCGCTATGTGCTGCCGTCGATCGCCTTCGCTTTTCTCGTCGGCGTCGGCGCCGGCGGCAGTGACAGCGGCGACGGCGCGCAGAAGGCCAACACCACCAAGGCTGCCGCCGAGAAGGTACGGCCTGCCCCCACGGTCACCGTCACGACGACCGCCACGGCGACGGCGACCGCCAAGCCGAAGCCCGCGCCGACGGTGACCGCGACGAAGACCGTCAAGGTGAAGGTCACGGTCACCGCGCGGGCCGCCTCCGACAGCGGCTCCGGTGGCAGCGGCGGGGGCGGCGGAAGCGCCGTCGGCACCTGCTCGATCACCTCGAACGCCGGGAACTGCTACTCGGCGGGTCAGTACTGCCGCAACGTGGACCACGGCGCGAGCACGACCACCGCGGGCGGCACCCGGATCACCTGCGCGTACCGGTCCGGCGGATGGCGCTGGACGTACAGCTGACGGTCCCCGGAACACGGGCGCGGCGACGCCCGACAGCAGCGAGCCCCGCCCCGGTGCATCACGCCGGGACGGGGCTTCAGCAGCATCCCCGACTTGTTCGTCGTTGAATGCCTGATGGAAATCAGCGTAGCGAGGGCCACTGACAACGCCCCCGCGGAACGGGCCCCGGCGCCCTGTGCCCGTCAGGGTGAGCTCAGGGGCCAGGCCTCGCAATGGGGATCCGCGACACACGCGTCCACGGACCTGCGGTCCCGCGTGGCACGCTGCAGCTCGGCCTCCGAGAACATCTTCAGCTGGTCCGGCAGCCGGTCGCAGACGCCGGGACGGGAGTCGGCGCTCTCCCCACGGTCGTAGTCGTCCGCGGACATGACCCCGACCCAGGCGTCCACGCACGCCTGATGGGCCCGTGCGGCGGCCGCCACGGAGGGATGCGTCCATGCGGTGGGCCCGCTGTCGCCCGCGAGTCCGGAACAGCCGGCGAGAGCGAGCCCGGCAGTGGCGAGCAGGGCGGTGGCGGAGCTGCGCATGGTTCCCCCCGGGTGACGCGGTGTCGGGGTCCGGACGCTAGCGGCGGCGCGTCGGCCCGGGCCGCGGATCGGCCGGGTGTCACCCGGCCGTGTGTCACCCGAACGTGGAGGGTCCCCCGCTGCCTCTACGCGTACCTGCGGGCCAGTTCGGCGACGGTCCCGGCGATACGGGCCCGCAGCTCCGGCGGTTCCAGGACCTCGACCGCCGTCCCGAGCCGCAGGAACTCGTCATGGGCGTGGGCCGGCGACTCCACGGGGACGGTGGCCCGGACCAGACCGTCCCCGTCCGGGGCGCCGTCGACCGTCACGGCACGGCCCTCGAATGCGTTCGCGAGGGTGGTGGGCGCGATCCGCACGACCGCCTCGCCCGGGTGCAGCCGCTCGTGGAAGTCGCGCTGGTACGCGGTCCAGTACGCGGCCAGATCGAAGTCGCCGGGGCGGGTGAACTCCTCGTCGGAGACGGTCAGTCCGAGGATCTGGTCCACCCGGAAGGTACGCGGTCCCGGTCCGGCGACGACGTACCAGCGGCCCGCCTTCAGGACGAGACCGTACGGCTCCAGCCGGCGCTCCACGTCGGTGGGTTCGCGCCAGCGGCGGTAGCGGACGTCGAGCACCCGGCCGTTCCACACGGCGTCCGCGACCGCGGTCAGGTACGGGGTCTCCTCGGCGCGTGCGTACCAGCCCGGCGCGTCCAGGTGGAAGCGGCCGCTCACCCGGTCCGCGTGCTCGCGCAGTTCTCCCGGCAGGGCGGCCCGCACCTTGAGCTGGGCCGCGGCGAGCGTCGAACCGAGTCCGAGTTCGGCGGCGGGTCCGGGGACACCGGCGAGGAACAGCGCCTCGGCCTCGCCGGCGGTCAGGCCGGTGAGGCGGGTGCGGTAGCCGTCCAGCAGTCGGTAGCCGCCCGCGTGTCCCGCGTCGCCGTACAGCGGCACGCCCGCAGCGCCGAGCGCCTCGACGTCCCGGTACACGGTCCGGACCGAGACCTCGAGCTCCTCGGCGAGCTGGGCGGCGGTGAGTCTCCCGCGGGTCTGGAGCAGCAGCAGGATGGAGACGAGACGGCTGGACTTCACTGACACAGGATGTCAGTGAAGCGGCTCTAACGTCCGGTCATGGCTTCAACCCGCTCCACATCGCGTTTCCCGGCCCCCGTGGCGGCGCCCGCTCCGGCGCCCTCCGGGGTGCCCCGGGCCCCCACCGGCTTCAGGGAGAAGTTCCTGACCGTGCCGCCGCCGATCGAGGTGGCCGGACGGCGGATCAAGCGCTACCACGTGACGGCGGACCCGGCCGGCATCGAGCCGGAGATCGTCCGGGCCGCGTACGCGACGCTGCCGCGGCTGCTCCCCGAGCCGGACGGCACCCCGCCCGCCACGTTCGTCGTCCTGCACCGCGGCGGCGACGACAGCACCTACCTCTGCGCGTACAGCTGGGTCTGGGACAACGTCCTGCACTTCCGGGCCGCCGCCGCGGGGCAACCGGTCCTCGGCTGCCCCGACCGGGACCCGGCGCACTTCACCGTCACCCAACTCCCGTGGATCGGCTGCGTCTGGGAGCTGCCGCCGATCCTGCACGAGCGGGATGCCTGGGTCCGGCACCTGCTCGCCCCCGAAGTACCCGACCTGGACGCCTACATGACCGATGCGCTGCCCGAGGGCACCACAGGAGACCGCACATGAACGACGCCCCGCACGACACTTCGGCCGCCCGCGACTTCGCCTTCCTTCTTGGGGACTGGGACGTCGTCAACCGCCGTCGCACGGACTACCTCGACCCGCAGAGCGACTGGGAGGAGTTCCCGGCGGCCAGCCACTGCCGGAGCCTGTTCGGCGGCGCGGCGAACCTCGACGAGATCGACGTACCGAGCCAGGGGTGGACGGGGCTGACGCTGCGCCTCTTCGACGTGGAGACCGGGCTGTGGTCGCTGAACTGGTCGTCCAGCCGCAGCGGACGGCTGTTCCCGCCGGTGTTCGGCCGCTTCGGGGCGGACGGTCGCGGCGAGTTCCTCGGCGACGACACCTACGCCGGGAAGGACGTACGGGCGCGGTTCGTGTGGTCGGGGATCTCGGAGACCACGGCGCACTGGGAGCAGGCGTTCTCCGTGGACGGGGAGAAGACCTGGCTGACCAACTGGACGATGGAGTTCACGCGCCGGGTGCCCGGTACGCCCGCAGGGTGAAGTCCGGTTCACGGCGCGGGACATCAGGTCCCGGCAGGGTCTCGACGCGTTCGGCCAGTCTGGGGCCGCCGGCCGCGTAGAGGTCCCCGCTGCGGATGTACTGGGCCACGCGGCGCGGGGTGCGGCCCTGGCCGTGGCCGCGGAAGAGGGCCGTGCCGCTCGGGACCAGGCCGTGCTCGGCGGCGTACCGCGTGAGGCGTTCGGAGCCGTCCTCGGCGGGCTCGGCGCGGCAGTGCGCGGTCAGCGCGTCGATGTCGCTGCCGACGTGGTGGGACGCGGCCTTGTCGACGGTGGTGACGAACACACCGCCGGGGCGCAGGACGCGTACGGCCTCGGCGACGACGGGGCGCGCGTCGTCGAGCAGATGGAGCAGCCAGACGGCGCACACGGCGTCGAACGAGCGGTCCGGGAAGGGGAGCCGGCGGGCGTCGGCGCGGACGACGGCTCCGGGGAGGCGCTCGGCAGCCCGGCGTGCCATGCCGTGGGCCGCGTCCGCTCCCGTCACCCGCAGTCCCGGCCGCGCGGCGGCGAGCCTGCTCGTCACGATGCCGGTGCCGCAGGCGAGGTCGAGCAGGTCACGGGCGGCGTCGGGGACGAGCGCGAGGACGGCGGCGGCAGCGGCGACGGCCCTCGGCTCGCCGCCCCGGGTCGCGTCGTACCGGCCCGCCTCCTTGTCGTAGTCCAGCACGGGGGTCAGCTCGCCCCGTGGGCCGGCGCGAGCTCCTCCACCCTGCGGGCGAGGTCGAAGTCGAGCGTGGTGACGGCGCCGCCGACGCTGTGGGTGTTCACGGTGAGGGAGATCGTGTTGTAGCCGAGGGTGAGGTCGGAGTGGTGGTCGAGCTCCTCCTGCACCTGGGCGATGTGCACGACCATCGCGGTCGCCGCGAAGTGGGTGCCGAGCCGGTACTTCCGGGCGAGCCGGTCGCCTTCCAGCGACCAGCCGGGCAGCTCCGCCAGCCGCTGCTCGATCTGCTCGGGCTCCAGCGCTTCGACGGCCATGGACGTGATCCCTTCGTACGGCGGGCGGGGCGGGGGTCCGCGCGGGACGGGATGCCGGACCGGCGGCGAAGGGCGACCGGAGCAGCCCCCGCCCAGCGTGCCACAGTCGGCATCCCCCGGCAGGGCACACACGTCGGGCAACCCGACCTGCGACGCCCGGACGGGGGGCACCGGCCGGGCGTCACAGGTCGGCCGGCCCCGGCCGGGCGTCGCACGTCGGGCGGCCCCGGCCGGGCGTCGCACGTCGGGCGGCCACCGGCCGGGCGTCGCACGTCGGGCGGCCACCGGCCGGGCGTCACAGGTCGGGCGGCCACCGGCCAGGGGCCACCGGACACCGCCCCGGATGCGCCACCGGTGTCGTCCCCACCCACTCACGCCTCCCAGCCGGGGAGGAGCCGGGAGCGCCGGCCGGGGACAGGCCACTGGCTCTGCCGGGAGCCGGCCGCCGCCTCCAGCCGGGAGCGGGCCGTCGCCTCCGCCCGGGAGCGGGCCGTCGCCTCGGGCCCGTGCCGCTTCGTGGCGACCGGGGCAGCCGGGCTCCCGGCGGCCTCCCGCAGGGGCCCGCACCGCATCCCGGGCGACAAGCGGCCGGCCGCCCGCGCGCGGAAGCCGGCCGACGGACCGGCGGACCGGCGGACCGGCGGACCGGCGGACCGGCGGACCGGTGATCGTGGGGCGGGCGTGCGCCCGTTTCCTCGGCTACGGTCGTCGCATGAGCATCGACCCGTCCGGTCCCGTCGCCGTCCCAACTGCCGCCGCGGGCACCGGTGTCGGGCCGTTGCTGCGCGGCTGGCGGGAGCAGCGGCGGGTGAGCCAGCTGGAGCTGGCGCTGCGGGCGAACTCCTCGGCGCGGCACATCAGTTTCGTGGAGACGGGCCGCTCGCGCCCCAGTGAGGAGATGGTGCTGCGGCTCGCCGAGCACCTCGACGTCCCGGTCCGGGAGCGCAACGCGCTGCTTCTCGCGGCCGGTTACGCCCCCCACTATCCCGAGACCCCGCTCGACGACCCGTCGATGGACGCGCTGCGCGAGGGCCTGGAGCGGCTGATCCAGGGCTACGAGCCGTATCCGGCGCTGGTGGTCGACGCCACGTACGACGTCCTCGTCGCGAACCGGGGCATCACGATGCTGCTGGACGGTGTGCCGGACCGGCTGCTCGTGCCGCCGCTGAACGCGATGCGGCTGACCCTGCACCCGGAGGGCCTCGCGCCGCGCATCCGCAATCTGCGGGCGTGGCGGAACCATCTGCTCGCCCAGATGGACCGGCAGATCGCGCTCCGCCGTTCGGAGCCGCTGCGCGCGCTGTACGAGGAGGTGGCCGCGTACCCGATGCCGGACCGGGACGCGGAGACGGACACCGCCGACGGTGAACCGTCCGGTCCCGTCCATCACTTCGCGCTCCCGATGGTGATCGAGCACGAGGGCCGGGTGCTGTCCTTCCTGTCGTCCATCTCGACGTTCAACACCCCGATGGACGTGACGGTCGCCGAGCTGGCGGTGGAGACGTTCCTCCCCGCCGACCCGGCCACGGCCAAATACCTTCACGGCATGGGAGCATGACGGACGGTCACCGGCGCCGGATGGCCGGACGCGCGCTGGTGCGACGGACCCGCGCGCGGGCGTACGGTTCCCCAAACCGCCCTGAACGCAGATGTGTTGGGGTCGATCGATGATGGTTCCGCACGGGCATGGCACACTGCACGCAGACTTCGGCGCGTGGGGAGGCGTGGCGTGAGTGAGCGGCGGCCGGCACCCACGGTGGGGCAGGTGGTGCTGGGGCGACGGCTCCAGGAGCTGCGCGAGGCCGCCGGCCTGAAACGGGAAGAGGCGGCGCGTGTCCTGCGGGTCGCGCCGGCGACCGTGCGACGCATGGAGACGGCCGAGGTCGCCCTCAAGATCCCGTACGTCCAGGTCCTGCTGACCACCTACGGGGTCGCCGAGAGCGAGGCGGAGACCTTCGTCGCGCTGGCCGAGGAGGCGAACGAGCCAGGCTGGTGGCAGCGGTACCACGACGTGCTGCCGGACTGGTTCAGCATGCACGTCAGCCTGGAGGGCGCGGCCCGGATGATCCGCAGCTACGAGCCGCATTTCGTGCCGGGGCTGCTGCAGACGGAGGACTACGCCCGGGCCGTGCTGGAGGCCGGGACGGTCGGCCAGACGGGTACCGACGCCATCGACCGGCACGTGGCCCTGCGCATGAAGCGGCAGGCGCTGCTCACCCGCGAGAACCCTCCCCACCTCTGGGTGATCATGGACGAGACGGCGCTGCTGCGTCCGGTGAGCATCCGGGGCGAGGTGATGCGCGACCAGATGGACCGGCTCCTGGAATGGGTCGAGCTCGACCATGTCACGCTGCAGGTGGCCGAGTACGCGTCCGGCCCGCACCCGGGGACGTACACGTCGTTCGCGCTGTTCCGCTTCGCCGAGCGGGAGCTGCCCGACATCGTCTACAGCGAGTACGTGACCGGCGCGCTGTATCTCGACGCGCGGGAGGAGGTGGCCCTGCACCTGGAGGTGCTGGACCACATGTCCGCCCACGCCGCCTCCGCCGAGCGTACGAAGGACATCCTGCGGGAGTGCCGCGACCGCTACTGAGCGCTGCCCGGGGTCCCTCGTCCGTCGCCGCCCTCGCGTTCCTCGTCCACGATCTCCGCGTCCACCACGGCGTCGTCCTCCGCGGCCGTCCGCCCGGCCGGCCCCTCGGTGGGCGGCCGGTCCTCGGGGCCGGAACCCTGCTGGGCCTGTGCGTACATGGCCTGCCCCATCTGCTGGCTGACCCCGGCCAGTTTCTCGATGGCGCCGCGCAGCGCGGCGGTGTCGGTGGAGGAGTCCTCCAGGAGCTGCTTCAGGTCGGCGGCGGCCGCGGCGACCCGGGTCCTGGTGTCGGCGGGGATGCGGTCCTCGTTGTCGCGGACGAACTTCTCGGTCTGGTAGACGAGTTGCTCGCCCTGGTTGCGGGTCTCGGCGGCCTCCCGGTTGCGCCGGTCCTCCTCGGCGTACTGCTCGGCCTCGCGCACCATGCGGTCGATGTCGTTCTTGGGCAGGGCGGAGCCGCCGGTCACGGTCATCTTCTGCTCGCGCCCGGTGGCCAGGTCCTTCGCGGAGACATGGGTGATCCCGTTGGCGTCGATGTCGAAGGCGACCTCGATCTGCGGGACCCCGCGGGGCGCGGGCGGCAGTCCGGTGAGGTCGAAGACTCCGAGCTTCTTGTTGTACGCGGCGATCTCGCGCTCGCCCTGGTAGACCTGGATGCCGACCGAGGGCTGGTTGTCGGCGGCCGTGGTGAAGATCTCCGAACGCCGGGTGGGGATCGTGGTGTTGCGCTCGATGAGCGTGGTCATGATGCCGCCCTTGGTCTCGATGCCGAGGGACAGCGGGGTGACGTCGAGCAGGAGCACGTCCTTCACGTCGCCCCGGATGACTCCGGCCTGGAGTCCGGCGCCGAGGGCCACGACCTCGTCGGGGTTGACGCCCTTGTGCGGGTCCTTGCCGGTGAGTTCCCTGACCAGGTCGGAGACGGCGGGCATCCGGGTGGATCCGCCGACCAGGATGACGTGGTCGACGGCCGAGAGCTTCACCCCGGCGTCCTTGACGGCCTGGTGGAAGGGGGTCTTGCAGCGGTCCAGCAGGTCGGCGGTCAGCTCCTGGAACTGGGCCCGGGTCAGCTTCTCGTCGAGATGGAGGGGGCCCTGGGCGGTGGCGGTGATGTAGGGCAGGTTGACGGTGGTCTCGGTGGACGAGGAGAGCTCGATCTTGGCCTTCTCCGCGCCCTCGCGCAGCCGTTGCAGGGCCATCTTGTCGCGGCCCAGGTCGATGCCGTGCGCGGCCTTGAAGCGCTGGGCGAGGTGCTCGACGACCCGCTGGTCCCAGTCGTCCCCGCCGAGCCGGGTGTCCCCGTTGGTGGCCTTGACCTCGATGACCCCGTCGCCGATCTCCAGGAGCGAGACGTCGAAGGTGCCGCCGCCCAGGTCGAAGACGAGGACGGTCTGTTCCTCCCCGCGGTCGAGTCCGTAGGCCAGGGCGGCGGCGGTCGGCTCGTTGATGATCCGTAAGACCTTCAGGCCCGCGATCTCGCCGGCCTCCTTGGTGGCCTGGCGCTGCGCGTCGTCGAAGTAGGCGGGGACGGTGATGACGGCGTCCGTGACGTCCTGACCGAGGTAGGCCTCCGCGTCCCGCTTCAGCTTCTGCAGCACGCGGGCGGAGAGTTCCTGGGCGCGGTAGCGGGTGCCGTCGACACTGCCCTTCTCGGGGAAGTGCCAGTTCACATCGCCCATGTACCGCTTCACGGACCGCGCGGTGCGCTCCACGTTGGTCACGGCCTGCCGTTTGGCGACCTCGCCGACCAGCACCTCTCCGTTCTTGGCGAAGGCCACCACCGAGGGCGTGGTGCGCGCTCCCTCGGCGTTGGCGACGACGGTCGCCTCACCGCCCTCCAGGACGGCCACCACCGAGTTCGTCGTCCCGAGATCGATCCCGACCGCACGTGCCATGTCCGTCCCCTTCCGCCCACGGCTCTGCCCGCCCTCAAGCACAAAACCTGTGTTCTCGCTTGTCAATGGCGCGGACGGCCACGTGGGGCGGACACGACGATGCCGCGCCCCCGCGGAGGGGACGCGGCATCCGGTGACGGCCGTCAGGCGAGCTTCGCCGACAGGGTGATCGTCGTTCCGGTCAGGGCCTGGCTGACCGGGCAGTTCTTCTTGGCGTCCTCGGCCGCCGCGGCGAAGCCGTCCTCGTCGAGACCCGGCACCGTGCCCTCGACCGTGAGGTGGATGCCGGTGATGCCCTCGCCGGGCTGGAACGTCACATCGGCGTTCGTGACGAGCTTGGTGGGCGGTGTCCCGGCACCCGCGAGGGCGTGCGAGAGGGCCATGGAGAAGCAGCTGGAGTGGGCGGCCGCGATCAGCTCCTCGGGGCTGGTCTTGCCGTTGGCGTCCTGGGCCCGCGACGCCCACGTCACCGGCTGCTGGCCGATGCCGGAGGAGTCGAAGGTGACGACGCCGTTGCCCTCGAGCAGGTTGCCTTCCCACACGGTGTGGGCGGTGCGCGTGGTTGCCACGGTGAGTCCTTTCGGGTGTGGTCCCGTTGCCGGGGTCCGTGACTCCATCCGATCACACCCGGGGCCGGTGCACCCGGCGGTTCGGGCGGCGACCTGCCGGTGCGTGTCCGGGATTTCGTCGCCGCGGGGCCCGTCCGGGCCGGGCGGGAGACCGCGGGAGGCTCAGGTCACCCGGAAGACGGGCCCGCGGGCGGTGAACGGGAGCCGCGCGCCGGACGGCACCAGATAGGCGTGCTCACGGCGCACCCGCAGCACGTCGCAGTATCCGTCCGTGATCACCAGGACGGGCGCGCCGGGCGGGAAGTCCTCGGCGCGGTGCAGCAGGTCGACGCCGGGCTGCAGCACGGTGCCGCCGCGCCCGTGCACCCGTACGCGTCCTGCGATCTCCGCGACGGGCAGATAGCCGGCGTCGTGCGGGGCGGTGTCGCAGAACACCACGCGCGCGGCCGGTACGTCGCGGGCCTCGGCGTACGAGGCGATGGCGCCCAGCGCCTTGCCGAGCAGGGTGCGGTCCATGGAGGCGGAGGTGTCGAGGACGACGCCGAAGGTGCAGCGGGCGACCTCCTCGGGCGGGTACCAGCGGCCCGCGCGCGGGATGTCCGGGGTGGACGCCTGCCGGCGGGCGGGGCGCGCGTACGACCGCAGCGGCTCGGGCCGGGGCACGAACTCGTCGAACCAGCGGGCGAGCCGGGCGTCCCAGGGCAGCGGCGGGTGGCTGAGCGCGCGGATCTCCTCGACCAGACCGCCGGGCAGGAAGCCGCGCTCGTGCCGCTGGTGCAGGTCCAGGCCCCGGGCCAGGCCGCGGCGGTAGAACTCGTCCAGGTCGACGTAGTCGCGGGGAGCGCCGAGCGGTCCGCCGAGGATGTCGCCGGCCCCCTTGCCGCGCAGGGTCGCGAGGCGGCGCATGCGGCGCAGGTCGCCCGCGAGCCGGTCGTACACCTCCTCGGCCGAGAGGTCCTTCAGGTCCGGGTCGTGCAGAAGTCCCTCGGGCATCCTGCCGACCTGCATCTCGCACAGCCAGCCGTTGATCACGTAGTCGGCGGCGACGTTGAAGAGGTACGGGTCCCGGGTGCCGCAGCGGTCGCCGTGGCGCAGGGCGGCGTGCAGCATCTCGTGGGCGAGGACGAACCGCCATTCCTCGTCGTCGAAGCGGCACAGCGGATTGATGTAGATCTCGGCCGCCCCGGTGTCCACGGCGGCGACGGAGATGCCGTGGGCGCGGGCGAGTTCGGCGTCGGCGACGAGGGTGATGCCCGCGGCGAGGCCGCCCAGCAGCGGATAGGAGGACACGAACCAGCTCAGTGCGCGCTCCCAGGGCCGGAGCGGGACGGGCTTCTCGCCCATGGACGTGCGTCTGCCGCCCGCCACGTCCATCGCGGCGGACATGGTGCGGGTCAGCCCGTGCGCGAAGGCCACCTGCCAGTCGGCCGGGGCGGCGCCGTTCCAGGCGTTCCAGGAGACGAGGACCTGGTCCGGTTCGGCGCCCGCGGTGCCGCAGCGCTCGTACCGGGCCGGGATCCCGTCACGGCGCCAGAGGGCGGCGAGCCGGTCCTCGTCGCCGTCGGGGTAGGCGGCCGGGAGGTGCTCGGGGCCCGGGCCCGGCGAGAAGCCGAGGAGGAAGCGGTTGACCACCACGCAGCGGGCGGCGAGGTCGTACCGGTCGGGCTGCTCGCGCGTCCCGGCCGCGGCCGGGACGTGGCCGAAGCCCAGGTGGATGACGGCGTGCGCAACGGCCCAGGCCCAGGCGGCCGGTTCGGCGCGGCGGAACGGGTTGACGTGCAGGGTTCCGTTGGAGTCGACGGTCACCAGTCCGTCCCGGGGAGCCCTGGGGCAGTTCTCCTCCCGGCAGACCCGGAAGCCGACGGCGTCCAGCGCCGGGTTGGCCATGGCCAGCCGCATCCCCTCGGCGAAGGCCTCGGCGGCGGGATCCGGCTTGTCCTTGGCCTTGGCCTTCGCCTTGCGGGAACGGCTCACCGGCGCGCCTCCACCAGACGCGGCATGTCCCGGGCGGCCTCGACCAGGAACCAGGCCGGCAGGACGGGGTTGCCGTCCGCGTCGGAGGCGATGACGCTCTGGGCGACCTCGACGGATATCTCGGCGAGCTGGACGAGCAGGGACTTCGCCCGGTACGCGGTCCGGCGGGAGTTCGCCGAGATGTGGTCGCGCCCGGCCGGGAGTTCCTTGACGAGCCGGCCGCGGAAGGACTCGGCGAGGTAGTAGAGGAGGTCGCGGTCCTCCATGCGGGAGGGCCAGCCGGCGTCGCCCTTGAGGATGGCGTCGATGCCGAAACGGCTGCGCACGATCTTGACGTAGCCGCAGAACGCGACCGCGTGCGCGGGCGTCAGCGTGCCGTGGGCGACGACCTTCAGGGTCTCCTCGTCGATCGCGGGCCCGAAGGAGCCCAGCGCGTCGGAGAGCATGTGCCAGGACCGCGGGGTGGAGAAGGGCTCCTCCGTCTTCGGCGGCTTGGACCACAGGTGGTCGGGGCGGTCGGTGAGGTGGTCGAGCACCCAGGGGTGGATGTCGTTGGCGGCGGCCCAGGCCAGCCAGTCCTTCGGGGAGGCCTCCAGGTGGACGTGGGTGAGCCGGTTGACCAGCGCGGAGGCGATCGGACGGGCCAGCGCGTTGTCCGTGGCGCGGTTGCCCGCGCCGATGACGATGGAGCCCTTCGGCAGCTCGTAGTCGCCGATGCGGCGGTCCAGGATCAGCGAGTAGAAGGCCTTCTGCACATCGGGGGTGGCCGCGTTCAGTTCGTCCAGGAACAGACAGTACGGCTCGTCGCGGGCGATGGCCTGCGGCGGACAGAAGACGGACCGGCCGTCGCGGATCTGCGGCACGCCGATGAGGTCCTCGGGCGCGAGCTGCGTACCCAGCAGGCTCACGCACTCCAGCCCGAGCGATTCGGCGAACTCCCTGACCAGGGAGGACTTTCCGATGCCGGGGGCACCCCAGAGGAAGACCGGCCGCACGGTGGCGAGGCCGAGCAGCAGCTCCGGGACACGGGAGGGAGTGACGGTGACGGCAGCCTGCACAGGCGAACTCCTGGGAACGGTGGGAGAGATGGCGGAAGGGGCGCGAAGGTCACGCGCGCGAGGGCGCGGTGTGCGCCGCCCCCAAGTGTGGGCGCCGCCCCCGTCCCCCGCCTCTCATTTTCCGGCGGGCACCGCCTCACCGGAGGCCTCGCCGAAGGCCCGCTCCCGCGCCCGTGGCCGAGCCGGCGCTCAGGCGGCCTGTTCGTCCGGGCGATCCGCCGGCAGCGGTATCTGGGGGCCGTCGCACTCGCCCAGCCAGCGCCGCAGCACCTCGTGCACCCGCTCCGCGCCGACCAGTTCGCCGTCCGCGCCCGCGGTTCCCGGGTCCGTGCCGGCCGGCGCGGACAGTGTCAGCGGGGAGAGCAGGAAGGGGTACCCCTGGGCACCGCCGAGCCCGCCGTGCGAGCCGATCTGCTCCTCGAAGGCGAGGACTTCGCCCTCGACGGGGTCGTACGCGGAGTTGACCATGATGTCGGCGGTGTGCGGGAAGGTGTGCGTGCGCCGCACCGCCGCGGCGGCGCCGGGTCCGAAGTCGGCCAGCGGGCCCGGATGGCCGTCGTGGAGCCGGTCCACCGGGATCTCGGCTCCGTGCGCGCCGAGCACGAGCCCGCCGTGCTCCTCGCTGCGCACCAGCAGGAAGCCGACGCCGGGGTGGTTGGCGAGCGTGGACAGCAGCGCGGGGTGACGCCGGTCGATCTCCTCCCGGCTCATGCGGTGCGCGACGTCCGGGAAGGAGACCAGTCCGAGGTTGCCGGAGGCCAGGACCAGGGGTTCGGAGCGGCGCCCCGCCGGCCGCCGCTCCTCGCGCTCCTCGACCGGTCTGCGCAGCGCGGCCCGGACGGCGGTCCTGGCCTCGGCGCCGCTGTGGGTACGGCGGACCCTGCGGGGCACGGGCAGCCCGCAGCCCGCCCGGACCAGGTCGCCGAGGCTCAGTCCGAACCGGGTCTGGAAGGTCTCGCCCGGGCTCTGGCCGTGGTCGGAGAGCACCACGATCCGATACGGCCGCGGGGCGTGCTCGGCGACCTTCTCGATCAGCGCGAGCGACCGGTCGAGCCGCTCCAGGATCCGTTCCGCGTCCCTGCCGCGCGGCCCGGAGTGGTGCGCCACCTCGTCGTAGGCCACCAGGTCCGCGTAGACCGCGTTGCGCCCGGCGAGCATGTCGCCGATGACCGCGGCGACCACGACGTCCCGTTCGACGACGGTCGCGAACGCCCGGACGAACGGGTACAGCCCGCCCCGCTTGACCCGGGGCCGGCGCCGCTCGACGCGGGCCCGGGTGGACTGCCCGATCTCCCGGAAGACCTCGGCGACGAACGACATCGCCGTGCGGACGGCGTTCGCCGGGTCGGAGAAGTAGGCGAAGTACCCCGCCCGTGAGCGGTTGTCGCGTCCCCGGCGCGCGGCCACGGACAGCACGAGGGCGAGTTCCTCGGCGCCGCCGCCGAAGAGGTTGCCGCGGCTCGCTCCGCCGAGGGCGAGCAGGCCCCCGTCGCCGGTGCGCTCCACGGCCCGCCGCTGGAGTTCGGCGGCGCTGGTCGGCCGGTTGCAGACCATCACCTCCTGGGTGTCCTTCTCGTACCACCGGAACGCGGGCACGTCGTGGTTGCTGCCGTGCAGGATGCCGAGCTGGCTGGCTCCGGTCTGGCTGGACCAGTCGGTTCTCCAGCGGGTGAGCCGGTGACTGGGACGGGCCCCGCCGAGCCATCGGGCGGCGGTCGGCATCAGGTCCCGGCCGATCGCCTCGCGCAGCACGTCGTGCCCGACACCGTCGAGCTGGAGGAAGACCACACCGGGTGTCGAGGGTCCGGGCTCACCGGCCGCGCGTCTGCGGCGCCGGTCGGCGAGGCGGTAGAGCCGGCGGCGGTACGCGTCGTCGTCCCGCACGGCGAGGGCCGCGCCGGTGGCGGAGGCGACGGCCGACATCACGGCGGCCACGACCACGGCGGTCTCCGGGGCGGCCTCTCCGCGCCCGGAGGGGTTGAGGCGCAGGGCGATCAGCAGCAGCGAGCCGTTCAGGAAGAAGACGAGCAGTCCCAGCACGAGCGCGGGGACGAGCAGCAGGGTCCGTACGAGCAGCGGCCACACCAGTGCCGACAGGAGACCGAAGACGCCCGCGCCGGCCGCCGCGGTGACGGCGATCCGGGTCGCGCTGTCCCCGCTCGGCGACTGGAGCCGGAAGTCGGGCAGCGCACCGGCGAGGACGAGCATCGTCACCGTGGACGCGGCCCACACCGTGATGCTGCGTCCGGCCGCGCCGGCGAGGCGCCGCCACCGTCCCTTGTCCACGCCCAGCCCACCTCACGTCCCGGCCCGCCCGGTCCGCGCGGACTCCTCCCACCCTGTCACAACGGCCGGAGGTCCCCAGAAGTCCCCAAAAGCCGCACGAAGTACCCGACGGAGTCCGCCGGGGAGCGCGCGGGTACGGGGAGAGGGAGGCGGGTGCTGGAGGCGGGTGCGGGTGTCGGGAGGCGGGTGTCGGGAGGCGGGTGTCGGGAGGCGGGTGCCGGAGGCGGGTGCCGGATCAGCGGCCGTCGTACCCGGCCGTCGGCATCGACAGACGGCGGTGGACGCTGGCCTTCATCTGGGCGTCGTACGAGGGCTCGGCGGTGCCCACCGTCTCCACGCGCACACCCCGGCGCGCGCACTCGGCGGTGAACTCCTCCACGGAGGCGAGGGCGCGCTCCAGCACCCGTCGGCTGGGCGCGACGAACAGGTCCACGAGACCGGCCTCGACGTCGGCCCACAGACTGCGGTGGTCGGGACGCAGTCCCCGTACCAGCAGCTCCCGCGTGACGACGTAGCCCTGCTCGGCTGCCCAGCGGGCGCACATCGCGTGCTGGCTGCGGGAGTCGACGAGGAAGGGGTCCTCGTCGAGCTCCTCCAGGGGCGTCAGGCTCGCGATCGCGGTGACACGGAGCGCCGGCGGCCGCGGAGCGGGGACGCTCCGCTCGTACGGGCGCGTGCGGGCGTGCGTGCCGGAGGCACCGGGTGCGTCTCTCATGGTGTCCCCCTCACCTCCTGGTTTCGCCGCAGACCCTACTCCTGCCCGTAGGCTCGGGGGGAGTCGTGCGAAGGAGGCAAAGAGGTGCCGGTGGAGATCACCTGGTGGGGGCACGCCACCTGCACGCTGGAGGACTCCGGGACACGCGTGCTCACCGATCCCCTCTTCGCGCGCCGGCTCGCGCACCTGCGGCGCAGGCGCGGGGCGCCGCCCCCTCCCCCGGCCGCGGTCGCGGACGTCGCGCTCGTCTCCCATCTGCACGCCGACCATCTGCATCTGCCCTCGTTGGCGCGGCTGGCCCCGGGCACCCGGCTGCTCGTGCCGCGCGGGGCCCCGCGTGCGGTCCCGGGACTGCGCAAGCTGGACCATCTGCGGCTCACCGAGGTCGCGCCCGGCGACCGCGTACAGGTCGGTGACCTGGCCGTACGCACCGTTCCGGCGCGGCACGACGGGCGCCGGCTGCCGATCGGCCCGCACCGCTCCCCGGCCGTGGGGTACGTGATCGAGGGCGAGGCGCGGACGTACTTCGCCGGGGACACCGGGCTGTTCGCGTCGATGGCCGAGGAGGTCGGGCCCGTCGACGTGGCCCTGCTGCCGGTGGGCGGCTGGGGTCCCTACCTCGGCGAGGGACATCTCGACGCGGGGCGCGCGGCGGAGGCGCTCGCGGCCCTGCGTCCGCGCAGCGCTGTGCCGGTGCACTACGGCACGTTCTGGCCCATCGGGATGGATGCCGTGCGCCCCCATGAATTCCATGCGCCGGGTGAGGAGTTCGTGCGCCTGGCCGCCGAGCGTGCGCCCCAGGTGGCGGTGCATCTGCTGCGGCAGGGCGAGAGCGTTCGTCCGGAGGCCGCTCGGTGATGTCCTGGTCCGCCGCCGGCGCGGTGGTTCCCCCGCTCCTCCAGTCGCTCAGGAGCACGGTCCACTGGTCGGCGGGGAGCATCGAGTGGCTGTCGGTCCGGGGCACCGCCCCCGTCGCGCTCCTGTCCGACACGGCCCCGGTCGTGCCGCCGGAGTCGACCCAGCAGGCGATCGGCTATCCGTCGCTGTTCCTCCTGATTCTCATCGGCGCCCTGGTTCCGGTGGTGCCGACGGGCGCGCTGGTGAGTTCGGCGGCGGTCGTGGCCTTCCACCAGACCTCGCCCTTCGCGCTGATGGCGGTGTTCGTGGTGTCCTCGGTCGCCGCGTTCCTCGGCGACATCTCGCTCTACTGGCTCGGCCGGCGCGGCATGGGCTCGAAGAACGGGTCCCGCTGGCTGGAGGCGATCCGGCAGCGCGCCCCCGAGGACCGGCTCGCCCAGGCGCAGCGGAAGCTCGCCGACCACGGCATCGCGGTCCTCGTCCTGTCCCGCCTCGTGCCGGCGGGCCGCATCCCGGTGATGCTGGCGTGTCTGCTGGCGCGGATGCCGCTGCGCGTCTTCGCCCGCGGGGACGTCCCGGCCTGCCTCGCCTGGGCGGCCACCTATCAGATCATCGGCATTCTCGGCGGCTCTCTGTTCCCCGAGCCGTGGGAGGGCGTGGTGGCGGCGGTGGCCCTGACGATCGCGATCAGCCTGGCACCGGGTCTGTGGCGCAGGTTCCGGGGGCGGACACCTTCGTAGGAATGCGGGGGCCGCGCCGTCTCGTACGGGGGGGAACGCGGCCGCAGTCGTGAGGCCGCGGCCGCAGGCCCGTACGAGGGGGACGGCCGCCGCCGCCGGTCCGGAGGTCGCGGAGAGCGCAGAGACCGCGGAGGCCACAGAGGTCGCGGAGAGCGCGGAGAGCGCAGAGACCGCGGAGGCCACAGAGGCCGCGGAGACTGGTGACTTCAGCGGAGGCTCGTCACTCCAGCGGATGGGTCATTCCAGCACCCGGGAGCCCCCCACCGCCAGGTCCCACAGGTTCTCCCGGGCCAGGCCCGCCCGCTCCCACGCGGCCCGCACCCGCCGCAGGGGCTCCAGCACCGGTTCGGCGGAGAGCACGAACGTGCCCCAGTGCATCGGGGCCATGCGCCGGGCGCGCAGGTCGACGGCCGCCTGCACGGCCTCCTCGGGGTCGCAGTGCACGTCGCGCAGCCACCAGCGGGGGTCGTACGCGCCGATGGGCAGGAGGGCCAGGTCGATGCCCGGGTGGCGCTGTCCGATGCGGGTGAACCAGTGGCCGTAGCCGGTGTCGCCCGCGAAGTACACCCGGGTGCCCTCGGGTGCCGTGAGCACCCAGCCGCCCCACAGGGAGCGGCAGGTGTCGGTCAGGGTCCGCTTGGACCAGTGGTGGGCGGGGACGAAGTCGAAGCGCACACCGTCGAGTTGGGCCGCCTCCCACCAGTCGAGCTCGGTGACCCGGCTGAACCGCCGTCTCCTGAACCAGCGTCCCAGGCCGGCCGGCACGAACAACGGTGTGTCGCGCGGGAGTTGGCGCAGCGTCGGCGCGTCCAGGTGGTCGTAGTGGTTGTGGCTGATGACGACCGCGTCGACCCGGGGCAGCGCGCTCCAGGCCACGCCGACCGGGGTGATCCGGGCGGGCGTTCCCATGATCCGGCGGGACCAGACCGGGTCGGTCAGGACGGTGAGCCCGCCGATCCGGATCACCCAACTCGCGTGCCCCGCCCAGGAGACGGCAACCGTCCGCGCGTCCACCCGTGGCAGCGGCCCCGGTTCGAAGGGCAGCAAGGGGATGTCGGCGAGTCCGTCGGCACGCGGCCTGATGGCGCCCTCGCGGGCGAGCCGGGCGAAGGCCCGCAGTCCCGGCAGCGGCGCGGTCAGCCGGTCCACGAAGGACCGGGGCCAGATCCGCCGCTCGCCCGGCGGACGGGGCTCGGCCGGTGGACGGGGTTCCGCGAGCGGATGCGGGTGCGGGTCGGCCGGCGGATGCGGGTCCGTGGGCGGGAGCGGGCCCGTGACGGCGTGAAGGTCGGTGATGGCGTGCGGGTGCGTCACGGTGTGAAGGTCGCCGCCGGCGTGCGGGTGGGTGACGGGGTGAAGGCCGCTGACGGCGTGCGACGCGGCGAGGGGGTGCGGGTCGGTGAGCGGGGAGGAGGGAAGGAGGTCGGGGCGTCCCGGCGCGGGGGCCGCCGGGGGCGCGGGATCGCCGGTCTCCTCGGCCGTGGTGCTCGTGGTGGTCGACTCGGACTGCTGCGTCATCGCGGGGACTCCCGTCGCTGAGCGTCGTCGCGGAGATCGTCGAAGGCCGATTCCAAGAGGGTCAACGCGCGGTGCACATGCGGCAGTTCCAGTGGCGAGGGGGACGTGAGCGACTCCTCGCGTTCCTCGTCGGTGGAGCCGAGCAGCGGCCCGGTGCCGAGACGGACCCGGAGCGCCGCGAGATCGTCGCCGAAGCGGTGTCCGCCCGGCGCGGGCATGCCGAGCCGGTCGGAGAGGAAGTCCTCCAGGTCCTGCGCGTCCCCGACGCCGTGCGCGCCGAGGGCGGAGCGGAGCGGGCCGAGGTCGATGTAGAGGTGCCGCCCGGCCTGCGGGGGGCGAGCGACGGCCCCCGCCGTGGCGAGCACACGGTGGGCGGCCTCGGCCACGCGCGCGTGCAGACGGACGGCGGCGGTGAGCCGTTCGGTGACGGCGGCGGGCTCGCCGAGCGCGTACGCGGCCGCGGCGGCGACCGGCCGGGCGACGCGCGCGCCCAGCACGGTGAGCACATCGAGGACCCGCGAACGCAGCGCCGCGCCCGCGTCGTTGTCGGGGAAACGGGCGACGGCGGCCGGCCAGCCCTGCGGCAGGAAGGCCCCCGCGAGGTCGGTGATCACGGTGACGCCGTCGGGGAGCATCTCGGCGGGGCTGAGCAGCACGGTGTCCTGCGGCCGGTGCAGGCTGTCCCGCCAGGTCTCGTCGCTGACGATGTGCAGTCCCTCGCCCGCCGCGGCCTCGACGGCCTCGTGCACCACCTCCGGGGGTGCGACGGTGGCGGTCGGGTCGTCGGCGACGGAGAGCAGGAGCAGTCGTGGGTCGCCGCCCTCGGCGCGCACCCTGCGGACGGTCTCCAGGAGGGCGTAGGGGTCGGGGACGCCGCCGCACTCCGCGGGCGTGGCGACATGGAACACGGACCGGCCCAGCAGACGGGCCTGCGGGGCCCACCACGCGGCGCACGGACGGGGCACGAGGATGTCGCCGCCGAGCGCTCCGGTCAGTGCCAGCAGTAGCGCGGGGGCTCCGGGGGCGGCCGCGACCCGGCCGGGGGCGGCGCGCAGTCCGCGCCGGGTCCAGTAGCCGCCGGCGGCGTCGAGGAGCACGGGCCCGCCGCCGAACGGCTCGGCGCCGGCGTGGTCCGCGGCGGCGGCGAGCACCGAGCGGAGTTCCGGCGGCACGGGCAGGCCCTGGCCGGGCAGGGGCGGACCGTACCGGACCGGTCCGTGGCCTTCCGGGTCCGTCCGCCGCATACCTGCCTCCGCACCGTGGATGCCGCCGTTCCCCGTTCCGGACCCTGCCCGCCCGGACGGTTCCGGCTGTCTTCGTCCCCTCGTACAGCTCACCGGGGGCCGCCCGCCGCCCCGTGCCGTGAGCCGGTCAGCTTCCAGGGGCATGCCGTCCCGTACGCGCTCTCGTGTACGAGGCCGTCGCCTCGCCGGCCGCCGTGCCGTCCAGGGTCATCGTGCCGTCCTCTCCGTCAGAACCGTCGCCGCCGCATCCGGTGCAGCCGGTGCGCGGCCGCGCCCACCGCGCCGGCGATCAGGACGCCGCCGGTGACCAGGGCCGGCACCGAGTCGGTGAACACACCGCCCTCACCGGCGTGCACGCCGCGCTGGACGGTGGGCGGGCGCTCGGCCGCGCCGGTGTCGGAGCCGGTCCCGGTGTCGGGACCGTGCGTCGACGTGACCCCGCGGTCGACGGCGTACGAGGCGGTCCACTGCTTCCCGTGACCACCCGGGGGCGCGGGGCAGACGCCGCCGACGTTCCACCGCCCGTCGGCGCCCCCGGTCTCGGGGACGCCGGTGCCGGGGTCCGTCCGGTCCGGGTCCGCCGTGCCGGGACTGTCGCTGTCGCTGTCGGGGATCAGGGCGTCCGGGCCCACGGTGTCGGGGACCCCGGGGTCGGGGACCGTGTCGGGGCCCAGCGAGTCGGGTCCCAGGTCGTAGGGACCGGTCGTGTCCTGACCGGCCGGGTCGGGGCCCACGGCGCCGGAGGCCGCCGGGTCGGTGACCAGGGGGTCGCCGGCACCGGGAGCGGCGGCCTGGGCGTCCGGCACCAGGGAGTTCGGCGCCCCGGCGGCAGGGCTCACCGCGTCGGCCGTTCCCTCGCCCGCCCGGGCGCCGCCGGGGTTCTTCGCGTCGGAGGTGACAGAGATGTCGGAGCCCGTTCCCGTGCCCGGACCGGCCGCGTCGGAGTCGCCCCCCGCCCCGGAGCCGCCCGCGCGGGTGTCCGCGCCCTGGCCGGGCTCGCCGGAGGCGATGTGGGCGGTGCCGCTGTAGGAGGCGGGGCCCGCGGCACCGGGGTCGGCGCCGTCGACGCGGTGGAGCTGGACCTTGCCCTCCTGGAACCCCTGCGACTGGGCGTCGATGGAGTCCGGCAAGGTCCCCCCGACCGCTTCGCAGCTGACGGTGACGGTGACGGTGCCGCCGGGTTCGACGGAGCCCGGACTGACCTGCGCGTCCGGATCCGCGGCCGCGCCCGACGCGGCGGCGCCGAGGGCGGCACCGGCCAGGGCGGTGGCGTACAGGACACGGGCGGTGCGGCGCATGAGCGGGGCTCCTTCGGCGGGCTGCGGTCCGAGGGCCACGGCCGTCGTGTCCCTCGGAGCCATCAGAGCCCCCCGCACCGCCGCGCGCGAACGGCCGGACCCCATTCGCGCGAAACCGGGGGCCCGACCGGGTGACGTCCCGGCGGGGCCGACACCCGTTCCCGCATACGGACTCCGGCCCCTGACCACACCTCGCCCAGGACCGGACGATGCCCGAACCTCGCCGGACGCCCCGAGCGCGTACGGCATCCAGCCGGCGCCGAAGGGGTTCTCAGGCCGCGTCGCGCATGATCTGGTCGCGGAGGCGGGTGCAGCAGCGGCTGATGAGGCGGGAGACGTGCATCTGGGAGATGCCCAGTTCGTCGGCGATGCTGCTCTGGGTCATGTCGCCGAAGAACCGCATGTAGAGGATGGTGCGTTCGCGCTCGGGGAGGGCCTGGAGCCGGGGTTTCACCGCCTCGCGGTCGATGACCGTGTCGAGGGCCGGATCGGGTGAACCGAGGGCGTCGCCGAGCGAGTATCCGTCGTCGCCGCCGGGGAGTTCGGCGTCCAGGGAGAGCGCGGTGAAGCTCTCCAGCGCCTCCAGACCCGTGCGGACGTCGTCCTCGCTCATGCTCGCGTGCTCGGCGATCTCGGCGACCGTGGGCCGGCGGCCCGGGATGGTCTGCGACAGGTCCTGTCCGGCGAACCGGACGCGGTTGCGAAGCTCCTGGACCCGCCGCGGCACGTGCAGGGTCCACATGTGGTCGCGGAAGTGGCGCTTGATCTCGCCGGTGATCGTCGGCACCGCGTAGCTCTCGAAGGCGTTGCCGAGCTCGGGGTCGTAGCGGTCGACGGCCTTGACCAGTCCGAGCGACGCGACCTGGCGCAGGTCCTCGTAGCTCTCGCCGCGGCTGCGGAAGCGGCCCGCGAGCCGTTCGGCCATCGGCAGCCAGGACTCGACGATCTCCGCGCGGAGCACGTCGCGCTCCGCTCCCGCCGGGAGCGCCGCGAGCCTGCGGAATGCCTCACCGGTGTCGGGGGCGTCGTCGTGCGGATGGTGCGTCGCGCTCGCTCGAGTTCGCATGGTGCGTCGCAACTCCCTTGATGGTGCCAGGTGATGGACAGTCATCGTGGGAACGCACCCGTGCTCCGGACGAGTACACCCATGGCGCGGATAGCCGCTCCCACGGACGTGCCTCCTGTCCGAAGCACTGCAACTGCGTCTGCCCCGCGGCATGCGGGGCAAACACACTCCTATTCTCCCCCGCGGCCGGCCGCCGGCTATCGCGGGGTCGGGGCCCGGCGTTTCCGCCGTCCGGCGGGCTGTCCCGGCAGGCCTCCCGAAGGCAGCGGGCCTCCCGAGGGCTTTCCCGGCGGGGCGCCCGGCGTCGGGTCAGGGCCGGCGCCCGACCAGGCAGAGCAGTTTCGTCTGGACGTCGGCGCCGGGCGGCGGCTCCTCCGGGGCCGCGAAGAGCCCGCTCTTCTCCAGTTCCGCCGCGTGCGGGGTCACCTCGCGGACCGCGAAGGAGAGCAGGTCCCCGGGAAGCTCCTCGTCGGCGCCGATGGCACGCGACAGATCCCAGGCGTGCACCGTCAGATCGGTGACCAGCTGCGCGCAGTAGTCACCCGCCGGCATGTCCCCGAAGGAGAGGTGGACCGTGCGGTCGAGCGCGCCCGGTTCGGCGAACACGCTGCGGGAGGCCTCGGCCACGGCCTCCCAGGCGGCGACCGGGTCGGCGCCCAGCAGGTCGCCGTCGAGGCTGTCGCCGACCGCGTCGACGGTGGCACCGTCCCGGACCAGTGCCGGCACCCATGCCTGCTCGGAGACGAGATGGCCCACCAGGTCGCGCACGCTCCAGTCGCTGCACGGCGTGGGGGCCTCCCACTGGTCGTCGTGGATCGCGTGGACCCGGCGGCCGAAGAGCTCCAGGGCCTCCGCCTGCCGGTCGAGGATCGGTTCCGGGACGCTCATGCCGGCGGCACCCCCGCGGGTCCGCGCTCCCGGGCGCCGTCGCGGGTGCGGCCCGCCGCGACGGGCCGCCGCGGGTGACGGCGCAGGTACTCGCCCTCCAGCTGGGCCATGCGCACGTTGTGGGTGTGCAGCGCGTCGTTCGAGCCGTGCAACAGCGTGTCGTGGCGGGTGCGGTGGATGGCCTCCAGCTCTTTCATCAGCTGCTGGTCGTCCAGCCGGCCCGGGTCGACTCCGGTCATGGTGCTACCCCGCTCGTCGTGGCCGTCGGTGCGGTCCGGACGACCGGGCCGGGCAGGCACTGCCCCGAGCGGCGTCCGGGAGGGAGCCATGGATCGAGACCCACTCCCTCCACTCTACGAACATCCGGGGTGCCGGGCCTCCCCGGGACGAGTCCGACGGCCCGAGGGTCCCCGGGACCGGCCCGCCGGCCCGAGGGCCCGCCTACCGCGCCCGCTCGACGCGGCGCTCGTCCCACACCGGCTCCGAGGTCTCCCGCACCCGGCCGTCCGAGCCGAAGACCAGGTAGCGGTCGAAGGAGCGGGCGAACCAGCGGTCGTGGGTGACGGACAGGACCGTCCCCTCGTACGCCTCCAGGCCCTCCTGGAGGGCCTCCGCGGACTCCAGGTCGAGGTTGTCGGTCGGCTCGTCGAGCAGCAGGGCCGTCGAGCCCTCCAGCTCCAGGAGCAGGATCTGGAAACGTGCCTGCTGGCCGCCCGACAGCCTGTCGAAGCGCTGCTCGGCCTGGGCGGTCAGCTCGTAGCGGCGCAGCCGGGACATCGCCGCCCCGCGGTCCTGGGAGTGCTCGGTCCACAGGATGTCCAGGAGCGTACGGCCCTCCAGTTCCGGGTGGGCGTGCGTCTGCGCGAAGTGGCCGGCGACCACGCGGGCCCCGAGCTTCCACTCGCCGGTGTGGGCGACGTCCCCACCGGCGAGCAGCCGCAGGAAGTGCGACTTGCCCGAGCCGTTGGAGCCGAGGACCGCGACGCGCTCGCCGTAGAAGATCTCCAGGTCGAAGGGCTTCATCAGCCCGGTGAGCTCGAGTCCCTTGCAGGTCACGGCCCGCACGCCGGTCCGTCCGCCGTGCAGCCGCATCGTGATGTCCTGCTCGCGCGGCGGCTCAGGCGGCGGTCCGGCCTCCTCGAACTTGCGCAGCCGGGTCTGCGCCGCCGCGTAGCGGGACGCCATCTCGTGGCTGACGGAGGCGGCCTGACGAAGGTTCAGTACGAGCTTCTTGAGCTGGGCGTGCTTCTCGTCCCAGCGCCGGCGCAGCTCCTCGAAGCGGGCGAACCGCTCCCGTCTGGCCTCGTGATAGGTCGCGAAACCGGCGCCGTGCACCCAGGCGTCCGCGCCGGCCGGACTCGGCTCGACGCTGATGATCTTCTGGGCGGCGCGGGCGAGGAGTTCGCGGTCGTGCGAGACGAACAGCACGGTCTTGCGCGTCTCCCCCAGCCGCTCCTCCAGCCAGCGCTTTCCGGGCACGTCGAGATAGTTGTCCGGCTCGTCGAGGAGCAGCACCTCGTCGGTGCCGCGCAGCAGGGCCTCGAGCACCAGGCGCTTCTGCTCGCCGCCGGACAGGGTCCGCACCAGCCGCCACTGCGCCTTCTCGTAGGGGACGCCGAGGGCGGCCGTGGTGCAGATGTCCCAGAGGGTCTCGGCCTCGTACCCCTGGACCTCGGCCCAGTCGGACAGGGCCTGCGCGTACTGGAGCTGCGACGCCTCGTCGTCGACGGTCATCATGGCGTGCTCGGCGGCGTCCACGGCCTTCGCGGCCTCGCGGATACGGGGCGGGGCCACGGACACGAGCAGCTCGCGCACGGTCGTCTCGTCACGCACGGACCCCACGAACTGGCGCATCACGCCGAGGCCGCCGCTCACGTTGACGGCCCCGCCGTGGGGCTTGATCTCCCCGGAGATCAGCCGCAGCAGCGTCGTCTTCCCGGCGCCGTTCGGTCCCACCAGGGCCACGACGGCCCCTTCCCCCACCCGAAACGACACATCGCCGAGCAGCGCCCTCCCGTCGGGAAGGTAGTACTCAAGATGTGCGGCTTCGAGATGTCCCATGGGCAGGCATTCTCCGGGGAGCGGGCGTACTGGGCAAACGCGTATTCGGCGGAGGCCACGGAGGCCGGGCGACAAGCGCCCGATCCGGGGTAGACGGAGCCGCATGACCACGACCCCCGATGTCGACCTGACCGCCCTCGTACCGGGCCGCCACGCCCTTCGGGACCGCCTGCTCGGCCTGGACAGCCGGATCTTCGAGGCCGTCGCGGCGCGGCACTGGCCGGGCGGCGACCCCGTGCTGCCGCGGCTGAGCCGGAGCGCGAACCACGGTCTCCTGTGGTTCGCCACGGCCGCCGCGGTGGCGGCGAGCCGCACCCCCCGGGCCCGCCGGGCCGCCGTCCGGGGCGTCGCCTCGCTCGCCCTGGCCTCGGCCACGATCAACACCGTCGGCAAGCGCTCGGTGCGCCGCACCCGCCCCGGCCTCGGCCCGGTGCCGGCCGTCCGGCAGCTCAAACGGCAGCCGGTCACCACGTCGTTCCCGTCGGGGCACTCGGCGTCCGCCGCGGCCTTCGCCGCGGGGGTGGCGCTGGAGTCCCGCGGCTGGGGCGCCGCCGTGGCGCCGCTCGCCGCGGCGGTGGCGCTGTCCCGCGTCTACACCGGGGTCCACTTCCCGAGCGATGTCGTGGCCGGTGCGGCGCTGGGCGTCGGCGCCGCTTATGCGGTACGGGCGCTGGTGCCGACGCGGGACCAGGTGACCCCGCCGGGCCGCCCGCGCGCGGACGCCCCGGCGCTGGCCGAGGGTGAGGGCCTGGTCATGGTCGCCAACCGGGGCTCGGGCTCCGCGGAGCGGGCCGGCGCGCTGGCCGCCGCGCTGCCGGGGGCGGAGATCGTGGAGTGCGAGGCCGCCGACGTGCGGGAGGAGCTGGAGAAGGCTGCGGCCCGCGCCCGGGTGCTGGGCGTGTGCGGCGGCGACGGCACGGTGAACACCGCGGCCGGGGTCGCCCTGCGCCACGGGATCCCCCTCGCCGTCCTGCCGGGCGGCACGCTCAACCACTTCGCCCACGACCTCGGTGTGGAGGGTGAACGCGACCTGGCCCGCGCGGTCCAGGAGGGCGAGGCGGTCCAGGTGGACGTGGGCCGGTTCGCCTCCGGCGGCACGGAGGGCATCTTCCTCAACACATGCAGTCTGGGCGTCTATCCGGAGCTGGTGCGCGAGCGGGAGAACTGGTCCCGGGTGCTCGGCAGCTGGCCCGCGGGCGTGCTCGGCGCGCTGCGCGTCCTGCGCGCCGACCGCCATCCGCTGCGGGCCGAACTGGGCGGGCGCAGCCACCCGTTGTGGCTGCTGTTCGCCGGGAACGGCACCTACCACCGGATGGGCCTGGCACCGGCTCGCCGCTTCGATCTCGCGGACGGCCGCCTCGACGTACGGGTCGTGCACGGTGGCCGTCATCCCGCGGTGCGTCTGCTGGCCGCCGCGTTCGCGGGGCCCCTCACCCGCTCCCCCGCGCACGCGGCCGTGCGCGTGGGCAGGCTGCGCCTGACGGGCGTGGCGCCCGGGACGCTGCTGGCCTACGACGGCGAGGTCACCGAGGTGAGCGGCGAGGTGATCCTGCGCAAGAGCCCCGAGGCGCTGACGGTGTACCGCCCCGCGACCCCGCGCTGACCACGGGCCCGGCCACGAACGAGCCTTGTCCATATATCAAGACACGGATCTCACAATGCGGCAGGAGCGCGTACGGTGATGACGTCGCCTCAGGGAGTGCGTGCACTCCGGGAGTGCGTGCCTCCGGGCGAGTCCCGTACGACGAGAAGGGGATCGGTCATGTCGCAGTCGAAGCCGCAGGAGACCGCCGTCTACACGCACGGCCACCACGAGTCGGTGCTCCGCTCGCACACCTGGCGCACCGCCGCCAACTCGGCGGCCTACCTGCTCGGTTCGCTGAAGCCGCACATGCAGATCCTCGACATCGGCTGCGGACCGGGCACCATCACCGCGGACCTGGCCGAACTGGTCCCGGACGGCCGGGTCACCGCCGTCGACCACGCCCCCGGCATCCTGGACCAGGCACGCCGGACGACCGCCGAACGCGGCCTGGACAACGTCGAGTTCGCGGTCGCCGACGTCCACGCGCTGGACTACCCCGACGACACGTTCTGCGTGGTCCACGCCCACCAGGTGCTCCAGCACGTGGGCGATCCGGTGCAGGCGCTGCGCGAGATGCACCGGGTCACCAAGCCCGGCGGGTTCATCGCCGTCCGCGACGCGGACTACTCGTCCATGTGCTGGTATCCGGCCACACCGGGCCTGGACGAGTGGCTGGACCTGTACCTGCGCGTCGCTCGCGCCAACGGGGGCGAGCCCGACGCCGGCCGCCGTCTCAAGTCATGGGCACGGGCGGCCGGAATCCGGGACATCACGGCCACGTCGGCCACCTGGACCTTCTCCACCGAGGACGAACGGGCGTGGTGGAGCGGTCTGTGGGCCGACCGCACGGTGGCCTCCGCGTACGCGGAGCGGGCCACGGAGGGGGGCCACGCGACCCCGGAGGAGCTGCGGGCGGTGTCGGACGCCTGGCGGCGGTGGGGGCAGGAGGAGGACGGCTGGTTCTCCGTGCTGCACGGAGAAATTCTCTGTCGAAAGGAAGCGTGATTCCGCGATATCGGGCAACCAGGAATGCAGGAGGTTACACACTATGGTTCCCATTCTGCTGGTTCTGTTGCTCGCGCTGCTTCTCTTCGGCGCCGGATTCGCACTGAAGATTCTCTGGTGGATAGCGCTGGTGGTCATCGTCCTGTGGCTGCTCGGATTCCTGGTGCGTGGCACGAACGCTTCCGGCGGCCGGGGCCGCTGGTACAGGTGGTAGCCCTTCCTCCTCGGTGAGCTCTTCTCCTCGATGAGGTCGGGGGGATTCCGGGGAGAAACGGCTGGGACGGGTTCAGCTCGTGCAGCTGGTGAGGCCGGTGAACCCGGTGAGGCCCGTGGACCGCGTGAAGGAGTACGCGGCCCACGGGCCCGTCAGCTCCACGTGCACCCCCGACGGCTCCTCCCCCGCCTTTCCGTTCAGCCGTTCCACGAATTCCCCAGAGTCCGCGCGCGGCACCAGATAGGCCGCGTCGAAGATTTTCTCACCCTCTCGCCCGGGAGAAGCCTCCCGGGAAGCATCACGAGAAGCGCCCCGTGAAGCATCCCGCGAAGTAGTGTCCCGTAGGGATTCCGGATTCCGCGGGGTCAGCAGCCGGTTCTCCTCGGCGCACTCGGAGAGGGTGTCGTGCAGCCGGCGCGTGAATTCGTCCACCGAATTCCCCGGGCGCCCGGATTCTCCCGGTTCCCCCGGATCCCCCGGATCCCCCGCGCTCTCGGCGTACACGCTCACGTCCCATTCCACTCGCCCGTCGAGCCGGTCGAGGGTCCGCAGGAAATCGTCCCTGCGTTCCTCCATCATCACGCGCACGCCGCTGTCGTCCCTCAGGACGGTCGCGAGCCGGAGCGGCAGCGGGCTGGTGACGGCGGTGAGCGCGTCGATGACGCCCTGGTGGGCCCGGGCCGTCGTCTCCAGCCAGTGCACGTCCTCCAGCCTGCGGCGCAGCGGCTCCGCGGCGAACTCCCGCTCCGGGACCGAGCCGACCACGGCGATCAGGTCGCCGTGGCGCAGCAGTCTGGGCGGGATGCCGGCGACCCCGGTCAGCTCGGCCGACAGAGCCGCCGAGAAGGGGCGGCAGATCGCGTAGACGTAGCGCAGAGCGCTCATGAAGTCTCCTCCCGCGCTTCCACTCGCCCCCCGCGGCGTACTGACCATGGTGCCCTCCGGGGGCCGGTCAGCGCACCACGGCCGTCTCGACCAGCAGCCGGGCCGCCGCCGCGATCGACTCGGCGTCGATGCCGGCGGCGTGCAGCTGCTCGGCCGGGGTGGCGGAACCGGGCATCGTACGGACGGCGAGACGGACCAGGCGGGGCACGGGACGGCCGTCGGTGAAGGCGTCGAGCACCGCGTCCCCGAGGCCGCCCTCCTCACGGTGGTCCTCCACCGTGACCAGGCAGCCGGTCTCCTCGGCGGCCTCGCGCAGGGTCCGGCGGTCCACGGGCTTGACCGAGTAGAGGTCGATCACCCGGGCCTGCACGCCCTCGCGGCCGAGTGCCTCGGCCGCCGCCAGCGCCTCGTGGACGGTGACCCCGGCGGCGACGAGCGTGAGCCGGTCGTCGCCGGAGGCGCGCAGCACCTTGCTGCCGCCGACCGGGAACTCCTCGGTGGCGCTGTAGATCACCGGGCTCTCGCCGCGCGAGGTGCGCAGATAGCGGATGCCCTCCAGTCCGGCCATGGTGGCGACGAGCTTCGCTGTCTGGTTGGCGTCGCACGGGTAGAGCACGGTCGAGTCGTACACGGACCGGAACATCGCCAGGTCCTCCAGGCCCATCTGGGAGGGCCCGTCCTGGCCGATGGACACGCCCGCGTGGGAGCCGACGAGGTTGATGTCCGCGCCGCTGACGGACGCCATGCGGATGAAGTCGTGGGCCCTGGTGAGGAAGGCGGCGAACGTCGAGGCGTACGGGACCCAGCCGCGCGAGGCCATGCCGACGGCGGTGGCCACCAGCTGCTGCTCGGCGATGTAGCACTCGAAGTAGCGCTCGGGGTGTTCCTTGGCGAAGAGCTCGGCGCGGGTGGAGTCGCCGACCTCGCCGTCCAGGACCACGACGTCACCACGGGCGCCGCCGAGCGCGGCGAGCGCCTTGCCGAAGGCGTCGCGGGTGGCGACCTCGTCCCCGGTCTCGTAGCGCGGCAGGTCGAGGTGTCCGGAGCGCACGGCGTGCAGCATCCGGGCGGCGGGCGGCGGCTGGACCTCCACCCGGTGGTCGTGGACTCCGCCGAGTTCGGCGACCGCCTCCTCGGCGTCGGGCAGGGGCTTGCCGTGCAGTCCCTCACGGTCCTGGACCGAGGCCACGCCCTTGCCCTTGAGGGTCCGGGCGAGGATCACGGTGGGCTGTCCGCCGGTGGAGTCCGCCTCCAGGAAGGCCTGGTCGATCGCCTCCACGTCGTGGCCGTCGACCTCGACGGTGTGCCAGCCGAACGCGGCGAACCTGCGGGCGTAGGCGTCCAGGTCGTGTCCGTGGCGGGTCGGCCCGCGCTGGCCCAGCCGGTTGACGTCGACGATCGCGGTGAGGTTGTCGAGGTGTTCGTAGCCCGCGTGCTCGGCGGCCTCCCACACGGAGCCCTCGGCGAGTTCGCTGTCGCCGCAGAGCACGCGGACGCGGTATCCGGTGTGGTCGAGCCGCTTTCCGGCGAGCGCGATGCCGACCCCGACGGGCAGTCCCTGGCCGAGCGATCCGGTGGCGGTCTCGACCCACGGGAGCCGCCGGGGCGTGGGGTGGCCCTCCAGCCTGCTGCCCGCCTTGCGGAAGGTGAGCAGCTCGGCCTCGTTCAGTGCGCCGGCCGCCTTGAAGGCGGAGTACAGGAGCGGCGAGGCGTGGCCCTTGGAGAGGACGAAGCGGTCGTTGCCGGGATGCTGGGGGCGTTCGAAGTCGTACCGCGTGTGGTTGGCCAGCATGACCGCCATCAGGTCGGCGGCGGACATGGACGACGTGGGGTGTCCCGAGCCCGCGGCGTCGGCGGCCCGGACGCTGTCGACGCGCAGTTGCTGGGCCAGGTCGATGAGCCGGCGAGTGTTCATGGTGCTCCTTCCGGGCATCCGGCGGAATCTGGACAGCTCGGTGCTCCGGCCTCTTCCGCCCGCGCGAGAGGGGCCGGCTCCCGTCCGCCGTACGGGCCTTCCGCGTCCCCACGACCAGGGGGCCCAAACACGCGGGAAGCCCGGACACGCAGGAAACCCGAAGACGGCGGCCCAGGCACGGGGGCCGGCACGAGGGGGCGGACGTACGGAGGCCCGGGACGCCGGTGCATCGGCGTCCCGGGCCCTGTCGGTGGTCCGGGTCGGGGGTTCCGGAGCGTGTCACCGCGCCCGGTGCAGCCAGACCTCGGGGTCGTCGGAGGGACCCGTACCCGTACCGGCGTCGACGGCGTCGGGCGCCGCGGACGGGATCGGCGGGTAGGGCAGGCCCATGCCGCTCGGCGGGGAGGGCGGCGCGTGGGCGCCGATGACCCGGCCGGGCGGGGTGAGCGCGTCCGGGTCCGTGGTCGCCGGCCGGGGCGCGGCGGGACGGGCCATGCCCCGCAGCACGTACGCGGCGGCCCCGAGCACCGCCGCGGCGATCAGCGCCGCGGCCCAGCCGGGCAGCGCGGAGGCGAGGCCCAGGCCGAGGGCGAGGACCAGGGCTGCGCCCGCGTACAGCGCGGCGGCGCCCGAGGCGGCGTACAGCGTCGCCGTCCGGCGCTTGGCGCGGCCCTGCGTGCGCAGTTCGTCCCGCACCGTCTCGCGGGCCACCAGGGCGAGTTCGTCGGCGAGTTCTCTGTCCAGGTGCTCCAGATGTTCCAGGTGCTCGATGCGCTTCATCGTCTGCGGGTACCCGGCGAACCGGTGCCGTAACGGGCCGGGCCCCGGCCCGGGAGACGATCGTCCGAATCGATCTCCCCCGCCGTGCGCGCCCAACTAGGCTCGTCCTCATGGAGATTCTGGGAGCCACGCTGCGCGTCTGCGTCGACGACCTGGAGACCGCGGTCCCCTTCTACGAACGACTGGCGGGCGGCCCGGCGCTCCGCTTCGAGCGCGGCGGGGTGTCGGTCGCCGCGGTCGGCTGCTTCCTGCTGATGAGCGGGCCGGCGTCCGAACTCGACGTGCTGCGCAAGGTCGCGGCGACGATCGCGGTCGAGGACGTCGAGGAGACCGCCCGGGTCCTCACCGGCCTCGGAGCCCGGGTGGTCGCCGGGCCCGTGGAGACCCCCGGCGGCCGCAACCTCATCGCCGTGCACCCCGACGGCTCGGTGTACGAGTACGCGGACCGCAACGGCTGAGGCGGCACCCGGCCCGGACCGCGACCGGTCCCGGCGCCGGGCGGGGCATCGCGACCGGTCCCGGTGCCCCGCCCGGCGGCGGACGGTTCAGGGCGTGGAAGGCGGCCGCATGCGGAAGTCGTAGCGTGCCGGAAGCGGGTCGTCGCCGAGCCGGGACCAGAGCCGGTCGACGCTCTCCGCCCCCTCGCGCAGGTCGGCGACCTCGAAGCCCGCGTCGAAGACGGCCCGCGCGTCCTCTCGGCGGCCCTCGGCGAGCAGCAGTTCGGCCTCGACTAGACGGAACCGGCCGCGCTCCCGGGTCGCCGGGTGCAGCCGCTCCCACACCGAACGCGCCTGCGCGGGACGCCGGACCCGCAGCAGCGCCTCGACGGCCTCGCGGCCGAGCGCGGCGCTCGCCGCGGTCCACCGCTGTCCGTCGTCGCGCCGCTCCCGGCACAGGTCGTCGAAGGCCTCGGCGTAGCGGTCCGCGGCGCGCTCGTCGTTGCCGGTCTCCTGGTCGGCGACGGCGAGGCAGCGCAGCAACGGCCAGAGGGACGGGGCCAGTCCGAGCGCCCGCTCCCAGCTCCGCACGGCCTGGGCCACGTCCCCGGCGTGCCACTGGGCGACGCCGAGGTGGTACTCGGTGACGGGGGACGCGGGCGCGGTCTCCAGCATGTCGCGCCAGTGCGGGGCCACCAGTGTCTCCCCGGGCGGGCTGACCCGCCGGGGCTCGGGGAACGCGCCGGAGCGCAGCAGTTCCCGCCAGGGTTCCTGCTCGTCGCCGAGCGTGCTCTCGTCGAAGGGCGTGCCGGGCAGTTTGTGCGCGGCGCGCAGCACCTCGAGCGCTCCCCAGCCGGATCCTGCGGCGAGGACCTCGCCGGGCGCGGTGTCGGCGTGCGGCAGCCAGGCGGCGTACGCGGCGTCGACCGTGTCCCGGGAGAGGACGCTCTCCAGCCGCGCCTCGGTCTCCGCCCGCGCGGCCTCCCAGTCGCTCCCGTGCGCGCGGTCCGCGCTCACGGTCAGCGGCCCGTACGCCTCCAGCCAGGAGACCTCGCTCTCGGCCTCCAGCGGTACGTGTTCGAGCTGGGTGCGGGCGAGCCCGGCCTGGATCTCGCAGTACCCGCCGGTCCCGGGCTCGGTGAGCCATTCCTGCCAGCGCCGTCCGCCGGGTCCCGAGCCCCAGACGAACAGCTTGCGCCCGCGCAGGGCGTCGGTGGACGTCTGGACCAGGCCCTCCCCCGTGTCGTCGACGGCGGCGATCCAGCGGCGCCGCCCGTCCTCGACCTCGTAGAAGTAGTCGGCGGGGAAGGTGTTGTTCAGCGGGTACGTCCGGTCGGTCCCGTCGTACGCCGGCACGGGCACCCGGCGCAGCCGCCGCTCGTAGCCGAAGTGCCAGGCCTCCTCGGCCGGGGCGATCACCCTGCGCTCCTCGGGGACCGCGATGTTGGACCACCAGTACAGCGGGGCGGGCCGCTCGTGCGGGTTGCGGACGCGGACGCCGACGTACAGGAAGTCGGAGCCGTCGGGCAGCCACAGGTCGACCTGGAAGGGGAGGTCGCGCAGGCGCTCCCACTCCCACAGGCGCAGCATCTCGCCGCCGTCCGGGGCGGGGACGCGGGCGGCGTGGACGGGGGCGCACGACAGGGTGGTGTGCCCGGTGGCGCCGATGTTCCACTCGATGCCGCCGGAGAACCAGGCGCCGTTGAGGGCGAAGCAGGCCGGCTGGAGCACCGGGTTGGTGTAGAGCAGTTCCCGCGCGGTGGGCTTGTGGAAGAGGGAGACGACACGGCCGCCGTAGCCGGGCAGCACGGTGGCGCGGAGCCGGTCGTTCTCGATCACTATCGTGTCGAGTTCACGCGGCGCGCGTTCTCGGCCGTACCCGTCCCGTATGCGCTCCGGCAGCACGCTGCGCAGCGGCTCGTACCCGATCTGCCGGGCCATGTCGCCCGGCAGACCGACGCGGTCGCGGTCGTCGATACGGTGCATCTCGTCGAGGGTCCGCAGGGGAGGCAGCGGGTTGCTCGGGCCCAGTTCCGCCGTGGGAAGGGCCAGTACGTCACGTCGGATCGTCGTCACGATGACCATGGAACATGGTCATCGGCGTGCTGACCAGGGTGTCCGCCCGACAGAATCGGGTCAGGATTGCGCAAAGGCCTTCCCGCCCTCCCCCCGGGACGCACGGGCCCCTTACGCGGGACGGACGTCCCCTCCCCGCAGGACGCACGGGCCCCTCCAGCACCCCGCCCCGCGTCAGCCGGACGCGACCATCTCCGAGGTGATCGCCCACCGTTCGTGGTCCCGCCAGGCACCGTCGATGTGGATGAAGGCCGGCGAGAAGCCCTCCAGCCGGAAGCCGCACTTGCGCGCCAGCGCGATGGACCCCGTGTTGCCGGGCTGCGCGTTGATTTCCAGCCGGTGCAGGCCCAACTCCCCGAAGGCGTACCGCACGACGAGGCCGAGCCCCTCGGTCATCAGGCCGCGCCCCGCCGCGTGCGCGAAGGCGCCGTAGCCGAGGGCACCGCACAGGAAGCCGCCCATGACGATGTTGTTGATGTTGATGAAACCGGCGATCCCGCCGCCCTCGCGCTCACAGACGAGGAACCCGGCCTTGGTCGGGTCCTCGATGAGCCGCCCGGCGTAGGCGGCGTACGCGGCGAGGTCGGCGGGCGGGAAGAGCCAGGGCCGGTGCAGGCTCCGGCTCTCCCTCGCGCGAGCGGTGAACTCCGGGCCGTCCTCGAGGGTGAACCGGCGGATTCCCACGCGGGGGCCTTCGGCGAGCAGGTCGATCTTCTCGGGCACCCGGTCACCCTACGCGAGCACGGACCGCCCCGGCGTCCTCCCGAGGGGTCACAGCAGCGCGGGCTCCTCCAGGGTCAGGGTCCCCGCGTCGGCGTCGAGTTCGGCGCGGACACCGAACGGCATCGTCAGCGACCCCTCGGCGTGGCCGAATCCGAAGTGCTCGACGACCGGAACGCCGAGCGGGCCGAGCCGGTCGGCGAACACCGAGCGCAGCCGCTCGTAGGGTCCGCAGTCCACCCACGAGCCGAGCGCGATGCCGGCGACACCGTCGAGCCAGCCGCTGCGCAGCAGTTGCGTCAGGATGCGGTCCAGCCGGTAGGCCTCCTCACCGATGTCCTCGATCAGCAGCAGTCCGCCCCGGGCGCCGGCGCGGGCACCCGGTGTGCCGAGTTCGGCGGCCAGCAGGCTGGCGCAGCCGCCGAGCGTGACCCCGGTGGCCTTCCCGGGCACGAGCGCGACGGCCTCGCCGGAGGCTATGGTCCGCACCGACTCGGGTTCGAGGAGGGTGGCCCGCAGATGCTCCTGGGACCGCTCGTTCTTCAGGAAGTCGACCGCCGCGACCATCGGGCCGTGCAGGGTCGCCAGGCCCATCCGCGTGGCGAACGCCTCGTGCAGTGCGGTGATGTCGCTGAAGCCGACGAAGACCTTGGGGCCGGCCGCCCGGACGGCGTCCCAGTCGAGCAGGTCGATCATGCGCTGGGCGCCGTAACCGCCGCGGGCGCACAGCACCGCGGACACGTCCGGGTCGCACCAGGCCGCCTGGAAGTCGGCGGCCCGGTCCGCGTCCGTCCCCGCCAGGTAGTCGAACTCGCCGTGCCGGTCCAGGACGTGGGGCGCCACGACCGGGTCGAGGCCCCAGCCGCGCAGGATGTCGAGGCCGGCCTGGAGCCGTTCCTCGGGGACGGGCCCGCTGGGCGCGACGACCGCGACCCTGGCCCCGGCGGCGAGTCGCGCGGGCCTGGTCAGTGCGGGGATCGGTGCGGTCGTACGGGTCACTCGTGGTGCTCCAGTCGTCGGTGGTTCGGGGTCGGACGGTGCCGCCGGGATGCCGGGTGGTTCGGAGGCCGGCGGCCCGGGGCGCGGGGGCACCGGGCGGCCGGCCGCCTCACTTGGACAGCTCCAGCGTCGGGACACCGGGTGGGTTCAGTCCGAAGACCTGCGCGTACAGCGAGAGTTCGGACTCCAGGGCGCGCTCCATCGTCTCGGCGCGGCGGAAGCCGTGCCCTTCTCCCTCGAAGGCGATGTAGGCGTGCGGGACCCGGCGGCCCTGCTCCTCGATGCGGGCCAGGAAGCGTTCGCACTGAGCGGGCGGGCAGACGGCGTCGTCGAGCCCCTGGAGCAGCAGGAACGGCGCGGTGATCCGGTCGGCGTGCGTGGACGGCGACCGCTGGGTGTACCGGGCCGGTACCTCGGCGATCGGGCCGACGAGCGACTCCAGGTACTGCGACTCGAAGTCGTGCGTCTCGCCCGTCGCCCATTCGGTGAGGTCGATCACCGGATAGAGGATCGTGCCGCAGGCGTAGACGTCGGTCGTGGCCAGGGAGGCGGCCGTGGTCCAGCCTCCCGCGCTGCCGCCCCGGATGGCGAGCCGGCGCCGGTCGGCGGTGCCCTCGTCGGCGAGCGCGAGCGCGACGGCGGCACAGTCCTCGACGTCGACGACACCCCACTGTTCGCGCAGGAGGTTGCGGTACTCCCGTCCGTGACCGGTCGAACCGCCGTAGTTGACCTCGGCCACCCCGATGCCCCGGGAGGTGAAGTAGGCGATCTCCAGGTCGAGTACGAGGGGTGACCTGCTGGTGGGGCCGCCGTGGACCCATAGGACGTAGGGCGGCGGTTCGTCGGCGGGGCCGACGTGGCCGGGATGGTGCGGCGGGTAGATGTGCGCGTGGACCTCGCGTCCGGCGGGTCCCTCGAACGTACGGATCTGGGGTTCCGGGTAGTACGCGGGGTCGACCGGGTCGTCGTGCGCGGCGCCGATCACCCGGGCGCGCCCGGTGCGGGCGTCCAGTTCGACGACCTCGTGGGCGCTGCGGGGGCTGGCCCCGACGCCCACGACCCGGCTGCCGTGCGCGGCGAGGGTCGCCGCGAACTCGGTCCAGGGGCCGGCCGTGTCGACGACCTCACCGGTCTCCGGGTCCAGGATGCCGAGCGCGGTGGAGCCCCGTCCGTGCACGACGGCGACCAGGCCGCTCTCCAGCGGGGCGAACCAGCGGAGTCCGACCTTCCAGAGCGGGCCGCCGAACTCCTCCTCACGCGGACACAGGGCGATCGCCTCGCCGTCGCCGCCGAGGCGGTGGAGGTTCCACCAGCCGTCGCGGTCGCTGACGTGGAGCAGGGTGCCGTCGGCGGCCCAGTCGGCCTGGGCCACGGACTCCTCCGGGCCGCCCGCGACCGTCCGCGGAGCGGTGAGCGCGCCGTCGGCGGTGACGTCCGCGAGGATCACCTCGGTGCCGTCCCACGGCATCCTCGGGTGGTCCCAGGCGAGCCAGGCCGCCTGCCGTCCGTCGGGCGAGATCCGGGGCCCGGTGACGAACCGGTGCCGTCCGTCGGACAGTTCGCGCACGGCGTCCCGGTCCCCCGCCGCCGATCCGTCCAGCGGCACCGCGACGAGCGCCCGGCGCAGGTCGGTGGGCCCGTCCCCGGTGAACTCCTCCATGACGCACCAGACCTCACCGCGCTCCGGCCGGATCTGCGGGTCCACCCAGCGCAGCCCGCCGCCGACCTCCGAGCGGGGGGTCAAGGGGCTCGGTTCGCCTCCGGGTTCCCAGCGGTACAGCCGCTGGTCGGCGAAGTCGACGAAGACGACCAGCGGTCCCTCGGGGCGCATGATCCCCGCCCAGGGGCTGCCGCCGTACTCCATGACACGGCTGCGGACGTTCCAAGGGGCCGGGAGCACCGGTTCCTCGGTGCCGTCCGCGGTGCGCCGCACCAGGGTGCGGCGCCCTCCCTCGGCGGGCCGGGGCTCGGTCCACCAGGCCTCGTCGCCGACGAAGCCGACGAACTCGGGGCTGCCGTCGTGCGCGGCGGCGAGCCTCGCGCCGATCGGCGAGGGCCATGAGCCGTATGGCGTGGTCTGCATCTCGTCCCCCCTAGGCCGTGCGCAGAAAGCGGTCGAGAACATGGACGCCGAAGTGGAGCGCCTCGACGGGCACGCGTTCGTCGACTCCGTGGAACATCGCCTGGTAGTCGAATCCCTCCGGGAGTCTGAGCGGGGTGAAGCCGTACCCGGTGATGCCGAGGCGGGAGAACTGCTTGGCGTCCGTGCCGCCCGACATGCAGTACGGGACGACATGGCCCTCGGGAGCGAACTCCTCGACGGCCGCCCGCATCCGCGCGTAGGTCGGCGAGTCCAGCGGGGCCTGAAGGGCCACCTCCCGGTGGTGGAACTCCCACTGCACGTCCGGCCCGGTGAGCTCGTCCATCGTCGCCCGGAACTCGTCCTCGCCGCCGGGCAGATACCGGCCGTCCACGAAGGCGACGGCCTCGCCCGGAATCACGTTGACCTTGTAACCGGCGCTCAGCATCGTCGGGTTGGCACTGTTGCGGACGGTCGACTCGACGAGGGCGGCGGCCGGGCCGAGCTTGTCGAGCAGGGCGTCCACGTCGTCGAGATCGCCGTCCACGCCGTACAGGGCGGCGAGTTCGGTGAGGGCGGCCCGCACGGTCGGGGTGAGGCGCAACGGCCACTCATGGGCGCCGATGCGGGTGACCGCGGCGGCGAGGCGGGTCACCGCGTTGCTGCGGTTCACCTTGGAGCCGTGGCCCGCCCGTCCCCGCGCGGTGAGCTTGAGCCAGCCGGTGCCGCGCTCGCCCGCCGCGATGGGGTAGATCTGCCGCCCGGCGCCGTCGTGGAAGGTGAACGCCCCCGACTCGCTGACGCCCTCCGTGCAGCCCTCGAAGAGCCCGGGGTGCTTGTCGGCCAGGAAGCCCGAGCCGTCCTCGGCGCTCGCCTCCTCGTCGGCGGTGAAGGCGATGACCAGGTCGCGCCGGGGCCGCACGCCCTCGCGGGCCCAGGAGCGGACGACGGAGAGGATCATCGCGTCCATGTTCTTCATGTCCACGGCGCCGCGTCCCCAGACGACCCCGTCGCGGACCTCCCCGGAGAACGGGTGGACGCTCCAGTCCTCCGCCTGGGCGGGCACCACGTCCAGATGACCGTGGACGAGGAGCGCGTCGGCGGACGGGTCCGTGCCCGCCAGCCGGGCCACGACGTTCGTGCGCCCCTTGGTGCGCTCCAGGAGCAGGGGCTCCAGACCCGCCTCGGTGAGCCGCTCGGCGGCGTACTCGGCGGCGGGACGCTCCCGGCAGTCCCCGCCGCCCCGGTTGGTCGTGTCGATCCGGATGAGGTCGGAGGTGAACCGGACGACCTCGTCGAGTGCCCGTTCGTCAGCCATACTGCTCCTCCACCGCGGCCGAGGCGATCGTGGTGACCGCCTTGAAGGTCCGAATCCCCTCGTACATCGTGTCGCTGGTGTACACGATCTTGCGCTCACCGGCACGGTCGACCCCCGGCACGACCGTGGCGGCCATGGCCAGGTGCTCGGCGTCGAACTCCACCGCGATGGTGAACGGGCCGCCGGCGACCGGCTCGTGCCGCACCGCCAGCGCGGCCGCCTCCTTGGCCGCGGCCCGGATGTCCGCGGCGGTCCTGGCCGGGGTGCGGCACACCGCGGCGTACCGCGAGACATGGTCCTTGACGGCGACCTTCAGCGCCTCGGGCGCGTACCCGAGGGCGTCCTCGCAGGCCACGTCGTCCCCCGTGACCAGCACGACCGGCACACCGTACTCGGCGACGACGTGGGCGTTGAGCAGTCCTTCGCTGGCCCGCGCGTCGTTGATCCACACGCCGGTGACGGAGTTCGCCAGATAGGTGTGTGCGAGGACGCCCTCCATGCCCGCCCCGGCGTGATACCCGACGAACGCGATGCCGTCCACGTCCCCGTGCTGGACGCCCTCGACCATGGACAGCGACTTGTGCCGCCCGGTGAGCATCTCCGCTCTCTCGTCGAGCCGCTCCAGCAGCAGGTTCCGCATGCTCCAGTGGGCTTCGTTGATCAGCACCTCGTCGGCACCACCGTCGAAGAAGCCGAGCACCGCGGCGTTCACGTCCGAGGTGAACAACGCGCGGCACCGCTCCCACTGGGGAGTCCCCGGCAACACGTCGGCCGGCCAGGTCACACCCGTGGCGCCTTCCATGTCGGCGCTGATGAGGATCTTCATGCCGAAACCGTACGCGCTTCGGCCCGGACCCGGCAGAGCCTGTGGACAACTCCGGCGGGTCCGGACCACCTGTGTCAGCCGGGGCGCCCGGCAACCAGCCACCGCGACGGGAGTTCGATGAGGGTGCCGTCGGGTGTGTGCTCGGTCGTGTGGAGCGGGAGCTCACCGCTCGCGAGGACCGTGAGGCCGGCCCGGCGCAGATGCTCGGGGACGGCCGCGTCCGCGACCTCGCCGGGGGCGATGCCGTGCCGGAACACGGGCGCCAGTTTGGCCGGCGGGCCGTCCGGGTCCTGGGCCAGCGCGCGCAGGACCGGACCGGCGGCCTCGGCGAGCTCGACCAGCAGGACCCGGCCCCGGTCGCCCGCCAGGGTGGCCAGGCCGTCCGCCAGCGGCTGCCGGTCGTCCGGCTCCGACTGGTGGAGGACGCCCCGCATGTAGACGTTGGCGTCGCCGAGCTCGGCGTGCAGGGCCTCGGTCTCGGCCTTGTCCGCCGCGTCGAGCAGCCGGTACCGGGCCCGGCCCGCCGGATCGGCGGTGCGGGCGTGGTCCAGCGCCGCCGGCGCGAGGTCGGTGCCCACCACCCGCGGGAAGCGGTCGGCCAGGAAGCGGGTCTGGGTGCCGTTGCCGCAGCCGAGGTCCACCAGGGGCAGGTCGGGGGCCGTGAGATGCGGCTCGAAGTGGGCGAGATGGACCGCGGCGGTGAGCGCGGGATCCGCGTCCCACAGGACTGCGCCCTGCCCGCCGGGTGCCTCGCGCCAGAAGCCCTCCCAGGCTCCCCTGTACCGACTGCTCACGCTCATGCCCGCTCCCCGGGTCGCGACCGTGCCCGCCGGGTGTCGGCGGGCCTGATCGGTCTACCGCTCCGGGGGTACGGCGACAAGCCGCCGGCGCATTCCTTCACCGCTCATTCGAACCGTGTACGCCCGCGTCCGCGGGAGCCGCCCCGCCGTGCGAACTCCGGGCGAACGGATCACCCGCGCGGAAGCGTCAGTTCGAACCACACCGTCTTGCCCGCGCCGGTGCGGCTGGCCCCCCATTCGCGGGACAAGGCGCTGACGAGCCGCAGCCCGCGCCCGAACTCGGCGCCGGGACCCGCGCTGAGCAGGACGGGGAGCGTGGGGTCCTCGTCGTCCACCTCGCACAGCAGCGTGTCGCCGCGCACCAGCCGCAGCTCCATCCGGCTGCCGTGGGCATGCCGTACGGCGTTGGTGACCAGCTCGCCGACCATCAGCTCGGCGTTGTCGGCGACGGCCGTCAGCCCCCACGCCCGCAGCTGCTCACGGACCACGGCGCGGGCCCGGCCCGCCTCGGCCGGGTCGAGCGCGAGGCTCCGGACGGCGACGTCCTCGGGCGCGATGCCGTTGAGCCGGGCCATCAGCAGGGCGACGTCGTCCTTGCGCCCGCCGCGGGTGTTGAGCGCGCGGATGATCGTGTCGCAGGCGTGGTCCATGGAGGCGGCCGGGTGGGCGGCGGACTCGCAGAGGGTGGCGAGGCCGACACCGATGTCCTCGCCGCGCACCTCGACCAGCCCGTCGGTGCACATCACCAGCCGGTCGCCCGGCTCCACCCGTACGCGGACCGCCTCGAAGGGCACACCGCCGACCCCGATGGGCGCCCCGGTCGGCAGGTCGAGCAGTTCGCTGCGGCCGTCCCGGGCCCGGACCAGGACCGGCGGGATGTGGCCCGCGTTGGCGAGGTGCAGCAGACCGGCGATCGGGTCGTAGACGGCGTAGAGACAGGTGGCGAGATAGCTGTCGCCGAGGCGCTGGGCGAGGTCGTCGAGGTTGCGCAGCAGCTGGGCGGGCGGCAGGTCGAGCGCGGCCATGGTCTGGACGGCGGTGCGCAACTGGCCCATCATCGCGGCCGAGTTCAGGCCGTGACCCATGACGTCCCCGACGACCAGGGCGGTGCGCGAGCCGGGCAGCTTCACCGAGTCGAACCAGTCGCCGCCGACGCGCCCGAGGAGCGTGCCCGGCAGATAGCGGGTGGCGATGTCGCAGCCGGCCATACGGGGCGCGATGGTCGGCAGCATGCTGTCCTGGAGGGTCTCGGCGACGCTCTCCTGGTAGGTGTACATGCGCGCGTTGTCCAGCACCAGGCCCGCGCGGGCGGCCAGTTCGGCACCGGTGACCCGGTCCATGTCGTTGAACTCGACCCGCTCGGGATGACGCAGCAGGATCATGAACCCGAGCACCACGTTCCGGGCCTTGAGGGGCACGACGAGCATGGAGCGGCCGGTGATCAGGGGCCTGATGTCGCGCTTCTCGAACTGCGCGGCGATCATGTGCCCCATCTGCTCGCTGATGCGCGGCACGAGGACGGGGTCGCCGGTGGTCATGCACTGGAAGAACGGGGTGTGCGCGGGGAAGGGCATGGCCTCGCCCACCGGCACGACGTCGTCCCAGCGGCCCGGCTCGTCCGTGTGCTCCACGGCGACCCGGTGCCACAGCGTGGTCGTGTCGGGCACGCCGTCGGGGAAGCCCTCGCCGGCGACGACCTGCTCGCGCAGATAGGTGCCCGCCACGTCCGTGAAGCGGGGCACCACGGCCCGGCTGACCTCCTCGATGGTGCGCGCCAGGTCGAGGGAGGTCCCGATGCGCCCGCTGACCTCGTTCAGGAACTCCAGGCGTTCCCGTACGGCCACGTACTCGAGGTCCTCGCCCTCGTCGTCCGGGAGGTCCTGCGGAACGGGCAGACCGGCCTCCGCCGCCAGGGCCGCCCGCTCGCGGCGCGCCCTGCGCTCCGCGCGCCGGGGCACGCCCCAGTCGGGGGTGACGGGCACCCGGTCGTTCTGGCTGAACTCCAGGACGGGATAGCCCAGTTCCAGGACCTGCGCGACGATGCGGGCGCTCTCGCCGACGCTCATGCTGGGCAGGATGTCGGGGAGCCGGCGGGCCAGCTCCTCGGCGCCGGGGAAGTCGGTGTGCAGGGCGAACCCGGGCGCGATGCGCTCGAAGGAGACGTCGTCGTCCTCGTGCCGCATCGCGGCCGCGTCGGCGGCGAGGACGAGCAGCCGTTCCGGGCCGGGGCCGACCAGTGGGTAGGCCCACCACAGAACGTCGATCCGTCCGGGGCCGTCCGCGGTCAGCCGGGCGCGTCCGGCGGCCGGGTAGGAGAGCCGCCCGTCCAGGGAGGACTCCAGGCCCGGCCCGAGTCCGTCGTACGTGGCGCGGCTTCCGAAGGGGACCGCGTCCGCGGCCTCGGGGAGCGCGCCGGAGACGGGGAGCAGGTCCACCGCGTGGCGGCCGAGTGCCTCGTCCTTGGAGGCGCCGAACAGGCGCCGTGCGCCGCTGCTCCAGTGCGAGACGAGGCCGTCCCGGTCGACGACCACCACGGCCAGCGGGATGCGGCCGACGTCGGCGTGCTCCGCCCCGCCGTTCCCGGCTCCGGGGCTGGGAGCCGCGCCCGATGCGGTGCCACGGTCCATGGCCCAGGCCCTCTCTCCCCACGGCTCCTGAAGATCTGTGCCGCCCCCACTACCGTACGGGGGCGGAGCGTCGCGATGTGTGGCAACGCGGGAATTGAACGCGAGGGGGGCGGCTCCGGCGCGCGCCGCGCCTCTCGACGCGCCGGCACGGCCCCCCGTTCCGGACGTGAGCGCGCTTCCAACCGCGCCTCGCCTCAGTCCTCGTGTCCCACCTGGAGGTCGCGTTCCGTGCGGCCTCCCCCGGCGACCTGGAGCACGGTGGCCACCGGCGGGTAGCCCGCCGCGATGACCGTGTACTCGCCGGACGACAGGTCGATGAAGCGGAAGGTCCCGTCCGGTCCGGTGGTGAGCGTGTCGACCACGTTGCCCGCGGCGTCCAGCAGCGTCACGCGCGCGTCCTCCACGGGCCGCCCGTCGCCCGCCCGGACGGTGCCGCGCAGCACGGCACCGCCGGCGAGTTCGACGTCCTGGCGGGTCTCCCGGGCCGCCAGGACGCTCACCGGGAGCGCGGCGGGACGGAACGCGGGGGCGCCGGCGGCGAGGGTGTACTCGCCCGCCACCAGGTCCGTGAAGACGTAGCCGCCCTCGTGTCCGCTGCGGGTGGTGGCCACGACCTCGCCGTGCGCGTTGGCGAGGGTGACGGTGGCCTCGCGCACGGGGGTGCCGTCCGCGGTCAGCACGCTTCCGGCGAGCCGGCCCGCCCCGCCGAGCACGACGTCGAGCTCGACGGGCCGTTCGCCGACCGTCACCGAGACGGCCTGCGGCTGGTGGCCCCCGGCGGCGGCGATCAGCACGTACGAGCCCGATCCCGGCGTGGACAGGGCGTACCGGCCGTCCTCCGCGCTGGCGCTACGCCCGATCTGCTGTCCCCCGATGTCGATGAGGGTGAGCGCGGCGCTCGCCACGGCGGTGCCGTCGGGGTGCTGCACCGTGCCGCAGACGGGGATCCCGGCGCCGTGTCCCGAGCGGGCCCCCGGGACCCGTTCGGCGTGCCGCTCCGCTTCGCTGCCGGCGGTGGATGCGTGGTGGGACACCAGCGGTTTCTCCTTGAGGAAGAGGGCGATGAGCAGGCCGAGGACGAGGACCGGCACGAGGTAGAGGAAGATCCGCGGCATGGCCTCCGCGTAGGCGCCGATGTACCCCTCGCGCTGTGCCGCGGGCATCGCGTGGACGAGGTGCGGGGTGAGGGACTCGGGGTCCGGGGCGGCTCCGCCGGCCCCCGGTGGGACGCGGTGGGCGAGCGCGTCGGCCAGCCGGTGGGCGAAGAGGGTGCCGAAGACGGCGGCGCCGACGGATCCGCCGATCTGCCGGAAGAAGGTGTTGGCGCTGGTCGCGGTGCCGAGGTCGGCCGGCGGCACGGAGTTCTGCACGGCGACCACCAGGACGGGCATGACCATGCCGATGCCGATGCCGAGGACCGCCATCCAGACGCTGTAGTGCAGCCGGGGGGTGTCGGCGTCGAGGCGGGAGAGCAGCCACATGCCGACGGCCGCGAGGGCGCAGCCGAGGACCGGGAGGACCCGGTGGCGGCCGGTGCGGCTGACGAGCTGCCCGGAGAGGACGGAGGCGACGACGATGCCGCCCATCATGGGGAGCATCAGGAGCCCGGACTCCGTGGCCCCGGCGCCGTCCGCCATCTGCAGAAAGGTGGGGAGGTAGCCGGCGGCTCCGAAGAGCGCGGCGCCGACGACCAGGCCGACGAGCGCGGTGACGTTGAAGACGCGGTCCCTGAACAGCCGCAGCGGGAGGAGGGGTTCGACCGCGAAGCGCTCGACGACGAGGAACAGCGCCGTCGCGGCGAGCGCTCCCGCTCCGAGGGCGAGGACGGCCCGCGAGTTCCAGGCGTACTCGGTGCCGCCCCAGCTGGTCAGCAGGACCAGACAGGTGGACGCGGTGGCGAGGAGCAGCACTCCGAGGACGTCGAGCCGCCCCCGGACGGCGGGCTCGGGCAGTTTCAGGACGACGGAGACGACGGCCAGCGTGAGCAGTCCGAAGGGCACGTTGACGTAGAAGCACCACCGCCAGGACAGATGGTCGGTGAAATAGCCGCCCAGCAGGGGTCCCGCGACGGAGGCGAGCCCGAAGGCGGCTCCGATCAGTCCCATGAACCGGCCGCGCCTGGCCGGCGGGACGATGTCCGCGATGATCGCCTGGACGCCGGTCATGAGGCCGCCGGCGCCGATGCCCTGGACCGCGCGGAAGGCGATCAGCTGGTCCATGGTCCGCGCCCGTCCGGCGAGCGCCGAGCCGACGACGAAGACGGCGATGGCGAACTGGAAGACGCCCTTGCGGCCGTAGAGGTCTCCCAGCTTGCCGTAGACGGGGAGGGCGACCGTGGAGGTGAGGAGGTAGGCGGTGATCGCCCAGGACATCCGGTCGAGGCCGTGCAGCTCGCCGACGATCTTCGGCAGCGCGGTGGCCACGATCATCTGCTCGAGCGCGGCGAGGAGCAGGGCCGGGATCAGTCCGCAGAAGATCAGCCGTACCTGACGCGGGGTGGGTCCGGCGGGCGGGGCGGCCGGCGGGTCGGGGTCGGACGCGGGCGCGAGGACCGGCTCGTCCTGCACCAGAGTGATCCCGCCCATGCGCCCGCTCCCCTCGCCACACCTGCCGCGCAATTGCCGCCTGTCGCGACAACTCCCGGCAAGCGTGACGAGTTACGGCACAGCACCGCATACATGGAACATCCACCCGAAACGGTGAGGGCACAACAGGCCCTCGGACACGGCCCCTTGGCGGCGTCGGCCGCCAAGTCGCCGTCCGGCGGGCTTCACTGGATCTCCGGGAGGCACGCGCCGTCCCGGAGAGGTGGTCACTTCTCGGTCTGCGCCGCGAGGTTGGCGAGCAGGGTGTCGTAGATGCGGCCGAGGCCCTTGGGCGCGAAGGTGCGCTCGAAGAAGCCGCCGATGCCGCCCGCGCCGTTCCAGACACTGGTGACCACGACGCGGGACTTCCCCTCACCGGCCGGGGTGACGCGCCAGGTGGTGACCATGGAGGAGTTGCGGTCCTTCTCGACGAGCTCGCCGTCGGTGGGCTCGCTCACCTCGAGCAGGCAGTCGCGGACGCGCTTGCTGGTGGCCTGGAGCTTCCAGTGGACGAGGGTGCCGGTGCCGTCGCCGCCCTCGCGCACCTCGTACTCGCTGAAGTGCTCGGACAGCAGCTTGGGCCGCGTGCCGCTGTAGTCCGCCAGGGCGTCGAACACCGTTTCCGCGTCCGCCGCGATGACCCGCTCCGTCGTGGCCTCGACCTGCGCCATGGCACTCCTCCAGCATGTGGTTTCTCGGGATGTACGGCCAGCCAACCACCCGCCGCCCCGCCCCCCAAATCGGGGTCCCCGTGGACGCGGGTGGCAGCGCCGACGCGAAGGAGAGTCCCCCGGTCGCGGGCGGCACCGCCGGCTCGACACAGGGTCCCGCCCGGCACGGGGCAGGGCCCCCGACCCCGAGCACCACCGCCGACGCGACACGCGAAAGGGGGTGGCACGATCAAGGGAACATGTGTTCTATTCTCTCTCCAGTGCTACCTAGGAGGCGCCATGCGCTGGGAGAACCTGACAGCGGATACGGCCGAAGGCCCCGCCCGCGACGCCGCCCTCTTCGGCGCGGACGCGGTCACCACACGGACGTTCGACACTCCCGAGTTCCGGGGGATCACCTTCCACGAGATCCGGGCGCGGTCGATCGTGAACCGGGTGCCGGGGGCCTCCCGCATGCCGTTCGAGTGGACGGTCAACCCCTATCGCGGCTGCTCGCACGCATGCGTTTACTGCTTCGCCCGCAAGACGCACAGTTATCTGGATCTCGACACCGGACTCGGCTTCGACTCGCAGATCGTGGTGAAGGTCAACGCCCCGGATCTGCTGCGCCGCCAGCTCGCCTCGCGCCGCTGGCACGGCGAGCACATCGCGATGGGCACCAACGTCGACTGCTACCAGCGCGCCGAGGGCCGGTACCGACTGATGCCGGGCATCATCGCGGCCCTGCGCGACCACGCGAACCCCTTCTCGATCCTGACGAAGGGCACGCTGATCCTGCGCGACCTCGACCTGCTGAAGCAGGCCTCCGAAGTCACCGACGTCGGGATCTCGGTGTCGGTGGGCTTCACCGACACCGGGCTGTGGCGCACGGTGGAGCCGGGCACCCCCGCCCCCGAGCGCCGCCTGGACGTCGTCCGCACCCTGACGGACCACGGCATGGACTGCGGGGTCCTGATGGCCCCCGTGATCCCGTTCCTCGGCGACCACCCCGCCCAGCTGCGCGCCACCGTCCGCGCCATAGCCGCGTCCGGGGCCACCTCGGTGACCCCCCTGGTCCTGCATCTGCGGCCCGGCGCCCGCGAGTGGTTCATGGCCTGGCTCGAGCACCACCACCCCCACCTCGTACGGCGCTACGAGCGGCTGTACGCGGAGGGCGCCTACGCCCCGAAGTGGTACCAGCGCCGGATCACCCGTCAGGTCCACGAACTGGCACAGGAGTACGGGATCGGCCCCAAGCGCGCCGGAATGCCCCGCCGCGTCACCGAACCCGAACCCGTGCCCGCCGCCGCGCCCGGACCGACGCAGCTGACCCTGCTCTGAGCACCCGGCGGCCTCGCGTCCGGCGGCCCGAGGACCGGCACCCCCAAGCCCGGTGACGGACCGTCACGGCCACCCGTCGCCCGCCCGGCCGGAACCACCGGCCCCCGCGCACGCGTTCGGGGCCGCGCGGAGCCGCTCGAGGCGGCATCCGAGCGCATCGGACCATCCAATCGGGTCGAGTCTCACCGGAACACGTTCTTCCAGGACCCCCGTTCGGCACGATACGGCGAAGGCCGTGGCGTGCACGGCTCAGATTCCTCCGTCCTGGGAGGCCTTGTGAAGAAACACGCAGCCGCTGTGTGCGGGGCGGCCGTCGTGCTGGCCGGGATGATCACGTCGATCCCCGCCGACGCGAGCACCGGCCCCGCCGCGCCGCCCACCGCCCTGGCCGCGAAACCGGCCTGGAAGAAGTGCGGCACCAGCGATTATCCGACGCTCCAGTGCGCGTCCATCAAGGTGCCGCTGGACCACTCGAACCCGTACAGCGAGCGGATCACCATCGCTCTGTCCCGGGTCCCGCACACCGCGAAGCGGTTCCAGGGCCCCCTGCTGGTGAACCCGGGCGGCCCCGGCGGCAGCGGGCTCAAACTGGCCGGCTTCGTCGCCTCCGCGCTGCCCAAGGCCGTGGCCGCGCAGTACGACGTGATCGGCTTCGACCCGCGCGGAGTCGGCTCGAGCAAGCCCGCCCTCGACTGCAAGCCGGGGCACTTCAAGCCCGTCCGTCCCGACACCGTGCCGAGCACCCGGGCCGTCGAGCGGGCCAACCTCGCGCGCGCCAGGGCCTTCGCCGAGGCGTGCGGCACGAAGTACGCGAAGCTGCTGCCGTACCTCGACACGGTCAGCACGGTCCGCGACATGGACGCGATCCGCGCCGCGCTCGGCGCCAAGAAGATCAACTACTTCGGCTACTCGTACGGCACCTACCTGGGGGCCGTGTACGGCAAGCTCTACCCGCAGCGGGTCCGCCGGCTGGTCCTCGACTCCATCGTCGACCCCACCGGTGTGTGGTACGACGACAACATCAGCCAGGACTACGCCTTCAACGACCGCCACCTGGCGTTCCTGGCCTGGGTCGCGAAGCACGACGCGGCCTACAAGCTCGGCACGGACCCGGCCGTGGTCGAGGCCAAGTGGTACGCGATGCGCGCGGCCCTGGCCGAGAACCCGGCGCAGAAGAAGGTCGGCGCCTCCGAGCTGGAGGACACCTTCATCCCGGGCGGCTACTACAACGGGTACTGGCCCTACCTCGCCGAGGCGTTCGCGTCCTACGTGAACGACAAGAAGTCGGACGCGCTCGTCGAGGCGTACGAGAACTTCGGCGCGGTCGACGCCTCGGGGGACAACGGCTACAGCGTGTACACGGCGGTCCAGTGCCGTGACGCGGCCTGGCCGCGTGACTGGCGCCAGTGGCGCCGGGACAGCTGGGCCGTGTACGACAAGGCGCCCTTCATGGCCTGGAACAACGCCTGGTACAACGCACCGTGCGCGTTCTGGCCCACGGACTCGCTCCGGCCGGTGGACATCTCCAACCGCCGGCTGCCCCCCGCGCTGCTGTTCCAGGCGACGGACGACGCGGCCACTCCCTACGAGGGCGGGGTGACCGTCCATCACCAGCTGCGCGGCTCCAGCCTGGTGGTCGAGCAGGGCGGCGGCAACCACGGCATCACGCTGAGCGGCAACGCCTGCCTGGACAAGTACCTGGCGGCCTATCTGACCGACGGCAGAGTGCCGCGCGGCGGCGGCGAGGCCGACGCGGTGTGCAAGACGCTGCCCGACCCCGAGCCGCTGACGACGAAGGCCGCGTCCTCCTCGTCCCGTGGCTCGACGCTGCACGGTCTGCTCGGTTCCCGCGGCTGAACCTCCTCCGCCCGTGAGCCCGTCGGGGGCGGTGTCGGACCCGTGGTCCACGATGGACCCGTGAATGAGCCGACGAACGCCCCCGCCCCCGGCGGGCCGCGGGTACGTGAGATGACCCTGGACGACTGTGCGCGGGTGGCCGAGATCCGGGTGCGCGGCTGGCAGCGCGCGTACGAGGGCCTGATCCCGCGGGCGTACCTGGACGGGCTCAGCGTGGCCGAGGACACCGAGCGCCGGCGCCGTACGCTGCGGGAGGGCGACGGCAGCGTCGTGAACCTGGTCGCCGAGCACGCCGGGTCCGTCGTCGGCTGGGCCTGCCACGGACCGCACCGGGACGACGAAGTCCGCTCCGGGGACGTCGAGTTGTACGCCATCTACGTCCACCCCGACCGGCTGGGCCGAGGGGTCGGGCAGGCCCTGCTGCGGGAGTCGCTGGGGCGCTGCGCGGCGGAGGGTCGCGAGCGCATGCTGCTGTGGGTTCTCAAGGAGAACGCCCCGGCACGCCGTTTCTACGAGCGGGCCGGCTTCCGCCCCGACGGCGCCGAGGAGCCCTTCGAGGCGGGCGGGGCCTCGGTGCCCGAGGTCCGCTACGCGCGCGTGCTGAGCGGTACGGCCCGGAGCTGACCGGGCGCGCCTACTCCTGCCCGGGCAGCCGGGCCAGTGCGCGGACGGCCGTCTCCGCGAGCGCCGGGTGGGCCAGGGCCTCGTTCAGTACGCGTCTGGCCCGGCCGTCGCCCAGCACGCCCAGACCCTCCGCGCACGCGAGGGCGACCTTGCGGTAGGGATCGTGCGGGCGCAGCCTGCGCTCCAGGGTGGTGATCAGCGCGGGCACGGCCTCCGGCGCGCGCAGCTCGACCAGGAGCCTGACCGGCTGGAGCGCGTAGGCGACCCGCAGTTCGTTGGTGGCGAGCGCCGCGGCGGCGCGGGCGGTGCGGGGGTCTCCGAGCCGGGCCAGGGCCCGGGCGGCGGACGCGCAGCGCTGCGGATCACGGTGGTTCAGCAGCAGGACGAGCGCCTCGAAGGAACGCCGGTCCCCGGCCGTACCGAGCCGGAAGGCGACCAACTCCCGCGCCCAGAGCGGCTGTCCGGGCTCGGTCAGCGCGGCGGCCAGCACCTCGGGATCCTCCGTCCCCGCCAGACGCTCGAAGGCCGTCGAAGCCCCCGCCCCCGCCTCGGCCCGCAGACGCTCCGTGAGCGATCGCAACGCTTCGTCCATGGGCCGAGCTTAAGGGCTGTCCCGTAATCCCCGGCGGGCGCACGACGACAGCTACGGCACCTCGCCGCGTTGTCGGATCGCCCGAATACGCCCAGTATGAGGACGACCCTCCGCCTTGCGATGCACCGCATCTGACGCCGCGCGCTGATCCACCGGGGATTACGGGACAGCCCTTGGGCAAGCCCGTGAGGTGCGGGGACGTACATCACAAAGTCGGGGGCTGGCGCGCTCGTTACCGACGGGTTAAGCTCAGACGAGCGAGTTACCCACTCGTGTCTCACCTCTCGGTGGCCTGGTGACGCAGCCATCGTGAGAGCAGTCGGTTCGGTACTTCAGGTACCTCAGTACGACATGGCTCCGGGACAGGGCCGGTCGGCTTTCACCGCCCATGGGCGCCCGTTTCTCCGGCGCCCGGGGACGGCACCGGGCGTGTGCGCTCGTCAGCCCGGAAACACCCGCAACCTCCGCACGCCGTGCGCCTGTCGGCGTACCCGCGTGCGCTCCTCAGTCGTCACCACCTTCTGGAGTCCCGCGATGGCCACTCCCCTGTCCGACACCTCTCTGTCCCCGCTGAAGACCGTCGCCGTCGTCGGCCTCGGCACCATGGGCACCGGCATCGCCGAGGTCCTGGTCCGCGCCGGCCGTGACGTGATCGGCATCGACATCAGCGAAGCCGCGGCCGCCCAGGCCGTGGCCACCCTCGAAGCCTCCACCGCCCGCGCCGTGCGACGCGAGCACCTGAGCGACGCGGAGCGCACCGACGCCCTCGCCCGCTTCCGTACCTTCACCGACCTCGCGGCCGCCGCCGACGCCGACCTCGTCATCGAGGTGACCCCGGAGTCGTACGACGTCAAGCAGCAGGTCTTCCGGGCGCTCGACGGCATCGTGCGCCCCGAGGCGATCCTCGCGACGGGCACCAACGCCCTGTCCGTGACGCGCCTGGCGGCCGACTCGGCCCGCCCCGAGCGCGTGCTCGGCCTGCACTTCTTCAACCCGGCTCCCGCGATGAAGCTCGTCGAGGTCGTCTCCTCGGTGCTGACCGCGCCGGCCGCCGTGAGCGCGGTGACCGACCTGGCGGTGGAGCTGGGCAAGGAGCCCGTCGCGGTGGGCGACCGCCCCGGTTTCGTCGCCGACGGCCTGCTCTTCGGCTACCTCAACCAGGCCGCCGCGATGTACGAGGCGAAGTACGCCTCCCGCGAGGACATCGACGCGGCCATGAAGCTCGGCTGCGGACTGCCCATGGGCCCGCTCGCCCTGCTCGACCTGATCGGCGTGGACACCGCGCGGACGGTCCTGGAGGCCATGTACGCCGAGTCGCACGACCGGCTGCACGCCCCCGCGCCGATCCTCAAGCAGCTCAGCGAGGCGGGTCTGACCGGGCGCAAGTCCGGCCGCGGCTTCTACTCCTACGAGGCCCCGGGCAGCGACGCCGTCGTGCGGGACGCGCTGACGCCGCTGGAGGGCGCCGTCCTCGCCGAGGGCCGTGAGATCCGCTCGGTGGGCGTCGCCGGCTCCGGCACGATGGCCTCCGGCATCGCCGAGGTCTTCGCCAAGGCCGGGTACGAGGTGGTCCTCGCCGCCCGTACGGAGGAGAAGGCGGAGGCCGCCAAGGCCCGCATCGGCAAGTCGCTGTCCCGGTCCGTCGACCGGGGCCGGATGACGGCCGAGGCGGCGGCACGGACCCTGGAGCTGATCACGCCGACCGGCAGCTACGACGACTTCGCCGACGTGGACCTCGCCCTGGAGGCGGTCGCCGAGGACCTGGAGATCAAGCAGCAGCTGTTCGGCACGTTCGACAAGGTCTGCAAGCCCGGCGCGATCCTGGCCACCACCACCTCCTCGCTGCCCGTCGTCGCCTGCGCCCGCGCCACCTCGCGCCCGCAGGACGTCATCGGCATGCACTTCTTCAACCCGGCCCCGGCGATGAAGCTCGTCGAGGTCGTGCGGACCGTGCTGACCGGGGACGACGTGCACGCCACCGTGCGCGAGGTCTGCGCGAAGATCCGCAAGCACCCGGTGGACTGCGGCGACCGGGCCGGCTTCATCGTGAACGCGCTGCTGTTCCCGTACCTGAACAACGCGATCAAGATGGTGCAGGAGCACTACGCCACGCTGGACGACATCGACGCGGCCATGAAGCTGGGCGGCGGCTACCCGATGGGGCCCTTCGAGCTGCTCGACGTGGTCGGGCTCGACGTCTCGCTGGCCATCGAGAAGGTCCTGCACCGCGAGTTCCGGGACCCGGGACTCGCCCCCGCGCCGCTCCTGGAGCACCTGGTGGCCGCGGGCTGCCTCGGCCGCAAGACGGGCCGCGGCTTCCGCGAATATGCCCGCCGCTGACGGCCGGGGCGACTGGTTCGCGGACGACGCCGACTGGGGCGGACTGCTGGGCCCCGCCGGACACCCCCCGCCCTTCCCGGGCGGGGGGTTCCCCGGACATGCGCGCTCTCCTGCGCAGATGCAGTACGTTCGGGGCATGTCCCAGCCCGCCAGGTCCTCACGTCAGTCAGCCACGCCCGACGCTCCGGAGAGCGCCGCGGGCAGTCGCGCGGCGGCCCAACGCCTCAAGATGCGCCGGGAACTGGCGGCCGCGGCCATGGAGCTGTTCGCCGCCAAGGGGTACGAGGCGACCACCGTCGACGAGATCGCGGCCCAGGCCGGGGTGGCCCGCCGTACGTTCTTCCGCCACTTCCGGTCCAAGGAAGAGGCGATCTTCCCCGATCACGACGACACCCTGATCCGGGCCGAGGCGGTGCTCAACGCGGCCCCCGCGCACGAGCATCCCCTCGACACCGTGTGCCGCGGCATCAAGGAAGTCATGCGGATGTACGCGGCCCAGCCGGAGATCTCCGTCTCGCGCTACAAGCTGACGCGCGAGGTGCCGACGCTGCGGGAGGCCGAGATCGCCTCGGTGGCCCGCTACGAGCGTCTGTTCACCCGCTACCTGCTCGGCCACTTCGACGAGCACGCGCACGACGACGACGCCAACGACGACCCCCTGCTCGCCGAGGTCGCCGCGTCGGCCGTGGTCACCGCCCACAACCACGTCCTGCGGCGGTGGCTGCGGGCCGGCGGCCAGGGCGACGTCGAGTCGCAGCTGGACCACGCCTTCGCCATCGTCCGCAAGACCTTCGGCACCGGGATCGGCGCGGGACGGGAGACCGCGCCGCGGCCGGCGCCCGCCTCCTCCTTCACCGAGGGGGACGTGCTGGTGACCGTCGCCCGGGTCGACGCCCCGCTGGACCAGGTGATGCGCACCATCGAGCAGGCGCTCAAGGAACGCGCCTAGGACTCCGCTCCCCCGATCGGCAAAACCAACCCTCGCCGGACTCGCTCTCATCGAGCGCGTCCGGCGTTTTTTGTGCCCCGGTTTGACTCATTTGCGGGCCGACCTGATCGATCATCGCTCACGTGTTGCGTAAAGATTTCACCTGAGCGCAACTTCTGGCACTCCGTGCCTTGTCAGGTGACACGGCGTGCCATACGTTGAAGGAGTCCGGGCGGCCGGCGTGCAGAGACCATGCGTACGCCGGCTGTCCCCGCAAGCCCCATGGGCCTGCGCGCCCGGACGCCTGCGTCACAGGCAACCTCCCGCGCCAACCACAGCGCTGCCAAGCACCACCTCCGCCGGACCGACGGCACACCCCTCAGCAGCAGCACCGACGTACCCCTCAGCGTTCTCCCTCGGACGCGCATCGCCGGAGGCAACACCGTGAAGGAAATCCTGGACGCGATTCAGTCGCAGACGGCCACGTCCGCCGACTTCGCCGCTCTTCCGCTCCCCGACTCCTACCGCGCGATCACCGTGCACAAGGACGAGGCGGAGATCTTTGCCGGGCTCGCCAGCCGCGACAAGGACCCCCGCAAGTCGATCCACCTGGACGACGTGCCGGTGCCGGAGCTGGGACCGGGCGAGGCCCTGGTCGCCGTGATGGCGTCCTCCGTGAACTACAACTCGGTCTGGACGTCGATCTTCGAGCCGGTGTCGACCTTCAACTTCCTGGAGCGCTACGGGCGGCTGAGCGACCTCAGCAAGCGCCACGACCTGCCGTACCACATCATCGGTTCGGACCTCGCGGGCGTCGTCCTGCGCACCGGCCCGGGGGTCAACTCCTGGAAGCCCGGCGACGAGGTCGTCGCGCACTGTCTGTCCGTCGAGCTGGAGTCCAGCGACGGCCACAACGACACGATGCTCGACCCCGAGCAGCGCATCTGGGGCTTCGAGACCAACTTCGGCGGCCTCGCCGAGATCGCGCTCGTCAAGTCCAACCAGCTGATGCCGAAGCCGGACCACCTGAGCTGGGAGGAGGCCGCCGCCCCCGGTCTGGTGAACTCCACCGCCTACCGGCAGCTGGTCTCCCGCAACGGCGCCGGCATGAAGCAGGGCGACAACGTCCTGATCTGGGGCGCGAGCGGCGGACTCGGCTCGTACGCCACGCAGTTCGCGCTCGCCGGCGGCGCCAACCCGATCTGTGTCGTCTCCAGCGAGCAGAAGGCGGACATCTGCCGCTCGATGGGCGCCGAGGCGATCATCGACCGCAGCGCCGAGGGGTACAAGTTCTGGAAGGACGAGAACACCCAGGACCCGAAGGAGTGGAAGCGCTTCGGCAAGCGCATCCGCGAGTTCACCGGCGGCGAGGACATCGACATCGTCTTCGAGCACCCGGGCCGCGAGACCTTCGGCGCCTCCGTGTACGTCACCCGCAAGGGCGGCACCATCACCACCTGCGCCTCGACCTCGGGCTACATGCACGAGTACGACAACCGCTACCTGTGGATGTCGCTGAAGCGGATCATCGGCTCGCACTTCGCGAACTACCGCGAGGCCTGGGAGGCCAACCGCCTCATCGCCAAGGGCAAGATCCACCCGACGCTCTCCAAGGTCTACTCCCTGGAGGAGACCGGGCAGGCCGCCTACGACGTGCACCGCAACCTCCACCAGGGCAAGGTCGGCGTCCTCGCGCTGGCGCCCGAGGAGGGCCTGGGAGTCCGCGACCACGAGAAGCGCGCCCAGCACATCGACGCCATCAACCGCTTCCGGAACGTCTGAGGTCCATCCATGACAGAGCGCCAGAAGGACCGGCCGTGGCTCATGCGCACCTACGCCGGCCACTCCACGGCCGAGGCGTCCAACGAGTTGTACCGGCGCAACCTCGCCAAGGGGCAGACAGGGCTCTCCGTGGCCTTCGACCTGCCGACGCAGACGGGCTACGACCCCGACCACATCCTCGCCCGCGGCGAGGTCGGCCGGGTCGGCGTGCCGGTCTCGCACCTCGGTGACATGCGCCGGCTGTTCCAGGACATCCCCCTGGAGCAGATGAACACCTCGATGACGATCAACGCCACCGCCATGTGGCTGCTGGCGCTCTATCAGGTCGTCGCCGAGGAGCAGGGTGCGGACATCACCAAGCTCCAGGGCACGACCCAGAACGACATCGTGAAGGAGTACCTCTCGCGGGGGACGCACGTCTTCCCGCCGGTGCCCTCGCTCCGTCTCACGACGGACATGATCACGTACACGGTCAACCACATCCCCAAGTGGAACCCGATCAACATCTGCAGCTACCACCTGCAGGAGGCGGGCGCCACGCCGGTCCAGGAGATCGCGTACGCGATGTCCACCGCGATCGCCGTCCTGGACGCGGTGTTCGCGTCCGGGCAGATCGCCGAGGACCGCAAGGGCGATGTGGTGGCCCGCATCTCCTTCTTCGTGAACGCGGGTGTCCGCTTCATCGAGGAGATGTGCAAGATGCGGGCGTTCGGGCGGATCTGGGACAAGATCACCCGCGAGCGGTACGGCATCGAGGACCCCAAGCAGCGGCGTTTCCGGTACGGCGTCCAGGTCAACTCCCTCGGTCTGACCGAGGCGCAGCCGGAGAACAACGTCCAGCGGATCGTGCTGGAGATGCTGGCCGTCACGCTGTCCAAGGACGCCCGTGCCCGTGCCGTCCAGCTGCCCGCCTGGAACGAGGCGCTGGGCCTGCCCCGCCCGTGGGACCAGCAGTGGTCGCTGCGCATCCAGCAGGTCCTGGCGCACGAGAGCGACCTGCTGGAGTACGAGGACATCTTCGAGGGCTCGCACGTGATCGAGGCCAAGGTGAGCGCCCTCGTCGAGGAGTCGCTGGCCGAGATCGCGCGGATCGAGGAGATGGGCGGCGCGATGGCCGCCGTCGAGTCGGGCTACCTCAAGTCGCAGCTCGTCTCCTCGCACGCCGAGCGCCGGGCCCGCATCGAGGGCGGCAAGGACAAGATCGTCGGCGTCAACGTCTTCGAGTCCACCGAGCCGAACCCGCTCACGGCCGACCTCGACGCGGCGATCCAGACCGTCGACCCCGCGGTCGAGGCCCGGGTGATCTCGGCGCTCGGGACCTGGCGCGACACGCGGTACCAGCCTCCCTTCAACCACCCGCGTCCGTGCAAGGCGCTGGAGAAGCTGAAGGAGGCCGCCAAGGGCACCGCCAACCTCATGGAGGCCACCCTGGAGTGCGCCCGCGCCGGTGTCACCACCGGCGAGTGGGCCGGGGCCCTGCGCGAGGTGTTCGGCGAGTTCCGCGCCCCGACCGGCGTCTCCTCGGCGCCCGTCGCGGTCACCGCCGAGGAGGGCACGGCGCTCGCGCTGGTGCGCCGCAAGGTGGAGCTGACCGCGAAGGACCTCGGCGCCGGCAACCTCCGGTTCCTGGTCGGCAAGCCGGGCCTGGACGGGCACTCCAACGGCGCCGAGCAGATCGCCGTGCGGGCCCGCGACGCCGGCTTCGAGGTGGTCTACCAGGGCATCCGGCTCACCCCGGAGCAGATCGTGGACGCGGCCGTGGCCGAGGACGTGCACGCCGTGGGCCTGTCGATCCTCTCCGGCTCGCACGCCCAGCTCGTCCCCGACGTCCTGGAGAAGCTGCGCGCGGCCGGCGCAGCCGACATACCGGTGATCGCCGGCGGGATCATCCCGAACGCCGACGCCGAACAGCTGCGGGCCGCGGGAGTGGCCGCGGTCTTCACCCCGAAGGACTTCGACATCACCGGAATCATCGGCCGTATCGTCGACGAGATCCGGAAAGCGAACAAGCTCGACCCCCTGGAGGTCCCCGCATGAGCACGCCCGTGAACCGTCTGCGTCCCAGGCGCTCCTGTCTGGCCGTGCCGGGCAGCAACCCCCGCTTCCTGGAGAAGGCCCAGGGGCTCCCCGCGGACCAGGTCTTCCTCGACCTGGAGGACGCGTGCGCGCCGCTGGCCAAGCCCGACGCCCGGCACACCATCGTCAAGTTCCTCAACGAGGGTGACTGGACCGGCAAGACGCGGGTCGTGCGCGTCAACGACTGGACCACCGAGTGGACGTACCGCGACGTCGTGACCGTCGTCGAGGGCGCGGGGCAGAACCTCGACTGCATCATGCTGCCGAAGGTGCAGACCGCCCAGCAGGTCGTCGCCCTCGACCTCCTGCTGACGCAGATCGAGAAGACCATGGGCTTCGAGGTCGGCAAGATCGGCATCGAGGCGCAGATCGAGAACGCCCAGGGCCTGAACAACGTCAACGAGATCGCCACCGCCTCGCAGCGCGTGGAGACCATCATCTTCGGCCCGGCCGACTTCATGGCGTCGATCAACATGAAGTCGCTGGTCGTGGGCGAGCAGCCGCCCGGCTACCCGGCGGACGCCTACCACTACATCCTGATGAAGATCCTGATGGCCGCCCGCGCCAACAACCTCCAGGCCATCGACGGCCCCTACCTGCAGATCCGCAACATCGACGGCTACCGCGCGGTCGCCCAGCGGGCCGCCGCGCTCGGCTTCGACGGCAAGTGGGTGCTGCACCCGGGCCAGGTGGAGGCCTCGAACGAGATCTTCTCCCCCTCGCAGGAGGACTTCGACCACGCCGAGCTGATCCTGGACGCGTACGACTACTACACGTCCGAGGCCGGCGGCAAGAAGGGCTCCGCGATGCTCGGCGACGAGATGATCGACGAGGCCAGCCGCAAGATGGCGCTCGTCATCTCGGGCAAGGGCCGGGCCGCCGGCATGCAGCGCACCACCTCGTTCGAAGCCCCGGAGGCCTGAGCACCATGCAGTTCGGACGCACCTACGAAGAGTTCGAGGTCGGGGCGGTCTACAAGCACTGGCCCGGAAAGACGGTCACGGAGTACGACGACCATCTCTTCTGCCTGCTGACCATGAACCACCACCCGCTCCACATGGACAGCAACTATGCGGAGAAGACGACCGATTTCGGCAAGAACGTCGTCGTCGGGAACTACATCTACTCGCTGCTGCTCGGCATGTCCGTCCCGGACGTCTCCGGCAAGGCGATCGCGAACCTGGAGATCGAGTCGCTGAAGCACGTGGCGCCGACCTTCCACGGCGACACGATCTACGGCGAGACCACGGTCCTCGACAAGACGCCCTCCCGGTCCAAGTCGGACCGCGGGATCGTCTACGTGGAGACCAAGGGCTACAAGCAGGACGGCACGCTGGTCTGTGTGTTCCGCCGCAAGGTGATGGTCCCCACCGAGACGTACATCAAGGAGCGCGGCGGCGAGCAGCCCGGCCGGCCCGAACTCACCGCCCCGGCGGAGAAGAAGACGGAGAAGTAGTCATGGCGCGACTCGCCCAGACCGCCGGTCTGACCGACGTCCAGCAGGAGATCCTCTCCACGGTCCGCGATTTCGTGGACAAGGAGATCATCCCGGTCGCCACCGAGCTGGAGCACCGCGACGAGTACCCGCAAGCGATCGTCGACGGGCTCAAGGAGCTGGGTCTGTTCGGTCTGATGATCCCCGAGGAGTACGGGGGTCTGGGCGAGTCGCTCCTCACCTACGCGCTGTGCGTCGAGGAGATCGCCCGCGGCTGGATGTCGGTCTCCGGCATCATCAACACGCACTTCATCGTGGCGTACATGCTCAAGCAGCACGGGACCCAGGAGCAGAAGGACCACTTCCTGCCCCGTATGGCGCTCGGCGAGGTGCGCGGCGCCTTCTCGATGTCGGAGCCGGGGCTCGGCTCCGATGTGTCGGCGATCACATCCAAGGCGGTCAAGGACGGCGACGAGTACGTCCTGAACGGCCAGAAGATGTGGCTGACGAACGGCGGATCCTCGACTCTGGTGGCCGTTCTCGTCAGAAGTGACGAAGGACACCCCGAGGGCACGGCGCCCCACAAGTCGATGACGACCTTCCTCGTGGAGAAGGAGCCCGGCTTCGGAGAGGTCCGTCCCGGTCTGACCATCCCCGGCAAGATCGACAAGATGGGTTACAAGGGGGTCGACACCACCGAACTCATCATGGACGGACTGCGCATTCCGGCCAATCGGGTTCTCGGCGGCACCACCGGCCGAGGGTTTTACCAAATGATGGACGGAGTCGAGGTCGGCCGCGTCAACGTGGCGGCCCGTGGCTGCGGTGTCGCGCAGCGTGCGTTCGAGCTGGGCGTCTCATATGCCCAGCAACGTCACACTTTCGGCAAGGCGATCGCCCAGCATCAGGCCATCCAGTTCAAGTTGGCCGAGATGGCTACCAAGGTCGAGGCCGCCCATGCAATGATGGTGAACGCAGCTCGCAAAAAGGACTCCGGGGAACGAAACGACCTCGAGGCAGGGATGGCGAAGTACCTCGCCTCCGAGTACTGCAAGGAGGTCGTGGAAGATGCGTTCCGGATCCACGGCGGCTACGGCTTCTCGAAGGAGTACGAGATCGAGCGCCTCTACCGTGAGGCTCCGATGCTGCTGATCGGCGAAGGTACCGCCGAAATCCAGAAAATGATCATCGGGCGCCGACTGCTCGAAGAGTATCGACTCCAGGGCTAGATGTCCGGGTTCGGGGTGTTTTCTTCGCGAAGAAGATCACACCCCGTCAGCTCTCTTCAGCCGTCGACTCCGCATCTTGGCTTGCCCAGTTGCGGTCTGCGCCCGGTACGATCGCGTGAAAGCCGCCGTCCCCCGTTCGAGCGCGGCATCATCCGCTACGAAGGTCATCCATGCCCCACAGCCAAACCTCTGCACCTCGCGGCCGGGTCCGCCTCGCGCGCGGAGCATCGCCGTGGCTTCTCCCGACCGTTGCCACCGCAGCACTCAGCCTGGCCCGTTCGCGCCGTTCCGGCGCGGCCAAGGCCGTGGCCGTACCCGCCACCGCGCTCGCGGCCGGGATGCTGTGGTTCTTCCGCGACCCCGAGCGTGAGATCACGCAGGGCCGGGTCATCTCGCCCGCCGACGGTGTGGTGCAGAGCATCATGCCGTGGAAGGACGGGCGCACCCGCGTCGCGATCTTCATGAGCCCGCTCAACGTCCACGTCAACCGCGCGCCCCTCTCCGGCACGGTGACCTCGGTCGAGCACATCCCCGGTGGGTTCGTCCCGGCGTTCAACAAGGAGAGCGAGAACAACGAGCGCGTCGTCTGGCACTTCGACACCGAGCTCGGTGACATCGAGATGATCCAGATCGCCGGCGCCGTCGCCCGCCGCATCGTGCCCTACATCCCGCAGGGGACGAAGGTCGAGCAGGGCGACCGGATCGGTCTGATCCGCTTCGGCTCGCGCGTGGACATCTACCTCCCCGAGGGTGTCGAGGTCGACGTGGAGGTCGGTCAGAAGACCGTGGCTGGGGTGACTCGAATTGACCGTGATTGATCCCGACACACAGGCCGGCTGGGTGCCTGAGGCCGACGAGGTGGACGACGAGGAGGAGATGCCTCTCTCGCTCCGCCTCTCGATAGCGGACACGCTGACCCTCGGCAACGCCACGTGCGGCTTCATGGCGGTGTACTTCACCACCACCGGCATCCTGATCCCGCACCTCACGGGCAGCGACGAGTCGGGCATGGCCCGTCACTCCGCCGCGACGGCCGTGATCCTCATGCTCTGCGCCGCGGTCTTCGACCTCTTCGACGGCCTGGTCGCGCGCAAGCTGCGGTCCTCCCCGATGGGCGCCGAGCTGGACAACCTGTCCGACCTGATCAGCTTCGGTCTCGCGCCGGCGTACTTCGTGCTCGTGTACGGCATGGTCGCGGACGACGCCTATCAGAAGGTCGCGGCGGTCGGAGCGATCGTGGTGCTGCTCGCCGTGGTCCTGAGGCTCGCGAGATTCTCCTGTGTCACGGTGAAGGACGGCACGTTCCAGGGCATGCCGAGCCCGTTCGGCGCGCTGACGGTCGTCTCGATCATCCTGCTGGAGCTGCCCTTCGTCGCCACGCTCATGGCGATCATGGGCACCGCCTGGCTGATGGTGAGCCGGGTCGAGTACCCGAAGCCCCGGGGCCGCCTCGCGGTCGCGATGCTCTCGTGGATCGTGCTCTCCATGGGTCTGCTCGCCGCGTGGGCGTTCGACGCCCCCGGCGGCCAGCTGCTCCTGCAGACCGGCTGCGCGCTGCAGCTGGTCATGGGCGCGGTGATCCCGCTGTTCGCCACGGCCCGCCGGGTGAACAACTTCCGGGGCAACCGCCGCGAGGCACGCGCCGCGCAGCTCCCGTAACACCCCGTACGACGCGAAAGGGCCCCGAACCACTCGGTTCGGGGCCCTTTCGCTGTTCCGTACCGGGGGCATGGTCCCGTGCACCCCTCGCACGCCGGGCGCACGGGATCATGCGCCCGGCGTGCGCCGGGGTCAGGCGCCGGGGGTGTATCCCTGTGCCACGGAAGACGCCTCCGCCTCGCGGACGACCTTCATCCCTCCCACGGCATTCTTGTCCGGCCGCAGGATGACGCTCTCCTTCGAGGACGCCGCCTTCGGGTCGGAGAAGTCCTGGGTGGTGCCGAACCCCGGGTCGAACGCGTCGACGGTCAGCAGGGCCTTGTCGACGCCCTCACGGGTGAGGTCCTTGGCCGCGCAGGCCTTCTTCAGCGCCTCCCCGAACGCCGACGCGGCCGTCCAGCCGGCCACCACGCCGTTGTCCAGCGAGTCCTTCGGATAGGCGGCCTTGTAGTCCGCGACCAGCTTCTTCGCCTTCGGGGTGTCCGCGCCGATCGGCAGCGAGGGGCTGGCCACGTAGTAGTTCGCCTCCAGGGCCGGGGCTGCCGCGGTGGCGAGGAGCTGCGGGGCGAAGGCGGAGTTGTTGCCGATCACCGGCACACCGAACTTCAGGGCCGCCGCGACCCCCACGAGCGAGGCCGCCTGCCGCGGGCCGGCGCTGATCACGACGGCCTTCACGCCGGCCTTCTTCAGCGCGACGACCTGGCCGGTCATGTCGTTGTCGGTCGGCTTGATCTTCTGCTCGACGACCTTGAGCCCCGCCTGCTTCGCCATGTACCGGGAGCCCGTCAGGGCGTTCTCGCCGTAGTCGCCCTCGAAGTACACATGGCCGATGCTGTCGCCCTTCTTCAGGCCCTTCTCCTTCATCAGGAAGTCGATCGCGTTGATCGTCTCGATGTCGTAGGTGGAGCCGATGGGCCGGATGTACGGGCTGCCCAGCAGGGTGGCCGACCAGGCCTGCGGCAGGACCAGCGCCTTGTCCCGGCCGTCGATGCGCTGCTTGACGGCCGCGACGAACGGCGAGCCGATGAACTGGGTGAAGCCCAGCACCTTCGGCGCCAGCTCCGTGTAGCCCGAGACGGCCTTCTGCGGGTCGTAGCCGTGGTCGCGGACGGTCAGGGCCAGCTTGTAGCCGCAGACGCCGCCGGCGGCGTTGGTCTGCTTCACATAGAGCTGCTGGGCCTGGGTGACGCTCTTGCCGAGGGTCGCGTACACCCCGCTCATGTCCGTGAGCACGCCGAGGCTGATCGTCTTCCCGGAGATCCCCTCCCCGGTCTTCACCCCGCCCGCCGACCCCTTGTCGCCGCCGCCGTCCTTGGCCTTGGAGCTGCATCCGGCCAGGACCAGCAGGGCGGCCAGCGCCCCGGCGGCCAGCCGCGCGGTGTGTGTCGTTCTCATCGTTCCTCCCCTTCGACGGCCCCGGGACGGGGCGTGACGCGGGCCCCGGGACGGGGCTTGACGCGCAGCCGGGCGGCCAGCCTGACCAGGCCGCCCGGAAGAAAGAGCACCACCGCCACGACGGCGGCGCCGTACAGGTACCGGGCCGCCTCGCCGGGTGCGATCCCGCCCATGCCCGGTTCGGAGACCAGGGGCAGGGCGTCGCTGTAGCGGGTGAGCAGCTGGGGCAGCAGCGAGACGAACGCGGCCCCGGCGACCGCCCCGGCGACCGAGCCGAGACCGCCGATGACGATCATGGCGAGGTAGTCCAGCGAGAGCGTGATCCCGAAGTAGTCGGGCACCGTGCGCTGGAAGACCAGGGCGAGGAGCACCCCGGCGAGTCCCGCGTACATCGAGGACAGGACGAAGACGCCGGCCCGGTAGCGGGCGACGGGCACGCCGATCACCCCGGCCGCGATCCGGTGGTCGCGGATCGCGTTCATGGCCCGGCCGGGCCGGCCGCGCAGCACCCCGCGGGCGAAGAGGGCGCCGCCCAGGAGCAGCAGCAGACCCACGTACCAGAGCTTCTCGGCCGAGCCGAAGGGCACGTCCGCGACGACCAGCTCCCGGTCGTCGAAGGTGAGGCCGAACAGGCTCAGCGGCGGTACGTCGCGGCCGTTGAAGCCGCCCGTCAGGTCCCTGGCGTTGAACAGGACGTGCTGCCCGATGAAGATCAGCGCGAGGGTGGCGATACCGAGGTAGGCGCCCCGCAGCCGTCCCGCGATCGGGCTGAACAGACCCCCGGCGATCCCGGAGACGGCCACGGCGAGCACGGCGGCGAGCCAGGCGGGCAGTCCGAGTCCCACCGGTCCGTCGCTCCCGTCGGCGGCGAACACGCAGTAGCCGTACGCGCCGACCGCGAGGAAGAAGGCGTGTCCCATGGAGAGCTGCCCGGTCGCGCCGGTCAGCAGGTTCAGGCCGATCGCGCCGATCGCGGCGGCCATCGCGAACAGTCCGGCCTCCAGCCAGAAGCGGTCGACGTAGAAGGGCAGCGCGAGCAGCACGACGGCGCAGACGCCACCGGCGGCGGCCCGGGGCGCGGGCGACCGGAGCCGGCGCCGGCGGACGGGCCGGACGGCTCCCCCGGTCTCGTCGCGGGTGAGGACCTCAGACACGGGCGAGCTCCTTCGTGCCGAACAGCCCGGCGGGCCGGATGAGCAGGATCGCGACCATGACGACGTAGGGCGCGAGGTCGCCGAGGCCGCGCCCGAGGAAGGTGAGGTCGCTCTGGTAGCCGGTGGCCAGGGACTCGGTGACACCGACGAGGAGTCCGCCGACCAGCGCGCCGGTCGTCGAGTCGAGGCCACCGAGGATCGCCGCGGGGAACGCCTTGAGCGCGGCGAGGGAGGTGGCGCGCTCCAGCCCGGGGGTCGGGAAGACGGTCAGGAACAGCGCGGCCACGGCCGCGAGGCCGCCGGCGACCGCCCAGGCCCCGAGCGACACCCGGCCGAGCCGGACGCCCATCAGGGCGGCGGTCTCCGGGCTCTCGGCCGCGGCCCGCATCGCGACGCCCCAGGACGTGAAGCGGAAGGCCAGCAGGAAGACCGTGATCAGCAGGGACGCCGTGACGAAGGCGGCGATCCGGGTGTGGGCGATGGAGACGGGGCCCACGGTCAGGACGGCGTCGCCCCAGGGGTCGCCCAGCGCCAGGACGTCCGTGCCGATCCGGCGGGTCAGTTCCGTGGTGAGCAGGATGTCGACGCCGATGGTGACGATCGCGAGGACGCTCTGGTCGGAGCCCCGGTAGCGGCGCATCACCAGGAACTCGACCGCGGCGCCCACCAGGGCGGCGCCCGCGACCCCGGCGAGCAGGGCGGGCCAGAAGCCGATGTCGTCGTGGAGGGTCGCGGTGACGTAGCCGCCCGCCAGCAGCAGGGAGGCGTGCGCGAAGTTGACGACCTCGGTGGCGCGGAAGATGACGACGAAGCCGAGCGCGACGAGGGCGTAGACGGAGCCCAACGACAGTCCGTTGAGCAGGAGTTCGGCGAAGGTGCTCATGAAGCGGTCTCCTCGGGGCCGGCCTGTCCGCCCAGGTAGGCGCGTACGACCGCCGGATCGTTCTGTACGTCCGTGGGGGCGCCGTCGGCGATCCGGCGCCCGAAGTCGAGTACGGTCACCGCGTCCGCGAGCCGCATCACCACCCCCATGTCGTGTTCCACCAGCACGATCGAGATGCCGAGGCTGTCGCGGACCCCCGCGACGACCGCGGCGGTACGGCGCCGTTCGTCGGCGGTCATGCCGGCGACGGGTTCGTCCAGGAGCAGGACCCGGGGCTCCATGCACAGGGCCCGGGCCAGCTCGGCGAGCTTCTGCTGCCCGTACGGGAGCGAGCCGGCGGGCTTGTCGAGCTGGCGCTCCAGGCCCACGAACGCGGCGATCTCGCGGACGCGTTCACGGTGACGCCGGTCCTCGCGGGCGGCGGAGGGCAGCCGCAGCCCGGCGGCGAGGAATCCGGCGCGGGTGAGCCGGTGCCGGCCGAGCAGCAGGCAGTCCTCGACGGTGGCGTGCGGGGGCAGGGCGAGGTTCTGGAAGATCCGGGCCACGCCGAGCCCGGCGATCCGGTGCGGGGGCAGGCCGGTGAGCTCCTGCCCGCCCAGCCGGACGCTTCCGGCGGCGGGCCGGCACACACCGGACAGCACGTTGAAGCAGGTCGACTTCCCGGCGCCGTTGGGGCCGATGAGGGCGTGCACGGTACCCGGCCGCACGCTGAAGCTCACCCCGTCGAGCGCGGTCAGCCCGGCGAAGCGGACGGTCACGTCGCGGACGTCGAGCGGGGGGACGTCGGAGGGCGGTGCGGTGGCCCCGGTGGGGGGCGCTGCGTTGGGCGCTGCGTTGGGCGCTGCGTTGGGCGCTGCGGCCTGAACGTCCGGGCGGGCCGCGGAGGTTCGGGTATCGGCAGGGCGGGCCGTCCTCGCCGCAGCAGGGTCGGCCGGGCGGGCCGTCCCCGTCGCGGGCTCGGCCGGGCGGGCCGCCGCGTCGGTCGGTGCGGGCGTGCGGGACGCCGTGTCGTCGCGTTCTTCCACGGGTGGGGTCACCCCTTCCATCGGGACAGGGACGGAAGTCCGTCGGAGGGGGCCGCGCCGTCGGCCGCCGCGTCCTCGTCGACCACGCCGAGGTAGCGACGGCGCACCTCGTCGGAGGCGGCGAGTTCGTCCGCGGGGCCGGACAGGGTGACCTCGCCGACCTCCAGGACGTACGCGCGGGACGCGAGCCGCAGGGCGAGGGCCGCGTTCTGTTCGACGAGCAGCACCGAGGTGCCCTGCTCGTTGATCTCCCGCACGGTGTCGGCGATCCGCGCGGCCATCAGCGGTGCGAGCCCGAGGGAGGGCTCGTCGAGCAGCAGCACCTCGGGGGCGCCCATGAGGGCCCGGCCGACCGCGAGCATCTGCTGCTCGCCGCCGGACAGCAGCCCGGCCCGCTGGCCCGCGCGGTCGGCGAGGACGGGGAACAGCTCGTGCACCCGCCGCAGGGCGCGCGCCCGGCCGGCGCGTCCGCCGGTGCCGCCGAGGGCACCGGCGCGCAGGTTGTCCGCGACCGTCATCCGGCCGAACACCCGCCGCCCTTCCGGGACCTGGCACACGCCGGCGGCCACCACCCGGTCCGGCGGCAACCGGTCCAGCGGGCGTCCGCCCAGGGTGACCGTGCCGCCGGTGACCGCTCCGCCGTGGAAGGAGAGGGTCCGGCACACCGCCCGCAGCAGCGTCGACTTGCCCGCGCCATTGCCTCCCAGAACCGTCACCACGGCGCCCTCGGGCACCTCCAACGACACGTGTCGCAGTGCGCGTACGGGGCCGTACCCGGCCGACAGATCCCGCACGAGCAGAGCGGAACCGCCCATGACATCTCCCTTGTCCTCGCTCGGTGTGGCGCTCACCTCAGCACCGGCGGACACCCCCGTCCACGGGCTGCGGCACAAACGCGGCGGGAGCCCACCCCCGGCGCCCGCCCGTTGTGCACGCGCACAACACCGCGTGTCAGGGGCCTGTGCGACCCCGGGTCCCGGTGGCATCCTCCGGCCATGGGAGGGCGCAGACCGCGGACCGGTCATGACTGGAAGCTGCTCGCGGAGTCGTGTGCGGCTCTGCTGGAACGGCTGCCCGAGCTCGTCGACGAGCACGTCGGGCAGCTCACCGAGTACTCCCCCGTCTACGGACAGGTGCTGCCGTACGACCAGCAGTGGCGGGAGGCAGAGACCGCGATGCGCATCGGGATCAAGGCGATCTCCGCGCCCCGGGACTCACCGCGCCGCGATCTGGCGCACGCCGAGGAGGCGGGCCGTCGTCGGGCCCACCAGGGGCTGCCGCTCGAACTCCTCGTGCACGCCTACCGTGCCGCGGGCTATCTGGTCTGGGACGCGCTGATGGAGAGCGCGGCGGGCCGGGAACCCGAGCGGCTCGCGGTGCTCATGCGCTGCGCCACGATGGTGTGGGCCGCGGTGGACGCGCAGGCGGCGACCGCCTCGGAGTCCTACCTCGCCACGGAGCGGGAGTTGCGGCGGCGCACCGACGAGCAGTTGCAGGCCCTGCTCGACGCGCTCCTCGAGGGCCAGGACGCTCCGGGGCTCGCGGCGCGGGCGGCGGCCGGACTCGATCTGCCCGAGCACGGGCCGTACGCCGTCGTCGTGCTGCGGACGGAGCGCCACGACGGACGGGACGTCTGCGTCCGGCCGGTACTGGGTGCCGGGCTGCGGTTCATCTGGCGGATGCGGGCCGACTGCGAGATCGCGGTGGTGGCGCTGGACGCCGGACAGGGCCTGGACGGGGTGGCCCAGCTGCTCGACGGACGGCGTTCGGGTCCGGGCGGCATCAGTCCCGTGGTCTCGGGGCTCGGCGAGCTGGGGCGGGCCCGGCGGTGGGCCGAACTGGCGCTGCGCACCTGTCCGCCGGACGCGACCGGGGTCGTACGCCTCGATCAGCGGATGCCGACGGCGCTCGTCGTGAGCCAGCCGGAGCTGGCGGGCCGGCTGGTGTCGGACGTGTTCGGCACGCTGCTGGAGCTCGAACCCGGTGACCGGGCCGTGCTGATCGAGACGCTGGACATGTGGCTGGCCTGCGAGGGCTCGGCGGGCCGGGCGGCGGGCCGGCTGTACTGCCACCGGAACACGGTGTTCAACCGCCTGCGCCGCCTGGAACAGCTCACCGCACGCTCCCTGGCCCGCCCCCGCGACCTCATAGAGATGACCCTGGCCCTCGACGCCTACCGCTTGACGGGCACCCCGCCGGGCCCTGGTCGCTGAGAACCCTGGCCCCCTGAGCCTTGGCCCTACGCAGGCCGGGGCCCGGGCCGGTGGGAACGGTCCCGGCCCCGGCCGGAGGCCCTTGCCTCAGGTCAGGAAGTCGTGGCCGATGTTCTCCGCCACTCGTTCCAGGATCGGGCCGGCCTCGGCGATGCACCTGGCGATGTCGGGCTCGGCCTCGGTGAGCGGGTATGCGCGTCGGATGCCCGCCCTGCCGAGCTCCTCGGGCGGGAGCGCGAGGCGGCCGCACACCGCGACGACCTCCTTGCCCCCGGCCCGGGCGGCCGCCGCGACCCCGGCGGGCGCCTTGCCGTGCAGGGTCTGCTCGTCGAGCGACCCCTCACCGGTGATCACCAGCGTGGCGCGCTCCAGCGCGGGCGCGAAGCCCAGCACGTCGAGCATCACCTCGATCCCGGGCCGGAAGCGCGCACCCAGGACCAGGGCCCCGTAGCCGACCCCTCCCGCGGCACCGGCGCCGGGCGCGGTGGCGTACCCGGCGGCCTTCGGCCCGATCTCCTTCTCCAGCACCCCGGCGAAGTGGGCGAGGGCGCCGTCCAGCAGGGCCACGTCGTCGGGGCCGGCGCCCTTCTGGGGGCCGTAGACGGCGGGCGCCCCCGTGGGGCCGGTCAGCGGGTTGTCCACGTCGCTGGCGAGCACGAGGTCCACGGCGGCGAGCCGGCCGTCGAGGCCGGACAGATCGGCGCTCGCCACGTCGGCCAGCCCGGCGCCTCCGGGCGCCACCGGCTCGCCCTCCGCGTCGAGGAACCGCGCGCCGAGCGCGGAGAGCATGCCCGCCCCGCCGTCGGTCGTCGCACTGCCGCCCACGCCGAAGACGATGGTGCGGGCACCGGCGTCCAGCGCGGCGCGCAGCAGTTCCCCGGTGCCGTACGTCGAGGACGACAGCGGCGCGAAGACGCCGCTGGGCAGCCGCTGGAGCCCGCTCGCCTCGGCCATCTCCACGACCGCGGTCGGCCCCCGCAGCGCGAACGAGGCGCTCACCTCGTGGCCCAGCGGTCCGGCGACGCGCACCTCGCGGCGCTCGAAGCCGGCCGCGACCGCCGCGTCGACGGTGCCGTCGCCGCCGTCGGCCACGGGCAGCGACTCGATCTCGGCGTGCGGTGCGGCACGGCGCAGTCCGGCCGTCACCCGCTCCGCGACCTGCACGGCCGTCAGCGATCCCTTGAACTTGTCCGCCGCGATGAGCACACGCGGGGTCCGGTCCACAGCAGCGTCCGCCACTTGCATTCCCCTTGCTTCCGGGCCTTGCACACGTCAAGGCAGTCGCGCCGCTGCGACCATAACCGGAGCGGACCCCCTTCGTCATGCCCCTGCCCAGCCCTCGGGACCGGCCCCGGATACGGGCCGACGCCGGTCCGCGGGTACCGGCGCCCGCCGCCTCCCCGGCTCCCGGAGCCCCCGATTCCGCCCCGCTCCGGCGAGCACCTGCGCCCGGAATTGGGTAGACCGGAGCCATGACCCCTGTGGGCACCGACATCGACGACCGCGTCCTCGGCGGCTGGCTGGGCCGGATCGCGGGCAACATGCTCGGCAAGCCGGTCGAGCAGGGCGACCACTGGACGCGGGACCGCATCGACCGCTATCTGCGGCAGGCGGCGGCACTGCCGCTGACCGACTACCTCCCCGCACCGGCCGACGACGGCGCCGGGGGCGAGTTCGAGCTGCGGCCCGAGTGGCGCAGCTGCGTGCGCGGCCGCATCCACGGCAGCTGCCGGGACGACGACGTGGACTACGCGATCCTCGGGCTCGACCTGCTGGAGACGCACGGCTTCTCGTTCAGCACCGAGCAGGTCGGTGATCTCTGGCTGGCGCGGCTGCCGTACCTCCAGACGTTCACGGCGGAGCGCGCCGCCTACCGCAATCTGGCCCGGGGTCTGAAGCCGCCGGTGACGGCGACGTACGAGAATCCGTACCAGGAGTGGATCGGCGCCCTGATCCGCGCCGACGTCTACGGCTGGACGTCCCCGGGGCTGCCGGGGCGCGCGGCCTCGCTGGCCCGTCGTGACGCCGTGCTGTCCCACACCGGCAACGGCGTCTACGGCGCGATGTGGGCGGCGGCGCTGGTCTCCGCGGCCTTCACCGCCCCGTCCGTACGGGACGCGCTGGAGACGGCGCTCGGCGTCATCCCCGCGAGCAGCCGTCTCTCGCGCACCGTCCGCCGGGTGATCGCACTCCAGGAGACCGGGATGACCTGGGAGGACACCCTCACCACCGTGTCCGAGGAGACCTCCGGGATGGGGTGGATCCACACGGTCCCGAACGCGGCGGTGCTGACGGCCGGACTGCTGTACGGCGACGGCGACTTCACCCGCACCATCACGCTGACGGTCCGCGGCGGTCTGGACACCGACTCCAACGGCGCGACCGCGGGCTCCGTCGCGGGCGTCCTGTGCGGGGCGGAGGCGATTCCCCCGCAGTGGAAGGACCCGCTGGAGGACACCGTCCGCAGCGCGGTGTTCGGCTTCGACGGGGTACGGATCACCGAACTCGCGTCCCGCACGGTCGCGCTCGCGGGCGCCGGGGCCTGACTCCGGGGGCTGGCCGGGCGGGCCCCCGGAGTCAGGCAGCCCGGAGCCCGGGCGGGCCGCCGGTGGCGCCGAGCAGGGAGAACGCGCGGGTCCTCTCGTAGGCTTTCCGATGTGACCACTTCGGACTTCGCCGCATATATCGCCGGTCTGCCCCGTGTCCTCGCCGGGGCCGCCACCCTCTTCCGGGACACCGACGGGCGGGTGCTGCTCGTCGAACCGAACTACCGCCCCGGCTGGACGCTTCCGGGCGGAACGGTGGAGTCGGACGACGGGGAGAGCCCGCGGCAGGGAGCGCGCCGCGAGACGGCCGAGGAGATCGGCCTCGACGTGGAGCTCGGCCGGCTGCTGGCCGTCGACTGGGTCCTCGGACCGGATCGACCGCCGCTGGTGGCCTACCTGTACGACGGCGGGGTCCTGGGCGAGGAGGAGCTGAAGGCGATCCGGCTCCAGGAGGAGGAACTGCTGTCCTGGCGCCTGGTGCCACGCGAGGAGGTCGCCGCCCATCTCCCGGGTGCCTCGGGCCGTCGGGTCCTCACGGCGCTCGACGTCCTGGCGGACGACTCGGGCCCGGCGGAGCTGGAGAACGGCCACCGGGTGGGCTGACCCGCGCCTTCCGCCCACACCAGGTGGGCCGACCTGGGCCTCCGCCCACACGGGGGGGGCTGACCTTTGCCTTCCACCCGCACCGGGCGGGCCGGCCTGCGCCTTCCACCCGCACCGGGCGGGCCGGCCTGGCCTCCGCCCACACCTCGGCGGCCGGGGGCGTGCCCCCGGCCGCCGGACCGGTGTTCGCGGTGTACGCCCCGCCGAGGTTCGTCAGGTGTCCTCGACGGGGATCCTGTGCGGTCAGCCGAGGATCCGGGCCTTCTGCGCCTCGAACTCGGCTTCGGTGAGCACGCCCTGGGCCTTGAGGTCCCCGAGCTGCTTCAACTGGTCGATCTTGCTGGTCATCTCGTCGGCCGGTGCGGCGGCCGGAGGAGGCGGCGGCGGGGGCTGCTGCTCCTGGTACTGGTACTGCTGCTGCGCTTCCTGCTGGGCCCATCGTCCCTGCTGACGACGCGACACCCGGTTCGATACGGCGGTGGCCGTACCGGCCACCACGGCGGTGCGGGCGACCCCACGGAGGAGACCTGGCACGGTGGTTTCCTTTCCGGCACGAGGCAATTCGGAACGCGCCCGAAAGGGATTCGATCCCCTGTGCGCGCCGAATTCCGCTCGGCGCACCGGGCAGCACCATTGGAACACCGAACCCCTTTTCCCGCACGTCGATCTCGCCGCCACCTGCGCAATTCCCGACGATCTGCCGGTCCGTCATTCCCGTGGCAAGCTGAAATGTGGCCACCGACCGTCGACCGGTCGGTGGCGAGGTCTACGCAGGAGGAGCTCGCAATGGCTACGACGGGTATGCACCACCGGCAGGAATCCGCCGGCGGTTCGGGGGCGTGGGTGTCCGGCTGGACCGCCTTCGCCGGAGTCATGATGATCTTCGGAGGCGCGATGGCGATATTCCAGGGCATCGCCGCCATCGCCAAGGACGACGTATTCGTCACCACCCGCAACTACGTCTACACGTTCAACCTCACGAGCTGGGGCTGGATCCACCTCACCCTCGGCGTCCTGATCGTCCTCGCCGGCATCGCCGTGTTCCGCGGCATGCTGTGGGCCCGGATCGTCGGCATCACCCTGGCCGGGCTGGCCATGGTCGCCAACTTCATGTGGCTGCCGTACTCCCCGGTGTGGGCCAGCGTCCTGATCGCCATCGACGCCTTCGTCATCTGGGCGCTGTGCGTCGGATCCGGCCGGGACGCCCGCACCGCGTAGCCCACCGCCCTCCCAGCGGTCTCCGCACCACGAACGGCCCCGCACTGCCAGTGCGGGGCCGTCGCACGTCCCCGCGAAAGCCGTTCCTCCCAGGGCGATCCCCCAGGGAGGGCGCCATCGGGTGGCCCGGGCAGCGCCGCACGGCACGATCACGGCCGTGCCCCCGACTCCCCGTCGGGCGGGGCGTCGGGGGCACGGCCGGCCGTCGCCGGAACGCCCCGGCGAGGGAGCGTCCGGCGCCCGGGCCGGCCTACCCCGCGTCCGTGTCCTCGAGCGCCGCCAGCACCGCCGGCACCGGAATGCGCCCGGAGGCGACCATCTGGGCACCGCCGCGTCGCAGCGCGGCGGCGAAGGGCGCCGCCCACACGTTCTCGTAGACGAGGATCCCGGCGGAGTTGCCGGGCTCCAGCGCCTTGCCGGCCTCCGCGATGTCGTCCTCGCCCAGCAGCCCCGAGGACGCCCCCTCGAACACGGCGAGGTCGAGGGCTCCGTCTCCGTCGAAGTCGGCGATCTCCATGCCGGCCACGGACCCGTCCTCGTCCTTTCTGACGAACAACAGGTCGAGAATCCGGATGAGGCCGCGGTCCACCAGATCGACGAGGATCGGAAGCCCCTCCCCCGTCATTCGGTTACCGGGAAACTCCACGACGATATAGTCGATCGGTCCCATCTCGACGATGTCATCTTCGCTCACGGCTTCACCCCTGCATGGTCATGGTTTTCCCCTGCCCCAGGTCCATGCCATTGCAGCACCGCTCGGAAGCCGCCGCATTTCGGTGCGAGGCCGCCTCCGACCCCCGGGAACACCCCCGTCCGGGGCCGTTCGGGTGGTTCACGCGGTCAGCTGGTAGATGCTCTTCCCGACCAGCCACAGCCCCAGGAAGAGGAACAGCGACACCAGCGCCTTGTCCTGGTGCCGCTCCATCCAGGCGCGCAGCTTCCCGAGCCGTACATGGGCCGTCCGCGGGGCGAAGGTCGCGTAGAGCTCCATCGTCAGCAGACTGGAACTGGCCAGCAGCACGTAGCCCATCAGGGCGGCGTACGAGGCCGCGTGCCCGAGGTCCGCGCTCACGACGGTGGAGGCGCCGGCCGCGATCATCCCCCAGGGCTGGAGCAGCAGCGCCAGCCCGGCCGCGGTCCAGGGCGAGATCCGCTCGATCTTGGACATGAAGCCGGAGGACTTCGCCTCCTTGCCGAGGTTGCGCCGTCTGCGTTCCGCGTAGAGGACGAGTCCGACGCCGATGGCGAGTTTGCCGGCCAGCGCGGCCGTGGACGGGGCGGACCTCGGGGGCGGGGGCTCGCCGCCGGTCATCAGCAGCACGCCGGCGATGATCGCGACGAAGCTGGCCAGCCAGGTCAGGATGAAGGCGAGGCCCTTCCAGATCCCCTTGTCCGTCGAGAGCACCAGCACGAATCCGGTGATCGGCAGCGGGTCCAGGGCGATCGCCAGAGCGATCAGCAGGAGGTCAAGGACCATCGTCGCCCCCGCGTGCCCTCGCGCCGCTCGACGCCGCGGTGTCGCGCATGACCTCATCGTCACCTCCGCCGACCACGTCCACAAATCCGGTCTCGCGCCCCGTGCGCCGGGGCCCGCCCGGTCCGACTCGCCGGACAAATGACCCGGGGCTACCTTGGTGATCGGGCCGGACCCCTCCCGCCACGACCGGTATGCCGCCGACCGCCCCCAACCGCGTGCACCGCCCGTACGTCACCTGCCGCCCCCGAGGCCGACGCACCGCACGCCGCCGGCCTCCGGCACGTCCCATGCGGGAGCCTCCCCCGAGCCTCGGCGCGGTGATTCCCTCGCCGACCGCCCTCGCCGGCGCCCCGCGCGCCGGCGACCACATCGCGGAGCGTCTGCCATGACCCCCAAGCACCCGGCCGGCGGCCGGCACCCGCACCACACCCCGGCGGAGCGCGCCGCGCTCGGCAAGGCCGCCCGCTCCGCCGTGCCGCGCTCCAGCCACGCAGAGTTCACCCCCGCGGCGAAGCGGCCCGACCCGGTGGACATCGTGGAGGGGCAGTCCGCGACCCGGGTGCCCGAGCTCGTACCGATCCGCTACGGCCGGATGACCGAGTCGCCGTTCCGCTTCTATCGCGGTGCCGCCGCCATCATGGCCTCGGACCTCGCCGGCACGCCCCGGTCCGGGATCAGGGCACAACTGTGCGGTGACGCGCACATGTTGAACTTCCGGCTGCTCGCCTCGCCGGAGCGCCGCATGATGTTCGACATCAACGACTTCGACGAGACGCTGCCCGGCCCCTGGGAGTGGGACGTCAAGCGGCTGTCCGCCAGCCTCGTCATCGCGGCCCGGGCGAACGGCTTCAGCGGCAAGGAGCGCACCGACATCGTCCGCACCACGGTGCGGTCGTACCGCGAGTGGATGAGACGCTTCGCCGGGATGGGCAACCTCCCCGTCTGGTACACGCATTTCGACGAGGACTGGGTACGGACCCATATCGCCGGGGAAGTGGGCTCGCGGGCACGCGACCGCTGGAAGAAGTCGACCGCCAAGGCGCGCAGCCGGGACAGCCTCCAGGCCTTCAACAAGCTCACGCACATGGTCGACGGCCAGGCCCTGATCGCCGCGGACCCCCCGCTCGTCGTTCCGCTGCAGGATCTGCTCCCCGACATGGAACGCGGCGCCCTGGAGAAGCAGCTCCGCAAGCTGATCGGGAGTTACGGCCGGAGCCTGGCCACGGACCGGCGGTTCCTGCTGGAGCAGTACCGGTTCGCCGACGTGGCCCGCAAGGTGGTCGGCGTCGGCAGCGTGGGCACCCGTTGCTGGATCATCCTCATGCTCGGCCGGGACGGCTCGGATCCGCTGCTCCTGCAGGCCAAGGAGGCGGACGAGTCGGTGCTGGCGCCGTACGTCGGCGCGAGCGAGTACCGGACCCAGGGCGAGCGTGTGGTCGCCGGGCAGCGGCTCATGCAGGCCACCAGCGACATCTTCCTGGGCTGGGAGCGGGCCGAGGGCATCGACGGCCGCCGACGGGACTTCTACGTACGGCAGTTGCGGGACTGGAAGGGCATCGCGGAGCCCGAGCTCATGGTGCCGGCGGACATGCGGGCCTTCGGCGAGCTGTGCGGGGCCACGCTGGCCCGCGCGCACGCCAGGTCGGGCGACCGCATCGCCATCGCCTCCTATCTGGGCGGGGGCGACGTCTTCGACCGGGCCCTGGTCCCGTTCGCGGAGGCCTACGCGGACCAGAACGAGAAGGACCACCAGGCACTCGTGAACGCCGTCCGCTCGGGACGCGTCAAGGCCGAGGCCGCCTGACCGGCAGCCGTACGCCAGAAACAGCCCGACCGAAGGCAGCACGACCGAGGACCGTCCGAACCGAAGACCCTCCGACCGAAGGCGGTCCGGCCTGAGGCAGCCCGACCGAAGCCGTTCGGCACACGGCACAAGCCGCCCGACATGGAGGCCCGCATGGACCGCTATCCGCCCATCGCCGACCACGGCCTGGTCGGGGACCTGCAGACCGCGGCCCTGGTGACGTCCCAGGGCGTGGTCGACTGGTTCGCCGCGCCCCGCTTCGACTCCCCCAGCGTGTTCGCCGCGCTGCTGGACCACGACCGCGGCGGCTATTTCCGGCTGGCGCCCGACCACCCCGAGGGGACCTGGCGACAGCTCTACTACCCGGACACGGCCGTGGTGGTGACCCGCTTCATGTCCCCGGACGGCGTGGGCGAGGTCATCGACCACATGCCGGTGCTCACGGGCTCGACGCCCAGCGACCGGCACAGCCTGGTGCGCGTCGTCCGCTCGGTGCGCGGCACCGTGCACTTCGGTCTGGAGTGCCGGCCCCGGTTCGACTACGCGCGGGCCGACCACGAGCTCGAACTGGTCACCGGCCAGGCCGTGTTCAGGTCCCCGGGAACCACCGCGTACCTTCAGGGCAACATCCCGCTGGAACGGGACGGCCAGGACGTCCGGGGCGGCATCACCCTGGAGAACGGCGAGCAGGCGGCCGTCGTGTTCACGGTGTGCGGGCCCGACGGCGAGGCGCCGCCGCCTCCCACCGTGGACAGCCTCACCGAGGAACTGTGGAACAACGTCGACTTCTGGCAGAAGTGGGTCCGCACCTCCAACTACCGGGGCCGCTGGACGGAGATGGTGCACCGCTCCGCGATCACCCTCAAGCTCCTGACCTACGCCCCGACCGGAGCGCCGGTCGCCGCCGCGACGATGGGGCTGCCCGAGCAGATCGGCGGCGAACGCAACTGGGACTACCGCTACACCTGGGTGCGGGACGGCTCGCTGTCGGTGCGGGCGCTGCTCGACCTCGGCTTCGTGGAGGAGGCGACCCACTTCACCCGCTGGCTGGGCGACCGGCTGCGCGAGCGCGAAGGGCCGGAGGGCGAACCCCTCCAGATCATGTACCGGGTGGACGGCACGCCCCTGGGGAGCGAGGAGATCCTGGAGCACTTCGAGGGCTACCGCGGCTCGTACCCGGTGCGCGCCGGCAACGCCGCCTCCGACCAGCTCCAGCTCGACATCTACGGCGAGGCCCTGTACGCGCTGGCGGAGGGCCGCGCGGTGAGCGAGCAGGGCGGCTACCACGGCTGGAAGGCGCTGGCCGGGATCCTGGACTGGCTCGCGGACTCCTGGGACCGCCCCGACGAGGGCATCTGGGAGACCCGGGGCGGCCGCAAGGACTTCACCTACAGCCGGATCATGTGCTGGGCCGCGTTCGACCGGGGCCTGAAGCTGGCCGCGGAGTACAGCAGACCGGCCGACACCGTCCGCTGGACGAAGGCCCGGGACGCCATCCTCGAACAGGTCATGGCGCGCGGCTGGAACGAGAAGCAGCAGGCGATCGTCCAGCACTACGACAGCGACGTGCTGGACGCCTCCCTGCTGCTGGCCCCGCGCGTCGGCTTCGTCTCCGCGCGCAGCCCCGGCTGGCTGAGCACCCTGGACGCCATGGAGCGCGTCCTCGTCTCCGACAGCCTGGTCTACCGCTACGACCCCGAGGCCTCCCCCGACGGACTGCGCGGCTCCGAGGGCACGTTCAGCCTCTGCACGTTCCTGTACGTCGACGCGCTCGCCCGGGCGGGACGGCTCCCCCAGGCCCGCTACACGTTCGAGAAGATGCAGACGTACGCCAACCATGTCGGGCTGTTCGCCGAGGAGATCGGCCCGAGCGGAGAGCAACTGGGCAACTTCCCGCAGGCGTTCACCCATCTCTCCCTCATCATGGCCGCGACGACGCTGGACGAGGCGCTCGACGGGCTGCGTCCCTGAACGGCGGGATGTCCGGGCCCTGGGGCAGCAGTTCCACGGTCACGAAGGAGACAACGGCGGCGAGCACGATCACCGGCACCGTTCCCGAGTTGCCCACCAGGAGCACGACCAGCACGACACAGCTGACCGGGAGCCTGAGCGCGGCGGCGGACGCGGCGGCCATGCCCGCCGCCATGGCCGGTACGACACCGAAGCCCGGGAGCGGTGCCAGCAGGGCGCCCATCGCGCCGCCGAGGAACAGCGAGGGGAACACCGGGCCGCCTCTGAGGCTGCCCAGGCACAGCGCGTACGCGATCGACTTGAACAGCACCACGGCCACCAGGCTGCCGACCGACCAGGCGTGCGGGTGGGCGGCGAGCTGGGAGAGGGTGGTCTGGCCGGACAGGGCCACCTCGGCCGGCGAACGGCCGGTCAGGACGGCGTAGAGCGCCGCGCAACCGCCCGCGCCGAGCGCGCACAGCACCGTGGCCCGCAGGGTGTGCGCGGACACGGCGCGGGCCGCGTGCCGGCCGCCCACGATCACATAGTGGACGCCGAAGCCGATCACGACCGCCATGAGCACCGACCAGACGACGTCCCCGGTGTCGAGGGTCGAGGGCGCGGGCAGTCCGATCCTGAGGCTGCCGGTCTGGAGTCCGGTCCAGTCGCCGAAGCCGGTGAACACGATGGCGCCGACCCCGCTGGCGAGCAGCGCGGGCAGCATGACCGCGAACAGCTGGGGCCCGCCCACACCGGCGACCTCCATCAGCAGCACGGCGGCGACCAAGGGGCTGCCGAAGATCGCCGAGATGGCCGCGGCGGCGCCGGCGGCACCGAGGAGCGCCGTGCCCTGCGGGGTCGCCGGGGCCCGTACGAGATCCCGGAAGAGCAGGGCGAGACCGCCGCCGAGCGCGATCAGAGGTGACTCGGGGCCGAGCACGGCGCCCAGGGGAAGGCTGGCCAGGGCGGCGAGCGCGACGCCGGGCAGCGCGGAGGTCGACACCCCGCCGGCGTGCAGGCCCGAGGCCGGGATGTGTCCGCCCCGGCCCGGAAGCCGCGCCACGATCAGGCCCACCAGCACGCCCGCCAGCAGCAGCGCGGGAAGCGGCCACCACCAGGGCGGGTCCGACCAGCCGAGATCGTGCGGCCACTGGTCCCACAGCAGATGTTCCAGCTCGTGCAGGAGCACCAGGAACCAGAACGCGACGAGGGAGACGGGGACACCCATCACGGCGGAGAACACCAGCGCCTTGCGGTACGCGGGCTGGAGCAGCATGGCCCTCAGCTGCTCGGCCTCCGTGGGCTGGCCGCCCGGAGCCGCCTGCGCGGCACCGGCTCCGTCGCTCGGAACGGCCCCGGACTCCTTGGACCCCTTGGGCTCCCCGGGCTCCTCGGACTTCGGCTCGGTGATGGCTCTTCTCCTACGTCCGCTCGGAGGAATGCTGCCGTGTGCTGCCGTGTGCTGCCGTGTGCTGCCGCGGAACCGTCCTGGACCGCCTGCCCCGGACTGCCCTGGTCTGCCGGCCCCTGTCCCTTGTCTTCCGTCGAACGGCCACGGAACTGCCACGGAACTCCCGTCGGGGCGCGAGCGTACCCACGGCACCGCGCCGCACCCGCGCGGCCCGCGCGCGGGGTCCCGAAAACCCTCCGGGTGGACGCGCCGTCCGCTCCCGCGCGGCCGGGGGCGGGTGTCCCGGCCGGAGGGTCCTCGCGCCCCGCCGCCGGACGTAGCCTCACTCCATGACCGGTGAACCCCTCACCCCTCGCGCGCCCGTACCCCGAGCGGCCCCGGCGCGCCGGATGTGGCCGTTGTACGCGGCCGGGTTCACCACCGCGTTCGGCGCCCACGGCATCGCCGCGAACCTCGGCGGCCAGGGTGACGCGGTCAGCTCGCTGATGGTGCTCGGCGGTCTGCTCGCCCTGTACGACGGTGCCGAGGTGCTGCTCAAGCCGTTCTTCGGCACGCTCGCGGACCGTGTCGGGGCGCGCCCGGTCCTGCTCGGCGGGCTCGTCGCGTTCGCCGCCGCCTCCGCGGTGTACGCGCTGGCGGACAGCCCCGGTCTGCTGTGGGCGGCACGGCTCGGCCAGGGCGCCGCCGCGTCCGCCTTCTCCCCCTCGGCCTCCGCGCTGGTCGCCCGCCTGAACCCGGCGGCGAAGCACGGCAGGGCCTTCGGCAGTTACGGCTTCTACAAGTCCGTCGGCTACACCCTCGGCCCGCTGCTCGGTGGCGTGCTCGTGTGGGCCGGCGGGCTCCGGCTGCTGTTCACGGTCCTCGCGGTGCTCGGCACGGCCGTCGCGGTGTGGGCGGCGCTCGCCGTACCCGCCGTGCCGCCGCTGCCGAAGGCCCGTCAAACGGTGCTGGACCTGGCCCGGCGGCTGGTCCGCCCGGACTTCCTCCGCCCGACGGCGGCGCTGGCCGCGGCGACCGCCGCCCTGTCCGTCGGCGTGGGCTTCCTGCCCGTCTCCGGCCGCGCGGCGGGCCTGGACCCGGTCGCGACCGGCGCCGCCGTGTCCGTCCTCGCCGCCTGCGCCGCCGTGGTGCAGCCCCGGGCCGGACGCGCCCTGGACGCCGGGCGCCTCACCGCACGCGGCGGCATCCTGGCCGGGCTGGCGCTCACCGCCGCCGGTCTGGGCTGCGCGATGCTGCCGGGGGTGCCGGGCGTGCTGTCCGGCGCGGCCCTCATCGGCACCGGGACCGGCCTCATCACCCCGCTCGGCTTCGCCGCCCTGGCCGCCTCGACGCCGGCCGAACGGCTCGGCCAGACCATGGGCACAGCCGAACTCGGACGCGAACTGGGCGACGCGGGCGGCCCGTTGCTCGTAGCCGCCGTCGCCACACCGACCACCCTCGACCACGGCTACGCAACCCTGGCCCTACTCCTGGCCATCCCCCCGACAACAGCCCTGCTCCGCCGGGCCGCAAAGGGCCGCGGCGCCAACTGACCTATACGCCGGAGCCCGTCGTCGGGAACTTCGTGAGGGGTGTTGACTCCTGTCCGCCCATGTCGAGGCGGAACGGTGGGTACTCGTCGGTCATCAGCGCGGCGTAGGCGGCTACCCGCGCGGCCCAGCGGGCCAGGCCGAGCAGCAGGTCGAAGAGGTGCATCGGGTACCGGGCCGTGAACAGCAGGACGACCACGGCGACCAGCGAGAGGAAGGGGATCAGGCCGACGCCACGCCAGTTGTCGTTCCAGCCCCACCCGCCGAAGAAGATCCCGACCACGATGTACTGCGGGATCGCCAGCAGCCACCACTTCACCAGGACCAGGCCACGGGAGAGACGCTCGGGGTAGGCGACGTCGAAGCGCGCCGGGTAGCTGGGCACGTCCGCGAGGGTGAAGGGCGGGTACTGATCGGTGCCGAGCGCGGTGTGGGCGTAGTAGGCGACACGCCAGTTCCAGCGCAGCACGCCGACGCTGAAGTCGAAGAGGGACCGGGGGTAGCGGCCGGTGAACAGGATGGCGAAGAACGCCACGATGGTGACGAAGACGAACGCGATCCACAGGAAGAACAGAACGATGTAGTGCGGGATGGCGATGAACCACTTCACCAGCCACATCCATCGGGAGAGCCGGGGATCGAGGAACGCCTCGACCCGCACAGGTGAGGCGGTGCGAGGAATCATGGGGCCGAACTCCTTTCGAGCGTCCCCGCCCGGCGGCCGGCCACGGCTGCCCTCACGCGAACAGGCAAGCGGAAAGGCGATCGCCTGATCATGAATTCAGGCTCGCACGCGAGATGGAGCCCCGCGACTCGACCGACCCCCGCCGGCCTTGAGGAACGAGCCCGTTCGGTTTCGTCAGTACCAGCGGACCTGGCCCGCCGCCCCCTGGCCCGTGCGGGCGGCGTGGGCGAGGACGCGGCGGGGGCCGTCGAGGAGTTCGTCCGCGTCGTGCGACGGATCGTCGCCCAGTCCGGTCATCCACGCGTGGATCCGCTCGATCGCGTCACGACGCGCGCTTCCCTCCAGGGCGAGGGTCTCCTCGACGGCGGGCAGTACGGCGCGGACCTGCCCGGCGTCGAGCAGGAAGTCCCCGAACGGGCCCGGCAGTCGTAGCGTCGCGTCGGGCCCCAGGGCATAGGCCAGGGCGGAGAACGGGCTCGCCTTGCGGGCCGTGGCCGCGAACAGGCCCGCCCCTAGGTCAGCGGGAAACAGTTCCATGACCTCGTCCCGCAGGTGCTCCACGTGGTCGGAGTCGTCCTGGCAGGCGTCCAGGATCGCCCTCAGCCGGATGGCGTCCTCGTCGGCGGTCCAGGAGCCCGGAGAACGTGTCGACGGATCGAACAGGGACGCCCGCCCCGTGCTCCGCCACCAGGCCGGCTCCCCGGACAGGTCGCGGTACGGGTCCACGGGTGCCGCCGGGAAGTCCGGAGCCGTACTGCCGCGCAGGGCCCGGACCGTTCGGTCGGGCACGACGCCGACGATCCACACTCCGGTGACGCTCAACTCCGCCTCCCGCTGCTCCGCCGCCCGAACCCGCACGCGCTCCGGCCCGGCCGGCATCATGCCCTCCCGGTGGAGCGACGCGGACGGCCGGGTCGCCGGGGCCCGGATAACCGGTCGCCGTGGCCGGGTCGGAACCGTACCTTCATGGCCATGAACAGGCCACTCGTCGCCATCCTCAGTGGGGCAGGCATCTCCACCGACTCCGGGATCCCGGACTATCGCGGTCCCAACGGGCTGTGGCGCAAGGATCCCGAGGCCGAGAAGCTCGTGACGTACGAGTACTACATGGCGGATCCGGAGATCAGGCGGCGGGCCTGGCTGATGCGGCGGGACGCCGGGGCGCTGGGGGCCGAGCCCAACGCCGCGCACCGGGCCGTGGCCGACCTGGAGCGGTCCGGAGTGCCGGTACGGGTCCTCACCCAGAACGTCGACGGACTCCATCAGGAGGCCGGCATGCCCGCCCGCAAGGTGCTCGAACTCCACGGCACCGCACGGGTGGTGGTCTGTACGGAGTGTCACGCGAGGACGCCGATGGACGACGCGCTCGCCCGGGTCGACGCGGGCGAGGCGGACCCCGCCTGCGTCACGTGCGGCGGGATCCTCAAGCCCGCGACGGTGATGTTCGGCGAGCACCTCGACCCGGTCGTCCTCGGCGAGGCCGCCGCCATCGCGAAGGCCTGCCAGGTGTTCATCGCCGTCGGCACCACCCTCCAGGTCCACCCGGCGGCCGGCCTCGCGGGCGTCGCCGCCGACCACGGCGCCCGGCTCGTCGTCGTCAACGCCGAGCCGACCCCGTACGACGAACGCGCCGAGGAGGTCGTGCGCGAACCCATCGGCACCGCCCTGCCCGAGCTGCTGCGGCGGATCGGCGCGGCGGCAGGATAGCCACGAGCTCCCAGGGGTCCGTTCGAAGTACCGTCGGGAGCGGCGGGCCGGTGGGTGGCGAGGCCTGCTCCTACGTTCGCTCTCATGACGAACGCGTACACAGACCATGCGCAGGCGCTCACTCGACGGGGCACGCTCGCCGGGCTCGCGGCAGCGGCGGGTACGGTCGCGCTGTCCGCGGCGCCGGCCGCCTCGGCGAGCCCGGCCCCGGCGCTCGCGGCAGAGCGTGACGCCCGCCCTTCGGCCCCGGCTCCCGCACGCGACGCGTCGCCGACACCCGGTGCCATGCAGTTGTTCACGGACCCGGGGCTCAATTTCAACGCGCTGCTCGCGCTCGGGGGCGCCGGGTTCGGTGCGTCCGAGGTCGGCGAGGTGCTCACCGCCGTCAACGCCATCAACGCCGCCGGGGCGAACGAGCAGACCTACACCGCGGAGTTCCGCCGCTGGGGCGACCGGCTGACGGCCACCGCCTCGCCCCACCGGCAGACGCACCGCGCCCACTCGCTGCGCGCCGCCCAGTACTACGGGCAGGCGCTGTTCTTCGTGCTCGGCTCGCAGACCCCGGGTGACGAGAAGAAGCTCTATCTGGCGGGGCGCCGGTCGTGGGACGCCTTCGCGCGGCTGTGCACACCGGCGGCGATCACCGAACAGGTCCCCTACCAGGGCAGGACCTCGATTCCGGTCTGGTTCTTCCGCCCGGACGACTCGGGAAGACCCCGGCCGACCGTCATTCTCACGAACGGCAGCGACGGCCCGAACGTCGACATGTGGACCTACGGGGTCTCCGCCGCGCTCGCCCGCGGCTGGAACGCGCTCGTGTACGACGGCCCGGGCCAGGGCCAGTTGCTCTTCGTCGACCAGCTCGTGTTCAGCCCGCGCTGGGAGCAGGTGGTCTCGCCGCTCGTGGACTGGCTGGAGCGCCGCGGGGACGTCGACGCCCGTCGGATCGCCCTGACCGGTCTCTCCATGGGCGGTGACCTCGCACCGCGGGCCGCGGCCTTCGAGCACCGGATCGCCGCTCTGGCCGCGCTGCCGGGCTGCCTCTCCCCGTGGCTGGGCTTCCCGGAGGGGCTGCGGGACATCGTGACGCCGGACAAGGCGGAGACCAACCGGATCTGGAACGAGGAGGTCGCCCCCGCGCTGACGCCGTCCGAGCAGTTCGTCCTCAAGAAGCGGATCGAGCCCTTCTCGATCCCGGCGATGCTCGAAGCCCGGCGGGGCCGGCTCTTCACCGACTTCTGGACCCCGGCCCAGCGGATCATGGCACTCGACATTACCCGGATCGTGGGCCGCATCAAGTGCCCCACGCTGGTCCTCGACTACGACGACGAGACCTTCTACCCGGGTCAGCCGCGCGCGTTCTTCGACCTGCTGCGTACCCGGAAGGAGTTCCGGCTGATGCGGGCGGCCACCGGTGCCCAGCTGCACTGCTCGCCGATGGCCCCGCAACAGCACTGCGAGGTGGTCTTCGACTGGCTGGAGGACACCCTGGGCCGGGGCGCCCGCGGTTAGGGCGTGTTGCGCCCTAGCCGGCACCGGATCGGGCTTCCCGCGGTGCCTTCTAGGGGCGGATTCCGTCACAGGCGATGTGCAGGTGACGGGGTCCGCGCAGGACGGCGTTCTGGCGGTAGGGGGGCGGGTCGTCCAGGAGGCGGGGGTTCTCCAGCCTCCTGGCCAGCTCCGCCAGCGCGAACTGGGTCTCCAGCCGGGCCAGCGGCGCGCCGAAGCAGCTGTGGATGCCGCTGCCCAGGCCGAGGTGCTGGATGTCGGGGCGGTCCGGGTCGAAGCGGTCCGGGTCCTCGAAGCGCTGGGGGTCGCGGTTGCCCGACGCCAGAACGAGCCACAGGGTGGAGCCCTTGGGGATGGTGACGCCGCGGAGCTCGATGTCGGCCAGGGTGGTGCGCTGGGGCACCAGCTGCACCGGCGGCTCGTAGCGCAGCAGTTCCTCGACGATGGGCACCGCCAGCCGCGGCTCGGCGCGCAGCCGCTGGAGGACGTCGGGATGGCGCAGCAGCGTCAGCATGCCGTTGGTGATCAGGTTGACCGTGGTCTCGTGGCCCGCGATGAGCAGCAGCGCGGCGGTGCTGAGCAGTTCCATCGTGGTCATCGGACCGTCGTCGCCCTGGGCCGTCGCCAGCTGGGAGAGCATGTCGTCCCCGGGGTTCTTGCGGCGCTCCTCGATCAGACCCGCGAGGTACATGCCCAACTGCATTCGGGCGTCCTGCGCCTCCTTGCCCCTGCCGACGGTGTCGGCGTCCGGGTCGGGGTCCAGGCTCGCGGCCAGGGTGTCCGCCCAGACGTGGAAGCGCGCCTCGTCCTCACGGGGGATGCCGAGCAGCCGGCAGATCACCGTCACCGGGAAGGGATACGAGAACTGCTCCACCAGGTCGATGCGTTCCGGGTCGCCGATGCCGTCGATGAGGCCGGTGACGATGTCTCGGAGCTCTCCGCGCATCCCGTCGACGCGGTGGGGGGAGTGCGGCGGGCCGAAGGGCCGGTTCGTCATGCGCCGCAGCCGGTCGTGCTCCGGCGGGTCGAGCTTCAGGAAGCCCGGCGGGAGGGTGCTCTCCTGCGCGGGCGCCTCCGAGGCCAGCGGATCGGCCGCGTTCGAGGCCAGGTTGCGGGCGTCGGAACTGACCCGGGGATCGTGCAGCAGGCCGCGGATCTCGTAGTACGTGCTGACCACGTACGGCCCGTCGGCCTCGTGGTGGACCGGGGTCTTCCTCAGCTCCTTGTAGAGCGGGTACGGATCGGCCCGGTTGGCGTAGTCCAGGATCTGGTGCAGCAGCGTTTGCGTCATGGCGAGTCCTAGGCTCCTCGTGGCCGTGCGGTCAGTGCGCCGGGGTGAACGTCATCCGGCGGTCGGCCGGCGAGTATCCGCTGAGGGTCACGGTGGGGCCGTGGGTGGGGACGGAGGGGTCGGGGAAGTCCGCGTCGAGCGGGCGCTGTCCCTCGGGGCGCCGGTCGACGGTGGCGAACGTCGGCGGGAACGGCGCGGTGGACTCGATCAGCTCCTGGTAGAACGGCAGCCACCGGCCGTGGTCGAAGGCGACGGCGCCGATGACGCGCCCCTGGTATCCGTAGACGCCGAGGAACCGGTGGTCCGTCAGTGAGCCCTGGGCGATGAGGATCTCCGTCCCCATCGACGGGATCCCGACCGACTTGATGTTGACGCCGAACTGCGAGGACCAGAAGGACGGCACCTCCATGTGGGGCAGCCGGTCGGTGCTCTCGCTGAGCATGTTGTGCGCCGCGATCCGGGCCTGGGAGACGGCGTTGCCCCAGTGCTCCAGGGACAGGAACTGGTAGCCGAACAGGGGGTGGGGGCAGCGGGCGACGTCACCGGCCGCGTACACGTCGTCGGTGACGATGCCCCGGATGTCGAAGGCGCGGCATCCCGCGTCGCAGGCGATGCCGCGGGGACCTGCGCCGAGTCCGGACCCGGCGAGCCATTCGGTGTTGCGCAGGGCGCCGAGCGAGACGACCACGACGTCGGCCTCCACGCTGGTGCCGTCGGAGAGCTGCGCGGCGCGCACCCGTCCCGAGGCGTCGCCCTCCAGGGCGGTCACCATGACCCCGGTGCGCAGGTCCACCCCGTGCTCGCGCTGCATCTCGGCGGCGACCGCTCCGACCACCCCGCCGAGCGCGCCGACCAGGGGCGCGGCGCCGCGTTCGGTGACGGTGACGGGGAGGTCGCGTTCGCGGCAGGCGGAGGCGATCTCGGAGCCGGTGAATCCGCCCCCGATGACCAGGACCCGCTTCGGGCCCGCGTCGAGCCGCCGTGCGAGGGCGGCGCTGTCGTCGCGGGTGCGCAGCGAGAAGACGCCGTCGAGTTCCGCCTCGGCCTCGTTGGGCCAGCGCCGCGCCCGTACACCGGTGGCGATCAGCAGACGGTCGTACGGGACCTCGTCGCCGTCGGCGAGCCGGACCCGCCGGGCGGCCATGTCCAGGCCGGTGGCCGGGGAGCCGAGCCGCCAGGTCGCGTCGACGGAGCGGAGCCTGGGCAGCGCGGTGCGGTCGGCGCTCGCCCGGCCCAGCAGCACCTGCTTGGACAGCGGGGGCCGGTCGTAGGGCTCGCAGGGTTCGTCGCCGATCATGGTCAGTGATCCCGCGAAGCCCTTCTCCCGGAGGGTCTCGGCGGCCCGCAGACCGGCCAGCGAGGCGCCGACGACGACGATGCGGCCCTCACGCTTGAGCTGTTCCAGGGAACCGTCACCGGGCACGGGACACCCCCTCGGCCGGCGCGTCCGCGGCGCCGGGCTCCAGGCCGCCGGGTTCCACCGCGTCGACGAGGATGGCCTGGACCGGGCAGGCCGCGGCGGCCCGGTCGAGCTTCTCGCGCGGCGCGTCGTCGGCCTCGGGGTCGTACAGCAGCGCCTCGTCGCCGTGCATGGCGAAGATCTCCGGAGCGAGGAACGCGCATTGCGCGTACCCCTGACAGCGGTTCAGATCGACGGCAATCCTGACCACGGGATCGGTCCTCTCCAAGGGCCCGGTCAACCCTCCTGCGACCACTCTCGGCGGCCGGGCGGGAAGCGGCGACGAGGAGCGGACCGTTCGAGTGAGCGGCGCGGCCCGGTCAGGCCGGGGCGGCGGGCGGTGCCCCGGCGGGATGCCGGCCCCACAGGATGTTCAGGCTCAGCAGCAGCGCCCAGGCCGGGAAGACCAGCTCGGACCAGGGCAGGCCCGTTCCGGCCACGAGCAGGGTCAGGCCCGCCAGATAGCCGATCACGACGAGCGGGCGCGGGAGGATGCCGCGCCGGCGCCCGATGGTCGAGGTCGCGATGATGAACACGGCCGCCATCCGCATCGCGTACGTGGTCAGCAGCGCGTAGGCGAAGTGGCTGCCGAAGGAGGGGCCCTGCTGGCTCTCGCCGAGGACGGTCCCGGCGGCCGCGGCGGCGCCGAACAGCGTGGCGACGAAGACGAGGCCGCTGCCGAGGAACACGGTGGCGACGAACCGGTCCTCGGCGCGGGCCGCCTGTTCGCGCAGGGCGCCCATGAACCACAGGAACGCGATCCCGGAGAACGGCACCAGTTCCAGTGCGGTACGGATGCCGTTGCGCTGTCCGGCGTCAAGGGTCACGCCGTCCCCGCCGTCGGGCAGGGCGAGACGGACGAGCACGATCGCCGCGGCCGTCAGGACCGCGAACACCACCCCGGCCACCCCGGCGGCCCGGGGTGTCGCGAGGTGCTTGAACTTCAGCTCCATGGTCTCCCGCTCTCTGCCTGGGTTCCCTTCGTCCAGACACCAGCGGTCGCGGGGATCACGCCACCGGGGTCACCCGGGAGGAAGAGTGCGGTACCCCGTACAGGTCACGGCCGCCGCTTCACCTCGACGGAGAGGTCGTTGTCGACGGTGTAGTAGGGGCGCAGGACGGCGCCTTCGAGACCGGCCGTGGGGTAGACGACGATGTTCTTGCGGTCGGCCAGGTCGTCGAGGAGCCGGCCGACGCGGATCCGGGGCGCCTTCGCCGCCGGGTGGAGAAAGACGTCCCAGACGCCCGTGCCCGGCGGGGTCGCGGCGGCCAGCTCGGCGTAGTCGACGGTGAAGGAGAAGGCCCGGCCGCCGTCCTCCGCACTGGGCTCCACCGTGCGGACGGTGTCGCCGCCCCGCAGCCGCAGGTGCACGGCCGCCCCGTCCCCGAGCGACGCCCCGTGCAGCCGGGCGCCGACCGTCATCGAACGGCCGGTGACGTCGATGCCCTCGGCCTCGGCGTGGGCGGTGCGCAGCCAGGCGCGCACCGCGAGGTGGCCGTCCTTGGTGACGTAGGGGATCCGGACGGCCAGCGGGGAGGACCGCCGGCGAAGGTGTCCGCCGACGAGGGCCCGCACGTCTCGCAGTCCGGCGCGCGGACGCCGGCGCCCGGACCCCGGTTCCTCGAGGAGGTACACGTCCCAGCGGCCTTCCGCGAGGACGGGGTCCGCGTCCAGGACGGCGTACCGGCGGTCGCCCTCGGACGCGATGCCGAGGACGTGGACGGTCTTCTCGGGCTGCCCCTTCTTCGGTCGCAGCCGCAGCAGGAGCTGTCCCTCGGGCGGCCCGGGCGGCAGGTCGAAGGTGATCCGGCCGTCCGTGTCGATCGCGCAGCCGACATGGGGGCGCGTCGTGTCGTCGCCGCTCAGCGAGCCCGTGGCCTCGTCGCCGCTCAGCGAGCCCGTCGACTCCTCACCGCTCAGCGAGCCCGTCCACTCCTCACCGCTCAGCGAGCCCGTCCACTCCTCACCGCTCGGCGAGCCCGTCCACTCCTCACCGCTCGGCGAGCCCGTCGTGTCCTCACCGTTCACCGGGCGCGTCGCCCCGTCGCCGCTCATGCCCGCCCCCGCAGGGTGCGCAGCACGCGGTCGCTCGCGCCGTGCGCGGCGTCGCGCAGGGCGAAGCCCCGGCCCGCCAGGGCCCGGCGGACACCGGTGCGTTCCCGCAGGACCGGCCGGCCCGCCCTTCTCGCCGACACGGCCTCGGCGAAGAGGCGTTCGGCCCGGGTGACGACGGGGCCGGGGGCGTAGCGCTGTGCGTTGGCGCGGGCCGCGCGGCCCGCGCGCAGGCGCCACTCCTCGTCGCGGACCAGTTCGCGCAGGGCCGCGCCGAGCGCGTCGCGGTCCCCGGCAGGCACGAGCCGGCCGTCGACGCCGTCCTGGATGATCTCGCCCGGTCCGTGCGGGCAGTCGGTGCTCACCACGGGCAGGCCGCAGCTCATCGCCTCGATGATGGTCATGCCGAACGCCTCGTAGTCGGAGGCCGTCACCGCGATCGAGCCCTTGACCCACTCCGCTTCCATGGGGGTCGCCGTGCCCATGAGGAGGACGCTGTCGTACAGGCCGAGGTCCGCGACGAGCCGGCGGAGCCGGTCGTGCTCGTCGCCCTTGCCGTAGATGCGCAGCTTCCAGTCGGGGTGCTCCGCGGCGACCTGGGCGAAGGCCTCGATGAGCAGGTCGTACCGCTTGACGGGGACCAGACGGCCGGCCGCGACGATCACCTTGGCGCTGCCGTCGGCGGGCGGGATCAGGGACTCGGGCACGCTGTTGGGGAGTGCCTCGACGCGGACTCCGGGCAGCGGCATCGTGCGCCGGTAGGCGCCGGCGTCCGCCTCGGTGACGGTCGTGAGCGTGTCCAGCCGGCGGTAGGCCCGGCGCAGGGCGGAACGCAGCCGGGGCGGATGGCCGTCAAGAGTGAGGTGCTCCTGGCCGACGCGCGCGAGGTGCCGCGGGGCCTGGAGGGCGAGCTGCACGTTGAGCCCGGGCCGGGTCCCGACCACCACGTCGGCGTCCGTCGCCGCGAGGTGGTCGCCGATCCTCCGGTCGGTCAACTCGCTGTATTGCCGGTACCGGTACTCGGCGCGGGGGAATACCCGCGCCGGTATCCGGTGCGACGGATGCTCCTCTTCCTGCCTCAGATCCACCAGCGACCGTAAGGCGACTCCGGGATCCAGTGACAGGGTCGGATGCTCGCGGTGGCGCAGGACGGAGACGATCTCCACCTCGTGGCGCGCGGTGAGCGCGCGGGCCAGGTTGAAGGTGGTGCTGATCGTGCCCCCGATCCCGTAGGCGTTGTGGAGCAGAAAGGAGATCTTCATAGCGGTTCAGACCGCCGCGGCCCGGCAAGGGTTGCCGTCCGTTACCAAGACGTTTCGAGGTCAGAAGAGCGCGGATCCGCTCTCGAAGTCCAGGAGTTGACGCTTGCGGTCGAGGCCGCCGCCGTAGCCGGTGAGGCTTCCGCTCGCGCCGATCACCCGGTGGCAGGGCACGATGATCCCGACCGGGTTCTTGCCGTTGGCGAGGCCGACGGCGCGGGAGGCGCCCATGTTGCCGAGGGCTTCGGCGAGTTCGCCGTACGAACGGGTCTCGCCGTAGGGGATCCGCCGGAGCTGGTCCCAGACGCTGCGCTGGAACGGTGTTCCGTGCAGGCGCAGTTCGACGGTGAACTCCTTCAACTCGCCCGCGAAGTAGGCGTCGAGCTGTTCCGTCACCTCGTCGAAAAGGGTGTCGTCGCGCTCGCCGAAGGTCTCCTCGGGCGGGCGGTGGCGCTGGCCGACCATGTGGAGGCCGCACAGGACACCGTCGTCGTCGGCGACGAGCGTCAGGGGGTCGTAGGGGCTGTCGATGACCGTGTGCCGTTTCACTGGGCGTCCTCGGTGCGTGCGGTGCGGGGGGTACGTGGGGTGCGGGCGGCGGCCGGAGTGCGCGCGGCGCGCGGGGGACGGGTCCCGGGCGTCGCCGCCGGGGAGCCGGACGTCGCGGGGCGCGCGGGCCCGGGGCCGCCGGTCTGCGTCGGCAGGAAGTTGATGGGGTGGGTGTCCGTGGCCCACAGGTACTGGACGGCGTAGGCCCGCCAGGGTCGCCAGGAAGCGGCCCGGGCCGTGAGCGCGGCGGGGGTGGACGGGAGCCCCAGGTTCTGCGCGGCGCGCCGGACCCCGAGGTCGGTGGGCAGGAAGGCGTCGGGGTCGCCGAGGGCGCGCATCGCGATCACGTCGGCGGTCCAGGGGCCGAACCCGGGGAGCGCGAGAAGCCGCTCCCTGGCCTGCTCCCAGTCGCTCTCCACTCCCAGGTGCAGGGTTCCGTCGGCGAGTTGGCCCACCAGCGTGGTGAAGGTGGCGCGCCGTGTGCGCGGCATCGCGAGCGACTCGGGGTCGAGGGCCGCGAGCGCCGCCGGCGCGGGGAACAGATGGGTGAGGCCGCCTTCCGGGTCGTCGACCGGATAGCCGTGGGCGGTGACCAGGCGGGCGGCGTGGGTGCGCGCGGCGGCGGTGGAGACCTGCTGTCCGAGCACCGCCCGTACGGCGAACTCGGCCTCGTCGACCGTGCGCGGCACCCGGCGCCCGGGGGCCTTGTCGACGAGCGGGGCCAGCAGCGGGTCCGTGCGCAGCTGGTCGTCGACCGCCACCGGGTCGGCGTCCAGGTCCAGCAGGCGGCGGCAGCGGCTGATCGCGACGGACAGGTCGCGCAGGTCGCTGAGGGTCAGCCGGCAGGCGATGTGGTCCGGCATCGGTGTCAGAGCGGCGACGCCGTGCCCGTACGGCAGCCGCAGGGTCCGCCGGTAGGCACCGTCGCGCCACTCCTCCACCCCGGGTACGGCGGTCGCCGCGAGGTGTCCGAAGAGGTTGTCGGGGTTGAGCGGGGCGCGGAAGGGGAGCCGGAGGTTCAGCACGCCGGGCAGGCCCGGGGCCGCCGTGGCTCCGGCCCGGTGGCGGGGCAGGCGGGCGCGCAGCTCGCTCGGGGACAGCGCGAAGACCTCGCGGACCGTGTCGTTGAAGGTGCGGATGGAGGAGAAGCCGGAGGCGAAGGCGATCTCGGCCATGGGCAGCGGTGTCGTCTCGATGAGCAGCCGGGCCGTCTGGGCGCGCTGGGCGCGGGCGAGCGCCAGGGGTCCCGCGCCGAGTTCGGCGAGGAGCTGCCGCTCGATCTGGCGGGTGCTGTAGCCGAGCCGGGCGGCGAGGCCGGGCACTCCGTCGCGGTCGACGACTCCGTCGCCGATCAGCCGCATCGCGCGGGCCACCAGATCGGCGCGGTGGTTCCATTCGGGCGAGCCGGGGCTGGTGTCGGGGCGGCACCGCTTGCAGGCCCGGAAGCCGGCCTGCTGGCAGGCGGCGGCGCTGGGGTAGAAGGTCATGTTCTGGGGCTTCGGCGGTACGACCGGGCAGCTGGGCCGGCAGTAGATCCTCGTCGTCGTCACCGCGGTGAAGAACCATCCGTCGAAACGCGCGTCCTTCGACTGGACGGCACGCACGCAGCGCTCCGTGTCCGTGTGCATCCCGTTCTGCATGCCTCAAGCATCCGGCACTGCGGAGGGCGGGGGCTGGCGAGAATCCGACATCAACCTTTCCCGCCCGGCGGCCGTCCGGCGAAGTGTCCGGCGGCCTGCGCGGCGACCTGCGAGGGGCGGCTCCCCCGCACCGGACCGGCGGCCCGCGGCGTGACGGCGGCTTCTCGGCTCAGCGGGCCTCCTCGCCCTGGGCGACCTCCACCTCGTGGTGGAAGGCGATGACTCCGGCCCCCGAGGCACCAGCCGAGACGGCGGCGCAGGCGGCCAGCAGGAGGGCGATCAGGGCGGCCGCGCGGGGACGGCGGCGGGGCGTGGCGAGAAGGGCGGCGACCCGCTGGGGGACGGGGCCCGTGGTGGCCGCGGCGGCGAAGTCGGGGCGCCGGGTGCGGGCCCCGTCGGCGGCCAGGGCGGCACGGGCGATGGCCCGGGCGGTCAGTCTGCGGTCCCCGACGGCGAGTGCCGCGGCCTCGTCCGCGGCGCGCTCCGCCGCGAGCGCGACGCTCGCGCGGACGCCGCGCAGTCCCGGGTGGCAATGGGCCGCGAGCTCGGCCACGACGAGGAAGCGGTGGTGGCCGCCCGCGTTGTGGGCCCGCTCGTGGGCGAAGAGGGCCTCGCGCTCGTCCGCGCCGAGGCTGCGCAGCATCGCGGTGGTGACCACGATGCGGTGCGGCCGGCCCGGGAGCGCGTAGGCGTCGGGGTGCGGAGACTCGATGACGCACAGGTCGCCCGCGGCGGGACGGCGGTCGGCCTGGTGGCGCGCGCTGCGGAAGGCGCGCAGCTGGCGCAGGGCCGAGCGGACGACGGTCCAGGCGCCCACGGTGAGCACCCCGGTCGCGGCGGCGGCCGCGGGCAGGACGACGAGGTCCGAGGCGGTGCGCAGCGGGTGGACGAGGTCGCCGAGGCCGGCGAACAGCGGCACCTTGAGCAGTCCCGTCAGGACCAGCGCGCCCAGCGAGGCGACGGAGGCCCCGGCCAGCACGACGAGCGCGAGGGTCACCGACCAGAGGGCGGCCACGGGGGTGAGCCGGTCCAGGCAGCGGCGGGCCACCGGCCCCAGCGCGAAGGGGACCAGCAGGGGGACCATCAGGAGAAGGATCATCCTTCCCCCGGTTCCGGACGCACGTCGAGGTCCGGCTCCAGCAGGTCCCGCAGGAGGCGCTCGTCGTCGGGGCTGAGCTGGGCGACGAAGCGGGCGAGCGCGGTCCCGCGGTCGTCGTCGCGGTCGAGTTCGGTGTGCATGCGGCGCGCGGTGAGGCCGTGCGGGTCCTGGACGGGGAAGTAGGCGTAGCCGCGGCCCAGCCGCTCGCGGCCGACGATGCCCTTCTCGTGGAGCCGGGAGAGGATCGTCGTCACCGTCGTGCGGGCCAGGCCCGAGTCCAGCTCGCTCTGCACGCGTCCCGGCGTGAGCGGCACGCCCGCGGCCCAGAGGGCCGCCATCACGCTGGCCTCCAGCTCGCCGGCCGGCCGGCGTTCGTCCTTGTCACTGCCCATGGGAACGTTCCTCACCCCGCCATCGTCTACAGTTCAGTAGACCGTCTACAGAATTGTAGTCAGTCGGGCGTCTCGACCGTGCCCGCCCCTTCCAGTATGAGAGGGACCGCGACGATGGCCGCACCATTGTTCACAGCGTCCGACCTCGCCGTGAATATTCTCAGCGCGCAGTCCCTGCTCGCCGCCTTCGGTGTGCTGGGCGTGGGCGTGGTGATGTTCGCGGAGACCGGCCTGCTGATCGGCTTCTTCCTGCCCGGCGACTCGCTGCTGTTCACGGCGGGGCTGCTCTGCACCGGGTCCGGGCAGCACGGCCTGAAGCTGTCCCTGCCCCCGCTGCTGATCGCCGCGGCCGTGGGTGCGCTCGTCGGCGCCCAGACGGGTTATCTGATCGGCCGGAAGGCGGGCGGCGCCCTGCTCGCCCGCGGTTCCTCCCCCCGGCTGACGGCGGGCGCGCACCGCGCCGAGGAACTCCTCGGGCGGTACGGCCACGCCAAGGCGATCGTGCTGGCCCGCTTCGTCCCCGTCGTGCGTACGGTGCTGAACCCGATGGCGGGTGCCCTGGGCGTGCCGGTGCGGACCTTTACCGTGTGGCAGGTGGCCGGCGGCCTGGTCTGGAGCCTCGGCCTGACCCTCGCCGGGTACGCGCTGGGCTCCTCGATCCCGAACGTCGACCGCTATCTGCTCCCGATCGTCGCCGTCATCGTGCTGGTGTCCCTGGCCCCTCTCGCCGCCGAGCTGTACCGCTCGCGCCGGCGGGGCGCCACGAACGAGGAGGAGGTCCGGGGATGATCCTGGCATTCGACGGATCCGCGATCGACGGATCCTCCTACCGGTACGTCACCGGTCTCGCGCAGGAGTCCCCCTCCTGGTTCGACGGCCTCGTGTCCTTCTGGTCGTCCTACGGGCTCGGCCTGTTCGCCGTGCTGATGGTGCTGGCGTGGTGGCGGGCCCGGCGGCAAAGCCCCCGGGCCGCGCTGGCGGCGCTGGCCGTGCCGGTCGTCGTGGTCGTGGCGTACCTGGCCGACCTCGGCGTGAAGTCGCTGGTGCGCGAGGACCGGCCGTGCCAGAGCCTGAAGGTGGCGACGCTGGAGGCCTGTCCCGCCCACGGCGACTGGTCGTTCCCGAGCAACCACGCGGCGATCGCGGCCGCTGCGGCCGTCGCGCTGTTCTACATCTCCCGGCGCCTGGGCACCGTGGCCCTCGTGGCCGCCGGCGCGATGGCCGCCTCGCGGGTCTGGGTGGGGGTGCACTATCCGCACGACGTGGCGGCGGGTGTGCTCGTCGGCACCCTGGTCGCGATGGCCCTGGCGGCGTTCCTGCCGCGGCTGCCCGACCTCTCCGGACACCCGCTGGCGGCCTCGCGGCTCGGAGCCCTGCTCCTGGCCCCCCGGCTCGCGAAGAGCGGGTGAGCGGGCCGTATGCGCCGGCGGATCCTGGTCGTCGAGGACGACCACGCGCTGCGTGACGTCCTGCGGCGCGGGCTGCGGGACGAGGGCTTCGACACCGTGCCGGCCCAGGACGGCGCGACCGCGCTGCGGCTGGCCGGGGACGGCATCGACGCGGCCGTCCTGGACGTCGGCCTGCCCGACGCCGACGGACGGGACGTGTGCCAGGCGATCCGGGCCAACGGCTTCCTCTCCCCCGTGATCTTCCTGACGGCCCACGACCACCTCACCGACCGGCTGGCCGGCTTCGCGGCCGGGGGCGACGACTATCTGCCCAAGCCGTTCCATCTGACCGAGCTGGCGGCCCGGCTGCGGGCGGCCCTCAAGCGCGCCGGACCGGGGCCGTCGGGCACCGCCGGCGACCTGGTCCTCGACCCGGTCGCGCACACCCTGACCGTGCGGGGGCACCAGGTCGCGCTGACCCCGACGGAGTTCCGTCTGCTGGCCGCGCTCGTCGCCGCGTCCGGGGCGATCGTCGGCCGGCGGGAGCTGACCCGGGCCGGCTGGCCGGAGGGAGCGCAGGTCAGCGACAACACGCTGGACCAGTATCTGACCCGGCTGCGCCGCAAGCTCCGCGACGGCGGCAGCGAGCTGACGGTCACCACCGCCCGGGGCATCGGACACCGGCTGTCATGAGCCGGGACCACTCCCCCGCGCGGCTTCGGTCCGCGCCGGGTTCCGGGGCCGTGTCCCCGGCCGCCTCCGGAAACGGGCTCCCCGCGGTTTCCGGGGCGCGGGCCGTGTCCTGTGGCGAACGTGTCCTGCGGCGGCGGCCGGGGACCCTGCGGGGCCGGCTCTCGCTGGTCGCGCTGACGACGGCCACCCTGCTGATGGTGATCCTCACGGTGGCGTTCAACACGGTCGTGCGCCAGCGGCTCCAGCACCAGGCGGACGACGAACTGCGCACCCGGGGCACCGCCGTCGCCGCGACCGTCGACACCAGCGGCCCCCGGGTCCGCCTCCTGGAGACCCCGGGCGAGGAACTGCTCGACGCGAACGTGTGGATCTACGCGGGCGGCCGGCTCCTGGAACGGCCCCCGTCGGCCTCGGCCACGGGCCGGCTCACCCGCGCGGCCGGCGCACTCGCCGCCCGGGGCGGGACGGGCTGCGTCACCTCCGGCGGGCACGGCCCGGTCCGGCTGTGCGCGCGGCCGGTGCCGGGGGAAGGGACGGGGGCGACCGTCGTCACCGCGCTCGACCTGTCCCCCTACCGCGCTTCGGCCGACACCCTGCTCTTCGCCTCGCTCGCCCTGGACGCCGTCATGCTCGCCTGCACGTACGCGCTCACCCGGCTCGCGGTGGGGCGCGCCCTGCGTCCCGTGCGCACCATGACCGACCAGGCGACCCGGTGGAGCGCCGTGGCCTCCGAGGAACGCTTCGGGAGCGTCGCCCGGCCCGACGAACTCGCCCGGCTGGGCGGATCGCTGGACGCGCTGCTCGACCGCATCCGGGCCCTGCTGCGCCATGAGCGCCAGCTCACCCGGGAGCTGTCGCACGAACTGCGCAACCCACTCGCCCGGATCATCGCCGAGCTCGACTGGTTGCGGTCGCGGCCGCGGTCGGCCGAGGAGACCCGGGCGGCGCACGAGGCGGTGGCGGACGCGGCCCTTTCCATGCGCACGATCTGCGACACGCTGCTGGACGACGCCCGCGACAGCGCCGCCGCCGTACCGGGCACCGGCGAGGTGGTGCCCGTGCTGCGCCGGCTCGCGGACCGGGCCGCGGCGGCCCCGCCGGAGGTGGAGATCGCCGTCGAGGGTCCGGACGCGGGGCTGGTGGCCGGGGTGCCGGACGCCCTGCTGGAGCGGATCGTCAGCCCGCTGCTCGACAACGCGCTGCGGCACGCCCGCTCCCGGGTCGTGATCCGGGCCGCGGCGCGCCCCGGCGGCGTCCGGGTGGAGGTCGGCGACGACGGACCGGGCGTCCCGGCGTCGTTCGCGCCGTACCTCTTCCTGCCGGGGCGGCGCGCCGATCCCGGGGACGGACACGGCGGAGCGGGCCTCGGGCTGCCGCTGGCGCGGCGCCTGGCCCGGTCCGCGGGCGGCGAGGTCCACCACGAGGAGGCGGGCACCCCGGGCGCGACCTTCGTGGTCGGGCTCCCGGCGGGGTGAGGGCGGCCCGACGGGAGCGGCCCGCGCTCAGTTCGCCCGGAGGGCGGACCGGTCGGCGGCGGACACGTCCCGCCGGGCGATCGCGAGGAAGACCACCAGCCCGAGGATCACGGTCAGGAACAGCACACGGGTGACGACGGTGCCCAGGCCCAGACCGCCGCCGTCTCCGGTCGGCTGCGCGAGGTGGTCGCCGACCGACGCGCCCAGCGGCCGGGTCAGGACGTACGCGGTCAGGTGCTGAGCACGGCGTTCAGGCCGAGGGCGAAGTGCGCCACGGCGACCGCGCCGATCGCGAGGGCGAACAGCACGGCGGAGACCCGGTGCGGGGCGCCGCGGCCGGGCGCCTCGGGAGTCCCTGAGGCTCCGTCGTCTCGTAGCTCATCGGTTCGAGGCTGTCGGCGGGCGCTCATGGGTTCGAGGCTGTCAGCGGGCGCCTGAACGGTTCCTGACCGTCGTACGCCCGTGCCCCCCGGGGGGTTCACAGCACGCGGCGGCGGATCAGCACGCCCAGCGCGACCAGCCCCGGGATCAGCGGGAGCCATACGGTGAGCAGCCGGTATCCGAGCACGGTGGAAGCCGCCGCGTCGCCCGGCGCGCCCGCGAGTGTCAGGGCGAGCGCGAGGGCGGCGTCCAGGGAGCCGAGGCCGCCCGGAGTCGGCAGCAGCACGGCGGCGCTGCTCGCGGCGAGGTAGACGAGGGCCACCCGGGCCGGGGACAGCGGCAGTCCGACGGCCTGCCCGACGGCGATCACCACGGTGGCGTGCAGCGCCGCGAAGGCGAGCGAGCCGCCCCACAGCGCGGCGGCCCGTGCGGGGAGTTCGTGCACGGCGCGGACGTCGCGGAGCACACAGCGCACCGCCCGCCGCAGTGGCCTCGCCAGCAGGGCCGCGGCGACGGCCACGGCCACGGCGGCGGCCGCCCAGCTGGCCACGGTCCAGGCGCTCGCCGCCGGCCTGGGCGGTCGCAGCGCCCCGGGGCAGGCCAGGGCGAGGCCGCCGATCAGTAGGGCACGGACCACGGTTCCCGCGCAGGCCTTGACGGCGAGGGCGGTCGCGGAACGGGTGAGGGGCAGTCCGCAGCGGGTCAGGAACCGCAGGTTCACGGCGCCCGCGCCGAGCCCCGAGGGCAGTACGTGGTTGGCGGAGGCGGCCGCGAACTGCACCGCCACCAGCCGTCCGGCGGGCAGCGGTTCCGGCACCGCGCCCTGCTGGGCGAGGGCCGAGCACGCCCAGGTCGCCAGGGTGGCGGCGGTCGCGACCAGCAACCAGCCCCGGTCGGCGTGGGTGAGCCGGGCGGCCCCCGCCGCGATCACCGGCCAGTGCCGGTGGGCGAGGAACGCGGCGCACAGCAGCACGAGCAGCGAGAGCAGCGCGTGCCAGCCCATCCGCCGGTCCCGCCCGGACGGCCGCCTGCCGGTGGCACTCCCATCGCACTCGACCGCGGGCGACGACGGCGCGCCCGGGCCGGGGAGGGGTCCGGGCGGTAACGGCCCGGGGCCGCCGGACGACGGGCCGGGGACCGCGTCGGCCTGGTCGACACCGCCGGCCGGCCCGCTCCCGGCCGTGATGCCGGCCGGGGTGGCCCCGGGCCCACCGCCCGGGACCCGGGCGGTGCCGGCGGCCCGGCCACGGCGGGCCGCCCGTACCCGGTCCGTGGGCGCGTCCGTGGGTGTTCTCGACGGAAGTCTCACGGTGTCCGGTTCCCCGCTCCCGGCGACACGTAGACGTCGACGTCACCGGCCCGGTGGGGTGCCCAGGCGCGGGCGTATCCGGGCGGCTCGGCTCCCGGCGCGGTGACGACGGCGACCGGCATGTGCCGGGCGGAGCGCGTGATGCCCGCCGCGGTGGCGTTGGCGTTGTGGCCGCCGGTCGCGACGGAGGAGCAGCCCGCGTAGAAGGCGATGGGCACGGACTGGTTGCCGGTCAGCGCGCAGGGCGGCCGCACGCCGAGCCGGTGCAGCGTCGCCGCCGTGACCGCCCAGCCGTGGTGGCTGTCGGTGGTGCGCCGCACGGTGGCCTGGAGCACCGCGAACTGGACCGCCAGATGCCCGGCGAGACCGGCGGCCACCAGCGTCACGAGCACCGGCCGCCACCGGCCGCCGCGGGCGGTCACCAGATGGACGAGGGCGTCGGCGACGGGGATCGCGGCGAGGGCGTAGAGCGGCAGCAGGAAGCGCGGGGCCGCGTACCCGATCATGAAGAGGTAGGGGATCCCGGCCGTCGTGGCGCAGGCCAGAAGGAGCAGGGTGGGTGCCGGACGGCGGGCCCTGAAAGCGATCACCAGGCCGAGGGCGGCGATCAGCGGCAGGACGAACCACCACGTCATCACCACGGGGTTCGGCATCCCGCCGTTGCAGGGACGGCACAGCACGCGTCCGCCCAGGCTGCGCATCTGGTCGCCGACGGCGATGTTCCAGCCGAGGCCGCCCTGGATGCGAGAACCGTCGGAGAGCCGTTGCCCCAGGCCGCCGTAGGACACGTACGCCTCGACGATCCACTCGGCCGCCCCGGCCAGCAGGCCGCCGACCAGGGCGAGCAGCGGCCGGGCCCGGCGCCACCGGGGGGCCGCCACGGCGAGGACGAGCAGGGGCAGCGTCACCCAGACCGCGTCCGGGGGCCGCATCCACGCCATCAGCGCGGCGCCGAGTCCGGTCCCCCACAGCGCCGCGCGGTCGCGGCCCCCCGCCTGCGCGCGCAGGAAACAGCCGACGCAGACCAGGGCGCCGATCGCGACCCAGTAGTTGGGCATGGCCTGCGGCCCGTAGAAGAGGGTCACCCACAGCGTCGCGAAGAGGGCGCCCGCCAGGGCGACGACCCGGACCGGGAACAGTCCGCGCCAGACGCGCAGGGCCACGAAGAGGCCGAGTCCGGAGAGCAGGGCGAGGTAGATCCGCAGCAGCGGGGTGGAGGACGACCAGGCGGCGACGGGTGCGACGAGCAGGGGGACCCCGCGGGCCCGGGGCGCGCTGAAGAAGGCGGCGGGGGCGTGCGGGGAGACCTGGCTGACGTACACGGTCTCGTCCCAGCCGAGACCCATCCCGGGGCGCACGAGAACCAGCTGGGCCAGGACGAAGGCGGCCGCGACCAGGGCGAGCGGGCCCAGGCCACCGGGGTGCCGGAGCGCTCGGACCGTCCCGTCCGGCGACCGGGGGCGCCGGGTGCCGATGAGCGGGACGTTCAGGGTCTTGGCCATCGTCCACCCTTCAGCCCTACACGCTGTAGGGTTTTTTCACCCTACAAGACGTAGGGTGAAGCGGTGACCCAGGGAATCACGGACAAACTACCGCCCACCGGAACAAGATGCCGCACACGACGGGCATCCGGGGGACGTGCGCCTGCGGCGGGCGTGCCCGAACGGAGCGCGACACGGGCCCCGTCACGGGTCGCGGCACCGGCCCCGGACCGGCGCCGTTCCGGCCTTGACTACGCGCTGTAAGGTGACGGGCATGGCTGGCACAGGTCCCCACGGAAGGGCGGAACGGCGCAGCGCGGGCGAGCTGGAGAGCGAGGTCCTCGCCACCCTGTGGGCCACCGACGACGCCCTGACGCCCGCCGAGATCCAGACCGAGATCGGCGGCGGACTCGCCTACAACACGGTGCACACCATCCTCAAACGTCTGTACGACAAGGGTCTGGTGCTGCGGGACGTTGACGGCCGCCGCGGCGCCTACCGCCCCGCGAAGAACGCGGCGCAGCTGACCGCCGAGGCCATGCACGAGGCGCTCGACCGCGGACCCGACCCGATCGCGGCCCTGCAGCAGTTCGTCACCGGCCTCAGCCGCCAGGAGGAGGAAGCCCTGCGCGACCTCCTGGGAGGGACCGGGCCGTGAGGATCGACGTGTACGTCCCGCTCGTGCTGGCGCTGCTCCTCGCCTCGGTCGCCCCGGCGGTCGGCCGGCGGGTGTCGCCGGGCCTCGCGGCCCGCGTCCTCGTCACGGCCGCCGCGCTGACCGCGGCCGCCTCCACCTGGGCGCTGCTGCTGCTCGGCGCCACCCTGGTCGACCAGGCGCCCGCGGTGATCGCCGAGGCGGGCGAGGAGGGCCGGATCCTGCCCGAGCCCGTTCCTGAGACCGTCGCCGTCCTGGCGGTGGCCGCGCTCGCCGTGGTCGGACACCGCGTCCGTCGTGTGGTGCGCGCACACCTCGCAACCCGCCGGGTGCTGCACCGACTGTGCGAGGGACACCCCCCGGACAGCGAACTCGTCGTTGCTGCCTCGCCGAGCCCGCAAGCCTTCGCGATCCCCGGCAGACCGGGCCGGATCCTGGTCACGGCCGCGATGCTCAGTGCGCTGGAACCCGCCGAGCGACGGGTCCTGCTCGCGCACGAGCGCGCCCATCTGACGCACCGGCACGCGGTGCTCTCGACCGCCGTGGCCCTGGCCGCGGCGGCGAACCCGCTGCTCACCCCCGTCCGTGACACTGTCGCCTTCCTGCTGGAGCGCTGGGCCGACGAGGAGGCGGCGTCCGCCGTCGGCGACCGGAACACGACGGCCCGCGCCCTGGCGCGTGCCGCGCTCGTCTCCCAGCGGGCCCGCCCGGGATGCGCCCTGCACTTCTCCGAGCACGCCGTCACCCGCCGGATCGCGGCCCTGCGGACGGCTCCGCCGCCGGTCATGAGGTCCGTCGGCGCGGCGGTCCTCGCACTCGGAGCCCTGCCGGCACTGGGCGCGGCCGACGCGACGGGAGACCTGGTCCAGCTGCTGGCCGGAACCCTGCCGGGTTGGTGAGCGACACCCTGCCGGGCCGGTGCGCGGGGCGAGCACCGTGGCGGGCCGGTGAGCGGGGTGAGCACCCTGCCGGGCTTGAGCGGGGCGAGAACTCTGCCGGGTCGATGAGCCGGGCGAACACCTTGCGGGGCTGGTGAGCCGGGCCGCGACGGGCCCCGCGCCGCACACCAGCTTTCAGGGCGTGGTGTGCGGGGGCGCGCTACGGTCGCGGTCATGACACCTTCCGAGACGGGTCGCCCCGGCCTCGCGCGCTCCGGGCGGGTGCGGTTCGCGACGTTCAACGTGCTGCACGGCCGGACGCTGGTGGACGGCAGCCCCGTCTCCGTGCGGGCGGCCGACGGCCCCGCCGGACCGCTCGCTCGCGCCGTCGCGTCGCTGGACGCCGACGTGGTGGCCCTGCAGGAGGTGGACCGGCTGCAGGAGCGGTCGGGCGGGGTGGACCAGGCGTTCGCCGCGGCCATGGGGGCCGGCGCACCCCACTGGCGCTACGCGTCCGCGTTCCACGGCATGGCGCGGCCGGGCGGTGGCTGGGTCCCGGAGCCGTCCGAGCCCGGCCTGCGCGTGTACGGTCCGCGCGAGGCCGAGGCGGGCGAGGGGGCGCCCTCGCACGGTGTCGCCCTGCTGTCCCGGCTGCCCGTACTCCACTGGAGGGCGCGGCGGCTGGCCCCGGCGCCGGTCCCCATGCCGCTGCGGACGCCCGGCCGCCGCGGGCTCACGGTGTCGCGGGACCAGCCCCGGGCCGCACTCGCCGCGGTGCTCGAGGGAAGCCGCGGTCCGTTCACCGTGGTGGCACTGCACCTGTCGTTCGTGCCCGGCTGGAACGTCCGCCAGTTGCTCGCGGTCCGCTCCTGGACCGCCGATCTGCCCGGCCCCCGGGTGCTGCTCGGCGACTTCAACCTGCCCGGCGCGCTTCCCCGCACCGTCCTCGGCCCGGCGGGGCCGTTGGGCGGCGGCCGGTCCGGCCCCGGAGGCGGGCGTCCCGGCCGGCCCGGTGTCGGCGCGCGGCGCGGCTGGCGGGATCTGGCCCGCACGCCCACGTATCCGGCGCACCGGCCCCTGGTCCAGCTCGACCACGTCCTGGCCACCGGGATCGACCCGGGCGCGGTCACCGGCGCGCACGCGCCGAGCACTCCGGTCTCGGATCACCGGCCGCTGGTGGTCGACCTGCTCCTGTGATCGGGCCCGCCTCCACACGGCCGGGCCCCGCGGGCGACCGGCGGACACGCGACTCGGGCCCGACACGCGACTCGGGCCCGACACGCGACTCGGGCCCGACACGGAACCCAAGGCCGGCACGGAACCCGAGGTCGGCACAGACCCTGGCATGCCCCGGGCCGCCCTGGGCCGCGCCGGCGGATCCGAGCCGCCTCGGCTGAACCAAGACCCCGCGTCCGGTCAGCGGTCGGCGGCCCGCGTCCGGCCCGTCACCCCAACTGCCCGGCGAACGCGTCGTACGCCGGTTCGTCGAAGAGCACGAAGCGAACCTCCTCGACGTCGGTCTCGGCGGCCCGGACGGTCTCCACCGCGATGCGGGCGGCGTCGTCCATCGGCCAGCCGTAGATGCCGGCGGAGACCGCGGGGAACGCGACCGTGCGGGCGCCGAGCTCGTCGGCGACGCGCAGCGACTCCCGGTAGCAGGACACGAGGAGCTCGGAGCGGTCGTCCTCCCGGGCGTAGCGGGGACCGACGGTGTGGATCACCCACTGGGCGTCGAGGTCGCCCGCGGTCGTGGCGACCGCCCGGCCGGTGGGCAGACCCTTGCCGTAATGCCCGGCGCGCAGCTTCCGGCAGTCGGCGAGGATGGCCGGGCCGCCGCGGCGGTGAATGGCTCCGTCGACCCCTCCGCCGCCGAGCAGCGAGGAGTTCGCCGCGTTGACGACGGCGTCGACGCTCTGCCGGGTGATGTCCCCCTGCACCAGCGTGATCGTGGTCATGACTGTCTCAGCCTCCTCCAGACGGCCTTCGCCGCGTTGTGCCCGGACATCCCGTGTACCCCGGGACCCGGCGGGGTCGCCGAGGAGCACAGGAAGACGGCGGGGTGCGGGGTGCGGTACGGGGAGAGCGACAGCTTGGGACGGAGCATGAGCTGGAGCCCGGAGGCGGCGCCGCAGGCGATGTCGCCGCCCACGTAGTTGGCGTTGCGGGCCGCGAGGACGGGCGGTCCGGCGGTCGCGCGGGCCAGCACGCGGTCGCGGAAGCCCGGCGCGAACCGCTCCAGCTGGCGCTCGATCGCGTCGGTGAGGTCTCCGGTCCAGCCGTTCGGGACGTGGCCGTAGGCCCAGAAGACGTGCTTGCCCTCGGGTGCCCGGGACGGGTCCACGACGCTCGGCTGCACCGTGATCAGGAACGGCGCGTCGGGCGCCCGGCCCTCGCGCGAGGCCGCCCTCAGCGCGGTGGCGATCTCCGCCCGGCTCGCCCCGACCTGGACCGTCCCGGCGGCGCGGGCCTCCTCGGCGGTCCAGGGCACGGGCCCGTCCAGCGCGTAGTCGATCTTGAAGACGCCGGCTCCGTACCGGTAGCCCTCGTAGTACCGCCCGAAGCCCGCGATGCGGGCCAGCGCCCGGGGCGAGGTGTCGAAGACGTAGGCCCGCGCGGGGGGCAGGTCGTCCAGACGCTTCACCTCGTAGTCCGTGTGGACGGTGCCGCCGAGGTCCTTCAGATAGGCGGTCAGCGCGTCCGCGATGGACTGGGAGCCGCCGCGGGCCACGGGCCAGCCCCTGGCGTGCGCGGCCAGGGCGAAGACCAGGCCGACGGCGCCCGTGGCGACGCCCTCCAGCGGCGCGATGACGTGCGCCACGAGCCCCGAGAACAGGGCTCTGGCCCGCTCGTCGCGGAAGCGGCGCATCAGCCAGGTCGACGGCGGCAGCCCGGCCAGACCGAACCGGGCGAGGGTGACGGGGTCGCGGGGCAGCGCGGTCAGCGGCAGCGACATGAAGTCGTGCGCCAGGGTGTCCCACTTGCTCAGGTACGGCGCGACGAGCCTGCGGTACGCGCCCGCGTCGCGCGGGCCGAAGGAGGCCGCCGTCTCGGCCACGGACCGGGCGAGCACCGCCGCCGAGCCGTCCGGGAAAGGGTGGGCCATGGGCAGGTCCGCGTGCAGCCACTCCAGGCCGTACCGGTCCAGGGGCATCGACCGGAAGGCCGGCGAGTTGATGCCGAGCGGGTGTGCCGCCGCGCAGGGGTCGTGCCGGAATCCGGGGAGGGTCAGCTCCTCGGTGCGCGATCCCCCGCCCACCGTGTCACGGGCCTCGAACACGGCCACCGAGAAGCCCCGGCGGGCCAGCTCCACGGCAGCCGTCAGTCCGTTCGGCCCCGCACCCACCACGACCGCATCGAGCATCGACGGCACCTTCGGACTCCTTTGTCAGCCGACGGCCACTGGGGATCAGGATATGCCGGGGGACCGACACCCTTGACGGCACGGGGCGTTGGACCGGAACAGCCCGAGCCTTGGACAAGGAGCAGCCCGAGCCTCGGACCGCGACGGGCCGAGCGCCGCTGCCGGGCGTCGGACCGCGACGGGCCGAGCGTCGCCCCCGCCCGCCCCGCAGCCCCGCCCCGCCCCGCAGCGGCGCCCCGCCCATGGAGCCCGCGCTCAGGCGCCGGCCGCCGCCCGCCGCGAGGGTGCCGCCAGCAGGTCGATCACCCGGCGGGCCGTGGCCTCGTCCCGGGCGGCCGTGAACGGCAGGGCGTTGCCGCCGGTGACGCGGAACGGCTCGCCGTCGAGCGTCAGATGGGCGCCGCCGGCCTCCTCGACCAGCAGCAGCCCCGCCGCGTGATCCCAGCTGGCCTCCCAGGAGAAGGCGGTCGCGTCCAGCTCGCCGCGGGCTATGGCCAGATACTCCAGGCCGGCCGAACCGCACGGGCGCGGCCGGACGCCCTCGACGCGCAGTCCGAGGAGCGCGTGCTTCTGCTCCTGCGTGGTGTAGTCCGGGTGGGAGGTCGCGACCTCGAGGTCGCGGCCGTCCGCGGGCGACCCGGAGCGCAGCGGCACTCCGTCGAGCACGGCCCCGCCTCCCCGGATCGCGGTGGCGAACTGCTCACGGGCGGGCGCGTACGTCCACGAGGCCCGCACCACGCCGTCCAGCACGAGCGCGACCAGCGTGCAGAACCCGGGATCGCCGTTCACGAACTGCCGGGTGCCGTCGACGGGGTCGACGATCCAGACGGGCGCGGTGCCCTGTATCTCCTCGTAGACGGCCGGGTCGGCGTGCACCGCCTCCTCGCCGACGACGACCGAGCCGGGCAGCAGCGCGAGAAGGGCCTCGGTGAGGTGCTTCTCGGCCAGGCGGTCGGCGTCCGTCACGAGGTCGTGCGGGCCGGACTTCTGGTCGATCTCGTCGGCGGACAGCTGCCGGAACCGGGGCATGATCTCGGCGGCGGCGGCCTTGCGGATGGCGCGTTCCACGTCGGACGCGCGGTGTGCGAGAAACTCGTCGATGGTTTCGATGTCTTCGATCATGGCTCCATGACAGCACGCGCCACTGACAATCCCCACCCCTCCGGGGTACCTGGGGTGGAATCCCCATGAATTCCCGGCGTCGGTGATCTCCGCAGGCCGGACGGGCCGAAGGTGATCTCCGCAGGCCGGAAGGGCGTGCCGCGAGTGATCTCCGCGGGCCGCACGGACGGGCCGAGAGTGATCGCCGAGGGCCGCACGGACGGGCCCGGAGCGATCGCCGCGGCCCTGACGGGCCTCAGCGTCCGACCGCGTACCCCTGCATCCCCCGCGGATTGGCCGCCGCCGACAGGACGCCGGTCCCGGGATCACGGGCCACCGCGCACAGCCGTCCCTCGGACCATGCCTCGGCGACCGTGACGTCGTGGCCCCGGCGGCGCAGTTCCTCCACGACCTCCGGGTCCGTGCGGGACTCGACGGTGAGACTGCCCGGACGCATGCCGCGCGGATAGAAGGAGCTCGGAAAGCCGTCGTTGTGCCAGTTCGGGGCGTCGATCGCGCCCTGGAGGTCCAGTCCGCCGCGCACCCGGGGGCGCAGTGCCACGGACAGGAAGAAGTGCGTCTGCCACTGGTCCTGCTGGTCACCGCCCGGGGTGCCGAACGCCATGACCGGCACTCCGTCGCGCAGTGCGACGGAGGGGGTCAGCGTGGTGCGGGGCCGACGGCCAGGGGTCAGGGAGTTGGGCAGCCCCTCCTCCAGCCAGGCCATCTGGAGCCGGGTGCCGAGGGGGAAGCCGAGCTCGGGGACGACCGGGTTGGACTGGAGCCAGCCGCCGCTCGGGGTGGCGGCGACCATGTTGCCCCAGCGGTCGACGACGTCCAGGTGGCAGGTGTCGCCGCGGGTGACTCCGTCGGGCGTCACCTCGGGTTCCGCGGCCGCGCGGGCCATCGTGGGCTCACCGGCGCCCGGCACCGCGAGCGCGTCGAAGCCGGGCTCCCCGGCGGCCGCCACGCGCGCGTGCCCGCTCAGCCGGGGCTCCCGGCCGCCGGGGGCACCGGGGCGCAGTTCGTACGACGCCTTGTCCCCGACGAGCGGGCGCCGGGCGGCGTTGTAGGACTCCGACAGCAGCTCGCCGAGCGGTACCTCGGCCGCGTCGCCGTACCAGGCCTCCCGGTCGGCCATGGCGAGCTTGCAGCCCTCGACGAGCAGATGGACGTAGTCGGCCGATCCGTACCGGGGCAGTTCCTCGGGGAGCAGGGCCAGCTGCTGGAGGAGGGCGGGGCCCTGGCTCCAGGGGCCGGCCTTGCACAGGGTCCAGCCCCGCCAGTCGTAGGTCGCCGGGGCCTCGTACGTCGCCGACCAGCCGGCCAGGTCGGCGGCCGTCAGGGTGCCGGTGCGGCGTTCGCCGCTGCTGTCCAGGGTGGGCCGCGCGGCCTGCCGGACCAGGGCCTCGGCGATGAATCCGCGGCGCCAGACCTCCCGCGCCGCGTCGATCTCGGCGGCCCGGTCCCCCGCACCGGAGACCTCGTCGAGCAGCCTTCGCCAGGTGGCGGCGAGGGCCGGGTTGCGGAACAGCTCGCCGGGGCGCGGCGCCCTGCCGCCCGGCAGGTAGACCTGGGCCGAGGAGGTCCACTCGGTCTCGAAGAGCTCGCGGACGGAGTCCACCGTCTCGCCGACGCGCTCCACGGGCGCGTGCCCGTCCTCGGCGTATCCGATCGCGTACTTCAGGACGTCGGCGAGCGACTTCGTGCCGTGGTCGCGCAACAGCAGCATCCAGGCGTCGAACGCGCCGGGCACGGCGGCGGCGAGCGGGCCCGTCCCGGGGACGAGTTCCAGGCCGAGTCCCCGGTAGTGGGCGATCGTGGCCCCGGCGGGCGCGACGCCCTGCCCGCACAGCACCCGTACGGGGCCGTCCGCGGGGGCCAGGATGATCGGGACCTCGCCGGCGGGGCCGTTGAGGTGGGGTTCCACGACGTGCAGGACGAACCCGGCCGCCACGGCGGCGTCGTAGGCGTTGCCGCCGTCCTCCAGGACCGCCATCGCGGACTGCGAGGCGAGCCAGTGCGTGGAGGACACCATGCCGAAGGTGCCCTGGAGGGTGGGTCGGGTCGTGAACATGCCTGCCACCTCGACGGTAGGGAGCGGTCGGCCTCGGCCCCGACTATGGCATCCGCCCGGGTCAGTACGGCAGGGCGGGCGAAGAGCCCGGGCCCCTGAGGCAGGGCGGGCGAGGACCCCACGCCCACGGTTCGCGGCACGGGTGCCGTCGTTGCCAGGGCCCGCGCGGGCCCGTACGGCAGGCCGGGCGAAAGGCCTGGCGCCCGCTGGTTCAGGGCGCGGGCTCCCAGGCCGTCGTTCCGAGGATGTTCTCGGGGCCGATGTCCAGGGGGTCCGTCAGCTTCAGGGTGACGGCCCGCTGTCCCCTCTGCGGGGCCAGCCGCAGATACACGCCGTCCTGGGCCGCCATCCTCCAGTACAGGGCCGCCCGAGCGCTCTGGCCCGGGTGAAGGGTGAAGGGCTTGGGACCCGGGTCGGCGGGAGCCATGGGCACCTTGTCCGTCCCGGTCACTCCGCGCACGCCCGTGATCGGGGCGCCGCCGTCGTCGAGCACGTCCAGGACGGCCGGGTAGCCGTTCACCCTGTAGGGCCGCTCGCCGCAGTCGGTGAGGGTCAGCGTCATGCCGCGGAGCCCCATGGCCGCGTCGACCGGCCCCGTGTCCAGGCGCAGACCGGACGCCGGGCAGTGCCCGTCCTGCGTCTTCGGCGCGGTCATCGACGGCACGGGCACCTCGATGACGAGGGAACCGTCGTCGGACGTTTCCGAGGGCGCCGGGACGGCGGTCCGGCCGGGGTCGCGCTCACGGTCGATCTCCGCGGACAGGCCGCATCCTCCGGCGGCCGTCGCGAGCAGGCACAGCAGCAGGACCTGACGCGTCCACGCACTCCGGCGGACGGCGGCGCGGGACCGAGCACCCTGCGCAGGTAAGGAGACGGTGGGGACTTCGGACCGGGCCACGGGTCCGGCGGTGCCCGTCGTCCCGGCCCGCCGCCGCTTAGTCGCGATCATTCCCCGATCATGGCACGACGGCTCCGTGGAGGGCATCGAACCGCCGGCGGCCCATCACGTTTCCGGCTGTCGACTCGCTTGCGCACAGGGCGAGTTGGGATCCCAGGGAGCCGCACCCGCGGAACCGTCGCACGATCGGGGCACACCGGCCGACACCCCCGGATCGCGGCATGGACGGAGCGCGAAGCGACCCGATCCCTACATTGCGGTGATCTTCAGGACGAACAAAACAGACATCTTGCCTCAGCTTCAGTCAATCGACGCCAAGGTGAGTCACCGTCATCACACGGGCATGACGCCGGGCGACCCTTCCGCACCACGTCGACTCATGTGACACTGGCGTCCCGTCCGCAGTGCGGACTTCCTCCGCACCATCCCCCACGAGAAGTGCGCTTTGGGTTCTCTTCCTCTGCCGCTCGCGCTCGCCGCGCGCCTGCTGCCGGTCGCTCTGCTCGCCTCCGCGGGCTGGGCCCTGGCGACGGGCCCGTCCGAAGCGACCCCCAACGCCGAGGACAAATCGACGCAAAAACAGACATCCGACTCTCCGTCGGCTCCTTCGGCCTCCGCGGCCGTGAAGACGTTCACCGCGTCACCCGCCCCGTGCGGCGGCATCCAGGTCGCGACGATCAAGTCCCTGGTCCCCGGCGCCAAGACGGCCGGCCAGGAGATCGCGTCGACCGACAAGGCCGTGCGCCGCACCTGCTCGTGGAACGCGCTGAAGGAGTTCGACTACCGCTGGCTGGACGTCTCGTACGAGATCAAGGACTCGGACGCGGCGGCGGAGAAGGCCTACAAGGACCGGGTCGCCGACAAGAGCGGCGGCGGAGCGGTACCGGGTCTCGGCGACGCGGCCTACTCCGTGGTCAACCTCAGCACCGAGGACAAGCAGGAGACCCGGGAGGGCGTGGTGATCGTCCGGGCGTCCAACGCGCTGGTGGTCGTCACCTACAACGGCAGCGACTTCGAGACCAAGAAGGCGCCCGGTACCGACGAGATCAACAAGGGCGCCATCAAGGCGGCCAAGGACGCGACGGCGGCGCTCAAGGGCGGCGCGAAGAGCTGACGGACCGCCCGGCAGCCTGGGCCGCGGGGCGGGGAGCGTCCCCGCTCAGCCTTCCCCGGCCTCGGCCCGGTGCCCGGCCCGCTGCCAGAAGCGCCGCTGGAGTCGCAGGGTGAGCACGCCGACGATCACGAGGACGAGCACGTTCAGCAGCAGCTGGAACAGCGATCCCCTGGCCTCGTGCCAGTCGGCGAAGGCCACCGAGACGGCGATGTCCGAGGCGGCGGGGATCGTGGTCACGGAGATGAAGACGCCGAGCAGCGCGCTCGCCCGCGCCTCGGTGAGCGAGACGATGCCGACGACCCCGGCGAGCGCGGCCACGACCACGGAGAACAGGTCGGGCGTGTCGATGAGCTGGGACACGGGCCGCAGCCCCTGCTCGAAGTCGTCGGACTCCAGCCCGAGCGCCCGCGACAGCGCGGAGAAGCCCAGCGTCACGGCGATGGCCAGGGAGAACCCGATCGCCAGGGCGCGCGTGCCCTCCCGGACCCGGCGGCGGTTGCCCCGGTCGATCCCCAGGGCGATGCTGACGATCGCGTCGTACTCGGGGCCGACGACCATGGCGGCCACGATGAGGATCTGGGAGTTCGACATGATCCCGACCGACCCGATGATCCCGGCGATGACCAGGAGCAGGTAGAAGGACGGCAGATAGGTCCCCTCCGCCCGGATGTGGGCCTCGACGGCGGCCTACAGCGGGGTGTGCACGAGCGTGCTGGGCTGGTCGGCCTCGATCCGCTCCGCGTGCCGCGAGAACATGATCTCGACGTCGTCGACGGCGATGGACCCGGCACGGTCGATCCCGAGCCGGCGCAGACCGCCGAGCACCTCGTTCGCGGCGCCCTTGACGACATCGCACTCGATCACGTCGCCGTCCGGCGCGCTCGCCACCGACCGCAGGACCACGAGGTTGAGGACACGACCGTCCGCGGCCAGCAGGTCGACAGCGCCCGGGGTGAGTGAAGTCGGCGTCACCATCCGGAAGTGGATCAGGTCCATCGCAGCCTTCCGAATCCGCCGGGCGGTCTCCCCGGCGTCCTGTCAGCCCAGCCGGGCGGTGAGATGGTCGCCCACCCGAAGGGCGTTGGCGATGGCGGTCAGCGACGGGTTCACGGCACCGATGCTGGGGAAGAAGCTCGTGTCCACCACGTAGAGGTTGTCCAGGTCGTGGGCGCGGCAATGGACGTCGAGGACGGAGGTCTTCGGGTCGGTGCCGAAGCGGAGGGTTCCCGCCTGGTGGGCGGTGGCGCCGATCGGCATGCCCTTGTGCAGATAGATGCTGTGCGGGAGCAGATGGTGCTCGTGCATCCCGAGCCGGCCCAGCATGCCCTGGAGCTTGTGGCGCAGCCGGTCGAGTCCGGCGATGTTGTTCTTCTCGTCCAGTGCGAGGTGGACGCCGCCGTCGGCGTCGAGGGTCACCCGGTTCTCCGGGTCCGGCAGGTCCTCGCCGCACAGCCAGAAGTCGACGGCGTGGTGGGCGATCACCTCGAAGGGCATGTCGGGCGAGACGGCGCCGGCCCAGCGCGGTGCCTCGCCGTGGATCTGGTCGGCGTCGGACTTGCCGAGCATCTGGATGCCGCCGAGCGGGTAGTCCCAGTCGTCCGCGCCGAGATACCAGTCGTGCAGGGCGAGCGTCTTCTGGAACCGGGTGGGGTTCGGTTCCTTCGACACCGCCATCAGGGCGAGGTTGTTGTGCCGCATGTAGTGGCGGCCGACCATCCCGGAACTGTTCGCGAGTCCGTCCGGGTGCCGGTCTCCTGCCGATCTCAGCAGCAGGACAGCCGAGTTGACGGCTCCGCAGGCGACCACCACGACGTCCGCGGCGAAGGTCGCGGTGGTGCCGTCGCCGAGTTCGGCGACCACTTTGGTGACGGTGCGGCCGGTGGGGTCGGTCTCGAGCCGGCGTACGTCGGCACGGGTGATCATCGTGACGTTGTCGTGCCGCAGGGCCGGATCGACGCAGATCACCTGCGCGTCGGACTTGGCGCCCAGCAGACAGGGAAAGCCGTCGACCCGGTCGCAGCGGATGCAGGCGCTGCCGTGGACCGCCCGCCCCTCGTCGTCCTGGGTCAGATCGACGCCGATCGGCAGGTGGAACGGATGCAGTCCGTGCTTCTCCAGGTCGTCGCTGAGCTGCTGGATCCGCGGCTCGTGCGCGACGGGCGGGAAGGGGTACGGGGCGCTCGCCGGGCCTGCGGTCGGGTCCTCGCCGTGCCGGCCGTGCACCCGGTAGAGCTGTTCCGCCTCGGAGTAGTAGGGCTCCAGGTCGGTGTAGTCGATGGGCCAGGCGGGTGAGATCCCGCCGTGGTGGCGCAGTTCGCCGAAGTCCTCGGGGCGCAGCCGGAACAGGGCGGCGCCGTAGAACTTGGTGTTCCCGCCGACGTAGTAGTTGACCTCGGGCGGGAAGGCGTTGCCATGCTTGTCGTACCAGTACTCGGGCGCGCGGTACTTGCCCTTGACGAAGACCGCGGTGGAGTCCCAGTTGTCCCGCTCGCGGGGGAGGTAGTCGCCGCGTTCGAGGATGAGGACGCGCTTGCCGGTCGGCGCCAGCCGGTGGGCGAGGGTCCCGCCGCCCGCGCCGGTGCCGATGATGATGACGTCGTACGTCTGATCGCCTGCCACGAGGGGTCCGATCTGGAGTCGTTGCCTGCCCTGCAGCGCCTGCCCTGCAGCGCCCGCCCGCGCGGTCAGGGGCGGCGGGGCGGCAGGGCCGCGACACCGCCCCTGCGGGTCCGGTTCCGTCCTTCGCAAGCTACAGCGGGCCGGGCGGGGCGGCACCTCAGGAGGGCCGCCCGCGGGCGGTCCCGTGCGGCTCCTCGCGGGGCGGTCACAGGACGGCGATCGGGTTCACCGGGGAGCCGGTGGCGCCCGGCAGCCTCAGCGGTGCGACGACGCACAGGAAGGACCAGCGGCCCTCGCGCCGGCAGAGCGGCACCAGGTCCTCGAACCTCAGGTAGTCCAGCAGATGGACGCCCATCGCGTGGACCTCGTCGGTCTGCCCCGCTCGGGGCGGGGCTGAGGGGAACGCGCTCGGGGGACGGCTCGTGCAGCGCGGCGTTCCGACCCAAGCACCTCGCGCGGCCCGGGCACGGACCCGGCGCGCCGGACGGGCGCCGTTGGCCCGGCTGCGTCACCGGGACGGACGAAGCTTCCTCGGCGTCCGGCCGCCGGACGGGGTTCCGGGGGGTGACGGCCGGCGGTTCCCCCGTGTCCCGCTTGCGCCGCGGCGCGACGGCTCGCACCCTCGACGCGTGCACATGACCGGACGTCAGCTGACGCTGCGACACGGCGGCCACGCCGCGGACGTGGTGGAACTCGGAGCGGCCCTGCGCTCCTACACCTTCGAAGGCCGCGAGGTGGTCCACGGGTTCGGCCCGGACGACCTCATCACCGGCGGGCACGGCCAGATCCTCGCACCGTGGCCGAACCGGGTGGGCGCGGGGCGCTACCGGTGGCGCGGGGAGGACCAGCGGCTGCCGCTGTCCGAACCCGACAGCGGGAACGCCATTCACGGGCTGCTGCGCTGGAACGCCTGGCAGGTGACCGGATCCGACGCCGCCGTTGCCGAGCTGGAGACCGGTCTGTGGCCGCAGCCCGGCTATCCCTTCCGGCTGCGGGTCCGGGCCCGGTACGCGCTGGACGACGCGGGCCTCGAGGTCACCCTGACCGCCTGGAACGAGGGCGATGAGACCGCTCCGTACGGGGTCGGCCAGCACCCCTATCTCACCGTCGGCACGGACGCCGTCGACGACGCCACGCTCACCGTTCCGGCGGGGACCTGGCTGCGCACCGACGAGAAGGGACTCCCGGTCGCGGAGGAGCCGGTCACCGGCACCCCGTACGACTTCCGCGAGCCGCGGGCCATCGGGGCGGACCGGCTGGACACCCCGTTCGGTTCGCTCGTGCGGGACGCCGACGGGAGGGCCGTGGTCCGGCTGGCCCACCCCTCGGACGGACACGGCGTGGACCTGTGGCTGGCGGAGGGCACGGAGTACCTCCAGATCTACACCGGTGACACGCTCGCGGAGCCGGAGCGGCGCCGGGCCGTCGCGGTCGAGCCGATGTCCTGCCCGCCGAACGCCTTCGCCGACGGGGTCGCGGTCGTCGCCCTGGAGCCCGGCGATCACCACACGCTGCGCTGGGGCATCACCCCCTGGTGAACCCGACCCGTCGCGGGGCCCCGGTCAACCGGGGCCCCGCCTGCCGTCAGGCCGCTCGACGGCGGGCGTCGAGGCTGAACACGGTGTAGAGGGTGAGGGAGGAGGCGAGGCCGACGGCCCAGCCGTAGTCGGCCAGCGGCTTGAGGAAGGGGATCAGTCCGTCCGCCGGGAACGGGCCGCCGTAGGAGCCGCCGACACCGAGGAGACCGCCGACCACGAAGGCCGTGACAGCCCGCCAGTTCCAGCCGTGCGCGTACCAGTAGGCGCCGTGCGGGCGGTAGAGCTCGGCGAGGTCCAGGTGCGTGCGGCGGACGATCCAGTAGTCGGCGATGAGGATGCCGGCCACGGTGCCGAGCAGACCGCCGACGACGCCGAGCCAGGTGAAGATGTAGATCTGCGGGTCGGAGATCAGCTTCCACGGGAAGATGACGATGCCGACCACTCCGGTGATCATCGCGCCGGTGCGGAAGGTGACGAACCGGGGGACGAGGTTGGAGAGGTCGTAGGCGGGTGACACGACGTTGGCCGCGATGTTCACGGACAGCGTGGCGATCATGACGGTGAGCAGGGCGAACAGGATGCCGACCGTCGAGTCCATCTTCGCGGCCAGCGCGATCGGGTCCCAGATCGGGGCGCCGTAGACCGCCTGGGAGCCGGAGGTCACCAGCACCGACAGCAGCGCGAAGAGCGTCATGGTGGTCGGCAGTCCGAGGGCCTGGCCGCGGATCTGCGCCTTCTGCGAGCCGCCGAAGCGGGTGAAGTCCGGGATGTTCAGGGACAGCGTCGACCAGAAGCCGATCATGCCCATCAGAGCGGGGAAGAAGACCTTCCAGAAGTCGCTCCCCCAGCCCAGCTTCGAGGGCTGGTCCAGCAGCGGCCCGAAGCCTCCCGCCTTCACGCTCATCCACACCAGCAGGGCCAGCGCGCCGACGATGACGAACGGCGCCGCCCAGTTCTCGAAGCGGCGCAGCGTCTCCATGCCCCGGGCGATGATCGCCATCTCGATCAGCCAGAAGATCAGGAACGACAGCCACTGCGTCCACGGGTAGCCGCCGACGTGCGAGGCGTTCTGCCAGCCGGAGCCCAGCAGCTTCCCGGCCAGCAGGAAGATCCCCTCGCCGCCGATCCAGGTCTGGATGCCGAACCAGGCGCAGGCCACCACGGCCCGGACCATCGCCGGCAGGTTCGCGCCGCGCAGCCCGAACGAGGCGCGGGCGAACACCGGGAACGGGATCCCGTACTTGGTGCCCGCGTGGCCGGTGAGGACCATCGGCACCAGCACGATCACGTTCGCCAGGGCGATCGTGAGGACCGCCTGCTTCCAGTCCATGCCGAGCGCGACCAGGCCGGAGGCCAGGGTCCAGGACGGGATGTTGTGGGCCATGCCGACCCACAGGCTCAGATAGTTGTAGACCCCCCAGGTCCGTCTCTCGATCGGGACGGGCGCGAGGTCGTCGTTGACGAAGCGGGAGTCGTCCAGGACGACTCCCTCGGCGAGGGCGACCCTGCCGTCGGGGCAGGTCTGCTGGGTCGTGGACGGTCCGGGTATTGAGGGGGCGTCTGAGGACATGGGGACCACCTCGGGTCGCGGGAACTGGGCGGGTGCGGGGAAGCACCCCGATCCCCTTCCCGGGACGGCGGGAAGGGGAGACAGAGGGGACGGCCTTCGGTCAGCGCCCGCTCACGGCGGGGATGACCCGCGCTCCGTAGGCGTCGATGGTGGCCTCCTGGGCGTCGTGCATGTCGTACACCGCGAACTGGTCGACGCCCAGCTCGCGCAGCGCCTTCAGCTTCTCGATGTGCCGTTCGGGCGTGCCGATCAGGCAGAAGCGGTCGACGATCTCGTCGGGCACGAACGCGGTGTCGGGGTTGTCGGCGCGTCCGTGGTGGGAGTAGTCGTAGCCCTCGCGGGCCTTGATGTAGTCGGTGAGTTCGTCGGGTACGGCGCCGGAGTGCTCGCCGTACTTGGACACGAGGTCGGCCACGTGGTTGCCGACCATGCCGCCGAACCAGCGGCACTGCTCGCGCGCGTGGGCGAGCGCCTCGGGCGAGTCGTCCTTGGTGACGTACGCGGGCGCGGCCACGCAGATCGTCACCTCGGCGGGGTCGCGTCCGGCCGCGGCCGCCGCCTCCTTCACGGCCTTGACCATGTACTCGGTGAGGTAGAGGTCGGCGAGCTGGAGGATGAAGCCGTCGGCCTCCTCGCCGGTCATCTTCAGCGCCTTCGGGCCGTACGCGGCCATCCAGACCGGCAGTTCGGCCCCGGGCCGTACCCAGGGGAACTTGACGACCGTCCCGCCGAGGTCGGCCTCCTCGCCCCGGCCCAGCGCTCGGATGACCTTCATCGCACCGCTGATCCGGGCCAGGGTGTTGGGCTTGCGTCCGGCGACGCGCATCGCGGAGTCGCCGCGCCCGATGCCGCACACCGTGCGGTTGCCGTACATGTCGTTGAGCGTGGCGAAGGTGGAGGCGGTGACCTCCCAGGTGCGGGTGCCCGGGTTGGTGACCATCGGGCCGACCGTCAGCTTCTCGGTGTTGGCGAGGATCTGACTGTAGATCACGAAGGGTTCCTGCCAGAGCACGGCGGAGTCGAAGGTCCAGCCGTACGTGAAGCCGTTGGCCTCGGCGCGCTTCATCAGGTCGATGACACGGGAGGCCGGGGGGTCTGTCTGCAGGACGAGTCCGAAGTCCATGGCGCCACTCCTGGTCGCTCAGAGAAGGTACTGACAGGTGGAACGGGGGGTGTAGACGCCGTGGCCCGCGCGTCCGGTGAACTCCCGGTCGGTGATGACGGCCTCGCCGCGGGAGAGGACGGTCTCGACCCGTCCGGTCACGCGCCTGCCCTCGTACGCCGAGTAGTCGACGTTCATGTGGTGGGTCTCGGCGGAGAGGGTCTGCTCGGCGCCCGGGTCGTAGATGACGACGTCGGCGTCGGCGCCGGGGGCGATGGTCCCCTTCTTCGGGTACAGGCCGAACATCCGGGCCGGTGTGGCGCAGGCGATCTCGATCCAGCGGCGGCGCGAGATGTGTCCGTCGACGACGGCCTGGTGGAGCAGGTCCATGCGGTTCTCGACGCCGGGAAGCCCGTTGGGGATCTTGGAGAAGTCGCCGCGGCCCAGTTCCTTCTGGCCGACGAAGCAGAACGGGCAGTGGTCCGTGGAGACGACCTGGAGGTCGTTGGTGCGCAGCCCGCGCCACAGGGCCGCCTGGTGCTCCTTGGGCCGCAGCGGCGTGCTGCACACGTACTTGGCGCCCTCGAAGTCCGGTTCGGCGAGGTTGTCGGTCGACAGGAACAGGTACTGGGGGCAGGTCTCGCCGAAGACGTTCAGCCCCTCGTCGCGCGCCCGGGTGAGTTCGGCGACGGCCTCGGCCGCGGAGACGTGCACGACGTAGAGCGGGGCGCCCGCGACCTGGGCCAGCCTGATGGCGCGGTGGGTGGCCTCGGCCTCGAGAAGCGCCTTGCGCACCTCGCCGTGGTAGCGCGGGTCGGTCTCGCCGCGGGCCAGCGCCTGTTCGACCAGGACGTCGATCGCGATGCCGTTCTCGGCGTGCATCATGATGAGCCCGCCGTTCTCGGCGGAGCGCTGCATGGCGCGCAGGATCTGGCCGTCGTCGCTGTAGAAGACGCCCGGGTAGGCCATGAACTGCTTGAAGGAGGTGACCCCTTCCTCGACGAGCAGGTCCATCTCCTTGAGCGTGTCCTGGTTCACGTCGGAGACGATCATGTGGAAGCCGTAGTCGATGGCGCAGTTGCCGTCGGCCTTGGCGTTCCAGGCGTCGAGGCCCTCGCGCAGGGAACGGCCGACGCTCTGGACGGCGAAGTCCACGATGGTGGTGGTGCCGCCCCAGGCGGCGGCCCGGGTGCCGGTCTCGAAGGTGTCGGAGGCGAAGGTGCCGCCGAAGGGCAGCTCCATGTGGGTGTGGGCGTCTACACCGCCCGGGATCACGTACTTGCCGGTGGCGTCTATGGCGCGGTCGGCCGTCCACGACTCGGCCGCGGGCGTGCCCGACGCGGCGAGGGCGGCGATCCGGCCGTCCTCGATCAGGACGTCGGCGTGGATCTCGTCGGACGCGGTGATGACGAGACCACCCCGGATGACGGTACGGCTCATGCTCCCTCTCCTTCCGGTCGTGCGTGCGCTTCGGTCGTGGTGGGGCTGTCGGGGGCGTGGGAGCGGCCGGCCGCGCCCACGGCCGGGGCGGGGCCGGCCGCCCGGACGGTCGGGGCGCGGGCAGCGGCCGGGACGGTCAGGACGCGGGCAGCGGCCCGGGCGGTCAGGGTGCGGTCAGCGGCCCGTAGGCGCCCGGGGCGCGGTCGCGGTAGAACTGCCAGCGGTCGCGGACCTCGCGGAGCCTGGCCATGTCCAGGTCGCGGACGACGAGTTCGCTCTCCTTGTCGCTCGCCACCTCGCCGACGAACTGGGCCTCGGGGTCCACGAAGTACGAGGTCCCGTAGAAGTCGTTGTCGCCGTACTCCTCCTGGCCGACCCGGTTGATCGCACCGACGAAGTACTCGTTGGCGACGGCCGCGGCCGGCTGCTCCAGCTGCCAGAGGTAGCCGGACAGACCGCGTGAGGTGGCCGAGGGGTTGAAGACGATCTCGGCGCCCGCGAGTCCGAGGGCCCGCCAGCCCTCCGGGAAGTGCCGGTCGTAGCAGATGTAGACGCCGATCCGGCCGACGGCCGTGTCGAAGACGGGCCAGCCGGAGTTGCCGGGCCGGAAGTAGAACTTCTCCCAGAATCCCGGCACTTGGGGAATGTGGGTCTTGCGGTACTTGCCCAGGTAGGAGCCGTCGGCGTCGATCACGGCCGCCGTGTTGTACAGGACGCCGGGCTGTTCCTCCTCGTACATCGGCAGCACCAGGACGAGGCCCAGTTCCTTCGCCAGCGCCTGGAAGCGCCGGACGATCGGCCCCTCGGGGATCTGCTCGGCGTACGCGTAGAACTCCTTGTCCTGGACCTGGCAGAAGTAGGGTCCGTAGAACAGCTCCTGGAAGCACAGGACTTGAGCACCCTGCGCGGCCGCGTCGCGGGCCGCCTGCTCGTGGACCTGGATCATCGATTCCTTGTCGCCGGTCCATGCGGTCTGGAAGACGGCGGCGCGGATCACTCTGCTCATCGGGACCTCCGGTCGCTCGGTGTCCGAGGAGACTAGAAAGACCGGGCCGCTTCTTTGAGTTGCACCGTGTCACGTCCGAAGTGCTGTGCCGTTCCACGGTGTCACCTCCGTGTCGCGCCGTGTTGCGTCCGAGTGGTCCTGTGTTTCACCGCTGTTGCCCGCCGGGCCGCGCCGCTGTCGCGGGCCCTCGTGTCACCGTCGCTGCGCGTCGTGCGCGAGCAAGGCGATGTGGACGGAGGCGGCCTGTTCGAAGTCGTCGAGGTCGACGCCGAGGCGGGCCTGTATGGCCTCCAGGCGCCGGTAGAGCGCGGGCCGGCTGACGTGGTGGAGCTGGGCGGTGCGCGACTTGTTGCGGCCGGTGGCGAGATAGGTCCGCAGGACGGGCAGCAGCCGCGGGTCCTCCCGGGGTCCGCAGAGCAGCCCGTCGAGTTCACGCTCCGCGAAGGACTGGACGTGCGGGTCGTCCCGGAGCAGCCGGACCAGACCGCGCAGATGGACGTCCCGCAGCCGGACCAGCACGGGCCGGTCCTCGTCCGCGGGGGTGTCGGCGGCGGCCTCGGCGACATGGAGGGCCTCCCGCAGCCCGGAGGGCACGTCGTCCCAGGCGGTACGGGCCGCTGCCGCGGCCACGGTGGCGGGTTCCCCGGTCTCGTGCCGCAGCCGGGTGGCGAAGTGCCCGGCCAGCGCCTCCGCGTCCTGGTCGCGCGGGAGGCTGAGCAGGAGGGCGGTGGCGCCGTCGGCCAGTTCCGCGACGAGTCCCGGCAGCCCCAGCAGCCGCAGCACCCGGTCGAGCTGGGCGGGATCGCCGCCCCGTACGACCAGCGGCACGAACGTACGGCGGTTCACCGGGAGTCCGGCGGCCCGGGCCCGGGGCAGGAGCTGGCGGGCCGGTACGACCCCGCTGACCAGGTCGGTCAGCAGGCCTTGCGCGGACTCCTCCTCCCAGGAGTGGGCGGGACCGCCGAGCATGCGGTGCAGGACCAGGGCCTCGGCGGCGCGGTCGGCGAGCAGCCGTCCGGTCGCCGCGTCGCCCCGGTGCCCGCAGAGCAGGATCCGGCCCCAGCGCTCCCCGCGTCCGCCCAGTTCGGCGCGGATCCATCCGTCGCCCTCGCTGCCTCCCCCCGTGCCTGAAGGGCCCGGGTGGTACCCCCGTGCCTGCCGGGCGATGCGGTCCCAGTCGCGCAGGACGTCGTCGACGGCGGAGCGCTCGCCGGCGGTGGCGAGGACCCGGTGGGCGAGGTTGGTGACGACGACGGGACAGGCCGCGTGCACGGCGATCTCGTCGAGCAGGCGCTGGAGCGGGGCGCCGGTGGTGATCAGGGCGGTGAGCGCCGTGCGCACGGCCTCGGAGAGGCTCACGGCCGCGAACTTGTGCCGCACCAGGCGGGACTGGACCTCCTCCGTCAGCTCGGCGAAGGGGAACGGCCGGTGCAGCACCACCATCGGCAGTCCGCAGCGTTCGGCGGCCCGGCGCATCACCTCCGGGGGCGCCGGGAAGGCCCGGCCGAGACCGAGGACGACGGCCGCGGCCTCGGCGCGGTGCAGCGAACGGATGTACTCGGCCTGGGCGTCGGGGTCGCCCGCGAGCAGCACCCCGGTGGTGAGGACCATCTCGCCGCCGCTGAGCATGACGCCCACGTCGGCGGCCTCGGCGACGTGCACCCAGCGCACGGACCTGTCGAGGTGGCCGGCGCCGGCCACCACCTCGGGCTCTCCGGCGAGCACCCGGTCCAGGGCGAGCACCTGGCGTACCGAGAGGGCGGGTTCCAAGGCGGTGGTCATGGCGGCGTTCCCCTTCGTCCGTGGCGCGGTTCGCCTGCGGAGCGCTGCGGCCGGTCCCGGGGACCCGGCGCGTGCCCGGACCTCCGGACCCTCGCGCGCCGGGTTCCCGGCACCGCCGCCGCCGCGGCTCACCCGCCCCTGCTCGTGCGTTACTGCGCCCGCCGCAGGGCGCGTTCCAGGATCGACGCGCCCTCCTCGGCCTCCGCGACGGTGAGCGAGAGCGGCGGGGCGATCCGCAGCACGCTCGTGTCGTGGCCGCCGCCCTTGCCGATCAGCAGGCCTTCCTCGCGGGCCGCCTCGAGGACCGCCGCGGCTCCCTCGGGGTGCGCCCGGTCCGTTCCCGGCTTCACCAGTTCGATGCCGATCATCAGTCCGCGGCCGCGCACCTCGCGCACACCGCCGAACTGCGCGGCGACCGCGCGGAGCCGTTCGATGAGCAGGCCGCCGACGCGCCGGGCGTTGCCCTGGAGGTCGTGTTCGAGGAGGTAGCCGAGGTTCGCGAGCCCCGCCGCCATCGTGACCGGTGAACCGCCGAAGGTCGAGATGGAGTTGGAGTCGAGGCTGTTCATGATCTCGGCGCGGGCGACGACCCCGCCGATCGACATGCCGTTGCCGATGCCCTTGGCGAAGGTCAGCATGTCGGGCGGCCCGGAGGCGGCGTGGGCCCCCCAGCCCCAGAAGTGCTCGCCGGTGCGGCCCCAGCCGGTCTGCACCTCGTCGGAGATCCACAGGATGCCGTGCTCCTGAAGGACTTCGCGGAAGGCGGCGTACAGGCCGTCGGGCGGCGCGGTGAAGCCGCCGACGCCCTGGATCGGCTCGGCGATCAGCGCGGCGGGCGGACGGACGTGGCCGAGCAGGTCCCTCAGGTCCTGGACGCAGGCCTCGATGAAGGCGGCGTCGTCGAGACCGGCGTAGGGGCCGCGGGTGCGGACGCCGCCGTGCACGTACAGCGTCTGGAGCGGGGAGAGGGAGGTGGGCGACCAGCCCTTGTTGCCGGTGATCCCGACCGCGCTGAACGACCGCCCGTGGTAGCTGTTGCGCATGGCGAGGATCTGGTTGCTGCGCCGGTACGCCGTGGCGAGCAGCAGGGCCGTGTCGTTGGCCTCGGTCCCGGAGGTGGTGAAGAAGACGCGGGCGTCGGGGATGCCCGACAACTGGGCGACGCGCTCGGCGAGTTCGACCATCGGCCGGTTGAGGTAGAGCGTCGAGGAGTGGATGATCCGGCCGGCCTGCTCGCTGACGGCCTTGGTGACCTCGGGCAGGGCGTGCGCGGTCATCGTGGTGAGGATGCCGCCGAAGAAGTCGAGGTACTTGTTGCCCTTGGCGTCCCAGACGTGCCGGCCCTCGCCGTGGGTGATCTCGATCGGGTCCTCGTAGTAGAGGGCCAGCCAGTCCGGCAGGACGGCCTGGTGCCGGGTGTACAGATCGGTCATGGCTGCACCAGCCCTTCGTAGGCGTCGGGGCGGCGGTCGCGGTAGAATGCCCACTGCTGGCGTACTTCCTCGATGAGGCCGAAGTCCAGGTCGCGGACGACGAGTTCCTCGGTCTTGTCGTTCGCCGTCGCGCCGACGAACTGACCGCGCGGGTCCACGAAGTACGAGGTTCCGTAGAAGTCGTTCTCGCCGTACTCCTCCTGCCCGACCCGGTTGATCGCGGCGATGAAGTACTCGTTGGCGACGGCCGCCGCGGGCTGTTCCAGCTGCCAGAGGTAGGCGGAGAGCCCTCGGGAGGTGGCGGAGGGGTTGTACACGAGCTGGGCGCCGTTCAGACCGAGCTGGCGCCAGCCCTCGGGGAAGTGCCGGTCGTAGCAGATGTAGACGCCGATCCGGCCGACGGCCGTGTCGAAGACGGGCCAGCCGAGGTTTCCGGGCTTGAAGTAGTACTTCTCCCAGAAGCCCTTCACCTGCGGGATGTGGTGCTTGCGGTACTTGCCGAGGTAGGTGCCGTCGGCGTCGATCACGGCCGCGGTGTTGTAGTAGAAGCCGGACTGCTCGACCTCGAACACGGGGACGACGATCACCATGCCGGTCTCGCGCGCGAGCTCCTGCATGCGCGTGACGGTGGGCCCGTCGGGGACCGGCTCCGCCCAGGCGTAGTGCTCCGGCTCCTGGACCTGGCAGAAGTAGGGGGCGTTGAAGACTTCCTGGAACCCGATGACCTTGGCACCCTGCCGGGCGGCCTCACGGGCGTGTTCCTCGTGTTTGGCGACCATGGATGCGGTGTCGCCGGTCCAGGTGGCCTGAACCAGGGCGGCACGTACGACGTTGCCCATGAGCTGCTCCTTCGACGGGACGTCAGAGAGCCTCTACGCCCGTAGACAAAGGCTGTAGAGGCTCGAAAGTAAGCCCCCCGGACAGCCTTGCCAAGACCATCGTCGTTAACCCGCTGAGTCGATCACGTTTCTGACCCTCACGGGTGAGTGACGTGGCCGCCGGAACCGGAGGTACGGCCGATCGGGGGACGCCCGGACGGAGGCCTCGGCCTGTGGACGGAGGCCTCCGCGCGCGGACGGGGCGTGCGGATCCGCGCCGGCGGACGGGGCGTTCGGATCCGCGCCGGGCGACGGGGCAGGCCCCCCCGCCCGGCGCGGATCACGCCGTGAATCCGGCGACGCGGAGCGCGTGGACCAGGTCCCACTGGCAGGCGTCGGACACTCCGCGGGCGGCCCGCAGGAGCAGCGGCACCAGGCGCTCCGGGTCCGCCTCCGCGCTGCGGGCGGCCTCCTCCGGGGTGCGGACACGGACGTACGCGTCGAGGAGAGCGGTGATCTCCCGTCCGCGGCCCTCCTCCGCGAGGCTCAGCACCGCGGCCCCTATCTCCGGCGCGGGCCGGGTGACGCCCTGGCGGAGCATCTGCCGGGCGTCGGCGGCGCGGCCGGCCGCGGCGAGCGCGTCGGCTGCGGCGACCAGCCGGCCGGCGGGCAGCGAGGCCGCCTCCCAGAGCAGGGTGGCCCAGTCGGCGTCGAGACCGGCCCGGTGCAGTTCGGCGGCGAGCAGCGGGAGGTGCGCCGGGGGCCAGTACGCCGCTTCGGCGAGCAGGACGTGCGCCTCGCCGCTCCGGCCCTCGCCCCGGAGGCGGACGAGCGCAGCGACCGTGTCCGCCGTGAGCTGCCGGGCCCGCTCGCCCAGGGGCTCCGGCTCCGGTGCGGTGCGCGGGTGCACGGGTTCCTCCGCGGCACCCGCGAACCGCGCGCCGCGGGGCGTACGTCCGCCGCGCACGGGCGGGGCGGGCAGTACGGGCCCCGTCTCCGGTACGACCGGGAGCACCGCGTCCGACTCCTCCATCCCGGCGAACCGGGCGCTGCCCCTGCGGCGCCGCTTGGAGCGCTTCGCCGGGGAGGGATCGGCGCCGGGCCGGTGCTCGGGGGGCGTGGCGGAGGGGTGGGCGTCGGGCCGGTGCTCGGTGAGCGGGGAGAAGGGGTGCGCGTCGGGCTCCGGGGCCCGAGCGGCGGGGCGTGCCGCGGGGGCTCCGTCGTGGCCCGGCGTACGGGCCGCGAACGGGGAGCCGGGTTCCGCGCCGCCGCCGGGCCCGGGACCCGTGGGCCGGCCGCGGGGCTCCCCGTGTCCGCCGGGGGCCGTGGAGGCGGCGGGACCGCCGTGGGCCTCGTACGCGCCCGGCCAGGAGCCGCTCCGCGCGCCGGGCGTGCCCGTCTCCGGTCGGCGCGGGACGCCTCCCGCTCCGGGTGGGTCCCCGGCGGGCGGGACGTCGTCGAGACGGCCGGCTGTCCAGGGAGGCTGATCGGACGGGTGCGTGCCCGCGAGGCCCGCCGGATCCGACGGCCGCTGCGACCATGTGCCCTCACCGGCGCCCTGAGTGGGGAAACCGGGGTCGGCCCCGGCGCTCGGAGCCGGGAGACCTGGGCCGGACCCGGCACCCTGAGCCGGAAAGCCCGAACCGGATCCCGGGCCCGGAGCCGGGAAGCCTGCGCCGGGCCCGGTGCCCGGAGCGCCGGTCCCGATGCCCGGAGCCGGGAAGCCCGGGCCCGACCCGGCCCCCCGGGCAGGGAACCCTGAGCCGGTCCCCCTACCCGGAGCGGAAGGGCCCGGGCCCGACCCGGCACCCTGAGCCGGAAAGCCTGGCCCTGACCCGATATTCGGAGTCGGGAAGCCCGAACCCGACCCGGCAGCTTGAGTCGGGAACCTCGGACCAGGCCCGGCGCCCTGAGCCGGAAAGCCGGGCGTGCCCGGCGCACGGGCGCGCAGGGCCTGGTCGTCCACGGTGGTCATGCGGTGGCGCAGTTCGGCGCAGCGGGCCGTGGCCCGTTCGTGGTCGTCCTCGGCCCAGGCGAGGTCCAGACGGATCGCCTCGGCCTGTTCCCGCGACCGCGCCGACGGAAGCAGTTCGCCCAGTTCGACCCGGCGTTCCGCCGCGTAGCGCTGTTCCCGGAGCATGACGTCCAGCCGGTCGCCCAAGGCGTCCCTGCCGCCCGGCCGGGCGTCGTACGCAGCCAGCGCGTCCGCGTGCAGCGCGCGGGCCCGTACCGTCTCCCGATCGGCCGCACGCTCTCCGTACCGCGCGAAGACGTCCTGGAGGAGCGCCTCCACGACGTCCCAGGGCGGCACCTCCCTGCCTTCGAGGCACGCCTGGATGCCGTCCGGGTCGCGTCGCCGGAAAACCTCGTACCAGCCGCCGCTCCGGTCGAGCCGCCCCACCAGCCCGTTGAGGTACCGAGCGAACTCCAGTACCTGTTCCGGGAGTTGTCCTACATTCATCAACCAACTCCCCGCCCGACGTGAGCACTTCGACCCGACAGGTAACACCAGTCGTGTTACGTATCGACTACGGGGAGTTTTCGGCGGGGACGCGGAGGGCTCGGCGAGGGGCGCACGGGTGCGCCCCGCCCGGGCACACATCCGGGCGTGCGCATCGCTGTGCGCCCCTCAGATGCCCCGGGCGTGCGCCGGTCCGCAACCGGGCGCTCGTCCTCGGTCATCCCGACCGGGGCAGCCCGGGGGACCCGGCCCGCCCGGGACGGAGGCACGAGCCCGCACGTCCTCAGATTCGGCAGGCCTCCACCGCCGCCACGCGAGGCAGCACGAGCCGGATGAGGGCGGCCACGCCTTCGTCGTCGTTGCTGGGCAGCACGATGTCGGCGGCCCGCAGGGCGTCCTCGTGGGCGTTGGCGACCGCGGCGGCGAGCCCGGCCGCGCGCAGCATCGGGATGTCGTTGGGCATGTCGCCGACGGCGGCCGTGTGCTCCAGCGGAACCCCCCGCCCCTCGGCGAGCGAGCGCAACGCCTCCCCCTTGTCGACGCCGGGGGCGGACAGTTCGAGGAAGTCCCCGGTGGACCGCGTGATCACCGCCCGGTCGCCGAGGACCGAGGCGATCATGGCCGCCAGTTCGTCCACGAGCAGCATCGGATGGGCGGCGAGGATCTTGACCACCGGGTCGGTGTCCACCGGTGCGGACACCCCGTCCGCGACCACGTGCCGCCAGGTGTTCGGCACCCGGCGCACGAAGGCCGTCTCCAGGCGGAGCCCCGACACGGAGTCGACCCCGAGCGTGACGCCGGGCACCGCGTCCCGGACCGCGCGCAGGATGCTGGCCGTGTCACCGGGACCGAACCCCCGGCAGTCGAGCAGCCGCCCCGTCGCGGCGTCCACCGTCACCGCGCCGTTGCTGCACACCACGGGCCCGGTGAGTCCGTAGCGACGGGCCAGGTCCAGGGTGTCGCGGACGGGCCGTCCGGTCACGCCGACCACGGCGACCTCGGCCCGCCCGGCCTCGGCGAGCGTGCTCAGGGTGCGTTCGCGGATCGCACCCGTCGAGTCGAGGAGGGTGCCGTCGAGATCGGTGCAGACGAGCCGCACGATCCTGCGCGCCCGGCGTCCGCGCCGGGCCGCGGGCTCAGGGGAGGAGGAAGGCCGTGCCTGACCGGGCACGGGCCGCTGCGAAGTCGCCACGCCGGAGCGGGCGTTGGTGTTCGACATGGCCGGAGGGTAGTGACTACGCGCGTAGACGACAAGGGAACGGGAAGCGAATTCAACAATTTCTCAGAACCGGCACGTGGGCCGCGGGGCGTACCCGGAGGGACCTGGGCATACCCGGACCGGCCGGGGTCGGCCTGGCCGCCTCGCCACAGCGGGCCGGGTGCGGCCGGGCCGACACAGCGGGGCCGCGTGCGGCCGAGCCGGCACCACGGGGCCGGGTACAGCCGAGCAACACAACGGGGCCGCGTGCGGCCGGGCCGGCGCCACGGGCCGGGTGCAGCCGAGCCGGGACCACGGGGCCGAGGACGGCCGAGCCGACACCGCGGGCCGAGGACGGCCGAGCCCAGCAGGGGCAGCCACACCGCATCAGCCGGGGCGAGCCGAGTCGGCCACACCGACTCAGCCCGACCCGCCCGCCTGCCCGCCCGTCAAGCCACCGGCACCAGAGCGCACCGGATGACGAGTTCGTCCATCGAGAGGCCGAGGGCCCGCGCCAGCGCGGCCACCGTGAAGAAGGCCGGCGTGGGCGCGCGGCCGGTCTCGATCTTGCGCAGGGTCTCCGCGGAGATCCCCGCCACCCCCGCGATGTCCGCCATGCTGCGGTCGCCGCGGGCATCGCGCAGCAGCTGCCCGAGCCGCTCGCCGCGCTCGCGCTCTTCCGGGGTCAGGGGGGTTCGCACCATGACACCATTCTAATACCGGTATAGTAATTGGCATGGTGGAACTGAAGACCGACACATCGATCGACGAGATGTACGCGGCCGGCCAGGTCGTGGGCAGGGCGCTCACGGCGGTGCGCGAGGCCGCTGACGTGGGCGTCTCCCTGCTGGAGCTGGACGAGGTGGCGCATCAGGTCCTGCGCGACGCGGGGGCCACGTCCCCCTTCCTCGGCTATCACCCCTCCTTCGCGCCCACGCCCTTCCCCGCGGTCGTCTGCGCCTCCGTGAACGAGGCGATCGTGCACGGCATCCCGACGGGGTACCGGCTGCGCGACGGCGACCTGGTCTCCATCGACTTCGGCGCCGAACTCGGCGGCTGGGTGGGCGACTCGGCGATCAGCTTCCTCGTGGGCACGCCGCGCGCCGCCGACCTGCGGCTCGTGGAGACCGCGGAGCGGGCACTGGCCGCGGGCATCGAGGCGGCCGTCGTCGGCAACCGCATCGGGGACATCGCGCACGCCATCGGCACGGTGTGCCGGACGGCCGGTTACGGGATCCCGGACGGCTTCGGCGGCCACGGCATCGGGCGCCGGATGCACGAGGACCCGGGCGTCCCGAACGAGGGCCGCCCCGGCCGCGGGATGCCCCTGCGGCACGGCATGGTCCTCGCCATCGAGCCGATGCTCATCGGCGGCGGCACGGACGGCTACCACGCGGCCCCCGACGGCTGGACCCTGCGCACGAACGACGGCTCCCGGGCCGCGCACGCCGAGCACACGGTGGCCATCACGGACGCGGGCCCGCGCATCCTGACGGCGCGCTGACCCGAGGGTCGACGACCGCGGGGCGGCGGCACGCCACCGCCCCGCGGCTTCACGGCCGGGCGAGCCCTGAGGCCTGTCCGACCATGCGCGCCCGCCCTACGACGCGGGCCGCACGACCATGGCCGAGCCCCCGCCCCGGCGGACCTTCTCCGCCGCGGCCAGCCATCTGCCGTCCGCGAGACGCTGGACGCCCGTGGCCGCCCCGATCTCCGGGTTCAGCTTGAAGGAATGACCGATGGCCTCGAGCCCGGCCCGCAACGGGCTGTCGTACAGGCCCGGTTCGAGTTCCGTCTGGGCGGCGTTGCGCTGGCTGGCGCGCGGCGCGGCGATCGCGTCCACCAGCGGGAGACCTCGGTCCACGAACTCGGTCAGGGTCTGCAGGACGGTCGTGATGATGCTCGCGCCGCCCGGCGAACCGAGCGCCACGACGGGCCTGTCGTGCCGGTCGAGGACGATGGTCGGCGAGATCGACGAGCGCGGGCGCTTCCCGGGACCCGGCAGGTTGGGGTCGTGCACGGCCGGGTTGGCCGGGGCGAAGGAGAAGTCGGTCAGCTCGTTGTTGAGGAGGAACCCGCGGCCGGGCACGGTGATCCCGCTGCCACCGGTCTGCTCGATGGTCAGCGTGTAGGCGACGACGTTGCCCCACTTGTCGGCCACCGTCAGATGGGTCGTGTTCTCCCCCTCGTACGTCGTCGGGGCGGCCGTACCGGTGGCGCCGCAGGCGGCGGGGTGGTCCGGGTCGCCCGGAGCGAGCGGGCTCGTCAGCACCGCGTCGTCCTTGATCAGGCAGGCCCGGCCGTCCGCGTACCTCTGCGAGAGCAGACCTTTGATCGGCACGTCCTCGAACGCCGGGTCGCCCACCCAGCGGCCCCGGTCCGCGAACGCGATGCGGCTCGCCTCGATGTAGTGGTGCAGGTACTGCGTCTCGCTCGCCTTCGAGAGGTCCGTCTTCTCCAGGATGTTGAGCGCTTCGCCGACGGTGGTGCCGCCGGAGGAGGAGGGGGCGATGGAGTAGACGCCGAGACCGCGGTACGACGTCCTGGTGGGCGCCTGCCGCTTCGCCCGGTAGGCCGCGAGATCCCTCAGGGACAGTTTGCCGGGGCGGGCGTTGTAGCCGGAGGCCGGGTCCACGGGCGGTTTGTCGGCGGTGGCGACGATCTCCCGGCCGAGATCGCCGGTGTAGAGCGTCCCGGCGCCCTTCCTGCCCAGTTCCTCGTACGTGCGCGCCAGGTCGGGGTTCTTGAAGGTCGACCCGACGACCGGCAGGGCGCCGCCGGGCAGGAACAGCTTCGCGGTGTCGGGGAAGTTCGCGAACCGGGCCTGGTTCAGCTCGGTCTGCGAGCGGAACGTGCTGTCGACCGTGAACCCGGAGCGGGCGATGCGCTCGGCGGGCTTCAGGACGGTCCCGAGCCTCCTGCTCCCCCACGCGTCCAGGGCGGTCTGCCAGGTGGCGGGCGTGCCGGGCGTGCCCACGCTCAGCCCGCTGGTGACGGCGTCCGCGAAGGCGAGCGGCTTGCCGTTCTCCAGGAACAGCCCGGAGTCCGCGGTCAGCGGCGCCGTCTCCCGGCCGTCGATCGTGTGCACCGTACGGGACTTGGCGTCGTAGTAGACGAAGTAGCCGCCCCCGCCGATGCCGGACGAGTAGGGCTCGGTGACGCCGAGGGCCGCCGCCGTGGCGACGGCCGCGTCGACGGCGTTGCCTCCGTTCCTCAGCACCTCGATGCCCGCGGCGGAGGCGTCCGCGTCGACGCTCGCGACGGCGCCTCCGTACCCGACCGCGACGGGCACCTTCGCCACGGGCGTTCTCGCGGCCGTTCCCGCCGCCGGTGACCCGGGCGGCGCCGCCGCGCCCACTAATGCCGTCGCGGCCGAAACCACCAGGACCGTCAGATTCCGCGCAAGAGGACGTCGCATCAATACCTCCAGTCAACAGCAGTCCGCGCAGCGTAACTTCACCTTCGTCACCGCTCCAGGCCCCCTCGAACACGGCTTCGTGGGCCCGCTAGCATGCGCGCACATGAATGACGACGTGCGCAACATCGTCCTCGGCGTCCTCGCCGCCGGCCTCAGTGCCGCGCTCGGCTGGATCGCCCGCACCTACCTGTGGAGACGCAAGCTCCGTCGCAAGCAGGCGTTCTTCGGGCTGCCCGACAACTCCGAGTCACTCCTTGTGGTGAACCGCGAGGCGGGCGGCCCCGAGCTCACGGTGATGCGCCACGACGTGTTCGCGCTCCTCGAACTGTCCGCGCTGATCAAGGACTGCGGCGCGCACGCCCAGGTCATCGCGCACGACGCCACCCAGCAGGGCTTCGGCGAGCGCACCGAGTTCTGTGTCGGCGGACCGGCGTCCAACCGCCGCATGGCCGCTCATCTCCAGTCCCTGCTGCCGGGTGTCCAGGTCAACGTCGACTCCGGACGCGGGCCCGATCGGGGCGCCTTCCAGATAGGCGGCGAGCGCTACCGCCTGGAGTCGGGGCAGGCCGAGTACGTGATCCTCGCCCGGCTCACCGCGGGCCAGAGCCGTGACGTGCGGCCGGTGTTCCTCTTCTGCGGCCAGCGCGCGATCACCAACCAGGCGGCGACCCGCTACCTGGCCCGCAACCACGCGCGTCTGGCCCGCAAGCACGGCGGCAACAGCTTCGTCCTGCTCCTGAAGGTCGTGAACTCCCAGGCGTACGGCCCCGATGTCGTCGAGCTCGTCGCGGACGTGACCCGCGCCGCCCAGGCCCCGCTGCCGACGCCGCCCGCACTGGAACCGGCGCCCGACGCGGCGTCCGAGCCCGGCCAGGACGGGGAGTCCGCGCCGAAGCCGGCCGCGCCCCGGTCACGCCGGCGCACCTGACGCCCGGCGCAGCCGGCGGCGGGCCCGCCCTGCGCCCTGCGCCCGCCGGGCCGGCCGGCTTCGGAGGCGGCCCCCGCTCGGGGAACCGCCGCTTTCCGGCCGACACGCGGTGCGCCCTGGCGTGATCCGGTGGATGGCAATGAACACTTCAACAATCGTTACTCGCACGTAACTTACCGACGGGTTACTTCGAGTAAGCCACCCCGGTTACCGTCGGGTCACCTTGCACTGACCAAGTGAGGAGTGACCCGTTGGGAAACGGTCGCAACCCCCTGCGCACATCCGCCGTCGGCGCCCTCTCGGCCACCCTGATCGCCGCCGCGGGACTGGGCCTGGCACCTTCCGCCCAAGCCGCCGAAGGCGTCCGCTTCGTCGACATCTCCGGTGACGGCGGCACGATCCTCAAGGCCAACGTCGTCACCCCAGAGGGGGCGGACGGCAGCCGCTCCTATCCGCTCATCGTGCTGCCCACGAGCTGGGGGCTGCCCCAGGTCGAGTACCTCGCACAGGCCCAGAAGCTCGCGGACTCCGGCTATGTGGTGGTCAGTTACAACGTCCGCGGGTTCTGGCAGTCGGGCGGCGAGATCGACGTCGCCGGGCCGAAGGACACCGCCGACGTGTCCAAGGTGATCGACTGGGCGCTCGCCAACACCCCTGCCGACGCCCGGAAGGTGGGCGTGGCGGGCGTCTCGTACGGGGCCGGGATCAGCCTGCTGGCCGCCGAGCACGACCAGCGCATCAAGGCGGTGGCCGCGCTGAGCGGGTGGGCCGACCTGACCGACTCGATCTACTCCGGCCGCACCGAGCACGTCCAGGCGTCCGCCCTGCTGGACGGCGTCGGGAACATCGTGGGTCACCCCAGCGCCGAGACCCGGCAGGTGTTCAAGGACTTCTTCTCCGGGGACCTGTCGAAGGAACAGGGCCTGCTCGACTGGGGGAAGAAACGTTCACCCGGGACGTACGCCGACCGGCTCGACAAGAACCGCCCCGCCGTCTTCATGGCGAACACCTGGGGCGACACGATCTTCTCGGCGAACCAGTACGCCAAGTTCTACGAGGGATTGAGCGGCCCCAAGCGGCTGGAGTTCCGCCCCGGCGACCACGCCACCGCCGAGATCACCGGGCTGTTCGGGCTCCCCAACGACGTCTGGACCGACACCCGCCGCTGGTTCGACCACTATCTGCGGGGCCAGGACAACGGCATCGACCGTGAGCAGCCGGTGCAGCTGAAGTCCCGCTCCACGGGCGGCTACGAGGGCTACCCGAACTGGAAGTCGGTCGGCGCGACCTCGCGGAAGATCGCCCTCGGGGGCACCACCCGGATCCACACCAACGTCGACTCGGGCGCGGACGGCGGGGTCATCTTCCTGTCCAGCATCCTCGACCAGCTCACGCGGATCCCTCCGATGGCCTCGATCCCGCTGCTGCCCCGCTACTGGACCGCGGTGTGGCAGTCGGAGAAGTCGACCGACGTGCAGCGGGTCCGCGGCACCGTCAAACTGCACACCACCGTCACCGGGACCAGGGAGAGCGGCACGTTCATCGCCTATCTCTACGACGTGGGCCCGCTCGGGATCGGCAAACTCGTCAGCAACGCGCCGTACACGTTCCACGGGCAGACGCCGGGTGAGCCGTTCGGCGTGGACCTGGACCTGTTCTCCACGGCCTACGACGTCCCGGCCGGGCACCGCCTCGCGGTGGTCGTCGACACGGTCGACCCGCTCTACATGGAGCACAACCCGTCCGGCGCGCAGCTGACCTTCTCCTCGCCGGAGCACGACCCGTCCTACGTGTCGGTACCCCTGCGCGAGCAGTGATCTCCGGCTGGCGCCGGTCGGGCCTGGCCCTGTGAGCTGCTGCACCCCTACAGCGTCGGGGCTGTGTGGGGTTCCCCACCCGGCAGCAGCGTCCCTGGTTCGGCCGGAGCCAGTCCGCGGCCACGGTCTCGGGACTGCGCCGTCCTCGCCCGTACGCCCGGGGGCGGACCGGGAGAGCGGCACGCACATCCCGGTGCGGATCGGCGAGACCGGCCTCACCACGGGGATGAACGGCAAATCGTAGTCGAGGATCGGCGCGCGGGGCCTCCCGGGCCCGGGAAGTCCGCCCCACCGGGCGTCCCGGAGCCCCGGACGTCCGTACGGAGGTCCGGGCCGGTCCTGGTGATCCGTCAGGCCTCCGTGGCCTCCGCGTACATCTGGGACAGCTCGGGAACGCCCTGCACGGCCCAGTCCAGACCGGCCTCGACGACCGGGATCTCACGGCCCGAGGGCAGCCGCACCGCCGGGCTGCCGCCGGGCCACACGTGCCAGGAGGCACCGGGCACCGTGCGCACCACGACCGTGCCGAGGTAGAGGCCCGCGTCGTTGCCGAGCCAGGGCAGCGCCTCGGGGTCGTCGCGCCACAGCGGCAGCAATTGGTCGAGCGCCACCAACGAGGCCGGGGTGTCGTCCAGTTCGAGGCCCACGGACGCGGCCTGGGAGCGGAGTAGTTCACATTCCGAGAGCAGTTCGGCGACCCCGCCCGGATCGTCCTCGAAGGCCTGGGCCAGGGGCCGGCCGCGTCGCACCGGGTGCCGCCCCAGCAGCTTGTCCAAGAAGGGGATGTTCATGACCGGCCTCTCCGTAAGGTGCGATCGCCGAAGCTCCGTGTTCCCGGTATGTGAACAAAATGTAGCTCGCGGCATTTCATTACGGAATCAGGCGAATCGCGACGCCCTGAGGAACCTTGCGGGCTCCTCCCCCGCGTCCCGGGCCGCCCATGAAGAAAGGCTGCCCGCGATCGCGCGGGCGAATGCGTGTGCACGGGGCCCCGCCGCGGCGAGGACACCCGTGCACAGGGGGTGGAGTTCAGGAGATCGGGGTCCCGGGCCGTGTCCGGCCCAGGGCCTGTCGGACAGGCTCTAGACGTCCAGGTCGACCACGACCGGCGCGTGGTCGGAGGCGCCCTTGCCCTTGCGCTCCTCGCGGTCCACGTACGCGTCCTTGACCGCCGACGAGAAGGCCTCGTTGCCGTAGACGAGGTCGATGCGCATGCCGCGGTTCTTCGGGAAGCACAGCTGGCGGTAGTCCCAGTAGGTGTACGGGTGGTCGTACTTGAGGGGACGCGGGACCACGTCCGTCAGGCCCTCCCCGCGCAGGGCCGCCAGCGCGGCGCGCTCGGCCGGGGTGACATGGGTCAGCCCCTCGAACGCGGCCACGTCGTAGACGTCGTCGTCCGTGGGCGCCACGTTGTAGTCCCCCATCACCGCGAACGGGCGGGCGCCCGAGGCGTCGCCGGCCACCGCGGCCCTCAGTGCCTCGAACCACTCGAGCTTGTACGTGTAGTGGGCGTGGTCCACCTCACGGCCGTTCGGCACGTACACCGACCAGACGCGGACCGGACCGCAGGTCGCCGAGACGGCCCGGGGCTCCTCCACGCCCTCGTACGCGGGACCGCCGGGCAGGCCCCTGACCACGTCCTCCAGACCCACGCGGGAGATCACCGCCACGCCGTTCCACCGTCCCGTGGCGTGCACGGCGGACTCGTAGCCCAGCTCCCGCAGCTGCTCGGCGGGGAACTGCTCCGCGGCGACCTTGGCCTCCTGGAGGCACAGCACGTCCGTGCCGCTGCTCTCCAGCCAGGCCAGCAGCCTCGGGAGCCGGGCGGTGATCGAGTTCACGTTCCAGGTGGCGATACGCATGCCTCACAACCTACCGGGCGGGTACGACAGCGGGGCCGCCCGAGACACCCCGTGCCGTCCGGGGATCCCCCGACGGCACGGGCCCCACCGGGACCGGGGGCGGCCCGCTCAGACCTCCGCCGACGCCCCCGGCGTCAGTCTCAGATGCTCGGAGCCGCCGAGGGCGCCGATCTGGCGGTCGTAGATCGGCCGCGCGAGGTCCGTGAGCAGGGCGTCGTGGATGTCGTACGCGCGCTCGGGACCGACCTCGCGTACGTAGTCGATGACCTCGCTGATCTTGTTCCAGGGGGCCATCACCGGGAGCATCAGCGTCTCGACCGGACGGCCGGGGACGGTGAGGGCGTCCCCGGGGTGGAAGACGCGGCCGCCGTCGACGAGGTACCCGACGTTGGTGATGCGCGGGATGTCCGGATGGATCACCGCGTGCAGTTCACCGTGCACCTCGACGTCGAAGCCGGCGGCCGTGAAGGTGTCGCCGTGACCGACGGTGTGCACCCGGCCCGGGAAGGCGGCGGAGACCTTCTCCGCCACCGACCGCAGGGTCCAGATCCCGGCCGCCGGGTTGGCCTCCATGGCGGCGCGGAGCCGCCCCTCGTCGAAGTGGTCGGGGTGCTCGTGCGTGACGAGGAGGACGTCCGCGCCCAGGGCGGCGTCCTCCTCGCTGAATCCCCCGGGATCGATGACGAGCGTCCGCCCGTCCTTCTCCAGGCGGACGCAGGAGTGCGACTTCTTCGTGAGCTTCATGGCTCCATCCTGCCCCCGTGCCCGCCCCGCGGGGCGCTCCTGTGGACGAGTCCGCCGGACGGGCCACGTCGCTCACTCCTGGGGGGTGGTCTCCTCCCGGATGACCTCCTGCGCGACCCGGAAGGCGCTGTTCGCCGCCGGCATTCCGCAGTAGACGGCCGTCTGGAGCAGCACCTCCTTGATCTCCACCGGGGTCAGACCGTTGCGCAGCGCGGCCCGCGTGTGGACGGCGAGCTCCTCGAGATGACCGCCCGCGACCAGGGCAGTCAGCGTCACACAGCTGCGCGAGCGCCGGTCGAGGCCGGGCCGGTCCCAGATCTCGCCCCAGGCGTAGCGGGTGACGAACTCCTGGAAGTCCCCCGAGAACGCGTCCGCCGAGGACAGCACCCCGTCGACGTGCGCGTCCCCGAGCACCTCGCGGCGCACCTTGATCCCGACGTCGTAGGGATCCTGGCGTCCGGCCGGCTCGGGCACGACGGGAGCCGGGCCGATCTCGGCGAACGGCGCGACCGGCGGCGGGGCGGCCTGCACGGGGTAGGCCTGCGGGGCCTGGACCGCCATCTGTCCGGTGGTCGAGTCGAAGGCCGGCAGCCAGGCGCTGGAGAAGTGCCGCACCAGCAGGTCCGTGACGGCGGCGGGCTGCTCCACCGGGACCAGGTGCGAGGCACCGGGGACGACCGCGAGGCGGGCGTCCGGTATCCCGGCGACCAGCGTCCGCGCCTCCGCGGGGCCGGTGACCTCGTCGTCGGAGCCGGCCAGGACGAGGGTCGGCACCCCCACCAGACCCAGTTCGCCGCGCACGTCGAAGGTGGCGAGCGCCTCGCAGGCCGCGATGTAGCAGCCGGGGTCGGTGGTGCGCACCATCTGCACGGCCCACTCGGTGATCGCGGGCTGGGCCGCCGCGAAGCCGCTGGTGAACCAGCGTTCCGGCGAGGTGCGGGCGATCGGGTCCAGGCCGTTGGTCCGCACGACCACCCCGCGCTGGCGGAACTCGTCCGCCGTGCCGAAGCGGGGCGAGGCGGCGATCAGCGCCAGGGAGGCGAGCCGCTCCGGACGCCGCAGCGCCAGCTCGAGCCCGAGCGCCCCGCCGAACGCGCAGCCCGCGTAGCCGAAGCGCTGGATGCCCAGCCGGTCCAGGGTGGTCAGCAGCCGCTCGGCGAGCTCGGTCACCGATCCGGCCGGATACGCGGGTGCTCCGCCGTGTCCCGGGAGGTCGAAACGGAAGATCCGCCAGCTCTTGGAGAGCTCCGGAATCTGCCTGTCCCACATGTGCCAGGTGGTGCCGAGCGAGGGTCCGAGTATGAGGACCGGAGCGTCTTCCGGGCCGTCAAGGCGGTATTGCAAGGTATTCGTCGGTGTCTCACTCACGCCCTGCACGGTCTCACATCAGACGAATTCTCACGTGATCGGGCCTGAATCCCGTACGAACCGTCCCTCTATGGGGTGGCGCCGTGAGGGGCTTCCGCCCCGGCTTCACGTATATGTTCGGCGGACCTCCGTGCCCAGGGCGGACCACAGCTCCCGCTCCACCTCCGTCGGCGGGATGTGCCCGGCGGGACGCTCCGGGTGACCGGCCGGCAGCGAGCCGGACGGGTCCGCAGTCCGCTCCGGCTCCTCCCGGGGGACGGCGGGCACGGGCAGCGGGCACCCCGCCAGCATGCTGCCGACCGCCAGCAGACCCGGGCCCAGCCGGGCGAGGAGACCGGTCCAGCGGCCGGCGCGGCGCATGTCGCTCATGTCGTTGCCGCTCCTTCGTCGAGGGCGTCCACAGCGGTGTGGTGGCGAACGGTACCCGCGTCGTCACGGACGTCAAGGGTCAGGTCCGGCCGGCGGGCCTGGCGGACCGGATCGGGGACAGGCAGTGCGGCGACGAGCCGCCGGGTGTAGTCGTCCTGGGGACTGCCCAGAACGTCGGCCGTCGAACCGCAGGCGGCGACCCGGCCCCGGTGCAGGACGACGACCCGGTCGGTGACCTGCTCGACCACCGCGAGGTCGTGGCTGATGAACAGCGCCGCGAAGCCCCGTTCCTCCTGGAGTTCGGTGAACAGGCCGAGCACCTTCGCCTGGACGGACACGTCGAGGGCCGAGGTGGGTTCGTCCGCGATGATCAGCGGGGGCCGCAGGGCGAGCGCCCGGGCCAGTGCGGCGCGCTGCCGCTGGCCGCCGCTGAGCTCGTGGGGGTAGCGGTCCGCGTACGCGCGGGGCAGGTGTACGGACTCCAGGAGTGCCTCCGTCTCGGCACGGATCGCCGCGGCCGTCAGGTCGCGCCGGTGCACGGCCAGGGGTTCGGCGACGCTGTCGGCGACCGTGAGCAGCGGGTTGAAGGCGGCCGCGGGGTCCTGGAAGACGTAGCCGATGTGACCGGCCCGGTCGCGGGGGCGTCGCCGGGCCGTGCGGGACACGCCGAACACGTCGAGTTCTCCGCCGGTCACGGCGGTCAGGCCGGCGACGGCCCGGCCGATGGTGGTCTTGCCGCTGCCGCTCTCCCCCACCAGCCCGAGCACCTCGCCCGGCCCGATCTCGAAGTTCACGCCGTCGACCGCCCGGAAGCCCTTCCGCCGCAGCCGCCCCGGGTGGTCCACGACCAGCCCGGCGGCCCGGACGACCGGGGGGCCGTCACCCGGCCCGGAGGCTCCGACCACCGCGGACGCCCCCGTCGTCCCGGACGTGGTGGCGGCCGCGGACCCGGACCGCCGTACGCGGCCCGTTCCCCGGCCGAAGACCGGTACGGCGGCCAGCAGTTCCCGTGTGTACGGATGGCCGGGCGCCGCGAACAGCGGGCGGACCGGGGCCTGTTCCACCACCTCGCCGGCGCGCATCACCGCGACCCGGTCGGCGAGGTCGGCGACCACGCCCATGTCGTGGGTGACGAGGAGCACTGCGGTGCCGAAGTCGGTGCGGCAGCGGTGCAGGAGTTCCAGGATCTCCGCCTGGACGGTGACGTCGAGGGCGGTGGTGGGCTCGTCGGCCACGATGAGCCTGGTACCGAGGGCCAGCGCCATGGCGATGACGGCCCGTTGCCGCTGTCCCCCGGACAGTTGGTGCGGGTAGTGGTCGACGCGGGTGTCCGGGTCCGGGATGCCGACCCTGCCGAGCCAGTCGACGGCCAGGGCGCGGCGTGCCGCCCGGCCGCCTCCGTGTCCGTGGGCGCGCAGTCCCTCGGCGAGCTGCCAGCCGACGGTGAAGACCGGGTTCAGAGCCGTGGACGGCTCCTGGAACACCATCGCGGCGTGGGTGCCGCGCAGGGCGCGCAGCCGGGCCGGGGACGCGGTGAGCACGTCCTCGGCGGGGTCGGCGGCGCCGTCGCCGAGGAGGACCCGGCCGCGGGTGGTGGCGGTCGCGGGCAGCAGGCCGAGGACCGACCTGGCCGTCACGGTCTTACCGCTGCCGCTCTCGCCGACCAGGGCGAGCACCTCTCCCGGTGCGACGGCCAGGCTCACGCCCCTCACCGCGGGGGCCGGACCGGTGTCCGTGGCGAAGGTGACGCTCAGGTTCTCGACGCGCAGCAGGTCAGCCATCGCGCGTGCCTCCGTCCGTCGGGGTGCCGGACACCGCCGCGGCGCCCCGCCGCCGGAGCCGGGGATCGGCCAGGTCGGTGAGGCCCTCGCCGAGCAGGGTGGTGCCCAGCACGGTGAGCACGATGGCCAGGCCGGGCGGGAGGGCGGTCCACCACAGTCCCGAGGTGACGTCGGCGACGGAGCGGTTGAGGTCGTATCCCCATTCGGCGGCCGAGTTGGGCTCGATGCCGAAGCCGAGGAAGCCGAGCCCCGCGAGGGTGAGGATGGCCTCGGAGGCGTTGATGGTGAAGATCAGCGGGAGGGTGCGCACCGAGTTGCGCAGCACGTGCCGGAACATGATCTCCCGGGTCGAGGTGCCGATCACCCGGGCCGCGTCCACGTAGGGCTCCGCCTTCACCCGGACCACCTCGGCCCGTACGACACGGAAGTACTGCGGTACGAAGGCCACCGCGACCGAGCAGGCGGCCGCGCCGAGACCGCCGGCCAGGCTCGACCGGCCGCCGCTGATCACGATCGACATGACGACGGCGAGCAGCAGCGGCGGGAAGGCGTAGAGCGCGTCGGCGAGTCCGACCAGCGTCCGGTCCACCCGGCCGCCGAGATAGCCGGAGACCAGGCCGAGGACGGTGCCGGGGACCACCGACAGCGACAGCGCCGCGAGAATGATCTCCAGCGCGGTCCTGGCGCCCCACAGCGTGCGTGACAGCACGTCGTACCCGGCGATGGTGGTGCCCAGCGGATGCGCGCCGCTCGGCGGCTGCTGCGCGCCGAACAGCCCGGAGGCGTCCTGGAGCCGGGCGTATCCGTACGGGGCGAGGAGCGGGCCGATCAGTGCCGCGAGGAGGAACAGCGCCGTGAGACCGGCGCCGGTCAGGAGCATGGCGCGCTGCACCGCGCCGGCGGTCCGCAGCCGTGCGCGCAGCCGCCGGGGCAGCGGGGCCGGCCCGCGCGCGAGGATCCCGGCCATGGCTCAGTACCTCACTCGGGGGTCGATGAGGGCGGCGACGACGTCGACGAGGAAGTTCGTCACCGCCACGACCACGGCGAACAGGGCCACGATTCCCTGTACCGCCGGGAAGTCACGGGCCGTCAGGTAGTGGGCGAGTTCGTAGCCGAGGCCCTTCCACTCGAAGGTGGTCTCGGTCAGCACCGCGCCGCCGAGCAGCCCGGCGACCTGGAGCCCGAGGAAGGTGACGACGGGGATCAGGGCGGGCCGGGCGGCGTGCCGGGTGACCAGGCGCAGGGACGGGACCCCGCGGGAGCGGGCCGCGTCGACGTAGTCGGCGGAGAGCGTGCCGATCAGGTTGGTGCGCACCAGCCGCAGGAGGACGCCGGCGACGAGGAGGCCCAGCGTCAGGGCGGGCAGGACGGCGTGCTCCAGGACGTCGGTGACGGCGGTGCCGTCGCCGCTTCGCAGCGCGTCGAGGAGGTAGAACCCGGTCGTGCTGCTCTGGTCCTGGAGGAACAGCTGCACGTCGGTGCTCGCCCGCCCGGACGCGGGGAGCCAGCCGAGCCGGACCGCGAGGACGAGCTTGAGCAGCAGTCCGGTGAAGAACACCGGGGTGGCGTAGGTGAGGACGGCGAACAGCCGCAGTACCGCGTCGGGGGCACGGTCGCGGTACCGGGCCGCCACGACGCCCAGGGGCACGCCCGCGAGGAGCGCCACGACGAGGGCGTTCAGGGCGAGTTCGGCGGTGGCGGCGCCGTAGACCCCCAGGACGTGGGTCACGGGCTGGTTGTCGGTGACGGTGTGCCCGAAGTCGCCGGCGGCCAGGGACCGCAGGTAGTCGAGGTACTGGACGGACAGCGGCCGGTCGTAGCCCGCCTGGTGCAGCTTGGCCTGGAGCTGGCCGGGGGTGAGCCGGTCGCCGAAGGCGGCGCTGACCGGGTCGCCGGTGGCGCGCATCAGGAAGAAGACCAGGCTGACCAGGATGAACACGGTGGGGATGATGAGGAGGAAGCGGACCACGAGGTAGCGGGTGAGTCCGTGCCGCCCGGTGCCGCCCGCCGCGGGGGCGGCACCGGTGATCTCCAGGGTCTCGGCGCTCACTTCTTCGTGAGTCCCGCCCAGCGGAACTGGTACGCGCTGCTCAGCTCGGCGGGCACCCCGCCGACGTCCTCGCGGGTGACGATCGCGGTGGATCCCTGGAGCAGCGGCAGCAGCGGCACCGCGGCGGCGGCCTTGTCCTGTGCCTCCTTCAGCAGTCCGGCACGCCGGGCGGGGTCGGTCTCCGTCTCCTCCTTCTTGATCAGCGCGCGCACGGCGGGGTCGGAGTAGCCGTTGGCGACCCAGCTGTTGGCCGAATAGAAGGGCGAGAGGTAGTTGTCCGCGTCGAGGTAGTCGGCGTACCAGCCCAACTGGTAGAGCGGGTAGAGGTGTTTGACCCGGTCCTTGCCGTACTGGGTCCACTCGGTGGACTGCAGGTTCACCTTGAACAGTCCGGTGGCCTCCAGCTGCGTCTTGAGCAGCGCGTACTCGTCGGCCGAGGACGAGCCGTAGTGGTCGCCGTTGTACTGCAGGTCGAGCTTGACCGGTGTGGTCACCTTCGCGGCCTCGAGCCGCGCCGCGGCGGCGGCCTTGTCGGGGCCGCCCTTCTTGTCGCCGTAGAGCGACTTGAAGGAGTCGGTGGCGCCGGTGAGTCCGTCGGGCACGGAGCTGTACAGCGGCTGGTAGCTGTTCTTGTAGACCTGCCGGGCGAGTTGGGCCCGGTCGACGGAGTCGGCGACGGCCCGCCGGACGGCCAGCGCCTTGGCCTTGTCGGCGTTCTCGGTCCCGGTGCCGTAGGGCTGGGTCTTGAAGTCGAAGACGATGTAGCGGATGCCGTTGCCCGAGCCGGTGTGGACCTTGACGTCCTTCTTCCGGGACAGGTCGTCGAGGTCGGCCGTGGTGAGCGTGCGGTACACGGCGTCGACCGTGCCCTGCTGGACGTCGAGCTTCAGGTTGCTCGCGTCGGTGTAGTACTTCAGCTGGACGTTCTTCGTCCGGGCGGCGCCGAGCCCGCCGCCGTAGGCGCTGTTCGCGGTGAAGGAGACGAGCGAGTTCTTGTCGTAACTGCGCACTCCGTAAGGGCCGTTCCACGGCTTGGCGGCGACGATCGACCGGTCGTCCAGGATCTTGTCCGCGGGGAACACCTGCTCGTCCACCACGTAGCCGGCGGCGGTGGACAGCACCTGCGGGAACAGCGTGTCGTGGGCCGACTTGAGGGTGAAGACGACCGTCGTCGGTGTCGGGGCGGCGACGGAGTCGAGGTCGTACAGGAGGGACGAGGGGCCGTTCTCGTCGGCGATCCTCACCGTGCGGTCGAAGCTGAACTTCACGTCGGACGAGGTCAGGGCATGGCCGTTGGCGAACTCGAGGTTCTTCTTCAGGGTGACCGTGTACTGCTTGGGCCCCGTCGGCTCGATCCCGGCGGCCAGGTCCGGGGAGACCTCCGTGGCGCCGTTCTTCACGCTGAGCAGGGTCGCGTAGACCTCCGACTCGATGGTGCCGGATCCGGCGTCCCAGGCGCCGGCCGGATCGAGGCTGGTCACCTGGTCCGTCGTGCCGACGGTGATCGCCGATCCCGCGGACCCGACCGAGGACTTGCTGCTCGTGCAGCCGGTGAGGATCACCAGGAACGCCGTGCCGAGGGATATCGCGCCGAGGGACCGGGAGGGTCTGATGCCGTGCTGTGCCATGGCTGGTCTCTGCTTCCGCATGAAGGGGTGCACGAAGGGGCTCCGGCGGGCGGGGGCCTGCCGGGCGCGCGCTGTCGCGTGAGAGGTGAGGGCCGAGAAGCGGGAGGTGTCAGCGGTGACAGAGGCAGCTGCAGACCAGCAGCAGGTCCACATGACGCCGGGAGCACAGCACGAGGCCGGTCGGCACGCCGTCCTCCCAGGAAAGTCGTCGGCACTCGGGCCGGTGGGTACGCACTTGCAGAACGAGGAACATCCGCCGAGCCGTCACCTGGGGCACCCCGCCGCGTCGAGGGTTGCCGTCCGGCCAGCCAGGGCTTGGGCACCGGAACTCGTGGCTCGCGCTCACCGTAGTTCGCCCGTTCTCGGGGCGTCAAGCGTTCCCCGCCCGGGTGAAACACGAGGCCACACGGCGGTTACACAGCCGCCAAGTGCGCTGTTCCGCAAGGTCTCTGACGTGTCGTCATCGTCGACGACCCGGGCTCCGGCCGAGGAGGTACCGCCGCCACGGAACGGCAGGGGCCCTCGACCGGCCGGGTGCTGGTGCGGGGTCGCCGGGTGTGGTTACCTGTGCCCCATGACCCCGCTCGTGTCCCGCCGCCACGTCGACCATGGCCGCGTCACCACCACGAGCTGTCCGGCTGCGCGCTGACCCTCGCCGCGGTCCTCGGCCACCGTTCCTCCCGCGCGGCACTTCACTTCTCCTCGGCATGCGTGCCGCCGCGAACAGTTCGCTTTTTTCGGCGAGTCGCGCCGCGAGACGAGAACCTCCTGATAAACGTCCGGCGTGTTCGATGAATACAGCCCCGTCAAGCCGAAAGGCAACCGCCCTTTTCTCGCGTGCGGTTGCTACGCTCGGGCCATGGAAATAGGCGTCAACGTCCCCAATTTCGGACCCGGAACACATCCGGAGAATCTTGCCCGCTGGGCCCAGACCGTGGAAGGTCTCGGATTCGACCTGTTAATGGTCTCCGACCATGTGACCATCACGTCCGACGTGGCGAAACAGTATCCCGCGCCGTTCTACGACCCCTTCACGACCCTGTCCTGGCTGGCCGCCCGGACGACCCGGGTCAAGCTGGGAACCACGGTTCTCATCGTCCCCTACCGCCATCCTCTGCTGGTCGCCAGAATGGCCGCCAATCTCCAGCAGCTCTCCGGTGGACGGCTGATTCTCGGCGTCGGAGTCGGCTGGGCCAGGGAGGAATTCGAGGCGCTGGGAGTTCCCTTCGAACGGCGCGGTGCCCTGACGGACGAATACCTTGGGACCCTGCGTTCCGAATGGTCCGGGGACAGCGGTTACCAGAGCGGGGAGATTCCGGTCTGGATCGGCGGCAACAGCGACGCGGGACTGCGCCGGGCGGCCCGGCTCGGCCTGCCCTGGCACCCCCTCCGGTTCACGATGCCCTGGTTCGAGGGCGCGGTCGACCGTCTGAAGGACATCGCCGCCGGACTCGGCCGGCCGGTACCGGCCCTGGCCCCGCGCATCCTCCTGCGCCTCACGGACGCGCCGGTCGAGCACCCGGACCGCCGCGCCGGCGAAGGGACCCTCGACCAGATCCTCGACGACATCGAGCAGTTGAGGCGCGCCGGCGCCGAGACCGTGGTCCTCGATCCCTACAACGGCGACCCGGCCGAGACCCTCCGGCCCGAGGTGGCCTGGCAGGCCCTCGCCACCGTCGCCGCGAACCTCACCTAGGGCGTGTTGCGAAAGTCCCGCCTGCCGCGCGACGCCATGCACGCTCCCCCAAGCTCTTCGAGCAGGGGGCACCCCCACTCGCCGCACCGGGCGAACACCCATGGCCCTCAACGAGCACACCGCCGACGGCGGCACCGACCCGGCCGCCGCCGTCGGCGAGGCCGACCTGCCCTACCTCCGCCGCTGCCTGGAGCTCGCCGCCGAGGCGGTGGACGCCGGGGACTGGCCCTTCGGCTCCCTGCTCGTCGGCGCGGACGGAACGATCCTGGCCGAGGACCGCAACCGCGAGTCGACCACGGGGGACCCGACGCGGCACCCGGAGTTCGAACTCGCCCGCTGGGCCGCGGTCAACCTGGGCCCCGAGGAGCGGGCCGCAGCGACCGTGTACACCTCGGGCGAGCACTGCCCGATGTGCGCCGCCGCGCACGGCTGGGTGGGACTGGGCCGCATCGTGTACGCGAGCTCGTCACGGCAGGCCCGGGACTGGAAGGCCGAGTGGGGCGTGCCCGTCACCTCCCCGTTGAGCCCGCTGTCCATCCAGGACGTCGTGCCCGGACTGGAGATCGCCGGTCCCGTTCCCGAACTGGCCGCCGAGGTCAAGGAGTTGCACCTGCGGTTCCGGAAGGGGATCGAGGCGTCCGGCTGACCGCGGCACGGCCCGGGCCCGGCAGCGTGGATCGCGGCCGGGCCCGGGCCGGTTCGGACGAGGACGAGGACGAGGACAAGGACGCCGGATCAGACCATGAACTGGTCGTACTTCGCCATGTGTTCCTGCAGCTCCTCCAGGCTGGGGTTGCGCCCGTTGGCCGTCAGGCGCCCGAGGCCGCGGAAGTAGTCCTCGCGGTCGTAGATCGGATAGAACATGATCAGCAGGGTGGCGTCCTCGTTCCCCCTGTTCGTGAAGCCGTGCGGCTCGCCCTTGGGTATGTAGGCGAACGCCCCCGGCTCCCCCACCACCTTGCGGTCGCCGATGGTGAACTCGATCTCGCCGCGAACCACATAGAACATCTCCGTGGACTTCTTGTGCACATGCGGACTGGCGCCGCTCGCCTCCGGGGCCATGTGGTGCTCGAAGAAGCCGAACTCGCCGTCGGAGTCCGGTGTGGTGAGCTTCAGATACGTCCTCTTCGTGTCCCGGATGTCGACGAACTCGCCCTCACCCGACGGCACATACAGCGGTACGGACACTTCTCTCCTTGGATGTCGTGCTGGACCGGCCCGTCCACCGGGCCGGCATGGGGATGGTCAGACGGCCGCGGCCGGACTCGGGTCCTGCTGCGGCCGTTTCGCGGCCTGGTTCTGTGCCCAACGGCCGATCAGCGGCGCCACGAGCCCGCTGGCGGCGAACAGCGCGGCCAGCGCGATCCACCCCGCGGTACCGACCGTGACGATCAGGCTGACGAGGATGGGAGCCGCGATCTGCTGCACGGCCACGCCGAGCCAGAAGACCGAGAGGTAGACGCCCTCCTGGCCCGGAACCGCGAGCAGATACGAGCCGCCCCACCCGCCGGCGGACTGCCACAGCTCACCGCCCGTCAGCGCGACCATGGCCAGCAGCAGCGCGCCGACGGCGAGCACGACCGGCAGCTTCGGCGCCGTGACCAGCAGCAGGCAGCAGGCGGCGAGTGAGACGCCGGCGCGCACCAGGGCCCGTGCCGCGCCGGGGATGTCGTCGGTCCCCCGGCTCGCCCGCACCTGAAGGGCCACCGCCAGCACGGTGTTGACCGCCACCAGCGGGGAGATGAGTGCGGCCGACACATGGGTGTGTCCCACGATCCACAGCGGTATCCCGATGCTCAGCAGGGTCATGTGCATGGTGAGGATGGCGTTGATGCCGGCGAACGAGAGGAACGATCCGTCCCGCAGGACGTCGACGGAGAACCTCCGGCGCAGGTTCGTGGCCGGCGCGTTGAGCAGCGGGAGCCGGGAAGCCAGCGTCGCGAGGACCGCGAAGGAGGCGGCGTTGAGCAGCAGGAGGGCGCTGTAGCCGGCCCGGGTGTCGATCAGCAGCCCGAGGCCGCCCAGCAGGGCGCCCAGGGTGAAGCCGACGTTGCGCATGGACCGCAGGATCGCGACGACCTTGACCCGTTCCGTCGTCGGCACCGCCTGCCCGACCAGTGCCTGCTCCATCGGTGCCGCCGCCTTGTCGACGAGACCGAGCAGGCACACCACGGTCAGGAACTGCCACAGGTTCTGGACGAAGGGGTAGACCACGAAGCAGGCGGAGCGCCACAGGCTGACCCCGACCAGGACCTTTTTCGGGCCGACGCGGTCGGCCAGGATCCCGATCGGGATCGCCGTCGCGAGGGCGATGGCGGCGGACAGGCCGAGGCCGAAGCCGAGGTCGCGTTCGGACAGGTGGACCGACCGGGTGACGAAGGGGACGGACACGGCCAGGAAGGCGCCGGTGCCCACCGCGTCGATCATCGCCATCACGGCCAGCCGCGTTCCGACCGGGCCGCCGGGCATCGACCCGCGCAGCCCGCGGACGCGCTGCAGTAAGGCAGACATGTGAATCCTCAATCGGTAGCGATACGGACGGCCGCGACGGCGTCCAGGACGGTCCTGCGCGTGGTGTCGGCGTCCGGCCCGGTGGCGATGACGTGCCCGGCCCGGTCCCAGGAGGACGCCCAGGGCCGGACCTCCCCGCCGGCCTCGACGTCCACCTCCACGGCCCGTACTCCGGGCAGCGCCTTCGCCGTGTCCTGGCCGAAGACCCCGGTCACGGTGCCCGGCTCGGCGGCGAGGAAGCGGATCGACGCGGTGCGCCGGGGGGACCGGGGCAGCTCGACCGGCCGGCCGGCGAGCAGGTCGATGAGGGTCAGCCTGATCCGGGTGTCGTAGGCGAGGTCGATGAGGTCGATCAGGTAGTCGCCCGGGCACCGCCCGGCGCACTCGACGAGCGTCGGGCCGGACGCGGTGAGGATCCACTCGGCGTGCAGGATGCCGGTTCCGAACCCGACCGCCGCGACCAGTGCCCTCAGGGCCGTCCCGAACGCGGCCCGGGTGTCCTCGTCGAGCGGCGCGGGCAGCAGATGGCCGAGCTCGACCGGATACGGTCCGGGGATCACCGTCTTGGCGGTGACGTTCTCGAAGACGACCTCGCCCTGCCGGACCAGTGCCTCGACGCTGAACTCCGGTCCGCGCAGCCGTTCCTCGGCCAGGAACCGCCACTCCAGCGGCCGGTCGGGCACCTGCTCGTACTCGGCGGCCGACGAGGTCCGCTCCCACGCCCGGGCCGCGCCCGCGGCGTCGACCGAGTCCAGCAGCTGCACGCCGACGCTCGCCTGCCGGTTCGCGGGCTTGACCACGACCGGACCGTCACCGGCGAAGTCGAGGATGTCCTCGGGTCCGTGGACCTCCCGCCAGCGCGGGTTGAGCACGCCGGCGGCACCGGTGACCTCGCGCAGCCTCACCTTGTCGCGCAGGGCCTGGGCGGCCGCCTCGGTGGCTCCGGGCAGCCCGAGTTTGGCGGCCAGCGCGGCCGCGCCGGGCACCGCGTACTCCAGCCCGGGGACGACGGCGGCCACGCCTCGCGCGGCCGACAGGTCGACCGCGAGGTCGAGGGCCTCGGCCGACTGCTGGTAGCGCGCCGGGACGATCCGGTCGAGGCAGTCGAACCCCGCCGGGGCGTCGCCCAGTTCCCGCTTGCGGATGATGTCGGGTTCCTCGATCACCACGACGGATCCGGCGGGGACCCGACCGTCGATCGCCCGCAGGTAGGCCGCGTTGTAGCCGACGAACAGCACCTGGGTGTCCGGGTCGGGGGCGGTCACGGTGACCTCCTGGTCGAGGGGACGGAGCACTGCATGGGAACTGCCCTTCCTTCATGGGTGGGGGGATGGCCGGTCGTCCGAGTGGTCGGAGGCGCCGGGTCTTCGGGTGCGCGGGTGCGGCGGTGCGCACGGGGGTCGGCCGACGGCGCTCACGCTGGGGTCCGGAGCACTCCTGTGCCGCCGTCGGCCCGTACGGGCGTTCCGTCGACGACGGCCTCGATGGCGGCCAGGACCTGCGCGCAGCGGGTCCGGGCCTCCTCGGGCGTGGCACCGGAGACGATCACGTGCCCGTGCCGGCTCTTGGAGTCGCGGACCGCGGGCACGGTGTCCCCGGGTCCGAGGCGGATGTTCAGCTCGTCGACGTACGGGAGGCCGGCGACCTCCTCCGGGCCGTGGATCGCGTCGACGCGGCCGGGCGGGAAGGTGAAGAACCGCACGGTCGCGGCCGCCGTCGCCGGTGGCGGGTCGAGCGGCGCGCCCGCCAGCTGGGTGAACACGGCCTGTTCGATGTCCAGCCCGGTGGCCAGTTCGACGAGTCTCGGTATCCGGTCGCCGCCGAGGCGGGCCTGCGACTCGACGATCCGCGGTCCCCGCTCCGTCCAGATGACCTCGGTGTGGGCGGGGCCGAACCGGTACCCGCAGGTCGTCAGGAACTCCCTGGTCAGCTCCTCGACGGCCTTCCGGCGCTCCGGCGGCAGCGGCGCCGGGTGGACGTGGCCCACCTCCACGAACAGCGGCGGCGGCCCCAGCAGCTTCTCGGTGATGCCGACGACGTGGTGGTGTCCGTCCCGGGTCAGCGTCTCGACGCTGTACTCGGGACCGCGCAGGTACTCCTCGACGAGGAACGGGCCGTCGTGGCCGTACTGGTCGAGGAGTGCCGTCCAGGGCACCCGGTCCGCCGGTTCCCGCCACAGGAACACCCCCCGGCTGCCGGCCAGCGCGGTGGGTTTGACCACCGCGGGGAGGCCGATCCGCCGGACCGCGTCCGGCACGTCGCCGCGGGCCGGGGCCGCTTCGAAGGCCACCGGGGACAGGCCGCGCGCGGCCAGCAGCTCACGCATCGCCTGCTTGTCCGCGAGCAGCCGGATCGCCGTGACGGGATTGAGCCCGGCACCCAGTTCCTCGGCCACCTCGTAGGCGCCGACCATGGTCTCCTCCCGGCCCAGGTGGTAGATCAGCGAGGCGTCGTGCTCCCGGGCGACCGCGCGGAGGGTCTCGCGCAGCAGCTCCTGGTCGCCGAAGTCGGCTGTCACGTACAGATCCGCGAGTTCGCGGACGTCGTCGAGGTAGTCCGGCGACTCCAGTGCCGGGTCCCAGATCGCGCCGACCCAGAACCCCGCGGCCTGCGCCTTGCGCACGAACTGGCGGTAGGGCATGACCATCAGCAGCCGGGGGCGGCCGTCGGGGGCCGCGGGCACGGTCATCGGGCACCGCCGCTCTCGGCCCCGGCCGCCACGGGCTCCTCCACGCGGCTGAGCAGGCTCAGATACCGCTCTCCGGTGTCGGGCAGCAGCGTCACGATGCGCTTGCCCCGGTACTCCGGACGGCTCGCCAGGACACCGGACGCGTGGACGACCGCGCCGGCCGAGACCCCGACCACGAGGCCCGTGTGCCGGGCGAGCCGCCGGGTGGTGTCCAGCGCGTCGGCGTCGGAGACCGCGATCACCTCGTCGATCAGCTCCCGCTCTGTGGTGGGCGCGACGAAGCCGCCGTTGAACCCCGGGATGCCGTGCGGGCCGGGTTCCCCGCCGGAGAGCAGCGGCGACCCCGCCGGTTCCACGGCGACGAGCCGGACGGACGGGTGCCGCTCGCGGAGGTAGCGGCCCGCGCCGCCGAGCGTGCCGCCGGTGCCGACCCCGCCGACGAACACGTCGATCCCCCCTTCGGTGTCGGACCAGATCTCGGGACCCGTCGACTCGTAGTGGGCGCGCGTGTTGTCGGGGTTGTCGTGCTGGCGGCAGAACCACGATCCGGGGGTCGCCCGGTGAATCTCCTCGGCCTTGTCGACGGCGGCCTGGTAGCCGCCGGTGTGCGGGGTCCGGACCACCTCGGCACCGAGCGCGCGCAGGATGGCGACGCGTTCCGGGGTCGCGTTGTCCGGCAGCACGATGACGCAGCGATGGCCGCGGGCCGCCGCCAGCGCGGCCAGGGAGATCCCGGTGTTGCCCGAGGTCGCCTCGATGACCGTGCCGTGGGCCGGGCCGAGCAGTCCGCGTTCCTCGGCGCCGCGCAGCATCGACAGCGCGGCCCGGTCCTTGCTGCTGGACCACGGGTTGAACAGCTCCAGCTTCGCCAGGACGCTCGTGCCGCCGGGCACGCCGGGCACGATCCGGTCCAGCGGCAGCCGCAGCAGGGGTGTGCCGCCGATGAGTTCGACGAGCGAGTCGGCGACGGGGCGCCGCCGGACCGGCTCGGTCCTGATGGCGATCTCCTTGGCGGCGGCCTCGGCGGTCCGCGCGGCGAGCTGGGCGGTCTCGGCCACCACCAGCACATGGCCGGCCCGGTCGCCGTTGCGCCGCAGCTCGCGCACCTCGTCTCCGGGCTTCGGCTTGAGGACGACCTCCTCCACTCCGGGCAGCGCGGCGGCCCGGTCCCGGCCGCCGACGGACACCACCCGGCCGGGGCTCGCGGTGAGGTAGCGGATGGCCGTCCCGGCGACCGGCTCGTCCGGCACCACCTTCTCGGGCAGGGGCCGGCCGAGGTACTGCCTGGTCACCAGTTCCAGCGAGCGGATGCCGAGGGCGCGGTCGACCAGGTACGTGATCTTTCCGCCGGCGGGCCTCGGGTTGATCTCGATGAGCTTGGGGCCCGAGGCGGTCACCTTGATCTCGACATGGGCCATGCCCAGGTCGAAGCCGACCGCGCGCAGGGCGTCCACGGCCAGGTCGCCGCAGCCGCGGACGACCGCATCGGGCAGGCCGGAGGGGAAGCTGTGGCCCAGTTCGACGAAGTAGCCGAGGCCGCCGACCGACTTGTCGGTCACCCCGAACACCTCGTACCGGTCGCCCTCGGCCAGCACCTCCACGCTGACCTCGGGGCCGCTCAGATACTCCTCCACCATCAGCTCGTGGTAGCGGCTCTGGCCCCGGGTGTTCTCCACCCGGGTGCGGATCAGCCGGACGTGCTCGGCGGCCTGGCCCGCGCTCTCCACGAGCCGGACGTCGGCGCTGCTGGTCTCGTCGGCCGGCTTGACCACGACCGGCAGGCCGATCCCGGCCGCAGCGGACTCGGCCTCCTCCGGGGTCCGCACGGTGCGGAAGGCGGGCATCGGTATGCCGTGCTCGGCGCAACGGCGGCGCATGAGCGCCTTGTTGCGCGCCACGGCGACCCCCTCGACGCTGACGGTGGGAAGCCCGAGCAGGACCGCCACCTCGGCGGCCACGACGACGTCGTACTCGGCCAGGGTCAGGAACGCGTCGAAGGGGTGGCGGGCACCGGCCTCGTGCACGTGCGGCAGGAGTTCCTCGAGGACGTTGGTCTCGCAGTGGACGATCTCGTCGACGTAGTTCTCGAAGTAGGCGGGGCCGCCGGGCACTTCGAGATAGCGGTCCAGGTCGCGGGTGAAGAAGGTGACGCGGCAGTCGAGTTCCTTGATGATCTGCAGGCCCTCGAAGCCGGAACCCGAGAGATTGCTCTCCAGGACGCCGACGTGAATCATGTGTGCCTCCGATGGCGTGCCGGCGTACGGCCGGCGGGGATACGACGGGCGGGGACGGGCGGGCGGTCACCAGCACCCGGGGGTGGCGAGGGCGCGCAGCAGCCGGCCGGCGTCCTCGCGGTCACCGGCGGCGGGCCGGATCGTGATCTCGGCCGTGGGGGCCGACACGCGGGCGCGGGGCGGTACGTCGGTGAGCACGAGCGAACCGGCGCCGACCAGCGCGTCGGCGCCGATCGTGACCGGGCCGAGGACGATGGCGTTGGTCCCGATCACCGCCCGGTCACCGACCACGGGGTGCCTGCGGGCTCCGGGCTCGCGCCGGCCGTCCCGCCACCAGCCGACCGCGCCGAGCGTCACCTGGTGGAAGAGCGTGACGTCGTCGCCGATCTCGGCGGTCTCGCCGACCACCACGGCCGCCCCGTGGTCGATGAACACGCGCCGGCCGAGGCGCGCTCCCGGATGGATCTCGATGCCTCCGGTCACCGCCCGGGCCGCATAGGCGAGGACGCGCGCGATCTGACGGTGTCCCCGGACGTACAGGGCGTGCGCCAGCCGATGGGTCCAGAGCGCCGGCAGGGCGGGGTGCAGCAGCGCCTCCGCGCGGCTGCGGATCGAGGGGTCTCGCGCGACGATCACGGACAGGTCTTCCCTCGCCCTGGCCAGGGTCTGGCGCATGCGGTCCTCCGTGGTTCATGGCCCGGTCTCCCGTCGGCCGGTGGTCGTGACGGCCGGGCTCAGTAGTTCGGGACCTTGATCAGCTTTCCGGTGCCGCCGGTTATCTCCGGGACGTACACCCGCTCGTTCCAGGCGTCCTGGGCGACCGGTTCGAGGGCGATCGAGACGGCGCCCTCGTCGACCGAGAAGGCGGTCCGGATCGCGCTGGTGATCGCTTCGACGAGGGCCGAGATCTGGTGGTCCTCCAGGTTGTTCGGGAAGTGCTTGATGTTCACGTGAGGCACTCCGATGGCCTTTCTGGTGAGCCGGGCGGTCTGGATGGCGGTGACGAGTTCGTCTATTCCGTGGGCGCGCAGCAGGCCGTAGTGGTCGGCCTCCAGCAGGCTGGTGCGCACGGGAGAGGCCGGGCGCACCCGGCCGGAGTCGAGGAAGGAGTCCTGGTCGCCAGCGGCTCTGAGCACGGTGATCGGCGCCCGGACGCCGCGGCCGGCCAGTTCGTGGGGGGTGTACTCGAACAGGAACGTCCGGCGCACCACGCCGACGATCCGGCGGACCAGCTCGGGTTCCAGGTGGTCGAGGCGGCCGCAGACGAACGCGATGAACGACTCCTCGTCGTGCGTCGCGGCCAGGACGGCGTCGACCGCCTCCGGTTCGAGGTTTCCGGCGAACACCGAGTAGAGGATCGGGACGAAGGTGGGGTCGGTGAAGTCGGCCGCGGTGCCTGCGGACGTTCTCCCGCGGGCCTCCACCGGCGGCTTGCCCGGCGCGATGAGGATCACCTCGTCGACCCGCTCGCCCGCCTGCTCCAGCCGGTACGCGGCCTCGAACGCGAGCCGGGCGCCGAAGGAGTAGCCCCACAGCGTGTACGGGCCGGACGGCTGGACGCGCCGGACGAGTTCGAGGTCCCGCGCGACCGTCTCGTCGAACGTCGGGTACGCGGTCTCCCCCGGGTTGACGCCGTGGGCCTGCACACCGAGGAACGGCCGCTCCTCCTCCAGCCGGCCCGCCAGGAGCCGCAGGCTCATCGGGTATCCGCCGAGGCCCGGCCAGCAGAAGACGGGCCTGGGGCCGTCCCCGCCGCGCAGCCGCACGAGCCTGGACAGCGTGGTCGCGGGTGCGTGGTCCACGCGCCGGGCCAGTTCGGCGATGGTCGGCGCGTCGAACAGCACCTGGAGCGGCAGGGAGCTGCCCAGCTCCCGGTTGATCCGGCCGACCAGGTTGACCGCGGTCAGCGAATGGCCCCCGGAGGCGAAGAAGTCGTCCCGGATCGAGACCCGCTCCTGCCGCAGCACCGCGCCCCACAGATCGGCGATCGCCTGCTCGGTGGGGGTGCGCGGCGCGACGACCGGAGTGTCGGTGTCCGCCATGGCGGCCGCGTCCAGGGCGCGCAGCCGCTGGTGGTCGATCTTCCCGTTGACGGTCAGCGGGAAGGAGTCCAGCACGGTGACCCGGTTGGGGACCATGTAGGGGGGCAGGGAGGCGGCGAGGTTGTCCTTGACGATCTCGGCCGGCCCGCGCGTGTGGACGGCGTCCTCCTTCATCCCCTCCGCGCGCCGCTGTTCCGCGCTGACCCGGCCGCCCAGGGCGAAGTAGGAGGCGGTGCCGGGCCCGAGGCCCGCGATGTCCGCGATCCGCCGGGCCGAGGGCAGGTCGTCGCCGGTCTCGGAGCTGTAGCCGGACGACATCAGTCCGAGCCCGAGGCCGTTCATCTGGAGGCGCTGGAGTTCCCGGCCCAGGTCGACGTAGCGCTGCCATGGGTCGGGCGACCTGCCGATCAGGCTGATCCCGAACCCGGACCGCTCGTAGACCTCCTGGTTGATGGCGATGACGTGCTGCCTGCGGACCAGTTCGGGGGACACCGGCACCAGACCGGTCCCGTCGTGGCGGTACTGGCCGGCGGGCAGACCGGCGACGCGGCCGGGATGGGCCTGTACGTAGGTGTCCACCGGCCCGGTGACCGCGGGCGCCGAGGCCGGCTCCACCTCGTACGTGACCAGGTGGTGGTCCTCGTCCGGGCACCGCAGGACGTCCTTGACCCCGGCTTCCCCCGCGCGGGCGGTGATCCGCAGGCCGTATCCGGGTAACACCTGGTCGAAGAGGCCGGCGATGTGACCGGCCTCGAACTGCAGGACCTCCCGCACGTTGTTGCGGTAGACCGGCTCGATGGCCGACCTGCTCCCGATGAGGTGGACCCGCATCCTCGGCCCGCCCGCCGGGGCCGGGGCGATCAGCGTGAGCCGGTGCGCGGCCGGGTCGTAGTAGTGGAACCCCGCTTCGAGGCCCGCGACACCGGACAGCTCCAGGTACAGCTGGGTCGCGTAGAGCGCTCCGGGCGAGGCGTACCCGTACTTGGGCAGGAGCCGTTCGGCGCTGGTGAACTGCCCGAAGTAGCGCAGCAGGGTGCCGAGTTCGGCGAGGGTCAGGGTCTCCGGGCGCCGGGGTGTCACCGCCCTCGGCGACGGGGGCGCGAGCAGGTCGAGGATGTCGCTCCGGGTCACCTCGCCGCCCTCGAAGAATCGGTAGGTCTTGCGGGCGAACACCGTGCGCCGCTGCTCCTCGGAGGGATCGCGTCCGGGCAGCTCCACGGTGGGAAGTCCGGGTTCCCGGCGCACCCCGAGGTCGGCGAGCTGCGCGCGTAACTGGAGCTTGCTCCGCTTCGACTGGTGGTGGGCGCCGTGGTTGCCCTGGTCCATCAACGCGGCTTGTTCGGGGTCCAGTTCGATGAACGCGACGAGGTTGGCGCCGAGCCGCGGGTCCTCGCGGACGACAACGGCGGCGCGTTTGACCCACTCGTGTGTCTCGACGGCCACCTTGATCTCGTCCAGCTCGACCCGGAAGCCGCGGAGTTTCACCTGGCTGTCGACACGGCCGAGGAACTGGAAGGTGCCGTCGTCGTTCCGGCGGGCCAGGTCTCCGGTGCGGTAGAGACGGTCGGAGCGGGGGTCCGTGGAGAACGGGTTGGGCAGGAACCGTTCGGCGGTCAGCTCGGGGCGGCCGAGGTAGCCGCGGGCGAGCTGCGGTCCCGCGACGTGGAGTTCACCGGACTCGCCGGGGCCGACGGGCCGACCGGCGGCGTCGAGGACGTGGAAGCTCAGGTCCCGCACCGGACGGCCGATGGAGACGTGGTCCGGGCCGTGCTGGACGTCCGCCCGGTCGACACGGTGGGCCGAGGCGTTGATGGTGCACTCGCTCGGGCCGTAGAGGTTGACCAGGTCGCAGTCCGGCAGCGCGTCGAGGAGTTCGACCGCCAGGCTCTTGGTGAGTGCCTCTCCCCCGCTGAACACCTGGGTGAGCGAGGCGCAGTCGGACAGCCGCCCGGTGTCGACGAGCGCCCGCAGCAGCGTGGGCACTCCCTGGAGCGTGGTCACCTCGTTCGCCACGATCAGGTCGACGAGCCCGCCGGGGTCGGCGTAGACGCCGGGTGCGCTCATCACCACGCGGCTGCCACAGGCCGGCGCGAGGATCTCCCACTGGGCGGCGTCGAAGCTGAACGGCGTCTTCTGGAGCACCGTGCGGTTCGGGCCGAGGCCCTGCTCGTCGGCCAGCCAGCGCATCTGGCTCACGATGCTGTGCTGCTCGATGCCGATGCCCTTCGGGTTCCCCGTGCTCCCGGAGGTGTAGATGACGTACGCGAGATCGTCCGGCCCCGCGTCGGCGGGAGCGGCGGGTCCGGCGGGTCCGGGAGGTTCGGCGGGTCCGGCGGGTCCGGTCTGCCGTGCGGTCCCTCCGGTCCGTGCGTCGGCGAGGGTGACGATCCTCGTCGCCGGCGAGGTCATCGCGGTCAGCCGCGGCACCAGGGACGCGTCGGCCAGGATGACCTCGGCCCGCGAGTTCACGATCATGTAGCGCAGGCGCTCGTCCGGGTACTCCGGCGACAGCGGCAGGTACGCCGCGCCCGCGTGCAGGACACCCCAGACGCCCACCATGAGATCGAGGGACGGCTCCATGAAGACGCCGACCTGATCGTCCCTGGTCACGCCGAGATGCCTCAGACGGCCGGCGACGTGCTCGCTGCGCTCGCCGAGCTGCCGGAACGTCAGCCGCCGCGAACCGCTGGAGACGGCGGTCCGGTCGGGCTGGAGACGGATGGACGCGCGTAGCATGTCCGAAAGGGACATCTTCTCGTGCCTCGTTAGTTTCGCCATCTTCCTTCGAACCTAGAATTCGTCGATGCGAGCGCGTCGCCGGCGGGTTCATACCGACATTGCCCGGCACTTCGGGCAGCGGACATGAGTCACCCTTTTCGGCTCTCGCGTCGTCTTCGAAAACGCGGGCAGGGCAGAGCGCACCCGGGCGGAATTCGCCGAAAGTAAAACGTTACCGGTATTCGCCTGACGCTTTCATGAACGGCTGCTTTCCAGCGGTCCGGTTCACGAACATGTCACAGTCGCGGGCCCCCGGCGGGGACGGCGACCACGCGGGTACATCGGCGACAGGAACGCGGCGCTCCCCCGGAGCGTCGCAGTTGCACGCCTGACACGCCTTCCCCCTTCCCCGTCGATGTCCGGCCTCGAGGACCGCGCCTCGCCGGCACGGCTCCGGGCCGCCGGAAAGGGTCCGGCCGGTCACGCCTCCCCCTAAGGGCGCGGCGCGCACCGGATCAGGACAGTTCCTCGCGGCGGCATTCGGAACGTACACGACGGATACGGCCGGGGCGAGGGCCCCCGAAAGTCCGTCCCGGGCCCTTTTGACCTGCTTCGGATCCCCCGTTCACGGTCGGTCCCGGCCACTGTCGGAGTTACGGGGTGCAAAGGGAAGAGTGCTGTTTCGGATATTCGCCTCGCGACCCGACGGAGAGGGCCGCATTCGACCGAAAACCGACTGGAGCGATTCCGTTTTCCCTCTCTTCCTCGTGCGTCGATGCCTGGAGCGGTGACCGTCTTCCGCCCAGGAGGACCGGCGGTGAGACGTGCGGGCGCGCGCCTTATCGCGAACGGAAGGCGGATGCGCGTCTGCTGTAGTGAATTTCCCGTCCGGAAAACCGGGCACCGTGAGCCGGCCCGTCGAGCCGGCCGCGCCCGGAGGAGTTCACGGAGCTGCAACAGAGAACGTCATGAAGAGCGCTTTCCCGCCCCTGGGTGAATACCGCGCGGGTCGCGCGCCCGGCACAGAACCGGCAGAAGGCATACGGCCAGGAGGGCCGCGGTCGCGGGAAAGAGGGCGAAGGGACCGCCGAGCGCCAGCAGGGGGCCGCCGGCGAACGATCCGGCTCCGGTACCGGCGTCGAAGGCGATGTTCCACGCGACCCCGGCACGCCCCAACGCGTCGGGGCCGTCGCCGGCCGCCTGCATGATCAGCACCAGCGTGGCGCTCTGGGCGGCGCCGAAACCCGCCCCGAACAGGGCGGCCCCCGCCATCAGGAGGACCGGCTGATGGGCCGCCGCCTCCGCGGCCGTACCGAGCGCGGTGGCCAGGACCGCCGGCACCAGGACCGGCCGGCCGCCGTACCGGTCGATGAACCACCCGGCGGCGAGCCGGAAGACCACGGAGAACGCCTGTGCGGCCAGCAGGGCCGCGGGCGCCGCCGCGGCGGTCAGCGGCAGGAACGTGAAGACCACACCGTAGGCCGTCGTCGAGGCGGTCTCCACCGCCAGGAGGCCGGCCATGGGACGCAGCGACCTGCCTGTTGCGCGCACGGTCCGTAGCCGGCCGACCCGGGACACGGCCGGGCGGGACACGGCGGGGCGGGACACGGCGGGGCGGGCGGGCCCCGGACCGCTCGGGAGGCCGCAGGAGCCGGCCGGCACCAGCGCGGCGGAGCCCGCCGCGAGCGCGAAGGCGAGCGTGTACGCCTCCTGCCGGGCCAGCGCGATGCCGGCCGGAGCCCCCAGGACCCCGGCGACACCCACGACGGCGCCGTACCAGCCGACGGCCCGCCCGCGTTCGCCCGGCGGGAACAGCTCCGTCGTGAAGGTGACACCGGCCACGACGAAGATCCCGAAGCCCAGTCCGCGTACGGCGGTGAGCCCGGCCAGGACGGCGGGGGAGCCGGCGGCCGGCAGGACCAGACAGGGCAGCCCGAGCAGCGCGCCGCTCACCGCGAGGGAGCGCCGCCGCCCGAGGCGGGCGAACAGCCGCGGTGTGAAGGGCTGGACGGCCAGTGTGGCCGCCATCAGCACGGCGGTGAGCGCTCCGGCGCCCGACGGTCCGGCACCGGACCGCACGGCGTACGCGGGCATCGCCGACAGCAGCAGATTGAAACTGGCGAACCCGCCGAACGCGGCGGTCAGTGCGCCGCCGACGGCGGTCCGCCGACGCGCCGGGGACAGCGCCGGACGACGGTCGGCCGGTGCGGCGCAAGGGTCCGCGGAGGCGGTCATCGCGATCGTACGATACTGGTGAGAGCCCGGGCCCGGGCCCAGGGCTGAATCTGAGGCTGGGTCTGGCTCTGAGCTGCGGCCTGGTGTTCGGGGTGAGCCCCGGCCCAGGTCCGGGGCTGGACCCGGGTCTGGGCGGCGTGGCGCTGGGCCCGGGTCTGGGGCCGGCGCTGGGTCTGGCGCTGGGTCTGAGCCCCGGCCCGGGGCTGGTGTTGGGCCTCGTGGCGGGCCCGACGGGGCGTCATGGGCGGGTACGGATCGCGGAAGCCGAGCGCCGTCTCGTTTGACACGTACACGAAGGTACCCGGCCCGGCGGCCGGGCGTCAGAGCTCGCCGGGGGCGCCGAGGCCGGTCAGGGCGCCGACCGGGTCGAGGTCCGGTGTGCCGCGGGGCCACCAGTCGTCGTGGCCCGGCTCGGACTCGTAGGCGTACCACAGGCCGTTGCGGCCGAGACGGAGCTGGGCGTGGCCGCGCGGGTGGGTGAGGTGGTTGCGCCAGGGTCTGAAGGCCGGGAAGTCGGCGGCCATCAGCAGCGGCCGGGCCCGGTCGAACCGGCCCGCCGGGGGGTCCCAAGGCTCCTCCAGCACGCTGAGCGCCTCGAACCCGCCCTGCCGCCAGGCGGCGACCGCCCGGGCCAGATCGGCCGGGGTACGGCCGGTCGCGGAGGCCAGCGAGGAGTAGAGGGCGCGGGTGGCGGCGGTCAGCCCCGATCCCGGGCGGGCCGCGGCCACGCGCACCGCGTCCTGCCACAGGGTCAGTTCCGCGACCGGGTCCCGGCCCGAGGTCAGCAGCGCGTGCGCGCGGGCCGCCGCGTCCGTGGCCAGCTGGTCCAGGGCGAACGCGTCCGGGCCGCCCGGTACGCCCGGGTAGGCCGGCGGCTGCCCTGGATGCGCGGGCGGCGGCAGCGGAGCGGGGAGGGGCGGCAGCGCGCGCCGGGCCACCGCGTCACTGGCGCGGACGCCGGCCGGCCGGGCCGGTTCCCGGTCCTGGGCGGCGCGGGCCGCGCGGGTGGCGTTGCGCCGGGAGAGCGCGTCGAGCAGCCCGCGCTCGCCACGGCCGCGCAGCAGGAACAGGACGAAGGGGTCCTGGTCGAGCAACCGCGCCGTCTGATAGCAGAGAGCCGCCGCGTGCTTGCAGGGGTGCCCGAAGTCGGGGCAGCTGCAATGCGGTTCGAGCTCGCCGGGGCCCGGAAGCAGGGGGACACCGCAGTCCGCGAGCGACTTGGGCATCTCCTTGTCGAGCAGCGCCGCGATGTGCCCGGGCCGCTCGGCGGCGGCGTCGACGAACCGGTCCCAGTCGCCGTCGGTCAGCGTCCGCACCCTGATCTGGACGCGGTACGGCCTCGGCCGGCTCCCGTGGACATAGGCGAGGACCAGACCCGGCGTGACGGTGACGGCGTCGACGTGTCCGCGCCCGGCGTACGTCCGCCCGCGCGCCAGCCGTGCCGCGTCCAGCGCCCCTTCCTCCAGCGCCGTGATCCACGCGTTGCCCCACCACGTCTCCGCGAACGCGCCCTCGTCGCTGACCCGTGCGGGGAAGGCGGGGAACGTACGGCGCAACTCGCCGTCGCGGCCCGGGGATCCCATCGAGCGCGGAAGCCGCTCGGCGGGGGCGGTACCGGCCCGTGGAGCGGAGGACACCGGGGACTCGAAGGGCTCCGGAGGCTCCGGGGGCTCGGGGAATTCCGCCGACTCCGTTGCCCCGGTGCGGGGTTCGGAGGTGAAGAGCCCCGAGACGAGGGAGCCGACCGTGAACGGCTCGTCGGCCGCCGTCTCCTCTTCGGACACCTGGTGCGGAGGGTCTTCGAGATGCGGAGGGTCTCCGGCGGGCGCCGGGTGTCCGGGGTCCGCGGGCTCTTCGGGACGGGCCGGGTGCCCCGGGTGGGCGGCGTCCTCGGCGTGTGGGGGGTGCTGGGGCAGCACGAGGTCCGAGGAGTCCTCGGGGTACGCCGGATGCCCCGGCCGCGGAGAGCCTCCGGTGCGTGCCGGGCGCGCGAAGTGCCGGCTGTGGTCGGGGTGTTCAGGGTGCGCGGAGGACGTGGAGTGCTCGGGGCTCTCCATGTGCTCGGGGCCCTCCGCGAACTCCGCGTACGGGGGGCGTCCGCGTCGACCGGAGCTGCGGTCGACGTGCCGCTCGCGTGTGGTCGCCTGGGCATCGGTGTCCGCCCCCGGAGGAGGTGGTTCCCCCGTTTCGGCGGCCACGTCGGGCGGCAGCCGGAAGGCGTCCGCGAGCAGGTCGTTGAGCCGGCGCTGCTGGGACGCCCGGTCGCTGGGCGTGGGGTGCGCGGACCCCCGTCGCCCCCGGGCTCCGGACGGAGACGTCCGGGCGGACCGGCGCCTCTGACCTGGTCCCCCGTCCTCGGACTCCGCCGACCGCTCACCGCCGCCGTCCGCCTCCGTGGACCGAAGCCGGCGCGCCTCCTCCCGCGCGGCACGCAACGCCTCACGGGCGATGTCACCGGGGCGCGCGCCGCTCCGGGCCTCCGCGCCGGCGGGAGCGGCCGGGGCCGAGTCCACGGCCGCCGGGGCCGAATCCACCCCCGCCGGGACCGAATCCACCGCCGCAGCCCGGCGCAGAGCCTCACGGGCCGCGTCGCCCGGCCGCGTTCCCGGTGCGGCGCCCTTCGGGGGTGCGTCGGAGGCGTCGAACATGTCAGAGGCGTCGGAGGCGCCGGGTGTGTCAGAGGCGTCGGAGTCGGAGGCGTCGAGTACGCCGGGGGCACCGGGCGACGGGGTCGGGGTCAGGGCCGACGAGGCGGACGGCGGACCGCCCACCACCTCCCCCTCGCCCGGCACACCGGCGCCGGCGCCGCCAACAACGCCACCCCGCTCACCCGCACCCGCACCCGCACCCGCACCCGCACCCGCACCCGCACGATCGTCCGTCGCGGCCGCCGCGGCCTTCCGGGCGGCGCGCAGGGCCCGGCGGGCCTCGTCTGCGGGGCGGTCGCCGTTCGCCGGACGGCTCGGACCGGCGCCGTCGGCCGGTGCGTCGGTTCCTGCCCCGGGCACGCCGGTCTCCTCTCCCCCGGTCCCGGTCATGCCGTCCTCCGGAGCGAGACGAGGTCGGACAGCTCACGGTCGGTGAGCTCCGTCAGGGACGCCTCGCCGGAACCGAGGATCGCGTCGGCGAGAGCCCGCTTCGCCTCCAGCATCTCGGCGATCCGGTCCTCGACCGTGCCCTCGGTGATGAGCCGGTGCACCTGGACGGGCTGGGTCTGGCCGATACGGTAGGCGCGGTCGGTGGCCTGCTCCTCGACCGCGGGGTTCCACCAGCGGTCGAAGTGGACGACATGGCCGGCACGGGTGAGGTTCAGACCGGTCCCGGCCGCCTTGAGCGACAGCACCAGGACGGGCGTCGCCCCGCTCTGGAACCGGTCCACCATGTGCTCACGCTCGGCGACCGGCGTACCGCCGTGCAGGAGCTCGACCGGGACGGCGCGGGCCGCCAGGTGCTCGGTGATCAGGCGGGCCATTCCCACGTACTGGGTGAAGACGAGGGCCGAACCGTCCTCGGCGAGCAGGGTGTCCAGCAGTTCGTCGAGCAGGGCCAGTTTGCCCGAGCGGGCGGAGGTCCCGAGCGCGGCCTGCCGGGCCTCCTCCTTCAGGAACAGGGCCGGGTGGTTGCAGATCTGCTTGAGCGAGGTCAGCAGCTTCAGGACCAGTCCCCGGCGGGCGATGCCGTCGCTGGTCTCGATGGCCAGCAGGGACTCACGGACCACCGCCTCGTACAGGGAGGCCTGTTCGCGGGTGAGCGGGACGGGGTGGTCCGTCTCGGTCTTCGGCGGGAGCTCGGGGACGATGCCGGGGTCGGACTTCTTGCGGCGGAGCAGGAACGGGCGGATCAGCCGCGCCAGCCGGGCCACGGCCTCCTCGTCCTCGCCGTTCTCCACGGCGCGGGCGTGCCGGGCGCGGAAGGACTTGAGGGGGCCGAGCAGCCCCGGGGTCGTCCAGTCGAGCAGCGCCCACAGTTCGGAGAGGTTGTTCTCCACGGGGGTGCCGGTGAGTGCGACCCGCGCGGGGGCCGGGATGGTCCGCAGGGCCTTCGCCGTGGCCGAGTACGGGTTCTTGACGTGCTGTGCCTCGTCCGCGACGACCATGCCCCAGGGCTGGTCGGCGAGGTGGGCGGCGGCCGACCGCATCGTGCCGTACGTGGTGAGGACGAACCCGCCGTCGAGTCCGTCGAGCGTGCGGTCGGGGCCGTGGAAGCGGCGCACGGGGACTCCGGGCGCGAAACGGGTGATCTCCCGCTGCCAGTTGCCGAGGAGGGAGGCGGGACAGACCACCAGCGTCGGTTCGCTGCGGGCCCGCTTCAGGTGGAGCGCGATGAGCGTGACGGTCTTGCCGAGGCCCATGTCGTCGGCGAGGCAGCCGCCGAGGCCGAGGGAGGTCATGAGGTCCAGCCAGGCGAGACCGCGGAGTTGGTAGTCCCGGAGCCGGGCGTCCAGGCCGGGCGGGGGCTCGACGGGGGTCACGCCCGCGGTGAGGCGGTCGCGCAGCACGGCGAGGGCCCCGACCGGCACCGCCTCGACCGTCTCGCCGTCGACCTCGGCGGTTCCGGTGAGCGCGACGGAGAGGGCGTCCACCGGGTCGAGCAGTCCCAGTTCGCGCTTGCGGGCCTTGCGGACGAGGGCGGGGTCGACGAGGACCCACTGGTCGCGCAGCCGGACGACCGGCCGGTGGGCCTCGGCCAGGGCGTCCATCTCGGCCTCGCTCAGCGGATCGCCGCCGAGGGCCAGCTGCCACCGGAACTGGAGGAGTTCCTCGCTCTCGAAGAAGCCGGTCCCGTCGGTCGCCGATCCGGGAGCGGGACGGACGACCGCCGCGGCGCTCAGGTCCTGCGCCAGGTCCCGGGGCCAGTGCACGGCGACACCGGCCGCGCCGAGCCGGGTCGCGGCGACCCCGAGCAGGTCGGACAGCTCCTCCTCGGAGAGGGCGAGCACGTCCGGCACGTCCTGTTCGGACAGCCGGTCGAGGGGCGGCCAGACCCGGGCGGCGCGCCGGACGGCGAGGGCTGCGTCGACGTGGGCGCGGGGTCCGAACACGGTGTCGGCGTCTCCCGCCCACAGGGCGGCGGCGTCGACCACGAGGGTGGGGTCGGCGAGGCTGTGCACCTGGACGACGGCGGCGCCCGCCCGGCGTGCGCCCTCGCCGTCGTCGAAGAGCTGATGGGCGGACAGGTCCAGCCGCAGCGAGATCCGTACGCCCGCGTCCATGCCGGCGGCGACCTCGGCGGCCCAGTCCTGGGCGCCGGTCAGCCGCTGCGGCGCGCGGGCGGCGAAGGGCCTGCCGCCCGTGTACGGAGCGGCGGGCGTGCGGGGCAGGGTGTCGGCGACCGCGTCCAGGAAGGATCGCATCAGGGCTTCCGGCTCGGGCAGCCGGATCGGCCCCTTGCCGGGCAGGGGGACGGCGTGTCCCTCGTACGGAAGGGCTTCGGCGAGCGACCGCAGGTGGGCGATGTCCTCCGGGTCCAGGGGGCCCGCGCGCCAGGCGTCGAAGCCGTCCGGGGTGATCCCGGGCAGCAGGCGTCCGCGCGCGACCAGGCGCAGGGCGTGGAGGGCGGCGGCGCCCCAGCAGGCGGTGGCGGGGTGGGCCGCGGGGTCCCGCCGGGCCCCGGACAACAGGGGCAGGGCCTCGGCCAGGGAGAGGACGCGGGCGGGGACCGTGCCCCGGCGGACGCCCGAACCGTGCGGTCGTACGACCGTCAGTTCGGTGTGCTCGTCGGCGGCCGTCCCCGGCTCGGGTGCGGGCGCGGTGGCGCCCGCGGGATGGTCCTCCGACAGCGGGGTGTCCCCGGTGGGCAGGGGTTCCCCTTCCGGGTCCCAGAAGGCGACACGTCCCTCGCGGGGCAGGGAGGCGGGCAGGAAGACGGCGGCGAGCCGTGCGGACGGCGGGCGGCTCGGGAGGGTGCGGGCGGCCTCGTGCTTGCGGGGATCGGCCGCGGGCGCGGAGCGCGCCGGGGCCGAGGGCGCGCCGACGGAAGGCATCCGTGCCGTCGCCACGTCCATGCCCTCGCGCATACGCCCCACCTCCCGCCCGTCGGTCGAATCAGTTGTCTTCGACTCTACGGGCGGGGTCTGACAACCGGCTCCCACGGCCGTGCGGGGCGGCCCCGGCCCGGGACGGGTCGACCCGGGCCGGCGCGAGCGAAGCCGGACCGTACGAGGCCGGACCGCCCGGCCCGGGGCCTTCGAGCCCCCGCCGGAGCCGTCGCGGCCCGGCCCGAACCGCCGCGCTCCGGACCGCCCCGGCTACGGAATCGTGCGCGAGACGATGTACACCATGGGGTGGTCCGTCTCCGAGCCGTTCACCACTATGTCCTGGGTGGGCGCCGGGTCCTTCTGCTTGTGGACGAGCCCCCACCAGGGGCCGACCCCCGTGAACTCCCAGCCGACGACGTTCTGGTTGCGGTCGCTGATGGTGAGGTGGTCCTTCTTCAGGGCGGAGCGGGAGGTGCCGACGCCCTTGAGGAACTGGTCGAGGCCGGCCTGGGTGGTCCCGAACTGGACGTACAGCCGGCTGGTCTTCCAGTTGTTCGTCTCGTAGTAGGCGACGTCGGTCGACTTGCCGGGGATCGGCACCTGGTAGAGACGGCGCTGGACGCGCGAGGGCCAGCCCGCGGTGAGGCCGGTCGCCGAGTACTTCTTCTCCTTGTCCTTGCCGCTGTTGCGGCTCTGGTCGGCGGAGATCACCAGGTAGCCGGCCGGCACCCCGATGAGCAGCACGATGATCAGCAGGGTCAGGGCGCGGCGGCGGAACCTGTGGCGCGGGTCCTCGGGGGGCCGCTGGGGCTCGTCCGGGGACGTCGCCTGACGGGGGAGCGAGGCGGTCACTGCGTCTCCTGCTGGGTCGTGCGGCGGGCCTCGGCGTAGCGCTCGTAGCGTTCGTAGCGCTCGACCCGGCGGCGCTTGGCGCGCCGGAAGCGGCGGGCGACGAGACGGGCGAGGTCGGCGGCGCCGACCATGCCGGCCTCGGGTCCGAGCTGGGCGCGGGCGATCCGCGCCTCGGGGCGGTAGCCGCGGCCCGTGAGGTGCCGGCGGAAGGCGTCGCGGGCGGGACCGATCAGCAGGTCGTCGGCGGCGCTCACGCCGCCGCCGATGACGAAGCAGGAGGGGTCGAGCGCGGCGGCCAGGTTGGCGATGCCGACGCCGAGCCACTGGCCGATGTCCTGGAGGAGCTCGACGCACATGGCGTCGCCCTCGCGGGCCAGCTCGGTGATCATCGGTCCGGTGATGTCACCGACGTTGCCCTTGACGTGCTCGATGATCCCGAAGGCCACCGGGGAGTCGGCGGCGGCGAGTTCGCGGGCCTCGCGGACCAGCGCGTTGCCGGAGCTGTACTGCTCCCAGCAGCCGCGGTTGCCGCACGGGCAGCGGTGGCCGCCGGGCACGACCTGCATGTGGCCGAACTCGCCGGCGACCCCGAACTTGCCGCGCTTGACCTGGCCGTCCTCGAGGATCGCGCCCCCGATGCCGGTGCCGAGCGTGATCATCACGAGGTGGTCCTCGCCGCGGCCGGCGCCGAAACGCCACTCGGCCCAGGCGGCTGCGTTGGCGTCGTTGTCGACGAGGACGGGGACCGCGAGCCGTCCGGCGAGCCGGTCGCGGAGCGGCTCGTTGCGCCAGGACAGGTGGGGGGCGAAGAGGATGCGGTTGCGCTCCGCGTCGACCCAGCCGGCCGCCCCGATGCCGACGGCGTGCACGTCGTGCCGGTCGGAGAGGTCGAGGACCAGCTCGACGATGGTGTCCTCGACGACCTTGGGGCTCTTGGACTTGTCCGGCGTCTCGGCGCGGACCTTCTCCAGGATGTTGCCGTCGGCGTCCACGACGCCCGCCATCACCTTCGTGCCGCCGATGTCGATGCCGACGGTGGGGACGCGGGGTGCCGTGAGGTGGGAGCGGCGCTCGCGGGTGCCCACGGTCCGCAGGACGGTGGCCCGCGCGGAGCCCATGGGGGTGCCCGCCGCGCGTGCGGAGCCGAGCGCTCGGGGCAGCGCGAGGTCGCGGTAGGTGCTCATCGCGCCGATTCTGCCCTACGCCGCACCGGCGCCGCATCGTGGAAGCACGGTGACGCCTGTGACGTGTGGGCCCCTTGTGACCCGGTCCGGCCGGTCCGCGCAGCCGTCCGGGTCACCTGCCCGCACCCCTCAGCCGGCTCGGTTCTCCAGCTCGTGGCGGAGGTCCTCCAGCTCGCTCCCGCCCGCCATCTGGCGGGTCAGCTCGTCCAGGGTGATCCCGTCGCGGGTGTGGCTGCCCGACATGGTGCCCCGCTTCAGCAGCACGAAACGATCACCGACCAAATAGGCGTGATGCGGATTATGGGTGATAAATACAACACCCAGTCCGGCGTCCCGTGCGGCGGCCACATATTTGAGCACCACACCGGACTGCTTCACCCCGAGGGCCGCGGTGGGCTCGTCGAGGACGAGGACCTTGGCGCCGAAGTGGACGGCGCGGGCGATCGCGACGCACTGGCGCTCACCTCCGGAGAGGGTGCCGATCGGCTGGTCGACGTCCCGGAGGTCGATGCCCATGCGCAGGAGTTCCGCGTGGGTCGTGCGCCGCATGTGCTCGACGTCGAGGTGCTTGAACGGGCCGAAGCCCTTGCGGGGCTCGGAGCCCAGGAAGAAGTTCCGCCAGACCGGCATCAGCGGGACGACGGCCAGGTCCTGGTAGACGGTGGCGATGCCGCGGTCCAGGGCCTCGCGGGGGGACGCCAGCCGGGTCTCCTCGCCCTCGATCCGCAGCGCCCCGCCGTCGTGCCGGTGCCGGCCCGCGATGATCTTGATGAGGGTGGACTTGCCCGCGCCGTTGTCGCCGAGGACGCAGGTGATGTGCCCCGCGTGGACCTCCAGCGAGACCCCTTCGAGGGCGCGGACGTTCCCGTAGTACTTGCTGACGTCGTCGAGCTCGACGAGCGCCGGGCGCCGCGCGGCGGTTTCCTCGTTCATGTTCTCCGTCGTCACTTCGCGGCCTCCGCGCGCTTGCGGACCCAGTGGTTGAGCAGGGTCGCGAGGAGCAGCATCACGCCGAGGAAGAACGTGAACCAGTCCGGGTTCCACTCGGCGAAGACGATGCCCTTGCTGACCATGCCGAAGATCAGCGCGCCCACGGCCGCGCCGATCGCGGAGCCGTAGCCGCCGGTGATCAGACAGCCGCCGATGACGGCGGCGATGATGTAGATCAGCTCGTTGCCGACGCCCTCGCCCGACTGCACGACGTCGAACGAGAACAGCAGGTGCTGGCCGGAGATCCAGGCGCCGAGGGCGACGCCCATGTAGAGGCCGATCTTGGTCCGGTCGACCGGGACGCCGACCGCGCGGGCCGCCTCCTCGCCACCGCCGACCGCGTAGATCCAGTTGCCGGCACGGGTGCGCAGCAGGATCCAGGTGGCCACGGCGACCAGGACCAGCCACCACAGGATCGTGATCTTGAAGTCGACGCCGCCGATCGTGACCGTCGAGGCGAAGACGGCCCGGGCGGAGGAGAAGCCCTCCATGTCGGCGATCGACTTGGTGGAGACGGTACCGCTGATCAGCTTGGTGAAGCCGAGGTTCATGCCGGTCAGCATCAGGAAGGTGCCGAGCGTGATGATGAAGCTCGGCGGGTCCGTGCGGGTCAGCATGACCCCGTTGAAGACGCCGATCGCGAGGGTGACGGCCAGCGAGACGAACACGCCGACCCAGACGTTCGCGGTCATCTGGTAGCTGAACATCGACGAGATCAGCGCGGAGCTGGTCACCATGACACCGGCGGAGAGGTCGAACTCGCCGCCGATCATCAGCAGCGCGACCGGGACGGCCATGATGCCGATGGTCGACGCCGCGTACAGGACGGTGCTGAGGCTCGCGGGCCGGACGAAGCTGTCCGCGAAGACGGCGAAGAAGACGAAGACCGCGACCGCGCCGACGACGGAGCCGAGTTCGGGGCGGCTCAGCAGCCTGCGCAGGGGCGAGGTCCTCAGGAGGCGTTCGTCGGTCCGGGGGCCGGGAGCCGGAGCGGGTGCCGTGGCGGTCATCGCGTCCCCCGCCCCGCGTACTGCTCCAGCTCGGAGGCCTGGTCCTTGGTGACGATCTGCGGTCCGGTCAGGACGGGCTTGCCGCCGCCGAGGACGTCGGCGTTGTACTTGTGGAGCCAGAGCAGGTCGACGGCCTCGTAGCCCTGGAGGTAGGGCTGCTGGTCGACGGCGAGGCCGAGGGTGCCGTCCTTCAGCTCGGCGGCGACCTTGGCGTTCAGGTCGAAGGTGTCGACCTCGGCCTTGCTGCGCGCGTCCTGCCGGGCCTTGACCGCGGTGTCCGCGAACGGCGCGCCGAGCGTGACGACGGCGTCGATCGAGGAGTCCGCCTGGAGCTTGGAGCCGATCGAGGACTGGACACCCGGCATGTCGGTGCCCTGGACGTACAGATTCTGCACGGTGCCGTGGAAGGTCTTCCTGATACCGGCGCAGCGCTGCTCGTGTCCGACGTTGCCCTGCTCGTGCAGGACGCACAGGGCCTTCTTGCGGCCCCGCCGGTTCAGCTCGTCACCAACGGCCTCGCCGGCGATCGTCTCGTCCTGGCCGATGTGGGTGAGGGCGCCGAACGCCTTGGACTCGGCGGACCCGGAGTTCACCGTGATCACCGGGATGCCGGCCTTGCGGGCGCGCGCGACGGCGGCCTTCATCGCGTCGGGCTTGGCGAGCGTGACGATGATGCCGTCGACCTTCTTGTCGACGGCGGCGTCGACGAGCTGCGCCTGCTGCTGTGCCTCGTCGTCGTGCGAGTACAGGAAGTTGATGTTGTCCTTGACGGCGGCCTGCTTCGCACCGTTCTGGACGATGTCCCAGAAGGTGTCGCCATCGCCCGAGTGCGTGATCATCGCGAAGGTCCACCGGGGCGTGTTCACCGCGGCCCTCCCCTCGGCCGCCGCCGCTCTGCGGGCGTCCTCGGCTCGCTTCCCCCCGGTGCTGCTGCATCCCGCGAGGGACGCCGTCAGCGCCCCCGCCAGCGCGATGCCCACCCAGGTCCGTGTCCGTGCCACGAGGCCGTGCCCTTCTTGCCGTGCTCCTGGTCTGCCGGGCCGTGCGAACCGGCCCGGGGGCCCTTCCGCGGGCCCTTGGGAACCGGTTTCGTACCGGCCCAAACGACCAAGTATCGATCATTGGGACCATCCGCCCAAATCACGACCGGGGAGCCGTTCCCCCAGGGCCCTACGAGGGACGGAACTCGGCCCCAGGACCGCACGAGGAGCTGGAACTCGCCCTCAGGGCCTTACGAGGAGCTGGAACTCGAAGGAGTAGCGCGAGGCACGGTAGATGTGGGTGCCGAACTCGACGGCACGGCCCGTGTCGTCGAAGGTCGTGCGCTGCATGGTGAGGACGGGGGTCCCGGCCGGCTCGCCGAGCCGCTCGCCCTCGTCGGCGCTGGCCGCACGGGCTCCGACGGACTGGCGGGCGCTGTGGAGGGTGATCCCCGCGCCACGCATCAGCCGGTACAGGCCGGTCGCCTCCATCCGGTCACTGTCGAGCTCCAGCAGCTTGGGGGGCAGGAAGTTGCAGAGGTACGCCATCGGCTCGCCGTGCGCGAGGCGCAGGCGTTCGACGCGGTGGACCTCGCTCCCCTCGGCGACCGACAGGGCGGCGGCCACCTCGGTGGACGCCGGTTCGACGGTGTTGAGGACCACCTGGGTCGCGGGGCGCTGGCCGGCCGATTCCAGGTCGTCGAAGAGGCTGCTGAGTTCCAGGGGCCGCCTGACCTGGCTGTGCACGACCTGGGTGCCGACGCCCCGGCGCCGCACGAGCAGCCCCTTGTCGACGAGGGACTGGATGGCCTGACGGACGGTGGGACGGGAGAGGCCGAGGCGTCCGGCGAGCTCGATCTCGTTGCCGAGCAGGCTGCCCGGGGTCAGCGCCCCGGTCTCGATGGCGGCCTCCAGCTGCTGTGCCAGCTGGAAGTACAGCGGGACCGGACTGGTGCGGTCGACGCCGAGCCGGAGCGCCACGGTCGGATCCACCTCTGGTTTGGCCACGGATCGAGCGTAGCCCCGGGAGATGTTGACGGGAAGCTGCGAGGTTCGATTGTCCGGACAAACCATTGACAGCGCCTCGGGTCGCGCAGCAGTTTGGTCCCATGCGCATCGGACTCATCGGAGCGGGCCGTATCGGCACATTCCACGCGGCCACTCTCAGCCGTCACCGTGAGGTCGGCGGCTCCCTCATCGTCACGGACGCGGATCCCGTGCGGGCCCAGCGACTGGCGGACCGGCTGGGCGCGACGGCGGCGCCGACCGTGAACGAGATCTTCACCTGGGGCGTGGACGCGGTGGTCATCACCGCCGCGACCTCGGCCCACGCCGAACTGATCGGCCGGGCGGCCCGCTCCGGCCTCCCGGTCTTCTGCGAGAAGCCGATCGCCCTCGACCTCGCGGGCACGCTGGCGGCGCTCGCGGAGGTCGATGCCGCCGGGACCGTTCTGCAGATGGGTTTCCAGCGCCGTTTCGACGTCGGCTACACGGCCGCCCGTGAGGCGGTGCGCTCGGGCCGGCTCGGCCGGCTGCACACCGTCCGCGCCATGACCTCCGACCAGTCGCCGCCCCCGGCCGAGTACCTCCCGCTCTCCGGCGGTCTCTACCGCGACTGTCTGATCCACGACTTCGACATGCTGCGCTGGGTCACCGGCCGCGAGGTCGTCCAGGTGTACGCGGCCGGCTCCGACGCCGGGCCCGCGCTGTTCCGCGAGGCCAACGACATCGACACCGGCGCGGCCGTCCTCACCTTCGACGACGGCATGCTCGCGACGGCGACCGCGACCCGGATGAACGGAGCGGGCTACGACGTCCGCATGGAGCTGTCCGGCGAGCTGGACCAGATCGCCGTCGGCCTGGACGACCGCACGCCGATCGCCTCCACCGAACCGGCCGGCCCACCGCCCGCGGACAAGCCGTGGACGGGTTTTCTGGAGCGCTTCGGACCCGCCTACGAGGCCGAGCTCGCGGCGTTCGTCGAGGTGGTCCGCGGTGAGCGCGCCAATCCCTGCGACGGCCGCGAGGCGCTGGAGGCGCTGCGTATCGCCGAGGCCTGCGAGCTGTCCCGGCGCGAGCGACGCCCGGTGTCGCCGGCGGAGATCCCGGGCGGACGCTGACCTCGTCCGTACCAGCCGGCGGACCGGAGTCGCCCCCGCGATCCCTCAGCCCAGAAGCCGGACGGCGGGGGCCTCCCCGTCCACGCCGAGCGGACCCTCGCAGTGCTTGCACGTCAGGCGGTGCGGCCGCACGAGGTTGGTCTGGAGGCTGTCCGTCCCCGACTCCTTCGCCTCCGGACAGTGGTAGCCGAGATGGAACCGCACCCAGGGGTGGCTGGTGGGCGCGGCGGACCTGCCGCCGTCCCGGGTGTCGGTGAAGGGCGCCCACCAGAAGTCGACCAGGGCCCGGACCGCGATCCGGTCCCGGCCGCTCGTCGTGTCGAACCCCGCGATCCGGGCGGCGGTGTGGTGGCTCTTGAACCCGCTCCGGCTGCCGGAGCACAGGGCCCGCTCGGCCCCGCGCTCGAACACCGTCGTCCGCCCGAGCCGCTCGCAGACGAAACAGTCGAGGCTGAACTCCAGCCGGGAGCGCCAGTAGAGCTGGTGGCGCCCGTCCAGACCGGTCAGCTCAGCGGTGATCGACGCCGTACGCAGCACGGTCCCCCCTCCCCAGGCGGCACCCGGCCGCTCACCAGCGCACCGGCATACGGCGCACACCTCGCATCAGCATGCCGGGCAGCCAGCCGCTCGGCGGTCCGTCGAGCGCCAGGTCCGGGCACCGCTCCAGCAGGGAGCGGAGCGCCACGCGGGCTTCGAGCCGGGCCAGCGGCGCGCCCAGACAGTAGTGGATGCCGTGTCCGAAGGCGAGGTGGCCCCGGGTCTCGCGCCCCTGGTCGAAACGGTCGGGTGCCGGATAGCGCGCCGCGTCGCGGTCGGCCGCGCTGAGGCAGACCATCACCTCTTCCCCGGCCGCGATCGCCGTGCCGCCGATGTCGAGCGGCTCGGCGGCACAGCGGAAGGTCGCGTTCTCCACCGGTCCGTCGTGCCGCAGGGTCTCCTCGATGGTGCCGTCCAGCAGGGTCATGTCGGCGCGCAGGGAAGCGAGTTGCCCCGGATTGCCGAGCAGGGACCGGACGACACCGGTGATGAGGTTGACCGTCGTCTCATGTCCGGCGACCAGGAGCAGGAACGCCATGCCGCGCAACTCCCGCGCCGAGAGCCGGTCGCCGTCCTCGGCGGTGGTGCGGATCAGTGAGCTGAGCAGGTCGTCCGCGGGACCCGCGCACCGCTTGTCCTCGATCAAGTCGCGCAGGTACGCGGCCAGTTCGACGAACGCCTTCTGCTCGCTCTCGCCGCTGGTGGGCGCGACGATCTCCGTGGACAGCGCGCGGAAGGCAGGACGGTCCGGCTCGGGCACGCCGAGCAGCTCACAGATGACGGTCAGCGGGAGCGGATAGGCGAAGGACTCGACGAGGTCGGCGCGCCCGCGCGGCAGCATCGCGTCGAGCAGTTCGTCGGTGATCTCCTGGATCCGCGGACGCAGCGCCGCGACCCTCCGGCCGGTGAACTCGCCCGCGATCAGGGTCCGCAGGCGGGTGTGCTGCGGCGGGTCGGAGAGGAGCATGTGCTCGCCGATCAGGTCGTCGCCGTAGAAGACGAACCCCTCCGCCTTCTTGGCCAGCCGCGGGTCGGCGAGCGCGGCCCGCGCCTCCTCGTACCCCACGACGAGCCAGGTCTCGTGTCCCTGGTCCGGCGGTGGCAGCCGCACCCGGTGCACCGGACCGAGCGCGCGTAATTCCGCGTAGACCGGATGCGGGTCCTCGGCGAACCGCGCTCCGTACTCCCCCAGATCGATCACGACCGCTCCCTCCCGTCACCCCGCCCAACGCGCGGGGACCCCGGTCAGTGCCCGTCCGTCTCCAGCAGTCCGGCGTCGTACGCCAGCAACGCGATCTGCACCCGGTTGTTCAGGCCGAGCTTGGCGAGGATGCGGGACACATGGGTCTTGACCGTGGCGACGCTCATGAACAGCCCGGCGGCGATCTCCGCGTTGGAGCTACCCCGGCCGACCTCGACCGCGACCTCGCGCTCACGCTCGTTCAGGACGGCCATCCGGGCGCGGGCCGCGGACCGGCGGGTGTCCGGGGCGGAGCCCGCGGCGTGCTCCATCAGCTGCCGGGTGACGGCGGGCGACAGCACCGGGTCCCCGGCCGCGACCCGGCGCACCGCCGTGAGGATCTCCCCGGGCGGGGTGTCCTTGAGCACGAACCCGGCCGCGCCCGCGCGCAGCGCCCGCAGCACCTGTTCGTCGGCGTGGAAGGTCGTCAGGACGACGACCTGCGGTGCGTTCTCCCGTTCCCGCAGCCGCTCGGTGGCGGTCAGTCCGTCGACGCCGGGCATCCTGATGTCCATCAGTACGACGTCGGGCCGGACGCGGTCGACGAGGTCCTCCACCTCGCCACCGTCGGCGGCCTCGCCGACGATCTCCACGTCCTCGGCGCCGCCCAGCATCAGCGCGAGCCCCGCCCGCACGAGCGGATCATCATCGACGAGCGCCAGCCGAATCACAGTCATCCCCTCACCCAACCAGCTAGCCAAACCATCTCCCGCCCCTCCGCCCCTACCCAACCCCAGGGGCTCCGCCCCCGGCCCCGCTCCTCAAAACGCGCAGCTGGGCGAAGCTCAAGGAGTTCACCGAGCGTGAGGGGCACGCCCGGGTGACGCCGGAGGGGCTGAATCGTCCGGGACCGGAATGGTCAGGCACCACGATGCACCCGCAGCCGGCCGCGCACGCGAGGAGCCGCGCCGGTACATCGGCTCACGCACCACGATGCACCCGCAGCCGGCCGCCCACGCGAGGAGCCGCGCCGGTACATCGGCTCACGCACCACGATGCACCCGCAGCCGGCCGCGCACGCGAGGAGCCGCGCCGGTACATCGGCTCAGGCACCACGATGCACCCGCAGCCGGCCGCGCACGCGAGGGGCCGTGCCGGTACATCGATGCCCGTCGCCACCAACGCTCACATCGCTGTCCAACGGCGACGGGCTGATGCACCGGCACGGCCCCGACCCCCCACCGGACCGGACCCGGGGCCTCAGCCGAACCGCTCACGCCGCCCAGGGCAACCACGCCCGAACCAGAAACCCCCCACCCCCCTGCACCCCGTGCTCCAACCGCCCACCCGCCAACGTCGCCCGCTCCGTAAGCCCGATCAACCCCTGCCCGGACCCCGGCACCCGCGGCACCGGCCCCGGCGGCGCCGGATTGGCGACGGTCACCGTCAGACCGTCGCCCGCAGAACCCCGCACCGTCACCGTCACCTCCGCCCCCGGCGCATGCTTGCGCGCGTTCGTCAGCCCCTCCTGGGCGATGCGGTACGCGGTACGCCCCACGGACGCCGGCACGGCCCCCGGATCGAGCACCCCGTTGTCGAGCACGACCTCCGCCCCGGCGGAACGCGACTCCGCGACGAGCCCGTCGAGCGCCGCGAGCGTCGGCTGCGGCCGCCCCGCCTCCTCGCCGTCCCCCGCCCGCAGCACCCCGATGATCTCGCGCAGATCCTGCAGCGCCTCGTGCGCGCTCTCACGGATCACCCCCGCCGCCCGGGCGACCTCCTCCCGGGGCGCGTCGGGCCGGAACTCCAGCGCCCCGGCGTGCACGCTGAGCAGCGTGAGCCGGTGCGCGAGCACGTCGTGCATCTCGCGCGCGATCGCCTCCCGGGCGAGCCGCTGCGCCTGCTCGGCCCGCAGCGCCGCCTCGGTCTCGGCCCGCCGCGCACGGTCCCGCAGGCTCAGCATGAGCTGGCGTTTGGACCGTACGAACATGCCCCAGCCGACCACCGCGGAGGTGAGCAGCGCGGTGAGCGCGAGGGCGCCGAGATACGGCAGCTCGGGATCGGGCCGCAGCCAGAAGAACGCCGGGAGCAGCGCGATCTGGACACCGGCGACCCAGGCCACGTACCGGAAGGGCCGGTGGACGGCGAGCGTGAAGAGGGCGACGAGCCCCGCACCGCCCGCGGTGTTGGAGATCAGCCCGACGGGGACCATGGCGACGGCCAGCCCCAGCGGCCAGCGTCGCCGCAGCCACACTGCGGCGCAGGCGAGCGCGCCGATCGTCTGGTCGGCGACGGCGAGGCCGTGCGGGGTGCCGGGGTCGTCGGTCAGGGTGTTCGCCGCGGCGAGACCGATGACGACGGCCAGCAGGAAGCAGCCGAAGTCGACGACCCAGTCGCGCAGGGTGCGCCGGGGCCGCCCGGAGGTCCCCGTGCGCCCGGCGTCGGGGTCGAGGTCCGCGGCCACGGCCGAGGGCAGCAGCCAGCGCCGGGCGGGCAGGACCGGCGCGGGAACGTCATGCGGCACGGGCGCCGGGTTGTCACTCACGTTCCACAAATCTACGCAGCGGGACCCGACGTCACCTCTCCGCGAACGGGACCGGCGACCAAAGTCGAGGCGGTCGATACTTTCGTCAGGCGGAATACGCACGCAGGCCGACCTCGGTCGGACGGACCTCGCCCCGCGGCCGATGTGCTCGGGACGTCCGCGGGGCGAGGGTCGTGCCATGAAGCGGTTGCCGGAGGTGCTCGGTTTCGTCGCCCTGGTTCAGGGCGTCCCAGGTCTGGTCCGGGAGATCACCGGCAGGCCGCACGGGTGGGGACTGGTGCGGCGACCGGGCCTCCTGGCCGGTTCAGCAGCCGAAGTTGATCAGCTTGAACGTGACGTAGTGGTCCGAGGTGTAGTAGTCCTCCAGGGTCTTCTTGCCGGTCACGATGCGACGCGCACCACGCGTCGAGGAGCCCGGCGTGATGACCGTGTACTCGTGGTAGTACCCGGTGGACTGGGAGGGCAGGACACCTTCCCGGTTCTGGAAGACCGCCCCGTCCTGCGAGTACGGGAAGGGACCTCCCGAGTCGATCAGGTCCAGCGTGTCGTACGCCTGGGACGGCAGCGCGCCGTAACAGATGCTGCCGACGGAGGCGGCCGCCGCGTCGGCCGGAGCCATGGCGACGCCACCGACGAGCAGGGCGGACATGAGGGCCACGAGGGCCCCGATACGGGTGGTTCGTGGGGGGAATCTCATGCCCTTAGCATGACGCGCGTAGACAGTGACATGTCAATGACAAGGCAAGCGATTTCTTCCGTCAAGTCCCATGAATTTTCCGGGAGTTAACTTCTGGCGCCCGCCCCTCACGCCAGCGCCACACGCCACTGACTCCCGCCCGCTTGAAACCCCACCCACCGCCCCCGTCACCCGCAGCCGCCCGGCACCGGATCGGGTGCCGGGCTAACCGAAGCCGGATCGGGTGCCGGGCGAACCGAAGCCGGATCGGGTGCCAGGCGACCCGAAGCCGGATCGGGTGCCGGGCGAACCGAAGCCGGATCGGGTGCCGGGCGAACCGAAGGCCGAAGACCCACCGGACATCTACCGGCTGCCCGGACGGGCCTAGTAGCTCCCGTAAGAGGGGCTGCCCTCACGCTCGTACGTGTTGATCGCGACGCCCGCGCCGGTGATCGTGCCGCCGGTGCGCCGGAACGCGGTGGGGGTGGCGCCCTCGGTGAAGAGGCGGCGGCCGGCGCCGAGCACGACGGGGAAGGTCATCAGGTGAAGGGTGTCGATCAGCCCCAGCGCCAGCAGGGACTGCGCGAGGACGGCGCTGCCGTGGATCTGGAGCTCGCCGTCGATGCGCTCCTTGAGGGCGGTGACCTCCTTGCCGAGGTCGCCGCTGATCACGGTCGTCCCCTCCCAGGCGGGTTCCGTGAGCGTCGAGGAGGCGACGTACTTGGGCAGGGCGTTCAGCTTGGCGGCGATCGGGTCGGCCGGGTCGGTCATCTTCGGCCAGTAGCCCGCGAAGATCTCGTACGTGCGGCGGCCCAGCAGGAAGGCGTCGACCCGGGAGAAGTTGTCGACGACGAAGTTCCCGAAGTCGTCGTCGCCGAAGGGAACGCTCCAGCCGCCCTGGGAGAACCCCCCGCTCGGGTCCTCCTCGGGACCGCCGGGCGCCTGGTGGACTCCGTCGATGCTGACGAACGCGGTGAGGGTGAGCTTGCCCATGGCGGTGCCTGCTTCCTTGCGGTGGGGTCATCTGCCATCAGGGCAGACCCCGGGGGCGCCCGCAACTCATCGGTGCGCACGCCGACGCATGTCGAACTCGCCCCCCTCACGGGCCGGCACCCCACACCACCCGCTCGCATGCCGACGCCGATGACCTCCGCACCCTCACCCCGCGTCGGTCGAGAACAACCCGCCCGTCGGCCCCTGCTTGTCGCCGCCCTGGGCCTTCCTCAGGGCGTTGGCCAGGCTCTCGATGGTGAGGGACTGGAGGATCACCCGTCCGTTGCCCTCCAGGGTGGCCAGCGACAGGCCCTCGCCACCGAAGACCGCGTTCATCAGCCCCTGCCGGTTGAGACCGCCGATGCGCTGGACGCCGTACTGGATGCCCTCCTCGAAGGCGACCACACAGCCGGTGTCCACCTCGATGCGGCCACCGAAGTCGGCGGGGTTCAGGTCGATGAAGTTCCCCGCGCCCGCGATGATCACCGTGCCCCGGCCGGTGAACTTCTCCAGGACGAATCCCTCTCCGCCGCTGCGCCCGGTCCGGCCGCCCTGGAAGGCGATGCCGAACTGCACGGTGGACTCCGCAGCGACGAAGGCGTCCTTCTCGGCGAACCACGCGCGGCTGCCGTCGAGCTCCAGGGCCCGCATCTCGCCGGGCAGGACCCCCGCGAAGCCGACGGTGCCCTCGCCTCCCGTCGACGTGAAGTACTGGAACGCCAGCGATTCACCCGCGAGGGCGCGCTGACCCGCCTGCATGGCGGTGCCCACGGCCTGGCGCAGCATCCCGCCCATGCCGCCCGCGCCGCCGCGCTGTCCGCCGCCCCCGCCGGCCGACGGTCCGGACAGGCGGGTCTCCATGGTCACGTTGGTCGTCTTGAACAGGAACTTTCCCGCTTCGCAGTACACGGTCTGGCCGAGGCCCAGGTTGACGACCGCCATCTGCATGGCATTGCCGACGATCTCTTGCTGAAGGGTCACGCCGGAAGAACGTCGGAAACGGAACAAAGAGTTCCGCCTGGCCGGGTGACGTGCGCACCCACGCGCTCGCCTCCCCGGCCGGGGCTCTCCCGGCACCCGTCCGCGTCCCGGCCGAAGCCCTGGACCGTGTCGCCCCGGCACCCGTCCGCGACCCTGCCGAAGCCCTGGACCGTGTCGCCCCGGCTCGCGTCCGCCCTAGGGCCTGTCTGACAGTTCCCGTCTGCGGGCGACGACGCGAATTGTCAGACAGGCCCTAGTCCTGGAACACCCGGTCGGCCCCCTGGCCGCCGGAGAGCCGGTCCGTGCCCGTGCCGCCGTGCAGCAGATCGTTGCCGGTGTTGCCGTAGATCGTGTCGCCGCCCGCGTCGCCGTACAGCCTGTCGTTGCCGCGGCCGCCGGAGATGAGGTCGGCACCGGCCCCGCCGTGGACGACGTCGTCGCCGTCGTCGCCGTACAAGCCGTACTCCTGACCCGAGGCGGTGCCGAAGAGGACGTCGTCGCCGGGGCCGCCGTGGCACGTGACGGCACAGCCGGTGAGCGTGTCGTCGCCCGCGCCGCCGAAGGATCCCGTGCCGTAGACACCGCCGCCGCCGGTGAGACGGTCGTCGCCGTCGTCCCCGTAGATCACGGTGCCGCCGTTGCCCTTGAGGACGTCGTCGCCCTTGCCGCCGTGCAGCGTGCTCAGCACGGGTCCGGTGGCCGTCACCGTGTCGTCGCCGTCGCCGAGATAGGCCTCGTAGTCGTCCAGTTCGCCGGTGCCCCCGACGCCCGCGTACGTCGTGCACTCGACGACCTTGTGATCGGCCGCCGTCGGATAGCGGCACGTGTCCACGGTGAAGGTGATGGTGTACCTGTCGCGGAAGGTGGTGTGGACCTCGTAGTGGTCCTCGGAGCCGACGTCGACGTTCCTGGCGGTGACCTTCAGGTCGTTGGCCTGCCCGGCGGCGGCCGTGTACCGGAGGTTCCCGTAGGCGGTGCGGCCGATCGAGGCCGGACCCGCCGTGACGGCGTCGGCGGTGGTCCCGCACCCACGCCCGTACCGGCGGCGAGAGCGAGCGAGGCGGTGGTGGCGATCGTCCTTAACGTGCGCATGCGGAAATGGCCCTTCGCGGAGTCGGTGGTGAACGAGCCGGCGGGGAAGGCCGCCGGCTTCTGCGTCGTCGGCGCCGCCCTCGTCGTCACGGCGGCCGGCGGTCGATCGGTGCCCCCGCAGTGGTGTGCGGGTGGTCCTGGTGCTGGTTCACCCGGTGGGACACCGTGCCCCGGGCGGGGGTTGTAGCGGATTTCCGCTCATCGACCGGACGAAGCCTTGTTTCGCCCGCCGTTCACCGGTGGGACACCGGCATGCGGCCGCCGATCCTCCACGGTGTCACCCGGCACTGGAGACATATGGATGCCCGACCTCTCCACCAACCGCCGTGCCCCGCGCGGGACTTGATGCCCGGAGACGGGCCGTGTGCGGCTCCGCTCCGGAGATCGCTACGATGCGCCGGGGCCGCGCCCAGGAAGCGCGGAAAACGTTTTCAGGAGGGGGATTCCTGTGTTCGTGCTGTCCGTACTGCTGCTCATAACCGCCGTGGTGCTCCTGCTGGTCGGCCGCGGCCGCACCGGAGCGGGCCAGTGGAAGCTCGGGGCCGCGCTCAGCGCCCTGGCCGCCCTGCTGGCGGGCGCCTTCGCCTGCGTCCAGGTCGTCGACGCCTCCGAGGTCGGCGTGCCGGTGACCTTCGGCAAGATCGGCACCCCGCTGGTCTCGGGCGTCCACCTCACGTCGCCGTTCACCGACGTCACGTCCTTCTCCACCCGCCCGGTGGACCTCGACCTCAACGGCAAGGACCGGGTGGAGGTCCGGTCCTCGCAGGGCGGGGTGCTGTACGCGGACGTCACCGTCAAGTGGGCCGTGGTGCCGGGCAAGGCCGTCGCGCTGTACCGGCTGGCGGGCAGCGGGGACGCCGTCGAGGAGCGGCTGGTGCTGCCGGACAGTCGCGAGATCATCCGCAACGTCTTCGCGAAGCACACCAGCGAGGAGGGCTACGCGTCCGCCCGTGAGCAGATCGGCTCGGAGATCGCCGCCCTCGTCAAGGAACGGCTGGCACCGCGCGGGATCGACGTCACGTCCGTGAACCTGCGCAATGTGCGTCCGTCGGACAAGCTGCAGGAGCAGATCGACAAGAAGATCCAGCAGGAGCAGGCCACCGAGCGGGCCACCGAGGCGGCCCGTACGGCGAAGGCGGAGGCGGAGCGCAAGCGGATCGAGGCGGAGGGCATCGCCCGCGCCAACAAGATCATCGAGCGGTCGCTGAGCGACAAGGTGCTCTACAACCAGTGCCTGGAGGCGTACAAGGAGGCCGCGAAGTCCAACCCGGTGTACGCCGTGCCGTGCGGTACGGACGCGAACGGCACGCCGGTCATCGTGGACAACGGCAAGAAGTGACACCGGTGCAGGGCGGCCCGGCCGGTCGCCCTGCGTCCGGTGCGCCGGCCTGCCTCAGGAACCGGCCGTGCGCCGGGGCGGGTCGAAGGTGTAGAGGCCGAGGATGTCCGGGAGCGGCGCCACTCCCGGACCGCCGGCCCGCGCCCAGGCCACGATGTCCTCGGTCGCGTCCGGGTCGTTGACGAGTCCGAGCCAGACCGGACGTCCGCCCGCGGCCCGGCCCGCGGAGGACGGCTGTACGACGACGACGTTGGCCTGGTCGCACACGTCGAGGCACTCGGAGATACGCACCGGCACCTCCGCTCGCAGGCGCGCGGTCTGCGCGGCGTGGTCCACTCCGGTCACCTTGGGACTGCCGCAGCAGCAGTCCCGGCAGACGACGACCCGGCACGGCGCGGGTCCGGCCCGCCCAACGGGCCTTTCTGACACATGTCCTGACGGTGTATCGGGCACGGGGTGCCCCTCCCCTCCCGGGGAGATCCGCCCCGGTGTCGCTGAGGAGGCGACCGCGTGAGTCTCCTGGCTCCCGGATCTCCGAACGCCCGGCCCCGCCGCCCCGGTCGGGGCGGTGGCACACCGGAACGCGCTCACCGGTCACAGTGGCGGGACCGCGCCGGATTCACACCGGCTTCCTCGTACCGCCGTCGCCTTATGTCGCCGGTCATCCTCTCATCCGCCGGAGTCGGCCCCGCGGCCGGAGAAATCGGTCCCCCGTCTGCGAAGTCGGCTCCGGGTCCCGCGAATTCGGTGTCCGTTCGCCGCCAGCGCCCCGGCTGCGCGGGAGGTGGGATGGACGCATGACTTCTCAGGAGACCATGAACGGCAAGGTGGCCCTCGTGACCGGTGGGAGCCGGGGCATCGGGGCCGCGACGGCGCTGCGGCTGGCCCGCGAGGGTGCGGACGTGGCCGTGACCTATGTGAACGGCAAGGAGGCGGCGGAGGACGTCGTCCGGGGTGTCGAGGCGCTCGGACGCCGGGGGCTCGCGCTGCGCGCGGACTCGGCCGACCCGGTGGAGTCCGGCTCGGTGGCCGACCGGGTCGTCGCGGAGTTCGGACGGCTCGACGTGCTCGTCAACAACGCGGGCGTCGGTGTGCTGGGGCCGCTGGAGTCCCTGTCCCTGGAGGATGTGGACCGGGTGCTCGACGTGAACGTCCGGGGGGTCTTCCTGGCTTCCCGGTCCGCCGCGCCGCACCTCGGGGACGGCGGGCGGATCGTGACGATCGGGAGCTGCATGACGCAGAGGGTCCCCGGCCCCGGGGGAACGCTCTATGCGATGAGCAAGTCCGCGCTGACCGGCCTGACCAAGGCACTCGCGCGGGAGCTGGGCGCCCGCGGGATCACCGCCAACATCGTCCATCCCGGCCCCGTCGACACGGACATGAACCCGGCGGACGGCCCCTACGCCCCGGACCAGAGCGCGATGACCGCCGTGGGCCGCTTCGGCGCCGCCGAGGAGGTCGCCTCGATGGTCGCGTACCTGGCGAGCGGGGAGGCGGCGTACGTGACGGGTGCGGAGTTCTCCGTGGACGGAGGCCACGCGGCCTGACACCCACCCCACGCCGCACGTGTCCTCGGCGGACGGCCCTTGCCAGCCGGGCCCCGAGCGGCGCGGACATCCCGGCCCCGACCGCGCGCCCCTGACCCGGCGGGTCAGACCGCACCCACCCCGACAGGACCACCCGGAGCAGAAGGACCGAGCGGCGCGGGCCACGCCGCGGGCCCCCGCGCCACACGGACCAGACCTGCACGGGGGCCGACCGCTCGGGGCGAGCATCGCGGGCCCCGGCCTCACGGTCACCGACCTCAGGGGGCGGACATCCCCGGCCCCCGCCTCCCGGTCACCGGCCTCACGGGGCGGAGACCACCGACCCTCTCGCTTCAGCCGCCCAGTTCCTGGTGGCGGGCCGTCAGGGCCGACGCTCCCGGCTCCGTGAGGGAGCCGAAGAGGCGGAGGCGGGAGATGCCTCCGTCCGGGAAGATGTCCACGCGCGCGTGCGTGCCGACGGCCGGGGCGGCGAGCGGGAAGCGGTGGTTCGTGTCGGGCTGGAGGCGGGTGCGGGGCAGGATCTCGGTCCACTCCCCCGTGTCGCCGTTCCGTACCGACACCGAGGCCCAGCCGGCGCTGTTGCCCTTCAGATACGCCGTGTCGATCTCCAGGGCACGGATCTCGGACTGGGCGGCGAGGCGGTAGCGGATCCAGTCGTGGCCGTCGTCGCGGCGCCGGCGGGTCTCCCAGCCGTCGTCCATCTTGCGCGAACGGCCGGGCTGGATGGTGTTGGCGGCGGGCGAGTAGAAGAGGTCGGAGGCGTCCTCGACCTGTCCGCCGTTCTCCAGGGCGACCACGTCGAAGGTGCCGAGGGCGGACAGCCAGCGCGGGTCGGGCACGACCTCGCCGTACACCCGCAGGCGCGCGATGCCCCCGTCGGGATGCTGGTTGACGCGCAGGTGCGTGAACCGCTGTTCCATCTGGACCGCGAACCCGTTGGCCGCGTGGCCGCCGACCGGGGTGCGCGGGACGAGGGTGGTCCACTTCACCTCGTCCGCGAGCAGTTCCTCGGGCGAGGGCGAACCGGGGACCGAGGCGCCCTCGACCGACACGGCCTGCGGGTAGTTGCCGCGGAAGTGGGCCGTGTCGACGACGATCCCGCGGACGACACCGGGGGCGCCGAGGCGCACGAGGGCCCAGTCGTGGTCCTCGGCGGTGGGCCACGGGTGCTCGGCCGAGACGCCGCGGCGGCGCCGGGTCTCCCAGCCGTCCATGATCTTGCCCTTGTGGCCGAAGTGCTCGGGGTCGAACACGGCGGCCCCGGGCAGCAGGAGGTTCTCACGCTGGGCGAAGAACTCGTCGTTGGCGGCGACGACCGCCGCGCCGAGCCGCCGGTCCGCGAGATCGGCGTACCGGGTGAAGGGGAAGTCGGCGGTGCGGTAGTCCGCGTACGGGTCTCCGCCTCCGTAGGGGTTCGCGTCTCCGGTGAAACTCTGGGGCGCCGTCACGGTGATCAGGGGTTCCTTTCGGGAGTCGGCCGCCGCGGGGCGGGCGATCAGGGGGTGCGGGTCAGCAACCGGCCCTGCGGTCCGGTGAACTCGCCGTCCGCGAAGACGCGTTCGCCGCGCAGCCACGTCGACTTCACGACACCGCTGAGGGTCCGGCCCGCGTAGGCGGTCACGCGGTTGCGGTGCTGGAGCGCGGCCGGGTCGACGGTGAAGGTCTCGTCGGGGGCGAACACCGCGAAGTCGGCGTCGTGGCCCGCCGCGACGGCGCCCTTGCGGTCGCCGAGGCCGACCAGGCCGGCCGTGCGGGAGGACATCCAGCGGACCACGTCCTCCAGGCCGTGGCCGCGTCGGCGGGCCTCGGTCCAGACGGCGGAAAGGCTCAGCTGGAGGCCGGAGATGCCGCCCCACGCGGTCGCGAAGTCGTCCGTCTTGAGGTCGGCGGTCGACGGGGAGTGGTCGGTGACCACGCAGTCGATCGTGCCGTCGGCCAGCGCCCGCCACAGCAGGTCCTGGTTGGCGGCCTCGCGGATGGGCGGGCAGCACTTGAACTCGCTTGCGCCGTCCGGGACTTCCTCGGCGGTCAGGGTGAGGTAGTGCGGGCAGGTCTCCACAGTGAGCCGGACGCCGTCCGCCTTCGCCTCGGCGATCAGCGGGAGCGCGTCGCTCGACGACAGGTGCAGCACGTGCACCCGGGCGTCGAGGCGTCCGGCCAGCGCGACCAAACTCCCGATGGCGCTGTCCTCGGCGTCACGGGGGCGCGAGGCGAGGAAGTCGGCGTACTTGCGGCCGCCCTTCTGCGGGGCGGCGGCGAGGTGGCCGGGGTCCTCGGCGTGCACGATCAGCAGGCCGCCGAAGCCCGCGATCTCGCCGAGGGAACGGGCGAGTTGCTCCTGGTCCAGCTCGGGGAACTCCTCGACCCCGGACGGAGACAGGAACGCCTTGAACCCGAAGACGCCGGCATCGTACAGGGGACGCAGGTCGCCGACGTTGCCGGGCAGCGCGCCGCCCCAGAAGCCGACGTCGACGTGCGCCTTGGAGCGGGCGACGTCCTGCTTCGTACGCAGGCCCGCGACCGTCGTCGTGGGCGGGAGGGAGTTGAGCGGCATGTCGATCAGGGTGGTGATGCCGCCGGCGGCCGCGGCCCGGGTCGCGGTCCAGAAGCCCTCCCACTCGGTGCGGCCGGGGTCGTTCACATGGACGTGGGTGTCGACGAGGCCGGGTAGCAGGACGTCGTCGCCGAGGTCCTCGCACCGGGCGCCGGACGGCATCTTGGCGTCGTACGGCAGCACCGCCGTGATCCGGCCCGCGGCGACCGCGACCGACGCGGCGCGCGTCCCCTCGGGAGTGATGACACGCGTCGAGCGCAGCACCAGTTCGGCATCGGACACCCGGACCCCTCTCGTCGCCGCCGTCGACTCCCGTTGCCGCAGGGTTGCTTCCGCGTAACGGAATTCAACTTTCTGTTGAAGAAGTCTTCACTCCCGGATCCCGCGCCGTCAAGAGCCGCCTTTCCGCCCCCGCCTCCCCGCCCGGCCGCTTCGGGAGTCCGCACGCACGACACTGGAGTATTCCGCGCTGCGGAATTACTCTTCCGATGAGCAGAATGTGGCTTTACCCTACCGGGCGGCCGATCGACCGCCGGGTAGGCTGCGTCTCTGCCCGCCCGCCACCGCCGCCTCTCGAGACTTCTTCGGGTCACCCCGCTCGATTCCGCGCCCCGAAAGGACCGCCGCCGTGCCGCCGTCCAGCGCCAGCACCACCGACGCCCGATCGTCCGCCGCCAGTGGCGGCGTCCAGTCCCTCGAGCGTGCCTTCGACCTGCTGGAGCGCATGGCGGACGCGGGCGGCGAGGTCGGTCTGAGCGAGCTCTCCGCGAGCAGCGGACTGCCGCTTCCCACCATTCACCGGCTGATGCGCACCCTCGTGGCCTGCGGATACGTACGACAGCAGGCCAACCGCCGGTACGCGCTCGGGCCCCGTCTGATCCGCCTCGGCGAGTCCGCGTCCCGGCTGCTCGGCACCTGGGCCCGCCCGTATCTGGCGCGGCTGGTGGAGGAGACCGGCGAGACCGCGAACATGGCGCTGCTGGACGGGGACGAGATCGTCTACGTCGCCCAGGTGCCCTCCAAGCACTCGATGCGCATGTTCACCGAGGTGGGCCGCCGGGTGCTGCCGCACTCCACCGGTGTGGGCAAGGCGCTGCTGGCGCACACCCCGGACGACGAGGTGCGCGCGCTGCTCGCCCGGACCGGGATGCCTGCCGCCACGGAGAAGACGATCACCACCCCGGACGGTTTCCTCGCCGCGCTCGACGAGGTGCGCCGGACCGGCTACGCGGTGGACGACAACGAGCAGGAGATCGGCGTCCGCTGCCTGGCCGTCTCCGTGCCCGACTCCCCGACCGCCGCCGCGATCTCGATCTCCGGCCCGGCCGGCCGGGTCACCGAGGCCGCCACCGACAAGATCGTGCCGGTGCTCCAGCAGGTCGCGGCGGAACTGTCCCAGGCCCTGGCCAGCTCGGGGCCGTCCACCGGCTGAGCAGGCCCGCTCCACAGCGCGGGGTGCACCTGTCCGCAGGCCGACCCGGGCCCTCCACCCCGGACCCCGCTCCACACCCCACGGACCTGCCCCCGCCCTGCGCCCCGGCTGCCTCACCCCGTCCCGGACATCCCGGCCGTCGCGGTCAGGCGGCCGTCGTTCATCTCCAGCACCGCGTCCGCACCGGCGAGGCGGGCGCGGTCGTGGGTGACCAGGACGGTCGCCGTGGCGCGTTCGCGGGTCAGCCGGAGCAGTAGGTCGACCACCGCGGCTCCGCGTTCGTGGTCGAGCGCGCTGGTCGGCTCGTCGACGAGGAGGACCGACGGCTCGTTGACCAGCGCGCGGGCGATGTTCACCCGCTGACGCTGACCGCCGGACAACTGGTGGGGACGCCGGTGCTCCAGACCGCCGAGTCCGACCGCCGCGAGCAACTCCCGCGCACGTCCTGCCACTTGGCGGCGTCCGTCCAGGTGTCCCATGACCTGGAGCTGCTCCAGCGCGGTCAGCGCGGGCAGCAGGTTCGGCTGCTGGAACACGATCCCGATCTCGCGCCGCCGCAGCACCGCCCGCTCGGCCGGGGTCAGCGACCCCGTCTCCGTACCGCCGACGAGCACGCGCCCGTGGTCCGGGGTGACCAGGGTCGCGGCGACCGCGAGAAGGCTGGACTTCCCCGACCCGGAGGGGCCCACGACGGCCGTCATGCTCCCGGCCGGGACCCGGAGGCCGACCCCGTCGAGAGCGGTCAGACGTCCGTCGCCGTCCGGATAGGTGAGGGTGACGTCCTCCAGGGCCAGACCCCGCTTCTCTCCACTCATCGGGCACTCCCCAGTGCGGTCAGCGGGTCCACGGCGGTGATCCGGCGCACGGACAGACCCGCGCCGAGCACGCCGAGGAGGATCATGACGGCGGCGGGTCCGAGCACGGTCGGACCGTCGAGGGCGAACGGCACGTCGCCGCCCCGCACGAGCGCACCGGCCGCGGCGGCGAGCCCGGTACCCAGCAGCGTCCCGACGGCGAGCATGAACACCGCCTGGCCCAGCGCGTCGCGCAGCAGATACGGCGTGGAGGCGCCCAGCGCCTTGAGGACCGCGATGTCCGGCGATCGCTGGATCGTCCACACCGTGAAGAACGCCCCGGTGACGAGCGCCGAGATGACGAAGAGGAAGCCGCGCATGAGCTGGAGCGAGCCGTTCTCGGCCCGATAGGAGCCGATGGCGGTGAGGGCGTCGCCCCGGGCGAGGGTCTTCGTACCCGCGGCACGGTCCCCCGCCCCGAGGTCGGCGCCGTCGGTGCGCAGGGCGATCACGGTCGCCGGCCCGGACAGCGCGGTCCATACGACGGGGGTGTGGCTGTACGAGGCGTGGCCGGTCACGGCCGCGACGGTCAGCTCGGTGCCGCCGACGCGCACCCGCTCCCCCGCTCCCACCCCGAGCTCGGCGGCGGCCTTCCCGGACAGCACGGCACGTCCGGGCGCCACCCCCACCGGTGCGATGCCCGAACCCGGGCGCACGGCGAACGAGGACACCGCGGCGGTGCGGCTCCCGGAGGCCGCGTTCAGGGTGCGGACGCCGATCGGCTCGGCGGAGACGACTCCGGGCCTGCCGGCCCAGGTCTCCCGGGCGCCGGCGGGCACCGGCGCGCCGGTGAAGGACACCGGCTGCCCGGCGGCCGGCGCGGCGAAGGCGAGGTGGTCGGCGGGCAGGCCGGTGACCGCCGAGGTGTTCTCCTCGGCGAGCCCGGCGGTCAGCCCGGACAGCAGCCCCACGAGCAGCGTGATCAGTACGACCACGGCTCCCATCAGGGCGAACCGCCCCTTGGCGAACCGTAGGTCTCTCCATGCGACGAACATGCCCCGACCCTCCCTCCCGGACCGGGTCCGGGGCATCGTCCGGGCGCATGCTCCGCCCCGGCCGAAGGAGGGGCGCCCAGCCTGCCGGGAGAAGCACCCCGCGCGGCCGGAGGGACGACACCTCGGGGACGCGGGAGGGGCGTCGCGCCGGCGAAGGGAGCAGCCCTCTTTCAACCTTTCGGTTGACCGGCTCCGGCCGCGCCCCGCCTACCCTGGAACGACCATGAACGTCCGCCGCTCCTCCCCCGTCGTCGCCGTCCTGCGGCTGTGTCTGTACGTCCTGCTCGCGGGCCTGCTCCTGCTGGCGGCCGTCCGTTCCGGCGACACCGCGCATCCGACGGCGGTCGTGCTGTCGGTGCTCCTGACCGGCGCGGTCCTCACGGCCGGGGCGGTCTCGCCGGCGGTGCAGCGCTCACGGCGTGCGGCCGCACTGTGGGTGGCGGCGCTCAGCGCGAGCTGGCTGGCGCTGGTCACGCTCTCGCCGGACGGGCTCTGGGTGGCGTTCCCGCTCTACTTCCTCCAGCTGCACCTGCTGCCGGTGCGCTGGGCCCTGCCCGCGGTCGCCGTGACCGCCGGGGCGGCCGTCGCGAGCTTCGTGGCGCACGGCGCGCCGCTCACGCCCGGCGCCTTCATCGGCCCGCTGCTGGGTGCGGGGGTCGCCGTCGCCACGGTCCTCGGGTACGAGGCGCTGTACCGGGAGAGCGAGCGGCGCCGCGAGCTGATCGAGGAGCTCGTCGCCACCCGCGCGGAGCTGGCCGAGGCCGAACGGGCCGCGGGCACGCTCGCCGAGCGGGAGCGCCTCGCCCGCGAGATCCACGACACGCTCGCCCAGGGGCTGTCCAGCATCCAGCTGCTGATGCGGGCCGCTCAGCGGCTGCTGCCCCCGGACTCCCCGGCCGCGCCGCATCTGGAGCAGGCCCGCGCGACCGCCCAGGACAATCTCGCCGAGGCGCGCCGCTTCGTCCGCGCGCTCACGCCGCCCGGTCTGGAAAGCGGCTCGCTGGCCGCCGCGCTGGAGCGGTTGTGCCGGTCGGCAGCCACCGCCGTGGACACCCCGAAGGTCCGCTTCTCGGTGAGCGGACCGCCGGCCGGGCTGCCGACGCCGTACGAGGTGGCGCTGCTGCGGATCGCGCAGTCGGCGCTCGCCAACGCGCTGCGCCACGCGGACGCGGACCGGGTGGAGATCACGCTCAGCTTCATGGACACCTCGGTCGCCCTGGACGTGGTGGACGACGGCACCGGCTTCACTCCCGAAGGGGGCCGCCCGGCGGAAGACCGTCCGGACCGGAACCGGACGAGCGGGCACGCGGCCGAAGGCCCCGGGGACCAGGGCCGGGACCGCACCGACACGAACCCCTTGGACGGCGGCTTCGGGCTGCCCGCGATGCGCTCACGGGCGCGGTCCCTGGGCGGGACGTTCACCGTCGAGTCGGCGCCCGGACAGGGCACGGCGGTGGCGGTCACCCTGCCGCTGCCCGCCACGACGGAACCGCCCGGCCCCGTACAGGAGACAGCACCACGGCCGGCGACCGGAACCGCCCCCGGCACCCCGACCGAGACCGCACCCGGCACCGCATCCGGCACCCCGACAGAGACCGCGCCCGGCACCGCGTCCGGCACCCCGGCCGAGACCATGCCCAGGACCGCCTCCGACACCCCGACAGAGACCATGCCCAGGACCGCCTCCGACACCCCGACAGAGACCGCGCCCGGCACCGCGTCCGGCACCCCGACCGAGACCGCGCCCGAAGCCACCCCCGACACCTCGGCCGAGACCGCGCCCGGGACCACGTCCGGCGCCGCGCCCGGGACCACGTCCGGCGCCGCGCCCGGTGATGTGTCCACCGGCTCCCACCGGCCGGAGGCCGCACGCACCGCCGGGACCCGCGCATGACCGTCCGTCTCCTGCTCGCCGACGACCACCCCGTCGTCCGCGCCGGGCTGCGCGCGGTGCTGTCCGCGGAGCCGGACTTCGAGGTCGTCGCGGAGGCGGCGACGGCGGAGGCCGCGGTGGAGCGGGCCGGGGCCGGCGACGTGGACGTCGTCCTCATGGACCTCCAGTTCGGCGCCGGGATGCACGGATCGGACGCCACCGCGGCCATCGCGGCCCGCCCGAAAGCGCCGCGGGTCCTGGTCCTGACGACGTACGACACCGACGCGGACATCCTCGCCGCGGTCGAGGCGGGCGCCTGCGGCTACCTCCTCAAGGACGCCCCGCCCGAGGAGCTCTCCGCGGCCGTGCGGACGGCCGCGTCGGGCCACTCGGCGCTCGCCCCGAAGGTCGCCGACCGGCTCATGGACCGGATGCGGACGCCGGCCGCGGCCCTGAGCCGCCGGGAGCTGGAGGTTTTGGAACTGGTCAGGGACGGACTCTCCAACCAGCAGATCAGCAAGAAGCTGTTCCTGAGCCAGGCGACCGTGAAGTCCCATCTGGTGCACATCTACGCGAAGCTGGGCGTGGACTCCCGCACCTCGGCGGTGGCGGCAGCCACCGAGCGGGGCGTCATCCGCAGGGGACGCTGAGCGGCGACGCCGGCCGGGCGGGCGTCACAGGTGGCGGCAACACGGGCCGGGACGCTGAGCCGGCGCGGGCCGGGACGGTGAATGTCAGTTCGAGCCGGGCGTGCCTCGCAGGAGACGCCGAGCGGCGGCGCCGGGCGTCACCGGTGGCCGTGGTGGGGGCCGGGACGCTGAGCCGCGGCGCGGGCCGGGACGGTGAGCGTCAACACGGGCCGGGCGGGCGTCGCGGGAGTCGCTGAGCGGCGGCGCGGGGCGTCACGGGTGGCGGCGACACGGGCCGGGACGCTGAGCCGGCGCGGGCCGGGACGGTGAACGTCAGCACGAGCCGGGCGGGCGTCGCGGGAGTCGCTGAGCGGCGGCGCGGGGCGTCACGGGTGGCGGCGACACGGGCCGGGACGCTGGGCGACGGCGCGAGCCGGGCGTCACGGGTGGCCGTGGTGCGGGCCGAGACGCTGAGCCGGCGCGGGCCGGGACGGTGAGCGTCAGCGCCGGCCCAGCGTCACGGATGCCGGTAGTGCGGGGGCTCCCCGAACAGTTCGACCGCGCTGCGGACATCCGCGAGACGGCCCGCGAGAGAGCTCACCGAGCCGATCGCGCCCGCGACCAGGAGGAGCGAGCGGCGCAGCCGGGGAATCTCCGGGGTGCCGGCGGCGGCCATCGCGGCGAGTGACGCCAGTTCGTCCTCGGCGATGCCCCGGTCGGGGAACTCGACCGGATGCACGGCGAGTTCACGGCGCAGCCGGGCGACGGCGGTCCGCAGTTCCGCCACCCTCGGGTCCTCGTCCCTGCCCGTCACCGGTCTCTGCCCCAAGCTCCGCAGCACAGCTCTCCCCCTCGCGCGCCGACGTGCGTCAGTCCCGCTCATGTCAACTCCGGCTCCCCTTGGCGGTGGTCGGGCGCCGGGGGATGCGGGTCAGTAAACGCCACGCGGTGCGCCGGGCGCCACTGCGCGGACCGAAATTTCAGCGGCGGGACACCGCGGTGTCGGCCCGGGTTCCGGAGCGGGCTCCGATCCGGTCGGGTATGCAGGGGACATGACGGAACACGGGGACGGGGACGAGGTCGTGGGGCTGGTGCTGGCGGCCGGAGGCGGACGGCGGCTCGGGGGCCGCCCCAAGGCACTGCTGCCGCACCGGGGGCGCCCGCTGGTCGAGCACGCGGTGGGGGTGCTGCGCGCCGGCGGCTGCGCCCGCGTCCATGTCGTCCTCGGGGCGGGGGCCGACGCCGTACGGGAGCGGGCGTCGCTGCCCGGGTGCGTCCTCGTGGACAACCCCGGCTGGGAGGAGGGCATGGGCTCCTCGCTGCGGGCCGGGCTCGGCTCGCTGGCGGGTTCGGGGGCGCGGGCCGCGCTGGTGTCGCTGGTGGACCAGCCGGGGATCGGCCCGGAGGCCGTGGCCCGGGTGCTGGCCGCGTACGCCTCCCCGTCGACGCTCGCCGCGGCGGCCTACGCCGGTGAGCGCGGCCATCCGGTGCTCTTCGGGGCCGCTCACTGGGCGGGGATCACGGCGAGCGCCACCGGCGACCGGGGTGCGCGCGCCTATCTGAAGGCCCATGCGGACGCCGTCGCGCTCGTCGAGTGCGGGGACGTGGCGCGGGCCTACGACATCGACACGGAGGCCGATCTGGTCCACCTCGAATGACCGGGCCGGCACCGATGGCACCGCGCGCCACCTTCCGCCGACGCAGGAACCTCGACATCAACAAACCATTGAACTTCCACCATGAGGAAATTAGTATCCACTGATCAGAAGCGCCTCGCCGGACCGGAGCGCGCCGAAGACGCCCGCCGCCCTCCCCGTGTGCCGCGGCACCGGGTGCCAGGCGCGGTGACGCCGACCGTGGTTCGCTCGTTCGACCGGCAGGGGGCTCGCCCTCAGGGCCTCCGCCGCTCGTACCCAGCAGATCGCCCGCACGCAGCCCGCTGAAGGAAGTGACAGCTCATGTCCGCACCAGCGCCGTCCCCGCTGGCCATCGTCGACGCCGAGCCCCTGCCCCGGCAGGAGGAGGTCCTCACCGAGGGGGCCCTCGCCTTCGTGGGCGAGCTGCACCGGCTGTTCACGCCCCGCCGTGACGAGCTCCTCGCCCGGCGCGCGGAGCGGCGCGCCGAGATCGCCCGCACCTCCACCCTGGACTTTCTCCCCGGGACCGCCGCGATCCGCGCGGACGACTCCTGGAGGGTGGCCCCCGCCCCGGCCGCGCTCGACGACCGCCGGGTCGAGATCACCGGCCCGACCGACCGCAAGATGACGATCAACGCCCTCAACTCCGGCGCCCGGGTCTGGCTCGCGGACTTCGAGGACGCCTCGGCTCCCACCTGGGAGAACGTCGTCACCGGCCAGCTGAACCTGATCGACGCGTACACCCGGAACATCGACTTCACCGACCCGGGCTCGGGCAAGTCGTACGCCCTGCGGCCCGATGCCGAGCTCGCGACCGTCGTGATGCGGCCGCGGGGCTGGCATCTGGCCGAGCGTCACCTCGTCGCCGCCGACGGGACGCCCGTGCCCGGCGCGCTGGTCGACTTCGGTCTGTACTTCTTCCACAACGCGCGGCGGCTGCTGGACCTCGGCAAGGGCCCCTACTTCTACCTGCCCAAGACCGAGTCGCACCTCGAGGCCCGCCTGTGGAACGACGTGTTCGTCTTCGCGCAGGACCAACTCGGCATCCCGCAGGGGACGGTGCGCGCCACCGTCCTGATCGAGACGATCACCGCGGCCTACGAGATGGAGGAGATCCTCTACGAACTCCGCGACCACGCCTCCGGGTTGAACGCGGGCCGCTGGGACTACCTCTTCTCCATCGTCAAGAACTTCCGTGACGGCGGCAGCAAGTTCGTCCTGCCGGACCGCAACGCGGTCACGATGACCGCCCCGTTCATGCGGGCGTACACCGAACTCCTCGTCCGCACCTGCCACAAGCGGGGTGCCCACGCGATCGGCGGCATGGCCGCGTTCATCCCCTCGCGGCGCGACGAGGAGGTCAACAAGGTCGCCTTCGAGAAGGTCAAGGCGGACAAGGACCGTGAGGCGGCCGACGGTTTCGACGGCTCCTGGGTGGCCCACCCCGACCTCGTCCCGATCGCGATGGCCTCCTTCGACGCCGTCCTCGGCGACCGGCCGAACCAGAAGGAGCGGCTGCGCGAGGACGTGTCGGTCGCGGCCGGCGACCTCATCGCGGTCGACTCGCTGGACGCGCGGCCGACGTACGACGGACTGGTCAACGCCGTGCAGGTGGGCATCCGTTACATCGAGGCCTGGCTGCGCGGGCTGGGCGCGGTCGCCATCTTCAACCTCATGGAGGACGCGGCCACCGCCGAGATCTCGCGCTCGCAGATCTGGCAGTGGATCAACGCGGGTGTCGTCTTCGAGCACGACGGCCGGACCGTGGCGGCCACCCCGGAGCTGACCCGTGAGATCGCCGCGCGCGAACTCGCCGACATCCGCGCCGGGATCGGCGAGGAGGCCTTCGCGGCCGGGCGCTGGCAGCAGGCGCACGACCTGCTCCTGCAGGTCGCGCTGGACGAGCACTACGTGGACTTCCTGACCCTGCCCGCGTACGAGCAGCTGAGGGGCTGAAGATCTGGGGGCTGACCGGCCTGAGGAGGCCGACCGGCCGACCTACTCCTGCTCCTGCTCCTGCTCCTGCTCCTGCTCCGCCGTACGGTCCGAGTGGCCCAGGGATCTCCCCGGGGCCACTCGGTCGCGGACCAGCCGCTTGACCTCGGTCGGCTCGGGGAAGCCCTGCTCACGGCGGTCCCAGACCACCTCGTCGTCGACCCGGACGACGAAGACGCCGCCGGTGCCGGGCTTCAGGGACAGTTCGTCGAGCTCCGCCTCGAAGGTGGTGAGCAGTTCCTGGGCCAGCCAGGCCGCGCGGGGCAGCCAGCGGCACCGGGTGCAGTACTCGATCTGGACCCGATGGGCGTCCGTCATCCCAGATGCACCGACCAATCCTGTTCCGCCGCCGGTTTGCCGTGCAGGTCGGGGACGCGTTTGAGCCAGTCCGGGCGGCCCCGCTGGGTCCGCTCGGCACGGTCGGCGTCCTCGGCCGCGAGCTGCTCGCGGCTGGGGAAGTCCGTGGGGAGCCAGGCCGCCGAGGCCTGGACGCGGGCCAGCAGATAGGCGACGTACGCCTCGCGGACCGCGTCCGGGCCGGCGAAGCCGGGTTCCTCCGCGAGCCAGGCGTCGGGCACCTGGGCCAGGACCGAGCGCAGGAGTTCCTCGGTGACCCGGGGAGCCAGTTCGGCGTCGGCCGCGCGGGTGTCGGGGCCGTGGCCGCCGAGCGCATGGTTCCTGAAGTCGTACGCCTTCTCCGGGGCCGAGGCGTCCCAGCGGTGGTGGAAGACGAGGGCGGCGCCGTGGTCGATCAGCCACAGGCGCGGCGGCGCGATCCCGAGGGTGGGCCAGACCATCAGGTTCGAGCTGTGCACCGTACGGTCCACGTTGACGGTGAGGGCGTCCAGCCACACCACCTTGCCCGCCTCCAGCGGGTCGACCGGGAACGTCCGCGCGATCTCGGGGGTGAAGTCCCTGGCGCCCGGCAGATAGTCCATGCCGAGGTTGAGCCCGGCGCTGGCCCGCAGCAGGTCCTGGACCTCCTGATGGGGCTCGTGCCCGCCGACGGCCGGGTCGAAGTGGACGAGGACCAGCTCGGGGAAACGCAGCCCGAGGGCGCGGGCCAGCTCCCCGACGATGATCTCGGCGACCAGCGCCTTGTGCCCCTGGGCGGACCCCGTGAACTTCACGACATAGGTCCCCAGGTCGTCGGCCTCGACGACTCCGGGCACGGAGCCGCCCGCCGTCAGCGGGGTCACGTATCGAACTGCGGTCACGTCGCGGAGCACAGGTCACACTGTAGGACAGCCGGTCCGCCGGCTCATCGGCGTCATGTCCCGGCCAACGGGTTCGGCAGGGGTACGTAGCGGGCGTCGGCGCCGTCGGCGTCGGTCCAGCGGAGCAGCAGGTTGGTCTTGCCCGGGAGCGTGGGCGAGGAGAGCAGCGCGGCGGCCTCGGGGAGGCCGAGCTCCTCGCCCGTGCGGCGCAGCTCCCCTCGTACGGCGGGCCAGGGGTCCGTCCCGGGGAAGCGTTCGGCGAGGAGGGCCGCCAGCTCGGACAGGTGGTTGACCACCAGGCAGTAGACGAGCCGTTCCCAGCCGGCCGCGCGGGTCACCCCCGGCAGGAGCTTCACGCCCTCCGCGTCCCGGAAGAGGGCCTGGACCGGGGTGCCGTCGGCGTCCACGGCCACCAGTGTGTTCTGCAGATGGGCCTCGACGACGACCCCGTGGCGGGCGAACGCCTCCAGCACCGGCGGCACCACCTGGCGCAGGTAGGCGGCCCACCAGTCGGCCGGGTCGGTGAGCCGGTCGAGCGGACTGCCGTCGAAGCCCTCGACGAGGGCGGCGGCGAGCAGCGGGGTGGCGCCGGGGACGAGATGGCCGCGCAGTCCGTCGCGGACCAGGACGGCGAGCTCCTCGAAGGCGAAGCCGGCGGTGCGGTAGCCGCGGTCGCTGAGCCAGGCGGCGGGCCCGTCCTGCGCGGCGAACGCGGCGGCGGTGGCCGCGTCGGTGGCCACCGCCTTCAGCAGGTCGTGCCGCCACAGCCGGCGGATGTCGTTGGTGATGCGGACGTCGAGGCTGAACTTGAGGAAGAGGTCGTCCTCGGGGGCGTACAGGGTGCGGACGGCGGCCGTCGGCCACAGGGGGCGGCCGGTGGAGCCGAGGCGCAGGAGGCGGCCGTCCGCGAAGGCGTCCCGGATCGCCTCGCTCGTGGCGGTGAGGGCCAGCTGCCAGGGGTGCGCGGGCAGCAGCCGGTATCCGGCGGGGGCCCGGCCCAGGGCGTCGAGCGCCCGGGTGTCGCCCTCCTCGACGACGGCGTCCTCGCGCACGGCGAGCAGTTCCAGCGGGAAGCGGGTGTACGCCTCGGGGGCGTAGGGCAGCCATGCGGCGGCCGGGCCGCCGCCGCGGGTCTTGGGCGCGGGGTGGTACGGGTGTCCCATGATCAGCGACTGCTCGGAGCGCAGATAGGGGTCCTCGGGGGGTGCCGTGCCGGCGCGGACGCGCAGCAGCGCCGCGACGACGTCCCGGCTGTCGGTCATCTCACGGGGCAGCCGGGTGTTGTCCACGCCGGTGGAGCGGCGCAGCTCGTCCGCGGCGAGGGCGACCAGTTCCGGATGCGTGAGCCGATGCCAGGCCCCGTCGGCGTACACCTCGGGCGCGTAGGGGCGCCGGGTCCCGTGTGTGCGCAGCTCACGGCCGCTCGCGCGCAGCCGGTGGACGTCCGGTCGCCCCGTCGGCTCCGCCAGTTCGCGAAGGAGACAATTGAGCAACGGCGCGGCGGCGTACGCGTCGGCGGCCTCGTCCATGTCGCCCGTGGTGAGCTGGGGGAACACGGTCGGCTTGAAGTCCACGCGATCCATCCGGTCCAGTCGATTCATACGGTGCACTGGTGATCAGTATCTCCGCCGCGGCGGAGGATCACGACGCAGTCCCCGTACGCAAGGAGCCCGCCCGTGTCCCGTCCCTCAACGCCCGACGCCGAGGCCGTGTTCGCCGAGGAGCTGAGCGTCGTACGCCCCGGGCTGTCGGCGCCGTACGCGCGGGCGCTGCCCGGTGCCCGGGCCGCCGTGCTGACCCGGCTGTGGCGTGCGCTGGCGTACGAGCCGCTGCCGTGGATCGCGGGGCGCGAGGCGGACCGGGAGGGGCTCACGGTCCGTCTGGCGGACGGCCGCCGGCTGCACGGGCCGCGCCCCGACCCGTACGTCACCTCGGACCACGTCACCGAACTGCGCCTCGGTGAGCGGGTGTACGAGCGTCCCGAGGCGCTCGTCGGCGCGCTCGACGTGCCGCACGGTGATGCGTTCTCGGCCGAACTCGGCGACAGTGTGGCCTCGTTGGCGCTGTCGCGGGCGGACCGGACGTCGGCCGCCGTTCCGGGACCGTCCGCGGCGAGCTGGGCGTGGGAGCAGCGGATCGTCGACGGGCATCCGTATCACCCCAACTGCCGGGCGCGGCCGGGGTTCTCGGTGGCCGAGCAGCTGGCGTACGGGCCGGAGCACCGGACGTCGGTGCGGCTGGACCTGGTGGCGGTGGACGACGCCCTGGTCACCGGGGAGTGGCCGAAGTGGCTGCGCGACGGGGAGCGGGTGCTGGTCCCGGTGCACCCCTGGCAGGTCGCCCATGTGCTGGACACGCCGGTCCAGGAGGGCTTCGCCGGGCGGCCGTTGATGTCGCTGCGTACGCTGGCGGTGCCGGACGGGCCGCATGTGAAGACGGCGCTGAGCGCCCGGCTGACCTCGTCGGTGCGGGACATCTCGGTGTACTCGGTGCGGACGGCGGACACGGTCTCGGCGTTCATGGAGGCGATGACGTCGCGTCTGGACGCGCCGCTGCACATCACCCGCACCCTCGGGGCGGCCGGCGCCGGGTTCCCCGATCTCGCGGCGGTGGTGCGGGAGTCGCCGGACGGGTACGCGGGCGAGGGCGAGCGGTGCGTCCCGGTGGCCGCCCTTCCGCTGACCGGACTGCCCGAAAAGGCCTCCTGGCTGGCCGAGTTCACCCGGCTCGTACTCACCGTCGGGCTGCGGCTGCTGGAGCTGGGGGTGGCGCTGGAGGCGCACGGACAGAACCTGCTCGTGATCCTCGACCGGGCGGGCTCCCCGGTGCGGCTCGTCTACCGCGATCTGGCCGACATCCGGGTGAGCCCGGCGCGGCTGGCCCGCCACGGGGTCCCGGTCCCGGAGCTGTCCGGGCGGATCGTGACCGACGACGAGAGGGCCCTGCGCCGCAAGCTGTTCGGCTCGCTCGTCGGCGGCACGCTGGGGGCGACGGCGGGTTCGGCGGCGGCGCTCGGCGAGGCCCTGGAGCGGGTCGCTCCGGATCTCCCGCGCACGGCGGACCTCCCCGCGCTCCTCGGCGATCCGCTCCCCGTCAAAGCGCTGACGCTGATGCGGCTTTCGCCCGAGACCCCCGGTGACCTGTGGACACTGCTTCCGCGGCTGCTCGGCGGACCCGGCTCGTCCTGACACGGGACACCTCTCGTTTTTACGATCGGCACCTTTGATCAATAGGATCCGCCGATGATCACAAGACAACGGCTGGCGGCGGGCCTCTGCGCCCTGCTCGCCGCCCTGGCCGCCGGGCTCGCCTTCCCGGCCGGGGCGGTCGCCGACGAAACCACGGCGACCGCGCCCAAGGTCGAACTGCTGCTGGACGTCAGCGGATCGATGCGGGCCCGGGACATCGACGGCGAGTCGCGGATGGCCGCGGCGAAGCAGGCGTTCAACGAAGTGCTCGATGCGACGCCGCAGGAGGTGCAGCTCGGCATCCGCACCCTCGGCGCCAACTACGCGGGGGACGACCGCAAGACGGGCTGCAAGGACACGGCCCAGCTGTACCCCGTGGGGACGCTGGACCGCACCGAGGCCAAGACGGCCGTCGCGACCCTGAACCCGACCGGCTGGACCCCGATAGGCCCCGCGCTGCTCAAGGCGGCCGACGACCTCCAGGGCGGTGAGGGCACCCGTCGCATCGTGCTGATCAGCGACGGCGAGGACACCTGCCAGCCGCTGGACCCGTGCCAGGTGGCCCGCGAACTCGCGGCCAAGGGCATCGACCTGACCATCGACACCCTGGGTCTGGTCCCCAACGTCAAGGTGAGCAGGCAGCTGAGCTGCATCGCCGAGGCCACGGGCGGCACGTACACCTCGGTGGAGCACAAGGAGCAGCTCAGCGACCGCGTCAACCAGTTGGTGGACCGGGCGGCCGATCCGGTCGTGAAGCCGGTGGCCGTGAAGGGCGCCGACTCGTGCTCCGCGGCCCCGGTCGTCAAGTCGGGCTTCTACACCGACCGCGAGGAGTTCTCCCAGCACCGCTACTACCGGGTGGAGGTCGCGCCCGGCAAGGAGCTGCGCGCCTCGGTGAGCATCGCGGCGGACCGTCAGGTCAACCCGGACTACGGGGTGCTGATGCGCGCCGTGACCGTGCACGGCCGGGAGATCGTGCGCGGTGAGTCGGCCGGCAACGGCCGCACCGACGTCGTCTCGACCGGTCTGCGCTACCCGAAGGCCGAGAGCGACGACGACAACGCCCCGGCCGAGGTCGTGTGTCTCCAGGTGTCCAACTCCTTCTCGGCCGCCTCCGGCGTGAAGACCACGCCCGGGCTGCCGCTGGAGCTGACGGTCGACGTCGTCGACGGCCCCGACCAGGCGAGCGACGTGGCCTCCTTCGGTCTCGGACGCGGCTGGTGGCTGCTCGGCGCCCTGGTGCTGACCGGCTTCCTCGCGGGTCTGCTGTGGGGCTGGATCTCTCGCTGGCGGTTCTCGGTCTGGAGGACCAACTGATGCGTATCCGACGTGTACTGAGCACGGCCGCCCTCCTCGCGGGTGCCGTCGTGGCGCCCGCGCTGCTCGGTGCGACCGCCTCCCCCGCCCTCGCCGACGCCTCGCCGTCCGCGAGCCCCTCGGGGGACGACTCCGCTCCCACCGAGGCCGGTACGTCGTTCCGCACGGCGACCGAGGTCGACCAGGGCGTCCAGGCCACCGCCGGCGCCTCCGCCGGTGACTACCTGTACTGGCAGTTCGCCGCGGACGCGGGCCAGCGGCCCACCGTGAAGGCGACGGTGAAGCTGCCGGAGGCCTCCAAGCGCTCCTCCGCCGAGACCTGGCAGATCGACGTCTACGACGGGCTGCGGCGCCGTCAGGCCTGCCAGTACGGGGCGCAGACCCGCACGGCGGCGACGGACGCGTCCTCCGTGGAGCTGTCCTGCACCCTGCGCACGGTCCGCGCCTGGTCGGAGACCTGGGCCAACGACCCGCTGCCGGGCACCTATTACGTCCGGCTGACCGCGACCGGTCTCGGCGCGGCCGACCTGGGCCTGCCCATGAGCGCGCAGCTCCAGGTGGACTCCAAGGACATCGGCGGTTCGGCGGCGGTCGACGGCTCGCTCGCCAAGCCGCTGGTCCCCGGCATCGCCGTGACCTCGGAGCAGTCCGACGACGCCTCCGACGAGGGTTCCGACGGTTCGGAGTCCAAGACGGCGACGCTGTCCTCGCTCCGGCCCGACACCTCCGCCTGGTGGTCCGACCGCTGGGTGTGGACGGCGATCGGCGGTGTCCTCGCGGCGCTCGCCGGCATCTGGGGCTACTCGCTGACGCGGGGCAGGGGCCGTCCGTCCCGGATCCCGCCGGGCGCCTGATCCCCAGCCGTACACCGGGGCCCGCGCCGCTCTCCGTCAGGGAGCGTCGCGGGCCTCTCGTGTTCCGAGGGACGGGCCCGCGGGCGGGCGGAGTCCAGGGCGTCCGCGCCGGGCTCGGTCAGGCCTCGCGGAGCGCCCTGGCGAGCGGCCCGTTCCCCGTCACCGTGACGTCCGCGCCGGGCTCGGTCAGGCCTCGCGAAGCGCCCTGGCGAGCGGCCCGTTCCTCGTCACCGCGATGTCCGAGCCGTGACCCGTCAGACCTCGCGGAGCGCCTTGGCGAGCGGTCCCTCGCCCGTCACCGCGACGCGTCCCTCCCGCAGTTCCTCCAGCAGCGTCGACGTGCCCCGGTTCAGGGCCCCGGACGTCCGCGCGTCCGGCGCGAGGCGGGCGTCCGGCTCGCGCGGGGCGGGCCCGTCGCCGTAGAGCGGCCCTTCCTCGGCGCCGCCCAGCCAGACATGGAACAGGCCCTCCTCCAGGCGGACTTCGACCAGTCCTTCGCCGGCCCCGACCGCCTCCAGGCTCCGCAGCAGCGGCAGCGCGAACCAGTGGGCCCGTACGGCGTCGGTGGGCCGCAGCTCGCCGAGGGCGGGAGCGCCCCACTCGCCGAGCGCGTGCAGGACGGGCAGCAGCTCCCGTCCGCGGGCGGTGAGTTCGTACACGTAGGCCGCGCCCGGAGGCGGCAGACGGCGCCGGGTGCTCAGTCCGTCGCGCTCCATGTCCTTCAGCCGGGAGGCGAGGACGTCGGTGCTGACCCCGGGCAGGTCGGCGTGCAGATCGGTGTAACGGCGCGGTCCGCCCAGCAGTTCACGGACGATCAGGAGGGTCCACCGGTCCCCGACGGCGTCCAGGGCACGGGCTGCGGAACAGTACTGGTCGTAGCTTCGGCGCGGTGACATGCGACGCAGTCTAGCTATCTTGTTGGACTTTCCAAGCTCCTACTTGGTAAAACCAAGCAACACCACAACCGGAGGGCGCAGCGCATGGAGTTCCGGCAGTCGAGCAAGCTCAGCGAGGTCTGTTACGAGATCCGAGGCCCGGTGATCGAGCACGCCGACGCACTGGAGGCGGCGGGCCACAGCGTGCTGCGGCTGAACACGGGCAACCCCGCGCTCTTCGGCTTCGAGGCGCCGGAGGAGATCCTCCAGGACATGATCCGGATGCTCCCCCAGGCGCACGGCTACACCGACTCGCGCGGCATCCTGTCGGCCCGCCGCGCCGTGGCCCAGCGCTACCAGGACCGGGGCCTGGACGTCGGCGTGGACGACGTCTTCCTCGGCAACGGCGTCTCGGAGCTGGTCTCCATGGCCGTACAGGCGCTCGTCGAGGACGGCGACGAAGTCCTCATCCCGGCACCGGACTTCCCGCTCTGGACGGCGGTGACCACCCTCGCCGGCGGCAAGGCCGTGCACTACCTGTGCGACGAGCAGTCGGACTGGTACCCGGACCTGGAGGACATGGCGGCGAAGATCACCGACCGGACCCGGGCCGTCGTCATCATCAACCCCAACAACCCGACGGGCGCGGTCTATCCGAAGGAGATCGTCGAGGGCATCCTCGATCTCGCCCGCCGGCACGGCCTGATGGTGTTCGCCGACGAGATCTACGACCAGATCCTCTACGACGACGCGGTGCACCACTCCGCCGCGGCCCTCGCCCCCGACCTGGTGGTCCTCACCTTCTGCGGGCTGTCCAAGACCTACCGCGTGGCCGGCTTCCGTTCCGGCTGGCTGGTCGTCACCGGCCCCCGGCAGCACGCGCGCAGCTATCTGGAGGGGCTGACGATGCTGGCCTCGATGCGGCTGTGCGCCAACGCCCCGGCCCAGTACGCCATCCAGGCCGCGCTCGGCGGCCGTCAGTCGATCCATGAACTGACCGCGCCCGGTGGCAGGCTGCGGGAACAGCGCGACCGCGCCTGGGAGAAGCTCAACGAGATCCCCGGTGTCTCCTGCGTCAAGCCCAAGGGCGCGCTGTACGCGTTCCCCCGCATCGACCCCACCGTGCATCCCATCCACGACGACGAGCGGTTCGTGCTGGACCTGCTGCGGCGCGAGAAGATCCAGGTCGTCCAGGGCACCGGTTTCAACTGGCCGCGCCCCGACCACTTCCGCATCCTGACGCTCCCGCACGCCGACGACCTGGACGCGGCGATCAGCCGGATCGGGCGGTTCCTGAGCGGGTACCGGCAGGAGTAGGGCAAGCGGGAGCGGGTCCGCGGTCGGGCGGGGCGGGTCCGGGACCGGCGGGAGCGAGGCCGGGTCCGGCGGGAGCGGGCCGCGGTTGCCGGGTGGGCCGTCCGGAGGATCCGGTGCTGCGGCCGCGCCCACCGGGTGACACCGTACGAGGGACGGAAGCGGACGGGGGACGGAAAGGGCGCGGCGATGGGTGACCTGCTCCTCGTACGGCACGGTGAGACGGAATGGTCGATGTCGGGCCGGCACACGGGGTCGACCGACGTCCCGCTGACCGACAACGGCCGGGAGCAGGCGCGGCGGCTGCGGCCGCTGATCGCCCGGCACCACATCGCGGCGGCCTTCGTCAGCCCGATGCACCGGGCCCGGGAGACGGCGGAGCTCGCCGGGATCGGGCATGCCCGCGTCGACGCGGACCTGCGCGAGTGGGACTACGGCGGGTACGAGGGCGTCACGACCGTGGAGATCCACCGGGAGCGGCCCGACTGGTTCCTGTTCACCGACGGCGTCGCGCCCGGGCCGCCCGAGCACCCCGGTGAGAGCCCGGAGGAGGTCGGGGTGCGGGCGGAGCGGGCGCTGGCCCGGATCGACGCGGCCCTCGCCGAGTCGGAGGGCAGCGTGGTGGTCGTCTCGCACGGGCACTTCCTACGGGTGCTGACCGCGCGGCGGCTCGGTCTGGACGCTCGGTCCGGCGCCATCTTCCAGCTCGGCACCGGGACGATGAGCCGGCTGAGCACGGAGCACCGCCGGCATGTGGTGGCCGGCTGGAATGTCAGACCCGACGCGTACTGTTCCCATGACCCCCTTCCCCTGCCGGGAGAGGGGCCGCAGGAACACTGAGCCGCGGCCGGTCCGGAGCGCCGCGGCACCGCCGGACGGTGGAGGGAGCGCGCCGTGACACGACCGCCGACCGCCGCGCAGCGGCGCATCCTGGACGCGGCCGACCCCGTGACCGGGCGGCTCAGCGGTACCGAGGCCCAGCTCGCCGCGCTGGTGCGGCAGGGGCTCGCGTTCCGTCATCCGCGGCCGCCGCGCGAGCACTTCCTGACGCCCGCCGGGCACCGGCTGCGCGAGGAACCCGGGCTCCCCGGGGCGAGCGGACCGGGCGAGGCGGGAGATCCGAGAGGTCCTGCCCGGGATGCGAAGGCGCCGGCGCCGACAGCGACTCCGGCACCGGCGGTGTCCGGGGTGTTCGCGGCGCGCGTCGGCGGCGAGGAGGGGGCCGAGGCGGGGCCCGCGCGCCGCAGAGAGGTGCACAGCGCCTGGCAGGGGCTCCTGGAGCTGCGCCGCATGACCCGTCCGGACGGCGCGACCGACCTTCCCTGCGCCTGGGAACGGACGCATCTGGTGCAGGCCGCCGCGCTCGCCCTGGAGGCGGCGGGTCACCGGCCGGCCGCCGCGGAGGGCGGCGGATATCGGGTACGGACGACACCGCAGCCGGAGGCCGTCGCCGTGCACGAACCGGATCCCGAGGCGCTGGGGGCCTGTGCGGCCACCCTGGAGGGGGCGGGCTGGCAGGCCGGCGAGTACACCGAGCCGCGCACCGGGGTCCGGTTCGTTCTCGCCTCGCCCCGGCGGGCATGATCCCGGGAGTGCCGGGCGTCGCGGCCGTCGGTCCCGGCCTCCCCGGCGGGAACGGGTCGGCCGTCGCACCGTCAGCCGTCAGCCGTCAGCCGTCAGCCGTCAGCCGTCAGCCGTCAGCCGTCAGCCGTCACAGCCTCGCGCAGTCGGAGTCGTCGTCGAAGGGAAAGCCGTGGCAGAGCCGTTCTTCGTCCCCGTGACCGTTCGCGGATACGAGACCGATGTTCAGGGCCATCTCAACCAGAGCGTCTACCTCCAGTACGCCGAGCACGCCCGCTGGTCGATGCTCCGGGCGGCCGGGATCACCCAGGCGGAGCTGATGGCCCGCAAGGTCGGCCCGGTCGCGCTGGAGACGACCATCCGCTATCTGCGCGAGCTGCGGGCCGGCGACGAGGTCGAGGTGACCTGCGCCTTCCTCTGGGGCGAGGGCAAGAGCTTCCGCATCGAGCAGACCATCAGGAAGACCGACGGCACGGTGGCCGCCGAGATCACCGCGGTCGGCGGGCTGATGGACCTCACCGAACGCCGGCTGCTGCCCGGCGCCCGGGACGCCTTCAAGTCCCTGGCCACCGACCCGGGTCCGCTGGGGCTGTGACCCGGCGGGGCCGTCCGTCGGCCCGCCGCACGGCGCAGGGCGCCTCCGCACGGTTCCGCCCTCCCGGCGGCGTCCCCCTCTGCCCGGCGACGCGCGGCACGGCCTACGCGTCGACCAGCTCCGGCCGGTGCTCGGCGTCGTAGGCCGCGCGGGATTCGGCGATCGTGACCCGGTGCCGCTCCGCCCAGTCGGTCAGGGAGAGCAGCGTCGCATGCAACTCGCGGGCCACCGGCGTCAGTTCGTACTCGACCTTGGGCGGCACCGTCGGATGCACGGTGCGCGTCACCAGTCCGTCGCGCTCCAGGTTGCGCAGGGTCAGGGTCAGCATGCGGCGGCTGATCCCCTCGATGCTGCGCTCCAGTTCGGTGAAACGGATCGGGCCGTGCGCGGCGGCCACGATGATCAGCACGCTCCACTTCCCGGCGACCCTGTCAAGAACCTCGCGGACCGGGCACGCCTGCGCGAGCACTGCCTGCGACGTAACACCGGTGTTCCCCTGGGACATCGAAGTGCCTCCTTATGCCGGTCTCCCATGGTCACTCACGATGAACCCCGTTACAAGTCGTGCACCAAGGGAGAACGCCCGTGGAACCGCAGCGGTCCACGGAGGACACGGAGGTCACCGTCATGCTGTCCCGGACCGGACCGGCGAGGCCGTCGGCACCACGAACGTACTCCCGGTGGGCCTCGCTGGCCGTGCTCTGCGCGGGGACCCTGATGACGATCCTGGACGGGAACATCGTCACCGTGGCCATGCCCGCCGTCCAGCGCGACCTCGGCTTCTCCGCCGCCGGTCTCGCCTGGGTCGTCAACGCCTATCTGATCCCGTTCGGGGGGCTGTTGCTGCTCGCGGGCAGGCTCGGCGACCTGCTGGGCCGCCGGCGGATGTTCACGGCCGGGCTCGCCGTGTTCACCGCCGCGTCCGTGCTGTGCGGGGTCGCCGACGGACCGGGCGCGCTGGTCGCGGCCCGCGCCCTGCAGGGCGTCGGCGGGGCGATGACCTCGGCCGTGGTCCTCGGGATGCTGGTGGCCCTGTTCCCCGAACCCCGTGAACAGGGGCGCGCCATCGCGGTGTTCAGCGCGGTGGGCGCCGCGGGCGGGGCCCTCGGCACCTTCCTGGGGGGCGCGCTGACACAGACGCTCGGCTGGCACTCGATCTTCCTGATCAATCTGCCGATCGGCGTCCTGGCCCTGGTCGCGGCGCTGCGGATCCTCGCCCCGGACCGGGGTGCCGGACTCGGCGCGGGTGCGGACTACCCCGGCTCGGTGCTCGTCACCGGCGCCCTGATGCTGACGGTGTACGCGATCGTCGGGGCCGGGGAGCGCGCCCTCGGCGGCACGCTCGCCCTCGGGGCGCTCGCACTGGCCCTGTTCGCCGGTTTCACGCTGCGCCAGACCCGCACCGCCCGCCCGCTGCTGCGGCTCCGGCTCTTCCGTTCACGGGCCCTGACGAGCGCGAACGGCGTGCAGATCCTGATGATCGCCGGGATGTACGGCTTCCAGTACATCGGCGCGCTCTACCTGCAACGCGTCCTCGGCTTCAGCGAGTTGCGCACCGGAACGGCGTTCCTGCCGGCGCCGGTCACCATCGGCGTGCTGATGCTGACCCTGTCGGCGCGCACGGTCGCCCGCTTCGGCCCGTACCGCGTGCTGCTCGCGGGACTGGCCCTCGTCACGGCGGGCCTGGCCCTGCTCGGCCGCGTCCCGGCCGAGGGGACGTACCTCACCGACGTGCTGCCCGCGCTCCTGCTGCTCTCCATCGGTTTCGCGGCGGCGATGCCCGCGGTCACGGGCCTGGCCATGTCGGGGGCGCGGGCGGAGGACGCCGGTCTGGCCTCGGGACTGTTCAACACCACGCAGGTGGTGGGCGGTTCGCTCGGGCTCGCGGTGCTGACGACTCTGGCGGCGAGCCGCACGGAGCGGCTGACCGGGGTGGGCGCGGATGCCGTCGCGGCGACGGCGGACGGATACCGGCTGGCGTTCACGGTGGCCACGGCCGTCGTGGCCACGGCCCTGGTCCTGGCCGCCGCGCTGCTGCGGCCGGGGCGCGAACTCCCGCTGCCAGTGCGGGAGTCCGCACCGGGGGACACGTCCGAAGCCGTGATGGAGGCGGGGGCCGGGGCGGGGGCCGGGGCGGGGGCCGGGCAAGAGCGTGAAGCTGAGCCCAGCGGCAGCCCCGCTGACCGCTGACCGCTGACCGCCGACCGCTGACCGCTGACCGCTGACCGCTGACCGCAGGGACATCCCACACCTCTCCGGTCGGAACAGACACCGGATCGTCGAAGCGTCAACTCCCTTTACCGCAACGGGTGTACGTCGCCTTCGAACTCTGGTAGGAAACTTTCCTAACAGTACGCGGCAACACCGCTCCCCCATCGGAGGTACCGTGCACACCCCCCACATACGCACCACACGTCGCACCCTGCTCACCCTGATCGGCGCCTCACTGGTGGCAGGGCCCCTGATCGCCTCCCAGACCGCCACCGCCTCGGCGGTCGGTCTGGACGACCCGGCGAAGAAGGAGATCGCCATGAAGCTCGTCTCCAGCGCGGAGAACTCCTCGCTGGACTGGAAGGCGCAGTACAAGTACATCGAGGACATCGGCGACGGGCGCGGCTACACCGCCGGGATCATCGGTTTCTGTTCCGGCACCGGTGACATGCTCGACCTCGTCGAGCTCTACAACCGGCGCAAGCCCGGCAACGTCCTGGCCAAGTACCTGCCGGCGCTGCGCCGGGTGAACGGCGGCGACTCGCACGAGGGCCTGGACCCGGGCTTCCCGGCCGACTGGCGCCGGGCCGCCCAGGACACCGCGTTCCAGCAGGCCCAGAACGATGAGCGGGACCGCGTCTACTTCAACCCCGCCGTCCAGCAGGGCAAGTCGGACGGCATCGGCACCCTCGGGCAGTTCACGTACTACGACGCCATCGTGATGCACGGCAACGGTGACGACAGCACCAGCTTCGGCAGCATCAGGAAGCGGGCCCTGGCCAAGGCCAAGCCGCCGGCCCAGGGCGGCGACGAGGTGACGTACCTGAACGCGTTCCTCGACGCCCGGGTGTGGGCCATGAAGCAGGAGGAGGCCCACTCCGACACCAGCAGGGTCGACACCGCGCAGCGGGTCTTCGTCCGCAAGCGGAACCTGAACCTGGACACCCCGCTGGACTGGAAGGTCTACGGCGACAGCTACCACATCGGCTGACACGCGCGGCACGGGGCGGGGCGCGGCGGGTTCCTCCCGCCGCGCCCCGTGTGCGTCGCTCCCCCGTGTGCGTCGCTCCCCCGTGTGCGTCGCTCCCCCGTGTGTGTCGCGCCCCGCGTACGTCGCACCCCGTGCGGGTCGCGCACCTTGCGGGTGGCTCCCCGGTCCGGCCGGTGTCAGCGGGTGGGAGCCGCCGTGAGGTCCTCTCCCGCCTCCATGGGGTGGGTCACCTCTCCCGTGTCCTCGCGTCCTCCGCCCAGGTGGTTGAAGAGGAGGTTGAGGACGACGGCCGTGACACAGCCGGTCGAGATGCCGGAGTCGAGGACGATCCGGGCCGTCTGCGGGAACGCGTGGTAGAAGTCCGGCGCGGTGATCGGGATGATGCCGACCGCGAGGGAGACGGCGACGATCAGGACGTTGTTGTCCTTGTCCAGGCCGGCCCTGACGAGCGTCTGGATGCCGCTGGCGGCGACCGATCCGAACAGGACGACTCCGGCCCCGCCGAGCACCGGGCGCGGTACGACGGCGATCAGCGAGGCGGCCGCCGGGCACAGGCCCATCAGCACCAGGAATCCGCCACCGGTGGCGACGACGTACCGGCTGCGGATGCGGGTCATCGCGACGAGCCCGATGTTCTGGGCGAAGGCACTGCACATGAAGCCGTTGAACAGCGGGCTGAGCGCGGAGCCGAGGGTGTCGGCGCGCAGTCCGGCCGCGATGGTGCGCTCGTCGGCGGGACGCTCCACGATCTCGCCCAGCGCCAGCATGTCCGCGGTGGACTCGGTCATCGAGACGACCATGACGACGCAGAGCGAGAGGATCGCGGCGAGCCGGAACTGCGGTGCTCCGAAGTGGAACGGCGACGGGAAGCCGACCAGGTCCGCGGCGGCCACCGGGGAGAAGTCGGTCAGGCCGAAGGGGATCGCCACGAGCGTGCCGACGACGAGGCCGAGCAGCACCGCGATCTGTTTGACGAAGCCCCGGGTGAAGCGGCGCAGCAGCAGGACCACGACGAGGGTGGCCGCCGCGAGTCCCAGGCTGGTGCCCGAGCCGTAGTCGGCGGCCGAGGGGTCCGGGCCCTGTGCCCAGCCGAAGGCGACGGGGAGCAGGGACACGCCGATGAGCGTGATCACGCTGCCGGTGACCACGGGCGGGAAGAAGCGGACGGCCTTGCCGAAGTAGGGGGCGGCGAGGAAGCCGAGGATTCCGGCGACGAAGACCGCTCCGAAGATGACCGGGAGGGCGTCCCGCTTGTCGTGGACGGAGGCGACGACCGCGGTCATGGGGGCGACACCGGCGAAGGTGACGCCGTTGACGAAGGGCAGCCGGGCGCCGATCTTCCAGACGCCGAGGGTCTGCAGGAAGGTGGCGAGACCCGCGGTGAACAGGCAGGCGCCGGTGAGGAAGGTGAGTTCGGCGGCGGACAGACCGATCGCGGCGCCGACGATGAGGGGCGGGGCGACGACTCCGGCGTACATGGCGGCCACGTGCTGAAGGCCGGCGGCGGCCATCTCCAGGGCGGGCAGGCGCTCGTCCACCGGGTGGACGGACGGTTCCGCGGGCCGGGACGGGCCGGCCTCGGCGGCGGCCGGCGCCGGCCCGGGAACCCGGGGTGATCCGGGGACTTGGGGTGATCCGGCGGCCCCCGCGGGTCCGGGGACCCGGGTTGATCCGGCGGTCTGCGCCGGTCCGTCGGCCTCGGACGGACCGGGGACCTGGAGTGCTCCCGGTATCTGAGGTGATCCGGGGGTTCGTGCATCGGTGCTGGGCTCGGGCTGGGCGGCCACGGCGGCTCCTCCGGTCGGGTACACGTCGCCGTCGACGTGGGTGTCAGGGAGGTGATGCGCGGTCGTGCGGGACCGGGACGAAGCCGTCGCGCGGACGAGGTCCGCGCGGCGGGGACCGGGCCGGGGCGCGCACGTCCATGCGCGCCCCGGCGGCGGCCGCCGCGGACCCCGCTCGGGTCCACGGCCACCGGCCGAGGGCCGTCCCCCTCGGCCGGAGTTCTGCGGCGCCCGGGCCCGCCCGGAGATCCGGGGCGGGGCGGGCTGTCGTGCGGCGGCGGTCGCGCCCCTCCGGCGAACGGGGCGCGGCCTGGCCGGGGCGGTGCGGCGGTCAGTCCTGTCCGGCGATCCCGGCCAGGCGGCGGGCCTCGTCCCGGGTGGAACGGGCGATCGCGTCCTCGTCCACGTGCAGCAGGTGGCCGTCCTCGACGACCGGGCGGCCGTTGACGAGCGAGAGGGTGACCGGGGCGGCGGCGCCGAAGACCAGCGCCGTCACCGGGTCGGCGATCGAGGCGTGGGCCAGGGTGTCCAGCCGCCACAGCACGAGGTCGGCGAGCTTGCCGGCTTCGAGCGAGCCGATCTGGCTCGCCCGGCCGAGGACCTGGGCGCCTCCGTACGTGCCCAGGCGCAGCGCCTGACGGGCGTTCAGGGCCGCCTCGCGGTGGGCGCCGAGCCGGTTGATGAGCAGGGCGTTGCGCAGTTCGGTGTGGAGCTCACCGGACTCGTTGGAGGCGGTGCCGTCGACGCCGAGGCCGACCGGGACGCCGGCCGCGAGCATGTCCGGGACCCGGGCGATGCCCGCGGCGAGCCGGGCGTTGGAGGACGGGCAGTGCGCCACCCCGGTCCGGGTGCGGGCGAAGGCGGCGATGTCGGAGTCGTTCATGTGGACGCAGTGGGCCATCCACACGTCCTCGCCGAGCCAGCCGGTCGACTCGAAGTAGTCGGTCGGGCCCATGCCGAACAGTTCCTTGCAGAACTGCTCCTCCTCGACGGTCTCCGAACCGTGCGTGTGCAGCCGTACCCCCTTGCGGCGGGCCAGCTCGGCGCCCTGCCGCATGAGTTCGGTGGAGACGGAGAAGGGCGAGCAGGGCGCGACGGCGATCTGGGTCATGCTGGCGAAGGAGGCGTCGTGGTGCTCGTCGACGGTCGCCTCGGTGGCGGCCAGTGCCCCGTCGAGGGTCTCGACGGCGAAGTCCGGCGGCAGTCCGCCGTCCTTCTTGCTGCGGTCCATGGATCCGCGGGCGAGGGTGAAGCGGACTCCGGTCTCGTGCGCGGCCCGGATGATCGCGCCGGACAGGTCGCCCGCGCCCTCGGGGTAGACGTAGTGGTGGTCCATGGCGGTGGTGACGCCGCCGCGGGCCAGCATGGCGAGGGAGCCCTGGGCGGCCGCGTAGGCCATCCGCTCGTCGATGCGCGCCCAGGTCGGGTACAGGGCGACGAGCCAGTTGAAGAGATTGTGGTCCGTGGCGAGGCCGCGGGTGATCCACTGGTAGAAGTGGTGATGGGTGTTCACCAGGCCGGGCGTGGCCAGGTGTCCGGCGGCGTCGACGCGGCGGACCACGTTCTCCAGGTTCTCCGGGGCTTTTCCGGGACCCACGGACTCGATCAGATGATCGGCGACGACGATGTGGCCCGAGGCGTACTCGGTGTCGTCCCCGTCCACGGTCGCGATGGCGCAGTTCTCGATGACGATGCGCTGGACTGCCACTGCGGTTCCTCGTTCTTCCGTCGGCGGACGGACCCGGGGGCGAGCGGGGTGACGACCGGGTCCGTGGTGCTGTGGTGCGCAGATGCCCCCGCTCTCCCCTGGAACATGACGCCGGCGCCCGCGTCGGGGTACAGCGGCAGTACCGCGGGGGCGGTCCCGAGGGACCGCCGGGTGCGGTTCTACAGGTTGGTGAGGTCGACAGGGATACGCGGCTCGCAGCCGTCGCGCAGGACGGTGGCCTCGATGAGCCCGTACGGCCGATCGGCGGCGAAGTAGACCTCGTTGTCGTTCTCGAGGCCGAACGGTGTCAGGTCGACCAGGAAGTGGTGCTTGTTCGGGAGCGAGAAGCGGACCTCGTCGATCTCGTCGCGGTGGTCGATGATCCGCGCGCCCATCTGGTAGAGCGTCTGCTGGAGCGAGAGGGAGTAGGTGTCCGCGAAGGCCTGGAGCATGTGCTTCCTGACCTGTTCGTAGGACGTGTCCCAGGCGGGCATCGGCTGGTCGTCGCCGGTCCAGTTGAAGCGCCAGCGGCTGGAGACCTGGGTCGCGAGGATGCGGTCGTGGGCCTCGGGGAGCGTCGTGTACCGGTCCTTGACGTAGCCCCAGAACTCGGAGTCCGTCGAGTTCATCACGACGAGGTCCTTCAGGCCCGAGACGACCTCCCACGCCTCGCCGTCGTAGGTGATCTGGGTGACCCGGGTCTCCTGGCCCTTGCGGACGAAGGAGTGCCGCGGCTCGTCCTCGCCGGGGGCGCGGGCCCCGGCGTCCGGGACCTCGATGCGTTCCCAGGCGTACTCCTCGATGCGGATGCGGGCCCGCTCGATCGGCTCCTGGCTGGTCACGAAGTGCCGGGCGAGGTGGACGCCGAACTGCTCGGCGGACTCGATGCCGTGTTCCTTGGCGAAGGCGTACACCGTGTTCTTGGTGGTGTCGGTCGGCAGGACGTTGGCGTTGGAGCCGGAGAGGTGGACCTCCTCCATGTCGCCGCTCAGCGCGACGGACACGTTCAGGTCCTTGATGTGGTGGGTGGCGCCGTCGCGGGTGATCCTGACGACGCGGTTCTCGGCCTTGCCGTACTGGTTCTGGCCCAGGAGCACCGGGCGGCCCTTGCGGGAGGGGTCGGTCATGTCTGCTAGCTCCCTCGGTAAACGGAGTAGCCGAACGGGTTGAGCAGCAGCGGTACGTGGTAGTGCTCGCCCGGCCTGACGGCGAAGGTGACGGTCACCTCGGGGAAGAACGTCTCGCTGTCCCGATTCGCGGGGGCGTCCTGCTGCGCATCGGCTCGCTGTGGCGTTGTCGCCGGGTCCTGCTCGAAGTACCGCTCGACCTCGAAGTCGAGCCGTACGTGGGTCGTGCCCTCCGGCAGCGCCGGAAGGTCCTTGCACCGGCCGTCCGCGTCGGTCGCGGATCCGCCGAGTGCCTGCCAGTCGCCGTCGCGTCCCGCGCGGGCGGCGAGCCGGACGGCGACGCCTCGGGCGGGGCTGCCCACGCTGGTGTCCAGGATGTGGGTGGACACGGAGGCCGTGGTGTCGGTGCTCATGCCTCTTCTTCCTGTACGGGGCGGCCGGCGGTCACGTCCTGCGCGGTGACCGTCAGCCTCCTTCGGTGCCGGGCGGCTCGTCCCGTACGAGGGTGGCGAGCCGGATGCGGTTGATCTTCCCCAGTTCGACGCGGACGATCGCGCGCTCCCGCTCGGCGGTGTGGCCGAGCCGCTCCCTGACCGCGTCGCGCATCTGCTCGCCGGTCCGGCCGGTGGCGCAGATGAGGAAGACATGGCCGAACCGCTCCTGGTAGGCCAGGTTCAGTTCGAGCATCTCCTCCTTGAGCTCCGCGGAGGCGCCGGCCATCCCGCGCTGTTCGCGGGAGGAGGTCGGGTCCCCGGGCTTCGGCCGTCCGATGGGCGGGTGCCCCGCCATCGCCTCCGTCAGGTCGGCGGTGGTGAGGTCCGCCATGGCGGCGTCGCTCTCGGCGTACAGGTCGTCGGCGCCGGCGTAGGGGCGGGCGGCGAGCAGCCGCTCGCCCCAGGCACGGGAGGCGCACACGTCGTGGAGGACGGCACGGGCCGCGCCCTCCTCCAGGGCGTTGAAGCGGGCGAGGCCGCCGGATGCCGTGCTCGACGTCATGGGGAGCCTCCGTGGCCTTGTGCTGGACGGGCTGCGCACAGCTAACGCCCCCGGCGGCAACCGCGTCAACACTTTGTTGAAAACTTCGGGTTACGAGAGGTGACGGAAACGGCTGCGCGGTCATTCCGGATGGGGGGGGACGGGTGACGACGCGGACGACGGACGGTGGGCGGCGGGCGGCGGGCGACGGGCGGCGGGCGGCGGGCGGCGCCGGACGGAACCCCGTATCCCCAGGCTCACCCGCGCGGCACGGGAGTCGCCTTCGCGATGCGGGCGGTGCTGGACCGAGACCATCATGTCCCCGCCGCACGACAGCAGCACCCCGGGCACCGGCCGCCAGGTCGGGCACCCCCACGGCCGAGAGGTCGGGCGTACCGGCGTCCACCCGTCACCGACCCAAGTCGGCTGGTCACGCGCCCGACGGACGAACCCGTCCACCTGAGCCCTCTCGAAGATCACGCACCCGCGACGCTGCCCTATGCTCGCCTCTTTGCGGGGCGGTGGCCGCCCCGCCGGTCTTCGGAGGGGTGCGGACATGCAGGGGTTGTCCCGGTGGTTCAGGCTGAGATGGTCGGCGTTGCCCGGAGTGCTGCGCACACGCCGGGCCGCTCTCGGCGCGGGACTGATGGGCCTGACCGTCGTGGGAGTCGCGGGATTCTGCCTGTGGCCGTCCGACGACGGAGGCGAGTTGCCCACGGCGCGGGTGTACCGGGACGTGGACGCCTGCCTGCTCACCGACAGCCACGGAGTCACGCCGGGCGTCGCGGCGGCACCGGTGTGGGCCGGCATGCAGGACGCCTCCCGGGCGACCAAGGTGCGGGTCAGCTTCCTGTCGGCGACGGGGCCGGAGACCCGGGCGAACGTCGAGCCGTTCGTCAACTCCCTGGTGCAGGAACACTGTTCGGTGGTGGTGGCCGTCGGCGCGACACAGGTGCAGGCGGTGCGGGCGGTGGCACCGCACCAGAAGGACGTGCGCTTCGTCGTCGTGGGGGGCGGGTCGGGAGCGGCCAACGTCTCGGTGGTGAAGGAGGGCAGCCGACCGGAGGTACGGGACCGTGTCCGCGGGCTTCTGACCTCTCTGTCCGGGGAGTCCTGACAGACCCTCAGCAGTGGCTTTTTCACAGGTTTCTGACTGACTGTCCGGAAAGTGACGAGCATCCGCCTGCTCGCAACATAAGGAACAGGTAAGAAGATCCAATGACTATGGTCAGAGCATGATCGCCTGAGGAACTATCGACTCGCTTCATGATCGATAAGTTTTCTCAAAGGATTTTCATGTTTCCCGCCCTACGTCGCCGCTCAACTCAGCCGCCGCCCCGGTCCTCGCGCCGCAGGGCGGCGCGCGTGCTCGTGCTGGTGGTCTGTTTCCTCCTGTCGTTCGTGCCCACCGCCGAGGAGGCGGTGGCGCAAGGGATGACACTGCCGGCGCTGAGCATGCCGAAGCTGTCGGTGTCGGGGCTCTGGGACTGGGTACGGTCCCCGCATCTGAAACTGCCCCGGCAGCAGGGCGGTTCGGCGAGCGGGCTCAAGCACACCGCCTCGGCCGCCCGCACCCGGGCGAAGGGCGGGCGCGGGCACAAGGCGGGCAGGGGCAAGGGCGAACTGCCCGAGTACACCCGGCACGGACATGGCAAGAAGCGGGTGACCACCGGCGCGGCCGACGGCCGTGACGGGTTCAAGGCGTCGACGAGCAAGCGTGTCGCGGCCAAGTCGTCCGCGACGACGGACGTGTTCCGCAACGCGAACGGCACGACGACCAAGCGCGTGTACTTCTCCCGCCACAACTACCGTGCGGCCGACGGCTCCTGGAAGCCGATCGACACCACGCCGGTGAAGTCCGGCGGGCGTTGGCGGGAGAAGGCCAACGACGTGGCGGTGAACCTCGCCGACGGCGCGGGGGACGATCGGCTGGCGTCGGTGGAGTCCAGGTCCGGGCACCAGGTGGCGTACGCGCTGGACGGCGCGAAGGACGTTCCGGGCGTCACCGGCGCGGACGGCACCGTGACCTACGCCGGTGTGCTGCCGGACACGGACCTGAAGCTCGTACCGCTGGCGGACGGTGTCAAGGAGAAGATCGTCCTGTCCTCGGCGAAGGCGCCGACGTCGTGGGCCTTCAAGCTCGACGCCAAGGGTCTGAAGCCGCGGCTCGCCGACGAGGGGTCGGTCGAGTTCACCGACGCCTCTGGTGCCGTGGTGGAGCGGATTCCGCACGCGTTCATGCAGGACTCGCACCTGAACCGCAGGTCCGGGGAGCCGGCCAGGTCGCAGGCGGTGGGGTACGCACTCTCCCGGTCCGGCGACGACTGGATCCTGACCATGACGGCCGACCGGTCGTGGCTGGGCTCCGAGAAGCGGGTCTGGCCGGTCACGGTGGACCCGACGCTGGCCGTGAGCGACAGCACGTACGCCGAGAGCGGCCTCGCGGGCGACCACTCCACCGAGGACGTGCTGAAGGTCGGGTCGTACGACTCCGGCACGCACAGCGCGAACTCGTTCCTGCACCTGACGGGCCTGACCGGCATGATCAGCGGTCAGAGCGTGTCGGCGGCGAGCCTGCACCTCTTCGACATCTGGGCCGCGACCTGTACCGCCGAGCCGTTCTCCGTCGCGCCGATCAGCGCCTCGTGGTCGGGATCCTCGGTCACCGCCTTCCCGGGCCCGGCGTGGGACAGCACCGCGCTCGGATCGCTGACCGCCAACCCGGGCGCGGCGTGCTCGAACTCCGGCGGTTCACGGTCCACCGGTACGTGGATGAACGTGCCGCTGAGCACCGCCTGGTTCAACGGCGTCGCCGGCGGAACGGTGAGCAACCACGGCCTCGCGCTGTACTCGACGAACAGCGACGCCCTGCACTGGAAGCAGTTCGACTCGGTCAACGCCCCCACCAGCTACCGGCCCTACCTGGACCTGACGCTGAACGGGAACGTGGCCCCGCAGATCGACGCCTCGTACCCGCCGGACAACTACAACACCCAGACGCTGAAGCCGGAACTGGTCGCGTACGGCTACGACTCGGACAACTACCCGGGTTCTGCGCTGAAGTACCAGTTCCAGCTCCTGGACGCCTCCACCGGCTCGGTGATCTCCGACTCGGGTCTGATCAGCGGCGGTGACTGGACCGTCCCCGCGGGGAAGATGACCTGGGGCGGCACCTATCTGTGGCAGGTGCGCACCTACGACAGCCTGCTCTACTCGCCGTGGACGCAGAGCGAGCTCACGGCCACGGTGCCGCAGCCCGTGGTGACCTCGGGCCTGTCGCAGAACACCGACGGCCACGACTTCGACCCGGCCGTCGGCAACTACACCACCTCCGACACCGACGCCGACGTGCAGACGGTGGGCCCGTCGCTGTCGGTCGAGCGGGACTACAACTCCCTGGACCCGCGGGTGGACGGCGCGTTCGGCGCGGGCTGGTCGACGGTCGCGGACATGGAGGCCACCGAGGTCAAGGACTCCTCGGGCGCGGTGGCGAGCGTGAACATCACCTACCCCGACGGCTCCCAGGTCGGCTTCGGCAAGAACGCGGACGGCTCCTTCACCCCGCCGCCGGGACGCTGGGCGTCGCTGTCCGCGACCACCGCACCGGCCGGCTACAAGCTGGTGGACAAGGACGACACCGCCTATCTCTTCCAGCAGGCCGTCACCGGCAGGACCGGCACGTACGCGATCACCTCGATCACGGACTACGCGGGCCGCGCGGAGACCTTCGCCTACACCTCGGGTCAGCTCACCACGATCACCTCGCAGGTCTCGGGCCGGAAGCTGAACCTCACCTGGCTCACGCCCTCGGGCGCGACCGCCCCGCACGTGTCGACGGTGGCGACCGACGCCGCCAAGACCGGGGACTCGAGCACGATCGCGACCTGGAACTACAGCTACACCGGTGACAGCCTGACGAAGGTCTGCCCGCCGGAGGACCCCACCCACTGCACCAACTACGGCTACGCGAACGGCAACCACTACCGCACCACGGTGCTGGACGCGGACCCGTTCGCCTACTGGCGCATGGGTGAGACGTCCGGCACGACGGCCGCCGACGGCGTGGACACCAACGAGGGCAACCTCAACGGCGGTTACCACAACGTCACCCTGGGCTCGGCCGGACCGCTGGCGAGCAGCCACGCCGCGTCGTTCAACGGCACCAGCTCGTACGTGTCGATACCGTCCACGCCGGGCGCGACGCGCACGTACGCGTCCGTGTCGCTCTGGTTCAAGACGTCGCAGGCCGGCGGGGTGCTGTTCTACTACGGTGACAAGCCGCTGACCGACTCCGACCCGGTCGCCAACACGAAGTACAACACCCCCGCGCTCTACATCGGGACCAACGGCAAGCTGCACGGCTGCTTCGCGATGGCCGCGGGCTGCAACACCCCGCTCCAGTCGGCGGGCACGGTCAACAACAACGCCTGGCACCAGGTGGTGCTCACCTCCGCGGGCAACACCCAGTCGATGTACCTCGACGGCGCGCTGACCGGCACCATGGCCGGCAGCCTGTGGTCGTGGAACCAGCCGTACGTCACCTTCGGCGCGGGCGTGGACACCCACGGCTGGCCCGACATGCCCACCGACACGCTCGGGCACTACAACGGTCTGATGGCCGAGGCGGCGATCTTCAACCAGCCGCTGAACGCGTCGACGATCGCCGGCCAGTACGCGGCCGCCAAGGCGTCCTCGAAGGTGCTGCAGACCATCACGCTGCCCTCGGGCAAGACCCAGAACACCGTGCAGTACAACGCGGTCGACGACACCATCTCCCAGGAGACGGACAACAACGGCGGCGTCTGGAAGCTGGTCCCGCCCACGGTCACCGGCTCCTCGCAGGTCTACCGCTCGGCGGTGATGGGCGGCAGACCCTCCGGCTACTGGCGGCTGAACGACACCTCCGGTGCCGCCGCGGCCAACGAGGTCAACACCGGCCACGCCACCTACAACAACGTCACCCTCGGCGACACCGGCCCGTTCGGATCCGCCGACGTGAAGGCGGCGTCGTTCGCGAACGCCTCCAGCTCCTACGCGAGCCCCGGCACCCAGGAGGTCGACACCTCCAAGAGCTTCAGCGTCTCGGCCTGGGTGAACCTCGGCTCGACCGCCCGCAACTACACGGCCGTCAGCCAGGACGGCACGTACCACGCCGGGTTCTACCTCGGGTACGAGCACAGTCAGAACAAGTGGGCCCTTCGGGTGCCGACGGCCGACTCCTCCAGCGGCAACCTGACCACGCAGGCCGTCTACTCGACCGCCATCGCGGCGACCGGCCAGTGGACCCACCTCGCGGCCGGTTACGACGCCACGAGCGGGCAGCTCTCGCTCTACGTCAACGGGGCGCTCCAGGGCACGGTCGCGCGGCCGAACGTCTGGTCCGCCACCGGCGCCCTGCAGATCGGACGCGGCCTGTACGCAGGGTCCGAGACCGACTACTGGAACGGATCGCTCGCCGAGGTCGCGGTCTACCGCTCGGCCCTGAGCGCCGCTCAGGTGTCGCAGCAGTGGACGGCGTACAAGTCCTCCTCCGGCGTCGCGCCGGTGCGGACGGTGCAGATCCAGGTGCCGACCCCCGACGGGTCGACGAAGTACATCAGCTACGGCTACGACGTCGACAACGGTGACCGGGTCCTCTCCCAGACCGACGCCCTGGGCAACCGCACCACGTACGGCTACGACACCTCCGGTTTCGTCTACACCACGACCGACCCGGACGGGAACACGACCACGACCGGGCACGACGTGCGCGGCAACGTGGTGTCGAAGTCGACGTGCCAGAACCAGGCGCAGAACCTGTGCGAGACGGACTACTACACCTACTATCCCGACGACACGACCGCGAACCCGGCGCCGGACCCGCGCAACGACCTGCTGCTGACCGAGCGGGACGGGCGTTCCTCGGGCCCGACGGACAACACGTATCTGACGACCTACGGCTACGACGCGTACGGCAACCAGACGACGGTGACCACCCCGCCGGTGCCGGGTTTCCCCGGCGGCCGTACCACCACCACGACGTACACCACGTCGACCACGCCCGCGGCGGACAGCGGGAACGCTCCGGCGTACCTGGAGGCGTCGACGGTCACGCCGGGCGGCGCGACCACCACGTACACCTACAACCACAACGGTGACCTGGCGAAGCAGACCGACGCCAACGGCGCGTCGGTGGCGTACGGCTACGACAACATCGGCCGCCGGACGAGCAGCACCGAGAAGTCGGACAGCTATCCGTCGGGTCTGACCACGTCGTACGCCTACGACAAGGACGACCAGGTCGTCTCCGACACCGCTCCGCCGGTCACCGACCGGGTCACCGGCGCCACGCACACCGCGCAGACGACCACGGTCTACGACGCCGACGGCAACGCCACCTCCGAGACGGTCAAGGACCTGACCGGCGGTGACGGTCCGCGGCGCACGGAGTGGACGTACGACTCGGGCAACCGGAAGAACGGCGAGTCCCAGGTGTCGGCGTTCAACGCCGACGGCACGGACAAGACGCTCCAGACGACGTCGTACACCTACGACGTCTACGGAAACGTGATCACCGAGGTCGACGCGTCGGGGAACGAGACGGACTACACCTTCGACGCCGACAACCGTCAGATCACCGCCACGCAGCCCGGCTACACCGGCGACCCGGACCACCCCTCGGCGGCCCGGACGCTGACGCTGGACTCGCGGGCCTACGACCCGGCCGGACGACTGGCCTCGGTCACGGACTCGATGGGCTTCACCACGTCCTACACCTACACGGACAACGGGCTGCCGTCGACGATCACCCGCACGGACGCGGTGACGGACCCGAACAACCCGAAGTCGTTCGTGCAGCAGGCCAACACCTATGACGCGGCCGGCAACCTGACCAAGGAGATATCCAACGACGGAACGACCACAACCACCTACGCGGTGGACGCGGCGTCCCGCACCACGAAGACCACCCTGGACCCCTCGGGGGTGAACCGCAGCGACACGGTGTCGTACGACCCGGACGACCACGTGGTCACCTCCACGCACACCGGTGCCTCCGGCAACCCGGAGACCACCTCGTACGCGTACGACGCGCTCGGCAACACCACGTCGGCCACCGTGCACGACGGCACCACCGCACCGGTCGGACGCTGGAAGCTCAACGAGACCTCGGGCACCAACGCGGCCGACTCCTCCGGTGCGAACAACGCCGCGACCCTCACCAGCGGGGTGACGCGGTCCACCGACCACGGCGGCAGCGCCGTGTTCAACGGCACCTCCACGTCGTACGCCGAGACCACGAGTCCCGTCGTCGACACCGCCACCGGATACACCGTGTCGGCGTGGGTCAAGCTCGGCTCCACGGCGGCCAACTCCACCTTCGTCTCCCAGAACGGAAACTCCACCAGCGCCTTCCAGCTGTACTACTCCTCCGGGGCCAACAACTGGGCCTTCGGCGGCCACTCCGGCGACACCACGGACGCCACCTGGACCGCCGCCTACGGCGGCACCCCCGTCGTGGGCCAGTGGACCCACCTGACCGGTGTCTACGACCCGGCGGCCGGCCAGTTCAGCCTCTACGTCAACGGCACCCTGGCCGCCACCAAGGCGTTCACCACTCCTTGGAACGGCAACGGCACCTTCGACATCGGCCGCAAGATGTCCTCGGGCACCTGGGGCGAGTACGCCAACGGCTCCGTCGCGGACGTCCAGGCCTACTCCGACGCCCTGTCCGCCGGACAGGTCTCCAGCCTGTACGGCGGAACGCTCCCCGCGGCGAACTCGACGGTGCACACCACCCGGGCGCACCTGGACGACCGGGGGCTCCCGACCTGGGCGGCGGACGCGAACGGAAACGTCACGTCCTACTCCTACGACGAGGCCGGGAACGCGGCGGTCACCACGGCGCCGACGGCGAACGCGGAGACCGTCGACCCCTCGACGGGCACCTCCAGCGTCGCCGCCTCGCACCCCGTGGCGTACACCGGTTACAACACCTTCGGCGAGGTCGCGGAGACCAAGGACCCGAACGGCAACGTCGTCACGACCGGCTACGACCCGCTGGGCCAGGAGGTCTCCCAGACCCTCCCGTCGTACACACCGCCGGGCTCCTCGACGGCGATCACCCCGGTGACCTCCACGCAGTACAACGCCGCCGGTCAGATCACCTCCGAGACCGACGCGCTGGGCAAGGTCACCTCGTACACGTACGACCAGCTCGGCGACCAGGTCAACGAGACCCTGCCGGGCGGACGCACCTCGCACTCCACGTACGACACCAACGGCGACCTGCTGTCGGTGACCGACCCGACCGGCGCGGTGACCCAGGCGACCTACGACTACCTGGGCCGCCAGCTCACCTCGACCGACGTCGAGCGCCGGCCCTCGCAGGCCGCGTACACCACCGTCAACCACTACGACGCGCCCGGCGGTCTGCTGTCCTCGTCGGTGTCGCCGAACGGCGTCACCACCGCGTTCACCTACAACGCGGCCGGTGAGCAGACCAAGGTCGTGGACGGCGCGAACAACACCACCCAGTACGCCTACGACCTCGACGGCAGGGTCTCCAAGGTCACCAACCCGGACAACACCTACGCGACGACCGCCTACGACGCCTTCGGCAACACGGTGGGCACCGCGGAGTACGACTCCACCGCGATGCTGCGCCGCACCACCTCCGCGCAGTACGACCCGGAGGGGAACCTGACCTCCAGCACGGACGGCAACGGTCACACCACCACCTTCGCGTTCGACGCGACGGGCATGGTGACCAAGGAGGTGCAACCGGTCGCGGCCGGGAAGTCGATCACCACGTCGTTCGGGTACGACGCGGTCGGCAACCTCACCCGGTTCACCGACGGCAACGGCTACGACGCCTCGGGCAACCCCGTGGCCGGACACGACTGGCTGACCACGTACAACAAGTGGGGTCTGCCGGAGTCGCAGATCGAACCGTCCACGCCGACCTATCCGGCGGTCGCGGACCGCACCTACACCACCGTCTACGACGGCGCGGGACGGGTGTCGAAGCAGCTGTCCCCCGGCGGCGTGTCCGTCGTCGACTCCTACGACCAGACCACCGGTGACCTGACCAGGCAGACCGGCAGCGGCGCCGAGGCGACGACCGCGGACCACACCTACTCCTACGACTCCGACGGACGCGTCACCTCCGCCGCCGCTCCGGGCACGGACGACACGTTCACCTACGACGACCGCGGCGACCTGCTGACCACGGCCGGACCGTCGGGCACCTCGTCCTTCGCCTACGGCGGCGACGGGCAGATGACCTCGCGCACCGACGCGGCGGGCACGTCCACCTACGGCTACGACACGGCCGGCCGTCTGAAGACGGTCAACGACGCGGCCACCGGGTCCACCGCCACCATCGGCTACAACACGATGTCGCTGCCGTCGAGCATCTCGTACGGCACCGGCAAGGCCGGGCGCAGCTTCGGGTACGACTGGGCGCACCGGCTCACCAGTGACACGCTCACCAAACCGGCGGGCGGCACCGAGGCGTCGATCGCCTACGACTACGACCTGAACGACAACGAGACCTCCAAGACGACCACCGGGTTCACGGGGGCGGCCACCAACACCTACACCTACGACTGGGCCGACCGGCTCGCCTCCTGGAACAACGGCACCACCACGGCCACCTACGGCTACGACAACGCCGGCAACCGCACCCGCGTCGGCGCGGACACCTACACCTACAACGCCCGCAACGAGCTGACCTCGGACGGGAAGAGCAGCTACAGCTACACGGCCCGCGGCACCCTGAGCTCGACCACCAGCGGGGGCCAGACCGCCACCACCGCCGCCGACGCCTTCAACCGGGTCATCACCTCCGGCACGAAGACGTACGGCTACGACGGCCTGGACCGCATGGTCACCGCCGGCCTCGGAGGGTCCAACCAGACCTTCTCCTACACCGGCATGGGCAACGACCTGGCCTCCGACGGCGGCACGACCTACGGCCGTGATCCCGGCGGCGCGCTGGTCGGCATCAACGCCTCCGGCACCAAGGTGCTGGCGATGACCGACGCCCACGACGACGTGGTCGGCCAGTTCACCGACTCCGGCACCGCACTGACCGGTTCGACCACCTACGACCCGTTCGGCAAGTCCCTGTCCACGCTGGGCATGGTCGGGTCCCTGGGCTACCAGTCGGAGTGGACCGACCCGGACACCAACCAGGTCGACATGGCCGCCCGTTGGTACAACCCCGACACCGGCCAGTTCGCCTCACGCGACACCGTCGGCCTCAGCCCCGTCCCCGACTCGGTCAACGCCGACCGCTTCGCCTACGGCAGCGACAACCCGCTGACCATGACCGACCCCAGCGGTCACTGGTCGATCATGGGTGCCATCAAGTCCGTGGGGCACAAGCTCAAGAAGAAGGCCTCCTCGGCCTGGCACCACTCCAGCGTGCGCCGCGCGATCAGCTCCGGCATCAAGCACGTCAAGAACGTCGTCCACCAGATCAAGAAGCACGGCATCCGCGGCGCGGCCAAGCACTACGCCCGCAAGGCCGCCCACTACGTCCGCGACCACTATCCCGCCGTCTACCACTACGTCAAGCACAAGTACCAACGCGCCCGGCAGATCGTGCACCATGCGATCAAGAGAGCGAAGAGCTACTACCACCGCAGCGTCAAGGCGGTCACGCACGCGGCCAAGGCGGTCAGCAAGAAGCTGAAGCAGGCCAAGAGGGCCGCGGACAAGTTCATCAAGAAGCACAAGACCGCGATCGTCGCGACGCTCGTCACCCTGGCGGTGGTCGGTGCGGCCGTCTGTGTCGTCGCCACCGCCGGTGCCTGCATCGGAGCCATCGGCGGAGCCATGCTGGAAGGCGCCGCGATGGGCGGCGTCGAAGGCGCGGTCGCCGGCGGCATCACGGCCGCGATAGCCGAGGGCGGATCAGCCCTCGTCGGAGCGGGAGTCGCCGCCACGGCGGGCGGCGGAGCGGTAGCGGTCGAAGCCTCGGCGGGCGAGGAGGCGGCAGCGGGTTCCTCCGCCGCCAAGTCGGTCAGCTCGGCGGCACCGAAGGCCCGCGAGGGCGAGGGGGCCTCCGCAGGAGCGAACGAGTCGCGGCCCATGAGGCCCACGGCGCGCGGCGCCGGATCCAGGAAGAACCCGGCTCGTGTGGAGACCCATGCGGCTACGGGCGATTGGACGGTCGAAGGCCGCCTCGCACAGGCCGATCAAATGGTTCAGGATTTCGCGCTGAAGGGCGCGCGCGGCGGAGCCGGCATGGGGCGCACATACGTCGGTACGGTCAGCACGCATGACGGTACTATCGTGCTCTCTTCGTCTGGATCTCTGCCGTTGGAGCCGCCGGGCGCACAGGGTCCGATCCGTGGTATGTGCGCCGAGGGCAACGGGGCGTGTTCTCTGCCCGGACGTGTCGAAGACATGCGTTTCACCAAGGCGTACGAGGTGTTCCGCGGCGACGACGGCGGGCTGGCCGTACGCATGAAGCCCGTTTGCAAGGGTTGTCAGCGCGACTACCCTGACAGGGGCATTTTCCCCCATGATGCGGTGGGCCAGCCGGGTGGCGATTGGAACGACAAGTAGGCATGGAGAATCAGATGATCCTCGTCGACAACGAGATCGGCCTAGTTCGATGGGCAGATCTGAGCTGCGGTTGCGGTGCGAACGCCGCCCACCTTCCGGCTGATCTCCGTCGGTTCTTCGAGGCGCGCACTCGCGACGAGGCCATGAATACAGGTGTCGCTGAACACGTGCTCATTCAGTCCTTTCCACAGGAGCCGGCAGTCGCTGTGACGGGCGTTCTCATGGCCGGCCTGGCAAGTGATCTCCCACTGGCGGCACGAGTGGAGGCTCTTGATCTGCTCCTCAGGCTCGTTTTCAACGACGATGACGACGCTTCTGAAGCATGCCAAGACATCGCCAGGAACGGCGCCTGGGTGCTTTATTCGGACCTTGTCGCGAATCGCTCCCCGGCTCTCACGGCATACGCGTTCCAGATCCTTCAGGTGATCGACCCCGGCGAGCGGCTCGAAGCCCTGAAGTCGTCGGGACAGATCTCCCTTCCATCGGATCTCGTGGGCTGAAAATTCAACGCAGGCAAATGGGCTTGACGCCGGGGCATACAGCCCCGGCGTCAAGCCGTTTCCATACATCGCTCACATTCGACATGCCTGCGATCTCCCAAAGGAAAGGAACGATGACGACCGACTTTCCTCGGGAGCTCGAGGACAAGCTCTCCCTCGCCGGATTCTCATTCCTGGAAGTCGTCGAGCCTCGTGACGATCTCGTTCCGTGTCTCGTCGCTCGGTATGTGACGTACTTGCAGCTCGATGACGGGCGCTGGGACGTCGCCGTCAAGCATGAAGGGCCGGACCTTGGGGGCAGGTTCAATGCGGAGTGGGAGCGGGCCGCGCGGGAGCGTGGGCTGTTCTCGACTGCGCGGGACGGCCGGCGGGAGTTTTTGCTCGGGTTGGACATCCGCGCCGATGTGGCGAACCAGGAGGGAGAGGACGAGGCGCCTCCCGTCTATCGATGGGTGCGCGTCCAGGTCCTTGATGCGTGGGACATCGCCGGCGTCGGCTGTGCGACGGGTGTCTTCGGGGCGGGTGCCAACAATCCGACCTTCGGCGCCGCGTCGTTGAGTGGTGACGTGGTGATGGCCGCCTCCTACTGGCAGGCCGGCATCGGGTTCACCGGCGCCTCGCACCCGGAACGCATCGCGACCCTGCGGGAGCATGCACAGCGCATCGCGTCCTACGACCACGTCGAACTGGCGCAGCGGCAGTGGGCCGAGCGCTGGCTCGCCTGGAGCCAAGGTCGATGAGGCGAAAAACTGCGCGGCCCTGTCGAGAATCCTCGGCAGGGCCGCGCAGTTTCGGTCCCGGGGTCGACAAACGGCCCGCTGCTCGTCGACCCCGGAAGCGGACCGATCACGCCCGTCCCAAGGAGGCTTCGAGGGCTACGCCTTGGGGTCGGCATCGCGGCCTCGGGCGCGCTTTTCCTCCTGGGCGTTGATGTAGTTGTAGACGGTGAACCGGCTGACGCCCAGCGCGCTCGCCACCGTTTCCACCCCGTGCCGCACCGAGAACGCCCCGCGGGCCTCCAGGATGCGCACGATCTCCTGCTTGGCCTTGCGGTCCAGTTCCGCGAGCGGCACGCCCCGTTTGCGCTCCAGGGCGGCGAGGATGTGGTCGAGCGAGTCGGCGAGCTGGGGCAGGCGCACGGCCACGACGTCCGCACCCTCCCAGGACAGCACGACGTCGTCCACGCCGGCCTCCCCGGGCGGGAGCATCTCGCCGCCCATGGCGTCGACGAGCGGCTTGACCGCCGCGACGAACGGGTCGTCCGCGATGCCGGTCACTTATCGCCCTCCCCCGTCTCGCCCAGCACGTTCACCTGGAGCGAGACACGGGTGGCGCCCGCCTCCAGGACCTTGCGCAGGAGCACGTCGACGGCGGTGAGCACGGCGTCCGCGCCGCCCTCCGCCGTGTTGCCGAACGGGCCGACGTCCACCGCGTCCAGCTCGGCCGTCTCGATGACCTCGCGGGCGACCAGGGCATGCCGCGGCGCCTCGTCGAGGTCGAAGGGCTCGGTCGTGAACTCCACTCTCAATCGCACGCGCTCAACCTACTGCGCACCGTGGACGGCGCGGCAAGCCCCCTGCGGCCCGAGGTGGGCACGGTCACCCCTTTCCGCCGGGACCCCCTTGACAAGCCGCTCACCCCGGCGGCAATCTTCCATTGGGCAGAAAACAACTTCCACAATGCGGAATAGTAGAGAGTAGTCCTCCATCGCCGAGCCGGCCGACAACACGGCCGCCACCACGGAAGGGAGCGCCGACCTCATGGGCTTCGCGGACCAGCGCTTCAGCGTCAACCTGTCGATCCTCTTCACGGAACTCCCGCTCCTGGAGCGTCCGGCGGCCGCCGCCGCGGCGGGCTTCACGGCGGTCGAGCTGTGGTGGCCCTGGCCCGACGCGCCCACCCCGGAGGCGTCCGAACTCGACGCCCTGAGGACGGCGATCGAGACCGCCGGCGTCCGGCTGACCGGGCTGAACTTCTACGCCGGACAGCTGCCCGGACCCGACCGGGGCGCCCTGTCCCTGCCCGGGGAGGAGTCCGCCCGGTTCCGGGCCAACATCGACGTGGCCGCCGACTTCGCCGCCTCGCTCGGCTGCACGGCGCTCAACGCCCTGTACGGCAACCGTGTCGCCGGCGTGGACCCGGACGAGCAGGACGCGCTCGCGCTGGAGAACCTGGTCCTCGCGGCGCGGGCCGCGGACCGGATCGGCGCGGTCCTGCTCGTCGAGACCCTGAACGAGCGGGAGTCCCCTGACTATCCGCTGGTCAGCGCCCCCGCCGGTGTCGCCGTCGTCGACAAGGTCAACGCGGCGACCGGTCTCGGCAACGCCCGGTTCCTCATGGACCTCTACCACCTGGCCATGAACGGCGAGGACCTGCCGCGGGTGATCGCCGACCACGCCGACCGGACCGGTCACGTGCAGATCGCCGACTGCCCGGGCCGGGCCGCGCCGGGCACCGGAACGCTCCCCCTGGAGGAGCTGCTCGACCGGCTGGCCGCAGCCGGCTACGCGGGCTGGATCGGCCTGGAGTACAAGCCGGGCGACGGGCCGAGCGCCGACGCCTTCGGCTGGCTGCCCGCGACCGCCCGCGCCGCCCGCTGAGCAGCAGCGGGAGCGACAGCGACAGCGGCAGCAACAGGAGCGGCAGCACCCCGATGACGCACCACGCATCCCAGAGAGGCACCCTCGTGAGCGACAACCTCCCCAAGGTGGCATGGATCGGCCTCGGCATCATGGGCTCGCCCATGTCGGAGAACCTGATCAAGGCCGGGTACGACGTCACCGGCTACACGCTGGAACAGGACAAGCTGGAACGCCTGACCGCCGCCGGCGGCACCGCCGCGGCCTCGATCGCCGAGGCCGTGCGGGACGCCGACGTGGTGATCACGATGGTGCCCGCCTCCCCGCAGGTCGAGGCCGTCGCGTACGGCCCCGACGGCGTCCTGGAGAACGTGCGGCCCGGCACCCTGCTGATCGACATGTCCTCGATCACCCCGCAGACCTCGGTGGACCTCGCCCGGGCCGGCGCCGAGAAGGGCGTACGGGTGCTCGACGCCCCGGTGTCGGGGGGCGAGGCCGGAGCCGTCGAGGCCGTTCTGTCGATCATGGTCGGCGGTGACCAGGAGGCCTTCGACGAGGCGGAGCCGCTCTTCGAGGCACTCGGCAGGACCATCGTGCTGTGCGGTCCGCACGGCTCGGGCCAGACCGTGAAGGCGGCGAACCAGCTGATCGTCGCCGTGAACATCCAGGCGTGCGCGGAGGCGGTCGTCTTCCTGGAGCGGTCCGGCGTGGACCTCAAGGCCGCGCTCGACGTCCTCGGCGGCGGCCTCGCGGGCTCCACCGTGCTCGCGCGCAAGAAGGACAACTTCCTGAACCGCGACTTCAAGCCGGGGTTCCGCGTCGACCTGCACCACAAGGACATGGGCATCGTGACGGACGCCGCCCGGAACGTGGGCGCCGCGCTGCCGGTCGGCGCGGTGGTCGCCCAGCTCGTCGCCGGTCTGCGCGCGCAGGGCGACGGCGGCCTCGACCACTCCGCGCTGCTGCGCGGGGTCGAACGCCTCTCCGGCACCCGGGTCTGAGGCAGGGCCGGGCTCCGCCCGGCCGTCCGAGACGTCCGGGTCGCGGTGGCGCCGACAAGTCCTGTCGCGCCCAGGTGCCGCCGCGGCCCGGATCCACTTCCCCGAACCACTTCGGGAGAGATGAGCTCCCGCACCATGTCGTCGAACGGCCCGAATGAGGGGTGGCCGTCGCGCGCCACGGTGCGGGCGGGGTGAGGACCGCGGTGGCGAGCGAGCCAGTGCGGTGGTCAAGGATCCGGTGCGCCTTCCCGACCTGAGGGAAGGGCGCTCCGGTCCGTCGCCGCCACCGCGGTCCCCACGCCACGCGGGGCAGGTCGCGTACGGCCTGGCTCCGACCCTCCCCGCACAGGGCAGCTCGCGTACGACCTCGGCCGGGGCCCGCCCCACACAGGGCTCCAGCCCCCGACCTCACCCCCCAAGACCCCGTCCGGCGGCGCGAACGTACCGTCGCGCCCGGCCTCGCGCCGTCGGACGGCAGCCCTGCCTGCGTCCGGAAAGGACCGGCGCCGGACACCTGCTCCGGGTGCGGATTCCGGCGGCGCCCAGCAGCCTTGGACCATGGAGGCTGACGGCATGGAATTCCCCAGGATCGTGGTGCACACACCGGGGCTGGACGGGTCGCGCCGGGTCACCGAGGGCGACCGGGTGCTCGGCATCGCGTACCACCTCGACGACGTGGTCGAGATCCTGCGCCAGGCGGACGTCGACCTCGACGCGATCGAGGTCGAGGAGAGCGACATCATCGAGTGGCAGGGCGGCGGCCCGGACGACTGGCCCGGCCTCTCCGAACACCCGGACCGCTGAACGGACCCGAGCCGGGAACGAGCGACTGAACGGACCCGAGCCGGGAACGAACCGCCGAACGGACCCGTGCCGGAAACGGGCAGCTGAACCGACCCGCGCCGAAACGGGCGGCAAACGGACTCCGTCCCTACACAAGCGGGCGTAGAACGCGTACGGAACCCTCAAATCAACCTCTGAACACGGGCCCGGGGGCTTCACCTCCCGCCGGATGAGGCACATTCTCCTCACACGGGGCCCGCCGGCACGGGGGCGGCGGGTCCCGAACGGGGGTACGGGGGTAGCACCATGAGCGGGAGCGCGGCGGTCGGGCCTGGGCCTCAGACCGTCGCGCTGCTGCGTGGCGGGCCGCGGGCGGCCGTGAAGGTCGCCGTGCTCGCCCTGCATCTGCGGGGCAGCGTGGCCGCCGGCCCGACGGGCTCGATGCGGACCTCGGCCCCGTCCCCTGGCACCTCCTCCACGTCGGGAATCGCGCTGGAGAGGGCCGTCTACTCCTCGCTCCATCTCCCGTCCACGATGCCGGAGTTGATGGTGCGGCCGCGCGTACGGCGCGCACTGGCGGAGCTGCGGAGCGAGGCCGTGGCGGCCGGGCTGCTGCGCCGGCTGCCGCCGCGCCGGACCCGCGCCGCGCGGCGCCTCCTGCGGGACCTGCGCGCCTCGGCTCCCGCGCCCGCCGGACCGGAGGGGCTGTCCCCGGCGGAGATCCTGCTCGCGGTCGCGCTGTACGGCGACACCTCCCTGAAGGTGCTGGTGCCGCACTTCACCCGGAACGCGGGACTGGCGGGCCACGTACGACGGGAGCCCGGACCGGCCTGGGACCGCGGCGGAGGCGGCAGCGACTTCAGCGGATGCGCGGGCGGCTGGGGGGCCTGAGCCGGCGGGCGGCGACCGCCCGCGGGTTCTCCAGGAACGGCAGGACGTGCCGGAGGAAGAGACCCGGGCGTTCGTTGTAGGGCTCGTGGGCCGTGGGCAGCCGGACGCTCAGCGTCCCCGCGGGGAGCTGCCGCCGGGCCCGTCGGCCGTCGAGGAACGCGGGCACGACGGGGTCGCGGCTGCCCCACAGGAGCAGGATCGGCAGGTCGAGGGCGGCGGGGTCCGCGAGACCGAAGTCCGGGTCGGCGAGCCCGCGCCAGAGCGCGCAGTGCACCGCGAGCCTCGTCTCGTCGTGCGGCAGGGCGCGCACCCGGGCGTACGTCTCCCGCGCGCTCGGTGTGCCGAGGCGCCCGAGGTAGGCGCGGGCCAGCGGCACGACGAGCCGGCGGGCCCTGGCCGGGCGGCCCATCACCTCCCGGCAGAACCAGCGGGTGAGCGCGGTCTGCCGGGTGAAGCCGGCCGGGTCGACCAGGACGAGCGAGGTGACCGAGGCGGCACGGGGGCCCTCCGCGAGCCGGCAGGCGACATAGCCGCCGACGCTGTTGCCGAGGACGGCGACCTCCCGTACGCCGTGCTCCTCGGCGAGCGCGTCGAGGACCCGCTCGGCCACCTCCACCAGCCCTTCGGGACTGACCCTCCCGGGTTCCGGGGCGGTCGAGCCGCCGTATCCGGGCCAGTCGACCACGAAGGTGCGGTACCGGTCGGCGAGCGCGGGCAGCACGGCGTCGAAGTCACGGCCGTCCCCGGGGTTGGCGTGCAGGAGCAGCAGGGCGGGCGCGCCGGACGGGCCCGGGGCTCCTTCCCGCCGGGCGCCGGCGAAGGGGGACAGACAGCGTACGGCGATGTCGCCGAGGTGGGTGGGGACGGTCATCCGCATGGGGCGAGCATGCCGGACGGGCCCGCTCCTGGGAACAACGCGCCCGGCCGGCCCGCCTCTTGGGACGGGCCGGCCGGGGCGGGAGCGAGCGCGCGCGTCAGACCTTCAGTGTCCTGATCGCGGTCGGCGCGTGGCCCGGCTCGGTCGCGGTCTCCTCGAACTCGACGACGTTGCCGATGTCGTTGGTCCTGCTCATCGCGATGTTGGTGACGCGCTCCAGGATCACCTCGACGACGACGGGGACCTGGAACTCGGCGGCGAGCTTCCCCGCCCGTTCGAAGGCGGCGCCGAGTTCGCCCGGGTCGGTGACCCGGATCGCCTTGCAGCCGAGGCCCTCGACGACCTTGACATGGTCGACGCCGTAGACGCCGAGCTCCGGGGAGTTGACGTTCTCGAATTCGAGGTTGACCTGGAAGTCGATGTCGAATCCGATCTGAGCCTGCCGGATCAGGCCCAGGTAGGCGTTGTTCACGAGGACATGGACGTACGGGATCCGGTGCTGGGCTCCGACGGCCAGTTCCTCGATCATGAACTGGAAGTCGTAGTCGCCGGAGAGGGCGACGACCTGCGCTCCGGGGTCGGCCTTGGCGACGCCGAGGGCGGCCGGGATCGTCCAGCCGAGCGGGCCCGCCTGGCCGCAGTTGATCCAGTGCCGCGGCCGGTAGACGTGGAGCAGCTGGGCGCCGGCGATCTGCGAGAGCCCGATGGTGGTCACGTACCGGGTGTCCGGGCCGAAGGCCTTGTTCATCTCCTCGTAGACGCGCTGCGGCTTGATCGGGATGTCGTCGAAGTGCGTCCGGCGCTGGAGGGTCGCCCGCTTCTCCTGCGTCGCGGCGGCCCAGGCGGAGCGGTCGGGCAGCCGGCCCTGCGCCTTCAGCTCCTTGGCCGCCTCGACGAACAGTTCCAGCGCGGCCCCGGCGTCGGAGGCGATGCCGAGGTCGGGGGCGAAGATCCGCCCGAGCTGGGTGGGTTCGATGTCGACGTGCACGAAGGTCCGGCCCGCCGTGTAGACGTCCAGGTCGCCGGTGTGCCGGTTGGCCCAGCGGTTGCCGATGCCGAGGACGAAGTCGGATTCCAGGAAGGTGGCGTTGCCGTAGCGGTGGGAGGTCTGCAGGCCGACCATGCCCGCGTTGAGCTCGTGGTCGTCGGGCAGCACGCCCCAGCCCATGAGCGTCGGGACGACCGGGGTGCCCGTCAACTCGGCCAACTCGACGAGGAGTTCGGCGGCGTCGGCGTTGATCACTCCGCCGCCGGCCACGATCAGCGGGCGCTCGGCGGCGTTCAGCAGCCCCATCGCCTTCTCGATCTGGGCCCGGGTGGCGGCGGGTTTGTACGCCGGCAGCGGTGCGTACGTCTCGGGGTCGAACTCGATCTCGGTGAGCTGGACGTCGATGGGCAGGTCGACGAGGACGGGGCCGGGGCGCCCGGAGCGCATCAGGTGGAAGGCCTGCTGGAGCACGCCGGGGACCTGGGCGGCCTCCAGCACGGTGACGGCCGCCTTGGTCACGGGACGCGCGATCGCGGCGATGTCGACGGCCTGGAAGTCCTCCTTGTGGATCACCGCGGTCGGCGCCTGTCCGGTGATGCACAGGATCGGGATCGAGTCCCCGCTCGCGGAGTAGAGGCCGGTGATCATGTCGGTGCCGGCGGGGCCCGAGGTGCCCACGCAGACACCGATGTTGCCCGGGTGGGCCCGGGTGTAGCCCTCCGCCATGTGCGAGGCGCCTTCGACGTGCCGGGCGAGGGTGTGGCTGATCCCGCCGGACGCCTTCAGGGCCGCGTAGAAGGGGTTGATCGCCGCACCCGGAACGCCGAAGGCGTCGGTCACGCCCTCGCGCTTCAGGATCTCGACTGCCGCGCGGGCAGCGGTCATACGAGGCATGGAGTACTCCTGCTTCGGCTGTCGGATCCGCACTCCCGTCGCGCCCCGCGGAGAGTCGGAATTCCGTATCACGGAAACTAACTTCTGCTATCTGGAAGCAATGTAGGGGGCGGGCCAGGGGGCGTCAAGGGAACGCGGTGCGCCCGGCGGCCCCTGCGGGTCGGGGCGTTTCGCTGCCGGGCGCGTCCGGCAGGAGGACGATGGACGCGCTGACCCGACGTGAGTTTCTGGAGTGGGCCATGGCCGAGAGCGTGCCGGTGCGGTGTCCGGCCTGCCGTCGCGAGCATCTGTACGCGGCTCCGTCCTACCCCTGCGTGTGCGGATCGCCGGTGACGGCCCCGCTCGACCCGCTCGCGGAGCCGACCCCGGTCACCCGCCGCGCCTGGGACGACGAGTGGACGGCGGTCCGCTGCGGCGCCTGCGGCCGCGCGACCCAGTGGCCCCACCCGGAACTGGGCTGCCCGTGCGGCGCGATGCTCCGCATCCCCTTGCGGACGACCCCGGAGGACCGGACACCCGCTCCTCGGACCGACGCCACGGCCCCCGGGCCGGGTGCCATCCCCCAGGGCGGCCATCCGGCCTCAGCACCCGACACCCGGGACGACGGCGACCGCACAGGAGCCCTGGACCGGGAGGACGACACCCGCCGAGACGACACCATCGGCGCGGACCCCATGGCCGAACACCGCTGCCCGCAGGCCGACTTGGACTCCACCGCCACCGCTCCCGGCGCCCGCGCGGCGGAGCCGGACCCGGCGGGGGACGGCGGCCGGCGCGGGGCCCGGGAAGCCGAAGAGGGCGCGGCCCGGGACGGGCACGCGGCCGCCGACCCGGATGGCGAGGACCGCGCCCCGGACGACCGGGCGACCGCGGCCGACGCACCCCGGGACGGGCAGGGAAATGCCGGAGCAGGGCACCCCGACCCGGAGGTCGTCGACGGGCCGGGGGCGGGAAGCGGGCAGGGCGAGGGAAGCGGGCCGGGCGAGGGAAAGGGGCGGAGGAGTGTGTTCCGGCCCGTCGCCATCCGGACCGCGAGGGACGCCGTCACCGCCGCCGCGCTGTACCTGGGCTGGCTCGGCTATCGCGACATCCGGCGCGCGGACCAGCGGCCCACGACCGGGATCGGGCTCGCCGCGCGCGGCATCCTGGCCCAGGTGGACCCCACCGTCAGGCCCGCCTCGCTGCGCGACGTGGAGTGTCTGTGGCTGACCGCCATGACGGAGTCCTCGGACTGCGTCTTCTTCTCCCTGGCCGGCTACGCCGAGGACGCCCGCGCCCGCGCCGACTCCCTCGGCGTCCCCCTCTTCGTCCTGGACCTGACGGGCACGCCGCAGCCGGTGAACAGCCCGGCCGACGAACTCATCGCCGTCACGGACTGACCACCGGCCGCGGGCACGCGCACGCCGGGCGACCCCTCCAAGGACGGGCGCGCCGGCCGCCTACTCCGCGTACGTCTCCCGCAGTTCGATCTTCCGCACCTTGCCCGAGACCGTCATCGGGAAGGTCTCCAGGATGCGCAGCCGGCTCGGGATCTTGTAGTGCGCCAGCCTGCCGTCGCAGAACGCGCGCAGCTCGTCCAGGGTGAGGGGGTCGGCCGGGTCGCGCGGGATGACACAGGCGAGCACCTCCTCGCCGTAGCGCTCGTGCGGAACGCCGACCACCTGGACGTCGGCGATCTTCGGATGGGCGTAGAGGAACTCCTCGATCTCGCGCGGATAGATGTTCTCGCCGCCCCGGATGATCATGTCCTTGATGCGGCCGACGATCTCGACGTAGCCGTCCTCGCGCATGACCGCGAGGTCCCCCGTGTGCATCCAGCGCCCCGCGTCGACGGCCTCGGCGGTCTTGTCGGGCTCGTTCCAGTAGCCGAGCATCACGCTGTAGCCGCGGGTGCACAGCTCCCCCGCGCTGCCGCGCGGCAGGGTCACCCCGTCCACCGGGTCGACGACCTTGACCTCCAGGTGCGGCAGGACCCGGCCCACCGTGCCGGTGCGGTGTTCGAGGTCGTCGTCGCGGCGGGTCTGGAGCGAGACGGGCGAGGTCTCCGTCATGCCGTAACAGATGGAGACCTCCTCCATGTGCATCTCGGCGACGACCCGTTTCATCACCTCGACCGGGCAGGGCGAGCCCGCCATGATGCCGGTGCGCAGGGTGGACAGGTCGTACGTCGCGAAGTCGGGGAGGTTCAGCTCCGCGATGAACATGGTGGGCACGCCGTACAGCGAGGTGCACCGCTCCTGCTGCACGGCCACGAGCGTCGCCGCCGGGTCGAACGACGGGGCCGGGATCACCATGCACGCGCCGTGCGAGGTGGCGGCCAGGTTCCCCATCACCATGCCGAAGCAGTGGTAGAAGGGCACGGGGATGCAGACCCGGTCCTGTTCGGAGTAGGCGATCAACTCGCCCACGAAATAGCCGTTGTTGAGGATGTTGTGGTGGGAGAGGGTCGCTCCCTTCGGGAACCCGGTCGTGCCGGATGTGTACTGGATGTTGATCGGGTCGTCGCAGGACAACTCGGCCTCGCGCGCCCGCAGTTCTCCGTCCAGGTCCGGAGTTCCCCGACGGACCAGTGCCTCCCAGCCGGGATCCCCGATGTAGACGGTCTCCCTCAACTCGGGGCACCTGCCCCGCACTTCCTCGACCATCGCCCGGTAGTCGCTGCTCTTGTGGCTCAGCGACGCGAACAGCATCGAGATCCCGGCCTGGTTGAGGACGTACTCGACCTCGTGGGTGCGGTAGGCCGGGTTGATGTTCACCATGACCGCGCCGATCCGGGCGGTGGCGTACTGGACGAGCACCCACTCGGGGCAGTTGACCGCCCAGATGCCCACCCGGTCGCCCTTGGCTACGCCGGAGGCGAGCAGCGCGCGGGCCAGCTCGTCGACGTCCGCGCCGAACCGCGCGTACGTCCAGCGCCGCCCCGAGGGCACGTCGACCAGCGCCTCCCGCTCCGGCCAGGCGGCGACGGCCCGGTCCAGGTTCGCGCCGATGGTGTCGCCGAGCAGCGACGTGCCGCCCGTGCCGTGTGCGTACGACGGTTCGCTCACCGGAAGTCCTCCTCGCGGTACTCGGCGTCCGAGCCGGCGGCCGTGGCCTCGCGCAGCTCGATCCGGCGGATCTTGCCGGAGACGGTCTTGGGCAGCTCGCCGAACTCCAGGCGGCGGATGCGCTTGTACGGGGAGAGCACCGTGCGCGCGTGCTCGAAGAGGAGCTTGGCGGTGTCGGGGCCCGGTTCGTACCCGGCGGCGAGGACGACGTACGCCTTCGGGACGGCGAGGCGCAGGGCGTCGGGGGCCGGGACCACGGCGGCCTCGGCGACGGCCTCGTGCTCCAGGAGCGCGCTCTCCAGCTCGAAGGGCGAGATCTTGTAGTCGGACGCCTTGAAGACGTCATCGGCGCGGCCGACGTAGGTGATGTAGCCGTCGGCGTCGCGCGAGCCGATGTCGCCGGTGCGGTAGTAGCCGCCCGCCATCGCCTCGGCCGTGCGGTCGGGGTCGCCGTGGTAGCCGGTCATCAGGCCCACCGGGCGTTCCGACAGGTCGAGGCAGATCTCGCCCTCCGTGGCGCCGGGCGCGCCCGTGACCGGGTCGAGCAGTTCGACGCGGAAGCCGGGGCTGGGGCGGCCCATGGAGCCGGTCTTGAGCCGCTGGCCGGGGCTGTTGGACACCTGGACGGCGGTCTCGGTCTGCCCGAAGCCGTCCCGGATGGTGACGCCCCAGGCGCGCCTGACCTGCTCGATGACCTCGGGGTTCAGCGGCTCGCCCGCGGCGACGACCTCGCGCGGCGGGGTCCGCAGCTGTCCCAGGTCGGCCTGGATGAGCATGCGCCACACGGTGGGCGGGGCGCAGAAGGTGGTGACCCCGGCCCGGTCCATCTCCGCCATCAGCCGGCCCGCGTCGAAGCGCGTGTAGTTGTACAGGAAGACGGTCGCCTCCGCGTTCCACGGGGCGAAGAGGTTCGACCAGGCGTGCTTGGCCCAGCCGGGTGAGGAGATGTTCAGATGGACGTCCCCGGGCTTCAGGCCGATCCAGTACATCGTGGCCAGGTGCCCGATCGGGTACGAGACGTGGGTGTGCTCCACCAGCTTGGGGCGGGCGGTGGTGCCCGAGGTGAAGTAGAGCATCAGGGGGTCGTCGGCGTGGGTGGGTCCGTCGGGCTCGAAGGCGGCGTCGGCGCCGGCCGTCTCCTCGTAGGCGTGCCAGCCGGGGCGGGTGCCGCCGACGGCGATCCGGGTGTAGTCCCCCGGCACCGCGTCGAACTTCCCGGCGTCCTCGGCCCGCACCACGACGTGCCGCACCCGGCCGCGCTCGACCCGGTCTTCCAGGTCGGCGGGGCCCAGCAGCGGGGTGGCCGGGATGACGACGGCGCGCAGTTTCATCGCGGCCAGCGCCGTCTCCCACAGCTCGGTCTGGTTGCCGAGCATGACGAGGACGCGGTCCTCGGCGCCCACGCCCCGCTCGCGCAGCCAGTTGGCCACCCGGTTCGACCGCTCGGACATCTCGGCGAAGGAGACCTCGACACGTCCGCCGTCCTCCTCCACGATGTGCAGGGCGGTGCGGTCGTTGTCGCGCGCGATGACGTCGAACCAGTCGAGGGCCCAGTTGAAGTGTTCCGGGCGGGGCCAGCGGAAGCCCTCGTAGGCCCCGGCATAGTCCGCACGGTGCTCCAGCAGGAAGTCCCGTGCGGCACGGAACGCGTCCGCCCTGCCCGTCGTCGCCGTCATGTGTCCTCCTCGTTGCCGGACCGCCGCCTACCATCGTGTATTCCGTGATGCAGGTCTCACCACCCCCGAACGGGGGGTGCGCCGCGACGAAGGGGAGAGCAGGTGGCAGCAGACACGGCCGAGTCGGTGGAGGTGCGCGCCGCGCTGGTACGGCTGCGGCGTGCCACCGGGCTGCCGGTGGCCTTCGGCGGGCTGGTCGACCCCGGCGCCCGGCTGGTGCGCATCAGCGAGCTGAGCGGGACGGCGACGCCCGCGCTGCGCTCTCTCGCGGTCTCCTCCGGCAACGGTCTGGGCGGCAAGGCGGTGGCCCTCGCCCGGCCCTGCGCGGTCAGCGACTACCCGGCCTCGCGGCAGATCAGCCACGAGTACGACGTGGCGGTGGCGACGGAGGGGCTGTGTTCCGTGCTCGCGGTGCCCGTCGTCGTACGGCGCCGGGTGCGCGGTGTGCTGTACGGAGCCCTGCGGACGGCCCGGCCGCTGGGCGACCGGGCGCTGGGCGAGGCCGTCGCGGCGGCCCGGGACGTGGAGCAGGCGCTGGTCGTCCGGGACGCGGCCCACGAGGCGCTCGGCGTCGTGCGCGAGGCCGGTCCTGCGGCGGGCGCCCGGGCGGACGGGGCCTGGGAGGAGGTGCGTGAGGCGCACGGGACGCTGCGCGCGCTGGCGCCGCGGATCGCCGATCCGGGTCTGCGGGCCGAACTGCTCTCCGTGTGCGGCCGGCTGGCCGGCGCGGTGGCTCCGTCGGCGGGTGCGGCGCACGAGGTGGGACTGTCACCGCGCGAGGTGGACGTCCTCGCCTGCGTCGCGGCCGGGGCGACGAACGCGGCCGCCGCCGAGCGGCTCGGGCTGCGTCCGGAGACCGTGAAGGGGTATCTGCGTTCGGCGATGCGCCGGCTCGGGGCGCACACCCGTCTGGAGGCCGTCGTCGCGGCGCGCAGAGCCGGGGTGCTGCCTTAGCGCACCGACCGCGGCGGCACCCTTCATTCAATCGTCCCGACCGTGAAATGACATATGCCAGGCATCTGTTATTTCCCTCACCACCCGGACTGTCCGAAATTCAAAGAGACCTTGCCTAATATTGGCCAGGACACGACACACGAGGGGAGCGGTGACCGTGCGAGGGGACTTCAGGGAACCTGCCCGATCGCGCCCCGACCTGGTCATCGGCCGGGAGGAACTCTTCGCGGGGGCACGCGAGCAGCTCTCCGGCGGCGGCAGTGTCCTCGTGCACGGGCCGGCGGGAATAGGAAAGTCGACCGTCCTGCGGGCGCTGGCCGCCGAATGCGCCGAATCGTCGCGGACCGTCTTGCGCTGCTCGGCCACCGAGTCCGAATCGCATCTTCCCTTCCTCGCGCTGGCGGACCTCCTCGGTCTGGTGATCGACGGGATAGCCGACCGGCTGCCCGCGCCGCAGCGCACCGCGCTGGAGTCCGCCCTCACCGGCCGCGGCGAGTCGACCCTCCAGCGCGACGGACTGGCCCTGCGGCTCGCGGTGCTCTCGGCGTTCCGTGCCCTGGCCGCCCGGGGCCCGGTCCTGATCGTCGCGGACGACCTGCAGTGGCTTGACCCGGCCAGCGCCGAACTCCTCGGCTTCGCCGCCCGCAGGCTCGGCGGCACCCCGGTCCGCATGCTGTGCGCGGTCCGTACGGAGACCGAGCCGGGCGCCCAGGACCACGACCGCTTCCTGCGCGCGTCCGTGCCGGAGACCCTGGCCCTGCGGCTGGCCCCGCTGGCCCGCGCCCAGGTGGCCGACCTCCTCGCCCAGCGCGGCTACACCGGTCTGCCCCGCTCCACCGTGCGCGACATCCACCGCACCAGCGGCGGCAACCCGCTCTTCGCGCTGGAGCTGGGCCGCGCGCTCGCCGAGTCGCCGACCCGGCCCAGCCCCGGCGAGCCGCTCCCCGTGCCCACCTCGCTGCGCGCCCTCGTCCTCAGCCGCCTGGACATGCTGTCCGCCGAGGCCCGCCGCACCCTGCTGGTGGCCAGCGCGGGAGCCCGCCCGACGCTGGCCCTGCTGCACGCGGCGGGCCGGGAGAACGCCGAGGCCGAGACCGCCTCGGCCGCCGCGCTCGGGCTCCTCGCCACCGAACGCGACACCCCCGGCATCCGGTTCGCCCACCCCCTGGTCTCGGCCGCCCTGTACGCGGAGGCCGACGCCCAGGAGCGGCGCGCCGCGCACGCCGCCCTGTCCCGCGCGGCCTCCGACCCCATCGAGCGGGCCCGCCACCTCGCGCTGGCCACCACCGGCACCGACCCCGCGGTCGCCGCCCGGCTCGGCGAGGCCGCGGCCGTCGCCCGCGACCGCGGCGCCCCCTCCGTCGCCGTCGGGCTCGGACTGCTCGCGGCCCGGCACACCCCGCCCGACGCCGTGCCCGGCCCGGACGAACGGCGGCTCCAGGCCGCGGAGGACGCGCTGACCGCGGGCGAGACGGACCTCGCCCGGGACATCGCTCGCCAGGTGCTGTCACGAGCCACCACCGCCGCCGAACGGGTCCGGGCCTGGATGGTCGTCGTCGACTCCGCCGGACAGGCCATGGCCGAGATCGACGCCGTCTTCCCACAGGCGCTGGCCGACGCGGGCGACGACCCGGGCCTGGTCGCCCTCGTGCGCTACCAGCTCGGCTGGCGGGCCCTGCTGATGGACGGCGAGATGACCAAGGCCCGCGAGGAGGCCGCCCGGTCCGCGCGGCTCGCGGCCCGCGCCGGGGACCGGCGCACCGAACTCCTCGCGCTCGGCTTCCAGGCGCAGATGGAGACCCTGATGGGGCACCCGGACGCGCCCGCGACGATCCAGCGGGCGATGCGCGAGCCGCAGGACCCCCGGGTGGCCTGCGACCACAACGGCGCGGGCGCCGCCCGCTTCCGCTGGCTCATCATGAGTGACCGGCTCGCCGAGGCCCGTACCGCCATCACCGCGCTGCTGCGGGAGGTGCAGCGGCGGGGCATGGTCGAGAGCGAACTGCACTTCCTGCGCGGCCTCGCCGAGACCGAACTGCGCTCCGGCCACTGCGGCCGCGCGCTCGACCTGGCCCGGGAGAGTCTGCGGCTGGCCCGCGACACCGGCATCGGGGAAGCGGCCACCGCCATGTTCACCTCGCTGGCCGAGGCCGCCGGCGGTGACGTGGACCGGGCGCTCGCGCTGGCCCACGAGGCCGTGGACCGCGCCGAGGAGGACGGCGACATGGTCTACCTCTCGCGCGCGCTTGGCGCCCTCGGGCACGCCCAGCTCGTCGCCGGGGACGCGCCGTCCGCGGTCCGCTCGCTGCGCCGGGTCCGGGAGCTGGAGGAGGCGCTCGGCGTCATCGACCCCGCCCGGGGCCGCTGGCACGGGGACCTCGCCGAGGCGCTGGTCAGGATCGGCGAGACCGCGGAGGCGCAGGACGTCATCGACGTGACCCGGCGGCGCGCGCTCAGGCTGGAGCGCGAGAGCGTCCTCGCCGTGCTCGACCGCGCCGAGGCGCTGGTACGGGCCGCGCGCGGGGAACAGGGACCCGCGGAGCGCCAGTTGGCCTCCGCGCAGGACCGCCTCGGCAAACTGGGCTACGGCCTGGAGGAGGCCCGCGCCGCGTACGCCCTCGCCGGGCTGCGCACCCTGCCGGGGACTCCCCGGGCCGGCGGAACCCCCGTACCGGGACCCACCTCCTACGACGAGGCGGCCCGGCTGTTCCGCCGGTGCCGTGCGCTGCCCTGGCTCCGGCAGGTCGAGTCGGCGTCCGCGCTCCCGCCTGCCCCGCCGCCGCTGGCCCCGGCCGCGCTCGACTCGCTCGCGGCGACGGAGCGTCAGGTCGCCGCCCTGGTCATGGAGGGCGCCACCAACCGCGAGATCGCAGGGCGCCTGTTCATCAGCGTCAAGACCGTGGAGGCCACCCTCACCCGGGTCTACCGGAAGCTGGGGATACGGTCCCGGGTCGACATCGTCCGGCTGGCGGCGGAACGCAGGCCGGACTGAGGCTGCTGCCTGGGAGTGCCGGGGGTGAGGGCGTGCGGCAAGCGTGCGGGCCGAAACGGTGACGCGGGATGCGCGGGAGACGGCCGGACCGGTGAGACTGCGGGCCGGATCGGTGACGCTCGGGTCCGTGGCGGTAGAGCTCCGGGCCGGAGCGGTATGGCTGCTGGGTGACTCCTTCGGGTGAACGTGCGCCGGACGGGCGCGGCCCCCGGGCCGGGACCAACCGGACGGCGCCCGCGTCAAACACGGCCCGTGCCGTGCGAGGGTTTTCCCTCCCCCGCCCCCACTAGGGGGTTCCCCCATTGGGAGAGAGCGGTCACACCCCCTAGCGTGTGGGCGTGCCGCTCGCTCGGGCCTGCGACTCCCCATCCAGAGGTGTCGCGACTCCCCCCACACACACCCGCGCGTCCCCCCACCGGCAACTTTCAAGGAGACCGATGTTCGGGCTCAACCGCGTCACGAAGAGCGCCGCCGTCTGTGCGGCGACCGCCGCAGCCGCCGCGACCACGCTGCTCGGCGCCCCGTCCGCCGCAGCCGTTCCCCAGCCCATCGTCGGCGGCACGACGACCACGACGACCGCGTACCCGTTCATGATGCAGATCACCGACGCCCGGCAGAACCAGTTCTGCGGCGGCACCCTGGTCGCCGCCGACAAGGTGGTGACCGCCGCCCACTGCATGTCGGGCGAGACCACCAGCAGCATCCGCGTGGTGGGCGGAAGGACCTACCTCAACGGCACGGACGGCACCGTCAGCACGGTCGGCAAGATCTGGATCAACCCCGACTACACGGACGCCACCGACGGCGACGACGTGGCCGTGCTGACCCTGTCCACCCCGATGCCGTACAACCCGGCGCCCTACGTCACCGGCTCGGACACCGGCGTGTACGCGGCCGGCACCACGGCCCGCATCGTCGGCTGGGGCACCACCTCGGAGAACGGCACCTCCTCCAACCAGCTGCGGACCGCGACCGTCCCGATCGTGTCCGACTCCAGCTGTGCGAGCTCGTACGGCTCCCACTACGTGGCCTCCGACATGGTCTGCGCCGGGTACGACGCCGGGGGCGTGGACACCTGCCAGGGCGACAGCGGCGGCCCGCTGCTCATCGGCGGTGTGCTGGCCGGCATCACCTCCTGGGGCGAGGGCTGTGCCGAGGCCGGCTACCCGGGTGTCTACACCCGCCTGTCGACGTTCTCCAGCCTGGTGACCGAGCAGGTCAACTCCTAGGGAACGAAAAGCTCCTGAGTACCCCTCAGGTAAGAGCCGAGGGGCGTTGCGGGCCTCCACGAGCGGCCCGCAACGCCCCTCATCCAATGGATGGGCCCTGCGTACCTGCCGGCGGACGACATCTTCCCCGCGTGCTCCGCCGTCCGCCGGCATCTCAGGGCTGCGCGACCGTGCCGAACCGGACGTCGGGGGCCTCGCCGGGGTGCATGACCGTGAGCATCCGCTCCCCCTCCGCGGTGACCTCGTCCCGCTGAGCCCTGGTGAGCCGGGCGAAGGGTTCGACGGTCAGCGCGCCCTCCTCCAGCTTCCACAGCCCCGCGACGAATCCGTCGACGAGCAGGGTGCGGTAGGCCTGATTGCCCCGCCAGGTACGCCCTTTGAGGTCCGCGGGCACGACCCGGGAGCGGTCGGCGTGGGAGAGCAGCAGATTGTCGAACTCGGGCAGGAAGCGCGGCGGGGCGGGGGTGTCCGCGTCGGGCCGGGGCGCGTCGGGAAGATCGAACAGCTCGGTCCCGTTCTCGTCGCGGAACACGGTCAGCCGGGGCCGGAGCCGTTCGAAGACCTCGCGGAGCCGGGTCAGCCCGGCCCAGGTCTGCATGTCCTTGACCGAGGCGGGGCCGAAGGCTGCGAGATAGCGCAGCACGGTCGCGTCGGGCGCGGGGGCGGGTTCGGCGGGCCGGCCCAGCCAGTGCTCGGCGGTGGTGAGGGCGACCTGGCCGCTGCGGCCCCACAGTCCGCGCGGGGTGACCTGGACGAGCGGCAGGGTGCAGCGGGCGGCGACCGAGAGGGCGAACGGGTCGGCGTCCGGCCACTCGGTGAGCAGGGCCTCGCGGAGCTGCTTCATCGTGCGCGGCTCCTCCTCCACCAGCTCCCGGCTGATCGCGGCGAGCCGGTCCAGGTCGACGCCGGTCAAGCCCTTGCGGAACTGGCCCAGTTCCCGGTCTCGGGCGGCCTGCACCAGGGGGCGCAGGGTGAGGGCGTCCTCGGCGGTGTGGGTGTGGATGGTGGAGCGCAGGGTGACGATCCGGACGACGTCGCGCGCCTCCATCGCCGTCGAGAGCAGCTCGGGCCGGAAGCCGTCGAGGCGGGCGGCGAGGGCGTAGTACGGCGGCTTCACGTTCTGCGCCTGGAGGCCGAGCAGATGCTCGACGGCGGCCGTCGCGGACAACGGGGAGCGGCGCAGCAGGAGCTGACGGCCGAGGGTCGCGCGGTTGAGGGCGCGGGTGCCGAGCACGGGGGCCGTCGCGGTCGTCTTCGTCATACCCGGCACGCTAGCCCCGCTCGCGGACAGATCCTGTCCGCAACTCTCACCCGATCCCCTCCGCGACCGCGGCCCCCGGACCGTTTGCCCCGTATATCCTGCTCGAAGATCGCGCAGACGTTCGTTCGACCCTGGAGGCAGCCGCGATGGCCGAGCGACGCGCCCGCCCCGCTTCGGAGAACCGCAGGCCGCTGTGGCGGCGCGCGCTGACTCCGCCGTCCGCGCCACCCCCGCGGAAGACGCCCCCGCCGGACGTGCCGCCCGCGGCCGAGCCCTCCGAGGTCGTCAGCGTCGTCCAGTCCGCGCTGTACCGCGACGGGCTGCGGGTGGCGGCGCCCGGGTCGCTGGCCGAGACCTTCCGGGCACTGCGCGAGCAGCCGGACGGCATGGCCTGGATCGGCCTCGCCCGTCCGACGGCGGCCGAACTCCACTCCCTGGCGGCCGAGTTCGATCTGCACCCGCTGGCCGTCGAGGACGCGATGGAGGCACATCAGCGGCCGAAGCTGGAGCGGTACGGCGACACGCTCTTCGTGGTCCTGAGCGCCGCCCGGTATCTGGACGCGGCCGAGGAGGTGGACTTCGGCGAGCTGCACGTGTTCGTGGGACCCGACTTCGTGATCACGGTCCGGCACGGCGCGGCGCCGGACCTCTCGGCGGTGCGCCGCCGCATGGAGGACAGCCCCGAACTGCTGCGGCTGGGACCTGAGGCCGTCCTGTACGCGATCCTGGACTCCGTCGTCGACGGCTACGTCCCGGTGGTGGCCGGGGTCCAGAACGACATCGACGAGATCGAGACCGAGGTCTTCCGCGGCGACCCCGCGGTCTCCCGCCGCATCTACGAACTCTCCCGCGAGATGGTCGAGTTCCAGCGCGCGACCCGTCCGCTGGTCGGCATGCTGCACAGCCTGATGGCCGGTTTCGCCAAGTACCGCACGGACGAGGAGCTCCAGCGCTACCTCCGCGACGTCGCCGACCACGTCACGCACACCAGCGAGCGGGTCGACGGTTTCCGGCAGGCCCTGACCGACATCCTCACCGTCAACGCCACCCTGGTCACCCAGCAGCAGAACGCCGAGATGCGGGCGCTGGCGGAGGCGGGCTTCGAACAGAACGAGGAGATCAAGAAGATCTCGTCCTGGGCCGCCATCCTCTTCGCGCCGACCCTGGTCGGCACGATCTACGGCATGAACTTCAGCAACATGCCGGAGTTGCACTGGTCGTTCGGCTACCCGTTCGCGATCGTCCTGATGGCAGCGGTCTGCACGACCCTCTACTTCGTCTTCAAACGCAAGGACTGGCTCTGAGACGGAGTCCCGGACGCGGCCGCGGTGACCGGCCGCGCCGCAGCCGCGGAGCACGAGAGGACCGGACGATGCCCGAGACCTTCGACCGCCGCAGCTCCCTCGAGGAGTTGGAAGGATTTCGCTGGCCGGCTCCTCCCGCGGACTCCACCCCCATGGTTCGGAACGTGCACGAGCTGCGGCGTCGTCCGGTCACGAGCCTGGAGCCGCACGAACTGGCCCGGCTGATCGGGCAGGACGTGGGACTGCGCTGGCTCCTGCCCCCGGCCGTGGAGATCCTGCGGGAGACCGCGCCGCGGCAGGCCGAGGGCGGCTGGTTCGACGACGACCTGCTGTACGCGGTCGTCACCAGAAAGCCGGCCGTCTGGGCCGCCGCCCCGGACCTCGCTCACGAACTCGGGGAAATCATCGCCTCCTTGAGCGGGCTCTCACGCTCCCTGCGCCGGGAGACCGACGCGTTCCTCTCCGCCCTGCCCGCGGACGATGTCTGACTCCGAGACTCCGAGACTCCGCGCGCCGGGCGCCCGGCCGGCTCCCGTGCACCGTCATGTGACGGGGCGCGGCGTCACCGGACTGTCCGATGGACCGGATCCGGCCGGGGCGTTCGGCCCCTGCGAGGGTGACGCGGGCCTTCGGGGCCGGCTTTCGTCATTTGGAGGCGATGAAAAGGTCATGAAGGAGAGAAGGACGAGGGGTGTCGGTGGCGACCGGAGGGGGCCGGACCGGGTCGGATGGTCCAGGTTTTGACAACACCCCACCAGGCACTGCCAGATGCACCCGCAACGGTTCCGCTTTCGTGCAACTTGGCTCTACAGACGGCGAGTTGAGACTCTCCGGTCGCTGGTGTGTATGAAGTCGGTCCGCGTTGGGGAGAGTTGCCGGAGCGTTCGATGGCGTCGGAGTGTCCGGAAGGGGGCGCGGATCGGTGGAAGCGGCCTCAAATCTTGAGCACAAATTCCACACATCCCCCTCTCCATAGCGGCCCTGATGGTCTAGATTGACCGTGCTTCAGCTGTTCGGACACGAGGCGACCGGTAATGATCTATAGGTCCGGCGCCGCGGATGCCAGCATGGGCGTCCTCGGCACCAGACCTGGGGGGATCGACTCCAGGAGTCCGCGAGGGGGCTCGGGTGCGGGGAGCACCCGGGAATTCGACGGGTTCCCGGACATCTCGGGCTTCGGCGGGACGTTCACGTCCCTGCCGCCGGGGTGGGCCGTCCTCGCGGGTCCGGGCAGCGGGGTGTCATGCGGGAGGCCTTGCCTCCCGGGGGGACGAACGGCGCGGCGCGGGAGGCGGGGGCCTTCCGGGGGGAGGAACAGCGCGGCGCGGCGCGGGGGGCGGGGGTGCCTCCCGGGGCGAGAAACAGTGTTAGGCGAACACGTCGAACCACTGGAACCTGGGGGGTTCTGTGCGGCAAGGGGGACTAGTACGCCCGTTTCCGTCTGCGCGCGGGCGTCTGGAGGACGAGGCGGTCAACCAGCCTGCGACCGACTGGGAGCAGCGGTACCGCCGTACCGTCATCACCAGCGACACGGTGGCCACCGCCTGCGTGGTGGCGGCGATCGGCAACTTCTTCGGGGCCCGCGACGCGGCCAACTGGCATGAGAAATGGGGGATTCTCGCCTTCGGCACCGAGCTGCTGGTGCTGGGCTCGCTCTGGGTGAGCCGGGCGTGGGCTCCGGCCGTCCTGGGCCAGGGCGCCGAGGAGTTCCGCCGGCTCGGGCGCTCGCTGTTCACGGCGACCGTCGTGCTGGCGCTCGGCGGGATCGCCCTGACCTCGCGCAACATCAAGCTCTGGATCTTCGTGGCGATCCCCGCGATAGCGGTCGTGACCATGACTGTGCGGTATCTGCTGCGTCTGTGGCTGCACAAGCAGCGCAAGGAGGGCCGCTGTCTGCGGCCCGTGCTCGCCGCCGGGAGCCCGGCCACGGTCCGCGACCTGGTCACCCGCACCCGCAAGTTCCCGCATCTGGGCTGGCGGGTGGAGGCGGTGTGCACGACGGACGGGCACGGGCTCGACGGTGACCAGCTGGACGGGGTGCCGGTCGTCGGCCGGCTGGCCGACGTCGCGGGGCACGTCCACCGCGACGGCTACCGGGTCGTCGCGGTCACCCCGGACCCGCACTGGTCGCCGGACAAACTGCAGCGGCTCGCCTGGAACCTCGAGGGCAGCGACGCCGAGATGGTCGTGGCGCCGGTGCTGATGGAGGTGGCGGGCCCGCGGCTGCACGTCGACGCGGTGCTCGGGATCCCGCTGCTGCGGGTCAGCATGCCGACCTTCACCGGGGGCCGCCGCGCGGTCAAGGTGGTCGTCGACCGGCTCGGCGCTGCGGTCCTGCTGCTGCTGTTCGCGCCGCTGATGGTGCTCGTCGGGCTGCTCGTGCTGTTGGACAGCCGCGGCGGGGCGTTCTACCGCCAGCGCCGGGTCGGCAAGAACGGCCGCGAGTTCACGATTCTCAAGTTCCGCACCATGGTCGCCGGGGCGCACCAGGCACGGGCGGAGCTGGCCGGCCTCGACGAGGGCGCCGGTCTGCTGTTCAAGGTCCGCCGGGACCCCCGGGTGACCCGGGTCGGAGCGGTGCTGCGCCGGTATTCGATCGACGAACTCCCGCAGCTGTTCAACGTGCTGACCGGATCGATGTCGCTCGTCGGGCCGCGGCCTCCGTTACCGGAGGAGTCCGCCGCGTACGGCCCGGACATCCGGCGGCGGCTGCTGGTCAAGCCGGGGCTCACCGGTCTGTGGCAGATCAGCGGGCGCAGCGACCTGTCGTGGGAGGAGGCGGTGCGGCTGGACCTGCGGTACGTGGAGGACTGGTCGCTCGCCCTGGACACGGTGATCTTGTGGAAGACGCTGCGTGCGGTGCTGTACGGGCAGGGGGCCTACTGATGCGCGCGGAGCGTCGTCGGGCAGGGGTGCGGAGGGCGGGCCGCAAGGGCCTGCCCAGGGGGAGGAACGGGTCATGAAGGTCAGCGTTTTCGGGCTCGGCTACGTGGGCTGTGTGTCGGCCGCGTGCCTGGCCGGCCGGGGACACGAGGTCGTCGGTGTCGACGTGAACCAGGTGAAGGTCGACCTGGTCAACGACGGCAAGGCCCCGGTGGTCGAGGAGGGGATCGGCGAGCTCGTCGCCGACGTCGTGGGGAGCGGCGCCTTACGCGCCACCACCGACGTGCGGGAGGCGATCGCGAACAGCGAGGTGTCCCTGATCTGCGTGGGCACGCCGTCGGAGCCCAACGGCAGTCTGTGCACCACGTACTTGGAGCGGGTCACCGAGGAGATCGGTACCGCGCTGGCCGAGCGGGGCGGGCGGCACACCGTCGTGTTCCGCAGCACCATGCTTCCGGGCACCTGTCTGAACCTGCTGGTGCCGATCCTGGAGAAGGCCGTCGGCGGCACGGCCGGCGTGGACGTCGGGGTCGCGGTCAACCCGGAGTTCCTGCGCGAGGGCACCAGCGTGCGGGACTTCTTCGACCCGCCGAAGACCGTCATCGGCCAGCTCGACGTCGCGAGCGGCGACGTGGTGGCGGAGCTCTACGAGGGCCTGCCCGGCGAGGTGTTCCGGGTGCCGGTCCCGGTGGCCGAGGCGATCAAGTACGCGGACAACGCGTTCCACGGCCTCAAGATCGGTTTCGCGAACGAGCTGGGCGCGGTGTGCCAGGCGCTCGGGGTCGACTCGCACCAGGTGATCGACGTGTTCCTGGCCGACCGTAAGCTGAACATCAGCCCCGCCTATCTGCGGCCCGGTTTCGCCTTCGGCGGTTCCTGCCTGCCCAAGGACCTGCGCAGTCTGGTCCACGCGGCGCAGCGGGCGGACATCTCGGTGCCGATCCTGTCGCATGTGCTGCCCTCCAACGCCGACCATCTCCAGCGTGCGGTGGAGCTGGTCGAGCGCACCGGCAAGCGCAAGGTGGGCCTGTTCGGACTGTCGTTCAAGCCCGGCACCGACGACCTGCGCGAGAGCCCGCTCGTCGAGCTGGCGGAGCGGCTCTTCGGCAAGGGCTACGACCTGAAGATCCACGACGCCAACGTGAGCCTGTCCCGGCTCCTCGGCGCGAACCGCGAGTACATCGAGACCCGGCTGCCGCACCTCGCGCAGCTGCTCGCGGATTCCGTCGACGAGGTGCTGGAGCACGCCGACGTGTGCCTCGTCGGTACCAAGGATCCGGCCGTGCTCGCGGCGCTTCCCCACGGTGACGGCCCCGTCATCGTCGACCTCGTCCGCCTTCCCGACGCCGAAGCGCGCCGGGCCGAACCGGGATACATGGGCCTTGCTTGGTAATGAGACCAGCGGCGACCGGCACGGCCGGCGCGCGCTGATCCTGGTGGAGAACCTGTCGGTGCCGTTCGACCGGCGGGTGTGGCAGGAGTGCACGACGCTGCGGGACGCGGGCTGGACGGTCCACGTCATCTGTCCGCAGGGAACCAAACGGGACACGGAGGCCTACGCGGAGATCGACGGGGTGCGGATCCACCGCTACCCGCTGCGCGCGGCCACTGGCGGACCGGCCGGCTATCTGCGGGAGTACGGGTCGGCGCTGTGGCACACGCTGCGGCTGGCCCGGAAGGTCGGGCCCGTCCACGTCGTGCACGCCTGCAATCCGCCGGACCTGCTGTTCCTGCCGGCGCGTTGGCTGAAGCGGCGCGGCGCGCGGTTCGTCTTCGACCAGCACGACCTGGTGCCCGAGCTGTACCTCTCCCGGTTCGACCGCGGCGAGGACCTGCTCTACCGCGGGGTGTGCGCCCTGGAACGGATGACCTACCGGGCCGCGGACGTCGTCCTGGCCACGAACGAGAGCTACAAGGACACCGCGGTGCGCCGCGGCGGCCGGCGGCCCGAGGACGTGTTCGTGGTGCGCAGCGCCCCGGACATCGACCGTTTCCATCCCGTACCGCCGGAGCCGGAGCTGAAGCGCGGCAAGCCCCATCTGCTGTGCTACCTCGGGGTCATGGGCCCGCAGGACGGTGTCGACTACGCGCTGCGGGCCCTGGCGAAGCTGCGCGACGAGGTCGGGCGGAGCGACTGGCACGCGGTGTTCGTCGGCGGCGGCGACACCTTCGACGCGATGGTGGAGCTGTCGCGGGAGCTCGGGCTCTCGGAGCAGGTGGAGTTCACCGGGCGCATCCCGGACGCGGATCTGGTGCGCTACCTGTCCACCGCGGACGTGTGCCTCTCCCCCGACCCGCACAATCCGCTCAACGACGTGTCGACCATGAACAAGGTCCTCGAGTACATGGTGATGGGCCGGCCCATCGTCTCCTTCGAACTGCGGGAGGCGCGCGTCTCCGCCGGGGACGCCGCCGTGTACGCGCCCGCCAACGACGAGTTGGCGTTCGCGCGGCTCGTCGCCCAGCTCATGGACGACCCGGAGAAGCGGGCCCTCATGGGCAAGATCGGCCAGGAGCGGATCAGCGGACCGCTGTCCTGGCGCAACTCGCAGGCCTCGCTGCTCGCCGCCTACGCCGCCGCCTGCGGTGACGACGCCCCGGCGTCGGCCGGCGACCCGGACCGTGCACAGGGCGGAGGCCGCACCGTTGAACGATGACACGATACGCCTGGCCACCATCGGGCGGATCATCCGACGGCGCTGGCGGCTGCTCGCCGCGATCGCCCTGGTGGGCGCGCTCGTCGGGTACGGCGCTTCCCTGCTGTTCCCCGCGCGGTACACGACGTCGGCGTCGGTGCTGCTGCCGGGGGCGTGGGAGGAGCGCGAACTGCTGACCCAGGAGGAGATCGCGACCAGTTCGGTCGTGGTCGACCAGGCGGCCGGCACCTTGCACTGGTCCGACGTCTCCAAGAGCGAACTGCGCGACAGTGTGACCGCGAAGACCGCCGACGGGAACATCATCAAGATCTCGGGCACGGCGGACACCCCGGAGCGCGCTCAGCGGCTCTCCGACGCGGTGGCCCAGCAGTTCGTCGCCTTCGCCGCGCGGGTCGTGGACGACAACACCGACCCCGAGGCGGCGGCGCAGCGCGAGGCGCTCCAGCAGACGGTGACCCAGACCAGCCGCCGCATCACGCAGCTGGCCGACGCCGCCGACCCGGGCAAGACGGTGGAGGGCGTGCAGGCGCGCACCGAGCTGGAGAAGCTGCGGACCACGCTGCAGGAGGCCATCACCAAGCTGAACCAGTCCGACCCGGCCGCCAACAAGGCCAACATGGTCGTCATGGGTCCCGCGGCCCGGCCGACCGGCGAGGCACCGCCGACCCGGACGCAGCTCATCGCCGCCGGGGCGCTGCTGTTCTTCCTGCTCGGGGTCGTCGGTCATCTCACCGCGGCGCGGATGAGCCGCCGGCTGCGCACCCAGTCGGAGATCGCCGCCGCGCTCGGCACCTCGCTGCTGGGCACGGTCGACGTGGCCGGTGACGGGTCCGCCCGGCCGCGGGCACGCGGGGCCGGGGCCGGGATCCGCCGGCTGCTGGGCGCCGACGTCCGCTGGGACCTGCCCGTCCCGCAGGCGTACGCCGACGAGGCCGGCCGGCAGATCCGCTTCCAGCGGGTGTGCTCCCGGCTCAGGGACCGGCTGCCCTCTCCCCGGCGGCTGCTGGTCGTCGTGCCCGAGGGCGACGAGAGCGCCCTGCGGGCCGCCGCGGAGCTCGTCGCCGAGGCGGGGAGCGATCCGGCACTGCGGGTCGTGGAGGTCCCGGTGACCCGCCCGCTGGTGCCGGACGGCGGCGGCGAGGCCGGCGCCCTGGTCGTGCTGAGCGCGGGGAGCCGGACCGCGGCGGAGCTCTCCGGTATCGCCGAGGCGTGTGCGGACGCCCGGCACGAGATCGTCGGCGTCGTTCTCGCCGGCGTGGTCCGGGCCCTGCCGGCCCGGTCCGCCGGCCGCCCCCACGACACCGCCACGCCGGTGTTCGCGGTGGGCCATGACGCGAAGGGAAGTTCACGGTGACGACGAGTACGACACCGGAGCCGTCGGCCACCGCTCCGCTGGTGGACCTGCAGGCGCTGGTGGTGGCGGTGCGCAGAAGGCGCCGCTTGTGGTGCTCCGCGGGGGTGCTGGGCCTGCTCGTGGGCGCGGCGCTGGCCGTCGCGATGCCGGCGCCGCCGACCGCGGTGACCAAGGTGCTGGTCGCCCACCAGGAGGACCAGCCGAACGACCCCGGAACGCTGATCCGCACCGACGTGGCGCTGCTGCAGACCACGCGGATCGCCGACCAGGCCCTGAAGTCCCTCCACTCCGCGGAGAAGCCGGAGGACTTCATGAAGGACTACTCGGGTGTCGGCCTGACCAACAACCTGCTGCAGATCACGGTGACGGGTGACAGCGACGCCGACGCCGAGGCCCGTGCCAAGGCGCTGGCCGACGCGTTCGTCGCGGACCATGTGAAGCGGATCAAGGACGCGGCGAACGCCGAGGCCAAGGCGCTGCTCGACCAGCGCGACCGGATGCAGGGCGAGCTGGCCAAGGTCAACAAGACGATCGCGGACGGGTCGGCGCAGACCGGGCCGACGGCGTCGGCGGACCTGGAGTCGCTGTTCGCCCGCCGGGCCGAACTCACCTCGCGGATCACCGACTTCAGCCAGCGGGCGGCGGACGCGCGCATCGGAACGCCGCAGCTCCTCGCGGGCACCCAGATCGTGGACACCCCGGACGCGGTGCGCGGCTCCCTGCCCAAGGCAGCCGCCACCAACGCTGCCGTCGGCCTGGTGCTCGGCCTCGTCCTCGGACTCGCGGTGGCCGCGGTCGGCTCGGTGGTCGCGGACCGCCCGGTGCTGCGCCGGGACATCGCCGCGAACCTCGGCGCCTCCGTCATCACGGAACTGCCGCTGCGCGGGGGCAGGTTGTGGCGGCGCCGGCGGACCCGGACGGCCCGCGAACGGCTCACCACGTCGCTGGCCCGTACCGCGCGCGGCACCGCGGAACCGGTGTCGCTGCTCGAACTGGGCTGCGCGCGCAGCACGAGCGCGATCGCCCTGGACCTCGCGCGGGCGCTGGGGGCCGACGGACCGGTGGCCGTCGTCGACGGTCTGCCCGGTTCGCAGCTGGCCAGGCGCCGGGCGAAGCCGGGAGACCCGGCCGTGGTCGACGGCTCCGCGGCCGTGCCGCACCAGGAGCGCCGGATCGGCGTCGGCTCGGTGGCACCGGGCACGGCGTGGACCGATCTGCAGTACCTCGGCACCCGGACCGTGCTCGTCGTGCGGGCCGGACACGGCAGCGCCGCGTGGCTGCACACCGTGGCCCGTCAGCTCGCGGACCAGCGCATCGAGGTCATCGGGGTGGTGCTGATCGACCCCGACCCGCGTGACCGGACCGACGGCACGCTGTGGGACGGGCTGCACACCGCGCTGCGCGGGCGCGGCGACCGTACGGCCCGGCAGGGCGGGACCGACAGGCCGCGCACGGAGCGGCAGCCGATGTGGGCGGCACGGGTCCCGGACAGCGACCAGGAGGCGCGGTAGTACATGTGTGGCATCGCAGGCACGTACAGGTGGCCGGACGGGAAGGCAGTCGCCGACCGGCTCACCGAGACCCTCGCCCACCGCGGGCCGGACGGGGCCGGCCGTTACAGCCACCCCGCCGGTGACGGCGAGGTCCACCTCGGACACCGCCGGCTGGCCATCATCGACCTGTCCGAGACGGGCGCCCAGCCGATGGTCTCGGACGGGCTCGTCCTGACGTACAACGGCGAGCTGTACAACGCGCCGGAGCTGCGGAGCGAGCTGGAGGCCGGGGGGGCGCGCTTCCGCGGCACCTCGGACACCGAGGTGCTGCTGGAGGCCTGGCGGCGCTGGGGCACGGACTGTCTGCCCCGGCTGCGCGGCATGTTCGCGTTCGGCATCTTCGACGAGCGGACCGGTGAACTGGTCCTCGCACGGGACCAGTTGGGCATCAAGCCGCTGTTCCTGCTGCGGCGCGGCGCGGGCCTGGTGTTCGCCTCGGAGCTCAAGGCGCTGGCCGCCGTCACCGGCGGGACGCTGGAGGTGGACCACGCCGCGCTGGTGGCCTCGCTGCTGTACTACTGGGTGCCGGACTCGCGGTGCGCGTTCCGCGAGGCGGAGAAGCTGCCGCCGGGGAGCTGGATGCGCATCCGGCCGGACGGCCGGGTGGACCGCGGACAGTACTGGAACCTGAGGGACGTCGCCGCCGAGGGCCGGGAGCGGGCGCTGGCCGGCGAGCGGCCTGACCTCGCCGCGATCGTCGAGGAGTCGACCCGGCGTCATCTGCTGTCCGACGTCCCCGTGGCGACCTTCCTGTCCGGCGGTCTCGACTCCAGCTATCTCACCGCCCTGGCGGCCCGCGAGCGGCCCGGGATCTCCGCCTACACGATCGGCTTCCGGGCCGAGGACGCCCGGTTCGAGGCGATGCCGGACGACCTGCGCTACGCCCGGCAGGTGGCCGAGCGGTTCGGGGTCGACCTGCACGAGATCGAGATCGCCCCGAACGTGCTCGACCTGCTGCCGGAGATGACGTACCACCTGGACGAGCCGATCGGCGACCCGGCCGCGATCAACACCTTCCTGATCTGCTCGGCCGCCCGGGAGGCCGGGGTCAAGGTGATGCTCTCGGGGATGGGAGCGGACGAGCTGTTCGCCGGGTATCGCAAGCACCTGGCCAACCTGATCGCGCTGCGCTACCAGCGGGTCCCGGGGCCCCTGCGGCGGGGCGTGTCCGCGGCCGTGGACCGGCTGCCGGTCGCCTCGGCCCGCCGCGGCTACCGGTCGGTGCGCTTCGCGAAGCGGTTCCTGTCCTTCGCGGACCTGCCGGAGGAGACCGCGTTCCGGCGCAGCTACACGATGTACGACCAGGAGGAGCTGCTCGCCCTGATCGATCCGGACCTGGCCGGGACGGTCGAGGACGTGCTCACCGAGCACGCGGACGTCTACGAGGACAACGACCTCGACGACTTCGTCAACCGTATGTGCCTGGGCGACGCCCGGATGTTCCTGCCGGGTCTGAACCTCGCGTACACGGACCGGTCGAGCATGGCCGCGTCGACCGAGGTGCGGGTGCCGTACGTGGACGTCGAGGTGGTCAAGGCGGCGTTCACCGTGCCCGGCGACCGCAAGATCGTGGGGCGGCAGGGCAAGGCCGTCCTCAAGGAGGCGGCCGTCTCCGTCCTGCCCAAGGAGATCGTGTACCGGCCCAAGGGGCTGTTCAGCGCCCCGCTGCGGGCCTGGATGAGCCGGGACCTCGCGCCGCTGGTGCGCGAGGTGGTCAACGACGGCGAACTCGTGCGTTCCGGGCTCCTGCGCCGCGACGCCCTGGCGCGCATGGTCGCCGAGGACGCCGCCGGACAGCGGGACTTCTCCAAGCATCTGTGGCATGTGCTGACCCTCGAGTACTGGTATCGCGGCGCGACCTCCCGGGCCGGCCTGGACTCGCACGCGACGGCGTGAAGACAGTAGAGACAAGAGGACTTCGGTGAAACAGGTCGTACAGAACTACAAGAGCGGCGAGCTCGCGCTGCTCGACGTGCCGGTCCCCGGGTGCAAGGCGGACGGTGTGCTGGTCCGCAGCGCCTACTCGCTGATCTCCACCGGGACCGAGCTCATGAAGGTGTCCGAGGCCGGCATGTCGATGCTCGGCAAGGCCCGCTCCCGCCCGGACCAGGTGGCCAAGGTCGTGCAGAGCGTGGCCACCAACGGGGTGCCCGCCACCTACCGCAAGGTGATGGGCAAGCTGGACTCCTACACGCCGCTCGGCTATTCGCTGTGCGGGGTGGTCGAGCAGGTCGGCGCCGGGATCGACGACGTGAAGGTCGGCGACCTGGTGGCCTGCGCCGGCAACGAGCACGCGCTGCACGCCGAGCTGAACTGGGTGCCGAAGAACCTCTACGCCCCGATGCCGGACGGCCTCGCGCCCCGGCACGCGGCGTTCGGCACCGTCGGGTCCATCGCCCTGCAGGGCGTCCGCCAGGGCGAGTCACGGCTCGGCGAGGTGGCGCTGGTCATCGGCCTCGGGCTGATCGGGCAGCTGGTGGTCCAGCTGCTGACCGCCTCGGGCGTCCGTGTCGTCGGCGTCGACCCCGACCCGGCGCGCTGCGAGCTCGCCGAGCGCCTGGGCGCCGCGGCCTGTGGCGATCCCGCGTCCGCGGCCGTGGAGAGCGCCGTCGCCGAACTCACCGACGGCCACGGCGTGGACCAGGTGTACCTGGCGGCCGGCGGCGCCAGCAACCAGCCCGTGGAGCTGGCCGCGCGGCTGTGCCGGGACCGGGGCCGGGTCGTCGACATCGGCAAGTGCCGCCTCGACCTGCCGTGGAACGCGTACTACGAGAAGGAGCTCGACGTCCGGTTCTCCCGCAGCTACGGCCCCGGGCGCTACGACCCGGCGTACGAGCTGGAGGGCCGGGACTACCCGATCGGCTACGTGCGCTGGACCGAGCGCCGCAATCTGGCCTGCTTCCTGGACCTGGTGGCCCGCGGCAAGGTCGACGTGGAGCCGCTGATCTCCCACATCGCCGACTTCGACGACGCCGTCGAGACGTACCGGTCGCTGAAGGACGGCGAACTGAAGGCCGTGGCCGTGCTGTTCCGCTATCCCGAGCAGACGGTGGAGGCCGAGGCCCCCGCCATGACCGTGCCCGAGGTGAAGCGGCCCGCCACCGCGGCGGCCCCGGCCCGGGCGGTCCGTACCCCGGTGCGGCTCGCCTTCGTCGGCGCGGGCAACTACGCGACCTCGATGCTGCTGCCGCACCTCGCGCAGCGCGACGGTGTGGAGCTTTCCACGGTCGTGACGACGACGGCGCTGTCCGCGGCCAACGCCCAGCGCAAGTTCGGCTTCTCCGAGGCGACGACCGACCTGGACGCGGTGCTCGGCGACAAGTCGATCGACGCGGTGTTCGTGGTCACCCGGCACAGCTCGCACGCCGATCTGACCCGCAAGGCGCTGCTGGCGGGCAAGGCGGTCTTCGTGGAGAAGCCGCTGGCGCTCACCGAGGACGAACTGGCCGGTGTGCTGGCCGCGGTGGAGGAGTCCGGCAACGACCGGCTCCAGGTGGGCTTCAACCGCCGGTTCGCCCCGCTGCTGCTGGAGGCCAGGAAGCGGTTCGGTGCCAGGACGGGACCGGCGAGCCTGCGCTACCTCGTCAACGCGGGCCGCCTCGACCAGGGCAGCTGGTATCTCCAGCAGGGCAGCGAGGGCTCGCGGTTCGCCGGCGAGGGCGGGCACTTCATCGACACCGCGAGCTGGCTGCTCGACGCCGACCCGGTCTCGGTGTACGCGGTCGCCCCGTCCGGCAACGAGGACCTCCAGATCGTCCTCGGCTACCCGGACGGGTCCACGGCCACGATCAGCTATGTCACCACCGGGTCGCCCGGCTACCCCAAGGAGACGCTGGACCTGGTCGCGGACGGCAAGGTGCTGCGGCTCGACGACTTCGTGCGCGCCTCGGTGTACGGCCGCAAGCGCTGGGTCAGTTCGCGGCTGCCCAAGGCCCGGGACAAGGGCCAGTCGGCCGAACTGGCCGCGTTCGTCAAGGCCGTCAGGACCGGCGGTCCGATGCCGGTGCCGCTGGAGTCGCTGGTCGCCACCACGGCGGCCACCCTCGCCGTGCAGGCCGGTCTGGCCGGCGGAGCGCCGGTGACCCTGGCGGGCGCCCGATGACCATGAGCGCGGGCTGGTACCTGCGGCGGCTGTCCCGGATGGGGCCGCGGGAGATCGGCGGCCGGGTGGGCGACACCCTGCGCCGGCGACGCTGGCGGTCGCTGCCGCCGGACGCCCCGGCCGTGACCGGCGCCCGGTTCACCGCGGTCCTGCCCGCGGGCACCGTGGCCGCCCTGGCGCCGGACGCGGTGAAGCGTCTCGTCGCCGAGGCGGACCGGCTGATGGACGGGCACGCCGAGTTCTTCGGGGTGGACCGCGACGACCTGGCCGCCCCGGACTGGTCCTTCGACCCGAAGACCGGGCGCCGGGCCCCGCTGGTGCACGCCTTCGACGTGGCCTACCGCGACGAGGACGCGGTCGGGGACATCAAGCAGATCTGGGAGCCGTCCCGGCACCAGTACCTCACCGTGCTCGCCGCCGCGTACGCGGCCACCGGGGACGAGCGGTACGCCGAGCGGGTCGCCGCGCATCTGCGTTCGTGGTGGGAGGTCAACGCGCCGCTGTGCGGGGTGCACTGGACCAGCGGCATCGAGCTGGGCATCCGGCTGCTGTCCTGGGTGTGGATCCGCCGGCTGCTCGACGGCTGGAGCGGCGCGGCCGCGCTGTTCGAGGACAACCCGGTGGCGCGGAACCAGATCTGGCACCACCAGCGCTGGCTGGCCGCCTTCCCCAGCCGGGCCTCCTCGGCGAACAACCACGTCATCGCGGAGGCCGCCGGGCAGTTCGCCGCGGCCTGCGCGTTCGGCTGGTTCCCCGCCTCGGCGCGCTGGCGTGCCGACGCGCTGCGCTCGCTGGACCGGAACCTGCGGGCCAACACCTTCGGCTCCGGGCTCAACCGGGAGCTGGCGACCGAGTACCACGGGCTGGTGCTGGAGCTCGGACTGGCCGCGCTGGCCGAGGCGGACGCCGCCGGGGTGCAGGTACCCCCGACGGTCCGGCTGGTGCTGCTGCGGATGACCGACGCGCTCGCGGCGGTCGTGGACAACCGGCTGCGGCCGCCGCGCCAGGGCGACGCGGACGACGGGCACGGTCTGATCGTGGACGGCGCGGGCACCGACCGCTGGGGCTCGCTGCTGGCCACCGGGGAAGCCGTGTTCGGCCGGCTCGACTGGTGGCCGGAGGTGACCGGCACCGACGTGCGCACCCCGCTGCTGGCCGCCCTCGTACGGCCGTACGGGAAGGACGGGACCACACCGGCCGTGTCCCGCCCGGCGGGCCTGCCGGCCCACTTCCCCGACGCCGGCATGACGATCCTGCGCGGTCCCGAGGGGATCTGGGTCCGCTGCGACGGCGGCCCGCACGGGTTCCTGTCCATCGCCGCGCACGCCCACGCGGACGCGCTGTCCGTGGAGGTACGGCACGACGGGGTCGACGTCCTCGCCGACCCGGGGACGTACTGCTACCACGGGCAGCCCGAGTGGCGGAGCTACTTCCGCTCCACCCTCGGCCACAACACCCTGGAGCTGGACGGCACCGACCAGTCCGTCTCCGGCGGCCCGTTCCTGTGGACCCGGCACGCGGGCACCCGGGTCCTGGTCGCGGACACCTCCGGCGAGACGGCCCGCTGGTGCGCCGAGCACGACGGCTACGAGGACTCCGTGCACCGCCGCCGGGTGGAACTGACCTCCGCGAGGCGCGAGGTGAAGGTGGTCGACGAGGTACGCGGCCCGCGCCGCACGGTGCGCCTCGCGTTCCACCTCGGTCCGGAGGTCACCGCGGACCTGGAGGGGAACCGGGCACTGCTCACCTGGACCCGGGACGGCGAGGAGCGCTCCGCGGTGCTCGACCTGCCCGGGGAGCTGACCTGGCGGGCGCACCGCGGCGAGAGCGAACCGCCGCTGGGCTGGTACTCCGCGGGCTTCGGACAAAAGGAGCCCGCCACCACGCTGGTCGGCACCGGAGTCGCCGAGGGCACGCGGGAGTTCGGCACCGTACTCGGGTTCCGCGGCTAGGGGGGAAGGACGCTTGGGGATCAAGGGGCGGCGCCGGGCGCTGCCGGCCGCACTGCTGGTACTGGCCCTGTCCGCGGCGACCGGCTGCGACAGTTCGTCGGACACACGGCTGAAGCCGGCCGCGGAGCCGGCCGCGTCCGAGGCACGGGTGTGCTCCGAGCCCGGCTCCGGGCCGGCGAAGGCACCGGCGGGCGCAGTCACGGTCGATCCCGCGAAGCCCGGTGACCTGGCCGCGAAGACCAGGAGCCGTCCGGCGGGCACCACGTTCTGGCTCGAGCCGGGCCGCCACCGGCTCGACAAGGACCGCTACGCCCAGGTCCTGCCGAAGAAGGGGGACGTCTACATCGGCGCGCCCGGAGCGGTGCTCGACGGCAGGAGGACCAATCAGTACGCGTTCGCCGGCAGTGCCCCCGACGTCACCATCCGCTTCCTGACCGTGCAGGACTTCGTCGCCCCGCAGAACGAGGGCGTGGTCAACCACGACTCGGCCGACGGCTGGGTGATCGAGCACACGACGATCAAGAACAACTCGGGCGCCGGACTGATGGCGGGCGCCCGTCAGCGGGTCCGCTCCAGCTGTCTGAAGGGCAACGGCCAGTACGGCATGAACGCGTACAAGGGCAACGGCCGCATCACCGGCCTGGTGCTCGAGGGCAACGAGATCACGGGCAACAACACGGACGACTGGGAGCGCAAGCAGGAGGGCTGCGGCTGCACCGGCGGCGTCAAGTTCTGGGCCGTCGACGGCGCCGACATACGCGGCAACTGGGTGCACGACAACCGCGGTACCGGCCTGTGGGCGGACACCAACAACAACGACTTCCTCATCGAGGACAACGTGCTCGAGGCCAACGACGGCGCCGCGCTCATCTACGAGACCAGCTACAACGCGGTCATCCGCGGGAACACGATCCGGCGGAACAACTGGGTCGAGGGGCGCAAGTACGCCGACCGCGGCGACAATTTCCCCTTCGCGACCGTCTATCTGTCCGAGTCCGGCGGGGAACCGCGGGTCCGGGCCCGCACCGACAAGATCGACATCTATCGCAACGTGCTGGAGGACAACTGGTCCGGCATCACCCTGTGGGAGAACGCCGACCGGTTCTGCAACAGCCCCGCCAACACCTCCTCCGGCGACTGCACGCTGCTGGTGAAGAACACCAAGCGCTGTGTCCGGCCTGCGATCGCCGCCCAGCCGCTCTACGACGACTGCCGGTGGCGGACCCAGCGGGTCGATATCCACGGCAACCGCTTCGTGCTGGACAAGTCCGTCGTCGGCTGCACGGTCCGGTGCGACCGCATGGCGGTGCTGGCCAACTACGGGACCTACCCGGACTGGTCGCCCTACCAGGGCGAGCGGGTGGCCGAGGCGATCACCACCAAGCAGCACAACCGCTGGCACGACAACACCTACGTCGGTCCGTGGAGGTTCGTCGCCCACGACCCGAGCCGGATCCTCGACTCCGCGCAGTGGCAGGGGGCGCCGTACCTGCAGGACGCGGGCAGCACCTTCCGCGCCCAGGACGGTGGTTGAGATGCGCACCGACCGCACACCGAAGATCGTCGGCACCGTCTGGGGACTGCTGATCCTCAACACGCTCGGCTCCGCCGGGGCGAAGACGATCGTCCCGCTGCCCCGGTCCCTCATCCAGATGGTCACGATGGGCGCGCTGGTCACCGCGTTCGCGCTGGCGCTCCTGGTCAACCTCCGGCTGCGGCTGCGGCCCAGCGCCTATCTGTTCCTGCTCACCCTGCTCCTGGTGATGAGCGTGATCTCCAGCTCGCACCTGGAGTCGGGGTTCGGAGCGCTGTTCCGCTGCTTCCGGCTGGCCCTGTTCGTCGGCACGCTGTGGCTGCTGAGCCGCTGGTGGGACGGCGGCACGACGTTCGTCCGGCACCACATCCGGATGTACCTCGCGGTGCTCGGGACGGTGGCCGCGGGTCTGATCGCCTCGCCGGGCGCCGCCCTGCCCGACCTCTACGGCGGGCGGCTGGTCGGCGCGCTGTGGCCGCTCACCCCGCCGCAGATCGGACAGTACGCGGCGGTGATCATCGGGCTCACCGTGCTGCTCCTGCTGGACCGCAGGACCGACGGGAAGAGCGCGGCGGTGGTCATCGTGCCCTCGCTCGTGCTGCTGGCCCTGACCCACACCCGCACGGCCACGCTCGGTCTGCTCCTCGGGCTGGCGCTGGCGATCGGCTCGCTCATGCTGACCAGCGGCGCGGCCCGCCGGTTCTTCACCTGGGCGGTGGCGATCACAGCGGTGGCCGCGGTGGGATTCGCCTCCGCGCTGCAGACGTGGTTCCTGCGCGGCCAGAGCCAGGAGAACTTCTCCTCGCTCACCGGGCGGGCCAAGGTCTGGCACGCGCTGCTGGTGGCGCCCCGGACGACCTCCGAGTACCTGTTCGGCGCCGGTCTGGGCGACAAGTCGTTCGACGGGCTGCCGATCGACAACAGCTGGCTGGCCGTCTACAACGAGCAGGGCGTGACCGGTGTCGGTCTGGTGGCCGCGTTCCTCGTGGTGCTGGGCGGTGTCGCGCTGCTGCGGCCGCCGTCGCTGTCACGGGCCTGCGCCATCTTCCTGATCAGCTACTGCGCGATCGCCTCGTACACCGAGGCCGGTCTGGGTGACGCCTCGCCGTATCTGCTGCACCTGGCCGTGGCCGCGTCGCTGCTCGCGACGCCCGCCCCGGTCACTCCCCTGCCGGTACCCGAAGTGCCCCGACGGCGGCGCGTCCCGCGCTGGGCCCAGAAGACGGAGGTGGGCTGAGCATGCACGTCCTCGTGCTGCACAACCGCTACGCCTCGGCACAGCCGAGCGGTGAGAACAAGGTCGTCGACCAGGAGGTGGCGCTGCTGCGCGAGGGCGGCCACCGGGTCGAGCTGTTCGAGCGGCGCAGCGACGACATCGGCTCCCTGTCGCTGCCGGCCAAGGCCGCGCTGCCGTTGCGGGTGCCGTGGAACGCGGCGGTCCGCAGGGAGCTCGCGGCGAAGCTGCGCGCCGAACGGCCGGACGTGGTGCACGTCCACAACGTGTTCCCGCTGCTGTCGCCGGCGGTGCTGGCCGCCTGCGCGGACGCGGGCGTGCCCGCCGTCGCCACCCTGCACAACTACACCCAGGTCTGCCCGCCGGGCACGCTGCAACGGGACGGCCGGCCCTGCACGGAGTGCGTCGGCTCCACGCCGCTGCCCGCGGTCCGGCACGGCTGCTACCGCGGCTCCCGGCTCGCGACCGTGCCGCTCGCGGTCAGCCTGTCGGCCAACCGGCGGCGGTGGCGGTCCGGGGTCGAGCGCTTCTTCTGCATCTCGGCGGCGCAGCGCGAGGTCCTGGTGGCGGCCGGTATGCCGGCCGAACGCCTGGTGGTGAAGCACAACTTCGTGCCGGAACCGGGGGTCGTGCGGGCCGGGGCCGGCGAGCATCTGCTCTTCCTCGGCCGGCTCGCGGAGGCCAAGGGGGTACGGCTGCTCATGGCCGCGTGGGACGAGATCGCCGCCGGCGGCGGGATCGGCGTACCGCTCGTGATCGCCGGAACGGGTCCGCTGGAGCCTGAGGTGACCGCCTGGGCCGCGGGCCGGGACGACGTGCGCTACGTCGGCCTGTACGACCAGCAGGAGTGCCGGCGCGCGATCGCGCGGTCGGTCGCCGTGGTGGCTCCCTCCACCTGGCTGGAGGCGTTCGGGCTGGTCGTCGTGGAGGCGATGGCGGCGGGGGTCCCGGCCGTCGCCGCCGGTCACGGGGCCTTCGTGGAACTCGTCGAGGACGGGGTGACCGGGCTGCGGCACGTGCCAGGCGACGCCGGCTCGCTCGCGTCCTGTCTGCGCCGGATCGCGGCCGACCCGGACCGCAACCGGGAGATGGGGCAGGCGGCCCGGCGCCGGTACGAACGGGACTTCAGCCCGGCCGTCGGGCTGGAGCGCCTGGTGGAGGGGTACCGCACCGCGATCTCGGTGCGGTCCGGCGGCGGGGACGGCCCGCCGCCGGTAGGGGAAAGAACGGGCTCGTCACGGGTACACCCGGGCGAGCGGGATGGGGGACTTTGATGGCACGTTGCCGACTCTGCGGCGCGGCGTCGCTGGCGAGCGTGGTCGACCTGGGGGCGACCCCGCCGTGCGAGAGCTTTCTCGCCGCGGACCAACTGGACCAACCGGAGCCGGCGTACCCGCTGCACCTGCGGGTGTGCACCGACTGCTGGCTCGCGCAGATCCCGCCGCTGATCTCACCGGAGGAGACGTTCAGCGAGTACGCGTACTTCTCCTCGTACTCGACCTCCTGGGTGGAGCACGCGCGGACGTTCGTCGACGGCGCGGCGGGGCGGCTCGGTCTGGGCGGCGACTCCTTCGTCGTCGAGGTCGCCAGCAACGACGGCTATCTGCTGAAGCACGTGGTGGACCGGGGGATCCGCTGCCTGGGCATCGAGCCCTCGGTGAACGTCGGGGCCACGGCGCGGGAGGCGGGGGTGCCCACGGTCACGGAGTTCCTGTCCCCGGACACCGGCGCCGCCGTCCGCGCCGAGCACGGCCCGGCGGACCTGGTCGTGGCCAACAACGTGTACGCGCACATCCCGGACGTGGTCGGGTTCACCCAGGGGCTGCGTGCCCTGGTCGCCGACGACGGCTGGGTCTCGATCGAGGTGCAGCACCTGCTGACCCTGATCGAGGAGAACCAGTACGACACGATCTACCACGAGCACTTCCAGTACTACACGGTCGCGTCCGCGATCCGGGCGCTGGCCAGCGGCGGCCTCACGCTCGTGGACGTCGAGCTGTTGCCCACCCACGGCGGCTCCATCCGGCTGTGGGCGCGGCCGGCCGAGGTGGCCGGTGAGCCCTCCGACCGGGTGGCCGAGGTGCTCGACCGGGAGAAGGCCGCCGGGCTCCAGGACCTGTCCGGGTACACCGAGTTCTCCGCCCGGGTGGCCAAGGTGCGCCGGGACCTGCTGCGGTTCCTCATCGACGCGGCCGAGCGCGGCGAGCGGGTCGTCGGCTACGGGGCCCCGGGCAAGGGCAACACCCTGCTGAACCACTGCGGCATCCGGCCCGACCTGCTCGCGTACACGGTCGACCGCAACCCGTACAAGCACGGCAGGTTCACCCCCGGCACCCGGATCCCGATCCTGGCACCCGAGCAGATCGCCGCCGACAAGCCCGACTACGTCCTCGTCCTGCCGTGGAACCTGCGGGCCGAGCTGTCCGAGCAGCTGTCGTTCGTGCACGAGTGGGGCGGCCGCCTGGTCTTCCCGATTCCGGAACTGAGCATTGTCGAGGTCAAGGCATGAAGGTCGTACTGTTCTGCGGCGGCTACGGGATGCGCATGCGCAACGGAACCTCCGACGACGTGCCCAAGCCGATGGCGATGGTCGGCCCGCGCCCGCTGATCTGGCACGTCATGCGCTACTACGCGCACTTCGGGCACAAGGAGTTCATCCTGTGCCTCGGCTACGGGGCCCACCACATCAAGGACTTCTTCCTCAACTACGAGGAGACGACGTCCAACGACTTCGTGCTGCGGGGCGGGCGGACCGAGCTGCTGTCCACCGACATAGCCGACTGGACGATCACGTTCGCGCAGACCGGCATCGAGTCGCCGATCGGGGAGCGGCTGCGCCGGGTGCGGCACCATCTGGACGGCGACGAGATGTTCCTCGCCAACTACGCCGACGTGCTCACCGACGCCCCGCTGCCGGAGATGATCGACAACTTCGCCCGGCGCGACGCCGGCGCGTCGATGATGGTGGTCCCGCCGCAGTCCTCGTTCCACTGCGTCGAGCTGGGTGAGGACGGTCTGGTGGGCGGCATCACCGCGGTCAGCGACATGCCGCTGTGGGAGAACGGCGGCTACTTCGTGCTCCGCCAGGAGGTCTTCGACCACATCCCGGAGAACGGGGACCTGGTGGCCGACGGCTGCGGCCAACTGGCCAAGCAGGGACGGCTGGTGGCGCACCAGCACCGCGGCTTCTGGAAGCCGACCGACACGGTCAAGGAGCGGGCCGCGCTCGACGAGGCCTACACCCGGGGCGATCGCCCGTGGGCCGTGTGGGAGCAGGACGGCACCGTGGCACGGGTGCCCGCGAGCCGGGTCGGCGCCACGGCGGGCACCGCGTGATCCGTCTGGGGGCCGGGCGCCTGAACAGCGTCGTCGCGGTGGGCGCGCACTGCGACGACATCGCCATCGGCGCCGGCGGCACGCTGCTGACGCTGTGCGAGGCGCGTCCGGGCATCCGCGTGGACGCGCTGGTGCTCTCCGGCGGTGGCGGCGAACGGGAGCAGGAGGAGCGGGCCGCGCTCGCCGCCTTCTGCCCGGGCGCCGACTTGCGGCTGACCGTGCACAAGCTCCCCGACGGCCGGCTGCCCGCGCACTGGGACGAGGCCAAGGGCGCGGTCGAGGAACTGCGGGACCGGACCGAGCCGGACCTGGTCATCGCCCCGCGCACCGAGGACGCGCACCAGGACCACCGCGGTCTGGCCGAGCTCATGACCACCGCGTTCCGCGACCATCTGGTGCTCGGCTACGAGATCGTCAAGTGGGACGGCGATCTCGGCCGTCCCACGGCGTACCAGCCGCTGTCGCCGGAGATCGCCGAGCGGAAGGTGCGGCTGCTGGAGGAGCACTACCCCTCGCAGCGGCACCGGCCCTGGTACGACCGGGAGGCCTTCCTCGGGCTCGCCCGGATCCGCGGTATCGAAAGCAACGCGCGCTACGCCGAGGCGTTCGCCGTCACCAAACTCACTCTCGACCTGGGGGAATGAACCTTGCGCGTACTGCTGACCGGCCACCAGGGCTACCTGGGCACCGTCATGGCCCCGGTGCTCACCGCCGCCGGCCACGAGGTCGTCGGGCTGGACTCCGGACTGTTCGCCGACTGTGTGCTCGGCCCCGCCCCCACCGACCCGGCGGGCCCCCGCGTCGACCTGCGTGACGTGACGGCCGAGCACGTGGCCGGGGTGGACGCCGTGATCCATCTGGCCGCGCTGTCCAACGACCCGCTGGGGTCACTGGCGCCCGAACTCACCTACGACATCAACCACCACGCGTCCGTGAAGCTGGCCCGGCTGGCCCGCGAGGCCGGGGTGCGCCGCTTCCTGTACGCCTCCACCTGCTCGGTCTACGGCGCCGCCGGCGGTGACGAACTCGTCGCCGAGGACGCCCCGCTGCGGCCGGTGACGCCGTACGCCGAGTCCAAGGTGCGGGTGGAGGACGACCTGCACGAGCTGGCCGACAACGACTTCACCCCGGTGTACATGCGCAACGCCACCGCCTTCGGCTTCTCGCCCCGGCTGCGCGCCGACATCGTGCTGAACAACCTGGTGGGCCACGCCCTGCTGTCCGGCGAGGTGCTCGTCCTCTCCGACGGCACCCCTTGGCGCCCGCTGGTGCACGCCGCCGACATCGCCCGGGCCTTCACCGCCGCGCTGGAGGCTCCGCGCGAGGCGGTGCACGACCGGGCGTTCAACATCGGCAGCGAGGTCAACAACGTCACGGTCGCCGAGATCGCCGAGCAGGTCGCCGAGGCGGTGGCCGGAGCCAAGGTGGTGATCACCGGGGAGAACGGCGCCGACCCGCGGTCCTACCGGGTCGACTTCTCCCGGTTCCGTGCGGCGATCCCCGGGTTCGACTGCGAGTGGACGGTCAAGCGCGGCGCGCTCGAACTCGCCGACGCCTACCGGGAGCACGGGCTGACCCGGGAGGCCTTCGAGCAGCGCTTCACCCGGCTCGCCGTGCTGCGCGCCAACTCCGAGGCCGGCACCGTCGACGACACCCTGCGGTGGCGCCGGTGACCACGCGTGCGGAAAGAGGTGCCGGCGAGGAGATGCACGAACTGGTGCGGCGGCTGTACCCGCTGTGCCGGAGCATCACCGGCGACGGGGTGCGCGCCACCCTGGACATCGTCGGGGAGTACATCCCGCTCACGGTGCACGAGGTGCCGACCGGGACGCAGGTCCTGGACTGGACGGTGCCCCAGGAGTGGAACATCCGGGACGCGTACGTCGCCGACGGCTCCGGGAAGCGGGTCGTCGACTTCGCCGCGTCCAGCCTGCACGTGCTCGGCTACAGCGTCCCGGTGTCGGCGACCATGCCGCTGTCCGAGCTGCGCGGGCATCTGCACACCCTGCCGGACCAGCCGGACCTGGTGCCGTACCGCACCAGCTACTACCGGCCGGAGTGGGGGTTCTGTCTGTCCCAGGACACCCTCGACGCGATGCCGGACGGCGAGTACGAGGTGCGGGTCGACTCCACGCTCGCCGACGGTCATCTCACCTACGCCGAGCACGTGGTCCCGGGGCAGGTCGCCGACGAGGTGATCGTCTCCTGCCACGTCTGCCACCCGTCGCTGGCCAACGACAACCTGGCCGGCGTCGCCGTGGCCACGTACCTCGCGCGGGCGCTCGCGGAGCAGAACCCGTACTACACCTACCGGTTCATCTTCGCGCCCGGCACCATCGGGGCGATCACCTGGCTCGCCCGCAACGCCGAGCGGATCGACCAGGTCAAGCACGGGCTGGTGCTGGCCTGCGCGGGCGACCGGGGGAACCTGACGTACAAGCGCAGCAGGCGCGGTGACGCGGAGATCGACCGGGTCCTCGGGCACGTGCTGAGCGCCTCCGGACGCCCGCACCGGATCGACGAGTTCACCCCGTACGGCTACGACGAGCGGCAGTACTGCTCCCCCGGGTTCGACCTCGGCGTGGGCTCGCTCAGCCGGACCCCGTACGCGGGCTACCCCGAGTACCACACCTCGGGGGACGATCCGGACTTCGTCACCCCCGAGGCGATGGAGGACACGCTCGCCCTGTGCCGCGAGGCGTTCGGCGTCCTCGACCGCAACCGGCGGTACGTCAACCTCAGTCCGCACGGCGAGCCGCAGCTGGGCCGGCGGGGTCTGTACGACTCGCTCGGCGGCCGCAGCGACGCGAAGCAGGCGCAGATGGCGATGCTGTGGGTGCTCAGCCTCTCCGACGGCGAGAACACGCTGCTGGACGTCGCCGAGCGGTCGGGGCTGCCGTTCGACACCGTCGCCGACGCGGCCGACGCGCTGCGCGGCGCCGAACTGATCAAGGCGTGACGCCGATGACCACCGAGAAGGAGAGGACGAGGGCACCGGCCGGGTCCGCCAAGCGGGCCCTCGTCGGCCGGCTGTCCTGGGGACTGGCCGACCAGGCGGCCTCCAGCGTGAGCAACTTCGCGGTGGGCATCTACGTCGCCCGCTCGCTGGGGGTGACCGCGTTCGGTGTGTTCAGCCTCGCCTGGGTGACGTACGGCGTGGTGCTCAACGTCTCCCGCGGGCTGGCCACCGATCCGCTCACGGTTCGCTTCAGCGGCCCGCCCGGCCCGGCCTGGCGGGGGGCGGTGGGCCGCGCGACGGGCACCGCGCTCGGCGTCGGCGCCGTCCTCGGCGCGGTGTCCCTGGTGGCCGGGCTCGGCCTCGGCGGCCGGGTCGGGCCCGCGTTCGCCGCCCTCGGCGTCATGATGCCGGGGCTGCTGCTCCAGGACGCCTGGCGCTACTCGTTCTTCGCCGCGGGCACCGGGCGGAAGGCGTTCCTCAACGACGTCGTGTGGGGTGTCGCCCTGGTCCCGGCCATGGTGGTGGCCGCCCGTGTGGGCAGTGTGGCCGCCTTCGTGCTCGCCTGGGGCGCGTCCGCCACGGTGGCGGCGGGTTACGGCTGGTTCCAGTCCGGCATCCGGCCCCGGATGGCGGAGGCGCGCGGATGGCTGCGCGAGCAGCGTGACCTCGGCTACCGGTACCTGGTCGAGAACGTCAGCCTCAGTGGCGCGAGCCAGTTGCGGGCGTACGGGGTCGGCGTGATCGTCGGGGTGGGCGCGGTGGGAGCCGTGCGGGGCGCCGAGCTCCTCATGGGCCCGTTCCTCGCCGTACTGATGGGGCTGTCGCTGGTCACCGTCCCGGAGGCGGCACGGGTCCTGCGCAGGGCCCCGCACCGGCTGGCCAGGTTCTGCCTGCTCCTCGGCGGAGGCCAGGCCGCGGGCTCGCTGCTCTGGGGCGCGGCGCTGCTGCTGATGCCCGGCCGGCTCGGCGAGACGGCGCTCGGCGACGTCTGGCACTCCGCCTCCCAGCTCATCGTGCCGATCAGCCTCGGCGTCGCCGGGGCGGGCCTCGGTACCGGCGCGGCGGCCGGGCTGCGCGCACTCGGCGCGGCCCGGCGCAGCCTGCGCTGCCAGTTGTTCGCCTCCGTCTGCTACGTCGGCGGCGGGCTCGGCGGTGCGGCCGCCGCGGGCGCGGTCGGCTCGGCCTGGGGCGTCGCCGCCGCGACCGTCAGCGGCTCGGCCGTGTGGTGGCTGCAACTCCGCTCCGCCCTGCGCGAGCAGGCCCAAGAACCGATCCCCGAAGTGAGGACGTCATGACCGCCCATCCCCGGCTGAGCATCGGGCTGCCCGTCTACAACGGCGAGGAGTACCTGGCCGAGTCGTTCGACGCCCTGCTCGGCCAGACCTACGAGGACTTCGAGCTGGTCGTCTCCGACAACGCCTCGGCCGACGGGACCGAGGACATCTGCCGCCGGTACGCGGCGAAGGACTCGCGCATCCGGTACCTGCGGCTGTCGCGCAACATCGGCGCCACGCCGAACCACAACCATGTGCTGGCCGAGTCCCGGGGCGAACTGTTCAAGTGGGCCTCGCACGACGACCTGTACGGCCGGGACCTGCTGCGGCTGTGCGTGGAGGCGCTGGACGAGCGGCCGGAGATCATCCTCGCGCACACCGAACAGGCGGTCATCGACGGCGACGCCCGGGTGAAGGTCCCCTACGAGTACGGTCTGGCCACCGACTCGCCGAGCGCGCCGGAGCGCTTCCGCAGCCTGCTGTTCGAGCCCGGCGGCGACGACTTCTACGGGGTGATGCGGACCGACGTGCTGCGCCGGGTGAAGCCGATGGACAGCTACCACCACGCGGACCGCACCTACGTCGCCGAGATCACCCTGCACGGCCCGTTCCACCAGGTCCCGGAGCTGCTGTACTTCCGCCGCGACCACCCCACCCGGGCCGAGCGGGCGAACCCCTCCAAGCGGTCCCGGTGCGTCAATCTGGACCCGCGCCGGGCGGGCCCGCTGCACCCGACGCCGCGGCTGCTCGCCGAGTACGTCTGGGGCTTCGCGTCGGCGATACGGCGGGCGCCGCTGTCCCGGGCCGACCGGCGCGCCTGCTTCGGCCATCTGGCCTCGTGGATGACCAGCCGCGTCCGGCCGGGCGCCGGCGAGCGGGTCGAGGACCGCGCCCCGGTCGACCCCGACCGGCTCGCCGTCTCCGTCGACGCCCTGGTCGCCGGCCGCGAGGGGAGGCAGGCGTGACGCCCCCGAAGGGGACGCCCGTACGGGTCGGGGTGTTCGGGCTCCTCGGCTCCGGCAACCTCGGCAACGACGGGTCGCTCGAGGCCGTGCTCGGCTATCTGCGGGACCGGCACCCCGACGCGCGCGTGGACGCGCTGTGCGGCGGCCCCGAGGCCGTCACCGCGCGGTACGGGATCCCCGCGACCCGGCTGCACTGGTACCGCGGCGAGTACCGGACGGCGTCGCGGCTGGGCGCGGTCGCGGGGAAGGGCCTCGGCAAGTTCGTCGACGCCTTCCGCACCGCGGGCTGGGTGCGCCGGCACGACGTGGTGATCGTCCCCGGCATGGGGGTCCTGGAGGCCACGCTGCCGCTGCGGCCCTGGGGCTTCCCGTACGCGCTGTTCCTGCTCTGCGCGAGCGGCCGGCTGTCCGGCACCCGGGTCGCGCTGGTCGGGGTCGGCGCCGCCCCGATCGGCAACCGGGCGACCCGCACCCTGGTGCGCTGGTCGGCCCGGCTGGCCGCCTACCGGTCGTACCGGGACGCCCCGTCCCGCGACGCGATCCGGGGAATGGGCGTGGACACCGCGCGCGACGAGGTCTACCCGGACGTCGCGTTCTCCCTGCCGGCGCCGTCCGCGGGCCCGCCGTCGGACCCGCCGGGCCCGGTCTGCGTGGGTGTCATGGCCTTCCACGGCAGCGACGACGACCGCGCCAGGGCCGAGGAGATCCACCGGCGCTACCTCGACGGGACCACCCGATTCGTGCGCGCGCTGGTCGCGGAGGGCAGGCCGGTCCGGCTGGTCACCGGCGACGACGTGGACGCGCCGGTGGTGGAGGCGATCCTCGACGCGGTGGACTCGCCGCTGGTCACCGTGGCCGAGACGGCCTCGCTGGCCGACGTGATGAAGGAGATGGCGGCCGCCGACAGCGTGGTGGCGACCCGGTATCACAACCTGATCTGCGCGCTCAGGGTCGGCACCCCGACGATCGCGCTCAGCTACGCGGCCAAGAGCGACGCTCTCATGGCCCTGATGGGGCTGGACTCCTACCGCCATCCGGCCCGCGAGGTCGACGCGGACCGTCTGCTCGGACAGTTCCGTGAGCTGGAGAGGAACGCCGCGGACGTACGGCGGACCCTCGCCGAGCGCAACGAGGACGCCCGACGGCGTCTCGACCACCAGTTCACCGCCCTGACCTCGGCCGTGTTCCCGACGGCCGACGACGCCCACGCACCGCGGGAGACCCCATGAAAGCGACCGAGGTCCCGGCGATCGCCGGCGCCTATCTGTTCGAGCCGACTCCGTACGCGGACGAACGCGGCTTCTTCTGCCGCACCTTCGACGTCGACGTGGTCCGCTCCGTGGGCCTCGACCCGGGCGCCTTCGTCCAGGACAGCCTGTCCCGCTCGGCCGGGGGCGTGGTGCGCGGACTGCATCTGCGCTCCGGCGCCGGCGAGTCCAAGCTCGTGCGGTGCTCGTACGGGAGGATCTTCGACGTCGTCGTGGACCTGCGGCGCGATTCGCCGACGTACCGCAACGTGGCCACCTTCGAACTGTCCGGCGAGACGCAGGTGACCCTGTACATCCCCGCGGGGTGCGCGCACGGCTTCCAGGCGCTGACCGACACCGCCGACACCTCGTACCGGATCGACCGCCCGCACGATCCGGCGGAGGACGTGACGATCGCCTTCGACGACCCGGAGCTCGCCGTCGGCTGGCCGCTGCCGGTCACCTCGATGTCCCGCCGGGACCGGGAGGCACCGAGCCTCGCCGAGGTCCTGAAGCACGAAGAAAGCTGAGGTGGTCCACGTGGACACCCGAGAACTCACCCTGCCCCTGTCGCGGTCCGCGAACGAGCGGCTGCACGCCATGATCCCCGGGGGCGCGCACACCTATGCCAAGGGCGACGACCAGTACCCGGAGGGCCTGGCCCCGGTCATCAGCCACGGCAGCGGTGCCCACGTGTGGGACGTCGACGGCAACCGCTACATCGAGTACGGCTCCGGCCTGCGGTCGGTCAGCCTCGGGCACGCGCACCCGCGCGTGCTCGAGGCGGTGCGGCGGCAACTGGACCGCGGCAGCAACTTCGTCCGGCCGTCCATCGTGGAGGTCGACGCCGCCGAGCGCTTCCTGGCGACGGTCCCGACCGCCGAGATGGTGAAGTTCGCGAAGAACGGCTCGGACGCCACCACGGCGGCGGTGCGCCTCGCCCGCGCGGCCACCGGACGCCCGCGGGTGGCCCTGTGCGCCGACCATCCGTTCTTCTCCGTCGACGACTGGTTCATCGGCACCACGCCGATGTCCTCCGGCATCCCGGCGGCGACCAACGAGCTGACGGTCACGTTCCCGTACGGGGACCTGGCCGCGACCGAGGAACTGCTCGCCCGGTACCCGGACGAGATCGCCTGTCTGATCCTGGAGCCCGCCACCCACAGCGAGCCGCCGCCCGGCTATCTCGCCGGGCTGCGCGAGCTGGCCGACCGGTACGGCTGCGTCCTGGTCTTCGACGAGATGATCACCGGGTTCCGCTGGTCCGAGGCGGGCGCCCAGGGCCTCTACGGCGTCGTGCCCGACCTCTCCACGTTCGGCAAGGCGCTGGGCAACGGCTTCGCCGTCTCCGCTCTGGCCGGGCGCCGCGAGCTGATGGAGCTGGGCGGACTGCGGCACCCGGGCGACCGGGTGTTCCTGCTGTCCACCACGCACGGCGCCGAGACGCACTCCCTGGCCGCCGCGATGGCCGTCCTCACCACCTACACCGAGGAGGGCGTCACCGCGCGGCTGCACGCCCTCGGCGAGCGGCTGGCCGCCGGCGTCCGCGAGGCGGCGGCCACCATGGGCGTCGCCGACCACGTCGTCGTCCGGGGCCGGGCCAGCAACCTGGTCTTCGCCGCCCTCGACGAGAACGGGCGGCCGTCGCAGGAGTACCGCACCCTGTTCCTGCGCCGGCTCCTGGAGGGCGGGGTGCTGGCCCCGTCGTTCGTGGTGAGCAGCGCGCTGGACGAGGAGGACATCGACCGCACCGTCGACGTGGTGGCCGAGGCCTGCTCGGTGTACCGCAAGGCGCTGGACGCGGCCGACCCGACGGCCTGGCTGGCCGGACGGCCGGTGAAGCCCGTGTTCCGCCGTCTGGCGTGACGCGTGCGGCCCGGCCGTAGGTGACATCAGCGGTGCTCCCGGCGGCCGGCGTCGGCCATGCGCTCGGCCGTGCCCTCGGTCGTGCCCCGGGCCGTCGAGCGGGACGACGGATCCGACGGCCGTCCGGCCCGTGGTCCCGCCGTGCGGTCGGCCATGCGGTCGGCCGCTCTGTCGACCAGCCACGCGGTCGCCGGGGTCACCGCCAGCGCGGTGCACCAGCCGCCGAGGGCGTCGGTCGGGTAGTGCGCGCCGAGGGCGACCTCCGCCCAGCCCATCGCGGCCCCGGCGCACACCACCGCGGCGAGCACGAGGGACCCGGCGGCCGTCCTGCCCAGCGAGGGCCGGCCGGCCGCCGCCAGCGCCAGCGCGAGGGCCGTCGTGGTGGCGAAGGCGGTGTGCCCGCTCGGGTAGGACAGGTTGTCGCCGTGGATGGTGCGGCCCACCAGGGACTTGAGCAGGGTCGCCGCTCCCACGGTCAGGGCGGCGCCGGCGACCAGGAGCACGGCGGTGCGGGGCCGCCGCAGCAGCAGACAGCCCGCCACGAGGGCGGTGACCAGCGCCACCGAGCCCGCCGGCTCCCCCAGGAAGTCCAGGGCCAGGGCGACGTTCCGCCAGGGCGACGTCACACCGTAGGCCTCGGTCCCCAGACGCTCGTCCAGCGGGCCGGGCGTGCTCCGGCCGGTGTACAGGATCCCGAGCGCGAGGACCGCAAGGGCGGCGAGGGCGGCGAGGATTCCGAGCCGGGCGCGCAGCGCCGGGGGTAACGCGGCGGCTTCGGACCGACGCCAACTCCCCACCGAGGCACCCCCGTTGTGTCCGACTTGGCCCGAGCGCGAGCCTTTGTCACCCTAGCCAAAGGCACACGGTTGTCGGCGCCCCGGAGGGTCAACACTTCGCGAAATCTCGACGGGAGGAGGCGCCTCAACCGGACGGCTCGATGGTCACCTTGACGTGTTTCATCAACGGCTGGTCGCTCTGCAGGCTGTAGTCACCGATCGCGCAGAGCACGTTCATCTCCGGCATGTAGCCGGCCGCGCAGCCGCGCGGGATGTCGTAGGGGATGGCCAGATAGCCGTCGAGGCTGCGGTGGCTGCCGTCCTTGGCGGTGCTGACGATGGCGACCGGGGTGAACTCGGAGATCCCGCGGTCGCGCATGTCGTCCTCGTTCATGAAGACCAGCGTGCGCAGGTTCTTGATGCCCCGGTAGCGGTCGTTGTCCGAGTAGATGGTGGTGTTCCACTGGTCGTGGGACCGCATCGTGCCGAGCGCCAGGGTGCCGGGGGCGGGGATCACGTCGGGCAGCGGGGCCGCGGAGAACTCGGCGAGGCCCGAGGGGGTGAGGAAGACCAGTTCGCGGGCGGGCTGCTTGATGCGGAACCCGAGCGGCAGGCGCACCCGGCGGTTGCAGTCCTCGAACCCGTCCAGGACCCGGGCCATCGTGTCGCGGATGCGGTCGTAGTCCTCGATGTACCACTCCCAGGGGGTGCCGCTGTCCGGGAGCGCGGCGCGCGCGATGCCGGCGATGATCGCGGGCTCGGACAGCAGCTGCTTGGAGGCGGGGCGCTTCATCCCGACGGACAGGTGCACCATGCTCATCGAGTCCTCGACCGAGGTGCTCTGCGGTCCGCCGCGCTGGTGGTCCTTCTCGGTGCGGCCCAGACACGGCAGGATGAGCGCCCGGCGTCCGTGCACGAGATGGCTGCGGTTGAGCTTGGTGCTCACCTGGACCGTGAGCTCGCAGGAGCGCAGGGCCGCGTAGGTGTACGGGGTGTCGGGCGCGGCCAGGGCGAAGTTGCCGCCCATGCCGACGAACACCTTCACGTCGCCTCGGTGCATGGCCCGGATGGTGGCGACGGTGTCCTTGCCGTGCTCGCGGGGCGGGTCGATCCCGCAGACCTCGCCGAGCCGGTCCAGGAACGTGTCGCTCGGCCGGTGGTCGATGCCGCACGTCCGGTTGCCCTGGACGTTGCTGTGGCCGCGCACCGGGGAGGGACCGGCGCCCTCGCGGCCCAGATTGCCGCGCAGCAGGAGGAGGTTGACGATCTCCCGAACGGTGTCGACGCCGTGTTCGTGCTGGGTGACTCCGAGGCACCAGCTGATGATGGAGCGGTCGGCGTCGCGGTACACCCGTGCCGCCTTGAGGATGCCGTCGCGGCTCACCCCGGACTGCCGCTCGATCGCGTCCCAGGAAGTGGCCTCGCAGACCGCGCGGTACTTGTCGAAGTAGGCCGTGTGACGGTCGATGAACTCCTGGTCCAGCGCCTTGGGATCGGTCTCGGACTGCTCCAGGACCGCCTTGGCGATGCCCCGGATCAGCGCCATGTCGCCGCCGATGCGCGGCTGGAGGTTCAGGGTGCTGGTCCGGGTGGACTTGAGGACGGCCATGTCCGTGAAGTCGTGCGGGACGATGGTCCGGGTGGCGGCCGCCTCGACCAGTGGGTTGATGTGCACGATCTGGGCGCCGCGGTGGTAGGCCTCGGCCAGGGCGGTGAGCATCCGGGGCGCGTTGGAGGCCGCGTTGACGCCCATGATGAACAGGGCGTCGGTTGTCTCCCAGTCCTTGAGGTCGGCGGTGCCCTTGCCGGTGCCGAGCGAGGCCTGCAGGGCCCGGCCGCTGGCCTCGTGGCACATGTTCGAGCAGTCGGGCAGGTTGTTGGTGCCCAGTTCCCGGGCCAGCAGCTGGTACAGGAACGTGGCCTCGTTGCCGAGGCGGCCCGAGGTGTAGAAGGAGGCCTGGTCCGGGTCGTCGAGCTCGCGCAGCGCCCGGCCCGCGAGTTCGAACGCGTCGCGCCAGCTGACCGGCACGTAGTGGTCCGAGTCCGGGTCGTAGACCATGGGTTCGGTGAGCCGGCCCTGGTCCTCCAGGTCGTAGTCGCTCCAGCCGGACAGCTCGGTCACCGTGTGCGTGGCGAAGAACTCGCGGCCGACCCGCTTGCCGGTCATCTCCCAGGTGACGTGCTTGATGCCGTTCTCGCAGATGTCCAGGTGCAGGCCCTTGGTGTCGTCGGGCCAGGCGCATCCGGGGCAGTCGAAGCCCTTGTTCTCGTGGTTCATGCGCATGATCGCGCGGGGTCCGTCCACGAGGGCGCGTTCGCGCACCAGGAACTGGCTCACGCTCTTGGCCGCACCCCAGCCGGCGGCCGGGTGGTGGTACGGGCGGAACTCCGGTTCACCACGGGGGGCGGGCCCCACATGGGGCTCCCGGCCTTCCCGTACGTCCTGTCCGTCCTGTCCGTCCTGGGATGCGTTCAAGAGACTCACCGAGCTAGCACTGGGGGCGGCGTCCGTGGTTCGCGGCGTGCTTGCGGCGGCTCTTCTTCTTGCGGCGTCGCTTCGAGGACATGGGGACCTCCCTCACTCGCAGGACGGCGCGGGGCGTCCTGAACTCCGGTGCTCCACGATTCCATACATCACATTCCGCCGCGATCCGGCCCATGGATACACATAAGCGCACGGATATGCTGAGAACAGCCCGAAACATCCCATCTTCCCCAGGGCGACCCATCGTTGGGGCAGCCCATCGTTCGCACCCCGAGGAGCGGCCATGTCCGGCGAACCGGCACCGATCAGCGAGACCGCCCGGCAGGCACTGGAGCAGGAACGCGCGGACCTGCGCACCGAACGCGAGAAGGTCGCGGCGACGCTGCGGGACTCCGACTCCGACGTCGGCGACCAGGCGGACGCGGCCGACGAGTTGCAGCGCGCGGACGATCTGCGGCGGCTGGACGACCGGATCGAGCGGATCACCACACGGCTCGCCCAGGCGGAACTCGCCGGCCCCCCGCCCACGGACGTGGTCGGCGTGGGCAGCACGGTCACCGTCCGCTTCTCGGACGGCACCACGGACACCGTGCAGATCGGCGAGGGCGCCGCCGTACTGGACCGGACGCTCGTGACCGCGGACAGCCCGCTCGGCAGCGCGCTGATCGGCCACCGGGCGGGAGACACCGTGGACTTCGAGGCACCCGAGGGAGCCCGGAGCGCGGTCGTGGTCTCGCTGGGCGACTAGGGCGTGCCGCGAAGGTCCCGCCTGCCGCTCGGGCGAACGACGGGACTTTCGCGACACGCCTTCCCGTGGGGGATTCAGTCCCCGTAGCCGGGCGGCGGGTAGCTGGACGGCGGGTACGGGGCCCGGTTCCGGCGGGTGAGGTCGCCCGTCGGGATCCGGCCGGATCCCACCTCCAGGTCGATCTCCATGCGCTCGCGCCGGTAATCGGCCTCGGGATCGTCCATGGGTCCGCCGAGCAGACCGGCCTCCCGGCGCTCACGGACCGTCCGTGCGTGGAGTTCGTCGTCGTCCACCCGCAGGGGCATTCCCCTGTTGTGGGCGTGCTCCGGATCGCCTTCGACAGCCCGGTTGGACTTGTGGTGCGTCATGCGCAGCCTCCTCAAACGACTACCCGGCGTCGGCGCGCACGGGTACGTCCTCGGTGTCAGGAGTCCTCCGTCCCGTCCTTCGTGGTGCGTTGATCACTCGTCTCGTGTGCCGCCCGCGGGGCGGCGGGGCTCAGCCGCCCTGCTCGGCCTCCGCGCTCTCGCCCGAGGGGGTGTCGTCCGGGGCGGCGGCGTCCGAGGTGCCCTTGCGCACGGTGCAGCGCACGGCGCCGTCGCGGTCGTCGGCGACGATCGTGTCGCCGGGTTCGGCCTCGCCGCCCAGCAGGAGCTCCGCGATGCCGTTGTCGAGTTCCGTCTGGATCGTACGGCGCAACGGGCGTGCCCCGAACTCGGGTTGATGGCCGTGGGCGACCAGCAGCTTCTTGGCCGCGTCCGTCACCTCCAGCTTCATGCCCTGCGCGTGCACCCGGCGTTCGCTGCGCCCGAGGAGGTGCTCGACGATCTCGGCGAGATCGTCCTCCTTCAGACCGTGGAAGATGATGATGTCGTCGATGCGGTTCAGGAACTCGGGCAGGAACCGGGTCCGCAGCTCGTCCATCAACGCGTCCTTGAGATCGGACACATCGCCCTTGTGGTCCAGGATCCGGTGGGCGCCGATGTTGGAGGTCATGATCACGACGCAGTGCCGGAAGTCGACGGTGCGGCCCTGACCGTCCGTCAGCCGGCCGTCGTCGAGGATCTGGAGCAGCGTGTTGAAGACGTCGGGGTGGGCCTTCTCCACCTCGTCGAACAGCACGACGCTGTACGGCTGGCGGCGGACCTTCTCGGTCAGCTGGCCCGCCTCGTCGTAGCCGACGTATCCCGGAGGGGCGCCGACGAGCCGGGCGACGGTGTGCTTCTCCTGGAACTCGCTCATGTCGAAACGGACCATGCGGCTCTCGTCGCCGAAGAGCTGCTCGGCGAGGGTCTTGGCCAGCTCCGTCTTGCCGACGCCGGTGGGGCCGAGGAAGAGGAACGAGCCCACGGGGCGGTTCGGGTCGCCCATGCCCGCCCGGTTGCGGCGCACGGCCTGGGAGACGGCGGTGACCGCCTCGTCCTGGCCGACGATCCGGGAGTGCATCTCGTCCTCCAGCCTGAGGAGCTTCTCCTTCTCGCTGGCGGTCAGTTGGGACACCGGGATGCCGGTGCGCCGGGAGACGATGTCCGCGATGTCACGGGCGGTCACGGACACGACACCGGCGCGCCGCTCCTCGATGCCCGCGAGTTCGCCCTCCGCCTCGGCGATCTTGCCCTTCAGCTCCCCGGCCCGCTCGAAGTCCTCGGCGGCCACGGCCTGATCGCGTTCGCGGCGCAGCTTGGCGATGCGGTCCTCGCGTTCGGCGACCTCGGTCGAGCGGCTCGCGCTGCGCAGCCGCACCCGGGCGCCCGCCTGGTCCATCACGTCGATCGCCTTGTCGGGCAGGAACCGGTCGCTGATGTAGCGGTCGGACAGTTCCGCGGCCGCTGCGAGGGCGCCGTCGGCGAAGCGGACCTGGTGGTGCGCCTCGTAGGCGTCGCGCAGTCCCTCCAGGATCTGCACGGTCTCCTCGACCGACGGCTCGGGGACCATCACCGGCTGGAAGCGCCGCTCCAGGGCGGCGTCCTTCTCCACGTACTTGCGGTACTCGTCGATGGTCGTGGCACCCACGACGTGCAGTTCCCCGCGGGCCAGCGCGGGCTTGAGCATGTTGCCCGCGTCCATCGAACCCTCGCCGGTCGCGCCCGCTCCGACGACGGTGTGCAGTTCGTCGATGAAGAGGACGATCTCCCCGTCCGAGGCCTGGACGTCCTCGATGACCTTCTTCAGCCGTTCCTCGAACTGCCCGCGGTACTGGGCTCCGGCCACCATGCCGGACAGGTCGAGCGAGACGACCCGCTTGCCCTTGAGGGTGTCGGGGACGTCGCCGGAGACGATGCGCTGGGCCAGCCCCTCGACGATCGCGGTCTTGCCGACGCCGGGCTCGCCGATGAGCACGGGGTTGTTCTTGGAGCGCCGGGAGAGGATCTCGATGGTCTGCTCGATCTGCTCGGCGCGTCCGACGACCGGGTCGAGCCGGCCGGCCTTCGCCTCCTCCGTCAGGTCCCGTCCGAACTCGTCGAGGGTCGTGGCGGGCTTGTCGGGGTCGGCGGGACGGCTCTCGGGGCGGGCCGTGCGTTCCGTCAGCCCCGCCAGCTTCTGCGCGTCCTGTCCGTCGGCGCGCAGCAGCTGCGCGGCACCGGTGTCGGCGTCGCTCAGCAGCGCGGCGAGGATGTGCTCGGGGCCGATGTAGGACACTCCGGCCGCCTGCGAGCGGGCGTACGCGGCGGCGAGCGTGCGCTTGGCCGCCGGGGTCAGCCCCGGCTCGGAGGACGGTTCGCTGCTCTCCCGGGGAAGGACCTCGGCCAGCTGGGCCGCGAGCGCGTCGGGGTCCAGGTCGGCGCGGGCCAGCAGCGAGCGCGAGGGTTCCACCTGGGTCGAGGCCCACAGGAGGTGCTCCGTGTCGAGGTCGGAGGTCCCGTCCTGCTGGGCCCGCCGTGCGGCCAGGTTCAGCAGTTCCTGCGAGGACTCGGTCAGCAGCCGTCCGATGGGGACGCGCTGCACCGCCGGCGGGGAGGACGCGGGCGACATCCCGAAGAAGCGGTTCAGGAGTTCACCGAAGGGGTCGGACTGGCCGAAACCGTAGGACGACATCGACATGGACAGCTCCCGGTGCGGCGACTAGTCCTTTCCACCATTTCGCGGCGCCTATTGCTCCGCAACCGGAGCGGGGAACGGCCGCACACCGCTCCTGGCCTGCGATGTTTCCCCGTCGCGGACGGAACTCGGCCGGGGGCGGGGCGTGTTGGGGAACGCCGGAAACGGGGCGCGGCGGGGCCGGCGGATCCGTGCCGGGTGCCGCGCCTCGCGGGGCGTCTCCGCCGCTGCCGTCGAGGTCAGGCCTTGTCCGTGCGCGGGGCCCCGGCGCCGCCCCCGCCCGGGTCGGTCCAGGGGTCGAGGGCGACCACGGCCTCGTCCGTGTGGACGAGGAAGGTCAGGGTCTGCCGGAAGTACAGGTCGATGCCGTCGGCGTCGTGGGCGGTGTAGCCGATGGCGAGGTCCTCGCCCAGCCGCAGTTCGTAGTCCCCGCCGCGGGTGGTGAGCAGGAAGGCCCCCTCCACGGCGGGCGCCCAGATCAGCCGTCCGTCGAGCAGCCGGCCGAGGTGGGCGGAGACGGGATAGCCGTGGTCGGAGGTCTCGCTGACCGCCGTGTACGCCTCCGCGCCGAGCAGCAGCGCGTACGGGCCCTGCACACCGGCCAGTCTGAGGGTGCTCAGGGCGTGGCTGACGGCGTCGGGGAAGTCGCGCGGCTGCGCGGGAAGACGGAGCACGGGGTTGGAGGTGCGGGCGCGCAGTCCCACGACTCCGGCGGCGGCGTAGCCGTTGAAGACGGTCTGGTCCTCGGCGAACGCCATGGTCCGGGCCGCGTCCTTGACCGGCTGCCAGTCGGAGTCCTGGGCGCCGCGGTCCACGTCGTCGACGGCGTCGCGGCCGACCCGGAACGGCACCGTCAGCTCGACCAGGGGCTGGACCCGGCGCAGTCTGGCGGCGACGCCGGGCGAGGGCCCGTCGATCCGGGTCAGATGGCCGGTTCCCACGGCGGCGAGCACGGGGCCGTCGGGTCCGGTGACGTCCACGACGCGGCGGCCGGCGAGATTGCGCCGGAACGTGCGGCGGGCCTCGTCCTCGATCTCGTTCCACGCGGCGGGCGTGATGGGCGCGAGTTCCCGGTGCAGGTTGCCGGTGCCGCCGCTCTCGGGTGTGGTCGTCATGTGCGGGCTCCTTTGAGGCTGCCGATGCCCAGTGAGCCGTCCGCCGGCGCGCGCTCGCCGGTCTCGGCGGCCGGCTGCGCGGCGGGCTCGCCGGCCTCCTCCGCGCCGGGGGCGGCGGGGAGGTCGTCGAGGAAGCCGGCGGCCGGTACGTGGAAGAGGCATCCGGTGATCGCGGTCGAGAAGTCGAGGATGCGGTCGTGCGGGGCCGGGCCGTCCCCGAGGAACATGTTGCGCAGCATCTGTTCGGTCACCTCGGGCGTCCGGGCGTAGCCGATGAAGTACGTGCCGAACTCGCCCTCTCCCACGCTGCCGAACGGCATGTTCTCCCGCACGATCTTGCGTTCGTCGCCGTTCTCGTCGGTGACGGTGTTGAGCGCCACGTGGGAGTCGGCCGGTTTCACGTCGTCGGGGAGTTCGGTGTTGGCGAGCTTCGTGCGCCCGATGGCCCGCTCCTGCTCCTCGGCCGGCAGCGCGTTCCAGGTCCGCAGGTCGTGCAGGTACTTCTGGACGATCACATAGCTGCCGCCCGCGAAGGCGGGGTCCTCGTCCCCGACGACCACGGCGTCGACGGCGTCCTGGCCCTCGGGGTTCTCGGTGCCGTCGACGAAGCCGAGCAGGTCGCGCTCGTCGAAGTACTTGAACCCATGGACCTCGTCGACCACGGTGACCGCCCCGGCCAGCCGTTCGGTGATCAGGCGGGCGAGTTCGAAGCACAGGTCCATGCGACGTGCCCGGAGGTGGAACAGGAGGTCGCCCGGTGTGGCCGGGGCCCGGTGCCGTGCGCCGGTCAACTCCACGAACGGGTGCAGGTCCTTCGGGCGGGGTCCGCCGAACAGCCGGTCCCAGACGTCCGATCCGATGCCGACGACACAGCCGAGGTCGGCGCCGGGGGCCCGGAAGGAGACGCTGCGCCGCAGTCCGGAGACGTCCTCCAGAAGACCGCGGACCGTGTCCTCGCACCCGGGCGTGACGGTGACCACGAGGAACACGGTGGCCCCGGCCGGCCGGGAGATCACAGCCTGTGGCTCGGCCAAGGGTCGGCCTCCTCGGGGGACGCGGCGATGTCCGTCGCGCACGGACCGGTCGGGTTCTCCCTCCCATCCTGCTGGGTCCCGCGACAAACCGCACCAGAACGGAACGCGCCGGGAGGCGGTCAGCCGTGCACGAGTCCGACGACGACGTTGATGGCGGTGGCGAGGATGCTGGTGCCGAACACGTACGACAGGAGGCAGTGCCGCAGCACGATCGCGCGGATCCGGGCGCTGGAGACACCGGTGTCGGAGACCTGGTAGGTCATGCCGAGGTTGTAGCTGAAGTAGAAGAAGTCGCGGTACGCGGGCGGGTCGTCGGTGTTGAAGTCGATGCCGCCGTTCGCCTCGTAGTACACGTAGGCGTACCGGGTGGCGTACATCAGGTGCAGGGCGGACCAGGCCAGGAACACCCCGCACAGCGCGGTCAGGGCGGCGGCGTCGCCGTCGGCGTCCTTTCCGCCGCGCAGGAGCATCAGCACGATGGCGCACAGCCCGCACAGGGCGACCGCGACCACCACGAGTTCGTCGGTCACCGGGCGGAAGTCCTCGCGCCGCGCGTTGGCGCGGGTGGCTTCGGCCGTCATCGGCCACAGCACGGCCCAGCCCGCGAGGACGAAGGCCCCTTCCGTCACGGCGATCCCGGCCAGCAGACCCAGATAGGCGTCGTTCGGGACACCGACGGCCACGCCGGCCGCGGCGCCGAGGACCACCGCGCAGACCAGGCGGGGCACGGCGTCCAGGGGCAGTCTCGAAAGGCTGGTCCTCATACGCCGCAACGCTAGTCCCGGGACGGCGTACCGGCCCGGCGAACCCCGGCCGGCCGGGTCAGACGGGGAACAGCAGACAGCTGCTGGTGGTGTGCGCGAGCAGCCGGCCGGACGCGTCGAGGAGCTCGGCCTGGGCGAGGGCGGTGCGACGGCCGCTGTTCAGGACGGTGCCGACCGCGCGGACGGGGCCGGTGTCCACGGTGACCGGCCGCAGGAACTTCACGTTCAGGTCGAGCGAGGTGTACCCGGTGCCCCGGGGCAGCACGGACTGCACCGCGCAGCCCGCGGCGGAGTCCAGCAGGGTGGCATAGACGCCTCCGTGGACGCTTCCGATCGGGTTGTAGTGCTCCTCGCCGGGGACCAGCGCGAAGACCACCCGGCCGTGCTCGACCTCCTCCAGCGTCATGCCGACGGTCGCTGAGACCGGCGGCGCGGGGAGCCGTCCGGCCTGCATCTCGCGGAGGAATTCGAGACCGGTGAACCGGGCCACGGCGGCCGCCGAGACGGCCGGGTCCTCCCAGTCGTACGTACGAGACCTGCCCATGACCGTTCCACTCTCCCGCCTCGGACCTGCTGACTCTGTTTTTCGAAGCTAGCCAGTCCGGCACCTGGCTGTCAATCTCACAGTCAGCCTAGGATGGTGCGCATGACGTGGCTCGACACCCGTACCGACAACTGCACGGTCCAGCGGACCCTCGACCTGATCGGCGAGAAGTGGTCGATGCTGGTCCTGCGGGACGCGATGAACGGCGTACGCCGCTTCGACGACTTCCGGCGGCACGTCGGGCTGTCCGAGAGCGTGCTGGCCGACCGGCTGCGCAAGCTCGTCGCGGCCGGGATCCTGGACACCGTGCCCTACAGCGAACCCGGCAGCCGCACCCGGCACGAGTACCGGCTCTCCCGCAAGGGCTGGGACCTGTGGCCCGTCATGATCGCCCTCAAGCAGTGGGGCGACCGCTACACGGCCGATCCCGAGGGGCCGCCGCTGGAGGTCGTGCACGCGGACTGCGGCGAGCAGGTGCGCGCCGAGGTCGTGTGCGGGGCCGGGCACGGGACGCTGGTCCCGCCGGAGGCACGCACCCGCCCCGGGCCGTCCGCGCGGCCGGCCGCTCCCTCCGACCGACTCCGGCCCCCGGACCCGCGGCAGGACACGGGCCGGGACACACGCCGCCTCGTGGTGCCGGAGCCCGGCTCGTGACAGCGTGACTCCACGAGAGCTGTCCCGGCGCCGGTGACATGGACGTCACCGGCCCGGGCATCTGGTTCGCGTGACCGGCCCGACGGCCCTCCCCCGGGGATGCGACCGCCGCGCCGGACGGACCGAGCGGTGGAGGAACGATGAGCACGCAGACGGGGCCGCCGGCCCGGGAACGATGGGCGGCGAGAGCCTCCCTGGCGGCGGCGGCGCTCGCCGTGGCGCTGCCGCTCGCGTTCGGCGGGGTACGCGGCTTCCTGCTCCTGCTGGCCGCCCTCGCCGCCATGGCCGTCGCGGCGGGGGCCCTGTGGTGGATGCTGAGCCGGCGCGGGCCGGTGCGCTGGATCGCGGGGCTGATCGCGATCGTCCTGCCGCTCGCGGTCGTCGTGGTCCTCGCGGTCACGCTGCTGTGGACGCTGCTGCTGTCCCCCGTGCTGTGGATCGTCGCCGTGTGGTGCGGCCGCTACGCGCTGCGCAGCGCCCGCGGCCGGGTCCGGCCCATGAAGGAGCACCGCACCCCGCCGCCACGACGGCCCTTCGTGATCATGAATCCCCGCTCCGGCGGCGGCAAGGTGGAGCGGTTCGGTCTGGTGGAGAAGGCCGAGCGACTCGGCGCCCGCGTCGTGCTCCTGGACCCGGAGCGGCACCAGGACGTCACCGAGCTGGCCCGGCAGGCGGTCACGGACGGGGCGGACCTGCTGGGCGTCGCGGGCGGCGACGGCACGCAGGCGCTCGTCGCGGCGGTCGCCGCCGAGCACGGCCTGCCGTTCCTCGTCGTCTCCGCAGGCACCCGCAACCACTTCGCCATGGACCTCGGCCTCGACCGCGACGACCCCTCCACCTGCCTCGACGCGCTGACGAACGGCGTCGAGCTGCGGGTGGACCTCGGCTTCGCCGGGGAGCACCCGTTCGTCAACAACGCCTCCTTCGGCGCCTACGCGGCGGTCGTCCAGGACCCGGCCTACCGGGACGACAAGATCGGCACGATCCTGGAGCTCCTGCCGGACCTGCTCACCCGCCAGCGGGGTCCCGTGCTGACCGCCCACGCGGCCGGTACGACCCTCGACGCGCCGCAGGCGGTGCTGGTCAGCAACAACCCGTACCGCACCAACGACCCGGCCGGGCTCGGCCGGCGCGAACGGCTGGACTCGGGCCTCCTCGGCGTCCTCGGCGTCAAGGTGGACAGCGCGGTCGACGCCGCCGCCCTGCTGCTCTCCCCGGCCCCGCACGGTCTGTCCGTCCTGACCGCGCGCGAGGTGATCGTGACCGCGGACGGCGGCGAGCTGGAGGCCGGCATCGACGGCGAGGCCATGGTCCTGCCCACGCCGGTGCGCTGCCGGGTCGAACCGGGCGTGCTGCGCGTCCGCGTCCCGAAGAGGCGTCCGGGCGTTCCCGCCGTCCAGCCCACCCTGGACTGGCGGCGCCTGCTGGCCATGGCCCTGCTCGTGGGCCGCACGGCCGGAGTCCACCGCCCGGGCCACGGGCCCGGGCGAGAACGGGAGCGGGGGACGTCCGGTACGGAGTGAAGGGCGGGCGGCCGGGGTTGTCCGGGCCCGCGGGGCGGGCGGTCGGGTCGCCTGGGCCTTCAGACCCCGGGAGCGGGTGGTCGGCGTCGCCCTGGCCGCCGGGCCCCGGGAGCGGGCAGCCGGGCCCGGAGGCGGGCGGCTTTCAGGGGATGTCGAGCATGCCTCCGCTCACCGCGCGAGACGCCACCCCGTCGGCCGGCCTCCGGGCGCCTACGATCGGGCCGTGGTCCTCTTCGTCCTGGAACGCGTGTCCCGGCACTCCCCCGCCGAGAGCTGGCGGCGGCTGACCGACTGGCCCCGGCACGCGGACGTCGTCCCCCTGACCCGGGTCGCCGTGCGCACTCCGCCGCCGACGCGGGAGGGCACGGTCTTCGTGGCGCGCTCGGGACTCGGACCGCTCGCCTTCGACGACCCGATGGAGGTCGTGGCCTGGCACCCGCCCGGCGACGCGGCCCCGGGAACGTGCCGGCTGGTCAAGCGCGGCACGTTCGTCACGGGCTGGGCCGAGTTCGAGGTGCACCCGGCGGGTCGCGGCGGTTCCCGCGTGGTCTGGCGCGAGGACCTGAGCGTGCGCGCACTGCCCGGATTCGCCGACCCGGTCCTGCTGAGGTCGGCGAGGTGGATGTTCGGGCGGGCGGTGGACGGGCTGCTGGAGCGGGAATGAGCGGGCCGGCCGCCCGGGGATCCCCGGGCGGCCGGACGGCCCCTGGGTCACTTCCCGGGCAGTAGCGGCGGTTCGGCCAACTGGGACAGTTCCAGGGCCTGTTGCGGGAACCAGTCCCCCGCCTTCGGGTCGACCGTGCCGCGCTCGGGGTCCTCGGGCCCGGCGGTTCCGCGCAGGCAGAGTCCGTCGGACTCGCCGGGCGTCTTGATCCACAGGCGGGCGTCCTGGAGCGGGTCGCCGGTGCGCAGCGTGGGGCGGGCGCCGAGACCCCGGCCCGGCGGGTTGCACCAGTCCTGCGCGTCGGTGTACTTGCCCGACGGCGGGGTCCAGGTGCCCCGGCCGTTGCGGCTGGAGTCCGTGACGAAGTGCTTCATCCGGGACGGCGGGGTCGTCACGTGCGTGTCGATCCAGGTCTGGGCGTCGGCCCGGGCCCACCACTGGTTGGGGCACTGGGCGACGTCGCCACCGCCGTCGGCGTACGCCAGACAGGACGAGATCAGCTTGCCGTACCAGGAGTTGGCGTCGTCGGTGTTGTAGTTCGAGGCGTTGGTGTAGAAGCCGGAGGCCCGGGCGACCCCGCCCTCGATCAGCCGCGGCACGATGGAGTTGACGGAGTGCCAGCCCGGGTGCCCGGTGTCGAGGTAGACCCGGGTGCCGCGCAGCGGTTCAAGGGAGTCGACCGCGTAGTTGACCTCGGTGTAGCGCGCGGCGCTCTTCGTGCCCTGTGCGTCGTCCTGGCCGCAGTCGGAGGGGAGCAGGGCGAGGGCGTCGGGTTCGAGGACGACGATCGCGTCGCCGCGTCCGATCCCGCGCGCCACGGCGTCGATCCACTCCTTGTACTGGGCGGTGTCCGCGGCGCCGCCCGCCGAGTAGTTGGAGCAGTCGCGGCCGGGGATGTCGTACAGGGCGAGCGCGGGAACGGCGCCCTTGCGGCCCGCGTCGCGCACCACCGCGCGGACCTCCTTCTCGACCTCGGCCGGGGTCTGGTCGCCGAACCAGACGGCCTGCGGGGTGTTCACCATCGCCACGATGCCCGCCGCGTCGCGGGCCCGGCCGGCCCGGACGAGGTCCAGTGCCTGCCGGTAGGCCGCCGGGTTGGCGTCGGGGACGTACAGCGACGGGCCGCGGCCTGCGGTCCCGGCGGCGGGCGTGGCCCCGGCGGCGTGCGCGGGCGGCACGGCGAGGAGGGCGGCCAGCCCGGCGGACAGAGCGGCGAGCCAGATGGGGGTGCGTCGTCTCATACGGGTTCACTCCGGGTTCGCAATAATCACGAGGGACTTGCGGAGGGAGGTGCGGGAGCGCTCCCACAGGAGGTTGGCCGAGCGGCGCGCGTGCGTCAATACGGGGTACGGAAGAAGCGCCCGGGAAACCGCGGGCGCCCGGGGGTCAGGCCACCGACCCGATCCGGCGTGCCGGGGCCGCGGGGGCGTCGTGGTGGATGGGGGTGTGCGCCCCGGTCAGGGCGACTCCGCTTCCGCCGCGCCGTTCGGCCACGATCTCCGCGGCGATCGACAGCGCGGTCTCCTCGGGGGTCCGGGCCCCCAGGTCCAGTCCGATCGGCGACCTGAGGCGGGCCAGCTCCAGTTCGGTGACGCCGACCTCGCGCAGCCGTTCGTTGCGGTCCAGATGGGTGCGGCGCGAACCCATGGCGCCGACGTAGGCCACGGGCAGCCGCAGCGCGAGCCGCAGCAGCGGTACGTCGAACTTGGCGTCGTGGGTGAGGACGCACAGGACGGTGCGGGAGTCGACCTCGGTGCGCTCCAGATAGCGGTGGGGCCACTCGACGACGATGTCGTCCGCCTCGGGGAAGCGGGCCGCCGTCGCGAAGACCGGGCGGGCGTCGCACACCGTCACGCGGTAGCCGAGGAACTTGCCCACGCGCACCAGCGCGGAGGCGAAGTCGATGGCCCCGAAGACGATCATGCGCGGGGGCGGGACCGAGGACTCCACCAGGACCGTGAGCGGTGCTCCGCAACGAGAGCCCTGCTCCCCGATCTCGACGGTGGCGGTGCGGCCGGCGTCCAGCTGGGCCGCCGCCTCGCCGGTCACCGTGCGGTCGAGTGCCGGGTGGGCGCCGAAGCCGCCCACGTGCGAGCCGTCGGCGCGTACGAGCAGGGCCCGGCCCAGCAGTTCGGCGGGGCCGCTGACCACCCGTGCGAGGGCCGCGGCCTCGCCGGCAGCGGCGGCGGCCAGGGCCGCCGCGAGCACCGTCCGGCGGTCGGTGTCGCGGGAGCGGACCGGGGTGACCAGGATGTCGATGACGCCGCCGCAGGTCAGGCCGACGGCGAAGGCGTCGTCGTCGCTGTAGCCGAAGCGTTCGAGGACGGTCCCGCCGTCCTCCAGCGCCTGGACGCACAGGTCGTAGACCGCCCCTTCCACGCACCCGCCGGAGACCGAGCCGATCGCCGTGCCGTCGGAGTCGACGGCGAGCGCGGCGCCGGGACGGCGGGGCGCGCTGCCGCCGACCGCCACCACGGTGGCGACGGCGAAGTCGCGGCCCTGCTCGACCCACCGGTGCAGTTCTTCGGCGATGTCCAGCATGTCTCGGTCTCCTTGACGGCGGTTGCGCGGAAGGGGGAAGGGACGGGGACCCGGGCGTCAGCGGACGCCGAGCCAGCCCTCGATCGGGTGCAGCGCGAAGTAGACGAGGAACACCGCCGTCAGACCCCACATGAAGGCCCCGATCTCCCGGGCCCTGCCCTGGGCCAGCTTGATGACTACGTAGCTGACGACGCCGGCGGCCACGCCCGCGGTGATCGAATAGGTGAAGGGCATGATCACGACGGTCAGGAAGACGGGGACGGCGGTCGCGCGGTCGGCCCAGTCGACGTGGCGCGCGTTGGTCATCATCATGGCGCCGATGACCACCAGGGCCGCCGCCGCGATCTCGCCCGGGACGATCGCCGTGAGCGGGGTGAAGAACAGACAGGCGGCGAAGAGGACGCCGGTGACGACGGAGGACAGGCCCGTACGGGCGCCCTCGCCGACGCCGGTCGCGGACTCGACGAAGACCGTCTGGCCCGAGGCGCCGGCCACTCCACCGACCGCTCCGCCCGCTCCGTCGATGAACAGCGCCTTCGACAGTCCGGGCATCCGCCCCTGGGAGTCGGCGAGTCCGGCCTCGGTTCCGACGCCGATGATCGTGGCCATCGCGTCGAAGAACCCGGCGAGCACCAGGGTGAAGACGATCATCCCGACGGTCATGGCGCCGACGTGGTCCCAGCCGCCGAACTCGACCTTCCCGAAGAGCGAGAAGTCCGGGGCCGAGACGGCGCTGCCGTGCAGTTCGGGGGCGCCGCCGGCCCACTGTCCGGGGGCGATGACGCCGGTCGCGTCGAGGAGCACGGAGACGACCGTGCCGGAGACGATGCCGATGAGGATCGCTCCGGGGACGCCGCGCGCCTGGAGAGCGAAGATCAGCAGCAGCGTGGCGGCGAAGAGCAGCACCGGCCAGCCGGCGAGTTCGCCGGCCGGACCGAGGGTGAGGGGGGTCGCCTTGCCCTGGTGCACGAAACCGGCCTTGACCAGGCCGATCAGTGCGATGAACAGCCCGATGCCCATGGTGATGGCGTGCTTGAGCGCCAGTGGGATCGCGTTCATGATCATCTCGCGCAGGCCGGTGACGACCAGGAGCATGATGACCACGCCGTACATCACGCACATGCCCATGGCCTGCGGCCAGGTCATCTGCGGGACGACCTGCGAGGACAGCACGCCGGAGACCGAGAGTCCGGCGGCGAGGGCCAGCGGCACCCTGCCGACGAACCCCATGAGCAGGGTGGTGAAGGCCGCCGCGAACGCGGTGGCGGTGATCAGGGCCTTCTGGCCGAGGGTGTCCCCCGCCACGTCCTTGCCGGACAGGATGAGGGGGTTGAGCAGCAGGATGTACGCCATCGCCATGAAGGTGGTGACGCCGCCGCGCACCTCACGCGCGATCGAGCTCTCCCGCCGGGAGATGTGGAAGTACCGGTCGAGCCAGGACCGTCCCGCCGGGACGCGGCTGCCCGCGCCCGCGTCCGGCGCGGTGGCCTTCGGCTCCAGTGACTGCTGGGTCATGTGGGCCTGCTCCCAAGGTTCAAAGGGGCACCCGCACAGCCGTCCTGACGGCTGGTCAGCCGCGTGCGCGACTGCGGGATTTGGGAAGGTGGTTCGGCCGCACGACCCGGGGGACGGCCCGAGACGAACGTGAACGGTGGTGCCGTGGTGCGTGGTTGTGCCCGCTGCGCCAAAGCGGCGTTCCTGCCACCGCCCGGCGCGTCGGGTGTTCTGTCGCCGGCCGTACGCGATGTTCACCGCGTCGGCCGTCCGGTGCCGCGAGCGGTGCGGCGACCGGTGCTCCGGGCGGCGCGGCGGTGTTCCACGCGCCGCCCGGAGAGCCGTGCTCCTACGCGGTCCCCGTGAGGTGTTCGGGGCGTACCGGCGTCCGGTCGAGCTGGAGACCCGTCGCGTTCCGGATCGCCGCGAGGACGGCCGGGGTCGACGACAGGGTCGGGGCCTCACCGATGCCACGGAGCCCGTACGGGGCGTGGTCGTCGGCGAGTTCGAGCACGTCGACGGGGATGGTCGGCGTGTCGAGGATGGTGGGGATCAGGTAGTCCGTGAAGGAGGGGTTCCTGACCTTCGCCGTCTTCGGGTCGACGATGATCTCCTCCATCACCGCGACGCCCAGGCCCTGGGTGGTGCCGCCCTGGATCTGGCCGACGACGGACAGCGGGTTGAGCGCCTTGCCGACGTCCTGGGCGCAGGCCAGTTCGATGACCTTGACCAGCCCGAGTTCGGTGTCCACCTCGACCACGGCGCGATGCGCGGCGAACGAGTACTGGACGTGTCCGTCGCCCTGCCCGGTGCGCAGGTCGAAGGGTTCGGTCGGGCGGTGCCGCCATTCGGCCTCGACCTCGACGGCCTCGTCCTCCAGCACGTCCACGAGGTCGGCGAGGACCTCGCCGCCGTCGGTGACGACCTTGCCGCCCTCCAGGAGGAGTTCGGCGGTGGCCCACGCCGGGTGGTACGTGCCGAGCTTGCGGCGGCCGATCTCCAGGACCTTCTCGCGGACGAGTTCGCAGGAGTTCTTGACGGCGCCGCCGGTGACGTACGTCTGCCGGGAGGCGGACGTCGAACCGGCGCTGCCCACCCGGGTGTCGGCCGGCTGGATGGTCACCTGGGCGACGCCCAGCTCGGTGCGGGCGATCTGGGCGTGGACGGTGACTCCGCCCTGGCCGACCTCCGCCATCGCGGTGTGCACGGTGGCGACGGGCACGCCGCCGACGACCTCCATGCGGACCCGGGCGGTCGAGTAGTCGTCGAACCCCTCGGAGAAGCCGACGTTCTTGATGCCGACGGCGTACCCGATCCCGCGGACGACGCCCTCGCCGTGCGTGGTGTTGGACAGCCCGCCGGGCAGCTGGCGCACGTCGGCGTCCTCGCCCGCGGAGAGCCACTGCCGCTCGGGCGGGAGCGGCATCGCCTTGACACGGCGCAGCAGTTCGGCGACCGGGGCGGGCGAGTCGACGCGCTGGCCGGTGGGCAGCAGCGAGCCCTGCTCCATCGCGTTGAGCTGGCGGAACGCGACCCGGTCCATGCCCACCGCGTCGGCGAGCTTGTCCATCTGGGCCTCGTAGGCGAAACACGCCTGGACCGCGCCGAAGCCGCGCATCGCGCCGCACGGAGGGTTGTTGGTGTAGAGGGCGATGGCCTCGATGTCGACGTCGTCGACCACGTAGGGGCCGATGCCGAGCGAGGAGGCGTTGCCGACGACCGCCGGGGAGGCCGAGGCGTACGCGCCGCCGTCGAGCACGATCCGCGCCTTGACGTGCGTGAGCCTGCCGTCCTTGGTCGCCCCGTGTTCGTAGGTGAGCTTGGCGGGGTGGCGGTGGACGTGTCCGAAGAAGGACTCGAAGCGGTTGTAGACGATCTTGACGGGCTTGCCGGTGCGCAGGGCCAGCAGACAGGCGTGGATCTGCATCGACAGGTCCTCGCGGCCGCCGAAGGCCCCGCCGACGCCGGAGAGGGTCATCCGGACCTTGTCCTCGGGCAGGCCGAGGACCGGGGCGATCTGGCGCAGGTCGGAGTGCAGCCACTGGGTGGCGATGTAGAGCTCGACGCCGCCGTCCTCCGCGGGGACGGCGAGTCCGGACTCGGGGCCGAGGAACGCCTGGTCCTGCATGCCGAAGGTGTACTCGCCCCGGACGACGAAGTCGGCCCCGAGCGCGGCCTGTCCGGCGTCGCCGCGGACGATCGGCTGGCGGTGCACGATGTTGGGGTGCGGGACGTGGCCGATGTGGTGGTCGGTGCGGCCCTCGTGGACCAGGACCGCGCCGGGCGCGGTGGCGGACGCCTCGTCCGTGATCACCGGCAGCTCGCGGTATTCCACCTTGATCTTCGCGGCGGCGCGGCGGGCGGTCTCGGGGTGGTCGGCGGCGACGATGGCGACGGGCTCGCCGTGGTGGCGTACCTTGCCGTGCGCGAGGACCGGGGTGTCCTGGATCTCCAGGCCGTAGTGGCGCACCTCGGTGGGCAGGTCGTCGTACGTCATGACGGCGTACACGCCGGGGGTGGCGAGCGCCTCGGCCGTGTCGATGGACACGATCTCGGCGTGGGCCACGGTGGAGCGCAGGATCTGGCCCCACAGCATGTCCTCGTGCCACATGTCGGAGGAGTACGCGAACTCCCCGGTGACCTTCAGGGTGCCGTCCGGGCGGAGGGTGGACTCGCCGATGCCGCCCCGGGTCCCGGAGCCCTGGGTGATGTTCGTGGGTGTACCGGTCGTTCCCATGGTCAGACCGCCTCGGACTGCCGGGCGGCCGCGAGGCGGACCGCGTCCATGATCTTCTCGTAGCCGGTGCAGCGGCACAGGTTGCCCGACAGCGCCTCGCGGATGTCCGCGTCGGTCGGGTTCGGGTTGCGCTCCAGCATCTCGTCCGCCGCGATCAGCAGTCCCGGGGTGCAGAAGCCGCACTGGACGGCTCCGGCGTCGATGAACGCCTGCTGCACGGGCGAGAGCTCGGCTCCTTCGCCGGTCTGCGAGTCCTGGCCCTTTGCGGCCCAGCGCTGCGCCTCGTCGAGTGAAATCCCGTCTCCGCCGACAGAGTTGCAGGCACCCGTCGCGCAACCGGTGTGCTCCGAGCGCTGCCTGGCGAAGTCGGCCAGCCCCTCGACGGTGACGATCTCGCGGCCCTCGGCCTGGCCCGCGGCGACGAGACAGGAGCACACGGGCACCCCGTCCAGACGGACGGTGCAGGAGCCGCACTCGCCCTGTTCGCAGGCGTTCTTGGAGCCGGGCAGCCCAAGGCGCTCGCGCAGGACGTACAGGAGGCTCTCGCCCTCCCAGACGTCGTCGGCCTCCTGGCGGCGGCCGTTGACCGTGAAGCTGACACGCATTACGCGACTCCCTCCGTGCGGGCGGCGGTGCCGCGGTAGGACTCCCAGGTCCAGGTGAGCGTGCGCCGGGCCATGACGCCGACCGCGTGGCGGCGGTAGCTCGCCGTGCCGCGGACGTCGTCGATGGGGTTGCAGGCGGCGGAGCACAGCGTGGCGAACTGCTTGGCCACCGAAGGTGTGATGATCTTCCCGTTGTCCCAGAAGCCGCCCTCGTCGAGCGCCGCGTTCAGGAACTCCTCCGCTGCCCGGGCGCGGACCGGGGTCGGCGCGGCCGAGCCGATGCCGGTGCGGACCGTGCGGGTCTCGGGGTGCAGGGCGAGGCCGAAGGCGCACACCGCGATCACCATCGCGTTGCGGGTGCCGACCTTGGAGAACTGCTGCGGTCCGTCCGCCTTCTTGATGCGGACGGCGCGGATCAGCTCGTCGGGCGCGAGCGCGTTGCGCTTCACGCCGGTGTAGAAGTCGTCGATCGGGATCAGCCGCGAACCGCGCACCGACTCGGCCTCGACCTCCGCGCCGGCCGCGAGGAGGGCCGGGTGGGCGTCGCCGGCCGGGGAGGCGGTGCCGAGGTTGCCGCCGACGCCGCCGCGGTTGCGGATCTGCGGGGAGGCCACCGTGTGGGAGGCCAGCGCAAGACCCGGGAGCTCGCGGCGCAGGTTCTCCATGATCCGGGTGTACGGGACGGAGGCGCCCAGCCGCACGCTCTCCCCGCCGGCCTCCCACTCGCCCAGCTCGCCGATGCGGGTCAGGTCGAGGAGGTACTCGGGCCTGCGGTGATCGAAGTTGATCTCGACCATCACATCGGTGCCGCCCGCAATCGGCACAGCGGTGGGGTGCTCGGCCTTCGCGGCGAGCGCCTCCTCCCAACTGGCGGGGCGAAGGAAGTCCATGAGTGGCTCTCTTCATTCGGTTCGTGGGGCGTCTCGTCGAGCCGGATCGGGTGCGGCGTCCTCGGCTCTTCCATGAGGTCTCACAGCGGAGTGGGGTCAGTACACAGCGGTGTCCCGGGCCACGGTCAGTCACCAAAACCATGAAGGAGTTCGCTGGCCAGCGCGCGCATCTTGTAGATTCGTATGAACCGAGGCCATCGGCAACCTCTTCGTTTTCCTCCGGAAACAGACACGGAGTCCCCTGGAAACAGAGGCACGGGTCTCCGCTCCGCGGGGCCGTGAGGCCGGCGGGCCTCACCCCGATCCATCGTAGATTTCGAGACAAAGAACGGCGGCGACGAGAATGCGGCTGCGCGCACTGCTCGACACGGACGCGCTGGGCCTGCGGCTGCTCGGCGGCGAGGACGAGCTGGACCGCACCGTACGCGGTGTGATGACCACCGACCTCAAGGACCCGAGTCGTTATCTCTCGGGCGGCGAGCTGGTCCTCACCGGTCTCGCCTGGCGGCACGACGCCGAGGACTCCGAGCCGTTCGTCCGCATCCTCGCGGGCACCGGCGTCGCGGCCCTGGCCGCGGGCGAGGCGGAGCTCGGCGACATCCCCGACGACCTGGTCGTCGCCTGCGCCCGGCACCGGCTGCCGCTGTTCGCCGTGAACGAGTCCGTCGCCTTCGCCACCATCACCGAGCACGTCGTGCGCCAGGTCTCGGGCGAGCGCGCCGGCGATCTGGCCGCCGTCGTCGAGCGCCACCGGCGGATGATGACCTCGGGCCCGGCCGGCGGCGGTCCGGACGTGGTCCTCGACCTCCTCGGCACCGATCTCGATCTGCGCGCCTGGGTCCTCTCGCCCGCCGGACGGCCCATCGCGGGGTCGAAGCTCGCGGGCGGGGCGCTGCCCGCGGACACCCGGGCCCAGCTGGCCGCCGCCCATCTCGCGGCCGTCCGCACCGGGCGCCGGGGACCGCACCGGGTGACGGTCGGCCCGACGATGTACTCGCTCTTCCCGGTCCGCTCCGCGGGGCGCGCCCCGGCCGCCTCCCGGGACGTCCGCGAGAGCGTGCTGTCCGACTGGCTGCTCGCGGTCGAGGCGGACGCCGGGGACTGGCCCGAGGAGCGGCTCGATCTGCTCCAGGGTGTCACCCAGCTGATCGCGGTCGAGCGGGACCGGCGGGACGCGGCGCGCACGGTGCGCAGACGGCTCGCCCAGGAGGTCCTCGAACTGGTGCAGACGGGCGCCGCGCCCGCCGAGATCGCGGCCCGGCTGCGGGTGGCGGCGCCGGTGCTGCTGCCGGGCCTCGGCGCGGCCCCGCACTGGCAGGTCGTGGTGGCGCGGGTCGAGTGGGACGGCGGCGGGATCGAGGCCGGCCCGGTCGCCCAGGCGCTCCTGGAGGAGATCCTGGTCGACCCGCTGTCGCCGGGTCCCGAGCACTCGGACCGGATCGCGGTGGCCCACACGGGGGACGAGGCGGTCGCGCTCGTCCCCCTTCCGGCGGTCCCCTCCGACGAGGACGCCGGCGAGCCCGGCCTGCACGCCGACACCCTGCTCGCCGCCGTACGCGAACCGCTGTCCGCCGGTCTGGACGGCGACGGCCGGCTCACCATCGGCGTCAGCGCCGCCGTGCACTCGGCCGAGGGGCTGCGCGGGGCCCTGGAGGAGGCCCGGCACGCCCGCCGGGTCGCCGCCGCCCGGCCCGGCCGGGTCTGCGCGGCCGGGCACCAGGAGCTGGCCTCGCACGTCCTGCTGCTGCCGTTCGTCCCGGACGACGTGCGCCGCGCCTTCACCGCCCGGCTGCTGGACCCGCTGCGCGAGTACGACGGCCGGCACCGCGCGGAGCTGATCCCGACCCTGGAGGCGTTCCTGGACTGCGACGGCTCCTGGACCCGCTGCGCCGCCCGGCTGCACCTGCACGTCAACACGCTGCGCTACCGCGTCGGACGGATCGAGCAGTTGACGAGTCGTGATCTGTCGCGCCTGGAGGACAAGTTGGACTTCTTCCTGGCACTGAGGATGAGCTGACCCCAGCGGCCTCGCGCGTCCCACCGCGCGGCCCATGACTTTGTGAAATCCTTCACCCACCCTCTTGGCCGGGCCCCGTGATCCATGCTGAGATGCCAGCACTCAACAGCTCAATGGTGTGCTCGGGGAGGGCAACGTGGCGCATACCGCCATGTCTGGTACCGGAACGACTGCAGGGGACGATCCACTCCAGACCGCGGTATGGCGGCTGCGCTCGCGGGCCTGCTGGGCCGACGCGGCAGCGCTGATCCAGCCGCTCGCCGCGGCGCCCGCGCTGCAGAGAGCGTCGCTCCTGGTGGAGCGCTGTCTCTACACCGAGCAGGGCTGGGCCGAGGCGGAGGACGCGCTGCGCACTGCGGAGGCGCTGGCCCAGAGCGACGACGAGCGGGGCGCCGCGGCCTGCGAGCGGGGTCAACTCGCCTACGCCGCGACCCTGTTGAGCGTGCGCGACCGCGCCGACGAGGCACGGGCCGCACTGGGGCGGGCCGCTGCGCTGCTCGCGCCGGGCGCGCCGGGGCGGGCCCTGCTGGACTTCCGGCGCGGGCTGCTCGCCGAGAACCTCGCCCACGCGCCGCAGGCGGCCCGTGCCGCGTACCGCAGGGCGCACGCGGGCGCGACCGCCCAGAACGACGCGCTGCTGCTGTCCTTCACCTGGCGGCACCTCGCCGGGATCGCCCTGCGCGAGGGGGAGTTGGCGGAGGCCCGGCACGGCTTCGCCGAATCCCTGCGGATCCGGGAGGAGCTGGGCTATCTCGTCGGTACGGCACCGGCGCTGGCCTCGCTCGCCGACGCCGAGACCGAACCGGAGGCGTCACGGCTGCGGGCGGAGGCGGGCCGGCTGTTCCGCCTCCTCGGCGGCGTCCCCCTGTGGCTGGCGGACCAGTTGTCGCCCCCGGCGGCAACGGCCTGACGGCACGCACCGGGCGGACACGGGACCCGTGACGGGCATTGCCGCCCCGCGCGGCCCGCTTACGGCGGCTGGGGCGGGGCGGATCGTGTTGCCGGGGACCCGGAAGCCTCAAGGATCTGGAGATCCGGGGTGCGGGTGCCGGGAATCCGGGGTCCCGTGGATCCGGGGTGCAGGGCGCGAGAGCGCCGGGGCACGAGGACCCGGGGTGCCTGGATCCAGGGGTGTCGGGGATCCGGGGTGGCTCAGGTCGCGCCGGTGAAGTGTTCCCGTACCAGTGCCTGGACCACCGTCAGGTCCTCGGCGATCAACGCCTCCAGCAGCGCGGTGTGTTCGGCCGCGTCGGCCACCAGGTCGGCGCGGCCCCGGGAGACGGGTCCGCCGACGAGGGGCCACTGGGCCCGGCGGTGCAGGTCGTCGGCGATGCGTACCAACTGCTCGTTGCCCGCGAGGGAGAGGACCGCCCGGTGGAAGGTGCGGTCGGACTCCGCGTAGGTCGCGCGGCAGCCCGAGGAGGCCGCCCGCACGGTGGCCTCGGCGAGCGGGCGCAGCTCGGCCCAGCGGGCGGCGGGCACGGTGCGCGCGAGCCGGAGCATCACGGGGACCTCGATCAGGCCCCGGATCTCGGCGAGTTCGGCCACTTCCCGGGTGCCGCGCTCGACGACCCGGAACCCCCGGTTGGGGACGACCTCGACGGCGCCTTCGAGGGCGAGCTGCTGCATCGCCTCCCGCACGGGGGTCGCCGAGACCCCGAAGCGTTCGCCGAGCGCGGGCGCCGAGTAGACCTCGCCGGGGGCGAGCTCGCCGGCGACGAGGGCGGTGCGCAGGGCGTCGAGGATCTGCCCCCGCACGGAGGCGCGCTGCACGACGGGCCGCACCCCCTCCGCACGCACGACGGGCCGCGCCTCGCCGGCCCGCACGCCCCGGACGTCGTCCGGCCGCACGGCCGACCGGGCTTCCGCCGCGCGCGCGGAACCGGCCTCCGGCTCGCGCACGGCCGGGCGGGGGTCCTCGACCCGTACGGCGTGCGCGCTCTCCCGTCGTACGGCCGGACGGGTCTCGTCCGCACGCGCGGAACGGGCGCCCTCCGCGCGCGCCGCACCGGCGTCCGGCTCACGCACGGCCCGGCGGGGCTCCTCCGGCAGCGTGGACCGGCCATTGCCGGAGCCCGGTTCCGGGCGGGCGCTCTGCGGGCGCGGTCCGCCCCCGTGTACGGGCCCGGCGTCCGCGGCGGGACGAGGACCCTCGGCGCGTACGGGGCGGGCGTTCTCGGCGCCCGCGGCAGGGCGGGAGCCCTCGGCACGTACGGGGCGGGCGTTCTCGGCGTCCGCGGCGGGACGAGGACCCTCGGCGCGTACGGGGCGGGAGCTCTCGGCGTCCGCGGCCGGGCGGGACCCCTCGGCACGTGCAGGGCGGGAGCTCTCGGCGTCCGCGGCCGGGCAGGGCCCCTCGGTGCGTCCGGGGCGGGCATTCTCGGCGCCTGCGGCAGGGCGGGAACCCTCGGCGCGTACGGGGCGGGTGCTCTCAGTGTCCGCGGCAGGGCCGCGTCCGTCCGTGCGCGCGTCACCGGTGTTGCCGGCGTCCGCGTGTGCGGTGGGGTCCTCGGTCCGCGGGTGCGGGATCGGTGTCTCGCTGTGCGTGTGCTCGCCGCGGGCCGAGGCCAGGACGGCGGGGGTGCCGCTGCCCGGGCCGGCGCCGAAGGCGTCGCCCGTGAGTCCCGCGGGCGTCGGGCCCGCGCCGAAGGCGTCGCCCGTTAGTCCCGCGGGCACTCCCCAGGTCCGCCCCGCGTCCACCGGCCCCGTCTGCCGGGGAACCCGGAAGGGGGCCCAGGACCCGGCGGAGCCGCGCGCGTCGCGCGGACCGGTCTGCTCCACGGTTCCTCCTCCGGGTGGGTGTCACTGGGGTCGGTGGTACGGGGGTCGTCGGGCGGGATCACCGGCCGTGGTGTGGCGCCGGTTGTTACCCGTAGGTCAAGCACGATAGGCGCACGCGGCCCCAGTTCAAACACCCGCACGACGGGGTAAGGTAAGGCTTACCTGCTAACGATCGTGAAGCGATGGTTCCGCATGCCCGCTCCCGCCCTGTCCGCCGAAGCCGCCCCGGCCGCCGCCACCGCCGCGCCGGGCCCCGCTTCACCCGTCGCGGACGCCTACGCGCGGCTGAGCGAGGTGTTCCCCGCCCTGGGCGTTACCGAGCTGGCGGCGGACGAGACGGCCCCCCGGGGCCCGGGCTGGGCAGCCGCCGCCCGGCTCGCGGAGGGCGGGCCGGACCTGGACGCGTTCCTCGCCTGGGACGAGGCCCAGGTGGTCCGCGACTACGGCACCCGCGGCCGGCCCGACGTCGTGGCGGGCTTCGGACTGCACCGGTACGCCTGGCCGGCCTGCCTGCTGATCACCGTGCCGTGGTTCCTGACCCGCCGGGTGCCCCGGCTGACCGTGGACGACGTCACGTTCGGGCGCGAGCAGGGCCGGATGGCCGTCCGGGTCACCACGTTCGCCTGTCTGCCGGACGATCCGGCCGCCACGCTGCCGGGCGCCCGGGTCGTACCGGACGAGGAGGCGCTGCGCGCGGAGGTGCGGGCCGCGGTGGCCGAGCACCTGGAACCCCTGCTCGACGGATTCGGGCCGCGGATGCGACGCCGGGGCCGGGCGCTGTGGGGCATGGCGACGGACGAGGTGACCGAGGGCCTCTGGTACGTGGCGCGGCTGCTCGGCGAGGAGGGGCGCGCGCTGCGCGAGCTGGAGCTGCTGCTGCCGGGCTCGACCGGCCCGTACGCGGGTTCGGCCGGCTTCCGCGAACTGACCGGTGCCGACGGGGAACCCCTGCCGACCCGCGACCGGGTGAGCTGCTGCCTCTTCTACACGCTGCGCCCCGCCGACACCTGCCTCACCTGCCCGCGCACCTGCGACGCGGATCGGATCGCCAAGTCGGCCGTCGCCGAGGCGAGTTGAGACACCGGCGGCACGAAGGTCACAGACGCTTCACATTTTCCTCACCTGTCACGGGAACCGTCCGCGGAACCATCCGTATGGGTAGTCTTATTCGTACTCAACTCCCGTCCCTCGTGCGGCAGTTCGAGCAGACAGTCGCCCTGCGCACCTTCTTGCACTTCCTTGGCGGCCTCTTGCCCCGAAACCCCCTGAGGGCCGATGTGATTGGGCCACTATGGCGGGCGTTACGCCCTATCCCAATGCAAGGGACACCGGATGAGACTGACCGACATATCGCTGAACTGGCTGCTTCCGGGTGCCGTTCTGCTCCTGGGCCTGCTGGCGGCGGTGGCGGTGCTCGCACGCGGCAAGCGGTCCGGGGACAGCACGAGCAGCGACGACTCGTGGGAGCGCACCGAGGAGCGGCGCAGGCGTAAGGAGGCCGTCTACGGCACGGCGTCCTACGTCCTGCTGTTCTGCTGCGCCGCCGTCGCGGCGGCACTCTCCTTCCACGGCCTGGTGGGCTTCGGCCAGCAGAACCTCGGCCTCTCGGACGGCTGGGAGTACCTCGTCCCGTTCGGTCTGGACGGCGCGGCGATGTTCTGTTCCGTCCTCGCGGTGCGCGAGGCCAGCCACGGTGACGCGGCGCTCGGCTCCCGCATACTCGTGTGGACCTTCGCCGGTGCCGCTGCCTGGTTCAACTGGGTGCACGCTCCCCGGGGCGTGGACCACGCGGGCGCTCCGCAGTTCTTCGCGGGGATGTCCCTGTCGGCCGCGGTCCTGTTCGACCGGGCCCTGAAGCAGACCCGCCGGGCCGCCCTGCGCGAGCAGGGCCTGGTGCCGCGTCCGCTGCCGCAGATCCGTATCGTCCGCTGGCTGCGGGCGCCCCGCGAGACGTACAGCGCGTGGTCGCTGATGCTGCTGGAGAACGTCCGGTCGCTGGACGAGGCCGTGGACGAGGTGCGCGAGGACCGGCGGCAGAAGGAGCAGAACCGGCTGCGCCGGCGCAACGAGGAGCGGGTCGAGCGGGCGCACCTGAAGGCGCTCAGCCGGGGCCACCGGGGCTTCCCCGGCCGCGGCGCCGCCCGGGAACTGGAGACCACGACCGTGGAGCGGGCACCCGCCGGAGCCTCCACGGAGCCTGCCATATCCACCGCGGAGCAACTGCCCGTACGATCGCGGCCCTCGCTCTCGCCCGTCCGCAAGAGCACTGAGCCGATCACCGTCGACCTCACCACGGAGGACGACACGATGGCCCTGCCCCGGCTCGACTCCCTGGAGCGCAAGCTCAAGGACCTCGAGCAGCAGTTCGGCTGATCGACCGGGTCCCGGGCCCGGCCGGAGTCCCGGCCGGGCCCGGACACGACGGCGGCGGCGTGGTGTTCCTACACCGCGCCGCCGTTCAGTTCGAACCACACCGCCTTGCCCACCCCGTGCGACCGTACGCCCCACGCGTCGGCCAGGGACTGGACGAGGACGAGACCTCTGCCGTGCGTACCGTCGTCGGCGTTCGGTACGCACAGCCGGGGCCTGCGGGCCACGAAGTCCCGGACCTCCACGCGCAGTCCGCGCGGTCCGATGGTCGCCGTCAGGACGGCGTCGTCGTCCGTGTGGATCAGTGCGTTGGTGACGAGCTCGCTGGTCAAGAGCTCTGCCGTCTCGGCCCCGCCCGGTTTCCCCCAGTACCGTAAGAGCTCCCTCAGCGCCTTGCGCGCCTCGGGCACCGCCCTCAGGTCCGCCTTGCCCAGCCGGCGCCTCAGCTGCGCGCCGTCCGGTCGGTCCGTCGCCCCGTCGGACGCTTCCTCCACTGGATCGGTGGAGATCGCCCCCTTGGTCATGGGACCACCTCCTGATGCCTGCCTTTTCATGACCCCCGCCTGCGTGCCGATGTCGGGTCCCCTCTGCTCGAACACGTTCACGGGATCCATGCCCTCTTCTGGATCGTGACAGTCATGCCGAATCATCGGCCGGCTGCCGTACGGCCGCGGGTGCGCGCCGCCCGCACGGGGAAGTGAAGGGTTCGACAGAGCCGTCCGGGGACGAAGGAGCAGCCGTGCACGACGACCGTTCGCTGGTGGAGGCCCGTCTGGAGCGCGCGCTGCGGCAGTTCCTGCGCCCCGCGCAGTACGGCGAACGGGTGCCGCTCACGCTGTCGGTGTGGCACGTTCCGGGTGAGCCGGTGCCCGTCGGGCAGGCGCTCCAGGCCTCCTACGAGCCGTTCACGACCGGAACCCCATGGGGAAAGCCCTGGTCTACGAGCTGGTTCCGCATCGAGGGCCGGGTGCCCGGGGAATGGGCGGGGCGCCCCGTGGAGGTGGTGATCGACCCCGGGTTCACCGGGGACGGACCCGGCTTCCAGGCGGAGGGCCTGCTGTACGACACCGCGGGCGTCCCCCTCAAGGGCATCCATCCCCGCAACCGCCATCTGACGGTGGGCGCGCCGGCCGGGGGCGGCGAGGCGGTGAGCCTGCTCCTGGAGGCGGCGGCGAACCCCGCCGTCCTGCACGGCTTCGAACCCACGCGTCTGGGAGACGTACTGACCGCGGGGGATCGGCCGATCTACCGATTCGCGGCTGCCGATCTCGCCGTACTGGACGAGGACGTGTGGCATCTGGTCCTCGACATCGAGGTCCTCTCGGAGCTGATGTACGAGCTCGATCCGCAGCGGCCGCGGCGGCACGAGATCCTGCGTGCCCTGGAGAACGCGCTCGACGCCCTCGACCTGCACGACGTGTCCGGCACGGCCGCGGCGGCCCGGGCCGAGCTGACGGACGTGCTGGCGCGGCCCGCTGCGGCGAGCGCGCACCGCATCTCGGCGACCGGGCACGCGCACATCGACTCGGCGTGGCTGTGGCCGCTGCGCGAGACGGTCCGCAAGGCCTCCCGCACGTTCGCCAACGTCACCGCGCTGGCCCTCGACTACCCGGAACTGGTGTTCTCCTGCTCCCAGGCCCAGCAGTACGCCTGGGTCGAGGAGCACCAGCCGCACATCTGGGAACGCATCAAGAAGGCCGTCCGGGACGGCAACTGGGCGCCGGTGGGCTCGATGTGGGTGGAGTCCGACGCCAACATGCCCGGCGGAGAGGCGCTGGCCCGCCAGATCGTGCACGGCAAGCGGTTCTTCCTGGAGGAACTCGGCGTCGAGACCGAGGAGATCTGGCTGCCGGACTCCTTCGGCTACACCGCCGCCTTCCCGCAACTGGCCAAGCTCGCAGGCGTCCGCTGGTTCCTCACCCAGAAGCTGAGCTGGAACCAGACCAACAAGATGCCCCACCACACCTTCTGGTGGGAGGGCATCGATGGCACCCGCGTCTTCACCCACTTCCCGCCCGTGGACACCTACAACGTGCAGTTCCACGGCCGTGAACTCGCCCATGCCGAGCGCAACTTCGCGGAGAAGGGACCGGCCACCCGCTCCCTGGCCCCGTTCGGCTGGGGCGACGGCGGGGGCGGCCCGACCCGGGAGATGCTGGAGAAGGCCCGCCGGCTTCGGTCCCTGGAGGGCTCCCCCACGGTCGAGATCGAGAAGCCGGAAGCCTTCTTCACCGCCGCGGAGCAGGAGTACGGGTCCGGGGCCCCGGTGTGGTCGGGCGAGCTGTACCTGGAACTGCACCGGGCCACCTACACCACCCAGGCCAAGACCAAGCAGGGCAACCGCCGCTGCGAACACGCCCTGCGCGAGGCCGAGTTGTGGTGCGCCACGGCGGCCGTGCGCGACACCTCGTACAGCTACCCGTACGACGCGCTGGACCGGATCTGGAAGACGGTGCTGCTGCACCAGTTCCACGACATCCTGCCCGGCTCCTCGATCGCCTGGGTGCACCGGGAGGCGCGCGAGACCTACGCGCGGGTGCTCGCCGAGATCGAGGAGATCACCGCGGCCGCGGTCCGGGCGCTGGGGTCAGGACCGGCCGCGGTGCTGAACGCCTCGCCGTACGAGCGGACGGAGGTGACCGGGGACGCGCTGGTGACGGTGCCGGGGCTGGGCACCGCCCCCTTGCCCGGCGGGCCCGGCGGCCCCACCGTCCGGGCCGAACGGCGCGGGGACACCGTGGTGCTGGAGAACGACCGGTTGCGTGTGGTGATCGACGCCGACGGGCTGCTCGCCTCCGTCCGGGACCTCGCGCACGGCCGGGAGGTGCTGTGCGGCCCCGGAAACCTGCTCCAGCTCCACCCCGACCATCCCAACGCCTGGGACGCCTGGGACATCGACCGGCACTACCGGCGCACCCGCACGGACCTCACGGCCGCGGAGTCGGTGGACCTGGTGGAGAGCGGACCGCTGCGGGCCGCCGTGCGCGTCACCCGGACCTTCGGATCCTCCCGGATCACCCAGGAGTTCCGGCTGGACGCCGCGAGCCGCCGGCTGGACATCGTGACCGACGTCGACTGGCGGGAGTCGGAGAAGGTCCTCAAGGCCGCCTTCCCGCTCGACGTCCATGCCGAACGCTCCGCCGCCGAGATCCAGTTCGGCCACGTCCACCGTCCCACCCACGCCAACACCGGCTGGGACGCGGCCCGTTTCGAGATCTGCGCCCACCGGTGGCTCCGGGTCGCGGAGGAGTCGTACGGCGTGGCGGTGCTCAACGACTCGACGTACGGCCACGACGTGACCCGCACCCCCGGCGCCGACGGCCTCGGCACGACCGTACGGCTGACCCTGCTGCGCGCTCCGCACAGCCCCGACCCCGAGACCGATCTCGGCACGCACCGGTTCACGTACGCGCTGCTGCCCGGCGCCGGGGTGGGCGACGCCGTGGCGGAGGGGCTCGCGCTCAACCTGCCGCTGCGCCGGGCCGCGGTGCCGGCGGTCGCGCCCCTGGTGAGCGTGGACCACCCGGCCGTCACCGTCGAGTCGGTCAAGCTCGCCGAGGACCGCGGCGGCGACGTGGTGGTGCGGTTGTACGAGTCGCGGGGCGGGCGGGCCCGCGCGAAGGTGACCGCCGGTTTCCCGGTCGCCCGCGCCGAGGTGACCGACCTGCTCGAACGGCCGCTGCACGAGGCACCCGAGGAGATCGAGCTGCGGCCGTTCCAGATCCTCACCCTCCGGCTGCGTCCCGCCCGCTAGGAGGGCGCGGGGGCCAGCCGGGGCCCGGGATGGAACCGTCCCAAGCCCTGCCGCCTCCTACATGAGGAGTGCCTGGGATGCCGTCCTGGGACGGGAACGGAGGAAACGGTGTCATCCCCGGACGAGGTCGAGGAATTCGCGGCGCTGCTGCGGCACTTGAAGGGCCGCACCGACCGCAGTTACGCGGCTCTCGCCCGTCGTCTGAACATGAACGCCTCGACCCTGCACCGGTACTGCTCCGGGGAGGCGGTCCCGCTCGGCTTCGCGTCCGTGGAGCGGTTCGCCACGCTGTGCGGGGCGGAGCCGGCCGAACGGATCGAGCTCCACCGCCTGTGGATCCTGGCGGTGGCGGCCCGTCAGCGCTCCCGGACGGCGGCGCCCGGACCCGGGCAGGGCAGGGGAGAGGCCCCGTCGGAGTCCGGGCAGGAAGCGGCGGGAGCCCTGGAGTCCGGGCCCTGGCAGGACACGGCGGGAGCCCCGGAGCCCGGCACCTGGCCGGACGCCACGGAGGCCCCCGCTTCCGGGGCCTGGCCGGACGCGGCGCAGACCCCGGAGTCCGGGACCGGGCCGGACGCCACGCGCACCCCTGAGTCCGGGAACGAGCCCGACGCCTTGCGGGCCCCCGGGTCCGGGACCGGGCCGGGCCCCGGTGAGGCCGGCGGAACGCCCCCGCCGGGGAGCGCGCCGGGTACGTTCGACGCGCTGCCGCCGGTCACGGACCTCGCGGCCGTGCCCGGCGAACACCCCGCGGACGGCGACACCGCCCGGGACGGGGCGCCGCGCAAGCGCCGGTTCCGGCGTCGCGCCGTGGTCACCGCGGCCGTCGTGACCGCGCTGATCGCGACCCTGGGCAGCCTGTCCGCCCTGCCCTCCCGGCACTCCTCGAAGGACGCCGACGACCGGGCGTCCGTCACGCCGACCGCGAAGGCGGCGGGCGGGCGGCGCGACTCGGCGACACCGTCCGCGTCCCCCTCGGGCAAGCACGGCCGGCCGTCGGGCTCCCCGACGCCGAGCGCGTCCGGCGGCCCCGCCGCCTCGCCGAGCCCGTCCAGGAGCCCCTCCCCCGCCCCCGCCGTGACCGGTCCCCCGCTCACCTGGACCGTGAACTCCCACCGCTGGGCGGTCGGTTGCGGCCACGTCTACGTCATCGACAAGGCGCCCGAGCAGGTGCCGCCGCCCCCGGCCCCGCAGGACGCCTCCCCGTGGGCGCAGACACAGAACGGGGTGCACGGCGAGGCGACGATCGTGGACATCACGGTGCAGGGGCGCTCCGACGCGGCCGTGGTCCTGGAGGCGCTGCGGGTGCACGTCGTCGGACGGTCGGCCCCGCTGAAGGGCAGGGCCTACTCCACCGGCGGCGGGTGCGGCGGCGACCTCGGACTCGGCTCGTTCACCGTCGACCTGGACAAGGACCGGCCCGTCGCCGACCCGATCGCGAGCGACGACGGAACGGGCCCGAAGGTCCTGCGCCCGCCCTTCCGGGTGTCCGTGGAGGACCCCCAGGTGCTGGAGGTCAACGCCCTGACCGAGGACTGCGACTGCCGCTGGTACCTGGAGCTCGACTGGTCCTCGCGGGGCCGCAGCGGCACGGTCCGGATCGACGACCAGGGTGCCCCGTTCCGTACCAGCGGCATCAAGGGCCTGCCGTACTACTGGTACCGGAACAACGGCTGGTCCCTCTCCAGCCCCGGCTGAAACGGAGCCGCGCGGCACCCGGGCGCGCGCGGCAGGCGGGATCTTCGCAACACGCCCTACGGGCGGGGCACGTTGCGCAGGTTGGAGCGGGCCATCTGCACCATCCGGCCGACGCCCCCGTCCAGCACGATCTTCGACGCCGAGAGCGCGAACCCGGTCACCATGTCCGCGCTGATCTTCGGCGGGATGGAGAGGGCGTTCGGGTCGGTGACGATGTCGACGAGGGCCGGGCCCTTGTGGCGGAAGGCGTCCTTGAGGGCGCCGGCGAGGTGCTTGGGCTTCTCGACCCGGATGCCGAACGCCCCGCAGGCCCGGGCCACCGCCGCGAAGTCCGGGTTCTTGTTCGTGGTGCCGTAGGAGGGCAGCCCGGCGACCAGCATCTCCAACTCCACCATGCCGAGAGCCGAGTTGTTGAAGAGAACGACCTTCACCGGCAGGTCGTACTGCACGAGGGTGAGGAAGTCGCCCATCAGCATGGAGAACCCGCCGTCGCCCGACATCGACACGACCTGGCGCCCTCGGTCGGTGAACTGGGCGCCGATCGCCATCGGCAGCGCGTTCGCCATCGACCCGTGCGAGAACGAACCGATCACCCGGCGGCTGCCGTTGGGGGAGATGTAGCGGGCCGCCCAGACGTTGCACATCCCGGTGTCGACCGTGAACACCGCGTCGTCGTCCGCGAGTTCGTCGAGTACGGAGGCGACGTACTCGGGGTGGATCGGGACGTGCCGGTCGACCTTGCGGGTGTAGGCCTTGACGACCCCCTCGAGCGCGTCCGCGTGTTTCTTCAGCATCTTGTCGAGAAATCGCCTGTTCCCCTTGGGCCGCACCCGCGGGGTCAGACAGCGCAGGGTCTCCCGCACGTCGCCCCACACCGCCAGGTCCAGCCTCGACCGCCGCCCCAGATGCTCCGGCCGCACGTCGACCTGCACGATCTTGACGTCGTCGGGGAGGAAGGCGTTGTACGGGAAGTCGGTGCCCAGCAGGACGAGGAGATCGCACTCATGGGTCGCCTCGTAGGCCGCCCCGTAGCCGAGGAGCCCGCTCATCCCGACGTCGAAGGGATTGTCGTACTGGATCCATTCCTTGCCGCGCAGCGCGTGGCCGACCGGCGACTTGATCTTCTCGGCGAACTCCATGACCTCGGCGTGCGCGCCCGCCGTGCCGCTGCCGCAGAACAGGGTGACCTTCTCCGCCGCGTCGATCATCGCGACCAGCTCGTCGATCTCGGCGTCACCGGGCCGGACGGTGGGCCGGGAGGTGACGAGCGCGGTCTCGACGGTCCTGTCCGGGGCGGGCCGGGAGGCGATGTCGCCGGGCAGCGCGACCACACTGACCCCGGACCGGCCCACCGCGTGCTGGATGGCGGTCTGGAGGAGCCGCGGCATCTGCTGGGGGTTGGAGATCAGTTCGCTGTAGTGGCTGCATTCGCGGAACAGCTGGTCGGGATGGGTCTCCTGGAAGTACCCGAGGCCGATCTCGCCGGAGGGGATCTGCGAGGCGAGGGCCAGCACCGGGGCCATGGAGCGGTGCGCGTCGTACAGCCCGTTGATGAGGTGCAGGTTGCCCGGGCCGCAGGACCCGGCGCAGGCCGCGAGCCGGCCCGTGACCTGGGCCTCGGCGCCCGCGGCGAACGCGGCGGTCTCCTCGTGCCGGACCTGGATCCAGTCGATGGCCGCGTTGCGCCGGATCGCGTCCACGACCGGGTTGAGGCTGTCGCCCACGACCCCGTACAGCCGCTCGACACCCGCGCGGACGAGGATGTCGACGAACTGCTCGGCGACGTTCTGCTTGGCCATGCCGCACACACCTCTTCGTGGTCCTGGAAGCCCTCGGGTACCCGGGTCCCCTCCTCCACCCGGCGGCTCGTCCCTCGGTTCCATGAATTCACACCGGGCGCGGTTACGCCTCCCACACGGCGGCGGCCGTCCGGTCGTCGGCGTACCCCTTGACCCGCACGGAGGCGTCCGCGAGGAACGCGGCGAGGCCCGGCGGCTCCCCCTCCGCCCAGCGGGTCGTCAGGTGCTCGGCCAGTTCGGGCTCGCCGCGCAACGGCTCCGCGAGACCGCCCGTGCACAGCAGGAGCGTGTCACCCGGGCGGGCGACGGAGGCCCGGAACCGGAAGGGGGCCCCCGGCGGCCGGGGAGCGGGCTCGTACGGGCTCGGCGGTGTCGTGATGCCCAGGTCCATGGTGAGCCGGTCGCCCCCGGGGGTCTCGTGCGGCGGCGATCCGAAGCCGACGACGGGCTCCCCGGCCGTGTCGGTGACCCGGGGCTCGATGTCCTGCCACTCGCCGTCCCGTAGCCGGAACAGTCCGCCCGCGCCGACGCCGAAGAAGACCCGCGTCCGGCACTGGGGATCGGCGGGCAGCAGCAGACAGCGCAGGCCCGCGGTGTACTCCTCCGGTTCGACGCCCTGCTCCGCCGCGCTCGCCCGCAGCTTGCCGAGGCTGCGGTCGGTGAGCCGGTGCAGTCCCGACTTCAGCTCGCCGCGCCGGGCGGCCCTGATGTCCTCGGAGAGCCGTTCGTGGCTGCGTCCGACGGCCTGCCCGATCCATCGGCACGCCTCCGCCGCGGCGCGGTGCGCGCCCGAGGTGGCGCGCGCGCCGGTCGCCATCGCCACCAGGACGAGTGCCTGCTCGCCGGTGCCGAACCGGGCGGTGAGCAGCGCGTCCCGGCGCGGCTCGCCCCGGTAGCGCGCGGAGTCCCCGCGCAGGGACACGGCCCGCAGCGTGCTCGCCCCGTACCGCGCTCCGTCCAGCACGGTGTCGGCGACCAGGTCACCGAGCTCGTCGGGCTCGGCGGGCGGCAGCGCGGTCGGTTCGGGGGCGTAGGTGGGCGGCCCGGAGCCGACGTGACCGGCGGGGGGCGGCGGTTCCACGACGGACAGGACCGTCTCCCGGGGCCCGGCCTCCGCCTGGTCCCCGGGGGGCGCCTCGGGCGGGGGCGTGCGGAAGCCGCCGGTGGTGCTGGGCAGGACGTCCGCCCCGGGCTCCGGGGGTACGGCGGGCGCGGACACGGGTTCCGGCGACCCGTCCGACGGCGCCCTCGACGCGGGCACCCGGTCGGACGCGGGGGCGGAGGGCACCGCGCTCCGGGCGTCCCGGGGCGTGTGCGGGGCGGGTTCCCGGGGGGTGTGCGGTGCTTGTTCCCGAGGAGCGGACGCCGATGGTTCCGGGCCGGCCGGCGGGGACGCGGGCGCGGCCGGGGCGGGGCGCGGAAGGTCCCAGGACGGGGGCTCCCAGGGAGTGGGCTCCCAGTGGGTGGGCTCCCAGGAGCCGGGGTCGGAGGGGCTGGAATCAGAGGGGCCGGGTGCTGGGGAGCCGGGACCGGAGGAGCAGGGATCCGAGGAGGGCGTCGGCCGGGCGGGCGCGCCCGTGTCCGCGCCGGGCCCCGTCACCGGTCCTCGCTCCCAGCGGCCCGGCCGGGCCATCGGCTCGTCGGACGGCGCCGGCCCGGACGGGGTCGGTCGCGACGGGGTCGGTCCGGACGGGTTCGGGCCGGGCGCGGCGGAGGGCCGTTCGGACGAGTACGGGCCCGGCGCGGTGGGAGGCAGCTCGGGAGGGTTCGGACCCGGCGCGGCGGGCGGCCGTTCGGGCAGGGGCGGACCCGACTCTGCGGAAGGCCGTTCGGACCGGTACTGGTCCGGCGCGGCGGAAGGCCGTTCAGGCGGGTTCGGGCCGGGCGCTGCGGAAGGCGGGTTCGGGCCGGGCGCGGCCGGAGGCAGCTCGGACGAGTACGGGCCCGGTGCGCCGGGAGGCCGTTCGGGCGGCAGGGGGCGTGCCGTCCCCGAGTCGGGGGTGGCGGGCCCCGGTACGACGGGAGGCCGCTCGGGGCGCGGCGGGCCGCCGGGAGCACGGGTGCCGGGCCCCGGGGCGGACGCCCCGCCCGCCGCGGACCTCGGATCGGGACCGGCCCCGGCGTCCGACGACGGGCGCCGTCCGCCCGGTACGCGCGGCACGTCCGGCCCCGGACGGCGGTCCGGTGCGGGCGGCAGGTGGGACGGGGGCCTTCCCGTGGACGCGGATGCGGGCCCGGGCTCCGACGGGGTCCGCGCACCGGACCCTGCCCTCCGCCCGGGCACGGGCCGGGTGTCCCGCCCGGATTCCGGGCCCCTGTCCAGCCCGTCCCCGAGTGTCCCCGACGCCGACGCGAACCGGTCGTCGAGGGAGTCGGCCACGGGCGCGGGCCCCGTGTCCTCGGTGGAGTCGTCGTACAACTGCCGCCACCAGTCGTCCTCGTGACCGGTGGGCCTGTCCCCCTGCTGGCTCATGCCCCCGATTGTCCACCGAGACGGCGGGTTGAAAACGGGGCATCCGGAAAAACCGGCCAAGGTGCGGGCCGTCGAACGGCGCGCCGCGTGAACGCTCGAACGGGGATCCGCACCGGTGCGGGCGGACGCGTGGCCGCCGGGCGGTCCCACCCCCCACGGGAGAACCGCCCGGCGGCGTCCGGAGGGCCGCCCCCGCGCACGCGGTGGACCGGCCGGGCCGCGGTCCGGACGGCCAAGTCGCCGTCGAGGCCGTCCGGTTCGGCACCGGCTCGGCCCTCGCGGCGGCCGGCCGCCGCGACCCCGCGCGCTCCGGGGCGGGTTCACCCGCAGCGCGGGCGACGGACCCGCGTACGAACGAAGGAACCGGTCGGCACCTCGTCGTCCCGCCCGGGCAGCTCGGTGACGTGAGCTTGTCAGAGGGGCGGGGGGTACGGCGATGATGTGCCGCGGCGGGTTTGCGCCGTGGCCGATTTCCGCCACGGCCGGGCCGGCCGGCCGGAACGCATCCGAGGGAGGGGCTACTCCGCATGCTGGGAGCGATAGGTCTGGACGAGACCCACGAGTCGGCGTACCGCGCGCTGGTGTCCGCGGGCGCCGCCGAGGTGCCCGATCTGGCGCGCCGGCTCACGCTCGGTGAGCACGAGACGGAGCGCGCCCTGCGCCGGCTGGAGCTGAACGGCCTGGCCGCCCAGTCCTCGGCGCGGCCCGGACGCTGGGTCGCGGCCCCGCCCGGGGTCGCGCTGGGCGCGCTGCTCACCCAGCGGCGCCACGAACTGGAGAAGGCGGAACTGGCGGCCGCGCTGCTGGCCGAGGAGTACCGCGGCACCGCCGCCGAACCGGCGGTGCACGACCTGGTCGAGGTGGTGATCGGCGCCGCGGCGGTCTCACAGCGCTTCCTTCAGCTCCAGCTCGGCGCCGTCGAGGAGGTGTGCGCGCTGGTCACGGGCACCCCGATGGTGGTGTCCGGCGCGGACAACGACGCCGAGGAACAGGCCGCGGGCCGGGGCGTCCGCTACCGCGTGGTCGTCGAGCGGTCCGTGCTCGACCAGCCGGCCGGGATCACCGAGCTGTCGGCCGCGCTCGGCCGCGACGAGCAGGTGCGGGTCCTGGACCGCGTGCCGACCAAGCTGGTGATCGCCGACCAGACGCTCGCGATGGTGCCGCTCACCTCGCACACCGCCGAGCCGGCCGCGCTGGTCGTGCACGCGAGCGGGCTCCTGGAACTGCTGTCGGGGCTGTTCCGGTCGGTGTGGCGGGAGGCGCTGCCGCTGCGGCTGGGCAGCCGGGGCGTACTGGAGCAGGAACCGGACGGACCGGACACCACCGACCTGGAGATCCTCTCCCTGCTCCTCGCCGGTCTGACCGACGCGAGCGTCGCCAAACAGCTCGACCTGGGCCTCAGGACGGTGCAGCGCCGGGTCAAGCGGCTGATGGAGCTGACGGGCGTGACGACCCGGCTGCAACTGGGCTGGCACGCGTACGAGCGGGGCTGGGTGGCGCGAGGCTGACCTGCGCGCTCCCGTCGGCTCGGGCAGGCTGGGCAGATGGGAGTGTGGGAACTCCTGCTGGTCGGCGTGGTGATGCTGTTCGGCCTGGTCGGAGTACTGGTGCCCGGTCTGCCGGGGTCGTGGCTCGTCTGGGCCGCCGTGCTGTGGTGGGCGCTGAGCTACCCGCAGGCGCTGTCCTGGGCCGTCCTGGTGGCCTCGACGGCGGTCCTGCTGCTCTCCCAGGCCGTCCGCTGGATGCTGCCGCCACGACGGCTGCGGGAGAGCGGCGCCACCACCCGAATGGCGGTATTCGCTGGGGGCGGCTCCTTCCTGGGCTTCTTCCTGGTCCCGGTGATCGGCGCCGTGGCCGGTTTCGTCGGCGGGATCTACCTCAGCGAACGGCTGCGCCTCGGCGGCCACGGCCCGGCGAAGGCCGCGGTGCGCACCGCGATGCGGGCGGGCGGCTGGAGCGTGCTGACGGAACTGTTCGCCTGCCTGCTGATCATGGGCGCGTGGCTGGGCGCGGTGATCTGGGGCTAGGGCGTTCAGGGGTCGGCTGCCCGGTGCCGGGTCTCCCCGGTTCGGTGTCCTACGCCGGGTTCCGAGGACCCGGCGCCCGGAGTCCGAGTCCGGTTTCGGGTACCTGGCGTCCGGCGTCACGGGTCGGGTGCCAGGCGTCCAGGGCCTGGGGGCCGGTGTCCGGGGCCTGGGGACCGTTGCTCGGGGTCAGCAGGGACCGGAGGTCGATCGTGTCGGCGAGCGCGCGCATGCCGGCGTCGTTGAAGTGCAGGTGGTCCCCGGGGTCGTAGGCCGGCAGGATCCGGTCCGGGCGGGCCGGGTCGCGGACGGCGGCGTCCATGTCCGCGACGGCGTCAAAGATCCCCCGGGCGCGGATGGCGGCGTTGACGGCCTGCCGCACGGCCTCGCGGGCCGGGGTGTACGCGGCGTGACCGCCGTACGGGGTGATCGTGCCGCCGACGACCCGGATGCCGCGGGCGTGGGCGCGGCGCACCACGAGCCGGTAGGCGTCCTCCAGCGTGCGGGGGTCCGACTGCTCCGGGGTTCCCTTGATGTCGTTGACGCCCTCCAGCACGATCAGCGCCCGGACGCCCGCTCGGGAGAGGACGTCGGCGTCCAGACGGGCCAGCGCGTTCGGGCCCCGCCCGTCGAGCAGGAGACGGTTCCCGGCGATCCCCGCGTTGAGGACGCCGGGCCTGCGGTGTGCCGGAAGTCCGCGCAGCCGGGCGGCGAGCAGGTCGGGCCAGCGGTGGTTGGCGTCGGGCGAGGAGCCGGTTCCGTCGGTGATCGAGTCACCGAGCGCGACGACACTGCCGGCAGCCGGGGCTCCGAGCACGTCGACCCCCGTCACGTAGTACCAGCTGCCCACGGTGGCGGTGTACCCGGCGCCGCTCTCCTCCGCGGTCCGGTCGCCCACGGGGGCGACGAAGTTCGTCTGGAGCGCGGAGCGGTGGTAGGCCACCGGGCCCGAATCGCCAGGGGTGTGCACCGAGACCAGCAGGTTGGCGTCGGCGGGGACGCGCAGCGCGACGGGGTCGCTGACCAGGTCCCGGCCGGCCGGAACGGTGACCGACCCGGAGCCCCCGAAGGTGACCGTGCGCAGGGAGCCCGCGCGGGCCCGGGGGCTTCCCGGTTCGCCGGGCTGCTGGAGCGCCAGGGTCACGGAGCCGAGCCGGAGCGGCCGGGTGCCGAGCCGGTTGGAGAGCCGGACACGGGCGGCCCGGCCGCCGACGCTGGTGTGGACGACGTTGCGGACCGAGGCGCCGGGCGGCGCGGGCACGGTGCCGGAGGCCGCCGCCTCCCAGGTTCCCGTCCAGACCCCGGGCCGGGGGCGGGGGGCCGGTGACGGGGCTCCGGGGGCTGGGATCGCCGCGGCGGCACCCGTCGAGGTGAGGACCAGGGCGGTCGCGAGGGGGACGAGAAGACGCCGGTACGTGATCGCTCGGGACATGGGGCGATCGATTCCCCGCCCCCGCACCACGGCATCACATGATCACACCGCCGGACGCGCCCGAACGGGCGGGCCGGACGGCCGGGGCCGGACGGGTCTCTCCTCCCCCGGTCCTAGGGCCTGTCTGACAATTCGCGTCGTCGCCCGGAGGGCGGCCCGGCGGCGTCAGGTACGTGCTCTCGGCGTGCCGGCCCCGCGTCGCCGGGCAGACGGGAATTGTCAGACAGGCCCTAGGTCCCCGACCCGATGCGCCGAGGGGGCGGGGCGTGTTTGGCTGCTGCCATGACCGGATTCAGTGAGGCCGAGCGCGCGTATCTGAAGTCGCAGCGGCTGGGGCGGCTGGCCACCGTCGACCCCCTCGGGCAGCCCCAGGCCAATCCCGTGGGCTTCTTCCCGCAGGAGGACGGGACGATCCTGATCGGCGGCTACTCGATGGGCACCACGAAGAAGTGGCGCAACCTCCAGAAGAACCCCAAGGTCGCGCTCGTCGTCGACGACGTCGTGAGCCTGCGGCCGTGGAAGGTGCGCGGGGTCGACATCCGCGGAGACGCGGAACTCCTCACCGGGGCCCACGACCTGGGGCCGCAGTTCAGCGAGGAACTGATCCGCATCCACCCGCGGCGCATCCACAGTTGGGGCCTCGACGACTGAACGCCCGTGCAGCTGAGCCGAGTCGAGGAACAGCCCGCGCGATCCGGGCCGCACGAGGGCGAGTTCTGCTTGCGCACCGCAGGTCGGTCACGCCACCCGAGGACGAGTTCCGCCGGGGCGGTCACGCTGTACGACGGCGAGTTCGGCCCGCGCACCCGGCGCCGTCACCTCGTACGACCGTGGGTTCGGCCCGCGCACCCGGCGCCGTACGACCGTGGGTGCGGCCCGTCCGTCCCGCGCCGTCACTCCGTACGACGGCCGGTTCCCCCGCCGCGCCCCCGGACCGTCACCCGCCCGCCGCCGCCAGATGCCGGACGGCGTACGAGCGCCAGGGTCGCCAGGTGTCCGGGGCGTCCACCCCGGGCGGGGCCACGTCCGGGTCGCCGAGGGCGCGGGCGCGGATGACGGCGACGGCACCCTCGTCCATCCCGGGCAGGGCGAGCAGCGCCGCCCGCGCCTCCTCCCGGTCAGCCCCCGGGTCCAGACGCAGGGTGCCGTCGGCGAGGGCCGCGGTCAGGGCGCCGAGCGGTCCGCCGGGCTCCGCCTCCGCGAGCACGGCGGCCTCGGGGAAGACATGGGTGAGCGTGTCGCACTCGGCGTCCAGCCGCTTCCCGTACCGCAGCACCAGCCGTCCGGCCTCCGCCTCCCCGACCAGCGCGCGGACCGCCAGCTCGTCCGGATCGGCGGTGCCCGGCGACCGCAGGCCCGGCCGTGCCGCGACCAGCGCACCCAGCACGGCGTCGGCTCCCAGCCGCTCGTCCACGGCGAACGGATCCGCGTCGAGGTCGAACAGCCGCCGCAGCCGCTGCACGGCGGTGGTGAGGTCCCTGAGGTCGGTGAGGTGCAGCCGGGCGTCGAGCCAGCCGCCGGGGTGGGCGGCGCCGGGGCCCGGTGTCGCGCCGGTCCGGCTCCTGCCGACGGCCCGGGCGCGCCCCGCCCCGGCACCCGCCCGCTCGTCGACGGCCACGATGCCGGTGCCGTACGGCAGCCGCAGCGTCCGGCGGTACGTCCGCAGGCCCCGGCCGCCGGTGACGGCCTCGATGCCGGGGACGGCCTCGGCGGCCAGCAGGTCGAAGACGGCGGCCGACTGGTAGGGGCCGCGGTGGGCGAGCCGGAGCGGGACACCCGCCGCCGGGGTCGCGGCGCTCCGCGGGGCGGGGCCGGGACGGGGAGCGGCGGCGCGCAGCTGGCTCGGCGTCGAGGCGTAGACCGTGCGGATCGTCTCGTTGAACTGGCGGACGCTGGCGAACCCGGACGCGAACGCGATCTCGGTGACGGGCAGCCCGGTGGTCTGCAGGAGCGTGCGCGCGGTGTGCGCCCGCTGGGCCCTCGCGAGGGCGACCGGACCCGCGCCGACCTCCGCCGTGAGCTGCCGCTGGACCTGGCGGGCGCTGTAGCCGAGCCGCGCGGCGAGTCCTCCGACCCCCTCGCGGTCCACGACGCCGTCGCCGATCAGGCGCATGGCCCGGCCGACGACGTCGGCCCGTACGTTCCAGGCCGCGGAGCCCGGCACGGCGTCCGGGCGGCAGCGGCGACAGGCCCGGAAGCCCGAGCCCTGCGCGGCGGCGGCCGTCGCGTAGAACCGCACGTTGTGCCGTTTGGGCGTCACCGCGGGGCAGCTGGGCCGGCAGTAGATCCCCGTCGTCCGTACGGCGAAGAAGAACTCCCCGTCGAACCGGGCGTCCCGGCTCCGCACGGCTTCGTACCTGGTGTCCTCGTCGTTCACCCTTCCAGTGTGTCCCGGCGGCCCGGCCACCGGCTGGCGGAAATCGGACACCACGCCCCGCCCCGGGACGACGCGCCCGCACGCGGCGGGGCGCGACAGATCCGGGGCGAGACGCGATGCACCGCGGACAGGGCGCCATGGCCCCGGGACGGGGACGCCCCGGACCAGAGACGGGGCGCCACGGACCCGGGACGGGGCGCCACGGACCCGAGACGGGTGACCCGGACCCGGGACAGGTGACCCGGACCCGGACCCGGGACAGGTGACCCGGTCCGGGGCGCCCCCGCCGCCCGATTACCAGCGACCGCTACCAGCGACCGCGCTTCGCCTCCATCGCGGCGCGGCCCTCCGCCCCCTTGCGCTTCCAGTCGCGGCGGATCTCGGCGCGCACCCGAGCGTCCGTCTTGGCGACGATCCGCTGGTTCTCGCGGAGCAGCTTGCGGTAGCTCTCCAGCCGCCGCTCGGGAAGTTCCCCGGCGTCGACGGCCGCCAGCACCGCGCAGCCGGGTTCGGCGACATGGGCGCAGTCCTGGAAGCGGCAGTCGGCGGCGAACTCCTCGATCTCCGAGAACACCTGCCCGACACCGCTCTCGGCGTCCCAGAGCCCGACCCCGCGCAGCCCCGGGGTGTCGATGAGGACACCGCCGCCCGGCAGCACGAGCAGATTGCGGGTCGTCGTGGTGTGGCGGCCCTTCCCGTCCATGTCACGGGTGGCCCGTACGTCCATCACGTTCTCGCCGAGCAACGCGTTGGCCAGGGTCGACTTGCCCGCGCCGGACTGGCCGAGCAGCACGGCCGTACCGCCGGCGAGCACGGCCTCGAGGACGTCGAGCCCCTCCCCCGTCTCGGAGCTGACCGCGAGCACGGGAACACCGGGAGCGGTGGTCTCCACGTCCTCGACGAGATGGGCGAGGGTCGCCGCCTGCGGGACCAGGTCGGCCTTGGTGAGGACGACCACGGGCTGTGCGCCGGACTCCCAGGCCAGCGCCAGGAAGCGCTCGACGCGGCCGAGGTCGAGCTCGACGGCGAGGGAGACGGCCACGACGGCGTGGTCGACGTTGGCGGCGAGGATCTGCCCCTCGGACCGCTTGGAGGAGGTGGAGCGCACGAAGGCCGTACGGCGCGGCAGATAAGCCTTCACATAGCGGGGGTTGCCGCCCTGTTCGACGGCGACCCAGTCACCGGTGCACACGACGCGCATCGGGTCGTGCGGGGTGACGAAGGCGGTGTCGGCGCGGATGACGCCGTCGGCGGTGGCGACGTCGCACTGGCCGCGGTCGACACGGATCACGCGTCCGGCGACGAGGCCTTCGGCGTCGTAGGGGGCGAACTCGTCCGCCCAGGCATCGTCCCAGCCGTACGGAACGAGCGGGGAGAGTCCGAGGGAGGCGGACGGGGTGGAGAAGGCGGAGCTGGAAGTCAAGGGAGACCCTTCACAAGGGCGGCCCCGGCGACGCGCACTGCGGCGCGAAGGAAGAGGAAGGTCAGCCGGCGGCCACGGAGGTGGACTTGATGAACTTCTGGATTCGGGCAGCGCCCGTCGCAAAGACAGCCATCGGTCACACCTCCTGGATCTCGCTCGAGGCCGGGCCTCGATGCCGACGCCTCGTTGTCGACGCGTGAACTGTACCGGGGCCCCCTTCGGCCCCGTCAACCGAATAAAAGACCCCCGCCGGGGTTCGGCGGGGGCGGTCGGCCGGGCCCGGCGCGCCGGCGGTGTCAGCCGGCCGTCGTGCAGTGTCCGCCGTTGAGGGTGAAGTCGTCCGGTGCCGTGTTCGCGTCGTGCCAGCTGCCGAGGAAGCCGACCGCGAAGGTGCCGCCCGCGGCGACCGACTTGTTGTAGTCGGCGGCGGTCGCCGTCACCCGGGAGCCGTCCTGGCCGACCGTGCCGTCCCACATCTGTGTGACCCGCTGGCCGTCGTCGAAGGCCCAGCCGATCTGCCAGGAGTCGAGGGCCTTGGCGGACGTCACGCTGACACTGGCCTGGAAGCCGTCGGTCCACTGGTCGACGACCGTGTACTTCACCTCGCAGGAGGCGGGGCCCTTGGTCGCCTCGGCGGGTTCCGTGGAGCCCTTGGAGCCCGGGGTCCGCCCGGTGGCGTGGGCCGGGGACGACGAGGACGTGCCCTGGGGCTCGGGGTCGGACTTCGAACCGGTGCCGGCGCTCGGGTCCACGGGCTCGGGCGAGACGAGCGCGCCCTCGGCGCGCCGGGTCGCCGGCGGGGAAGAGACGGCGGGGTCGGCCACCGGCCGGCCGTCGGCCGCCTCTCCGCGCGCGGAGACGTCGTGGTCGTTCCCGGAGCCGAAGGGCATCAGGGAGACGGTGAGGGCGAGCCCGGAGACGATGACGGCGGCGACGAGCAGGCCGGTGCGGCCGATCCGGGGCGCGGCCTCCTTGTTCTCGGCGAGCCCGGTGTCGGCGGCCGCGTCCGTACGCCCGCCGGCGAGCCCCGCCTCCGCGGCACGGCGCCTGCGTTCCAGATAGGCGAGGCCGCCCCAGCCGATGACGCCGCCCGCGAGGGCCGCGGGCAGTCCGCCGCCGTGCAGCCGCAGACAGGCCGCGGCCTCCGCGCACTCCACGCACCGGGCGAGATGCTGGGAGAGGTCCTCGGGCGTCTCGGCACCCGGCGAGCGGGTGACCGCGTCGAGCAGCCGCGCGTAGCTGCGGCACTGCGCGTCCATCGGGGTGTCGAGGTGGTTGCGGTGGCACCGGTCCCTGAACAGCGCCCGCACCTGGCCGAGTTCCTCGGCCGCGGCGACCGGGTCGAGCCCGAGCCGCCGGGCCACCGCGGGCAGCGGCAGCGCCTCCACCTCGACCAGCCACAGCAGGGCCGCGTCGGGTTCCTGGAGGTCCCTCAGACCGCGCAGCGCGACCGGGCGGTGGAGCGGGGGGCCGGTGTAGCGGGCGGCCTTCTCGGAGTTGAGCCACAGCCGGAGGTCCGGGTCCAGCCGGTGCCCCTGGCCGTGCGCCTCCCAGGCGGCGGCGGTGGTCCGCACGGAGTTCAACAGCATCGGGATCCGGGGCAGTTGGGGATTCCGGCGGCCGGTGGTCTTCGTGCGGGCCGAGACGGAGCGGGCCTCGTGGATGCCGTGGGTGAACGCCTCCGTGGCGAGCTGCGTGGCCGCGGCGGACCCGGACGTGCACAGGTCGGCGTACGACAGGACGGCGTCCCAGCATTCCGAGAACAGCGCGGCCTCGGCGGCGTCCTGGGGGGTCGGCAGGTCTGGCATGGGGGCTCCTGCATCCACGGCTTCCGCGTGCAACGTCGGACAACGCCCAACTCGCCGGTTTTCAGACAGAGTTGGGGGCCTTCAAAACAACGGGCCAGAGCCTTTCACGCTTTCGACACAACTGACAAGCGACGTCGTCACATCATGCGGTCGCGCGATCACGGGACGGACCGCCGAACACCGGCGGGCCGAAACCTGGTGTCCGCGGCCCGGGGTGGCCCTCGGTCGCCCGCGCCGGGACTCCGGTGGCCAGAGTGTCGTACGGAAGGCGTCCAAGAGGGGAACCGATCACTCCAACCTTCACAGGACCCGCCATTCCGCGGCGTGGCAGACCGGGCGCGAAGGGGCCGCACCGGGCGCAACGGGGCACGACGCCCGCGGCCGGACGCCTACGGCACAGGACGCCTACGGCCGGACCCGACGGGACACGACGCGTACGGCCCGGACGCCGACGGGGCGTCCGGGCCGTACGGGTGCGCCCTCGGGGGCGCCGGGTCACACCTGGGAGACCGGCTCCTGCGCGGGCAGGCTGTCCATGAAGGAGCTGACGGAGAAGACCGCGCGGCCGGGACCGGGCTCGCCGTACCCGGGCGGCGACTGGAGCCCGAAGTCGTCCATCGTGGCGCGGTAGGCCTCGAGCAGCCGGATGTGGTACTCCAGCGGCGCACCGTTCGGGTTCGCCTTGCCGAGCGGGGTGGTCGGCTCCGGGCACCAGGTGGTGAAGCGGGGCGTGATGCCGTGCGACATGAAGAACCGCAGGCCCTCGGTCGTCGACGCGATCGCCTCGTCGACACTGGTGAAGCCGAAGGGCTCGGCCATCTCCACGCCCGCGACGAAGTTCGGGATCACATTGCGGGCGCCGAAGATCTCCGCGGAGTCGAGGATGCGCTTGTGCCACTCGTCCCGGCCGACGTAACGCTCCTTGCCGGGGCAGTACAGCTCGAACAGCCGGCGGTCCCACACCTCGTAGTTCGGGTGGTAGATCTGCACGCCGTAGTCCTTGAAGCGCTGGACGTCGTCGCGCGGCAGCGCCTGGGCCACCACCTTGCCGATCCAGCGCCCGGGGAACCTCTCCTCGATGGCCTTGGCGTAGTGGCCGTAGAAATCGGCCTCGTCGCGGCCGGCGACCGTCTTGGTGATCGCTCCGCCGGTGAGCGTGTACGCCGTCGACGCCTTCGCGGTGTCGTACCGGTCGATGATCTCCAGGGCCTCCAGGACCTCCTCGACGTCCTTCACCCCGGTGTAGGGACGGCCCGCCGCCTTGTGCTGGCGCCAGTTGTGGTTGATGTCGCAGTACTGGCACTCCTCCTTGGCGCCGAAGTACTGGCAGACGCGGAAGACGGTGAGGTAGATGAGATAGCCCCACTGGATCGTCGGGGCCACCTCCATCACGGACTTCCCGTTCGAGAGGGTGTGCCGGTAGTACTCGGGCATCGGCGGCACGCCGACGTCGGAGATCCGCTTCCCGTCCAGGTACAGCCCGAGGACGCCCTCGTCGTCGGCGGCCACGCGGTACGGCGAGGCGGGATTGACCCGCACGGACACGACCGTCCGGCGCAGGTCGTACGGGCCGCCCGTGAGGATGATCTCCTCCGGCGGACGCCGGAGCGCGGCCTCGCCCAGCTCGGGCAGGGTGCCGTGGTCGAAGGAGAAGATGAAGTACGACTTCGGTTTGACCTCGCCGCTCTCGTTGTCGCTGAGCGCGGACGCGTCGAAGGCCACGCCCCCGCGCAGCAGGTCCTCCTTGATGACGGCTTCCCGCGGCACGTGCGGGAACCGCTCCATCAGATCCTCGACCAGCGCGGTGCGGCTGCCCATCCCGTTCTCCTCGCTCCCGACCTGCTTCGTCTGTCGTGTTCGACTCCTCACGGTATGCCCCCGCCCGGACATCGGCCGTGCCGGGTCCCCCGTGCCGCGCGGGGCCGCCCCGGCCCGGGATCTCGTTTGCTCCGTCCGGGCGCCGCTGCGAGAGTCGTCGCCATGCCTTCCTTCCTCGCGTACGACGGGACCGAGCTGGCTTTCGACACCTCGGGGGACGGTCCGCCCCTGGTGTGTCTGCCCGGCGGCCCGATGCAGGACAGCGACTACCTCGGGAATCTGGGCGGGCTGTCCGCCCACCGGCGGCTGATCATGGCGGATCCGCGCGGGACCGGCGGGTCGGCGGTCCCGGCGGACCCCGGCTCGTACCGCTGCGACCGGCAGGTCGACGACGTCGAGGCCCTGCGCGAGCACCTCGGGCTCGACCGGATGGACCTGCTCGCGCACTCCGCCGGGACGAACCTCGCGGTGCTCTACGCCCAGCGCCACCCGGAGCGCGTCGGACGCCTCGCGCTGATCACGCCGAGCGTCTACGCCGTCGGGGTCGAGGTCACCGGCGAGGTCCGGCGGGAGACGGCGCTGCTGCGCAAGGGCGAGCCCTGGTTCCCCGAGGCGTTCGCGGCGCTGGAGGCGATCGTCGCCGGGAACGGTGACGCCGCCGCCTTCGCGGCCATCGCCCCCTTCTGGTACGGACGTTGGGACGCGGCCGCCCGGGCCCACCGGGACGCGGAGGACACGCACCGCAACCAGGAGGCCGCGGCCCGCTTCTCCGACGGCGCCTTCGACCCGGACGCCACCCGGGTAGCGCTGGCCCGTCTGGCGTCCCCGGTGCTCGTCCTCGCCGGGGAGCTCGACCTGAACTCGCCGGCGCCGGCGATGGCCGAGGTCGCCGCCCTGTTCCCGCACGCCGAGCTGGTCGTCCAGCCCGGGGCCGGCACTTCCCCTGGCTCGACGATCCGGCGCGGTTCGCGGCGACGACGGAGGCGTTCCTGGGCGGGACCACCAGCTGACGGCCCGGGCGAGCCCCGTCGATCCGGGCGAGCCCCGTCGATCCGGGCGAGCCCCGTCGATCCGGGCGAGCCCCGTCGGTCCGGGCGGGCCCCGTCGGTCCGGCTGCCGCCTGACAGTCCGAACGGCCCTTGACGGTCCGGCCGCAAACTGACGGTCCGGGCCGCGGAGTCGGCCGGACCGTGCGCGCCGCACCGTCAGGCCGTCCGGCCCAGCGTCCCGGGGTCGACCGGGAACTCCGGCGCCCGCCCGGACAGCAGGCGTTCGGCCTCCCGGACCACGGTCAGGCCGAGGCGGGCGACCTCGTTGCCCTGCGAACCCGCGAGGTGGGGTGTGACGAAGGCGTTCGGGAGGTCGTACAGCGGGGAGTCGGCGGGCAGCGGTTCGGGGTCGGTGACGTCGAGGATCGCGCTGACGTGCCCGGCGCGCAGCGCCTCGACCAGGGCGTCGTGATCGACCAGGGAGCCGCGCGCGGTGTTGACGAGCACCGATCCGGCGGGCATCAGGGCGAGTTCGCGGCGGCCGATCAGATGCCGGGTCTCCGGCGTCTGCGGGGCGTGGACCGTGACGACGTCGCTGCCGGTCAGCAGGTCGTCGAGCGGTAGCAGGGGAACGTCGAGGGCGGCCGCCCCGGCCTCGTCGACGTAGGGGTCGGCGAGGCTCACGGCCAGGTCGAAGGGCCGGAGCAGTTCGATGAGGCGCCGCCCGATGAGGGAGGCGCCGACGACGCCGACCCGGCGGCCGAAGTTGCCGATGCCGGGAATGATCCCGCCGTGGGGGAAGGCCCGTTCGGCGCGCAGACGGTCCCGGAGGGCGAAGACGTCCTTGCCCGCGAGCAGGATCATGGCGAGCGTGTACTCGGCGACGGGCAGCGCGTTCGCGGCGGCGGCCGAGGAGACGACGATGCCGCGCTCCCACACCGTCGGGGTCGCGAAGCCCTTCACGGAACCGGCGGCGTGCAGGACGGCCCGCAGCTTCGGGGCCGCGTCCAGGGTCTCGGCGTCGAGCACCGGGCAGCCCCAGCCGGTGATCAGGATCTCCGTTTCGGCGAGCCTGGCCCGGGTCCGCGGTTCGGTGAAGTCGCCCGCCGCCCAGGAGGGATCGATGTCCACCAGCTCGCGCAGCCGGGCGAGGACGTCCGTCGGGAAGATCCGGGCCACGTTCTCGGGGGTCATGGCGAACATCGCCACGGGCCGCCCGGACGACTCCTCCGCAAGTGGCTCGGACGCCTGCTCCACGGCCGGCTCGGACGTCTGCTCCACGGGCCACGCGGCCCCCAGCTCCGCGGCCGGCCCGGACGGCAGCTCCGCGGCTGGTCCGGACGTCAGCTCTACGGCCGGCTCGGACGTCAGCTCCACGGCCGGCTCGGACGGCTCGACGGACGAGCTCTCGGACGGCTTCCCCACAGGACTCTCGGGCAAGAAAACGGCCTTCCGTTTCGGTGGCACCGACGACAGCAAGCGCTCTCTACGGTAGATCGCGCCACGTGAGGGGGTCAACGGACCGGTCTGCCGGCCGGAGCGGCCGACGGGGTACGTTCACCGGGTGGCCGCTGCACGGAGCCACGGACGGCGACCTCCGGGGAGGAACGACAGGGATGACTGGGACCCTGACCAACTGGGCCGGCAACATCACCTACGCGGCCGAGCAGCTGCACCGGCCCGCCTCGCTCGACGCGCTGCGGTCCCTGGTCGCGGACAGTTCCCGGGTCCGGGTGCTGGGCAGCGGGCACTCGTTCAACGAGATCGCCGACGCGGGCCCCGACGGCGTCCTGCTGTCGCTGACCGCCCTGCCTCCCTCGGTGGACGTCGACACCACGGCCCGCACGGTACGGGTCTCGGGCGGGGTCCGGTACGCCGAACTCGCCCGCCGGGTGCACGAGCACGGGCTCGCGCTGCACAACATGGCCTCGCTCCCGCACATCTCGGTGGCGGGATCGGTGGCCACGGGCACGCACGGCTCCGGGGTCACCAACGGGTCGCTCGCCGCCGCCGTCCGCGAGGTCGAGCTGGTCACGGCGGACGGCTCCGTCCTGGTCGTCGGCCGCGGCGAGGAACGCTTCGGCGGCGCCGTGACCGCGCTGGGCGCGCTCGGCGTGGTCACCGCGCTCACCCTCGACCTGGAGCCGGACTTCGAGGTGAGCCAGCACGTGTTCACCGAACTGCCGCTGGAAGGGATCGACTTCGAGACCGTCGCCGCCTCTGCGTACAGCGTCAGTCTGTTCACCGACTGGAGGCGTCCGGGCTTCCGGCAGGTGTGGCTCAAGCGGCGCACCGACCGGCCGGCGCCCGACTTCCCGTGGGCGGTGCCCGCGACCGAGGCGCTGCATCCGGTGCCGGGCATGCCCGCCCGCAACTGCACCGAGCAGCTGGGGGTTCCCGGGCCCTGGCACGAGCGGCTTCCGCACTTCCGGGCCGAGTTCACCCCGAGCAGCGGGGCCGAGTTGCAGTCCGAGTACCTGCTGGCGCGCGCGGACGCCCTGGCGGCGCTGCACGCCCTGGACGCGATCAGCGACACGATCGCGCCGGTGCTGCAGATCTGCGAGGTGCGGACGGTGGCCGCCGACGACCAGTGGCTGAGTCCCTCGTACGGCCGGGACACGGTGGCGCTGCACTTCACCTGGATCGAGGACACCGGGGCCGTCCTGCCGGTGGTACGGCGGGTGGAGCGGGCCCTGGCGCCGTTCGGGCCGCGGCCGCATTGGGGGAAGGTGTTCACGGTGCCGCCCGCGGTACTGGCCGAACGGTCGCCCCGGCTGGACGCGTTCAGGGCGCTGGCCGGTGAGCTCGACCCGGCCGGCACGTTCACGAACGCCTTCGTACGGGACGTCCTCCACCCGCTCCCGTGACCTTCCTCCAGCCCATTTCCTAACCCCTTGTCGAATCTCCCCGGCGGGCCATAGCCTGACGCCGCGCCGGGGCCGACGCGACCGGGCACGGGAGCGAGGGGGAGTCCCATGAAGCGCGGTACGTCACGCGACATCCGCACCGCGAACCGCTACGAGGTGCTGCGCCAGATCATCGCCGCGTCCCCCACCTCCCGGCAGGAACTGGCGGCGGCGACCGGGCTCAGCCTCGCGACGGTCGCCACGCTCGTCGGCGAACTGCTCGACCTGAGGATGCTGACCGAGGTCGGCTTCGAGGACTCGGCGGGCGGGCGGCCCCGCGGTCTGGTGGCGGTCAACACGGCCGGGGGCGCCCTCATCGGGGTCGACATCGCGGAGACGTACGTCCGGGTCGAGCTGTTCGACCTGGCCCTGGACGTGCTCGCCCGCGCCGACGAGGACATGCGCCCCGGCGAGAGCAGCCCGGAACAGGTGGTCGGGCATGTCGCGGCCGCCGTCGGCTCGGTGGTCGCACAGGCAGGGGTGGAGGGCGCGCGGGTCCTGGGCGTGGGCGTCAGCGTCCCCGGGCAGGTCGACCGCGACACCGGGATCGCGGAGTACGCGCCCAACTGGGACTGGCACGACGTGCCGTTGCGCGATCTGCTCGCGGAGCACATCCCCTACCCGCTCCATCTCGACAACCCGCTGCGCGCCTGTGCCGTCGCCGAGTCGTGGTTCGGCGCGGCCCGTGGGCGCGGGGACGCCGTCGTGGTCAATCTGGGCACGGGGGTGGGCGCGGGGCTGGCGCTCGGCGGCGGTCTGCACCGGGGCGTCAGCAACAGCGCGGGCGAGTGGGGGCACACCACCCTCGTGCTGGACGGGCGGCTGTGCCACTGCGGCAACCACGGCTGCGTGGAGACGTACGTCGGTGCTCCCGGCATCATGCGGAACCTGCGCGAACTGAGCCCCGGGAGCGCCCTGTTGCACCCGGAGGACCAGACCGCCACCATCGACGCCCTCGCCGCGGGCGTCGCCGCACAGGACCCGGTGGCCATCGAGGTCGTGCGCGACACCGCCCGTTACCTCGGCGCCGGGATCTCCGACCTGGTCAACCTGCTCAACCCCGAGGTGGTCGTGCTGAGCAGCTGGGTCGCTGCCGCGCTCGGGGAGCCGCTGCTGCGCGAGGTGCGCGAGGCCGTCGCCCGGCACGCGCTGCGGCGTCCGCTCGCGGCCACAGAAATCGTCCTGTCCCCCATTCCGACCGACCCGGTGTGCCTGGGCGCCGCGACGTTCGCCCTCGAAGGCGCGCTCCAGTCGGCCGGCCGACGACCGGCCGGGCGCACCGCCCCCGCCAAGGGCCGCACCGCGCCTCCGGCATGACGGGCACCCGACGCCCATGACAACCGGTCCGCTCAAGTTCCTTTGAGGGCCGGCGAGTTGATTCGCCCGACTCTTCCGCACCCCTCGAAGCCGGGCCGCCGCGTCCGGTATCCCGAACCTCCGGCAACGCTTCGCGCGGACTTCGTCCAACCCCTTGCCGAAGGATTGGCGGAAGGTTAACGTCCGGCACCGCACGGCGAATTCGATCCGGGGCCGCGTTCGGCCCGTCTGTGATGCGCACTCAAACCGCCCACAAGACAAGGACGTCACCATGTCGGCATTGAGCAGCACCTGGGACCGTCGCTCCGTTCTGCGGGCCGCCGCCGGCCTCGCCGCCCTCGGACCGCTGGCCGCCTGCGGCAGCAACAACGGGCGTTCCGGCGGCGGGAGTTCGGGCAAGGAGCTGGTGCAGTACTTCCACGCCTACGGGGAGGCGGGCACCGAGCAGGCCATCAAGCGGTACGCGAAGGCCTACGACAAGGCGGCGGTGACCACACAGTGGATCACCGGCAGCGACTTCGAGAGCAAGCTGTTCGCCAGCCTGCTCACCAAGAACGCGCCGGACGTCTTCGAGTTCCATCCCCAGATCCAGCTCGTCAGGAGCGGGCAGGTGGCGGACCTGAGCGACATCGTCGATCCGGTCAAGGACGACTTCAACCCGGCCGACATCGCCTCGCACACGGTCGACGGGAAGATCTACGGCGTCCGCATGATCGACGACCCGCAGTTCTTCTTCTACCGGCCCTCGCTGCTGGAGAAGGCCGGCGTCGACGTGCCGACCACACTCGACGAACTCGTCGAAGCAGCGGCCAAGTTGACGACCGGCAAGGTCAAGGGACTGTTCCTCGGCAATGACCTGCACGCGGTCATCAACCCGATGATCTGGTCCGCGGGCGCCGACACCCTCGACTCGCAGAACCGGATCGCGTACCACACGGAGGGGGTCAAGGAGGGGCTGAAGAAGATGCGGAGCCTCTTCACCAGCGGCCATCTGCTGCTCGACGCCCCGGCCGACTACTGGGACCCCTCGGCGATCGACCAGGGCCTGTGCGCGATCCAGTTCTGCGGGATGTGGGCGATGCCGCAGATGCAGAAGACCCTCGGCGACGACATCGGCGTGTTCCCCTTCCCGAAGGTCACCGACTCCGGCAAGCCGTCGGTCTACAACGGCGGCTGGTCGATGTTCGTCAACGCCAAGGGCAGACACGTCGACCTGGCCAAGGAGTACGTGAAGTGGCTGTGGATCGACCGGAAGAAGTACCAGGAGGACTGGTCGCTGTCGTACGGCTTCCACATCCCGCCGCGCTCCTCGCTCGCCGCGTCCGCCACCAAGCTCGAGTCGGGACTGCCCGCGGAAGGGGTCAAACTGTTCGGCGAGTACGGGCACTTCGACAACATCGGCTGGACCCAGTCCATGATCACCGCCCTGGAGGACGTCTTCGCCGACTGCGTCCGCAAGGGCGGGGACCCGGAGGCGGCGCTCGACAAGGCGGACACGACCGTGAACCGCGAGCTCAAGAAGCTGTTCGGATAGGCCGGCGGACGGGCCCCGGCATGCCGACCACCACCGCGCACGACGTCCCGCGCTCCGCCCCGGCCCCGGCCGCCGCCGCCCGGCCGCGGCGGTTCCGGCGGAACCCGAGCACCCTCGCCTTCTGGCTGTTCACCGGCCCCTTCCTCCTCGGCCTGCTCGTCTTCGTGTACGTGCCGATCGGCTGGAGCCTGTGGCTGAGCTTCTTCGAGGCCCGCTTCACCGTCACCCCCGACACGTTCGTCGGCTTCGACAACTACCGGCAGATGCTGGAGAACGGCGACTTCACCGGCTCACTGCTCACGTTCACCGTGTTCGCCGCCCTCATCGTTCCGCTGACCTGGGCGCTCTCCCTGGCGCTGGCGCTGCTGGTGAACCGGCTGCGTCTCCTGCGGGCGTTCCTCCGGTCGGTGTTCTTCCTGCCGACCGCGTGCAGTTATGTCGCCGCCTCGCTGATCTGGAAGATGTCCATCTTCAGCGGGGTGCGCTTCGGCCTGATGAACACCGTCCTCGGCTGGTTCGGGATCGAGAACACCGCCTGGCTGGCCGACCCCGATCCGCCCTGGTACTGGCTGGTCATCGTGACAGCGCGGCTCTGGCTCCAGGCCGGCTTCTACATGATCCTGTTCCTGGCCGCCCTGCAGAACATCCCGCCCGAGCTCTACGAGGCCGCCGCGATCGACGGGGCGGGGCCCGGCTGGCAGTCGTTCCGCCACATCACCCTGCCCCAGCTGCGCGCCACCTCGACGGCCGTGATCCTGCTGCTCCTCGTGGCCGCCTACCAGGCCTTCGACGAGTTCTTCAACCTGCTCTCGAAGACCACCTGGGGCCGCCCGCCGCTCGTCGAGCTCTACTACACGGCGCTGGGCCAGGAGCAGGACTACGGCGCGGGCAGCGCGGGCGCCGTCATCCTCACCCTGCTGATCTGCGGGGTGACCCTGCTCCAGGGCAGGTTCATGGGCTTCGGACGCGGGGAGGACGCCGGATGACCGCCGCCACCAAGGACCGGGGAGCCCGCGCCGCCGCTCGGGACGGGCGCCGACGGGCGGGCCGGGGCGGTGTCCTCGGCAGCGCCGGACTGTTCGCCGCCACCGGGGTCGCCGCGCTGCTGTTCCTCGTCCCGTTCTATCTACTGGTGCGCAACGCCCTGTCGACCGACGCCCAGATCACCGGCGAGAACTGGGAGTTCTTCCCCACCCGTCTCCAATGGGGCAACATCGGGGAGCTGTTCGACGACCCCACCGTGCCGTTCGCCCGCTCGCTGTGGAACTCCGCGGTCGTCGGCGTGCTGCACACCGTCGGCACCCTGCTGGTCTGCTCGCTCGCCGGCTACGGCCTCGCCCGCATCCCCTACCGGCACGCCGACAAGATCTTCTACGCGGTCCTGGTCACCCTGATGGTCCCCGCCGCCGTGACGTTCGTGCCGAGCTTCGTGCTCGTGTCCTCGCTCGGCTGGGTGGACAGTCTTCGCGGACTCATCATCCCGGGGCTTTTCAGCGGTTTCACCTGCTTCCTCTTCCGGCAGTACTTCCTGGGGTTCCCGAAGGAACTGGAGGAGGCGGCACGCATGGACGGGCTCGGTCACTGGGGCGCGTACTGGCGCATCGTCGTGCCCAACTCCCTCAACTTCTTCGCCGCGATCGCGACCATCACGTTCATCAGCGGCTGGAACGCCTTCCTGTGGCCGCTGGTCATCGGCCAGGACCCCGACGCCTGGACGGTCCAGGTGGCGCTGTCCTCGTACATGACGAACCAGACCGTCAACTTCCATCTGATCTTCATGGCCACGGCCATTTCCATCCTGCCCCTGGTGTTCGTGTTCCTCTTCCTCCAGCGCTGGCTGGTCCAGGGAATCGCGCAGACCGGCATCAAGGGCTGACCTAGGAGACGCATGACCGTCCGCACCTCTCCCGGAACACCGGCCTCTCCCCCGTCCGCCACCGACTACGTCGAGGACGTCTCCCCCGGCTCCGGGGCACTTCCACCCCGCGCCCGGTACGCGCACTCCGACGCCCGCTCCCTCTCGCTGAACGGCCGCTGGGACTTCCGGCTGTCGCCCACCGCCGACGCCGAGGACGACTCCTTCGCGGCCGAGGGGTACGAGCCCGAGGGCTGGGCCGGGGTCGACGTCCCCGGCCACTGGGTGCTCCAGGGGCATGGAACGCCGGTCTACACCAACCACCTCTACCCCTTCCCGGTCGACCCGCCGCACGTACCGACCGAGAACCCGACCGGGGACCACCTGCGCCGCTTCGACCTTCCGGCGGACTGGCCGGCGGAGGGCGGCTCGGTCCTGCGCTTCGACGGGGTCGAGTCCTGCGCCCGGGTCTGGCTGAACGGCACCGACCTCGGCGAGTTCAAGGGCTCCCGGCTGCCCCACGAGTTCCCCGTGGGCCAGTTGCTCCGGCCGGGGGGCAACGTGCTCGCGGTCCGGGTGCACCAGTGGTCGGCGGGCTCCTACCTGGAGGACCAGGACCAGTGGTGGCTGCCGGGCATCTTCCGCGACGTCACCCTGTTGCACCGGCCGCCGGGCGGCGTCCTCGACTTCTTCGTGCACGCCTCCTACGACCACCGGCGGGGCCTCGGCACCCTGCGGGTCGACTCGGACGTCGACGGACGGGTCCTCGTGCCCGGCCTGGACATCGATGTCGAGACCGGGACGCCGGTGACGCTCGCGGTGCTGCCGTGGACGGCCGAGACACCCCGGCTCTACGACGGCGAACTCGTCACCGCGGGCGAACGCGTCCCCCTGCGCATCGGCTTCCGTACGGTCGAGCTCCGCGACGGCCTGATCACGGTGAACGGCACACCCCTCCTCTTCAAGGGCGTCAACCGGCACGAATGGCACCCGGAGAAGGGCCGCGCCCTCGACCCGGAGACCATGCTCGCGGACGTGCTGCTGATGAAGCGGCACAACATCAACGCGGTGCGCACCTCCCACTACCCGCCGCACCCCGCCTTCCTCGACCTGTGCGACACCCACGGCCTGTGGGTGATCGACGAATGCGACCTGGAGACCCACGGCTTCACCGAACAGGGCTGGCGCGACAACCCCGTCGACGACCCGCGCTGGACACCGGCGCTGCTCGACCGGGCGGAGCGCATGGTCGAACGGGACAAGAACCATCCCTCGGTGATCCTGTGGTCCCTGGGCAACGAGGCCGGCACCGGGCGTGGCCTCACCGCGATGGCCGAGTGGATCCGCGCCCGTGACCCCTCGCGGCTCCTGCACTACGAGGGCGACCACGACTGCCGTGACACGGACGTCTATTCGCGCATGTACGCCGACCACGCCGAGGTCGAACGGATCGGCCGGCACGAGGACGGCGGCGGGCTGAGGCGGCGCCGACTCCCGCTGATCCTGTGCGAGTACGGGCACGCCATGGGCAACGGACCCGGCGGACTCGCCGACTACCAGCGCCTGTTCACCTCCCACGACCGGCTCCAGGGTGGCTTCGTCTGGGAGTGGATCGACCACGGCATCGCCGACGAGCGCCACGGGTTCGCCTACGGAGGGGACTTCGGGGAGGAGCTGCACGACGGGAACTTCGTCTGCGACGGTCTCCTCTTCCCGGACCGGACACCGTCCCCCGGGCTCGTCGAGTACAAGAAGGTCGTCGAGCCCGTCCACATCGACGGCGGGGACTCCCCCTCCGGCGAACGCCGCGAAGGTTCCGGGGCCCGGGACGGCACCGTGCGCGTCACCAACGGGTACGACTTCACCGGCCTCTCCCACCTGGAGTTCGCCTGGTCGTACGAAGTGGACGGCGAGCGCGTGGAGTCGGGGCCGCTCGCGGTGCCCGCCCTCGCGCCGGGCGAGTCGGCCGACGTCAAACTGCCCCCGCCGCCCGTGGATCCGGGGGACGCCTGGGCCGGCTGGACGATCCGGGCGGCGCTGGCCGAGGAGACGTCCTGGGGGCCGCGGGGTCATGTCGTCGCCCGGGCCCAGCTGGTCGTGAAGGAGCCCGCGCCGCCGTCCTTCACCCCGTCCGCGGTCCCGGTGCGCGGCGGGCGGACCGTCACGCTCGGGCCGGGTACCTTCGACGCCCGCACCGGCGCGCTGCTGTCCGTCGGCGGGGTCGAGGTCACCGGCCCGCGCCTCGACGTGTGGCGCGCCCCGACCGACAACGACAACGGCGCGCACTGGCAGCCGGACGCCCGGTACGGCCCGCTCTGGCGCAAGCTCGGCCTGCACCGGATGCGGCACCGCCTGGACACGGTGGAGACCGGCGACGACTTCCTCACCGTGCGCACCCGGGTGGCGCCCGCGGCCCGCGACGTGGGCCTCGGGACCGTGTACCGCTGGACCTCCGACGGCACCCGGCTGCGGCTGACCGTGTCCGTGGCTCCGGAGGGCCATTGGGCGCTGCCGCTGCCCCGGCTCGGCGTCCGGCTCGGTCTGCCGGGCTCCGCGGACCGGGTGACCTGGCTCGGCGGCGGCCCCGGAGAGGGGTACCCCGACACCGGCTCGGCCTCCCTGCACGGGCGTTGGGAGTCGACGGTCGACGCGATGCAGACGCCGTACGTGCGTCCGCAGGAGAACGGTGCCCGCCCCGGCGTCCGCTGGGCCGAGATCGGGGGACTGCGGATCGAGGGCGACCCGGACTTCTGGTTCACCGCGCGGCGCTGGACGAGCGAGCAGCTGGACGCGGCGGAGCACCGGACGGAGCTGCGGCCCGGTGACACGGTCTGGGTCAACCTCGATCACGGCCAGCAGGGCATCGGTTCCCAGTCCTGCGGGCCCGGCGCCCTTGCGCGGTACCAACTGCGGGTCGGTCCGGCGGAGTTCTCGTTCGTGTTCTCCGCCGTCACGGGCTGAGGCCCGCGTTCCCCGTGCGGCCGGACGGCTCTCCCCAGCCGTCCGGCCGCACGGTCAGTGGCCGGCGCAGCAGGGTGTCGGGTCCGGCACCTCGAAGGGCACGAGGGTGCCGCCGGCGGCCGGCATCGCCGCGAGGACGAGCAGGCCCTCGCGCCACTCCGGGCGCACATGGCCGCGCGTGACCAGCTTCGCCTCCGGGGAGGGCCCTTCGGGCGCGCCGAGCACCGTCACCCGGTCCACCGCCGAGACCTCCAGCAGCCGGGCGACGGTCAGGGTTCCGGTGACCGTCTCCGAACCCGGGTACAGGACGGCCCGGCCCCCCGTGCGGGCCTCGTGCTCGGCGGCGGCATGAACGGCTCCGGCCGCGAGCTCCTCGGGCCCGTGCCGGTCGTCGCCGAATGCGACCCCCGGCAGGGCCTCGGTCCCGGCGCCGGAACCCTCCCCGCCGCTGCCGGCACCGTCGCCACCACCACCGTCACCCGCACCGGCTCCGGCTCCGGCTCCGGCTCCGGCTTCGGCTTCGGCTCCGGCTCCGGCTCCGGCTCCGGCTTCGAGGACGGTGCCGGGGCCGGTGGGGTGCTCGGTGAGCCACTGCCAGGCCGCGCGGGCCGCCGCCGCGGACGGCAGCGCGAACGACAGGGCCGTGTGCGGCCGCCGTCCGTCCCGGACGTGGTGCGTGCAGCCCACCGCGTCCGCGTCCAGTCCGAGCTCCGCGGCGAGCGCCCGCAGCAGATGGTCGGCCTCGCGCGGGGGGCCCGTGTGACCGGTGTCGACGCCGACGACGTACCGCCCGGTCACGACGGCAGGACCCACACCGGGTTGGAGTAGAACCACAGGTCCTTCCACGGGTCGGCGTCGCCGAGGACGTCCACGGCGGGACCCGCCGGGTCGACCGACGCGCCCCTGAGGCCGACGGCGGAGCGGTTGCCGTCGGTGCCGCGCAGCCGGACGTACACCGGGCGGTCGACGGCGCCGAGGTCGTAGGTGAGCCGGACCGTGCCGGAGGACTTGTTCACCTCGTAGGACCTGGCGACGCGCGCGGTGGGCGCGGTGAACGTGTCCCGGTCGGAGACGGGGCCCGTCACATCGCCCTGGATGACGTCGACCCGGGCCAGCTCGGGCACGAACCCGGCCCAGTTGGGTCCGCCGGCCAGTCCGAGGTCCACGGTCAGGGTCACCCGGGTGCCCTTGCGCACGTGCAGGGCGCCGCCGAGGGTGGCCCAGCGGCCGCCGCCGGAGACCCGGGCGTCGAGACCGCTGATGAGCTGCCCGTGGTCGACCCACACCCGGCCGGCGCGGATGCCGTCCATCACGGCGGCGTAGGAGAACCCGTCGGAGCCGACGTGGGTGCGGCTGTACTGGCCGGGCCAGTAGTCGCCCTGGGTGGTGTCGATCTTCCCGCCGTAGACCGGGTCGGTGTGCCGGCCGTTGAGGTTGAAGTCGCTGTCCGGTCCGCCGCGCACCGCGGTGTCCGTGTAGACCTGGTGGGAGTCGGAGTTGGCGGTGATCCACCAGGGCTTGCCCTCGGCGAGGAGGCTGTCCCACAGGCCGCCGACGGTGGCGGTCATCCAGTCGAAGCCGCCCCAGGTCCGGTAGCTCTCCAGCGGGTAGCCGGCGAAGGAGTTGGCGCTCGGGCTGTTGTCGTACAGACCGCGGGCGACGCCCATGCCGTACGTCTTCTCGATGCCGCCGGCCTGGTGGCCGGGGGCGCCCTCGAAACCGACGGCGATCTGATGGGACGCGGGGGTCGCGTCGCGCCAGGCGCGGATCTCGTGCGGGGAGTCGAGACCCTTGCGGGCGGGGTGGTTGGCCAGCATCAGGATGTCCTTGACGCGGCGCCGCTGGACCTGCTCGGCGAGGAAGTTGAGGCCCGCGACGGCCAGCGCCTCGTTGGCGGGCGTCGAGTCGCCGGCACCCTTGACGCTGCCGTCGTAGTCCGTCTCGAACTGCTTGAGGACGGCGACCTCGTTGCGGCCGGGGTGGACGAAGACCGTGCCGTGCTCGGCGGCCGGGATGTTCCATTCGAGGCCCTGGAAGACGAGGGTGTCCTCGTGGATGTCCCGGGCCTCCTGGATGTCCGGGTTGACCTTGTCCACACCGATCTTGGCGTGGGTCTCGCTGCCGTGGTCGGTGATGACCATCCAGTCCAGGCCGTGCGCGGCGCCTTGGCGGACCTGGTCGCGGACGCGGTACTTGCCGTCGCTGCTGTACTGGGTGTGGATGTGGTGGTCGCCGGCGAGCCAGAGGAAGCCGTTCTTTCTCCGGCCGCCCGTGGAGGCCGCCGCGGGTGCGGCGGCCGCGGGGGTGGCGGCCGCGGGGGTGGCGGCCGCGGGGGTGGCGGCCCCCGGCGCGAGGACGCCGCCGGCGGCGAGACCGGCGCCGAGCAGTCCGGCGCGGCGCAGCAGCGAGCGGCGCGACTGCTGCTCGGGGGTCAGGGCCTCGTCGGGCACCGAGGTGTCGAAGGCGGCGGGCAGCGTGGTGCCCGCGTCGCCGTGATGGTGGTGATGGTGATGCCCGTGCTCGTGTCCGTGCGTGTGCCCCATGACCGCCTCCTGAGTCCAGCCCCGCCCCTGCGGGCGCGTCATGAGGAGATTCGGGGCGGAGCATGAACGGCGGGCGGCTCCCTCGTGTTCGCGGGACGACCTGAATCGGTCAACTGGCTTTATCCATGGGCCTGTTGCCGCATCCCCTGTCCGTTGCGCCGGGAATGCGGCGGGCCCGGTGCCATCGGTGGCTAGGCTTCTGCCTCGGTTCCCCAGGAAAAGTGGCGTGGCGGAAAAGGGTGGTCCTCATGGCTCGTGCCGGACTCACGACCGAGCGGGTCGTGCTGGCGGCGGCCGATCTCGCGGACGAGATCGGCTTCGAGAACGTGACCGTGGCCGCCCTGGCCCGGCGGTTCGGGGTGAAGGACGCGAGCATGTACGCGCATGTGCGCAGCGTCCGGGAGCTGCGCGAGCGCGTCGCGCTGCTCGCGTCCGGCGAGATGATCGACAGGATCGCCACCGCCGTGGCCGGACGAGCCGGGAAGGACGCGCTGGTCGCCTTCGCCGACGCCTACCGGGCCTACGCCCTGGAGCGGCCCGGCCGCTACCGGGCCACCCACACCCAGCCCGACCCGGCCCTGGTCGCCGAGCGGCCGGAGTACCGCCGCACGGCCGAGGTCACCGCCGAGGTCACCACGGGCATGCTCCGCGCCTACGGACTGACCGAGCCCGACCTGACCGACGCCGTCCGCCTGCTGCGCAGCACCTTCCACGGCTACTGCACCCTGGAGGCCATCGGCGGTTTCGGCGCCCCCCGCCCCGTGGAAACGTCCTGGCGCCACGCCCTGGACGCCCTGCACGTGACCCTGGAGAACTGGCCACACACCGAGGCCGGGACGCCCGGTCCGGTTCCCGCTCCCTGACCGGCTCGGGACTCCGGCGGTCCGGCCGCCGGCCGGGTCTCAGAGAAGGTCCCGCCAGAACGGGACCGTGGCCCTCGGGTCCCAGCTCGCGTCGGTGTGGCCGTGCCCGTTGCCGAACTCCTGGTGCAGGTAGTCGTCGAGGTCCAGGCCGTAGTAGATGATGTCGGTCTGCCACACCGAGAGGACCGGGTGTCCCGACGTCCCCCGGCCGGCGGGCAGATACCGGTGGCTGTAGACCGGTACGAGCGCCGGGACGTCCCGCAGGCACAGCCGTGCCCGCTCCAGGGCGGCCTCGGCGGCGGCCGGGCGTTCCCCCCATGCCTCGTACCAGAAGTCGTTGCTCTCCACGTCGAAGAGGACGCCCTCGACCGGCCATTCGAGCCGCTGCCGCAGTTCGGCCGGATCCCCGCCGCGCCACTCGGGCCACGGCCTCTCCCACATCTGCCCTTGGCGGGGCGTGCCGTTCACGGGAACGCCCGCGGCGAGGAACGCGCGGTGGTCGTCCCCGAACTCGAAGCCGTAGGCGTCCTCGATCTCCGCAAACTCGGTGTCCGTCAGACCCGGTTCGATCGCGAACCGGCCCGATGCCGCCAGACGCCGTGCCGCCGCCGCACCCAGGCGCGTCCCCTCTTCACCGATCACCGGCGCAGGCTAGCGCCGGCGAGGTCACGCCGCCACATGGTTTTGCCGGTGCTCGCACCCCGGGCCGGGCCGGTCAGAGCAGCCCCAGATCCCCCAGTTCCTTGTGCAGGTCCGCGCGGGGGTTGGGTGGGGTCGGGTCCGGGGTCAGGGGGGCGGGGAGGGTTGTGCCGGGGGTGGGGTGGGGACCGGACGGTCGGCGGGGGTGGCGGTCGCGGAAGATCCAGGCGCCGGCCAGGCCGCCGATCAGTCCGCCGAGGTGGCCGAGCCAGCTCACCCCGGGCGTCCCGGGGACGGCGACGGTGAGCATGTAGGCGAAGGACGCCGCCATGACGACACCGATGAGGGTGTCGATCAGGTGCCGGTCGAAGACGCCCCGGACCACGACGTAGCCGAAGTAGCCGAAGATCAGACCGCTCGCGCCCACCGTCTCCACGTCACCGCGTTCGAAGAACCACACCACGAGTCCGCTGGTCACCGCCACCAGCAGGCTCAGCCCGAGGAAGCGGGTCACGCCCCGGTAGGCGGCGAGGAAGCCGAAGACGAACAGCGGGCCCGAGTTGCTCTCGATGTGGGCCCAGCTCCAGTGCAGGAAGGGCGCGCTGATGATGTCGGGCAGGGTGGCGATGTCGCCGGACACCACCCCGTACTCCCGTGAGAAGGCGTAGTGGTCGGCGAAGTTGGCGAGTTGCACCAGCCAGACCACCGCCAGGAACCCGAACATCACGAAGAACGCCTTCCGCGCCTCCGCGATCATCTGCTCCGCGTCGGCCGGACCGATCCCGGCTCCGCCGCCCCAGCCCCCGCCCCTGCCCGGACCACTCATGACCTGCCCCTCCCCGGCGGATGCGTCTCCGCCCCCACGCACTCTAGGGAATGCCCGTGACATCGTCCCCGGCCAGGGGGACGATCCCGTCGGCACCGAGGCGGAAGCGGACCGTCCCTCCCCCGGTCCAGGTCACCGTCACCTCGTACGTCCCCGGCGGTGCCCCCTCGGAAGCGTCCGCCTGGACGGACACCAGGTCCGTGAGCGGGTCGGGATCGGGGTCGGCGGTGAGGCGGGCGAGGGCGACGAACAGGGAGGCGCCGTCCCCCGTGACGCCCTCCCCCGCTCCCGACAGGCCGTGCGCGGGCAGGAGTTCGGCCCGGACCTCGTCGCCCGCGGCCCAGCCGGTGATCCGGACCGGCGTCCCGGGTACGGCCCCCGAGACCAGGTGGGCCCGCACCTCCACGGCACCTCGGGCTGCCACCAGGGAGATCACCGAGACGCCCTCCGTGACCGTGTGCCGGGACGCCGCCCAGCCCTCCCCGACCCCCAGCGGCACGATCCCGGTCCGGCTCGCGTCGCCGCCGACGATCACGCTGTTGTCGTACGACGGTGAGGGCGCCGTCGCGGTCGAGTAGGCGAGCCGTGTGTAGAACGGGTCGTAGCGGACGTCCTCGCTGCCGTGGTTGTGCAGCCGGACCAGACCGTCCGAACGGGTCGACTGCAGAAGCCAGTTGGGCGGGCCGACCGGGGTGACCGCGTCGGCGCGTTCCGCCGGGCCCGGCTCCTCCGCCGCCGTCCAGACCTCGTGCTCCGGCGGCAGCAGCAGCGCGACGAACGCCTTGCTCGCCCAGTACGGCGAGGCGGGGCCGGAGTAGTGCTGCACGTACGCCTCGTCGGGGCCGTGCCAGCCGAGGGTGAGCAGCCCGTCTCCGTCCACCGCGCCCCGGTCGAGGAAGTGGCGCAGGGCGCCCGAGGCGAGCCGGCGGGTCTCGCCCGGCGACAGCGGACTTCTGCCGGTGAGCGCGCCGAGCCACAGCGGCGCGGTGGCCGCGAAGCGGTAGGTGAGCGAGCGGCCCTGGCGCAGCGGCGCCCCGTCACCCCCGAACAGCCGGGCGTGGTCGCCGAGATGGGCCTCCAGCCGGCCGCCGTAGAGGTCGAGGAGCCGCGCGTCGTCCGCCAGCCACGCGTGCAGCACCGGATAGAGGTGCATCGCCCAGCCGTTGTAGTAGTCGAACTTGCGCCCGTCGCCGTCGGTGTACCAGCCGTCGCCGCGGTACCACTGCTCGATGCGTTCCAGACCCCGGTCGACCGCGGCGCGCGAGGCGTCGGGCTCCCAGCCGATCTCCTCGAGGAACCCGCCGACCGTCACCGGGAACAACTCCCAGTTGCAGGCCCAGGGTTCGGCCGTCAGCGCGTCACCGAGCCAGGCGGCCGCCCGCTGCTTCACCCCGTCGTCGAGGCGGTCCCACAGCAGCGGCCGGGTGAGCCGCAGCGCGAGCGCGACCGACGCCGCCTCGACGAGGGGCTGGCCGCGGTCCTCGACGCGCGGCCAGATCCCGGCCGTTCCGGCGGCCAGGCCCCGCGCGTACCGCTCCAGGACCTTCTCGTCGCGGCGGAAACCGGCCAGCAGCAGCGTCCGGGCGTAGCCCTCCAGACCGTCGGAGAGCCGGCCGGCGCTGCCGGTGTGTCCACCGGGGAGGTGGTAGAGGGCCTGGTCCTCGGTGGCGTGGGGGGCGACCGCGGCGAGCAGGGAGTCGGCGACCGCCTCCCAATGGGCGCGGGTGAAGCCGGTGTACGGGCTGAGAGAGCGGTCCTCGGCGGGTTCGACGGGCATCAGGTCTGCTTCCTGTCCGGGCGGGGTCCGGCGTCCGGGGGTCCGGCGGATGGCCGGGCCGGTACCTGGGGCGCCCCGGTTCCGGTCGGGACGCCCCAGGGGTCATCCCACCCTCACCCGGTCCTCCGGCACCAGCCCCAGGGCGAGGAGTTCGTCGCGGACCAGGGCCGCGTAGACCGTGGCGCCGTGCACCGAGGTGTGGGTGTTGTCCCGTTTCTCGTCGTAGAGGTAGATCGCCTTCGAGCCCTCGACGCCGAGGGACTCCAGGTTCAGGTCCCGCGCGTCCACTGCTGGTTGGCGCCTCCGTTGCAGGTGTACGTGATGAGTGCCGCGGAGTCCGCGGCGGACGCCCCGGACACGTCCAGGCACTCACCGGTGGCCCGCGCCCTGAGCAGCGTGTAACCGCCGGAGGACGTCACCGACCACTGCTGGGAGACGGCGCCGGAGCAGTCCTCCTGGGTGACGTCGGTGGCGTTCTCGGTCAGGCACAGGGAGCTGCCCCGGCCCGTCAACTGGTAGTAGCCGCCGAGGGACTTGAACCAGAACTTCTGGTTCGCCCCGCCGTTGCAGGTGTACTGGGTGAGCGCGGCCCCCTGCCAGAGCGACTGGCCGGGGACGTCCGCGCACTTGCCGGAGTGACGGGCCGTCAGGGTCTCGTAGGCGGCGCTCGTCGCGCCGATGGTCCCGGCGGCCGCGTCGACCGTGATCTCCGGGGACCAGGACAGGGACATGGTGGTGGCGGTGGGGAAGGCGACCGGCAGCCAGACGTACCGGGAGTCGTCGACCGTGCCGCCGAACGCGTCGCCCCAGCGGTCGCCCATGTACAGGTAGGAGGTGCCCGAAGCCCCCTGCACGGGAAGGACGTACGCGGTCTGCGAGCCGTACGCGGTGGAGTCGCCGACGTTCGTCATCGCGGTCCAGGGGCCGGCGAGCGAGGTGGCGGTGGCGTACTGCTGTTGGTTGGGACTCCAGCCGGTGGCGGCCGAGGTCAGCATGAAGTAGACGCCGCCCCGCCGGAACAGCGCCGGGGCCTCGCGGTGCCCGCCGTGCCAGGGGTCGGCGACCAGCGCCGCGACACCGGTGTAGTCGGCGGTGAGCCGGTAGATCTGGAGGTCGTAGTTCTCCCGGGCGGCGGACACCAGGTAGCCGGTTCCGTCGGTGTCGACGAAGGTCGTGAGGTCGCGGGACATGTACTGGCCGAGCGGCCGGAAGCTGCCCCGGTAGGTGTAGTCGCCGTCCACGGTGTCCGAGACGGCGACGGCGGCCCGCGCCTCGCTGTAGTCGACGCCGTTCTCCTTGTGCATCCACATGACGAACGTGCCGGTGGATGCGTTGTACATGACCTTGGGCCGCTCGATGTAGGCCGTGCCCAGTTCGGCGGCGCTCGCCCGGGTCAGGACGTGGTTGCGGAACTCCCAGGACTTCAGGTCGGTGGAACGATAGGCGTCGACGTACTCGAAGGTGTTGTCGGCGTTGCGGTCCTCGCCGAACCAATAGTAGTAGCCGCCCACTTTGATGACCCCGCCGCCGTGCGCGTGCACGGCGGCCCCCGAAGTGTCCTTGAACTGGGTCCCGTTGACGATGGTCTGGGCCGCCGCCCGCGCGGGCAGGGCGGCGAGGAGTCCTCCGGCGAACGTCAGGACGAGGGCGAGGAGCAGGGCGCCCGTACGTCCCGCCGGGCGCCGGCCCGAGGAGACGGCGCGCGGGGCGGGGATGGTGCGGCTCATGCGGCTCATACGGTGACCGTCCGTCCGGTAGGCCGAACAACCTCTGCGACGACATGCCTTGCCGCCGAAAAAGTAAGCGCGTTCTACGTCCGGGTCAACGGAGTGGACGGGGCCGGTCCGCCTCCATCCGCCCCTGTCCCGCCTCCGTCGCACCTCGACTCCGTCAGGCGTCGTCGCGCAGGGCCGTCTCGATCCGGCCCAGGGCGGCGGTCAGGCGGCCGTAGTCGTCGGTGGTCAGCGGGGCGACGAAGTACCGCTCGACCAGGCGGGCGTGGACGGCGGCGGCACGCAGGAACACCTCGCCTCCGTGGGGGGTCGTCTCCACCAGGGTGACCCTGCGGTCCGCGGGTGAGGGGATCCGGCGGACCAGGCCCGCCTCCTCCATGCGGTCCAGCAGTCGGGTGGTCCCGCTGCTGGTCAGCGTGAGGTCGTCGGCGAGATGCCGCTGGGAGACCTCCTCGCCCGGCCGGCGGCAGAGCCGTATCAGGACCTCGAGCATGGTGTGGCTGATCCCGCACTCCTGCCGCAGCTCGCCGTCGATGCGCTGTTCCAGGCGGGTGGCGGACTTGATCAGCAGGCCGAAGTCCCGGACGAGCCGGCTGTTGGCGGCCCGGGCGGCGACTTCCTCGCCGGGCTGAGGGGTGGTGTTCATCGCCGCCGAGCTTACTGCCGACGCACCAAGTGACTCCTCAATCACCAACCAGTCAGTCATTGACATAGCAATTGCTGAGTAGTCAACTAAAGCAAGGGCGGTGCGCAACCGCCGGAGAGCACCGGAGAGGGAGACCCGCGTGGATCTGCAGCACTGGCTCGGCCGGGCCACCGAGGCCGTACAGGACTGGGCCGACGGTTTCGGCACCTTCCGGCCGCACACGTCACTGGAGGTGGACGACGAGCGCTTCGGTGCCGCCTTCGCGGAGTTCACGGTGAGGCTGAGGGACAACTATCCCTTCTTCCACCCCCGTTACGCGGGCCAGATGCTCAAGCCGCCGCACCCCGCCGCGGTGGTCGGCTACCTCACCGCGATGCTGATCAACCCCAACAACCACGCGCTGGACGGGGGGCCCGCCACCGCCGCGATGGAGCGCGAGGTCGTCGCCCTCCTGGCCACGATGTTCGGCTATGAGGGTCATCTGGGGCACCTGACCACCAGCGGCACGATCGCCAACCTGGAAGCCCTCTTCGTCGCCCGCGAGCTCCATCCGGGGCGCGGGATCGCGCACAGCGCGGACGCCCACTACACCCACGGCCGCATGTGCCACGTCCTGGGCGTCGCGAGCCACGCCGTGCGCACGGACGCCCGGGGCCGGATGGACCTGGAGGATCTGGAGCGCGTACTGCGGACCGGGGAGGTGGGCACCGTCGTCGTCACCGCCGGGACCACCGGGCTCGGCGCCGTCGACCCCGTGGACGAGATCCTGCCGCTGGCCCGACGGCACGGCGTGCGGGTCCACGTCGACGCCGCCTACGGGGGGTTCTTCACCCTGCTCGCCGGTGCGGACGGCCCCGAGGGACTTCCCGCCGGGCCCTGGCGGGCTATCGCGGGGTGCGACTCGATCGTCGTCGACCCGCACAAGCACGGTCTCCAGCCCTACGGCTGCGGCGCCGTCCTGTTCCGCGATCCCGAGGTGGGCCGCTTCTACCTCCACGACTCGCCCTACACGTACTTCACCTCCGACGAGCTGCACCTGGGCGAGATCAGCCTGGAGTGCTCGCGCGCGGGCGCCTCCGCGGCCGCCCTGTGGCTGACCTTCCGGCTCCTGCCGCCCACCCCCGAGGGTCTGGGCCGGGTCCTGGCGGCCGGCCGCCGCGCGGCCCTGAAGTGGGCCGGCCTGATCACCGCGTCCGACCTGCTGGAGCTCTACCAGCCGCCCGAGCTGGACATCGTCGGCTACTTCCCCGCCGTCGAACCCGCCTCGCTCTCGGGCATCGACGCGGTGTCCGGGCGGGTCCTCGCCGAGGGCATGACCGGCTCCGAGCCCGTGTTCCTGAGCACGCTCAAGGCCGGCGAGAAGGCGTTCACCGCCCGCCATCCCGGGGTCGCCGCGGACGCCGACGGCGCCCGGATCCTGCGCAGCGTGCTCATGAAGCCGGAGTCCGAGCACCACGTCGAGCGGCTGCACGCGCGGGTCGAGGACCTGGTGCGGGCCCGCTGAGCGGTCCGGGCGCGACCCGGGTCAGTTGCGCAGGCCCCAGTGGCCGCGGTGCACGACCTCGTCCATCCCGCGCCGGCGCTCCGCGATCCGGGCGCCCTGCGCGGGGACGTCGTCCGACCGGTAGCCGACCGTGATGCCGCCGATCGGCGCGTACTCCCCGGGGATCCCGAACTCGGCGCGAAAGGGCTCCAGTTGTTCGGGCATGATCCCGAAGAAACAGGCGTCGAGTCCTTCGTCGACCGCGCTCAGCAGCATCATGAGCGCGGCCATCCCGGTGTCGACGTACCAGTAGGGGACCGGCCACCGGGCCTCGGCGCGGTCCTCCCAGCCCTTGTCGGGTTCGGCGTAGCGCTCCAGATACGCCGCCTTGTGGGCGAGCGGTACGACGACCAGCGGGGCGTCCTGCATGGTCGGGGTCTGCTCGACGCGGGTGGGGACGAACGGCCAGAAGCGGGCGCGGTCGGCGGGTTCGGTGAGCGCGAGGAACGCCCACCCCTGGGAGAAGCCGGCCGACGGGGCGCGCAGCGCGGAGGCGAGGACGCGCTCCACCGCCTCGGGGGCCAGCGGCTTGTCGGAGTAGTGCCGGATCATGCGACGACGACGGACCACCTCGGAGAACTCCATGTCACCCGATCCTGCCAGGCCACGCCCCGCCGGGACCCCGGCTCCGTCCGGATCAAGCCGTCGGCCCGGGAGCGGGAAGGCCCCCGCCCGGCGGGGCGCGTCCTCGGCCCGGGTGTTCCGTTCCGCGGGACGGCCGCCCGACAGGTGGACGGGGGCGGGGCGCGGCCTCCGGATCGGTTAGCGTCGGGACATGGCCAGCGACAACGCCCTCTCCCTCGCCGCCGCACTGTCCTCGGGCACGGTCGTGCTCGACGGAGGCATGTCCAACCAGCTGGAGGCGGCCGGACACGACCTCGGGGACGCGCTCTGGTCGGCGCGCCTGCTGGAGGACCGGCCCGAGGCGATCGTCGAGGCCCATCTCGCCTATTACGAGGCGGGCGCGGACGTGGCGATCACCGCCAGCTACCAGGCGACGTTCGACGGGTTCGCCCGGCGCGGCATCCCGCGCGAGCGGGTCGCCGGGCTGCTCGCCCTGAGCGTCGGGTCGGCGCGCGAGGCCGCGCGGCGCGCGCACGCGAAGGGCGCCACGCGGCCGCTGTGGGTCGCGGCGTCGGTGGGGCCGTACGGGGCGATGCTCGCGGACGGCTCCGAGTACCGGGGGCGCTACGGACTGAGCGTCGCGGAGCTGGAGCGCTTCCACCGGCCGCGCCTGGAGGTGCTGGCCGCCGCCGCGCCCGACGTGCTGGCCCTGGAGACGGTTCCGGACGCGGACGAGGCGCGGGCGCTGCTTCGCGGGATCCGCGGGCTCGGCGTACCGGCGTGGCTGTCCTACAGCGTGGCCGGGGACCGTACGCGGGCCGGTCAGCCGCTGGAGGAGGCCTTCGCCCTGGCCGCCGAGGCGGACGAGGTGATCGCGGTCGGGGTCAACTGCTGCGCGCCCGAGGACGTCGACGCGGCCGTCGCCACGGCCTCGCGCGTGACCGGCAAGCCGGTGGTGGTCTACCCGAACAGCGGTGAGGCGTGGGACGCGACGGCCCGCGCCTGGACCGGCGCCTCCACGTTCGCCTCCGAGCAGGTCGTCGGCTGGGAGCGGGCCGGCGCCCGGCTGATCGGCGGCTGCTGCCGGGTGGGCCCGGAGGCGATCACCGGAATCACGTCGGCCCTCCGAGCGACCTGATCCAGCCCCGGACCCACGAACCGTCACCCCAGCCGGCGGCAGGGTCAGCGTCTGCCCGCTCCGCCCGGGCGGCGGAAGCGGCGGACGACCGCGAGCGGTGTCGTGATGCGTACGGGCGCGTCGACGGACGGAGGGGCGGACGGGTCCTCGGTCACCGTGGACGGGCCGTCCGCGGGTTCGGGGTCCGCGCCGGTGCCGGACCGGACGGCGACCGCGGGCGTCGGCGCGGGGACGGTCCCGACCGTGGATCCGCCGATGTGGCGGCGCGTGGGGCCGGTCGCCGGCCTGGCCGCGGCTCTGGCCGACTCGGCCGCCCACAGGGCGAGTTCGGGGTCACGGGGGCCGTGGACGGTGTGCGGGTCGCCGTCGCCGAAGATCCGGACGGGGTGCGTGTCGTCCCAGGCGGCCCACCCCGGGTCGCCGTGGGTCGCGAACCGCACCCAGGCCGCGTGCATCGCGTCCGCCAGCTCCTGCGGGGCGCCCTCGCCCGCGAGCTTCGCCGACTCCGGCACACCGGCCGTGTCGAAGACGAAGCCCAGTTCCAGGGCGTGGCAGGCGCCGAGGTCCGGCACGTTGGAGGGCCAGGCGAACTCGTAGACGTGCGCCGGGGCGCGGACGTCGGCGCCGGGGGCGGTGGAGGGAGTGCCGCCGCGCGCGTCGGCGAGGCGGTGCAGCGGTACCCGCAGGAGGTGGTCGGTGATCATCTGGCCGACGAGGTCGGCGGTGCCCGCCTCGGGACGGAGGCTCCGGTACCCGCGGGGCACCTCGTGGCCGCAGTGGCAGCGGGCCATCGCGCCGGCCAGGGCCACCGGGCCCAGCCGGTCGACGCGCTCCAGGAGCCCGCCCGGCACGAGCCACAGCCGGTACTCGTCGCGGGTCCAGCCGAGCAGCAGGCCGACGTCCGCCGCGGCGCCCTCGACCAGGGCCTCCAGGGGATCGCGCGGTACCAGGTCACCGTCGACGACGATCCCGAAGGCGGGACCGCCGAGCACCGGGCTGCTGAGTCTGCCCACGTCGGCCTGGGTGCGCAGCAGCAGGTCGCGGTCCACGGCGGCGAACGCCTCCGCCGTCGCGGGGACCTTCAGCCGGGTGGCCATCCTGCGCACCATCCGGCGCACCTTGTCGCGGTCGCTCACCTCGGGCGGCCCGCTCTGCAGCACCGCCCGCCGGAACAGGCCCCGGGCCCGCGGGCTCGCGAGCAGGGCGCCGATGCTGATGGCTCCGGCGGACTCGCCGAAGACGGTCACCCGGCCGGGGTCTCCGCCGAACCGGGCGACGGACTCGTGCACCCACTCCAGCGCGGCGAGCTGGTCGCGCAGTCCGGGGTTGGCGGGCGCGTCCGGGAAGAGTCCGTAACCCTCCACGCCCAGGCGGTAGTTGAAGGACACGAAGACGACGCCGTCGCGGGCGAAGGCGTGCCCGTCGTACACGGGCACGGCCGAGGAACCGCGGGTCAGGGCTCCGCCGTGGATCCACACCATGACGGGGAGGCGGGCGGCGGGGTCCGGGGCCGGGGTCCACACGTTCAGATTGAGACAGTCGTCGCCGGGGACGACGGGGTCGGCGAGGAGCTTGGCGAAGGCCTCGGAGTAAGGCGGCTTGGGCGGGGTCGGCCCGAACGCTCCGGCGTCCCGGACCCCGTCCCAGGGTTCGGGGGGCTCGGGCGGCCGGAACCGGCGGGCGCCGAAGGGAGGGGCCGCGTACGGGACGCCCCGGAAGACCGCGATCCCGTTCTCGTACCGGCCGCGCACCGCTCCGTAGGGGGTGGGGACCACCGGGTCCCTCTTCTCCGCCACCGGATCCACCGAGTCCACCGAGTCCGCCGTCATCCGGGACCAGCTCCTCACCGTCGCGCGCTGTAGAGATCAGAGCATCACATCGCGTCGCGGTATTCCTGTCGAGAATGCCTTGACCGGCCGATTCCGCGGGACGCCGAGACGGGGTCCGAGGGACGCCGAGACGGGGTCCGTGGAGCGCCGACACGGGTTCCGTGGGGCGCCACACGGGCCCGGCGGGGCCGGTGGCGGGCTCCCGACGGGGCCCGGGCGGGCCCGGTCCACGGTCGGCCGCCGGTCCTGAGCCGCCCCAGAGCAGCCCCGGACACCCCCGGCCGGCCCTGCACCGCCCCCACGACGCCCCCGACGACGGTCAGCTCCCCGGGCCCGCGGCGGGCTCCCGGGCCGCCCAGAGGATGCCCCCGAGCAGATGCCGGCGGAAGTCCGGGTCCTCGTACGCCTCCGCGGAGTGCCCCAGCGCGGTGTAGAAGACCCGGCCGGTGCCCTGCTCCCGGCACCAGACCAGGGGGTGGTCGGCGCCCATTCCGCCGCCCTCGTAGGAGGTCTCGTCGGCGGAGGCGAGCACGCGCACATGCTCCGCTTCGCGCGGGTTCGTACGGAAGTCGTACCATTCGTCCGTGAATGCCCAGACCGGCGGCAGGTGCCGGGTCGCGGGATGTCCGTGGTCCTCGACGAGGACCCGGCCCGGCTGGAGGTCCGGGTGCCGGTCGAAGCGGGCTCCGAGCAGGTCGCCGTAGTGGGGCCAGTCGTATTCGGTGCACGCGGCGGCGTGCACCCCGACGAAACCGCCGCCGCCCTCGACATGGGCCGCGAGCCGGCCGCGGCCCGCCGGGGTGAGCACCTCGCCGCTGGTCGACAGGAAGACGACGGCCGCGTACGGGTCGAGGGGGGCCTCGAGGACCGCGGGGTCCTCGGTGGCGTCGGTCGCGAAGCCGTGGGCCCGGCCGAGCGCGCGCACGGCGCTTACGGCGGCCGGTATGGAGTCGTGCCGGTAACCGGTCGTACGGGTGTACACGAGAACGCGGAAGACCATGCCCGGAGCCTAAGGGCTGCGCACCGGGGAGGGAGCGCTGTCCGTTTCCTTCAAGACCGGCGGACGGGGACCTGCCTACGGTGGCCGCATGACTCCACGATTCGATGTGATCGGGCTGGCCGTCTCCGACATGGCCGCCTCCCTCGCCTTCTACCGCCGCCTCGGGCTCGTCTTCCCCGACGGCGCCGAGAACGAGCCGCACGTCGAGGCCGGACTGCCCGGCGGGCTGCGCCTCGCGCTGGACACGGAGGACACCATCCTTTCGTTCCACCCCGCCTGGCGGCCCCCGGCCGGCGGCGGCCGGGCCTCGCTCGCCTTCCGCTGCGAGGACCCCGCCGAGGTCGACTCGGTGTACGAGGAGCTCGTCGGCGCGGGCCATCACGGCGAGCTCAAGCCGTGGGACGCCTTCTGGGGCATGCGGTACGCCGTCGTGCACGACCCGGACGGCAACGGCGTCGACCTGTTCGCCCCGCTGCCGGAGGCACCCGCCCCCGCCCCCTAAGGCATGTCACCTGCGGCCGGTCAGTTCGCCGAGCGTCATTCCCGTCAACTCCCGTACGTCGCGGGCCAGATGGGCCTGGTCCGCGAACCCGGCGCGGAGCGCGGCGACGGCGAAGGGCTCGTCGTCGCGGGCGAGGGCGAGCGCCCGTTGCAGGCGCAGGATCCGGGCCAGGGTCTTGGGGCCGTAGCCGAAGGCGGTGAGCGAGCGGCGGTGCAGCCGCCGTGCGCCCAGGCCCAGCCGGTCGGCGGTCTCGGCGACCGGGCGGCCCGCGTCCAGCGCGGCCACCACCTCCCGGAGCAGCGGGTCGGGAGGCGGGGCCTGTGCCGCGCGGAGCAGCGCGACCTCTTCGAGCGCCAGGACGGGATCGGCGGCCGCGTCGATCCGCGCGGCGAGCCGGCGCACCTCGGCGGCGGGCCACAGGTCGGTCAACTCCACGCGCCGGTCACGGAGTTCGTGGGCGGGCACGCCCAGGTAGGCGGGGGCGGTGCCGGGGTGGAAGCGGACGCCGGCCCAGCGGCGGGGCGGGCCCTCGGGGACGTGGGACCGGGTGTCGGGACCCGCGACGAGCAGCCGTCCCTCGGTCCACAGCAGATCCATGCAGCCGTCGGGCAGCACGGCGGACCGGGCGCGTTCGGACCCCCGAGCCGCGTCGGCGTCCGGTGCCGGTCCGCCCGGGGCGCGGCTCCAGACCACCGCGCCCGGCAGCCGGGACGCCCGTTCCGCGTACATGTCCGCCAGGCTACGCCGGGCGGGCCCGGTGCTCCTGGGGGCTGACGCCGTAGAGCCGTTTGAAGGCGCTGGAGAGCGCGAAGGCGCTGCCGTAGCCGACGTGGCGGGCGATCGTCTCCAGGGTGTCGTCGCTCTCGCGGAGCCGGTCCGCGGCCGAGGCGAGGCGCCGGCCGGTCAGATAGGTCATCGGGGGTTCCCCGACGAGTTCGCCGAAGCGCCGGGCCAGCGCGGCGCGCGAGACGCCGGTCTCGGCGGCGAGCGCGGCGACCGTCCAGGGGCGGGCGGGGTCGTCCTGGAGGAGCCGGAGCGCCCGGCCCACGACGGGGTCCGCGAGGGCCCGGTACCAGGCGGGGGCTGCGGCCTCGGGGCGGGAGAACCAGGCCCGCAGGGCGCTGATCGTCAGCAGGTCGAGGAGGCGGTCCAGGACGACCGCCTGGCCGGGTTCGTCGCGCGCCATCTCGGCGGCGAGGATCGGGGTCAGCGGGCACTCCCACACGTCGGAGGAGAGCGTGAGCAGCGGCGGCAGGGCGTCGAGCAGCGGGCCGTGGACCTCGCCGCGCATCAGGTACGTGCCGATGAGCAGCACCGTCGAGCCGTCGGGCTCGCCCCAGCTGCGCACCCCGAGGTCCCAGTGGCCGCTCAGCGGGCGCCCGTCCGGGTAGTGGCACTCGCCGCCGGGCAGGATCACGGCCCCCGGCGCGGTGGCGGGGTCGTCGGCGCACCGGTACGGGTCGGGGCCGCGCGCGATGGCGAGGTCGCCGGCCCGCAGCCGCAGCGCCTCTCCCCGGTCCGGCACGACCCAGGCGTCGCCGCGGACCGCCAGCATGACCGTCAGCGGGGCGCGGTCCTCGACGCGTACGCACCAGGGGGGATCGAAGCAGGCGCGGATCATGAACGCGCCGCGTGCGCGTGGACCCTCCAGCAGGCCGGCGAGGGGGTCTCCCCGGGTGAGCATGTCCGAGCGCGACGGAACGTCCATGGCGTCAGGGTAGACGGCGGCGGGACGGCCGCTGACGCCCGCCCACGGGCCTCGCGAAGAGCGTCCGGGTGGTGCCGGGTCACTCCCCCGGCGGGTGCTCCTCGCCGTTCTTGCCGGCGCGGTGGGCGTTGTGGTGGGTGTTCCTGGCGTGGGTGCGCAGCCGGGAGGTGACGTCCTCCGGGGGCAGGAAGCGCGACCAGCGCTCGGGGAACTCGGAGGGCATGTCGAAGTCGTCGGGGTCGGCGTCGTAGGAGCGGTGCGCGGCGACGCGGGCCACGTACTCGGCGGCCTGGGCCTCGCGCAGCCGCTCGTTGGCGGCACGGGCCGCGGCGGTCGCGGCGGCGGGCCAGACCCGGTCGATGGCGGCGTTGACGGCCGCGCCGACCAGGACGGCGAAGGCGGACACGCCGATCCACAGCAGGACGGCCACGGGCGCGGCCAGCGAGCCGTAGATGGTGGGGCCCTCGATGGTGTTGGTCAGGTAGATGCGCAGCAGGAAGCTGCCGAGGACCCACATGGCGAGGGCGACCAGGGCGCCGGGCACGTCCTCGACCCAGGGGGAACGCACGGGCACGGACACGTGGTAGAGGGTCGTCAGGAAGGCGACCGACAGGACGATGACGACCGGCCAGTACAGGACCTGCACGACGGTGGTCGACCAGGGGACGACGTTCACGACGGCGTCCGGGCCCGCCACCATCAGCGGGAGCGCGACGGAGCCGATCAGCAGCGCGACGATGAACAGCAGGAAGGACATCATCCGGGTCTTCACGATGCCCCGGGTGCCGTCGAGGCCGTACATCACGGTGATGGTGTCGACGAAGACGTTCACCGCGCGCGAGCCCGACCACAGGGCGAACAGGAATCCGAGGGAGATGATGTCGGGCCGGCCGCCCTTCATCACGTCGTGCAGGATCGGCTCGGCGATCTGGTGCACCCCCTTCTCGGTGAGCACCGTGCGGGAGGCGTTGAGAAGGTTGGACTCCAGGCTCGCGATGGTGTCGGCGCCGGTCCAGGCGTCCACGTAGCCGAGCAGCCCGATCAGGCTGAGCAGCAGCGGCGGCACCGACAGGAGCGTGAAGAACGCCGCCTCGGCCGCCAGTCCGAGGATCCGGTACTCCATGCACGAGTTGACGGTGTCCTTGATCAGCAGCCAGGCGGTCCTGCGCTTGGAAACGTTCCGGTAGAGCGCGCGAGCGCGGTGGAACCGGCCCGGACGAGGCCGTTCAGGTGTTTCTTTTGCCTGGTGCACGTCCTTACGGTAGCGGTATGGCAGCCAGCACCCACACCGTGACCAACCAGGCTCCGCCCCTGGTCGGATATGACGTCTTCGCCGCCGACCGGGCACTGGGCGAGGCGGTCGAGCGGCACCTCGATCCGGAGCTCCTGGAGGAGGCGCGCGAGGACCTGTCGTCGCTCGGCCGTACGACGGGTTCCGCCCAGGTCCAGGAGTGGGGCGCGCTCGCCAACGAGAACCCGCCGCGGCTGCGCACCCACGACCGCTACGGCAACCGGATCGACGAGGTCGAGTTCCACCCGTCCTGGCACCGGCTCCTGGGCAAGGGCGTGTCGGCGGGGCTCACCTCGGCCTGGACCCGGCCCGGCGGGCACCTGCGGCGCGCGGCGGGCTTCGTGGTCTGGTCGCAGGCCGAGGCGGGCAACGGCTGCCCGCTGTCGATGACGCACGCGGCGGTGCCCGCGCTGCGCGCCGACCCGGCGCTCGCCGCCGAGTGGGTGCCGCGTCTGACGTCCGCGGTCTACGACCAGGAGCTGCGTCCGGCGTCGCTGAAGGCCGGTGTGCTCTTCGGTATGGGTATGACGGAGAAGCAGGGCGGCAGCGACGTCCGCGCCAACACGACACAGGCGCGGCCGCTGGATGAGGACGGGACGTACGGACTGACCGGGCACAAGTGGTTCTGCTCGGCCCCGATGTCGGACGGTTTCCTGGTGCTGGCGCAGGCCCCGGGCGGGCTGACCTGCTTCCTGGTGCCACGCGTCCTCGAGGACGGCACCCGCAATGTCTTCCGCATCCAGCGGCTCAAGGACAAGCTCGGCAACCGGTCCAACGCCTCGGCCGAGGTCGAGTTCGACGGGACCTGGGCGCGCCGGGTGGGCGACGAGGGGCGCGGGGTGCGGACCATCATCGAGATGGTGGCGGCGACCCGGCTGGACTGTGTGCTCGGCTCGGCCGGGCTGATGCGGCAGGCGGTCGCGCAGGCGGTCCACCACTGCACCTACCGGGAGGCGTTCGGCGGCCGTCTGGTCGACAAGCCGCTGATGCGCAACGTGCTCGCGGATCTGGCGCTGGAGTCGGAGGCGGCGACGACGCTGGCGATGCGGCTCGCGGCGGCGTACGACGACGGGAGCGAGCGGGAGCGGGCCCTGCTGCGGATCGCGGTGCCCGCGGCCAAGTACTGGGTGACCAAGCGCTGTACGCCGGTTGCGGTGGAGGCGCTGGAGTGCCTGGGCGGCAACGGCTACGTCGAGGAGTCGGGCATGCCGCGGCTGCTGCGGGAGTCGCCGCTCAACTCCATCTGGGAGGGCGCCGGCAATGTGCAGGCGCTGGACGTCCTGCGCGCCCTCCAGCGGGAGCCGGGGGCCCTGGACGCGTATCTGCGGGAGGTGGGCCAGGCCCGCGGCGCCGACCACCGGCTGGACGGGGCCATCAAGAACCTGCTGACCGAACTCGCCGACCTGGACGGCATCGAGGGCCGGGCCCGCCGGCTGGTCGAGCGGATCGCGCTGGTGCTCCAGGGTTCGCTGCTCGTGCGGTACGCGCCGCCGGAGGTGGCCGACGCGTTCTGCGCCTCGCGTCTGGGCGGTGACTGGGGTACGGGCTTCGGCACGCTGCCGCACAGTCTGGATCTGGCCACGGTGGTGGAGCGGGCCCGGCCGGTGTCCTGAAAGGAGCGCTGACGCGGGGGTGGTGCTGCGCCGACACGGCACCACCCCCGCCGCTCGCCCCGTTCAGGAGCTCGGACACCGCACGGGCGGCGTCGCTGTCAGTTTCGAGGAACCTTGTGACCGTTGGCGAGAGTTGCAGACCGTTGCATTCCTTTGTGCACCTTGTGCGAAGTCCCGGCGGAGGCGGCCGAGAGCAGGCACGATGTGGGATGACGGCGGTGTCGCGGCCCGTACGAGGTCCTGGTTTCGGGAGTGCTCTGTGAAGACCACATCGTTCAACCCAGCCCGTTTCGCACCGTCCGACGCGTCCGAGACGGCGGGGCACCTCCACAAGGCCTGGGCCGCCTCGGTGCGGGGGGAACCTGGCGCGTTCGCCCCGCGTCCGGTGATCGGCCGGTCCTGGCAAAGAGCGAAACGATTCGGCGTCAATCCCGAACAGGGAACGGCCAGCACCCTTCTCCAACCGGACGAAGTCGAACACCGGCGGACGTCCACCGCGCTCGCCGATGTGATGCCGACGCTGCACGGCGCCCTCGGGACGGTCGCCGACGCCTCCCTGCAGATCATGGTGGTCACCGACCCCGAGGGCCGGGTGCTGTGGCGGGCGGGGAATCCGGGCGTGCTGCGCCGGGCGGACGCCATCTGCCTGGAGGAAGGCGCCGCCTGGAGCGAGGAGACCACCGGCACGAACGCCATCGGAACGGCCCTGTCGGCGGACGCGCCCGTCCAGGTCCACTCCGCCGAGCACTACGTGCGCACCCTGCACGAGTGGACCTGCGCCGCCGCTCCGGTCCACGACCCGCGCGACGGACGGCTGCTCGGGATCGTCGACGTGAGCGGCCCGGACAGCACCTTCCACCCCGCCACCCTCGCCCTCGTCGACACGGTGTCGCGACTGGCCGAAAGCGAACTGCGCGCCGTGCATCTGAGGGCCGTCGAGCGGCTGCGCGCCGTGGCCGCCCCGCTGCTGTGCCGGCTGGACGGCCCGGCGCTCGTCGTGGACACCCACGGCTGGCTCGCCGCCGTCACCGGGATGCCTCCCGTGGACCGGGTTCCGCTGCCCGCCTCCTTCGGCGCCGGGCACTGCTGGCTGCCCTCCCTCGGGACGTGCGTCGCCGAGCCGATGCCCGGCGGCTGGCTGCTGCGCGTCACCGGCGACGCCGACCCCGGGAGCCCCGGCCGGGTCCTCCTCGACCTCGGCGAGCCCCGCCGCCCGCACATCACCGTCCGGGGCACGGCGGGCAGTTGGGACCAGGCCCTGAGCCCGCGCCACGCGGAACTGCTCTACGTCCTCGCCGTCCACCGACAGGGACGCAGCGCCGCCCAGCTCGCGGTCGACCTCTTCGGCGACCCCACCCGCACCGTCACGGTCAGGGCCGAACTCTCCCGCGTACGCCGCCGGCTCATCGGGCTCCTCGACCACCGGCCCTACCGCTTCCGTGAGGAACTGGAGGTCCAGGTGCTGCTGCCGGACGACCCCCGCGACCTGCTGCCGCACTCGACGGCTCCCGCGGTGAGCGGAACGCGCGCGAGTGCCGAGGCGGCACCGTCGTGACGGCGGGCAGGGGCGCGAGGGGCGTATTTCGGGGGCGTCTTCCGCGGTATCCGCCCTGGCCGGAAGGTCTCTGCCGTAGCATCCACTCCACAGGCCACCCCACCCGTCTCTCCGTCAACGCCCTCGGCGGGGGAGGCAGTTGGCCTACCCGGGAGGACACATGAGGCAGCGCGGCAGGCACCGACGCCGAAGAAGGGGACAGGCGCTGCGCGCCACCCTGGCCGGAACGGCGCTCGCGCTCACCGCGGCCGCCACCCTGATCAGCACCTCGCAGGCGACCGGCGCCAACAGCCCGGGCGACCTCACCCCGCTGCACACCGGCGCCTCCACCCAGCTGAGCCTCCACGAGAACCTCGCCTCCCGGGACACCCTGGACACGCTCAGCGGGAACATGGGCGGCAACGTGGGCGTCGACGGCGTCCTGAGCGACGCCGACCGCTCGATGCGCAACGCCTCCGGCTGCTCGGCGGACGAACGGGACGCGCTCCCCGTCGAGCCGACGGCCACCCGCGCGTACTGCTGGGACGACGCCGACGCGCGGACCCCGCGCTGGCGGCCGCGTTCCCTGACCACCTCGGGCGACGCCGACGACGACGGCGCGTGGGGCGCGCACGAGGTGATCCTGTCCGGCTGGACCCACCGCGACACACGGGCGGCGGCGCCCGGCCGGGACGAGGGACTCGCCAGGATCGCGTTCGTCGACGCGACCGACCCGGACGCCCTGCGCTACCGCTGGGTCCTGCTGGTCGCCCCGCGCGCCGGCGGGAAGGACTTCGCCCCGGTCCGCGCGGACCTCGGCGGCATGGTCTGGTACCAGGACAAGCTGATCGTCACCGCGGAGCACGGCCAGGGCCTGCTCCTGTTCGACCTGCACCGGCTGCTGCGGGCCGACGTGGACAGCTCCGCCGTCGGCCGGGTGGGCCACGGCTACTCCGCCGCCGGCTACCGCTACGTCCTGCCCGCCATCGGCTCGTACGAGCCCGAGGGCGGCTCCTGCACCCGCGGCCGCGGCCACGCGGTCCCCTGCATCGGCTCGCTCTCCCTGGACCGGACGACCACCCCCGACAGCCTCGTCGCCACGGAGGCTCCGGGCGACCGTCCGGAGCGCACCCGCATCTGGCGGTACGCCTTCAGCACCGCCGCCTACCGCACCGGACTGCTGGCCGACGCCCAGGGCCATGTGAACGCGGTCGAGGCCTACACGACCAAGGGGACGGGGATCTCGGGCGCCCTCTCGCACAGGCCCTCCGGCGGGGCCGAGGCCGAGTGGTACATCGGACGGCCGTCCGGCGACCGCGCGGGCCACGGGTCCTTGTGGCGCCAGGACGGACACGGCGCCGAGGCCGCCACCTGCACCGCCGACCAGTCGCACGCCTGCTGGAGCCTCGGCTCCGGATCGCTGTCCTACTGGCAGCGGACCGGCGAACTGTGGACGCTGAGCGACACGGCGGACCGCCGGGTGCTCTACGCGGTGCCGCTGTCGTCGGTCGACGGCTCGCTCGGATAGCCGCGGGCGGGCCCGCCCCGCCCGGCTTCCGCACGGCCCGGCTCCCCTGCGCCACGGGCCCCCCGCCGATGGGTCCGGGTCGGCCCGCCGACGGGTCGCCCCGCCCGCCCCGCGGCCGAACCATGGACGCCTTTGGAGCCGCGCCCGCCCCCGTGGTTCCCTGGCGGTCATGAGCAGCATCAGTGTGACCACCTGGTCCCTGGAGCAGACGGCCCCGGCCGACCTGCTCCCCGCGAGCGCGCCCGAGGGCGACCTGCGGATCGTCCGCGCGGAGGTCCCCTCGCCCGAGTTCAGCCGCTTCCTGTACGCCTCGGTCGGCGGGGACATCCTCTGGACCGACCGGCTCGGCTGGACGTACGCGCAGTGGCAGGAGGTCCTGGACAGGCCGGGCGCCGAGACCTGGGTCGCCTACGACCGGGGAACCCCCGCGGGATACATCGAACTCGACGCCCAGGACGACGGGGTCGTGGAGATCGCGTACTTCGGACTCGTCCCCGCGTTCCGCGGGCGCCGGATCGGGGGGCACCTCCTCGCCTTCGGGACCGCGCGCGCCTGGGACCTGGCCGGGCGCTGGCCGGGGCGGGCCGAGACGAAGCGGGTGTGGCTGCACACGTGCAGCAAGGACGGCGAGCACGCGATGGACAACTACCAGCGCCGCGGCTTCCGGCTCTTCGACACCAAGGTCGAGGAGGAGGCGGAGACCGTCACCCCGGGACCCTGGCCCGGCGCGTACACCGTCTGACCCGCTTTGTGCCGTGATGACCACGGCTCCCGGCCCTCCCCGCGGCACCCCTCACGAGCCGGTCATGTGATCGACACCACCCTTGTCCCACGATTCGGGACAAGGGTGTCCACATATTGGATGACGGTGGACTGCCCGGAGATCCCCGTGACACGCTTCCGTCATGTCTGGAACTGGGATTGCCTTGGTGAGTCGGCGGCACGTCGACCTCGGCCGCATGTCCAGCGCCATCTGTCCGGCGAGCTGATCAGCCCAGCAGCGCCGAGCCCCCCTCTTTTTGCGACCCTTGCGCAGTGCTGCGCCCATTCTTCCGTATGCACCCGTATGCGCAGGTCAGAGCCGCAGTCAGACCTGCCCCGCAGTCTCGAAGGACGTATCGACCATGGCCGCCACCCCGCAGGATCCCGCTGTCGCGCCCCGCCGCAAGGTGAGCCGTCACCGCGGCGAGGGACAGTGGGCCGCCGGTCACTTCACCCCGCTCAACGGCAACGAGCAGTTCAAGAAGGACGACGACGGTCTCAATGTGCGGACACGCATTGAGACGATCTACTCCAAGCGGGGCTTCGACTCGATCGACCCCAACGACCTGCGCGGCCGCATGCGCTGGTGGGGTCTCTACACCCAGCGCAAGCCCGGGATCGACGGCGGCAAGACCGCGATCCTGGAGCCGGAGGAGCTGGACGACGAGTACTTCATGCTGCGGGTCCGCATCGACGGCGGCCGGCTGACCACCGCGCAGCTGCGGGTCGTCGGCGAGATCTCGCAGGAGTTCGCGCGCGGCACCGCCGACCTCACCGACCGCCAGAACGTCCAGTACCACTGGATCCGCATCGAGGACGTCCCCGCGATCTGGGAGCGCCTGGAGGCCGTCGGCCTGTCCACGACCGAGGCCTGCGGTGACACGCCCCGCGTCATCCTCGGCTCGCCCGTCGCCGGGATCGCCGAGGACGAGATCATCGACGGCACCCCGGCCATCGAGGAGATCCACCGCCGGGTCATCGGCAACAAGGACTTCTCGAACCTGCCCCGCAAGTTCAAGACCGCGGTCTCCGGCTCGCCGCTGCTCGACGTGGCGCACGAGATCAACGACGTGGCCTTCGTCGGCGTGAACCACCCTGAGTACGGTCCCGGCTTCGACCTGTGGGTCGGCGGCGGTCTGTCCACCAACCCGAAGATCGGCCAGCGCCTGGGCACCTGGGTGCCGCTCGACGAGGTGGCGGACGTCCACATCGGCGTGCTGTCGATCTTCCGCGACTACGGCTACCGGCGGCTTCGCAACCGCGCCCGGCTGAAGTTCCTGGTCGCCGACTGGGGCGTGGAGAAGTTCCGCCAGGTCCTGGAGGACGAGTACCTGGGGCGCAAGCTGGTCGACGGCCCCGCCCCCGACCAGCCCGTCGCCCGCTGGCGCGACCACGTCGGCGTGCACCGGCAGCAGGACGGCCGCTTCTACGTCGGCTTCGCGCCGCGCGTCGGCCGCATCGACGGCGCCACCCTGACGAAGATCGCCGACCTGGCGGAGGCGCACGGCTCGGGCCGGGTGCGCACCACCGTCGAGCAGAAGATGATCGTCCTCGACGTCGAGGAGGGACAGGTCGACTCGCTCGTCGAGGGCCTGGAGGCGCTGGACCTCACCGCCCGCCCGTCCTCGTTCCGGCGCGGCACGATGGCCTGCACCGGCATCGAGTACTGCAAGCTCGCGATCGTCGAGACCAAGGCGCGCGGCGCCTCGCTGATCGACGAACTCGAGCGCCGCCTGCCGGAGTTCGACGAGCCGCTCACCATCAACATCAACGGCTGCCCCAACGCCTGCGCCCGTATCCAGGTCGCGGACATCGGCCTCAAGGGCCAGCTCGTGCTCAACGACGCGGGCGAGCAGGTCGAGGGGTACCAGGTGCACCTCGGCGGCGCGCTCGGTCTGGAGGCCGGGTTCGGCCGCAAGGTCCGCGGTCTGAAGGTCACCTCGGACGAACTGCCCGACTACGTCGAGCGGGTCCTCAAGCGCTTCCAGGAGGAGCGCGAGGACGGCGAGCGCTTCGCCGTCTGGGCCGCGCGCGCCTCCGAGGAGGCGCTGTCGTGAGCGAGCGTGCGGCGCCGTTCTACTGCCCCTACTGCGGGGACGAGGACCTGCGACCCAGCGAACAGGGCCACGGCGCATGGGAATGCGCGGCCTGCAACCGAGCCTTCCAGCTGAAGTTCCTGGGGCTGCTGTCCCGGGGCGTCCGGCAGGAAGAGCATGGAGGGGCGGAGATATGACGGTCATTCAGCAAGAGCGCACGGACGAAGAGCTGAAGAGCCTGGCGGAGCGGGCGGGACGCGACCTGGAGGACGCGTCCGCCCTGGAGATCCTGCGCTGGGCCGCGGACACCTTCGGCGCGAAGTTCTGCGTGACCTCCTCGATGGAGGACGCGGTCGTCGCCCATCTGGCCTCGCGCGCCCGTCCCGGTGTGGACGTGGTGTTCCTCGACACCGGCTACCACTTCCCGGAGACCATCGGCACCCGGGACGCGGTCGAGGCCGTGATGGACGTCGACGTCATCACGCTGACCCCGCGTCAGAGCGTCGCCGAGCAGGACGCCGAGTACGGGCCGAAGCTGCACGACCGCGACCCCGACCTGTGCTGCAAGCTCCGCAAGGTCCAGCCGCTGGAGCAGGGCCTGACGGGCTATCAGGCCTGGGCGACCGGCCTGCGCCGCGACGAGTCCCCCACCCGGGCGAACACCCCGGTCGTCGGCTGGGACGAGAAGCGCCGCAAGGTCAAGGTCTCCCCGATCGCCCGCTGGACCCAGGACGACGTCGACGCGTACGTCGCCGAACACGGCGTCCTGACCAACCCGTTGCTCATGGACGGCTACGCCTCCGTCGGCTGCGCCCCCTGCACCCGCCGGGTGCTCGAGGGCGAGGACGCGCGCGCCGGCCGCTGGGCGGGCCGCGCGAAGACCGAGTGCGGACTGCACGGATGACGACCACGACGACCACGACGAACCCCGCGCCCGCCGCGGGCCCCACGATCTCCCAGGAGCAGGAAGTGACGAGCGGAGCCACCGTCTGGCTCACGGGTCTGCCGAGTGCCGGCAAGACCACCATCGCCTACGAGCTGGCCGGCCGGCTGCGCGAGGAGGGCCACCGCGTCGAGGTCCTCGACGGCGACGAGATCCGCGAGTTCATCTCGGCGGGTCTCGGCTTCGGCCGCGCGGACCGGCACACCAACGTGCAGCGCATCGGCTTCCTCGCCGAGCTGCTCGCCCGCAACGGCGTCAAGGCGCTCGTTCCGGTCATCGCGCCCTACGCCGACAGCCGCGAGGCGGTGCGCGGGCGCCACCGGGAGAACGGGACGACGTATCTGGAGGTGCACGTGGCCACCCCGGTCGAGGTGTGCTCCGTACGCGATGTGAAGGGTCTGTACGCCAAGCAGGCCGCGGGGGAGCTGACGGGGCTCACCGGGGTCGACGACCCCTACGAGGCACCCGAGTCGCCCGACCTGCGCATCGAGTCGCACACCCAGACCGTGCAGGAGTCCGCCGCCGCGCTGCACGCGCTGCTCACCGAGAAGGGTCTCGCATGACGACCGTCGCCAGCGTCTCCGAGGAGACCGAGAGCAGCCCGTACGCGCTGTCGCACCTGGACTCGCTGGAGTCCGAGGCGGTCCACATCTTCCGCGAGGTGGCGGGCGAGTTCGAGAAGCCGGTGATCCTGTTCTCCGGCGGCAAGGACTCCATCGTCATGCTCCACCTGGCGCTGAAGGCGTTCGCCCCGGCGGCGATCCCCTTCACGCTGCTGCACGTGGACACCGGGCACAACTTCCCCGAGGTCCTCGACTACCGCGACCGGACCGTGGAGCGCCACGGGCTGCGACTGCACGTGGCCTCGGTGCAGGACTACATCGACCGCGGTGTCCTCAAGGAGCGCCCGGACGGCACCCGCAACCCGCTGCAGACCCTGCCGCTGACGGAGAAGATCCAGTCGGAGCGCTTCGACGCCGTGTTCGGCGGCGGACGCCGTGACGAGGAGAAGGCCCGCGCCAAGGAGCGGGTCTTCTCGCTGCGCGACGAGTTCTCCCAGTGGGACCCCCGCCGCCAGCGCCCCGAGCTGTGGAACCTGTACAACGGCCGCCACGCGCCGGGCGAGCACGTCCGCGTCTTCCCGCTGTCCAACTGGACCGAGCTCGACGTGTGGCAGTACATCGCCCGCGAGGGCATCGAACTGCCCGAGATCTACTTCGCGCACGAGCGCGAGGTCTTCCAGCGGTCGAACATGTGGCTGACCGCCGGCGAGTGGGGCGGCCCGAAGGACGGCGAGACCGTCGAGAAGCGGCTCGTCCGCTACCGCACGGTCGGTGACATGTCCTGCACCGGTGCCGTCGACTCCGACGCGACCACGCTGGACGCCGTCATCAACGAGATCGCCGCCTCCCGGCTCACCGAGCGCGGCGCGACCCGCGCCGACGACAAGATGTCCGAGGCCGCGATGGAAGACCGCAAGCGCGAGGGGTACTTCTAGACATGACCAGCACCACCGAACCCACCGAGCCCCTGTCGGTCGAACAGCTCTCGGCGACCACCCTGCTGCGCTTCGCGACCGCGGGCTCCGTCGACGACGGCAAGTCCACGCTCGTCGGACGCCTGCTGCACGACTCGAAGTCGATCCTGACCGACCAGTTGGAGGCCGTCGAGCACGCCTCCCGCAACCGCGGCCAGGACACCCCCGACCTCGCGCTGCTCACCGACGGCCTGCGGGCCGAGCGCGAGCAGGGCATCACCATCGACGTCGCCTACCGCTACTTCGCCACCGCGCGCCGCCGGTTCATCCTCGCCGACACCCCCGGCCATGTGCAGTACACCCGCAACATGGTCACCGGCGCCTCCACCGCGGACCTCGCCGTCGTCCTCGTCGACGCCCGCAACGGTGTCATCGAGCAGACCCGCCGGCACGCCGCCGTCGCCGCGCTGCTGCGCGTCCCGCACGTGGTGCTCGCCGTCAACAAGATGGACCTCGTCGGCTACGAGGAGTCCGTGTTCGCCGCGATCGCCGAGGAGTTCACGGCGTACGCGTCCGAGCTGGGCGTCCCCGAGATCACCGCCATCCCGATCTCGGCGCTCGCCGGCGACAACGTGGTGGAGCCGTCCGCGAACATGGACTGGTACGGCGGCCCGACGGTGCTGGAGCACCTGGAGACCGTGCCGGTCAGCCACGACCTGGCGCACTGCCACGCGCGGCTGCCCGTGCAGTACGTGATCCGCCCGCAGACCGCCGAGCACCCCGACTACCGGGGCTACGCGGGCCAGATCGCCGCCGGGACCTTCCGCGTCGGCGAGCGGGTCACCGTCCTGCCCTCCGGACGCACCACGACGATCTCCGGGATCGACCTGCTCGGCAAGCCGGTCGACGCGGCCTGGACGACCCAGTCGGTCACCGTCCTGCTGGCCGACGACATCGACGTCTCCCGCGGCGACCTGATCGTGCCGAGCAAGGACGCGCCCCCGACCACCCAGGACGTGGAGGCGACCGTCTGCCACGTGGCGGACGAGGCGCTCACCGTCGGCCACCGGGTGCTGCTCAAGCACGGCACCCGCACGGTCAAGGCGATCGTGAAGGACATCCCGTCCCGGCTCACCCTGGACGACCTCTCGCTGCACCCGCACCCGGGCCGGCTGGTCGCCAACGACATCGGCCGCGTCAAGATCCGCACCGCCGAGCCGCTCCCGGTCGACTCCTACGCGGACTCCCGGCGCACCGGCGCCTTCATCCTGATCGACCCCGCGGACGGCACCACCCTCACCGCGGGCATGGTCGGCGAGTCGTTCGCCGCCCCGCAGCCGGTCAAGGACGAGTCAGACGACGACGGTTGGGACTTCTGACATGAACCCCATCGACATCTACGCGACGTTCGCGAAGGAGGGCGGCCGCGTCGGCAGCGGCGCCCTCGGCAGCGGGCAGGGCGGGGTGGCGCGATGTGCGCGATGACGTACGCGCACTGCCTGCGCGCCCCGTCCCCCCACCGGACGTCCCCGTTACGACGAAGACCTGCCGACCTCCCGGCCACGACCTGAGACAGGCGTGACCGCCGGGCCACCGAGAGGAACACCTCCCGTGTCTGCCATCCGCTCCACGCGCACCAAGCTGCTCGGCCGCGGTATCGCCCTCGTCACCGCTCTCCCCCTGCTGGCGCTCGCCGCCTGCAGCTACGGCTCCGAGGCCAAGGACGACAACGCCGCCGCCAAGGTGGCCGCCGGATCGAAGAAGATCGACGGACTGGACTCCGTGAAGATCGGCTACTTCGGCAACCTCACCCACGCCACCGCGCTGGTCGGCAACCAGAAGGGCTTCTTCCAGAAGGAGCTCGGCGCGACCCAGGCGAAGTACCAGATCTTCAACGCCGGCCCCTCCGAGATCGAGGCGCTCAACTCGGGCTCCATCGACATCGGCTGGATCGGCCCCTCGCCCTCCATCAACGGCTTCACCAAGTCCGAGGGCAAGAACCTCAGGATCATCGGCGGTTCGGCCTCGGGCGGCGTCAAGCTCGTGGTGAACCCCAAGAAGATCAAGTCCCTGAAGGACGTCAAGGGCAAGAAGATCGCGACCCCGCAGCTCGGCAACACGCAGGACGTCGCGTTCCTCAACTGGGCCGCGGAGCAGGGCCTGAAGGTCGACGCCCAGAGCGGCAAGGGTGACGTTTCGGTCGTCCGCGTCGACAACAAGGTCACGCCGGACGCCTACAAGTCCGGCTCCATCGACGGCGCCTGGGTGCCGGAGCCGACCGCGTCCAAGCTGGTCGCCGAGGGCGGCAAGGTACTGCTCGACGAGTCGGACCTGTGGCCCGACAAGAAGTTCGTGATCACGAACATCATCGTCTCCCAGAAGTTCCTCAAGGAGCACCCGAAGGCCGTCGAGGCGGTCCTGAAGGGCTCGGTCGAGACCAACAAGTGGATCAACGCCAACCCGGACGAGGCGAAGGCGTCGGCGAACAAGCAGCTGGAGGCCGACTCGGGCAAGGCGCTGCCGGCGAACGTCCTCGACCCGGCCTGGAAGTCCATCCAGATCACGAACGACCCGCTGGCCGCGACGCTGCACACCGAGGCGGACCACGCGGTGAAGGCCGGACTCCTGGACAAGCCGCTCCTGGACGGCATCTACGACCTGACGCTCCTGAACAAGGTCCTCGCGGCCGCCGGTGAGAGCAAGGTCGACGACGCCGGTCTCGGCGTCAAGTAAGTCCGGATCCCGATGAGTTCCCAGGAGGTGACGACCATGGCAACGACGCTCGCCAAGGCCGCCGACGGCGCCGACACGACCGAGTACGCCGCCCGCATCGAGCACGTCTCGAAGTCCTTCGCCGGACCCGCGGGACCCCAGCTCGTCCTCGACGACATCAACCTCGATGTCGCGCCGGGCGAGTTCGTCACCCTCCTGGGGGCCTCGGGGTGCGGCAAGTCCACACTGCTGAACCTGGTCGCGGGGCTGGACAAGCCCTCGGCCGGATCCATAGCGACCAACGGGCGCCCCGCCCTGATGTTCCAGGAGCACGCCCTGTTCCCGTGGCTGACCGCGGGCAAGAACATCGAACTCGCTCTGAAGCTCCGGGGCGTTCCCAAGGCCGCACGGCGCGAGCGGGCCGAGGAGCTGCTCGAGCTGGTCCGGCTGAAGGGCGCGTACGGCAAGCGGGTGCACGAGCTGTCCGGCGGTATGCGCCAGCGCGTGGCCATGGCGCGGGCGCTCGCCCAGGACAGCCAGATCCTGCTGATGGACGAGCCGTTCGCGGCGCTGGACGCCATCACCCGGGACGTGCTGCACGACGAACTCACCCGGATCTGGCGCGAGACGGGCCTGTCCGTCCTGTTCGTCACGCACAACGTCCGTGAGGCCGTCCGGCTCGCCCAACGGGTGGTCCTGCTGTCGTCCCGCCCGGGGCGCATCGCCCGCGAGTGGCGGGTGGACATCCCGCAGCCGCGCCGGATCGAGGACGCCCCCGTGGCGGAACTGTCCATCGAGATCACCGAAGAACTGCGTGGGGAGATCCGCCGTCATGGCCAGCACTGAGACGAAGTCCGAGCCGGGCGCCAGGGACCACGAGGAGCTCGGCGGACTGGAGGCGGGCCTCGACGCGCTGGAGTCCTCCGTGACCGGCCGCAGCTCCTTCGGCACGACGTTCCGGCAGAAGGTGCTGCCGCCGCTGGTCGCCTTCGTGATCGTCCTGGCGGCCTGGCAGGCACTGATCACCTTCAAGATCGTCGACGATCCGACGAAGCTGCCCTCGCCGTCCGACGTCTGGGCCGAGGTGAAGGGCGCCTGGCTCCAGGGCACGCTGCTCGACTACATCTGGACCAGCGTCTCGCGCGGTCTGCTCGGCTTCCTGTTCGCCCTGGTGATCGGCACCCCGCTGGGCCTGCTGGTGGCCCGGGTGAGGTTCGTGCGCGCCGCGATCGGGCCGATCCTGTCCGGGCTGCAGTCCCTGCCCTCGGTCGCGTGGGTCCCGCCGGCCGTGATCTGGCTGGGCCTGAACAACTCGATGATGTACGCGGTGATCCTGCTCGGCGCGGTCCCCTCGATCGCCAACGGGCTGGTGTCGGGCGTGGACCAGGTTCCGCCGCTGTTCCTGCGCGCGGGCCGCACGATGGGCGCGACGGGCCTGCGCGGCACCTGGCACATCGTGATGCCGGCCGCGCTGCCCGGCTACCTCGCCGGTCTGAAGCAGGGCTGGGCCTTCTCCTGGCGCTCCCTGATGGCCGCGGAGATCATCGCCTCCTCCCCCGACCTCGGCGTGGGCCTCGGCCAGCTCCTGGAGAACGGCCGCAACGCCAGCTCCATGCCGCTGGTCTTCCTCGCCATCTTCCTCATCCTGTTCGTCGGCATCGCCATCGACCTGCTGATCTTCAGCCCGGTGGAGCGGTGGGTGCTGCGCAGCCGCGGACTCCTGGTGAAGGGCTGACCCCGCCATGAACAGGCCCGAGCGCCCCGTCCTCGTCGTCATCGCCCACGGCAGCCGCGATCCGCGGCACGCCGCGACGGTGCACGCCCTGGTGGAGAGGGTGCGCGCCCAGCGCCCGGGCCTGCGCGTGGAGACGGGCTTCCTGGACTTCAACATCCCTTCCGTGCAGGGGGTGCTGGAGTCCCTGGCGGCCGAGGGCGTGCGGGACGTGGTGGCGCAGCCGCTGCTGCTGACCCGCGCCTTCCACGCCAAGTCGGACATCCCGGCGGTGCTGCGCGAGGCACCGTCGCGGCTGCGGATCCGGCAGGCCGAGGTGCTCGGCCCGTCGCCGCTGCTGACGGCCGCGCTGGAACGCCGGCTGTACGAGGCGGGGCTCACGCCCGCCGACAAGTCCCGCACCGGGGTCGTCCTGGCCTCCGCGGGATCCACCGACCCGGAGGCGATCGCGGTGATCGCAGAAATCGCGCGGGAGTGGCGGCACACCGGTTGGTGCGCCGTGCGGCCCGCGTTCGCCTCCGCATCCCTTCCCCGCACCGAGGACGCTGTCCGCGAGCTGCGGGCCCTCGGCTGCGAACGCGTCGCCGTGGCCCCGTACGTCCTGGCTCCCGGTTTCCTGCCGGACCGCATCGCCCGGGGCGCCGCCGGGGCGGACGTGCTGGCCGACGTCCTCGGTCCCGCCCCGGAGGTCGCGCGGGTGCTGCTGGACCGCTACGACGGGGCCCGCACCCCGTCCCTGTCCGCGATCGGCGCCTGACCCCCGCGACGGCGCCCGGCCCTCGCGACGGCCCCCGCTCCTCGCACGGTCAGTCGAAGGACAGTCCCCCGGTCCGGGTCCGCTTGAGCTCGAAGAAGTCGGGGTGGGCGGCGAGGACGCGGAAGCTGTCGAAGAGTTCGGCGGCCTTCTCGCCGCGGGGGACGGCCCGGAGCACCGGCCCGAACCACACCGTTCCGTCGACGTGGAGGGTGGGCGTCCCGACGTAGGCGCCGGTGTCCGCCTCCGTCCCGGCGTCGTGGCTGCGGCGCAGCGCCTCGTCGTACGCGGGGTCGTGGGCGGCCTCGGCGAGGGCGGCCGGAAGTCCGAGTTCGGCGAGCGCCTCGGCGGTCACCGCGTCGAAGTCCTTCATCCCGCTCTGGTGGATGCGGGTGCCGAGGGCGGTGTACAGATCGCGCAGCACCTTCTCGCCGTGCGCCTCGGCCGCGGCCACCGCGACCCGCACCGGGCCGATGGACCGGTCCACCAGGTCCCGGTACCAGTCGGGCAGTTCGTTGCCGGTGTTGTGCAGGTACAGGCTCATGACGTGGAAGCGGAGGTCGAGCGGGCGGCTGCGTTCGACCTCCAGGATCCAGCGCGAGGTGATCCAGGCGAAGGGGCAGGCGGGGTCGAACCAGAAGTCGACGCGGGTGGGCGAGGTGGCCGATGTGGTCGTCATGCCGTCGAGGCTAGTGGCCCGGTGGCATGGAATCCCGGCCCAATCCGGCACCAGGATCATGGGCCAATTCGGGCCCGGGGGGGCGGACGGGACGACGGACGCGGCGGCCTACGCGGGGCCGTACAGCGTGCCCTGGTGGAAGTAGAGGAGCCATTCGTCCCCGAGCCGCCGCCACAGTGAACTCCGGTGCGCCCGACGGCCGTTGTTGTCGGTGTCGAAGGTCAGATGGACCAGGTCGGGGGCGAGCTGCACCCCCTTCATCCGGAAGGTGGTGATCCGGCCGCCGTCCTCCATCCCGGCCTCCAGCGACGCGACGGTCGAGGCCCGGTCCCAGACGCGCCCGGAGGCGCCGAACTCGTGGAAGTCCGGGTGCAGCAGCGCGGCGACGAGGTCGGCCGAGCGGCGGACCGCCGGGTCGAGCAGGCGCAGTTCGCTCTCGATGGCGGCCTCGACGGCGGCGTTGTGCTCAAGCACCGGTCATCTCCTCCAGCTTGACGACGGTGTTCCAGTTCCGGGTGGTGGCGAGGAGCCCCTTGAGCAGCCTCGGCTTGGCCAGGGCCTCCGCCAGCTTGGAACGGCCGAGGCCGTCGGGCGCGTAGAGGTACAGGGCACGGTCGCCGAGGCGGAACTCCTCGGGCAGGAAGGCCGCGGGGTCGACCGAGGCGAAGCGCTCGGCGTCGACGGGGTGCGAGAGATAGGTGACGTGGAGCTGCTTGGCCTCCAGTTCGGCGGCCGGGAACGGACAGGCCTCCCGTACGGCCCTCAGCTGGGCGTGATCGCGGACGAGCACGCCCACGGCGAAGCCGAAGTGCTTCTCGATGGCCCCGGAGAGCTCCGCGGCCAGGGAGTCCTCGTCGCCGCCGGCGCTGCTGAACACGGCGTTGCCGCTCTGGAGATAGGTGCGGACGTCGCCGTACCCGAGCCCCTCCATCAGGGTGCGCAGCTCGGCCATCGGCACCTTTTTCGCGCCACCCACGTTGATGCCGCGCAACAGCGCCGCGTACGTCGTCGTCATCCGCCCACCATAGGCCGGGCGCCGCTCCCCCAGCGGGGTGACGCGACGGCGGGCCCCCGCGGAGCCGCCCGCGGGCCCGGGCGGCCGGGCGGGTCCCTGAGCGGCATCCCCGAGAAGTGCCGTTAGGTGTAAGGGGCTTCTGTCCTCCCCAGTGCGGAGGGACCGGGGTCCGCGGGGAGGAGCGGGCGCCCCTGCGGTTCACCGGACAGTACGAGGAGACGCGCTTACCCAGCCCCTACCTTCGATACGGAAGGTGACGGCAGGGGGCTGTCACCGCAGCCGAGGGGGCAGGCCCGTCATGGGGAACGCAGACACACGGGTGCGTGGCATCGCCGCGCGAGCAGGCGGCTGGAGCGCCCGCCATCGATGGGCGGCCGTCGGGATCTGGGTGCTCTTCGTCGTCCTGGCGATGGGCCTCGGCTCCGCTGCGGGCCGGGTCGACGTCAAGGAGAGCGACCAGCTCAAGGGCGAGACCCACACCGCCGCCAAGATCATCGAGGACGCCGGCATCAAGGAGCCGGCCAGCGAGACCGTCCTGATCCAGGGGAGGGACGCCGGCACCAAGGCCACCGACGCCGAGTTCAGGAGCGCGGTCTCCGCGGTCGTCGACGCGGTCGGCGCCACCGGGAAGGTCACCGACGTGACCTCGCCCTACGACACGAAGACGATCTCCAAGGACGGCCGCAGCGCGCTCGTCCAGTTCGACATGCGCGGCGACTCGGAGACCGCGGGCGACCGTGTCGCGCCGGTGCTCGACGCCGTCGCGAAGGTGCAGAAGGAGCACGACGGGCTGCGGATCGAGGAGATCGGCGGCGCGAGCATGAAGAAGCAGTACGACGACGCGTTCGGCGACGACTTCCAGAAGGCCGAACTCTCCGCCGTACCCGTGGCGCTGGGCATCCTGCTGATCGCCTTCGGCGCCCTGGTCGCCGCGCTGCTCCCGGTCGCGCTCGCGGTCACCGCCATCATGGCGACGATGGGCCTGATGGGCCTCGTCAGCCATCTGATGCCGATGAGCGACACGGCCAACTCCGTGATGCTGCTGGTGGGTCTGGCCGTCGGCGTCGACTACTGCCTCTTCTACCTGCGGCGTGAGCGCGAGGAGCGCGAGGCGGGCCGCGACGCCGGAACGGCGCTGCGGATCGCCGCCGCGACCAGCGGCCGCGCGATCATCGTCTCCGGTGTCACCGTGTGCGTGGCGATGGCGGGCATGCTGTTCACCGGGCTCGCCGAGTTCGAGGCGATGGGCCTGGCCTCGCTGATGGTCGTCGCCGTCGCCATGGTCGGCTCGGTCACCGTGCTGCCCGCCCTGCTGTCCCTGCTCGGCGACCGGGTCGAGAAGGGCCGCGTCCCGTTCCTGCACCGCTCCAAGCGGCGCGCGGCGAACCGGAGCGGCCGCCGTCCGGCCGACGAGGGCAGCCGGTTCTGGAGCGCCGTCCTGCGCGTGGTCCTCGCCAAGCCCGCCGTCTCCCTGGTGGTCGCGACGGGCGCGCTGCTCGCCATCGCCGCCCCCGCGCTCGGCATGAAGACCCAGCAGCTCACCCTGGACAAGGAGTTCGGCAACTCGCTGGCGATCGTCGGCACCTACAACCGGGTCAACGAGGCCTTCCCCGGCGGCTCCGAGCCGGCCGAGGTGGTCGTCAAGGCACGCGCCATCAACGCCCCCGAGGTGAAGGCCGCGCTGGCCGACTTCCGCTCGGCGGCGGTCACTTCGGGTGCCTCGCGCGGCCCGGTGGACGTCAAGGTGCACGCCGAGGACAACGTCGCCTTCGTCTTCGTCCCGCTGGTCGGCGGCTCCGACCAGGCCAAGGCGGAGAAGAGCCTGGAACTGCTGCGCGACACGGTCCGCCCGCGGACGCTCGGCAAGGTCGACGGGCTCCAGGCGCCCATCACCGGACAGGTCGCGGGGTCGCACGACTTCAACGACCAGCTGATCGGCTCGGTCACCCCGGTGTTCGCCTTCGTGGTGGTGTTCGCCTTCGTCCTGATGCTGCTCTCCTTCCGCTCCCTGACGATCGCGATCACCTCGATCCTGCTCAACCTCCTCTCGGTGGCGGCCGCCTACGGCATCCTGGTCGCGGTCTTCCAGCACGGCTGGGGCGCGTCCCTGGTGGGCGCGGCGGGCGTCGGCGCCATCGTGACCTGGCTGCCGCTGTTCCTCTTCGTGATCCTCTTCGGGCTCTCGATGGACTACCACGTGTTCGTGGTCTCCCGGATCCGTGAGGCACGGCTGCGGGGCCGCAGCACCAAGGACGCGATCCGGCACGGGGTGGTCACCACCGCCGGTGTCGTCACCAGCGCCGCCGTCATCATGGTCGCCGTCTTCGCGATCTTCGGAACGCTGTCCATGCAGTCCATGAAGCAGATGGGCGTGGGCCTGGCGGCCGCGGTGCTCATCGACGCGACGATCATCCGGGGTGTGCTGCTCCCCGCGGTGATGGCGCTGCTGGGCGAGCGCAACTGGTACCTGCCGAAGTGGCTGAACCGGATGCCCGACCTCACCCACGACGAGTCGCCCGAGCCGGTCGCGACGCCGCTGCCGCAGGGCGAGCGCGCCGGGGTGTAGCCACCCGGCGGCGGCCGCGACCGGCCGCCGCCGGTACGCCCGGACGGAAACAACCGCGGCACTCCCAGGGCCTGTCGGCCGCCTCCTCCCGGAGGCGCCCGGCAGGCCCTTTCGCGGGTCCGGCCTGGGACAATGCGACACTGGCCGACGGGCCGCGTGCACCGGGAGCCGTCGTACGCGGAGCCCGCGCGGGCCGGTACGCGAGGACACGGAGGCGGTCGATGGACGAGGCACGGGCACGGGACGTACTGGCCGCGGCGAAGGTGCTGCCGGGGCCGGCCGGGGAGGCCTCGCTCCTCGCGCTCGGCGAGAACGCGGTGTTCGGAGCCGGTGACCTGGTCGTCAAGGTGGGGCGCGACGCGGAACTCCACGACCGGGCGCGCCGGGAACTGGCGATCGCCGCCTGGCTCGCCGAGGCGGACGTGCCCGCCGTACGGGCCGCGGAGCCGGAGGCGCTGCTGGTCGACGGGCACCCCGTGACGGTGTGGCACCGGCTGCCCGACGCCGTCCGCCCCGCCGAACCGGCCGATCTGGCCTCATTGCTGCGGGTGGTGCACGCCCTGCCGTCCCCGTCCTTCGCGCTGCCGCCGCGCGACCTCCTGGGCGGTGTGGAGCGCTGGCTGCGGCTGGCGGGCGACGCCGTCGCCCCCGCGGACGCGGCCTATCTGCGGGAGCGCCGCGACGGCTTCGCGGCGGCGGCCGCCGCCCTCACCCCGCATCTGCCCCCGGGCCCGATCCACGGCGACGCGCTGCCCCGCAACGTCCATGTCGGCCCGGACGGCCCGGTCCTGGTCGACCTGGAGACCTTCTCCGCGGATCTGCGCGAGCACGATCTGGTGGTCATGGCCCTGTCCCGCGACCGATACGGTCTTCCCGCCGAGGCCTACGACGCCTTCACCGGGACGTACGGCTGGGACGTCCGGGAGTGGGAGGGCTGCTCGGTGCTCCGGGGTGCCCGCGAGACCGCGAGCTGCGCCTGGGTCGCCCAGCACGCGCCGGTGAACCCCAAGGCGCTGGCGGAGTTCGAGCGCCGGGTGGCGTCCCTGCGGGACGGCGACGAGACGGTGCGCTGGTACCCGTTCTGATCCGGCCCCGGGTGCCCTCCGGGCCTCGGGGAGCAGCGGACACAGTGGCCGTGGGCGACGGTCCGACCAGCGTGGCAGCGGCACCAGGCGCGATCTGCCCCCTACCCGGGTCAGACCCGTTCGTCGGCCAGGTCGCGCAGCGGCCAGGTCCCGTCGACCACCGCGTCCGTCTCGCCCTTGCGGCGCAGGAAGGACTGGAAGTCCGCCGCCCACTGCGCGTACCACTCGATCTGGCGACGGTGCAGCTCGACGGGGCCGAGGCCCGCGACCTTGGGGTGCCGGCCGGCTATCGCGCAGGCGAGCCGTGCGGCGGCGAGGGCGTCGGCCGAGGCGTCGTGCGCGGAGTCCAGGACGACCCCGTACTCCGTGCAGACCGCCTCCAGGTTGCGCTTGCCCCGGCGGTAGCGGTCGACGGAGCGGTCGATCGTGTACGGGTCGATGACGGGGGCCGGGTCGATCCCGCCGAGCCGCTCGGCCAGCGAGGGCAGGCCGTACCGCCGCAGTTCGGCGGAGAGCAGGGTCAGGTCGAAGGCCGCGTTGTACGCGACGACCGGCACGCCGGTGCTCCAGTAGGTGACGAGGACGTCCGCGATGGCGTCGGCGACCTCGTCGGCCGGGCGGCCCTCGGCGGTCGCGTGCTCGTTCGTGATCCCGTGCACCGCCACCGCGTCGACCGGGATCTCCACGCCCGGGTCCGCCAGCCATTCGCGGCGGCCCAGCGGCTCCCCGTCCCTGACCTCTATCACGGCGCCCGTGACGATGCGCGCCTCGCGCGGATCGGTCCCGGTGGTCTCCAGGTCGAAGCCGATCAGCAGCTCCCGGTGCCAGCCCATGGGCGGCCCCCCTTCCTCGTGGTGCTTTCCCCCAGTGGTCTCCACGATCGCACGGGCCACTGACAATCCCGGGACCGCGTTCCACCGGACCGGAGGGAACCGCCCATTCAGGACACAGGGCGCGAATCGACCCAGGCCGCCTCGAACTCTTCGCGATACGTCGGGAAAAGCCCCTCTTCGCCGATCACGTCCGGTTTGAGCACCCGGCTCCCGCCGCGCAGCACCAGGACCGGCGCCTCCATGCCCCGGGTGCGGCGGAGGTAGGACTGCACGACGGCGATGCCGTCCGAGCCGTCCCCGTCGACGAGGTAGGCGCTGAAGCGGGGCGTCTCGTCGTAGACCTGGATCTCGAAGGCGTCCGGGTCGCGCAGCCGGGACCGCACCCGCCGCATGTGCAGGATGTTCATCTCGACCGAACGGCTCAACTCGCCGCGCTTCATCCCGAGTTCACGCTCGCGGCGCTTGACCGCGCTGGACGCGGGGTTCAGGAACAGCAGCCGGGTGCGGCAGCCGGACTCGGCGAGCCGGACCAGTCTGCGCCCGGAGAAGTTCTGGACCAGCAGATTCAGTCCGATCCCGACCGCGTCGAGGCGGCGGGCCCCGCCGAAGAGGTCCTCCGCGGGGAACTGGCGCAGCAGCCGCACCCGGTCGGAGTGCACGCCGACGACATCGGCGTACCGGTCGCCCACGAGGTCCTCGACGGCGTCCACGGGCAGCCGCCGGGCCGAGGGGACGTCGCTCCCGGCGCCGAGGATCTCCAGGAGCCTCGCCGCCGCCCGCTCGGCCTGGTTCAGCACGGCCTCGGACAGGGCGCGGTTGCGTGACACGACGTTGCGGGTCACTTCCAGCTCGTCCAGGGCCAGTTCGACGTCCCTGCGTTCGTCGAAGTAGGGCTCGAAGCACGGCCAGTGCTGCACCATCAGCTCGCGCAGCTGCGGCAGCGTGAGGAAACTCAGCACGTTGTCGTCGGCCGGGTCGAGCAAGTACCCCTTGCGGCGGCTCACTTCGCGCACGGCGACCGCGCGCTGCACCCACTCCTGGCCGGCCGGGCCCGCCGCGGCGACCACCCACTCGTCGCCGTGGACGGGTTCGTAGACCGGGCGGAGAACAGCGGCCACGACCGCGCGCAGCCGCTGTTCGACCAGGTTCAGCCAGATGTAGGCGCGGCCGGCCCGCTGGGCACGGGTGCGCACCTCGCGCCAGGCGTCGGCGCCCCAGTCCAGTTCCGGACCGATGGATCCCATCTCCATCGGCCGCGCCAGGGACACCGCGCCGGGTGGGACATCTGTGGAGTTCCCCTCGTGACCCTCGTCACCAGGAGGAAGCTCCAGCCCTCCCGAGCCCACCCACGCACCGCCTTCCGCTCCCCCGAGCACTCCCCGGGGCCAGGCCCCAATCAACGATCAAGGAAGGGTACTCCGGGAGCGGTGAGCGATGCAGCCCGATGCACAGGTCGTTTCCCAACTACCTAGGTTCGACATGCCCGTTCTGGTCCGCGAGCTCCGGAGGAGTGAGCGGATTCATAGCGGTGACGTCACGCGGCGCGATGGAGAAACCCTGCCAGTGGACCGGCATGGGCTGCTGGTCCTCGTCCCGGGCGATGTGGTGGAAACCGACGTTGACCCAGACCACCGGGTGGGAGAGCGTCTGTCCGTCGACGTACTTGTCGACGGACTTTCCGTGCCCGGCACCGCAGTTGCGCAGGTTGTCGCTGGCGAACTGCTCGCACTTGTTGTACTCGGTGAAGAAGATGTCGTGCTTGGTGAAGGCGTGACCGAGGTACTTGGTGGTCGCGCCCGGCACGAACTCGTACGAGCGTGCGTGGTTGTCCTTGTTCTTGCCGGTGTTGCTGACGATCCGCCACCAGCGCATGTTCTTGGCGTCGCCGGCGAGCTCCTTGGTGACCTTGGTGACCGTGGTCTTGTTGCTCGGGGCCTCGGCGCCGTGGGCGGGCGGGCTCACCACGGAGTCGTACTGCTCGATCTTCCCCTTGGACGAGCCGTCCAGGTTGAAGTTGAGCCGCCAGAAGATGTTGTGGGCGTGGCTCGTGGCGTAGTCCTTGGCGCCCTTGCCGAGCGGCCAGCCGCGGCCGTCGCCCGCGTCGTAGTCACCGGGCGAGAGGCTGCCGGTGGCGCCGACGTTCATGTTGATCGTGCCGTCGTCCTGGAACCGCCACTCGGTGATGTACTCGTACCAGCCGACCTTGTTGACGGTGTAGACGAGCAGGTCCTTGCCCTGCTGCTGGAAGACCTTGTTCCCGGTGTCGGCCTCCATGCGGTAGGCGTGACCGCGCGAACGGGTCGTGGTGCACAGGCCCTTGACGTTGGCGTGCGCCGGGTCCCAGGCCTCGGGGACCTTGACCGTCTTGATGGAGCCGCCGGGGCACTCGGCGGGGACCATGTCGACCAGGCCCTGGCCGAAGCCGGCGCCGGTCAGGTCGCTGTACTCGACCGAGCCGTCGTCGTAGGGGACGTCGATCTGGGCGAGCTTGGCGGTGCTCAGGACCTTGATCGGGGCGGCCTCGCCGGGGGGCTGGTACGAGATGTTCTCCAGGACGAGCCCGGCCTCGCTCTCGTAGTGCCAGCACATCCGCCAGGTGGTGCCGGTGGAGAGCTTCTGCTCGATCTGGTACGCGGAGCTGCAGGCGGGTGCCGGCGCGGGCGCGGACCGGGGCTGGGCGACGGCCGGCCCGGCGGCCGTGGTCGCTCCGGCGGCCAGGGCGAGCACCGAGAAGCCCGCGGCCGCCCGGCTGCGGGCACGACTGTTTCTGTTGACGCGCATGAAGAGACGACTCCTTGCGGAAAGCTGTGAAGGTGAAAAGGACGGACGGGCGGCGCTCAGCCGAGCTTGCCGACCTTGCGGGCGCTCAGGTCGATCACCAGGTCACGGCTGTCGATCCAGGGCCCGTTCTTGACCTTCGGGAAGAGGCGGACGCACCGGTGCTCGCCGCAGGCGCCGAGGGCGGCGGGCTGGGCACCGGGGGTGGCGCGGTAGACCATGCTGTTGAGCATCAGCTGGTCGGGCGAGGTGAGGTCCTTGCCGGTCGCGTCCTTGAAGTCGGCCTTGAGGCCGGCGCCGAGCGGGTCGGCGATCAGCAGCTTGGCGGCCTCGGTCATCTCGTCCCGGCTGATCGGCGGCTGCACGCCGTGCTGGACGCCCGTCTGCTCGACCTTCCCGGTGTCGAGGTCGACGGTCTTGGTGACGAGCGTGTCGTCCTTGTAGTCGTAGAACGTGATGTCGGCCCGGCGCGGCGCGTCCGGGTTGTCCAGATCGGCCGTCTCGGGTTCCGCGAGGTCGACCCCGAGGCGCTGCGGTCCGCGCGCGCCCTCGACGTCCTCGCTGGAGTTGAAGAGCTGCCGGTTCACCGCGATCCGCTCGGCGCGCCGGATCTCGTCGTCGGTCAGCGGGTCACGGCCCTTGCCCTTCTGGCCCTCGGCCGGCGCCCGCTCGACGACACCCGGCCGCACGACGCCGCCCGAGGCGTCCCGGCCCTCCGCCGCCTGCTGCGCGGTCCCGTCGGCCCGGAGCCCCCCGCCGGATTCCTCGGCCCCCGCCGACCCCGGAAGGGTGACACCGATCATCACGGCCGTCCCGGCCACCGCTATGGCCGCACCCGCCACCACCTTGCCCAGATGGCGGTGCACTATCTTGCGCACATTTCCCCCTACTCCCCCTACATCCCCAGGAGTCGTTTGAGTCCCACTGGTTCGGCATACGAGATATGCCTGGTCGCGGGGTAAGAGGGATGTAAGGCATGTGAGGTTCCATCACTTTCGGGGAGACTCGGATCGGACTCGCCCCCCGGGGCACGGAACTACTGGAAGAGTCGTATCCATGCAGGTCTGGCCTGGCGAGGCGTATCCGCTCGGTGCCACGTACGACGGCGCCGGCACCAATTTCGCGGTCTTCTCGGAGGCCGCCGACCGTATCGAGCTGTGTCTTCTGCACGACGACGGCTCGGAGACCGCCGTGGAACTGCGGGAGACCGACGCGTTCGTGCGGCACGCGTACCTGCCCGGCGTCATGCCCGGGCAGCGGTACGGCTTCCGGGTTCACGGGCGGTACGCGCCCGAGCGCGGGCAGCGCGCGAACTCCGCGAAGCTGCTGCTCGACCCGTACGCGCGTGCGATCGCGGGCTCCGTCGACTGGGGCGAGGAGGTCTACGGCTATCCGTTCGGTTCACCCGACCGGCGCAACGACCTCGACTCGGCCCCGCACACGATGTCGTCGGTCGTGGTCAACCCGTACTTCGACTGGGGGGACGACCGGCGCCCCCGGACGGAGTATCACCACACGGTGATCTACGAGGCCCATGTGAAGGGCCTCACGATGCTCCATCCGGACCTTCCGGACGAGCTGCGCGGCACCTACGCGGCCCTCGCGCACCCGGCGATCATCGAACACCTGACCAGGCTGGGCGTCACGGCGCTGGAACTGATGCCCGTGCACCAGTTCGTGAACGACCACCGGCTCGCCGACATGGGCCTTTGCAACTACTGGGGCTACAACACGATCGGCTTCTTCGCCCCGCACAACGCGTACGCCTCCTGGGGCGACCGGGGCCAGCAGGTGCTGGAGTTCAAGTCGGCCGTCCGGGCGCTGCACGAGGCCGGCATCGAGGTCATCCTCGACGTGGTCTACAACCACACGGCCGAGGGCAACCACCTGGGCCCGACGCTCTCCTTCCGAGGCCTCGACAACGCCTCGTACTACCGCCTGGCGGACGACCCCCGCTACTACATGGACACCACGGGCACGGGGAACTCCCTGCTCATGCGGTCCCCGCACGTGCTCCAGCTGATCATGGACTCGCTGCGCTACTGGGTCACCGACATGCACGTGGACGGCTTCCGCTTCGACCTCGCGGCCACCCTGGCGCGCCAGTTCCACGAGGTGGACCGGCTGTCGTCGTTCTTCGACCTCGTCCAGCAGGACCCGGTGGTCTCCCAGGTGAAGCTGATCGCCGAGCCCTGGGACGTCGGCGAGGGCGGCTACCAGGTGGGCAACTTCCCGCCGCTGTGGACCGAGTGGAACGGCAAGTACCGCGACACCGTGCGGGACCTGTGGCGCGGTGAGCCGCGCACGCTGGCCGAGTTCGCCTCCCGGCTGACCGGCTCCTCCGACCTCTACCAGGACGACGGCCGCCGTCCGCTCGCCTCCATCAACTTCGTGACCTGCCACGACGGCTTCACCCTGAACGACCTCGTGTCGTACAACAACAAGCACAACCAGGCCAACGGCGAGGACAACCGGGACGGCGAGAGCCACAACCGGTCCTGGAACTGCGGTGCCGAGGGCGAGACGGACGACCCGGACGTGCTGGCGCTGCGGGCGCGGCAGCGGCGCAACTTCATCGCCACCCTCATGCTGTCCCAGGGCGTGCCGATGCTCAGCCACGGAGACGAGTTCGCGCGCTCCCAGGGCGGCAACAACAACGCCTACTGCCAGGACAGCGAGCTGGCCTGGGTGCCGTGGCCGGAGGAGGACTGCGAGCTCCTCGCCTTCACGCGCGCGATGGTGTGGCTGCGCCGCGACCATCCCGTCTTCCGGCGGCGGCGCTTCTTCCACGGGCGGCCGGTCCAGGGCACCCACGACGAGCTCTCCGACATCGCCTGGTTCACCCCGGAGGGCCAGGAGATGACCCAGCACGACTGGGGGTCGGCGCAGGCCCGGGCGCTGTCCGTGTTCCTGAACGGCAACGCGATCTCCGAGCCGGGATCGCGCGGGCAGCGGATCGGCGACGACTCGTTCCTGCTGATGTTCAACGCCTCCCCCAAGTCCCTGGAGTTCGTGGTGCCCGCCGACCACGGCCGACTGTGGCAGGTCGTCGTCGACACGTCGGTCCCCGAGGGCGTGGCCCCGGGCACGGGCCCGAAGGTCACCGCCGGCGACCGGCTGACCCTGGTCGACCGCAGCATGACCGTCCTTCAGCGGCCCGCCTAGGAGGGCCTCGGTCACGCCCCGCGCCGGGTCCCTGAGTGGGCCGGGTGCGGGGCGGGGCCGTGCCCCGGGCACGGCCGGGACGGTATGCCCGGGCGGGGCCGTGCGTGCCGTTGTGCGGGCCGTGGTGACAGAAAGGCGGCCGGGCGGGTACGTAGAGTCGCATGACACCTGAGCGCCCCGAACCGGCGATCGCGGACTCGGTCGTCCCCGGCCCCCTCGCCCCCGTCGTGCCGACCGCCACCTACCGGCTCCAGCTCCAGCCGGAGTTCCCCTTCCGCCGCGCCGAGGCGGCCGTGCCCCACCTGGCCTCGCTCGGCGTCTCCCATCTGCACCTGTCCCCCGTCCTGGAGGCGGTCCCCGGCTCCCTGCACGGCTACGACGTGGTGGACCACGGCCGCGTACGGGCCGAACTGGGCGGGGAGGAGGGGCTGCGCTCCCTGGCGCGCACCGCGCGGGAGCACGGCCTCGGCCTCGTCGTGGACATCGTGCCGAACCACATGGCGATGGCTCCGCGCCACAACCACGCCCTGTGGGAGGTGCTGCGCGAGGGCCCGGAGTCGCCGTACGCGCGCTGGTTCGACATCGACTGGGACGCCCAGGACGGACGGCTGCTGCTGCCGGTGCTCGGGGACCGGCTCGGCGCCGAGACCGGCCAGCTGAAGGTCGACGACGGCATACTGCGCTACTACGACCACGTGTTCCCGCTGCGCGAGGGCACCGCGGGGCTGCCGATGCCCGAGCTCCTGGACGCCCAGTGGTACCGCCCCGCGTGGTGGCGGCTGGCGCGCACGGACCTCAACTACCGGCGTTTCTTCAGCATCTCCGAGCTCATCGGGGTGCGCGTCGAGGACCCGGAGGTGTTCGCCGCCACCCACGCGAAGATCCTGGAGCTCGTGGCCGACGGGGTGATCGACGGACTGCGGGTCGACCACCCGGACGGGCTGGCAGATCCGGACGCCTATCTGCGCCGGCTGTCCGAGGCGGCCGGCGGCCGCTGGATCGTGGTCGAGAAGATCCTCGCCGACGGCGAACCGCTCCCGCCCGCCTGGCCCGTGGCCGGCACCACGGGCTACGACGCGCTGCGCCGCGTCGACGGCCTCTTCACGGACGAGGCGGGCGCGAGCCGGCTGCTCGGCCGCTACCGGCGCTTCGCGGGTCCGGAGGCCGACCGGGGCGGCCACTGGGAGAGCACCGTGCGCCGGGCCGCGTACAAGGTGATCACACAGGAGCTCGCGGCGGAGGCCGACCGCCTCACCCGCGAGGTGAGCGCCCTGTGCGCCCACTCCCCCGACCCCGCCGCGCGCGACCACGCGCCCTGGGCCCTGGGCACCGCGCTGCGTGAGCTCCTGGTCCGGATGGAGGTGTACCGGCCCTATCCGTCCACCGACGCCTCCGAGGCGCTGACCGAACGGGCCGCCGCCGAGGCCCGTTCGGCGTTCCGGGTGCCCGAGGAGGCGCACGCCGTCGACGTCGTACGCGCCCTGCTGCTCGCCCGGGACGACGAGGTGCCCGGGGCGGCCGCCGTCCGGGCCCGGTTCGCGCAGACCTCCTCGGCGCTGCGGGCGAAGTCGGTGGAGGACACGGCGTTCTACCGGTACGTGCCGCTGCTGTCGGCGAACGAGGTGGGCGGCGAACCGGGCGCCCCGGCGGTGTCTCCGGACGACTTCCACGCCCACTGCGCGCGGATGCAGCGCGACTGGCCCGTCACCGGGACCGTCCTGTCGACCCACGACACGAAACGCAGCGCCGACGTGCGCGCCGCGATCTCCGTGCTGACCCAGTGCCCGGAGACCTGGTCCGAGGTCCTGGCGGAGGTGACCGACGAGGGCCCCGCCGCGCCCGACCCGGGGACGGCGTGGGCCGCGTGGCAGACGGTGTTCGGCCTCGGCCCGGCCGACGGCGACGAGGCCGGGGCCGGGGACGGCAGCGGGGACGGCCGCTTCACGGAGCGGGTCCGTGACACGCTCCTGAAGCACGTCAGGGAGGCCGGGACGCGCACCGCCTGGACCGAGCGCGACCCGGCGTACGAGGACGCGGTGGCACGGTTCGTCGCCGACGGGCCGTGCGGGCCCCCCGGACGGCGTGTGGCCGCGCTGCGGGCCTCGCTGGCCCCGCACATCCGGGCCAACGTCCTCGGGGCCGCCCTGGTCCATCTGACGATGCCCGGGGTGCCGGACGTGTACCAGGGCACCGAGGACGAGTACCGGGCGCTGGTGGACCCGGACAACCGGGGGGCGTTCGCGCCGCGCGACCTCGGTGCGGAGAAGCCCGCCCTCACGGCCGCCGCGCTCCGGCTGCGCGCCCGGCGGCCCGAGGTGTTCGGCGACGCGGCGACGTACGCGCCGCTGCGGGCCGAGGGACCGGCGGCCGGGCACTGCCTGGCGTTCGCGCGGTCGGGCAAGGTCGTCACGGCCGTCACCCGGCTGTCGCTGGCCCTGGAGGAGGCCGGCGGCTGGCGGGACACCGTGCTCGCGCTCCCCCCGGGACGGTGGGCCGACGTGCTTCCCTCCGGCTCCCCGGAACGGGAGTTCACGGGTCACGTGCCCGTGGCGGACCTGTTCGCGGGGTCTCCCGTCGTGCTGCTGGAGCGGGTCAGCGCGGGCACACCGGAAGGGTCCGGGGCGAGCGGCTGACCAGTCCCTCGGCGCGGGGCCGGGGGCCCGGCGCCCGGCGCAGGCCCGGCAGCACGGTCAGCAGGGCGCGCAGGGCGCCCTCGGCCGTCAGCCGGGCCAGCGGGACACCGAGGCAGTGGTGCGGCCCCGAGCCGTACGCGAGGTCGCCCGGGTCGGCGCGGAAGAGGTCGAAGCGGTCCGGGTCGGCGAACCGGGCCGGGTCGCGGCCCGCGGCGCCCAGCAGACACGCCACGGTGGCGCCCTCGGGGATCGGGCCGATCGGTTCGAGCGCCCGGCGGGCCACGATCTGCAGCGGCGGGTCGCGGCGCAGCGACTCGGCCCAGGCGGAGCCCGTCAGTTCGGGCCGGGCGCGGAGCAGGCCGAGCCGGTCCGGATGGTCGAGGAGGTTGGCGAGGAACGAGGCGAGGGCGCGCGCGGTCGTCTCGCCCGCCGCGCCCAGTACCGTCCCGGCGAGTGCGGTCACGGCCTCGTCCGGCAGCGGACGTCCGTCCGGCCTGGCCGCGCACAGCACGGACAGCAGGTCGTCGCCCGGGTGGGCGCGGCGGCGGGCCAGGTGGGGCCGCAGATGGGCGTCGAGTCCCGGGTGGGGACCGCCGAGGTGGTCGAGTCCCGTGCGGCACCAGGCGTGGACCCGCGCGGTGTCCTCGTACGGCAGCCCGAGCGCGGCGACGGCCGCGGCGGCGGGCAGCCACTGGCAGAACTCGGCCACCAGGTCCACCTCCTGACGGGACGCCAGGCGGCTCGCGAGGACATGGGCGGCGCGCTCGACGCCCGCTCGCAGCGTGGCCGGGATCCGGTCCCCGAGCGCCGGGGACACGACGTCCCGGTACGCGCCGTGGGCCGGTACCGGGCCGGGAGCCGGCGCGGCGAGCCGCGGGTCCGCCAGCGCGGCGCGCACGTCGGCGTACCGGCTGACCAGCCAGGCGCCGAACGGCTCGTCGTACACCAGGGGGAAGTTCCCGCGCAGGGCGCGGTAGAGCGGATACGGGTCGCGCTCGGTCCCGGGGTCGAGCAGGCTGCCCGGGGCACCACGGTCCGCGGAGAACTCCGCCGGAGGGGTGTACGGGCCGGGCGGCGGGTGATCCGGGGAACCGGGACCGGCGGGGGCGCCCGTCGGCGGGGCCGTTCCCGGCCCCGCCGGGTACGCGGGCCTCACGACACCGCCGGACCGCGATCCCGCGAGAGCCGTCACCCGCCCGCCCGGGCCCGGGGCTGTCCGCCCCGCACCGGAGGAAAACGACGCGATCCCGTCGAGCCCGTCGAGCGAGGGCGGTCGCGAGCCCACCCGGGCCGCCCCACCGTCGCCCCCGGCCGGAGGGTTCGGCACGGGAGCCGACGCGGCCGTGACGGGACCCGCCGGCCGGTGAGCCATGGAGACCGGAAACGGCCCACCGGCGACGGGGAACGCCGGTATCGGACCGTCGCCCGGAGCGGGCGGCTCGGCGTCGGCCGACGCGGGCGACGGACCCCCTGCCGGAGGGTTCGGCACAGGGCCCGGCACGGGCGGGACGGGCCCCGGAGGCCCGTGGGACGCCGAGGCCGGAAACCGCCCACCAGCGGCGGGAAACGCCGGTATCGGACCCTCACCCGCCACGGGCGGCTCGGCGTCGGCCGACGCGGGCGACGGACCCCCTGCCGGAGGGCTCGGCACAGGGCCCGGCACGGGCGGGACGGGACCCGGAGGCCGATGGGCCGCGGAGGCCGGAAACGGTTCCCCGGCGACGGGGAACGCCGGTATCGGGCCCTCGCCCGGCGGGGGCGGTTCGGCGTCGGGGGACGGGGGTGCCGGGCCCCCGGCCGTCGGTGGCGGTTCGGTCCCCGGCAGCGGGACGGGCGGGAGCCCCGGGTCTGACCGGGGCGGGGTCGGGGCGCCTTCGCCGGGAAGGCCGTGTGGACACAGCACCGCGGGCACCACCTCGGGTCGGCGCGCCGGACCCGCGCGCGGTCCCTACGAGTCGACCACCGCCCGCCCGTCGGCGCAGGCCCCGTACACCCGGACGAGTGAATCGTGTACGTCGCAACGGGTTCACTCTCCTGAGGCCCGCGCGTACGCCGGTCACCGTCCCCCGCGCCCCCGGTCCGGGCGGCCCGTCCCGGTTCTCCGCAGGCCCACGGGACGCGGCCGGATCCGGCCGGGGAGAGCCGCGCACCGGCCACCGCCCGTTGCCGGTGGAAAATGCCACCCGGGGTCCCGGGCGCCCGCGCCGACGCGTCCTTGACAGTTCTCCGAGACCGTGGAGTACTGCCAAAAGCGACGCAGGGCGGACAAGTCGGGGGTGAGTCATCTGCCGGAGTTGCGCTACCCCAGTGTGACCGAAATCGTGTCGTCCGCCTCGGCGCTGGCGGCCCACCGGCCCGACCTGTGCGTCCTGCGGCAAGTGGGCTCCTCCCGCGCGGGCAGACCCCTCCACCTGCTGTCCGTCGGCCACGCCCGGCACGCGGTCCTCGTCGTGGCGGGGGCCCACGCCAACGAACCGACGGGCGGCTCGACGCTGCTGTCCCTGGCCGAACGTGTGCTGTACCGAAGGGAGTTGCGCAGGGACACCTCCTGGCACTTTCTGCTCTGCGCGGACCCCGACGGGGCGAGCCTCCATGTGACCCCCGCGCCCCGGACCCTCCTCGACTACCACCTGGGCTTCTTCCGTCCGGCCGGGCCCGAGCAGCCGGAGTGGTCGCCCTCGGTCCTGCCGCCCGACCGGCTGCCGCCGGAGACCCGGGCGCTGACCCGGGTCATCGACGAGGTGCGGCCCTACCTCCAGGTGACGCTGCACGGCACCGATCTGGGCGGCAGCTGGGTGCAGTTGACCAAGGACATCCCCGGTCTCGCCGAGCCGTTCGCCAAGTCCGCGGCGGAGCTGCGCATCCCGGTCGAGACGGCCGCCTCGGACGCGGCGGGCTGGCCCGCCTCGGGTCCCGGGGTGCATGTGATGCCGGCGCCGGGCTCGGACGCGGCGTACCCGAGCATGCCGGACGACGCCCGGCACAGCACCTGGTACCACGCCCATCGGTACGGCGGTCTGACGGCCGTCGTGGAGGTGCCGATGTGGGCGAGCGACCTGGTGGACGATCCGGCGCCGCACCCCGCGCCCGAGGCGGCGATGCGGCGCCTGGCCGACCGGCTGGTGGCGGACGCCGGCCAGGTGGAGGCGGTGCTGGGGCGGGCCCTGCCCCGGCTCCGGGGACCCGACGGGCCCCTGCTGCGGGCCGCGAAGTGGGCCCTGGACCTGGTGCCGGGTCTGGCCGCGGACTGGTCCCAACCGCCGCCGGTGGACACGACGATGGCGTACGTGGGCAGCGTGGACGCGTTCGGCCGGAGGATCCCGCTGCGGGCCGCGTCGATGCTGCTGCGCGTGCTCCGGGAGGCCGGCGACCAGGAGGCCGTCCGCCTCGAACAGCTGGTCGCCGGCTGGTGCGACGCGTTCGCCGAACGCTTCCGCGCGCGCTGGGTGCCGCTGGAGAACCAGGTCGAGCACCAGGCCCGTACGGTGGTGGCGGCCGCCCGCCACGCGCGCGAGGGCGCCGGCTGAGCTCAGCGCGTGAAGTCGAACACGGCGCCCGTCTGCGCCTTCATCGAGCAGGAGTTGGAGAACGCGCGCCGGTAGTCGACCCGGTGGCCGTTCCACCGGCCGTGCGCCGACGCCGTCACGGGCGCGTACAGCATCGGGCACATGACCCCGGTCCGGCGCGGGATGCGGCCGATGTCGCCCCGGGCGGCGGCGAGTTGCCGGCAGGCCGCGGCGGCGTGGGCATGGCCCTGGGGCGGGTCGCAGAGCAGCAGGACGCCCCGGGTGTCGCTGGAACGGGCGTCGCCGCGGGTGACGGCGAGGCTGAGCCAGTTGCCGGGAAGGGTGTGCCGGGGGGACGCGTGGGCAGCCGGGGCCGCGGCCGCCAGGAGGAGCGCGAGCGGGAGGAGCAGGCAGGCGCGGACCGCTCGAAGGGTTGTCGTCATTCCCGGTGCATCGGCACCCTGGTCCGTGCGGTCCAGCCGGAGTCACCCGAACGGGGACGTGCGCCGGCCTCGCGTCCGGCGAGTTCGAACGCGGAGAGGACGACACGCGCCTGGTACTCGACCTGGCGTGCGACGGGGATCCAGCGCGCCCCGCAGCCGTCGCGGTAGTCGGCGCACCACCCGTCGATCAGCCGGTCGAGCTCGGGCAGCGCCCCGTGCGGGTCCCGCCCGGAGGCGGTGACCAGCTGGTGCAGCAGCCCGGCGGTGCGCAGGGCCACCCGGCGCCCGGCGAGGCGCAGGGCGGTGAGCCGGGCGGTGTCGAGCGCCGGGAGGGCCCGGGTCCCGGCGTCGCGGACGTCGGGGTCCCAGGAGTCGGCGAGTCCGGGGCCGACCAGTAAATAGTCGTCGACGGGGGCGAGCAGCCGGGCCGTGTCCGGGGAGACGCCGAGGCCGGGGCGCACCCGGGCCAGGACGTCCTCCAGGATCCGCGTGTCGTGCCGCAGGGTGCGGCTGAGCGTGCGCAGCACCGCGTCGGGGTCGGCGGGGCGGGCCGGGTCCTCGACGGCGCCGACGCCCCACATGGGCGCCTCGACGATGGCGGTGAGCGTGCCGTGCGGCTGGGGGTGGAACCAGGTGGAGTCGACCGCGGCCTCGGTGATGGCGGCGGCCAGGTCCCCGGTGCGCGGGGGCGGGACGCGGTACACGGCGGGGCCGAGGGCCGGCCAGTACAGGGTGTCGTAGGGGCCGAGTTCGCGCGGGATGCCGAGCCGCGCGGCGCTGTGCGCGACGCGCTGGGCGAGGCCGGGCAGGTCGCGGGTCAGCTCGACGAAGGCGCCGCCGACGTCCACGCCGTGCAGGGAGCACTGCAGGAACGGCCGCAGCTCGTCCTGGAGGCCGAGCAGGACGCGGGTCTCCGGCAGGGCGGCGGCGTCCGGGCCGTCGGGCAGCCACTCCGGCTGTTCGAGGAAGCCGGGCCGGAAGAAGTTCCGGAAGTAGTGCCCGAGCGTGTAAGGGCCTTGGAGCCAGGCCTCGTTGCGGCGCGAGCCGTCGGGGTCGAGGCAGAGCAGCAGGTTCCAGGTGGCGTCCGCGCCCTCGGTGAGACGGGGGTCGGCGAGCGCCCGTTCGGCCAGTCTGAGGGCTGTCGCGCCGCCCACGGGTTCGTTGGCGTGGGGTCCGGCGACGACGAGGACCTGGCGGCTGCCGTGCCCGACGGACAGGAGCAGCATCGGCGCGCCCGCCCGGGAGCTGCCCACCCGGCGCAGCCGGGCCTCGCCGGGGCACCGGGCGACGAGCGCGGCGGCGCGGACGCCGAGTTCGTCCACGGTGGGATAGCGGCGGAGGGGCGGCAGAGCACACCTCCACTCGTACGGTGCCGTCGTTTCACCTGATGTACACGAAGTACACACAGTCAGTCACGAACCCGGGGGGTACGTCAACACCGCGGGAGCGGAAGGATGTTGGGCGACGGCAGGTCAGGCGGAGGTGAGGCGGAACAGCATGCGGCCGAAGCCGACCTGGTCGCCGTCCTTGACGACGGACGTGCCGATGACGCGCCGTCCGTTGACGGTCGTGCCGTTGGTCGAGCCGAGGTCGCGCAGCACCCACACACCGCCCTGGCGGTGCAGTTCGGCGTGCACCCGGGACACCGTCTCGTGGTTGAGCCGCAGTCCGCTGGCGGGGTCGCGCCCGATGCGCAGCGGGTGCGTCTCGCCCGGGTGGGGCAGCTGGAGCTTGGGCAGGCGCTCGGCCTGCCAGGCCCGGCGCAGCCGGACGGTGAAGCCGGAGAGTGCCTCCACGGTGCCGAACACCCGCTTCGACCAGCCCCGCCCGGCGCCCTCGTCACCGTCGGGCAGATCGGCGGTGAGCACGGCGAGTTCCTCGGAGCGGCGGGCGCACAGGGCCAGCTCCATGCGGCGGACGAACGTGTCGTGCGACAGGCGGCCGAGCGCGACGCCCTCGCGAAGGGACTTGAGCGCCCGGTCGCGCTCCGCGTCGGACAGCCGCGCGGGGTACACATGGAACTCGAAGGACGACGTCACGTTCGTGATTGTCGGTCAGTAAGGACGGGGTGTCCAGAAGACCCGGAAACGGCTGGTGGGGCCGGGTGCGGCCGTTCGCGCGACCGATGGACGGGCGACACGCGGCAAAAGGGTGGATCCGTAAGCGAATTGATCTCCGGTGGAGCACCATGGACGTGCTGGGTCACTGCGAGCCGACGAGGGGGAAGCGTCCATGCGATTCGAGGTGTGGGCACCGCGGGCCGACCGGATGACGCTCCATTGCGCCGGTGTCACGAGCGCGTTGGAGCGCGACGCCGGGCGGGCCGGATGGTGGACGGGCGAGGCGGAGGCGGCGGAGGGGACCCGGTACGGGTTCTCGGTGGACGACGGTCCCGTCCTGCCCGATCCCCGCTCCCGCCGTCAGCCGGACGGCCCCGACGGACTGAGCGCCGTGGTCGACCCGGACGGGTACGCCTGGCGCGCCGACTGGCGCGGACGGCCGCTGCCGGGCGCGGTCCTCTACGAGCTGCACGTGGGGACGTACACCCCCGAGGGCACGCTGGACGCGGCGGCGGAGCGGCTCGGGCACCTGGCCGAACTGGGCATCACGCACGTCGAGTTGATGCCGTTGTGTCCGTTCCCCGGCCGGCACGGCTGGGGGTACGAGGGGGTCTCCCTGTGGGCCGTGCACGAGCCGTACGGCGGCCCCGAGGCGCTGAAGCGCTTCGTCGACCGGGCGCACGAGCTGGGACTCGGGGTCGTCCTGGACGTCGTGCACAACCATCTCGGCCCGTCCGGCAACCATCTGCCCGCGTTCGGGCCCTACTTCACGGACACCCACCAGACGCCGTGGGGCTCCGCGGTGAACCTGGACGCGCCCGGCTCGGACGAGGTGCGCTCCTACCTGGTGGGCAGCGCGCTGGCCTGGCTGCGGGACTACCGGCTCGACGGGCTGCGGCTCGACGCGGTGCACGCGCTGCGGGACACCCGGGCGGTGCACTTCCTGGAGGAGCTGTCGGCGGCCGTGGACGCGCTGGCCGACGACGTGGGACGGCCGCTGTTCCTGATCGCCGAGTCGGACCTGAACGACCCGCGGCTCATCACCTCCCGCGAGGAGGGCGGGCTCGGGCTGCACGCCCAGTGGAACGACGACTTCCATCACGCGCTGCACACCACGCTGACCGGCGAGGCCCAGGGCTACTACGCGGACTTCGCGCAGGCCCCGCTCACCGCGCTGTGCAAGACGCTGACGACGGGCTACTTCCACAACGGCACCTGGTCCAGCTTCCGCGGCCGGCACCACGGCCGCCCGCTGGACCGCGCCCGGGTCTCCGCGCAGCGGCTGCTCGGCTATACGCAGACGCACGACCAGATCGGCAACCGCGCCCAGGGGGACCGGCTGTCGGCCTCCCTGTCCCCCGGGCTGCTGGCCTGCGCGGCGGGGCTGACCCTCACCGCGGCGTTCACGCCGATGCTCTTCATGGGCGAGGAGTGGGGCGCCTCGACGCCCTGGCAGTTCTTCACCGACCACACCGACCCGGAGCTCGCGGACGCCGTACGGCGGGGCAGGCGGCGGGAGTTCGCGGCGCACGGCTGGGCCGAGGAGGACGTGCCGGACCCGCAGGACCCGGCGACCCGGGACCGCTCCTGCCTCGACTGGTCGGAGCCCGAGCGCGAGCCGCACGCGCGGCTGCTGGCCTGGTACCGCGAGCTGATCGCCCTGCGCCGCGGGCAGGCCGACCTGTCGGACCCCGACCTCGCGGCGGTCCGGGTCGCGCACGATCCGGCGGCCCGCTGGATCGCCGTCCGGCGCGGGGACGTCCGGGTCGCCGTGAACCTCGGCAAGGACCCCGCGGCGATCCCCCTCGGGATCCGCCGCGCGCGGATCCTCGCGTCCTGGGAACCGGTCGAGGCCCCGGGCCCGGACGGGGTGCTGACCGTGCCGGGCGAGTCGTGCGTGCTGCTGACCCAGGAGTGAGGGTCACAGGGCCGGGTCCGGGCCGTCCCTCAGGTCCGTGACCCGCTCCAGCAGGATCGACTCCCAGGCTCTGCGCAACTGGGCCTCCAGCAGCGGCAGTCGTCCGGTGTCGCCGGCGTGGAGGCGGGCGGCGAGCCGGACGACGGTGTCGCAGCGGGCGAGCCACAGACCGCGCAGACAGGGACGGGCGCCGTACCCGGCGAGGGTGGCGGCGCGCACGGCGGCGGGGGCGCCGACGGCGACGGCCAGCCCGGCGATGTCCTCGGCCGGGTCCCCGATCACCGCGCCGGTCCAGTCGAGGACGCCCCGCACCCGCCCGTCGGGGCTGACCACGAGGTGTTCGCCCAGGAGGTGGTGGTGCACCAGGACCGGTGCGCCGGTCTGCGCGCCGAGCTGGACGGCGGCGGGCGCGGCGAGCTGGTCGAACCGGGCGGGGTCGAACTCCTCCGCGGGGAGCCGTCCGGCGGCCCGTACGGCGGTGGCCCGCAGCGCCTCCAGCGAGCGCGGCGGGGTCCGGGGCACCCCGAGGGTCTCGGCCTGCCGTACGGGGACCTCGCGCAGCCCGGTCAGCAGCTCCGCCAGGTCGGCCTCGCCGAGGGCCGAGACGGCGTGCTCCTCTCCGGAGACGCCGGGCACCTTGGTGTCCAGGGTGTAGCCGAGACCGGGCGCCCACTCGCCCCGGGCGACGCTCACGGGAACGGCGCCCCCGACCAGAGGGCGGACCAGATCGCGCAGCCGCAGTTCACGGCGCTGGCGCAGCGTGGCCTCGCGGTCGGGGGCGAGCCGCAGCACATGGCGGCGGCCCACCCACCAGGTGAAGTGGCCGCCCTGCTCGCGCACGGGCCGTACCTCCGGCCCTGGACCGGGCGCGGCGGCGTCGGTGAGCAGGGAGCGGACGAGCCGGCGGACGGTGTCGGGCGCCGGGGCCGGCTCGGGTTCCGGTGCGGGTGGCGGGGTCGGGTTCATGGTCGCGCCCTTGTCGTCCGGGGGCGGGGGTGAAGCGGTCGCCGCGGGGGTCGCGGGCGCACGTCAGTCGACGATCACCATCTCGCGGGAGGTGTTGTTGAGCCGGCGTCCGCCGTCCTCGGTGACCGTGACGATGTCCTCGATGCGGACCCCGAAGCGGCCGGGCAGGTAGATCCCCGGTTCCACGGAGAAGCACATGCCGGGGACCAGGGGCTGTTCCTCGCCCTCGACCATGTAGGGCGGTTCGTGGGTGGTGACGCCGATGCCGTGCCCGGTGCGGTGGATGAAGTACTCGCCGTACCCGGCGGCCTCGATGACCGCCCGCGCGGCACGGTCGATGTCCTGGCAGGCGACGCCGGGGCGCACGGCGCGGAAGCCGGCCTCCTGGGCCTCGCGCACGATGTCGTGGACCTTGCGCTCCTCCTCGTCCGGCTCGCCGACGTGGACCGTGCGGGAGGTGTCGGAGCCGTAGCCGTCCTTCAGGCCGCCGAAGTCGAGGACCACCATGTCGCCGTTCTCGATCACGCGCTCGTCGGCCTCGTGGTGCGGGTTGGCGCCGTTGGGGCCCGAGGCGACGATGGTGAAGTCGACCTGGGAGTGCCCGAAGCGGCGCAGCAGCTCGGCGAGGTCGTGGGAGACCTCCGACTCCCTGCGGTCGGCGAAGCGGACCTTGCGGATCTCCTCGAACGCCTCGTCCGCGGCGGCTCCGGCGGCCGCGAGCCGTTCCAGTTCGGCGGCGTCCTTGACCGCCCTGAGCATCGGCAGCACCTCGGTCAGGGCCGCGTAGCGGGTCGCGGGGAGCCGCTGCTGGAGGCCGAGCAGGTGCAGGGCCCAGCCGTTGTCGCTGATGCCGAAGCGGCCGGCGCGGCCCATGAGGGGTTCGGCCGCCGCGTAGGGGTCCGTTCCGTCGGCCCATTCGTGGAGGCTCAGCGCGGGCGCGCCGGGCGACTTGGCCGCGTCGGGCTTCTCCAGAGTGGGTACGACGAGGGCCGGGTCCTGTCCCGCCCGCAGCACCAGCAGGGTGAGCCGCTCGGTCTCCACCGGGCGGTACCCGGTCAGCCACACCAGGTCCGGCCCCGGGGCGATCAGGACGCCGTCGAGTCCGGCGTCGGCCGCGGCCTCGGCGGCGCGCCGCATCCGGGCCTCGTAGTCGTCCGCGGTGAAGGGCGCGGGTGTGGCGGCGGTCATGCATGCCTCCGTGTGTCCGGAGTTCCCCAGGGGGCTACGGCAGCATCCTGCCCCTCCGGTGCGGCGCGCGCGAGCCGGTGGACGCCCGCCACGGGCTCAGCCCTCCAGGGCGAGCCGGGCGCCGAGGAGCAGCAGGACGCCCCCGGAGACCTGTTCCAGACGCCGGCGCACGCCCGTACGGGACAGCACGGCCTTCATCCGCCCGACGAACCACACGTAGACGCCGTAGTACCCCACCTCGTAGAGCGCCCAGAGCGCGGCGAGGCCGAGCATGGCGGGCAGGTGCGGGGCGCCCTCGGGCACGAACTGCGGCAGGAAGGACATCGCGAAGACGGCGGCCTTGGGATTGGCGAGGTTGAGCAGCAGCCCGCCCCGGTAGGAAGCCCAGGCGCCCTTCTCCGCGCCCTCCCAGCCGCCGTCGGCGGACCCCTTGGAGCGGCGGGCCTGCCACAGCGTCTGGACGCCGAAGCCGACGAGCACGACGGCACCGACGATCCGCATGACGCCGTACGCCATCTCGGAGGCGGCGAGCAGCGCGGTGAGGCCGAACGCGGCGACGGCGCCCCACAGGAAGACCCCGGTCTCGTTGCCGAGCACGGTCATGAACCCGGAGCGCCTGCTGCCCAGGGACCGTTTGATGATCAGCACGGTGCTCGGTCCGGGCGAGGCGGCGATCAGGGTGCAGGCGCCGAGGAAGGCGATCAGGGTGCTGAGCATGCGGCCATGGTGACGGGCCGCGGCTCCGTTGACCAGCCCTTTTCCCCAGCGCGTTCGCCGGCCCGGGTGACTCGGGGCAGCGCGTTCGCCGGCCCGGGTGACTCGGGGCGCGTTCTCAGGTCGCGGTGCCCGGGACCGCGGACAACTGCCCGCGGGTGCCGTCCGCGTGGCGCACGCGCAGGGTGACCCGCCGGCCCGGCCGGGCGTCCGCCACCGCGCGGGCGAGGCCGGCCGCCGAGGTGACCGGGGTCCCGTCGAGGGCGAGCAGGACGTCACCGCGCGCCAGGCCCGCGCCGGAGCCGGGACCGGGGTCGTGCACCCCCACGACGAGCGCGCCCCGGCCGCCGGGGGCGTCCACTGCCTCGATGCCGAGGGTGCCCCGGGCGGGCTGCCGCCCCGGCTCCCCCTCACGGGCCGGGTCACCGCCGCCGGGCTCCGCAGTGGAGCGGTCGCCCGACGGCACCGAGGACGACCGGTCCACCAGCCAGGCGGAGCCCGCAGTCGCGGATCCGGCGGACCCCGGCACGGCGGACCCGGCGGACCCGGCGGCCTTGTCGGACTCGGCAGACCCGGCGGAGTGCCGCGCCACCGACCCCGCGGACCCCGCGGACCCCGGGGTCGCGGCCTCGGCGCGCGTCCGCGTCACGGGCCGGGTCACCGCGGAAGCGCCGGGCCGCCGCTCTCCGGACCCGGCCGCGGCGGCCTCCTTCCTGAGGTCCGCCAGTCCCGGGACGCCGATCACGGTCGCGCCCACCGCGCCGAGCCCCACACCGGACAGGACGAGGACCCCGGCGGCGGACAGGCCGAGCAGCGTGGTGACCAGCCGCCGGCCGCGCCGCCGCGTGGGCTCCGGGGGCCGGATTCCGGCGGGCGGACGGGTCCCGGCGGCGGGCCGGCGGCGGCCGCCGCCCGGCTCCTGGCCGGGCATCGGCTTGGGACGCAGCGCGGTCGGTTCCATGGTTCGCCTCCGGCAGATGTTCTACGGGCCGCCTTCGGCTCTTGCCCTACCCCCCGCCCCCGCGCCCGACGATCCCCGAACGAGTGAGACTGTCCGCCCCGCTCACCGGGGAGATGACACGGCGGTCGCCGCTCCCGGGAAGGCCGGGAACGAGGACCGCCGTGAAAGGGGTGCCGTGAAAGGGGTGCCGGGAGCGGGGTTCCCTCGCGGGAGGAAGGGCGCCGCCCCCGCCGCCCGCGGCTGTCAGACGGGCAGCGCGCGGCGGGCCAGGGGCGGTGCGGGCACCCGGTCCGGAACGAAACCGTGGGCCCGCCGGGCCAGGTCCTCCGCCCCGTAGCGGTGGCAGTCCTGGTGCCACTTCAGGATGCCGGCGAGCCAGTTCTCCAGCTCCGCCACATAGCCCCGCATGATCCCGCGCGCCTCCTCCGAGAGCTGGAAGTCCTCGTACAGCAGGGGCAGTTCATGGGCGGCGACGTGCTGGAACTGTTCCATGCGCCGGGTCATCAGGTCATGGACGATGCCGAGCGCGTCCGGGTAGTCGCAGCCGAAGAAGTTCTGCACGACGAGGATGCCGTTGTGGATCTCCCCCTCGTACTCGATCTCCTTCTGGTACGAGAAGACGTCGTTCAGCAGCATCGCGTAGTCCATGGCCGCGTTCTCCAGGGACCGGACGGGGCCGCTGCGGTAGACCTCGGGCGGGACCGTGCGGCCGTGTCCGAGGCGGCACAGGCTCATCGTGAGCTCGGAGCCGAAGGTCGCCCGGCGCATCTCCAGATAGTCGACCGGGTCCGGGATGCGGTTCTGCATCTGGTTGGACAGCTCCCACAGCCAGCTCTCCGTCATCGCGTCCACGGCCGCGCGGAAGACCCCGCGGGCCTGGGGGGTCATCTCGGCGGTGGTGCGCCGCCACAGGTCGATCAGCCCTCGCTCCATGCCGTTGACCGGTACGGGCACCTCCTCCCCGTCGACGGGCATGCAGGCGGACAGGCGCGCGGTGGTCAGCCGGGCGGCGGCCAGGTCGCGGCGGTTGCCGTAGTACAGCGGGTAGTAGTCGTCGCCGTAGGTGCCCCAGGCCAGCCACTGCGAGCTGATGTCGAGGGCGTCCGCGGTGGCGTCGGGGTGGATGCCGGCCGCGCAGAGCGGCAGGTCGTAGGCGATGAGCTTGTCCTCGTCCCAGACGCCCTCCTGGAGCATGCCCATGGAGTGCATCCAGGTGCCGAGGCGGTCGCGGGCTCCCGCCAGGTGCGGGCTGAGGGTGACCTCGAAGGGCATGACGAAGTCCGGGAGCAGGGAGGGCCCGACCTTCCGGAACGGGACATGGGTGTACGCGCGCAGCCGTTCGGCGCCGGCCGCGGAGAGCAGCGCCCCGACGTCCGCGGCGGACGTGCCGAACCCGCCCATGCCGAGGGGCCGTGCCTCCTCGGCGGCCTCCTTGTTCATGTACCTGCTGGAGCGCAGGTGCCATTCGTGGCCGCCGGACTGCCAGTCCTGGAGGCCCTGGGTGTACGCGGCGACGGCGCCGACCTCGGCGGGGGTGAGCCCCTTCTCGGCGGCGAGCACGGGCACCTCGGTGAGCGCCGTGTGCTCGAACTGGTGGAGCCGTGAGGTCAGGACGTCGTTGACGGTCTCGGCGGCCTCCTGGGTCGTGCAGCCGAAGAACGTCTCCAGGACGAGGACTCCGTTGCTGAGTTCGCCCTCGTCCTCGACCTCGCGCTGGTAGGAGAACAGGTCGTTGCGCAGATGGACACCGTCGGAGAACGTCTCCATCAGGACGCGCAGCGGCCTCGACTCCGCGACGGACGCGGGGACTTCGGAGGTCGCGTACTCGACGAGCCCGGCCGACCAGGGGGCTCCGCCCACCTTGCGGCGCATCTCGATGTACTCGACGGGGTTGGCGACGCGTCCCTCGTCGATGTTGGACAGCTCCCACATCGACTCGTTGAGCAGGTGTTCGGTGGAGACGGCGAACCGTCTGCGCCAGTCCGCGGACATCGAGGGCACCGTGCGCGCCCACAGGTCGGCCAGTCCCGCCTCGACCGGGTTCTCCGGCTCGGGGACGGGGGTCGAGAGGTCGAGCGGCATGAAGAGGGGGAGCCGGTCCAGGTAGGCCTTGCCGCCGGCGCGGTCCTGGCTGCGCTTGAAGGTCTCCAGGAAGTGGTCGTCGAAGAAGAACACCCACACGTACCAGTCGGTGATCAGGGAGAGGGCCGGGCCGTCGCAGTCGGGATGGGTGTAGGCGCACAACAGGCCGTAGTCGTGGGCGTCGAGGTCGGACTGCTCCCAGATGCCCGAGCCCTCGAGCATGCCCATGGCGCGGGCCCACTCGGTCGAGTGGACCCGTGCCTCGTCCAGGTGCGGGTTCAGCCGGGCGGTGTACGGCATGTAGAAGTGCGGGAGTCGGAACGGCTGCGTCATGGCCGGGCCCTACCCAGGCCCCCACGGGCACATCCGCAGGCCAGGACATGATCACACCATCGCGTGAACCGTGCCGAAAGCCGCGCGCGACGGCCGGGTCGTCAGGTCGGGTCACCCGCGTGTGCCCGGCGAGGCGGCCCCCTTGCCGACCGGGCCACGGGCCGCCACCGTGTCCCCATGGCCCTCCCGGTACTCCCCCGTCGTCCACTCGGCCACACCGTCCGCGCCATGACGGCGGTGCGCGGTCCGTCCGCCCGCCGGCCGCCGCACCCGGGGAGGCCACCGGGTCCCGGGCGGTACGACGGCGGGGGCCCGGCGTCGTGAGCGCGGCCGTGCCCCGCGAGGCGCCACCCGTGCCGGACGTCTTCGACCCCCGCCGGTACGCCGAGGGTGTGCCGCTCGCCGCGTACCGCGTGCTGCGCGATCACCACCCGGTGGCCTGGCAGGACGAACCCGGGGTGCTGGGCTGGCCCGCGGGCCCCGGTTTCTGGGCGGTGACCCGGCACGCGGACGTGGTCCGGATCCTCAAGGACGCGCGGACCTACTCCTCGTTCCTCGGCGCTACCCAGATCCGCGACCCCGATCCGGCCGACCTGCCCTTCATTCGGCGCATGATGCTCAATCAGGATCCGCCGGACCACGGCCGGTTGAGACGACTGGTGAGCCGGGCCTTCACCCCACGGCGGGTGGACCGGTTCGAGGCGGCGGCCCGGGAACGGGCCCGCGCCCTGCTCGGACGGGCGGTACGGGAGGCCCGCGCCGGCGACGGCACCGGCGACCTAGTCGCCGCCGTCACCGACGAGTACGCCCTGCTCAACCTCGCGGATCTGCTCGGCGTCCCGGAGGACGACCGGGGTCTGCTGCTGGACTGGACGCGGCGGGTGATCGACTATCAGGACCCCGACGAGGCACAGCCGGCGCCCGTCGGCCCGACCGGCGAGCCCGTGAACCCGCGCTCCCCGGCGATGCTGGGCGACATGTTCGGCTACGCGCGGGAGCTGGCCGCCGCCAAGCGCCGCCGGCCCGCCGACGACGTCCTGACCACGCTCGCCACCGATCCCGAACTCGCCCCGGAAGAACTGGAGATGTTCTTCTTCCTGCTCACGGTCGCGGGCAACGACACCGTGCGCAGCGCCGCTCCGGGCGGGCTGCTGGCGCTGGCACAGCACCCGGCGGCCTACGAGGAACTGCGGTCGGGCCGCCACCGGCTCGGCACGGCCGTCGAGGAGTTGCTGCGCGTGCACCCGCCCGTGCTCAGCTTCCGCCGGACGGCGGCCGTGGACACCGAGCTGGCCGGGAGGCGGCTGCGCGCGGGCGACAAGGTGGTCGTCTTCCACGCCTCGGCCAACCACGACGAGCGCGCCTTCGCCGATCCCCTCCGGCTGGACCTGTCGCGGAACCCGAACCCCCATGTCTCCTTCGGCGACGGCCCGCACGTCTGCCTCGGCGCCCACTTCGCCCGGCTGCAACTGCGGGTGCTCTACGAGGAGACGCTCCGGGCCGTGCCCGCGCTGCGTCCGGCGGGGCCGCCCCGGCGTCTCGTCTCCAACTTCATCAACGGGGTCAAGTACCTTCCGCTGACGCTTACTTGACCGTCCGAAACGATGCGACGATGAGCCGGGAGCGCCGTCATCCGCGTCTGGCCTGGACGAGCGCGTGGGTTCCGCCGGTGCGCCAGCGGTCGCCCTCGGCGGCGTCCAGGGCCGCCTCCACGGCGGGGGTGAGCCCGACGACGACATCGGACTTGAGCGTCCGCAGTGCGGCCACCGCTCCAGGAAAGGAGGAGGTGGCGGCGGCGAACGAGGTGGTGGCGGGGTAGAGGCGGTCCCCGATCAGCCGGCGGTAGTTCAGATCGCCCTTCAGCACGGTCACGTCGGCCGCGGCGAACTCCCGCCGCAGGTCCCCGGGCAGTTCGGCGTACGCCAGCGGGCCGCAGGAGAAGAGGTGGGTCCTGACGGTGAGCCGGCCCGCGGACAGGGCCGCCCACAGCCGCTCCCCGGCCTCGCCGGCCGCCCCCTTCGCCGCGGTCAGCCGGCGCACGGCGTCCAGCACGTCGGCCGCCGTGGCGTCGGACACGTAGTACGGGTAGGGCTTCACGTGCAGGACGGCGCGCTCGGCCCGTCCGTGACGGAGCAGATGGTCTACGAGGAGCAGGTCGGGGATGAGTTCCCGGCCCGCGTTGTCCGCGATGAGGCAGAGGGTGCCGCCGGCGAACAGGGAGCGCAGCAGTTCCGTGTCGTCGGCCACGAGCCCGGACTCGGCGGCCGGCCCGCCGGCGGTGCCGGCCAGCCTGAACCCGAGGTCGGCGCGGTTGCCCCACAGGGAGCCGTGCAGCAGCGCCTCCTCCTGCTCGTCCGCGGAGGTGCGCGCGAGGTCGTCGAGGGCGCCGAGTTCCTCGTCGGTCTCCGGGGTGTCGAGTTCGGCGAGCTTGAAGGGACGGAACGGGTCGACGCCCTGCCAGGGGCCAGGCGCGAAGTAGCCGACGGCTTCGAGCAGTTGGCGGTAGAAGTAGCTCTCGGACCACAGGAAGGGTAGGTCGAACCAGGACCTGCCGTAGTACTCCGGGCCGCCCCAGGCGTCCCACCGGCCCCGGTCGGCGGCCGTCTCCGCGAGCGGTTCGACGACCCCGTCGACGCAGTTCACGACCAGGGCGTCGAGCGCGTGCCGCTGCTCGGGACCGTAGGGGAACGCGTCGCGCACCTTCCGGATGAGCGCCGGATGCCGTTCGGCCAGCACGCTCCAGGGGAACGAGCCCCGCACCGAACTCACGACCACCGGGGCGTCGTCGGGACCGGCGGCCGGCGGGGCGGAGGCATCGGGATCGCGCATGCGGCTCACCGTACCGGCAGAACAGAAGGGGCCGTCCGACGCCGTGCGCGCCGGGCGGCCCCTCCCCCCGTAGAGCTCAGCGTTCTGCCTAGGTCGGTCGGCTTCGAGCTGCTGTCGAGCGCCCCGGAGTCCCGCGCGGCCCGGTCGCGGACCGGGGGCGCGGCCGCCGACGGCGGTCGCGCTGAACGATAGGCGGGCGGTGAAGCGCGGGGATAGCGGGAAAACCCTCGATCCGACCGGTGCCCGGCCCTCGCCCTCCCCCGACCGGGCGGGGTGATCCCGATTCGCGCCGATTGCGGATCGGAGCCAGTCCGATCACGGGTCCGGTTGGGGCAGACCGCGGCTCCGGTCCTCGCCGATTGCAGGTACGGTCCGCGCCGATCGCGGGGCCGGTTGTGGCCGATCGCGGTCCAGTCCCCGGCGCTTGCAGGTCCAGTCGGGCCCGATCGCGGGTCCGGTTGAAGCCGATTACGGTCCGGTCCCCGGCGACTTACAGGTCCGGGCCGCGCCGATCACGGGTCCGGTCTGCGCCGACCACGGGTGTGTTGGGGCCGATCGTGGGTCCGGTCGAGCCGGGAGGCCTGAACGCCGTGGGCTCCGGATCCGTATCCCACCGTGCCCCGTGCGAGGTGTGCGTCCCGGCCGCGCACGGCGGCCCCCGCTTCGCCCACGCCTGAGGAGACGTTCCGGATGACCGCCTACCGCACCGCCACCGCGGCCGCCGTCGCCCTGGCGGCTCCCCTGCTGCTCACGACGTGGGCCGCGGGGACAGCGTCGGCGCACGGCGCCCCGACGTCTCCGGTCAGCCGGGTGTACGCGTGCTCGCCCGAGGGCGGCAGCCAGAACGCCACGGCGGCCTGCCGGGCGGCGATCGCCGCGAACGGCTCGCCCTTCACCGCGTGGGACAACCTGCGCGTGGGCGGAGTGAACGGCCGGGACCGTTCGGTGATCCCGGACGGGAAGCTGTGCAGCGGGGGCCTGCCCGCGTACAAGGGGCTCGACCTGGCGCGCGCCGACTTCCCGGCGACACGGCTGACGCCCGGCGCGCACCTGACGATGAAGTACAGCTCGACGATCGCGCACACCGGTACGTTCAAGCTCTATCTGACCAAGCAGGGCTACAGCCCGACGAGGCCGCTGAAGTGGTCCGACCTGCCGGAGAAGCCGTTCGCCTCGGTCACCGACCCGGCGCTGGTCTCCGGCGCGTACCGCATCGGCGCGACGCTGCCGTCGGACCGCACCGGCCGCCAGATGCTGTTCACGATCTGGCAGAACTCCAGCACCACGGACACGTACTACTCGTGCTCGGACGTGGTGTTCCCCGGCGGGAGCACGGCCGCGAAGCCGGCCGGGAGCGGCGGGACCTCGAAACCCGCCGCGAGCGGCACGAAGGGCGCGAGCGCCAAGGCGTCCGCCGCGGCGGACCGGTCCGCGACCCCGACGCCCAGCCCGACGGCGGCCTCGCCCTCCGCCGGCTCCCCCTCTCCCGAGGCGAGCGGGGCCGGCGCCACGGCCGGGACGGCGAGCACCGATCATCTGGCGCCCGCCGCCGAGAACACCTCGGGCGGCGGCCCCGGCCTGCCCCTGGTCGCGGGCGGAGCCGGGGCGGCCCTGCTGCTCACTGCCGGCGTCGCCGTGGTGCTGCGACGCCGGCAGTGAACCGGGCTCCCGTGGGGGTCAGTTGACGAACACGACCGGGCTGCCCGCCTGGCTGGTGTCGGTCACCGGCGCGTACTTCGCGGTGAAGTAGCCGTTCGCGAAGCAGAGGGACGAGCCGGAGAACTTGGTGAACTGCTGGTTGGTGAACGTGATGCTGTTGTCGGTGTTGTTCGCCGTGCCCGACAGGCTGTTCGCCCGGTAGACACAGGTCAGCGTGCCCAGCAGCGAGCGCAGCTTGACCGTGGTCTGGATGGTGGAGCCGGCGGCCGGGGTGACGGTGACGCTGCCGTCGGAGCCCACCGCGGTGCTGTAGGGCAGGTTGTCGACGGTGATGCTGGTGACGCCGAGGACCCCGACGACGTTGCTGCTGCACGAACTGGCGTCGAAGGTGTGGCCGGTGAGGGACTCGGTGGCCGTACCGGGGGCCGCCGGGTTGTCGGCGGCGGTCGCAGTGAAGGTCGACGCGGAACAGGAGACGCCGCTCGTGCCGGTGGCGCTGGAGTAGAGCGTGGCGTTGGTGCCGCTCGCCAGGGAGGCGGCGAGGACGTCGCCGACGGCGACCGGGGTTCCGCCGGCGCTGCCGGTGGTGAGCACCGCGACGTCGTCCGCGGAGGCGGGGACGACGGCGGACGCCGTCAGGGCCGCGACGACTCCGGCGAGCGCGAGCAGGGATCGAGTACGCATGGGGGGATGCCTCTTCTCCGATGGGGGTGTGGGTGCCTGACCGCGCCGGGGCGCGGGAGTGCGGGTCGAGACGGTGACGCGGGGTGGAACGGGCCGCGCGCGACGACGGGCCGGTACACCGGGCCCGCCCGCGGGAGGGTGCGAGAGTGACCGCCGCCGGTCCGTGACGCCTTCTCCTTACGCCACGGGCCGGCAGCGACAGCCGGGCGACCGGTGCGGCCCTCGGGGGGAAGGAGACCGCGCCGGTGCCACGGAACGGGGAACGGCCGAGGGGCGTGCCTTCTCGGCGTACGCGCCAGGGCAGTTCCGGAACACGCCAGGACCGCCCCGCTGAGCGGGGTCCGGGAGGTGACGGGCGCGTCGGCCGACGGATCCGGCGCCACGGATCCGGGAAACAGGGAGAGTTGTAGACCTGATGGATGGTCAACGTCAAGGCGCAGCAAGGAAGTTGGAGGTCAGCGCGACCTCGCGGCCGACACCCGTTCACAGATGAGGCACAACAGGCACGGTTTTCCCACAGGCTCCTTGACCGTGCGTGTAACCATCGGTAACTTCCTCGAAGGCTACTGCCGCGTAACGAGAAAGCCCTTGCAACCGCCGGGAGGCGCGAGGAGGCGTGCGCGGCAGCTGCTGTCCGCGCCAGGACAACGCGCCACTGGAGCCCCACCCGCATCGACATCAGCATCGAACGTGCCCAGGGAGCAGACATGGCTTCGTCCCCGGACGCCACGGCGTCCAACGGTTCCACGCCCGAGATACCGGAAAGCGGTTCCGCCGCCGACGGACAGCACAGACGCGGGCGGGTCCGGCTGCGCCGCGCCGCCGTGATGGCGGTACCGGCGACCATGGTCGCCGCGGGGCTGATGATCGCCACCGCGCAGGGCGCCCTCGGCGTCCAGTTCGCCATCTCCGGCATGCCCTTCACGGTCACCGCGACCGAGCTGAACGGCACCGGCTTCGAGCAGTTCGGCGGCCTCGACAACATGGCGGACGACAGCCCGAACGCCGGGGACACCGGGGGCCAGGTCCTCATCGTCACCTCGGCGATCAAGAACGCGACCCTGGACCACCTGTGCCAGAGCGTCGACCTCGGGGGCACGAACCTGCTCATCACCGCCGGCAGCGGGTCGGACAAGGTCCAGGCGACCGACCTGACCACCGACTCCACCGAGCTGTCCGGCAACGCCTCGTTCAACAACATCGAGATCGGCAACGACGCCAGCACGCTGAACAAGGCCGGGGTCCAGGGCCCCAAGGGCGTGTTCAGCCAGCAGGCCGACACCGTGCGCATCGCGAACCTGCGCCAGACCAACTACGCGACGACGGCCGGGGTGTTCAAGCTCCCGGGCCTCAAGCTCCGCTTCAGCGACCAAGGCTGCTGATGAGCGCCGAGGCGCAGACGGACGCATCCCGGGACCTGAGGGACTCCTTCCGGCGGTGGCGCGCGAACCGTCCCTTCTGGGGCGGGCTGCTGCTCACCCTGGGCGGGGCGGAGATCCTCCTCACCGAGAAGGCGTCGCTGAAGGTCGTCCTGCACATCGGGATGCAGGGCCTCGCGGGCTATCTGCTGCCCACCACGATGCTGCTGTGCGGCCTGCTGATCCTCTTCAACCCGGCCCAGCGGCTGTTCTACTCCCTGCTGGGCATCCTGCTGTCGCTCGGCACCTGGGTCACCTCCAACCTCGGCGGGTTCTTCGTCGGTCTGCTCCTCGGGGCCGTCGGCAGCTGCCTCGCCTTCGGCTGGCTCCCCGACCAGGAGCCGCGCCGGCGGCGGCTGCTGCGCCGCGGACACGCCTGAGCGGCGGGATCGCGTCCCCCACTGGCTTGCCCGCGCACCCGGAAAGGACGTAATTGCCGGTACGCGCAGGGAAGTTGGCACCGCACGCACCGGGCCCGGGCGCATCTCCACGTGCCCGGGTCCTCGCGTAGCGTCACGGCGTAAGTCGAATCGGAGTTCGACGGCCGGGAGGCTCCTGATGGGAAACGCACGTCCTTTGGTGATCGACACGACCGGACGCGACATCCACGCGGAGGCCGCGCTGATCCGTGCCAGAGGACCGCTCGCCCTGGTGGAGCTGCCCGGTGGGGTGAGCGCCTGGGCGGTGAGCGCACCCGACCTGCTCAAGCGGCTGCTCACCGACCCCCGGGTGTCCAAGGACGCGCGGCAGCACTGGCCCCTGATGACGAACGGCACCATCACGCCCGCCTGGCCGCTGTTCACCTGGGTGGCCGTGGAGAACATGTTCACCGCGTACGGCGGCGAGCACAGGCGTCTGCGCGCCCTGGTCTCCAAGGCGTTCACCGCCCGCCGCACGGCCGCGCTCCGGCCCCGGATCGAGGAGATCACCCGGGAACTGCTGGACCGCGTGGAGAAGGCCGGGCACGATTCCCAGGTCGTCGACCTGCGCGAGGAGTTCTGCTATCCGCTGCCGATCCAGGTGATCAGCGAACTGTTCGGGCTCCCCGAGGAACGCGGTCCCGAACTGCGCGAACTGGTCGACAGCATCTTCGCCACCTCCGCCGACCCGGGCGAGATGACCGCCTCCTACGGCCGGTTGCTGGAGGTCCTGGGCGAACTGGTCGCCGCCAAGCGGAAGTCGCCCGGCGACGATCTGACCTCCGGGCTCATCGCGGCCCGCGACGACCAGAACGGCAGCGAACTCAGCGAGCAGGAACTGCTGGACACCCTGACCCTCATGGTCAGCGCCGGTCACGAGACGACGGTCAACCTCCTCGACAACGCCGTGCACGCCCTGCTCACCCGCCCCGGCCAGCTCGCGCACGTCCGCGAGGGCCGGGCCGGCTGGGACGACGTGGTCGAGGAGACCCTGCGCGCGGACGCTCCGGTCGCGAGCCTCCCGCTGCGCTACGCCGTCGAGGACATCGACCTCGCCGCACTCGGCGGCCCCGAGGGGGCCGTGATCGCCGAGGGCGAGGCGATCCTCGCCGCGTACGCCGCCGCCGGCCGCGATCCCGGGCGCCACGGCGAGGACGCCCACCTGTTCGACGTCACCCGCGCCGACAAGGAGCACCTCGCCTTCGGCCACGGCGTGCACCGCTGCCTGGGGGCGCCGCTGGGCCGCCTCGAAGCCCTGATCGCGCTTCCGGCCCTGTTCGAGCGCTTCCCGGACCTGCGGCTCGCCGTCCCCGAGGACACCTTGCTGCCGGTGGACTCCTTCATCTCGAACGGACACCGGGCCCTGCCGGTACGGCTCTCCTAGGACGGTCCGCGACCTGGGACCTGTGGCCCGGGGCGCCCCTCCCGGCTGCCCGGTTCCGCGTCTCCGTGGAGCAGGCCCCCGCGAACCGGGCACCTGGGCACCCGGGGCCCGGTCACTCGCCGCGCCACCATGCGGCCGTCCGCGCCCAGGCGCCCCGCGGAGTCCCGTGACCGGGGGCCGTTCCGTGACCGGGGGCCGGCACCTCCACGGCCGGCTGCTCCCCGGTGGACGGTACGAAGGGCGCGGACGACGGCGGCTGTCCGGTGCCCTCCCCTTCTCCGGGACCGGGCGGCCTGGTCCCGGACCGGGCGGCGACGGGCGAGAACGTCACCGGCAGCGCGGCCAGCGCGCGGTGGAACGGGCCGGGACGCCAGGTCAACTCCCCTACGGGAAGCGCCAGTCCGAGGTCCGGGAGCCGGTCCAGGAGCCGTTCGAGGGCGACGGACGCGATCAGCCGTGCCTGACCCTGCGCGGGGCAGGTGTGCGGGCCCGCGCTCCACGCCAGGTGGGCCCGGTTGCCCGCGCTCCGAGTGCCGGTCAGCGCCGGGTCGGTGTTCGCGGCGGCGAGGCTCACCACCAGCGGCTCCCCCGCGCGCAGCGGCGTGCCCTCGTACACGGTGTCGTGGCGCGGATAGTGCACGGCGTAGTTCGCGATGGGCGGGTCGGTCCACAGCACCTCGTCGAGGGCGTCCTCTATTTCCAGGGTGCCGCCGGACAGCCCGCCCGCGAACCGCTCGTCGGACAGCAGCAGACGCAGCGCGTTCGCGATCAGGTTCTGCTGCGGTTCGGTGCCCGCGCCCATCAGCACGGCGAGGGCGTGGATCAGCTCCTCGTCGGTCAGCGCGGCCGGGTGCTCCATCAGCCAGGACGTCAGATCGGCGGACGGCCGCCGCCGCTTCAGCGTGATCAGGTCGGACAGCGTGTCGGTCAGCAGCGCGTGCGCCCGCTCGGCGTCCACCCCGTCGAACATCCCGGACATGGCCTCGACCAGCCGGACGCCGTGCCCGGCGGGACAGCCGAAGAGACGGTCGAACACCAGGAGCGGCAGGACCTGGGCGTACTCGCCGAGCAGATCCGCCGTGCCGAGCGGCGCGAACCGGTCGATGAGGGTGTCCGCGCTGCGCTCGGCGTAGCCGCGCAGGGTCCCGGCGTCCACGCGGGCGAGGGTGTCGGTGACGGCGCCCCGCAGCCGGGCGTGCTCACCGCCGTCCGTGAACAGGGCACTGGGCCGGTACGTCATCATCGGAAGAACCGGGCTGCCGGGCGGGACGGTGCCGTCGGCGAGGTCCCGCCAGTGCCGCGGGTCCTTGGAGAAGGTCTCCGGCGAGCGCAGGACGTGCAGCGCGGCGTCGTACCCGGTGACCAGGGTGGCCCGTACGCCGGGGGCGAGTTCGACGGGCGCGGTCGGTCCGGACGCCCTCAGCCGCCGGTAGACGGCGGCGGGGTCGGCGGCGAACTCCGGCCCGTACAGGGACTGATGGGCCGGACAAGAGGGCGGGGACACTGCGTTCGCGCTGTCCCCGGTTCGCCCGGTCACTCCGTCTCCGCTTCACGGGCAGGGGCCGGCGGACGAGTGGCCGGGGTGATCGGTGTCCGGGGACCGGAGACCCGGCCGCGGGCCCCGCGGCACGGCGGCGGCGCGGACGTCGTCATGGCGGTCCGCTCCACCTCGGGCGGGAGCGCGGCCTCAGAGCCGGGCGCGCAGACCATCGAGCACCTCCTGGAGGACGTGGGGGTCGGACGGCGGCGCGGCGGAGGGGATCGGTCCGCGGGTGACGAGGTGACCGCTCTCGATCAGATCGGCGACGAGCACCCTGGTGACGCTGACGGGCAGTCCCAGACGGCCGGCGGCCTCGGCCAGCGACAGGGCCCCCGGCCGGCACAGTTCCGTCAGCCGCCGCTCCTCGGGGCCGAGCCCGGTGAGCGGCGGGCCCTCGGCGGCGATCAGCAGGGTGACGAGATCGAGGGTGTCGCGCGAGGGCCGCGAACGGCCGCCGGTGACCACGTACGACCGCACCAGCCGTTCCCCGGGACGACCGCCGGGCGGTCTCACGCGGGACTGCCGGTGTCCTGCCGGGCGGGACTGGTCAGTTCCTTGCCGAGCCGGTCGACCATCTTGTGCATGCGGTAGGCGACCGCCTCCATGTCGACGTCCTCGGTCGTGGACACCGCGAGGTGGGTGCCCTCGCCCGCGGCGACGAGGAAGACGTACCCGTGCGCGAACTCGATCAGGGTCTGCCGCCACGGCGTGTCCGGGCTGCCGCAGAACTCGGCGGTGCTGCGGCTGATCGCCTGCACCCCGGACAGGCCGGCGGCGAGCCGCTCGGCGTCGTCCCGGGCGATGTCCGCGGAGTGGGCGCGCAGCATGCCGTCGGCGGACAGCAGGATCGCGTGCCGGGCCTGCGGCACCTTCAGGACCTCGTCGAGCATCCACCCCAGCTCGTTGGTCATGGGCGCGGTCATCCCTGCGTGCTCCCTTCTGTCGGACGGGCCCCGTCCTGCGACGCGGGCGACTGCGGGGTGTCGACGGCCCCCGGCGGCGGGGTGGCCGGGGCTTCGGTGGTGTCGCGGGCCGCGCGGGTGCCGCGGGCGAACGCGCCCATGCGCCGGGCGTTGTCCTCGGCCGACCGGACGCCGGCGTCCTCGGCGGGCACGGAGGCGGACGGTCCCGGCCGGCCGGCCTCCTGCGGGACCCGGCGCCGCCGCTTCGGCAGACCGCCGGCCGTGGTCGTCCCGACGGGCTCGGCCGACCTCCGTGTGGGCAGCACCGAAGGCCTGGAGCCCGCACGCGGCGGCAGCTCCGCCTCCGGGGCCACGTGCGTGAGCAGGGCCGACGGCAGGAACACCACCGCACGGACACCGCCGTACGGCGACCTCGTGTCCACCGAGACGTCGAACCCGTAACGGGCGGCGAGCACACCGGCCACGGCGAAACCGAACCGCGGAGGGTCGTCGAGCCGGGTCACGTCCACTGTGTCCCGGCCGGTCAGCAGCCGGGCCGCCCGCTCGACCGCCCCGCCGTCCATGCCGACGCCGGCGTCGTCGACGACCACGCAGACGCCGTTGTGCGCCGGCCGGACGGTGACCTCGACGGTGGTGTCGGGCTGCGAGTGGCGGGCCGCGTTGTCCAGGAGCTCGGCGAGGGCCAGGACCACCGGCTCGACGGCCCGGCTCCCGACGGCGACGTCGACATGCCCGTTGACGCGGACGCGCCGGTAGTCACGGATCCGGGAGGTCGCGCCCCGCACCACCTCCACCAGCGCGGACGTGCCGCGCTGGCGTCCCGGCCAGGAGCCGCACAGGACGGCGATCGCCTGCGCCCGGCGGCCGAACTGCGCGTTGGTGTGGTCGATCTCGAGGAGGTCGCGCAGCACGTCGGGATGGTCGTGCCGGTCCTGCATCTCGGCGATGGACACCTGCTGCTCGTTGGCGAGGGCCTGGATCGACCGCATCGACGCCTTGAGCGCCGACTTCGCGGACCGGTCGGCGCGCGCCCGCGCGTGTCCCACCGCTTCGGAGCAGCGTTCCAGGACGGTGTCGAGCCGCTTCGCGAAGTCCGTGCCCGCGAGCCGGGCGTCGAGCAGACCGGCGACCGGGGCTTCCGCGGCGGCCGGGCCGTCCGCGCCGGCGCGGGGCTGCGCGGTCTCCGCCAGGGCGGGCAGCCGGACCTCGGCCAGATGACGCAGCTCCTCGTCGCGGGCCCGCAGGTCCTCCATGAGGTCGTCGGCCCGCCGGCGCAGCCGCCCGCTGATCCCGCTCTGGCGCAGCAGCAGCACGGTGACGGCGAGCAGGCCGACGGCCAGGCACCAGGACACGGCCTCCGGTATCCGTTCGGTCATGTTCCTCAAGTCCTCTTGTACACAAGAGCATTGCCGGGACAGGAGCAGGAAGAGTGAGGGATGGGGCGCGAGTTGACGGGGCGGCCGACGGTAGCCGCGCACGGGTGTGGCCGCTTTCCCTCGCGCGCAAGGAAGTTGTCCCCATGCGCACCGGCTGTGTGCACTAGGCTGACACCGCGTAACTGCCCTCACCCTCACGGGAGTCGATGGTGGCCATGCCCACGGGCAACTACCTGGTGGAGACCCGGTCGACGGACGCGGTGGAACCGGCCGAGCGGGCCGACTTCTGGAGCGAGCACATCGGGTCGTACCAGTCCCGGATGGGCTACCGGTACGGCAGCACCGAGGACTTCGGCGGGAGCACGGTCCGCCAGCGCACGGAGGCCTACCAGCTCGTCAGGTTCCGGTCGGACGAGATCGAGTACAGCAGGACCGCGCGGCAGATCCGCGAGGAACCCGACGAGGACTACCGGTTACTGCTGCCGCTGACCGGACAGATCGTCCTGCGCCAGGACGGTCGGGAGGCACGGCTGACGCCGGGAGCGGGCACGCTCGTGTCGTTCGGCTCGCCCTTCCAGTGCCTCCAGGACGCCTCCACCCAGGCCTTCGTCCTGACGATCCCGGCCCGGGAGCTGGACGGCCCGCTGAACCGCAAGTCGCCGCTGGCCACCGGCCTCGATCTGAGCAGGGGCCTCGGCCGCGTCGTCCGCTCGATGCTCGACGCGCTGTACGCCGAGCGCGACGGTCTCACCGACTCCCAGTTCAACGCCGTGTCCGACCGCGTGGTGGAGCTGCTGTGCATGCTCACCACCCACGACGACCGTCCCGACGGCGCCCGCCATCTGTCCGACGTGGAGGCGGTGGTGCGCCGCCATGTCCGCGAGCACGCCGCCGACCCCGGGCTCACCGGTACGTCCATGGCCCATGCCCTCGGCTGGTCGCTGCGCCAGATCCAGCTGGCCCTCCAGCACGCCGGCACCACCCCGCGCGATCTGATCCGCGAGGAGCGGCTGCGCCTGGTCCGCGAGCGGCTCCGGTGCGGCGACTGCGAGCATCTGACGATCACCGACCTGGCCTACGCCTCGGGCTTCTCGTCGGCGAGCGCCCTGAGCACCGCCTTCCGGCAGCGCTTCGGGGTGAGCCCGCGGGAGATGCGCAACGGCGTCCGCGGGACGTGACGCGCGGCCCGGGCTGGGACAATCGGTGACAGAGGGCGGGAATCCGGCCGGAAGCGGGCCGCCGCCCCGGGAGCGGAGATGGATCTGCGGCAGATGGAGGTCGTGGTCGCGGTGGCCGAGGAGGGCGGTTTCACCGCGGCGGCCCAACGGCTGCACGTGGTGCAGTCGGCCGTGTCGAGCACCGTCCTCGCGCTGGAGCGGGAACTGGGCACCCCGTTGTTCGACCGCACCACGCACCGGGTGACCCTGACCCCGGCGGGCGAGGCCTTCGTCCCGGCGGCGCGCGCCGCGCTGCGGGCGGCGGAGCGGGCGCGGACCGCGGTCGGCCTGGTCCGGGGACAGCTGCGGGGCAGCATCACGATCGCCACGACACCGGGGGCCGGGGCCTGCCTCCACCGGCCGCTGACCGCGCTGCGGGCCGAGCATCCGGGCGTGGCGGTACGGCTGCGGCAGACGCCCCCGGCCGACGTGCGCGGCGCGCTGCGCGAGGGCACCGTCGACCTGGCCGTGGTCGCGCTCGACCGGCGGCCGCAGCGCGGGCTGGAGACCCGGCTGCTGGCGTACGAGGAGATGGTCCTGGCGTCCGCCCCCGCGCGCGGGCTCACCGGCACCGGTCCTGACGGCGCGGTCACCCTCGCCCGGGCCGCCCGGCTGCCGCTGGTGGACTTCTCCCCGGGCCAGGCGATCCGTCTGTGCGTGGACCGGGCGTTCCGGGCCGCCGGGGTGGACCGGGAGAGCGCCTTCGAGGTCGACGACATCGCGTCCGCGGCCGGGCTCGTCCGGGCCGACCTGGGCGTCTGCGTCCTGCCCGTCTCGGTCGCGGAAGGATTCCCCGGCCTGAGCACCCACGCGTTCGCCGGGCACGCCCCGCACTGGAAGATCGTGCTGGTCCGCCCCCGCGGCGAGGCCCCGCCGGTGGTCGCCGCGCTCCTGCGGCACCTGGTCTGACGGCCGGAGTGTCCGGACCGGTCAGGCGGTCGCGGCGGGCGGGGCGGCCTGGTGGACGGGCGGCTGGGGAGTCAGCCGGTCCAGGCCCTTGCGGTCGTAGTAGCGGGTCATCGCGAAGCCGAACACGAGGGCGAGCACGGCACCGACGGTGATCATGAGCCAGGCGCGGCCCAGCCCGGCGTCGGCCCGCGCGTCGAAGAACAGGATGGCGCGCACCCCGTCGCTGAGCTGGCGCATGGGCTCGAACACGGACAGGAACCGGTAGAAGCCGGGGACCGCCTGGAGCGGGACGGTGGCGCCCGAGGACGGCAGGCCGAGGACGATGAACACGAACATGGACACGAGCTGCCCGATCCCGCCGAACGCCGCGTTGATCGCCTGGACCCCCAGCCCGACGGCGAGGCTCGCGCAGTAGGAGTAGATCCACAGCAGCGGCAGATGGGTGGCGTCCATGCCGAGGATCGCGACGGTGGCGAGCATGACCAGGGAGACCGTGAGCACGGTGATCCCGGCGGTCATGACCATCTTCAGGAGCAGCGTCTGGGTGCGACTGATGGGCACGGTCGGACGGCGGGTGTGCCAGGGGCCGATCTCGTTGTCGGCGTAGCCGAGGGCCGTGTCGACGCCGGTGCTGATGAGGTTGCCGCCGAGGAACCCGGCGAGCACCAGCAGCAGGGTGTAGTAGAACGCGCTGAGCCCGAGGCCGCTGTGCGCGCCGATGGGGTGGCCGATCCGGGTGACGACCTCGACGGGGTCGGCGAGGAGCAGCCGGGTGGTGGAGTCCGTCTTCGCGGTCACCGGGGACGCCGTGAGCTGCTTCCCGATGGTCGCGGAGGTCTGCTGGGCCGCGGCCGTCGTGATCCGGCTCGCGAGGGACGAACCGAGGCTGCCCATGCCGGGGTTGGTCAGGACCGTCATGGTGGGCCGGACGGTGGCGTGCGCCGTGGTCAGGGCGGTGACGGAGGCCGTGAAGTCGGCGGGGACGACGAGGGCGCCGTAGATCTTGCCGGAGGAGAGCTGGTCCTCGGCCTGCGCCCGGGTGAGCCGGCGCCAGCCCGCCGTGCCGGAGGTGTCGCTCGCGGCGATGGCCGCGGTGACCTGGGTGCCGACGTTCTGCCGCTGCCCCGGAGGCGGGGCGCCGGTGTCCTCGTTGACCAGGCCGATCGGCAGATGGCGCAGATGCCCGTTCGGATTGACGATGCCGCCCATGTAGAGCAGCGACAGCAGCAGCGCGAGCAGTCCCGTCAGCACGGTGGGCAGCAGCCACAGTTTCGGGCGGCGCAGCAGGGCGGCGGCCCGGGCCCGGACGGGGGCGGCCGTGACTCCGTCCGGGGCACCCCCGCCAGGGCCGGTACCGCCCCGGCCACCGGGGTCCGTCGCCCCACCACCGCCGGCGCCGCCCGCGCCCAGGGGCTCTCCGTCGCCGTGATCCGCGGGGTGGTTGCTGTCGGCGTCCATGGTTCTCCGTGGGGTCCGGGGGCGGTACGGGTACGGGGGCGGTGCGGGTCGGGGGCGGTGCGGGTCGAGAGCGGTGCGGGTCGAGAGCGGTGCGGGTACCGGGGGAGCGGGTACGGGAGATACGGGAGCGGTGCTGGGCGTACGGCCCCCGGCCGGGGAGTCCGGGGCCGCACGTCAGGCCAGGATCGGGGGTGCGCACGGGTCACGGACGACGACTCGCCGTGTCCACGGCGCCGGTCCCCGCCTTGGCACGGGGAAGCCCGCCGACGAACCGCATCGGATCCCCGGCCGCCGCGCCTAGGCGCCCTTCGCACCCCGCGGACCCTTGACCACCCCGAAGCCTCCCTGGGCCCGGGGCCTCCACCTCCCCGAGCAGTTCCCCGCCCCGGCGCCTCCACCTCCCCAAGTCGCTCGCCTCCCCCGCGCGCCACCTCCCCGACGCCTCCGCCTCCCCGATGCTTCCGCCAGCCCCGCGCCGCCCCCAGGTGTTCGCCTCCCTCGCGCCTCCACCTCCCCGAGGCCTCCGCCGGCCCCACGCCTCCACGTCCCCGAGGCCTCCGCCATCCCAAGGCCTTCGCCTCCGCATCCCCGAGCCCCCTCTCTCCCCCTCCGCATTCACCCTCCAGGCCCGGAATCTGCGGTCGCGCCTCGGCCCTTCGGGTCGTACGTTCGCAGCGCGGCCGGCGTCTCCGGCCGTGTCGCTCACACGGTGGTCCCGCTTCCCCTGCCGGACACCGTGGCGTCACACCGGACGGGAACCTCTCCCCCGTCCCCGTTGCATCGCCTCGGATCCGTCCGTCCGTGCCCGGGCGTGACGCGGAAGGACGACGTGCGCCGTGTCCCTGCCTCCGCTCGACCGCCTCCCCACCCCCGCCACCACGCCCACGACCACGACCACAACGACATCCACAACCGCACCGGCACCGGCACCCGGCGAAGCTCCCCCCGTCACCCGTACGGGCGCCGCGACCCGCCTCACTTCACTGAACCGTCCGGCCCATCTGGTGCTCGCGCTGCTCCCCCTGCTGGTCATCGGAACCTGGGCCGCGCTGGACCGCGACGCCTGGCGCGACGGCCCCGCGCGGCTGGCCGACGCCGACCCGCGCTGGCTGCTCGCGGGCGTCCTCTTCACCCTGCTGGGCTGGGTGGTCACCGCGTGGATCCGGCAGGGCGCCCTGCCGGAGAGGCTGCCGCCGGGCCTGCTGATGGCGTCGCAGCTCGCCGCCGGCGCGGCCAACCTCGTGCTGCCGTCGAGCATCGGCGCCCACGCGGTGACCCTGCGCTTCCTCCAGGGCCGCGGCATCCCGCTGGCCCGCGCCACCGCGTCGCTCGCCCTGTACTCGCTGGTCAAGCCGGTGGCCAGGGTCCCGGTGCTGATCTTCTTCCTGCTGGCCCTCGAGGACACCCGCGCACTCGGCGCGCTCGCCCCGGACCGCCGGACGCTGCTGCCGGCGGCGGGCGGCGTGGCGCTCTGCCTCGCCGCCGTCTGCCTGCTCCTGACGGTCGTGCGCCCGCTGCGCCGCCCGGTGCTCGGCTTCCTTCGCACCGCGCTGACCGACGTACGGATCCTGCACACCCGGCCCAGCCGCGTCCTGGCCCTGTGGGGCGGTTCGGCCGCCGCCCCGGTGATCCAGGGAACCGTGATCGCCTCGGTCGGCTTCGCGCTCGGACTGCCGCTGTCGTGGACGCAGGTCGTGTTCGCGCTGCTGGTCGCCAGTACCGCAGCGGGCGCCGTACCCGCACCCGGCGGAATCGGCCCGGTGGACGCTGCCATGGTCCTCACCATGGCCGCGCTGGGCGCCCCGGCGTCCCTGGCGACAGCCACCGTCATCGGCTACCGCGTCCTGACGGTCTGGATCCCGCTGCTCCCCGGCACGCTGATCCTGTCCGCGCTGGTGCACCGCAAGGTGCTGTGAACGACGGCGAGAGGAAGCCGAGAAGAACAGTCGACCCGGTACACAGTGAGACAACTCATGGTGCGGATCACGCCACTTGAGCCCCTGTCACGTTGCACCCGCAATGAGCAATGCGAGAGAATGTTCGATATGCGATGAGACGTTCGTGACACAGGGGAACTGCTCCGGGGTCCGGCACGTCTCTGCTGTCGAACATCCGAGGAATCGCGATGTGCAACGTTGAAGGACACGGGGGCGGGTGAATGAAGTTCGACATGGGGTCGTCGACCCTGGTGGATCTCGGCAAGAGCACGGTCGGCTCGACGGAGGACCTGGGCACGCTGATCCGCTGGCTCGTCCAGGCGGCAGAACCGCTGGAGGGGAAGTTCAACGGAGCGGGCAAGGCGGCGTTCGACTCGTTCAAAGCGCACACGGACGAGATCACCAATGCGTTGAACGGGTCCCTGGGCGCGATCCTGGGCGGCCAGGGCGGGATGGACTCCGCGTTCGGCTCCGGTGACCTGGAGCAGGAGGACAACGCCCACAAGAACATGGGCCAGTCCAACTTCGACGCCGCCCGCTTCGGCGCCCGCTAGCCCTACCGAGGGGGAACTCGATCATGGCTCAGAATCAGGACCGCCGTTCGTACGACACCGGCGCCTCCACGGAGGTCCAGGGCAGTCTGCAAGGCGTCATCGGGCAGTTGGAGCGCGTCCTCGGTGACCGCGACCGCGCGGTGAAGGCCGCGATGGCCGACTTCACGGCCGACGGCGTCGCCGACGAGTACCACGGTAAGGAAGTCCGCTGGAACCGCGCCGCGAACGAGGTCCGCGACATCATTCGCCTCGTACGCACCACGCTCGAGGAGAACGACGGCACCGCGCAGTCGACCATGGCGAAGGCCCGCGCGGCCGTCGACAACATCGGCTGACCGTGCCGCAGTAAACAAGAACGTTTTCACGGGGGTTGGGCATGTCGGGGTGGGACATCTCGTCGTCCGGCGTCGAGTTCGTGACCTCGCTGGTCGCGGACGCGATGGACGACGTGGCCAAGGACGTCAAGGCGTACGGGACGGACATGGAGAGCGCGGCGGTCTCCGCCGGCACCGTCAGCGGACCGTACTGCGGAGCCGCGCCCACCGGAGCGATCGGCGCGGCTCTGGCGATCTTCGTCGAGAAGACCGCGGGTGACGTCCTGTTCCTCGGCGCGCGGGCGGCGAAGTCGGTCAACGGGGCACGAGAGGCGACCGCGTACTACCTCGCCGGGGACCTCGAGATGGCCGGACGGAGCGAGCACAGGGCGCTGGGCGCGCCGAAGATCGATCTGCCGGGGCAGAGCGGCGGACAGGGTGGCGGCGACAAGTGATCGAACCCTCGGCCATACCCCAGTTCACCGGCGACTTCGATCAGTTGGACAAGGACACGTCCGGCCTGCGCAGCGACGCCATCGGGATCCGCGGCGGCGGAATGGACGTGCACTCCCGTTTCCAGATGCTGGAGGCCTTCTACACCGCGCCGGAGGCCGACGACCTGTTCGCCACCACACGGCCGGTGATGGACGGGGCCGACGCCTTCGCCACCCAGCTGGAGACGGTGGCGGACGCTCTGGACACGTACTCCGTCGAGGCCCGGCCCATCGCCGAGAAACTCGCCCTGCTCAAGACGGACGCCTTCGCGTTCGTCGAGAGTGTCGAGGGCGACGACGACTGGACGTACGACGGGGACAAGATCCACCGTCATCAGGAGCTCATGGACGGTGTCGCCGCCGCGGAAAGCGCCTTCCGGGAGGCGGAGCGCCGGGCAGCCGGCAAGATCTCGGCCCTCGTCGGCGGACCGGCGTTCGTGGTCGACGACGGCCACCACACCGTCGACAAGAAGACGGTGATGTACGGGTACGACCTGGACGTCCTCAAGCACGCCGAGAAGACACCCTGGGGCACCCCGGAAACCGAGTCCCACCACGCCTGGGAGGTCGGCTACTGGGCCAAGAGCTTCGTCTGGGACGGCCTCGTCATCGACAACGTGTGGGGTGGCATCAAGGGCCTCGGCACCCTGGTCGGCTGGAACGGCTCGGACGCGGCCGGGGACGCCTGGGGACATCTCGGGGACGTCGTCAGCGGGATCGGCCAGTACACGGTCACCCCCTACGACGCGCTCATGGACTGGGCGTTCGGCCCGGACAAGGAGAGCGCCACCGAGGTCCGGCAGAAGAAGGCCGCCAAGGACTTCGCCAAGTCCATGGTCGCCTGGGACATGTGGAGCGAGAACCCGGCCCGTGCCGCGGCGACGGTCGTCTTCAACGGGCTCACCCTCGGCGCCGGTCCCCTGGCCGTCGCGTCCAAGGGCGGCGAGGCCGGCGCGGTCGCCAGGAGCGCCAGCGTCGCTGCCAAGGTCGGCGAGTACATCGACCCGGTCAGCGTGGGCCTCAAGGCGACGGGCAAGGCCGTCGGCTCACTGCCCAAGCTCTCCGACCTCACCGCCGGAATCCGCAGCGGCATCGGCGCCTCGGCCGACTCCCAGCGGATCCACAGTGTCATCGAGCTCGGTGACGGCTCCAAGGTCGTGATCGAGGACGGCAGGTTCATCGCCGTCGACAGACACGGCGACATCGTGGGGGAGGCGCCGCGCCGGGAAGCGTCCGCCGACGCGCGGTCCACGCCGCGGGACACGCCCGCGCCGCAACGGGAGCCCGCCACGGTCGGCGCCTCCTCGCACTCGCCCGGGACCACGACGCACGTCGGGAACGGGCCCGGCGGTCACGGAGCCACCCATCCCGCCGCCCCCCGGCCCCACGGACCCGACTCCGGCCCGACCGGCGGCGGCCACGGCGGCACGGGAGGGGGCCCTCACGGGGAGGGCGGCCTGGACGACGCCGGACGGAGCGGCGACGACGCCACGGGCGGCACGGGCCACGCAGGCGGAGAGACCACTCCTCCCGCGCACCAGGGGGACGGGGGCGGCGGCACCGGAACCGGCGGAGAGCGGGAACTGACCGCCGCGGAGCGCAAGGCGATCCAGGACAGGCACGTCCAGAAGGCCAACGACGCCGACCAGACGTGGTTCAAGGAGCACTACGACACACTGGGGCGGCGCAGAAACCTCGCGAACGCCGACGGCACACCGAAGTTGGTGGACGGAGTCGAGCTCCCGCAGCTGGCGAAGAACCCACAAGGCAAATGGGTCGCCGCACACGACCTGCCGAGTGGGCCGTCCGAAGTCAGGACGGGCCGTACACCGTACGGCCGGGACACGGTCTCCCCGATTCATCGGCCGGACCTGGACACGGCGGCGAAGAACCGCAAGGTGTCCATGAATCTCACGAACGCGGAAAAGGCGTTCGACGAGACTCCGTCCGCCGCGACGAAGAAGGGTCTCGAAGACGCGCAGCATGCCTACGATCAGCAGCTCGGAGGCGTTCCGAACAACAGCAAGATTTCCGAAAAGCTCGGCGAGCAGGCCGCCAAGCTGCACGTGGTGCCGAACGAGTTCCGGGGCGCCCACTGGGTCGAGCTCCCGGAGACGCCCAACGGCGCCAATCGGTTCGACCAGCTGTACAAGCTGGGCGACGACGGTCACTACGTGATCGTCGAAGCCAAGGCGCCCAAGGGCGATCTCGACTGGCGCAACGGTGCGGGCGATCAGGCACAGGGCATGAGGGTGAAGCAAGGCACCCGGCTGTACGTCCAGACGATCCTGACGCAGATGTGGAAACGAAACGGCGCGGACCGACGCATCGCGGACAGCCTCTTCGACGCGCTGGAGGATGGGAAACTTCAGTACGTCCTGGTGAAGGCGAACGAGAACACGGGCTCGTACACCGGCGCCGTTCTGGAACATTTCAAGATTTTCTAGAGGAGAGATCACGTGGTCACGAACGTTCCCCGCCATGACTTCCCCGCCGCGGCGGTAGCGGAGGACATGGCGGGGCTCCTCGGGAGCACCGGCCGTGTACTCGACCGGCTCGAAGGATCGGAGATGTCCCGCTCCCGAGCCTTGGAGAGCGCGCTGACCGTGGCCAAGTCCTTCTGTGCGAACGACCCGTGGGCGGGCAGGTTCGAGACCTGGGAGGCATGGGTCACCGCCATGCAGGTCGGCTCCGCACTGTTCGACGCGGCCATGGCGTCGGAGGGTCCCGTGGCATGCCGCATCGGGAGCCACGGCGAGGTGAAGAACCTGCCCGCCACCGGCCCCACGTCCTCTACACACGCCGGCGCCTGGGTCACCTCGTTCTACCTGGCGGTGATCTGCCGCGACAACGCCCGCGTCGATCGACTGGCCCAGGTGCCCGTGGCACTTCTCCGCGAGTCCGGCGCGGTCTTCGACGAGTACATCTACTCATGGGTGGAGACACTCCAGGGTCTGGTCTCCGGGCGGGCGGACGTCGGCAGCAGTCTCGAAGCGGCCTTCCACGGCACGGACCCCGAGGTGGCTCACGTCGCGGACAAGGAAACGCTGTTGAAGATCCTCTACCCGCCGGTCAACCTGTTCTACCGCTTGGTGAAGCCCGATCCCGGAGAATTCAACGAGGCTTTGACCGACGCGCTCACCTGGCACAAGGAGTACTGGACCGACAACGAGGCCCGATCACTGAGCAGCGACGGTCTCGTCGCCCTGGGTCCCCTCGCACTGGCCTGTATGGCCTTCGACAACGGCTTCCCCATCGAGGTCGAGTCCGAGTACCTGCCCAGATTCCTTCTTCAGGGCAACTGGGTCGGCGAGTACGCCACCTGACAACCGATGTCCCACCCCGCGACCTGAACGGACGACGCATACCCGTGGCAGCCCAGGACTACGACAGTCAATTGCTCGAGTCGGTGTCGGTTCGGCGTCGGCGGCTCAGGGATGCCGTTCTGTTCGGGACGCAGCGGCAACGGCGGTCGGTGGACGAGCGGTTGGGCAAGGCGTTCGCCGGGATCGTCGTCGCGGCGGTGCTGTGCGCCGGATGCGTGGGCTGGTCGTTCGTTTCGCACCGGGTCATCGGGAAAAGCCCGTACGGCACCTCCGTGCCCTCCACCTCGCCTTCCGCGGCGCTTTCGCCGTCTTCCACCCGATGACTCGATGATAGGTTCGAACGCGTGATATCTGCGGGGTCCCTGAGCCGTACGACGCCGAACCGGACGGCCCTGAGCCGGGTCACCCTGGTCGGCGAACGGAGGCGGGTCGATCTCGTCCTCCCCTCCACGGAACCCGTCGGACTGCTTCTGCCCGAAGTGATGCGACTGCTGGACGACCAGGTGTCCGCCCGGCCCGCGTCACGGCATCTGGTCACCGCTGACGGTTCGGCGCTCGCGCACGACAGCACGCTGGAATCTGCGGGAATCCCGGACGGAGCCGTCCTGCGGCTCGTGCGGCTGGAGGACGCCCCCGGGGCACCTGTGGTGCACGACGTCACCGATGAGGCCGCCGAGGATCCGCATGGCCGCGCATGGCGGTGGAGTCCCGCCGCCCGGCGCGTCGTGGCCGGAGTCGCGACGGTCGGCTGGGCCGCGACGGCCGGCACCCTGGCGCGCGGGGAGTTCGGTCCGTCGGCCGTGGGCGGCGCCCTGGCGGCAGTCGCTGTGCTGTGCTCACTGGCGGGGGCCCTTCTCGGTCGGGCCGCGCACCGTGGTCTGGCCACCACGCTCCTCGTCACCGGGGGAACCCTCGGTGCCCTCGGCGCATGGACGCTGGCCGACGCCCACGCCTGGTCCGGGGCCGTGCGCCTGGCCGGCGTCTCCGTCGCCCTCGTGGTGGCACTGCTCCTGCTGGGCCGGTTCGCACCGCTGGGCCGCGCCGGTCTCGTCGGTGCCGTCGCCCTGTTCGGCTGCACGCTCTGCTGGCAGGCGGCGCTCGCGGTCCAGTCGGGCGCGGGTACAACGGTCCAGCAGGCCCGTGCGGGCGCGCTGTCGGGCGTCGTCTCGATCGTCGCCCTCGGTGTGCTTCCTCGACTCGCGCTCATGGCATCCGGCCTGTCCGGGCTGGACGACCGCCGCTCCGGCGGAATGTCCGTCAGCCGCCTGGAGGTTCGCACCGCCCTGACCGCGACGCATCGTGGATTGGCTCTCGCCACCGTCGTCCTGGCCGCCTCGGCGATGTCCGCGGGGGTCCTCGTCCTGAGGGCGCCTTCGGTCTGGACCGTGCTGCTCGCCGTGGTGGTCGCCGCCGTTCTGGCGCTGCGTGCACGTGCCTTCCCGCTCGTCATCGAGGTCGTGGCACTGCTCGGGGCCGGCGCGGTGATCACCGTCCGGCTCGTCGGCGTCTGGCAGGAACGCTCCGGTGCCGTGGGGCCGTTGGCCTTGCTCGTCGCCCTGGCCCTCGTGCCCCTGGCGGTGCTGGCCGTGCAGCCCGCCGAGCATGTGCGGGTGCGGTTGCGGCGCTTCGGCGACGTCCTCGAGTCGGTGGGAGTCATCGCCCTGTTCCCGCTCCTCATCGGGGCGTTCGGTGTGTACGGGCGCCTGCTCGGCACCTTCGCGTAGGGGTGGGCTCCATGGCTCGGCGAGAGGACTGGCAGCAGGACGTGCTGCGGCAATTGGGACGGCACGAGGGTCCGGGGAAGACGGCCGGTGCGGGCGGAGCCGACGAGGCGGCCAGCGCGGGCGAGGGGACCGGTCCCGCCCCTGGGCCGACCGGTGCCACGGAACGGCCCCGACCGGCGCACGCACCGCCGGGGCCGCCCGGCGCCGCACGATCCACGGCCTCGCCCGGCTCCCCTCAGGGCTCGGTCCCCGCGTCGGCCCCCGTCGTCGCGAGTCCCGGTGATCCCCGCCTCCCGCTGCACACCCCGGAGTCCGTACCGACCGTCGACCCCCGCCTGGCGCTCGCCCTGGGGCGTCCCCGGTACGGCGATTCCGTGACCCGCCGGACCGGACGCACGCTCCGTGATCTCGCCGCCTCGGCTTCCCGGGATGTCGCCGAAGAGACCCGCCTCGCACAGGAGTTGCAGCAGCCGGTCACCACCGGCAGGGTCATCGCGGTGACATCCATCAGGGGCGGGGTGGGCAAGTCGACCGTCTCCGCCCTGCTGGGCCGCACCTTCAACCACTACCGGCACGACCCCGTCCTCACGCTGGAGGCCGACACCGCGCTCGGCACCCTCCCGGTGCGGATGGGCGCCGCGTCGGTGCGCTGGACGTGCGCCGACCTCGCCCGGATCCTCACCCCCGCGATGCGACTCACCGACGTCACGGGCTACTTGGTACCCGTGACCGACGGCGGATGGCTCCTCCCCGCCGGCCAGGGCCGCGTCGGCGCGCCGATGGACGTCCGCACCTACCGCACGGTGACGCTCGCCCTGCGGCGCTACTTCGCGGTGACGGTGGTGGACTGCGAGACGCTGCCGGGCGATGTGGCCCGTACGGCGATGGACACCGCCCACGCCCGGGTGGTGGTCGCCCCGATGACCGCGGAGGGCGTCAACGGCACCCGGCAGGTCCTGGACTGGCTGGCCCAGCTGCCGCACGCCGCCCTGGCCGGCACCGTCGTGGCCCTGTCCGCGCATTCCCCCGACACCACGCTGGACGAGAAGACGGCCGCCGCGCATCTGCGGGAGACCGGCGTGTCCGTCGTACGGCTCCCCTACGACCGGCATCTGGCGCAGGGAGGCCCGATCCACACCGCCATGCTCGGCCGGGCCACCCGGGACGCCGTCGTCCGCCTCGCGACGGAGACGATGCACCGCGCGGTCAGAGTGCGATGAGCACAAGCCAGGCTTCTGGACCCGTTCGAGAAAAGGCCCGTCCGTGACCCAGCATCTCGTCCACCGGCCCGCGCGGTCCACCCGCCCCCTCACCGCGCCACAGCCGCGCACCGTCGAACCGCCGCCCAACCTGCCCAAGGGAAAGACCGGCAACGCGGCGACCGCGTTGCTGCCGATGGCCGGCGTCATCAGCTCCGTCGTGATGATGACCGTGATCCGCAACAGCCAGTTCGCCGCCCTCGGGGCGATCGTGCTCGTCTTCGCCCTGCTCGGCGCGGCGGCGCTGTTCCTGTCCCAGCGAGGCAAGGCGCAGCGCACCCGGCGCGTGCAGCGCGAGCGGTATCTCGAGTACCTCGAGGAGCTGCGCGAGGAACTCGGCCTGCTCGAACTGGAGCAGCGTGGGCGGGCGCGCCTGCTGAACCCGCCGCCCGAGGCCCTGTACGACCTCGTGCGCGATCCGGCCCGGTTGTGGGAGCGGCGCCGCCAGGACCCCGACTTCCTGCGGGTACGGATCGGAACGGGGAACGTGCCGGTACAGGAACTGACGGTCGGGCAGAACGGCGCGGGCGGGGTCCTCACTCCCCCGGACCCCTTCATGCTCAACGAGGCCCGCGCGCTGCGGGAGAGGTTCGCCACGACGACACACTTCCCGCTCACCGTGCCCCTGGACCGGGCGGGCGACGTCAGCATCGTGGGTGACCGTGAGGGGGTGCTGCGGGTCGCCCACGCTCTGCTCGTCCAGACGGCGGTCACGCACGCGCCGGACGACGTGGCCGTCGCGCTCGCGGTGCCCGCCGAGCGGCTGGCCGACTGGGACTGGGCCAAGTGGCTGCCCCACGTGCTCGATCCGTCCGGGCACGACGGTCCGGTCGCCGCCCGCCGGATCGCGCCGGACCTGGCCGGGCTGGCCACGCTGTGCCGTCACGATCTGCGCCGGCGCGCCTCGTATGCGGCGGAGGTACGACGTGGGCTGTCGGACCGCGGCGCGCTCCGGATGACCGACCGGCTGCTGGTCGTCAGCGACGAGTACGGCGAGACTGCGGCCGAACTACAGCGCCCCGACACGGCGGTCGATCTGCCGGACATGGGCGTGACGGTGCTGCACCTGCTGGAGCAGCGCGTGCACGAGCCGGATCAGGTGACGGTCCGCGTCACCGTCGACGAGGACCGGATCACGGTGGAGGACCTGCGCGACACGTCGACGGCGGCTCAGGGCTCGCCGGATGCCATCGGCGTCGCGGGCGCGGCAGGGCTGGCCCGCATGCTCGCCCCGCTCAGGCTGTCCGCGGAGTCCGCGGCCGAGGGCACCCCCGTCTCCGGGCCGGTGGACTTCCCCGGCCTGCTGGACATCGACGACCCCGCGGCACTCGACATCGACCGGCTGTGGGCACCCCGGAGCGAGCGGGCGTTCCTGCGCGTGCCCATCGGCATGACGGACCGTCATGAGCCGGTGTTGCTGGACCTGAAGGAGTCCTCCGAGCTCGGCATGGGTCCGCACGGTCTGTGCGTGGGCGCGACCGGCTCCGGCAAGAGCGAGCTGCTGCGCACGCTCGTCCTCGCGCTCACCGCGACCCACTCCCCCGAGGACCTGGCGCTCGTACTGGTCGACTACAAGGGCGGCGCCACCTTCGCCCCCTTCACCGGCCTCCCGCACGTGGCCGGGGTGATCACGAACCTGGAGAACCAGGCCGGGCTCGTCGAACGCGTCCACAGCAGCCTCGCCGGCGAGGTCAAGCGCCGCCAGCAGGTGCTCAAGGACGCCGGCGACATCGCCGACATCGGCCACTACGCCGTTCTCCGTGCCACCGGGCGCCCGGACCTCGAAGCCCTGCCGCACCTGTTCGTCGTCATCGACGAGTTCGGCGAACTGATCACCGCGAAACCGGACTTCATCGATCTGTTCCTGTCGATCGGACGCATCGGCCGCTCGATCGGCGTCCACCTGCTGCTGTCCAGTCAGCGCATCGAGGGCGGCAAGCTCAAGGGGCTGGACACCTATCTGTCGTACCGCCTGGGCCTGCGCACCTTCTCCGCCGACGAGTCGCGTACGGTGCTCGACACCACGGACGCCTTCGATCTGCCGCCGCTGCCCGGCTTCGGCTATCTGAAGGTCGACACCTCCACCTACGAACGCTTCAAGGCGGGGTACGTCTCCGGTGCCTACCGCAGCCCGAACCCGCACGCCGAGAAGGACGACGAACCGCTCGCGTCGCCGTATCCGACGTACACCACGCCGGGCACGGAGTCCTCGGCGGCTGCGGCGGGGGAATCCGCGGCCACCAGACGGGAGACCGGACCGACGGTGATGTCGGTCATGGTCGGACAACTCGCCACCGCCGCCCCGCCGGTACGCCGGATCTGGCTGCCGCCCCTGCCGGACGCCGTCACGCTCGCCACCGCGGCCGGCCCTGTCGAGGCCGGCACGCAGGGCCTCCGGCTCGCGCGACGCGACGGCGCCCTGAGCGTTCCGCTGGGCGTTCTGGACGACCCGGCCAGGCAGTGGCAGCGGCCCTGGCTGCTGGACCTGACCGTCGCGGGCGGCCACACGGCCGTCATCGGCGGCCCGCAGTCCGGCAAGACCACTCTGCTGCGCACCCTCGCCCTCTCGCTGGCCCTCACCCGCACCCCGCACGAGGTCGCCGTCTACGGCCTCGACCTGGTGGGCGGCGGACTGTCCGCCCTCGCCGGTCTGCCGCACGTCGGCGGCATCGCGGGGCGCGCCGACCACGAGCGCGCCGCGCGTACCGTGGCCGAGGTCCGCGCCATGCTCGCCCAGCGCGAGGAGATCTTCCGCGCTCACGGGGTCGACTCCGTCGACCACCTGCGCCGACTGCGCGCCCAGGGCAGGCTGCCGCAACTCGGCTCGACCGACGTCGTGCTGCTCATCGACGGATTCGGGGCGCTGCGCGACGAGTTCGCCGACCTCGACGACGCCGTCGCCGACCTCCTTAAGCGGGGTGGCGGCTACGGCATTCACGTCGTCGCCGGAATGCTGCGCTGGAACGACGTCCGTATCGCCACCCAGTCGATGTTCGGGACACGCGTCGAACTGCGGCTCAACGACCCGGCCGACTCCTCGATCGACCGCAGACTGTCGGCGACGCTGGCACCCGACGTGCCGGGCCGGGTGCTGACCGACGGAAAACTGTTCGCGCAGGTCGCTCTGCCCCGCATCGACGACCGCCCCCACACGGAGGATCTCGCGGCCACCCTGGAGCGGACCGCCCGCACGATCCGCGCGGGCTGGCACGGCGACGTCGCCGCCCCCGTGCGGGTGCTCCCGGTGCGCCTTCCCGCGGCGAAGCTCCCCTCACCGGCCGGCGCGCCGGGGGTGGTTCCCATCGGCGTGGACCAGGACGCGCTCGCCCCGGTGCTGCTGGACCTGTTCGGGAGCGATCAGCACCTGCTCGTCCTCGGCGACAGCGAGTGCGGCAAGACCAACCTGCTGAAGCTGATCGTGCGGCAACTCGTGACCCGGTACGGCGACGAGGAGCTGGTGTTCGGTGTCTTCGACCCGCGGCGCGGTCTGCGCGGTGTCGTCCCGGAGCCGTACCGCGGCGGTTACGCCCACAACGCGAAGCTGGCCGCCGCCCTGGCGACAGGCATCGCGGCCGAGCTGGAGAAGCGTCTGCCGGAGACCGCGGACCCCGACGCGACCGGTGCGGATCCCTCGTTCACCGGGCCGAGGATCGTGATCCTGATCGACGACTACGACATCCTCACCACCGCCGGACAACAGCCCCTGGCCCCCTTCCTGCCGTACATCTCCTCCGCCCAGGACATCGGCCTCCACTTCGTCGTCGCCCGCCGTACCGCCGGAGCCTCCCGCGCCCTGTACGAACCGCTGCTGACCACCCTGCGCGAGACCGGCACCGCCGCCCTCGTCATGACCGGTGACCGCTCCGAGGGGCAGCTCTTCCCCGGCCTGTACGCGTCCGCCCAGCCTCCCGGCCGCGGCACGCTCGTCCGCCGCGGCCACCACCGGCTCGTCCAGACCGCCGTCGTGGACGAAGCCGACGACGATCGGGGATCCGCTCCATGACCAGGGACGTCATCGCCCTCACCCCGAGGATGCCGGACCTGCGCACCCTCCTCGCCGGCCTCTACGCCGGAGGTCCCGACCTCGGTGTGAGCACCTTGGCCGACGGCGCCGTCATCCAGCTCCGCGCACCCGACGGTCGGCCGCTCGTCTCCGTCGAAGCCCCTGTCCTGGTCCAGGTCCCCGGCGAGACCACCCGCCTCCTCGGCGCGGCTCCCGGTCTCCCCGACAGCCCGGTGTGGTGGACCGAGGCCCGGGCCGCCACCGCCGTCGCGGAAGGCGGCCTGCTGGCGGGCTCCTTCGCCGGACGCCTCGCCACCGTCCTCGACGGATCGGTCTGGCCCCCGGAGGCCGCCTCGACCGGTGTCGTGCCCCTCACCACGGACATCTCCGCGGTACCCGTGCCCGCCACCTCGGCCCCGGCGGTGGACGTCCTCACCGACAAGGCCGCCGTGGTCATCCAGGACCGCCCCCTCGTCACCATGACCAGCTGGCTCTCCGACGCCCTGCGCGGCGCGGCCGCCGACGGCCGCGCCCTTCAGATCGTCACCCCGCGTGCCACCCGCCTGACCCGGCCCGCTCTCACCGCCCTGCATGGCCACCCCAACCGCTGGGTCGTCCAGGAGGCCGACCACGGCTTCTACGACGGCCTGTCCGGTGCCGTGCTGCACTGGAAGGGCGGCGTCTTCACCCCCGTCCTCGACGAGAACGGCGCGGCGTCGGTCGCGGACGCCTTCGCCACCACCGCCGACAGCGGGGAACGCCAGCTCGTCCTCTCCCTGCGCACCCGGCACCCCGCCGACGAGGACCTCGTCCTCGGCCGGGCGCCGGAAGCCGCCTGGCGCATCCTCACCGGTGCCCCACCCACCGGATGGAGCACCGCCGAACCCGTCAACCTTCCGTGGTCGACACGCCAGTTGACCGACCTCGCCCGCGACCGCGCGCCCCGGCCCACATTGCTCATCGCCGTCGGCCACCCGGACCGCCCGGCCATCGCGACCGTCCGCGTCACCCGCACGCCCGACGGCGTCGAGGAGGACGTCGTCCTGGCGCTCGGCTACGGCCGGGACGAGACCCCGCCCCTGGACAGGGTCGCGTCTCTCGCCGAGACCCTCTGCGCCGAGCACTCCCTGACCAGCATGCTGACGTCGCTTCGCGCCGCCCGTCGTGATCTGACCGTTCCCCCGCGTTTCGAGGCCCCGCCCGTCCCCCACACCTTCACGCTGGGACCCGGCGAGGTCAGGGCGGTCGGCCTCGCCCACGCCCTCAGCCCGCCCCTCGGCCCCACCCCTGTCCGGCTCGGCCCACCGGCCGGCCCCGCCCTGCACTACCCGATCGGCGACGGCACCGACCCGCGCGGCTGGCACACCTTTCGCGGGCTCACCCGGCACCTGGAGCGGGGGACACCGGCGTGACGACGCCACGGGAGAAGGCCGACGCGATACTCGCCGAGGCCGGTCTGGAGGACGCGGGCGGCTGGGGCGCCGGCTCCGGCGCCCTCCCCGTCCGTGCGGCGCTGCGGCCGATCGCGGCGGGAGACGCCGTACCGGCCGCGGTCGTACGACTGGACGCCGTCGCTCCGTTCGCCGACACCGACACGGAGTGGTTCCGGCTGGCCACCGCGCACGGGCTGTTCGGCGAGGACGGCGGCTTCCTGGTCACGCTGGGCCACGGCGGCTGGTTCAGGGTCCGGCTCGGGGAGGATTGGCGGCTCGCGGAGGTCCTGCGGGATCAGCCTCGCTGCCCGGAGTTCATGACGCTCTCCCCGGACGGGAAGACGCTGATCGGCGTCACCACCGAGGAGTACGAGATCTGGCTCATCGTGGTCGTAGACCTCCCCGCGCACCAGGAACGACGGGCCCTGGCACTGGCGCGGGAGGAGAGCGAGGAGGAGCGGGAAGCGGCCTGGGAGGGGCTGTTCGGCAGGCTCCGGATCTCACGGCGGACACGCGAACGGTGGGCGATCGGACTCCTGTCCAACCCCTCGGTGCCCAAGGACCTCCAGCTCGACCTCTCGGTACGCACCGGGCGTCACCACGGCCGCGACCTGCCCGCCGACCTGATCGAGCAACTGCTCGTCCACCCGGAATGGAACGTGCGCAGCGCCTTGGTCGACACCGGTGTCAACCAGCTGACGCCCGGCCAGTGGAGCCGCCTCGTCCTCTCCGAGGAGAACGACCGCCGCCGCTGGGCCCTGGTCAGCGTCGCCGTCGATCACCGCGCGACCTTCACCTCGGCCGCCTACGAGCGGCTCGCCGCCGATCCCGTCGCGCGTGTCCGCGCCGAGTCCGCCTCCCTGACGGGCCTGCCGGTCACCGTGGCCCGCGCCCTCCTCACCGACCCCGAGCCCCGGGTCCGACGGTCCGCCTGCCCCGCGGCCTGGCCTGACCTGGACGACGACGAGCGCCACGCGCTCCTCACCGACCCCGACCCCGGCGTCCGCACCGCCGCCCGGCGGCTGCATCACCGCGAGCATCCGGTCCCCCTCGCCGTCTTCCTGAGCGGCGACCTCGGCGACGCCATCCGCGTCGTGACCGACTCCGTACTGGAACCGGAACTGGCCCACCACCTGTCCCGGCACCCGGATTCCGCCCTGCGCCGTGCCCTCGCCGGCAATCCTCACCTGTCCCCGGCCCTGATCGCCGTCCTGGCCGTGGACCCAGACCCCTCCGTCCGGGGCACGATCGCCCGCCGCCCGGACCTCACCGAGACCCGACGCGCCACCATCTCCTACGACTTCGATCCCACGGTCCACCACGACACGCTCCCCTGGGTCCACGCCCTCCACGACGACCCCGAAGCCATGCGCCGCCTCTCCGCCTCGGCCCACCCGCTGATCCGCCGCTCCGTCGCCCGCGCCCGCCACCTCCCGCCGGACGTCGTGGACCGTCTCGCGCACGACGAGGACCGGGTCGTCCACCTCTTCCTCGCCGAGTCCTGCGACGACGCCCCGCCCTGGATGCTGCTCCAGGTCTGGCGCTGGTGGAACGGCAGCCTCACCGCCCCCGGCCGACCCCGTACGCACCCCCGCTTCCCGCGCACCGGCCTCCTGCGACACGCCGGCGATCCCGACCCCCGTCTACGCCAACTCGCCCTGGACGACCCGGACTCCACCCCGGAACTGGTCGACCGCCTCACCCTCGACCCGCATCACGAGGTCCGCTTCCGCGCCGCCGAAGATCCACGCCTGAGCGGCCTGGGCGCGGTCCGTCTCCTCGACGACCCCGACCCCGCCGTCCGCCGGGCCGCCGCCCGCTGCCCCCGCCTCCCCGCCCACGTCCTGGTCGCGCTCCTGCGTGACCACGACACCGCCGAGGACGCGGCCCGGAACACGGCGATCCCGCCCGGCGTCATCCGGAGAATGGCCGAGCGGGATCGGGGCGCGCCGGAGGGAAGCACCGAGGCATCTCCCGGCCCGGACCCGGCCTGAGCGAGGTCGGGCCGACGCGACCTGGGGAAACGTGACGACGCCCGGGCAGGACCTCCTGCCACGGGCGTCGTGCGGTCCGGCGTCAGCCGGTGGTGGTCAGCTCTCGTCCGCCGGTGTCAGCCGCAGCGAGATGCTGTTGATGCAGTACCGCTGGTCCGTCGGGGTCGGGTAGCCCTCGCCCTCGAAGACATGGCCGAGGTGCGATCCGCAGCGGGCGCAGCGCACCTCCGTGCGCACCATTCCGTGCGAGCTGTCGGCGATCAGCTCGACGGCGTCGGAGTCCTTCGGGTCGTAGAAGGACGGCCAGCCGCAGTGCGAGGCGAACTTCTCCGTGGAGGTGAAGAGTTCGGCGCCGCAGGCACGGCAGGAGTAGACGCCCTTCGTCTTGGTGTCGGTGTACTCACCGGTGAAGGCGGGCTCGGTGCCCGCCTTGCGCAGCACCGTGTACTCGGCCGGGGTCAGCTCCGCGCGCCACTGCTCGTCCGGCTTTTCGATGTCGTACGACATGAAGCTCAACCCCTCACGTTCAAGGAGGCCCCCTGAGGGCCCACGGTCATTCGGCCAGGCGGGCGAGGATCTCGGGTCCGAGGTCCGTCACGTCGCCGGCGCCCATGGTGAGAACGAGATCACCGGGCTTCGTCATTCCCGCGACGACCGCGGGAACCTCGGCCTTGTCGTGGACCGGGGTCACCTCGGCACCCGCCTTCCGCGCGGCCTGGATGATCAGCTCGCTGGTGATCCCGGGGATCGGGTCCTCGCGGGCCGGGTAGATGTCCAGGACGACGGAGGAGTCCGCCAGCGACAGGGCCTCGCCCATCTCCGTGCCCAGCTCCTGGGTGCGGGAGAACAGGTGCGGCTGGAAGACCACGAGGATGCGGCCCGAGGCCCCGGCCCGCATGGCCTCCAGGTCGGCGGTCATCTCGGTCGGGTGGTGCGCGTAGGAGTCGACGACCTGGACGCCGGCCGCCTCGCCCTTCAGCTGGAGCCGGCGCTTCACGCCGGTGTAGGAGGCGAGCGCGGGGGCCAGCTCGGCCGCGGGGATGCCGAGCGCGGCGCCCGCGGCGAGCGCCGCCACCGCGTTGTGCGCATAGTGACGGCCCGGGACGGAGACGGTGAAGGTCAGCTCGGCGCCGTCCAGCAGGACCGTCACCTCGCTCGTGAGGCCGTGCGGGACCACGGACAGCACCCGCACGTCCGCGTCGGCGGCGTCGCCGTACGTCACGACGCGCACGGCACGGCCGGCGAGGCGGCGGGTCAGCTCGCGGGCGCCCTCGTGGTCCGCCGAGATCACCAGCGTGCCGCCCTCGGTGACCCGGTCCACGAACGTCTCGAAGGACTCGTAGATCTCTTCCATCGACGCGTAGTTGGCGTGGTGGTCGAGTTCGACGTTGAGGATGATCGCGACCTCGGGCGCGTACTTGTGGAAGCTGCGGTCCGATTCGTCCGCCTCGGCGACGAAGATCTCGCCCGCGCCGTGCAGGGCGTTGGAACCGGGGGCGTAGAGGTCGCCGCCGATGGCGTACGAGGGGTCGAGGCCCAGCGTCGACAGGGACACGGCGAGCATCGAGGTGGTGGTCGTCTTGCCGTGGGTGCCGGCGACCGCGATCGGGCGCAGACCGTCCATCAGACGGGCCAGGGCGTCCGAACGGTGGACGACCGGGATGCCGAGCTCGGCCGCGCGGGCGAGCTCGGGGTTGTCGGCGCGGATCGCGGAGGAGACCACGACGCAGGTGGCGTCGGGAGCCAGGTGACCGGCCGCGTGCCCGATGTGGACCGTGGCGCCCAGCGAGCGCAGCGCCTCGGCGGTGGCGGACTCCTTCGCGTCACTGCCCGCGACCACGGCTCCGCGCTGCGCGAGGATCTTGGCGATGCCCGACATCCCGGCGCCGCCGATGCCGATGAAGTGCGGTCGGTCCATCGCGGTAGGAAGGCCGGGTGCCATGCGTGTTTCTCCCCAAGATCCGGTACGAAGGTGGGCGCGCTCTCCCGAGGGGAACGCGGGCCCAGCCTATTGGGTGCGGCGGACACCGCCTCACAAGGGACACCGCCGGACGCGCCCGGGCGAGCCCAGGGCACCCCGGGCGGGCGTCGGCGGGGCCCTCGGTCACGCCTTGCTGTGCGAGAACAGCTTCAGGACCGGCACACCGACCTTGTGGCGGGCCCGGGAGGCCCAGTCCCGGTGGAAGAACTCCTCCACGTAGTGGGGGTCGGTCAGCACGATGACCTCGTCGGCCTCCACCTGGTCGACCAGGCCCTTCAGCGCGTCGAGGGGGTGGTCCTCGATGAGCCGGCCCTCGGCCGTGTTGCCGGACCCGCGCAGCGCCAGCAGCGAGACCTCCAGCGCCCGCTCGCCCTGACTGGCGGCCTCCTCGCCCTCCGGTGTCTCGCCCTCGTGGGTCGCCTCGTCGATCTCGCCCATCGCGACGTCGTCGATGGCCCGCAGCAACCGGTCCGCCTGGTCGCCCCGGGGCTGGAGCAGCACATGGAAGGCGACCGTCTCGTCACCGTGCAAGGTGGTGACGAACTCCACGTCGGCGGACGTCAGGGCCTTCTCGATCATCAATACGCTCGTGAACACGACAGGCGCCCTTCTCGTCCGTGGGCCGTCCCGGCCCCCTGCGGAAACCATCCTGCCCCGTGACAGCACGGGTACTGCGCGAATTAGTGTGCCCGTCCGAAGAGAAACGGAATCTTTCATTCCGACTGTCGACCGCGGCAGCTATTCCGACTGTCGGCCAGGGCGCCGGTACCGGCCGTACAGGAACCCGTCCTCCTCCAGCAGGGAGACCAGTTCGAAGCGCCGGGGAACCGGTACCGAAGGCCCGCCGGCGATCCGCTGGGCGTCGCCCGCGGCAAGCATCGGGGACAGCGTCACGCACATCTCGTCCAGGACGCCGGCCGCCACGAACTGGCCGAGCAGCCGGGGCCCGCCCTCGGTCAGCAGCCGGGTGTGCCCGAGGGCGCCGAGGGCGCTCACGGCACGGGCGGGATCGACTCCGGTGCCGTCCCCCGCGACGACCACGGTCGCGCCCGCCCGCTCGGCCTCGGCGATCCGTTCCGGCGGCGCCGCGGCGCCGGTCAGGACCAGCGTGGGCACCAGGGGCGAGGTGAACAGCGGCAGCGAGAAGTCGAGGCCGAGGCTCGCCGTGACCACCGCGATCGCGGGCGCGGGGCCCTGCCCGGCGGCCTCCCGCCGGGCCGCGAAGGCCTCACGCGCGCGTGCCGGCCGGTAGCCCTCCTGCCGCACCGTCTCCGCCCCGACGACCACGACGTCCGCGAGCCCCCGCAGGACGCCGAAGATCCTCATGTCGGCGGCGTTGGAGATGGGCTGCGAGCGCCCCTCGTGCTGGGCGGCGCCGTCGAGCGTCGACACCATGTTGGCCCGGAGCCAGGGCGAGGAGACCGCGGGGTAGGCGTACGCCTCCGCCAGTTCCCCGAGCTCCCACTCGCGCTCCGTCACATCCGTCCCGGGGGCCTCTCCAGAGGGCTGGGCAGCTGTTTCATAGGTCACAGGGAACAGGCGTCGCATGACGTGCAGTGTGGCACGGAGCATAGAGTGGGGAACCGTGTCGTCCACCTCCACCGCCTCCGCGATCGACCCGATAGCCGAAGCGGCCCCGCTGTCCCTGTGCGCCCGCGAGCCGCACGTCCCCGCCGACCGGCTCGTCGCCGAGATGGTGCCGCCGCCGCGCTTCGACTCGGTCCGCTTCGCCACGTACATCCCGGACCCGAACCAGCCCAGCCAGACCGAGGCCGTGGGCATCCTCGAAGGGTTCGCGGCCGGGCTCGGCGGAGCGCACGCCGTGGGGGCACCCAAGCGCAGGCTGTTCGGCCGCGGCAAGGCCCCGAAGACACCGGCCGGCCCCCGCGGTGTCTACCTGGACGGCGGCTACGGCGTCGGCAAGACCCACCTGCTCGCCTCCCTGTGGCACGCGACCCCGGCGGAGCCCTCGCTCAAGGCGTTCGGCACCTTCGTGGAGCTGACGAACCTGGTCGGCGCGCTCGGCTTCCAGCAGACCGTGCAGACCCTGTCCGGGCACCGCCTCCTGTGCATCGACGAGTTCGAGCTCGACGACCCGGGGGACACCGTCCTCGTCTCGTCCCTGCTCGGCAGGCTGGTCGACGCGGGCGTGGCACTCGCCGCCACCTCGAACACGCTTCCGGGCAAGCTCGGCGAGGGCCGGTTCGCCGCCGCCGACTTCCTGCGGGAGATCCAGGGCCTGTCCGCGCGCTTCCGCCCGCTGCGGATCGACGGTGAGGACTACCGCCACCGCGGGCTGCCCGAGGCGCCCGCCCCGTTCTCCGAGGAGCAGGTCACCAAGGCCGCGTACGCGACCGACGGCGCGTCCCTGGACGACTTCCCGCACCTGCTCGCCCACCTCGCCCGGGTCCACCCGAGCCGGTACGGCGCCCTGACCGACGGGGTCGAGGCGGTCTGCCTGACCGACGTCCAGCCCGTCCCGGACCAGTCGACGGCGCTGCGGCTCGTCGTCCTCGCCGACCGGCTGTACGACCGCGAGGTACCGGTCCTCGCCTCCGGAATGCCCTTCGACCAGTTGTTCAGCGAGGAGATGCTGAACGGCGGCTACCGCAAGAAGTACTTCCGCGCGATCTCCCGGCTGACCGCGCTGGCCCGTGACGCGAAGGGGCTCGTGGAGAGCCACTGAGCCCGCGGGCCGCGGCAGGCGGCAGGCGGCGGATCCCCCCTCCCCCCCGGCGGCAACAGCGCCCCCGCGACGTAAAGTGGAATGGCCAGACAAACGGGGCGGCTCGGAAGGGGGTCGTCATGGTCCAGGAACTCATCGTGGCGATCACGGCGGCCTGCTCCGCCTCGGTGGTCTATGTCGCGGCCGGCGCCAAGGTCGTCAAGCAGTACGAACGCGGGGTCGTCTTCCGGCTCGGGCGCGTGGCGGGCGAGGTCCGCTCCCCCGGCTTCACGATGGTCGTGCCGTTCGTGGACCGGATGCGCAAGGTCAACATGCAGATCGTGACCCTGCCCATCCCGGCCCAGGAGGGCATCACCCGGGACAACGTCACCGTCCGCGTCGACGCCGTCGTCTACTTCAAGGTGGTGGACGCGACGAACGCCATCATCCAGGTCGAGGACTACCGCTTCGCGGTCTCCCAGATGGCGCAGACCTCGCTGCGCTCGATCATCGGCAAGAGCGACCTGGACGACCTCCTGTCCAACCGCGAGAAGCTCAACCAGGGCCTCGAGCTGATGATCGACAGCCCGGCGATCGGCTGGGGCGTCCAGATCGACCGGGTCGAGATCAAGGACGTCTCCCTGCCCGAGTCGATGAAGCGGTCCATGGCCCGCCAGGCCGAGGCCGACCGCGAACGGCGCGCCCGGGTCATCAACGCCGACGCGGAACTCCAGGCCTCCAAGAAGCTGGCCGAGGCCGCCGGGGTGATGTCGGAACAGCCCGCCGCCCTCCAACTGCGCCTGCTCCAGACCGTGGTGCCGGGGTCGACCCCGTCGAACCTCCCCTCACCGCGGAGCGGCTCGGCAGGTCGCTGGGCGCGCTCGGTATCCCGGAGTCGTTCGCCGACACGGACGGGCTCGGCGTCCCGGACACGTTCGGGATCCTGGGTGAGCCCAGGGTGCCGATGGAACCGGAGGGACCGGAGGAGTCCGCGCGCCCGCAGGAGTTCGGGAACGGCCAGGACCGGGCTCCGGACCCGGAGGAACACGCGAAGCCGGAGACGCCCTCGGGGTGAGGCCCGCCGGGGCCGGCGCGGAGCCCGGGGGTACCCGTGCATCCGAGCCGAGCACCCGTGGGGCGATACCCGCCCCGCGCAGCGAAATTCGCGTGCCCAGCGAGGGAACCGGCCGCTAGCGTGTCCGCCATGAAGCAGCGTGCCGCGATGAACACGACGACGCCGGAGAGTGCCCCGGCGCGCTGACCGCTGACGTGAGTCGAAGCCCCGGGGCGAGCGCCCCGGGGCTTCGCCGTGCGGTCGCTCGCCCTCCGTACACGAGGAGACCGCCATGAACGACCACCGCCGGCTCGGCCGCGAACTCGGCCTGTTCGACACCGACCCCCTGATGGGCGCCGGACTTCCGTACTGGCTGCCGGACGGCGCCGCCGTGCGCCACGCCCTGGAGGAGTACGTCCGTGACGCCGAACGGCGCGCCGGGTACCAGCACGTGTACTCGCCGGTGCTGGGCAAACGGGAGCTGTACGAGATCTCCGGGCACTGGTCGCACTACGGCGACGACATGTTCCCGCCGATGCAACTCGGCGAGGAGCAGATGCTGCTGCGTCCGAGCCTGTGCCCCCACCACGCGCTGATCTATCGATCCCGGCCGCACAGTTACCGCGAACTTCCCTTCCGTATGGCGGAGTTGGGCGGCATGTACCGATCCGAGCTGTCCGGTGTGCTGGGCGGTCTGACCCGGGTGCGCGCCATCCAGCTCAACGACGCCCACGTCTTCTGCACCCCGGACCAGGTCGCCGAGGAGGCCTTCGCGGCCCTCGGAATGATCCGCGCCGCGTACGACGCGATGGGCATCGAGGCGGCCCGTTACCGGCTGTCGCTGCCGGGCCCCGGAGGCAAGTACGTGGCCGGTCCCGGGCTGTGGGAGCGGTCGGCCGCGCTGCTGCGCGAGGTCCTCGACGCCTCGGGCGTGGCGTACGAGGCCGTCGAGGGCGAGGCCGCCTTCTACGGACCCAAGATCGACGTCCAGATCGCCGATCCGGCGGGCCGCGAGTCCACCCTCTCCACCGTCCAGGTCGACTTCCACCAGCCCGAACGCTTCGGACTGCACTACATCGGCGCCGACGGCGGAAGGCACCGGCCCGTCATGGTGCACCGCAGCGTGATCGGCAGCCTGGAGCGGGCGGTCGCCCATGTCATCGAGGTGCACGGGGGCGCCTTCCCGCCCTGGCTGGCGCCGGCCCAGCTGGTGGTCCTGCCGGTCTCCGAGGCCGAGACCGAACCGGCGCTCCGGCTGGTGCGCCGCTGCCGCGACGAGGGGCTGCGGGCCCGGCTCGCCGCCCCGGAGGAGGGCACCCTGGGCGCGCGGGTGCGGGCCCACCGGCTGGTCCCGTACCAGGCGGTGATCGGCGCCCGGGAGGCGGCGGACGGCCTGGTCGCCCTGCGGCTGCGGGACGGTCGCCGTCTCGACGCCCGGCCGGCCGACGAGGTCCTGCACCGCGTCAGGGAGCGGATCGCCTCGCGCGGCGCCGAACTCTGACCGCTTCCGGCCGGGACCGGCTCCTCGGTCCCGGCCCCACGACGCGTCCGCTCCCCGCCCGGTCCGGGCCCCGGGGTCCGTCAGTTCCCCACCCGGTCCTCTGCCATGCCCCTCGTAAGGTGGGGGCATGAGCGACGACCAGTGCACGAGCGGCACGGACGGGGCGGCCCAGGAGGCCGGCGGGGTTCCGGGCGCGGCGGAGCCGGGCGGGCCCCCGTTCGCGGAGTGCGTGCTGTGCCGCGAGCCGACCGAGTACCCGGAGTCGCACAAGGGGATCACGCTGTGTCCCGTCTGCGCCTGGCAGGAGGCCCAGCGCACCGCGTGCTCGGGCTGATCACAAGACCGGGCTGCCCACGAGATCGGGCCGACCCCGAGCGGAGGCTGCCCGGGAGCGGGAGCCTGCCAGGAGTGGAGGCCCGCCGGGATGCGGCCCGCCCGCGGAGCGGGCGCCCCCGGACCGGACCGACCGCCCGTGCGGTCGCCCGCCCGTCCGGGGCGGATCTTCCGCCTGGCAGACTGGGGGCGTGAGCAGCGACGACCCGACCCCCGCCGACACCGACGCCGACGCCGGACCGTTCCGTGAGGAGCACACCGTGCGCGACAAGGCACGGCAGTTCGTGCTGCCCCTGGTGGTGCACATCGAGAAGGACGCTCCCCCGGCGCGCACCGACGCGCTGGAGACCTCCGCGCGGGCCGTGCTGACGATGCTGAGCGACGAGCGTTCCCTGGGGGACGGCATCTGGGCGCAGGCGATGCGGGACTGGCAGGACGCCCGGATCCGCAAGGTCGTACGGCGGGCGCGCGGAGCGGAGTGGCGGCGGGCCGAGGCGCTGCCCGGCATCACCGTGACCGGGCGGTCGGCGGAGGTACGGGTCTTCCCCCCGGTGCCCCTGGACGGCTGGCCGAAGGATCTGGCACGGCTCCAGGTGTCGGGAACGGATCTGGACGATCCGGAGCCGCCGGCGCCGGCCGATCCGACCGCGCCCGTGCTGTGGCTGAACCCGGAACTCGACATGTCCGCCGGCAAGACGATGGCACAGACGGGCCATGGCGCCCAACTGGCCTGGTGGGAGCTGTCGGAGGAGGAGCGGATCGCCTGGCGCGAGGCGGGCTTCGCCCTCTCCGTGCGCACCGCCGATCCGGCCCACTGGAGTGAACTGAGCGTCTCCGACGTGCCGTTGGTCCGGGACGCGGGGTTCACCGAGATCGCTCCCGGCCTGACCGTGGCCGTCGAGGGGCACGGCCGTGCCGGTGCCCTGCCGAAGCGTTCCGTCGCGGCGGCGGACTGACGGCGGGCGCGCTCAGTCCGCCAGCGTGGTGGCCAACTCCGCGGTGACTCGGACGAGTTCGGTGTCCGGCTCGGCCAGCAGGTGCTCCAGGGTGCCGCGCCGGGCGCGTACGGCCTGACGGGCTTCGCGCTCCCAGCCCACCCAGTTCTCACGGCGGTTGAGGAGCTTGGGGTAGGCGGCGGCGGTGCGCTCCCACTGCCGGGCCTCGGCGATGTCCCTCAGCAGCTGGATGATCTGCACACGGCAGGTGACCTGGGGCAGTTCGGCGAGCTCCCAGAGGAAGGGGACGGTGGCGGCCGTCGCCTGCTCGACGACGAACCCGAACTGGCAGATTCGTTCCCGCAGGTCCTGCAGGGCCTCTCTGGCCGTCTCCGCGTCACCCCGGGCCACGGTGTCGAGCAGGAAGGGGATGGTTTCTGCGGACCCCTTGGAGTCCTTGATCTCGTCCCACGACACGCGTTCCAGGTTCCTGAGTGGTGTTGCCATTTCCGCTCCCTCCAAAGGCGTCGGACAGTGACAGGTGCGCGGGGGGCCACCGGCCCTCCCGGACGATCACGCTCCTCGGGGAGCGGCTGAACCGACGTCAGAACGGGCCCCTGGTAACGAGGTTGACGCCACGGCTATTATCCACGCTGACAGCGTCTTCGTGCAATTGCACGAGAAATTGCATGAAGACGGAGAGGGTCACGGGCCGGGCGAGGTCCGGCCCGGCGCCCGCGACCGGGCCGCCGGCCGGGTCCGTACCTGGTGGAACGTCAGCAAGGAGAGTGCGTTGGTGCCATCAGTGCCGAACGGAGTGCGGGCCAGCTCGCTGGGAGCCTCCTGGATCAAGAGCAGGCACAGCAATGCCGAGGGCAACTGCGTCGAGGTGGCCTCCCTGGACGGCGGCGGCATCGCGCTGCGCAACTCCCGCGACCCCGACGGTCCCGCCCTGGTCTACACCCCGGCCGAGGTGGCGGCGTTCCTGGCCGGCGCGAAGGACGGGGAGTTCGACCACCTGCTCTGACCAGCGCGTCCCGGCCGGTCTCCCGCACCCCGAACTCCGGTGAAATGGAAGGGTGGTTGTCCACTTCCGACTCCCGCTGCGGCAGACCCCCGGGCAGTGCGATAATTTTGGCTGCCTTCTGCCGGTCGACAGGGAGTCAGGATGTCCGTCGAGTCACCCCGCGTCTCCCGCCTCGAACCGTATCTGAGCCGGGAGGAGCCCGCTCCCACTCTGCTGAAGATGCTGGTGGGCGTTCAGCTGGCCGGCGCCCGCGAGGACGCGGGTCTCTCCCAGGAACAGGCGGCGCGCTCCCTCGGGTTCAGCGCGGCGAAGCTGTCGCGCATGGAGGCGGGCAAGGGCCGCCGCCCGCCCGTCGAGGCCGACGTCCGCGCCCTGCTGGAGCTGTACAAGACCGACGAGTACGAGATGTCGGTGCTGCTCAGACTGCTCAAGCGGGCGGGCGAGCCGGGATGGTGGCAGCGCTACGACAAGCGGCTGATGCCCGAGTGGTTCGACCGGCTGGTCGGACTCCAGGAGGCGGCCACCACCATCCGCACCTTCGAGATCCAGTACGTCCCGGGCCTGCTCCAGACCGCCGAATACACCCGGGCCGTGGTGGAGCGCGGACTGCCGACGGCGCCCGCCGCCGAGGTTCAGCGCCGGGTCGAGCTGCGCATGCGCCGGGCGGAGTTGCTGAACCGGGAGGACCCGCCCCATCTGTGGGCGGTGGTCGACGAGTCCGTGCTGCTGCGCGTCCTGGGCAGCCGTGACGTGATGCGCGCCCAGCTGGAGCACCTCGTCGAGATGGCGCAGCGGCCCCACGTGGTCGTGCAGGTCGTCCCGCTGGACGTCACCAACGCCTCGGCCCCGGCCATCCCCGTCACCTATCTGCGCTTCGGCGGTGTCGAACTGCCCGACATCGTCTACCTGGAGCACATCAGGAGCGCCAACTTCCTGGAGGACCGCGACGAGACGGAGGAGTACCGCGTGGTGCTGGACCGGCTCGCCGACGAGGCGCTCAGCCCGCGCGCGTCCCTGGAGCTGCTGCGCGACACGGTGGCACAGCGGTACAGCGCCTCGCGCTGACGGGGCCGGCGGATCGGGCCGGCCCCGGCCGGCGGTGTCAGCGGATCCGGCCGACCCCGCCGAACTCGATCCACTCCTGGGTGAGCTGACGCGGCACGACATCGGTGTCCGGGCGCCAGGTGGACACCTCGACCAGTCCGGGCTCCAGGACGTCCATGCCCTCGAAGAACCGCTCGACGTCCGCCTCCTGGCGGACCCGGCCCCAGTGCCCCTGTGTGGCCTTGTCCATGAAGTCGGTGACGAAGTCGCGGACCGCGGCGTCCTCGCTGACCAGCTGGCACATCACCATGAAGCTGCCGGGCGCCAGCCGTTCGGCGACGCGCCGGATCACGGGGAGGGGACCGTCGGTCTCGCTGTCCGGGATGCAGTGGAACACCGAGTTGAACAGCACGGCCACCGGCTGCTCGGGATCGATCAGCCGCCGGGTGTCCGGGTGGGCGAAGATCTCCTCCGTCTGCCGCAGATCGGCGTGGATGACGGCGGTCCGCTCGTTCTGGTCCAGCAGGGCCCGGCCGTGCACCAGCACCATCGGGTCGCTGTCGACGTAGACGACCCGGCAGGTCTCGTCGACCGCCTGGGCCACCTGGTGCACGTTGTTCTGCGTGGGCAGGCCGGATCCGTGGTCGAGGAACTGCCGGATCCCGTATCCGTCCGCGAGGGTGCGGACCACCCGCTGGAGGAAGCGCCGGTTGTTCAGCGCGAGCGCGCGCGTGCTGGGCACGACCTTGTCCAGCTCTTCGCACGCCGCCCGGTCGGCGGCGTAGTTGTCCTTGCCGCCGAGGTAGTGGTCGTACATGCGCGCGGCCGTGGGCACCGTGGCGTCGATCGACGTGGACAGCTGTTCGCCGGACTGCATCGTTCCCCCAGATCACCGTCGGCCGGCCCGACCGGCCCGACCGGCAAACCATCTTAGGGAAGCGGAAGTTGGCGTTGCCAGCCCCGAACGGAGGACACGGGAGGGGATTCGGGCCAACTTGTGCCCCGCCGCCCCACGGGCTGGCGCGAAACGACCGATCGGCGGTCGTTGGGCCCGCGTGTGCGCCACCACGGCCGTGACAGCCGTGCGAGTCCCCGGCCGGGGGCCGAAACCTCAAATGTTGCTCTGAACGTCCTCCCCGGTGGGTTCGGTCCCGGTTCCCGGGGCCATGACCTGTTCACGCCGGGGCACCGGCCGTCGTGGGGAGCGACGCAGGGGCACGGCCCGGGCCGTGACGGAGGAGGGGACATGCGGGAGCCGATACGGCTGGGCACGGGAATCGGATGGCGTCCGGAGATCGCCGAGGCCGTGGAGAACCTGCCCGGCGTCGACTGGGTCGAGGCGGTCGCGGAGAACCTGTGCCCCGGCCACCTCCCGGAGTCGCTGGTGCGGCTGCGCGAGCGGGGGGTCACGGTGGTGCCGCACGGCGTCTCCCTGGGACTCGGCGGCGCGGACCGGCCCGACGAGGCGCGGCTGACCGCCCTCGCCGAGCGCGCCGAGGCGCTGGGGTCCCCGCTCGTCACCGAGCACATCGCGTTCGTCCGGGCGGGCGGCCCGCTCACCGCGTCACCGCTGCTGGAGGCCGGGCACCTGCTGCCCGTGCCCCGCACCCGGGACGCGCTGCGCGTGCTGTGCGAGAACGTCCGCGCCGCCCAGGCCGCGCTGCCGGTCCCGCTCGCCGTGGAGAACATCGCCGCGCTCGTCTCCTGGCCCGGCGAGGAGATGACCGAGGGGCAGTTCCTCTACGACCTGGCCGACCGGACCGGCGTCCGGCTGCTGATCGACGTCGCCAACCTCCACACCAACCACGTCAACCGCGGCGAGGACCCCGCCGAGGCGCTCGGCGAGCTGCCCGTGGAGGCGATCGCGTACGTCCACGTCGCCGGGGGCTTCGAACGTGACGGCGTGTGGCACGACAGCCACGCCCATCCCGTCCCCCGGCCCGTGCTCGACATCCTCGCCGACCTCGCGTCCCGGGTGACCCCGCCGGGCGTCCTCCTGGAACGGGACGAGAACTTCCCCGCACCGGCCGAACTGGAGCGGGAACTGACCTCGATCCGGGAGACGCTGGAGAAGGCGGAAGCCCCGTACCGGACGACCGGCAGGTACGGGCAGAGGGCCGACCCGGACCCGCACGGCGACGCCCTCGCCGACCCGGACCCGCACGGCGACGCCCTCGCCGACCCGGACCCGGACAGCGACGCCCTCGCCGACCCGGACCCGGACAGCGACGCCCTCGCCGACCCGGACGACTCCCTCGCCTCCCGGCAGCGCGTGGCGCTGGCGCAGGCCGCGCTGTTGTCCGCACTCGTCGCCGGGACCCCCGCGCCCGAGGGGTTCGACCGGGTGCGCCTCGGGGTGCAGGCCCGCGCCCTCGCCGCCAAGCGGGCCGACGTGGTGGCGAAGGTGGCCCCGGAGCTGCCGGAGATCCTCGGCGACGGCTACCGCCCCGCGTTCCTCGCGTACGCGCGGCGGCACCCGATGACCGGCGGCTACCGCCGTGACGCCCTGGACTTCGCCGGGCACCTGCTGCTCACCGGACTCCCGGAGGGCGCCCGGGCACGACGGCTGCGGGCCTGGTGGCTGGAGCGGTCCGGTCCGGCACCGCTCTCGGAACGTCCCGTGACCCGGCTGGCCCGCGCCACCCGCAGGACACTGCTGCGCCGCTGAACGGCCCGCCGCCCGGGCGCCCCCGGACTCACCGTCGCACCGCCACCGCCTCCCCGCGGGACCAGTCCGTACCGGGTGTTCGGGACTTCCGCGCACCCAGGAAAGCGGAATGTCACACACCGGCAACGGCTCCGTCCCACATAGTGAGTGGAGCATGGCGTCGGCCCGGCCCATCGCATAGAAAAACGCCATGTTCTGGGTCCTTCTCCTGCTCCTGGCCTGGGCGGCGGCCGGTGTCTCCTGCGCCCGCCTGTGTCTGGCCGCAGTCCGCGCCGCCTCGCTCGACACCGACACCGACACCGACGCCGACGCCGGCCGCGGGCACGATCTCACGCTGTACGAGGCCGCGTTCCTGTCCGGCGGCCCCGCACGGGTGGCCGACCTGACCCTGGTGTCGATGGCCCGTCAGCGCCGCCTGCTGCTCGCGCACACCGGCTGGGCCACCGTCGTGGACCCGCGCGGGCGCGACGAGATGGAGCGCTCGGTCATCGGCGCCATCGGCCCCGAGGGCCAGTCCCGGATAGCACCGCTGCGCGCCGCCACCGCGGCCGCCGACTCGGTACGCCGGCTCGCGGACCGCCTGGTCGCGGCGGGCCTCGCCGTCCCCGACGGGGCCCGCACCACCGTCGCGGGGGCCCTGCGCCAGGTCCAGGCCGCCGCGGCCGCCGTCCTCGTCCTCGGCGCCGCCGCCCTGCTGCTGCCGGGTCAGACCCCGGGCAGCGACGTCCCGGTGGCCGTCTGGTTCCTGCTCCCGCTCATCCTGACGCTGAGCTGTCTGGCCATAGCCCGGATCGAGGTGCACCCCAGCACCCGCTGGGCCTCCCCCGCCGGGCAGCGCCTGCTCGGCACCCTGGCACGGCACTCCGACGCCTCCGGTGACGACCGTACGTACCTCACGTCCGTCGCCGTACGCGGCATCCGCGCCATCGGCGAGCCGGAACTGCGGGCGGCCCTGACCCACCGGGACCGGGACCGCGACTCGGCCTGGCGGGAAGCGCACTAGAGCCTGTCCGCAGCCCCCGTCCGCCCGGCGACGCCCCGCACGCACCGGCCGGGGGGTGGAAGTGCGCCCGCGGGGGGCGCATCGGGGGCATTGGCGCCGACACCGGCGGGCGGTGCTTTACTTCGCCGTCCGCCGAACGAAGCATCCTTCTGTCGCCGCCACGCGCCGAAGGGACTCGCGATGAGAGCTGCCGTCCTCCACGGAACCGCCGCAGCCCTGCTGCTGACCGGACTCGTCGCCGCCCCGGCGGGCGGTGCCCCGGCCTGGCCCGCACCGGCCGGTTCCGCCGAGACGCACGGCACCGCCGTCGCCGCCCGGCGCGCCGCCGCCGCGGGCATCCGTTTCGGCAGCTGCCCCAAGGAGGAGCACCTGCCCTCCAGTCTCCGGTGCGGCACGGTCACCGTGCCGCTCGACTACGCCGTCCCCGACGGCAGACGGATCAGACTGACCGTCAGCCGAATCAAGGCCACCGGCAAGGACCCGCACGACGCGAAGCACAGCGTGCCGCGCCAGGGAGCCCTCGTCTACAACCCGGGCGGTCCCGGCGCCTCCGGCATGTTCTTCCCGCTGATCGGCTACCTGCCCGAGTGGAAGCGGATCGGAGCCGCGTACGACCTCGTCGGCTACGCGCCCCGCGGCGTCGGCCGGTCCGCGCCGCTGTCCTGCCGGGACCCCCGCCACCCGGCGAAGCCCCTCCTGGAGTCCCCGGCCGTCCCCTCGGAGGCGTTCAAGAAGGCGCGGATCGCGGAGGCGAAGGCGTACGCCCGCGGCTGCGCCCGGCGTTCGGGCGCCGCCCTGCGCCACTACACCTCGCTGAACAACGCCCGTGACCTGGAGGTGCTGCGCGCCGCGCTCGGCGAGCGGAGGCTCACGTACATGGGTGCCTCGTACGGGACGTACTTCGGCGCGCTGTACGCGACGCTGTTCCCCTCGCACGTGCGCCGGATGGTCTTCGACTCGGCGGTGAACCCCGACCCCGACAAGATCTGGTACGAGAACAACCTCGACCAGTCGGCCGCGTTCGAGGTCCGCTGGGCGGACTTCCGCGCGTGGACGGCCCGGCACGACGGGGTGTACAAGCTGGGCCGCACCCCCGAGGCGGTGCAGCGCTCGTACGACCGGGCCCGGGCCCGGCTCGCCGCCTCGCCCGCGGGCGGCACGGTGGGACCCGCCCAGCTCCAGGGCGCCTTCCTCCAGGCCGGCTACTACGACGACTACTGGCCGCAGCGGGCGCTGGCGCTGTCCGCCTATCTCGCCGGGGACCCGAAGCCGCTGATCCAGGTGGCGGCACCGCAGCGGGAAGCCGCCGCCGAGCAGGAGAACTCGAGCGCGGTCTACACGGCCGTGGAGTGCAACGACGCGCCCTGGCCCACCGACTGGCACACCTGGGACCGGGACAACACCCGGCTCGCGCGGGTCGCCCCGTTCGAGACCTGGGACAACGTGTGGATGAACCTGCCGTGCGCGTACTGGTCCGCGCCCCGGCAGAAGCCGCTCGACGTACGGACCCTGCCGGGCGAGCTGCCGCCGACGCTGATCCTCTCCGCCGAGCGGGACGCGGCGACGCCGCACGAGGGCGCCGAGGAACTCCGGCGACGGCTGTGGGGCTCGGTGCTGGTGACCGAGAAGGGCGCCGGTACCCACGGGATCGCGGGCGGGCCCAACAAGTGCGTCAACGGCCACCTCGACGCCTATCTGCTGGAGGGCCGGCTCCCCGAGCACGACGCCGGGTGCGCCCCGCACAAGGAACCGGTGCCACCGGCGCCCGCCGGCCGGGCCCGGGGCGCGAAGGGCGGCCACCGCACGACGGCGCCGAAGGGCTGAGCGCGCTCCGGGACCGGGCGGCCGCGTGAGCGGCGGACGGCCCGGCGCGAAGGACGCGGACAGGAAAAGGCGGGCGTCCCCCTCGGGGGCGCCCGCCTCGTGTGCCGGGACCGTCAGGCGAGGCCCGCGACCAGGTCGGCGACGTCCTTGCGGCGGCCGGTGTAGAACGGGACCTCCTCGCGGACGTGCCTGCGGGCCTCGGAGGCGCGCAGGTGACGCATGAGGTCGACGATGCGGTACAGCTCGTCGGCCTCGAAGGCGAGGATCCACTCGTAGTCGCCGAGCGAGAACGAGGCGACCGTGTTGGCGCGCACGTCCGGGTAGCCGCGGGCCATCTTGCCGTGGTCGGCGAGCATGCGGCGGCGGTCCTCGTCAGGCAGCAGGTACCAGTCGTAGGAGCGCACGAAAGGGTAGACGCTGACGTAGTCGCGGGGCGTCTCGTCGGCGAGGAACGCCGGGATGTGCGAGCGGTTGAACTCGGCGGGCCGGTGCAGCGCCATGTTCGACCAGACCGGCTCCAGGGCGCGGCCCAGACGGGTGCGCCGGAAGAGGTTGTACGCCTCCTGGAGCTGGTCGCTGGTCTCGGCGTGCCACCAGATCATCACGTCGGCGTCGGCGCGCAGGCCCGAGACGTCGTAGGTGCCACGGACGGTGACGTCCTTCGCGGCGAGCTGGTCGAACAGCTCCTGCACCTCGTCGGCGTAACCGGCGCGGTCCTCCGGGAGCACGTCCTTCAGCCGGAAGACCGACCACAGGGTGTAGCGGATGACCTCGTTCAGGTCCTTGGCCAGCTTGCCCTTGTTCGGGATCCTGGCGGACTCGGTGGTGGGGGCGTCGTCACTCATGGGGCTATTCTCCCGCGCCGCCGTGCAGGCTCTGCACCGGGGCGGCCGCGAGTGCCTCCAGGGCGCCGCCGTCGCCGCCGAGCCGGTCGACGGCCGCGTACGCGGAGGCGATGCAGGCGGGGATGCCGACCCCGTCGTACGCCGCGCCGCACACCGCGAGGCCGGGCAGCTTCGCGACGTGCTCGCGGACGCGGGCCACGCGCGCGTGGTGGCCGACCGGGTACTGGGGCAGCCCGTCGTCCCAGCGGGTCACCCGCGACTCGACCGGCTCGGCGTCGAGACCGGTCGCCTCCTTCAGGTCGTGCCGGGACACGGCGACGAGGTCGGCGTCGGGCCGGCCGAGCACCTCCGTCTCGCCGTGGCGTCCCACCGAGGTGCGCAGGACCAGCAGGCCGGGGTCCTGATCGGCGATCCAGCCCCATTTGCGGGAGGCGAAGGTGGACGCCTTGATGGTGTGCCCGTCGACCGGCGGCACCAGGAAGCCGCTGCCCTCGGGGAGGGTGACGCCCTCGGCGCGGTAGGCGAGGGTCACCAGCGCCATCGACGCGTACTCCACGGCGGCCAGCTCGGCCGCGGCGGCCGGTGCCTCGGCCCGCAGCAGCGCGGCGGCGGCCGGGGCCGGCACGGCGAGGACGACCGCGTCGGCGTCGAGGACCCGGTCCCCGGCGACGACGCGCCAGGCCGAGGTGGCCGGGCCGGCGGTCCCGGCCGCCGCGGTCCGGCGCAGTTCGGTCACCGGTGTCCCGGTCAGGATCTCGCCCCCGCGGGCCGTCACCGACGCGGCGACGGCGAGCGGCAGCCGGCCCACCCCGCCGTCGATGCCCATGAACACCGGGCCGCTCTGCCCGGCGGCGGCCGCCTTCTCCTGGATCTCGCGCACCGCCTCGGTCAGGGACGTGTGGGTACGGGCGGCGGCGTAGAGCTGGGGGACGGCCAGGCGCAGGGAGATGCGGTACGCGTCGCCCGCGTACACCCCGCCGAGGAGGGGTTCGACGAGCCGGTCGACGACCTCGCGGCCGAGGCGCGCCGCCACGTACTCGCCGACCGCGATGTCCTCGCCGACCTCGGTGCGGGGCAGGTCGGCGTCCCGCTCGATGCGGCGCAGTCCCTCTTCGGAGAGGACGCCGGCGACGGCGGAGGCGGTGCCGGGGACGCCCATGACATGGCCCTTGGGCATGGGGCGCAGGGTTCCGCGGGTCCACAGGGAGGCCGTCGCCGTGGCGGGCGGCTGGAGACTGTCGCCCAGGCCCGCCTCGCGGGCGAGGTCCACGGCCTCCGGGCGGCGCGCCAGCATCGACTCCGCGCCGAGGTCCACGCGCGCGCCCGCGATCTCGCCGGCCAGCAGCTTGCCGCCGAGGCGGTCCGAGGCCTCCAGGACGGTGACGCGGGCGCCCCGTCCGAGCAGGCGGTGGGCGGCGGCCAGCCCCGCGATCCCTCCGCCGACGACCACGACGTGTTCCGGGGAAGTGTCCTCTTCGCGCATGTCTCCACCTTCTCAGACGGCGCCGCTGCCCCGGCCGGGAGCCCGGTGTCCGGCGCGAGTCCCGACCGTGACCTCTTCGGGACCGAACTCCGCCAACGTCCCGCCCTCCTCCGGCGTCGAAGAACCGTCAGTCGTCACCACCCTGGGGGGAAGACCCACATGCGCACACGCAGTCACGGACAACCGGTCCGGCCCGTCACACCCGTCGCGTCCGCCGCGTCCCCGCCGTCCGCCGCGCCCGTCGCGTCCGCCGCGCCGGTGCGCGCCGGCCGCACGACCCGGGTCATGGCGGGGACGTTCCTCGTCGCCGCGCTCGCGCTGGCGGGGTGCGGCGCGAACGAAACCGGCGTCGCGAGCGACAAATCGGCCGCGCGCAGCGCCGGGGACGCGGCCGTCGCCCCCGGGGAACGGGCGGACTCGGGGGCGGCGGGCAGCGGCTCCTCGAACGGCCGCAAGGCGGCGGCCCCTCCCAAGCTGAGCGTGAACAGCATCATCCGCACGGCCTCGCTGACCGTCGTGGTCAAGGACGTTTCCGGGGCGCTGGACGACGCCCGTACGGCGGCCGAGAACGCCGGCGGCTACGTCGGCGACGAGACCACCACCCGGGACGGGCACGACCACGAGCGCACCCGCGTGGTCCTGCGGGTGCCCTCCGAGCGGTACGACGAGGTGCTCGCCGGTCTGGAGGGCGCCGGCAAGGTCGTCGAGCGCACGGCCAAGGCCGAGGACGTCACCGACCAGGTGGTGGACGTGGAGAGCCGGGTGAAGTCGCAGCGCGCCAGCGTGGCCCGGGTCCGCGAGCTGATGGACAAGGCGACGAAGCTCAGCGATGTGGTGGCCCTGGAAGGGGAGTTGAGCAGCCGGGAGTCCGACCTGGAGGCGCTGCTCGCCCAGCAGGCCTCGCTGAAGGACCGCACGAGCCTGGCCACGATCACGCTCACGCTGTCCGAGACCCCGGTGAAGAAGGCCGAGAAGAAGGAGTCGGACCCGGGCTTCCTGGACGCGCTCTCGGGCGGCTGGCACGTGCTGGTGACCGTGGTGCGCTGGCTGGCCCTGGCGATCGGTGCGGTGCTGCCGTTCGCGGTGGTGCTGGGTCTGATCGCCCTGGTGTGGGCGCGTGCGGTGAGCCCCCGGCTGCGCCGCCGCCAGGCCCCGGCGACGTCTCCCGGTCCCTCTCCGGCGATGGCTGTCGGCCCGTACCCGGCCATGGCTTCCGGTCCGTCCCCGGCTGGTGCCCCTGGTCCGGCCGCGGGTCCGGTTCCGTCTCCGGCGGTGCCCGGGGGCCACGGACCGGCGCCGGTTCCGGGCTCCCGCCCGGCGTCCGACCCGGGGGAAGGCCCGGCCGCCGAACCGGCGGGCGGCGCGCCCTCCGGTACGGATCGGGAAGGCGGCGGGGAGGACTGAAGTGCCGTGCCCCCGTAGCGTGTTCGCATGAGCATCAGTGGCCCGAGCGGCGCGATCGACACCGGTGGTACGCGGGGGACGGACGGGACGGGCGGCGGGCCCGGCGCCCGGGAACGGCTGGTCGTGATCGGGGGTGACGCGGCGGGCATGTCCGCCGCGTCACAGGCGCGCCGGCTGCGCGGCCCGGACGAGCTGGAGATCGTGGCCTTCGAACGGGGCCACTTCACGTCGTACTCGGCGTGCGGCATCCCGTACTGGGTGGGCGGCGACGTCCCCGACCGCGACCGGCTGATCGCGCGGACCCCGAAGGAGCACCGCGAGCGCGCCATCGACCTGCGGATGCGCACGGAGGTCACCGCGATCGACGTCGCGGGCGCCCGGGTGCGCTCCCGGGACCTGGAGACCGGGGCGGAGGCGTGGACGCCGTACGACAGGCTCGTCATCGCGACCGGCGCGCGGCCGGTGCGCCCCGACCTGCCGGGTGCCGACGCGCCGGGTGTGCACGGTGTGCAGACCCTGGACGACGGGCAGGCCCTGCTGGACTCGCTCGCGGCGGCACGGGGCCGGCGCGCGGTGGTCGTCGGCGCGGGTTACATCGGCGTGGAGATGGCCGAGGCGCTCATCAACCGCGGCTACGAGGTGACCGTCGTCAACCGCGGCAGCGAACCCATGGCCACCCTCGACCCGGACATGGGCCGCCTGGTGCACACCGCCATGGAGGGACTCGGCATCACCATGGTCGGCGACACCGAGGTCACCGGGTTCCTCACCGACGACGACGGCCGGGTCCGCGCGGTCGCCACCGCGGACGCCGAGTACCCGGCGGACGTGGTGGTGCTCGGCATCGGCGTCCGCCCCGAGACGTCGCTCGCCCGCGCGGCCGGGCTGCCGCTGGGCGAGCACGGCGGCCTGCTCACGGACCTGTCGATGCGGGTCCGCGGGCACGAGGACATCTGGGCGGGCGGCGACTGCGTCGAGGTGCTCGACCTGGTCTCGGGGCGCGAACGGCACATCGCGCTCGGCACCCACGCGAACAAGCACGGCCAGGTCATCGGTTCCAACGTGGCCGGCGGATACGCCACGTTCCCCGGGGTCGTCGGCACGGCGGTGAGCAAGGTCTGCGATCTGGAGATCGCCCGCACCGGACTGCGCGAGAAGGACGCGCACCGGGCCGGCCTCAGGTTCGAGACCGTCACCATCGAGTCGACGAGCCGCGCGGGCTACTACCCGAACGCCGCCCTCATGACGGTGAAGATGCTCGCGGAGCACCGCACGGGACGGCTGCTCGGCGTGCAGATCGTCGGCCGCGAGGGCGCGGCGAAGCGCGTGGACATCGCGGCGGTGGCGCTGACCGCGGGCATGACGGTGGAACAGATGACGATGCTGGACCTCGGGTACGCGCCGCCCTTCTCCCCCGTCTGGGACCCGGTCCTGGTGGCGGCCCGCAAGGCGGTGGCGAAGGTCCGCCGGGGAGCCGCGTGACGGACACGGCCCGGGCGTCCCGCCGGGCCGGGCACGGCGGCCGCCCCCGGTGCCGGCCGCCGTGCCCGGGTCGGCCGTCCGGCGGGCGGGGCACTACGGCCTCGCCGTCCCGGACGACCGGGCAGGACACGACCTAGGCGGATTCGTTCCCGGCCGAGCCGTTGATCCGGTCGATCGCCTGGCGGGCCTGCTCCGCCGGGCGGGGCGGCAGGGAGGAGACCGAGCCGGACGCAGTGACCGCGGGCGGGCTCTGGGCCGGCTTGGCGTGCGCCGCCGGACGGGAGGACCGCAGGCGGTGGCTGACGGCCTCGTCCAGGGTCACCGGCCGCTGCATCCGGGCCGCGAGCCGTCCGGCCTCCTGGCCGAGCGCGGCGACGTCCTCCCATGGGAGGTGCAGCACCAGGGCGATTTCCGCCTCGCCGTCGGGCAGGGCATGCATCGGAGGAGTAACTCGGTCGCTCATGGCCTGTGTCCTCACGTCTTCACGTCGTCGCGTCGTCGTACCCCTCGGGTCGTGGGCGCGACGCGGGGGGCTGTGGAGACATACGGCCGCGGGGGCACAAGTGTTCAGTGGGTCCGGCGGGAACCTTCCCGGCGACGGGACCGGCCGGGCGCCCCGCCGGTGGCGGTGCGGCGCGGATTCAGGCCGTGCTCCGAGGGCAGTAGTTCCTCGTGGTCATTCCCGTCCATGACGTGAACCCGGTGCGGCGCACGCCCTGTGTGACGTACGCGCTGATCGCCGCCAATGTGCTCGTCTTCCTCTACACCCCCGGTCTCGCCGGATCGGTGGCGGGCGACAGCGCCCTGTCGCAGCTGTGCCATCTGCACGCGTTCATGGACCACTACGCCGCCGTGCCGCAGGAACTGATCCACCATCGGATGCCCCGGCTGGTGCCCACCGGCGAGGTCGGCGGCGGCCCGCACGACGCGGGCTGTCTGCTGGGCCCGCCGGACTACACCAAGTCGCCGCCGCTGTCGGTGCTCACGGCGATGTTCCTGCACGGGAGCTGGCTGCATCTGCTCGGCAACATGCTCTTCCTGCTGATCTTCGGCAACAACATCGAGGACCGCCTCGGCCATGTGCGCTTCACGCTGTTCTACGTGGCCTGCGGTTTCGCGGCGGCCTACGGCTTCGCCCTGGTGAACGAGGACTCGGGCGACCCGCTGATCGGCGCCTCGGGGGCGATCGCCGGGGTCCTCGGCGCCTATCTGGTGCTGTATCCGCGGGCCAGGGTCTGGGTCCTCGTCCCGTTCCTGGTGTTCCTGCCGCTCCGGCTGCCCGCGTGGCTCGTGCTGGGCTTCTGGTTCGTGCTCCAGGCGGCGTACTCGTCCGGCGCCGCCGTGCCCTCCGCGGGCACCGTGGCGTACGCGGCCCACGTGGTCGGGTTCCTGGCGGGCATGCTCCTGGCCTGGCCGCTGCGTCCGGGCACCCCACCGCCGCCGGAACCGCGCCGCCTGCTGTGGGGCAGACAGGCGCGGCACGGCTGGTGAACAGGCGGAGAAGACTTACCGGGCCGTCTGCGTGTGGACGTACTCCACCAGACGGCTCAGCGCGTCCGGGTCCATGCTCGGCATGACGCCGTGGCCGAGGTTGAAGACGTGGCCCTCCAGACCGGCGGCGGCGTCGAGCACCTCGCGGGTCTTCGCCTCGACGGCCTCGGTGCTCGCGAACAGGACCGCGGGGTCGAGGTTGCCCTGGAGCGCCTTGCCGGGGCCGACGCGGCGGGCGGCCTCGTCGAGCGGCACGCGCCAGTCGACGCCGACGACGTCCGCGCCGGCCTCGCCCATGAGGCCGAGCAGTTCACCGGTGCCGACACCGAAGTGGATGCGCGGCACCCCGTACGCGGCGACGGCGTCGAAGACCTTGGCCGAGGCGGGCATCACGGAGCGGCGGTAGTCCGCGGGAGCCAGCGCGCCGACCCAGGAGTCGAACAGCTGGACGGCGCTCGCGCCGGCCTCGATCTGCACCTTCAGGAAGGCGGAGGTGATCTCGGCGAGACGGTCCAGCAGATCGGCCCACAGCTGTGGGTCGCTGTACATCAGCGCCTTGGTGTGCTCGTGGTTCTTGGACGGACCGCCCTCCACGAGGTAACTCGCGAGGGTGAAAGGCGCGCCCGCGAAACCGATGAGCGGGGTCTCGCCGAGTTCGGCCGTCAGCAGCCCGATGGCCTCGGTGACGTACCAGACGTCCTCGGGGGTCAGATCGCGCAGCTGGGCCAGGTCGGCCCGGGTGCGGATCGGGTTCTGGACGACCGGGCCGACGCCCGGCTTGATGTCCAGGTCGACGCCGATGGCCTTCAGCGGGACCACGATGTCGCTGAAGTAGATCGCCGCGTCCACCTGGTGCCGGCGGACCGGCTGGAGCGTGATCTCGGCGACCAGCTCGGGCCGCATGCAGGACTCCAGCATGGGGATGCCCTCGCGCACCTTGAGGTACTCGGGCAGTGAGCGGCCGGCCTGCCGCATGAACCACACGGGCGTGTGCGGCACGGGCTCGCGCCTGCACGCCTTCAGGAAGGCGGACTCGTACGTGGCTGTCGGCTGCTGCCCGGCGGGGCTGTGGTTGGCGCTCACGACGGAAAGTCTCCCACGCCGGGCGGGCGCCCCCGTCCCGGGCTCCGGTGCGCCCGCCGCGCCCCCGCTCCGGTCCACCGGACGGCGCGAGCGCTCGGCGGTGTCCGCGTGGCGTGATCCGGACAGGGGTCCCACGCACGGGTGTCTCTCCCTGCGCGCGGGCTCCGTTCCCCTTAATCTTCCCGGCATGGCTGCGGCTCAGGGACGACTGTCGGACGGCGCTGGCGGAATGGACGACGCGAGGGAGAAGAAGGAGGAGGACAGGAATGCGGCGGAGACGGCCCCGTTGCCCTTCCGGGCGGCCGTCGAGGCGCTGCGCGGCGCCCGGCTGCGGCCGGACATCGAGATCGACCCGACCCGACCACCGCAACGCCTGGCTCCGTACGCGTACGCGCTGGAGGCCGCGGTCGTCGCCGACGACGAGGACCTGGCCGACGGCAGGCTCATCCTGCTGCACGACCCGGCCGGGCACGACGCCTGGCAGGGCTCCTTCCGTCTGGTGACCCTGGTCCGTGCGGAGCTGGAGCCGGAGATGGCCGCCGACCCGCTGCTGCCGGAGGTCTGCTGGTCCTGGCTGACCGGCGCGCTGCAGGCCCGCGGTCTGTCGTACGGCGAGCCCAGCGGCACGGTGACCCGGGCGAGCTCGCACTACTTCGGCGGGCTCGCGGAACGCCCGGCCGCCTCGCAGATCGAGATCCGCGCGTCCTGGACGCCCCGGGAGGGACTCGGCGGCGTACCGGACACCGCCGCGCACCTCGCCGGCTGGGGCGACCTGCTGTGCCAGATCGCCGGGCTGCCGCCGGTGACTCCGGGCGACGCGTCGGTGGTCACCCTGCCGCAGCGCCGGGGACCACAGTCCCGCTGACCCTCCGAAGGGCGCGCGCCGACGCGCGCGCCCTTTCCTTTTCCTTACCGGGGGCGCCTCGATACGGCCACTTTCGGCCGCGTATCGACGCGGAACGACTCGGTTCGATCTTCGGATGATCGATCGCGTGTCCGAATTGCACGGATTGTTACTCACCCCATCGTGATCATTCCCTAAAGGTCGACAGGTTTGGTGCCGAAGACCCCTGTGACCTTGAAAGCACGGTTCGTCCTGGCTCACCCCCCAGAGCCGGCCCCGTCCCGCACCCCAGGAGGCCTGGTGTCCGTTCTCCTCGAGCAGCCCGCAAGCCTGGTCGCCTACCGCCCGAACAAGCCGACCGCCATGGTGGTCGTGGCCGACCCCCGGGTCCGTTCCACCGTCACCCGCCACCTGTGGGCGCTCGGAGTGCGCGACGTCATCGAGGCGTCGTCCGTAGCGGAGGCCCGTCCCCGAATCGGCAACCCGCGTGACATCTGCGTCGCCGACGTCCACCTGCCGGACGGTTCCGGCCTCACCCTCCTCTCCGAGACCCGAGCCGCGGGCTGGCCCAACGGCCTCGCCCTCTCGGCGGCCGACGACATCGGCGCCGTGCGCAACGCCCTCGCGGGCGGCGTCAAGGGCTATGTCGTCACCGGCACCCGTACGAACGTCGGGCTCCCCACCCGGCCGGGTGCCGCGCCGATCGGCTCGGCCGCCGCCCGTATGCACCGCCGCCCCCCGGGTGCCCCGAGCCACCCGGGCGGCTACCGCGAACTGTCCGGCCGCGAGGTCGAGGTCCTGCGACTGGTCGCGGAGGGCCAGTCGAACAAGGCCATCGGCGTCTCCATGGGCCTGTCCGCACTGACCGTCAAGAGCCACCTCGCCCGCATCGCCCGCAAGCTCGGCACGGGCGACCGCGCCGGGATGGTCGCGGTCGCCCTGCGGACCGGAATCATCCACTGACCCCTCCCCGACACCTTGCCCCCGACGCCCCTCCCCCGAACCGGCCGGGCCTCCCCGCCACCGGAACCACCGGGACCGCTTTCCCCGCTTCCCCCCGCGCGTGAACCGCGCCTTGCGCTCACCTGACTGGTTTACGACCATCCGACGCCCAAGAGACCGCAGCAGACAGCTCACTGCGAACCACCGGAGGCGCCCCTCCGGACGACGTCGAACCGGCGCCGATCCCCTTGCTCGAGCCCCGCGAGGGCATTCCCCCGGTGATCGCCGACGACGACGCCCTCGCCGAGGTGATCGCCGCCTTCGCCGCCGGGTCCGGCCCGGTGGCCGTCGACGCCGAGCGCGCTTCCGGCTATCGCTACGGCCAGCGCGCCTATCTGGTGCAGCTTCGCCGCGAGGGCGCCGGGAGCGCTCTCATCGACCCCGTCGCCTGTCCCGACCTCTCCGGTCTCGGCGAGGCCGTGGCCGGGGCCGAGTGGGTGCTGCACGCCGCGACGCAGGACCTGCCCTGCCTGCGCGGGATAGGCATGATCCCCACCACGCTCTTCGACACCGAGCTGGCCGGACGCCTTGCCGGGTTCCCCCGGGTGGGCCTCGGCGCCATGGTCGAGAGCGTCCTCGGCTTCGTCCTGGAGAAGGGGCACTCCGCCGTCGACTGGTCGACGCGCCCGCTGCCCGAGCCCTGGCTGCGGTACGCCGCGCTCGACGTGGAACTGCTGGTCGACCTGCGCGACGCCCTGGAGAAGGAGCTCGACCGGCAGGGCAAGCTGGACTGGGCCCGGCAGGAGTTCGACGCCATCGCCCAGGCCGAGCCCGCGCCGCCGCGCAAGGACCCCTGGCGCCGTACGTCCGGGATGCACAAGGTGCGCCGGCGCCGGCAGATGGCCGTGGTCCGCGAGCTCTGGGAGACCCGGGACCGCATCGCCCAGCGCCGGGACATCTCGCCGGGCAAGGTGCTCGGGGACGCGGCGATCGTCGAGGCGGCGCTCGCGGTGCCCGCCAATGTGCACGCGCTGGCCGCGCTGAACGGCTTCGGGCACCGCATGGGGCGGCGCCAGCTGGAGCAGTGGCAGTCCGCGGTCGACCGCGCGAAGGCGCTGCCGGACGCCGAGCTGCCGCAGCCCGGGCAGCCGGTGACCGGGCCTCCGCCGCCGCGGGCGTGGGCCGACAAGGACCCGGCCGCCGCGGCCCGGCTGTCCGCCGCGCGGGCCGCCGTGTCGGCGCTGGCCGAGCGGCTGAACATGCCGCAGGAGAACCTGATCACCCCGGACACCGTGCGGCGCGTGTGCTGGGAGCCGCCGAAGACGCCCGACGCGGAGTCCGTGAGCGCCGCCCTGACCGCCTGCGGGGCCCGCCCCTGGCAGGTCGAACTGGTCACCCCGCCCCTGGTGACCGCCCTGTCGGTCAGCACCCCGTAACCGGGCTTCACCCGAACGGCCCATTCCCGGGCAGCGACGTACGGAGCCGCGACCTGCGGGGCGCGGCTCCGGGACCATGACGCACGACCCGGGGTGCGGTCGCCCCTGCCCGCCGGCGCGCGGTTGGCCCGTGGTGTGCGCCGGGGTCTGGCCTTCGCGCCTGGTTGCGCCTCGGTGCGCCGGGTGTGTGCGGAAGATCCGCCCGAACGGGTGCGGCGCCGCCGGGTCGGCCCGTCGAACGAGGGACGAGATCACGCCAAGATCCTGGGCCGGGACCGCGCACCGGCGCCGGGAGCGTGCGCCGGTGCCGCCGGGCCGGAACGCGCCGGCCCTCCGGATGTGACCTTCGCCGCTCCCGCCCGCGGGACTGGGCAGGTTGGTTACTCGTAAGTAGCATGGGTGCTGAGCGCGCGCTCAGGCGTGTGTCGCGCAGCAGTGCCATCCCGCATCTGGAGGAGAGCCATCGTGCCTCGTACCGTCAGGGACGTCGTCTTCGTCGACGGCGTCCGCACCCCGTTCGGCAAGGCGGGCCCGAAGGGCATCTACCACGAGACCCGCGCCGACGACCTCGTCGTGAAGGCCATCCGGGAGCTGCTGCGCCGCAACCCCGGTCTTGACCCCAAGAAGATCGACGAGGTCGCCATCGCCGCGACCACGCAGATCGGTGACCAGGGTCTGACCCTGGGCCGCACGGCCGGCATCCTCGCCGGACTGCCGCAGTCGGTCCCGGGCTACTCCATCGACCGTATGTGCGCGGGCGCGCTGACCGCCGTCACCTCCGTCGCGGGCTCCATCGGCTTCGGCGCGTACGACGTCGTCATCGCCGGCGGTGTCGAGCACATGGGCCGTCACCCCATGGGCGAGGGCGTGGACCCGAACCCGCGCTTCGTCAGCGAGAAGCTGGTCGACGAGTCCGCCCTGTTCATGGGCATGACCGCCGAGAACCTGCACGACCGCTACCCGACCATCACCAAGCAGCGCGCCGACGAGTACGCCGTGCGCTCGCAGGAGAAGGCCGCGAAGGCGTACGCCAACGGCAAGATCCAGCAGGACCTGGTGCCGATCTCGGTGCGCAACACCAACCCGGCCGCCGGCGAGACGGGCTGGGGCCTGGTCACCGCCGACGAGCCGATGCGCCCGGGCACCACGCTGGAGAACCTGTCCGGCCTGAAGACCCCGTTCCGCGTGCACGGCCGGGTCACCGCGGGCAACGCGGCCGGTCTGAACGACGGTGCGACCGCGTCGATCATCGCGTCCGAGGACTTCGCCCGCGAGAACGACCTGCCGGTCAAGATGCGCCTGGTCTCGTACGCCTTCGCGGGCGTCGAGCCGGAGGTCATGGGCTACGGCCCGATCCCGGCCACCGAGAAGGCCCTCGCCCAGGCCGGTCTGTCGATCGAGGACATCAACCTCTTCGAGATCAACGAGGCCTTCGCCGTCCAGGTCCTCGCCTTCCTGGAGCACTACGGCATCGCCGACGACGACGCGCGCGTCAACCAGTACGGCGGCGCCATCGCCTACGGCCACCCCCTCGCCTCCTCCGGCGTCCGTCTGATGACGCAGCTGGCCCGCCAGTTCGAGGAGCAGCCGGAGGTCCGTTACGGCCTCACCACCATGTGCGTCGGCTTCGGCATGGGCGCCACGGTGATCTGGGAGAACCCGCACCACAAGGACGCCGGAGGCGACAAGTGAGCACCGCTGAACTCCTCAAGGGAGCGGCCGAGCTGTTCCCCGACGAGGTCGTGACCTCGGCGAACGTACGCCACCTCGACCTGCCGTTCGGTGCCGGGCGCTTCGCGCTCATCACCCTCGACAACGGCTTCGACCACACCAAGCCGACCACCTTCGGCCCGGCGTCGCTGGCGAACCTGAACGCCGCCGTCGACCAGGTCGAGCAGGAGGCCGCGGCCGGCGAGATCGTCGGTATCGGCGTCACCGGCAAGCCGTTCATCTTCGCGGTCGGTGCCGACCTCAAGGGTGTCGAGCTGCTGAAGCGCCACGAGGACGCGCTCGCCATCGGCAAGGGCGGCCACGAGGTCTTCAAGCGCCTGTCGGGCCTCGCGGTCCCGACCTTCGCGTACTACAACGGCGCGGCGATGGGCGGTGGCGTCGAGGTCGGTCTGCACTGCACCTACCGGACCGTCTCCGCGGCCCTGCCGGCGTTCTCGCTGCCCGAGGTCTTCCTCGGTCTGGTCCCCGGCTGGGGCGGCTGCACGATCCTGCCGAACCTGATCGGCGCGGACAAGGCCGTCTCGGTGATCATCGAGAACTCGCTCAACCAGAACAAGCAGCTCAAGGGCGGCCAGGTCTACGACCTCGGCATCGCCGACGCGCTGTTCGAGGGTGCGGACTTCCTGGAGCAGTCGCTCCTGTGGACGGCCGCCGTCCTCAAGGGCGAGATCGCGATCGAGCGCCCGGAGATCGACCGCGGCGAGGCCTGGGACCAGGCCGTCGCCCGGGGCCGGTTCATCGCCGACGGCAAGGTGCACGGGGCCGCCCCGGCCGCCTACCGCGCGCTGGACATCATCGCCGCGGCCAAGGACGGGGACCTGCAGAAGGGCTTCGACGCCGAGGACGTGGCGCTCGCCGACCTGATCATGGGTGGCGAACTGCGCTCCGGCATCTACGCCTTCAACCTGGTCCAGAAGCGCGGCAAGCGTCCGGCCGGCGCGCCGGACAAGTCCCTCGCGCGTCCGGTCACCAAGGTGGGCGTCGTCGGCGCGGGCCTGATGGCCTCGCAGCTGGCCCTGCTCTTCCTGCGCCGCCTCGAGGTGCCGGTCGTGCTGACCGACATCGACCAGGAGCGCGTCGACAAGGGTGTGGGCTACGTCCACGCCGAGATCGACAAGCTGCTGCTCAAGGGCCGCGTCAACCAGGACAAGGCCAACCGCCTCAAGGCCCTGGTCTCCGGTGTCCTGGACAAGGCGGAGGGCTTCTCCGACGCGGACTTCATCATCGAGGCCGTGTTCGAGGAGATCGGTGTCAAGCAGCAGGTGTTCGCCGAGGTCGAGGCGGTCGCCCCGGCTCACGCGATCCTCGCGACGAACACCTCGTCCCTCTCCGTGTCGGAGATGGCGTCGAAGCTGAAGAACCCCGAGCGGGTCGTCGGCTTCCACTTCTTCAACCCGGTCGCGATCCTCCCGCTCCTGGAGATCGTGCGCGGCGAGCAGACGGACGACGCCTCGCTGGCCACGGCGTTCGCCGTCGCCAAGAAGCTGAAGAAGACCGCGGTGCTCACCAAGGACGCCCCGGCGTTCGTCGTGAACCGCATCCTGACCCGCTTCATGGGCGAGATCCAGAACGTCATCGACGAGGGCACCCCGGTCGCCGTGGCGGAGAAGGCGGTGGAGCCCCTGGGCCTGCCGATGTCTCCTCTCGTCCTCCTGGAGCTGGTCGGTCCCGCGATCGGTCTGCACGTCTCGGAGACCCTCAACCGGGCCTTCCCGGACCGCTTCACGGTCTCCCCGAACCTCGCGGCCGTCGTCAAGGCGGGCAAGCGCGGCTTCTACGTCTACGACTCCGGCAAGCCGGAGCTGGACCCCGAGGTCGCCGCGCTCCTGAAGCAGGGCGACGTCGTCCTGACCGAGGAGCAGGTGCGGGACCGGGTCCTCGACGCGGTCGCCCAGGAGATCGGGCTCATGCTCGACGAGGGTGTCGTCGCCGAGGCCCAGGACATCGACCTCTGCCTGATCACCGGCGCGGGCTGGCCCTTCCACCTGGGCGGCATCACGCCGTACCTGGACCGTGAGGGCGTCTCGGAGCGGGTGCGCGGCAAGCGGTTCCTGGAGCCGGGCGTGGCGTCGGTCCCGGCGTAACACCCCACCGCTGCAACCGAAGGGGGCCTCCGGCGACGGAGGCCCCCTTTGCCGTGCGGGCGGCTTGTGGTGCGTACGGCTGTCGTGCGTACGGCCCTCGGGCGGGCGCCGCCGGATCGGCAGCGGCCGGCAGGCTCCGCGGACCGGCTCAGTGGGCGGACAGGGACATGACGTCGAAGGTGACGGTCGCCGGTGGGGACGCCTCTCCCTCCTCGTTCGCCGCGACGATCTCGACGGTGTGGGGACCGGGGGCCCACTCGCCCTCCGCGTTCCAGAGCCAGCGGCCGTCGTGGGCGACCGGGCAGGAGCCGAGCAGGGTGCCGTTCCTCCGGAAACCGATGCGGGTGGCGCCGTTGGAGGCACCGGTGAAGCGGATGCCGCCCGAGAGGAGCTGCTGGCCCGGTTCGGGGGTGTGCGGCAGCGGGGGCAGGAGGGTGACCCGGGCCCCGGCGGTGTCGAAGTCCCGCTCGGGTTCCGTGGTCTCCGGCACCGGCGGCGGCGTGATCCGGTCCGACGTCGTGAACGTCACGTCGGTGCGGGCCGACTGGATCCCGTTCCGGTCGACGGCGAAGAGGCGCACGGTGTGCTCGCCGGTGCTCCAGCCCTCCTCGCGCCGCCAGGTCCAGTCGCCCTCGGGGCCGACGGGTGCCGAGGCCAGGTAGACGCCGTTCTGCCAGATGCTGACGCGTACCGCCCCGGGTGCGCGGCCGGTGAGGGCGGCTCCGCTCACGGGCTGCGGGTCGTGCGGGGGCGGCGCGGTGACGACAGGTGCCGCGAGCCAGTCCTGGACGACGGAGGTCGCGGCGAGGAACCCGGTGATGCCCGACCGGTCGGCGTCGGGTTCCTCGTAGCCGTGCCGGGTGAAGCCCAGTCTCGGGCTGATGCCCTCCACGAGCAGACCGGCGATCCCGAGCAGCGGAGGCGTGTTGCGCTGGGTGACCTTGCCGTGGCCGGTGATGTGCGGGGACTCGCTGTAGAGGAAGTTGAAGTTCGGGTACCGCTGGAGCAGTCCCAGATACGGCTCGATCTGGGTGGCGTACTGCTCGTCCTGCGGCGAGGACACCAGGTAGAGGTGGGCGGCCGGGTTGGCCTCGGAGGCCAGCAGGTCGGTCAGGACGGTGTCGAGACGCCGGACCATGTCCTCGGGCATCGTCTCGCCGAGCATGTGGCGGCCGGTGCGCGGATACATGTCGCGGACGAAGCTGCCGATCCGCAGCTGCGGGACGCTGGCGACGATGTTGCGGAAACCGTGGCGCAGTCCGAAGTACAGGGCCGCGCTGCCGCCCTTGGAGCTGCCCCACAGGGTCACGTCGGCCGGCGTCAGCCCGAGGGCGTTCATCACCCGCCGGACGAGCCCGATCACGGACCGCTCGACCCCGAAGTCCCCGTCCTTGCACAGGTAGTAGGTGTTGCCGCCGTCGAACCGGTCGCGGATCCAGAGGATGTTGGAGCGCAGATTGTCGAGGACGCCGGTGGCCCAGCCGTAGTCGTCCGGGGCGTCGATGTTGGCGAAGACGACCGTGAGGTGCCGGTTGCCGCCCCGCGCGTGGGCGAACCGGTACTCCACGGGGTAGGCGCCCGAGGCGTCGATCCCCGAGATCACCGTGCGGCCCTTGGCGGCTGATGGAGACATGCTGCGCTTTCCTTGTCGTGCGAAGAGGGAGCGTGCCGCGGCGCCGTTGCGAAGGGGCGCCGCGGACACGCTCATGAAGTGACCGGGCCGTACGCGGTCAGCGGGCCATGCCCTCGGCGATCCTGCCGAGGGCAACCCGGCTGTCGTCGGCGTCGCCCCGCGCGGGCTGGCTGGGCAGGCCGTTCACGGGCCGGCCGGGGCCCGCCGCGGCCTCCTGCGAGGTCGGCCGCGACGCGAACGCGTCCCAGGAGAGCGGGGTCAGGGGACGCCCCTGGTGCCGGGTGGCCGCGGAGCCCGCTTCGGGGGCCCGTGCCTCCCCGGGGGCGAGGTCGCCTCCGGCGGTCAGCATCCGGTCGGCCAGCCGGGCCGCGGCGAAGCCGTCGTCGAGGTCGCAGAACTCCCGCTGGAAGGCGCGGTAGCGCTCGGCGTAGGCGTCCTGGATCCCGTCGATGTCCCGTACGGCGTCGACCAGTTCACCGGACGTGCTCACCAGCGGTCCGGGGGCCTTGCCCTCGAAGTCGAAGTAGAAGCCGCGCAGGGTGTCGCGGTAGTGGTCCAGGTCGTAGGTGAAGAACAGGATCGGGCGGCCGGTGTTGACGTAGTCGAACATCAGGGACGAGTAGTCCGTGATCATCACGTCGGTGATCAGGGACAGGTCGGCCATGTCCGGGTAGTCGGAGACGTCGAAGACGAAGCCGTCGCCGGCTCCGGGGACCGGGTCCACCACGTTGGGGTGACGGCGTACCAGGAGCACGTGGTCCGCGCCCAGTCGGGCCCGCGCGTCCTCCAGGTCGATCCGGAAGTCCAGCTTGTACTTGCCGGGCGCGTAGAACTGGTCGTCGCGCCAGGTCGGCGCGTACATCACGACCCGCTTGCCGTCGGGCAGTCCGATCCGGCGGCGGATCTCCCGCTCCCGGTGCTCGGTGCCGGGCCGGCGCAGGAGGTCGTTGCGCGGGTAGCCGCACTCGACCATCTCGCCCGGGAAGCCGAAGGCGCGCCGCAGGATCGGGGTGGAGAAGCTGTTGGGCGAGACCAGCATGTCCCAGTTCCGCACCTCCTTCTCGACGCGTTCCAGGTAGCGCTGGTCGGCGAAGTGGATGGCCTCGATGTCGTGGCCGATCTTCTTCAGCGGGGTGCCGTGCCAGGTCTGCACGACGACCTGGCCGTCGCGCTTGTGGAACCAGTCGGGCAGGTGGTTGTTGGCGACCACGTAGCGGCTGGTGGCCAGGGCCTCGTACCACTGCGGGGACCACATGCGCACCGGTGTGGCGGTCGGCGGGACCTGGACCTGGTCGTCGCGGACGACCCACAGGTGGTCGAGGGGGACGCCACGGCGCACCAGTTCCTCGTGCAGGGCGCGCGGGCTGTCCGAGTACTGGGTGCCCTTGAACGCGTCCAGGAGGATCGCGGGGCGCACCTTGTCGCGGCGCGCCGCCGGATAGGCCTTGGTGCGCAGCAGCTTCTGGCGGTACGGGCCGCGGGCGTCGTCCGGCATGGCGGAGTGGACGAGCAGGGACAGCCGGTCGTAGGCCTCGGCCTGGAGCTCGTAGCGGCGTTCGGCCGCCTCGTACTGAGCGGGGAAGGCGGGGACGATCTCCTGCTCGATCTTGAGCATGAGGTCGCCCAGCCGGTCCTCGCGGGCGACCGCGGACGGGTCCTGGCGGCGCAGGAAGAAGTCCCAGCGTCCGGACGCGAGGGGGATGTCGCCGGCGAGGGTGCGCATGGCGGCCGGGGTCAGGACGGCCCGGAACGCGTCGCCGTCCCACTGGAGGGGGACGGGGCGTTCGGCTCCGTGGGCCCGCGAGCGGACCACCAGGTGGGCGTCGCGGTACTCGCGCTCGGTGAGGCGGTCGGCGGCCAGGTAGCGGCCGGTGACCTCCAGGGAGCCGTCCTCGTGCCAGGCGAAACCGGTCGCCGTCGGCAGGGTGGCGCGTTCGAAGAGCACCAGATAGCCGGAGCCGTTGCGGTGGACGACGACCTCGCGGTCGCCCTCGCGGGTCTGGAGCGGGGCGGGCAGGGGGTAGTGCCCGTCGGGGGTCTGCTCGGCGACCACCGGGTAGATGGTCATCTTGCGGCCCTCGACGTGGAAGGTGGTCTTCCAGCCGTTGCTGCCCATGCTCCAGGACTGGGGCACGTCCACGCCGGACGCGGCGTCGGCGCGGTGTCCGGGCACCAGGGCGTCCAGCGGGATCCGGGCGGTGAAGGTGCACCAGCCGTCGCCGCCGGGCAGGAAGCGGACGCCGGCGTCATGGCGTCCGGCGCCGCTCATGCTGGTGAAACGGAGCTTGCCCCACTCGGGCACCCGGGGACCGAGGTAGACGCCGCTGAGCTCCAGCTGGTCACCGGTGATCCGGTGGCCCGTGATCCGGCAGCGCACGACTTCCACCCGCAGCTTGAGCTTGCCCTGCAGAAACACGGGCAGCACGCGGGTGTTGCGGTCGACGTAGCGGTACGGCGGATTGGCGGCGGTTCCGGCGCCGCCGCGGCCGATGCCCCGGTAGCGGAACAGCCCGCGGCTCAGGACGCCGACGGCGACGTCCCAGGTGCCCTCGGTCCACTCGCCCTTGTGCTTGAGGCGCGTGGTGTCGATCTGGGTCTCGAAACCGGCCCAGTCGTAGCAGTAACGATTCTGCGCAGAGTGTTCGGTGGCCTGGGGCGCGTACGTCGTCTTCGCGGTGCCGAGGACCATCCGCCCCTGCTTCTTGTTGCGCAGGGCGACGGCCTTCACCGACATGTGCTTCTTGTGCACGTTGATGTAGCGGACGTACGCCGCGCCGGTGAGGGTGAGCTGATGGCCGTCGGGGCTCCAACGGGCGCCCTCCAGCGACCCGTGCAGCGAGAACTCCTTGTCCAGCCGGTAGGCCTTCTTGTCGAGGCCGACTTCCCGGTCGCCCAGGAAGGGGTAGTTCAGATAGCGGCGCAGACGCCGCTGGACGGGCATCGGACCGCCGCGCCGCTCGAAGCCGATGACCTCCAGCAGCTCGGCCAGCCGGCGCTCGCGCACCAGCAGCCACTTGATCCGGGCGTCGGCCGGCAGTCCGTCGATGATGGCGGGGTCCGCCTCGTCGAGGAACTCGTTGGCCCACCGCATGAAGGCCTCGCGGTACTCCTCGTCGGCGTCCGGGAGCACCTTCAGGTGGAGCATCAGGTCGGACTTGAGGCAGGCGAGGTCGTACTTGCGCTTGCTCTCCTCGTAGAGCCGGGAGCGGCGTTCGGCGAGGAAGCGGCTCACGGACTGCACGGCGGCGACCCGGTCGCGCAGGTTGGACAGCTCGGTGTGCCGCTGGGTGATCGAGGGGGCGGCTCCGCCCTCGCGGCGGCGCCAGAAGTAGACGACGTCGGTGACGACGTCGACCTTGGCGGCCCGGAAGTGGGCGTACATGTTGACCCAGGAGTCCTCGTAGAGGACGCCCTCGGGGAACTTGATGAAGTGGCAGTCCCAGAAGGACCGCCGGAACAGCTTGTTCCACACCGTCCGGTCGTAGATGAGCGCGTCGAACTTCGTGATGTGGGTGCCGCGCCGGTTCTTCTGCATCGGGCTCTGGTGCAGGGGCGACTGCCACTTCGTGGTGGAGTTCATCATCTGCACGTTGCCGGAGACGAAGTCCGAGCCGGACTCCTGCAGGGTGCGCGTCAGCAGTTCGTAGGTGTACTCGGGGATGACGTCGTCACCGTCGACGAAGGCGATGAACTCGGCGCGTGGGTGCATGGCCCGCAGGCCGGTGTTCCGGGCGTGTCCGGGACCGTGCGCGTCCTGCCGGACGAGCCGGAAGCGCGGGTCGGCGGCGCAGAACTCGGCGGCGATACGTGTCGAACCGTCGGTGGAGCCGTCGTCGACGAGGATCACCTCGAAGTCGCGGAACGACTGACGCGCTATCGATTCCAGACACTCTGTGAGATAAGCCTCGACATTCTGGAACGGAACGACAACGCCGAGACGCGGATGATGCGTCAATTTGACTCCTACCGAGACAACTCACCCAGTGAGTTCATCGATCAGCTGACACTGGGCACCCCCGTGACCCGGCGGATCCGCGGCCCCTGCCGCGCGACGACCACCGTCCCGTGAGCTCGGACACGAGCCCCCTCCACCCGATGATCACAGGACCTGCACATTCTTAGCCAAGGTTCCCGCTGAGTCAACGAGAGGCAACGTGGCGTTCACCTGAGGTTCAACGAGAAGCCATCCCCCTGTAAAACGCGCTCGTCAGGGCACCTATAGTTCGCACTGCACCGCTTCGTTCCCGTCGGGCCGGCTCCCCCTCCCGGACCCCACAACTCCGCTCGCGCGGAGCCCGTGAGGAGAGGACCCCACCCCATGACGTACAACGCCCTGCCCGAAAAGCGGCCCGGCGACGAGACGCACGGCACCGGACGGCGCGGCACCGGACGGCGCGGCACCGGGCCACGCCGGAGGCGCCGCGGACGCATCGTCCTGCTGACGCTCCTGGTCCTGCTGCTGACCGCCGGTGGCACCGCCTACTGGCTCTACAGCGACCTGGACGGCAACATCAAGGGCGTCGACCTCGACGAGGCGCTCGGCGACGACCGGCCCGAGAAGCTGCCCACCTCGGGGCAGAACATCCTGGTCCTCGGCTCCGACTCGCGCGCCGGCGCGAACGCGGCGCTCAAGACGGGTCGTGTCTCCGGGGCGCGGTCCGACACCGCCCTGGTGATGCACATACCCGAGGGCCGGCAGAAGGCCTTCGCGGTCAGCATCCCGCGCGACACCCTGGTCACCCGCCCCGAGTGCACCCGGGCGGACGGCACGAAGGTGCCCTCCGCACAGCGGGTCATGTTCAACTCCATCTACTCCCAGGTCGGTTCGGCCTGCGTGGTGAAGACCGTGGAGAAGATCTCCGGGATCCGCATGGACCACTACATGGAGATCGACTTCGCCGGCTTCAAGGGCCTGGTGGACGCGATAGGCGGCGTGACCGTCACCGTCGACAAGGACATCCACGACACCTCCAGCGGCCTCGACCTGACCGCCGGGACACACCGGCTGGACGGCACGCAGTCGCTGGAGTTCGTACGGACCCGGCACGGCATCGGCGACGGCAGCGACCTCGGACGCATCGGGCTGCAGCAGCGGTTCCTGACCGCGCTGCTCTCCGAGATCAAGAAGCAGGACCTGCTGGGCAGCCCCGCCAAGACCTACCGGATCGCCGACAGTCTGACCCGGGCGCTCACCACCGACTCCGACCTCGCCTCGCTCTCGGCGCTGGCCGACTTCGGCCGGAGCATGAACGGCGTCGACCCGTCCACCATGGAGACGATCATGCTCCCGGTGGCGTACGACAGGATCGACCCCAACCGCGTGGTGGCCGCCGAACCAGGGGCCTCGAAGCTGTGGAAGGCCCTGCGCACCGACTCCGCGATCCCCGAGTCGGCGAAGAAGTCGCCCGCCACGGGCGGGAGTTCCTGACCTGCGGACACGGGCCCGGCCGCTGCCTCGACAGGTGGCGGCCGGGCCCGTGTCCATGGACGGCGGTGCCGGGCCGGACGCCGGGCGGTGTGGGACCGCAGGCGGTGTCCGGCCGCTCGCCGGGTGGTCCGGACCGCCGACGGTGACGGCCGCTCGCCGGGCGGTCTCAGACCGCTCGCCAGGCCTCCAGCGCGATCCCGGGCTCGTCCTTGCGCCGGGTGACGCGGAGTTCGCCGGTCCCCGGGGAGAGCGTCGCGGCGACCACCCGGCCCTTCTCGTCCTCGGCCAGCGACAGCAGGGCGTCGGCGGGGAGTTCGGGCCCCGACTCCGTCCACCACGCGCCCGCCGACTCGTCCTCCGTCGGGTAGGCCGCGAAGGCCACCCGGCCGCTCGCCGCGCGCTGGGCGAGCAACGTGCAGTCGTGGCCGTCGAGTTCACAGCGGATGACCCGGACGGGGCCGGGGCCGGCCGAGGCGAGCAGGGCCACGGGCCTGGTGCCGGGGCGCCAGGCGCACACGTCGCCGGACTTGTCGGTGAAGAAGAGCGTGGTGGAAGCGGCGGAGGTCGCCAGCGCCTGGAGGGTGTCCGGGCGCACCGGTGCCTCCAGCGCCTCGTCCAGGGCAGGAACCGCGCCCGGCTCCTCCTGGCTCCAGTGCAACAGCCCGCCGGTGACGGCCGCGTACAGCTCGACACGGCCCGACGTCCCCGTCACGGCCGCCAGGTCTCCCCGGACGTCATGGCCCTTGAGGTCGTGCCAGGGCCCCCAGCCGCCCTTCTCCTTCTGGGCGGTCATGCCGACCCCGCCGCTCGCGTTGCGCACGAAGACATGGGCGCGCCCCTGGGCGTCGACCGCGACGGCCGGATTGCCCGTCCGGTCCCCGCTGCGGTCGGGGTGCCCGATGGGGTTCCAGTCGAGGGCGGCGAGGTCCGGCCGGAAATGGGTCGAGTGGACGAGGCCCGACTGGCCCTTGACCGTCGGCCGCCAGGAGACCAGATGGGTGTAGCGGTCCGGCCCCTGGCCCAGGGCCAGTACGGAGTGCAGACGCTGGTCGCCGCCCACGGTGCGGGGCGGGTCCCAGGGGCCTCCGGGTCCGTGCTCCGCCCGGCAGCGGACGGTGGCCTCCGACAGCAGGTAGGCGCTGAGCCTGCCGTCGCGACCGCGTATGAGCCAGTCGACGTTCACCGCTTCACCTTAGTCGCCGGCGGCTGACCCGGTGATCCGGGGCGGGCCGCCCGCGAGGGCGCGCGCGCCCGCCCCCGTCAGCGGTTCACAGACGCTTGGCGCTGCGCAGCAGCTGGGCGTAGAAGCCGTTGCCGTCGATGCGGGAGGCTCCGCCCTTGTCGCCCATGGTCGGCCCGTTGACCTCCTTGCGGCTGGAGATGAAGACGCGGTGGCCGTCGGTGTCCACGCCGAGGTACATGGCGACGTGGTCGATGTGGTTGCCGGTGCGGTGGTCCATCTTGAAGAAGAGGAGGTCACCGGGCTGGACCACGTCGATGTTCTTGGGGCGCGTGTACCAGGGCGAGGGACCGGTGATCTTCAGGATGTCGACGCCGATCTTGGAGCGGGCCATGCCGTCGGCGCTGCGCGGGAGCCCGTCGCCGGAGGTGTTCGTCGCCATCAGGGGATAGCGGGCCCGGTAGCCCCAGATCATCCGCATGAACCCGGAGCAGTCCAGGGCGCGGTAGCGCTCCTTGCGCGCCACCATCGAGGTGCCGTCGCGGAAGGTGTAGTTGATGCCCAGGTAGTCGTAGAAGTCGTTCTGCTCGAGGCGGTCGACGCCGTCCTCCTTGAACGGGCCGAAGACCGCGTCGCCCGCGTACGGGACGCCCTCGTCGTCCTTCTTCACCGGTGCGCCGTCGACGTACTGGAAGGCGATGGCGAAGATGTCGTCGGCCTGGCTGCCGTAGTACTCCTTGAACCAGTCCTTGAACCACTTCTCCTTCTCGGCCCCCTGGCGCCAGGCCTCCGGCATCAGGCGCACCCAGTCCTGGGTCATCACCCGGCTCTGGGTGTTGGCCGGCTCGGTGAAGGTGCGCGAGGGGCCCCGCAGGGTCGCGGTGCGGGCTCCGTCGGTGAAGGTGGCGAGGATGTCGCCGTTCTCGCCGCGCAGCACGGAGCGCGTCGGGTTGTTCAGGCGCTCCCAGGTCTGCTTGCCGGTGGCCTTGCCCGAGTTCTCGAGGTCGGGCTTGTCCGTGACGGCCTGCACGGCCGGGACCTTCGCGTCCTCGTCCTTGCGGAGTTCGAAGGTGAAGAAGGCGCTGCCCGCGAGCAGCGCGATGACCGTGGCAGCGTGGAGGACGGGACGGCCTTTGCGCTTCGGCATGGTGACGGCTCCAGGGGTACGGAAAGAACGGGTGTGTCAGGCGGAGGGCATGGCGCCGAGGAGGATTCCGGCGGTCAGCACGACGTAGGTGGCGAGCGTGACCGTGCCGGTCGACAGCAGGGTGGCCCCCTTGGGCTGACGCACCAGCTGGTAACCGACGAGACCGGGGACGATGAAGCCCAGGGTCTGGTTGGCGTAGAGCAGCGGGAACTCCATCTGGAGCACGATGATCACGGTGGCCTGGATCAGCACGCCGCTCAGCACGACGGCCGCGAACAGCCGCTTGCCGTAGAGGATCACGAAGCGCTGGAGCAGCAGCGTGGTGACGTACGTCAGCACGGTCACGCCGACGACGAGCGCGGCGCGCTGGAGGTCCTCGATGAGGGTCAGTGCCAGCCAGCCCGGGGTGATCATGCCGCCGGGCGAGAGGTTGGTCGTGAGGTAGCAGATCAGCGAGAACATCAGGCCCAGGCCGATGCCGATCGCGGCGATCTCGGGGGTGAGGACGGAGGGGATCAACGGGGCTCTCCTGGGCTGTGCCACTGCTGGGTGTCGTCGGTGGGCTGTGCGAGGGGGACACGGGGTTCGAACAGACCGCGGGTCATGGGCTGTTCACCGGTCCCGGGTGACTGCGGACGGGTGCCGGAGGTGTCCCGGGGCAGCTCCGGCCAGGGCTCGCGGCCGGGTTCGGGCCGCTGCGCCTGCTCCGGCCGGCCGCTGTCGTGCGGCTGCTCGGGAACGCGGCCCGGATACGGCTGCTCGGGAACGCGGCCCGGGTACGGCTGCTCGGGAGCGGCGCTCTGGTACTGCCGCTGCTCCGGTCCGCCGTTCCCGTAGGGCTGCTCGGGCCGGTGCGGCTGCTGCTCCGCGTGCTGCTGCGGCCGGCCGCCGCGCGGCTGGAGGTCCTGCCGGGGCTGCTCGGGGCGCAGCCGCCGCGGGCGGTCCTGCTGCGGGTAGGGGTCCTCGGCCGTGCGCTGCACCGGGACCTCGGGCCGGGGCGTGTACCGCGTCTCGTACGCCTCCGAGTAGCCCTGGTAGGGGTCGATCCGCGGGGCGTAGAGCTGGACGGTCTCGACGTGCTCGCGCACGGCCGGGACCTGACGGCGCCCGCGGGTGGCCGGGGCTCCGGCGTCGCGCGAGGCTCCGGTCGCCCGGGCGTCGTCCCGGCGGTCGTCCCCCCCGCCGGAGCCGCCGTCGGCCTCGTCGTCGGCGCTGTCGTCCGCGGGGAGTTCGGCGAGGTGCTCCAGGAGGTGCTCGCCCTGGCCGTGGATGTTGCCGATGGCGACCAGCGAGCTGTCCGTGCCGAGCTCGGCGAGCAGCAGCCCCATGAACTCCTCGGGGTCGCGCTTGTCGCCGCCGAGGTCGACGGCGCGGCCGCGGTACTCCGCGGGGATCGCGTCGATGGCGCTCTTGGCCGGGTGGCCGATCACGAAGACCTTGTCCGGGTCCAGCTCGGGGATGATCTCGCCCATCTGGCCGTTGCGCTCGACGCGGTCGGGACGGCAGTTGATGACCACGTTGAGCGGGCGGTGGATGGCGCCGAGGTCGAGCAGCTGGTTGATGTTCATCAGCGTTGACTCGGGGTCGTTGGCCGCGAAGACGTTGGCGAAGCGGAGCCTCTTGCCGTCCTCGGTGACGTACCGCTCGACGGAGAGGACACCCGGGTCCGGCGGGGCGTCGTACATGCCCTGCAGGGCCGTCTGCCGCTCCACGCCGAGGAGCTCGGCGACCTTGAGCGCGATCGCCACGTTCTCCTTGAAGGTGAACCAGCTGAACCCGCGCAGCTCCTCGTCGCTGACGGTGTCGGGGTCGGCGTAGATCAGCTCGCAGTCACGGGAGTCGGCCTCCTCCTGGAGGATGTGGAACCGGTCCTTCTCCGCGGTGACGCAGATGCCGCCCTCCGGCATGGAGCGCGAGAGCGAGCGGGCCACGTCGTCGAGGGTGGGGCCCATCTCGGCGAGGTGGTCCTCACGGACGTTGCACAGGACGCCGATCGTGGAGCGGATCAGCTTGGACTGGTTGATCTCCTGGAGGGCCGGCATGACGGCCATGCACTCCATGACCAGGGCGTGCGGGTTGTACGCGGCCGCGCGCCGGACGATCCCGATCTGCTCGACGACGTTGGCGATGCCGAACTTGCGGTAGACCGGCTCCTCGGTCGCGTCGGGGTGGATGAACCGGGCCGCCGTACCGGTGGTCTTGGCGACCGTGGTCAGTCCGCCGCCGCGCAGCGCGCCGGCGCACAACCGGGTGATGGACGACTTGCCGCGGATGCCGTTGACCAGCACCCGGGTGGGGATGTTGTCCAGGTTGGTGAAGTGCCGACGCTGTTCGACGATGCCCGCCACCAGCAGGATCGCGCAGCCCGCCATCAGGACGGTGTAGAGGAAGAGCACGGCCGATCAGTTCCTAACGTGCTGCTGGTGAGCGCTGTCCGGTGCGCCGCGGCGCCCGGACGGCTGCTGTCTGCGCTGTCCCTGGAGCTGCTGGCGCACGAGTTCCAGGGAGCGGGTGACCGCGCCGACCTCGTCGTGGTTGCGCGGGAACAGGACGGTCTTGCGGTCTCCGGCGGCCAGCGCCTCGGCCTGGCCGGCCAGGACGCGCAGCGGCCGGGCCACGACGATGTGCATCCAGCCGAGGCAGGCCGCGGCCGCGGCCGCGCCGAGCAGTCCGGCGAGCACCGTGCGGTGCTGGACGTCGTACTCGGGGATCTCCAGCCGGTCCGCGGGCTGCCAGCTGACGACGGTCCAGCCGAGCTGCTTGGCCGGTCCGCCGCCCACGAACGGGGCCGCGGCGGCGATCTGCACGCCGTCCTCGCGGTAGAGGACACCGGCGGCGTGCGCGGACTTGCCGACCTTCTGGCCGGAGGCGAGGACCAGGTCCTTCAGGCGGTCGCTGGGCAGCGACTGGAAGGCGAGGTAGCCGGTGTTGCCCGCGATGATCTGCCCCTTGTCGTCGACGAGGCGGACGACGCCGAGGCCGGGACGCTTGAGCACCGAGTTGAGGAAGTCGATCCGGAACTCGCCCACCAGGGCGGATCCGTCACGTCCGGGGATCTCGGCGGTGCCGACGACGAGCGGCTTCTTGCCTCCCTGGCCGAGGAGCTGGATGGGGTCGGCGGTGGCCGGCTTGGGCCGGGCCTCCTTGGGCTCGTCCCCGACCTTGGCCACGACGTCCCCGGAGGCGTCGACGACGTAGAGCGCCTGGTACCGCAGGTGCTGGTTGAGGGTGCGGTCCAGCACCTTCGTCATGTCCTCGGGGCTGGTGCGGTCGCCGATGAGCGTGGCCACGGACTGGAGGTCGGCCTCGCCCTCGTTGAGCGCGCGGCGCACCCGGTCGGTGAGCGTGTCGGTGCGCTCGCGCTGGTCGTTCACCAGCTGCTGCGGCACGACCACGGTTCCGTCGGCCCGGTTGAGGATGAGCAGCAGCGGGGCCGACCAGGCGAGCAGCAGGACCGCGCAGACGGAGAGGAGCCCGCGGGTGCCGATGCGGCGCAGGCCGCGCGGCCGGGCGGGGCTGTCGTCCGGCTCCGCCGGTTCGCCGAGCAGCTGGCCGCGCAGTCGCTCCAGGGCCGTGCCGATGCGGCGGGCCTCGCCGTAGCCGGGGACGTTCACGGGGCGGGTCAGGTCGCCGCGGGTGAGGCGGCGCGACTCCAGGAAGAGCCGGATGAGCGGCCGCTGCACGGTGCCGAGCAGGACGGCGACGGCGATGCCGCCGATGAGCAGGAGGGCACCGGCCGCGAGGAGCCCGAACACGGGCGAGGTGGAGTGGGTGGGGTCCTCGGCGACCTTGACCATGGCGACGACGGTGAGGCCGAGGGCGGTCGCGGTGGTGGTCTCGCCGGGCTCGGTCGCGGTGAGGGTGGCGTATCCGCCGACGGACCGGTCGCTGAGCCAGGTGCCGCCGAGCAGGCTGCCGCTCACGCCCAGGTAGCCGCCGGAGCCGGGCTCCTTGGTGCTCTGGGGGTGGTTCCCGGCCTTGTCCGCCGCCGTCTTCGCGAAGGACTTGAGCTGCTTGGTGGAGGCGGCGACCTCCTTGCGCTGGAGGTCGGTGAGGACCTGCTCGGGCTCGGGGATGCCGTCGCTGCTCAGGATCGTCCCGGAGCGGTCGACCACCGCGATGGCGCGGAACTGGCCGAGGCTGATGCCGGGGAACTTGAGGCTGTTGGAGGCGACGAGGAGCAGCTGGGGCTTGCCGGGCCAGGACAGCAGCGCGAAGGACAGCAGGCGGACCTCGCCGTTCTCCAGGCGCACCATGCGCGGGGCGAGACCGTCCTCGTCGCCGAGCTTGGACCGGTTCAGGGAGGTCAGCGGGACGGTCTCGCCGCGGGCCGCGACGAGCTTGCCCGAGCGGATCTCGATGACCGCCGTCCCCATCCACTTCTGGTACGTGTTGCCCAGTTTGTCGAGCACGGCGTCACCGGAGACCGGGGCGCCGGCGCTGAACAGGGCGGCGGAGCGGTCGAGGTCGGTCACCGACTCGTCGATGGAGGCGCGCAGGGCGATCGCGCCGTCCTCCGCGAAGTGCTGCTGCGAGGTCTGGACGGCCTTGGGCAGGCTCGTGTCGCCCGCCGGGCCGAGCACGAGCGCCGTGACGGCCGCGAGGGAGAGGAGCAGCGCCGACAGGACCGCTATCGGCGGTCGTATGCCGCCAAGCAGCGACATATCTGCTCTGCGGCGAGCGCGGTGCTGCCGGGCCGGGGGCGATGACGCCAACGGACTGGTCCTCTCAAGCGGTTGTACGGGCGGAACGAGCGTGGGTCGGTCCGCTCGCGGATGGGGCTCGGATGCGGCTGCGACACGGGTCCACGGATGGGGAACCTGAGTCTCTGCGCGTGTCAGACCGTCGAAGAAGGTAAGAAGTTGTGCAGAGTCAGAGTGATCTGAGCAACACGGAAATACGGATGGGCATTTTCATTCAGTTCTGTCGGGTTCCGGCCACGTTCGCCCCCGTTTCGGCCTCGTCGGCCCGGAGCACCCGCCGGGCCTCGCGGACCGGGGGCGGCCCCCGGCCCGAGGGCCGGAACGAGGTCCGGCGCCCGGCCCGGGGCGGGCCGGGCGCCGGTGGCGGCGCGGGGCGGCCTCAGCCCGGCATCTCCGTCAGGGGCTTCAGCCCGTCCTTCTCGGCGCCGCGGTTGAGCATCGTGCCCTCGGTCCGCTCGAAGGCCAGCCGGAGCCGGGACCGCTCCAGGTCGCTCAGGTCGTCCCGCTTGAGCTCGGCCGCCACGTCCACCAGCCGGTAGTCCTTGACCTGGCCCTTCGCCGGCTCGACCGGGGTGCCGTCGGCGCCGACCTCGGCGTCCGGCGGGATCTCCACGAGGGTCGGCTCGTAGCGGGGCTCGACCTCCCACTTGCCGCCGCGCTCGGTGAACTGGAACCAGCCGATCACGCCCTCCTCGGTGAGCCCGGTCGGCACGTCGTGCCGCGCGACCTGGTTGCCGAGGCCGTACGCGATCCAGGTTCCGTCGACCTTCTCCATCGGCTGCACGACGTGCGCGTGGTGCCCGATGATCAGGTCGATTCCGGTGTTCCGGGCGAGCTGCCGGGCGAACTTCAGCTGCGGGGTCGAGGGGTTGGGGTGGTGCTCACGGCCCCAGTGGATGGAGAGGATGACGACCTCGGCGCCGGCCGAGCGGGCCCGCTTCTCGGCCGCCTTGATCCGGCCCAGGTCGTTCTGGTTGACCAGCCACGGCTTGTCCTTGGGCAGCTCGTGGGCGTTGAAACCGAAGGCGAAGGAGATCTGCGCGACCTTGACGCCCTTGACGTCCATGATCAGCGGAGTGAGGGAGTCCTTCTTCGTGCGGAAGGATCCGGTGTGCTTGAGGCCCGCCGCGTCCAGCGTGTCCAGGGTGCGCTTGACGCCCGCGTACCCGTGGTCGATCGAGTGGTTGGAGGCGGTCGAGCAGGTGTCGTAGCCGACGTCCTTGATGGTCGTGGCTATCTGCGGCGGTATGAGGAAGTTGGGATAGCTCTCGAAGGGGCCCTTCGGGGTGCCGATCACCGGCTCCATGTGACAGATCGCCAGGTCCGCCTTGCTGATCACCGGCTTGATCCCGGCCATGAGCGGACCGAAGTCCAGCCCGGCGACACCGCGGCCGGTCTCCTTGGCGTCCGCCGTCGCCTGCTCGATCAGCTGCGGGTGGATCAGGATGTCGCCGGCCGCCGCCACGGTGAACGAGCGCCCGTCACCCTTTGACGCCGAGCCCGAGTCACCGCCCCCGACGAGCCCGCATCCCGCCAGCGCGGCGACGAGGACTAGGGGGACCGAAAGGGTGGGCAGGATGCGGCGGCTACGACGTCTGGTCACCGAGATATCTTGATACAACCATGAGGGCAAACGGCTCCAGAACGATAACGATCGCAACACTTCTCTTGATTCTGACCGCGCTCGCCGGATGGGGGGCGGTCTCCATGCACCGCTCGCACGACACCGGCCCCGACCCGTCCGCGGACCACCGCGCGGACGGTCCGCCGAGCGTGGACCTGGACCGCGCGGTCGCGGCCTACACCGAGCGCTTCTCTCCCGACGGCGCCTTCCGGCCCCCCTCGCGCACCGAGCGCCGGACCGTCGCCGACGGGGTGACGCTGCTCCTCGACCACCACCGCGAACAGGCGGAACAGCGCCTCGCCGGGGTCGACTTCGCCGTGCGCACCCTCGTCGACAGCACCACCGGCCGCAGATTCGCAGAGGTGTACGACCGGGTCGACCAAGGCCCCGCGCCCCGTGGCTGGGGACGGGTCTTCCTCGACCTCGACCACCCCGTCCGATGGTCCGCACAGGTGCCCCATCCGGTGTCGGACGAGAAGTCGGAACTCCTCGGCGTACGGGTTCTCAGGGGCGCTCCCGGTGGCCTCCTGATCATTGCGGGAGCACATCGCGAATCCGGAGAGGGCAACTCCGCGGATGTGGCGCACCGCCGGGACACCGTCTTCGACGCCATCTGCGCCGAACTCGTCGAGCGCCGGCTGCCCGGCATCCAGCTGCACGGCTTCGCGCACAAGTCCGCTCCGCGCTACGACGTGATCGCCTCGTCCGGGGCCGGTTCGGCCGGCGAGGGGGCCGGACGCGCGCTCGCCGACGCCCTCCGCGAGCGGCACTTCGCCGTGTGCCGGGCCTGGGTCCGTTCCTGTCCGCTCGCCGGGCACGAGAACGTGCAGGGCCGGGCTGCGGCCGCCGCCGGGGTCCCCTTCCTGCACGTGGAGTTCGCACCGGGGCCGCGGACCGAGCCCTCGCAGACGGCCAGGGTGGCCGAGGCCGTCTCGGTCGTGACCCGGGACTGGGCGGCCCACGCTCCGGCAGGATGAACGCATGACGGACCGGCAGGACGGCACGGACGGGCAGGACGACACGGATCCGCGCGACGCGGCCGCGCCGCCGGACGGGGTGACGCTGCTCGTCGTGGACGGCGCCAATGTGGTGGGGTCCGTCCCGGACGGCTGGTGGCGGGACCGCCGCGGGGCCGCCGAGCGGCTCAGGGACCGGCTGGCGGACCTCGCCGGGCCCGGTCTGCCCGGACGGCCCGGCCCGCTGGAGATCGTCCTGGTGGTCGAGGGCGCGGCGCGCGGCGTCGCCTCCGTTCCCGGGGTCCGGGTGGACGAGGCACCGGGCAGCGGCGACGACCGCATGGTGGAACTGGTGGCGGAGGCCGGTGGCCGCCCCTGCCTCGTGGTCACGGCCGACCGCGAGCTGCGGCGGCGGGTCACCGGCCTGGGAGCCGAGGTCACGGGACCGCGCTCCGTACGCCCCCGTCCCTGACCACCTCCCCGGCCCTGACGCCGGAACGGACGCGACACGGTGCGAACGTGCCCAGCCCCCGACGCCCGGACGGACGCGACCCGATACGAATCCCCCGCGCACCCGACGGCCGGCCGGACGCGACGCACTGCGGACGTGCCGCGCACCCGACGCCCGGACGGATCCGACGAGCCACGGACACACCGCGGCCCCGCGCCTCCCGGCCGATGCGGGGGACACGGGGCCGTGGGACGCCGCGGGCCGGCTATCCGGCCGAGGGGCCGGGCGGGTTCTGGGGGCCGCTGCCCCCGACCGCCTCCGGGCGGCGGGCCAGGCGGCTGTGCGAGCGCCCGTAGAGGAAGTAGACGACGATCCCGATCACCATCCACACCGCGAACCGCAGCCAGGTCTCCGCCGGCAGGTTCAGCATCAGCCACAGGGTCGCCATCACCGACAGGATCGGCACCCACGGCACCCACGGGGTGCGGAAGGCGCGGGGCAGGTCGGGACGGGTGTGGCGCAGCACGACGACGCCGACCGCGACCACGATGAAGGCGAAGAGCGTGCCGATGTTGACCAGCTCGGCGAGCTCGCTGAGGCTGGTGAAGCCCGCGAGGATCGCGATGATCACGCCGAGGAGGATGGTCGGCCGGTGCGGGGTGCGGAACTTCGGGTGGACGCGGGAGAAGAAGCGCGGCAGCAGTCCGTCACGGCTCATCGCGAAGAACACGCGGGTCTGGCCGAGCAGCAGGATCATGCAGACCGTGGTCAGGCCGACGGCGGCGCCGAAGCTGATGACACCGGCGAACCAGGGGTGTCCGGTCGCCTTGAACGCGTCCGCGAGCGGCGCGTCCACGGACAGCTCGGTGTACTTCTGCATGCCGGTGACCACGATCGACACCAGGACGTAGAGCGCGGTGCAGATGACGAGCGAGCCGAGGATGCCGCGCGGCATGTCCCGCTGCGGGTTCTTCGTCTCCTCGGCGGCCGTCGCGACCACGTCGAAGCCGATGAAGGCGAAGAACACGACCGAGGCCGCGGTGAAGATGCCCAGCACGCCGAAGTTCGTCGGCGCCCAGCCGAACATGATCTGGATGAGCGGCGACTTGATGCCGGTGCCCGCCTCCACGGTCTGCGCCGGGGGGATGAAGGGCGAGTAGTTCTTGCCCTCGATGAAGAAGGCGCCCGCGATGATCACGATCAGGACGACGGTGACCTTGATCGCGACGACCAGCGTGGTGATCCGGGCGGAGAGCTTCACGCCGACGACGAGGATGGCGGTGAGCACCAGCACCAGCGCGGCGGCGAGGATGTCGAAGCCGAAGCCGTGGGCCCCGTCGCGCCCGCCGAGCGACGCGGGCAGGTGCCAGCCCGCGTTGTCCATCAGGGACCGCACGTAGCCGGACCAGCCGACGGCCACCACCGCCGTGCCGAGCGCGAACTCCAGGACGAGGTCCCAGCCGATGATCCAGGCGGGCAGCTCGCCGAGCGAGGCGTAGGAGAACGTGTACGCGGACCCCGCGACCGGGACGGTGGAGGCGAACTCCGCGTAGCAGAGGGCCGCCAGCGCGCAGGCGACACCCGCGGCGACGAAGGCCAGCGAGACCCCGGGTCCCGCGTTCTCCTTGGCCACCTTGCCGGTGAGGACGAAGATGCCGGTGCCGATGATGACGCCGACGCCGAACACGGTGAGGTCCAGAGCGGACAGCGACTTCTTGAGCGCGTGCTCCGGCTCCTCGGTGTCCAAGATCGATTGTTCGACCTTCTTCGTCCTGAAGAGGGTGTTGCTCACGGACGTACCTCCCACGCTTGTCGTCCTCGACATGATCGAGAGGGCAGGTAGCACGTATGCCCCGACGCGGCGGGCATCACGCAGACGGGCCGGTTCCACCACCCGTACAGGGTGCTGGAACCGGCCCATCGGCCGTGTGGGGAGGCGTCAGTCGCGCGCGGGCTGTACGGCGTCCACGGCCTGCGCGGCGCTGCCCTCGTAGCGGCCGTCGAGCTTGGAGACGAGGCCGGTCACCTGCCGGGCGATGTCCGGCGCGGTCAGCCCGATCTCGGCCATGACCTCGGCGCGGGAGGCGTGGTCGAGGAAGCGCGGCGGGATGCCGAAGTCGCGCAGCGGGAGGTCGACGCCCGCGTCGCGCAGGGCCTGGGCGACGGCCGAGCCGACACCGCCGACCCGGGAGTTGTCCTCGACGGTGACCACCACGCGGTGCTTCTCGGCGAGCGGCGCCATGGCCTCGTCCACCGGCTTGACCCAGCGCGGGTCGACGACGGTGGTGGAGATGCCCTGCCGGTCCAGCAGCGAGGCGATCTCCAGGCACATCGGGGCGAGCGCGCCGACGGAGACGAGCAGCACGTCGGGCGTGTCGGTGCCGGGCTCCCGCAGGACGTCCATGCCGCCGATCCGGCCCACCGCGGGGACGGCCGGGCCGACCGCGCCCTTGGAGAAGCGCACGACGGTCGGCGCGTCCTTCACCTCGACGGCCTCGCGCAGCTGGGCGCGGACCTGGTCCGCGTCGCGCGGGGCGGCGAGCCTGAGGCCCGGGACGACCTGGAGGATGGACATGTCCCACATGCCGTTGTGCGAGGCGCCGTCGGTGCCCGTGACGCCGGCCCGGTCCAGGACGAAGGTGACGCCGCACTTGTGCAGGGCCACGTCCATCAGGACCTGGTCGAAGGCACGGTTCAGGAAGGTCGCGTAGACGGCGAAGACGGGGTGCAGTCCGCCGGTGGCGAGGCCGGCCGCGGAGACGGCGGCGTGCTGCTCGGCGATGCCGACGTCGTAGACCCGCTTGGGGAACGCCTTGGCGAACCGGTCGAGGCCGACCGGCTGGAGCATCGCGGCGGTGATCGCGACGATGTCCTCGCGCTCCTTGCCGAGCTCGACCATCTCGTCGCCGAACACGGAGGTCCAGTCGGCGCCGGAGGAGGCGATCGGCAGGCCCGTGTCCGGGTGGATCTTGCCGACGGCGTGGAAGCGGTCCGCCTCGTCCTGGAGGGCGGGCTGGTAGCCGCGGCCCTTCTCGGTGAGGCAGTGCACGATGACCGGGCCGCCGAAGCGCTTGGCGCGGGCCAGGGCCGACTCCAGGGCCTCGATGTCGTGGCCGTCGATCGGGCCGACGTACTTCAGTCCGAGGTCCTCGAACATGCCCTGCGGGGCGATGAAGTCCTTCAGGCCCTTCTTGGCGCCGTGCAGGGTCTCGTAGAGCGGCTTGCCGACGACCGGGGTGCGCTCCAGGAGGTCCTTGCCGCGGGCCAGGAACCGCTCGTAGCCGTCGGTGGTCCGCAGGGTCGCCAGATGGTTCGCGAGGCCGCCGATGGTCGGCGCGTACGAACGCTCGTTGTCGTTGACGACGATGATCAGCGGGCGGTCCTTGGCGTCGGCGATGTTGTTCAGCGCCTCCCAGGCCATGCCGCCGGTGAGGGCGCCGTCACCGATGACGGCGACCACGTGGTCGTCGCGGCCGAGGACCTCGTTCGCCTTCGCCAGTCCGTCGGCCCAGCCGAGGACGGTGGAGGCGTGCGAGTTCTCGATGACGTCGTGCTCGGACTCGGCCTGTGCCGGGTAGCCCGAGAGGCCGCCCTTCATCTTCAGCCGGGAGAAGTCCTGGCGGCCTGTGAGGAGCTTGTGGACGTAGGACTGGTGGCCCGTGTCCCACAGCACCCTGTCCTTCGGTGACTCGAAGACGCGGTGCAGGGCGATGGTCAGCTCCACGACACCGAGGTTGGGGCCGAGGTGGCCGCCGGTCTTGGAGACCGCGTCGACGAGGAAGGTCCTGATCTCGCCGGCCAGCTGGTCCAGCTGCTCCAGACTGAGCCGGTCCAGATCGCGCGGTCCCGTGATGCGGGTCAGCAGCGCCACCCGTGCCTCCTTGCAGTTGAGCTGTTGCCGGGCTTCGTCGAGTCTAATGTTCCGCCTTTTCGGGCGCGGGCCGGGCCCGGCGATCCACGCCACACGAACGGATCAACCGGACGGGAACACGTGTTCCCGTCCGGACGTGACTGTGCCCGGCACCGCCATTGGTGCCGGGCACAGGCTTGAGTGGGTGGAAACCCTACGCGCGACCCGCGGTCTTCTGGGTCTTGCGGGTGACGGCGTCGATGACGACCGTGGCGAGCAGAACGCCACCGGTGATCATGTACTGGACCGGCGAGGCGATGCCCTGCAGGGCCAGACCGTACTGGATGGAGACGATCACCAGGACACCCAGCAGGGCGTTCCAGGTGCGGCCACGGCCACCGAAGAGGCTGGTGCCACCGATGACGGCCGCCGCGATGGCGTTCATCAGGAGGTCACCGGCGCCGGCGCCCTGGTTGGCGGAGGCGATCTTCGAGGCGATGAACAGACCGCCGACGGCGGCGAAGGTGCCGGAGATCGAGAAGACCGAGATGCGGATCAGCTCGACGTTGATACCGGCACGGCGGGAGGCCTCGACGCTGCCACCGAGCGCGAAGATCTTCCGGCCGAAGGCGGTACGGCGCAGGATGAAGTCCGTGACCAGCAGGACCGCGAGGAAGATCACCACGGCGAGCGGCAGACCCTTGTACTGGTTGTACATGATCGCCACGCCGAAGCTGAGGATGCCCAGCAGCACCGTGCGGACGATGGTCTCGCCCACCGGGCGGGACGGCACACCGGCCGCCTCGCGGCGCTTGTTGCCGAGGAAGGAGCTGACGAAGAACCCGGCGGTCACGACGACGGCGAGCACGTAGGCGGCGGCGACATCGGTGAAGTAGTAGCTGGTCAGCTTGGCGACGACGCCCTCGCTGTCCAGGTTGATGGTGCCGTTGCTGCCGAGGATCTGGAGCATGAGGCCGTTCCAGAACAGCAGACCCGCCAGGGTGACGGCGAAGGCCGGCACACCGATGCGCGCGAAGACGAAGCCCTGGACCGCGCCGGCGACCGTGCCGGTGAGGATGGCCAGGACGAACGCCAGCCATTCGTTCATGCCGTGCGTGACGCTGAGCACGGCGAACGTGGCGCCGGCCAGACCGGAGAGCGAACCGACCGACAGGTCGATCTCACCGAGCAGCAGCACGAAGACGATGCCGACCGCGATCATGCCCGTGCCGACCATGGCGACGGAGATGTCGGACAGGTTGCCCGCGGTGAGGAAGTTCTCGTTCAGGCTCGCGAAGATCGCCCAGATGACGATCAGGCCGATGACGACCGGGATGGAACCCAGGTCACCGGACTTCATCTTGCGCTTGAACTCGCCGACGTAACCGGCGAAGCCCTGCTCACGGACGAGCAGGCGCGGGTCGACGGCGGTGACCGCCTTGGCGGCCGCCTCCGGGTTCGCCACCTCGTGGGAACCGGTCTCAGAAGTCTTGTCGATGCTCACTTCTGAGCCTCCCCGCTGCGCGCCGCACGACGGGTCACGGCGTTCTCCGTGGCGCCCGTGATGGCGGAAATGATCTCTTCCTGGGAGGTCGACTTGACCTCGAAGATGCCGTTGTTGCGTCCCAGACGCAGAACGGCGACCTTGTCGGCCACGGCCTTCACGTCAGCCATGTTGTGGCTGATGAGGATCACCGCGTGACCCCGCTCGCGCAGGCGCTCGACCAGGTCGAGGACCTGGGCGGTCTGCTCGACGCCGAGGGCCGCGGTGGGCTCGTCGAGGATGACGAGCTTGGGCTCACCGAGCATCGAACGGGCGATCGCCACCGTCTGGCGCTGACCGCCGGAGAGCGAGGCGATCGGGATGCGGACGCTGGGGATGCGGATGGACAGCGTGTCCAGCAGCTCGCGGGAGCGGCGCTCCATCTCGACCTCGTCCAGGACACCGCGCTTCTTGAGCTCGCGACCCAGGTAGAGGTTCCCCACGACGTCGATGTTGTCGCAGAGCGCGAGGTCCTGGTAGACCGTCGCGATGCCCAGGTTCTGGGCGTCGTGCGGGCGGTTGATCTGAACGGCCTTGCCGTCCCATTCGATGGAGCCCTCATCGATGGGGTGCACGCCGGCGATCGTCTTGACCAGCGTGGACTTTCCGGCGCCGTTGTCGCCCACCAGGGCGACCACTTCACCGGCGTGGACTTCAAGCTCTACATCGGTGAGCGCCTGGACGGCACCGAATCGCTTGGAGACCCCGCGCAACGCCAGAACAGGCGTAGCGGACACGTGAACCATCTCCTTCGCCGCCTGACCCGGCGGGAGGTTGTGCAGAAGTTTGCGGTGGGGGTTCCTTCCGGTGCCCCGCTTAGCTTGCGGGGCTGTTGGATGCGGGGCACCGGAGGAGCTTTGGATCGCACGAGTCACGTACGGGAACTCTGCGGCGAATTCCCGTACGCGTTGGCTACTCGCGGTTGTTTACTGCAGGCCGGCCTTCTTGCAGGCCGCGGCGTAGGCCGGGGTGCAGATGTCCTGGACCGTGTACAGGCCGTCCTTGACGACGGTGTCCTTGATGTTGTCCTTGGTCAGCGAGGTGACCGGAACCAGCAGGGACGGGATCTGCTTGTCGGTCGGGCTGTCGACCTTGTCCTTGGCGACGGTGTCGAGGGACTTGCCCTGGGCGAGCGCGACGGCCAGCTCGGCGGCCGCGTCGGCCTCCGGGGCGTACGGCTTGTAGACGCTCATGAACTGCTCACCCGCGAGGATGCGCTGCACACCGGCGAGCTCGGCGTCCTGGCCCGTGACCGGGACCTTGATGCCGGCGGCCTTCAGCGCGGTGATGATACCGCCGGCCATGCCGTCGTTCGCGGAGTAGACACCGATGATGTTCTTCTTGCCGAGAGCCGAGATCGCCGCCTCCATGTTGGCGTTGGCGTTCTCCGGCTTCCACTCCTTGGTGTCGTACTCCTTGCCCACGTTCACCTTGCCGTCGAGCACCTCGTGGGCGCCGGCCTTGAACTGAGCGGCGTTCGGGTCGGTGACCGAACCGTTCATCATGACGATCTTGCCGGACTTGGCCTTGGAGCCGAGCGCCTGGAGGAGCGCCTCACCCTGCGTCTTGCCGACGGTCTTGTTGTCGAACGAGGTGTAGCCCGAGATGGGGCCCTGCGCGAGGCGGTCGTAGGCCACGACCGGGATGCCGGCGTCCTTGGCCTTCTGGACCGAGCTCTTGATCGCGGCGGCGTCCACAGCGTCGACGATCAGCACGTCCACCTTGTTGGTGATCATGGTGTCGACCTGCTGGTTCTGGGTGCTGGCGTCCTGCTTCGCGTTGGCGTAGACGACCGTGCCCTTGTTGTTCGTGAGCTCCGCGACCTTCTTCTCGATCAGCGGCTTGTCGAACTTCTCGTAGCGGGCCGTCTGGTTCTCCGGAAGGAGCAGACCGACCTTGATCGCGTCGCCCTTCTTCGCGGAGCTGGCGGAGCTGTCGCTGCTGCCGCCCGACTCCTTGGCGCTGCCACAAGCGGCGAGCGAGACAGCCATTGCACCAGCGGCAACGGCAACGGCGGCACGACGCATCTGCGTGTTCATTCTCAAACCTCCCTGACGAGGCCGCGTCGTTGCGGCCGAGGTGGACTGGAGTCAACTCGGCCACACGTGCGACGTCAAGAAGTAAATACTTAACGAGATGGCAACGGTGCCATGCGTTCTCTAAGTGAAGGCAGGAGCCGCAGCCGTGAGAGAGCCATCCAAAAGGGTCGAATCGCCCATCTCGCTGAGTGCGAGAGCGAGCGCTCCGAGCACCTCCGCACGGCCCCCAAGTGCCCCTGGCAACACCGAGAGTTGACGTGCGGCGCTGGGGATCGCGTAGCGGCCGACAGACTCCCTTATGGGCCCGAGGACGAGCTCACCGGCCTCGGCGAGATCGCCGCCGAGGACCACCCGACTCGGGTTCAGCAAATTGCAGAGATTCGCGACTCCACTGCCGATGTGGCGACCGACGTCGGCGATCACCCGACGGCAGCCCGGATCTCCGTCCCGCGCCAGCCTGACCACGCCCTCCATGGTCAGATCGGTGCCGTGACTGGACTGGAGGAGCGGCAGCACATAGCGCGCCGCCGCAAAGGTCTCCAGACAGCCACGGTTGCCGCAACGGCACACGGGGCCGGATTCATCAAGTGTAATATGCCCGATTTCTCCCGCTGTGCCACCCGGGCCGCGGTAGATCTTGCCCTCGATGACCAGACCCGCGCCGACGCCGCTGGCGACCTTGATGTACGCGAGATCGCGGACCCCTCGCCCGCTGCCCCAGACCATCTCGCCGAGCGCGCCCAGATTGGCGTCGTTGTCCACGTGCACCGGCACGCCGAGCCGCCCCCGCAGCTCCTCGGCGGGCCTGGCGCCGGTCCAGCCCGGCAGGATCGAGGTGGACCCCAGGGTCCCCGATTCCACGTCGATGGGGCCCGGCACGCCGAGCCCCACACCCGCGATTTTGGACCGGTCGACCCCGGTTGCTGCGATCAGGCGACTGACGAGCTCCTCGGCCCGGTCGAAGCCCTGCGCGGCGGACGCGTCCACGTCCAGCGGCTCGGACTCCTCGGCCAGCACCTGATGGGCCAGATTCCCGACGGCGACGCGCAAATGGGTGTGCCCGAAGTCGACGCCGATGACGATGCCGGCGTCGCCGCTCAAGGACACGCTGCGTGCCCGGCGGCCGCCGGCCGAAGTGGGTGTGACCTCGACCGTTCCGCCGTCCTTGAGTTCACGGACGATATTGGAAACGGTCGCGGCCGACAGGCCCGTCGTCCTCGCGATCTCCGCCTGCGTGAGCGAACCGGCCAGCCGCACCGCTCGCACGACGCGCTCCAGATTGGCTCGGTGCAGCGACGACTGCGACCCCGGAGTCTCCATCGACTCATCCACTCCTGCCCTCAGCCGGGCGGCCCCGATGCCGCCCGTGTGATCTGGGTCACGTCAACGGGACCCCGGTCACTTACAAGTTGTGAACTCCAAGCTCCGCTGAACGGGTTACCGCAGTCAAGTCCTTGACGGAAATCGGGGGCGCCCAGTCATGTTCGAATCGTGACCTGACCCGCACGCACATGCGCCACCCCCGGGACGGAGGTGGCGCATGGGACGGACGGGATGATTCGTTACTTGAGCGTCGCCGAAGTGAGACCGGCCTGGACCTGGCGCTGGAAGGACAGGTAGACGATCAGCATCGGGACCATGGCGATCGTGACGCCGGCGAACAGCACGGGCAGGTCGGTCGCGTACCCCTGCTGCTGCTGGAGCTGGATGAGGCCCTGGGTCAGCACGTAGCGCTCGGGGTCCGAACTCGTCTGCGGCTGCATCAGCACCGAGGGCAGGATGTACTGGTTCCACTGGCCCAGCACGTTGAAGATGCCGACGCTGAGCAGTCCGGGCTTGGCCATGGGCAGCATGACCTGGAAGAACGCCCGGGTGTGCGAGGCCCCGTCGAGCACCGCCGCCTCGAAGACCGCCGTGGGCAGCGTCCTGAAGAAGGCGTGCATGAAGAACACGGTGAACGGCAGCGAGTAGGCCACGTACACCAGGACCAGGCCTTGGTAGGTGTTCAGCATGTCGAGACGCTTGACCATGAAGAACAGCGGCACCAGGGCCAGGAAGACGGGGAACATGGCCCCGCCGACGAAGAAGAAGTAGACGATCCGGTTGCCCGGGAACTCGTAGCGGGCCAGCACGTACGCCGCCATCGCGCCGAGCAGCATGGTCAGCGGGACCGAGAACACCAGGACGATCAGGGTGTTGGTGAAGTAGTCGCCGATGCCCTTGTTCCAGGCGCGGCTGAAGACGTCGAACTGCCAGTTCGAGGGCCAGCCGAGGGCGGAGCCGCCGATCTGCGCGTCGGTCTTGAAGGAGCTCAGGACCAGCCAGAGCAGCGGCAGGATGATGAGGATCGCCCACAGGGCGAGGAACCCGTGCGAGAAGACGTTGAGGGCCACGCCCTCGGTGCGCTTGTCGCCCGGCCGCGGCGGGGCCTTCCGGGCGCCTCGCTGCGGGGGTACTGCGGCGCCGTCGACCTTCGCCGGCTCCGTGATGGGTGCGCTCATAGTCGTGTCTCCCGCTCAGAACTCGATGCGCTCGCGGCGGGTGGCGCGCAGCGTGACCACGGACAGGATCAGGGTGAGAAGGAGCATGACGACGCCCATCGCGCAGGCGTAGCCGCTCTTCCCGAAGTAGAGGAAGTTGCGCATCATGACGTTCGCCATGACCTCGCTGTGGTGGTCGGGACCGCCGCCGTAGCCGGTGCCCTGGGTCATGGTCGAGACGAGGACGAACATGTCCATCGCGATGATGCCGAGATAGACCCAGGCGGTCTGCACCGTGTCCCAGAGCAGGGGCAGGGTGACCCGGAAGAAGGTGTGGGTGCGGCTCGCGCCGTCCAGCAGCGCCGCCTCGTAGATGTCCTTCGGGATGGACTGCATGGCGGCGGAGAACAGCACCAGATAGAAGCCGACGCCGTGCCAGACGACGACCGCCATCAGGCACCAGAGCACCAGGTCGGGCTCGTTCATCCACTCGATGGGGTTGTTGCCGTCCACCAGGCCGAGCTTGATCAGCAGGCCGTTGAGCAGACCGCCGCTGTCACTGCGGTAGAGGGCTCCGAAGAGCACCGCCACGATCGCAAGTGACAGGACCTGCGGGAAGAAGTACACGATCTTGTAGAAGCGTGAGCCCGCGACGCCCTGGACACCGCCGGCGCCACCCCGCCCGCCCGCGTTCACCATGAAGGCGAAGAAGAGGGCGAGCAGGATGGTGATCACCGGGATGAACACCAGGAACAGGATGTTGTGCCAGATCGCCTGGAGGAATACGTCGTCCTGGAACAACGCCTTGTAATTGTCCAGGCCGACGAAACTGAACGACTGCGACTGGCCCTTCCAGTCGGTGAAGGAGTAACCGATGGTCTGTAGGTAAGGCCAGATCACGAAGATCAGATACAGAGCCAAAGGTGCGAGGAGAAACCCCGCGACGAACCGGTTCTGCCCTTTTCGCATGGCATCCTGCCCCTGGTGTTCCGGGTTTACGTGATCAGTCGCGGTGGTTCTTCTTGGACGCCGGGTCCTTGGCCGCCTTGTCGACCGCCGCCTGCGCGCGCTTCAGCCATTCCTTCGGCTGGATGCGCTTGGACATCAGCTCGTTGGACGCGTTCTGGATGGAGACGTCCATCTCGCTGTACCAGTTGGGGTACAGGTAGTTGAAGGAGTTGGAGCCGGCCGCCTTGGAGGCCTCGACCGTGGACTGCGTACCGGGGCGCAGCTGCACGCCGTCGGACACGCCGTCCTTGAGGATGGTGAGCGAGTTGGCCTTCTGGGCGAAGAGCGTCGACCACTCCTTGGAGAGCATGCTGCGCATGAACTCCTGGGCCTCGGGCAGGTTCGCGGCCTTCGCCGGGATGATGAACGGCTCGCCGGAGCCGGCCCGGATCGCCTCGAACGGCAGCTTGTCACCCGGCAGGCTGGGCATCGGCATGAACTTCATGTCGAAGTCGGCCGGGGTCTGCTTGAGCTGCTCGTTCTCCAGCCAGGAGCCACAGGTGATGAACGCGGCCTTGTACTGGTTCCACCGGGTCTGCGACTCGGTGTGGGTCAGGCCGTTGGTGCCGGCCATCAGGTAGCCCTTTTCCACGACCTCGTAGACGGCCTCGATGGCCGCCTTCGCGGCGTCGGAGCCGACGAACGCCTTGGGGTCGAGGTTGTCGATCGCCTTCATGGCGTCCAGACCGCCCTGCTTGGCGATGAGGTCCATGATGGCGACGTTGATGTAGTACGGGTACTTGCCCTGGTGCGCGAGGCCGCCGACGCCCTGGGACTTGGCGTCCTTGCAGATGGCGAGGAAGTCGTCCCAGGTCTTCGGAACCTCCCAGCCCTTCTCCTTGAAGAGCTTGCCGGAGTACCACAGGCCCCACACCGTGTAGATGTAGTTGAGGGCCACGACCTTGCCGCCCTGCAGGCCCGGGTCGAGCGTGCCGGGGATCAGGGTGTCGCGGACCTTCTTCGACGGGTCGTCGATGGAGGGGGCGTCGAGCACCGCGGCCAGGTCGAGGAGCTGACCGTTCTTGTAGAGCACGTCCAGCTTGATCTGCTGGGCGCCCGAGTCGTCGACGATGTCCGGCGGGTTGCCGCCGTTGAAGCGCGGCTGGAGCTTGCCGGTGATCTCCTGGGTACCGGTGTGGGCGCTCTTGCTGCCCCACTTCTTGTCGAACGCGGCTTCCCACGCCTTGGCGTAGTCGTCGCCGTAGCCGCCCTTGAAGACGACGACGTCGAGCTTGCCGTTGCCCTTCTTCACACCGAAGGGGTTGTCCTTGCTGGTCTTGCCGGTGCCCTTGTCGCCGGAGTTGTCGTCATCGCCCCCGCCGCTCGCACACGCGGACAGGAAGCTCATCGTCGGGACGGTGATCAGGCCGAGTGCGGCCGACCTCTTGATGAGGTCGCGGCGGCCGACACCCTCGGGGCTGTTGTTCTCGGCGGAAGTGGATCCCATGCTCAAGTCCTCGCCTTCTCCAGGACTCAGGCGGTGAACCGGATCCTCCCCGGCACCGCGGTCAGTTCAAGCTGGGGTCGTGCGTGGGGGATTCAGCGGGACGAGCCGGCAGTACGTGTATGGCCCACGTTCCACCGTCCCGCGGAATTCCCCCCTGGGTCCTGCCTGTCCAGAGCCGGTCGATCGACTGGCCGGACGCGACAGGTATAGTCCACTTCCCGCCAACGGAGCAAGATCGAATGCAGGTTTGGCCGTCGGTCTTTTCCGAGTTGAGACCTCACGGAAATATGGGGCAGCCCAGGATCACCCCGGCGAAGATCCACAGGGCGGGGGCGTCCCGCAATGAACGCAATGCACGGTTCGTCACACGGTATTCACCCCGGATGCCACACCCAACACCCTTGACATCCCTGTCGACTTGACGCCCAAATGGACCTTGCGCAACAAGGTGACAACGTTGTCCAGGTGCAGGGAGGGTACTCGCGCATGCAGCACAGAGCCCGGTGCAGACAGAGTTCCACGCGGCCGCGGGGGTGGCGTTCGCCCGCGGCCCTCGGGGTGGCGGCCCTCGCCCTGTTAGCGGCCTCCCAGGGCGTCGCGGTCGCACTGCCCGCCCAAGCAGCAAAGGCGGACCGGGAGTTCGCCTCCTCGTTCGAGACGGACGATCCGGCCCCGGACTGGCTCAACACGGTGGACACCGCTCCCGACGGGACGAAGCGCACCTCGGGGGTCGACGGCGGCTACAGCACCGGCATCCCCGGCAATGTGACCGACCACGTCACGGACGTGCGGGCCAGCGGCGAGAACACCGGCGCGGGCGAGGTCAAGGAGAACCTCGTCGACGGTGAGCCGAGCACCAAGTGGCTGACCTTCGAACCCACCGGCTGGGCGGAGTTCGACCTGGACGCGCCCGTCAGGGCGGTCACGTACGCGCTCACTTCCGCAAACGACCACGACGAGCGCGACCCGAAGGACTGGACGCTCCAGGGCTCCACCGACGGCAAGGACTGGAAGACCCTCGACACCCGCTCCGGGGAGTCGTTCGGCGAGCGGTTCCAGACGAAGTCGTACGACATCCAGGAGCCCGTGGAGTACCGGCACTTCCGGCTCGAGGTCACGAAGAACAACGGCGGCGACATCCTCCAGATCGCCGACGTCCAGTTCTCGACGGGCAAGAGCGACGACCCGACGCCCAAGGACATGCTCTCGCTCGTGGACCGGGGGCCGAGCGGCTCGCCGACCGCCAAGGCGGGCGCGGGCTTCACCGGCAAGCGGGCCCTGCGCTACGCCGGCACCCACAAGGGCGACGGCCGGGCGTACTCGTACAACAAGGTCTTCGACGTGAACGTCGCGGTCGGGCGCGACACCGAACTGTCCTACCGCGTCTTCCCCTCGATGGCGGACGGCGACCGGGACTACGACGCCACGAACGTGGCCGTGGACCTGGTGTTCACCGACGGCACCTCGCTGAGCTCCCTGAACGCCGTGGACCAGCACGGTTTCGCGCTGACCCCGCAGGGCCAGGGCGCCGCCAAGGTGCTGTACGTCAACCAGTGGAACAACGTGGCCTCCCGGATCGGTTCCGTCGCGGCCGGGAAGACCGTCGACCGGATCCTGCTCGCCTACGACTCCCCGAAGGGCCCCGCGAAGTTCCGCGGCTGGCTCGACGACGTGGCGCTGCGCCGGGCCGCCCCGCAGAAGCCGGCCGAGCATCTGGCCGACTACGCGCTCACGACCCGCGGCACCAACTCCAGCGGCGGCTTCTCGCGCGGCAACAACTTCCCCGCGACGGCCGTGCCGCACGGCTTCAACTTCTGGACGCCGGTCACCAACGCGGGCTCGCTGAGCTGGCTGTACGACTACGCCCGCGCCAACAACGCGGACAACCTGCCCACCATCGAGGCGTTCAGCGCGAGCCACGAACCGAGTCCGTGGATGGGCGACCGGCAGACCTTCCAGGTGATGCCGTCGGCCGTCTCCGGCACCCCGGACACCGGACGCACCGCCCGTGAACTGGCCTTCCGGCACGAGAACGAGACCGCCCGGCCGTACTACTACGGGGTGACGTTCGAGAACGGCCTCAAGGCGGAGATGGCCCCGACCGACCACGCGGCGGCGCTGCGCTTCACCTACCCGGGCGACGACGCGAGCGTGATCTTCGACAACGTCACCGAGCAGGCGGGCCTCACGCTGGACACCTCGGCGGGCGTGGTCACGGGCTACTCGGACGTGAAGTCCGGCCTGTCGACCGGCGCCACCCGGCTGTTCGTCTACGGCGTCTTCGACGCGCCGGTGACCGAGGGCTCCTCCAGCGGCGTCAAGGGCTACCTGCGGTTCAAGCCCGGCGCCGACCACAGCGTCACCCTGCGGCTGGCCACCTCGCTCATCAGCATCGACCAGGCCAAGGACAACCTGCGCCAGGAGATCCCGGACGGCTCGTCCTTCGACAGCGTGAAGAAGGACGCGCGCAGGCAGTGGGACCGGCTGTTCGGCCGGATCGAGGTGCAGGGCGCCACGCCGGACCAGCTGACCACCCTGTACTCCAGCATGTACCGGCTCTACCTGTACCCGAACTCCGGTTTCGAGAAGGTCGGTTCGACGTACCAGTACGCGTCGCCGTTCTCCCCGATGCCGGGTCCCGACACCGCGACCCACACCGGGGCGAAGATCGTCGACGGCAAGGTGTACGTCAACAACGGCTTCTGGGACACCTACCGCACGACCTGGCCGGCCTATTCGCTGCTGACGCCCCATCAAGCGGGTGAGATGGTGGACGGGTTCGTGCAGCAGTACAAGGACGGCGGCTGGACCTCGCGCTGGTCCTCGCCCGGCTACGCGGACCTGATGACCGGCACCTCCTCGGACGTGGCGTTCGCGGACGCCTACGTCAAGGGCGTCGGCTTCGACGCGAAGGCGGCGTACGAGGCGGCCCTGAAGAACGCCACCGTCGTCCCGCCGACCTCCGGCGTGGGCCGCAAGGGCATGGCCACCTCCCCCTTCCTCGGCTACACGAGCACCTCCACGGGCGAGGGCCTGTCCTGGGCCATGGAGGGCTACGTCAACGACTACGGCATCGCCGAGATGGGCAAGGCGCTCTACAGGAAGACCGGCGAGAAGCGCTACAAGGAGGAGTCGGACTACTTCCTCAACCGCTCCCGCGACTACGTGAACCTGTTCGACTCCAAGGCCGGCTTCTTCCAGGGCCGCAACGCCGAGGGAGACTGGCGGGTCGACTCCACGAAGTACGACCCCCGTGTGTGGGGGTACGACTACACGGAGACGAACGGCTGGGGCTACGCGTTCACCGCGCCGCAGGACTCGCGCGGTCTCGCCAACCTCTACGGCGGCCGGGCCGCGCTCGCGCAGAAGCTCGACACGTACTTCTCCACCCCCGAGACGGCCTCACCGGACACCGTCGGCTCCTACGGCGGGGTCATCCACGAGATGACCGAGGCCCGGGACGTGCGCATGGGCCAGTACGGCCACTCCAACCAGGTCGCCCACCACGTGAACTACATGTACGACGCGGCCGGGCAGCCCTGGAAGGCACAGAAGAACATCCGCGAGGTCCTCTCCCGGCTCTACGTCGGCAGCGAGATCGGGCAGGGCTACCACGGTGACGAGGACAACGGCGAGCAGTCGGCCTGGTACCTCTTCTCCTCGCTCGGCTTCTACCCGCTGGTGATGGGCAGCGGCGAGTACGCCATCGGCTCCCCGCTGTTCACCAAGGTCACCGTCCACCTGGAGAACGGCAAGGACCTGGTGATCAAGGCCCCGCGCAACAGCACGAAGAACGTGTACGTGCAGGGCGTCCGCTTCAACGGCAAGCAGTGGAAGTCGACCTCGCTCCCCCACTCGATGATCACGCGCGGCGGAGTGCTGGACTTCGACATGGGCCCCGAGCCGTCCTCGTGGGGCACCGGCAAGGACGCGGCCCCGGTGTCGGTCACCGAGGACGACGCCGTGCCGACGCCCCGGGCGGACACCCTCAAGGGGGACGGCGCCCTGTTCGACAACACCTCGGCGACGGACGCCACCGTCACCTCGGTGGATCTGCCGGTCGGCGGCGACACCAAGGGGGTCCAGTACACGCTGACCTCCTCGGACCACACCAAGGCCCCGGCCGGCTGGACGCTGCAGGGTTCCTCGGACGGGACGACCTGGACGGACCTCGACAAGCGCTCCGGTGAGTCCTTCCCCTGGGACCGGCAGACCCGGGCGTTCACGGTCGCGGCCCCCGGCTCGTACGCCCACTACCGTCTCGTCCTCGACGGCGAGTCGACCCTCGCGGAGGTGGAACTGCTGGCCTGAGCGGCACCGGACCAACGACGAAGGGGCGGGCCCGGAGGAGACTCCGGGCCCGCCCCGCGTCCGTGCACGGATGCCCGTGCGCGGCCGCTTCCGTGCGGTCAGGTCACGGGCTCACCGCCAGGGTGAAGACGTGCAGGTCCGCGTTGTCGGGGAGCTTGACGCTCCTGACGGTCCGCCCCTCCGGCGCCGTGAACGGCCTGGTGGCGAAGACGTAGGTGGCCACCGGGTCCTTGTCGGCGCCGGCGACGTTGCGGTAGGCCGCCTTGGCGACGGTCTCGTTGCCGTACTGGACGGTGCCGCCCCCGCCGCCGACGGTCCAGTCGGTGAAGGACAGGTCGACCACGTCCGTGCCGCCGTCGGTGTAGGTGACGGTGGCCGTGGCCTTCTGGTTGCCGTTCACCGCGCTGCCGATGAAGGACAGCCGGCTCGCCGGGGTGCCCAGCTCGACGGTCTGCCCGGCTGACGTGGCGTTGTCGGGGCGGCCCGAGGGGGACTTCGGCCAGGTGAAGGCCAGACCGTCCACCGTCCCCCGGCCGCCCGGGGTCAGGCCCGCGTCGGCGAGGGCCTGACGGGAGTAGCTCCAGCCGCCGCCGTCGTAGTCGGCCTCGGAGTGGTCACCGGTGTCGTCCGAGACGCCGGTGTTGTCGTAGGCCGCGAGGAGGGTTCCCGGGGCCGCGACGGTGAGCGCCACCGGCTGCGTGTACGAGGTGGCGCCGGAGGTCACGGTCACCTTGGCGTCGGAGAAGCCCTGCTCGGCGTCCTCGGCCGCGGTGAGGGTGATCCGCTGGGCGCCGTCGCTCACCGTGCCCTCGGCCGGCGTCGCGCTCACGCCCGGGGGCACGTCCACGTGGAAGCGGACCTCGGGCCCGGCGCCGCCGCCCAGGGCGAGGGCGCGGATGTCGAGCGCGGTGCTGGTGCCGGGCGCGAGCGTCGCGGCGGTCGGGCCCACCCCGATCTGGTACGGCTGCTCGCCGGTGCGGAAGGAGGGCGGCGCGGCGGACTCGTCGGTGCCCCAGCTCCGGTTCGGCGTCGCGGACAGCGTGTAGTCCAGGGTGCCGCCGTCCCGGACGAAGGAGGCCGGGAGCCAGGGCCTGCCGCTCACGGCGCCGTCGACCCGCAGCGACTGGACGTACGGGCTGTCCGCGGCCGCTCCCCGGGCGTGGATCTCGATGTCCCCGCCGCCCGGACGTTCGATCTCGATCCGCGGGAACAGCGGCGAGGCCAGGACGAGTTCGGCCCGGGAGGGCACCTGGGGGTACATGCCGAGCGCGGAGAAGACGTACCAGGACGACATCTCGCCGAGGTCGTCGTTGCCGGGGATGCCCTCGGGCCGGGTCGACCACAGCCGGGTCATCGCCGCGCGGACGGTCTCCTGGGTCTTGTGGGGCGCGCCCGCGTAGTCGTACAGGTAGGGCACGTTGACCGACGGTTCGTTGTCCAGCTCGGACTTGTCGCCGCCGCTGCCGCTGAACGCCCAGCCGCCGTCGGCGTCGTGGAAGAACGTGTCGAGCCGGTCGAGGGCCTTGGCACGCCCGCCCATGGCGGCGAAGAGGCCCGCCGGGTCGTGCTGCACCATCCAGGTGTACTGGGCGGCCGTGCCCTCCACGAAGCCGTTGCCGGTCGCGGGGGTGAACCCGGTGACCCAGCTTCCGTCGGCCTTGCGGTTGGCGATGTAGCCGCCGCTCCGGTCGGCCGCGATGTTGAAGTTGTTCTGCCACCACTGGGAGCGCACCGCGAAGTCGGCGGCGGTCTTCTTCTCCCCGGCTGCCCTGGCCAGTTGGGAGATCGCGAAGTCCGCGCCGGACATCTCCAGGGTCTCGGCGGCGCCGCCCCAGGCGTTGGACACGGAGGGCATGTAGTGGTGGTCGAGGTACTTGTCGAGCGAGGGGCGCTGTCCGGCCGAGAGGACCGGTTTGCCCGCCGCCGAGAGGTCGGCCTCGGTCGGCACGGTCGCCGCCTTCACCAGTGAGCGGAGCGCTCCGCGCAGATCGAAGCCGGTGCCGCCGAACGCGCGGATGCCGGCCAGGGCGGGCGCCGAGGGGTCGCCGTTCATGACGTGCGTGCCGCTCGCCCCGTGCAGCCAGCGGTCCCACACTCCCCCGTTCTGCCGGGCGAGTTCGAGCAGGGACTGCGCGATGTCGGAGCCGGTGTCCGGGTCGAGGAGGGTCAGCAGCTGGACCTGGGAGCGGTAGACGTCCCAGCCGGAGAAGGTGCCGTACTGGGCCTCGTGCCCCCGGCCGACGGTGTGGACCTTGTCGTCGGAGCCCCGGTATCTGCGGTCGGCGTCGCTGATCACGTTCGGGTGCAGCAGGGCGTGGTACAGCGCGGTGTAGAAGGTCGTGCGGTCGCCGTCGGTGCCGCCGCCCACGCCGATCGCGCCGAGCCGCTCACGCCACGCGCGGTGGGCGGCCCGCTGCACGGAGGCGAAGGAGCGGGACGGCGGGTTCTCGTCGTCCAGGTTGGCGGTGGCGCCCTCCTGGCTGACGTAGGAGATCCCGACCTTGACGTTCACCGGGTCGGTGCCGGGCTCGAACTCCACATAGCCGCCCGCTCCCTTGCCCGCGAGGGGACGGCCGCCCTGCTCGAATCCCCCGGTGCCGCCGCTCGCCTCGGTGGCGCCCGGGTTCAGCCGGTCGTCCTGCCAGGTGCCGGTGGTCTTGAAGGCGCGGTCGAAGCGGGCGGTGAAGTACAGGGTGTAGTAGGAGCGCCGGCCTTCGGGGTCCAGGTAGCCGCAGAAGTTCCCGGAGGTGACGGAGCCCGAGACGGTCCGGGTCGCCGGGTCGATGCGCACGGTCGAATCCGTCGATCCGACCTCGGAGTTGGCGGTGCGGATCAGCATCGAGGCGGGCTTGCCGGCGGGGAAGGTGAAGCGGCCCGAGCCGGTGCGCGGGGTCGCGGTGAGGTCGGCCGTCACTCCGGAGTCGAGTCCCAGCTTGTAGTGGCCGGGCTCGGCCGTCTCGTCGGTGTGCGCGAACCCTGCTGCGTAGACGGCGTCCTTGGTGTCGGCCGCCGGGGACGAGGTGACCTCACCGGCGTACGGGAAGAACGGGATGTCGCCGCTGCCGCCCGCGCATCCGGTTCCGGACATGTGGGTGAGGCTGAAGCCCCGGACGCGCGTGGCGTCGTACTGGTAACCGCCGGGCGCGGCGGTGCGGGTGGCGTCGCCGCGGGTGTTCTCCGGGCTCCAGGAGAGCATGCCGAAGGGCGTGACGGCGCCGGGGAAGACGTTGCCGCCGTTCCTGGTGCCGATGAGCGGGTCGACGTACGCGGTGGGGTCCTTGACGAGTTCCGGCGGCCCCGACACGGGCGCGGCGAGCGCGGGGACGGCGCCGGCGACCGTCAGGGCGACGGCCAGCAGTAACGATGACGGACGGAAACGCATGACGCGGCCCCTCCTCCTTCGGACGGGTCGCGCACCAGGGGTCGCACAAGCCGCAGGGACAGTAACGTGCGCCACGGGTACCACGGAAGACCGCCCGCGGTGCCGGGGCGCGCCCCGCGCCCACTCCGATGGAGCCGTGCGGCGCCGGCCGGGCGCGGGCACGCTCCGGTCCGGCCCGGCGACCTGCACGGGTACCGGCCGTCGGGGGGCGTGAACGGGCCGAGGTGGCCTTCAACGTTCTTGACATCGTTGTCCGTTGAGGCGATAGAGTTCCCCCAGACCGATCGACAACGTTGTCGCGCACGGCGGTCGCCACAAGCCGCACCATCCCCGGGCAGGGCCTCCCCCGCCGCGTCCGGGCTCGCGGACCGGGCGGGTCCGAACCCACCCGCCCGGTCCGCCCCGAGCACCGCCCGTCAGCCGACCCGGCAGGGAAGGGCCGTCGACGGGTCGTCACCCGAGCCCTGGACGACGTAGCCGAACGTGGTGCTGCCGCCCGGGCTCAGCGAGCCGTTCCAGTCGGCGTTGTGCACCATCACGTCCTGGCCGGTGTAGGTCGCGTTGCCGTTCCACAGACTGGCCACCGACTGCCCGCCGGGCAGCGTCCAGTCGACCATCCAGCCGAGCATGGGGACCGTGCCGGTGTTGGTGACCGTCACCTCGGACTGGTAGCCCCCGGGCCAGCTGTTGGTGGTGCGCCGGGTCGCCGAGCACGCTCCGGGCGGGGGCTCGGTCGGGTTGCCCGGGTCGTGGATGCCGGTCACCTCGCCGTGGCCGCCGTCGAAGACGACGTCCGAGCAGGAGTAGAACGTCTCCGCGCTGTCGGAGCGCTGCCAGACCATGTAGACGATGTGCCGACCGGTCTTGCCCGCCGGCAGCGCCCCGCTCCAGGAGTAGTTGGCCTCGACCGTGCCCGGGGTGCCGTTCAGCGGCGGGTGGTCGACGGTGAGGAACGGCGTGGCCTCCATCGCGTCCCAGGTGAGCGGTTCGGTCGGGTCGAAGCCGTCCTTGGTGATGTAGACGTAGAACCAACCGGGGTGCGCCGCCCAGGCGTTGTAGGCGAAGTCGACGGTCGCGCCCGCGGTGAGGTGGGTCAGCGGCCAGTCGGAGCGCGGCAGATCGAAGCCGGCGAAGTTGGGGTTGCCACCGCTGCACAGCGAGCCGTCGGGGACGAAGCCGCGGGTGCGCCCGGCACCGTCCGACCGCAGCACCGAGAACCAGTTGTAGAACGGCGTGGTCCCGCCGGCCTGCTGGGCCGCCTTGCAGGCCGGGTTCACCGGTTTGATCTCACCGGTGTCGGTCAGCGCGTCCTGCCAGCACAGGAACGTACGGCTGGCGGGCTTCATGGGCGTGCCGTGCGCCTGGGCCCGGCCGCCGGCCGCGACGATCAGGGCGAGGGCCGGCAGCACGGCCAGCAGGGCGATCAGGACGAGGAGGGGGGAGGGACGGCGGCCGGGGAGCGGGGGCCGTAATCGAGAGCGCGGCGGCCGTCCTCCCGCCGCCGGCCACGATGTTGTTACGTGCATGACAATCCCTTCGTGGGGTGTACGGGATCGGGCGAGGCGGGAGCGGCTCCCGGGCGGGTTCCGGTCCACCGGATGGGAGCGCTCCCACCTCACTCGGAAAGTAGCGCGCTCAAGAACCCCTGTAAACGCCCGGCGCACCGGGCACGCCCATCGGACGCCGCCCGGAAGGGAGTTCGCCCCCACGCGATGCCCCGTACAGGCCGAGGGCCGCACCCCCGTGGTTCGGGAATGCGGCCCTCGGGCTCCTTTCGGAGCGGGTCCTACACCTGCTTCACCGGATCGCTCAGTTGCGGATCAGGTTGCGCAGCACGTACTGCATGATGCCGCCGTTGCGGTAGTAGTCCGCCTCGCCGGGGGTGTCGATGCGGACGACCGCGTCGAACTCGACGCCGGTGTCGGTGGTGACCTTCACCGTGCGCGGCGTGGTGCCGTTGTTGAGCTCCTCGACACCGGTGAAGGAGAAGGTCTCCTCGCCGGTCAGACCGAGGGACTCCGCCGTGGCGCCCTCCGGGAACTGGAGCGGCAGGACGCCCATGCCGATGAGGTTCGAGCGGTGGATGCGCTCGTACGACTCGGCGATGACGGCCTTGACGCCGAGGAGCGCGGTGCCCTTGGCGGCCCAGTCGCGGGACGAGCCGGAGCCGTACTCCTTGCCGGCCAGGATGACCAGCGGGATGCCCTGCTCGATGTAGTTGCGCGAGGCGTCGTAGATGAAGGAGACGGGGGCGTCGCCCTTCGTGAAGTCGCGGGTGTAGCCGCCCTCGGTGCCCGGCGCGATCTGGTTGCGCAGGCGGATGTTGGCGAACGTGCCGCGGATCATGACCTCGTGGTTGCCGCGGCGCGAGCCGTAGCTGTTGAAGTCACGACGCTCCACACCGTGCTCGGTGAGGTACTGGCCGGCCGGGGTGTCGGCCTTGATGGCGCCGGCCGGGGAGATGTGGTCGGTGGTGACCGAGTCGCCGAGCTTGGCGAGGACGCGCGCACCGGCGATGTCCGAGACCGGGGTGGTCTCCATCGTCATGCCCTCGAAGTACGGGGGCTTGCGGACGTACGTCGACTCGCTGTCCCACTCGAAGGTGTTGCCGGTCGGGATCGGCAGCGCCTGCCACTGGGCGTCACCCGCGAAGACGTCCTGGTAGGACTTGTTGAACATGTCCTCGCCGATGGCGTTGGCCACGACGTCGTTGACCTCGGCCTCGGTCGGCCAGATGTCCGACAGGAAGACCGGCTTGCCGTCCTGGTCGGTGCCGAGCGCGTCCTTGGTGATGTCCACCTTCATGGAACCCGCGAGGGCGTACGCGACGACCAGCGGCGGGGAGGCCAGGTAGTTCATCTTGACGTCGGGGTTGATACGGCCCTCGAAGTTCCGGTTGCCGGAGAGGACCGAGGTGACCGCGAGGTCGTGGTCGTTGACGGCCTTGGAGACCTCGTCCGGCAGCGGGCCGGAGTTGCCGATGCAGGTGGTGCAGCCGTAGCCGACCAGGTTGAAGCCGACCTTGTCGAGGTAGGGGGTGAGCCCCGCCTTGTCGAAGTAGTCGGTGACGACCTTGGAGCCCGGGGCGAGGGTGGTCTTGACCCACGGCTTGCGGGTCAGGCCCTTCTCGACGGCCTTCTTCGCGACGAGCGCGGCGGCGACCATGACGTACGGGTTCGAGGTGTTGGTGCAGGAAGTGATGGCCGCGACCGTCACCGCGCCGTGGTCCAGCGTGTAGGTCGTACCGTCGGGGGCGGTCACCTGGACCGGGTTGGACGGGACGCCGTTGGAGGAGGCCGGGGCGTCGGAGGCCGGGAAGGACTCCTTGCCCGCCTCGTCGTCGTCGGCGACGTAGTTGCGCACGTCGCTCTTGAACTGCTCGGCTGCGTTCGCGAGGACGATGCGGTCCTGCGGGCGCTTCGGGCCGGCGATCGAGGGGACGACCGTGGAGAGGTCGAGCTCCAGCTTCTCGGAGAAGTCGGGCTCGGCGGCCGGGTCGAGCCAGAGGCCCTGCTCCTTGGCGTACGCCTCGACGAGCGCGAGCTGCTGCTCGGAGCGGCCGGTGAGCTTGAGGTACTTGATGGTCTCGCCGTCGATCGGGAAGATCGCGGCGGTGGAGCCGAACTCCGGCGACATGTTGCCGATGGTGGCGCGGTTCGCCAGCGACGTGGCGGCGACGCCCTCGCCGTAGAACTCGACGAACTTGCCGACGACACCGTGCTTGCGCAGCATCTCGGTGATCGTGAGGACCAGGTCGGTGGCGGTCGTGCCGGGGGTGAGCTCACCGGTCAGCTTGAAGCCGACGACGCGCGGGATGAGCATGGAGACCGGCTGGCCGAGCATCGCGGCCTCGGCCTCGATGCCGCCGACGCCCCAGCCGAGCACGCCGAGGCCGTTGACCATCGTGGTGTGCGAGTCGGTGCCGACGAGGGTGTCGGGGTACGCCTGGCCGCCTCGGACCATGACCGTGCGCGCCAGGTGCTCGATGTTCACCTGGTGGACGATGCCGGTGCCCGGCGGGACGACCTTGAAGTCGTCGAAGGCGGTCTGGCCCCAGCGCAGGAACTGGTAGCGCTCCTTGTTGCGGCCGTACTCCAGCTCGACGTTCTGGCCGAAGGCGTCCTTCGTACCGAACTTGTCGGCGATGACGGAGTGGTCGATGACCAGCTCGGCCGGGGAGAGCGGGTTGACCTTGGCCGGGTCGCCGCCGAGCTCCTTGACGGCCTCACGCATGGTGGCGAGGTCGACGACACAGGGCACGCCGGTGAAGTCCTGCATGATCACGCGGGCGGGCGTGAACTGGATCTCCTGGCTGGGCTGGGCCTGCGCGTCCCAGCCGCCGAGGGCACGGATGTGGTCGGCGGTGATGTTCGCGCCGTCCTCCGTGCGGAGCAGGTTCTCCAGCAGGACCTTCAGGCTGTACGGAAGGCGAGCCGAGCCTTCCACCTTGTCCAGCCGGAAGATCTCGTACGACTCGTCGCCCACCTGCAGCGTGCTGCGGGCGTCGAAGCTGTTCGCCGACACGACAGTCTCCTTCATTGATGTGCGCGTTCCCACCGCATCCTGCCGCCACGGCCTGATGACCGATCCGCTAAGGTAAGGCTTAGTTAGGTAACCCTTACCAGAGGGGCGGCTGCGGTACGCCTCGGCAGATATCTCGATGTCGAGATAACTCTAGTGCATGGGGGCGGAGAGGTCATGTCCGCACGCCCGCATGTCCGGGCCGTTCCCCTTGTCCCATTAAATGGACAATGCCCGCATCATCCGGCATCACCCCGGCGCGGGGCCGCATCCGCGCCCCGCACGCACGGAACTTGACGCCCCGAAGCCCGGAGCAGGCACACCGCGGCGGTTCGGGGGTACCCGGTTCCCGCCGGGAAGGTCCCGGCGGAGACGACACCGGGGGGCACCATGCCGCTCACCTTCCGCAAGAGCTTCCGCATCTTTCCCGGGGTGCGGCTCAACATCAACCGCAAGTCGTGGTCGATCACCACGGGCGGCGGACACCACGGGCCGCGGTACACGCACAGCAGCACCGGGCGCAGGACGACGTCGATGGATCTGCCGGGCCCGTTCGGCTGGCGCAAGACCACCCGCAAGGCGAAGTGACCCAAGGTCGGACAAACCGGCCCAGTCGGATGAACCGTCACGGAAGCACCCCTTGACGGCAATCGCGGCGGCGGCGCGCTCGGGCGGAGCCCTCCGCCGCCCCGCGGGCGCCGCCGCCGGACCGGTGCGGGGCGCCCGAACTGCCCCTCGAACACCGCCTGGTGACCCACGCCACCCGGAAGGCGGCGCTCCATTTTTCTTTATCTCACATCCGATATACGGTCGCGCCATGGCAGACGACTACCTCGTACGTATCGGCAAGCTCATCCGTGACGCCCGGCAACACCGGGGCTGGACACAGTCGCAGCTCGCCGAGGCGCTCGGCACCAGTCAGAGCGCCGTCAACCGCATCGAGCGCGGCAACCAGAACATCAGCCTTGAGATGATCGCCCGAATCGGTGAGGCGCTCGACAGCGAGATCGTCTCGCTCGGATATGCGGGTCCGATGCACCTGCGGGTGGTCGGCGGGCGTCGTCTGTCCGGCTCGATCGACGTCAAGACCAGCAAGAACGCCTGTGTCGCGCTGCTGTGCGCCACGCTCCTGAACAAGGGGCGCACGGTCCTGCGCCGGGTCGCCCGGATCGAGGAGGTCTACCGCCTGCTGGAGGTCCTCAACTCGATCGGCGTCCGCACCCGCTGGATCAACGACGGCGTCGACCTCGAGATCGTGCAGCCGAGCGAGCTGGACATGGAGTCCATCGACGCCGAGGCCGCCATCCGCACGCGGTCCATCATCATGTTCCTCGGCCCGCTGCTGCACCGCCTGGAGGCCTTCAAGCTGCCCTACGCGGGCGGTTGCGACCTCGGCACCCGCACCATCGAGCCGCACATGATCGCGCTGCGCCGCTTCGGCCTGGACATCGCGGCGACCGAGGGGCTCTACCACGCCCGGGTCGACCGCACCATCACGCCCGGCCGGCCGATCGTGCTGACCGAGCGCGGGGACACGGTCACCGAGAACGCGCTGCTCGCCGCCGCCCGCCACGACGGCGTCACGGTCATCCGCAACGCCTCCTCCAACTACATGGTCCAGGACCTGTGCTTCTTCCTGGAGGCCCTGGGCGTACGGGTGGAGGGCATCGGCACCACGACGCTCACCGTGCACGGTGTGCCGAACATCGACGTCGACGTCGACTACTCCCCCTCCGAGGACCCGGTCGAGGCGATGAGCCTGCTCGCCGCCGCCGTGGTCACCGAGTCGGAGCTGACGGTCCGCCGGGTGCCGATCGAGTTCCTGGAGATCGAGCTCGCGGTCCTGGAGGAGATGGGCCTCGATCACGACCGCACACCCGAGTACTTCGCGGACAACGGGCGGACGCGGCTGATCGACCTGACGGTGCGGCCCTCCAAGCTGGAGGCGCCCATCGACAAGATCCACCCGATGCCGTTCCCGGGTCTGAACATCGACAACGTCCCGTTCTTCGCGGCCATCGCGGCCACCGCGCAGGGCCAGACGCTGATCCACGACTGGGTCTACGACAACCGGGCCATCTATCTGACGGACCTCAACCGCCTCGGCGGCCGGCTCCAGCTGCTCGACCCGCACCGGGTGCTGGTCGAGGGCCCGACCCGCTGGCGTGCCGCCGAGATGATGTGCCCGCCCGCGCTGCGCCCCGCCGTGGTCGTCCTGCTCGCGATGATGGCGGCCGAGGGCACCTCGGTGCTCCGCAACGTGTACGTCATCAACCGCGGTTACGAGGACCTCGCCGAGCGTCTGAACTCGATCGGCGCGCAGATCGAGATCTTCCGGGACATCTGACCGCCCGTCGCGGCCCGGACCTCGTGTCCGGGCCGCCTCCGTCCGCGCCCCGCAGGACCGCCCGCAAGCGGTCCGGCGGGGCGCGGTGGTGTCTCCGGGAGCTCCGGCGCACACCGGGCGGGCCGGGTGCGGCGAGTGGGCGTGCAGGGCGTCGCCGGGCGGACGGAAATTGTCGGACAGGCCCTAGCCGACGGGCCGCGGGGTGCGGGGGCGGTCCGCGTCGCGCATGCGGCCGTAGGCGTAGACGCAGCCGGCCAGGGCGAGGTCGGAGAGCAGCATGAAGCCGATGGCGTAGGAGCTCTTGGCGCTGTAGACGGCACCCATGACCAGGGGCGGGACGAAGCCGCCGAGGCCGCCGGTGGCGCCGACGATCCCGGTGACGCTGCCGACCTGCGGCGGCGGGGTGACCCGCGCGACCATCGCGAACACGCTGCCGCTGGTGGTGCCGAGGCCGGCCGCCATCACGAGGAGGAAGACCGTGCCGCCCGGGACCAGGCCGGGTTCGAACGCCTGGCACACCGCCATGGCCCCCACGACGCCGAGGGCCCAGGAGGTGACGACGGCCGGGTGGACACGGTCGGAGAGCCAGCCGCCGATCGGGCGGAAGATCACCGTGACGAGCGCGAAGCCGGCCGCCCGTGTACCGGCGTCGGTGGGCGTCAGTCCGTACCAGGTCTTGAGGTACGTGGGCAGGTAGACGCCGAACGCGACGATGCCGCCGAACCCGATCGCGTACAGGGCCGCGAGCTCCCAGGTGACGCGCAGCCGCCCGGCGTCGGCGAGCCGCTTCCCCAGCGAGGTGGTGGGGACCACCCGGTCGGGACGGTCGGTGAGCAGGGCGTACTCCACGACGGCCATGACGGCCAGGGCGACGGCCAGCACCAGGAACGGCAGGTTCTCGCCGTGCTTGTAGATGCGCGGGGTGAAGTAGCCGGACAGGGCCACCCCGCCCATGCCCGCGCCGAAGACGCCGACCGCGAAGCCGCGACGCGCGGGCGGGAACCAGGAGTTGACCAGGGGGACGCCGATCGCGAAGGTCGTGCCGCCCAGGCCGAGGAAGAATCCGACGACGAGAAGGCCCCCGTAGGAGTCCTTCACGACGGTCAGCAGCAGGACCGGCACGATGGTCAGCGCGGTGACGAGCGGGAACATGATCTTCGCGCCGAAGCGGTCGGTGAGCGCGCCGACGGGCACCCGGCCGAGCGAGCCCACGAGCACGGGGACGGCGACCATCAGCGACTGCTGGAAGGAACTCAGCGAGAGCTTCTCGCCCAGGGGGGTGGCGATCGGCGCGATGAGGTTCCACGCCCAGAAGGTGATGGCGAAGCCGATCGTGGCGACCACCAGGTTGCGGTAGGCGGCGCCGGGCACGGCCGGGGTCCGGTCACTGTCCGCGGTCACGGCACGCGCTCCCATCCGGGCCGCTCGGAGCGGGTGCCGAGCTGACCGCGCTCACGGCTGCGGTACACGATGTAGGGGCGGAAGAGGTACTGCACGGGGGCGCTGAACATGTGGATCAGCCGGGTGTAGGGGACGAGGGCGATGAGCAGGAACCCGATGACGATGTGGATCCGGTAGGCGGTCGGTACGCCGTGCATCCGCGCGTAGTCGGGTGTGAGGGTGAAGACGCTGCGCAGCCAGGGGGCGATGGTGCCGCGGTAGTCGTAGCCGTGGCCGCCCGCGTGCGTGAGCTTGGCCGTCATGCCCGTCAGGATCGCGGCGAGCAGGACGACGTACATGAGCTTGTCGTTGCGGGTGGTGGCGAGGAAGACCGGCCCGTTGGTGCGGCGGCGGTAGATCAGCAGCGCGATGCCGGCGACGGTGGCGAGGCCCGCGAGCGTGCCGGTGGTCAGGGAGAGGTAGTGGTACGCGGTCTCGCTCACCCCGAGCGCGCTGGTCCAGGAGTCGGGGACGAACAGTCCGACGAGGTGGCCGGCGAGGACGAAGAGGATGCCGTAGTGGAAGAGCGGGGACGCGATCCGCAGCAGCCTGGACTCGTAGAGCTGCGAGGAGCGGGTCGTCCAGCCGAACTTGTCGTAGCGGTAGCGCCAGACGATCCCGCCGACGAGCAGGACGATCGTGACGTACGGCATGGCCGTCCACAGGAGGCTGTCGGCGATGCTCATCGGGGGACGACCTCCAGGAGCGGGGTGCCGAAGGGGGCGAGCCCGACCTCCTCGCGCGGCGGTCCGCTCCGGGCCATGGCCTGGGCGGCGGCGCGGTCGCGCGGGGAGGCGCCGGGCAGGGTGGCGACGAGGGCCTGGAGGACTCCGGCCCAGGGCGAGTCGGCCTCGGTGAGGGCGAAGCGCAGCAGTTCCAGGGCCGGGCGGTGCTCGCGCAGCAGGTCGTCGGTTCCGGCGAGGGCGGAGAACTCGCAGACGGCGGGCAGGAAGTCGGGGAGTTCCCCGGTGTCCGCGTACTCCCATCCGTGGTCGCGGTAGACCTCCTTGAGGCGTACGAGGGACGCGCCGCGGCGGCGGGTGTCGCCGTCGGTCCACCAGGTGAGGTGGAGGCAGCGGCGCCCGGAGAAGTCGAAGGTGCGGACGTAGTCCTGGCGGAGCGTGTCGGGGGCTGCGGCGTCCGCGTGGTCGAGGAAGGCGCGCAACTCCGCCCGGCCTGGACCGGGTTGCTCGTCGAGGGCCGCGCGCAGGACGCCGAGGCCCGCGTGGAACTCGTCGTCGGGGTAGGCCAGGCAGCGGGCGACCGCCGCGTGGACGACGGCGTGCGGGGCGGTCATCTCTGCTCCTCGTCGTCGGCGTCGTGCGCGTTCCGGGGCGGTCGCGGGGCGGCGCCGGTCCCCTTCATCCCGTCGGTCCGGTCGGTCGTACCGGTTCCGTCGGTCCGGCGGGGGAACAGGCCGGCGGGGTGGCCGCGGCCGTCCCAGTTGAGGAGGTTGACGCGGCTGCGGCCGGGGTCCGCGGGGGCGTCGGCACTCTGGCGGTCGCGCAGGACGTGGAAGTTCTCCACGGACACCGGCGGCGCCGCGCCGGATCCTTCGCCGTAGGGGCCGGAGCCGATCATGCCGGGGCCGCCCGCGTAGTCGAGGCTGCACTCGTCGGGCAGGACGGACTCCTCCAGGCGCCGGGCGTCGCCGACGGCCGCGGTGGGGATCACGTACCGCTCCTCGTACTTGGCGAGGGCCAGCAGCCGGTACAGCGCGTACATCTCCTCCCCGGACATGCCGACCGAGCGGGCGATGTCCTCGTCGACCGGGGCCGGTCCCGAGGTGCCGCCGGCGAGCAGGCCGGGGCGCATCGCTCCGCGCATGGCGGCGAGCTTCTCCAGCGAGGCGCGGACGGGCGCGGTGTCGCCTGCGGTGAACAGCTCGGCCAGGTACTCCAGCGGGATGCGCAGGGTGTCGATCGCGCCGAAGAGGTTGCCGGTGTCCTCGCCGTCGAAGCCGGTCTCGGTCAGGGCCTCGACGACCGGGGAGAGCGGCGGGATGTACCAGACCATCGGCATCGTGCGGTACTCGGGATGCAGCGGCAGCGCCACCCGGTGCCTGCTGATGAGGGCGTGGACGGGTGAGCGGCGGGCGGCGGCGATCCAGTCCTGGGCGATGCCGGCCCGCTCGGCCTCCCGGCGTACGACGGGGTCCTCGGGGTCGAGGAACACACCGAGCTGGGCCTCGTAGAGATCGGTGTCCTCGGGCGCGGAGGCCGCCTCGAGCACCTTGTCGGCGTCGTAGAGCATGACGCCGAGATAGCGCAGCCGTCCGACGCAGGTCTCGGAACAGACGGTGGGCAGGCCGACCTCCAGGCGCGGGTAGCACAGGGTGCACTTCTCGGCCTTGCCGGTGCGGTGGTTGAAGTAGACCTTCTTGTACGGGCAGCCGGTGACGCACATGCGCCAGCCGCGGCACTGGTCCTGGTCGACCAGGACGATGCCGTCCTCCTGCCGCTTGTACATCGCCCCGGACGGACAGGAGGCGACACAGGACGGGTTCAGGCAGTGTTCGCAGATCCGCGGCAGATAGAACATGAAGGTCTGCTCGAACTCGAACCGGACCTTCTCCGCGGCCTGTTCACGGACCTTGGCCACCATCGGGTCGAGTGCGCCGTGCTCGTTCACGCCGCCGAGGTCGTCGTCCCAGTTGGCGCTCCACTCGATCTTCATGGGCTTGCCGCTGAGCAGGGAGCGCGGCCGGGCGACGGGGACGTCGTCGCCGAGGGGAGCGTCGAGGAGGTTGGCGTACTCGTAGGTCCAGGGCTCGTAGTAGTCGCCGATGGCGGGCAGTTGCGGGTTGGAGAAGATGTGGGCGAGCTTCGAGAGGCGTCCGCCGGCCTTCAGCCGCAGCCGGCCGCGCTTGTTGAGCTCCCAGCCGCCCTTCCAGGTCTCCTGGTCCTCGTAGCGGCGCGGATAGCCCTGTCCGGGGCGGGTCTCGACGTTGTTGAACCACACGTACTCCACGCCGCCGCGGTTGGTCCACGCCTGTTTGCAGGTCACCGAACAGGTGTGGCAGCCGATGCACTTGTCGAGGTTCATGACCATCGCGATCTGTGCCATCACGCGCATGTCAGTACTCCACCGGCTCGGTGCGGCGCCGGACCACGGTGATCTCGTCGCGCTGGTTGCCCGTCGGGCCCAGGTAGTTGAACGCCCAGCTCAACTGGGCGTAGCCGCCGATGAGATGGGTCGGTTTGAGCAGCAGCCGGGTCAGGGAGTTGTGGGTGCCGCCGCGTCTGCCGGTCGTCTGGGTCCGGGGGGTGGCGATGACCCGGTCCTGGGCGTGGTGCATGTACACGGTGCCCTGCGGCATGCGGTGGCTGACCACCGCGCGGGCCGCGACGACGCCGTTGCGGTTGACCGCCTCGATCCAGTCGTTGTCGCGCACGCCGATCGCCTCGGCGTCCTGCGGGGACATCCAGATGTTCTGGCCGCCGCGGGAGAGCGACAGCATGAGCAGGTTGTCCTGGTACTCGGAGTGGATGGACCACTTGCTGTGCGGGGTGAGATAGCGGACGGTCACCTCGGCCTGGCCGTCCTCCCCGGTGGAGACCCGGTCGCCGAAGAGGCGGCGCATGTCGAGCGGCGGCCGGTAGACGGGCAGGGCCTCGCCGAGTTCGTGGATCCAGTCGTGGTCCAGGAAGAAGTGCTGGCGGCCGGTGAGGGTGTGCCAGGGCTTGGCGTGCTCGGTGTTGAGGGTGAAGGCGGTGTAGCGGCGGCCGCCCGCCTCGCTGCCGGACCACTCCGGGGAGGTGATGACCGGCACGGGCGCCGCCTGGGTGTCCTCGTAGGTGATCCGTTTGCCCTCGTGCTCGGCGGCGAGGTGGGCCATCGGCTGCCCGGTGCGGCGCTCCAGGGTGAGGAAGCCCTGGGTCGCGAGGTGGCCGTTGGTGGTGCCGGACAGGGCGAGGATCGTGTTCGCCGCCTTGACGGCGGTGTCGAGCAGCGGCCGGCCCGCCGCCGGTCCCGCCCTGCGCAGGCCGTGCCGGCCGGCGAGCAGCCTGACCTCCTCGGCCACGTCGAAGGTGATGCCCTTCGCGGGCAGGCCGAGCTTGTCCGCGAGCGGTCCGAGCGTGGCCATCTTCTCGGCGATCGCGCCATAGTCCCGCTCCACGACGGTCAGTTGGGGCATGGTGCGGCCCGGCACGGGCTCGCACTCCCCGCGCCGCCAGTCGAGGGCGACGCCGCCGGGCTGGGCGGTCTCGCCGGGGGTGTCGTGCTGGAGGGCGGTGGCGACGAGGTCGCGGCGCACGCCGAGGTGGCGCGCCGCCATCGCGGAGAACGAGCGGGCGAGGGCGTGGAAGGCGGCGAAGTCGGTGCGGGCCTGCCAGGGCGGGTCGACGGCCGGGGTGAAGGAGTGCACGTAGGGGTGCATGTCCGTGCTGGACAGGTCGTGCTTCTCGTACCAGGTCGCGGCGGGCAGGACGACGTCCGACATGAGGGTGGAGGAGGTCATGCGGAAGTCCAGTGACAGCAGCAGGTCGAGTTTTCCCTCGGGTGCCTTCTCGTGCCAGCGCACGTCGCGTGGCCGTTCCTCGGGCCCGGCCTCCCGCGCCCCGAGCGAGGAGGTGGTGCCGAGCAGGTGTTTCTGGAAGTACTCGGCGCCCTTCGCGGAGGAGCCGAGCAGGTTGGCGCGCCAGAGCGTCACGATCCGGGGCCAGTTGGCGGGGGCGTCCGGATCCTCTCCGGCGAATCCCAGCTTCCCTTCGCGGAGTTGGTTCACCGCGTACGCGGCCGGGTCCTCGTCACCCGCCTCGTCGCAGAGGTCGAGGGGGTTGCGGTCGAAGGTGGGATAGGAGGGCATCCAGCCCGAACGGGTGGCCTGGGCCAGGCAGTCGGCCGCCGTCATCCCCGCGAGGGCCCCGCTGCCGAGCGGGGAGGCGAGCGTGTCCGCGCGGTAGTGGTCGTAGCGCCACTGGTCGGTGTGCAGGAACCAGTAGGCGGTGCCGATCGCCTGCCGGGGCGGGCGGGACCAGTCGGACGCGGCGGCGAGGGTGGCCCAGCCGGTCGCGGGGCGGCACTTCTCCTGGCCGACGTAGTGGGCCCAGCCGCCGCCGTTGCGGCCCTGGCAGCCGGTGAGCTGGAGCAGGGCCAGGAAGGCGCGGTAGATCGTCTCGGAGTGGAACCAGTGGTTCGTGCCGGCGCCCATGAGGATCATGCAGCGGCCGCCGGAGCGTTCGGCGCTGTCGGCGAACTCCCGGGCGGTACGGACGGCCGCCGCGGCCGGGACGGAGGTGTGGACCTCCTGCCAGGCGGGCGTGCCGGGGACGGAGGCGTCGTCGTAGCCGGTGGGCCAGGTGCCGGGCAGTCCGGCGCGGCCGACGCCGTACTGGGCGAGCAGCAGGTCGTACACGGTCGTCACCAGGTGGCCGCCGATCCGCGTGGCGGGGACGCCGGCGCTGCGCACGGCCCCGCCGCCCTGGCCGTGCGGCCCGCCGTCGGTGTCGAAGCGGGGCAGCAGCACCTCGGCGGGAACGGCTCCGTCACGCCCGTACAGGGTGAGCCGGGGCGTCAGATCACCGAGCTCCAGGTTCCACCGCCCCTGGCCGGACTCGGTCCACCGGAAGCCGAGCGAGCCCGGGGGGACCTCCGGCCGGCCGGTCGCGTCGTCGAGGACGACCGTCTTCCACTCCGCGCCCTCCGCGGTGTCGCCGAGGTCGCCGGCGCGCAGGAACTTGTCCGGGACGTGGGCCCCTTCGTGCTCCCTCAGGGTGACGAGGAACGGCAGGTCGGTGAACCGCCGGACGTAGTCGGTGAAGAACGGCACCTGCCGGTCGACGAAGCACTCCTTCAGCACGACGTGCCCCATCGCGAGGGCCAGCGCGCCGTCGGTGCCGGGGTGGGGGTGCAGCCACTCGTCGGCGAACTTCGTGTTGTCGGCGTAGTCCGGGGAGACGACGACGACCTTCTGTCCGCGGTAGCGCGCCTCGGCCATCCAGTGGGCGTCCGGGGTCCGGGTGACGGGCACGTTGGTGCCCCACATCATCAGGTACGCGGCGTCCCACCAGTCCCCCGACTCGGGAACGTCGGTCTGGTCGCCGAAGACCTGCGGGGAGGCGACCGGAAGGTCGGCGTACCAGTCGTAGAACGACAGCATGGGGGCGCCGATGAGCGAGTGGAACCGGGCGCCGGCGGCGTGCGAGACCATCGACATCGCGGGGATCGGGGAGAAGCCGGCGATGCGGTCGGGGCCGTGGGTCTTGATGGTGTGGACGTGGGCGGCGGCGGCCAGCTCCACCGCCTCGTCCCAACTCGCCCGCACCAGACCGCCCTTGCCGCGCGCCTGCTGGTAGCGGCGGCGGCGCTCGGGGTCGGCCTGGAGGTCGGCCCAGGCGAGGACGGGGTCGCCGGTGCGGGCCTTCGCCTCCCGGTACATCCCCAGGAGGACACCGCGGACGTACGGGTAGCGCACCCGGGTCGGTGAGTACGTGTACCAGGAGAAGGCGGCCCCGCGCGGACAGCCGCGCGGCTCGTACTCGGGGCGGTCCGGGCCGACGCTCGGATAGTCGGTCTCCTGGGTCTCCCAGGTGATGATGCCGTCCTTGACGTACACCTTCCACCGGCAGGAGCCGGTGCAGTTGACCCCGTGGGTGGAGCGCACGACCTTGTCGTGGCTCCAGCGGTCCCGGTAGAAGACGTCGCCGCTCCGCCCGCCCTCCTTGGAGAGGGTGCGCAGATCGGCGGAGGTCTCCCCCCGCCGGAAGAACCGCCCGGTGCGCAGCAGCAGATCACTGGCCCTGCCGTCCATCCCGCCACTGCCCCCGGCCCCGGATCCGGCCACGGCTGCTCCTCTCCCAGGCTTCACCCCAGCCCACCACCGACGGACGGGGGGCGCATGTGACGGGGGGCCGGAAGGGTGAGGGGGCGGTGCCATGCCGAGGAGCCGCCGGTCCGTGGTGTCGGCGGCTCCTTCGGATGGGCGGTCAGCTCTGTACGAGCGTGACGTCCTGGTCCCGGACCGCGTGGAACGTGGGGAGGGGGAGGCCCGTGGCGGCCAGTTCCATGACGGTGGCCTGGACGTGGGCCGTGCCCGCCTTCAGGGAGCCGGGGGCGGGCTTCTGCGCGTTGGTCCAGCGGTGGTCCGCGCCGTCGCACTGCGCCGCGGTCCCGCCGATGCCCTGGCCGACCCGGGCGTCCGCCTGGGACACCGAGGAGGACACGAAGACCGGGCCCGAGGCGCCCGTGCAGCGGTACGTGCCGGAGAGGGTGACCGTGCCGTCGGCCGCGAGGGTGCCGGTCGGGTCGACCGTCACCTCCTCGGACGCGCGGGACACGGCGACGGCGGACGGGGCGAGGAGCAGGAGCAGCGCGGCACCGGCGGCCGCGCCGACGGCCTGGCGGAACAACATGGGGGTACCTCCTGGAGCGGGGACCTGGACAGGGCGCCTAACAGGTACCGGTCCGGGGCCCCCGGCGCGGTGATCATCACCCCAATGGTGGCGAGTTGGCGGGCCGCATTCGGTGAGCGAGGGTTGCTGACCGGGGGCGGCCTCGATGACCGGCGAGGGCTGACCAGGGGCCGTGCTCGATGACCGGTGGTGTCGGAACGGGGGTGCGCTCGATGACAGGCGGTGCCTGACCGGACGCCGCGCTCGGTGAGCGGTGGTGGCGGACCCGGCGCCGCGCTCGGTGGCCCGGTGGTGTCGGAACGGGGGTGCGCTCGATGACCGGCGGTGCCTGACCGGGTGCCGCGCTCGGTGACCAGCGGTGAAGGACCCGCTGCCGCGTTCGGTGACCAGGCCGTGGCGGATCGGCGTCGTCCGTCTCGGGGGCGTCCGAGAGTTGTCCTCGTGTTGTCACGCTTCTCGGCCGGGTGTTCCGTTCGGTTCGCCGCGCGCGCATGGTCTATGCATGCGAGGGCGACGACAGCGCCGCCGACACTCTTCGCATCCCACGTGGAGGTGCACCATGTGTTCACACCGGTCTTCGTGCCCGTCCGCGGACACCGCCGCACCGCACATCGTCTCGGCCCACCCCGAGCAGGGCTGGAACCTCCTGTGCAACGGCGCGATCGTCTTCGACGACAGCGGTGAACTGCTTCCCGACGGCAGCGTGGTCGCTCCGCACCGGGTGTTCGCCGAGCGGCTCGCCGTCGCCGCCTGATCCGGAAATCCCGCCCTACGCCAGCACCGCGAACCCGTCCAGTTCGACCAGTGCCTCCGTGTCCCACAGGCGTACGGCTCCGATGACGGCCATCGCCGGGTAGTCGCGGCCCGCCAACCGGCGCCAGACGCGGCCCAGTTCGGGCGCGTGGGCGCGGTAGTCGGCGACGTCCGTGGCGTAGACGGTGACCCGGGCGAGGTCCGCGGGGGTGCCGCCCGCCGCGCGCAGGGCGGTCAGCAGATTGGCCAGCGCCCTCTCGAACTGCTCGGGCAGGGTCTCCCCCACGACCTTGCCGTCCCCGTCCAGCGCGGTCTGTCCGGCCAGGAACACGACCCGGGAGCCGGTGGCGACGACCGCGTGGGAGAAGCCGGCCGCCGGGGAGAGCTCCGGCGGGTTGACGCGCTCGGCGGTCATACGGGCCCCGCCTTCCCGGTGGGTGCGGGGGTCACGGGGACACCTTGCCTTCCTGCTGCTCGGCGGAGCGGTACAACTCCTTGGCGATGATGGCTCGTTGGACCTCACTGGCGCCCTCGTAGATCCGCGGCGCGCGCACCTCGCGGTAGAGGTGTTCGAGGAGGTGACCCCGGCGCAGGGCGCGGGCACCGTGCAGCTGGACGGCCGCGTCGACGACGTACTGGGCCGTCTCGGTCGCCAGCAGTTTCGCCATCGCCGCCCGCCGGGGCACGTCCGCCGCCCCCGCGTCGTACGCCGCCGCGGCCGCGTACACCATCAGCCGGGCCGCCTCGGTGCGCAGCGCCATCTCCGCGACCTGATGGGCCACGGTCTGCAGGTCCTTGAGCCGGCCGCCGAACGCCTCGCGCCGTGCCGTGTGGGCGAGGGCCGCGTCCAGCGCGGCCTGCGCCATGCCGACGGCGAAGGCGCCGACGCTCGGCCGGAAGAGGTTGAGGGTGTTCATGGCGACCCGGAACCCGTGGCCCGGCTCGCCGAGGACGTCGTCCGCCGTGACGGGTACGGCGTCGAAGGCGAGAGCGCCGATGGGGTGCGGGGAGAGCATGTCGAGCGGGGTGCCGGTGAGGCCGGGGCGGTCGGAGGGGACGAGGAACGCGGTGATCCCTCGGGCTCCGGCGCCGGGCGCGGTGCGTGCGAAGACGGTGTAGAGGTCGGCCTCGGGGGCGTTGGAGATCCAGCACTTCTCGCCGGTGAGCCGCCAGCCCCCGGCGTCGTCCCCGTCCGCCCGCAGTTCCAGCGCGGCGGCGTCCGAACCGGCCCCGGGCTCGCTCAGGGCGAAGGCGGCCACGGCGGTGCCGTCCGTGACCCGGGGCAGCCAGTGCGCGCGCTGGGCCGCGGTGCCATAGGCGTGGACGGGATGCGCGCCGAGCCCCTGGAGGGCCAGCGCCGTCTCGGCCTCGGTGCACTCCCGCGCCAGGGACTCGCGCATCAGACAGAGGTCGAGGGCGCCCGAGGAGAACAGCCGGGCGAGCAGTCCGAGCCGGCCCAGCTCGGCGACGAGCGGTCTGTTGACATGACCCGGCTCGCCCTTGTCGGCCAGGGGGCGCAGCTGCTGCGCGGCGAGGGCCCGCAGCTCGGCACACCAGGCGGTCTGCCCCGGATCGAGCGAGAATGCGGTCATTGCCCGTCCTCTCTCCCCATCGGACGTCACCACGTTATCGCGAACCGTTGACTGTCGTCACCAACACGATACGCTCCTTGTGCGAGCCCACCGCGACGCCCACCGGGGCGGCCCACCAAGGCAAGGGGGCGAGACGCCATGGACCTTGTGGATCCGCTGGATTCCGCAGACACCTCGGGGCCGGCCCGCTCGGCCCATGTCGACACCTTCGCGCGCGACCACCTGCCGCCCCCCGAGCAGTGGCCCTCCCTCCGCTTCGACCTGCCCGAGCTGCGCTACCCGGCCCGGCTCAACTGCGCCGCCGAGCTCCTCGCGGACACCGACGCCGGCCGCCCGGCCTTCCGCACACCGACCGGCGCGCCGTGGACGTACGGACAGCTGCGCGCCCGGGTCGACCGGATCGCCCATGTCCTGACCGGCGAGCTGGGTGTCGTCCCGGGCAACCGGGTGCTGCTGCGCGGTCCGACGACCCCGTGGCTGGCGGCCTGCTGGCTGGCGGTGCTGAAGGCGGGCGCCGTCGCGGTCACGGTCCTGGCGCAGGCGCGGGCGCACGAGCTGGGCACGATGTGCGGGATCGCCCGGGTGACGCACGCGCTGTGCGACGTCCGCTCGGTCGACGACCTGGTCAAGGCGGAGGTCCCGGGGCTGCGGATCACGACGTACGGCGGTGACGCGCCCGGCGATCTGCTGCTGCGGATCACCGGCGCCCCCGAGGAGCCGTACGACGCGGTGGACACGGCCGCCGACGACGTGGCGCTGATCGCGTTCACCTCGGGCACCACCGGCCGGCCCAAGGGCTGCATGCACTTCCACCGCGATGTGCTGGCGATCGCGGACACGTTCGCACGCCACGTGCTGCGGCCGCGCGAGGACGACGTGTTCGCGGGCAGCCCTCCGCTGGGCTTCACGTTCGGGCTCGGCGGTCTCGTGGTCTTCCCGCTGCGGGCCGGCGCCAGTTCCCTGCTGCTCGAACAGGCGGGCCCGGCGCAGCTGCTGCCCGCGATCGCCGGGCACCGGGTCTCCGTGCTGTTCACGGCGCCGACCGCCTACCGGGCGATGCTCGCGGAACTGGCGGAGTCCGGGCACGACATCGGGTCGCTGCGGCGCTGTGTGTCCGCGGGCGAGAACCTGCCCGCGGCGACCTGGCGGGCCTGGCGGGAGCGCACCGGGCTCGGGATCATCAACGGCATCGGCGCCACCGAACTGCTGCACATCTTCATCTCCGCCGCCGACGACGACATCCGCCCGGGCACGACGGGCGTTCCGGTGCCGGGCTGGGAGGCGCGGGTGGTCGACGACGAGGGGTCGCCGGTGCCGGATGGCGAGCCCGGTCTGCTCGCCGTGCGCGGCCCGGTCGGCTGCCGGTATCTCGCCGACCCCCGGCAGCGGGAGTACGTACGGGGCGGCTGGAACATCACCGGCGACACCTACGTCCGCGACCCCGACGGCTACTTCCGTTACGTGGCCCGCGCCGACGACATGATCATCTCGGCGGGGTACAACATCGCGGGCCCCGAGGTCGAGGACGCGCTGCTGCGGCACCCGGACGTGCTGGAGACCGCGGTCGTGGGGCGGACGGACGAGGCGCGCGGGCAGATCGTGGTGGCGTACACCGTGCTCAGGGAGGATGCCCCCCGGGACGCCGAGGCGCTGCGCGCGTTCCTCAAGTCCGAGCTGGCACCGTACAAGTGCCCCCGCGAGATCGTCTTCCTGGACGCGCTGCCACGGACCGCGACGGGCAAGCTCCAGCGGTTCCGGCTGCGGGAGGAGAACCGTTCCGGCGATACCGCGGCGACCCCCTCGCCGAAGGCCGCGGCGTCCGTCCCGTCGAAGGCTGCGCCGCCTGTGGCGGGCAGTCAGACTCCGTTGGCCGAGGGCGACTTGCCCCCGGCCGGCGATCCCAAGTGATCTTCGCGCACTAGAGTGATCGACGTGTCAGAGCACCACGCCCCCCGGTCCCTCATCGTCACCTTCTACGGCGCCTACGGCCGCTTCGCCCCCGGCCCGGTGCCGGTGGCCGAGCTGATCCGGCTCCTCGCCGCGGTCGGCGTGGACGCGCCCTCGGTGCGCTCGTCGGTCTCACGGCTCAAGCGCCGGGGACTGCTGGAGCCGGCGCGCACGCCGACGGGTGCCGCCGGGTACGCGCTGTCGCCCGACGCACGGCAGCTGCTCGACGACGGCGACCGCCGGGTGTACGCCACGGCGCCCCCCGGGGACGACGGCTGGGTGCTCGCGGTGTTCTCCGTGCCCGAGTCGGAGCGGCAGAAGCGGCACGTGCTGCGCTCCCGGCTGGCCGGCCTCGGCTTCGGCACGGCGGCTCCCGGCGTGTGGATCGCCCCGGCCCGGCTGTACGAGGAGACCCGGCACACGCTGGAGCGGCTGCGGCTCGACCCGTACGTGGAACTCTTCCGCGGCGAGCACCTGGGCTACGCCGCGACGGCGGACGCCGTGGCGCGCTGGTGGGACCTGACCGCCATCGCCAAGGAGCACGAGGCGTTCCTCGGCCGGCACGCGCGGGTGCTGCACACCTGGGAGGAGCGCCCGGACACCCCGCCGGAGGCGGCCTACCGCGACTATCTGCTCGCCCTCGACTCCTGGCGCCATCTCCCCTACACCGACCCGGGTCTGCCCGCGCCGCTGCTCCCCGGGGACTGGCCGGGCGCCCGCTCGGCCGCCGTGTTCTCGGCACTGCACGAGCGGCTGCGCGACGCGGGCGCGGAGTTCGCCGGGGTACCCCCGTGGTCCGGGTACCCGGACCCGCTCAGCCTCCCAGGGTGAGGCGGGGCCGGGGAGCGTCGGTGCGGCCGGTCTGCGGGCGGCGGCTGCCCGCGCGGTAGGGCATCGGCCAGACGGCGCCCGGACCCTCGTAGCCCTGTTCGGCCGCCGCGTGCAGCGTCCAGTTCGGGTCGTAGAGATGCGGCCGGGCGAGCGCGCACAGGTCGGTGCGTCCGGCCAGGATCAGGGAGTTGACGTCGTCCCAGGAGGAGATCGCGCCGACGGCGATCACCGGGATGCCGGTCTCGTGACGGATCCGGTCCGCGAACGGCGTCTGGTAGGAGCGGCCGTACGCGGGGCGTTCGTCCGCGACCACCTGTCCGGTCGACACGTCCACCGCGTCGGCGCCGTGCGCTGCGAAGGCCCGCGCGATCGCGACCGCGTCGTCCCCGGTGGTGCCGCCCTCGGCCCAGTCGGTGGCGGAGATACGGACGGTCATCGGGCGTTCCGCGGGCCACACCGCCCGTACCGCGTCGAACACTTCGAGGGGGAAGCGCAGCCGCTTCTCCAGCGATCCGCCGTAGGCGTCGGTGCGCCGGTTGGTCAGCGGGGACAGGAAGCCGGAGAGCAGATAGCCGTGGGCACAGTGCAGTTCGAGGAGGTCGAAGCCGCAGCGGGCGGCACGGCAGGCGGCCGCGGTGAACTGCTCGCGCAGATCGGTGAGCTGGGCCCGCGACAGCTCGCGGGGTGTCTGACCGCCCGGCTTGTACGGGAGCGGGGAGGCGGCCACGAGCGGCCAGTTGCCGTCCGGGAGGGGTTCGTCGATGCCCTCCCACATCAGCCGGGTCGAGCCCTTGCGGCCGGCGTGGCCGAGCTGGAGCCCGATCGCGGCGCCCGGTGCCTGACGGTGCGTGAAGTCCACGATCCGGCGCCAGGAATCGGCCTGCCGGGCGGTGTAGAGGCCCGCGCAGCCGGGGGTGATGCGCCCCTCCGCGCTGACGCACACCATCTCGGTCATCACCAGTCCCGCGCCGCCCAGGGCCCGTGCGCCGAGGTGGACGAGATGGAAGTCACCGGGGACGCCGTCCACGGCGGAGTACATGTCCATCGGTGAGACGACGACCCGGTTGCGCAGGGTCAGACCGCGCAGCCGGAACGGGGTGAACATGGGCGGGGTCCCCGGCGGGCAGCGGAACTCCCGCTCGACCGCGGCCACGAAGCGCGGATCGCGCAGCCGCAGATTGTCGTGGGTGACCCGGCGGCTGCGGGTGAGCAGGTTGAACGCGAACTGCCGTGCGGGCTGGCCGAGATAGCGGTCGAGGTTCTCGAACCAGTCGAGGCTGGCGCGGGCGGCCCGCTGGGTGGAGGCCACGACGGGGCGCCGCTCCTCCTCGTACGCGGCCAGCGCCGCCTCGGACGAGGGATGTTCCTCCAGACAGGCGGCCAGGGCGAGCGCGTCCTCGACGGCGAGCTTGGTGCCGGAGCCGATGGAGAAGTGTGCGGTGTGCGCGGCGTCGCCGAGCAGGACCAGATTGCCGTGCGACCAGCGGTCGTTGACGATCGTGCGGAACGTCGTCCAGGTGGAGTTGTTGGAGCGCAGCGGGCGTCCGCCGAGCGCGTCCGTGAAGATCTTCCCGCATCGCTCGACGGACTCCTCCTCGCCGAGGTCCGCGAACCCCGAGGCCCGCCACACCTCTTCGCGCATCTCGACGATGACGGTGGAGGCGTCGGCGGAGTACGGGTAGCCGTGCAGCTGCATCACGCCGTGTTCGGTCTCGGCGATCTCGAAGCGGAAGGCGTCGAAGGCGAAGTCGGCGGCGAGCCAGATGTACCGGCAGCGGTGCTCCTCGACGGAGGGACCGAACACCTCCGCGTGGGCCGCGCGCGTGAGGCTGTGCACCCCGTCGGCGGCGACCACGAGGTCGTGGGACGCCATCAGTTCGGCCACGTCCGGGGCCTCGCTGCCGAAGAGCAGCTCGACGCCGAGCGAACGGCAGCGTTCGTGCAGGATCTCCAGGAGCCGGCGCCGTCCGAGCGCGGCGAATCCATGGCCGCCGGAGGTGTGCCGCACCCCGCGGTGCACGATGTCGATGTCGTCCCAGCGGACGAACTCGGCCTGGAGCGCCGCGTACACGACCGGGTCGGCGTGCTCGATGCCGCCCAGGGTCTCGTCGGACAGGACGACACCGAAGCCGAAGGTGTCGTCGGGCGCGTTGCGCTCCCAGACGGTGATCTCGCGCTCCGGGTCTAGGCGCTTGAGGAGGGCCGCGGCGTACAGCCCGCCGGGACCGCCGCCGATCACGGCGACCCGCCTCACACCGCCGCTGCCGCGCATCGCGGGCTCACCTCCCGCGCCACTTCGGGGCCCGCTTCTCCGTGAAGGCCGCGTGGAACTCGGCGTAGTCCTCGCCGTTCATGAGCAGGGCCTGGGTCGCGGCGTCCAGTTCGACGGCGGCCGCGAGCGGCATGTCCAGTTCGGCGGTGAGCAGGGCCTTGGTCTGGGCGTACGCCAGCGCCGGGCCGTCGGCGAGACGGCGGGCCAGCGCCTGCGCGGCCTCGTCGGCGTGCCCCTCGTCGGTGAGCTCGCTGATCAGTCCGATGCGCTCGGCCTCGGGGGCGCGCACCGGTTCCCCGAGCATCAGCAGCCGGGTCGCGTGCCCGAGGCCGACGACGCGGGGCAGCAGATAGGCCGCGCCCATGTCGCCGCCGGACAGCCCGACCCGGGTGAAGAGGAACGCGAAGCGGGCGCTCGGGTCGGCCACCCGGAAGTCGGCGGCCAGCGCCAGCACGGCCCCGGCGCCCGCCGCCACCCCGTGCACCGAGGCGATCACGGGGAACGGGCACTCCCGTACGGCCCTGACGACCTGCCCGGTCATCCGGTTGAAGTCGAGGAGCTGGGCGGTGTCCATGGAGAGGGTCGCGCCGATGATCTCGTCGACGTCTCCCCCGGAGCAGAAGCCGCGGCCCTCGCCGGCGAGCACCAGGGCCCGCACGGAGCGCTCGCGGGACAGCTCGGCCAGCAGGTCGCGCAGGTCGGCGTAGGCACCGAAGGTGAGCGCGTTGAGCTTCTCGGGGCGGGCCAGCGTGACCGTGGCGACGCCGTCGGTGAGCTCGTACCTCAGATGCTGCCAGGCGGGGGTGCGGCCGGCGGAGCCGGTGAAGGGACTCATGGCGGGCGGCCTCCTAGGGCGGGGGCGACGCTGTACGGCTGTCCCGCCAAGTTATCACTCGTTCGTGACTGTCGTCACGAGTGCGCGATACAGGATCACGGCGCGGACCCGGGACCCTTGGAGGCCGGGCGATCGCCCGTCACACACGGCGACGGGTCGGCTGCGGGTCGTGAAGGGGGAGGCGGGGCCGGCCCGGAGCGCGGCGACAGAAGGCGAAGGCGGGAGTGACGGGCCGTGAGCGGAGCGGCCGATGGGTGAGCGGGGGCCGTGACCGCGTCACGGATCGTCGATAGCCGTGTAACGGTGGGAGCGGACGCGGGAGGGGGGCCGTTCGTCCGGGTAGACAGCCCGTATCGGACCGATCGTCCCGAAAGGAGGCGCCGGAGGGCCGGGGACACATCGGCCGATGTCCCGAGAAAGCCCACCGCGCGCGTTCCCCGGACGGCGCCGTACCATTCCTAAGGTTGTACGCAGGACGCCCTGCTCCACGAACGGACCCGCCTTGCACGACACCCCAGCACCCGCCTTCTGGCGCATCGCGCTGCCGCACACGTTCGCGGCCGTGCCGGTGGCCCGCGCCCTGGTCCGCAGGGCACTCTCGGATCGGGAGCACGCGGCCGACAGCGACACGGCCGAGCTGCTCACCGCGGAGCTGGTCGCCAACGCCGTCGAACACACCGCGGGAGAGGGACCGATAGAGCTGGTCGTCGAGCTGATGCCGACCGGCTGCCGGGTCGAGGTGCACGACCCGGACCCGGACCCGCCCCTCGATCTCACCCTCCCGCACCCGCCCGGTGAGCCGGACCCCTGGCAGGAGCACGGGCGCGGACTGCTGCTGCTCCGCGCGCTCAGCTCCGCCTGCGGACACCGCCCCACCGACACGGGCAAGGCGGTCTGGTTCCGGCTGCCGGTGATCCCCGCCCAGCGCCGGCCGGCGCTGTAGCGGTCAGCCGGTGCCATAGCGGTCAGCCGGCGCCGTAGCGGTCAGCCGGTGCCGTAGCGGCCCGCACGCACACGGGGGCGCCCGATGGATCAGGCCAGCGTGGCGACCATGATCGCCTTGATGGTGTGCAGCCGGTTCTCGGCCTGGTCGAAGACGACGGAGTGCGCCGACTCGAAGACCTCGTCGGTGACCTCCAGCGAGTCGAGTCCGTACTCCTCGTACAGCTCGCGGCCGACCTTGGTGCCGAGGTCGTGGAAGGCCGGCAGGCAGTGCAGGAACTTGACGCCCGGGTTCCCGGTGGCCCGCAGGACGTCCATGGTCACCGCGTACGGGACCAGGGCGCCGATGCGCTCGGCCCACACCTCCTTGGGCTCGCCCATGGAGACCCAGACGTCGGTGGCCACGAAGTCGGCGCCGCGCACCCCCTCCGCCACGTCCTCGGTGAGGGTGACCGTCCCGCCGCTCTTCGCCGCGAGGTCATGGGCCGTCGCGACGATCTCGTCGGCCGGCCAGTAGGCCCGCGGGGCCACTATCCGGACGTCCATGCCGAGCAGCGCGCCGGTGATCAGGTAGGAGTTGCCCATGTTGAAGCGGGCGTCGCCGAGGTAGGCGAAGGCGGTCTCTCCGACCGGCTTGGCGCAGTGCTCCCGCATCGTGAGGACGTCGGCCAGCATCTGGGTGGGGTGCCAGTCGTCCGTCAGACCGTTGTAGACGGGGACTCCGGCGTGGGCGGCCAGTTCCTCGACGGCGGCCTGGCTGTCGCCGCGGTACTCGATGGCGTCGAACATGCGGCCGAGTACGCGGGCGGTGTCCTTGACCGACTCCTTGTGGCCGATCTGCGAGCCGGCCGGGTCCAGGTACGTGGTGGAGGCTCCCTGGTCCGCGGCCGCGACCTCGAAGGCGCAGCGGGTGCGCGTCGAGGTCTTCTCGAAGATCAGCGCGATGTTCCTGCCCCGCAGGTGGCGGGTCTCCGCCCCGGCCCGCTTGGCCGCCTTGAGTCCGGCCGCCAGCTCCACCAGGCCGAGGAACTCCTCCTCCGTGAAGTCCAGCTCCTTGAGGAAGTGACGGCCGGCGAGGGCGGTCGGGACTGTCGCCATGGGGGCGCTCCAGGGATGACGGGGGCGGGGACGGGACCGGACGTCTGGAATTCTATACGACGCACAGCATTTATATGCGACCTGTGTTCGACTCCACGTACCGGCCCGGATGGCGGTCCCGGCGGGGCGCTCGGCGGGGCGCTTCGGCCGCCACCTCGGCGGCGGCCCCGCCGAGGGCTCCGGCGGCGCCCCCGCGGGCGGCCGGCTACACCGGGCCGCGTTCGACGGGACAGCTCATACAGCGCGGGCCGCCCCTGCCGCGGCCCAGTTCGCTCCCCGGGATCTCGATCACCTCGATGCCCTGCTTGCGCAGATGGGTGTTGGTGGTGGAGTTGCGCTCGTAGGCGATGACGACGCCCGGTTCGACGGCGAGGACGTTGCAGCCGTCGTCCCACTGCTCCCGCTCGGCCGCGTGCACGTCCTGGGTGGCGGTCAGGACCCGGATCTCGCTGAGGCCGAGCGCGGCAGCGATGGCACGATGCATGTGCTCCGGGGGATGGTCGGTGACCTTCAGCTCCTTGTCCCCCGCGCCCGGCTCGATGGTGTACGAGCGGAGCATGCCGAGCCCGGCGTACTGCGTGAAGATGTCCCCGTCGACCATGGTCATCACGGTGTCGAGGTGCATGAGGGCCCGCCGCTTCGGCATGTCGAGCGCCACGATGGTGCGGGCCGAGCCGGCCGCGAACAGCTTGTGGGCGAGCATCTCGACGGCCTGGGGCGTCGTCCGCTCGCTCATCCCGATGAGCACGGCCCCGTTGCCGATGACGAGGACGTCCCCGCCCTCGATGGTGGACGGGTAGTCGGCCTGCCCCTCCGACCAGACGTTGAAGTCCTCCTCGCGGAAGAGCGGGTGGTGCCGGTAGATCGCCTCGAAGTGCACGGTCTCCCGCTGCCGGGCCGGCCAGCGCATGGCGTTGATGGAAACCCCGTCGTAGATCCAGGCGGAGGTGTCCCGGGTGAAGAGGTGGTTGGGCAGCGGCCGCAGGAGGAAGTCGTCGAGGTCCATGACATGGAAGCGCACGGAGGTGGGTTCCGCGTGCGCGTCCAGGAACTCGCGCTTGGTCATGCCGCCGACGAGCACGGACGCCAGCTCCGGGGCGGGCATCGCCTCGAACGCGGCCCGGAGGTGGTCGGTGGCGAGCGGACCGTACTCCTTCTCGTCGAAGACCCGGTCCAGGACGAGCGAGCGGGCCGCGCCGATCGCCAGGGTCTCCGCGAGCAGGTCGCCGAAGAGGTGGACGGTGACCCCACGGTCGCGCAGCACGTCGGCGAACCCGTCGTGTTCCGCGCGCGCCCGGCGCACCCACAGCACGTCGTCGAAGAGGAGCGCGTCCTTGTTGCTGGGGGTGAGCCTTTTGAGCTCGAGATCGGGCCGGTGCAGGATGACGCGGCGCAGCCGCCCGGCCTCGGAGTCGACATGGAATCCCATGTCTCCATCCTGACCATCCGGACGCGTGTTCACCCGTGGATCGCCCAGGTCCGCACCACGATTCCCGCCCGCCCCGCGCGCCAGGCCCGCCCCCGGCCCCACACCCCGGCCGCCCCTTGGCGCACTCCCTTCATTTCGTCCTCTTGACGATAAGCGGGTTCTTCATTATCGTCTCAATGACGACAACGAGAGAAGCAAAATCGCCGGGGAACGCCCGGCGCGAGGGGGTACTCATGGCCGACATCACGCGACGCCTCGGCTGGCGCCATCTGCGCGGGGCGCCCACCGCGCACGTGCGGCACCACAAGTCGGGACAGCTGGTCCACGACGGCCCCGGACTCAGCTTCTGGTACCGCTCACTGACGGCCGCGCTCTCCGAAGTGCCCGTCGACGACCGCGAGCTGGCGATGACCTTCCACGCCCGCACGTCCGACTTCCAGGACGTCGCGGTCCAGGCGACGGTCACCTACCGGGTCAGCGACCCCGGGCTCGCGGCCTCCCGCATGGACTTCTCCATAGACCCCGACACCGGCGCCTGGCGCGGCGCCCCGCTGGAGCAGCTGGGCTCGCTGCTGACCGAGACGGCCCAGCAGCACGCCCTCGACGTGCTCGCCCGCACCTCCCTGGCGTCCGCCCTGGTCGACGGTGTCACGGCGGTACGGGAGCGGGTCGCGGCCGGTCTCGCCTCCGAACCCCGGCTGCCCGCCACCGGCATCGAGGTGGTCGCGGTCCGGGTCGTCGCGCTGCGCCCCGAGCCCGAGGTGGAGCGGGCGCTGCGCACCCCCGCCCGCGAGCAGATCCAGCAGGACGCGGACAAGGCGACGTACGAGCGCCGGGCGGTCGCCGTCGAGCGGGAGCGGGCCATCGCCGAGAACGAACTCGCCAGCCAGATCGAACTCGCCCGGCGCGAGGAGCAGTTGGTCGAGCAGAAGGGCACGAACGCGCGCCGCGAGGCCGAGGAGCACGCGGCCGCGGACGCGGTGCGCGCCGGGGCCGAGGCGGCCCGTACGGTCCGGCTGGCGGAGGCGGAGGCCACCCGGTCGCTGCGGCTCGCGGAGGCGGAGGCCACCCGCAAGGTGCGGCTCGCGGGGGCCGAGGCCCAGGCCGAGCGCGAGGTCGGCGCCGCGCGGGCCGAGGCGCAGGCGGCCTGGCTGCGGGTCCACGGCGAGGTCGACACGGCCACGCTGCACGCGCTGACCGGGAGCCGGCTCGCGGAGAACCTGCCGCGGATCGAGAACCTCACCGTGTCGCCCGACGTCCTCACCGGACTGCTCGCCAAGCTGGGCAACGGGACCGCCGGGGACTCGGCGTGAGTCTCGCGCCCCGGGTCGTCATCGTCCACCGGACCACGGAGTACGAGGAGTTGACGGCCCGGCACGGCACGCACGGGCAGGCGGCGTTCTTCCTGTCCTCGCGCGGCCGGGACATCGCGGAGGTGGCCGAACGGCACAACCGCTCCCGCGAGGCGCTCGCCGCGGTGGTCGCGGCCATTCCGCTGACCTGGCGTCAGGCCCGTGTGGAGCGGGCCGACTTGGACCGGTTCCTGTTCGCGCCGGAGGACGTGGTGGTCGTGGTCGGCCAGGACGGGCTGGTCGCGAACGTCGCCAAGTACCTCGAAGGCCAGCCGGTGGTGGGGATCGACGCCGATCCCGGGCGCAATCCGGGCGTGCTCGTGCGGCACCGGCCGCGGGACGCGGGGGCGCTGCTCGCCTCGGCGCGGGGCGGCGGCGCCGACGAGCTGACCATGGTCGAGGCGGTCGCGGACGACACCCAGCGGCTGGTGGCGCTCAACGAGATCTACCTGGGGTCCGCCGGTCACCAGACGGTCCGCTATCGGCTGGGGCTCGACGAGTACGGGGGTGTCGTCGAGTCCCAGGCGTCCTCCGGGGTGCTGGTCGGCACCGGGACCGGGGCCACCGGGTGGCTGCGGTCGCTGTGGCAGGAGCGGGGCGAGCGGCTGCCGCTGCCCGGGCCCACGGACGAGCGGCTGCTCTGGTACGTCCGCGAGGCCTGGCCCTCGCCGGCCACGGGCACCTCGCTCGTGGCCGGCGAACTCACCGCGTCCGGGCGGCTGTCCCTCACGGTGGAGTCGGACCGGCTCATCGTGTTCGGGGACGGGATGGAGGGGGATGCGGTGGAACTCGTGTGGGGGCAGACGGTTCGGGTGGGCGTGGCAGAGGTGCGGCTTCGCCTGGTCGGCTAGGACTACGGGGGTGAGCCCCGGTGGGGGCGGGGGCTGGGGGGCGTCTGCTGCCCCGGTG
>NZ_KL647040.1 GCF_000725495.1 Streptomyces aureus
GGCCGCATCGCCAACACGCTCAAGAACACCGGCGACACCCCCGCCCTGACCATCCACGCCACCACCGCCCACGGCGACATCACCGCCAACAGCCTGTGAATCACGGCCACTTACGCCCCCGACGCAAGGAGAGCACCGCCATGACCGGCCCGGCCATCGCCGCCCAGGGACTGCGCAAGTCCTACGGCGACAAGACCGTCCTCGACGGCATCGACCTCACCGTCCCGGAAGGAACCATCTTCTGCCTGCTCGGCCCGAACGGTGCCGGCAAGACCACCGCCGTCAAGATCCTCTCCACGCTCATCTCCCCGGGCGCCGGCTCCGGACCGGTCCACGTCGGCGGCCACGACCTCGCCACCCGGGCACAGGCCGCCCGCGCGGTCATCGGGGTCACCGGCCAGTTCTCCGCCGTCGACGGCCTGATCACCGGCCGGGAGAACATGCTCCTCATGGCCGACCTGCACCACCTCTCGAAGGCCGAAGGGCGCCGCGTCACCTCCGAACTCCTGGAACGCTTCGACCTCACCGAGGCCGCCGACAAGCCGGCCTCCACCTACTCCGGCGGCATGAAGCGCCGCCTCGACATCGCCATGACCCTGGTCGGCGGCCCGAGCGTCATCTTCCTCGACGAGCCGACCACCGGCCTGGACCCGCGGTCCCGCCACACCATGTGGGGGATCATCCGCGAACTCGTCGCAGGCGGCACCACGGTCTTCCTCACCACCCAGTACCTGGAGGAGGCCGACGAACTCGCCGACCACATCGCCGTCCTGGACGGCGGCAGGATCGCCGCCGAGGGCACCGCGGAGGAACTCAAACGGCTCGTCCCCGGCGGACACGTCCGCCTGCGCTTCACCGACCCCGCCGCCTACCGGAGCGCCGCCGCCTCCCTGGGCGAGGCGTCACGCGACGACGAGGCCCTCGCCCTGCAACTGCCCAGCGACGGCAGCCAGCGCGACCTGCGGACCGTCCTCGACCGCCTGGACGCGGCCGGTGTCGAGGCCGACGAACTGACCGTGCACACCCCCGACCTCGACGACGTCTTCTTCGCCCTGACCGGCGGCGGCACCGTACCGAACCAGTCGAGCCGGCCGAACCGGACGAGTGAGCCGAACGGGACCGAGCCGAACGGGACCGAATCGGACGGGACCGAGCCGAGCGTGACCGCCGAGCCCCATCTGACCGACAAGCCGAACCCGACCGACAAGCCGAGCCTGCCCGAGGAGGCTGCACGATGAGCTCGATCTCCCTCGCCGTACGCGATTCGTCCACGATGTTGCGCCGCAACCTCCTGCACGCCCGCCGCTATCCCTCGCTCACGTTGAACCTGCTGCTCACCCCGGTGATGCTCCTGCTGCTGTTCGTCTACATCTTCGGCGACACGATGAGCGGTGGCGCGGGCCGCTCGGCCTACATCGCCTACATCGTCCCCGGCATCGTGCTGATGACCATCGGTTCCACCGTGGTCGGTACCGCCGTCTCGGTCGCCACCGACATGAACGAGGGCATCATCGCCCGCTTTCGTACGATGGCCATCCACCGTGGCTCGATCATGTTCGGGCACGTCGTCGGCAGCGTGGTGCAGTCGCTGGTCAGCGTCGTCCTGGTCGGAGCCGTCGGTGTCGCGATGGGCTTCCGTTCCACCGGCGCCGGCGTCCTGGAATGGCTGGCGGCCTTCGGGCTGCTCGCCCTGTTCTCCCTGGCCTTCACCTGGATCGCGGTCGGCATGGGCATGGGCAGCCCCAACGCCGAGGCGGCCAGCAACAACGCCATGCCGCTGATCCTGTTGCCCCTGATCTCCAGCGCCTTCGTCCCGCTGGACTCCATGCCCGGCTGGTTCCAGCCGATCGCGCAGTACCAGCCCTTCACGCCCGCCATCGAAACCCTGCGCGGACTTCTCCTGGGCACCGGGATCGGCAACAACGGCTGGATCGCCGTGGCCTGGTGCCTGGGCCTGAGCGTCCTGGGATACCGCTGGTCGAAGGCCCAGTTCGACCGCGAGCCCAAGTAGTCCGTCACCGGCAGCGGAGCACGGCCGCCCCTGCGAAGGAGTATCGCCCAGCGCCGCATGACAACTGTCATGCCGAAGGACGTACACCGGACACTGGGGTGCGGGGGAGTCCCCGGCCTACCTTCTTCCCATGAAGAAGACAGCGGGCACGCAGCAGAAGACCGACGTCAAGGTGAGCCTGATCGGTGGTCACCGGCTCGAGGGCGAGACCCTGCACGAGCGCACGGTCACCGCCTCGCTCATCGGCGGCGCCGACGTCGACCTCACCGGCATCGACATACCCGACGGCGCCGAACTGCGCATCACCAAGCTGAGCCTGATCGGCGGCGTCAGCCTCAAGGTCCGTCCCGATGTCGTCGTGGAGGTGCACGGGATCCGCCTGGGCGGGGTCAAGGACGCCGGCCCGGACCGGCCGGGCGGGCCGACGGTCCGCATCGACGCCTGGGGCCTGCTGGGCGGAGTGAGCGTCACCCGCGGGTGAGGCCGGGCCACGAGGGGCCCGGCGCGCTCAACAGCCGCTGCCCGTGGGGGCGAACTCCAGGTGGGCGCGCTCGTCCGCGCCGACGGCCGAGTGGTAGGTCGTCGGGGTGACCTGGAACCAGACGTCGTCCTTCTTCGGGTCGCCGCCGACGTCGTCCAGACGCACACACCACCGCTCCGGCCGGACGACGCGCCGGTAGGTCTGAGTCCCGGTGCGGACCTTCTCGCAGCTCGTCGAGTGATCGGTGGAGTACCAGCTGCGGCTGCGGCGCTTGGTGCCCGAGCCGGTGGTGGTCGTGTGCTTGACCCGGTGTGTCGTGGTGGTGCACTTCTTCGTCATGCGCGGCCGCGTGGCCAGGGTGGTCTGCGCGGCGCGGTGGCGGACCTGGTCCCGCACGCCGACGACGCTCGGGTCCTCCGTGGCGGTGGTGGCGGGCTGCCCGGCGGTGCTCCCGTCGTCCTGACCGGCGTCCAGCGCGTGGTTCGAGACCTCGTCGTGCGTGTCGCCGCCCTGGCCGCACGCGCCGAGCCCGGCTATCAGAACGGCCGTCACGGCGGCCGTCACAAGTCGCTTGAACATGTCTTCCCTCGTGATCAACGGCCCGCAGCGTAACGGATCACCGCGCGGAACCGGACGGCAGGGCGCGAGCGGGACCCGGCGGGCGTGGGGAGGGGCACGGGGCCGGCACCACGAGGTCCCGGGAGCCCCGTTGGCGGGCGACTCGTCTGTTCGAGTGCCAGTGCTCAAGTCGGGCCCTCCGACGGTCGATGCCTTCGCCGGAAGAGCAAGATCGAGAAGGGCTGGACAGCGTGACATCAGCCGGGATGCGGCGGTCTCTTGACCCCCTTGTGGTCGCCGTCGAGGAACTGCGGGCCGGGCGGCCGGTCGTCGTGGTCGACGACGAGGAGCGGGAGAACGAGGGCGACCTGGTGATGGCGGCCCAGTTCGCCACGGCCCAGGCCATCGGCTTCTTCGTCCGCTTCACCAGCGGGCTGCTGTGCGTCCCGATGCCCGGTGACATCGCCGACCGGCTCCAGTTGCCGCTGATGGTGGAACCCGACCCGGACACGGATCCGCTGGACACCACCGCGTACACCGTCTCCGTAGATGCGGCCGGCACCGGTTCGGGGATCTCGGCCGCCGACCGGGCCGCGACCGCCCGGGCATTGGCCGACGCCTCGACCCAGCCCGGACAACTGGTCCGCCCCGGGCACATGTTCCCGCTGCGGGCCCGCCCCGGCGGGGTCGCCGAGCGCCGCGGTCACACCGAGGCCACCGTCGACCTGCTGCGTCTGGCCGGCCTGGCGCCGGTCGGGGTCATCAGCGAGATCTGCGAGGACGACGGTTCCCTCGCCCGTTTCGCGACACTGCGCGCCTTCGCCGACGAACACCGGCTGGCGCTGGTCTCCGTCGAGCAGCTCGCCCGGCACCTGCGCGACAGCGACCCCGCAACCCCGGCGGCGGTGTGAACCGGGTGCTGCGCGCCACGGTCTTCGATCTCGACGACACCCTGATCGACACCGGCCGGGCCTGGGAACGCGTCTGCGCCGACTTCACCGCCCGGCACGGTCACGTGTGGCGGCCCCAGGACGGCATCGCCCTGCACGGCAACGGCCACTGGGCTTCCTACGTCGCCGATCTGTGCGGCGGGGCCGTGGAGACCGCCGAGGTCGTCGAGACATGTACCCGGGTGATGGCCGAGAACTGTGCGGCCGGTCGCATCCGGGCACTGCCGGGAGCCGTCGAGCTGTTCCGTGAGGCCGGCCGCCACGGACCCGTCGCGGTGGCCACCGCCAGCCCGCGTCTCTTCGTACTCGCCGCCCTCCAGCACCTCGGTCTGGCCTCCGGCGTGACCGCCGTGGTGTGCGGCGAGGACGTCGCCCGGGTCAAACCGGCCCCCGACCCGTACTTGCACGCGGCCGCCGCTCTGGGCCTCTCGCCGTCGTGCTGCCTGGCGGTCGAGGACTCCCCGAACGGCATCCGCTCCGCGGCCGCCGCGGGCATGCCCGTCCTCGCCATCCCCCGTGACGGCATGCACCTTCCCGCGGACCTGGCCCGCCTGCCCCTGGCCCGAGCCCGCGACGCGGTCCACGCTCTGCCGACACTCATCCGACTGTTCGGCCGCCGCCCCGAACCGGCACTCCCGGGAAGGCGGTCCGACGCGATCGGGTGAGCCCGCCGCCGGGGCCGACGGCCCTCGTCACCAGGGCGCGCCCGCTGCCGTGGCCCGGCGCGCCCCCGTTGCGGCCTGGGAGTGCCGACCCCGTCCGCGGGCTCGTGCCCGGTGCAGGAGACCGCGGCCGGTCGGACCCGGGACGCCGTGCGGGGCGAGTCCCGCCCCCTTCAGCCCTCGCTCGTGTACTCCATGAACCAGTGGGTGTCGAAGTAGCCCGCCATCGTGTACGGGTGGTGCGGGTCGACGAGGATGCGGCAGACGAACTCCGCCGCCCGGCAGTCGAAGGAGGTGTCCTCGTTGTCGAAGGACCGGACGACGACGGGCCAGCGGTCCGGGTCGTCCCCGTCGGTTCTCCAGCAGTACAGGTCCTCGTGCTCCGTGCCGCCCCACATCAGCAGCCCGTCCTGCCGCAGATGCGTGGACGGTTCCTGGTCCAGGTCCAGATATCCGTCGAAGCCGCCGGGGCCGAACGTCTCGACCATCCGCTTGTAGTCGCCGGGAAGCGCGGTGCCCAGACGTGACTCCACCGCCGCCCAGTCCACGTCCGGACGCCGGGTGACGGGCTCCGCCCAGCCGGTGATCCCGATGAGCCGCTCCACCCAGTCGACGTCCTCGCCCGGAGCCACCGCCAGGGGTTCGGGCACCTGTCGGCGGGCGGTCACGAGCACGGGCCGCTCGATCCCCTCCGCATCCCGTGCCGCACCCGTGCCGATCCACTGGTCCCCGTAGGCCCACGCCCGCATCCTCACGGTCCGGTCCCCGAAGGGAAGGAGGAGATCCGTGCCTTTGGACGCGTCGGCCGTCGGGTCGGTGAATCCGTCCAGGACGAGCGTGCGCGCGGCGCCGTATCTGTCCGACAGCAGTCCGGCCAGACCCTGCCGGTCCACGTCGTCGGGCAGATACATGTGGCCGGCACCCGGGCCGAGTCGGTCCAGGAGGTCGTTGACGATCGCTTGGGTGAGCTCCATGACGGACAGTCAAGCGCACCGCACTGACAACGGGTACGGCGCTCGCACGGCCTGTTTCAGGCCCGCCCCCAAAAGGCGTACGGAAACCTCTTGCGCAATGGTCAAGAATCGTTGACCATTGAGCACATGCCTGAAGACGACCTTCCCGAGACGCTCCACGTCACCTCCGCCGAACAACTGCGCGCGGTCTCCAACCTCACGCGTCACCGGATCATGGCCATGCTCCGTTTCGAGCCGGCGACGATCACCCAGATCGCCGAGCGCGTGGGCCTGGCGAAGGGGAGCTCCAGCTACCACGTGCGGCTCCTGGAGCGGGCCGGCCTCGTGAAGGTGGTGCGGACGCGGAAGGTACGCGGGGTCACCGAGCGGTACTACGCGATCGCCGCGCGGTCGATCGTGCTGCCCGAGCCGGGCGAGGGGCAGCCCGACGTGCTGATGCGGAACGCGGTGGCCGACCTCGAAGCGGCGTCGGCGGACAGTGAGCGGCACGTGCGGATGGCGCACCTGCGGCTCACCGAGGAGCAGTACGAGGAGTTGGGGGCCCGGCTGGAGGAACTGGCCGACGAATACCGGCAGTTGTCGGACCCTTCGCTGCCGGACGCGTCGCTCGTCTTCGCGCTGTTCCGGCCGGCGCCTCGTAACCAGGGCGGGAGTGATGGCGAATGAGCACCGACATGAAGAAGTTGCCGGCCGGGTTCGGGCGCCTGTGGACCGCGCAGACGGTGTCCTCGCTCGGTGACGGAGTCACCCATGCCGCGCTGCCGCTGCTCGCGCTGACACTCACACGCGATCCGATGGCTTTGGCCGTCGTCACGGCGGCAGGGACGCTCCCCTGGGTGCTCTTCGGGGTCCTCGGCGGCGCGCTGGTGGACCGCTGGGACCGCCGGAGCACGATGTGGATCGCGGACGCGCTGCGGGCGGTGCTGCTCGCGATACCGGCGGTGGCGTCCGTACTCGACCTGCTGAGCGTTCCGCTGCTCGCGGCCGTCACCTTCCTCCTCGGCCTCGGCGGGCTCCTCTTCGACACGGCGGCCACGGCCTACCTGCCGGATCTCCTCGGCCGAGACCCCGCGCTCCTGGAACGCGCCAACTCCCGTCTGCGCGGCGCTCAGACGGCCGCGTCCGGCTTCGTGGGCCCGCCCGCAGGCAGCGCCCTGCTCGCGCTCGGCCGGGCGGTTCCGCTGGTCGCCGACGCGGTGTCGTTCGCGCTCTCCGCCCTGCTCGTACGATCGCTGCCCGCCGTGCCCCGGTCCGTACCGGAGGCCCGCGAGTCGCTGCTCCGGCAGGCGCGGTCCGGTGCGGCGTACGTCTTCCGGGACCGGCTGCTGCTCGGGCTCGCGCTCCGCCCCGCGGTCGGGAACATCGCCTTCCTGGCCGTCGAGACCGTACTCGCCCTCTTCGCGCACGACCGTCTCGCCGTCGACAACGTCGGATACGGTCTGCTGCTCACGGCGGAGGCCACGGGCGGCCTGCTCGGCGCGGGCATCGCCACCTTCCTCGGCCGGCGGCTGGGTACCGGCACCGCGCTGACCTGCACGGCCGCGGTCGAGGGGCTGGCCATCCTGGGACTCGCCTCCGCGGGCAACGCGTACGTGGCCGGCCTCGCGCTCGCCGTCTGCGGTGCGGGCATGGGCGCCACGATGGTGCTCGGGCCCTCCCTCCGGCAGGCGATCGTCCCGGCCCATCTGATGGGCCGCGTCGCCTCCACCTCCCGCATGCTCGCCATGTGCGCCGCGCCGTTCGGCGCGTTCCTCGGCGGCTGGCTGGCCACCGCCTACGACCTGCGCACCCCGCTCTACGTCGCCGCCGGGCTCCTGCTCACCATGACCGCCGTGACGGCCACCATGACCAGCAACCGCCGGGTCGAGGCGGCGCTGAAGGCCGCGGCACCCGCCGACGATCCCGGGCCCGCGCAAGAGGCGGAACCCGTCCGGCAAGGGGCATCCGACTAGGGCGTGTTGCGAAAGTCCCGTCGTCCGCCCGAAGGGCGGGCCGCGCGGCGTCAGGTGCGTGCTCTCGGCGTGCCGGGCGGAAGCCCTCGTACTGGATGTACTTGGGCTTTCGCCCGGTGCGGCGAGAGTGCGTGCATGGCGTCGCGCGGCAGGCGGGACTTTCGCAACACGCCCTAGGCGTTCACGCTCCGACCGACCCCTTCCTGGTCAACAAGGGCCTCGTAGGGGTCGGTTCGTGCTGCGAATGTGCCCCGACCGTGTCCGGAACTGTGGCTTCCATCATGGCGGGCTGTGATCTTGACCTGATGAGATCACCGGATGCTCGGTTTCCTCCTCCGCCTTCTGCCCTTCTGGGTTCGTGAGCCCCTGCTGATCGTGCTGGGTTCCGTTCTGGGCGTGCGCCTCATGTATCTCGCCGTGCACGATCAGCACTTGGCCGCCGCCGGTCTCGGCACGGTGTTCCTCGTGTTCACCGCGATCCGCGTGTACGTCGTGATCCACGCCCTGCGTGAGCGCCGGAACCCGCGAACGGCGGCCTCGGCGGACGGCCCGGGCGAACTCCCCGCCCACCCCGCGCCGCAGGTTCACCCCCAGGGCGGGCCCGCGGCCCAGGCCCAGCCGGCGGCCGCGGCCGCGCCGCACCCCGCTCCGAAGCCCCCGAAGAAGGATCACAACGCCTGGGGCCAGGCGATCGCGGCCGTGGCCCTGTTCGGGGTCCTCGGCGCCGTGCTGTGGCTGGGACCCAACTTCATGCCGGCCGACGACGACGTCGTCGCCCAGCCCGTCTCGTGTTCGGAGGACGCGCACGAGAAGCTTCCGAAGGCCTTCCAGCACACGCCGCGCCCGGTGACCGGCGACCAGCTGTGCAAGGCGCTCAACCGGCCGGACCTGGCCCAGCTCCTCGGAACACCCGGGGAGAAGGCGACCACCACGTCCAGCAGCAACAACACCGCCGCCCTGACCGGTGGGAAGATCGCCGAACCGGAGGCCGAGGTCGGCTTCGACACGTACACGGTGCACGTGTCGGCCACCTACGACCACCTGAGCACCGATCAGTACGTGAAGCTGATGAAGTACGGCAACGAGCAGGACATCAAGACGCTGAAGGTCCTCGGACGCCCCGCCGTCCTGTTCTCGGACCACACCATGAAGATCGAGATCAACCTCGGGAGCAGCGGATCCGGCGGACCGGTCCAACAGGGCCCACTGGCCAGGACGTTGGCCGTGGCGCTGGACCGTCACGACCGGGGCGGCTACTGCGAGATCAGTGTGTGGAGCACGTCCGGGGCCCTGCCCACCGACAGCGCTCTCCTCGGCATCGCCGAGAAGGTCCTGCCCAAGATCCCCGAACGAACGGCCCGATGAGACGCGGGGCGGTCGGTGCGGCGCCGCCACGCGTCACGGGCGACGGGTGAGGGAAGCCGGCCGTTGAGGTGCGAACGGCCGCGATCGGACACTTACGCGTTCCGCCCGTCCGCGGCGGCACGCAGGAGGTGCCGGATGCCGCGAACAGGGCTGTATCCGAAGGCCTTCGCCGCGGCGGTGGAGTCGTAGACCCGGTCCAGACGCTCGGGCACGGCCCACCCCCGGTCGCGGAAGCCTTCGACGACATCCGGAGCGCGTTCGGCGAGCACCGCACCGGCGTCACGGTGAAGGGCACGGCAGTCCTCACGGCGAAAGGGGTGCGGGCCCGAGACGTTGAACGTGCCGGTCACGGCGGAGTGCGTCACGGCCAGGACGCCCGCCGCCGCCACGTCGGTCACGTCGACCGCCCGATGCAGAAGATGACGGGCCCTCACGGGCAGGGGCTCGGGAAAGCAGCGCGCGATGCGCAGCGTGACGGCGGGAACGCCGCAGGAGGCGACCAGGTCCTCGGCGGCCAGTTTCGTCTCGTCGTAGATGTCCCGGGGGAGCGGCGTGAGCCGTTCGTCCACCCAGACCGCCTGGCCGGCGGGCACCAGGGCGTGCCCGTACACGCTCGTACTGCTGATGTAGACGATCCGTCCGACGCCGAGGCGGGCGGCGTCCTCGACCAACGCGGCGGTCGCGTCGACGTTGACGGTGCGGAACTCGGCGTCGCTCAGGCGGCCGACGTGCGGGGCGTGGAGCGCGGCGGTATGGATCAGGACGTCGGCCGATCGCAGTGCGGCCCGCCGCGCCCGTTCGTCGCGCAGGTCCGCGACGGTGCTCGTCCAGCGGCCCGGCATCCGGTCCAGGCCCCGGACCGTCCAGCCGGCCGCGTCGACAGCCGCCGCCAGGGCCGATCCGACCCTGCCCGAACTACCCGTGACCACAACCGCCCCGGCAGGAGCCGTCTTCCGCCCTTGTGTGAGCACGCCCCGGATTCTCGCATGGGCGGTGCGGCGGAGGACCGGGACGGAGGACTGTTCGCCGATCCCCTTCGTGCTGAGGTGCCGTCAGTAGGCTTTTCTTGCTTGGGTGTTGGCCGCTGAGGGAGCAGGTGTGCGCGTCTCCCGGTTCGCGAAGGCCGGATAGCCCGGCAGCGCGGGTACGTCCCAGTCTCCGGCGACCTCGCGCAGCAGCGAGCGCATGGTCTCAGCGAGGGCCGGGAACTCCTCCAGCTCGCTCGCCATCTCCCAGCGGTGCCTGAGCAGTTGGCGCCTGGTGGGAACAGGGCGGCGCGTCGGGTGGAGCGGCGCGTCCTGCGCGCTGCGCGGCAGCACCCTCACCGTGGCGTCCACGGTCCACACCGCTATGGCCTGTCGCATTCCGGCGTGCCACACGTCGTCGTCGGCCAGCGCCGGATACACGCCGACCACCTCGTCGCGGTACGCCTGCTCGATCTCGGCGGCCGTCCCGGGTGGCAGCGCGAAGACGCACCAGCAGCTGGAGAACGGCATCCGGCAGTAGGCAGCCGTCATGAACACCGACTGGTAGCAGGCGGCCTCGAAGTCGATCAGACGCAGCCCCTCGGCGGTGAGCAGGTTGTTGTCGGGACAGGTGTCACCCGGGGTGAAGGCCGGGTACTCCTCCCCGCCCGCGGTCCCTATCCGGGCCAACTCCTCGGCGAGGCCCGCCGGGGCCGCGACACCGCCGTCCTCGAGCAGCGCGAGCAGGGAGGCGGGGTTCCGCGGGATCCACGGGTCGTCCTCCCAGGACGGCATGCCCCTGTCGTAACGGGCCCACAGCCGGGTGAGATCGGCGCGCCGGTGCACCGAGGCGGCGGCCAGTCCCCCGAGCCCGCGCGCCCAGGCCAGCAGCCCGGCCTCCGCGGCGGCGGGATCGTTCCCCAGCAGGACGTCCGCCAGGGTGGGCGCGTCTCCGAGGTCCGCCATCACGAGCAGCGGAATCGCGGTGTCCACGCCCAGCAGCTCAGGACCGGCGATCCCGAGCGACAGCCCGGCGGCTTCGGCGGTGAAGCAGCGCAGGGAGTCCGGTCCGTCGCCGTAGGCTTTGACGATCACACTGCGGCCGTCGGCCGTCGCGCAGCGGAGCACGGTGCTGCGCGAACTGCCTCCCAGGTCGACGGGCCCGGAGAGTTCGGTATTCAGCAGGGCACCCGCGGCACGCAAGATCGACTCCATCGCGGCATTCTGTCATCGACGTCCCGGACGCCGGGGGCCGATGCGGTTCGGGGCGGTCCGAACAAGTCGGCGACCCGCTCGCACGCCTGCCCGAAAACCTCAACTTCCGTGCCGTACCGCGGAGATGCGACCCGCAGTCGACCGTGGGGATCGGGCCCCGACGCACTATGGTGTTCGCCATGTCCGCCCCTGAGCTGATCCGTATCGTCTCCCGCGACTCACCCATGGCCCTGGCCCAGGTGGAACGCGTCCGCGCCGAGCTCGGTGCCCTCCATCCGGAGCTCCGGACCGAGGTGGTCCCGGTCAAGACGACCGGCGACAAGTGGATGGGAGACCTGTCCAAGGTCGAGGGCAAGGGTGCGTTCACCAAGGAGGTCGACGCCGCGCTCGTCGCCGGCGAGGCCGACATCGCCGTGCACTGCGTCAAGGACGTGCCCGCCGACCGGCCCCTCCCGGCCGGGACGACCTTCGCCGCGTTCCTCAAGCGCGACGACATCCGTGACGCCCTCGTCCACCCCGGTGGTCTGCTCCTCGACGAGCTCCCCGCGGGAACCCGGATCGGCACCTCCTCGGTGCGCCGGGTCGCTCAACTCGCCGCCTCCCACCCGGAGCTGGAATGCGTGCCGTTCCGCGGCAACGCCAACCGCCGCCTCGACAAGCTCGCCGCCGGCGAGGTCGACGCCCTGCTCCTCGCGGTCTCCGGGCTGGAACGCATCGGCCGGTCCGACGTGATCACCGAGGTCCTGTCGGCCGAGACGATGTGCCCGCCGATCGGAGCCGGTGTCCTGGCCCTTCAGTGCCGCGAGACCGACACGTCCACGATCGACCTGGTCAGCGGCCTGAACCATGCCGACACCTATCGCGAGGCCACCGCGGAGCGGATGTTCCTGCACGTCCTCCAAGGGCACTGCAACAGCCCGATCGCCGGCTACGCGAAGGCATCCCGCGGTGATCTGTCGCTGCGCGCCTGTGTGTTCAGCCCGGACGGCAAGACCGTCCTGAACGCCCACGAATGGGCCGGGCGGCTGAGCCCGTCGGACCTCGGTGCCTCCGTCGCGCTGGCCCTGCTGCGCCAGGGTGCGCGCGAGCTGATCGACAACATCGCCCACTGACGGGACGCCCCTCGATCGGACGCAGACGCGTGAGGTTTCCCGCCGACGGGAAACCCATGAGTGCATGAACGATCATCGTGACGCCCCGGCCCCGGAGCACCGGCGCCCCGAAGGGCTCTCCGACACCACCGTGGAAGCGCTGGGAGCCCTGTCGAAGGCGCTGGAGACGACGGAGCGGGCCCGGGGCAGGCTCTACGACTTCCACCAGCTCACCGGAACCGCCGACCTCGAACTGGATCGTGCGGTGCGGCTCCTCCGCGAGGGCGGTCATCCGGAGTGGGCGGACCGCGTCGAGCGGGAGATCGTGGGCCGCAACGTCATCCCCGGGCACTGGACGTTCCAGATCGTCGAGTCGTACAACTCCACCTACTACGACCCGTTCAAGCAGGTCGAGGCCGAGGTTCGCGGCGCCCTGGCCGGGGGCGCGGACCACATCTACGAGGCCGAGATGAAGGAACGGCGCCGCACCCCGGGCCACCCTGACCACACGGCGTCGTGAGCCTCTGCGTCGAAATGCCCCACTGCATCCGGTTTGCCGCGGCCGGAGAGGGTTACGCGACGACGGGGAGGACGGGTTGCACGGCGGACCCTCGAGACAGACCTATGCCGTGCGCGACCCCCTCTGCCCACCAGACCGGAGCAGGCCGGAGCGGGACCGGGCGACAGGCGCCCGGACCGGCGATCGGACGACGACCCGAGGACTGCGCGATGACCACGAAGAGTCGCGGCAAGGGGGCTGGGGAGGCGACGGGCCCGGCCCGGGAAGCGGTCGTGCGCGCACTGCTGGAACGGCAGCCGCGCACCTATCCGGCCCAGGCCGGGATACGCCTGCGCAACACCCCGGCGCCCCTGTATCAGACGCTGGTCCTCGCGAACCTCCTCAGTGCCCGCATCCGAGCCGACATCGCGGTGGCGGCGTCCCGGGCACTGAACGCCGCCGGAATGCGCACCGCTCGGGCCATGGCGGACGCCACCTGGCAGCAGCGCGTCGACGCGCTGGGAGAAGGCGGCTACCGACGCTACGACGAGCGGACCGCGACCCTTCTCGGAGAGGGAGCCGAGCTCCTGCTCGAACGCTACGGCGGCGATCTGCGCCGGCTCCGAGAGGAGGCCGACCCCAGGAAGGCGCTCCTCGCCGTTCCCGGGATCGGGCCGACCGGAGCCGACATCTTCCTGCGCGATGTGCAGGGCGTCTGGCCCGAGTTCGCGCCGTATCTCGACGGCAAGGCCGTCGACGGTGCCAGGCGCCTCGGGCTGCCCGCCTCCCCGGAGCGGCTGGGTGGGCTCGTCGGTGCCGAGGACCTGCCCCGCTTCGCGGACGGACTGGTCCATGCCGCGCTGGACACGCCGCTGACCGCGAGCCTGAACCGGTGGCGAGCCACCCGAGGCAGGGCCCGCCGGCGAGGTGACCCAGTCGGGACCCGCCGGCGAACCCGGCGTGACCGGACCCGGGTGGTGGCGTACGACCGCTTCGACCGCGACGGTGCTTGCTCAGCCCCCCGCCAGCAGCGCGCTCAGGCCAGACGCCTGCGTGCGCCAGTCGCGGGTGTTGGGGTGGGTGCCGGAACCGCCGCCCGACCAGCGTTGGCCGAGGCGGTTGAGGCTGTCGCGGTCGGTGCTCCAGACGGTGTCGGCCTGGGTGGTGGCGAAGGCGCGGTACGCGTGGCCGGTGACGGAGTCCAGGTCCTGGAGGTAGCGCATGAAGATCCCCTTGAACTGTTTGGCGTTGTCGTCGCAGTCCGAGGCGGGCGCGTCGCAGGACTCGGTGAGGACGCCGGCGCTCACCAGCGAGGGGGAGGCCAGGGCTGCGTCGGCGAGGCGGCGGGCGGTGGCCAGTGTCGCGGCGCTGCCCGTGGCCCGCCAGACCTCCACGGCGGCGCCGATCGCCAGGCCTTGGTTGTAACTCCACACGGTCTGACCGTTGTTGGCGCAGCCGCCGGTGAGGCCGTCGTTGACCAGACCGGAGCCGTTGATCATGCCACTGCCCTGGAACCAGTTCCAGGCGGTGGTGGCCCGGCCGAGCCAGAGCGTGTCGCCGGACAACCGGTTGTGCAGCGCGGCGGCGAGGCGCGCGTACAGCGTGGTGGTGATGGCGTTCTTGTACGTCCGCTCGCGGTCCCACCACACTCCGCCGCCGCAACTTGCCGTGTCCCAGAGGCCGTTGACGTAGGTAGCGATGGTGACGGCCTCGTCGAGGTAGCGGCGGTCGTGGGTGAGGTCGTAGGCGTCGACCCAGGCCAGCGCCCACCATTCGGAGTCGTCGGTGGAGCGGCTGATGAAGTCCCCCTCGATGGCGTCGGAGCTGCGCGCCCCGGCGGGGAAGGCCACCCGGTTGGTCCTGAAGGTCTGCTCGACGATCCAGGTGTACCTCGTGTCGCCGCTCTGGCGCAGGTAGTCGACGACGGTGGTCAGCGCGACCGCGGAGTTCCACCAACTGGAGCGCCAGTAAGCCGTGTTGGGGTCGTAGGAGTACATCAGCGCGTCGGCGGCAGCGGCCGCCCGGCCGGTCACCGGCCGGGCCCAGGCGGTGCAGCTGCCGCTCTGGCCCTCCACCGCGCGACCGCAGGCCCGCACCGCGCCGCCGTAGAGGCGGCCCAGCGGGTCCGAGGTGTTGAAGCGCGCGGTGCCGGTCCCGGTCGCCCCGGCGGGAACCGGGAGCCGGCCGAGAGAGGAGCCGTCGGGCCAGCTTGTGCCGCCGTCCCAGGAGCGGTCCAGCCACACCTCGTCGCCGGTCCGGCCGCCCGCCAGGGTCCCCCAGGCCATGCCGGCGCTGTCGGTGTGCAGGGTAATGGTGCGCCCGGCGAGCGTGGCCGCAGGGACCGGCCGGGTGTCGCCGGGGGCGGTTCCCTGGCGGTCGCAGGCCGCCGCGCAGACCGTGGTGCGCGCCCACGACGTGCAGGTCACGCCCTGGGCGTCACCACAGGCGCGCAGCAGGCCGCGCCGATGGTTGCCCGGGTCGTACAGGTTGTACATGAGGGTGCGAGTGCCGGTCCACGTCGCCGGGACGGACGCCTTGCCGAGGAGTCCGTCCCAGGTGGCGCCGCCGTCCCAGGAACGGTCGAGCCAGACGGCGTCGTCCCGGCCGGCGCTGTCGATGCTCGCCCAGGCCATGCCGTCGGCGTCGTCGACGTGCAGCCGCAGCAGCCGGCCGTTGAGGTTCACGTCGGCTACCGGGAAGGTCTCCTGGGCGGCCTTCGACGGGTCGAGCGTGTCGCAGTACACGGAGCACACCGCGGCAGCCGCCGACGGCTGGGCCGCGGCGGCCTCCGGTACCCGGCCCAGGCCCGCCGCGAGGAGCAGCGGCACCAGTGCCGGCACCAGCAGGAGCCTGGGCAGGGGTCGAACGGACATGGCTGGTCCTCCTGACAGGGGTCTCCTGACGGGACAGGGCTAGGGAACCCGACGGGGCAGAGGGGCTGAAGGAACCTGACGGGGCAGGAGCTACAGGAACCGCCACAGGTGGTCGGCGGTGCCGTTGTCCTCCCACTGGGTGACCTGGGCGGCGTCCGCGCCGGACATCCCGTCGACGGCGAGCAGCTTCCCCGAGCGGACGTTCACGATCTTCGACCAGCCGTCGCCGGCGTCGACGATCCGCCAGACGTGGTCCGGGGTGCCGTTGTCCTGGTACTGCTGGGCGTGGGCGCCGTTGTCCAGGCTCTGGTCGTGCACCGCGAGCACCTTGCCGCTGTTGCGGTTGACGATCCGTACCGTGCCGTCGCCGTTGTCGATCAGCGTCCACAGATGGTCGACGGTGCCGTTGTCCGTGTACTGGGTGACCTCCGCGCTGTCGGCCAGGGACATCCCCGAAACCGCCAGCACCTTCCCCGAGTTGCGGTTCTGGATCCGGCGCCAGACGGTGCCGGAGGCGGCCGGCGACAGCAGGAGCGCGAACGCCCCGCCCACCACGGCCCGGTCGGCGAAACCCCGCTGGGCGGCGGTCGCTACCACGTACCAGTCGGTGAAGGGGGTCCGTTGCGGAGTGGTGGTCGCGAAGTTGTACACGCCGTCGACCAGGGTGTCGCGGGTGGCGGTGTGATCGGCGAGCCACGCCGCTGTCCACAGCTCCCAGTCCACCTTCGTGTAGTCGTTGCGCGGATCGAGGATCACTCCGTACGTCCCGGCGTGGGCCGAGTACCAGGACGCCTCGCGGGCGGCGGTGCCGAGCGGCACCAGGTCCAGGCCGAGCAGCCGGTCCGGGAAGCCGTTGTACTTCAGGCTCCAGGTGCCGTCCTGGTCGTAGGCGAGCTTGAGGTGACGGCCCGAGGAGTCCTCGGAGAGGGTCGTCCAGCGGCTGACGCAGCTCCTGGCCAGCGCGGAGTAGTGGGCCGCATCGCCGGACTCGCCCGCGGCGGTGGCGATCACGCCCATGGCGCCGATGCCCACGATGCCCTTGAGCGCCAGGTTGGAGCTGTGGGCGATGAAGCCGGTGAAGTCGTCGGTCTGGTTCTGGTAGCCGGGGTCCAGGGCGTTGGCGGACAGGTACTCGGCCCACCGGCGCAGGATCGTGTAGTGGGTGCGGGCGAACGCGGCGCCGTCGGCGGCGGGCAGCCGCTGCACGACCGCGGCGGCCATGATGAGCAGGTTGGCCGACTCCTCGACCGGCATGGACTCCTCGTTGCCGTCGTCGTGGCCGTCCGCGTTGGGGTAGAGCCGGCCCAGGTCGTGCTCGGCGAAGGGGTTGGGCCAGCCGCCGTGTTCCGGGTAGTCCAGCAGCGGCTCCAGCAGCATCCGCAGATAGGCGGGGGAGAGGTGGAGGTACACCGGGAACGTCGGGTAGATGACATCGACCGTCGACATGTTGCCGCTGGAGGAGATCTCCTTCTGGAACGCCCAGGGGGCACCGCCGCGGTCCACCAGTTCCGCACTGCCCACGGCCTGGCGCAGTGCCAGCGCGCACACGGCCGCGTAGTGCTCACCCGTGGTGCCCCCGCCCAGGGCGGCGACCGCCTCGTCGTGGATGCGCCGGTCGAGGGCGGTGGCGGAGTCCGACGCGGCGGCGTGATCGGCGTGGAACCAGGCGACCATGTCGGCCCAGGAGCCCCAGTAGTGGGTCCACCAGGGCTGGAGCCGGGTGCCGAGGTAGCTCACGGCAGGGGTGCGGACGTGGCCGAGGGTCAGGGTGAAGTCGGGGGAGGGCGCATCGGGGCCGACGGTGCCGAAGTCGTGGTTGAAGCCCAGTACGGGCCAGCGGTCGTCGATCGCCCGGGGCCGCGCCCCGTCCACGGTGCCGGCGAGGCGTCCGCCGCTCGCCGAGGCGGCGCGCACCACGGTGTCCTGGCCGATCTCCCAGGTGGTTCCCGTGCCCGTGGGGGCCGCGAGCACCAGTCGCCCCCACGCGGCCTGGTCGCCGTTCTCCTGGAGGACCGCGGGGGAGGCGGGCTCGGCGCTGAGCACCGTCATCCCGCCGGTCTCCTGCTGGTCCCAGGTGATGAGGGTGCGGCTGTCGCCGTGCGCCCATTCGCCGGAGACGTCGACATGGACGTCGACGCTGTGGGCCCGCCCGTCGTTGCCGGCCGCCCGCACGGTGACGTAGCTGAGCGGTACGGACTGGCGCTGGAGGTCGTCCAGGTCCACCGGGGAGAAGAAGGTGACGGTGAGGGTCACCCCGCCGCCGGTGAGGGTGTAGATCGAGCGGGTGGCGGTGAGCTGGAGCGAGACCTGCTGCATCGTGTTCAGGGTCGGACCGCCCGGCAGCGCGGGTGATCCGGCGAAGACGTAGGCCGTGCCGTCGATCCGGGCCAGGCCGCACAGTGCGGTGACGCGCCCGTTCCAGAAGGTGGCCCAGGTCCCTGCCAGGTTGTCCCCGGGCACCCAGGTGGACAGGTACGGGGACCGTACGGCCAGTGGGACGGCGGGCGGGCGCAGCGGACTGAACGTGGACGTCGCGACGGCCCGCTGGGACGCGGCGGCCGGACCCGCGGCGGACGACGTGGTGGCCCGGGCGGTCTCGGCGGCCTGCGCCGCCCGCACGGCGAACAGTCCGTCGGTGGCCGCGGCGGCGACCAGCGCCCCGCTCCACCGTAAGAGCGTCCGACGGCGGGGCCGCGGGGTGCGGGAATCTTCGGGACTGACCATGGGATCCGGTCTCCGGTGCGTGGGGGGCGGCGGACGGCCGTGCGGAGCGTTCCAGGTGCTGCTCGGGGGCCGGGCGGGGGCGACGGCTCGGTGCGGTGAGCGGGGATCGTCGGCGCTGAGGTGCGTGAGGGACACCGTGCGGATGGTTGCCGGCCGGACGGTTTCTAACGTTGGAAAGGGAGTGCCAGACGGCATGACACCACCGGCAACGTGTCATGTCTATGCCTGTGACAGAAATGGCCGGTCGGGTCGGCTGCGCATTGGCCGGGAGGGGTTGGTCAGCCGCGTCGCCCGAGTCCCCGCCGCCCGGCCGGAGCCGGTTGCGCCGGGTCGTACGCGTTGGGGAAAGCCGAAGGCGCCCGGCACGATCCATGACGGATCGCGCCGGGCGCCTTCGGCATCGAGAGGCGGATCAGCCGGCGGCAGCGGCGGGGGCCTCCTGGGCGCTCTCCTCCGGAGCCGCCCCGGGCTTGGCGGCGGCGTCGAAACCGCGCAGCGGGACGTGGCGGATGAAGACCGCGACCAGCAGTCCGGCGGCGGCCACGACCGCGCCCCAGGCGAAGACCTGGCCGACGCCGTCGGTGACGGCCTCCTGGAACACGTGCTGCGCCGTCGCGGGCAGGCTCTTCAGGGCCTGCGGCGTCATCTGGGCCACCTTGAGCCCGCCGTCGCCCGACCCGGCCGCCGCGCCCATGTGGGAGGTGACGGTGTCGGTCAGGGTGGTGGCGTAGACCGAGCCCAGCAGCGAGACGCCGACGGAGCCGCCCATGTTGCGCAGGAAGGTCGCGGCGCCGGTGGCGGCGCCCATGTTGCGCAGCGGCGCGTTGTTCTGCGCGATGAGCATCGTGCTCTGCATCAGGCAGCCCATGCCCGCGCCGAGCACGACCATGTAGAGCGAGGTCATCGTGCGGGAGGTGTCGATGTCCATGGTGGCGAACAGCGCCAGGCCGGCGGCCATCAGGACCGTGCCGGCGATCGGCAGGGCGCGGTAGCGGCCGGTGCGGCTGATCAGGGTGCCGCCCGCCATCGAGACGACCATCGACGAGAGCATCATCGGCATCAGCAGAAGACCGCTGTTGGTCGCCGAGGAGCCCTGGACGAACTGCTGGAACTGCGGCAGGAAGGTGACCCCGCCGAACATGGCGAAGCCGACGATGAAGCTGAGGGCGCCGGCGAGCGAGAAGTTGCGGTTGGCGAACACCGACAGCGGCATGATCGGCTCGGCGGCACGGCGCTCGACGATCACGAAGGCGACGAAGGCGAGCACGGTCGCCACGGCCAGGCCGATGATGGTGGCCGAGTCCCAGTCGTACTCGTTGCCGCCCCAGCTGGTGATCAGCACGAGCGTGGTGATCCAGGTGGTGAGCAGGGCCGCGCCGCTCCAGTCGATACGGGCCTTGCCGGTGCCGCGCGACAGCTTGGCCAGCGTGAACCAGCACACCAGCAGGGCGGCGACGCCCAGCGGCAGGTTGACGTAGAAGGCCCAGCGCCAGGTGAGGTGGTCGGTGATGAAACCGCCGGCCAGCGGGCCGCCGATCATGGCGACGGGCATGACGGCCATGAGCACGCCCTGGTACTTGCCCCGCTCGCGCGGCGGCACTATCTCGGCCATGACGGCCATCACGCCGACCATCAGACCGCCCGCGCCGAGACCCTGGAGGGCGCGGAAGCCGATCAGCTCGCCCATGTTCTGCGACATGCCGCAGAGCACCGAGCCGATCAGGAAGATCACGATGGAGGTGAGGAAGGTCATCCGGCGGCCGAGGAGGTCGCCGAGCTTGCCCCAGATCGGGGTGGCGGCGGTCGACGCCAGGATGTAGCCGGTGGTCACCCAGGCGAGGTGGTTGAGCCCGCCGAGGTCACCCACGATGGTCGGCAGGGCCGGGGCGACGATCATGTTGTCGAGCATGGCCAGCAGCATCGCGATGACCAGACCGCCCATGGTCATCATGATCTCGCGATGGGTGAACCCCGGGGGCGCCTCCGCCTCCTGGGGCGTCTTCGCTGCTGTCGACTCCATGGCACTGCCTCTCTGCGAACGATCACTGCAAGGCCGGGGGCAGCCCACGTCAACGCGCTCCCGCAGTCCGGAGCCGGACTGCGGGAGCGCGTGAAGAAAGGGGGGAACTGCTCCAGGCGCGGCCCGCGCCGGGCGGGGCCGAAGCGGAGTTCGATGCACTCTCCACTTACCTGTCGGCAAGCAACTTACTTGCCGCACGGTAAGCATGCAAGCCGCGGCCGGAGACGGCCGATCGACGAAGCCGGTGTCGTGCACCTGCCATGGGCCGTGGGGTCGCGCTGAGCGGCGTTCCTGCCCCCGGGGGCGGGAGTGGCGCTCCCTACTCGGCCACCTTGTAGCCGGGTACGGAGGGCCAGCGGACGGTCAGGACCACGGACTCCTCCTCCGCGAACCAGGAGTGGTCGACGTCGCGGCCCCACACCACGTAGTCCCCCTGCTCGGCCAGGACGACGCTGCGTCCGGGCAGCTCCACCCGGAAGCGCCCGCTGATGAGGACCAGCAGGGCCGTGCGCTCCTCACCCGTCACCCACTGGGCCCGCTCGTCGCCCCTGGGGTGGACACCCCATTTGATCTCCACCGCCTCGCTGTGCCGGGGATCGGAGGCGTCCTTGAAGTGCCCGAGCAGCCACCCCCGGTCCAGTGCCGCGTCCTTGCCCGCATTGCCCACGTACACGCTGTCGGTCATGGCCCGGAACGTACCAGCCGGTCACTCCTGATCCTGAATGTGTACGTACGGCCGCAGGGCCGCCGGATCGAGCGGCCCGGCGGGCTCGTCCGCCGAGCCGGCCGGAGACCGAAGGGGCAGGGGCTCGAGATGTTCCGCCTGCCGAAGATCGGGCTCGCCGGGGAAGCCCAGCCGCGCCCAGACCTGATCGGCCAGCTCCGGGAGCAGCGGGCGGGCCAGCAGCGCCACGCCGACGAGCCATTCCGCGTCCGCGGTGAGCGGGCCGCCGATCCACGCGTCGAAGGCCTCGACGGCCGCCGTCAGATCCGGGGAGTACGGGGTGAGCAGCTCGTACTGGGCGGCGGCCGCCTTCAGCGCCGACTCCGCCCGGGGCACCGGCCGGGACTGCTCCCGCAGACGGTCGAGGGCGGGGCGCAGCACGCTCGTCCGCCATGTGCGCAGAGCGTTGACGTGGTCGGTGAGCGACCGCAGGGAGATGTCGGCCGGGCCGTGGTCGAGGGGCGCGTGCAGCAGGGCGTAGCGCAGCTCGTCCGCGGTCACGGACGTGCCGTCCAGCAGCTCGGACAGCCAGATGCCGTGACGCTTGCTGGTGGAGCACTTGTGGCCCTCGAACTGCAGCATGCCGTTGACCACCGTGGCGTCGAACGGCGTCAGGGTCCCCCGGGAGCCCTGGGCGATCACGTCCGGAACCAGCAGTCCGGGAGTGGAGTTGTCGCTGCCGAACAGACCGACGGTGGTGACACCGCTGCCGGGGGCGAAGGGGTTGACCGCGGCTCCGGTCGACGCCCGGTGCACCTCGCCGCAGTAGACGCTGTAGAGGAAGTACCCGTTGCTGATCACCTTGCCGGCGGGCAGCGTTTCGCTGCGGATGCCCCAGTCGCCCTGGCCGGACAGCCGGACGCGGCCGCCGTGGGCCTCCAGGGCGCGTAGCAGCGGAGCGAGGAACACCGGGCGCAGGCCGGCCGCGCGATGACGGTCGGCGATGGCCCCGGGATCGTCGGCCGTCGCGAACCAGTTCCGCTCCGTACGCCACTCCACGGGGCCGTCACCGATCCGGGAACGGGCGTCGACCAGCTGCTCGGGGACGAAGTACTCCCCGCAGTACGTGCACGTGCTGCCGCCGCACGGGCGCCCGCAATGCGGGCACTCGCCGGCGATCCACGGGCCGACCAGCGCTCGCCCGGTGTCCCGGGCGAACGGGATGCGCTCGCTCTCCAGCCGGGCGGCCCCCGTGGTCCGCAGCCGGTTCAGGACGTCCTCGTGCAGCTGCCGGTAGGCGTCCCGGTGCTCCTCGCCGGACGGGTCGATCCAGGCGTCCAGCCGGACCGACAGGCGGGCGAGGTCGCGGGCGATCCCCGCGTGGTGGTCGCGGCAGGTCTCCTCGGGCGAGCGGCCCTCGCGATGGGCGGCGGCCACCACCCAGTCCTCGTACACGTCGCTGCCCGTGACGACCGCGACCTCATGGCCCTGGGCGCGCAGCGCGCGGGCGATGACGTCGGCACGGAGGTAGGTGCCGCCGCCGTGGCCGATGTGCATCCGCCCGTTGGGGGTGGGCTGCATGGGAACGAGCAGGACCTTCTGTTGTATGCGCATGGCGGTGGGTCACCCCTTGGCGAGGACGGAGACGACGTGGTCGGTCAGTTCGGGCAGGGAGGCGATCCGGGGACCGGTCCACGAGCGCGGCTCGCCGCACTCCACCAGGACGGCGTTCATCCCCGCCGCGACGGCGCCGGCCAGTTCGCCGTCGGTCCCGTCACCGACGAAGAGACAGGCGCCCGGCGGCACACCGAGCCGGTCCGACGCGATGCGGAACAGCTCCGGGTCGGGCTTCATGACACCGGTCTCTGCCGAGAGCAGCAGCTCGTCGAAGCGCCCCGCGAAGGCGGAGGCGGCCACCATCTCCCGTACGTCGGACGTGCAGTTGGAGACCAGGGCCGTCCGCAGCCCGAGCCGTCTCGCCAGGGCCACCGCCTCGACGGCGCCGGGCAGCGGAGTGGCGAAGGCCTCACCGTGCAGCCGTCGCCGGGTCGCCGCTGCCTCCCGCGCCCGGACCGGGGACCAGGTGCCCCCCACCTGGTCGCGCAGCCAGTCCAGGTAGTCCGGGAAGGGGCGGGTCTCGCGCACCTCCCGGGTGCGCTTCCAGGCGTCGGCGAGGTCCCCCGGGCGCTGTCCGAGCGCCTCGGCGGTGGCCCCGAAGGTGCGCGCCTTGAGTTCCTCGGGAAGCGGGACCAGCGTCTTCCACAGATCGAACAGCACGGCCCGGGGCCCCCCGGGCCAGGCCCGGACGGCGGGTTCGTCCCAGCGGGCGTTGTCGATCACGACGTCGGCCATGGCCCCCGGCGGATGCTGTGCCAGGTAGGCGCGCTGGGCGGGCAGGTACTTGTCGGCGTACTTGAGCATGACCTCCGCGCCCTGGGCGGGCAGGTCGCGCCGTCTGGCCCGGTCCAGCACCGTGTCCTCGTCGATGTCCAGATGGACGAACAGGTCGACGAGGTGCCGGGTCTCCTCGCGGTAGAGGAAGACGCCCTCCAGGATCACCACGGTGTCGGGCCCGATGTCGTGGCGGATCGTCCGCCACTCGTCGGAGGGAAGGTCGAGTGCGGCGACGGAGCGGTGCAGCCTGCCCTCCGTCCGCAGGGGCACCAGGACGTCGGCGGCCAGGCGGGCGAAGTCGATGCTGCGTTCGTAGTACTGGCGGGGTGCCGGCAGCGTGGGGTCGTACCGTTCCGCACGGGGCCGGTGGAAGTCGTCCACATGGACCACGGCGACGGGCGTGCCGCGCTCGTCCAGCGCGGCACGCAGCCGTTCGGCCATGCGGGACTTGCCCGCGGTGTCGACTCCGGTGATGCCGGCCACGTACGGGCGCGCGACGGTGGCGCGTCGCTCGATCAGCAGCGCGGCCAGTGCGTCGAGGACGGGCTCGTCGCTCATGCGCCCACCTCCGTGACGGGCGCGGCCGAACGGCTCAGGCGGACCGCCAGCCGCCGGTAGAGGTCGCTCGCGTAGGCGGTGTTGTCGCGGCGGTCGAGCGGAGTGGGCTCCACCCGGAGGACGGACAGGAGCGGATGCGCGGTCCCCGAGACCAGCAGCGCGCCGTCGTCGTCCGCGAGGAGCCGGTCGGGCGAGTCGCCGGGGCGCGCCAGCACACCGTCGAGGTAGAGGTCCGGGGCCTGACCGTGATAGCCGAGCGCCTGGACGACGAACGCGGCCTCGTCGAACCGGTCGGACGCGTCCGCGAGAACCGGCGCGTCCACGAGGTGCGCGCCGGGCAGTTCACCCGCCCACAGCGCGCAGTACAGCGCGCGCGACTGATGGCGCAGCCCCGAGTCGCGGTAGACGATCCCGGTCGCGGGACAGACGTCGCGCACGGCGTCGAACGGCCGCTCCCTGCCCGGTACTTGGTCCCGGCGGGCGAGGTCGGCGCTGTCGTGCACGAGCCGGCCCGGGCCGCGGCGGACGACCTGCACGAGGGGCAGCGGCACACCCGGGTGTTCGGCACGCAGCTCGGCCAGCAATTCGAGCAGGATCTGCAGCGCGGACATCGCGCTGTGCGAGGCACCCGCGACGACGACCGGACGTCCGCCCGCCGCGAGCAGCCGGTCCTTGACCTGGGACCGGTGGGCCGTGCCGATCACGGTCCCCGACAGCACGACCTTGGCCCGCCAGGAGGCCAGTTCGGGATGCGGACGCTCCGCGCGGCCGGTGGCGAGCACCGCGTGCCGGCAGGTCTCGGTGCTGCCGTCGGCGAGGCGGACGTCTACCAGGTCGCGCTCGCGGTCGGCGTGGACCGCCACGACCGTGCTGTCCAGCCGTGTGCCGTCCGCCCCCAGCGCCGTGCGAAGCGTCTCACCGAGCACGGTGAGGGCGTCGGCCAGCCGGGACATGGCCACCGGCTGCTCGGCACGGGCCACGTCCATCACCGCGGAGGACCGGGCCAGGGGTGCGAACGGGCCGCTCAGATCCAGGTGCTTGAGGAAGCGGGAGCCGATCGACGTGGTCGTGATGCCGTAACGGGCGAAGCCGCCCGGGCCCACGCCGGCGCCCCGCTCGTACACGCGGACGCGGTGACCGAGCAGCGCCGGAGCCGAGGACAGGAACGTGGTGGTGCGGAAGCCGCCCCCGATGAAGGCGATGTCGCTGTCCACGGCCGGCCGCGGCGCGACGGGCTGCGCCGAGCGGGAATCCATCAGATCCCCTCCGACAGCAGCAGTTCGGTGAACCGGTCGCAGATCACGTCGGCCTCCTCGAGCGTCAGGACGAGCGGGGGCCGGATCTTGAGCACGTTGCCGTGTCCGTAACGGGATGTCCGGATCACCAGCCCGTGGTCCAGGGCGCGTTCGGCCAGCCGGTTGGTGAGCGCGGCGCTCGGACGGCCCTCCTCGTCGACGATCTCGATCCCGATCATCAGACCCACCCCGCGCACGTCCGCGATCTGCGGGTGGGCAGCGCGCAGGGCGCCCAGGCGGTCCAGGATGTGCGCCCCCGTGGTGCGGACGTTGGCCAGGAAGTCGGCGTCGTCGATGACGTCCAGCGTCGCGAGCGCCGCCGCGGCGGCCAGCAGATTGGCGCCGTAGGTGAAGGAGTGGTCGTTGGTCGGCAGGCCGGCCAGCTCGTCGCTGGTCAGGATGGCGGCCACCTGGGCACCGGAGCCGCCGAGCCCCTTGGCGAGCGTGATCGCGTCCGGGTCCACACTGAAGTGCTCCGCGGCGAACATCCGTCCCGTGCGGCCTATGCCCGTCTGCACCTCGTCGAAGATCAGCTTCATGCCGTGGGTGTCGCACAGCTCGCGCAACGCGGCGAAGTACCCGTCCGGCGGCACGATGTTCCCGCCGTTGCCCGAGATCGGCTCCACGAGCACCGCCGCCACGCTGCCGCTGCTGGCGTACTCCAGGAAGTCGTTGATGCGGTCGACGCACATCAGCCCGCACGAACGCGGGTCCTGGCCGTAGAAGCACCGCATGCAGTACGGGTCCGGCACCTGGAGGCCACCGTGGTAGAGCTGCGCCAGCGGCTGCTTGCGGAAGGCGTTGCCGGACAGACTGGCCATCATCACCGTCTGCCCGACGTGACTACGGAAGAGGGTGATCACGTCCCGGCGGCCGGTGGTCCGCTGCGCCATCTTCACGGCGCCCTCGTTCGCGGCCGAGCCGCCGTCGACCTTCAGATGGGCCTTGCTGATGCTCTTGGGCGCCAGCCGCACCAGACGGTGGGCCAGGGCGTTGATCGGTTCGGTCTGGAAGCCCGACGTCACATGGATGAGCTGGTCGGCCTGGTCCTTGATCGCCTGGACCACGGCGGGATGGCGGTAGCCGAGGCTGAGGTTGAACGTCGCGGACGCGCAGTCGATGTACCCGCGACCGTCCGAGTCGTACAGGTAGATGCCCTCACCGGCCACCATCCGGGTGTCGGAGACCGGATAGTAGACGGCGCTGGCGTTGGTGGCCTCCTGCTCGGGCACCAGGCCCGGAGCCACGAGATGAGGGGGCAGCGGCATACGAGGACTCTCCAGGCTCAGGGCGTTCTGCGGCGGGGAAGCGGACGGCGGTGGCGGGGTCGCGAGGGCGGCCGTGAAGGCGGGAGCGTCCGGCGGTGGCGGGCCTGCGGGGGAGGCCGTGACGGCGGAAGCGTCGGGCAGCAGGGGGCGGCCGCTCGAGCGACGGCCCGGGGCTGTGGGGGAGGCCGCGACGGCGGGACCGTCGGGCAGCACGGGACGGCCGCTCACGCGACGGCCCGGGGCCGGACCTCGGTGTACAGACCCTGCGCCGACAGCCGGCCGGCCAGGTCCCGGGCCTGCGTCTCGGTACCGGTCAGCAGACAGGACCGGCCCTCCACCTCGGCCTCCACGTACGCGGAGATCACCTCCCGCGGAGTGGTCCCGGGCAGCGCGTCCGCGATCAGCGACATGCCGTGGTCCACCGAGTGCGGATCCCCGGGCAGCAGACAGGCCTCGAACGCCCCGCCGGTCGGGCGCGGGCGCCACGCGGCCCGCCAGCCCTCGTCCTGCGCGGTCCGCCAGAAGTCCCGTGCCTCACCCAGCAGTTCCGGCCGGGGCACGGCGGCCAGCCGGCCGGTGATGCCCTCGGTGGTGCCCTCGTCGCGGTGCCGCTGAAACGGCCGCCCCGTGGGCAGACTGACCAGGTATTTCTCCACGTTGGGGGCGATCTCGTGCGGCTCGGTCGGCGTGTGCACGCAGTTGGCGAACGCCGACGTCCCGAACCGTGCCCGCACCTTGCTCCGCACCTCCACGCAGCGCCCCACGACGTCGGGCCCGCGCACCACGATCACCTCGCACGGCCCGCTGGTCAGGTACAGCCGCAGCAGCTCGGCGGTGATCGGATACTTCGGCCCGGCGAACTTGGGCCAGGTGTCCATGACGTCCTCGTCCTCCAGACAGACCTCGTAGCGCAGCTCGACGCTCAGCCGCGAGGCCGCGAGGAGCACCTCGACGTAGGCGCGTGCCGGGGGAGACCGGTAGCCGTCCGGCTTGACGACGAGGACGCTCAGCTCCCCGGGGCCTTCCTGGTGGGACGTCATGGGGTGCCCTTTCTCTTCGAACGGGGTGCCGCTCATACGGCGAACTCGTATCCGTCGTGCCGTCTGGCCCGCTGTGCCGACAGGCGGAAGGCGGTCAGTGCGGCCGTCAGCCACAGCACGCCCGTTACGGCCGCGTACAGCGCCGGGCGGGTGATGGCGGCCGGTGAAGCGCCGTCGGCGAGGGCGCGCACCGCGGCCAGGCCGTGGGTCGCCGGAAGTGCTTCCGCGACCAGGCGCACACCGAACGGCCAGTAGCCGGTCGGTACTTGTACGCCGCTGATCGCCATGGTGACGAGGAAGGCGGCGTTGTAGACGATGTTGCGCACAGCCGGCGCGGCGAGCACGAAGGCGCCGAGGAAGAGTCCGAAGCCGTAGGTGCCGAACGCGGTCAGCACCACCAGCAGCACCAGGACCGGGACTTGGGCCGCGGCGAAGTGCACGCCGAACAGCGGATCCAGCACCAGCAGTGCGACGAGCGAGGTGCCGCAGCCGCTGACCGGCCACTGCAGACTGCGGCCGACGAAGACCCAGCCCATCTCGCTGGGGGCGGCCGCCAGCAGGGCCAGGGTTCCGTGGGCGCGTTCCCAACTGGTGGACACCACCACGGTCATGGCCTCGATGACGCACGTCGCCACCGAGTTGCCCAGCACGAGATAGCGGGTCTGCTCGGCCGAGTGCAGGAAGGAGCCGATCAGCGCGAAGAAGGTGACCTGGCACAGCATCCGGCCCAGCCAGCCGAACGTCCAGCTGTACCAGGTGTAGGTCGCCCGGAAGTCGGCCAGGGCGTTGGCGGCGGCCGCGCGGACCACCCGGGTCACGTCGACGACGCGGGAAGCGGTGATGTCCATCGGGCCTCACATCCGGGCCAGGGTGCCGGTGACCCGGACCCTGCGCAGAATTCGGTCGATCAGCAGCGTCCCGGCGGCGAAGCCCGCGAGCCCGAGCAGGACGACGGCCAGCAGGGCGCCGGTCGTGCCGTGGGACGGGCCCGGGCTCACGGCGGCCCGCAGCACCCGCGCGCTCCAGGACAGGAACACCGCCTTGCTCGCGGGCTGGAGCCAGTGCGGCAGGTAGTCCACGGGCACGAGGACCCCGCCGAGCAGGAAGAAGGGGAAGCTCAGCGTGTTCTGGAGGATGCGGGCCGAGGGCGCCAGGACGAACAGGGCCGAGACGCAGGCGGCGGTGCCCGCCATCGCGGCGGCGGTGAGCAGCAGTCCGAGGAGGAACAGCGCCGGGTGGGCGATGGTCACCAGAATCCCGAAGCCGGCCCAGGCGACGAGCCAGGCCTCCGCGAGGCTGAGCGTGCTCAGCAGGGTCACCGCAGCGATCCGGGCGGCGATCACCGACGAGTAGCGCGCGGGTGTGGCCACCACGGCCTCCAGCGTGCCCCGCTCGCGCTCGTGGCCGATCAGCTCGCCGCCCGCCATCAGCGCCATCGACCACAGCGACATCAGCACCGGTGCCAGCACGGCGAAGCCGGCCAGGTCGCGCCGGTCGGCGTGTTCGGTGATGGCGAGGAAGAGCGTGGTGTACAGCGGCGCGGTCACGAACACGTGGAGGGTGTCGGGGGTGCGCAGGGTCATCACGACCTGGAGGCGGAAGACCTGCCAGAACAGGGTCGGGCTCATCTGGTCACCCGCATTCCGCGGTCCTGGACCAGGTGCCGGTAGACCTCGGCCAGCCCGGGGCGGACCGTGGCCAGGGAGGTGACGCCGGCCGCGACCAGGCGGCGCAGGACCTCGCCCGTGGTGTCGGCGGCGGAGATCTCGACGCTGATCCCGCCGTCGGACGTCCGGTCGAGCGAGGTGACGCCGGGCAGGGCGCGCAGGTCCTCGACGACGTCGGCGGGCACGGCGGCGGCCGTCACCCGCTCGTAGGCCGACATCCGGCGGGCCAGCACCTCGGGCCGGTCGGTCGCCAGGATCCGGCCCCGGTCGATCAGGGTGACCTGGTCGCACACGGCTTCGGCCTCGGCCATGTCGTGCGTGGTGATGAGCACCGTGCGGCCCTCCGCGCGCAGTTCCCCCACCAGCGACCGGAAGTCGTAGGCGGCCAGGGGGTCCATGCCGGCGGTCGGCTCGTCGAGGATGAGGACCCGGGGATCGCTGACGAGCCCGCGGGCCAGGTGCAGCCGCTGCTTCATGCCCCGGGAGAAGCCGTCGACCCGGTCGTCGGCCCGCTCGCCCAGACCGACACGGTCGAGCAACGCATCGGTGCGCAGGCGCAGTTCACGCCCGTGCAGGCCGTAGAGGGCACCCCACAGGGCGAGGTTCTGGCGGGGTGTGATCCGCCCGTACAGCCCCCGGTCGCCGCCGAAGACGATACCGATCAGCGGCTTCACCGCCCGTGGCGCGGCGGCCACGTCGTGCCCGCACACCCGGGCCGTGCCCGACGTGGGCAGCAGCACGGTGGTGAGGATCTTGCACAGGGTCGTCTTGCCGGCGCCGTTGGGTCCGAGGAGGCCGTGCACCTCGCCGGGGCGGACGGTCAGGTCGATGCCGCCCAGTGCGGTGACGATGTTTTCGGGTCGGCGACGGGAGCCGAACTCCCTTGTGAGGGAGCGGACTTCGATCGCCAGGACGTCCGAGGTGGTCATGGTGCGGCCTCCTCGTCCGTGACGGCCGCGAGGGCGGCGGCGTGCAGTTCGGGGTCCACCAGTTCGCCGGCCACCAGCAGGAAGACGCCGACCGGCGTGCGGGCCAGCGTCATCCCGTCCCGTCGCTCGATCGCGCACCGTTCCCCGGCCCGGCCGTCCCGGGTCAGCGGCATCCCCCAGACCGGCCGTCCGGACTCCAGCCGCCCGGTGACCGAGGCGTCCGGCTCCGGCAGAGACGAGGACGCGGCGGCCCGGCGATCACGCTCGGCGGCCGCCGGAGCGGACAGGCGGCGCCGCAGCGGCTCGGCCCCCGGATGGTCGACGGCCGGAGTCAACAGGTCCAGCAGCTCCACGAGTTCGGGCGCGAGGAGGTAGGTGTCGGCGGCGTCGGCGACCACCTTCGGCTCCAGAGCCCCGCTGTCGAGGAGCACCAGCAGGTCGACGGCGTCCTTGGTGTGGAACGCGCGCTGGAACCGCTCCTCGGCCACCGACAGCAGGTCGGCCAGGACATGGTCCTCCGGCAGCTTCGGGCGTACGGGGACGGAGTCGAAGTCGCCGCAGAACGCGGCCGTGCACAGCTCCACCCGGATCTCCTCCTCCATCAGAGGGTCGGGGGAGGGCCACAGGACGGCGAGCATGACGTGCAGACGTCCGTCGGCGACGAACAGCGACAGTTCCGCGGGCTCGCCGCCCAGCGAGCACAGGGTGCGCACGGCGCGCCACAGGTCGGCCTCGTCGTCGGCCACGAGGTCCAGATCGCCCACGGGCCGCCGGATGCCCGGCGGATAGTGGGCGGCGAGGGAGGGGCCCTTGACGGTGGCGACGCCCGGGACGTCCGCGAGCGCCGCACGCAGCTCGGCGTAACGGGCGGCGCGGGAGGAGGCCCGTTCCAGCAGGTCCCGGCTGCCGCTGCCGGGCTCGGTGCCTTCGGCGACGGCCAGCGAGACGACGAGCTGGGCGAGTGTTCCCGAGGTCTGCTGGGCGTGGCGCACCAGCCGGTACGCCCCCTCGTGCCCGGGGACGTCCAGCAGCCGGTGCAGCAGCTCCAGGTCGAGTGGTGCGGTGGTCATGCCCGTCGGGCCTCCTTCAGTGTCGTGGCGAGTTCCTGGGCGTCCGTCGTCCAGTAGCGGTGGTGCACCTGCCAGCCCCGGGCGCACAGGGCTGCGGTGACCCGGTCGCCCCCGCCGTCGAGGCCGTGCACGACGTGCCCGGTCAACGGCAGCCGTGCCGTGCGCGCGAGGTCGGCCACGGCGGCGACCAGTGCCCTGCGGCCGGCCGGTCCGTCGGCGCCGGGTTCGACGAGCACGTCCACGAGCTCCATGTGGGCCTCGTCGGTGATCTCGTCCCGGGTTTCACCGATGACGGTCGCGTGGCCGACCGGGGCGTCCCCTTCCCAGACGAGCAGGGAACGCCGGGAGGGCGTGTCGAGCAGGGCGTCGGCCTCGGCGGCCGTGGCGGCGGGGTCGGCGGGCCGGTTCTGTTCCCGCGCGGCGTGCACGATGGCGCGGACGAGCCAGTCGTGCAGCAGCGGCCGGTGCTCGTCCCGTGCGGTGGTGACGCGGGGACCGTCCTCGGCGCCGGCCGCCTCGGCGTCGTCGACCAGCCGTACGTAGGTGAGGTGGCGGTGCCAGGGAGCCAGCAGCAGGACGTCGGCACCGGCGCGTACGACGAGGGCGGACACCCCCTCATGGTCGGCGAGCAGCGTCCGCCACAGGGTTGCCGCGGCCTCGGGGTCTGCCAGCATCGCCGGGTCGGCGTATTCGACCAGCAGACGGCGTTCGCCCGACAGCGGATCGGTGGAGACGCCGGCCACACACGGCAGCCCGGACACGAGGCGCACCAGGTCCGCGTCCCCGGCAGACTTCAGATAGCTTTCGGCGGCGTACATCAGACGGCCACCGAGCGGACCGTCATCCGCAGTTCCCGGCGGACGTGGGCGGCGGCCCGCCGCACGTCGTCGACGCGCACCTGCCGCAGTCCGACGATCTCGCTGTCGAGGGACCAGGTCCGTCCCTGGGCGCAGGTGCGCTCGGCGATGAGTTTGGCGTACTCCAGCGGTGTCTCGGACTCCAGGACCAGGCTCATCTCCGCCTGGCGCACGGCCGCGTCGAAGTCGTCGTCGGCGGGCCCGTGTTCGGCCACCGTGGTCAGCAGTTCCTCGACCACCGTGCGGACTTGACCGGCGTTGGCGGCCTCGGTGCCGACCAGCAGCCGCCAGGCGCCCGCCTCCCGGTAGCCGCGGTCCCACGCGTGGAACGAGTAGGACAGCCCGTGCTCACCGCGCAGCGTGCGGTACAGCAGGGAGGAAGGGCTGGAGCCCAGCAGGTGGGCCAGGACACCGTAGGCGGCCCGCCCCGCCGCGTCCGCCTGCGGTGAACGCGCGCCGAAGCAGAGCCAGGTGAATTCCGCCGCGCCCGGATCGGGCAGCGGGTCGTCGGGACCCGCGGGACCCAGCGGCACCCGGGGCGCGGAGTGGTCGGCCGGCTGCCCGGCCGCGTCGACAGCGGATCCGGCCAGCACCTTGGGCACGCTCGGCCCCACGACGACCAGCGCGCCGGGGGCCAGGACGAACCGCTCGCGGTGGACGGCGGTCAGTTCCTCCACCGTGACCGCGGCCAGGTCGCCGGGTTCGCCGCCGACCGGGCGGCCCAGCGGGTGTCCCGGGAAGAGTCCGGCGAGGACCGCGTCCTGGACGACGTCCGAGGGGTCGGCCGCCGCGGCGGCCAGCTCCTGCAGGACGACGGCGCGTTCGCGGTCCAGGGTGTGACCGTCGAGCACCGGCCGGAAGACCGCGCGCAGCAGCGCCGCCGTCACGTCCTCGGCGTCGTCGGCGTGCACCTGCGCGTAGTACAGCATCACCTCGAGGCCGGTCTGCGCGTTGGCCTGACCGCCGCGCCGCTCCACGGACTCGCTGAACGAGCGCGCGGGTCCGTCGCCGCCGAGCGGACTGGACATCACCAGGTGCTCCAGCAGGTGGGCGACACCGCCGCGACCCCGCGGATCGTCGCGCGAGCCGTGGGCGAGCGCGAGACAGACGCTGGTGGTCTTCAGCCGCTCGTCGACGACGGCGAGCACGGGGACGGTGGTGCCCGCCGGCCCCGGGAGGCAGGCGGTGAGGTCGTAGACAGTCAAGGGCCACTCTCGCAGGGCCGTACGCGGCGAGGACCGCCGCGATGTGCGGATGAACCGGGGGAGGGAGGTCCGGCGGCTGCCGGGAAGACGCGCTTCCCGGCAGCCGCGGACCATGCGGTGCCTCAGGCCTTGGCGGCCTTGACCTTCACCTTGTCCAGGCGGGGACGCAGGCCGGTGGCGTGGTTGCGAGTCATGTCGCTCTCCTTCGATCTCTTGGCTGTGGTGCGGTGCCGGATGACCCCGACCGCCGAGAACGCTAGGCAGCGCCTGTCAACGGCCCGTCGACATCGGCTCTGTGGAGGGCTCCGATCGGACGTTGACGGGCTGTAGACAGGGCCGTGCAACGATCACCGCACCCAGGTACGAAGCGGCCCTGCCGTACGAAAGTGAGATACGCGTGATGAAGCGTGGCAAGACCCCCCAGTCGATCCGGCGGCGTGCCGTCGCCGCCCTCGGACTCGTCGTCCTCGTGGCCGTGGCATCCGGTGTCGCGGAGCGGGCCGACGCGGACGGCGGGGCACGGCCCGCCTCGCAGGTCGTCGCGTGGAACAGCACCAGCGCGAGCTGCCTGACCTGCGGGCCTGTCGGCTAGGTCCGGTGGGTGGCGCGCCTGGCGGTGGGGACTTGGGCGGGCGGCCGATGCGGGCGCCGCGCCCGGCAAGGGGCTGGGGGCGGGTGCGGTCGGCGGACCGGGCAGTGGATGGGTGGTGGGTGCGGTCGACGGACCGGGCAGTGAGTGGGCGGCGGGTGCGCTGGACGTACCGGGCAGGAGATGGGCGGCGGTTGTGGTCGCCGCGGGGCCCGGAGTGCCGGCACCGGACGCGCCTCGGCTTCCGTCCGGTGCTGCCGTGAGCGTGGGTGCCGTCGGTTGGCCGTGCTGCCGTGCTGCCGTGCCGCCGGTCGGCCGTGCTGCCGTGCCACCGTGCAGCCGGTTGTCCGTGCCACCGTCCCGCCGTCGGCCGTGCTGCCGGTCCGCGCCCGGACCCGGCGCCGGACCGAGGCGGTTTCGGCCGCCTCGACGGCGGGGCGGCCGGTCGGCCGCTGTCAGGTCCTGCCCGTGCGCGAGGCCGAGTCGGCCTCGACGGTTGCGAGGGCGTCCGCGGCCTGACGGGCCTCCGGCAGCCCGAGACGTGTCAACGTCCGGTGCGCCTCTTCGAGCAGGGTCCGCGCCCGGTCCCGTTCCCCGCGCTCGGCCAGGACGCGGCCGAGCACGAGCCGGGCGGTGGCCCGATCCCGGTCCCCGCCGCTCTCTTCCAGGAGCGCGAGCGACTCCTCCGCGTGCAGGGCCGCGCCGTTCAGGTCGCCCATGTGGGAGAGCGTTTCCGCGAGTCGGTAGCCGGCCTGGGCGGCCCGGTCCCGGATCCCCGCCGTCCGGCAGAGGTGCAGGCATTCCCGGAGGCGTCCGGCCGCCGCGTCCCAGTCCCGCTGACCGTGCAGGGCCAGCCCCAGGACGTAGAGCGCGTACGCCGTCATCGCCGGGTCGTCGCCCAGGGACCGCAGATCCGTGAGCGCCTCCTCGCACGGCGGGACCGCGGCGTCGGGCCGTCCGTCGCGGATGAGCGTGAGTGCCACGTTGAGCATGGTGGCCACCTTTCCGGAGCGGTGCCCGAGCTTCTCGGCGAGGACCAGAGCGGCGTCGAAGTGGGCGAGCGCGTCGTCGTACCGGCCGAACAGCTGGGCCGCCACGCCGAGATCGTTCAGCGCCTGCCGCAGGATGACCTCGTCCCCGGTGTCCCGGCAGACGCTCACCGCCTGGCGTGCGAGCCGTTCGGCGCGGGCCGGATCACCGGCGCGCAGGGCGAGCGCGCCACCGATCCACCGGGCCCTTCCCAGCGCCCGCCGGTCCCCGTGGGTCTCGGCGGCGACGGCCAGGGCGTCGGCCGCCGTCGTCAGGCTGGGCGGCGCCACCTCCTGGCCGAAGGCGGTGAGGGCGATCAGCAGATCCGTCGCCACCGGCAGTGCGGCAGGGTCGTCCACGGCCCGGCGCAGCACCGACAGCATGCCGTCGGCCTCCTCGGCGACCCAGGCGCGGGCCGCGGGCACGTCGGCGAAGTCCAGGCCTTGGACACGGACCGGACCGAGGCAGTCGGTCACCGGATCGCCGGGCACGACCCGGCGGAACGCCCGGCAGGCGCCGGCCAGCAGGAAGTCGAGCAGGCGCCGGACCGTCGCGCCGGCCGGTTCCGCGCCCGGCGGCACGGGAAGGTTGCGGGCGAACGCCCGCAGCAGGTCGTGGTAGCGGTAGCGGCCCGGTGCGGGTGACTCCATCATCGAGGCGTCGACCAACGACTCCATGACGTCTTCGGCGCCCGCCTGATCGAGGCCGAGAACCGCCGCCACGGCGGGTAGGGCGACATCCGGCTCGGCGGCCGGGGCGAGCAGCCGGAACGCGCGGGCCTGAGCCTCGGAAAGCTGCCGGTATCCCAGCTCGAAGGCCGCGTCGACCGCGATGTCACCGAAGCGCAGATGGGTGATGCGATCACGTTCATCGGCGAGTTTGCCGACCAGGGAGGCGATGGTCCACCCCGGACGCGCGGCCAGTCGTGCCGCCACGATCCGTGTGGCCAGGGGCAGTTGACCGCACACGGCGACCAGGGATCGCGCGGCCTCGGGTTCGGCCGAGAGACGGGCGGGGCCGACCACTTCCTCCAGCAGCGCCAGTGCCTCTTCCGGGGTGAAGACGTCCAGCGCGATGTGCACGGTGGCGTCCAGACCCGACAGACGTGGCTGGCTGGTGGCCACCACCGCGCAGCCGGCGCTGCCCGGCATGAGATGGCGCAGCTGCACCGCGTCCCGCGCGTCGTCCAGGACGACCAGCACCCGGCGACGGTCGAGCAGCGACCTGAACAGCGCGCCCCGGTCCTCGAGTTCATCGGGCAGCTGGTCGGCCGGCACGCCCAACGCGGTGAGGAAGCTCGCCAGGACACCGAAGGGGTCGGCCGAGGCGACGCTGCTGCCGCCCAGATCGGCGTAGAGCTGACCGTCCGGATAGTGGTGCCGGGCCCGGTGGGCGGCGTGCAGGGCGAAGGTGGACTTGCCGACGCCACTCATGCCGGTCACGGCGACGGTGGTCAGCGCGTGCTGTCCGGCGGCGGTGAGCAGACCGTGGACGCGCTGGGCCAGCACCTCTCGGCCGATGAATACGGGCGTATCGGCGGGGAGTTGAGCGGGAGAAGGCAGGAACACCGGACGCGACCGGTCTGTCGCGGCCCCCTCTTCCTCGGGCCGACTCGGGTCCGCGTCCCGGTCGCGCCCGGTGGGCGAGGCGGCTTCGTCCGTCGCGGTCCGACCGACCTCCGCGCGGACGTGCTCGTCGTCCTGGAGGGACGCGAGGCCGACGGACCGGTCGCCGGTCGCCGGCGGCTGCCCCGTCTCCGGCGAAGCATCGGGCACGGCCGCGCCGTTGAGGATCCGGGTGTACTCCTCGGACAGTTCCCGTCCGGGATCGACGCCGAGTTCCTCGGCGAGGCGACGCCGCACCCGGTCGTGGACCGCGAGCGCCTCCGACTGGCGTCCCGTCGCGTACAGGCCCCGCATCAGCAGGGCGTGCGGCCGCTCGCGCAAAGGGTGTTCGGCGGTGAGTTCGGACAGCTCCGGCAACGCCGAATGGAAGCGGCCCAGCCGGACGGCCAGATCGAGACGCTCCACCCGGAGGGACACCTTGAGTTCTTCCAGGCTGTCGCGCCTGCGTGCCGCCAGGGGGCCTGGGACTCCGGCCAGCGACTCGCCCTGCCACAGGGCCAGGGCCCGGCCGGCCGTCTCCTCGGCCTCCTCTAAACGGCCCCGGGCCCGGAGCTGCGCGGTCTGCTGCGCCAACGCCTCCGCATGCCAGACGTCCACGGTGCTGCCGTCGACGGCGAGGCGGTATCCGTCCGCGGCCGAGAGCAGGTGGACCGGGGCCGACGGGTCCTTCTCCAGCAGCCGCCGCAACCGCCAGACGTACGTACGGATCGTCGTCGCCGCGGACTTGGGCAGCGCGCTCTCCCAGAGGGCGTCGGTGAGATCGTCGAAGGACACGGCGTGCCCGACGCGCAGGAGCAGGGCGGAGAGGACGGCCGCCTGCTGGGGCGGTCCGACCGCGAGTTCGACCCCGCCGCGGAAGGCCCGCACCGTCCCCAGCACCCGAAAGGTCAGATCGTCGGCTGCCTGCGCGTTCATGCTCAATCTCCTCGGCCTGGGGTGGACGGCCACGTCCCGGTATCCAGCGAGGGCATGCGTACGGGTTCGCCGCGAGGCATGCCGCTATCACTCGCTTCACTCAAGATGATCACTCTTTCGTCCAGGTTGCTTCGCGAGCAAAGGGTTGATCCGCGGGTTTCGGACACACTTGCGGAGCGAGGGCGAGAGTGATGGCGAGTAGCTGATGCCGGGCACGGAGACGGGGCGGTGCGACAGAGGCCGTGCGACTGGATGCGGCCGGTGCCTGTGGCCCGTCGCGCCGCAACGTAACTGCCGACCCCCTTACTCGTACCGGTACTTGAGCGAGTCCGACTCCGCCTGTTCGATGTCGGCGATCGTCAGGTCCGGCATCCGGAGCTGGGCCAGGGTCACCTCGGCCGAGGTCGGCTGGGCGTCGGCCGGGAGCCACTGGTCGGGCTTCCACGCCCCGCTCCGCAGGAGCGACTTGGGGCAGTGCGGGTAGACCTCCTCGATCCCCACGACCAGGGCGCTGGCCGGCGGCTTGCCCACGGCGGTCAGCTGGGAGAGCAGTTCGGGGCGGGTGGACACGCAGGCCCGGCCGTTGACCCTCAGCGTCGTAGTGCGTCCGGGGACGACGAACAGCAGCCCGGCCCGTCCGGTGGCGATGACGTTCTGCAGGGTGTCCAGACGCTTGTTGCCCGTCGCGTCCGGTATCGCCACCGTCCGTGCGTCCAGGACGGCGACGAACCCGGCGGGGCCGCCGCGCGGCGAGACGTCACAGTTGCCCTCGGCGTCCGTGCTGGCGACCAGAACCAGGGACGAACAGCCGATCAACCGCCTTGTCTGATCGGTGAGTTCGGTCATCTGCTTGCGCACGGCCGCGTCGCCGGGCAGTGGGTAGGCCCGGCGCAGCTCCTCCTCGTCGGACACGGCGTCGAGGAGGAGCGAGTCGAAAGCACTGGTGGCAAGGGGTGATGTCATGCCCCCGACGATATCGGGACCGCCCGCGATCGCTCCCGCCCGGCATGGGCAGGGCACTTCGCTGTCCCGCCGTCACGACCTGCACGAGCCGGAAGCTTCTGCCTCCTCCGTCATGACCGTCACGACACCGCCGCGTCCCGGTACTGCCCCAGATAGTGGAACGCGCCCTTGACGACCTCGAACTCGTACATCGCCTCGCGGCTGTAGCCGAACCCCGTGTCGTACTTGATGGTGCGCGTGATGCCCGCATACGTGATGTCGGACATTCGGCGTGCGATCGCTATCCGTTCCCTCGCGGCGGTGCCGTCCTGGTCGCAGACCTTGGCCAGGAACATCGCGGCGTCGTAGGCCTCCGCCGCGTACCAGCCGGGGTCGGTGTGGAAACGGGACCGGTAGGCGGCCGTGAACGCCCGGCCCGAGGCGCGGGCCGTCGGGTCGGTGAAACCGGTGGCGAAGACCCAGCCGTTGGTTGCGGCACCGGCCGACGCGAGGAACCGTGGTTCGAGGGCGCGTTCGGTCGCCATCCGGGTGCCGGTGAAGCCGGCGGCGGCCAGCGCCGAGGCGAACCCGGCGGCCCGGGCCGCGTCCCCGGTGAACACGACCGCGTCCGCGCGGGCCGCCTTGACCTCGGCGGCGAGCGACGGGTAACCGATTTTCCCGGCGGCCACCTGCTTCACCGTGACCTGCCGGCCGCCCTGCCGCAGTGCTCGCTGGCTCTGGTCGCACAGGCTCCAGGCGAAGTCGCCCTGGGCTCGGTCGTCCACCAGGAACACACGACGGGCGTCGACGTGGTCGCTGAGATAGCGGACACAGGGGGCGGCCAGAAGCCCGTCGGTGACGTGCAGCGCGGCATGGTTCGGGATGAACTTCGAGTCGGTCGACAAACCCTGGGACACCATGCTCACCGAGACGGACACGATGGGCATCGACGCAACGGCGTACGTCTTCTCGGTGGCCCGGAAACAGGCGTCGGTGGTGGGGCCCAGGACGGCGAGGACCTCGGCGTCCTGGGTCAGCCGGGTGGCCAGCTCACCGGCCCGCCGGGTGTCGCCGCCGTCGTCGTAGGCCCGCAGCTTCAGCGAAAAGGGCTGCCCCTTCCGCCGGTTGAGCTGTTCGACGGCCAGTTGTGCGCCGTTGAGCTGGGCCTTCCCGCTCTCCTTGTGTGCGCCGGTCAGATCGCCGTGGAACGCCACGACCAACTGTGGGCGTTGAGGGCCTTTCGCCGACGGCGTGGAAGTCCCCGGCTTCGTCCGGGAGTTCCACCACCACGCCCCGCCACCGCCCGCCGCGAGGAGTCCCGCCGTGGAGCCCAGGCGCAGGAAACCCCGCCGGCCGATGGCGCCGTCCATGGGGCGGGTGGCGGTGACGGCCGTCATCGTCACGGCCTCCGGCGAGGCGTTGCCCGCCTTTCCCGCCGTGTCCACGGTGTCCGACGCCGCGGACGCGGACACCTGGGTCGGCTCGATCGCGCCGATGGTGAGCACGGCGGCGGACCGGTCGTTGATCAGCCGGGTGACCGGCGCGGGCAGCCAGCCGGACGCCCCGGCGGAGTCGCCGACCGAGTCCTCGGCGAGCGCCTCGCGGAGCCGGGCGAGGCTCGGTCGGCCGCCCGGCTCCTTGTGCAGACAGGCTCGCAGCAGGGGCGCCAGACCCTCCGGGAGCGACCCCGGATCGGGCTCCTCGTAGATCGTGCGCAGCAGCACCCCCGCCGGCGAGCCCTCGCCGAACGGCCGCACCCCGGTCGCGGCGAACGCCAGCACGCACCCCAGCGAGAAGACGTCGCTGGGCGGGCCGATCTCGCCGCCCCGCGCCTGCGCCTGCTCGGGCGACAGGAAGCCGGGGGAGCCGACGACCACGCCGCTGGACGTGAGCGCGGTGCCCTCCGGCGCGCGGGCGATGCCGAAGTCGATGAGCCGCGGCCCGTCCGGGGCCAGCAGGATGTTCGCCGGCTTGACGTCGCGGTGCACGAGACCGGCCCCGTGCACCGCTTCCAACGCCTCGGCGAGCCGCAGGCCCAGCACCCGTACGGACGCGAGCGACAGCGGCCCGAAGGTGTGCACTGCCTCGGAGAGCGAGGGTCCCGGCACGTACGAGGTCGCCAGCCACGGAGTCTCCGCGTCGGCGTCCGCGTCCAGCAGCGGGACCACCCAGTGGCTGCTCACCTGCCGGGCGGTCTCGACCTCACGGCGGAAGCGGGCCCGGAACCCGTGCTCCTCGGCGTACGAGGACCGGACCGTCTTCACCGCGGCGATCGCTCCGCCCGGGGCCCGGGCGAGGAAGACCACGCCCATGCCGCCGGCACCCAGCCGGCGCAGCAGACGGTAGCGGCCGATCCGGGACGGGTCCCCGGTCCGCAGCGGCTCCATCAGGCGGTCAGCGGCGCGGGGCCGTCGTACACGAAGGCACCCTGCTCCACCCGCCAGATGTAGCCGCCGGTGCCGTCGATGACCATCATGCCGTTCTTGAAGGCGAACTTCTTGGTGATGCCCTCGTACGTCCCTCCCTGCACGGCCTTCAGCAGACCCTGCCGCGTACGGTTCTTGGACGGCAGCCCGGCCAGGGCCTTGAGCAGCATCGACGCCACGTCGTAGGCCTCGGCCGCGTACCGGGGCGGCGCCTCCTTGAAATGCCGGCGGTAGGCGGCGGCGAACTTCCGCGCCTCGGGTTTGCGGGTGGCATCGATGACCGGAGCCACCATCACCCAGCCCTCCGCACCCTCCCCGGCCTGGGTCAGGAACCGGTCGTCCAGCAGGGCCGGGCCGGACATCCGAGCCCCCTTGAAGGCACGCTCGCGCAACGTCCCGGCGATCAGCGCGCCACGGTCGGGCAGACCGGCGAAGAACACCGAATCGGCGCCGGCGGAGAGCACCGAGTCCACCGTGCTGCCGAAGTCGCGGCGCATCGAGCTGACCACCTTCGGCACGGACGGGTACGAGATGCTGTTGAGCGTGTTGCTGAGGGCACTGGCCAGGTTCGTGCCGTAACTGCCGGCCGGGCGGTCGACGACGATGCCGATCTTGCGCGAACGCGCGGTACCGCGCAGGTAGGCGCTGGAGTAGATGGGCAGCACCGCGTCGGGCAGCCGCGCCTGCAGGAACGAGCGGAACCCCAGATAGGAAAGGCTCGAGCCGGGGGACACGCCGACGACCGGCAGCAGCGCGACGTCGTACTTCCCCAGCGCCGCCTGCGCGGTCTCGTCGGTGGTCGGGCCGATCACGGCGAGGACCGACGGATCGTCGCCGAGCCGCGCGGCGACCTTGGCCGCGACCACCGGATCGCCCGCGTCGTCGACGGCCTTGATCTTCACGGTGAACGGGGCGTCGCTGCGCGCGTTGAACTCCGCGACAGCCAGCCGCAGTCCGCGCTCCTGGGCCCGGCCCGTCACCCGCTGCGCTCCGCTGAGGTCTCCGTGCAGCGCGATGGTGTGCACCGGGCGGCGCGAGGACGCGGCGGCGGCACGATTGTCGTCGTCCGAGCTGTCGTCGCGGGAGGCCGCCCACCAGGCCCCGCCCCCGGCCGCCGCCAGCGCGAGCGTCCCGCCGGCGAGCAGCAGGAAACGGCGCCGGCCGACCGGTCCGGTGTCCTGCGTCGTCGCCGTTCCGGACGTCTCGTACGTGTCGTCCTCGGCCGGCCCACGCGCGTCCGAACTCGCCGGGACGGAAGCCACCGGCGTGTCCGAGGGGGCCAGGGTGTGTTCGATGTCCGGCAGGGCGAGCGCGGCGGCCGAGCGCTCGGCGATCAGCCGGGTGACGGCCTCGGGCAGCCAGCCCTCGGTCCCGTCGTCCGGCGCGGTGGCCTCGGGCGACCCCTGGCCCTGTGGTACGGCGTCGGCGGCACCTTCGTCCTGAGGCGCGGCCTCATTCTCCTGTGACGCGGCCTCTTTGTCCCCATGCGCGACGGTGGAATCGGCGGCGTCGCTTCGCGGAGTGGCGTCGGACGCCCCTGCCTCGCGGGCGGTGCCGTCGGCGGACAGCTCCCGGACCAGCTCGGCGGCATCCGGGCGCCGGGCCGGATCCTTGTCCAGGCAGCGCCCCAGTACGTCCTGGAGCCACGCCGGTACGCCGTCGAGGTCCGCGGGGTCGTGGACGGCCCGGTACAGCAGGGCGTCGACCGCCCCGCTGCCGAACGGCGCCCGGCCGGTCGCCGCGAACGCCAGGACACAGCCGAGCGAGAACACGTCGCTCGCCGGGCCGATGCCGTCCCCGACGCGCCCCTCGGCCTGCTCGGGAGACAGATAGCCCGGCGTGCCGACGACCACCCCGGTCGCCGTGAGCGTCCGGTCCTCCGGTGCGCGGGCGATGCCGAAGTCGATGAGCCGGGGCCCGTCATGGGCGATCAGCACATTGCCCGGCTTCAGGTCCCGATGGACAAGCCCGGCCCGGTGCACCTCGCCGAGCGCCTCGGCCAGCCGGACGCCGAGCAGCCGCAGTCCGCGCTCGGACAGCGGCCCGTACGCGGTGACGGCCTCGGCCAGCGACGGTCCGGGCACGAACGCCGTTGCCAGCCACGGGGATTCGGCGTCCGGATCGGCATCCACCAGCGGCACCACCGAGGGGCTGTCGACCCGGCGGGCGACCTCGACCTCGCGCCGGAACCGGTCCTTGAAGCCCGGCTCCTCGGCGTATTCGGCCAGCAGCACCTTCAGCGCCACCAGCGCGCCGCCCGAGGAGCGCGCCAGGTACACGACGCCCATGCCTCCGGCGCCGAGCCGCCCGAGCAGGCGATGGTCCGCGATGCGCGCGGGATCAGATGAACGCAGCGGCTCCATCAGTTGTTTCCTCCGAGCTCGGACTCCAGGCGGGACAGCATCGAGGCGTCGGCGTTCGACGCCAACGTGACCAACTCCTTGTCCGAGTAGCCCTCGGCGCCCTTGACCGACACCGCAAGCGTCACCGTGCCGAGCCGCGTGACATACCAGTAGTAGGGCTGCTCACGCTTGCCGGTGAGGTACTTGCCCATCTCCACGACCTGGTCGTCGGCATAGGTGTTCTGACCCTGGCCGTAGGGCGTGGCGTTCGAGATGAGTCCCGAGATCCACTCGTCGGTACGGACCTGCTGCTGCCGGCAGCGCAACGGCTCCTCCAGGGTGGTGGCCAGCTGCTGGTCGGCGTCACGCACGCTTCTGTGCACGGTGACCGCGGCACTGACCTTGAGCTCGCCCTTGCCGCCCGCGGCGGGAATCTCGCTGTAGCGCGAGAGCGAGCCCAGGACGCTGTGGGGCAGCGGCCGCCGCTCCCACCGGCACTGCTCGTCCAGCACGGCTACGGTGGCCGGGGTACTCGCGGCCTGCTGCTGCGCCTGGAAGTCCGCGCCCCATTCCTGCGGCTTGAGCGCCACGGCCGCCGCCAGGGCCGCAGCCCGGCTCCTCGTCCCGGGCACCTTGGCGGGGTCCGCCTTGAACGGGCTCCCCGGCGACGCGGCACCACCCGAAGGGGACGCGGACGCCGCGGCAGAGGGAGAGCCGGACGCGGCCGCGGACTTCGAGGGCGCCTTGGAACGCGCCCCGGCCGCCTTGCCGTCGTCCGCCGAACTGCAGCCACCGAGCGTCACGGCCGCGACGGCGACCGACGCGGCGACTCTCCAAGGCCAACTGCTTTTGTGCACAACGGAATTGCCGTTGCTCATCCCCGTTCCCCCTCGCTCGCGAACTCCCGTCCGCGTGTGGTGATCTTACTGAGCGACGCGAGGACGGGGCGGACGGTTGCGCAAATGGGGGAGGGCTGGGTCACACCGCGGCGGCGCACCGCGACGGGGGCGCCGCAGTCGACCGGGGCCGGCAAAGCCCTTGTTTTCGCGGGGCTTCGGGCCGGCGAGGAGTGCTGGGAGGACGCGTACCGGCCAACTGGCCCTGCGGGAGTCCAGAAGGGTGGCCCGGCCGAGCACCAGCGTCCGTGTCATCGGTGCGGGACGGTGGTTCTCGGCCGGGCTGGTGTCCGTGGTGGTGCCCGGTGTCAGTGGCGGTGGGGTGCGCAGGGGTCCGGGCGGCCGTGGTGGGAGTGCGGGTCGATCCTGGTGGGGTCGGTCGCCGTGTGGCGGGACGGGTCGCCGCCTCCGGTGACGACGGCGACGTTGGTGACCCGTGCGCGGGCGTTGCAGGCGACGACGACCTTCAAGGTGATGGCCGGGTAGCTCTGCCCGGCGGGCAGGACCCCGCTGCGGGTGCAGGTGAGGGCCAGGCGGATGCAGTGCCATCCCCTGCCGTTGATGCTTGCGGCCCTGAGATCCGGGGGGAGCAGGTCGTGGACGGAGACCCTCGTGCCGTCGGTCGGGCCGGCCGTGGTGCTGTTGGCCACGGTGACGGTGTAGACGCCCTCCCTGCCCTGGACGAAGGTGCCGTGGTGCCGCTTGGCGATGGTCAGGGAGGGGTGGGCGGGCGGTAGGACCGTGAAGGTGAGGCCGGTGTTGACGGTGGTGTCGGCCTTCTTGGCCCGGTCGGGCGCGCCGGCGGCGTCCGCGTCCTTGGGTCCGGCCAGGCCGGTGGTCGTGAAGGTGTCGGCCGCTGGGGACCTTCGGTGTTCCGCCCGGGTGATGTCGGCGTGCTGAGCCGTGGCGGTCCATGCCGTGGCCAGGGCGATCGCCAGGATCCCGAGGCTGGACGTCACGACCGTCCCGGTCCTGCGGCGCGGTCGGTCCGTACCGCCCCGGTCTTCCGTGTCGCGGCCCGCTTCGGCCCGCCCTCTGTCATGCCTGAACACCGTCATCCCCGCTTCCCCATCGTCGACAACAAGCCGTCATGGACACTCAACTCGACATCAAGATCGCTTCAGGTTTCCGCGATCACCGGCGGCGCCGCAGGAACCGCGAGACCGGCAGGCCCAGGGCGACGAGGACCAGGACGGAGAGCGCCCCGGCCACGAGGGTGGGGGATCGCCCCAGGAGTCGGCCCGGCCCGGTGGCCGACGCGACGACCGTTCCGGCGGTCTCGGGATTCTCCGGGAAAGTGACCTTGGCCTGCGTGCTGCGCTCGACCATGCCGCTTCGCAGGGAGAGCGCCACCTTCCACGGGCCGTCCGGGACGCGGGCGTCCAGCGGGACGACCGCCTCCCCGGTGTCACCCGGAGCGAGTGTCGTGCCCGTCTTCGCCGCGAACGGTCCGGCGCGTAGTCCGCCCGGCCCGTCGCGCAGAGAGAGTGCCCCGCTGATGTCCAGGGCGCGGCGCCCCGTGTTGTGGATCCGGGCGTGGACCTCCGGCCGCCCGTCGGGGGCCCGGGTCGAACGGATGCGGTCGATCTTGAAGTCCGAGGGCGGCTCACCGCCGGGACCGACGTCGATGTACATGCGGACGCCCACCCGGCCCAGCATCGTCACCGTGTGCGAGCGGTCCGCGGGGGTCCCCATCTGCGCCCAGACGACCCCGTACCGCTCGCCTTCCGAGGCCTCCTTGGGCACACGGATGGTGGTGCGCACCCGTGCTCTTCCGGACGGCTTCAGCTCGAGGCCCGTCCTGTCGAGAGACGTCCAACCGGTCAGCTCGTCGGGTGTGCGCCCCGGCGCGAACGCGAACCGGCCCTTGGCGATGGCTGCCGCCGCGGCGTAGAGATCGACGTGGATCGACGTGGGCGACTCGTTGACCACCTCGACCCGGCGCTCGATGGTCGAGCCGGGCGCGAGGTGGTCGACGATGTACGCCTGGGCCCTGGGGTCGTCCCTGCGGCTCACCGGAGCGTCGAGCAGCCGGATGCCGACCGTCCGGTGCGCGGCCGGGACGGGGGAGGGCGCTGCGGGCGCCCGCCGCGCCCCCGCCGACGCCGGCATCGCCCCGGCCGCCTGCGTGAAGGCCAGGGCCAGCAGCAGGGCCACGTAGCGGCGCGCGCCCTTCATTGCGTCAGGCAACGGACTGGGTCAGCGTTCCTGTGTAGGCCCCGCCGACGGCGGTGGCGGGCACGCTGACGGCGATCGTCGGGTTCCAGGTCGCGGTGTTGTCCCCGACACCGGCGGACCCGGTGACCACGACCTGGGCGGAGTTGCTCAGTGTCACGTCCGTCCCGGTGGCGGTGATGGTGCCGGTCGTCGTCACCGTTCCGACCGTGTAGGTGGCGTCGGTGGCGGGAATCGTCGTCGGACCGCCGCTCGTGAAGTCCGTCTCCGCCGCGGTCACGCTCCAGGAGGCCGAGAGGAGGGCGCGGTCGTCGGTGACGGTCACGGGACCGATCGGCGCGCTGATCGTGGTGCCCGGCGCTCCGGAGCCGAGGGCGGCGCTGACCGGCGCAGACATCGTCAAGGCGCCGGAGGTGACGGTGTAGGTCACGGTGGTGCTGGGGTCGTCCGCCGCGGCGGCGAGGCCCGGCTGGAGCAGGACGAGTGCAGCGGCGGAGGCCGCGAGGGACAGGCTTCGTGCGCGCACGATCACTCCCGAAGTAGCCGCCCCGCCAGTGGACACCCTGGCCGACAGCGGACGTGCTGGCTGACGTGCCGCAGACAATCGAGCGCGGCCCGCGCACACAAGCCGACGCGCGCCGCGCTCCACCAGACGAAGGACCACATTTCAGTCGGACCGCCCTGACCTGCGGTGTTGGGCGCCGCGGGTACAGCGGTGGTCGAGGCGGCGGTGTGCCGAGGACGCCGTGCTCACGCGCGGTGCCGCGGTCCCGTACGTGAGCCCGGTGCCGCCCGTGGGCCCGGCCTGCCGTAGGAGCCCGGCGTACTCATCGCGCCCCCCGCGGCCAGGACCCGTGAGCCGATTCCACTTCGGGAATGAGTGCTCAGTGCGCCTCGGTGCGTTCCCCCGTCCGCCGGGCCCGTTCCTCTCGGTAGGCCTGGGCCCGGGCCAGATAGTCACGGTGTTCCTGCTCGTGGTCCGGCGGCAGGTCCGGCGTGTCGGTGGTGGCGAAGAACTCCACGAGGGCGTCGTTGGAGCCCACGGCCAGCTCTCCGGAACGGGCGAACATGTCCGTCTCGTAGCCGGCCACCGCCTCGTCGAGAGTGGCGACCGGGTCGGAGCCCACCGCTCGTCCCACGGCATGTGCGAGTTCCGCGCCGTCCAGCATCGCGAGGTTGGCGCCGTGACCGCCGAAGGGCGCCATCAGATGGGCCGCGTCGCCGATCAGCGTGACCCCGGGGACGTGTTCCCAGGTGAGCGGGGCGGGCAGGGCCCAGAAGGAGCGGGGCACGTAGTCGCCGTCGTTGCGGACGATCAGCGTACGCATGGCCGTCGACCAGTGACCGAACTCCCGTGCCAGGTGGGAGCGGATGCTCTCCCGGTCGGTGAGGTCCACCTCGGCACCGGTGTGCCAGTCCGGAGCGGCGCGGAAGGCGATGTAGCCGCGCACCACGCCGTCGCTGTTGCGTTGCAGGATCACCGCGCGGCCGTCGTTGTCGTTGGAGAACAGATGGCCGGCGCCTACGAGTTCGGCGACCTCGGGGTGCCGCGTGTCGACGTCGTCGAAGCGCGCGTCGAGGAAGCAGACCCCTAGGTGCCGCGGGGTGGCGTCCCCGATCAGGGGGCGGACCTTCGACCAGGCGCCGTCGGCGCCGATCACCAGGTCGGCCTCCACGGTGGTCCCGTCCGCGAACTCCAGGCGGGCCCCGGCGTGACCGAGCCGGGTCGTGCGGACGAGCCGGTGGCCCCAGCGGACGGTGCCGGGCTGCAGGCTCTCGAAGAGCAGGCGGCGCAGCCGGCCGCGGTCGATCTCCGGCGCGGCCTCGTCACCGGGGGTCGGGGTGAACTCCGCCAGGACCGTGCCGTGGTGGTCCCGGCGGGTCTTGGCCTGCCCCTCCGGCCGGGCCCGCGCCATGAAGGCGTCGATCAGTCCGGCGTCCTCCAGGGCGATCTGCCCGGAGTCGGCGTGCAGGTCGAGCGTGCCGCCGGGGTCGCGGGAGCCGACCGAGTCGTCGGCGTCGTACACGGTGACCTCGATGCCGTGCCCTTGCAGGACGCGGGCGCAGGTCAGGCCCGCCGGGCCGGCACCGACCACACAGATCCGGGGTGTGTCGTTCGTCATCAGGATCGTCTCCTCTCGGACGGCGCGGGTCGCGAAGGGGTCGCGACGACGCCGCGCTAGGTGTAACCGCTTAAAAAGCGTAACAGCTCAACTTTCTGAGTCGATCCATGAACGCGGTAAGGTGGCCGGGTGACCGAGATGGGGCGCCGAGAGCGCAAGAAGGCAGCCACCCGCCAGGCCCTGGCGGACGCGGCACTACGGCTGTTCGCTGACCGGGGCTACGACGAGGTCGGGGTGCGCGAGATCGCCGACGCGGCCGACGTCTCGGTGACGACGCTCTTCAAGCACTTCCCCGACGGCAAGGAGGCGCTGGTCTTCGACCAGGACGTGGACCGCGAGGCCGCCCTGGTCGCGGCGGTCCGCGAACGGCCCGCGGGCCAATCCGTCCCGGAGGCCCTGCACCGGATGTTCCAGGGCGAACACTCCCGAAGGGTCCACGCGGACCCTCGGTTCGACGACTTCCTGCGCCTGATCGACACCACCCCCGCGCTGCGCGAGTACGCCCGCAGGATGTGGCTGCGGCACGAGCACGCCCTGGCAGCGGCAATCGCCGAGGACGCCGGACTCCCCGACGACGACCCGGGCTGCCGGGCGCTGGCCCACTTCGCCCTGGAGGCGCCCGTCCTGGTCCGCGGGACCGGCGACCCGGACGCCGCCCTCGACCGGATCTTCGACCTGCTGGCCAACGGCTGGACCGGCGAGCGAGTCGGCTGACGCGCCCGTAACCGCCGGTGGGGCCCCGTTCGTCTGTCGTCCGGACGATGCTGCGCGCGTCGGAACGGCGGGGTCAGTCCCGGTGCTTCTCGCGCGCGTAGAAGGCGCCCTTGCCGAGCGGGGTGAAGGCGATGCTCGTCCCGAACGTGTCGTGACCGCTGCGGAAGGCGAGCAGGGGTGCGGACGAGGTGTCCTCCGCCTCCCCGAAGTGGAAGACGGCGAGCGGTTCGGCCGGATCGGCGGGGGCGTAGCCGAGGGTCTTGGCCGAGTGCGGATCCTGGTCGCCGAAGACCACGGACGGCGCGCCGTACCTCGTCAGAACGTCATCGAGGGAGCGGTCGGTCCTGGCCCAGTCCTTGGTCGTCTCGACGAGGTGCGTGTGCTCGTCCGCGACCAGGACTCGATCGACCCTGAGCCAGCCGCGCCGGTGAGCGGCGGCACCGTACTCGGCAGCCACGACATGAATCTCTGGCTGCGGAAAGAGGGAACGCACCGCTGCCGCCATGTCCAACCGCGCGTTGTCGTCCACGATCCACCGCGCCCCGTCGGACCGGTCCGCGTCCACGGCGAGGGTGTCGAGCAGAAGCGGCAGCCACGCGACCCCACCGTGCGCACTCGGGCACCGCACGGCGGCGTTGAACTCGTCGAGCAGGCGACCGCGTTCGACCTCACCGAGCGAGTCCCGACGACCGACGGGACGAGACAGACTCCGAAGCGACGACATGCAACTCACCCTCGCCTGTGGCTCCCCGACTGTCCACCCTGTTCTTCAATTCGCAGCAGAAACACGTCGGTTGCGCTGACTGAGTCATGTGCGAGCCGCTCCCGAGTTCAGGCCGACCGGATCAGCCGCGCTCGTACGCCGTAGTGGTCGGACAAGTACGCCTGGCGGCCGTCGGCGAGAGTCACCTTGTCCTGGAACACCAAGTCGGCTTCAGCGGTCAGTGTTTGCCCGGCTGCGGGTCGCACCAGTACGTGGTCCAGGGCCGGGGGTGACGGCCATCGAGGCGTGGGGCGGTACGTCGGACGGGTGTCGCCGGAGAGGACGTCACGCAGCCCCGCCGCCGCGATGAAGCCGGCGAGTGCCGCCGAATCGCGCGGGAGGTTCAGGTCACCGACCACCGCGACGGGTACGGAGGGGTCGACGGCCGCGATCGCCTCGGTGAGCCGGGCCAGTTCGGCTTCCGCGATCCGCGTGTACCGGTTGGCGGGCGACCAGTCGTCGTCGCGGTTGGCCGACAAGTGGGTGTTCAGGACGACCAGTTCACCGTCCGGCGTCGCTATGGAGGCCACCTGGGCGCCCTTGCGCATGAAGAACTCGCCGCGCACCGGACCGGTCATCGGATACCGCACGAACCGCGACCGGCTGATCGGCCACCGGGACAGCAGGACCAGGCCGCCCTTGATCAGGGCCGTGCCCGAGCAGGCGACGTACCGGTAGGCGGGAGCGGCACGGCGGATCAGCCGGACGTTGCGGCGGAACATGACCTCCTGAAGACAGACGACGTCGTAGTCGGACGCCGCGAGTGCCCCGCCGAGGGCATGCAGCCGCGCCGGGACGTCACCGGTGAAGAGGGCGTTCATCGTCAGCAGTCGCAGGGCCTTCAAGAACCCGTCACCTTCCGTCCGGTGGCCGCCTGTCGGGCCGTGCGGGGAGCGGAGTCGCTCACGCCGTCGATCGTACTGGCGCTCGTGTCGGACGCGTGGAGTGTGCCGCCCTCGTCCCGTGCCGCCCCCAACTGCTGTAGTCCGCGTGCCGCCCTTTCAGGTACGCGGTGGCCGTCGCGAGAGCTCCACCGGTCCCGCTTCCGCGCGGCTCTTGACGTTGCCCCCAAGGGCAACGTTTAGCGTTTCCCCGAGGTGAGGGACATGCGGATCGGTGAACTGGCCGGGCGAGCGGGAGTGACGACCAAGGCCGTGCGCTACTACGAAGCGCTGGGGCTGCTCGCTCCGACGCGGCTGGCCAACGGCTACCGGGACTACGACGAGCACGACGTACGACTTACCCGGGAGATCAGGGCGCTGGGCCGGCTGGGCATCCCCGCCGAGGGGACCCGGCCCTTCCTGGAATGCCTGGCCCTGGGGCACCAGCACGCGGACGACTGCCCGGCCGCGCTGGCCGGATACCGGGACGCCATCGACGAACTCACCCGGCGGATCGAGGGCCTCACCGCACGCCGAACTCTGCTGGTGGCGCACCTGAACGAGGCCGCGCACCGCAACAGCCGCTTCCCGCCGCACACCGGAGATGAGGAACCCATGACCGACTACACGACCCTGCCCGCCGACCTGCCCGTTCCCGAGGACGACGGTGCAGCCGACCACCTGCGCGGCGCACGCATGCCGGATCTGCGACTCCGGGCCACCGACGGCGTGACGGTCGGCCTCGGAGAACTGGGCGCGGGGCGAACCGTGCTGTACGTCTACCCGCTGACCGGCCGCCCCGGCACCGATCTGCCCGACGGCTGGGACTCCATCCCCGGCGCCCGCGGCTGCACCGCCGAGACGTGCGGCTTCCGCGACCACCACCAGGACCTGCTCGCGGCCGGCGCTGCCCGGGTGTACGGCCTCTCCAGCCAGGAGACCGACTACCAGCGCGAGGTCACCGCGCGGCTCCGGCTGCCGTTCCAGATGCTGTCCGACCCCGGGCGCAGCCTGGCGCAGGCACTGGACCTGCCCACATTCACCGCGGGAGGGCTGACGCTGTACAAGCGGCTCACGCTGATCATCCAGAACGACGTGATCGAGCACGTCTTCTACCCGATCTTCCCGCCGGACGAGCACGCCGACCAGGTCGTGGCCTGGCTCGGCGCCCATGCCCCGCAAGGGTGAGGGCGTCGACGTCGTACGGGAGGAGCGGTGAAGGCAGGAGGGGCCCGCTGCGGAGGCGCTCGGCGCCGGATTCTTTCGCGCCGCCGGTCGAATCACGAACCGCGACGGCAACCGGACAGGGGACACGGGCGCCGCTTGCTTGACCTGCCGTAGCGGCCCCTGCAAAGTCGGCTTACGGCACCGTGTCGGCGCCGCCCGATCCTGCCGACAGGCCTGCCGGTAGCCGTTTCGGCGGAAGACCGTCCCGACCTCCAGGAGCGACTGATCCGATGGTCCTCGACCTCCTGGTGATCGGTACGGCCATCACCCTGGGGCCTCTGCACAACAGCGCCTACGTCCTCCTGCTCTCCTCGCGGCGCGGTGTGCGCCAGGGCCTGGCGTTCCTCCTGTCGTGGCTGGCCAACCTCATCGTGGTCATCGCCTGCGTGATGCTGCTGACCGGCGGTCAGCCCCCGGACCTGCACACGAAGCCGTCGACCGCGTCGATCGCCGTCAAGCTCGCCTTCGGCGTGGCGCTGGTCTGCTACGCCGTCTACCGACACCGCAGACCACCGCGCCCGCACGGACCGCCCCGCTGGCAGGCCAGGATCGACGACGCTTCACCCGCCACCGCGGCCGGCCTGGCATGGGTACTGCAACCGTGGGCACTGGTCGGTGCCGGCGCCGCCGCGGCCGTCGACGCGAACCTGTCCACCGCGGCCGACTGGGCCGCCCTGACCGGCTACTGTCTGCTGGCCACGCTCAGCCTCATCGTCATGGAGACGTACATGCTCCGGGCGCCGGAGGCCGCGAACGCCCGGCTGAACGGCTTGCGCGACTGGTTGAACCGACACCAGGAGCAACTGATCGTCAGAATCTCGCTGGTGGTCGGCCTGTGGCTGACGGCGCACAGCATCTACCAACTCGTGGTCTGACATGGGGTGGTGGGGCACCGACGCCCACTCGCCGAGCCCTCCAACGGGACAGGACTCCGGTGCCAAATCGCGCCGTTGCCGTTGCCGTTGCCGTTGCCGTTGGCGACGCCGACGCCGGGACCGGACGCTGTTGCCGGCGAGCGCCCAATAGCCACCGGGCCTTCACCTCAAGAGCGCGACCCCTGACCCGTGCCGTCCTCGTCCTCCTGGTAGGAGTAGCGCTGTTGCTTCCAGGGGTCGGCGAGGTTGTGATAGCCGCGCTCCTCCCAGAATCCGCGACGGTCGCCCGTCATGTACTCGATGCCGCGCAGCCATTTCGGGCTCTTGTAGCCGAAGAGGTGAGGCACGACCAGGCGCAGCGGGAAGCCGTGTTCGGCGGTGAGGGGTTCGCCGTTGTGGTGGGTGGCCATGAGCGTCTTGGAGGAGGTGAAGTCGCTCAGGCGCAGGTTGGCGGAGTAGCCGTACTCGGCCCAGGCCATGACATGGGTGACGCCCGGCGCGGGTGGGGCCAGGTCCAGGACGGTGGCGGCGGGGATGCCGTACCACTCGTGGTCGGTGGAGGTGGGCCCGCTCGCGCAGTGCAGGTCGGCGACGACCGTGACATGGGGCAGTGCCGCGAGGTCGTCGAACTTCCATTCGTGCGTCTCGCGGGAGGCGGTCGCACCGAAGACGCGCAGGTTCCAGCGTTCGGGGCGGAAACGGGGGACCGGACCGTAGTGGGAGACCGGCCAGCCGTGCACGTGCTGCTGTCCGGGAGGGATCCGGCCGGAGACCGCGGTCTGAGAGGAGTGTTCGTCGGCCACGGCCCGCACCCACGCCCTTCATATCGTCCTGCCGTCCTACTTTCCCGTGCAGCGTAAGTGCCCACCGCGCGTCCCACGGCATTGGCCGCGCCGCGGCGAGCCGTCGGCGCGGTGCCCGACCGCTCGCCCACCGGGACACCTCACCCCACTGCCTGCTGCCCGCATCCCGCACCGCGGCCGGCCACGGGCGCGTACCCGTCGACGAACTCCCCATCCCTCCGATGTCGAAAAGCCCGGGAGAATCCGCCGGCCCGGCACCGATACTCTTTCCATGGGCACCGTGACCGCGCTGTACCGCTATCCGGTGAAGTCGATGCTCGGCGAGGTCCTGACCTCCGTGGCGGTCACGGAAGCCGGGCTCTCCGGTGACCGTGTCTTCGCGGTGCTCGACGAGACGGGCGCCGTGGGCAGCGCCAAACACCCGCGCAAGTGGGGCGAGTTGCTGCGCTGCCGCAGCCGTCTGGACGAGTCGGGAACGGTCCGCGTGGCCCTGCCGGACGGAACCACCCTGCGGGTCGACGATCCTGAACTGGGCTTCTTGCTGGGCAAGTTGCTCGGCCGTCCCGTGCATCTCTCATCCGTCGTGCCCGAGCACGGCAGGCTGGAGCGGGCGGTGCCGGCGTACGAGGGTGGAGTGCCGGAGGTTCTGCGGGATTCGGCGTCCGTCGACGAGACCGGAGAGAGCATCACCACGGGGCGAGTCGCTGGAGGCACCTTCTTCGACTTCGGCCGGGTCCATCTCGTCACCACCTCCTCGTCGGCCCGGATGCGGGAGGCGTACCCCGCGGGAGACTTCGACCCTCGCCGCTTCCGGCCGAACCTTGTCGTGGACACCGGCACCGGCACCGGCACCGGCGCCGACAGCGGGCCGGGCTTCCCCGAAGACGCCTGGACCGGGGCGCGGCTGCGCGTGGGGGAGGCCCTGTTCCGCGTCGTCGTGCCCACTCCGCGCTGCGTGATCCCCACCCTCGGCCACGGCGAACTCGCGGCGGACCCCGGCATCATGCGCGCCGTGGCCCGCCACCACCGCGTCCCCGTCCTCGATCTGGGGCGGCTGTCCTGCCTCGGTGTCTACCTGGACGTGCTGGAGGCGGGACGGGTCGAGGTGGGCGACACGATCACCGTGCAGCAGGCCGACTGATCGCACCCACCAACGTCCTGCCGTCTCCGCCGCCACTCCCCACGAGCGGCCGCCTGGCGGAAGCTGGACCCGGCACCGCCACAGCCGCCGAGGGGGAATCGCCCATGCTGCTCCGCCAGTTGGAATACCTGGTCGCGCTGGCCCGTGAGCGCCACTTCGTCCGTGCGGCAGCGGCCTGCTACGTGTCCCAGCCGTCGCTGTCCGCCGCGATCCGTCGTCTCGAACACGAACTGGGCGTGCCGATCGTGCGACGGGGCCGCAGGTATGAGGGCCTCACCCCGGAGGGGGAGGTGGTGCTCGCCTGGGCGCACCGCATCCTTGCCGAACGCGACGGTCTGCGGCAGGAGTTGTCCGCCCTGCGGGACGGGCTGACCGGAACCCTGCGTCTGGGGGTCGTCCCGACCGCCCTGCCCGTCGCGTCCCTGCTGACGAACCCGTTCTGCGAGAGTCACCCGCGGGCCAGGGTGAGCATCGAGTCCCTGTCCTCCGTCGAGATCACCCGGGGACTGACGGACTTCGAACTGGACGCGGCCATGACCTATCTCGACGACGAGACGCTGTCGGGCCTCGGACGGCTGCCGCTCTACGAGGAGCGGTACGTCCTGCTCACCCCCGCCGACGGCCCGATCGCGGGGCTGTCCACCGTCCGCTGGGCGCAGGCCGCATCGCTCCCGCTGTGCCTGCTCGGACCCCGGATGCGCAACCGCCGTATCGTCGACGAGTGCTTCGCCGCAGACGGAGCCGAGGCGGCACCCGCGATCGAGTCGGACACCGTCGTCGGCCTGTACGCGCACCTGCCCGGCGGGCGCTGGTCCAGTGTCATCTCACACGCCTGGCTGCACATGTTCGGAGTGCCCGACGGCATGCGGGTGGTGCCGCTGGAGGGTCCCGCGCACGGCCCGCGCGTGGGTCTGGTCGTAGGTCCCGACGAACCACCCTCCGTGCTCGCCGGAGCCCTGCTGGCCGTGGCCCGGCAGGCGGGAGTCCGGGACGCCCTGGACGGGCTCCTGCGCACCTACCTCGACGACGACCCCGGCCCATAGCCGCCGCCTATACGGGTATAGCGAGGATCGCTTTGACCGGGTGGTTCGGCGGCGGGGATCGTGAAATCCACCGTCCCGCACCCCAGTTGAGGAGCCGCGACATGGCCAAGGTTCTCTGTGTCCTGTACGACGACCCGACCGACGGATACCCCACCACCTATGCCCGCGACGACGTCCCCACCATCGACAGCTACCCCGGTGGCCAGACCACGCCGACGCCCGGGGCGATCGACTTCACCCCCGGCCGGCTGCTGGGCAGTGTCTCCGGGGAACTCGGGCTGCGCGGCTTCCTGGAGAAGGCCGGGCACACCCTCGTCGTCACCTCCGACAAGGACGGCGATGATTCGGTCTTCGACCGTGAGCTCGCCGACGCGGACGTCGTCATCTCCCAGCCGTTCTGGCCGGCGTACCTCACCGCCGAGCGCATCGCCGCCGCCCGGAACCTCAAGCTCGCCGTCACCGCGGGCATCGGCTCCGACCACGTCGACCTGGACGCGGCCGTCGCCCGCGGGGTGACGGTGGCCGAGGTGACGTACAGCAACAGCATCAGCGTCGCCGAACACGTGGTGATGATGACGCTGTCCCTCGTACGGAACTACCTTCCCTCCCACCAGGTCGTCCTCGACGGGGGCTGGAACATCGCCGACTGCGTGGCGCGTTCGTACGACCTGGAGGGCATGCACGTCGGCACGGTCGCCGCCGGGCGCATCGGACTCGCGGTCCTGCGTCGCCTCGCGCCCTTCGACGTGAAACTCCACTACACCGACCGCCACCGGCTGCCGCGCGCGGTGGAACAGGAACTGGGGCTGGTCTTCCACGAGAGCACCGCCGACATGGTGCCGCACTGCGACGTCGTCACCGTCAACGCACCGCTCCACCCCGAGACCGAGGGCCTGTTCGGGGACGACCTGCTGGCCACGATGAAGCGCGGCGCCTACCTCATCAACACCGCCCGGGCGAGGATCGTCGACCGGGACGCCGTCGACCGTGCCCTGCGCAGCGGCCGGTTGGCGGGCTATGCGGGTGACGTGTGGTACCCGCAGCCCGCCCCCGCCGACCACCCCTGGAGGACCATGCCCCACCACGGCATGACCCCCCACATCTCGGGATCCTCGCTCTCCGCCCAGGCCCGCTACGCGGCCGGGACCCGCGAGATCCTCGAGTCCTGGTTCGCGGGCCGGCCGATCCGCGACGAGTACCTCATCGTCGACGGCGGCGCGCTGGCCGGAACGGGCGCCCGCTCGTACTCGGTGAGCAAGTGAGCCGCGGGGCCGCGGAAGCTCCGGTCACGGACCGACGGGGAGCAGGACGCCTCCGGTGAGCCGGAGGAGTTCGTCGGCGGAGGTGGGGAACACCGTGCGCGGGGTTCCGGCCGCGGCCCACACCTGCGGGTAGTCGTACAGGGCCGTGTCGACCACGGTGGGCAGCGCCCGGGGATGGCCGACCGGAGCCACGCCGCCGATCACCTGTCCGGTGGCCCCGCGCACCTCCTCCGGGGTGGCGCGCCGAAGCGGACCGCGCCCCCAGCGGGCCGCCAGCGCGGCGGTGTCCACCTTGTGGCGTCCGCTCGTCAAAACCAGGACCGGTTCGCCGTCGGAGACGAACACGAGGCTGTTGGCGATCGCACCCACCTCGCAGCCGAGCGCCGCCGCGGCCTCGGCGGCCGTGCGTGTCGAATCCGTCAGCTCGCGCACCCGGCCCCGGATGCCGGCCTCGGCGAGGGCGCGGGCCACCTCGACACTGCGGGCGGGCAGGGACGTGTCTTCCCGGGACTCCATGCGACTCCTCCTCGTACGGGGACAGGCGTTCCGTATACGGAACGTTCCGTATGTGGAACGATAGGTCTCCGAAGCCCCGGGAATCAACCGGGAACACGTACGAGGGACAGGGACACCATGGATCTGGCGGCCAGTGTCGGCTCGCGCCTGAAGGAGCTGCGCGAGGCGCGCGGGGTGTCCCTGTCCGCACTGGCACGCAGGTCCGGGGTCGGCAAGGCGACGCTTTCCGAGCTGGAGAGCGGCCGCCGCAACCCCACTCTGGAAACGCTCTACGCCCTCACGACGGCGCTCGACGTACCACTCAGCAGCGTTCTGTACGATCCGGCGCATCCCGCCACGATCTCCGGTGACGCCGTCGACGCCGTGCTGCTCGAGAGGTTCGAGGCCGACACGTCCGTCACGGAGACCTACCGGATCAGGATCCGCTCGGGAGCGACACAGGAGTCCGCGGCCCATGCCCCGGGCACGACGGAGCACATCGTCGTCCTCGCCGGCACCGCCCACGTCGGTGACGTCAACGACCCCGCCCTGATCGGCCCTGGGGCGCACGGGAGCTGGGCCGCCGACACCCCGCACGTCTACCGCGCGCCCGCCGGAGACGTCGAGGCGTTGTTGGTCGTCCGCTGTCCCAAGTGACCACGATCGGCGCCTGCTTCGGCTCCCTGGGTTCTGGCCGGGGCGATGCTACGGCCTTCGCGGGCGGCGGACTCCGTCGGTCACGACAGGAGGTCGAGGGTCGTTCCGGTCCCGGTGGCCCGGGCCCGTTGGAGGGCCAGCCAGCTCAGGGCCAGGTCCTGCCAAGGCAGGCCGACCGGCGTGTAGGCGGTGAGTTCCCGGCTGTCGGAGCGGGCGGGGGCCTCGCCGCGGATCACCTCTCCGAGGGAGGCGGCGGCCGTGGAGGAGGGCAGTCCGGCGTTCGCCAGGGCGCCGTGCGCCGTCACGAGTGTGGCGTCGTCGACGATCAACCGGGCGGCGAGCAGGACGTCGGGGGCGACTTCCTGTTTCCCGGGCTCGTCCGCTCCCAATGCCGTCAGATGTTGTCCCGGCAGCAAGTCCCGCAGACGCAAGAGAGGTTCACGCGACCACGTGGCCAGCAGCACGACGTCCGCCGTCGCGGCCACCTCCACCGGCGTCGATGCCACGGTGCCGTCGTGGCGCCGTGCGAAGGCCGCCGCCCGCTGCGGATCGGAGTCGTGGACGACGAGCCGGTCCCATGAACGCAGGGTGCGCAGGCCGCGGACGGTGAGTTCGGCCTGGGCTCCGGCCCCGATCACGCCGACCGCGCGGGCGTCCGCGGCCGGTCGCGCGATCAGGTCGGTGGCCAGGGCCGCGGCGAGCCCGGTACGCCACGCGGTGACGGTGGCGGAGTCGATCAGGGCCAGCAGTTCGCCGTCGGTGCCGCTGTGGAGGCAGATCACACCCCGCAGGGCCGGAGTCGCGCCGGGGAACTTCGCGTTGACCTTGACCGTGTAGGCGGGTGTCCCGGGAAGCAGGCCGGGCAGCAGGGCCGTGGCGGTGCCGGGAAACGGAAGGTCGGTGCGCATCCGTCGGCCCGGCGAACCAGTTGGCGTGGAGACGGCGAACCCCTCGCGCAGCACCTGAATGCAGTCCGCGGGGTGCAGCAGTTCCTGAAGGTCCGTGCGAGTCAGGATCCGGGTCATGCAAGGGAGAATCCCACGCCGTTCCGCCGCGACCGCGCTACCGCGGTATACGCACAGGTTTCCGCCGAGCAGCCCGGACGGGCATGGGGCCACGGACAGCGCGCGGTGCAGGCACATTGACCCGCGGGCGTATGTCCCCGGGCCGATGCCGGGCCCCCGACGGCCCGGTTAGTCTCGCGGCGTGAACCCCACCACCATCCCCGCGTCACCCGCCCGCGTCGCGCCGCACAGGGCTGCCCCCTGGAGGGACGGCAGCCGATGACGAGAACCAAGTCCCTGGCCTGGGCCGGGGGAGCCGCGTACGTCCTCGTGCTGAGTCTGCTGGTGGCGGCCGCGCCCCGGGCCTCCGGCATGGTCCACGGTATCGGCGCCCTGCTGGCCGTGAGCCTGCTCATCGGCGTGGTGCGACGGATGCCGCTCGTGGCCCTAGGCATGGCACTGCTCGGATCCACGGCCGCGGTGGCGGGCCCGCCGAATGCGGGGCAGGAGACCCTGTCGGCGTCCTATCAGGGCCAGTTCCTGTCGTACGTGGCGGTGGATCTCGTACTGGCCTTCATCGTCGCCACCTGCGCCCGACGTGCCGCGATCATCGCCGTGGCCGGGTCCCTCAGCGTACAGATCCTGGTGGTCGGCGTCTTCGCCCACGGCGACGGTCTGGCCGTCAACGAAGTGTGCTCCGTCCTCGCGTTGACCGCCTCCTGCATGGCGGGACTGCTGGCCCGCGAGCGCAGCGAGCACGCGGTGGCGCTGTACGCGCAGGAGGTGGCCGAGGCCGTCACCGCCGAACGGCTGCGGATCGCCCGCGAGTTGCACGACATGGTGGCGCACAGCATCGGCATCATCGCCATCCAGGCCGGTGTGGGCAGCCGGGTCATCCAGTCCCAGCCCGCGGAGGCGCGCGAAGCACTGCGGGCCATCGAGGCCACCAGCAGGGAGACGCTGGCGGGGCTGCGGCGTACGGTCGTGTCACTCCGCCAAGCGGACAGCTCCGCGACCGTTCCCGAGCAGCCGTCGCTCGCACCGTCGCCCGGGCTGGCCGACGTCGAGCGGCTGGCGGAGGCGACGGCGGGCGCCGGGGTCCGCGTGGACGTACACCGCATCGGGCGGCAGCGCCCCGTGCCGGCCGACATCGAACTCTCCGCCTACCGCATCGTGCAGGAGGCGCTGACCAACGTGGTCCGGCACGCGGACACCGACCGGTGCCGGGTGGTCGTGGACCACGGGGACGAGGAACTGTCCGTGGAAGTCGTCGACAACGGGTGCGGCTGCACCGGCGACGGTTCGTCCACCGGATTCGGCATCATCGGGATGCGGGAGCGAGCGGGCCTGTTGGGCGGCCGGCTCAGCGCCGGGCCGCGCCCGGAGGGCGGCTTCCGCGTGGCGGCCCGGCTGCCGCTGCCCGAGCCCGTCGGCGTCCCGATGGAGGCCCAATGACCTTCGGTCCTGCGGTGGAGGCCCGATGACCATGCACGATTCCGAGGAGACCCGATGACCGTCCGTGTGGTGCTCGCCGACGACCAGCCGTTGGTGCGGTCCGGTCTCCGTGTGCTCATGGCCGACTGCCCCGACCTGGAGGTCGTCGGCGAAGCCGCCACCGGCGCCGAGGCCGTCCGACTGGTCGCGGAGGCCGCCCCCGATGTCGTGGTCATGGACATCCGCATGCCCGGCATGGACGGGATCGAGGCGACCCGCCTGATCACGACCGGCCCGGGAACCACCCGCGTGCTCGTCCTGACCACCTTCGACGAGGACGACCACGTCTACGGCGCCCTGCGGGCCGGAGCGAGCGGCTTTCTGGTCAAGGACATGGCGCTGGACGACATCCTCGCGGCGATCCGCGTCGTCGCCGCCGGGGACGCGCTGATCGCGCCGGGTGTGACACGCCGTCTGATCGCGGACTTCGTCGAGCGGCGTCCGACGGAGGCCCCCGCGGACTACGCCCGCCCGGTCGAGGGGATCACGGAGCGGGAGCGGGAGGTACTGACCCTGGTCGGACGTGGCCGCTCGAACGCCGAGATCGCCGAGGAACTCTTCATCACGGTCGGGACCACCAAGTCGCACGTGTCCCGCCTGCTCACCAAACTGGACGCCAGGGACCGGGTCCAACTGGTCATCACCGCCTATGAGACGGGCCTCGTGACGCTGCCTCGGTGACGGTACATCCATGCTGCGGCCGGGAGTTCTCGGCACCCGTCGTGAGTCGGGGGACCCCGACATGGCACCCGAGGACGGCTCCCGAGGCACCCGGCAGAACCACTGGCGGCGAGGGTACCCGCAGTGCGGGAGAAGCACTGGCGGAGGGGGCGCCCGTAGTGGAGTCTGACCCCGACACGCCTGACGGACGACTCCGTTCACCAGGGGCGCCGACACGACGACGGGGGCAGCGATCGATGGACCGAGCCGAGGACGACGTACGCAAGATCCGCAGGGAGCCCACCGGTTCCGGCTGCCCGGTCGGCCGCGGGGACGACGGCACGTGGCAGGTCCGCGGCTACCCGGCGGCACGCGCGGTTCTGCGCAGCAGCGACACCGTACAGGCCGGTCTGGGCATCGAGACCGTCGAGAAACTGCCCGCCAAGATCCGCAGGCCCGTGCTCTACCGCGACGGCTCCGAACACCGGGAACACCGCCGCCAGACAGCCCGCTACTTCACACCGCGCCGCGTGGACGAGCACTACCGCGAACTCACCGAACGCGTCACGCTCTCGTACCTGGAGACCCTGCGGACCGCGGGCGAGGCGCAGTTGGAGGATCTCACCTTCGGCGTCGCGATCGACGTTGCCTGCGGCGTCATCGGTCTGACCCACAGCAGACCCGGGATCCAGAGGCGACTGGAGCGCTTCTTCCCGGAGAAGTTCGGCAAGCCCGGGCTGACCAGTCTGCACGGGATCTACTGGCTGTTCCGGCAGAACACCAACTGGCTGCGGATCTACTTCGGCGACGTACGCCCCGCCGTCCGCGCCCACCGTGAACGGCCCGCCGACAACCTGATCTCCCACCTGATCGCGGAGGGCTGTTCCGAGCCCGAGATCCTCGGCGAATGCCTCACCTACGCCGCCGCCGGGATGATCACCACCCGCGAGTTCATCTGCGTCGCAGCGTGGCACCTGTTCACCGACGACGCCCTGCGCAAGCGCTACGTGAACGGGGACGAGAGCGAACGCCTCGCGGTCCTCCACGAGATCCTGCGCCTGGAGCCCGTCGTCGCCCGTCTCACCCGGCGGACCACAGGGCCTGTCGAGCTACCGGGCGACGACGGCCCGGTCACCGTGCCCGCGGGAGCGCTCGTCGACATCCTCGTGGACGAGGCCAACACGGACCCCGAGGCCGTGGGCACTACCCCCATGGCGGTCTGTCCCGGCCGTCCGGCCACGACCGGTCGCTACGCGGCCGCCCTGTCCTTCGGCGACGGACCGCACCGCTGCCCCGGTGCCGACATCGCCATGATGGAGACCAACGTCTTCCTCGGCCACCTCTTCGCCCTGGAGGGCATCCGCATGCTCACGACACCCCGCGTCACGTTCCAGGACGAGATCGGGGGCTACGTGATCCGCGGACTCCGCGTGGCCGTCGACAAGGGCTGACGCGGCTCCGTCGGCGCACGGCACCCCGAGCCGGCCTTCCGGAGGTCGCTGCGGGCCCTGTCCACACCATGACCGCGCTCATGCGCGTCCAGCGGGTCGGGAACAGTCGCCCCCACCGGCACGGTTGCACCGATCGAGGGACCGGTGCCGTACGGGTGGGGGACATGGAGACCAGCACGTCCACCACCGGCCGGGGAATTCGGTGCCTCCCGGGCGCGACGCACCGCCGTGCGCCCGGACCTGGACGTTTTTCTGCTGGAGGATTGATTCATGACGGAACGGCCTTTGACGCTGATGGCAGTGCACGCCCACCCCGACGACGAGGCCACGGGAACCGGTGGTGTCCTCGCGCGCTACGCGGCGGAGGGGATCCGCACGGTTCTCGTGACCTGTACCGACGGCCGTTGCGGTGACGGACCGGGGGGTGTCAAGCCGGGGGAGCCCGGGCACGACCCCGCGGCCGTCGCCTCGATGCGCCGGGAGGAACTCGAGGCGAGTTGCGAGGTGCTGAAGATCAGCGATCTGGAGGTGCTCGACTATGCCGACTCCGGGATGATGGGCTGGGCGAGCAACGACGCCCCCGGCTCCTTCTGGCAGACCCCGGTGGAGGAGGGCGCGGCCCGGCTCGCGGAACTGATGCGGCATTACCAGCCCGATGTGGTCGTCACCTATGACGAGAACGGCTTCTACGGCCACCCCGACCACATTCAGGCGCACCGCATCACGATGGCCGCGCTGGAGATGACCGAATCGACATCGAAGGTCTACTGGACCACGATGCCCCGCTCGGCCATGCAGCGTTTCGGCGAGATCATGCGGGAGTTCCACGAGGACATGCCGGAGCCGGATCCCGCCGAGGCCGAGGCCTTGGCCAAGATCGGCCTGCCGGACGACGAGATCACCACATGGGTGGACACCACCGCGTTCAGCGGTCAGAAGTTCGACGCGTTGGCGGCGCACGCCAGTCAGGGCGAGAACATCTTCTTCCTCAGGATGGGCAAGGAGAGGTTCGGTGAGCTGATGGGCATGGAGACCTTCGTACGGGTGCGGGACACCACGGACGCGGCCGTGCCGGAGAACGACCTCTTCGCCGGACTGCGCTGATCCGTCCTCCCGCCCGGGAGGCCGCGTCGAGCGCTCGGGAGGACGCGTCTTGCTCGGGAAGGTGCGTCGAGCGCAGGAAGGCACGTCGAGCTCACGGGTGAGCCGGGTGGATCAGGAGGTGTGTCGCCCCTGTCCATCCGGCCCACCCGGGTCCCGCTCGAACAACCCCCGGCCGTGGGCAGGTTGCAGGGCCCGGCGGGCAGGAGCCCTCTATGCGGGCGCTGTCCGTGGCGCGTCGAGAAGTGCCATCTCCTCCTCCGAGAGCCGCAGCGTGCCGGCCGCCACGTTCTTCGCGAGGTGGTCCTGATCACCGGTCCCCGGGATCGCCAGCACGTGCGGCCCCAGCCTCAGCGTCCAGGCGAGCCGGATCTGAGCGGGGGACGCGCCGTGCGCGTGAGCGACGACGCGCACGGCCTCGCTTTCACCGGGAGCAGATCCCGCCGCCCGGCCGGAACCGGCGATCGCGGAGAACGGAACGAAGGCAAGACCGAGTTCACCACAGCAGCGCAGCAGCTCCCGGTCCTCGCTCGGCGCGCCGAGCCCGAACTGGTTCTGCACGCAGACGACCGGGGCGATGGCCCGGGCCTCGGCGAGCTGCTCGGACGTGACGTTGGAGACGCCGAGGTGGCGGATCAGTCCGGCGTCACGCAGTTCGGCCAGCGCTCCGAAGTGCTCACCGATCGATCCGGTCCGTCGGCTCGGTGGGACCCGCAGGTTCACCACGTCCAGATGATCGCGGCCGAGTTGACGGAGGTTCTCCTCGACCTGGCCGCGCAACTGCCCCGGACCGGCCCACCACCACGCCCCCGAGGCATCGCGGCCCGGCCACACCTTGGTGGTGATGACCAGGTCCTCCGGGTACGGAGCCAGCGCCCGGTTGATGAGCTCGTTGGCGGAGCGGGTGGCGGAGAAGTAGAACGCGGCGGTGTCGATGTGGTTCACGCCCAGGTCGATCGCCTTGCGCAGCACGGCGATCGACTGTTCGCGGTCGCGCGGCGCGCCGCCGTCGAAGGGCTCGCTACCCGTCAGACGCATCGCGCCGAATCCGACGCGGTTGACGGTCAGATCGCCGAGACGCCATGTTCCGGCGGCTGCCGCGTTGTTCGTCTGTGGACTCATGACGTGGATCTCCTCTTGAGGGTGGGGAAGAGCGGGACAAGAACGGAACCAGCGGGCGGGCGTGCCGGGTTCAGGGCGTCGCGACGGGACGAGAGCCCTGAAGCGGGTCCAACGGCGCCGGGACGGGATGCCGTCCGGGCATGAAAAAAGCCTCCCCGGCGGATGGAATCCGCGCCGAGAAGGCTCGCCTGCAACGTCATTCTAGTGCATGCCCCGCAGGGGCCTTTCAGGTGGCCAGGCTGGTCTCATGGTGGCCCGCGCAGGCTTCGCGCGTGGCCCGGGCACGACCGACGCTCGGTCCGACGAACGACCCACCGGACGGCCCGCATCTCACCGCCGAGGGCGCCTGCTTGATATTCTCTCCGATCATGCGAGCCCTCTTTCCAGGATCCTTCGACCCGGTCACCCCAGGGCACCAGGACGTACTCCGGCGCGCTGCCCTCCTGTTCGACGAGGTCGTCGTGTGCGTGATGTTCAACGCGAGCAAGACCGGCCGTCTGCCCATCGCGGAACGACTGGACCGGCTCCGCACGGCAGCCGCAGACCTGAGCAACGTCACGGTCGACTCCCACACCGGCGGCCTGCTGGTCGACTACTGCCGCCTGGCGGGAATCGACGTCGTCATCCGCGGAGTCCGTGGCACCGCCGACCTGGACTACGAACTGCCGATGGCCCGCATGAACCACGAACTGGCCGGTGTGGAAACGGTCTTCATCGCGGCGGACCCCGACCTGGCCCATATCTCCTCCACCCTCGTCACCGCGATGAAGCAGCAGGACGGTGTCCCGAAGGGCGAGTGAGAGCGGGCGATGCGCCTGAGGGGACCGCCTCCCCGACGCATCACTACGCGCTCGTGGCGCCCGGGCCCCGCAGCGTCACGTCCGGACCCGTGCCACGTCGACTTCACATCCGGGCCCTCAACACGTCGACCTCACAGCCCGGCGCGAAGGCGTCGAAGCCGTGCTCGACCAGCCACCGGACCACCAGCAGGCTGCGCAACGACCACCATCCCCGGATGACGTCGAGATCGACTTCGGTGCCGTAGCCGGCGACGACGTCGCCGAGGCGGTCCTCGTGCCCGAGCGTGAAGGTGGCGAGGTCGTACAGGGCATCGCCCCGGCTCGCCTCGGACCAGTCGATGATGCCGGTGACCTCGTCGGCCTCGAAGAAGACGTGGGCGATCTGGAGGTCGCCGTGCGTGAACGCCGGAGTCCACGGCCGGAGCGCGGCCTCGGCGACCTGGCGGTTGCGGGTGACCAGGTCGGCCGGCAGGACGCCCTTCGCGACGAGCATCTCGCACTCGCGGTCGAGTTCCGCCGTCAGCTCGTCGAGACCTCGGCCGGGCCAGGGCGGCAGCGGCGCGTCGTGCAGCTGCCGGATGGCGGCGCCCGCACGGGCCCACGCCTCGGGCGACGCGGTCGACGGTTCACCGAGGCGTCCGAGCGTCGCTCCCGGGACCGCGGCGATCGCGAGCACCGGCGGCTTGCGCCACAGGACCTCCGGCGTCGGGACCGGTGCCAGGGCCATCGCCTCGACCTCGACGTCGATGCGCGACTGATCGGTGTCCACCTTCAGGAACACGTCCCCGACGCGCAGGGTCGCCCGCTCGGAATGGGCGACGACGACCTCGACCTCATCCATGGCGACCAGTATCCCGGGATGCCCGCCGAGGTCACCGGATTTATCGCGTACGACGACGGGGCCGACCCTGCCCTGCCCCTCTCGCCCCGCGGTCCTGGGGACGGAGGGCTGCCGGGTTCGCCTCGGCCACCACCGACACGGGTCCTCTAGAGCCGCCCGGCGTCCTCCGCGCGAAGACCCGTGTGACGCAGCACCGGACGGCCCTCCAGCAGCGCCGTACGGGTCTTCGCTCGGTCGGCCCACCGGCCCGACGCGTCGAGCAGCTCGGGCCGCACGAGCCGGGCCTGATCCACGCCGGTGAGGTCGACCATGCGGTCGGGCTCGCGTGGATGCGTGGGCAGGCTGCCGAACAGGACCATCGGCTCGCGCACGGGGCCGGCGCACAGGCACGCCTCGGCGGTCGTCTCGCCGGCGACGGCCAGCATCCCGCCGTGGGAGAGCCCCGAGACCAGCAGCCCCTCGACCCGCAGGGCGCCCCCGACGTACAGGTGCGCCTCGTCCTCGACGAGGAGGTTGCCCACGCGCAGATCGCCCGTGACGATCAGCACGTTGGCCTGGTCCCACTCGGTGAAGACGAGAGTCCCGTCGACGGTGAGGTCCCCGTCCAGGACGTGGATGCCGCAGTCGCCGCCGTGACAGACGGGCTGGTGCGTCTCGGACGCTATGACCAGGTCACCGGCGTGGCGGACCGTGCCGCGGTGGACGAGGACCTCGTCGAGATCGTCGCCGAAACAGTCGCTGTTGGTGTCGTCGAGTCCGTCGGGAGCACATGCCCCGTAGCGCTCGGCCGCCTCGGTGAACGGCACGCGGTCGACGGTGCCGAGGGCGGCGAACCAGGGAGCGAACGTCATACGGAGCCTCCATGTCCTCCGGGCCTGTGCCGGTCCGGTCGGCGTGTCCCGGTCCGGGAGAAGGTAGCCGATCCCCCTGACACGGACCGGCCCGCGACCGAGGCCTGGCCCGTGACGGAGGTCCGCCCCGTGACGGAGGTCCGCCCCGTGACAGAGGCCCGGACCGTGGCCGAGGACCGGGTAGGCCCCTGGTCGTAGGTCCCGCGCCTCAGGCGCATCCCGCCCCGCCTGGCTAGGGTCGGCCCTCATGAAGATCATGGAAGGCGCCCGCCGCCGGACCGCGGAACGTCGGAGCGAGACGTTGCAGAGACTGGCCACGGAGCGGGACGTATGGGTGTCGACGGCCCACCCCGATCACGGCCCGCACCAGGTGCCGCTGTGGTTCGTGTGGGACGGGCGGGCCATGTGGATGTGCACCGGCGCCGCCTCCGCGACGGTGCGCAACCTCCGCACCGAGCCACGCGTCCGCCTGTCGCTGCCGGACACCTTCGACGTGGTGCTCCTCGAGGGCGAGGCGGAGTGCTTCCCGGACGAGGAGGTCCCGAACGAGGCCGCCGAGGCCTTCACCGGCAAGTTCGGATGGGATCCCCGCACGGAGGACGGCCCCTTCGTCTACGTACGCGTGACCCCGAGTACCGTACGGGCCTGGCGCGGCGAGCCGGAACTGCGCGGCCGCGTCATCATGCGCGACGGAACGTGGGTCGAGTAGCGGGCGTCGACGGGCACCGGCTGGAACAGCTGCCGTTGACGGGGCCGGCCGGGCCGGGCGCTACCGGTGGGCGCGCAGTCCGTCGAGGATGAGCGCGGGCATGGGCGGCGAGCGGTCCTCGGGGCCCGAGGCGGCGCGCCACAGCGCGCCCGTGAGCTGGAGCAAGTCTCCCGCCCGACAGTCGCCTCCCGCGACGGTGACCCCGGCTGCTTGCGCAGGGCCGCCGTTCCCGGGCCGGAGGCGCCCCGGCGGGCCTCGGCGAACCCGGAGCGATGAACGAACGAACGCCTCGGCACGACCGTGCCCTCCCCCCAATCCCTTTGCGTGACCGGGCAGTCCACTCCTAGCGTGCCAGCACAACGGAACCGCGCGCCGGGACAGCGGGCCGCACGCACGAGGAGGAACCGCAGTGGGAACCATGGTCTCGGTCAGGGGCTGGCTGGAGTGTGACGACGAACAGCTGGCCCAGATCAAGGAGATCGTAGAGGCGGACGATTCGGAACGGACCTACAGCGGAGGCTGGGCGTTCCCCGCTCGGCAGTACAACTACGTCAGTTGGGCCTTCTACGGGGGCAACTTCCGCGACACGTCCCTGGAATGGTTCGAGGAAAGCCTGCGCCGGATCGCCCGGATCCCGGCGGCCTGCCCGGACGAGGAGTACGACGACAGGCCCCGGGGGCTGTTCCTGGTCAGCCATGAGGTCGACGGCATGAGCGAGTGGCGGGTATACAACGGCGACCTGGTGATCGGCATCCCTGAGGCGGACTACGGTTACCTCGACGCTTAGCGGACCGCATGGGCCCGGGGCTGTCTTCGCCTGCCTCCGGGCCCTCTCGCGATGATCGCCAGGGGAGCGACGCCGAGCTCATCGAGCGGGTTCGGGCCGGTCGGTACCCGGGGCGAGCCCGCGTGCTGCCCGGGCGTCCGGGCTCAGTACCATCCACGGGTGTCCTGGATACGACGTCGTAAGCGCAAAGAGGAGCCGTCCGCGAACCGGCTGCCTGACCTGGAGTTCCTCGCCCTCGTGAGGGCAGGGCTCGAAGAGTTCGCCCCCGGCGTGACACAGGACGCCCAGCTCAAGGGCAACTCGTTGCTCAGTCCGCACGGTTGGGCCGTGGGTGTGGCCCCGCCGCACCACGGCGGCGGTCGCCACTACGACCTCGTCGCACTGCCGGACGTCGGAATCCAGCCGGACGTACCGTGCTTCATGGACTGCGTCGTGTCGATGTCCGCCGATCCGCAGGACGCGGCGAACATGTGGGTACAGACGGCGGGAGCCTGCCTGCTCGAACTCCTCGACCGTCGCGGGCACTTCGCGGACCACGAGGGCCCCGACGACGATCGTGGCGTGCCCGGCCGGCACACCATCACGTCGGGTGCGGTCGGTCTCGGACGCGACGTGGACGAGAACCGGCGGCTTCAGCGGGCGCTGCTGGATGCGAACGTGCTGCACCGGATCGCGGACTCGTTCACCGGGGACCTGGAGTCCCCCTTCTTCAACGGCGTCAAGGTCTTCTACGGCGGACGCCCCGGCGCGATGCATGCCGAGATCCGCGTCAACGGTGAGCGCCACGAGGCGGCGTCGGCAGCGATGGCCGCACTGGGACTGCCCGAACCCACCACGTTCACGGCGGTGCGGTACTACGCGCTGCTGCTTCCGGTATCGGCGGAAGGCGGCGAGCCGAACTACCCGACGGCCCGGCTCGACCTCGCCCCCGCCACCGTAGAAGCCGAGGCCGACGCCCATGGTGCCGCCTGCACCTGCGACTGCGGCGGCCGCCTCGACGCGGAGCACCCCGGCTTCGAACTGGCCATGCCCCACCTGCTCGCCGAGCTCTCGGAGGAGGAGCGCAGGGAGCGCGTGCTCGCCGAGACAGACGCCATGATCATCGCGAAGGACGTCGGCAACTTCCTCAAGGTCCGTCTGCCGATCCGACTGGACGACGGACGCACGGTCGTCTACCTCGCCTGGGTGTACCTCAAGGCAGCCGTGATCGACGATTTCGTCCAGCGGGCCGAGAACGGCACCCTGAATGGCCACCGCTTCGAGGGCCTGCTGTGCAATGCCATCGATCCCTGGGGCGAGGACGTCCTGCGCGCTCCCGTCGTCCTCGGCGGCCAACGGATCAACGAGGACGACTCCGTCCGCCTCAGCGAGGTCCTGGAGTCCAGCGATCCCCTGCTGAACAAGGTCCTGACCGAGACCTGGCCCGCCGCGTACGTCCTGGGCGACCGATTCCCGTGGCCGCCGTCCAGCTGAGGCGCCGGAGGGGAGACGGACCCGACGGCCCGGAACGGGTGCCCCTGGTTGGTGCGGGCGCCCGGTTCGGGAGGGGCGTCCTGGTCGAGTGCGAGGAGCATGCAGCATGAATGTCCACGGCATCCCTCGGAACCCGGACGAGCATGTCCGCTTCGCGGCCTACCTGGACGAGCTGGGGCAGGCTGCCGATGCGGACGAGATCGAGCTGGTCGGCCGTGTGCTCACTGATCCTGACCAGGTGATGGCCCAGTCCGCGGTAGTACGTCACCTGGACCGTCGTGCCGCTTCCCTGTACGCGAGTCCCCTCTACGAGCGGTGGCTGCGGGCGATGACCCGGGCCACGGCCGACCGGCCCTTCCTGGTTCAGCGCCTGGGGGAGTGGTCACTCTTCCGCGCCGTCACTCTTGAACTGCGGTGGCAGCCGGAAGCCCTGCTCGCGTCAACCAACTGGCTTCAGCTCATGATCGCCGCCGGGACGAACACCGAGGCGGTCGGGATCCTTGCCGAACAGGGCCGAACCAAGCGGATCCGCGCCACCGCCAGGAACGGCCTCAATCACCCCGGCGCGAGCTGAACCGACGGCGTCTCATGGGCGGCCGGTCCGACCTCGACACGGCCGTACTCTGCCATGTGGTACCCCTCGTACGGGGCGCGCGACTCGACGATCAGACATCAGTCCGAGCCGTTCGTGATGTGGGTGGTGTCCGGCGGTGGACGAACAAGGGCGCCAGATCCGGCTCGGGGGTGACTGGCCCATCCTCGTCGACCAGGACACGGGGGAGTGCCGGCTCCTTCAGGGTCCAGAGGAGAGGGCCAGACTCAGAGGCACGTCCGAGATTCGTACTGCGCGTTGGCGCAATGCGTCCGCTCGTCATCGGTACTGACTCCGGCGGGTTGAGTTGCCGAGGTTCGCCTGTGGCAATGGAGTTGCTTTACCCGATTGCCGAGTCGGTCCGTACGAGCATCCGCTCGCGCTTGCCGAACCAGGAGCTTCGAGGGTTGCAGATGGCCATCTCGCCAAGGGAATTGAGCTCCTCGCCCCCGAGCTCCGGCCCGCACCACTGCGGCCGTCAGCCAAGAGCACTAAGGGCACATTTGGTCTCGGCCGCTCTCGGGACGAAGTGGCACGATGGCGCACATGTTGAACTACAACCTTGCCGTCCCTGAAGCCGATGACGCCAATGTCCTGGCCGCGCTGGTGGCCGAGGGTGATGAGCTCGACGTTCTGGTCAGGGCAGTGGACGACTGGTCCCTACCGACACCGGCAGCGGGCTGGACGGTCGCTCATCAGATAGCCCACCTCGCGTGGTCGGACGCCAACGTGCTCAGCGCGTTACGCACCCCGGACGCGTTCGGCGCCGAGCTCAGGCGTGCCGAAGTCGAAGGCAGCGGGTACGCGGACAAGGCCGCCGCCGCGGGAGCGGCCAAACCGCGTTCGGTGCTCCTCGACGAGTGGCGAGCGGGGCGTGCGGAGTTGGCGGCGGCGCTGCGCGACACACGCTGGGACCATGCGTTCCCCTGGCACATGTCGGAGGTGACTCCGGCCCTGATGACGCCCCTTCGTCTGATGGAGACCTGGGCACACGGGCAGGACGTCTTCGATGCCGTGGGCGTCGCGCACCGCCCGACGGACCGACTCCGGCACATCGCGTCGCTCGGCGTGTTGGGCCGGGCCCTGTCGTTCGTCGCCGTCGGACTGCCTGAGCCGGCGGAACCGTTCCGTATCGAGCTGACGGCACCTGACGGCCGGACCTGGGTGTGGGGCCCTGAGACTGCCGTGCAACGGGTACGGGGCGGCGCGATGGACTTCTGCCTGTGTGTCACCCGGCGCCGCCCCTGGTCCGAGCCCGATCTGACAGCGACCGGCCCGGACGCGCAGAAGTGGCTGGAGGTGGCGCGCGTCTTCCTCTGAGGGCGTCTCGGTGGAGGACTGTCGGCAGGCCGTCGGGCCCATCAAGAGCGCGTCTCGTGATGTGGGCGCTTGAGACCGGCCAAGGTGACGAGAGGAGCGCTTAGGATGGCGACCGGGGCGGGGCTGTAGCGCAGAGGTCGTCGCGCGCGTCTGCCAAACGCGAGGACGCCGGTTCGATTCCGGTCAGTTCCGCCTTCTTGCCGGTGGGCCCTCCTGCCGCTTCCTTCTCGCGGCGTCAAGGCGCACAGCGCCCTGCTGCACGAGCGCTGGTCGCCGAGGTTTGCTCCCCTGGCCGGGCGGTCATGCGGGGGCCTGCGGCGGGTGGGTCAGATCGCGATGGTTGCTGTACCTCGCTGCTAGACGGCTGGAAGCGTTCTGCTTGGATCAGTCCATGATTCCTGTCGGCACATCGGACGAGACACGAGGGAAGGCAGAGCTCGCGGTCTGGTTCGGCGGGGCATCCTTGGCGTGCTGGCTCTGCTGCCCGTTCTGGGTTCTGGTCAGCTTTGTCGCGCTGCCTCTGGCGCTTGTCGGCCTTGTACGGGCCTTTGTCGAGTACCGCGCATCCAAGTCGGGTAGAGCCGGCGGGACGCGCGCCCTAGTGGGTGCCGCGCTGTCCCTCCTGGGGGCAGCAGCGGCGATCACCTACATGCTCTTTCTGGCCACCCATCCTGATCTTCCCGTGCAGGGATAGCGGCATGAGGTGCCGTCCCGCACGGAAGCGGCCCGCTAGGCTGCGGCCCATGCCCGAGATCAATCCGACGGACCCGGACGCCGAGAAGGCGAGAGGGCGCAGCCCGCTGTGGCTGGACGCCGAGGACCTGCGGCGGCTCGCGTCTCACTGCTGCTGCTCCGAGGTCACGTCGGAGGCGGACCGTGAGCAGTGTGGGCGCATCCGCTTCCGCGCGTCGGCAGCGCTCCACAAGCACGGACCGGGTCGCTGACGGCCGCCACGCACAGTGCTGCTGGCTACGCGTGTGTGGCCGTGGCGGGCTTCCAGGGATGCCCGACTTGCATAGCTCCAGAAGGGGAGTGAAGATCCCCTGGCTGCCCCCGTCACGGTGACAGGCGCAGGGCCTCTGGGGGGCAAGATCGTGGTGCAGCGGATGAACTTGCTGGGAGAACCGGGGGTGGGACTGCCGGACATTCCTGGCAGGCCCGTGAAGAGTCCCGCCGGGCGGCTGTGGGACCGCCCATGGAAGATCTATGTGATCTTGGTGATATGGCTCCTCGGCAAGGTGGCCCTCGCCGTGGACGACTGGTACATGTCACGGGATGTGTTCACCGGAGCCCAGGGCCCCTTTCCCGCCGCGTTCGCCGCCGAGGCCCCGGTAGCGCCTGAACACGTCATAGGTGGCCCGGAGAGTGGGCAAGCTTTGGTGCACGGGTTGCTCCTTCGATGGACGGACGAGTACTCGGACGGGTACTACGGCATGGCGGCCGTCAATGCGCGGACCGGCAAGGAGTACTGGCACTACGAGCGCCGGGACGTGGACGACGCTCTGGTGTGGCAGTTCGGGGCGTCGGAAAGCACCGTGGTGGCCCGCTTCACCGACGGGAAGCTCGTCGCCCTGGATCTGCGGACGGGCAGGATGCTGTGGCACGCCGAGATTGAGGCCGGTGACCGCGGTCGGAACGTGAAGGTCGCCGGAGGCCAAGTCGGCACCGAGGATCCCGGCGCCGTGCGCGCCTTCGCCGAGCGCGACGGCCGGAAACTGTGGACGGCGAAGACGCCCCGGTGGTGTCCCGAGGTGTTCCTCCGTTCCGTTCACGCCCTGCCGGACCATCTGAGCGCCGTCCACGTGCTGTGCAACGGTTCGGGGCGCTACGGCCCGGACGACATCGGCCTGCTGCTGGGCATCGACAACCGCACCGGCAAGGTCCTGTGGCGGCGACGCACCGTGGAGCCGGACCTGGCGGTATGGGGTGCCGGGAACCAGGTGGTCCTTCAGGATCCGTCGCACCGGCAGACCGTCCAGGTGCTCGAAATGAACCGCGAAGGGATCGCCCCCCGCGCCGGGCTTCCTCGAGACGCCGTCGCCGTGGGCGGCGGCACCGTGCTGTCCGGTACGAATCCGAAGGACCATACCGGCCAACACGACACGCTCCTGAGCGCCTTCGACGCCGTGGACGGACATCTGTCCTGGCGGCTGCGGGCGCCGGGCGATCACGAGTACGGGATCCCCAAGATCGCAGACGGCCGTGTGTACGTCGTGCGCCAGCCGTACCTCACCGCGGCGTACGCAGGGGAACAGTTCCTCGCCGACCTGCTCGTCCTCGACGCGGACACGGGGCGCCTGCTCCGCACCCTGCGGCTCCCGACGATGACCGCGGCCGACGAGATCGCCGATGACGACAAGCTCGACATCGGCGACGTGAGCGGCGGGGCAGTCGGCATCCGCTGGCGCGGCGACAGGGAAGACATGCTGATCGTGACGGACTAACCCCGCCGAAGCGTCCGCGACCGGTTGCCCGTCGCGCGGTATGGCCCACGAAACCTACGCCGGTCAGCACCTGCGTCCAGCGAGCAGCCTCTCTCGTCCGTGGTTGTCGATGTCGACGATGGGTGTCGGAAGTGGTTCGAGGAACCGCGAGGGACGCGCGTTCGTCGGCCGCCTCGGCACCCCCCTGCTGCCCTGATGACGCGGCCTGCGAGAGTGGCCCCGTGCTACTGGAACCCGAGAAGACCCTGTTCGTCCGTGGTGCCATGCCTGTGCTCCTGCTGGCTGACGCGCCCGTCCACGATGCCCTGCCGCTCCTGACCGTGCCCGACGGAGCGATTCCCTTGTGCGAGGGCTGGAGCATCGTCCCCCGACTCACCCTGTGTGTCGTGGACGGACCTGGGGACCACGGGCTCGTCGTACCTGCCCTCGCTGCGCCGGTGGTCGGTGGAGCCGACGACGCCACGGCATCGAGCGACATGGGCGACTGGTGCGCGGACGCCGAGGAGGCCGGCGGAGCAGTCGTTCTGTCTGTGGACTGCCTGCCTGAGACCCTCGACTGGTCGGCCCTGCTGGCTTCGGGAACCGCCCACGGCGGCTTCATGCCTGCGCTCGCCTGACCGTAGGAGCGCCGGACTCGCCAAGTCGGCTTTGCGTACGCCGGCTTGGCGAGCCCTGGACTCCGGACTGCCTCGTTGCATGCCGCCTTAACCCGCGGGAAGCGTGGTCCGTAGGGTGAGAGGGCTATGTCAGCCTGGCTCTCTGAGTGGTTCCCTGAACCGTGCTCAGAAGGACCGGTAGATCCGCTCGGGATCATCGTGAGCCTGTGCGGCGTACTCCTCGAAGCCGAGGTTGCCGATGCTCAGATTCGCGTGTACGTCGTGGACCCCCGCAGGGACGACGCGGAACTCACGGCCGAACTCGGTCAGTTGCTCGTAGTCCTCGTCGTCCACGCACTCCTCCCGCGTGAGTGTGGTGACTGCCAGCAACGCGTGACTCTCGGCCTGCATGGTTGTCCGGTCGGCGAGGAAGACGACGGCCAGGTCGTCATCGGCGCGGACCGCATTCAGCACCTCGTCAACGGTCGCTCCTGCCCAGGCCGGGTCGTCGACGAAGTGGACGTGTGCCTCGTGCGGCCCGTCGCCCCAGGGATCCATCAGCGCCGCCGTCACGAACTGCCATGCCTGGTCGTCGTGGTGGTCGGTCCTGACGACCAGGACAGCGAACTCCTCACGGCCGGTGACGGCGGGCAACGCTCTCATGGATCCTTCTCCTCGGTGACGGTCGGTGAGCCGGCACCGACTGTCTCACGCGCCGTTTACGGCTACGCGGGTCCGTAGGGGTTCGCACAGGGCTCGGCGCTCGTGCTCAGGCCGGCACGTTCATCAGGCCTTTCAGGTCGGGACTTCACCTCCTGGTGGTCACTTGGGGGAGGAAGTGCCGGCCGTAGGGGTAGAACCACGGGCTCCAGTCGCCCTCTTGAAGGTGGGAGAGCGCGATGAGTGCGTCGGCGGCGTTCTTGCAGTGGGGGTGGCGTGCCGCGAAGGACGCGATGCGGGGTCGCTGCGTGAGCAGCCAGTCGGGGACGATTCGCGGGTCGCCGTCGTACCACCACGCGAAATGGAACTCCGACCAAAGGAAATCCGTCCCCCAGCCCACTGCCAGTCTGACGAGGCCGGCATCCGCGGCGGCGTCGGTGAGGCCGGCTATGTGGTCCAGCCATGGCTCCAGGCCGCCCGTGGCGTGGGCGACGCCTTCCAAGAGGTCGAGGATGTCACTCGGAGACCGGCTGTCGGTGAGGGCGAGGGTGAGCTGTGCCCGGAACGCCTGCTCGACCGCGGCGCGCTCGGCGACGGGCCAGCCGATCAGGTCGGCCCCGTACTGGCCCAGATTGCGCAGCTCATAGGACGGGTCGGTGCCAGAGCCTTCCGGGCCCAGGCGACGCAAGGCGCGTGGTATGAAGCGGCGCCAAAGGACCGGGTACTGGTCCGGGGCCCAGTGATCGACGGCCTTGCCCATGAAGCCTGCGAGCACGTCATCGGGCACATCCCGTGGATCGCCGCCGAGGGCGCGCAGCTCCGCTTCCGTGAAGCAGCGAGTGCACCCCATCACCGGCCGGTCGAGCTCCGGAGGGGAGGCGAAGACTCGGTCCACCTCGGCGAGGGCGCGCTGCCACAGCGTGTACGGGTCGGGGACAGGCTGATCGAGCATGAGGGCTGCCTATGGGGACTCCGCGCCGTGGGCCGGGCGAAGATCGCGACGTTACACCAGTTCCGGCCCGGCCGGTAGCCGCTTCCCTGCGCAGGCGGGATCAAGATCCGCAAGGCCCCGGCGATTGCCCACGCCTGAGTCGGGCTCGGGCAGTCGGGCCGCCTCTCGGCCGTGAAGGGGGTCGCACATCAGCAGGGCGCACCAAAGGCAGCTGGGCGCACCAAAGGCAGCTGGGCGCGCCAAAGGCAGCCGGGTGAGAGGCCCGAGCACCTCCTGACATTCTCTGCCAACGTTGGTCGACCGTCGATCAACCGAGGCAGATGCCCACGAATGCCGACGGAGCACCGCAGCAGGGGAGGGACGGCACGGCTCAAGGGCGAGAGCTCTCAACTCGCTTCGGGACGAAGCAGGCCCGTGGCTAAGGTGTGCCGTATGAGCGACGACGTTCCGGACTGCCCTGAGTGCGGCCGGCCGATGCGGTCCGGTGGCCTCGTGCTCTCCGGGCGGGAGGACGATGGTCGGCGGACCTGCCGGTCGGTGTGGAAGTGCCCCGACCGACATGTCTGGTGGCGCTGGGCCGACCGGCCGGACGGGCCGTTGGAGGTCTGCCCCGTGCCGCAGCTGTTCCGCTGACATCCGACGCGACAAGGCCCTCGCCGGGCCTCCGGCCCTCCCCAGGTCCTGGGGCCCGCGCCGGGTCGGTCGGAGGTGATCGGAGGTCCCGGCTGGATGATCAGTCCGCTGTGGCTACATGAGCGCCTTGCGGGCCGTCTTCGTGCGGACCAAGCGGTAGTGGAGCCATGGGACGCTGTACCGCCATGGAAGGGCGTGCGTGAAACCGTCGACGTGACGGAACTGATCCCTGGCCGCTCTGTACTGCCCCTGCCGGTACAGGAAGTACCCCAGGAGGTGTCGTGCCTCCGGGAGTCGCGGATGTGCCGGGTCGGCGATGGCCACGTCGGCGAGCGCCGCATCGACGAGCGCCCTCGCCCGCGAGCTGTGGAACGGGTACGCGGCGGGCTCGGACTGGTGGTTCTCGAACCAGGCGATCAACGGCATCATGGCCAGCAGGCTGCCCGCCGGGGCGTCGGCCGCCGCCTTCGCGGCGAACTCCTGCACGCGCTGGTGCGAGCCTCGCCACTTCGCGGTCCAGTACTGCAGGGCGCTGTAGTGCGCCTCATAGTGATGGGGCGCCCGGGCCGTGATGTCGGACCACAGGCTCTCCATCTCCTCGTGGGAGTAGCCCAGTCCCAGCGCTCGCCAAATCTCCTCGACGAGGGGAGTGGGATCGTCGGGGCCGAGCGCCGATGCTCGGTCGATGTCGTTCCGCGAGGCCACCAACTCCCGGTGGAAACCCTCGAATTGGCTGTCCGACGTGAATCGCGCGAACGCCCCGCCCCGAAGCTTCCAGGCGTACTTGACCCTCGCGCGCGCCATCACGAGCGCCGCATCGGAGTCCTCTGGGCGGGCCTCCTGCCATGCCTTGAGCCACGGATCGCCCTTCTCTGCGGCGAGGCTTCCGAGCCGCTCGGCGTACAGGGCGCGGCGCTCCCAGTCCTGACCGGCGTCCTCGAAGAGTCGGGCGGCGGGCTCCCAGTGCCCCCGGGCGGCAGCCCTGCATGCGCGCCGCAGCGCCGCGTCGGGGCCGGCGAGACGGGGGTTCTGCCATCGCAGCGGCAGCAGGGTGAACCAGAGCCAGCAGCAGAGCAGCAGGCCGACGGGGGCGAGGAATCCCATGGATGAAGGTGTCTTTCCGGAAAGCGTCGCGACGCACGAGGTGGGGCGCTGGCAGTATGCACGCTGAGCGATCAAGAGCGGAATGCAGGGTTCCGTATTGGGTGCCGCCTTCCCGTGCGCCTACCCCCCGAGGCTCGCCGGCCGGCCTGCGAGCCTCCGGGCCCGTGTGGAGAAGCGGGGCGCCACGGGACGATGGCCAGGCCGGCCCCGCGTCGGCGAGTCCAGCGGTGCCGAGGTGACCGTACGCACCAGACCCCGCTCGCCGGCACCGCCCCGTCCCGCCGCCCCCGCGACCTGATCCGAGCGACAGACCCTAGGGACGTCGCTTGGCCCGGTCGGTCACGGCCCAGGCGTCGACGTACGAGAACTCGTCGTAGACCTTGCCTTCCTTGTGGCGAGGGGATCGGGTTCCCAGGAATTCGTAGGTCCGTGGAGCGAAGAGGAGGACGAAGGACGAACCGCCCAGTACCTCGGTGCCCTGGTCGTCGGGCGAGGTCGGATCGACGTACTGGATCGCGATGCCGGGACGGCCCGTGGGATCCGTCTGGTCAGGTACGGCCTTCACTCCCGGCACCATGGCCAACGCCTCGTACGCCGCCGCCCGCAGGCCCTTCGGCATGGCCGGCACGAGCATGAGCAGTGAGATGAGCCGCCTCTCGACGAGGGGCCACTGGTCCGCCTTGAGGGCGTTTCCGTGGCGCGCCGCGAGGTCGCGTGCCGAGTGCGTGGGGCTGCCCGAACTCAGCTGGAGGGCGAGCGTGCGGGGATCGGTCGACAGACGCTCGAGTGTGGGCCAGTCCTGCGGAGGCCACACCGTGAGGTGTTCCTGCTCGTTCGACTTCGTCTTGTGCGGCTTCGCCCACCATCCCTCACCGGCCTCCATGATCCATGATGCCTTCGAGCCGTCCACGGATCGCCAGGTCTCATCGACGAACGTCGTGGTCTCCTTCGTCTTGCGCTCGATCCGCTTGGTGATGGTCCTGGTGTAGACGAACTGGTCGTCGCGGGGCGCGAGGGTCTTCTCGCGCTCGCGCGAGAACGCCGCGGCCCCACGCAGAACGGTCGGGGCACTGACGTTGCGCAGATCGGGGGAAGCGTTGGAGGTCCGGGGCGCCGGGGTGCCGGCGCGGCCGTCGTCGTGCAGCACGACGACGGCCGTGGCGACGACGGCGGTGGCCACGGCGCAGGTCAGGGCGATGCGTACCAAAGGACGACGGCGCCGAACGGTCGGCGGCGTGCCGTGGATGGCGGAGACCAGTCGGGCGCGCATCCGGTGACGGGTGATCTCGTCGAGCGGCGACTCTCCCGCGTCCCAGTCCCGCAGCTGGTCGAGTTCTGGCGTGTCAAGCACGAGCTTCTACCTCCCGGAAAGCCGTCGGATCGGCGCCACCCAGCGCTTCACGGAGTTTGCTGCGGGCCCGGTTCAGCCGTGATCTGACCGTGCCGATGGGCACGCCCAAGGCCTGCGCTGCCTGTTCGTAGTCGAGGCCGCCCCATGCCACCAGGAGGATGACGTCGCGGTGCGGGGCGGAGAGCCCGGACAGCGCGGCCGCCAACTCCCGGCGTATGCCCGTGGCGCCGGCTCGGTCGACCGCCCGGTCGGCGACAGGCTCCTCGTGTTCGACCGGCTGCGGCAGCCGGGCGAGTGCTCTGAAGCGGCGGGCTTCCGCTCTCCGGTGCCGACTGACGAGATTGGTCGCGATGCCGAACAGCCAGGGGGCGGCATCGGCGCGGGCCAGGTCGTAGCGGTGGCGCTGCTGGAAGGCGATGGTGAACGTCTCCGCCGTCAGATCCTCCGCCGTCTCCGCGCCCAATCGCCGCGCCGTGTATCCGTACACGGCGTCGGCGTGCCGGTCGAAGAGGGCGGCGAACAGCTCGGGCTCCTCCCGGGACCGCTCGATCACTCGGGCGTCGCTTCCCCCGCGATGCTCCTCGGCGGGCGTGACGTCCGGTCCGACGGCCATCGGGGCTCCTTTCGCTCGACTGAATACCTCGAAGGCTTGGCTTGTCCACGTGGTTCAGCTCTTCTTCGCCGATCGCCCGGATCGAGTTCCATCGGCCGGGTCCCCGACTCCGGCCCCGCCCTGAGCCGAGTCGGGGACCTGCATCCTCCCGGCCGTGCCGCTGGAGTCCGCAGCGGGACGGAACACGCTAGACGGCGGCCGACTTCAGCGTCAGGGGGAAGGGGCTGCGCAGCGTCCGAGCGGCGCGCCGCACCAAGCCTCGCCAGGTACCCAGCTCAGAAACACATCACTCGGCGACCACGGACCCAAGGGGGAGGTCGCTTCTCAGAGATCACCACACCAGGACCGAACTGTCGGTGTTCTGATGGCTTCATGAGACCGGAGCACTGCGTGACGAGGAACCACATAGAGGTGTGGCACGAACGTGCGCTGCCGTCGGGACCAGAACGGATCAGATTCGGGACGGTGGTACGCGGCTCGCTCCTGCCACTCCTGGTCTGGGCAGGCGTGGCGTGCTTCGTGTACGTCGTCTACAGCCCGGTCGGATCGATGGCCTTGGCCGGTCTCTTCGCGTTGTCATTCGGCTTTGGGTTCGGGCTCCGCCACAGGGCAGGGCACTCGGTCCGCTGCAGCGTCTACGGTGCGCTGGGCGGAGTGCTCGACAAATCCATGGCCGGGTTCTGAGGTATGGCGGCTGGTGGTCGTTGTTCAGCGTGTGCTAACCGATGCCCGGTGGGTCACGGCCGAGAAGAGTGATCATCCACAGCCCAAGTTCCCCTTCCAAAACGCGCTCCGGAGCTGCGGATCAGCTGCCATCACCGATTCGAAGCTCTTCCTTTCGGTGGCGGGCGTAGCCGTGTAGATCTTGCTTGATGGCCATGACGTCCTCGATGCGGATCCGTACGGGCCCGCAGTGCAGAGCGTCACAGGAACGGGGATAGGTCCCGTCGATGAGCGAGATGCCGCTGAGCACCACACCGGCTACCTCATCGACGGCAGTGCACAGGACTGGGTGGAACGAACAGTCCTCATAGATGTCGCCGACTTGGATGTTGTTTGGATTGCCTGGGTCTGTCGTCCTACGCATGGAGTCAGACTGCCACGCCTCCACCAGGGCGACTTGCTCTGGTCGACGGAATGGCAGTGTGGCTGGGGCCGGCGGCGATGCTGCGAGTCAGGCTCGCGCATGCTCGGCCGGGAACCCGCGGTGACGGCCAGCCATCGATGGCTGAGGCCACAGTCCGGGACCGATGTCGGACACGCGAGGCCGAAGCGCTCAACCGCACGGACCGCCCGCCAGTTCAGTACGGCCGCCGAATCTGGTGCTCGCTCAACGCTGCCTCGTACCGTGCCAGCAGCGCATCCAGGTTCGCCAGAAGAAAGCCGGCGGAGTCCCGGGCTTCGTCCAGGTCGCCCCGTTCGCACGCCTCCACCACCTCGGCCACCTCACCGCGGAGGACGGAAAGGGAGTCTCCCTGCACCACGACCCCCGGGAAGCGCCTTCCCGGCATGCGAACCACGGCGTCGTTGCCGCCATCCGTGAGCAGTTCAACCTCGACGCGTTTCATGGGCCCATCCAACCTCCCACCCCCAGCTGACATCAACAACTTTGTAAGCAGGCGGCCTTGAGCGCACCGTGCACCTCCGGGGTACTTCGGCGTGTCTGCGCCGACGCGCGATCGGTGGGCTGGGCGGCGTTCGAGGGCTCGTTCCACTACGACGAAATCCTCACCGACCGGGTGGCCCACCAGGTGTACGGCTACTGCGTGGCCGGCGCCGAACCGGTTGTCGAGTGGGACATCGCGGCCCTACGAGGCGAAGATTGGCGGCACCGAATCGCCGAGGCCCGAGCCGCTTTTGACGCCTTGCTGTCCGCTGCAGAGACACGAAGCGGGAAGCGCCACAGAGCCTGAGAGTCGAAACTGCGTGACAGCGCCGACGACCAACGGCACGAGCACGCGCCTGCCGACGACCACTCCGCCCGCCCCATACAAAGCGGGAGTGTCGGGTCGGGAAGAGTGACAGCCATCCCCATCGGTCGGGCGGGGCGGCGGAACCGTGCGGAGCGTTACGGCGTCTCGTGCTCACAAGCACCATGCGTTCCTACGCCTGGTCGCTGGCGGTTGGCGGGTGACGAGTAGTCAGGAATGCTTGTGCGTACGGAGATCGTCGGGTTGGTGGAGGAGGCCGCGCCGTATCTGTCGGCGGCGGTGACCGCGTACGGGGTGGCGGAGCTCATCCGTGCCGGTGACGTGGCGCCGGACGCCTCGGCCGAGACCGCGGCGGATCTGGGAGCGCGGATTCTCCAACTGGTCCGGGGGCGCGGGGACGAGGCTGGCCAGACTGCCTTGGACGCGGCGGTGCGGGAGGCCGCCGAGAAACCGGACGATGAGAGTGCCGCGCAGGCGTTGCGTCAGCAGATCTGGCAGGCGTTGACGGAGAACGCAGGACTGGTGGAGGAGTTGGCCGGGCTGTTGCCCGCGCCTCGTGACGTGGTGCAGGTGACGGCGGCGGGTGAGCGGTCCGTCCCCGCGGAGTCCGTCGGAGCCGTCGCCCTGAGCGAGGCCACGCTCAGGCAACACGAGCGAGTTCTGGGCGACAGCCACCTCGAGACCCTGGCCATGCGCAACGACCTTGCCATCGCCCACGAGTTGGCAGGGGATCTGGGACGGGCCATCCCTCTGTACGAGGCCACTCTCGCTCAATACGAACGCGTGCTGGGCGATACCCACACCTCCATCCTCACCAGCCGCGACAACCTCGCCAACGCCCATGTGGCGGCGGGGGATCCGGAACGGGCCATCCCGCTCTACGAGATCACTCTTGCTCAACGTGAGCGGGTCCTGGGCGACACCCACCCCGACACCCTGACCAGCCGCAGCACCCTCGCCTACGCCCACGAGTTGGCAGGGGATCTCGACCGGGCCATCCCCATGTACGAGGCAACGCTCGCCGAGCGCGAGCAGGTGCTGGGTGACAGCCACCCCGATATACAGGCCAGCCGCAACGACCTCGCCCTCGCCTATGAGTCGGCCGGCGAGCCGGGGCGGGCCGTCCCTCTGTACGAGGCCATGCTCGCTCAATACGAGCGGGTCCTGGGCGACACCCACCCTGAGACCCTCACCAGCCGCAACAACCTTGCCGTCGCCTACGATTCGGCAGGGGATCTCGGGCGGGCCATCCCCTTGTACGAGGCCACGCTCGCCGAGCGTGAGCAAGTCTCGGGATACAGCCACCCCGACACCCTGACCAGCCGCCGCAACCTCGCCCTCGCATACAAGGAAGCAGGGGATCTGGGACGGGCCATCCCGCTGCTCGAGGCCACTCTCACCGAGAGCGAGGAGGTCCTGGGTGCCATGCACCCCGAGACCATGGCCAGCCGCAACTACCTCGCCAACACGTACGAGTCGACAGGAGATCTGCGGCGGGCCGTCCCTTTGTACGAGGCCACGCTCGCTCAGCGTGAGCAGGCGCTAGGCGACACACATCCTGACACCCTCATGAGCCGCAGCAACCTCGCCGGCGGCTACCACGCAGCAGGGAACCTGGGACGGGCCATCCCCCTGTACGAGGCCACGCTCAGCCAGTACGAGCGAGTTCTGGGCGACACCCAACCCGACACCCTGTTCAGTCGCAGCAACCTCGCCGTTGCCTATGGGTCATCCGGGGATCTGGGGCGGGCCATCCCGCTGTACGAGGCCACTCTCGCTCAGCGTGAGCAGATCCTGGGTGACGACCACCCGGACACCCTGACCAGCCGTAGCCATCTGGCCGTCGCCTATGAGTCGGTTGGTGATGTGGGGCGGGCCATGCCTTTGATGGAGACGACTCTCGCCGAGCGTGAGCGGGTTTTGGGCGACGACCACCCGGACACCCTGACCAGCCGTAGCATCCTCGCCGTCGCCTATGAGTCGGCCGGTGATCTGGGGCGGGCCCTCCCCTTGATGGAGGCCGTTCTCGCCGAGCGTGAGCGGGTCTTGGGCGACGACCACCCCGACACCCTGAGCAGCCGCAGCATCCTCGCCGGCGGCTATCGGGCAGCGGGGGACCTGGGGCGGGCCATTCCGTTGTACGAGGACACTCTCGCTCAGAGCGAGCGAGTCCTGGGCGATGACCACCCCCGCACCCTGACCATCCGTAGCAACCTCTTCCTCGCTTACGAGTCGGTCGGCGATTTCGGGCGTGCCATCCCTCTGAGTGAGGCCACTCTTCGCCACTACGAGCGAGTGATGGGCGATACGCACCCCGAGACCCTCACCAGCCGGAGCAACCTCGCCTGCGTTTACTGCATGGCCGGGGATCTGGAGCGGTCCATTCCCTTGATGGAGGCCACTCTCGCTCAGCGTGAGCAGGTCCTGGGCGATACCCACCCCGACACCCTGCTGAGCCGCGGGAATCTCGCCGGCGCATATCAGGCAGCAGGGGATCTGGAGCGGTCCATTCCCTTGATGGAGGCCACTCTCGCCCAGCGTGAGCAGGTCTTGGGCGATTCTCATCCCCATACCCTGCACAACCGCAACGAGCTCGCTCGCGACTACGAGTCGGCCGGAGATGTGAAGCGAGCCATTTCCCTGCTGGAGGCGACCCTCGCTCAGAGTGAGCAGGTCCTGGGCGATACGCATCTCGACACCCTGGTGACTCGCAGCAACCTCGCCCACGCCTATCGCACCGCGGGGGATCTGAGCCGGGCCATCCCCTTGCTGGAGACCACCTTCAGGCAATACGAGCAAGTTCTGGGCGCCACCCACGACCTCACCCTGCTGAGCCGCTTCAACCTTGCCATCGCCCGTCAGGAGGCTGAAGGTGTAGAGCAGGGAAGTGCCGGACCCTCGGTGACCAGGGTTGCGCCTCCCAAGCCGTCCACGACTGATTGACCAGCCGGAGGACCGTCTCACCTGCCCACCGGGGCGGGACATCGGTACGAAGAGGGCGTGCCAGATCACGCGGGGAAGTTCTGTGGGGGAGTCGGCGGCGGAGCTGAGGTTGGCAGACACAGACCCGGCACTGCCGAGCCTGAGCGGGTGATGTCGAGTCGGTAGGTCCGACCGGAGCGGGCTGTCTCGTCGGCACTGGCCTGCCGTCCGCAGACAAGGCGCCGGGGGAACGGATGGCCTGCCCCGGGTCCTAAGATCACGGAGTCCCGCCGAACGCTGGTGTCCGACGAAGCGAGTGAGCCCATGAGCGACGACGTCCTGTCGATCATCCCGACCGATCCTCAGTGGCAGCCCGACCGGCCGGCGGCCGAGCGGACCGCCGCGCTCGCCGCGGACCTGGCTCCCGGCCAAGACGATGGCATCGAGGTCGAGATCGACGTCACCTGGCATGAGGCTCTCACCCCCGTCGACTGCGGCGCGAACCTGGAGCGGATCGGCTGCCCGCACTGCGACGCCTCGATCGACATCGAGTGGTACGCCGACCTGCTGGAGACCCACTGCGATGACGGCTTCGCCACCCTGGCCGTAACAGTGCCGTGCTGCGGCGCCGCCACATCGCTGGACGCGCTGGACTACGCGTGGCCGTGCGGCTTTGCCCGCTTCGAGATCGCCATCTGGAACCCCGAACGCGACTGGTTCGACGACGACGAACTGGCCACCCTCGGCGACACACTCGGGCACCCGGTGAAGCAGATCAGAGCCCACATCTGACTCGGGCCTCGAGGAGAACGAAGTGCGGCAGTCCAGCCCGACATCGCCCGTTGAAGTGCAGTAGCGACAGCCGACCTTGGAAAAGGAAATAGGCACGCGCTCTGTGAGAGGGCAACATGGCTGCATGAGCGCGGGGCAGAGGACGGGCGGAGTGGCGGCCGTGTTCCGCGACGCCGAGTCGGAGTCGTGGTCTTGCAGACTGTCCCGGCCTCTACGGAAGCGGAACCGCTACGCACCCGCGTCGGAGAAGCTCACCCGCACCGCGACCACGGCGCCGGACCCGTCCAGGTCGGCCGACACGGGGAAGCAGCCGTCGCCCCAGCTCGTCATCGCGCAGAGCATTCGGGCGTTGCCGACATCCACGGTTCCGGCCTCGACTTCAGAGGCGCGGATCTGTCGCATGATCTGCCAGTGATGGGAATGAGGGCGGAAGTCCACCATCATGCGGCGCCCGGTGTCCTCCTTCCAGGCCAGCAGAGCGCGAGCCTTCTCCATCGCCTCGGCCACGGCAAGCCCGGTCCACCCGCGAACACCGTCCTCGCCGGGTTCGCCCAGTTCCGGTGCCGCGAACAGCGCTGCCGCTTCCTCTGCGGCGGCACCCCAGAACGCGACGTCGGCCAAGCCGTCCACAGGCTCGTTGTGATGCCAGTCATTGAGGCCATCGGCATCGCCGAAGAGAACCCGGGCCCAGTCGACCCCGATGTCACCCAGCACCATCGATGACTCCGCCGGGGCTTCGCTCATCCGGACCGATATCTCCGACCAGCGCGGCCCGACCCCGTCGCCGAAGTCGACCCGCGAGGCCAGTACCGGAAGAGCGCGGTCACGGGGTACGCCGCCCACCGCGACGACGGGCACCCCGAACACCAGGAAGCTGCCGCCGCCTTCGACCGCGGTCCGGCGCGCGCGTCGAGCATGCGGTTCGCGGCCCGGGACAACCTCCAGACGGGCGTCCAGGCCGGCGGCCCGACAGTGCTCTTCGAACATCGCTTCAAGCTCCGCGGCGCGGGACGCAGGGACGTCGTGAAGCATGGCACCCGGCTGCCGGTCGAAGCCGCGGGCCGCTGCCGAGGCATCCCGGCCGACCACGGCGAAGTCGACCGACTTGAGCACGTCGGCAGCCATTGCCGGGTCGTCAATGCCGAGCAGACCAGGATCGATCGCCGCCGGCGACCGCTCCCCGCTCCACAACCCCAGATGACCGCCGTCAGCGATCACCAGAGCCCCCGATGGGCAAGTGATCTCGCCGAGCTTGATGATCTCTTCCATGGCGCGAGAGCCTACGTCCACCCCGCAAGAACGGGCCCGGCGGGTGATGAGCGAGGCAGGGCTGCCGCGGACCCCTCGGGGGTGGGCCCGAAGCACGGGGGCTAGCGCGGCGAGTTCGCCGGTCCGGGCGGCGTCCGTCTCCAGCCTTGGGAGAACTCGCATCGGATGAGGGCAGCGGTCGCCAGTGACGTGAGCGAGTACGTGTCGACAGAGCCAGTGCACACCCTCCATGTCGCGGCTCGGGATCACTTTGGGTAGCGCCGTAGGTCCGCGGCAGGGGCTGCTGGGGTGGGCGGGTCATCGTGAGTCTCGTGCCTCACCAGGGCCGGCGGCCAACCGCCAGGTCAGGGTGCCGTTCGAGGTGGTCACCCGCTGGGTGCCGTCGGTGTCGAAGTGGATCTGGTAGGCGGTTGGTGAAGCGGCTGCCCGCCAGCGGGCTGCGACATCCTGAATCTCCGCCCAGATGTCCCGGGGGCCGCGGGTCGTCACGTCCCACCGGTGGTAGCCGACCTCCTTCACGCGAAGCCACGACCCGCACTCGGGTGCGCCGATCGTCAGGTCTTCGGCGCCGAAGAGGCGTACCAGCCCCGGGTGGAGGGCATCCAGGGCCAGCCACAGGCCGCGCGCCGTGTCCGCCGGCGGCGGGATGCGGCTGCGCTGCGTCCACCCGTCGGACGTCGTGATCGTCGCGCGGAACGGGGCGGACAGGAACAGCCGGTCGAAACCGGCACCGGCGCGGTGCCCGTACTCGACCGCCCGCAGTTCCGCCTCCACGGTCCCGTCAGGCCGCTTGCGGATCACGGCCTGGCCCGGCCACGACGGCGACGACGTCCCGACCGTCATCAGCGCGAGCCCGCCCGGCGCCAGCTGCTCCACCAGAGCTTCCGGCACGCGAGGGACGGCGAAGGTGACGAAGATCCGGTCGTACGGGCCCCCGTCCGGCCACCCCGTGACGCCGTCGCCTCCCACCACCGCCGGTCGGTACCCGAGGGCCGACAGCCGCTCGCGTGCGGCGTTGGTGACGTGCGGGTCGATGTCGAGGGTGACGACGCCGCCGTCGCCGCACACGAAGCACGCCACCGACGCGGTCACCCCGGCACCGGTCCCGACGTCCAGCACCCGCTGTCCGGCACGCAGGTCCAGAAGCTGGAGCAGGTCCGCGGTCATGCCCATCGTGCTCGACATCGCGGTGATGGCGCCGCCGCTGCGCGGCCCGGCCGTTCGTCCGAGGATCGGCTCGCCCGCGTGCTGGATCGCGACGCTGTCCCCGCTGTGCAGCCGCTCCAGCAGCTCGTCCCGGTCGGCCGGGCGGGACCAGTCCAGCAGATCCCAGCGCGGCGGGTCCTTGTCCGGGGCGCTGCGCCGCACGTACGCCTGGGGCATCAGGACCTGGCGCGGGATCGCGAGCAGCGCCTCGCGGACCGGCCCGGGCCTCACCTGGCCACTGGATTCCAGCCGGGCGACCATGGCCGCCCGGCCTGCCGCGGCCCTCCCGTCGTGGCCGGTGGCGGGCTGTGGAGGAAGGCGGGGCTCGGCAGCCGAGGATTCCCGGGGATCGCAGGGTACGAGGCCTGCGGATTCGCGGGGATCCGGTGGGGCGGGAGGGGGAGAAGTCATCGCCGCCGGGCCGGGGACTCGGTTCATGTCACATCACCTCCGAGCTCGCGGTCGTGTCGAACGCCTGCCTGGTGGGCGGCTCCGGGTGCTTGTCCCGGTGACCGGGCCGGTGTCGGCGCACCTGAGGGCCGGGTCCGCCCTGGTTCACGCGCGGGATACGTCCTCACCGCGTTCACCAGCCCATTTGCGAGTAGGCGCGGCCCTCGGCGATGCCTGCGATGGCCGTCCGGGTGTAGGGGACGAGCCGGTCGGGGAGCTCGTGCTGCGGCCACCACCTCCAGGTCAGGCACTTGTCGGGCTCCCGTACCTCGGGCGCGCCCTTCCAGACGCGCGCCCGGAAGACGAGCTGCATCACGGGCTGCGCGCCCGGGGAATCCACGACGTGTACGACGTGCGCCAGCTCCACGTCCGCGAGGTCGATGTGCAGGCCCGCTTCCTCCCACGCCTCCCGGATCAGACACGCGGTCGCGGACTCCCGCTCGCACCGCCCGGCCAGGTAGTGCCAGGTGTCGCCCGCGTAGCGGGACTCGGGATGGCGCAGGCCCAAGAGCACCCGGCCCTCGTCGTCCTCGACGTGGAGGTGGACGCCGATGCCGTTCAGCACGGTCCGGCCGCCTCCGCCCCGCAGAAAGGGGGCCTCGGCCAGGGCGGGGTCCCGGACGGTCTCGGACGCGTGCCGGCGGATGAGGTCCCGGGTCCTGGGGCTCAGGCGCAGGCGGTCCAGCTCGTCGGGGGTGAACCAGCGCAGCAGTACCCCCTCGTGCAGCTGGAGCCGGTCGGGGTCGCCGCGCCAGCGGCCGGTGAAGACCTGGATCGGGACGCTGAGTCCGTCGACGCTGGTGGCCTTCTCGACGGTGTACGGCTCGATGTGTTCCAGACGGAGGTCGGGGACCTCCTCGGACAGCTCGCGCAGCAGGGTGCCCCCGAGGCTCTCGTCGTCGTGAGCGCGGCCGCCGCCGAGAAGGGCGAACGCTCCCGACTGCCAGATGACGCCGGGCTTGTGGTCGCGCAGATGGAGCAGGTAGCGGCCCGTCCCGTCGTGGATCAGGGCGGAGGCGTTCACCGGCTCGGGCAGCCCGACCAACCCGGCCTGGAGGAGTTTGGCGCGCAACGTCGGCGAGGTGACCTCCTCCACGGCCAGCCATCGGGCGTCGGACACCTCCTCGTCCTGGAGGGTGATCGTCGGCGGCTCTTCGCCGGCGAGATAGAACACGTACCGGACGTCGTAGTGCCGGTGGGCCGGCTCCCCTTTGACGGGGTTGGCGTCGACGTCGTGGACGTCGATGTCGATCGGGGAGCCGAGCAGTTGCGGGGTCAGGCACAGGGCACTCGGCGCGATCCCGGCCTCCTCCGACACCTCGCGCAGCGCCGCGGCGAGCAACGTCCGGTCCTCGGGCTCGATGTGGCCGCCAGGAGGCAGCATGAGACCGCCGGAGGCCCGGTGCCGGATATGCAGGACCCGGCCCTGTCGGTCGACGACGACGGCACTGCAGGTGACGTGCCCGGGCAGCGTCGCACGGGCGGTCACGTCGGCGGGCCGGTCCAGGGCGGCGAGCAACCCCGCCAGGGCGTCAGGCTCACCGGGGTGGCGGCGGAGGTATGCCTCGATGGTCCGGCGGATCGTGGAAGCGGTGAGTGGCATGAGCGTCGTCTCGCCTTCGACGTGGGCGGTTCTGGGAGCGGGGCTGTGGAACTCGCACAGATGAGTCAGTTCGCCGCCTCGCGATCGGGCAGCTGGACGCCGGGGGAGCCGGCCAGGGCGTGCGGCAGGTTCCCGGTGCCACCGCTGTCCGGTTCGACGGTCGTCAAGGAGTTCCCCCTCGCGGACGGGATGGTGGTGTCGCCGTGTTCAACGACGCCGCACCGATTTCGAACACCTGCGCTTTCGGACGGGTTGCGCACCCGGGAATGGAGCGGATTTCCGAAGGTGCCCACTGCAACGACCCTTGCCGCGCAAGAGCGCGCGTCCGGTGGGGGATTGGCCGAAACGCCGACGTTCGGACAGCCGTGTCCCTCGGACCGTCGGACTGGCATCTGTGATCCGTCGGCAAGGGGCTTGAGGCGGGCGGCGGTGCGCCGCGCGCCTCAAGCAGGACCGCCGTCCGGTACCGGCTCGGCGACCCGACTGGCAATCACGCTCACCTCCTCGCACCCGGTCACGGGTCGAAGCCCGGCGTGCAAGGTCCGCTGATTCTGCTTCCAGCCCGTCGGTCCGACCGGCCCAGCGGCCGGACCACCGTCACCTCACCTCTCGTCGTTCAGCCGCGCGTACATGAACATGTCCCGGCGCTCGTTCCCGATCTCCTGCCAGCCCCGCAAGAGTCCCTCGCGCTGGAACCCCGCACGCTCGGCCGTGCGCACGGAGGCCGTGTTCCACAGCTCCACCCATAGCTCGAGCCGGGGAATCCGCAGATCCCGCAAGGCCCAGCCGACCACCGCGTCGACGGCGGCCACGGCGGCTCCCTGACCACGAGCCGACTTGACGACCCAGTAGCCGAGCGACGCGCGGCCCTGTTCCAGATCCCTCAGCCACAGTCCCACCTGGCCTACCGGCGTGCCAGCAGACGTCACGATGACGAACGTGTACCCGGCCCTCGTGGTCGCCCGGCCCCACTGCCGTTCGACGAACGCGACGCCCGCCGACTCGGAATACGGCGAGGGCACCGTCGTGATCGACGGGATGTAGTCGTCCTCCGCCGCCTCACGGACCAGCGGAAGGTCGGAGAGGCGCCACGGGCGCAGCATGAACCCCGCGGCAGCGGTGAGTTCAGGCACTTCAAGGGGTTGATCCATCGCCCCATCCTTCCGTGGTCCGACTCCGGCCGGCACTCGGGTTTCGAGCGCCGCCCCTCCCTCGGGCCTCCTGCGCCCGCGTCCTGAGCTGCGCCCGTGTCGGTACGTCAACTGCCTTCATTCGCCCGCCACTTCCGCTACGAAGTGGTCACGGCCGGATCATCGTCCGCAACCATGGTCGGTTGCGTGGCGTGTGATTCGGTGGGACGGCTTTTGTCCGTTCCCGACCGGAAGGTGGGGGAGTTCGATGACGCAGAAGCAGACCGGGGACACGAGATCGGGTGCACGGGGGCTCAGGGCAGCACGAGGACCTGCGGTGCGCTGGGTGTTCCGCCTGGTGATGGCTGCCCTGATCCTGCTGCTCGCGATGCGTACGTACGAGGAGACGGGCGTCGCGTACGCGCAGTCGAACGGGACCTTGCACACGGCCGGGGCCACCATCACGAAGCTGACGTCGCACACCACGAGCGGGACGGACGGCGGGGGCCAGGACGGTGGCAGCGGCGACTGGTTCGTCACCACGAAGTACAGCATCGAACTGCGTGTCGGGAGCGAGACGAAGGCGGTGCACGGTGTGCCGGACGATTCCGTGCGCGACTTCCGGGAGGGGCAGCGGGTCCGGGCGGGGCTGTGGCACGGGCGGGTCGTGGAGATCGACGGGCGCGACGTGTGGCGCGGCTGGTACCCCGAGGGGTGGGACTTGGCCTTGTTCGTTCTCTACCCGCTGGTCACGGGCTATCTGATCGCGGTCGCCCTGGCCGCCGCCGCGTACCTGGCCGGTCGCGACGGCCGGGTACGGCTGGAGCGGCGGGAGCGCGCCGGGTCCTGGGGGTTCGGGTTCCTCGTGGCGATAGCGGTGTGCTTCGCGCTCATGGGGTGCGCGGCTTTCGGGAACACCGTCGCGTACTGGCCGCTCGTTCCCCTGGCGGCAGGAACTGCCGCCGCTCTGGTGGGTCTGAGGGGAGCGCTCCGGCGGGCCCGGGACGCGCGCGTCGCGGACTCACCTGGTGGGAGCGTGTCGGCCCAGGTCTGATGCTGCGGTGCACGTGCCGGTGGGGCTCGCCGGAAGGGGCCTGCGGTACGAGTGCCGGAAGAGATCGTTTCGACCTCGCTCGTGCTGCCGGGCGGGAGGCGTGGATGGGTCATCCCCGGCTCCCGCTCAAGACCCGGCGCGGCGCAGCGCTCGCAGTGGCGCCGAAGTCGAACCGATGACCGCGGCCCCACAGGTGAGTACAGCGCACAGCACGATCGCGCTCCTCACACCGGTGGTGGTCGCGAGCCGGCCGAGCACGTTGTTCGCCACCACCAGGGCCATGCTCTGGACGAGCGTCAGCACGGACTGGATGCGGGACAGGTGCGTGGCAGGCGTCCCGGCCAGGATCAACGGGCCGACGTGACAGGCGAACATGCCCGACCCCGCGCCCACGACCACGGCCGCAGCGACGGCAGTGGGGCTGGACGGGGCCACCGCGAGCCCGGCGAGGCCCACCACGGCGAGGAGGAGCCCGAGGGTCGCGCCCCTACCGATCCGGCGCAGCGGACCGAGGCGGGCCGCCAGTAGGGAGGTCAGGAGTACGCCGACACCCTGCCCGGCGGCGATCAGGCCCGCCGCCCGCGGTCCCCAGTCGTGGGCACGGGCCATCAGGGGGCCGAGCAGGGCGACGACCGGCAGCACTCCGGCCGCGGCCGTCGCGGTCAGCAGGAGCGCCGGTCGTAGGACTGGGTCCGTGGCCGCGAGCCGCACCCCGTCGCGGATTCCCGCGAGCAGACTCTCCGCGCGAGGTGTCCGCTCTGCCGGGGCAGCCGGGCGCACCCACACCATGACGGTGAGCACCGCGGCGAAGCCGGCCGCGTCGACGAGAGCTGTCCCGCTCAGCCCTGCCGTCGCGACCAGTACCGCCCCCAGTGGTGCCCCGAGAAGGGAGGCCATCTGGCCACCGGCCCCCAACAGGGCCATCGCCCGGGGCAGTTGCTTCTCGCCCACCAGCCGGCGCGGCATGGATCCCGTCGCCGGGAGGTAGAACGCGTCGACGGTCCCGACCATGGCGGCGAACCCGAGGAGCAGCCACGACGGTGTCCCCCACGCGTGCGCCGCCACCGCGAGGGCGAGGACGGCCGCGAGCATCGCCACATCGCCGGTGATCATCACCCGCCGGGCGCCGAAGCGGTCGGCCAGCGCCCCACCCGCCAGAAGCAGTACGGTCCGCGGCAGCGTGATCGCGGTCAGCACCAGCGCGGCCACCTGACCGCCGTGGGCCGCGGCCGCCCAGCCGAGGGCGAAGGAGAGGGCCGCGTCACCGGTCAGAGAGACCCGGGTCCCCGCCAGCCAGAGCAGGTAGGGACGGGGAAGGACTGCTCGCGGGGGAGGAGGGACGAGGGGTGCAGCGGTGCCGGACGATGCCATGGCCCGTGACCATAAGGCCCTCAAGTTGGTTGAGGGCCAGGCGGTTTCGTGCCTGTCAGGTGGCCGGCGACGGTCCCGATCGCGCCCCGGGACACGTATGCGCACATTCCCGCGCCCGGGAACACGTACGCGCGGAACCCTGCGACCCGGGACACTCATCCGCCCGGGACCAGGGACGAGACGGGACTCACCCTCGCCGCCAGGCATACTGCTCGCCCGAGGCCGGGTCCGAGATGGCACCGGCGGGTGATCGGGACCCAGGGGATTGTCAGTGCCCGTCAGCATACTGACGGGCATGCAGATCACCGAGCACGAACTAAGGCAGGCCTGGCGCCGCAAAGCCGCGGGTTCCGACCTTCTCGACGACATCATGCTCCCGCCCGTCGGAACGTCGGCCGGCCAGTACGCACAGCGCGTGGGTGCCTCGGGAGGTCTGTTCCTCGTCCTGGACGAGGACGGCACCGTGCGTGGCTGCCACGGCCCCCACCTGGAGACTTTCGCGACCCGTGATCTCGACCAGGTGCTGTACTTCGTCGCCGAGGAGGCGGTCCGTGGCCTCGCCGAGTACGTAGCCGCCCAGTCCGAGGGGCAGGGGCCCGTGGCCAACCTCGTCACCGGGCAGGCCGAGATGATGGACCAGATCGATCCATCGTGGGGAAGGACGTTCCGAGCCGGCGGGCCCTTCGGCACACGCACGGCAGGGCCCTGCGGCCGAGACCCGCTGGAGCGCCTCGCCTGGGTGGCCCGCTCCTGGAGCGACCAGGACCCGTACACCACCCTCGAGTTCTTCCGGGGCAAGGACATCAGCGCCGAAGAGATCGCCCTGCTCCACGGAGCCGATCCCGCTCATGTCTCCCGCGGAACATCCAGGAACGACCTGCTCGGCATGGACGGCGACCGCTGGGAGCTCGACTGGGAGAGCTGCTGCTTCGGGAAGACGGGCGACTGGGCGTTCCTCATGTACCACGAGACACCGCCCGGAATCCGGGCCGACAGCGAGGCCCTCGCCCGCCTCGGCGTCACGGAGACCGTACGGTTGAGCGCCTGCTCCGCGAAGGCCATCTACACCCTCGACTACGCCCGCGACGGCCGCCGCCTCGACGACGGCTGGGGCGTGCTGGAACTGATCTGGTACGACCGCGGCCGCGCCCCCTACCGGCGGGGCGGCGACCTCGACGTCATCAACCAAGCCATACGGCGTGCGGAACTCGACCACCCGGAGCTGACGAACGAATTCGAGCTGTACTTCCACGCCCTGGAGGACGCGCTCGGCCTCGGGCTTCCGCAAAGGGACATCCAGGAGGGAACGGTCCGGGCGGCACTGTGGGCACGCCCCGCCCCGGCGTGAGGGCCGTCGAACAGCATGGCCCGGGATCTCGTCGTGCTCCCGAAGGCCGGGGGAGACGGTGTCAGCGACCTCGTGCCGTCCACGCCCGGGCGGCCACGGCGGGCCCGGTCGGGCGTGGACGGTTCGTCGGCGCGGGGTCAGTGCCAGTCACTGATCCGGACGTCGTCGGGGTGCGGTGCTCCGGTGCCCGTCTCCACGAAGGACTTCAGACTCATCAGGAACAGCGCCCACTTGGTGCTGCAGTGGTTCATGAACTCCACCTGTTCGCGCCATCCTTCGTGCGCGAACAGGATGATCGTCCACTCACCGTCCTGCTTGAGGTCGAAGGTCACCGTGGTGCCGATCCATTCCTCGGGACCGTCGACGACCTCCCACCGCACCCGGGTGCTCGGCTGCAGTTCGAGGACCTTCATGTCGAAGCCGCCGAGGTCGCCGAAGCGGAACTGCAGCTTGTCGTCGCCGCTGCCCTTGGTGTCGGTGGTCCACCATCCGGCCAGGCCGTCGACGGTGGTGAGGGCCTGAAAGACCGTGTCCCGGGGTGCCTTGATGCCTACCCGGTGCAGGATGTCAGCCATCTCGATCTCCTCACTTCTTCGTGTTCTTGGCTCGTTGGATCGCCTCGGCGAGGCTCTTGATGCGCCGCAGTCGGGCGTCCCACAGCTCGCCCACCGACTGCAACTGCGCTACCGCGCGCGCCAGTTGTTCCTCGTCGACGTGGTAGTGCCGCTCCCGGCCGACAGCGGTGGAGCGGACGAGTCCGGCCCGGTCGAGCACGGTCAGGTGCTTGGTCACGGCCTGGCGGGTGACGGGCAGACGGGCGCTGATGGTCGTCGCCGTGCCCTGCCCCTCGGCCAGGAGCACGTCGATCATGCGGCGCCGGGTCGGGTCGCCGATCGCCGACCACAGGTCGTCGTCGACCGCGGTACTCATCGCGCGCCCGCCACCCGCTTGGCGGTCGCCGCCATGCGGGGGAGATAGAAGTCCCAGCCCTGCCGGTGGTCGTTGTAGTGCGCCTCGAGCACGGCGGCCTCCCAGCCACGCTCGCGGTAGCCGGTTTCGCGGAAACGGAGGGTGGTGCCCTCGCCCTCCGGGGTGAGATCGAAGGTCACCAGCAGCGAGTTGCCGGCGGCCGCGGTCTCCCCTTCGTCGTGGGTCCAGCGGAACGACAAGGTGCGGGGCGGATCGGACTCGACGACCGTGAACGGCACGGACTTGCGGACGCCGCTGCTCTCGTTCGTCCACGTGAGGGTCCCGGGTCGGCCGGGGGAGGCCTCGAAGTCGTTTTCCGCGCTCCACCACTCCCGGATGTACTCGGGGTCGGTGAGCACGTCGAACACCACCTGGGGTGGGGCGTCGACGTACAGCTCACGCTCGATGCTGCCGTACTCCATGTCCACAGCCGCCTTTCGCAACCTTTGGTTGCACATCACGATAGGCGACAGCGGCGCCTTTCGCAACCGAAGGTTGCACGTTCGCGGGCGGGGGCGCTGGGGGCGGTCGCGGGGCTCTTCGGCGGGGAGTGCGCGTCTCCGGCGACTCTCAGCGCGAGGTGACCGCGCGCAACGCCCACTCGTGCGCCGCTTCGGTGCGGAGCGAGTCCTCCAGGGCGCGGACCGCCCCCGAGTAGTGTTCGTCCTTCTCGAAGACGCGGTCGGCGAGTTCGGTGAGCGTGTCGCCGTCCTCCGACGGCTGGGCGAACAGCAGGTGGTACAGCGTGTCGGAGCTCTCGAGCCGGGCTTCCGCCGCCGCCACGCCGGTCCAGGGCTCCGCGCACCGGAACTCAACCAAGGTGAGGAACGACCGGACGGCGTCCCGGCGGACATCCGGGTCGGCGCCGGTGCGCACCAGTTCCCGTAGGTCGGCGTAGAGCTGCGGCAGGTCGAGCCCCAGGACGCGGGTGGACGCGTACGTCCACAGCGCCGATCCGGTGCCCCTGTCGCAGGCGTCCCATCGCGTGTCCCACAGCAGGCGGGTGAAGGCGGGGCGCGCCTGCTCGCCGTGCAGGCCGATGCCCAGGATCAGGCCGCCGTTGCAGTCCGTCGAGGCGTGGTTCCCGCCCCAGGCGACGAGCCGGTCCAGCCATCCCGGATCCTGCGTCTTCGTGGCGAGTACGGGCAGGAACTCCGGGAACAGGGCGGCCCCTTCGTGCTTCTCCAGCGACTCGGTGATCGCGCCCCGCAGTTCCTCGCACGGCAGGTGCGACAGGCCCAGGCAGGCGTCCTTGGACACATCGTAGGAGTCGTCGACGTGTTCCCACAGCAGGGACGTGGCCGGGGTGTACCCCAGGCGGCCCACGGCGTGCAGCACGCCGGACGGTACTCCCTCGCGCAGTCGGCCCCCTTCGACCGTTGCCTCCAGCAGTCGCTCGGCCAGCCGCCGGTCGCCGTGGCGGGCCAGGACCGGCACCAGCGCGTCGTGCGCGGCGGGCGCGGCGAGGAACAACGGGAGGAGCGCCTCGGCGTCGGCCGGGCCACCGTGCCGGAGGACGGCCTCGGCGACCATGGACTCCCACAACCACGACACCTCCGCGGTGCCATCGGAGTATCGGTCGAGTATGGCCTGCGCGGCCGGGGACAGGGTCAACTTGGCAACCGCCTCTGTGTGGACAACAGCGCACATCATGGGCGAGGACGTTCCGGCGCTGCCACACGGTTTTCGCGCGCCGGGCAAGGCTTGTGGCCGCGCCGCCCTCGGATCGCGTCATCCGCCCAGGTCGCCGGTGGCGGCTTCGGTTTGACCTGCGGCCGCAGCGCGTCCCTGACCTGCGGAAACAAGAGTAAAGAAGAGGTAAGTTCGCCCGCCGCCTCTTGAAGTGAAAGTGCCGCTCCTGTGAACATTCGGCGGAGCTCGTCAGATGATCAAGGGAACCACCGTGGACCACACCAGACGCCTGAGGCAGACGGCCCTGCTCGCGGCCGCCGTACTCACGCTGGACATGCTGCTCGCCAACGGAATCGGCACGGCGGCGGCCACCCCCCACCTGTCGCCGAGCACCGCGCGAACGGACGCCCCGAGCGGGGACGCGGCGCCGGCCATGTCCGAGGTCGCGGACGCCGACGAGCAGGTCCACGGCACAGGGGAACCCCGCCCACAGCACACGGGCGACGCTCCCCGCGGTCATCTGGGGCCGGACGGACACCACGGTCAACCCCGCCCGCATCACCGCGCATCGGCATCGGCATCGGCATCGAGATGAACCCCACACGGCACCGACGTCCAGCGCTGGGAAAACCGAAGTGCCTGGCCGGAGCCGAATGCGCACCGCCCCGCGGTGCGCTTGAGCCGGTGGCTCTTCTCGTGGAGGCTGGTGCGGTGAACGGAGCCGGTGCCCCGTGCCAGGGGCGCAGCTCATGAGCCGTCGATCGGTGCCTGGAAGGCTGTCATGTCGAACCCCATGTCCGTCCCCATGGCGTCGTCGGCCAGGGGTGACGTCGCCCGGCGCCTCTGGCGGCTGCTGGAGCCGGTCCACGCGGTCGTCTACTTCGCTCCGGAGCCGCTCGAGGAGTTCAGGTCGGCGGGCTACCGCGGCTTCTGGATGGGCTACTTCGCCGGACGGGCGGCACCTCTGGGCAGTGTCGGCGCCGACGTCGTGCATGCGCTGTTCTACAACTTCGCCCCTGCGCGGGTGAGTCGCGCCCTCCCGGCGGCCTGGAGCTTCGCTCCGCCGGAGCAGGCCCTGGAGGCTCGTGTACGAGGGTCCGTGCGCGCGCTCGGCCGGGTACTCGGTGCAGCGGCCGACGGTCCGGAGGTGGCGCGGGCCGCGGAGCTTGCGATGCGAGCCGCTCGTTCGGCTCCCGCGGAAGGCCGGGCCCTGTTCGCGGCCAACCGTTCCGTGCCGGTGCCGCAGGAGCCCCTCGCGCAACTGTGGCAGGCCGCGACGCTGCTGCGTGAACACCGGGGGGACGGCCATGTGGCGGCTCTGGTCGCTGCCGGGATCGGCGGCCGTGAGTCGCACGTCCTGCACGCGGCCGCGAGCGGTGTGCCGCGTGATGTCTACGCCTCGGGACGCGACTTCGCCGAAGCGGAGTGGGCATCACGGCGCGATGCCCTCGCGGAGAGAGGGCTCGTCGAGGACAACGGGCTGTCGGCGCAGGGGCGGCGGCTCGTGGCCCGTATCGAGGAACGGACCGACGACCTGGCCGCCACCGCCTATGACGTCCTGACCGCCGACGAGACCGATGAACTGGTCCGGCTCCTGGGCCCCTTGGCTCGTGCCGTGGTGTCCGCCGGCGACATCCCCTTGGACAACCCGATGGGGCTCGATCTTCGCGAGGTGCTCGACCAGGGGTGAACTCGCTTGCTGGATGCGGGTGTTGCGGGAGCGGTTCGGCTTACGCCCGTCGTGTGAGACAAGCGCCAGGTCATAGCCGTGTGGCCGTCCGGACCAGGCCGGCCAGGGTGAGAGAACGGCTGTGCGCGGGCCAGACGATGTGGGTCACGACGGGAGGCGCGTCGGTCAAGGGGACGGCCGTGTGCTCGGCCCACAGCCAGGAGCGGGCGGAGTCGGGGACGACCGCCACGGTGCGTCCGAGGGCGATCAACTGGGCCAGTTGCGTCTGGTTGTGGATCTCGGGGCCCGGGCCGGGTGCGTAGGTGCCGCGGGTGGGCCAGCGGGCGAGCGGCAGATCGGGGACGTCCCGGACGTCGGCCAGGGACAAGCTCTCGCGGGCGGCGAGGGGGTGCCCGGCGGGCAGGACGGCGACCTGCCCCTCCGTCGTCAGCGCCTCGCTGTCGAACCCGGCGAGGGAGTTCCACGGCGTGTGCATGAGCGCGGCATCGGCGCGTCCGTCGCGCAGCAGCTCCTCCTGCTCGCAGATGCCGCACGGCAGCAACTCGATCTCGGCACTGCCGGGTTCCGCCGCGTAGGCGTCGAGAAGTTTGCGCAGCAGTTCGTGCGACGCTGCGGCCTTCACCGCGAGGACCAGCCGACCGCGGGAGCCGCCCGGGCCGTCGGCACCGCCGGCGCGCCGGGTGCGGCGCGTGGCGGCGGCGATCGCGTCGAGGGCCGCCCGGCCCTCGTGCAACAGCACCTCTCCGGCGTCGGTCAGCCGCACACCACGGCGGTTGCGCTCCAGCAGGCAGACCCCGAGGCGTCGTTCGAGCTGCTGGATCGCCCGCGACAGGGGCGGCTGGGCCATGCCGAGGCGCTCGGCGGCGCGCCCGAAGTGCAGCTCCTCGGCGACGGCCACGAAGTACCTCAGCTCGCGTGTCTCCAGGGTGTCCATGGCCGCAGGGTACGCGGTGATACCCGGCGGGTATGACAGGACACCGTATCGGTGTTGGCCGCGATCCTTGTCCACGAGCCAGCATCATCAGCATGAGCGAAACGAGGATCGCGCTGGTGACCGGCGCGAACAAGGGCATCGGATACGAGATCGCAGCCGGACTGGGTGGCCGCGGCTACCGCGTGGGCGTGGGGGCCCGTGACGCCGACCGACGCGAAACCGCCGTCGGGAAGTTGCGCGCCGCCGGCGTGGACGCCTTCGGGGTACCCCTGGACGTGACCGACGACCGCAGCGTCACCGCTGCCGCGGAACTGGTCGAACGACTCGCCGGGCGCCTGGACGCCCTGGTCAACAACGCCGGCATCTCCGGCGAGATGGACCCGGGGTGGGTGCAGGACCCGACCGCGCTCGATCTGGAAGTGCTCCGCGCGGTCGTGGACACCAACGTCATGGGCGTCGTCCGGGTCACCAACGCGATGCTGCCCCTGCTGCGGCGCTCCGCTTCGCCACGCATTGTGAACGTCTCCAGCAGTGTCGGTTCCCTGACCCGGCAGGCGCACCCGGACATCGAGATCGGCCCGATCATGGCGGCCTACGCGCCGTCGAAGTCGTTCCTGAACGCCCTCACCGTGCAGTACGCCCGGCGGTTCGCCGGTACGAACATGCTGATCAACGCCGCCTGCCCTGGCCTGGTCGCGACCGACCTCACGGGCTTCCAAGGGCCCCGCACCCCTGAACAGGGCGCTGCCACGGCGATCCGGCTCGCCACGCTGCCCGACGGTGGACCGACCGGTTCGTTCTTCGAGGACGACGGCGTCGTCCCCTGGTGATGCACCTGTCCGGTGTATGGATTGTTCAACGATCCTTCAATAGAATGGCTCAATATCCAGCCATGCGCTTCGCGGACTCGGAACGGTGAACAACCAACCGGAGGGCTGCAGGAGATGAACGGGGATCAGTTCGAACAGGTCGACGACTGGGGACGGATCCTGTTCAGCGACGACCCGGCGCTGGGGCTCGAAGGCGTCCTGATGGGGCTGGAGGCCCCGGAAGGCACCGTCACCCTCGATCCCGCTCGGACACGCAGCATGCCCACCGCTCTCTTCGAGTTCAGGCATGCCGTGGGCGTGGGTGACTTCGGGTTCCAGTTCGTCGTGCCGGAGGGCGCCTCGCTCGACGACATGCCCAAGGATCCGCAGATCGAGGGCGCCGTCCTGTTCGGCATGAGGCGCCTGCCGCCCGAGTTCTCCGACCTGCGCCTGCCCGACCCGCCGGAATCCGACGATGACGACGGCTGCCTCGACGAGAAGCGGCCGACCGTCTTCGACGAGCTGTGCATCCGCGAGCCACCGCGACGCGACGCCGACGAGGTCCACTTCGGCATGAGGCGCAGGCCACCCGGCCAAGCCGACCTGCGCTCGATCCCCGGATGGGAGTTGCACGAGATACCCGACGAACAGCCCGGGACGTGGCGGAAGTTCGGGCACGCCCACTCCCGACTGGAACTGCGGATGCCCGGCGGTGACCTCTACTCCCGGACCTGGGTCCCGCACGACCCCGAGTGGGCGGCCGCCGCCCTGCGTCACGGTTACGTCGTGTGTCTGTGCGGCGTGGAACTGGGGATCCGCGCGCCGTACGCGATGTCCGCCGCGCAGTTCACCCCGGACATGCGCCGAGATTTCTTCCGCCACGGATGCGCGATGGGTCTGACCGTCGGCGGACTCGTCGCCTACGTCGACCACCGCTGACGCCTGACCGTCGACGGGCACCACCGCTGATGCGTACCACCGTGGTGCTCGAAGCCGACCGGCGGATCCGTACCGGCCTCAGGACATGCTGCCCCGGCACACCGTCCCCGGAGCCGGGGTGCGACCCGTGCGGAGGTAGCGGTCGATCTTCTCCGCGACGCAGCGGTTGCGCGGGTACGTGCCGTGGCCCTCCTCCCGGGCCGTCAACAGGACGCCGACGCCTTCCCCCAGGGCGTGGGCCATGTTGCGGGCGCCGGCGTAGGGGGTGGTCGGGTCGCCGGTGCCGCCGACCACCAGGACGGGGGCCGCGCCGTCGGCGTTCACCTGGAGCGTGGTGTGCTCGCCCTCGAACGGCCAGTCGTAGCAGAGGTAGACGCCGCTGGACCAGGTCGCGCCGAAGACGGGCGAGGCGGCTTTGATGCGGGCCTGGTCGCGGTCGAGGCGTTCGAAGCCGGGGCGCAGGCTGGAGTCCGCGCAGGTGATCGCGACCAGGGCGTCGCGGCTGTCGTCGGGCGGGGGCGTCGCGCGGTCGGCGGAGCCGCTGACGTCCACGCCCTTGCTCAGCGGACGGCCGTCGTTGTGGTCGATCAGCGCGGTGAGGGCCTTGGCGAGCGGCGTCCAGCCGTCCTTGCCGCGGCCGAGCCTTTTGCCGACGGCGTACGCGAGGTCGTCGGCGTCGAGGTGCTTTCCGGTGCCGGCCCGGGCGGGCTTCTTCTTCAGGCGGTCGGCCAGGCGCGCGATACGTCGTGCCGCCTCCTCGGGGCCGTCGCCGGTCGGGCAGTGGCGTATGTGGGCCGCGCAGTACACGGCGAACCGGTCGAACGCCGCCTGAACCGCCTTGACCTGCGAAAGCTGCTTCTCGTCGAGGTCCTCGGTCGGATCGACCGACGCTTCGAGGACGAGCCGTCCGACGTGCGAGGGGTACAGGTGGGCGTAGACCGCGCCGAGGGCCGTTCCGTACGAGACGCCGAAGTAGTGCAACCGCTCGTCGCCGAGGAGGTAGCGCATCAGGTCGAGGTCGCGCGCGGTGCGCGAGGTGCTGACGTACGGGAGGAGGGCCCTGGAGTGCCCGGGGCAGGCGCCGGTCCCGGCGTCGCCGGTGTCCCCCGCGGTCTGCACGCAGTGCACGGGGACGGTCGCGCCGACGCCGCGCGGGTCGAAGGAGACCAGGTCGTAGCGGTCCAGGAGCGGCTCGTACTGGTTGAGGAATTCAGGCAGTCCGACGACGCCGGACACGCCGGGGCCGCCGAAGTTGAGGACGAGCGAGCCGATGCGCCGGGAGTTCGGCCCGGTGGCCTTGCGGCGGATCAGGGCGACGCCGATCGTCCTGCCGTCCGGTTTCCGGTAGTCGAGGGGGGTCTTCATGGTGGCGCAGTCGTAGCCGGTGCGGGCGGTGGACGGCGAGGTGCAGCCGGACCAGCGGAGGTGCTGGCCGGTGGTGAGCGCGGTGGGCAGACCGGCGGGCGGGTTGTGCGCGGTGAACTCCGTACGAGGCTCGGCACTTTGGTGGCGGGCATCGTGCTGGAACCAGGCGCTGACGGCCCCGATCGCGACGAGGACGAGCACGGCGATGATGCGCGCGCCGACCGAGAGGCCCGGTTCGTGGCTTCGTATCGGATGTGCGTCACTCATCTGGATCCCCGCACTCCCGCCCTCGGACGCCCGCCCCGTGACCGCATGCCCGTACCCGTGATCGTCCGATCCTCGAATCAGGTCAGGGTACAAGCCTCGACGGCGACCGCCTGCACCTCACCTATGACCAGAGGCAGTTCAGGGCCGGACTGCCGTTCAGCCTCCGCCGGGCCGGCGGTCGTCCTGAACGATGAGTCAGCCGTGGTCGGTGGCGGGCTCGGTCGCGTAGCGGTTCATCGCCTCGATGTTGGCCTCCGGTGTCAGGGGCCGACCGGCGGCGAGCACCTCCTGGAGGTCCCGGAAGTACTGGACGTACAGGTCGGGCGTGAACGTGCTGAGCATGACGGCGGGTTGGTCGGTCGGGTTGGCGAAGGTGTGCGGGGTACCGGGCGGAACCATGACGAGCGTGCCCCTGGTGGCGTCGTGGTCCTCGTCCCCGACGGTGAATCGCACGATGCCGGAGAGGATGTAGAACCCCTCGTCGTGCAGCGAGTGGCGGTGCTGCGGCGGTCCCTGGGTGTGCGGGGCGAGGACGGACTCGGCGATCGCGAGGCGGTGCCCGGTGTGTCTGCCGTCCTCCAGGACGCGCATGCGCGTGGTGCCGAGAACGATCGTCTCGCCGCCGCCGGGACCCACCACGGACACGGCGGGGGTGCTCCCCGGCTCGCTGGTCTTCGCTTCTTCGGTCATGCCCACGAGTGCATCGCGGGGGACACGCCGGTGTCCAAGACCCGTTCCGCGGCGCCGATACCTCGTGGGTATGGTCACAGCGTGGAGCTACGGACCTTGCGCTACTTCGTGGCGGTCGCCGAGGAACTCCACTTCGGCCGGGCCGCCACCCGGCTGCACATGAGCCAGCCGCCACTGAGCCGGGCGATCAAGCAGTTGGAGGCCGAGGTCGGGGCCCCACTCTTGATCCGCTCGCCCATGGGGGTCACCCTCACCCCGGTCGGCTCGGTGCTGCTCGACGAGGCGCGGGCGCTGCTCGACCATGCCGACCGCGTCCGGTCACGCGTGGGCGCCGTGGCCGGCGCGGCTCCCCTCACCATCGGCATCCTGGGCGACGGTACCGACCCGGGAGTGGCCAGGCTGGCCGCCGCCTACCGCCGCAGGCGTCCCGGCGTCGACATCCGCGTCCGCGACACCGATCTGACCGACCCGACCTGCGGTCTGCGCGCCGGTCTTGTCGATGTCGCGCTGACCCGGGCGCCCTTCGACGAGACGGCTCTGACGGTGCGTGAACTGCGGAGGGATCCGGTCGGCGTGGTCCTGCGTGCCGACGATCCGCTGGCGGTGCGCGACCGACTGCGGCTGGCCGAGCTGAGCGACCGGCGCTGGTTCCGGTTCCCGCAGGGCACCGACCCCCTCTGGCAGTCGTACTGGAACGGCGGCAGGCCGCGCGAGGGCCCGGTGGTGCGCGCCGTCCAGGAATGCCTCCAGGCCGTGCTCTGGAACGGCACGGTCGGACTGGCCCCGCTCGGGCACGACCTGCCCCCGGAGCTGGCCGTGGTGCCGCTGGCCGACATGGCGCCGAGCCGGGCGGTGGCGGTGTGGAACGAGGGGGACGGCAATCCGTTGATCCGGTCCTTCGTCGAGATCGCGACGACCGCGTACCGTGCCTGAGCGGCAGGTCGTCCTAACTCCGTGGCGCGCCGAACCACCGGGCGGCCGACCGCTCGAACGCCCCGGGATCCGGGGCGGGTTCGGCCACCCAGGCCACGACGCCGTCGGGCCGGATCAGCGCGGCACCCAGCCCGAGGCCGTTGCGCGCCGGGCCGGCCGCGTAGCGGATCCGGCCTTCCCACCCCTTGGCCGCGACCTGGAGCGAGCGATCGGTGCTGAAGTCGAGCAGGACGGCCTGCCCCTGGCGCAGCAGTTCGCCGAGGCGGGTGCCGTCCTCGAAACGGAAGTCCGGGGCGCTGGAACCGGTCAACGGCTGTTCGCCGCCCGGGTCGTAGCGGTTGAACAGGCCCGACGTGTTGCGGAGGCCCTGGCCCGGTTGCTGGCCGACGGCGCTGATCCCGACGAGGTCTTCAGCAACATGACGTTGCTGACGCACGCCATCGATGCCGAGGGCGACGGATCCCTGCAGAGCGGTGAGCCACTGACCGTTCACATCACTGCTGTGCTGCTGGCCTTCGGCGCTGACCCGGAGCTTGCGGATCCAGACGGTCACGCCCCCCTGGACATGGCCGCCCACTACGGTCACGACCTGGCGGGGAATCTGCTGCGGGCCCACATCGCCAGGCGAGCCGCCGGTAGCAGTCGGCATGGAGCTTGCCGGGCCTGCGACGACGGGGCCTCGCCGTGAGGCCGCGTGGGCACCTCCGGCGCCACCCGCTGGAACAGCTTCCACAACTCGTCCGGGACCGGCCGCTCAACGATTCCCGCCACAACCGTCAGCCCATCGAGACAGGCAATTGAGATGTCGTCTTGGAGGCAGCGCACCGACGAGTCGGCCGGGCGGCGGCAGAACCGTGAAGGGCGGGCTCGAGGGGGAGTCGGCGCTCCAGGAACCGAGCCGGTGTTCGGCTCGCGACCTCGGGCCCGGCTCCGGTGGGCGACGGGCACCCGCGCCTCGTCGGCGTTCCCGCGTGCGTGCACCCGCTGTTCCCGGCGGCCGGGATCCGGCCGCCGGGGTCGGCGTCAGCGGACCGATTCGAGGCGGTCGGAGGCCCGGCGCCCCGCGTCAAGGTGGCCGGTGAGGAAGCGGGCGGCGCGGTCGAGGGCGGCGTCCGCCTCGTCCAGGCGGCCGTAGTGGTGCTGGAAGACGTGGGGGAGACCGGGCAGGACCTCGAGCGTGACCTCGACGTCGTCGGCACCCGCGCGGCCGGCCAGCCGGACGGAGTCGTCGAGCAGCACCTCGTTCGCCCCGACCTGGACGAACAGGGGAGGGAGTCCGGCGAGGTCCCCGAACAGCGGGCTGGCCAGGGGGTGTGCGCGGTCGCCCGTGCCGACGTAAAGATCGGCGTAGGCGCGGATGTCGGCCTCGGTGAAGATCGGGTCGGCGTCCTCCTTGGACCGCATGCTCGCGCCGGCGAGGGTGAGGTCGACCCAGGGGGAGAAGAGGACCACGGCGGCCGGCTGTGGCAACCCGGCCTCCCGGGCCGCGAGCAGCATGGCGATGCTCAGGCCACCGCCGGCGGAGTCGCCGGCCACGACGACGTCCCGAGGATCGGTGCCCGTCGCCAACAGCTCACGGTAGGCCGCGAGCCCGTCGTCGACGGCCGCGGGGAACGGGTGCTCGGGCGCGAGCCGGTAGTCGACCGACAGCGCGCGCAGGCCGGCGCGGCGGGCCAGTTCGCCGACCAGTCCCGCGTGGGTGTCGGGCGAGCCGATGACGTAACCACCGCCGTGGAGGTAGAGCAGACGGCCCGGTCCGGAGGCCGTGGGCGGCTCCAGCTCCAGCGCCGGTCGCCCGCCCAGGACGGTCCCGCGGGTGACCACGTCGTCCGGCGCGGGACGGCCGACACCCGCGGCGAAACCGCTGCGCTGCTCGTCGATGCTGGGAGGGGTCTCGCCGCGAGGGATGGAACGGAGAAGGGCGTCCAGGGCGTCGCGCTGCTGTCGGGACATGTCGGGCCTCCGTAGGTCGGGATGCGAAGATGCATTCCTGGGAATCCATCTGTCCATGGCCAACCGGATTCCAGGGAAGATGATTCCCGGGAATCTATTGGAGGTTCTGTGAGCCACGTCACCCCGATCTTCATCGACCTCGTCCGCGTCGAGACCCGGCTCTACAACGCGGTGAGTGCCCGACTGCGCGCCGAACACGGTCTGGGGCTGGGGCAGTTCGAGTTCCTGGACATCATCGACAGGGTGCCGGAGTGCCGTGTGCTCGACATCGTGGGCGAGCTGGCGATCACCGTGGGGGCCGTCAGCAAGGCGGTCGACCGCCTGGTGGCCGCGGGCTGGTGCGTGCGGGTGGCCCATCCCCAGGACCGCCGTTCGTCCGTCCTCCGCCTCACGTCCGAGGGAGAGAGGCTGCTGACCGCGTCCCGTCCGGTGGTCGAGGCCGAACTCGCCTCGCTGACCGCGGCGGTCCCTCCGGGCGACCTGGCCCGTGTCGCCGCGACCCTGGCCACGCTCCGCGCGAACCTCGAGGCGGGCCGCCACGGACAGCCGGGCGGAGGCAGCTGACCGGTCGGCCGCCGGCACGACGGCCGAACTGCCCTTGCCGCGCGCCCTCTTCGCCGTGGGAACCTCCTCACCGGTCTCACCACCCGGTGCGCAGGAGGTGGTTGAGGAGAAGCGCGAGCGTTGCCTGGAGCAGGAGCCAGGCGCGGGGGCGGGTGAGCAGAGCGCAGGAGGGGAGCAGCCACAGCGCGAAGGGGAGCCAGATGCGTTCCGTCTCCGCCTTGCTCATCCCGGAGAGATCGGCGAGCAGCAGGGCGAGGGCCGCGGCGGCGACGAGGAGCGCGAGGCGTCCGGTCTCGCGGTCCGCGGGGTCCCGCCGCAGCAGGACGGTACCCGTGCGCCGCAGTCCCGCCGCCGTCGCCAGACCGGTGATCAGGACCGTGCAGGCGAGATTGGCCCACACCCAGTACGTGTAGGGGCGGATTCCGCCCGCGCCCTGCCGGTACCGCGTCACCAGCAGTCGGTACGCCTCCCACCAGTCGAATCCGGCGAGCGTGAAGAGCACCGGGACCACGGCCGCCCCGAGGGCCGTCACCGCCGGCAGCATCGGTCGCTTCCGTACTCCCTGTCCTCCCAGCCACAGCACGGCTGCCGCGATCAGTGCGACGAGAGTGAGACCGTAGGACAGGTAGCACGTCAGGCCGAACAGGAGCCCGGAGGCACCGGCGGCCGCCAGGGATCCCCGGGTGACGGCCAGCGCGAGCAGCGCCAGGGCCCACGCCGCCACGGCGGTGAAGTAGGCGTCCGCCGAGGTGCCCATCCACACCGCCGCCGGGGCGAGCACCAGGAACGGGGCGGCCCGGCGTGCGAGGCCTTCCCCGGCCAGCGCTCGCACCGCGACGAGCACCGCCACACAGGCCGTCGCGCCGGTGGTGACGCACCAGGTTCCGGCCCAGGCGCCGCCATGCAGTCCGATCCGGTCGAGCAGGACGAAGGTGAGAGTGGCGGCCGGGGGGTGACCGGCGACGTGGGCGGGCCAGTGGCCGGGGGAGTGGATCAGGATGTGGTGGGTGAAGTCCCGCAGGGTGCCGGGGATGTCGTCGAAGCGGTGGATGACCTGGAGGTACTCGTAGCGCGTGGTGAGGCGGACGGCGACGCCCCGCTGCCAGCCGTCGATCAGCGCGAGGCCGAAGGTCCACGCCAGGGACGCTGCCCAGGCCACCAGGAGCAGGGCCCGCCAGCGCAGACGGGCCGCGACGGCGGGGCCGTACGCCACGACGGCAACCGCCACGAGCACGGCCGCCGGGGTGCCGGGACCCACGTGCGGTCCCCAGGACGCCAGGAGCGGTGGCCAGTCGACGCGAAGGGTGTGGTCGGTGTCCTGGATGTGACGGCCGATCAGGACGGCCGCCGTCACGAGCGCGGCGGCGGCCCCGGCGGCGTACAGGTCACGGCGCAGGTCGCGGACGGAGCCGCCGTCGAGCGGGATGCGCGCCTCGGTGGAGGGCAGGGTGCGGGTCACACCGGCACGCTAGGCCGATCGAAGGGAAGCGGGCTGCCGACCGGGCCGGACGTCAGCGTTTCGTCACAGGTCGGAGGCCCCTTCGAGAGGGAGCCAGGACCTACGGTCGGGGCATGCGAGACGATCCACGGCTCCCCTTCTCCCCCCGTTTCTGGCGCAGCCCGCTGCGGGGCCCCTGGTTCACGTCCGTGCTGGGCCTGGTCCTGCTCGTCGGCATCACGGTGCTGTTCGTGACGGGTCTGGTCTCGTACGCCGCCTACAACCCGGACCTGTCTCCGGTGAACGACAAGACGCCCGGCAAGGGCCTCCTCGGCTTCTACCTCTTCGCCTGGCCGACCCATCCGTACTGGCTGTACCGGCTCACGCAGGGCGTCCACGTCACGCTCGGCATCACCCTGGTCCCCGTCCTGCTGGCCAAGCTGTGGTCGGTGGTGCCCCGGTTGTTCGCGCTGCCCCCGGCCCGCTCGCTCACGCACGCCCTGGAGCGGCTCTCGCTGCTGCTGCTGGTGGGCGGCGGCCTGTTCGAGTTCGTGACCGGAATCCTGAACGTCCAGCTCGACTACGTCTTCCCGGGCTCGTTCTACGTCCTGCACTTCTACGGAGCGTGGGTGTTCTTCTCCGCCTTCGTGGCCCACGCGGTGCTGAAGACGCCCATGGCGCTGCGCAATCTGCGGCAGGCGCGGGACGAGCCGAGCGAACCGGTGCCCCCGGCTCCCGCGGAGCCGAACGATCCGGCGTCCCCGGGTCCCGCTGAGCCGAGCGAACCGGTGTCCCCGGGTCCCGCGGAGCCGAACGATCCGGTGTCACCGGCTCCCGCGGAGCCGAGCGATCTGGTGTCACCGGCTCCCGCGGAGCCCACGGTCTCCCGGCGAGGCGCCCTGTGGTTCGTCGGCGGCGGTTCGCTGCTGCTGCTCCTGACGACGGTCGGGCAGAGCTTCGACGGGCTGCGCCGCCTCGCCCTGCTCGCGCCGCACGGAGGCGCCGGCCCCGGTACCGGCCCGAACGGCTTCCAGATCAACAAGACCGCCGCGTACGCCGGCATCGACCCGGCGGAGACGAGCGAGGAGGCCTGGCGTCTCGTCGTCACCGGACGTACCGGCACCATCCGACTCAGCCGCGCCCAGCTCACCGAACTCCCGCAGCACAGCGCTGCGTTGCCCATCGCCTGCGTCGAAGGATGGTCGACCTCCGACCAGTGGTGGCGCGGGGTCCGGCTGCGCGACCTCGCGGCGCTCGTCGGCTACGACGGCGATCCGCCCGATGTGTTCGTCGAATCCCTCCAGCGCCACGGCGGCTTCCGCCGCGCGGCCCTGCGCGCCAACCAGGTGGCCGACCCCCGCTCTCTGCTCGCCCTGTACGTCAACGGCGAGGAGCTGTCCCCCGACCATGGCCACCCGGCGCGGATCATCGTGCCCGCGGCGCCCGGTGTGCTGAACACCAAATGGGTGGCCCGGCTGACCTTCGGAGACCTGTGATGCGCCACCGGATCGCGATCGGCAGCCCCCTCACCCTCCTGCTGCTCCTCTGTTCGTTCGCACTCGCCGCCTACGCGGGCGTACGCCTCCTCGCCGACGACTGGCTCCGCGTGGCGCTGTGGATCGCCGGGGCCGCGGTGCTGCACGACCTCGTCCTGCTGCCCCTGTACGCGGCGGCGGACCGGATGGTCGTGGGAAGGGTCGGCGCCCGGACGATGTACGTCCGGGCGCCCGCCGCCCTTTCGGGCCTGCTGCTCCTCGTGTGGTTCCCGCTGATCTCCGGTATGACGGCCGAGCGCTACCGGTCGGCCACCGGACAGTCCCCGGACGGCTTCCTCGCCCGCTGGCTGCTGATCACAGCCGCCCTCTTCGCCGGCTCGGCGCTGCTGCTGGCGGTGCGGGTGCGCAGGGCCAGGAAGCGGCGGCCCCCGGCCGACCACTGACCGGCCGGCTCCCACCCCCGCGCGTACCGCAGCAGGGCGGGGGTGCCGAGCCGGGCCCACGGAAAGGGAGTCCCGGTGGCGCTGCCGGCGTCGGTGATGCGGACGCGGTGGCGTTCGTCGACGTCCTGCGGGGTGGTCTCGGCGAGCAGCAGTCCGCGCGGTCGCAACAGCCCGGCCACCCGCTCCAGGAGAGCAGCCGGGTCACCGCCGATGCCGATGTTGCCGTCCATCAGCAGGACGGTGCCCCAGCGGCCCTCACTGGGCAGGGGATCGAACACCGAGCGCCGCAGCGCGTGGCCCCCGAGCCGCGCCGTGTGCTCGACCGCGGCCTCGCTCACGTCGATGCCCAGGGCCGTCCGTCCCCTCCCGGCGAGTTCGGCGACCAGCCGCCCGGGCCCGCAGCCGACGTCCAGCACGGCACCCTCGCACCGGTCCAGCACATCCCGGTCGACGACGTCGGCCCGCGCGCACCACCGCTCCACCTCCAGCGGCAGCAGCCAGCCGTCGGCGCGGCGCAGGAACAACGGCCCCCGCCCGGCGTGCAGGGCGGCCTCGTAGGAGTCGGCGGTGGCCCAGGGCGGCACGGTGGTGCTCATCGGCGGCCCGCCGCGGCACACTCGGCGAGGCGCTCCGCGAATCTGCCGCGCGGGGCCAGGGCGGCGGCCGCGTGCGCGTCGGCGGCGGTGTCCACGTCCCGCAGACAGGGCAGGTCACGCACCCTCAGACCCGCGGCGAGAAGCCGTTGCCGCTGTACGGCCCCGGTCTCCGGCGTCGACATGGGCACCCCGCGCAGCAGGTCGGGGTCGGGATCGGCCAGCCCGAGGGCCCAGAACCCACCGTCCTCGGCCGGCCCGAACCAGGCGTCGCAGCCGTCGAAGTCCACGGTGAGCAGCTCCGGAGTCACCTGCGGTGTGTCCATCCCGATGAGCAGGGCGGGACCGGCGCAGCGGGCGAAGGCGTGCGCCAGCCGCTCGTCCAGCCCGCCCGCGCACTGCGGCAGGACGTCGAAGCCCGGCGGCAGCCAGGGGCCGGGGGCACCGTCGAGGACGAGGATCCGTCGCGACGCCGGCGCGGCGGCAACCACTCGGAGCGTGTCGGCGAGGGCCGCCTCCGCGAGGTGCGCGGCCTCCTGGGGAGTGAACGGCGGGGTGAGCCGGGTCTTGACCCGGCCCGGGACCGGCTCCTTGGCGATGACGAGCAGCGTGGTCACCGGGCGCCCTCCGTCCGGACCGGCGTCTCCTGGAGGACCCGGCTCATGTCCCGGACCGCCTGCCACGTCCCCCGCCAGGTACCCGTCACCTTCGAGGCCCCGGTGCGCGGCAGATACGGCACGTCGTGCTCGGTGACACGCCAGCCCGCGTCGGCGGCGCGCACCACCATCTGCAGGGGATAGCCGCTGCGCCGGTCGGTGAGCCCGAGGCCGAGCAGCTGCTCACGCCGGGCGGCGCGCAAGGGACCCAGATCGTGCAGGCGCAGCCCGGTGCGGCGGCGCAGCAGGCGCGCCAGCGCCAGGTTCCCCGCGCGGGCGTGCGCGGGCCAGGCGGCCCGGCCCTGCGGCCGGCGCCGCCCGAGGACCAGGTCGGCCTCGCCGCCGCGGATCTCCTCGACGAAGGGCACGAGCAGCGCCGGGTCGAGGGAGGCGTCGCAGTCGCAGAAGCAGACGACCTCCGCGGTCGCGGCGGTCAGTCCCGCGTGGCAGGCCGAGCCGAAGCCGCGGCGCGGCTCGTGCACGACGGTCGCGCCGAGCGCGCGGGCTGCCTCCGCCGAGCCGTCGGTGGAACCGTTGTCGACCACGATCGCCCGCCAGCGGGCCGGGATCCGGGCGAGGACCCAGGGCAGGGCCTCCGCCTCGTTCAGGCACGGCAGGACGACGTCGACGTCTGAGGGTGGTGAGATGGTCACGGCTTTCACTGTACGAACGCGAACAGGGCATATCGGGCGGGCGCTCCTTACGAAACACGGACGTCGGACCCGCTCAGGGGACCGCGCCCCCTGCGGAGGCCGCCGGGGTGCGAGGCTGGAGCGATGCAACAGTCGTACGAGCCCGTGAAAGCGCCGGGCGCGGACCGAACCGCCCGGGTCCTGGTCGTGGACGACGACCCGACCGTCTCCGAGGTGGTCGCCGGCTACCTCGACCGCGCCGGCTACCTCGTCGACCGCGCAGACGACGGGCCGACCGCCCTCGCACGCGCCGGAGAACACCGGCCCGACCTGGTGGTCCTGGACCTGATGCTGCCCGGTATGGACGGTCTGGAGGTGTGCAGGCTGCTGCGCGCCGATGGCCCCGTGCCGGTCATCATGCTGACGGCGCGCGGCGACGAGGAGGACCGCATCCTCGGCCTGGAGGTCGGCGCCGACGACTACGTCACCAAGCCGTTCAGCCCCCGGGAACTGGTGCTGCGCGTGGAGTCCGTACTGCGCCGTTCCCGGCCCGACGCCGCGACGCCTCCCCTCCGGGCGGCAGGGGTCGCCGTCGATCCCGCCGCCCGCAGGGCCACCCGCGACGGCGCCGAACTCGCCCTGACACTCCGCGAGTTCGACCTGCTCTCGTTCTTCCTGCGCCACCCCGGCCGGGCCTTCAGCCGGGAGGACCTGATGCGTGAGGTGTGGGGGTGGGACTTCGGAGACCTCTCCACCGTCACCGTCCATGTCCGCCGGCTGCGCGGCAAGGTCGAGGACGACCCGGCCCGGCCCCGCCTGATCCAGACCGTGTGGGGCGTGGGCTACCGCTTCGAACCGGGTGGTGAATGACCGTGCGGGACACCTTGCTCATCGCCCTGTACGCCTTCGCCGGCGCCGCCGTCACCGGCCTCGCCGGAGCGGGCGTGCTGCGGCTGATCCGCCGCCGCTCGCTGACCGCCTCGCTCGCCGTGGTCGCGGCGGTCGGGGTCGTCGCGATGCTCGCGGGCACCCTCGCCGTCGCCTGGGCGATGTTCCTCTCCCCGCACGACCTGAGCGTCGTGACGACGGTCGTCGCCATGGCCGCCGCGGTCTCTCTCGGCACCGCGCTGCTGCTGGGCCGATGGGTGGTGGAACGCAGCCGCGAACTCGCCGACGCCGCACGCTCGTTCGCCGAAGGGCGGTTCACCGCGCCACCCGCCCCGGCCACCGCCGAACTGGAGGCGGTGAGCCGGGAACTGGCGGCCACCAGCGCCAGGCTGGCCGAGTCCAGGGACCGCGAGCGCACCCTCGAGCGATCCCGGCGGGAACTCGTCGCCTGGATCTCGCACGACCTGCGCACCCCGCTGGCCGGCCTGCGGGCCATGGCGGAGGCACTGGAGGACGGGGTCGCCGCCGACCCCCACCGCTACCTGAGGCAGATGCGCACCGAGGTCGATCGCCTCAACGGCATGGTCGGCGACCTCTTCGAGCTCTCCCGCATCCACGCGGGGACGCTGCCGCTCACTCCCTCCCGCATCTCCCTGTACGACCTGGTCGGTGACGCCCTGGCGGGCGCCGACCCGCTCGCCCAGGAACACGGCGTGCGGCTGGTCGGCGTCGGCGTGGAGCCGGTACCGGTCGAGGTGGACGCCAAGGAGATGAGCCGCGTCCTGGGCAACCTGCTGGTCAACGCGATCCGCCGGACCCCGGCCGACGGCACCGTCGCGATCGCCGCCGAGCGCTCACCCGACGGTGTGGTGCTCTCCGTGTCGGACGGCTGCGGCGGCATCCCCGAGGCCGACCTGCCCCGCGTCTTCGACACCGGCTGGCGTGGCACGCACGCGCGGACGCCGCCGGCGGGGGCGGGCCTGGGGCTGGCCATCGTCAGGGGCATCGTGGAGGCGCACCGGGGCCGTGCCACGGTACGCAACATCCCTGGTGGCTGCCGGTTCGAGGTGGTGCTGCCGGCTGCACCTGCGTGAACGGGGGCGCCTTCGGCTCGGCGGCTCCCGCTGTCAGGCGGCCTCGGCCGGCTTGGCTTCCGGACCCGGATGCGCGTGGGCTCCCATTTCGATGCGGTGCCGCCCTGCGTACCTTCGGCAACGCGGGCGCCGAGAGCCCGTTCCTTCGCGCTCTCGGCTCCGCTTGAGCAGGGGCACCCCCATCACACCGCCGGGCCGCCCTCGGGCGACGCCGCGAAGCGTCGTACAGGCCCTACCCCTCCCGCATCCCCGCCCGCGCGAACTCCGCCATTCCCTCCTCGAAGGCGACCGCCGGCTTCCAGCCCAGTTCGTTCCGCAGGCGCGAGGAGTCCGCGGTGATGTGCCGTACGTCCCCGAGCCGGTACGCGCCGGTGACGACCGGCTCGGGCCCGCCGCAGGCTGTGGCCAACGCCCGGGCCATCTCCCCGACGGTGTGCGGGTCTCCGCTGCCGGTGTTGTACGCGGTCAGCGCCCCCTCCCGCGCCTCGGCCTCCAGCGCGGCGACGTTGGCCGCGGCGACATCGCGCACATGCACGAAGTCCCGCCGCTGCCGCCCGTCCTCGAAGACGCGCGGAGCATCGCCGCGGGCCAGCGAGGAACGGAAGAAGGAGGCCACCCCGGCGTACGGGGTGTCGCGGGGCATCCGGGGCCCGTACACGTTGTGGTAGCGCAAGGACACCGCCGACCCGCCGGTACAGCGGGCCCACGCGGCGGCCAGATGCTCCTGGGCGAGCTTGGTCGTGGCGTACACGTTGCGCGGATCGGCCGGAGCCTCCTCGCCGACCAGACCGGGAGCCAGGTCCTGCCCGCACTCCGGGCAAGCGGGCTCGAAACGGCCCGCTTCGAGGTCACCGACGGCGCGCGGCCCGGGCCGCACGGTTCCGTGCCGCGGGCACACGTACCGCCCCTCCCCGTAGACGACCATCGACCCGGCCATCACGAGACGCCTCACCCTCGCCTCCGCCATGGCGGCGAGCAGCACGGCCGTGCCCAGGTCGTTGCGGGAGACGTACTCCGCCGCGTCGAGGACGCCGTTGCCCAGCCCGACCATCGCCGCCTGATGGCACACCGCATCGACCCCGGCGAGCGCCCGTTCCACGGCGGCGGGGTCACGCACGTCGGCGCCGGGATCCTTGCGGAGGTCGAACACGACCGGTTCGTGCCCCCGCTCCCTCAGCACATCGACGAGATGGGACCCGATGAACCCGGCACCGCCGGTGACCAGTACACGCATACGGCCACGCTAGGTCCGCCGGCCCGCCCGGCACCGTGACCCGCCGGACACGTCATCACCCTGTAAGACCTCACGGGCGCGTCGAACCGGGACACAACGCCCCACGCGCGAGACGCTGCCCGGCATGGACGCATCCTCCTCCCACCGGTTCGACGATCTCAGCGCGCTCTTCATCAACTGCACCCTCAAACCGTCCCCGCAGCTCAGCCACACCCAGGGGCTGATCGACAAGAGCCGTTCGATCATGGACGCGCAGGGCGTGTCGACGGCCGAGATCCGGGCGATCGACCACGACATCGCCACCGGTGTCTACCCCGACATGACCGAGCACGGCTTCGCGACGGACGAGTGGCCGGCCCTGTACGAGAAGGTGATGGCCGCCGACATCCTCGTGCTCGCCGGCCCGATCTGGCTCGGCGACAACAGCTCGGTGACGAAGAGGGTCATCGAGCGTCTCTACGCCTGCTCGTCGCTCCTGAACTCCCAGGGCCAGTACGCCTACTACGGGCGCGTCGGCGGCTGTCTGATCACCGGCAACGAGGACGGCGTCAAGCACTGTGCGATGAACGTCCTCTACAGCCTCCAGCACCTCGGCTACACGATCCCGCCCCAGGCGGACGCCGGCTGGATCGGCGCTGCGGGCCCCGGCCCGTCCTACCTCGACCCGGGCTCGGGCGGCCCCGAGAACGACTTCACCAACCGCAACACCAGCTTCATGACCTGGAACCTCCTCCATCTCGCGGCCCTCCTCAAGCGAGCCGGGGGAATTCCCGCCTACGGCAACCAGCGCTCGGAATGGGACGCGGGCTGCCGCCCGGGAGCCGACAACCCGGAACACCGCTGACCGGAGCGGTGACTCGCATGAGGCATGGGTCCGCGGCCCGACGGAACCCGGAAGGGTGCCCCCGCCAGCTCGACCGAGCGCCGCGGCCCGTCAAGTCGGCCACTCACGACGGGAGTTGAGTGAGACAGAGCGACGTGCAACGGTGACCCCGCCATCGAACGTGCGTGCGTGGAGTTCGTAGGATCTGCGCATGCGATTCTTCCGGCGGGGCCGATACGAGCTCGAAGAGATACGAAAGGGCCCGTTGCGGTCGGCGGCCACCCTGTACGCGACCGGGCGATACGCCGAGGCCGAGACGGAGGCCCGTGCCGTTGCCGCGGCTCGCTCCCGGCGGCCCGGTGACGCATGGGCGCCGATCGCGCTGGGCATCGCCGCGCTCGCCACGAGCGCCCAGGGCCGTCACGCCGAGGCCGTGGCCGCGTACGACGAACTGCTTCCGGTCCTCCGCAAGACCTTCGGCGCCGAGCACGTCCAGACCCTCAAGCTGCGCTCGGACCGCGCCCAGACGCTGCCCGTGCTCGGCCGCGCCGCAGAAGGCGCAGCCGAGTGCGCGGCGATCGCCGAGGCCGCGGCCCGCGGCACGGGTCCGGAGATGCGGCTCCTCGGCGCCGGCGCACGCAACGGTCTGGCCTTCGCGCTCAACGCCCAAGGCCACCACCAACAGGCCGAGTCGGTCATCCGCGAGGCGCTGGCCGACCACCGGGAGGCGGACCGCTTCACCGTGGTCCTGCGACTCGGCCTGGCCCGCAGCTTCAACGGCCAGGCCCGCCACGAGGAGGCCCTCGCCGAAGTGGAGTACGCCGATCGGCTGTACCGCACCCTCGAAAACCGCACCGCGGAGTCCGCCGCCGTCGATCTGGCCAGGGCGACCGCCCTGCTGGGACTGGGGCGCACCGCCGAGGCCCGCTCCCATGCCACGGCCGCCCACGATGCCGGCCTGCACGCGTTCGGCCCGGATCACCGCAACACCGTCGAGGCCCGGGAACTGCTCGACCGGATCGACGCCGCCTGACCGGAACTCGGCGCCGGCCCGCTCGGATTGCGTGCTCGTAGCGATCTCGAGGAAGGCGAGCGCTCCCGAACATCCATACCTTCGGACCGTCGCCGTAGACCTTCGACCGACGGCGTGCAGCCGGGTGGCTTCCCAGACTGGGGCAGAGGCGAAGGACGCCGGTGCGGGAGTCGGGAGGCGCGATGCGAGGGACGTCGGGGATCAGCCGGGCGCGGTTTCTGGGGATGGCGGCGGCCGTCGGGGGCGCGGTGGCGCTGCCCGTCGGCACGGCGGGGCAGGCCGCGGCCTCGGACGGGCGGCCGGCGTCCGGCCGGCGTGGGCTGACCCACCGGGGCGTCGTGTACGAGGTCGGCGCCGGAGAGACGCCCGCGACGGCCTGGAACTCCAGGACCATGCGCGCGGACCTGCGCGCCATCTCCCGTGACCTGCACGCCGATTCCGTCAAGGTCACAGGAGATGGTGTCGCACGGCTGACCGCGACCGCGGTCGAGGCGGCGGAGAGGGGCCTGAACGTCTGGCTCGAACCGACCCTCGGGGACGTGCCCGAGCGGGAGATCCTGGACCATCTCGCGGAGACGGGCCGGTACGCCGAGCGGCTGCGGCGGCAGGGCGCCGGCGTGCATCTGAGCGTCGGCTGCGAGTTCGTGCTGTACGTCCCCGGCATCGTGCCCGGCGCGAACGCCCAGGAGCGCGTCGAGAACCTGCTCAAGGGCAACTTCGACCCGGTGCTCATGACCCGGCGGCTGCACCGGTTCACCGCGAAGGCCGCGAAGGTGGGCCGGTCCGTCTTCAAGGGGCGACTGACGTACGCTGCGGCCCAGGACGAGGACGTCGACTGGCGTCTCTTCGACCTCGTGGGCATCGACTACTACGCGTACTTCCGACGGCCCTCGGACTACCTCCGCGACCTCGCCGCCTACCGCCGCTTCGGAAAGCCCGTAGCCGTCATGGAGTTCGGCTGCTGCACCTTCGAGGGCGCGCCGGAGCGCGGCGGCATGGGCTGGGACGTCGTCGACCATACGAAGGAACCGCCGGAGATCGAGGCGGGTGTCGTGCGCAGCGAGCGCGCCCAGGCCCGGTATCTGACGGACGTACTGGCCGCGTTCGAGACGATGGGGCTGTACTCGGCGATGGCGTACACCTTCGTCTCCCGCGACGCACCGCATCGCCCGCGAGACCCGCGCCACGACCTCGACACGGCGAGCTACAGCATCGTGAAGACCATCGAGGACCGCCCCGGCGACCCTGCCTCCGGCGTGCACTGGCAGCCCAAGGCGGCCTTCCACGCCCTGGCCCGGCAGTACGGGCGTGCCCGCCGCGGCTGACGTCCCGCGACGGTGTCGTACCGCCGTGGCACCCGGCCGTCGCACCGCACCTGTGTCGTACCGTCGTGGCACCCAGCCGCCGTACGCGCCGGTGTCGCGCCGCCGTCAGTACCGCCGTCAGTAGCGCCAGGCGAAGGACGCGCTGTCCCGCATGTCGCCCGCGCAGGCGATGTCGGCGATCCGGTACGCGAAACGCTGGTAGGCGGCCTCCTGTTCGGCGGTCAGTACCCGCCGTGCCGGTGCGCCGGTGTCCGCCCCGTCCGCCGGGGCGAGCAGGGGCCGCAGCAGTGCCAGGTCCTGCGGCTCCGGCTCGGGGCGGAGCGTGTCGAGCATGATCCGCAGGTTGTTGCACAGGCTCGAGGGGGTGGACGGGCCGAGCGGGGACGGGTGCTGTTCCGCGATCCGGTCCAGCAGGGCGCTGCCGTGCAGCCGACCCTTCAGAACCGTCGTCAGTCGGTCCACGAGGGCCTCGAGGGTGTCGAGGTCCCGTGCCGCGATCTCCACCAGGTGGACGGGTATGTGTTCGCGGCCGTCGGGGCTCCACAGGCCGCTGCCCCGGGCGACCCGGTCGCGCTCCTCCGTCGCCTGCCGGCAGATCCGGTCCACGACCGATTCCCCAGGGTTGCCGGGTTCGGCGAAGGGGTCGACGTAGTCGGGAACATCAGTGAGCAGCCCCTCGGGGAGCGCGGCGCGCAGCGCCTCCCAGGCCGTCAGGGCGGCCACCGGGTCCACTCCGTCCGGCAGTTGGGCCGGCTGCTCGACGGCCGCGTCCGCGAGCGGGGCGAGGAGCTTGGAGTGCGCCAGGTGCATGTAGCAGAGCCAGGAAGGGTCGCCCGGCACGAGCCGTTCGCAGCGCACGTCGACCGTGCCGGGGGTGTCTTCGCCGAGCGTCACAGGATCCTCCGAGGCCGGTTTCGGGCATGGGGGACGGGCGTACGTACGCGCCCGTCCAACGAGTCTCCATCATATCGTCATACTGACGATATCGGCGTCGCTTCTCTGAACTCCCCCCGCGCCCGGCCGGCATGGGCCCGCAATGCGCTTTCCCGGTCATCGACACCGGCGCGACCGTGCATCCGCCTGCCGATTGCTCGGCACATTTCGACATACCTCACCCAACAGCGCATTTGGGCTATAGATTCGCAACCCGACCGCGTGGCAGTGACATGGCCCGGTGCGCGGGCGAGCGGTCGAGGCATGGGGACACGGGGGAACGTGGTGCGTGTACGAGGGTTGTGGATCGGCCTGACGGCGGTGGCCGTCACGGCGACCGGATGCGCGGCGGGGCCGCCCGACGCGCGGGAAAGCCCCTCCGCGGCGGCGTCTTCCGCCCCCGGCGCCGACACGTCGGCAGACGCGGCGAACCTGAGCCCCCAGGAACGGGCCGCCCGCGCGGTCCAACAGGCCATGGTCGGCCGCCGCGTGACCGCGTTCGACATCGATGCACGCAATGTCAGTGACCCGGCGGAATTCCACGGCCAGGGACGTATCGACATGTCCTCGGGTCGTACGCGGGCCGCCGCGACCCACGTCCTGTACGAGCCGGGAGAGGACCCGTGGTTCCCCCCGGACGTCGTGGTGATCGGGAACCACGCCTGGGTGACCCCGGACAACTCTCCCACCACCGACTCGGCGACGTACGGGCCGACCACCTACGTCGGCGACGCCGGTGCCGCGACGGACGACTCCGCCGTCGGCAACGCCCTGCAGACGCGCTGGCTGGCGTCACCGGAACACCTCGCGGCGCTGATCGCACACGCCGACCACTTCCGCGAAACCGACCGCGGTGGACGGGAACTCACCGGCAGGGTCGCCCTCTCGACCCTGGCTGCCGACCCGACGGGGGCCTTCTTCTACCGCCCCTACGCCAAGGCGAGTCCGGGCAAGGAAGTCTCCTTCACCCTCGTCACAGGCACCGACCACCTGCCGGTGTCCCTGAATATGACCGTCCCCTTCCGCCACGACGACACGGACTATCTTTCCCAGTTCACCGTCGACCCCTTCTCGGTGACGTACCGAGACTGGGGCAAGGGGAAATCCATCACCCCACCGGCGCCGTCCCCGTCCCCTCAGTGGGGCGGGCTCCCACCGCGGAACGACCCGACGACGACGCAACCGGCTGGCTGACCAGGGTTGGTCGTTCGCCGCACTTCCGCTGCACTCCGCCCGCGCCACCGGAAGTGCCTCGGTGGCGCGGTTCCAACCGGGCGAACCGGCCCGCCACTTTGCCGACCAGGCCCTCGAATGACGAACGCCACCAGGCAGGGCCTGCGGTGTGGCCCCCGGCCCTCGGCCGATCCTCGTTCGTCGAAACAACTCACGATGATCAACGGTGGCTGCCCTCAGAGGAGACCGGCCTCACCCAGCACGATCAAGGCCCGTGTCAGATCGGCTGTCCGCCGTCAGAGGGTGGCAGCGCGCAGCATTATCAGGGCGACGGAGGCCACGGTGAGGACCACCGCCGGAAGCGCGCCCTTGCGGTCGCCGACGCGCAGGTGGAAGGCGACCGCCCCGGCGAAATAGAGCGTCAGGCCGATCGCGGCGGCGATTCCGACAGGTCCCCACCGGAGTCCGGCGATCGCACCGGCCGCGCCCGCGACCTGAGCACCAGTCAGGAAGGCCATCATGCCCTCCGGTACTCCCAGGGTGGACATCTGCTCGGTGATGTGCCGCGTCCGCAGAGACTTGGCCCCGGCCGATACCAGGAGAACTGCCGACACGAACACGGTAAGGACGGCAAGGGAGACGAACATGGCTGAACCTCAATCATGGAGATGCGAGTAAGAGGCGTGCGCACCTCGACGACGATAGGCAGCCGTTAGGTACCTCCAGGTAACCTTCGGGGCGTGAGCTTGCGACCTGGAATTGCCTTCCTCGCCGACTGTCCCGCCCTCCTGGCCATGGAGATCATCGCCAGCAAGTGGTCCATGGTCACGCTCTTCGCGCTGACCGATGGCCCGTTGCGCCACGGCGAGCTGGTCGAGCTGAGCGGTGGCATCTCGCGCAAGGTACTGACCCAGACGCTGCGCCGGCTCCAAGCCAACGGGCTCGTCGAGCGGCACGCGTACGCCGAGGCGCCGCCGCGCGTGGAGTACGGCCTGACCGATCTCGGGCGAACCCTGGAGGAGCCCATCAGGATGCTCACCGCATGGGCGCGGGAAAACGGTGAGGCGGTCGTCACCTTCCGGGAAGCAGCCGAGGCGGACCAGGACGATCGAAGCAGACCAGGCGACCCCGGTGAAGACCCCATCAATAGAAGACGCTGAGCTTCTAGACCCTGCGCTGGGATGACTTGACCGTCCTTGTGAGCGGGGCCCTCCTGCAAGAGGTCAACGACGACCGTAGGTCACGGTGTCAGGACGATGCGCCCGAAGACCTCGCCGGCGTCCATCCGCCGGTGGGCGTCTGCTGCTGCTTCGAGCGGGAGGACGGCGTGGACGACGGTGCTGAGGTCGCCCTTCACCGCGGCCTCGAACTGGTCGGCGCGTATCCGGGCCAGGTCAGCTCGCGGCACTGTGTCCAGACTGAAGGTTGCGACCGACACAGACCGCCGGAACCGGCTCAGCAGCACCGACCCGAAGTCCGCCGGAGGAGGCCCGGCAACGAGGCCGACCAGCACTAGTCGACCATTGGGTGAGAGTCGCGCGAGGAACGAGGGCAGCGCGGGCCCAGCGACGATGTCGACGATCACATCGAAGCCGGCCGGCTCGGGCCCAAGCGTACTGTTCCCACCACGGTCGAGCACATGTGTCGCGCCATACTCCATCAGCCGCTCGCCCCGCTCGGCTGACGACGTAGTCACCGCGACTGCCCCCGCGCCCGCGCGGGCTGCGATCTCGACGGCTGCGATGCCGATGCTGCCGGCCGCGCCACGTACCAGCACGGATTCGTCCTTGGCGAAGTGCGCCTGCTGCAGGGCGAAGTGCGCCACCGGGCCCGCGCTGCCGAGTGTCACCGCGTCCACGGGCGTCAGGCCGGCGGGAAGTGGCGTGACGTTCTCGATCCGCGCGACCACGTACTCGGCGTAGCCGCCAGAGACGCCGGTGAACGCCCAGACACGTCGGTTGAGCCACGACGCCTCGACGCCCGCTCCAACGGCGGTGATCGTGCCGGCCACCTCGCTTCCAGGCACCAGACCATCGCGGGACATGGCCGGGCCGAGTGCGCCCAGCGTGCCGCGCCGGATCACCGCGTCGACGCCGCCGACCCCGATCGCCGCGGTCCGGATGACGACCTCGCCTGCGTTTGGGTCGGGGACGGGGACAGAGACGACCTCCATGCCGTCCGGGCTGCCGAAGGTACGGATCGAGACTGCTCGCATGCGTCGCTCCCAACTGGTTCGAGCCGGTTGGCTCCCGTACGATCGAACGTAACGGACGCATGCGTCCACTTGCCGATGTGAGAGAGATCGCCTGAAAGATGACTCACCAGCTGCGTGTCGACGCGAGGGAGAATCGCGACCGTGTCCTCGCGGCGGCCCGGGAGCTCTTCGCGAAGTCCGGGCTGGAGGTGACGATGCGACAGATCGCCCGGCGTGCGGATGTCGGGCCCGCGACCCTGTACCGCCGGTTCCCGACGAAGCAGGACTTGGTGCTCGAGGCGTTCGAGGACGAGCTCGTCGAGTGCAGCTCGATCGTCTACGACGGCGCCGCCGACCCGGATCCGTGGCGCGGGTTCTGCGACGTCATCGAGCGCACCCTGCTCCTCAACGCGCGCAACCAGGGCTTCACGGACGCGTTCATGTCGGCACACCCCGACGTCGTCGACTTCGAGGCACACCGCGAGGAGCTGGGCCGCGTCGTCTCGACCATCATCCGCCGCGCGCAGGCTGCCGGTCGGCTACGTCCGGACTTCGTGTTCGATGACTTCGTCGTCATTCTCCTCGCCGGCCGCGGGCTCACCGCCGCACCCGCCCCCACGCGCGACGCGGCCGTACGCCGTTTCGCGGCTTTCATGATCGACGGCCTCCGCGTCGCCGACAGAGAGCCACGCACCCAGGCCGGTAGCGCCGCGGGAGAAGGAAGCTCCGGCCCGCGACCACACCCTCGATCGTGAAGGGCCTCCAGATCTCCCGGCCCGGGCGAGGAGCGGTTCCGTGGGTCACCCGCCGGCCGGCCAACGTCCCCCGCGCCGCCCGCTCATGAGCGAGTACGACTCCACCTAGAGCCGTTTCCTCGCGGAGCGGATGGCGCGACGTCCATGCAGTCAAGGACTGTCCGACGGGGGAGTGCCTCCGTGGGACGGGGCCGGCTCAGATGTCCAGAACGTTCCTGATGGTGCGTACGACACCGTCGTCGGTGTGCGCGGGAGCCATATGGCGCGCCCGGGCGAGGACGTCGGGGTGGGCGTTGGCCATCGCGTACGACCATTCGGCGGCGTCGAGCATGCCGAGGTCGTTCAGATAGTCCCCGAACACCATGGTCTGGTCCGGGCCGATGCCCAGGTGCTCCTGGAGCCGGCGCACGGCGACTCCCTTGTCGGCCGTGTGGTTCATGACGTCGATCCAGTGCTCACTGGAGACGACGACCCGGTGGGTGTCGGCGAACGAGGCGAGGGCGGGCGCCGTGGTGCGCTCGATCTGTCCGAAGTCGAAGATCGCGACCTTGACGATCTCGTCGTCCACCGCGGTGGCGTCGTCGACGAGTTCGTGTGCGTGGTAGTAGCGGACGACCTCGTCGAGAAAGGCCGGGTCACGGCGTTCGATGTAGGCCGCGCGCTTGCCGCATACGACGACGCCCACGTTCACGCCCTCGTCCGCGAGCTGCCGGACGGACTTGACCAGGCGCGCGGAGACGGCGGGGTCGAGAGGGTCGGAGGAGACTTCTGCGCCGTCGCGGACGACGAACGCGCCGTTCTCCGCTATGAAGACCATCCCGTCGTCCGCGCCGCCGAAGAGGTGCGCCAGCGTCGCGTACTGACGTCCGCTGGCCGGACTGAAGACGACGCCCCGACGGCGCAGGTCGGTGAGCAGGGGCCAAAGCCCCTCCGGGACGCGCCCCTCGGCGTCGAGCAGGGTGCCGTCCATGTCGCTGACGACGAGCCTGATGTCGGGACGGCCGGTGGAGGGAGCAGGGGCAGGGGCGGGAGTAGAGGCAGGGGCGAGCGTAGGGGCAGGGGCGGGCGCGGTTCGCGTGGTCATCGTGTTCCGGGTGGTTCGGTACGGAAAGGGATGAGGGGGTTGAGGCGTTGAAAGTGTCGAGGCCTTGGGGGCCTTGAGGGTGTCGAGGGGCGTCACCACTGCGCCGTGGGGTGGGCGGAGCGGACGATCTGGGAACCGAGTTCCTCGACGGCGCGGGCGCGCGCTCCGGTCAGCTCCGGCAGGGGCAGGGCCGCGGCGATGAGCGGTACGGAACGTGGCGAGCGGGCGAGGTGTTCCTCGATCGCGTCGATCAGGCGGGGGTGGGAGCCCCAGGGCCCGCCCAGGACGACCGTACGAGGGTCGGCGAAGGCGAGGGCGCCGGCCAGGACACCGCCGATGGCGTGCGCGAGAGCGAGGCGTACGCGCTCGGCGCGTGCGTCGGAGGTGTCCAGGAGGTCCAGCAGTCTCGGCACGTCGACGGCGGTGGACGCGTCGCGGCGCAGGTCGAGCGCGGCGAACACCTCGGTGAAGGCCATGGCCCGCCCGTCCGGGCCGGCGGTGTACAGGTGCGCGACCTCCCCGACGAGGCCGCCATGTCCACGGCGCACGACGCCGTCGCCGACCACCGCGCAGCCGAGGCCCTCTCCGAGGTGGAGGTACACGAAGTCGTCGACGCCCTGCACGCAGCCCTGCTCGTACTCCGCGCGTGCGGCCCAGTTGACGTCGTTGTCCACGAGGACCGGGCCGGTCACCGTGCCGGCCAGGACGGCGGGCGGATCGAGCGCGCCCACGAGGAACGGGGCGTCCGGCAGGTGCACCAGGCGGCCGGTCGCCCGGTCGACGGGGTCGGCGGCGCTCACGACCGCCAGACGCAGCGGGCCGGCTGACTCGCCGAGCCGGGCGGCCGCCGCGCCGAGCGCCTCGGCCGCCGCTTCCTGTCCCGCGTCGGCGTGCAGCGCGGTGCGGACCTCTCCATGGGTGCGTCCCCGGGCGTCCACGGCCTCGGCGACGACGCCGTGCGGGGTGATGCTCGCGACCAGGGCGGTACCGAGGTGCGGTGCCAGCGCGTAGTACGAGCCGACTCGGCCCCGCCCGGTGGTGCGCTCGCCGGTGTCGACGACGAGCCCGGCCTGCTCGAGGCGCTGGACGCTCTCGGAGATGGTCGGCTTGGAGATGCCGGTCCTGGCGGCGATCTCGGCCCGGGTGAGCCGGTCGTGGGCCATCAGGACCCGCAGCACGTTCTCGTCCGTCAGGGCCCGCAGCAGTTCCAGGGACGGTTTCGGCGCGGTCATGCGAGCAGTTTAGTAAGGACTCTTGCCTAAAGATGCACCGGGGGTTACGTTCCTCTAGTAAGGAGTCCTGACTAAAGGAGCTGAGATGACGCTCACCGCCGAGCAGCGCGCCGTACCCTCACTGCCGCACTGGAACCAGACCCCCGAAGACATCGCCGCGGCCGTCCGTGAGATCAAGCGCGCCCTGCGCGCCCGCATCGAGGCGCACGGCCGCACGGTGGAGCAGGCCTTCGCGGCCGTCGAAGAGCGCGTCTGGGCACGCATCGCGGAGATCGAGGCCGACCGCGAGCGCGGCGAGGAGATCTGGCCCGTCCTGGACTACGACGCGATCGCCGCAGGCACCGTCTCCCCGGCCGAGCGGGCCAAGCTCGAGCAGCGCGGCTGTCTGGTCGTGCGCGGCCACTTCCCGCACGAACAGGCGCGCGCCTGGGACCGGGACATCGTCGACTACGTCGAGCGCAACAAGTTCTTCGAGACCTACACCGGCCCCGGCGACGACTTCTTCGGCAGCGTCGGCTCGAAGCCCGAGATCTACCCCGTCTACTGGTCGCAGGCCCAGATGTCGGCCCGCCAGTCCGGGCGGATGGCAACCGTCCAGTCCTTCCTGAACTCCTTCTGGAAGCACACCGACGACGAGGGCAGGCGGTGGTTCGACCCCGACCGCGACGCCCTCTACCCCGACCGTATCCGCCGCCGTCGGCCAGGCACGGACTCCTCCGGCCTCGGCACCCACTGCGACCCCGGGACCCTCGACCTGTGGATGACCGAGGAGTACCAGCGGGCGTTCCGCCACCTGTTCAGCGGCCAGGTGGAGCGTTACGACCCCTGGGACCCCGCCCACCGCACGGACGGACCCCAGTACCCCGGCTCCACCATGTGCTCCGCGTTCCGCACCTTCCAGGGCTGGACCGCGCTGTCCGACATGGACGCCGACCAGGGAGTCCTGCACACCGTCCCGATCCCGGAGGTGATGGCGTACCTCCTGCTGCGCCCCCTGCTGCCGGACGTCCCCGAGGACTCCATGTGCGGTGTGCGCCCCAACCAGGTCTTCCCTGTGACCAAGCGCTGGCACCCTGACCTCTACCGCGCCCTCACCCCGATCCCCGACGTCAAGGCCGGCGACTCCGTCTGGTGGCACTGCGACATGATCCACAGCGTCGCTCCCGTCGAGAACCAGCAGGGCTGGGGCAACGTCATGTACATCCCCGCCGCACCCTGGTGCGCCCGCAACGAGAAGTACGCGGCCGACGTCAGGCACGCCTTCACCACCGGCTCCAGCCCGAGCGACTTCCCAGAGGAGCACTACGAGCGTTCCTGGAACGGCCGGTTCACCGTCGACCAGCTGAACGAAACCGGGCGCCGGGGCCTGGGCCTGCCCGGGGGGACGGAGACGACGGCGGCCGTTTAGGACGGGCGGGGGAGCCTTGCCGGGGGACGGCCCCTGCACGCCTGGGCCGTCCCCGTGGACGGCCGGATGGACCTGTGCCTGTGTGCCACCGGCGTCAACGCTGGTCTTTGCCGGACTGCGTGATGAGGGGGCATGAGGACGAAATTCGCGTGTGGCGAGCGTAGGCGTTCCCGCAGACTGCGGGGATGGTCGCTGGCACTGACACTCCCCGGTCGCCTCACCACTCAGCCCTGCGGCACGTGGCGGCTCGTTCGTACGGAGACCCTCTCGCGCCCGGTCCGAAGCTCACCATGAACTTTCACCCCGACCGTATGGTGGGCGATCGACTCCTCCTGCTGCGGATGGCGGACGAGGGCGTCTACTACTCGCAGTTCGTGACGGGCACCAGCAACGGTGGCCTGACCGCGTACCCCGGCGGAGACCGGTGGCGATGGGAGAGCCGCATCTTCGGCGGCGCATACGATCAGGCGGCACCGCACGAGCGCCCTGTCTACGGGGCCCTGAATCATCGGAACTCGTCGGTCGGCGGGGCGCCTCGATTCGGATCCTCGCACTTCCGGCTCACCGCCGACACGCTCGAACGCGCGACCTTCTGCTACCCGGACAGCTCGACGGAGCCCACGGCCTTCGCCGTGGAGTCCCGCTTCGCCCTGATCGGCATGGCCGAGGCCGACGGGCTGGACGCACTGGACGGACACGTCGAGGCTCACGTGCACGGCTCCGTCAGATTCGACCGGGACGTCGAGGCACTGGTCTTGGATCCCAGCTACCGCGACACGGAGGTGGAGGAGGCGGCCCGCCGACTTCCGTGCGCGATCGAGTGGCATCCCGGCTTCCGGCTGCCCGTGGAGCACCTGCGGCGACATCCCGGATATCGGGGTCAGGAGTACGTCGACCTCGGCACCGAGATCGCGGTCGAGGGGTGCCTGGACCCTTGGGCAATCGGCAGGGCCGCCCGCACAGGCCAGCACGACGCGCAGGCGCTGAAGAAGGTCTGGCACTGCTTGGCCCGCTTCGGCGCCCCGCCCTCGGTCGTCGGCGCAATGTCGGCTGAAGGGGAACCGAGCGCGATCGTGGAATGAGCTTCCTGTGGCCCACGGTCGAAGCGGCGATGACCGGTTTCACCCCGGTGCCTGTGTAAACCCTTGACGAAGCCTGTGCGGACTGCGACGGTATGCCCCGGCATTCGCACAGAATCCAAAACTTTCCACCCTTACCCGTCATGCGTCGTGGTCACCCCCGCAACCGTTCTCGCAGTGAGCGCATTTGACGCATGGTCACTCGTGCCCGAGTGGCCATCGGGTAGCCCCCCGCCCGAAAGAAGGACAACGTGCGCCTCCACATGCCCCGCGCGCTCCGCTTAGCCCGCCCCCTTCCGCAACCTCGCGAACCCCGCTCCGCGTGCGACTCGATCCGCACCGGCAGCCGCCGCAAGTCCGCCGGCAGACGCACGGGCACCGCGGTCGGCACCGTCCTGGCCCTGCTCGCCGCGTTGGTCGGCTACGTCCTGGGCACGGCGCCACAGGCCGCAGCGCTGCCCAACGGGCTGGCGCTGACCCCGCCGATGGGCTGGAACAGCTGGAACAAGTTCGGCTGCAACGTCACCGAGCAGAAGGTCGAGTCCGTAGCCGACTATCTGGTCTCCTCCGGACTGGCCGCGGCCGGATACGCCTACGTCGACATCGACGACTGCTGGATGGCCGGCAGCCGCGACTCCGCGGGCCGTCTCGTGCCGGACCCCGTCAAGTTCCCGAACGGCATCAGCGGCACCGCCGCGTACGTGCACAACAAGGGCCTGAAGCTCGGCATCTACGAGAGCGCGGGCACCAAGACCTGCGCCGGCTACCCCGGCAGCCTCGGCCACGAGCAGACCGACGCGAACAGCTTCGCCTCCTGGGGCGTGGACCTGCTCAAGTACGACAACTGCAACGACGACGGGACCTCCGCCCAGCAGCGCGACACCACCATGCGCAACGCCCTGGCCAACAACAGCAGCGGCCGCGCCATCGTGTTCAGCCTGTGCGAATGGGGCGTCGACAACGTGTGGACCTGGGGCGCGGGCGTCGGCAACATGTGGCGTACCACCGGGGACATCAACGACAGCTACGGCTCCCTGCTGTCGATCTTCCACGCCAACGTCAAGCTTGCGCAGTACGCGGGCCCGGGCGGCTGGAACGACCCCGACATGCTGGAGGTCGGCAACGGCGGCATGTCGTTCACCGAGGACCGCAGCGAGTTCAGTCTCTGGGCCGAGATGGCCGCCCCGCTGATCACGGGCAACGACCTGCCCAACTCCTCCGCCGCCACCGCCTCGATCCTCGGGAACCGGGACGTCATCGCCGTCGACCAGGACGCGCTCGGCAAGCAGGGCGTGCAGGTGTCCTCCACCGGTGGCCTGGACGTGCTGGCCAAGCCGCTGTCCGGCGGCGACGTGTCGGTGGCGCTGTTCAACGAGAACTCCGGTGCGGCGACGATCTCCACCACCGCGTCAGCGGTCGGCCTGCCCGCCTCGTCCAGCGGCTACAGCCTGAACAACCTGTGGTCGCACGTGAAGACCACCACCAGCGGTGCGATCTCGGCCACCGTGCCCGGCCACGCCACCGTCCTGTTCCGGGTCTCCACCGGCTCGGCCACCAGCACCGGAACCACCCACACGCTGGTCGGCGCTTCCTCGGGCCGCTGCCTCGACGCGTACGACAATCAGACCGCGCCCGGCACGAAAATCCAGATCTGGGACTGCAACGGCGGCACCAACCAGAAGGCCACCCTGACCGCGGCCGGCGAACTGCGGCTGTACGGGGGCACCCAGTGCCTGGACGCCACCGGGGCAGCGACCACCGCGGGCACCAAGGTAGAGCTGTGGACCTGCAACGGCGGCTCGAACCAGCAGTGGCGCCTGAACTCCGACGGCACGATCACCGGCGTCCAGTCCGGCCTGTGCCTCGACGTCACCGGCGGCGACCAGCCGTCCGGCAACGTCAACGGCACCCAACTGGAGCTGTGGAACTGCAACGGCGGCGCCAACCAGCAGTGGCGCCTGAACTGAACGAACGGGGGCTCACCGCCCGCTGCCCGGGAGTGACGAGCATCGGCAGCGGGCGGTGGCAATCCGTCCCCGCTCAGATGGACTTTGGTGGTGAGGGCGCCGCGTGAACGGCTGAGCGGCTCACCTCCTGCACCACCTGCGCCAGGGGTCGATCAGTTCCAACCGGATCCGAGCGTGCCCGGCTGCCTTGCCCAAGCCCCGTTCGGGACACGGTGACGGCGCCGACCGTCTACCGCTGGGCGGATCCGCCGACCGTGTACCGATGGGCCGAGCCGTCGCAGAAATCCAGAAGCGCGCGCCGAAGATCGCTGCGTATAGTGCAGGCGCTTCGCACCGATGACCCCGTCGCCGAGGAGGCCGTCCCGTGGACCCCGTCACTCTGATCACCGGTGGCTCGACCGGAATCGGTGCCTCCACCGCCCGTGCCCTGCTCAAGCAGGGCCACCGCGTGGCCGTCACCGGACGCGACGCGGGCAAGCTGGCCGCCTTCGCCACCACCACGGGGGCGGGGGAGCGGCTGCTGACGATCACCGGCGACGCCGGCGACGCGGATGACGTCGCTGCCGCCGTCCGCCATGTGCTGGACACCTGGGGCCAGTTGGACAACGTCATCGCCAACGCCGGTTTCTCCCTGCCCGGCAACCTGGAGACCCACGCCCCCGAGGACATGCGCGCCATGGTCCTCACCAACGTCCTGGGCCCCGCCCTGCTGATTCAGGCGACCCTGCCCCACCTGAGGACCTCGAAGGGCCGAATCGTGATCATCGGCTCGGTCGCCGGTGTCCGCCACACCCCCGGCAACCTCTACTCCGTCACCAAGTGGGCCGCCCACGCCCTCGCCGAGAACACGCGCCTCCTGGTGGGCCAGGACGGAGTCGGCGTCACCGTTGTCGCCCCCGGCGTCGTGGACACCCCCTTCTGGCACGTCCGCGGCGGCACCCCCGAGGCAGCCGCCACGATGACCGCCGAGCAGATCGCGGACACCATCGTGTACGCCATCAACCAGCCCGAAGGCGTGGACATCAACCACATCACGATGCGGCCGACGGGGCAGGTCGGCTGAGGCAGAGCTGTCAAGGAGCCTACGGGGAGGCGCCTTTGGCCCCGCCAAGGTCGGTGTTGCGAGGGCGGGGCCGCCCCAGAGGCGTAGGCGCACGGGTACCTGCGGCTCAGCGGAGGTTGACCGTGACACCTCGCCGTTCGAGGAGCCGCACGATCTCCTCGAAGTAGGAGAGTTCGCCCTCTGGATCCTGCACAACGTCCGCCAGTGCGCGGCGTGCGATCTCGGAGTCGTGCCAGGTCAAGGTGAAGGGCGGGGCCACTCCGAATCCACCGCACAGGCAGTCCTTGAACGCGTTCCACTCTCGCCCGAAATAGCGGCCCGGCCCGAGCAGGGCCTCGGCGATCGCGCAGTGGAGCCCGGGAACGTCGGTGACGAACCGGCCGTCGAGATGGTGCTCCTCTCCGGATCGATCGGGGCGGGGCGTGGGCACCCGCCAGGCACGCGTGGTGAGGTCCAACCACGCGGCCCTGCCCTGCGAGTCGTACGGTGCCCACAGGTTGGGTTCCGCCGGCGGGCCCTGGTACCACTCCGCCCAGATCGAGCGGGCCACCGGCGATGGCCGCTCGTCTCCTCCATCAGTGAGGGTGATGTCGATGAGCGTGCCGCCGAGCACGGACGGTCGCGCTTCCGTGATGGCCAGACCCACGGTGGGGGCGGCCATCACGGCACCATGGCGGTCCAGCACCAGGAGACGGGCCCAGTCCCGCTCGGACCGAGCGGGTCGCCGCAGTGCCTTGAGCAGGGGCTCCGCAGGCTCGCAACCGATCAGCTCCATCGGAACGGGGGACGGCTCCACTGGTCCCTCGAACAGACCATCCACAACGGAGCACCGACCCGCTGCGGCGATTGGCGTTCCCGCGAAGAGCTCGAAGCGCGGTGCCGCCGGGAGTTCGAAGGAGCCCTCCTCGCCCTGAACGCCGGCGCCGAGGGTGATGTCGTACCGCGCCGGGTCGTCCGGGTGGGGCTGGTGGGCCACCACCACCGCGTCCACGAGGGTCCGCCACTGCACGGGCCTCTCGTCGTTCCAGACCTCGACGCACACGTCGCCCAGACTCCGCAGCGAGACGTTGGGCTCGGCCAGGACATCGCTCAGGAGACCATCGGGGCGGCATCCCCGAAGGGTGAGGACCTCCCGCGGCGGCGGGACCGGGTCGACGAACAGCCCTTCGACGCCGGCGCACCTTCCCCAGAGTCGCTCCACATCGTCTTCGTCCTCCTGAACCAGGAGGTAGTTCACCGGAAAGCCCCGGCCCCACCTGGTGTGATCCGCGATGTGCACCCAACCCCCGTACGTTTGAACAACCTTCGCGCCTACGATACGGATCACGCCTGGGGCGGAAGCCCAGGGAGTGTTGACCCTTGCGTTCGTAGAAGTGGTGAAGTCGGGCCCTGCTACGGCACGTTCCAGGCGGAGATGACAGGTTGCCCGTCCTCGGTGGCGAGGACGCTGAGCGTGCCGGGATGCGGGTGGCCGAGGAGTCGGCTCGCGGACGCGTCGAGGCCGAGCCAGCGGACGGTGAGGATGCGCGCCAGGTGGCCGTGCGCGACGACTGCGACGTCGCCGTGGCTCAGCAGCGGACGGATGCGGTCCAGCACCGCGTCCGTTCTCGCGGCCACTTGCGCGAGCCGCTCGCCCGGGTGGTCGGCGTCGCCTGGGACAACGCCGTCGCGCCACAGGTCCCAGCCCGGCCGTGACTCGCGGATCTGCTCGGCGGTCAGGCCCTCGTAGCCGCCGTAGTCCCACTCCAGCAAGTAGGGGTCGGGTGTGGCACTGGTCAGACCGGCGAGCTCGGCCGTCCGCATCGCGCGGCTCAGCGGACTGCTGAACACGGCGACCAGACGGCGGTGGGCCAGTCTGGGAGCGAGAGCACTGGCCGCGGCCTCACCCGCGGCGGTCAGCGCCACGTCGGTCCGGCCGGCATGCTGTCCCGACAGGCTCCACTCGGTCTGGCCGTGCCTGATCACCACCAGCTCACCCATTGCAGCGAACGCTATCTGACGAAGTGCCACTCAGTGGCGGGTTTCATCGCCTGCTCACCACTACCTCATGGCCCACGGCTGGCCCACCGAACGGGATACCCCCTTGGACACCATCTCCGACGGCGGACCGTGGATCACTCCAAAACGGATGGTCGGCTCGAAGGACGGCTCGGTACGGTAACCCGGTGTGCTTCTACGCCATGACCTCCTACAAGCTGCACTACGCCTGTGTCTCGTGCCGTCTCGGCTTCAAGCAGCACGCCAATCCGCAGCGGGAGCACCTGTGCCCGAACTGCTCTCGGCCCCTCATATGCGCCGGCCATGATTTCGCGCCGCCGCCCAGGCGAGATGTCCGCAGCTGGTCCGTGGTCGCCGTGGTGTTGGGCGAAGGCCTGCGCTACGAGGGGCTATCGGCCTGCGGCTGCGACAAGGAACCCAAGTACCGCCCGCGGACCCGCGCCGAACTGAGGGCCCGTCGGACCGTTGCAGACAGGGACGGGCTACCGCTGTCCGAGGCGTTGTCCCGCCCCGACCCGCTGGCGCCGTCGACGGACTGATCCCGCAGTTCAACTGCCAGTTGGTGATGTCCGATGAGAGCTGCAGCAATGACGACGAAGACGCCTCTATGAGATCGGGGCCCAAAAGCGGACCCAGCCCGGTCGGCCGCGCACGGCCGGGCAGCTAGCACCACGTCGTCACCGACGCCCAGGGCATCCCGCTCGCGGTGTCGCTGACCGGCCGAAACCGCAACGACGTCACCCAGCTCGTGCCTCTGATCGACAAGATCCCGGCCGTGGCCGGAATCGCCGGCCGCCCCAGACGCCGTTCCGACGCGCTCCTCGCCGACCGCGGCTACGACCACGACAAGTACCGCCGCTTGCTCTGGGCCCGCGGCATCCGCCCGGTCATCGCCGAACGAGGCGTTGGGCACGGCTCCGGCCTGGGTATCTTTCGCTGGGTCGTCGAGCGAACCATCGCCTGGCTCCACGGCTTCCACCGCCTGCGTATGCGCTGGGAACGACGCGACGACATCCACGAAGCCTTCCTCGGCCTCGGGACCTGCCTGATCACTGACCGACACGTCCAACGGCTTTGTTAGGACCTCTTAGAGCCTGTCCGGCTAGGACGCCACGGGAGCGTGATGGGTGATCTCGTACGGGCCTCCTGCGAAAGTGCTTCCCGCGCCGACGGCGAGTCCGCCCCATGCGCCGGTGTCGACCTTCCAGCCGACCGCAGGCGCTGTCCCCCTGCGATGTTGCGCAGGGGCTCCCTCGGGGGCGAGGACGTACAGGTGAGTGCCGCCGCTCCACGTGCGCACGGTGTAGGTGTCGGCGGGGACGGGCTGCAACCCAGGCGGCAAGGTCAGAGGGCGGTCCGGATTCCAGGACCGCCGTCGCAGTGCAAATAACACAAACCGCTAGCCGACGTCCCCGTCCTCCTCCTCCGATACCTTTGTGATCTTCACGTTGGCGGCGTCCTCGTGACCGTCGATGCAACCGGGATAGCGCCGGCGGACAACCTTGGGAAGTTAACGACCCGTCGGGCTACCGCAGCGATCGAAACCCCCGGCGTTCAGCCACCGGGTGATGCATGCGTGCTGCAAGTCGTACGCGCGAAAATGCGCACGTCCGCGGCCGTGCCAAAGACGTCCAAGTGCGCCCGCAGGATGACCACCATAATGACCGTAGGGGCACCGGTCGGTCGCTGTTGGCTTCCCGCCGCGTTGAGCGCACACCGGTCGTGACGTTCCCCAAAATAGGCCCATTACTTACCTGAGACGGGACGCGTCTCCCGGAGCATCAGCGGCCCCATACTGCGTCTGGGAAATGTCCGACCGCCTCAGCCGTACGCAGGCCCGCGTTGTACAGGGCCGCGTAGAAGGTCATCAGATGCCTCCTGCGGCACCGATCCACCACGACCCGACGTTAGGACACTCCTGTGAGCAACTGATTTGCCCGTAGGACGTTTAGGAGGTCTCGCTGGTCGACTACGTCGTTGGAGTCGACGTGCTTGCTGGGGGTGCGGTGAACTGGCTTCTCAGAGAAGTCCCCAGCGGCCAATGCATGTTCGAGAGCGGTGTTCAAGGCCCGGCGACGGCGGTACGTGTCGCCCGCGGCCAAGGCGGTACGGCACGTCCTCGACGACCGCAGCGTCTGCCACATCCGCCACCGGACGATCCGTCGTCGTGAGCCAGTCATATACGGCTTTTGAGGTCCGCTGACGGATCCTCCCCGGCATTCACGAAGACGATCCCGCACCGGAAGATCTGACTGGCAACGCCTGGGGGCTTCAGCCCGGCAGCGCAGCCAACCTCTCAACGACCGTGGGAGCCGAAGGCAACTTCCGATCCGATCCGCCTTACGAAGGTTGGCCTGGAATCTTTCCTACCCGACCAAGGCAGCTCGTCCCGCTCTCCGTGCCAGCCCGGCGAACTGCCGGGCCGACACTCACGCCTCCACCTCGTCCCAACACCGCCGGAGCCCGCCGTGACATGGCGTTCAGCCGCTTGAATCCGGAGAAATGGGCGCGTTGCGGCTGAGGGTTGCCGGTTCCATGAACCTAAAGGAATTTGACGACGGCAATTGTCGGGGGTTCAACTTCACCGGCGAGTTGTGGAGTTGCCGAACTTGAGCTACCGAGGTTACCTGGTTATAGGTAGTCATCCTGAAGTTGCACAGGAGCTCACACAGCTGAGCTGATCTCGCCCGCAGCAACATCGGCCAATGGCTGACGGCTTCCTACCGAGGCATGGGAATACATACCTCAACGAACGTCGTTGCCGACGCCTTCTTGTCTCAAGTCGTCTTGCGAAATCCACTCTGCCACTTTAGCCGTCATTGCGATCCATCAGGATGACCCTACACAGGCCCACCTAAACGGTTAACAAATCCTCGCGAGTACCATTCAAATATTCGCGAAAACCAAAAAATGACGACCAAGAGAAAGGTGCAGACGATGTCTTTCAAGAAAGTCCGCGTGACGCTGCACAGCATCTTCAATGACAATACGGGAGACGATCCAGGGAACGAGCTGGAGCTTTTCGGGCGCTGGGATGCCAACCGCCTCAAGTTCGACCCTGACATCGCCGAGGTCGTTAGCTTGGAGCACCACAACCTGTGGGATAGGTCGGGCGACGACGCTCAGAGTGTGGTAGAGGGAACGGCGTTCATCATCGAGTCTTCCGCCGACATAGACTTTTTCGACGGAGAATTTCTGCAGATCGTCGGGCACGTAAGCGAGCAGGACGACTTCGGCCCGAATGATGTCCTCGGCAGTTTCGAGAGAAATCTGAACCTCAGCGACATTCATGACGGACTGGTGCAGATCCCGCAATTCAATGAGAGCAATCAGCGAGTTAACGTGAAAATGTCGCTGAGAGTACTGGAGTCGGCCTAACCGGCAGCTCTCGGCTTCGGTAGGGTGCCAGTCGGTGGCACCCTACCGGCATCGCCAGATATAAACGCAGGAGAGATTCCATGACGCTCAAGTCTAGTTCGAACGGAAGCAAGGCATTGGCACTGCTTGGCGCCATCGCTGCGGGAGAAGCAGAGATTCAAGACGTGGTTGTCGAGCTCAAGAAATACGGCATCGAAACCACGGGCAACCTACTGGCCATCCTAAGTGAGGAACTCAAAGATACCCAAGGGCACGGAGACGCGCTAGATTTCAGCAAGGTTCAAGAAGGGACACCGCATGAAGCGCTCTCCGCGATTGAGCACAGGATTCCACAGGTGCCATTCATTCTAAATGGAACAATGTACGATCCGGAAGATGTGACACGCTTCAATGGTCAAGAACTGCATTTTATAGCGTCCCCGAAGAGTGACCATATGTTCACCCTGGATGATCGGAAGCAATTTACGACGTGGCGGCAGTTTACTTACCTTGAGCAGTACCTGCACGGCAACCATCCGCCTCGCGCCGCTGAAAGCACCTCCCCCAATCACGGGACACTAGGCCCACCCAACCCGATGACCGGATTTAATGAGCACATTAATTTCGAGGGATCGTGGTTGAATTGCCCGAAGAATCGAGGTTTCTACACACTAGGTGGCTGGAACGACAAGATCTCGTCGTTCAAGATGGTTGGGACACAAGTAACCGTGCTGCATGAACACATACATTGGGCGGGAGACACATTTTCAAGAGTGCTGCCGTACTCGGATTACCCTTACTTCGAGGAGCGAAATCTACTCCTCTACGGATGGAACGACCGTGCAAGCTCGGTAGAAACTTGGTAGTTCGCACAGGTAGATCTATCCTACGTCCGACGGATCAGCATTGCATGTATCTCCATCCGAACGTTCCACAAAGCCTGTGCGCCGTCATCACCAGGCCAACCGTCCGCCTGCTCTGGCTGATGCCATAAGCCACCAGCGTGGCTGAAGCCTGTGGGGGCAGCCAGGGCTTTCTCTGCGTGTTCAGGTGGCACTCTCACCGCCGTAGCTTCCTGTGTGGAGCCGATCTCTCAATGGGCGCGCAGGGCCCCAAGCGACTTCCGCCTCCGCGCTATCTGCGATGCACGAGGGCGCCGCGCGTCGCCGGAGATCAAGGAACCTTGTCGGGACGGACAACCCCGCCGAGTTCCACAACACGGTCTTCGACCCGAACCGTGCCGACCACCGCCGCCCACAGCTCGACTACCCGCTGATGGAGAAGGCGACCTCCGACATGCGCGCGGTCTTGCGCGAGGCCAAGGCTTCGGGCCGCATTACTGAGCCCGTCCGGGCCTGGCTCGCAGGCGAGGACAGCGAACCGGACGCCCGAGCCGGCTCGGTCGCTGACGCCCGCGACCGGGCACTGCTCGGCATGGCCTTCTCTAAAGAGCCAGGGCACGACCGCGAGGTGGCCCGGGTCCTCCGCCGAGGGCTACCGACCTGGTGGAACCCGCGCCTGCTGGACGGCACGCTCTACTCAAGCTTCATCGCCAAGCGCGGCAACCTCGCGGACCGGCCGGACTGGCGGACCGCGCTGGAGATGTCCGAGGCTGAAAAGACCCAGTTGTCCGACTTTCTCGTGACGCGCGACCTGCACTGGCTTAATGCCCGGCCGGCACAGGACGTGCCCCCACTCGGGCTCGTCCTGTGCCGGCGCGGGGGGATCAGTAGGTCAGCGCGTCCTCGGCGGTTCCGAAGAAGGTGGTCACCTGGCTGTCGTTGACCGTGACCGGGCCGCCGTTGATCGGCACGGTCGTCGGGCTCTCGGAAGCGGCGAGTGCCACCTCCACCTTGTTTGCGCTCTTGCCGCCGGCCGTGTCGGCGTGCGAGAACAGAATCCCGGCGTAAGCCTTCTCGCCGGGCTTCAGGATCCAGTCCTTGCCCTCGGGGCCCATGTGCCCGGCGGCACCGTCGAGCCCTGGAATGGTGATCACCAGCTCGTTCGCCGACAGCAGGCAGGGGTCGCTGCCCTTGTTGCTCGCGGTCAGCAAGGCGTGGTTGACGGGCCTGGACGCGACGGTGACGTTGTAGCTCAGGTCTGTCGTCTCGCACATGCCCACGCCGCCGTCCTGACCGTCGTCGGACGCGGTCTTCGACGGCGCCGGAGTGCTGGGGCTGTCGGACGACTTGCCGCCGCCGCTACCGGCGCTGCTGCCGCTGCCGCTGCCGCCCGGGGAGGTCGGCGAGGGCGTGCTCGTGCCCTTGTCCGCGCTTGTGGCGGAAGGCGTCGCGTGAGCGCCCGGAGCGGCCGCGTCGTCCTTGGCGTCGCCGTTGCATGCGGTCAGAGCCAGCATGCCGAGCGACAGAGCGGCCAGTGCGGCGGTGGTGCGGCGTGAACGAGCTGAGCGAGCCATGAGAAGTCCCCCGGGATTCGGAATGTCCCGCTGATAGTGCCTCATGAGAGGGCTGCTTCCGCCCGATCGCACCATGAGGGGGCGATCTCCGAACAGGCTCGTGACATTGTGACGGTGGCCGGGGCGGAGGAGTCTCGGTCCGGAGCGCAACCGTGGCCACCCTCCGGCGGGCTATGGCGTCCCCGTAAACGGTCGCCCACCGAAGCCGCCCGCCCGGCCCCCGGTCGGCAGCCCTGTCGTCGACGGTCGGCCGGTGGGCCCCGGCAGGGGCGGACCGGTGCGCTGTCAGTAGTGGGTGGCATGCTCTGCCGCCATGAACAAGCAGCAGTTCTGGCAGCTCATCGAGGCAGCGCGCAACCAGGTGCTCGACCCGGACGACAGCGAAGCAGTCGCCCGCGAGGCAACGTCACTGCTTGCCTCCCGTCCGGTCGAGGAGATCGTCGCCGCCCAACAGGTGTTGTGGGACCTGATGGCCGAGTCCTACACGAGCCCGTTGTGGGCCGCTGCCTACGTCATCAACGGCGGCTGCTCCGACGACGGCTTCGACTACTTCCGCGGTTGGCTGATCGCCCAGGGGCGTCAGGTCTTCGAGGGTGTGGTCGGTGATCCGGATGCCCTTGCGCGCTTGCCGATGGTGCAAGCCTCAGCCGCCGACGGCGTGGACCTGGAGGGCGAGGACACACTGAGCATCGCCTGGAACGCGCACATCACGGCGACTGGAGAGCAGCTCCCCACGGACGCATTTACGATTCGGTATCCGGAGCTGGACCCCGCCTGGGACTTCGACTTCGACGACCGAGGCGAGATGGCTCGCCGCCTGCCAGGCTTGGCCGCTCTCTACTTGGATGAGGTCGCCTGATCAGCTGGGCTGTCGGCAGCAACAGGCAACGGAGCTTCGAAGCGCCGGCTGGATCCGTGCTGACGGCCCCTGGCCAGGACCGTGCGCGGTGATACCGACGTCCCACCTGGTCAAGGAGCCGGCCGGCGGGATCGAGCCGCCTCGATGTCCGGGACGTGCTCCTCGGCCCAGAGCCGCACGGCGCGGAGCGGCACCAGCAACGAGCGGCCCAGGGGCGTCAGGGCGTATTCGACGCGCGGCGGGTTCTCGTCGTACGCCTGGCGGCTGACCAGACCGTCGGCCTCCAGGGAGCGCAGGGTCTCGGTCAGGACCTTCGGGGTGATGCCCCGGATGTGCCCCTTGAGTTCGCTGAAGCGGCGCGGCCCGTCGTCGAGTGCGTTGACGACGAACACGGTCCAGCGGGCGCCGATGCGGTGCAGCACCGTGCGGCTGGGGCAGGTCGCCGCCATCACGTTGTACGCCTTGCCCATCGCTGCTCCCAGTTCCGTTGAAGATACCGGTATCAAATCCATACCGTGGTTCTCGATCCTACGGAAGGAAGTCGGGAGACATGGAACGAATCCTGGTCATCGGCGGTGCACGAGCACTGGGCGCTGCGGTCGCGAGGCGTGCGGCGAAGGACGGGTACGAGGTTGTCGTCGGTGCGCGCGACCTGGCCGCGGCCGAGGTGTTGGCGGGCGAGATCGGCGCCACGGCGGTGAGGGTCGACCTGCAGGACGAGTCGACGATCGCGGCGGCGGCGGAGCGGCTGAAGGACGGAGTCGACCACATCGTGACGACCGGTTCGGCACCGCACGATGTTCGCGCGACCGAGCTGGACCGCGACAAGTTGCTGGCCGCGTTCACGGCGAAGGTGGCCGGCCCGATGCTGGTGGCCAAGCACTTCGGGCCGGTCCTGCGGCCGACCGGGTCGGTCGTGCTGTTCTCCGGTGTGGTCGGCTGGCGCCCTGGGCCGGGCTCCCTCGTCAAGGGCGTCACGAACGGAGCGGTCGAGTACCTCGCGCGCCACCTGGCAGCGGATCTGGCGCCGGTACGGGTCAATGCCGTCTCGCCCGGTGTCGTGGACTCGGGTGCGTGGGATCGACTCGGTGAGAAGAAGACCGCCTTGCTGAGCAAGAGCGCGGGCGGGACGTTCGTCGGACGTCACGGCGAGGCCGACGACGTCGTCGACACCGTGATGTGGCTCCTGCGTGCGGGCTTTGTCTCCGGCGAGACGATCCACATCGAGGGCGGTGCCCGCCACAAGTCCGCCTGATCGGCGACGACGTCCACCAGGGCGCGGGCGGCAGCGTTCCCCGGCTCGACATTCGAGAGCGAGGCCAACGGGCTCATCCCGCGCCCATGCGCTCGATGGACGATCGGAGCGGAGCGGCGGCAGCGTCCTGCCCGTCGCGGCGCAGGCCGTCCGCTACCCGGCCGGCCGTGTCCCTCAGGCGCTCCGCGGAAGCGCGATCCATGGTGGGCAGATGGCGGACCAGGGCCTGCACATGCGGCAGCAGGACGGGCCACCACCACGCCTGCGACGGGTCGGAGCCGGCTGACACCGCCTGGCGGTGCAGCAGTTCCACCGCCGCCGCCCGGAACACGGCTGCTTGACCGGGATCGGCGGCCAGGGCGTCCCGCTGCACCTGCGCCACCGCGGGATCGACGGCGAGGTACCTGTCCTGCTTGTCGATGGCCCGGTCGGGGCCGAAGGTGTGCAGCAGGCCCAGGCCTCGGAGCATCCGGACCGCCACGTGGAGTTCGCCGCCGGTGAACCAGGGCGCGAGATCGCCGTCGGGATGATCGCCGGAAAGACCGGGGACCAGACGGTCCAGCTCCTCGGGGATCAGCAGTTCACTCGGGAAGGAGGCGGCGGCGAACCAGCTGAGCAGCCGCAGGATCTGGCGGGCTTCCGGTATTCCGCGTCGGTCGGCCAGGTCGAGGGCCAGTTCGCACACTGCCGCGAGCGTCTCGAGTCGTGGTGTGCCGGGCCCCGGCGCACCACAACTCGTGCTGGTTCCCGAGTCACCACGTCGTGCCGCATCGGCGTCCAGAAGCGCCTCGTAGTCCCGGTAGGCGCAGGCGTTCACCGCGGCCTTCGGCGTCGAGCTGACGCGGATGTGGTTCCCGGCGATGCGCAGGGCGAGGGGATGACCGCCGAGCCGGGCGGCCAGGTGCTCGGCCTCGGGTGCGGTTCCGGCCGCCGTCCCGCAGCGGTGTCGTAGCTGCTCCCCTGCGGGCGCGGCGGGCAGTGGGGCGACCGGGGTCACGGTGATCCACGGGGGCCATGCCTCGCGGTCGGCCAGGCGCGACGTCACCACGATCTGACCGAAGCCGTCGCGGAACGCCTGGCGGAGGTTCGGGCGGAGGAGGCCGGCGGGCGACCAGGCCCGGGCGGCCATTCGCGGGTCGTCGAGCCCGTCCACCAGGAGCACCCAGCTCTTCGGGCCCTGCACCAGGGCACTGAGCGCCAGGTCTTCCGGAGTGCTTCGCCCGTACGGCCGGTTGTCCCCGTCCGTCGCAGCCCCGCCGACCGTGAGGCGGCGGGCCAGGTCGGTGAGGCCTGCCGCGAGCGATGCCTCGTCATGGGCGTCGACGAAGTGGACGTCCGAGCCCTCGTTCCAGTGGTAGGGATCGAAGTAGCTGCGGGAGCCCGTGTTGGTCCGGTCAAGAGCGAGGAAAGTCTTGCCCGTGCCGGCCGGGCCCACGAGGACATGGACAGGGATGCCGCTCCCGGTCCACCGCCGCCGCAACGGGCCGGCCACCGCATCGGAGTTCTGGACCGTGGCACGCCCGCGGCTGCCCCGAGCGCGTCCCTTCACGACGTACGGCGGGACGGTGGGGCCGTACCGCTCCGGGACGCCGAACTGCTTCGGATGCAGGTAGTACGGCGGTTCCCACCACTGCAGAACCTCGGTCCGAGACACCTCAGTCGTTTCCTCTGTCGGTCCGGGCCGTGCCGCGCGGCACCCTGAGCACCGGCCCCAGGGCCGCCGGCCGGTCCGGGTGCCTGCGGGTGCTCTCAGGCATACCGGGCAGCCTTCCGTCGAGCGGTATCACCGCGGTGTCCTCCCCGGCCCGGGCGCTCGCGGCCACCGCGCCCGCTCGCGAGTGATCGTTCAAGGACACCGCTGTCGACGCGGCGGCGACATCCCCTGTCTCACCTGTGGTGACTCGCCCACGCCCTCGCCGGTTCCCGGTTGCCCGCAGATGGTCGCCCTCGAGCCCGCCCCGGAACCGGCAGGAGCCGCACCCGCAGCCCGGAGCCGGTACCCAAAGTGCCCTCGAAAGCCTCAAAAAGGGGGCGCCGATTCGCCCGGCCCCAACGGCGGTACGGTGTACGGCAGTCGATCGCTTGTTCCGCGATCACTGATCACCATACGAGGGGTTCCATGAGGCACCGTCGCCCGCGTCGTCGTCAGCAAGTGATCGCCAGAGCGGTCAGCACGGCCAGTGCGATCGCGGTCGCCTTCGGTGCAGGGATGACGCCGGCGATGGCCGCCGGGGCACCGCACGGCGGGCCCACGCTCAGCACCGCCACGCCCGACGCGACGGCTCCCTGGGCGCCCGAGAACGACGAGAAGACGGGCCACTACAGGACGCCCCTGAGCGCGACCGTCTCGCCCAAGACCGCGGGCACGTCTCCGCTCAAGCTCACCATTCCCGCGCCGACCGGTCGCCACAGCGTGGGCATGGTCGGTCTGCACCTGGTCGACAACTCGCGCACGGACCCGTACGTTCCGGGCAGGAAGCGCGAGCTGATGGTGTCGCTCTTCTACCCGACCAACTCTCCCTCCGGGCACTACCAGGCCCCGTGGATGCCCTCGCTGTCCGGCGCCTCCTTCCTCGCCTCGCGCGGTCTGTCGCCGCAGAAGGTGACGCTGCCCCCGACCGCGGGCCACGTCCTCGCCCCGGTGGACACGTCGCTCGGCAAGCTGCCCGTCCTGCTGTACTCGACCGGGCTGCACTCGGACCGCGCGATGGGCACCGCGCTCGTCCAGGACCTCGCCAGCCGCGGCTACCTCGTCGTCACCGTCGATCACACCCACGACGCCAACGAGGTGCAGTTCCCGGCGAACCGGGTCGAGCACAACGCCATGCCGGCGGGCTCGCACTCCTCGGACACGCTCAAGGTGCGCGCGGCCGACATGAAGTTCGTCATCGACAAGCTGAACACGCTCAGCACCGGCGGCAACCCCGACTACGGTCACGCCACGCTCCCCACCGGTCTGACGAAGCACGTGGACATGTCCCGTATCGGCATGTTCGGCTGGTCGCTGGGCGGCGCGGCGGTCGCCACCTCCATGCAGCTCGACAAGCGCATCGCCGCCGGTGCCAACCTGGACGGACAGTTCTTCGGCACCGCGCCGAGCAAGGACCTGAACCGTCCGTTCATGCTGTTCAGTTCCGGTACCCACAACCGGAACACCGACAGCTCGTGGCGCACCATGTGGTCGCACCTCAAGGGCTACCGGGTCGACATCCAGCTCCACGGCGCGGCGCACCTGTCGTTCAGCGACAACGAGTGGATGGTGCACCAGGAGGCCGGTCTGCTCGGGCTCTCCCAGAGCCAGCTCCAGCAGCAGTACGGAACGATCGACCCGAACCGCGCGATCGCGATCCAGCGCACGTACCTCGCCGCGTTCTTCGACCAGGAACTGCTCAAGAAGCACAACACGCTGCTCGACGGGCCCAGCACGAAGTACCCGGAGATCTCCTTCGTCCGCTGACGAGCGCTCCGAGGGCGGGCCCGTTCGCGGGGTCCGCCCTTCGTGCGACATCTCGTTCACGTGAGACGGTGCTGTCGTGCCGCCCGTGGTCGGGCCGGCGTGAGGAGTCCGGGGTCCCGGACGGGTCGGTCTGCCAGGGGAGTGGCCGGTGCGTCCGGCCGCTCGTACGGGCCGACCGTCGTGCTGCTGCCGGGCCGACCGCCCGCCCGCAGCACGCCCGTTCACGTTCAGCGCTGTCGACCCTGTCCGGTGCGCCCGAGCGCGTCGCTCTCGTGACTGTGTCCGCATCGCGCCGCGGACGCCTTTTCGGGGGCCTCCAAGAGTGGGCGCCTCCGGGGAAATCCGACATCCCGGCCCAGGTCAAACGGTTGAACGAGAAACCGACTTGATCGACTGTGGCGCGGTATCGGAGAGATCCACGACTCACTCGCGCACATCTGTCGACGGATCCCCGGCGCAGGACATTAGAGTGACAGTTCGACCTATCGAACTCTTGCGTTAGGCGCCCGTCGAGAGAGGAACTGCTGTCCTGCCCACCGAGTCCCGGGCGCCGCGCCGACACCGAGTCCGCCGCCGCGCCGACATGCCGCTGCTGGGCGGTGTTCGCCCGCCGATCGTCCTGCTCCTCCTGCTGCTGCTCCTCGTGGCCGCCGCGACCGTCGTCGGCCTCGGCGCCGTCCACTCCGACCGTGTGCCGGAGGCCGTGCTCAACTCGGAGCAGCAGATCGCTTCGGACACCGCGTTGTCGGTGCGTACCGCGATCGATGCCGAGGCGAGCACCGTACGTCGTACGGCCGACGCCTACCCGGCGACGAGCACGTCCACACCTACCGCCACGCTCAAGGCGCTGACCACCGCAGGCAAGGCGGATCTCGGCAGCGCTCTGCTCGACGCGCACACCGGCAAACTGCTGGCGTCCGGTGGCGCCCCGGTGGCGCTGGCCGAGGCGGAGGCCGCCAGGAAGGCGTCGGAGCAGGGAACGATCGCGCCCCGGCTGGTGACCTCGGGCGCGACGCGGCTGCTGTACTTCGCCAGGGTCACGCTGCCCGCGCAGCAGGTGGACGCCGACCAGGACCAGAACCAGGTCCCGACCGGCGAGCGGCAATGGCTGCTGGTGGTCTCCGAGGCGCTCCCCACCGTCACGACGTTCGGCGACGGGCGCATCGCCAAGGTGCTGAACGCCAACGGCAAGGCGCTCGTCACCGCCTCCCGCGGCGCCACGTCACCGACCGCGGCCGACAGCGGTCTGCCCGCGTCGGCGTCCCGTGCGGTGAACGCGTCGGGGCGCGACACGGACGCCTCCGGAAGCCTGGTGGGGGCGGCCTCGAGTCCCCGGCCCACGGTGGCGGGTTGGGCCCAGGTCGCGTCGACGACCGGGCCGGGCGACACCGACGACCTCGGCCTGGTGGTGCTCACCTCCCGGGCCGTGCCCGCCACGACCGCCGCCACCGACTACTCGGGCATCGCGCTCGAGGCAGCCGCCGCACTCGCCGTCATCGCGGTGGTACTCGGGCTGGCGCTGAACTTCCTCGTGCAGCGCCCGCTGCTGCGGCTCTACCTGTCCGCCGGCCGCCTCGCCCGGGGCGCGACGGAGGACGGGGTGGCCGAGAAGGCCGAGCTGGACCGGCCCGTCCCCGTTCACGGCATCGGAGAACTCGCCCGGATCGGAAGGGCGCTGGAGTCGCTGCGGCGACAACTGCTGGGGGAGAGCGGCCCGCAGGAATTCCCGGCCCGCCGCGGACCCGGCTACCGGGCGCTGGCCGCGTTCAGCCTGGTACTGGTGGCCTGCTGGGCGCTGCCGATGATCTTCGTGCTGAACCGGGCGGACGCGGGCTCGGTGCCGGCGCCGGTGATCGCCAACCAGCAGGCGCGCGCCGAGCTCGCCGCGAACCGTGTCCGGCAGTCGCTCGACCAGTCGTACGTCGAGCTGAACGACGTGGCCGCGAGCCTCCCGGGCAAGAGCCGGGCCGCCCAGACCGAGGAGCTGCGACACGCCCTGTCCAAGCACGGACAGTACCGTTCCATCTACCTCCTGGACCGCTCCGGCGCCATCACCCTGCGGGTGGGGGACACCCCGCTGCGCACCCTCGTCCACGTGCCGCACGGCGGCGGGGTCACCACCGTCAACACCTCGGGCCGGATACCCGCCATCGCCTCCTACGCCCAGGTCCGGCCGGTCAAGGGCCAGGCCGCGGCGGACGGAGTCGTCCTCTTCGGCGAGATCGACGTGACGACGCTCAACTCCACTCTCGCCAGGCCCAACCTGGGCACCATCTGGGTCACGGACGCCGACTGCAAGGTGCTGGCGGCGAGCGAGGGTTACCGAGCCTTCCAGGACCTGCCCGAGGCCGGCCTGACCCGCCTCGCCCGCGCCGCCCAGAGCGCCCCCGGCACCGTGGGCACCGCCACCGCGAAGGTGCTCTCCACGTCCACCGGCCCCTCGGTCGACGCCGCCGCACCGCTGGCGCAGAACGGCCCGACGGCCCACCTCGGTTGGCGCGTGGTCACCGCGGAGCCCGCGGCGGCGCTCCGGCTCCCGGCGACACAGGCCCAGCAGCGCACGATGCTCGTCGGAATCCTGGCCCTCGCGTTCGGTGCGGCCTGCCTGGGCTGGCTGCACGTCGTGGTGATCCGCCCGCTGCGAGCGGTCGCCGCGCTCATCGAGAAACTCGCGGGGGGAGACCGCCGTACCGTGCTGCACCCGGTGAACCACGACGAGATCGGCTCGGTCACCCGCAGCCTGGAGCTGATACGCCAGGCCCTCGCGGACCGCAGCCGGGCAGCCAAAGCCGAACAGGTCGACGACCCCTTCGGGTTGTGGCGCGAGAACTCACTGCAGCGGTAGGAGTAAGGATTCAGCGTGCTTTTCCTCTATGTCATCGTCCTGCTGTGCTGCGCCGCGCTCTGGATCGCCGGAATCGTGGAGCAGCGGCGGCACTTCGACTCGCTGAACCAGATACCGACGCGGGTCCTGGTCAACGGGATCCGCGGCAAGAGCTCCATCACCCGGCTGTGCGCGGGCGCGCTGCGCGGCGGCGGCCTGATCACGGTGGCCAAGACCACCGGTACGGCGGCCCGGTTCATCCACCCGGACGCCACCGAGGAGCCGATCTACCGCAAGTTCGGGCTGTCCAACATCGTCGAGCAGATCGGCATCGTACGGCGGGCGGCGACCTACCGGCCGCACGCGCTGGTGATCGAGTGCATGGCGGTGATGCCCGCGTTGCAGGAGATCAACCAGGAGAAGCTGATCCGCTCCACCATCGGCGTCCTGTGCAACGTCCGCGAGGACCATCTGGAGGAGATGGGGCCGACGCTGGACGACGTGGCCCGCTCGCTCTCCCGCTCGATGCCGGTCGGCGGGGTGTGCGTCACGGCGGAGAAGGACCGGTTGCACATCCTCCAGGAGGAGGCCGACAAGCGGAACTGCCGTCTGGTCTCGGTCGATCCGGAGTCGGTGAGCGACGCCGAACTGCGCGGCTTCAGCTGGTTCACCTTCAAGGAGAACGTGGCAATCGCGCTCGCGGTCGCCGAACTGCTCGGTGTGGAACGGCAGACGGCGTTGCAGGGCATGTGGGACGCACCCCCCGACCCGGGCGTGCTGTCCGTGGAGCGCTACATCACGCCCGAGGGCAAGCGGCTCCGCTTCGCCAACATCTTCGCCGCCAACGACCCCGAGTCGACGCTGATGAACGTCAAGCAGCTGGAGGAGCTGGGCGCGATCCGGCAGCCGCTGAACGTGGTCATCAACTGCCGTCCGGACCGGGTGGAGCGCAATGGCCAGATGGGCACGATCATCCCCGACCTCGCCCCGGAGGCCGTCTTCCTGATCGGCCACCCGACCAAGAGCGCCCGCGACGCCATTCCGGCCGGCTTCACCGGACGGGTGGTGGATCTCGGCGGCGACCGCCGCGACCCCGAGGAGCTGACCGCGGCGATCCTCGCGGAACTCGGCCCCGCCTCCTCACTGGTCGCGATCGGCAACATCCACGGTCAGGGCGAACTGTTCCTGGAATGCCTCGCCGAACTGCCGCTGGACGAGTCCGAGGACGAGCTCGCCGCCGTGCCCGCCGGCGACGGACTGGACCAGGAGACGATGCAGATCGCCATTCCCCGCCAGCAGATGGCACTGTCCCGGCCCCCCACCCCCGAGCCGTACAGCTGGGTGGCACCGCTGGAGACACCGACGTACGCACTGCACATCCCGGGTCAGCGCGAACTCGCCCGCCGGTTCGCCGCCCGCAACGACCGGCCCGAGGCCGAGCAGCGAACAGAAGACGACCAGCACCACTCCTACGATCCGCACCAGTCCCCGAGGAACCGTTAGTGATCCCCGCCAATCTCACCGCACAGACCGCCGCGCTCGGGATCGCCCTCGGGCTGGTCTTCTCGCTCGTCTGTTACCTGACCACCAACCTCTCGCCCGGGGGAATGATCACCCCGGGCTGGATCGCCCTCACGCTGATCACCGACGTCAAGCTGGCGGCGCTGATGGTCGGCGTCTCGGCGCTGACCTACTTCATGACCAGGCTGCTCCAGCGCACGGTGATCCTCTACGGCAAGCGGCTGTTCGCCGCCGTGGTGCTGTGCGCGGTGCTCATGCAGACCACCGTGATGCTCGCCCTCAGCCATGAGTACCCGCTGCTCTACACGTCCCAGACGCTCGGCTTCATCGTCCCCGGCCTGGTGTCCTACCAGATGGTCCGCCAGCCGCTGGGGGCCACGCTCATCTCGACCACGGCGGTGACGCTGGCCACCTACGTGGTCCTGGTCGTCGGACTGCTGCTCGGCGCCCTGCCCACCATCTGACCCGACCACCCCCGCACCCCACACCCTCAAGGAGTACCGGCCATGCACTCTGAACCCGTCGGCAGGCGCAACCGCCCGACCCGCCGTGCCGTGCTCGGGACGGTCGCGGGTGTGGCGACCGCCGGGGTGGCGGGCGGTTACGTCTGGAACCGCCACGGCAAGGACAGTGACGACGTGGGCGGCGGCGCCGGCGGCGCCGGCGGTGCGAACAGCCGCCCCGGGAGCCGTAGCTACGAGCGGCTCTCCGACCCCGGCCGGACCGTCGTCCGCGGCGCCGACGGCGACACGCTCGCCACCTTCACCGACGGCGCCCGCACCGCCGTACTCGCCGGGCCCAGCCGCACCTTCAGCGAACCGCGGACCACCGACGCCAGCGTGACCACGAACGCCTGGGTGCGGGTCCTGCCGCACGCATGGCAGGAGGGCATGGAGAAGTCCGCCTGGTTCAAGGCATGGTTCACCAAGACGCTCGCCGACAAGGGACCGGACGTCTTCGCGGCCGCGTTCGAGTACAGCAGCGCCGGCGCCCCCGACAAGCACAACAGCGCCGGGGTGCGCTACGCGGGCACCGCCCACTTCGGCCCGCGCAACCAGTCGGTCGACAGCCCCCTGGACTTCGCCTACCACGACGAGCAGTCCGACTTCTACGACTACCTGGGCATCCCCTGGACCTTCTCGGACGGCACGCGCGCGCAGCCCGAGCAGGCCCGCTACGGCGACGTCGACTGCTCCGGCTTCCAGCGCCTGGTGTGGGGCTACCGCATGGGCCTGCCCCTGCACAACACCAACACCAAGGGCGCCGGCCTGCCCCGCCGGGCCTTCGCCATCGCCGCCTACGGACCCGGCCGCATGGTCATCCCCCACACCAACACCCAGCCCACCGAACTCGACGTCCTGCAGCCCGGGGACCTGGTCTTCTTCGCCATCATCAAGAACCGGCCGAACTTCATCGACCACTGCGGCATGTACATGGGCCTCGACGACAAGGGCCGGCACCGCTTCTACTCCAGTCGCTCCGCCGCCAACGGCCCGACCCTGGGCGACCTGTCCGGCCACTCGCTGCTGGACGGCACCGACTTCTACGCCCGCGGGTTCAGGGCGGCCCGCCGCCTGTGAACACACCGCCCCACCAGCCCGCTGATCCGAGGACCACTGCCATGGCCACCATCCCCGCCGCCCCGCCCACCAGCGCGCGCCGAAGCCGACGGGCGAAGCCCCCACGCGCCGGCCGACCGGAAGCACTCCAGCGCTGGGAGCGCGGAGCGCTCGCCGCGGTGCTGGTCACCGCCGTGGGGCTGTACTCCTGGGGCATCGGGCACGCCGCGCTCCACCCCTTCTACGGCGCGGCGACACGCTCGATGGCCGGCAGCTGGCGCGCCTTCTTCTACGGCGGACTCGACACCAGCGGTTCGATCACCATCGACAAGCTCCCCGGCGCGTTCTGGCCCGAGGCCGTCTCCGTCTGGATCTTCGGCCCGCACACCTGGGCGGCCGCGCTGCCCCAGGTCGTCGAGGGCGTGCTCACGGTGTGGCTGCTGCACCGGATCGTACGGGCCTGGGCCGGGCCGTTCGCGGCACTGACCGCCGCGCTGGTCCTCACGCTCACCCCGGTCACCGTGGTCCTCACCCGGGCCACCATCCCGGACACCGCGCTCACCCTGCTGCTGGTGACGGCCGCCGGAGCGCTGCAGAAAGCCGTGCGCACCGAGCGCCTGCTGCCGCTGATCACCTGCGGGGTCTGGGTCGGGCTCGCCTTCCAGGCCAAGATGCTGCAGGCGTGGCTGGTGCTCCCGGTCTTCGCCCTGGTCTATCAACTGGTGGCACCCGGAACACCGTTGAACCGGGCCCTGCGGTCGCTTGCGGCCGGCGCCGTCGCGCTGGCGGTCTCCTGCTCCTGGGTGCTGCTCGCCTGGGCCACCCCCGCCGCCGACCGCCCCTACCTCGACGGAACGTCCAACAACAGCGCGTTCGCCATGGTCTTCGGCTACAACGGCCTGAGCCGCTTCAGCAGCGACCCCACGGCCTTCGGCGCCGTCGCGGGAACCGCCGCCAGCCGCACGCACGGCAACACCGGCCTGACCATGCTGATCAACCACAACGTCGGTCCCCAGGTCGCCTGGTTCCTGCCGCTCGCCATCGCCGCCGCCGTCACGGGAATCCTCTGGCGCTCCGGGCAGCCGCGGACAGACCCGCAGCGCGCCGGATTCGTGCTCTGGGGCGGCTGGCTGGCCGTACACGCGCTGGTGTTCAGCGTGTCCAACGGCAATCACGCCTACTACACCGCCGTCATCGCCCCGGCACTCGCCGCGCTGGCCGGCGGCGGCCTCGAGCTCTTCCGCTCGGAGTACGAGACGGGCGGTCAGCGGCGCGTGGCGCTCCCGGCCGCCATCGCGCTGACGACGCTCTGGGCCCTCGTGCTCGACTGGCCCACCCGCTTCCTGCCCTGGCTGCTGCCGCTCGCCGGGATGCTCGCGATATGCGGCGCGGTGGGACTGTGGATCCGCGGGCCCCGCACCTCCCCGCGCCTGGTGCACAGCGCCCTCGCCGCCGGGATCGCGGCGATGCTCGTCGTCCCGGCCGGCTGGTCCTTCGCCTGCCTCGACCCGATGTACGCGGGCGCCTCCACCTCACCCACGGCCGGCCCGGTCGGCCTCGGGTACGAAGCCGCCCTCCGCAACCACCGACCCGTCCCCAGGGTGGGTCTCGACGAGCCGGGCGCCCGTGACACCGCCATCCTCCGGTACGTCACCGCCCACCGCCACGGCGAGAAGTACCTTCTCGCCACCCAGGCCGCCTACGCCGCCGAGCCCCTGCTCCGCGCGAAGTCCGAGCCCATGCTCGTCATGGGCGGCTTCACCGGCCTCACCCCCTACCCGAGCGCCCGCCAGCTCGGCACGCTCGTCACCACCCACGAGCTGCGCTTCGCCCTGCTGACGACGAAGCGCCCCAGCACCGCCGCGACCACCTGGGTGAAGGCCCACTGCACCCGCATCCGCCCCAACGCCTACGGCCGCCGCACCGGAGGCACCCTGTCCCTGTACGACTGCGAGAAGCCCCGCCCGGCTCGCAAAGCTGCTCACTAGCCGGGCGCCGAGGACGGGGTGCGGCCGTCGGCGTCGGGGCGGAGCGGGCGCCCGAGCGTCGCCTGGGGAGGGACGAGCGATGACGGAAGCGAGCAGCGCCGACGGCTACAGCATGCGTCGTGAGACCGAGCGGGTCGTCAACGAGGTCGCCCAGGGGCTTCGCACGTTGGACGGCGGTGTGGACTGGTTCTCCGGCCTCTCCCCGGCATGCCGGCAGGAGGCTCTGCAGGAGGTCACCGGCTATGCGATGCAGGCACACATCACGGCTGCGGACGGCCGCGCGGGGGTGGCGCGGTCCGGTGTGAAGCCCACGGCCAACCCGGCGGTGATGATCTGCATGGACCCGCCCCGCTATGGCTTCTCGGGCCTCCCTGCCGCCGAACACGTCACGGCGTTCCGTGTCCTGGTCTCCGTGTTCACCGTTGCCGACACGCGCCGCCGCGAGACGTACTGCGAGGGCGGCTGCGGACATCACTGGCACAACCTGGCGACGACAACCGAGCAGCAGTAGTCGTCGGCCGCTCAGGCTCTCGTTTGGATAGGCTCTACGGAACCCTTCAGGAGGTGTCATGGCGAAGGTCACCATCAGCCTGGACAGCGATCTCGCCATCGAGGTCATGCTGCTGGCCGGCACCAGGAGCCCGCAGGACGCTGTCGAGTTGATCGTCCGCGACTACCTGGCACGGGGCCACCGCACCGAGGCTCGCACCGGTAACGCCACCGACCAGGAACGCCTCGCCGACCGACGATCGGCGCCGGAAGAGGGCCGATGAGCACTTCCCCTTCGCCGAAGTCGCCTTCATGACGGACCCTCGGCGTCGGACTCGGTTCGGGCCGACCGGCAACCCCTGCTTCAGGAGCGGTTCCACTCCTCGCGGGGCAGCGCGTGCCACAGGTCGAGCCAGTCGTGGAGCAGGAAGAGCGGGCGGGTCAGGACGACGTCGCCGGCCCGCTGGGAGCGGATGGCCAGGCCGAGGTCGGCGAAGACCGGATCGCCCGCGACGCTGTACCTCAGGCTGTCGGGCCGCGTTGTGCGGTGGACGAGCCAGTTCTCCACATGGGAAGGCGCACAGCCGGTCAGCGGGACTGCGTCCAGTCTCACCTGAGGTCCGGTGAGAGCGTCTGCGGCGACGCACCCCAGGCGGCTGTCGTGGAAGAGCGCCCTGATCCCGCTCCCGGTGAAGTCGGCGTATACGAGCTGCTTGTCTTCGCCGCGGTGGGCGTAGGACGAGACCGTCGGTTCTTCTCCGAGAACGCGGGTGATCTCCTCCAAAGTCATCCCGAAGTGCAGCGGTCCAACTCCTACGTACGGTGTGAACGTCCACTCGGCGCGTTCTTCCTCCCGGGCGATCCGCCACGGGCCGCGGTACCCCGCCTCGCTTCCCGGGGTGGCCAGGGGCGGCTCGGGTGCCGACTCCTGCGGGGCGGACGGTCCGGATGCGGTCCGGTCCTGTCGTCGGCCGCCGATTTGTTCCGGAGCCGCGGTGTCCTCGGGCTGCTCTTCCAGCCAGCGGATCGCCTGCTTCTGGCCCTCGTCAAATGGGTCCTCTGCCAACATGCCGGCCCGATTCAAGGCTGCACGGCGCTCCTCCTCCGCGGTGACGAGACCGGTGACATCCTCACCCCAGGCGGTCAGCCGTTCCCGGGCGATCCACCGGTAGTACGAGTCCGCGCTCACGGCCAGGACCTCGCGAACGGCGGGCGCGTACCGCGGTACAGACGAAGCGAGGGCAGGGTCGGCCATGAGCAGGGCGGTGGCCGCGAGCGCCGCCTCACGCACCAGCGGATCGTCGTCGTGACAGAAAGCGGTGATGCGGTCATGAAGTACCGGCCGTGCCGCACGGGCCGCGGCCAGATCCTGTGCCGCACCGACGCCGTCCTCGACGTCCAGGCGGACGAGGTCGGCGAACGAAGCCAGCCAGTTCAGCAGTTCGGCGCGAAGCGACCGCCGACCGGCTCTGCGCTCCCACCGGGCTTCGGCGAGGGTGCGCGGATCGTCGAGGAGGCATGTGAGGACCAAGGCCGCCGGAGCGGTCGCCGGAAACACCTGCTCCTGATTGAGGAGCAGCCGATACAGATCGGCTACCGCCCGTATCCGACAGGCCGGGTCGGCTGTGAGTACGGCGCCGAGGACGTCGGGCGTGTCAGGCACACCGTGCCGACCCGTGCACACATGCGGCAGCTCGTCCCAGGCGGTGCCCACGACCTCTGCCAGTGCTGTGGGCGGCAGGGAGTCAGCAGCAGCGTCAGGAAGGCCTGAGGCCATCTCGTTGATCACGCCCGCAGTCTTCCAGCAGGCGCTGACATCAGCGGCGGCTCAGGCCTGCCTCCGGCTCGGGGTGCGGTGGTCTGGACGGTCTGGCGTTCCCCGTCCACCATTTCGTTGTGGCGTGGGACTGGGTGGGAACGGCGGTGGCCGGGCTTGTCGGGGTGGCAGGCACAGTTTTCACATGGCTCGCCGGCGCGCAAGGACGCCAGCACGCAGAACACATGCTGGTTCTTACCCAGCAGGCGGAACGCCGGGCCCGGCTCTGGCAGGAGCGACGGGAGGCGTATTTCGGGGCGCTGCGCGTGATCGATCTCGATCTGCGGCGCGAGCGGTACAAGGAACTCGGGCAGCTGAACAAGCTGTACGAAGTGGAGGGGCACTGGACGAAGGTGAAGAGAGTGGAATTGACCACCGAGGCCGCGACGGCCCTGTGGGCATTTGGAAGCGACCCGGTAAGAGAGCTGGCGGCCCACTGGATCACGGCCAGCGATGCCGACGACGTCACCGAGATGCGCCGGATCGCCCTGGAATTCAGGGCAGCCGTCCGCCGGGAACTGCAGGATCCAACCCGGGGATGACCACGACCGAGGTCTGTAAGCACAGTGCGCTGGCCCAGACGCGGGGGGTGTGGACCAAGCCCGAGGAGGACCGCGGAACAAGGGCAACCACCTCCCAGAGCGCTCCGCGAATCGTCGGATCAGCTCACCGACTCGGTCCGCCTCGTAGAGATGGGCCATGTGCCCGGCAGACTCCAGGCCGACCACCCTGAGGCGTCACCCTGCCGATCTCATCGGCGTGCCCGAAGACAGGGCGTCGAGATCGTCAGCCCCCTTAGCGCATCACACGGCGAGCGCCGGGACCCCGGTGGCAAAGGTCGCACCGCGCGCCCCGCGTCCCTGCGAGGGGACCGCGGGTGCCGGTGCGAGGGACGGTCCGATCAGTGGCATGACGGCCGCCAGCATCTCGGTCTCGCTCGCGGTCCCGTCCACGACCAGGTCGGCCGCCGCCCGGGAGGGCGCGACGTGGGCCGCGTGACGGTCCCTGCCGGTCTGTAGATAGTTGCGCAGGGACAGACCGGGATCCTGCCTCTGCACCTCGATCTTCCGGAGGATCTTGCGGGCCAGGCGTATGTCGTCGGGAGTGTCGACGAACACCCGCCACGCCGCCCGCCGGACCACGGACGGAAGCGACAGCGCGAACAGGCCCTCGACCACCACAAGCAGCACGCCGGGGCGCAGCAGCGCAGCGTCGATGGCGTCCGTCACCGCCGTCTCGTCGATCGACCCTGGATGGTTCCAGTCGAGGACGGCGTGCCCGTCGGCACTGACCGTCCACGCACCCCTCAGGGTGTCGTGCGCGGGCACGTAGTAGTCGTCCAGGTGGACGAGCGCGATGCTCTCGGGACACTGCAGCGACAGGGCTTCGGCAAGGGTGGACTTGCCGGATGCGGTGCCGCCTGCGACCGCCAGTACACCCGTCATACCGGGCGCTCCTCATGTGCTCAAAGGGGGTTAAACGAAGCGGCCGGACAAGCCGGGTGGAGGGAATGTACGGCGTGGTGATCGCCCATGGCAAGCAGGGAAACGCGGCCCGGTCCGGCGGAGGCCGGGACCGCGTCCCCAGGTCGACTCACGCACCGGTCTCGGCGATGCCGGGACCTTCTCGGTCAGGTCGACTTCAGCGACACTCCGTCGATCACCCAGTACCAATTGTTGCCGCCGGTGTAGCGGAACCGTACGCGGGCGGTGGTGGCACCCGCCGGGACCTGAAGGGTCAGGTTCTCCACGCGGGAGGAGGTGTCGGAGGTGTACGTCTTGACGGAGACCGGCGCGGCACCGTCGTAGGAGACGAGCACCTCGCCCTTCTGCGGGGACTCGTGCCGGTAGTACGTGGTGAACGTCAGGGTGGCGGCCGCACCCCCGGTGACCGGGTACGCGGGGCTGACGAGGGTGGAGTCGAAGGTGCCCGTGAACGCCCTGTCCTGCCACTCGTCGCCGTCCGCGACCGCGAACACGTTGCGGGCGCGGACGTTGCTCTCGCGGTTCTGGTCGGCCTGCGCTTTGGTCCAGAACTCGTCCGTGGTGAAGGACCAGCCGCGCCATTCGGTGACCCCGCCCGTGCCCATCGCCGAGTTGTCGACCGACCAGCCGCTCGGCGGGGTGTGCGTGAAGCCGATCACCGAGGCGCCGATCCCGGTCTCGTCGACGCGGGTGGCGAGCTGCGGGCGCAGCGTGTCGAAGTCGTCCGGGGCGGGCTGCTGCACGGGCCGTCCGTCGAGGCCCCAGGCCGGGTCGATCGCGATGCCCAGGTGCGCGAGCACGGAGGCGGCGATGTCCGGCATCTTGACGTCACGGCGCACCGAGCCGGCGGCCAGGGTGGGGCCGGTCGCGATCATGAAGGTCTGCCGTTCGGGCGTGCTGGAGCCGCCGTGGCCGCCCGCGTCGGTGTGCCCGTGGTCGGCGGTGATCATGATCAGCCAGTCCTCGGAGGCGTAGGTCGAACGGGCCTTGACCGCGGCGACCATCTGACCGACCTGGGTGTCGACGCCGTGGATGGCGTCCAGGTACTGGGTGCTGGCGGCGCCGTAGCTGTGGCCCGCGTGGTCGACGTTGTCGAGCTGTACGAACACCGCGTCGGGGTTGGCGTCGCGGAGCCGTGCGACGGCGCGCGAGGTGGTGCCGGTGTCGTACTCGGCACTCGGGGTGGACACGCGGGTGTCGACCTTGGAGGAGAAGACGGTGTCGGTCAGGGGCGCCCAGGAGGAGACGGCGTATGTCGAGAGGGCGGGCTTGGCGGTCTCGATCCTGGTGAGGAAGTCGGGGTACTGGGCGAACCTCTGGCCGGTGAAGGCGTTGTCCTTGACGTTGTGCTTGTCGGGCCAGACGCCGGTGATGATCGTGGACCAGCCGGGGCCCGAGAGGGTGGGCGCGAACGGGTTGGCGTAGATGCTGCTCGGCGCGGTGAGGCCCGCGGCCATCAGAGCGTCGAGGTTGGGCGCGTCGGCGTCCTTGACGCGGTCCAGCAGGGTGCCGTCGAGGCCGATGACGAGGACCTTGGGGGTCTTGGCGGCGGCTCGGGCGACGGAGGCGAGGGGGCCGGCGGCGAGGGCGAGGCCGGCGGCGGAGGCGAGCAGGGAGCGACGGGACATGCGTGACGACACGTGATCCTCCGGAAGGGGGACGAGGGTGTGGAGCACGGATGGAGGGCGAGGGTGGTGCGATCGGGCATGGATGGAGGGCGAGCATGCTGCGGTCGGGCACGGATGGACGGCGAGGGTGGTGCGGTCGGCCAGGCGAAGCCCCTGGTGGTTCGGTTCCAGGGGCCTCGCGCGGTCGAGTGAGGCGGATTCGGCCGACGGCCCATCGGCCGGGTGGCAAGGGTTCGGCCGGTAGCCCTGCCCCGCATGGCGAATCGGCCCAGGCGGTCGGCCGACAGCGGCTCGGTCGAGGGCGCTTCAGCGGGGCCAGCGGGTCAGCTGCCGGTCGCGGACTTCCAGTCCTCGACGTACGTGGTCAGGTTCTGGTCGATGTCGGACCAGTCCGGCTGGAAGACCTCCACGCCGTCCATGAGCTTGGCCAGCGCGATGGCGTTCGCGTCGGTGGTCTTGACGTCCTTGCGTGCCGAGAAGCCCCCGCCGATCTCGCTGACCTGCCGCTGCGCCGCGGCGGACAGCATGAAGTCGAGGAGCTTCCTGCCGTTCTCCGAGTGCGGGGCCTTGGTGACGAGGCCCGCGGCGTACGGGAGCGCGAAGGTGGTCGGCTTCCCGGCGGCGTCGGCGGCCTTGTCCGTGGCCCGCGGGAACCAGATGCCGAGGTTCGGCATGTCCTTGGACTGCGCGTAGTTCATCTGGACGTCTCCGTTGGCGACCAGCAGTTCGCCCTTGTCGACCTTGGGGGCGAGCTTGCCGGTGGACGCGGACGGCCCGACGTTGTTGGCCTGGAGCTTCTTCAGATAGGCGAGGCCCGCGTCCTTGCCGCCGAAGTCGTGGATCGCCTTGATGAGCACGGCGGTTCCGTCTCCGGCGACGCCCGGAGTGGAGTACTGGAGCTTGTTCTTGTACCGCCCGTCGAGCAGTTCGTCCCAGGTGGTGGGCGCCTGCTTCAGCTCCTTCTTGTTGTAGACGAACCCGAAGTAGTTGTTGACGACGGAGGTCCAGGTCGCGTCGGCGGCCTTGTCGGTGCCGTTCACCTGCTCGGAGCCCTTGGGAGCGTACTTCTGGAGCAGCCCCTTGCCGTCCGCCTGCTGGATGAACGGCGGAAGCGTGACGAGCACATCGGCCTGCGGGTTGGTCTTCTCGCGGACGGCCCGCTGGACCATCTCGCCCGAACCTCCCTCGACGTACTCGACCTTGATCCCGGTCCGCTTCTGGAAGTCCTGGAAGACCTTGTCGTACCAGCCGTCCCCGTTCTCGCCCTTGAGGCCGTCCGCGCTGTAGACGGTGACGACCTTGGCGTCGGCGGCGGAGTCCCCGCCGCAGGCGGTGAGGGAGCCGGCGAGGGCGAGGGAGCCGATGACGGCGGCGATCGGGGTGAGGTGCCGGGCGTGCGTGTTCGCGGGCATGGCGAGATGAACTCCTTGCGTTGTCAGTGCTTTTGACGGGTGGGACGGTCGGGCCGGGCGGATCAGCGGTAGGAGGCCCTGGTGCGGATCCGGGAGACTGCGGTCAGCACGAGCACCGTCGCCGTCATGAGGACCACGGCGAGCGCGGACCCGGTGAACAGCGAGCCGCGGTCGGTGGCCGCGTAGATCTGGACGGGGAGCGGGGTCCAGTCGGGCGGGTAGAGCATCATGGTGGCGCTCAACTCGCCCATGGACAGGGCGAAGCAGAGCCCGGCGGCGGCGGTGAGCGAGGGCAGCAGGAGGGGCAGCCGCACCCGCCACAGCACGGTCGCGGGGCGGGCGCCGAGCGAGGCGGCGGCCTGTTCGTAGGCGGGGTCGAGACGGACGATCGCCGCCGACACCGACTGGTGGGCGAACGCCGTGACGAGAACGGCGTGGGCGAGGAAGACGATCCACCGGGTGCCGTTGAGCAGCACGGGCGGCTGGGAGAACGCGACGAGGACCGCGAGCCCGACGACGACGGAGGGCACCGCGACCGGCAGCACGAACAGCGTGTCCAGCATGCGCCTGGCGCGCCGCCCCAGGGCGTGTCCGGCGAGCGCCGCCCAGGTGCCCACGAGAAGGGCGAGCAGACTCGCGGTGACGGCGGTGACCAGGCTGGTAGTGAGGGCGTGGAGCGATTCGCCCCGGGTGGCGGCCGCGTAGTGCCCGGTGGTGAATCCGGAGGGGAGAGCGCCCGACCAGTTGGTGGCGAAGGACGAGGCGAGGACGACGAGCAGCGGTAGCGCGAACAGGGGCAGGAAGAGGACGAGGAAGGCGGTCCAGACGGCCCACCTGGCCTTGCGGCTATGCACCAGCACGGCGGCTCACCACCCGGTAGAGACCGTAGAGGCCCACGGAGATCAGGACGTTGACGACGGCGACGACACAGGCTCCGGGATAGTCCGACTCCAGGATCGCCTTGCTGTAGACGAGCATCGGCAGGGTCGTGACCCCTTTCGCCCCGGTGAACAGGACGATCCCGAACTCGTTCAGGCAGAGCACGAGGACCAGGCTGCCGCCGGCGGCGAGCGCGGGCAGTGACTCGGGCAGGATCACCTGCCGCACGATCCGCGCGGGCCGCGCCCCGAGCGAGGAGGCCACCTCGAGCTGACGGGTGTCGATCCCCGAGAAGGCGGCGAGCAGGGGCCGCATCACGAACGGGGTGAAGTAGGTGACCTCGGCGAGCAGCACCCCCCACGGTGTCGTCAGGAACCGGAAGGGGCCCTCGGCGGCCCCGGTGGCGCCCGTCCAGAGTCCGTTGGCGATGCCGACGGTGCCGTACAGGAACAGCAGGGCGAGCGTGATCAGGAAGGACGGGAAGGAGAGGAACACGTCGATGAACCGGGCGACCGCCTTGGCTCCGGGGAACGGTATGAAGGCGATGACCAGGGCGAGCGCGAACCCGAGGACCAGACAGCCGGCGGTGGAGCCCACCGCCAGCCACACGGAGGTGCCGAGAGCGTCCCGGAACGCGGGGGAGGCGAACACGTGCGCGTACGCCTCCACGGAGGTGCCGCCGGTGTCGGGCCGGAACGACTGCCGCACGACGAGGGCGAGCGGGTAGAGGAAGACCAGGCCGAGGACGGCCACGGGAGGCAGGGCCCAGAGGGGCGCGGTGGAGCGAGGACGGGCGCCCCGGCTCACCGAAGTCCCTGCCGCGCGAACCGGCTCGGCAACTCGACGAAGGATGGTCGCGGTCGAGGACGCCGGGGCGTCGGTGAACGCGGGCCCGCGTGGCTCACCCATCGGTCACCCCCGCGGCCAGCAGCACGGCGTCCTCGGGAGCGAAGTGCAGGTCCACCGCGTCCCCCGGAGCCGGCGGGGTGCGCAGTTCGCGGAGGTCGGCCAGCATGCGGTGGCCCGCCACGTCGACGTACAGCCGATGGGTGGCGCCCCGCCACTGCACCTCGCTGACCACGCCGGTGATCTGGTTGGGCCCGGAGCCGAGGCCGACCAGGTGGGGTCTGACGCACAGGGTGGCCGAGGCGCCGGACGCGGCGCGCGCGGTGTCCACCGTGAGCTCATTGCCAGCGAGCGACACCGTGCCCGAACCCACCGTCACCGGCAGCAGGTTGGCGTTGCCCACGAAGGACGCGGTGAACTCGTAGCGCGGCGCCCGGTACAGCTCCTGCGGGGTGCCGACCTCGCGCAGCCGCGCCCTGTCCATCACGGCGATCCGGTCGGCCAGTGTCAGCGCCTCGACCTGGTCGTGGGTGACGTAGAGGATCGACATGTCCGGCAACTCGCGGTGCAGCCGCGCGAGTTCGGCGAGCATGTCGGAGCGGAGCCGGGCGTCCAGCGCGGACAGCGGCTCGTCGAGCAGCACCACGCCCGGCCGGATGGCGAGCGCCCGCGCGATGGCGACGCGCTGCTGCTGTCCGCCGGACAGCTCGCGCGGGTGGCGCCGGGCGTACGCGGCCATCCCGGTCATCTCCAGCGTCTCGGTTACTCGTCGGCGGATTTCCCCCTTCGCGGCCCCGCGCGCCCTGAGACCGAAGGCGACGTTGTCCTCGACCCGCATGTGCGGGAAGAGCGCGTACTGCTGCACGACCATGCCGATCCCGCGCCGGTACGGCGGCAGGTCGGTCACGTCACGGTCCCCGATGAACACCCGCCCGGCCGCGGGCCGCACGAACCCGGCGACGGCCCGCAGCGCGGTGGTCTTCCCCGAGCCCGACGGCCCCAACAGGGCCATCACCTCGCCCGGTTCGACGGTCAGGTCGAGGGAGTCGAGGACCGTGGTGCCGTCGTAGGCGACGGACACCCGGTCGAAGCGGATGCCGCTGCTCATCGCGCCGCCCCGGCGGCCACATCGGCCAGCAGCGTGGGCAGTTCGGCGACCGAACCGAGCACGTACCCGGCCCCGGCCGCACGCAGCGCCTCCGCCCGGTGCGCCCCGGTGAGCACACCGGCCACGACACCCGCCCCGGCGCGTACACCGCTGAGCATGTCGTACGAGGTGTCGCCGACGACGGCGATCTGCCGCACCCCCTCCGCCGCCCCGGTGCGCAGGAACGCCTCCAATACCATGTCGGGGTACGGGCGTCCGCGGCCTCCGGCGTCCGCGGGGCACAGCGTGAGCGGCACCAGGTCCCGCCAGCCGAGGGCGCCGAGGATCGCGTCCTGCGTGACGCGAGCGAACCCGGTCGTCAGCACGACGGTGCGCCCGCCGCCCTGGAGTTCCTCGATCGCCTCACGGGCCCCCGGAACCGGCGCGATGTGCCCGTCGTCGACGAGTTCCCCGTACGCCTTCTCGAAGGCGCTGTTGGCGCGCCGTGCGAGCGCCTCGTCGCCGAACAGGTGCCGGAAGACGGAGATCTTGGACTCGCCCATGGTGGCCCGGACGTGGTCGAGCTTCGCCGCGTGGTCGGCCGAACCGGGCTCGACGCCCAGCTCCGCCGCGGCCACGGCGAAAGCCCGCTCCACGAGGCCGCCGTCGGCGACGGTGGTGCCCGCCATGTCGAGCACCACGAGTCGCGGGTCGTGTATGTCGTTCAACTCGGTCACCATCCCAGCTCGTCGGCGGTGGTCTCGGCGATCGCGGGTGAGCACGTCATGCCGCGGCCGCCTGGCCCGGTGACCAGCCACACCCGGTCACGGACCTGTTGGCGGTGCACGACCCGGGTCGGGTCGGTGCACTGGGCGTACACCCCGGCCCAGCGGCGCCGGATCCTCGGCAGCGGGCGGCCGAGGAAGGATTCGACGACCTCGGCGAGGTGGTCGTAAGGGTCTTCGAGGGTGTCGAAGGCGAAGGGGTGCTCGTACTCGTGGGTGTCGCCGATGGTCAGCCCGCCGTCCGCGCGCTGCACCATGAGCAGCTGCATCCGATGCTCGGCGGCGGTCGGCGCCTGGGGCTGAGCGGCGTCGAGCTCGTCGAGCGCCGGGCTCCGGTACGCGGGGTAGTAGCGGAAGCTGTCCGCATCGGCGACCGACGTGGTGAGCGGCTCGCCCAGGGGGTCGGTCTGCATCATCTGCAGTCGTACGCGCCGCACGGGCAGGTCGGGGCCCGCCAGTTCGCGTACGAGGCCACCGAGCCAGGCCCCCGTGCACAGCACGACGGCGTCGCCGGTGTGGACGTCCCCGTGGTCGTCGCGCACGGCGTTCTCACCGACCACCTCGCGGACCTCGCGGCCCGGCAGGAAGGAGTAGTTCGGTGACCTCAGCAGCGCTTCCCGCAGGGCCAGTTGGGCGGTACGCGGCTCGACGGCCGCGTCCCGCTCGCAGTACAGCGCCGCCTCGAAGGCGCCGCGCAGCGCGGGGTTGACCGCACGCGCCTCGTCCGCGGTGAGCAGCTTGTAACCCCGGTCCGCAGCGTCCTCGCGGGCCAGGGCGGCCTCGGCGACGGCGCGTTCGCGCGGGTTGCGTACAGGGGTCAGCGACCCGCACGCCCGGAAGCCGAGGCCGGGGACGCGCGCCCCGATCTCCTCCCACAACTCCCTTGCCCTGAGGGCGGTTTCGAGCTCCTCTCCTCCGGCGCGACCACTGACCCAGATCTGTCCGAAGTTGCGCAGCGAGGCCCCCCGGGCCTCCGCCTCACGCTCGATCTGGACGACCTCGTGGCCGCGCTCAACCGCATGCCAGGCGTGCAGGGTTCCCACCACGCCGGCTCCGACGACTATCACTCTCACAACGGCAACGCTCCTTGGGACGGGGGAATCGGGAGGGTCCGGTCGGCAACCGGATGATGAACTGCCTATCACGTTTGGGCTAGACCCGTTATCTGTACGTTACGAAAAGAGGCGGGCCGGAGCCCGCCTCAAGTGGTTTGACCGGCCGGGGCAAGCCGGGGCGCACGTCCGTGGCGGGTGCCCCTCGCCGGGGCCGGTCGCCGAGCTGAGCGGTGCGGATCAGCCGCCCTGGCGCATGGTGACCATTCAGCCGCCGAGGTGCGCGGTGAAGGAGAACCGATCTCCCCGGTAAAGCGTCCGCACCCGCTCCAACGGCAGACCCTCGGTGTCCCGCGAGATCCGGTGGATCAGCAGCATCGGCAGGGCCGGTGGCGTCCCGATCAGCAGCGCCTCGCGCGGGGTGGCCAGCACGGTCTCGATCCGCTCATCGGCGTCACCGAATGCGACACCGAGCCGGTCGTTCAGGTACGCGTAGAACGACGAGTCGGGGTCGAAGTCGCGGTCGAGGTCCGGGACCCGGCCCGCCGCGACATAGGTACTCTCCAGGCCGACCCGTTCATCGTCCGCGAGCAGCACGCGCTCCATGTGCCAGACGGGCTCCCCGCGTCGGAGTCCCGCCTCGGCGGCCAGCGGTTCGGGACAGGGGAAGCGGTCGAGGGAGACGAGCGTACGTCCGGGGGTGCGCCCCTGTCTCCGGACGCCCTCGGTGTAGCTCGCCAGCGAGAGCGGCTGCTCCAGCTTGGGGCCGGCCACCACCGTGCCACGGCCCTGCCGGCGCAGCTTCCCTTCGAGCAGCAGCTCGCGGAGGGCCTGGCGTACCGTCTCCCGGGCGACCTCGTACTTCTCGGAGAGGTCGCGCTCGGTGGGCAGGAGCCCCCCTTCGCCCAGCTCCTCGACGAGCCGGGCGATGTGCGCCTTGACCGCGTAGTACTTGGGGATGCGGCCGTGCTCCGGAATACCGGAGCGGACGGGGGCGCCGGGGTCCTGATCGTTCGGATAGTCCACGGAAACGATCGTCGCAGACGGCGCTTGCGACACCGCCTCCAGGTGTCGGCGCCGGATGCGGGCATCCCGGGCTCACCCGTGGGACCGTTGACACATGGGCGCGGTCCGCCGACATCCCCCGAGCGGCGGGCCGCACCTGCTTGCTGCGGGCTGCGCCCGGGGGTGCCCCCGGGCGAAGGGAGGGGTGCCGTCTACGTCCACGCGACGGCCACGACCACCGCGGCCGCCGTGACCGTGGCCACGGCGTAGAAGGCCCACGCGGCTCGGGTACGCATTCCTCTCAGCGCGATGACAGCCACGAGGACGTCGAGCGCCAGCTTCACGCCCATCTTCGCGTGCGACACCGGCAGGTCGAGGGAGAGGCGCGTCCAGATGAGGCCCACGCCCGTGACCAACTGCACGACCGCGCTGGTCACCATGTATCCGCCGGTCACGGGGTCCTTGCCGCGCAGCTGGTAGAAGATGCCGCCCAGGATCGCGGCGAACCCGAAGAGGTGGAAGACGAGGAACACGTACCGGAGGATCTCCATGCCAGTGGTCTTTCTGTCCGAAGCGGGCGGAACGGGGCGTGGGTCAGCCGGCAAGTGGTGCGGAGCCGAAGCGGCCGCCGGCGACGAACGCGGCCCGACCCAGGTTGACGAGGTCTTCTGGAGCCCAGACAGAGCAGCAGAGCCGTTTGTGACATCGGGACGCCGAATTCGAGAGAGACGTGGGTCACATTCACGTTGAAGCCGGGACGTGAGGACCGGCTTGCGCGTCACCGCCACCCAGAGCTCGTCATCTCCACGTGCGGTGGCGCGGTGGTGGGTCGACGCGGACCAATCCGCGGCTCCGGGCCAGTCGGACGGCCCAATCCGATACCGGCACTGCCTGGCTGTAGGACATCAGGAGGTGGACCATGGGTCAGGACGCCTCGGCGACCATCGATGGGTACGTCCAGGGACTCGTGCAGCCGTCGTGATCATCCTCGGGGCAGCGGAGCGGTCCCGAGTCGCCAGCCCGTGCGCGATTGGCCGTGGAACGCGCCCCAGGGTCACGCTTCTGAGCGGCGAATGTCCAGGTCCATGCATAGGCTCGGTGTGGCCGTCGTGATCAGGGGCCAAGCTCACCGAAAGGGGGAACCCGATGGCTCTGTCCCGTCTTGGCATCGAGTTCGCCGCCGAGATCTTCAACCACGACTGGTCGGACGCCCCGTACCGGGCGGACAGGGCAGGGCACCGGCGGGCCACGGATCGGGCCGGCGAGGTCCTCACCCGCGAAGAGGCCAACCGCGTGCGCGCCAACGTGATGCTCGTCGTCGCCCAGGTCCTGGGCTACCAAGACCCCAACTTCGACCCGTACGAGTTCGCCGAGGCGTGCGGCGTAGAGGATTTCAGCGAGGAGGCGGTCCTGGCCGGGCTGCGGATCAGCCTCGCGGGCCAGTACGCCACCCCGGGCACCTGGGATCACATGTAGAGCGCACCACACGCTCCGCCCCACCCGAGTGGTGTAGTCCACCGCGCATCGTTCCCCGGCTCGGGCGAGCCTGACCTCATGACCACGCTGCCGATCGTCGTCTACCCGCCCGACGAGCAGGGCGGTCGACGTGTGCGGATGGACGGGGAGATCCTCGGGCTCGCCTACTCACTGCGGGACATCGCCGAGTTCCTGCGTCGGGCGGGCCTGAATGACCCGGACCCGGCTTGGGTGGAGGTCTCCACACTGATCGACTGGCGGGGCGGCGGCCCGGAGGTGTGGGAACACTGAGCGTTCCTCCAACGGGTGCCGCGGTCCGCCTGGCGGGCGAGGGAACAGCGGAGGAAACCTCTGCCGATCAGCTGCTCGACGACGAGGTCGCCGGGGCACCGGCACCGGGACCGGCAGCGGCACGCAGGCAACCATGGACGCCGTAAGGCCGCCCGGTGCGCACCCCGTGGAGCTCAGGCCCGCAGGTAGGCGAGGACCGCGAGGACCCGTCGATGGGTCGTGTCCGTCGGAGGCAGGTCCAGCTTGGTGAGGATGTTGCCGATGTGCTTGCCGATCGCCGCTTCCGACACGACGAGGTCCTTGGCGATCGCGCCGTTGGACTTGCCTTCCGCGATCAGCGCCAGCACCTCGCGTTCGCGCGGGGTGAGCTGCTCCAGCGGATCGCGGCGGCGGCGCAGCAGCTGGCGCACGACCTCGGGGTCGACCACCGTCCCGCCGTCCGCCACCTCGTGGAGCGCCTCCACGAACTCCTCGACCTGGCCGACTCGATCCTTGAGCAGGTAGCCGACGCCCGATCCGTCACCGGAGTCCAGGAGCTCGGCGGCGTAGGTCCGTTGCACGTACTGGCTGAGGACCAGGACCGGGAGGGTGGGGCGCTTCTCGCGCAGCCGCACCGCCGCGTGCAGCCCTTCGTCCTGGAAACCGGGCGGCATGCGTACGTCCGTCACCACGATGTCGGGGTCATGCTCCTCGACCGCGGCGATCAGCGCCCGTGCGTCCCCGACGGCCGACACCACCTGGTGGCCGCAGCGGTTGAGCAGGCCGACGAGTCCTTCCCTCAGCAGCACGCTGTCCTCGGCCAGCACTACGCGGAGCGATCGGCGGCCCTGGTCAACTCGCAAGGAAACTCCACACGCAACAGAGTCGGTCCACCCGGCGGACTGGTCAGGGCAAGTCTGCCATCCAGGACGGACACCCGGTCCGCGAGGCCGGTGAGGCCGCTGCCCGCCGACGCGTCCGCGCCGCCGCAGCCGTCGTCGCGGACTTCGAGGAACAGGCGTCCGTCGCGATGCCCACCGCTCACCCGCACGCGGTCGGCCCCGCTGTGCTTGACGGCGTTGGCCAGCGCCTCGCAGACCACGAAGTACGCGGCGGATTCGACCGCCTGGGGTGGCCGGCCCGGCAGTTCGAGGTCGATGTGGACGGCGATGACGCAGCGGTCGGCGGCGTCGGCGACCGCTGCGGGAAGACCGTAGTCCGTGAGGACCTTGGGGTGGATGCCGTGGATGAGTTCGCGCAGCTCCGCGAGCGCCTTGCCCGCCTGCCGGTGGGCCTTGGCGAGCTGGTCGGCGAGCGGACCGGGCGGGGCGTCGAGGCGGGCCAGCCCGAGGGCCATCGCGAGGGCCACGAGACGCTGTTGCGCGCCGTCGTGCAGATCGCGCTCGATACGGCGCCGCTCGGCCTCGAATGCCTCGACCAACCGGACGCGAGAGCGGGCCAGTTCGACCACCTGGGCGCCGAGTTCGCCCTCACGGGGGGCGATCAGCAGGCGGGCCAGTTCGGCGCGAGCGCCAGCCGTGACGCCGAGCACGTAGGCGCCCACACCCATCAGGAGCAGGCCCAGCACGGCGACGCCGAACGCCGCCGGCCATGTGGTGACCGTCCACTGTTTCAGCACCTTCACCTCATGGCCGTCCGCGACCGCTGCCATCAGCAGCGGGGTGAAAACCATGGACAGCGGACAGAGCAGGGCGACCGTGCCGGCCAGGGCGTCGACCGGCCACAGCAGTACGGCGAACAGCAGGGCGTAGCCGAGTTCCCGCCAGGTCGCCTGTTCACGCAGCCGGGTGGTCAGCCAGGCCGACAGTCCCGGCGCGGCCAGCACCCGGTGCCGGCCGGACACCGGGGTGCGGTCGATCAGGCGCAGCCTCCGTCGCTCCACCGTGGCAATCGGGATCCCGCTCAAAGGGACCAGGACGAGCAACGGCAGCCCCACCAGGACGATGGCGAGCGCACCACACACCGTGGCCACCGTCACGATCCCCGCCAGCGCTGCGACGCCGGTGACCGCGCCGGTGAGCAGATACGCGGCGGAGCGCAACGGCCAGGCCGACAGCAGGAAGCGCGGCCGGGACATGGCCTGCCACACATGGGAAGCGTGCATGGGCACGACCGTAGGTGTCCGCACCGGTCCGCCGCCATCGGCCCAGGGTCCGTATCGGGGGTAGGCCTGGCCCTACCCCAAGTCTCGCTCTGGCCGTACTGCGTCACGAGGGGCTTTCCGGGTTTCGTGGGGGCATCAACGAGCCGAGGAGAAGGTGCTGGTGGGCACACACATGACCAAGGACGCGATCCGATTGCGCTCCGTGACCCGGCGATACGGCTCGGGCGCGGCGTCCGTCACCGCCCTCGACGACGTATCGCTCGCCTTCCCGAGAGGGACCTTCACCGCCGTGATGGGACCGTCCGGGTCCGGCAAGTCGACCCTGCTGCAGTGCGCCGCGGGCCTGGACCGGCCCTCGTCGGGCTCGGTCACCGTGGGCGACACCGAACTGACCGGGCTGAGCGAGACCAGGCTGACCCTGCTGCGCCGCGAGCGCATCGGCTTCGTGTTCCAGGCCTTCAACCTGCTGCCCTCGCTGACCGCCGAGCAGAACGTGGCCCTGCCGCTGCGGCTGGCCGGCCGCCGTCCGCGGAAGGGTCAGGTGCGCGAGGTGCTCGAGCAGGTCGGACTAGGCGACCGTGCGCGGCACCGCCCGACGGAGCTGTCCGGCGGCCAGCAGCAGCGCGTTGCCCTGGCCCGCGCCCTGATCACCCGCCCGGAAGTGCTGTTCGGCGACGAACCGACCGGCGCCCTCGACTCGCGGACCGGCCGCGAAGTCCTGGGCCTGCTGCGCGACATGGTCGACCGGGACGGCCAGACGATCATCATGGTCAGCCACGACCCCGTCGCCGCCTCCCACGCCGACCGCGTCGTCTTCCTCGTCGACGGCCGGGTCAACGGTGAACTGAACGGCGCCCCGGCCGAGGACATCGCGGCGCACATGACCAGGCTCGAGGCGGCACCGTGCTGAGCACCGGCCTGCGTACGCTGCGCGCCCGCTGGGCCACCTTCGTCGGCAGTTTCCTCGCCCTCTCCCTGGGCGTGGCACTGATCGCCGTGATGGGGCTGGCCCTGGCGTCCTCACGAGATGCTCCCGACCGGAGGCCGGAGCGGTTCGCCGCCGCCCCGGTGGTCGTCAAGGGTCGGGACACCCTCGAGGTGCCCACGGCGAGGGGCGAGCGCACCCGGAAGCTCGCGCAGCCGAGAGCCGTGCCCGACGCCGCGGTCGCGAGGCTGCGGGACCTCGGGACCGTCGTCGAGGACCGGTCGTTCGCCGTGCGGGCCGAGGGCGGTCCCGCCGATCTGGTGGGCCACCCCTGGTCCACGGCGGCCTTCGCGCCGTACCGCCTCGACGCGGGACGTGCGCCCGAGGCCGGGGACGAGGTCGTGGTCAGCGGTGACTGGGCCCGTCCCGGTACGCGGGTCAGGACCGACGGCGGCGTGGTGCGTGTCGTCGGTACCGTGGCCGGGCTCGGATTCGAGAACGCCGTGTTCTACACCGACACCCGCGCCGCCGAACTGTCGCCGCGCAGCCTCCAGCTCGTGGTCGACGCCGATGCGGCGGCCGTGCGCGAGGCGGTGCGCGGCAGCGCCGGTGTCCGGGTCCTCACCGGGAATGCACGCCGGTACGCGGATGCCGATCCGGACCGGGACGGCGAGGCCCTGACCGCGATGAACGCCATGTTCGGCACGGCCGGCGGCGTCACCGGGTTCGTGTCGGTGTTCGTCGTGGCGTCGACCTTCGCGTTCGCGGTGGCCCAGCGGCGCCGCGAGTTCGGGCTGCTGCGCACCGCCGGAGCGACCCCAGGCCAGATCCGTCGCATGGTCGTGTACGAGGCGCTCGCGGTCGGTGTGCTCGCCTCGACCGCCGGTTGTGTGCTCGGTGCCTATGGGGCTCCCCGACTCGCCGAGTGGACGGTCGCCGAGAGCCTCGCGCCCCGCTGGTTCACCATCGGTGCCTCCACCTGGCCCTACCCCCTGGCCTTCGGGACGGGCCTGTTCGGGGCCCTGAGCGGGGTACTGGCCGCGTCCTGGCGGGCCGGGCGCACCGGTCCCGCCGAGGCACTGCGCGAGGCGTCCGTCGACACCCGCCCGATGCCATGGGGCCGCAGGCTGTTCGGCGCGGTCCTGCTGATCACAGCCGTGGCGACGCCGGCCCTGGACCTGGTGACGGACCCGGGCGACCTGCTGCACCGCAAGACCTATGTGAGCCGGCCGATGCTCCTGATCAGCGCGGTCGCGCTGCTCGCGCCGGTGCTGGTGCGGCCACTGACCCGGCTCATCGCGTGGCTTCCGGCCCTGCTGCCGGGCGCCGGCGGAATGCTGGCGCGGGAGAACGCCGCCACCGGGCTCCGCCGAACCGCCGCCGTCGCGGCGCCCGTCCTGGTCACGGTCGCGCTGGCGGGCTCGCTGCTGGGCGCCACCGCCACCCTCGACGCGGCGAAGGCGACCGAGATACGCGATCGGACAGCCGCCGACTTCGTGGTCACGGCGGCGCGGGACACCGGCTTCGGCAAAGCGACGCTGGAGCGACTTCGAGCCGTGCCCGGCACCGAGGTCTCGGCGAGTTCGACGAGCGCCGTGTACGTCCTGGAGGAAGGCGCGGCACTCATCAGGTCCGATGCCAGGGCCGTCGAGCCGGGACCGCTCGCGGCCATGACGCATCTGCCGCTCGCTGCGGGCAAGGTGAGCGACCTGGACGACGACTCGATCATCGTCAACGAGGAGTGGGAGAAGCACGCCGTGGGGGAGCGGGTGGACGTGTGGCTCGGTGACGGTACGAGAAAGTCCCTGAAGATCGCCGCGGTCATGACGACGGGCACCGGCGACAACGGCGTCTACATCACGCCGCGCAACGCCCCCGCAGCCCCCGTCGACCGCATCGACGTACGCCTCAAGGACGGTGCCGACGCCGGCATCGTGACCACCGCTCTGCGTCAGGCGGTGCGGGTGTCCGGCGGGAAGGTACTCACCCAGGACGACTGGGTGCGTGCCGTGTATCCCGCGACCAACCGGACGACCCGGATGGGCCTCATCCTGGTGCTTGGAATCGCTCTGCTCTACACCGGTATCTCGCTCGCCAACACGATGATCATGGCGACCTCCGACCGGGTTCGCGAATTGACTGTGCTACGACTGGCCGGCGCCACCAGGTGGCAGGTGCAGCGGCTGGTGGGCGCCGAGGCGCTGATGGTGGTCCTGGTCGGCGGACTGCTCGGCGCGCTGGTCACCGTGCTCAACCTGGCGGGCATGTGGGGCTCACTGGCCCTGCTCTCGGTACGGACGTCTCCCGAGCTCCCGTGGGCCACGCTCGCGGCGGCCACGGGAGCGTGCGCGGTACTCGCCGTGATCTCGGCGGTCGCTTCGGCCGCACTCTCCCTGCGGCGTGGGGCCGTGGAGCCGGCAGGCGTACGGGAATGACCTCTGGCCGGACGCCGGTCACACCGCTTGACGCCGGTCGCACCGGAGGCTGTCGTACCCCCGGCACACCCTGGTTCCAGGCCCGGTCGCTCAACGCGCCGAGGGCCGGTGACGTCGGTTCGACGGGATCCGCATCATCGGATTCGTCCGGACCCTACTCGGTCAAAGTACTGCTTATGAAAGTCAATCGATTGGCTTATTTGGCTTATGGAAAGATGTTGGGTGGAGATCGGAATGCCACTCGGAGCCAAGAGGAGCGGGGCGATGAAGACGATCGGGCTGATCGGCGGGATGAGCTGGGAGTCGACCGCGGAGTACTACCGGCTCTTGAACGAGTTCACGCGCGACCGGCTCGGCGGACTTCATTCGGCGCGATGCGTCATCTATTCAGTGGACTTCGCGGAGATCGAGCAGTTGCAGGTCCAGGGACGCTGGGCGGAGGCCGGCGAGATCCTGGCTGCGGCCGCCCGGTCTCTGGAGGCGGCGGGCGCCGACATGGTGCTCATCTGCACCAACACGATGCACAAGGTCGCCGACGTGGTGGGGGCGGCGGTGTCGATCCCGCTGCTGCACCTGGCCGACGCCACCGCCGACGCCGTGCGGGCATCGGGCCTGCGCCGGGTCGGCCTGCTGGGCACGGCGTTCACGATGGAGCAGGACTTCTATCGAGGGCGTCTCGAAGCGGCCGGGCTCGACGTCCGCATCCCGGATGCCGACGGGCGCGCTCTCGTGCACCAAGTCATCTATGAGGAGCTTTGCCTCGGAGTCGTGCGGGAGGAATCGCGCACCGCCTATCGGAAGGTAATCGAGGACCTCGTCGCTGCCGGCGCGGACGGCATCATCCTGGGCTGCACGGAAATCGAGCTTCTCATCGGCCCTGGGGACAGTCCCGTTCCGGTGTTTCCGACCGCGCGCCTTCATGCCGAGGCTGCTGTGGCCGCATCTCTGTCGGGCGCCCGCGACGACATCCCCGCGACTCCCGCGTCCTGCTGATCAGAAGATCGATACTCGTCCTTGCCCTTGCCCGGCCGCTCAAGTCCGCCTGCACTCCCCACATTTGGCCGTCGGAGCCGCAAAGGCGCACCACACGCTTCCGCTGCCGGTGTCAGTGGCCCTCTGTAGCATCCGTGGCCAGGTTGATGACCCCGACCGCCTTCAGGGAGGCACGGAGTCGTGGGCGGGCTGCGAGGAGCGTGTGGCGATGGCGGACAGCAACGGGGTCGGGGGACCGACGCTGGATTCCGATGACGGAGCCGCGCTGGCACGGCCGTTGGCGTTCGCCGAGGGCACGGGTTTGCCGCTTGCTCTGTGGCTGGTCTTGGCACGTGCCCTGTCAGGTCACCCATGGACGGCTCAGGACCTGAGCGAATTCCGGGACCGGGTCGGCGAACTCCTGGTCGAGACGCAGACACCGGCGGGCGTTCTCTACCGGCTGCGCTCCCCGGGAGATCGGTCAGTCGAGCGGGAGACGCAACGGACGATCACGAACGCCCTGCTGGCCGAGGTTCCCCGCGACGGGGACAGCGGGCACCGAGACTGGTCGGCTGCCGCACCGTACATCGTTGACCATCTCGCCGCTCACGCTGCCGCGGCCGGTCTCCTGGACGAGGTGCTGGAGGACGCCGACTATCTGGTGCACGCGGACCCGCCGGGCCTGCTCCGCGCGATCAACGCCTCCGGCTCCACCCGGGGGCAGGTCCGGCGCAGCATCTACCGGGCGTCCGTCCACGTCCATGCCACCGCGACCCCGCCCGAAAGACGGGACATCCTCGCCATCGACGCCGCGCGCCACGGCGAGACCGACCTCGCCCGGACGCTGTCCCGCGGCCGCCCATGGCGACCCCGCTGGGCGACCGGCTCGGTGATCCATCCCGCGCTGCGCTTCACCCGTACAGGACTGGGCGTGGACGCCGCCGCGTGCACGGTCATCGACGGACGTCCCCACGCGGTGACCGGCTGCTACGACTCGAAGGTCCGCGTGTGGGACCTGGTGGACGGTACGGAACGCCTTGTCATCACCGAGGACGACGGGGTCTACGCACTGGATTGCACGGAGATCGACGGGCGTCCCCATGTGGTCACCGGAACCTGCTCCGGCGGCGTACGGGTGTGGGATCTGGACACCGGGGCCGAGCGGTTCGCTCTCAAAGGTCACAAGGGCTGGGTGCGGGCGGTGGGTTGCACGGTGATCGACGGCCGGCCGCACGCCGTCACCGGGGGAGAGGACGGTGTGGTTCGGCTGTGGGACCTGGTCGACGGATCGGAACGCCGGCGAATGCCCGGTCACACCGACGAGATACGAGCGGTGGCCTTCGCCGAGGTCACCGGCCGCCCCGTCGCCGTGACCGGGGGCTGTGACAACACGGTGAGGGTGTGGGACCTGGAGGACGGCGTCGAGCGGGCCGTGCTCACCGGTCATACGTCCGCCGTCTACTCGGTGTCCTGCACGGTGATCGAGGGCATCCCCCACGCCGTCACCGGGAGCGGCGGCGAGGGCGAGGCCCGGGTCTGGTGCCTGACCGACGGCTCGCAGCGTGCCGTGCTGGGTGGGCAAACCTCATGGACATCCGCCGTGAGCTGCGTCGACCTCGGCGGACGTCCCCATGTGCTGACCGCCGGCGGTGACTGCACGGTTCGCCTGTGGGACCTGACCGAGGACACGGAGTGCGCCGTCCTGACCGGACACCAGGGTTACGTGGACGTGCTGGCTTGTACGGAGGTCGACGGACGCCCGTACGCCGTGAGCGGCGGCCATTCCGCGAGCCCGCGCGTATGGGATCTGGGTGACGCGGTCCCGTCCTCGAAGCGCGAGGGTCATACCGGGATCGTGCAGGCCGTGGACGCCGTGACCGTCGAGGGACGCCCGCATGCCGTCACCGGCGGCGACACCACGATACGGGTCTGGGACCTGGCCGACGGGACCGAACGACGCACCCTGTCCCACGGAGACAGCGTGGAGGCGCTGGTGTGCACGACGGTCGACGGCAGCCCCTACGCCGCGGTGGGAGGCTCCTGCGGCGTCACACGGGTCTGGGATCTCGCCGCAGGGAGCGTACTTCGGGATCTCCCCGGCCCCGACAGCCGCGTGGAGGCCGTGGCGTGGGTGGACGTCGACGGACATCCCCACGTGGCCACCTCCGACCAGGACCGCACCGTACGCGTGTGGGATCCGGACGAGGACGCGGAGCGCCCACTCCTCACCGACCGCACCCGGTCGGCGGTGCGGGCCTTGGAGCCCGTCACCGTCGACGGCCGCCCTCACCTCCTGACCGGCAGCGAAGACGGCGTACTGCGGGTGTGGAGGGTCACCGGGAAGGGCCGACGCGTCACAGCCACGATGCGCACAGGGCACCACTGGATCCGGGCGCTCGCCGCCACCGTCCTCGACGGCCGCCCCCACGCACTGACCGTGGGCGGCAACGACACCGCAGTACAGGTGTGGGACCTGACGGACGGCACCTTGCGGGCCACCCTTCCCCAACACCCGTCTGCGGTCGTCGCGGTGACCTGCGCCGAGCGAGACGATCGCAGGGAGGCCGTCACCCTGGACAGCAGCGGTACGGTCCACATCTGGGATCTTGCATCGGCCGAGATCCGGGAGGAGATCGCACTGCCGGCGCGGGCCCAGTGCGTGACCAGCGTCGGCTCGAGCCTTGTCATCGGCATGGGCGATGAAGTGGTTGTCCTGGACCGCAGTTGCTGAAGCATGTGTGTGCCCGAAGCTCGGACGCCTTGGACTGGGCGGCCTTGCGGCCCCCGACACCGCGCGCTGCGCTCTGGCGGCGGACGCGCCTGCCCCAGCCCTTGCTGCCCTCACCGGCACGAGCATCGACAACGCCAGGGACCGGACGAACTTCGTCAAAAGCAACTGGATGGTCCTGCACAGCCGACCGCACGCAGGACCATCCATGAGGCATCCGCCCTTGCACCGCCTTGCCCGGACTCAGCGCATGCCGGGCAGGCGACGCAGTTCGTCGACCTTCACCAGCCGGGCGAGAAGGAGGAATCCCGCGGCTGTTACGAGCGTTCCGGCACCCAGTGCGACGGCCGTGGACCACGTTCCCTTTCCAAGGCCCGCGCACGCACGGGCTGCGGCCCAGCCCACCCCCGCAGCCGGACCCGCGGCGCAGAACAGTTTCACGTAGGTGCGGCGCAGACCGCCGTCATCGATGCGGCCCCCGAGCCGCCTGCGGAGCAGATACGCGGTGAGGGCGAGCCCTGCCCCGTAGGAGAGGGTGTAGGAGCCGGCCATGCCGACGACTGCCCAGCGGGCGGGCAGGAACAGGTGGCAGGCGGTGGCCAGAGCGATGTTCACGCCCGCGATCCAGACCGCCATGAGGAACGGCGTACGGGTGTCCTCGAAGGCGTAGAAGGCGCGCAGCAGCAGGTACTGGGCGGAGAACGGTATGAGGCCGAGCCCGAAGGCCTGCAGCATGTACCCCAACGGGCGGGCCGAAGCGGCGTCGGCTGCTCCGTGGGCGAACAGCAGTGACGAGATCTGCGGGCCCAGGGCGAGGAACAGGAACGCGGCGGGCACGATGACCACGCCGCTGATCCGCAGTGCCCGGGACAGGTCCGCGCGCAACTCCGGGATGCGGCCCTCGGCGACGGCCCGGCTCATCCGCGGCAGCAGGGCGGTGACCAGGGAGACGGTCACGATGGACTGAGGCAGCAGCCAGATGGTCTGCGCGTAGGTGTACGCCGAGTAGCCGGCGCCCGCCTGCGGCAGCTCCTGGTCGGCGGCGTTGGCGTAGTTCGTCACCACGGCCAGGGCGACCTGGTTGGCGAGGACGAACAGCAGCGTCCACTTCGCCGCGTGGACGCTCGTGCCCAGGCCCGTGCCCCGCCAGTCGAACCGAGGCCTGAACCGGAACCCGGCCGCCCGGGCGAACGGGATCAGGGCCAGGGCCTGCAAGGCGATGCCCGCGGTCGTTCCGATCCCGAGCAGCCGCACCTGGCCGGAGGTGATGTCCTCGACCCGGTCGGGCACGGTCATCAGCCCCAGGTAGGCGGCGAACATCCCGACGAGCACGACGTTGTTCAGCACCGGCGTCCACATCATCGCGCCGAACTTCTCCCGGGCGTTCAACACCTGCCCGTAGATGCTGAACAGCCCGTAGAAGAAGATCTGCGGCAGCAGGAACCGTGCGAACGTCACCGTCAGCCGAAACGCATCGTGTGTACTCGGGGTGTCCCGCATGTACAAGCCGACGATCTGCGGCGCCGCCCACACCGCCAGTGCCGTTCCCACCGCGAGCACGCTCACCACGAGCGTGACCAACCGCTGCTCGTACGCCCGCCCGCCATCGGGCTGCGTCGCCCGGGCCCGCACCAGCTGCGGTACCAGGACGGCGTTGAGCGCACCGCCGATGAGCAGCGTGTACAGGCTCGTCGGCACCGTGTTCGCCGTGTTGTACGTACTGGCCAGCAGACCCGTACCCAGCGCCGCGGCCTGCAGCACCTGGCGGATCAGCCCCGTGGCCCGGGACACCACTGTGCCGACAGCCATCAACAAGGACGAACGAGCCAGCCCGCCCGTGTCCTTCTCACGCCGGGCGGCAGGCCGCCCCGTTCCTTGCTGCTCCTGCGACATGACCCGCGCCGCAGAGTGCGTCCCCTCCACCATGCCGTCAACCTACGTCCTCACCACTCCACGACCCCAATTCGTCCGCTCCGTCGAGCAGTTACGACGCACCCCTGGGCAGTGGCTGTCGCGACAGGAAGACGACAGTCACGACCCACCGCTTCAAGATCAGCTTTCCATCGGCTGAACCACGTCCTGCGGTCCTCCTGCGAGACCCGAGAAGCTCCTTCGTGCTCTGCGGCCGCAGCGCGTCAGCCGCGTTCTGTCCGTCCTCAGAGCCACCGTGTCCGACCGCCGGCGCGCCCGCTCAGCGGGTGGTCTGGCTGCCGCTCGACTTCGGAGGCGGGCCCAGGGTGGGCATGCCGAGGTCGGCCGGTGCGGCTTGTGTGTGGCAGGAGGCTTTGCGGCGTCGGCGCCGTACGACGAGGACGCCGAGCCCGGCGGCGATGGCCGGGATCGCCAGGGCGGGCATCCACAAGGCGCCGACCGCGGAGGTGACACCCAGGCCACCGAGAACGGCCAGGAGCGGGCCGGCGCAGCACACCGCGCAGGCGGCGGCCACGGCCGCGCCGACGCCGAGCGTGCCCCAGGGCCGGAAGGGGCGGGGCGAGGAGGGGCTCATACGGTTGCTCCGAAGAGGTCGGCCAGCATCCCGGCGGCGGACTCGGGGGCCCGTACTTCCAGCTGGAGGGCGGTCGGGGTCAGGCGCAGGGTGAAGTCGAAGAAGGCGCAGCAGGCCTGCTCCGCCGCGGCGAGCGCGGCCAGCTTGCCGGCCAGCTCGGTGTCGGCGGGGAAGATCAGGCGGGCGCCGTCGGGGAGATCCTCGCGCCGCTGTGCCTCGCTGATCAGCCGCTGCCATTGCTGGGCGCGCTCGCCCAACTTGGCGGCGTCCAGGGTGCAGGCGACCGGGGCATCCCGCCAGGGCTCTGACTCCGGAGAGAGGCGCGTAGGCGACAGCATGATCGGCACGGGCCCGGCTACGGCCGCCGGTCCGCCGGTGGTACAGCCGCAGTCCGGACCGCACGCTCCTGCGGGCGCTGGAGCCGAGAGATCGGCGTGAACGCCGGTGAGATGCATGGAAAATGCGCGCAGCTCCGCGATCCGGCCGTCCGTCTCGGCGATCCGGTCCGCGACCAGCGGCAGGATCCGGGCCCGGACGGAGGCGCACACCCCTTCCTCCCGGACAGCGAGGAGTTCACGGATCTCCTCCAGTGCCAGGCCCAGGAGCTTGGCCGAGGAGATGAAGGCCAGGTGTTCCACCGCGTCCTCGCCGTAGACCCGATACCCGGACGGTGTGCGGTCCGCGGGCAGAAGCCCAGCCTCCTCGTAGAAGCGCAGTGTCGTGGCCGGTACGCCGGAGCGGGCGGCCAGTTGCGAGATGCGGTAGGTCGTCACACTGCCGAAGGTAAAGCTTCGACCCGACTTGAAGGTCAAGTCGGGCCAGTGCCCTGCCCTGTCAGCCCGGCGACGGTCTACGGCACGGGAGCAGGAAGGCCACGCACGCCCATTTGAGTTGATCACGACCGGAGGTAACGCCTTACCCTGATTGCGATCAAGCGCTCGAAACGTGCGCAAATCCGGGGCGGGTTGGCCGGTACCCCCGCGGGAAACACGGACTCCTGCCGGCGAATGGTGACTTGGGGTGCGTGCTCTGAGGAACAGGGTCGGGAAGAACAACGTGTCGCGGTTCGTCGCGATAGGCGACGGCGAGGGCAGAGTGGTCGTCGTGAGCAAGTGCGGGGAGATCTTGGTTCCGACGCTTGACAGGTTCCGGCCGTGAGTGCTTTCCGGATGTACCTGAGGGTGGTCAGCGAATCTCTGCAGCCGCAAGAGATCTCCACGCGGCTGGGATGTGAAGCGGACGAAGCGACCGCGATCGGCAGTCGCAGGCACCCTCAGTCCCCACCTCGCAAGCATGCGACCTGGATTCGCCATGTGCGGGGCCGGGGCGAGTCCGGGCGGCCGGAGGATCTCGAACCAACGATCCTGGCTTGGGGGCCGGAGTTCGCCGTGGCGCTGGGGCGCCTGGCCGACTCGCCGGACGCCGCTGTCTCCCTCGTGGTCGTCCAGGAGATCACCGACCCGGAGGACCCGCAGCAGAAGGGCATCTTCCTGGGCGCGGACCTGCTGGCCTGGCTGGCCCGGGCCGGAGCGTCGCTGGACATCGACCAGTACGTGTATCTCGACTGAGCCGACTGCTGGGGAAGAAGCTGGCCCGGGCCAGCCGTGCCGCTAGCCGATGACCTGGCCCGGGCCAGGTCATCGGCCTGAGCTTGGTTCCCCTCGCAATCACGGTGACGGGACTGGGGCCAGCGTCCTGGCCCCGACTTGCAGGCGAAGCCCTCCTGCCGAGAGCCTAACGAAGCCAGCTGGGGAGCCATTGTGCAGACAGTCGGATCCCCGCCTCACCGTAGGAAGGCTTCGTCGTCTCGGTTGGTCCGGGACGGCATGCTGGTGAGGGAGCTCCTTGAGGAACGGGATCCGGCATCGTGGCCATGGCGATCTGGGGTGCGCGCTTCATCTTGGCCTCGGCGATGAGGTCGGCGATCCAGTAGTCGCAGTCGTTGGCATTGAGAGTCGTACTGGCCTACCAGGCGTTCCGCGGTGTGGTGCACGTCGTGGGGCAGGCTGTGGGGAGCCGGAGCCGGAGCCGGAGCCGGAGCCGGAGCCGGAGCCGGAGCCGGAGCCGGAGCCGGAGCCGGAGCCGGAGCCGGAGCCGGAGCCAGGCTGGAACCCCCAGCCGTTCGTCTTGTTGAGGACGTCGACAGGCGGCAGGCCCTTCAAGTCGAAGGTGCCGGCGAGGCCGGGAAGATCTAGGAGATTTCAGTGAGTGTGAGTGGGGCTCAGGCAGCGGCCTTCTTCCGTGACGTCGCGCGTACTCGTACCGTCTGGTGGGTTCGAGACGACGAAGGCTGCCCGGTTCCGGTCGCTACTTCCGGGCACGAGGCTTTCCCCTACTGGTCGACGAAGGCCCGTGCCCAGCGCGCCGCGGAGCTATGGGGTCCTGATTTTCGAGCGGTTTCAATGCCGCTGGATCAATGGCGCGACGCGGCTCTGCCGGATCTGGTCGAGGAAGACCTGCGAGTGGGAATCAACTGGAGCGGACCGCGCCTGACTGGATGGGACTTCACCGTCAGCGAAGTGGTCAATCGTCTCAACCACGCTCTCGGCGAGCCGCCGTACGGCCGGTAGATTCGCCACGATCTCAAAGTATGCAGAGCGGCAGAATGCCGCCCGGGAAATGAGGCAGAGGCTCCACGGGAGTTTCTCCCAGGCGGGACATCGGGATGCCCAGCGGCAGTGGTGGATGGCGAGGAGCGGGCGCCTGAAGCGCACATCGGGAGCGCGCCCGGCGGAGCGCAGCGCGCCAAACGGATGACTGAGCCTTTTCGGTGCGACCACCGAGCAGGTGACGGATTTGGTACCCATGGCATGAAGCACTTGCCGGGAAGGCAGTCAGTTGTAAGCGTCTGTCATGCAGTCCACCCGGCAGTCGGCGGCTTCGTAACGCCGGCGGAGGGCGGCAGCTGCTTCTTCGCGCTCCACGAAGAGGTGCCCGTAGTGCTGACATGCCACCCTGGTCACGTCTTTGACCGTGACGATGGCCGGTTCACCGCGTGCGGTCCGGCGACGCGCTTCGGCGATGGCCATGTCCGCAGAACGCAGCAGGTTTCTGGATCGCTCCCGGATCATGGCCGCCTGGGCCCGTTTCACCGAGAGGGGGCGCAGGGCACCTCCCCGCCAGACGAGGCCGACGGCGACAAGTGCGAGACCGAGTGCTATGAACAGGAGTCCGCCGGGATCGTGACGCATCTGTCCAGTCTTCACCACTCGCGTGGTGATCGTCGTGTCTGCGTCGACGTGACGCTCCGATTTTCGGAGCGACTTGGCGTCAATGAGTCTTCCGGAAGGCTACCGATCGGGTGACGCCACCGGGATACGCCACGCACGAGGCTCCCATGCCGTTGGGGCGTGTTCGAAGTCTCAACCCACCAGCGCAGGAGCCTCGTTGGTGCTCTATCCTGCCGCACTCGACCTCCCTCACGTCTGGTCGAGTGGGTCAGGATGCTCATCGTCACCCGTGAGGGGGACCGACGGTGCAAACTCCCCCCGCACCAGGGTGCGTTGATCGCGCGGGTGTACCTGCGTCGTCACGAGACCCTCGCCCGACTCGCGACCGGTTTCGGGATATCCGTCGGCACCGTCCACGCCTACGTCATCGCGAAAGCCATCCCCACCCTGGAGAGGGCAACGCTGAAAACGCTCGCTGACTGCCGCGCCATGCCGGCGACTGCATCCGTTGCGGTGTCTGCTTGGATGCGGACATGGGCAACGGTAGTCACGAGGAATCAGGTCTGACCAAGAGCACCTGGAGCGACGCAGATTTCGACGACATGGGGTGGCATGACGTCACCATCCACGGGTTGTCCGTTCAGCCGACCGACGACATCCTGCCGCGTCTCCTCCTAGACCTCGACTACATCGTCCGCTGGGTCCACCCCGTCCCACCCGCGAAACACTTTTCGTTCTGGGTTTCTCCGGCAACACTCGTCTTCGACGACGTCTTCGACCTTGAGGGCGACCTCGACTTCAAGGGTGTGGCCCTGGACTTGGAGGTCGACAGCGTGCACAGGCTGGCCACGGACGACGCCCGCCCGAACTTTGCACACATTCCGCTCTGGCACATCGAAGGCAACGCGTTCGAGTTGAAGTTCCGGGCCTCTGGCTTTCATCAGTACCTCCGGCGGCCTCCGAGACTCGTGTCCCGGCAGGTGCTGTCCTCTACCGAACGCGGAGGTTGTGCGTTCACCGAGCAGGGCTTCAGCTGACTTGCGGCCTATCGAGGCGTCCGCGATCAGCGAGCACGGGGACCGCGTCGACACAACCTCGGCCGGCCAGATCAGACACGGTCTACGATCACCGCACAGGAAACGGTGCGGGGTGGCGGCGTGCTCTGGTGGGCTCTGGACGCGATACGGGTGCAGGTGACGGGGCGGAACGCCCGTTTCTCGCAGGTGGTGTTGGAGCTGGCCTGGAATCCGGGCCCGGGGACGGACGCGTCGCTCGCGGCGCAGGTCCTGGCCGGTGCTGTGAAGCCGGCGCAGTTGTGGGCGCCGATCGGTTCGGTGGTCCTCGTGGCACCCGGAGCCTACGCACATCACGGAGTGAAGCCGGCCGTGGACAAGGTCCAGGAGCTGTGGCCGGCGGCAGTGGTCACGGTGGTGGACGAGACGGTGGCCGCCCTGGTCGGTGCCGGCACGGACCCGGAGCCGGCCGCGTGTGTCGTGGTGCACCAGGACGGGCTGCACACCTCGGTCGCCGTCGTCGCCGGGCGCGAGGTCATCGCCCGTGCCCTGGAGAGCGGTGGCACGCGAGGTCTGGCCCAGGCGGTGGTCGAACATCTGCGGGCCGAGCACCGGCTCGATGCCGGCCTGGAGCAGGCATGGGCCTCCGTCGTTCACGGCGGAGCGTTCGCGCCGTCGCCAACGGTGCCCCGGCCCGGGCCCGTCCACGGGTCGTTGATCACCGAGGATCGCGTCTCGCCTTCACCGCCGGGCACGGTCACCTTGACGCCGACCGAACTGCGGACCGCCGCAGTGGCCCCTGCCTACCGGCGGGTGATGGGCCTGGTGGAGCAGGTGCTGGGTGAAGCGCCGCCGGAGACCGTTCGGCAGGCGACGGCCGGCGGGCTGCTGCTGACCGGCCCGCACGTCCCCGGAGCCGCAGACCACCTGACACAACTGACCGGGATGCCCGCTCGGCAGGTCGTCGAACCGAAGGCAGGACTTCAGCGCCCCCAGGTCCTCCTCGACGGGGTGGCCCGTCTGCTCGCCGAGCAGCCGCCGGCCCCCACCGTCGCCGAGCGCCGCCCCGACCTTTCAGAGATGTTGCGGTTGCTGGAGAAGCTCGGCCTGCGGCCGCCACGTGATCGGAACACCGACGACAGGTGAACCGGATGCGGAGCGCCCCGGGCCGGGACTCGTGCGGCTTCCGCGAGCCGATCGCCACACCAGGGGTGGGCCTCACACCGGAACGGACTGGGGAGGAACCGGGGGCACCAGCGGGCGGAGCTGGGACGTGCGGTTTTCGTGGGCGGCACTCGCGCTGCCGGTGAGCGTCGCGCTGACCGCGATCGCGTACGGCCTCGTCCACGGGGCGTCGCTGACGCCCGTCGGATGGCGGAACACGTTGGTCATGGGCTAAGCCGGGATGGCGTTGGTGAGGGTCTGCTCGGGCTGGCGTTCGTCCTGTACGACTTTCGGACGGAGAACTCGGAGGACAGCTCGCGGATACGGGAGATCGCTCGGCTGACGCCCCGAAACCACGCCATCTGATCGGCGACCTGGCCTGCGGCATCAACGATGCTCCCGTCTCGGCAGACCTGGCCGACGGCCGGTGCCGTAAGGTGCCGACAAGTCCCCATCGTCGGAGTCCTCGTGCCGCAGCCTGCTCGACTGATCACCACGATCGCCGCCCCACTGGCTTTCTCGAGAGCCGACGACCCCCCGCGTCTGGAGGGACGGTCCGCCGCCCGGCTGCTCGTGCAGCGCGGCGACACGGAGCTGATCGTGCAAAGGCTCGAGCCGTCGGCCACGGATCCGGTCGTCCGCTTTCCAGCCCCCTGGCCACGCCGCTTCGGCGAGGACGCGGTGTCGCCTGCCGGCGATCTGGCCGTCTTCACCGGCCCGCACGCAGTACGGGCCGTCGACAGCTCGGGCAGCACGCGCTGGGAACTACGGCACCGCTGCTGGGCGGACTGCGCGGGACACGAGAGCGTTGCCGAATACGCGCACGACCGTGGCCATCACCGATACCACGGCAGCGGCTCGGCCTCCTTCTCCGCAGACGGGACGCTCGTGTGGGCCCACATCCGCGGCCCCTTGGCGCACGAGGAACCCGTCCGCGGCCGCTATACGGAAGAGTGGCTGGTCATCGATGCGGGAGAGGGCACCGTGCTGGGCCGGGCCCGTACGCATACGGCGGCCGCCGGCTCCGACCATGTGCCGCACCCGGACCCCGGGCAGATGGGTCTGAGCATCGGCGAGGGCCAAGACGGTACCCCGCTGCGATGGGGCCGGTGGGACGGCCATGCCCTGACCGTCGACAGTTTCGGTGACGAGGACCGTGTCCTGTTGGCGGTGAGCCCCAGCGGTGACCGCCTTCTCACCGTCACCCACGACCAGGACACCCTGGCCCTCCACCGGACCGCGGACGGCACGGTGGAAGCCGAACTGAGCGCGGACGTGATCCCCGGGCATCCCGCTCTGAAAGCCGAGCAATTCGACCTCTTCGAGGACGACGAGTCACGAGCGTTCTTCGACTACGAGGGGGGCTTTCTCGACGAGGACACCGTCGTTGTCGGGACGGCCGAGAGCGACGAGGAATTCGGTGCGGGTCGGCACTGGCTCGTCGACACGACCCTGATGCAGCAGGCCGAGCCGCTCGTCCATCCCTTCGAGGTGTCTGGTCCGCCGAGAGCCCTCGGCGACGGCACCTGGTACACCCTGTCCGCGACCGAGAACGCCCTTCATCTGTGGACCCGGTGAGGGCGTTGCCGAGGAGCGCGCCCGCCCGGTGCTGAGCCCCGTTCCCCGCACCCGGCCGAGCGCATGACCGAGTACGTCGACGCCGGTGGTGCTGCCTCTACTACCAGTCGAGGGCCGGGTCTTCGGAGAGCAACGGCCGGAGCGCGCCGAGCACCGCGCCGATGCACACGTCCCGCAACTGAGTGCGGGTGCAGGTCTCTTGGGTGAGCCAGTCGACACAGAGGACCTGAACGAAAACCAGCCAGCTCTTCAGTACGCCGGACACGGCCTCTTTGGTGCTCTCGTCCGCGAGGGGGAGTACGGCCAGCAGCCGCGTACGAAGTGCGTCCAGCTCGTTCGTCATGATCGTCTGGATCACGGGATCGCCCGCGAGCACGCGGTTCGCGGCGAGGACGGCGTGGCGGTTCGCCACGAAGTAGTCGAGATGGACGTCCATGCCTTGGATGAGCTGATCCACCAGAGAGTCGGCGGGGTCGAGCCTGGTCTCGGCGAGCAACTGGTCCGCGGCCTGCTGGTACACGGCCGCGAAGAGGACGTGCTTGCTGGAGAAGTGACGGTAGAGCAGGGCTCGGGAGACACCCGCCTCTTCGGCGATCTCCTCCATCAAGACATCGTCGTACGGGTGAGCGGCGAAGAGCCGCGCTCCGACGGACAGCAGCTGGGCACGGCGGTCGCTGGGGCTGAGCCGTTGGCGGGGAGGCACGGACGAAGACTACTTGACATGTGTCCACTAGCGCATCCAGTCTAGTAGACGCATGTCAACTTAGCTCCACCGAGACATCTCGGAGGGATCATGGCAAGGGCTCTGCGCACACTCACGCGGTTGATGGGCTGGTCCAGCGTGGCGATCGGGCTGTACCACGTGCTCCTCGGCAACGCGGCGATCCCCGGAGCGGCCTCCGCCGGCACGACGGTCGACAGCTGGGGCCGGTTCATGGGGGCGAGCTTCGTCGGCTACGGGCTGGCGTGGCTGTGGGCCGCCCAGCAGCGGCCGATCCCGGCCCGCGCGGTGCGCTGGCTGGCCGGCGTCTTCCTGCTGGGCGGCATCGGCCGGCTGCTCTCGCTCGCCGTGCACGGCTGGCCGCACTGGTTCCAGATCGTGCTGGCGTCGATCGAGCTCGGTCTGCCGCCGATTCTCTTCTGGCTGGCGGACGCGGAAGAGCGCACCCAGCGGAGCGAGGTGAGAACGGCGACGGCAGCACGGTGAACGCGCGCTGCGAGGCGACGAGCCGCGGCGCAGACAACTGGGCGGCCAGTCTTGTCGAACAGATGGGGGGCGGCGGCGCAGCGCGGGGGACGGCGTGGCCGTTCGACAGCAGCGGACCTCATCGCCGCCGGACCCGGCGAAGTCCTCGTCCCTCCATGACAGAGATCCATGACAGAGATCCAGGACGGAGTTTCGCGGCCGAGAAGCTCGATGTCCGGCAGGTCATACGGCCGGACCAGCCAAACCCGGCGGCACAGGCCGCGCGGGATCCTCAGGCCCGACGGGCCGACGAGAAGGGGAAGACCATGACCAGGTATCGGAAGACGACTCGCGCACTGACCGCCGGTGCGGCTCTGTTAGGCGGGCTGGTGCTGTCGGCGCCGGCGCAGGCCGCCGACCGCACCTCCATAGTCGTCTACGGCGCTGACATGCGTGCCAGGGCTGTTTCCTATGGCGCGAACGGCGCTGTCCGGGTCTGCGACACGGATTCGGACGGATACGGGGTCGCCGTCCGGTACTACCGCAAGGTCGGGGACCCGCAGACGCTGTATGACTCCAGGGGCAATGGCCTCTGCACCGAAACCACCGACATCCGAAGCAATCCGATCGTCCTCTTCACGGCGTGTGTGGTCATCGACCACGTCGACTACTGCGCTTCTCCATACCAGGACACCGGCCGGTAGTCCGGGGCGACAACAGGAGCAAGACGGGCGTGGGCCGCGTGGGGTGAGGTCGTGTCACGGACTGCCGTGACCGCGGCCCCTGTCGCGGCCCCGCTCGCGGCTCCGGTCGCCCCCGGAGGCCGGGGTCACCGCTCGATCCGGGACGCCTTCGCGCAGGCGGTGGACCCGTGACAGTGCTGAAGAGCCGTCAGTGTCGCGTGCAGGCGCTTGAGTTGGTCATGCGAGAGGGCTGACGCGCGATTGTGCAGTTCGTCGGGGTCGGTCTTGAGGTCGTAGTACTCGCGCTCACCGTCCGCGTACTCCACCCACAGCGTGTCGGGGGTGCGGATGGCCTCGTAGGTGGGCGGGTTGCCGCTGTCGGTCGGTGCCGCGTCCGGGTCGCCCTTCTTCGAGCCGGGCCGGTGGTGTTCGATCAGGGCGGCCTGGCGCCAGTCGTCCACCCGCTCACCGTGCAGGATCGGGGCGAGGCTGAGGCCGTCCGTCGTGGCGGCGGGGGTGAGTCCGGCGAGGTCCTGGAACGTCGGGCTGAGGTCGATGTTCTCCGTCGGCTGCGACGTCGTCGAGCCCGGCTTCACACGGGGCCCGGCGACCACGAGGGGCACCCGGATGTCGGTGTCGTACGCGGTCTGCTTGCCCGGCCGCAGACGGTGCTCGCCCATGTGGAAGCCGTTGTCGGAGCTGAAGACGATGTAGGTGTTGTCGGCGATGCCCTTGGCCTTCAGCTCGGCGCGCAGGTGTCCGATCATGTCGTCCACCGCCTGCACCGAGCGCACCCGCTTGGCGAACTTCTGGTCGATCGACCGCTTCTCCCGGTCGGACAGCGGCTTCAGCGAGTCCTGCCACTTCGGCCCGGGCGAGGGCGGGGTGTCGAACGCGGCGGTCCGCGGAGCCTTGAGGCCCGGAAACGTGGCGGCATCGCGCGGAGCGGGGGTGGAGGGGCCGTGCGGCGCGAAGGTCGCGAGCTCCAGCATGAACGGCTTCTTCGCCGCGGCCGAGGAGTCGATGAACGACGTCGCCTTCCGCGACACCACGTCGGTGAGGTAGTCCTCGGGATCGTGCCCGTAGGAGACGACCTTGCCGTTCTCGTTGAGGTCGTAGTTGAACTCGGGATAGCCGTTGCCGGCCGTGTCCCACTCGTCCCAGCCCGGCGGTACGTACGGCTTGTCGGTGCCGTTGGTGTCGGCGGGCTCGTAGCCGTTGAGGTATTTGCCCATGAAGCCGGTGCGGTAGCCGGCCTTCTGCATGGCCGGCCCGTAGCACTTGCGCTCGTTTCCCCTGCGGTTGAACGCCTGGTAGCCGCCGTCACTGCCGTTGTTGGTGAACACCCCGGTGTTGTGCGGGAACTGACCGGTCAGGATGGACGAACGTGAGGGGCAGCAGAGGGAGTCGGTCACGTAGTAATCGCTGAACGACATCCCGTCCCTCTGGAGTTGCCTGACGTTCGGCATGTACGGGATGAGGTTCGTCGCCAGGTCGTCGGTGAGGACGAACACGATGTTGGGTTTGCCCCGGCCGGCACCGCTGCCGGCGGCCGAACCGCCCTGAGCCGGCGCGCCGGCCGAACTCGAGCACGCCCCGAGCAGTGACGCGGCCAGTCCTACGCCCACGGCGGCACGTAAAACCGGGCGGCGGTGTCGTCGGCCTTGCATGAACACGGGTCCTCCTGGAATCGAGCAGACCAGCGGACCGTAGGGCGCGACCTTGTGGAATCCTTGTGGAGGGGCAGTCCCCGCCGCATTCCTCGACTTTGCTGTCCCAGGGGTGGGGACGCCGTGCCAGAATCCCGGGCATGCCAGTGCGATTCCCGCGCCCCTTGCGCCCCGGTGACCGTATCGGCGTCACCGCTCCCTCCAGCGGTGTCCCGAAGGAGATGGGCGAACGGCTCCAGGTCGCCGTCCGTGAGGTGCGGGCGCGCGGTTACGAGGTGGTGGTCGGGGCCTGCATGGACGGCACCGGACACGTGAGCGCCCCGGCCGCCGACCGCGCGGACGAACTCATGGCGATGCTGGCCGATCCAGCCATCCACGCGGTCGTGCCGCCCTGGGGCGGGGAGACCGCCATCGACCTGGTCCCGTTCCTGGACTGGGACCGGCTACGGGCCGCGGAGCCGACGTGGCTCGTCGGGTTCTCGGACATCTCGACCCTGATGACCCCGCTGACCCTGCTCACCGGGACGGCGACGCTCCACGGCAACAACCTGATGGACACGCCGTACCGCGTGCCCGAGGGGCTGCTGTCGTGGCTGGACATAGTGGCGGCGCCTGCGGGCCACCGGTTCACTCAGCGTCCGCCAGGCAGGCACCGGACCACAGGATTCGACGACTTCGTCGGTGATCCGGAGGTCCGCGAGTTCACCCTCGACGCCCCGGGCCGGTGGACCCGGCTCGACGGCACCGGAGCGGTGGAGGCCGAGGGCCGACTGATCGGAGGCTGTATCGAGGCGCTGTGCCATCTGGCCGGCACGAAGTATCTCGACACTTCCGCCTTCGCCCGCGCCGAGGCTCCGGAAGGGCTCCTCGTGTACGTGGAGGACGCGGGCAGCGACGTCTTCAGCATCTGCCGGAGTCTGCACGGCATGCGTCTCGCCGGATTCTTCGACCACGCCAACGCGATCCTCGTGGGCCGCAGTAAGGCGCGCGACCACGGCTCCCTCAGTCACCGGGAGGCGATCCTCGACGCCCTCGGCTCGCTCGGAGTGCCTCTCATCGCCGACGTCGAATGCGGCCATGTCCCGCCGTACATGCCGATCGTCAACGGGGCACACGGCAGGGTCGTCCACTCTGCGCGCGGCGGTGAGTTGACACAGACCCTGGCCTGATCACCCCTCGACCGGCCGGTGGAGGAGGTGAGGTTTGGCTGGTCAATCCCAGGCGGCTGCCGGCTGGTGGACGCGGCCGCCCTTGTGGGGTACGAGGTTGTAGCCGCGAGCACCGCCGGGCAGGGCGGTGACACAGGCCGCGGAGCAGGCGTTGACCAGCAGGGGCAGTACGTCGGTGGCCACGCGCAGCGAGATCCACACCTGATGGAGTCCGCTCTGCTCGATCGGGCGGTCGCAGACACTACAGCCGTGGGTGACGGTGGCGCCCCAGCGCCGAGGGTCCAGGTTTCCTGGCTCGAGGTCCGCGACGGAGTCCAGGGAAGGCCGTAGCTGCGGGAACGGGGGTCGCAGCTTGTAGTTGCCGAACAACGCACGCGTGCTCACGGTGCTTTGGGTCAGGTTCGGGCATCGGGTGATCTCGTAGGGGAACCAGTGCAGCCGGTAGGAGGTGTACGGAGTGAACCTCTCCAAGCTGACCATGGCACCGATCTCGGGCGGGATCCGGACCAGATCGCTGCCGTAGAGCACGAAGTGCTTGACCGCCGTCAGTCGGGCGATGCTCGGTGGCAGGGTGATGATCTGCTGCCGCTCTTCCGGACTGAGTTGGGTCAGGGGGCGGAATTCTTCGCGCCCGTCGGCGGCGGCCTCGTCGATCAGCTCCAGCAAGTGGCGCCAGCCCGGAGCCGAGGTGTCCTGCCGCTCGCCGTGGAATCCGACTCGGGCTCGCGGCTGCGGCCGGGACTGACTGAAGCAAGAGCAGGTCCTCTGGCGGGGAACTCGTCGCTCCAGGGGCAGGTCCGATGTGTCGCCCCTGCGGTTCAGATGGAGCCCTGACTCCGCCTCGTCCGTCATGGCGCCAAGATACGGGCGTTGCCGCAGGGCGTCTTCAGGATTATCCGGGCGGGAGCACAGACGACACCCAACACCGAAGCGTCTGCAGTTTGCCGCGGGTACGGGAGCGCCCTGGGCTGCCTCAGTCGCCCGGCGACGGCTGTCGCGCTCTGCTGTCGAGCAACGGTCCCAGTTCCCGTGCCACGACCGTCAGGGCCCGGTCGTCACGTTCGGCCCTGGCGATCAGCAGGGCGCCCTCCAGCGCGCTGATCATGAGCGTGGCGAGTGGCTCGGCCTCGTCCGCCGGGACCCCCATGTCCGTCAGCGCCTCGGCCACTGGGCGCGTCCAGCGTGCGAACGCGTCGGCCGCGGCATCACGGGTGGAATCCGTGGACTGCGCACAGTCCACGGTCGCCGCGGCGACCGGGCAGCCCCCCTCGAAGCCGGACGCACGGTACTCGTCCGTCCACTGCTGGACCATCGCGGCGAACAGTCCACTGGGTGTGGGTTCGGACAGCGCCGCCATAAAGCGCGCCACGCGGCGGGCCGCGTACTGTCCGGCCCAGGCCACCGCCTCGTTGACCAGTTGTTCCTTGCCGCCCGGGAAGTAGTGCCGGAGAGAGCCGCGCGGAGCGTTCGCATGCGCGGCCACCTCCCGCATGCCTGTCGCCATGACGCCGTCGCGCCGGATCAACTGGGCCGCGCTGAAGACCATCCGCTCACGCGGCCCCCGCTCGGACACCCCCATTGCCGACCTCCCGCCTCACCGCCGATCACCTCACCCTATGCCCGTCGTCATAACCCTCGCTACTATGACAGCTGTCATAGCGGCATCGCGGAAGGCGGTCCATCGTGCATGTCGGCTTCATCGGTCTCGGGGTCATGGGACAGCCCATGGCGCTTCGCCTGGTCCGCTCCACGCCGTTGGTCGTCTGGAACCGCACCGCGGCCCGCGCTGAGCCGCTGCTCGCCGCCGGAGCCGAGGTGGCGGCGGAGCCGGACGAGGTGTTCGCCAAGGCCGATGCAGTGATCCTCATGCTGGCGGACGACCGGGCGATCGACTCCACCCTGGGCCGCGGCACCGCACGCTTCGCCGCTCGGGTGGCCGGACGCATCGTCGTCCACATGGGGACGACCTCTCCGGACTACTCCCGTGACCTGGAGACGGAGGTCCGCGCGGCCGGCGGTCAGTACGTCGAGGCCCCGGTCTCCGGTTCCCGAGTGCCCGCGGAGAACGGGCAGTTGGTGGCGATGCTCGCCGGGGAGGACTCCGCGGTGCGCCTGGTGCGGCCGTTGCTCGCCCCTCTGTGCCGCGAGACCTTCGTCTGCGGCCCCGCCCCGAACGCCCTGCTGATGAAGCTCTCGGTCAACCTGTTCCTGATCACGCTGGTGACCGGGCTCTCGGAGGCCTACCACTTCGCGGACCGCAACGGCCTGGACCGGCGTCAGTTCCTGGACGTGCTGGACGCCGGCCCCATGGCCAGCGCTGTGTCCAGGATGAAGGCCCCGAAGCTGCACGCCCGCGACTTCGATGTCCAGGCGGCGGCCCACGACGTCCTGAAGAACAACCGGCTGATCGCCGAGGCCGCCCGCACGACGGGCGTGGCCTCGCCGCTCCTGGACGTCTGCCACACACTGTTCGAGGAGACCGTGACGCTGGGGCACGGCGGTGAGGACATGGTGGCCGTCTTGCGCGCGATCGAGGCCCGATCGGCGCAGACATAGGCGGTCGCGCGCCGCGGCAGGGCAGAGGCATTTCCCCGGACGAAACGGCAGAGGAGTCTTTCAGCCCGGACAATACGGTCCGCCTCACCGACCAGTGCGACATCGACCCCGACCAGCTCGGCCGGAACGCCGCAGAGTCGATGACCGACGCCGTCAGCCTTCCTCGGCGGGCGAGTTTCGGGTCTCACGCAACCGCGCCTGCCGTGCCCCCACGGCCACAGCGGTGAGAGCTCCGGCGACGGCGAACGCTGCAGGGACCATCCACGGACGTGCCAGGCGGTACCCGGTCACATGGTCAAGGGAGAGTGTCCCGGGTCCGGTCAACGCGACAGCGGCGGCGGCCACGCCATAGACGGTGTTGAGTTCGTAGCCCCCTGCGTAGCCGAAGAACCCCTGCGGCAAGAGAACCGCGGCCGCCCCCACCATGCCGGCCGCTACCGCCGCACCGCCTGCGGGCGTGGCGAGACCAAGTCCCAGCAGGGCTCCGCCGCCGGCTTCCGCCACGCCGGCGGCGACCGCGCTCAACTTGCCGGGCTGGTAGCCGTGATCCTCCATGAATTTCGATGAGCTCTCGATGCCGGGCCCGCCGAACCAACCGAAGAGCTTCTGTGTGCCATGGGCGATCAGCGGGCTGCCCACTCCGAGACGAAGCAGCAGCAGCCCCATGTCTCGACGGGTCGCACACGTCATATCCGTACTCCAGCGGTGTCGCGGACGGATCTCCACCTCTTCAACCATCGCACGGCAGGCACTTCGGTGCCGTGCGACCGAAGGCCTCGAGCACGGTGCCGGTCCTGTTCCGGACGAAGACCCGCATGGTCGGCGCATCACCGAGGGGGCACGCACCCGGTCAATGCACTAGAGACCGCCGCGGTCATCTCCTGGGCGGGTCTGCGGGACGCTGTGCTCGCCGCGGTCTCGCTTACCACCGTCGGCCGACCTCGGCGCCTGAACGTCACGTTCGTGCTGGTTGCCGGGTCTGGTCTCGTCCAGGGCCTCGCCCGACCGATCGCGGCTTACGGGCTCGGTCTGAAGCGGCCCGGGATCCTGCCGGACGTCCAGGTCGAAGGTGTGCTCGTGGACGTCCTGGACGCCGCCTTCCTGACTCTCGTCATTCGGGTTGCTGTTCCCGCCGTCGGGCACGCCACCGTGCAGTTGGTGCGTGCCTTCGGTCGATGCGGCGAACTCGCCCACCAGCTGGGGGAGCAGGGCCACTTTGAAGCCTCCGCCAGAGGGCATCGCGACAGGTTGCGGCTCTGGTGGGCCGAGGCGCCGGGTGATCCAGGCGGCGGCCGGTTCGGTGTAGCGGGCGGTGAGTGGGCCGACGACGACGAGGATCAGCACGTAGGCGGTGGCGAGTGGGCCGAGGCCGGGTTCGATGCCGGTGGTGACGGCGAGTCCGGCGATGACGATGGAGAACTCGCCGCGTGCCACCAGAGCGCCTCCGGCACGCCAGCGGCCCTTGACCGAGATTCCGGACCGTTTGCCGGCCCAGTAGCCGGTGGCGATCTTTGTCAGGGCTGTGACGACGGCCAGCAGGAGGGCGGGCAGCAGCACGGGCGGGATGCTGGCCGGGTTGGTGTGCAGACCGAAGAAGACGAAGAAGACTGCGGCGAACAAGTCCCGCAGCGGGGCGAGCAGGTTGTGGGCGCCTTCGGCGACCTCACCCGACAGGGCGATGCCCACGAGGAAGGCGCCGACGGCGGCCGAGACCTGGAGTTGCTGCGCCAGCCCGGCGACCAGGAGCGTGAGGCCGAGGACGACCAGCAGCAGCTTCTCGGGGTCGTCGCTGGAGACGAAACGGGAGACGTGACGGCCGTAGCGCACGGCGGTGAGCAGGACGAGTCCGGCGACGCCGAGGGCGATGGCCAGGGTGATGCTGCCTGCCGCGAGTCCGGCCCCGGCCAGCAGGGCGGTGAGGATCGGCAGGTAGATGGCCATAGACAGGTCTTCCAGGACCAGGATGCTGAGAATGACGGGGGTTTCGCGGTTGCCGAGACGTCCGAGGTCGCCGAGGACCTTGGCGATGACACCGGAGGAGGAGATCCATGTGACCCCCGCCAGTACGACGGCGGCGACCGGACCCCAGCCGAGCAGCACGGCCATGGCGGCGCCGGGAAGGGCGTTCAGAGCGGCATCGACGAGGCCGGCCGGGTACTGGGTTTTCAGGTTGGAGACCAGATCACTGGCGGTGTACTCCAGGCCGAGCATGAGCAGCAGCAGGATCACGCCGATTTCGGCGCCGATCGCGACGAACTCCTCGCTGGTGCCCAGTGGCAGTACCCCGCCCTCGCCGAAGGCGAGCCCGGCCAGGAGGTACAGGGGGATGGGCGAGAACTTGAGCCGCCCGGCAAGCCTGCCGAGCAGACCCAGGGCGAGGATGATCGCGCCGAACTCGATCAGGAAGATGGCGGAGGAATGCATACCGCCTCACTCCCGACCGAGGATCGTGGCGGCCGCCTCCACACCCTCGCGGGTGCCGATCACGATCAGGGTGTCCCCGCCGGCCAGCCGAAAGTCCGGGGTCGGCGAGGGTATTGCCTGGGCAAGCCTCAGCACGGCCACGATGGACGCACCGGTCTCGGTCCGCATGCGCGTCTCGCCCAGGACACGTCCGTTCCAGTACGAGACCGCTGACAGCTCGATCCGCTCCGCCACGAGCCCCAGGTCAGTGGTGGACAGGAGATTCGGACTGTGATGGGAGGGCGCCAGCGCGTTGATCAGCGAGGCGGCCTCCGGCCCGGTGAGACGCAGCGACTGCGCGCACGCGTCCGGATCATCGGCCTGATAGACGTTCACCGTCCGGGCCCCGTCCCGATGCGCAATCACTGACAGCTGACGATGCTCCCGGGTCGTCAGGTCGTATCTGACACCGATTCCCGGCAAGGGCGTGGTGCTCATCCGCGAAGCAAACACAACCTCCCCCTCCTTGTTCGTTGCGACGATGGCGCGGGGCACAGCGGAACACTGACAGCCGGCGCGGCGGCGGACTCATGCTGCCATCCGTGCACAGGCCATGGATATGGGTGTCAGCACGGATGGACGCGGCACGCCCGCATCGGTCACAGTGGGGCGGGGCAGTGACGCCCGCCGCAGGTCAGAGCCGTGAAACGGGCCCATCGACGGTGGCGGCAGACAGCGGAGGTTAGGACCACCGGGAAGGAGCACACGAGCATGTCGTTGTACTGGAGGATCTTTCTCCTCAACGCCGTGGTGCTCGTCGCCGCGGCCCTGCTGCTCCTGGGGCCGGTCACCGTCTCCACCCCTGTGCTGTTCGGCGAGGCGGTGGTCCTGATCGCCGGACTGGTGGTCATGCTGATCGCGAACGCCGTCCTGCTGCGGATCGGACTGGCCCCGCTGGCCCGCCTGACCGGGGCCATGGCCACCGCCGATCTCCTCAAGCCCGGCAACCGCACGACCGTCACCGGATCCACCGAAGTCGTCAAGCTCACCCAGGCTTTCAACGCCATGCTCGCGCGGCTGGAAGCCGAACGGGCCACCAGCTCCGGCAGGGCCCTGTCCGCCCAGGAAGCCGAACGGCAGCGCATCGCCCAAGAACTCCACGACGAGGTCGGACAGACCCTCACCGCCGTCCTGCTCCAGCTCAAGCACGCCGCCGACCACGCCCCGCAGGACGTTCGCGCCGACCTCCAGCAGGCGCAGGAGACCACCCGCGCCGGACTCGACGAGATCCGCCGCATCGCCCGCCGTCTGCGCCCCGGTGTTCTTGAGGAACTCGGCCTCCACTCAGCCCTACGGGCACTGACGACCGAGTTCACGAGCCCCCGTCTGAGGGCGACCGCACACATCACTCCTGGTCTGCCATCCCTCGACCCGGCAACCGAACTCGTCCTCTACCGGATCACCCAGGAAGGACTCACGAACGCCGCCCGCCACGCCCGCGCCACCCGCGTCGAAGTCCACCTGCGCCCTCTGCCGGACGCCAAGGTGGAACTCCTGGTCCGCGACAACGGCCAAGGCATCGAGGCGGCGCCCGAAGGCGCCGGCATCAGCGGCATGCGGGAACGCGCGCTGCTCATCGGCGCCCACCTCGACATAGGCCAAGGTGATCATGGCGGAACCGAAGTACGCCTGCACGTAACCGGCAGCACGGCTGACGGCCGTCCTCAGGAGATGGCGCGATGAACGCACCGGCCCGCATCCTGCTCGCCGACGACCACGCCCTGGTCCGCCGCGGAGTCCGCCTCATCCTCGATGCCGAACACGATCTGACCGTCGTAGCCGAAGCCGCCGACGGAGCCGAAGCCATTGCCCAGGCCCGGGGCAACGACATCGACCTGGCCATCCTCGACATCGCCATGCCCCGCCAGACCGGCCTGCAAGCCGCCCGGGAGCTCTCCCGTGCCCTCCCCGACCTGCGCATCCTGATGCTGACGATGTACGACAACGAGCAGTACTTCTTCGAAGCGCTCAAGGCGGGAGCCTCCGGCTACGTCCCGAAGTCCGTCGCCGACCGCGACCTGATCGAAGCCTGCCGTGCGGCCCTGCGGGACGAGCCCTTCATCTACCCCGGCGCCGAGTCCGCTCTCATCCGTACCTATCTCGATCGCGTCAGAACTGGTGATCGTCTGCCCGTGCGGCCGATCACCGAACGCGAAGAGGAGATCCTCAAACTCGTCGCCGAGGGACATTCCTCGAAGGAGATCGCCGTTCTCCTCGTGATCAGCGTGAAGACGGTCGAACGCCACCGCGCCAATCTCCTCCAGAAACTCGGCCTGCGCGACCGCCTGGAGCTCACCCGCTACGCGATTCGCGTCGGCCTCATCGAACCCTGAGACCAACGGAGGTCATCCCAGGCCACCTCGTCCACATCCACTCGTCCACTCGTCCACTCGTGCACTCGTTCACCGGAGAGGATCCAGTCCTGACAGCGTTCGCCCTGCTCGTCGTGTTCTTCATCCTCGCCGTGCGCTACACACTCAAGGCGGCACGCCTGCGGGACATCCCGCGCTGGCGCCGGTTCCTGCCCACGGCACTTCTCCTGGTCGCAGCCGGCGCGAGCCTGCTGCGAGCCGTCGACATCCCCGAACCCGCCCAACTGATCGCCTTCCCCTGCAACATCGCGGCCATCGCTCTGGCCGGGAGAGAGATCAGAGCAAGCGATGGCGACAGGCTGTAGGTACGCGGGTCGCGGCCCCGGATCCATCCGCCGATCGGCTCGGTCACCTGTCCCCGTGTGAGGGAGACGGCATTGCAGACGTGAGCCGCCATCAGGCTGCGGCGGCGAGCTCGGCCGGGGGAGCGGTCTGTGCGTTGCCGCTCAGCCCTCACCGATCGTCCGGAGGGCTTCGTCCCAGACGTCGCCGCCGTCAGCCCAGGTCCACAGCCATGGACGCAGTGAGGAAGCCGCGTAGCGCAGACCGTCGTGCGGTTCCTGCCCCCGGTCGGGGTCCCAGCCGTCGGCGTCGTAGAGCAGTACCGGGTTCGTCGGCGGCGGCAGTGCGGCGGGCAGGATGGGTCACGCGGCAGGAGCCTAGTGCGAGACGCTGCCGGCCTCAGCCTTGACCAAGCCGACCGCGGCGACCAGGCCCACGCGACGCCGGGCATCAGAGTGGCGAGGGCCTCGGCGAGCGTCCACACCACCGACCCGCTGACGTGCCTCAGCAAAGCCTGACCGTCGGGTTCGACGAGGTTGTGTCGCGTCCTCCTCGTTCGGGGGATCTTGCGTGTCACGGCACCAGGATGTGTCCACCTGGCCGCGAGACTTGCAAGATCAATAGCCCACCCACCGAAGGATCCCTCATGGCGGACGAGCTGTATGCGACCTTGAAGACCAACAAGGGCGATGTCGTGGTCCGGCTGTTGCCCAACCACGCCCCCAAGACCGTCAAGAACTTCGTGGAACTCGCCACGGGCGAACGGCAGTGGATCAACCCGAACACAGGCCAGCCCACCAACGCACCGCTGTACGACGGCACCGTCTTCCACCGGGTCATCGAGGGCTTCATGATTCAGGGCGGCGACCCCCTGGGCAACGGAACGGGTGGGCCCGGGTACAAGTTCGCCGACGAGTTCCACCCGGACCTGGCCTTCACCAAGCCCTACCTGCTGGCCATGGCGAACGCCGGACCCGGCACCAACGGCTCCCAGTTCTTCATCACCGTCGGAGCGACCGCCTGGCTCACCGGCAAGCACACCATCTTCGGCGAGGTCACCGACGGTGCCAGCCAGAGGGTCGTCGACGGCATCGCCACCACCGGGACAAACCCCCGCAACGACCGCCCCTTGGAGGACGTCGTGATCGAGAAGGTCGTGGTCGAAACCCGCTGACACCAGCCGGTGACGCCCCCTCCCCGAAGCCGGGTGAGCGACAGCTCACCACTTCCTCGGGGCGGGGCGGCGACTTGTGACAAGTCCGGTAGTGATCATTGGCCGGGCGACGGGCCGGTCAGGGGATCCAATGATCGTTTCAGGATTCTCTACTAGGCGAACGCGTTACGAGCCTTGCGGGAGTCGCTGGGCGGCCTCGGCAGGGGTGTCGTAGTAGCCGGGCCGCGCCAGCAGGACCGAGCTGAAGAAGTAGCCCTGCTCTTCCTCGGGTTCGTCGTCGGCCGCGAAGGGGCGCCAGAAGCCGAGGAGCAGGTCGGGGGCGGTGAAGGATGCCGGGGCGTCGGGGTCTGCATCGATCGGGGTGTGCTCGGCCATGCGTCGCACCAGTTCGCGGGCCGGGGTCGCGAAGATGTCCAGGCCTTGAAAGGTGACGCGGTCTGTCTGTGTCGACGGCCTTCCGAGCTCAACGGCTTCGAGCCGTTCGCGGGTGCACTGGATGCTGATCATCAGTCCACTGGGGCGGAAAACGTGCTGACCCGGCTTGTCGGACTCCGATATCGCGGAGGGATCGCGGAGGGAGTCCAGTGCGGTGTCGGCCGATTGGCGGGGCATACCGATCCGCAACGGACCGACGCCGATCGGTGGGGCAAGGTCGAAGTCCATGCAGGCATGATCCCAAACAGGCAAATCCACGCGTCGTGGGGAGCCGTCCGAGCCATCGGACTCGGGTGGACGGGGTCGTGGGAACGACGCTGCGGGGTGGAGGCCGGGCGGCGAGGTCGCCTGGCATTGTGGCTGTCATGAGTGTTGAAAAACCCGTTGAAGCGTCAGCTGATGAGGACCTGCGACCGTGTGATTACTGCGGTCACCAGGCCTTGATCGACTCGGTCGACGAGTACGACTGCCCCGTGTGCGGCGAGGCGCCTGAGGATCAGCCGGCCGTGACTGGCCTGGGTTAGCAGGAGGCACCGCCGGCCTCGTCCTCCACACCGCCGGGAACTACCGAGGGTCGGTGCGAGCAGGTTCGGGGAACATCGACGACTTCGTGAGGGGCGAGCCCTTCAGACACGGAGTGTTCGCGAGCACGTCCGTCGTGCCGGAGCCCTTCACGTAGGAGACGAAGACAGTGAATTCCCCCGATTTGCCAGGGGATGTGTATCGCCTTCTGTGGTCGTGAATGTGCCATCCGCCCATGGTCCAACCCTGCTGCTGGAGGCCGGCTCGGACATCCGGGCCAACGTCCGGAGATCCCACACCCTGAAGGAGCGACATGGTTACCGTGTGCCTCGCGGTGCCCGGAACCCGGCAATCAGGAGCGGACTCCACTGCGGGAAGCACTGCCCCGAGCGGGCTCGGTCCTGACTTCCACGCGGCCGTGGTCACCTTGAGCAACAGCTCGTGGAGTCGCTCATCCGCTTGGTCGAGTGTGGTGGCCGAAGCCAACGACTGCGTGGTGACCGAAGTCAAAGACTGTGCGGTGGCGGTGGCGGTGGCGGTGGCGGAGGAGGGGTGAGCGCTGGAGGAGCTTGAGGGGGAGGTATGCGAGTCCGAGCAGGCTGTGGCCAAGGCAAGAGTTCCAAGAGCGGCACACATGGATACGCGACGTCGACGCACGGTTTCCCCTAGAAGATCGCAAAGAGGGCCGATGGTATCTCCAGAGGTCCGGCCGGGCCATGGGGGCTTCCTGGGTCCCTCCGAGGCGGACCATCGCCAGGCGAACACAGCGGTCACCCGCGTCAGTGGGTGACATGGTCGATGGTCGAGTGCCGCAGGTCCTCGGCGTCGTCGAACATGACCTCGACACCCCCTCGCCACGACGGCAGTTGCGGGCGATCCGGTCGACGCGACTGCTATGCGGCAGGCGAGTCTGATGGGCGCTGGATGTCCAGGACGACCGCCGTTCCAGCGACGGTCCGGTCTTCGTGCATGGTGATCACTTGACCGGGTTGAAGCTGCTGCCACTTCGACGGAGAGAGCGGGGCGAGACGCACCGTGGCCTGCCCTCCAGGCTCCATGACGGGCGCGAACTCCACCCAAAGGCGGGCGATGCAGAGGTCGGGTTCGCCTGTCGGGGTTCTCTCGCCGATGTCCCACATCGGTCGCAGGACGCCGGCTCCAGAGAAGGGTGTCTGTCGGCGGCCCTCGTGGGCCGGTCCAAGAGCGAGATCTGCTCGGATGACGCCATTGCGGGGACATCCATGCGTCGATTCTGGACGATGCCCATCAGGGAGTGCCTCGGGTTATCGGGCCCCCGGGTCGGCGACAGACAGGACAGGTACACCGGCCCAGGACCGTGCCCGGACCCGCGCTCCCATCGTCACAGCTGCGCCCGGTCGCCCAGGCCGCAGGCCCAGAGCAGCTGACTACTGGCGGCAAGTTGGGACCATGTACCTGGACCGGCAGCGTTGTCTGTGCCACGTCCCAAGTGCTTTCTCGTAGCAGGAGGGCACCTTCACTCCGACCTCGGATCGGGGCGTGTCAGTGGCTGGTGACAGGATCCAGGGGTGCTGATCAAGGGATACGACGACGGCCCGCTGGTTGCAGGCGAGTCACTGCCGGCCCGTCCGGGCTTCTGGTCGAACTACCTCATGATGTGCTGCGACGGGGCTAGTGCCACACGTCCCGTTCCGGAGTGGTTCGGCGATGACGGCGCCGATACCGACGCCTTGTCCGAGGTCCTCTTCGATCCCGAACGCTGGCCGGTGTTCCGGGTACCGGCTGAAGACGGTCCCGGAGCTGTAGTGATCTACCGCAATCTGGTCGGCGACTACGGCATTGACTACCTCCTCACTCATCCGGGCCGGAGCCACGCCCGGCAGGTCGCCAGCTGGGAAGAAGAGCTGTCGGGGACCGGGCTGATGTGGGATGAACTGGTCCGCCTTGCCGACAGTCCGTCCCCTGGGGCCGAAGGTGTCGAGGATACGGCCGCCCGCCTCCTCCTGCTCCTCCCCCTCCTTGCCGACTCTGAAGTGCCAGAGCCGGCGCCGGTAAGGCTCAGTGCCGCTCTGACTTCGGTGGGGGCGCCTCAAGACACCGCCTTCAGTACGGCGGAGCATCTGCTTGCACACCTGACAAGAAGATCGCACCACGATCCCACTTGGGCATCTCCGCTGAGCGGTAGCTGAAGAACCGCCTCGACGCTTGCAGCGCCGGAACCTGGAGATCGAGGTCAGGACGTCCGACGGCAGGCGGTGTCTGATGGAGTCGGGAATGATCTTCGCCCGGCAGATCCGCCGGACGGGCAGGATCCGTCGTTGCCGGTGGTGACGGCACGCCTCGGGACCGCGGTCCGCGCAGCCGTGGCCCCGCTGCCTGTACGGGCAGCGGGGCCACGGCCTTGCAGCCCCCATGGGAGGCGCACGGTGAGCTGGACACCGGCCCAGGCCGTTCGCGGGTTTCCTGGGCGTCTCCGGCATGTGGGCCTCGACCGCGGCATTCACCGCTGCCGAGGCCCGTACGCCGTCTGCCACCGAGCGGTTCGCAGCCCTGGCCGAACAAACCGCTGCCCGCCTGGTCTGTGGCCGTGGGCAAGGAGCTGTCATCGGTGCAGTGCGTAGTGTTGTGAGCGGGCGTTGCCGGGACCTGCCCTAGAAGGTCAGGTTCCAGGCGTCGATCTTGCCCGTGTCGGAGGCGGCGTTGTCGTTGACGCGCAGCTTCCAGGTGCCGTTCGCGACCTCCGAGGAGGCGTTCACGGTGTAGGTCTGGGCGATGTTGTCGGTGCTGCCGCCGGCGTGGTTGTGCAGCGTGTAGACGGTGCCGTCCGGCGCCACCAGGTCGACCTTCAGGTCACCGATGTAGGTGTGCTTGATGTCCACACCCACCTTGAGGGTGGCCGGGGCGTTGCCGGTCACGCCGGTTACGGCGATCGGGCTCTCCACGGTCGCGTTGTCGTTGATGGCGAAGTCCGCGAGGCTCTCGAAGTACTTGCCGGGCGGCGGGGTGGTCCCGACGGCCTTGAGGGCGTCGACCTGTCCTTCGCCGAAGAACGAGTTGTCGGCCGTCGTACCCGTGCAGCGGCTGTCCGAGGGGCAGGCGATGTCGTTGGCCTGGGCGGCCAGCTTGGCGCGGATCTGCGCCGGGGTGATGCCCGGGTTGGCGCTGGCGATGAGTGCCGCCACGCCGACCACGTGCGGGGTGGCCATCGAGGTGCCGCTCTTGCTGCCGTAGCCGCCGCCGGGGACGGTGGAGTACACGTTGCTGCCCGGCGCCGCGACGTCGATGACGTTCTGCCCGTAGTTGGAGAACGAGGCCTTGGTGACGCCCGTGCCGTTGGCCGCGACCGTGACCACGCCCGGCAGCTCGGTCGGGATGTCGAGGCAGGCGTTGGTGATCGTGCGGGTGACCGGCGTCGAGTCGTTCGGGCTCGCGGAGTCGGTTGTCTTGTGGGCGAGGTCGTAGTTCTCGTTGCCCGCTGCGGCGATCTGGAGGGAGCCCTTGCCCTCCGCGTACTCCTGGGCGCGCTTGACGCCCTCGATGATGGCGGCCTGGTCGATGTTGTCCGGGCAGTTGAACTGCCACGGGTCCGTGTAGTAGCTGTTGTTGGTGACCTTGAAGCCGTGGTCACCGGCCCAGACGAAGCCGCAGATGGTGTTCTCGGCGAAGAAGAAGGAGTTGCCCGGCTCGGCGACCCGGACCGCGGCGATCTTCACCCCGGGGGCCACGCCGACGACGCCCTTGCCGTTCTTGGCCGCGGCGATGGTGCCCGCTACGTGGGTGCCGTGCGTGTCGACGTCCCGCCAGGCGCCGACACGGGTGTCTGGCTTGCCGTAGGCGCAGGAGACCGAGTCGGCCGCGTCGAAGTTGGGCGCCAGGTCCTGGTGCTGGTCGTCCACACCGGTGTCCAGGATGCCGACCGTGACGGAAGCGGAGCCCGGGTTCACGGCCCAGGCCTGGTCGGCCTTGATCTGGCTCATGTCGGCCCGGACCGGTTCTCCGGCCGGGGTCGAGGCCTGGGCCGGATTGGCCGGGAGCGCCGGGTTGTAGGCGTCGGCCGGCACGTCCGAGGTGCGCGTTGCGCCGACCTGCTGGACACCGGCGACGCCTCGCATGGTGGCGGCGAATCCGCTGGACGCCGAGTGGGCGACGATCACGCCGATCGCGTCGAAGTTGGAGAAGACGGTGCCTCCGTTGGCCGCGATCGCGGAGCGGACCGCCGAACTGTCACCGGGGGCGGTGATCACGAGATAGGCACGCGTGCCGGCCACCCAGGCCGCACTCTGGGAAGCCGGCACGGCGGCCGGAGCGTGGGCCTTGGCGGCCGGCGCGGGGGAGGGGCCGACGGGAAGCGTGCCCGCGAGGGCGCCCGGGGCGCCGAACGCGAGGGCGGCGCCGAGCGTGGCCGCCAGGACCAGCGTGCGTCTAGGCCGGCTGGATATGTGGGGTATCAATGCGTCCTCCGGAGACGGCCCAGCCGTGCTGATGGCACCGACGGGGCCGTACGAAACGAGTGGTGGATGCAAGATGTCAGGTGCATGCTCCCGCGCGGAAGTACCTTTCCGTACAGGGGCGTTACAGGGGAATGGCTGAAAAAAGACGCACTCCGGGCGTCGGGGGGTTGGGATCCATCGCGAGCTCGACGACGTCGACGGCGCCCTGGCGTATTCCGCGGACCGGGTGCCGGCCATCGACGGGGTGGACCGACTGCGGGCGTAGTGGCTGACTGAGGTGCGCCCCGCAGGTCGGTGACGAGCCCGCCGACAAGCAGGCCGTGCTGCTGCCCAGCCGCCGGCCCACCCTCGAGGGTGGGCCGGCGGCTGGCATGTGCGGTCCTCCGCGGGACGGAGCCCAGCGTCCGGAACCCGTGCCACTTGGGCTCCACGGCGCCGACCGGCCGCAGAGCCACCGCAGCCTGACTGCTTCCCCCGTGTCGGGCACCGACAGGGTTGCGGGGAAGGCGGTGACATCCCTCACGTGCCCGGTTTCCGTCAACGTGCCGCGATAGTACGTGGCGTGTGGCGGAAATAAGTGGATCTGGCATATGGAAGCAGGCATACGGGGCATCTCGGCCGGGTTCACCGGCCTGGGCCACCTGCCTCGATGCGCGGGACCGTCTCAGCCGCCCTTCTGACGGAGTGTGAGGCGCCGTCGGCGTCCGGCGCGGCGGCCCGGCACAATCCCGGGCCGGATTCAAAGGTGCCCGCATCTACTAGGCGAGGTAGTGGAAGCCCCCGTTGTCTCACCCTCCTGAGGCTTTTAACAATGACGGCCCCGCAAGGCGTCCCCGAAGGCCAAGCGCAGTGTCTGTGCGCAACCAAGCCCGCCGGAGGCGCAAGGAGAGTCGACCGAACGAGGTCCGCATGAGGAACCACCGGAAGCACGGCAGGAAGACGCGCCGCCGGCCCATAGTCGTCGCCGTCCTGGCGATGGGGGCGGTGGCGGTGCCGTCAGCCGCGATGGCGTGCATGGGCGACGAAGGAGCCGAGGCCGGCACCGCCACGTCCTCCCGTCCCTGGACGGACGGGAGGAAGACGTCCTGGGACGAACGCCGGACGGACGGGAGAAAGGGGTCCTGGGGCGGGCACCGGGGACGGCACGTCCGGACCACGAAGCCCACGGTGACGGCTTCGTCCTCGGCCTCTCCGACGACCTCTCCCAGGACCGAGGCACCCGCTCCGAAGAAGTCCAAGGCGCCCGTCTCGAAGGCGACCACCCCGCCGGCCCCGAAGGTGACCGCCGTGCCCCCTTCGACGAAGACCGCGGCACCCAAGCCGCGTACCACTGCGGCTCCCGCCGCAGGCACGGCGACCCCCGCGTCCGCCGCCGTAGCCCGCGTGGTCGCACTGGTGAACAGCGAGCGAGCCAAGGCCGGTTGCTCCCCGGTCACCCTGAACACGAAGCTCTCTCAGGCCGCCCAGGCCCACAGCGCCGACATGGCGAGCCACAACACCATGTCGCACACCGGTTCCGACGGGTCCGACCCGGGACAGCGGATCACGAGCGCGGGCTACCTCTGGAGCACCTACGGCGAGAACGTGGCGTACGGGTACTCCACGCCCGAGCAGGTCATGGCGGGCTGGATGGCCAGCGCCGGCCACAAGCGCAACATCCTGGACTGCGGCTTCAAGGAGATCGGCGTGGGGGTGGCCCAGCCCGGCAACTACTGGACGCAGGACTTCGGCACGGCCCGCTGACCTTCAAGGGGCCCACGCCCGGCACGGCCCGCCGACAATCCTGCCGGCTGCGGCCCCTCCGCTCGGTCCGGAGGGGCCGCGGTCGGCGTGCGTGCAGTTCTGTCCAGAGCGCAGGAACTGCGCGAGCCCGGGTCGCCGACGAAGAAGTGACTTGAGGGCCCCGATGCTGGGCACAGAAAGACCCCGCTGGTCGTGGTCTACGGCGACAGCGTTTCAAGGGAGTCGTCCGTCGCGGCCGGCCGGCGTAAGCGGTTCGGCAGCGGCCTGGCCCTGGTCGGCCAGGACAACCTCCGCCGCCTCGTGCTCCGGCCCTCAAGCCCCTCGTACTGGAGGGATCAGTGGTGGCTCCACTTCGCTCCGGTGCGAGGAGGCTACGTGTTCACGATGCCGTCGGTGGTGTGCAGCCCGCAGGCGATGCGCCTGCCTGCGTCGCGCTCGGGTTCGTCGTCCCACATCGGCGCCATCGGCTCATCCGCTCTTCGTGCAGCGGCTGCACTCGCAGGGCGGGAACGCGACTACGACTTCGACCGCGTTTCCAGGAGCGGACCGGACGCGGTTTCTGACGCCCACTTCGACTCCTCACCCGCCCGTCCTCGGCGTGTCTCCGGCGCGAGCCGATTGTGGCGGGATGCTGTTGCGCTATGTGCATTGAGTTTTGTATTGCACAACAAAATGGACGGCTCGGAGTGCCCGCTGGATGCCTTGACAAGGGTTCTGGTCGACCTCAAACTGGCGTTGCGCTTATCGCAATCCGTTTCGCTATACGCACCGAGGTGTCATGATGATTCCCGCGTGCCGTCTCGCGGATCTCCCGCGAGGAGAGGCCCACCGGCTCGACACAGATCCGCCGGTCTCGGTGTTCCACACCGACGAAGGCGAACTCTTCGCCATCGACGACACCTGCACCCACCAGGACGCCTCGCTCGCCGACGGCTGGCTGGAGGGCTGCGAGGTGGAATGCCCCCTGCACGCCTCGAAGTTCGACCTCAGGACCGGTGCGGTCGACTCCCCGCCGGCCAAGCTCGCGGTCCGGACCCACGAGGTCGTCGTGGAGGAAGGCGTGATCCAGGTCCGGTTGTCCGCGGCCGCCCCCAACCCGCCGCCCTGCGTCGCAGCCCGGCTCGCCGGCGGACCCGGGTGAGGACCGTCGCCGTGGTCGGCGCCTCGCTGGCCGGTCTGTCGGCGGCGCGCTCTCTGCGGAGGCAGGGCTTTGACGGGCGGCTGGTCGTCATCGGTGACGAACTCCACCGCCCGTACGACAGGCCCCCGCTGTCCAAGGAGTTCCTGGCCGGCACCCTCGGCGAGGCGGATCTCGCGCTGGAGACGGACGACGAGGACCTGCGGGCTCAGTGGCTGCTGGGCGCCCGCGCGACCGGACTCGACCGTGCCGAGCGCGCCGTCCGGCTCGCCGACGGGCGGGAGGTCCGCGCCGACGGCATCGTCATCGCGACCGGCGCGGTGGCGCGTACCCTGCCGGGATCCGGAAGCCTGGCCGGGGTGCACACCCTGCGCACCCTGGACGACGCCCGCGCCCTGCGGGAGGAACTGGCGAGCGGCGGACGGCTGGTGGTGATCGGCGGCGGCTTCATCGGTGCCGAGGTCGCCTCCACCGCACACGCCCTCGGGCTGGACGTGACGATCGTCGAGGCGGCCCCCACTCCGCTGGCCGGACCGATCGGCGCGGCCATGGGCGGCATCGTCTCCACCCTCCATGGGGACCACGGTGTAAGGCTGTTGTGCGGCGTGGGGGTCAAGGGGCTGAGGGGGGACGAGCGAAGCGGGACGAGGGTTTCCCCGGACGGAGCCCGGGGGAGGGTGGACGCCGTCCTGCTCGAGGACGGCCGCAGCATCTCCGCCGACATCGTCGTCGTGGGTGTGGGCGCACGCCCGTGCGTCGAGTGGCTTGAAGGATCCGGCGTCGAACTCGACAACGGCGTCAAGTGCGGCGCCGACGGCCGTACCAGCCTGGCCGGCGTGGTCGCGGTCGGTGACTGCGCCAACTGGTACGACCCCCGCGCGGGCGCCCACCGCCGCGTTGAGCACTGGACCGGTGCGCGTGAGCGTCCCGACGCCGCCGTCGCCACACTGCTGGCGGGCGGTGCGGTGGAACCGGGTGTGCCCCGGCCGCCGTACTTCTGGTCCGACCAGTACGGCGTGAAGATCCAGTTCGCCGGCTACGCGGCGGCGGCCGACAGTGTGGCCATCGAGGCGGGCACCGCGGACGACCGCGACGTCCTGGCCGTCTACCGGCGCGCCGGAGTTCCGGTCGCCGTGCTCGGGATGAACCAGCCCCGGCTGTTCACCCGTTGGCGCAAGCAGCTCGCCGCCGCGGGCTCTTGACGCGGCCTCTGAGTCATTTCCCGCTGCGGTCATACATGGCATGCAGCGTTGCTCCATGCACAACGCTGTCCGGAGTCGTCCTCCGGGCGCGTGAATGGCCCCTCCACGACGTTTCCCGAGGAGTGCACCGTGACCTCGACCAGCCTGCCGGACAGTCTGATCGCCACCCTCCCCGGCTCCTCCTACAAGGATCCGGGGATCTTCGCCCAGGAACAGGAGCACATCTTCGAGACGATGTGGTTCTGCGCCGTGCGTTCCTCGGAGCTGACGAAACCCGGTGCCTTCCGGACCGTGGAGGTCGGCCGCGAGAGCATCCTGATCACGCGGGCGCGGGACAACTCCGTACGCGCCTTCTTCAACGTCTGCCGGCACCGCGGCGCCAAGCTCCGCACCGAGGAGTCCGGCGAGGTCAAGCGTGCCTTCCAGTGCCCGTACCACGCCTGGACCTACGACCTGGACGGCAGGCTCGTCGCGGCGCCCAACCTCACGAAGATGCCCGACGTCGGCCGCACCGAGTTCGGCCTGGTGAGCGTAGCCACCCGCGAATGGCTCGGCTACGTCTGGGTCTGCCTGGCAGAGAACCCGCCCTCCTTCGAGGACGACGTCGTCGGAGAGGTCGTCGGCCGGCTCGGCGACGCGGAGTCGATCGAGCACTACGACATCGGCGGCCTCGCGGTCGGTAAGCGGATCGTCTACGACGTCAAGGCGAACTGGAAGCTCATCATCGAGAACTTCATGGAGTGCTACCACTGCGCCACGATCCACCCCGAACTCACCGAGGTGCTCCCCGAGTTCGCCGACGGCTACGCTGCTCAGTACTACGTGGGCCACGGCGCCGAGTTCGGTGCGGAGGTCCAGGGCTTCACCGTCGACGGCTCGGAGGGCCTGGACCGCATACCCGGAGTGTCCGACGACCAGGACCGTCGCTACTACGCGATCACCGTCAAACCGCAGGTCTTCATCAACCTCGTCCCCGACCACGTGATCTTCCACCGGATGTACCCGGTGGCCGTCGACCGCACGATCGTCGAGTGCGACTGGCTCTATCTTCCGAACGTCGTCGAGAGCGGCAAGGACGTCAGCCGGTCCGTGGAGCTCTTCGACCGGGTCAACCGCCAGGACTTCGACGCGTGCGAGCGCACGCAGCCAGGGATGAGCTCCCGGATGTACGCCAAGGGCGGGGTGCTGGTGCCCAGCGAACACCACATCGGTGCCTTCCACGACTGGGTGAACAGGCGACTCGGTGCTCCCCGGCCGTAGCCGGGCGGATCAGCCCAGGTAACCCATCCGATGGCTGATCTCCTCCGCGCCCTTGACCAGCACCGGGGCGAGTTCGTGCAGGCGCTCCTCGGTGAACCGGTACGCGGGTCCGGAGGCACTGAGTGCCGCGATGACCTCGCCGTGCCGGTCACGCACCGGCGCGGCCATGGCGTGGAGCCCGACCTCCAGCTCCTCCAGGGTCCAGGCGTAGCCGCGCGCCCGGGCCTCGGCGAGGTTCTTCTCCAGCTTCGTCTTCGAGGTCAGGGTGTGCGGGGTGACCTTCTTCAGGCCGGCCTCGGCCAGCAGCGCGGCGCGCTCCTTGGCGGACAGATGCGCCAGCAGGACCTTGCCGCTGGAGGTGGCGTGCAGCGGGGTCAGCTGGCCGACCCAGTTGTGCGCGGTCACGGCCCCCGGGCCGCGCACCTGGTAGAGGTTGATCGCGTAGTGCTCCTGCATCACGGCGACGTTGACGGTCTCGCCGATCTCCTCGGCGAGCCGCTCGCAGACCTGGCGGCTCTGTTCGGTGACGTCGATGCGCCCCGTGGCCGCACCTGCCAGGCGTACGATGCCGAAGCCGAGGCGGTACTTGCCGCGCTCACCCGCCTGCTCCACCAGACCACGTGCCTCCAGGGCGCCGAGCAGTCGGAACGCGGTCGACTTGTGGACATCGATCTCGGCGGCCACTTCGCTGACGCCGGCCTCGCCACGCTGGGCCAGGATCTCCAGCACGCTGATGGCGCGGTCGACGGACTGCACTCCGCCGGACTGCGGACCTGTGGTTTCACTGTCTGGGCCGTAGTTGCTCACAACGAAACTATACGCGTAGTAAACAACAGCGGTGCAAGCGACGGCAGGGGAACGCGGACTCCACAAGTTGCGTTGTTCGCAACCTGGTGCGTATAGAGATACTCGTACTAGCATGCCCCGCGTATCTACGGCGCGAGCGAGACGAGACGCTATGGCTCCCCTGAAATACGATTTCGTCATCGTCGGCGGTGGATCCGCCGGCAGCGCACTGGCGAACCGGCTCTCCGCCGACCCGGGCAACCAGGTGCTCGTTCTGGAAGCGGGCCGGGCCGACCATCCGTGGGACGTCTTCATCCACATGCCCGCGGCGCTGACCTATCCGATCGGCAACCGCTTCTACGACTGGAAGTACGCGTCCGAACCCGAGCCGCACATGGGCGGCCGGCGCATCCATCACGCGCGCGGCAAGGTGCTCGGCGGTTCCAGCAGTATCAACGGCATGATCTTCCAGCGCGGCAACCCCATGGACTACGAGCGCTGGGCGGCCGGCGCCGGCATGGAGTCCTGGGACTACGCGCACTGTCTGCCGTACTTCAAGCGGATGGAGAATTGTCTCGCGGCCGACCCCGACGACGAGTTCCGCGGCCACGACGGCCCGCTCGTCCTCGAACGCGGACCCGCCTCCAACCCGTTGTTCACCGCTTTCCTCAAGGCCGTCCAGGAGGCGGGCCACCCCCGCACCGACGACGTCAACGGCTATCGGCAGGAAGGCTTCGCCCCGTTCGACCGCAACGTCAGCCGCGGCCGCCGGCTGTCCGCCTCGAAGGCGTACCTCAAGCCCGTGAGGAAGCGGCCCAACCTCACCGTCACCACGCGCGCCCTGGTCACCCGCGTCCTCTTCGAGGGCAGGAAGGCTGTCGGCGTCGAGTACCGGCGCCGCGGCAAGGTCCAGCAGGTGCGCGCCCGCGAGGTCATCCTCTGCGGCGGCGCGATCAACTCCCCGCAGTTGCTCCAGCTCTCCGGAGTCGGCAACGCCGAGGAACTGGGCGCGCTCGGCATCGACGTCGTCCACGACCTTCCCGGCGTCGGCGAGAACTTGCAGGACCACCTGGAGGTGTACATCCAGTACGCCTGCAAGCAACCCGTCTCCGTGCAGCCGTACATGGCGAAGTGGCGCGCGCCCTTCATCGGCCTGCAATGGCTCTTCCGCAAGGGCCCCGCCTCGACCAACCATTTCGAGGCCGGCGGCTTCGCCCGCAGCAACGAGGACGTGGACTACCCCAACCTGATGTTCCACTTCCTGCCGGTCGCGGTCCGCTACGACGGCTCCTCGCCGGCCGGGGGCCACGGCTATCAGGTGCACGTCGGGCCCATGTACTCCGACGCCATCGGCTCGGTGAAGATCAAGAGCAAGGACCCGCGGGAACACCCGGCGCTGCGCTTCAACTACCTGTCCACCGAGCAGGACCGCCGCGAGTGGGTCGAGTCGATCCGGGTGGCCCGCGAGCTCCTCAACCAGCCGGCCATGGCCCCGTACAACGACGGTGAGATCTCACCCGGCCCGTCCGTGGCGAGCGAGGAGGAGATCCTCGCCTGGGTCGCCACGGAGGGCGAGACCGCCCTGCACCCTTCCTGTACCTGCAAGATGGGGACCGACGCGATGTCCGTCGTCGACCCCACGAGCATGCGTGTGCACGGCGTGGAGGGGCTGCGTGTCGTCGACGCGTCGGTCATGCCCTACGTCACCAACGGCAACATCTACGCGCCGGTCATGATGATCGCGGAGAAGGCGGCCGACCTCATCCTCGGCAAGGAGCCGCTGCCCCCCTCCAAGGTCGCCTACCACCGGCACCGGGACGCCCGGAAGCAGGGCGGGTAGCCCTTGGACGGCGCACACCTCAGGACACTGCTGTCCAGCGTCCGTTACGAGGTGCTGCCCGCGAAGACGACCGAGGACGAGGTCCTCGCCCATGTCCCGCGCGACGTCGTCATCACCGTGACGGCGTCTCCGGTCAAGGGCCTGGATCCGACGCTCGACCTCGCCGACCGGCTGGCGGCGCACGGTTACCGCGTCGTGCCGCACGTGCCCGCGCGGCTGCTGAGGGACGGCGCGCATCTGGAGGACGTCGTCGACCGGCTCCGGGAGACGGGTGTCGACGACGTCTTCGTCCCGGCCGGCGACGCCGATCCGCCGGCCGGGGCCTACGACGGGGCGCTGCCGGTGCTGCGTGCGCTGAGCGAGCTGGGTGGTCCGTTCGCGCGCGTCGGCATCACCGGCTATCCCGAGAGCCATCCGTTCATCCACGACGACCTCACCATCCAGGCCATGTGGGACAAGCGCGCGCACGCCACTTACATCGTGAGCAACCTCTGCTTCGATCCGCGCGTGCTGGGTGACTGGGTCGGCCGCGTACGGCGCCGCGGCGTCACCCTGCCCGTCCACGTGGGCGTCGCGGGGCCCGTGCAGCGGGCGAAGCTGCTCGCCGTGGCGACGAAGATCGGGGTGGGGGAGTCGACACGCTTCCTCACCCGGCACACTTCGTGGTTCCTGCGGTTCGCGATCCCTGGCGGCTACTCGCCGGACCGGCTGCTCGCCCGCGGTGGGAAGGCGCTGACCCGGTCCTCGGCCGGGGTGGCGGGCCTACACGTGTTCACGTTCAACCAGATCGCCGAGACCGAACAGTGGCGCCGCACGCTGCTGGACCGGTCGGGCGGCTGAGGCGATCGCCGGAGCGGGTCACCTCCGGATCACCTCGTCCGGGAGGACGTCCGGGTTCGCATACGACGGAGGCGGGGCCGGAGTCCGGCCCCGCCCCTCAAGCCGTACTGCTCAGCGGAAGACGACCGTGCGGTTGCCGTCCACCATCACGCGGCTCTCGCTGTGCCACTTCACCGCGTGCGCGAGTACCTGTGCCTCCACGTCCCATCCGACCGTGACCAGGTCCCGGGGGCCGAGCGAGTGGTCCACCCGGACCACGTCCTGCTCGATGATCTGCCCCTCGTCCAGGTCCGGTGTCACGTAATGCGCCGTCGCCCCCACGAGCTTCACACCGCGGGCGTGGGCCTGTTCGTACGGGCGGGCGCCCTTGAAGCTGGGCAGGAAGGAGTGGTGGATGTTGATGGCGCGGCCCTCGAACCGCTTGCACACGTCGTCGGAGAGAACCTGCATGTAGCGGGCCAGCACCACGAGATCGATGTCCAGCTCGCGCACCAGCTCCAGCAGGCGCGCCTCTGCCTCGGCCCTGGTGTCCCGGGTGACCGGGATGTGGTGGAAGGGGACACCGTACGTTTCGGCCAGACTCTCGAAGTCCCGGTGGTTGGAGACGATCGCCGGGATCTCGATGTTGAGGGCTCCGGTACGCCGGCGGAAGAGCAGATCGTTCAGGCAGTGGCCGAACCTGGACACCATGATCAGCGTCCGGGTCGGGGTCGAGGCCTCGCTCAGGGTCCAGGCGATGCGGTGGGCATCGGCGACGGGACCGAATCGGTAACGCAGAGTTTCCGCGTTCGTGTCGGGGTCGGAGACGTCGAAGTGGACCCTCATGAAGAAGCGGCCATGGAGCCGGTCGTCGAACTGCCGGCTCTCCAGGATGTTGCCCGAGTTCCTGACGAGGAAGCCGCTCACGGCGTGAACCAGGCCGGCGCTGTTCGGACACGAGAGGGTGAGGACGTATTCACGGCCAGGTTGCGATCGAGGGGACATGCGCGGCCTCCGTCGGTGCGTATCGCACAACTCGGTGAGCAATGCGCAACATGGTTGGGCGCGACGACATCATCGGTCAAGAGAGAAGGGCCGACGGCCTCTTGTGGAATCGTCATCAGCCAACCCCTTGACGTAGGTCTGCGCTGTTCGCCATGGTGTTCCACCACAAGCAATGGGATGCACGATGCGCAACGCGTAACGGCTGAAGGGCTTGGGGAGTGGCAGACCTGTACGTGGCCGGGGAATGGCGCGACGCGGTGGCCGGCGGGCGCCGGGAGATTCGCTGTCCCGCCGATGGCGCGCTCGTCGCGACCGTGTCCGAGGGGACGCGCCCGGATAGCGAGGCGGCGATCGCCGCGGCCCGACGGGCTTTCGACGAAGGCCCCTGGCCGCACACCCCCGAGCGGGAGCGCGGTGCGCTGCTCCAGCGCACGGCCGACCTCATCGAGCGCGACGCCAAGGAGTTCGCCCGCGCCGAGTCGCTGGACACCGGCAAGCGGCTGGTGGAGAGCGAGTACGACATCGCCGACGTCGTCTCCTGTCTCCGCTACTACGGCGGGATCGGGGGCAGGGACGCCGGCCGGGTGATCGACACCGGCCGTGATGACGCCGTCAGCCGTGTCGTCCATGAACCGATAGGCGTGTGCGGACTCATCACCCCCTGGAACTACCCACTGTTGCAAGCCAGTTGGAAGGTCGCCCCGGCGCTCCTCGCGGGCAACGCGATCGTCCTCAAGCCCAGTGAGCTCACCCCCTCCACCTCGATCCTGCTGATGCGGGCACTGGAGGAGGCCGGGCTCCCGGCCGGCGCCGCCAATCTCGTCCTGGGAACGGGCCCCGAGGTGGGCGCACCGCTCTCCGAGGACCCGGCCGTCGACATGGTCTCCTTCACCGGAGGCCTGGAGACCGGCAAGCGCATCATGGCCACCGCCGCCGCGACCGTGAAGAAGGTCGCGCTGGAACTCGGCGGCAAGAACCCCAACGTGGTCTTCGCCGACGCCGACTTCGAGACGGCCGTCGACTTCGCCCTCACGGCCGTCTTCCTGCACTCGGGCCAGGTCTGCTCGGCAGGCGCCCGGCTGATCGTCGAGGACGCGATTCATGACGCCCTGGTCGACGAGGTCGTCCGCCGCGCCCGGCGGATCCGGCTGGGCGGGCCCTTCGACCCCGAGGCCGAGACCGGCGCCCTGATCTCCGAGCGGCACCGGGAGAAGGTCGAGGCGTACGTCGCTGCCGGCCTCGCCGAGGGCGCCGTACTGCGCTGCGGCGGTGAACGGCCCGGCGATCCCGCTCTCGCGGACGGCTACTACTACCCGCCGACCGTGCTCGACGCGTGCACGCAGGACATGCGGGTCGTGCACGAGGAGTCCTTCGGACCCGTGCTGACCGTCGAGCGCTTCACCGACGAGGACGACGCCGTACGCATCGCCAACGACACCGAGTACGGACTCGCCGGAGCCGTCTGGACCCAGGACGCCGGGAAGGCCCAGCGGGTCGCCCGGCGACTGCGCCACGGCACGGTGTGGATCAACGACTACCACCCCTACGTGCCGCAAGCGGAATGGGGTGGCTTCGGGCGCTCAGGCGTGGGCAGGGAGCTGGGACCGACCGGCCTGGACGAGTACCGAGAGACCAAGCACATCTGGCAGAACATCCAACCCCGGCCGCAGCACTGGTTCCGCGGCTGAACGCCGAAGAGAGGCCGATCGTGACCCCAGCACAGACGGAGGTGCCGCGGCGGCGCGGCACGTCCCAGGACTCGGCCGCCACCCCGGTCATATCCGTGCGCAAGCTGTGGAAGGTGTTCGGGCCGAAGGCGGACCAGGTACCGGACTCCGAGGAACTGTGCGGGCTCACCCGCCGCGAGTTGATGGACCGCACCGGATGCACCGCCGCCGTGCGCGATGTGAAGTTCGAGGTCTCGCCCGGCGAGGTCTTCGTCGTCATGGGCCTGTCCGGCTCCGGGAAGTCCACCCTGGTGCGCTGTCTGACCCGGCTGATCGAACCCACCGCGGGGGAGATCGTCTTCGAGGGCGAGGACATCCGTGACGCGGACGCCAAGCGGCTGAGGGAACTGCGCCGCCGCAAGTTCTCCATGGTCTTCCAGCACTTCGGGCTGCTGCCGCACCGAAGGGTCGTCGACAACGTGTCGTTCGGCCTGGAGATCCGCGGCATGAGCAAGGCCGAGCGCACCCGGCGGGCGCTCGAGGTCGTCGAACTGGTCGGCCTCTCCGGCTACGAGAACTCCTACCCCGACCAGTTGTCCGGCGGTATGCAGCAGCGCGTCGGGCTTGCCCGTGCGCTGGCCGGAGACCCGGACGTACTCCTCTTCGACGAACCGTTCTCGGCGCTCGACCCGCTGATCCGCCGGGACATGCAGAACGAGGTCGTCCGGCTGCACCACGAGGTCGGCAAGACGATGGTGTTCGTCACCCACGACCTGTCCGAGGCGCTCAAGCTGGGTGACCGCATCCTCATCATGCGTGACGGAAAGACGGTCCAGTGCGGCACCGGTGACGAACTGGTCGGCGCCCCGGCCGACGACTACGTACGCGAGTTCGTCAAGGACGTGCCGCGCGGCGACGTACTCACCCTGCGCTGGATCATGCGCGCGCCGGAGGACGGCGACGAACTGGACGGCCCCGAGCTGGGCCCGGACGTCGTGGTGAAGGAGGCCACCCGGGCGGTCCTCGCGGCCGACAGGCCCGTCAAGGTCGTCGAGAACGGCAAGCTGCTCGGCATCGTCGGCGACGAGGAGATCCTCGCGGTGGTCGCCGGGCGGGAAGGCGACGCGTGATGACCGTCGCCATCGAGAAACCCGGCGAAGCGGAGGCCGCGGTACCGGCCGCGCCCGCCAAGGGCGCGCGCAAGGTCGGCCGGCCCATGATGATCGGCGCGATCCTCGTCGTCTGGCTGGTGTTGTTCGCACTCCTGCGCGGAAAACAGACCCTGTCCCTGGCGGCGGCGGACCTGACCGATCTGCACCGGTGGATCAACGACTTCAACGACTCCATCGGCGCCGACCGCAACTCCAACCCGCTCTTCCTGTACTTCTTCAACGAGATCCGGCTGGTCATCGACAACCTGGTTACCTTCATCCAGCACCTGATCTCCCAGCCGCCCGGGGCCCGTCCGGTCCCGCAGGTCGGCTGGCTCGGCGTCGTCGCCATCGCCGGGTACGTCTCCTGGGCCGTGGGGAACTGGCGGGTCGCGCTGCTGGCCGTGACGGGCTTCACCTTCTTCGGGCTCCAGGGGCTGTGGCAGGAGAGCATGGACACCCTCGCCCTCACCCTCTCCGCGGTGTTCGTGGCCCTGCTGTTCGCGATCCCGCTCGGGGTGTGGGCCGGGCTGTCCGACCGGTTCAACCGGATCATGACGCCGTTCCTGGACTTCATGCAGACGATGCCGACCTTCGTCTACCTGGCACCGCTGACCCTGTTCTTCCTCATCGGCGGAGCGTCCGCCACCATCGCCACCGTCATCTACGCGGCCCCGCCGACGATCCGCATCACCGCGCACGCCATCCGCAACGTGTCGAAGACGACCGTCGAGGCGGCCGACTCCCTGGGCGCCACGCGCCGTCAGTCCCTGCTGAAGGTCCTGCTGCCGATGTCGAGGCGGACCGTGGTGATGGGCGTCAACCAGACCATCATGGCCGCCCTCGCCATGGTGACGATCGCGGCCCTGATCAACGCGCCCGGCCTCGGCGCGAACGTCATCCAGGCACTCCAGTCGCTCGACGTCGGCACGGCCTTCAACGCGGGCCTCGCCATCGTGGTCATGGCGATCGTCCTGGACCGGGTCACGACCGCGGCCGGCACCCGAGAGGAGTACGCGCGGCGCTCCGAGAACAACCTTGCGAAATGGCGCCGGCCGCTGCTGGGAGCGGGCGCGGTGGTCACGGCGGTTCTGGTCTACCTGTCGCACACCTATCTGTGGGCGGCGGACTTCCCCGGCGACGGCACCATCGGCGGCCACATCGCGAGCGCGGCGGACACCGCGACCAACTGGGCGCAGGACAACCTGTCGGGTCTCACCAATACGATCCGCGACATCATCACCGACGGCCTGCTCAATCCGTTCCAGACACTGCTCACCGACTCCCCGTGGTGGCTCGTCGGCGCGGTGCTGGTCGCGCTCGGCGTGGTGTTCGGCGGCTGGAAGGCCGGGGTCACCACGGCCGTGTGCGTGGGTCTGCTGGTCGGCACGGGTGTGTGGTCGGACGGCATGACGACGCTGGCTTCGACGCTCGTCGCCACCGTGCTGGTGATGGTGCTCGGCATCGTCTTCGGCGTGTGGATGGGGCGCAGCATGCTCGTGGACCGGCTGATCCGGCCCACCCTGGACGCGGCCCAGGTCATGCCGCCGTTCGTCTACCTCGTACCGTTCCTCGCGCTGTTCGGCGCGACCCGCTTCACGGCCATCGTCGCGGCGATCGTCTACGCGGCGCCCGTCACGATGAAGATCATCGCGGACGGGATCCGGGCCGTGCCCGAGACCACCGTGGAGGCGGCCGCCTCCGCCGGGTGCACCACCTGGCAGATCATCACCAAGGTCCAGCTTCCGATGTCACGCGGTGCCCTGACACTCGCGACCAACCAGGGCCTGATCTACGTGCTGTCGATGGTTGTGGTGGGCGGCCTGGTGGGAGCAGGGGCCCTGGGCTACGACGTCGTGGCCGGATTCTCGCAGGGAGAGCTGTACGGCAAGGGCCTGGCGGCCGGATGCGCCATCGTCCTTCTCGGAGTCATGTTCGACCGGATCACTCAGGCAGCGGCGCGTCGCGCGAGCGCTTAAGGAGCACGACACCATGGCAAGACACTGGCGAGCCGGCGCGGCCGGCCTGGCCGTCCTCGGCCTCACCCTCACCGCGTGCGGCGGGGCGAAGGTCGGCGACTCCTCCTCGGGTTCGAAGAGCACGGGCAGCTCGGGCAAGTGCGGCACGTTCAACCTCGCGGTCAACCCCTGGGTGGGTTACGAGGCCGACGCGGCCGTCGTGGCGTACGTCGCCGAGCACCGTCTCGGCTGCAAGGTCGACAAGAAGAACCTGAAGGAAGAGATCGCCTGGCAGGGCTTCGGCACCGGCGAGGTCGACGCCGTCCTGGAGAACTGGGGCCACGACGACCTGAAGAAGAAGTACATCACCCAGCAGAAGACGGCGGCCGAGGCAGGGGAGACCGGCAACAAGGGCATCATCGGCTGGTACGTGCCGCCATGGCTGGCCAAGGCTCACCCCGACATCCTCCAATGGAAGAACCTCAACAAATACGCGTCGAAGTTCAAGACGTCCGAGTCGGGCGGCAAGGGCCAGCTCCTGGACGGCGATCCCTCGTACGTCACGAACGACGCGGCGCTGGTGAAGAACCTGAAGCTGGACTTCAAGGTGGTGTACGCGGGCAGCGAGACCGCCCTCATCCAGGCCTTCCGCACCGCCGAGAAGAACAAGCAGTGGGTGATCGGCTACTTCTACGAGCCGCAGTGGTTCCTGTCCGAGGTGCCGCTGAAGAAGGTCACCCTGCCGGAGTACACGTCCGGCTGTGACGCCGTCGCGGAGAAGGTCGCCTGCGACTATCCCGTCTACGACCTGGACAAGATCGTCAGCTCGAAGTTCGCCGAGTCGGGCAGCCCCGCCTACAAGTTGGTGAAGAACTTCAACTGGACGAACGAGGACCAGAACACGGTCGCCAAGTACATCGCCCAGGACAAGCTGTCCGACGAGGCGGCGGCGAAGAAGTGGGTGGACGCCAACAAGGTCAAGGTGGACGCCTGGCTCAACTAGGCCGAGGCCACGGGCCGGTCGGAGATGCCCGGCGGGCGGTGCGTGCAAGTGCGCGCCGCCTGCCGGGCATTGCCATGTCCCGGGCGGTTCCCGGCCTGTTTTCCTGCGTCGCGGACCCCTTGACACCCCCTCCCCGAGACGGGCAAATTGAGTTGCGCAACCTGAACTATGTTGCGCAGTGGGCAACTCGACGGTGTTGATTTCGGAGGTGCGGCGATGGCGGGACCCCGAGTGGTGATCATCGGAGCGGGCGTCGTGGGAGCGGCCCTCGCCGACGAGATCTCCGCGCGCGGCTGGAACGAGGTGACCGTGGTCGACCAGGGCCCGCTGCCGGCCACCGGCGGATCGTCGTCGCACGCCCCGGGGCTGGTGTTCCAGACGAACTCCTCCAAGACCATGACCGAGTTGGCCCGCTACACGGTCGAGAAGTTCTGTTCCCTCGATGTCGACGGCGAGCCCTGCTTCCTCCAGGTCGGCGGCCTCGAAGTGGCGACCACCCCCGAGCGCGTCGCCGAACTGCACCGCCGCCACGGCTGGATCACCGCCTGGGGCATCGAGGCCCGGCTGCTGAGTCCCGAGGAGTGCGTCGAGCAGCACCCGCTCCTCGACCCTGACAAGGTCCTCGGCGGCCTCCTCGTCCCGACCGACGGCCTCGCCAAGGCCGTCCTCGCCGTCGAGGCGCAGATCCGCCGGGCCACCGGGCGTGGCGTGCGCTTCCTCGCCCGCCACGAGGTCCTCGACGTCCGGCGGAGCGAGGGCCGCGTCACCGGCGTCCTCACCGACCAGGGCGAGCTCCCCGCCGACATCGTCGTGTGCTGCGCCGGCATCTGGGGCCCGAGGATCGCCCGCATGGTCGGAATGAACCTCCCGCTCACCCCGCTCGGCCACCAACTCGCCTGGACCGGACCGGTGCCGGCGCTCGCGGGCCAGACCGAGGAGGCCGTGCGTCCGATCCTGCGCCACCAGGACGCCGATCTCTACTACCGCGACCGCTTCGACCGCCTGGGCATCGGCTCCTACGGTCACCGCCCGATGCCCGTCCGTGCCGACGACATCCTCTCCGTGAACGAGGCCGAAGGGATGCCGTCGGTCCTGAAGTTCACCGAGGACGACTTCGAGGACGCCTGGACCGAGACCCGGTCCCTGCTCCCCGCGACCCGCGAGGCCAAGGTGGAGGAGGGCATCAACGGCCTGTTCTCCTTCACCACCGACGGCCAGCCGCTCCTCGGCCAGTCGCCGGACGTCAAGGGCTTCTGGGTCGCCGAGGCCGTCTGGGTCACCCACTCCGCGGGCGTCGGCCGGGCCATGGCCGAATGGCTGGTCGACGGCCACTGCTCGTCCTTCGACCTGCACGAGTGCGACGTCAACCGCTTCGAACCGCACCAGCTCGCCCCCGAGTACGTCCTGGCCCGCGGCTGCCGGAACTTCGTCGAGGTCTATGACATCCTCCACCCCCTCCAGCCGTCCGGGGATCCGCGCCCGATCCGCACGAGCCCCTTCCACGCCCGTCAGCAGGAGCTCGGCGCCCACTTCTTGGAGGCGAACGGCTGGGAGCGCCCCCAGTGGTACGAGGCCAACGCCGGCCTGCTGGAGGGCCGTTCCATCCCGGCCCCGAACGACTGGGCCGCGCGCCACTGGTCCCCGATCGTCGGCGCCGAGGCGCAGGCCACCCGCGAGAGCGTCGCCATGTACGACATGACGGCCCTCAAGCGCCTGGAGATCACGGGTCCCGGTGCCGCCGCCTTCCTGGAGGGGCTGTCCACCAACAGGATCGACAAGTCCGTCGGTTCCGTCACGTACACCCTCCTGCTGGACGAGGACGGCGGCATCCGCAGCGATGTCACCGTCGCCCGGCTGGCCCGCGACCACTTCCAGGTCGGCGCCAACGGCAACCTGGACCTCGACTGGTTCACCCGCCATCTCCCCGCCGAGGGCACGGTCCAGGTCCGTGACATCACCCCGGGCACCTGCTGCATCGGCCTGTGGGGCCCACTCGCCCGCAAGGTCCTCCAGCCCCTCACCGATGAGGACTTCTCGAACGACGGACTGAAGTACTTCCGCGCCCGGCGCGCCCACATCGGCTCCGTCCCCGTCACCGCGATGCGTCTCTCGTACGTCGGCGAGCTGGGCTGGGAGCTGTACACCACCGCCGACCTGGGTCGGAAGCTGTGGGACACCCTGTGGCGGGCGGCCGAGCCCCTGGGCGGCATCGTCGCCGGGCGCGGCGCCTTCAACAGCCTCCGCCTGGAGAAGGGCTACCGGTCCTTCGGCGCCGACATGACCTACGAGCACGACCCCTACGAAGCCGGCCTGGGCTTCGCCGTCAGGCTGGACAAGGGCGACTTCATCGGCAGGGCGGCCCTCGAACGCCGTAAGGCAGGCGTCAGCCGCAAGCTGACCTGTCTCACCATCGACGACCCGCGCTCCGTCGTCATGGGCAAGGAACCGGTGTACGACGGTGACCGCGCCGTCGGCCACGTCACCAGCGCCGCCTGGGGTTACACGATCGGCAAGGGCATCGCCTATGCCTGGGTGCCGGCGGAACTGGCCTCCCCCGGCACCACCGTGCACATCGGGTACTTCGACCGCCGCGTCGAGGCGGTCGTCGCCGAGGAGCCACTGTTCGACCCGAGCATGTCCCGGCTCCGTGGCTGATCGCCGACTTCGAGACGAGGAGGAACGCGAACGCCGGACGAACGTGACGGCCCCCGAGCACCCGCTGTATCCGTTCCTGTCAGAAGACGGAGTCGTCCGATGAGCCCCCTCACGCCAGGCGCCGACCTCCCGGACCACCCGGATTTCCTCTGGCGCACACCCGAGCCGAAGCGTTCGTACGACGTGGTGATCGTGGGCGGCGGCGGTCACGGCCTCGCCACCGCCCACTACCTGGCGAGGAACCACGGCATCACCGATGTCGCCGTGCTGGAGAAGGGCTGGCTGGCGGGCGGCAACATGGCCCGCAACACGACCATCATCCGCTCCAACTACCTGTGGGACGAGAGCGCCGGCATCTACGAGCACGCGCTCAAGCTGTGGGAGGGGCTGGAAGAAGAGCTCGACTACCCGATCCTCTTCTCCCAGCGCGGGGTACTGAACCTCGCCCACAGTCTCCAGGACGTCCGAGACAGCGTGCGCCGCGTCGAGGCGAACCGCCTCAACGGCGTGGACGCGGAGTGGGTCGACACGGACGGCGTCAAGGAGATCTGCCCGATCGTCAACACCTCACCGGACGTGCGCTATCCGGTCCTGGGCGCCACCTACCAGCCGCGCGCCGGCATCGCCAAACACGACTACGTGGCCTGGGCCCTGGCCCGTTCGGCGGACGCCGCCGGCATCGACATCATCCAGAACTGCGAGGTCACCGGACTGGAGCTGGCAGGCGACCGCGTGACCGGTGTCCGGACGAACCTCGGCCCCGTCGCCGCGGGCAAGGTCGCGCTCTGCTCGGCGGGCCACACCTCGGTCCTCGCCGCCATGGCCGGCATCGAACTCCCCCTCCAGAGCCATCCGTTGCAGGCGCTCGTGTCGGAGCTGCTGGAGCCCGTGCATCCGACGGTCGTCATGTCCAACGCGGTCCACGTGTACGTCAGCCAGGCCCACAAGGGCGAGCTGGTGATGGGCGCGGGCATCGACGCGTACAACTCCTACACCCAGCGCGGCGCCTTCCACATCATCGAGGATCAGATGTCCGCAGCCCTCGAACTCTTCCCGGTCTTCGCCCGCGCCCACGTGCTGCGCACCTGGGGCGGCATCGTCGACGTCAGCCCCGACGCCTCACCGATCGTCGGGCTCAGCCCCGTCGACGGCCTCTACCTCAACTGCGGCTGGGGCACGGGTGGCTTCAAGGCCACGCCGGGCGTGGGCTGGGTCTACGCCCACACCATCGCCCACGACGCCCCGCACCCCCTCAACGCCCCCTTCTCGCTCGACCGTTTCACCACCGGCGCGCTCGTCGACGAGCACGGCGCCGCCGCGGTGGCCCACTAGGGAGCCCGACCATGCTGCTCATCCCCTGCCCGTGGTGCGGGCCCCGCGACGAGGCCGAGTTCCACTACGGCGGCCAGGCACACGTGCCCTACCCCGAGGACCCCTCGGCCCTCACCGACGAGGAGTGGGCCCGCTATCTGTTCTTCCGCGACAACCCCAAGGGCCCGTTCGCCGAGCGCTGGAGTCACGCGGCGGGGTGCCGCAGATGGTTCAACGCGGTCAGGGACACGGCCACGAACGAGATCCTGACGGTGTACCCGCCGGGCGAGGAACGCCCGGCGACGCCCGGGCCCCGCCCGCTGCGCTCAGTCTGTGCGGGGGTACTTCCTCCGGTGGAGTCCGATCACGAGACCTGTTCACCGCCGACGGCGGTCCACGCGGCGGAGCCCCTTCAGGACAGGATGGGAAGGGGCGGTGACGGCGCTGCCTCCATCAGTGACTCTGCCGCAGGCCAACCCTTCCGCCACCCCACCCGCGGCCGCATCCACCGCGACGCCCCCCTCACCTTCACCTTCGACGGCACCGAGTACCAGGGCCTGCGGGGCGACACCCTCGCCTCCGCCCTCCTCGCCAACGGCGTCATCGCGACCGGCACCAGCATCCGACTCGGCCGCCCCAGAGGCATCTTCTCGGCCGGTGTGGAGGAGCCCAACGCGGTCGTCCAGATCGAGGCGCCCTTCCCCGAGCCGATGCTCCTTGCGACCACCGTCGAGCTCTACGACGGCCTGGTCGCGAGCAGCCTCTCCGGCCAGGGCCGCCTCACCGGCGAACCGGACCCGGCCCGCTACGACGCCGTACACGCCCACTGCGACCTGCTGGTCGTCGGCGCGGGACCGGCCGGCCTCGCCGCGGCGGCGGCCGCCGCCCGCAGCGGAGCCCGTGTCGTCCTCGCCGACGACCAACCGGAGTCGGGCGGCAGCCTCCTGGGCACGGCCGAGCACCTCGACTGGGTTGCGGACGTCACCGGGCAGCTCGACAACGCCCCCGAGGTGCGCGTCCTGCGCCGTACCACCGTCTTCGGCCACTACGACGACAACCATCTCCTCGCCGTCGAACGCCGTACCAACCACCTCGGAGCCGACGCTCCCGGCTACGTCTCCCGCGAGCGCGTCTGGCGCATCCGGGCCCGTCGCGTCGTTCTGGCCACCGGCGCCCACGAGCGCTCGCTGGCGTTCGCGGACAACGACCGCCCAGGTGTGATGCTCGCCGCCTCGGCCCGCACCTACGTCAACCGTTACGGTGTGCTGCCCGGCCGCCACGCGGTCGTCCTCACCACCAACGACAGTGCCTACGCGGCAGCGCTGGACCTCGCCGCGGCGGGCGTGGACATCGCGGCGATCGTCGACACCCGTCCCGCACCGGGGGAGTGGGCGGAGCGTGCTCGGCAGGCGGGTATCGACGTGATGGCCGGGCACGCCGTCACCGGCACGAAGGGCGGCGCCCGGCTCACCGCGGTGACCGTCGCCCGGTACGGAGAGTCCGGGGGACAGCGGGAGTTCACGGCCGACCTGCTGCTGGTCTCCGGCGGCTGGAACCCGGTGGCCCACCTGTTCAGCCAGTCGGGCGGCACGCTGCGGTACCACGAGGAACTGGGCTCCTTCGTACCGGACACCTGCCGACAGGCGGTCGAGGTCGCGGGCAGCGCGAGCGGCGTCCTGGATCCGGCCGAGGTCCTGGCCCAAGGCGCCGCCGCCGGTGCCCGCGCGGTCGAGGCCGAGGGCTTCAGCCCGCGGCAGCCCAGCCTGCCGCCGGTGGCAGCACGGCCGCGGCCGACGCCGGCCATGCACGTGTACGCCGTCCCCGGTGCTCCGGACTCGCCCCGCTTCGTCGACCTCCAACGCGACGTCACCGTCGACGACCTTGCCCGGGCGGCAGGCGCCGGTCTGCGCTCGGTCGAGCACACCAAGCGCTACACGACGGCGGGCACCGCCAACGACCAGGGCAAGACCTCCGGGGTCCTGGCCGGCGGCGTCGTCGCCGACCTGCTCGGCGTGGACGTCTCCGCGCTCGGCACGACCACGTTCCGGCCGCCGTACACGCCGGTCTCCTTCGCCGCGCTCGCCGGCCGCGACCGCGGCGCCCTGAGCGACCCGGTCCGCACGACCGCCCTCCACGAGTGGCATGTCGCGCACGGTGCCCTCTTCGAGAACGTCGGCCAGTGGAAGCGCCCCTGGTACTACCCGCGGGACGGCGAGGACAGGGAAGCCGCGGTCCTGCGCGAGTGCGCCGCCGCCCGCGACGGCGTCGCCCTCATGGACGCCTCCACGCTCGGCAAGATCGACGTACAGGGCCCCGACGCCAGCGTCTTCCTCGACCGGCTCTACACCAACATGATGAGCACCCTGAAGGTCGGCATGATCCGCTACGGGGTCATGTGCCGCCCGGACGGCATGGTCTTCGACGACGGCACCGTCATCCGCCTCGCCCAGAACCACTTCCTGGTCACCACCACGACCGGTAACGCGGCCGCCGTACTGGACTGGATGGAGGAATGGCAGCAGACCGAGTGGCCCGGCCTGAAGGTCCACTGCACGTCGGTGACCGAACAGTGGGCCACCGTCGCCCTCGTCGGCCCCCGCTCCCGCGACGTTCTCGGCGCACTGGCACCCCAACTGGCCGTGGGTAAGGACGACTTCCCGTTCATGGCATGGCGGGAGACGACTGTCGCGGGCATCGGGGCCAGGGTGTGCCGGATCAGCTTCTCCGGCGAACTCGCCTACGAGATCAACGTGTCCCCCTGGGAAGCACTCACCCTGTGGCAGTCACTGCATGAGGCCGGCTCCCCGTACGGCATCACCCCGTACGGCACCGAGACCATGCACGTCCTGCGCGCCGAGAAGGGCTACCCGATCATCGGTCAGGACACCGACGGCACGGTCACACCGCAGGACCTGGGCATGGGCTGGGCGGTGTCGAAGAAGAAGCCCGACTTCATCGGCAGGCGCTCCTACGCCCGCGCCGACACCGTCCGCCCCGACCGCAAGCACCTCGTCGGCCTGCTCCCTGTGGACCCGGCCGTCTTCCTCCCCGAGGGCACTCACCTGGTCGCCGACAGCGAGCTGCCCGCACCCCCCGTCCCGATGCTCGGCCACGTCACCTCCAGCTACCGCAGCGCCGCCCTCGGCCGGACCTTCGCGCTCGCCCTGATCAAGGGCGGCCGTGACCGCATCGGCGAGCGGCTGTACGCCCCCGTCGGTGACCGGCTGGTCCCGGTGACCGTCGCAAGCCCCGTCCTCTACGACCCCGAGGGAGCCCGTCGCGATGGCTGACACCGCCCTGACCGCCCCGCTCCGCAGCCCCTTGTCGCAGGTCGCGGAACGCCTGGCCGCCGTGACCCGCACGTCGGGGGGCGCGATCCGGCTGGCCGAACTCCCGTTCCTGGCCCAGGTCGACGTGCGCCTCGACGCCAAGGGTGCTGCGGCGGACGCCGTCGGACTCGCACTGGGCCTGCGACTTCCCCTCGAACCCAACACGGTCGTGCGCGCCGGGGAGTCGAACGTGCTGTGGCTCGGCCCGGACGAATGGCTGCTGATCGGTCCGCCCGACAGTGAACGGGACCTGGAGAGCCGTATCCGGGAGGCGGCGGGAGACGAGCCCGTCTCCGTCACCGACGTCTCCGCCCAGCGCACCACGATCCTCGTGACCGGTCCCCGCGCCCGCGATCTGCTGGCGCACGGCTGCGCGCTGGATCTGCATCCGAGGGCCTTCGGCTCCGGCCGCTGCGCCCAGACGACCCTGGGCCGCACGCAGGTCGTCCTGGTCGCCCGGGACGAACCCAGGGCCGGGTTCTGGGTACTGGTCCGTTCGTCCTTCTCCGGCTATCTGGCGGAGTGGCTGCTGGACGCGGCGACGGAGTACGCCTGAGCGGCCCCGGCGGGGCCCATGCACAGCATCCACAGTTCACCCGACCCACACACGCAGATCAGCAAGGTCCCCACCCATAACCACACCAACTACGAACCTGGCCAGCAGTCACGGTAGACACCGTGGCAGTACGAGGCCCGTGGCCGCGCGAGCGGTGGCCCCCCCCGGGAGCCGAACCGCCCGGGTCGCCGCGTGCCGGGATCCCGCGGTGGTGCCTCACGGGCGGTGGGGGCCGGTCGGGTCTGGCCAGTCGCCGGCCTCCCGGCCCAGCAGTTCGTGCAGCAGCGGGGTCGCGGGCAGCGCGGGGTGGAGGTACACCCGTTCACGGCGTTGTTCGATCGCCGCCAGCATCGTCCGGAAGGTCGCTCTCGCCGCCTCGGTGCGCCCGCTGTGCACCTGCGCCTGCCCCAGCAGGCCAAGGTGGAGGGCATGGCGCAGATACGTCCCGGACCGGCCCAGTTCGGCCAGCGAGGTGTGCATGAGGGCCAGGCCGTCCCCCGGGTCTCCCGCCTGCGCCAGGCTCCATCCCTTGACGACGCCCAGCATCGCCTTCCAGTAGAGCAGTCCGTACTCGCCCGAGACCCGGACACCCTCTTCGCTCGAGGCGAGCGCGGTATGGACGTCACCCTCCCAGGCTGCCACGACCCCGTCCACGTACAGCGCGAAGGATCGGTCGGAGGGCCTGCTGTCGTGGTCGGTGATGCTCAGCAGTTCCCGCCGACGCGCATCGGCCGTCTGCCGGTTGCCGAGGAGCCAGTGGGTGAAGGTGTTGTAGGAGCGGCAGGAGACGCGCGGGTCGTGCTGGAAGGTACGTGCCAGCACATGGCCCTCGTCGGCCACACGGTCCGCCGTGCCGACGCAGTTCTCCAGTTCGACGAGTGCCTGCGACAGCGATCCGCGCACATGCAGCACGATGCCTTCGCCGTAGGCCGCGCCGAGTGCCGCCACGGGCTCCCGGGTCTTGCGCGAGATGTCCCGCAGCAGACCGGACAATCGCCGTGAGGTGTCGTAGCGGCCGCTGACCAGGTTCGCCGCGCACAGCGCCCAGAGCACCGACGGATCCTCGGGAGCCCGCGTGGTCGCGTTCAGGGCGCGACCGTGTGTCAGGGCCGTCTCGGCCTCGCGGTCTCCGTAGCCGCGCGTGGTGGCGAGTACCTGGCCGAGCTGGATGTGCAGCTTCTGCTCCAGCCGTGCCGTGGCGGGATCGTCCGCGGGCAGGAACCCGATCAGGTGCTGCGCGCGGCGCAGCCAGATCTCCACCTGCCCGTACGCCATGGACAGCTCGGCGTGTTCCGCGGCGAGCAGCAGCCGGGGCAGCACCTGGGCGGCGGGCAGCACGCTCCTGGCGTGCCAGCTGTGATGGGCCACCCGCTCCTCGTCGCCCGGCTGCCCGCCCCGGCGTGCGCTCAGCGCCTCGGCGATCCTGGCGTGCAGGTGGTGGCGTTCCGCCCGGGGCAGTTCGTCGATCAGGGTCTCCTGGACCAGGGCGTGAGCGAAGTGCAGCCGCCCCGGATCATGCGGCTCCTCCCCGAGCAGACCGGCGGAGAGCGCCGATTCGAGACCGGTGGCGACCGGTTCACCGGGCGTGGCCGTCCGGTGCAGCAGGTCGGCGTCGACCTCGGTGCCGATGACGGCACACAGCCTGAGCAGTCGCAGCACCGGCTCCGGCAGCGCGGCGAACCGTTGGTGCAGCACCTCGCGAATGCCGGTGGGGATGTGCGCCAGGAGCGTGTCCGCCGCGCCTGGGCACAAGAGTCTGCGCGGGTCGCCCACGAGGGAGAGGAACTGCATCACGAAGTACGCGTTGCCTTGGCTGCGCCGGTGCAGTACCTCGACGACGTTCGGGTCCACACCGGCCCCCGCATGGGCTTCGACAAGGTCGGCGATGCCGTGCAGGGAGAGCCCGCCCAGCCGCAGCGTCTCGGTTCTGGGCCCGCGCAACACGTCGGAGACGATCCGGCGCAGCGTCCCGTCCGCTTCGGCCTCGAACTCCCGGGCCGTGAAGACGATCCCGAGCGGGTGGCCCTGGCACCGGGTGCGCAGCAGCCTGAGGAGGTCGAGGGAGGCGGTGTCCGCCCATTGCAGATCTTCGAGGAGCAGCACGAGCGGGCGTCGCCCGGCGAGATCGAGCAGCACCTCGCAGACGGCGTCATGGGTGAGGAAGAAGTCCTGGGGCCCGTTGGCGGGCACGTCGGGGTCTCCGGTCCGGGCTGTCGACCGTTCGGGTATGAGCGGGGCGAGGAGGGCGTCGTACGGTTGTGTCGCCTCACGGAAGGCGTCTGCCCGGGTGGCGGACAGCCGCCGCAGGACCTGGGTCCACATCCAGTAGGCCGGGACGCCCTCATCGGGGAAGCAGTGGCTCCAGACGACCTCCAGCCCGGTGCCCTCCTGCTGCGTCTCCACTTTCTCGAGACGTGCGGCGAGTTCGAGCAGCAGGCGGGTCTTTCCGACGCCAGGGGGCCCGAGGACGCCAGCCGCGTGGCCGTGGCCCACGGCGGCGCCGGCGGCAGCGGCCGTCAGGCGGTCGAGTTCCTGGCCGCGGCCGACGAACGGTGACGGGGTGGCCGTCCGCCCCGACTCGGGTTCCGGGGACGGGTCGGCCTTCGGGGAAGATGCCGGCTCGTGCGCCGGCGAGGGTAAGACTCGGCGGCGTGCTCTTCGGTCCTGTGCGCCGTCGCCGTCCGTCCGTGCCCCGGGCGCTTGATCGGCCCGGGCCTTCGGCCGCGCCTCGGCCCTCGTGTTCCCGTCGCGTCCGACGGCCGATGGAGAGCCGCTTGCCGAGGGGGCGTCGTCGGTCGCCACCCGATTGACGTGCTCGTGATCGGTGGCGGCCGTGCTGCCGTCCTCGGAGCCGCCGGAGCCTGCCGGGCCCCGTGACGCGGCGACCGTGGTCGTGTCCCTCGCAGGCGGCGCGGTGGAGGGGCCCGTGGGCGCAAGCGGTGCGGGAGGGAGTTTCCCGGACGGAGCGCTCGCTCCCGGCTCCTGGCGCACTATCAGGTCTCTGACCTGGCGCAGTTCGGGAGAGATGTCGACGCCGAACTCCTTGGCCAGATGGCTGCGCGTCCGCTCGTACACCTCCAGCGCCTCGGCCTGTCGGCCGAGGCGGGACAGTGCTGTCATGTGGTGGCCGACCAGTCGCTCGCGTGTGGGATGACGGCGCGCTTCCCCGTCCAGATCGGCGGCGACGTCCTCGGCCGCGCCGAGAGTCAGCCGTGCTTCCGCACGGGATTCCACGGCGGTGAGCCGGATCTGTTCGAGTCGGGCGCACTCGTCGCGAAGCGGTGGATGGTTGTCGAACTCCGCGTACGGCGAGCCGCGCCACAGTCGGAGGGCCTCGGTGAGCCGGGCCTGCGCGGTAGGCGGATCGTTCTGCTTGAACAGCCGTCGTCCGTCCGAGACCAGACGCTCGAAGCGGCCGGCATCCACCTGCTCGGGGTCGAGGTCGAGTACGTAGCCGGGTGTCCTGTGACGCAGCACCGAGGGGCGGCCGGGTCCCGCCGCCGGGTGCAGTGACCGGCGCAGATGGGATATGTGGCTCTGTAGCGTGGCGACGGCGTGCCGGGGTGCTCCGTCACTCCACAGTTCCTCCACGAGCAGTTCGGTGGGTACTACGCGGCCCAGTCGGACGAGCAGCAGGGCTAGCAGGGTCCGTCGACGCGGCGGGCCGAGAGGGAGGTCGTGTCCGTCGAGGTGCGCCGCCATGGGTCCCAGGACGCTCAGAAAGGGACGGCCCTGGCTGGTGTCCACGGGGGACCCGTTGGTGGTGGGGGGTAAAGGCATGACGGCCCCTATCGTTCAGCAGCGGCCAGCGTCGATGCCGACGGTCGACGGCGGTGAGGTGTCATCGGCGATGTCGGTACATCAGGGAAGATCGGGTATTGAGTAGAACTGATCATGAAGAAACCGTAATGGTGTTACCTGCGGTCGTCACAGGCGGCACGCCGGTCCTTGTGGTCCGGGCTGCTTCGGACCCAGCGGATCGTGCCGCGAACTCCGCTCCCATGATGGCGAACTCGACGATTCCCGGGCCACCACCTTGCTCCCATCGGCAAGATATCCGCAGGCTTTGGGCAAGGATTTCGTCGAGGCGGCGGGAAAAGGGCGACGGCCGACGGCAAGGGGTCGTCAGCGGCTCGCCCAGGACCCTGCAAGGGCGATGACGCACGATTCCGGTGTCTGGAGAAGTTGCTGGTCCAGGGCCGATGACGCCCCTGCGCACGGTTTGGCGACCGCACACCGGCTTTCGGACTGATTCGTGCTCACGTTTCGGACAGGGGGCCTTTTCTTGCCGAGTACAGCGCTTACAGATCCGGACCCGTGTGAGGCAAGTCTCGTTTTTGCACCGGCCGTTAAACAGTTGAATCAGGAAAGTTCGACAGTTCCCCGGTTGTTTCCCCGGCCCACCCGACGACCTGTTCTCGGAATTCCCGCCATCACCGCACCTTTGGCGGAAAGTCGTTGCTTCGGCCGTCAGGGCGTCGAATGCCACACGACCTGCCTGCCGGTGCACGGCCGCTCGAGGTCATCGATGACAACGTGAGGTGAACGGGCGCGGGGCCGGCGTCGTCGGTCGACGAACCATGCCTCACGCCCTCTCCGGCACGTCGAGCGGCCGTCCGCCCATGGCCGGGCCTCCGCACCGTCCGCGCTCCGAACCGGATGCCGACGGCCGCCTTCGCGCTTCACCGGACACCCACCAGGCCGCGCGGGTCCGGCCGGCCTTCCGATTCCGCTTCCCCATTTTCCCCATTTTCCCCACGTTCCCCACGTTCCCCGTTTTCACCGCCAAGGAGCACAGCACATGACCACACACCCGTCCCTGTCGCGCCGGCGCATGCTCGGGCTGGCGGCTCTGGGTGCTGCCGCACTCACAGGGCAGGGCACGATCACGGCGGCCCCGCGGGCCGCCGCCGCCACCGCGGGCGGAGTCTCCGACGGCACCTTCGTCCCCGCTGTCGTGGTCGGCACCGGATACGGCGCGGCCGTCTCCGCGCTGCGCCTCGGCGAGGCAGGGGTGTCCACCCTGATGCTGGAGATGGGCCAACTGTGGAACCAGCCCGGCCCGGACGGCAACGTGTTCAGCGGGATGCTCAAGCCCGACAAGCGCTCCAGCTGGTTCAAGACCCGCACCGAGGCCCCGCTCGGCTCCTTCCTGTGGCTCGATGTCGCCAACCGGGACATCCAGCCGTACGCCGGTGTACTGGACCGGGTCCACTTCGACCAGATGTCCGTGTACGTGGGACGCGGTGTCGGCGGCGGTTCGCTCGTCAACGGCGGCATGGCGGTCACGCCCCGGCGCTCGTACTTCGAGGAGGTGCTGCCCCAGGTCGACGCCGACGAGATGTACACCAAGTACTTCCCCCGCGCGAACTCCACCCTCGGCGTGAAGACCATCGACAAGACCTGGTTCGAGCAGACGGAGTGGTACACGTACGCGCGTGTCTCACGCCAGCAGGCCGCGAACGCGGGCCTGAGCACCACCTTCGTGCCCAACGTGTACGACTGGGACTACATGCGCCGTGAGGCGGACGGCACGGCGGCCAGATCCGCGCTGGCCGCCGAGGTCATCTACGGCAACAACCACGGCAAGGTCTCCCTCGACAAGAGCTACCTGGCGGCCGCCCTCGGCACCGGCAAGGTCACCATCGAGACCCTGCACCAGGTCAAGACGATCCGGCAGCGCAACGACGGCACCTACCTGCTGACCGTCGAGCAGAAGGACGCCGGCGGTACGCTGCTCGCGACCAAGACGATCTCCTGCCGCCACCTCTTCCTCGGCGCCGGCAGCCTCGGCTCGACCGAACTGCTGCTGCGTGCCCGGGAGACCGGAACCCTTCCGAATCTCGGCTCGGAGATCGGCGGAGGCTGGGGCCCCAACGGCAACATCATGACCGCCCGCGCCAACCACGTGTGGAACCCGACGGGCAGCCATCAGTCGTCGATCCCCGCCCTCGGCATCGACGACTGGGACAACCCCGACGCCCCCGTCTTCGCCGAGATCGCCCCCATGCCTGCCGGCCTGGAGACCTGGGTCAGCCTGTACCTGGCCATCACCAAGAACCCGGAACGCGGCACCTTCGTCTACGACGCCGCCAAGGACCGGGCGGACCTGCACTGGACCCGGGACCAGAACGCACCCGCGGTCGCGGCCGCGAAGTCGCTGTTCGACCGCATCAACAGTGCCAACACCACCATCTACCGCTACGACCTCTTCGGCAAGCAACTCAAGGCCTTCGCCGACGACTTCTGCTACCACCCGCTGGGCGGCTGCGTCCTCGGCAGGGCCACCGACAACTACGGCCGCGTCGCCGGATACAAGAACCTCTACGTGACCGACGGCTCGCTGATCCCCGGCAGCATCGGCGTCAACCCGTTCGTGACCATCACGGCGCTGGCGGAGCGGAACGTCGAGCGCATCATCCGGGAGGACGTCGAGGATTCACACCGTGATGGATGAAACGCGTGCCACGACGGTGGCCCATGTTTCGTCCGGCGCGGCGAAACACGGATCGGAGTACGGTGAGATTTTCCGGTTGATGTTCGAGCAGTCCGGGCTGTGCATGGCCACGCTGGACCGTTCTTTGCATCTGCGTGAAGCCAACATCGACTTCCTCGCGCAATTCGGCCGAAATCGTCAAGACAGTTACGGTCTCCCGTTCTCGGCGTTCCTGCATCCGACGGTACGGCGTTCCATAGGCCGTGATCTGGAACTGCTCAGCACCGGTAAGCGCGACCGCTTCGGGGGAGACTTCATCGCGGTCAGGCAGGACGGCGCGCTGCTGTTCGGGGAGCTGACCGCCGTTTCGGTGGTCGGCTCGCTCGGTGAGGTCGATTCCATTCTGGTGTTGGTGGGCCGGACTTCCCGGGTCGGCAAGGCGCAGGCAATGGTTCGGCGTGGAATGCTGCTCGCCCCGATGGACGCCAGGATCCTGGAAGGCGTCGCCGCGGGGATGTCCACGGGCAAGCTGGCGACCGTTCTGCACATGAGCCGGGGCGGGGTGGAGTACCGCATCACGGCTCTGTTGCGCAGGTTCAAAGCCATCAACCGAACCGAACTGGCCTCGAAGGCATTCTCCATGGGCCTGCTGACCACCGACAGCTGGCCGCCCACCGTGCAGTCGGCCTACATGCAGGCTTGAGGGGACGACACGAAGCGGAGCCGCCCGGTGGTCTGTCGGGCGGCTCCGCTTCGTGTCGGATCAGGGTCTCAGCCGGACTCGTCAGGGGCTTTTGACGTACTCGGGATGCACCCGGGGCGGCCAAGTGCCGCTGTTCAGGATGCCCAGCGTGTAGGCGCGGGAGACGAGCGCCGGCCGGTTGGGCACGTCCAGCTTTCGCAACATGGCGCTGACGTGGTACTCGATGCCCTTGCAGCTCAGGTGCAGCCGACCGGCCAACTGCACGGTGGAGGCACCGGCGGCGACCTTCTCCAGGATGCTGGCCTCCGTCTCGCTCAGGAGGGTCGACCGGACACCGCCCGGCGGGTGTTCGGGGGTCGGGGGGTCGACCTGGACCAGTACGAGGAGCGGGCTGTCGGCGCGGCCGTCGGTCCGCGTCCGCAAGGCCGTGAGATTGCCCCCCACCGCGTTCTTCGGACGCGGCAACTTGACGTACTCGGTGAGACGGCCGGTGCGGCCGAGACGGAGCTGATCGAAACCGACCCGTAGCCGGGAGCGGCTGTCAGGGTGGACAAGGTCGGCGAACGCGATGTCACTGACCTCGGAGGAATTGCGGTTCAGGAGGGCGAGCATGGCGTCGTTCGCCCGCCGGATCCGGCTGTGCGGGTCCAGCGCCGCCATTCCGACTCCGGAACGCTCGAAAAGGGAACGGAACATGGCCGCCGACCGGGCCGGTGTCCGTTGGTGAAAAGAGTGATTGATTTCGACCCGCGGGTGTTCCGTCGGGCAATTTAATGCATCTGACATGAAGTTCCTCGTAGGAAGTCGTCAGGTGACCACGCCAGTCGCTTCTGCCGGTCTGGTCCATATCACCCAGAGCCCCGGTGCGCGAGGTGACAGACGAAGTGTCAGTGTCGGACATAAGTCGTCGAAAATCAGATCCAGCCCGGTTGCTTCTTGTATCAAAGGCTAGTTGCACGTTTATCCACGAGGCAACTCGACGTGATGAGTGTCACGGCTCCCGACCGATGTCTTCGCGTCGAATTTCGGTCGGCTGTCTAGGGATTTCCGGCCGGGGACCTCGTGAGAATGTCCGGTGCTACCGACCTTCATGCGGAGAGGCTGCGAGCCATGACCATGGCCGAAAAAGACATTCCCTCGATGGCGTCCCTGACCGCCCCCCTGCTCGGCATCAACGAGGAATTGCGGGCGATGCAGGCGGAACGGCCCATCTGGAAGGTCAGGACCTACACCGGTGACGAGGCCTGGCTGGTCATGGGTGCTTCCGAGATCAAGCGGCTGCTCGTCGACAAGAGGCTGGGCCGTTCGCATCCCGACCCGGCCAACGCGCCGAAATACGCCCCGAGTCCGGTCTTCGAGCAGATCATGGCCGAGTTCGAACGTCATACCGAGATCCGGGCGTTGCTCACGCCGTACTTCTCCCGCACGTCCATGCGGATGCTGCAGCCCAAGGTCGAGGCGACCGTGGTGGAACTGGTCGAGACGATGCTGGCCGGCGAGTCCCCGGCGGAACTGCAGAAGGTGCTGGCGCGTCCGTTGGCCATGCGCGTGCTGTGCGAACTCGTCGGCATCCCCGTGGCCGACGAGGAACTGGTCGGCCGACTTCTGCACCGGATGGCCGGCCTCGGCGCCGCCGACGGCGACGCCACCCTCGACGCCTACCTGGCCGGGATCGCGGCGCAGAGGCGGGCCGAACCGCGCGAGGACATGATGTCCGGACTGGTCGCCGCGGGACAGACCGATGAGCGGGCGGCGACGCTGGTCGCGATGCTGCTGTTCGCCGGCGGCGAGAGCGTCGCCACGCACATCGGGTTCGGCGTGGCCCGGCTGGCCACCGACGACGCGCTGCGCGAGGCGCTGAGCCGCGATCCCGCGCTGGTCGAGCCGGTGGTCGAGGAGATGCTGCGCACCGCGAGTCACGGTGGAGGGGCCCAACCCCATTACGCCAACGCGGACATCGAGATCGCGGGGGTGACCATCCGGGCCGGAGACCTCGTGCTGCCGGACTTCGCGCTGGCCAACTTCGACGCACGGGCCTTCGAGAACCCGGAGGTCGTCGACCTCACGCGCAGCCCGAACCATCACCTGGCGTTCGCGCACGGAAGCTGGCACTGTCTCGGCGCGCCCCTGGCTCGGATGGAGCTGCGGACGGTCTACACGACGCTGGTCGAGCGAGCGCCCTCCCTCCGTCTCGCGGTGCCGCTCGACGAGCTGAACCGCGAGACGGACCGGCTGTTCTCGACCATGCCCGAGTTGAGCATCACCTGGTGAGACCGCTCTGTCGGGAAGCACCCCTTCGGGTGCCTCCCGATATCGCCTCGAACTGAGCCGTGTACAGGCGGGCGTAGGCGCCATTGACGGCGAGGAGTTGCTCGTGCCTGCCCTGCTCGACGATCCGGCCCCCGTTCATGACGAGGATCAGGTCGGCGTCACGGATGGTGGACAGCCGGTGCGCGATCACGAAGCTGGTACGGCCCCGGCGCAGTCGTGCCATGGCCTGCTGCACCAGCAGTTCGCTGCGGGTGTCCACCGAGCTGGTCGCTTCGTCGAGGATCAGCACGGACGGCGAGGCGAGGAACGCCCGTGCCACGGTGATGAGCTGCCTCTCGCCGGCGCTGATGCCCGCCGCCTCGTCGAGCACGGTGTCGTAACCCTGAGGAAGCGTCCTCAAGAAGTGGTCCACCCGCATGGCCCTGGCCGCGGCGACGATCTCCTCCCGCGTCGCCTCCGGGCGTCCGTACGCGATGTTCTCCGCCACCGTTCCCTCGAACAACCACGTGTCCTGGAGCACCAGCCCCATGCGCGAGCGGAGGGATTCGCGGCTCATCGTCGCGATGTCCACGCCGTCGAGCAGGATCCGTCCGGCATCGGGTTCGTAGAAGCGCATCAGGAGGTTGGCGAGTGTCGTCTTGCCCGCACCGGTCGGCCCCACGATCGCGACCGTGGTCCCCGGCGACACCGACAAGAAGAAGGTCTCGATCAGCGGACGGCTCTGTCGGTAGCGGAAGCTGACGTCCTGGAACTCGACGTGCCCGGACACGGTGGCCAGCGAGGCCGGTTCGGCGGGTTCGGCGGACTGCTCGTCGGCGTCGAGGAAGGCGAAGACGCGTTCGGCCGAGACCAGGCCGGACTGGAGCTTTCCGACGACGGAGCCGATCTGGCCGGCCTGGTTGCTGAACTGGTGGGTGTACTGGAGGAAGGCCTGCACCTCGCCGAGGGACAACGCGCCCGAGGCGACCCGCAGCACGCCGATGACGGACACGGCGACGTAGTTCAGGTTCGACACGAAGCCCAGCGCGGGTTCGAGGGCCGCCGCGAGAAACTGCGCGGCCGAGCCCGCCCGGTACGCCTTTTCGTTGTGCTCGTCGAACTCCGCCTCGCTGTGGGCCTGGCGTCCGAAGACCCGTACCAGCGCGTGTCCGGTGTACATGTCCTCGACGTGCGTGGCCAGGGCGCCGGTCGCGTCCCACTGCTCGGCGAACCGTGGCCGTGCCCGGGCACTCAGCTTCGCCGCGATCAGGGCGCACACCGGGAGGCTCGCCAGCAGCAGGGACGCCAGCAGCGGCGAGATCACGAACATCACCGCGGTGAGGCCGCTCGCGTACAACACGGCGGTGCCCAGCTGACTGAACGTCTGCTGGAGCACCTGTTGCAGATTGTCGACATCGTTGGTGACGCGGTTCAGCAGCTCGCCGCGCGGCTGCCCGTCGAAGTAGGAGAGGGGCAGCCGGGCCAGTTTCGCCTCCGCCCGGGTCCTGACGTCCCGGGCGATCGCCTGGACGACGTTCGCCGCGATGCGCTCCTGCACGAAGTTGGCGGCCGACCCGGCCGCGTAGAGGGCCAGCGCCGTCGACAACACCGCCGCCACCGCCGCGAAGTCGATGCCGTGACCGGGTGTGAAGTCGACCGTGTCGTAGACGGAGGCGAGGGTTCCGTGGCCCTGCGCGCGGAGCCGGTCCAGTGCCTGCTCCTTGGTGAGGCCGGCCGGCAGTGCCTGACCGGCCACGCCGGCGACGATCAGGTTGGTGGCGTGCCCGAGGCGGAGCGGGGCGGTGATGTTCACCACGACCCCGGCGAGGCTCACCAGAACGGTGACGGCGAGGACCCTCCGGTGCGGGCGCATCAGCCGCGCGATCGCCCGCAGGGTTCCCTTCGGGTCCGCGGCCTGCTTCTTCTCGGTCACGCCGCTTCCTCCACGTTGTCGAGCTGGGACCGCACGATCTCCCGGTACGTTCCGTTCTCTGTCAGCAGGTGTTCGTGGGAGCCCCGGCCCACCACGCGGCCGTCCTCCAGTACGAGGATCAGGTCGGCGTCCTGGACGGCGCCCACCCGCTGCGCGACGATCACCACCGTCGCGTCGGCGAGTTCCGGGGCCAGTGCGGTGCGTACGGCCAGGTCCGTCTCGGCGTCCAGGCCGGAGAAACAGTCGTCGAACAAATAGATTCCGGGCCGTCGCAGCAGGGTTCTCGCGAGGGCGATCCGCTGCCGCTGTCCGCCCGAGACGTTCGTGCCGCCCTGGGTGATCTCCGCTTGCAGCCCACCCGGCATCGCCGCCACGAACTCCCGCGCCTGGGCGGTCTCGAGCGCGTGCCAGATGTCCGCGTCGGTGGCGTTCTCGTTGCCCCAGCGCAGGTTGGATGCGACGGTGCCCGCGAAGAGGTAAGGCTGCTGCGCGACCAGACCCACGGCGCGACTGCGGGTGCCGGCGTCCAGATCACGCACGTCGACCCCGTCCACCAGCACCGATCCGGACGTGGCGTCGAACAGTCGTGTCACCAGGTTCAACAGGGTGGTCTTGCCGCCCCCGGTGCCGCCGATCACCGCCACGGTCTGGCCGGGCTCGGCGATCAGGTCGATGTCGTGCAGAAACGGCTCCTCGGCGCCGGGATAACGGAACCCGACGCCGCGCAGTTCCAGGCGTCCCGGCCGTGGCCCGGACACGACCGGCCGGGAGGACCTGGCCATCTCCGGCTCGGTGTCGAGCACCTCACGGATGCGTCGCGCGGCAGCGGCGGCCCTGGGAACCGTGAGCATGACGTACATGGCGATGACCATGGAGGTCAGCACCAGCACGATGTATCCGAGGAACGCGCTCAGCGCTCCGACCTGCAGTGCTCCCGAGGCGATCCGTTTCGCGCCGATCCAGGCCACCGCCACGGTGAAGCCGTTGCCCAGCAGCCACACCAGCGGGAACATGCCGGCCGCGAGCCGGCGCACCCCGCGGGTCAGTACGAACATCTCGGTGTTCGCCGCGTCGAACCGCTCCTGCTCGTGGGTGTCCCGGACGAAGGCACGGACCACGCGCACGCCGGTGATCTGCTCACGGAACAGCCGGCTGATGGTGTCCATGCCGCCCTGGATGCGGTCGTAGAGGTGGCTCATCCGGGTCAGGATCACCGCCACCACGACCGTCGTCACCGGGATCAGGACGATGACGACCAGCGCCAACGGCACGTCCTGGCGCAGCGCGAGCACCACGCTCACCACACACATGATGGGCGCGGTGATGATGCTGCTCAGCCCGTCGGCCGCGAGGGTCTGGACCTGCTGCACGTCGTTGAGTGTCCTGGTGGCCAGGGATGACGTGCCGAAGCGCCCCACCTCGTGCGCGGAGAACCGCTGCACGTGGCGGAACATCGCCGACCTCAGATCGCGGCCGACCGCGGTGGCGGCACGCGCGGCGAAGTACTCGGCTCCCAGCCGCGCGGCGAGCTGGACCACGACGACGAGCACCATGCCCGTGCCCAGCCAGATGATCCCCGGCAGTGACCCCACCAGCAGTCCACGGTCGATGACCTGTGCGCTCAGCGTGGGGAGCATGAGGAGCGCCAGAGTCTGTGCGATCTGGAGGGTGATGGTCAGCGCGACCCAGGTCCGGTAAGGGCGTAGGTACGTCCTGAGCAATCGCAAGGGCACGCGGTACTCCGGAGGTCGATGGCGGTTGGCCGCCGGGCACCTGCGTCCGGCGCGGGCAGCGTCACCCGGACCGGGGCGGTGAATCCCTAGTGCCCCCGCACATCTTTCGCTCCTGACACTAGGAAATTCCGGCTGCCCGGAGATCGAGACTGCACGAGGGTGTCCGCGAGTGAATGGAAGCGACATGGATCGTGCGATGGGCAACGAGCAGCGTCTTCGGGACTATCTGAAGCGCGCCACCGTCGACCTTCGGCGCACCCGGCAGAAGGTGCAGGAACTGGAGGAGGCGGCGACCGAGCCCATTGCCATCGTCGGCATGGGCTGCCGTTATCCCGGGGACGTACGGGGCCCCGAGGACCTGTGGGCGATGCTGGAGCAGGGCGGCCACGGTGTGACCGACTTCCCGGCCGACCGGGGGTGGGACCCGGAGGCGCTGGGCACGTCCTCGACGCTGTCGGGTGGATTCCTGCACGACGCCACCACGTTCGACGCCGACTTCTTCGGCATCTCACCGCGTGAGGCGCTGTCCATGGACCCCCAGCAGCGGGTGCTGCTGGAGACGACGTGGGACGCGCTGGAGCGCGCGGGCATCGACCCGACGGGCCTGAAAGGCACGCAGGCCGGCGTGTTCGTGGGCGCCATGCCCCAGGAGTACCGGGTCGGTCCGGCCGACGACATCGACGGGTACCGGCTGACCGGCAACACGTCCAGCGTGATCTCGGGCCGTCTGTCGTACTCCTTCGGACTGGTCGGTCCGGCCGTCACCGTGGACACGGCGTGTTCCTCCTCGCTGGTCGCGCTGCACCTGGCGGCCCAGTCGCTCCGGGCGGGGGAGTGCGACCTCGCGCTGGCCGGCGGCGTCACCGTCATGTCGAGCCCGCTCACCTTCGTCGAGTTCTCCAAGCAGGGCGGTCTCGCCGCCGACGGGCACTGCCGTTCCTTCGCCGATTCCGCGTCCGGCACCGGGTGGGCCGAGGGCGTCGGCGTGCTCGTGCTGGAGAAGCTGTCCGACGCACGCCGCCACGGGCACCGGATCCTCGCCGTCGTACGCGGCTCGGCCGTCAACCAGGACGGCGCGTCCAACGGCCTGACCGCCCCCAACGGGCCCTCGCAGGTCCGCGTCATCGAGCAGGCGCTGCTCAACGCGCGGCTGTCCGCCGACCAGGTCGACGTGGTGGAGGCGCACGGCACCGGCACGACGCTGGGGGATCCGGTGGAGGCGGAGGCGCTGCTCGCCACCTACGGCCGCAACCGCCCCGCCGACCGTCCGCTGCTGCTCGGCTCGGTGAAGTCCAACATCAGCCACACGCAGGCCGCCGCCGGTGTGGCGGGCGTCATCAAGCTGGTCCTGGCGATGCGCCACGGAATGCTGCCCAGGACGCTGCACGTCGACGCACCGACCTCCCATGTGGACTGGTCCGGCGGGGCGCTGGCGCTCGCGACCGAGAACACGCCATGGCCCGCGGAGGCGGACCGTCCGCGCCGCGCCGCCGTCTCCTCGTTCGGGCTGAGCGGCACCAACGCGCACGCCATCATCGAGCAGGCACCTGTCGACGAGGACCGGGCGTCCGAGGAGGACCGGGCGTCCGACGAAGACCGGGCATCCGAGGACGATCAGGCGTCGGGTGAGGACCGGGCGTCCGAGGTAGACCGGGCATCCGAGGACGATCAGGCGTCCGGTGAGGACCGGGCTTCCGGCGAGGACCGGGCAGTCGGCGAGGACGCGCCGTCCATCGGTGACGTCGCGGCCGGCGCGGTGCCGCTGCTGGTGTCCGCGCGTACCCGTGAGGCTCTCGGGGAACAGGCGGCGCGCCTGCTCACCACGGTCGACTCCGGTCCCCTGGCCGACACCGCCTTCTCGCTCGCGACCACGCGTGCCGCCTTCGGGCACCGCGCCGCCGTCGTGGCGGCCGATCACGAGCAGGCCCGGGCCGCGCTGGCGGCGCTGGCCGCCGGCCGGACGCCGGCCGGGCTCGTCTCGGGCGTCACGCGCGGCAAACCCAAACTGGCCGTGGTGTTCACCGGCCAGGGCGCGCAGCGCGCCGGCATGGGCCGCGGACTGTACGACCGCTTCCCGGTGTTCGCCGCGGCACTGGACGAGGTGTGCGCGGCGCTGGACGCCCACCTCGACCGCCCGCTGCGCGAGGTCATGTGGGCCAGGACGGCCCGTACGCTCAATCGCACGGAGTACGCGCAGCCGGCGTTGTTCGCCGTCGAAGTCGCGCTCTACCGGCTGGTGGAGTCGTGGGGCGTCAAGCCCGACTACCTCGCCGGTCACTCCGTCGGCGAGCTGGCCGCCGCGCACGTGGCCGGTGTCCTCGACCTGCCCGCGGCGGCGGCTCTCGTGGCGGCACGCGGGCGACTGATGCAGGCGCTGCCCGCCGGCGGTGTGATGACGTCCGTGCGGGCGCCCGAGGCCGAGGTCGCGCCGCTGGTCGCCGAGCACGCCGGCACCGCGTCGATCGCGGCCGTGAACGGCGCGCGGTCGGTGGTCGTCGCGGGCGAGGCCGACGCGGTCGCCGAGATCGAGGCGGCACTGGTCGAGCGGGGGCACAGGCCCAAGCGGCTCCGGGTGTCGCACGCGTTCCACTCGCCGCTGATGAACCCGATGCTGGACGCATTCCACGCCGTCGCCGAGGATCTGACGTTCCGCGAGCCGCTGCTGCCACTCGTGTCGACGGTGACCGGGGAGCAGGCCACCGTCGAGCAGCTGACCGGCGCGGACTACTGGACCGACCACGTGCGCCGCCCGGTCAGATTCCACGACGGCGTCGCCTGGCTGCGCGACCACGGAGTCGGCGCGTTCCTGGAGCTGGGCCCGGACGGGGTGCTCACCGCGATGGTGCGGGAGGACTTCCCGGACGCCGGCGTGGTCGCGACGCTGCGCGGGGCGCAGCCCGAGGACGCCGCCCTCGCGTCCGCGGCCGCGGGCCTGCACACGCTGGGTGTCCCGCTGCGCTGGGCCGACTACTTCGCGGGCACCGGCGCCCGCCGCGTCGACCTGCCGACGTACGCCTTCCAGCGCCGCCGCTACTGGCCGCGTGACGCGCACGCCGCGTCGGGAGACATGCGCGCCGCCGGACTCGGCTCGGCGAACCACCCCCTCCTCGCCGCCGCCGCGTCCCTGGCGGACTCGGACGGAGTGCTGCTCACCGGCAGGCTCTCCGTCGCCTCGCACGCCTGGCTCGCCGACCACGCCGTGCGCGGCACGGCCGTGCTGCCCGGCACCGCGCTGCTCGAACTCGCAGTGCGCGCCGCGGACGAGGTCGGCTGCGGCAGAATCGAAGAGCTGACACTCGCCGCGCCGCTGGTGCTGCCCGACCAGGGCGGTGTACAGGTGCAGCTGTGGATCGGCAGCCCGGACGCCCGTGGGCATCGCACCCTCACGGTGTACTCGCGGTCCGACGCGGGCGAGGCCACCGACTCGGGCGAGGACCGCCCCTGGACCCGTCATGCCGACGGTGTCCTTGCCCCCGGCGAGCAGGCCGGATCCTTCGATACCACCGTGTGGCCGCCTGCCGGGGCGGAGGCGGTCGGCCTCGAAGGGTTCTACGAGCGCGTGGCCGAGGCGGGGCTGGAGTACGGACCGGCGTTCCGCGGCCTCGTCGCGGCCTGGCGGGTCGGCCCGGACGGCACGGTCGCCGCAGAGGTCGAACTGTCCGAGAGCGTCGCGGCCGAGGCGCCGTCCTTCGGCATGCACCCGGCACTGCTGGACGCCGCTCTGCACGCGGTCGCCCTCACCGGTCTCGGCGACGGCGGCGCCATGCTGCCCTTCTCATGGGAAGGCGTGCGCCTGCACGCCACGGGTGCGACGGCGGCCCGCGTCCTGCTCGTGCCGGTCGGTGAATCCGCCGTGTCGATCGAGGTGACGGACGCCGCCGGCGCGCCACTGCTGTCGGTGGCGTCCCTGGCGCTACGGCCTCTGGGGGACGAAGGCCTGGCCGCCGAGCCGGGCAGGGACGCGCTCTTCCGTCTGGACTGGGCGCCGGTATCCGGTGGAACGGCGCCCGAGACCGTCGCGGTCCTCGGGCCGGACGCCCCCGTGCTGCCCGGAGTGGAGGTGCTGGTCGCCGCCGGTGTCGCCGACCTGCCCGGCGCGGTGCCGCCGGTGGTGCTGGCACCGGCGCCGGCGGGCACGGGCAACCCGGTGGCTGATACCCATGCGTACGTCGTCTGGGCCACCGGCGTCGCACAGGACTGGCTCGCGGACGAGCGCTGCGCCGGCTCCCGTCTGCTGTTCCTCACCCACGACGGGGTGGCCGTGCGACCGGGAGACACGGTCGACCCGGCGCAGGCGGCCTTGTGGGGTTTCGCCAGGGCGGCCGAGGCGGAGCATCCCGGACGGTTCAGTGCCATCGACGGCGTCTCGGTACAGGCCCTGGCCACCGGTGAGCCGCAGACGGCGGTACGGGACGGCGAGGTGTTCGCCGCCCGCCTCGCCCGCGTACGGTCCGCCGACCACGGTGGCGTCGACTGGGGCGGCGGTGCCGTCCTGGTCACGGGCGGTACGAGCGGCCTCGGTGCCCTGGTGGCGCGGCACCTCGCCGAACACCACGGTGTGCGGCGGCTGGTCCTGGCCGGTCGTCGCGGTGCCGCCGCCGAAGGCGCGGCCGAGCTGGCGGCCGAGATCGCCGCGCTGGGCGCGCAGGTGACGTTCGCCGCCGTGGACGCGGCCGATCGCGACGCGCTGGCCGCCGTGTTCGCCGCCGAGGGGCCCGTCACGGGCGTCGTGCACGCCGCCGGTGTCCTCGACGACGGCGTCCTGTCCTCGCTCACGGCCGACCGCATCGACGCCGTGCTGCGGCCGAAGGCCGACGCGGCCTGGAACCTGCACGAACTGGCCGTGGACGTATCGGCGTTCGTGGTGTTCTCCTCGGTCGCCGGCGTGGTGGGCGCGCCGGCGCAGACGGCCTACGCGGCCGGCAACGCCTTCCTCGACGCGCTGGTCACCGAGCGGCGCTCCCAGGGCCTGCCGGGCGTGTCGCTGGCCTGGGGGCCGTGGACGCAGGAGACGGGAATGACCCGCTCCCTCGGCGCGTCGGGTATGCGCCGCCTGGCCCGTGCCGGCACGCTGCCGCTGTCCGTCGAGGACGGTCTCGCGCTGTTCGACACGGCGGTTCCCGGTCCCGACGCCGTGGCGGTCGCGGTACGGCTCGACCTGCCCGCGCTGCGTGCCCGCGACGAGGTGCCGCCCGTGCTGCGCGCCCTGGTCCGGCCCCGTGTCCGCCGGGCCACCGCGGGAAGCGTCGCCGCGAGCGGCCTGGGACAGCGGCTCGCGCGGCTGAGCGCCGTCGAGCGGGCGGACACCGTACTGGAGCTGGTGCGGGCCCAGGTGACCTCGGTGCTCGGCCATACCGGCACCGAGCGCATCGACCCCGACCGGACCTTCGCCGACCTGGGCTTCGACTCCCTGACGGCGGTCGAACTGCGCGGTCGGCTCGCGGCCGCCACCGGTCTGCGGATGCCGGCCACACTCGTCTTCGACCACCCGACCGTGGGCGCGCTGTCCGCCTACGTGCTGGATGAACTGCTCGGCGCCGAGGAGCCGGTCGAGCCGGTCACCGCTTCGACGGCCGTCACCGACGACCCGATCGTCATCGTCGGCATGTCCTGCCGCTATCCGGGCGGTGTCTCCTCACCCGAGGACCTGTGGCGGTTGGTCCGCGAGGGGGCCGACGCGATATCGGGTTTCCCGACCAATCGCGGCTGGGACCTGGACGCCCTGTTCGATCCGGATCCCGACCACATCGGCACGTCGTACGCGCGTTCCGGCGGCTTCCTGCACGACGCGGGCGAGTTCGACCCGGCCTTCTTCGGCATGAGCCCGCGTGAGGCGCTGGCCACCGATGCCCAGCAGCGCCTGCTCCTGGAGGCGTCCTGGGAGGCCGTCGAGCGCGCCGGGATCCCGCCCGCCGTGCTGCGCGGCAGCCGCACGGGTGTGTTCACCGGCGTCATGTACAGCGACTACGTCCACGCGCTCGGCGGCGGTGAGTTCGAGGGCCACCAGGGCACCGGCACGTCCCCGAGTGTGGCCTCAGGGCGGGTGTCGTACACGCTGGGTCTGGAGGGTCCGGCGGTCAGCGTCGACACGGCCTGCTCGTCCTCGCTGGTGGCCGTGCACCTGGCCGCGCAGTCGCTGCGTGCGGGGGAATGCTCCCTCGCCCTCGCCGGCGGTGTGACGGTCATGTCGACCCCGACGTCGTTCCTCGAGTTCTCCCGGCAGCGTGGCCTCGCCGCCGACGGCCGGTGCAAGGCCTTCGCGGACGCCGCCGACGGCGTCGCCTGGTCCGAGGGCGTCGGCGTCGTCGTGCTGGAACGCATGTCCGACGCCCGCCGCAACGGGCACGAGATCCTTGCCGTGGTCCGTGGTTCCGCGGTGAATCAGGACGGCGCGTCGAACGGCCTGACCGCGCCGAACGGTCCCTCGCAGCAGCGGGTGATCCGGGCAGCGCTGGCGAACTCCGGGCTGGCGGCCTCCGACGTGGACGTCGTCGAGGGGCACGGCACCGGCACGGCGTTGGGCGATCCCATCGAGGCGCAGGCGTTGCTGGCCACGTACGGCCGTGACCGGCAGGCGCCGTTGCTGCTGGGTTCGGTGAAGTCCAACATCGGTCACACGCAGGCGGCCGCGGGTGTCGCCGGGATCATCAAGATGGTTCTGGCGATGCGGCACGGTGTCGTGCCCCGCACCCTGCACGTGGACGCGCCGTCGACGCAGGTCGACTGGGCGGCCGGCGCGGTGAGGCTGGTCACCGAGGAGACCCCGTGGCCGGACTCCGGCCGGCCGAGGCGTGCGGCGGTGTCGTCGTTCGGCTTCAGCGGCACCAATGTGCACACGGTCCTGGAAGCCCCGCCCGCGGTGGCGGAGTCCGTCCCGGAGAGGGTGACTCCTGCGGGTGTCGTACCGGTGCTGGTGTCCGGGCGCACCCGGGACGCGCTGAGGGCGCAGGCGGAGCGGCTGCTGGCGTCGGCCGAATCGGCCGAGCCGTTGGACCTGGCCCACTCGCTGGCGACCACGCGTTCGCGGTTCGAGCAGCGGGCGGCGGTGATCGCACCGGACGCCGGGACACTGCGTCGGGCCCTCGCCGCGCTGGCGGCCGGCGAGCCCGACCCGGCTCTGTCGCGGGGGGAGACGGTCCACGGCCGTACGGCCTTCGTGTTCGCGGGGCAGGGCGCCCAGCGGCTGGGCATGGGCCGTGAGTTGTACGCCAGGTTCCCGGTCTTCGCCGCGGCGTTCGACGCGGTGACGGCGGAGCTCGACGCGGGCGTCCGCGAGGTGATGTGGGGCGAGGACGAGGAGGCACTGAGCGAGACGGGCCGGGCGCAGCCGGCGTTGTTCGCGCTGGAGGTGGCGCTTTACCGGCTGGTCGAGTCGTGGGGCGTGCGACCCGACTTCCTGGCCGGGCACTCGGTCGGTGAGATCGCGGCGGCCCACGTCGCCGGCGTCCTGTCGCTGAGCGACGCGGCGGCGTTGGTCTCGGCGCGCGGCCGGCTCATGCAGGCACTCCCCGCCGGCGGTGGCATGACGGCCGTCGAGGCCGGTGCGGAGGAGGTCGCCGCCGAGCTGGTCGAGGGCGTGGCCATCGCCGCGGTCAACGGCCCGCGCTCCGTCGTCGTCGCCGGTGCGACCGACGCGCTCGCCCGGATCGAGACGGTGTTCCGCGAGCGGGGCCACCGTACGAAGGCGCTTCGGGTCTCGCACGCCTTCCACTCACCGCTGATGGATCCGATGCTCGACGCGTTCCGGTCCGTGGTCGAGGGCCTGTCCTTCGGCGAGCCGCGGATCCCGTTGGTCTCCACCGTGACCGGCGATGTCGCCGGTGCCGAGCTGGCCACGCCGGAGTACTGGGTCACGCACGTCCGCGAGGCCGTGCGGTTCTCCGACGGCGTACGGACCCTCGTGGACCGTGGGGTGCGCGCGTTCGTCGAACTGGGGCCGGACGGCACCCTCTCGGCGATGGTCGAGGACAACGCCGCCGACGTCGCCGCCCTCGCCGTCCTGCGGGGCGAGCGGGACGAGGAGCGGGCCGCCGTCACCGCCCTGGCACGGCTCGACACCTGGGGCGTGCCCATCGACTGGGCGGCCTTCTTCGCCGGCACCGGCGCCCGCCGCGTCGACCTGCCGACCTATGCGTTCTCCCGTGAGTTCTACTGGCCCGAAGCACGCACACGGCAGCCCGGCGACCCGGCGGGCGACCGGCTGTGGGCGGCCGTCGACGCGGGCGACGCCGCCGGGCTCGCGGAACTCCTCGGCCTCGGCGAGGACCAGCGAGACTCGCTGGACGCGCTGCTGCCCGCGCTGTCGTCGTGGCATCGGGACCGTCACGAGCGTGCCCTGCGCGACACGTGGCGCTACCGCGTCGAATGGGCCGCCTTGGCGGAGCGTGCGGCTACCCTGCCGGGCGCCTGGCTGCTCATCGGCACGACCGAGCATCCCGATCTCGTCGAGGCGCTGCGGGCGCACGGCGCCGAGGTCCGCACCCTGGTGGTGACCGAACCCGACCGTGCCGCGCTCGCGGCCCGGCTCGAACGGGCCGGCGACCACGCGGGGGTGGTGTGGGTGCCGCCGTCCGAGGAGGAGCCGTCGGCGTTCCCGCCAGGACTGGCCCTGACCGTCACGCTCGCTCAGGCGCTCGGCGACGCCGGCATCACCGCTCCGCTGTGGGTTCTCACGCGGGGAGGGGTGGCGGCGGCCCCCGGCGACCCGGCGCCCCGCCCGGCGCAGGCCGCGGTGTGGGGTCTGGGCCGGGGCCTCGCGCTGGAGCGTCCCGACCGCTGGGGCGGCCTGATCGATCTGCCCGCGGTGATGAACGACCGAGCCGCCTCCCACCTCGCCGCCACCCTGGCCGGGACGGACGGCGAGGACCAGGTCGCGGTCCGGCCGGCCGGGCGCAGCGCCCGACGTCTCGTCCGCTACTCCGCTCCCTCGCCCGCCGGCGAGTTCACCGCGCGCGGGACCGTGCTCGTCACCGGGGGCACCGGTGGTCTCGGCGGTGAGGTCGCGCGCTGGCTCGCCCGTTCCGGTGCCACCGGCCTCGTGCTGACCAGCAGGCGTGGCCCGGACGCGCCCGGAGCCGTCGAGCTCCGTGCCGAACTGGAGGAACTCGGCGCGCGGGTCGAGATCGTCGCCTGCGACGTGGCCGACCGGGCCGCGCTGGCCGCGGTGCTCGCCGAGCATCCGGTGACCGGTGTGGTGCACACGGCGGGTGTCAGTGACATGAAGGCGCTCGGTGACACGACCCTCGCCGAGTTCGGCTCCGTGCTGTCCGCGAAGCTGGCCGGCGCGGTCAACCTCGACGCCCTGGTCGAGGACGTGGACTTCTTCGTGCTGTTCGGCTCCATCGCCGGCACGATCGGCTCCGGCGGCCAGGCCTCCTACAGCGCCGCCAACGCCTGCCTGGACGCCATCGCCGAGACCCGGGCCGCGCGCGGCCTCACCGCCACGTCCGTGGCGTGGGGACCGTGGGCCGAGACCGGCATGGCGACCGACGACGCGATGACCGCGAACCTGCTGCGGCAGGGCCTGCGGTTCATCGCGCCGGCCGTCGGCATCGCCGAACTCCGCGACGCCGTCGTGCGCGGCGACACCACCGTCACCGTCGCCGACGTGGACTGGACGCGCTACGCGCCGGTCTTCACCGCCTCCCGTCCGAGCCCGCTGCTCGCGGCGCTGCCGGAGGCGGCGCCACAGGCCGAGGAACCGAGCGGCCGTACGGAGTTCGTCGCCCGCCTGGCCGCACTGCCCGCCGAGGAGCGGGAACGGCTGCTCGTGGATCTGATCCGCACCGAGGCGGCCGGTGTGCTCGGCCACGATTCCGTGGACGGTGTGCCGGAGCAACGGGCCTTCCGCGACGGCGGGTTCGACTCGCTGACCGCCGTCGAACTGCGCAAGCGCCTCAGTGCCGTCACCGGACGCGCCCTGCCCAGCACCATGGTGTTCGACTACCCGACGCCGTCGGCGCTGGCGCGCCACCTGGCCGGGGAACTGCTCGACGCCGACAGCGCCGGCGCGCGGGTGACCGCTGCGGCCGGCGCCCCCGACGAGCCCATCGCGATCGTCGGCATGGCATGCCGGTTCCCGGGCGGCGCCACCACGCCCGAGGAGTTCTGGGCCCTCGTCGAGGACGGCGTCGACGCCAGCAGCGAATGGCCCGTTGACCGCGGCTGGGACGCGACCGCGCTCTACGACGCCGACCCGGACAAGCCGCACACCACCTACACCACGCGGGGTGGCTTCCTCCACGACGCCGGCGACTTCGATCCGGGGTTCTTCGGCATCTCGCCGCGTGAGGCCCTGTCCATGGACCCGCAGCAGCGCCTGCTGCTGGAAACCTCGTGGGAGGCACTGGAGCGGGCCGGCATCGACCCGGCGGCACTGCGGTCCACCGCGACCGGCACGTTCATCGGCTCCAGCTTCCAGGAGTACGGCGCCCAGCACGCCGAGGACCTGGAGGCGCACGTCGTCACCAGCACCATCCCCAGCGTGCTCTCCGGCCGCCTCGCCTACGTGTTCGGGCTGGAGGGTCCCGCGGTCACCGTGGACACCGCCTGCTCGTCGTCGCTGGTGGCGATCCACCTCGCCGCGCAGTCGCTGCGCAACGGAGAGACCACGCTGGCGCTCGCCGGCGGCGCGACGGTCATGCCGAACCCCGGGCCGTTCACGGCGTTCAGCAGGCAACGGGCACTCGCCCACGACGGCCGGTCCAAGGCCTTCGCGGAGGGCGCCGACGGCATGGCGCTCGGCGAGGGCGTCGGCATGCTGCTCCTGGAGAAACTGTCCGACGCCCGGGCCCACGGCCACCCGGTGCTCGCGGTGATCCGCGGCTCCGCCGTCAACCAGGACGGTGCGTCCAACGGTCTGAGCGCGCCGAACGGGCCCGCGCAGCAGCGGGTCATCCGGCAAGCCCTGGCCAACGCCCGGCTGGCGCCGTCCGACGTGGACGCCGTGGAGGCGCACGGCACCGGCACCGCTCTGGGCGACCCCATCGAGGCCCAGGCGCTGCAGGCCACCTACGGCGTGGACCGGGACCCGCAGTGGCCGCTGCTGCTCGGCTCCGTGAAGTCCAACATCGGCCACACGCAGTCCGCCGCGGGCGTCGCCGGCGTCATGAAGATGGTGCTGGCCCTGCGCAACCGCGTGCTGCCGCCCACTCTGCACGCCGCGACGCCGTCCTCGCACATCGACTGGAGCGCGGGCAGCGTGCGGCTGCTGCACGAGGCCCGGCCGTGGGAGCCGGGGGAGCGGGTGCGTCGGGCAGCCGTGTCGTCGTTCGGCATCAGTGGCACCAACGTCCACCTCGTGCTGGAGGAATCGCCGGCCGCGCCGGCACTGGAACCAGTACGGGACGAGCGTGTGCCGGGGCCGGCCGCGCTGCCGCTCGTGCTGTCGGCGCGGTCCGCGCCCGCGCTGCGCGACCAGGCCGCCCGCCTGGTCGGCCGGCAGGCGGACCCGTTCGACCTCGGCTACTCGCTGGTGACCTCGCGGTCGCTGTTCGAGCACCGGGCCGTGGTCCTCGACCACGACGCCCTGGACGGCTACGCCCGCGGCGGGGACACGACCGCCGTGGTCGAGGGCGTGGCGGACGTCGAGGGCCGGACCGTCTTCGTCTTCCCTGGCCAGGGCTCGCAGTGGCCCGGCATGGGAGCGCGGCTGCTCGACGAGTCGCCCGTGTTCGCGGAGCACATCCACGCGTGCGCCGCCGCGCTGTCGGAGTTCACGGACTGGTCCCTGCTGGACGTGCTGCGACAGGCGGACGGTGCGCCGGACCTGGAGCGCGTCGACGTCGTACAGCCCGCGTCGTTCGCGGTGATGGTGGCGCTGGCGGCGCTGTGGCGGTCGCAGGGCGTGCACCCGGACGCCGTGCTCGGGCACTCCCAGGGCGAGATCGCCGCGTCCGTGGTCGCCGGGGCGCTCTCCCTCGAGGACGGTGCCCGCGTGGTCGCCCTGCGCAGCCAGGCCATCGCACGGCGGCTGGCGGGCAGGGGCGGCATGATGTCCGTGCCGCTGCCCGCGGACCGCGTCGAGCCGCTGCTGCCCTCCGACGGCACGGTACAGATCGCGGCCGTCAACGGGCCGGGTTCGGTGGTCGTGGCCGGTGCCTCCGCCGCGCTGGACGCGCTGTTCGACACCCTGGCCGCGGACGGCGTCCGGGTGCGGAAGATCGCCGTGGACTACGCCTCGCACTCCGCCCAGGTCGAGGACATCCAGGAGGAACTGCTCGAACTCCTCGCCCCGATCCGGCCGCGGACCGCCGAGATCCCGTTCTACTCCACCGTGACGGGCGAGTGGCTCGACACCACGGTCATGGACGCCGGCTACTGGTACCGCAACCTGCGCGGCACCGTGCGCTTCGGTCCGGCCGTCACCGCCCTGCTCGGTGAGGGCCACCGCGCGTTCATCGAGTGCAGCGCGCACCCGGTGCTGCGGATGGGCATCGCCGAGGCGGTCGACGCGGCCGGCGTGCGCGCGGTGGTGACCGGCACGCTGCGCCGCGAACGGGGCGGTCTGGACCGCGTCCTGACGTCCTTCGCGGAGGCGTTCGTCCGCGGCGTCGCCGTGGACTGGGCGGCCCTGTACCGAGGCGGTCGCCGGACCGACCTGCCCACCTACGCCTTCCAGCACGAACGCCTGTGGATCCCGGTGCCCACGCCCGTGGTGTCCGGCGGTACGGACCCGGTCGAGGCGGACTTCTGGCAGGCCGTCGAGACCGGCGACCTGGCCTCGCTCACCACCGACCTCGCCGTGGACGAGGAGGCTCTCGCGGCCGTGCTGCCCGGCCTTTCGGCATGGCGAGGCCGCCGCCGCGAGGAGACCCTGGTGGACGCCTGGCGCTACCGCGTGGCGTGGACGCCGGTCGCCGCGAGCACCGCCGCGCTCACCGGACGCTGGCTCGTGGTCACCGCCGACGGCGTCGCCGACGAGGACGTGCTCTCCGCGCTGAGCGCGCACGGTGCCACGCCCGAGCGGCTGGTACTCGACGCGGCCTGCGCCGACCGGGCCGTGCTCGGCGCACGCCTCGACGGCATCGACGATGTCACCGGTGTGGTGTCGCTGGTGGCGGGTGTCGAGCGCCCGCTCGCGGGCCGTTCCGCCACGAGTGAGGGTCTCGCGCTGACCGTGGCGCTCGTGCAGGCCCTCGGCGACGCCGGAATCGACGCGCCGCTGTGGTTCCTCACCCGTGCCGCCGTGTCGACGGGCCGCGCCGACGAGGTCCTCAACCCCGGCCAGGCACAGGTCCTCGGCGTCGGCTGGACCGCCGCGCTCGAGCACCCGCAGCGGATCGGCGGCACGGTGGACCTGCCGGTCGAACTGGACACCCGAGCGGCGGGCCGGCTCGTCGCGGTGCTGTCCGGCGCGACGGGCGAGGACCAGGTCGCCGTGCGTGCCGCCGGCACACTCGCGCGGCGCGTCGTACGGGCACCGAAGACCGCCGACGGCCCGGGCTGGACCGCCCGCGGCACCGTTCTGGTCACCGGCGGCACCGGCACCCTGGCCCCGCATCTGGCCCGCTGGCTCGCCGGCCAGGGCGCGGAGCGGATCGTGCTCACCAGCCGCCGCGGCCCGGCCGCCCCCGGAGCGCCGGAGCTGATCGCGGAGCTGACCGAGCGCGGTGCCGCCGCCGAGGTCGTCGCCTGCGACATCACCGACCGCGACGCCGTGGCCGCACTGCTGGACCGGCTGCGTGCCGAGGGGCCGCCGCTGCGGACCGTGGTGCACACGGCCGCCGTGATCGAGCTGTCCACCCTCGACGACACCACCCTCGACCAGTTCGAGCGGGTGCTGGACGCGAAGGTGACCGGCGCCCGCATCCTGGACGAGCTGCTCGCCGAGGACGAGCTCGACGACTTCGTGCTCTACTCGTCCACCGCGGGCATGTGGGCCTCCGGCGCGCACGCCGCGTACGTCGCGGGCAACGCGTACCTGCACGCCCTGGCCGCGCGCCGCCGTGCCCGCGGGCTGCCCGCGAAGTCCCTGTCGTGGGGCATCTGGGCGGACGACATGAAGCTCGGCCGGGTCGACCCGGAACAGATCGTGCGCAGCGGCCTCGTGTTCATGGAGCCGCCGCTCGCGCTGGCGGCCCTGCGGAACGCCCTCGACGGGGACGATGCCGCGCTCGCGATCGCCGACATCGACTGGGACCGCTACCACGAGGTGTTCACCTCGGCCCGGCCGACGACGCTCTTCGACGACATTCCCGAGGTCAAGGCGCTCACCGAGGTCCAGGAACGGACCACCGTGACCGGTGGTGCGGGAGGCGAATTCGCCGCCACGCTGCGGGCGCTGCCCGCCGCCGAGCGCCGGCGCACGCTGCTGGACCTGGTGCGTGGCCAGGCCGCCATCGTGCTCGGCCACACGTCCGGCGACGCGCTCGGCGAGCAGCGGGCGTTCCGCGACGCCGGCCTCGACTCCGTGACCGCGATCGACCTGCGGACCCGGATCGCCGGCGCCACCGGTCTCACCCTGCCCACCACCATCGTCTTCGACTACCCGAGCCCGGTCGCGCTGACGGAGTTCCTGCTGGCGGAGATCGCCGGCGACGCGCCCGCGGCCGTCGGCGCCGCCGGGGCGGCCGCTCCGGACGAGCCCATCGCCATCATCGGCATGAGCTGCCGCTACCCGGGCGGCGCCGACTCGCCCGAGGACCTGTGGCGGCTGGTCACCGAGGGCGTCGACGCGATCGGCGGCTGGCCCGCGGACCGCGGCTGGTCCGCGGACGAGCTGTACGACCCGGACCCCGACCGCGCGGGCAGGACCTACTCGGTGCAGGGCGGTTTCCTGCGGGACGCCGCGGAGTTCGACGCGGACTTCTTCGGCATCTCACCGCGTGAGGCGCTGGCGATGGACCCGCAGCAGCGGCTGCTGCTGGAGACGGCGTGGGAGGCCTTGGAACGGGCCGGGCTCGACCCGCACGGTCTGCACGGCAGCCTCACCGGCACGTTCATCGGAGCCAGCTACCAGGACTACACGGCGTCGGTGTCCCGCACCGCGGACAGCTCCGAGGGCCACATGGTCACCGGCTCCCTGGGCAGCGTCCTGTCCGGCCGCCTGGCGTACCTGCTCGGGCTTGAGGGTCCCGCCGTCACGCTGGACACCGCCTGCTCGTCGTCGCTGGTGGCGATCCATCTCGCCGCGCAGTCGCTGCGCACCGGGGAGAGCACACTGGCGCTGGCCGGCGGCGTGAGCATCATGTCCAATCCGGGCGCGTTCATCGGGTTCTCCCGGCAGCGGGCGCTCGCGGTGGACGGGCGCTGCAAGGCCTACTCCGACAGCGCCGACGGCATGACCCTCGCCGAGGGCGTCGGCGTGGTCTTGCTGGAGCGGCTGTCCGACGCGCAGGCCAACGGCCACGAGGTGCTCGCCGTGCTCAAGGGCTCGGCGGTGAACCAGGACGGCGCGTCCAACGGCCTGACCGCGCCGAACGGACCCGCGCAGCAGCGGGTCATCCGTGCGGCGCTGGCCAACGCCCGGCTGACGGCCCCCGAGGTGGACGCGATCGAGGGCCACGGCACCGGCACCGCGCTCGGCGACCCGATCGAGGCCCAGGCACTGCTGGGGACCTACGGGCGCGAGCGCGACCCGGAGCGGCCGCTGCTGCTCGGTTCGGTGAAGTCCAACATCGGCCACACCCAGATGGCCTCCGGCGTGGCCAGTGTGATCAAGCTCGTGCTGGCCATGCAGCGGGGCGTACTGCCACGGACCCTGCACGCCGAGACACCGTCCACGCACGTCGACTGGTCCAGCGGTGCCATCAGCCTGCTGACCGAGCAGGTGCCGTGGCCCGAGACGGACGGCCGGCCGCGCCGCGCCGCCGTGTCGTCGTTCGGGCTCAGCGGCACGAACGTGCACGCGATCCTGGAACAGGGGCCGGTCGCGCAGGAGCCGGTCGCGCCCCGGGCCGACGGCGTGCCGCCGCTCGTCGTGTCCGGCCGGACCGACGCCGCCCTGCGGGCCCAGGCCGGGCGTCTGCTCGACCTCCTGCGCACGCGGCCCGACACGCACCCGGCCGACCTCGCGTACTCGCTGGCGACCGGCCGCGCGGCGTTCGAACGGCGCGCCGCCGTCGTCGCGACGGACCCGGCGGAGCTGGTCCGGGGTCTGACGGCCGTACGGGACGGAGCGCCGGGCGCGGGTGTGCTGCGTGGCTCGGTGGAGCGGGGCGGTCTGGCCGTGCTGTTCACGGGCCAGGGCGCGCAGCGCAGCGGCATGGGCCGTGAACTGTACGAGCGCTTCCCGGTGTTCGCCGACGCCCTCGACGAGGTGCTGCTCCACCTCGACAACGAGCTGGACCGCCCGCTACGGGAGGTCATGTGGGCGGACGACGCCACGGAGCTGGACCGCACCGGCTACACCCAGCCGGCGCTCTTCGCCGTGGAGGTGGCCCTCTACCGGCTCGTGGAGTCCTGGGGCGTGCGGCCGGACCACGTCGCCGGCCACTCGGTCGGCGAGCTCGCCGCCGCGCATGTCGCCGGAGTGCTGTCGCTGGCCGACGCCACCAAGCTCGTCGCCGCGCGCGGCCGGCTGATGCAGGCGCTGCCCGAGGGCGGTGCGATGGTCTCCGTCCGGGCGTCCGAGGCGCTCGTCGCGCCCCGCCTCGACGAGCGGCGCGTGTCCATCGCCGCGATCAACGGTCCGGAGTCCGTGGTGATCGCCGGCGACGAGGACGAGGTGCTGGCCCTGGCCGAGGGCTTCGAGGCCGACGGGTACCGTACGCGGCGGCTGCGGGTGAGCCATGCCTTCCACTCGCCGCGCATGGACGCGGTGCTCGACGACTTCCGCCGGGTCGCGGCGACTTTGACGTACCGGCCGCCGCGCATCCCCGTCCTGTCGAACGTGACCGGCGAGCCGGTCACCGCCGGGCAGGTCTGCGACCCCGAGTACTGGGTGCGGCACGTGCGTGCCGCGGTGCGGTTCGCCGACGGCGTCACCTGGCTGGCCGGGCACGGCGTACGCGCCTTCCTGGAGCTCGGCCCGGACGCGGTGCTGACCGGAATGGCGCAGGAGAGCCTGCCCGAGGACGGCGTGGCCGTCGTCGCGGCACAGCGGCGCGACCGCTCCGAGACCTCCGCCGTCGCCGCGGCCGTCGCGGCCCTGCACGTGCACGGCGTCCCCGTCGACTGGACGGCGTTCTTCGCGGACACCGGCGCCCGCCGGGTCGACCTGCCGACGTACGCGTTCCAGCACGAGCGGTTCTGGCCGGAACAGGAGGTCAACGCGGCGCCGCGGCCCGGCGACACCGTCGACGCCACGTTCTGGGCGGCCGTCGAGGAGGCCGACGTCGACTCCCTCGCCACCGCCCTCGGTCTGGCCGCCGACACCGTCTCGGCGATGGTGCCGGCGCTGTCGACCTGGCGTCGCCGCCGCGACGAGGAGTCCGCCGTGGACCTGCTGCGCTACCGCGTCGTATGGGCGCCGATGCGCGGCGGGCCGCCGTCGCTGCGCGGCACCTGGCTGGTGCTCGCGCCCGGCGACTCGGAGTGGGTCACCGCGGTCATCGGTGGACTCGTCGCCGCCGGGGCGGACACCGTCCGGCTCGATGTCACGGAGCCCGACCGGACGGCGCTCGCCGACGCCTTGCGCGACCAGGCCGCCGGGGGCGGCTTCGCGGGAGTGGTGTCCCTGCTGTCGGCCGCCGCCCCTGGCGACGGCGACGTGCCCGCGGGCCTGGCCCTGACCACCGTGGCCGTGCAGGCCCTCGGCGACGCCGGGATCACCGCGCCCCTGTGGTGCGTCACGCGGCACGCCGTCGCCGTCGACAGCACGGAGATCCCCGACCCCGCCCAGGCCGCCGTGTGGGGCCTCGGCCGGGTGGCGGCGCTGGAGCAGCCCGCGACCTGGGGCGGTCTCGTCGACCTGCCGGCACAAGTGGACGCCGTCACCGCACAGAGGCTCTGCGGCGTCCTCGCCGGAACCGGCGAGGACCAGGTCGCCGTGCGCGCGGCGGGTACGTTCGCCCGCAGGCTCGCCCACGCCGCCTCCGGCACCGCTCGGCCCTACCGCCCGCGGGGCACCGTGCTCGTCACGGGCGGTACCGGCGGCATCGCCGGGCACCTGGCGCGCTGGCTGGCCGGGGCCGGGGCCGAGCACCTCGTGCTCACCAGCCGACGCGGTCCGGACGCACCCGGCGCAGCGGAGCTCGCCGCCGAGCTGGAGGCGCTCGGCGCGCGGGTCACCGTCGCCGCGTGCGACGCCGGCGACCGCGAGGCGCTCGCCGCGCTGCTCGCCGACGTGACGCCCACGGCCGTCTTCCACAGTGCGGGGGTGCTGGCCGACGGCGTGCTGGACACGCTCACCCCGGAGTCGTTCGCGACCGTGCTGCACGCCAAGGCGACGGCGGCCCGCAACCTGGACGAGCTCACCGTGGGGCTGGAACTCGACGCGTTCGTGCTGTTCTCGTCCACAGCGGGCACGATCGGCGCGCCGGGACAGGCGAACTACGCCGCCGCGAACGCCTGGATGGACGCCTTCGCCGCTTGGCGGCGGGCGCAGGGCCGGGTGGCGACCTCGATCGCGTGGGGTCCCTGGGCCGACGCGGGCATGGTCGCCGACGGCGGACTGGCCGCGCGGGTACGGCGCGGCGGGTTCGAGCCGCTGCGTCCGCGCGGGGGTGTCGACGCGATGCGCCGGGCCGTCGAGCTGGACGACGTGGCAGTGGTCGTCGCCGATGTCGACTGGGCGACGTTCGTGCCCGCGTTCACGCTGATGCGGCCCACCCGGCTGGTCGAGGACCTGCCCGAGGTCAGGGCGCTGCGTACGGGCCCGGCCGTCGAGCGGCCGTCGGGGTCCGGCCTGCGCGCGGACCTGTCGGGCCGCAAGGACAGCGACCGCAAGAAGGTGCTGCTGGAGCTGGTGCGGGCACAGATCGCCGCCGTGCTCGGACACGCCGACACCGGCCGGATCGAGCACGACCGCGCGTTCCGGGACCTGGGCTTCGACTCGGTGACCACGCTGGAGCTGCGCAACGCCCTGGCCGCGGCGACCGGTACCGCACTGCCCGCTTCCCTCCTGTACGACCACCCGACGCCGACGGATCTGGTGGACTTCCTGCTCGCCGAGATCCTCGGGGACGCGCAGGCGCCGGCGGCCGTGGTCGCGACGCGCCCCGCGGACGACGAACCGATCGCCATCGTCGGCATGGCCTGCCGCTTCCCGGGCGGCGTCAACTCGCCCGAGGAGTTGTGGCAGCTCGTCGCCGACGGCCAGGACGGCATCGGGGCGTTCCCCACGGACCGCGGCTGGGACCTGGCCGCCCTCGCGGCGGGCGCGTCGGCCACCATGGAGGGCGGCTTCCTCGAGGGAGTCGCCGACTTCGACGCGGCGTTCTTCGGCATCTCGCCGCGCGAGGCGCTGGCCATGGACCCGCAGCAGCGGCTGCTGCTGGAGACGGCGTGGGAAGCGGTCGAGCGGGCGGGCATCGACCCCACCGCACTGCGCGGCTCGCAGACCGGGGTGTTCGTCGGCACCAACGGGCAGGACTACCTGAGCGTCCTGCGGACCGCCACCGAGGACGTGCGCGGCCACGCCGCCACCGGCAACACGGCGAGCGTCCTGTCCGGCCGGCTGTCGTACACGCTGGGTCTGGAGGGCCCGGCCGTGACCGTCGACACGGCGTGCTCCTCGTCGCTGGTGTCGATGCACTGGGGCACGCGCGCGCTGCGCTCCGGCGAATGCTCGCTCGTACTGGCCGGCGGCGTGTCCGTGATGTCCACACCGGACTCGATCATGGAGTTCACCACGCAGGGCGGTCTGTCGCCGACCGGTCGGTGCCGGTCGTTCGCCGACGACGCGGACGGCACCGCCTGGGCCGAGGGCGTCGGCGTCCTCGTGCTGGAGCGGCTGTCCGACGCGCGGGCCAACGGCCACCACGTGCTGGGCCTGGTGCGCGGCACCGCCATCAACCAGGACGGCGCGTCCAACGGTCTGACCGCGCCCAGCGGCCCCTCGCAGCAGCGGGTCATCCGCGCCGCGCTCGCCGACGCCGGTCTGTCCACGAGCGACGTGGACGCGGTCGAGGCGCACGGCACCGGCACCCCGCTGGGCGACCCCATCGAGGCGCACGCGCTGCTGGCCACCTATGGCAGGGACCGCGAGACGCCGCTGCTGCTCGGCTCCGTGAAGTCGAACATCGGCCACACCCAGGCCGCCGCGGGCACCGCCGCCGTCATCAAGATGGTGATGGCGATGCAGCACGGCACCGTGCCGCCGACCCTGCACGCGGACACGCCGTCCTCGCACGTCGACTGGTCGGCCGGCGCGGTCGAACTGGTCACCGGCTCGATCGAGTGGCCGGCGACCGGCCGTCCGCGCCGGGCCGGAGTGTCGGCCTTCGGCATCTCCGGCACCAACGCGCACGTGGTCGTCGAACAGGCCCCGGAGCAGGAGCCGGCCGCCCGCTCCGTCAGCCCGGAAATCCTGCCGTGGCCGGTGTCGGCGCGCACCCGCGAGGCGCTGGACGCACAGCGCGGGCGGCTGGAAGCCCTCGTCACCGACCAGGAGCGGCACGAACGGGTCGACGTGGCGTGGTCGCTGGCCGGCACCCGCGCCCACCTCAACCACCGCGCGGTGCTGGTGTCCGCACCCGACGGGGTCGTGGAGACGGTCACCGGCACGGCACGTGGCGGCGCGCTGGCCGTCGTGTTCTCGGGTCAGGGTTCGCAGCGGCTGGGCATGGGACGTGAGCTGTACGCACGGTTCCCGGTGTTCCGGGAGGCGTTCGACGCGGTGGTCGCGGAGCTGGAGGCCGATGTCCGTGGCGTGATGTGGGGCTCGGACGCCGACGCCCTGAACGGCACCGGATGGACGCAGCCGGCGTTGTTCGCCGTGGAAGTGGCGCTGTACCGGCTGATGGAGTCGTGGGGCGTCGAGCCCGGCTTCGTCGCCGGTCACTCCGTCGGTGAGATCACGGCGGCCCACGTGGCCGGGGTGCTGACGCTGGCCGACGCGGCGGCGCTGGTCTCCGCACGGGCACGACTGATGGCCGCGCTGCCGGCCGGCGGCACCATGACGGCGATCGAGGCCGGCGAGGACGAGGTCCGCGCCGAGCTCGTCGACGGTGCGGTGATCGCGGCCGTCAACGGCCCGCGGGCCGTCGTGGTCGCCGGTGGGACCGAGGCGGTCGCCGCGGTGGCGGCGCGGTTCACGAGGTCCAGGGAACTGCGGGTGTCGCACGCGTTCCACTCACCGCTCATGGAGCCGATGCTGGCCGAGTTCCGCTCCGTGGCCGAAGGCCTGTCCTTCGCCCCGGCACGGATACCGGTGGTGTCCAACGTGTCCGGCGGTATCGCCGGCGACGAGCTGGCCACCCCGGCGTACTGGGTCCGGCACGTCCGCGAGGCGGTGCGGTTCGGCGACGGCGTGGCGACGCTGCTCGACGCGGGCGTGACGACCGTGCTCGAACTCGGCCCGGACGGCGTGCTGTCCGCGATGGCGGCCGAGACCGTGCTGGAACGCGGCGCCGAGGCCACCCTCGTGGCGGCGCTGCGCCGCGACCGGGGCGAGGAACGCGCCGTCGTCACGGCGCTGGCGCGCCTGTACACGCAGGGCGTCGACATCGACTGGCCGGCGTATTTCGCCGGCAGCGGCGCGCGCACCGTCGACCTGCCCACCTACGCGTTCCAACGCGAGCGGTTCTGGCCGACGTCGGCGCCCGTCACCGCGGCCGATCCCGTGGACGCGGAGTTCTGGGCGGCGGTCGAGCGTGCCGACCTCGACACCCTGGCCTCGGCCCTGGAGCTCCGGGGCGCCGAGCTCTCCGCGGTGGTGCCGGCGCTGTCCCAGTGGCGCCGCCGGCGCCAGGACCACGCGGCCACGGCCGCTCTGCGCTACCGCATCACGTGGCGTCCCGTCCGGCAGGAGGCCGGCGACGGGCGGTGGCTGGCACTCGTGCCGGCCGGCTGGCGGACGGACGAGACCGTGGCCTCCGTCGTTGCGGCGCTGGACGCGGTGCCCGTGACGCCGGGTGCGGAACTTCCCGACACCGACGGTTTCGCCGGGATCGTGTCCCTGCTCGCCGGCACCGATGACGACGACGTCCCCGACGAGGCATGGCCCGAGGCGCTGCTGGCAGCGTCCGAGGGAACCGGGCTGCCGGTCTGGCTCGTGACGCGCGGGGCCGTCGCCGTCGTCGACGGTGAGCAACCGGTGCCCGCTCGCGCCGCGCTGTGGGGCGCCGGCCGGGTCGCGGCCCTCGACCACGCCGACCGCTGGGGTGGCCTGCTCGACCTGTCCGGCCCGGTGACGACGACCACCGTCGAGCACGTCCGGTCCGCGCTCGGTGGAACGGAGGACAACGTCGCCGTGCGCGATCACGGCGTGCTGGGCCGCCGGTTGGTCCGTGCCGCGGATCTCGCCACGGACTGGACCGCCACCGGTACGGTGCTCGTCACCGGCGCGGACACCCCCGAAGGCGCGATCACGGCGCGCTGGCTGGCCGATCGCCGAGTACCGGGCCTGCTGCTGCTCGGCAGCGACCCCGGCGACCTGGGCGTGCCGGTCACGGCGTCCGATGCGGACCCCGCGGACCGGGAGGCGCTGGCCGCGCTGCTCGCCGAGCACACCGTCTCGGCGGTCTTCGTCACCGGTGACGCCGGGGCCGACAACCTGGCCGCGCTTCTGTACGACACCCCGCTCGACGCGTTCGTGCTGTTCGGGTCGATCGCGGGCACCTGGGGCGTGCGGGACCGGGCCGGGCAGGCCGCCGGCGACGCGCGGCGCGAGGCCGTAGTCGCCGCGCGACGGGCCCGTGGCCTGGCCGGAGTCGCAGTGGCGTGGGGCGCCTGGGCCGGCAGCGAGGGCGACGGGATGGCCCGGCATCTGCATCTCAACGGTCTGCCGGCCATGGAGCCCGGCCGGGCGCTCGCCGCCTTGGACGGCGTGCTGGGCGGTGCCGTCGATGTGACGGTCGCCGACGTGGCATGGGAGGCATTCGCCCCCGCCTTCACACGAACCAGGCCCAGCAGGTTGTTCACCGAGCTGCCGGAGGCCGCGGCCGTGGAACCGGCGGGGCACGGTCTCCGCGACCGCTTGCTCTCCCTGCCGGAGCAGGATCGCGCCCCTGAAGTGCGCACCCTGGTCTACGACCGGGTGGCCGCGGTTCTCGGCCACCCGGGCGGCACGGCGATCGATCCGGACGTGCCCTTCAAGGATCTCGGCATCGACTCGCTGACCGCGGTGGATCTGCGCGGCAAGCTCACCGAGCTGACCGGGCTGCCACTGCCGGTCACCCTGGTCTTCGACCACCCGACGCCGGCCGTGCTGGCCGACCACCTGCTCGCCGAACTGCTCGGCGAGCAGGCCGAGGAGCTCGCGCCGGTGCGCGCCGTGGCCGCCGACGACGACCCGGTGGCCATCGTCGGAATGGCCTGCCGCTACCCGGGTGGGGTCGGGTCGCCGGAAGAGTTGTGGGACCTGATCGTCGCGGGCACCGACGCCATCGGCCCCATGCCCGCGGACCGCGGCTGGGACCTGGCCGGGCTGTTCGAGCCGGGACCGGCCGGCCGGCCGCGCACGGTGGCGCGCGCCGGCGGATTCCTCGCCGAAGCGGCCGACTTCGACCCGGCGGTCTTCGGTATCTCACCGCGCGAGGCCCTCATCATGGACCCGCAGCAGCGGTTGGTGCTGGAGTCGGCGTGGGAGGCGCTGGAGCGAGCCGGCGTCGACCCGGCCGGGTTGCGGGGCTCGGACACCGGCGTGTACGTCGGTGGCATCAGCGGCGACTACCGGCCCGTCGCCGAGGGGCGTGACTGGCAGACCGCGCAGTCGGCGAGCCTGCTGTCCGGACGCCTCGCCTACACCTTCGGCCTCGAGGGACCGACCGTCTCGGTGGACACGGCGTGCTCGTCGTCGCTGGTCGCGCTGCACCTGGCGGCCCAGGCGCTGCGGTCGGGCGAGACGGACCTGGCCCTGGCCGGTGGCGTGGCGGTGATGTCCACGCCGGTCAACTTCGTGGAGTTCACCGACCTCGGCGCGCTGTCGCCGGACGGCCGCTGCAAGGCGTTCTCCGACGCGGCGGACGGCACCGGCTGGGCCGAGGGCGTGGGCATGGTCGTACTCGAGCGGCTGTCCGACGCGCGGCGCAACGGCCACGAGGTGCTGGCGGTCCTGCGCGGATCCGCCATCAACCAGGACGGCGCGTCCAACGGCCTGACCGCGCCGAGCGGCCCCGCGCAGCAACGGGTCATCCGCCGGGCGCTGGCCGCTGCGGGCCTGGCACCGTCCGACGTGGACGCCGTGGAGGCCCACGGCACCGGGACCAAGCTGGGTGACCCCATCGAGGCGCAGGCGCTGCTGGCAACGTACGGCCGCGACCGGGAACGTCCGCTGCTGCTCGGTTCCGTGAAGTCGAACATCGGCCACACCCAGGCCGCGTCCGGTGTCGCCGGTGTCATCAAGATGGTGCTGGCCATGCGGCACGGCATGCTGCCGCGGACCCTGCACGTCGACGAGCCGTCCTCGCACGTGGACTGGTCCTCCGGTGCGGTGCGGCTCGTCACCGAGGCGACGGCCTGGCCGGAGAGCGACCGGGCCCGCCGTGCGGCGGTGTCGTCCTTCGGCGCCAGCGGCACCAACGCGCACGTGATTCTGGAACAGGCGCCGCCGACGGCGACCGGGACCGTCTCGGAACGGCCGCACGGGGTACTGGCGGTGCCCCTGTCCGCGGTGACCGGTGCGGCACTGCGCGATCAGGCCCGCCGTCTGCTCGACACGGACGTCACGTCGCTGCCGGACCTGGGGCTCTCCCTGGGTACCACCCGCCGTATGTTCGACCGGCGCGCCGCCGTGCTCGCGAGCGACGTCGACTCCCTGCGGGCCGGGCTCACCGCCCTCGCCGAGGACACGCCGTCGGCGGCCGTGCTCGCGGATCGCGCCGGCAGCGGCGCGGTGGCGTTCCTGTTCACCGGACAGGGCGCGCAGCGCGCCGGTATGGGCCGTCGTCTCTACGAGCTGTACGCGGTGTTCGCCGAAGCGTTCGACGCGGTCGTCGCGGAGCTGGACCCGCATCTGGCCCAGCCGCTGCGTCCGGTGATGTGGGACGACGCGGGCGGCGCGCTCGACCGCACGGAGTTCACCCAGGCCGCGCTGTTCGCGCTGGAGGTGGCCCTGTACCGGCTGGTCGAGTCGTGGGGCATCAAGCCCGACTTCGTGGCCGGGCACTCCGTCGGCGAGCTGGCCGCGGCCCATGTGGCCGGTGTGTTCTCGCTGGCCGACGCGGCGGCACTGGTCGCCGCCCGCGGGCGGCTGATGCAGGCGCTGCCGACCGGCGGCGCGATGGTCTCCGTGCAGGCGTCCGAGGACGAGGTGATCCCGCTGCTCACCGACGCCGTGTCCATCGCGGCCGTGAACGGTCCCGAGGCGGTGGTGATCGCCGGTGACGCCGACGCGGCCGACACGGTCGCCGCGCACTTCGCGCGCCGGGGACGCAGGACCAGGCGGCTCAACGTCAGCCACGCGTTCCACTCCCCGCACATGGACGCGATGCTCGCCGACTTCGAGCACCTCGCCCACCAGGTGACCTACCAGGTTCCGACGATCCGGCTGGTCTCCACGCTCACCGGCGTGGTCGTCGAGCCGGGGAACCTCGTCACCGACCCGGCGTACTGGGTCCGGCACGTGCGCGACGCGGTCCGGTTCGCCGACGGCGTGCGGACCCTGCTGGCCCGCGGCGTCACGACGTTCCTGGAGATCGGCCCCGACGGTGTGCTGACCGCGATGGCCCAGGACACCATCGCGATGAACGGCGCGGGACCGGTCGCGGTGGCTTCGCTGCGCCGCGACCGGGACGAGGACGCGGCGCTGGCCGCGGCAGTCGGGACGCTGTTCACGCGGGGCGTCCCCGTCGACTGGGCCGCCGTGCACGCCGGCGCCCGAAGGATCGCTCTGCCCACCTATCCCTTCCAGCACGAGAGGTTCTGGCCGCAGGCCACGGCGACCACGGTCGTGCCGGTCGCCCGGCGCGACGACGACGGGTTCTGGGCGGCAGTCCGGGACACCGACCTCGAAGCGCTGGAGTCCCTGCTCGACGTCGACGGCCAGGCACTGGCGAAGGTCATGCCGAAACTGCTCGACTGGCGGCGTGCGCGGGACGAGCAGTCCACGGTGGACGGCTGGCGGCACCGGATCGCCTGGCGCCCCCTCGCCGGACGCCGGACCTCTGTCGCCGGCAGGTGGCTCGTGGCGCTCCCGGCCGACCGGGCCGACGACGCCTGGGCGGACACGGTGGTCCGCGCGCTCGGCCCGGACACCGGCCGGGTCGAGATCGGCGACACCGATCGCGAGCAGGTGGCCGTACGGCTGCGTGAGGCCGTGGACGGCACGCGGGTCGTGGGTGTCCTGTCGCTGCTGGCGCTGGACGAGACGATCGTCGGCGCCGTACCGAACGGCGCGCTGCTGACCACCGCGCTCGTGCAGGCCCTCGGCGACGCCGGCATCACCGCGCCGCTGTGGTGCGCGACCCGGAGCGCGGTGTCGGTCGACGCCGACCAGCCGTTGACGCACCCGGTGCAGGCGGCGGTGTGGGGTCTGGGACGCGTCGTCGCTCTCGAACACCCCGACCGCTGGGGCGGTCTCGTGGACCTGCCGTCCCTTGTGGACGGGGCCACGGCGGCCCGGCTGCCAGGTGCGCTGTCCGGCGAGGATGGTGAGGACCAGGTCGCGGTGCGGCCGGGCGCGGTGTTCGGCCGCCGGCTCGTGCCGGCGCCGGCGGCCGACCCGGACCGCCTGTGGACGCCGGACGGCACGGTCCTGGTGACCGGCGGCACCGGAGCGCTGGCCGCGCACGTCGCCAGGTCGCTCGCCGCGGAGGGCGTGCCGCACGTGCTGCTCGCGGGCCGTCGCGGCGAGGCCGCGCCGGGTGCCGCCGAACTGCGGGCGGAACTGGAGGGCCTCGGTACGCGGGTCACCGTCGCGGCGTGCGACGTGGCCGACCGGGCCGCCCTGACCGCGCTGCTGGACGGAATCCCGGCCGAGCACCCGCTGACCGCGGTCGTGCACACGGCGGGCGTGCTGGACGACGGCGTTGTCGACGCCCTGACGCCGGACCGCTTCCAGGACGTGTTCCGCGCCAAGGTGACCTCGGCGCTCCTGCTCGACGAGCTGACGCGTGATCTCGACCTGACCGGGTTCGTGCTGTTCTCGTCGGCATCGGGCACGGTGGGCAACCCCGGGCAGGCCAACTACGCCGCCGCGAACGCCGTGCTGGACGCGCTGGCCGAGCAGCGCCGGTCGAAGGGCCTGCCGGCCACGTCGATCGCGTGGGGCGCCTGGGACGGCGGCGGCATGGCCACCACCGCACGTGCCGAGGAGGGCGCGCGGCGCACCGGCGTCGACGCGATGGACCCGGCGCTGGCCGTGATGGCGCTGCGGCAACTCGTCGCGGAGCCGGTGGTGGCGGTGGTGGTGGCCCGGGTGAGCGCCGCCGCGTTCCTGCGCGGCACCACGGGGTCCCGGCTGCGGACCTTGCTCCAGGAACTGCCCGGCGGCGAGGACCTCGACACCCCGGAGCGGCGGCAGGACGAGGCGCCGCAGCTGCTGACGCGGCTCGCCGGCCTGACGCCGGTGCGGCGCCGGGAGGAGGTGCTGCGGCTGGTGCAGGACAGCGCGTCCGTGGTCCTCGGCCACACCGACGCCGAGCTGTTCGGACCCGACAGGGCGTTCCGGGACATGGGCTTCGACTCGCTGAGCGGCGTCGAGCTGCGCAACCGGCTCACCGCCGCGACCGGGCTGCCCCTTCCGTCCACCCTGGTGTTCGACCACCCGACGCCCTCGGCGATGACCGCGTACGTGCTCGACGCACTGGGGCTGGACGAGGAGGCCGGCGGCGCGGTGGCCGACGGCGACGAGGTGGCCCTCCGTTCGCTGCTCGCCTCCGTGCCGCTGGCCCGGCTCCGCGAGATCGGCGTGCTGGAACCCCTGCTGCAACTGACCGGCCGCGGTACCCGGCCGGCGGACGGCGGCGGGCCGGACGACGCCGCCGAGCAGGTGGACGTCGACGAGATGACCGTGGACGACCTGGTCCGGGCCGCGCTGGACGGCTCGTCCGACCTGACGGTCGACTGAGGGAGGGAAGATCCCATGTCTACACCCAACGACAGCACCGACAAGGTCGTCGAGGCGTTACGGGCGGCCGTGAAGGAGACCGAGCGGCTGCGCAGGCAGAACCAGCGGCTGGTCTCCGCCACCACCGAACCGATCGCGATCGTCGGTATGGCATGCCGGTTCCCGGGCGGCGTCACGTCGCCCGAGGACCTGTGGCGGCTCGTCGCCGCCGGCGACGACGCCATCACGCCGATCCCCGCCGACCGTGGCTGGGACATCGGGGAACTGGTGGCCGGCGACACCACGCTGCTCGGCGGGTTCCTGCCGGACGCCGCCGACTTCGACGCCGCCTTCTTCGGGATATCGCCGCGCGAGGCGCTGGCGATGGACCCACAGCAACGGCTGCTGCTGGAGACCTCGTGGGAGGCGTTGGAACGATCCGGCGTCGATCCGGCGTCGCTGCGGGGCAGCCGGACCGGCGTGTTCGTCGGCACCAACGGCCAGGACTACGCGTACCTGATGGTGCGCTCGCCCGCGGAGAGCACGGGTGAGGTGGGCACCGGCATAGCGGCCAGCGCGATGTCAGGCCGGCTCTCCTACACACTGGGCCTCGAGGGGCCGGCGATCACGGTGGACACGGCGTGTTCCTCGTCGCTGGTGGCACTGCACTGGGCGGCGCAGGCGCTGCGCACCGGCGAGTGCACGCTGGCGCTGGCCGGCGGTGTGAACGTGATGAGCACCCCTGGCGCGCTGGTGGAGTTCTCCAAACAGGGCGGCCTGGCCCCGGACGGGCGCTGCAAGGCGTTCGCCGACGAGGCCGACGGCACCGGCTGGGCCGAGGGCGCCGGCATGCTGGTGCTGGAGCGGCTGTCCGACGCCCGCCGCAACAACCACCCGGTGCTCGCGGTGGTGCGTGGTTCGGCCGTCAACCAGGACGGCGCGTCCAACGGCTTCACCGCACCCAGCGGGCCGTCGCAGCAGCGGGTGATCCGCGCGGCGCTGGCCGACGCCCGGCTCACCGAGAACGACATCGACGCCGTGGAGGCGCACGGTACGGGCACCGCGCTCGGCGACCCGATCGAGGCGGGGGCACTGCTGGCGACCTACGGCCGTGATCGGGAACGCCCGCTGCTGCTGGGGTCCGTGAAGTCGAACATCGGGCACACGCAGGCCGCCGCCGGCGCCGCCGGCGTGATCAAAATGGTTCAGGCGCTACGGCACGGCGTGCTCCCGCGCACCCTGCACGCGCGCCGTCCCTCGTCGCATGTGGACTGGACGGCGGGCTCGGTCGAGCTGCTCACCGAGGAAGTGCCCTGGCCGGAGACGGGACGGCCCCGCCGTGCCGCCGTGTCGTCGTTCGGCATCTCCGGCACCAACGCGCACACCGTCCTGGAGCAGGCGCCCGAGCCGGCGCCGGACGAACCGGGCCCGGTGCGCGACGCGGTGGTGCCGTGGGTCGTGTCCGGTCGGACGCTGCCCGCGCTGCGGGACCAGGTCGCGCGGCTGGTCGCGAGCGTCGGGGAGACGACGAGCGCCGCCGACGTGGCTGCCGTGCTGGCCACCGGCCGCACCGCCCACGAACACCGGGTCGCAGCTGTCGGCCGTGACACCACGGACCTCGCGGCGGCGCTGTCGGCCTGGGCGTCGGGCGCCCCCGCGCCGGGCGTGGTGTCGGACACCGCCGCCCGGACGGGGAAACTGGCCGTACTGTTCACCGGCCAGGGCACGCAGCGACTCGGCATGGGCCGCGAACTGCACGCCCGGTTCCCGGCGTTCGCCAAGGCCTTCGACGAGGTCGCCGCCGAGTTGGACCGGCATCTGCCCGGCTCGGTCCGTGACGTCCTGTGGGGTACCGACGCCGACGCTCTGAACTGTACGAACTGGTCGCAGCCCGCCCTGTTCGCCGTGGAGGTGGCGCTCCACCGGCTCGTCGAGTCCTGGGGCGTGCAGGCCGACCTCGTCGCCGGCCACTCGCTCGGTGAGATCACCGCCGCGCACGTGTCCGGGGTGCTCGGCCTCGCCGACGCGTGCCGACTGGTCGCCGCCCGAGCCGTGCTGATGGGTGCGCTGCCGGCGGGCGGCGCCATGCTCGCCGTGGCGGCGACCGAGGAGGAGGTCGCGCCGCTGCTGGACACGGCGGTGTCGGTGGCGGCGGTCAACGGCCCGACGTCGGTGATCGTCGCCGGAGCCGAGGACGCGGTCGAGCGGCTCGCCGACGCGGCCGACGAGCGCGGGTGGAAGCACAAGCGGCTCGCCGTGTCGCACGCCTTCCACTCGGCACACATGGACCCGATGCTCAGCGACTTCGCCGACGCCATCGCGGACATCGAGTTCGGTGACGCGCGGATCCCGCTGGTGTCGTGCGTGACCGGCACCGTCGCGGAGGCGGCACAGTTCCGGGACGCCGCCTACTGGGTGGCGCACGTGCGACGACCGGTCCGGTTCGCCGACGGCGTGCGCGCGCTGCTCGCCGCCGGGGCGACGACCTTCCTGGAACTGGGCCCCGACGCCACGCTGTGCGCGCTGGTGCAGGACACCGCCCCGGATCCCGTCACCGCCGTTCCCGTGCTGCGGGCGGGCCGCGACGAGGAAACCACCGTGGTGAGCGCGCTCGCGAGACTGTCCGCACGCGGCGAGCACGTCGCGTGGGACGCGTTCTTCGCGCCGCTCGCGACACGTCCGGTGGAGCTGCCCACGTACGCGTTCCAGCGCTCCCGGTTCTGGCCGGACGGCGCTGTGGGAGGCGACGTCGCCTCTGTCGGGCAGTCGGCGCTCGGCCACGCGCTGCTCGGCTCGTCCGTGGAACTGGCCGACGACGGCGGTCTGGTCATCACCGGCCGGCTCTCGCTGGCCGCCCAGCCGTGGCTGGCGGACCACGTCATCCTGGGCCGGATCCTGTTCCCCGGCACCGGCTTCGCGGAGCTGGCGCTGCGCGCCGCGGACGAGGTCGGCGCGGATCTCGTCGAGGAGCTGACGCTGTCCGTGCCGATGGAGCTGCCCCGGCACGGCGCCGTCGCCGTCCAGGTACGGGTGGGGGCGGCCGACGAGGACGGCCGCTGGTCCGTGGGTGTCTACTCCCGCGACGCCGAACACGTCGGCGAGTGGCTCCAGCATGCCGCGGGCACGCTCGGGACCGGAAGCCCCGACGCCGCCACGGACTTCGCGTCGGCGTGGCCACCGCCCGGAACCGAACAGGTCGACCTGGCCGGCTTCTACGACGACGGTGACTACGGTCCGGCCTTCCAGGGCCTGCGCGCCGTGTGGCGACGGGACGGCGAGGTGTTCGCGGAGGTGGCGCTGCCGGCCACGGCCCGCGGTGCGGACCGGACGGGCGTGCACCCGGCGCTGCTGGACGCCGTGCTGCACGCCGTCGGCTGGGTCGAGTCCCCGGACGGCGGCCGTGGCGTACTGCCGTTCTCGTGGGAGGACGTGGCCCTGCACCGCACGGGCGCGACCACGCTGCGCGTTCGGCTCACCCGCGCCGGCCAGGAGGCCGTCGGCATCGAGGCGGTGGACGGCGTGGGCCGCCCCGTGATCACCGTGGGCAGGCTGGTGCTGCGCGCGCCGTCGCACCAGGACACCGCGCGACGCCCCGACCGGCTGTTCCGCGTCGACTGGACGCCGCTCGCCGTCCGGCCGGTGACCGGGGACTTCGTGGTGCTCGGCGCGAACCCGGGCGGACTCGCCGGTGCGGTGCGGCACGACACCGTCGACGCCGCGCTCGCCGCCGGGCCGGACGTGGTCTTCGCCCCGGTCACCGGCACGTGCGTGCTCGATGCGACGACACGCGCGCTCGGTCTGCTCCAGGAATGGCTCGCCGACCGGCGCGCCGAGGACGTGCCGCTGGTCTTCGTCACCGACGGCGCCGTGTCCGGCGCGGACGTTCCGGCGGCCGCCGCGGGGGGTTTGGTGCGGACCGCACAGGCCGAGCACCCGGGACGCTTCCTGCTGCTTGACGCCGCCGCCGATGCGTGGCCGCTGCTCGCGGTGGCACCGGAACTGGTGGCGGCGGGGGAGACCCAGGCCGTAATCGAGGACGGCACGGTGAAGGTCGGCCGGCTCGCCCGGTTCGCGGGCGCGGAGCGGCCCACCGAGTGGCGCCCCGACGGCACCGTGCTCGTCACCGGCGGCACCGGCGGCCTCGGCGCGCAGCTGGCCCGGCACCTCGTCGCCGAGCACGGCGTGCGCGACCTGCTGCTCCTCAGCAGGCGCGGCCTCCGGGCGCCCGGCGCGAGCGAGCTGGCGGCCGAGCTCACCGGCCTCGGCGCGCACGTCGGCATCGTCGCCTGCGATGTCGCGGACCGCGACGCCCTGGCCCGCGTGCTGGAGGGGCGCAGGATCACTGCCGTGGTGCACGCCGCCGGTCTGCTGGACGACGGCGTCGTCACCACGCTCACCCCGGAGCGGCTCGACGCCGTACTACGGCCCAAGGTGGACGCCGCACGGCACCTTCACGAACTGACGCGGGACCTGGACGCGTTCGTGCTGTTCTCCTCCGTCGCGGGCACGCTCGGCAGCCCCGGCCAGGGCAACTACTCCGCCGCGAACGCCGCACTCGACGCGCTCGCCCGGGAGCGCCGTGCCGACGGTCTCATGGCGCTGTCGCTGGCGTGGGGCCCCTGGACGCAGGACGCCGGCATGACCGGTGCGCTGGCCGAGGCCGACCTCAAGCGCATGGCGGATTCCGGCTCGGCGCCGCTCACGGTGCCGCAGGGCCTGGCGCTCTTCGACGCGGCCGTCGCCACCGACGAGCCGGTGCTGGTGCCGCTGGCGATACGACCCGGCACCCGCGTCGGCGCCCTCCACCCGTTGCTGCGCGGCCTCGTGCGCACGCGTCGTCGGCGCCCGTCGGCCGACGCGGCCCCGGCGGCGTCGGTCACGGCGCGGCTCGGGGGCCTGGACGAGCGGGCGCGCACGCGCTTCGTCCTGGACCTGGTGCGTGCCGAGGTCGCGGCGGTGCTGGCTCTCGACGTCACGGACGGTGTCGCCGACGACCGCGAGTTCCACGACCTGGGCATGGACTCGCTGACCGCCGTGGAGCTGCGCAACCGGCTCGCGACCGCCACAGGGCTGCGGATGTCCGCGACCCTGGTGTTCGACTACCCGACCCCCGGCGCGCTCGCGGGCCACCTGCTGTCCCGGCTCAGCGGCGCGGCCACCGCCAAGACCCAAGCTCCGAACCCGCTCGCGGAGCTGGACCGGTTGGAGGCCGCGCTGGCGGGCGCCGACCCGATCACGCGCGCCGGCGTCGCGGCCCGGCTGCGAGGCCTCGCGGCGCAGTGGGCCGGCGTCGATCCGACTTCCGACGGCGAGGCCGTCACGGATCAGATCTCCTCGGCCAGCACCGACGAGGTCCTCGCCTTCATCGATCACGAGCTCGGCCGGATCAACGACCGCTGAACTCCTCCCCTCCGCACCGAAAGGCAGTTATGTGATGGCGGACGACACCAAGGTGGTCGAGTACCTGAAATGGGTGACGGCCGATCTGCACCGCACCCGGCGCCGACTGGAGGAGGTCGAGTCGGGCCTCCACGAGCCCGTCGCGATCGTGGGCATGGCCTGTCGGTTCCCCGGCGGGGTCACCACACCCGAGCAGCTGTGGGAGATGGTCGCCGACGGCCGTGAGGGGATCGTGCCCTTCCCGACCGACCGCGGCTGGGACCTGGACCTGCTCTCGGGCGAGGGCCCCGGTCACAGCGCCACGCTGCGCGGCGGCTTCCTGCACGACGTCGCCGGGTTCGACGCGGCCTTCTTCGGCATCTCGCCGCGTGAGGCCGTGGTGCTCGACCCGCAGCAGCGGCTCCTGCTGCAGACGTCATGGGAGGCGTTCGAGCGGGCCGGCATCGACCCGGCGTCGCTGCGCGGCAGCCGGACCGCGGCGTTCGTCGGCACTGACGGGCAGGACTACGCGTCGCTGGTGCTGGACTCCGTCGAGGACGCGGAGGGGCACGCCGGCACGGGCATCGCGGCGAGCGCGATCGCCGGCCGCCTCTCCTACACGTTCGGCCTCGAAGGTCCCGCGGTCACCGTGGACACGGCCTGCTCGTCGTCGCTGGTGGCACTGCACCTCGCGGCACAGGCGCTACGGGCGGGGGAGTGCGACCTCGCGCTGGCCGGCGGCGTCACCGTGATGTCGACCGCGCTCCGGTTCGCCGGCTTCACCCGCCAGGGCGCGCTCGCGTCGGACGGGCGGTGCAAGGCGTTCGCGGACGCCGCGGACGGCACCGGCTGGTCCGAGGGCGTCGGCATGTTCGTCGTGGAGAAGCTGTCCGACGCCCAGCGGCTGGGTCACCCCGTCTGGGCGGTGGTGCGCGGCTCCGCCGTCAACCAGGACGGCGCTTCCAACGGCTTCACCGCCCCCAACGGGCCGTCCCAGCAGCGGGTCATCCAGCAGGCGCTGGCGAGCGCCGGTCTGAGCGCCGGCGATGTCGACGTGGTCGAGGCGCACGGGACGGGTACCCGGCTCGGCGACCCGATCGAGGCGCAGAGCCTGCTGGCCACCTACGGCCAGGACCGCGAGCGGCCCGCGCTGATCGGCTCCGTGAAGTCCAACATCGGCCACACGCAGGCCGCGGCCGGCGCGGCGGGTGTCATCAAGACGGTCATGGCGATGCGGCACGGTGTCGTCCCGCAGACGCTGCATGTGGACGCGCCCTCGTCCCACGTCGACTGGACGCAGGGCGCGGTGCGGCTGGCGACGGAGGCCACACCGTGGCCGGAGACCGGACGCCCGCGCCGAGCCGGTGTGTCGTCGTTCGGCGTGAGCGGCACCAACGCACACACGATCCTGGAACAGGCCCCCGCGGAGACGGCCCCGGCGGCCCCGGCGGCCCCGGCGGCCCCGGCGGCCTCGGTGACTGCGTGGGCGCTGTCGGCGAAGACCGCCGCCGCGCTCCGTGACCAGGTCACCGCGTTGGTGGAGCGCGTCCGGAGGGAGCCGGACTGGTGCGCCGCGGACGTCGCGGCGGCGCTTGCCGTACGGACTCGGTTCGAGCATCGCGTAGCGGCGACCGGCCGCACCGCGCACGACCTGGCCGACGCACTCTCCACCTGGGCCGCTGGCGGCGCGGCGCGCGGCGTCGTGGCCGGCACGGTGCAACGCGGACGGCTCGGAATCGTCTTCACCGGACAGGGCTCGCAGCGCCTGGGCATGGGCCGCGAGCTGTACGAGCGTTTCCCGGTCTTCGCCGAGGCGTTCGACGCCGTCGTCACGGAGCTGGGCACCGAGGTCCGCGACGTGATGTGGGGCGGGGACGCCTCGGCGCTCGACCTCACCCGCTGGTCGCAGCCGGCGTTGTTCGCGCTGGAGGTGGCGCTCTACCGGCTGGTGGAGTCCTGGGGCGTCCGACCCGACGTCGTGGGCGGGCACTCGCTGGGGGAGATCACCGCCGCGCACGTCGCGGGTGTGCTGTCGCTGCCCGACGCCTGCCGCCTCGTGACCGCGAGGGCGGAACTGATGGATGCGCTGCCGCAGGGCGGCGCGATGCTCGCCGTCTCGGCGGCGGAGGCCGACGTGGTCGCCGTGCTCGGCGAGGGGGCGGCCGTCGCGGCCGTGAACGCACCGACGGCGACCGTCGTCGCGGGCGGGACGGAGGCGGTGGAGCGGGTCGCCGCGGTGGCGGCCGAAAGAGGCTGGAAACACAAGCGGCTGTCGGTGTCGCACGCGTTCCACTCGGCGCTGATGGACCCGATGCTCGACGGCTTCGCCGCCGCCATCGCCGACGTCACGTTCGCGCAGCCGACGATCGGTCTGGTCTCCGGCGCCCCGACCGACCCCGGCTACTGGGTGCGGCACGTCCGGGAGCCGGTCCGGTTCCTGGAGACCGTCACCACCATGGCCGAGGGCGGTGTGACCACGTTCATCGAACTGGGGCCCGACGGCACACTGTCCGCGATGATCGCGGCGACGGTCGAATCCGCTGTCACGGTGCCCGTGCTGCGGCCGGACCGTGCGGAGGAGGAGTCGGCCGTCGCCGCGCTCGCCATCCTGCACACCCACGGCGTCGCCGTCGATCTGCGTACGGTGCTGCCGCCGACGCGGCCGGCGGATCTGCCGACCTACCCCTTCCAGAACGTCCGCTACTGGCCGCAGGCCCGCTCCGCCACGGCCGACGTCACCGGGGCAGGTCTCGGCGCGGTGACGCACCCGCTGCTCGGCGCGGCCGTCGAACTCGCCGACGGCGACACCGTGCTGACCGGACGGCTGTCGCTGGGCACGCAGCCGTGGCTCGCGGATCACGTCGTGGCCGGCGCCGTCGTTCTCCCGGCCACCGCTTTCGCGGAGCTGGCGTTCCGTGCGGCCGACGAGGTCGGCTGTGACACGGTCGAGGAACTGACCATCGCGGCCCCGCTGGGCCTGCCCGAGACCGGCTCGGTCGCGGTGCAGGTGCGGGTCGACGCCGCCGACGAGCGGGGACGCCGTCGTATAGGCGTGTTCTCCCGTCAGGACACCATCGGGACCGCCTGGCTGCCCCATGCGACCGGCACTCTCACGACCCGCGGCGTGAGCGGCGAGGCCGGCGTGTCCGGCGCGGCCCTGGCGTGGCCGCCGCGCGACGCCGAGTCCGTGGACATCAGCGGGCACTACGACGGCTCCGGCTACGGCCCGGCGTTCCAGTGCCTGCGCGAGGTCTGGCGGGTCGGCGACACCGTGTACGCCGAGGTGGCGCTGCCGCATTCGACCGAGGACGCCGCGGACTTCGGCGTGCACCCGGCGCTGCTCGACTCGGTGGTGCAGGCGGTCGCGTTCCTGCCGGAGGCCGCCGGCCGGGTGCTGGCGCCCTTCTCGTGGGAGGAAGCCGCGCTGCATGCCTCCGGGCCGGAGCTGCTGCGCGTGGCGGTCGACTGGCTCGGCGGCGACCGCGTCTCCATCAGGGCGGTCGACCCGACGGGACGTCCCGTGGTGTCGGTGGCGTCGCTGGCGCTGCGTGAGCCCGTCGCCGCCGGGCCGGTGCGCCCGGAGTCGGACTGGCTGTTCCGTCTCGACTGGACGCCGGTCGACGTCACCCCGGTGCCGGGCAGGCGATGGTCGGTCCTCGGCGCCGACACCTTCGGCCTCGGGCTCGCGCTGGCTCACGCCGGCTGCGAGGTCCTCGGCAACGGCGACACCGCCGACGCGGTGCTGGCCACGCGCCCTGACCTCGTGGTCGCGCCCGTCACCGGTGATTCGGTGCAGGACGCCACCGCCTCGGCGCTCGATCTGCTCACGTCCTGGCTGGCCGACGAGCGTGCCGACGAGGTGCCGCTCGTGCTGGTCACCTCCGGCGCGGTGACCGGTGCGGACGTGCCCGCGGCCGGCGTCTGGGGTCTCGTGCGGGCGGCCCAGGCGGAGAACCCGGGTCGGTTCCTGCTGCTCGACATCGACGACACGGAAGCCTCCCGGCTGCTCCTCGCCGCGGCGCCCGGTCTGCTGGACGAGGGCGAGACACAGGCCGTCCTCACGGACGGGGTGGCCGCCGTCGCCCGGCTGGCGAGGTTCGCCGGGGTGCCGGAACCCCGGGCGTGGGACCCGGACGGCACGGTCCTGATCACCGGCGGCACCGGCGGCCTCGGGAGCGCGCTCGCCCGACACCTTGTCGCGGAACGGGGCGTGCGCAAGCTCCTGTTGGTCAGCCGACGCGGACCGGAGGCCCCGGGTGCACGGGAGTTGGCGGCCCATCTCACCGAACAGGGCGCCGACGTCGTACTGGTGGCGTGTGACCTGACCGACCGCGATGCGGTGGCCGCCCTCCTGGCCGGGCACCCGGTCAGGTCGGTCGTGCACACGGCGGGCGTGCTGGACGACGGTGTGATCGGAACGCTGACGCCGGACCGGCTGGCGACCGTGCTGCGGCCGAAGGTGGACGCGGCGCAGCACCTCGACGAACTCGTCGGCGACGTGGACGTGTTCGTGCTGTACTCCTCCCTCTCGGGAGTGACGGGTGGCGCAGGCCAGGGCAACTACTCGGCCGCCAACGCTGCTCTGGACGCCATCGCGGCCCGGCGCCGAGCCGCCGGGCGTCCCGCGCTCTCGTTGGCGTGGGGCGCGTGGGCGCAGGACGCCGGCATGACAGGAGCGCTGTCAGAGGCCGAGATGCGGCGGATGGCGAAATCGGGATCGACGCCGCTCACCGTGGCACAGGGCATGGCCCTGTTCGACGCCGCGTCCGCCACCGACGAGGCGCTCCTCGTGCCGCTTGCGGTGAAGCCCGGTGTCAAGGGCGGACCGGCCACGCACCCGATCCTGCGCGGCCTGCTGCGGGCACCGCGCCGCCGGGCCGCCGCGGACGCCTCCGAGGTGTCCACGACGACACTGCGCGAGCGCCTGAGCGGCCTCTCCGCCGCCGACCAGCACACGGTGCTGCGTGAGCTGATCGTCGACTACGCGGCGGCCGTGCTCGGCCACGCCGACGCGAGCGACATGGACCCCGAACGTGACTTCCTGGAGGCCGGCTTCGACTCGCTGATGTCGGTGGAGCTACGCAACCGGCTCGCCGCCACGGTCGGTCTCCGGCTGCCCGGCACGGTCGTACTCGACCACAAGACACCCACCGAGCTGGCCCGGTGGCTGCGTGGCCGCCTCGCCGATCACATCGGGCCGACCCCGACGCCCACGTCGGGGCAGTCCGGCGACACCGTCGGCACGCTGTACTTCGACGCGGTCCGGGCGGGAAAGGTGGACGAGGGCTGGGAGTTGCTCAAGGCCGTCGCCCTCACCCGCCCGCTGTTCGAGGCGCCGGCCGAACTGGAGGAGCTGCCCCGGCCCGTCACCCTCGCGGACGGGCCGACCGGGCCACGGCTGATCTGCATCAGCTCACCCGTGTCCGTCGGCGGCGCGCACCAGTACGCCCGACTCGCCGCCCACTTCCGCGGCGACCGTGGTGTGCAGGCATTGCCGCTGGTGGGGTTCGCGGCCGGAGAGAGCCTGCCCGGGTCGGCCCGGGCCATCACACGGGCCGCCGCGGAAAGTGTGCTGCACGCCAGCGACGGGGACCCCTTCGTACTGGTCGGCCACTCCTCCGGCGGTGCGCTGGCCCTGGCGGTGGCCGGGCTGCTGGAGAGCATGTGGGGGGTGCGCGCCGACGGCGTGATCATGCTCGACACGCTCAGCCTGCGCCACGAGCACGAGGACAGCGTGGACTACAGGCAACTGGCCAGGAGGTTCATGGGCGAGACGGACTCGGCCACCGTGACCGTGGACAGCAACCGGCTGTCGGCCATGGCGCACTACCTCAACCGCATGTCCGCCCTGGAGGTCGCGCCGACGACGTCGCCGACGCTGCTGGTGCGGTGCAGTGTGCCCCTGCTCGGTGACGCCGACACACGGGTGGAGCACGGGCAGCAGGAGCTGCTCGTCCCCGCGCAGACGATCCGCACCATCGACGCCGACCACTTCTCGCTGGCCCAGCGGGACTCCCACGTCACGGCGACCGTCATGAAGGAGTGGCTGGCCACGCTGTGACGGGCGACCCCGCAAAAGCAGCGTGCGCCCGCGAGCAGGAGGCGGGCGCACGCTGTGTGGTGGGGAGGACGTCTCAGCGGCTCACGGTGATGGTGCCGGACGGGCAGACCCGCGCCGCCATCGCCGCGGCGGCGGCCTGCGTGTCGTCCGGCTCGGCGTCGAGCACCTCCACCAGACCGTCCTCCTCGCCCTGGTCGAACAGCGCCGGCGCCGTCAGCGCGCACTGGCCCGCGCCGACGCACCGGCTCCTGTCCACATGGATTCTCATGACTTCGTTCCTCCGGTTCACCAACGGACGGGCAGCTCGTGCAGACCGAACAGGGTGCCGTCGTACTTGAACGGCAGGGCGGTGACGTCGGCGTCGACCGCGAGCGTGGGCACGCGGCGGAACAGGGTCCGGTAGACGATCTCCATCTCGGCCCGCACCAGGTTCTGTCCGAGGCACTGGTGCACCCCGTAGCCGAACGCGACGTGGTGGCGCGCGGCCCGGCCCGGATCGAACTCGTCGGGCCGGTCGAAGCTGTTCAGGTCGTGGTTGGCGCCGGCGATGAGCGGGATGATGCCCTCCCCGGCCCTGACGACCTGCCCGCCGATCTCCATGTCCTCGACCGCCACGCGCAGCGCGACCAGGTCCGCGACCGAGTGGTAGCGCAGCAGCTCGTCCACCGCGCGGTCGTCGCCGATCCACTGCGGGTTGGACAGCAAGGTCACCACACCGAGCGCGATGTTGTTCGCGGTGGTCTCGTGGCCGGCGATCAGCAGCAGCATGATGACCCCGGTCAGCTCCTCCGGGGACAGGACCGCGGACTCCAGGAGCCGGGAGATCAGGTCGTCGCCCGCCCGCTTCTGCTTGACCTTGATGAGCCGTCCGATGTAGCGCAGCAGTTCCTGGACGGCCACGCCCCGCTCGTCCTCGGTGGTGGTCTTCAGGCTCACCAGCGTCTTGGTGCGTGACTCGAAGAACTCCCGGTCCACGAACGGCACGCCCAGCATGGTCGAGATCACCAGTGAGGGCACGGGCAGCGCGAACTCGGCCACCAGATCGGCGGAGTCGCCGAGCGAGAGCAGATGGTCGACGCAGCGGTCCACGGTCTCCTGGATGAGGGGCCGCCACTGCCGGATGCGTCGCACGGTGAATTCGGGGATCAGGGCCTTGCGGAACCTGTCGTGCTCCGGAGGGTCGATGCCCACGAACCAGCCGGGAATCTGATCCTGCGTCGGCACGCCGCCGGTCCTGGCGACGTTGGGAAAGCCCTCGCGCGCGGGATTGGAGCTGATGCGGCGGTCGGTCAGCACGGTGCGCACGTCCTCGTACCGCGACACCAGCCACACCGGGCCGCCCGTCGGCAGCGTCGAGCGGATCAGCCCGGGCCGTTCGCGGAAGTCCGCGTACTGACGCGGTGGGAAGGGTTCGCCGGGCAACCGGGCCGGGAACTGTGTCGCCTCGGGTTCGGAGAGCGTCATGGGTGCACGTCCCATCGTGATCGGGGTGCCGGTCAGCCGGCACCGTAGAACTTGCGGACCCGGCCGACGATGAAGTCCTGGTCCTCGGGGCTCAGATCGGTGTAGGTCGGCAGGTAGAGGCCCTGCTGCGCGAACCGGGCGGCTTGGAGCGAGGGCCACACCGGGTCCCGGTACATCGGCTGCCGGCTCATCGGCTGGAAGAAGTAGCGGGTCTCGACGCCGTTCTCCGTGAGGAACTCCATGAGTTCGTCGCGGTCCCGGGCCAGCAGGTCGTACATCCACAGCACCTGCCGTGAGGGCATCAGGGTGATTCCGTCGACGCCGGAGAGCCCGCGGTCGTAGTGCGCCTCGATGCGCGCCCGCGCGGCGAGGATCTCGTCGATCCGCTCGGTCTGCGCCAGGGCGACGGCAGCCTGCATATTCGTCATGCGGAAGTTGTAGGCGAGCTTCTTGTGCAGGAAGTCGTGCTCCTTGCTGAACGCCATGCCCCGCAGGTGCTCCATCTGGGCGGCCAGACGGGGGTCGTCGGTGACGCACACCCCGCCCTCGCCCGAGGAAATGATCTTGTTCGCGAACAGGGAGAAGCAGGCGATGTCCCCGACCGGGCGAATGCCGTGCGCCTCGGCGGAGTCCTCCACCACCCGGAGGTTGTACTCGTAGGCGATCTTCATGATCGCGTCCATGTCGCACCGCCGGCCGTAGACGTGCACCGGCAGGATGGCCCTGGTCCGCGGGGTGATCTTGTCCTCGATCAGCGTGACGTCGATGTTCAGGTCGTCGCCGCAGTCCACGAACACGGGTGTGGCACCGGTGTACGACACCGCCCAGGCCGTCGCGACCATGGTGAACTCCGGAACCAGCACCTCGTCGCCGGGCCCGATGCCGAGCGCCCGCAGCGCCAGGGTCAGTGCCGTGGTGCCCGACGAACACGCGACGGCGTGCTGGACCCCGTTGTATTGGGCGAACGCCTGCTCGAAGCGTGGAATGTAGGGTCCCTGCGCGGAGATCCATCCGCTGGTGACCGCGTCGGTGACGTACTCCAGTTCGCGCCCGTTCATGCTGGGCCTGGAGACCGGGTACTTGAATCCCATGGGGTCCTCGTTCGTTGAGTGGCGCCGGCGCCGGCGCCGGCGCCGGAGGGGATCGTTCGGGGGTGGCGCCGCCGCGCGGTGGTCAGGAAGCCAGGGCGGGCAGGTCCAGCACCAGATCGGTGGCGGCGGCCGCGCCGCCGGCGGCGCGCAGCAGCTTGCCGAAGCGCTGGGCGCGCTCGCTGAACGACGGCTCGTCAAGCACCCGTCGCAGCGCACGGAAGATGTCGTCACCGGTGCCGCGGTGCGGATCGACGGTCAGGCTGACGCCGAAGTCCTCGCCGCGCACCGCCTGGTCGTAGCAGTCCACCCACAGGGGGCGGATGACCATGGGCTTGCCGAAGTAGAGGCCCTCGTGGAAGCCGTTGCCGCCGCCGTGGGTCAGGAACGCCTTCACGTTCGGGTGGGCGAGCACGTCGAGCTGGGAGGGCACCCAGCTCTCGATGCGCACGTTCTCGGGCAACGGCCCGTCGGGCAGCAGACGCTGCTGCTCGCGGGGCAGCTTCCACAGGATGTGGTGGTCGTCGCCCAGCCGCCGTGCCACGGTGAGCATGTCACGCACCTGTCCGGAGGTCAGACGGGTGGTGGTGCCCAGGCCGACGAAGATCACCGAGTCGTGCCGGGCGAGCCATCCGCTGACGTCCTCGTCCTCGGGTGCCTGGGGCAGCGGCGGGATCAGCGCGCCCACCATCCTCATGTTGTCCGGCGCCCGGAAGGGGTAGTCCAGCTCGCTCAGCGACCCGTTCACGACCAGTTCGGCGCATTCGATCCGGGCCAGGAATCGCCGGGCCTCCGGGGCGATGCCCAGTTGCTGCCGGGTCCGCCGGTCCCGTCGCAGGACCCGTGCCATGGACGGGCGCAGGAAGATTCCCAGGGTGCGCACACGGAACAGCCGGTTCTCGATCCGCTGCCGCGGCGTCATGCGCACGGACAGGCCCGAGTGCGGCACGGGGAAGTCGGGGTGGGTGTAGGCCTTGGTGAAAGGGGTGTACGCGGTCACGTAGTTGCTCGGCAGGAAGGGGGAGACGAGCACGTACGGGATCCCGCGGGTGATCGCGATGTCGACGGCGTACGCGGTGAGGCTCTCGATGACCATCAGCGCGGGCTGGAGTTTCTCGACGAGCTCCAGAAGCCGCCGGTACTTGTCGACATGCAGCGCCGGGTCGTAGGTGTGGCGGATCACGGCGGCATGCGCGGCGAACCGCTTCGGTCCGGTCACCTTGGCGTAGACGTCCTCGTCCCACGTCAGGGCCGACAGCTCCGGCACCACGTCGCCGAGTGAGGCGAAACGCACCGCCGACACGTCGGCCAGCGCCTCGACGTCGCCACGGCGTTCCTCGTCGGTGGCGAACCACAGGTCCTCGACGCCGCGCCGCGCGAACTCGCCCGCGATCGTCTGGACCGGGTTGAACAGACCGCTCTCCGGCAGGCTGACGAACAGGATCGGCCGCGAGCTGGATGACATGCGGGACACCTTTCGGGCGGGCTTATCCACGGACGGGACCGGCATGCGCCCCCGAGGTCCCGTTTATCCCACCGGCGACGGCCGGAATTCCCTAGACCGGCGGGCAGGGGGGCGCGGGTCCCGCGCCCGTGTCGCATCTGTAGGGAAATACGGGTTGGACCGTGCATACGCTCCACCGCTGAGTCCCTGTCGTACCTACCGGTCTGAGGTGGTCCCGCGTCATGAGCGAAGCCGGCAACGAGAACCCGGAAGTGACCGACCCGGTGGTGATCGTCGGTACCGCGTGCCGTCTTCCGGGCGGCATCGACTCGCCGGAGGGGCTGTGGCGTCTGCTGAGCGACGGCGAGGACGTCTTCGGGCCGTTCCCGACGGACCGTGGCTGGGACCTCGACGCGCTGTACGACCCCGATCCGAGTGCACCGGGCCGGAGTTACGTGCGCGAGGGCGGATTCCTCGCCGGCGCCGGCGAGTTCGACGCCTCGTTCTTCGGGATCTCACCCCGTGAGGCCGAGGCGATGCACCCGCAGCAGAGGCTGCTGCTGGAGGTCGTGTGGGAGGCGCTGGAGCGCGCCGGCGTGGATCCCACGACGCTGCGCGGCACCGCCACCGGCGTGTTCGTCGGCGCCGAGGCGCACGAGTACGGCCCGGGGCTGACCAACGCGCACGGTGCCGAGGGCCACCTGGCCACGGGTACCGCGGGCAGTGTCGTCTCCGGCCGCATCGCCTACGAACTGGGTCTTCGCGGACCCGTGCTCACCGTGGACACCGCGTCCTCCAGCTCACTGGTCGCTCTGCACCTCGCGGTGCGGTCGATCCGCAGCGGGGAGTGCGCGCAGGCGGTCGTCGGCGGCGTGACGGTCATGCCGACTCCGGCAGCCTTCGTCGCGTTCAGCCGGCAGCGCGCGCTGTCGCCCGACGCCCGGCCAAAACCCTTCGGCGCGGACGCGAACGGCACCGCGTGGAGCGAGGGCGTCGGCGTTCTGTTCGTGGAGCGCCTGTCGACGGCACGCGCCGAGGGACACCAGGTGCTGGCCGTGGTGCGGGGCTCGGCGATCAACTCCGACGGCGCCTCGGCAGGACTCACCGCGCCGAGCGAACAGGCGCAGCGCGAGGTCATCACCGGGGCCCTCGCCGACGCGGGCCTGCTTCCCTCCGACGTGGACGCGGTGGAGGCGCACGGCACCGGCACCCCGCTCGGCGACCCGGTCGAGGCCCGAGCGCTCATCGCCACCTACGGACAGGATCGCGAACGGCCTTTGTACACGGGGTCGTTGAAGTCCAACCTGGGGCACACCCAGGCCGCGGCCGGCGTGCTCGGCGTGGTGAAGATGGTGGAGGCGCTGCGGCGCGGCGTCCTGCCCGCCACCCTGCGCGCCGAACCGCCCACGCCGCACGTGGACTGGTCGTCCGGTGCCGTCCGACTGCTGACCGGGAAACGGGACTGGCCGGGCGGTGACGTCCCGCGCCGGTGCGGGGTGTCGTCCTTCGGGTTCAGCGGTTCCAATGCCCATGTCCTGCTGGAGGAGGCCCCGCCGGCACCCGAACCGGCGGCACGGGAGAGCGCGCCGCTTCCGGCCGCGTTGCCGCTCGTGCTGTCGGCGCGCTCGGCGGCGGCGTTACGTGGTCAGGCCGCCGGCCTGGCCGGACTGGAGGCCGATCAGCGGGATCTCGGACATTCGCTGCTGGCCTCGCGTTCGCTGTTCGAGCACCGGGCGGTGGCCGTCGACCGTGACGGTCTTGAGCAGTTCGCCCGGGGTGAGGTGACGCTCGGTGTCGTCACCGGTGTGGCGGACGTCGAGGGCGGGACCGTCTTCGTGTTCCCCGGTCAGGGTGCGCAGTGGGCCGGCATGGGCGCGCGGCTGCTGGACGAGTCACCGGTGTTCGCGGACCGGATCGGCGAGTGCGCGGCGGCGCTGTCCCCGTTCACCGACTGGTCGCTGGTGGATGTGCTGCGGCAGACCGAAGGCGCGCCGGACCTGGACCGTGTGGACGTGGTGCAGCCGGTGTCCTTCGCGGTGATGGTGTCCTTGGCGGCGCTGTGGCGTTCGCGGGGCGTGCGTCCGGACGCGGTCGTCGGTCATTCGCAGGGCGAGATCGCCGCCGCCGTCGTCGCCGGAGCGTTGTCCTTGGAGGACGGTGCCCGGGTGGTCGCGCTGCGCTCCCGGGCCATCGCCCGACGGATCGCGGGCGACGGTCTCATGATGTCGGTGGCGTTGGCGGCGGAGAGTGTCGAGCCGCTGCTGCCCGCCGACGGGTCCGTGCAGATCGCGGCCGTGAACGGGCCGACGTCGGTGGTCGTCGCCGGTCCGCCCGCCGCGCTGGAGACCCTGTTCGAGGAGCTGACCGCCGACGGCGCCCGGGTGAGGCGCATCGCCGTCGACTACGCCTCGCACACGACGCAGGTCGAGGCGATCCAGCAGGAACTGCTCGACCTGCTCGCGCCGATCCGGCCCCGGACCGCGCAGGTGCCGTTCTATTCGACCGTGAGCAGCGGATGGCTGGACACCGCGACGATGGACGCCACCTACTGGTACCGCAACCTGCGCCACACGGTGAACTTCGGCCCCGCGATCGCCGCGCTGCTCGACGACGGACACCGCGCCTTCATCGAATGCAGCCCGCACCCCGTGCTCCGTGTCGCCCTCGCCGAGGCGGTCGAAGCGGCCGGCGCCCGGGCCGTCGTGACGGGCACGCTCCGCCGTGGCGAGGACGGCCTGAGCCGCGTGTTCACGTCGTTCGCCGAGGCGTTCGTGCGGGGTGTCGCGGTGGACTGGTCCGGTCTGTACGAGGGCGGCCGCCGGATCGGCCTGCCCACCTACGCGTTCGACCGCCGCCGGTACTGGCTGGCCGGTCCTGGTGCCACGGCCGCGCCCGCGCGCCGGCCGGAGCCCGTCGCCGACGCCCCGGCGCTCGATCGCGCGGCGCTCCTCGACGCGGTCCGGGCGCAGGCCGCCGGCGTGCTGGGGCACACGGATCCGGCCGCGATCGACCCGTCCCGGGAGTTCCGCGCGCTGGGCTTCGACTCGATCGCCGCAGTCGAGTTGCGGGAGCGGCTCGTCGGCGCACTGGGCATCGCGCTGCCCACGTCCGCCGTCTACGACCACCCGACACCCGACCGGCTCACGGACTTCCTGCTCACCTCCGCCACCGGCGAGACCGCGGAAGCCGCCGCCACCGGGACCGCCGCCGACGAACCGATCGCGATCGTCGGCATGGCCTGCCGGTTCCCGGGCGGTGTCGCCGGCCCCGAGGACCTGTGGCGGGTCGCCGCCGAGGGACGGTGCGTCGTCGGCACGTTCCCGACCGACCGCGGCTGGGACCTGGACGCGCTGTTCGCCCCCGGCGCCGACGGCACGCCGGCCGTCGCCACCCGCTCCGGCGGCTTTCTTTCCGACGCGGCGGGCTTCGACGCCGAGTTCTTCGGCGTCTCGCCGCGCGAGGCCAAGGCGATGGATCCCCAGCAGCGCCACCTGCTGGAGACCACCTGGGAGGCGCTGGAGCACGCCGGCCTGGACCCTATGTCCCTCCGCGGCACCCGGACCGGTGTGTTCGTCGGCACCTTCGGCGGCAGCTACGCATCGTTGCTCGACCGGCGCGAGGACTCCCGAGGCTTCGTGATGACCGGTACGACACCGAGTGTCATGTCGGGCCGGACGGCGTACGTGCTCGGCACCGAGGGCCCGGCGCTGACCGTCGACACCGCGTGCTCGTCGTCGCTGGTGGCGCTGCATCTGGCGGCACAGGCACTGCGCGCCGGGGAGTGCGGGCTCGCGCTGGCGGGCGGGGTGACCATCATGTCCACGCCCGACAACTTCGTCGAGTTCACCCGGCAGGGCGGCCTGGCCGTCGACGGCCGGTGCAAGTCGTTCTCCGACTCCGCCGACGGCACCGGCTGGTCCGAGGGCGTCGGCGTGCTCGTCCTGGAGCGGCTGTCCGCCGCCCGCGCGAACGGACACCGGGTACTCGCCGTCGTACGCGGCTCGGCCGTGAACCAGGACGGAGCCTCCAACGGCCTGACCGCACCGAACGGGCCGTCGCAGCAGCGCGTGATCCGTGCCGCGCTGGCGAACGCGGGCCTGAGTCCGTCCGAGGTGGACGCCGTGGAGGCGCACGGCACCGGCACGAAGCTCGGCGACCCGATAGAGGCCCAGGCCCTGCTGGCGACGTACGGCGGGGACCGCGAGAGGCCGCTGCTGCTCGGCTCGCTGAAGTCCAACATCGGCCATACGCAGGCCGCCGCCGGTATCGCGGGTGTCATCAAGATGGTGCAGGCCATGCAGCACGGAAGGCTGCCGGGGACCCTGCACGTCGAGCAGCCGTCCTCGCACGTGGACTGGTCCATGGGCGCCGTGGAACTGCTCACGAAGGCCGCGGCATGGCCCGACACGGGCCGTCCGCGACGCGCGGCGGTCTCGTCGTTCGGCATCTCCGGCACCAACGCGCACGTCGTCCTGGAACAGGTCGCCCAGCCGGAGCCGGCGCCCGAGACGAACGGCGTCCTGGTTCCGTGGATGGTGTCGGCACCCACCGCGGAGGCGCTGCGCGCGCAGGCGGCGCGGATCGCGACCGCGTCCGGCGGCGCGGCCGACGTGGCGCTGTCCCTGGCCGGCACGCGCACACACTTCCCCCATCGTCTCGCCGTGACCGGCCGGGACGGCGACACTCTGCGGGCCGAGCTGGCCGACCCGACCGGCGCGGTCCAGGGCTCGGTCGTCCACGGCAAGCTGGGCGTGCTGTTCACCGGCCAGGGCTCGCAGCGCCTCGGCATGGGCCGCGGCCTGTACGAGCGCTTCCCCGCGTTCGCCACGGCGTACGACGAGGTCGTCGCGGCACTGGGCACCGAGGTCCGGGACGTCATGTGGGGCGAGGACGCGGCGGAACTCGACCGGACCCGTTGGACGCAGCCCGCGCTCTTCGCGCTGGAGGTGGCCCTGTACCGGCTCGTGGAGTCGTGGGGCGTCGAGCCGGACATGGTCGGTGGCCACTCGGTCGGTGAGATCGCCGCCGCGCATGTCGCCGGCGTGCTGTCGCTGGCCGACGCGGCGACGCTCGTGCTCACGCGGGCCGACCTGATGCAGGCCCTGCCCGAGGGCGGGGCGATGCTCGCCGTCGAGGCGACCCCCGGCGAGGTGTGCCCGCTGCTGGTGGAAGGAGTGTCCATCGCGGCCGTGAACGGGCCGAGGTCGGTCGTGGTGTCCGGTGTCGGCGACGTGGTGGCCAAGATCCGCGACACGTTCACGGCGCTGGGCCGGCGCACCAAGCCGCTGCCGGTCTCCCACGCCTACCACTCACCGCTGATGGACCCGATGCTGGCCCGGTTCGGCGAGGCGCTGGGGGAGTGCACGTTCCACGAACCGCGGATCCCCTTCGTGTCGGCCCTCACCGGCCGGATCGACTCCCCCGACAGCGGAATCTACTGGGCGCAGCACGTGCGGCAACCGGTGCTGTTCACGGACGCCGTCCGGGCGATGGCCGACGCCGGTGTGCGCACCGTGCTCGAACTGGGACCGGACGGCACGCTCACCGCACTGGTTCCCGATGCCGCCGGCGACGTCGACCTGCGCGCCGTCCCGTTGCTGCGCCGTGACCGGCCCGAGGAGGAGGCGGCGGTCACCGCGCTGACGGAGCTGCACGTGCGCGGCACGACGGTGGACTGGGCGGCCTTTCTCGCGGACACCGGAGCGCACCTCGTGCCCCTGCCCACCTATGCGTTCCGCCATCAGCGGTTCTGGCCCGACGACGGCCGGACGGACGACGTCGTCGGCGCCGGTCTCGACCAGGCCGGCCACCCGCTGCTCGGCGCGGTCGTCCGGCCGGCGGACGGCGACGGCGTGCTGCTCACCGGCCGGCTGTCCGCCACCACGCACCCCTGGCTGGCCGACCACGTGGTCGGCGGCCGGAACCTGTTCCCGGGCACGGGATTCGTGGAGCTGGTGCTGCGCGCCGGCGAGGAAGCGGGGTGCCCACGGCTGGACGAACTGACGCTGGCCGTACCGCTCGTGCTGCCCGCGCACGGTTCGGTTCCCGTGCAGGTGGCGGTCGGCGCGGACGAGGACGGCCGCCGCCCGGTGAGGGTGTCTGCGTTTGCCGACGGCACCTGGACCCAGCACGCCACCGGATACCTCACGGCGGACGCTCCCGCGGCGGACACGGCGTTCGCGCGAGAGGCGTGGCCGCCGGCCGGGGCGCAGGCCCTGCCGCTGGACGACTGCTACGAGCGGCCGGCCGCGACGAACCTCGCCTACGGTCCGGCTTTCCGGGGCGTACGGGCCGTGTGGCGGCGGGATGCCGAGGTGTTCGCGGAGGTCGCGCTGCCCGACGTGGTGGCGGGCCAGGCCGGTGCCTTCGGTCTGCACCCCGCGCTGCTCGACGCCGCCGTGCAGGTGGCGTTCCTCGCCGACATGGGTGTGGCACCCGGGGCCCTGCCGTTCGCCTGGGAGGGCGTGTCCGTGGCGGCCACCGGCGCGGCCGTACTGCGGGTCCGCCTGACCACGACGGGCCCGGGCGTGTCCATCACGGCCGCGGACGTGCTCGGTGATCCGGTCGCGGCCGTCGAGTCGCTGACGTTGCGGGCGGCCGCCGTGCCCGTCGCCGCCCATGCCTACGACTCGCTGTACGCACTGGACTGGACGCCGCTGCCGGAGGCCGGGGCGATCGAGCCCGCCGCGGTGACGGAGTTCGCGCCGGCCACCGGCGACTTCGCGGCGGCGGCGCACGCGGCGGCGGTCAAGGCGCTCGAGGCCGTGCAGGAGTGGCTGTCCGGCGACAGCGCGGAACCGCTGCTCTTCGTGACGCACGGAGCGGTGACAGGCGCGGACCCGGCCTCGGCCGCCGTGTGGGGCCTGGTGCGGACCGCGCAGACCGAGAACCCCGGCCGCTTCCTGCTGCTCGACCTGCCGGAGGGCCAGGACCCCTCGGCGGCATACGGCGCGTTGCAGGCGTCCGGCGAACCCCAGGGCTGGGTGCGGGACGGCGTCGTGCACGCCGCCCGGCTGGCGCACCTCGGCGCGGACGCGGGCCTGTTGCCGCCCCGTGGCAGCGGGTGGCGGCTCGACGTGACCCACCGGGGAAGCATCGACAACATCGCCCTGGTCCCCTACCCCGAGGCCGAGCGCGAACCGACCGGCCGGCACGTACGGGTGCGGGTGCGCGCGGCGGGTGTGAACTTCCGTGACGTGCTCAACGTTCTGGGCATGTACCCCGGCGACCCGGGCGCGCCCGGCGCCGAGGCCATGGGCGAGGTCGTGTCGGTCGGTCCCGAGGTGACGGGTGTGCGCGTCGGCGACCGCGTCATGGGAATGGTCACGGGTGGCTTCGGCCCGCTGGCGGTGGTGGACGAGCGGCTGATCGTGCCCGTACCGGCGGCCTGGCCGGACGAAGTGGCTGCAGCCGTCCCACTGGTGTTCCTCACCGCGTACCACGGTCTTGTCGACCTGGCGGGGCTGCGCAGCGGCGAGCGCGTGCTCATCCACGCCGGTGCCGGAGGCGTGGGCATGGCCGCGATCCAGCTCGCGCGGCACCTGGGCGCCGAGGTGTTCGCCACCGCGAGCGAGGGCAAGTGGGACACGCTGCGCGCCCTCGGCGTCGCGGACGACCACATCGCCACCTCCCGGACACTCGACTTCGCCGAAGCCTTCGCCGGGGTGCTGGGCGAACAGCGGATCGACGTTGTACTCAACTCGCTGGCCGGGGAGTTCATCGACGCGTCCCTTGGCCTGCTCGCCGACGGCGGCCGTTTCGCCGAAATGGGAAAGACGGACCTGCGCGACCCCGCCGATCTGCCCGGCGTGCGGTACCTGCCGTTCGACCTGATGACGGTGGAACCGGAACGCGTCGCCGGCATGCTCGCCGCACTGGGTGAGCTGTTCAAGGCCGGGACACTGACGCCGCTGCCGGTGCGATCGTGGGACGTGCGGCGCGCACGCGACGCGTTCCGGTACATGAGCCAGGCCAAACACATCGGCAAGATCGCCCTCACCATGCCGGCGGAACCCGCCACCGAGGGAACGGTTCTCGTCACCGGCGGCACCGGCGGCCTCGGCAGCAGGCTCGCCCTCCATCTGGCCGGGCAGGGCGTGGCCCGGATGGTGCTCGCCTCACGCCGCGGACAGACGGCGGACGGTGCGGCGCGACTGGGCGAGGAACTGGCGCGACGCGGCGTCGAGGTGCGGATGGTCGCCTGCGACGTCGCGGACGCCGACGCCACCCGCGAGCTGGTCGCAAGCATCCCCGACCTCACGACCGTCGTGCACACCGCGGGTGTGCTCGACGACGGTGTGGTCGGCTCGCTCACCCCGCAGCGCCTGGCGACCGTGCTGCGGGCGAAGGCCGACGCGGCCTGGAACCTGCACGAGGCGACCAAGGACAGGAATCTCACGGACTTCGTGACGTTCTCCTCGGTCATGGGAGTCCTCGGCGGGGCCGGGCAGGCCAACTACGCCGCCGCGAACGCCTTCCTCGACGCACTGGCGGCGCACCGCCGCTCCTTGGGCCTGCCGGCCGTCTCACTGGCCTGGGGCGCGTGGGCGCCGGGCACCGGCATGACCGCGACGCTGTCCGAGGCGGACCTCGCGCGCATGGCCCGCGACGGCATGGCCCCGGTGCCGACGGAGCAGGGCATGGCGCTGTTCGACGCCGCGCTGGCCGTCGACGCCCCGGTGCTCGTGCCGATGCGGCTGGACCTGCCCAGGCTGCGAGCCAGGAGTGACGTACCGACCGTGCTGCGCGGTCTCGCCGGCACCGGCCGCCGCACCGCCGCCTCCGCCGCGGCGGCGGATGGGACCGCCACACTGGCAACGAGGCTCGCCGGTGCGACTCCCGACGAAGGCCTGCGGCTGGTTCTCGGCGTCGTACGGACCGAGGCCGCCGCCGTCCTCGGCCACGGCTCACCGGCGGCGATCGAGCCGTCGCGCGAGTTCCGGCACCTCGGCTTCGACTCGCTCACCGGCGTCGAACTGCGGAACCGGCTCAACACGGTCACCGGCCGCCGGCTGCCGTCGACCCTCCTGTTCGACTATCCGACTCCGTCGGCGCTCGCCGAGCACCTGCGGGGCCAACTCGCGCCTTCCGCCGCGCCCGAGGCGGCAGGAACCGGCACCCCCCTGGAGCAGCTGGACCGACTGGAGGCGGCCGTCGCGGCCGCCGGCTCCACGGCCGACCATGCGACGCTCGCCGACCGGCTCGAACAGCTCGGCCGACGGCTGCGCCAGATGGAGACGGACGCGGCCGGACCCGTCGCCGAGATCGACGCCGACAAGATCAACTCGGCCTCGGTCGACGAGCTGTTCACGATCATCGATGGCGATCTGGGCGTCTCCCAGAACTGAACCCGCCCGCCCACCCCGTTCGTTGATGGAAGAAGAGGACCTGCGATGGATGACCACGGCCAGCAGGACAAGGTCGTCGAGTATCTGCGGCGTGTCACGGTCGACCTGCGCACCGCCCGCCAGCGCGTGGAAGAACTCGAGCTGAGGGGACGCGAGCCGATCGCCGTGGTCGGCATGGCCTGCCGTTACCCGGGCGGTGTGCGCACACCGGAGGACCTGTGGCAACTGGTCGTGGACGGCACCGACGCGGTCACCGAATTCCCGGCGAACCGCGGCTGGGACCTCGACACCCTCTACGACACCGACCCCGAGCACCTCGGCACGTCCTACGCTCGGGCCGGCGGATTCCTCCACGACGCGGGGAACTTCGACGCCGAACTCTTCGGGATGAGCCCGCGCGAGGCCATGGCGACGGACGCGCAGCAGCGTCTGCTGCTGGAGACGTCGTGGGAGGCGCTGGAGCGCGCGGGCATCGACCCGGTGTCGCTGCGGGGCAGCCGCGCCGGCGTCTACGCGGGGGTGATGTACAGCGACTACCGGGAACTGCTGACCGACGACGCCTTCGAGGGCTACCGCACCAACGGCAGCCTGCCCAGCGTCGCCTCGGGACGCGTGGCGTACACCCTGGGGCTGGAGGGCCCGGCGGTCACGATCGACACGGCGTGCTCGTCATCGCTCGTGGCCCTGCACCTGGCAGCGCAGGCACTGCGCAACGGCGACTGCACACTGGCGCTGGCCGGCGGCGTGACGGTGATGTCCACACCGAGCACCTTCGTGGAGTTCTCCCGGCAGCGCGCCCTGTCCGCGGACGGCCGCTGCAAAGCCTTCTCCGACTCCGCCGACGGCACCGGCTGGGCCGAAGGCGTGGGCATGCTCGTACTGGAGCGCCTGTCGGACGCACGACGGCTCGGCCACCCGGTGCTCGCCGTGGTGCGGGGCTCGGCCGTGAACCAGGACGGCGCGTCGAACGGTCTGACGGCACCGAACGGACCGTCGCAACAGCGGGTCATCAAGCTGGCGCTGGACAGCGCCGGGCTGCAAGCCTCCGAAGTGGACGTCGTCGAGGCGCACGGCACCGGTACGACGTTGGGTGATCCGATCGAGGCGCAGGCGCTGCTGGCGACGTACGGGCAGGACCGCGAGACGCCGTTGTTGCTGGGTTCGGTGAAGTCGAACATCGGGCACACCCAGGCCGCCGCCGGTGTCGCCGGTGTGATCAAGATGGTCATGGCCATGCAGCACGGGCTCGTGCCGAAGTCGCTCCACGCCGAAACGCCGTCGTCCCATGTCGACTGGTCGGCCGGTGCGGTGGCACTCGCGGCGGAGGCGCGGGCGTGGCCGGTGGTGGAGCGGCCGCGGCGGGCGGCGGTGTCGTCGTTCGGGATCTCGGGGACGAACGCGCACACGATCCTGGAGCAGGCCCCGGATGCCGAGCCGCGCGCCGAGGCGCCGGTCGACGCGGTCGTGCCGTGGGTGCTGTCCGGGCACACGCCGGGGGCCTTGCGTGCGCAGGCGGAGCAGCTGGCGCGGGGACTGGACACGGGTGCGCATCCCGCGGACGTCGGCCTCACCCTGGCCACCGGCCGCGCGCACCTCGCGCACCGGGCCGTGTTCGTCGGCCGGGACGCCTCCGACCTCGCGGCGAAGCTGACGGCCGTTACGGAGGGGGTGGTTGGTGATGGTCGTTTGGGGGTGGTGTTCACGGGTCAGGGTGCGCAGCGGTTGGGGATGGGGCGTGGGTTGTATGCCCGGTTCCCGGTGTTCGCGGCAGCCTTTGACGCGGTGATGGCGCAGTTGGGTGAGGACGTCCGGGAGGTGATGTGGGGTGCGGATCCTGATGTTGTTCGCTCTTGAGGTGGCGTTGTTCCGGTTGGTGGAGTCGTGGGGTGTGCGCCCTGAAGTCGTAGCGGGGCATTCGTTGGGTGAGGTGGTGGCGGCGCATGTGGCGGGTGTGTTGTCGCTGGGGGATGCGTGCCGGTTGGTGCGTGCGCGTGCTGCCTTGATGGACGGGCTGCCGGCGGGTGGGGCNNNGATCGAGTTCCGTGAGCCGGTGATCCGGCTGGTGTCGGGTGATCCGACGGATCCGGCGTATTGGGTTCGGCATGTGCGTGAGGCCGTGCGGTTCGGTGATGCGGTGCGCGCGATGGTGGACGACGGTGTGGGGACGTTCCTGGAGTTGGGGCCCGACGGGACGCTGTCGGCGATGATCCAGGAGACCGCCGAGGTGACGACCGTGCCGATGCTGCGGCGCGATCGTGACGAGGAGGAGTCGGCCGTCAGTGCGCTCGGCGCCTTGCACTCGGTCGGAGTGCCCGTCGAGTGGGCAGCGTTCTTCGGGCCTCTGCACGCCACCCACGTGGACCTGCCCACGTACGCCTTCCAGCACCGGTACTACTGGCCCGAGCCGGTCGATGACGAGCCGGGCGCGACCGACCCGGTGGACGCCGAGTTCTGGGATGCCATCGAGAGCGAGGACCTCGACAGCCTCGCCGCCGGACTCGGTCTCACCGGCGACGAGCTCTCCGGAGTGGTGCCGGCGCTCGCCGCGTGGCGCCGCCGCCGAAGGACCGAACGCGACCTCGACGCCGTGCGCTACCAGGAGACGTGGGCACCGCTGAACGGAGCCGTCACCGGCGCCCCTCGCGGCACCTGGCTCGTGATCGTGCCGGAGGGAGCCGACGAGACCTGGGTGAGCCGCGTGGCCGGCACGGCCGGTCCGGGCGCGATCCGTGCGCACGTACCGGTGACCGCCGACGCCGACGCGCTCGCCGGGCGGCTGTCCATCGCGGAGGGCGCGAACTTCGCGGGCGTGCTGTCCTTACTGGCCGAGGACCCGGCCGGACCGGTTGCCACGGCCACGCTCCTGCGCGCTCTGTCCGGGCTCGGCATCACCGCGCCCCTGTGGGCGGTCACGCGCGGCGCCGTCGCCGCCGTCGAGGGCGACACCGTCGAGCACCCCGAACGCGCCGCCGTCTGGGGGCTGGGCCGGGTCGCCGCCCTCGAGCACCCGGACGGCTGGGGCGGTGTGATCGACCTGCCCGCCGAGCCTGACGACGCCGTACTCACGCGCTGCGCCGCCCTGCTCGCCCATCCTGCCGGCGAGGAAGAAGTCGCCATCCGCAGCGGTGGCACAGCGTTCGGCCGACGGCTGACAGCCGCGCCCGCCGGGGACGCGCCGGAGTGGACCCCGACCGGCACAGTGCTCATCACCGGCGGTACCGGTGCGCTCGGCGCGAGCGTGGCCCGCTGGCTCGCGGACCGAGGTGTCGCGCGTCTCGTGCTGGTGAGCCGCCGGGGCGGCGCGGCGCCGGGCGCCACGGAACTGCACGACGAACTGACCGCCTCCGGCGTCGAGGTGGACCTGGTCGCGGCGGACACGGCGGACCGGGACACCATGGCGGCCGTCCTCGCGGCCATCCCTGCCGACCAGCCGCTGACCGGCGTCGTCCACGCGGCCGGCGTCCTCGCGGACGGCGTGCTGACCAGGCTGAGCGGAGAACAGTTCGCGACGGTGTTCCGGGCCAAGGCCGCCTCGGCACTGGTGCTGGACGAACTGACCCGCGGTCACGACCTCTCGGTGTTCGCCCTGTTCTCCTCCGCCGCCGGTTCCGTCGGCAACCCCGGCCAGGCGAACTACGCCGCGGCCAACGCGGTCCTCGACGCCGTCGCCCAGCGGCGCCGCGCGCTGGGGCTGCCCGGCACCTCGCTGGCGTGGGGCGCGTGGGCCGGGGACGGCATGGGCGGCAGCGCCACGGGCGTCGGCGCCGCCGCGCTCGACCCGCGACTGGCCCTTACGGTGCTGGGGCAGGCCGTCACGGCCCCGGACCCCACGCTCACCGTGCTCGACCTGCGCCACCCCGACGTGCTGGCCACCCTGCTCACACCACGGCCGCACCGCCCCCTGCTGTCGGCACTGCCGGAGGCGCGCCGCTTCACCGAGTCCTCCGCCGCTCCGATGTCCGGACTCGTCGCGGAGCTGCGGGCTCTCGACCAGGACCAACGCCTGGCACGGGTCGCCGGCGTAGTGCGAGGCGCAGTAGCGGCCGTCCTGCACAGGATGCCCGGCGACATCACGCCGGACCGCGAGTTCGGCAAGCTGGGCTTCGACTCCCTGGCCTCCGTCGAACTGCGCAACCGGCTCGTCGCGGCGACCGGGCTCAGCCTGCCCGCGTCCCTGCTCTACGACCACCCGACCCCGGCCCGGGTGACCGAGCTTCTGCTCGCCCAACTGCTCGACAGCCGGGAAACCACCGTCACGGCACCGGAAGTCGCCGTCACCGACGAACCGATCGCCATCGTCGGCATGGCGTGCCGTTTCCCGAACGGCATCGACTCGCCGGAGGCGCTCTGGGCGCTGCTGGCCGAGGGCAGCGACGCGATCGGGCCCTTCCCCACGGACCGCGGCTGGGACCTGGACGGACTCGCGGACGATCGACCGGACCGCAGCGCCACTCAACGCGGTGGCTTCCTGCACGACATCGCCGGCTTCGACGCGGAGTTCTTCGAGGTCTCCCCGCGGGAAGCCGTGGCGATGGACCCGCAGCAACGGCTCCTGTTGGAGACGTCCTGGGAGGCACTGGAACGCACCGGCATCGACCCGCTGACGTTGCGCGGCAGCTCCTCGGGCGTGTTCATCGGCACGAACGGCCAGGACTACGGCGACGTGCTCGACGGCACCGAGGCCGGCCGCCAGGGACACACCGGCACGGGCCTCGCCGCCAGCGTGCTGTCCGGCCGCCTCTCCTACACGCTCGGCCTGCAAGGACCGGCTGTCACCGTGGACACGGCGTGTTCGTCCTCGTTGGTGGCGCTGCACTGGGCGACGCAGGCACTGCGCGGCGGTGAATGCTCCCTGGCGCTCGTCGGCGGTGTGACGCTGATGACGACGCCGTGGCTGTTCGCGGAGTTCTCCCGACAGGGCGGGCTGGCGCCGGACGGCCGGTGCAAGGCGTTCGCCGAGGACGCCGACGGCACCGGGTGGTCCGAGGGCATCGGCGTCATCGTGGTCGAGCGGCTGTCCGACGCCGTACGCAACGGGCACGAAGTCCTTGCGGTGGTGCGGGGTTCGGCGGTGAACCAGGACGGCGCGTCGAACGGCCTGACGGCGCCGAACGGACCGTCGCAGCAGCGCGTGATCCGGGCCGCGCTGGCCAGCGCCGGTCTCGAACCGTCCGAAGTCGACGCCGTGGAGGCGCACGGCACCGGCACGTCGCTGGGTGATCCGATCGAGGCGCAGGCGCTGTTGGCGACGTACGGGCAGGACCGTGAGACACCGTTGTTGCTGGGTTCGGTGAAGTCGAACATCGGGCACACGCAGGCCGCCGCTGGTGTCGCGGGCGTCATCAAGATGGTCCTCGCACTGCGCAGTGACGAGCTGCCGAAGACCCTGCACGTCGGCGAAGTGTCGTCCCGGGTGGACTGGGACTCCGGTGCGGTGTCGGTACTGACCGAGGCGAGGGCGTGGCCGGTGGTGGAGCGGCCGCGGCGGGCGGCGGTGTCGTCGTTCGGGATCTCGGGGACGAACGCGCACACGATCCTGGA
>NZ_JNZD01000015.1 GCF_000725495.1 Streptomyces aureus
CGAGCTCGCCAAGAAGAAGAAGGAAGTCCAGAGCAAGCTGGGCTCCGCGCAGAAGCTCCTCAACTCGCTGACGGCGCAGGAGAAGGCGGCCCTGGCCACGCAGGAGCAGGAGCGGGCCACTCGCGCCAGCGAGCGCGTCGACCTCGGCAACAGCAAGGGATCGGGTCGCGCCGGTGCCGCGTTCGCGGCCGCCCAGAGCGTGATCGGGGCACCGTACGTGTACACCCACGCCGGTCCCAGCTCGTTCGACTGCTCGGGCCTCACATCCTGGGCCTACGCCCAGGCCGACGTGACCATACCCCGGACCTCGGAGGCCCAGGCCAACGCCGGCACGCGCATCTACTCGCAGAGCGATCTGCAGATCGGTGACCTGGTCATCTTCTACGGCGACCAGCACCACGTCGGCCTCTACGCGGGCAACGGCCAGGTGCTGCACGCCCCGCACAGCGGCGCGGTCGTCCGCTACGAGTCGATCGCCAACATGCCCTACCAGTTCGGCGTCCGGATCTGATCCGTGCCTCGGGCCGGGGCAGCGGTGCGGTCGTGACGACGGCCACGCCTGCCGTCGCACACCATTGCCGCATCACTGGCGGGTCTCAACTACCTGGCTGTGCCTGGCCTCGAGCGTCTGGGAGCGGTCGCCGCCCGCGTCGTGGATGTCCCTCCCGTGCGGCGTGGAGCCCGTGACGGCAGGGTGAGTTGGGGTTCAAGCGACGGATGTCCGACGGACTCCGCGTCCCAGGTCCCGACCCTGCATCAGTGCTGTGGCCGGGCCGGTGCTCTTCACGTCGTCATGCCCAGCATGCCTCCCACAGCGAGGCGCCCGGCGCAGCCTTCCCGGCGATGCTGGGGCCGGGGCAGGCCGGAAGCCGGGGCCACTTCCAGCTAGCCGCGCCCTATCGCAAGATCTGCTCGTGCCGCTGAGTGGAGAACGTTCAGGGCTGTGACCAGTGGGACATCTTGGAGGATGTCCTCCCCGTTGGCGGGATTGCGTGTGAGTCGGAGCAGATCCCAGGCTCGCTGATTGACGGCGTGGGCAGCGTTGGCGGCAGCTTCGTCGCTCAGCAGGATGAAGCTCTCAAAAAGGATCGATCGTTTGGCCTCGATCGCCTCCATCTCCGCCAGCGCACTGGTTGTGTCCTCGCCCCGGTCACGAGCCCGCAGTGCTTCCCTGGCGGCTCTCATGATCTCTTTGACGCACGAGATGTACTCGATGTAGGTATCGAGCTTCCTCTCATCCCAACGGGTAGTCATCGTGCGTCGGAACTTTGCCCGCTCGGCTATCGCCGTTGCCAGGTAGGACGTCAGGGCGCCGATGAGGACGCCGACCAAGGTGACAATCTGGGTGGCCATGCCGATCAAGCTACTGGTCGCCGAAGCCGTGTGAGGCCGTTCCCGCCGGGATCTCCTGTGTACCTCAGCTACTCACCAGGAGTCTCCCACTGCCCCCTGGCCACCCCGTCCACGTCCGGTACGACGGCGCACCAGTCGCCCAGCGCCGCGTCGGCCAGCATGAGGGTGAAACCGTCGTCCGTGACCTCGGCGAGTGTGTCGGCCCCGCCGGGATAGGTGCGGTGGGTCAGTTCGCCGTGCGGCAGCGGGGCCACGAAGGCGGTGAAGCCGTCGTGCAGCAGTTCCGCTCGGGGCTTCAGTTCCGGCTCGGCGGCCACGCACACCAGCGAGCGCGGCCGCAGGAGTCGGGCCACTTCGGCTGTGCTCTCCGGCGTCACCCGGAACCATCTGCACCCGTGAGTGCCGTACGCCCAGCGCTCGCAGACCAGGGTCAGGTGCTCGGACGCCTCCGCCACCCTCGCCCAGAATCCCGCGTCCGCGACGGCGTCGACGGGGTCCGAGACCTCTAGGAGTTCAGGAGCCGCGTCTTGCCACCGGAACGTCACGCTCTCACCGTGGAATCCCGCCAGATCGGCGGCCACCGCTGGTGTGGTGAACAGGTGTAGCGCTCCGTCCCATCCCGACTCGATCTGCAATCTCCCGGGTGCGGTGAGCTGGCAGTACGGCCCGCGCCCGGCTGCCATTCCCACTGCGAGATCCATCGCTTGCGGCGGCCGGACCTCCGCACCGTTGCGCAGGCCGCGGTGCTCTGCGGGGAGGGGCTCGCTCACCAGCAGCCCGCCCACCTCCAGGACGTCTGCTCCGCTCTTCTCGATCGCGGCTGTGAGCACCTCGCGAAGGTCTGCCGCGTACGCGCTCCAGTCGACGGCTTCCGCCAACTGCTCACACACGCGCTCGCTGCGGGGGCTGATGATCAGCTCTTTGCTCATTTCGCCAGCCACTTGAGTCCTCGCAGCTCTTCGTTCGGCCCGATATGTCATCGTACGTTTCGTCTGCGGCCGGGCCCCCCCGACGACGGCCCGGCAGCGAAGACGAGGTCCATAGAACGCCACCTGTACGCAGCCAAGTGCACGTTCTCCAGCTGTGACGGTGAGGTCCGAGGCTTCGAACGAGGCTGTTCGCCTGTGTTCATGGATTGCTGGTCGTGAGAGCGGCTATCGGCTTCGTCCCGGCCGGCCCGATGGCGGCGAACCCGGGTGCCCGTCCGCCGGGTTGGATGAGCAGGACAGCCTCGCCGTCTTCCGGATCCGTCCCGCCGGTCTCGTAGTCGCCGTAAGACAGGAAGAGATACGCCAAGCGCCGCTCCTCACCCGGTTCCCTCGGTATGGGGAACTGTCCGATGAAGTCCAGCGGCTCTGCGGAACCGGGGTGCACCGGCCAGCAGGGCTCATCCAGCCATACAGGCTCACCGCCCAGTTTGCCGATGGGTTCGACGGCGGGCTCCTCGACAGGGCGGAACGTCATCTCCAACCGGGGAAGGTACGCGGCGTCGTACGGGCCTGCGACCCCCTCGACCGGGCGTGGTAGCAGCATGCCCGGACTGTAGTCGGACGGCGGGCGCTGCCATGCGAGGCGGGAACTCCGCCGTGGCCGCACCGCACAGTGATGCCTACGGTCACAGCAGTTCCTCCGGCGGGGGATCGGCCGGCAACGGCATGGAGGGGACACCGTTCCCGGCCGCGGGCACATCCTGGCGAGCGTCGGAGGCTCCCGTCCCGTCCGCCGTCGCCCCAGGCAGAGCCGAGGAGTCGCGGTCCAGGTCGTTCGTGCAGTGGCGCGCTCCACCTGGACGCCAGTAACCACGCTCGCTCCAGGGTGTGTGGGTCGGCGGCCGACGGGATGGGATCGGGGGGTGTGGTGGGTTGGGTACAGGTGGAAGCGCGCACCGCTGCTCCATCTCGAAGCCGACGTCCATCGCGGGGGTCTCGGCGGCTACGATCTCGCCCACACCAAGGGGGAGGAAGATCATCGTGGCTATGGGACTCGCAGGGCTGCCCGGCAGAGAGTGGATGATCAAAGACGCCAAGGGCAGGAAGTACAGCTACGACTCGCAAGAGGAAGCGTTCGGAGAACTCCACGAGTACGGGGAAGGTGCCACCGTGTGGACCCGCGAGGTCCATCGCGTTCTGTTCATGACCAAGTCGATCGACGGCTGGAAGCAGGTCCCCAACCCCCAGGGCTAGGGCCAGTTGTGAAAGTCCCCGTCGCGTGGGGTCCGGCGTCCGTCAGGGGTGTCGTTGTCAGTGGTGCTGTGCATGATCGGTGCGTCAGCTCTTCGCGGAGGTAGGAAGTGCCATGCCGATCACAAACCAGCAGGTAGCGGGACACGCGTTCCTGCGGCCGATGTACGACGACTCGTACTTCCCTGATCACGTAGTCGGTCAGGGAAAGGTGATCCTGCTGCGGCTGTGTGAACGCGTCGAGGCCGAGCGGCCGGCAGATCTGGAGAGCTTGTACGCATTTACTCAGGCTGCGACGGCTGGACAGGGAGTTCATGGCGGGCGGGAACGGGATCGAGACGGTGGCACGGGAGTGGATCTGCGACGACTTCCGCTTCGTCGCGTCGGCATACGGGTTCACGGACGCGGATGCGGAGGAGCTGACCGCTGGCCGGGACTGGTGAACGAGGACGGGAGCCCGCCACGCCCGGGGTCCTGTCCACCAGCCTCGCGCCGCTGCCCTCTCCGGTCCGAGTCGCCGTCGTGCACTGCCTGGTCGTAGAGGTACTGGAACGGCTGGAGGCAGGCGCACACCTCTACGCCGAGCTCCGTTTGCGCCGCCTCCGCCCGTGCCCTCGCCGTCGCATGGATGATGGCCGGGTCACGTTCGTGAAGATCGTGACTCGGTCGTCCGGCAGGGCCACGGATCTGTGCTCCTGCCCAACGACGGGGAGCTGTTACGTGTTCGGGTTGTCGACATAGGCACCCTTGAAGCAGGTGTCGGTGCCTGCGTCGTCGACACAGGCGATCACGCGGACTCCGTTGATGTTGTTCGAGGCTTCCCAATAACGCCCGTTACGGGTGATGGTGCTGTTGTATCCCTGGTCGTCTCGCAATGTCGCGATGTCGAGCCCGTCCGGGTTGTAGCTGTCGTACACCCGGAGGAAGGTGTAGACCGCGTGGCTGTCGCCCTTTGTGTCGGACACGGTCTGGCTGATGTTGTTGATGGTGCAGCAGCCGCTCCACGACCAGGAAGCGCTGGCTGACACCCCGGTGCCCGATGCGGAACCCGAGGCGGCGAATGCCATTGAGTTCGAACCGAGAACCAGAGCGGCAGCACTGCCGATGACGCCCACGATGTACGAGATCCGCTTTGCACGCATGTGTGTTGTTTTTCCTCTCGCGGGAAGTTGCACAGAGCATGGCTGGCGGAAGTTGAACCGTTCAAGCTTGAATCCGGTCTTGGGCAAGGCCGAAACAAGCGTTCCTGAAAGTGTTGGCGATCGAGTACGCAGAGGGGCTGTGACTCCAGATCCAGCGCCACCCCGATCTCGTCGACGGCCTTCTCACCGAAACCGGCCTGGCCATCAACCCCGGCTCCCGAAGTTGATCCGGCAAGGTCGGTAAGCGGCGGGGGAGCCGCTCCCCACGGTTGCGCGGCCCTGCTGAGAGCGTTTGTTCCGGCAGGTCGCAACACCGGGTGCGGCACTAACCTGCGGTGGTGACCGGAACCGAGCTGGATGAGTTGATCGTTGCTGACAGTGCGGCGCTGCGCGCGTGGCTGCTGGACAACCACACCGTCTCTCCTGGCGTGTGGCTCGCCCTGACCAGGAAGGGCGGCTCCGTCACCACGCTGACCTGGCAGCAAGCGGTCGACCAGGCGCTGTGCTTCGGCTGGATCGACGGGCAGGCCCGCAAGCGCGACGAGGGGAGTTCCTGGAGGCGGTTCACCCCGCGTCGGCCCCGCAGCGTCTGGTCCCAGCGCAACGTCGCCAATGTGGCCCGGTTGGAGGCGGCCGGCCTGATGCGCGCCGCCGGACGCGCCGCGGTGGACGCCGCGAAGGCCGACGGGCGGTGGACGGCCGCCTATGCGCCGTCATCGGAAGCGGAGGTGCCGGCCGACCTGCGAGCCGCGATCGCCGCCGACCCAGCGGCGCAGGCGATGTTCGAGGTGCTCACCAAGACCAACCTCTTCGCCCTCATCCACCGGGTCAATGCCGTCAAGCGGGCCGAGACGCGCACCCGGAAGATCGCCGAGTGCGTGGCGATGCTGGCCCGGCACGAGACGGTCCACCCGCAGCGAGCCAAGCCGGCAATTCCGCCGACGTCGTGACCGGGCGCCGGCCGGAACGGACAAACCCACGCGGGTAGAGGTCGTATTCACCTGATCCGCATCGCCACAGGTGTCACAGGATCGCACTCACGCCTCTTGCGTATAGGGGTCGACTGCGGCGCGACGAGGAGAACAGTCGACGGGCTCGCGTCGTGGTGGCCCCCCGCTTCAGTGCGAGTCTCGTCACCGGACCCCGCGTGGAGGGTCCAGCGTTTGATCTCGCCGGCGCTGGACGGGGAGCTGCCCCAGCTTCCCCGCCCGGACGGCTGCGGCGCGCGGAACGTTCGTCCCGACTCGACGGCTTCCTTGTTCCGGGCGAATTCCCGTTCAGCGGCGGCAGTGTTCCACTGCGGGGGCGCGGACTGCTGCTTTCCGGCGCCGGCGTGCTGAGCCTGCTTCAGGTAGGAGGCGTGACAGGTCTTGCCCGTCTTCGCCACCGCTGTGCCCGTCGGGAAAGTTGCCGGTGGCAGGGAAGAGGACCACCCTCTACCGACGGGCACGGGCGTCGGAACTACACGTGACCGTCTCCGAGTTTCCACTCACGGTTCAACGCGCCCAGCGGAATGGCGTGTTGGAACACGGGCGTGCCGAAGACGGACAGTTGCATCCGCAGGGTGCCGGTCAGATCGACACCGCCGTAGAGAGCCCAGGCGCCCGTGGCGGTGGCCTCCGTCTTCACCGCGGATCCCGTCGTGGTCGTGGTGCCGGCCGAGCCCGTGGCCTCGCCCCGCAGGTAGGGGGCCAGGTCGGCGGTGACGCCGACAGCGCCGTAGAGGCCGACACTGGCCTCCGCGCCGAGGGCCGCCTTCACCCGTCCGGCCGCACTGACGGAGGTTCGCACCGGACTGCTCGTCATGTGCGACTCGTCGACCGGCGTCCACCCCCGGGCGGGACCGAAGGCACCTCCGGCCTTGAAGTCACCCTTGAGGTGCTGTTCCACGTCGAGCGTGACGACTCCGTCGGCGCCGATCTGGAAGTAGCAGGTCAGATCGAGGTTCACTACGACGGGGATCGGGCCGACCTGGAGGACGGGGTCGGCGTGCAGCTTCGCGAACGGCACCCGCCGGGGCTGCGCGGAGGCGGCGGCGCGCCCCCTCACCGCCCACTGTGCGTCCCAGTCGCCGGAGACACCGAGGAAGGCGGTGCCGGGCCCCGAGTCGCCCGCGCCACCGCCGTAGGAGAAGTCGACATCCGGCGCGACCTGTACGAATCCGGAGACGGACGCCGACGCCGAGGCAGGCGCCCCGGGAGCCGTGGCGACCTTGGCGCCGACGTCGATGCGCAGGCTGCCGAGCGGAACCTTCGCCCCCTCGGGGCCGACGTGGACGTCTCCGGCCTTCGCCCACGAGACCTGCACGTCCGGCAGCAGTTTCTCGATGTCGAAGGAGGCCGGGTCGACGGGGACGGAGCCCTTGGCGTCGTCGCCACCGAGCAGCGTGTCCAGGGTCGTCGGCGCGGTCTGCACCTCGGTACCCTCACGGCTCTCGCCGATCACGTCGGTCACCCGGGCGAGGAGGCCGTCGGGGGCGCCGGGCGCCGGGGCACTGGCGATGACGTCGCCGACGGCCGTGCCGTGCGGCTCGGCCGAGGCCCCGGCGGACGGGGACGGGGGTTGCGTCTCCTGTCCGTCCGAACCGCCGTGGCCCACAGGGGATATGACGGCTCTTCTGGTTTTGCTGTCGTACGACGTCACCTTGAGGGCGGCCCGGTGTGCCCGGCCGCCCGGCTCACCCGGACGAGCGACGGCGGTCGAGGTGGCCGCCGCCTCGGGGGCCGCGGCGACGGCGAGCGGCCGCCCGGCGTCCTGGACGGCGGAGGCCGAGGCCGAGGCCGCCGCGGGACGTGCTCGGTCGGCACGGGAGGACGGCTCCGAGGGACTGGCGGAGCAGCCGGCGGCGAGGAAGAGGGCGGATGCGGCGAGCGCGGGCACGACGGCCCGCGAGGCCCGCTTGCGGATACGCAAGTTCAGTCCTTGAGGGGGGTGGGGGGTGACACGGGATTACCGACGGGTAACCAGAGGTGAGGGTGTCATGAACCCGTGAAGCCCCGCCCCGCGTTTCGGCACCCGCCGGGGTGATGTGTGCCACGCCCGCCCGGAACGCCCCGAAGAGTCGTCGACCGCTCAACCAACCTGCCTGCAAACAGACATGACGTGGCATCAGTGGACGCGGATAGGGCGAACAGACCGGCCCCGGGCCGTGCTGCCTTGTCGTCCCCAGCGGCCAGCCACCCGGCCGGTTCGTGGATTGGTGACCGCCTGGATGCAGTAGTCGTCATGGCGGTGCAACCGGAGACCCGCTTCGGCGCTGTTCAGCACCGCGGTCCGCCACTCATGGCGCAGCGTCACACGCACTCCGTCCGCCCATCCCGTGCGGATGCCGGACAGCGGATCGCCATGCCACAAGGAGAGCGCCTCGTCGTACAGGCGTAGCGCTTGTACATCCTCATCCCGGGAGACGGCTTCCCGGGCCTGCCGGACGAGAGCACGGAAGCGACAGGCGTCGACGCTCGCCGCGTCGATCACCAGGACGTAGCCTCCTCGCCGCCGGATCACCTCACCCGCCTCCTCACCGGTGCCTGGCATGCGGAGGGCTTTTCGCAGTCGGGTCACCGATGTGTAGAGCGCGTTGAGGGGGTAGGTCGGCGGCGCATCCTGCCAGACGCGCTCGATGACGTCCTCGTCGGACACGAAGGTGTTGGGCGACGACGCCAGCGCGGCCAGCAAGGCTCCGACCGTGGGAGAGACCGGGACCAGGTTCCCCTGGTCGGTGCGCAGCTCGATACAGCCGAGGAGTTGAACGTTCACGCAGATCCCCCGATGGTGTGTGCCGGTCATGTGCCCACTGTGCGGGAGCGGCGCTCGGATGCTGCATGGATCGTGCATGGCTGTCGGTGTGGACGTGCGGGCCTGGCCGGCCGGCGACGGGATCCAGCAGAACGGCGAGTATTTGTCCCGAATCTGTGAGATTCCCAGTAGCCGGACGACTTCCGAGCCCCACTTCCTGTCGTTCTCGGCACGCGCGCCCTGGCCTGGGCCGTGTGGGGCGTCCCCATCGACGCTCCAGGCTGGTACGACGCGCCCTTCGGCGTGCAGCTGATCTTGGGCGTCGCGCCGGTCACCTGCGCCCACAGGCGCCGCCGGGGGACCTCATGACTTTTGAGAACCGACGGGGATGATGCCGAGGGGTTGGGTGGTGGGCTGGTGGGAGCCACCGGCCGGTTCGACGGTGATGCCGACGGCCACCGTCCGGCCGAGCGGCCTGTCGAGGACGCGGGCGGAGTGGTCTCCGGTGCCCGGCAGGAGGCCGGCTGGGCGGAGGTCGCCGGAGGGGGCCGCGTACCAGAGTTCGTAGACCTTGTCGGCGCCGAGCGCGGGCAGGTCCGTGGCTACGAAGGCGGCTCGATCGGCGGCGCGGGAGACGATGACGGCGGCGGAGGCGCCGTTGGCCAGTTTCGTTGCGTGCAGCGTGGCATCGGGCGCGGTCAGAACGCTGGACAGTGCGTTCTTTGCCTTCTGCAGGGCGGTCGCCTGGTCGCGGGCGTCGTCGGCCCGGATGGACTGCCAGGCGGCGATTCCGCCGAACGTGGCAGCAGCCGCGAGGCTCGCGGCCAGGGCCCAGGACATGAGATGCCTCTTGCGTCGGCCGGTGGGCGGGCCGATGGGTGCGCGCTCCTGCGGGGTCTGGCTGATGTCGTCCAGAACGCGGCCGAGGAGGTCGACCGGTAGGGCGGCGGCGTCGACGGGGGCGGGCGCGAGGCGGGCTGCCGCCTCGGCGAGTTCGGCCACCTCGCGCCGACAGGCGTGGCAGTCGTCCAGGTGGCGTTCGAAGGCGGCTTCCTCGTTCGGGGGGAGAGCGTGCAGGACGTAGGCGCCGACCGGCTGGTGCGGGTCTTCCTCGGCTGTCATCACCGGGCCTCCAGACAGTCGCGCAGCAGGCGCAGGCCGGTGCGCATCCGGGACTTGACGGTGCCGGCCGGAGCGGACAGGGCGGCCGCCACTTCGACGTAGGTCAGCCCCTGGTAGTAGGCCAGTACGAGGGGGACCCGGTACATACGGGCGAGGCGGGCCATGCATTCCTGGGCACGCCTGCGTTCGTCGTCGTCCTCCACGGCCTCGGCCACCTCGTCATGCTCGCGGCCCGCGAGCACCACACCCGCACGGCGCTCACGCTGCGCTGCCGCTTGTGCGTGACGGACCCGGTCCACCGCCCGCCGATGGGCGAGGGTGAGCACCCAGCCCTTGGCACTCCCGCGTTCGGGCCGGTAGCGGCGGGCCGTGCGCCAGACCTCGACCATCACCTCCTGCGTGACCTCCTCCGCCTGCGCCGGGTCGCGCAGGATGCGGCAGGCCAGCCCCATGACCGGGCGCGCCAAGGCCTGGTACACGCCCGTGAACGCGTCCTTGTCGCCGTCAGCGGCCCGGACCAGCAGTGCCTCGACGCTGTGGGCGTCCCCTACTGCAGGCGGCTCGGGTGGCTCCTCGCGAGCTGTTCCGGGCATGGTTCTCACGTTCCGTCGACGTGCTGGTCCTCGGCCGATCGTGCGCCCTGCGGGGTGGGCCCGCAGCCCGGAGGTGTCATCCGGCTCAGGGCGCTCACCCGGCGAGGTCATGGGGTGCTTCACCGCCGAGGTCGAGAGTGGCCTCGACCGCCTTGCCCCACGGTGCCGGGGTGACGCTGAGCCGGGCTCCCATGCCGCACAGCAGAGCCAGACCACGCCCGCCGTCCTCGTTCGCGGCCGGATTTGACCGCATGCTCGGGATCCGGGTGCTGGTGTCGGTGACGGTGATGCCCACCGTGGTGGCGTGCACGGTGAGCGTGAGGGTGCAGGTGCCACTCGTGTGACGCAGCGTATTGGTGACCAGTTCCGAGACGACGAGCAGCACGTCGGACGCCGGGCCGGGCGGCACACCGCGTGCGGACAGCCATCGCGCTGCGATCCTGCGGGCGACCTCAGGAGCATGCCGGCTGCGGGCCAGCGTGACACGGTGACCGGTACCGGTGCTGTGGACGAGCGGTGTGGCGAGAGTGGTCATGACCGGCCCCTAGAGCGATGGGCAGTGACGCGGCTTCGACAGGGATTCGATGCCGCCCGGGCCGTGGATGACTCCGGTGAAGTTCCATGCTGCGTTTCCTGATGAGGGTTCGTTTTCTCGAGTGGTGAGTCATACGCGGGCCCGCCCGCCTCGAACCCCTTGTGCCAATGCAATCGACCTCGAAGGATGAGGTGAGCCTCCATGGCTGCATCCACGCGAGTCCGCCGTCTGCTGGCCGGGGCCACTGCCACCGGGCTGCTCTACGTCCAGGGGCACTGGCACCACTACTGGGTGAAGGGCTACTGGGACTGCCGCCACATGTGACCTCACGGCCCGGGAATCTCTGCGGTGCGTACCAGGCAACCGGTACGCACCGCAGAACGTCGGCCACAACCCGACGGGCTGTCCGGAGCCCACATCGCACCGCCGCCTGTCCCCGCCACGTCAAAGGGGGATCCGGGCGTGGAACACCAGGACGAACCACCATGGCAGTGCCTGCGCGCCCGCCTGGCGGAGGCGGTGAAGCAGGTGAGGGCCTTGGCCGCTCCCGAGGCGATCCAGGCACGCGGACGGCATGGCCGTGCATCGAAGCGACCCCGCCTGCGTGCCGCGAAGAAGTGCACGCCCACCTGGCCGGCCGCGCCGGTGGAACGGCATCGGGGTGCTGTTCTTCACGTGATCACCAGTCTTTACACTGCCTCCACAAACCCGAGGCCCGCCCATGCGGACGGGCCCACTCCTTTTGGGGGCTTCTTTGCGCACCATCGCTTTTGGCGCCGCGCTGGGCGGCGCGCTGGCACTGACTGCCCTCAGCGTGCCCGCCGCGCAGGCGGACACCGTCGTAGGTGACACCAACGTCTCGAACATCGTGGTGAACGGCGGCAAGGACGTCGTCATCGGCACGACCAACAAGGTGACCTTCAAGGTCACCTTCACCGCCTCGGACCCCTCCGGCATCGAGGACGGGGAAAGCTACCTGTACAAGGGCACCTGGAGTGACTCGATCGCTTTCTGGTCCGACGACAGGGACGAGGACACCACCTGCGCCACAGGCGCCAAGGTCACCTGCACCACGACGTACACCATCATTCCCGAGTACGACATGTACGGGGACGTCAGCGCCGGTGCCTGGCGCGCGGGCGCCTTCGCCAAGGCGACCGACGGCAACTCGGCCAGGAAGACCAACCTGGGAGGCTTCTCCCTCAAGCGCTACGCGAAGCTGACCGTCAACGCCTCACCGGAACCGGTCACCAAGGGCAAGGCGATCACTGTCACCGGCAAGCTCACCCGTGCCAGCTGGAACGACCACGCCTACCACGGCTACGCCGGTCAGTCCGTGAAACTGCAGTTCCGCAAGGCGGGCAGCAGCACCTACAGCACGGTCAAGACGATCTCCACCAACAGCACCGGCAATCTCAAGACCACCGTCACGGCCTCCACGGACGGCTACTGGCGGTACTACTTCCCGGGAAGCGGCACCACCGCCTCTGCCGCAGCGACCGGTGACTTCGTCGACGTGAAGTAGCCGACGCGCAGGGTGCCAGACCTGCGTTGGTGGCCTCGGTAGGTACCACGAAAGCGCCCGTGACGCCGCAGGCTTACCACCGCATGATCAGCCCAAGCGGTCTGCATCGGGTGGTCGTCGCCGCGCTGCACCGTTCGCGCGGCCGGCCGCAACGAGCCCGCCCCGGTGCCCGACCGGCACGCTCGCCGACGTGACGGCGGGGCGGGTGACGCCGCCCGCGGACGCGGACGCGGTCGCGGCCACGCTGGAACGGCTCGTCGACGGCCGCTGGTGTTCGCGCCGTTCGTCCTGGGAGTGCTGGACCTCGCCGTCGGCAGGTTCGTCTACGACGAGACTGTCCGTGCGGGCCGACTCCACGTGGTCGAGGGCTTCATGCACGACTTGAGCCGGCACGGCTGACGAGCCGTCCGATCCGGCGCAACTCCTCGCGACTGCGTTCGAACGCCGCCGAGTCCGGGTGATTCGGCCCGGATCTGTTGAAAGCGGAACCCTCGCAAGCGCTTGCTGACGTCATGATGTGATCGCCGCGTGGGGAGACGCGGCAGGCTTTTTTGGGGGGGGCACATGGAGTCTTTGCGCGCGCTGGGGGCGGGGGATCCGGATCAGGTCGGTCCGTACCGCGTGGTGGGCCGGCTGGGTGCCGGCGGCATGGGACGGGTCTACCTGGCCCGCTCCAAGGGCGGCCGGGCCGTCGCCGTGAAGGTCGTGCGGCCCGAACTCGCGGAGGACCGCGAGTTCCGGCAGCGGTTCGCGCGGGAGGTCGCCGCGGCCCGGAGGGTCAACGGCGTCTTCACGGCGGGCGTGGTGGACGCCGACCCGGACGCGGACCCGCCGTGGCTGGCCACCGCCTATGTGCCCGGCATCTCGCTGGACACCGCCGTCGCCCGGCACGGCGCCTGGCAGGCCGGCCCGGTGACCACGCTGGCCGCCGGGCTCGCCGAGGCGCTGGAGGCGATCCACGCCGCGGGGCTCGTCCACCGTGACCTCAAGCCGTCCAACGTGCTGCTCGCCGCCGACGGTCCGCGCGTCATCGACTTCGGCATCTCGACGGCGACCGAGGCGAGCGCGATCACCCGCACCGGGGTGGTGATCGGGACGCCGGGCTTCATGTCTCCGGAACAGCTCACGGGGGAGCCCGTCGGCCCGGCGAGCGACGTGTTCGCGCTGGGCGCGGTCCTCGCGTTCACCGCGTCGGGCTCCGGCCCCTTCGGCACGGGATCGGCCCAGGGGCTGATGTACCGCATCGTCCACGGCGACCCCGATCTCGACGCGGTGCCCGGGCCGATCCGCGGACTGGTCGGACGCTGTCTGGCCAAGCGGCCAGGCGACCGGCCGACGGTGGACGCGCTGCTGTCGGAACTGATCGACGCGGCGGGCGCGCCTCGCACGGCGCTCCTGTTCACGAACGCGACGTGGCTCCCCCCGATGGTGGCCGCGGAGGTGCGCGGCGCCCGGGACGGAGGCCCCGAGGCGACGGTGCCCGAGACGCCGCCCGGGGGAGGCCGTCCGCAGGGCGGCACGCCGCCGGCCCCGGACCCCGCCGGAAGGAATCACCAGGCGCCCACCGTGACCGGGCCGGTGCCGCCGACCCCGCCGCCCGCCTACACGCCGACCGCCGTGCTGCCGACCCCCGTTCCGCGGCCGCCCGGGACACCCTCCCGGGCGTCCACCGGCAGACGGCGAGCGGCCGTGATCGGCTCCGTTCTCGCCGGGGTGGTCGCGATCGGGCTCGTGGCGTGGCAGGCCGACGCCGTGCTCGGCGGCGGGTCCGGCTCGGGGGCCTCCTCGCCGGGGTCCTCGCCCTACGGCAGCCCGACGCCTCTGGACGGTCCCACCTCGCCCGCCGCCACGCCGACGCCGCTGGACAGCCCGTACACTCCGGCCGGCACGCCCGATGACACCCCGACCCCGCCTGCGAGCACCCCGCCCGAGGACAGCCCGTCCGCACCCGCCTCCGACGTCACCGACCTCTCCGGTCGGTGGAACGGGAGCTACGTCTGCAACCAGGGGATCACCGGGCTGGTGCTCACCATCGAGGACCACGGTGACGGCACCGTGGACGCCGTGTTCGCGTTCTACCCCGCGCCGTCCAACCCGCAGGTGCCGCGCGGCTCCTTCGCCATGGCGGGCACCCTCCAGAGCGGCGTGCTGACGCTGCGGGCCACACGGTGGATCCAGCAGCCGCCGAACTTCCTGGCCGTCAACCTTCAGGGCTCGTACGACACCCAGACACCGGATCACCTGGACGGCCGGGTCTACGGCCCCAACTGCACGACGTTCTCGGCGGACCGTTCCTGACCCGCCGTGCCGGTCCACCGGGGCGAGCCCGCGGGGGAGCCCGGTGGCCTGCGAAAGCCGTGGGCCGGCCGCCCGTGTCTACGCGCGCAACTCCCCTTGTGCATAGGAGGATTGACGAGCGGCTCGTGCGACTGCTTCACTGGTTCGGCAGTGGCTGAGCCACTCAACCACCGGCCGTTGTACCGGAGTTCACCGTCGTCATTGATGTGTCATGAGCACGGCAAGCAATGCGGCGGCTCGCGGTGATCCGACCCCGATCACGTCGAGCACCCGGACACGGACCGAAGTACTGCATCGGCGACATCTGACGCGGCGACACCGACCGACGGAGAAGACGATGAGCAGAGCAAGCAGCAGACGCAGAGCACTGGTCGGCGCGATCGTGTGCGCGGCAGTCCTGGGAATCGCCCAGCCCGCCGCCGCCTCCACGGCGGCCGACGGTGGCCGACGGCATACGGCCGCCCCGCACTCCTCGGTCCACGGCGTCGAGAAGGCGGTCGCACGCTCTCTCGCCTCGTCGCTGGCACGGTCCGACTGGCGAGCGAGGGTACGGGCGGCCACGCTCGCCACCGAGGACGCCGACCTGCAGGCGCTGACCGACAAGGCCAGAGGCCTCGCGGGCAGGACTCTGCCCGCGTCCGTGGCCGGCGCGAACCGCCGGGTTGCCGCGCTGAAGGGGCTGCCCGCCTCGACCGGTTCACTGCTTCGCGTGCGCCTTGGCGCGGCCTCCATGCGTGCCCGTCTGACCCCGGACATGACCCCCTGGGTCGCGGTCGCCGCCTCCGACGAGCACGCGAAGACGATCACGGCGTACGACAGCCGGGGCCGCGGCCACACCGTGGACGCGACACATGTACCCGAATTCCCCCTGTACGTCCTGGACATCGACGCGGCCAAGGCGCACAAGGCCGGACTCCGAGTGCTCCGCGAGCAACTCGCCGACAACGGCGTCAGCACACCCGCGCCCCAGGGCGCGCACGCCGCGGACACGGCGGGCTGGTGGGCCACCAAGGTCACCGCGGTTGAGGTGAACGACGACCAGGAACCCTGGTTCAAGGGCGCGGCCGAGATGTTCTCGCTGGTGACCGGCTTCGGACAGGACGGCAAGGCGCGCGTCGACTCGGTCGACATGCCCTACCTCGACCACGACGGGACGGTGTACTACCCCAACCAGATCCTGGTCAACTGGTCCAATTACAAGTACAACCTGGCCGACGTCGTCATGATGGAGGACGACGACGGCACCAACTACAAGTCGCTCGCCCAGGCCCTCACCACGGCCCTGCTGACCGTCACCGACCAGGGCACCTACATCCCGCTGGTGAACGCGGTGCTGTCGGCGATGCCCGACTCCTGGTTCACCGACGACCCCGACTACGTGGAGTCCTGGTACACCCTGGCCAGGAACTCCACGGGCCGGCTCAACGGAGCCTCCGGCAACGGCTGGATGACCGTCGAACCGTACTTCGTCGAGCAGTTCTGACCCTCGGGCCAGGGTTCACCCGAGGCCGACGAGCGGGGCGGACGGCTGCCAGGCGACGGGCATGACGACGTCGACGGCGTCACGACGGGCCAGCGGCAGCAGCCGGTCCGTCGTGACGCCGAGGTCGTCCATGACGTAGGGCATGGGCCGCAGGGGCCGGTGGAGGCCGAGGAAGAAGTCGTCCCAGTGCACGAGGACGACACGGCGGGCCCCGGTCGTGACCACGACCTCGTCCCAGTAGGCACGTACGAACCCGGCCGGTCGCCTGCCCAGGTCGCCGATACCCAGATAGACGACGTCGGCGTCCACACCACGCAGCGCGCCGGGCCGGAAGTTGGCACTGGCGTGCAGCAGCACACGGCCCCTGGGATGGGAGAGGACCACACTGTAGGCGGTGCCGGTCCGCCAGGCGCCCGCGCGGGCCGGTGGGACGAGGGGCTCGTCGACGGTGCCGGGGAAGCGGTCGCCGGGGCTGTGCACGGAGTCCAGGAAGGTCAGCCCGAAACGCCCGTACGACACCGTGTCCCCGTCCGCGACCACGCGCAGGGACGACTCCGGCACGCCCGAGCCCCGGCCGATGTTCGCGGTGGACCGTGAGCCGATCAGGTCCGCGCCGGTCTCCAGCGCCCACACCGGGGCGTCCAGGGCGTGGTCGTAGTGGGAGTGAGCGCAGAACACCGCCGCGAGGTCCCGCGCCCGGAGCCGGTCGATCGCGGCGCGTACGAGCGCGCGGTCGGGCGAGATCCTGCCCGCCGCCACCCGCAACAGCCCCGGCCGGCTGACGAATCCGTCGCTGAGCACCGAGGTCTCCCCGTCGGAGAACAGCACGGAACTGGTGCCCAGGAAGTACGCGACCACCCCGTCGTGGCCGGGCGCGGCGGGCTGCTTGTACGGAAGGAAGGGGCGCAGACTCGGACGGCCGAAGGGCGTTCTCATACGGGCATCCTGGCCCATCGCGACCCCGCCCGGGGGAGTGCGGCGTGACGTGAGGACCGGACGGCTCGCCTGGGAGCAGGAGAGGGTGGAGCGGCGCCGTGGACCGGCCGGGTCCACGGCGTCGGTGTCCTGTCATGTCCCTCAGACGGTGGAGTGCGCGCCCGGGAGTGCCTCTCCGAAGTCGATCTCGGTGTACTCGCGTGTGAGACCGGCGCCTGTTCCGCTGATCGTCGTCGATCCGCTGGTCACCGGTCCGGCGGCGGATCCGCGGGCCGTCCACAGCAGGCCGTCCAGGTTCTCGCCAGGGGCGCCCACGATCACCTCGGCCTTGCCGTCCTTGGTGACGTCGACCAGGTGCGTCGAAGTGGCGAACAGGTCGCCGCTCTCGGCTGTTCCGGGCACGCCGCTGGTGTCCTGTGTGTAGGCGAGCGAGCCGGTGGCGGTGAGCCCGGTGGCCGATCCGCGCAGCAGGGTCGCCTGTCCGGCGCCCTTGACGGATCCCAGGGCCTCCCAGGGTGCTCCTACCAGGACGTCGGCGAACTTGTCGCCGTTGGTGTCGCCGACGGCCAGCGACATGCCGAACTGGTCGCCGTTCTCTCCGCTGCCGGGTACACCGGGCGTGTCCTGGTGGATGATCTGCGGCTTCTGGCCGGGGGCGATGCCTTGGGCGCTTCCGTAGAGAACCTGGATCTCGCCGCCGCGGTGGGTGGAGGGGGACGAGCCGAGGGACGCGTCGTAGGGCGCTCCGGTGACGAGGTCGCCGTATCCGTCGCGGTTGATGTCGCCGATCTGGCCGGACAGTCCGTCGGCGAGGGGCAGTTCGGTGTACCTGCCGTCGTGTCCTTCTGCGTAGACGGGGCCGCTCTCGTCTCCGTCGGTCGGGCCCGGCAGCCAGAAGCGTTCGGCTCTCCCGTCGCCGTCGACGTCGCCCACGACGACTCCGCGGTTGGTGCCGAGGTCGTTGACGAAGTTCCGTGCCGCCGGGGTGCCGGTGCGGGTGAAGGGTCCGGTGTAGGTGGTGGCGCCGCACTCTCCCGTGACGGAGACGTCGGGGGCTCCGTCACCGCTGACGTCGCCGACGGCGAGACCGGCCGCGAAGCGACAACCTTCGTCCAGGCCGGTCGGCGTCGGGACGGAAGCTCCGCCCTTGAGGCCGGACGGGCCTCCCCACACCACGGTGAGCGAACCGATGCCCCCCCATCGTGCCCACGGACTCGTCGGGGGTGCCGACGAGCAGGTCGGCGTAGCCGTCGCGGTCGATGTCGGCGGAGGTGACGGCGGTGCCGAACCGGTCCCATTCCTCCGGTGTTCCGGGGATGCCGGAGGTGGCTTGCGTGATCACGGTGCGGTGGGAGGCGGCGAGACCGTTTGCCGAGCCGTACAGCACGACGACCGCGCCCGCCGCGTCGACGGAGCCGTTGGCGGCTCCGGGCGCGCCGACGGCCACGTCGCGGTATCCGTCGCCGTTGAAGTCGTCCTGGACCGCGGCGGTGTTGGCGCCCCGGTAGGGCGCGTCCGCGACGGCTGTGGCCGGCAGTGCGACGGCGGTCAGGGTGGCGGCGGTGCTGACGGCGATGGCGGAGGCCAGGATTCGGGAGGTGAAGGCGCCCGGGACGCGGACGCGGCCGGCGGTGCGGGAGGACATGGGGGCTCCGGGATCGAGGAAAGGTGGGAGGGAGCGGAGCGACGTCATGGGCCGGTCACCACGTTGCCGAGGTGCGCGCCACCGGCCGAGCCGAGGCCGGTACCTCCGGCGCCGGCGCTGACGGCTCCGGTCGCGGTGACGGAGGAGGCCGAGCCCCGCAGCCACCACACGGCACCCGCCCCGCCGTCCTCTCCGGGAGCGCCGATGACGAGGTCCGCGTAGCCGTCCTTGTTCAGGTCGACGACCCGTACGCCCGTACCGAAGGCGTCGCCCGTCTCCGAACCGCCGGGGACTCCGGTGCTGTTCTGTGTCCAGGTGACGGCGTGGGCCGTGTCGAGGAGGGTCGCGGTGCCGCGTATGACGGTGACCGCGCCGCTGCCTCCGTTCTCGCCCGGGGCGCCGATCACGAGGTCGGCGCGCCCGTCCTTGTCGGTGTCACCGATGGCGAGGGAGGCGCCGAAGCGGTCCTTCGCCTATCCGGATCCCGGCACGCCCGGGGTGTCCTGGGTGATGGTCTGGACCCGGTTCGGGGAGCCGGAGTATCCGGCGTCGTAGTAGATGGTCACCCGGCCGCCGAGCGAGGTGTCCGGGCTCTGCGTGGGGTCTTCGGGGTTGCCGATGACGAGATCGGGTGAGCCGTTGCCGTTCAGATCGCCCACGGCCGACGTGGTGCCGGCGGGCAGGTCGGCGCCCTCGAAGCCGGCCGGGTCGGCGAACGCGGTACGCGGGTCGTCGCCTGTGCCGTCGTAGCCCCAGCCTCCGTCACCCGTGCCCCGGCCGTGGACGATCAGACGGTCGTCGTCGGTGCCGGGAACGTCGATCGGCGTCAGCGCGACGATGCCGTGGGCCGGGTTGAACGCGAAGCCGCTGCCCGAGGTGTTGGACTGCGCGGACAAGTCAGCCGGTACGAAGGTGACTTCGGCGTCGTTGGCGCCGACGGCGATCGACAGCTTGCCGTCGTTGACCGGGTTCAGACCGTTGTAGGTTCCCACGGCGAGCGTGCGTCCGTATGCGTCGTGCGAGGCCGGCCACGGGTCCTGGACCGTCTTCGCTCTCGTCAGACCCGACGCGGTGCCGTAGACGACGGTGACCGAGCCGCCGCCGTCGTCTCCCGCGACGTCCTCGCCGGGGGCTCCCACGACCAGGTCGCTGTACCCGTCGCCGTTGAGGTCGTGCACAACGACGGCCGCGCCGAAGCGGTCACCGCCTTCCGCCGTTCCTGGGACACCGGTCGAGTTCTGGGTCAGCACGGTGCGTCTGGAGGGATCGATGCCGTGCGAGGTGCCGTACAGGACGACCACGGCACCGGCCTTGGCGTGACCGGCCACCGTGGCGTCGGGGGCGGACACGACGACATCGCGATAGCCGTCCTTGTTCACGTCGCCCGGCGTGCCACCGGCGGCCTCGGCGCTCACCACGATCAGAGGGGTGAGGCCGGAGGCCAGCAGCGTGGCGGACATCAGCAGGGTGCGTTTACGCACGGGTCCTCCAGAGAGGGGAACTCGGAACGGACGGCGGTGTACCGGCACACCCGGGCTGCGCCCGACATGACCCGGTCAAGATCGACGCACACAAGACTCCCGAAGGGGCACGACGGTTGCATGAGACCGGCGACTTTTTCATCCGGCCGCAAGGTCCCTTGCTGCCGACGAGCGCGAAGCCGCCGCGGGTCGTGTGCCCTGTGGCCGCGAGGGCGGCCGTGCCACTGCCGTTCATCAGGGGCAGCAGGGCCCCGATGACGAGGGGGCTGAGGAGGGTGGGGAGGAGGACGAGTCCCACCATCGTCGGCTGGTCGCCGTCGCCCGTACTCGTCCAGGCCGTCCCCCGGCGGCGACCGGCATGGCCACGATGAGGATCATGGCGGTGATCAGCCAGCAGAGCACCAGGGCCAGCAGGACGGAAGCGGGGGCAGCGGTACTTGCAGCACGGGGCCGAGCGGCACGCGGTGGGTGCACCGCAGCCATAGCCCCGGGGCGGGGAGCAGTGCCGCGGCTGCATAGGAAAGAACCACCGCCCGGTTCAGCCGGTGCTTCAGCCAGGCGCCGGCACGCTCATTCGGTGGGTGGGCTGGGGGGCGTGTTGTGCTCAAGGGGGCCTTCGTCCGTTGTATCGGCTGGTGAGGGACGGACGGCCGGTATGCGGCGGTGGTTCGAGCCATGGTTCATGGGGGCCATGCTGCTTCGAAGCGACCGGCGTGCGTGGTGCCGCGCGGTGGTCAGGATGTGTTCAGGTTCCTGGCGGCACGGTCGAGCACCATGACCTTTGAAAGCTCTGAGACGGCCGGGTTCCCAGTGGCGACTCCGCTTGCGGTTCCGCAGTTCGGCCCTCGGCAGGGCTGGAACAAAGTCCCCGAAGTCACGGTCTACTTCTGGACCATAAAGATCCTTTGCGCGACGGTCGGCGACACCGCGGCCGATCTGCTGAACCGGAAGGCCGGTCTCGGCCTGACCGGGGTGTCAGTGCTGATGAGTACGTTGCTGGCCGTCGTGCTGGCCGCCCAGTTCCGCAGCGCGCAGTACCGGGCGGGTCTGTACTGGCCGGTCGTCGCCCTGGTCAGCATCGTCGGCACCCTGGCCAGCGACATCCTCGTCGATGCCACGGGCGCCCCGCTCGAGATGACCACCACGGTCTTCGCGATCGGCCTCGCGATCGTGTTCGTGGTCTGGTACCGGCGCGAGCGCACCCTGTCGATCCACAGCATCGACGCAACCAGCCGCGAGTCCTTCTACTGGGTGGCCGTCCTGTTCGCCTTCGCCCTCGGCACCGCCGCCGGCGACCTTGTCTCGGAGCGGCTTCACCTCGGCTACTGGCTGTCCGCGGTGCTGTTCGGCCTCGCCATCGCCGCTGTGGGCCTGGCACACTTCCAGCTCGACCTGGACGCGGTGTGGAGCTTCTGGCTCGCCTACATCCTGACCCGTCCGCTCGGCGCCTCCATCGGGGACTACCTCTCCCGGCCGAGCGGGGACGGTGGTCTGGAGCTGGGTACGGTCGTGACCAGCGCACTGTTCCTGATGGTGGTAGTCGGACTGGTCGTGTACCTGGCCGCAACGCGTGTGGACGTCACCGACCCGGAGCGCAGCAGTCAGGACGTGGCTTGAGCGGCCCGGACGAAATGAAAAACATGAGTCGCGCGTGGCGGCCGAGACGCCGGCCGCCGGTCGCCGAGACGCCGGGCGCTGAACCGGATGGGGCCAGGCGCTGTGCCGCGCGACCGGACTTTCTGCCTGATATTCCGACAAGGTGTGAGCTTGCAAACAATTCCTGCTCTTCCACTACACCCTGTAGGGGCAGAGGGTACCGTGAGCCCCCATCGGGGCCACGGCGGCGTTCCGTCGAAGGCGGGGGCCTTCTCGGTCGCCTCGACTCGAGATGCGGGAGCCCCTCCCGGTGAGCGGTTAGAGTTCCTGATGACGTCTACAGGGCTGTAGTCATTCAGGCGTCTGATCTGCGCTCGTCGTTCCGAGGTGAACGGTGCGCGTAAGCACGGCAGCTCGCCGGGATCAGGACCGTCCATCCGGGCCGGAAGGGGACGCCGTCACGAGTCCCACGGGAGGCAAGCGTGGCGACCGCGAAGCACGAAGCATGAAGCATCCGGCTGGACGACCTAGGGGCAGCGCGTGGCTTTCATCATGGTGTGTGAGGATGACGCGGCAGTCCGCGACGTCCTCAAGCGCGCCCTCGAGCACGACGGTCACAGGATCGCCGTGACTCCCACGGCGGACAGCCTGCTGAGCAACCTCGAGCCGACCCCGAACCTGATCGTTCTGGACCTGGGGCTCCCCGACGCCGACGGCCGCGATGTCTGCCTGGCGCTGCGGGCACGTGGCGTCGATGCTCCGGTCCTGATGCTCACCGCGCTCGATGGCATGCACCACAAGGTGGGCGGCTTCGAGGCGGGAGCCGACGACTACATGACGAAACCGTTCGACATCCCGGAGCTCCTGGTGAGGGTCCGCGCCCTGCTCCGCAGAACAACCGCGGCGACCCCGCAGAGTGGCGTCGTTCTCGACCCGGCGAAGCACGTCGTGATCCACGGTTCGACGAGCGAGAGCCTGACGCCGACCGAATTCCGCTTGCTGGGCAGGCTGGTCGCTTCGCAGGGCGACGCAGTGCGCCGCCACGCCCTCGTTGCCGCCGGCTGGCCGCACGGCGCGCAGGTCAGCGACAACACCCTTGACTCCTTTGTCCGGCGGCTACGGACCAAACTCGGTGCGCTGGGCGTCGCCGAGCGCCTGGCGACGGTCCGCGGAGTGGGCTACCGATGGGAGTGACAGGCTTCCGTGGGCGAGTTGTCGCGCTCGCGGTTCTGATCGCAACTGCGGTGGTCGCCGTCCTGGTGGTGGTCTCACACGTGCTGCTGAGCCAGGTGACCGACGCCGACGCGAACACCCTGGCGCACACCCGTGCAGAGGCGGTGGCGCCGAACGTAGTCGTACGCGATCGCCACGTCGTGCTGATCGAGGGCGGCAACGAAGCGCTGGACACGGTCTCGTGGGTCTACGCCGATGGGCACCTCATCGACGGGATCGTGCCGGACAGTGTCGCCGACCGCGTCGACGGGCTGGTTCGTTCCGGGCGGTCCCAAACCACCACGGTCGGCAGTCACCTTCTTTACGCCCGGCCGATCAGACTCGAGGGCCACCACGTCATGGCGGTCGTGCGGGTCGACCTGACACCGTATGAGACGTCGGAGCAGCGCAGCCTGATGATGTCGCTCATGCTGGGCGGCATCGTGATCCTTCTCGCGGGCGTCGTCGCACACGTCGTGGTGGGTCGTGCGTTGCGGGTGGTCCGCGTCATGGCCGCTCTCGCCGACGACTGGGGCGATCACGAACCCGGGCGCCGATTCGACCTCGGCGTTCCGCGCGACGAGTTCGGGGAACTTGGGCGAACCCTCGATCGCCTGCTCGACCGTGTGGACAACGCGCTCGCCGACGAGCGCCGGCTCACCGATGAGATCGCCCACGAACTGCGGACCCCGTTGACGGCGCTGCGGGGTGAGGCCCAGCTGGCCCAGCTCTCCGGTCATCATCTGGCACCGGAGTCCGTGCTGACCGAGGTCGACCGTCTGAACGCGGCGATTGCGACGATTCTGGGCTCCGCCCGGTCACGGATCGACGGCGGTACCAGCTGCGATCTCACGGCAGCGGCGCGACAGGCGATCGCTGGTCGTGCCATTGATCTCGCCGTCCCGGCCGACGTCGATGTCGCCGTGGCCACGGAATTCGTCGTCGCTGTGCTGTCACCCCTGTTGGAGAACGGCCTGCGGCACGCAAAGTCGCGCGTTTGGGTCACGGGGCGCGTGCAGCCGCAGGGGATCGTGATCGATGTCCTCGACGACGGTCCGGGGTTCGATCCGGCGGAGGTCGACAGGGTCTTCGAAGCGGGTGTGACCAGTGGCGACGGGCACGGGCTGGGGCTGGCCGTGGTGAAGCGCCTTGCCGCGTCCGCGGGCGTGGCGGTTCGCGCGATCGCCGACGGTCATGGTCGCGTCGAGGTCATCTTCCCCACACCGGAGGCGATCGCGTAGTCAGGTTGAGTGCAGGTTGGCCGAGCCAGCCTTGCCGCATGACGACGACAAACGAAGTGGGCACCGGCCACCGCAGAGGGCGGCTGATGCTGAACAAGGTTCCCGAGGTCACCATCTGGTTCTGGGTGATCAAGGTCCTGTGCACGACCGTCGGTGAGAGCTTCGCCGACTGGATCAACATGAAGCTGGGCGTCGGCCTGGTGAACACGGCGTGGATCTTCACCGCGGTGTTCGTGTTGGTCCTGGGCGTCCAGCTGCGGCTGAAGCGGTACGTCCCGTTCCCGTACTGGCTGACCGTGGTCGTCGTCAGCGTCACGGGAACGCTCTACACCGACATCCTGACCGACCAGCTCAACGTGCCGCTGTGGATCAGCACCACGGTGTTCTCGGTCCTGCTCGCCGTGGTCTTCGGTGTGTGGTGGCTGCGCGAGCGCACCCTCTCCATCCATTCGGTCAACACGCTGCCGCGTGAGTCCTTCTACTGGCTCACCGTTCTCGTCACCTTCGCGCTCGGCACCGCGACCGGCGACTGGACCCTCGAGCTCACCGGCTGGAGCCCGGGAGTCTCGGTCCTCCTGCCTCTCGGCCTCATCGCGGCGATCACACTGCTGTGGAAGTTCGGCGCGAACCCGGTGCTGTCCTTCTGGCTCGCCTACATCCTGACCCGCCCCCTGGGCGCCAACATCGGCGACTGGCTCGCCTCCCCCAAGGTCGCTCAGCCCGGCGAGCCGACCGGTCTCGCGCTGGGCACCTTCACCACCAGCCTGATCTTCCTCGGTCTGATCCTGGCGACCGTCGTCTACCTGACGGTGACGCGCTCCGACGTGACCGAGACCTACGACGCCACGCACATCCCGCTGGTCGCCGCCGATCCGCGACGGGAGCGTGTCGCGCTGGCCGGCTTCGGCCTCCTCGCGGTCGCCACGGGGGCACTGCTGGGCTGGGCGCACAGCCAGCCGCACGTCGGACCGGCGCCGGAGGAAGACGCCACCTCCACCGTTCACCTCGCCCCCGGCCAGGCCGTGAAGAAGTTCCCGGCAGCGAAGGTCGACGCGCTGAAGGCACTGGCCTCGACCTCGCTCAAGGACGCGCGGACGGGGAACGCATCCGGTGCCCACAAGGCCGCCCAGTCCCTGCGAGATCTCTGGGATGCCGATCAGGCCACGTTGCAGCCGCTGGACAACACCGGCTGGACGTTTCTCGACGCCCAGATGGACCAGGTGCTGAAGACCTTCGGCATCGACCACTCGAACCCGCCGATGTCACCGGCACAGCAGGAGGCTGAGCTCAACACCCTGCTCACAGATATGCGCTGATGGACGTGATCGGCGGCGACTTCCCTGAAGCCACCGCCGATCACACTTCCCCGCGGTCCCCGCGCTATCTGGTACGACCTCTTCGTCCTGAACTCTTGGTAGGAGGGGCACCAACACCCGTCGTGTGCGACCGCGCTCAAGGGCGGTTGCATCCAGCCCCCGGTCCAGCCCTGGGGCCGCCCGCTGCACCGCCGGCATCGGCCGCGGTACCGCCAGCGGGCGCGACGACCTGATCGTCAACGAGGTCCAGGCCGACACCGGCCCCCGCACCCAGGAGCAGGCTGGGGGTATTGCCGCCGCAGCCGCCTCAGCAGTCGAACACGGACCAGCAGATGTCGTTGCGCAGTCGCTGGTCGTCAAGGACGAGCTCGCGAATCGCCTCCGGGAGCTGGTCGCGCTGCCATCGGCACTCGAGTCGCCCCGCGGCCTCACTCTCGTCTCTTGATGCGGCGGAGCGTGCGGCCTTGATCGCATAGGCAGCCGCACCGAGCTCGTGCGCGGCGACGTGTGCGACGACCGCGGCCTGGCCGGCGGCGTAAGCGGCGTGCCGTGCTGCCCCGCGCAGGTCCCGGGCCGCGCCCATGGCATGGCCGCCCGCCGCGCGGGCCTGCATCATCTTGACCTCGCCACGCACCCAGGCGCGGGCATGTTCGATGGCCTGGCGGGGTCGTGGGTCTGCGGGCTGGGCCGACTCGAAGAGGTCAAGGACGTGCTCCGCGCAGTCCGCCGCCCAGAGGGCGAGGAGATGGTGGTCCGCATCAGTGAGGGTCCCACCGCGGCGGATCGTCACGAAGCGAGGATCTCTGACCTTCGGGAGGATCATGGTTGGCCTTCCTTCGTGCTGGCGTCCGCACCACATCCGAGGATGCACAGCCGCGACCGTACTCGGCGCGAAGCCCGCGAACCCGGTGGCCGATCCGAACGAGGACCGCCTCGGAGCGTGCCCACCGGCTGTCGCTGTACCTGCGCTTGGCGACCTTGCTCCTGCCGTCCGCGTCGAGAGCGGCACGGGTTCCCGTGGTTCCTCGCTCGGTGGGCCCCCGAGAGGCGCGGCCGTGACGGTGGGCCGTCAGGCGGTGTGCGCCCCGGCCTCGAAGGGGGCGCTTACTCCCTGCCAGGGGGAGTTACTTCCTCGGGGCTCCGCCGGGCGGGGGTGCTGGGGGCGGTTCGGGTATCCCCGGTGCACGACCGATCACCGGGCGCTCCCGCCAGAGAGTGAGCCCGACGTCGACAAGCAGCACCCGGTCCAGTGCGGGTATCTGCTTCAACGGATGCCAGGCCGCCATGTCGGTGGAGCCGTTTGCTTCGTGGCGCAGTTCGCCGCCGGTGACTTTGGCCTCGTAGACGATCCGCAGGCTCTGGAAGTCGGCGGTGGCGCCGAGACGGCGCGGATAGGTGTGCCGTTGCGAGTCGACACCGAGCAGCACCGTCGGTTCGATCGCGAACCCGGTCTCCTCCTCGACCTCTCTGATCACGGTGTCGTACGGGTCCTCGCCGTGGTCGATTCCTCCACCGGGCAGCGTCCAGCGTTTGCTGCCGTCCCTCAACGTCAGGCGCGCGAGGAGGATCGCCTCGTCTCGTACACACACGGCGTAGGCCGCCACCCTCAACTCCTGCTTCATGCAACGACGTTAGAACAACGGCTCCCACCGCTGTGCGCCGGCTACCGCCGATCCGGTCGCGTTGTGCACCGATTACCAGCACGAACGCGACGATGTGGCCGAGGCTGTGGAGTCGGAGATCGGAGTCCGTGCATCGGTCACCGGCCCGCCGGCCCCGGTGTTCGCGGCGGGGGCCGCGACGGTCGGGATCGCGTCGGGTGTCTTCGCACTCGGCGCGCCGGGACTGCACGGCGCCGCTCGAGCCGTCGGCGGCGACTCCGTGGTCTCCAACCGGACCCTGGCCCAGGACGCCCTCGGCGCGCCGCCGTTCGGTGGCGCCCTCAAGGGCATCTCACGGGTCGTCGCGGCCGGCCGCGACGCGGACGCGGCCGCCAACTTCGGCCTGGTGGACACGGTCGCCGCCTTGATCGCGGACCCGACCGTCCTGGGATACCTCGCTCCCAAGAACGGCCGGCAGACCGTCGAGGCGGCGCCGCCGGGCGGCGATCTGCTCGTGGCGTTCGAGAACGCCTGGGAGACCGGCAGCGAGAAGGACAGAGCAGCCAGGCAGGGGAAGTGAGCCGCACCATGAAAGACCCGGAGATACTGTCCCGCTTCGACGGGCGAGGCCGGGCCGAGTTCCTGCTCGGCGGTCTCGAGGGCAGGCACTCCGACAGGATCACGGCGATCGGCTTCGAGTTCGGCTACGACCTCCAGGCGACCGAGATGCCGAGCAAGAGCACCATCCGCCTGGTCTTCGTCCGGAACGATTCACCGCCGGTTCGACAGCGTGCCCGGCAGACTCAGGAACGGCTGCGCGCCGGGGGCCCGCTTCTGCCGATGTGGGACGCTCCCACCGCGCGGCCGGGCACGACCCCGTCTGTCACGGCCGAAGAGCCGGCATCGGCGCGTCGGGGTGTCACCACCTACGAGGCGAACGGAGCGAAGAAGTTCGCCCTCTTCGCCGCGCTGCTCAGCGTCGGGTGCTTCGCCGTCGCGGGGGTGCTGCGGGACCGGCCGGGCGCGGCGCTCGCCGTGCTGGTGGTGTTCGCCGTCCCGTTGGCGGTGACCGCGGTGTTGATCCCTCGGTGGATGAAGCGCTGGTACGAGAAGAACCGACGGCTGGTGGAACTCCACGACCAGCAGCGGACCGGCCAGGGCGGACCCCCGCCGTCACCGCCGCCCGGGTCCCCCGACGGACACCCCCACGCCGGGGACGGACAGTGATGCGGGTCGACTTCTCGGCACCCGCCGAGTAAGCGAGTGCCCCACCCGTTCAGCCCGTGCGATCCCGTCGGTGCACGACACCAGTACGCCGCTGCGGTGCACTTAGCGGTCGACCGGGCTGTCCGTACGGAGCTCGTGCGAGGCTTCCGCCACCTGCGCCGCTGTGCCCCTATCGCTTCACTGACTGCGGTTTCCGCTGCGGCCTGGCCGCGTCCTCCTGGATGAATGGCCACGACAAGATCGTGGTTGAGAAAGGCAGATGGCCGCCTCGTACAACCGTCCGGTGGCCAAAGGGGTCTGATGTTCGGGGATCACCGTTCCCCTGTCGTTCGTCTGTACTTGTCCGCCGATTCGTTTCGAGGGATCCCCCCCACATGCACCGGACCTCTTTCCACCGTCGCCCGTCACGCAGGATCGCGGCCACGCTGACCTCAGCCGCGGTCGGTGTCGTCGGCCTGATCGGCCTCGCCTCCGTGCCCGCTTCCGCCGACGGGTCTTCGGCCGGGCTGGCGCTCGCCCCGCTGGCCTCCGTCGACGGGGTGAAGCCCGGCGGAAGCTTCCAGGTGCCCGGTACGTTCGCGAACAAGGGCACCACTGATCTCGACAAGGTCTACCTGTCCTACACCGTCAGTCGTGGCCTGGCCCCCCGGGATCTGCCGTCCAACTGCACCCGCTACGAGATCGGCTCCTTCGACGAAAACCCCAGCCACTCCACCGCGGTCTGCGAGTTCGACCAGACGGTGAAGGCCGGTTCGGTGTACGCGCCCGAGAAGGCACTGAAGGTGGACGTCCTCGACCACGCGCTGTACGAAACCCTCCGCATGACGGTGGCCACGCAGGACTCCGGCGGCGAGGACGGTACCGAGGAGACCGTCCGGGGCACCGGGCCCGCGGTGAAGCTGACCGAGCTGCCCTCGACCACGCCGGTGGGCGACGACGACGTGAACCACCCGGACTGGGACTCCGTCAGCCTGCCGGTCACCGCGGCGAACACGGCCGACTTCCAGGTGCCGGTCACCCGGTTGAAGGGCCGCGTCGGGGACACGGTCTCCCTGAACGCCAAGTTCACCAACGCGGGGCCGGGCTGGGTGCTGTCCGCCACGGGCCACCCCGTCGCCAAGGTCCTGATCAAGATGCCCGCCGGCACGACGGTGACCGAGCCGTCCGGCGCCTGCTCGAAGGTGGCCGCCGGGAGTTACAGCTGCGGCCTCGCCAACTACTGGATCGAGGAGAAGGGCTCCGTCACCTACTACTTCAAGCTTCGGATCGACAAGGTCGTCCCCGGGGCCGAGGGTTCGGTGAGGCTGGGCGTCGAGGAGCGCCCGTACGACAAGAACAAGAAGAACGACTCGGCCCCGATCCTGCTCGACGTGGACGGCGCCGGCGGTTCGACGGGCGGGTCCGGCTCCACGGGCGGCAACGGCTCCACGGGCGGCGGCTCGACCGGCGGGTCCGGCTCGACGTCCTCCACGGGCAACTCCGGTTCCAGCAGCGGCTCGACGGCGACCGGGGCCTCGGGCTCGTCGACGACCGGCGGCGGGATGGCGGACACCGGCTCCGGTGACGTCCTGCCCCTGACGGGCGCGGCCGCCGCGATCCTCGCCGTCGGCGCGGGAGCGGTCGTCGTCGTACGCCGTCGCGCGGCCCGGAACTGACGACAGGACCGGACCGGGCCGTCCGGACGGAACAACGGCCCGCGGGGGCGACGGGTACGACGTCACCGGCCTTGGGGCCTTGGTCGCGGCCCGGCCCTGGACGTGGTCGGGCGCTGCGCGAGCCTCGTCGTCGGTGGCAAGGAGGCCACCACAGCGGGTGGCCTGAATCGGTCCAGCGCTGGCATCAGTTCGGCCCGTCGGCTCCCATGTCGGGTGTCGTCGCCCCCAGCCGTTCGGCGAGGAAGGCGATGATCTCGTCACGGGCGCGCGCCGTGGGGTGACCCTGCTCGTCGACGAGATGGGCCGTGGTGACGCTGTGGGCGCAGCCGACGACGTCACGGAAGAAGGGCGGCGGGTTCGAGTTCGCCACTTCGTCCGTGAGCACCCGGCCGTCGAACGCGTCGCCGAGCAGAGTGCGGTAGGCCGCGAACCGTTGGCCGGTGCACCACCTGTCGTTCTCGAAGCGGTAGGCGAGCACCTTGAGGCCGTCGCGTCGGATGCGCTCGGCCACGCGGGCGGCGTCATCGGCTGCGAGCTCCAGGCCCCCTGGGTCGTCGAGGGGGAGTGAGGGATGGTTGACGACGGGGGCGACGACGGCGGGTTCGAGGGTCATGGTCAGGGCGAAGTTGCCGGTGAAGCACAGCCCGACCGCACCGACGCCCGGGCCGCCGCACTCCGCGTGCGCCACGCGTGCGAGTCCGCGCAGCCACGCCACGACGGGGCTGGTGCCGCCACCGGCGAATGCACGGAACTCGGCGCTGACGCAGGCACGCCGGACGACGGCTTGGCCCGCGTCGGCGGTCGGGTAGGCGCCGTCGACGCCGAACAAGGAGGGCAGATACACGCGGAAGCCGGCATCGCGCAGCCAGCGTGCCAGGCGTGCGACGTCAGGGCTGATCCCCGGCATCTCGGGCAGCAGGACGACGGCCGGTCCCGACCCGATGACGTGCACGGTCTTGGCGACCGTGTCGACGTCGATGACGCGGTGCGTGAAGTCGTCCAGGGGGTCGTCGAGTCGCGGGTGTGCGGTTGTCATGCGAGGCAGCGTGGCAGGAGACTGTCGCCCTCAGAAACGGCGGCATCGCCAGATACTGCGGTGATATCGCCACCCGTTCGTGCCAGGAGTACACATGAGTGCACTACGACTGGGAGTGCTGGCCTACCCCGGGTGTTTCGGCTCGGAGGTGTTCGGAGTTCCGGACCTGCTGGTGATGGCCCGTCATGTCGCCGAGGCGCAGGGGGCGGTACGACCCTCGTGCGAAGCGTTCGTGGTCTCGCCCAGGCGGCGCGTCATCACGTCCGGTGGTCTGACCGTCGGCGTCTCGGCCATGCGCCCGGTGGACGTGCTGATCGTGCCGGGCTTCGAGCTCTCGCCCGCGCTCGATCTCGACGCGGCCATGGCGAACCTGAGGCCCGAAGTGGCAGCCATTCGCTCGCAGGCAGTCGCCGGAGCCGCCGTGGTGTCGATCTGCGTCGGCGCCTTCCTCGTTGCCGAGGCCGGCCTGCTCGACGGGCGCGAGGCGACGACCTCCTGGCTGTTCGCGGATCGCCTCGCCCGCCGGTACCCCGACGTCAAGGTGTGCCCCGAGCGCCTGGTCGTCACGGACCGCGGGGTGACGACCACGGCCGCCTTCAGTGCCATGTACGACTTCGCACTCCAGCTCATCCGCGAACAGGACGGCCCCGGCGTCGCCCGCAGCACCGCGCGCGTGGCGCTCGTCGACGACGCCCGTACCACCCAGGCCCCGTACGTCGATCCGGCGCTGCTGCCCGTCGCGGGGCGCGAGTTCTCACATGGCGTGAAGCGGTGGCTCGACCGGAATCTGGGGTCCCGCTACGACCTCCCCGCCCTCGCCGCGGCGTTTCACGTGAGCACGCGGACGATGCTCCGTCGCTTCGGTGAGGAGGCGGGCCAGACCCCGCTCGCGTACCTGCAGTCCGCTCGGGTCGGCCGGGCCCGGCATCTGCTGGAGACGACCGACAGGACTGTCGCACGCATCGCGGCCGACGTCGGGTACGCCGACGCGAGTACGTTCAGCGCCGTCTTCGCCCGGCACACGGGCCGGCGACCGCGGGACTATCGCGCCACGTTCCGCCGCTCGCCCGCAGAGCCGGTCGACGACATCCCACACGAGCCCGGCACCCGCTGACGACACCTGAGCCCGGAGGCTGTCCTCTTCTGCGAAGTCAGCCTCAGCGGAGCAGGGCGGGTCAGGCGCACAAGTTCCACACTGTGACGCGGCGCTTGAATGGGACGCGTCGCTTGCACATTTGCCTCGGGGAGCGCCGCGCTCGCCCGGGGGACTTGCCCCCACCGGTCGGCAGGGGTCGCCCCGTCGACCGGCTCCTGTCCTGCCGGGCCCCTGACGTGACGGCGTAGCCTCTGTGGATGTCTCGAGTGATTCGTGTGGTGGTCGTGGACGACGAGGCGCTCGTCCGTTCCGGGTTCGAGTTGATCCTGAGTGTTTCCGACGACGTCCGCGTCGTCGCGACCGCGGCGGGTGCGGAGGCGGTCGAGGTGGTGCGCCGTGAGCGCCCGGACGTCTTGCTGCTCGACATCCGGATGCCGGACGTCGACGGGCTGACCGTGCTGCGTGCCGTGCGGGCGCTGCCCGAGCCGCCCGTGGTGGCCATGCTGACCACGTTCGACACCGACGAGTACGTGCTGACCGCCCTGCGCAGCGGTGCGGCCGGCTTCCTGCTGAAGGACACCGAGCCGGAACAGTTGGCGCAGTTGGTGCGCACCCTTGCCGCGGGCGGCGTGGTGCTGTCGCCCAAGGCGTCGCACGCGGTGCTTCGGGGGCACCCGGAGGCGGACGAGGGCGTGGCAAGGGTCGGGCACCTCACCGATCGGGAGCGTCAGGTGCTCGTCCTGGTCGCCGAGGGACTGTCCAACGCCGAGATCGGGGCCCGAATTCACCTGAGCCCGAGCACGGTGAAGGACCATGTCAGCACGATCCTCGGCAAACTTCGGGTGGGCAGCCGGGTGCAGGCCGCGCTGCTTGCCCAGCGAGCCGGCTTGCTCGTGGATCAGGGGGCGAAGCGGTGACCGTCGCGCGGTCGCGGGGTGTGGACGCGCTGGTGGTCGCAATTGCCGTCGCTGACGCCGTGGTGGCGCTGTGGGACGAGGGCCGCGCCTCACCGGTCGCGGTCGCTCTGGCCGTCCTGGCCTGTGGCGTGCTGGCGGTACGCCGCCGCTTCCCGCTCGGGGTCTTTCTGCTCACCCTCCCCGCCACCCTCGCGCTGGACCTCGTGTTCGCCCCGTTCGCCGCGCTGTTCACGCTCGCCGAGCGTGCTCGCGACCGCCGTCCGCTGACCCTGTGCGCGCTGCTCTTCGCGCTGGCCGCCGTCCTGCCCTGGCCGCCGGGTGACGCCTTCTCGGGGGAGCGGACCTGGACCGCCGTCAACTTCTTCTACACCCTGGCCACCGCCGCCTCACCCGTCCTGCTGGGCCGGCTCGTCCAGGCCCGCCGGGACCTGCGGCGCCGCCTCGCCGAGATCGAGGAAGCCCGCGAGCACGAGCGACTGCTGCACGCCCAGAGGGAACTTGCCCGCGAACGCGCCCAACTGGCACGCGAGATGCATGACGTCGTCTCGCACCAGGTCAGCCTGATCGCCGTACAGGCCGGTGCGCTCCAGATGGCGGCCGAGGATCCCGGCACCCGGGAGGGTGCCCGCACGATCCGGGCGCTGAGCGTGGACACCCTCGACGAACTGCGCCACATGGTCGCCCTGCTGCGCGTCTCCGGCGGTCGTACGACGGAGCTCACCCCTCAGCCCACCCTCACCGACCTCGACCGGCTCGTCGCGGCCGGCGGCATCGAGGCAGAGCTGACCGGCGACCTGCCCGCGGACCTCGGCGCCCCGGCACAGCGCGCGGTCTACCGCTGCGTCCAGGAAGCACTCACCAACATCCGTAAGCACGCACCCGGCGCCACCGCGGCCGTAAGGCTGTGGCAGGACCCCGACGCCTGTGGGGTGACCGTCACCAATGCGGCCGCCACCCGCTCCGTACTGTCGCTGCCCGGCTCGGGGCACGGCCTGATCGGACTGCGGGAACGCGCCGAGATGCTGGGCGGTGTCCTGGAGGCCGGACCGGCCGCGGACGGGGGATACCGGGTGCGGATGCGGATTCCCTACGACACCCGCCGGTCGGCGGGGGACTGACCGCGGCCCGGCGGATACCGGGCGCCCCGCCGGGACGGAGATCGTGGCGACAGACAGCCCGATCCCGACCTTCCGAGGAGAAGGACTTCATGCGACGCACGAAGCGCCTGGCCCTGGCCCTGACCCTGGCAGTCTCGACCTCGTTGCTGGCCGCCCCCGCGGTCTCCGCCACCACCGTCACCTCGCGGTGCGACACCCGGCCGCTCCAGTCGGCACTGAAGTCACTGCGCGGTGCCGGGGCCTCGGGCATCAGCATGGCGATCGAGAGCCGGCGCTGCGGCGCCTGGAAGGGCGGTGTCGGCATGGCCGACCTCCTCAACCATCGCCCGGTCACCGGCGACGAGCACAGCCGGATCGCCAGCGACACCAAGGCATGGGTGGCCACCGTCGTCCTGCAACTCACCGCCGAGTGCCGCATCCGGCTCGACGACAGCGTCGACCACTACCTGCCCGGCCTCATCCGCACCGAGCACTACGACGGCCGCCGCATCACCGTACGCCAGCTCCTGCAGCACACCAGCGGCCTGCCCGACTACCTGGACGCTCCCTACTGGAACGACGAAACGGCCCATCGCTGGGAGCACTTCGAGCCCCTGTGGACGGTCCGGCAGGCTCTCGAGCTCCCCCCGCCCACGGACCGGCCCGCCTCCGGTTTCTCGTACTCCAACACCAACTACAACCTGGCCGGCCTGATCGTCAGCAAAGTCACCGGGCACAGCATCGCCACCGAGATCCGACGGCGGATCATCCGCCCCCTCGGCCTACGGCACACCTCCTGGCCCGGCGACCGCACCACGCTCCCGTCCCCTGAGCTGCGGGCCTACGTCGAACGCGGCGGAAAGCTGCGTGACTGGACCGACTGGAACGTCTCCGGCTCCGACGCCTCCGGCGCGCTGATCTCCACCGCCTCGGATGTGACCGCCTTCTGGACCGCTCTGATGGGTGGCCGGCTGCTGCCCGCGGCCCAACTGGCCGAGATGAAGCGGACCGTGCCCGACGGCGAGGGCGGCCGATACGGCCTGGGTGTCGAGCGCTACGAACAGAAGGGGCTCGTGACCTGGGGCCACAGCGGCTTCATGGAGACCGGACACAAGCTGCGCAACGCCGTCACCGGGAACGGCTCGCGCTCCGTGACACTGCTGGTGGGCTCCGAGGAGTTCGACGAGAACAAGGTGGACGCGGCCCTGGCGAGGCTGATCCGGGATCTGCGGTGACCAGTGCCGAGGTGCGCCGGTAGATCAGGGGCATGCGGACACGGCCCGGTGGGAGTCCGTGATCTCTCAGAACACCCGCTTGTGGGAGTCGCGGACCATCGCCAAGCCGCCGACCCGGGTCGTGATCCCCGCCGGCCCGCGTCGGGCCGAAGCGAGCACGCTGGCCGGTCGGCCGAGCGTGTCGCCCTGCTCCACCTCGATCGAGATCGTCCGCGCCCCTGTCGTGTCGAGCAGGTGGGCGGCCAGACAGCCCGTGCTGTTGGCGTTGGCGACGTCCTCGTCGACACCGATCGCCGGCGCGAACATCCGCGCCGCACCCGGTCGGTCGCCCACCGGGGGTACGTACACGAAGCAGCCGAGGAGCCCGTACCGTCGGCACGCCTCTGCCAGCCTGCCGAGGTGTGGGCGGGCTCGGAGCAGCGCCGACCGGTCGTGGACCGGTACCAGCATGCGTGGTGCGCCGGGCGCGGCGATCCGTGGCGCGTCGGTCGGATGCGGATCGTCCGTGGTGAGCCCGAGCGCGGTGACGATCGCGGCGCGCTCATCCGGTGCCGGGTGGCGTAGCGCGACGAGGCCCTGGTCGAACCACACCTCGATTCCGGCGGCGCGGCGGATCGCGAAGGTGTCGAACGTGCGGCCGCCGGTGTGCTGGCGGTCGTTCAGCTCGGCCAGTGCGGTGCGGGTCAACCGGACGGCCTGCGCGGCAACGGTGCCGTGACCGCAGCCCGACAGTTCGGCGGTGGCGGTGAAGAACCGGACCGGCCGGCCACCGTCCGGTGTCCGCCCCGGGCCGAGGAACGCCGCGTGCGAGGCCCCGGCCGCGGCAGCGACCGCACGCCGGTCCGCGTCCGTCGCGGCCGGGTCGTCGTCGGTGACGGCCGTGGGGCTGCCGCCCCGGCCGTCACGCCGTACGCACGCATCGACCACCGTGACGTCAGGCCAGGACATCGGCCCACCTTCGACGATCGACGAACCGGCAACCGCGAACGGCGTCCGTCGGTGGCCGGACCTGGCCGAAAGGCCGGCCGAACGCGTCCCGGAGCGTACCGGCCTGCCTCAACGGGTGCCGTCCCGCATCGGACAGTGGATGACGACCGCACCGCCGGTGGCGTAGTCGGCGACATCGGCCGCCACCCGCCGGCCGCGTGCGACGCCCGCGCCGGGGCCAAGGCGGCGGCGTCGGCGAAGTCGCGCCTCGGAGTGCTCCCCGGCGGTGCTCATCGGTCGGTCCGGGGGGCGATGGGGAGGAAGTCGGCGAAGCCAGGCGCGCCGGGTTCGTTCGGCACACGTGCGGCGCGCGCGGCGAAGCTGACGGCGTGGTACCACCCGCACAGCAGAAGCAGATCGAGCAACTGGACCTCGTCGAAGACCGGCACGAGCCGTGTCCACAGCGCGTCGTCGATGTCGGAACGCTCGTGCAGCGCATCGACGGCGAGGATGAGCAGCCGTTCCCTCTCGGACGTCCAGCACTCGTCGGCGGGGCCGCCGTGCGCCAGGGATGCCGCCTGCTCGCGGGTGAGTCCGACCCGCTCGGCGAACGTCATCATGTGCACGCCCCACTCGTACTCGCAGCCGCACAGCGCGCACGTCCGGTCGATGACGATCTCGCGTTCCCGCATGGTCAGGGTCAGCTGTCTGCCCAACTCGTAGCGACCCCATCCGTGCATGGCCTCGGCCATGGGGATGTTCCTGGCGAACATCCGGAACAGCCCGATCGGCGGGGCCTCCCCGGGCATCATGCGCGCGAGCAGTGCGCCGGCCCGGTCGGTGTACGGCGGGTCCAGCGGGGCTATCCGCGACATCGGCTCTCCCGTCGGGTTCGTTTCGTTTCGAAATCAGAAACGCCGAGCAGGTCGGATGCTAGTGTTTCGAATAACGAAACACAAGGACGAGGAGAGGCATGCCGGCACCGCGCCCAGGAACACCGGTTCGTGGATCGACGACCGGCCGTCCCCTCATGGCCGCGATGGACCTGTTCGGCCGTCGGTGGGCGCTGCGCATCCTCTGGGAACTGCGGGCGGGTCCGCTCGGCGCCCGCGCCCTGCTGGCACGGTGCGAAGGGCTGTCGTCCAGCGTCCTCTACCAGCGGCTCCGTGAACTCACGGCGAGCGGGATCATCTCCCCCTCGGCCGACGGCTACGAGCTCACTCGGCTGGGGACGGCACTCGGGCACGCCCTGCGCCCGCTCGACGAATGGGCGACCACCTGGGCGCAGGAGCAGGAGCCGGAGCAGGAGCCGGAGCAGGAGCCGGAGCCGGAGCAGGAACTCGACGATCAGGAGCCCACGGAGACGTGAAGGTCGGCTCGCGTGCCTGCTGACTCCGGTGCGGTCAGGCTGGGTTCGCCGTGATGCCGGTCAGGGCGCCGGTACGGCGAAAATCCAGGAGGGTGGACGCCCGTGCGGTGCTACGGTCGGGCGCCATGAGCTGGCTTCCCGATGACTTCGTACACCCTGTCCTGGTACCGCTGTTGACCGGCCATCACCTGCGGCCGATCCGGGAGGCGGACACTCCGCTCGACTATCCGGCCGTGATGGGCTCGCGCGAGCGGCTGTGGACCATCTTCGGCCCGGCCTGGGGCTGGCCCGCAGCGACCATGACCTACGAGGCCGACCAGGCCGACCTGTTGCGGCACGAGAAGGAGATCGCCGCGCACCAGTCCTTCAACTACGCGCTGTTCGACGCGGCGGAGACCGCGCTCCTCGGCTGCGTCTACATCGACCCGCCGGAGAAGGCCGGCGCGGACGGTGAGATCTCCTGGTGGGTCGTGGACGAGCTGGTGGGCGGCAAGGTCGAACAGGCGCTGGACGCGCTGGTACCGCAATGGATCGCCGCGGATTGGCCGTTCGGGCAGCCGCGCTTCATCGGCCGCGACATCTCCTGGGCGGCCTGGCTCGCCCTGCCGCCGCACCCTGGTGCGTGAGAAGGCGTTCGCAGCCGAGCCGAGCCGAGCCGAGCCGAGCCGAGCCGGTCGACCGATCACGATCGACGGCCGGCGTGCTGAGCGGTGATTCCGGCGGCGCGGGCCAGTACGTCGGCGGTCCGTGAACCCGCCTCGAGGGCATGCGCGGCGGTGCTGGGAAGACAGCGATGCCGCTCGGGGACGTACTCGGTCATGATGACGCCGGCGTGGTCGGTCGCGACCTCGTCGAGTGACGTCGGCCGGCCCTGGTCCATGAGAGCCGAGTGCAGCTCACGTGAACGCTCGACGTCCACCACCGGATCGACGGTGCCATGCACCAGCCATACCGGAACGGGCGGAAGCGGACCGCCGCCCCGGCGGAGGTCCTCGATCGGGACGGTGCCCGTGCTCGGTGCCGTCGATGCGTACGAACCCGCGATTCCCACGACCGCCTGCGGCCTCCAGCCGCCGAACGCCACGGGATTGAGGGCGACACCCACCGCGGCCTTGCCGCCCAGCGACCAGCCGGCGAGCACGATCCGTTCGGGATCACCGCCGAAGTCGGCCACGTTCTGCCGGGCGAAGGCGGCCGACTTCCTCAGGTGCGTTCGTCCGCCGTCCGACGCGTCGGGACGCCAGTCCGGCACCAGAACGATGACGCCCAGCTCCGCCGCGGCGCGGGCGACCGGTGCGAGGACGTCCCGCTCGTCCGGGCCCCGGCCGTGCCAGAGCAGCACCGCGGGCACGGGGTTCGACGCGCCCGCGGGGCGATAGACGTCCATGAGCCGGCCGTCGGCCCCGTACCCGAGCCCGGTCCTGACGACAACTTCCGCGGCCACCGCGGCACCCCCCCGACTGATCACATCACGAACCCAGTATGTTGCATCGTTTCCTGAGGCGGCGGGATCAGCCGGCTGAGCCTGGAGCCGAAGCATTCGGCAGGCGCGGCGAGCAGGCGTTCCGCGCGAGAGACCCTGTGCGCACGGCGGACGTTGCGCGGCCCGAGGTCCGGTACGTCGGCGGGGCTACGCGTCTGCTTGAAGGGTCACGACCGGGAGCTGTTCCCTGCCATGTCCTGGAGGTGACGGTTCAGCCCGTGCAGCCCGCGACGGGTGTGGCTCTTGACCGTTCCGAGCGGCAAGCCGGTGACCTCGGCGATCTGGGTCTGTGTCAGGTCGTTGTAGTAGGCGAGGCTGAGCACGCGCCGCTGAGTCGCGGGGAGTTTGGACAGCTCCTGGCGGATCAGTACGCGGTCCAGTACCGCGTCGGGTTCGCCGGAACGATCCTGCGTGGATACGACGGCCCCGGCCGCCGCCACCAGGTCGGCCCGGCGTGTCCGGGCGTGCAGCGCGTCGGCGATCTTGCGTCGGGTGATGCCGACGAGCCACGCCGCCAGGGCGCCCCGCTCGGGCGCGAAGCCGGCCCGGCCCCGCCAGGCGGCGAGGAACACCACCTGGGTGACGTCCTCCGCCTCGGCCGCGTCGCCCAGGGAACGCAGGGCCAGGGCGTACACCAGTCGGCCCCATCGGTGATAGGCCCCGGACAGAGCCTGCTCGTCGCCTTCGGCGAAAGCGGCGGCCAGGTGCTCCTCGTCGAGGGACTCCCCAACGGGAGCCGTGTGCGGAGCATCCTTGAGAGGCTGCCCGGTCAGATGCTGTGCGGTCATGACGGCTGCTCCTCGAACAGGGCTGGACGTGCCGCGCCGTGTCGGCGAAGGGCACGACCACCGCAGGGCCGTCCCGTCCGCCATGTCTGGCGCATCGGTTTCACGCGGTGCGAATCCGGCTCTGTCACCCTCCGAAAAATCGATGCAGCGGGCAACTTGCATCGACTGTGCGTCGTATTGATGGCCGCTTCACGGGCGGTCCTCATGTCCTACGGCGGCGCCCTCCGCCCTTGCCGGACACGCCCGCGGCACGGGTCACCGAGCCGTCGGCAAGGCCCGTGAGCATGGGTACCGGGGGAGGTGCGCCCCGGCCCGTGGTCAGGGGGGAGCGGGCGCCCGGCACGCAGGCCTGACGGCCCCTGGTGCGCAGGGCATCAGGTGTCGGGCAGCGACATCGGCGTTCCGAACCGGACCGGCACGCCGGGCGCGTACAACACGCTGACCGGTGCCTCCCCAGGCCGGGACAGGCCCGCCGCCGCGATGAGCGAGTCGTCCCATCCCAGCAGGTTGCAGCGGCAGAAGGACCACTGCGGGTGAGTGTTGGGAAGGTAGTAGGAGCGCCCGAAGGCGTGCCCGTGCAGTCCCCATCGGTTCGTGAGGAACTCCTCGAGGGGGTCGGGAGCCAGGGGTGCGCCGGACACCTCGAGCCACACGTGGGCCGCGGCCTCCGGTGTTCCGCGCCGGCTGCTCCGGTACAGCAGGCGGTTGTCGAACCACTGGCTGTGGATACGGGACCACCGGTACGGAAGCCGGAAGGACGCGTCGGCGGCCAGGACGGGCACTAGCCGGTCGCATTCCAGCGAACGGAACACCACTCCGCGCCGCCCCAGTGCGTCCCGGCTGTAGAGACGCACGTTGACCTCGTCGAAGGACCCGAAGTACGGGATCGCCGGGGTACCGCCGATGGCGAGATCGCGCATACGGAAGAAGACCAGGCCGACGTACGTACGGCCGTTGTGGAGGTCGGGGACGGTTCCCGACGGCAGGAGCCCGGCCACCTGGAACGGGTCCGCGGGCCAGTGCAGGAACACCAGGTCGCGCCAGTTCTGCCGGAACAGCATCCGCCGCAACTCCCGCGGCGCGCGAGGGGTCACCGGCTCCACGGGATGCAGGATCCGGTGGGACCGGTGGGACCGGCGGGGCGCCTTGCCGTCGGGCACGGCGGTTCCTCGGCCGCCCGCCCTACCGCTCGGCGTCGAGCGGCGCGTCACGGCCCGGCTTCACCACGCGGGCGCCGGCCGAGAGCGCGGCGGCGATCGCGTCCACCGCCTCGGCGACGGACAGCCCCGCAGGCAGCGCGGGAGGTGTTCCCAGAACGGCTCGGCCGGTGAAGCCCGTCTCCACATGGGGCAGACGGATCTCCAGCACCGTGACTCCGGACGCCCGCTGCTCACGCCGGACCCCGCGCAGCCATGCCGCGAGTCCCGCCTTCGACGCGGAGTAGTCGGCCATGCCTGCCGGGGACGAGTCGGCGACGACGCCCGTGATCGCCGCGATCACGCCGCCCGGCTCGACGACGGCCAGGGCGGCTCGCAGGAACGCCAGGGGGGCCAGCGTATTGACCGTGAACAGGTGCTCGGCCACCGCGTCGCTCACCGACTCGGCCGGTCCGAAGGCGGCAACGCCGACGCAGACGACGACCGCGTCGAGGCGGCCGAGTTCCCCTGCGGCCCAGGTCACCGTGCGTGCGCACTGCTCTAGGTCGTAGGCGTCGAAAGCCTGGGCGGGGGCGTCTGCGCAGGCCCGGGACACGCGGGCGAGCCCTTCGCGGTCGCGGCCGGCCACGGCCACGGCGGCACCCTGCTCGTGCAACCGCAGAGCCAGGGCGGAGCCGAGTACTCCCGTTGCGCCGGGAACCAGGATCCCCGCACGGCTGATGACCATGCCACACCTCCCGTGTCCCCGAGGGCCGGGGCATCGGACGACTCACCCCCCTTTTCGGCAGGCGAACGATCCCTGGATGCGGCGGAGGGGCCGGCCGGGGCAACCCGGGCCGGCCCCTCCGCCCGGCCGCGAGTGCCGATCCGTGAGCTGTGCCCGCCGGCCACGGCGCCCGGCCGCCGTCACACGCCCGCCCCGCACCGCGCGTGGCCGCGGGGCTGCGGCAGGCGGCAGCGCGTCCGGTCCTCCGCGACGTCGCGGAGGACCGGACGCGGAGAAGAGCGCGGGCGCGAAGCCCTCGCATCCGAGGACGCCGCAGAACCGGAAAGGGTTGAAAGCACGCCAAAACGAATCAACAGTCCGAAGCGAGAGGGAAAGTGATGATCGTAAAGAAGTTGCACGATGCGGGCCTCCAGAGTGAACACGCCTACGCCGCGGCCTTCGGCTCCATCGGCCTTTCGCTCGTCTCCTGGCTGGCGTCCAACAAGCAGGAGAACCTCGAACGGGCCGACCGCTGGGGCATCTTCGTGGGGGAGTGGGCACCCACCTTCTTCGCCCTCGGGCTGGCACTGGCCAACTACGAGCGCAGCGACGTCGCGGCGGCCGACCACTGACCGACGGGGCCGCATCGCTCAATACCCCGTCCGGGCTGCGTCTGCGATCTGCGGAAGCGCGCCCCCCGACCGAGAAGGTGCTGACGCGGGACATGGTGACGATGGAGACGATCTCGGTGACCGAGCTGCTCGACAGTGGAATCGAGGACGCTTCGGCCGAGCGGGACATGGGACGGGGCGGGCCGCCGACATGGCGCGAGCTGGGGCTCCAGTCGATGTCGGCGGCGCTGGTCGAATCTCTGAGTCGACGGGGAAGCCGCTTCTTCGAAGCGCTGTGCCAGTGGCCTCGATGGCATGCTCTGAACGAGCGGGCACTCGCGGTGACGCACCATCCCCTGCTCATGGCCGAGTCCGCCCGCCAGATCGCTGCCGCCCTGGAGTTGCGGCATCTCACAAGGGCGGATGCCAACCGGCTCCAACCCGTCTCGGTGAGCCTGGGAGTGGACCCGAGAGCACAACCGGTCGAGCGCGGCGCCGCGTCGGACGTGCTGGTGCACGTCACGGTCAGCGATCTCGTCGTACGAGTGGGTACTGTCGTCGCGTACCGCCTGACGGCCGAGTTCTTTCACGCCGGCACGCGTTTCGGCGCCTGCGGCATGACGTTGGCCCACCCTTCAGGCCCTCGCCCGGAGGTGACCCCCACGCCGTGTCCGGGCCTGCTGCGTCCCGTCCCGGCCGCCGTCGGAGCGTCGGCCGAGCCGGACGTGCTGCTCGCCCGCGGACCACAAGGGCGACTCGTGATCGCCCCCTGCGACCCTGGGCACCCGGTGCTCCTCCCGGGCCGGCCCGCCCTGCTGCCGGCGCTCGCTGTCATGGAAGCCGGACGGCAGGCGACGCTGCTGTACCGAGGGGCGTTGCCGTCCGCCGTGGCCGGCATCGCAGTACGACTCGACGCGCCGGTGCCAAGCCGAGGGGCAGTCGTAGAGGTGGTGGCCGAGGGCGGCGCCTCGCGCTTCCTCGTCAAGGCCGGGGAACAGATCGCCGCCAGGGGCACGGTCACCGTGTTGCGATCCTGAACGCAGCGAACGACGACGGCCTGGCCGTCGTCGACCACCTGCGCGCGCACGTGGCGCTGTTGGGCACGGGCCGGTGGGCGCACCGGTGCAATTCCGGCGTGGACCAGGATGCGCGGCCGTCGTGCGCTCAAGGGCGTCGCCCGCGATGCGCCCGGCGGCATGCCCTGGAACCAGGTGGGGATCAGTCTGCGCCCTGCTGCGCGGGCGAGCCGACGTTCTGGGTGGCGGCCCAGGAGGCCAGGAGGCGTAGGCCTTCTTCGTGGGACGAGCCGGGTTCGGCGGTGTAGATCGTGAGGGTGAGACCGGGCGCGGCGGCCATCTCGAGGCCTTCGTAGGCGAGGGTGAGGTCGCCGACGCTGTGATGGTGGAAGCGTTTGGTGCCGGTGCCGTGCCGGCGGACGTTGTGGGCGCCCCAGCGGGTGCGGAAGTCGTCGCTGCGGGTGGACAGCTCGCCGACCAGGTCGTGCAGGCCCTTGTCGTGGGGGCTGCGGCCGGCTTCGGTGCGCAGGATGGCCACGGCGATGTCGGCGGCCTGGTCCCAGTCGGGATAGAAGCGCCGTGACGCGGGGTCGAGGAACTGGAAGCGGGCCAGGTTCGCCTGGTTGCCGCGGGTGGCGTAGACGTCGTCGTAGAAGGCGCGGGCGAGCTGGTTGGTGGCGAGCAGGTCCATACGGCCGTTGCGGACGAAGGCCGGTCCGGCGGTGACGGCGTCCAGAACCCACTGCAGGCTTGGGTGCGCCTTCCACTGCGCGGCGCGGCGCCGGGGGCGTGCGAGGGCGTCGGAGCCGTCGGCGGCCTGCGCCAGGTTCAGCAGGTGGGCGCGTTCGGCGTCGTCGAGCTGGAGGGCGCGGGCGACGGCTTCGAGGACGGCGGGGGACGCACCGGCGAGGTTGCCGCGCTCCAGCTTGGCGTAGTACTCCACGCTCACATCGGCGAGCGCGGCGACCTCACTGCGGCGCAGGCCCGGCACCCGCCGGCGATTCCCGGACGGCAGGCCGGCCCGCTCGGGGCTGATCTTCGCTCGCCGCGAGGTCAGGAACTCACGGACCTCTTCCTGGTTGTCCACGCCTTCGACGGTACGTCCCGCCCGCGCCCGGAGGGATGTACTGGCAGTACACCCCTTGATGGTGTCTCGCTGTCCGCGCGAGGAGCGGGTTACCTGGATGACGTGGTGCTCATCGCCCGGTCATGACGACGGGACGGTGCACCTGGCCCTGCACTCGGCGACGACCCCGGCACCCGGGACCGCACGCCTCGGCACGCGAAGGAAGCTTCTCTCATGCGCGGCGCAGTCATTCACGCCCCCGGCGACGTCCGCTTCGAGTCCCTGGACGACCCGAAGCTGCTCCACCCCACCGACGCGATCATCCGCACGGCAGTCACCTGCGTGTGCGGCTCCGACCTGTGGCCCTACCGCGGTGCCGAACCGATCGGCGACCCGCACCCCATGGGCCACGAATACGTCGGCTTCGTCGAGGAAGTCGGATCCGAGGTCACCTCGGTGAAGCCCGGCCAGTTCGTCGTCGGCTCCTTCGCGACCTCCGACAACACGTGCGCGAACTGCCGGAACGGCTTCCAGTCCAACTGCCTCCACCGCGAGTTCATGTCCACCTGCCAGGCCGACTACGTGCGCATCCCCAACGCCCAGGGCACCCTGGTCGCCACCGACGAGGTGCCGGGCGAGGAGTTGTGGCCGGGCCTGCTGGCCGTGTCCGACGTGATGGGCACCGGCTGGTGGGCCGCGGATGCCTCCGAGGTCACGCCCGGCTCCACCGCCGTGGTCGTGGGAGACGGCGCGGTCGGCCTGTGCGCGGTGATCGCGGCCAAGGAGATGGGCGCCGAGCGGATCATCGCCATGTCCCGGCACGAGCCCCGGCAGAAGCTCGCCCGCCAGTTCGGCGCCACCGACATCGTCACCGAACGCGGCGAGGAAGGAGTCGAGAAGATCAAGGAGCTGACCGGCGGGATCGGCGCCGACAGCGTCCTGGAGTGCGTCGGCACCGCCCAGGCCATGAGCCAGGCCCTTCACTCCGCCCGCCCCGGAGGCAACGTCGGCTTCGTCGGCGTCCCCCACGACGTCGCGGTCGACGGCCAGGAACTGTTCTTCTCCCACGTCGGCCTGCGCGGCGGCCCCGCCCCCGTGCGCCGCTACCTGCCCGACCTGATCGACCGCGTTCTGGCCCGCCGCATCGACCCGGGCAAGGTCTTCGACCTCACCCTGCCCCTGGACCAGGTCGCCGAGGGCTACCGGGCGATGGACGAGCGCCGCGCCATCAAGACCCTCCTCACGCCCTGACCCCCGCACCGGACAAGGAGCACCTCGTGCAGATCACCCGCAGCTCGATCGACACCGTCAAAGGCCCGGCCGACTGGTTCACCGGCGACGTCTACATCGACCCCGTCGCCGCCGCGCCGGCCCCCTCCCGCGTCACCGCCTCCCTGGTGCACTTCATGCCCGGCGCCCGCACCCACTGGCATCGCCACCCACTGGGCCAGACCGTCTTCGTCACCGAAGGCGTCGGCCTGTGCCAACGCCGGGGCGGACCGGTGGAGGTCATCCGCCCCGGCGACCGCGTCCTGTTCGAGGCCGACGAGGAGCACTGGCACGGCGCCGCCCCGAACCGGCTCATGGTCCACCTCGCCATCAACGAGGGCGACCACGACCACGACGTCGTGCACTGGCTGAACCCCGTGACCGACGACGAGTACACCGCCGCCCGCTGACGTACGCCGCGAGCGCGGAGTCCCATGTATGGCGCCGTTCAACGCGAGGTCAAGGAAAAGTCAATTCGGGGTGCACGGCGGCGGCGAACGGGGGTATCCGCTCGCCCATACGGACGAGCACACCGGGAGGGGTCGTGGCGGACAGCGGGGTTGCGGACGCGAGACCGGCGGCGAGGCAGGGGAAGGGCGCTGAACAGGCACAGCGGGAGGAGTCCGAGGCCGAGCGGGCCGACCGGCGGTGGAACGAGCTGATGCAGGAGATCCGGGTCGCGCAGACCGGCGTCCAGATCCTCTTCGGTTTCCTGCTGAGCGTGGCGTTCACCCCGGCTTTCGGGCACCTGTCGCACGCGGACCGGTTCATCTACATCACGACGGTCGTCCTGGGCGCGACGGCGACCGGCGCCCTCATCGCGCCCGTCCCGTTCCACCGGCTGATCTCCGGCCGCAGCATCAAGGCGCAGGCGGTGCGCTGGGCGGCGCGGCTCATCTTCATCGGGCTGGCGCTGCTGGTCGCCACGCTCACCTCCGCCCTGTTCCTGATCCTCAGGGTGGCCACGCACGACGGCTTCGTACCCTGGCTGGTGGGCACGGTGGTGGCCTGGTACCTCGCGTGCTGGGTCGCGCTGCCGCTGTGGGCACGGCACCGGTACACGACGGTGGCGGAGGAGCCCGCCGGCTGACGGAAGCCGGCCGCTGCCGACGGCCCGTCGTCATGTGACGCGGGCCGGCTCTGCCGGCAGGCACATCCCGGTCGTACCCGGCTGTCGGACGGATGGTCGGGCGGGTACGGCCGGCTCCAGCGCCGTCAGTTTCCGCTCGGCTCTCCATGACTGCGTACGATTTCCTTCACCTTGGCCAGGGCGAATCCCCAGCCCTGTTCGACGGTCGGTTTGGCCGGTACGGCGATCTCGTCGGGGTTGGTGAGCACGTCGAGCAGTGCCGGCCCCGGGCTGTCGAAGGCGCGTCGGACGGCGTCGTCCACATCGGCGGGATCCGTCACGCGGATGCCGGTGATGCCCATGGCCTCGGCGACGGCGGCGAAGTCGGGGTTGTCGAGCACCGTACCGAACTCGGGCAGGCCGGCCTGCTCCTGCTCGAGCTTCACCATGCCCAGCCGGCGGTTGTCGAACACGACGAGTTTGACGGGGAGCCGGTACGTCTTCAGGGTCATGAGGTCGCCGAGGAGCATGCTCAGTCCGCCGTCGCCGCAGAAGGCGACGACCTGTCGCTCGCGGTCCAGGGCCTGGGCGCCCAGGGCCTGGGGCATGGCGTTGGCCATCGAACCCAGGTTGTAGGAGCCGATGAGGCGCCGCTCGCCGCGCATCTCGACGAACCGTGAGAGCCACACCGTGGCCATGCCCGTGTCCGAGGTGAAGACGGCGTCGTCCGCAGCGGCGCGGTCGACGGCCGCGGCCAGCACCTCCGGGCGGATGTCGTGGTCACGGTTGTCCAGCGCGGAGCGGATGCGGCCCACCACACCCTTGTCGTGCGAGGGGTCGGCGAGCCGGGCCTGACCGGCGCGCCACTTCTCGAAGCGTTCGCGCGCCTTCTCCAGATGCGAGCGGTCGCGTGCGCCGCCGGACCCGGCGGGCGGGGCGGTGAGACGGGCGAGGAGGTCGCGTACGGTGGCGCCGGTGTCCCCTACCAGTCCCACCTCGACCGGCACCCGGCGTCCGATGTGGGTCGCCTCGGTGTCCACCTGGATCACGGTCCGGCCGTCGGGATACCAGTCCCGGTAGGGGAAGTCCGTGCCGAGGAGCAGCAGGGTGTCCGCGTCCTGTAGGGCCTCGGCCGCGGCGGGATTGCCGATCAGACCGGTCTGCCCGACCTGGAAGGGATTGGTGTCGCCCTCGAAACCGGCCTTGGCCTTCAGGGTGAGCACCATGGGCGCGGCCAGTCGGTCGGCGAGGGTGAGAACGTCCTGCCGGGCGGCCCGGGCCCCTGCCCCGACGAGCAGAGTGACGCGTTCGGACCGGTCGAGGATGTCCGCCGCGCGGCGGACGGCGGACTCCTCCGGGCGGCTCACCGGGGCGTTCAGGGAGAACCGGGCCGGCCGGTCGGCGGTCAGGTCACGCTCGCCCAGGTCGCCGGGCACGGTGAGGACGGCGACGCCCTTGCGGCCCAGCGCGTGGCGCACCGCCGTCTCCAGCATCTGCGGCAGTTGGTCGGGCGAGGTGACGGTCGCGCGGAAGACGGCCACGTCGCTGAACAGGGCGTCGTTGTCGACCTCCTGGAAATAGTCGCTGCCGAGTTCGGCGAGGGGCACCTGGCCGGCTATGGCCAGCACCGGGGTGTGGCTCTTGGCCGCGTCGTACAGCCCGTTGAGGAGGTGTACGGAGCCGGGGCCGACGGTGCCCATGCACACGCCGAGGGTGTCGGTGAGCTGCGACTGGGCGCTCGCGGCGAAGGCCGCCGCCTCCTCGTGCCGGCAGCCCACCCACTCCAGGCCGTCGGTGGTGCGGATCGCGTCCGTCAGCGGGTTGAGAGCGTCTCCCACGACGCCGAACACCTGGCGCACGCCCAGTTCGCTCAGGGCGTCGACGATGACTCGGGCAACGGTACGGGGCACGAAGATCCTCCTGGTCATACGGTGAAACGGTCGGGGTCGGCGGCCTTCCAGTCGGCCGCCCAGGCAGCCGGCGGCCCGGCGAGCAGCTGCCCTGGTTCGAGCCACTCGTACAGCTCCTCGTAGGAGCGTTCGGTGACGGGGTCGATGCGCCGGTGGAGCATGTGGGGGCGTAGCTCGGCGGGGTCGGTGACGCCCATGGACGCCATGATCTGCAGTGCGCCGGCCACGGTCGCCTCCTGGAAGCGCTGCACCCGGGGCGTCTTGTCCCGCACGTCCAGGGCGCGGGCCCGGCGCGAGTCCTGGGTGGTGACGCCGGTGGGGCAGGTGTTGGTGTGGCACCGCTGCGCCTGGATGCATCCGACGGCGAACATCATGGCCCGCGCCGCGTTGCCGTAGTCGGCGCCCTGCACCAGGCGTTTGACGAGGTCGCTACCGGTGGCGATCTTGCCGCTCGCCCCGATCTTGATCCGGTCGCGCAGGCCCGTGCCGACAAGGGCGTTGTGCACGGTGAGGAGGCCTTCGGTGAGAGGCGTGCCGACATGGTCGGCGAACTCCAGCGGGGCCGCGCCCGTTCCGCCCTCGGCGCCGTCCACCACGATGAAGTCGGGCGTCGTGCCTTCCTCCAGCATGGCCTTGCACACGGCCAGGAACTGCCGCCGGGAGCCCACGCACAGCTTGAACCCGGCAGGCTTGCCGCCGGACAGCTCCCGCATGCGGGCGATGAAGCGGACGAGTTCGCGCGGGGTGGAGAACACCCGGTGGTACGGCGGGGAGACGACGGTGCGTCCCTCGGGCACGTCCCGGACCCGGGCGATCTCGGCGTTCACCTTGGCTCCCGGCAACACACCGCCGATACCGGGCTTGGCACCCTGCGAGAGCTTCAGCGACACGCATTTGACGTGGTCGTGCGCGGCCTTGTCGGCGAACTCGGCCGGGTCGAAGTCGCCGTCCGGGGTCCGGCAGCCGAAGTACCCGGTGCCGACCTCCCACACGAGGTCGCCCCCCGGCCGCAGATGGTACTCCGACAGCCCGCCCTCGCCGGTGTCCTGGGCGAAACCGCCCGCCGCGGCACCGCCGTTGAGGGCCAGGACCGCGTTGGCCGACAGGGAGCCGAAGCTCATGGCCGACACGTTGAGCAGGGCCATGTCGTAGGGCCGCGTGCAGTCCGGGCCGCCGATCCGTACGCGGGGCGGGGACTTGGGCACCGGGCGGGGAGCCATGGACGGAATCAGGAACTCGTACCCGGTCTCGTACACGTCCCGTTCGGTGCCGTACGGCTCCTCGGCCTCGGTGCCCTTGGCGCGTTCGTAGACGATGCTGCGCACGTCCCGGTCGAAGGGGCGGCCGTCGTAGTTCCGCTCGATGAAGTACTGCTGCAGCTCCGGGCGGATGGCCTCCATCAGGAAGCGGGCGTGGCCGAGGACGGGATAGTTGCGCAACACCGAATGCCTGCGTTGCAACAGGTCCGCGGTGCCCAGCAGACCCAGCAGGACGAAAGGCACTGCGGCGAACAGCCACCAGGGCGAGAGGAGACCTGATGCCAGGGAGGCCAGAACGCCTGCGAAGAGGGTCAGGGCGACGATTGCTATGCGTGTCACCACCTGCTCATTGCCATGTCCTCGCTCCTCAGTCCTGCGGGCCGCGTCAAGAACCTGCCAAGCGCCGAGCGACGGTGCCGGTCCGGCAGGCGTGCTCGACCGCGGATGCCGCCCAGGTCGGCGTGGGCGGGCGTGCCGTCTCCAGGTCCGGGAACGGAGGCCGCCGCAGGGCTGTTCGGAGCAGTAGGCGCGTGGGTCGCACGCTCGGGGGTACCGGATCCACCGGAAGATCCAGGAAGGACCGTCGGCTGGAAGGACTCCCCGTGGAACTCGCCGACTGGCTGCTCACCCCCGCTCAGCGGGGGAATCCCGCGTCGCGGGTGGACTGCCGTCATGCCGACGGTGGGGCGTGGTCCACGGGCAACGACGTCCGCCCCCTGGTACACGGAGCGGTGTACTTCGCCGAGCTGCTCGCGGCCGTGCGGGCGCAGCGGGCCGGCGACCTGTTGATGTTCACGGACTGGCGGGGTGACCCTGACGAGCGGCTGGACGGCCCGGGGAGCGCCATCGGTGACGTGTTGTGCGACGCCGCACGCCGCGGTGTCGTCGTGAAGGGGCTGGTGTGGCGCTCGCACCTGGACCGGTTCCAGTTCAGTGAACAGGAGAACTACCACCTGGGTGAGGAGATCGAGGAGGCGGGAGGGGAGTGCCTGCTCGACATGCGGGTGCGGCCGGGTGGCTCGCACCATCAGAAGTTCGTGGTGCTGCGCCACCCGGGTCGCCCCGAGCGGGACGTCGCCTTCGTCGGCGGTATCGATCTGTGCCACAGCCGTCGGGACGACGCCGCTCATCAGGGTGACCCGCAGGCGCAGCGCATCGCCGACGCCTACGGTTCCCGTCCTCCCTGGCACGACATCCAGCTGGCGGTGCGCGGGCCCGCCGTCGGCGATGTCGAGGCCACCTTCCGTGAGCGGTGGACGGACCCGGCTCCGCTCAGTCGCAGTCCGCGCAGCCGGCTGCGGGCGGCACTGAGGGGCGAGGACACACAGGCGGATCCGCTCCCGGCGCAGCAACCCGACCCGGACCCCCGCGGCTCCCAGGTGGTCCAAGTCCTGCGCACCTACCCGAACCGCCTGAAGGGTTATCCGTTCGCTCCCGACGGCGAACGCAGCATCGCCCGCGCCTACATGAAGTCCCTGCGGCGGGCACGCCGGCTGATCTACCTGGAGGACCAGTACTTGTGGTCGGAGAGTGCCCTCCGGCCGTTCGCCCGGGCTCTCGGGGATCATCCGGACCTGCGGATGATCGCCGTCCTTCCGCCACTGCCGGACCAGCAAGGGCGGATCAGCACACCGATGAATCTGCTGGGCCGCATCCGCGCCCTGGAAGTCCTGCGGCGGGCCGGCGGTGACCGGGTGGCCGTCTACAGCCTGGAGAATCACGCCGGGACGCCCGTATACGTCCATGCCAAAGTCTGTGTCATCGACGACGTCTGGGCGGCGGTCGGTTCCGACAACGTCAACCGGCGCTCCTGGACGCACGATTCGGAGCTCGGCTGCGCTGTCCTCGACGAGACCCGTGACCTCCGTGAACCGTCGGACCCCGGGGGTCTGGGGGACGGCGCCCGCGTCTTCGCGCGCGAGCTGCGGTTGTCGTTGAATCTCGAACACCTTGACCGGAAAGGGGACGAGGAGGCGGCCGCACTCTGCGACCCGGGCCGCGCCTTCGCGGCCTACGCCGAAACGGCCGCCGCACTGGACGCCTGGCACGACGGCGGCCGTCACGGTCCGCGCCCGCCGGGACGGCTGCGCACCTATCACCCGCCGCATCTGTCCCGCCTCACGCGGGCCCTGACCGACCCCCTCTACCGGGTCGTCGTCGATCCCGACGGGCGCCCGCTCTCCCTGCGACGGCGGGGCGCCTACTGACGGAAAACCTGGGCCCCGTGTCAGTCGACCGCTTCACTGGTAGCGCTTCCATGATCCCCAGGGGCAAGTGGACACCGGTGCGCGTTCCGGTCCTGTCGTGGTGCTGGAGTGTATGAGCATCCGCCTGCCTCGCGCGGTCCGCCTGGCTTCAAATTTCGAATGCAAGTCAAGATGGGTCCCCCTCAGTCGATGCACTGCTCGACTCGTGGGCGCGCTGCACAAGAGACGCCCTTGAGCTGGCCATTTGAGCCAATGATCTCGCGTTGCGGGGTGCTGGGCGAGCCCGGGAGGGCAGACCGCTGTTCAACAAATGAAGCCTGGAGTGTTGACACGGCGTTACGGCGGTGTCATGTTCACGGTCATCGGCGTGGTGGTTGAGCGCGTTCGATCCACTGGTGCCGTCAGCTTCCGGATAGAGCTGGAAGCGCTACCAATTCTGGTGCTGAGCAAAGGAGCTCTCGTGCCTGTGTCAGTCGCAAGATCGTTCCGGATCCTCGTCGCGCTGATGGCGGTCTGCCTGTTCCTCCCCCTGGCCGCCCACCCGGCGCACGCGGCATCGTGGGGTTCCCCGCAAACGGTGAACTCCTGGAACACGATCAACCAGCGGTGGACCGCCAACAACGAGTTGGAGACCTACACGCCCAGCTGTGTGTGGTACGAAGGCAGCACTCTCGTGATCAAGACGTACAAGGGGAGTGACGGCAAGTACTACTCGGGCCGGGTGGAGTCCAAGGCCCTCTACGGCTACGGCACCTACAGCTTCACGGCGAGCATGCCGAACGGCCGGGGACTGCTCCCCGCCGTGTGGGCGGCCTACCTGAACCCCTGGCTGCCCGAGTTCGACGCCGCGGAGATCGTGGGCCAGAACCCGAACACCGTCTACCAGACGTTCCATGACCCGAACAACGCGCAGACGCAGTTCTCGAAGGCCAACTCCGCCGGTTGGACCAACGCGTTCCACACGTACTCCTTCTCGTGGTGGCCCGACCACATCGACTTCGCCGTGGACGGCACCATCACGGGTACGAAGTGGTACACCACCGCACCGGGTGTGGGCATGCACTTCATCGTGAACACCGCCGTGGGCGGCGACTGGCCCGGCAACCCGGACGCCTCGACGTGGGCGACGGCGGACGGTGCCCGTTACCTGAAGGTCTCGGCGATCACGTACACGCCGTACTACCCGTAGTCCGGGTGACGGTCGGCGGCGGCAGCATCTGGGCCGCCGCCGGCTGTCGCGTTGAGACCTGCCACCCGGGCCGCCGGCTTCCGAGAGGAAGGCGGCGGCCCGGGTCGTCTCCTGGGAGTTTGTGGCCTCGAAGGGCTGGATGAGTGGAGAATGGGAGGGCTTCCAAGATTCTTTCGAAAGGACCTGGGCCTCATGGGTAACGCTCTGCCGCCGCGACGGTTGACGCTCGACCAGGTGGCCGAGCGGGCCGGGGTCTCTCGATCCGTCGCCTCCAGGGTGCTGAACAACGCCCCCCACGTCAGTCGGGCCAAGCGAGACGCCGTCGAACGGGCCGTGCGCGACCTGGGATTCGTCGCCAACTCCAAGGCACGGGCCCTGGCGACCAGCCAGTCCGGGGTGGCCGCGCTCGTCATCTCACGCCAGGACCCTTCGATCCTGGCCGATCCGTTCTACGCCCAGGTCATCGTGGGGATATCGGCCGCTTTGGAGGAGGGGGACCTGCACCTGATGCTGTGCCTCGCCGAGTCCGAGCGGGGGCGGGCCAGGGTGGAGAAGCTGCTGCGGTCCGGAGCCGTGGACGGGGTGATGATGATGGCATTGCACGCCGACGATCCACTGATCAAGGTCGCCGACAAGGCGTCGACTCCCGTGGTCTTCGGCGGACGGCCCGGCGGTACGCCGCCACAGTGGTACGTCGACATCGACAACGTGGCCGGCGCCCGCGCGGCGACCGAACATCTGCTGTCGAGGGGGCGACGCAACGTCGTCACGATCACCGGCCCCTTGGACACCGAGGTGGGGCAGGCCCGGCACCGGGGTTACCGGGAGGCGCTGCTGTTGGCCGGACTCAAGGCCAGGGCCTCCGAGACCGGCGACTTCACGGAGGCGAGCGGCGCGGCCGCCATGAGCCGCCTGCTGGAGCATCAGCCCGATCTGGACGGCGTGTTCGCGGCGAACGACAACATGGCGGCCGGGGCGCTGAAGGTTCTGCGCGGCGCCGGCCGATCGGTGCCCGAGGACGTGTCCGTGGTGGGGTTCGACGATCTGGCCGTCGCGCAGAACGCCCAGCCCGCCCTGACCACGGTTCATCAGCCCATACGGGACTTGGGGACGGAGATGGCCCGCATGCTGGTCGCTCTGATCGGCGGCAAGAATCCCAGCCCGATCCTGCTGCCCTCGCACCTGGTGGTGCGATCCAGCACCTGACGAGCGCCCTCGTGAAGAGCAACGCCCTCGTGAACAGTGCTGCCCTGGGAACAGCGCTGCCCTCGTGTCCGCGGCACGCGGCAGGCAGCCGCCGATCGCATCGGCACGGTCTCGGCGCGGACGCCGCACCGGCGCGACCTCGGCGGGGAGGAGGCCGGGGGCCGCCTGCCGCGAGCAACGGACACGAGGACGCTCTGACGCCTCAGCCTTTGACGCCTCAGCCGTCTGGTGCCTCAGCTTTGACGGCTAAGCTTTGACGCCTCAGCCCTTGACGGCTCCGTGCATGATGCCTCCGACGATCTGACGCCCGAGCAGACCGAAGACGACCAGCACCGGAAGGGTGCCCAGCAGGGTGCCGGCCATGATGACGGACTGGTCCTGGACATAGCCGCCGCCGAGCTGGCGAAGGGCGACCTGCACGGTGGGTTCCTGGGAGGACAGGGCGATGATGGGCCAGAAGAAGTCGTTCCAGGCGGTCATGAACGTGAGCAGTCCGAGGACGGCCATGGCCGGACGGGCGACGGGAATGACGATCGTCCAGAAGATGCGTGAGGTCGAGGCTCCGTCGACCCGGGCGGCCTCGATCAGTTCGTCGGGCAGGGACTGCGCGATGTACTGGCGCATGAAGAACACGCCGAAGGCGGAGACGAGGCTGGGCAGGATGACGGCCTGAAGCTGATTCGCCCACTGCAGCTTGGCGATGACCATGAAGAGGGGGATGACCCCGAGCTGCGGCGGGATCATCATCGTGCCGACGGTGAAGGCCAGCAGTGCGTTGCGGCCGCGGAAACGCAGCTTGGCGAAGGCGAAGCCGGCCAGCGTCGAGCACAGCACGGTGCCCACCGTGATCGACGAGGACACGATCAGCGAGTTGAGCAGAGCCCTGCCGATGTCCGCCTGCTGCAAAGCCTGTTGGAAGTTGTGCAGGAGATTCGGGCCGGGCCACAGCACGGGAGGGACACGCGCGATGTCGGCGTTGGACCGGCTCGCCGCGACGAGCGTGTAGTACAGCGGGAACATCGACGTCAGCGTCGCCAGGACGAGGAACGCGTAGGTGAGACGGCCCGCGTGCATCGTGCGGCCTGCGCGCTTGCGGCGCCGGGTGGTCGGCCGGTTCACGGCCGGCGCCCCGTTCGCGGGAGCCCGTCGGGTGTCTGTGAGAGTGGTGGTCACCGGGCGGTCTCCTTGGCCGGACGGCGGCGCGTGAGCAGGGCGTTGAGCCCGACGAGCAGCAGGATGAGCAGGAACATCACCCAGGCGATCGCGGCGGCGCGCCCGAGGTGGAAGAAGGACCAGCCCTGCTCGTACATGTAGAGGCCGAGGGTCTGGTACTGATGGCTGATGCCCCCGGACGCGGAACCCTCGAAGAGCAGCGGTTCGCCGAAGAGCTGGGTGGCGCCGATGGTGGACATGATGACGGCGAAGACGATCGTGGGACGCAGTCCGGGCAGCGTCACATGGAAGAACTGGCGCCAACGGGAGGCGCCGTCCATCTCGGCGGCTTCGTACAGGTCGGCGGGAATGGACTGCATGCCCGCCAGGAAGATGAGGGCGTTGTAGCCGGTCCAGCGCCAGATGACGATGCAGGACACGGCGGTCTGCGAGGTCCATGTGCCGGTCTGCCAGTCGACCGGACCGATCCCCACGAGGGACAGCGCATAGTTGACGAGCCCGAAGTCGTGCCCGAAGAGTTGCGCGAAGACCAGGGTTGCCGCGGCGACCGAGGTGGCGTAGGGCAGCAGCATCACGGTGCGGAAGAGGGTCCGGCCACGGAGCTTGTAGTTGAGCAGGTGAGCCAGCCCCAGAGCGAGCATGAGCTGGGGAATCGTCGACAGCGCACCCAGCGTGAAGGTGTTGCGCAGGGCCGTCCAGAAGAACGGGTCGTCGAACACGGCGGTGTAATTGCTCCAGCCGCGCCAGAGTTTGTCACCGGGTGTCTGCAACTCGACCTTGTAGAACGAGATGTACGCGGTGTACAGCAGGGGGAAGAGGCCGAACGCGGCGAAGAGGGTGAAGAAGGGAGCGATGTAGCCGTACGGGGAGAGGGCGCGCAGAGCCCGGCGAGCGGGGGCCGGGGCCGGCGGTGACGGACGGGCGCCGGGCGCCGGTGCGACGAGAGTCATGGGGGTGGTCCTTCGGACGGGGGTGCGGGAGGCGAGCACTCTTGGGCGGCTCACCCGCGGGAGTGCGGAGCCGGGGCCGGAGCAACACGGGGGCGTGCGTCGGGCGTCGGGTCGCGGGTCAGCCGATGGCGTTCTGGACGCCCTTCCTCGCGTTGCCCCACGCGGCGCTGGAACTCGTCCCCTTGCGCTCCACTTCGAACAGGGCCTTGGCGATCTGCTCCTGCACATCCTGGTCGTTCACGCCGAGGATCTGGACGGGTGCCTGTTCCGCGGCGGTGCCGAAGAGCCGGCCGATCGGCGCGTTCGAGAAGTACGGGTCCTTGGTGTCCGCCACCTTCTCGATGGCGGGGATGCTGGAAGGGAAGTTGCCGACCTTCTGGAACAGCTTGGTCTGCTGTTCCGGGGCGGTCAGCCACTTGATCAGCTCGTAGGCTTCCTTCTTGTGCGGGCTCATCCTGGGAATGGAGAGGTAGGAGCCGCCCCAGTTGCCGGCCCGGCCGGGCAGCTTGGCGACGTCCCACTTTCCGGCACCGCTCTTGCCCGCCTGGCCCTTGATGTAGCCCAGCATCCACGCCGGGCAGGGCAGGGTGGCGAAGGATCCGGCCGCGAACGCCTGGTTCCAGGAGGGTGACCACTGGTCGAGCGAGCCGCTCAGACCCGCATGCGCGGCCTCGACGGACAGATCCCAGGCTTGCCTGACGGTGGGGCTGGTCTCCCAGATCAGCTTCCCTGAGGGGTCGTAGTAGCGCTCCTTGGACTGGCCGGCGACATTGGTGTAGATGCTGCGCACGCTGTCGATCCAGGCGCTTTTGCCGGGGGCGTTCTTCTTGTACTGCCGGCCGAGGTCGATGTACCCCTGCCAGGTGGCCCAGCGCTTGGCGAGTTCGTCCCGGTCGGTGGGCAGACCGGCCTTCTTGAGGAGGTCGGTGCGGTAACACATCGCTTCGGGGCCGTTGTCGGTGCCCAGACCGACCACCGCGCCGTTCTTGGCGGTGGCCGCTCCCCACTTGGAGGCGGTGAAGTTCTTCTTGAGCTTGGCCGCTCCGTACGCGTCGAGGTCCTCGAACTTGTCGCTCTGCAGCTGGGCGACGGAGGTGATGCGGCCGATCTCCACGCCCTGGATGTCGGCGAGTCCGCCGCCACCCGCGAGGCGGGTCTGCAAGGACTTCCAGTAGTTCTGTTCCTGCTCGGTGTCGGTCTGCTTGATGGTGATGTTCGGGTGGAGCTTCTCGTACTCCTTGTAGAGTCCGGCCTCCTTGAACCCGAAGGTGCCGAACAGGTCGATGCTCAGCGTGACTTCGCCGTTGCTCTGGCCGGTTCCGGTCGATCCCGACCCGCAGGCGGCGAGCAGGACCGAGGCGAGGGTGACGGCACCCAGCCGGACGAGATTGCTTCTCGCGGCTCGTGCGATGTGCATGGGAAGCCTCCCAGGGCTTTCTCGTGGATGTTTGGAAGCGCTCCCAGTTGACGGCGGGAGGCTGCCGTTCCCGCGATGCGGGCGCTGTGCGGTGACGCGAGGTGACGTGACGAGGAGATGGGCGTCGCGGGTGGTCAGCGTGCCCGGGTGGCCCGTGCCGTCCGGCTCAGCCAGAGCGCGCTGTGCTTGAGCCTGCGCTGTTGGGTCGCGAAGTCGACGTGGACGATTCCGAAGCGCTTGCCGTATCCGTAGGCCCATTCGAAGTTGTCCATCAGCGACCAGGCGAAGTAACCCCGGACGTCGACACCTTGCGCCCGGGCCCGCGCCACGGCGGCCAGGTGGTCGGCGAGGTAGGCGGTGCGTCGGGTGTCCTGCAGCCTGCCCTCGGCGTCGGTGTCGCACGTGCTGTCGTCGAAGGCAGCGCCGTTCTCGGTCACGTAGATCGGCGGAGCCGGGTAGTCGCGGTGGATTCCGACGAGCAGGTCGGTCATGCCCTGTGGGTGGATCTCCCATGGCATCGCCGTCAGGGGCAGGTCGGTCCGCGGAACACGCCGCGGTTCCTTGGTGTCGCCCGCGGCGATGGTGTCGCTGAAGTAGTAGTTGACTCCGAGGAAGTCGAGCGGCTGGGCGATGACACCCAGGTCTCCGCCGCGCACGGGCAGAGGGGCGCCCCGGCGGTCGAGTTCCTCCGTGACGTCGGTGGGGTAGCGCCCCAGCAGGACCGGGTCGAGGTAGAGACGTCGGCCCATGCCGTCGGCCTGATGTGCCGCCGCCAGGTCCGCGGGTTCCGTGCCGGCGGCGTACACCTGGGACGGGTTGAACGTGATCCCCACCCGGGCATGGCGAGAGGCGGCGGCTCGGATGCGCTGGGCCGCCAGGCCGTGGCCGAGGAGCAGGTGGTGCACGGCGCGCACGGCGGAGGGGAAGTGTGTGCGTCCCGGTGCGTGGCAGCCGAGGTGGTAGCCCAGCACCGCTGAGCAGAAAGGTTCGTTGAGGGTGATCCAATGGCGGACCCGGTCGCCGAGGCGTCCGGCGGCGAGCTCGGCGAAGTCCGCCAGCCGGTAGGCGGTGTCACGGGCCGACCAGCCGCCGGCGTCTTCGAGCTCCTGCGGCAGGTCCCAGTGGTAGAGCGTCGCCCAGGGGGCGATGCCACGACCGAGCAGCTCGTCGACGAGCCGGTCGTAGAAGTCGAGCCCCTTGGCGTTGGCCGGTCCGCGTCCGCCCGGTTGGACGCGCGGCCAGGACAGTGAGAACCGGTAGGCGTCCAGGCCCAGTTCGTGTAAGAGAGCGACATCCTCCGGCATGCGGTGGTAGTGGTCGCAGGCCACGTCACCGTGATCGTTGTTCTCGATGGCGCCGGGGGTGTGGCTGAAGGTGTCCCAGATGGACGCGGTGCGACCGTCCAGTGCCGCGGCACCCTCGATCTGGTAGGCGGAAGTCGCGGCTCCCCACAGGAAATCGGTCGGGAGGTCGAGGGCTGCAGGGGATGTCCCGACACGTGGATCGGGCAGGGCGGAGCGCTGCTCCGTACTCATGGGTGTCTCCGTCAGTGGCAAGGTACGACCGGATACGCGGGCTCCGGCCCGTCAGGCGGATTCCTGCTCGGCGGCTCAAACTTGGGAGCGCTCCCAAGAAGATGGGCCGCTATGAAGAACCTGTCAAGGGGTGCGCGGGATGGGTGACGGGACGCCGAAGTCCCGGAAATCCGCCGGTCGCAGGCGTTCTGTAGGGCCTGAACTGCGCTTCTGTCGGCAGGAGCGTCGTCGGCGAACCCCGCTCGGGAGGCGGGATGTTCTTGTCGTTCAAGCGTGTATTCACGTCACAACTGGCAGCGCTTCCAGTTCTTGGACACAGGCATCGAAGACGGCTCGCCAGCCCACGCGTAGCCGGTCATGACGGCCGATGAAGCTTCCTTCGGAAGGCGGGAATTGAGGCCAGGAACTCGCCAACGCCGGATTCATTGCATGAAGAGCCCGAGGCGCTCCGGTCGGCTCGTGGGCGTTGGGCGGACACAGGCAGAGAGCCGGACATCCAGGGAGAAGTGGCTCGGGAAGTGTGGTGCGCGATGTACTCCGGGCAGCCTTCCGTGTCGTGAACCGAGCCCCGGTCCGCGTCCGCGCCGTCCGCTGATCCGTACCAACAGCGTTCAATTCTCGAACAGTTGGCGTCGATCTGCTTGACATGCTGTCACCCCCCTGGCCATCCTGCACATCAGGAAGCGCTCCCAAAACAGGTCGGCCCACCGACGCCGACCTCGGGCCCCGTCACCCCCACCTGGAAGACGCCCGCACGGGACCACCTCCAGCTCCATGGCCACCGTGGACGGCACGCCCCTCTTCACCGTCCCGCGTCATCGCCCGCGTCCTGCCCGGACCGCAGGATCCCCCCGACAAGGGAGAAGCACCTTCATGAGCCGTGTCAAACCCATACGCCGACTGGCCGTACTGGCCTGTGCCGCCGTCGCGGTGGCCGGCCTGACCCCACAGGCCACGGCCACTCCGCGCCCCGTGAACGGCCATCAACTGGCCCACAGCACACGCTTCTACGTGGACCCGAACAGCAAGGCGGCCCGACAGGCGGTCGCCGATCTCCGCGCCGGCCACCTCGCCGACGCGCGGAACATGGCCAAGCTGGCCTCGTGGCCCGAGTCCTTCTGGCTCACCGAAGGAACCCCGCGGCAGGTGCGCACGAAGGTCCGGGGCATCATGCGCGCCGCGAAGGCGACCCACACGGTCCCGGTCCTCGTTCTGTACAACGTCCCGGGCCGGGACTGCAGCAACTATTCCAGCGGGGGAGCGGCCAGTGCCGCGGCCTACGACGCCTGGGTGCGGGCGGTGGCCGGCGGGATCGGCGACGGCAAGGCGCTCACCATCGTCGAACCCGACGGACTCGCGCTGCTGCCCCGGGACTGCGGCAACGGCGCCGATCCCGACGGAGCGCGTACCGCCGAACGCCTGAGCAGTATCAAATCGGCGATCAAGACGCTCGAACGCCGGCCGTCCACCTCCGTCTACGTCGACGGGGGCACGAGTAACTGGCAGTCCCCGGGCGTCATCACACAGCGCCTGCTCGCGGCGGGTGCGGACAGCGCGCAGGGCGTCGCCCTCAACGTGTCCAACTATCAGCCCACCGACCAGCTCAACCAGTACGCGACATGGGTGTCCAAGTGCATCCACTACGCAACCCACGGCGGCACCGGCACCGCGGAGAGCCGTGCGACCGACTGCGCCGGCCAGTACTACTCGGCGTCGGCACCCAACGACGGCAAGCCCGGAAACTCGGTCACCTTCGAAGATCCCAGCACCTGGCACTGGTCCGACGCCTGGTACGACAGCCACGTCGGAACCGTCCCCGCCGACCAACTCACCCACTACGTCCTCGACACCAGCCGCAACGGCCTGGGGGCCTGGACCGCACCCGACAAGTACACGGACGACGAACACTGGTGCAACGCGCCGGGCCGCGGAGTCGGTGTCCGTCCCACCGCCGACACCGGCCGACCGCTCGCGGACGCCTATCTCTACGTGAAGATCATCGGAGAGTCCGACGGAACGTGCCACCGCGGAACCCCTGGACCGGGCGACCCCGAGTACGGAGGGGTCGAGGACCCGCCGGCCGGTGCCTGGTGGCCCGACTTCGCCCACACCCTGGCACGCAACGCACGCCCCTCGCTGGAGTGGAACCTCGCCCACTGAGCGTCGCCCGAGCGAACAGCTACATGCGGAGCGGGCGGCGGCGTTCGCTGGCTGACGGCGGGACGAGACGGGGTCGGTGCGCACAGTCTCGTGGCGCCGGCCACGCTTCGGCTACGGGCACAAGTCGGGCCGTCAACGCTGGGACAGCGGTCAGGAGTCGGGCACCTCGGCCAGACGGTCCAGGGGGCCTGAGCCCGTGCCCTCCTCGGCCTCCCAGCGCAAGAGGTCACCCGGTTGGCAGTCCAGCACTTCGCAGAGCGCGGCAAGCGTCGTGAAGCGCACTGCTTTGGCGCGCCCGTTCTTGAGTACGGCCAGGTTGGCGGGTGTGATCCCGATCCGGTCTGCGAGTTCGCCCACGGACATCTTGCGCCTGGCCAGCATCACGTCGATGTCGACGGCGATCGGCATCAGATGACCTCGTCCAGGTCCGCTCGCATCTGGGCCGCTTCGACGTCACGGTCGACGGCCTGGGCGAGCAGCGTCCGCAGAACGAGCACGATGAGCGCAACTCCCAGGATGGCCAAGCCGATTCCGGCCATGATGAGGGTCACTCCAGGATCGTCCCGCTGGCCGGGCGCGTTCAGGGCCGTGACCGCGAACCACACGAGCGCAGCCGCGACGATCGCGCCGATGATGACGTCCACGTACCGGAAGGCACCGTGGGAGAAGACGGTTCCGCGGCGCACCATCGTGACCAGTCGCCATACGCAGACCAGGGCGACCTGCGCCGCCCCGATGCCCAGGATCGTGACGACACGCAGTGGGGTCAGCGGGAGCGACCCGTCCTCGGGGTCATTCCCGCTGACCAACGCCCACAGCATCAACGCCTGAACGAACACGCTGCCGGTGAGCACCATCACGAGCACGGCGCGCAACGCGCGCACTGTCAGCTTTCCCATGCCTCATCCTCCATCGATCTACGATGGAAATCTATCGAATATCGATACATGCGGCAATGCGGCGGGCGGGACGTGTTGGCACCCTCGAGTGAGGGCTCAGCGCTTGAGCGTGAAGGTGAAGTCGCAGGAGAGTCTGCCGCTCAGCCGGACTGCCGAAACGAGTGTGCCCTCCGTGATCAGTCGCTCGACCTCGGCCCGCGAAACACCGAACCCTTGAGAGATCAGTCGCACCGGTCGGACCGGGATCCGTGCCGCGAAGCGGACCGACACGTCGATCACCTCGCGGTCCAGGTGATCCGATCCGCCGGTGTCGAGGCGCCAGGCGTTGTCCCAGTCGAGGGCTATGCGATTGCGGCGCTGCACGACTGGATCCTGGAGCAACTCGGCCGCGAGGCCGGGGTCGTTGTTGTGCATCAGGTCGAGCAGATCAGGTCGTACGGAGCGCACGTTCACCCGTTCCAGGACCGTGAGCTTTGCCGTGTCGCCGCAAGCGGTGCAGAGCACGAGGAGCCAGGCGTCGAGGAGCTTGTGGTGTGCGTTGACGCGGAATTTGCCGTTCGCCCGGAAACGGTTGGACGCGCACGCGGGGCAACGGCGGAGAACGGTCGGCAGGCAGGTGGGCATGACCACCCAGACATTGAGCACAGAAGTACACCGGTTTCAGTGAGAAGTCCGCAGCAAAAAGCAGCGCGGCGCACAGGCGCGACGCGCGACAGATCAGCACTCGGGGGGTCTCACAGGGTGTACAACGGCACGTCCTTGCCTAGACGACTTGGCTCGGCAGCACGGTAAGGGCACACGGCGGCGCTGCTCCACTGGTTTTCGGGCGCCTCACCGCCAGGTTCTGCCGCGGGGATGTTCCCTGTGCGGTGGGCTCGGGCAGGGCCGCTGACGGCACTCGCGCGCATACGACTGCCGGGCCGCGCCAGATTCACAACCCACCGCTCGTCCTGCGACCGCACTGCCGACCGTGCCGGCCCACTCCCTCGTCGGCATCGACACAACCGCCTCGCCGAAGACCGTCCCGAGTAGATACTGCTGCGCCGGGCCGGTGCCGGCTCCCTGCATAGTGAAATGATCTGGTCTGAAGTGGGCCGAGGGTCGTCGCGTGATCGTGCGTGTGGTGCGGGAAGGGGTTGAGGGTGCACCAGGGGGAGTTGCTGGCCGGCAAGTACCTGCTGGAGGTACGGATCGGCCAAGGCGGGAAGCGCGTACGGGCGCCCGGTTGCAGCATGTCGGCATTACCGTCGTGTACGACATCGGAGAACATCAAGGGCACCCGTTCTTCGTGATGGAGTTGCTGGCCGGCACCGACTTCCAGACGCTGATCGAGGCCAGCCCAACTGGTCTGCCGGTCGTCAGCGTGGCGCAGTTGATGGCGCCGGTGGCGGATGCTCTGTACTACGCACACCGCAAGGGGGTCGTGCACCGTGACATCAAGCCGGCCAACCTGATGGAATTGTCCGACGGCGGGGTGAAGATCTGTGACTTCGGGATAGCCCGCTACGCCGATGCCACCACAGGCGGCACCGCGCCCGGCGGCATGCTCGGTACCCCCGCTTACATGGCACCCGAGCAGTACGAAGGCAAGGACGCCACTCCGGCCGGCGACCTGTACTCCTTCGGCGCCACCCTGCACGCGCTGCTTGTCGGACGGCCGCCCTTCCCTGGCCCGTCACTTCCCAGCCTCATGCGCCAGCACCTCACGCAGCCCCCGCCACGCCTCACAGATCTCCGGCCCGACATCCCCGCCGAGCTCGAACGGCTGGTCCTGGATCTGCTGACCAAGGACGTCGCCGGCCGACCCGCATCCGCGGCCTACGTGCGCGACACCCTCCGTGCACTCACCGGCGACCTCGTCCAGTTGACGCCCCCGCCAACGGTCCAGCGTCCGGCGGGTTGGGCTCCGCTTCCTCCGCTGTCACCGGCGGAAGAGCAGACACTTCGTTCCACGGACGCTGACATCTCCACCCAGATCGAGTTCGTCAACCTGCGCAGACAGGCCGTACGAATCTGCTGGCTCGACTACCAGGGCTCCCGCACCTTCTACACGCAACTCGCCCCAGGCATGTCCTACATCCAGCAGACATATGTCTCACATCCATGGATCATCACGGACACAGCAGAAATCCCGATCGCCATCTTCCATCCGACCACAGCACCGGGCCAGGCGACCATCTACTGACCAGGCTGGGCCACCGACCCCGCGAGATGGGGGTTTGGCGCGGACCCCCGTGGCTTCCTGGTGTTGGTGAGGCTCGCGTCGCCGTCGTAATGGGCCAGCAACCGTGGGTCCATGACTCGGCGCCACAGTGGTGGGGCCCAGGCGAGGACGATCATCGCCGCGTAGCCGGCAGGGAGCTGCGGGGCCTCGTCGAAGTGGCGCAGGGTCTGGTAGCGGCGCAGCGGGTTGGCGTGGTGGTCGGAATGCCGCTGAAGCTGGAAGAGGAACAGGTTGCTGACCGTGTTGTTGCTGTTCCAGCTGTGCCGAGGGGCGACCCGCTCGTAGCGGCCGTGAGGACGACGTTGGCGCAACAGGCCGTAGTGTTCGAGGTAGTTGACCGATTCCAGCAGGCCGATCCCGAGCACCGCCTGCAACAGCAGATAGGGCAGCACCACAAGGCCGAACACGGTGCTCAGCGCAGCGAAAACGGCCACGGACACCGCCCAGGCGGACAGGACGTCGTTGTGTCTGCTCCATGTGCGCCGCCCTCGGCGCTGGAGTCGACGCCGCTCCAGCGACCAGGCGGAGCCCAGACTGCCCATGACCGTGCGGGGCAGAAAGGCCCAGAAACTCTCGCCCATCCGTGAGCTGGCGGGGTCTTCCGGTGTCGCTACGCGTATGTGGTGACCGTGGTTGTGCTCGACGTAGAAGTGCCCGTAACAGCTCTGGGCGAGTGCCAGGCGGCTGAGCCGGCGCTCCAGATGCTCCCGTTTGTGCCCCAGTTCGTGGGCCGTGTTGATCGCGACGCCCGCCACCACCCCGGTGGTGGCGGCCAGTCCGATCGAGCCGACGATGCCCAGGCCGCCTCCGGACCACTGTGCACACGCCCAGAACAGGGACGCGAACTGCAGCGGCAGATACAGATAGGTGCACCAGCGGTAGTAGCGGTCCCGTTCCAGGCGCTCCACGACCTCCTCCGGCGGATTCCTTCCGTCGGCACCGGTGACCAGATCGAACAACGGCACCAGCGCGAACGCGAAGAACGGCCCCCACCACCAGAACACCGTCACACCGGTGAGGTGCACGAGGGCTCCTGCCTGCCAGGGCAGAGTCGGAACGGCGAGCGCCAAAGGCCACCACACGCGTTTGGGATCCCGCCAGCGAACGCCGTCGGCAACGTGGCTCATCGCGCCCACTCCTTCATCACTCGAATCCGCGTGCTTCCGCCCCTTCCGCCGGGTCGAGGCGGAAGCACGCGTTGGGGGGCCCTCAGACTGACAGCCCACCGAACGGCTGACAAAGGCGGCGCAGTGTAAACGTTCTGACGGATCATCAAGTGTGCTGGGAGGGATGCGGCGAGCCCAGCCGACAGGCGCGAGGTCGACGTAGACCTTCCGCTCGGTCGGCTCCTCGGAATTCGTCTCCCGGTGGTTGAGCTGGATCTTTCAACCGTCGTCGAATGCGTGACGCTTGACCGGAATGCCGTGTGCCCCGAATGAAGTCCGCACACATTCGCGTCGCGGAAATGCCGGCGGCCGGAGGGGCCGTGCTGGAGGTCATGGTTCCTGGCGTCACGGCGACCTCCGGCCGTGGTCCCCGACTACCCCGATGCAACGGATTCACGCGACCCGTCGCTCTCGCCTCCGCGGTGGCAGGTACGTGAAACGTGGGTGGGTCCCGGAGCCATGGCTCCGGGACCCACCCACGTCGATGCGCTGGTCAGGCGTGCTTACCAGCGATACCACCGGCCGCGCCTGCCGCCGCTGCCCGCGGGTCGGATCACGAATCCGAGAGCCCACACCACCAGCACGATGACAGCGATCCACCACAGGGCCTTCAGCGCGAAACCGGCGCCGAAGAGGATCAGGGCGAGCAGAAGAACGAGAAGAATGGGAACCATAGTTATCAACCTCCGCCGCCTCGTGTGCCCGGCCGTCACCTCTTCATTCCTGCCGATTTTATGTCTTGCCTACCGAGGTCGAGGCTGTGAAGTGACCTGCCATGGAATCGGGTTTGGAAGGGAAAAGCGGGGTGACACGAAGAAGCGTATTGACGTCCAGTGAGACAGGGTGAGTGGTTGTGGCTGCGGACGAGAAGGCACAGGCCAAGGGCGAGCAGGTCGAAGGCAAGGCCAAGAAGGTCGTCGGCGGCGCGGTCGGCAACGAGTCGCTGAAGGCGAAGGGACAGGCCGAGGAGTCCAAGGGCGATCTCCGCGAGGCCAAGGAGAAGGCCAAGGACGCCGTCAGGCCCAAGTAGACGCTGCATGTCCGAGCCCGGCGTTCGCCACGAGCGCCGGGCTCAGTGCTGTCCGCCCCGCCGAAGACTACGCCCATCCGGCCATCGGACAGGCTGATCAGCGTGAGCGGCGACGGCTCCGGGTCGGCGTCACCGTGCCGGCCGCTGCGAGATCCCACGGGAAGACCTTGCCGGCGGCGGTGGTGCCCACGTCTGCTCAGGGCCCGGCGCGGTTCGTCCGGTACGGCGTCCCGGGGCGGCGCCTGTGAACAGCCCAGGCGTGTGGCGACGGGTCCCGGCTGGACCGCCTTCCCCGGATCGGCGCCGTATGGGACGCACGTGCCTGGGTAGCCGGGTTGCGCCGATTCGTCGCCGTCCGCGCGTCGATCCAAGGCGATCCCGCAGGAGCGGATCGCCTGGCACACCACCCAGGGCGTCCACCACGCAGGCGTCGTGACGTTCCACCGGCTGAGCGACACCTCGAGTCGCATCAGCTTGCAGATCGAGTACGACCCGAAGGGATTCGTGGAGCACGTGGGCGCGCTCACCAACCTCGACTCCGTCCTGGCCAACTACGACCTCGGCCAATTCCAGAAGCTCGCCGAAACCGCAGCCGCCGGGTGACGTAGGTGCAGCCCCCGGACGGCGACGGCGCGGTCCGGGGGCTTGTGCATGGCTGGTGCACGGCTACCCGTTGAGCGGGTGTCCTTGAACCCGGCGAAGCTCACCCTCTTCAGGGCCGGACCGGCGACGAGAACCGGCCGGTGCCCCCTCGGGTTGACCACCACCGGCAGGCGGTGCTGGAGTCGCGACGTGGACAGCACCCCCGCCAACCGGCGGCTCTGGAACCGGATCAGCAGCGACTACCAGCACAAGCACGACCCGCACATCGGTGCCGAACCCCGGCTGTGGGGCATGTACTCCATCCCCGACGCGCACCTGCACGCCCTGGGCGACGTCACCGGCAAGCGCGTCCTCGAACTCGGCTGCGGCGCCGGCCAGTGGTCCAGGGCGCTCGCCGCGGAGGGCGCCGACGTAGTCGGGTTCGACCTCTCCGAAGCCCAACTTGCCGCAGCGGCCCGCACGATGGGAGCGGCCCGCTATCAGTTGGTCCAAGGCGCCGCCGAACAACTCCCCTTCGCCGCCGACAGCTTCGACCTGGTGTTCTGCGACTTCGGTGGGCTCAGCTGGGCTCCTCCGCACCTGGCCGTCCCGCAGGCGGCACGCGTCCTGAATCGAGGCGGGCGCCTGGTGTTCAACGTCGCCAGTCCATGGTTCGAAGCCTGCTACGACGAAGCCGCCGGCCGCGTGACCACGACGCTGCAGCAGGACTACTTCGGGCTGAACACGATTGCCGAGGGCGACGGAGCGACCAGCTATCAACTCACCTACGGCGACTGGGTCAGGGTCCTGCGCGGCGCGGGTCTCGTCATCGACGACCTCATCGAGCCGCGGCCCGCACTCGGAACACCCAACGGCTACAACGAAACCGACCCACCCGACTGGGCAAACCGCTGGCCGGCGGAACTGCTCTGGGTGACCCACAAGCCGTAAGTTCCGCCGCGGCCCTTCGGCGCACGCGGCCGCGCCGGAGCAGGGAGTCCGTCCGCGTCCGCCCTCCGATGAGGTGGCGCGCGCCATGGCGGCTCCGACGGATATCCGATGGTGCGCGGGGCGACAGAACGGGATCATGAACGACCGCCGCTCCGGACCAGGGGCGGCGGTCGTTGCCGTTCGTCCACCGGAGGAAATCTGCATGACCGATCTGCCACTGCTCCGCCGTGTCCTGGGCGACGAGCCCTTCGCCGAGACCGGACTGCCCTGCGTGGCCGTGCTCGACGGCCGTTCGCGGAGGATCGCCGTGGCCGGGGACGTCGGGTATCTGCAGTGGAGCGGCAGCGGCACCGCGGACTCGCGCTGGACGGGGGACCGGATCGGCGTCTACGACCGGGACACCCTGCGCTGCGAACACCTGGTGGCGTCCCGGTATCCCGTCAACGCCCTGGCCTTCCACCCCACGCTCCCCCTGCTGGCCGTCGGGACGGGGTCCTACGACGGCGGCTACTCCTTCGAGGGTGAACTGCTCCTGCTGCACCTGGACTCGGGCACCGTGGTGTCCGCGCTGCCCCACGGGCGGGAGGTGCTCGACGTCGCATGGCACGGTGAGACGGAACTGTGTCTGGTCCTGGCGCCTTGCGACGACTGGGAGAACCCCGACGCTCACGCGCAGGGGCACACGGTCGTGATCGCGCGCGACAGTTGGGGAGCGGTGGGGCCGAGGAACATCGGCCCCGAGGAGTTGGCGGCGCCCGCGCGGCCGGCCGAGCGTCCGGATCACCGGGAGGAGACCCGCCGTCTCCTCGCGGGCCTCGCCGAGGCGGCCGGCCGACGGTGGGCGCCCCGACGACGGGTGTGGGCCGTCGAGAGCGGGGCGGACGGCCGCGTGCTGGCCGCGCTCGACGGAGTCCTCGTAGAGTCCTGGCTGCCGTCGGGGGAACGGGAGTGGGCCGTCGAGGACGAGGAAGGCGGCCGCCAGCTGGTCTTCGCCGCCGACGGGACCTCGGTGTGGACCAACGCCGAACGCCGCATGCGCCGGCGCGAGGGACGATGGCAGCGGGACGCGCCCAGGATCGCCCGCGTCGCGCTCGGCACCGGCGAGGTCCTGGAGACCTTGAGTCTGGAGGGGTCCGGGGTTCTGGTGGCGGGCGGCAGCCGGGTGGTCGTGAGGCCGTCCGACCGCGGACACCGGCGCTCCGCCGTGCCGTCGACGGTGTTCGACCTCGACCACCGTGCGGAGGGGCCCGAGGTCGGCCGCTTCGACCTGTTCAACCACCCGTTCCCGGTCAGACACGCGAGTCGGCCGTACGTCCTCGTGGGTACGCGACAGGACGCACCGCACCGGGACAAGTGGATCGTGTCCCTGGCCGCGGACGGGACGACTCGGCGGCTCCTCCCGCACTCCTGGGCGCCGCAGGAGCACCACTTCGGAGGTCCGGCCGCCGAGACCGGGCGCTCCCTGGTGTACGCGGGCGCGGTCCATGACGGAGCGGGTCTCCAGCCCGGGGGCGCCTATGTCGTACGGCGGTCCCTCGACGGTGCTGTGGCCTGGCAGCACCGTACCGATCATCCGGCCACGGCGCTCGACGCCGACGAGGACACGGTCTACGTCGCCCACAACAACGGCGACCTGACCGCACTGGACGCCGCCACGGGTACGGTCCGCCGGCGCATCGGGATCGAGGTCGACGGGACGCCGACCACGGCACTCTCGCTCGCCGTCGCGCCGGGCGGACGACTGCTGGTCGGGACGGTCGACGGCCGGATCCTGGAGTACGTGGTCTCGAGCTGAGCGCGGACCGCCGCGAAACCGTGCGATCCGTGGCGCTACCAACCCGGACCCTGAGACGTGCGGCGGCGCTGTCACCCCACCCGACCCGCTCCGGATCGCACAACCCCACTGCAAGAAATCGACTAAGGCTTGCAGGATCTGAACTTAAGTATGGAAAGACATGTCCGACGTCTTGTCCGGGTGTCCCGTCGCGCCCTAATGTCCCGGTACGCAGCGGCACGGCGGCGGCCTGACCTGATCCCGCCGTGCCGCCGCACACCGAGCTGCCCTCGGTGTCCTCCGCTCCCAGAGAAACGAGAGATCCGATGGCGCGGTACACCCTCCATGCGGCTGCCGGGCAGGTCCGGGACCGTGCGCGAAGACCCGCTCGGACAGTCGTGGCGGTGACGGCCGCCGCCACCGCGCTGGTCCTCGGGCTCGGCACTCCCGCCCCGGCGGCCTCCGGGCCCTCGGCGCACGCGGGCCGCCCGGCCGCCCCGGTGGTGACCCGGGCCGCGCTCGACCCCGCCCTCGTCGCGGGGCGCGGCGCCGGCGTGGACTTCGACGAGCAGGAAGCCGAGAACGCGTCGACCGACGGAACCGTCATCGGCCCCGACCGCACCGCCTACACCCTGCCCTCCGAGGCGTCCGGCCGAGCGGCGGTGCGTCTGGCGCCCGGCCAGTACGTGGAGTTCACGCTGCCGCGCGCCGCCAACGCCCTCACCGTGCGCTACAGCGTTCCCGACGCCCCCGGAGGCGGTGGCATCACCGCGCCGCTCGACATCTCGGCCGGCGGTCGGCACCGCGCCACGATGACCCTGACCTCGCGGTACTCCTGGCTCTACAACCAGTACCCGTTCAGCAACGACCCCCGCGGCGACCTGCTGCACCCCGACTGGTGGATCACCGAATGCGGATGCGTTCCCGCCGCCACCACCCCGGCGCCCACCGTCGACAAGCCGTTCCGGCCGAGTCACTTCTACGACGAGCAGCGCCTCCTGCTCGGCAAGCGGTACGCGGCCGGTGACACCGTCCGACTCACCGCGCCCCGGAACAGTGCCGCGGCCTGGACCGTGATCGACCTGCTCGACACCCAGCTCGTCGGCGCGCCGCACGTCGAGAAGGGGGCCGCGAACGTGCTCGCCTTCGGGGCCGATCCCACCGGCCGACGGGACGCCGGCGACGCCTTCGACCGGGCCGTCGCCTACGCCAAGAAACGGCACCTGAAGGTGTACGTGCCGCCGGGCACGTACCAGGTGAACCGGCACATCGTCGTGGACGACGTCACGATCGTCGGGGCCGGCAGCTGGTACACGATCATCAAGGGACATCAGGTCACCCTCGACACCCCGGCCCCCGACGGCTCCGTCCACACCGGCGTCGGCTTCTACGGCAAGGGCGCGGCGGACGGCGGCAGCCACCATGTCCATCTGTCCGGTTTCACCGTCGAGGGCGACGTCCGCGAACGCGTCGACACCGATCAGGTCAACGCGATCGGCGGCGCGATCGGCGACTCGACGATCGACGGCCTCTACCTCCACCACACCAAGGTCGGCATGTGGTTCGACGGCCCGATGAGCGGCCTGCGGGTGACCCGGACGACGATCGCCGACCAGATCGCCGACGGCGTCAACTTCCATACCGGCGTAACCGATTCGAGCATCACCGACACGTTCGTCCGCAACACCGGCGACGACGGTCTGGCCATGTGGTCCGAGAAGACGAGCGACGCGCGCAACGTCTTCGCCCACAACACCGTGCAGACCCCGGTCCTCGCCAACGGCATCGCTCTTTACGGCGGCACCGACAACACCGTCACCGGCAACCTGATCGCCGACCCGGTCCGGGAAGGCAGCGCCATCCAGGTCGGCTCCCGGTTCGGCGCACAGCCCTTCGCCGGGCACCTGCGGATCACGGACAACACGACCGTCCGCTCCGGACCCTTCGAGCTCAACTGGAAGATCGGCCTCGGCGCCATCTGGTTCTACGCCCTGGAACGGGACATCGACGCCGACATCGAGGTGAGCGGCGACCACTTCCTCGACAACACCTACAACGCGATCATGCTGGTCTCCGACTTCCCGGTGAAGGACAAGTACGCGATCCGGGGCGTCCGCTTCAAGGACATCCGCGTGGACGGCACCGGCACCTCCGTGCTCAGCGCCCGCTCCGCCGGCTCGGCGTCCTTCGAGAACGTGGACGCGCGCAACGTCGGCGCGGTCGGGATCAACAACTGCGGAGCGTTCACCTTCCCCGCCTCCGGATCCGAATTCCTCGTCCACGACCTCGGCGGCAACGACGGAGGCGGCACCACCGGCCCCTGGCTCGCGTCCTGGGAGCTGCCGAACACCATCACCTGCGACGACCGGCCCCCGGTGGTCCCGCCACCGGCCCCGGGCTCCTGGGCAGGCGCCTCCTCCGCCCACTGACCCCGCTCTGCCCCCGGCGGCGACCGATCCCCATCGGCCGCCGCCGCGGTGCGTGGTCGTCCGTACGCGGGCGGGTCCTTGCCCGGGACGGATGCGTGGTCTCAGCAGCTATCCTTGCCCTTCGGCCGGGGCCGACCGTCGCAGCCAGGGGGACCCGGCTCGGCCCGGGGCCGATTCGCCGCGCGATCTTGGAATGGATGCCTCCGCGGCATTGCTGCACTCCTTGCGCGGACGCGTCCGCACCCCTGCTCCCGGACCCCGGCCCGCTGTCTTCGAAAGGTTCTCCTGCACCATGCCCTTGGCTCTGCTGGCCCTGGCTGTCGTCGCGTTCGGCATCGGCACGACCGAGTTCGCCACGATGGGGCTGCTGCCCCAGATCGCCGACGGGATCGGCGTGTCCGTACCGCACGCGGGCAACGTCGTCTCCGCGTACGCGCTCGGTGTCGTCGTCGGCGCCCCGCTGCTGACGGGCATATGCGCGCGCGTCCCGCACAAGAAGCTGCTGCTTCTCCTGACCGGACTGTTCGTGATCGGCAACACGGCCTCCGCCGTCGCCCCCGACTTCGGCACGCTCTTCGCCGCCCGCTTCCTGGCGGGTCTGCCGCACGGCGCGCTGTTCGGCGTCGGCGCCGTCGTCGCCTCGCGCCTGGTCGCCGCGGACCGGGCGGCACGCGCCGTCTCGAAGATGTTCCTCGGACTCACCATCGCCAACATCGTCGGGGTTCCGGCCGCGACCGCCCTCGGACAGCAGCTGGGCTGGCGCGCCGCCTACGGCGCCGTCGCCGTGATCGGGCTCGTCGCCCTGGCCGCGCTCGCCGCCTTCGTCCCGCACCAGCCGCGCGGGGCGCAGTCCGGCGTCCGGCACGAACTGCGGGCCATGGGCAACAAGCAGGTCGTCATCGGCCTGGCCACCGCCGTCGTGGGCTTCGGCGGATTCTTCGCCGTCTACAGCTACCTCGTACCGATGCTCACCCATCTGACGGGTATCTCCGACACCTCGACCACCTGGGTCCTCGCCCTCTACGGCGTCGGCATGACGCTCGGCACCCTGATCGCCGGACCGCTCACCGACCGCGCGCTGCGCCCGACGATGTACTGGGGGCTCATCCTCCTGGCCGCGGCGCTGGTGACGTTCTACTTCGCGGTCCACAGCACCGTGGCCGCACTGGTGACGATCACGTTCATCGGCGCGATGGGCTCGCTCATCACCACGCCGATCCAGATGCTGCTCATGGCCAAGGCGAAGGACGCCCCGACGATGGCGGCGGCCTCCAACCACTCGGCCTTCAACCTGGCCAACGCCGGCGGCGCCTGGCTCGGCGGCCTGGTCATCTCGGCCGGCTGGGGCTGGGCCTCGCCCAACCTGGTCGGCGCGGCCCTCGCCGTCGCCGGTCTGGGCCTCGCCTTCGCGGGCGGCGTCATGGACCGGGGCGGACGGACCTCGGAAGTGATCACGCAGGCGGCGCCGGTGAGCGGCCAGGAGGCGTCGGTCCGTACGGCGGACTGATCTGCCCGCCCGGCGCGCCGCGGACCGACCGGCCGGCCAGGCGCCGGCTCGCTCGGGCCTCCGCCTCGCCGGGCACCGGTCGACTTGGGTCTCCGCCTCGCCGGGCACCGGTGACTTGGGCCTCCGCCTCGCCGAGGGCGGGGCAGCCCGGCGCCGACCCGCTCGGGCCACTGCCTCACCGGGCGGTGGCCGGCTCGGGCCACCGCCTCAACGCGCGCGCCCGCCCGCCCAGGCCACCGCCCCCAGCCCGCTCGCCCCGGCCCGCCCGGACCGGCCCGCCCGGACCCGGCCGCCCGGACCGGCCCGGGGGCGGGCCCCCTCGGAACTACTCGGCCCTGCCCGCGCCCTCCACCGCCGGATCGGCGGCCTGCGCCGGGCCGGCCTGCTCGCCCGCACCGGCGTCGCCCGCGAGCGCGCCCGCGTGGCGCGCCGGGCCGGTCATCCCGCACGGCGCGCACCCGGACGCCGTCCCCGGCCGCAGCGGTACGCCGTTGGAGCGCAGGACGTCACGCAGGTCGAGGATGAGCGGGAACACCTCGTGGTTGTGGTCCTCGCCCTGCTCGTCCCAGGCGCGCTGCTCGGCCTCGACCGCCGTCCGGTCCTGGGCGAAGACCCGCTCGGTGAAACGCCGGATGAGCGGCCAGGCCAGATGCAGCGCGCCCGGCACCGAGGGCTTGGCGATCGTCAGCAGACCGTAGGCGTGATTGACCCGCTGCTCGGCGTCCTCGGGAACGTAGGCGGCCCAGAGCGAGAACACCGGGAGCTCGCTGCCCTCGGGAACATCACGAAGGGTCTGGTACGGGTACTCGGTGCGGATCGTGATGACGTCGGGCCGGTCCTGGCCCCCGAACCCCTCCGCGGACAGCAGCCCCGCCCCCCGGTCCTTGCGGCCGCCGGCCGGGACGAAGAGGTAGCGCGCCTCGACGTGCCGCGGCCCGGTGTCGTACCCGAGCAGTTCCGGCCGGATCCTGCCGAGCACGCTCCGGTGCAGGAACTGATGGTTCATGTCGAGCAGGTTCTCGTGCATGAACGAGTAGTGGCAGCGCACGGTCCGGGAGAACGTCATCGTGCGATGCCCGGGGGAGTGGTACTCGGGCAGGAACGGGAACGGCGCCTCCTCGGCCAGCTCCGGGTCACCGGGGAAGACGAACACCAGGCCGTAGGCCTCCCGGACCGGATACGAGCGCACCCCGCGCGGCGGCCGCTCGCAGCCCTTCGGCAGGTACGGGATCTGCGAGACGCGGCCGTCGCCCCGGTAGGCCCAGGCGTGGTAGCAGCAGCGCAGGATGTCGCCCTCGACCACGCCCATGCTCAGCGGCACCTGGCGGTGCGCGCACCGGTCCTCCAGCGCGTGGACGACACCGCTGCGCCCCCGGTAGAGCACGATCCGCTCACCGGCGAACACCGCCGCGAACGTCCGGCCCCGCCGCACCTTGCGGGACGTGGCCACCGGATACCAGTGGTCCGGCGCGATGCCGATCCGGCGCAGGTCGTGGATGGTGCCGGGGCGCTCCGTGGGGCGGCTGTCCGTGTGGCGCGGCTCCGGTCCCTCCGGGCGGGAGGCCGATTGCCGGTCCGGTCCGGGGCGGTCGTGCCGGGCCTCGGTCATGTGCGGTGCTCCCTTGCACTCGGGGCGCGAGATCGCGTCGTGCGGCAGCGGGGCGCCGCGCGGCGGGCCCACGGGTCCGCGGTTCGCCGCGCCGCCACCCCGTCGGGGGAACCCACCCCGCGGCGGTAGGCGGTTCAGCCCCGCCGGGGCGGGGCTCCACCCGTCCACGGTCACCGCGTGCGCGAGGACCGGCAACCGCGGGGGTGCGTTGGTGTTACGCGCGCCGGTGCCGCTCGGTCCGTGGGACCGAGCGGCACCGGCCTTCCTGCGAGGGCGACGGTTCGGGACGCCCCGTCGCCGGGTCGTTCCTACGAGGGTTCTCCGGTCGTGTCTAAGAGGCGGGGACCCCGGTCTTCGCGAACTCGGTGACGAGGGCGTCGCAGAACTCGGGAAGATCGTCCGGCTTGCGGCTGGTGATCAGCGTGTTGGGGCCCGCCTCGAGCCGCTCGGAGCATCACGCCTATCCGGAACAACCGGGACCAAACGGGATCGCCCGGGTCACGGCGGGGCGTCGCCGAGGTCCCGCGCCCGGCACAGCAGCTCGTCCAGGTCGGCGAGCCGGTCCAGTCCCCGGACGGCCTGGGCCGTGCGGTGGTTGCCGGCCAGCCGTTCGCGGTGCCGGTGCAGGAACGCCCAGTACCCGGTGGTGTACGGACAGGCCCGGTCGCCCGAGCGTTCCGTGGGCCGGTAGGCGCATCCCGCGCACAGGTCGCTCATCCGGTTCACGTAGGAGCCGCCCGAGGTGTACGGCTTCGTCGTCATCCGCCCGCCGTCGGCGTACTGGGACATCCCGACGACGTTGGGCAGCATGACCCAGTCGTAGCCGTCGACGAAGCACCGGTGGAACCAGTCGGTCACCGCCCGCGGGTCCCAGCCGTGCTGCAGCGCGTAGCTCCCGAGCAGCATCAGCCGGGGGATGTGGTGCGTCCAGCCGGTGTCGCGGACCTGCGCGAGTGCCGTGGCCAGGCAGCGCGCGGTCACGGCGTCGGCGTCCAGCTCCAGGAACCAGTCCGGGAGCGGGGCGTGGTGCCCGAGGGCGTTGCTGTCCCGGTAGTCGTCTCCGAAGTGCCAGTAGAGCTGCCAGACGTACTCGCGCCAGCCGGCGATCTGCCGGACGAACCCCTCCACGCTGTTGAGCGGCGCCTTGTCGGACCTCCAGGCGTCCTCGGCGAGCTCGACGCATTCGAGCGGGTGCAGCAGACCGAGGTTCAGCGACGACGACAGCAGGCTGTGGCTCATCACCGGGTCGGCGGCCAGCATCGCGTCCTCGTGCGGGCCGAAGCCGGCCAGCCGATGCTCGGTGAACCGGCGCAGCGCGGCCAGCGCCTCGCGGCGCGAGGCCGGGAACCGGCGGTGGCCGTCGCGTCCGACGAAGCGCGCCACGCCCTCGCGTTCCCACCGGTCCAGGTCGTGCCGCACCTCCTCGTCGATGGCGTCCTCCCGCGGCCGGTACGGTGCGGGCGCGCCCAGGGTGTCCACCCGCGCGGGCGGGGGTTCGCGGTTGTCGTGATCGAGGTTCCAGTGCCCTCCCGCCGGGTCGTCGCCGTCCATCAGCAGGTCGTGCTCGCGCCGCACCCAGCGGTAGAAGTCCTCCTGGCGCAGCCGCCGCGTGCCCCGCTCATCGGCCCAGGCGTGGAACTCGGTCAGCGGTACGAGGAATCCGCGGGGCGGGAGCACGGTGACCTGCTCGAGCGAGCGCACCAGACGCAGGGCTGCGTGGGAGGTGGGGTGGTGCACCGTCACCGGTGCGTCGCCGACCGCCTCGCGCAGGCCCTCGCGGTAGGTCTCGCTGCGGACGTAGCGCACGCGGTCCCCGAGTTCGGCCGCGCGGTGCCGCATCGCCGACAGGACGAGATGGGCCTTGGCGCGGTGGAAACGGCGGCGGCGGAAGACGGAGCGCGCCTCGATGATCACCACCGGCGCGTCACGGTCGGGGCCCTCGGCGGCGGGGGCGAGGAAGTGAGGGCCGAGCTGGTCTCCGAACAGCCAGTGGGCGGTGGTCATGTGGGGGCCCGGCTTTCGTCAGTGGTGGTCATGTGGGGGCCCGGCTTTCGCCGGTGGTGGTCAATGTGCGAGCCGGCTTTCGTGGGTGGTCGTCATGTGCGGGCCGGGCCTTCGTCGTCGGTGGTCATGCGCGGGCCCGGGTGCCGCCGTCGTCCGTCAGATGGTGGGGATGCGCAGCGCGAGCAGGGCGATGTCGTCCCTGGGGTCGGGCCCGGCTATCCGGTCCGTGATCTCGTTCAGCAGGACGTCCAGGGAACGGCCCTCGTGGGCTGCCAGCAGGCCGGCGGCCTCGTCGATGGCCAGATCCATGTCCCGGCCGGGGCGCTCGACCAGGCCGTCGGTGTAGAGCAGGAGCAGGCTGCCGGGCGGCAGGAGCAGCCGGTGCTCGACGCGGGGCGCCGTGTTCAGGCCGGGGAAGAGCATGATCCCGTGCGCGGTGAGCCGGTCGACGGCGCCGTCGGGCCGGACGAGGAGCGGGGGCGGGTGTCCGGCGTTGGTCCAGGTCAGCTCCCAGTTGCCCGCCTCGGCGGAGCGGGGGCGCAGATGGGCGTGGACGAGGGTGCCGCTGGCTTCGAGGCGGAGGGCGGCATTGGCATGTTCCAGCGCGTTGACCGCACGCGCGGGCCCGCCGCCGGCGTGGTCGAGGTCGGCCTGGCGGAGCATGCTGCGCACCTGTCCCATCAGGGTGGCCGCCCGCATGTCGTGCCCGGTGATGTCACCGACGGACAGCACCAGCACGGCCGGGGCCGTGGACTCCTCCCCGCCCTCGGCCGCGGTCGGCAGCGGGTAGGCGTCGTACCAGTCGCCGCCGACCAGGTCCGTGCGCGCGGCGGCCCGGTACAGCGCGGCCAGGTCGAGGCGCGGCACCGAGGGGACGTCGGTGAGCAGCGCCTCCTGCATCTCGCGGGCCGCGTCGACGCGGTTGTCCACGAACAGCGCCCGTTCCACCGCGCGGGCGGTGTAGCCGGCCAGCGAGGCGAGGACCGCCTGCTCCACGATGTCGATCTCGTGCCGGTGGTCCCAGCCCAGCACCAGTGTGCCCAGCGGGAGGACCGTGCCCGGCAGCGGTACGCACACCGCGGTCCGCAGCCCGAGTTCGGCGAACGTCTCGGCCACCTCGGGCGCGTAGTCGCGCCGCAGCTGCGCCGTGTCCGTGACGGTGATCGTCCGGTTCTCCCTGGCCGCCCGTGCGGTGGGCCAGTCGGCGTCCAGCGTGTAGGTCTCGTGGGTGCGTTCCATCGCCGTGGTGCCCATGACATCCACCATGCGCCGCAGCCGCTTGGTCGTGCCGCCCTCGACCAGCACCAGGCCCACGTAGACGGGCTTGAGGTCGCTGCTGACCAGGTCCCGCACCTGCTCGCTGACGTCGGCGAGACCGGTGGTGTCGGCCAGCGCGTCCGCGGCCCGCAGCAACAGTTGCGACCGCTCCAGCGCGGCGCGGTGGCGTCCGGTCGCCTCGTCCGCCTCGGCTCGCGCCCGTGCCTCGTCGGCGCGGGCCTGCTCGCGGTGGCGCGAGACGATCCGCAGCCGCAGCTCCGCGCTGCAGGCCGCCGCCAGGTCCTGGAGCAGCTCCAGCTCCCGGGTGGTCCACTCCCGGGGACGGGTGTCGAGCGCGCACAGCGAACCGAGCACATGTCCGGCGCCGTCGGTGAGCGGCATCCCCGCGTAGCCGACGACACCGAGGTCGGGGATGGCCGCGCTGGTGGAGGTCAGCGGATTCTCGCGGGCGTCGGTCACGACGAGCGGCCGGCCGCTCGTCACGACGTGCCGGCACAGCGAGTGCGTCAGCGGGGCGCGGCGGGCGTCGGCCCAGGGCGCGGCGAGCCCGACCATGCCCGGGAACACCTGACGCGAGGACTCCACCAGGCACACCAGGGCCATGGGCACACCGATGACGTCGGCCACGAGCCGGGCGAACCGGTCCATCCCCGGATCCGCCGCAGCCGACAGTCCTGTCTCGCGCAAAGCCGCCAGCCGTCCCCCGTGGACGGCCTCGGACGGCTCTCCCGCCCTAGCCACAGTTCGCTCCCGAAGCCCTCTCGCCGACGCCAGAACACTTGACGGACGGCAACGATAGACCTTCTGCTCCCGGTACGTCCCCTTCCCGCGACCGAAGGGGACAACCACTGCCGGGACCTTCCAGTATCGCCGTCGACGGCGGACGCGGCGGGCCGCTGCCCCCGCCGTCCCGATGCCCGTGCCATCAGAACCGCCCCCGTGCGAACACTCCGTGCGGATCGAGGGCCTGACGCAGACGCTCGTGGAGGAGGCCGCGGGGCCGGGGAAGGGGGTGATCGATGTCGGGCCGGTAGGGCAGGTGGCCCTCCGCCGCGAACGTCTCGTGCAGACGGTCGAGCGTGCGGTGGGCATCGGCGACGGCCTGCGCGTCCCGCGGCGGGAAACCGAGCGTGACGACATGGTCGATCGTGTCGGCGTCGAGCACGTTCATGGTGACGCCCGGTGCTGCCGTGCGGCCCCGCAGCGCCGCGGTGATCAGCTCGCTGGCCCGCGCGACGGCCGAGCCGCGGAAGGGGATCACGGGAAGGAACATCAGCAGACCCCGGGCGGTGTCGAGACAGCGCGCGCAGCAGCCGGTCTTGCGCAGGAAGAGGGTGTCGTCCGGGTCCGGCAGGCCCGCGTAGGCACGGTGCACGTGCCCGTCGGCCGCGTACGGGGGCCCCGGCGCGAACGGGGAGCCGTGCCGTCCGGCGTTCTCGGCGACCAGCCGGGCCTGCGCGGCGACGAGACCGGCGTCGCCGGTGAGGCAGATGTGTACGAGGCAGCGGTCCGCGACTCCGTAGGTCCGGGCGGCGACGGGGTTGTAGACCTTGGTCGTGGCGGGGATCAGATGCTGGGCCGTCCAGGATCGCAACGTGTCCACGGCGGCGGGGAGTTCGGAGGCTGCGAAGGTCAGCGGCAGAACGCGTACCTCCTCCGGCCGGGGGAGCAGACGGACGACGGCCGCGGTGGCGACGGCCATCGCGGACTGGGTGAAGACGTGGTTGAGCGAGGGGCCCCGGCCGTGCGGCTGGACGGTGCCGGACCGGTCGTCCGGCCACCATCCGCAGCGGGTGAACGTGCCGTCCGCCAGGACGAGTTCGAGCCCCGCCAGATCCTCCGCGCGGCTCCGCCGCAGACCGACGCCGCGCTCCAGGAGGTTGCCGAGGACGCTGGTCTGCTGCGAGGCGCCCGTGAGGTTGAGCGTCCGCTCCGATCCGACGAGCCGTGCTGCCAACGCGCCCTGCGTGACACCGGGTTCGACGACCGCGAAGCCCGCGCGCGGGTCGAGCGTCCGGACCCGGTCGAGCCGGGAGAGATCGAGCACGGTGGCACCGTCCTCGACCGGACTGCCGGATCCGAGGCCCCAGTTGAGGCCGGTGCTCACCGGATGCAGAGGGGAGTGCGTTCGGGTGGCCGCCCGTCGGGCGGTGTCCCGCACGATGCGGGCCACCTCCTCGGCGTCGCCGGGCCGCAGCACCGCGGACACCCGCCGGGCGCGGAACCTCCCCGACTCGACCCTGCCGTCGTCCGTTGCGGACCCGGGGCGAACGGGCGCGCCGGTCAAGGGTTCCGCGTCGTGGCGTGGCGCGTCGTGCCGTGGCGCCCCACGCCCACGCCCGGGCGGGTTCCCGTCGCACCCCGGGCAGCCCGCTTCACCAGGGTCGTCGGCGGCTGCGGTAACAGCGGACGTTCGGGCGGATGCTCCCGGAACAGTGCTCATCGTGTTCTCTCCTGGACGCGAACTCCGGCTTGGCCGGGCCGGAGTGGAGCGGTCGCGGTCGCGGCCGCAGGGGCGGAGCGTCGGCCCGGCCAGTGCGGGCTCGGCCGGTGCGGGCTCGGCCGCCGGGAGGCCGTCACCGCGGTGGGCGAAGGCTCGCCCGCCGCGAGGCGGTTACCTCGACGGGGCCGGGCTCGGTCGCCAAGCACCGGGGGCGAGATGGCCGAGGCGCTGCCGGGCGAGGCGTTCGGCCGCTTCGACACCGGTTTCGGGTCGCTGCGAGCCCGGTTGCTGGGTGTTCTGGGCCATCAGCAGACTCTGTTCGGTCGATCCGCCGAACCGGGCGCACACCCAGACGTGGGCGTCGTACAGATGCTGGACCGAGGCGTGCACGGCGGTCAGGGATGCCGGGGCCAGCCGGTCAAGGACGCCACTGCTCCTGGAGCGGCGCATACGGTCGACGAGCGCGTGATGGTCCCTCGTCTGCAGCCCGCTGAAGCCCGCGTTGACCGTGGGCGGGGTCATGGTGTCGCGCACCGGGCCGTACAGGTCGGGCGGGAAGTCGGCGGCGTAGCGCATGGAGACGGCGGTGCTGCGGCAGAGCCAGCCGAAGGCGCGGACCACCTCTTCCTCCTCACGATCCGTGCCGCCGTGGTCGAGGTCGCACATGGCGACGATCAGCAGTTGCAGCATGACGAAGAAGCGCTGATGGCCGACGAGCCATCGCTCCCGGGCGGCGGCCGCCGGGTCGGCGGGCTGCCACCGTGTGTGCTTGACGGCTGGGCTCGGCCTGTCCGTGAGGAAGGTTCCGACCCCGAGCAGCAGGTTGTCCGGGTCCTCGTCGAGTGTGCTGCCGTTGCGGGCGAGGTCGTCGCGGACGAGGACGTCGCTGACGACCAGCGCCGCGGCGAGCAGTCCGGCGGCACTGCCCCGGGCCCGCCGTACCGAGAAGAACCGGTCGTGGATGTCGCCGCCGGCGGGACGCGAGCCCTCGACGGGCTCACCCCGCTCCAGCCGGGTACCGGCCCAGGCCAGCAAGTCGGAGCGGGCCGCAGCCGCGGCTGTGCCCTCGGAGAGGGCGGCGGTGTACAGGCCCGGTGGCAAACCCTCGTGCAGACGGGTGAGTTGCTCGCCGATCCGGGCGGTGGTGGCGGGAAGATCCGTGGGCAGCGGCAGGGTCAGAACGGTGGGGCTGCCGGGCACGGCGTCGTTCGTCACAAGTCTCTCGGCTTCGATCGGTAACAGAGTGTCCTTGATCCACTACTCTAGGTGTTCACGGGGAGTGCTTGTGACACACATGACTGCCGAGCGGGAGTTGCGCCATGCATCAGACGATGGAGAAGGCCGCGAAGGGGCCGGTTCAGGCACCGGTGACGGACGGCCCGGACACCACGGCCGCGCCGGGAGGGCTCACGCCCGTCCCGCTGATGGAACTGACCACCGGTTTCTGGCGTTTCAAGGTGCTGGCCGCCGCCGTGGACCTCGGACTCTTCTCGGTCCTGTCCCGGTCCGGCGCCCTGGACGCGCCCACGCTCGGCCGGGAGTTGGGTCTGCATCCCCGGCCCGCCCGGATGCTGCTCGCCTGCTGCACCGCTCTCGGACTGCTGATCCGGGAGGACGGCCGTCACCGCAACGCGCCCATCGCCGAGGAGTTCCTGGTCGAGGGCCGGCCGCACTACTTCGGCGGCTTCGTCCGGTACTCGGACCGGCACGGATACGCGGGATGGGGCCGGCTCCAGGAGGCCGTCCGCGACAACCGGCCCACCACGTGGGACCCGGACCTCCAGGAATCGGCGTTCGTCACCGCGGACCCGGAGATCCTCGACGGGTTCTGGGAGGCGATGTTCACCCTGTCGTCGTTCACCGCCCAAGCTCTCTCCGGCGCCTACGACTTCACCGCACACCGCCGCCTCCTCGACGTGGGCGGTGGCACCGGGGCGTTCCCGGTCGGGCTGTGCCGCCGTCACCCCCACCTCGGCGCCACCGTGCTCGACCTGCCGCACATCACGGAGATGACCCGCGCCAAGGTCGCCGCGCTCGGCCTGGCCGACAGGATCGGCACGCACGACGGCGACTTCCTGTCCGCGGAGCCGCTGCCTCCGGGGCACGACGTGATCCTGCTCAGCATGATCCTGCACGACTGGGACGAGGCGACCGGACGCCGCCTGCTGGAGAAGTGCCACGCGGCGCTGCCCGACGGCGGAGCGGTGATCATCTGCGAACTCGTCCTCGACGACGACGAGACCGGTCCCGCCCCGGCGGCGCTGATGGGCCTCAACATGCTCGTCGAGACGCGCTCGGGCCACAACTACACCTACGGCGAGTACCGTCGCTGGCTCACCGAAGCGGGATTCACCGACATCTCGGTGGCACCCCTGGACGCCGCCGGCGCGAACGCGGCACTGATCGCCTGCAAGATCGGCGGACACCGGCCGCTCTGAGGCCCCCGATCCGCCGACGGCCGCGATGACTAGGCTCGACCGCGTCCGAGTGATCGCCCCCCGCCCTGGTCCTGGGCACCGAGGAGCCGTCGATGCACACCCCGGAACCACGTCATGCCGCCCGGCTCGCCTCGTACGGGAAGGTGGCCACGAGCCTGGCCCTGCTGAGCGACCGGCGGCTCGGCGAGGCCGTGGCCGCCGCGTCCCCGCTCGGGTCCGGGATCGGCGGCAGATCGGCGGAGCTGGACGTCGACGGCACCCGGGTGTTCGTCAAGAAGGTGCCGTTGACGGACGTCGAGACGCGGCCCGGGAACGTCCGGTCCACGGCGAACCTCTTCGGGCTGCCGATGTTCTACCAGTACGGGGTGGGCTCGGCCGGGTTCGGAGCCTGGCGCGAGCTCGCCGCGCACACCATGACGACCAACTGGGTCCTCGGCGGCGCGTACGAGGGCTTTCCGCTGATGTACCACTGGCGCGTCCTGCCCGACACGCCACCCGAGGGGTTCACCGACGTGTTCTGCGGCATCGACGGAGCCGTCGAGCACTGGGAGGGGTCGCCCGCGGTGCGAGCGCGCCTGGAGGCAATCGGCCGGTCCTCCGCCTCCCTGGTCCTCTTCCTGGAGTACGTCCCGCGGACCCTCGCCGACTGGCTGCACGACCACCGCACCGCCGCCCCGGACGGCGGCGACGGCACTCCCTACCTCTGGGTGGAGGAGGAACTGGCCCGCGGCACCGCCTTCATGGGCTCGCGCGGATTCGTCCACTTCGACGCCCACTTCGCCAACGTCCTGACCGACGGCCGGCGGCTCTACTTCGCGGACTTCGGCCTGGCACTCAGCTCGGACTTCGAACTCGCTGAGGAAGAAAGGCGGTTCCTCTCGGCACACCGTCTCTACGACCGCAGCCACACCGCACGCCATCTGCTGCGCCACCACCTTCCGGCGGGCCCGGGTGGCGACGGTGACTACGAGGGGTTCCTGCGCGACTGGATCGCCGGACACCGTCCCGAGGGCGTCCCGGGCCCGCTCGCCGCGATCGTCGACCGGAATGCCCACGCCGCCCTGGTCATGGGCGAGTTCGGTCGGCGGCTTCTGGATGAGAGCAAGCGGACGCCGTATCCGGCGGCCGAATTCGAGGCGGCCTGGGCCACCGCCGAGGCCGCGCGGACCGCGTGAAGTCGCCCCTAGGGTGAACTGCGCGGCGCGCAACTCGGCTGTCATCGGGGCCGCTTGATGTGCGGCCCCGCCAACTGCGGCCCCTCAGGCCGGCGTACGGATCAGACCGTTGAACCGGATTCGGTCGGCGAGGTCACCGTGCGACGGCGTCGAACAGCCCCCACCACCAGGTCGGTCGCCAGGAACCCGGCGAGCGGTATGCCGAAGAGGGGGAGCGCCCAGCCGAGGGCGACGACGACCACGACGCCGGCCGCCAGGGCCCCGTACGGAATGCCGCGCCAGGCACCGCGGGCGGGCGGAGCGCCGAACAGGGCCCCGCGGTCGGCGCGGGTGGGACGCCGCTGCCACCACATGCGGTAGCCCCAGAAGATCATGCAGGTCAGACCGATCGCCAGGACGGCCAGCAGGATCTGGTTGACCAGGCCGAACAGCGTGCCCATGTGGGCGTTGATGCCCCAGCGTGTCAGCTTGGCCAGGACCGGCCAGTCGGCGAAGTCCACCCGGTCGACGACCTCGGCGGCCTCGGCGTGCGAGGCGTCCGAGGTGTTGGAGGTATGCGATGCGTCGACGGCGACGCTGTCGCGTCCGACCGGCCACAGATTGCGCGTCTGCGACACCTTCCAGGCGGTGGTCCCGTCCTGCGGCACGTCGATGGCCACGGGGCCCGAGAGCCCGTCGCGCCGTGCCGCGGCGAGGACGTCGTCGATGGCCGCCGGGTCCGCTCCCTGCCCGGAGTGGGAGGCGGTACCGCCGTGGTGATGGCCGCTCTGATGGTCGGCGGAGGCGCCCGGCAGCGCGGTGGACACCCCCGGGGTACCGGAACCCAGCGAGTCCAGGGCCTCACCGAAGTGGCTGCCCGCGAAACGGGACCAGGTCAGACCGGTCGCGGAGAGGACCAGCAGACCGATCGCGAGCCACACCCCCGTCACCGCGTGCCAGCCGCGGGTGCGGCGCACGCCCTTCTTCGCGGCGAGGTCGGGCAGCAGCAGCCGTCGGGCGGTCCGGTTCCGGCGCTGCCGACGCCACCAGAGGACCAGGCCGCCGAGGACGAGGACCCAGAGCCAGCTCGCCGCGATCTCCGAGTAGTACCGGCCGGTCGCGCCGAGGTGCAGATTGCGGTGCAGGTCGTCCAGCCACGTCTTCAAGGGCGTGGATCCGTACCAGGTGGTCAGCCGGCCGTTGACCTTGCCCGTGTACGGGTCGACGTAGACCGTGTGCGCGCGCTCGCCGAGCTCGGGCAGCGTGAAGTCCACCTGGGTCGTCCGGTCCCCGGTTCCCGGGCGGACGGCGACGAGTGCGCCCTCCGGGTGACGGGCCCGCGCGGCGTCCACCTGCTCGGCCAACGGCCTTGCGGTACCGGCCGGGTGCGCGACGGTGAGTTCCTTGTCGTAGACGAACGCGTCGAGTTGGGGGGTGAAGGTGTAGAGCAGCCCGGTCACCGCGGCGACGAGCAGGAACGGTGCGACCAGGACTCCGGCGTAGAAGTGCAGCCGCGCCAACAACGGCCCGAGGCCGGAGGGTTGTGGCACCGGCCTGGGCGTCCCGGCCGCGCTGTCCGTCTGGTTGCTGGTGCCGGTGCCGGTGCCGGTGGCTGTGCCCGTGTCGGCGCCGGTGGCTGTGCCAGTGTCGGCGTCGGTGTCGGTGTCGGTGTCGGCCCGCTCGGCCGGGTCGGTGACCGCCCCGCCCGGGGCGGGCAGGTCGGGTGCATCGGAGCTGACGGACATCGGTACCACCTCGTTCTGTAACGGCTGTGCGCGACACCGCCCCGGGTCCGGGTGACGGGCACCCGGGAGACGGCCGGGCTGCGGCGTCCTTCCGACGGCCTGGTCGCGGCCGTGCGGTGAAGCAGTCGGACGGGAGGGCCGCCGAGTTCCCGGGCCGGTCGGAAATTGCGAGGCAATCCACCGGCGGCCGCGTTCGGGCGACGGTGTCGACGGGCGGAAGGCTGCAGAAATGAGCCCGGACGGCGGGAGGGGGCGGGGGAGCGGCGACCGGGCGTGCGGCCGGCCGGGCGGGCGGTCTGGCTCGTCACGCTCCACGATCATCCGTTCACCTTGTGTCGCATTATCCCGATATGTGTTTATCGCTCCGAAGGTCGGGGGACCCCAACAACAAGTGCTTCGGATAAAAGGCACGTCCGTGAGAGCGTTCGCTCCATGCCACGGCTGTGTCTCGAAACTGTGTGCGCCCTCATGGTGTTTCTGTTCAGCGGCAACCCCTTGAGGGAGCTGTCAGCACATGACCACCACTGTTGCGACGCAGCGCCGTCGGCACGACGACGCCCCCGATACCGACGCGGCCTTCTCGCACCTGGCGGGTCTTCCCGACGGGCCCGAGCGTCAGGTCCTGCGCGAGCAGATCGTCGAGGCGTGGATGCCGATGGCGGAGCGCATCGCCGGCAAGTATCGCGGCAGGGGTGAATCCGTCGAGGATCTGACCCAGGTCGCCGCGCTGGGCCTGGTGAAGTCCGTCGACCGGTACGACCCCTCGCGGGGCAACGCCTTCGAGAGCTACGCGGTCCCGACCATCGTGGGCGAGATCAAGCGCCACTTCCGCGACCACATGTGGGCCGTGCACGTGCCGCGCCGGGTCCAGGAGGCCCGTAACCGTGTTCGCGGCGCCGTGAAGGACCTGGCGCCGACGAACTCCGACCGTCAGCCCGGCGTCGCCGAGATCGCCGAGTACGCGCAGCTGAGCGAGGACGACGTACGCGTCGGCCTGGAGGCCCTCGAAAGTTTCACGACGCTGTCCCTGGACGCCCGGCTCACCGACGGTGACGACGGGTACTCCCTGGCGGACGCGATCGGTGAAACGGACACCGGCTTCGATCTCGTTGTGGACCGCGAGGCGCTGAAGCCCGCGCTGGCGAGGCTGCCCGAGCGCGAGCGGACCATTCTCTACCTGCGGTTCTTCCGCGACATGACCCAGAGCTGCATCGCCGAGCGGCTGGGCGTCTCGCAGATGCACGTCTCCCGCCTGCTCAGCAGCTGCTGCGCGGCCCTGCGTGAGGAGGTCCTGGCGGAGACGGCCGAGGCCCTGGACACCCCCGCGTCCGCTGCCGCCTCCGGGAGCGAGGCCTGATCCGGCATCCGAGCCTTATGGCGAGTGGGGGCCTTCGGCCACGAGTGGGACTGCGGCGCGAGACCGACCGCGTGTCCCGCCCGCGGCAGGCCGCATGCCTCGCCCGCAGTCGTGCGGGCACCTTCCACGCGCGCAGTCGTGCGGGCATCCTCGACCAGCCGTGCGGACACCCTCGACCGGCGTGTCGACGTCCACCTTCGTGCGCGGGCGGCCCGCGTCTACGCCGTCGCCCGGAAGGCCCGGCACACCCCGACATCAGCCGGCCGATGGCAGGGTGACGCGGCGTCAGTGCTGACGCCGCCCGGCCTTCTCCGTCACTCATGAGATGGGCAAGTGCCGCATAAGGGTCGAGCGCACGGGAACCCGCCGTTCGTACGCGGAAATCGTTCCGCGGTGAACGTCCCGACACGGAGGCTCTGATGTTGTCCCGCACCTTCGACCACGGCGTCCTGGTCGTCAGGGTCCACGAGGATCCCGGCGCGGGGCCCAGGGGAGCGTTCACCGCGCAGATCCGCGATCTGGTCCACGCCTGTGAGCCGGCTCCGATCGTCGTGGTCGTCGACGTGGCCGCGGCCACTCCCGGTGTCGTCGGCGCGCTCATGGCCGCCTACGGCGAGTGCGGCGACCTCGACGTCCTCACCTCGGTGGTCACCCACAGCGCGGTGGCCCGCAGACTCTTCGAGGCCGCCGTCGTCAGGGACGGGTCCCGGCTCGTCGTGCACTCCCGCATCGACGTCGCGGTCGCCACGGCGTACGCCGTCACGGCGTGATGGACAGGCGGGGAACCCCACCCAACACCGCACCGGGGCCTGCCTGACAATGCCCGTCCCCGCGACGACGTAAATTGTCAGGTGGGCCCCAGGCACTGTCTCTTGGACCGTGCTTGAGAACCCCGCCTACTCGTCGGTGACGCGGAGGCCGAAGACGCGTGCCGCGCAGGTGTCGAGCAGGGCCCCGAAGACCTGGGCGGAAGTCATTGCCGGGGCAGGGATCACGCCTGCGTCGTCGATGCTCGTGATGTGGTCGACGTCGGCCCACCCGCCGCGGTAGAGGACAACGTGCAGTTCGGCGTCGCGCGAGTTGCGTACGTGGATGCCGATCGAGTCGGGATCACTCACCTTGGACCTGTCGGTCTCGAGCCGCTGCGGCCACGGAGCAGCTTCGTCGCGCCAGGTCACAGGCTTGACCGTCAGTCCTGCTGCCTGCCAGGCGGGCCGGCGCGCGGCGACTGCGGCAGCAGCTTCGTCGAGATCTATAACTCGCTCCATGTGGCGATGATCGCCGATCGCGCTCGTCCGGTAGATCCCGTCGAGGCGAGCAGGTTCGGTACTTCCGCGCGATGGCCTCCGGAGTTCGGCGGTGAGTCGGCCCACCGCCGACTTCGGACCGGATCGGCCGGCATCAGCGGCTCGATCCAGCTCCACATCGGATAGCTGATCACTGGTCGGACGGACTGCATCCGATCGACCGACCGACCGATCTACGAGACACCCTTCAGGCCGCCGGCCAGGCTCCCACTGCCCGGCGGTATGCCACATGTCCGCCCAGTGCGCCGGTGACGCCGACCGCCGCCAGGCCGCCCAGGGACCACAGTCGTGCCTTGGCCGGGTGGTGCCGGAGCCGTGCCGTGAGGGACGCCGCGAACATGGCGACCGCGGCCACGTTCGTCGCGGCGTGGACGAGGCCGACGCGTGCCTGCTCGGGCGGCAGGTCGGCCCAGTCGACCCACCCGGTGATCGCGGCGGGGGCGACTCCGGCCAGTCCGACGGCCGTCAGCGTCGTCGCCGCCCGCTGCCCCGCCGGCATGGCGTCCATGACGGCGGCCGACAGCCAGCAGCCGATCGGGACCTGCACCAGGACGGGATGCAGCGGATGGCCCAACGGCCTCCCGCGCAGCACTTCGCGTGCCCCGCCCAGCGGCAGCGCGCGGATGCCCCGCTGCATCGTCCGGATCAGGGGGTCCGCGACCTTCGACCGCTCGACGCGGTCCAGGCCGGCCAGCCAGCGGGCCGAGACGGTGCCCGAGCCGAAGGCCGCCCGTGCATCCGGGGAGATGTCGGAATCGTATGCGTTCATGTCCAACGACTACCCGGCGCGACGGTGCTCTCCCACCCGCCGCACGTGTGGCACGCGGGGGGAGGGGGGTGGGGCGCGCCGGGTGGCTGTCGTGCCGCGGGCGGGAATGCCGCGGGCGGGTGTGCCGCGCACACGCCGAGGGCGCGCCGTGGTGGCGGCGCGCCCTCGGTTCCGGACCGTGTCCGGCCCCTCAGCAATACAGGTTGGCCCCCGGCGTGACGCCGAGGATCGAGGTGAAGCGCTGGTACGCGTCCACGCGGCTCTGCACCTGCGCGGGGTTCCTGCCGTCGCACTCCAGCGAGCCGTTGATGCTGCGGATGGTCTGGCCGAATCCGGCGCTGTTGACCATCGCGTTGTGCGGGGTCATGGTGCCGGGGCCCGACTGGGTGTTCCAGTACCAGAGGCCGGTCTTCCAGGCGACGGCCGCGTCGGTCTGGACGAGGTTCGGGTTGTTCAGCAGGTCGATGCCGAGCGCGTCACCCGCGGCCTTGTAGTTGAAGTTCCAGCTGAGCTGGATCGGTCCGCGCCCGTAGTAGGCCGACTGGCCGGCCGGGCATCCGTACGGCTGGCTCCAGTCGCAGTAGTGCGAGTAGTTGGCGGTGTTCTGCTCCACCACGTAGACCAGGCCGCCGGTCTCGTGGTTGACGTTGGCGAGGAAAGCCGCCGCCTCCTGCTTCTTGACGGTGTCGCTCCCGGTCTTGGCGAAGCCGGGGAACGAACTCAGGGCGGCCTTCAGGCCGTTGTAGGTGTAGAAGGAGTTCCGGTTCGGGAACATCTGGTTGAACTGCGCCTCGCTCACGACGAAGCCGTCGGAGGGGTTGGTCCCGCCGCCGTCACAGGCGTAGGGGTCCCAGAACCAGGTGCTGATGGTCGGGTCGTAGCCCGGGTTGTCGTGCTCGGCGATGTAGGCCTTGCCGTCCGTGTACCGGACGATGTTCCCGGTGACGTACGACTTGCCGGCCACCCAGTTCGGGTAGCTCGAACAGGAGGCGGCGGACGCGCTGGTGGCCGGCATGAGGACCGGCGCGGCGGTGCCGATCAGCAACGCGGCCAGGACGGAGGACACGCGACGTTGTGACACAGGATCAGTCCTTCGTGGAGCGTGGCCGCGAGGGAGGCAAGGCTCGGCCTTGTGCGCGCCGGCAACGGCCGGAGCCGCGCAATCCGCGACCGGGGTGGGGGGTGTGAGCCACACTCAACAGCTTTGGTCTGTACCAGTCAAGGTCCAGACCAATCGGCGCGCGCGTCGTTGGCGGAAAAGTGCCGTGTGCGCAGCGGTCCTCAACCACCCTGATTGCCTGCGTAGTTGGGCAGGGTGGATGGGTGCGACCTCGGGTCGGCGACGGTCGTCGTTGGGCAGAATTGCTCGATCGCGCCCCTGGTCGCCGCCCGGCTCAGTGGGTGCGGCCGGCCTTCGACGCCGAGAGCGGACCGCATGTGAGCCGATAAGCCTCGTTCACCCAGGCCTCTTTGGCGCGGGGGTTCACGCCGCAGGCCAGGGACGCCCCCGAGTTGCCGAACCACGTGGTCACGCTGCCGTACACGTCCCCGTCGGGGCAGGTCGCGGTGAAGCTCGCGTCGACCACCTGGACCGCCTCGGCATCCACGAAGAGCCCCGCATGCCCGAGGAAGTCGGCCTTGACGGGGTGGCGTTGACGATCGGCGGATTCCTCGCCGGGTGCGGCCAGTTCCTCGACGTCCCACCACTTGAGGTGCTTGGCGAGCGCGGCGAGGACCTGGTGCGCCGATACGCGGTCGTCGCTCGTGGAGACCTGGGGCACGATGTTGCGCACGAGCCCCGGGTGGAACGTGACCGAGCCGTCGTCCTTGCCGACCTTCACGACCGGCGAGACTTCGGTGAGCCGCCGTTCCCGGTTCACCGAGGACCACCGGACGGCCCCGCCCGCGCAGTACGGCGCTGTCGCGGTGGCCTTCGTCCGGGCAGCGGTCGTCTTCTGTGTCAGGGGCTTCCCGGTCGCCGCAGTACAGGCCGCCGCCGACGGCGCCACCGCGCACAACAGTGCCACCGTCAGCCACCCGCGGCGTCGCGCCGTCCTGCTGCCTGTCATGCTCGTCGTTCCGCTCGCTCAAGTGCCGGACCCAGCCCGTTCGGGCAAGGGTCCAAGATCCGGGAGCTTGCGAATATAGGCCCTCTGACCAGCCGAAACGGAGTTCGTGATGCAGTCGTGACGGACGGGGGCCGACGCCCCGGATTCCCGCCCTCGCCGGCCGCGGCCTCCGCCTATGATCAAGTCGTGCAGTCGCCTTCCGTCAGCAACGCTCCGCTCGCCGCGGCGTTCCCGGCCGAGCTGGCCGGCGACGTCCAGGCAGTGCTGGCGGTCATGCCCGCCTCCCGATCCGAGTCGCTCGTCGACCCCTTCACGGTCGTGGTGGGGGGCCGCCAAGTCACCATCCCGGGGCGCCTCTACCGCGACGAGCCGTCGGCCGACGCGGTGGCGTCGTTGTCGGCACGCCAGCGGCAGCTCCTGCACTGCTTGTACTCACGGCACTGCGACGGGAGGGTCCGCCAGCGCCACGTGGAGCAGCTCGTCACCTCTGCGGATCCCTGGGTCGTTCCGTTCGTGGTGCAGCTGGTCGGCGAGTACGTCCTGGAGATCCTCGTCGTCATCCGCGACGGGCTTCGCGGTCTCGCCACACCGGGCACCCCCGGCCATCTCGCCTACGGGACGTTCGTCGCGGACAACCCGGCGTTCTTCGCGCGCACCCAGCGACGGGTGGTGAGCTACTGGAGCTGCTACTACCGCGGCGCGTATACGAGTTTTCAGGGCTACCCGGGCTCCACACTGCTCGACCTCCTGCGGTCGGCCGCCTCCGACATCACCGGACGGCCCTGGCCAACCCTCGCCCCGTCCGCCGGCGCCAGGGTGGACGGTTACTGCTAGGGATCGGCCCGAACCCGGCCAGGGCGTCCGCGGCGCCGAGCGCGGGGCCGCAACGGCCCGACCGGCCGTGGCAGGTCCTGGACGGCGGCGCGGGTCAGGCCGTCGGTTCACCCGTCCCGCCGATGCGGCGCAACAGGCCCAGCAGCACGGCCCGTTCGCCGTCGTCCAGCGGGCCGAAGGAGGCGGCGAGGACCTCGCGGGCGACGGTGGTTCCCGCCGACAGGACCTGCTCGCCGGTCGCGGTCAGGTGGTGCTCGATCCGCCGGCCGCGGCCGGGGCGGCGCTCGATGAGGTGCTGGGCCGCGAGCCGGGAGGCCAGGGTGCCGAAGGACTGGTCGCCCTGGAAGGTCGCCAGCGCCAGCTCGTGCGCGGACGCTCCGGGCGTACGGGCGATCGCCCTGAGCGCGTCCCACTGCGCCAGCGTCGTGCCCACCGCCGCGAGCCGTGTGTCGAGCGCGCGGTGGTGCCGGTACTGCGCCTCCTTCACGGCCCGCCCCAGCTCCTCGAGATCGGCGGCGGCGGAAGAGAAGGGGGCAGGAGGCGTGGGGGAGGGGGACGGGTTCGCGGTCATGGGCGCATCCTAATCCAGAATCTAAGCTTGCGTATATACGTATGCGTATATACCGTGGAGCGCATGACCGACACCGAGATCACGCGTACCCGTACCGTCCACCCACGCCCGGGCCTGGCCCTCACCCTCGCCGAGCACGGACCCGCCGACGGCCGCCCCGTGCTCGTCCTGCACGGCGGTGGCGGGCCCGCCACCGTGCAGGGCATCGCCGCGCACCTGGCCGACCGGCACGGCCTGCGTGCCGTCATCCCCACCCATCCGGGCTGGAACGGGACCGTGCGCCCCGACTGGCTCACCGGCGTCGGCGACCTGGCGGGCGTCTATCTCGACTTGCTCGCGGGCGAGGGGCACCAGGACGTCCTGGTCGTCGGCTCCTCGGTAGGCGGCTGGATCGCGGCCGAGATGGCCCTCCGTGACGACGCCGGGGTGATCGGCTCGCTCGTGCTGGTCAACGCAGTGGGCGTGGCCGTCCCCGGAGAGCCCGTCCGGGAGATCTTCGGACTCCGGCCGGACCAGATCGCCGCGTACTCCTTCCACGACCCGGCGCGTTTCCCCGCCGACCCGGCCGCCCTCACCGAGGAGCGGATCGCGGCCCAGCAGGCCAACGCGGCCGTCCTGCGGCTGCTGGCCGGTGACCCGTACATGCACGACCCGAAGCTCCTGGAGCAGCTCGGGCGGGTGGAGATCCCGGCTCTCGTGCTGTGGGGCGAGAGCGACCGCATCGTCACGCCCGCGTACGGGCGGGCCTACGCCGGGGCGTTCGCGCGAGGGCGGTTCGAGTCGATCGCCGAGGCCGGCCACCTGCCGCACATCGAGCGCCCCGAAGCGACCTTCGCCGCACTGGACGCGCACATCCTGGGCTCCGCCGGCTGACCCGGAAGGCTTCACCCGGCCCCGGAAGGCCTGACCCGGCCCCGGAAAACCCCACCCGGCCTCGGATGACCTCCCCCGGACCCGGATGCCCTCACCCGGCGGAGCCGTCGTCGTACCCGACCGCAGCGGGCACAGAATGTCGGGTGCGGCAGGCTCGGTCCTTCCTACGTTGGTGACCGAACGAAAGGAAGGAGGCCGGGGTTGCTGGATCGGCTGAACCAGGCCATGGACCACATCGAGGGCCACCTCGACCAGCGCATCGAGGTGTCCGCGCTGGCCCGGATCACGGTCACGTCCGAGTACCACTTCCGGCGGCTGTTCTCGTCCCTGGCGGGGATGTCGCTGTCGGAGTACGTCCGGCGTCGACGGCTGACCGTCGCGGGGGCCCACGTGCTGGCCGGGGAACCGACCCTGCTGGAGATCGCGGTCCGCTACGGCTACACCTCGGGGGAGGCCTTCGCCCGGGCGTTCCGCGCCGTGCACGGGATCGGCCCCGGCGAGGCCCGGCGCACCGGCGCGGCTCTGAACGCCCAGCCCCGGCTGTCCTTCCGCCTCACCGTCGAAGGGAACAGCACCATGCGATACCGCGTCGTGGAGAAGGAAGCATTCCGGGTCGTCGGAAAGAAGGCCCGCGTCCCGCTGATCCACCGGGGCGTCAACCCGCACATCGCCGAACTCGTCCGGAGCATCCCGCCGGAGACCATGCTGCGGATCGCCGGCCTGTCCGACCAGGACCCCGAGGGCGTGGTGTCGGCGACCGTGCGTCTGACGGACAGCTTCGAGGAAGGCGCCGAACTCGACTACTACCACGCCGTGGCGACGGCCGCCGCGGACCTGCCCGGGGACCTCGACGTGCTCGACTGCCCCGCCGGCACCTGGGCCGTGTTCGAGAACACCGGACCGTTCCCGGAGGCGCTGCAACAGCTTTGGGCCGACGTGGCCGCCCAGTGGATGCCGTCCAACCCGTACGAATACCGTCCGGGACCGGAGATCCTGCGCACCCGGCCCGTGGAGGGTGACCCGGCGCGGTCCGAGGCGCAGCTGTGGATCCCGGTGGTGCGCACGGGGGTCTGAGCCGGGACGTCGGGTGACGTGCTCGGATCTACTGGGCCCTTCCGTACGGCAGTTGGCCTGGCGTCACGCGGCGGTAGGGAAACGCGGCGGAGCAAGCCGGCGCGAGGGAACCCCCTCGCGCCGGAATCCGTCTCCCTCGGTACGCGGGCTTGTATCGATCGTTTGACACAAGATGGCGCCCCCGGGCATCTTGTACTCGCCACTTGGTACAAGATGATCCGAGGGGGATCCCCATGCTCGACGCCGTCCCGTTCCAGCGACGCTTCCTCGAGCACGCCGACCACTACGCCCGCTGGTCCGGGCTGGCCATCGGCGTGATCGTCGCGCAGGCGCTGTCCACGCTGGGCCAGGTCGAGTTCGAGCAGCGCGTCGTCTTCTGCATCACGGCCTTCGGACTGTGCGCGGTGGCCGGGGTCCTCCTCGCCGACGCGCTGACCCTGGTCCCCCAGGACGCCGTACGCACCGCGAGCCTCGCCCCACGCCTGGTCAGAGACCATGTGCCGCCGCGCATGGGTCCCCTGATCGCCCTTCAGGGAATCTCGCTCACCGTGCTGCTGGCGGTCGCGGCGGCCACGGCCTCCGTCGACCCCGACCACGTCCTCAGTACGGGCAAGGTCGTCGCCGTCACCTGCAACGGGATGCGGGCGTCCCTGGGCCCCTGGCCCGGCCTCTACTACAGCCTCCCCATGGTCGGCGCGCTCGCCGTGGCCACTCCCACCTGTGTGTGGGCCCTGCGCCGCATCGCCCACGGGCCGGGCGGGGCGCAGCAGCGCCGCGACCGAGCCTGGGCGGTGACCGGGGCCTGGGGCCTGCTCGTGTCGAGCCAGCAGCTGTACGCCGTGCTGATGGTCTCCGTCTCGCTGACGGACACGGGCTGCGCCGGTGCGATGGGCGCGCTGACGTTCTGGGTGTTCTACCCTCTGGCCCTGGTGAACCTGTTCACGGTCGGCTGGTCCCTGGTCACCCTGGTGGTCCCGCGGGCCGTCGACGACCATGCGGCGGAGGAGGGTCCCGGCCATGCATGAGCTCGCCGTCCGCGTCGACACCGGCAGCCAGGTGCCGCCGTACGCCCAGATCCGCGCCCAGCTCGGCGCGCTGATCCTCACCGGACGCCTCGTCGAGGGCGACCGGCTCCCGACCGTGCGCCAGCTGGCCACGGACCTCGGCCTCGCACCGGGCACGGTGGCCCGCGCCTACCGGGAGCTGGAGGCCGCCGAACTGATCCGCACCCGCCGCGGCGCGGGCTCCCGGGTCGCCGCGCCCCCGCCCGCCCCCGCATGGCCCAGCGCCCCCCAACTCGCCACCCTCGCACGCGACTTCACGTCGGCGGCCCGAGCCCTGGGCGCAGACACCGAGGCCATCCTGACGGCCGTCCGCGAAGCCCTGGACCCGGAAGGAAGCTAGGCCGGCGGGCTCTGCGGCCGGAGCCCCTCGTGCGGGCTCCGGCCGTATGCCGGATGTGCTCGAACGGGGTGGGGTCGACGGACACCACCCGGCTCAGGTCCTCGTCGGCGCCCACCGGGGCCGGCAAGGTGGTGAACACGCGCTCCCGGGTCCCGTCGAGCGCCCGGTCCCGCAGACGCCTGGCCGACCGGACCTCGGTCAGTCGATGCCTTCGACGATGCGGAAGTCGCGCTCGACGCCGTCGGAGAGGGCCTCCAGCGCCTCCTGGTAGGCCGCGCTCTCGTACGCCGCGACGGCCTGCTCGAAGCTGTCGAACTCGACCAGGACGGTGCGCTCGGCGATCCCGGCGCCGTGCGCCACGACCCGACCGCCACGGACGAGGGTCCGACCGCCCTCGGCCGCGACGGCCGGACCGGCCAGCTTGTTGTAGGCGGCCAGCTTCTCGGGGTCGGAAATGGTGCGGTAGGCGCTGACCCAGTAACCCTTGGGCATGGAACCTCCAGTGTTGGGATGAGTGGATCCGACTTACGGGGTGGTCTCGGACGGGCGTCGGCGGGCGAGCGCGAGGCTGGTCAGCGTCGTGACCGCCATGGCGCCGATACCGACCAGGGCCGCGGTGGTGTAGGCGCTGTCGTCGGGGAAGAGGCGGCCGGGACCGGTGCCCGCGGCGAGGATCAGGCCGCCGACGGCGCTGCCCAGGGAGTACCCGACGCTGCGGACGACGTAGTTGAAGCTCATGGCGCTCGACGTCTCGCTCTTGGGGGTGACGGCCAGGATGACGCCGGGCATCGCGGCCGAGAAGCCGCCGACGCCGAAGCCGAGCACGCCCATCGCCGCGAACAGTTCGGCCAGGTTCGACCGGGCTGCCGCGAACAGGGCGAACCCGCCGCCGACCACGACGGCGCTGCCGGCCAGGAGCAGGGGGTCGGCGATCCGCGTCCGGATTCGTGGCGTGAGCTTGCCGGCGACGAACCCCAGCACCGAGAACGGTACGAGGACCAGTCCGGCGACGAAGGTCGTCAGCCCGAAGCCGTAGCCGTAGCCGGCGCCGTGGGGCGTCTGCGCGTACCGGGTGACGAGCGTGAGCAGGAGGTACATGCCGATCCCGCCGACGAACATCGCGAGGTTCGCCCCGGCGACCGCCGGGTGCCGCACCGCCCGCACATCGACCAGGGGTGTCGTGCTGCGCAGCTCGACGACGGCCCAGGCGCAGAGCAGCGCCACCGCGGCGACGGCGAGGCCTGTCGCCACGGCGAGGTGCCGGCTCCACAGATCCCGTTCGCCGGCGAGGAACAGCACCAGGAGCAGGGCGGCGGCCAGGACAACCGCGCCTGTCACGTCCACGTGGGCGGAGCGGCCTTCGGGGGCTTCGGGTATGGAGCGCCACGCGGTCAGGAGGGCGGCGGCGGTGACGACCAGGCCGAGGCCGTAGGCGGCCCGTACCCCGCCGAGCTCGGCGAGCAGTGCGGCCAGGGGGTAGCCGACGCCTGCCCCGATGATCGAGACCACCGAGATCAGGGCGATCACGGCCGCGCCGCGCTCCTCGGGGAGGTGGTCCCGGGCCACGCCCATCATCAGCGCCGTCAGCCCGAGCCCGACGCCTTGGGCCGCCCTGCCGGCCAGCAGCCATGGGAACGGCAGCGGCAGCACGGTGAGCGCGCTGCCGGCGACGACGACCGACAGCGTGGCGAGGATCGCGGCCCGCCGGTGCGGGCCGGCTCCGAGCCGGCCCAGGACCGGCGTGGCGACGGCTCCGCTGAGCAGCGCGACGGTCAGCGTCCACTGCGCGCCGGCGAGCGAGACGTGGAACGAGGTCGCCACGCTGGTGATGAGCGGCGTCCCGAGACTGGCGACCGCCGCCACGACAAGAGCGATGAACACCAGGGAGGGGACCAGCAGCCGCGCCTCGGAACGCGCCACCGGGAGCCCCTTCAGTGCGGCCCCGTCGACCGACTGCCCGGTCACCGCTTCGGCCCTTCGCGGTCCTGGCTCTCGAGCTCCGCAAGGTGCTTCAGCGCCGGAAGGGCCGCCATCAGCGCCTCGATCTCGTCGCCGCTGAGCTCGCCGATCAACCGCTCGTACGCGTGGACACCCGCCTGGTGCCGCGTCCGTACATAGGAGGCGCCGGCCTCGGTCAGGCACACCAGCGTGACCCGCCTGTCGGACGGGTCGCCCCGCCGCTCGACCAGGCCGGACTCCTCCATCACCCGGACCAGGGCGGTCATCGCGGGCTGGGTGACGCCCTCGACCGCGGCCAGATCGGTGATGCGCCGCGGACCGGTCCGGTCCAGGGTGGCCAGGGTGGCGGCGGACGTCAGGCTCATGTCCCGGGGCAGACGCCTCGCGGCCCTGGTGGCCAGGCCGTAGAGGGCGGCCCCGATGGCGGCGGTTGCGCCGGGAGCGGCGTCTGGACGACTCATGCTCGAAGCATAGCCCTTTTATATTCATCTTTTATGTAAATGGTGGACTGGAGTGGGCGGCCTCGACCGCCGGGATCCGGCTGCGTCGACAGACGGGAGTCGGCGACGTCGCGGTGCGCCGCCGCAATCGGCTTCCAGTGGGCCAACGCGGAGGCACGTACCGCCGATCGGATGACCGGTCGGTGCGGCACGGTCGGGGGGTGGCGGGTGCGGGCCTAGCCTGTCGCGCGTCCGGGCTCCCGCTGCGAGTTGTCCGGACCCTCGAACCGATCCGGAAAGGGCGTGACGGTGGCGCATTCGCCCGGGACCCGAAGCCTCCTGCGGGTTCTGCTGGCCCTGTGCCTGTCAGCGGCCCCCCTGCTGGGATGCCAGAGCACGAGCGGCGGGCCGGTCACGCTCAACTGGTACAACTTCCCCGACGACTCGGGAGCGCTGGCCGGCGCGGCCTCCAGCTGCACCAAGCAGTCCGGCGGCCGCTACCGGATCAGCTACAACAAACTGCCCCGCACCGCCGACGGGCAGCGCCAGCAACTGGTGCGCAGACTGGCCGCCAAGGACGCCACGGTCGACATCATCGGCCTCGACGTCACCTGGCCCGCCGAGTTCGCCGAGGCCAAGTGGATCCTGCCGTGGACCGGGGCCGACCGCGCCGCGGCCGTACGGGACACCCTGGAGGTGCCGCTGCGGACGGCCACCTGGAAGGGCCGCCTGTACGCCGTCCCGTACAACACGAACACCCAACTGCTCTGGTACCGCAAGGACCTGGTGCCCACACCGCCCAGCACCTGGGCCGAGATGCTCCTGATGGCCGGCCGTCTCGCGAAGCAGGGCAAGCCCCACTACGTGGAGATCCAGGGCGCGCAGTACGAGGGGCTCACCGTCTGGTTCAACACCCTGGTGGAGAGCGCCGGCGGTTCCATCCTGAACGCGACCGCCACGGCCCCCCGCCTGGGCCCGCCCGCCGTGCGCGCGGCCACCGTCATGAAGACGCTGGCCACCTCGGCCGCCGCCGACCCGTCCCTGTCCAACCAGATGGAGGACCAGAACCGGCTGGCCATGGAGTCCGGCAGCGCGGCCTTCGAGATCAACTACCCGTTCGTGTATCCGTCGATGAAGGCCAACAACCCCAAGCTGTTCAAGCAGTTCCGGTGGGCGCCCTACCCGGCCGTCGAACGCGGCCGGCCGGCCAGACCCACCATCGGCGGCATCGACCTGGCCGTCGGCGCCTACTCCCGACACCCCGCGGCCGCCTTCGAGGCGGCGCTGTGCCTGCGCAACCGCCAGAACCAGCTGTCCGCGGCGCTCAAGGGCGGACTCCCGCCGACCCTCCGCCCGCTCTACTCGGACCCGTCCCTGGTCAAGAACTACCCGTTCGCCTCCACCGTTCTGGCGGCCCTGGAGAGCGCCAGCATCCGGCCCAAGACCCCCGCCTACCAGAACGTGTCCATCGCGATCTCGCACACCCTGTCGCCGCCGAACGGGATCGACCCCAGACCGGACGTGCAGAAGATCAGTGGCCAGATCGAGGACGCCCTCGCCTCGAAGGGGCTGATCCCGTGACGCAGCCGGCTCCCACCGCCCCGGCGCGGGCACCCGCGCCCAAGGACCGCCGCGCCCTGTCCGAAGGAGCCCGGCAGGAACGCCGGCTTGGCTGGCTGCTGTGCGCGCCCGCCGTGATCGTCATGCTCGCCGTCACCGCGTACCCCATCGTCTACGCGGTCTACCTCTCGCTCCAGCGCTACGACCTGCGCTTCCCGCAACAGGCGCACTTCGTCGGCTTCAGCAACTACGGCGCCGTCCTGTCCTCCGAGTTCTGGTGGCAGGCCCTGTGGGTGACCGTGCTGATCACCGCGATCTCCGTGACCGTGGAACTCGTCCTCGGATTCGCCCTGGCCCTGGTCATGCACCGGGCCATCTTCGGCCGCGGCACAGTTCGTACGGCCATCCTGATCCCGTACGGCATCGTCACCGTCGTCGCCGCCTACTCCTGGCAGTACGCCTGGACCCCCGACACCGGCTACCTGGCCGCCCTGCTGCCCTCCGGCTCCGCGCCGCTGACCGAACACTGGCCCGCCATCGGCCTGATCATCCTGGCCGAGGTGTGGAAGACCACCCCGTTCATGGCGCTGCTGCTGCTCGCCGGCCTCGCCCTGGTACCGGAGGAGACGCTGCGTGCGGCCCAGGTGGACGGCGCCGGAGCCTGGCAGCGGTTCTTCCTGGTGACCGTGCCGCTGATGAAGCCGGCCATCCTGGTCGCCCTGCTCTTCCGGACCCTGGACGCCTTCCGGATCTTCGACAACATCTACATCCTCACCTCCGGCGCCCACAACACCGGTTCGGTGTCCATCCTCGGCTACGACAACCTCTTCACCGCCCTCAACCTCGGCATCGGCTCGGCCATCTCCGTCCTGATCTTCCTGTGCGTGGCCCTGATCGCCTTCGCCTTCGTCAAACTCTTCGGGGCGGCAGCCCCCGGTGCCCAGGAGGGACGCTGATGTCCGCCACCGGACGACGCAGGTCCCAGTGGGCCGTGATCAACATCCTCGTGATCGCCTACGCGCTCTTCCCCGTCTGGTGGATCATCGCGCTGTCCTTCAAGGACCCGAGCACCCTCACCGACGGCAACTTCATCCCGACCGAGTGGACCTGGGAGAACTACCGCGGCATCTTCCAGACCTCCGAGTTCACCCGCGCGCTGATCAACTCCATCGGCATCGCGCTGATCTCCACCGTGATCGCGGTCGTGCTCGGCACGATGGCGGCCTACGCCGTCGCCCGGCTCCGGTTCCCCGGCAAGAGCCTGCTGATCGGCATGTCGCTGCTGATCGCCATGTTCCCGCCGATCTCGCTGGTCTCGCCGCTGTTCAACATCGAGCGGATCATCGGCATCTTCGACACCTGGACCGGCCTGATCATCCCGTACATGACCTTCTCCCTGCCGCTGGCCATCTACACCCTGTCGGCCTTCTTCCGGGAGATCCCCTGGGACCTGGAGAAGGCCGCCAAGGTCGACGGCGCCACCCCCGCGCAGGCGTTCCGGCTGGTGATCGCCCCGCTCGCGGCACCCGGCGTGTTCACCACGGCGATCCTCGTCTTCATCTTCTGCTGGAACGACTTCCTCTTCGCGATCTCGCTGACGTCCACCTCGGCGGCCCGGACCGTCCCGGCGGCCATCGCCTTCTTCACCGGCAGCAGCCAGTTCGCCCAGCCCACCGGCTCGATCGCCGCCGCCGCCGTGGTGATCACCATCCCCATCATCGTCTTCGTGCTGCTCTTCCAGCGGCGCATCGTGGCCGGGCTCACCTCCGGAGCCGTCAAGGGCTGACCGGCACCAGCCGTCAGTCAAGGACCGACCGGCACCAGCCGTCCGCCGGCGACAAGAAGGACCGACCGTGGCAGAGATCGTTCTCGAAGGCATCACCAAGCGCTACCCAGACGGTGCGGTGGCGGTTAAGGACGTCAACCTCCGTGTCGAGGACGGCGAGTTCGTCATCCTCGTGGGACCCTCCGGCTGCGGCAAGTCCACCACCCTCAACATGATCGCCGGGCTGGAGGACATCACCGAGGGCACGCTCCTGATCGACGGTCAGATCGTCAACGACAGGACCCCCAGGGACCGCGACATCGCCATGGTCTTCCAGAGCTACGCCCTCTACCCGCACATGAGCGTGCGCGACAACATGGGATTCGCGCTGCGGCTGGCCAAGGTCGACAAGGCGACCATCCGCGAGAAGGTCGAAGAGGCCGCCCGTATCCTGGATCTGACGGACCATCTGGAACGCAAGCCCGCCAACCTCTCCGGCGGCCAGCGCCAGCGCGTGGCCATGGGGCGCGCCATCGTCCGCAACCCCAAGGCGTTCCTGATGGACGAACCCCTCTCCAACCTGGACGCCAAACTCCGCGTCCAGATGCGCACCCAGATCTCCCGCCTCCAGCAACGCCTCGGCAGCACCACGGTCTACGTCACCCACGACCAGACCGAGGCCATGACCCTCGGCGACCGCGTGGTGGTCATGCGCGGCGGAGTCGTCCAGCAGATCGGCACCCCTCAGCACCTCTACGACCAGCCCGAGAACCTCTTCGTCGCCGGCTTCATCGGCTCACCCGCGATGAACTTCCTGCACGCCTCCGTCCAGGACGACCGCCTGCACACCTCCGTCGGCGACTTCGACCTCGGCGACCGGCTGCGCCGCGCCCTGGAACGGCACGACGCCCCCCGCGACCTCATCGTCGGACTGCGCCCCGAAGCCTTCGAGGACGCCGCCCTCGTGGACCCGGCCAGAGCGGGATCCGGTACGGCCTTCAACGTGGACATCGACGTGGTCGAATCCCTGGGGTCCGACGTCTACGCCTACTTCACCGAGGACGAGTGGCAGCCCACCGCCACCTCCGAACTCGCCGAGCTGGCCGCCGACTCGGGCACCACCGACACCGGCGCGGGCGGACACCAGATCGTCACCCGCCTCGCCGCCGCGACCCGGGTCCGCGAGGGCAGCCGCGCCCAACTCTGGGTGGACACAACGAAGATGCACATCTTCGACCCGGCTACCGGCGCCAACCTGACACTCGCCGAGGAGCCCGGGCCTCGGGAGGGGTGAGTGGTCCCGTCGCGATGAGGAGGGGGCCCTTCCGCCGGAGGCCACCGACCGCCGGTCGGGACGCCGCCGCCCCGGACGCCGCCGCCCGGGACGTCAAGGTGCCGCGAGCGCTTCCGCCGTGTGCTCGCGCACCGCGATGCGGGCCAGCTTCGTCAGCATCATGCCGTTGCGGACCGCGACGATGTAGTCCACGGGGAGTCCGTGCATCCGGGTGCCGGGACCTCGCAGCGGGTGCCAGTCGAGGGTGAGGAGGGTGTGCTCGCCCCAGGGGAGCAGCTTCATCGCGATGCGGGCCGCACCGAAGGGATCCGCCTTCGCCTCCAGCTCCAGACGACGCCGCGGTTCGCACACACGGACCACGCAGATGTCGTCGAGGGTCAGCGGACCAGCACCGACACGGACCTTCAACCGGGCGCCCACCTCCGGCCAGTGCGGGTCGGCGGCGAGGACCTCCCGGGTGCCGGTCACCCACTCCCCGTACCGGTGGCCGTCGGACAGCAGACGCCAGACCTCGGACGGCGAACTCAGGATCAGACGGCGGTTCCGGGCCACGATCACGCTCCTGGACGACGGACGGCACAAGGACGCTTCCCGCCGGACGCCCCTCGCGACGAGGAGTTCGGCGGCGGCAGCGGGCACGCGGCGCCCGGCATGAGACCACGCCCCCTCCTCGGCCGACGGGTACGCACGACCGACCGCGGGGACATCCCGCCGCGGTCGCACACGTTCGGCTTCCAGCCTCGGGCCGGACGCCCGCCCCGCACAGTCCGGCGGGTCCGGACGGGTGAGCGGATTACCCGGGACGGTGCCGTCGGAGTCCTCAAGCGCCCCGGAAGGGGTGACCGCGGAGCCCTGCCCTGCGCGGGCCCCGCTCGGCGGGCACCACCGACGAGGTGACGCGGACGATCGGGCGTGCTGGGAAAGCGTGTGCGGCGAGGGGTGCTCCGTAGTACTCCTGGAGTGGTTCGAAGACCTGTCTGTCCGTTCTCACCTGGAGGCGTCGATGTCCGTTCGCCGTGTCGTGCCCAACATCCAGTCCGACACCGCGGGGGAGAACAAGGACTTCTACGGTCTGCTGGGGTTCGAGGAGGTCATGAACCACGGCTGGATCATGACCCTGGCCTCTCCGTCCGCTCCGGCGGCGCAGATCAGCTTCATGACCGACGACGCGACGGCGCCGGTCGCGCCCGACTTGAGCGTCGAGGTGGACGACGTCGACGCGGCCTACGCGATCATGCGCGACAGCGGAGCGGAGATCGTGCACCCGCTGCAGGACGAGGAATGGGGGGTGCGCCGTTTCTTCGTCCGCGACCCGAACGGCAGGGTGGTCAACGTACTGGGCCACAGCTAGCGCTCCGGCCGCGAAGGCCCACCGGGTCGCCGGTGCGCCGAACGGCCGGGCCTGGCGAGGAAATCCGGTAGCGGAGTCCGGGGCATGCCTGAGTCGGTGCGGTTTTCCGCAGTACCCATTGTGCTGTCCACCGATGCCCCTCTCCTAGGGCACGGTGAAGAGGACCTTGTCCTCGTCCGCGGCGGGGTCCGCCTGCTTGAGTCTGGCCCTGACGCTGGATCCGAGCTGGAGATCCAGGCCGTTGGTCGAGACGACCTTGGCCAGCACGGCTGGGTCGGCCAGGAACACTTTGCCCTCGCGCGGCCTGCCCCGCTCCGCGTCGGTGTCGATGACCGCGGCGTCGAACACCTCGCCCACGCGGTTCTTGAGCACCGCGGCCTCGGCCAGGTCCACGGTCTGCCGGTTCGCCAGGCCGCCCTTCCCCCGTGCCGTGTCGCACGGGAGGCAGGAAAGGGCGTCGAGCACCCAGTTCGGCGGGGCCTTGTCCGCGCACGCCATCACGCACAACTCACCGGTGTACCGGTCGACCAGGCGCCGCAGCGGAGCCGTGCAATGGGTGTACGAGGCCGCGATCGCTGCGTGCATCGTGTAAGCCGGCGTCTGGTTGTCGCGGAAGACGGTGTACTCCGCCTTGAGCATCGTGCTCGTGGCCTCGGTGAGGAAGGCCATGTGCTGCTGGTTCCGGGGATCGAGCCTGCGGACCAGCGTGGCGTACGAGATGCCGGGCCGCCAGACGATGCCCAGGGCCTTCGCGATGTCGTGCAGGCGCTTGATCACGTTCTGATCGGCCTGCTCCTTCTGGGTCCGCAGGATTCCGGTGCCCGTGTCCAGCATGATCTGGGCCGCGGACATCCCGGTCATGAGGGAGATCTGCTCGTTCCAGCCCTCGACCGGCAGCGCCGCCACGTAGCGCAGCCGGAACGATCCGTCCTCGAGGGTGACCTCCTGGTTCGGCAGATTCACGGAGATGCCGCCGCGCGCGACTTCGACGGCCTCCCGCAGCTCGCCGATCTCGCGCAGCAGGGCGAGGGAATCCTCCGCCGTGCCGTTCTCGATGGCCTGCTGGGCGCCGGCGTAGTCGAGCTGGGCCCGACTTCGGATCGTGGCCCGGCTCACGGAGGAGTCGGTCAGATTGCCGTGGGCGTCGAGGTCGTGCTGCCACAACAGGGCGGGGCGGTCCTTGTTCGGCAGCAGGCTGGCCGCGCCCTCGGAGAGGACGGGCGGGTGCAGGGGCACCTTGAGGTCGGGGAAGTACAGCGTCTCGATCCTGTCGTGCGCCTCGATGTCCAGAGGGCTGCCCGCCCTGACGAAGGACGCCACGTCCGCGATGGCGTAGTACACGCGGTAGCCGCCACCGGACCGTCGTTCCAGGTGCATGGCCTGGTCGAGGTCCTTCGAGGTCGGCAGATCGATCGTGAAGAACGGCAGGTGGGTGGCGTCCTTGTCCGGCAAGCGCGCCTCACCCGCGGCCTTGTCGGCCGCTTTGAGTACGCGCTTGGGGAAGCTCAGCGGGACCTTCAGTTCCGCGCGGAGTTCCTCCAGCGCGGTGCGCAGAGCGTCCTGGGCCTCGGCAGACATGTGCATCGGGCGGGGTCGCATGCCCCGAGCGTAGGGCGGCGATCACGAACCGGCGCGACGAGCGGGGCCGGGCGGCGGAGGGGACCAGGGCGCCGACGGCCACACGGGAAGGGGACCACGCCGGAGGGCGCGCGACGACGCCTACGGCGCCTTGCCGCGTTGGCGAAGCGCTTGAATACGCCCGGCATGAGGACGCCCCTCCGCCATTCGATGCACCGCATCTGACGCCCCGCGCTGATCCACCGGGGATTATGGGACAGCCCTCAGGCGCTGCGCCGGGGCTTGCGGGCCGTTGTCTTCTTGGCTGCTGCCTTCTTCGCTGGCTGCTTCTTCGCTGTTGCCGTCTTCGCGGGCGTCGTCTTCTTCGCCGCGGCCTTCTTGGCCGTGGTCTTCTTCTTGGGCATCTCGTGGACGGTGGCGTCGTCGCCGCGGGACTTGCGGGCCTTGTCCACGGATTCCTTGAGCGCCGCCATGAGGTCGACGATCTGCCCCGGGGCCTCCTCGGGCTCCTCGGCGGCGGGTGGCTCGCGGTGCTCTCGTTTCGCGTCGATGAGCTGTTCCACCGCCTCGGTGTAGCGGTCGGTGAACTCCTCGCCCTCCAGGTCGTCGCGGGTCAGCCGGTCGATGAGCTGTTCGGCCTGGGTGATCTCGGCGTCGGTGAGTTCGATGTCGTCCGGTCTCAGCTCGGCGGGGTCACGGATCTCGTCGGACCAGCGCATCGCGTGCAGGACGATGACGTTGTCGCGGACCCGGAGCAGGCCGAGGCGCTCGCGGCCGCTCCAGGCGTACTTCGCCACGGCCACCTTGGCGGACCGTTCCAGGGCCCGGCGCAGCAGGGTGTAGGGCTTGGCCGCGACCTTGCCGTCGGGCTGGAGGTAGTAGCCGTCGCCGATCTGGATCGGGTCGATGGAGTCCAGCGGCACGAACGCCTCGATCTCGATGGCCTTCGCGGTGGGCAGCGGGATCTCCCGCAGCTCCTCGTCGAGCACCGGGATGATCGTGTCCTTGCCCCACTGGTAGCCCTTGCCGATCTCGGACTGGGCGACCTCGCGGTTCTCCAACTCGCAGATCTTGCGGCTGCGGACCCGGCCCATGTCCTGCAGGTGCACCTGGTGGAAGCGGATGGAGTGGTCCTCCCGGGCGCTGACGACATGGATGGGCACGGTGACCAGGCCGAACGAGATGGCGCCGGACCAGACGGTACGGGGCATGGAAGACCTCCGCGACGAGTCCCGAGGCCTTCAGCCTAGAAGCAGCCGTGGCGGCGGGCGCGGCGAGTTTTGGCTGGTGAACGGCTTCAGGGCGCCCGGCTGAGGCGGGACGGAGTGGAGTCCACGCGGAGGCGGGACCGCGGCCCCGGGATCAGGGGCGGCTGCCGGTGAAGTGGACCGAGGGACCCCAGCCGTTTTGGGCCCGGCCCAGGTACCCGTGGCACAGCGGCTTCTCTTGGGCTGAATGCGTGGCGCAAGTGCTACAGGAAGGGTTTGTGCAGCTCGACGCCGCGGGAAGTCACGGCAGCGAGTGCAACATCTGCGGCGTCATCGCTGGATCGGGCGATTCGGCGCAGCAGCTTGTCGATGGCCGGCTCCCGGGCAGGGGTCGGTCGGCGATGACGTTCTTCATGACGCGGGCGGAGATCAGGCTGCCGGGGCGGGTGCCTTGGACTTGGCGACAGGGCACCCGCGGCCGACGAGAGGACCCACTCAGCTGTCCAGCCGGCGCCCTGCGAGCCAGGTGACCATCTCGGGGTCGTGGTGGTCGAAGAACAGGGAGCTGCCGGTGTCGAGGGTGGCGATCTGGGCCATCTGCTCGTCGGTGAGCTCGAAGTCGAAGACGTCGAAGTTCTCGGCCATGCGCTCGGCGCGCACAGACTTGGGGATGGCGACGACGCCGCGCTGGGTGAGCCAGCGCAGCACGACCTGGGCGACGGACTTGCCGTACTCCTTGCCGATCTCGGCGAGCAGGGGGTTGGTGAACAGGTCGTTCTTGCCCTCGGCGAAGCCGCCCCAGGACTGGATCTGCACCCCGTGCTCGCGCATGAGGTCCTGGTAGTCGGCGCGCTGGAAGAAGGGGTGGGTCTCGATCTGGTTGACCTGCGGGGTGATCTCGTTGTTGAGGATCAGGTCGATCAGCCGGTCGGGATAGAAGTTGGCGACGCCGATCGCCTTCGTCGCGCCTTCGCGGTTGAGGGCCTCCATGGCGCGCCACTGGCCGTAGACGTCGCCGAAGGGCTGGTGCATCAGGTACAGGTCGAGGTGGTCCAGGCCCAGCTTGGCGAGCGACGTCTCGAACGCGCGGCGGGTGTTGTCCTGGGCGGGGGCGTCCTGGACCCACAGCTTGGTGGTGACGAACAGCTCCTCGCGCGCGATACCGCTGGAGGCGATGGCGCGGCCTACGGCTTCTTCGTTGCCGTAGGCGGCGGCGGTGTCCAGTAGGCGGTAGCCGGCGGCCAGGGCTTCGGAGACGGCGCGCTCGGTGTCCTCGGCGGGGATCTGGTAGACGCCGAAGCCGAGCAGCGGCATCTCGATGCCGTTGTTGAGGGTGACGGTCTGCATGAGCGGGATGTCCTTCGCTGTGCGGGTGGGGGCGGGTGGTCAGAGGCGGATGAGAGCCTTGAGTACCTGGCGGTCGGCCATGGCCCGGTAGGCGTCCGGTGCCTGCTCGAGGGAGAAGGTCTGGTCGAAGACACGGCCGGGGGCGATCGTCCCGTCCAGGACGTCGGGCAGCAGCTGCTCGATGTAGGCGCGGGCGGGGCCGGCGCCGCCGGTCAGGGTGATGTTGCGCATGAACTCGGCCGGGCCGATCGGTCCCTGCTCGTACTGGGGAACGCCCAGCCGGCTGATGGTGCCGCCGTCCAGGACCGCCCCGAGCGCGGTGTCGAGGGCCGGGCGGGTGCCGACGGCCTCGATGACCTTGTCCACACCGCCGGTCAGCTCGCGGATGCGGGCGATGCCCTCCTCGCCGCGCTCGGCGACCACGTCGGTGGCGCCGAACTCACGGCCCAGGCCGGTACGGGCCTCGTGGCGGCCGGCGAGCACGATCCGCTCGGCGCCGAGCCGCTTGGCGGCCACCACCGCGCACAGGCCGACCGCGCCGTCCCCGACCACCAGCACCGCATCGCCGCGGCCGACGCCGGCGGTGACAGCACCGTGGTGGCCAGTGGTCATCACGTCGGACAGCGCCAGCAGCGACGGCAGCAGCGCGGAGTCGACGGCCACCGGCAGCTTCACCAGGGTGCCCTCGGCGTAGGGGACACGGACGGCTTCACCCTGACCGCCGTCGACGCCGTCGAAGCCGTACCGGCCGCCGTTGCGGCACGAGATGTGCAGGCCCTTGGCGCAGTAGTCGCAGGTGTTGTCGCTGTAGGTGAACGGGGCTACGACCAGATCACCGGCCTTCAGGCCGGTCACGTCCGCGCCTGTCTCCTCGATGACGCCGAGGAACTCGTGGCCCATGGGACGGCCCGTCTCGGCGGCAGGCATCGACTGGTAAGGCCACAGGTTGCTGCCGCACACACAGGACGCGACGACGCGCACCACGGCGTCGGTTGGCTGGACGATCTTAGGGTCGGGCCGGCTTTCGACGCGGACGTCGCCGGCTCCGTACATCACTGCTGCACGCATAAGGGTGTACTCCAGACGGGGGTCGTGCTGCGGCCGGGACGACGGGTGTCAGCGTTCGAGCATGCGGGCCTGGGCCTCGGTGTGGGTGGCGCCGGCGGCGGGCGGCAGGCTGGAGAGCCGGTCGAGCTGTTCGGCGGTCAGCGTGACGGCGTCGGCTGCGGTGTTCTCTTCGACGCGGCTGACGCGCTTGGTGCCGGGGATGGGGGCGATGTCGTCGCCCTGTGCGAGCAGCCAGGCGAGCGCCACCTGACCGGGTGTGGCACCGGCCTCGTCGGCCAACGACTTGACCTCGTCGGCGAGTGCCAGGTTGCGCCGGAAGTTCTCGCCGGTGAAGCGGGGGTTGTCGCGGCGGAAGTCGTTCTCGTCGAACTGGTCGGTGGAGCGCACGGTGCCGGTCAGGAAGCCACGGCCCAGTGGGGAGAACGGCACCAGGCCGATGTTCAGCTCTCGCAGCACGGGCAGCACGCGCTCCTCAATGCCTCGGGTGAACAGGGAGTACTCGGACTGGACCGCGGTAACGGGCTGGACGGTGTGAGCCCGGCGGATGGTGTCCGGACCGGCCTCGGAGAGGCCGAAAGCGCGGACCTTGCCCTCGGCGATCAGTTCGCCCACGGCGCCGGCGGTCTCTTCGATCGGCGTCTTCGGATCGACGCGGTGCTGGTAGTACAGGTCGATGTGGTCGGTGCCCAGCCGCTTCAGGGAGCCCTCGACCGCGGTGCGGACGTTGGCCGGGCTGGAGTCCAGGTTCCACGCGCCTTCCCCGGCGTGCGAGACCAGGCCGAACTTGGTGGCCAGCACCACCTGGTCCCGGCGGCCCTTCAAGGCCCGGCCGAGGAGCTCCTCGTTGGTGTAGGGGCCGTAGATCTCGGCGGTGTCGATGAGCGTGACGCCCAGCTCCAGGGCTCGGTGCACGGTCCGGATCGACTCCGCGTCATCGGTGCCGGAGCCGGTGTAGCCGTGGGACATGCCCATCGCGCCCAGCCCGATCCGGGAAACCTCCAGGTCACGCAGCTTGATGTACCGCATCTCGCCCTCTTCCGCTCATGGGTCTCGCCTGGTCTTTCGCTCTTGCCCGCCCCGGCAGGTCGTGCCCGTCGCAGTCGGGGTGGCGGCGAAAGGGTCCGGCGTCTTCCTGATTCACCTTCGCCCGGATTGCTCGGGTGTGGCAGGGCGGGCTCTTCGGGGGTCATGACAGGGCCCCCCACGGCCCCGCGGAACGGGTGCCCATCGGGTGAGACTGGAGTCATGGCATCCCAGAGCGCGAACAGCGAGGGCGCGGAGCTGGGCCGCTACCTGCGCGCCCGCCGCACCCAGACCAGCCCCGAACACGTCGGCCTCACCATCGGGGCCGGCATCCGCCGCACCCCCGGCCTGCGCCGTGAGGAGCTGGCCACCCTCGCCGGCATCAGCATCGACTACTACGTGCGGCTGGAACGCGGCAAGGAGACCCGCCCCAGCCCCGCCGTCCTCGACTCCCTCGCCCGCGCCCTGCACATGGACGACCAGGAACACCAGCACCTGCGCGAACTCGCCGCCCGCGCCGCCCGCTACGTCTCCGAGCCACCGCCCGCTCCCAGCCGCACCGTGCGCCCCCACCTGAAACTGCTGCTGGAATCACTGCGTCCGAACCCCGCCTACGTCATCAGCCGCAGCATGGACATGCTCGCCTGGAACCCCGGCGGCCTCGCCCTGTACGCGGGCCTGGAGGACTGGCCGGTCAAGCACCGCAACCTCGCCCGCTACCTCTTCCTTCATCCTGCCGCGCGGAACCTTTTCGGCGACTGGGACCGCCAGATCACCGGCTGCGTCGCCCGGCTGCGCGCCGTAGCCGGTACCGCCCCCGATGCTCCTGACCTGACGAACCTTGTCGGTGAACTTCTCCTCAAGAGCCCCGACTTCGCCCGGCTGTGGGAGCGTTACGAGGTCACCGGCCGCAAGCCCGCGCAGAAGACCTTCAACCATCCCCGCGTCGGCACGATCACGCTGACCTCCCAGTCCATGCACCTGGAAGGCACCCCTGGCCGGCGCATCGGCGTCTACACCGCCGAACCGGGCACACCCGACCACGACGCCATGCTGCTGCTCGACATGACCGCGCCCGTAGCCGCGCCCGGCCAGGAAATCCCACGCACATCGCTCTGACCGCAATTGGCCGTCAGCGTCTCGGCAGCCGGCGGGATCGAGGAGCGCACGCCGGTCCCGTTCCGCCTTCGAGCCGCCGCGCCCGCGCGGAGAGGGCACCCGCTCAACCGCGGCCCGCACACGCTGCGGGTCTGGAAACACGTAGGGCCCCTGCGAGTCGAGACCAGCTTCACCAGCAGAAAGTCACTCCCAGCCGACCTCAGGAGCCGATACCGCTCCTCGCAGTGGAGGTCGAGCGTGGACACCACTGGAAGTTTGCGGCGCCACCCACGCGTGCCGCGACGTCGACCATGCCCCGCACCGGTCATCGCGCGGTCCTGTCTCCGGGTGATGGACGAATCGGTCCCCGCGGAGCGCAGGGGGCGGGATGCCGGTCGGTCCGACGCGGTGGTGGGCGCCGGGGGAGTGGATAAGTCGGCGATGTCCAGCGCGGTGTCGGGCCGGCAGTGGCCGCAGGCGCGGACGCCCGAGGCGAGGAGGCGGCGGGCCTCGTCGCGGGGGACGGGGCGCCGCCGTGCACCGGCGGCGTAGCAGCCGCCGAGGTGGACCTCGATGGGCGGGCGGCCGTTGCCGATGCCGAGTTCGACGACCCAGTCCGGCTCCGGGGGCCGGTTCCTGCGGCCCTGTTCCCGTTCGGCCTCCCGCTCCTCCAAGGCGGCGATCTTGGCGTCGATGCGCTGCAGCCACAGGGTGTGCCACACCCGCAGGGTGAGCAGTCGTGCCAGGTCAGGCGGCAGGTCATCGAACATGCTTACGATTCTAGATCCATGGGTATCGGATTCGTCATCCCGCGTGTTCGAATCTTAGTTCGATAATATGGATGGTGGAGGTGAGTGCTGTGGAGACGGCGACGGGAGCACGACGGATGGCCAGCGTGATGCATGTGCGCTGCCCGGACCGGCTGGGGGAGGACCTCTACCGGCAGGTCCTCGAGCAGATGGCGGAGCTGTCGCCGGTCGTCCAGGCGCTGCCCCCGACCGCGGCCCTCATGGAGCTGAAGGGCGCCCTGCGCTACCACGGCACGGACGCCGCCCGGCTGGGCGAGGTGCTGCGGGTACGGACCATCTCGCGCCTCGGCGTCGACATCCGGGTCGGTGTCGGCCCGTCCATCACCGTCGCGGCCACCGCCTCCGGCCAGGTCGCGGGGCCCGGTGGCGTTCTCGCCGTCGCGCCCGACGAGGCCGCGCGGTGGCTGGGACCGCTGCCGGTCGAGGCCCTGCACGGCATCGGCCCCCGCCAGGCCGAGATTCTGCGCGACTACGGAGTCCACGACATCGGTCTGCTCGCCGCCCTCCCGCCCGAGACCGTCCAGCGTCTGCTGGGCGGCCGGGCCGGCCGGCAGGCCGCCGACCGGGCCCGCGGCATCGACCCCCGCCCCGTCACCCCGCGCACCCTGCCCGCCACCGCGAGCGTCCACCGCGCCTTTCCCCGGCATGCCCTGGACGGGGCCGCCGTCCGCGCCGCCCTCCTCGACGCGGTCGTCACCCTCGCCCACCATCTGCGCCGCCGCGGCCAGGCCGCCCGCGGCCTGACCCTGACCCTGCGCTTCGCCGGCGGCACCACCTGGGACAAGACCCGCCGCCTCACCGAGGCCTCCGCGCACGACGACGACCTGCGCACCACCGCCTACCGGCTCATCGACGCGGCCGGCCTGCAACGCGGCAGGATCACCGGCATCACCCTGAAAGCCGAGGACCTCATTGCCTCCGGACGGGTCGCCGAACAGATCAGCCTCGACCGGGCCCGCGAAGCCCGCCTGGTCGCCGAGGAGGTCAGCGACCGCATCCGCGCCAAATTCGGCCCCGCCGCGATCCGCCCCGCCACCACCCTCCTGCGCGTCTCCTGATCGACCGACTCGCGCCTCCGACAGCCTGCAAGCCGGGTCGGCGTCCTGGCCGGATCCTGCTTCCCGGAGAACGGACGCCACTGGTCACGCGCTCCGGGCGGCAGACCACCAGTACGGCCTGCCTGGTCTCTGTTCTTGCCGGTGCCGGCCGGCATGATCACCAGGGCCTGTTCGGGAAGCGTCGAATACCGGTGCCCGATCACCGCGTGCGGGGCCCCGGCCTGAGGTGGCCTCAGGCCTCCCTCGCGGACCGCGGGGTCCAGTTCCCGACACCCGAAGGAATTCCGACCACAGCGGCTCTCGCCGCCCTCCCCGGTCCGCAAGTCCCCTTCTGGGAACAGAAGCTGACGGACTGTATTGCCCTGCAATCGCTGCGGGATTCCGTCGGCTCAACTGGCCTGTTCCATGCACAGGTTGGAACCGCGTCCGGCGAAAGACGCCGAGGTACTCGGTGGTGGCCGGCATGGCCCCTGTGTCCGCGGAGGCGCCGCGGACTGCCTGATCGCGTGCCGCCACCATTGCGTGCGGCACTACGCGTACCCACGGGGCCGCCGCCCTGCGTGGCCCGCCTCCCGCTCACGGCCCACCCCAGAACCGGCGGCACCGCCGGTGGCTCGTCCTCGCTCCAAATCCGACAGCTCGGTGACGCTTGCTTTCGAGGGGCACGGCCACAGGTGCAGCGCCTCTCCGGGCTCTTACTGGTGGTCCAGGTGAAGTGCTCAACCGCCGTTGGGCTGCGGGCCGTTCAATGCGGCGCTCAGGTCAAGTGCCGTGGAGGTCGGGTTGGGTGGCGGGTTGAGGACGACTTGAGCCTGACCGGGGACCGGCGGAGGCGGGGTCATGTCGGACTGGGGGAGTTTGGGGGGTGTCGTCTGGTTGAAGACCGTCGTGTCGAAGTCGACGAGGCCGGTCTTCTCCATCACTGTGATGTGGTCCAGAACGGTGTTGTTCGCCTGGTCGGCGAGGGCCCGGACCAGGGTGTTCTTCGTGGTCGAGCGGACCTTGGCGATTGCGTTGAAGATCGATCCGTGCGTCATCCGAAGGATGTTGGCGAAGTCGGTGTCGAACTGTTTTCCCGACTCCGCCTTCAGCTGGGCGACGAAACCTTCCTGCTGGGGGCTCGCCACGTTGGGGAGGGTGATGTTCAGCATCGGTGCGATCTTGCGGCAGCTGGTGTCCAACGCCGCATGCCCGTCCACGAGATGCCGGCTCGCAACCTTGACGGCTTGGCTCTGTCCCTTTTGCAGGCCGATCAGACCCAGCGGGTGTTCCCACAGGCCGGCCGCCCGTACTTTGACCACGAAGTCCCGTTCGCCTTCTGTCAGCGGACCCCATTGCGTGTTGGCAATGATCCGGTCGGTCGACGTCGACGTCGTGCTGATACCGAGCATCGCCGGGTAGACCAGGGCGGCCAGGGTCAGGGTCAGAGCACCCCCCACTATGAGTGTCCCTGCCACATTTGCCGAACGCTGCACCGTGCCTCCTCCTATCGGCATGTCGCCGATCCATCGTCACGCTCTCGGGGCGGGCGAAGAGGAATACGCAGGGCGAAGCGCATGGACTCACCGAGCTCGAGAATCTTCACAGCCAACACACAGTGTGGTCCCGGGGGCGTGTGGGCCGGCGGCCACGGCGCGCTGAGAACGACCCACGCAGGGAGTTGAACGCCCAGTGCATGCTCGGTAAGGGGGCTGGTGCCGAGCTGGGCCGCGGATCAGTGGCCTTCGCTGACGCGGTCGCTGCCGGGGCGCCCGAGTTGGATCATGGCGCGGGCGATGAGTTCGAGGGCGTCGCTGTATGCCTCGGCGCGGCGCTCTTCCAGGGCCTTGCCGGCACAGCCGTCCTGGACGGGCCCGTTCACCGGGCTGAGCCCAGGCCGCTTCGGAGGGACCGCCGCCGTCACCTCGGCCCGAGCGATCAGTCGGCGACGCCGAACCCCCCGAGCTCGTGACGGACGAAGGGATTGTTCCATGGGCCGTCGGCGTCCCCACAGGACGTCATCCCGGTCGGTCGGTTGGAGGACAGGCAGCACAGGCCAACCGTCGTGGACGACGACCCCGTGTCGCCCACCGCGCCGGCCCCCAAGCGGTGAAAGAGTGGAGCCATGTGTGGTCGGTACGCATCCACGCGTGGCCCGCAGGAGCTGGCCCCGCTCTTCAACGTGCCCGATGTGCCCGTACGGGAGACGCTCGCGCCGAGCTGGAACGTCGCCCCGACCGACGAGGTGTGGGCCGTCCTCGAACGCGCGCCCCGCGGCGAGGACGGCGACGGTCCGGTGGAACGGGCGCTGCGGCCGCTGCGCTGGGGACTGGTCCCCTCCTGGGCGAAGGACCCGAAGGCCGGCGCCCGGATGATCAACGCGCGGGTCGAGACGGTGCACGAAAGGCCCGCGTTCCGCCGCGCGTTCACCCGCCACCGCTGTCTGCTGCCCGCCGACGGCTTCTACGAGTGGGAGCAGGTGAAGGACCCCGGCACCGGCAAGGTGCGCAAGCAGCCGTACTTCATCCACCCCGAGGACGACCGGGTGATGGCGCTCGCCGGGCTGTACGCGTACTGGCGCGACCGGACGGTCCAGCAGGACGACGACCCCGCGGCCTGGCTGATGACCTGCACCATCATCACCACCGAAGCCACGGACGCCGCCGGCCGCGTCCACCCCCGCATGCCGCTCGCCCTCACCCCCGAGCACTACGACGCCTGGCTCGACCCCGCCCATCAGGACGCCGACGAACTGCGGGCCCTGCTTGACCAGCCGGCGGGCGGCCACCTGGACGCCCGCCCCGTCTCCACCGCCGTCAACAGCGTCCGCAACAACGGCCCCCAACTCCTGGACGAACTCATCTCCTAGGAGTGAGTTGTCCGGTCGGTCTTGAGACTGGTCTCCGGTCGGGTCGTCGACCGGACATGGGGCGGGGAGATCTGGTGATCGCCAGGCGGCCCCAGTCCGGCGGCCCTAGTCCTGCGGAGAAGCCATCGGGGCGCGCAGCTCACCGCCCCGCCACCTCCAGGACCGCCTTTCCGGGGATCCGACGCCCGCGGAGCGCCTCGGCCGCCTCGTCGAAGCGGTCCCAGGATCCTTGCCAGCCGATCTCGACGGTGACGGCCCCCTCGGCGGCCAGCTCGGTGAGAACGGCCAGGTCCGCGCCGGTGTCGCCCTCGATGACGAAAGAGGTCAGCGATTTGGCCGGGCCGACGGTCGCGTACGGCGGAAAGACCGCCGGCTCCCCGGAGGTCCAGCCGACGCTCTGCACGCTGCCTCCGGGAGCGAGCAGGTTCCACGCCGCCACGAGCTGGGAGCCGCCGACGCTGTCGATGACCACGTCGACCGGTTGCTGGAGTCCTTCGAGTCCGATCAGCACCTCGTCGGCACCGGCCTCGGCCAGCCCCTCCCCTCGGGCGGCCGAGCCCACGGACGCGATCACATGGGCACCGGCCCGCGCCGCCAGCTGAACGGCGAACCGGCCGACTCCGCCGGAGGCGCCGGTGATCAGCACCCTCTTGTCCGGTCCGAGCCCGGCGGCCCGCAGCGAGCGCAGTGCGGCCACTCCGGCGACCGGCAGGGCGACCGCCCGCACCGGTTCCAGGTTCTTCGGAATCTCCGCAAGCGCACCCACGTCGATCGCGACGCGCTCGGCGAACGCCCCCGAGGTCAGGGCCACCACCTGGGTCCCCACCGCCGGGCCGGTTCCGTCGGCTGCGGCCCGAACCACTGTTCCGGCAGCGTCCGAACCGAGCACCGCACCTACAGGAACGCGACCGGAGCGGGCGTCGTTGAGGTCGCCGTAGTTCAACGAGGCGTGAGAGACGTCCACCAGGACCTGCCCCGGGCCGGGCACGGGCTCGGGAACCTCGGCGAGGCGGACAGCGGCGGGCGCGGACGGATCGACGACGAGAGCACGCACGGACATCTCTTCTCCCTTTGGTTCACGACGAGTTACAGCAGCCATCGTCGGTAACCCTGCCCGCCGGCGGAAGGAGGCACATGCATGTAACGCAGCCTCACCCCCCATGTCCTGAAAGCTCCACACGTCACCGACCGGGCTGGTGGGCTGGGCCCAGCGGCATCGGTCCGCGGTCGCCGAGGCCCGCGCCGCCTACGACGCCGCGGCCGAGCAGGGGCCCGACGCCGACTGAACAGACATGGCTACGGCTCCGCCCTCGGAACGGAAGAGGGGACGGAGCCGTGGTGGCCAAGAACGCTGCGACGGGTCAGGCGCGACTGCGGTTTCCGGTGAAGACCCGGTACAGGACCAGCAGGATCAGCGAGCCGACGACGGCGGCGATCCAGGTGGAGAGGTCGAAGAAGCCGTCGATGGAGTCGACACCGAAGACGACCTTGCCGAGCCAGCCGCCGAGGAGGCCTCCCGCGATACCGATGAGCGTCGTGATGATGATGCCGCCCGGGTCCCTGCCCGGCATGAGCGCCTTCGCGATGATGCCGGCGAGCAGTCCGATGAGTATCCAGGCGATGATGCCCATGATTGTGTCTCCTACCTGGTCGTATAAAGACGGTGTCAGGACACCGTGTGATCGCTCCCCGCGATTTCAAACCACCGAGTGTGCGGCCCGAGGGCCAGGAACCCGCAACTGACCACCAAAGGGTTTGAACTCGGAAATGGGTCTAAGTGGTTGATATGGCACGTTCGACGCGAGAGACGGAACGCACGTACACGGCGCCCGACCACGACCTCTCCTGGCTGCCCGACCTCGCCGGGAAGCAGCCGCGGCCCACGCCCGGGAGCGCGAACTTCCCCAGGCCTGGGCCAAGGCCCGTAAGGCGGCTCGGAAGAAGCCGCCCTGGTCCTGAGACGACGTCCGGGCGGTCGTGAGATTTCCACCGGTCCCCGGACAGCCGCATGCCGTGCGTCGGAACGCGCGCCGGGGGAACTGCTGAAGCCATGACAACAACACTTGGTGCCTTCGTGCTCGGCACCCCCGACCCTCCCGCCCTGGCCGACTTCTACCGGGCCCTGCTGGGCTGGCAGGAAGTCGACCGCCAACCAGAGTGGGTACGCCTGCGGCACCCGGAGCGAGAACGCCCCGGCCTCAGCTTCCAGCTGGAGCCCGATCACATCCCGCCGGTGTGGCCGCAGCGCCCGGGAGTGCAGCAGATGCAGGCCCACTTGGACGTGCAGGTGGACGACCTGGAGGCGGAGACCGCCCGCGCCTGCGCCCTGGGAGCGACGCTGGAGGAGCACCAGCCGCAAGAGGGCGTACGAGTCCTCCGCGACCCCCACGGCCACCCGTTCTGCCTGTTCCTTCCCGGCGCCTGAACCCGGCGCCTGAACCCGGCGCCTGAACCCGGTGCCTGAACCCGGTGCCTGGGCGCCTGAACCCTGCGCCTGAACCCGGCGCGTGGTCCGACTGTGATTCTCGCCCCGGCCGCGAGATCGACGGCGTAGACCTCTCGACCCGGGGCACTTGAAGATCTGCCGGATGCGACTGCTGCCGAGAGTGGCGTCAGGGACCACACGCGGCCCATGCCGTGGGTGATGGCCGGCCCCTGTGCGAGCGGTGTTGTGAAGGAGAGAAGCCCCCATGATCCATCCGGCGGAGAAGGAACTGCGCGCCGTCCTGGCCCGGTTCGCGGACGCGCGCATCGAACACGACGTGCGCCCCTCCGGCCGCACCAGCCGAGCACTCGAGGACGCCACGTACACCCTGTGCGTGATGACGGGGGAGCAGACCGTCGAGCAGGCCCTTCGCACGGCGGACGCACTGCTCGCGCGGTGCGGCGCCGACCGTAAGGGCGGCCCGCGCGAGAACGCGACGCTCGCCGCGTAGGAACTCGCCGCGTAGGAACAGCCCCCGAGGGGCACGACGCGGTGCATGAGCGGGCGAAGTTCTGCCCTGCGGACCGCTCCGGGCCGCCGCTCCTCCCCGGCCGCTACGCCCCGTCGAGGGCGACCGTGGCGACGACGCGCTTGCCGGCCGGTGTCGTCTCGGTCGTGACGTTCCGGGCGAGGGCGGTGACGATCTCCAGGCCGTGCTGTCCGACCCGCAGGGGGTCCGGGGCCCTGGCGGCGGGGTGCACGGGACTGCTGTCCCACATCTCGATCCGCAGCGCGTCGCCGGTGATCCGCAGGTGCAGGAACGCTGGTCCGGGGGCGTACTTGCGGGCGTTGGTGACCAGTTCGCTCACGATCAGCTGGGTGATCTCCACCGTCGCGTCCACCACGGCGAATCCGTGCGCCTCGCGCACCGTGGTGAGAAAGGACGCCGCGAGCTGCCGGACCTGCGCCAGGGGAGAGCCGCCGACGTCCACGGCGAGCGAGGGCTCCACCGGCGACGGCTCCCCGACGTGCCCACCGGTCTCTTCAGGTGAATGACTCATCCGCGCTCGCTTCCACGTCCTCGCCAGGTACCCCCTCCGGTACCGTCCACCCACTTCCCGGGACGTTACTTGTGGCACAGCTGAACGGACGCACGCTCGACGGGATCTGGTTCTGACGAGCCTTCACCCCGGAGGCCGTGCGGCACCGCAGGGGCGCCGAGCGCCGGATGCCGGGAGCGGTCACGGGCGGATCGACGGGGTCCGCAGGGCGAGCAGGGCGACGTCGTCGTCGTTGCCGGCCGGCCGTACCCTGCGCAGCAGCTGGTCGGTGAAGGAGGCCAGCGGGCGGTGGGCCAGGGCGGCGGCGTGCCGGCGCAGCCGCATCAGGCCCTCGTCCAGGGTGTGGCCGAGTTCTTCGACGAGGCCGTCGGTATAGAGGACGAGGGTCGATCCGGGCGGCAGCAGAGCGGTCGCGTCGGGGCGCGGGCCTGCCGTGACGCCGAGGAGGATGCCGTGGCCGTCGGTGAGGTAGTCGGCCAGGCCGTCGTGACTGATCAGCAGGGGCGGCGGATGGCCGGCGTTGCTCCAGGAGAGTCTCCACCGGCCGTCGTCCGCCTCCTCCAGACGGGCCAGGATCATGGTGGCCATCGTGACGTCGGTGATGTGCCGTATCGCCTCGTCGAGCCGTTCGACGATCCGGCTGGTCGGCTTGGTCTGGGACCAGGCGTAGGCGCGCAGCATGTTGCGGACCTGCGCCATGCCGGCCGCGGCCTCCAGGTCGTGCCCGACCACGTCACCGATGGCCAGGGCCGTGGCGCCGTCGGACAGCGGGAAGGCGTCGTACCAGTCGCCGCCGACCTGTGAGGCGTCGGGCGCGGGCAGGTAGCGGACGGTCATCTCCAGTCCCGGTACGCGCGGCATCTGGGGCAGCAGATGGTTCTGCATGGTCTCGGCGACCTTGCGCTGCCGCTGGTAGAGACGGGCGTTGTCCAGGGCGAGGCCGGCGCGGCGGGTGATGTCCTCCAGCAGGTGCAGATCGGTGGAGGTGAAGTCTCCCGGATGGCCGGCGCGGCCCAGGGTGAGGGCTCCCAGGACCTCGCGGGCGCTGCGGATGGGGGCGATGGCCGCCGAGTGGATGCCGGTGGCCTCGAACAGACGCCGCTGTTCCACCGCGATGCCGGAGTCCGGCTCGCGCTGGTAGGTCTTGGGCCCGGCCAGCGTGGAGGCCGCTCCGCGCAGCGCGCGTGACAGCGGCATCGGGGACTCCTGCGGGATCGGCGGCATCGGGCCCTGGAGTTCCTCGTGGTACACCAGCGTGTCGCCCGTGGCGTGGACGACGGCCTTGCGCCACACCTCGTCCCGCTCGGTGATCAGGTCGATGACGGCCCAGTCCGCCAGCCGCGGGACCACCAGCGTCACCAGCCGGCGCAGCGCCTCCTCGACGTCCAGCGTGGACGTCAGCCGCGTGGTGGTCTCCGCCAGCAGCGCTAGCCGTTCCAGCTCCGGCAGTGGTCCGGTCACCGGCTGCTGCGACGGCCCCGCCTCCTGCGCACGGGCGGAGGCGTCGAAGACCACCAGGGTGCCGTTCGCGGTGCCGCCGATGTCGTACGGCGTGATCGTCCAGGAGATCGGCAGCGCGGTGCCGTCCCCGCGGACGAAGTGGTCGTCGTCCGCCTGGGCCGCGCGCCCGGCGTGGAAGGCCTGCCGCATCCGGCACCGGGTCCTCGGCAGCGGCTGACCGTGGGCGTCCCCGTGCAGCAGGTCGTGCGCGTCCTGGCCGAGCAGATCGACGGCCGGGCGGGCCAGCAGATGTTCGGCGCGGGCGTTGACCGCGAGGATGCGCCCGAGCTCGTCGACGACGTACGCCCCGGTCCCGATGGCCTCCAGCGCCCTGATGAGCGCGGCGGTACGCGCATCCGGGGCGCCGCTCTCGTCGGCCTCCGTGCGCTCCGGCACCGGCATCGCTGTGTCTCCTCGCTGATCGGCCGTGCTGTGCTGATCGGCCGCCCTGTGACCCGGCAGCGGGTCCGCTGCACGGCGTTCGCTTTCCTGAGTGCCCCGGCTTCACCGGATCCAGCCCTTGTTCCCACAGATGTACGGGAAACCACAGCACCGTATGCGACGGGTGCCCCTTCGTCAGGTGGTGACGCGGTTGACGGGGGAGGGGAACTCGCCGGGAAGCCGCCCTCCCGGTGCCGCGTGAATGGGGGGCGACAGCAGGTGCCCCACCCGGTCGCCGCCCCTTCGGGGACGGCAGCAGGCGCCCTACCCCGCCGCCGGCCCTTCGGAACCGCCCCTCGCCGTCATCCGTCGGTGCGCTGTCCCACGCGCAGGACGCTCAGATACCGCCGGGCCACCCGATCGCCCATCCCCGTGCGGATGCGCTCGGCGACGGCGTCGAGCAGCGGTTCACGAACCTCCGGGCCGAGCGCCCGGTACAGCGACAGCGACCGGAGGTGGTCGGCGAAGCCGTCCCCGTCGAACCACTGGACGGTCGGATACCAGCGCACGCTCGCCGGGCCGAACAGTCCTCCGGGATCGCCGACCGTGCCCCAGCCCTCGCCGGTGGTGCGCACGTCGTCCTCCAGCGGCGGATGCCCCCAGCCGGGGTTTCCGGGACAGAACCGCTCGTGCAGATCGGCGGTCTCGGCGAACACCTCCGGTTCTCCCGGCCGGCGGACCACGACGTGACCGAGCAAGGCCATCCACCCTTCGGGCGCGAGCACGTCGTGCGCCCGCCGCCAACCGGTGGACGGCTCCACCCAGTGCCACGACGACGCGGCCACGAGGACGTCGAAGCGCCGGCCGCGGTCGTCCCACTCCTCGAATGTCGACGTCTCGACGTCGACGTTCGGAAAGGGGGCGAGCCGTCGGCGGGCGAGCGCGGCCAGGTCCGCGCCCGGCTCGACGGCGGTGACCTGGCATCCGAGCGCCGCCAGCGAGCGCGTCGCCTGACCGGTGCCGCAGCCCACTTCCAGCACGGACGACCCCTCGTCCATGCCGGTGACGGCGCGAAGGTCCGCGAACAGTTCGTCGGGGTACCCGGGCCGGACCCGGTCGTACAGCTCCGGCACCTCGTTGAACACACGGCCGAGGCGGCGTCGGTTCGGGGGCATCTCCGGCTCACCGGTCACGAGGGGCCACGCTACGAGGCCCGACCCGGCGGACGCCACCGCTCGGCAGGCAACCGCTGACGCGCCCACGCCGCTGGTGCCGCCCCTCGGCCCGCCCGGGCGAACATTGACCCAGCGTCCCTGGGCCAGCACTTCAGGGGCGAGCCGGGCTACCGGCTCAACGCGTCACGGCCACCAGCCCGAGGACCAGCACTACGATGCCTGCGCAGCCGAACTGCAACCTCATGCGTGCAAGGCTCTTCCAGGGCGATCCCCAGGGCGTCCGGTAGCGCGCCGAGAAGGTCAGATCCGCCCAGTCCCAAACCCGGACGTCCACACCGCGCCAGCCGCAGGCCACCGCGACGAAAGCGCCGCCCACGACCAGCGCGAACACCCCACTGAGCAGCACGCTGTCCCTCCCCTGTCTGATGCCTGACGCCACTGTCGCGGCATTGTCGCGGGACGCGCCGGAGGCGACGACGGCGGGGGCCCGCCAGGGCCGAGGAGGCGGTGCGGGATGGCGCAGTCGCCGGCAGCTCCCGCGGCGACGGGACGGGACGAAACGAAACGAGACTGGACTGGACGGCACGGAGCGGAGCCCGGCCCGGCCCGGTGCGGGGAAGCTCGCTGGCGCCCTCGCCGGACACCGTCACGCTGTCACGGTGTCGCCATGGCGATGGGCCACCTTCCACTCGCCGTCCTCGTGCCGGTACACCTGGGTGGCACGCAGCGTGTACGTGCGCGGTTCTCCGTCGACCAGAACGCTGGTGTGCTCGAGGCCGGCCGTGTAGGCCATGTCCCCCGACACGTCGTACGCCTGCAGTTCGAACACGTATGACGAACAGGCGGAAAAACTCTGCTCGAGCAGGGTGAAGAGGCCGTCGACCTCCTGCCGGCCGTGAGCGGTGCGCCACGCGCCCAGGACGCTCACCGGCTCGATGCGTGACCACAACGCCCGGCGGGGGCCCGCGTCGCCGTTGTGGAGCGCCACCTCCGCCTCGAACAGGGCCGTGTTCACCCACGTCAGGAAGTCGTCGCGCGTGCTCATCCCCTCATCATGCGACCGTCGGTCCGCCCTCCGGACTGAGGCACGCCGGAAAGGTGCCCGAGGCACCGACGATCGTGGCGGACCGGCCGTCCGGCCCCGCGCAGGCCGGGCGAGAGGCTCCTCATCCAGCCGGGGGCGCGGTGTCGAGTGGTAGGGCGGCCCACACGGTCTTGCCGTCCGGGTCCGGGGTGACGCCCCAGTCGGCGGCCAGGCGGTCGATGATGTGCAGGCCGTGGCCGTGCGGGGTGTCGGGGCGCCAGGGCCGGGGCATCGGCCGGGTGGCGGCCCGGTCGGTCACGGCGATGGTGATCCGGTCCCCGTCGACGTCGAGCTCGATGTCCAGGCGGGTGGCGCCGGGTGTGTGCAGGCAGGCGTTGGTCAGCAGCTCGCACGCCACCAGGAGCACGTCGTCCCGCCAGCTCTCGCGTCCGTCGCCGTGAGCGCTTCCGTCACCGTGAGGCGGTATCGCGTCGAGTACCTGGCGTATGCAGGACATGCCGGGTTCCGGCGCCTTGCCGCCGTCGGCGGCCAGGCCGAAGTCCCAGTGATCCATGACCCGCACGCCCCTTGGGTACCCGCGCACAGCGAGTGGATGTCCGACGCCGGGCGCGCGTTTCGCTCCCGGGGTGGCCGAGATCGGGACTTTCGTTTCCAGGGCTGCGGGCGGATGCTGCCCCAGGGGCACCGTTGAAGCAGGACCGCGACGGGCGGCCCCTCGCCGACGGGACGGGAGCCATGATGGTGACGCACGCGGCCCTGACCGCTGCCAGGCGATACCCGGCGCCGCCGGGAACGATCGTCATCGCCCTGGAGGGAGAGGCGCACATCGGCACCGGCGCCGTGCTGGCGCGTGCCCTCGACGAAGCCCTGGCCGCTCCGGCGCTCGAGGTGCTCGTGGTCGACTGCTCAGGTCTGACGTTCTGTGCCGCGGCCGGGCTCAATGAACTGTTGCGCGCCCGCCGCGCCGCCATGGAGGCCGGCATCGCGTTTCGGCTGGCCGCTCCCGGCCGCCAGATGAGCCGGCTGCTGGACATCGCCGGCGCCGAGCCCGTCTTCGACGTCCTCCCCTCCGCACCCGCGCCCACCGCGCCGAGCGAAAGGCCGCGGATCACCGTGCCCCCGGGGCGAGAACAGCCGTCCGGCGCCATGGACGCGCAGGTCGCGGCCCTCGCCGCCCTCGTCGCCCAGCAGACGCGGGACGGGCTGTGGGAGCTGTCGGACGAGGAGTCGGCCCTGGCCCGCGCGACGGCGGACCGGCTCGCCGAGGCGATCGGCCCCGGTGCAGTGCAGGAGGGGCTGACGGGCATCGAGCGTCTCGAGCGGCTGCGCGCCGCCATCGCGGAGATCGCGATCTCGCTGGCGCACACCCATGGCCGGCCGGCCTGGTTCCTGGCCCGGACGGCGACCGCGCTGACCCCCGTGCTGGACTGGCGGGCCCTGACCGCCGAGGACGGCCAGTCCTTCGGCACGCGTGTCCCCGAACCCCGCGAGCTCACCGACGCCGAGAACGCCGTACGCCGTCTGCGCACGGCCCTCACCGGCGATCCGGACACCGAAGCCGCACCGGCGCACCTCGGCCTCTGAGCCGCCGACGTCCACGTTCCCCGACCAGCCCGGTCGGTGCCGCCTGCCTGCCATATGCCTTTGAAAACCTTGGTGTGGCAGGCGCCGGTCACCTACAGGTGCCATTCACCACGCGGCGAGGATCCGCGGCCCGGCCCGGCCCGGCCCGGCCCCGGCCCCGTTCCCGGCATCAGGACGGGGCCCGGGCGAAGCCGGCCAGGAGGGTGGGCTGCACGGCACCGGCCGCGGCCGAGCCGCGCAGCAGTTCGGCCAGATCGTGGCTCCGGGCCCGCTCGGTGGTGGCGGTGGCCGCCGTGATGCGGTCCAGCCGGAAGCCCCGGCCCGCCCGCCGCGTGCGGCACCAGGCGATGAGATACCACCGGCCGCCGGCGGTGAGCAGCCCGGCCGGTTCCACCGCGCGATCCCCTGCGCGTCCTTCCGCATCGACGTACGACAGTCGCAGCACCGTACCGGTGGCCAGGGCCCGTTCCACCGCGGCGTGGACGGCCGGGTCGGACGGCGGCGGCAGCGCGACGATCCGTGCGGCGAGCTCCCCGGCCGCCGCCGACGCTGGGCCGGACATCGACGCCGCGATCTTCTGCGCGGCCGTACGGGCCGCGCCGGTGTACGGGAGACGGACGTCGGCCGCGGCGAGGGCGACGGCCAGTGCCCGGGCTTCCTCGACGGTGAACCGGACCGGCGGCAGGGTCATGTCCGGGTCGACCGACCAGCCCCCGCCCCGCCCGGGTGTGCCGCGCACCGGGACGCCGGTCTCCATCAGCACCTGAAGGTCCCGCTGGACCGTACGTGTGCTCACCTCGAACCGCGCGGCCAGCGCCGCGACCGTCATCGGCCGAGGTGCCGCCGCGCGCAACTCCTCCACCAGTGCGTAGAGCCGGGCCGTACGGTTCATGCCGGCGACGCTACCGTCCCACGCGGGACAAGTAGTCCTGCTGGCGCCGCAGTTCGCGGTTTGTGACGGTGAGCGGGAACAGGGTGAAGCCGTGCATGGCACCGGCGACGACACCGAGCCGCACGGGCGCGCCCGCCGCCTGCCACCGCTGGGCCAGGAACAGCGAGTCGTCCATCAGGGGGTCCTCGGTGCCGACGACGATCCGTGCGGGCGGCATGCCGGTGAGATCGGCGAACAGGGGGGAGACCTCGGGATCGCGCCGCTGTTCCGCGCTCATGCCGGGCGTGAACGACTCGTAGGTGTGCCGGAGCGTATCGGTGTTGCTCAGCAGCCGCCTGGTCCCGAACGACCGCTGACTCGGCGTCATGGACAGGTCGTAGGGGCCGAACAGCAGATGAGCCGCCCGGAACGCGCCACGGATGCCGTGCCGGTCACGCAGGCGCAGCAGCGTCACCACGCTCAGGTGGGCACCGGCCGACTCGCCGCCGATCAGCAGCCGTTCGGTACCGAACTCGGCGGCCGCGTGCCGGACCAGCCACCGTGCCGCCGCTTCGCAGTCGTCGGCCGCGGCGGGGAAGGGGTGTTCCGGTGCGAGCCGGTACTCCACGCTCACCACGGCCAGCCGTGCCCGCCGGGCGAGCAGCCACAGCCTGTCGTCCTGACCGTCCGCGGAACCGAAGGCCCAGCCGCCCCCATGGATGTGCAGGAACACGCCGTCGACGCGGTCGGGCACGAACACCCGTACCTTCACCCCGCCTTCGACCACACGGTCCTGCCCGTGCTCCAGTCGGACCGGCGGAGTGTCGCCGCCCAGCCGGTTGCGCCGCAGGGCGGCCAGCAGGGCCGGGTCCGGTGCCTTGTCACGTACAGGCCGGTGCGCGGCGGCGGCCTCGAATTGTTCGTTGAACGCCAGGGTTTCGGCGAGGCAGTCCTCATCGGTGATCGTCATGCCCTCACGGTCACAGCCGTCCGCGACAACACCCTGTCACCCTTTTCCGGTGAGCCGCGTCACATCAGAAGGATGGCAACACATCGCCCGGCCGGGGCGGGAGGCTTACCGTCGAGGTATGGACAACCGCCATGGGGTCCGCGAGTCCCTGACCTCGCTCGGCCTTGCCCCGACCGTCTACGCCCCCACGCCCGCCCACCGGCACGCCACGACGAACTGAAAGCGGTGCGATCCAGTGAGCCGAATCCTGGTGACGGGCTCGACCGACGGACTGGGGCGCGCCGCGGCGGACGCCCTGCTGTCCGCCGGCCACGACGTCGTCGTCCACGCCCGGACCGAGCAGCGCGCGGCCGCCGTCCAGGACATGACCGACCGCGGGGCGGGCCTGGTCCTGGGCGACTTCACGGACCGTGACGCGGTACGACGTATCGCCGCCGAACTCGACGACACCGCTCCGTTCGACGCCGTGATCCACAACGTCGGCGTATGGAGCGGGCCCGCCGTCATGCCGGTCAACGTCATCGCCCCTTACCTGCTCACGGCCCTACTGCGCGGGCCGCGCCGGCATGTGTACCTGAGCAGCGGCTCGCACTACCAGGGGCACGCCTCCACCGACGGGACCAACTGGACGGGCCGTGGGCCCGGCTCGTACGCCGACAGCAAGCTGTTCGTCACCGCGCTCGCGGCCGCGATGGCCCGCCTGCGCCCCGAAAGCCTCAGCAACGCCGTGGACCCGGGCTGGGTGCCGACCAGGATGGGCGGCCCGCACGCGCCCGACGATCTCGAGCTGGGGCATCAGACGCAGGTGTGGCTGGCCACCGGTGACGATCCCGAGGCGCTGACCAGCGGCGGCTACTGGTACCACCGGGAGCGGCAACAGCCCCACGCCGCCGTGCACGACCGGGGCTTCCAGGACCGCCTGCTGCACGCGCTGCGCGAGGAGACCGGTACGGCCCTGGACTGACCGGGATTCCTGGCGTCGCCGTCCTGCCCGGCATGAGATCCGGGGCTCAGGACACCACCCCGTAGATAGCCATCCCGAGGATGAGAAGGGCCGCGGCCAGGACGACCCCGCAGGTGAGACGGAAGCGGAACCTGCCCCAGTATTCAGCCCGCCGGCCGTCGGGAGTGTCGGTGCGCCAGACCGACGGGATGTCGACCCGCCCTTCCGCGATGGCGGTCGCGGCCCGCCGTACATCCCCGGGGTGATACGAGTAGTACGTCGGCGCCGCCCCGTACGTCCCCCGGCTCTCCCCGCCGTACCGGCGGATACGGACGTCCGCACGACCGGCGGCGCCCGGCAGCCACTCCTCCCGCACCGGCCACAGCTCGGCGACCTCGCGGCCGTCCAGCCAGCGCTCCTCCTCTTCCTCGTGAGCGGACTCGGGTGCTCCGGGACCGGGCGTTCGCGGCATGCTTCCCCCTTGATGCGGCAGGCGTCCAGTACACCTCTGACGCCCTGGATAGCGACAGAGCGCCTGCGTACGTCGATGAACTGTCAGTGCCCACCAGTAGCGTTGATCCGCCTGTGCGCGTGCGCGTGCGAGGGCTTCGCCGAGGGGGACCAGGCATGCCGGAGGGGTTGGCCCAGTGGGGGCCGGAGCTGTTCATGACGCGCGAACGGGAGCGAGGCTGCGGCCCGGCCCCGGAGAACGACGGGGGAAGGAACATCCTGCAAGGGGGGTTCGAGCCCTGCTTGCTGGCCCTGCTGCGGCTGTCGGTGGACCGGGAGCTGGGACCTGATCTCACTCGTGGCTGGTTCCCGAGGACCCTCGCTCGCACCGGCCACCTCGCCCGCGCGGCCGAGCTGGTCCGCACGACCGGGGACGAGCTCCAGCAGAGTACGGAGCTTCTGGAATTGGTGAAGGCTGCTGCGGGTGCGGGTGCGGGTGCGGGTGTGGGCGTGGGTGACCTTGCCGCCGCTCAGGCGCTGGCCGAGTCGATTCTCCTGCCGCAGCTGCGGGACCAGGCCTTGGTCGCCCTCGTACCGGAGTGGGCTCGTGCCGGTGCGCGCGCGAGGGCAGTCGCCCTCGCGGAGAGGATCCGCTACCCGCACAACTGGGGATGGGCCTGGGCCCTGCTGGCGAAGGCGGTGGCGGACAGCGGCGACCTCGACACGGCGCTCAGGTTCGCCGCCCGCGCCGACGACGAGGTCACTTCCATCGCCGCCGACGGGGCGGACCATGTGCTCGCCCTCCTCGTGGAGGTGGCCCTCGCCGCCGGTGACCATGACCGGGCCGCCGCACTTGCCGACCGCGTGGAGGAGATCACCTGGTCCCGTAACCCGACAGGGTGGTCCAAGCCCCTTCCGCTGGCGGTGGTGTTGGCCTTCGAGGCGCGCGAGGGGAACTTCGACCGGCTGGATGCTCTTCTGCGCCCTCCACCCGAACCTGCTGTCGAGGCCGATGGCACACTGTGCGGGTGGGCGCTCGGTGAAGCCGCTGACCAGGACGGGGACTTGGACGCGGACGACGCCTTCACCCGTCCGTCCTCCACCCGACCCCCCCTCGGCGCCAGGGACTTGGCCTGCGTGCTGGACGCGATCGCCGAGAGCGCCGGCAAGGGTGTGGCTCTGGCCCTGGCCGACCGGGCCGAGGCACTGCTCGAGACGGGCGCCGACCGTGATCACGACGTCCTGCTGAGGTCCGTAACCCTCCTCCTGGCCCGGCACGGGCAGACCGAACGGGCCCTGGCCCTCGCCCAGCGACTCGATGCCGACCTGTCCGTCGCGTGGCAGGCTGACATCGCCGGGGAACTGGCCCGCTCCGGCGACACGGACGGCGCCGAGACTCTCGCCCACGCGATCACCGACCGCCGGGCCCAGGACAGGGCGCTGATCGAAGTGGTACGGGAGGTCGCCCGACGCGGCGACACGGGCCGGGCCGAGGCCCTCGTCCACTCGATCGACGACTCCTGGGCACAGGACGAGGCACTGCTCGCGGTTGTCGGTGAGACCGCACGGCATGGAGACCCTCACCGGGCCGAGACGCTCACCCGCTCGATAACCCACCGGGCGACACGAGCCCGCGCACTGGCCGAACTCGTGGAACTGGCCGAACCGTTCCACGCCCGCAGACTTGCCGCACAGGTCGTGATGCTCGGCGGGTGGGCGCTTGTTCTGCCGGTCCTGGAGCGACTCGTGCCCCGTTCCGCGGCCGTGGTCGCCGATCGGATCGGGCAGTTGACGAGCTGATGCCGTTGCTGGGGACGACTTCGCATAGAGCCGTACGCCGGCGCTCCCGCGTCCGCCACCTACCCCGCGTCCGTCACGCCCCCCGACTGTCACTGCCGACTGCGAGACTCGTCCCATGATTCCGAAGCTGCCCCTGCACAGCCCCCGTTGGCGCGACCTCGACGGCGTGAAGGCCGAGGAGGTGCAAGCGCTCCTGGAGCAGTTGGCGTCTACGGCTGCCACCAGGAGAGACGATGCATGGAAGCAGATCTGGACGGACCTGACCGGCGGCCTGATGAGCGACGGCATCGTCTACGACGGCGCCTACGCGGCCCTGCCGCACATCGTCGAGGCGGTGGCGCCCCTGCCTCCCGACCAGACCGTCGATTTCTGGGTGGACCTCGGATTCATCGTCACCGCCGACCACCGGCCCCCTGTCCCGGCCGACCTGGAGGCGGGGTTCGACGCCGCTCTGCGTTTGGCCGAACGGGCGGCCATCCAAAGCCTCCTCGCCGCAGACATCCCCGCGCAGGTGTGCGCTCAACTCGCCCTCTCCTGCGTGGCCTTCGCCGGCCACTCCATGGGCGAGGCGCTGGAGCGGCTTCTCGACATCCAGGACGGCCTTCTGCTGGTGTGCCCCGGGTGTGAGAGCGACACGGAGATCGAGTCCTTCACAGACCCGGCGCCTCTGCCCACCGAGGTTCCGGGCCTGCCCGACCCGCTCCCTGTTCGGCCCGAAGGGCATCCCTGGGCCGCGGTCGCGGCGACCGTGCGGGCGGAGGCGCTGGGGGAGGGGTGGGAGCCGTTCCTGCGGGTGGCGCGCGACGTCGCGGCGACGGGGATACCGCCCGAGACACCGGGAGAGGCCGTCTTGTGCCTGGTCGCCGGCATCGTCGCGGTCAAGGGCACCCCGCAACCGGCCGCAGCGGAATGGGCCCGCCACCTGATGTCGCTCACCGGTCACTTCCGCTGCTGGGACTGCGAGCGGACGTGGACGATCGCCGACGGCCTGGCGGAGAACCCGGACGGCGCCCGCCCCCATCCCCAGCACCGCCCGGCGCAGGCGCGGAACAGCTCCGACAGGCCGGCTGTCACGCTCGGTTCCGCTGCCGCCGGACCGACAGGTGGAGCACCAGCACCGACCAGGTTCCGCCAGGACGGCAACGCCGTGGTCGCGGCAGACGGCACACCCTGGGGCCGTATACGCGTGTTCTCCGACTCCGCGCCTGGGGGCTTCGACGCGCTGGCCGTGGCCTCCGCTCCCGGCGGCCCGACGCTCGTGGCGGGAGCGGGAGCGGGAGCGGGAGTTGGAGCAGGAGTCGGTGTCGGTGTCGGAGAGACGGGTGCGGTCAGTCTGTGGGACGCGGCCGACGGCCGACACATCCATGACATGCGACCAGAGCACCCCGGTCGGATCCGATCCCTGACGGCCCTGCCCCTGCCCGACGGCCGCGTCCAGCTGGCGGGGGCGGGCGACACCGGGACGATCGCGCTGTGGAACCCTGCCACCGGGCAGCCGGAGCGCGAACTGACCGGTGCCCGGCTCGACGGGGTGGCGGGGCTGTGTGCCGTGAACCTCCCCGACGGCCGTACCCTGCTGGTCACCGCCACTCCTCAAGGCGCCGTCCGCCTGTGGGATCCGGACACCGGTGAGTACGTCGGGAGCCTCAACCCCTACGGCAGTCCGATCCAGTCGATGGCCGCCGTCCCTCTCTCCGCCGATCAGACGCTGATCGCGGCCTCGGACACCGCGGGCCGCGTCCACATGTGGGACCCGGCCGTCGACGACCCGTGGGCGTCGGGCGCCGCGGTGCAACTGAACGCCCGTGCGCTCGCCGACGCCGACCACCGGGCGGCCGTCGTAGCGGCGGTTCCCACGCCCGACCGAACCGTGCTGGCCACGGGAGACCACCAGGGTGTCGTCATGCTGTGGGACCCCGCCACCGGCGCTCCGATCGGCGACGCTCTGCCCGTCTCGACGGGCACCGCGGGCCCCCCGCTCATCACCGCCACCACCCTGCCCGGCGACCGCACGGTCCTGGTCATCGGCACGCGCCAGGGCAGCCGGCTGCGGGTATGGGAACCGGCGACCGGCTCGGTGGCGTACATCGCCCTGGACGTGACACTCACCTGCCTGACCGCCACGGGCCCGGACCTGATCGTCGGCCACGACCGAGGAGCCCTCAACCTCCCGCTCACCAGCTCCACCGGACAGTGAACGAAGCCCGCCGCAACGCCTCTCACTTCCTTGCGAGGAGCTGGAGCACCTGGGGCCAACTGTCCGCCTTCGCCCAGCCTGATCCAGTTCCCTCGTGTGATCGATGCCGCTGACCGGAAGCCCGGCGCACGGCAGCCCTCGCCCGCCTCTGTGCGAGGCCGGCGAGGGCGGGATGGCGCTTGGCCGGAGGCGTGCGACAGTGTCCGGGTCAGTCGGCGGCGACAGTGTCCGAGCCAGCCGGCGGCGATGCTGTCCGGGTCAGTCGGCGGCGATGCCCTCGCCACCGATGGCGCCCGGCACGGTCACCGACCCGATGCGGGTGAGTGAGCCGTCGCGATTCACCCGGAACTCGTTCACGTGGCCCTGGGCGCCGGTCTGGACGTACAGGTTGCGGCCGTCGGAGGAGACGGCGGCGTCGACCGTGCCGGGATCGGTGGAGGTGTCGCCGAGAGCCGTCAGGGTGCCGTCGCGACGCACGCGGTATCCGGACAGCGTGCCGCTGCCGGCGTTGGAGGCATAGAGCTTGTGGTCGGTGGCGACGATCCAGCAGGTGGCGGCCTGGCCGGTGAGGACCTGGCCGACCGAGGTGAGCGTCCCGTCGCGGTGGACGACGAACGTCTCGACGGCGTTGGGTCCGGCCTCGGTGACCTGGAGGCGGCCGGCGGGGTCGAAGGTGAAGCCGAACGGCACGGCGTTCGGGGTGGAGGTGACGACGGGCCGCCCGACGGGTGTGCCGCGGCGGTTCAGCCGGAAGACGTCGATGCTGTTGGCGCCGGCCTTGGTGGTGACGATCAGCTTCGAACCGTCCGGTGTGAAGGAGATCTGCCCCGGCGTGTGGGTGAACTGCGGTGTGGCATCGGGGTCCAGGCCGAGTCCGCGGTGCCACGAGTCGACCCCCATCAGACGCCGGCCGGTGCGGACGAAGCCCTGGATCGAGCCGCCGTCGAGGGCGTTGAGCACCCACACCCGGTTGTCGTGGAAGGTGACACTGACCGGGAAGTCGCCGCCGCTGGGAAGGATCTGGAGGCGCTCGAGGCGGTCGCCGTGAACCGCGAAGACGGTGATCGTGTCGCTTCCTGCGTTGACGGCGTAGAGAAGCCCCGCCCCGCGGTCGTAGGCGAGGGAGCCCTGGGACGCCAGGTGGTCCACCACGGAGCCGTCCAGCACACCGCCACGGCCTCCCGTCCGGAACACGCCACGCCGGCTCAGCCCCCCGTCGGGCGCGCGGTGGTAGGCGACGACGGTGTTCGCGGTGGTGTTGTCGCTCTGGACGAACACCGCCCCACCCCGGGAGTGTGCCGGGCCGTGCGGAAGAGGGGGAGCGGACGCGGTCGCGGTCGCTGCCGGAGCTGCGAACAGCGCGGCCGCCGCGGCCGCGGTGACGCCGACACCTGCGAGGCGGGCCTTGCGAACGGTCATGGAGTTACTCCTGGTGCAGAGAGTTGGATGGGCCGCCGGCCGGTCGGGGCATCGCTGGACATGGCGGTGACCGACGGGATTCGTGTTCTCGTGTCCGCTGCCAGGCGGCCGTCAGATGTGCTCGCAGCTCCGAAGAATGACGCACCGGAGCGACAGGCGGCCGTGACGTGCTCGGCTCCTGCGTAAATGCCATCCATATGGCTGTGCAGGGGGCAGTCTCCGGCGGCGGGTACGTACTTCACGCCGTCTCGCAGTTCACCCTGTCCTACCGCCACGGACGCAGCAGCTCCGAGCGGCCCACCGACGCGCTGCCGGAATCCGGCGCCGCCACCGAGCGCGACGCCAGTGAGGTGCGCTCCTGAGCCCGGCCAACGGGTAAGCCCCCCTGTCGGCACGGGGGTTCACCGGATGGGAACCCGTCACCCGATCCGAGAGGCTCGTCCGCATGAAACAGCGCAGAAGTTTACGGACCGCCTGTCTCACCCTCTCCGCGGCGCTCCTCGGCCTCGCCGTCCCGCTGAGCGTCTCCCCGCCCGCGACCGCGGCACCTGCGTCGCCCGCCCTCCGTTGGACCGCCTGCGCGGGCGACGGACTCGACGCACGCCAGCAGTGCGCCTCGCTGACCGTGCCGATGGACCACGCCGACCCCGGCGGCCCCACGATCGACATCGCCGTTTCCCGGATACCCGCAGAGAAGCCGACCGCCCGGCGCGGGGCACTGCTCCTGATCCCGGGCGGCCCCGGCAACACCAGCCTCACCGACCCCTCCGGAAAGGGGCGGAAGCTGCCGCAGTCCGTGCGGGACCAGTACGACCTGATCGGCTTCGCGCCCCGTGGCCTCGCACCCTCCACAACCGTCAGCTGCGGCCTCCAGCACGCCGACCTCGCCACCTCGAGCCTGCGCCCCTGGCCGGCTCCGGACGGTTCGATCTCCGGGAACCTGGCCACCGCCCGCCGGGTGTCGCAGGCCTGTACACGCAACGGGGGCGAGCTGATCCGGCACATCAGCACCCTGGACGAGGTCCACGACATCGACCGCATCCGCGCCGCGCTCGGGGAGCATCGGCTCGCCGTCTGGGGAGTCTCCTACGGCACGTACGTGGGCGCGGTCTACAGTCAGCTGTTTCCGCAGCACACCGACCGCATCGTGCTGGACAGCAACGACGATCCGGATCCCACCCTGGTCGAGCGCGGCTGGCTGCACGCCTACGAGCGCGGAGTGGAGGACACGTTCCCGGAGTTCGCCCGCTGGGCCGCGGACGCCGGCAATCCGGACCGGGTGGCGACGACCGCCGACGAGGTACGGCCGCTGTTCCTGCGCCTCGCCGCCCGACTCGACCGGGCACCGCTCTCCTGGCCGGGCGCCAACCCCCCGGAGCTGAACGGCAACGTGCTGCGCCAGACCATGCTGGACAGCTTCTACGCACCCAGCCGCTTCCCGGCCCTGGCCAAGCTGATGCTGGCCGCCCAACGGGGCACGGTGCCGCCCGCGCCGACGCAGCCGACGGACCAGGCGCTGCAGAACCTCGTCGCGGTCAGCATCGGCACGATCTGCAACGACGTGGCCTGGCCGACGTCGACGGCCGGCTACCGCAAGGCCGTCGCCGACAGCCGTCGCCTGTACCCGCTCACCGCCGGCATGCCGCGCAACGCGATGGTCTGCACCACCTGGCCGTACCCGCCACGACGAGCACCGGTTCGGGTCACCGACCACGGCCCGTCCAACATCCTGCTCGTGCAGAACGCCCGTGACGTGGCCACTCCGCTGAGCGGCGCCCTCAGACTCCGCAAGGTCCTCGGCACACGCGCCGTCATGGTCACCGTCGATTCCACCGGCCACAACGCCTACCTGGCCAACGGCAACGCCTGCGGCGACCGTACGGCCTCCCGGTTCCTGGCCACCGGCCAACGTCCCGACGGGGACGTGTACTGCCGGTGACGAGCCCGTCGTCAGGGCTCACCGGCACGACACCGGGAGACAGGCGGTCATCGAGTGGTGAGCATGCCTTCACGGAGCTTGGCGAGGGTGCGGTTGAGGAGGCGGGAGACGTGCATCTGGGAGACGCCGAGGTGTTCGCCGATCTGTGCCTGGGTGAGTTCGTCGACGAACCGCATGTGGATGATGCGGCGTTCGCGGTCGTCGAGCCCGGCGATCAGCGGGGCCAGGGCGTTGAAGTCCTCGACGAGCTCCAAGGCGTTGTCGTCGACGCCGATGAAGTCGGCGAGGGCCGCCTCGCCGTCCTCACTGGAGGTGATCGCGGCGTCGAGGGATGCCGAGGTGTATCCGTTGGAGGCCTTGCGGGCCTCGATGACCTCTTCCTCCGACAGGGACATCAAGGCGGCCAGTTCCCGCGTGGTGGGCACTCGGCCGAGTCGGCTGCGCAGCTCCTCGGTGGCCTTGGCGAGCGCCACGCGCGCTTCCTGAAGCCGCCGCGGGACGTGGACGGCCCACGTGGTGTCGCGGAAGAAGCGCTTGATCTCGCCGACGATGTACGGCACGGCGAAGGAGGTGAACTCGACTTCGCGGGACAGCTCGAAGCGGTCGATGGCCTTGATGAGCCCGATGGTGCCGACTTGGACGATGTCCTCCATCTCGTCCCGGTCCCGGCTGCGGAAGCGCGAGGCCGCGAACTGGACGAGGGTGACGTTCATCTCGATCAAGGTGTTGCGCGCGTACTGATACTCGGGCGTGCCCTCCTCCAGGACGGCGAGCCGGGCGAAGAACAGCTTCGACAGCTCGCGGGCGTCCTGGGGAGCGACTCGCGACGGGTCACTGATCTCCGGCAGCACGACGGTCCGCGTCCCGGTCGCCTCGGTCACTGTCATGACCCGTCCCCTCCTGTGTGATCCAGCGTGGATGCCGCCTGTTCCCGGGCGGTCAGGGACGGCGTACCCCCGCTTCAGACATACATGCCAGGCAACCAGAGCCGAGTACTGTTCACCGACGAGGTGCCGGCGGGGAGGCCCGGCCGGGGGGAGTCGGGAATCGGTGATGGGAAAACTTCGAACTCTGGGTGTGGCCGCGGGATTCGTCCCCCTGTTGGTCGCATCAGGGTGCTCCTACTCCGAGGCATGCGCCGGAGTCGGAGTCGAGTCCGGCGTGAGCGTGCTGTTCCAGCGCCAGGGCTTCGGCGATCTCACCGGAGCCCTGGTGGAACTGTGCACTCGAGGCGAGTGCACCAAGGATCGGCTGCTTGACCAGGACATCACCAGCATCCACCTCCCACTGTCCGACGACGTGGATCCCGCCCCCGGCCCGGTCCGCCTCCGGGTCACCCGCGAGAACGAGGACCGGCCCGTCATCGACGTGTCCGCCGACGTACGGCTCACCTCTCAGTCCGACGGCTGCGACGGCGGCGCCCACAACCGGGGGCTCGCCTTCACCAAGGACGGGGGTCTGACGACGAAGATCCCGAAGGCCCTGCAGAAAGCCTGGGCCGAGCAGATCAGGTCCTGAGCCACAGCGATGCCGCCCCTACCACGTCCGGTTGATCGGACGGAGACCGTGCCCGCCGACTTCCGTACGAGGCAGCGGGCGTGCGTGCCGTGCCGTGAGTACGGTACGATTGATCTTGAGCTGGTCGGCGGAAGTCGTACCGGTGGGTGATGCGTTGGTGGTCCAAGGAAAGACGCCCCGCTTCCTGCGGGGAAATGCAGGTGCAAGGCCTGCCCGGCGCTCTGTGAAGACCCTGTCCCGTTCCGCGGGACAGGGTCTTTTTCGTTGCATCGAGCGCGCCATGGGCCGGATACATCACCGCTCCGGGCCCACGGCTTTCCCCCAGAAGGACAGGTCCCCCTCGGCAGCAGCGGACTCCTCGGGGTCGTCTGGACGAGAGCGGTCGCGCACGGTCAGGACGGGGCCTGGTCCGACCTTCGGTCGTGCGGGGCCGGCAAGCGGAACAGGGTTCCCAGTCGGCGCAGTGCCTCGTCGTCGCCCGACGTCGACGCCGTACCGTTCTCGATCGCCTCGGCCCAGGTGAGGCCCTGGCCGGTCAGGCTCAAGAACGCCTCCGTGCTGGTCGTCACCGTCGCGTCCGGGTGCTGGGCCGGTCCGTGCAGTGCCTCGATCGTGCCGTCGTCGATCCGGGCGTGGAAGATCTCGTCGTCGATGCGGAACTCGTACACCGCGCGGAGCCCTGTGGAAGCCTCGGGGGCGAAGCAGGCCCGCAGGCCGAGCACGGCCCAGCCCGGGTGGAACGTCTCCGTCTCGCGCGGTTCGCCCATCGCCCACTTCAGTCCCCACCGGGCCAACTCCAGGATCGCGGGCCCGAGTTCCTCCCCGGCTTCGGTGAGGGCGTACGCGGCGGTCCGGGCGGGCGGGGGAAGCGTGACCTTCTGGGCCAGGCCCTCGCGCTCCAGATGCTTCAGACGTGCGGCCAGCAGTCCGGTGCCGAGGCCGCGCAGGCTGGCCTGCAGGTCACCGAACCGCTTGGGCCCGGTCAGCAGCTCGCGGATCAGCAGCAGCGTCCAGCGCTCGCCGACGAGGTCGAGGGTGCGCGCGGTCGCGCAGTACTGGTTGTACGTTCGCTGTTCCACTTCATCACTCTAGACTCGGTGCTTCTCGTTCTTGAACGAAGAGGTCTCCAGGAGCACCCGGGCGAGCGGCCCGGGCCGGGTGAGCATCACGTCGTGCGGGCCGTCCAGCGCCCGTGTCCGGTACCCGACGGCCTCACCGAGCCGGTCGAACGGATAGGTCCCCGGCCTGCAGTGGACGGCCGTTCCGGGGATCTTGTCGACGGCCCCGGTCAGGCGTGTGGTCTCGGTGAACGTGCGCAGGGGCTGGGGGAGCAGGCGCGCAGCGAGCCAGGCCGTGTCGTCGGCGTCCACGATGCCGAACGCTTGCGGAGGCGGGGGCGGGATCCGCCGTCCGTTCCCGGACGTCTCGGCCCTCGCGCGGATCGCGTCGGCGAAGGTGGCGGGGGCCAGGGTGAACATGCCGGAGCCGTCGGGCCCGGCCCATCCGTCCACGAGGACGATGTGGCCGACGGCGTCGGGCCGCGTGTCGGCCGCCTCCCGGACGACCAGGCCCGCGTAACTGTGCCCGACGAGTACGAGCTCGTCCTCCCGTAGGACGGTGTCGATGGCGGCCACGACCGTCCTGGCGTCGTCGTGGAGTCCGTGATCTTCGGTGGTGCTCAAGTCCGGGGCGAGCGTGCGCGCCCCGGCGGCGTGCAGCAGCGGGACGATCCGGTCCCAGGCCCACGGGCCGTGCCAGGCGCCGTGGACGAGAACGAACGTGGTCATCGGTGAGGCTCCTCGCGCAGCAGGGGCAGGACCTGGTCGGCGAACTCCTCAAGGCCCGTGTCGTGATCATCCGTCGCCAGGCGGATCACCAGGTGGCGGGCGCCGGCCGCGGCGTAGGAGGTCAGCCAGTCGGCGGCCTGGCGGGCGGTGCCGGCGAACAGGGCCTGGATCCGCGCGATGGTGTCGAGCGGCGCGTTGTAGTAGCGCTCGACGCTCGTCCGCAGGCGTCGGCGTGCCTTCTCCGGGTCGTGGTCCAGGCAGAGCGTCGCGTACAGGGCGGGGGTGACCGGGCGGGGCGCGGCGCCCTGCTCGATGAGCTGCCGCTCCTCCGCGTACGTCGTCCACTCGGGCGGATAGGGGAGCCAGCCGTCGGCGAGAGCGGCCACGCGCCGCAGGGCCGGTGTGCCGCTTCCGGCCAGCCAGATCGGCGGGCCTCCCGGGCGGGACGGAGGGGGCGCGATCCGCACGTCCTCGAAGGCGAAGTGCTCGCCCTGCCAGGACACCGCCTCCCCTGACCAGAGCTTTCGCATGACGTCGATCGACTCCGTCAGGCGGCCGGTGCGGCGTGCGAAGTCGAGGCCGATCGACGTGAACTGGGCGCGGGTCGCCGGGTTGGGGAACCCGCCGCCCATACCCGCGATCAGCCGTCCGTCCGACAGCCGGTCGAGGGTGGCGAGTTGGTGGGCCAGCAGGATCGGATGACGCAGCGCCGGCAGCAGCACCGCCGTGCCGAGCGTGACGCGTTCGGTCGCCTGGGCCACGGCGGCCAACAGCAGCAGCGGATCCGCGCGTGGCCTGGTCACGGGGCTGTCGCCCGCCCAGACCGAGTCCAGCCCCAACTCCTCGGCCCGTCGCGCCTGGACGACGAGCCGCCTCAAGTCGTGCTCATCCAGAACAGATTGGTCGCGCGTCGGCAGCAGGTAGCCGACCTCCAGCTTCGCCATCTTCGCTCCCGGTCGTCGCGGGGCTTTCGAGATTAGCCGTTGACTTCTTATTTTTGAAGTGACAAGTTCAAACTACGGTAGCGACTAAAGGAGTTCAGGATGTCCAAGGCGCTCTACACGGCGCAGGCGCACGTCACCGGGGGCAGGGACGGCCGCGGGAGCACGTCCGACGGCAGGCTGGATCTGGACCTGCGGATGCCCAAGGAACTGGGTGGGGACGGAGAGGGCGCCAATCCCGAGCAGCTCTTCGCCATCGGGTACGCCGCCTGTTTCAGCACGACGCTCACCCTGGTCGGGCAGCGGGACGGGCTCAAGGCGGACGACGCGGAGATCGACTCGCTCGTCTCGCTGATCCCGATCGACGGCGGCCGCTTCAAGCTCGGCGTCGAACTGCGGATCTCACTCCCCTCGATCGCCGGGGACCAGGCACTCGACCTGGCGAGGACGGCCCACCAGGTCTGCCCGTACTCCAACGCCACACGCGACAACATCGAGGTGACGCTGGTGGTCAACGGCACCCAGCTGTGAGGCGGGCCCCGCTTCTCCCAGTCCCGGACATTCCGGGGGAAGGGGAGCGGGGCCTACGCACCGGCCGACGCGGCAACGCGATGACGGCACGCCTTGATTCGCGAAGTGCCGCCCCCGCTCAGGTGGTTCAGTGTGCGATGCGTGTCACCGTGACCGAGCCCGCTGCTCGGGCGTGGTGGCGGAACGGGATGCAGTGGCCCGCTTCGAGTGCGACAGGGTGGTCGAGGCGTACGGTCACCTCGGCCCGGTGCAGCGGGCGGACCATGTCGGCGTCCTCGGGCAGGGTGACGGTACCGAGGACGGTGGCGCTCCGTACATGAAACTGGAGGCGCTCACCGGAGACGATCTCCGTGCCGCCGTGTTCCTCGGACAGTACGTCGATGGTGGCGGTGAAGGCGGTGTGGGCGCTGATGGAGTCCGGCGTCGCGAGCACCTGACCTCGCTCGAGGGCGGCCGAGGCCCTGCCGGGCAAGAGCAAGCCCACATTCATGTCCGTGCACGCCTCCGTGACGGGCACGCGGCCGTGCTCGATGTCCACGACGACGACCGTGGTCGGGTCGGCGTCCAGGCCGACGATCTCCACCAGGTCGCCCCTGCGGACGAGGCCGCGCTCGATCCGGCCCGTCGCCACGATCAGCCCGCCCCGCCGGGGGATCTGCCCGCCGGGCCGGAGGATCTGCCGGCCCTGGCGTGGGCCCGACCCGGTGCGGCGGGGGCGAAAGACGTCCTCGACCGACATCAGGAACGGCGGTTCCGACGGCTCCGGCACCGACAGGCCCTCGGGAGGCTGCGTCATACCTTCATCAGGGGTGCGGTGACCCCCGGGCCGGCGAGCGCGGCGCTCTGCAGCGCCGTGATGCGCTCGATCACGAGCCCGAGCAGTACGGCCGCCGCGATCATGAGGGTCTCCGCCACGACGAGCAGGGCCAGTGACGTCGACGCCATCGCGGTGGACGCGCCGAGTATCAGCCCGTGGGTGATCCAGGCGGCCCACCACAGGTTGACCACCAAGGTGTCCCGCCGCTCCTCCCACGACGGGGAGCTCGCGCGTCCGATGTCTAGAACCGTGCGGCGAGGGGCGAAGAGGTTGACCACGGGGACGAACCAGGTGCCGACCGTCCAGCCCCGAGTCGGGACCGGGCTTCGAGGGGACAGCAGTTGGGCATTGGTCCGGGACTTGGCGAGCCACACGAGGAACAGCACGACCGCGAGCGTCATGAGATTGACGAAGACCCGGGAGACCTCTCCCGATTCCAGGGAGGGGTTCGAGGGGTGCAGTCGGTGGTCCCGTAGAGCCGCCGCCCGGAACACGTCCGCCACGGCGGCCACCCCTATCGCCGTCTGCGCGCACCGGGCGAGCGTTCTCGGGGCTGTGCGGGCGGTGCTCTTCATGTGCTTCTCGGCCTGTCTCGAAGGCGCCCGTAGTCGCGGCGTCGGCGGCGGTCACGGCAGTCGTAGCGGTCGCAGCGGTCGCTGGGACGCAGTGATCATAGAGTCTGATCACCGCACGTGCGTACGGTAATTCGAGCTGCCTGAGGAGAGGGGGCCGTGCCGGCTCGCCGTTCGCGGCCGGAAGGGGGCCGGAAGGGGGCCGGGGCTCGCTGATGGATCGATCGGCCCGGGGGGAAGGCGGCCGCAGGTCTTCGCGCCGACGCGCTCAGGCGCTAGGCCGCAGTGCGGCCGGCCGCGCCACGAAGGCACGCTCCAGCAGCGCGTAGAGCGTGTCCCGCTCCTCCGTGCTGAGGCGGTCCAGGCCGGCACGGGTGGTGTCCATCTTCGCGCGGATCACGTCGATGACGCGTTCGCCCTCGGCCGTGAGGACGACGTTCTTGACACGCCGGTCGGTGGGGCTGGGCTCGCGCCGGACCAGGCCCCGCTTCTCCAGCCGGTCGATGATCCCCGTCATGTTGGAGGCGTCGCAGGTCAGGATGGTCGCGAGGGCGCGCATGGCGGCCGGTCCCCGGCGCAGCACGTTGAGCGTCTTGCCCTGGCTGGCGGTGAGGTTCTCGCTCGCCGCGGCCGCCGTGAAGTCGCCGTAGTAGGCCCCGAGCGAGACCGACAGGAGCTCCATGAGCCGGTCCGTGTCCACGCCGCTGGTTCCTGTCATGTGACTCACCCTACGCCAGGAAGTTTGACCATCTCAAATATCGGCGGCTACGGTCAGCTATTGCTTGAAGTTCTCAAGCATCGAGGTTGTTAAGTAGTTAGGGCAGACTTCCCGTGTCTCACACACAGCAAGCGGCGTCGGCGAGGCCCTCCGGGCACACCAGGATCGTCCTGGTTCTCGGACTCGCCGCCATGGTCGTCTCGATGATGCAGACCCTGGTCGTCCCGATCCTCGGGATGATCCAGAGCGATCTGAAGGCCAGCACGGCGAGCGTCAGCTGGGTGACCACCGCCACACTGCTGTCCGCCGCCGTCTTCACCCCGCTGCTCGGCCGGTTCGGAGACCAGCACGGCAAGAAGCCCACGCTCGTCGGCGTGCTCGTCGTGATGATCGCGGGATCGGTGCTCGCCGCCACCACCACCTCCCTGACCTGGCTGATCGTCGGGCGCGTGATGCAGGGAGCGGCAACCGCGATCTTCCCGCTCGCCCTCTCCGTCCTGCGTGAGGAGATCGCGCCGGAGAAGCTGCACGGAGCGATGGCCCTGGTCAGCGGCACGCTCGCGTTCGGCAGCGGACTCGCCCTCGTCGGCGCCGGCCTGCTCACCCAGGGCTCGCACCCCGACTACCACCGCCCGTTCTGGCTGGCGGTCGTGCTCGCCGTCGTCGCCCTCGTGGGCGTGCTCTTCGCGGTGCCCGCCTCCCGGACGAAGACCGGCGGCCGCACCGACTGGCTCGGCGCGCTGACCCTCGGGCTGCTGCTGGTGCTCCTCCTCCTGCCCATCTCGCAGGGACACGAGTGGGGCTGGACGTCCGCCCGTACGCTCGGCACCTTCGCCGGCGCGGTCGTCATGGCGGGCGTGTGGGTGCTCACCGAGAACCGGGTCAAGGAACCCATGGTGGACATGAAGATGTTCGTCCACCGGCCCGTGCTCTTCACCAACCTGGCCGGACTCCTGCTGGGCTTCGCGATGTTCTCCCAGTTCATCGGCGTCTCCTACCTCGTGCAGATGCCCGAGAAGCTCGTCGGGTACGGCTTCGGCGCCTCGGTGCTCGCCGCCTCCGTCGTCTACCTGCTGCCCACCACGCTCGTCTCCCTCGTGGGCGCCCAGTTCGGCGGAGTGCTAGTGCGCAGGCTCGGCGCACGCTTCACGCTGGCCGCCGGCGCCTGCTTCGGCGTCCTCGGCTTCGCCTGGCTGACCGCCGCCCACGACACCAGCGCCTCCGTCATCAGCGCCGGCATGCTCATCGGTCTGGCGATCAGCTTCGGCTACGCCGCCATGCCCGCGCTCATCGTCGCCGGCGTCCCCGCCCACCAGACCGGCATCGCCAACGGCATCAACTCCATCTCCCGCTCCGTCGGCAGCGCCGTCGCGAGCGCGGTGATCACCTCGCTCCTGGCGTCGAAGACCGTGGCGCTGCCCGCCGGTATGCCCGCGCTGCCGCAGGAGAGCCAGTTCACGCTGAGCTTCGCCATCGCCGGAGTCGCGTTCGTCCTGGTCGCGGTCGTCGCCCTTCTCGGACTCCGGGCGGCCCACGCGCCCCGTACGCCCGTGGTGCGCAAGGCCGCCGCGTCCGAGACCGCGGAGTCCACGGTCAAGGCCGCCACGTCCGAGACCGCTGAGCCCACGGAGAAGGCCGCCACGCCCGGAACCGTGGAGCCCGCGGCGGTCGGATCCGAGGCCGCCTCCGTCTGACCGGACCCTTCCCTCCCCTCGTAGAAAGGCACTCCAACGATGATTTCCTCGGACGGTCCCGCGCGCGGGACGACCTCCGTCGACCACCGTGCGGCGATCGCGGTGGAGACCGCCCGGTTCGTCGCGGCCGTCGAGAACGCCGACGCGACGACCCCGGTGCCCAGCTGCCCCGACTGGACGCTCCAGGACCTGGTCAGGCACACCGGCAGCGTCCAGCGCTGGTTCTCGGTCCTCCTGCACGCCCGGGTCCAGGAACCCCCGCGCACCCGGGACGTGGACCTGCGCCTTCCCGAACGGTGGGAGGGGTACGCCGACTGGCTGGCCGAGAGCCCGACGGTGGCCGCCGAGGCCTTCGCGGCCACCGATCCCGAGCTCTCGATGTGGGCGTGGGGCGTCGACCAGCACGCCCGCTTCTGGGCTCGCCGCATGCTCTACGAGACCCTGCTGCACCGGGTCGACGCCGAACTCGCCCTCGGGATCCGGCCCGCGATCGACCCCGCCCTCGCGGCCGACGGCATCGACGAGTTCCTCGTCAACCTGCCGTTCGCCACCCCCTTCGCACCCGGCGTCGCCCGACTGCGCGCTCCCGACAGGACCATCCGGTTCCAGGCGACCGACACCGAGGCGGGCGGCGACTGGCTGGTCCGGCTGCGGCCCGACGGCTTCGGGCTCGACCCGGCCGGGACGGCGAACGGGCCCGCCGACGCGACCGTCCGCGGAACCGCGGCCGACCTGCTGCTCCTCGTCTACGGCCGGCTGCGCCGGGACGCGGAGAGCATCGCGCACGAGGGCGACGAGGGCCTGCTGGACCTCTGGTTCGGCAACTCGGCGTTCTGAGCGGCCCGTCGAGGCGAGCGGCACGGTCGTCGGGTCCGTTTCGGGGCGGTCCGTACAACCAATTCCTTGACCGTCATGTCGTACATGGCAGGCAACCGAGAGCCGCGAGCCCTAGGGGGAACGATGCGTACGAGACGATCCATGGCGGTGCTGGCCGCCCTGACGATGGCCGGTGTGGGAGTGGTCGTGGCCGCGCCCACACCGGCGGGCGCCGCCACCACGGCGGTCACCTGTCCCACCGGCTGGGGCAGCCTTTCCAAGACCGCGGCGGACGCGGACGACGGGTCGCTGACCGACATCAGGACCGGCCGGCACGACTGCTACGACCGCATGGTCCTCGACGTGCCCACCGCGGGCACCACGGGGATCGGGTACACCGTCCACTACGTCGACACGTTCGTGCAGGACCCGTCCGGCATCCCCATCCCGGTCTCCGGCGGAGCCATCCTCGAGATCCTGGTGTCGGCCCCGTCGTACGACCCGGAGACCAACGCCGTGACCTACCCCGGGCACGGCGGCCAGCCCCTTCCGGGGGTCGACCTGACCGGCTACCGGACCTTCCGGGACGCGAAGTTCGGTGCCAGCTTCGAGGGTGTCACCCAGGTGGGACTCGGGGTACGGGCACGGCTGCCGTTCAAGGTGACCCAGCTCTCCGGCCGTCTGGTGATCGACGTCGCGCACACCTGGTGACGCGTCGGCGGGGGCGGGCGCCCTGATCAGGGTTCGGGTCGCGCGGTCGGCGCGGCACGCCCGGAGCGCCTGCCCTCGTAGACCGTCGGCCACAGGGTGACGGCCACGAGCAGCCAGACCACGGCCACCGTCCCGAGGCCCGCTCCGAACCCCGCGATCAGCAGGGGCAGCGAGCAGCACGGCAGCACGACGGACAGCAACCAGCGCTGCGTGCCGCCCGGTTGTCGCAGGGCGGCGACCCCTGTGAGCAGGAAGTACCCGGCGAGCGAAGCGCACAACAGCCATCGCGTGCCGGCGGGCAGCGTCTCGAGGTGTTCCGTCGCCGCGCCCAGCCCCGCCGCGAGAGCCGCCAGACAGCCGCACAGGAAGCAGTGCAGCGGGAGCGCCGCCCGGGCCGGCAGGGAGCGCGCGGTGAGGTACGGGACCCCCGCGTATCCGTGCCGGAAGGACAACGACCACAGCGCGACCAGAAGGAGGAACGCGGCGCTCGCGAGGCCGTAGAGCCGTCTGTTCCAGGGGACTTCGGACGCGGCCTCGATCACCTGGGCGACGCCCTCGCCGAGCACGATGATCACGAACAGGCCGAGCCGTTCGCTCAGGTGGTCGGCGTCCGGCGCGGCCACCGACACGGGCAGCAGGGCCTCACGGCGTGACGAGCGCTTCCGCTCGTGCCGGTCGTGCGCCCTGTGGCTCTCGACGATGTCGCGCGCGGACACGGTGAACGTGACATAGAGGTCGAGGGCGATGCCGAGCGCCCAGAGCCAGTAGCGGGCCGGTTCGTGCGCCCACAGCGAGACGATCCAGGGGATCACCCCCAGGGACATCTGGGCGGCGGGCCAGTCGACGAGGATCTCCCGGCGATGCCGCCAGACTCGATCGGCGAGCAGCCGGACGACGACGTAGGCGAGCGCCAGAGCCCTCGCCTGGCCGTTCTCGCCCGCGTGGACGCCCGGAACGGCGGCCGCCATCACCGCCATGCAGAACATCGCGGCGAGCACCGTGCGGGTGTGTGTCCGTTCGCCCGCTACGTTGCCGTACAGCGTGAAGCAGATCCACGCGGTCCAGAAGGCCAGGAAGAGCAGCACGTACTGCCCCAGTTCGGCGGCGCCGCCGTCGTGCAGCAGATGCGCGATCTGGGCCACGCCGGCCACGGCGACCAGGTCGAAGAACAACTCCAGCCAGGAGGCATGCCGGTCCTCTCCCGAAGCGGCATGTGCGGACGACAGCTCGTTCACACCAGTCCCCGTGCTCTCACCATGGCCATGGGCGTTCCCGAGCCGTAGGACATGTCGGCACCGTCCGCCGGAAAGGGCCGCGGAACACCTCGGGAACCGCCCACCTTAGCCAAGCACGGACCGCCGCCCGCGCTGTCGCCGCCGGTGGGACCGGCCGTGTCCGGTGCGTGGGGCGGTGCATCGGGACGGCACTTCTCCCGCGCCGGGCGGGGCCGCCGGTTCCTCAGTGCGGGGCCAGGACGCAGAACTCGTGACCCTCCGGGTCGAGCAGGCACGTCCAGGGCACATCGCCCTGGCCCACGTCGAGACCGGTGGCGCCGAGCGTCCGTAGCCGGGCCACCTCCGCCTCCTTGTCGTCGCCGGGACGCGGCAGCAGGTCGAGGTGGAGGCGGTCCGGCACGGTCTTCGCGTCGGGCGTGCGGAGGAACTCCAGATACGGGCCGACGCCGGCCGGCGAACGGAACGACGCGTGGTCGTCGGCCACTTCGTGCAGCGTCCAGTCCGTGGCCTCACCCCAGAACCGGGCCATGGCCCGCGGATCCGCGCAGTCGACCACCACCGCGGCGATCGGCCCCGTGTCCCGGTAGATCTCCCGCGGCTCCAGCACACAGAACTCGTTGCCCTCGGGGTCGGCGAGGACCGTCCAGGGAACGTCGCCCTGGCCCACGTCGACGGGCGTCGCACCGAGGGACCTCACCCGGTCGACCAGCTCCGCCTGGTGCGCCGCCGAGGTGGTGGCGAGGTCGAGGTGCACACGGTTCTTCGTCGCGGACTTGGGCTCGGGGACCGGGACGACGTCGACACCGAGGACGTTCGGGTGCGGCCAGACCAGGCCGCCGCCAGGGCCCACATAGGTGGCGACGCCGGGACTGTAGGCGGTCCAGCCGAGCGCCTCCGCCCAGAACCGGCCGACATCCGGGGCGTCGAGTGCCTTGACGATCACGTGAACGGGTCGCAGTGCCATGACGGGACCCTATGCGGCGCGCGGGCGCCGGGCGGTGATCGGCATCCGGACCACTCGCGGGCAGGGACACCTCCGGGGTGGCCAAGACCGTGCCCCGGTACGGGACCTGGGAGAGTGTCAGGTCCATCATGCCTGCTCGAAGGGTGTTTCCGGTAGGACGGAGCACACGTCCTTTCGGCCTTGGCACGGGGAGCGCTCTGCCCGCAGACTCGTCGTCATCCACTCACCGGCACGGCTGTCGGGTCGGCGGCGGGGCGCCCTTCCAGGGCCTCGGCCAACCGCGCGAGCAGGTGGTCCAGTTCCTCACCCGCGAGCGCCCGCTCCACCTCGCGCCAGTCGGCCCGCACATGACGCGCCAGCAACTGCCATCGCTGCTTGCCGCGTGGGGTGAGGTGGGCCAGGACACGACGTCGGTCGGCCGGGTCGATGCGACGGTAGACGAGGTTCTGGTCGACGAGTTGGTCCACGAGTCTGGTGAGGCTCGGAGCCGGCAGGAAGGCATGGTCGGCGAGGGCCGTCATGTTGTGGCCCCGCCCGTCGGAGAGGAGGTCGAGCACCCGCCACGCCTCCACGGAGCACTCGAACCCGTCCAGGACGGACTGCATCCTGCGTACGGCGAGCCGTTCGGCCCGCGTGAGCAGGTGGAGCAGTTCCTGGGGCTGTCCCGCCATCGTGCTCCTCCACTCGTGCGCGCCGACTGCCGCCCGGGCCCACCGTCGGTCACCGATCCCTGGAAAGAGGAATCAGAATAACTGATCCTTTCCCTGGGAAGCATTGATCGCCGTTGTCGTTCATGCCCTCAACCGGCTTATGCCACAACGGCTTCACCGGTATTCGACGATCGAGTTGTTTTCACAGGAAACTGTTCTTCAATTCCTCCGAAACGCAGTGGAAACAGTATCCCCGCAGGCTGTGGTCGCACTTCAGCGACCAGCCCGGACAACACCCCGGAACGGCTGGGGAACTCGTGCGTCGACAGCGCCACTTCTGAAGCGCCTTCCCCATCATTCCCTCCCCAGAGTCATTCCGCTCGCTTCGTACAGCCCTTCGGGGCAAGGAGGTTGTGCATGTCCGGGTACAGCATCAGCAGGCGCGGTCTCCTGACCGGAATCTCGGCCGTCGGCGCGTCCGCGGCCCTCAGTGCGTGCGGCGCCAAGACGGGCGACACCACGTCCACCGGTGCCGGCGCCCAGGCCGACACGTCCGGCGACACCGTCAAGGTCGGTCTGCTGAATTCGCTCTCGGGCACCATGGCGATCAGTGAAGTAACCGTCCACAACGCGCTGTTGCTCGCGGTGAAGGAGATCAACGCCGCCGGTGGCGTGCTGGGCAAGAAGCTGGAGCCGGTCAGCCAGGACGGTGCCTCCGACTGGCCCACCTTCGCCGAGAAGGCGGAGACCCTCATCAAGGACGACAAGGTCGTGGCCACCTTCGGCTGCTGGACCTCGGCCAGCCGAAAGGCCGTCAAGCCGGTCTTCGAACGGTACAAGTCGCTGTTGTTCTACCCCGTGCAGTACGAAGGCCTGGAACAGTCGCCGTACATCTTCTACATCGGCGCCACCACCAACCAGCAGATCGTGCCCGCCCTCGACTACCTCAAGAAGCGGGGCCTGACCAAGCTCTACCTGGTCGGAAGCGACTACGTCTTCCCGCGCACCGCCAACAAGATCATCAAGGCGTACGCGAAGGCCAACGGAATGGAGGTCGTCGGCGAGGACTACGCCCCGCTCGGATCCACGGAGTTCGGCACCATCGTCAACAAGGTCAAGGACGCCGGCGCGGACGCCGTGTTCAACACCCTCAACGGTGACTCCAACGTGGCCTTCTTCAAGGAGTACAAGTCCGCGGGCCTGACCGCGAAGAGCCTGCCCGTGCTCTCGGTCTCCATCGCCGAGGAGGAGGTCAAGAGCATCGGCACCCAGTACCTGGACGGCCAGCTCACGGCCTGGAACTACTACGAGACCACTCCGGGGGCGGCCAACACCAAGTTCGTGGCCGCGTACCAGGCGAAGTACGGGAAGGACAAGCCGACCTCCGACCCGATGGAGGCCGCCTACATCTCCGTCTACCTGTGGAAGGCGATGGTCGAGAAGGCCGGCTCCTTCGACGTGGCGAAGGTCAAGGCCGCCTCCGACGGCATCGAACTGGACGCGCCCGAGGGCAAGGTCACCGTGGACGGCGCCACCCAGCACGTCTACAAGACCGCCCGGATCGGCAAGGTCGGGTCCGACGGTCTGATCACCGAGGTGTGGAACTCCGGCAAGCCCGTCAAGCCGGACCCGTACCTCAAGGGCTACTCCTGGGCCTCCGGACTCTCCTGAGCCCGGCCCGCAGCGGGCCCGGCCCCTCTTGCCCGGCCCGCACCGGGCCCCGCCCCCCTGCCCCGCCCGCACCGGACCCGGCCCCTCTCCCGGGGGCCGGGCCACGCCCAGGGCACACGCGTACACCCGCGCCCCCGTCCCCGACCCGGAGCCGACCCATGACGGTCATCCTCAACCAGTCCCTCACCGGCATCAGCATCGGTGCCGTCCTGCTGCTCATCGCCCTCGGTCTGACCCTGACCTTCGGCCAGATGGGCGTGATCAACATGGCGCACGGCGAGTTCATCATGGCCGGCGCCTACACCACGTACGTGCTGCAGAAGTCCATCAGCAGCGCGGGCGTCTCGCTGCTCGTCGCCCTGCCCATCGCCTTCCTGGCCGCCGGGGCCATGGGCGCCCTGCTGGAATGGCTGCTCATCCGCCGCCTCTACACACGCCCGCTGGACACCCTGCTCGTCACCTGGGGCGTCTCGCTGATGCTCCAGCAGCTCGCCCGCGACATCTTCGGTGCTCCCAACGTGCAGACCACCGCGCCCGACGCCCTCACCGGCAACATCTCGCTGGGCGGCGGCATCACCTTCGCCGACAACCGCCTGTTCATCCTCGGCCTGGCCCTGCTGAGCGTCCTCGCCCTCACCCTCATCCTGAGGCTCACCCCGCTCGGCCGCCGCATCCGGGCCGTCGTCCAGAACCGCGACCTGGCCGAGGTCTCCGGGATCGCGACCGGGCGGGTCGACCGCATCACCTTCTTCATCGGCTCGGGCCTCGCGGGCGTGGCGGGCGTCGCCCTCACCCTGGTCGGCCCCATCGGCCCGACGATGGGCACCAACTACATCGTCGACGCCTTCCTGGTCGTCGTCGTGGGCGGCATCGGACAGCTCAAGGGCAGCGTCATCACCGCCTTCGCGCTGGGCATCCTCCAAGCCGTCCTCGAATACTCGACGACGGTCAGTGTCGCCAAGGTCATCGTGCTCGTGGCGATCGTCGCCTTCCTGCAGTGGCGACCCCAGGGCCTGTACACACTGCGCACCCGGAGCCTGGCATGACGACGACCACCTCCAGCCCCGCCGTGGTGGCGCCGACGTCCCGGTCCCTGCCGGAGCGGCTCCGCGTCCCCGCCGGGTTCGCCCTCGGCGCCGTCCTCCTCCTCGGCGCCGCACCCGCCCTCCTGTCCGACTTCCGCCTCAACCTCCTGGCCAAATACCTGTGTTACGCGATCGTCGCGGTCGGCGTCAGCCTCGCATGGGGCCGCGGCGGACTCATGGTCCTCGGCCAGGGCGTCTTCTTCGGCCTCGGCGGCTACGCCATGGCCATGCACCTCAAGCTCACCGACGCGGCCGCCACCGGCGAGACCCTGCCCGACTTCATGCAGCTCTACGGCACCGGCGACACCCTGCCCTGGTGGTGGAAGCCGTTCGCCGATCCGGCCTTCGCGCTCGCCATGACGGTGCTGCTGCCGATGACGGTCGCCGCCCTGCTCGGCTTCCTCGTCTTCCGCCGCCGGGTGAAGGGCGCGTACTTCGCGATCCTGAGCCAGGCGCTGGCCGCGGCCCTGTCCATCTGGCTGATCGGCCAGCAGGCCACCACCGGCGGCACCAACGGCCTCACCGACATCCAGGGCTTCTTCGGCTACTCGCTGGACGACCCCGTCAACCAGCGGATGGTGTACTTCATCATCGCCGCCGTCCTGCTCCTCCTGATGGCCGGCGTCCGCCAGTTGTTCGTCAGCCGGTTCGGTGAACTCCTGGTCGCCACACGGGACTCCGAGGAGCGGGTGCGCTTCCTCGGCTACGACCCCGCCAACGTCAAGCTCGTCGCCTACGTCCTCGCGGCCGGTGCCGCCGGCCTGGCCGGCGCCCTGTTCGTCCCCGCGGTCGGCATCATCTCCCCGGCCCTGATCGGGATCGTGCCGTCGATCGGCTTCGTCATCGGCGCCGCCGTCGGCGGCCGGGCCTCCCTGGTGGGCGCGGTACTCGGCGCGATCGCCGTGGCCTGGGCGCAGAGCACGCTGTCCGATGCCCTCCCGGCCGCGTGGACGTACGTCCAGGGCCTCCTGTTCGTGGTCGCCGTCGGTTTCCTGCCCGGCGGTCTGGCCTCCCTGGGCGCCGTCCTGCGCAGGCGCCGCACCGCCGCCCCTACGACTGCTCCTACGCCTGCGACTGCGCCTGCGCCTACGACGGGAGAGACGGCATGAGCGGCGAGGGACTGACCGTCCGCGACCTGCGGGTCACCTTCGACGGCTTCACGGCCGTGGACGGCGTCGACCTGGACATCCACCCCGGTGACCTGCGCTTCCTCATCGGCCCCAACGGCGCCGGCAAGACCACCCTGGTCGACGCCGTCACCGGCCTGGTGAAGGCGACGGGCTCGGTGCGCTTCGGTGACCAGGACCTGCTGGGCAGGCCGGTCCACCGGATCGCCCGCATGGGGATCGGGCGCACGTTCCAGACGGCCACCGTCTTCGAGGAACTGACCGTCCTGCAGAACCTCGACATCGCGGCGGGCGCGGGGCGGGGGCCGTGGACGATGCTCCGGCGCCGCAGGACCGTCCCGGAACCGGTCGCGCGGGCCCTGGAGACCACCGGACTGACCTCGCTGCGCGACCGTCCCGCCGGAGTCCTCGCGCATGGACAGAAGCAGTGGCTGGAGATCGGCATGCTGCTCGTCCAGGACGTGCGGCTACTGCTGCTCGACGAGCCGGTCGCCGGCATGAGCCACGACGAGCGCGAGGCCACCGGCGCGTTGCTCCAGCGGATCAGCGCGGACCGTACGGTCGTCGTCATCGAGCACGACATGGACTTCATGCGCTCCTTCGCCCGCAGCGTCAGTGTCCTGCACGCCGGCAAGGTCCTCAGCGAGGGCACCGTCGCCGAGGTACAGGCCGACGCCAAGGTCCAGGAGGTCTACCTCGGCCGTACCGCGGAACCCGAGCCCGCTCCCGCCACCGCTGTGGCCGTCGCCGAGGAGGCATGAGCCGAATGCTGGAGATCAGTTCCGTACGGGCCGGCTACGACCGCACCACGGTCCTGCACGGCGTCACCGTCGAGGTCCCGGAGGACGGGGTCGCCACCGTGCTCGGGCACAACGGCGCCGGCAAGAGCACCCTGCTGAGGGCCGCCATGGGCCTGATCAAACCCAAAGGCGGCACCGTCCGGCTGGACGGCGAGGACATCACCCACCTCGCCCCGCACCAGCGGGTCGCCCGCAAGATGGCGTACGTCCCCCAGGGACAGCAGTCCTTCCCTCACCTCACCACCGCCGAGAACCTCCAACTCGTCGCCGACGGGCGCCCCGACGGCAGAGCGGCGACCGCCGAGGCACTGGATCTCTTCCCCGTCCTGCGCGAACTGTCCGGCCGCCGCGCCGGTCTGCTCTCCGGCGGCCAGCGCCAGCAACTCGCCATCGCCCGCGCCCTGATCACCCGCCCCAGACTGTTGCTGCTCGACGAGCCGACGGAGGGCATCCAGCCGTCGGTCGTCGCCGAGATCGAGGAGACGATCCTCGCCCTCACCCGGCGCGGCGGCCTCTCCGTCCTCCTCGTCGAGCAGCACGTCGGCTTCGCCCTGCGCGCCGCCCAGCAGTACTACGTCCTGGAGGCCGGACGGGCGACGTCCTCGGGCGAGGGCGGAACGGCATCCGAACGGACCGTGCGGGCGGCGCTCAGCGTGTGAGCCCGGTGAGCGGGTGGGGGCTGGGCCGGGCTGGGCGCCGCTGTTGCCAGGGGGCGGAGGCCGTCGTGGCCGCCGCGGATCCCAGAGCCGGAGGCCGTCGTGGCCGTCGTGGCCGCCGCGGATTCCCGGTCGCGGCGGCCGTGCCGAGCAGAGGGCGGTTCAGGACACCACGGGCGTGGCGTCCGTGACCTCGCTCAGCCGGACCGTGCACAGCCCGCGGGACTCGCTCTTCACCTCCGTCACCTTGAGCTGGGTACCGGGCGTGAGGATGTATTCCTCCTCGCCGGTGAAGGCGGAGAAGCGCTTGATCCCGACCGCCCGGGCCGGCGTCACCTCGAAGAGGGTCCGCTTGCCGCGACTGCCCAGGAACGCCCTGGCCACGTTCAGTTCGGAGGTGCACGAGGAGACGCCCCACCAGGTCACCGTACGGCCCACCGGGTACTGCGCCCGAAGGTCCAGCGACACGCCCCGCCACAACGGCTGCGTGTACGAAGGCAGTTCCGAGACCGCCGAGAACAGCAGCCGCAGGTACGGCAGGTAGGGCGTGACCCTGGTGCGGTCGGGGGAGCGCAGAACGCTGTTGATCTCGCGGTAGAAGGCGGACTCACAGGTGTAGAGGTGGAGCGCGGCGATCGCGTCGGCGGACAGGCCGCCGCCGGCCGACTGGTCCGCACGCTGTTTGCCGAAGTCACGCGAGCGCCGGATGTACCCGGTCAGGCCGGACAGCGCCGCGGAGACCGGGGCGACGGCGTTCTCGAAGTCCATCAGCGGGCTGTCGAAGACACCGGTGATCGACGGCAGGACCAGGCCCTCGTCCTTGACGCTGGTCAGGCGCTCCAGATACATCTGGTGCAGGTTCATGGTCGACTCGATGAAGGCGCCCATGCGCGCCGCGACCTCCCCGTCCGCACCGCCCGCGCCGGCCGCCGTCGCGTTCCACCCCTTGCTCGGCAGCCAGTCGACACCGTCGGTGCCCAGTGAGGCCAGGGCGTCGTTGACCTGGGCGAAGTGGTCGCCCTCGCAGAAGATGTCGCCCTGTGCCGCCGGGTTCGCGTGGTCGAGGTGCCGCACCTCGACGTCCGGGTACTTCTGCTGGAGCCGCTGGACGACCCGCTTCAGGCTCCGGGCGTGCGCCCCCCACCACGCGAAGACGACCCCGCGGTCCTCCTCGGCCGCGTCCTGCTTGGCCTTGAGGATCTCCTCGACGATCCGCTCGGCCACCGGCCGCCAGAACGCCGTGTGCTGGTCGGGGCCCATCGCCCCGTCGCCGCTCGCGGTCAGCGACGCGTTCAGCAGGAGCACGCCCTGCGTCAGCATCGCCTGGAACCACTCCGGCGGCTGGACCGTGTCCCGCTCCTTCAGCAGCGCCCGCACGTCGGCGATCGGGGTCTTCTTGGCGATGCCGTACTTCCACATCGCCGCCGCCTTGATCAGGCACCGGATGCTGACGACCCGGCCGAACTGGCTGTCCTTCCAGTCGCTGAAGGTGTTGTCGAACATGGCGATGCCGGTGGCGCTCTCCGCCCGCGGGTACGGGTTCTGGCCGAAGACCACGACCTTCCACTTGTGCGGCGGGTTCGGCTTGAGCGCCTGGAAGGTCAGCTCGCGGACCGGGACCACCTCGTGGCTGCGGCCCTTGCCGATGAACCGCGCGGCGTCCGGCTGCGCCTCGATGACCGGCTTCAGGAGCGGGAGCCAGGCCTCCCCGCCGCCGTCGAAGAGCTCGGACAGGGCGAGGGGGTCGTTCGCATCGGGCTGGGGCTGCTGCGGCTGGCCCGCGGTCGGGACGTCGTTGGCCGAACCGGTCATGGGGGAGGCGCTTTCGCTCGTGGTGGCAGAGGTAGAGGCAGAGGTGGCGGAGGGAGAGTTGGGGGTGGCGTTCTCGTGCGGCGCCGGGGCCGGGGCCGGCGTCGGCGCGGGGGCGGCCGGAGCGGCCACCGGCGGCACGATGCGCACCCGGTGGTCGACGGGCGCGTTCTCGATCCCGTGGAGCTGGGCGACGATCGTGGAGCGCAGCTCGTCGTCGTCCTCGAACCAGTGGTCGTGGAAGAGCGTGTAGCCGGTCCACATCAGATTGGCGCACACCCGGGCCGGCACCTGGCCGGTCTGCGCCCCCATCCCGACGAGTGCCACGGACCGGATGCTGCCCGGCTTCTTGCGGTTCTGCCGGTGGACGGCCTGGAATGCGGCCGCGCAGGCCAGCGCCACGTTCATCGTGGCGCTCACGTTCTCCGAGGAGCGCACCATCGTCGGCGTCGATATCAGGTACCGGGGGACGGTCGCGCCGGACGGGACGCAGACCGCGCTGCCCACCGGCATCGGTCCGGCGAACCGGTCACGGATCGCGCGCTGGACGCGTACCTGGATGCCGGACCCCAGGTACCGCTTGATGACGGCGTCGACCCCGCCGTCCATCCGGCCCCGGGAGTTGGTGGGGGTGACCCAGGCGTCGACGTCCTCGTCCAGGATCGAGCCCTTGCGGATCTCGATCCCGGGAGTGTCGGCGAACGCGGCGCGCCACGCCTCCACCACCCGCTCGTTGACGTCCGTCAGCACCACCCTGAGCGCGGGCAGCACACTGCTCTCGGTCATCGTCCACTCCTGTCGTGCACCAGCGGTTCCAAGACCTCGAACGTATCTGCCACCACTGACAACGCGACTTCGGCCGTGGGATGGTGACCGGCCGTCATGCTCCGGTGGGCGGAGGGAGCGGGGCCGACTAGTGCCTCGCCGCCGTCGTCGCCCCGTCGGCTTCGGTGTCGTAGTCCTGGCGCGCCTGCTCGACCTTGTCAAGGTTGGCCGCCGCCCATTCGGAGAGGTGGGCGAAGAGGGGCGCCAGGCTGCGGCCCAGCTCGCTGATCTCGTACTCGACCCGGGGCGGGACCTCGGGGTGGTACGTGCGGACGACCATGCCGTCGCGTTCCAGCTGCCTCAGCCGCTGCGTCAGCACCTTCGGAGTGATCGTGCCGATCAGCCGTTCCAGCTCGACGAAACGGAGCCGGCCGTGTGCGTTGAGGGTCCACATGATCGGGGTGGTCCACCGGCTGAACACGATGTCCACGACCCCGCTGGTCGGACAGGCGAGTCGAGGGTCGGTCGCGGCGGCTGCCGCCGGGTCCGTGCTGCCGTTCATGCGCACCCCACACCCCATCGGGATAGTCACTTTCCTCTAGGTACCTACTATATCGGCGGTGTTAGCGTCCCCGTGTCGCCCCGAGAGCACCTCTCGGAGCGGACGTCACCCGCCGTCTGGGCGGTCAACCATGCTGAATCGACAGGGGAGTTGTTCATGTTCGTAGTGACGGGGGCCACCGGGAACGTCGGCCGATCGCTCGTCAGGACGCTCGCGGAGACAGGCGCGCGGGTGACCGCGACCTCCCGCGGGATCACGGGTACGGATGTGCCGGAGGGCGTCGCGCATGTACGGGCCGACCTGGCCGACGCGGAGAGCCTGCGGCCGGTCCTCGACGGCGCCGACGCGCTCTTCCTGCAGAACGGGGGCCCGAGCGCACACCGGTTGAACCCACGGGACATCCTCGACGTCGCCAAGGCTGGCGGCGTCGGACACGTGGTCCTGCTTTCCTCGCAGGGCGTCGCGACCCGGCCCGGTTCGGCCTCGCACGGGGACACCGCGCGTGCCATCGAGGACGCGGTACGGCAGTCCGGGACGACGTGGACGATCCTGCGGCCCGGAGGCTTCGACTCCAACGCCTACGCCTGGGCGGAGTCGGTCCGCGCCCACCGGGTGGTCGCCGCGCCGTTCGCCGACATCGGTCTGCCGACGGTCGACCCGGACGACATCGCCGAGGTCGCCGCCGCGGCCCTGCGGGAGGACGGCCACGCCGGACAGGTCTACGAGCTGACCGGACCCGAGCTCGTCACGCCCCGCCGGCAGGCGGAGGCGATCGCGGACGCGCTCGGTGAACCCGTCCGGTTCGTGGAGCAGACCAGGGACGAGGCCCGCGCGATGATGCTGCGGTTCATGCCCGAGCCCGTCGTCGACACCACGCTCACCATCCTCGGCGAGCCCACCCCGGCCGAGCAGCGCGTCAGCCCCGACGTGGAGCGGGTCCTCGGCCGAGCCCCGGGCACGTTCGCCGACTGGGCGCGGAGGTATGTCGCCGCGTTCCGCTAGACCGCTTGGCAGTGGGTTTTGGTGATCGCCGGTGGTCCGCCGGGTGCTCCGAGGGCCGGGTCCGGGCTGTCAGTGGTGGCTCCTAGAGTGGCAACACGTGAGGCGAACGGGGGCGTGCCGTGCTGGTGTGGAGTTTCGTCGTCCAGGGGTACACGGGCGGGCTGGACGAGGAACTGCGGTGGGTGTGGCTCAACCCGCGCGGGCGCGCGCTCAAGCAGGTGCCCGGTGTGCTCCAAGGGCATCGCGAGGTGCTGCGGATGGCTCAACTGCGCCGGTGGGCAAGGCGGCACCGGCAGGAATGCGGGGAACTGGCCGGCCGGTGGGCGCTCGCCGGCGTCGCCGTCCCGGCGCGGCTGGGCGAGGACGATCCGGTGTGGCGGGACGCGCTCGCCGAGCAGGGCGTCGCCCTCGCCGAGGAACCGGCGGGGGACGACGGGCTGGTCGCCCGGGTGTACGCGCACGCCGTGACCGGGCGGCGGATCACGCGGGTCATGCACGAGGACGTGGCACCTTACCGTGACCGGGTGATGGCCTACGACGAGTGGGAGCGGGTCGAGGGATTCCGCACCGGCATCCCCGCCGACACCGTCGCCGACGCGGACCGGCCGTTCGAGCTTCCCTTCCCCGAGCGCGCGCTCGCCGCGTGGCCGGGGCGGGAGGAGACGGTGCTGGCGGAGGCCGACCGGCTGAGCTGGCTCGCCCTGAACAAGACGGAGACCGACCGGTACTTCAAGGACCTGGAGAAGTCCGGGCCGGAGCTGCTGCCGCTGTTCCTCGACGCGATGGCCGAACGGTATCTGTGCACCTGTGCCAGAGGCATCCCGGAAGCGGCCGCCGCCTACTTCGGCCGCGCGCGCAAGGCCGAGCGGGAACAGGCCCTGGTGATGGACCAGGACTGGCTGGACGCGCGCTACCTCAGATTCGCCCGGGCCGGGGCGGTCGCACCGACCGCGCTGCGCGCGCGGGCGAAGGAGCTGAGCGTCAAGGGCGTGGCCACACCCGAACGGGCCGCCGCCTTCCGCGACATCGTGATCGCACTGGCGGCCGCCTCCGGAACTCTGGGCGGTCCGTACGCCCAGCTGGCGACGGACGTGCGCAAGGTGGCCAGGGCCGCCGGGCTGGACCCCGAGGAGGAGCTGGCCACGGTGCTGGGGGAGGCCGGGATCGTGCGGCGGGGTCCGGCGCACGACGACGGCTTCTGGTCGGACGCGCTCAAGGGCCGTGCCTTCGACCTGCTGTGCGAGCGGGAGCCGGAGACGGTCGCTGCGGACGTGCTGTCATGGCGCCGGCCGGACCGGCGTACGGACGCCGCGCACTGGGTCGACATGCTGGAACGCAGCGGCGCCCTGGCCCGGCTGTGCGGCGAACTCCCCGGAGTGCCGGCCGCCGAGGCCGCGCGCTGGCTGACCGACTGTGTCTTCTCCCAGCACGACTTCGTACCGCTCGACGGGACGCTCTACGGTATCGCGACCCGCCTCGTCCCCAGGCTGGCCGCCGAGCAGATCCCGGTGGAGATCCTCTACGAACCCCATCCGACCGGCCCCGGCCTGCGCCGACCCCTGCCGCTCGATCTGATCGACCTCTGCCTTGAACACGGAGTCCCGCTGGCCGACCCGCCCGAGCGACTGATGTCCGCCCGAATGAACGACCTGGACGTCAGGCACCGCCCAGGGATGCGCCAGGTGTGGGACGACCCGCGCTTCGGACGTGAACTGCGCGCGGCGCTGCACGATGTGCTCCACGAGACCCTGGGCCACAGCGGTTACTACGGCCCGTACCGTCCGTACGACAAGAAGGGCTGGAAGGAGCTGCACCCGCTCTTCGCCGCCGACGAGGGCCGGGAACTGCTTCGGGAGTGGTGCGCGCAGGAGCGCGCCGCGCTGAGCCGCGGTGTCGACCTGGCCGGACTGACCCAGCTCCTGGGCCGGTTCGTGCATGCCGGCGTCGCGGTGGAGATCGTGCTCAAGGACGACGACACCGCGGCCGAGTTCGCCGCCGTGGACGTGATCGGGCTGCTGACGTCCGAACTGCCGGACGGCGCGGACCCCGCGGACCGCGCGGAGCTGGAGAAACTGATCGACGGCCTGCCCCCGGAGCCGGTCGGCGACCTCCTGCCGCCCAGACCCGCCGTCATGGACGTGGTGGCCCGGTTGTGGCCCGGGCTGGAGGACCCGCAGTCACGGCAGGCCGCCGACACCCTCCAGACGGCGATCAACTGCCGGGTCGGGCTGGCGCGACTGGTCCGGTGGTTCAGCGCCGCGGCTCCGGAAGCCGCCGCGGCCCCGGAGGCCCCTTCGGCCCCAGAAGTCCCCTTGGCCCCAGAGGTCCCCGCGGCTCCGGAGGTCCCCGAGGCCGCGGCGGGCCCGGCCGGTGATGCCGTAGCGCCGCCGTTCTCCGAGGGACTCGTCTCGGCCTGCGAAGGACTGATCGCGCTCGCCGGTTCGGACCGGCCCGTGTGGACGGGCGAGGGGAACTCCCACACCGTGGAGATCGGCGTCGGTCGGTCCCGTGACCCGCTGCTGTCCTTGCACGCCTTCACCGCCCTGGTGACGCTGGAGCAAGCCGCGCTCGGTGACGTCCGCCCGGGCTCCGCCGCCACTGCCGACGCCTATGCCGCTTACGCCCGGCTGCCCTTCGTCGCGGACCCGGAGCAGCGGGGCCGCTGGCGGATCGTATGGGTGACCGCACGGAACGACGGGGAGTGGCTGCCGGACCGGGGCCGGGCCTTTCGCACACCCACCTCGGTCGCCGTCGTCATCGAGTTCAACCGGCGGGAGCGGACACTGCTGGAGTTCGCGCCCGAGGGCGACTTCCCCGTGGACGGGCCGATGGCCGCGGCAGGGGCGGAAGTCGTGCACACCGAGCTGCTGCGGCCCGTGCGCCCGGCCTCCTGGTACGCACGCTTCGCCGAGCATCGCCAGGAGCGAGGACCCGTGCCCGCCCGGCCGACGCTGGTCGCACCGTTCGCCGACCGGCTCGGTGTCGACGTGGTGGAGGCGGTCGTCCTGCTCGTCGCACGGCCGAACTGCGCCGGGCACCAGGAGGGCCCGGAGAAGACCGGCCTCACCCATCGGAGCACCCCCTGGCACGAGGACATATGGCAGGTGAAGGACGCGGACCCGCACGCGGCCACGCGGAGCCTGCAAGGCCTGCTTACCGCCGACGAGTTCACCGAGTTCTACGACCGGCTGCTGCCCGACGATCCCGAACGGCTGTGGACCGACGGCCCGGACGTCGAGCGGGCCGCCGACTGGTGGCAGGACCGCTTCGGCGCGCCCCTGCCCGTGCCCAGGGCGCTGCTGCCGCTCGCCGGGAAGGAGTTCGTCCGGCCCAAGGCCGAGGCCCCGGCCTTCTCCGGCCCCACCAGGCCGGCGAAACCGTGGTGGCCGGCCCCGCGTCTCGCCGCCCTCCTGGGTCATGTGGCCTCGGGCGGCAGGGCACTTGTCTCGGGCGAGGGCACATCGGAGTCCCCCCACCCCGGCACGGCCGACCTGCTCGGACTCGTGAGGGCCGCCGCCTGGACGGCGTACCGCACCCCGGCCGGTGATCCGCTGCGACCGGCCGTCGGGGCCACCGTCGCACGGCTGCGGGAGGCGCTGGACGCCGGTCCCGGCCCGCTGACGCTGTTCTCGACCCGGCCCAACCATCTGTTGAACGCACCGGCCCGGCTCGAGTCCCTGGGGCTGGAGGTGAGTACGCACCGGGCCCTGTCCTGGCAGGACGACCCGGAGTACACGAGGGTCCGGCACGTACGGGTCGACCCGGCCGCCCTCACCGGCCCCGACGACCCGCTCCTCGACCGGCTGGACGCCTACCTGGACGCCGCACAGCCCTCCCAGTGGCTGCCGGGCCCGTCCGGTCTGCCGGGCCTGGCCGACCTGCGGATGCTGCTGTCGCCCGGTTTCGCGCAGCTGGGCGCGCATCTCACCGCGGACGACGGCAGGGTCACCGGCTGGGAACAGCACCCCAGCCGCTCGGTACCCCGGCTGGTGGAAGAGTGTTCGACGGCCTACGGGCTCGGCGCCGACGCGGCCGCCCTGTACCTGATGCTGCTCGCCCTGCCCGACCCGACCGACCGGAACGTGAAGCAGTGGACCGGGTGGAAGCCCGCCCGCTTCAGGGCCGCGCACACCGAACTCGCCGTGTCCGGGCGGGTGATTCGGGCCGACCGGGCCCGGGCCGGACGCACTCTGTTCCTGCCCGGCCCCTGGCAGGAGGCCAAGGCGCCGCGCCTGCCGCTGGAGCGGTCGAAGCAACGGCTGTTGCCGAACGCGCGAGAGCACAGGTCCACGGCGCACACTGCGGTCGTGCCGCACCTGCCGGTACCGGTGCTTTTCGAACGGGCGTGGGCCCAGAGTTGGGGGAGCTGAGGGTTCCGAACTGTCCACGGTCCGAACCGAACTGTCCACGGTCCGGACTGTCCTCGGTCCGGTCTGACCTCGACCGCTAGGCCCGTTTCGTCCGCGCGGTACGCGGATTCAGATGCCGCGCGAGTCGGCCAGGACGGAGGCCTGCTCCAGCATGCGGGTCGGTTCGCGGCCGGTGCCCCAGGAGTCGTTGAAGGACGGTACGGACTCGACGTGGGGGCCGAACCGTCTGCGGATGGCTTCCAGCAGGACGGTCATGGCCTGCGCCTCGAGGTCGCGGTCGCCGGCCGACTCCTTGCGGATCGCGCCCTGTGAACACAGCGAGCCGTATTCGTCCGTCAGCGTTCCCGCGCACCAGCCGTCCGTCCGCAGCCGCAGCGACGCGCGGTGCAACAGGGCCGCGACCGGCGTGGCGTTCGGATCGGGGCCCGGGGGAGTGGTGAGAGGCAGGGCGGCCGGAGCCGGTGGAGCGCCGATGCGGGTCCAGTCGACCGGGGGCGTCTCGATGTGCGCCGTGTTGACCTCGTAGGCGACGGCGGCGAGCGCGAGACGGGCGTCCATCTCGTCCTTGACCGCGGCCAGTCGGGCATCCAGACCGTCGCCGTGTGCGCCGCGCTCGCCGGGGGACTTGGGGCGCCTGGTCGACCCGGAAGCCGCGGTGGATCCATCAGATGGGGCAGGGCCGGGAGGCCCCGGCTTCGCGGCAACGGGCGGGGTGGCGCCCACCGGCTCGGATCCCGCCGGTTCGGATCCCGCCGGTTCGTCTCCAGCCGGTACGAATCCGGCCGGTTCGTATCGCCCGGGTGCGTCGGTGGGCACGGCGTGCTGCGTGAGGGACTGCATGAAGGATGGGTTCCTGGCGCGTCCCGCTTTCAGCGCCGCCGAACGGGCGGTACGGGGTGAACCGTGCCAGGGTGCTCCGGCGGACGGCGCCGACCACCCACGATCGGCCGGACGGCGTCCAAGCCCTCACTCGGTCGGACGCCGTCCGACCGAGTGAGGGACCTGCCGCCGGTGGGTGCTCAGCTTGCGCGCCAGTACCCCAGCGCGTTGACCCGCTGCCGCGGTACGGACAACTCCTTGCGGACGTGCGCCGACAGGGCACGCGTGGTCGCGGTGTCGCAGGCGATCCACACGTACGGCCGGGCGGTGTCCTTGAGCAGGTCGGGCAGGGCGGCCTTGACCTCCTCGACCAGATGGCGTCCGGCGTCCCGGCGCTCCACCTGGCGTACGTCGTGGTGCGCGGCGGCGCGGTAGGGCAGGCCCTCCAGGCTGCCCTCGAACCAGATCGTCGCGGGGACCGGACCCAGGGCGCCGAGCAGGGAGTTGAGCGCGGGCAGCGAGGCCGGATCGGCGACGGCGACGACATGGGAGGGCGCGGGTTCGGGAGACTCGAAACCCGTGCCCTGCACCGTCGCCTCGACCGTGTCGCCGGGCTTTGCCGCCCGGGCCCAGTCGCTCGCGCACCCCTCGTGCAGCGCGAACTCCAGACTGAGGGTGCCGGCCGCCGGGTCGGGGTCGACGAGGGTGTACGCCCGCTGATGGGGCTTACCCGCGTTGTCGAACCACAGTCGTACCCACATGGTCGGGTGGACACCGGTCGCCGCCAGCATGCCGCCGTCGGTGAAGTGCAGCCGTCGGTACTCCGGCGTGACGTCCTCGGCACCCGTCACGGTGAACACGTAGTCCTTCGCGCGCATCAGTCGGAGAACCGCGCCCTCCCAGCCCCGCCCCTGTCCCTGCCCCATGTCCTCTTCACCCTTCGGTACGACACCCCGGTCAATAGTTAGGTGAGCCTAACCTAATATGACCATGTGGCGCACAGACGGGTCACAGGAACCGCCGGGGCGCGTCCGCGACCGGCCGGAGGCAAGGAGAAACAGACCGATGTCCGACCCCTATGGGACCCGCGCGGCCCTGCATGAGCAGTTCGTCGAGGGCTACGGAGCCGTACGCGTCCTGTCCGTGGACGCGGAGCTCGACGGCCCGTTGATCCACGGCTGGGTGACCACGGACCGGGCCGCCTTCTGGGGCATGCGCGAACTGACACCGGATCAAGTCGGTGAGATATACGCCCACATGGCCACGCTCGACACGCATCACGCCTACCTTCTCGTGAGGGACGGCGAGCCGGCCGCGCTCCTGCAGACGTACGAGCCGACGGCCGACCGCGTCGGTGAGTGCTACCCGGTCGAACCCGGCGACATCGGCGTCCACCTGCTGCTCGCGCCGGCCGGACCGGACGGCGGACGTCCGGGCTGGACCACGGCTCTGCTGGGCGCGGCCGCGACCTATGTCCTGCTGGGCCTGGACCGCGAGCGCGTGGTGGTCGACCCCGACGTGCGCAACGAGAAGGCCATCGCCCGCTTCCACCGCCAGGGCTTCACCCCCGGCCCGGTGGTCCTGCTCCCGGAGGTCGACCTCCCCGACGTCCACCTCCCGGAGAAGCGGGCCCAACTCGCCTTCCTCAGCCGGGAAACGGTGTTTCCGACCGTGGTCAGGGGTGTGCAAGCGTGAGCGGCCTGCGGTCGCCGGGCCGGGAAGGGGGTGCCCCGGGGGCTTGAGTCATGCCAAGGCGGACTCGGCTGATCGCGTCAGCATTTCCCTGTGGGGGCCGCGTGCCCGCCCCCGGCTTCGATCGGCATGTCGGCCCAACAATCGCGTGCAGCTGCGGTGTTGGGGGAGCTCGGCACGAGTCCCGGTTCACAGGTGTGCCTCGGATTCCTATGCCGTACACAGGCTGCTGCCATCGCACCGCAAAGTGTTGACGAAATTGTTGTCGGCATGGTCAACGAAAATCGCGCGCACAAGCCGCGTACCCAGGCAGCCCACCGCTCCCGCCGGTGGTTCTTGAACAAGGCGCTCCTCGCGGGCGGTGTCTCGGCCGTCGCTGTCATGGGCGGTTACGTCGCCACCACCGCCGATGCCGAGGAGGCCGGCTCCGCGGACGCCACCGCGAGCGCCACCCCGTCCGGCCCGCCGCCCGGTGGCGGGTTCGGCCAGACGATCGCCTACGACGACTTCGTCGGGGTCACCACGGACGGCACGGTCCTCGATGACCTGTACGCCGTCCACTCCACCGGCGTCTCCACCGTCCCGGTGGTCCGCGCCGCCCGCGCCTTCCTCGACGCGCTCACGGACGCCCAGAAGGCGGCCACGCTGTTCGACGTCGACTCCGACCAATGGCTCGACTGGACCAACGTCGACTCCAACGACCGGGACGGGGTGGCCCTGCGCGATCTGACCGGCAAGCAGTACGCGCTCGGCATGAAGCTGCTCAGGGCGTCACTGTCGGCGCGCGGGCTCCAGCAGGCCGACAGCATCCGCAAGCTCAACCAGTTCCTCGGCGAGTACGAGGGCGACACCTCCAAGGCGCTCAACGAGGACGCCTACTGGTTCACCGTCATGGGCACCCCGTCGGCGACCGAGGCCTGGGGCTTCCAGTTCGAGGGCCACCACCTCGTCATCAACTACTTCGTCCTGGGCGACCAGGTGGTGATGACCCCGACGTTCATGGGCTCGGAGCCGACGAAGATCACGTACGAGGGGAAGGACTACCACCTCTTCCGGGAGGAGACCCTGGCCGGGCTCGCGCTCCTGCGCTCCCTGGACGAGACGCAGCTCGCCCAGGCGCTCTCCACGGCGCAGAAGTCCGGCACCGACCTCGTCGCCGGCGCCGGCCAGGACAACGCGGTCATCCCGTACGCGGGCGTCAGGGGATCGGCCCTGAACCGCGGGCAGCGCAGACTGCTGCTCGACCTCGCCGAGGTGTACGTGGGCTACCAGGACGAAGGGCACGCACGAGTCCGGCTGCGCGAGATCGAGAGGCACCTCGACGACACGTACTTCCACTGGATCGGCGAGCACGAGGACGACTCGGCGTTCTACTACCGCGTCCACAGTCCCGTCGTACTGATCGAGTACGACGCCGAGTCCCCGCTCGGATATCACGAGAGCGACGCGAGCAGCTCGGCCTCGCCTTCGGCGTCCGCCGGCGAGTCCGCCTCCGCGAGCGCGAGCGCGGGACCCGGCGGACCGGGCGGCGGCCCCCAGGGCACCCCGACCCAGCAGCACATCCACACCATCGTCCGCACGCCCAACGGCAACGACTACGGAGTGGACCTCCTCAAGCTGCACCGGGAGACGGATCACTGACGGCGCCGCAGCTCCGCTCGGCAAGGGCCTCCGAGCTGCGCGTTTTCGAAACCGTCACAAGATCGTCACAGGTGCTGCGCAGTCCCGTTCCCTTCTGCGAAACTCGCAGTTCACCCGTGGCCCGCGGCGCGCGTTCTTCCTCGGCACCGTCCGGTGCCGAGGAAGAACGCGCGCCGTCGCGGCCGCCCGCGAGGACGAGGTCACGACGCGCACCGGTGACGTCGTGGCCTGAACAGCAAGGAGAACCACCACATGGGCAAGCGCGTTGCGCTGTCTGTCGCCGCCGCGCTCGGGGTCGTCGGCCTCGTGGCGCCGGCGGCCCACGCCGACGGCGGCTACGGCGACACCGAGATCCTCGGTGTGACCGTCAACCACGGCTCGGACGTCGTCATCGGCACCACGGCCGCGAAGACCTTCGACGTGACGATCTACGCCTACGACGACTCGGGCCTGCTGTCGGCGGACACCGACCTGGAAGGTCCCGGCGCCGGCTACGCCAACGACGAGACCATCTGCGAGACCGACAGCGAGTGCACGCACTCGTTCACCTTCGACCCCCGGGTGGATCTCGACAACGACCGGGCGGGCACCTGGTACGTGGGCTCCTGGGTGGACGCGCTGGACGACGACTACCGCTGGGACGACCGCATCGACAGCTTCCGCCTCAAGCGTGCGAGCACGTTGACGGTCAACGCGTCCCCGGAGCCCGTGACCAAGGGCAGGACCATCACCGTGACGGGCACGCTGAAGCGCGCGAACTGGGACGACTACCAGTACCACGGCTACACCGGCCAGTCGGTGAAGCTCCAGTTCCGCAAGAAGGGCTCCAGCACCTACACCACGGTCAAGACGGTGAAGACGAGCAGCACGGGGACTCTGAAGACCACGGTCACCGCCTCCGTCGACGGCTACTGGCGCTGGAACTTCGCCGGTACGACGACCACCGGTGCCAAGACGGCCGCGGGTGACTACGTCGATGTGAAGTAGGGCCGGAGCCAGTCGCGCACACGGCTGTCCCCCCGTCCGGCGGGGCGGGGGGACAGCCGTGTCGTGTTGTGCCGGTGTTGCTTCCTGCCGTCGCGGCGGCCGGGGGTGTCAGGCGAGCGTGACCTCGACCGGCAGCTTCTTGATGCCGTTGACGAAGTTGGACAGGACGCGGGGTGCGTCGCCGGCCAGCCTGATGTCGGCGATCCTCGGGATCAGCTCCTCGAACATGATGCGGATCTCGGTGCGGGCGAGCAGGTTGCCCAGGCACAGGTGCGGGCTGCCCTTGCCGAAGGTCATGTGGTCGTTGTCGGCGCGCGTGACGTCGAAGTCGTAGGGGTTGCCGAAGACTTCCTCGTCACGGTTGCCGGAGGCGAACCACATCACCACCTTGTCGCCCTCCTTGACCTGCTTGCCGCCGAGTTCGACGTCCCGGGTGGCGGTGCGGCGGAAGTGGTAGACGGGGGAGGCCCAGCGCAGGAACTCCTCGACCGCGCCAGGGATCAGGGACGGGTCGTCCTTGAGGCGGGCCAGCTGCTCGGGGTGCTGGAGGAGCGCCAGCATCGAGTGCGAGATGGTGTGGCGGGTGGTCTCGTTGCCGGCCACGACCAGCAGCAGGAAGTAGTTGTCGAAGTCCTGCGCGGAGAGCGGGATCCCGTCGCGCGGAACGGTGTTGACCAGCTTGGAAACCAGGTCCGTGCCGTTGCCGCCGCGGCGCTGACGGGCCAGCTCCCGCCCGTACTCGAAGACTTCGAGGGAGGCGGGCGAACGGAAGGGCAGGTCGCGGTACTTGTCGCTCTCCGCGCTGTGCAGCAGCACGTCCGCGTAGTCGGGGTCGGTGTTGCCGATGATGCGGTTGCCCCAGTCGATGAGCTGCTGGTTGTCCTCCGGCGGTACGTCCAGGAGGCGGGCGAGGACGTTGATGGGGAAGTCGGCGGAGACGTCGGAGACGAAGTCGAAGGTGCCCTTGGCCAGGGCCGCGTCCAGGGTCTGCGCCGTCAGACCGCGCAGGAAGTCGCCGTAGCTGTTGATGACGCTCGCGCCGAACTGGCGCTGGATGACGCTGCGCATCGCGCGGTGGCGGACGCCGTCGAGCTCCAGGATGGACGCCCGCTTCGTGATCTGGTCGTCGTCGAGCTCTTCGAGGTTGACGAACTTCGACGAGGTGAACGTCTCCGCGTCACGGTCCACCCGGGCGATGTCGGCGTGCCGGGTGACCGCCCAGAAGCCGGAGTTGGGGGCCTCCTCGGGCTGCCAGTGCACCGGGTCCTCGTGGCGCAGGGTGTGGAACATGCGCCACGGCTTGATGCCGTCGGCGAAGTTGTCGAGGTTCGCGAGGTCGACCTCTTCGAGCGGCAGCGGCTCGGCGAGCGCGGCGCGCAGTTCGGCCTGGGTGGTGGGGGTGGCGGGAACGGTGGGGCTGGTCATGGTGGTTCTCCTGGGCGGGGCTCGGCGGGTTCAGAGGTGGTAGGCGTACTCGGTGAACTCCCAGTCGGTGACGTGCCGTCCGAAGCGTTCGACCTCGTCGCGCTTGTAGGTCAGGAAGGACGTGGTGAAGTCCTTGCCGAGGATGTCGGTCAGCGCGGTGTCCGCCTCCAGCGCGTCGAGCGCGGCGGCCAGGTTCGTAGGCAGCAGGGCGGAGCGGGTGGTGTCGTAGCCGTAGCCCTCCAGCGGGGCCTCGGGCTCCTCGCCGGCCAGGACGCCGAGCAGGGCGGCGGCGATGGTTCCGGCGATCAGCAGGTAGGGGTTGGCGCTGGCGTCGCCGAGCCGCAGTTCGAGGCGGGCGCCCGAGCCGCGCTCCGGCGGGATGCGGACCATGGAGCTGCGGTTGTCGAGGCCCCAGTCGATCAGCCAGGGCGCGAGGGTGTCGGGTCCGAAGCGCTTGTACGAGTTGACGGTGGGGTTCGCGAGCGCGGCGAGCGCCGGGGCGTGGGCGAGGATGCCCGCGATGGCGTGACGGGCCGTGGCCGACAGGCCGTGGGCGCCGGTGGGGTCGTCGAAGACGTTGCGGCCCTCGGTGTCCTCGCAGGACAGGTGGAGGTGGAAGCCGGAGCCGCCGGCGTCACCGAAGGGCTTGGCCATGAAGGTGGCGAGGTTACCCTCCTGGCGGGCGAGCTCCTTGACGGCCGCCTTGAAGCGGAAGGCGCGGTCGGCGGCGTCCAGGGCGGAGGAGTGGGTCAGGTTGATCTCGTACTGGCCGCCGTCGAACTCGTGGTTGCCGGTGACGACGCCGAGGCCCAGGTCGCGCAGCCCGCGCAGGGTGCGCAGCAGGTGGTTGCCCGGGTCGGCGCGCAGTCCCGCGGTGTAGACCGCGCCGGTGGTCTCGGGGGAGCGGCGCCAGCCGGTGGGGGTGCCGGGGGCGGGCTCCAGCAGGAAGTACTCCAGCTCGGGGCCGACGACGGGGCGCAGCCCCTGCTCGGCGCACCGGGCCAGGACGGTCCGCAGCAGGTCGCGCGGTGATTCGGGGGCGGGGGCCGAGGTCGCGGGGTCGGTGACCTCGCCGAGGCAGGTCGCGACGCCGGGCTCCCACGGCAGGACGGCCGCGGTGGCCAGGTCGGGGCGTACGGACACGTCGGGCAGGCCGGCGTCCAGGCCGCCCGCGACGGGGACGACGTCACCCTGGGGGGTGGTGTGGTAGACGGCTCGGCAGAAGGCCAGTCCGTGCTCGCAGGCCGAGGGCAGGTGGTCGAGCAGGACGTCACGGGCGCGGTCGGTGCCGATCAGGTCGGGATAGACGACCCGGACCACGTCGACGCCCTCGGCGGCGAGCCGCTCCATGTGCCGGCGGATGTCTGGGGTGTCGGATGCGCTCACCGTTGTCTCCTTGGCGGAAAGGTGGGATGTCCCCGTGGTCTGAGGCTCCGGGGACGCGTGGTGTGCAGAGAACGGGAGCCGGGGTGCGGGGGAGGCGGGGGTGCCGTTCGGATCAGCCCGGGTCCGCAGGGCCTGGCACGGGCCTCGCGGCGTTGTCGCCCCACCCGGATACACGTCCCGTACACGGATGAGGCCCCGCCTCCGCGAGGCGCCGCACCAGGCGCTGCGGCCTGGTCCGGGCTGCCCCGAACGACACCCCCGGGTCGGACCCCGAGTCGGTCGTTTGAATCCGAACGGTATGAGCCGGGGTCTTGCCCCGCAAGGGGGTCACGACAAGAATTTATCCACCTGGACAGGTATTGACCAGGGTCCAACGGCTTCCTATGTTGTTTGAAGCCAAACGAGTCAGGGAGGCGGCTTCGCATCCCTTTGGCCGAGGGGCCCGCTCCGACATCGGTCGGGCCCCTCTCTTCCCTCATCTCACCCTGCTCAGGCGCCCGCATCCCCAGGAGGACCGGCCATGAAGGTCGTCGTCGACATGATCAAGTGCCAGGACCACGGCCAGTGCGTCTTCGCCGCCCCCGACGTCTTCTCGATGGACGACGCCGGCCACCTCGCCTACGTCTCCGACGTGGACGAGGCGCTGCGCGACGAGGTCGAGGAAGCCGCCGACGTCTGCCCGCTCCAGGCCATCCGGATCGAGGGCTGAGGACCATGACTCGACGCGTAGTCGTCGCGGGCGCCTCCATGGGCGGCCTGCGCGCCGCCGAACAACTGCGCGCGGCGGGCTGGACCGGCGCCGTCACGGTCGTCGGCGACGAGCCGCACATGCCCTACAACCGGCCCCCGCTCTCCAAGGAAGTCCTCTCGGGCAAGGCCCCGTTCGAGTCCCTCGCCTTCACCCCGAAGGCCGCCGCGGCCGACGTGGAGTGGCGGCTCGGGACCCGGATCACCGCCGCCCGCCTCGACGAGCGGGTCGTCGAACTCGCCGACGGCGAACGGCTGTCGTACGACGGACTGGTCGTCGCCACCGGCATGCGCCCCCGGCGGCTGCGCTGCCCCGGACCGCTCGTCGGACGCCACACCGTCCGCACCCTCGCCGACGCCCAGATCCTGCGCGACGCGCTGATCCGGCCCGGAGCACGGGTGGTCGTCGTCGGCGCCGGATTCATCGGCTGCGAGGTCGCCGCCACCGCCGTCGGACTCGGCGCGGGACAGGTCACGGTCGTCGACCCGCTGCCGCTGCCCATGGCCGGACCGCTCGGCGACCTGCTCGGCGCCGCGCTGCTCAGACGGCACGAGGAGCGCGGAGTGCGCTTCGCCCTCGGCACGGGAGTCGCCGGGTTCGAGGGCGACCGGCGGGTCACCGGAGTCGTCCTCGACGACGGCACCGTCCTGCCCGCCGACGTGGTCGTGGAATCGGTCGGCTCGGTCGCCAACACCGAGTGGCTGGACGGCAACGGACTCGACCTCTCCGACGGCGTCCTCACCGACGAACACCTTCGCGTCGGCGGACGGCCCGAGGTCGTCGCGGTCGGCGACGTCGCCCGCTTCCCCAACGCCCGCTACGACGGGCTGCCCCGCCGGGTCGAGCACTGGTCCATCCCGACCGACACCGCCAAGCACGCCGCCAAGGTCCTCGCCGCCCATCTCGGCGGCACCGAAGCCCAGTCGGCCCCCTTCGCGCCGCTGCCCACCTTCTGGAGCGACCAGCACGAGTTCCGGCTCCAGTCGTTCGGCTCGCCCCTGCTCGGCAAGGACGACGTACGGATCCTGGACGGCGACCCGGACGACGACGTCGTGGTCGGCTACCACACCGGCGGCCGGCTCGTCGGCGTCGTGGCCCTCGGCGGCCAGTCCGCCGCGATGCGCGCCGCGCGCTACCGCGCCCAGCTGCTCCAGCAGCCCGCCCTCACCGCGTAACGAAGCGTAAGGAATCCCCGCTATGTCCCCTGTCCGTGGCTACCTCCACCCCAAGACGGCGACCGGTTCCTCGTCGCTGATCCCGTCGCCGCCCTGGCGCTACTCCGGCGACCTGCTCACCGTCGAGTACCGCACGGACCCCGCCCGCGTACGCGAACTCCTCCCCGAACCGCTGGAGCTGGCGGACGAGGACCCGGGCGCCGTCGCGCTGATCTGGGCCGACTGGCAGTCCTGCTCCACCTCCGCCGAGGAACTGCTCGACCCGGTCCGCGCCCAGTACAAGGAGGCCTTCGCGGTCGTCCGCTGCCAGTTCCGGGGACAGACCTACACCCGCTGCGTCTACATCTGGGTCGACAAGGACTTCGCCATCGCCCGCGGACTCCACCAGGGCTACCCGAAGAAGCTCGGCTCGATCCACCAGACCCGCCCGCACCCCTACGGTCCGGCCCCGCGCATCGAGGCCGGCGCCCGCTTCGGCGCCACCCTCGCCGCCGCCGACCGGCGCCTCGCCGAGACCGTGGTCACCCTGCGCGAGCCGTCCGAGACCAACGGCTTCGTCAACGGCCACCCCATGGCCCACCACCGCTGGCTGCCCTCCATCGAGAAGGGCAAGGGTCTCGCGCTCGACGAACTCATCGAGACCGGCGCCGCCTCCTTCGAGGGCGGACAGCCCTGGGTCGGCGACGCGGACCTGACCCTGTTCGAGGCGCCCACCGAGGAACTGGCCCGACTCGAGATCCGCGAGCCGATCGCCGCCTACTACCGCCAGGTCGGTGTCGTCTGGGACGGCGGACGCCTCCTGGAGTCCGGCACCTCCGGCGCCGAGTGACCCCGCTACCCACCACAGGACTTGGAGTCCGGACATGACCGAGCACACCCTCACGGTGGCCGGGGTCGCCGTCGACACCCGGCACTGGATCGGCGGCGAACGCGTCGCCTCCGCCGAGACGTTCACCGATGTCTCGCCCATCGACGGCAGCGTCCTCGGTGAGATCTCCCGCGGCACCGAGGCCGAGGCCGCCGCCGCGGTGGCCGCCGCCAAGGCCGCCTTCCCCGCCTGGGCCGCCACCCCGGTCGCCGAACGCGCCCGCCTGCTGCACGCGATCGCGGACGGCGTGGAGAAGCGCATCGAGGACCTGGCGATCGTCGAGACCACCGACAACGGCGCCCTCCTGCGCTCCCACCGCCGCGGTGTCATGCCGCGCGTCGCCCACAACTTCCGCTTCTTCGCCGACTGGCTCCTGACCCTGGAGCACGAGGACTTCGAGACACGCGGCCACACCAACCACGTCAGCTGGGACCCGGCCGGCCCCTCGGTGCTCATCACCCCCTGGAACGCCCCGCTGATGCTGTCGACCTGGAAGGTCGCCCCGGCCCTCGCCGCCGGCAACACGGTCGTCCTCAAGCCCGCCGAGTGGACGCCGCTCACCGCCTCGCTGCTCGCGGACATCGCCGCCGAGGCGGGACTGCCCGCCGGCGTCCTCAACGTCGTCCAGGGCTACGGCTCCGAGATCGGCGACGCCCTCACCTCGCACCCCGACGTGCGCCGCATCAGCTTCACCGGCTCCGTGCCGACGGCCAAGCGCATCACCAGGTCGGCCGCCGACAACCTCACCCCGCTCAGCCTCGAACTCGGCGGCAAGTCACCCCTGCTGGTCTTCGCCGACGCCGACCTGGACCTCGCCGTCGACCTCGCCGTCGAGCAGTACGACAACGCGGGCCAGGTCTGCCTCGCCGCCACCCGCATCCTCGTGGAGGAGTCGGTCGCCGAGGAGTTCACCCGCCGGTTCGCGGAGAAGGCCGCGGCCATCGTGCAGGGCGACCCGCGCGACGAGGCCACCGACATCGGCCCCAACATCCACGAACGCCAGCTCGAGAAGATCGACGGCTTCGTGCGCCGCGCCCTCGACGCGGGCGCCCGCGCGGTCGTCGGCGGTCACCGCGGAGAGGGGCAGTACTACGCCCCGACCCTGCTCACCGACGTCGCCCAGGACTCCGAGATCGTCCAGGAGGAGGTCTTCGGCCCCGTCCTGACCCTCCAGACCTTCACCACCGAGGACGAGGCCGTCCACCTCGCCAACGACACCCGCTTCGGGCTCGCCGCCACCCTCGCCACCGGCGACCGCGACCGCGCCGCCCGCGTCACCGAACGGCTCGTCGCGGGCACGGTCTGGGTCAACTGCTTCTTCGTACGCGACCTCCAGGCCCCGTTCGGCGGCTCCCGCCACTCCGGTGTCGGCCGCGAGGGCGGCACCTGGAGCTTCGACTTCTACTGCGACCTGAAGAACACCGTCACCGCCCCGAAGGGATGGAAGGACCATGGGTGAGATCGTCGGGGCGGGACTGCTCGCCCACGTCCCCACCGTCGTGCTCCCGAAGGAGACCCGGCTGGAGCTGAACGAGGGCAAGGAGATCACCCTCGTCACCGGCCTGGAAGAGCTCCGCCGGGACGTCTTCGAGCGCGACGACTACGACACCGTCGTCGTCCTCGACTCGCACTGGGCGACCACCGTCGAGTTCGTCGCCACCGCCCAGCCGCGCCGGGCCGGCCTGTTCACCTCCGAGGAACTGCCGCGCGGTATGTGCCGCATGCCCTACGACTACCCGGGCGACCCCGAACTCGCCCACAACATCGCGAAGTTCGCCGACAAGCACGGCACCTGGATCACCGCGATCGACGACGAGTACCTGCCCGTGTACTACGCCACCATCAACCTCTGGAAGTACCTGGGCGAGGGTCTGCCCGACAAGCGGTGGGTGACCATCGGCGTGTGCCAGACCGGCGACATGGAGGACCACCTCCGCCTCGGCCGAGCCCTCGCCGACGGCATCGCCGCCACCCCCGGCCGCCGGGTGCTGATCATCGCCTCCGGCGCCCTCTCGCACACCTTCTGGCCGCTGCGCGAACTGCGCGACCACGAGTCGAGCGACCCCGCGCACATCTTCACGCCCGAGGCGCGCGCGGCCGACCTCGAACGCATCACCTGGTTCAAGGAGGGCCGCCACGACAAGGTCCTCGACACCATGGACGAGTTCTGGAAGTACAAGCCCGAGGCGCGGTTCTTCCACTACCTGATGATGGCCGGCGCCCTCGGCGAGCAGGCCTGCGGCGCCCGCGCCCGCCAGTACGGGGAGTACGAGAACTCCATCGGCACCGGCCAGGTCCACCTCTGGTTCGACCGTCCGGCCGACGGCTGGACCGGCGCGGGGACCCCCGCGGCGCCCGCACCCCACAACCCGCACCGTCGCGCCTAGAAAGGCACCCCCATGCCCGAGTACCGCCGCATCCTCCTCGACGGCGCCGCCGTCCAGGTCACCGTCGACGGGGACGAACTCGTCGCCGGTGACGGCCGCCGCGTCAAGACGGAGGAGGCCCACCACCTGCCCCCGGTCGTCCCCTCCAAGGTGATCGCCGTCCACCTCAACCACCAGAGCCGCGTCGACGAGTTCGGGATCGAACTCCCGCCCACGCCCACGTACTTCCACAAGCCGACCTCGGCCCTCAACTCCCACAAGGGCGCGATCGTCCGCCCCGAGGGCTGCAAGTGGCTCAACTACGAGGGCGAGGTCGCCATCGTCATCGGGAAGACCGCGCGGAACATCTCCCCGGCCGAGGCGGGCGAGTACATCGCCGGCTACACCGTCGCCAACGACTACGGCCTGCACGACTTCCGGGACACCGACGCCGGCTCCATGCTCCGCGTCAAGGGCTCCGACACCCTCTGCCCGCTCGGACCCGGCCTGGTCACCGACTGGGACTTCCGCGGCAAGAGCCTGCGCACCTACGTCAACGGCGAGGTGGTCCAGGACGGTTCGACCGACGAGATGCAGTGGGACATGCACTACCTCGTCGCCGACATCGCCCGCACCATCACCCTGTACCCCGGCGACGTGCTGCTGTCCGGCACCCCGGCCAACTCGCGCCCCGTACAGCCCGGCGACGTCGTCGAGGTCGAGGTCGAGGGCCTCGGGCGGCTCACCAACCACATCGTGACCGGCCCGACCGCGATCCGCACCGACGTCGGCGCCCAGCCCACCGAGTCCGAGGAGGTCCTGTCCACCGCGCTCGGCGGGGACTGGGAGTTCCGCGGCATCCGTCCGCCCCGGCGCTGATGCCCACCGCACGAGGGCGCCGCGCCGGGCAGGACGGCACGAGCCGCCCGGCGCGGCGCTCCACGACCCGGCGCGCCGAGCCCCGCCCCGGCACACCCGCGGCGGCGATACCGGGCTCGGCCGGGCCCCGTGACCAGCCGGGTAGGGTCGGGGCCATGACCGAACCCGCCGAGACTGCTGAGGGCCGCAAGCCGCGCCGGCGCATGAACTACGGGGAGGGCCGCGAGGCCCTGCTCAACGCGGCCGTGCGCGTCGTGGCCCGGGGCGGGCTGCGCCGGCTCACCTACCGGGCCGTCGCGGAGGAGGCGGGCACCACCCACGGTCTGGTGGTGCACCACTTCGGCTCCCGGGACGCGCTGATCGAGGAGGCGGTCGCCCACGCGATCCGCACCTCCCTGAACACCAGCGCGCTCGAACCCGGCACGGGCAAGGTCGAGGACTTCTCGGTGGGCGTCTCCGAGATGGTCACGGCGGACCCGGACATCCAGTCCTTCCAGTACGAACTGCTGCTGGAGGCCCGCCGCCGCCCCGAACTGCTGCCGCATCTGCGCGCGCTGTACGACGAGTACTTCGACGCGACCGGACGGGAGCTGTCGCGCATGCTGCCCGACGGCGCGGGGCAGCCGCTCACCCGGCTCGTCTTCGCCGCCCTCGACGGCCTGGTGCTGCACCAGCTCGTCTTCGGCGGCCCCGAGATCACCGACGGCGCCGTGGAGGAGCTGCGCTCGCTGCTGCGGCTGCTGCAGGAGCGGCAGGGCACCGGGGCCGAGGGCGGGGAGTGACTTTCCGGGGGCGGCGCCGGGAGCGGTGTCAGGGGCGGGACTGATCTTCTGAGCGGCGCTGTGGGGCCGTGACGGCCCGGTCAGCGCGGCGCCGAGGGCCGTGACCGGCCCTCTGAGCGATGCGTATCAAGGCCTCGGACGGCACTCGTCCGGGGCTTTGCGCATTCGGTGCCGGGAAACCGGGCTCAGCCCCTTGTCAAACGGATAGTTGCAGCCCAGTATGAGGCAACTCGTTTGGCCTGAAACGAATCCCTCTTTCCTCACTGGCAGGTGATCCGAGTGGACAGTCAGACAGCGGTCGTGAACCAGACCGCGCCCGACGCCCCCACGGCAGGCAAGCTCAAGCCCAATTCCCTCGGCGTTCTGGGCATCCTCTTCTTCGTCCTCTCCGCCCAGGCGCCGCTCACCGGCGTCGCGGGCGCCGTACCGATCGCCGTCGGCGTCGGCAACGGCGCGGGCGCGCCCGCCGCCTACGTGGTGGCGGGTCTGATCACGCTGCTCTTCTCCGTCGGCTTCGTCGCGATGGGCCGCCACGTCGTGGACGCCGGCGCCTTCTACACGTACATCGGCAAGGGCCTCGGCCGGACGGTCGGCACCGGCAGCGCCGGGGTCGCCCTCTTCGCCTACTGCGCGATCCAGGCCGCCATGTACGGCCTGTACGGGGCCACCGTCAACGGTCTGCTCGCGCACTACACCGGCCTCGACGTGCCCTGGTGGGCGTGCGCCCTGGTCACGATGGTGATCGTCCAGGTGCTCGGCAGCGCGGGCATCGAGATGGGCGCGAAGGTGCTGGCGGTCTTCGTCCTGGCGGAGTTCAGCATCCTCAGCGTCTTCGCGCTGGTCACCTTCTTCAAGGGCGGCGGCCCCGAGGGTCTCGCCTTCACGCAGTCCTTCTCGCCCAGCGCGGCGTTCGACGGCGCGCCGGGCGTGGCGCTGATGTTCGCCGTGGCGTCGATGATCGGCTTCGAGGCCACCGCGATCTACGGCGAGGAGGCGCGCGAACCCCGCAAGACGGTCCCGCGGGCCACCTACGCGGCCGTCGCCTTCGTCACCGGCTTCTTCGGCTTCGCCTCCTGGATGCTGGTCTCCGCCTACGGCCCCTCGAAGGTGTCCGGGGCGGCGGGCAAGGCCCTGGAGAGCGGCGACTCGACGAGCTTCGTCTTCGCGCCCATCGCCGACCTGCTCGGTACCTGGGTCAACGACGTCCTGCCCGTCCTGCTGGCCACCTCGCTCTTCGCCGGCATCCTCGCCTTCCACAACTCCGCGAACCGCTACCTGTTCTCGCTCAGCCGCGACGGACTGCTGCCCAAGCCGCTGTCGTCGATCAACAGCCGTCACTCGCCCAGCGTGGCCGGCCGCGTCCAGACGGCCGTCGCGGTCCTGCTGGTCGTCCCGTTCGCGCTGGCCGGCAAGGACCCCGTGCTCACGCTGTTCTCGTGGGGGAGCGGTGTGGCCGTCCTCGGCATCATGGCGCTGTACCTGCTGACCTCGGTCTCCGTGGTGGCCTTCTTCCGCCGCGAGCGCCTGGACACCCGCCCGTGGAACACCCTGATCGCCCCGTCCCTGGGCGCCCTCGGTGTGGCCTGCGCGATCTGGCTGATCGTCCAGAACTTCACCACGCTCATCGGGGGCGAGAGCAGCACCGCGCTGGTGCTCGAACTGATCGTCCCGGCCGTGCTCGTCCTGGGCGTCGTGGCGGCACGGCTCACGCGCGACAGGACCGGAGTGGCCGGCGGTTGATCCACGCCGGGCCGGTGATCCGGCCCGGTCGTCCGGCTCGGACCGTCCATCCATGCTCTGCCGCCTGGTGAACCGGCCGGCCAACCGCCCTCTCGTCGGGTCGGTTGGCCGGCCCGCGGGTCATCCGGCCCGGCGCGCCACCCGGTCGAGGAAACCGTCCACCAGTCGGTGGGCGTTCGTCCGGGCCGTGGGCTCCATGGCCCGGCTCCGCTCCAGCAGCTGGACGGGGTCCACACCGTGCCGCACGCACTGCTCCGCCCCGCCCGCCTCGATCCAGCCCCGCACCATCGCCGTGGTGATCTCCGGATGGAACTGCACCCCCAGACCGTGCGCGGTCTCGAAGGCCTGGACGCACACCTCGTTGCGGGCCACCTCCTTGGCCCCCGGCGGCAGGACGCAGCGGTCGAAGTGCCACTGGAACCAGGGGCCGGGTCCCACCACGGAGGGATCGTCCGTGGAGACCTCCACCCAGCCGATCTCCGGGAGCGGCGACGCCTCCACCCGCCCGCCGAGCGCGGTGGTCAGCGCCTGGGCGCCGAAGCAGACCCCGAGGACGGGGACGCCGAGCCGGTCCGCCTCGCGCAGCAGGGCCAGCTCGCCGTCGATCCAGGAGCCGACGGCCGTCCTGTCGTACACCGACCAGGGGGCGCCGAGCGAGACGATCAGGTCCCAGTCGGCGGCGCCGGGGAAGTCGTAGTCGACGTCCGGCGCGTGATGACGCTGCTCGGGTACGACGGTCACGACGCTGAGGTCGTAGCCGCGCTCCTCCAGCCGGGCCCCGACCAGACCCGGCTCCGTCACGTGGTCGTGCTGGACGACGAGTGCGCGCACGTGGCGCCCCTTTCCCCGCGGGATCCGCGGATGTCCCGGCGCCGGCGGGTGTCTCCCCTTGCGGTCGGAGATCTCCCCGCGAGGCCCGCGGACCTGCCGATTCGATGCCGGGAGCCCTTGCCCCGGCTGCGTCGCCCACTCTATCGTTTGGGTTCAAATAATATTCTGGAGGTCCCCGCATGATGGACATCACCCACGAGGAATGGCTGCTCCGGGCCAAGTCCCTGGACCTTTCCGGTGCCCATCACATCGACGGCGCCGAGGAGGGCGGCTCGGGAGCGGCCTTCGACGCCGTCTCGCCCCGCGACGGACAGGTCCTCGCCCGGATCGCCGACGCGGGCACCGCCGAGGTGGACGCCGCCGTCGCCGCCGCGCGCCGCGCCTTCGACACCGGCCCGTGGCCCCGCCTCGCCCCCGCCGAGCGCGGAGCGGCGCTGCTGCGCATCGCCGACCTCCTCCAGGAGCGCCGCGCCGACCTCGCGCTGACCGTCAGCCTGGAGATGGGCAAGCCCATCACCGACGCCTACGCGATCGAGCTCCGCGCCCTGATCAACACCTTCCGCTGGTACGGGCAGCTCGCCGACAAGCTGACCGACGAGTCCCCGCACACCGCCGCCGACGCGCTCGCCCTCGTCACCCGCGAACCGGCCGGGGTCGTCGGCGCCGTCGTGCCCTGGAACTTCCCCCTCACCCTCGCAGGCTGGAAGGTCGCCCCCGCCCTCGCCGCCGGGTGCACGGTCGTCCTCAAGCCCTCCGAGAACTCGCCCCTGTCCGCGCTCCTCCTCGGCAGGATCGCCACCGAGGCCGGGCTGCCGCCCGGCGTCCTCAACGTCGTCGGCGGCACCGGGCCCGTGGCGGGCCGGGCGATCGGCCTCCACCCGGACGTCGACGTTCTGGCCTTCACCGGCTCCACCGCCGTCGGCCGCCACTTCCTGCGCTACGCCGCGGACTCCAACCTCAAGCGCGTCTGGCTCGAACTCGGCGGCAAGTCACCGAACATCATCCTTCCCGACGCCCCCGACCTGGAGAAGGCGGCCGCCACCGCGGCCTGGGGCATCTTCTTCAACCAGGGCGAGATGTGCACCGCCCCCTCGCGGCTCCTCGTGCACACCTCGATCGCCGAACAGGTCACCGAGTCCGTCGTACGGCGGGCGCGGGAACTGCGGATCGGCGACCCCCTCGACCCGTCCACCGAGATGGGCGCCCTGGTCGGCGAGGCGCACCTCGGGCGCGTACAGGAGCACATCACCACGGGCCTCGCCGAGGGCGCCCGGCTGCGCACCGGCGGCTCCCGCACCCGCACCGAGACCGGCGGCAGCTACCTGGAGCCGACCGTCTTCGACCGGGTCGACCCCGGCATGAGGCTCGCCCGTGAGGAGATCTTCGGCCCGGTCCTCTCCGTGCTCACCTTCGACGACGTGGACGAGGCCGTCGGCCTGGCCAACGACACCGAGTACGGCCTCGCCGCGGGCCTGTGGACCTCCGACCTCTCCACCGCGCACCGGGTCTCCCGTGCCCTGAAGGCCGGCACGGTCTGGGTCAACTGCTACGAGGAGGGCGACCTGACCGTCCCCTTCGGCGGCATGAAGCAGTCGGGCAACGGCCGCGACAAGTCCGCCCACGCCCTCGAGAAGTACACCGAAATCAAGACCACCTGGATCCAGTTGTGACGCGGCCCCTGATCGCCGTCCCCGCCCGCTTCTCCGCGACCACCTCCGCGCTGCGGTACGCCGCCGAGGTCAACGCCCGTGCGCTGATCGAGGCGGTGTGGCGGGCCGGCGGCGAACCGGCGACCATCCACCCGGCCGACCCCGCGACCGCGGACGTCACCGAACGGCTCGCCCGGTTCGACGGTGTCCTGCTCCCCGGCGGCGGTGACCTCGCCCCCCACCGCTACGGAGCCGCCGACACCCACGACACCGTCTACGACGTCGACGAACTCCAGGACGCCTTCGACCTCGAAGTCGCGCGCAGGACGCTGGACTTGGGCCTTCCCCTGCTGGCCGTCTGCCGCGGACTCCAAGTGGTCAACGTCGTCCTCGGCGGCACCCTGGAGCAGGACATGGGCGGGCCCGAGCGTGAACACCGGCACGTGGTGCACCCGGTGGCCGTCGAGCGCGGAACCCACCTCGAACGGGCCACCGGGGCACAGAAGGTGGAGGCGTCCTGCTACCACCACCAGCGGGTCGAGCGCCTCGGCTCAGGACTGACGGTCACCGCGCGGGCGGCGGACGGAACCGTGGAAGGACTTGAACTCCCCTCCGGTGGAGGGTGGTTCACCGCCGTTCAGTGGCACCCGGAGGACACGGCGCACGAGGATCCGGTCCAGCAGGCGCTGTTCGACGCGTTGGTGGGTGCGGCGGGGGCGGGGCGCTGATTCTCGTTCCGGGGCTGAGGGGCTGAGGGGCTCCGGGGCTTAGGGGATCCGGGGATCCGGGGCTGCGGGACTGTGGGGTTGCTGGGCTGCGGGGTCGCTGGGCGGCGGCGGTCTCCCTGACCCCGTGACCATGGCCGTGGCGGGAATCTCCGCCCGTCGGCCCCGTCGGCCCCGTCGGCCCCGTCGGCCCCGTCGGCCATGGTCACGCCGGTCGACTGCTCAGGCCTTGGCCCGTCGGCCCCGTCGCCCCGGTCGGCTGGTCAGCCCTTGGCCCGGCGGCCGCTGCGGCGGCGGGCGGGCTCGGCGCCGTCGAGGAGGGTGAGGCGGCGTTCCTCGCCCTCCTCCTCCACCTGACGGACGACCTGACGCAGCCCCTCCGCGATGCTGCGGCACTCCTCGTCGCTCAGCCGTGAGGCGACGAAGGCTTCTTCCTGGTTGAAGCGGGGGAAGAGACGCTCCATCAGCGCCTCGCCCTCGTCGGTCAGGCTGAGCAGCTTCAGCCGGCCGTCGGAAGGGTGTCCGGCGCGGGTCATGAGCCCCCGGCTCTCCAGGGTCCGCGAGACGCCGGTGAGCGTGCCCTTGGAGATCCCGGCCTCCTCGGCGACGTGCCGGGTCTCCGTCTCGCCCCAGACCCAGACCACCCAGAGCACGACGAAGGACGTCCAGGTCAGATCCGCGTCGCGCAGCACTGAGTTCTCCAGGTGCTGGCGGACGGCGGAGGCGGCTCGGTAGATGTTCGCGACCACCGCCATCTGCTCGCGGTGTATCTCGATGCCGCCCAGCTTCGCAGCAGCCAGCTTCTCCGCTTCGGTGATGGACCGATGGCCGGGCACAGGCACGCTCCCTTGATCGTTCGGAGCCAAATTGTACGGGACGCTTCCCGCTTCCGGCCGAAGCGGGAAGCGGGTCCGGGCGGAGTGCTCGTGCTGTCAGTGGGCGTTCGCGGTGCGGATGTCGGAGACGCCGTCGACCGCGTCCGCCCGCACGACCAGGTTGGTGGTGACCGTCGGCGACTCCCCGCCGCCGAAGCGGTGCGTCACGGTGATCTCACGGCTCTCGCCGTCCCCGCGAACCGTCCAGTCCACCGGGACGTTCTGGGCGCGCAGAACGCCGTCCATCTTGTTCTTCTTCTCCCAGGCTTCCAGCTTCTTGGCGAAGGCGGGCGTGAGGTAGTGGGTGCGCAGTGCCTTGGCCAGTGCGGCGTCCGGGCCTCGGGGAGCGTCCTTCGCGTCGACGTAGGCGCCGTAGAGATCGGCGACCTGGGTCACCGAGTCACCGGTGCGTCCGTTGACCGACCGGACCTTCGTCGCGGGGGTGGCGGTCGTGGTGCGGATGTCGGTGATGCCGTCGACGGCGTCCAGCTTCACGGCGAGCCTGGTGGTCGACGTAGGCGATTCCCCGGCGCCGCCGAAGGTCAGGGTGACGAGGACCTCGAGTCCGTTGCGGCCCTCGCTCACTTTCCACCGCGTCGGGACGTTCTGGGCGCGCAGGACACCGTCCGCCTGGTTCTTCTTCTCCCAGGCTTCCAGCTTCTTGGCGAAGGCGGGCGTGAGGTAGTGGGTGCGCAGTGCATTGGCCAGTGCGGTGTCCGGGCCCCGGGGCGTGTCCTTCGCGTCGATGTAGGCGCCGTAGAAGTCGGCGACCTGGGTCACCACGTCGCCGTTGAAGCCGTCGACCGTCCGCAGCGCGGCGGACGCCTTCACGGACGCGGTGGCGGGGGCCGTGGCCTGCGCCACCGCCTGCGCCGAGACACCGAGCCCGACGGCCAGGACGAGACCGGCGGCGAAGGCCGCACGGCGACCCGGACGACGTACGTGGGTGTTCCTGCTCATGTCGTGTCTTCCTTCGTGGCTGGTCATCAGTGGGTGCCGCTCCCGGCGCGTGCCGGCTCTCCCGCCCCCGAACGCCCGTGTCAGGGCGCACGAATGCCCGGTAAGCGGGCGCAGGGCGGGAGTCGTCACCAGGCCGTCGCCGGGACTCGATCCGTCCCGGCCGGTGCGACACCCACAGCTTCGGAGCCGGCGGGAACCCACCGCAACCGTCGGAGCCCCATCCGCGACGACGCAACGGTCCCACCGGCCCTGACCTGCGAGGACACGCACTGCCTGGGATGCCGCCCTGGGATGCGGAGACGACCTGGACCGCCGGAACATGGCGGCAACTGCCCCGCGCATCAAGTAAATCCCGACGCGACCTTTCTCCCGGGTGATGTAGAGAGCGCCTCGGCGGCTCCGTTCACAGGGGGAGTGCGTCAGACTGGGCGCGCCGACGATCAAGGAGTTCACGTGCCGAAGTTCCTGCTGATGGTCAACCACGACGGCGGAGAGTTCGAGCAGCCCATGGACGAGTGGGCCCCGGGCGACATCACAGCGCACTTCGACTACTACGCGGCGCTGACGCAGGAGTTGGTCGCCAGCGGCGAGATGGTGCAGTTCACGGGGCTGGCCGACCCGCGTCTCGCCCGGATCGTGCGCTCGGACGGTGCTTCCGCCCCGGTGGTGAGCGACGGACCCTTTCCCGAGTCCAAGGAAGTGCTGGCCGGGTTCAACGTGATCGACGTGGACTCCGAGGCGCGGGCCCTCGAGATCGCGGCCCGGATCTCGGCGGTGCCGGGACCGGGCGGGGTTCCGACGCGGCAGCCGGTCGAGGTGCGCCAGGTGATGGACGCCGTGGCGTTCGACCTGTGACCGACGGTACGGAGACGGAGGACCTGCTGCGCTCCCTGGTGCCGCAGGTCCTCGGACAGCTCGCCCGACGGCAGGGGGACTTCGACGCATGCGAGGACGCGGTCCAGGAAGCCCTGATCGCCGCGGCCCGGCACTGGCCCGTCCACGGGATACCGGAGAATCCGCACGGCTGGCTGCTGCGGACCGCGACGCATCGCCGCACCGACCAGGTCCGCAGTGAGACGGCACGCCGGCAGCGCGAGGAACGCGTGTCGAGGGAGCCGGTCCCGCCGACGGCGCCGGCCGGGGACGACACCCTGACCCTGCTGTTCCTGTGCTGCCATCCCACCCTCACGCCCGCTTCGGCGATCGCCCTGACCCTGCGGGCGGTCGGCGGACTGACGACCGCCGAGATCGCCGCCGCCTATCTGGTGCCCGAGGCCACGATGGCGCAGCGCATCAGCAGGGCCAAGCAACGTCTCAAGGCGTCGTCGGTCGCCTTCGAGACGCCGGTGCCGGGTTCGCCGGACTGGCCGATGCGGCTGCGCTCCGTACTGCACGTGCTGTATCTGCTGTTCAACGAGGGCTACGCCGCCACCGCTGGCCCGGCGCTGCACCGGGCGGACCTGTCCGGCGAGGCCGTCCGACTGGCCCGCCAACTGCACCGGATCGTCCCGGCCGAGGGCGAGGCGGCCGGACTGCTCGCCCTGATGCTGCTGACGGAGGCACGCCGGCCGGCGCGTACCGGCCCGCTCGGCGAGTTGATCCCGCTGGCCGAGCAGGACCGCTCGTCCTGGGACCATCGCCTGATCAGGGAGGGCACCGCGCTCCTCCGCGGCACGTTCGCCCACAAGGGCCCACCCGGCGCCTACCGCCTTCAGGCAGCCATCGCGGCCGTCCATGCCGGGGCAGCCCGCGCCGAGGACACGGACTGGCGGCAGATCCACGGCCTGTACGAGCTGCTCGAACATGTGACGGGCAACCCGCTGGTCACCCTCAACCGCGCCGTCGCCCTCGCGATGACCGACGGCCCGGCCACGGCGCTGGAGTTGCTCGACCGACTCGACGCGCGCGACCGCAACCCTCTCGCGGGCCACCACCGGATGCACGCGGTGCGGGCCCATCTACTGGAGATGGCGGGACAACCCGCACCGGCCCTGCACCACTACCGCGAGGCGGCGGCCCTCACCACGAGCACCCCCGAGCAGCGCTACCTCACTACCAGGGCCGCCCGGTTGTACAAGCTGTCGCGACGTCCGCCCGGTTGAGGCAGCCCGGCGCTATGGACCCGGACGGAGGTCCCGGACGCGACGAGGTCCTCCACCATGAACGTGGTGACCGTGCCCGCACGGGACGGCTCGAACCGGATCAGAGGGGTGCGCCCGTCGTCCGTCCAGACGGCGTCCCGCCCGGCCGGGAGTTCGCCCAGGATCCGGGACCAGCTGTCCACGTCGTCCGGGGGTGTCGCGTCGGGAGATCGATGCGTCCAAGGCTGAGGACTCGACCAGGGCCGCCTTCACGACTCGTAGGGTCCGCCCCGGAAGTACATGCTCCGGTGCGCTCGTGGGCGGTCACCGCGCTCGTGTGCGCAATCGGAGCGGTGGGCCGGTGCCGTCTGTCCCGCCAGCGCGCGCAGCGTCTCCAGACCCGCCAGCACCTCCGCGCGATTGTCCGACCGTTTCATCCAGGCCGGCAGCCGAGCGATCATCGACCTCGTCGGCCGCGCTCCGCCACGCTCTCGCAAGTGCGCGCCGACGTAGGCGGACAGCTCGTCGACGTGATCCTCGTTGTAGGCCCACAGGATCCGGCCGACGCAACGCGTCTGCAGCCACAGCGGCCGCTGGAAGAACGGATCCTCAGTGCCACCCAGCACCGCGCCGACAAGCCCGGCCCCCCGCACCTCGGGTGTCCAGTCGGCGACGGCACCGCATCCCCCACACGCCAGGCGGCGCGGCTGGAACAGAAGCTCGCTGAAGTATTTGGGATCGGAAAGGCCCGGCCGGGGGATCACGAGGGCCCGGCCCCCGCACCGCGGACAGACCACGAGCACCCGGCCCGCGAACCGGGCCAACCAGCGCCCGGAGTCATGGTGACGAGTGAGGTCAGTACGCGGCTCGGAATCCATGACGGACACCTTCGCAGCTTCGCGATGCGAGCAGCGACCGGATTCTCGAGCGTGCCCCGTCGTTCGCCACCGGTCATCGTCGACCCAGGTCTAGGCGGAGACGTCCCACAGCGTCGCGATCAGTACGGCCCCCGCAGCCGCGAAGACCCGCGGCTTTCTCCAGCCCGGACCCGAAGCCTGGCGGTCCTGCTCCCACACGTACACCAGGACGCCGCCCAGGCCCAGAGCGGCCCGCAGCAGGAAGAGGACGGTGTGCACGGAAAGCCTTCCAGGGATCTTGGAACGGACG
>NZ_KL647041.1:0-2676 GCF_000725495.1 Streptomyces aureus
GTGGGGGTGGGACGGATTTGGGGCGGGGGTGTGGGGGTTGCGCCGGGTGCGGCGTGAAGGGTGGGGTGGTTTCGGGGCTGGGGCTGCGAAGGACGCCGGGTGCGGGTCTTCCGGGGTGGCTTCGGGGCCGGGCTCGTGTCAGGTGAGGAAGCGGCCCTTGTGGAACAGCAGGGGCCGCACCTCGTCGTCGTTCGCGCCGAGGGCGTCCACCCGGCCCACCACGATCAGGTGGTCCCCTCCCGTGTGCACCGCGTGGACCGTGCAGTCGATCCAGGCCGCGGTGCCCGCGAGCCGGGGAGATCCGGAGGCCGGGGCGGCGTCGTACACCACCCCCGCGAACTTGTCCGCCCCGCTCACCGCGAAGCCGCGGCACAAGTCGCCCTGGTGCGCGCCGAGCACGTTCACGCAGAACACCCCCGCGCGGGCTATGCGCGGCCACGTCGTGGACGTACGGCCGACCATGAAGCAGATCAGCGGAGGGTCGAGGGACAGCGAGGCGAACGACTGGCAGGCGAAGCCCGCCGGGCCCGCCGGGTGCCCCGCGGCCGGTGCCGTCACGACGGTCACCCCGGTCGCGAAGTGGCCCAGCACCCGCCGGAACCGGGCCGGGTCGACCGGCGCCCGCTCGTCCTCGCGGACCGCGCGCAGATCCGGGCGCGGCAACGCCTCGACGGGCCCCGCCACGGTGGGGGCCCCGGCCGACCTGAGGTAGCGGACGGCCGCGGCGGCCATCCCTGCGTGTCCCATCACACCTTCATTGAAGCTGACGAAGTGTCAGATAGGAAGGGGCGGGAGACCGTGGGGGAGGGCCGGAGAGGGCCCTCGCGGCACATCGGAGGGCGCCCGCGTATCTTTCGCCCCATGGGGTCGGGAAACACCGAGGGGACCGGGCGCCTCCGGTCGGCATGGACCGCGGCGGAGGTGAACCTCGCCGCGGCCGTCTGCGCCGCGCAGTTCGCGGTCGCCGCGGCGGTCTGGTGGGTCGGGACGTTCGACGACGACGACCACGGCGCGGGACTCGGCGGCGGGCTCGCCGCCTTCGGACTGCTGTGCCTGCTGGTCTTCGGACCGCCCCTGCTCGCCGGTCTCGGCCTGCTGCACGCGGTGACGTGCACGATGCCGGCCGCCGCCCTCGCCCGGCTCGCGCGCCGCCGCGCCCGGGGGCCCGAGACCGCCTGGCACCTGGCCCTCGTCCTGCTGCTCGGCGCGGTCTGGGCCGCGCTCGCGGTCGTCCTCCTGCATCTCGCGCCCACCGGCACCGGGACCCTGCTGCTCGCCGTGTCCGGAGTCCTGCCCGCGCTGGCCCTCGCCCGGGCCCGACGGCGCGAGCGCCTCACCGGACGCCCGCCGGAGGAGCGGCGCGTCTGGCTCCGCTCGGCGCTCCTCGCCCTCGGGGCGTGCGTCCTCGTCGTGGCGGCGGGCACGGTGGGTCTTGCCACCGGGCTCATCCGGGAGTACGAACCCCCGAAGCTCGGCGCCGACCGGCTCACCGGCGTCTGGCGCGGCGACCACGGAGCCGTGCTGCGGCTGCGCGCCGGCGGCAGGGCCGAGCTCTCGGCCGTGCCCGCGCAGCCCGAGTTCGAGGACGTGACCACCAAGGAGTTCACGCGCTGCGACGGCACCGGCAAGTGGTTCCTCGACACCGCGGGCCGCTACGACCCGTACGCCGACGGGCCCTCCACCGGGCGGCGTGACGGCGTGGTCGTCCGCGTGGGCGACTGCGGCCACGACACGTACTGGACGATCGGCGGCACCGAGGCCCACCCGGAACTCTTCGTGCTCTTCGGGGACCCCGACGCGGGGGATCTGCGGGTGCTGCGGCGGGGGTGAGGAGCGCCGCCCTCAGCGGCCCTTGTAGTGGGGGCTTCGGCGTTCCACGAAGCTCGCCACCCCCTCGTTGGCGTCCGCCGTCGTCATGTTGATCTCCTGTGCCGCCGCCTCCGCCGCGAAGGCGGTCGCCCGGTCGGTGTCCAGGGAGGCGTTGACCAGCTGCTTGGTGAGCGCGAGCGCGCGGGTGGGCCCTGCGGCCAGCCGCTCCGCCCACGCGCGGGCCGTCTTCTCCAACTCGTCGGGCGCCACCACCCTGTTGACCAGCCCGATCCGCTCCGCGTCCGCCGCGCTCAGCGCGTCGCCGAAGAACATCAGCTCCTTGGCCCGCCGCGGGCCCACCAGCCGCGGCAGCAGATACGCCCCGCCGCCGTCCGGTACGAGACCCCGGCGCACGAACACCTCGATGAAGCGGGCCTGTTCGGCCGCGAGGACCAGATCGCAGGCGAAGGCCAGGTGCGCCCCGATCCCGGCCGCCGTGCCGTTGACCGCCGCGATCACCGGCTTCTCGCAGTCGAGGACGGCGGCGATCAGGCGCTGCGCGCCCAGCCGGATCGTGCGCGCAACGTCCCCCGGCACCCGGTCGCCGGCCGGCGGCCCGCCCCGCAGGTCCGCCCCCGCGCAGAACCCGCGGCCGGTGCCGGTGACGACCACGGCCCGCACCCCTGGGTCCGCGGACGCCTCTGCGAGCAGACCGATCACGCGTTCGCGCTGGTCCCAGGTGAGCGCGTTCATCGCCTCCGGTCGGTTCAGGGTGATCCAGGAGATTGCGTTGTCGGTGGTGTGGCTTATCACGGTGGTGAGGGGTTCGGCGGGTGGGGTGAGGGGTTCGGCGGGTGGGGCGGGGGG
>NZ_KL647041.1:2720-317517 GCF_000725495.1 Streptomyces aureus
GTTCGGGGGCTTCGGAGGTGGTCATCGGGGGCTCCGGTTCGGGTGGGTGCGGGGGGGAGGTTCGGTGCGGGCTCCGGTCAGCGGCACAGCACCAGTGCGTCCAGGGCGACCGCCCCCTGTCCCCTGGGCAGCACCATCAGCGGATTGATGTCCAACTCAGCTATCTCGTCACCGAGTTCGAGCGCCAGCCGCTGGACCCGGATCACCACCTCGACCAGCGCGTCCACGTCCACCGGCGGACCTCCGCGCACCCCGTCCAGCAGCGCCCGCCCGCGCAGCTCGGACAGCATCGCCCGCGCCTGGTCCTCACCGAACGGCGGCACCCGTACGGCCGCGTCCCGCAGCACCTCGACGAGCACCCCGCCCAGCCCGACCGTGACCGTCGGCCCGAACAGCTCGTCGTGCGTGACACCCACCACCATCTCGACACCCCGCTCCACCATCTGGCAGACCAGGACCCCGTCCAGGGAGATCCCCTCGTAGCGGGCGATGTCCGTCAGCTCGCGGTACGCGTCCCGCACCTGGCTCGCCGAGGTCAGCCCGATCTTGACCAGACCCAGCTCGGTCTTGTGCGCGATCTGCGCCCCGGAGGCCTTCATGACCACCGGGTAGCCGACCTGGCTCGCCGCCCGCACCGCCGCCGCCGCGCTCGTCACCAGCTGCTCGCGCGGCACCCTGATCCCGTACGCCCGCAGCAGCTGCTTCGCCGCGTGCTCGCTCAGCTGCTGGCCCGGGCGCATCAGGGCCTGGGCCTTGCGGAACGAGGGCGACGGGGTGCGCGGCGCCTCGTCGAACGGCGAGCGGTACGCGGCGGTGAAGCGCGCGTGGTCCAGGTGGGCGCGGACGGCGGTGATGCAGTTCGCGAACGTACGGAACGTGGCGACCCGGGACGACCCCAGCAGCGTCTCCCGGTACGCCGCCTCCGTGCCCACCGGCGACCCCCACACCACGCAGACCAGCTTGTCCGTCTGCTCCGCCGCGTCCACCAGGTCCTGCGCCAGCCTGTCGCTCATCGGCGGGAACGGTCCCGTGATCGGACAGATCAGCACCCCGACCGCGGGGTCGGCGAGGATCGCGTCGATGATTTTCCGGCCGCGATGGTCGCCCACCGGGTGCCCGCCGTTGTCGACCGGGTTGGCCACGTTCAGGTAGCCGGGTATCCAGGTGTGCAGCTCCGTCTGCTTGGCCTCCGAGAGGGCCGGGAGACTGAGTCCCGCCTCGGTCGCCAGGTCCGCGAAGTGCGCTCCCGTTCCGCCGGAGATCGAATAGACCACGACCCCGTCGGCCTGCGGGGTGCGGGCCCGTGCCAGCAGGGCCGCGGTGTCCTGGAGTTCGTCGAGCCCGTCGACCCGGATCACGCCGAACTGCCGCATCGCCGCGTCCACCACGGCGTCCGCGCCCGTCAGCTTGCCGGTGTGCGAGGCCGCCGTGCGGGCGCCGGTCTCCGTGCGGCCGACCTTCACCGCGACGACGGGCACCTTGCGCCGGGCGGCGCGGTCGGCGGCGAGCAGGAAGGAGCGGCCGTCCTTGAGACCCTCGACGTAGCAGGCGATGGCGCCGACCTCGGGGCGCTCCGAGAAGTAGGAGATGAAGTCCGCGGTCTCCAGGTCGGCCTCGTTGCCGGTGGGGGCCCAGTGGGACAGGCGGACCCCGAGCTGCTGCATCGCGAACACCGGCCGGCCCTGGTGGCCGGACTGGGTGATCAGGGCGATCGCGGGGCCTTCGAGGTCCTCGCGGAAGTGCTCGAAGGCGTTGAGGTTGGTGTTGGGGCCGAGCAGGCGCAGGCCGGAGCCGGTGACGGCGGCGGCGAGTCTGGCCTGGGCGGCGGCGCCCTCGGTGCCGGTCTCGGCGAATCCGGAGGCGAACGCGACCGCGAACTTCACCTTGGCCTCGGCCAGTTGGCCGATCAGGGGGAGGGGGTCGGCGACGAGGAGTACCGCCAGGTCGACCTGGTCCGGGAGGTCTGCCACGGTGGGGAGGCAGGTCAGGCCGAAGACCGTTCGGCGGGTGGGGTGCACCGGGTGGAGGCGGGCGCCGACCCTGTCCGCCCAGGCGATCAGCTGACGGGTGATGCCTGTGTTCGGCCGGCCCTCGGTGTCCGAGGCGCCTATGACGGCCACGGACTCGGGGCGGAAGAAGCGGTCCAGGTCGGGGACTGGGGCGTACAGCGGGCGGCCGCTGACGTCGAGGTCGTCGACGTCGGCCGGGCGTCCGTGCACGACCGGGGAGGGCTGCTCGCCGCAGGCGATGACCCGGGCCCGGCGGGAGTCGGTGGTGAGGGTGCCGTGGGTTGATCCAAGCATCGGTCCGCCCGCTCCTGTGTGACAGCCAATGGATAACTGACGCACTGTCAGATTACTTAACTGACGCCGTGTCAGGAACCGTTGTGCAGGGGTGGGCTTGTGTTAGGTACCCGGTACGGGGTGTGACGTACCGCGTTCCGGTCCGGTGGTGGGTCGGGGCCGTGCCGGTGCATCAGCCCGTCGCCGTTGGACGTAGTGGTGGACGTTAGTGGCGACGGGCATCGATGTACCGGCACGGCCCCTCGCGCCGGATCCCGGGTGCCGGTGGATCGTGGCTGAGTTTCAGCCCTTCGCGCGCTTGAGGAGCAGGGTCCGGGCGGAGCCCCAGGGGTGGCCATCCCTCCGGCCCGCTCTCGGGCGCGGGGCCAATTCCAGCCCCGGCCGACGAAAATTCAGCCCCTCCGGCGTTTGAGGAGCGGGGTCTGGGGCGGAGCCCCAGGGACGGGAAGGGTAGGGGCGGAGGGGGCGAAAAACCGCTTGGGGCTACGGGGTCGTGCCGGGTGCCTGTGGGGGCCGTGGGTGCAGCGCTGGGTGCCGGTGGGGCGGGGCGGCGAGTGTGGTGCCGGGTGCCGGGTGCCGGGTGCCGGGTGCCGGGGTCCGGGGCCGCGTTGCCTCAGCGGGGGGTGGGGCTGGGCGTGTGGTGGGAGATGGTCTTGGCGATCTTTTCTGCGTCGAGGGCCAGTTCGCGGAACATGCCGCTGATCGGGTTGGTGAACCCGGTGAAGTACAGGCCCGGTGCATTGCGAGGGCTCCGCCCGCCGTGGACGACCGGACGCCCCCGCCCGTCGAGCACGTCGAGGTGCCCGACCATGCCCTCGAGGGCCCGCGAGTACCCCGTCGCCGCGATGACCACGTCCGGATCGATCCGGCTCCCGTCGGCGAGGACGGCCTTGTCGTCCTCGAACCCCTCCACCGCCGCCACGACCTCGACCTTCCCCTTGCGCACGGCGTCGATGATGCCGACGTCCTGGACGGGGATGGCCCCCTCGTTGACGCGGGAGTAGAGCCCGGTGGACGGGCGGGGCAGCCCCTGCGCCGACAGATCGGGCACGCTCAGCTTCGCCATCGGACCCGCCAGCGCGTCCACGAGGCGCACCGGCAGTCTTCGTACGGCGATTCCCGTGAACTGCGCGGCCCAGCCCGCCGTCGAGCGGCGCACGATGTGCGGCGCGGTGCGCACGGACAGCCGTACGCGCGAGGCGCCGCCCTCGACCAGGTCCACGGCGATCTCGGCGCCGGTGTTGCCGACGCCGACGACGAGGACGTCGCGGCCGGCGTAGGGGGCCGGGTTGCGGTACTCCCCGGCGTGCAGCAGCGTGCCGGTGTAGCCGTCGCGCCCGGACCAGTCGGGAATGCGCGGGGTGTGGTTGAAGCCGGTCGCGACGACCACCGCGCTGCCGGTCAGCTCCCGTCCGCCCGTGGCGTGCAGCAGCCAGCCGTCGCCGCCCGGCGCGGGCTCGATGCGGGAGACCTCCACGCCGGTGACGATCTCCAGACCGTGGTGCTCGGCGTACTTCTCCAGGTAGCGCACCACGTTGTCGCGTGCCACCCAGCGGCCGAACGAGCGCGGCATCGACAGCCCCGGCAGCGCGGACAGCCGCCGGGTGGTGTGCAGGTGCAGCCGGTCGTAGTGGTTGCGCCAGGAGGCGCCGACCTGGTCCGACTTCTCCAGCACGACGGCTCGTACGCCCCGGGCGCGCAGCGCGTACGCCGCCGCGAGCCCTCCGGGGCCGCCTCCGATCACGTACACGGGGCGGTCCTCGTGCGAGGGCACCGTGCGGGAGGTCGTGGAAGCAGTCGTGTCGGCCATAGCGCGAGCGTAATCACGACTTTGCTTGATAGGTCTCGGTCAAGAGGGGAATCGGTTGCGAACTGGTCACGACTGTGGGAGGGGTGGGTGGGCCCGGTGGCGTAGGTCACTTCGGTGTGGTGGGGATGTGCGGGAAGGGCGTTGTCGCCGCAGGTGGGCGCCGGGGTGTACGCCTTTTGCGGGAGCGTGGGGGGTGGGTCCGTGCGCCCCGGGGGAGAGAGGGCGTTCTGATTTCGGGCGGGTGTCGCCCGGCTCTTGCGCGGGCGTCGCTCGGAGTCGAAACTGACGTTCCGTCAGATACGGCTCCTCTGCGGGAGGTTCGCCCATGGACACGATCTGGCTCGGCGGGGCGGAATGGCTGGCCGTGCTCCGCGTCGGGCTCGGGCTGTGGTGGCTCGAGAGCTGGCGGCACAAGGACAGGAAGGGCTGGTTCGAGCGCGGGACCGGAATCGCCTGGGCGGCCGACGTCGCCGCCAAGCACCGGTGGAGCGCCGTGCGCTCCGGCTTCGAGACGGTCGTCGCCCCACGGCCCAAGGTGATGGCCTACGTCGTCGTGTACGCGGAGCTGGCACTCGGCCTCGGGCTCGTGGCCGGGCTGCTGACCCCCGTCGCCCTGGTCGCGGGCCTGCTCCTCAACGTCCTGTACTTCACCCTCATGATCCACGACTGGGCGGAGCAGGGGCAGAACGCGATGATGGCGCTGATCTCGGCCGTCGCCCTGTTCGCGATGTCCTGGCAGACCTGGTCCCTGGACGACGCCCTCGGGCTCTTCCGATGAGCGGCGGGTACGGCGAACCCGAGCCGGACGCCTTCACCCGGCCCTACTGGGACGCCGCCGCCGAGGGACGGCTGCTGATCCGGCACTGCGCCGCCTGCGACCGCGTCCACCACTACCCCCGGGAGTTCTGCCCGTACTGCTGGAGCGAGGACGTGAGCTGGCGGGGCGCGAGCGGACGCGCCACCCTCCACACCTGGTCGGTCGTCCACCGCAACGACCTGCCGCCGTTCGGCGAGCGCGTCCCGTACGCCGCCGCCGTCGTCGACCTCGCGGAGGGGCCCCGGATGATGACCGAGGTCATCGGCTGCGAGGAGGCGGACCTGCGGATCGGGATGGAGCTGGATGTGGCCTTCCGGGCGGGGATCCCCGTCTTTCGGCCCGTGACGGGCGCCGGTGGCTGACCGGCTGCGACACCCTTCAGGTCGAGGGCGTCGGGTCCGGGTCCGTCGCCAGCCGGCCGTGCAGGTGCACGTCGCGGAACGCGTCATGGCGGCCGGCCTCGAACATCGCGCCGCGCAGCGTTCCCTCCTGCCGGAACCCGCAGTGCTCGGCGACCCGGCACGACACGTCGTGGCCCACGGCGTGGCCGAGTTCGAGGCGGTTCAGGGCCAGCTCCGTGAAACCGAACCGGGCGACGAGGCCGAGCGCCCGGGTGGCGACCCGGCGGCCCCGGGAGTCCGGAAGCACCCAGTAGCCGACACGGGCGCAGCTCATGACGTGGTCGATCTCGTTGACACCGATGTGGCCCAGCGTCTCGCCGGACCCGGCGTCGGTGACGCAGAAGGAGAACCCGGTGCCGCTCGTCGCCGCCGCGACGCGGGTCCGCAGCGCCTCACGGGCGGAGTCGATGTCCCGGACGAACCTGAGCGGGGTGTTCCAGCGCTGGAACTCGGGATCGGCCAGCCCGCGCAGATACGCCGACACGTCGGCGTCGGACTCCGGGTCCCAGGGGCGCAGCCGCAGCCCGAGGCCGGTCAGCTCGGGTTCGGGCTGGACGGAGAACTGCAGACGGACGTCGGCCATCCAGTCATTCAAGCCCCTTCGGGCCCACCGGTCACTCCCTGGGCGTTCGACGCCGGCGGAAACCCTCCTCGGTGCCGCTCCGGAGCACGCCGAAAACCGGAGGCGGGGCGGCCCGGCCGCGCGGGATCATCCGGCATGGACACCTCCGTGACGTACGACTGGCGGCTCACCCACGACCTCGACGCGTTCCTCGCGCTGGCCGGGGACTTCCTCCGCTCGCGGCCCGCGCAGCACACCGTCGCGCTGACCGTGACGGAAGGACTCCGTAGAGGCGGCATGGACCGGTACGGGAAGGACACGCCGGTCTTCGGAGCCCTGGAGCACTCCGGGGAGGTCCGCGCGGCCTTCTTCCGCACGCCCCCGTACCCGCTGAACGTCACCCCGCTGGACGAGCCCGGCGTCCAGGCGCTCACCGCGCTGCTCGCGGACGCCGGGACCGAGGTGTCCGGGGTCGCGGCCGACACCGCGACCGCCGATGCCTTCGCCGAGGCCTGGGGACGGCGCACCGGGGCGACGCCCGCGCTGCTCCGGAGCGATCGGCTGTACCGGCTCGGCGAGCTGTCGGTGCCCGAGCCCGCACCGCCCGGCCGCCCCCGGGTCGCGGACGCGGGCGACCGGGACCTGCTCGGCCGCTGGTACACGGAGTTCGCCGAGGCCATCGGGGAGGGCGGACACGGCGACCCCGGCGTCTGGGCCGACGACCGGATCTCCTACGGCGGCATCACCCTGTGGGAGATCCCCGACGGCACCCCCGTCGCCATGGCGGGCCTGACCCGGCCGGTCGCCGGGCAGCTCCGGGTCGGCCCCGTCTACACCCCCGCGCACCTGCGCGGCCGGGGATACGCCGGCGCCGTCACTGCGGAGGTGACCCGTGCCGCCCTCGCCACGGACGTCCGTGAGGTCCTGCTGTTCACCGACCTCTCCAACCCGACCAGCAACGGCCTGTACCGGCGCATCGGCTACCGGCCCGTCTCCGACTTCGCGGTGTACGGCTTCACGCACGGGGCGGCGTAGGAGCGCGGGTCCCGCGGGTGGGCGGGGGCGGTTCCGGGGAGCGGGCCGGGTCTCAGGGCCACAGCAGCTCGGTCGTCCAGCCCGTCTCCGCGCGGCGGTAGACGAGACGGGTGTGGCGGCGGCGGGCGTCGCCCTGGAAGAACTCGACCTCGTCCGGACGCAGGCGGTAGAGGGTCCAGGTGGGGGCGGGGGCGTCCGGGGTGTCCCCGGCCCGCTCCCAGGCCGCGTCCGAGGCCCGGTCCAGCGCGTCCCGCGAGGCCAGGGCCTCGCTCTGCCGGCCCACCAGGGCGGCGGCCAGCGCCCCGGTGGAGCGGGCGTGCAGATCCGCCTGGCTCTCCTCGGGCGACGCGGCCGCGACCGGGCCGCGGACCCGGATCTGGCGCCCCTGCGCGGGCCAGTAGAAGCCGAGGGCCGCGTACGGCCGCTCGGTGAGCTGGCGTCCCTTGCGGCTCGTCACGTGCGAGGCGAACGCCCAGCCGGCGTCGTCCGCGCCGTGCAGCATCACGGTCCGCACGTCGGGCAGGCCGTCCTCGCCGGCCGTCGCGAGCGACATCGTGTGCGGCTCGGGCTGCCCGGCCGCCGCGGCCTCCGCGAACCACCGGGTGAACAGGGTCAGCGGGTCCGCCGGGGCGTCCTCCGGCGTGAAGCCGGGCAGCTCCGTGTCCCACACCCGCAGCGATCTCAGCAGTTCATGAAGATCCGGTTCCATGCTCCGAGTATCGTCCTCGGCTTCCGATACTCCCCCGCTCCCCCTCCGGTTCTCACCGGCTTCCCCTCCGGTCCTCACCGGCTCCCCCGGGGATCGGGGAACGCGCGGGACCGGGCGGTGGCGCGCGCGGTGGTTCGCGGGGTCCGGGTGGCCGGGGGCGGGCGCCCGGTCGTCCGGCGGGCCGGCTCGGATCGGCCCGGGCCTCACCCCCGGCCCAGCACCACCGTCCCCGAGGAGCAGAACCAGCCCCCCGTCCCGGACGCCACCGCCAGCTCGGGCAGGCTCCCGTCGGGGCGTCGTACCTGGCGGCCCTCGGGGAGCTCGCCCCGGAGCTGTCGTACGGCCTCCACGAGCAGGAACAGGCCGCGCATGCCTGGGTGCTGGGCCGACAGCCCGCCCCCGTCCGTGTTCACCGGCAGTTCGCCGTCCACCAGGAGCCGTCCCTTCGCCGCTTCCACGAAGGCGCCGCCCTCGCCCTTGGCGCAGAAACCGAGGTCCTCCAGGGTCACCAGGGTCATGTAGGTGAAGGCGTCGTAGATCTCGGCGAAGTCGATCTCGGCGGGGCGCACCCCGGCCCGCTCGAAGGCGAGCCGGCCGCTCACCGCCGCCGGGGAGACCGTGAAGTCCGCCCACTCGGACATCGTGGTGTGGGAGACGTGCTCGCCGGTCCCGAGCACCCACACCGGGGCCGTACGGCAGTCGCGCACGTACTCCTCGGCCGCCAGCAGCACCGCCGCGCCGCCGTCGGAGCGGATGCAGCAGTGCAGCTTGGTGAAGGGGTCCGCGATCATCGGCCCCGACAGGACGTCGTCGACCGTGACCGGGTCGCGGAACATCGCCTCCGGGTTGCGGGCCGCGTTCGCGCGGGCCTGGACGGCCACCGAGGCGAGCTGTTCGAGCGTGGTGCCGTACGTGTGCATGTGGCGGCGGGCGGCCATCGCGTACTTGGCGACCAGGGTGTGGCCGTAGGGGACCTCGAACTGGAGGGGGCCCCGGGCGCCGAAGGAGAGGTTGCCGGTGCGCCGGCCCGCCCTGATGTCGGCGCGGGCCGTGGAGCCGTAGACCAGCAGGACCGCGTTCGCGTGGCCCGCCGCGATGGCGTCCGCCGCGTGGGCCGCCATGACCTCCCAGGTGGAGCCGCCGACGGAGGTCGAGTCGACCCAGGTGGGCCGCAGCCCCAGGTACTCGGCCACCTCTGCGGGCGCGAGGACGCCGAGCCCCGCCGAGGCGAGTCCGTCGATCACCGAGCGGTCCAGACCGGAGTCGGCCACCGCCCGGCGTGCGGCCTGGGCGTGCAGCGCGTACGGGGTCGCCTCGTCCACACGGCCGCAGTCGGACAGGGATATGCCGACGACGGCGACCTTTCGACGGCTGTGCCCCGGGATGGCGGGAGTCATGAATCTGACGGTACATCAGATAACCCCTTCGCCGGGAGGGCGTCACGCCCCTGTGCATCTGGGACCCTCCGCCCTAACATGACGGCCCGTCAGATCGGCCTGCCGGATCGGCCCCCCGACGAGGGAGGAACGCGCCCATGGATGCCCATCTCACCGCGGAGCAGGAGGAGATCCGCCGCGCCCTGCGGGAGCTGCTGGCGAAACGGTGCGGTCCGCACGAGCTGCGGGCCGCCGAGCAGACCTCCGCCGGCTACGACCAGGCGCTCTGGGAGGCCCTCGCGCAGCGGCTCGGACTGCCCGGACTCGCCCTCCCCGAGGAGTACGGCGGCGTCGGCTGCACGATGACCGAACTCGCCCTCGCCTGCGAGGAGTCGGGCCGCGCTCTCGCCCCCTCGCCCCTGCTGTCCACCGCCGTCCTCGCCGCCCCGCTGATCCTGGCCCTCGGCACCGGGGCGCAGCGCTCCGCCCTGCTGCCGCCGCTGGCCTCGGGCACGGGGACCGCCGCCCTCGCGGTCCCCGGCACGGGTCTGGCCACCGCGCTCGGGCTGACCGGCGACAACCGCGGCGACTGGGCGGGCGGCGGCCGGGCCGGAGGCGTCCAGGCCCGGCGGGCGGAGGGGGTCTGGCGGCTCTACGGGCAGGCGGCGCAGGTGCTCGACGGGCACAGCGCCGGACTCCTCGTGGTGGCCGCGCACACCGGCGGCTTCGCGCGGTCCCGGACGCTCCTCTTCCTGGTGCGGGGCGACGCCGACGGGCTCGTCCGCGCACGGCAGACCTCCCTCGACCCGACCCGTCCGCAGGCCCGGATCGAACTGCGGGACGTGGAAGCGGAGTTGCTGGGCGACGACCAGGCCGACGTGCCCGCGGCGCTGGCCGCCGCCGGGGACGCAGCGGCCTCCGTCCTCGCGGTGGAGGCCGTCGGCGCCGCCGACCGCGCGCTGGAGCGCACCGTCGAACACGTCGGCCGACGCGAGCAGTTCGGGCGGGCCATCGGCTCCTTCCAGGCGGTCAAGCACCGGCTCGCGGACGTGTACGTGGGCGTGCAGTCGGCCCGGTCCGCGGCCTACTACGCGGCCTGGTCCGTGGGGACGGGCGGTGAGCGCGTGGGCGCCCTCGCGCTGGCCCAGGCGCTGGAGGCGCTGCGCACCGCCGCCTCCGAGGGCATCCAGCTCCACGGGGGCATCGGCTTCACCTGGGAGCACGAGGCCCATCTCTCCTTCAAGCGCGCCTCCGGCGACGAACTGCTCTTCGGCCCCGTCCACCGGCTGCGCGCCCACGCGGCCGAGGCGGCGCGGCTCTTCGACGGCGGGGAGGTGACGGTCTGATGGCGGCGTCAGGGGCTTCGCGCGGGGAGAGCGGTACGGGAGCGGGCGGCAAGGCGGGGACCGGGACCGGGGCGCGGGGGATGCCCGGGGTGCGGCTGGTGCAGCGGGTGTCCTCCACCCGGACGTTCGCCCGGGTCGCCCCGCATCTCATCCCGGCCCTCGACCGGGCCGTGCACCGGCTCACCCGCGGGAAGGTGCTGCTCAGCGCCCAGATGCTGCCGGGAGTCGTACTGACCGCACGCGGCGCGAAGAGCGGGCTCGAGCGTCGTACGCCGCTGGCCTGCATGCCGGAGAGCGGGGCGGACAGGGTGGGAGCCGCGAGGGCGGGGGCTGCTCCTGGTGCCGCCGGGGACGCGGAGTCCGGCTGGATCCTCGTGGGGTCCAACTTCGGCCGTACGGATCATCCGGCCTGGACCGCGAACCTGCTCGCCTCTCCCGACGCCGTCATCAACTGGAAGGGCGAGGACATCCCCGTGACCGCCCGGCTGCTCACGGGCGAGGAGCGGGAGGCGGTCTGGAGGACGGTGCTGGCGTTCTGGCCGCCGTACGCCACGTACCAGGCCCGGGTGGACCGGGAGATACGGCTCTTCAGGATCGTGCGCAGGGCGGAGGGGGCGGCCGGCTGAGCGGACGGCCCGCTGAGCGGACGGGGCGGCCGTGCCCGGTTTCCGGCGATGGCTTGGTCGCCGGGCGGCTGTGCGGGTTGCCGGGCCGGTGCGGGGTGACCGCTCGGTGCGGGGTGCCGCCCGGTCGCGGGGCCCGGACAGCGCAGCGGGCGGCAGCCCGTCGGAGGGTTTCTCCGGTGCGGCTGCCGCCCGCATGACAGGAGCTGGGGCGTCGGGGCGCTACTTCGTCGGCTTCTTCCCGGTCACGCCCAGATACACCAACAGCGCGAGGTTCGGCTTGAGTTCGGCCTGCTTGACGCCCCAGGTCTGGAACCCCTTCTGATGCGAGGCGACCGCGGCGAGCATGGCCACGAGGGAACCGGCCATCGCGGCCGGGTTCACGTCCTTGTCGACCTTTCCCTTGGCCTGGAGTTCGGTGACGGAATCCGTAAGGGAGTTGTTCACGGAGTTCAGGATCTTCATGCGGATCTTGTAGAACCGCTTGTCGCCCTCGGCGGCGCCGAGATCGACCACGCGCAGGATGGCGTCGTTCTTCCGCCAGAACTCCAGGAAACCCTCGACGAGTTCCTGCGCGGTCTGCCATCCGGCCTTGCCGACCCAGGATCGGCCTTCGAGCAACTGGGTCAACGCGGCGCCCTCGGCGGCCATTTGCTCGGCGATCTCCAGGACGGCGCCTTCGACGTCCGGGAAGTACTGGTAGAAGGTCGCCGGTGAAGTGCCCGCCTTCCGGGCGACGTCGATGACTTTGACGTCACGGTAGGGCGATGAGCTGAGCATCTCGCTGAGGCAGTCGAGCAGCTTCTGCCGGGTCGCCTGCCCACGTCGTCCGGCCACGCGGCCGTCGACGGTACGCACTTGTCCTGTCATGCCGTCAGCTTACCGAGGGGTGATCGGAGCGCGATTCGGCCGACTGCAAATGGGGTGCGGCCGTACATCGCGGGGGTTCCAGGGGGGTTCGGACGGGGTTCGGGGAGGGGTTCACCAGGTCTTCCGCCGTTTCTCCGGTTCCGTCGCGGGAGTACGGTCCGAGCGGAAGGGTGCGCTCCGGCCGTAACGGGTCCCGTGGGAAAGGCGGCTCGCATTCCCGGGGGCCCGTACGAACGCCGTCCGCGTTCCCGTGGAAATTCCCGCGCGGCCCCCGGCGACTCGGCGCCTTTCCCGCGCGGTCCCCGGGAACGGCGCGGGGATCGCGTGCGTGCTCCGCCCCCGGAAAGCCCCGCGAGAACTCCGCGCGGGGCCCCTGAGCAGGGACGGGGCGTCACCGGAGCAGGTGCGCACGCCCTGCGGGATGACCGGCGGGCCGTTAGCTTGGCCGCATGGCCGAATCAGCGGTTGTCGCCGAGTTCCCCGAGGGTGTGCCCTGCTGGGTCGACGCACAGCTCCCCGACGTGGAGGCGGGCAAGCGCTTCTACGGCGAGCTGTTCGGCTGGACGTTCCCCGAGGAGTCCGCGCCGCAGGGCTGGGCCGAACTGGACGGCGAAACGGTCGCCGCGCTCACGCCGAAGCTCGACGGGCGGATGCCCACGGTGTGGACGGTGTACTTCGCGACCCCGGACGGCGAGGCGCTCACCCGGCGGATCGTCGCGGCGGGCGGCGCGGTCATCGCCGTGCCCACGGCGGTGGGCGCCTCGGGCGAGCTCGGCACGGCCGCCCTCGCCACCGACCCGGAGGGCGCCGTCTTCGGCCTCTGGCAGCGCGGCACCCACACCGGCTTCGCCCGGCACCACGAGCCGGGCACGTTCTGCTGGGCCGAGCTCTACGCCCGCGACACCGCCACCGTCGACCGCTTCTACGGCACCCTGTTCCACGACGCCCTCTTCGGCCCCGAGGCGACCCCCGATTTCGGCCGCGTTCCGGTCACGGGTGTCTTTCCGGCCGAGATGCCGCCCCATTTCCTCGTCCACTTCGGGGTCGAGGACTGCGAGGCGACACTCGGTACGGTGAACAGGCTCGGCGGCCGGGTCCAGGTGACACCCTTCGACACGTCGTACGGGCGGGTGGCCGTCGTCACCGACAACCAGGGCGCCTCGTTCGCCCTGCTCCAACGGTGACGGTGCCGCGACCAGGCGTGACGCCGGGGGACGGGTCCCGGTTCACGGCCGCCGGGAACCGCCGGTGAGGGCCCGCCGGCAACGGCCGAAACGCTTCCGCGGTGAGGTGTGGGGCATTTCGACGTGAGGGACGGCACTTCCGGGCCCCCGAGCGGGGTACTTCTGGGGTGAGGGGCGCATTTCGGCCCTGAACCATGACGCCCCCGCAGCCGTACTCCTGTCGGGGCGGCTGTTTTGTCATGAGACACCCCGATCCGCCCCCGGGTTCGCAACCGGAGGCTCGGCCAGGAAGAATCGGGGTGCGTGCCGCCATGGCGGTGCGGTGGTGAGACGCTGCACTGGGCCGCGTTCATACGTGGATGACGCGACCCGTACGGGGAGGTGGCAGGCAAGTGGTGGATCAGCTGACGCAGCACGATCCGCGCCGGATCGGGCCGTTCGAGGTGCTGGGCCGGCTGGGTGCCGGCGGCATGGGGCTGGTCTATCTCGCGCGCTCGGCCTCCGGCCGGCGCGTGGCGATCAAGACGGTCAGGACCGAGCTCGCCGAGGACCAGTTGTTCCGGGTCCGCTTCTCGCGCGAGGTCGAGGCGGCCCGTGCCGTCTCCGGCTTCTACACGGCGGCCGTCGTCGACGCCGACGCCCGGGCCGCGGTGCCCTGGCTCGCCACCGCCTACGTTCCCGCGCCCTCGCTCGAGGAGATAGTGAACGAGTGCGGGCCGCTCCCGGCCCAGGCGGTGCGCTGGCTGGCGGCCGGTGTCGCGGAGGCGCTCCAGTCGATCCACGGGGCGGGGCTCGTCCACCGCGACCTGAAGCCGTCGAACGTCCTCGTCGTCGAGGACGGGCCGCGCGTGATCGACTTCGGTATCGCGTCCGGCGTCTCGAACACCCGTCTGACGATGACCAACGTCGCCGTCGGCACCCCCGCCTACATGTCGCCCGAGCAGGCCAAGGACTCGCGCAGCGTCACCGGCGCGAGCGACGTCTTCTCGCTCGCCTCGATGCTCGTCTTCGCGGCCACCGGACACGCCCCGTACCACGGCGCCAACCCCGTCGAGACGGTCTTCATGCTGCTCCGCGAGGGCCCGGACCTCGAGGGCCTGCCCGACGAGCTGCGCCCGCTCATCGAGTCCTGCATGCAGATGGACGCCACGGCCCGCCCCAACCCGGCCGACCTCCAGGCCCAGCTCGCCCCCCACCTCTTCGGCTCCGGCTCCGACGACAGCGGTACGGCCTCCGCATGGCTGCCCGAGCGCGCGGTGAGCCTGATCGAGACCCGCCGCGGCGGCCGTCCGCCGGTCCAGCAGCCGGCCTCGGGCGGCGGACGCAGCGCCGGCGGGCGCCCCGCCCTGCCCCCGCCGCCCTCGCACGCCCCCGCGGTCCCCGTGGGCGCGCCCGACACCGGCCCCGTGCGCCTCGCCGGCGGCAAGGTGCCCATCGGCCCCGGACCCCGGGTCCTGGACGCCCGCGCGGCGGCCGTGAAGGCCCCGCCCCCGGAGGCCGGACTCGCCGCCTCCTGGTCCCGGCCCCGTATCGGCGTGAACGGCGCCGAACCGGCCCCGGTGCCCGTGGCCCCCGCGCCCGACACCTCCACGGGCTGGCGCCCGTGGCGCTTCCGCATGTCGAACGACGTGTGGGGCACCCCCGCGGTCGCCGACGACCTCGTCTACGTCACCTCCTTCGAGGTCCACGCCCTCGACGTCGCGACCGGGCGGCGCCGGTTCAAGACCCGGGACGTGGCCTGGTCGATGGCCGTCGCGGACGGCCGCATCCACGCGTCCGACGGGCCCACGCTCTACGCATTGGAGGCCCGGGAGGGCGCGGACCTGTGGCGGCTGTCCACGGACGCCTGGGTCTACTCCCTGCAGGCCGACCGCGGCACGGTCGTCACCGGCACGCGCGGCGGCGGCGTCCAGGCCTGGGAGGCCGCGAACGGCCAGAAGCTCTGGGAGATCAGCGGCGCCCAGACGGACTTCGAGTCCCCGGAGGCCGGTCCGGCGATCCACGACGGCACGGTGTACGTCTGGAAGGACGCCCGGCTGCGCGCCCTGGAGGCCCGTACGGGCGAGGAGCGCTGGTCGTACCCGATCGGTGACGCGGCCTCCTGTGGCGGCGTACCGGTCCGGATGACCCACGCGCCCGACGGCTACGTCTACATCTGCGCGGGCACCCGTGTCCTTGCCATCGACGTGGCCGGCGGTCACGTCCGCTGGCACTTCGAGGCGCCGGCCGTCTTCCTCAGCCCGCCGACCTTCGCCCCGGGCCCGGCGGTGACGGGCGGCGGCGTCTACCTCGCCGACTACCTCGGCACGGTCTACGCCCTCGACGCCACCGACGGCCGTGACCGCTGGCGCATCGCCACCGAGTCCCGCGCCTCGACCGAGCCGGTCCTCGTGGCGGCCGGACACGTCCATGTGGGCAGCGGCAAGGGCCTGTACACGCTGGACGCCGTCACCGGCACCCCGAAGTGGCGCTTCCAGGCCGGCGGCGACCTGGTGGGCGCTCCGGCGGTGGCCGAGGGCCGGATCCACTTCGGCTCCACCGACCACCTCCTGTACACCCTGAAGGCCGACGACGGGCGGCTGCGCTGGAAGCTGGCCACCGGCGGCGAGATCACCGGCGCCCCCGTGGTCAAGGACGGCGTCGTGTACGCCTGCAGCAAGGACCGCTGCGTGTACGCGCTGGACGCGGAGAAGGGCACGGGGACCGCGCGCACGACCTGAGCCGGGCCGGATCCGTGCCGTGCGGGCCCCCGCCTGCCCCGCACGCGGGACGGGTCCGGGCCAGGCGGCCGGGGCTTCTGCGACGGCCGCCGCACCGGGCACGGAAGGGTCTCCGGACGGCGGCCGTCGTTCGCGCGGACGGCCTGCGGAAGCCGCTCCGGCTGCGAGGCTACGCCCCGCGTGACCGGTCCGCCACACGGAGCGAACAGCGGCCCGGCCCGCTCCGCCCCGCCTCCGGTGTTTCCCCGCCCGGCCCGGAGCGGTCCGGCCGCCCGGGCGGCCTCAGCGCAGCCGGAACCCGGGGCGCCGGGCCGCGAACAGTTCGGCCTGCCGCTCGCCCGGCAGGTTGCCGAGGGAGACGAGCTGGGGGGCGTGCGCCAGGGCCGCCGCACGGGTCGCCTCCTGCGCCTGCCACAGCGCCCGCACGGTCCCCTGGACCCCCTCGGGCGGGTACGACGCGATGACCCGCGCGCACGCGAGGGCCGCCGCCAACGCCTCGCCCGGCGGCGCGAGTTCGGACACCAGGCCCACCTCGTGGGCCCGCCGCGCCGAGACGCGCTCGGCCGTCCCCATCAGCGCCATCCGGGCCACCTCCCCGAACGGCATCCGCTGCGCGAGGTAGACGGACTCGTACGCGCTGACCATCCCGTACGTCGTGTGCGGGTCGAAGAAGGTGGCCTCCTCGTCGGCCACGACGAACTCCGCCTCGCCCAGCAGGTAGAAGGCACCGCCGCAGGCGATCCCGTTCACGGCGGCGATCACCGGCTTGAACAGGCCGTTGGTCTTCGGACCGATCACGGCGAGCGGATCGTCCACCATGTAGGGCGAGTTGGGCTGCGGAACCTCGGCGGAGCGGTCGATCCCGGTGCAGAAGGCCCGCCGTCCCGCGCCGGTGACCACGATCGCCCGTACGGTGTCGTCGAACCGGAACGCCCGCCAGGCGGAGGCCAGTTCGGCGGCCGTCGCGAGATCGAGGGCGTTGAGCCGGTCGGGCCGGTCGAGCGTGAGGACCGCGACCCCGGTGTCCTTGTCGACGTCCAGCGAGAGCCCGCCGGCCCCCGGAGCCCGGGTCCCGCCGGTTCGCGGCACCCCGGTCCCGCTCGCTCCCGGCGTCCTGGTCCCGTCGGCTCCCGGCACCCCGTCCGCCCCCGTCCCCGGCGTTCCGTTCCCGCCCGCTCCCCGTGCCCCGCTCACGTCCGCTCCAGTACCCAGCGGGGCACGGTCACGCCGTTCACCTCGGCGAACACCGCCTGTACCCGGGCCCCGATCCGGATCCGCCCCGGCGGCACGGAGCCGAGGGGGGCGTCCGGTCCGCTCACCAGGTTCCCGGCCAGCCGGATCCGGGGCGCCTCGTCCAGCTCGACCAGGACCACGTCGTAGGGGGCCAGCGCCGCGTAGGCGGGCAGCAGCGGCGGATGCGGCACGACGTAGGACCAGATCCGGCCGCGCCCGTTCGTCAGGTGCCACGTGTCCGCGAAGGAGTGGCAGTGCGGGCAGCAGGGGCGCGGCGGGAAGCGGAGCTCACCGCAGTCGGCGCAGGCCTGGACGCGGAGTTCGCCGCGGGCCGCGTACCGCCAGAAGGGCGCCCCGTCGTCGTCGGGGACGGGGGAGAGGAGGTCCTCGTCGCCCCGCTCCCCGCTCGCGTCGGCCGTCTTCGTCATCTCAGCCATCCCGTCCCTCAGTTCCTCAGCAGGAGCGCGGAGGTGGGGACCCCTTCCCCCGCCGTGACCAGACAGGTCGCCGCACCCGGCACCTGTGCCGTGCTGGTGCCCCGCAGTTGCTTCACGCCCTCGTTGATGAGGTTGAAGCCGTGCACGTAGGCCTCGCTGAGCCCGCCGCCCCCGGTGTTGAGCGGCAGCCGTCCGCCGATCTCCAGGGCCCCGCCCTCGGTGAAGGCCGCGCCCTCCCCGCGCCCGCAGAACCCGTAGCCCTCCAGCGAGAGGGGGATCAGGGGCGTGAACGCGTCGTAGATCTGCGCCACGTCCACGTCCTCGGGGGTGAGGTCGGCGTGCTTCCACAGATGCCGGGCGGCGGTCCAGGCGGGGCCGGTGAGCGGGTCGTCGTTCCAGTAGTTGACCATCCCGTGGTGCTGGGCGGGCAGGCCCTGCGCGGCGGAGTGGACGTACACCGGCCGCTGCCGGCAGTCGCGGGCCCGCTCGGCGGAGACGATCACGCAGGCGAGCGCGCCGTCCGTCTCCAGGCAGTTGTCGAAGAGGCAGAGCGGCTCGCTGATCCAGCGGGCGGTCATGTACATCTCGCGGGTCAGCGGGCGGTCGTACATCATCGCGGCCGGGTTCTGGTTGGCGCGGTTGCGGCAGGCCAGGGCCACGTTGAAGAGGTGGTCGCGGGTGGCCCCGTACTCGTGCATGTACCGGCGCGCGAGCATGCCTATCTCGTCGGCGGGCCGCAGCAGCCCGAAGGGCCTGGTCCACTGGGCCGGGGTGGGCAGCTGCACGGCCGTGTTCCGCCAGGGGCGCGGTCCGCTGCCCCGTTTGCGCGAGCGCCAGGCCACGCCCACCGTCGCCTGGCCGGTGGCGACGGCGGCGGCCAGGTGCGCGACGGTGGCGCAGGAGCCGCCGCCGCCGAAGCCCACCTTGCTGAAGAAGGTGAGGTCGCCGAGCCCGACGGCCTTGGCGACCTCCACCTCGTCGGTCTCCTCCATCGTGTACGAGGCCAGCGCGTCGACCTCCGCAGGCGCGATGCCGGCGTCGTCGAGCGCGGCGAGGATCGCGCGGCAGGCCAACGTCTTCTCGGACTCGGGGAGTTGCTTCGCGAAGGCGGTCTGTCCGATCCCGACGACGGCCGTGGCGTCCTTGATGCCTGGCATGGCTGACCTCCGCACGCGTCCCGGCTGCTGACAGTCCGTCAGGCTACAGCTAATCTGACGGTCAGTCAGCTAGTGGGGTTTCGGCGGGAGGTGCTCGATGCGCGGTGACCTGGAGTGGGGCGGCGTCCCGGGGCTGGTGCGGTGGGCGGCGGACCGCTTCGCGGACCGCGAGGCGGTCGTCGAGGGCCGGACGCGCGTCTCCTACGCGGAGCTGGGCGCTCGGGTGGAGCGTGCCGCGGCGGCCTGTCTGGCGAGCGGGGTCCGCGCCGGCGACCGCGTGGCCGTCTGGGCCCCGAACACCCTCGACTGGATCGTCTGCGCCCTCGGCGCGGTGTCCGCGGGGGCGGTCCTCGTTCCCCTCAACACCCGCTTCAAGGGCGCCGAGGCGGCATACGTGCTGGCCAGGAGCCGGGCGAAGCTGCTGTTCGTGACGGGGACGTTCCTCGGCACGTCGTACGTGGCCGCGCTGCGGCGGGCGGCGGGGGAGCCCGGCCCCGGGACCGGCCCCGATCCTCTGCTCGGCGCCGGCGCCGGCACTGGCCCAGCCTCCGGCCGCGCCCCCGCCCCCGACCCCGCCCCGGGAAGCGGTCCACTGCCCGGCCTTCCGCATCTGGAGCAGGTGGTGGCCCTCGCGGACGACGCCCCCGCCGACTTCCGCACCTGGAAGGACTTCCTCGCGGACGGCGAGGGAGTCGGGCGCGAGGAAGTCCGCCGCCGCGCGGCGTCCGTGTCCGGCGGCTCGCCCTCGGACATCATCTTCACCTCGGGCACCACGGGCCGGCCCAAGGGAGCCCTGATCACCCACGCCCAGACCCTGCGCGGCTACGAGATCTGGAGCGACCTCGCCGGGCTGCGCGAGGGCGACCGCTATCTGATCGTGAACCCGTTCTTCCACACCTTCGGCTACAAGGCCGGGATCATCGCCTGTCTCATGCGCGGGGCGACGATGGTCCCGCAGCCCGTGTTCGACGTGGACACGGTGCTCGCGAACGTCGCCGCGGAACGCGTCTCCGTCCTGCCCGGGCCGCCCACCCTCCACCAGTCCCTCCTCGACCACCCCGCCCGCGACGCCTACGACCTCTCCGCCCTGCGCCTGGTGGTGACCGGCGCCGCGGTGGTCCCGCTGCGGCTGGTGGAGCGGCTGCGCACCGAACTCGGCGTGGACACGGTCCTGACGGCGTACGGGCTCTCCGAGGCGAGCGGGATCGTCACCATGTGCCGCCGGGGCGACCGGCCGGAGGTGATCGCCTCGACCTCGGGCCGGGCGATCCCGGACACCGAGGTACGGGTGGTGGACTCCGCGGGCGCCCCGGTGGCGCCCGGGTCCCCGGGCGAGGTCCTGGTGCGCGGCTTCAACGTGATGAGCGGCTACTTCGAGGACGCGGCGGCCACGGCGGAGGTGCTGACCCCGGAGGGCTGGCTGCGCACGGGTGACGTGGGGGTCCTCGACGCCGAGGGCAACCTGCGCATCACCGACCGGATCAAGGACATGTTCATCGTCGGCGGGTTCAACGCCTACCCGGCGGAGATCGAGCAACTGCTCGGACTGCACCCCGAGGTCGCGGACGTGGCGGTGATCGGCGTACCGGACAGCCGCCTGGGCGAGGTCGGCCGGGCCTACGTCGTCCGCCGCCCGCACTCCGCCCTCACGGCCGACGACCTGATCACCTGGTCCCGCCGCGAGATGGCCAACTACAAGGTGCCCCGCACGATCGCCTTCGTCGCCACCCTGCCCCGCAACGCGAGCGGAAAGGTGGTGAAGGGGGAGCTACGGGGGCGCTAGGCGCCCTTCGTCCGACCCGTCCGACCCGTTCGCCCGGTGCCGGGCCCGGACACACGGCGACCGCGACGGCTCCCCCTCCGCGCCGCCGCGGTCGATCCCCGTGGTGTGTGGTCCTGGTCAGGCAGGCTCGTCCGTCACGTGGGTGTTGTCCGGAGTGGCCTCGCCGCTAGCACTCAGCGGCTTGATCGGGCTGCTCGTCACGTGGGTGTTCATCGGCGTGATCTCTTCGCCGTTCTCGTCCGTCACGTGCGTGTTGTCCGGCTCCGTGATCGTCTTGTCGGTGTCGCTCATGGTGCTGCCTCCCCTTTGGCGGTTCATCGTGGAACTGTGACCCCGTCCGGCCATTCCCCCGAGGATGGCCGGACGAGCCACTCGAGCCGCCAACCCTAGACTGTGAGTTCGGCGACCACTGCGGCGGTCCGTCTGCCCCCCGACGCGACGGATCGACAAGAGAAAGACTGCCGCGCGGCGATAAACGAACGATGAACGTCCGCGTACCTAGGCCGCGATGGGCGTCAGCAGCGCCCGGACCTCGGTGGCCTCCGGTGAACCCAGCTTCTCGTAGATCTGCAGGGCCTCTCGCCAGCAGACCTGGGCCCTGCCGGACTGACCGATTCCGACCAGCGCCTTGCCCAGTACGGTCAGTACATTGCCCCGGCGCCATTCGCCACCGATGCCCCGCAGCACGGTGAGCGCCATCTCGGCGTTGCTCGCCGCCCCGGCGGGCTTGCGGGCGTCCAGGTCGACCTCCGCGAGGCGGCAGAGGGCCATTCCCTCCCACAGCCGCTGCCGGCTGTCCCTGAACACCCTTAGCGCTTCCTCGAGTTCGGCCGTGGCGTCGGAGTGGCGGCCGCTCTTGCCGAGGGCCATCCCCAGCGCGTAGCGGCCGTTCGCCACCCGCAGGGAGTGGCCCAGCGTCTCGTAGATCTCCGTGCCCTGGCCGGCGAGCACCACGGCGCTGTCGGCGCGTCCCGTGGCCAGATGGAGCCGCGAGAGGTTGCAGAGCGGGCTCGCCGACCCGGCCAGGTCGCCGCAGCCGCGGAACTCCTCGACCGCCCGGCTGAAGTAGGCCTCCGCGTCCACGTACCGCTTCTGGTAGAAGGCGATGCTCCCCAGGATGTTCGCCGCCCAGCAGCAGGGCAGCGGATCCTTGGACGCCTCGGCCAGCCGGAGCGCCTCCTTGGCCTCGCGGTAGGCCTGGTCGAACATCCCCGAGAACAGCTGCGCGTTGCTCAGGACCACCCCCGCGCGCCCTTCCGCGTGCGGGTCCGAGGCCTCCCGGGCGGCATCGCGCAGTGCGGCCGCGGCGGCCTCGTACTCCTTCGAGTTGGCCCCCGACTCGGCGAGGTCGACGGCCGCCCAGAGGAGGTCGATGGCACGCCGAAGGGTCGGCGCGCCCGCCGACTGCCGTACACAGGCCAGGAGGGGCACGGCCTCGGCGTACAGCCAGTCCCAGGACGCCTGCCGGTCACCGAACACCAGCCCCGCGTAAGCCGTGGGTTCCAGGTGGTCGACCAGGCGGTCGCCGGGGCGTTCTATCGCGTAGACCCCGGCCGCCGTGCTCAGGTAGAAGTCCAGCAGCCTGGACAGGGCGGCCGCCCTTTCGCTCGGCGGCTGTTCGTCGCGTTCGGCGCAGGCACGCGCGTAGAGGCGGACCAGGTCGTGGTAGCGGTAGCGGCCGGGCGCGGCGGACTCCAGGAGGGAGGTGTCGACGAGGGACTCCAGGAGGTCCTCGGTGTCCTCGGCCGGGAGGTCGAGCACCGCCGCCGCGGCCGCGAGCGAGATGTCGGGCCCGTCGGCGAGGCCCAGCAGCCGGAAGGCGCGGGCCTGGGCCGGCTCCAGCTGGCCGTAGCCGAGTTCGAAGGTGGCCTTGACGGCCAGGTCGCCGGCCTGGAGCTCGTCCAGCCGGCGCCGCTCGTCGCCGAGCTTGGCCGCGAGCACCGACACCGTCCAGGTGCGGCGGGCCGCGAGCCGGGAGGCGGCGATCCGGATGGCCAGCGGCAGGAACCCGCAGGCCGCGACCACGTCCAGGGCGGCCTCGCGCTCGGAGGCGACCCGCTCCTCGCCCACGATCTTCGTGAAGAGCTGGAGCGCCTCCTCGGGGGACATCACGTCGAGGTCCACGAGATGGGCCCCGGCCAGGTCCACCATCCGGATGCGCGAGGTCACCAGGGCGGCGCAGCCCTCGGTGCCGGGCAGCAGGGGCCGTACCTGGGCGGCGTCGCGGGCGTTGTCCAGCAGGACCAGCACCCGGCGGCCGTCGAGGACGGAGCGGTAGAGGGCGGAGCGTTCCTCCAGCGAGTCCGGGATCGCCGAGTCCGCGGTGCCGAGGGCCCGCAGGAAGGCGCCGAGGACGGTCTCCGGTTCGGCGGCCCGCGATCCGGCGCCCTGGAGGTCGACGTACAGCTGTCCGTCGGGGAACGAGGCGCGGGCCTGGTGGGCCACGTGCACGGCGAGGGTGGTCTTGCCGACGCCCCCGATGCCCGCGAGCGCCGAGACGGCCATGACCCGGCCCTCCTCGGAGGAGGCCGCGGCGAGGACGTCGCTCAGTTCCTGCACGAAGGACGCCCGGCCGGTGAAGTCGGTGACGGTGGCCGGGAGCTGGGCGGGGCGGACGAGGGCGACGACGGGCTCCGCCTTGGGGGCGGAGGGCTCCGCGAGACCCGGGTCCGCCTGGAGTATCCGCTGCTGGAGCTCCTTCAGCCCCTGACGCGGGTCGACCCCCAGCTCGTCGGCGAGCAGCCGCCGGGTGTCGGCGAACACGGCGAGGGCCTCGGCCTGCCGGCCGGAGCGGTACAGCGCCAGCATCAGCAGTTCCCGCAGGCGTTCGCGCAGCGGGTGCGCCGCGGTGAGCGCCGTGAGTTCGGAGACCGCCTCCGCGTGGAAGCCCTGCTCCAGGTCCATGTCCAGGCAGGATTCGAGGAGTTGCAGCCGCCATTCCTCCAGGCGGGCCCGCTGGGTCTCGGCGTGGGGGCCGGGGATGCTGGCGAGCGGTTCGCCGTCCCACAGGTCGAGGGCGTCCCGGAGCAGGTCGCGGGCGCGGGAGAGATCGCCCGAGGCGCGCGCCTTCTCGGCGTCGGCGGCGAGTTCCTGGGCGTTGACGTGGTCGAGCGCGCCCTCGCGCAGGGAGCGGATGGCGTAGCCGCCGGACTCGCTCACCAGCACCTCGGCGCCGAGCGTCTTGCGCAGGCGCGAGGCGTACGTGCGCAGGGCGGCCAGTGCCTGGGACGGGGGCTCGTCGCCCCACAGGGCGTCGATGAGTTCGGAGGCCGTGGCGGTGCGGCCGTCGCGCAGCAGCAGCGCGGCCAGCAGGGCGCGTTGCTGCGGGGACCCGGCCGGCAGCGGATCCTCCCCGAGCCAGGCGCGCACCGGGCCGAGCACGCTGAAGCGCAACGCCGCGGGCTCCTCGGGGCCCGGATGCCACTGCTTCGGTACGCGCGGCACACCGTCCATCGCTTCCCCCTGCCGAACTGTCAGTACAACGAGGCCAGTTTGCCTTGTTCATGGCGGATGCGTCAGCCGTGCGAGACAGCGATCACAAGGCATCGCCGGGTGGGCCACACGGTCCTCACACAGGCTCCTCACACTTCCCCGCCCATTCATCCGGCCGCCATGGCCGGAGGCGTACCCCGGAGGCCGGCGGGAGGACCGCCGACCGACAGCTGACGCACCGTCAGATCGGCGCTACCGTGGCCGGTATGGAGACCACGGAAAACGCGCAGAGCCCCTCGGCGGACGCACCTGACGCCTTCCCGAGGATCATCTCGGTGGACGACCACACGGTCGAGCCGCCCCACGTCTGGCGGGACCGGCTGCCCGCGAAGTACCAGGACACCGGACCCCGCATCGTCCGCGCCCCCCTGAAGGAGATGACCTTCCTGGGCGGGAAGTTCGCCCCGGTGATGGGCGCCCCGGGTGACGAGGGGCCGGTCGGGGACTGGTGGGTCTACGAAGACCTGCACAGGCCCCTCACCCGTCTCGACACGGCCGTGGGCTACGACCGGGACGAGATCAGGCTGGAGGTCATCACCTACGAGCAGATGCGCCCCGGCTCGTTCGACGTGACGCGCAGGCTGGCCGACATGGACGTCAACCACGTCCAGTCCGCCCTCTGCTTCCCCACCTTCCCCCGCTTCTGCGGACAGACCTTCACCGAGGCGGCCGACCGGGAGCTGGCCCTTCTGTCGGTGCGGGCCTACAACGACTGGATGGTGGAGGAGTGGTGCGGGCCGGACGCCCGGGGGCGGCTGATACCGCTGACGCTCGTCCCGCTGTGGGACGCCCGGCTCGCGGCGGACGAGGTGCGCCGCAACGCCGCCCGCGGGGTCCGCGCGGTGGCGTTCTCCGAGATCCCGCCGCACCTCGGGCTCCCGTCCGTGCACACCGACGACTGGGACCCCTTCCTCGCGGCCTGCGACGAGACCGGCACGGTCGTCGCCATGCACATCGGCTCCAGCAGCAGGATGCCGTCGACCTCGGCCGACGCGCCTCCCGCGGTCGGCTCGACGATCACCTTCGCCAACTGCTGCTTCTCGATGGTCGACTGGCTGATGAGCGGCAAGTTCGAGCGGTTCCCGAACCTGAGGGTGATGTACGCGGAGGGCCAGATCGGCTGGATCCCGTACATCCTGGAGCGCGCGGACGTGGTGTGGGAGGAGAACCGCGCCTGGGGCGGGGTTGCCGACAAGGTCCACCGGCCGCCGTCCGAGCTGTTCGCCGACCACGTCTACGGCTGCTTCTTCGACGACGCCTTCGGCCTGCGCAACCTCGACGCGATCGGCGTCGGCAACGTCCTGTACGAGACGGACTACCCGCACTCCGACTCCACCTGGCCGAAGTCCAAGGAGGTCGGCGAGGCCCAGATGGGCCACCTGGCCCCCGACGTCGTCGAGCGGATCGTGCGGGGGAACGCGATCGACCTGCTGGGGCTGACGGGGGAGGGACTCTGGGCGGGCTGAGGGGCGGGCTGAGGGCTGCGGCGCCCGGTGCGCCCGGCCGGCGGCGCCGGATAACAGTTCGGAAACTCCGACCGTCCTCCGGGCAACCCCGTGGCCGTGAGGAGGGTCGTACCGGCGGCGGAATCTAGGATTCCGCTACTGGTCGGCTGTTCCTTCATCGCAGGAGTTGGGTTCCACATGGGACGACGCAGGTCTCTTTCTCGCCTCGCACTCGCGGCCGCCGTGGCCGCCGCCGGGGCCGTCGTCGGCCCGGTGAGCGCACACGCGGCCGGTGCGACGAGCGTGCGCGCCGACTTCAACGGCGACGGGTACGCGGACCTCGCCGTCGCGGCGCCCGAGGGCGCGGTCGGCGGGCACACCCGCGCGGGGTACGTGAGCGTCGTGTACGGCTCCTCGAAGGGGCTGGACACCACACACCGCCAGGTCATCAGTCAGAACACGACCGGTATACCCGGGGCCGCCGAGACCAACGACTACTTCGGCTGGGGCCTGTCCTACGGCGACCTGGACGGCGACGGGTACACGGACCTGGTCGTCGGCGCCCCGAACGAGGGTGTCGGATCCGTGCCGGGAGCGGGCACCCTCACGGCCGTCTGGGGCGGAAAGGCGGGACTGTCCGGCGGAAGGGTCGTGGCGGCCGGCTCCACGTTCGACCAGGTCAGGACCCGGAACACGGCCGTCGGCGACTTCAACGGCGACGGCCGGCTCGACGTGGCCGCGGACAACCACCTGCTGACCGGCCCGTTCACCCGCACCGCCGGTGCCGCGGCGACCGGGAGCCTCGTCCTCGACACGGACGACGACATCAACAGCCCCTACCACATCGACGACATCGCCGCCGGGGACGTCGACCACGACGGCATCACCGACCTCGTCGGCCTCATCCACACCCCGGTCGAGGAATTCTGGGCGGGCGTCGGCTACCGCATCGCCTACCTCCACGGCACCAAGCAGGGGCTGAGCGACCCGGTCGAACTGACGCGGACCGACGGCACCGACATGCCCGGCGGCTCCAGCCTCGGCATCGGCGACGTGAACAAGGACGGCTACGCCGACCTCGTCATCGGGCGTCCCGTCGACGGCCACGGTGAGGAATCCGTCGAGCCGGCGCTCCTCGGCGGGCAGGTCGGTGTGGTGTACGGCTCGGCGAGCGGACCCGACACCTCCCGTACGAAGGTGATCAACCAGAACACGGCGGGCGTGCCCGGAGTGTCCGAGAAGGGCGACGACTTCGGCCTCGGCATCTCCGTCGGCGACGTCAACGGCGACGGGTACGCGGACGTCGCCGTCGGCACCCCGGGCGAGGCCATCGGCACGCTCGCCTCGGCCGGCGGCGTGGCCGTCCTGCGCGGTTCGGCGTCCGGACTCACGGGCAGCGGCGCCGTGTCCTTCAGTCAGGACGCCACGGGTGTTCCCGGCACCGCCGAGAAGGGAGACCTCTTCGGCGGGTACACCGCGCTGGCCGACGCCAACCATGACGGCCGTGCGGAGCTGTACGTCGCCGCGCACGGGGAGAACACCTACGACGGCGGCGTCTGGGCCTTCCGCTCCACCAGCACCGGCCCGACCGCCACCGGCTCCGTCTCCTTCGGGCCCGCCGCCCTCGGCGCGCCCGTCACCGACGCCTGGTTCGGCTACGGCCTCGCCCCCTGACGCACTTCAGGGCTCTTCCGGACAACGGCTCCGGCGGACATTTTCCGCCGGGGCCGCCCCTTGTCTGACGAGCCGTCAGCGACGACGATGTGCGGGTCCCATTGAAATCTGACGGTCCGTCAGTCGGGCGGCCGTCGGTCAGGCAAGGGGGTCGTCGTGCCCGTCCCGTCCGAGGAACGTCTGTCCTACGGCATCCAGCTCCCCGTCCAGTCCCAGAGCACCATCTACGCCGAGCCCTGGGAGACGGACGCGGGGCCGGGTGACCTCGTCGAGATCGCCCGTGCCGCCGACCGCGCCGGGTTCGCCTACATCGCGAGCTGCGACCACGTCGCCGTACCGCGCCGGCTCGCCGACGCCATGAGCACGATCTGGTACGACCCCGTCGCCACGCTCGCCTTCCTCGCCGCCGCCACCGAGCGCGTCCAGCTGCTCAGCCATGTCGCGGTCGTCGGGCTGCGGCACCCGCTCGTCACCGCCAAGCAGTACGCGACCCTCGACCACCTCTCGGGCGGACGGCTGATCCTCGGGGTCGGCGCCGGGCACGTACGGGAGGAGTTCGAGGCGGTCGGCGCGGACTTCGAGCGCCGGGGAGAGGTCCTCGACGAGACGATCGACGCCCTGCGCGCCGCGCTCGGACCGGACGAGTACCCCGTCCACCACGGCAAACGGTACGACTTCGAGGGCCTCGGCCAGCGGCCCCGGCCCGCCCGGGAACGGGTGCCGGTGTGGGTGGGCGGCTCCTCGCCCGCCGCCGTGCGCCGGGCCGCGCTGCGCGGCGACGGCTGGTTGCCGCAGGGCGACCCGCGTGACCGGCTGCCGGCCCAGATCGCCCGGATCACCGCTCTGCGCGCCGAGGCGGGCGTCACCGGACCCCTCACGATCGGCGCCATCACCGAGCCGCTGTACGTCGGCGCGCCCGGCTGGGACGTCGGGCGGCGGACGCTGAGCGGGCCGCCCGCGGCCCTGGCCGCCTCGCTGCGGGAGTACGCCGCGATGGGCGTCCACCAGATACAGGTGCGGTTCCGCAGCCGGAGCCGTGACGAACTCCTCGACCAGATCAGCGCGTTCGGCGCGGACGTCGCGCCCCACCTCGCTTAAGGAGTCAGGGCATGGGCAAGCTGGACGGACGGGTCGTCCTCATCACCGGCGCGGCGCGCGGGCAGGGCGAACAGGAGGCGCGGCTCTTCGCCGCGGAGGGCGCGCGCGTGGCCGTCGCGGACGTGCTCGACGACCAGGGGGAGAAGCTGGCCGAGGAGATCGGCGCGGTCTACGTCCACCTCGACGTGAGCCGGGAGGAGGACTGGACGGCGGCCGTCGCCTCCGTCAAGGCCGCCTACGGGCGGATCGACGGGCTGGTCAACAACGCGGGCATCCTGCGCTTCAACGCCCTCGTCGACACCCCGCTCGACGAGTTCCTGCAGGTCGTGCAGGTCAACCAGGTCGGGGTGTTCCTCGGCATCAAGACCCTCGCGCCCGAGATCGCCGAGGCCGGCGGCGGGACGATCGTGAACACGGCGTCCTTCACGGGGCTGACGGGCATGGCGTACGTGGGCGCGTACGCGGCGACCAAGCACGCCATCGTCGGGCTGACCCGGGTGGCGGCGCTGGAACTCGCGGAGAAGGGGATCCGGGTCAACGCGGTCTGCCCCGGCGCCGTCGACACGGCCATGAGCAATCCGGCGCAGCTCTCCCCGGGCCAGGACGCCGAGGAGGCCTCGGGGGCCCTCGACGCGTTCTACTCCAAGCTGGTGCCGCTCGGCCGGATCGGCCGGCCCGAGGACGTGGCGAGGCTCGCCCTGTTCCTGACCGGCGAGGACTCCGCGTACATCACCGGCCAGCCCTTCGTGATCGACGGCGGCTGGCTCGCGGGCGTGAGCGTTCTCTGACGGTGTATCAGCTATTGACGGTCCATGCGCGTGGTGGAACAGTCGGCTCAATGAATCTGACGGTATGTCAGATAACTGGATGGGGACGGTGAACCGCCTTGGAATTCGGGCTCTTTGTACAGGGATACGTGGGTAAGCGGGCCGAGACCGACCCGCTCGCGGAGCACAAGGCGCTGATGGAGGAGACCGAGTACGTCATCCAGGCGGACCGGTCCAACTTCAAGTACGCCTGGGCCTCCGAGCACCACTTCCTGGAGGAGTACTCGCACCTGTCGGCCAACGACGTCTACCTCGGCTACCTCGCGCACGCCACCGACCGCATCCACCTCGGCTCCGGCATCTTCAACCCGCTCGCCCAGGTCAACCACCCGGTCAAGGTCGCCGAGAAGGTCGCCATGCTCGACCATCTCACCGGCAACCGCTTCGAGTTCGGGTCGGGACGCGGCGCCGGCTCGCACGAGATCCTCGGCTTCCTCCCCGGCATCACCGACATGAACCACACGAAGGAGATCTGGGAGGAGACCATCGCCGAGTTCCCGAAGATGTGGCTCCAGGACGAGTACGTGGGCTTCCAGGGCAAGCACTGGTCGCTGCCGCCGCGCAAGATCCTGCCCAAGCCGTACGGGAAGTCCCACCCCGCGATGTGGTACGCCGCCGGGTCGCCGCCCTCGTACGCCATGGCCGCCCGCAAGGGCCTCGGTGTGCTCGGCTTCAGCGTGCAGAAGGTCGCCGACATGGAATGGGTCCTGGAGCAGTACAAGACCGCCGTCGTGGACGCCGAGCCCATCGGGGACTTCGTCAACGACAACGTGATGGTGACGACCACCGCGATCTGCGCGCCCACCCACGACGAGGCCATCCGGATCGCGGTCGGCGGCGGGCTGCACTACCTGCCCTCCCTCGTCTTCCGCTACCACGACACCTTCCCGCGCCCCGAGGGCTTCCCGGTCTGGCCCGAGACCCTCCCCGAGTACAACGCGGAGTTCGTCGAGCTGCTCATCGAGGAGGAGCTGCTGATCTGCGGCGACCCGGACGAGGTGCTCACGCAGTGCAAGCGCTGGGAGCAGGCCGGCGCCGACCAGCTCAGCTTCGGACTGCCCGTCGGCGTCCCCAAGGAGGAGACCCTCCAGACGATCCGGCTCATCGGCGAGCACGTCATCCCGAAGATCGACACGGACCCGGTGCACCGCACCACCCGCTTCCGCCAAGCCGTCTAGGGGGTACTCCCGCGATGCTCGACCACGTGATCAGGGGCGCGACCGTCGTGGACGGGACGGGAGCGCCCGGGTACACCGCGGACGTGGGGATCCGGGACGGCCGCATCGCCGTGACCGGCACGGTCACCGAGCCGTCCCGGACGAGCGAGGACGCGCACGGGCTGGTCCTCGCCCCCGGCTTCGTGGACCCGCACACCCACTACGACGCCCAGCTGTTCTGGGACCCGTACGCGACCCCGTCCCTCAACCACGGCGTCACCACGGTCGCGGGCGGCAACTGCGGGTTCACCCTCGCCCCGCTGAACCCCGGCCGCCCCGAGGACGCCGACTACACGCGCCGCATGCTGTCCAAGGTCGAGGGTATGTCCCTGGTCGCCCTGGAGGAGGGCGCGCCCTGGAACTGGCACACCTTCGGGGAGTACCTGGACGCCCTGGAGGGCCGCATCGCCGTCAACGCCGGCTTCATGGTGGGCCACTGCGCGCTGCGCCGGTACGTGATGGGCCCCGACGCGGTCGGCGGACAGCCGACCCGGGAACAACTCGACGCCATGCTGCGGCTGTTCCACGAGGCCATGGAAGCCGGGGCCTGGGGCCTGTCCACCACCCAGTCCTCCACCCACTCCGACGGCGACGGCCGGCCCGTCGCCTCCCGGCACGCAGAGCCCGCCGAACTCCTCGCCCTGGCCCGGGCCGTGGGGGAGCACGAGGGCACCCAGATCGAGGCGATCACCGCCGGCTGCCTGGACCGGTTCAGCGACGCCGAGATCGACCTGTTCGTGGAGATGAGCGCGGCCGCGGGCCGCCCGCTCAACTGGAACGTCCTGACCATCGACTCCGCCGTCCCCGAGCGCGTCCCGCGCCAGCTGGAGGCGAGCGAACGCGCCCGCAAGGCCGGCGGCCGGGTCGTCGCGCTCACCATGCCGATCCTCACCCCGATGAACATGTCGCTGGGCACCTTCTGCGCGCTGAACCTGATCCCCGGCTGGGGACCGGTCCTCGCGCTGCCCGTGCCCGAGCGCATCGCGAGGCTCCGCGACCCCGCGGTCCGCGCCGAGATGCTCGCGCGGGCCCGGAGCAAGGAGGCGGGCGTCTTCCGGCGGCTCGCCGACTTCGGTCGGTACGTCATCGGCGACACCTACTGCGCGGCCAACGAGGGCCTGACCGGGCGCGTGGTGCGCGACATCGCCGCCGAACGCGGCCTGGAACCCTTCGCCTGCCTGGTGGAGATCTGCGCCGCCGACGAACTGCGTACGGTGCTGTGGCCCATGCCCACCGACAACGACCCGGACTCCTGGACCCTCCGCGCCGAGACCTGGCGGCACGAGGACGTCCTGCTCGGCGGCTCCGACGCGGGCGCCCATCTGGACCGCATGTGCGGAGCCCCGTACACCACCCGGTTCCTCGGCGACTGTCTGCGCGGCCGCGGGCTCACCTCCCTGGAAGCCGCCGTGAAGATGCTCACGGACGATCCCGCGCGGCTGTTCGGCCTGCGCGACCGCGGACGGATCGAGGTGGGATTCCATGCGGACCTGGTGCTCTTCGACCCGGAGCGCATCGACGCCGGCAAGGCCACACTGGTGCACGACCTGCCGGGAGACAGTCCGCGGCTGGACTCCCGGGCGATCGGCGTGAACGCCGTGTGGGTCAACGGGGTGGAGGCCATCCGCGACGACGTGGTCACCGGCGCGGTGCCCGGACGGGTCCTGCGGTCGGGCCGCGACACCCGCACGGTGAGCACCCGGTGACCGCCGCCGAGAGCGCTGAGCAGCGCCTGTTCGTCGGCGGCGCGTGGGTGGCGCCCGACCACGGGTTCCACGAGGTACGGGACCCCGCGACCGAGCAGGTGGTCGGGCTCGCCCCCGAGGCGTCCCGGGCCCAGGTGCACGCGGCCGCGGCGGCGGCCCGCGAGGCACTCGGACCCTGGTCGCGCACCCCCGCCGGGGAACGGGCCGCCGTCCTCGACCGGGCGGCCGACGTCATCCGGCGCAACCTCGTGCCGTACGCCGCCCTCGCCCAGGCGGAGAGCGGTGCCACCACCGGGACGGCGCGCGGCATGCAGGTCGGGGTCGGGATGGCCCGCTTCCGCCGCTACGCCCGGCCCGAGCCCGTCGAGACGGCGCTGCCGCCGCAGATCAACGAGGCGGGCCCGTTCGGCCCGGCCGCCGTGATGGGCGCGCTGGCCGTGCGCCGGCCCGTCGGCGTGATCACCTGCATCACCTCGTACAACAACCCGTGGGCCAACCCGGCCGGCAAGATCGCCCCCGCGCTGGCGATGGGCAACACCGTGGTGGTCAAGCCCGCCCCGCAGGACCCGCTCTCCGTCTACCGGATGGCCGAGGCGCTCGAGGCCGCGGGCGTGCCGCCGGGCGTGGTGAACGTGGTCGGCGGCTCGACCGCCGAGTCCGGCGAGGCGGCGGTCGACTCCCCGGACGTCGACATGGTCAGCTTCACCGGCTCGACCGCGGTCGGCCGGCGGATCGCCGAGGTGTGCGGGCGCGGGATGAAACGCCAGCTCATGGAACTGGGCGGCAAGGGCGCGGCGATCGTCTTCGAGGACGCCGACCTCGCCTCGGCGGTGTCCGGCATCGGCACGACCTTCTCCTTCTACAGCGGCCAGATCTGCACGGCGCCCACGCGGGTGCTGGTGCAGCGGTCCGTCCACGACCGGCTGATCGAGCAACTCGCCTCCTACGCGGGACGCTTGAAGGTCGGCGATCCACGGGACCGGGACACGGTCGTCGGACCGGTCATCTCCGCGGCCCACCGCGACCGCGTCGAGTCGTACGTCGAACTCGGCCGCAAGGAGGGCGCGCGGATCGTGACGGGCGGCGAACGCCCGCCCCTGCCCACCGGGTTCTACGTCGCCCCCACCCTTCTCGCCGACTGCACACCGGACATGAGGGTCGTCAGGGAGGAGATCTTCGGGCCGGTCGTCGTCGTGCTGCCCTTCGACGACGAGGAGGAGGCGATCGCCCTCGCCGACGACAGCGACTACGGACTGATCGACTACGTCTGGTCCGGTGACGTGGCTCGCGCCTTCCGCGTGGCCGGCCGGCTGCGCGCGGGCGGCGTCGGCGTCAACACCGTCGGCCGGAACATGGAGGCCCCCTTCGGCGGCTTCAAGCAGAGCGGGGTGGGGCGAGATGTGGGCTCCTACGCGCTGCACGCGTACAGCGAGACTCAGGCGATCGTGTGGCCGGGGTGATGTGAAGTGACGTGGATCGAGGTGAGGGGTCGGTTCGCCGGGGCGGCTTGAGCCATGGGCGCCGAGTCCTGCCGAGGGGCGTACGCCTGTGCGAGGATGCGGGACATGGTCGGCTATGCGGTGAGTTTCCTGCTCGGCCTGGGGGTGAACCGGCTCTTCGTGACGGTCCGCCGGCGTCGGCGCACCACGGTCGAGCTGCGCGCGTCCTTGGCGCAATCGGTGACCGACTTCGGGGAGGAACTGGCCCGCCTGGAGCTCGACGTGAGCGGCCCGGACGTCACCCTCGCCGTTCTGGACGAGTACCGGGCGGCGCTGGAGGCGTACGACCGGGCCGGCTCGGCGCGCGCGGAACACGACGTGCTGGCCGCCCTGCAGGACGGCCGCGCGGCCATGATCCGTCTCGGTGCCCGCCGGCAGGGCCGCCCCGTTCCCATCGACGCCCTCCCTCCCGCCGCCCCCGGCCGTCCGCGGCCGCTCACCGCCACCGGCGAACGCCATGTGTCCGGCGGCCGGGGCGACGGCAGTACCGAAGTGCTCATCGACCGGCCCGAACCCGGCCGTCCTGCCCTGCTGGAGATCGATGCCACCGGCGGGGGCAGATTCGAGGTCAAGTCCATGACGAGCACCGAGGAGGGCACCCGCACCGACGAGGCCCTGATCTGGACGTACGGCGAGTACCACGGCCGACGTCACCTGCCCGTGGACCCCACCCATCTGCTCGTCACCGCCGACTCCGGCGGCGACGACCGCCGCTGGTCGGTCCGGGTCGCCCCGCTGTCGGCCGCGACGGTCCTCACCCCCGAACACCGCGGCCACGGCGACGAAGTGCTCCGTTACGACGGCGGCCCGGCGGTGCTCACCGTCCAGCTCCGGACCACCTACCCCAGGAAGGTCCGCTATCTGTGCGGCCGGTGCCTGACGTTCCGGTCCGACTGTCGCTGCCGCCCGCCCGCGTGGCCCCGGGGCACCCCGCGTGACGACCGGTTCGAGCTCGAGTACGGGTGGGGTGCCGGGCACTACGCGCTGCGGCTGCCACGCCCCGGCTTCCTGGTCATCCAGGACCAGGGCGGCGACGGCGCCTGGTACCTCACCACCCAGCCCGTGGACATCCCGCCGCCCGCCCTCCCCGCGGTGCTCGGGCGGCTCGGGCGGCTCGGACGCCGCCGTTGAGCGCGCCGTGGTCCGGGGCGCGGGACCCAGATGCCGTGGCAGGCGCAGAGCACGGCGAGGCCGCGGGCCGTCACTTCGACATGATGAAGCGCAGGGCGAAGCCGGAAGCGGTCGTCCAGTAGGTGACGAGCTGGCTGTTGTCCGCGTACAGCGTGCCGACGGGCAAGGGGACGTCGATCGGGCCGTCCGCGCTGCTGCCGGGCGTGGGTCCCTGGAGGCTGAGAGTGATGCTCTTCGCCGCGTACTCGTTCGTGGTGCCGCTGCTGACGAGCAGGGCGGCGTACGCCTCCTGGCCCGGGTCGAGGGTGACGGGCTCGCCCGGGGTCCCGTCGCTGTCCTTGATCACCGGAGTCGTGAACTGGGCGTCGGCACCCAGCTGCACGGTCGGGTAGCCGTAGAGGTTGCACTTCTCGGTGCTCGCGTTCTGGACGGTGAGCGCGAGGTGCCGGGCGTCCCGCTCCTTCACGGCGGAGACGCCGAGTTCCTTCTGGGTGCAGGGGACGATCGCGGCCTTGCCGCCACCGCCGGTGCCGCCGGCCGTGCCGCCGCCGCTGCCGGTGCTGCTCGTCCTGCCCGTGGCGGACGTCCCGCCGGTGCCGCCCGTGGTGCCCTTGCCCCCGGTCCTGCCCGTGCCGCTCGTGCCGTTCGTGCCTTTCGTGCTGCCTGCGGAGGCACCGCCGCTGCCGGCGCTCGTGCCGCCCGCGTCGGCCGAGGCGCCGCCCGGCTTCGCCGACGCCGAGGCGCTCGGCCGCTCCGAGGAGGTGGAGCCTTCCGCGTCCTTGACCGTGCCGTGCCCGCAGGCCGTGGTCGCGAGCAGCGTCGCGGCCGCGGTGGCCCCGAGGGCGTAGGACGTCCAGCGCCCGGGGCTCGTGCGGTTCCTGCGGGCAGACGTGTTCATGGTGTCCCGTTTCCTTTGCGATCCGTGGGGAGGCCGCGTGCGCCGGCGGTCGGTACTCCGGACCGACGGACATGGGTGTGCCATGCGGACGGGCGGGCCGGGGTGAGGTGGCGCTGCCGGGCGGATGACCCGCCCGGCCGGTGCGACAGCCACAGCATGGGATCTCCCGCGGGCCCGGGACAACGGAAGTCCGCCGACTCGGGACGCTGGAACATCCCACCCCGGACGACCTGCGAGAACGCGGAATCCTGGGACGCCCGTTGGGACGCCGGGGCCTGTCCGGCGGGTCGTGTCGTCGCCCGGAGGCCCGGGAAGACGGGAAGGGGCGGACGGAAAGGAGCGGACGGGAAGGGGCGGCCAGGCCCTGGGACCTTCAGGGCGTGGGCTCAGGCGCTGTCGGCCGTGGGGTCACCGGCCGTCCCCCGTCTCCACAGGTCCACCCGCACCGTCAGCAGCCCCGTCCCGACGAGCCGTACGGCGGCGCTGTTGCCCCGGGGCAGGGTACGCAGCCGGGCCAGGGGGTCGTCGTCCGGGAGGAGGTACGCCGTGCCCTCGTGCCAGCGGCCGCGGAGCCGCACCCGCACCCTCGGGTCCGCCTGGATGTTGCGTACGTACTGCGACCGCTCCCCGAACTCCGAGACCAGCCAGAAGACGTCGCCGACCCGGCGGCCGCCGAGCGGGGTGCGCCGGGGCAGTCCGGAGACCCGGCCGGTGGTCTCCAGGAGGATCTGGAACGGCATCCTGCGGGCGAGCGGGTTGACGACGTGCCGCTGGAGGGCGGTCGTGGCACGGAACCGGAGGTCGGTGTGGCGGGCCATGGTCTGTGGGGCTCCTGTCCGGACTGGTGTGGCGCGCAAGGGAGTTGCTTCAATGGTCCCCGATGTCGCGCGACGGGAGCAGGTGGCTGCGGATGCGGATCGTGACCTGGAACCTCTGGTGGCGGTTCGGGCCCTGGGAGGAGCGCCAGAAGGCCGTTCTGGCCGTGCTGCGCGAACTGCGCCCCGACGTCGTCGGGCTGCAGGAGGTCTGGGAGTGCGGGGGCCAGAACCTTGCCGGGTGGCTCGCGGACGAGCTGGGCATGCACTGGGCCTGGGCCGCCTCCGACGCGTCCGACCGCTGGCAGCGGCGGATCGGGGATCCCACGGTCGAGGTCGGCAACGCCGTGCTGAGCCGCTGGCCGGTGGTGGCGCAGGAGGTGCTGCGGCTGCCCGCCCCCGAGGAGCTCTACGACGGGCGGCTGGCCCTGTACACCCGCCTGGCCACACCCACCCACGAGGTGCCGTTCTTCACCACCCACCTCACCTCGGCGATCCACGCCTCGGGGGTGCGCCGCGAACAGGTCACCGCCCTCGCGGAGTTCGTCGCCGCGCACCGGGGCGGCACCGACTTCCCCCCGGTCGTCACCGGTGACTTCAACGCCTGGCCGGACTCCGACGAGATCCGGCTGTTCGGGGGCTACAAGACGTCCCCCGTGGTCCCCGGCCAGGTCTTCCTCGACGCCTGGGAGTACGCCGACCCGGCGGCCCCCTGGGCCACCTGGGACCCGGCGAACCCCTACGTCGGCCCGCACAGCCCCGCCGCCCGCATCGATTACATCCACGTCGCCCCACCCGGCCCCGCCGGCCTCGGCCACGTCCGCTCCGTACACCGAGCGGGCGACACCCCGACCGGCGGAGTATGGCCCTCGGACCACACAGCGGTCGTGGCGGACCTTGCACTGCCCTCGGCCGATCAGGCCGCCGACTGACGCCTGGCCCGTGGCGGCCGGTGCACGGAGCAGCGGGCGCAGGCAATGCCGGAGACGGCTGTCTCCGAGATTCATTTTCGGTAGTGCCGGGAAGTGTTTGGGTGTGTTCAGAAGTCTCCGACCCGAGGTGTCGAAATTTCCGCAGCACCTGTGGACGGGAACGGGAGTTACCGCTTCCGAAGGTTCAAGGTCTTTTGGTGCCCGCAAGCGCGCATGAGGGGCGCACCTATGTATGGCGGAGAGCGTCCGGGGGCATCGCGCGGAGTGCGCCCGACTCGAATTCCGGGGAAATATTCTTGTGATGTCGTTGACTGTGACGTACGGGTGTGAACGCGTGGTGCTGGCGGCACCGGAGATGTCCGTGAAAGTCGTCCCTGGATCATTGCACCGGCTCTGCCCTGCGTAAAAGACATGCCCCGTGTGCGCCCTCCGTGTGCTTCAGGTCGGTGGTTTTTTTGCCGCACGGGCTCGGGGAAAACCCCGATGAGAGGTGTGCGGGGGCGCTTTTGGCGCATCGGAGGGAATCATGGCTGGGTCGAGCCGCATGCGTGAGGCGTGCATACTCGGAATCACGACAATTGCCTCGTGCTTGGGATCGTTCGGGCTCACCTTGCTGCTCACGAGCGTCCCGGCCGTCCAATCCACGGCGATCGGCAACGCCGGTCAGGCGTACGGTGCCGCCGCTGCCGCCACCTCCGTCGTGGTCCTCATCTACATAGCGCGGACGTTCAGGCACCAGAGCGACGAATCACGCATGCATCGAGAAGTCCTGGAAGCGCAGACGGCCGAACTCTGCTTACAGCGCGAGAGTTCCCAGGGCCAGCACAAGACGGTGCAACGCTCGGCGGAAGCGGCGGTACGAGCCCGGCACATCAAGCTCCTTGAAATGGCCATCAAGGACCCCGTGCTGATGCAATGCTGGCCCATATACGGGATAGCGGACTCGGAGGAGTTGAGGAAGCAGTACATCTACTGCAACCTGATCATCTCCCATCACTGCATGTGTTACGAACTCGGGTATTTCACCGACGAGGAGGTGGAGCAGACGCTCTATCACACCTTCAGTAACAGTGTGGTGCGGAAATTCTGGGAGGCCACGCGGCCCGCGCGGACCCGCACGGCTCGGCATGGGGGTCAGATGCGAAAGTTCTACGACATGGCAGAACTTGCGTATCTACGTCAGTTGAGTGACGAGGGCGTGGCCTGACGAGGGATCTCCTGACCGGCCACGCCGCAGAAATCAAATGCCGGGCGGAGTCCATCCAGCGCTGATGAGGACCTCCCGTGGAACTACGACGAGTTCTTCGCCTTCTCCCACTCCTGATCCGGCGGGAAGTGAGTCTCGCATGTCACGCGATGCTGTGCGCCCAATGAAAGCCACGTCGCCCGATGACGTGGAGAACGCCGCCGGGCAGTTTTGGTCGCCAATGCACCTTTGATCCGGTGCATCCAGCCGTCCCGTGATTCGCATGCATGTACCTATCTCGAGGGTGTCCCTCCCGGGAAGTTTGTGACTTCTCCAGGGGGGAGCGCGTCAAGTGACACGACCGGTCGCCGTGGAGGGGCGATCGAAGAATCGCTTGAGCCGAATTTACGCCATGTCGTCGACATTCCATCGACATACGGCGCAAGCCGCTCACCGGCGTCGCGACTCGCTCACGCTCCCAGGAAGATCGGGTTCGTGAAGGCCGCCAGGGCTCCGGGGACCGGGCCCGCTGCTGTTTCGTGGCGGAGTTCGGCGCGGACGTACGCCGCGTAGGACGCCGTCGTACGCCATTCCACCGTGCCCGAGCCCGAGACGGGCAGCGGGTCGCCGGTGAACAGCAGGCCCTCGTCCGTGACGAGGCGGACCGTGCAGCGCGGGGCGCCCGTGGCCTCCAGGCGGACGGTGACGGGGGTGTCCGGGGCGACCCGCAACCGCTCGCCGATGCCCGCGTGTTCGCCCTTCGCCCCGGACGCGGAGAAGGAGAGGGAGACCAGCTTCGACTCGGCGACGTAGGAGCGGCCCGCGCGGATGCCGTCCTGGATCGCCTCGCGGGTCAGGTCGTCGGCGAGGACGACCGTCTGCGGGGAGCCGACCCGGTCGGGGTCCCGGTGGGCGTCGCTGTTGCCCATCGCCGGGAGCCAGCGGTGCTCACCGCGCACGGCGGCGACCAGCATGGCGTCCCAGGCCGCGAGGGCGACCTCGTCGTCGGGCGTGTACGGGCCGTTCCACACCTCGACCGCGTCCGCCTCGCCGAAACCGAACTTCCAGCCGCAGCCGACACAGGTCGCGTGCGGATGGGCCGGCACCACGAGTCCGCCGGCCTCGCGGATCCGGCGCGCGAACCGGCCGAACCGGTTGTCCCGGGCCCGGTAGCGCCAGTCCACGAAGGTGCCGGGCTCCGTGCCGAGCGCCAGCACGTGCCCGTTGCGCGTGGTGACCTCCTCGCCCAGCATCACCAGCAGGTCGTCACCCGCCTGGTCCGCCCAGTGCGGATGCGCCGCGTGCGTGTTGTGGTCCGAGGAGTTGATGAAGTCCAGGCCCGCCTCCCGCGCCAGCGCCGCGATCTCGGCGGGCGTGCGGCGGCCGTCGGAGTACCAGGAGTGCAGATGGCAGTCGCCCCGGTACCAGGCCCGCCCGCGGCCCCCGGCCCGTGCGGGCGGGTACACCGGCTCCGGCGCCGGGGCCGGCTTCCCGTACGTCAGGGTGATCGTCACCTCGTACGCCAGGCCCCCTGGCGCCACCGTGTACGGGCCGAGCGCGACGTGCCAGGTGCCGGGGCGGACCGGACCGGGGACGTACCCGGGGGTCGCGTCGTCCGAGCGGATGAAGAACTCCGTGCGCGCGCCGCCCGACCAGCCCCGGAAGCCCCGGCCGCCCAGGTCCGTACCGTGCTCGTCGAAGATCCCGATGTCCAGGGCGTTGCCCGCGGTCCCGGCCGGGACGGACGGCCGCTCGTAGGCGTAGGAGACCCTGATCTCCGCGACCCCGGCCGGTACGTCGACCGGCAGGTACACGAAGTCGGGGGAGCCGACGGGCAGGGTGCCGCGCACCGTCCTCGTCTCCTGATGGTCTGCCGCTTCCGCGTGCGCACCGCCGGCGAAGGTCACGCCTCCCAACGTAAGGGCGGCGGCCGCCCCCGTCATGAACAGCGCGCGCCTGCCGATGCCGCGGTCGTCCTCGCACATCCTGCTGCTCCCAGGGGTCGGGTGGGACTCTGGTGGGACAGGGCCAAGTGACATGAGTGCTGCGCCGTGCCGGGGACCACTGTGGGAGCACACCGTGAACGCGGGCGCACGGCAGGGGAATCGACGGCTTGCGAGCAGAACGACAGATGCCGCGCGGGCAGAGGGGTACCGGGGTCGTGCGGGCGGTGCGATGCCGTGCGGGCCGAGGGGTGTGCCGGGGGACCGACGGGCGCCCGGTCGTCCGACGGGGTACCGTCCGGACCGATCGACCGCGCGCCCCCGGCGAGGAAGCCCCTCGCGTCCCGCCACCCCCGGTGAACTCGACCGTATGCTCGAAGGATGACGACCTCCGCCACGAGCGCGACTCCCGGATCCGGGCCGACGGCGAACTCCATGCGGCGCGCCCTGAAACGCGCGCGGGACGGTGTCGCGCTCGACGTGGCCGAGGCCGCGGTCCTGCTCCAGGCCCGCGGCACGGACCTGGACGACCTGACCGCCTCGGCCGCGCGCGTACGGGACGCCGGTCTGGAGGCGGCCGGCCGGCCCGGCGTCATCACGTACTCCAAGAGCGTCTTCGTCCCGCTGACCCGGCTGTGCCGGGACAAGTGCCACTACTGCACCTTCGTCACCGTCCCCGGCAAGCTGCGCCGGGCCGGCCACGGGATGTTCATGTCCCCGGACGAGGTCCTCGACATCGCCCGCCGCGGCGCCGAACTCGGCTGCAAGGAAGCCCTGATCACCCTCGGCGACAAGCCGGAGGACCGCTGGCCCGAGGCCCGCGAATGGCTGGACGCGCACGGCTACGACGACACCATCGCCTACGTACGGGCCATCTCCATCCGCATCCTGGAGGAGACCGGCCTGCTGCCGCACCTCAACCCGGGCGTGATGTCGTGGACCGACTTCCAGCGGCTGAAGCCCGTCGCCCCGTCGATGGGCATGATGCTGGAGACCACCGCGACCCGGCTGTGGTCCGAACCCGGCGGCCCCCACCACGGCTCCCCGGACAAGGAGCCCGCCGTACGGCTGCGGGTCCTGGAGGACGCGGGCCGCTCCTCCGTCCCCTTCACCAGCGGACTGCTGATCGGCATCGGCGAGACGTACGAGGAGCGCGCCGACTCCCTGTTCGCGCTGCGCCGGATCTCCCGGGCCCACCACGGCATCCAGGAACTGATCATCCAGAACTTCCGCGCCAAGCCGGACACGGCGATGCGCGGGATGCCGGACGCGGAGCTGGACGAGCTGATCGCCGCCGTCGCCGTCGCCCGGCACATCATGGGCCCGTCCGCCTGCCTCCAGGCGCCGCCGAACCTGGTCGCCGGCGAGTACGAGCGGCTGATCGGCGCCGGCATCGACGACTGGGGCGGGGTCTCGCCGCTGACCATCGACCACGTCAACCCGGAGCGGCCCTGGCCACAGATCGAGCTGCTGCGCGAACGCTCCGCCGAAGCGGGCTTCGAACTGCGCGAACGCCTCTGTGTCTACCCGGAGTTCGTGCGGCGCGGCGAGCCCTGGCTCGACCCGCGGCTGCTGCCGCACGTCCGGGCGCTCGCGGACCCGGAGACGGGCCTCGCGCTGCCGGACGCCGTCGTCGAGGGCCGGCCCTGGCAGGAGCCCGAGGAGGCCTTCACCGCCTCGGGGCGCACCGATCTGCACAGCACCATCGACACCGAGGGCCGCACCGGCGACCGCCGCGAGGACTTCGACACCGTGTACGGGGACTGGTCGGCCCTGCGGGAGGCCGCCGCCCCCGGGATGGTCCCCTCGCGCATCGACACCGACGTACGGGCGGCCCTGGCGACCGCGGCCGACGACCCGACGAAGCTCACCGACGACGAGGCCCTCGCGCTGCTGCACGCCGACGGGCCCGCCCTCGACGCCCTGTGCCGGATCGCCGACGACGTGCGCCGCTCGGCGGTCGGCGACGATGTCACGTACATCGTGACCCGCAACATCAACTTCACCAACGTCTGTTACACGGGCTGCCGTTTCTGCGCCTTCGCCCAGCGCCGCACGGACGCCGACGCCTACACGCTCTCCCTGGAGCAGGTAGCCGACCGGGCCGCGCAGGCCTGGGACGTCGGCGCGGTCGAGGTGTGCATGCAGGGCGGCATCCACCCGGACCTGCCCGGCACCGCGTACTTCGACATCGCGAGGGCGGTGAAGGAACGGGTCCCCGGCATGCACGTCCACGCCTTCTCCCCGATGGAGGTGGTGAACGGCGCGACCCGCACGGGGCTGTCCATCCGCGAGTGGCTGACCGCGGCCAAGGAAGCGGGCCTGGACACCATTCCGGGCACCGCGGCCGAGATCCTGGACGACGAGGTGCGCTGGGTCCTGACGAAGGGCAAGCTGCCCGCGGCGACCTGGATCGAGGTGGTCACCACGGCCCACGAACTGGGCATCCGCTCCTCGTCCACCATGATGTACGGCCATGTGGACCAGCCCCGGCACTGGCTCGGCCACTTCCGCACGCTCTCCCGCATCCAGCAGCAGACCGGCGGCTTCACGGAGTTCGTGACCCTCCCCTTCATCCACACCAACGCCCCCGTCTACCTGGCCGGCATCGCCCGGCCCGGCCCGACGGCCCGCGACAACCGCGCGGTCATGGCGATGGCCCGGCTCCTGCTGCACCCGCACATCCCCAACATCCAGACCAGCTGGGTCAAGCTCGGTGCCGAGGGCGCCGCCGAGATGCTCCGCTCCGGCGCCAACGACCTGGGCGGCACGCTGATGGAGGAGACCATCTCCCGTATGGCGGGCTCCCGTTACGGCTCCTACATGTCGGTCAAGGACCTGGTCGCGGTGGCCGAGTCCGCGGGCCGCCCCGCCCGCCCCCGCACCACGCTCTACGGAGAGGTCCCCCTGGAGCGCCAGCAGACGGCAGCGGCCTCGGACGGCCATCTCCCGGAACTCCTGCCGGTGCTCGACTGAGGCACTGAGGGACCGGGGGAGAGCCGGAAGCGCGCTTCCGGCCGCCGAGGTCCCCGCTCAGCCGTCGTGCGGTCCCCGTCCCGCCGCCGCCCCTCCGGCCGGGACGGGATGCGCCAGACTGGGGGCGGACCGGGCGGGCCACGGGGGAGGGAGCGGGCCGATGGTGCGGGTGCGGGCGTCGATGCAGGAGTTGATCGAGGGGCGGCGGCGGCACGGCTTCGTGGGGCGTGGGGCCGAACGGGCCGTTTTCCGCGCCAACTTCGGGCTGGCGCCCGAGGACGAGCGGCACCGGTTCCTGTTCCATGTGCACGGGGACGCGGGCGTGGGGAAGTCGTTCCTCGTCCGTGAGATGGAACAACTGGCTCTCGAACACGGAGCGTTGACCGCCCACGTCGACGAGAGCGTCACGGGGCTGCCCGAGACCATGGAGGCGCTGAGCCGTCGGTTCGCGGCCCAGGGACACCGGTTCAAGGAGCTCGACCGGCTCCTCGCGGCCTACCACGAGAGGCGTCACGAGGCGCAGAGCGCCGTGCTCGCCCCGCAGGACACGGAGCCGCCCGGCCCCTCGGCGGCCGGCCTGACGGTGGCGCGGGCCGGCCTGCTCGGCCTCGGGATGGTGCCGGGCGTCGGCGCCCTCGCCGGGATCGTCGATCCCGCCCAGCTGGCCCAGGGCGCCGACCGGCTGCACGCGAGGATCAGCGCCCGGCTGCGGAGCCAGGAGGAGGTACGGCTGGTCCTCGCGCCCCAGGCCGTGCTCACCCCGGTCCTCGTCGCGGAGCTCTCCGAGGCGGCCCGGGCCGCGCCGTGGATCGTCCTGTTCTTCGACACGTACGAGAGGACGGGTCCGTTCCTCGACGGCTGGCTCCACACGATGATGACCAGCCGTGAGTACGGCGCGCTGCCTTCCACGGTCGTGGTGGTGACCGCCGGGCAGCGCCCCCTCGACACCGCCCGCTGGGGCGGCTTCGGCGACTTCGTCACCGAGCTGCCCCTCGGGCCGTTCACGGAGACGGAGGCTCGGGGGCTCCTCGCGGGCAAGGGCGTCGTCTCGGAGCCGGTCGTCGCGGAGGTCCTGCGGCTCACCGGCGGACTGCCCCTGCTGGTCTCGACCCTGGCCGAGCAGCGGCCGGCGGACCCCGAGGACGTCGGAGACCCCTCCGCCACCGCCGTCGAGCGGTTCCTCAAGTGGGAACAGGATCCGCTGCGCCGGGCGGTGGCGCTCGCGTGCGCCCTGCCCCGGAGCCTGGACCTGGACGTGTTCCGGGCGGCCGTCGAGCACCCGGACGGGGAGCGGGCGGCGGGGGAGCGCCCTGGCGGGGAGGGGACGGACGGGAGGCGCCCGGAGGGGGAGCGCGCGGACGCGGAGAGCGGCGCGCTGTTCGACTGGCTGCGCGCCCTGCCCTTCGTGGACGGCCGCGGCGACCGGGTCCGCTACCACGACCTGGTCCGCGAGGCGATGCTGCGGCTCCAGCGCCGCCACTCCCCGCGCGGCTGGACCGAGCGCCACGAGCGGCTCGCGGACGTCCTTCGCGGGTGGCGCGAGGAGGCGGGGAGGGGACTGGCCGACCCCGACGAGGTGTGGCGGCACGAGCCCTGGCTGCGGCTGCGGCTGGAGGAGTCGTACCACCGGCTGTGCGCCCGCCCTCGCGCCGCCCTGGGCGACGCGCTCCACGCGACGGTCGAGGCCTGCCGTGCCGACCCGGCGGCCGGGCGCACCTGGGCCAGGATGCTCCAGGAAGCCGGGGACGCGGCCGGAGCCCCGGTCCCGGGCGCGCTGGGCAGGTCGCTGGCCGAGGCCCTCGCCGACGAGGACGGGGTCGGCCGGGCCATGGAGCTGCTGCTGGCCCGCCCCGAGCTCCGGGGACGGGCCCGGGCCCTGGCCCACGGGGTGCTGGCCAGGGAACTGCGGGTCGCCGGGCAGTACACGCGGGCCCTGGCGGAGTACGACAGGGCGCTGGAACTCGATCCGGAGGAGGCGCGCGTGCACTACGGCCGTGGCCTCACCCTCCAGTCGCTGGAGAACCTCCCCGCGGCGCTCGCGGCCTTCGACCGGGCGGACGAACTGCGGCCCGGCACGGCCTGGATCATCGCCGAGCGCGCGGAGACCCACCGGCTGGCCGGCCGCGTGGCGGAGGCGGAGGCCGACTTCGACCGGGCCGTCGTGCTGGACCCGACGGACGCCGTCGCGCTGGCCTCCCGAGGGGTGTGCCGGCACGCCCTCGGCCGGTTCGAGGAGGCGGCCGCGGACTTCGACCGGGCGCTCGGCATCGACGGGGACTACCTGTGGGCGCTGGTGCGCAGGGCCCGGCTGCGCCGCGACACGGACGCGTGGGAGACGGCGTTCGCCGATCTGGACCAGGCCGCCCGCCTGGAACCCGACTCCCCCTGGGTCGCCTCGGAACGCGGCGACACCTACCGGCTCGCGGGCCGCTTCGAGGAGGCGGTCGCCGAACTCGGCCGCGCCGTCGCCCTCGCGCCCGGATATGCCTCGGCCCTGGCGAGCCGGGGCGCCTCGCACCTCGAACTGGGCCACGCGGCCCAGGCACTGGCCGACCTCGACCGCGCCGTCGAACTGGTCCCGGACTACGCCTGGGCGCTGGTGATGCGGGCCCGGGCGAAGCGCCGTCTCGACGACCTGCCCGGCGCGTACGAGGACCTGCGGCGCGCGCTCGCCGCGGAACCGGACGCCGACTGGATCGAGCTGGAGCTGGGCAGCACCTACCACCTGGACGACCGGTACCCGGAGGCCGCCGCCGTCTTCCGGCACCTCCTGGAACGGGACCCCGGGAACGAATCGGCGATGGGCTGCCTCGGCGCCGTCCTCCACGAGGCCGGGGACCACACGCAGGCGCTGGCCTGGCTCGACCGGGCCCTGGCGGCCGACCCGGACTACGCCTACGCACTCGACCGGCGCGCCCGCGTCCTCCGGGCGACCGGCCGGACCGGGCGGGCCCTCGCCGACTGGGAACGGCGCATCGCCCTGGGCGGCGACACGGCCGAGGCCCGCCGGGAGACCGCGGCGCTGCTGATCCACTGCGGCCGGTGGGAGGAGGCGGCGGCCCGGCTGGCCGAGGACCCGGCGCCGGGCCCGGACGACCCCCTCGTCCCGGACCGCGACCAGCTCCACGTCGAGGTTCTCCGGCACACGGGGCAGGGCGGGCGCGCCCGGGAGCTCGCCGAGCGGCTGCGCGAACAGGCACCGCTGCCGGGCACCTTCGAGCTGGCGATGACGGAACGGCGGTTCCGCGGCCGGGCGGCCGCGGAACCCTGGTGGCGGGAGCTGGCGCGGCTGCTGGACACGGAAACGGAGGAACCGCTCCGCGGGTCGGGCCGCTGCATCGTCGGGTGGGCCCTCGCGGACTGGGCCGCCGCCGACCGGGAACTGACCGCTCTGCTGGCCCTCGAGCCCGGCTGGGACGAGCTGGCGGACCTCGTGGACGTCCTCGCCGAACTCCTGCGCTCTCCCGACGCCGAGACGGCCGAGCTGACCCCGCGCCTCGCCACGGTCACGGCGGCCCGCGACGCCGTCCGGGAGCGCCACGGCGGCTGATCGAGCCGGTGGCGGAACCGGCCGGTTCTTTGTGGATCCGTGGCCTCAACCGACCGTTCGTGTTGGACTACAGTGCCGACCTGTCGGACGTACGTACGGTCAGTTCCGCAGGAGGTCTCGGTGGGGGCGACAGCCGGTGCCGTCTGGGGGCGCGGGGAGCAGCAGGACTTCCGCAGCCGGGTCCGCGGGACGCTGCTCGGCGCGGCCGTCGGCGATGCGCTGGGCGCCCCGGTCGACGGGCTCCCCCTCGAGGGCATCCGGGAGGCCTACGGAGCCGAGGGCCTGATCGGGCTCGCCCCCGCGTACGGGCGGCGCGGCGCCGTCACGCATCTGACCCAGCTCTCCCTGTTCGGCGTCGACGGGCTCATCCGCGCCCAGGTGCGCCGCGACACCGGCGCCTGGCATCCGCCGTCCGACGTGCACCGCGCCTACCGCCGCTGGGCGGCCACCCAGAGCGACTGGGGGCCCGACGAGCGCCGCAAGGACGACGGCTGGCTGGCCCGCGAGGAGTGGCTCTACGCCCGCCGTGACCCGGCCAGGGCCTGTCTGCTCGGCCTCGCCGACGACATCATGGGGACGCTGGACGCGCCCAAGAACCCGGGGGAGCCGGGCCCCGAGGCCGCCGCCCGTTCCGTGCCCTTCGGGCTGCTCGTCGGCTGGGAGCCGCAGCTCGTGATGCAGCTCGCCGTCGAGTGCGCGGCGCAGACGCACGGGCACCCCTCGGCGTACCTGACGGCGGGCGCGTACGCCGTGATCGTGCACGCGCTCGCCCGTGGGGAGAACCCCGACGCGGCCGTGCAGCAGGCTCTCGCGCTGCTCGTGGCCCGCCCGGGGCATCAGCAGGTCGCCGCCGCGCTCCAGCACGCGCTGGGCGCGGTCCGGCAGGGGATGCCCTCGCCCGAGCGGGTCGGGGAGCTCGCCGGGAGCGGCGCCGCGGAGGGGCCGCTGGCCGCCGCCGTGTACTGCGTGCTCGTCGGCGAGGACGTCCGGCACGGTCTGTGCCTCTCGGTGAACCACGGCGGGCCCTCCGCCGTCACCGGAGCCCTGGCGGGCGGTCTGCTGGGCGCCCTGCACGGGGAGACGGCCCTGCCGCCGGCCTGGCTGGCCGAACTGGAGGGCCGCCCCACGGTGCTGGTGCTCGCGGACGACTTCGCGATGGAGATGACCCAGGGGCCCGCGCTGCACGGGCCCGCCGGATCGTCCCCGGGCTGGCTCGCCCGCTATCCCCGCGCCTGACCGGATCCCCGGCCCCGCACGCCGGGGGCCCGTCCGGCAGGCGCTAGTCCTTCACGGGCGTGCCCACCGCGCCGTCCACCGCGCCGTCAGCCGCCCCCGCCGGTGCCGGGACCGCCGCGGCCGCCGAGCCGTCGTCGTCCGTGTTGAGCAGTTCGATGAGCGCGTCCCGCTCCGGGGTGTCCTCGGGCCGCAGGAGGCCGATGAGGACGTACAGGACCAGGGAGATGACCATCGGGACGGAGACCTGGTACTCCAGCTTCACGTCCGTGCGCTGCGAGAAGTCCAGGTGGTAGTTGACCAGGAAGAAGGCGATCAGGCCGCAGGCCCAGCTGGTGAGCGCCGCCGTCGGGCCGGACCGGCGGAACGGCCGCAGCAGGCCCAGGATGAACGGGATCGCGATCGGTCCCATGAGGCCGGCCACCCACTTGATGACGACGGTGATGATGTCCTTGAAGGTGGGGGAGTTGACCTGGGTCGCCACCGCCATGGACAGGCCGAGGAAGGCCACGGTGGTGACGCGGCCGGCGATGAGCCCCGAGCGGGTGTCCCAGGCGCGGGCGGCCCGGGAGAACACCGGCATCACGTCCCGGGTGAACACGGCCGCGATGGCGTTCGCGTCCGAGGAGCACATGGCCATCGTGTGCGAGAAGAAGCCGACGACGACCAGGCCCAGCAGCCCGTGCGGCAGCAGCTGTTCGGTCATCAGGCCGTAGGCGTCCGAGCCGTCCGGCTTCTGCGCCGTGACCAGGAGCGGTGAGAGCCACATCGGGATGAACAGGATGACGGGCCAGACGAACCACAGCCCGGCGGACAGCAGGGCCGACCGCGTGGCCTCCCGGGCGCTGCCCGTGGCCATGTAGCGCTGGGCCTGGTTCCACATGCCGCCGTTGTACTCGAACAGCTTGATGAACAGGTACGCGATGAAGAACACCGTGAGGTACGGGCCCGCGAAGCCGTCCCCGTGACCGTGCAGCTTCGGCGAGTCGAGCGCCTTGGACAGCCCGCCCTGGTCGGAGATCTTGTTCAGCACGATGACCAGCATCGACAGCCCGGCCAGCAACTGGATGACGAACTGGCCGAGTTCGGTCAGCGCGTCCGCCCACAGCCCGCCGATCGTGCAGTACACCGCCGTGATGCCGCCGGTGATGATGATGCCCTGGGTGAGCGTGACGCCGGTGAAGACGCTGAGCAGGGTGGCGATGGCCGCCCACTTCGCACCGACGTCCACGATCTTCAGCAGGATGCCGGACCACGCCAGCGCCTGCTGCGTCGGCAGGTTGTAGCGGTCCTTGAGGTATTCGAGGGGCGAGGCCACGTGCAGCCGGGACCGGAGCCGGTTGAGCCGGGGCGCGAAGGCCTTGGCGCCGATGGCGACGCCGATGGCGATGGGCAGCGCCCAGGTGACGTACGAGGTGATGCCGTAGGTGTACGCGATGCCGGCGTAGCCGGTGAACATCACCGCGCTGTAGCCCGACATGTGGTGCGAGATGCCGGACAGCCACCAGGGCATCCTGCCGCCCGCGGTGAAGAAGTCGCTGACGTCGTCCACCCGTTTGTGGGACCAGACGCCGATCGCGGTCATCACGCCGAAGTACGCGACCAGGACGGCCCAGTCGAGACCGTTCATGTGCCCCCTCCAGGGGTCCGCCTTGTGAACCTGCAGATACCGGACGGCACTTCGCCAGTAGGCAGTCGGGCGGCCCCGTGCGGGAGCGGGGACTTGGGGGATTGAACCGCCGGTCCGACCGGCCGGTCAAGACCTCGCGCGGTCACAGATATGAACGGGGATCAGAAAGCAGAACGATTTTGCCTCCACTTTACCCACCGGGCGGTTGTCGTGCTCGTGACGTGGACCACACCATGGGCGGGCACTTCGTCAGACCCACAGCAGCAAGGAGAAGCAGGCAGCCGTACGGGATGCGGGTCCCGTACGGCTGGGAGGGGAGCGGCCGTACCGGCTACCGCATGATCTCGCCCGCGTTCACGAGCAGGGACTGCCCGGTGATCGCCCGGGCCCGGTCGGAGGCAAGGAACGCCACGGCGTCCGCCACGTCCCCGTCCGTGGCCAGCTCGGGCAGGGCCATCCGTTCGGTGAGCCGCTTGCGGACCTCGGCCTCGGGCACCTGCTCGGTGTGGGCCGTGAACTGCACGTACGCCTCCACCGGAGGACCCCACATCCAGCCGGGCAGCACGGTGTTGACCCGGATCCGGTGCGGTCCGAGCTCGCGCGCGAGGGAGTACATCGCGCTCGTCAGCGCGCCCTTCGAGGCCGCGTAGGCCGCCTGGCGCACCTGGCTCGGCGCGGCGACCGAGGACTGCGTGCCGATGACGACGACCGAACCGCCGCGTTCCTTCAGGGCGGGCAGGCAGGCGCGGGTCATCCGCAGCGTGCCGAGCAGGTTCACGTCGATGACCGACCGCCAGGTCGTGAAGTCGGCGTCCTCCAGGCCGCCGAAGTAGCTGTCCCAGGCGGCGACGTGGACCACCGCGTCGATCCGCCCGAAGCGTTCGGCGGCGAGTGCCGCGAGCGCCTCGCACTGCCCCTCGTCGGTGATGTCCGTGGCGCGGAACGCCGTGTGCGTGCCGTCCGGGTCCAGTTCGGCCGCCACCTTCGCGAGGTTGGCCTCCGTGCGCGCACCGAGCACGGCGTTGCCCCCCTCGCGCACCACGGCCGCCGCGACCTGATGGCCGAGCCCGGCTCCGACTCCCGACACCACCACGGTCCTGCCGTCGAGCAGTGACATCCGAGGCCTCCCCTCGTCGCGGCCCGGCCCGGTCCGTCGGTGCGAGGAACGCTCCCACTCGCCTCCGACGCGGCTCTGGCGCATTGTCTGACGGGGCGTCAGAGTAGGGGCGTCCGGAGGAGGAAGGAAGTCCCGCGCACGTTCCACCGAGGAAGGGGTTCGTCATGTCGGAGGAGACCCGCAGCGAGACCTACGCGGAACTGGCCGCCCTCGGCCCGTACGGCGTCCGTCCGGGCCACGCGCTGATCACCCTGGTCGAACCGCACCCGGGCCACGAGTACGCCTACAACCGCTGGTACGAGGACGACCACTACTACGCGGGCGCGATGGCCATGCCCTGGATGTACGCCGGACGCCGCTGGGTGGCCACCCGCGACCTCCAGCTGCTGCGCTACCCCGAGAAGTCGGCGGTCGCCCAGCCGGTCACCGCGGGCTGCTACATCTCCACCTACTGGGTCACCGAGGGCCGCTACGACGACCACATGAAGTGGACCGTCGGCATCAACAAGCGGCTGAACCGCGACGGCCGCGTCTACCAGGACCGTACGCACGTCTTCACGGCCTTCCAGGACCACGAGACCACCGTCTACCGCGACGGCGCGGCGGGCCCCCGCGACTTCCACGCCCTGGACCACCCCTACGCCGGTCTCGTGGTCGAGGTGATCGACGCCGAATCCCCCGAACAGCGCGCCGAGTTGCTGGAGTGGCTGCGCTCCCGCCACCTCCCGAAGCGTCTCGGTGGCTCACCCGCGGCCCTGGTCACCGTCTTCCGCCCGACACCGCTGCCCGGCGACCGCATGACCTATGTGAAGCAGGTCGAGGGCGTGGACACCCGGCTGACCCTGCTGTGGTTCCTCCAGGCGGATCCCCGCACGTGCTGGGAGGACCACTTCACGGGCCTGGACGCGGCCGTGGCGGAGTCGGGCCTGGGCCGGGTGGAGTTGGTGGCCCCCTTCATCCCCACGGTCCCGGGAACGGACACGTACGTGGACCGGCTGCGCTGAGGAGACGGCGCCCGGCCGCGGCCCTCCGGAGTCGGAACGGGCCGCACGGATGGAGCCGGCCCTCTCGGCCAGGTCGGCGGGCCGGACGAGAGGGCTCTGTCGTTGGAGCGTATGAAGTTGTTCCGGCCACAGGGGGTCGGGTCAGACGAGGGCGGACCCTCCGCGGCTCACCTCGGTGACGAAGGCGTTCCAGGCGTCCGCGGGGAAGGCCAGGGTGGGGCCGGCGGGAACCTTGGAGTCCCGGACGGCCATCGCCGCGACGACCGGGGACTTGACCTCGACGCAGGCGCCGTTGCCGGTGGAGTAGGAAGACTTGGTCCAGGTGTCGGTGGCGCCCTGCTGAATTGCCATGATCGCTCCAGAGAACTGTCGTTCGTCGATGAGTTGCCACCACCGGGCCGTCGGCGCACTGTCACCGGACCGCGGATCCGTCAGGACACCCGCAGTCCGGATTGCGCCAACGTGATTGCTCGATGGCGTGATCGACGCTACTCGCCAACATCGGCTGACGAAGCGACTATTCACCCGACTGGATGGCATATTCCATGGGGGTCTTCCGCGAAAGGGCGGCAACGGTGTAAGGTCCGGCCGCCCTTCGCCTGGGTGCCCTCACGGGGCCGTACCGGTCAGCGCGCGTACTCCTTGGCGAGGTCCGCGATGAACTGGCGCGACTGCTCCACGTTCAGCGCCTGGGCCCGCAGGTGCTCGTACATCACGCTGTACTTCTGGACGTCGTTCGCCTTCTCCAGGTACAGGTCGCTGGTCACGCCCTCGATGTAGACGACGCTGGAGTCGGCCGCGTCGGGGAACTCCAGGATCGCGTACTGGCCGTTGAGGCCCGGGTGCGCGCCCATGTCGAAGGGGATCACCTGCACGGTCACGTGCGGCAGCTGCGACTGCTCGACGAGGTACTCCAGCTGCTCGCGCATCAGCGCGCGGTTGCCGACGGCGCGGCGCAGGGCCGCCTCGTCCAGGACGGTCCACAGGCGCAGCGGGTTGTCGGGGGCGGAGATTCGTTCCTGCCGCTTCATCCGGACCTGCACGCGCTTGTCGATGTCGGCGGCCGCGGTCTCCGGCAGCGCCCCCGCGATCAGTGCCTCGGCGTACTGCCGGGTCTGCAGCAGCCCCGGGACGACCTGCGGGTCGTACACGCGCAGGCTCGCGGCGTCGGTCTCCAGACCGATGTAGACGCTGTACGGGATGTCGCCGAAGGAGTGCCACCAGCCCTGCTGGCGGGAGTCCTTGGCCATCTGCATCAGCGAGTCGACGATCCGGTGGTCCTCGACCTCGTAGACCCCGCACAGATCGCGGACGTCGCGCTGGCTGATACTGCGTCTGCCGTTCTCCAGGCGGCTGATCTTCGACTGGGAGACGAGCAGGCGCTCGGCGACCTCTTCGGCCGTCATGCCCTTGAGTTCGCGGAGCCGCCGAAGCTCCTGGCCCAGCCGGCGCCGCCGGACGGTGGGATTGACACTTGACGCCACGGGACGTGCACCTCCGGCTGCGGGCCTGTACTTTGCGTATCTGCTGTTGAGCAGATTGCCACCAAGGTGCTTTCTACCGCTGGGAAACGGCGTATATGCGCCGGGTGGGCGCAAGTTCACAGATTCCGCGTGTATAGCCGAGGGTCGGCGGGTCGGGGACCGTCGTCGCGATTCCGGCGAACTCCCCTTGATCGCATGAGGGATCGGCGTCGCGATCCGGTGGGATCCGGCCGTGTCCGGTCGGACGTGGACGCAGTCCGGTCGGAGGACGCCGTGTTCCGGTCGGACGCGCTCGTGTTCCGGGCGGTCGCCACTGTGGCGCGGGCCGCCGCCCGTGCGCACGCCGGCTCCCGGGCGTGGACCTCGCCCGGATGCGGTCGCGCGGGGCGGTGGGACCGTGTCGTCGTCCGGACGTACGGTCCCGGCCACCCCGCGCGAGCCTGCGGCTCCCGAACCGGATCATGGGGACTGCGGTGCGGCGCTGGGTCTTACGGCGGTGCTGGCGGTGCTGGCGGTGCTTGGCCGTGCAGGTGCGGTGGTGCCGGTGCGGTGTGCCACGGGTGCCGGCGGCGGTGTCCGAAGCGGGCCGCCGGGGCTCGCGGCTCAGTGCGCCACGGCGCGCGCCATCGAACCATGGCGCGGCTGCATCGGAACGCCGCGTGCGGGCTCCGGTGCGGACCTGACGCCGGCGGTGGCCGGACGGCCTGCCGGTGCCGGGTTGCGGCGCGGCTGTGCCGCCACACCGCTCTGAACGTCCATCACGGCGTGCGCCACGAGGCCGCCCATGGGGTCGTGCCTGATCAGGTCCCGCAGCCGGGACCGGGACGATCGTCCCTCGTTCCCCGGATACAGGTGCTTGCCGAGACCGACCGCGTGGGCCAGTGCGGCGAGCGCCGCGGTCCGCGGGTCCGGCGGTACGCCGGTGCGGATCGCGTTGTCCAGCCGGGCTCGGATCTCCCGGCTGATGTCCGTGTCCGTCGCCTGGTAGCGAGTCGTCGGAAGAACCCCGCACATCTGGCCTGCCACGGCATGGACCATGCCGCACCTCTCCAGATGCGAGAGGTAGGTCTGGCGAAGCCCCAGGCGGGGTCCGCCGATCCAGTTGACCGCGCGTACGGGTGCCCCGCGGCGGCGAAGGAGTTCCAACGCACAGTCGAGTGTCGGATCTCCGGTCGGCCGTGGCACCACCACGGCGATACGATCCCCGTCTGGGGCTATCCGTCCGGCCAGCGCCAGCTCCACTAGCTGTGCTCCGGCCAGACCGAGGTCGAGCGACTGCGGCTGCGCGGTGGTACCCGTGGCCGGGTCCAACGCCAGCAGCAGAAGCTCCTCCGGAATTGTTCTGCGGCTCTTGCCCATCCATGCCTCCCCGCGTGGATGAATGACAGGGTGACCCCTCTCACATTGGTCTGTCGAGAGCACGTGACCGGAATATGAGGGAACCGGCAGGTATGTCGTTCTCGTCTACCGCAAGGGTCGAGCCCTCGCACAGGACACTGGTACATGGTTCGGGCAGCGGTGTCCGGGCGGCGGTTCAAGGGTTTGACGGTTCGTTTTCGGTGCGCGGAGGGCGCGCGCCGCATGGAGGAGGCATCGGTGGCGGGCGAGTCCCCCGACAGGTCGAAGCAGCACGAGTCGTCGGCGTCGTCGGCAGAAACGACGCCGGCGAGCCCGGCGACGGTTCCGGGTCCGGCGCGGTCGGGCGCGCAGGCGACGGCCCAGAGCTCGGCTCCGGCCGACCCCAGGATGGCGATGGCCCGTGAGCGGGCCGCCACCGTACGGGTGGATCAGGCGACGGCGGTCTTCTCGACGAAGGCGCTGTCGGGGGAGGGCTCCCGCACGGCGGACGCCGCTCCCGCGGCCGAGCCGGAGACGGCCACGGATTCCGCCGGGAGCGACGGCGCGTCAGGGGAGAAGAACGCCGAGGGCGACACCCGGCTGCGCGCGGCGGTGGCCGCGTGGGTCGCGGGCTCGGACGAGCCCGCCCCGGAGGACGCGTCGGACGGCGACGCCGGTGACCAGGACGGGGCCGGGACGGGCGCCGGAGCGACGGACGGGTCCGGGGACGCCGACGACGACGCCGAGGCGTCCGAGGGTGACACGGACGGTGCGCAGGCCTCCGGCGAGGCCGAGGGCGCCGACGCCGTGACCGGGCCCGCCGACGAGCAGGACGAGCCCGCGGAGGCCGAGGCGACGGACGGCACGTCCGACGCCGATGACGCCGACGCCTCCGGCGCGACGTCCGCCACGGACGAGGCCGCCGATTCCGCCGCCGACATCGATATCGACGCCGACACGGACGGCGACGAGGACGCCGGGTCCGGCTCCGAGCCGAGGGCCGCGGCCGACGCGACTCCCGCCGACGACGAGCCCGAGGACGACGAGCCCGAGGACGCGCGCGCCTCCGCCTCCGAGGACACGAGCGAGGACGCGAGCGGCCCCGAAGCCGAGGCCCGGCACGAGGACGAGCCCCAGGACGCCCCCCAGGACCGCTCCGACGCAGCCGGGGACTCCTCCGACGAGCCCGTGGACGCTCCGGCGGACGCGGTCCCGGACAAGGTCTCCGACGAGCCCTCCGGCGCGAAGCCCGACTTCACCGACACCGACTCCGACGAGGACTCCGCCCCCGAGCCCCGCGTCGACCAGCCCACCGCCGTCTTCAAGACCCAGCGCCGCCCCGCCGTCGACCAGCCCACCACCATGCTCAAGCTGGGCGGCGCGACCCGGAGGCCGGCCGACGAGACGTCGGACGAGAAGCCCGGCGACAAGCCCGCCGGCACCTCGTCGGAGCGGACCGGCGACAAGCCCGCCTCCTCCGGCGTGCGCACCAGCAAGTTCGTCCCGCTCAACCGGCTCGACGACTTCGCCCCGGCGCGCCCGAAGCCCGAGTCCGCCGCCGAGCCGGAGACCGCCGAGCCGGAGACCGCGAAGCCGGAGCCCGCCAAGGCCCGGCCCGCGAGGCCGGAGCCCGCCAAGGCGGCGAGCCCCGCCGCGCCGGCCCCCGCCGCGAAGCCCGCGCGCACCGCGCCGCCCGCCCCCAAGCCGGTCGACAGACCCGCCACGGCCACGGCCACCACGGCCATCCCGCAGGTGGGCCCCGAGCGCACCACCCAGCTCCCGCTTCCTCCGAAGCCCCCGCTGGACCTGCTCGCCGAGCTGACGAACACTCCGCCGCCGCCGCAGACCCCGGTCCGCACCCTCGTGCGGCGCGTCAAGATCTGGACGCCGCTGGTCCTGCTGCTCGTGGTGATCTTTGCAGTCGCGCAGGCATTCCGTCCGCTGCCGGCCCCGTCGCTCGTGCTCAGCGCCGACAGCACGTACACCTTCGGCGGCGGCACGCTCGACCTGCCCTGGCCCGGTCAGGGCCAGTCCGCGATCGAGGTGGACGGCGTGGGCAGCCTGGGGACCGACGGCAAGCAGACCCCCGCCCCCACGGCGAGCGTCGCCAAGATCATGACGGCGTACGTGATCCTTCAGGAGCACCCGCTGAAGGGGAACGAGGACGGCGAGAAGATCACCGTCGACCAGCAGGCCGAGGACGAGTCGAAGCTGCCGGACGAGTCGACGGCGCGGATGACGAAGGGCCAGCAGTTCACCGAGCGTCAGATGCTCCAGATGCTGATGATCCCCTCGGGCAACAACGTGGCGCGGCTGCTGAGCCGCTGGGACTCCGACGCCAAGAGCTTCGTCGCCAAGATGAACGCCGCGGCCAAGGACCTCGGCATGACGAACACGACGTACACGGACCCGAGCGGTCTGCAGAAGACGACGGTCAGCACGGCCACGGACCAGATCAAGCTGGCCAAGAAGGTCATGAAGAACGACGTCTTCCGCAGCATCGTCGGGATGGCCAAGGCGGACATCCCGGGGCTGCCCGGCACGATCTACAACAACAACGACCTGCTGGTGAAGCAGGTCGGCGTGATCGGTCTGAAGACCGGTTCGTCGACGCCCGCCGGCGGCAACCTGGTGTGGGCCGCGACCAAGGTCGTGGACGGCAAGACGCAGACGATCTACGGCGCGGTGATGAACCAGAACGCCGGCACCGGCAAGCTCTGGGACAGCCTCCAGCTGGCGATCACGAACAGCCAGAAGCTGATCGACAAGGTCCAGCAGGGCCTGGTCACCGCCACGGTGGTGAAGAAGGGCCAGGTCGTCGGGTACGTGGACGACCAGCTCGGCGGCCGGACCCCGGTCGTCGCCACGAAGAACATGACCGCGATCGGCTGGCCCGGTCTGAAGACCCGGCTGAGCATGGCCGAGGGCACGTCGGCCGTCCCGCACACCGGCAAGGCGGGCACGGTCGTCGGCGAGCTGAGGGTCGGCGACGGCTCCAGCGACGCCGTACGCATCCCGGTCGCGCTGAAGTCGGACCTCGCCGAGCCCGGCTTCGGCGCGAAGCTGACCCGCGTCGGCTGAGCCGACGCGGACACCGGTGACGTACCCGCGTACGCGCCGGTGACGTACGACGGGGAGCGGCACACGCACCGCGCTCCGCCGGACGGCGCCCCGCTCGGGGCCCTTCCGGCGGGGCGCGTGCTAGCGTCGCGCTCATCGGGGCTGCTCGCGAGCCGCGGGTCCCGGCCCAGAACGGACCCACGGGACACGGGGAGAACCTTGCAGTGGCGACAGCGGAGCCGACACGAGCCGACGACGCCGAAGCGGGCCAGGGAACGGGCCCGCGAATACCGCTGAGCACAGGCATCCGCGAGGCGGTCCGCGAACCGGCCGGGGACCTCGAGCCGGGCGGCGACGCCCCCGGGGAGCCCGGCGGGACCGGGTTGGCCGCGCGCACCGCGGACCTGGTCCGTGACCTCTACCGGCGGTATCCCGCGCTCCTGTTCACGGCCTTCGCCGGCGTCCTCCACATCGTGTGGTTCTTCACGTTCGCGAACAGTGGGGGCGACCTGGCGGCGCAGGACGCCTGGGCGGAGTTCGTCGGCCGGCACCCGGACTCGGCGTACAACCTCGCCTGGTACGGCGGCATGCATCCGGTCTCCTACAGCGTGGTCTCGCCGTATCTCATGTCGGTCCTCGGCGTCCGGACGACGATGATGATCGCCGGGACCATCTCGGCCGGGCTGCTGACGATGATCCTCGTCCGCAGCCGGGCCGTGCGGAACCCGGTCGCCACCTCGCTCGCCGGCGTCTTCGCGCTGCTGTGCAACGCCATCTCGGGCCGGGTGACCTACGGGCTCGGCACCGCGTTCGCGCTCGGCGCGGTCGCCGTCGTCTTCTGCTGGCCGCACCGCTGGCGCTACAAGCGCTGGGCGAAGGCCCTGTGCGCGGCGCCGCTCGCCGCGCTCGCGACCGCCGCCTCACCGGTGGCCGGACTGTTCGTGGGCCTGCTGGCCGTGGCCCTGTTCCTCCAGAAGCGCCGACCCGGCGCCTACGCGCTGGGCATCGCCCCGACCGTCGTGGTCGGGCTCTCGGCCCTGCTGTTCCCCTTCTCCGGCACCCAGCCGATGACGTTCTTCTCGGTCATCCTGCCGTTCGCCTCCGCCGCCTCGGTCTACTACCTGGTGCCCAAGGAGTGGACGACGGTACGGATCACCGCCGCGGTGTACGGCCTCTCGGTGGTCCTCGTCTGGCTGATCAGCTCCCAGATCGGTTCGAACATCACCCGTCTGGCGATGCTGTTCGCGGGCGTCGCGCTGGTCGCCGCCCTGCCGTTCGCCGAGCCGAAGTCGCGCAAGTGGTACGGCATCGTCCTCTCCTTCGCCGTGTTCACCGGATGGATCGGCGTCAAGACGGGCGACGACATCCTGCACACGACCCCGGAGGCGTCCTGGGCGCGCGAGCTGGCCCCGCTCGTCCACCAGCTCCAGCTCGCGGACGCCGAGAAGGGCCGCGTCGAGGTGGTCCCGGCCCGCTCGCACCGCGAGGCCTCCGCCCTCGCCCCGTACGTGAACCTGGCCCGCGGCTGGAACCGCCAGGCCGACATGAAGCGCAACCCGCTCTTCTACGACGACACGCTCAACTCCGCGAACTACCACGAGTGGCTCCAGCGCTGGGCCATCCACTACGTGGTGCTGCCCAAGGGCGAACCGGACGGCGACGGCGGCCAGCGCGAGCGCCAGCTCGTCCAGCGGGGCATGCCCTATCTCCGGCAGATCTGGGGCGACGCCAACTGGCAGCTGTTCACCGTCACCGACCCGACCCCGCTCGCCGAGCCGCACGCCGTCGTCGACCTGGCCGACCAGGGCGAGATGACCATCGAGGTGAAGGAGGCGGGCCGCATCCTCATCCGCATCCCGTACTCGCCCTGGCTGAGCATCGTCGACCAGGACGGCAAGAGCCTGAAGGCACCCGAGGAGACGAAGGCCTCGAAGCGCCGCACGGACGGCGGCCCGAAGACGTACGCCAACGTCAACGGCTGTCTGATGCCGACGGACGAGACCCCGGCGGGCGACATCTGGACGGAGCTGCTCGCGCCGAAGCCGGGCACCTACCGCCTCGCGGCGCCCTACCAGCTCCCCCGGGGCACCCCCTGCCCGGAGGAACTGCGCTGACCCCCGGGCTCCGCGGGACCTGCCCGTCCCGTCCCGTGGGGCCCTAGTACCGCTCGAAGGGCGTGCAGTACGGCAGGCCCGCGTCCTCCGGCAGACCGTCGCGGAAGAAGCGCACGAGCAGGTCGCAGAAGTCCTGGGGGCGCTGGAGATGGGCCAGGTGACCGCACTCCGCGATCGTCGTGAAGCGCGCGCCCGGCAGGTCCGCCGCCACCGAGCGGACCATGTCGGGCGTGGTGAGGGTGTCGTGCTCGCCGGTGAACACCAGGTACGGGACGGCGGGGACGGCCGCCCGCCGGTACCACTCGTGGGCCAGCAGCCGCCGGTTCCGCTCGACGGTCACGGCGACCTCGCGCGGGCCCTGCGCGGCGAACTGCCGGTACATCAGCCGGGTCAGCGCGGCGTGCTTGCGTACGGTGCGGTCGCCGGGCGGCGGCACGAAGCAGCGGACGAACTCCTCCGCGGTCTCCTCGACGCGCCCCTCCTCCAGCAGCCGGACCCAGCCCACCAGCGCCTCGGCGAACCAGCGCGGGATGTGGTCCGACATCCCCTGCACGGCGATCCGGCGCAGCAGGTGCGGATATCGCTGGGCGAGCCGGAGGCCGACCGCCGCGCCGTAGCAGCCCGCGTACAGGTTGACCGGGCCGAGCCCGAGTTCGCGCAGCATGTGGCCCGCGGACTCCGCCAGGAAGTCGATCCCGTGCTCGACGGGCAGGAAGTCGGCGTCCCCGAACCCGGGCAGGTCCACGGTGACGACGGTCCCGAGCTCCCCGAGCCACCGCTCGTGCCGTGTCCACGAGTGGCGCGTCTGGTCGGACCCGCCGAGCACGAGCAGCGGCTCGGTGACGGGGACGCCGTGCGTGGCGATCCGCGCGGTGTACGCGTAGCCCTGCCACACGAGCCGGTGTTCCGCCACTTCCGTGGGCGCCCCGCCTCCCGGCACCGCGACGGGAACAGGGACCGAGGAAGCGACAGAAGGCACAGCTGACTCCCGGGAGGGGACGAGACACCGAAACTCCCCACTCGTACACGGCTCCCGGGTGTGCCGGCCGCAATGTCACACGAAGGTGGGCGGTGCAGCCCCGGGGCTGACCGCGGCGCACCACGGCGCACCACGGCGCGACCCGGAGGGACCCGGAGGCGGGCTCGCCTCACGTCATGCGCCCCGCCTCGCAGGCCCCGCCCCGCGCGCCTCACCTCATGTGCATCGCCCGAGGCGCCTCACTTCAGGCACCTCACTTCACGCACCCCGCCCCACGGGCCCCGCTCACCTCACCGGGAACGCCACGTCGCACACCGCGTCCTCGGGGCCCGCCGCGTCCCAGTCGGCGAAGTAGATCTCCCGGCACGGGCCGTCGACGGACAGACCGCGCTCGGCGACCCAGTGCTCGACCGCCTCGAAGGCGGCGAGGATCTGCGGGTGGGCGACCTGGGCCTTGGTGATGCGGACGAAGGCGATCCGGTGGGCCGGTTCGACACGGACCGCGGCCCCGGTGGCCCGGCCCTGCCGCTCCGCCCAGGCACGCGCCGCGGCCTCGTCGACGACCGGCACGCACGCCTCCGCGGGACCGTCGCTCTCCACGCTGACCTCGGCGTGGTACGTGACGAACGGCGGCCCGGCGACACCCCCGGCCTCCCGGGCGCCCCCCTCCAGCCGGCCCAGGGAGCCGGGGATCCACACCGGCAGCTCGGGCGCCAGGACGTGCCGCTTCTCGGTCAGCACGACCTGCTCGGGCACCTCGGCCGTTTCGACGGCGAACTTCTCGTACATCTCGGAACTCCTCCCGGAAAGACGTCCACGGAGGTAGTCGGCGAGCGCCCGCTGCGAGGCGAACCGCGCCTCGGCACCGTCCCAGTACCCGGCGAGCAGCGCGGCGGCTTCCGTGCCGCGTGCCCCCACCACGTCCGCGACCAGCGCCAGCGGCATGTCCAGCTGGCGCAGCAGCGCGACGAGCCGGGCCCGTTCGGCCTGGTCGGCACGGTAGTAGCGGTAGCCGCTGGCCTCGTCGACGTACGCCGGGGCCAGCAGCCCCAGCCGGTCGTAGAGCCGCAGCGCCTTCGCCGAGAGCCGCGCCCGCGAGGCGAACGCGCCGATGGTGAGCAGGTCCTTGTCCACCCTGTCATCCTCCGTCACCGGGCGCCTTCCGCCCGGTGACAGGGACGCTCCCCCTTGCCCCAGGGGCAAGGTCAACGCCGACGGCGGGACCGTCAGCCGATGGCCTTCTCGACGGCGGCGACGAGCTCGGCCGACTCCGGCTCGGTCTGCGGGGAGAAGCGGCCGACGACCGAGCCGTCGCGCCCGATCAGGAACTTCTCGAAGTTCCAGCGGATGTCGCCGGTGTGCCCCTCGGCGTCGGCGGTGTCCACGAGGCGTCCGTACAGCCCGTGCCGCGCGTCGCCGTTCACCTCGACCTTCTCGGTCATCGGGAAGGTCACGCCGTAGGTGGCGGAGCAGAACTCGGCGATCTCCTCGGAGCTGCCGGGCTCCTGGCCGAGGAACTGGTTGCAGGGCACGCCGAGGACGGTGAAGCCCTTGTCGGCGTAGCGCGCGTGCAGCCGCTCCAGGCCGGCGTACTGCGGGGTCAGCCCGCACTTGGAGGCCACGTTCACGATGAGGACGGCCTGGCCCGCGTACTGGGACAGGTCGGCGGAACCGCCCTGGAGGGCGTCGATCTCGACGTCGAGCACGGAGGTACCGGTGTTGTCAGTAGTCATAAGCGGATGCTAACTCCGCTAGCCGCCGCTCCCGCCGGCCCGGCGGTCCCGCTGCGCCGTGACGAGCACCTCACCCGCGGCCGTCCGCGAGTACAGCACCGACCGTCCCGCCCGCCGCCGCTCCACGAGCCGCGCGTCCAGCAGCACCCGCAGATGACGGCCGACCGACCCCAGACCCTGCCCGGTCACGGCGACCAGCTGGCTGGTGGAAAGGGGCGAGTCGAGGCGGACGAGGACACCGGCGCGGGCCGTTCCGAGCAGCGCTCCGAGGCTCTCCGGCACCGCCGTGGCCCCGGCGTCGGCCAGCGCCCCGGAGCACGGGTAGACCACGGCGTAGCGGCGGGTGTCCTCCCACGACACCCAGCCGGCGCTCGGCGTGACGGGCACGAAGACCAGCCGGGCGCCGGATATCTCTCGCGGCGGGTACTCGTGCAGGTTGACCTGGAGGCGGTTGCCGCCGAGCCAGCGGGTCCCGGGCCGCAGCCCGTCCAGCGCGGCCGCCCAGCCGCCCTGGCCGAGCCGCGCGGTCCGGGCCACCACGTCGGCCTCCAGCACCCGCCGGCGGCGGTTCCAGTCGGGACGTACGGACTCCTCCCACACGGCGGCGAGCAGGGCGGCGGCCCGCCCGGGCAGATCGTCGCGGCCGGTGAGCGCGGCGGGCAGCGGACCGCCCGCCGAGCGCAGCAGATGGGCGCGGGCGTCGGCGGGCGGAACCTCCCGCACCCGGGCGACCTCGGCCTCGAAGGTCTCGTCGCCGTACGGGGTGGGGGTGAGGAAGTCGGCGATCCACTCCCGGCCGAGTCCGCAGCGCACGAGCAGCGCGGTGACCGGGTCGGCGGCCAGCCGGCCCCGGTACGCCGGCAGGTGCGCGTCCAGCCAGGCGCGCTCGCCGGGGTGCGCGGCGGTGTCCGTGTGCAGCAGCTTCAGACAGGCGAACGTCTCGGCGAGCGGCGACAGCACGAACCGGCTTCCGGCGAGCGTGTCCGCGTTCACCTGCCACCAGCCCATGTCCCCCCCGGCTCCCTCGCGTCCGACCTTTCGCGTGTGCGCGAAACAGTATCGACCGCACAAGGGGCCCCACAGACTCCCGGCATGCGCAGCTACTCGGAGCTCTTCCGCACACCGGAGTTCACCCCGCTCTTCCTGTCCTCCTCTCTTCGGACCGCCGCCTCGACGGTGAGCGGTCTGGCCCTGGGCACCCTCGTGTACCGCGCGACCGGCTCGCCGCTGCTGACCGCGCTGAGCATGTTCGGACCCTCGCTCGTCCAGATGATCGGCGCGGTCACCCTGCTCTCGGCCGCCGACCGGCTGCCCCCGCGGGCCACGCTGGCGGGAACCGCGTTCGTCTTCGGGCTCGGCACCGCCGCCATGGCGATCCCCGGACTCCCCGTGTGGTCGGTCTTCGCCCTGCTCCTCCTCCTCGGCCTGGTCCAGTCCCTCGGCGGCGGGGTCCTGTGGGGCCTGCTGACCGAGATCCTCGCCAAGGAGGGCTATCTGCTGGGGCGTTCGGTGTTCAACATGATGAGCGGGATCGCCCAGATCACCGGGTACGCGACCGGTGGCGTCCTCGTGACCCTGCTGTCCCCGCGCGTCACGCTCCTGCTGGCGGCGGGGCTCTACCTCGGGGCCGCCCTGACCGCCCGCTCCGGTCTGACACCCCGGGCGCCCCGCGCCCTCGGCCGCCCGTCCGTCGCCCGGACCTGGCGCACCAACGCCCGCCTCCTCGCCTCGCCCGAGCGCCGCACCCTGTACCTCCTGCTCTGGGTGCCGAACGGCCTGGTCGTCGGCTGCGAGTCGCTGTACGTGTCCTACGCGCCGAGCCGGGCCGGCGCCCTGTTCGCCTTCGCGGCCCTCGGCATGTTCGCCGGGGACGTGACCACCGGACGGCTGCTGCCGCCCCGGGTCCGGGCCCGGCTGGGCATCCCCTTCCTGCTGCTCCTCGCGACGCCGTACCTCTTCTTCGTCCTGCGTCCGCCCCTCGCCGTGGCCGCCGCCCTCGTCGCCCTCGCCTCGGTCGGCTTCGGGGCGAGCCTCATCCAGCAGGAGCGATTGGTCGCGATCGTCCCGGACGAGCTGAGCGGCCACGCCCTCGGGCTCCACACGGCGGGCATGCTCACGATGCAGGGAACGGGCGCGGCGCTCGCGGGCGTGATCGCCCAACTCTCCTCTCCCGCAACGGCGATGACGGTGATGGCCGGGGCCTCGGTCGCCGTGACACTGGCAGGGACCCCCGCGCTGCTCCGGCACCGCGGCACGACCTCGACGGGCCAACACCCGGAGCCTTCCGCACCGCAGGGACGACAAGCGGAGGTGAAATCTGCTTGAAATGAAGGCAGTTGCAGGGAAGAGGCGACAACTCCCGTTCCCCGAGTGCGCACTGAGGGAGCCCCGGGAAGCACACGGGGAGGCTCCCGCCGGGGTCTCCCCGCGTACGAGGCCGGGGGCGGGCGCCGGTGTGCCTCCGCACGCTCTGTCCGGCCCGGCCCGGCCGGTGGAACCATCGCGGTGCTCGGTACCGGCAGGGGGTACGCCATTGGCCGCCGTGGGGATGTGGGCGGCGGCGCATGGATGTTTGCTGGTCCGAGAAACGGCGTCACCACTACGAACAGCAAGGGGCCGGACGATGGCGATCGTGATGTCGATGCACTGGGCGGAAGCGACACCGGAGCAGTACGACACCGTGCGGGACGCGGTCCAGTGGGAGGAGATCCCGGGGGCCGGCGGCCAGATGCACGTGGCCTGGTTCGACGCGCAGGGACTGCACGTCACCGACGTCTGGGAGTCCCAGGAGGCCTTCGAGACCTTCATGGCCGAACGTCTCGCGCCCGCGATCCAGAAGGCCGGCATCACCGGCAAACCCGACACGGCGTTCCACCCGCTGCACCGGCGCTACGTCGCCCCGGGCGTCAGCGGCGCCGCGTAGGAGAGGGCCGGACCCCGTTCCCCGGACCCGCGGGCTGGTTCACCATGGAGTGTGCGATTCGACTCCGTGCCCATGCCGGCGACCGTCGAGGCCCGGCCTCGTGACACCCGCGGCTACCCCGTGCCCGCGATCACCCCGTGGGAGGGGGACGAGCCCCGGTTCGCCCTCACCGACTACGACCGCAGCGCCGCCTGCGCGCGGGAGCGGCTGTGCTCGGTGTGCGGCACCCTGATGCCCAGAGGCCCGGTGTGGCGGGTGGTCGGCGCCGCGGAGAGCGCCGCCATCCGCGACGCCCGCGCCGCCGGGCGCCCGTACCGCAACATGGCACCCACCCCGGAGGGTCCGGGGCACCGCGTGTGCATGCTCTACGCCTCGATGGTGTGCCCGTACCTGGCACGCCCCAACGCCCGCCGGGGGCTCGGCGCCCAGACCCCGGACGACATGACCGCGCATGTCGTCCGGGGTGCCGTCCGCGGCGAGAGCGGTGCCGTGGTGGGGTACGGGGACTACGAGTTCGCCGTCACCCGGTCCCAGGTCCTGTTCCGTTTCCTCGACGTGGTCGAGTACCTGCCGCACGACACGGCCGACCAGCACCTGCCGGAGCTGCGGGCCGAACTCGCCCGCTCCGAGGGCCGGCCGGGCGGCGGCCGGCCGCGGTAGGTGGTCAGCCGCGGTAGGCGGGCAGGCCGGTGTGCGAGGTGGCCTTGACGGGCCGGCCGAAGCCGTGGGCGGTCTTCGTGACGGTGTAGGTGCCGGTCGGCGCACGGAAGGCGATGGTCTTGCCGCTCGGCGACCACGCGGGCTCGGTGCAGTCGGTGGCGGCGCTCGGGGTGATGTCCTTGACGACCGGCGCGGATCCGCCGAAGTCCTCGACGAAGAGGTGGTCGTGTCCGTGGACGGAGCGGACGAAGACGACTTCGTCGCCGTCGGGGGAGAGCGCCGGCTCGGACCCCTTGGCCAGCGCGCCGCCCTGCTGCCGCAGGTAGTCGTCGCGGATGTAGACCTCGCCGGTGCCGGTGTTCCCGTAGACGATCGTGCCGTAGTCGCCGCCGGCGTTCGGCCAGGTGTTCTTCGTCTGCGGGAGGCCGGCCTCGCCCGCTTCGCCGTTGAGGCTGATCCGGGCCGGCCGGGCGTGGTTGCCGGTCGCCTTGACGCCCTCCAGGACGGTGCTGCCGTGGATCTTCGCCGAGAAGACGAGGTTGTTCTTCGCCGGGATCTGGTTCGTCCGGTCGGCGGCCGACACCTGCCAGGTGGGGTGGGACCAGGTCTGCCCGCCCGGGTTGACCGCGACGGTGACGCGGTGGCCGCCGTCCGGGTCGGAGACGACGAGGTTCCCGTGGCCGTCGATGAAGGCGGCCTTGCTGCCGGTGGGGTTCCACGCCAGGTCACGGACGGCGGTCCCGAAGTCGAGGGACCTGCCGCCGACCAGGACGTGACGCGTGCCGTCGCTGACGGTCAGTCCCCTGGGCACGGTGAGGGAGTGGGCGGACGCGGCGGCGGCGACCATCGCGGCGCTGCCCCGGGAGCCGCCCGAGGACGGGGCGGCGATCGCGGCGGAGGCCGCGCCGCACAGGGCGAGCAGCGCGGCGGCGCCCGCGGTGAGGACGGCTGTGGTCTTCCGGCGGTGACGAGCGGACATCGAGGTTCCCCCAGGGGTGCGAAGGGCGCTGCGGCCTGTCTCGCGGGAACGGCCCGCCGTCCCCGGGACCGAGCCGGTCCGCTCGGCCGGCCGCGCTCCGCGATGACAGGAGTCTGCCCCTCCAGGGTGACGGACCCGTCCGCTCATCGTCACAGCCTTGTCATGACGAACGGGACGAACCGGACCGCCGCCCGGAGCTTCCCCCGCCGGTCGGGCGCCCTCGCGGCCGGGTCGGATCCCCTCGGCCGGTCCTGCACCATCGCGGCCGGTCCGGCATCCCCTCGGCCGGTCCGGCGCTTCCTCCGCCGGTCCGGCGCCCGCTCCGCGCGGCCCCTACTGGTACAGCCGTACGCCGCCGTTCGAGCCGAGGGCGTTGAGCTCCAGCACGCCGCCGTCCGGAGTGACGTACACCGTGCCGGCGGTGAAGTTCCACTTGCCGGCGCCCTTCGGCAGGCCGGCGACCGGGGCGCTGCGGCCCGTGCGCGGGTCGATGGTGACGAGCTGCGGGGAGCCGGACGTGGTGACGGCGTACACCTTGCCGTCCGATCCGGACGCGGGGACGGCGAGCGCGGCGGAGCCGTGGCTCCAGAGCTTGGCGCCCGTGACCGTGTCGAAGCCGTCGATCTTCATGGCGCCGGCGGACGTGGCCGGGGCGACCAGGACCTTGCCGTAGAGCCGGGCCGAGTGGTCGGCACCGGTGTCGTTCCCGGCCGTGAGCTCGTCGTTGCCGACGGCCAGCTTGCGGCCGTTCCCGGTGGCGTCGAAGACCCGTACGGCGTCCTGGCGGGCCGTGTGGACGGCGGCGACCAGCGGAGAGCCGGACAGGATGTGCGTCACGTCCGAGTGGGCCTTCTCGGCCTTCCGCCAGATCGCCTTGCCGGTCTTCCCGTCGTACGCGGTCAGGGTGGACCGGGTCTTCTTGTCGAGGCAGAAGTCGGCCACCATCACGACGCCGGTCGTGCCCCAGTTGTAGGCGTTGCAGTAGTGGCCGCGCGCCTTGTAGCCCCACACGCGGCTGCCCGTGCGCAGGTCGACACCGCCGAGCACGTTCTGGCCGACGACGGTCGCGACCTCGCCCTGGAGGTAGGTCGCGGCGGTCGCCGCGGTGCGGTGCTTGGCGTTCGTCAGCGGTATCGACCAGAGGATCTTGCCGGTGGACGCCTTCACCCCGGCCAGCCGGGTGCAGGTGCTGCCGTCCGTGCCGAAGGCGACCGTGCCGATGCCCTTCGCGCCGAGCGTCGGCGACATCGCGCAGGGAACCGTGGCCCCCTTGAGGGAGGCGGCGGAGGACGGGGCGCCCCACACCTGCTTGCCGTCGGCGAGGTCGTAGGCCCGCAGACCGCCCCGGCTGCTCGCCCGGACGAGCACCTTGTCGGTGACCCAGCTGCCGACCAGCGCGTCGTCGGCGGCGGCCGCCGGTATCTCCCACGCCTGCGTCAGGTTCCGCGAGGCCACAGCGGCGGCGTCCTCCTGCTTGAACAGGACGGCGCCGGCCCCGCCGGCGGCGAGGAGCACGACGAGGACGAGCGCGATCCTGCCCAGCCCCCGGGACTTCCCGGGCCGCTCGCCGTCCGTGGCCGCGGGCTGCGGCGGCTGCGCGGCGGCCGGCTCGGGGCGGCGCACGGCCGCCCGGTCGGCGACGGGGTCCTGCCCGGAGGCGTACCGGGAGTCGCCCGGTGCGTCGCCGTGGCGGGTGTGCGGGGGCGGAGGCGTGCGGCGGCCCGGCTCGCGCACGGGTTCGTGGACGTCGGCGCCCGGCTCGGAGACCCGCAGCGGCACGGTGCTCTCCCACCGGGTGCCGGCGGGAGCGCGGTACGGCCCGGCCGGCGGCCGGCCGTCGAAGGACGAGCCCGGCTCGGCCCGCCGCTGCTCCTGACGGGGCTGCCGGCCGGAGGCGGGTCCTTGCTGCGGCTGCCGGTCGGCGGAGGGGGCGCGGTAGGGGCGGCGGCCGGCGGGATCGCGGTAGAGCGGCCGGTCGTCGGCCGGCTCACGGTAGGACTGCGCGTCGGTGGCCGGCTCGCGATAGAACCGTCCGTCGGTGGCCGGTTCGTGGTGCGGCTGCCGGTCGGCGGCCGGGTCGCGGTAGGGCCCCCGGTCGGTGGCGGGTTCGCGGTGCGGCTGCCGGTCGGCCGGTGTGCGGGGGCGGAAGGCCCAGCCCTCGTCCTGCTGCGGAGCCCCCTGGCCCGGCGACGATTCCGTCGTCATCTCCGTGATCTCTTCCTCGTCGGCATCCGCATGCGCCAGCCGCGGTGATGCGCCATGGTAAAGGTCGTTCCTGGCGGGCTCGTGCCCGGCTTCCCCCGACTGCGCGGGATCAGCGCTTGATGAAGGAATGCCCGAATTTGTTGCGGGCGGACTCCACTTGGAACGCGGCCAGCGCGCCCTCGGAGGTGCTGATCCGCCAGTCCATGAGCTGCTTGCTGCCCGGCCAGTCCTTGCGCTGGTCGTACCAGACGAGCCCGATGACACCGGCCTTCGCGGCGCCCTGCATCAGGTCGCGGATGTGGGCCTCCTTCTCGCCGCTCTCCGCCACTCCGGTCTCCGCGATCAGCACGGGCTTGTCGGAGAAGCCCGCGATCTCGCGCATGGTGGGCGTGAACAGGCTGGAGAAGGCGACGCCGTCGATCGGCCCGTAGTAGCCGATGAGCCCGGCCCAGTCGACGTAGGCGTCGCCCGGGTAGTACGGGCGCAGCTTGGCGGTGGTGCCCGAGTCGACCACGTGCGGGGTCCACACCCAGACCACGTTGGTGACGCCCCGCTCGGCGAACGTGTCGTGCAGCCGCTTCCAGGCCGCGACGAAGTCCGCGGGCTTGGTGTGCGGGGGACCCCAGGAGTTCCACGGGCCGTTCATCTCGCCGGCGAAGGACAGGGCCAGCGGGCCGTCGTAGGAGGCGATCTGGGCCGCGAGCCTGCGGATGTAGGCGTCGTCCTCGCCCCGGGCGATGCGGGCGAGCGAGGTGTCGGTGGGGACCAGCGCCATCATCGGCAGCTGACCGTGCTTCCACAGGAAGGCGTTGCCCTCCGCGTCGAAGTCCTCGCCCCAGGAGCTGTAGTACTCCCGGATGTCCGGTGTCCGCCCCGCCTCCTTGGCGAAGGTGGTGACGATGCCGTACTGCCAGGGCGTCTTGTCGTCGACGACGCCCAGCGCGCGGCCGGTCGGGTGCAGCAGGGACGCGACCTCGGACCGGGTGCCGGAGGAGGCGGCTCTGCCCGCCTTGCCGTCGCCGCCGCTTCCCGCCCCGCCGCAGGCGTCCGCCAGGAACGCGATGGCCACCATCAGGATCACGGCGGCCGTCAGGCGGCCGCGGCGGCGGGCTATGACCATGCGTGAAGGTCCGATCAAGCAGAGGGGCAGGCGAGGTCGCAGCAACTCTACGAGACCCGCGTGACATTCACCGAATCTTCATATTAATCTTGCGACGCGATCAAGAGGGGTCGGATAATCTCCGTTTCCTTACGCATCATCACTCTTTTGCACCACTCACTGTCTTCGGCGGCGCCGAGCCGGCAGCCGTAGCGAGGAAGGCCCGAGGCCCCCGATGACCAGTACCTCCACGGAGGTCGAGCCCACCCCTGTCTTCGTGGACCAGACAGGTCAGCGCGGCCGTCGGCTGCGCGGTCTCGGCTGGCTGGTGGGCATCCTCTGCACCGGATGCGTGGCCGCGATGATCTCCGGCCTGGTCGGAACCCAGTCCCAGGCCCCCGCGCTCAGCGTCCCCGGCACCGCGGACACCACACCGCCCAGCCAGTACCTGAACGCTCCGCTGCCCGCGGCCCCCGGCGCCGCCAGGCCCACGGCGAGCATCACCGCCGGCGTGACCCTCCCCGACGCCACCGCGTCCGTCACGCCCACGGCCACCCTCGGCGCCACCGCGCCCGTCACCACGGCGAACCCGGCGGCCACGTCCGGCGCCACGACGCCGGTCACCACCGTGACCACCGCCACCACGCCCGACGCCACCGCGCCGGACACCGCGGCGACCGTCGGCGGCACGGGAGCGACCAGCTCCGTGACCGCCGCCGCGCAGTAGTCCCGACGCGACCGACCAGGAAGTCCATGTCCCGCTCCCGCCATCAACGTCCCCGGCAGTCCATCGCGCGGCCGCGCCGACTCGTCGCACCTCCCCTGCGCTTCTTCCTGCCGGTGACCGTCCTGGCGACCCTGCTGGCGCTCATGGTGCTCCGGGGCATGGCCAACAACGAGGTCTTCCACGACGACAAGATCGCCGTCTCCGTGGACAAGGCCACCGTCCCGACCAGCGTGCTGGAGGGCGGCCCGGTCGTCGACGCGCGCGGCGACAAGAACGGCAAGCCGGTCAGCTACACCGTCCCGGACAAGACCGTCGTCCTCAGCTTCGACGACGGACCGTCCCCCGAGTGGACACCGAAGATCCTCAAGGTGCTGAAGCGGGAGAACGTCCGCGCGGACTTCTTCGTCACCGGCTCGATGGTCGCCCGCAACCCGGAGCTGATCCGGCAGATCGTGGCCGAGGGCCACGAGATCGGCCTGCACACCTTCACCCACCCCGACCTCGCGCTGCACACCGGCAGCCGGCTCACCTGGGAGCTCGGCGAGACCCAGCTCGCGCTGGCCGGTGTCGCCGGCATCCACTCCAGCCTGTTCCGCCCGCCCTACTCCTCCACCGTGGACGCGCTGGACGACTGGTCCTGGCCGGTGACCAAGCAGGCCGGGTCAGAGGGGTACCTGACCGCCTTCATCAACAAGGACACCGACGACTGGAAGCGCCCCGGCGTCGACGCCATCGTCAGGTCCGCCATGCCCGACCTCCCCGGCCAGGGCGAGATGATCCTGATGCACGACGCGGGCGGCAACCGCTCCCAGACGCTGGCCGCGCTGCCGATCATCATCGACAAGCTCAAGGCCCAGGGCTACACCTTCAAGACCACCGCCCAGGCGCTCGGCACCGGCACCGCCAACACCAAGGTCACCAGCTACAACCTGTGGGTCGGCAAGGCGTTCCTGTGGTGCACCACCTTCTCGGTGTGGCTGCTGCCGTGGCTCGTCGCCCTGCTCGCCGTCGTCGGCGTGCTCGTCATGGCCCGCTTCGCGCTGATGCTCGTGCTCTCGGCCGTCCACGTCCGGCGCGTCCGCAGGAAGGGCTTCTCCTGGGGCGATCCGGTCACCGAACCGGTCACCGTGGTCGTCCCCGCGTACAACGAGCAGGAGTGCATCACCAACACCCTGCTCTCGCTGGCCGCGAGCGACCACCCCATCGAGGTGATCGTGGTCGACGACGGGTCCAGCGACGACACCGCCGCCATCGTGCGGGAGCTCGACCTGCCGATGGTCCGGCTCATCCAGCAGCCCAACAGCGGCAAGCCGACCGCCCTCAACACCGGTGTGGCCGCCGCCTCGTACGACCTGATCGTGATGATGGACGGTGACACCGTCTTCGAACCGTCCACCGTGCGCGAGCTGGTGCAGCCCTTCGGCGACCCGCGCGTCGGCGCGGTCGCCGGCAACGCCAAGGTCGGCAACCGCGACACCCTCATCGGCGCCTGGCAGCACATCGAGTACGTGATGGGCTTCAACCTCGACCGCCGCATGTACGACGTGCTCAACTGCATGCCGACCATCCCCGGCGCCGTCGGCGGCTTCCGCCGTTCGGCGCTGGACCAGGCGGGCGGCATGAGCGACGACACGCTCGCCGAGGACACCGACGTGACGATGGCCCTGCACCGGGCCGGCTGGAAGGTCGTCTACGCCGAGAACGCCCGGGCCTGGACCGAGGCGCCCGTCAGCATGAAGCAGCTCTGGTCGCAGCGCTACCGCTGGAGCTACGGCACCATGCAGGCGATGTGGAAGCACCGGCACTCGGTGCTGGAGCGCGGCGAGGCCGGCCACTTCGGCCGGGTGGGCCTTCCGTTCGTCGCTCTGTTCATGGTGGTCACGCCGCTGCTCGCGCCCGCCATCGACATCGGCATGGTCTACGGCGTGGTCTTCGTCGACGCGTACAAGACCCTGGCCGCCTGGTTCGCCGTCATGGCCCTCCAGGCCGTGTGCGCCTGGTGGTCCTTCCGCCTGGACAAGGAACCGGCCTGGCATCTCATCACGCTGCCGGCCCAGCAGGTGGTCTACCGGGTGCTCATGTACATGGTGCTGCTGCAGTCCGCCATCACCGCTCTCACCGGCGGCCGGCTGCGCTGGCAGAAACTGCGGCGCACCGGTGAGGTCGGGCTGGAGTTCGCAACGGGGGGAACGACGTCATGAGTACCGCCGAAAGAGGTGCCTACGGCATCCAGGACTCGTCCGAGACCATGGCCCTGCGGGTGATGGACCCGGCCGCGTTCCCCTCGCAGCGCGACACGGAACCCGCGGAGCCCGTGGCGGCCGCCCCGGAGCTCGCACGCAAGCCCGGCCGTGACCGCTACCTCGACCTGCTGCGGGCGCTCGCCCTGATCCGCGTGGTGATCTACCACAACTTCAGCTGGACCTGGCTTCCCATCGTCTTCCCCTCCATGGGCGTCATGTTCGCCCTGGCCGGGTCGCTGATGGCGCGTTCCCTCAAGCGCCCGGCGCTGAGCGTGATCCGCGGCCGGCTGCGCCGTCTGCTGCCGCCGATGTGGCTGTTCGGCGCGGTCGTGGTGCCGCTGATGCTCCTCCAGGGCTGGGGGCCGAACTACGACCACCACCCCAACTGGTGGTGGGGCGAGCTGGCCTACTGGATCCTGCCGCTCAGCGAGCCGCCGTTCGGGGACTCGCTGCACACCTTCGGCGGCCATCTGCCGGCCTCCTGGGCCGAGCAGATCTCCGTCCCGCTGTGGTACCTGCGCGCCTACCTCTGGTACGTCCTGCTGTCGCCGCTCCTGCTCAAGGCGATGCGCAAGCTGCCCTGGGTCACCCTGCTGGTGCCGCTGGCGCTCGCGTTCTTCATCAACTCCGGGCTGGTCGACCAGTCCGGCCGGCTGATGGAGGCCGCCACCGACTTCACCACCTTCGGCTCCTGCTGGCTGCTCGGCATGGCCCACCAGGAGGGGCTGCTCCGCAGGATCCCGCAGTACATCGTGCCGTCCGTCGCCCCGCTGGTGCTGGCCTTCGGCTACTGGTGGCTGATGCGGTCGCCGGTGGACAACCCGCGGATCGGGCACGACCTGGAGGCGGTGCCGGTCGCCCAGGCGATCTGGTCGTTCGGCGCGGTGATGCTGCTGCTCCACCTGAGCCCGTCCTGGGAACAGTGGCCCAAGCCGCTGGAGCGGTTCAACGGTGTGATCAGCCTGCTCAACTCCCGCGCGGTCACCGTGTACCTGTGGCACTCCTTCGCCCTGGTGCTGACCGAGCCGCTGATCGACCCGCTGTGGAGCAACAGCTTCTTCTACGACCACCTGCAGTGGGTCCTGGCGAGCCAGTGGACCCCGCTGGTGCTCGCGGTCCCGCTGATCTGCCTGGCGATCCTGCTCTTCGGCTGGATCGAGGACGTCGCCGCCAAACGCCGCCCCCGCCTGTTCCCGTACCCCCGCCGGGCAAAGGGCCGCAGAGGCCGCTGACCCCCGCGCACAGGGCAACCCCCAAAGGGCCCCGGACCACACCTGGTCCGGGGCCCTTCGCTGTCACAACTGCCCTGCTGACCGCGCACCGCTCGCGTCGCGAGGTCAGACGTGGAGGTCGGGTATCCCCGACGTCGGGCCGGCGAAGGTTGGCGGAGCTCCCACTGACGCCGGGCACGTAATTCCGGCCAAGTGGCCGACTTCACAAAGGTTGTTCGGACGTGCAGAGGTGCCCGGCAATGTGGGGCAAATTACCCGAGGTTCACCATGAGCGTGTCATATGCAGGTAATGAGTCATGTATGCCGCCGGTACGAAGGCGGCGGCCGAGAATTGATGATCTTGTGAGCCCCTGATCAACTGTGTGAGGATCCCCCGGCCGACGAGGTCGGCTCAGACCAAAAACTGGGGGAACTGCTTTGTACAGAGCGAGAGTTAGGAACCTGGCGCTCGTTGCCGGGGCGGCGGCACTGACCATGTTCACCGCGCCCGGCGCCATGGCTGACACGCCGTCGCACACTGCGACACCGTCGACGGTGATCGAGGAGGCGACGGGCACGCAGGAGATCCTCAAGGGCTCGGGCACTCTTGCCGCAGGAGGCGCTCAGGTAACACTTCCGACCCGCGCGGACGATCCGATCAGCGCGACCAAGGGAGAGGACACCATCAAGCTCGCCCTTCCCGGAGTTGGTGAGAAGGAAGCCTCGAGTACCAGCGGTACTGCCGTCTTCGCGGGCCGCGACGACTCGGTCTCCACCGCCGCGCAGGCGACGACGGACGGCGGCTTCCGTGCGCTCTTCACTCTGGAAGACGCCAACGCTCCGCGACAGCAGTCGTTCAAGCTGACTCTGCCGGAGGGCGCCACGACACGGCAGACCGCCGAGGGCGGCTTGGTCGTCTTCGACGCCTCCGGAAAGATCACCGGCGGGCTGGAGACGCCTTGGGCGAAGGACGCGAACGGCGCTCCGGTGCCCACGTCCTACCGGGTCGAGGGAGACACCGTCACCCAGGTCGTGGAACCCGGGGCGAACGCCGCGTACCCCATCGTCGCCGACCCGAAGTGGACGTGGGGAATCATCAGCGGAACGGTCTACTTCAACAAGAAGGAGACAGCCCACCTCGCCTCCAATGCCGGTTTCGTGGCCGTGTTGTTCGCGGCTGCTCCGCCGCCGTTCGACGCGTACGGAATCCTGAACGCGGCGAACATATCCCGGGTGGCTTGGAACGCGGGCTCCGACGGCAAGTGCGTTGAGGTGAAGGTACCGACCTTCCTCCCGTACGAGTACAAGGGCGGATACTGCAAGTAGGTCCGCCGTACGCTGCGGAGAATCAGAGAGGGCACACGTACGTTATGGACAGCTTTGCAGGACCGACCATCCTGGTGCTGGTCGCCGCGGTGATCGTCGTACTCAAGTACCGTCGGCGCACGGCTGGGGGGACTCCCCTGCTTGCGGCCAGCGGAACTCCCGGGCGCATCGCCGTGGCCGTGGCCTTCGCGATCGGCTGCGCCTGGGCCTGGTCCCAGGGTCCCTCGGTCGTCAACGCGGGGGTCCTGGGCTTGAGCCTCGCTCTGCTGGCCGGGGTCGCCGCCGAATTCCTGGCGCGCAGGAGTGCCCGGCGCATGTGATGAGCACGGGGGCCGAAGGGCGATTCCCCCGGTCGTAAGTGACCGTGCTCGTTGATGTCAGAAGTGGATGTCAAAGGCCACCTAGGAACGTTCCTAGGTGGCCTTTTCCCTGGTGCCCCCGGCAGGATTCGAACCTGCGACACCCGCTTTAGGAGAGCGGTGCTCTATCCCCTGAGCTACGAAGGCGGGGATGTGTGGGTCAAGGGGTGGGAGATTCGTCCCAAGTGGGGCGATCTCCGTTGCCCTGGGGCCCGGACATCCACAGTGGTGCCTCGCCGAAGCGGGACACCGCCCACAGTCTAGCGGGTGCCGACAGGGCGCCAAGGCTTCCTGGGGTGCGGTCGAGAGGGGCGTGGCCTGGCGGAGCCTTTCGGCGGGTGTTGCTCACGTGCTTCGGCGATCTTCTTCAGGCGTACCGGCGGTGGGCGGGTGCCGGCGTCTTCGGGTGGCTTGCGCGGGGTCTCGTCGGGGGCTCTTCGGTGGTCGGGACGGCGCGGGCGCCCTCCTCCCGTCCGTCAGCCCGGTGGGAGGGCCGAGAGGGACGGGCGGGTCAGCTGGAGCATGCGCGTCAGCCAGATGCCGGCCGGTTCCCGTGGGGAGCGGGGTGCGGGGAGGCGGGGGAGGGCCGTCGTGCCGGTGATCATGGACAGCATCAGCACGGCGGCGGTCCGCACATCGACCTCGGGCAGCAGCGAGCCGTCGCTGCGGGCCCGGCCCAGGATGCCGTGCAGCGCGCCCAGCCAGTTGGAGTGGCAGTGCAGCGACGGGTCGTCCGGGGTTCTGATCTCCTGGGCCAGCCGGGCGCCCGCGCGGACGGTCAGGTCGGTCTCCAGCAGGCCCACGAGGGCGTGCGCCATGGCGGTCGCCGTCTCGAACGCCGGCGTCTCGCGCCGCGCCAGCTTCGCGAGTGCGGCGCCCGACGTGGCGCACGCCTCCGCCTGCACCGCCCGGGCCAGATCCGCCTTGGCCGCGAAGTGGAAGAACAGGGCGCCCTTGGTGACCTGCGCGTGCTCACTGATCGCCGACAGGGTGGCCCGTTCGTAACCGGCCTGGTCGAACACGGTCGAGGCGGCCCCGATCAATGTGCGCCTGGTTCGCTCGGACCTCTCCTGGCTCACCACGTCGCGACCACCCGGACGCTCCTTGTCGTTCGGCTGCTGTTTGTCCTGCCGCGAGCGACGCTAGGAACCCGCTTTTGCATCTGTCAACGGGGCCTCCCCACACAGATCATCTTCGCGCCACGGCGGTGACTCCCGTGCGGGCGCCGCAGGTTGACGGCTCAAGGAGCGTCCGGCCCCCTCGCGCTCAGCTCAACTGCACCCGGCGGAAGCGGCCCGCGATGCGCAGGTCCGCCTCGATCCGGGTCGCCGTCGCGTGGAGCTCGGGCAGTACGTCGCTCACGCAGGCCTCGGCCGTGCGGCGGCTGCTGTGCATGGCGACGTTCACCGCGGCCACCACCCGCCCGCCCCGTTCGCGCACCGGAACGGCGATGGACCGCAGCCCCTGCTCCAACTCGCCCTCGACCAGCGCGTATCCGGACCTGCGGATCTTGTCCAGTTCGGCCCTGAAGACGTCCGGGTCCGTCATGGTTTCCGCGGTGACCGCCTCGGGCGCCCCGTCGGCCAGGACCTCCAGCGCGCGCGCCTCCGGCAGATCGGCCAGGATCGCCCGGCCCAGCGAGGTGGCGTACGCGGGCAGCCGGGTGCCGACCGTCAGGTTGACGCTCATGATGCCGCGGGTCGAGACGTGCCCGGTGTACTGGACCTCGGCGCCCGTCAGCACCGCGAGCGACACCGAGTCGCCCAGCCGCTGGGACAGCTCGGTCAGATGCGGGGCCGCGATCTCGGGGAGCGTGGTCCGCGAGAGTGGCGGGAAGCCGAGCCCGAGGACGCGCGGGGTGAGCCGGAAGACGCGGTCGTGCGCGATGACGTATCCGAGGTGTTCCAGTGTGATCAGGGCGCGACGGGCGGTCGCGCGGGCCAGTCCGGTCGCCTGGGCCACCGCGGTGAGGCTCAGTTCGGCCCGGCCCTCGCCGAAGGCCGTGATCACCGTCAGGCCCCGCGCCAGCGACTCGACGAACTCCCGCCCCAGCTCCTGCTTGGAGGCGGCGGTCCAGTCGGCGAGTCCGGAGGGGGTGGGGGGCCGTCCAGCGGGGCGTTCTGTGGCTCGCCCCGCGGCTGCCGGGTCTCCGGTGTCGCCGCCCGGACTCGGCGGACCTGCGGCGTCGCCTGGACTCGGCGGACCTGCGGCGTCGCCTGGACTCGGCGGACCTGCGGCGTCGCCCGGACTCGGCGGACCTGCGGCGTCGCCCGGACGCGTCGAGTCCGCGATGTCGCCCGGACCCGCCGGTGCTCCCGTGCCACCCGCGCCCGCCGTGCCTTCCGCGTAGCCCGGTTCGATCACCCCGGTCACCCCGGTCATCCCGGTGGCCCGGGCCGGGAAGGCGCTCCGCGTCGGCTTCGGGCCATGACCCAGTGGTTCGGGTGCGTCCGGGGCGTCCGGTGCGCCCTGCGCGTCCAGCTCCAGCGCCCGCTCCATCGCGGCGACAGCCGCCCGCAGGCGCGGCAGCAGCGTCTCGCGCAGGTCGGCGGCGCTGTGCCGGCTCGTGTGGCTCACCACGTTCACCACGCAGGCGATCCGCCCCGCCTCCCGTACGGGCATCGAGACGGCGACCAGGCCCGGTTCGATCAGCTGGTCGTCCAACGCCCAGCCCGACCGGCCCGCTTCCGCCGCCCGCTCCTCGAAGTCGTCCCCGACGGTGGGGCGTTGGGCGGCCGGAAGAGCGGAGGTGTCCGTACCTCCCCCGTACGGTCTGCTGCGCGCCGGCACCGCCGGGAAGCCGCGGTCCTCCGGGTCCGCCGCCCGGCGCTCGCGCCAGCGGTTCCACTCCTCCTCGCCCCACTCGGACGCGAACAGCGGCCCGGGCGCGGTGCGTTCGGCGGGGAGCAGGTCGCCGATGCGGAAGCTCAGGGACATCGCGCGGCGCCGGGTCGCCTGATGGATGAAGCGGATGCCGTCGCGGTCGCAGACGGCCAGGGACACCGACTCGTCGAGTTCGTCGGCGAGCGCGTCGGCGTACGGGTCCAGGACGCGGGGGAGCCGGAGAGCGGCGAGATAGGCGTTGCCGAGCTCCATCAGCCGGGGGGCGAGCACGGCGTCCCGGCCGTCGAGACGTACGTATCCCATGCGGGCGAGGGTCGCCGTGATCCGGTCGACGGTGGACCGCGCGAGCCCGGTGGCCCGTTCGAGCCCGCTCAGACTGGCCGCGCCGTCCGCCTCGGTCAGCCTCCGCAGCACGGCGATCCCGCGGATGAGCGGGGTGACCGCCTCGTCGGGCACCTCGGCCCCGCCGCGCGCGGACCCGGAGCCGGAGCCAGAGGCATCGGGAAGGGAGCCGGACACCTCAGGACCCGACCCGGACGCCTTGGGACCGGTGCCGGACGCCTCGGACCGGGGGCCGGACGCTTCGGACCGGGGGCCGGACGCTTCGGGGCCAGAGCCGGACATCTCGGGCCCGGACCCGGACGCCCCCGCGCGCGACGGCACGCCCTGCGAAGGCGCCGGCCGGGACGGCCCGCTGCTCGATGACCTGGGGCTAGCTGGCATGGACTCTCCGGTGGGGCTCTCGGAAGCGTCACCGTGCGGCAGATCTCGGAGGAGCCGCCGTGCGGCGGATCCGGGACGAGCCACCGTGTGGCGGATCTCAGAAGGGCCACGGTAATGCGTGTCCGCCCGCCGGGCCGTCCGGCCGCCGCGGCGGCCCGCGCGCCGGTCCGCCGGATGCACCCTTTCCGTCCGGCGGCCCCACGGAGGCCCCGCCGGTCGGCCCCGCGGAGGCCCCGCCGGTCAGTGGCGCGGCCCCGCCGGTCAGTGGCGCGTCACGTACACCCGGTACGTCCCCGCGGTGTCCCCCGACGCGACCTGCACGGTGATCCCCGCCTTCGCGGCCCTGAAGGTCTCGCCGGGGGAGTAGGGCGCGTCGGAGAGTTCCGCCTGGACGTTGGGGGAGCGGGTGCACCCGCCGCTGTCGGGGTGGGAGTCGTAGACGGTGATGGGCCCGTTCCCGGTGTCCACGTCCGCGTCGACCCGGTAGACCAGGACCCCGGGGCGGCAGACGGCGGAGTCGTTGCCCGCGTGGGTGCGCACCTCGAGGACGTACCCGCTGCGGGCGCCGACGGGTATGACCACGAGCTTGGCGCCGCCCCGCCGGGCCAGCGGGGTCAGCGTGTACTCGCTGGTGCCGCGCCCCGCCGCGCAGCCGACCTGGGACGCGTCGAGCCAGCCGAGCTTCCACTTGTGCCAGCCGAGCAGATCGTTGTCGGCCCCCCAGTCCTCGCTCATGATGTCCCAGTGCCCGACCGCGCCCCCGCCGTCCTGGGTGTAGAGGTCGGGCAGGCCGAAGGTGTGGCCGTTCTCGTGGGGCAGGACGCGGTAGCCGGTGTCGGCGTAGGAGCCCGAGCCGTCGTCCTGGCGGCTGTAGACGAAGGACGCGTTGGCGACGGGGACGCCGTCCGCCACCGGCGCCTCGGTGTTCCCGGCGAACGTCACGGACAGCACGGTGTCCAGCGCGGAGGGCCCCGCGTTCGGGGTGACCAGCACGTTCAGGATGTCGTACGACCGGAAGTCGACCTCGGGATCGGCCGTGGCGACGATGTCCTGGACCATTTCGCGGTACCCGGGGTCGAAGGGTGCCCCGCGTTCTATCCCGTACGCCCTGAAGGGCTTGGGCATGCGCAGCCAGTGCTTGACGGGGGCCTCGGGGCGGTAGTCGAGGCGGCCGTAGGAGGCGGTGCGGAACCAGTCCTGTGTCTTGGGGAAGAACTCGTCGTACCGGTCGAGCGCGCTGCCCTTGCCGGGCGCGTCGGAGAAGTCGACCATCAGGGTCAGGGCCCGCAGGGTCCCGGTGGAGCGGGCGTAGCCGGGGGAGGTGGGAATCCCTTCCCCCATCTGGACGTCCGACGGGCCGTTGATCATGCAGGGGCCGAGCGCCGTGGAGCGGGCCAGGGCGGAGGAACCCGCCGTGGCGGAGCCGGCCGTCAGGTGCCCGGTGCCGGCGGAGGTGCTGACCGCCAGCGTCAGAACGGACACCGTGGCCAGCGCGGCCACACGGCGCGGGCGTATGCGGCGGCTGGACGGCTGCATGCGGGGGGCCCTTCGCTCCACGGCAGCCACCGGTGTCCGACTGCACCCTTTCGATCACCCTCCGTCGCCGACACGCCGGGCGCTCGCTGGATGAGCCCGATCGGGTTCATCCACGGGAGGGGTCGAGAGGGGGAGTTGAGGGAGGAGTCGAGAGAGGACGATGGATGTGACGCAGGTCACACTCATCAGTTCCGGATCAGGGAAATAACCGGGGATCGTTTCCCCGTTTAGCCATACGTCCGAGCGAAACGGGGAGCGAATCCCCGGATCGCGTTCCAGCTCCGAGATCCGAGGAGTGCGCCGTGGAGACCGCAACCCCCGTGCAGCGTCGAGTGGCCCGGCCCCGTGCCGACGCCCTGCGCAACCGGGAGCGGATCGTCGCCGCCGCCCGCGAGATGTTCGTCGAGTTCGGCGCCGAGGTGCCGTTCGACGACATCGCCCGCCGGGCCGGTGTCGGCAACGCCACGGTGTACCGCAACTTCCCCGACCGCGACGCCCTCGCCCGCGAGGTCGTGTGCTCGGTCATGGACCGCACCTCGGAGTGGGTCGAGGAGGCGCTCGCCGCGGACGGCGACGCGTTCGAGGCGCTGAGCGGCTTCGTGCACTTCGCCGCCGACGAGCGGATCGGCGCCCTGTGCCCGATGCTCTCCGCGAACTTCGACCAGAACCACCCCGACCTGGTCGCCGCGCGCGACCGGATCACCGACCTGATACAGCGGCTGATGGCCCGCGCCCGCGAGGCCGGACAGCTGCGCCCCGACGTCGAGCTGGGCGATCTGATGATCGCCGTCAGTCAGCTCACCAGGCCGCTCCCGGGCACCGCGTGCCAGGGCATCGACCGCTTCGTACACCGCCATCTGCAGCTGCTCCTGGACGGCATGCGGGCCCCGGCCCGCTCCGAACTGCCCGGAGTGGCCGCCAACCTGGAGGGACTGCGGCGAGTATGACCGCCCGCCGGCGCCGTGACCGATCGGCCGACAACCGATGAGTCCGGCGCACGACAGCGGTCACACCTCGTGACTCCTGCGCTCATCCACCGCATGCACGGCTCCCACACCTCGTGGAGCCCCTACACACCGTTCGGTCCACAGAGCTCGTAGAACATCCGGCCGTCACCGTCGACCGGCCGTCCCCTTTCCTTTCCTTTTTTCGTCACGAAGTCCCGGAGTGGGTACCCCCATGTCTGAAACAGGCACGTCCAAAGCAGTCGCGGACCCCGTGTCCGACGCGCACAGCAACCGCTGGAAGGCGCTCGTCTTCATCGCGCTCGCCCAGCTGATGGTGGTGCTCGACGCCACGATCGTGAACATCGCGCTTCCCTCGGCCCAGCAGGACCTGGGCATCTCCGACGGCAACCGGCAGTGGGTCGTCACGGCCTACGCCCTCGCCTTCGGCGGTCTGCTCCTGTTCGGCGGCCGTATCGCCGACATCTGGGGCCGCAAGCGCGCCTTCGTCGTGGGCCTGATCGGCTTCGCCGCGGCCTCCGCGCTCGGCGGCGCGGCCCAGAGCGGCGCCATGATGTTCGGTGCCCGCGCCCTCCAGGGTGTGTTCGGCGCACTGCTGGCCCCCGCGGCCCTCTCGCTGCTCGCCGTCATGTTCACCGACGCCAAGGAGCGCGCCAAGGCCTTCGGCATCTACGGCGCGATCGCCGGTGGCGGCGGCGCCGTCGGCTTCATCCTCGGCGGCGTCCTCACCGAGTACATGAACTGGCGCTGGACCTTCTTCGTCAACATCCCGTTCGCGATCGTCGCGGCCGCAGGTGCCTACTTCGTCATCCGTGAGCCGAAGGGCGGCCGCAACCGCTCGCCGCTCGACATCCCGGGTGTCGTCCTGTCCACCCTCGGTCTGGTCTCCCTCGTCTACGGGTTCACCCGCGCCGAGTCGGACGGCTGGAGCGACTCCCTGACCGTCGGCCTGTTCGTGGCCTCCGCCCTGCTGCTGGCCGCGTTCGTCTTCACCGAGTCCAAGGTCAAGGCCCCGCTGCTGCCCCTGCGCGTCGTCCTCGACCGCAACCGCGGCGGTGTCTACCTCTCCCTGGGCCTGGCGATCATCGCCATGTTCGGCACGTTCCTCTTCCTCACCTACTACCTGCAGATCGTGAAGGGCTACTCGCCGATCTCGACCGGCTTCGCCTTCCTGCCGATGATCGCGGGCATGATCACGGGCTCCACCCAGATCGGCGCCCGGCTGATGACCCGGGTCGCACCGCGCCTGCTGATGGGCCCCGGCTTCCTGGTCGCCGCGGTCGGCATGCTGCTGCTGGCGCAGCTGGAGATCGGCTCGTCGTACGCGTCCCTGGTGCTGCCGGCGATGCTGCTGCTCGGCCTCGGCATGGGTACGGCGTTCATGCCCGCCATGTCGCTGGCCACGCTCGGCATCCAGCCGCGTGACGCCGGTGTCGCCTCGGCGATGGTCAACACCTCGCAGCAGGTCGGCGGTGCGATCGGCACGGCCCTGCTGAACACGATCGCGGCCTCCGCGACCACCGCCTACATCAAGGACCACATGGCGGGCGCCGGCACCAAGGCGCAGCAGCAGCTGGTCCAGGCCGAGGGCATGGTGCACGGCTACAGCAACGCGATCTGGTTCGCCGTCGGCATCCTCGTGGTCGCCGCCGGAATCGCCTTCACCCTGATCAACACGGGCCGTCCGGACGCCTCGGCGATCACCGGCTCGGGCGCGGGCGAGGGCGCGGAGGACGAGGTGCTGGTGCCGGTCGTCGCGCACTGACCCCGCGGCCCGGCCCGCACTCCGGTACTTCCGCGGTCACCGCGACCGCGCCGTGCGTACGGACGGGGCTGGGGACGACCCGCCCGTACGACACCCGGGACTGCCCCGGTTCCTCCAGTGGGAACCGGGGCAGTCCCGTGTCCGGACCCGGGCGGGACCTGGTGAGCGGGGTGGATCCGGGCGGACCCGAGGGGGCTCGTGCGGACCTGGGCGAACCCGGGCGGGCCCGACTGACCGGGCGGACCGCGATGGACCCGAGTGGGTTTGGGCAGACCCGGGTGGACCTGGGCGGCCTCACGCCGGCCCGGACGGACTCAGGTGAACCGCCGGGCGGAACTAGCGCAACCAGGGCAGATCCGCGCTCGCGTCCTTCGGCTGGAGGCCCTCGGCGATGATCCGCATGGCCTCGCCGAAGGCCTTCCGCTGTTCGGGGCCGAGCCGGTCGAACAGGGCCTGGCGCACGGCGGCGACATGGCCGGGCGCGGTGCGCCGCAGGACCTCGTAGCCGTCGTCGGTCAGGACCGCGAACTGGCCCCGCTTGTCGGACGGGCACTCCTCGCGCCGCACCCAGCCGTTCTTCTCCAGCCGCGCGACGGCGTGCGAGAGCCGGGAGCGGGTGATCTTCGCGTTCATGGCCAGCTCCGTCATGCGCAGCCGGCGGTCCGGCGCCTCGCCGAGCTGCACGAGCAGGCCGTAGTAGATGTGCGGCATCCCCGCGTCACGCTGGAGCTGGCGGTCGAGGTGGTCCTCCAGGAGGGTCGTGGCGTGCATGTACGCGCGCCAGATGCGCTGTTCCTCGTCGGTCAGCCAGCGCGGCTCTTCAGCGGGAGCGGGTGCCGTGTTCATGTACTCCACTGTACGAGTCCCTCCTTGAAACTTAAACAAACTCCCCGTACTCTCGACCCTGAGAGAACTTGAGACTTTAAGCAACTGGTCCACCGCTCACTGGTCCAACTGCTTCAAAGGTCAAACACCACCGCCGTACGATGGAAATCTCCGGAGGGAGCCGTCATGTCCGCCGCCACCGAGGAGCGCCCCGCGCCGGAGCGCATGCCCGCCCTCTACCTCAGCCACGGTGCACCGCCGCTCGCCGACGACCCCGTCTGGCCGGGCCAGCTCGCCGCCTGGTCCGCCGACCTGCCCCGCCCCAAGGCGATCCTGATGGTCTCCGCGCACTGGGAGGAGGCCCCGCTGGCCCTCGGCGCGACCGAGACGATCCCGCTCGTGTACGACTTCTGGGGCTTCCCCGAGCACTACTACCAGGTGACCTACGCCGCCCCCGGAGCCCCGCAGCTCGCCGAGTCCGTACGCAAGCTGCTGCGCGCGCCCGGTACGCCGGTGCAGGACATCCCGGACCGCGGCCTCGACCACGGCGCGTACGTCCCGCTCAAGGAGATGTTCCCCGAGGCCGACATCCCGGTCCTCCAGATCTCCATGCCGACGCTCGACCCGGTCCGGCTGTTCGAGATCGGACGGAAGCTGGCCCCGCTGCGCGACGACGGCGTGCTGATCGTCGGTTCCGGCTTCTTCACCCACAACCTCGCGGCCCTGCGGCACACCGGCGGGGGAGTCCCCACCTGGTCGAGCGAGTTCGACGACTGGGGGCACCGCGCGCTGGAGGCGGGTGACGTGGACGCGCTGCTCGACTTCGAGCGCAAGTCCCCGGCAGGCCGGCTCGCCCACCCGCGCACCGAGCACTTCGCCCCGCTGTTCGTGACCATGGGCGCGGCGGACGCCTCCGGCGAGCTGGACGGGCAGCGGTCCGTCATCGACGGCTTCTGGCTGGGGATGGCGAAGCGGTCGGTGCAGTTCGGCTGAGTGCGCGGCGCCCCCCAACCGGGGCGGCTCGCGAAGCGGCTTCCGACGGCACCTCGTGCGGGGCGGTTCCCGTGCGGGGTGCCGTCGCGCGTGCGGGTGCCGTGCGGTGTGCGGTGTCGTCGTGCGCGCGGTGCCGGCCGCGTGTGCGGTGCTCTCGGGTGCGCGGTGCCGACCCGTGCGAGCCCCGGGTGGGGGCGTTCGCTAGTGGGGGAGTTCCTTCTCGTACCAGGCGACGTCCCAGTAGCGGCCGAACTTGCGGCCGACCTCGCGGTAGGTGCCGACGTGCCGGAACCCGAAGCGTTCGTGCAGGCGCACCGACCCCTCGTTCGGCAGCGCGATGCCCGCGTAGGCCCGGTGCAGGTCCTCGCCGGCGAGCGCCGAGAACAGCGCTTCGTAGAGGAGTGTGCCGATGCCCCGTCGCCCCGCGTCCGGAGCGACGTAGACCGTCACCTCCACGGAGGTCGCGTAGGCGGGCTTCGCCCGGAAGGCGCTGGACGTGGCGTACCCCAGAATCACCTGTGAATCCGTGTCCGTGGCAACCATCAGACGGTGCGGTCCGTCTTCAGGGTGGGAGAGCAGCCACGGACGGCGTTGTCCGGAGGTGAACACATCGGTGTCGAATGTGATCGGCGTCTCACGTACGTAGTGGTTGTAGAGGTCCGTGAGTGCATCGAGATCGGCCGCCACTCCAGGCCTGACCTGCACATCTGTACGTTCTGACCGCATCAGCCCTCCCGTGTGGTGCGACAGGGTACTGCATGATCAGAAAAATCCAGGCGCGGGTTGGGAATTCTGTCCTGATTCCAGTCGTTGATTCCAGCAGATACCGGGCACCCGCAAGGGTGAAAACCGGTGTCCAGGACCACCCGCAAGCCCACCACGCAAGGGAGCACGCATGGCAACCCGTGCCGTCGCCCGTCGTCAGTCCGCCACCGGCGGGACCGCCGACGCGGCACGCAGTGTTCGCGCCGGAGGCGGCGAAATCGCCGACCGCGACCTGGTCGGCATGTACCTCGACGAGATCGCGCGAACACCGCTGCTCGACGCCGCCAAGGAAGTCGAGTTGTCCCAGGTCATCGAGGCGGGTGTGTTCGCGCGGCAGATCCTCGACGGTGAGGCGGAGGCCAAGGCGGACGCGTCCCGCGAGGAACTGGAGGCGCTGGTCGCCGACAGCGAGCGGGCGAAGGACGTCTTCATCCGCTCGAACCTCAGGCTGGTCGTGGCCGTGGCGCGCCGATACCCGCGCAGCGGCCTGCCCCTGCTCGACCTGATCCAGGAGGGGAACGCCGGTCTGGTGCGCGCGGTAGAGAAGTTCGACTACCGCAAGGGCTTCAAGTTCTCGACGTACGCCACCTGGTGGATCCGGCAGGCCATCACCCGTTCCATCGCCGACCAGTCGCGCACGATCCGCCTCCCCGTCCACCTGGTCGAGGAACTGGGCCGGATCCGCCGTGTGCAGCGGGAGTTCAACCGCGAGAACGGACGCGAGCCGGAGCACGCGGAGATAGCCGCCGAGCTCGGCACGACGCCGGAGCGGGTGGGCGACGTGCTGGACTGGGCCCGCGACCCGGTCTCCCTGAACATGTCGGTGGACGACGAGGGCGAGACCCAGTTCGGCGACCTGCTGGAGGACACCTCCGCGGTGTCGCCCGAGCAGTCGGTCCTCACCCTGCTGCGCAGCGAGGAACTGGACGACCTGATCGGCCACCTCGACCAGCGCACCGCCTCCATCATCAAGATGCGGTACGGCATCGTCGACGGCCGGGAGCGGACGCTCACGGAGGTCGGCAAGGAGCACGGGCTCACCCGCGAGCGCATCCGCCAGATCGAGAAGCACGCCCTGCTCGAGCTGAAGAAGCTGGCGCGCGACACCGGATTCGACGCGGCCGCGTAACGGCGGCGGAGCGCGGGGGTGTTCATGGGGGACGGCGGGACGGGTGAGGCCCGAGGTCAGTGGGGTGGGCCGGACGGGCGAGGCGAGTGGGCCGTACGGGTCGATTCGCCGGACGGGCGACGGAGCCCGTCCGCCCTGTCCCCGCACGGCCCGGCCCGCCACGATGGCCACAAGTCGACCAGACATGGCCATGTAAGGCCGCTTCAACCCGCCGGGCCCTGGGAACAAGACTTCAGGGCCCGCGCTTCGGGTCCTCACAGAGTCGAAGACGCGAGCGGAAGTCCCCAGCGGCACCCAGCGTGATCACCGGGCGGAAGCACTCCGCCCCCGAGAACCGAGTCCCGACGCACACCCCCCCCGCGCCGGGACTCCTCCAGAGCCGAGCTTTGGCGCCTCCCCCCCCGGCGCCGAAGCTCGGCTCCTTTGCTGTGTAGGGGCGGGTGTTGGGTGCCGGTGTCCGGTGGTGACTGGCGACTGGCCTGTGGTGGGTTCCGGGCAGGCCGACGGGCCACCCCGGACCTGAACCCCGGGGTGACCCGGACGGCAGATTCTGCCACAGCGACATAACCTGCCGTCGTCGACGGTCCACCGGGTGTCACCACCCCCGTCGCGCGCACCGGCGCGGACCGTCAGGTGCCGTCAGTCTCCGGCACCTCCCCCGCCCGACTCAGTCGTGCACCCAACTCCCTTACGTAATCCACAAGTTCTCTCGGCTCGTGCACCGTGAAGTCGCAGCCGACCATGGCGATCCGAATCGCCAGCCAGTCCACCGCGTCACCGGAGGAGGCCCGTAGCCGGCAGCTGTGCTCGTCGACCGGCTCGGGAGCGCCGACCCACGCGGGCACACGCGCCGCGACGAACGCGGCCGGGGCGGCGAACGTGACGTCGTACGTATAGGTCTCCTGCCGCCGGTACATCGACTGCCGCAGGAATTCCGCGGCGTTCCCGGTCGGCAGCTCGCGGTGCGCGAACCGGGCCCCCGTGGCGAAGGGTTCGGCCACCCGGTCGACCCGGAACGTCCGCCAGTCCTCGCGGTCGAGGTCGTACGCGACGAGATACCAGCGGCGGCCCGTGGAGACCAGCCGGTACGGCTCCGTCAGGCGCCGCGACGGCGTTCCGTCCCCGGAACGGTAGGCGAACCGCAGCCGCTCCCGCCCGGCGATGCTCGACGCCATCACGGTCAGGGTCTCCGGCGCGATGCTCGCCCCGTCGCCGCTCGTCAGCGGAGTGGTCGCGGCCTGGAGCGTGGACACGCGGTGGCGCAGCCGGGACGGCAGCACCTGCTCCAGCTTGGCGAGCGCCCGCACCGAGGCCTCGTCGACGCCCGCGACCGCGTGCCCGGCGCCGGCCCGCAGACCCACCGCGATGGCCACGGCCTCCTCGTCGTCGAGGACGAGCGGGGGCAGCGCCGTGCCCGCGACCAGCCGGTAGCCGCCGTCCGCGCCCTTGGTCGCCTGCACCGGATAGCCCAGCTCGCGGAGCCGGTCGATGTCACGGCGGACCGTGCGCCGGGACACCCCGAGCCGCTCGGACAGCTCGCCGCCGGGCCACTCGCGGGGCGTCTGGAGGAGGGAGAGGAGCTGGAGAAGCCGAGCCGGAGTATCCGTCGTCATGTCCTCCAGGATGCCCGGGAACTAGGACACGATCTGACCTAATAGGCCCTTAGGTTTGTCGCATGACCTCCACCGACCTCCCCGAAACAGCTCTCGGCGGCGACACCGCACCCGGCAGCCCGACGCCCGGCGCCGTGGCCGACCGGCGGCGCTGGCTCGCCCTCGCCATCGTGATGACCGCGGCCTTCATGGACCTGGTCGACGTCACGATCGTCAACATCGCGATCCCGTCGATCGAGCGGGACGCGGGCGCCACGTTCAGCCAGATCCAGTGGATCACCGCGGGCTACGCGCTTGCCTTCGCCGCGGGACTCGTCACCGGCGGCCGGCTCGGCGACATCCACGGCCGCAAGCGGCTCTTCCTCATCGGCGTGGCCGGCTTCACGGTCGCCTCCGCGCTGTGCGGCTTCGCCGTGAACCCGGAGATGCTCGTCGCCTCGCGCATCCTCCAGGGCGCCATGGCCGCGATGATGGTGCCGCAGGTCCTGTCGATCGTCCACGCGACCTTCCCGGCCCACGAGCGCGGCAAGGTCTTCGGACTCTTCGGCGCGATCGTCGGACTGGGCGCGGTCTCGGGCCCCCTCCTCGGCGCGCTGCTCACCGAGTGGAACCTGTTCGGTCTGGAATGGCGGCCGATCTTCCTCATCAACCTGCCGGTCGGCGTGGTCGCGCTGGTCCTGGGCCGCCGCTTCATCAGCGAGTCCAAGGCCCCGCGGGCCCTCAAGCTCGACCTCGTCGGCGTCGCCCTCGTCACGCTCGGCCTGCTGATGCTCCTCTACCCGCTGACCCGCGGCCGCGAGCTGGGCTGGCCGCTGTGGGGCTACCTGTCGATGGCCGGCTCCCTCGCCGTCTTCGCGGCACTGGTGGCGTACGAGAAGCGGAAGACGGCACGGGACGGTTCGCCGCTGATCGAGCTGTCGCTGTTCAAGGTCAAGAGCTTCGCGGCGGGCATCGCCGTGCAGACCGTCTTCGGCGTCGCGCTCGGCATCTTCTTCCTGGTCTGGACGCTGTACATGCAGATCGGACTGGGCTGGCGCCCGCTGCACGCGGGCCTGACCGGAGTGCCGTTCTCGATCGCGGTCTCGGCCGCCGCGGGCATGTCCGTGCAGCTGCTCGTCCCGCGCTTCGGGCGCAAGGTGCTCCAGGCGGGCGCCCTGACCCTGGCGCTCGGCGTGCTCATTTACATCTGGGAGGCCGACCGCTACGGCATGCACATCCACTCCTGGCAGATGGCCCTCCCGCTGGTGGTCATGGGCGCCGGCATGGGCTTCATCGTCGCCCCGCTGACCGACGCGGTGCTCTCGGAGGTCCCGCGCGAGCACTCGGGTTCGGCCTCGGGCCTGATCAACACCGTGCAGCAGATGGGCAACGCGCTCGGCCTCGGCCTGGTCTCGGTCCTCTTCTTCGGAGAGATCGGCGACCGGCTGACCCGGGACCAGGTCGGCCCGGCCTTCGTGCACGCCTTCCAGCACGCGCTCGGCTGGGTCGCCGCCGTGCTGGTCGTCATCTTCCTGCTGATGTTCGCCCTGCCCAAGAAGCCGGCCCAGCACGTGGAGGGCGCGGGCGACGAGACGACGGCCCGGAGCGGGTTCAGGGCGAGGACCACGCCGAGGGTGAAGACCGCGCCCAGAGTGAAGGCCGTGCCCAGGGTGAAGGCCGTGCCGAAGGTGAAGACGAGGGCGAGGAGCAGGACCGGAAGCCGGAGTTCGTCGGCTGATCCCCCCACCGGTCCGCCCGCACCCGCGGGACGCGGAGGTCCGAACAGAAGGGGCCCGGCACCTCGAGTGCCGGGCCCCTTCGGGCTCGAGGAGGCTCAGGGGCCGTCAGCCCAGCCGCGCCGCCCGGCGCTCCATCGCGTCCCGGGCCGCGTCCTCCGACGCGTACACCTCGCACATGTGCCGCCGGTCCGGCGTCGCCGTGTGCTCGACCTCCCACAAGGAGATCTCCTGCCCGTCACCCAGCAGGAACGCGTGCTCGTAGAGCGAGAAGCACAGCCCCGCCTGCCCCGCGCGGCAAGGACGCCCGAACGCCTGCGTGATCTGGTGCGCGAACGCCTCCCGGAGCAGCAGCGACGTCAGCTCCGCACCCGGCCGGTCCGCGTTCTCCGCACGGCGCAGAAGCCGGCGCGCGTGATCGGCGGAGTCGTCGGGCAGGTACGTGTGACGCGGCTCGGGGATCGCCGACAGCTGCACGAACACCGGCAGCTCGAAGTCCGGAGCGTCCGGCGGCAGGGGAAGCCGGGCCGTGGCCGCGCGCAACTCCTCCTCGTCGGCGTAGACCTCGTGCTGCGCGTCACGGCCGGCCGCCGTGTTGTGCACCAGCTCCCATAGCGTGACCGCGGAACCGTCGGCGAGCAGCCAGGTGTGCCGGTACGTCTCCCGGTGCAGCCCCGCGCTGTGGTGCGCGGAGTGCAGCGAACTGTCGTGCGCCAACGCGCAGTCGAGCCGCCGTATCGCCTCGTCGGGCAGCTCGAACGAGTTCAGGGCGCGGCCCAGAAGTCGTGCGAGATGCTCCTCCGGAGACTCGGGCGACTCGGGTGGTTCGTACGCTGCTGTCTCGTACGGAACGCTCAAGGTTTCTCCCGGCGTTGCTGCATGTCACCTTGTGGGTGCATACCGTAGCCCCTCGGTCGGACATCATGTCCTCGAACCGAGAAAACGTGCGGACGGAAAACGGACGGGCCGCGGGGCACGCTCCCCCACCGCCCACGACAACCTCAAAAGGCCCTCGTCAGACGGCACTTACGGTGACGCACCCGACCCGCGAAAGGTTCCGGCCGTTGGGCCCCCTTGTCCGGCGGAGCGCCCTTGCCGCGGCGGCGACCGGCGGCTACGAAGCCTCCGGGGGGCCTCCCCCCTCCCCCTCCCCGCCCACCCCACCCTCCCCGTACAGCTCCGTGTACGACGGCCACGTCCCGCCCGGGCCGGTCACCGGCTCCGCCGCCCGCACCGCCCGCACGATCGCGCGCGTCACCAGGTCGGCGCCCGCAGCGAGGATCTCGTTGAGCGCCGGCGGAGCCTCGGCGTCGAGCTGCCGTGCGCCCGTGGCCAGCGCGAACACGGTGTCCCCGTCGTTCAGCAGATGTACCGGCCGCACGGCTCGCGCGATGCCGTCGTGCGCCGTCCCGGCGAGCTTCTGCGCCTGCGCCCGGGTCAGGGCGGCATCGGTGGCCACGACCGCGAGCGTGGTGTTCAGCGGCGGCGGCGCGTTCCTCGCGGCGGCCTCCGCCAGCCGCAGCCGGGCGGCCTCGCGCACCGCGGCGGACGGTCCCGCCGTGCGCCCCCGCACCAACTCCCCGTACAACACCCCCGTTTCCGGCTCCACCACCGAACCCACCGCGTTGGCCACCACCAGCGCGGCCACCGTGACACCGGATTCCAGCACGGTGCTCGCCGTCCCGACGCCGCCCTTCAGCTGCCCGGCCACCGCCCCGGTGCCGGCACCCACACCGCCCTCGGACACCGGCGCTCCCGGTACGCTCGCGTCGGCCGCCTCGACGGCCGCCCTCCCGGTGGACGCGTCCGGCCGCGCCCGGAAGTCGCCGCCGCGCCCGAGATCGAAGACACAGGCGGCGGGGACTACGGGCACGACGTGCGTGGGATCCGGCCCCACGCGCACCCCGCGTCCATGCTCCTCCAGCCAGGCCATCACCCCCGACGCCGCGTCCAGCCCGTAGGCGCTGCCGCCGGTGAGAACGAGCGCCTCGACCTTCTGCACGAGGTTGCGCGGATCGAGGGCGTCCGTCTCCTTGGTGCCGGGGCCGCCGCCGCGCACGTCCACGGCGGCGATCACGCCTCCCTCGGGAGCGAGCACCACCGTGGTGCCCGTGAGCCAACCGTCCCCGCTGCGCGTCGCGTGCCCCACCCGCAGACCCGCTACATCCGTCAGAGCGTCAACTGTCATACGCCCAGTGTTCCCTGGACTTCATCACCACCCCCGCCGCCACGGCCAGCGCGGAGACGATCCCGGCGGCGAGGACCGCGCCCTCGCCCAGGAAGGTGCACAGGATGACCAGCAGCGCGGCGCTCGGCAGGACGATCTGCTGGCCGATGCCCACCTTGAAATGCCGGGAGTGCAACGCCCAGACGGCGAGGAGGTACAGAGCGGTCGGCAGGGTCACCGCCGCGGAGGCCGAGAGCGTCGAGATGTGCGCCGTGCCGACCGTCTGCTCCACCGCGACCTCCAGGCCCGCGCCGATCGCGGCGGCCGACGAGAAGATCAGATAGTGGCCGTACCCCCACAGGAAGGCCTGTCCGCTGGACCGCAGATGGCCGTGGATCGGTACCGCGAAGTAGATCCACCAGGCGGAGAACACGATCAGCAGCCCGCCGGCGGCGATGGGCAGCAGTTCGTTCAGCGCGTCGTGCTCGTCGACGGCGGACTTCACCGCGACGGTGGCGGCGGCGATCGTCTCGCCCAGCACGATGATCGTGAACAGTCCGTACCGCTCGGAGATGTGGTGCGGATGCCAGGACGTGGTGAAGTCCTTCTCCGCGAACAGCGGGACGCACAGCTCCGCGACGGCCGCCGCCAGGAAGACCCAGGGCCGGGCCGCCTCCGGCGCGAACAGCAGGCCGAGCCAGGCGATCTGGCACAGCAGTACGCCGCCCGCGTACCGCAGCGCCATCGTTCTCTCGGTGCCCTCGGTGGAGCGGGCCACCCGCAGCCACTGGGCGATCATCGCGAACCGCATGATCGCGTAACCCAGCCAGACGACCAGGAAGTCATGGCTCTCGAACGCCTTGGACACCCCGGCCGCGAGGACCAGGACGCCGGCGATCTGCACCAGCGTGACGACCCGGTAGAGCACGTCGTCGTTGTCGTAGGCCGAGGCGAACCAGCTGAAGTTCATCCACGCCCACCAGATGGCGAAGAAGATCATCGCGTAATTGAGGATGCCCTGCCCCGCGTGACCGGCGGCCACGGCGTGCACCAGCTCGGCCCCCGCCTGGGCGATGGCCACCACGAAGCACAGGTCGAACAGGAGCTCCAGTGGTGACGCCACGCGGTGCGCCTCGTCGCGGCCGCGGGCGGTCATTCTGCGCAGTGTCCGGCGGCCCTCGGGCCGTGGCGCCGAGGGGGACTCCGGAGCGGAACGGGAGGTCATGGGGCCAAGCACAGCAGAAAAGCCCCGGAAATTCTCGCGCCCGGCGTCACCCGCTGCGGCGGCGCCGAGGGGGAGCCGCCCGGCGTACGCTGGGAGCATGAGTCCCGCCCCCGCCCCCGAACCGCGTGATCCGAAGCCGGCCCTGGTCTTCGACGATCCGCTGGACCAGCAGTCCTCGGACGATACGGATCGCGGGTGGGGCGAGCGGGCCGACAGCACCGGTGACAGTGCCGCGGACCTGAAGCGCTTCCTCGACGAGAAGCCACCCCACCACCTCTGAGCCCGGCCCCACGGCTCCCGGCTCTGAGCCCGACCCCGCGGCTCCTGGCCCTGCGCCCGACCCCGCGGCTCCCGGCCCGGCACCCGGCTCTGCGACCCCCGGCCCCGTGATTCCAGGTCCCGGGAGTCCCGGCGCGGTGATTCCCGAAGCCGGGACGCCGGGCCCCGGGTCTCCCGCGGCCGGCGCCCGCCGTGTTCCCGGGCGTGTGCCGGGGGATCCGTCCTCAGTAGTCGCGCCGGCCCTGACCGCGCTGGGCGACCAGCTCGTTGCGGATCTCCTTCAGCACCTCCAGCTCGGTCACCTCGATGACCTCCTTCGTGCCCTCCCGCGCCTTCTGGCGGGCGGCCTGCCGGGCCAGGAACTTGGCCATCGGCAGCACCATCAGGAAGTAGACGACGGTGGCGGTGATCAGGAACTGGAGCGTGGCACCCAGCACCGAGCCCCACATGAGGCGGATGCCTTCGGCGTTTGCCCCGCTGCCCGTGCAGGGAGCCTCCAGGCAGGAGCTGTAGCTGTCGAGGTTCTTCGTGCCGACAGCGCCGACGAGCGGGTTGATGATGCCCTTCACCACGGAGTTGACGATATTGGTGAAGGCCGCACCGATGACGACCGCGACGGCCAGGTCGATGACGTTGCCCCGCATGATGAAGGCCTTGAAGCCCTCCCAAATGCTGGGCTGGTTGTTGTCGCTCACTAGGAGGCCCCTCCGCGCAGGTTGTGGAACAAACAGCTCCGCAACCTACGGCAGCGTGCGCCGAGCAGATCCAACTGGGTAGCTCGAAGGAGGGACTTGCCACGGTTTCGGCCCTCATCGCAGCGTCACCGCCAGCCGTGACGTGGTGCCGGCGCCGGCCAGCCGCACGGCCGTGGCGCGCGGGACGGACAGGACGACCAGCGCCCCGCTGCCGGTCACGCCGACGTCCGGAACCCCGGTGACCCGCGCGCCGGACGCGACCAGCCGCGCCGGGCCGCCGCCGTCCGCCGCGACCACGTCGACCCGGTCCCCGGGACGCAGCAGGCCCACCGTGGCACCGTCCGCGATCCGGACCGGCGCCCGCACCGTCCCGGCCCCGGTCCTGGCCGTGGCCGGTCCGCGAGGCGGCGGGGAAGCCGGGGTGGAGGCGGACGCTGGGGCCGTGGCGGGGCCGGCCGCCGGATGTCCGCGCGCCGATCCGGCGTCACCCGGTCCGGCCGCGACCAGCGCGGCCGCCGTCATCGCCAGTCCGGCGGCGACCGCCCGCCGCCTGTGCCGAGTGAACGGCAGCCGCCCGCGCCCGCCCCGCACCCGGACGGGCGCGAACTGCGGCACCTCGCACGTGGGAGGAGTGTCCGCGCCCGGCGGGCGGAAGTGCTGAGAGAGCTGTGCCATGGTGACCACCACCTGCGACGAGGGACCGGCTTGCGCTCCCACGATGAGGTCTCGCGGCGAAGCCCGCAGGGGCCCGTGGATCACCCGTGGATTGTGGACAACTCCCTCACCCGAACGGGGAGTCCGGGACGACCCCTTCGCCGAGGGGCGGCCTCTCACCGAGCGCCAGGCCTCTTACCAAGCGACAGGCCCCTCACCGAGCGACAGGCCCCTCACCGGTGGCCGACCCCGTCACGGACGGCGGACCCCGTCACGTACGGCGGACCCCGTCACGGACGGCGGACCCCGCCACGTAGGGCAGACCCCATCACGGCAGTTCGAAGCCCGGGTCCATCCCGCCCAGCGCGCTCGTGCACAGGCAGTCGCGCGACGCGTTCGACGGCAGGCCCGCGACCGCGTCGAAGAGCACCCCGCGCAACCGGTCCACGTTCGCCGCGAACACCTTCAGCACCTCGTCGTGCGAGACGCCCTCGCCGCTCTCCGCGCCCGCGTCCAGGTCGGTGACCAGCGTCAACGACGTGTAGCAGAGCTCCAGTTCGCGGGCGAGCGCGGCCTCGGGATGTCCGGTCATGCCGACCACCGACCAGCCCTGCGCCTGGTGCCAGAGCGATTCGGCCCGGGTCGAGAACCGCGGCCCCTCTATGACCACGAGCGTGCCGCCGTCCACCGGCTCCCAGTCCCGTCCGCGCGCCGCCTCCAGCGCTGCCGCGCGGCCGACGGGGCAGTAGGGGTCGGCCAGCGACACGTGCACCACGTTCGGCACCGTGCCGTCGGCCAGCGGCAGCCCGTCGAAGTAGGACTGCGACCGCGACTTCGTACGGTCCACGAACTGGTCCGGGACGAGCAGGGTCCCGGGCCCGTACTCGGGGCGCAGTCCGCCCACGGCGCAGGGGCCGAGGATCTGCCGGGCGCCCACGGAGCGCAGCGCCCACAGGTTGGCCCGGTAGTTGATGCGGTGCGGCGGCAGATGGTGGCCGCGGCCGTGGCGGGGCAGGAAGGCCACCCGCCGGCCGGCGATCTCGCCGAGGAACAGGGAGTCGCTCGGGGGTCCGTAAGGGGTGTCGACGCGCAGCTCGGTCACATCGTCGAGGAAGGAGTAGAAGCCCGAGCCGCCGATGACGCCGATCTCGGCCAGGGCCGTCGTCCGCTCCCCGGCCGGGGTCTGAGAGTTCTCCGTGTTCGCCATGAACGGCACCCTACGGGCTGTCCCGGACGGAGGGACGCCGAAGGCCTCCGGCCGGAAGAGGGGCGAGGCCGGCGGCCTGGGGAGGCCCGCGACTCCAGGCCACGAGAGGTACGACTACACGCCACGGAGGCACCGGCTCCCCGCCGCGGAGCTGCCGACTCCCCGCCACGAGAGGCATGCAGATCCCGCCACGGGAGGGCTGGAGATCCTCCCACGGGAGGTACGGAGGCCCCGCTACGGGAAGGGGTGGCGAGCCCGGGTCGCAGGAACGCCGAAGACCCCGTCGTCGTACGACGACGGGGTCCCGTGCGAACGAACCCTGTGGCGCCCGGCGGCCGGGTGGCCGCGGGGGCCGGGACGGGAGTCCCGGCCGGCAGGGGAGTCCTTAGGCGGCGGAGCTGCCGGCCGAGCTGCTGCCCGACGACTTCGAGTCCGAGGACGACGACGTGGACGCCGACGACGAGGACTTCGTGTCCGAGGCCGAGGACGTGGACGTCGACGACTTCGTGGCGGGCGAGCTGCTCGACGACGAGCCGCGGCTGTCGTTGCGGTAGAAGCCGGAGCCCTTGAAGACAATGCCGACGGCCGAGAACACCTTCTTCAGGCGGCCGTTGCAGTTCGGGCATTCGGTCAGGGCGTCATCGGTGAACTTCTGCACCGCCTCGAGGCCCTCGCCGCACTCGGTGCACTGGTACTGGTAGGTCGGCACTTGTCTTCCTCCTGGCACTCTCACTCAGTGAGTGCTAACGACGATCCATACTGACGTATTCCGCGAGATCAGTCCACTGTCACCGGCACGCGGTGACCGACGCCACGCGCCACGGCGCGGCTCGGGGCCCCTGCGACCAGACGCGACCGCAGGGTCACGAGGGTCGCCAGGGCCAGTGCCGTACCGGCCATCGGCACCAGGAACCCGGCGCCGTCCCAGAGCCTGTCCTCCAGCTGGCCGGCGACGGTGACGGCGGCCGCCTGGCCGAGCGCGACGGCTCCGGTGAGCCAGGTGAACGCCTCGGTGCGGGCGCCCTGCGGAACGAGGCTCTCGACCAGGGTGTAGCCGGTGATCAGGCTCGGGGCGATGCACATGCCGACCACGAGGCCGAGCCCGGCGAGCACGACGACCGAGTTCGCGGCCCACAGTCCGGAGGCGGCGACCGCGAGGGCCGCGTATCCGACGACGAGCCGTCGCTGCGGGGCCACCTTCCAGGCGACGGCGCCGCAGACGATGCCCGAGAGCATGTTGCCCGCCGCGAAGACGCCGTACAGGACACCGTTCAGGCCGGGCTCGCCGATCGACTCGCTGTACGCGGCCAGCGAGACCTGCATGCCGCCGAAGACCGATCCGATGCCCAGGAAGGTCATGATCAGAACGCGCACCCCGGGGATCCGCAGCGCGGAACCGTGCTCCACGCGTGCGTGCCCGGCGGGGGTGACCGCGGGCTGGGTGCTCTTCTGCGCGGCGAACAGCAGACCGCCGACCAGGGTCAGCGACGCCTCGGTCAGCAGGCCCGCGGCGGGCGTGACGGCCGTGCACAGCGCGGTGGCGAGCAGCGGGCCGAAGACGAAGGTCAGCTCGTCGGTGACGGACTCGAAGGCGGCCGCGGTCGGCATCAGGGGCGAGTCCTGGAGCTTCACGCCCCAGCGGGCCCGCACCATGGGGCTGATCTGCGGCACCGAGGCGCCGGTGGGCACGGCGGCGGCGAACAGCACCCACAGGGGGGCGTCCGCCAGCGCGAGAGCCGTCAGGGAGAAGCCGGCCACGGCGTGCACGAGGACACCGGGCAGCAGGACCGCCCGCTGTCCGTGCCGGTCGGCCAGACGTCCGGTGAAGGGCGCGAACAGCGCCATGGAGACACCGGTGACGGCCGCGACCGCGCCGGCCGCCCCGTAGGAACCGGTGGTGTGCTGCACGAGCAGCACGATGGAGATCGTCAGCATCGCGAACGGCTGACGGGCGGCGAAGCCGGGGAGCAGGAACGTCCAGGCGCCGCGGGTGCGCAGCAGTTGTCCGTACCCGGGGCGGGAGGTGACCGTGGATGCCACGGCCCGTGCCTTTCTGCCGCCTGGTAGCGCGCCCGTGCGGGGGCGCCGAGAGCTGTCCTCTTGCGCGGATCTGCGGTAGATACCGGCGTCCACTGCGGAAGGACGTCACGGCCGCCATACGGTCGCGCCAGCTCTGCGTCAGGCAGAGTTGGTTCGATCAAGGTGTGCGTTCATCGTACAGGGGGCCGGTCCCGTGCCGGGCCTGTGAAAAAGAGCACTGTGCGGTCGAGGGCCTGTGAAACCGTCCGTTCCCGGCACTGTGTTCGACGATCCGTAAGGGCTCCGACCGCTCATCCTTAAGGAACGCACCCGGCCCGGCGAAAGATTCCGGCCGGAACCCGGCACCCGAGCCGGAGCCATCGATCCCGACCCCGGCAGGTCAGTCCCAGCTCCGGCAGCTCCGCCCCGGCCCAGCCAGGCGGGTCCGGCCCCGGCCCCGGCGGGTCCGTCCCGGCCCAGGCTCCGGCAGGTCGGTCCCGGCCCCGGCGGGTCCGTCCCGGCCCAGGCTCCGGCACGTCGGTCCCGGCCCCAGGCAGTCAGCCCCCGCCCCGCCCCCGCGGACCGGTCACAGACCCGTCCGGTGCTGGGTCCGGTGCTCCGTCCCGCCGTCGCCGACTCCCAGCCAGTCCGCGAGCTTGCCGCCCTGGCCCACGGCACGCAGGCGCCGTTCTGTGGCGTCCCGGACCGGGTCCGTCGCCACGACGAGCAGTTCGTCGCCGAGCCGCAGCACCGTCGTCGGCATCGGTACGAAGGACTTCGACTCACGGACGACGAGGGTGACCGCGGCGCCCGGGGGCAGCCGCAGCTCGCCCACCTCGACGCCGTGCATCCGCGAGCCCTTGGGGATCGCGACCGACAGCAGATGGCCGCGCAGCCGCTCCAGGGGTGCCGACTCGATGCCGAGGTCGGCGGCTCCCGCCGACTCTCCGAGCCGGAGCTTGCGGGCGAGCCAGGGCAGGGTCGGGCCCTGGACGAGGGTGTAGACGACGACCAGCACGAAGACGATGTTGAAGATCCGCTTGCTCTCCGCGATGCCGCTCACCATCGGGATGGTCGCCAGGATGATGGGCACGGCGCCGCGCAGGCCCGCCCAGGACAGCAGTGCCTGCTCCTGCCAGGGGATGCGGAAGGGCAGCAGGCTGGCGATCACGCTCAGCGGCCGCGCCACCATGGTCAGCACCAGGCCGATGAGGAGCGCGGGCACGATGTCGTCGCCCATCTCGTGCGGGGTGACCAGAAGGCCGAGCAGGACGAACATGCCGATCTGGGCGATCCAGCCGAGCCCCTCGGCGAAGCCGCGGGTGGCGGGCCAGTGGGGCAGCTTGGCGTTGCCGAGCACCATGGAGGCGAGGTAGACCGCGAGGAAGCCGCTGCCGTGGGCGAGCGCGCCGGCCGCGTAGGCGGCGACGGCGATGGCCATGACGGCGATCGGGTAGAGGCCGGAGGCCGGCAGTGCCACGTGCCGCAGCCCGTAGGCGCCCAGCCAGCCGACCGCGAGACCGATGGCGGCGCCGATGGTCAGCTCCAGCGCGATCTCGCCGATCAGCCGGTACCAGTGCTCCACGGGACCCGCGGTGGAGAACGCGACGACCAGGATGACGACCGGGGCGTCGTTGAAGCCCGACTCGGCCTCCAGGATGCCCGTCACCCGTGAGGGGAGGGGGATCTTGCGCAGGACGGAGAAGACCGCCGCCGCGTCCGTCGACGAGACGACCGCCCCGATGATGAGGGCCTGGTGCCACTCGAGCCCGATCAGGTAGTGCGCGGCCGCGGCCGTGATGCCGACGCTCACCGCGACGCCCACCGTCGCCAGCGCGGAGGCAGCCGGCAGGGCCGGTCTGATCTCCCTCCACTTCGTGCCGAGGCCGCCCTCGGCCAGGATCACGACCAGGGCCGCGTACCCGATGACCTGGGTGAGCTCGGCGTTGCTGAACTGGACGTCGCCGACTCCGTCCTGGCCGATCGCGACGCCGATCCCCAGGTAGACGAGCAGCGTGGGCAGCCCGCTGCGCGAGGAGATCCGGACCGCCGCCACCGCGAGGAGCAGGACGAGCGAGCACATGAGCAGGAGCTGGTTGAGGTGGTGGACAGTCAGGGGCTGTTCCTTTCTCGCCGATCCGGTCCGTCGTGGACGGTGTCCGGATCCGAGCACCGGAAGCCGGCCACTTCAGTGCAAGTACTTCGTTACCTTACCTAACTCTTGACGTTTTCTTGACGTTCGCGGAGGCAAGATCGAACAGTCGTGCTTCCCGGTTTCCTACTCCGCGTCAAGGCGCGGTGGGCCCTGCGCCTATGGTTGCCCCAGCACTCCAGGACCGCCTGCCGCTCGCGTTAGGACAGCAAGGACAGCGATGCCCCCCAACACCACCGCCTCTTCCGGCCAGCAGCCCGGCAAGTCCGGCAGGAAGAAGGGGCGCAAAGCCCGACTGTTCTTGATTGTCCTGGTTCTCGCCATCATCGGAGGCATCGCCTTCGGCGCGTACTGGAGCGTCAGCACGGTGCGCGCCTCGTTCCCGCAGACCAAGGGATCCATCCGGCTCGACGGCCTGTCCGGGCCCGTGACCGTCCAGCGCGACGGCAACGGCATCCCGCAGATCTACGCGTCCTCCGACGAGGACCTGTTCATGGCCCAGGGCTTCGTCCAGGCGCAGGACCGGTTCTACGAGATGGACGTGCGCCGGCACATGACCTCGGGCCGGCTGTCGGAGATGTTCGGCTCGGGCCAGGTCAAGAACGACGAGTTCCTGCGCACGCTGGGCTGGGACCGCATCGCGAAGAAGGAGTACGACACCAAGCTGTCGGCCTCCACCAAGAAGTACCTCGACGCGTACTCCGAGGGTGTCAACGCCTACCTCAAGGGCAAGAGCGGCGAGGACATCTCCCTGGAGTACGCCGCCCTCGGCTTCACCAACGACTACAAGCCCACCTCGTGGACGCCGGTCGACTCGGTGTCCTGGCTCAAGGCGATGGCCTGGGACCTGCGCGGCAACATGCAGGAGGAGATCGACCGCTCCCTGATGACGAGCCGCCTCGGCCCGAAGCAGATCGCGGACCTCTACCCGGAGTACCCCTACAGCCGGCACAAGACGATCGTCCGCGAGGGCTCGTACGACAGCGTCACCGGGACGTACGGACCCACGGACACCTCCACCTCGACGACGACGACGACGGCGGGCACCGGGCTCACCGGCAACACCGCCGCGCCCTCCGGGTTCCAGAGCCAGCTCTCCGGGCTCTACAAGGTCCTGGACGACCTGCCGACCGCCGTCGGCGTGAACGGCAACGGCATCGGGTCGAACTCCTGGGTCGTCGCCGGCAGCCACACCATCACCGGCAAGCCGCTGCTGGCGAACGACCCGCACCTGTCGGCGTCGCTGCCCTCGGTCTGGTACCAGATGGGCCTGCACTGCACGGCGATCTCCGCCTCGTGCCAGTACGACGTCACCGGCTACACCTTCGCGGGCATGCCCGGCGTGGTCATCGGTCACAACGCGGACATGGCCTGGGGCATGACGAACTCCGGCGTCGACGTCACGGACCTCTACCTGGAGAAGATCACCGGCGAGGGCTACGAGTACGACGGCAAGGTGCTGCCCTTCACGACCCGCAAGGAGACCATCAAGGTCGCGGGCGGCGAGGCCAAGACGATCGTCGTCCGGCAGACCCAGGACGGGATGCCGCTGCTCTCCGACCGTGACGACGAGCTCGTCCAGGTCGGCAAGAAGGCCACGGTCGACTCCGGGGCGCCCGACCGCGGCGACGGTTACGCGATAGCACTGCGCTGGACCGCGCTGGACCCCGGCCGGACCATGGACGCCGTCTTCCGGATGGACAAGGCGTCGAACTGGAACGAGTTCCGCAAGGCGGCCGCCTCCTTCGAGGTGCCGTCCCAGAACCTGGTCTACGCCGACGGCGCCGGCGCGAGCGGCAACATCGGCTACCAGCTGCCCGGCAAGATCCCCACGCGCGCCAAGGGCGACGACGGCTCGCTGCCTTCGCCCGGCTGGGACTCCAAGTACCGCTGGACCGGCTACATCAAGCAGTCCGCGCTGCCCTACGAGTACAACCCCAAGCGCGGCTACATCGTGACCGCCAACCAGGCGGTCGTGGACCCGGACAAGTACCCCTACACGCTCACCACGGACTGGGGCTACGGCACCCGCAGCCAGCGCATCACCGATCTGATCGAGGCGAAGACCAAGGGCGGCGCCAAGATCTCGACCGACGACATGCGTCAGATGCAGCTCGACAACAGCAGCGAGATCGCCAGGCTGATCGTGCCCAAGCTGCTGAAGATCAACGTGGCCGACAAGGACGTCCGCGACGCGCAGAAGCTCTTGGAGGGCTGGGACTACACCCAGGACGCCGACTCCGCCGCGGCCGCCTACTTCAACGCCACCTGGCGCAACATCCTCAAGCTCGCCTTCGGCAACAAGCTGCCCAAGGAGCTGCGGGTCAAGGGCCAGTGCCTGTGGGTCGAGCGGGCCGACAACACCGGTCCCGCGGACGAGGACCAGACGGTCCGCGAGTGCGGCGAGCGCGAGCCGGACCAGGCGCAGCCGGACGGCGGCGACCGCTGGTTCGAGGTGATCCGCAAGATCATCGACGACGAGCACAATGACTGGTGGAAGCTGCCCCGGACGCGTACCGAGGACGCCTCCACCAGCCGGGACGCCCTGTTCGGCCGGGCCATGTCGGACGCCCGCTGGGAGCTGACCGCCAAGCTCGGCAAGGACATCGACACCTGGAGCTGGGGCCGGCTGCACCGCCTGTTCCTGAAGAACCAGACGCTCGGCACCGCGGGCCCCGGCTTCCTGCAGTACATGCTCAACCGCGGCCCCTGGAACCTCAGCGGCGGCGAGGCGACGGTCAACGCGACCGGCTGGAACGCGGCGGGCGGCTACGGCGTCGTCTGGGTCCCCTCGATGCGGATGGTCGTGAACCTCGGCGACCTCGACAAGTCCAAGTGGATCAACCTCACGGGCGCCTCGGGGCACGCGTACAGCGCGCACTACACCGACCAGACGGAGCTGTGGGCCAAGGGCGAACTCCTGCCGTGGGCCTTCAGCAAGAAGGCCGTCGACGGGAAGACGAGCGACACGCTGGTCCTGAAGCCCTGACACCGGGCGAACGACGAAACGGCCCTCCACGCGTGCGTGGAGGGCCGTTTCGCGTCGGCGGCGGTCGGCGGTCGGCCGCCGGTCTGTCGGCGTCGGTCGTCGGCCGTCATCGGAAGCGGTGTGGGCCCGCGGGGGTCACCACCGCGTGGACGGGCCGGTCGTGCGCCTCCTCGGGCACGCGGTCGAGGACCTCCGTGCCGTACAGGAGCACCACCAGTGCGGGATCGGCGCCCGCACGCTCCAGACGGGCCAGCACGCGGTCGTAGGAGCCTCCGCCGCGGCCCAGCCGCATGCCGCGCGCGTCCACGGCCAGGCCGGGCAGCAGAACGACGTCGGCCTCGCCGACGGCCTCGGGCCCCAGCCGCTCGCCCGCGGGCTCCAGGAGGGCCATCTTCCCGCCGTGCCGGACCTCCGTGAGGGAGTCCGGCCCGGTGTACGCCCCCCAGTCGAGGTCGTTGTCCGGCAGAAGAACAGGCAGCAGGACGCGAACCCCGCGCGCGTGAAGCGCGTCTAGCAGGGTGCGCGTGCCCGGTTCGCTGCCCACGGACACGTACGCCGCCACCGTGCGGGCCCCGGCCAGTTCGGGCAGCTCCAGGGCGCGGGCGGCGAGTCCCCCGGCGGTCTCCCGCACGTCATCGGCCGTCAACCCGTTTCTCACCCGCAGGAGTTCCCGTCGCAACGTTCGCTTGTCAGGCTCCGGTCCGGATCCGGTGTTTCTCACAGGTGACTCCTGTTGTTCTCTTAATCCGTTCAAATGATAGTGAATTAACCGGAGCCACAGATTCTGCACATAGCCACCGGTTATGGTTGCGGACATGACTGAGTCGCACCCCAGGATCACCAAGGCTGTCATTCCCGCGGCAGGCCTCGGCACCCGGTTCCTGCCGGCCACCAAGGCCACTCCCAAGGAGATGCTGCCGGTCGTCGACAAGCCGGCGATCCAGTACGTGGTCGAAGAGGCCGTGTCGGCGGGTCTGGACGACGTCCTGATGATCACAGGCCGCAACAAGCGCCCCCTCGAGGACCACTTCGACCGCAACTACGAGCTGGAATCCGCCCTCCAGAAGAAGGGCGACGCGAGCCGGCTCGCCAAGGTCCAGGAGTCCAGCGACCTCGCGACCATGCACTACGTACGCCAGGGCGACCCCAGGGGCCTCGGCCACGCCGTCCTGTGCGCCGCCCCGCACGTCGGCCGCGAGCCCTTCGCCGTCCTCCTCGGCGACGACCTGATCGACCCCCGCGACCCCCTCCTGGCCCGCATGGTCGAGGTCCAGGAGCAGTACGGCGGCAGCGTCATCGCGCTCATGGAGGTCGCGCCCGAGCAGATCCACCTCTACGGCTGCGCCGCCGTCGAGGCCACCGACGAGGGCGACCTGGTCAAGGTGACCGGCCTCGTGGAGAAGCCGGACACGGCGGACGCGCCCAGCAGTTACGCCGTCATCGGCCGCTACGTCCTCGACCCGCACATCTTCGACATACTGCACAAGACCGAGCCGGGCCGCGGCGGCGAGATCCAGCTCACCGACGCACTCCAGCAGCTCGCCGCGGACGAGAAGGTCGGCGGCCCCGTGCACGGCGTCGTCTTCAAGGGCCGCCGCTATGACACCGGGGACCGTGGCGACTACCTGCGTGCCATTGTCAGACTCGCATGCGAACGTGAAGACCTGGGACCGGACTTCCGGACCTGGCTCCGCAGTTACGTAGCCGAGGAGATGCAGGAACTTTGAGCAGCGCCGCGACCCGCACCACCGGCCAGGAACCCCTCTGGTCGGTGGACGACCACCTGGAGGACATCCTCACGACCGTCCGCCCCCTCGAACCCATCGAGCTCCAACTCCTCGACGCCCAGGGCTGCGTCCTGCTCGAGGACGTCACGGTGCCGGTCTCGCTGCCGCCGTTCGACAACAGCTCCATGGACGGGTACGCGGTGCGGGTCGCGGACGTCGCGGGCGCGAGCGAGGAATTCCCGGCGGTCCTGACGGTCGTCGGGGATGTCGCGGCCGGCCAGGCCGACCAGCCCTACGTGGGCCCCGGCCAGGCCGCCCGCATCATGACCGGAGCGCCGCTGCCGCCCGGATCCGAGGCCGTCGTCCCCGTCGAGTGGACGGACGGGGGCCTGGGCGAGGGACCGGTCTCCCGGATGCGCGCGCACAGCGCGTCCCCCGAGGGCGCCCGCGGACAGGTCCAGGTGCACCGCCCGGCCGAGGCACGCGCGCACGTGCGCGCCAAGGGCAGCGACGTGAAGGCGGGCGACCGCGCCCTCGAAGCCGGCACGATCCTCGGCCCGCCGCAGATCGGCCTGCTCGCCGCGATCGGCCGCGGCACCGTGCGGGTGCGCCCCAGGCCGCGCGTGGTCGTCCTGTCCACCGGCAGCGAACTCGTCCAGCCCGACGAGGCGTTGGGCACCGGGCAGATCTACGACTCCAACAGCTTCGCCCTGTGCGCGGCCGCCCGGGACGCGGGCGCCATCGCCTACCGGGTCGGTGCCGTCGCGGACGACGCCGAGACCCTGCGCTCCACCATCGAGGACCAGCTCGTCCGCGCGGACCTGCTGGTCACCACCGGCGGGGTGAGCGTCGGCGCCTACGACGTCGTCAAGGAGGCGCTGTCGTCGGTCGGCGACGAGGACGAGGAGGGCGGCGGCGTCGACTTCCGCACCCTCGCCATGCAGCCCGGCAAACCCCAGGGCTTCGGCTCCATCGGACCCGACCACACACCGCTGCTGGCCCTCCCCGGCAACCCCGTCTCCTCCTACGTCTCCTTCGAGCTCTTCGTGCGCCCCGCGATCCGCGCCCTGATGGGACTGCCGGACGTCCACCGGCCCACGACCAGGGCGAAGCTCTCCGCGGACAAGGCGCTGACCTCGCCGAAGGGGCGGCGCCAGTTCCTGCGCGGCACCTACACGGACGGCACCGTCACGCCCGTCGGCGGCGCCGGATCCCACCTGGTCGCGGCCCTCGCGCACGCCGACGCCCTGATCGTCGTCCCCGAGAACGACACCTCCCTCGAACCCGGGGCCGATGTCGAGGTGGTGCTCCTCGGCTGACCGGCCGGACCGCGCGGGCGCCCGCGGGCACCCCGGCGCGGGGCACCCGGGCCGGGCAGGGCTCCCGCCGCACCTCACGGGCTGCGCGGTGGCGGACGGGCGGTAACGTGTCGCGCACACCAGGCCCACGCGCCGCACCGCGACGGGCCCCGACGCGGGAGCGCCCACGCACATGACTGTTCCGTCCCGGGGGGAGACCTCCGGACCGCCCGTGCAGAACCGGCTGACGCACCTCGACGAGGCCGGCGCCGCCCGGATGGTCGACGTCTCCGGCAAGGACGTGACCGCCCGCACCGCGCGGGCGAGCGGTCGGGTCCTGGTCTCCCCGCGGGTCGTCGAGCTGCTGCGCGGCGAGGGCGTCCCCAAGGGTGACGCGCTCGCCACCGCCCGCATCGCCGGGATCATGGGAGCCAAGCGCACCCCGGACCTGATCCCGCTGTGCCACCCGTTGTCGGTGGCCGGTGTCAAAATTGATCTGTCGGTCGCGGACGACGCCGTCGAGATCCTCGCCACCGTGAAGACCACCGACCGCACGGGCGTCGAGATGGAAGCCCTCACCGCGGTCAGCGTGGCGGCCCTCACCGTGATCGACATGGTCAAGGCTGTCGACAAGGGGGCGGTCATCACGGACGTACGGGTGGAAGAGAAGACCGGCGGGAAGTCGGGCGACTGGAGCCGGGCATGAGCGGCACCGTCACCCCAGAGGCCCTGTCCGCGCGCTACAGCGCCCTGGTCGTCACGGCCTCCAACCGCGCCGCCGCCGGTGTCTACGAGGACAAGGGCGGCCCCCTGGTCGTCGCGGGCCTCGCGGAGTGCGGCTTCGCGGTCGACGGTCCCTGGGTCGTGCCCGACGGCGACCCCGTGGAGCAAGCGCTGCGCTCCGGGATCGAGGCGGGCTACGACGTCATCGTCACCACCGGCGGCACGGGCATCTCGCCCACCGACCGCACCCCCGAGGCGACCCTGCGGGTGCTCGACCGCGAGATCCCCGGCATCCCGGAGGCCATCAGGGCCTTCGGCAGGGACAAGGTGCCCACCGCGGCGCTCTCGCGGGGACTGGCCGGAGTCGCCCGCGGCACGCTGATCGTCAACCTGCCCGGCTCCGGCGGCGGCGTGAAGGACGGACTGACCGTGCTGGAGCCCCTCCTCAAGCACGCCGTCGACCAGATCCGCGGCGGCGACCACCCGAGACCCGGCGGCAGTGGGGGTGCGAGCTGAACAGCCCGTCCTGGCCGGTCGAGCTGGTGGACGGCGACGTCGTCCTCCGGCCGATAAGGCTGCGCGACCAGCGTGCCTGGCGCGAGGTGAACCGGCGCAACCGCGACTGGCTGCGCCCCTGGGAGGCGACCATCCCGCCCCCCACCCCGAGCGGTCCGATCGCGCACCGGCCGACGTACCGGCAGATGGTCCGCCATCTGCGCGCCGAGGCCAATGCCGGCCGCATGCTGCCCTTCGTGATCGAGTACCAGGGGCGGCTGGTCGGCCAGCTCACCGTCGCCGGGATCACCTGGGGCTCGATGTGCTCCGGCCACATCGGCTACTGGGTGGACCAGTCGGTCGCCGGCCGCGGGGTGATGCCGACGGCCGTGGCGCTGGTGAGCGACCACTGCTTCCGCACCGTCGGACTGCACCGCATCGAAGTCTGTATTCGCCCCGAGAACGGGCCCAGCCGCCGGGTCGTGGAGAAACTCGGATTCCGCGAGGAAGGGCTGCGCCCGCGCTATCTCCACATCGACGGCGCCTGGCGCGACCATCTCGTGTTCGCGCTCACCGCGGAGGAAGTGCCCGAGGGACTCCTCGGACGCTGGCGGCGCAGGCGCGCGGCGCAGAACCGGCCGGATCAGGTGGGATCGGAACAGGCCGGTTCGCAGAAGCCCGGCACACCGGGCAACACCGGAAAATGAAACAGGTGTTCGATAATGATCGGCGGTCGATCGCGTCCGGGCATTAAATTCACGCTCGCGGCGGCCTGCTGATCGCATCGGTCACCAAAAAAGCTCGAAATATCAGCCGGATCGTGCGACACACCGGCTCAATTGGCAGATGGCCTCACACAAACCCCTCTACCGTGTGAGGCGTGAGCAGCAGCGGCCTCATCTACGCAGTCATTGTCGGGGCCTGGGCCGCCTACTTGGTGCCGATGTGGCTCCGTAGGCAGGACGAGCTGAACGAGGCCCGTCCGACGGAACGCTTCAGCACCGCCATCCGGCTGCTGTCCGGACGGGCGGGCATGGAGCGTCGATACGCCAAGGACCTGCGCGCACGCTCCGCCGAGGAGGAGGAGCCCAGCGCCGACCCGGACGGCGTCACCGATTCGGTGGACGTCCGGGCCTTCGCCGTACCCCCGACCCGGCCCCAGGCGACCGACCGGCACCGCCCGCACGTACAGGAGCGGGTGCAGACGCCGGAGCCGGTCCAGGCGGAACAGGAACCGGGCGCACGCACGGCCGGACGGGAGAGCGGCGCGTACGACACCTCGGGCGGCGCCCGGTCCGTACCGCACCAGCCCGGACCCCCCGCCTCCGCACCCAGACCTCCGGCGAAGTCCATGCCCCAGCAGTCCACGCCGTCCGCAGCCGCGCGCCGGGCGAACTCGGCGGAGGCCGCGGCGCGGGCCCGGCGCACGAAGGTCCTCGCGCGCCGCCGGCGGACGACCGTCCTGCTGTTCCTCGCCTTCACCCTCGGCGCGATCGTGGCGGCCGTGGGCGGACTCGCGTTCCTGTGGGCGCCCGGCGTGCCCGCCGTGATGCTGAGCTCGTACATCGTGCACCTGCGGGTCCAGGAGCGGCGGCGCTTCACGTACACCATGGACCGCCGCCGGGCCGAGGCCGCGGCGCAGCGGCTCCGGGAGCGGGGGCCCCGCCGCCGGGCCTCCGTCGACCCCGTGGCCGACGAACCGGAGGAAGTCACCGCCCCCGACACCGACCCCGGTCTCCTGGCGCTCGCCGCCGACCGCCGCGCCCTCGTCGAGCAGACCGACCACGCCGAGTGGGTCGACCAGCAGCGCGAACGGCAGTGCGCGCCCGCCCAGGGGGACAGCTGGGACCCGGTGCCGGTTCCCCTGCCCACCTACGTGACCGCGCCGGTCGCGCCCCGGGCGACGTCCAGCGTGGACCTGGGCGCGCCGGACGCGTGGAGCTCCGCGCGCTCCAGCGCGGCCGAGCCGAGCGCGCACGAGGCGGAGCCGGCCGTCGAAGAGGATCTTCCCGAGGGGCCCGGAGGCGCCGAGGCGGCGGACGACAGCCGCAGCGACGCACGGCGGGCCGCCTCCGCGCGCCGCGCCCGCGAGCGCGGCCGGACGCCCCTGTTCGACCAGTACGAGGACGGCGAACGGCCGCGCGCGGCCAACGAGTGACGGGTGGGACGACCGGGGTCCGGGGCCGTCCGGCTGACCAGGCGGGAACGGATTACCAAGCACCTCGATCGGGGTGCTAGAGTTTCACTCGTTGCAAGGGCCTGTGGCGCAGTCTGGTAGCGCACCTCGTTCGCATCGAGGGGGTCTGGGGTTCAAATCCCCACAGGTCCACCGCAGCAAAGAGGCCCGTTCCCACCCAGTGGGAGCGGGCCTCTTGCCATGTCCGGAAACGGTGGCGGCAACTCCCGCCGGTGGCCCCGGAACTGGCGGTCCCTCGGCCGCCGCCCGACGGCGAGGGCCCGGAGGACGCCGGGACGCGCTCGGACCGCCGGGGCGCGGCCGGAAGGGGCACCGCCCCGGCGCCTAGAGGGCCTTGGCGTAGCAGAGGCTCAGTTCGTGGAAGCGGTAGTAGCCGAACTTGGCGCACGGCTCGTAGCCGCTCGACGCGTACAGGGCGACCGCCTCGGGCTGCTTGGAGCCCGTCTCCAGGACCATCCGGGTGCGGCCGGCGGCGCGGGCGTCCTCCTCCAGCGCGGCCAGTATGCGCCGGGCGAGTCCGAGGCCGCGGGCCTCGGGGACCACGTACATGCGCTTGAGCTCGGCGTCGCCGTCCGCGTAGCCCTCGTCGTTCTCGTCCTGGGTGCGCCAGCCGCCCGTGGCCACCGGGCGCTCCCGCTCGTCGTAGGCGATCAGGTAGAGCCCGAACGGCGGGACGAACATCCGCGCGTCCAGATGCGTGGCGTCGCCGCCGTCGCCGTAGCGCTCGGCGTATTCGGCCTGGACCTGGTCGTTGAGCTTCACGGCGTCGGGGTGGTCGAAGGTGACCGGGCGGAAATTCATGCGTAATACCGTACATCTATGCGATTGCCGAAAGGGGGCCCGGCCGATTCCGCCGGCCGGCCGGGCCGCCGTAGATCGAGTTCTTGACGGCCCCGCGGATTAAGTATCGTGCCCGGGTGCTGACTGTGACCTCTGTGAATGTGAACGGGCTCCGTGCCGCCGCGAAGAAGGGTTTCGTGGAGTGGCTCGCGGAGACCTCCGCGGACGTGCTGTGCCTCCAGGAGGTGCGAGCGGAGCCCGGGCAGCTTCCTGAGGAGGTACGGGCGCCGGAGGGCTGGCACGTCGTGCACGCCCCGGCCGCCGCCAAGGGCCGCGCGGGTGTGTCCCTTTACACACGCCGCGAGCCCGACCGGGTCCGGATCGGCTTCGGGTCCGAGGAGTTCGACTCCACCGGGCGCTACGTCGAGGCGGACCTGCCCGGTGTCACCGTCGCGAGCCTCTACCTGCCCTCGGGCGAGGTCGGCACCGAGCGGCAGGACGAGAAGGTCCGGTTCATGGACGCGTTCCTCACGTACCTGAAGGGGCTGCGGGAGCGGGCCGCCGCCGACGGGCGCGAGGTCGTCGTCTGCGGGGACTGGAACATCGCCCACCAGGAGGCCGACCTCAAGAACTGGCGCGCCAACCGCAAGAACTCCGGCTTCCTGCCCGAGGAACGGGAGTGGCTCGGCCGCGTCCTCGACACCGAGGACGGCGGCTACGTCGACGTCGTACGCGCCCTGCACCCGGACACCGAGGGCCCGTACACGTGGTGGTCGTACCGGGGGCGCGCTTTCGACAACGATTCGGGTTGGAGGATCGACCTTCAGATCACCACCCCGCGGCTCGCGGGCAAGGCCCTCAAGGGCTACGTGGAGCGGGCCGCCAGCCATGGGGAGCGCTGGTCGGACCATGCTCCCGTCACGGTGGTCTACGACATCTGATCCGGCCGGGCCCGCGCACGGCCCGCGGGTGTGCTCAGTGGTGTACGGGCAGGCCGGGGCGGTGGTGGAGCATGGCCGCGAGGACCGCCTCGGGGGATGCGGGCAGGGTGTTCGTGGCCAGGGTGGCCGGGCCGAAGCCCAGGCGGGCGTTCATGGCGGCGGTGCTGCGGACCAGCCGGGGTGCCCGGGTCAGATAGGCATCAGGATCGTGCAGCACCAGTTCGATGAACCGCTGCGAGGTGGTGCGCACCTGCTGCTCGCGTATCCGCACGGCGGCTATCTCGTCCCAGCCGAACCGGCCCAGCCGTACGTGCTCCACTCCCGTGTCGTCCAGCACCAGTTCCGGCCGGTCGTCCAGCAGGCGCCGGGCGAGGAGCACCGCGCACAGTCCGAAGAACGGCACGGTCACCGCCCCCGCGGCCGTCATCTTCAGGGTGCTGTGGGCGACCAGGAGGGCGATGCCCACGGCGACGAAGGCCAGGGCGCCGGCCAGCATGGCCCACGTCCGTCCTTTGGCGAGGGGGAAGACCGTCGGGTGCCGCGGAGTGCCGTTGTCGATCACGGGCTCAGACGATAGGGCCGAAGCCCTCGCCCGCGGAAGCGTTTCAGGGCAGGTGCTTGCGCAGGCGGCGGTCCATCGCCATCGACAGTTCCGCCTCCACCACGCTCTTGGCCAGGGGGCGCAGGCGCTGGAGGTCGTCGGGGGTGCGGTCCTCGGTGAGGACGAGGCTGGTGAAGAGCTCGGCCAGGGCCTCGGTGTGCTCGCGGACGCGGCGGGCCGCCGTCAGGACGTCGGCGAGCGGGATGCCCTCGCGGACCAGGGCGGCCGAGACGTCCAGCAGGCGGCGGCTGATGTGCACGATCTCGCCGCCGTCCGTGCCCAGGTAGCCGAGGTCGAGTGCCGCGGCGAGGTTCTCGCCGGTCGCCTGGCCCACGAAGACGTCGGCCAGTTCCTCGGGGGAGAGACGGACCGGGGTCTCCTCGGTCGGCTCGCCGAGGCCGAGCAGTTCGCCGACGTCACGGCCGTGGTCGAAGGCCTCGGCGAGTTCCGCGATGCCGTTCAGGGTGTGACCGCGTTCCAGCAGCGCCGAGATGGTGCGCAGCCGGGCCAGGTGGGTGTCGTCGTACCAGGCGATGCGGCCCTCGCGCCGCGGCGGCGGTATGAGCTTGCGTTCCCGGTAGAAGCGCAGGGTGCGCACGGTGATGCCGGCCTCCTCGGCCAGCTCCTCCATGCGGTACTCGCGGGGGCGGCGGCCGGGCTCCGGGGCGGGAGCCGGGGTGCCGGTGGGCGGCCGGGTGGAGCGGGCGGTGCCGGTGGGGTGCGGGGAGCCGGTGGCACCCGGGGGCGGGCCGGAGGCGGGGTCCGGTGTCGTGCGCGGCGGCGCGTCCGGCCGGCGTTCGCCGGACTTCCGCGTCTCCGCGCCTCCTTCGCGCGTCCGCGCGCCGCGCTTTCCTGATCCCTCGGCCACGTCCGCACCCTACGTCGTACCCCCGGTAACTTTCCCGGCCGCGACCCCTACCCATGAGTACGAAGCTGCTCTACCCTCCCGATTGTGCCAGTGTTCACTGGCGGGATCGTACGGGCCAGGGAGGCGTCGGGATGACCGAGCACGAGCATGTACGGGTGGCGGTGATCGGATCCGGGTTCGGCGGGCTGGGTGCCGCCGTACGGCTGCGACGCGAAGGGATCACCGACTTCGTGGTCCTGGAGCGGGCCGGCGGCGTCGGCGGCACCTGGCGCGACAACAGCTATCCCGGGTGCGCCTGCGATGTCCCCTCGCACCTGTACTCGTTCTCGTTCGCGCCCAACCCCGAGTGGCCGCGCACCTTCTCCGGCCAGGAGCACATCCGCGCCTACCTGGAGCACGTGGCGGACGTCTTCGGACTGCGGCCGCACCTGCGGTTCGACTCCGAGGTCAAGATGATGACCTGGGACACGGAACGGCTCCACTGGCGCATCGAGACGAGCGCCGGGTTCCTGACCGCGGACGTGGTGGTGTCCGCGACCGGGCCGCTCTCCGACCCGAAGATCCCCTCGGTCCCGGGGATCGAGACGTTCACCGGAAAGGTGTTCCACTCGGCCCGCTGGGACCACGACTACGACCTGCGCGGCAAGCGGGTGGCCATGATCGGCACCGGGGCCTCGGCCATCCAGATCGTGCCCGCGATCCAGCCGGACGTCGCCAGGCTGACCCTGTTCCAGCGGACCCCGCCGTGGGTGATGCCCCGGGTCGACCGGGCCATCACCGGAGCGGAGCGGTGGCTGCACCGGCAGCTGCCGTTCACCGCCCAGGCCCGGCGGGGACTCCTCTGGGGCATCCGCGAACTCCAGGTGCAGGCCTTCACCAAGCGGCCGAACGAACTCGGCCTGGTCGAGCGGCTGGCCAAGCGGAACCTCGGGCGGGCCGTGAAGGACCCCGAACTGCGCCGGAAGCTGACGCCCGACTACCGGATCGGCTGCAAGCGCATCCTGCTGTCCAACACCTACTACCCGGCGCTCACCCGGCCCAACGTGGACGTGGTCGCCTCCGGGCTCGAGCGGATCGAGGGCTCCACCGTGATCGCCGCGGACGGCACCCGGGCGGAGGTGGACGCGATCGTCTTCGGCACCGGCTTCCACGTCACCGACATGCCGATCGCCGAGCGTGTCGTGGGCGCGGACGGCCGGACGCTTGCGCAGGCCTGGGAGACCGGTATGAAGTCGCTGCGCGGTGCCACCGCGGCCGGCTTCCCCAACTGGATGACGATCATCGGTCCCAACACCGGACTCGGGAACTCCTCGATGATCCTGATGATCGAGTCCCAGCTGAACTACATGGCGGACTTCGTGCGCCAGCTGGGCGTCCTCGGCGGACGCGTGGCGCTCGACGCCCGCCCCGGCGCGGTGGACGCCTGGAACCACCGGGTCCAGGAACGCATGAAGCGCACGGTGTGGAGCACCGGCGGCTGCACCAGCTGGTACCTGGACGCCAACGGCGTCAACACGACCGTGTGGCCCGGCACGACGACCGAGTTCCGGGGCGCCACGCGCCGCGTCGACCTGGGGGAGTACGACGTGCTGCGCGCGGCGGACCCCGCCCCGGGAGAGACGTCCGCGGCCGCACCCGCGCCGCGTACGAAGGGCACCCGCACCAAGAAGGTGGAGGCAGGAGCGTGAGCCGACCGACGGACGAGGCCCGTGAGGCGTACGCGCCTCCGGTGCCCGCACGGGAACTGATCGCGCACTCCGCGGACGGCGCGCGGCTGCACGTCGAGGTGCACGGACCCGAGGACGCCCCGCCGGTCGTCCTCGCGCACGGCTGGACCTGCTCGACCGCCTTCTGGGCGGCGCAGATCCGCGACCTCGCCGCCGACCACCGGGTCATCGCCTACGACCAGCGCGGGCACGGGCGCAGCCCCGCGAGCGACGCGTGCAGCACCGAGGCGCTGGCCGACGACCTGGAGGCGGTGCTCGCGGCCACGCTCGCGCCGGGCGAGAAGGCCGTGCTCGCGGGCCACTCCATGGGCGGCATGACGCTGATGGCGGCCTCGGCGCGACCGCGGTTCCGGGAGCACGCGGCGGCGGCCCTGCTGTGCAGCACGGGCAGCACGCGGCTCGTCGAGGAGGCGCGGGTGGTGCCCGGGCGGGCCGGACGGTTCCGCACGCGCGTCACCGGCGCCGTGCTCGGCTCGCGCGCGCCGCTCGGGCCCGTCACTCCGGTCGCCCGGCGGATCCTCAAGTACGCGACCATGGGCCCCGGTTCGTCCCCCGCGATGGTGGACGCGTGCGCGCGGATCGTGCACGCCTGTCCGCGGACCGTGCGCCACGCCTGGTCCGTCGTGCTCTCCACGCTCGATCTCGACGCGGGGGTGCGGGAGTTGAGGGTGCCGACGGCGGTGATCTCGGGAACGGTGGACCGGATGACGCCGGTCGTGCACGCGCGGGCGCTGGTGGCGGCGCTGCCGAACTGTGTCGGCAGCACCGAGCTGCCCGGGCTCGGGCACATGACACCGGTGGAGGCGCCGGAGCTGGTGACGGCCCGCATCCGCGAACTCGTGAGCGCGTACGCGGGTCCCGCCGGGGCGCACGGCCCGGCCAAGGACGCCGGGACCGCCGTGGACACGGCCGGACGGGCCGCGGGGGAGACCGCCGCGGTGACCGTCGAGGCCGGCGAGAAGACCGCAGAGACCGCAGGGATCAAGGAGGGCGCATGAGCAGGGTGAGCCTGGAAGGGCAGGTCGCCGTCGTCACGGGGGCCGCGCGGGGTGTCGGTGAACTCCTCGCGCGCAAGCTCTCCGCGCGCGGGGCGAAGGTCGCGCTGGTCGGCCTGGAGGCCGAGGAGCTGAAGCAGGTCTCGGAGCGGCTGCGCGGCGAGAGCGACCACTGGTACGCCGACGTCACCGATCACGAGGCGATGACGCGGGTGGCCAGGGAGGTGAAGGAGCGGTTCGGGAAGGTGGACGTCGTCGTCGCGAACGCCGGTGTGGCGAGCGGCGGGCCCTTCCTGGACTCCGACCCGGTCGCCTGGCGGCGGGTGATCGAGGTGAACCTGATCGGATCGGCGGTCACCGCGCGGGCGTTCCTGCCGGCGCTGATGGAGAGCCGGGGCTATCTGCTCCAGATCGCGTCGCTGGCCGCGATGACCCCCGCCCCCATGATGTCGGCGTACTGCGCCTCCAAGTCCGGTGTGGAGGCGTACGCGCACAGTCTGCGGGCCGAGGTAGGCCACAAGGGCGTGCGCGTCGGCGTCGGTTATCTGTCCTGGACCGACACCGACATGGTGCGGGGCGCCGATCAGGACGACGTGATGCGGGAGTTGAGGCAGCGGCTGCCGTGGCCGTCCAACAAGACGTATCCGCTCGGTCCGGCCGTCGACCGGATCGTGGCCGGCATCGAGCGCCGCTCCAGCCATGTGTACGCGCAGTGGTGGCTGCGCGGGATGCAGGGGATCCGCGGGTACCTGCCGGGCGTGATCGGGTCGGTGGGACAGCGTGAGATGCGACGGTTCGAACCGCGCCTGGGCGCCGTGCGGACGGGGCTGGTGGGAGCGGGCGGAGCGGCCGACGAACAGGAGCGGAAGTCCCCGGCTCCCTGAGGCGGCGGGAGGCGCGGAGGAGGTGTTCCGGGGTGCCCCGAGGGCTCCCCGGAGCCTTCCCACCGGCGCGTCTCACGGTGAGTGACCGACCGAAATGCGTGCTGTGTTCCTGCGTGTCAGTCTGGTCGAGGCCCGGACGGCCCCCCGATCGGGAGGGGCCGAGGGCCGCATCTCTCACCCGCAACAGGAGTGAATCTCATGAGCATGCAGGACCAGTTCAAGGACAAGGCCGAGCGGATGAAGCAGCAGGCCGGCAAGAAGAAGACGCGCCCCGAAGGCCGCCAGGACGAGGCGAGCCGCCGCGCTCCGGCCGGCCGCGACAGCGCGATGCCGGAGGCGGAGCGCGCTCAGCGTGAGGCCCAGGACCGCTTCGACCAGGACTACGACGCCTGATCGAACGGCCTGATCGTCCTGAAAGGGGCGCCCTCTTCGGAGGGCGCCCTTTTCGCGCGCCCGCCCGGGCCTGGTGCGGATTCCCTTGCCGTCCAAGGCGGTTGGGCCCGAGGCCGAGGCCGAGGCCGCGAACGCCCTCCTTGGCCCCGGCGAACTCCCCTTCCGTGTCCGGCCGACCACCGGCCCGGGCCGCGAACGACTCCGCCCCGGGCCGGTGGTCTGCCCGGGGCGGGGTGGAGTCGGTTCGTCGATCCGTCAGTCCGGCCGCGGGGGGAGCTTCGGCCGTCTTCTGTCGGGCACGTCCGAGTGGTCCGGCGGGGAGGCCGCGGGGTGGGCGCGCAGCAGGTCGAGGGAGAGCTGGATGGCGTCGTCGAGCTGGGCGTGCCGGCCCTCGGCCCAGTCCAGCGGGGTGCGCAGGATCTCCAGGTCCGGGGCGACACCGTAGTTCTCCACGGACCAGCCGTAGCTGTCGAACCAGGCGGCGTTCATGGGCACCGTGATGACCGTGCCGTCGCCGAGGCGGTGGCGGCCGGTCATGCCGACGACACCGCCCCAGGTGCGCTGCCCCACGACCGGACCGAGCTTCAGCAGCTTGAAGGCGGCGGTGATCATGTCGCCGTCGGAGGAGGTCGCCTCGTCGGCCAGGGCCACCACCGGACCGCGCGGGGCGTTGGAGGCGTACGACACCGGCTGGGCGTCCCGGGTGAGGTCCCAGCCGAGGATCGTGCGGGTGAGCTTCTCGACGACCAGTTCGCTGATGTGGCCGCCCGCGTTGCCCCGTACGTCGACGATGAGGGCCGGGCGGGAGACCTCCATCCGCAGGTCGCGGTTGAACTGGGCCCAGCCCGAGCCGCCCATGTCCGGGATGTGCAGATAGCCGCAGTGGCCGCCGCTCAGCTCCCGCACCACCTGGCGGCGTTTGGCCACCCAGTCCTGGTAGCGCAGCGGGCGTTCGTCGATCAGCGGGACCACGGCCACCCGGCGGGGGCGGCCCTCTCCCTCGGCGGGGGTGAAGGTCAGCTCCACCGTGGTGCCGCCCGCGCCCGCGAGCAGCGGGTACGGCCCGGTGACCGGGTCCACCGGGCGCCCGTCGACATGGGTGAGGACGGCGCCCTCGCGGATGCCGGTGCCGGCCAGCGGTGAGCGGGCCTTGGAGTCGGACGAGTCGCCGGGGAGGATCCGCTTGAGCATCCAGCTTTCGTCGCGGCAGACGAAGTTGGCGCCCAGCAGGCCCTGCCAGCGCTGGTAGTGCGGCGGACCCTCGTTGCGGCGGGCCGGGCTGACGTACGCGTGGGAGGTGCCCAGTTCGCCGAGCACCTCGCGCAGCAGGTCGGCGAACTCGTCCGGGGAGGAGACCCGTTCGACCAGCGGGCGGTACTGCTCCAGGATCGCGTCCCAGTCGATGCCGCACATGTCCGGGTCCCAGTAGTAGGCGCGGATGATGCGGCCGGCCTCCGCGTACGCCTGGCGCCACTCGGCGCACGGGTCCACCTCGTGCAGGACGCGGCGCAGATCGATCCAGACGGTGGAGTCGCCGTCGCCGGACTCGGTCGACGGCACGGCGCGCAGGTCGCCCTCGTCGACGACGACCAGCCGGGAGCCGTCGCCGCTGACGGCGAACCAGTCGAGATGGTCGACGAGTTCGGACTTCTTCGCCTTGGTGATGTTGAAGTACTCCAGGGTGGGGCGGCCGGTCGTGTCGTCCGGGTTGGCGAACGTCTCGCCCAGCGCGCCGGAGATCGGCCAGCGCAGCCAGACCAGGCCGCCGCCCGAGACCGGCTGGAGCGCGGAGTACTTGGAGGCGGTGACCGGGAAGGGGGTCACCCGGCTCTCCAGGCCTTCGAGTTCGACGGTGGTCGCGCTGCCGTCCCCGGCCCCGTCCTCCAGGGGGTCGAGGCCTCCGGCGACCGGCCGCCCGTCGGGGTTCAGCGCGAACGGGGAGGGGGTGGCCGAGGACAGGGGGACCAGGTAGGGGCGGCAGCCGAGGGGGAAGGACAGGTCCCCGGTGTGCACGTCGTACACCGGGTCGAAGCCGCGCCAGGACAGGAAGGCGAGATAGCGGCCGTCCCGGGTGAACACCGGATTCTCGTCCTCGAAGCGGCCGTTGGTGACGTCGACGATCAGCCGGTCCTTTATGCGCGCCATCTTGATCTGGCGCAGGGAGCGCCCGATCCCGGGGTGCGACCAGGTCAGCCAGGCGCCGTCCGGGGAGAAGGCGAGGTCCGTGACCGGTCCGTTGATGGACCGGATGAGCTCGACGACCTCGCCCGGCTCCGTCCGGGCGGTGTCCCCGGACCGCGTCCCCGCACCGCCTCCCTCGTCCGTCCCGGCCTCGCTCCCGTCCTCGCCCTCGGCGCCGTCCCCGTCCCCGGACGCGGCCGACGAGGTTCCGCCTGAGTCGCCGGGGACGCCGGCTTCGGCGGCGGCTTCCGCCGCACCGGCCTCCCGGCTGTCGTCGCCCTCCTCGGGGCCGTCCTCGGAGTCCTCCTCGGACCCGCCGAGTTCGAGCCCGGCCGCCTCCCCCGGCTCCTCGGTGGCGTCGAGCAGGAGCAGCCGGCCGTCGTTCGAGGCGATGGCGAGCCGCTCGCCCTGGGGGTCGGAGACCAGTTCCTGGACCCGGCCCAGCCGGCCGGAGGCGAGGCGTCGGGGTTCGCGGGCGCCGCTCGCGCGCGGGAGGTAGGCGATCTCGACGGCGTCCTCGCCGTCCGCGTCGGTGACGTAGGCGACCTGGCCGCCCGAGCCGAGCATCTCCGGGAGCCGGACCCGTACGCCCGGGGTGTCCGCGATGGTGCGCGCGGGTCCGTCGCGATGGGTGAGCCAGTACAGGCTGCCGCGGACGACGACCGCGCTGGCCCGGCCCGTGTCGTCGACGGAGATGCTGTCCACGTGCTGGGCGGCCGGCACCGGATAGGTGCGCCGTCCCGCGCGCGGACCGCCCAGCTGGACGTTCAGGCGGCGGGGGACGGACTCGGGGGAGAGGTTGTCGACGATCCACAGGTCGCCCGCGCACTGGTAGACGACCCGGGTGCCGTCCGAGGAGGCGTGCCGGGCGTAGAAGGCGTCGTGGTCGGTGTGGCGGCGCAGGTCGGAGCCGTCGTACGAGCACGAGTAGAGGTTGCCGACGCCCTCGTGGTCGGAGAGGAACGCGATCCGGCCGCCCGCGAACATCGGGCAGGCGAGATGGCCGCCGAGCTCGGCGACCAGTTGCCGGCCGTGCAGCCAGATACGGCCCATGGCCCCGCCCCGGTAGCGCTTCCAGGCGGCCGGTTCGTGCGGGGGCGTGCCGGTGAGCAGCAGTGTCTTGCGTTCGCCCCCGATGTCGGCGACGCCGATGTCCGAGACCGGTCCCCAGGGCTGCTTGCGGCCGGGGTCGCCGTCGGTGGGGACGGAGTAGGCCCAGGTGAAGTAGGAGAAGGGCTGGCCGTGCGAGGCGACGGCGAGGATGTCGCCCTCGGGGGACCAGCCGCACACCTGGGTGTCGGCGCTGCCCCAGTAGGTGAGCCTGCGGCCCGGTCCGCCGTCGACCGGCGCCAGATGGATCTCCGGGACGAGGCTGCGCCAGCTCGTGTACGCGATCCGCCGGCCGTCGGGGGAGAAGCGGGGGTGGCCGGCCTTGGTGCGGTCGACGGTGAGCCGCCAGGCGCGTCCGCGGCCGTCGAGCGGAGCCAGCCACAGGTCGTCCTCGGTGACGAAGCACAGCCGGTCGCCGCTCAGATGCGGGAAGCGCAGATAGCCGGGGGAGTTCTCGTCCGTCGTCGCGTTCTCGTACTCGTGGCTCACCTCCCCATGCTTTTCCGCGGGAGTGACCCCGGCAACTCGTGGAACCGGGGGCGCGTTGTGGGACGTGGGCGCGCACGAGGGGGCAGGAGGTGCGCATGGGGCGCGCGCGGTGCGGAACGCGTGCGCGGCCGGCGTGACCCAGCACACGTACGAAACGGTTTCGTTTCGTTGATGGAGGAGGGTATCTTCAGGGACATACGAATCCGTGTCGTCGAAGCGGGAGAGGTGAGTGGGATGACTGAAGCCGCAACGGCGCGACGCAGTCGGATCACGCCCGAGCGTGAGGCCGAGCTGTACACGGCCGTGCTCGACCTGCTTCGGGAGGTCGGCTACGACGCCCTGACGATGGACGCCGTCGCCGCCCGCACCCGTTCCAGCAAGGCCACCCTCTACCGCCAGTGGGGCGGGAAGGCCGAGCTCGTCGTGAAAGCCCTGCGGCACCAGAAGCCGCTGAAGTTCTCCGACATGGACACCGGGAGCCTGCGGGGCGACTTCCACGCACTGGCCCTGCGCCAGGACGACTGCCAGATGGAGCAGGACTCCGCGCTGATGCGAGGTCTGGCCATGGCGGCGCACGGGAACCCGGATCTGCTGAAGGCGTTCCGGGAATGGCTGATCGAACCGGAGATGGAAGAGCTGCGCCGGGTGCTCCAGCGCGGTGTCGACCGAGGTGAGATCCGTGCGGACAACCCGGCGATCGAGTACGTGATGCACATGCTCATCGGCGCGTTCGCCGCCCGCACCATGATCGACGAACTCCCGCCGACCCAGGCCTTCCTGCATTCGTATGTCGACGCCGTGGTCCTCCCCGCTCTCGGCGCCTGACGTCCCACCCCTTTCCCTGCCCCACCCCGCGGGTCCCCGTGGTCGCGCCCGGCGTGACGCGGACCCCCGCCCTCGCACCTGACGCGCCGCTCACGTCGTCGGGCTGATCCCCCCTGCCCCCACTCGGGTGATCACACCAGCCCCTGCCCTTCCACGACCTGACCGGGAGTACGCCCTCGTGGCCACGTTCCTCTACAAACTCGGCCGACTCGCCTTCCGGCGACGGCACTTCGCCGCCCTGATATGGGTGGCGCTGCTGACGCTCGCGGGCGTCGGCGCCGCCTCCGCGCCCGTCGCGGGATCGTCCTCCTTCTCGATCCCGGGCACCGAGGCGCAGAAGGCCTTCGACCTGCTGGAGAGCCGCTTCCCCGGAACGAGCGCCGACGGAGCGACCGCGCGGGTCGTCTTCAAGGCCCCCGCCGGCGAGAAGATGGCGGACAAGGACAACAAGGCGGCGGTCGAGAAGGCCGTCAAGGTGCTCGGCACCGGTTCCGAGGTCACCGACGTCACCGACCCGTTCAAGGTCCACGCCGTGAGCAAGGACGGGACGATCGCCTACGCCTCGGTGCGCTACGAGGTCTCCGGCATGGAGCTCAAGGACGCCTCGAAGGACGCCCTGAAGGCGGCCGCCGAGGACGCGCGGCACTCGGGCCTGACCGTCGAGGTCGGCGGTGACGCGCTCCAGGCGACGCCCGAGACCGGCTCCAGCGAGGTCATCGGCATCGCGATCGCCGCGGTCGTCCTCGTGATCACCTTCGGGTCCCTGATCGCGGCCGGACTGCCGCTGCTGACCGCGCTGATCGGCGTCGGCATCGGCGTCTCGACGATCACCGCGCTCGCCAGCGCCCTGGACCTCGGCTCCACCACCTCCACCCTCGCGATGATGATCGGCCTCGCGGTCGGCATCGACTACGCCCTGTTCATCGTCTCCCGCTACCGGGCCGAACTCGCGGAGGGCCGCGAACGCGAGGAGGCGGCCGGACGGGCCGTCGGCACGGCCGGCTCGGCCGTGGTCTTCGCGGGTCTGACCGTCGTGATCGCGCTGGTCGGACTGTCGGTCGTCAACATCCCGATGCTCACGAAGATGGGTGTCGCCGCGGCGGGCACGGTCGCCATCGCCGTCCTCATCGCCCTGACGCTGGTCCCCGCGCTGCTCGGCTACGCGGGCCGCCGGGTCCAGCCGGCCGGCCGGAAGAGCAGGCTCCTCGGCGGCGGCCGCGCGGCGAAGAAGCCGGGCCGTCCCAACATGGGCACGCGCTGGGCGAGCTTCGTCGTCCGCCGCCCGCTCGCGGTGCTGCTGCTCGGCGTGATCGGCCTCGGCGCGGCCGCGGTCCCGGCCGCCTCGCTCCAGCTCGGCCTGCCCGACGACGGCTCCCAGTCGGTGTCCACCACCCAGCGCCGCGCCTACGACCTGCTCTCCGACGGCTTCGGCCCCGGGTTCAACGGTCCGCTGATGGTCGTCGTCGACGCCAAGGCCAGCGACGCGCCCAAGACGGCGTTCAGCACGGTGCACGACAGGATCGCGGACATGAAGGGTGTCGTGAGCGTGAGCCCGGCGTCCCCCAACAAGTCCGGGGACACCGCGATGATCACGGTCATCCCGGACTCGAAGCCGTCCTCCGTCACGACCGAGGACCTGGTCCACACGATCCGCGGCGCGGGCGCCGGCATCAAGGCCGACACCGACGCGAACGTGCTCGTCACCGGCTCCACGGCCATGAACATCGACTTCTCGCAGAAGCTCAACGACGCGCTGATCCCGTACCTCGCGCTCGTGGTCGGTCTCGCGTTCCTGCTGCTGATCGTGGTGTTCCGCTCGATCCTCGTCCCGCTGAAGGCGGCCCTCGGCTTCCTGCTCAGCGTCATGGCGGCCCTCGGCGCGGTCGTCGCGGTCTTCCAGTGGGGCTGGCTGTCCGGTCTGATGGGCGTCGAGGAGACCGGCCCGATCATGTCGATGATGCCGATCTTCATGGTGGGCGTGGTCTTCGGTCTCGCCATGGACTACGAGGTGTTCCTCGTGACCCGTATGCGGGAGGCCTTCGTCCACGGCGAGAAGCCCGGCCAGGCGATCGTCACCGGGTTCAAGCACGGCGCGCGGGTCGTCACGGCCGCCGCCGTCATCATGATCGCCGTGTTCTCCGGGTTCATCGGCTCCAGCGAGTCGATGATCAAGATGATCGGCTTCGGGCTCGCCATCGCCGTCTTCTTCGACGCGTTCATCGTCCGGATGGCCCTCGTCCCGGCGGTGCTCGCGCTGCTCGGCAAGCGGGCCTGGTGGCTGCCGAAGTGGCTGGACCGCGTCCTGCCGAACGTCGACGTCGAGGGCGAGGGCCTGCGCGGGATCGACGACGGCAGGCAGCGCGACGGGAACCAGGACCGGAAGCTGGTCGGCGTCTGACCGACGCCGCTCGCGGCGGTCGCCGGGGCCGGCCGCGGACCCTCCTGGTCCGCGGCCGGCCCCTCGGCTTGCGTCAGTGGGCCACCGGGGTGGCGGCCATGTACGTACGGCGGAGGAACCGCATGAGCGCCTTCGTGTCGAGCTGAACGACCGCCACCCCCTGCGCCGAGTGGAACTCCAGGACGGCCTGGACGCGGCCGCACGGCCAGATGCGGACCTCGCCGCTGTCGACGGGGACACGCAGACCCCGCTCCAGGAGTTCGCGTTCGAACGTCCACTCGTGCGGGCCGGGCAGCGTGACGCACACCCGGCCGGGATCCGCCTCCGGGTCGTACCGCAGGGCCACCGGGACGGCCCGGTGTTCGTCATCGAGGGAGTCGGCGGTGTCCGTGACGATATGAGCGCGGGCGTACTGTTCGACGGCGTGCATGAACCGACTCCTTACGCTGCGTCACCTATGCGGAATATGTGAATCCCGTCACCATTCCAATGTCGCACATCTCGCGGAAACCGCTCTCCGGTCGTCCGTGACCCTCCCTCAGGGAACGCCTGCCCGGGCGGGCGCGGTGTATGTCTGCGACGACCGTCACACGCCCGCCATGGGCACCCCCGGGGCCCGCCGCCCGCGCGCCGCGGACTCCCCTCGCGCCCGAACTGCTCCCGTACGCCTGCTGGTCGGACGCTGTTCGCGTATGCACGCTCTTGCAAGTCATTCGCAACAAGGCACTATCATCGGACAGTGCATGTTCCTGACGGATTCATCAACGCCCCGGTCTCCGCGGCCACCGGCGTCGTCGCGGCCGGCGCCCTCGCGCTGAGCCTGCGCGGTGCCCGCCGCGAACTCGACGAACGGACCGCGCCGCTCGCCGGCCTGGTCGCCGCCTTCATCTTCGCCGTGCAGATGCTGAACTTCCCGGTCGCCGCCGGGACCAGCGGACATCTGCTCGGCGGCGCGCTGGCCGCGATCCTCGTCGGCCCCTTCACCGGCGTCCTGTGCGTCTCCGTCGTCCTGCTCATGCAGGGCATCCTCTTCGCGGACGGCGGCCTCACCGCGCTCGGCGTGAACATCACCGACATGGCGATCGTCACCACGGTCGTCTCCTACGCCGTCTTCCGGACACTGGTGAAGGTGCTGCCCCGGGGGCGTCGCTCGGTCACCGTGGCCTCCTTCGCCGCCGCGCTGCTCTCGGTGCCGGCCGCCGCCGTCGCCTTCACCCTCATCTACGCGGTCGGCGGCACCACCGACGTCGCGCTCTCCAAGGTCGCCACCGCCATGGTCGGCGTCCACGTCCTCATCGGCATCGGCGAGGCCGTGATCACCGCGCTCACCGTCGGTGCCGTCATCGCCGTACGGCCCGACCTCGTGCACGGCGCCCGCGGCCTCCAGCAGCGGCTCAAGCTGCGGGTGAACGGCGAACTCGTCGACGCCCCCGGCGCCGCCCCCGCCCCGGCCCGCACCTCGCACCGCAAGGTGTGGATCACCGGCCTGGTCACCTCCCTGGTCCTCGCCGGGTTTGTCAGCTTCTATGCCTCCGCGAGCCCCGACGGCCTGGAGAAGGTCGCCAAGGACAAGGGCATCGACACCCGGACGAAGGCGCACGCCTCCGAGGACTCGCCGCTCGCCGGCTACGGGGTCAAGGACGTGTCCGACGCCCGGCTGTCCGGCGGTCTCGCCGGGGTCATCGGCGTCGGCGTCACGATCGTCGCGGGCAGCGGTGTCTTCTGGGCGCTCCGCAGGCGCCGCAGTGCCGACACCTCGCCCGCCTCCGTGCCGGAAGGCGTCTGAGGTGGGGGCCGGTCATGCCCACCGGCTGTACCGGCACGCGGACTCGCCGGTGCACGCGCTGCCGCCGCACACCAAGCTCGCCGCGACCCTCGCCTTCGTGGTCGTGGTCGTCTCCACCCCGCGCGAGGCGATGTGGGCGTTCGCGCTGTACGCCGTGCTGCTCGCGACGGTCGCCCGGCAGGCCCGCGTACCGGCCGGCGTGCTGCTCCGGCGGCTCCTGATCGAGATCCCGTTCGTCGCGTTCGCGGTGCTCATGCCGTTCGTGGCCGAGGGGGAACGGGTGGACGTGTTCGGGCTGTCCCTGAGCGTCGACGGCCTGTGGGGCGCCTGGAACGTCCTCGCCAAGGGCACCCTCGGCGTCGCCGCCTCCGTCCTGCTGGCCTCCACCACCGGACTGCGGGAACTGCTCCTCGGCCTCCAGCGGCTGAAGCTCCCGCCGCTGCTCGTGCAGATCGCCTCCTTCATGATCCGCTACGGGGACGTCATCACCGACGAGATGCGGCGCATGCGGATCGCGCGGGAGTCGCGCGGCTTCGAGGCCGCCGGGGTGCGCCACTGGGGCGTGCTCGCCAAATCGGCGGGCGCGCTGTTCATCCGCTCCTACGAACGCGGGGAGCGCGTGCACCTGGCCATGGTGAGCCGGGGGTACGCCGGTTCCATGCCCGTGATCGACGAGGTGACCGCGTCCCGGGCGCAGTGGTCGTACGCCCTCGCCCTGCCGTTCGCCGCCCTCGCCGTATGTCTGTTGGGATGGACGCTGTGACCCCTTCCGCACCTTCGCTGGAGGTCTCCGGCCTCGCGTTCGCCTACCCCGACGGGCATCAGGCCCTGTTCGGTGTGGACTTCAGCATCGGGCGCGGCGAGCGCGTCGCCCTGCTCGGCCCGAACGGCGCCGGCAAGACGACCCTCGTCCTGCACCTCAACGGCATCCTGACCGGCGGCGCCGGAACGGTGACGGTCGCCGGACTCCCGGTCGGCAAACGGCACATGGCGGAGATCCGGCGCCGGGTCGGCATCGTCTTCCAGGACCCGGACGACCAGCTGTTCATGCCGACCGTGCGCGAGGACGTGGCCTTCGGCCCGGCCGCCGCGGGCATGAAGGGCGCCGAACTGGAGGAACGCGTCGCCACGGCGCTGGAGCGCGTCGGCATGGAGGCCTTCGCCGACCGTCCGCCGCACCATCTGTCCTTCGGGCAGCGGCGCCGGGTCGCGGTGGCGACGGTGCTGGCGATGGAGCCGGAGATCCTCGTCCTCGACGAGCCCTCCTCCAACCTCGACCCCGCCTCCCGGCGTGAACTCGCCGACATCCTGCGCTCGTTGGACGTCACCGTCCTGATGGTCACCCACGACCTGCCGTACGCCCTCGAACTGTGCCCGCGCTCCCTGGTCCTCAGTGACGGAGTGATCGCCGCCGACGGCGGGACGGCCGATGTCCTCTCGGACGAGGAGCTCATGCGCACCCATCGTCTGGAGCTGCCCTTCGGGTTCGACCCGCGCTCCGTGACAATGGGGGCGTGACCAAACAAGAGGACGCCGCGCCGCCGGCCGGGTCGCTGCTGCTCGACGACCAGCTGTGCTTCGCGCTGTACGCCGCCCAGCGGGCCGTGACCGCCGCGTACCGCCCGCTGCTGGAGGAGCTCGGCCTCACCTACCCGCAGTACCTCGTGCTGCTGGTCCTGTGGGAGCGCGGCGAGACCACGGTCAAGGAGCTGGGCGCCGCCCTGCACCTCGACTACGGCACGATGTCGCCGCTGCTCAAGCGGCTGGAGTCGGCCGGGCTGGTGCGCCGCGAGCGCTCGGCCGAGGACGAGCGCTCGGTGCGGGTCGCCCTCACCGGGCGCGGGGAACTGCTCCGGGAGCGCGCGGAGGAGGTCCCGCAGGCGCTGCTGACGGCGACCGGTCTGAGCGAGTCCGACGTCACGCGCCTGCGTGGGGACCTGCGACGGCTGACGGAACGCGCGCAGGGGGCGGCGGGACGGAGGCGCTGAGGCGCGGGCCGGAGCGGAGCCGCTCGGGCGCCGGCCGGAACGGGTCCGGTTCGGCCGGCGATCGGGGCGATGACGGTGATCGCGCCGACGGAGCCGACCGAGGCGCGGCCCGGTGATCCCGGAGACCCTGGCGACCCTGGAGACCCTGGAGATCGAACCGATGGCCACCCGGGGCTTACCCCGCTCCATACCGGCCAGTACCTTGTGCACGATGCACTTGTGCACGAGCTTCTGTTGCCCACTCCGGGGGAGGTACTGCCGTGATCGACGGCACCGCGGTCGACACCCGTCCGACGAAGATCATGTACGTGGCCGAGGCGACCGCACACGGCGGCCGGAACGGCTTCGTGACCAGTCAGGACGGGCAGCTCGAACTGAGGGTCGCGATGCCGCCGGCGCTCGGCGGGGACGGCAACGGCACGAACCCCGAGCAGCTGTTCGCGGCCGGGTTCAGCGCCTGCTTCCACAACGCGCTGGTCCTGGTCGGCCGCCGCGCCGGCCTCGACCTCACCGGCTCCACAGTGGCGGCCAAGGTCGGGATCGGCCCCAACAAGCAGCGCGGCTACGGACTGGCGGTCGCCCTGAGCGTCTCGCTCCCCGTCCTCGACGCGGACGTGGCGGCACGGCTCGTGGACGCGGCGCACGAGGTCTGCCCGTACTCGAACGCCACCCGCGGCAACATCGAGGTCACGATCCTGCTGGGCTAGCCGCCCTGGGAATCGAAGGCCGAGGAACCATGTTCCACTCACTATCGGCAGTGTGAGGCGACAGGGAGCGCGGACGTGGACGTGAACGGCACAGTGGCGGAGGGCTTCGAACCGGTCAGGGAGGCGTTCGCGGCCAACTTCGCGACGCTCGGGGACCGGGGCGCCGCCGTCACCGTGTACCGCGACGGGCGCAAGGTCGTCGACCTGTGGGGCGGCACCCGGGACGTCGACGGCACCGAGCCCTGGCAGCACGGCACCGCGCAGATCGTCCGCTCCGCGACGAAGGGCGTCGCCGCCGCCGTGCTCCTGCTGCTCGCCCAGCGGGGACAGCTCGACCTGGACGCGCCGGTCGGCGCCTACTGGCCCGAGTACAAGGAGCACGGCAAGGAGCACACGCGCGTACGGCATCTGCTCGCGCACCGGGCCGGGGTCCCCGTCCTCGACCGGCCGCTCACCCCCGCCGAGGCCGCCGACCCCGACCTCGCCGCGGCCGCGGTGGCGGCCCAGAGGCCCGCGTGGGAGCCCGGAGCCGAGCACGGCTACCACGCCCAGACGTACAGCTGGCTGACCGGCGAGCTGGTCCGGCGCGTGACCGGGCGCACGATCGGCCGGTGGATCGCCGAGGAAGTGGCCGGTCCGCTCGGCCTCGACCTGTGGGTCGGGCTGCCGGAGAGCGAGGCCGGCCGGGTGGGCCGGGTCGCCCAGGTCGAGGCGCCGTCCACGGCCGGCGGTCTCAAGACCCGACCCAAGCGGGCGGTCTCCGATGCCTACGCCGACCCGGAGAGCCTGACCCGGCGCGCCTTCGCCGCGATCACCCCGCTGCCCGACGAGAACGACGCCGCCTACCGCGCCGCCGTGCTGCCCGCCTCGAACGGCATCGCCACCGCCGACGGCCTCGCCCGCTTCTACGCCGCCCTGATCGGAGAGGTGGACGGCGCCCGGCTGTTCACCCCCGGGACGCTGGCGGCCGCGCGGACGGAACAGTCGGCCGGCCCCGACCGGGTCCTGGTGGTCAACACCCGGTTCGGCCTCGGCTACATGCTCCACGGGGGAGCCTCGCCGTTGCTCTCCCCGGGCTCCTTCGGCCACCCCGGCCGCGGCGGCGCCCTCGGCTTCGCCGACCCCGAGTCGGGCATCGCCTTCGGCTACGTCACCAACGGCTTCCGCAAGAGCGTGACGGCGGACCCCCGGGCCCAGGCCCTGATCCGCGCACTCCGCACAGCGACCACGTCCTGACCGTCCGGCCCGCCTCCTCCGGCCCGGCGAGACAGCCGGGGCGCCGAGTGACGGTTTCGACGCTCCGGACCGCGGCAGGGCGGTGTCACGCCAACGGCTCGCGTACGTCCGCCAGGGTCGCGTCCGCGTGGGCGATCAGGGTCCTCGGGTCCATCGGGAAGAGGGTGAACGGGGTGCCCGCCGACGCCCACACGAGGTCGTGGCCGAGCAGTGAACGGTCCACCAGGACGCGGGTCTTCGTGCGGTGCCCGAAGGGCGGGACGGCGCCGGGCCCGTAGCCGGTGTACTCCCGGACGAGGTGGGCGCCGGCCCGGGTGAGCTTCCCGGCGCCGAGCTCCTGCCGTACGAGCTCCATGCCGACGTGCGCCGAGCCGTCCAGCAGGACGAGCACCGGGACGCCGTCCGCCGCGAAGCACAGGGACGTGCAGATCTGGCCCGGCTCGCAGCCGATCGACGCGGCGGCCTCGGCGGTGGTGCGGGCCGTGGCGGGCAGCCGCCGGACCCGTCCGATCACCTCGCCGAGGCCCAGCTCCCGCAGGGCCTGCGCGAAGCGGGGGTCGGTGTCGTCCACGGCGGAGGAGGGACCCTCGCCGGCGGTGTCGTCGGTGGCGTTCATGCACGGCACGCTAGCGGCCGGCGCACGGCCCACGCGACCGGGCCCCGGGCCACCGCGGTGCCGCCCGCCTCAGTCCCACCAGAATCGCCAGAGCGGGGCGCCGACCAGGGAGGCCGCGTACCGGGGGAACGGGGTCGGCGGGTCGTTCACGATGTTGTCGGCCGTGGTCAGCAGGTGTTCGAGGGCGACGTGGTTCGCCTGTTGCTCGTCGCGCGGGGGGCTCGCGACGGAGACGTACAGCGTCGAGCCGATCGCAGCGACGACGCGCGCCCCGAAGCGGTCCTCCCAGCTCCGCAGCAGCGCGCAGAGCAGGGGGAGGTGTGCCTCGGCCCGCCAGCCGATGACAGCCGGGATGTCGGCGCTCCGCGCGGCCTTCACGAGGCCGAGCGAGATTCCGGGCTCTCCCTCGTGCCAGAGGTGGGCGAAGATCGCCGCCCGGGCGGCCTCGTCGGGGTCGACGCCCGGGGCGGGGAGGTCGGCGGGGGCAAGGCCCGGCCACCGGTCGAACGGCGGGCCCGGGTCGTCCTCCCAGGGCTCGATGAAGTCCACGAGATCCTCGGGGATCTCCGGTGCGGCCGGGGGCTCCGTCAGCCAGGCGAGTTGGCGTCGGCGGTGCTCGCGCCACTCCTGTTCCAGTTCGGCCTCCAGGTCGACCGCGGCCACCTCGGCGAGGTCGAGGGACCGGGGGTGGTCGTCGTCCGCGTAGCAGAGGACCGGGCGCAGGCCGGTGGCGTCCTGCTGTCGCTGGGCGCGGGTCCACGCGTCCAGCAGCGGGGCGTACGGCATCTTGTCGGCGTACCACAGGACCGGTGCGCCGGCGGGCACGCCGCGTCCGGGCGGCAGGTCCCCGGGGAGCGAGAGCGTCATGCGCGGAGACTATGAGGCCCCACTGACATCGCCCGCGCCCCCGACTCCCCACTTTCCGGGGGCAGTTGGGCTCCGGTGGGTGGCCCGTGGGTCAGCCGGCGGAGCCCGCCTTCAGGAGGGCCGCCACGATCGGGCCCGCCGTGCTGCCGCCGTGGCCGCCCTGCTGGACGACGCCGGCTCCCGCGAGGTCGCCCTTCCAGGCGGTGAACCAGCCGTTGGGCTGCTTCTGGTTGTCGACCTCGGCGGAGCCGGTCTTGGCGCCGTAGTCGGGGCCGAGCCCGGCCATGGCCTCGGCGGCGGTGCCGGCGGCGGCCGTGTACTGCATGACTTCGCGCAGCTGGGCGAGCGTGGTCGCGGACATCGTGCGGGAGGCGGTGGCGAGGGTGCGGTGGTCGACCGACGCGGCGACCAGGTAGGGCTGGTGGAAGGTGCCCGACTGGACCGTGGAGGCGACGGACGCCATGTTCAGCGGGTTCATGCGGACCCCGCCCTGGCCCATCAGGGAGGCGGCCATCTGCGCGGCGCTCTGCACCGGCACGGAGCCGTCCGCCGAGGGCACGCCGATGGCCCAGTTGTTCATGCCCAGACCGAAGACCTGCTGGGCCTGCTTGGTCAGGTCGTCGTCCTTCAGCTTCTTGGCCTGCGTGATGAAGGCCGTGTTGCAGGACCGCGCGAAGCTCGCCTTGAACGTGCCGTTCTTGATCTCGAAGTCGTCGTCGTTGTGGAACTTCCACCCGCCGTACGTCGCCGTCTTCGGGCAGGGGTGCTTCTTGTCGGGGGAGGCGAGGCCCTTCTCGAAGAGCATCGACGCCGTGATGACCTTCATCGTCGAGCCGGGCGCCAGCGAGCCCTGGAAGGCGGTGTTGAAGCCGTGACTGGTGTTCGCCACGGCGAGGATCTCACCCGTGGAGGGGCGCATCAGCACCACCGACGCCTTGGGCTTGGCGGCGACCAGGCGTTCGGCCTCCGCCTGGAGCGTGGGGCTGAGGGTCGTCCGCACCTTGCCCGGCGTGCCCGCGCTGAGCGTCAGCAGGGTCTTGTCCGGGGTCTTCTGGGCCCCCTTGGCCGCGGCCTTGCGGACCACGCGCAGTTCGACGCCCGCCTTGCCGCCGGCCGTCTTGCCGAACTTCTCGCGCAGTCCGTCGAGGACCGTGCCGAGGGAGGGGTACTTGGCGGCGGTCAGCTCGCCGCCGTGCCGGTCGAGGGCGGTGACCGGCGGCGTCCCGGACGCGCCGGTCACCAGCCGGTCGCCGTCCTGGAGGTCCGGGTGGACGACGGAGGGCTTCCAGCCGACCAGCGCCGCACCGTCCTTGGCCCGGCGCACCACGGTCAGCTTCGATGTGTACGACAGGGGCTTGGTGACGCCCTTGTAGGTGACGGTGGCCTTGACGGTGAAGGGGACGTCGGCGCCCGACCACGTGCCCGGGGTCAGGGTCAGGCCGCTGATGTGGGCGTCCTTGGCGAAGCCGGTCAGCACGGTCGTGGCCGCGGACGGAGAGTCCGTCGAGCCGGCCGCCGCGGTGACGTCGCCGCCCTGCCAGGCGTTCAGGAAGGCGGTGGACGCCATCCTGATCTCGGCCGCGGTCACCGGGCCCTTCTTGACCGCCTTGCGGGTGGTGGCGGTGGTCCCGTCGTCGGCGGCCGCCCCGCTCCCGTACAGGCCGTAGGCGCCCAGCGCCCCGCCGACGACGGCGACGGCGATCACCCCGCCGAGCACGGCGGGCCGCTTCGTCCTCTGTCGCTCGGCGACGCGCCTTCTCTTGCCCACAGCCCTGTGTCCTCCGCCGTCCCCTGTGCCCCGTGGTGCCCTGTGCTTCCCCCGTGCCCCTCGCACCTCGACGAGAGGCACCACCTTAGGGTCCCGTCCTGTGCGCGGGGACGTCAGCCGCCCGTTCGTAGCACAGCTGCGACGATCGGGCCCGCCGCCTGTCCTCCGTGCCCGCCCTCCTGGGTCATGGCGGCGACCGCCATGTCGTTGCGGTACCCGGTGAACCAGCTGTTGGACTTCGCCTGCCCGTCGACCTCGGCGGAGCCGGTCTTGGCCCCGATGCTGCCGCCGAGCCCCGCCATCGCCTGGGCCGCGGTGCCGCTGACGGCCGTGCGGTTCATCATCGCGCGCAGCTGGGCGACCGTACCGGCGGGCAGTCCCTTCGCGGTGGCCAGTTCACGGTCGTCCAGGGAGCGCGGCACGATGACCGGCTGGCGGAAGACGCCCGTCATCGCGGTGGCGGTCACCGACGCCATGTTCAGCGGGCTCATCTGGACCTGGCCCTGGCCGATCATGTTGGCCGCCGTGTCCGGGCCGCCCGAGGCGGGCACCGCGCCGTCGAACGACTCGATGCCGGTCTTCCAGTTGTTCTGCCCGAGTCCGAAGCGCTGCTGGGCCTCGTTGGTCAGGGAGTCGACCTTCACCTCGTCCGCGTACTTCACGAAGGCGGTGTTGCACGAGCGCGCGAAGCTGTCGGAGAGCGTGGCGTTCGGCTGGGGCTGCATGCCGGTGAGGTTGTGGAAGGTCTGGCTCTGCCAGACGGCGGTGTCCGGGCAGGGCGCGGGGCCGGTGGCCGAGGTGATGCCGTTGTCGATGAGGGTCGCCGCGCTGATGATCTTCATCGTGGAGCCGGGCGCGAGCTTGCCGAGGAAGGCCGCGTTGAAGCCGTCCGCGCGGTGGTTGGCGACGGCGAGCACCTCTCCGGTGCTGGGCTTCACCGCCACCACGGAGGACTCCGCGAACCGGGTGACGGCCTTCTCCGCGGCGTCCTGGGCGCTCGCGCTGAGGGTCGTACGGACCTTGCCCGCGCGCCCCTTGGCGAGGGTGACCAGGGTCGTGTCGCCGCTGTTCTCGCCCCCGCGGCGGATCGACAGCTCGATGCCGGGGGTGCCGCCGGCATCGTCGCCGTACTTCTCCCGGAGCGCGTCCAGGATCGGGCCCAGGGACGGGTACTTCTCCTTCGTCAGGACAACGTTGTTCCGGTCCACGGCCTCGATCGCCGGGCTCGCCGACTCGCCCGTGACCAGGGTGTCCCCGTCCTTGAGATCCGGGTGGACCACGGACGGCTTCCAGTCCACCAGCGCCTTGCCGGTGGTCTCGCCGCGGACGACGGTCAGCTCGGAGTCGTACGCGAACGGCTTGGTCTTCCCGTCGTAGGACACCGTGGCCTTCACCGAGAACGGCACCCTCGCCCCGGACGCGGCGCCCGGGGTGATCCGCACACCGGTCAGGTGCGCGTCGGAGCGGTAGCCGGCGAGCAGTCCCTCGGCCGCCGACGCGTAGTTCGTGTACCCGGCCGCCTTGGCCGCGTCGCCCTTCTCCCAGGCCGAGAAGAAGGCGCGGCTGGCCTCCTTGACCTCGGCGCCGCTCGGCGGCCCCGTCCTCACCGGGGCGGGCCCGCCGCCCTCCGTCCCCCCGCTCCCGCTGATCGCGGTCACCACGTTGTAGGCGCCGTACCCGGCGCCGCCGATCACCACCGCCAACACGCTGCCTATGACGGCAGCCCTGGCCCCCTTGCGCATCGCGCGAACCCCTCCCCGCGAACCCCTCCTCCGAACTTCTGAACGCGTTCAGAAAAGTCGGTACTCCCGCACTGTAGGTGCGGACGGGGCTCGTGGTGCAGACCTTCGCCGAATTGTTGCCCAAAGCCAGGGGCACATCCGCGAACATCGTTCACGGATGTGCCCCGGCACTCCTTTTCGGCCGGCCCGGCCGGCCTACACCCAAGTATCCAGCCACATACGCGACCGCCACTGGTCGATCGGGATCGCGGTGCCCGTGTACAGGGGCCAGAAGTAGATGAAGTTCCACAGGATCAGCAGGACCAGGACGCCCGCCCCCGCCGCGCCGACGACCCGGCGGCGTTCCCCGGCGCCGGGTGGCCCGAGGATCGCGCCGATCATCATCGCGACGGCCAGGCACAGGAACGGCACGAAGACGACGGCGTAGAAGAAGAAGATCGTGCGCTCCTGGTACATGAACCAGGGCAGGTAGCCGGCCGCGATGCCGCAGACGATGGCGCCCGCCCGCCAGTCGCGGCGGAACGCCCACCGCCACAGCACGTACAGCAGCGCGAAGCAGGCGGCCCACCACAGCAGCGGTGTGCCGAGCGCGAGCACCTCGCGCGCGCACTTGTCGCCCGCGTCCGAGGGGCAGCCGTCCTTGCCGGGCAGCGGGGACTCGTAGAAGTACGAGACCGGGCGGCCGACGACGAGCCAGCTCCACGGGTTGGACTGGTAGGTGTGCGGCGACGTCAGTCCGACGTGGAACTTGTAGACCTCGTGCTCGTAGTGCCACAGGCTGCGCAGCCAGTCCGGCAGGAAGGTCCAGTTGCCGCCCCTGCCGTCGGTCACGGCCCAGTTGCGGAAGTAGCCGCCCTTGCCGTTGTCCGGCGAGAGGATCCAGCCGGTCCAGGAGACCAGGTACACCGACAGGGCGACCGGGACCGTGGCCAGGAACGTGATCACCGCGTCACGCCACAGGGCCCAGGTCAGGTAGGGCTGCCGGGCGCCCGCGACCCGGCGCGAGGCCCCGTCCCACAGGACCGCCATCACACAGAACGCGGCGAGGACGTACAGGCCGTTCCACTTGGTGCCGATGGCCAGGCCCAGCATCAGGCCCGCCCCCCAGCGCCAGGGGCGCCAGCCCAGCCGGGTCGTCTCGGCGATGTGCGCGTCGGGGCGGACGCGTCCGTTCTCGTCCGCCGGCAGCGCCGCCGCCAGCCGGGCCCGCGCCCTGTCCCGGTCGACGACCAGGCAGCCGAAGGCCGCCAGCACGAAGAACATCAGCACACCGTCGAGCAGCGAGGTGCGGCTCATCACGAAGTGCAGCCCGTCCACCGCCATCAGCGTGCCCGCGAGACAGCCGAGGAACGTCGAACGGAACAGCCGGCGCCCGATCCGGCACAGCAGCAGCACCGACAGCGTGCCGAGCAGCGCCGTCATGAAGCGCCAGCCGAAGGGGTTGAAGCCGAACATCCACTCGCCGAGCCCGATGACGTACTTGCCCACCGGCGGGTGCACGACATAGGCGGCGTCGGTGGGGACCCGTACGTTCCCGTTGTTCTGCAGGATCAGGTCGTTGGCGTCCTTGGCCCAGTTGACCTCGTAGCCGCGGTGGAACAGCGCCCAGGCGTCCTTGGCGTAGTACGTCTCGTCGAATATCACCGCCTTCGGGCTGCCCAGGTTCCAGAACCGCAGCAACCCGGCGAACAGGGTCACCAGGAGCGGGCCCACCCAGCCCGACCAGCGGTTGAAACGGTCGGCGACCTCCTGACGCAGCCCCAGCGCGGCCCAGATCCCGGGGCCTGGCTTGGCATACGGCGGTACGAGCCGGTCGCGCACATCACTTCGGGGCGGCGCCGTGTAGCCGAATCGGCGCAGCCGCTGCTGCCACGACGGCCGCCGATCGTCGGCGGCCTGGCCCTGCCCCTGCCGGGTGTCCGTGGAGGACGCGGTACTGGTCACCGCGCCATCGTAGGGAACAGGTCTGTGGGAGTCCCGTGCATGGCCCCTTCGGATCGGATGAGCTTGCCGGACCGAGCCCCTGCGAGGATGGGACCGTGACAGGAATCCTTGTGTTGGCAGGCACTCCCATCGGCGACATCTCCGACGCGCCGCCGCGGCTCGCGACGGAACTGGCCGGGGCCGATGTGATCGCGGCCGAGGACACCCGCAGACTGCGCCGGCTCACGCAGGCCCTCGGGGTCCAGCCGACGGGGCGGATCGTGTCGTACTTCGAGGGGAACGAGGCCGCCCGGACCCCGGAACTGGTCGAGGCGCTGGCCGGCGGGGCGCGGGTGCTGCTCGTGACCGACGCCGGGATGCCGTCCGTGTCGGACCCCGGCTACCGGCTGGTCGCGGCCGCGGTGGAGAAGGACATCAAGGTCACCGCGGTCCCCGGCCCCTCCGCCGTGCTCACCGCGCTCGCGCTGTCCGGTCTGCCGGTCGACCGCTTCTGCTTCGAGGGCTTCCTGCCGAGGAAGGCCGGCGAGCGCCTGTCGCGGCTGCGGGAGGTCGCCGGGGAGCGCCGGACGCTGGTCTACTTCGAGGCCCCGCACCGGCTGGACGACACCCTCGCCGCGATGGCGGAGGTCTTCGGCACCCAGCGGCGCGCGGCCGTCTGCCGCGAGCTGACCAAGACCTACGAGGAGGTCAAGCGGGGCCCGCTGGGCGAGCTGGCCGAATGGGCCGCCGAGGGCGTCCGCGGCGAGATCACCGTCGTCGTCGAGGGCGCGCCCGAGCAGGGCGCCGAGGAACTGGACGCCGCCGAGCTGGTGCGCAGGGTGCGGGTGCGCGAGGAGGCGGGGGAGCGGCGCAAGGAGGCCATCGCGGCCGTCGCCGTCGAGGCGGGTCTGCCCAAGCGGGACGTCTTCGACGCGGTCGTGGCGGCCAAGAACGCCGAACGAAGCGGCCCATAGAAGGGCAAAGGACTACCGTGGAAAGCAAAGATCAGGCCGTGTGACAGGAGCTTTCCGACAAGGAAAGACCAAAACGACTCCAACACTCGACAGGCCGGATGCGTTCGCGCCGGGAGAAGCGTCCACTGGACGAAGGGACGCACCCGTCCCTCGCCACCGGCGGATCGGCGGAATTCCGGGGGAACTCCGCCGACGGAGGCGCTTGTCCAGCGGACAAGAGGAGCTGGCATGAGTGAGACCACAGGACGGACCGGCGGGATCCCCGCAGGTCAGGTCACCGGACAGACCAGGCACCGCGGCACGGCGACGGCCGTCGTCCACGAATCGTATTCCTTCGCCTGCATGCGCTGCGGGCACGGCTGGGAACAGTCCTACGAGATCGAGCACCACCGCGACACCGAAGGCGTCGAATACGTGGTCTACGTGGCGGACGGCGAGGCCGTTCCGTCGCCGCTCAGCCGGCCCACCTGCCTGAACTGCGGCGGTCATGTGGTGCGCATCATGCGCGCCGGCCGGGTGTCCTCCGTCCGTGAGTCCATGCACTCCACGACGCAGCGCGGTCGCCGTCCGGTGCCGCGGCAGCCCGAGGAGGGTCCGGAGGGGGAGGCGCCGGACGACGCCCCGAAGGAGCAGCACCACTGGCATCTGTCGGACCTGCTGCACCCCTTCCAGCACCGCCGGGCGGGCTGACCCCGCCGGACGGGACCCACGGGACGGCCTCCCGGCTCCCCGCGAGGTGAGGCCGGGCATGCCCCCTTCGTAGGATCGGGGCATGCCTTCCTCCGCCTCCGCCGCCGCCAAGAACGCCGCCCCGCCGCTCCCCGAGCCCCTGCGCGTCCCGGTGGCCGATTCGCACACCCATCTCGACATGCAGTCCGGCACGGTCGAGGAGGCCCTCGCCAAGGCCGCGTCGGTCGGTGTGACCACGGTCGTCCAGGTCGGCTGCGACGTGAAGGGCTCGCGCTGGGCCGCCGAGACGGCCGCCACCCACGACGCCGTCCACGCCACCGTCGCCCTGCACCCCAACGAGGCGCCCCGCATCGTGCTCGGCGACCCCGACGGCTGGTCCCGGCAAGGCGCCCGGCACCCGGGCGGCGACGCGGCGCTGGACGAGGCGCTCGCGGAGATCGACCGCCTCGCCGCGCTTCCCCACGTCAAGGGCGTCGGCGAGACGGGACTCGACTACTTCCGCACCGGGCCCGAGGGCAAGGAGGCGCAGGAGCGCTCCTTCCGCGCCCACATCGAGATCGCCAAGCGGCACGGCAAGGCCCTGGTCATCCACGACCGCGACGCCCACGCAGACGTCCTGCGGGTCCTCGCCGAGGAGGGCGCCCCCGAGCGGACCGTCTTCCACTGCTACTCCGGCGACGCCGAGATGGCCGAGGTCTGCGCCCGCGCCGGGTACTTCATGTCCTTCGCCGGCAACATGACCTTCAAGAACGCCCAGCCGCTGCGCGACGCGTTGGCCGTGGCCCCGCTCGAACTCGTCCTCGTCGAGACCGACGCGCCGTTCCTGACCCCCGCGCCGTACCGCGGACGGCCCAACGCCCCGTATCTCGTTCCGGTCACGGTCCGGGCCATGGCCGCGGTACGGGGGATCGACGAGGACACCCTCGCGGCCTCGATCTCCGCCAACACGGGGCGGGCGTTCGATTACTGACCCATAACGGTTCCGGGGGTTCCCCTGCTCCGGACGGGCTCTTCGGCGAGGGAGTGTCGCGACACAGCGTAGCCGCGTTGCTTGGGAGAGTGACGACCGCTCCGCTAGGTTCTGGTCGCCCGATCCGGACCCTGGAGCGTGTCTTCGTGAGCAGCCCGCGGTACGAGCCGTACGAACCCCACCCGGCGTACGGACCGACAGGTGGCGCCGAGGCCGCCACCGTCGTCATCGGCGTCACCGGCGCCGCCGTGGCCGGTGCGCCCGCCCCGGCGCACCCGGCCGGCCCACCCGGTCCCTCCGGTGCGCCGGACGGCCTGACCGGCCCTTCCGCGGCGTCGGCCGGTTTGCCCGGAACGCCGGGCGGTCCTCCCGGAGTACCGGGCGGCCCCGCGGACTTCGGCTCGCCGGGTGCCGCCGCCGGGGATGCGGTCTTCGGCTCTCCGGGCGCCTCCGGCATGTCTGCGCCTTTCGGTTCCCCGGGTGTCTCCGCCGGCCCCGGGCCCTTCGGCCGCCCCTGGTCCGCCGAGGCGACCCAGGTGGACCACTCGGCTTACGGCGGTCACGGGGAGTACCCGGGCGGCGGGCCGTACCGGGAGGACCGTCCGGTCCGGCCGCATCCCGGCTCCCCGCCCCGCCCCGGTCACGGGGAGTACCGGACGCACGGGCCGTACGGGGGTGTCCCCCGGGAGTTCGCACATTCGGGCGACCGCCGCCCGGGTGCCGCCGTGCCGGTGGCACCGGACGTGCCCCGGGCTCCCCTGAACAGCGTGCCCGGCGTCCGCGGCGCCCGGGGTGCGCGCCCCGCGCCGGTGGCGCCCGACGCGCCGACGGAACCCCGGCTGCCCGACCTGTCCCGTCCGTGGCCGGACCGCCCGGCCACGGAGGAGCCCGGTGAGGGGCGAGAGGGGGGAGAGGCCCCCGGCGGCAGGGCCGCGGCGCGCCGGGCGGACCGGGCGGGCCGGTCGGGTCGGTCGGGCCGGCGCAGACGTGCCGGCGAGCGCCCGGAGTCCCTGCGGCGGCTGCTCCCGCAGGCCCTGGTCGTGGCCTTCCTGGCCGGCGGCACCTCGGCGTTCGTCGCCAGCGACAAGGCGGTCGAGCTCACCGTCGACGGCAGACCGCGCACCCTGCACACCTTCGCGGACGACGTGTCGGAACTGCTCGCCGACGAGGGCGTCAAGGTGGGCCCGCACGACATGGTCGCCCCGGCCCCCGGCACCGCCCTGGCCGGCGGGGACGAGGTCGCGGTGCGCTACGGGCGTCCGGTGCACCTGACCATCGACGGGGAGCGGCGCCGGGTGTGGACGACGGCGCACACGGTGGAAGGGGCGCTCGGCCAGCTGGGGGTGCGCGCCGAGGGCGCCTATCTGTCGGCCTCGCGCTCCCAGCGGATCGGGCGCGAGGGACTGGAGATCGACGTGCGGACCGAGCGGGCGGTCACGATCATGGCCGACGGCCGGGCGCGGACGATCCGCACGAACGCCGCGAGCGTCGCCGAGGCCGTCCGGGAGGCCGGGATCACCCTGCACGGGCAGGACACGACGTCCGTGCCGGCCGGGAGCTTCCCGCGCGACGGGCAGACGGTCACCGTCCTGCGGGTCACCGGGGGCCGGGAGGTGCGCGAGGAGCGGATCCCGTTCGAGGTGCGGCGGGCCGAGGACGCGTCGCTGTTCCGGGGCGTCGAGGTCGTCGAGCACCCGGGGGAGTACGGGGCGCGGCGGACGACGTACACCCTGCGGACCGTCAACGGCGTCAAGCAGCGGCCCCGGCTGGTCGGGTCCGAGGTGGTGCGGCAGCCGCAGGCCCGGACGGTCCGGGTCGGCACCCGGCCGCACCCGCCGTCCCGCGGTGGCGCCGACCATCTGAACTGGGAGGGCCTCGCCGCCTGCGAGTCGGGCGGCCGGCCCGGCGCCGTGGACCCGTCCGGCACCTACGGCGGCCTGTACCAGTTCGACACCCGCACCTGGCACGCCCTCGGCGGCAGCGGGCGCCCGCAGGACGCCCCGGCAGCGGAACAGACCCGCAGGGCGAAGACGCTGTACGTACGCCGAGGGACAACCCCCTGGCCCCACTGCGGCCCCCGCCTGCACCACTGACCCCCGCCTCCGCGGGCCGGGCCCGCACCGCCGGCACCACCGACCGGGGCCGAGACGGCATCGCCGGCACCAGTCCTGCGAGGCCGCGCCGCCATTGCCGACCTGCACCCCCGTGGGCCGGGTCGGCGCCGCCGACACCTCCCGCGGGGCTGCCACTGTGCCGCTGGTACCACCTGGTCGGGTCGGGTCGGGTCGGGTCGGGGCGGGGGCGGCGTCGCCGGCACCAGTCCTGTGAGGCCGCGGCTGCACGGCTGACCTGCACCCCTGTGGGTCGCGGGTCGGCACCGCTGACACCACCCGGTCGGGGCGGGGCCGGGCAACGCCGCCGGCACCAGCCCCGCCAGGCCACGCCTGCACGGTTGCCCCGCCCCCGCGGGCCGGGCAGGTGTCGTCGGCACGACTCGGGGCCGCCCCCTCCGCATCGCCGGCGCCACCCGGCCGGGACCGAGGCGGCATCGCCGGGACCAGTCCTGCGAGGCCGCGCCTGCACCGCTGGCCTCCGCCCCCGCGGGCCGGGCCGGCGCCGCTGACCTCCGCCCCCGCGGGCCGGGCAGGTGTCGCAGGCACCACCTCGTCGGGGCCGGGGCTGTGCCGCCTGCGCCACCCCGCCGGAGGGGCCTGCGCCACCCCGCCGGAGGCGTCGGTACCACCCCCGCCGGAGGCGTCTGCGCCACCCCGCCGGAGGCGGCGGTCCCACCCCGTGGGGCCGCGCCTGCGCGGGCCGGGTTCGGGTCCCCGTACCCTTGGCTCGTGACCAGCCCGACCTCCGACGCCCTCCTGGGTCCCGCCGAGATCCGCGAACTCGCGGCCGTCCTCGGCGTACGGCCCACCAAGCAGCGCGGCCAGAACTTTGTGATCGACGCGAACACGGTGCGCCGCATCGTGCGGACCGCGGAGGTGCGGCCCGACGACGTGGTCGTGGAGGTGGGTCCCGGCCTCGGCTCGCTGACGCTCGGCCTGCTGGAGACGGCGGACCGGGTCGTCGCCGTCGAGATCGACGACGTCCTCGCGAGCGCCCTGCCCGCCACGGTCGCGGCCCGCATGCCGGAGCGGGCCGACCGGTTCGCGCTGGTCCACTCGGACGCCATGCACGTACGGGAGCTGCCCGGCCCGCCCCCGACCGCGCTGGTCGCGAACCTCCCGTACAACGTCGCCGTGCCCGTCCTGCTGCACATGCTCGACACCTTCCCGACCATCGAGCGCACCCTCGTGATGGTGCAGTCCGAGGTCGCCGACCGGCTCGCCGCCCCGCCCGGCTCGAAGGTGTACGGCGTGCCGTCGGTGAAGGCGAACTGGTACGCCGACGTGAAGCGGGCCGGCGCCATCGGCCGCAACGTCTTCTGGCCGGCGCCCAACGTGGACAGCGGTCTCGTGGCGCTCACCCGGCGCGCCGAGCCGATCAGCACGACGGCCACCAAGGCCGACGTGTTCTCCGCGGTGGACGCGGCCTTCGCGCAGCGCCGCAAGACGCTGCGCGCCGCCCTCGCCGGCTGGGCCGGCTCCGCCCCCGCCGCCGAGGCCGCGCTCGTCGCCGCAGGGATCTCGCCGCAGGCCCGCGGGGAGTCCCTGACCGTCGAGGAGTTCGTCCGGATCGCGGAGAACCGCGTGGCCCCGGACCACGGCGACCCCACCGGCAACACCGCCGCCGGCCGGAGGTACGCCCCTGAACCCGCCCCGGAGCCCGCCCCCGAGAACGAGGAGTCGACCCAGCCGTGACGCAGACGGTGACGGTACGCGTCCCTGCCAAGGTCAACGTCCAGCTCGCGGTCGGCGGCGCCCGCCCCGACGGCTTCCACGACCTGGCCAACGTCTTTCTCGCGGTCGGCCTGTACGACGAGGTGAGCGTCACCCCGGCCGACGAGCTGCGCGTCACCTGCGAGGGCCCCGACGCCGCCCAGGTGCCCCTCGACCGGACGAACCTCGCGGCCCGCGCCGCCCTGGAGCTCGCCCGCCGCTACGGCCTCGACCCCGCCGTGCACCTCCACATCACCAAGGACATCCCCGTCGCGGGCGGCATGGCCGGGGGAAGCGCGGACGGCGCCGGCGCGCTGCTCGCCTGCGACACCCTGTGGGGCACGAACGCCTCCCGCGAGGAACTCCTCGACATCTGCGCCGAGCTGGGCAGCGACGTGCCGTTCTCCCTGGTGGGCGGGGCGGCGCTCGGTACCGGACGGGGCGAGATGCTGCGCCCGCTGGAGGTCGGCGGGACCTTCCACTGGGTCTTCGCGATGGCCGAGCGCGGGCTGTCGACCCCGGCCGTCTTCCGTGAGTTCGACCGGATGAACGAGGGCCTACGGGTTCCTGAGCCGGTCGCCTCGCAGGACCTGCTGGACGCGCTGGCGAAGGGCGACGCGGGCGCCCTCGCGCGGACCGTCTCCAACGACCTCCAGCCCGCGGCCCTCTCCCTCTTCCCGGAACTCGCCGGCACCCTCGCCGCGGGCCGCGCGGCCGGCGCGCTCGCCGCACTCGTCTCCGGCTCCGGCCCGACCACGGCCCACCTCGCGCCCGACGAGGAGACCGCGCGGACCATCGGCCGGGAGCTCCTGGCCTCGGGCACCTGCCGGACGGTCCGCGTCACGCGGTCCCCGGCGCCGGGCGCGACCGTCCTCGGCTGAGGGGCGGGGAACGCGCGGCGGGGGACATCCGCCGCGCGGACTACCCTTGAGGGTCGATCGTCCCCCTTGTTCAGGAGAGAAATGGCCGTCAACCTGGTCAATGTCGAGTCCGTCAGCAAGGTGTACGGCACCCGTGCACTGCTCGACGGAGTCTCCCTCGGCGTCAGCGAGGGGGACCGCATCGGCGTCGTCGGCCGCAACGGCGACGGCAAGACCACCCTGATCCGCATGCTCGCCAAGCTGGAGGAGGCCGACACCGGCCGGGTCACCCACTCCGGCGGCCTGCACCTCGGCGTGCTCACCCAGCACGACTCGCTCGACCCGACGGCCACCGTGCGCCACGAGGTCATCCGGGACATGGCCGACCACGAGTGGGCGGGCAACGCCAAGATCCGGGACGTCCTGACCGGACTGTTCGGCGGCCTCGACCTGCCCGGCTTCCCGCAGGGCCTCGACACCGTGATCGGCCCGCTCTCCGGCGGCGAGCGCCGCAGGATCGCGCTGGCCAAGCTGCTCATCGAGGAGCAGGACCTGATCATCCTCGACGAGCCCACCAACCACCTGGACGTCGAGGGCATCGCCTGGCTCGCCCAGCACCTGCGCGAACGCCGCTCCGCCCTGGTCTGCGTGACGCACGACCGGTGGTTCCTCGACCAGGTCTGCACCCGGATGTGGGACGTGCAGAAGGGCGCCGTCTACGAGTACGAGGGCGGCTACAGCGACTACGTGTTCGCCCGCGCCGAGCGTGAGCGCATCGCCGCGACCGAGGAGGTCAAGCGGCAGAACCTGGTCCGCAAGGAGCTGGCCTGGCTGCGCCGCGGCGCGCCCGCCCGCACCTCCAAGCCGCGCTTCCGCGTCGAGGCGGCCAACGAGCTGATCGCCGACGTGCCGCCGCCGCGCGACAAGAGCGAGCTGATGCGGTTCGCCAACTCCCGGCTCGGCAAGACTGTCTTCGAGCTGGAGGACGTGACCGTGCAGGCCGGGCCCAAGGTCCTGCTCAAGCACCTCACCTGGCAGCTCGGCCCCGGCGACCGGATCGGCCTGGTCGGCGTCAACGGCGCGGGCAAGACCTCGCTGCTGCGCGCCCTGGCCGAGGCCGCTCGTACCGAGGGCGAGAAGCAGCCCGCCGCCGGCCGGATCGTCACCGGCAAGACCGTCAAACTCGCCTACCTCTCCCAGGAGGTCGGCGAACTCGACCCCACCTGGCGGGTGCTCCAGGCCGTCCAGTCCGTCCGCGACCGCGTCGACCTCGGCAAGGGCCGCGAGCTGACCGCGGGGCAGTTGTGCGAGACGTTCGGCTTCAACAAGGAGAAGCAGTGGACGCCGGTCGGCGACCTCAGCGGCGGTGAGCGCAGGCGGCTCCAGATCCTGCGCCTGCTGATGGACGAGCCCAACGTCCTCTTCCTCGACGAGCCCACCAACGACCTCGACATCGAGACCCTCACCCAGCTCGAGGACCTCCTCGACGGCTGGCCCGGCTCCATGATCGTGATCTCCCACGACCGCTTCTTCATCGAGCGCACCACGGACAACGTGTTCGCCCTCCTCGGCGACGGCACCCTGCGGATGCTTCCGCGCGGTATCGACGAGTACCTGGAGCGGCGCAGGAAGATGGAGGAGGCGGCCGCGGCCTCCGTGCTCGCCGCCGCCCCCGCTCCCGCGAAGGCCGCCTCGGCCGCCGACGCCCGTGCCGCGAAGAAGGAACTCCAGAAGATCGAGCGGCAGCTGGACAAGATCTCCGAGAAGGAGACCAAGCTGCACGCCCAGATCGCCGACAACGCCACCGACTTCGGAAAGGTGGCCCAACTCGACGCGGAGCTGCGCGAGTTGGCCGGCGAGCGGGAGGATCTGGAAATGCGCTGGCTGGAGCTGGCCGAGGACGCGTGACCGACGCGGGCCCCCTCTGCGTCACGGAGGGGGCGATTCTTCCCCTGGTGTACGTGCGGTGCCTTTCGGTACGCAAAGGCGCCGCGCGCCCGGCGCGTCCCTCGGGCGTGTGCGGCCCACGTGCAGGGCGCACAAGTTCCTCCGCGCGCCCGTGAGTTGTCCGTGGCGCCCCGCGTGAGCGCGTTCCGGCGGCGCCGAACTCGCCCCGCGCGCCCGGCGTGAAGGGCCCGTGAAGGCGCGTAACGACGGCATCACAGCCCGGTCCTCCCTTGGGAACAGGGCGCGCACCGGCCCCCTGCCCGCGCCCCCCGGAGTGATAGAAAGAGCGTTCTGAGAACAGTCTGAGACCCATCGGGCGAGGCGCGAATCGGGCGCCGCCGGTGGGGGGTCACATCAGTGAAGAGGGGGACGCGCTGATGAGTCAGCCGCCGAGTGGGCCGTCGCAGGGCGGATTCGGAGCACCGCAGGACCAGCCGCCGACGGGCGGTGCCGGCGCCTCGCCGGACCCGCGGTCGCAGGGAGGATTCGGCGCACCTCCGAGCGCGCCGCAGGGCGCCGGGCAGGACCCGCGTTCGCAGGGCGCGCCCGCGAACCCGCCCGCCGCGCCCCAGGGCACGCCCCCTCCTCCGGCCCAGCCGCCCGCCGGACCTCCGCAGCCCGGCTACGGATACCCGCAGCAGCCCGGCCCCTACGCCCAGCCGGGCCCGTACGGACAGCCGCAGCAGCCGGGTCCCTACGGCCAGCCGGGTCCCTACGGATACGGGCAGCAGCCGGGATACGGCTATCCGCCCCAGACGCCCTACCCGGGCGCACCCGGCGGCCCGCAGCCGGGCGGTCCCGGCGGGGGCTCGAAGAACCCGTTCAAGGGCAAGCCCGCGCTCGTGATCGCGGCCGCGGTGGCCGGACTGCTCGTCGTCGGCGGCACCGTCTGGGCCGTCACCTCCGGCGGTGACGACAAGAAGCCCGTCGCCAAGGAGAGCCCGAGCAGCAGCCCGTCCGTGTCCGCGCCCGCCTCCCAGGCCTCGGCCAACCCCGGTGACGGCAGCGGTGACGGCGGCGAGGAGAACGACGACCTGAACGCCGGCCGCAAGGCGGGCGAGGCGAAGGTCCTCTGGTACAAGTCGGCGCCCGACGCGCCCGGTTCGGGCGCCGACGCCCCCGGGATGTGGATCACCGGCAAGACCGCGGTGAAGGCCGCGTACAAGCAGCTGTTCGCGTTCGGCGTCCAGGACGGCAAGCCCGCCTGGGACGCACTGGAGTTCCCGCAGAAGATCTGCGCGGCCACCCAGCAGAAGACGGCCGACGACAAGATCGTCATCGCGTACATGAGCAGCGCCGCCAGCAGCGCCAAGTGCAACCAGCTCCAGCAGATCGACCTGAACACCGGCGCCAAGGGCTGGAGCGCGAAGGTCGCCGACGGCACCCTGTTCGACAGCACGCTCTCCGTCGAACTGTCCCTTACCGGCAAGACGCTGACGGTCGGCCGCTCGATGTCGGGAACGGCCTACGACGTCACCAGCGGCAAGAAGCTGTGGGACAAGGAGAAGTACGGCGCGAACTGCTACCCGGCCGGATTCGCGGGCGGCTCCAAGCTGCTGGCCGTCTCGTCCTGCGGGGCCGGCAGCAGCACCGAGCACGACGAGGTGCAGGAACTGGACCCGGCCACCGGCAAGGCCCGGTGGACGACGAAGATCCCCAAGGGCTGGCGGGTCGGGCACGCCTACTCCGTCGACCCGGTCGTGCTCTCGCTGACCAACGACGCCAAGAAGACGGTGAACATCACCGCCCTGAAGAACGACGGCAGCCTGCGCTCGCAGCTCAAGAGCGACGACGGCTTCGCGCCCGAGTGCGGCTTCGCGATCCTCGACCGCGATCTGACGGGCTGCTTCGGCACCGCCTCCGACGCGAACACGCTCTACCTGCCGACCGAGGCCAAGAGCGGCCCCAACGAGATCGTCGCGTTCAACCTCGCGACCGGCAAGGAGAAGTGGCGCGTCAAGTCCCCGACGGACGCGACGATGATGCCGATGCGGACCGAGGGCACGCAGCTCCTCGCCTACGTCGAGGCGTCCTACGACGGCGGCGGCCGGGTCGTGTCGATCCCGACCGGCGGCACCGCCCACACCCCCGTGAAGCTGCTCCAGAACCCGGCGGGCACCGCGGCCATCGAGTCCGGCTTCTACTCGAAGGCCGTCGACTACGTGGACGGGCGGTTCTACATCTCCACCACCCGGCTGACGGGCAATGACCAGACGAAGGAGAAGCTGATGCTGGCCTACGGCAAGTGACCGACGCCCCCGCCCCGTTCCGTCGCGCCGCCGTGCGCACGGGCCCGCCGTCCCCTTCGCATTCCGAGGTAGTCACGTCATGAGTCAGCCGCCCCCGCCGCCGAACGAGCCCCCGAAGGGCTTCGGCGCCCCCCAGGACCCCGCCCAGGGCGCCGAGCAGAACCCGGCCGAGACCCCCGCGCCGGGCGGTCCCGGCGCACCGCAGGACCCGCCGCCGCCGGGCTTCGGGGCACCGCAGGGCCCGCCGCCGGGCTTCGGCGCTCCCCAGGACCCGGCCCCCCAGGGCTTCGGTGCTCCCCAGGAGCCGTCGGCCGGCGGGTTCGGTCCGCCGACCCCTCCGCCCGCCGCCGCGGGCCCCGGTTACGGCTACCCGCAGACACCCCCGCCGGCGTCCCCGCAGCAGCCCTACGGCTACCCGCAGACGCCGCCCCCGGCCCAGCCGGGCTACGGCTACCCGGGCCAGCCGCAGGCCCCGTACAACCCCGCGGGCCAGCCGAGCCCCTACGGCTACCCGCAGCCGCAGACCATGCCGATGCAGCCGCAGCCCCCGCAGCCGGGCGGCGGCCGCAAGGTCAACAGCCAGCTGCTCATCATCGTCGCGGCCGTGGTGGCCGTCGCGCTGATCGTCGGCGGCGGTGTCCTGTACTCGCAGCGCTCCGGCGGCGGTGACAACAACGTGAGCACCGCGGGGCCGACCGGCGGCCCCGGCGGCAACGACGGCAAGGACGGCGACAAGAAGAACGGCGGCAAGGAGAAGGCGCCCGCGAACACGGCCTCCTCGCTGCTGTTCCAGCTCCCCGCGCCGGCCGTGCCCAAGGGCATCACGAGCGTGGCCACCAACGGCTCCTGGCTCACCGACAAGGTGTACGCCAAGACCGGCAACGCCGAGATCAACGGCTACGACCGGGACACCGGCGCCAAGACCTGGACGATCAAGCTGCCCGGCCCGGTGTGCCAGGCCAGCCGGCACACCACGGACTCGGACCGCTCGGCGATCATCTACGAGCCGGCCATGCCCACCAAGGCGCAGCCCTCGCACGGATGCACCCAGCTCGCCGCCATCGACCTCGACGCGGGCGCGAAGCTCTGGACCCGGACGATCAAGTCCGGTGACCAGCAGATCAACCTCGACAACGTGACGATCAGCGGCAACACGGTCGCCGCCGGCAGCACGGGCGGCGGCGGAGCGTTCGACATCTCCACCGGCAAGGCGCTGTGGGCGCCGAAGACGGGCGACAGCTGCTACGACGCCGGCTACGGCGGCGGCGAGAAGCTGGTCGCGGTCCGCAAGTGCGGTGAGTACGGCAGTACGCGCCAGCTGCACATCCAGACCATCGACCCGAAGTCCGGGAAGGTGATCTCCGAGTACAAGATGTCGCCCGGCATCGAGTACGCCAGCATCGTCTCCACCGACCCGCTGGTCGTGGCCGCCGACGTCGGCGACTCCGCCGGTGACGGCAGCGGCATCTCGGACTTCTTCTCCATCGACAACAAGACCGGCAAGCTGCGGGCGAAGATCTCGGCACCCGGCAAGACCTACGCCGCCAAGTGCGACGGCATCACCCGGATCGAGTTCTGCAAGTCGCTGGCCGTCGGCAACGACAAGCTCTACGTCCCGACGGAGGAGCACGACGGCTCCGGCGACTACAGCCGGACCAACGAGATCGTCGCCTTCGACCTGGCCACCGGCAAGCAGACCGGTCAGCGCGCGGACGCCGGCGACGGCTACGACATCACCCCGCTGCGCATGGACGGCACCAGCATCCTCGCCTACAAGCGACCGCCGTACGACAAGGGCGGGCAGATCGTCTCCATCGACGGGACCTCCTTCAAGGAGACCAAGCTGATGGAGAACCCGGCGACCCAGTCGACCCGGGACGCGGAGTCGAGCATGCTGCCGGACTACGCCGAGATCCTCTACGACGAGGGCCGCCTCTACATGTCCCAGGTCTACGCGGACAAGCCGACCTCCGCGACGGACAAGGCATACCTGGCGATCGCCTTCGGAACGAAGTGAGTCTCCCTTTCGAGTGAACCGAAGTGATCACCTTCGAAAGAAATAGGTGATCGTTTCTCCGGACCAATTCGTCCGGGCCGAAACACCGTGTGCGGCTCCGTCCCTGTTCAGGGCCGGGGCCGTACGCGTACCCCGCATCACTCCCTATTGGGTGGGATTTCGATATTCCGGGTCACTTCTCTCCAGTAGGGGAAGCGCAACGTCGAACAAGCGTGTAGCTTCCGGGGGATGGAGAGCCGGGGGGCTCCTAATCCACGGGGAACCAGTGGGGATGCTCGGGGGGACTGGGGGGTTGCCTGATGGGAGTCCGGCTCATGGTGGTCGACGACCACCGACTGCTCGCCGAGGCGTTGGCCTCGGCACTGAAACTGCGCGGGCACAGGGTGCTCGCCGCGGCCGCGCCCGCCGCGGGGGCGGCGGACCTGGTGATCACCAGGGCGCCCGAGGTGTGCCTGATCGGCACGGCGACACCGGCCGAGCCGGGGATCTTCGACCCGGTCGTGCGGATCAAACGGGAGCGTCCGCAGGTGGCGGTCCTGGTGCTCGGCCCGGTGCCGAACCCGCGCGGGATCGCCGCCGCGTTCGCCGCCGGCGCCTCCGGCTACGTACGTCATGACGAGCGCATCGAGGGGGTCGAGCGCGCGATCATGAAGGCGCGGGCGGGCGAGGCGGCCGTGGCCCCGCAACTGCTCCAGGGCGCCTTCAGCGAGCTGCTCAATCCCGCCGCCCAGCCCGACGACGAGGGGCAGCGGCTGCTCCAGATGCTGACCCCCCGCGAGGTGGAGGTCCTGGTGCGGGTCGCCGACGGCGAGGACACCCGGCTGATCGCGGCCGGCATGGGCATCGCCCCGTCCACGGCCCGCACCCATGTCCAGCGGGTCCTGATGAAACTGGGCGTGGGCTCCCGCCTGGAGGCGGCGGCCCTCGCGGCCCGCACGGGCCTCCTGGACCGCGCGGGCCCGATCCCGCCCCAGTCCCGCCACCCCGACCCGGACACCACCCGCTGAGCCGACCGGACGCGGACCACCGGGCTCACGGGCTGCCGGCTCGTGCACCGACGGGCCGAGTCCCGGCCGTCCGCACCCGGCGCGCGCCGGGCGAACTCGGCGGAGGCCCGGCGCACACCGACTCGGGGCCGGCGGGCTCAGGGGCCTTTGAACCGCCGGCTCCCCGACCGCCGGCTCCCCGACCGCCGGCTCCCCGACCGCCGGCTCTCCGGTCGACGGGCTCGCGGGGCCCGGGCTCACGGGGAGGGCGGCTTTCCCTCCTCGAAGCTCGCGAAGTAGGCCGCGGCCATGTCCTCGTCGCCGTGGCCGAGGGCGCCGGCGCGGCCGAAGCGTTCGGCGGCGGCCTCGGCGACGTCTAGGCGCACCCCGTTCCGCCGCCCCGCGTCCACGATCAGCCGGGCGTCCTTCTCCGCGGTCCCGACGGCGAAACTGGCCGGGGACAGCCGGTCCTCCAGGACGAGCGCGGACTTGGCGCGCAGATAGCCCATGTCGAGCGGCCCGTCCGCGATGAGTCCGAAGAAGTCCTCGGGGTCCACGCCGAGGCCCCTGGCCAGGGCGAGCACCTCGCCGGTCGCGGCGGTCGCGGCGAGCACCCAGCTGTTGGCGACGAGCTTGAGCCGGGTGGCGCTGCCCGCCGCGCCGTCCTCGCCGGTCCACACCGTACGGGCGCCGACGGCGTCGAAGACGGGCGTGACGGTGTCGCGAGCGGCGCTCGGGCCGGCGGCGAGCACGGTCAGCTGCCCGGCCTCGGCGGGCGCGCGCGTCCCGAGGACGGGCGCGTCGAAGAAGACGAGCCCGTGGGCCGAGGCGAACGCGGCGAGCTCGCCGATCGCCTCGGTCCCGGCGGTGGTGGACTGCACCCAGACGGCCCCGCTCCCGAGCCCGGGTTCCGCCCGGCGCATCACGTCGAGCGCGGCCGGGCCGTCGTGCAGCATCGTCAGGACGACGTCGGCGCCCCGCACGGCCTCCTCCGGGGTGTCCGCGACGTGCGCCCCGTCGGCGGCCAGCGGCTCGGCCTTGTCGCGGGAGCGGTTCCAGACCCGGACGCCGAGCCCGGCCCGGGCGAGGTTACGGGCCATCGCGGCCCCCATGATCCCGGTGCCGAGAACAGTGACGGTGAGTTTGTCGGTCATGCTCCCCAGCCTTCCCCCTCGCCCGCGCTTCTCCCGCCCGGGGTGCGAAGGATCCGGGGGGAAGGTCCTTCGTACCTCCTACGAGCCGTCCCGGATGATCCGGCGGGCCACCTTCGCCCGGACGTCGGCCAGTTCCCCGGCGATCCGGAGCTCGCGCTCGGGGTCGCTCACGACGGCAGCCGGCAGTGGTTCGCCGATCAGCAGGCAGGCGTGACGCAGATGGGTCGGCGGGTGGGAGTCGTCCACGCTGTGGCCGCGCAGGACGGCGACCCGCCGCAGCCGGGCGCGCTCGTGTTCCGGCACGGACGCCAGATCCGCGGCGAGCCGCTCCCACAGCCCGTCCGCGAGGGCGTCGGCCGCCGCCCTGCCGCGCGGGGCCTTGAGCGCGGACAGGTTGACCTCCCGCTGGAGCGTCACGGCCGCGGAGTCCGAGATCAGCAGCCGGTCCAGCAGCCCCAGCGCGGCCTCGGTGGACCCCGCGCGGGCGCCGACGCGGTCGGCGAGGTACTCGGCGCGCCGGGCTGCCCGCAGGGTCAGTCCCGACAGGAGCGTCATCAGCCCTCGCACGATCAGCCGGGGCGGGATGTAGAGCAGGTTGACGATCCGGTCGAGGCCGCTCGGATCGGCGATGGGCAGGAAGTAGTAGTACCAGGTGCTCAGCGAACGGCCGGCGGTCCAGACGACGAGGCCGTGCCCGGTGTCCCCGTTGACGTAGTGGCCCATCTCGTGGCCGAGCAGGGCGATCCGCTGCTGCGGGGTGAGGACCTCCCACAGAGGCAGCCCCAGGGTGAGGAGCCGGCGCCCGCGCACTCCGTAGCCCTCCACGCTCGCGTTGATCTCGCCGTCGACGGCGATCGCGTCGACACCGCGGGTGCCGGCGACGCGGGCGACCTCGTCGACGAGCGCGAAGAGTTCGGGGGCGTCGGCACGGCGCAGGACGGGGGTGTTCTCCGGCAGCCGGCCGAACCGGGGCCGCAGCGACCACCCCAGGGCGAGGAGGAAGAGCCCCGGAACCATGCCCCAGCCGCCCCATCCTCCGACGAGGAACCACAGGCCCCCGGCGGCCAGGACCAGAGTCAGGGCGTGGACGACGAGCGCGACCGCGACCGCGAGGACGGCTGCGGAGTCCCGCCGGGCCCGCAGGTCCCCGCCGGCGCCCAGCTCGGCCAGCAGCCGCTCACCGTGCCGCTGCGCCTGGGCGTGCCGGGCCCTGGCGAGCCGGCCCCGCTTCTCCTTCGGAGGCTGCGGATCGACGTTCCAGTCGCAGGCGGCGCACCACACGGGGAACCGTCTGTCCCCGCGGACCTCCGCCCCGCAGTCCGGGCATGGCTGAACTGTTTCCGCCGTGGCGGTGTGCATCGCTGGATCTCCCCTGCCCCACGGCCCCTCCCCAGAGGCCGTCCGTACCTGTTCCGGCGAAGGAGATCACAGTGGCGGGGCGGCGTAAAGGGCCAGGTCCGGGTGGTGTTCCGGGGCCGGGGCCGGAGTTCGTGCGAACTCCGGCCCCGGTCAAGGGGGTCAGGGCCGAGGGGGAGCCTGCTCCTCGGTCGTGGACTGTGGCAGTGGGGGCGGGAGGGGGCGCAGCCACAGCCAGGTCAGGAAGAACAGGCCGAGGGCGAGCATGCCGAGGCCGGTCCAGAGGTTGATGTTGACGCCGCCGGCCTTGGCGAGGTCGGCGTCGGAGGCCGTGATGCCGGCGATGGTGACGATGACGCCGTAGATCACGAACAGACCGCCGATGATGCGGCGGATGTCGAACAGCCGGGCCGCGGTCGTGGACTGTTTCTCCAGTTCCGAGACCTCGCGCTGGAGGTTTTCTTCCGAATAGTCGGACATGGTGATTCGATTCTCTCTCGTCGTAGCGGGCCGGGACTCGTCAGAACGAGAACGGGACGTAGCAGGCGGCGGCCAGGATCACCGCGCCCCAGCCCAGCAGGGCGGGCCTGCGGTACCAGGCGTCGTCACCGGCGGCCGGCGGCTCCGCCATGCCGGGGGAGACCGTGCCGTAGACCAGGCCCTGGAGTTCGTGCGCGGGCTTGGGGGCGGTGAACAGCGAGACCCCGAGCATCACCACGCCGCCGGCCACGAAACCGGCGATGGCGGACACGAAATTGGCGCCCTGGTCGGAGGGGAAGCCGATGATGCCCTGCTTGTAGAAGACGAAGTAGTTCACCATCGCGGCCGTCGTACCGGCCAGCAGGCCCCAGAAGCCGGACTTCACCGACGCCCGCTTCCAGAACATGCCGACGATGAAGACCGCGAACATCGGCACGTTGAAGAAGGAGAAGAGCGTCTGGAGGTAGCTCATGATGTTGGAGAAGGACGAGGCCAGGAAGGCCGTGCCGATCGACGCCAGGACGCCGATCACCGTGATCAGCCGGCCGAAGCGGACGTAGTAGCCGTCCTCCCGGCCCCTGACCACGTACTTCGCCCAGATGTCGGTGGTGAAGACCGTGTTGAACGACGAGACGTTGGCCGCCATGCCGGCCATGAACGCGGCCAGCAGACCGGTCACCGCGATGCCGAGGACCCCGTTGGGCAGCAGTTCCTGCATCAGATACGGGATCGCGTCGTTGTACTGGAGCCCCGAGCCGGGGGTGCCGATCTTCGGGACCAGGACGGCCGCCACCAGACCCGGGATCATCACCAGGAAGACGATGAAGATCTTCGGGTAGGCCGCGATGAGCGGGGTGCGCTGCGCCGCCGAGAGGTTCTTGGCCGACAGCGCGCGCTGCACCTCGGCGAAGTTCGTCGTCCAGTAGCCGAAGGACAGCACGAAACCGAGGCCGAGCACGATGGTCAGCCAGTTGGCGCCGAGCGGGTTGGCGCTGCCGATGCCGGTGCCGCCCCAGGCCGTCGTGAAGTCGGCGCCGTGGGTCTTGTCGAGGGAGTCCGTCAGGCCGTCCCAGCCGCCCACCCGGTGCAGGCCGAGCGCTGCGATCGGGATCAGCGCCGCCAGGATCACGAAGAACTGCAGCACCTCGTTGTAGATCGCGGAGGAGAGCCCGCCCAGGGTGATGTAGGCGAGGACGAAGAACCCGGCGACCACGATCGCCACCCACTGCGGCCAGCCGAGCAGCGCCTCGACCACGATCGCGAGCGAGTAGAGGTTGACGCCGGCGATGAGGACGGCGGCGAAGGCGAACAGGACCGAACTCAGCAGATGCGCCCATTTGTCGAAGCGCAGGAGCAGGAACTCGGGCACCGAGCGAACCTTGGAGCCGTAGTAGAACGGCATCATCACCAGGCCGAGGAAGACCATCGCCGGGATGGCGCCGATCCAGTACCAGTGGACGGTGTAGACGCCGTACTGGGCGCTGTTGGCGGCCATGCCGAGGATCTCGGTGGCGCCCAGGTTGGCCGAGATGAAGGCCAGACCGGTGATCCAGGCGGGCAGTGAGCGCCCGGACAGGAAGAAGTCGAGGCTGGTCCTGACCGAGCGCCGGGCCGCGAAGCCGATGCCGAGGACCACCGCGAAGTAGATGCCGAGGATTGTGTAGTCGAGTGCGTTCGTGGGGAGTCGCAGCTCGGCGGCGAGCAGGGTGCCCGTTTGGAGCGGATGTGTGGGGGACTGCATCAGAACTCGCTTCGTCTCATGAACCTATCGGACCGGAACTTATGCCTCCGCATTCAGGAGATGCACCCTTCGAGTGGTGCTCTTTGTTGGATTGTGACGTTGACTGTCGTGGTGGCTTGTGGTTTGTTGTGTTGGGTTATGTTTGAAGGTTTGATCGGGTGCTGATGGGGAGTCCGACTGTGAAGAAGACCTCGACCCGGCTCGCCGACGGTCGTGAGCTCATCTACTACGACGCGGGCGACGACCGGGTGCGCGACGCGGTGGACCGGCGCCCGCTCGATCCGACCGTCACCACCTCGGAGGTGCGCCGCGACCCGCTGCTCGGCGACTCGGTCGCGATCGCCTCGCACCGCCAGGGGCGCATCTACCACCCGCCGGCGGACGAGTGCCCGCTGTGCCCGTCCTCGGGCGACCGGCTGAGCGAGATCCCGGAATCCTCCTACGACGTCGTCGTGTTCGAGAACCGTTTCCCCTCGCTGGCCGGCGACTCCGGCCGCTGCGAGGTCGTCTGCTTCACCTCCGACCACGACGCGTCCTTCGCGGATCTGACGGAGGCACAGGCCGCCCTCGTGCTGGAGGCGTGGACGGACCGCACCGCCGAGCTGTCCCATCTGCCCTCCGTCCGGCAGGTCTTCTGCTTCGAGAACCGTGGCGCCGAGATCGGCGTGACGCTCGGTCACCCGCACGGGCAGATCTACGGCTACCCCTTCACCACCCCCCGTACCGCACTGATGCTGCGTTCGCTCGCCGCCCACAAGGAGGCCACCGGAGGGGCGAATCTGTTCGACGACGTCCTCGCACGGGAGATCGCGGACGGCTCGCGCGTCGTCCTGTCGAGCGAGCACTGGGTCGCCTTCGTCCCCTACGCCGCCCACTGGCCCTACGAGGTCCACCTCTATCCCCGCCGCCGGGTGCCCGACCTGCTCGGCCTCGACGAGGGCGCGCGCACAGAGTTTCCCCAGGTGTATCTGGAACTCTTGAGACGCTTCGACCGGATCTTCGACGAAGGGAACGGCGGGAAGGACGGGGCCGCGGAGCCGCCGACGCCGTACATCGCGGCGTGGCACCAGGCTCCCTTCGGCCCGCTGGAGGAGTTCGAGGGCGTCAACCGCGACGATTTCGCGCTCCACCTCGAGCTTTTCACCATTCGCCGCACTTCCGGCAAGCTGAAGTTCCTCGCGGGTTCCGAGTCCGGCATGAACGTGTTCATCAACGACGTGCCGCCGGAGACCGCGGCTCAGCGACTGCGAGAGGTAGCGAGTTCATGAGTGGGAAGTACCTGGTGACGGGCGGGGCCGGCTACGTGGGCAGCGTGGTCGCGCGCCATCTGATCGAGGCGGGCCACGAGGTCACGGTCCTCGACAACCTCTCGACGGGCTTCCGCGAGGGCGTGCCCTCGGGCGCCGCGTTCATCGAGGGCGACATCCGCGACGCCGCCAAGTGGCTGGACCCCTCCTACGACGCCGTCCTGCACTTCGCCGCGTTCTCGCAGGTCGGCGAGTCCGTGGTGAAGCCCGAGAAGTACTGGGACAACAACGTCGGCGGCACCATGGCCCTGCTCGCCGCGATGCGCGACGCCGGGGTGCGCACCCTGGTCTTCTCCTCCACCGCCGCCACCTACGGCGAGCCCGAGACCACCCCGATCAGGGAGTCCGCGCCGACCCGGCCCACCAACCCCTACGGCGCCTCCAAGCTCGCCGTCGACCACATGATCACCGGCGAGGCGGCGGCGCACGGCCTCGGCGCGGTCTCCCTGCGCTACTTCAACGTGGCCGGCGCCTACGGCGACAGCGGCGAGCGGCACGACCCCGAGTCGCACCTCATCCCGCTGGTCCTCCAGGTCGCGCAGGGCCGCCGCGACGCGATCTCCGTCTTCGGCGACGACTACCCGACGCCCGACGGCACCTGCATCCGCGACTACATCCACGTCGCGGACCTCGCCGAGGCGCACCTGCTGGCCCTCGCGGCCGCGGCCCCCGGCGAGCACCTGATCTGCAACCTCGGCAACGGCAACGGTTTCTCCGTCCGCGAGGTCGTGGAGACGGTGCGCCAGGTGACCGGACACCCGATCCCCGAGGTCGTGGCCCCGCGCCGCGGCGGGGACCCGGCGGTCCTGGTCGCCTCGGCCGACACCGCCCGGGAGCGGCTCGGCTGGAACCCGTCCCGCGCGGATCTCGCGGGGATCGTCGCGGACGCGTGGGAGTTCGCACAGAAGAACACGGCGAAGGGGTAGCGGGTGGAGCAGGTGGGGGTACGTGAGGGCTTCGAGGAGCTGTACGGCGCCGCGCCGGAGGGCGTCTGGGCGGCGCCCGGCCGGGTCAACCTGATCGGCGAGTACACGGACTTCAACGAGGGGTTCGTGATGCCGCTCGCGCTGCCGCACACGGCGGTCGCGGCGGTGTCCCGCCGGTCCGACGGGGTGCTGCGGCTGCACTCGGCGGACATCGAGGGGCCCGTCGTCGAACTGCGCGTCGACGAACTGACGCCCCGGTCGGACACCGGCTGGGCCGCCTATCCGGCGGGCGTGGTCTGGGCGCTGCGCGAGGCCGGCCACGCCATCGGCGGCGCGGACCTCCATCTGTCGTCCACCGTCCCCACCGGCGCGGGGCTCTCCTCCTCCGCGGCCCTGGAGGTCGTCACCGCCCTCGCCCTCGACGAGCTGTACGGGCTCGGGCTCACCCGGCCGGAGCTGGCACGGCTCGCCCAGCGCGCCGAGAACGACTTCGTCGGCGTGCCCTGCGGTGTCATGGACCAGACCGCGTCGGCGTGCTGCACCGAGGGCCACGCCCTGCACCTGGACTGCCGGGACCTGTCCATCCGCCAGGTCCCCTTCGACCTCGCCGCCCAGGGGCTCGAACTGCTGGTCGTCGACACCCGGGTGAAGCACGCGCTCGGCGACGGGGCGTACGCCGAGCGGCGCGCGGGGTGCGAGGAGGGGGCGCGGCAGCTGGGCGTGTCCCATCTGCGCGACGTCGCGTACGAGGAGCTCGACGCCGCTCTCGCGCGGCTGTCCGACGAGCGGGTGCGGCGCTACGTCCGGCACGTCGTCTCCGACGACCACCGGGTGGAGCGGGTCATCACCCTGCTCGACGCGGGTGACGTCCGGGCGATCGGGCCGGTCCTGACGGACGGTCACGCGTCGCTGCGGGACGATCTGCGGATCTCGTGTCCCGAGCTGGATCTCGCCGTTTCGGCGGCGAACTCCGCGGGGGCGCTCGGTGCGCGGATGACGGGGGGTGGGTTCGGGGGGTCGGCGGTCGTGCTGGTGGAGGCGGCCGATGCCGACGGGGTCACCAAGGCGGTGGTGGAGGCCTTCGCCGAGGCGGGGTTCACCGCTCCGCGGGTGTTTCCGGCGGTGCCCTCCGCGGGGGCCCGGCGGATCGGCTGAGGCAGGAGTTCTTCGCCCCCTCCGCCCCTACCCGTCCCGTACCCGGGGGCGCTGCCCCCGGACCCCCGCTCCTCAAACGCCGGAGGGGCTGGAACGTGTGCCGGAGGGGCTGGAACTCGCCCCGGTCGGGGCCGGGCCTCAGGTGCTGGGAGGCCAGCTTTTCGTCAGGGTGTACTCCGTGATTCCCGGGGGGTAGTCGGGGATCACGGAGACCACCTCGTAGCCCTGTTTGCGGTAGAAGTCGGGGGCCTGGAAGTCCCAGGTCTCCACGCGGGCGGCGGTACAGCCGCGGGTTCCGGCGGCCCGCTCGGCCTCGGTGAGCAGCCGGCTCCCCAGGCCCGTACCGCGGTGGAGGCCGTCGACCCACAGATAGGTGACGTGCAGCCAGGTCGTCCAGGTGTGGCCCGCGAGTCCGCCGGCCAGGGTGCCGTCCTCCGCCAGGGCCCAGACATGGAGCGGGACTTCGCGCTCACCGGGGGTCCCGCGCAGCGCGCGCAGCACGGGGGACGCGGCCGTGTTCGTCTCCAGCAGCCGTCTGCGGAGCAGATCCCGACGCTCCTTGTCGTCTCCTGTCTCGATACGAAACATACGGCTCACCATAAACGCGCTGGCCAACCAGTTCTGCAAATTGCCTTCCGCTCCCCGCCCCCGGCCGTACTCTGATGAACGGTGCCGGTGGGGGCCGGTGCCGATCAGGGGGCGAGACAGTCGGGTACGACGCCCGAAGTGGGGGTAGCACTTCCAGCACGGCGGCGGCCGTGCGGCGGCGGCACCTCGTTTTCCGGGGTCGCAAGCGGGTCCGGGATCACCTCGGGCGCCGTACCCGTACGGATCGTCCCCCGACAGTGGGGGTTTCTGTGGTTCGCATCCGAGTACTGGTCGTCGACGACCATCGCATCTTCGCCGAGTCGCTCGCCGCCGCGCTCGCGGCCGAGCCCGACGTCGACGTGTCCGCCGCCGGCAGCGGTCCGGCCGCGCTGCGCTGCCTCGAACGCGCGGCGGCCGAGGGCCGCCGCTTCGACGTGCTCCTCGTCGACGCCGACCTGGGCGGGAACGTGCCCGGGACGCGTCCGGCGGTGCCCGTCCAGGAGAGCAACGAGGACGGCCTGGTCGACGGCATATCGCTGGTGGCCGGAGTGCGTTCGGGACAGCCCGGCGTACGGACCGTCGTGCTGGCCGAGAAGGACGACCCGCGCCGGGCCGCGCTCGCCCTCCAGGCCGGTGCCTCGGGCTGGGTCGCCAAGGACTGCTCGCTGTCGCGGCTGCTCACCGTCATCCGGGGTGTCCTGCGCGACGAGACCCATCTGCCGCCCGCGCTGCTGACCGGGGTGCTCCGGGAGCTGACCGCCGCGCGCAAGCACCGCACCGAGAGCGAACGGCTCGTCGAGTCGCTGACACCCCGGGAGCGCGAGGTCCTGCGCTGCATGGTCGCCGGACTCGGGCGCAAGGCGGTGGCGGAGCGGCTGTTCCTGTCGCCGCACACGGTGCGCACCCATATGCAGAACGTCCTCGGGAAGCTCGGGGTGCACTCCACCCTCGCCGCCGTGGCACTGGCCCGGCGGGCGGGTGTCGGACCGGTCGACCTAGCCGGGGATGTTGTCGAACGGGGCGGTCAACTGGCGTAGCAGTCCGGCCAGTTCGCCGCGCTGGCCCCGGCTCAGCTCGGCGAGGATCGCCCGCTCCTGGTCGAGCAGTCCGGCCAGCGCCTGGTCGGCGCGGTCGCAGCCCTCGTCCGTGAGGCGCACGAGCACGCCCCTGCGGTCGCTCGGGTCCGGGAGGCGTTCCACGAGACCCTTCTTGGTCAGCCGGTCGATGCGGTTGGTCATCGTGCCCGACGTGACGAGCGTCTGCGTCAGCAGCTGTCCGGGTGAGAGCTGGTACGGGGATCCCGCGCGCCGCAGCGCCGTCAGGACGTCGAACTCCCAGGGCTCCAGGCTGTGCTCGGCGAAAGCGAGCCGGCGCGCCCGGTCCAGGTGCCGGGCCAGCCTGCTCACCCGGCTGAGCACCTCGAGCGGTTCCACGTCGAGGTCCGGGCGCTCCCGGCGCCACGCAGCGACCAGCCGATCGACCTCGTCCTCCATGACGATCAGTGTAGTGGTTGTGTCGACGTGAAGTCTCTTGAGATGGAGTTTCTCGAAACCAAGTCTCTTGACGTCGAGATAGTTTTCCTGTGAGTCTGGAGATACGAACGGTCCGGTCGCCGCCGCCCCGCCGCGGTGCGCGACCCCCGCGCCGACATCCGAGGAGGCCACCCATGACCGCCGCCCCCAGCCCCACCTGGGACCCGGGCCAGTACCTGCGCCACGCCCGGCACCGGGCCCGCCCCTACGCCGACCTCCTCGCCCAGGTGGGCGACCTGCCCGGCGACCCCGCCCGCATCGCCGACCTCGGCTGCGGCCCCGGCAACGTCACGGCCCACCTCGCCGGCCGCTGGCCCGCCGCCCGCATCACCGGCTACGACAACTCCGCCGACATGCTGGCCCGCACCGAGGAGTACGCCGGTCCCACGGCCGGCGGCGGACGGCTCGACTTCGCCCACGCCGACCTCACCGACTGGACGCCCGCGGAGACCTACGACCTGATCACCTCGAACGCCGCCCTCCAGTGGGTGCCCGGACACCTGGACGCGCTCCCCGGCTGGCTCGACGCCCTCGCGCCCGGCGGCACGCTCGCCTTCCAGATGCCCCACAACACCGACGCCCCGCTGCACGTCCTGCTGCGCGAACTCACCGGCTCCCCCCGCTGGAAGGGCCTCGTCAAAGACGCCCCGCGCGCCGCGGACTCCGTCCACGACCCGGTCGTCTACCTGGACCGCCTGGAGAGCGCCGGCTGCCGTACGAACGTCTGGGAGACCACGTACATGCAGCTGCTGACCGGGAAGGACCCCGTGCTCGACTGGGCGAAGGGGACCGCGCTGCGGCCCGTGCTGACCGCCCTCGCCGACGACCCCGAGGCCGCCGACGCCTTCCTCACCGCCTACCGGGACCTGCTGCGCGAGGCCTACCCCGCCCGGCCCTACGGCACCGTGCTGCCGTTCCGCCGGCTGTTCGCCGTCGCCCGGAAGGAGGCCTGATGATCACCGCGCTCGACCATGTCCAGCTCGCCGCCCCGCCCGGATCCGAGGACCGGCTGCGCGCCTTCTACACCGGCGCCCTCGGCCTGGCCGAGACCCCCAAGCCGCCCGTCCTCGCCGGACGCGGGGGCTGCTGGTTCGAGACCGGGTCCGTCCGGCTGCACCTCGGGATCGAGGCCGACTTCCGTCCCGCGCGGAAGGCCCACCCGGGACTGCGCGTCACCGGCATCGACGCCCTCGCCGCCCGGATCGCCGCCGCCGGAGCCCCCGTCAGCTGGGACGAGGACCTGCCCGGCCACCGGCGCTTCTTCTCCGAGGACCCCGTCGGCAACCGCCTGGAGTTCCTGGAGCCGCTCCCGCCCCCGGACTGAACCGGGGGCGCGCGCCGCGCCCTCAGGCCTTGCGATGCCCTATCAGCCGCGGCTTCGGCTCCAGACCGTCCAGCCCGTGCCACGCCAGGTTCACCAGATGCGCGGCCACCTCCGCCTTGCGCGGCTTGCGGACGTCCAGCCACCACTGGCCCGTCAGCGCCACCATGCCCACCAGCGCCTGGGCGTACAGCGGCGCCAGCTTCGAGTCGAAGCCGCGGCTCTTGAACTCCCGGCCCAGGATGTCCTCCACCTGGGTGGCGATGTCCGAGATCAGCGACGCGAACGAACCCGTCGACTGCGGGATCGGCGAGTCACGGACCAGGATGCGGAACCCGTCCGTGTACTCCTCGATGTAGTCCAGCAGGGCGAACGCCGCCTGCTCGCACAGCTCCCGCGGATGGCCCGCCGTCAGCGAACCGGTCACCATGTCCAGCAGCCGCCGCATCTCACGGTCGACCACCACCGCGTACAGGCCCTCCTTGCCGCCGAAGTGCTCGTAGACCACCGGCTTCGAGACGCCGGCCTTCGCCGCGATCTCCTCCACCGACGTGCCCTCGAACCCCTTGGCCGCGAACAGGGTGCGGCCGATCTCCAGCAGCTGCTGCCGGCGCTCGGCGCCGGTCATGCGGGTGCGGCGCGCGCGCCGCGGCTTTTCGGTGCTCGGGGTGCTGCTGGAGTCGGTCGCCACGCCGTCAATCATGCCGCTTCGGCGGCTTCCGTCTTGCGCCGGGAGCCGTTCCCGCCCTCGCTGCGCCGTGAATCGAGACGTGAGCGTGACGGCCAGCGCACGTCGTAGGCCCAGCCGAGCTGCTCGCACCAGCGGATGATCCGCGCCGACGAGTCGATCTGGCCGCGGTCCACCCCGTGCCGGGCGGACGTCGGGTCGGAGTGGTGGAGGTTGTGCCAGGACTCGCCGCACGAGAGCACCGCCAGCCACCACACGTTCCCCGAACGGTCCCGCGACCTGAAGGGCCGCTTGCCGACCGCGTGGCAGATCGAGTTGATCGACCAGGTCACATGGTGCAGCAGCGCCACCCGGACGAGTGACCCCCAGAAGAACCCGGTGAACGCGCCCCACCACGACATCGTCACCAGACCGCCGATCAGCGGCGGCAGCGCCAGCGACAGCAGCGTCCACAGGATGAACTGGCGCGAGATCGCCCGGATCACCGGGTCCTTGACCAGATCGGGCGCGTACTTCTCCTGCGAGGTCCGCTCCTCGTCGAACATCCAGCCGATGTGGGCCCACCACAGGCCCTTCATCAGCGCCGGAACCGTCTCGCCGTACCGCCACGGGGAGTGCGGGTCGCCCTCCGCGTCGGAGAACCTGTGGTGCCTGCGGTGGTCGGCCACCCAGCGCACGAGGGGACCCTCGACCGCCATCGAGCCGGCGATGGCGATCGCGATCCGCAGCGGACGCTTCGCCTTGAACGAGCCATGGGTGAAGTAGCGGTGGTAGCCGATCGTCACACCGTGGCAGCCCAGGTAGTAGAAGAAGACCAGCAGGCCGACGTCCAGCCAGCTCAGCCCCCGTCCCCAGGCCAGCGGCACCGCCGCGAGCAGCGCCAGGAAGGGGACGGCGATGAAGAGAAGAAGGGTGATCTGCTCGAGCGATCCCTTTTTCTCGCCGCCGAGGGTCGCGGCGGGGAGCGCGGTCGCGTCGTCGTCCGCCCGTGGGGCGTCGTCGATCACATCGGAACTCGTGGTCATGTGGGCGTCCCCTGGAGGGTTCGAGGGTGAGGAACGGCGGGGAAGAGAGTGTCCGGGTGCGAACCTCACGGTCCTCCCGTCGTCCGACAGGAATACCTACGGGTCCGTAACCTACGGCGACGTAAGTATGTCAGCGCGTGGCCCCGCGGCAAGAGCCCGAGAGCCTGCGCGTCCTTGGGGACACCTATCCTTGGAGTCGGTCGGACAGCGCGGTCCGTTCTGATTTCTTCCCGGATGCCACCTCCCAGAGCGGCACCCGCCGCGCGCGGTCGTCACCCGGGTTCCCTACCGGACGAGCTTCGAACGAGATTCCCCACTCTTCAGACGAGCTTCACCACTGCAAGGAGCCGCACCTGTGAGCAGTGCCGACGACCAGACCACGACGACCAGCAGCGAACTGCGCGCCGACATCCGCCGCCTGGGCGACCTCCTCGGCGAGACCCTCGTACGCCAGGAGGGCCCCGAGCTCCTGGAACTGGTCGAGAAGGTCCGCCGCCTGACCCGCGAGGACGGCGAGGCCGCCGCCGAGCTGCTGCGCGGCACCGAACTGGAGACCGCGGCCAAGCTGGTCCGCGCCTTCTCGACCTACTTCCACCTGGCCAACGTCACCGAGCAGGTGCACCGCGGCCGCGAGCTGCGCGCCAAGCGCGCCGCCGAGGGCGGCCTCCTCGCCCGGACGGCCGACCGGCTCAAGGACGCCGACCCCGAGCACCTGCGCCAGACGGTCAAGAACCTCAACGTCCGCCCCGTCTTCACGGCCCACCCCACCGAGGCGGCCCGGCGCTCCGTCCTCAACAAGCTGCGGCGCATCGCCGCGCTCCTGGAGACCCCGGTCATCGAGGCCGACCGCCGCCGCTACGACACCCGTCTGGCCGAGAACATCGACCTCGTATGGCAGACGGACGAGCTCCGGGTCGTACGCCCCGAGCCCGCCGACGAGGCGCGCAACGCGATCTACTACCTCGACGAGCTCCACGCGGGCGCCGTCGGCGACGTCCTGGAGGACCTCACCGCCGAACTCGAGCGTGTCGGCGTCGCCCTTCCGGACGACACCCGCCCGCTCACCTTCGGCACCTGGATCGGCGGCGACCGCGACGGCAACCCGAACGTCACCCCCGCCGTCACCTGGGACGTCCTGATCCTCCAGCACGAGCACGGCATCAACGACGCGCTCGAACTCATCGACGAGCTCCGCGGCTTCCTGTCGAACTCCATCCGCTACACGGGCGCCACCGAGGAACTCCTGGAATCCCTCCAGTGCGACCTCGAACTCCTGCCGGAGATCAGCCCCCGTTACAAGCGCCTCAACGCCGAGGAGCCCTACCGGCTCAAGGCCACCTGCATCCGGCAGAAGCTGGAGAACACCAAGCTCCGCCTCGCCAAGGGCACCCCCCACGAGGACGGCCGCGACTACCTCGGCACCGCCGAACTGCTGCGCGACCTCACGCTCATCCAGACCTCGCTGCGCGAGCACCGCGGCGGCCTCTTCGCCGACGGCCGCATGAACCGGACGATCCGCACGCTGGCCGCGTTCGGCCTCCAGCTCGCCACCATGGACGTGCGCGAGCACGCGGACGCCCACCACCACGCGCTCGGCCAGCTCTTCGACCGCCTCGGCGAGGAGTCCTGGCGCTATGTGGACATGCCGCGCGACTACCGGGCCAAGCTCCTCGCCAAGGAACTGCGCTCCCGCCGTCCGCTCGCCCCGACCCCCGCGCCGCTCGACGCCGACGGCGCCAAGACCCTCGGCGTCTTCGAGACCGTCAAGAAGGCCCTGAAGATCTTCGGGCCCGAGGTCATCGAGTCGTACATCATCTCGATGTGCCAGGGCGCCGACGACGTCTTCGCCGCCGCCGTCCTCGCCCGCGAGGCCGGGCTCCTCGACCTGCACGCCGGCTGGGCCAAGATCGGCATCGTGCCCCTCCTGGAGACCACCGACGAGCTCAAGGCCGCGGACACGATCCTGGAGGACATGCTCTCCGACCCCTCGTACCGCCGTCTGGTGGCACTGCGCGGGGACGTCCAGGAGGTCATGCTCGGCTACTCCGACTCCTCCAAGTTCGGCGGCATCACCACCTCCCAGTGGGAGATCCACCGCGCCCAGCGCCGGCTCCGCGACGTCGCCCACCGCTACGGCGTGCGCCTGCGCCTCTTCCACGGCCGCGGTGGCACCGTCGGCCGCGGCGGCGGCCCCTCGCACGACGCGATCCTCGCGCAGCCCTGGGGCACCCTGGAGGGCGAGATCAAGGTGACCGAGCAGGGCGAGGTCATCTCCGACAAGTACCTGGTCCCCTCGCTCGCCCGCGAGAACCTCGAACTGACGGTCGCCGCGACCCTGCAGGCGTCCGCCCTGCACACCGCGCCCCGCCAGTCCGACGAGGCGCTGGCCCGCTGGGACGCGGCGATGGACGTCGTCTCGGACGCCGCCCACTCCGCCTACCGCCGGTTCGTCGAGGACCCCGACCTGCCGACGTACTTCCTGGCCTCCACGCCCGTCGACCAGCTCGCCGACCTGCACCTGGGCTCGCGGCCCTCCCGCCGCCCCGGCTCGGGCGTCTCGCTCGACGGACTGCGCGCCATCCCGTGGGTCTTCGGCTGGACCCAGTCCCGGCAGATCGTGCCCGGCTGGTTCGGCGTCGGCTCCGGCCTCAAGGCACTGCGCGAGGCGGGCCTCGACACCGTGCTCGACGAGATGCACGAGCAGTGGCACTTCTTCCGGAACTTCCTCTCGAACGTCGAGATGACCCTCGCGAAGACGGACCTGCGGATCGCGCGGCACTACGTCGACACCCTCGTCCCCGAGGAGCTCCAGCACGTGTTCGCCGTCATCGAGGCCGAACACGAGCTCACCGTGCGCGAGGTGCTGCGCATCACCGGCGGCGAGCAGCTGCTCGACACCAACCCGGTGCTCCAGCAGACCTTCGCCATCCGGGACGCCTACCTCGACCCGATCTCCTACCTCCAGGTCGCCCTCCTCAAGCGCCAGCGCGAGGAGGCCGAGGCCGGCCAGGCGGCGGACCCGCTGCTCTCGCGGGCCCTGCTCCTGACCGTCAACGGTGTGGCGGCGGGTCTGCGCAACACCGGCTGACGCACGACAAGGCGCCCTCGGCGCTCGTCCCAGGACGAGCGCCGAGGGCGCCTTCGTGTTGTCGCGGCCCGGCCCCGGAGGCACGGGACGGGTCTCAGACGACCAGGATCGTCGCCGTCAGCAGGGCGATCCCCGCGCCCGCCATCGCCCAGGCGACCCGGGTCAGCCGCAGACCGCCCGCGACCACCACCGAGGCCAGCAGCAGGGCGCCCGCGAGCGGCACCCAGGCGTAGAGCAGACCGGCAGGGCCGCTGCGGACGACCTGGTCGCTGCCCGGCTTCACCGTGACCGTGTACGTCCGGCCCTTCTCCACCGCCACCGACTGGTCGATGACGACCCGGGCGCGGGCCCGTGAACCGGGTGACACCGGTGTGTACGGCCCGGTGCAGACGTCCCCCGAGCACGACCGCACGTCGATCGTGCCCTGCTCCCGGCCCTTGCTCAGCATCACGTGCTGGGCGGTGCCCCAGGAGGCCCACACTCCCGCGATCAGGATGAGTCCGGCGACCACGCCCATCACCGCGAGCTGGGCGTAACGCAGCGCCGCGTACGCGCTCTGGCTGGAGGTGACGGCAGCACGCATGGCCGGGATCATTGGCCATGGCCAAGCGCTCGGTCAACCCCGGTGGGGGACAAGTCGTCCCTTGTGCGGCCATGTCGGGTGCCGGGAGTCCGGGGTCGTGCCCGGACCCCACCGCCCCGGGGCGTCCCTCAGGAGTTGCTGCTCGGACCTGGCGGCCCGGGCGTCCCTCAGGAGTTGTACGTGCCCTGTGCCCGCTCCAGGCCCTCGATCACCAGGCACTCCACCGCGTCCGCCGCCCGGTCCACGAAGTAGTCCAGTTCCTTGCGCTCGGCGGAGGCGAAGTCCTTCAGCACGAAGTCCGCGACCTGCATCCGGCCCGGCGGGCGGCCGATGCCGAACCGCACCCGGTGGTAGTCCGCGCCCATCGCCTTCGTCATCGACTTCAGACCGTTGTGGCCGTTGTCGCCACCGCCCAGCTTCAGCCGCAACACGCCGTAGTCGATGTCGAGCTCGTCGTGGACCGCCACGATGTTCGCCGTCGGCACCTTGTAGAAGTCCCGCAGCGCCGTCACCGGACCGCCCGACAGGTTCATGTACGACATCGGCTTGGCCAGGATCACCCGGCGGTTCGCCGGCCCGGGCGGGCCGATCCGGCCCTCGATCACCTGGGCCTGCGCCTTGCCCGCCCGCTTGAACTTCCCGCCGATCCGCTCCGCCAGCAGATCGGCCACCATGAAGCCCACGTTGTGCCGGTTCATGGCGTACTCGGGGCCCGGATTGCCGAGGCCCACGATCAGCCAGGGCGCGTTGGCGTCGGTCGTCACGTCCGTGTCTCCCATGTGTCCGTGATACGCGGCAGCCGCCGCTCCCGTGAAGGAGCGGCGGCTGACACAGCTGAAATTCCGGAGGATCAGGCCTCGGCGGCCGCGTCGCCCTCGGCCTCGCCCTCGGCGGCCGGCTCCTCGGCCTGGGCGGCCAGGATCTGGATGACGACCGCGTCCTCGTCGATCGCCAGCGTGGTGCCCTTGGGGAGCTTGATGTCCTTGGCGTGGATGGAGGCACCGGCCTCCAGGCCCTCGATGGAGACGGTGACCGACTCCGGGATGTGGGTGGCCTCGGCCTCGACCGTCAGGGTGTTCAGCACGTTCTCGACGAGGAAGCTGCCCGGGGCCAGCTCGCCCTCGGTCTGCACGAAGACCTCGACGGTGACCTTCTCGCCGCGCTTCACGAGGAGCAGGTCGACGTGCTCCAGGAAGCCCTTGATGGCGTCGCGCTGGACGGCCTTCGGGATCGCGAGCTCGGTCTTGCCGTCCAGGTCCAGGGCGAGCAGGACGTTCGGCGTACGCAGGGCGAGGAGCAGGTCGTGGCCCGGAAGCGTGATGTGGACCGGGTCCGTGCCGTGACCGTAGACGACACCGGGGACCCTGCCCTCGCGACGGACGCGGCGGGCGGCACCCTTGCCGAACTCGGTGCGGGACTCGGCGGCGAGCTTGACCTCGGACATGTTCACTCCTCGTAGAACTTGGGGAAGAAGGTCACCCGGCCAAACCATCGGCCTGCTACGAAGAGCGCGTCGATAACGGACCGCCGCACACAAGTGCGGCCTCCCTCGCCGAGCAACTGTGACAGCTTACGGGGCGGGGAGGCCGTACAAGAAATCGATCTAGGCGACCGGCCGGCGGAGGGGTCCGCCGCGGGTCGTCGGGGTGAGGCCTACTGCTCCTCGAACAGGCTCGTCACCGAGCCGTCCAGGAAGACCTCGCGCACCGCGTCCGCGATCGTCGGCGCGATCGAGAGCACCGTGATCTTGTCGAGCTCCAGCTCGCCCGGGGTCGGCAGGGTGTCGGTGAAGATGAACTCGCTGACCTTGGAGTTCTTCAGACGGTCGGCCGCCGGGCCGGAGAGCACACCGTGCGTGGCCGTCACGATGACGTCCTCCGCGCCGTGCGTGAACAGCGCGTCGGCGGCGGCGCAGATGGTGCCACCGGTGTCGATCATGTCGTCGACGAGGACGCAGACACGGCCCTTCACGTCACCGACCACCTCGTGGACGGTGACCTGGTTGGCGACGTCCTTGTCGCGGCGCTTGTGCACGATGGCCAGCGGAGCGTCCAGACGGTCGCACCAGCGGTCGGCGACGCGCACACGGCCGGCGTCCGGGGAGACGACGGTGAGCTTGGAGCGGTCGACCTTGGCGCCCACGTAGTCGGCGAGGATCGGCAGCGCGAACAGGTGGTCCACCGGTCCGTCGAAGAAGCCCTGGATCTGGTCCGTGTGCAGATCGACCGTGAGGATGCGGTCCGCGCCGGCCGTCTTCATCAGGTCCGCGATCAGACGCGCCGAGATCGGTTCACGTCCACGGTGCTTCTTGTCCTGACGGGCGTAACCGTAGAAGGGCACGATCACGGTGATGCTCCGGGCGGAGGCCCGCTTGAGAGCATCGATCATGATCAGCTGTTCCATGATCCACTTGTTGATGGGAGCCGTGTGGCTCTGCATCAGGAAGCAGTCGGCGCCGCGCGCGGACTCCTGGTAGCGGATGTAGATCTCGCCGTTGGCGAAGTCGAAGGCCTTCGTCGGGACGACCCCGACACCCAGCTTGTGGGCGACCTCCTCGGCAAGCTCGGGGTGGGCGCGGCCGGAGAAGAACATCATCTTCTTCTCGCCGGTCGTCGTCTTGGTCCCGGTCACAGCACTGTCTCCTCAGAGGTCATCTCAGTGGGCGTGAGCAGCCGTCTCAGCTGGGTTGCGAGAGGCTTCTCAGCAGGGGTGCGGGTGTGCACTTATCACGGTACGCCGTCCCGGACGTGCCGTTTTCCGGTCAGCCTTCGCCGTCCGGTTCCCGGGAAGCGGTCTCCGCGGCCTTCGCGGCGGCGCTTCCGGGACGCTTGCGAGCCACCCAGCCCTCGATATTGCGCTGCTGGCCACGGGCCACGGCCAGCGAACCGGGCGGCACGTCCTTGGTGATCACGGAGCCCGCCGCGGTGTACGCGCCGTCCCCGACCGTGACAGGAGCCACAAACATGTTGTCCGAACCCGTACGGCAGTGCGAGCCGATCGTCGTGTGGTGCTTGTCCTGCCCGTCGTAGTTCACGAACACACTCGCGGCGCCGATGTTCGAGTACTCGCCGATCGTCGCGTCGCCCACGTACGACAGGTGCGGGATCTTCGTCCCCTCGCCGATCGTCGCGTTCTTCGTCTCGACGTATGTGCCGACCTTGGCCTTGACGCCGATCCGGGTGCCCGGGCGCAGATACGCGAAGGGGCCCACCTTGGCCTCGGGGCCCACCTCGGCGGTGTCGGCCACGGTGTTGTCGACGCGGGCTCCGGCGCCCACCCGGGTGTCCTTCAGGCGGCAGTTGGGGCCGACCTCGGCGCCCTCCGCCACATGGGTGGCGCCCTGGAGCTGCGTCCCGGGGAGCACGATCGCGTCCTGCTCGAAGGTGACCGTCACGTCGACCCAGGTCGTCGCGGGGTCGACGACGCTGACGCCGGCCAGCATGGCCCGCGTGAGCAGCCGGTCGTTCAGGATGCGGCGGGCCTCGGCGAGCTGGACGCGGTTGTTGATGCCGGCGATCTCGCGGTGGTCGGCGGCCACGGCCGCGCCCACCCGGTGCCCGGCCTCGCGCAGGATGCCGAGGACGTCCGTCAGGTACTCCTCGCCCTGGCTGTTGTCCGTGCGCACCTTGCCGAGCGCGTCGGCGAGCAGCCGGCCGTCGAAGGCGAAGACGCCCGAGTTGATCTCGCGGATCGCGCGCTGCGAGTCGCTCGCGTCCTTGTGCTCGACGATCGCGGTGACCGCGCCGCTGGCGTCGCGCACGATGCGGCCGTAGCCGGTGGCGTCGGGGACCTCGGCGGTCAGCACGGTGACGGCGTTGCCGTCGGTGCCGTGGGCCGAGGCCAGCGCGCGCAGGGTGTCGCCGCTGAGCAGGGGGGTGTCGCCGCAGACCACGACGACCGTGCCGTCCAGGCCGCCGCCGAGCTCCTCCAGGGCCATCCGGACCGCGTGCCCGGTGCCGTTCTGCTCGGCCTGCACCGCCGTCCGCACACCCGGGTCGATCTCCGCGAGGTGCCCGACGACCTTCTCGCGCGCGTGCCCCACCACGACGACCAGGTTCTCGGGGTCCAACTCGCGCGCGGCGGCCAGAACATGGCCGACGAGCGAGCGTCCGCAGATGTCGTGCAGAACCTTGGGTGTGGCCGATTTCATACGGGTGCCCTCACCCGCTGCGAGTACGACGACGGCTGCCGGGCGACTGGAGCTCACGGGACTGCCCTTCGGCTTCGGATGAACGGGGGGTGGGACATCCGCAGGATACCGGGGCGAATCAGGAGGCATGTGGGAGAGGGCCCTGACAGACCTCGTCACGACCCTCTCGCTGGGGCTCCCGGGGAAGGAATCGAACCCTCATTCAATGGACCAAAACCATTTGTCCTGCCATTAGACGACCCGGGATGGCATGCGCGCTATGTCCGATTCGATTCCTCGGCTTCGCGTGCGGACAACACTATGCCGTACCACCAGCCTTCGATGCGACGGTACAAGTCGGCGCCGCCGCGCACGCCGACCCGAAGACAGCCGCGGTAACCCTCGTCGGTGTTCTTGCGGTTGGTGCGCGGATTGTGCTTCTTGAGAGAGGTCTTGAGGAGGTCGGCCGTTTCGATGCCGACGTGTTTCGCCCAGAACATCTCGGCGGCTGACACGTCGGCGGTCTCGTGGATGTGTACCGCGAACCGGAGGTGTTTTCGCTCGACTCCGAGCAGGCCCAGCCAGGCCAGGAAGACGGTGATCATGTCTGGATCGCTGTTCACGAAGACGATGCGCTCCTGCCGCCTGTAGGGCTTGCTCTTGGATCCCTCCGCCCAGTACAGACCCACGCCCACGAGGAAGAGCTCCCGGTCCGTCATGGCACCGATCTCTTCGGCCGCCAGATGCTTGGTCTGTCGGCGTTCGTCCTCCCTCTTTCGCAGTGTCGCCTCCCAGCCGCGCCGGGCGATCGCCGAAGCCTCCTCGCGTGTCCGTGTCCGGCGTTCCGGTTGTGGCAGATCCCGGACCCACAGGGAGATCGAGCTCTTCGAGCAGCCGAGTTCGAGCTGGATCCGGTCGTAGGTCCAGCCCTGGAGGCGTAGCTCGCGGGCCTTGGCGCGGAGGTCGTCCTTCGCGAGCGGGCGCCGGGTCCAGTCCGGTGGAGGCTCGCCTTCGAGGAGGCGGTTGAGGATGTCGTTGTTGTGGATGTGCAGCCGGTCGCGGATCTGGCGGCGGCTGAGTCCTGCTCGGCGCAGCGCTACCGCTTGTTCGCGCAAGGAGTCGAAGTCCCGGTGCTTGTTCTGTGAATGTGCCATGGGCAAACCGTCCTGCCGGAATGCGGGCTTCCAGGGTCGAACGGTGATCGATTCAATAGTTCGAGCGATATCGGTAGGTTTTGCCTCTGCCCGATGGTCGCGTGTGGTGTAGGCCAGTCGGAGAAACTCACCGGAAATGGTTCGGGGTGCAACCGTAGGCTGGAGGCATGACCACGACGGGGGAAGAGCACACCGGGGCCGGGAACGGGCCGTGGTGGTGGGTCGGATGGCGCAGTGCACTGCTGGACGCGGGGCTCGCCCTGGTGTCCGCGTTCGAGTGCGGCAGCGAGGGGGTCCGCTTCGCGCACGACGCGGGGCTGCCGGCCCCCGTGGGGGTCGCCTTCGGAGCGGTCGCCGGGTCCGTGCTCCTGGTCCGGCGCAAGTGGCCCATCGCGGTCGTCCTGGTGTCCATCGCGATCACGCCCGCCCAGATGGGGTTCCTGATGGGACTCGTCGGGCTCTACACCCTCGCCGCGTCCGAGCTGCCCCGGCGCATCACCGCCGCGCTGGCCGGGATGTCCTTCGCCGGCATGCTGATCGTCACGTTCGTCCGGGCCCACCAGAGCGTGGCCCACGGGGACGTGCCGATGGGGAACTGGCTCGTCCCCTTCGCCTCCCTCACCACGGCGATCGGGATGACCGCGCCGCCCGTGCTGCTCGGTCTCTACATGGGGGCCAGGCGGCGGCTCATGGAGAGCCTGCGGGAGCGGGCCGACTCGCTGGAGCGGGAGCTGCAGCTGCTCGCTGAGCGGGCGGAGGAGCGGGCCGAGTGGGCCCGCAACGAGGAGCGGACCCGGATCGCGCGGGAGATGCACGACGTCGTCGCGCATCGGGTGTCGCTGATGGTGGTGCACGCGGCGGCGCTTCAGGCGGTCGCCCGGAAGGATCCCGAGAAGGCCGTGAAGAACGCGGCGCTGGTGGGGGACATGGGGCGGCAGGCGCTTACCGAGTTGCGGGAGATGTTGGGGGTGCTTCGCACGGGGGGCGGTTCGGACGTGCGGGGGCCGGCGGTGCCGTTGGCCGCGGTAGGGGCTGCCGCGGCGGCCGCCGCGTCGCGGGCCGCGGACGACTCGGGTGGTGGTGAGGGGCCGAGTCTGGCCGAGATCGACGAGCTGGTCGGGCAGTCGGCGGCGGCCGGGATGGTCGTGGCGCTGTCCGTCGAGGGGGATCTGCGGGGGTATGCCCGGGAGATCGAGCAGACCGCCTATCGGGTGGTGCAGGAGGCGCTGACCAACGTCCACAAGCACGCGGCGGGGGCGAAGACGTACGTCCGGCTGGCGCATCGGGTGTCCGAGATCGCGATGCAGGTGGAGAACGATTGTCCGCCGGAGGTGGGGGCGGGGTCGTCGGTGGGGCTGCCCAGTGGGGGGAACGGGTTGCTGGGGATGAAGGAGCGGGTGGCCGCTCTGGGGGGTGTGTTCGTGTCGGGGCCGACGGACGCGGGCGGGTTCCGGGTGTCGGCGGTCATCCCGGCATAGCCCTGCCGGGCGCTTCGCGGTCGCGGGTGCGGTCCGGTGGTGGGTCGGGGCCGTGCCGGTGCATCAGCCCGTCGCCGTCGGACGGAGATGTGGACGTTAGTGGCGACGGGCATCGATGTACCGGCACGGCCCCCCCTCACGCGTGTCGCCGGGTGCCCGCGCATCGTGGCCGAGTTCCAGCCCCTCCCGTCGGATCCCGACCGCGGGTGAGGTCATGGGGCCTGCCTGACCGTTTCCGCCCCGGCAATCTTCTAGTTCCGGCTCAGCGGCGTTCCGACACTGGCCCGGGGCCGTTCCTGCCCCGCCCCGGCAACCTTCCAGCGCCGGCTCAGCAACGTTCCGGCTCCGACCCGGGGCCGTTCCTGTCCCGGCCCGGCGACCTCCCAGCTCCCGGCCCGCAACGTTCCAGTCCCGGCCGGGGAGAATTCAGCCCCTCCGGGGTTTGAGGAGCGGGGGGACGGGGGCGGAGCCCGTGGGTGCGGGTTGGGTAGGGGTGGAGGGGGCGAGAGAAGGCTGGTCGGGGGTGGGGGTGGCCGTCAGGTTGTGGTCAGGCGGGCCGGAGGGGCGCCCGTGAGGAGGGTGGTGAGGGCTGCGTCGATGTGGGGGCCCAGGTACCAGTCACCTGTGTGGTCCAGGGTGTAGACCCGCCCCTCCGCGTCGATGGCGAGCAGCGCGCGCGAGTCGGGCTCCTCGCCGAGGGGGCACACCTCGGTGTCGAGCGCGCGCCCGAGGTCCCCGAGCGTCCGGGCCATGTGCAGCCCGTGCAGCGGGTCGAGATCGAGCGCGGCCGGCGCCGGCCGGCGCCCGGGCCCCGCGGAAGCGACCCGCAGCCCCCCGAACTCCGCCCAGGCCTCGACCGCGGCGGGGAACACGGCGTGCCGGTGCCCGGCGGGTGACTCGTGTCCGCGCAGTTCGTCGGCCCAGTACTCGGCCTGCTTTATGTCCCAGCGTCCCGGCTGCCACCCCGCGGAGCGCAGCACGGCGTCCACGGGCTCGGGGAACCGTGACGAGGGTCCCCCCTGCCCGGGAGGCGAGAAGAGGCTGGAGGAGGAGCGTTCGGAGTGCATCTGCCCTTCGTTCGTCGAGGGATGGGACCCGGCGTCGCGGGACGCCGTCATACGTACGGATACGGGGGAGGGGGAGTTCAGGCGTCCGGTGCCGCCGGGTCGACGATGCGGACGCCGAAGTGACCGCTGAGCGCGGTGCAGGAGCGGCAGGGTGCGGCGAAGCTGCCGTGCAGCGGGTCGCCGTCCTCACGGATGCGGCGTGCGGTGAGCTTGGCGCCCTTGAGGGCCTTGCGGGCCTCGCCGTTGGTCATCGGCCTGCGGCCCGCGCGCTTGCTGCGCTCGGCGTCGGCGGAGGCGATCTGGCGGGAGATCAGGATGGCCTCGGCGCAGCGGCCGGTGAAGCGGTCGCGCTGGATGTTCGTGAGGGTGTCGAGGAAGTCCTGGACCAGCGGGTGAAGAGCGGGTGGCTGGTCCCCCCGGGCGGCCGTGCCGGTGAGAGTGGTGCCGCGGACGGAGAGAGCGGCGGCGACGGTGGGGAGTATGCCGTCACGGCGGTACAGCAGGGCGGGCGCGTGCAGCGCCTCGGCGCTGCTCCAGCCGACCCGGGGGTCCCCGGACGTGCCCGTATGCGTCGCGTTCATGATCGTCTTTCCCTCCCGTGCATCCCCCGGTGCGGAGACAGACTGCCAAACCGGGTGGCGCGAGCGGTAGCTGGGGCGCCGCGACACGCCAGGTCTTCGGCATACGGTCACTACGGGGTGACGGCTGGTCACGGAACCGGAGGCCCGGTGACCGGTGTCGTACAACCGAATAGGCTGTCGACATCCGCGCTCCATCAAGCTACTGAAGACGCCGCAGGGGGAAACCGCCATGACGACAGGTCGGCTCGGGCAGCAAGCCGCGCCGCCGAACGCGGCCTACGCCGGGCAGGTCGTGCACTTCCCGGATCCGGTCCGGGCGGCGCGCCATCCCAGAGGCGTGCGGATCGACGAGCGCGGTTACCCGGACTTCTCGCTCTACGCGCGTGCCGCGGCGGAGATCGCCGAGCCCCCGGAGGGCTTCGGCGTCGACGAGTTGAGGCTGACGGACTATGTCTCCGCGAACGCCGCGCTCGCCGCGTCCGGTCACGACCTGTGGGACACGATCCCCTCGGTGGCGACCCCGCACGGCTGGACGTGGCACCACGTGGCGGGCACCCGGCGGCTGGAGTTGGTGCCGGTCGAGGTGAAGGCGCTGCTGCGGCACCACGGCGGTGTCGCGACCGCGGCCGTCGACCACTCCAAGCGGGGCACGCGGCCGTTGCAGGAGACCCGGCCCGCGCACTTCGGACTGCCGAAGTCGTCGGTCGCGGTGACGGAGCAGCAGGTGCTGGCCGTCGAGGAGGACCTCGGCTACCGGCTCCCCGGTGCCTACCGGTCGTTCCTGAAGGCCGCGGGCGGCTGCGCGCCGGTCGGTGCCGCGCTCGACGCCGAGCTCGGACTGCTGGTGGACCAGCCGCTGTTCACGGTGCGCGACGAGGCCGCGGTCAACGACCTCGTGTACGTCAACAAGTGCCTGCGCGACCATCTGACCAAGGACTACCTGGGCGTCGGGTTCGTCCAGGGCGGTCTGCTGGCCGTGAAGGTCAAGGGCGACCGGATCGGCTCGGTCTGGTTCTGCGCGTTCGACGACGCCCGTGACCAGGACGCGTGGCCGCCGGCCGAGCGGGTGCAGCGGCTGCTGCTGCCCTGCGGCGACGACTTCGACGCGTTCCTGTCCCGGCTGGCGGGAAATCCGCCGGAGTTGGAGACGGTGGCGAATCTGATGGTGGACGGCGGCTTCGCGCACGCCGTGCCCGTCTCCTCGGTGTCTTCGGTGGGGGAGTGAGACTGCGATGGTGACCTTCGCACAGGCGCAGGAGCGCGCCGAAGAGTGGATCAACGGGGACGTGGCCGGGTACCAGCACCGTGAGGTGCGGGTGCGCGAGTTCGAACTCGGCTTCGTCGTATGGGCGGAGGACCGGGCCGAGGGGCCGCGGTCCGACGGGGGCGCGCAGCGGCTCGTCATCGCCCGGGACAGCGGGGAGGCCACGCTGTGGCCCGCGCTGCCGGTGGGCGAGGTGATCCGCCGGTACGAGGAGGAGTACGGGGTGCCGGCAGGCTCCCCCGAACCCGCGCCGGCGCCCCCGGCGCGCGTCGACCTGAACCAGACGTCGTTCCTGCTGAGTCCCCCGGAGTGGCTTCAGGAGGCCGCGGACAAGATGGGGATCCCGGACCGTCGTGCGGGTGCGGGTGCGGGTGCGGGTGCGGGTGCCGGTTCGGGGTCGGGATCGTCCGGATCGGACGGGGCGGGTTCGTCCGTCAACGGGGCCTCCGGGGGCGGGAGTTCGCTTCCGGGTGCGCCGGGGGACTCCGGCGAGCACGGGTCCCCGGCGACCGCGCCGGTCCCGGCCGGGGCCACGCCGTGGCCGGACGCCGCGACCGACGACGAGGTCCCGCAGGGCGCCCGGGCGGACATGCCGGCCGACGCGACCCCGTGGGCCGGGACGGACACCAACGCCGATCCCGGGGACGACCGTTCCGTACCGCTGCCCGCGACCGTGTTCGCCCCGCCGCTGACGGACCCCGACGACGGACGCACTCCGCCGCCCGTCGCCGCGCACGACCAGACCGCCATGATGTCCGGCGGCAGCCAGCTCCCGCGCACGACCGTGTCGCCGGTGGCCGGTCCGGCCGGGGCCCCGTCGCAGGGGCACGGCGCTCCGGACGCGTCCTCCTACGGCTATCCGCAGGGCCCGGGGCAGCACACCCCGCCGCCCGGCGGCCCCCAGGGAACGCCGCCTCCCGGCGCGCCCGCGTACGGCTTCCCGCACGGTCCGGGCACTCCGCCGCCCGGCGCCCCGTCGGCCCCGGGTGCTCCCGGTGCACCGTCGGCCACGCCCGCACGGCCGCTGTCCCCGAACGCGGGGGACATCGCCGACGCCGCGACCAGCAAGGCGATGCCGCCCCGTGCGGCGCGCGGCGGCACGGCCGGTACCCCGCATCCGCCGAGCGCTCCGGGCGTTCCGGGCGCACGGCCGGGCGCCACGCCCCCGCCGGCGCCCGCCGCGCCCGCGGGCGGCTACATCCCGACGCAGCTCGTCTCGCAGCTCGGGCCGGACGGGCCCGAGGGCGTGCCCGGCCCGCCCCCGCCGTCCGGCGCGACCCCTCCTCCGGGTGCCACGCCACCTCCGGGCGGTGTCCACCATGCCGCGACGATGCTTGCGGGCCCCGCCGTGGGCGGCCCCGGCGCGCCGCAGCCGCCCGGTGCCCCCGGAGCTCCGGGCGCTCCCTGGCAGCAGGGTGCTCCGGTTCCGCCGCCGGGCGCGACGCCTCCTCCCGGCGGTGCGCACCATGCCGCGACGATGCTGGCGGGCCCCGCTGTCGGCGGTCCCGGCGCGCCGCAGCCGCCGGGTGCTCCCGGCGCGCCCGGTGCTCCCGGAGGCGCGCCCTCGGGTGAGGTGCACCACGCGGCGACGATGTTCGCCCCTCCGGCCGGTGGCCTCGGCGTACCGCCGCCCCCGCAGGCTCCCGGTGTGCCGCAGGGCGCCCCGCAGCCGTTGCCCGGTCAGCAGCCCGCGTACGGCTATCCGCAGACGGGACTTCCCACCGTGGGGCCCGGCTATCAGGCCGTGCTGCGCTACCGGGCCCAGGACGGCTCGGAGCAGCAGCTGATCCGGCGTTCCGCGCCGGGCACCCCGCACCCGGAGTGGCAGATCCTGCACGAGCTGCGGGCGATGAACGTGCCGCCGCAGCAAGTGCTGGAGCTGCACACGGAGTTGGAGTCCTGTGAGCTGCCGGGCGCCTACTGCGCGCGGATGATCCGGGAGACCTTCCCGCAGGCGCGGATCACGAGCATCGCGCCGTACGGCACGGACCACGCGAGCCGGCAGCAGGGCATGCACCAACTGCTCGCGCACCAGGGTGAGTTGCACCAGGTCGCGGACGGGCCGGCGCGTCCGGCCCCGGTGCGGGCGCCGATTCCCCCGGTGCAGCCCGCGCCGCCGATCCCGCCGGAGGCGATCGCGCAGGAGCTGGCGGCGGCGTTCGGGCCGGGGCTGTTCCGGTTCGACCAGGCGGCCGTGTCGCGGCAGGGCGTCCCGCCGATCGTGGCGCACACGCTGGTCGTGGCCGGACTGCCGGTCGACATGGGCCCGTTCTTCTGGGCGCAGGCCCAGCCGGGCCGTCCGGTGCCCACACTCGCCGAACTGGCGCAGGAGCGCGGGGTGGCGGCGTCCTCGGACGCGGGTTCGTACCTCGTCATGGGCAGCGACTTCGGCAAGGCGATCTGTGTCCAGTACGGCACCGCCAACATCGTCGCCGTGCCGGTGGAGGCCGGTCCCGGCGGTGCTCCGGTGCCGCCGCAGTTCGTGAACACGGGTCTGCCCGAGTTCGCGCGCTGCCTGGCGCTGCTCGGCCGGATGTGGCGGCTGCGGTTCGGGCTCAACCAGGAGCAGGCGGGCCGCTGGACCGTCGACTTCCAGGCCCAGCTCGCCTCCCTCGACCCGGCGGCCCTGGCCTCGCCGGAGAGCTGGTGGTCGGTCCTGCTGGAGGAGATGTGGGACGGGTTGCTCTAGCGACGGCGGCGGCCGGCTGAGACGGCGGCCCGCTGGGACTGCGGCCCGCTGAGGCGGCGGTGAGAGCCGGACGACGGCCGTACGAGTGGTACGACGGCGGTACGGATGAGGCGCTCGGCCCGGATCACGGGCCGGGCGCCTCGTGCTTTCGCAGCGGCGCCACTGACCCGGAATGTCACGCCTGTGACCTTTCCGCGGCCGATTGGACGGGCGGAGTGTCGCGTTATGAACACTTCCGCGTGATCCATCAAGATGTGCGCGAAATCGTCTTTTCGTGTGTGTCGGGCGGAGAGGGGTCCAAGGATGAGCAGCACACCGGTGTCGCCGCACGGCTTCGTGGCCGTACGGGGGCGCGGCTACCGTCCCGAACAGGTCGACGCGTACGCCGCGGCGCTCTCCCGGGACCGTGACGCGGCCTGGGAACGGGCGGCCCGGCTCACCGTGCTGGCGAAGGACATGGAGGCCGAGGCGGAACGGCTGCGGGACGCGGTCACCCGGCTCGCCCCGCAGACGTACGAGGAGCTCGGCGAACGGGCGCGGCGGATCTTCGAGCTCGGGCGGGAGGAGGCCGAGTTCCTGCGCGGGGAGGCCCGCGGGGAGGCCCGGGCGGAGGCCGAGGCCGCCGAGGCGGTGGGCCGTGACGTGCGGGAGGCCGCGCAGGCGTACGCCGTCGAGGTCCGCGAGGAGGCGGAGGAATGGGCCCTGCGGCGGCTGCGGGAGGCGCGCGCCGAGGCGGACGAGGTACGTGTCTCCGCCCGGCGCGAGGTGAAGGAGAGCCGCGGCGAGGTGCTGGCGGCGCTGCGTGAGGTACGGGGGCGGGCGGAGGCCCTGACCGCCGCCCAGGAGGCCGAGCAGGCCGCCGGGGAGGCGGAGTTCGAGCACACCGTCGCCGAGCGCGCGGCCGCGGCCGAGGCGGTCTCGCTCGAACGCGAGGCGGGCGCCGGGGAGACGCTGGCCCGGGCCGAGCGGGCCCTCGCGGAGGCGAGGGAGTGGGACCGGCACCAGCAGGAGGACGCGGCGGCGCGAGCGGCCGGGCTGGTCGCGGAGGCGCGGATCAGCGAGGAGCGGATCGCCCGGGAGACGGACCGGGTGCTGCGGGAGCACGGGGAGCGGTGGGACGACGTACGGGCCCACATGGACCACGTACGCAGCAGTCTCACCTCGCTCACCGGGCGGGCCCCTGCGGAGTAGCCGCTCCGCCGTCCCGCGGGGGTCTCCCTGGCGCCCGCCTCGTCCTCAGCGCCCCTTGCGGATCGCCCCCGCCAGGATCCAGCCCTCCACCGCCTCGTACTGCCGGCGCTGTTCCTCCGCCTTGCGCCGGCCCGAGGCGACCGTGCCCAGCCAGCCGTAGACGAACCCCAGCGGGATCGACACGATGCCGGTCGTGGTGAACGGGAACCAGTTGAAGTCCGCGTCCGGGAACGCGGCGGCGGGGGAGCCGGAGACGAGGTTGGTGCCGGGCATGAGGAGCAGGACGGTGAGGGTGCCTCCGATCAGGGTGGCGAGCAGTCCCGCGCGGGTGTAGCGGCGCCAGAACAGGCTGTAGACCAGCGCGGGCGCGATCGCGGAGGCGCCGATGCAGAACGACAGGGTGACCAGCGGCTGCAGGCTGTGGTGCTGGGCGAGGGTGGACAGCAGGATGGCCGGGATCCCCACCGCCAGCGCGGAGATGCGGGCGAGCAGCATCTCGCGGCGCGGGGAGAGTTCGTCGCCCCGGCGCCGGCCGCGGAAGAGGCGGCTGTGCGCGAACACGTCGTGGGCGAGGGAGTTGGCGCAGGCCAGGATCATCCCGGCGACGGAGGCGAGCAGCGTCAGGAAGATCGCCGTCGTCACGGTGGTGAACAGGAGGGTCTCGGCGGTGGAGACGGAGGTGCCGAAGGCCGCCCGGGAGCCCAGCAGATAGGCCGTGTTGCCCTGCGGGTCGGCGGCGGCGATCGCCTCACGGCCGACGAGGGCCGTGGCGCCGAAGCCGATGACGCCGACGATCAGCACGAACAGGGCCACGCACGGCACCGCCCAGGACAGCGACCTGCGCACCTGGCGGGCGCTGTCGGCGGTGTACATGCGCATGGTGATGTGGGGGAGGCAGGCGCCGCCGAGGACGACCGTGAGCTCCGAGGTGATCATGTCCAGGCGGGGGCTGGCGCCGCCCGCGAACTGGAGTCCGGAGCGCAGGAACGCGTCGCCCACCCCGCTGTTGCCGGCCGCGGCGGTCAGCAGGGTGCCGGGGTTCCAGTCGAAGCGGTGGAGCACGAGGATCGCGACCACCAGGCCCGAGCCGAGCAGCATCACGATCTTCAGGATCTGGATGAGGGCGGTTCCCTTCATGCCGCCGATCGCCGCGTAGCTGATCATCAGCCCGCCGAGGCCGATGACGCAGCCGGTCTTGAGGGAGTCGTTGGAGAAGCCGAGGATGAACGCCAGGAGGTCGCCCGCGCCCGCGAGCTGGACCAGCATCAGAGGCAGCAGCGCCACGATGGTCACCGCGCAGGCCGTGTTGCGGACGGCGCGGCCCGGTGTTCGGCGGGCCAGCGCGTCGCCCATGGTGAACCGGCCCGCGTTGCGCAGCGGTTCGGCCAGCAGGAACATCAGCAGCATCAGCGACAGGGCGGTGCTCAGGGCGAGGACCACGCCGTCGTAGCCGGCCAGGGCGATGACCCCGCCGGTGCCGAGCACGCTCGCCGCGGAGATGTAGTCCCCCGCGATGGCGAGGCCGTTGCGCATCGGGGAGAGCGAGCCGTACCCGGTGTAGAACTCGTCGAGGTCGTCGCGGTCCGGGCCGGTCATCACGCACAGCAGCAGGGTGATCGTGGCGACGGCGGTGAACGCCACGAGCGACATGGTCTGCGCGGAACTGGTGAACCCCGTCATCGTGCCGCCTCCCGTCGGGCGTCGAGTTCGCTCTGTCTGCGGATGCGGTCCGCGATCGGGTCGAGGCGCCTGCGCGCGGAGTACTCGTACACGGCGATGGCGAGGCAGGTGACGGGGACCTGGAGCAGGCCGAGCAGCAGGCCGGTCGACAGGCCGCCGGACACCGTGCCCGTCATCAGTGAGGGGGCGAACGCCGACAGGAGCAGGAACAGGGTGAAGTAGCCGAGGGCGGTGAGGGTCGCCACCCGGCGCTGGCGGCGGTAGGCGCCGCGCAGGAGCCTGATGTCGCTGTGCTGCCCCAGGGGCCGGTGGCGCGGCATCCGAGGCTGCGGGGGCTCTGCGGGGCGGGGGCGGGGCTGCCAGGGATAGGTCAGCTGGGTGGGGTCGGGGGCGTAGTGGGTGGGGTCGTGGTCGTCGTAGTCGTCGGGGTCGTTCTGGTGGGGCGGGTACGGCTGGGGGAGCGGGGCCCGGGGGGACGAGGGCGGGGTGTACGGAGGCGGTGCGTACGGATGTTGGGGCGGTTGTTGCCGGCGTGGCCGGGGGTGCTCGGGGGACGAGAACGCGTCGGGCATCCCGGTTCTCCTTGCGTGGCTCGGGTCCGGGGCGGGACCGCAGGGAGCGGGGGGTGAGCAGCGCGCACGCTACTCGTAGGTAGCGGGCTCGCGCGACCGTTTCGCCGAACTGGGCGGTCGGTATGCGCTTACTTCTGTGACCTGGGGTGTTACCCGCGTTTACCTGTGGAGTTTCCCTGGAGCAGCCCTGAAGGTTCTTCGGATTTCGCGTGGGGTGCGGGTGCCCGTCGGAGGGCCGGGCGGGGTCGGTGGTGGGTCGGGGCCGTGCCGGTGCATCAGCCCGTCGCCGTTGGACGGAGATGTGGACGTTGGTGGCGACGGGCATCGATGTACCGGCACGGCCCCTCGCGCCGGATCCCGGGTGCCGGTAGATCGTGGCTGAGGGTCAGCCCCTCGCGTGCGTCGCCGGGTGCCGGTGAATCGTGGTTGCTGGGTCCCACCCCCTCACGTTGGATCCCGGGTGCGGGTGCCCGGTCGCTTGGGTGCGGTCCGGCCCGCGCGTGGTTCGGGGTCCGTCACGCGCGTGACTCAGTCGGTGCGGTCCTCCAGTACCGGGAAGCGGCGCGGGGCGAGGAACAGCAGGACCAGGAAGGCCAGGGCTGCCGCGAAGGAGGCGCCCAGGTAGACGGCGTGTACCGCGTCGGCCACCGCGCCTCGCAACTGGCCGGCCGGAGCGCCCGAGTTCAGGGCGCGGGTCACCGCGTCGAGGTCCCCGGCTCCGCCCAGGCGAGCCGCCAGCACCCCGTTGGCGACCGCGCCGAACAGGGCGGCTCCCAGGGTCTGGCCGGTCTGGCGGCAGAACAGGACGGAGGCGGTGGTCGTCCCGCGCTCGGCCCAGCCGACCGTGGACTGCACGCCGATGATCAGGGGGAGCTGGAACAGTCCGAGCGCGCCGCCCAGCAGCAGCATGAGGAGGGCGGGCTGCCACGCTTGGCCCGGGACGGGCAGGAACGGGAAGGCGAGCAGGAGCAGGGCCGCGGTGCCGATGCCGAGCAGGGCGGTGTTCCGGAAGCCGATGCGGCGGTAGACGTGCTGGCTGAGGGCCGCGGACAGCGGCCAGCTCAACGTCCAGACGGAGAGCACGAATCCGGCGGCGACCGGGGCGAGGCCCAGGACCGCCTGTGCGTAGGTGGGCAGGAAGACCGTCGGCGCGACCATGAGCAGCCCGAGGGCCCCGAGCGCCAGGTTCACCGCGGCGATGGTCCGGCGGCGCCACACCCAGCCCGGGATGACCGGTTCGGCCGCCCGCCGCTCCACGGCTATGACGACCGCGACCAGGCACGCCCCCGTGGCGAACAGGGCGACCGAGGGGGCCGAGAGCCAGTCCCAGGCCACACCGCCCTGCACCAGCGCGGTCAGCAGGACACCGCCGCAGGCGAAGATCGCGAGGGCGCCCGCCCAGTCGATCCGGGGCCGCCGGTCCGGTGCGGCCCGCTCGGGCTCGCGCAGATGACGGGCGATCAGCCACAGCGCGAGGGCGCCCACCGGAAGGTTGACGAGGAAGATCCACCGCCAGTTCGCGTACGCCGCGAGGACTCCGCCCAGAGCGGGACCCGCGACGGCCGAGGTCGCCCACACGGTGGACAGCTTGGCCTGGATCTTCGGGCGTTCCCTGAGCGGGTACAGATCGGCGGCCAGGGTCTGCACGGTGCCCTGGAGCGCGCCGCCGCCCAGGCCCTGGACGACGCGGAAGGCGATGAGCGCGGCCATGTTCCAGGCGGTGGCGCAGAGCAGCGAGCCGAGGAGGAAGAGCGCGGCGCCCGCCACGAGGACCGGCTTGCGGCCGAAGGTGTCGGAGAGCTTGCCGTACACGGGGAGCGTGACCGTGACGGCCAGCAGATAGCCCGAGAACAGCCAGGAGAAGACGGAGAACCCGCCCAGGTCGCCGACGATCTGCGGGACCGCGGTGGACACGACGGTGGAGTCGAGCGCGGCGAGCGCCATCGCCAGCATCAGCGAGGCCACGACCGCGCGCCGCCGCCGGGTCTCGGCCCGGTCCGGGCGGACGGCGTGCTGCTGTACGACCGGAGTCCCGGTGTCCCCCTCGCCCACGGAATTCCTTCCCCCTGCACCTATCCGCCGGGACCAGCTTCCCACTTGAGCCTCACGTGGGGGGAGGGCGCAGGCTGAGCGGGCCTGGGGGTGGACTCGACCCCGAGTGCCGGTCCACCGGTGGGTGGAGAACCCCTAGGGGGATCTCCGCACCAGGGGTCGGGGAGGGTTCGTCCCGTCGGAGGAGGAGACGGGCCGAAGCCGTTCTTAACCTGGTCTTACGTCGTCGGGAGCGCGTTCGGGTCGTACGGACCGCACCCACGGGGGTGGGGTTTTCCCCAGCAGAAGACGGGGCCGTGCACCAGCGCGTCCCACCCCCTCGCGGCACAAGACTTGAGGACGTGGCCGGGACACCGCGCCGCAACGGCGTGGACCTCGTGGTCCGTCGCACCCGCTCGCAGACTTTCGCAGCCCGGCAGGTCCCCCTGCCGGCCGACTTAGGAGACATACCGTGACATCGGCTGTAAGCATTCCCAGGCACGAGGGCACTGGAGGGCGTACGGCCGTCGCCGCGCGGGCGCGACAGGTCGTCAAGGCGTACGGGTCCGGGGAGACCCGCGTCGTCGCCCTCGACCAGGTCGACGTGGACATCGCGCGGGGCCGGTTCACCGCGATCATGGGCCCCTCCGGGTCCGGCAAGTCCACCCTGATGCACTGCCTCGCCGGGCTCGACACCGTCACCTCCGGCCAGATCTTCCTCGACGAGACCGAGATCACCGGCCTCAAGGACAAGAAGCTGACGCAGCTGCGCCGGGACCGGATCGGCTTCATCTTCCAGGCTTTCAACCTGCTGCCGACGCTCAACGCCCTCGAGAACATCACGCTCCCGATGGACATCGCGGGCCGCAAGCCCGACCGGGCCTGGCTGAACCAGGTCGTGGAGACCGTCGGACTCAAGGACCGCCTCAAGCACCGCCCGACCCAGCTCTCCGGCGGCCAGCAGCAGCGTGTCGCCGTGGCCCGGGCGCTCGCGGCCCGACCCGAGATCATCTTCGGTGACGAGCCGACCGGAAACCTCGACTCCCGGGCCGGCGCCGAGGTGCTGGGCTTCCTGCGGCGCTCGGTGGACGAGCTCGGCCAGACCATCGTGATGGTCACCCACGACCCGGTCGCCGCCTCGTACGCGGACCGCGTGCTGTACCTCGCGGACGGCAGGATCGTCGACGAGATGCACCAGCCGACGGCCGATCAGGTCCTCGACCGCATGAAGGACTTCGACTCCCGCGGGCGGACGTCATGACCGTCCTCAAGACCTCGATGCGCAACTTCTTCGCGCACAAGGGACGCATGGCCCTGTCGGCCGTCGCCGTCCTGCTGTCGGTGGCCTTCGTCTGCGGGACGCTCGTGTTCAGCGACACGATGAACACGACGTTCGACAAGCTGTTCGCGGCGACCTCCTCCGACGTGACCGTGAGCGCCAAGAGCGCCTCGGACACCGGCGAGACGACGTCCGGCAACGGCAAGCCCCCGGTCATGCCCGCCTCCGTCCTCGCCCAGGTGCGGTCCACGCCCGGCGTGAAGTCGGCCGAGGGCGCCGTCTTCTCCAGCGCCGTCACCGTCGTCGACGCGGACAAGGACAGCCTGTCGCCCTCCAGCGGCGCGCCCACCATCGTCGGCAGCTGGAACGCCAACGAGGCCCGCACCATGAAGGTGACCTCCGGCGCGGCGCCCAAGGGCTCCGGCCAGGTGATGGTCGACGCGGACACCGCCGACAAGCACCACCTCAAGCTCGGCGACGAGATCGGCGTGATCAGCGCGGTCGGCACCCACACCGCGAAGATCTCCGGGATCGCCACCTTCACCGTCACCAACCCCGGCGCGGCCATCTTCTACCTGGACACGCCGACCGCCCAGAAGACGCTCGTCGGGCAGAGCGGCGTCTACACCAACGTCAACGTCACCGCCGCGGCCGGCGTCAGCGACGCCCGGCTCAAGCAGGACGTGAAGGCCGCCACCGGCGGCCACTACAAGGTGCAGACCGCCAAGGAGACCGCCGACGCCAACCGCAAGGACGTGGGCAGCTTCCTGGACGTCATGAAGTACGCGATGCTCGGCTTCGCCGGGATCGCCTTCCTGGTCGGCATCTTCCTGATCATCAACACCTTCTCGATGCTGGTCGCCCAGCGCACCCGCGAGATCGGTCTGATGCGGGCCATCGGCTCCAGCCGCAAGCAGGTCAACCGCTCGGTCCTGGTCGAGGCACTGCTCCTCGGCACGTTCGGCTCCGTCCTCGGCGTCGGCGCGGGCATCGGCATCGCCGTCGGCCTGATGAAGCTCATGAGCATGACCGGCATGAACCTGTCCACCGACGATCTGACGGTGGCCTGGACGACGCCGGTGGTCGGCATGGTGCTGGGCATCGTCGTCACGGTCCTGGCGGCCTACCTGCCCGCCCGCCGCGCCGGCAAGGTCTCCCCGATGGCCGCCCTGCGCGACGCCGGCGCTCCCGCCGACGCCAAGGCCGGAGTCGTACGGGCCGTGCTCGGCCTGGCCCTCACCGGAGCCGGAGGCCTCGGCCTCTACCTCGCCGCCGACGCGAGCAAGGCGAGCGAGGGCTCGCTGTGGCTCGGGCTCGGCGTGGTGCTCAGCCTGCTCGGGTTCGTGGTGATCGGCCCGCTGCTCGCGAGCGGTGTGGTGCGCGTCCTCGGCGCGGTCCTGCTGCGGATGTTCGGTCCGGTGGGACGCATGGCCGAGCGCAACGCCCTGCGCAACCCGCGCCGCACCGGCGCCACCGGCGCCGCCCTCATGATCGGCCTCGCGCTGGTCGCCTGCCTGTCGGTCGTCGGCTCCTCCATGGTCGCCTCCGCGACCGACGAGCTCGACAAGACCGTCGGCACCGACTTCATCATCCAGAACGACGGTGGCCAGCAGATCACCCCGCAGGCCGTGCAGGCCGTGAAGAAGACCCCGGGGCTGGCCCGGGTCACCGAGTACCGGATCGCGGAGGCCGACTACACCACCCCCGACGGCAAGACGCTCAAGAACACGGACATCACCGCGGCCGACCCGACGTACGCCACCGACCTGCGGACCAAGACCGTCGCCGGCGACCTGAAGGACGCCTACCGGCCCGACTCGATGTCCGTGCACGACAAGTTCGCCAAGGACCACGGCATCCACCTCGGGTCCAAGATCAAGGTCGCCTTCAAGGGCGGTGCCACCGCGAACCTGACGGTCCGCGCCATCACCAGCAGCGACGCCGTCATCGACAAGGGCTCGAAGTACACCTCCATCGCCACGCTCGCCAAGTACGTGCCGGCCGACAAGATGCCGCTGGACGAGATGGTCTTCGCCTCGGCGAAGGACGGGCAGCAGGACAGCGCGTACAAGGCCCTGAAGTCCTCCCTGCACGACTACCCGCAGTACCAGGTCCGTGACCAGACCGACTACAAGAAGGCCATGAAGGACCAGATCGGGCAGCTCCTGAACCTGATCTACGGCCTGCTGGCCCTCGCGATCATCGTCGCGGTGCTCGGTGTGGTGAACACCCTGGCCCTGTCGGTGGTCGAGCGCACCCGGGAGATCGGCCTCATGCGGGCCATCGGCCTCTCGCGCCGCCAGCTGCGCCGCATGATCCGGATGGAGTCGGTGGTCATCGCCCTCTTCGGCGCGCTGCTCGGCCTCGGCCTGGGCATGGGCTGGGGCGCCACCGCCCAGCAGCTCCTCGCCCTGGAGGGACTGAACGTCCTGGAGATCCCCTGGCCGACCATCATCGCGGTCTTCGTCGGCTCGGCCTTCGTGGGCCTGTTCGCCGCCCTGATCCCGGCGTTCCGGGCGGGCCGGATGAACGTGCTGAACGCGATCGCCACCGACTAGACCAGCCGCCGCCCGCCGCACCCGGCGGACGGTCGGACCGAGCCACCGCGTACGGGGGTTGCGGGGGACGGGCCCGGCCCCGAGGAGTCATTCCTCGGGGCCGGGTCTTTGGCGTGGGAGGGGGCCGGTTTGTGCGGGGAGTGGGTGGGGGCGGGTCCTGGCAGTGGTGCGGGAGGGGAGGGGAGTGGGGGTGGCGGGTGCGGGCCGCGGTGCGTTCGGGCCCGGGGAGTGGGCGGGTCCGTCGTCGTCCTCGATCCGTGGCGCGGGCGGGGCCGGCCCGGTCCCGGGCCTTCGGCGCGTGGGGGCTGGTGGCGGGCCGGGCGCTCGGGCCCCGGGGGCCCGGCCCCCGGTTATGGTCACGCGCGGACAGGCGCGGAGTCGTAGGCTGGATGCCCCCGGCCCGTCCCACGTGTCGGGCGTCTCGCGTTGCCCACTCCCCGGGATGGAAGCCCTTCATGAGCCTGCACGGTCTGCTCGACGCCGTCGTCAAGGACGCCGCCCTCACGGAGGCGGTGAAGGCCGCCGCCGACGGCAACCGGAGGCATGTCGACCTGGTCGGCCCCCCGGCCGCCCGCCCCTTCGCCGTCGCCGCGCTCGCCCGTCAGACCGGCCGCACGGTGCTCGCGGTGACCGCCACCGGCCGTGAGGCCGAGGACCTGGCCGCCGCCCTGCGTTCCCTGCTCCCGCCGGACGGCGTCGCCGAGTACCCCTCGTGGGAGACGCTGCCCCACGAGCGGCTCTCGCCCCGCTCCGACACCGTCGGCCGCCGCCTCGCGGTCCTGCGGCGTCTGGCCCACCCTCGCCCCGACGACCCCGAGACCGGCCCCGTGTCCGTCGTCGTCGCCCCCATCCGCTCGGTCCTGCAGCCGCAGGTCAAGGGCCTGGGCGACCTGGAGCCCGTCGTCCTGCGCACCGGCGTGAGCGCCGATCTCGGGGAGACCGTCGAGGCGCTCGCGGCAGCCGCGTACTCCCGCGTCGAACTCGTCGAGAAGCGCGGCGAGTTCGCCGTCCGCGGCGGCATCCTGGACGTCTTCCCGCCCACCGAGGAGCACCCGCTGCGGGTGGAGTTCTGGGGCGACGACGTCGAGGAGATCCGCTACTTCAAGATCGCCGACCAGCGCTCGCTGGAGGTCGCCGAGCACGGCCTGTGGGCCCCGCCCTGCCGCGAACTGCTGCTCACCGAGGACGTACGGGCCCGGGCCGAGGCCCTCGCCGAGGCCCATCCGGAGCTGGCCGAACTCCTCGGCAAGATCGCCGAGGGCATCGCCGTCGAGGGCATGGAGTCCCTCGCCCCGGTCCTCGTCGACGACATGGAGCTCCTTCTGGACGTCCTGCCCGAGGGCGCGATGACGGTCGTGTGCGACCCCGAGCGGGTACGGACCCGGGCCGCCGACCTCGTCGCCACCTCGCAGGAGTTCCTCCAGGCGTCCTGGGCGGCGACCGCCGGGGGCGGCGAGGCACCCATCGACGTCGGCGCGGCCTCCCTGTGGTCCATCGCGGACGTACGGGACCGGGCGCGCGAGCTGGACATGATGTGGTGGTCGGTGTCGCCGTTCGCCGCCGACGGGGAACTCACCGACTCCTTCGCCGGAGGGGTGGGGGACACCCTCAAGCTGGGCATGCACGCCCCCGAGACCTACCGCGGCGACACCGCCCGCGCCCTCGCCGACACCAAGGGCTGGCTGGCCGACGGCTGGCACACCGTCTTCGTCACCGAGGCGCACGGTCCCGCCGCCCGCACCGTCGAGGTGCTCGGCGGCGAGGGCATCGCCGCCCGCCTGGACACCGACCTCACCGAGATCGGCCCCTCCGTCGTCCACGTGGCCTGCGGCTCCATCGACTACGGCTTCGTCGACCCGGCACTCCGGCTGGCCGTCCTGACCGAGACCGACCTCTCCGGCCAGAAGGCGGCCGGCAAGGACGGCGCCCGGATGCCGGCCCGCCGTCGCAAGACGATCGACCCGCTGACCCTGGAGACCGGCGACTACATCGTGCACGAGCAGCACGGTGTCGGCCGCTACATCGAGATGGTGCAGCGCACCGTCCAGTCCGCGACCCGCGAGTACCTCGTCGTCGAGTACGCCCCCGCCAAGCGAGGCCAGCCCGGGGACCGCCTCTACATCCCCACCGACCAGCTGGAGCAGATCACCAAGTACGTCGGCGGCGAGGCGCCCACGCTGCACCGCCTCGGCGGAGCCGACTGGACCAAGACCAAGGCGCGCGCCAAGAAGGCGGTCAAGGAGATCGCCGCTGACCTCATCAAGCTGTACTCGGCGCGCATGGCGGCCCCCGGCCACGCCTTCGGGGCGGACACGCCCTGGCAGCGCGAGCTGGAGGACGCGTTCCCCTACGCGGAGACCCCCGACCAGCTGACGACGATCGCCGAGGTCAAGGAGGACATGGAGAAGACGGTTCCGATGGACCGTCTGATCTGCGGCGACGTCGGCTACGGCAAGACGGAGATCGCGGTCCGGGCCGCGTTCAAGGCGGTCCAGGACGGCAAGCAGGTCGCGGTCCTGGTCCCGACGACCCTGCTCGTGCAGCAGCACTTCGGCACGTTCTCCGAGCGCTACTCGCAGTTCCCGGTGAACGTCCGTGCCCTGTCCCGCTTCCAGACGGAGACCGAGGCCAAGGCGGTCCTGGAGGGGCTGCGCGACGGAGCGGTCGACCTCGTCATCGGCACCCACCGGCTGTTCTCCTCGGAGACGAAGTTCAAGGACCTCGGCCTGGTCATCGTCGACGAGGAGCAGCGCTTCGGCGTCGAGCACAAGGAGCAGCTGAAGAAGCTCCGCGCCAACGTCGACGTCCTGACGATGTCCGCCACCCCCATCCCCCGTACGCTCGAAATGGCGGTGACGGGCATCCGTGAGATGTCCACGATCACCACCCCGCCGGAGGAGCGGCACCCCGTGCTGACCTTCGTCGGCCCGTACGAGGAGAAGCAGATCGGTGCGGCCATCCGCCGCGAACTGCTGCGCGAGGGCCAGGTCTTCTACATCCACAACCGGGTCGAGTCCATCGACCGGGCGGCCGCCCGCCTCCGCGAGATCGTCCCGGAGGCGCGGATCGCCACGGCCCACGGCCAGATGTCGGAGCAGGCGCTGGAGCAGGTGGTCGTCGACTTCTGGGAGAAGAAGTTCGACGTGCTGGTCTCCACGACGATCGTCGAGTCGGGCATCGACATCTCGAACGCCAACACGCTGATCGTGGAGCGCGGCGACAACTTCGGCCTGTCGCAGCTGCACCAGCTGCGCGGCCGGGTCGGCCGCGGCCGGGAACGCGGCTACGCCTACTTCCTGTACCCGCCGGAGAAGCCCCTCACGGAGACGGCCCACGAACGCCTCGCGACGATCGCCCAGCACACCGAGATGGGCGCGGGCATGTACGTGGCGATGAAGGACCTGGAGATCCGCGGTGCGGGCAACCTGCTCGGCGGCGAGCAGTCGGGCCACATCGCGGGCGTCGGCTTCGACCTGTACGTGCGCATGGTGGGCGAGGCGGTCGCGGACTACCGCGCCTCCCTGGAGGGCGGTGTGGAGGAGGAGCCGCCGCTGGAGGTCAAGATCGAGCTTCCGGTCGACGCGCACGTCCCGCACGAGTACGCGCCGGGCGAGCGGCTGCGCCTCCAGGCGTACCGGTCCATCGCCTCCGCGAACACGGAGGAGGACGTCAAGGCGGTCCGCGAGGAACTCGTCGACCGCTACGGCAAGCTTCCGGAGCCGGTCGAGAACCTGCTCCTGGTGGCGGGGCTGCGGATGCTGGCGCGTGCCTGCGGGGTCGGTGAGATCGTCCTCCAGGGCAACAACGTCCGCTTCGCGCCGGTGGAGTTGAGGGAGTCCCAGGAGCTGCGCCTCAAGCGCCTGTACCCGGGCACCGTCATCAAGCCGACGGCCCACCAGATTCTGGTCCCGCGCCCGAAGACCGCGAAGGTCGGCGGAAGGCCGCTGGTGGGACGCGAACTGCTGGGCTGGACGGGGGAGTTCCTGGCTTCGGTGCTGGGGTCCTAGCGCGGGGCGCCTTGGCGCTGGGAGCCGGGGTGCGGGCGCCGCAGCGCAGGGTGCGGGCGCCGGATGTCGGACCTCGGACGTCGGACGCCGCAGCGCAGGGTGCGGACGCGGGGCGCTGCGCCTCGCCTGGTGCGCGGCGCCTGGTGCGTGGTGTGGTGGGGAGCCGGGCCGCCGGATGGTGCGGCGGCCCGGCTCCCCTCGCGCGTTCGGGAGGGGCCGGTCAGGGCTCCTGGGGGCGGAACAGCATGCCCGTCAGGGCGTGGAAGGCCTCGTCGGGGTCCTGGTCGCCCAGCGGGCCGTCCAGGTTGTGGCTGATCACGAGGGTCGCGAAGCCGTGGGCGAGGGACCAGGCCGCGATGCCCGCGAGGCGGGTGTCGGCGCCCCGGCCCTCCGCGGGGAGCGCTGACACCGCGGCCCGAAGCCGTGCTCCGGCGAGCGTCCGGGCCGTCGTCAGCTCCAGGTCGTCCGAGCGGAGCAGTTCCGGGGCGAACATGACCTGGAAGTGGGCGGGGTGCTCGCGCGCGAAGCGCACGTAGCGGACGCCCGCTTCGCGCAGGTCCCCGGCGTCGTCGAGCGCGGTGGCCAGCAGGCCGAAGCCCTCCGCCGCGATGGCCGTGAGCAGACCGACGCGGTCCTTGAAGTGATGGGCCGGGGCGGCGTGCGAGACGCCCGCACGGCGGGCCAGGTCGCGCAGGCTCACGGCGGCGGGTCCCTCGGCGGCGATGACGTCGAGGGCGGCGCCGAGGATCGCGCGGCGCAGATCGCCGTGGTGGTACGGGCGGGCCGGGGTGCCGGTCTTCTCGGGGGCGGGAGCGCCGGCCTTGGCGGGAGCCGGGCCGCCGGTTTCGGCGGGAGCCGGACGGTCGGCCTTCTCGGAAGCGCCTTTGCCGGTCCGTACGGGAGCGGGGCTGTCGGCTTTCTCGGAAACCGGTCCGTCGGTCCGTGCGGGAGCCGGGTCGCCGGTCTTCTCGGGAGCCGCACCGTCGGCCTTGGCGGGAGCCGGGTCGGCCTTCGCGGGTTGCATGACAGCAGCCTACGCCGAATCTAGTCGTTGACAAGTTCGGGCGACTGGGGCAATCTTGTCAGTGTCAAGTTGTGGAGCGTGTCGATACGTGACGAGGGGTGGAGTCATGTCCGGGAACGTGAGCGGGACGAGCGGGACCGTCGAGGCGGCGGACGTCGATCTCGGGAAGGTGCGCCAGCTCTGGCATCTGCTGGAGCCCCTGCATGCCGTGCTGTACTACGCGCCGGAGGCCTTCGAGGAGGCGGCCGCGCTCGGGTACGGAATCGAGGAGCGCTGGCCCAGCTACTTCCCCTGTCGCGCGGCGCCACTGGGTGCGGCCGGCGGCAGGCGGGTGGCCTCGGCCTTCCACAGCTTCAGCCCGCGCATGGTGGACGAACACATCGGCACGGCCTGGCGGACGGCGAGTCCGGGGCAGGTGCTCGCGGCGCGGGAGCGGGCCGTGGACCGGGCCTACCGCGCGATCCTCGGCGACCGGATCGACAGTCCCGAGCTGGCCGAGGCGGCGACCCTGGCCCGCAGGGCCGCCGAGGCGGCGGACACCGCCGGCCGTCAGCTCGCCGCGGCCAACGCGGAGTTGCCCTGGCCCGAGGCCCAGCACCTCCGGCTCTGGCACGCGGCGACGATCCTGCGCGAGCACCGCGGGGACGGCCATATCGCCGCGCTGCTGGTCGAGGGGCTGGACCCGGTCGAATCGCTGGTGTCCTTCGCGGCGATAGGCGCGGCCTCCGTGGAGCGTTTCGAGAGCCGCGGCTGGACCCCCGGGGAGTGGGCCGCAGCCGGGGACCGCCTGGCCGCGCGGGGGCTGATCGGCGCCGACGGCACCGCCACGGAGGCCGGACGGGAACTGCGGCGCCGGGTCGAGGAGCACACCGACCGTCTGGCCGCGGCCCCCTGGCGGGCGCTCGGCCCGGACGCGACGGGCCGCCTCGCCGATCTGCTCGGCGAGTTCTGGGTCGCGGTACTGGGCTCGGGACTGCTCCCGTCGGAGACGACCCTGGGGATCGGGAAGGTCTGAAACGGGTCGGCGGTGCGGCCTCGTCCGGAGGGTCGGGCGCGAAGCCGGGGATGTGCGGTCCGGCGGAATGTGGGGGCACCCGGCGGAATGCGGGCGAGGTGTGGGGCGGGGCGACAGCCGCGGCCCCACCCGGCGGGCATGCCGTGGTGGGGCTCGAGGGGGTGATTTTCCGAATCTCTCCGGTTACGACTGTGGGGGCCGGTCGCGATTACGGTCCATGCCCATCGCGCCCTCGGCCTTCTGCTGTGCTTCGTCGACCTTGTCCGTGTACTTGTCGCCGGTCCTCTGGTTGACCTGCTTCTCAGCGGCATCGGACATGTCAGCTGCCTTGTCCTGCGCCGCCTTGTTGTGCTTGAACTTGTCGAAGATGCCCATCCAGAGCTCCTTCCGGGGTGACTCACGACCGACGATACGCCCGGCGTGCGCCTCTTGCCCATTGATGCCCGGTATGGCAGGGGCATGGCGCCCATTACCTTGGGCAGACGGGAATCACGTCCGATCGGGACGGGTCCGGGGAGGCGAAGGGGAGGGGCGTCGTGCTGCGTGTGAGGGGTGGGGCGGCTGCCGCCGCGCTGGTGGTGCTGGTCATGGGTGCCGGACTCAGCGGCTGCAAGAAGGACGCGCTGGGCTCGGAGGGGCCGCAGGAGACGGCCGCCGGCGGTGGCGGCGGGCCCGCGCTCTCCGCCGTGGACTCGCTGGCCGTGAAGGGGCGCGCGCCCAAGACCGGGTACAGCAGGGAGCGGTTCGGCACGGCCTGGGCGGACACCGACGCCAACCGGTGCGACACCCGCGACGACATCCTCAAGCGGGACCTGAAGAACGTGAAGTTCAGCGACGGCAAGTGCAGGGTGTCCGGCGGTGTCCTCGAACCCGACCCCTACGGCGGCAAGGACGTCACGTTCGTCCGCGGGCGCAGCCTGGTCGACATCGATCACCTCGTCGCGCTCTCCGACGCCTGGCAGACGGGTGCCAAGTACTGGGACGCGAGCAAGCGGATAGCGCTGGCCAACGACCCGCTCAACCTCCGGGCCGTCGGCGCGAGCGCCAACCGCAGCAAGGGCGACGGAGACACCGCGACCTGGCTCCCGCCGAACAAGGCGTACCGCTGCACGTACGTGGCCGCGCAGGTGGCGGTGAAGAAGAAGTACGGACTCTGGGTCACCGGTGCCGAGAAGGCCGCGATGAAGAAGGTCCTGGGCAGTTGCCCCGGCCAGAAGCTCCCGTCGGGCGGCAACCCGACCCAGGCGCCGGGCAGGTTCCACGCGAAGTGACAGGAGCGGACCCCAAGGCCGGTGCGCCGACGGGTCCGCGCCCATCGGGCGAACACCGGGTTCCGGGGGCCATGTGCCAAGTGGCCGAGGCGCGCGGGGCGTTGTTCTGCCCGGTGGGTCCGCCGCCGTTCGGGCGCCGGGCCCCGATGACCGCCCGGCCCCTCAGCCCAGCTGCTCCGCGGCCGTGGCGTACGCCGCCGCCTGCTTCGGGGTGAGGTAGCGGGAGACGCGTACGAGGACCGAGCCGCGGACGTAGTCGTACTCGGTCAGGGCCGGTGAGGACTTGGCGATGTCGCGGATGTACACGGCGCGCGCCTCGGCGTCCGACGCGCTCGCGAACGCCTCGACCGCGCCACCGCGTTCGACGGCTCCCGGGTCCGCGCCCGTCACCTGGGACGCCTGCACCCAGCTGTCCGAGAAGGTGACCTTGGACGTGTACTCGCCCGGGCGGCCGAGCAGATGGTTCGGGTCGTTCTCCGCCGTGACGGTTCCGGTGAGCGTCGCCGTCCGCACCCGCGCGGACATGACCCGGAACGCGTCTCGCGCGGTGACCGGGCCGGCCGCGCGGGTGCTCGCCTTCGCGGGTTCGTGCGCGTCGGCCGATGTCTTCGCGGGCGCGTTCCCGCATGCGGTCAGGAGGGTCAGGAGCGCGACGACGGGCGCGACGGCCGAGGCGGCGGCAGAGGTGGTTCTGTACATGTCCGCGATGCTGGTGCCCAGAGGACCGTGGTGTGCCTGTGTGGCCGAGCTGTTACGGAGTGTTCCCATGGGCGAGTGTGCGTTCGAGCCGGGTCGCGGGAGGGGCGCCGCCCGGAGCCGAGGTCATCGGCGTCAGCCCATCGCCAGCAGCCGGCGGGACACCGTGCGGAGTTCGTCGTCGCCGTGCTTCAGGCCCGTGCGCGGGGAGTCCGGCATGAGGCGTTCCGGGGAGGACGCGTAGGAGCGCAGGGCGGGGTGGAGTTCCTTCGGCGAACAGCCCACCGCCGCCAGGGCCTTCAGTGCGTTCAGGCCGACCCCGGTGGTGTCGGCCAGGGCGGTGAGGGCGGGGACCGCGCGGTCCGGGGAACCGGTGATCCAGAGGTGTGCCTCGGCGGCGCCCTCGCGCGTCGCGCGGCCGCCCCTCTCCAGCAGGAACTCGACAAGGGGCAGCAGCGGAGCGGCGTACGCGCCCATCGGCTCTAGATCGATCAGGTGGTGGTAGGGCTGGCTGCCTCCGGACGACAGCACGTCCTGGTAGGTGAGCAGTGCCGCCTCCGGGTCACCGGTCAGCCGGAAGTGGGCCACGGCCGCGACCGTCCTCGGCAGGGCTCTGCCGCTGCGCGTGGCGTCGAGCAGCAGGCCGGTGATCTCCGGGGTGTTCTCGCCGTCGACGCCGAGCCGGCGGGCGGCGGCGACGGCCGCGCGGCCGGTCCTGAGGCAGTCGACCACTTCGGGCAGGGCCGCGCGGGCCGCCGCGCCGAGCGGCGCCAGGGCCTGGATCAGGGCCGTGCCGTCGCCGGCGCCCGCGGCCAGCTTGCGGCGGATCAGCGGGACGAGCCGGTCACCCGCCTCGGGGAAGCACCGGGCCGCCGCCGCGATCAGGCGGGCGGCGGGCCGGCTCAGCACCAGGTCCAGAGCACGGGGGTCGCGCGCGTTCACCAGGGCGTGGAGCGCGTGTTCGGCCGTCTTGTCGTCGGCGGTGGTGGCGTACCGGTGGAGTCCGTCCCGGAGGGTCGCGTCCAGCTCGGGCAGGCACTCGACCCAGTAGGCGATCGTACGGAGCAGGGAGGCCGGCTGGCTCGTGTGCGGCAGCGCGGCCAGCGACAGCTCCAGGACCTCACGTTCGCGGTCGCGCCACTTCTCGGCGACCTTTCCGGCCAGCCGGGAGCCGCGGGAGCCGATGTCCCCGGCCGCTATCCAGCGGGACGCCACGCCGAGGCCGGCGTCCGGGTCCCCGGCGAGCAGGGCGGTGATCCGCTGCTCCTGGGTGGCGGTGCCCGACCACGGGTGGTCGTCCTCGCCGAAGTCGGGTTCGGCACCGTCCTCGGTGAAGACCGCGACGAGTTCGGCCGCGTACGGGGGTCCGGACCGTTCGGCGGCCAGCTGGGCGGCGGCGAGCCGCACCTGAGGCAGCGGGCTGTCCAGGGACTCCGGCGCCCGACCGAACCGGTCCAGGAGCACCAGCGCGTCCGCCCGTACCGCCGGGACGGGGTCGTCGGCGTACAGCGCCTCCACCCGCTCGACGACCAGGCTCCGCAGCTCGTCCCGGACCAGGTCGGCCACGGCCGCCACGGTCCGGAGCGCGGCCCTGCGCACCCCACGGTCGGGATCCCCGAGGCAGGGCAGCAACTCCGGCAGCACGGCTCGGAGTTCCGCGCGGAGTTCCGCGAAGGCCGCGGCGCTGCCGATTCGGGGCCGGCGCGGCGGTGCGAGGGCGCCGGGGTCGTGGCCGGCGAGGACCGCGAGCAGCACCAGCACCTTGTCCCGCCTGCCCGGCGCGTGCAGGGCGGCGTGCGCGAGGAAGGGGACGGCGGGGCCCGACGCCCGGCTGATCGCGCCCTGGTGGTGGAGGTAGTCGAACAGATCGTGGAGCGCCTCGTCGGCGGCTTCCTCGTCGTCCCCGTAGAGCACCCTGATCAGCTTCGGTACGTCCTCGGCGGGGCCGAGGGCGTTGCCCAGCCGGGACCACCGGACGTCGTCCAGCTCGGCCGGAGATCTCATGCGCACGCTCCTCCGCTGATCGGCTGCGCCGACCCTACCGACCGCCTCCGACAACGCCCGAGGGGCCAGGACGCGGACGCTTCGCGCGTCGGTCACCTGTAGATCTTGCCGGGCTCCGCCTTGGCCGGAGCGAGCAGTTGGGAGACGGTCACGAAGGTGTAGCCCTGTTCGCTGAGCGTCTTCAGGATGGAAGGCATGGCCGGCACGGTGCCCTTGTGCAGCGGGTGGAGCAGGATGATCCCGTCGCGGCCGGCGCCCGCGAGCACGCGCCTGGTGATGAGCGCGGTGTCGTCCGTCTCGTAGTCCTTCGCGGTCACCGTCCATAACACCTGCGCCATCCCCAGTTCTTTCGAGACCTTGGAGACGCGGTCGTCGGTGCGGCCCTGGGGCGGGCGCATCAGCGTCGGCTCAGTGCCGGTGATGCCGGCGACGGCACGTGCCGTGCGGCGCAGCTCGTCACGGATCTGTGCATCGGAGACATCGGTCAGCACCGCGTGCGTCCAGGTGTGGTCGCCGATCTCGTGGCCTTCCTCGGCGATCCGTCGCACCACATCCGGGAACTTGTGGATGCGTCGGCCCTCGAGGAAGAACGTCGACGGCGCCCCGTACTCCCTCAGGATGTCCATCAGCCGGTCGGTGGGTTCGCCCGGATTTCCGTCGAAGGTGAGCGCAATGCACTTGGCCTTCCGGCAGTCCGCCTGCCCCTTGGGGACGCTCGCTCCGGACGCGGCCCGGTCACGTTCCTCGCGCGGGGAGAGCGTCGGCATCCTGTTCGCCTGGATGACCATGACGACAGTTGCTGTCACGGCCGCCACGACGGCCAGGGTCAGGAGTATGAGTAGGCGAGGTCGCCTCTTCAAGATCTTCATCCCGAAGAGAAGAGTTCAGCGCCGGAAAGGTTGTCCCGCGGCCTCGATAGTGAGGCACGGCACGTGTGTGCAGCGCATTCACGTGATCTGCGGCGCCACCTCGGCCGCGACGCACAAGAGCACTTGCTCTAGTCACGCAGGGCGGCTATCAGCGCACCGAGCTGGCGCGGCCCGGTGGCGAGGACGGTCTCCGGCTCGTCGCTCTCGCGGAGGAGGATCGTTCCGGTGGGGGTGGTGGCGACGTAGACGCAGTCCGAACCATCCGGGCTGAACGAGGACTTCTGCCAGGCGTACGGGGTTATGGGGGGCACCGCTCACAGGCTCCGGAGGATGTCGTTGACGAGGTCGCGGGTGGGGGCGGGCTTGAGCGCGACGGTTTCCATGCGGTCGAGGATAGTTCGGTACTTCTCCAACTGGGCTTGTGCGTCGAGGAAGTCGCAGCCGTGGTGGGTGTCCAGCTGCACGGTGTCGAGGTGCGGATCGGAGCCGTGCACGTAGTTGATCGACTGCCCGTTTCCGGGGAAGCCGCCGCAGGCGTAGGGGATCACCCGGAGCGTGATGTGGTCCTCCTCGCTGAGTGTGAGCAGGTGGGCCAACTGGGCCCGGGAGGTGGCCGTCCCGCCGTACCGGATACGCAGGGCCGCCTCGTGGAGCAGCGCGGTGTACGGCGGGGGACTGGTGCGGTGCAGGACGGTCTGACGCTTGATGCGGTGCGAGAGCCGGTGCTCGATCTCGTAGGCGCGGAAGGCGGGGACGGCTTCTCGAAGCATGGCCCGCGTGTGATCGGGAGTCTGCAGCAGGGCCGGAATGTGGATGGTGAGCGACACCCTCAACTCGGACGAGTGGTGCTCGAGTTCGGCGAGGTCGACCAGATCCGCGGGAAGCTGGTCCCGGTACTCGTCCCACCATCCGCGGGTGCGTCGGCCGGTCATCGACGTGAGGGCGTCGAGCAGGGATTCGTTTGCGCAGTCGTAGGTACGCGCGATGGCGCGGACGCGGTCCGCGCCGACCGGGTAGCGGCCTGCCTCGATCATGCTCAGCCGCGACTGCTGCAAGCCGAGGCTGCTCGCCGCCTCGGTGGAGGTGAGGCCGGCGTTCTCGCGGAGTTTGCGCAGTTCGATGCCGAGACGGCGTTGCCGCAGGGTCGGGGTGTTGGTGGGCGGCACTGCCGTTCCTCTCGTCGCACGACGGATCGGCTGCGGTCCCTCGCACGAGTGAATCCGCCTGGATTATCACTGGGAAGGTAGCAGGGCTATCACTATTGGCCCTACGGTCATGGAGTCCGAGTCGCTCAACTCGCCCCGCCCATAAGCCGGAAGTGCCCCGCACCCCCGTACGACGTCATGCGCGCAGCGGCGTACCCCCCGCGGCATGCCACCGCCCGGCCGGGCCGGTAGAGCGAACCCGAATACCCCCACCGCAGGAGGCGTTCATGGTCACCGTATCCCCGCAGAAGTCCGATGCGTCCCCCTCTTGGGCGTACGCCCTCCAGCTTCCGTACGATCCGCTCGCGCCCCGCGTCGCCCGGGTCACCCTCAGGACGGTTCTCCGCGGGCACGGGATGTCCGGCATCGTCGACGCCGCCGAACTGCTCGCCTCGGAGCTCGTCACCAACGCCTACCGGCACTCCGGCGGGCCCGCGACGCTGCGGCTCCGGGCCCTCGGCTGGAGCCGGCTGCGGATCAGCGTCTGGGACACCGACCCGCACATCCCGCCCCCGTTCGACCGGCGGTACGGCGTGCTCGGTCCCGTGCCGGCCGGTGCGGCCGGCGGGCGCGGCCTCTTCCTCGTGCGTCACTACGCGGACGCCTGGGGCGGCCACCCGCTCGGCGACGACCTGTTCGGCCGGAACGGCAAGGTGCTGTGGTGCGAGCTGGGGCCGCCGCCCGCGGCGACCCCGGCCGGCCGCGTCAGCGCGTGACCGGCAGCGCCCCCGCGAAGACATGGCCGTCCGCGCGGGTCTGGACCGGGAAGTCGACCTTCAGCGTGCCCTCCTGGCCCTCGACGCTCAGGTGGGTGACCGTCTTCAGGCCGAGGAACGCCTTCCTGGCCGCGGTCGCGGTGACGTACGGGCGGGCCATGTTCATCAGCAGCTTGCCCGGCCTGCCGCCCTGGTTGGCGTCGAAGAACAGGATCCGCTGGTTCGTCAGGACGACGTAGGCCGCGCGCGGCCGGACCGTCGCCATCACCATGCCCAGGGTGAGCACGGCGACCACGATCGTGGTCAGCGCCTGCTTGCGCACCGAGACCGTGCCGATGGAGGCGAGGCTGGTGAGTTCGACCTGCTCGCCCGGGAGGAGCAAGGGGGCGGTGGTCTCCAGCAGTTGTCTGTTGCGGCGGGCGCTCATGGCCATGGAGGGACTCCTGATGACGGGTGGGGACGAGCGGGGCGTCGGGTCCGGTCGCGCCGGCCGCCGTCATGGCCGCCTTCGGTCCCCCGCCCGTCGGTCCTGGCCCGACTCCCCTCACTTGCCCGAGGAGTGTTTCAAGCCAGGGAAAGGCCGAACGGTCACTTCCCGCAAGACGACATCAAGTTCGGCCCATGGGAAAGTCAAGATCATTCATGGGGAGGTCAAGCAGAAGCCTGTATGCAGCATTTGAGTTTTCTGTCCCCTCGGGTGCCTCCGGCCTCGGCGGAAATCGCACCTGATCCTCGGCCTACCATCCGCTCCATGCCGACCGACGCCACCCTTTTGCCACCCGACTTCGAGCTCGCCTCCGCCTACCCCGAGACGGGCTGGCTGCGGCAGGCCGCCGAAGCACGGGACTGGGCGGCGATCCGGACGTACTTCGACAAGCTGCCCTACGAGACCGACCGGTCCGTCCTGATCCGCGCGGTCGCCGACGTGCCCGGCGTCGAGGACTTCCTGCGGGAGGTCGTCGCCGCCGTACCCGACGACGTACTGGCCCTGACGATGCTCGGAAGCCGGGAAGTGGCGATCGGCTGGTCGATCCGCACGGCCGCGCGGGCCGAGCACGTCAGCCGGGACCAGTTCCGGCAGATGCACGAACACCTGCGGGTGGGCGAACAGGCGCTGATCCGTGCGACGGCCCTGGACCCGTCCTTCCACTCGGCCTGGGCCGAGCGCCTGAACACGGCCCGGGGCCTCCAGCTCGGGCAGAACGAGGCCCGGCGCAGGTACGACCGGCTGGCCGCCCATCATCCGCACCACTTCACCGGCCAGGCCCGGCTCCTCCAGCAGCTGTGCCCGAAATGGGGCGGAAGCTGGGAGGCGGCGCACGGCTTCGCCCGCGCGTGCCTGCTCTCGGCGCCCGCGGGGGCGCTGAGCGGGGGACTGGTGGCCGAGGCGCACATGGAGCACTGGCTCGACCTGCCCGCGGACGGCAACGCGCGCGCCGCGTACCTGCGGCAGCCCCACGTCCACGCCGAGGTCGTCGAGGCCGCCGAACGGTCCGTCCTGCACCCGGACCACCGGCCGGGCTACGGCTGGGTCAGCGTGCAGGGCGAGTTCGCCGCCTTCTTCTCACTCGTCGGGGACACCGCCCGGGCGGCCCCGCACTTCCGCGCGCTCGGCAATCTGGCCTCCGAGTACCCGTGGGGCTATCTCGGCGACGCCAGGGAGCAGTACGTACGCCACCGCGCCGCCGCCCTCGGCCGCTCCGGAAGGGGCTGAGCCGATGCCGGACACGGCGGCCACGGGCACACACACGGACACGGACAGCGGCAGACGCACGGGCAGCGACAGAGACAGAGACGGACGATGAGCCAGGCCATCCATCACACCGAGACCGACGGCATACCGACCCTCTTCGCGTACGCCACCGGGCCCGTGCGGGCCGGACTCGTCTTCCGCGTCGGTGTCGCCGACGAGACCCTCGCCGGGGCGGGGATCACGCATCTCGTCGAGCATCTGGCACTGCACCGCCAGGGTCTGGCGGACTATCACTTCAACGGGGCGACCAAGGCGGCGTTCACCCACTTCCATGTGGAGGGCGCCGAGCACGAGGTCGTCGCCTACCTGCACGGCGTGTGCGCCTCCCTCGCCGACCTGCCCATGGAGCGGCTGGAGACCGAGAAGGAGATCCTGCGGACCGAGGAGGCCCGGCGCGAGACGGGCCGGCTCCCGCTGTGGCGGTACGGGGCACAGGGCTACGGCCTGAGCAGCTATCCCGAGTGGGGCGTGCGGCAGGCGCGGCCGGAGGACGTACGGCGCTGGGCGCAGACGTGGTTCACCCGGGACAACGCCGTGCTGTGGGTCGCGGGGGAGCGGCTGCCCGCCGGGCTCTCGCTGACACTGCCCGGCGGCCGGCGCCGTCCGATGCCGCAGGTCACCTCCGCCCTTCCGGCCGCTCCCGCCTACTTCTCCGACGGCACGGGCGGAGTCCTGCTCGACGCCGTCGTCGCCGACACCACCGCCGCCCGGCTGTACGCGGGCGTCCTGGAGCGCGAGCTCTCCCGCTCGCTGCGCCAGGAGGGCGGCTACTCGTACACGGCGGCGAGCGACTACGCCCCCCGGCGGGACGGCTTCGCGACCGTCACCGCCTTCGCGGACGCCCTGCCCGCCAAGCAGGACGCGGTCCTCGGCGGATTCGTCGACGTCCTCGCCGGGCTCCGGGCCGGCCGGATCGCCCAGGCCGACCTCGACGCCGTACGCGGACGCAGCGACGCGACGCTGACCGCGCCCGACGCGGCCGTACGACGGCTGCCCGGCGCGGCCGAGGACCTGCTCGCCCACCGGCGGCCACGCACGCTCGACGAACTGCGCGGCGAACTGTGGGCGGTGACCCCGGGGCAGGTGCACGCCGTCGCGCTGGAGGCCGAAGGGACCGCGCTGCTCCAGGCGCCCGCGGGACACACGGCCGACTGGGCCGGCTACACGGCCGCTCCCACCAAGTCGTCGTACGCCGTAACGGGCAAGCGGTTCGCGTCCGTCCGCAAGGACGGGACGGCCCTGGTCGTCGGCTCGGAGGGAGTGAGCCTCACGGCGGGCGGCGACGCGGTCACCGTTCCCTACCGCGCCTGCGCGGCCGTGCTGAGCTTCCCCGACGGCGGACGCCGGCTCATCGGCACCGACGGGATCTGCGTGGAGGTGGAGCCCGGGGAGTACGGGATCGACGCGCACACCATGGCGACGATCGACGCGGCGCTGCCCGCGGGCACGGCCGTGCAGCTGCCGCCCAGACAGCGGCGGCCCGAGCCCGTCGCCCGGGAGAGCGCGGGCCCGGGCGAGGGCCGAGGTCCCGGGTCCGCCGCCGGCCGCCGGCCGGACGAGCGGACGCGGCGGACCGTGGGCCAGAAGGCCGTCCTCGTCATCTTCGGGACCCTCGCCGGGCTCTGGTCGCTGCTGGCCCTGATGTACACCGTCTTCGGCTTCTCCGACCCGGAGACCACCACGGGGGAGTGGGCGGCGCTCGCCCTCTTCCTGTGGTGCGTCGGCGGGCTGCTGGCCTGGCCCGCCGTCAGGGTCGCGCGCGGCACCCGGAAGGGATGAGAGCCCGCGGGCGACGGCCCCGGGCGTCAGCGCAGGTACGGGTTGCCGGGCGTCTGGGCGGCCCCCCAGGGGTCGCCGGGCAGCCGGCCCGCGCCGGTGCGCGGCGTGGGCTTGTCGAACAGCGGGCCCACCAGCAGCCACACGGCGATGCCCAGGGTGGCGATGGCGACGAGGCCCAGGGCCGCGTTCCCCTTGTCGGCCGGGACGTTCGCCAACGACACCGACCCCACCTCGTACAGCGCGAACGCGATGAACGCGCCCCAGTCGGACCCCCGTCCGCGGCGGATCGCCACGTAGAGGAACGGCAGCCAGACCAGCAGACCGACCGATCCGACCGCCACGACCGCCCACACCAGCCGCTGGAACCAGCCGGCTTCCAAGCGCTTGTCCATCACACCCCCGATGACCCCATGTACCCCCCGGGAGCATCCCCGGGTTCCCGAGGAAGACCACCCGGGGGCGTCATGGTCCCATTCGACGGCTCACGCGTGCGCGTGTTCGTCCTTCAGGGAGGTCACGATCCGGGTGGCCAGCTTCTTCGCGGTGGCCGCGCCGTTGTCGTGGCCGTCCGTGGACATGACCGTGACGACGTCCGTGCCGGACTGCGCGGCGATCAGGGTCGAGCCGTTCTGCCAGGCGCTGTCGGTCAGCGTGATGGTGTAGGCCGCGTCGCCGAGACCGGTGGTGTCGGCACCGGTGACCTTGACCTTGGTGTGCGTGTCGGAGTCCGTGTAGGACGCGCAGGCGGCGACGGCCTTCTTCAGGCCGGCCATCACCTTCGCCGCCGTCGTGCCGCGGAAGGTGTCGATCTCCTGGGCGATGTCCTCGGACGTGTCCTTGCTGACGTAGTCGTTCTGGGCGAAGGAGACGCCCGAGTCGCCGGTGATCGCTATCCAGCTGGTGCCGCCGAGCAGGGTGCAGTCGGGCTTCGCCGCGGGGGCGGCGCTCTGTTCGGTGTACGTGGTGCCCGAGTCCCGCTCGCCCTTCGGGTCGACCGCGAAGCCGGAGGCGAAGAAGGAGGCGGGCGCGAGTGCCTTCTTGAGCTGCGCGCCGGTCAGCAGGCCGGCGTCGGGGTCCTTGGACGGCTTGCTCGCCGTGGCGGAGGAGGACGAGGTGCCGGTCGCCGAGGAACAGGCCGTCAGGGCCAGCGGGAGCACGGCCGCGGCGAGAAGTGTCCTGGCCGCGCGGGAGGGATGACGCATCTGGATCTGTCCTTCGAAGGTGAGGTGGGAACGGGCCGGACGCCCGTTCGTGCGGTGCTTTCGGTTGCGGGAGCGGCGGCGGCGGTGCCGCGGGGCCGGGTGTGCGGCGGCGGTGCTGCCGGGCCGGGTGTGCGGCGGCCGGTCAGCCGGTCTTCTTCCAGTCCGTGCAGCCGGACGTCCTGAAGTAGGTGTCCTTCGCGCCGATCGTGACGACGGCCGTGCCGGTGACGTCGCCTCGCGCGATGCGCGGGTCCGCGCCGGGGCCGGTGTCCCCGGTGCGTTCCCAGTGGCAGGAGCCGTCGGTGTTGCCGGTGGTGCGATAGGTACCGGGGGCGATGTCCCGGTGGACCCGGAAGACGCCGGTCCCCGCGAACGCGGCCTTCGCCCGCTCGTCCCCGCCGGCGTGTTCCCGGGGGCCGGGCCGGGGAGCCGCGGACGCCGAGGAGCCTCCGCCTCCGCCTCCGCCGTCACCCGCGCGGCCGTGGCCGTCGGCGTTCGCCGAGACGACACCGATGACGACGAGGCCCACGGTGGCACTCAGTGCGGCCCTGCCGATCATGCCCACGACTCTTCCCCTCCCGCGAACGCCCCGACGGCGGCCGCTCTTTGGCTGGGTCCATCACAGCAGAGCCTGTGAATCGAGTCAACACGGTTCACATACTCAGTTGAGTGCACGGTGTGAACGGGCGAATCGTGGCTGCGTCGGTATGCTCGACGCCACACAGGCACGGGTGCCGACAAGAGGAGCGGGGCGAGTGCAGGACAACGCGACCGAGGTGACCGCCGCCGGAATCGCACGGCTGGCCGGCGTCGGCCGTGCGGCCGTGAGCAACTGGCGCCGTCGGCACGCCGACTTCCCCAAGCCCGTCGGAGGCACCGAGACCAGCCCGTCGTTCGCCCTCGCCGAGGTCGAGGCATGGCTCCGCCGGCAGGGGAAACTCGCCGAAGTGCCCCTGCGGGAACGCGTCTGGCAGCACCTCGTCGGCCACCCGGAAGGTCCCGCCACCGCACTCGCCCACGCCGGCCGTGTGCTGCTGCTCGTCCAGGACCGGCCGACGGCCTGGCGGGAAGCGAGCGCAGGCTCCGACGAGCGCCTCGCCGCCCTGCTGCCGACCGCGCTGGAACAGACGGACACCCCGCCGTTCGACCGGACGCCCCGGCTGCTCGCCTCCGTTCCCCTCCTCCGCGGCGTGGCCGAACTCGCCGCCGAGTCGGGTGCCCCCCAGACCTTCGAGTTCCTGCTCGGGCGCCACCTCGACGCCAACCCGCGCCAGTACACGCCCACCCCCGCCGAACTCGCCCGCCTCATGGCCGAGGTGGCCGGACCCGCCCGCGCCGTCCTCGACCCGGCCTGCGGCACCGGAGCCCTGCTGCTCGCCTGCGACGTCCGCCCGGGCCAGGAGTTCCACGCCCAGGACAGCGCCCCCGAGCTCGCCGTGCTCACCGCGCTGCGGCTCGCCCTGCACGGGAGGGCCACCGTGAGCGCGGCCACCGGCGACACCCTGCGCGCCGACGCGTTTGCGCACCTGCGCGCCGACGCCGTCCTGTGCCACCCCCCGTTCAACGAACGCAACTGGGGCCATGACGAACTGGCCTACGACCCCCGCTGGGAGTACGGCTTCCCGGCCCGTGCCGAGTCCGAACTGGCCTGGGTGCAGCACGCGTTGGCCCGGCTGCGGGACGGCGGCACCGCCGTCCTGCTCATGCCGCCCGCCACCGCCTCCCGCCGCTCCGGCCGCCGCATCCGCGCCGACCTGCTGCGCCGCGGCGCGCTGCGGGCCGTCGTCGCGCTGCCGGTCGGCGCCGCGGCCCCGTACAACATCCCCCTGCACCTGTGGGTGCTGCGCCGGCCGGAGAAGGCGCCCGGCCGGCCCGAGGTACTGCTCGCCGACGCCGGGCAGTTCGCCGGCGAGGGGCGCGGCGGTCCGGACTGGGGCGCCGTCAGGGACGTCGTGCTCGACGCCTGGCGGGCCCACGACCGGGACGGCACGATCCAGGAGCGGCCCGGTCTGGCGCGCTCCCTGCCCGTCATCGAACTCCTCGACGACGACGTCGACCTCGCCCCGGCCCGTCACCTCCCGCCCCCGGCGGCGGTCGACGGCGCCGAGCAGCTCGCGGCCGTGCGCGCGTGCCTCGACGGGACGCTGCGCCTGACCGCCGGTCTCACCCCCGCTCCCGCCGTCACGGCGCAGCCCGGCCGCTGGACGTTCACCACCGTCGGCGAACTCGCCCGCGGCAGCGCCCTGGTGATGCGTACGGGCGGGAACGGCGGCCCTACGCGGGCACCCGTCCTCACCGACCACGACGTGCTCGCCGGCACCGGTCCCACCGGGACCCTGCCCGAGAGCGACGAGGAGGCCGTGCTGACGGAGACGGGCGACGTGGTCGTGCCGGTGCTCGGCGGCGGCTCGGTGGTCCGGGTGGTCGACGGCACGACGGCCGGCGCCGTCCTCGGACGCAACCTCGTCCTGCTGCGTCCCGATCCCGCGGCGCTCGACCCGTGGTTCCTCGCCGGGTTCCTGCGGGGCTCCGCCAACAACCGCCAGGCCAGCAGCTACGCATCCACCGCCACCCGCCTCGACGTGCGCCGGCTGCAACTGCCCCGGCTCCCGCTGGACGAACAGCGGCGCTACGGCGCCCGTTTCCACGCGCTCGACGAGTTCGAGCGAGCGCTGCGGCACGCGGGCAGGCTGGGCGACCTGTTCGTGCGCGGCATGTACGACGGTCTGACGGACGGGACCGTGCCCCCGGGCTGAGCCCCGCGCGCCCCGTGCGCCGCGCCCGTCACCCCGGCCGTCGTGGGGCCCGGACCCGGGCGCCACCTGCGACGTCGTACGAGGTGACCGGCCGGACAACGTTCCGTACAACCCGGGACCGGCCATCCGGGTCGGCCTATACGCTCGGACTCCGACACCGAGACCCAGGCCCGGGAGCAGTCATGTACGGCCACGACGGGGCGCCGCCCTCCCGCAGCACGGGAACCGTCATCACGCTGCGCGTGCTGTTCGCCGCGGCCGCGCTCCTGACGTGCGGTCTGTTCGCCTGTGCTCCGCTGTTCCGGGTCGCGCTCCAGCGCGGACGGTGGTTCGACTGGGTGGCGGCCTGGGTGTCGCTGCCGGTGTCCGTCGCCGCGCTCGTGATCGTCGGCACGGTGCCGGAGAACGACCGCAGGGGCGACATCGCGCTGGCCGTCGCACTGATCCTCGGCGTCGGCAGCGTCGCGTACCACCTCGTCCACGACATCCGCCTCCACGAGGCGGGGCGGCGGTCCGCGGGCCACGCACCGCCCCACGCGCAGACCGCCCCGGGGTCCTACGGATCTCCGCACCCCGTGCCGCCCGCCGCGCCGTACCCGGGCGTCCTCGCACCGCAGCATCAGCACCCGCAGCACCCGCAGCCGCAGCACCCGCAGGCCCAGCAGCCGCCGCACCCGCAGCCCCAGCCGCCCGTACCGCAGGCGTACCTGCCGGGGGCGCCGGTGCCCCGGCCGCCGTCGCAGCGCGTCGCACCGGCCGGCCGTATCGACCAGGTGCGTGCCGAACTCGACGAGCTCAGCGACTATCTGCGCCAGCACGGGGACCGGCACGACGGCGACCGCGAGGGCGGACGGTGAGCGCGGAGGCCGGGCGCGTCGTCGCCGGACGGTACGAACTGGCCACGCTCATAGGCCAGGGAGGCATGGGCCAGGTCTGGACGGCCTACGACCAGCGGCTCGACCGGCGCGTCGCGGTGAAGCTGCTGCGTCCCGACAAGGTCGCCGGCCAGGAGACCGACGAACTGCGCCGCCGCTTCGCGCGCGAGTGCAGGGTGACCGCCCAGGTCGACCACCCCGGCCTGGTCACCGTGCACGACGCGGGGAGCGAGGGCGAGGAGCTGTTCCTCGTGATGCAGTACGTGGACGGCGCCGACCTCTCCGATCACCTGGCCGAACACGACCCCTACCCGTGGCAGTGGGCGGTCGCGGTCGCGGCGCAGCTGTGCGCCGTGCTGAGCGCCGTGCACTCCGTGCCGATCGTCCACCGCGACCTCAAGCCGCGCAACGTGATGGTGAGACCGGACGGCACCGTGACCGTCCTCGACCTCGGCGTCGCCTCCGTCATGGACACCGACACGACGCGCCTCACGCACACCGGCTCTCCCATCGGCTCGCCCGCCTACATGGCGCCCGAGCAGGCGATGGGCGGCGCGGTCGGTCCCTACACCGACCTGTACGCGCTCGGTGTGCTGATGCACGAACTCCTCAGCGGCGACGTGCCGTTCACCGGCTCGACGGCGCTCGGCGTGCTGCACCGGCACCTGTACGAGCCGCCGCTGCCCGTGCGCCGGCTCCGCCCCGAGATCCCGGAGGCGCTGGAGAGCCTGGTCCTGCGCCTGCTCGCGAAGGACCCACAGCACCGGCCCGCCTCCGCGCAGGAGGTGTACGAGCACCTGGTGCCGCTCCTGCCCGCACGCGGAACCCCCACCGGGGCGCCACTCGACCCCACGCGTCCCTTCCTACGCCCGTTCGCCCCCTGGCCCGACCGTGCGCGCCCGCCCGCGCCCCCGCCCGCCCCGGTCGCGCCGGCCGCCGGGACGGCCGATGTCGCAGGTGCCGTCGACGAGGTGAAGCGCCTTCTCGGCGAGGGCCGCATCACCCAGGCCGTCGACATCCTCGGCGCGATCCTGCCCGCCGCCGCACAGCAGCACGGCGAGCACTCCCCGGTCGTACGCACCCTGCGCAAGCAGTACGCGGCCACGCTCATGGACGACGGCCAGTACCGGCGCGCGCTGCCCGAACTGCGCCGCCTCGCCGAGGAACGCGCCGCCGAAGCCGGCACCGCCGACCCCCAGTCCCTGCGCCACCGCTACGAATCCGCCCAGTGCCTGGAGCAGTTGGGCGACCCGTCGGCGGCGCTCGCCGAGTACCGCGCGCTGCTGCCGCACTACGAGAACCAGTACGCGGCCGGCGACCCGGACGTCGCCTTCGACATCCGCCGCCGCATCGGTCACCTGCTGCTGGCACTCGGCGACCGCGCCGCCGCGGGCGACACGCTGGTCCGGCTGCTGCACGAGGTGGAGCGGCTGTACGGCCCCGGACACCCGCTCGCGGACGAGCTCCGGCGGACACTGCAATGGCTGGGGCAGGTGCGCCGCTAGTCTTTGCCGTTCCCTGGGAGGATCTTGTGCCTTTCCAGGGGTCCTCTTTCCCGAACAGGCATGCCCGGTCGGTTAAGTTGCGCTGTTTCGTGCCGTGCGCGTCCCGCCGCGAGCCACGTGCGCCGTCATCGCACAACCGGCCGGTACCACCGGCACAACCAGGGGTGGGTTCACATGTCCGACCATCGTCAGTCGAGGAAGCGCCGGTACATCACGTGGGGCGTGGCCGGGGTCGCCGTCGTCGCCGGTGCCGGTGTCGCCGCGCAGACCTCCATGGCCGCCACGACCTGGCCCGCCCAGAAGACCTTCACGGGCCGCGCCTTCGACACCTGCGCCGCGCCCTCGCTCACCGCGATGAAGGCCTGGCACACCGGCTTCTACGGCGCCGCGGCCGTGTACATCGGCGGCAAGAACCGCGGATGCAGCCAGCCCAACCTCACCGCGTCCTGGGTGAAGTCCGTCAGCACGCTGGGCTGGAAGCTCATCCCCCTGTACGTCGGCGCCCAGCCCTCGTGCCAGACCGGAAGCAGCCCCGAGAAGATCACCGCCGCCACCGCCGCCTCGCTCGGCGCGGCCGACGGAGCGGACGCGGTCGCCAAGGCCTCCGCCCTCGGCATGAAGGCCGGCAGCCCGGTCTATCTCGACATGGAGTCGTACGACATCACGAACAAGGCGTGCAACGACGCCGTGCTCACGTACGTGCGCTCCTTCGACAAGGCCCTGCGCGCCAAGACGTACCGCTCCGGGTACTACGGCTTCACCAGCTCCAGCGCCAAGGCCGTCGCGACCGCGACGGACAAGACCGACCTGCCGGGCAACCTCTGGTACGCCCTGTGGGACAAGTCGAACACCACGACCGGCGACTGGCCCTGGGGCGCCACCCAGTTCACCGACCACAGCCGCGCCCACCAGTACATGGTCAACAGCAAGGAGACCATCGGCGGCGTGACCATCACGGTGGACCGCGACGCCTGGGACGCCCCGGTCGCGATCACCGGCTGACGCGGGCGGCCGCCGGAGCGGCAGCGGCGGACGATCGAGCGGCCGGGGTCACCCGTAAGGGCGGACCGCGGCCGTCGTGCGAGGCGGACCTCGTCCGGCGGTGCCCGAAGTCGTCGTGAATCGTTGGTCGAATGGCTGGCCGAGAGGCGGGCCACTGCCTACCATCGATCACCGCAAGACTTTGTGCACCGTCGCACAATCTCCTCGGGAGGCTTCCTTGCACCGCCGTCGTCGCACCGCGCTCGTCCTCTCCGCCGCGATCGTCGCCGCGGCCCCCCTGCTCACCGGCTGTGGCAGCGATGCCCATCCGGGGGCGGCGGCCGTCGTCGGCGGCAGCCGGATCACCGTCGCGGAGCTCCAGGGCCGGGTGGACGAGGTGCGCTCGGCGCAGCGGGCCGCCACCAAGGACGACGCCCAGTACGCGCAGGTGGTCGCGAGCACCGGCACCCTCACCCGGGACACGCTGCACGGTCTGGTCCTGGACCGGGTCCTGGACCGGGCGGCCAGGAACGCCGGGGTGAAGGTCACCCGCAAGGACACCCAGGAGATGCGTGCGGCTCTCGAACAGCAGGCGGGCGGCCCGAAGGCGCTGGAGACGGCCTGGCTGTCGAACTACGGCGTGGCGCCCAAGCGTCTCGACGACAGCCTGCGCACCGAGATCGAGGCCCGCAAGCTCGCCAGTGAGCTCGGCATCGACATGAACACCACCGCCGGCAAGGCCGCCTTCTGGAAGGCGATGTCCGCCGCGTCCAAGGAACTGCACGTCGACCTGAACCCGCGCTACGGCACCTGGGACGTGCAGAAGAGCAGCCGGGTCGACGCGAAGACGCCGTGGGTGCGCGAGGTCTCCACGGCGGCAGGTCAGCAGCCCGCGTAGTCCGGCGGCGGGGGCGGCGCACCGGCCGCCTCCCGGGAGCCTGTGGACAATGCGGCGGACCGGCCTCTTCCCCGGCCTGTGGACAACTCCGGGGGCGTCGGTCGCGTGGGTTACGTTCGAGGGGTGAACGCAACCAGTGAACCGACGGGGTCCGGGCAGGACCGTGAGCGGACCGCGGCCGACGTGACCGCAGGCAACGTGACCGCGGCCGACCCGACCGTGGCCGACCCGACCGCGGAGAGCGGCACCGCCGCCCGACAGGCCGTCGAAGGGGCCGGTGCCGACGCCGCCGAGGGCGCGGGCGACGCCGGTTCCGGCCGGATCGTGCTGCTCACCACCAGCCACCGCGTCGCCCCCGGCCTGCTGTCCTGGGGGGCGTGGCAGGCGCTGCACGGCGCCGACCGGGTGCTGTGCTCGGACGGCGCGCACCCCCAGGTGCCGTATCTGCGCGAGGCCGGCGTCCGGGTCGACGAGGAGTCCCCGAGCGCGCGGGAGCTGGTCGACGCCTGCGCCGGCGGCCGCACGGTGGTCGTCGTCGCCACCGGCGAGGGCGAACCGCTGCTCACCGACGGGCTGGCCCGCCTGGCGGGATCCGGCCGCATACGGATGCCGGACCTGGAGCTGCTCCCCGCCTCGTACGACCTGCCGGGCGCCCGCCTGCTCGACCTCGTCCAGGTGATGGACCGCATCCGTGCCGAGTGCCCCTGGTCCTCCCGGCAGACGCACGAGGGCCTCGCGAAGTACGGCCTGGAGGAGGCGTACGAACTCGTCGAGGCCATCGAGGAGGGGGACCGGGACGAGCTGCGGGAGGAGCTCGGTGACGTCCTGCTCCAGGTGGTGTTCCACTCCCGGATCGCCGAGGACGATCCCGAGGCCCCGTTCTCCATCGACGACGTGGCCGGCGGGATCGTCGCCAAGCTGATCCACCGGCACCCCCATGTCTTCGGCGACGAGACGGCCACCACGCCCGAGGAGGTCAAGGAGCACTGGCTGCGCACCAAGGCCGAGGAGAAGCGGCGCACCTCCGTCACCGAGGGCGTCCCGCTCGGCCAGGCGGGTCTCGCCCTGTCGGCCAAGCTGTCGTCCCGGGCGCGTACGGCGGGACTCGACGTCCCGCTGCCCACGGGGGAGGGCGTCGGGTACGAACTGCTGGCGCTGGCCGTCCGAGCCGAGGCCCAGGGCGTCGATCCCGAGGCGGCCCTGCGCGCGGCGGCCCGCACCTACCGGGACGCGATCCGCGGGGCGGAGGGCGTAGCACCGTGACCGGGCACGCACTCCCCGCCGAGGCACCCGAGCTCTTCACCTGGGAGTTCGCCACCGACCCCTACCCCGCCTACGCCTGGCTCAGGGAGAACGCGCCGGTGCACCGCACCCGGCTGCCCAGCGGGGTCGAGGCCTGGCTCGTCACGCGGTACGCCGACGCCCGGCAGACGCTCGCCGACCAGCGGCTGTCCAAGAACCCGGCCCATCACGACGAACCCGCGCACGCGAAGGGCCGGACCGGGATTCCCGGGGAGCGCAAGGCCGACCTGATGACGCATCTGCTGAACATCGACCCGCCGGACCACACCCGGCTGCGGCGGCTCGTCAGCAAGGCGTTCACCCCCCGGCGGGTGGCCGAATTCGCCCCGCGGGTACACGAGCTGACGGACCGGCTGATCGACGGGTTCGCGGACCGGGGTTCCGCCGACCTCATCCACGAGTTCGCCTTCCCGCTCCCCATCTACGCCATCTGCGACCTGCTCGGCGTCCCGCGCGAGGACCAGGACGACTTCCGGGACTGGGCGGGCATGATGATCCGGCACGGCGGCGGGCCGCGGGGCGGGGTCGCCCGGTCCGTGAAGAAGATGCGCGGCTATCTGGCCGAGCTCATCCACCGCAAGCGCGAGGCGCTGACCGCGGAGCCCGAACCGGGCGAGGACCTCATCTCCGGGCTCATCCGCGCCTCCGACCACGGCGAGCACCTCACCGAGAACGAGGCCGCGGCGATGGCCTTCATCCTGCTCTTCGCCGGCTTCGAGACGACGGTCAACCTCATCGGGAACGGCATGCACGCCCTCCTCACCCACCCCGGGCAGCGGGCGCTTCTCCAGGACTCCCTCGCGGCCGGGGAGAGCGGGCTGCTGGAGACGGGGGTCGAGGAACTCCTGCGCTACGACGGGCCCGTGGAACTGGCCACCTGGCGCTTCGCGACCGAGGACGTACGGATCGGCGGACAGGACATCGCGGCCGGCGACCCGGTCCTCGTGGTCCTCGCCGCCGCGGACCGTGACCCCGAGCGCTTCGAGGAACCGGACACCCTGGACCTCTCGCGACGTGACCTTCAGCACTTGGGATACGGCCACGGCATCCACTACTGCCTGGGCGCACCGCTCGCCCGGCTGGAGGGACAGGCCGCGCTCGGCACACTCCTCCAGCGCCTCCCCGACCTCCGACTCGCCGTGGATTCGGCCGATTTGCGATGGCGCGGAGGGCTCATTATGCGCGGATTGAGAACGCTTCCGGTCGAATTCACCCCGGTCAAATAGGCCTTGATCGGTTCATCGGCGACCCTTCGGCACTCCGGCTGAACGACTCCTTCCGCATGCCGGAAACGCCGCCTCCGCGACCACCGGAACGTGACGGTCCGTCAAGTCCGTGATCTTCGCGTGATCTGTACTGCATCGACTTGTAACCAGCGATCGACTGCGACTACCTTCACCCATCAACGCGGCACCCCCGCCTCTCGCTTGGCGGGAGCCGTGATGCTCCCCCGCTGTCGCTCGAAAGGCTTTCGCATGCTCTCCGGGAACGGCCGTCACCGTCGCCCTCGTCAGGCCCCGGCGCTCATCGTCGCGGCAGGAGTGACCGGATCGGCGATCGCCATCCCGTTGCTCGCCGCAGCGAGCGCCAGCGCGGCCGACGGGACCACCTGGGACCGGGTGGCGCAGTGTGAGAGCGGTGGCGCGTGGAGCGCCAACGAGGGCAACGGCTACTACGGCGGCCTGCAGCTCGATCAGGACAACTGGGAGGCGCACGGCGGTCTGGAGTACGCCGCGAGCGCCGACCAGGCCAGCCGCTCGCAGCAGATAGCCGTCGCCGAGAAGGTGCTCGCGGACCAGGGTCTCAAGGCCTGGCCGACCTGCGGGCCGCTCTCCGGGCTCAGCAAGGGCTCCGGCGAGGTCAGCGTCGACACCGGCGTGGCCGGTGACGCGAACTCCGACGACTCCGATTCCTACGTCTCCTCCGGCCTGGCCACTTCGCCCAGTTCGTCCGCTTCGAGTGATTCCTCCGGTTCGAGCGCTTCGAGCGATTCCTCGGACGCCGGCAGCAGCGCGACGCCCAGCCCCTCGCAGAGCTCGGACGCCACCGGTGCGGCGAAGGACAAGAGCGACAAGTCGGCCAAGTCCGGCAAGAAGGACGACTCTTCGAGCCCTTCCGCCACGCCGAGCTCCGGTACGGGGCGGCACCGCGGCGGGGAGGCCACGGAGAACGCGGGCAAGGGCGGCGTCGACAACTCCACCGGCCGGCACGCCGCGAGCACCCCGAGCGCGGACGTCGACGACTCGTACGCCGCACAGGTCCTGGGCAGCCTCTGGGACAACTCCGACGACGACACCGCGACGGCGCCGCAGGCGGACAGCGGCCCGGGCCTCGTCGTGCCTGGTCGGAGCATTGTGGTCGTCGCCGAAGAGGCGCAGCAGTAAGGGGAGTTCGCGCCCCGGTTCGCTGTGGAATGTCCCATTTGGCGCAAGTGAGAGATGGGTCTCAGAAGCCCTGATCGTCTTTGAATTTCCGTCGATCGACTGCTTACGGTCGTGACCGCTCGCCACAGCGGGCCCCGACGGTCGCAACGCCGAATCCTGCCAACGGCCGTACGGGAACAGTCGTCGCGTCATGCGCCGTCGGCAGGAGCGGGGGACCCAAGGTAGGCGCCGGGACCGGGAGTCGAGAGACAGCCCGGGAACGGCTAGGGGTGAAGCCGCGCACCGGACGTCCCGGAGACGGGACCAAGGACGCGCGGCCGGGCAACTCAACCGGCCCGAACCCGACAGCTCACCTCGCAGGCGTCGGTGAGGGGATCACTCCATGCTGTTTTCCGGCAAGGGCAAGCACCGCCGTCCCAACAAGGCCACCCGCGTCGCCACGCTCGCCGGCGTCACCGGTGTCGCCATCGCCGCCCCGCTGATGGCGGCCGGCAACGCCTCCGCCGCCACCACCTCCGAGTGGGACGCCGTCGCCCAGTGCGAGTCCGGCGGCAACTGGTCGATCAACACCGGCAACGGCTACTACGGCGGCCTGCAGTTCTCGTCCTCCACCTGGGCCGCGTACGGCGGCACCGCCTACGCATCGACCGCCGACCAGGCCTCGAAGGCGCAGCAGATCGCCATCGGCGAGAAGGTCCTCGCGGCGCAGGGCAAGGGCGCCTGGCCGACCTGCGGTGTCGGTCTGTCGAGCACCCCGAACGGCGGCTCGGCCCCGGCGGCCCCGTCCACCTCCTCTTCCTCCTCGTCGTCCTCGTCGAGCGCCTCGCAGAGCGCCCCCGCCACCCGGACGACGGAGCAGCACGCCGCCCGTTCCGCGGAGCGCCCCGCCGTGCAGAAGACCGTCACCACGCCGACCGGCAAGAAGGTCAAGAAGGGCGACGGCGAGTACAAGGTCGTCAAGGGTGACAGCCTCAGCTCGATCGCCGAGAAGAAGCACGTCAAGGGCGGCTGGCAGAAGCTGTTCAAGCTGAACAAGGACATCGTCGCCGACGCCGACGTCATCTACCCGGGCCAGCAGCTGCACCTGAGCTGACGCGGTGCGGCACGCCGGCCGGACCGGCCGCCTTCGGCGGAGGGCGGCCGTGGTCCCGGCGCCGTGCCGCGTCGCCCGGCCGTGGCGAAGTCCCCTCGTGGTGTCTTCCCGGCCGCGGCGCAGCTCCCTCGTGGTGCCTCCCTGATCGGAGGCCCGCCGAGGTCCCCCGTCCCCACGGGCTCCCCGCTCCGGTGCGTGTTCCCCCGCACGCGCCGGAGCGGGGTTTTTCATTTCTTTTTTTGTTCCGTTCAGGAACAATATGTACGCTCAGTTCCGCTCAAGGGGTGGTCGCTCGCTGGCCGATCCCCGTGAGCCGGTTAGGCTCATCCCGCGGGGCTGCCGAGCCCCGCGTACCGCGTCACATCCCATAAGGAGATGCTCGTGCCGTCCATCGACGTCGTCGTAGCCCGGGAAATCCTGGACTCCCGAGGCAACCCCACGGTCGAGGTCGAGGTCGGCCTCGACGACGGCAGCACGGGTCGTGCCGCCGTTCCGTCCGGCGCCTCCACCGGAGCCTTCGAGGCCATCGAGCTCCGCGACGGTGACCCCAACCGCTACCAGGGCAAGGGTGTCGAGAAGGCCGTCCTCGCCGTCATCGAGCAGATCGGCCCGGAGCTCGTCGGCTACGACGCCACCGAGCAGCGCCTGATCGACCAGGCGATGTTCGACCTGGACGCCACCGACAACAAGGGCTCGCTCGGCGCCAACGCCATCCTCGGTGTCTCGCTCGCCGTCGCGCACGCCGCCTCCGAGGCGTCCGACCTGCCGCTCTTCCGCTACCTCGGCGGCCCGAACGCGCACCTGCTGCCCGTTCCGATGATGAACATCCTGAACGGCGGCTCGCACGCCGACTCCAACGTGGACATCCAGGAGTTCATGATCGCGCCGATCGGCGCGGAGTCCTTCTCCGAGGCCCTGCGCTGGGGCGCCGAGGTCTACCACACCCTCAAGAAGGTGCTGAAGACCAAGGGCCTGTCCACCGGCCTCGGCGACGAGGGCGGCTTCGCCCCGAACCTGGAGTCCAACCGCGCCGCCCTCGACCTCATCGTCGAGGCCATCAAGCAGGCCGGTTATGTCCCCGGTGAGCAGATCGCGCTCGCGCTCGACGTCGCCGCGTCCGAGTTCTACAAGGACGGCAAGTACGAGTTCGAGGGCAAGTCCCGCTCGGCCGCCGAGATGACCGAGTACTACGAGGAGCTCGTCTCCGCGTACCCGCTGGTCTCCATCGAGGACCCGCTGTACGAGGACGACTGGGCCGGCTGGAAGGTCATCACCGACAAGCTGGGCGACAAGGTCCAGATCGTCGGCGACGACCTCTTCGTCACCAACCCGGAGCGTCTGGCCCGCGGCATCGAGGAGGGCTCCGCCAACGCCCTGCTCGTGAAGGTCAACCAGATCGGTTCGCTGACCGAGACCCTGGACGCCGTCGAGCTGGCCCAGCGCAACGGCTTCAAGTGCATGATGTCCCACCGTTCCGGCGAGACCGAGGACGTCACCATCGCCGACCTCGCGGTCGCCGTGAACTGCGGTCAGATCAAGACCGGCGCCCCGGCCCGCTCGGACCGTGTCGCCAAGTACAACCAGCTGCTGCGCATCGAGGAGATCCTCGACGACGCCGCGGTCTACGCCGGCCGCTCGGCGTTCCCCCGCTTCAAGGGCTGAGCCCACGCGGCTCCCGCCCGAGGGCCGATCCCGCGGCTCCCGCTCCAGGGCTGAGCCCGCGCGGCTCAGGAAGCGTCCTCCGTACGTCCCCGTACCCGGTCCCGTACCGTGTGCGGGGACGTACGCACGTGACGGGCCCGCGCGGCGGGCCCGGTTTGGGGAGGCGGGACTCATGGCCGTGAAGGACCGGGACCGGTTCTCCACCTCGACCAGGCTGAAGCTGCTCGGCGAGCAGACGGCGGCCCGGGTCTACCGCTCCCAGACCAAACGGCAGGCGCGCCGCTCCCGGCTGACCGGCCGGGCCGCGCTGCTGGCCATGGTCCTGTGCTCCCTGATCGTCGCCCTCGCGTACCCGATGCGGCAGTACGTCTCCCAGCGCGCCCAGATCAGCGACCTGGAACGGCAGCGGGACCAGGCCCGGCAGCGGGTCGAGCAGCTGCGCGACCTCAAGGCGCGCTGGCAGGACGACGCGTACGCCAAGCAGCAGATCAGGCAGCGGCTGCACTATGTGATGCCGGGCGAGACCGCCTACGTCGTGATCGACCCGGACGCCGCGAAGCAGGCCCGCGCCGAACGGGGCACCTCCGACCGCCCCTGGTACACCAACGTCTGGGACGGCGTGGACCGATCCGACGCCGCCGACCACTGACGACCCATGAACCGAACCGGAAAGACACGTGACTCACGGCATGGAAACGCCACCGCCCACCACCCCGCGCACCGAGCCCACCGACCTTGACGTCGAGGCCTTCAAGCAGCAGCTCGGCCGGCCGCCGCGCGGACTGCGCGCGATCGTGCACCGCTGCCCCTGCGGCCAGCCCGACGTGGTGGAGACGGCGCCCCGCCTCCCCGACGGCACGCCGTTCCCGACGACGTACTACCTGACGTGCCCGCGGGCCGCGTCCGCGATCGGGACGCTGGAGGCCAACGGGGTCATGAAGGAGATGACCGAACGGCTCGCCGCCGACCCCGAGCTGGCGGCCGCCTACCGCGCCGCCCACGAGGACTACATCGCGCGCCGTGACGCCATCGAGGTCCTGGAGGGCTTCCCGAGTGCGGGCGGCATGCCGGACCGGGTGAAGTGCCTGCACGTCCTGGTGGCCCACTCGCTGGCCGCCGGTCCCGGCGTCAACCCGCTCGGCGACGAGGCCATCGCGATGCTGCCCGAGTGGTGGCGCAAGGGCGCCTGCGTGACCCTGCCCGGAACGCCGGCCCCTGACGCGCCCGCCGCCGTGACGTCCGAGGAGGGCGCCGAGTCCGGCGCGTCCGCGGAGTCCGCCGAGGACGGCCGGTGACCCGCGTCGCCGCCGTCGACTGCGGTACCAACTCCATCCGGCTCCTGGTGGCCGACGCGGACCCGCACACCGGCGAACTCACCGACCTGGACCGGCGGATGACCATCGTCCGGCTGGGCCAGGGCGTGGACCGCACCGGCCGGCTGGCCCCCGAGGCCCTGGAGCGGACCTTCGACGCCTGCCGCGCCTACGCCGGGGCCATCAAGGAGCACGGCGCCGAGCGGCTGCGCTTCGTCGCCACCTCCGCCTCCCGTGACGCGGAGAACCGGGACGAGTTCGTGCGCGGGGTGCTCGACATCCTCGGCGTCGAGCCGGAGGTCATCACCGGCGACCAGGAGGCCGAGTTCTCCTTCACCGGCGCGACCAAGGAGCTGGCCGGCCGCGACGACCTGGCCACGCCCTACCTGGTCGTGGACATCGGCGGCGGTTCCACCGAGTTCGTCGTCGGCTCCGACCGGGTGCGCGCGGCACGCTCCGTGGACATCGGCTGCGTACGGATGACGGAACGTCACCTCGTGCGCGACGGCGTCGTCACCGACCCGCCCACCGCGGAGCAGGTCGCGGCCATGCGCGCCGACATCGAGGCCGCCCTCGACCTTGCCGAGGAGAGCGTCCCGCTGCGCGAGGCGCGCACCCTGGTGGGGCTGGCCGGCTCGGTCACCACCATCGCGGCGATCGCGCTGGACCTCGAGGAGTACGACTCCGAGCGGATCCACCACTCCCGGGTCTCCCTCGCGCGCGTGCGCGAGATCACCGAGTGGCTGCTGCGCTCCACCCACGCCGAGCGGGCCGCGATCGGCTCGATGCACCCGGGCCGGGTCGACGTGATCGGGGCCGGGGCTCTCGTGCTGCTCTCGATCATGGAGCGGACCGGAGCGGAGGAGGTCGTGGTCAGCGAGCACGACATCCTCGACGGCATCGCCTTCAAGGTGGCCGAGGAGGCCGAGGACGCCCGGCGGGGCGCCTGAACCGCCGCACCCGGCCGAGCGGGGCGACTGAACCGCCGCTCCGGTCGGCACGCACCGCCAGGAGGGCCGCACCCGGCCGGCAGGGACCGTCGGCGGGCGTGCCGAAGCGCCGAGAACGGGCGTGAGAGGGCCCCGGCCCCCCCTTTCCCGGGGGCCGGGGCCCTCGCCGCTCCCGGGCCCCCGGACACGGCCCGAGGCGCCCGTTCCCGGGCCCCGGCAGGTGCGTGGCGCCGGTCTCGTTTGCTACCGATCAGTAGCCTCGGCTGAGCGGAGCGGATAGCGTATGAGCGTGCCGGAGGGGGGTGCGGAACCCCTCCGGAGCGACCTCGTCGAGAAACTTCGTGAAGTTCTTCACAAGGAAAAAGCCCCTGCTGGGCGACGAAGGGGCCGGTTGGGCCCTTTCGCGGGGCCCGGACGGTCCGGCAGCATGCTCGGTGAAGCGTTGCGACCGTGTTTCGGGGCGGTGAAACGCGGGTGTGGTCCGCTGGGCCGAACGGGTTGGGCCGCAGCTCACACGGTGTTGACAACGGTACGAACCACCCGGCGGTCCACCCCTGCCGCCATGGCCCCCGCCGAGGGGGCGGCGGAGTGTAGCAGAGCCCCTGCCCGAGCTTGTGAAGGGGCGCACGAGCGACCCCCCTGAAGCAGGTGGATACTCGATGGCATGAGCACCACGGAGCGTCCCAGGATCCTCGTAGTAGGCGGTGGGTACGTAGGCCTGTACGCAGCTCGGCGCATCCTCAAGCAGATGCGCTACGGAGAGGCGACCGTCACGGTCGTCGACCCCCGGTCGTACATGACCTACCAGCCCTTCCTCCCCGAAGCAGCCGCCGGCAGCATCTCCCCGCGGCACGTCGTCGTCCCGCTGCGGCGTGTACTTCCCAAGGCGGAGGTCCTCACCGGCCGGGTCACCACCATCGACCAGGACCGCAAGGTCGCCACGGTCGCCCCCCTCGTGGGCGAGGCGTACGAGCTGCCTTTCGACTACCTCGTCATCGCGATGGGCGCGGTCTCCCGTACCTTCCCGATCCCCGGCCTCGCCGAGCAGGGCATCGGCATGAAGGGCATCGAGGAGGCCATCGGCCTGCGCAACCACGTCCTCGAGCAGCTGGACAAGGCCGACTCCACCACGGACGAGGAGGTCCGCCGCAAGGCGCTGACCTTCGTCTTCGTGGGCGGCGGCTTCGCCGGCGCCGAGACGATCGGTGAAGTCGAGGACATGGCCCGCGACGCGGCCAAGTACTACAGCAGCGTGTCCCGCGAGGACATGCGCTTCATCCTCGTCGACGCCGCGGACAAGATCCTTCCCGAGGTCGGCCCCAAGCTCGGCCAGTACGGCAAGGAGCACCTGGAGAGCCGCGGTGTGGAGATCTACCTCTCCACCTCGATGGACTCCTGCGTCGACGGTCACGTCGTGCTGAAGAACGGCCTCGAGGTCGATTCCAACACGATCGTCTGGACGGCCGGCGTCAAGCCGAACCCCGTTCTCTCCCGCTTCGGTCTGCCGCTCGGCCCGCGTGGCCACGTGGACACCCAGACCACGCTCCAGGTGCAGGGCACGGACTACATCTGGGCCGCGGGCGACAACGCCCAGGTGCCGGACGTCGCCGCCCGCAAGGCCGGTGTCGAGAACGCCTGGTGCCCGCCGAACGCGCAGCACGCGCTGCGTCAGGCCAAGATCCTCGGCGACAACGTGATCTCCGGCATGCGGGGCTTCCCGCAGAAGGAGTACGCGCACGCCAACAAGGGCGCCGTGGCCGGTCTCGGTCTGCACAAGGGCGTCGCGATGATCGTCATGGGCAAGATGAAGATCAAGCTCAAGGGCCGTCTCGCCTGGTACATGCACCGTGGCTACCACGGTCTGGCCATGCCGACCTGGAACCGCAAGATCCGCGTCTTCGCGGACTGGACCCTCGGCATGTTCCTCAAGCGCGAGGTCGTCTCCCTGGGTGCCATGGAGACTCCGCGCGAGGAGTTCTACGAGGCCGCCAAGCCGGCTCCGGCCGCCCCGGCGCCCGTGAAGACCGAGGAGAAGGCCAAGGCCTCCTGACCCTCCGGTCACCGAACGCCCCGAAGGGGCCGCCCGCCATCCGTGGTGCGGGCGGCCCCTTCGGCGTTCTCCCGCCCCCTCCCGCGGCCCCGCGGACCACCCGCCCCAAAGCTTGGCGGGTACACATATTTTGCGAATCTGTGTCGCGGGAGCGGGACTGCGCGCCGAGCGGGTAGATGTTTACCGGGTGTCGGAGCGTTCGGGAGTGCTGTCTCGGAGGTGTACGCCATGCAGGACGCCGCGCCGCGGCTCAGGAGCCTTGTCGAACAGTTGCTGGGAGCCCCGCTCCCCTTGCGCATCCGCGCCTGGGACGGTTCGGAGGCGGGTCCGCCGGCCGCCCCGGTGCTCGTCGTCCGCAACCGGCGGGCCCTGCGCCGTCTGCTGTGGAAACCGGGCGAGTTGGGGCTCGCCCGCGCCTGGGTCGCCGGGGACCTGACCATCGAGGGCGACCTGTACGCCGCCCTGGACCTGCTGTCCGGGCTCATCTGGGAGCGCGGACAGGACGCGCGCGGACTCGGGGCGGCGCTGCGCGACCCCGAGGTGCGGGCCGCGGTCCGGGGGCTGGTGCGGATGTCCGGGCTGCCGCTGCCGCCCGCCCCGCCCCCCGAGGAGGTGCGCCGCCACCGCCATCTGCACACCCGGCGCACCGACCGCAGCGCCATCAGCCACCACTACGACGTCGGCAACGACTTCTACGAACTCGTCCTCGGCCCGTCCATGGTCTACTCGTGCGCCTACTGGCAGGAGGGCGGCACGCTGGAGGAGGCCCAGCGCGACAAGCTCGAACTCGTCTGCCGCAAGCTCGACCTGAAGCCGGGTCAGCGGCTCCTGGACGTCGGCTGCGGCTGGGGCTCGATGGCCGTGCACGCCGCCCGCGACCACGGCGCGTACGTGGTCGGGGTGACGCTGTCGCAGGAACAGGCCACGTACGCCCGTAAACGGGTCGCGGAGGAGGGCCTGGCCGACCGGGTGGAGATCAGGGTCCAGGACTACCGGGACGTCACCGACGGGCCCTACGACGCCATCTCCTCCATCGGGATGGCCGAACACGTCGGTGCCGACCGCTACCTGGAGTACGCCGAGGTGCTCGGACGCCTCCTCGCCCCCGGCGGACGGCTGCTCAACCACCAGATCGGGCGGCGCCCGCAGCGCGACGAGTCCTCCTACGCCGTCGACGCGTTCATCGACGCCTACGTCTTCCCCGACGGTGAACTCGCGCCGATCGGGACGACCGTGACCCAGCTGGAGCGGGCCGGTTTCGAGGTGCGGGACGTCGAGGTCCTGCGCGAGCACTACGCGCTCACCCTGCGCCGCTGGGTGGCCAACCTGGAGTCCGGATGGCCGCGGGCCGTCCGCATCGCCGGCGGCGGCCGGGCGCGCGTCTGGCGCCTGTACATGGCGGCCAGCGCGGTCGCCTTCGAACGCAACCAGATCGGCGTCAACCAGGTCCTGGCGGTGAAGACCCCGGACGACAGCGGCGCCTCCGGGATGCCGCTGCGGGCGAGAACCTGGAACTGACGGGCACGCGACGGCGCGGCGCACGGGGAAGGGGTCCCGTTCCGGACGGAACGGGACCCCTTCCCGGCTTCGGGGCCGTCGGCCGGCCCCGTGCTGCGGCTACTCGGACTTGATCGCCGTCAGCATGTTCAGACGCGCCGCCCGGCGGGCCGGCCAGAGCGCCGCCAGGACGCCCACCGTCGCCGCGAGCAGCAGGAAGAGCGCCATCCGGCCCCAGGGCAGCACCAGTTCGTACGTCGACATCCTGCTGCCCAGCAGCTCACCGGCCGCCCAGCCGAAGAACACGCCGAGACCGATGCCGAGGACGCCGCCGAAGAGCGAGATGACCAGCGACTCCAGGCGGACCATCCGCTTGATGCCCTTGCGGTCCAGGCCGATCGCGCGGAGCATCCCGATCTCCTGCGAGCGCTCGAAGACCGACATCGCGAGGGTGTTGATGACACCGAGGACGGCGACGATCACCGCCATCGCCAGCAGGCCGTAGAGCATGTTCAGCATCAGCGTGAACATCTGCGCGATGCTGTCGGAGAAGTCCTGCTTGTCCTGGACCTTGATGGCCGGGTTGTCGCCGAGGGCCTTCTCCAGCCGGTCCTTGGTGCCGTCCGAGGCCCCGCCGGCCGTCTTCACCATGACCTGCATGTCGGAGGCGTCCCGCTGGTGCGGGGCGAGCGTCGCGTTGTCGAGCATGATGCCCCGCATCACCTCGTTGGCCTTGTACACCCCGGTGACGGTCAGGTTCTGCCTGGCGCCGTCCTCGTAGGAGACCCGGAACCGTGAACCGGCCTTCCAGCCGTGGGACTTCGCGGTCTCGGAGTCCACCACGACCCGGGTGCCGCGGACCTCGAAGGAGCCGTCGGTGACGGGGAGGTCGGTGAGCTCGCCGATCGCCGCGCCGTTGACGCCGGTCAGGAACTCGGTCTGCCGGTCGATGCGGGACGGGGCGTTGCGCAGCGGGCTGATGCCGGTGACCCCGTCGACGGCGGCGAGCTTCTTCTCGACGTCCGGGGAGAGGGAGTTGCCGTTCGCCATCGACACCAGGTAGTCCGCCCGGATCGCCGAGGTGGCCATCTTGTCGATCGACTTCTGCAGGCTGCCCGCCATCACCGTCATACCGGTGATCAGCGTGAGGCCGATCATCAGCGCCGAGGCGGTGGCGGCGGTACGGCGCGGGTTGCGCACCGAGTTCTGCCGGGCCAGCTTGCCGGAGATCCCGAAGACCCGCAGGACGGGGGCCGCCGCGGCGATCAGCGGGCGGGACAGCAGCGGGGTGAGGACGAAGACGCCGAGGATGAGCAGCACCGCGCCGAGCCCCATCGGGGCCTGGCCGTCCGAGCCGTCCATCGTCGTGGCGTAGAGGACCACGGCGACACCCGCGGCCGCGAACAGGGCGCCGATCGTGTTCCGCAGGACCAGGGACTTCGTCGTCGCCTTCGCGTGGACGCTGCTCATCGCGGCGACCGGCGGGATCTTGGCGGCGCGGCGGCCGGGCAGCCAGGCGGCCAGCATCGTGACGAGGACGCCGACCAGCAGGGCCGTGCCGACGGTGCCGGGGGAGACGACCAGCGGGCCGTCGGGCACCGTGGCGCCGAGCGTGCCCATCAGGGAGCGCATCGCGGCGCCGATGCCGACGCCCGCGGCGAGCCCGCCGACGGCCGCGACGGCGCCGACCACGAACGCCTCGATCAGCACCGACCGGGTGACCTGGCGGCGGGAGGCGCCGACGGCGCGCAGCAGGGCCAGTTCCTTGGTGCGCTGGGCGACCAGCATGGTGAAGGTGTTGGCGATGATGAACGTGCCGACGAACAGCGCGATCCCGGCGAAGACCAGCAGGCCCGTCTTCATCCCGCTCATCGCGGCGGAGATCTGCTCGGCCTGGTCGTCGGCGAGCTTCTGGCCGGTGGTCGTGGAGACCCTGTCCTTCGGCAGCGCGGCGTCGATCGCCGCGCGCAGCGCGCTCTGGCTGGTGCCGGGGGCGGCCTTCACGTCGATCTCGTCGTACGCGCCGACCGAGTGGAACAGCCGCTGCGCGGTCGCCGTGTCGAACAGGGCGAGGCTGCCGCCCGCGGCCACGTTGCCGTCGTCGGTGCTGAAGACGCCGGCGACGACGGGCTCCAGGACGGGGCCGTCGACCGACATGCGGACGGTGTCGCCGACCTTGTATCCGGCCCGCTTCGCGGTCTCGGCGTCGATGGCGATCTCACCGGCGCCGTGCGGCGCGTGGCCGGCCGTCAGGGGGTAACGGGGGTCCTTGTCGCCCCAGTAGTTGCCGCCCTGCGACTGGAAGCCGCCGCCGATGAGCTTGCCGTGCTTGTCGGCGATGGCGGTGAAGCCGTCGACGACGCCGATCGCGGAGGCGGCGCCGGGCACGCCGGCCGCCTTGTCGAGCAGGGGCCGGGTCAGCTTGTGCGTCCGGCCGACGGTGTCGCCGGTGTCCTCCGCGCTCTTCGCGCGGATGGCGACGTCGACCTGGTCGAAGCCCTTGGCGGAGCTCTTCTGGTAGGCGTCCGAGATGGTGTTGGTGAAGACCAGGGTCCCCGAGACGAAGGCGACGCCGAGCAGGACGGCGAGCACGGTCATCAGGAGCCTGGCCTTGTGCGCGAAGACGTTGCGCAAGGCGGTACGGAACATGGGTCTTCTCAGTCCAGGAGGTCGCGGGAGGGGCGCGGAGGGCGCGGAGGTCCGTGGGCCGGCGCGTGCAGAGCGCGGGCGGCCGGGCGGGCACGCCGGAGCGGGCACCGCGGTGCGGGAGGCCGGAGCACCGGGCGGGCCGGGGAACGATCCGGTGCGGCGGCCGGCATGGTGACCCCGGTGCGGGGGTTCGCCGGTCCGGCCGGTGGCTTGGGGTGCTCGTTGCTCGGTGCTCGACGGCCGGTGGCCGAGGTGCCGGGGGCGGTGCCGGTCCGGCGGCGGATCAGCTGGTGCGGCCCTTGCCGTCGAACTGCTTCATCCGGTCCAGGACGGAGTCGGCGGTGGGCTCGTACACCTCGTCCACGATCCGTCCGTCGGCGAGGAAGACGACCCGGTCCGCGTAGGCGGCGGCCACCGGGTCGTGCGTCACCATCACCACCGTCTGCCCCAGCTCCCGCACCGAGTTGCGCAGGAAGCCGAGGACCTCGGCGCCCGAGCGCGAGTCGAGGTTTCCGGTCGGCTCGTCGCCGAAGATGATGTCGGGCCGGGAGGCGAGGGCGCGGGCGACGGCGACGCGCTGCTGCTGGCCGCCGGAGAGCTGCGAGGGGCGGTGGCTCAGCCGGTCCGCGAGGCCGATCATCTTGATGACGCGGTCCAGCCACTCCTTGTCGGGCTTGCGGCCCGCGATGTCCATGGGGAGCGTGATGTTCTCCAGGGCGCTCAGGGTCGGCAGCAGGTTGAACGCCTGGAAGATGAAGCCGATCTTGTCCCGGCGCAGCTTGGTGAGCTGCTTGTCCTTCAGGGAGCCCAGTTCGGTGTCGCCGATGCGCACCGAGCCGGAGGAGAAGGTGTCCAGTCCCGCCACGCAGTGCATCAGCGTGGACTTGCCGGACCCCGAGGGGCCCATGATCGCGGTGAACTCGGCCCCCCGGAAGTCGACGGTGACGCGGTCGAGCGCGACCACCTGGGTCTCGCCCTGCCCGTAGACCTTCGACAGTTCCGTGGCGCGGGCTGCGACCGCGGTGCTTGTGCCGGCGGGGTGGGTGGTGGTCACGGAAGGGTGCTCCTGTCGGGACGACGACGGTGATGGCGACGTGTTCCATCGTCGGCGCCGGCGAGCGCGATGTCGTCACCCGCTGTTCCGGTTCCGGGGGCAGCCTCGGGTCGGACGGGGAGCGGCCGTGTCATACCTGGGGATGACGGAACTCCCCGAGAGCCCTCCGGGTCGGGCGCCGTCGAGGACACCCGGCGTTCCCGCCGGAGCCGGGCGTCCGCCGCGCGGCCCGCCGTGATCGCGCTCGGACGGTGAAATTCCGTCAATCCCCGTACGCGGGCCCGGCGCGTCCGGGAGGCTGTTGGCAAGTGCTGACGGCCTGTGCGGCGTGCTGATGCACCCTCAGACGTCAATAAAATAAGACAACATCGGTCCGCACGCCCGCTGTTCGGGGGACGCGCCCCGATAGGCTCGGAACCTCGATGCGGAGCCCATGGTCTGCCCGGATGGTGGAATGCAGACACGGCGAGCTTAAACCTCGCTGCCCCTCGCGGGCGTACCGGTTCAAGTCCGGTTCCGGGCACTTCCCGCCCCTGCGGCGCAGGGTGCGGGCCACAGCCGGAACACTCCGGGGGTGGCCCGCCGGCCGCATCCTCCTCGCAGTCCCGCCGCGGCCCGGTGCCGCGTGCGTCGCCTTCACCCGTTGACAGTCCTCAACCCGGCGGCGGAGACTCGCCGAAACAGGTGAAGGAAATTTCACTGGACGAACGAGCGAACAGGCGAGAGGGAGGGTGGGCAGATGCGCACCACCGTGGGGATCGTGGGGGCCGGGCCCGCCGGGTTGCTGCTGGCCCGGCTGCTGCACCGCGCCGGGATCGCGTCCGTGGTGCTGGAGAGCCGCGACCGCGCCTATGTGGAGCAGCGGCAGCGCGCCGGGATCCTGGAGCAGGGGACCGTGGACGTGCTGCGCGCCGCCGGGGCCGGGGAGCGCATGGACCGGGAGGGCCTGCCGCACGAGGGGATCGAGCTGCGGTACGAGGGGAAGCGGCGGCGCGTCGACTTCCCGGCGCTCACCGGCGGGCGCTCGGTGATGGTGTACGCGCAGACCGAGGTGTGCAAGGACCTGATCGCGCTGCAGCTCGCGGAGGGCGGCCCCCTGCTGTTCGAGGCCGAGGCGCTGGCCGTCGAGGGGGCCGAGGGCGACCGGCCCCGCGTCCGGTTCCGGCACGAGGGGCGCGAGGACGTGCTGGAGTGCGACTACGTCGTCGGGTGCGACGGCTTCTGGGGCGTCGCCCGCCGGGCCGTGCCCGCCGCGCTCTCCCGGACCTTCGAGCGCTCGTACCCCTTCGGCTGGCTCGGCGTCCTCGCCGACGTCCCGCCCTCGCACGACGAACTCGTCTACGCCCGCCACGAGCGCGGCTTCGCCCTGCTCAGCATGCGCTCGCCCACCGTCTCCCGCCTCTACCTCCAGGTGCCCGAGGGGACGGACGCCGGCGCGTGGAGCGACGAGGAGATCTGGGACGAGCTGGAGCGCCGGCTGGAGACCGCGGACGACTGGAAGCTCGAACGCGGCCCCATCACCTCCAAGTCCGTCACCCCGATGAGGAGTTACGTCCACGAGCCGATGCGGCACGGCCGGCTCTTCCTCGCCGGCGACGCCGCCCACATCGTGCCGCCGACCGGGGCCAAGGGCCTCAACCTCGCCGTCGGCGACGTCGTCACCTTCGCCGACGCCCTGATCCACTTCCGGGACACCGGATCGGCGGATCGGCTCGACGCCTATTCCGGGACCTGTCTGAGCCGGGTCTGGCAGGCCGAGCGGTTCTCGTACGACATGACCACCCTGCTGCACCGCGACCCCGCCGCGACCCCCTTCGAGGACCGGGTCCAGCTGGCCCGTCTGGAACGGATCGCGTCCTCGCGGGCGGCCGCGACGGACCTGGCGGAGGGCTACACGGGCTTCCCCCTCGGCCCGGGGCCGCGACCGGGGGAATAGAGGGGGACGGCGGGCGGCTGGAGAGGACGTGCGAGCGCGGCGGGACCGATTCCCCGGGGGCCGGTGTCACGGCTTAGTACCAGTGCGGGCGTGGGAGATCACACACGCGTACGGTGGCACAACGAGGGAAAGATCCTCCCCAAGCACTAGGGTCATTCCTTTGCCTACCTATTACTCTTGAGCCCAAGGCCACGCAGGTGGCCATGGAGGAGTGAAATGAGGAGCAGTAACCCGGTCTTCTCGCGACGGGGGTTCAGCCGCGACAACGGCTACGCGGGCTTCAACGCGGCGCCGCAGGCCGGGGGACCCGCAGTCGGCACGCAGGGGAACCCGTACGCCCAGCAGGGCGGCAACCCCTACGCGCAGAACCCGTACGCACAGCAGGGCCTTCCCTACGGCGCCCCGCCGCAGGCCCCGGCCACCACCGGCCGCATGACGATGGACGACGTCGTCGTCCGCTCGTCCATGACGCTCGGCACCGTGGTCGTCGGCGCCATCCTGGCCTGGGCGCTGCTGCCGGTCTCCAGCACGAGCTACGGCCTGGCCATCGGCTCCGGCCTGGTCGCCTTCGTGCTCGCCATGGTGCAGTCCTTCAAGCGCGCCGCCTCGCCCGCGCTGATCATCGGGTACGCCGCCTTCGAGGGCATCTTCCTCGGTGTCATCAGCGAGATGTACAACTCGGTGTGGCACGGCGCGCCCTTCCAGGCCGTGCTCGGCACGATGGCCGTCACCGGCGCCACCCTGCTCGTCTACAAGGCGGGCTGGATCCGGGTCACCGCCCGGTACGCGCGCATCGGTCTGACCATCGCCATCGCGTTCATCGCCGTCATGGCGGTGAACCTGCTGCTGGTCGCCTTCGGCATCGCGCCGGACGGCGGACTGCGCAGCAGCGGCCCGCTCGGCGCGGTCGTCGGCATCCTGGCGATCCTGATCGGCGCGTTCTTCCTGACCCTCGACTTCAAGCAGATCGAGGACGGCATCACCTACGGTGCGCCGAAGGAAGAGGCCTGGCTGGCCGCGTTCGGCCTGACCATGACCCTCGTGTGGATCTACATCGAGATGCTGCGGCTGGTCGCCATCTTCAGCGGCAGGGACTAGCCGGCACCGGCGGCCGCACCGGCCGCCGGACGAGCTCGGAGAAGGGCCCGCGAACCACCAGTTCGCGGGCCCTTCGTCATGGGATGCGCGTTCCGTCACGGGGCGCGCGTCGTCACGTACGGGTCGTCGGACACCTGTCTTCTCGGTGGTGCGCGCTCACAGCAGTTTGCGCGCGGCCCTCCTCAGGTCGTACTCGTGAATGATCGCTTTGGCGTGGCCGTACGCGAGGTCGTGTTCGGCGCGGAGCCAGCTGACCTTCTCCTCGAAGCGGAAGAGGGCAGGTCCTTCGTCGACGGTGCGTAGCCAGTCGGAGATCTCACGACCGGTGCAGCGGGGGATGCGGGCGAGCAGGTTGCGATGGGTCTCCTCGGAGAAGACTTGGGACATCGGCGCCTCCGAACGCAAAGGGGATGTAAGCCGGTCCTTCACGCCACCGTGCCTGAGGGTTGGGTTGTTGGCAACAGTCCCGCCGCTGCGCGTAGTCTCGCGGCGTGCTGGATACGACGCCGTTGACCCGAGCCGTGGACCACTTCGCCGACCGGTTGCGGGCCGCCCCGCAGAGCCGCCTGCAACGCAGCGCCGCGGCCGAGGCACTGGGCCTGGCCAGGGAGTTCGCGCTGCGCGCCCAGCGGGTCGAGGACCCGTCGGGCGAGCCCCGGGAGATGCCCGACGCCGGGATGTTCGCCGCCGCCGACCAAATCACGGTCGCCGCGCACGACTTGGCCCTCGTACTGAAGAACGAGGAGGAAGTGGCCGAAGCCGTCACGCTCGTGGCCGAGGCACAGAAACGCGCCGGGGTCTGACCTCTCGGTCGACTCCGGCGCGCGGTGGTGCGGCCGCCCCCTGCCGGGGGCGGACCCTCACAGGGACGCTATGACGCGGTCCGCCAGGATGTAGATGTTCTCCTCGCCGAAGGAGAAGGTCAGGGCGTACGCGCCCGAGACGCCCGAACCGCCGAGCAGGACCGGACTCTGGCCCGCCGTCAGGGCGGCGGCGAGCCGCTGCGCGGTCTCGCGGTGACCGGGGGTCATGCACAGCGTCGTGCCGTCGGCGAAGACGTAGACGTCGAGGGTGCCGAGCGGGCCGGGGCGGACGTCCGTCAGCTCCGTGCCGGACGCGGCGAGCTCCTCGAGGCGGGTCACCGTGCGTTCGTGGTCGCTGACCACGGGCGACTGCACCGGGACGAAGTCCGGGTGCGAGGGGTGACGGCGGCGTGCCGCGGCGAGTTCGGGGGAGTCGCCCGCCGTGCCGGTCTGGAGGAACTCCTCCAGGTCCGTGCTGGTCTCGGCCACCGGCTCCAGGTGGTCGAGGCCCGCGAAGTCGGAGTGACGCGGCAGGAACAGTTCGCTGTCCGGCAGTCCGAGCAGCGAGGGCGCGTCGGAGGCGTCACGCGCCTCCTGGGCGGCCCAGAACGCCCGCGCCTCGGCGAGCTCCCGCTCCCGTTCCTCGGCCAGCGCCTCGGCGACGGCCGTGCGTATCTCGTCCGCGTCGGCGGATCCACGGGCGGCGGGCACGAGGGCCCGGGCCGTACTGATACGGCTCGCGACGAGTTCGCTGTGCAGGGCTGCGACCTGCCGACGCACGCCCCGCAGGGTGCGCAGAACGGCGACGCCCACGGCCGCGCCGGCGGCGGTGGTGAGCAGCAGAGCAATCGGCATGGCGCTCACTGACGTACTCCCGGTTCAAAGTCGGCCCCCGACTTCCTACATCAGCTTGAAGGGCGAACCATCAAACTGTCAGTGCGTAACGTCACGAATAGGACAGGACTTTGTGCCCCAGGTTTAGTCGCGCACGCATCTGACCTGCGGGAATACCCGTCCGAGGGGACATAGGTCACATCTTGGAAGGGATTGGATCACAAATCGGCCCAGAGGCCCGGTGGTTCCGGGCTTCTGGGCCGATTCGTTCACGCTGGGTTCAAAACCCGTCACGGGAACGGGTATGCGTGGTCAGCTGAGGCGCTCGATGACCATCGCCATGCCCTGGCCGCCGCCGACGCACATCGTCTCCAGGCCGAACTGCTTGTCGTGGAACTGGAGGCTGTTGATCAGCGTGCCGGTGATGCGGGCGCCGGTCATGCCGAAGGGGTGGCCGATGGCGATGGCGCCGCCGTTCACGTTCAGCTTGTCCAGCGGGATGTTCAGGTCGCGGGCGCTCGGGATCACCTGGGCGGCGAAGGCCTCGTTGATCTCGAACAGGTCGATGTCGTCGACGGTGAGGCCGGCGCGGCCGAGCGCCTGCTTGCTGGCCTCCACCGGGCCGAGGCCCATGATCTCGGGGGACAGGCCGGTGACGCCGGTCGAGACGATGCGGGCGAGCGGGGTCAGGCCGAGCTCGCGGGCCTTCGTGTCGGACATGATCACCAGGGCGGCGGCGCCGTCGTTCAGCGGGCAGCAGTTGCCGGCGGTGACCAGGCCGTCGGGGCGGAAGACCGGCTTGAGGCCCTGGACGGCCTCCAGCGTCACGCCCGCCCGGGGGCCGTCGTCCTTGCTGACGACCGTGCCGTCCGGGGTGGTGATCGGGGTGATCTCGCGCTCCCAGAAGCCGTTCTTGATGGCTTCCTCGGCGAGGTTCTGCGAGCGGACGCCGAACTCGTCCATGTCCTGGCGGGTGACGCCCTTGAGGCGGGCCAGGTTCTCGGCGGTCTGGCCCATCGCGATGTACGCGTCCGGGACCAGGCCGTCCTCGCGCGGGTCGTGCCAGGTCGAGCCCTCCGACTGCGCGACGTCGACCGTACGGGCCTCGGCGTCGGCGAACAGCGGGTTGTGGGTGTCCGGGATCCCGTCGGAGGTGCCCTTGACGGAGCGCGACACCATCTCGACGCCGGCCGAGATGAAGACGTCGCCCTCGCCGGCCTTGATGGCGTGCAGGGCCATGCGGGAGGTCTGGAGCGAGGAGGAGCAGTAACGGGTGATGGTGCAGCCCGGGAGGTGGTCCATGCCCATCTGCACGGACACGATGCGGGCGAGGTTGTGGCCCTGCTCGCCGCCGGGGAGGCCGCAGCCGAGCATCAGGTCGTCGATGAGCTTCGGGTCCAGCTCGGGGACCTTGGCGAGGGCGGCCTGGATGATCGTGGCGGTCAGGTCGTCGGGGCGCACGTCCTTCAGGGAGCCCTTGAAGGCGCGGCCGATCGGGGAGCGGGCGGCTGAGACGATCACGGCTTCGGGCATCACGGCTCCATTGGCGTACGGGAAGTGTGCAGGGCTGATTGGGAAGTTACCCGTACGTACCGTCGAGGTCACCGGTGCGGAGGTGTGACACCGGCCGCACTTTTCTAAGCGCTTGCTTTTTTCGGGCGGGGGCGCCTTTTGGGGTGTTTTCCCCCGTCGAGGCTGTCCGGAACCCTCCGCCGGCCCCCCGAGGCTCCGCCCCGGCCCCGCTGCTCAGCCGCCCCCACGGGGCTCCGCCCCGGACCCCGCTCCTCAAACGCCGGAGGGGCTGAATTTCCCCGGGGCCCACCTGATTCCGCCCGCTCGGGTGAGCAACCCAGGGGCGCGAGGAACTGCGCGACCGGCCACAGCGGTCCCGCAGCCGAGTACGGGCAAGCCCGGCCCGGGCAGGGCTTTCGCCGCCGGGTCGGGCGACGGAGTCAGGGGCGCGGGGAACGGCGCGATCAGCCCGCGCGGGCCCGCGGCCGGGTACGGGCTGGGTCCGGTCGGGGCTGGACCGTTGGCGCCGGTCGGGGGTGACGGGGTCAGGGGCGCGGGGAACTGCGCGACCGGCCACAGCGGTCCCGCAGCCGAGTACGGGCAGGCCCGGCCCGGGCAGGGCTTTCGCTGCCGGGTCGGGCGAAGGGCCCAGGGGCGCGGGGAACTGCGCGATTGGCCACGGCGGGCCCGCGGCCGGGTACGGGCCTGGGTCTCCCCCCGGAGGGGTCAGTTCGACGGGGTCGGGGCCGGGTCCGTCGCAGGGAGGCGTTGGCGGCGGCGCCGCTTGAGCAGGGCCCAGGGTCCGCGGGGCCCGGTGGGCATCGCGGCAGTGACCTCCGTACCCGGCTCGGACGCCGCCTCCGCCGCCGCACGGGCGACCGGCAGGAACCCCTCGTGACGCGACACGTCCGGCCGCTCCTCCTCGGCCGGCCACAGACCCAGCGCCGCGCACACCGTGGGCAGGATCGCCATGGCCGCGGTGGCGTACCCCTCGGCCGAGGGGTGGTAGTTGTCCGGCCCGAACAGCTCCCGCGGGTTCGCCGCGAACTCGGGGCCCAGCAGGTCGCCCAGCGACACCGTGCGCCCGCCCTGCTCGACCGTCCCGATCGTCTGCGCGGCGGCCAGCTGGCGGGACGCCCGCCGCGCCAGCCACCGCAGCGGCTGCTGGACCTGCTCGACCGTGCCCAGGTCGGGACACGTGCCGACGACCACCTCCGCACCGGCGGTCCGCAGCCGCCGTACCGCCGCGGACAGATGACGCACGGAGCGGGTGGGCGGCATCCGGTGCGTCACGTCGTTCGCGCCGATCATGATCACGCAGACGTCCGGGAGCCGGGAGGTGTCCGTGAGGGCGAGCGCGACCTGGCGGTCCAGGTCGTCCGACTGGGCGCCGGGAAGGGCCACGTTGCACAGCTCGACCGGCCGCTCGGCCACCGCCGCGAGCCCCGAGGACAGCAGCGCGCCCGGAGTCTGCCGGGCCCTGCGCACCCCCTGGCCCGCCGCCGTCGAGTCACCGAGCATCGTCAGCCGCAGCGGGGGCTCGCCGACCGGGGCGCCGGTGTAGTCGTAGCCGTAGAGACCCTCGGCGCGCGGGGCGTAGGGAGCGTGTCCGTTGCCCAAATGCCGCTTCGCCAGCTGGACCTCGGCCAGCACCAGACCGACGGCCGCCGCCCCCACCAGGCCGACCCCGCCCCCGCCGTACGCCGCGCCCGCGGCGATCCGCCGGGCCACCCTCGCCCTCGACATGCTCGACATCCGTCGCCGCCACCTCCTGTAGCCGTACAACCACTGCTTGCCCCGAAGGGCGGGTGGGTCAATCTCAACCGCGGGTGAACGGCTGCCCAGGGCCGTAGGCTGGCGAGACCATTCCTGTTGAAAACGCAGCTCCGGAGACAACGGTGCAATTCCACGACTCGATGATCAGTCTCGTCGGCAACACCCCGCTGGTGAGACTCAACAACGTGACCGCGGGCATCCAGGCGACCGTCCTGGCGAAGGTCGAATACTTCAACCCCGGCGGATCCGTGAAGGACCGCATCGCCCTGCGCATGATCGAGGCCGCGGAGGAGAGCGGCGCGCTCAAGCCCGGCGGCACGATCGTCGAGCCGACCAGTGGAAACACCGGTGTGGGCCTCGCCATCGTGGCGCAGCAGAAGGGGTACAAGTGCATCTTCGTGTGCCCCGACAAGGTCTCCACCGACAAGATCAACGTGCTGCGCGCGTACGGGGCCGAGGTCGTGGTCTGCCCCACCGCGGTCGACCCGGAGCACCCGGACTCGTACTACAACGTCTCCGACCGGCTGGTGCGCGAGACCCCGGGCGCCTGGAAGCCGGACCAGTACTCCAACCCGAACAACCCCCTCTCGCACTATCACTCGACCGGCCCCGAGCTGTGGGAGCAGACCGAGGGGAAGATCACGCACTTCGTCGCGGGCGTGGGCACCGGCGGCACGATCTCCGGCACCGGCCGCTATCTGAAGGACGCCAGCGACGGCAAGGTGCAGGTCGTGGGCGCCGACCCCGAGGGGTCCGTGTACTCCGGCGGCTCCGGCCGGCCCTACCTCGTCGAGGGCGTCGGTGAGGACTTCTGGCCGACCGCCTACGACCGTACGGTCGCCGACGAGATCGTCGCGGTGTCCGACAAGGACTCCTTCCAGATGACGCGCCGGCTGGCCAAGGAGGAGGGGCTGCTCGTCGGCGGCTCCTGCGGCATGGCCGTCGTCGCCGCGCTGCGCGTCGCCGAGCGCCTCGGCCCGGACGACGTCGTGGTCGTGCTGCTCCCCGACAGCGGCCGCGGTTACCTCAGCAAGATCTTCAACGACGAGTGGATGGCCGACTACGGCTTCCTGGAGGACGAGGGCCCCAGCGCCCGGGTCGCCGACGTGCTGAACGACAAGGCGGGCGGCTCCATCCCGTCCCTCGTCCACATGCACCCGGAGGAGACCGTCGGCGAGGCCATCGAGGTGCTGCGCGAGTACGGCGTCTCGCAGATGCCGATCGTCAAGCCGGGCGCCGGTCACCCCGACGTGATGGCTGCCGAGGTCATCGGCTCGGTCGTGGAGCGCGAGCTGCTGGACGCGCTGTTCACCCAGCGGGCCTCGCTGGGCGACCCGCTGGAGAAGCACATGTCCGCGCCGCTGCCCCAGGTCGGTTCCGGCGAGCCGGTCGGCGACCTGATGACGGTGCTCGGCAGCGCCGACGCGGCGATCGTCCTCGTCGAGGGCAAGCCCACCGGCGTCGTCAGCCGCCAGGACCTGCTGTCCTTCCTGGCCAAGGGCGGCACGAAGGCCTGACCGTCCGTGGCCTGAGCAGGGATTTCGTGCGAAGTGCCGGATCCGTGCGGATCTTGGGCCGCCGGCCGGGACGAACTTCGCGGAAGTGGTACGAGCGCGTCACGTCCGCGCAGCACCCGCTTAACACGGGTCCGGCACATTAGGGGGTGTCGGCAGGGCGGGAGCGGCTCCCCGCCCAGGCCGGCGGCATACGGCGCCAAGGACCTCCGGAGCGGCTCCCGGACCTCCATGGACGCCTAGGACGCGCCAGCCCGGTCCTGACCCGGCCCGCGTCCCTCGCGGGGACCGCCGTCGTCCCGCCCCCCTTCACCGGGGGTGCGGCGGTCCCCGCGCATAACGTCGAAGGGCCCGGCACTCGCTCCGAGTGCCGGGCCCTTTCGTATGCAGCCGTGGCCCACGGCCGCGGGGCGCGTGCCGCCGGAGCGGCCGCCGTCCTCCGGGTCCTCGCCGGCGGGGCGGCGTCGGACGGGGCGGTGTCAGACGAGCGCGGTGACGAGCAGGGTGAAGGCGGCGACGATGACCGCGACCCGGACGTAGTGCCAGCGGTCCCAGCGGTTCATCTGCTCCTTCCAGTCCTCCGGGCGGTTCTCGGGGGTCCACGTCTTGCCCTGGTTGTTGATCGGGACCAGCAGCAGGAGCGACATGACCACGCTGAGGATCAGCAGTCCGGCGGCGGTGACGACGAGCCCGGTGCCGTCGTGGTGCCATCCGGCGACGGCCCAGACCGCGGCGAGGACGAGCGAGCCGATGTACCAGAAGGGCATCAGGGCGCCGAGCATCCGGCCGCCGTGGGCCCGGCCGAGCTGGTCGTAGTCGGCGGGGAGGGCGCCGAGGATCCGGTTGACGACGAAGGCGACGCAGAGCTCCACCCCCACCATCAGACCGACGAGCACGGTGGTGACGACCTCGAGTGCGTTGAGCATGACGGTCCCTCCAGATTTCTAGCGCTGCTAGCTGTTGAAGCCACGCTAGCGCTGCTGCCGCTCTATTGTCTAGCAGTGCTAGCATCGAGGTATGTCGGTACAGGAACGCAAGGAGCGTGAGCGGGCGGGCCGCGAGCGCCTCATCGTGGCGACGGCCCGCGAACTCGCGGAGCAGCAGGGCTGGGACGCGGTCACCACGCGCCGGCTCGCCGAGCGCATCGAGTACAGCCAGCCCGTCCTCTACAGCCACTTCCGCGGCAAGCGCGAGATCATCGGCGCGGTCGCCCTCCAGGGCGCCTCCGAGATGGCCGTCGCGCTGCGGGCCGCGACCGCCGCCGCGGACGGTCCCCGTGCCCGGGTCGCCGCCCTCGCCCACGGCTATCTCGACTTCGCCGAGCGCAATCCGGCGGTCTACGACGCCCTGTTCCAGCTCGACGGGGGCCTGAGATACGCACGGGAGGACACCCCGGGGCCCCTCAAGGACGCCTTCGCCGCCCTGCTGGAATGCCTCGGCGAGGTCGCCGGGGACGCTGTTCCCCCGGGGATGTTCACCGAGGTGTTCTGGGCGTCCCTGCACGGGATCGTGACCCTGACCCGGGCGGGGCGGCTGCTGCCGGAGGACACGGAGCAGCGGGTGGACCTGCTGGTGGACCGCCTCGCCGTGCTCTGACGCACCCGCACGGCGGCGCACCGTCCCGGCGGCGGACCGTCCCGGCGGCGGACCGTCACGGCCAGGGACCGTCCGGGCGAGGGGCCGTCCCCGTGGGCCGCTCGTCCGGGGGCTACTCCTCCCAGTCCGACTCCTGCCGGTTCCCGCGGCGGGCGAAGAGGCCGGGGGACGTGCGCGCCGCCTGGACCACGTTCACCCCGACGATCCCGCCCCAGGCGACCAGCAGCCCCGGCAGGTTCGCCTGTGTCGCGCCGATCGCGGACAGCGGGATCGCGAGGACCAGCGAGACGATCCCGAAACCGAAACGCTCACCCCAGGAGTCGGCCGACTGCGGCGACCGCGCCCCGCGCGCCACCAACATCTGCTGCTCCGCGAGCCGACGGCGCACCCGGCGGTCGACCGCCCCGTCGAGGCGCTGCTCGACCTTCTCCAGGAAGGAGTCGACCAGCGCGGACTCGTACTCTTCGCCGAGTTCCCTGCGTGCGTGCAGGGTGGCGTCGAGTTCCTTCTTCAGCTCCGCGTCGTCATGGCGGGCGTTCATACCGGTCATGTCCCTCACGGTAGGCAGCCGGGCCGCTCGGGGCACTGGGGATAGCCCCCCTCTTGCGGCCGGGCCGGCCCCCGGGAGGCGTCCGGCACCCCTTGCCCGGTCTGCATATCGTCATGCAGAGTTGTCGATACCTGAATAGAAGGGTGTGCGTGTGATGCCCAGGCCGTCGACCCGTCCGGCTCGCCCGGGCACGACGCTGTACTCTCCCGGGGCGTCCGGGTACAGGCGGTCATCGCCCGTACCGGCACGCGGGGCGGCGACAGGTCCGACGACGGCGGCGAGGGCGGCGGCGACGAGGGCGGGGTCGGCAAGGTGACCGGGGTCGGCAGGGCGATGGGGGTCCGCAAGGTGATGGGTGACAGCGGCGTGGAGAGCGACACGAGTGTGAGCGACAGCCCCGCCGGACGGCTCCAGACCCTCTTCGAGGGACGCCGGCTCACCCCGACCCAGCGGCGCATCGCCCACAGCATGGTGCGCAGCGCCGCCGACGTGCCGTTCCTGTCCAGCGTCGAGCTCGCCGAACTCGCCGGGGTCAGCCAACCCTCCGTCACCCGCTTCGCGGTCGCGCTCGGCTTCGACGGATACCCGGCGCTGCGCAGGCACCTGCGCGAGGTCACGCCCGCCGAACCGGCCGCCGACACGGCCTCGTACAACGAGTACCAGCAGGCCGTCGAGGCCGAGATCGAGAACCTGCGGCACCTCGCCGCCGTGCTCGCCGACCCGCGTCCGGTCGCCCGGGCGGGGCGGCTGCTCGCCGCGTCCCGCCCGCTGCCCGTCCTCGGCCTGCGCGCCGCCGCCTCCCAGGCCTACGGCTTCGCCTACTTCGCCGCCAAGGTGCACCCCGACGTCCGGCTGCTGCACGAGGGCGGCACGATGCTCCAGGACCGCGTCGACGCGGCCGTCCGTGCCGGGGCCACCGCACTGCTGTGCTTCGCGCTGCCCCGCCACCCCCGCGAGGTCGTCGACGCCCTCGGCTACGCCAAGGAGGCCGGGCTGACGGTCGTCACGGTCGCCGACTCGGCGTTCGCGCCGGTGGCGAAGGTGTCCGACCTGCTGCTCCCCGCCGCCGTCGGCACCGGCCTCGCGTTCGACACGGCGTGCGCCCCGATGCTGCTCGGCCGCGTTCTGCTGGAGGCCATGTGCGACGACCTGCCGGACGCCCAGGCGCGCCTCGAGCAGTTCGACGCGCGGGCCGCCACGCGCGGGCTGTTCGTGGAGTAGAGCGGTCCGCCCTGCACGGGCTGTCGGCGGGAGTGGAGCGGTCCGCCCTGCACGGGCTGTCGGCGGAGTCGGGTGGGCCGCTCCCGGGAACCGGGTCTTCTCTCCGGTGCCCGGCGACGATGCGGGCGTTTCTCAGACGCGTCTCACGTTCCCTGGCTAGCCTGCGCGCCCAGAGACGCACGGGCGGGACGGCGGACGACGGTGTGCCCGCGCCGTGCAGGCGTCGAGGCGGGAGGCGGATCGTGGCGCGCGGAGGACAGGGACTGGCCCGGGTGGCCGTCGTGGTGCGGGCGGGAGCCGCGCCGCTGTGGTGGTGCGGAGTACTGGCCGCCGGGATCGGGCTGCTGCTCCCCGGGCTGACCGGGCGCAGGATCGGCGTCCTGGCCGGGACCGCGCTGTTCCTCGTCACGGCGGTCGTGGTGGCGTACTGGCGCAGGAAACGGTACGACTCCCTGGTCCGCGCGGCCGCCCGTGCGAGCAAGCACGACGTGCTCCAGGACCGCGCCGTGACCGTGCGCAACTGGCGCCGGGGACACCGCTGGTGGCTGCTGCTCGCCTTCGCCGTCGCGTTCGGCAGCGGGTTCGCCGTGCCCGCCGCGGGCGGCATGCTGCTCGCCGGCGCGGGCGTCGGGCTGTGGTGGAAGGCCGCCCGGCTCGGGCGGCTGGAGCGCGCCGGAGGGGCGCTGATCTGGGTGCGCGTCGACTGGCTCGGCCCGCGCGCGGGTGCCCCCGTCGGGAAGCCGGTCCGGGCCGTCCGGGCCACGGGGGTGGCGGCGGGTGACGCCGCGCCCGGTGGGGCGCGGCGTCACTGACCGGAAGGGAACCGGACCCGGTGGCGAACTAGATCTCCAGATCGGCCTCGATCCGCTTCAACTGGTGCCGGGCCATCGCCAGGTTGGCCCGCTTCTGGTCGAGGACCAGGTACAGGAACAGACCGTTCCCGCCGCGGCCCTTCATCAGCCGGATCAGGTGGTACTGGTCGGACAGCGTGATCAGGATGTCCTCGATGTCGCCCTTCAGGCCCAGGTGTTCCATCGTGCGCAGCTTGGCGCGGACGACGTCGGTGTTGCCGGCGGCCGCGACGGTGAGGTCGAAACTCTTGCTGCCGCCGATGGTGCCCAGCGCCATCCCGCTGGTGTAGTCGACGAGCGCGGCTCCGGTCGCGCCCTCGATGGATGCCAGGGCTTCTTTGAGGGCGGTCTCGGTGTTCGACATGGTGTGGTGCTCCTTCAGCTCTCTGATGTTCTCGGGTGGTTGGTGGCAGGAGTGGACGTGGAACGCGGGGTGGTCCCGCGTGGGGTGCGCGTGCGCAGGGGGGCCTTCGCGGAGGTCTTGGCCGGCGGTTCGGCGGCCGGCTCGCCGCGCGCCGTGGCGGCGTCGACGAGCTCGCCGATCCGGGTGCCGGAGCGCCGCCCCTCCAGGTGCAGCCGGCCGACGTTGACCCGGTCCTGGGCGAGCAGCGTCAGCACGGCGGAGCCGCCCGCCGCGTACGTCGCGACATAGCCGTGCACGCCGCGGACCAGCAGTTCGCGCAGGTCGCCGTGGCCGGTGGACTCGGCCATGCGGATGGCGACTCCCAGGGCGGCCGCGGTGAGGGCGGCCAGGCCGTCCGGCTCGACGCCGGGCGTGTCGTGGGCGAGGACGAGACCGTCGGCACTGGCCGCGAGGGCTCCGGTGAGCTGGGGGACCCGGGCCCGGAGCCGATGGAGTTCGTCCAGGACTTCGGCCTCCGCGGCCATCAGCAGTCTCCTCTCGGCACGCTGTCGTAGCGCGCGGATCACAAGGCCTCCCGCGGGGTTGGGACTCACAAGGCCTCCAGCGCGTCTCTGAGCCGTCGCAGCAGCGCGACGTCGGGATCGGCGGAGGTCTGGGTGAGCACGCCGGGCGGGGGGAGCGGCTGCGGTACGGGCGCCGCCGTCACGAGCCCGGCGGCGGCGAGCCGGCGCAGGTCGACGAGCGTGTGGAAGGCGGGGCGCCCCAGCGCGAGGGACACGTCCGCCGCCGTGCGGACGCCGTCCACCCGGCCGAGGACGGCCTCCTGACGCTGCGGCACGGACGGCCCCGCGGCGAGCGGGGCGCGCCGCAGCGGCGCGGTGTCGGTGGCGGGGTCCGGCCAGATCCGGTGCAGGAGTTCGCGCCGGCGCACCGTCTCGCGCTCGACCGCGGCGACCGGGACGGGGCGCAGCGGGCCGAACCAGTGCGCGGCGCCGTACCGGAAGCGGCTCGGGGTGCTGCTCGGGCCGAGGACGAAGTACGCGGCGTCGTACAGGGAGCCGAGGTGGCACAGTTCCAGCGCGCCCTCGGCGATCCGGCCGCTGTCGATCAGGAAGCGGCCGACCCGGCGGCGCGCGCCGGCGGTGGCGACGGCCTCCCGCCACACCTCGGGGGCGAGGACGCCGTGGACGGAGAACAGCACGTCGAGACCGGGGGTGGCCGGGCTCTCGGCGTGCACCACCTCGCCGTCGGCGAGGTAGAGGGTGCCGCGTTCGCGGATGAGGACGCCGGTGGCCCGTTCGTCGGCGAGCCGGCTGAGCATCGGAGAGGCGCCGCCGGCGGCGCCGGGTGCCGTGTCCCGTATCGGGAGCCGGGGCGGGGGAGGCGTCCTGACGGTCGTCATACGAGCACCAGCCGTCCGGCCATCTCGCCCAGCCGGATGCGGGCCAGGGCGAGATTGCCGTCCGAGCGGGCCAGCCACAGATGCAGGAACACGCTGCTGTCGAAGGCGGTCCGGACGAACCGCAGCACGTGGTAGCTGTCGCGGTTGCTGATGATCAGGTCTTCGATCGGGGTCTCCTGGTCGGACCACTCCGACCAGTCGGAGCCGCCCTTGGGGGCGAACGAGCGGTTCTCCGCGGCGAGCCGGGCCAGCTCGGCGGCCTCCGCCGCGGTCGTCTCGTGGTCGTCGCCCGGAGCGTCGCCGACCGTGCCCAGGGCCAGACCGCTGGTCCAGTCGACCACCGAGGCGCCCCGGGCCCCGGGCAGTGTCATGGCCTCCAGCAGGCACTCGTCGATACCGGGCACCGTGTCTCCCTCCCGCCAAAGGGTTCGGCCGAGTGACGAAGAAGTTACGCACTGTGCCCACGGGAAGGGAGTGATCCGGCATTTTCCTGTGGAAAATGCCTGCGGTGACTAAGGTGGGTCGGCTGACCACATTCTCGGGCGCGCCCAAACCCCCTGGGGTCGGTTTGTGCTGCCCCGGGACGGGGCCGAGGGGGCGCACATGGGTGCGAGCGGGCGCTCCTCGGTTCGAGGGCGCGCCGGGGTGCCGGTGAGCCTGTCGGGTCCCTCGCGGTTACGTCCCGCCGCCCCGGGTCGCTACAGGTCCGTCAGGGAGTCCGCCCGGGCGCCGCCCGACTCCTCGACGATCTCCGCCAGGGTCTGCGGCTCCCGCACGACCGCGAAGCGGGGGGTGTCCCCGGCGGGCACGAAGCCGTAGACGCCGGGGCGGGCCAGCGAGTTGTACGCGTAGTGGTGGGCGAAGTAGTACGCGCCGGTGTCCAGCGCGGCCACGTGGTCGCCCTGTTCCAGCAGCGGCAGCGGGCGGCCCTCGGCGAGCAGGTCGCCCGCGAAGCAGGCCGGGCCCGCGACGTCCTGGACGACGTCCGGCCCCGTCTTCGGCCGGCCCTTGGCGTCGTACGCGGCGATCCGCAGCGGCCACGACCCCGGCGCGTAGACGGTGCGGGTCGCGATCTGCACCCCGGCGTGGGTGACCGCGACCGCCCGGCCCCCGGCGGACTTCGCGTACTCGACCCGGGCCAGCACCGTGCCGTGCTTGGCCAGCAGGGACCGCCCGAACTCGGTGACCAGTCCGTACCGCCCGTCGAACAGTCCCGGCGCCGCCTCCCGGAGCAGCCGCGCGTACTGCGCGTACGTCGGTGCCATGGAGTCCGAGCCGAAGTCGACCGGCAGTCCGCCGCCGATGTCGACCGTGTCGACCTGATGCCTGCCGACGTGCCGGTTGATCTCCTCCGCGAGCGCGTACGTCTCCGCCACGCCCCGCGCCATCAGCTCCAGCGGCATGCCCTGCGAACCCGAGTGCGTGTGCAGCCGGGTCAGCCAGGGGCGGTCGGCGTAGGCCCGTACGATCCAGGCGCGGGCGCCCTCGTCCCGGAGCGCGACCCCGAACTTGGAGGTCGCCGTGGCCGTGGACAGCGCCTCGATCGACCCCCCGCCGATCTGCGGGTTGACCCGGATCCCGAGGGGCGAGCCGGTGGGCGCGGAGCGGACCTGCGCGTCGAGGCGCTCCAGTTCCTGCGGGCTGTCCGCGTTGACCGCGACGCCCAGGGCGAGGGCCTGGCGCAGTTCGGCGGGTGTCTTGGCGGGGGAGTCGAGCACGGTCCGCTCCGGCGGGATCCCGGCCGCCGTGGCGAGCGCGAGTTCCCCGGGGCTCGCCACCTCCGCGCCGATGCCCTCCTCGCCCAGCAGCCGCAGGACGGGCACGAGGGGTGTCGCCTTCACCGCGAAGGCGTGCAGGACCGGGGTGCCGGGAGCGGTCACCGCGGCGAACGCGGCGTGCAGCGCGGCGGCCGAGGCCCGGATGCCCCGCACGTCGAGGAGCGCGGCGATGGGATGGTCCGGGGTGACGAGCCCCTGTTCCACCGCGGCCCGTACGGCGTCGTCCCGCCGTGCCACCCGTGCCGTGTCCGCGTGCTCCGCCGAAGACATCGCCGCCCCGTCCGCCCCGTCGCCGTCCGTCCGGTCCCCTGCCCTGTCCATGTCTGCGCCCATGCGTCCCAGCCAAACATCCGGCCGGAGCGCGCGCCGGGCCGCGCGCCTATTGACTAGCTCTATTCAAGAAGTCAGGATGTGAATATCTACAGCAACAGTCCGCTAGGAGGCAGACCATGTCAGGACCCCGCCCCGTCCGAGCGCCGCGCGGTACGGAACTGAGCGCCCTGGGATGGCAGCAGGAAGCCGCCCTGCGGATGCTGCAGAACAACCTGGACCCCGAGGTCGCCGAGCACCCCGACAAGCTCGTCGTCTACGGCGGCACCGGCAAGGCCGCCCGTGACTGGCGCTCCTACGACGCCATGGTCCGCACGCTGCGGACCCTCAAGCAGGACGAGACGATGCTCGTCCAGTCCGGCCGTCCCGTCGGTGTCATGCAGACCCACGAGTGGGCCCCGCGCGTCCTCATCGCCAACTCCAACCTGGTCGGCGACTGGGCCAACTGGGAGGAGTTCCGGCGCCTGGAGCAGCTGGGTCTGACCATGTACGGCCAGATGACCGCAGGTTCCTGGATCTACATCGGCACCCAGGGCATCCTCCAGGGCACCTACGAGACCTTCGCCGCCGTCGCCGCGAAGAAGTTCGGCGGCACCCTCGCGGGCACGATCACCCTCACCGCCGGCCTCGGCGGCATGGGCGGCGCCCAGCCGCTGGCCGTCACGATGAACGACGGCGTCGCGATCTGCATCGACGTCGACCCCCGCGCCATCGAGCGCCGCATCGAGCACCGCTACCTGGACGTACGCGCCGACTCCCTGGAGCACGCCCTCCAGCTCGCCGTCGAGGCCCGTGACCAGCGCAAGCCGCTCTCCATCGGCCTGCTCGGCAACGCGGCGGAGCTGCTGCCGCGCATGCTCGCCGAGGGCGCGCCCATCGACATCGTGACCGACCAGACCTCGGCCCACGACCCGCTCGCCTACCTCCCCGTCGGCGTCGACTTCGACGACATGGCCGACGCGGCCGCCAAGGACCCGGCCGGCTTCACCACCCGCGCCCGTGAGTCCATGGCCAAGCACGTCGAGGCGATGGTCGGCTTCATGGACGCCGGTGCCGAGGTCTTCGACTACGGCAACTCCATCCGAGGCGAGGCCCAGCTCGCGGGCTACGACCGCGCCTTCGCCTTCCCCGGCTTCGTCCCCGCCTACATCCGCCCGCTCTTCTCCGAGGGCAAGGGCCCCTTCCGCTGGGCGGCCCTGTCCGGCGAGGCCTCCGACATCCACAAGACGGACAAGGCGATCCTCGACCTCTTCCCGGAGAACGAGTCCCTGCACCGCTGGATCAAGCTGGCCGGCGAGCGTGTCCACTTCCAGGGCCTGCCCGCCCGCATCTGCTGGCTCGGCTACGGCGAGCGCGACAAGGCCGGCGAGCGCTTCAACGACATGGTGGCCTCCGGCGAGCTCGCCGCCCCGCTCGCCATCGGCCGCGACCACCTCGACTGCGGCTCCGTCGCCTCCCCGTACCGGGAGACCGAGGCCATGCTCGACGGCTCCGACGCGATCGCCGACTGGCCGCTGCTGAACGCCATGGTGAACGTCGCCTCCGGCGCCTCCTGGGTCTCCATCCACCACGGCGGCGGCGTCGGCATGGGCCGCTCCATCCACGCGGGCCAGGTCTCCGTGGCCGACGGCACCAGGCTCGCGGGCGAGAAGATCCGCCGCGTGCTGACGAACGACCCCGGCATGGGCGTCATCCGCCACGTCGACGCCGGCTACGACATCGCCGAGTCCGTCGCGGACGAGCGCGGTGTGCGCATCCCGATGCGCGAGGGCGGCGACGCGTGACGTTCCACAGCATGTGGGCGGAGCTGCTGCCGGTCGGCCGCAGCTCCGCCTCCGGCGGCTACCGCCGGTTCGCCTGGACCGGGGCCGACACCGAGTGCCGCGCCTGGTTCCGGCAGCAGGCCGAGTCCCGCGGGCTCACCTACGAACTCGACCGCAACGGCAACCAGTGGGCCTGGCTCGGCGACCCCGCCGAGGGGGACGCCGTCGTCACCGGTTCCCACCTGGACTCCGTGCCCGACGGCGGCGCCTTCGACGGCCCCCTCGGCGTCGTCTCCTCCTTCGCCGCCCTCGACGAACTGCGCGCCCGGGGCGTCCGCTTCACCAAGCCCCTCGCCATCGTCAACTTCGGCGACGAGGAGGGCGCCCGGTTCGGCCTCGCCTGCGTCGGCTCCCGGCTGGCCGCCGGACAGCTCACCGTGGAACAGGCGCACCGGCTCACCGACGCCGACGGCGTCACCCTGCCGCAGGCCATGGAGCGCGCCGGGTACGACCCCGCCGCCATCGGACCCGACCCCGAACGCCTCGGCCGGATCGGCGCGTTCGTCGAACTCCACGTCGAGCAGGGCCGCGCCCTCGACCTGAGCGGCGACCAGGTCGGTATCGCCAGCGCCATCTGGCCGCACGGCCGCTGGCGCTTCGACTTCCGCGGCGAGGCCAACCACGCCGGCACCACCCGGCTCGTGGACCGCCACGACCCGATGCTGCCGTACGCCGAGACCGTCCTCGCCGCCCGCCGCGAGGCCCGGCTCGCGGGCGCCGTCGCCACCTTCGGCAAGATCGCCGTCGAGCCCAACGGCGTGAACGCCATCCCCTCCCTGGTGCGCGGCTGGCTCGACTCCCGCGCCGCCGACCAGGCGACCCTCGACACCGTCGTCGGCGGCGTCGAGAAGGCGGCCCGCGAGTACGCCGAGGCCCAGGGCGTCGAACTCGACGTCGTCCGCGAGTCGTTCACCCCCGTCGTCGAGTTCGGGCACGCCCTGCGCGAGGAACTCGCCCGCATCCTGGGCAAGGAACGCGACGCCGCCCTGACCGTGCCCGTCCTCGGGACCGGCGCCGGACACGACGCCGGAATCCTCTCCGGCACCGTCCCGACCGCCATGCTGTTCGTACGCAACCCCACGGGCGTCTCGCACTCCCCGGCCGAGTACGCCGCCGAGGACGACTGCGTGGCCGGGGTGACCGCACTCGCCGACGTACTCGAAGGGCTGGCCTGCAGGTGACCAAGACGTACTGGCTGGAACACGCCTGGCTCGACACCCACGTCGAGCCGGGCGTCGCCGTGACCGTGTCGGCCGGCGGCTCCGGAGCCGGTGCCGACGGCCGCGTCACCGACGTCCGCACCGGAGTCGACACCCCGCCGCCGGGCGCCGAGATCCTGCGCGGCCTCACCCTCCCCGGCCTCGCCAACGCCCACTCCCACGCCTTCCACCGCGCCCTGCGGGGCACCGTCCAGGTCGGCTCCGGCACCTTCTGGACCTGGCGCGAGATCATGTACTCCTTCGCGGACCGGCTGACCCCGGAGACCTACCACGCGCTGGCCCGCGCGGCGTACGCGGAGATGGCCCTCGCCGGAGTCACCGCCGTCGGCGAGTTCCACTACGTCCACCACGCCCACGACGGCACCCCCTACGCCGACCCCAACGCCATGGGCGAGGCGCTCATCGCCGCCGCGGCCGACGCCGGCATCCGCATCACCCTGCTCGACACCGCCTATCTCTCCTCCGGTTTCGGACAGCCGCCCAACCAGCACCAGCGGCGCTTCTCCGACGGCACCGCCGAGGCCTGGGCGGAACGCTGTTCCCTCCTCAAGGACCGGGACCACGCACGGATCGGCGCGGCGATCCACTCCGTACGGGCCGTGCCCGCCGGAGAACTCGCCACCGTGGCGCGCTGGGCCGAGGAGCGGCGCGCCCCGCTCCATGTGCACCTGTCCGAGCAGACCGCGGAGAACGAGGCCTGCCTCGCCGCCCACGGACGCACCCCCACCCGGCTGCTCGCCGACCACGGCGTCCTCGGACCGCGCACCACGGGCGTCCACAACACGCACCTCACCGACGAGGACATCGCCCTGCTCGGCGGCTCCGGCACCGGCACCTGCATGTGCCCCACCACCGAACGCGACCTCGCCGACGGCATCGGCCCCGCCGTCGCCCTCCAGGCCGCCGGCTCGCCCCTCTCGCTCGGCTCCGACAGCCACGCCGTCATCGACCTGCTCGAAGAGGCCCGCGCCATGGAGCTGAACGAACGGCTGCGCACCCGCACCCGCGGTCACTGGACGGCCGCCGCCCTGCTGCGCGCCGCCTCCGCCGACGGCCACGCGGCCCTCGGCTGGGACGGCGCGGGCAGCATCGAGACGGGCGCCCTCGCCGACTTCACGACGATCGCCCTCGACTCCGTCAGGACGGCGGGACCGGTGCCGCGCCTCGGCGCCGAGACGGCCGTCTTCGCGGCCACGGCCGCCGACGTCCGGCACACGGTCGTGGCGGGCCGGCACGTCGTGCGCGACGGCGCGCACACGCTCGTACCGGACGTGGCGACAGCGCTCGCGGACGCCGTCCAGGCGCTCCGCTCCTGACCCCCGGGCGGGCGGGGGAACCCGCCCGCCCGGCCTCGTCACCAACGACCCCTCCCTCGGCGACGGTTCCCCCCTCGGTCTGATCCAGGACGCGGCCGTCGTCATCGAGGGCGACCGGGTCGCGTGGACCGGTGAGGCCGGCAAGGCACCCGCCACCGACCACCGGGTCGACGCCGGCGGGCGCGCGGTGATCCCCGGCTTCGTGGACTCCCACTCGCACCTGGTCTTCGCGGGCGACCGCACCCAGGAGTTCAACGCCCGCATGTCCGGACGCTCGTACAGCGCGGGCGGCATCCGCACCACCGTCGCCGCCACCCGCGCCGCCTCCGACGAGGAACTGGAGCGCAACCTCACGCGGTACCTGCGCGAGGCGCTCCGCCAGGGCACCACGACCTTCGAGACCAAGTCGGGCTACGGCCTGACCGTCCACGACGAGGCCCGCGCCCTGCGCATCGCCGCCTCGCACACGGACGAGGTCACCTACCTCGGCGCGCACATCGTCTCGCCGGACTACGCCGACGACCCGGCCGGCTATGTCGCCCTGGTCACCGGCGAGATGCTCGACGCCTGCGCCCCGTACGCCCGTTGGGTGGACGTCTTCTGCGAGAAGGGCGCCTTCGACGGCGACCAGGCGCGGGCGATCCTGACGGCCGGCAAGGCCAGGGGCCTGCACCCGCGCGTGCACGCCAACCAGCTCTCCTACGGGCCCGGTGTGCAGCTCGCCGTCGAGCTGGACGCGGCGAGCGCCGACCACTGCACCCATCTGACGGATGCCGACGTCGACGCCCTCGCGAGCGGCGACACCGTGGCGACCCTGCTGCCCGGCGCGGAGTTCTCCACCCGCGCCGAGTGGCCGAACGCCCGCCGGCTGATCGACGCCGGTGTCACGGTGGCGCTGTCCACCGACTGCAACCCCGGTTCGTCGTTCACCTCGTCCGTTCCCTTCTGCATCGCGCTCGCGGTACGGGACATGCGGATGACCCCGGACGAGGCCGTGTGGTCGGCGACGGCGGGCGGTGCGCGCGCCCTGTGCCGGGACGACGTCGGCCGCATCGCGCCGGGTGCCTACGCGGACCTGACCCTGCTGGACGCTCCCAGCCACGTCCACCTCGCCTACCGCCCGGGCGTCCCGCTGGTCACCGGCGTCTGGCGGCGTGGAGTCCGCGAGATCTGAGCGCCGACGGGGCCCCGGCGGGGGCCCTCAGGCGCTGCCCGCGCGCCAGCGCTGGCCCGTGCCCCCGGTCAGCGGCACCAGGGACAGCCCGCCGTCGCCGTCCGGCGTCACCGCCGTCTCGATGGCGACGGCCGGGCGGATCACCCCGTCCCCGTCGACGGTGAACCGGAGGTTGTCGCCGTGGTCGCCGTCGAGCGAGGAGCACTCCCAGATGCCCACGCCGCGGTCGACGGAGCCGCGGCTGTCCAGACAGAAGTCGTCGTCGGCGGCCGACCGGAGGGAACCGTCGGAGACCCGCCAGCGCTGGGTGTCGGAGGACGAGCAGGGCGCCGTGACGACGTCTGTGCCCTTCTCCATGTCGCCGTCGCGGATGTCCAGGCACAGCCCCGAGGCCACGTTCACCACCTGGGTGAAGGAGCCGCCGGGCGGCCTGAGGACGGCGGTGGGGCTCGGCCTCGGGCTCGGTGACCTCGGCGGCGCCGAAGTGCGGGACGGGGAGGGCGACGCGGAGGTGGCCGACGGGGACGGCGAGGACGAGGGCGAGGCGGCGGAGGCCGACGGGGAGACCGGGACCGTGGCCGTGACGGTCACCGCGGGCGGGCCGGACGGCGCGGCGACCGAGCCGGCCGTGTCCGTGGCGGGCGTGGTGCCCGGGGCCAGCAGCAGGTAGAGCACCGGCGCCAGGGCCACACCGAGGGCCGCGGCCGAGGTGAGCACGACCCGGCGGGACGGCCGCCATGGCGGTGCCGCCCCCCGCGGACCGGCCGGCGGCACGGGCGGTACGGGGCCCGGCGGCACGTCGTTCGTGACGTACGCCGTGCCCGCCCACGGCAACAGGCCCTCGGCCAGGGCGGAGCGCGGATGGTCGCGCAGGGCGGACAGTTCCTCGTACGCGGCCGAGCAGTGCGCGCAGTGCGCCATGTGGGTGTTGAGGTCGGTGCTGGTGCGGGGGTTGTCGGGCCGCACCGACTCCTCGATCAGCCGGCGGAAGTCCCCGCAGCGCGGATCGTCCGAGGCGGCCAGCCGGTACCGCAGACAGGCGTGGGCCAGCGACTGGAGCGCCTGCTCGCCGCCGTAGGTGACGTCCTCGGGGGTGAGGCCGAGCAGGACCGCCGTCCGCGGCGTGGGTTCGCGCTCCACGGTCGCGTACCAGATGAGGCCCTGGGTGCGGGACGGGAGCGACTGGAAGGCGGGGAGCAGGGAGGGGACGGGCCCGGAGGGGCCCGCCGTGCTGAGGACGAGGAGCAGCCCCGGGTCGAGGCCCGCCGCCCGCTGGTCCCGGGCCCAGGAGGCGGCCACGCGTCCCGCCAGCAGCAGGAGCTGGTGCCGCCAGGGGACGTTCGGGTCGATGCCGCGGGCCGTCTCGCGGGCCGCGAGGGTGAAGGTCTGGGCGGTGAGCTGTGTGGCCCCGGACTCGCCGGTGGTGCACAGCCGGGCGTAGGCGAGGACCGAGGGGCGGTGGCGTCCGCGGAGTTCCCGGAGGGCCGCGTACGCCGTCGAGGTGCCGCCGCGCAGCAGCTCGGTCAGCCGGGCGTCGGACGCTCCCGTGGCCTGTCCGTCGCCCTCGGCCGCGGTGTCTCTGTCGGCCGGGTCGCCCTGTGCCATGTTCGTCCGCCTCCCCGCACCTGGTGCGTGCTCGTCCGGTCCTGACGTACCGGCCAGTTTGGGATGCCCATAGTGACGGGATCGGTCTCCCGGGAAAAGAGTTGTTTCGACAACGATTCCGTGGGAGCGCTCTCAACATCCCTGAGCGGTGCGTGAGTTGTCTGAGCTGCGCGGATCCGTTCCCGGGCGGGAGCCGGAAAGACGGAACGGCCCGGCGCTTTCGCGCCGGGCCGTTCCGTGTGCGCGCGGTCTCGCGGACCGCGAAGCCTGTCACTCCTCGACGGTCAGACCCTTGCGCAGCCGCACGAGGGTGCGCGACAGCAGCCGGGAGACATGCATCTGGGAGATGCCGAGTTCGTCGCCGATCTCGGACTGGGTCATGTTCGCCACGAACCGCAGCGAGAGGATCTGCCGGTCGCGGTGCGGGAGTTCGGCGATCAGCGGCTTGAGCGACTCGACGTACTCGATGCCCTCGAGCCCGTGGTCCTCGTAGCCGATGCGGTCCGCGAGCGCGCCCTCGGAGTCGTCCTCCTCCGGCTGGGCGTCCAGCGAGCTGGCCGTGTACGCGTTGGACGCGGCCATGCCCTCGACGACTTCCTCGCGGGTGATGCCGAGCCGCTCCGCGAGCTCGTCCACGGTCGGGGCGCGGTCCAGGCGCTGGGCCAGCTCGTCACCGGCCTTGGCCAGGTCGAGCCGGAGTTCCTGGAGCCTGCGCGGGACCCGGACGGACCAGGAGGTGTCGCGGAAGAAGCGCTTGATCTCGCCGATGATGGTCGGCATCGCGAAGGTCGGGAACTCGACCCCGCGGCTCAGCTCGAACCGGTCGATCGCCTTGATCAGGCCGATGGTGCCGACCTGGATGATGTCCTCCATCGGCTCGCTGCGGGAGCGGAAGCGGGAGGCGGCGAACTTCACCAGCGCGAGGTTGAGTTCGACGAGCGTGTTGCGGACGTACGCGTGGTCGTGCGTGCCCTCCTCGAGGGACTGCAGCCGTGCGAAGAGTGTCTTGGACAGAGCCCGTGCGTCCACCGGCCCCACCTCGTCGAACGGGGGGATCTCCGGGAGTCCGGCGAGTCCGGTGAGTGCGTCGACTCCGTCGGTTCCGGTGTGGTCGACGTGCTCCGGGGAATCCGGAGAAGGAGCCGACGTCGCCGTCAGGTTCTGCGATGCGTCGAGCCGGGGTGACATGTGCCCTCCATCGTTCTCGGCATATGGCTGCCGATGCCCATACGTGCACTGCGGTGTGCGGCGCCTCCAAAGCCGGCCGGGTCGGATAGGTGTCTCTTCTAGCCCTACCCGCTTTCCTGAACTCACCGCAAGTGTCATGTGCGGTGAAATGTCCATTTTCGGGGGGTTGTTCGGGTGTCGGGTGACGTAGAGAAGGCGTAGTGTTCGAGTGCGTACGTCAGTAGTCGCGACACTCGGGAGAGAGACGGCATGGACCGCGGGACGGTCGGCAGCGCACAGTCTGGCCGGCTTCTTGTCGAGGTGCGGGAAGAGGGCACGAGTGCTGTCGTGACCCCCGCGGGTGAGCTCGATCACCACACGGCTGATCTGTTGCGTGAACCACTCGAGGGATGCCTCGAAAAGGGGTACGCGCGACTGGTCATCGACTGTTCCCGGCTGGAGTTCTGTGACTCCACCGGGCTGAACGTGCTGCTCGGGGCCCGGCTGAAGGCCGAGGCCGCGGGCGGCGGGGTACATCTGGCCGCGATGCAGCCGGTGGTCGCCCGGGTCTTCGAGATCACCGGGGCGGAGGCCGTCTTCACCGTCCACGACACGCTCGAAGCGGCCCTGTCCGCCTGATCCGGGGGTCCCTCGCCATGTCGCCTCACGCACCCCCGGTACCCCTGAGTGACCGGCGTGTCACCGTCGCCACAGGGGCCGTGCCGAATAAGTGGGTGTTCGGGCCGTTCCGTCGGGCAGGAGAGATCCTGGACGCGCCGGTGGTCCGGGGGCGGACGGCGGGCGTGGCGGAAGATGTTGATCCACCAGCGGCGAAAGCCGTTGATCCATCCGTACTGAGTACTGCGTACTGAGTCTTGAATCGTGAACCGGTGAATCGGTGAGGTGAAGCGCTGATGAGCACCACCCGGCCTTGCTCGCCGGGCGACCGCGGCCCCGAGTCGGGCGACGGCGGCGCTTCCGCGGTGTCCGCGCCCGGCGTGGCGCCCGTGGACGGCGCGACGCCCGTCGACGTCGCCCCGTCTGCCGGGGCGACGCCCGTGGACGTCGCCTCCCCGGCCGGCGCGGCCCCCGCGGCCGTGGGCCGTCAGATCCGGGCGCTGCGCCTCGAGGGCGAGAGCGGCGTCGTGCCGCTCGCCCGCGACTTCGCCCGGCAGGCGCTGTACGCGTGGGGCTGGCTGCCCGCGGCGAGCGCCGACCGGCGCGCGGCCGCCGAGGACGTCCTGCTGGTCGTCTCCGAGCTGGTCACCAACGCCTGCCTGCACGCCGAGGGCCCGGACGAGCTCCGGATCTCCTGCGACAACAAGGTGCTGCGCATCGAGGTCTCCGACCGGGGTGCGGGCCAGCCCGCCCCGCGGACCCCGCACCGCGCGGGCCGTCCCGGCGGCCACGGCATGTTCATCGTGCAGCGGCTCTGCCTGGACTGGGGCGTCGTCCGCGCGCCCGGGGTCGCGGGCAAGACGGTCTGGGCCGAACTGGGAGCCCCGGCCTAGGGTCTGTCCGACCATTCGCGTCCGCCCGGCCGCAGGAGCCGTCCGACAACTCAAGAGCAACACCCGGCGCGCGCCGGATCCTCACGGATCCGGCGCGCGCTGTGTCTTCCCTCCTCAAGTCCCCGGGCGTACCTTGACGGCCGATCTGATGTTCCGTCAGAAACGAGGGGCAGGCCCGTGTCGTACCGGACGTACCAGAAACGAACCGCCGCGCTCGCGTTCGCCGCGGCCCTGGCCGGCTCGGCGGTGCTGACGGCCGCCCCCGCTGCCCGGGCGAATGTGGTGGACGTCAACTACCAGTGCAAGACGCCGATCGGCGACAAGAGCGCCGTCTCGCCCATCGACATCAAGGGCGTCAAGAGCGGCGGCTCCTACAAGCTCACCATGTCCTGGCAGAAGGGCGTCTCCTCCAGCCCGGTCGAACTCGGCAAGGGCGCGATGTCGCCGAGCGCCGTCATCAAGGTGGGCGGCGCGGACAGCGGCACGGTCGCGGTCAGCGGTCCCGCCAACGCGGCCGCCATCCCCGCCAACACCCCTATAAAGATCAGTGACTTGAGCGGGACGTACACGCCGAAGAAGTCCGGCAAGGTCACCTTCACCGCGGGTGTCCTCACCATCAAGGCCCTCGGCACCACGACCACCTGCACCCCCTCGAACAACCCGGGGCCCTCGCTGACCCTCGACGTGACGGCGGCCGGCGGCTCCGGCTCGTCGACGTCGGGCTCGTCGGCCTCGGGTTCCTCCGGCTCCAGCGGGTCCCAGAGCGGCTCCGACTCCGGCGGCTCCCTGCCGCAGACCGGTCCCGAGGACTCCGTGATCGCGCTCGGCACCCTCGGCGGCACGGTCCTGCTCGCGGGCGCGGCGGGCGTGCTGTGGCTGACGCGCAGGCACCAGGCGGTACGCCGCTGACCTTCCCGCACGACGACCTGGAGCCGCCGCATGCCGTACGCACTCCCCGCCGCCCGCGCGCTGGGCCTGACCCTGGTGCTGCTGGGCGCGGCACCGACGGCCCGGGCCGCCGAGGGCTGGTCCGTCGTGCCGGCCGCGGACGGCGCGGCCGACGGGCGGCCCGCCGTCTACGCGGAGGGCGCGCCCGGCACGGTCCTGCAGGACGCGGTGTCCCTGCTCAACCCGGGAGCCCGGCCCCTCACCGTCCGGCTGCGCGGCGCCGCGGACGGCACCTTGGGCAGCGCCCCCGCCGGGCGGGACCGGCCCGTGGACGCGGGTGCGTGGATCGCCTTCGCCGGGCACGCGGACGGCCGCAGGACGGCGGTGCGCGAGCTGTCGGTGCGGGTGCCGGCGCACACCCGGGCCGACGTGCCGTTCACGATCGCCGTCCCGGCGGGGGCGGCGCCGGGCGATCACCCCGGCGCGGTCCTCGCCAGCGGCGGCGGCCGCACCGAGGCGGTCCGGGTCCGGCTCCGGGTGCCGGGACCGGCGCTGCCGGCGCTGACCGTCGAGCACGTCCGGGTGGGCGGGGGCCGGATCTCGTACGAGCTGGTCAACCGCGGTACCACGGTCCTTCGGCCGTCCCTGGCCGTGCACGCCGACGGGGTCCTCGGCCCGCTCCTCGACCGGGGCCCGCGGGCCCTGCCCGTCGAGCTCCGGCCGGGCCGCCGGGTCACCCTCCACGAGGTGTGGGCCGACCCGCCGGCGCTCGATTCGGCCAGGGTGCGGCTGACGGTGACGGCGGCGGGCGGCGTGCGCTCGACGGCGACCGCGGAGGTCCGGTTCGTGTCCTGGACGGCGGTGGCCGGGGCGGGAGGCGCCCTGGCGGCGCTGCTCGGCGCGGTGTTCGCCCTGTGGCGACGGCGGCGGGCCGGGACGCGGGGGCCGGGACGCGGCGCGGGCCGGGCGCCCGACGGCGGGGCCGGTGAACGGCCCGGCACAGAGGTCGAGTTGACGGGAGCGGTGGTGTGAGGGTCCTGGGCGGCAGGATACGGACGGCGGCGCTGGGGGCGGTGCTGGCCCTCGTGCTGGTCCCGGCGGTGACGGCGGCCGCGGCGATACCGGCCTCCGCGGCGATACCGGTCTCCGCGGGGGCACAGGCCTCCGCGGCGGCACCGGCCTCCGCCGCGGGCAGGCCGAGCGTCACGCTGTCCAAGTCCGAGGCCGGGACCGGCGGTTCGGTCGTCGTGACCGGCCGTGGATGGCGGCCCGGGACGCTGCTGATGATGCTGATCTGCGGACAGTCCGTGCCCTCGCGCGGGGTGATCGGCGGCACCAACTCCTGTGCCAACGCCGACGGGCGGGCCGTCACCACCGACGAGCAGGGCGGTTTCAGCAAGAAGCTGCCGGTGGCCGAGCCGCCCGAGCCGTGCCCCTGCGTGGTGCACGTCGCCACCGTCACCGGGGAGAAGGCCGAGGCCGACGCGATCTTCATGGTGGCGGGCCACGCGGTCGAGCCGTTGCCCAAGGAGGAGGGCGGCGGCCGGATCGCGGTGCTGACCGACACCCGGCTCGACGGGTCGAGCGGTCTGCTGACCTGGTTCGGCTCGCCCCCCTCGCGCACCCTCGTCCTCACCGTCGGCAACGTCGGCACCGCCCCCGTGAAGGACCCGGTCTTCCAGGTCGGCACCGCCCACGGCGTGTTCGCCCCGCAGTGGGAGGAGCAGCAGTGGCGCGGCACCGTCGCGCCGGGCCGCAAGGCGCAGATCAGGATCCCGGTCGAGCTGTCGGCCGGGGCGCACGGCGACTACACGATCTCGCTGAAGTACGGCGGGAAGGTGCTCGCCGAACAGCCCTGGGGCGTCGGCCGCCCCTGGGGCGTCACCCTCTTCTGGATCCTGCTCTGCGTGGTCGTCCCGGCCGCGGTGTTCCGGATCGGCATGGCCGTGGTGGACCGCGTGCGTCCCCGCAGGTCCACCGGACGGGCCGGCCGCCACCGGGCCCTGTGGCCGGCCGCGCGCACCCCCCGCCTGCCCCGGGCGGACCCCGCCTCCCGGACGCCGGCGGACGCCCCGGCCTCCCCGCTCCTGCCCTGGTTCACCCCGGACGGCGATCCGGGGGCCGGGGTGCACGGCCGGCTCTCCGCACCGCACGAGAACGGTCCGACGACGCAGACGAGAAAGGGGCACACGTGAGCACGCTACGGAGAGTGGTACCGGCCGGAGGCCGCCGAGCGGGCGCGGCCGGGGTCGCGCTGATGCTCGGCGGTGCGGGCATCCTGCTGGGAGTGGCCGCGGTTCCGGCGCAGGCCGCCGAGGTGTCGTACAGCACGGAGTGCATTCCGCCCGCCATCTCCGGGCTGCCCGCCGTGGAGGGCACCACGAAGGTCGAGATCACCGCGCCCGCCGAGGCGAAGGTGGGCGACGAGGTCACCATCACCTGGAAGTTCGTCCAGGCCGCCTCGAAGAACCCCGACGTCCTCGATCTCGACGCGAACACCGTCAAGCCCACCGGGACGCTGAAGGCGGGCGGCGCGCAGAGCGCGGACATCGCGATGGAGGGACCGCGCGAGAACCCCGCCATCCCCAAGAACAGCGACATGAAGCTGTCCGACATGACGGGCAAACTGAAACTGACGACGGCGGGGGACGTCACGCTCACGCCGGGCGCGTACAACATCAACGTCAGCAAGCCGATCTCCACCGACACCAAGTGCACCCCCAAGGAGGCGGTGAACCCCTCGGCGACCATCAAGGTGACGAGCGGCGGGACGGGCGGCACGCCCACCCCCACGCCCACTCCCACCCCCACGCCCACTCCCACCCCGACGCCGAGCGGGTCGGCCACCCCGTCGCCCAGCGGCAGCGGGACCGACACCGGCGGCTCCGGGAGCGGGCAGACCGATTTCACGGGCAAGGAGGTCTCCGTCCCCTACGCGTGCAAGACGCCGATCGGCGACAAGAACGCCACCTCGGCCGTCCAGATCAACGCGAAGAAGAACGGCGGGAGTTTCGACCTCACCGTGCAGTTCAAGGCGTCGGTGATGGACAGTCCGGCGGACATCCCCGCGGACTCCGTGAAGCCGTCGATGGAGGTCGTCCTGGGTGGCGCCGACAAGGGCACGGTGCATGTGGAGGGGCCCACGAACTCCGCGCCCATCAAGTCGGGCGACCCCATCGAGATCCCCGATCTGAAGGGCACCTACAAGCCGGGCGCGACCGGCAGTTCGACCCTGTCCCCGGGCGTGCTGACGGTGATGGCCCTCGGCACGACGACGACCTGCACCCCCGCCAAGTCCGTGGTCTCGCTGACCCTGGACACCTCGGAGCAGGCGAGCGGCGCCTCGGGCGGCGGATCCTCCTCGTCCGGCTCCGGTTCGGCCGGCACGTCCTCCAGTGGCGGTCTGGCGGAGACGGGCTCCGGCAGCCACGCGGCCCTTCAGGCGCTCGGACTGGTGGCGGGCACGGTCGTCCTGCTGGGCGGCGCGGTCTTCACCTTCATGCCGGGACGGCGCCGGACCCGGTGACCGGCACGCGCTGACCGCCATGGCGCCCCATCAGGTCCCCGCCCCGGCCCGGCCGGCCGCGGGAACGGCGAAGGGCCGCCGCACCGAACGGTGCGACGGCCCTTCGCGGGTGCCGGAGCCGACGTCAGTGGACGTCGCCCATGAGCGCCTTGACCTTCTTGCGGTACATCCACACCGCGACACCGGCGACCACGGCGAGCGTGGCCTCCAGGGCGACGATGCCCGTCTTGTTCAGGTCGACGTTGGCGATGGAGAGCAGACCGGTCGTGGCGTCACCGGCGGTGACGGCCAGGAACCAGACACCCATCATCTGGGAGGCGTACTTCGCCGGGGCCATCTTCGTGGTGACGGAGAGGCCGACCGGGGAGAGCAGCAGCTCACCGACGGTCTGGACGAAGTAGATCGCCACCAGCCACATCGCGGCCGCCTTGTGACCGCCCTCGGCGATCGTCAGCGGGGCCAGGAAGAGGAAGAACGACGCGCCGATCAGGATGAGACCCGAGGCGAACTTCGTCGCCGTGCTCGGCTCCTTGCCGCGCTTGTTCAGCCACAGCCACGCCCAGGCGAAGACCGGGGCCAGCGCCATGATCATGACCGGGTTGACCGACTGGTACCAGGAGACCGGGAACTCCCAGCCGAAGATCGTGTTCTTCGCCGACTCGTCAGCGAAGATCGACATCGTCGAGCCGCCCTGGTCGTAGATCATCCAGAAGACGGCAGCGGCCACGAAGAACCAGACGTACGCGGACATCTTCGACTGGTCGGCGCGGTCCAGGGACTTGTCGCGCCTGATGCGCCCGATGACCATGACCGGAATGACCAGACCGGCGATCGTGATCGGGACCAGCAGCCAGTTCAGGGTGTAGTGGCCCGAGAAGCCGACGATCGAGTAGAAGACGACGGCGACAGCGGCCCACATCGCGGACTTGCGCAGCGTCGAGGACTTCTCCTCGGCCGACAGAGGCGTGGGGACCTCGTGCGAGCGGGCGCTGAGGTGGCGGCCGCCGAGCAGGTACTGGGCCAGACCCAGCGCCATGCCGAGCGCGGCGAGGGCGAAGCCCAGGTGCCAGTTCACGTTCTCGCCGACGGTGCCGATGATCAGCGGGGCGGCGAAGGCACCGAGGTTGATGCCGACGTAGAACAGCGTGAAGCCACCGTCACGGCGGGGGTCGTCCGGACCCTCGTAGAGGTGGCCGACCATCGTGGAGATGTTGGCCTTGAGCAGACCGGAACCGATCGCGACGAGGCCGAGGCCGGCGAAGAAGGTGCCGGAGGAGGGCAGAGCCAGCGTGAGGTGGCCCAGCATGATGATCAGACCCGCGACGGCGACCGTCTTGCGGGGGCCGAGAACGCGGTCGGCGAACCAGCCGCCGGGCAGGGCGAGCAGGTACACCAGGGAGAGGTACACCGAGTAGATGGCGGTCGCGGTGGCCGCGCTCAGGTGGAGACCGCCCGGTGCCACGAGGTACAGCGGGAGCAGTGCCTTCATCCCGTAGTAGGAGAAACGCTCCCACATCTCGGTCATGAAGAGAGTGGCCAGTCCGCGGGGGTGGCCGAAGAAGGTCTTCTCGGAGCCGGAGATTCCCGGCGACACCGAGTCCTTCGTCAGGCTGGACGCCATGTCGATCCTTGCTGGTCGGGACGCGCTGTTGGGGGGTCCCCGCGTTCACGGCGAACCGAGAACCCGGGGGAATTACGCGCCCATGGGGGGCGGCCGGCACCGGCGGGGTCCGGCGTCCGTCCCCACGCCCACGGGGAGTCCGCTCCGGATTGCCGGAACGGGCGGACGGCGACCACCGGGATCCACGCCCGGCACGCGTCAGCGCGTCCGGGCCCGGCCACAGGTCTTTCCTTCAAAGGCTGGCTGACACCAGCCCGCACACAGAAGAGACCTTCAGCATCATGTTCGAGCCAAAGGTCCCGAGGTGGTGCATCAGGCGTTCGGTCACCATACGACATCACAATGCCCCATATGGAAGGACTTGAGATATGGATCACAGGCGATCCTGGAACCGCGGACGATCATTCGAAGGTGTTATCCATGATCTCATCCCGAACACACAGGTAAGAAACACCCGGACGGAGGGTGTGAATCCCCAAGGCGGATCACTGCCCGGGCGTACGGCGCGGCGGACTACCATCACCCCATGACCCGTGTACTGCTCGCCGAGGACGACGCGTCCATCTCGGAGCCGCTGGCCCGTGCCCTGCGCCGGGAGGGTTACGAGGTCGAAGTCCGCGAGGACGGACCCACCGCGCTCGACGCCGGAATGCAGGGCGGCGTCGACCTGGTCGTCCTGGACCTCGGACTGCCCGGCATGGACGGACTGGAAGTCGCCCGCAGGCTCCGCGCCGAGGGCCACACCGTGCCCATCCTCATCCTCACCGCGCGCGCCGACGAGGTGGACACCGTCGTCGGCCTCGACGCCGGCGCCGACGACTACGTCACCAAGCCGTTCCGGCTCGCGGAACTCCTCGCCCGGGTACGGGCGCTGCTCCGGCGCGGTTCCGCCGAGCCCCAGCAGCCGCCCGCCACCCACGGTGTGCGCATCGACGTCGAGTCGCACCGCGCCTGGATGGGCGACGAGGAACTCCAGCTCACGGCCAAGGAGTTCGACCTCCTGCGGGTCCTCGTCCGGGACGCGGGCCGGGTCGTCACCCGCGACCAGCTCATGCGCGAGGTCTGGGACACCACCTGGTGGTCCTCCACAAAGACGCTCGACATGCACATCTCCTGGCTGCGCAAGAAGCTCGGCGACGACGCGGCGAACCCCCGCTACATCGCGACGGTCCGCGGCGTCGGCTTCCGCTTCGAGAAGAGCTGACGCCCTCCGGGAACACCTGAGGCCCGTCCGGACCGGGCGGCGGGGGGAAACCCGCGCCGCCCGGACCGCGCACGGCCCGGGCCGGCGCGGCGAGCGTGCACACTGGTCCCCGTACAGCCATCTGCCCGGAGGGCCCCGTGCGTCGCCGTCTGATCCAGTCCACCCTCGCCGTCGTCCTCGTGGTGATCGCCGTCTTCGGCGTCTCCCTCGTCATCGTCGAGACCCGCACGATCAGCAACAGCGCCCAGGAACGGGTGGACTCCGAGGCGCTGCGCCTGGCCAGCATCGTGGACAGCCGCATCCTCGGCGACGAGAACATCAGCGCCGAGACCTTCCGGAACCAGGTCACCGACCGGCGCTACGCCGTGATCAGGATCCCGGGCCGCGATCCCATCGAGGTCGGCAGCCAGCCCGCCGGCGACGTCATCCAGTACACCGCCAAGGGCGAGTCCGGCGAGACCGTCACCGTCCAGGAGCCGCGCTCCTCGGTGACCAAGGAGGTCGGCCGCACGCTCCTGGTCATCGGCGCCGTCGCGCTGCTGGCGATCATCGCCGCCGTCCTCCTCGCCGTACGCCAGGCCAACCGCCTCGCCTCCCCGCTCACCGACCTCGCCGAGACGGCGGAGCGGCTGGGCTCGGGCGATCCCCGCCCCCGGCACAAGCGCTACGGCGTGCCCGAGCTGGACCGGGTCGCCGACGTGCTGGACGGCAGCGCCGAGCGGATCGGCCGGATGCTCACCGCCGAGCGCCGTCTCGCCGCCGACGCCTCCCACCAGCTGCGGACCCCGCTGACGGCGCTCTCCATGCGCCTGGAGGAGATCACCCTCACCGACGACCCCGACACGGTGAAGGAGGAGGCGACGATCGCGCTGACGCAGGTGGAGCGCCTCACGGACGTGGTCGAGCGCCTGCTGACCAACGCCCGCGACCCGCGGACCGGCTCCGCTGTCTCCTTCGACCTCGACGAGGTCATCAAGCAGCAGCTGGAGGAATGGCGCCCGGCCTACCGCAGCGCCGGCCGCGCGATCGTCAGCTCCGGCAAACGCCATCTGCAGGCGGTGGGCACCCCGGGCGCGGTCGCCCAGGTCCTCGCGGCACTGATCGAGAACTCCCTCATGCACGGCGGCGGCACCGTCGCGCTGCGCACCCGGGTGACCGGCAACCAGGCCGTCATCGAGGTCACCGACGAGGGCCCCGGTGTCCCCACCGACCTCGGCGCCCGCATCTTCGAGCGCACCATCAGCGGCCGCAACTCCACCGGCATCGGCCTCGCCGTCGCCCGCGACCTCGCGGAGGCCGACGGGGGCCGTCTGGAGATGCTCCAGGCCCAGCCGCCGGTCTTCGGCATGTTCCTGTCCCGCACACCGCTCAAGCGCCCGCCCCGGCTCCCGGAGGACGACGAGGAGCGCACGGTCAGGTAGCGGGGGCCGCCCGGGCCGGGCGGGGGAGGAAAGAGCGGGCGGGGAGGACCGGCCGGAGGGGCGTGGGCCCGGACAGGCCCTAGTTCACACGGGCCCGCGTGCGGCGGGCGTCGGGTACCTCGTCCAGGAACGCCTCGGCGCTGGCCACCGCCTCCCGGGCCGGGAGCGCCCGGAACACCCAGGTGCGGTAGGACCAGAAGCGGAAGAGCGTCGCGACGCCGATGCCGAGGAACTTGAAGACGTTGCTCTGCAGCGGGCTGTCCCAGCCGAAGCCGTACGTCGCCGCGTACAGCACGCCGTTCTCGATGACCAGGCCCACCGCGCTGAACAGCAGGAACAGCGTCAGCTCCTTGGTGCGCCCGCCCTTGTCGCGGTCCCGGTACGTGAAGTAGCGGAACCCGATGTAGTTGAAGACGATCGACACGACCGTGGCGATGACGCTGGCCCGTACGACCTGCAGGCCGGTGAGGTGGCGTACGAGGTTGAACACGAGCAGATTGACGAGCAGCCCCGCACCGCCCACCGCGCCGAACTTGGCGACCTCCCGGAAGAGCAGGTCGAAGCGGCGCCGAACCGCGCTGCGAGGCCTCGTAGAAGGCCCCGGTGTGGCACTGCCCATGGTGTCGCCAGCCCCTGTCGGTGGGTCGTGTCGTCTGCCGCGCGGGTGAGCGCGAGCGTGAATACGCCAACCAGCCCATGCTAACCAGCGCCCTCTCGCGATGCCTGTGCATGTGCTCACAGGTAAGAAAAGAGGCGGTCACCGGCAGGGAAAATCGGGCGTATCACCGCGGAAACCGGCCACCGTGGCGCGGCCGATACTCTTGGAGCGTGACGTTCCCGGTAGTCGGCATGGTCGGCGGCGGTCAGCTCGCTCGTATGACACACGAGGCGGGCATCCCGCTCGGCATCAAGTTCAAGCTCCTCAGTGACACCCCACAGGATTCCGCGGCGCAGGTCGTCGGCGAGGTCGTCGTCGGCGACTATCGCGACCTCGACACGCTGCGTGACTTCGCGCGGGGCTGCGACGTGATCACCTTCGATCACGAGCACGTCCCGACCGAGCACCTGCGGGCCCTGGAGGCGGACGGCATCCCCGTCCGTCCGGGCCCCGACGCGCTCGTGCACGCCCAGGACAAGGGTGTGATGCGCGCCAAGCTCGACGCGATCGGCGTGCCGTGCCCGCGGCACCGCATCGTGACCGACGTGGCGGACGTGGCCGCGTTCGCCGCGGAGGGACTCGCCGCGGGGGAGGAGGGTGACGGTTTCCCGGTCATCCTCAAGACCGTCCGCGGCGGCTACGACGGCAAGGGGGTGTGGTTCGTCCGTTCCCCCGAGGAGGCGGCCGAGCCCTTCCGCGCCGGCGTTCCCGTCCTCGCCGAGGAGAAGGTCGACTTCGCGCGCGAGCTCGCCGCGAACGTCGTCCGCTCCCCGCACGGCCAGGCCGTCGCCTACCCGGTCGTCGAGTCCCAGCAGGTCGGCGGCGTCTGCGACACCGTGATCGCCCCGGCGCCCGGCATCGCCGAGGAGCTGGCCCTGGAGGCCCAGGAACTGGCGCTGCGCATCGCGAAGGAGCTCGGTGTCGTCGGGCACCTGGCGGTCGAGCTCTTCGAGACCCGCGACGGACGCATCCTCGTCAACGAACTGGCCATGCGCCCGCACAACTCGGGCCACTGGACCCAGGACGGCGCGGTCACCTCCCAGTTCGCCAACCACGTCCGCGCGGTCCTCGACCTCCCGCTCGGCGACCCGCGCCCGCGTGCCCGGTGGACGGTCATGGCGAACGTCCTCGGCGGCGACTTCCCCGACATGTACTCCGCGTACCTGCACTGCATGGCCCGCGACCCGCAGCTGAAGATCCACATGTACGGCAAGGACGTGAAGCCCGGTCGTAAGGTCGGCCATGTCAACACCTACGGCGACGACCTGGACGACGTCCTTGAGCGCGCCCGGCACGCAGCCGGCTACCTGAGAGGCACGATCACCGAATGAGCCCCGTTGTAGGCATCGTCATGGGGTCGGACTCCGACTGGCCCGTCATGGAGGCCGCCGCCCAGGCGCTGGACGAGTTCGAGATCCCCTACGAGGTGGACGTCGTCTCCGCGCACCGCATGCCCCGCGAGATGATCGCTTACGGCGAGCAGGCCGCGGAGCGCGGGCTCAAGGCGATCATCGCGGGTGCCGGCGGCGCGGCCCACCTGCCCGGGATGCTGGCGTCCGTCACCCCGCTGCCCGTCATCGGTGTGCCGGTCCCGCTCAAGTACCTCGACGGCATGGACTCGCTGCTGTCCATCGTGCAGATGCCGGCCGGTGTGCCCGTGGCGACCGTCTCCGTGGGCGGCGCCCGCAACGCCGGTCTGCTGGCCGCCCGGATGCTCGCCGCCCACGACGAGGAACTGCTCGGCCGGATGCGGGAGTTCCAGCAGGAGCTGAACGACCAGGCCACCGAGAAGGGCAAGCGGCTGCGTGCCAAGGCCGAGGGTGCCGCCGGCGGCTTCGGCTTCGGGAAGTGACGCGGATGACGTCGTCCTCCCTGCCGTCGATCGACCGCGCCCGGGCCCTGCTCGACGAGTTCCCGGTCGTCGACGGGCACAACGACCTGCCGTACGCCCTGCGGGAGCAGGTCCGCTACGACCTCGGTGCCCGTGACATCGCCACCGACCAGAGCGCCCATCTGCACACGGACCTGGCCCGGCTGCGCGCGGGCGGCGTCGGCGCCCAGTACTGGTCGGTGTACGTCCGCTCGGACCTGCCGGGCGCGCTGACGGCCACGCTGGAGCAGATCGACTGCGTACGGCAGCTGATCGACCGCTACCCGGCGGACCTGCGGGCCGCGCTGACCGCCGCCGACATGGAGGCGGCCCGAGCCGAGGGCCGGATCGCCTCGCTCATGGGCGCCGAGGGCGGCCACTCGATCGACGGCTCCCTGGCCGCCCTGCGCGCGCTGTACGCGCTCGGCGTCCGGTACATGACCCTCACCCACAACGACAACATCGCCTGGGCCGACTCGGCGACGGACGTCCCCGCGGTGGGCGGCCTGTCCGCGTTCGGCCGCGAGGTCGTCCGGGAGATGAACCGCGAGGGCATGCTCGTCGACCTCTCGCACGTGGCCGCGACGACCATGCGCGACGCGCTCGACACCTCCGTCGCGCCGGTGATCTTCTCGCACTCCTCGGCCCGTGCCGTGTGCGACCACCCGCGCAACATCCCGGACGACGTGCTGGAGCGGCTGCCCGCCAACGGCGGTGTGGCGATGGTGACGTTCGTGCCGAAGTTCGTCCTCCAGGCGGCGGTCGACTGGACCGCCTCGGCCGACGAGAACATGCGCGCGAACGGCTTCCACCACCTCGACACCACGGCCGAGGCCATGAAGGTGCACCGCGCCTTCGAGGAGGAGAACCCGCGTCCGATCGCGACGGTCTCGACGGTCGCCGACCACCTCGACCACATGCGCGAGGTCGCCGGCATCGACCACCTCGGCATCGGCGGCGACTACGACGGCACGGCGTTCACCCCGGCCGGCCTCGACGACGTCTCCGGCTATCCGAACCTGATCGCCGAGCTCCTCGACCGCGGCTGGTCCTCCTCGGACGTGACCAAGCTGACCTGGCAGAACGCGGTGCGCGTGCTGGGCGCGGCGGAGGACGTGTCCCGCGACCTCCGCTCCCGCCGGGGGCCGTCGAACGCGACGCTGGAGCAGCTGGACGGCTGACGGCCGACCGCCGGCGACTGACGGCGGACGGCCGACGGCTCATCGAATCACCGGCCCCGGACTCCGGGGCGCGCGAAGGCGCCCGGGCACATCGCCCGGGCGCCTTCGTCATGAGCCGCTCACGCGTTCCGGCCGGGTGCGGTCAGCCGGCGCAGAGACAGAACGGATGCCCGGCCGGGTCGGCGTACACCCGGAACGAACGCGACCTGTCCTCGGTGTCCAGCGGGGTCGCGCCGAGCTCCAGCACGCCCTTCTCCGCCACGTCCAGGTCCTCGACGTTCAGGTCCAGGTGCAGCTGCTGCGAGCCGTCGGACGAGGGCCAGCGCGGCGGTACGTACCCGGGCGAGGCCTGGAAGGCCAGCTTCCGGCCGCCGGGCAGGTCCAGGTCGACCCAGTCGGACTCCTCCGTGATCGTGCCGCCCAGCACCCCCGCGTAGAACTCGGCCAGCGCGCGCGGGTCGGGACAGTCCAGGACGACGACGTCCAGGGTGGCGAGTGCCATGACTTCCTCCGTGGGATCTCCGGCGACACCGACGGGCTGCCCGTCGGTGTCCCGGTTACCGGTAAGGCGCTTCAAGGAGTAACGGTTACCTCATGGTCCCCCATCGGAGGTAACGTCGCAACCATGAATGACAGAGCGCCCGCGCCCGGCGGTCTGGCCCTGGTCCAGGCGCTGGTGAACACCCTGGACATCGAGTCGGGCGCCGACGCGCTGGACACGCCCGAGGGGCTGGCGCGGTTCGGCCTCGCGGCGGGCGGGGCGGAGGGGGCCCGCGAACTGCGCGAGTCGCTGCGGGCGGTGTGCCTGGCGCACGCGGGCCATCCGGCGCACCGGGAGGTGACCCCGCTCGGGGACCTCCTCGCCCACGCGCCCCTACGGGTGGCACTCGACCCGGCCGGAGGCACCGCACACCTGGTCCCCGCGGTCGGGACGCCCGCACCGCTGGACTTCCGTGTCGCCGCCGCGATCGCCGAGGCGCTGGTCGAGGGCACCTGGCCCCGGCTGAAGGCCTGTGAGGCCCCGACCTGCCACTGGGCGTACTACGACCGCTCGCCCGCGGGCCGGGGCCGCTGGTGCTCGATGTCGGTGTGCGGGGCGCGCGCCAAGATGCGCCGCTACCGCGCCAAGTAGCCGCCCGGACGCCGCAGATCCTGCGGGCGACGGGGCCCGGGACGGGACGGAGTCCGGTGGTCTCCGGTCACCGCACAGCGAAGTGGTGCAGAATGCAACCGGCGCCGGTCCGGCCGACTGAGCCTCGGCCGGACCGGCGTCCTCCGCCGCGCCCTGCCGTGATCCGCCGTTCCGGCCGGAACCCGGGGCGGGGCGAAGAGGGTGCTCCGGGCCCCGCCGGGGGTGGGATCAGGCGGTCGGGCGGCCCATCGCGCGGTACGTCCAGCCCGCCCGGCGCCACAGCTCCGGGTCCAGGGCGTTCCGCCCGTCGAGCAGCACCCGGGACGTGACGGCCTCGCCCAGCACCGCCGGGTCCAGCTCGCGGAACTCGCGCCACTCCGTCAGGTGCAGGACGACGTCGGCGCCCCGCACTGCCTCCGCGGCCGAGCCGGCGTACCCGAGGGTCGGGAAGAGCCGCCGGGCGTTCTCCATGCCCTTGGGGTCGTAGACGGTGACCTGGCCGCCCTGGAGGTGGATCTGCCCGGCGACGTTCAGTGCCGGGGAGTCGCGCACGTCGTCCGAGTCCGGCTTGAAGGTCGCGCCGAGCACGGCCACCCGCTTGCCGAGGAACGAGCCGCCACCGAGCGCGTCGCGGGCCATCTCCACCATCTGACCGCGGCGCCGCATGTTGATGGAGTCGATCTCGCGCAGGAAGGTCAGCGCCTGGTCGGCGCCGAGCTCGCCCGCGCGCGCCATGAAGGCGCGGATGTCCTTGGGCAGGCAGCCGCCGCCGAAGCCGATCCCGGCCCGCAGGAACTTCTTCCCGATCCGCTCGTCGTGTCCTATGGCCTCGGCCAGCATGGCGACATCGCCGCCCGCGGCCTCGCAGACCTCCGCCATCGCGTTGATGAAGGAGATCTTGGTGGCGAGGAAGGAGTTCGCGGACGTCTTCACCAGCTCGGCGGTCGGGAAGTCGGTCACGACGAACGGCGTGCCCTCGGCGACCGGCGTCAGGTAGACCTCGCGCAGCAGCTTCTCGGAGCGCTCGCTGCGCACGCCGACCACGATCCGGTCGGGGTGCAGGGTGTCGTTCACCGCGAAGCCCTCGCGCAGGAACTCCGGGTTCCAGGCCAGCTCTGCGTCCGCGCCCGCGGGCGACAGCTCGGCGAGCCGCGCGGCCAGCCGCTCCGCCGAGCCGACCGGCACGGTGGACTTGCCGACGACCAGGGCGGGGCCGTGCAGATGGGGCGCCAGCGCCTCGAAGGCCGCGTCGACGTAGGACATGTCGCAGGCGTACTCGCCGTGCTTCTGCGGCGTGTTCACACAGACGAAGTGGACGTCTCCGAAGGCGCCGACCTCGGCCCAGTCCATGGTGAAACGGAGCCGGCCCGTGGAGCCCTCGATCCCGGCCACGTGCTTGCGCAGCAGCTCCTCGAGACCGGGCTCGAACATCGGGACCTCGCCCCGCTGGAGCATCTCGATCTTCTCCGGCACCACGTCGAGCCCGAGGACCTCGAAGCCGAGCTCGGCCATGGCCGCGGCGTGGGTGGCGCCGAGGTAGCCGGTGCCGATCACGGTGATCTTGAGGGCCATGGGTGCTCCAGAGGTGTGCGGCGCGGAGGTGCGCGCCTGAGCATAGTCGGGGCTTCGGGGAGCGCTTTCACGGGCAGTTTTCCCCCTGTCGCCAAGCTCACGTATCCGTCCCGCGGGAAGGGACTCTAAAATTGTGTTACTTAACGGTAGTTAGCGCCGCCAGCACAGCACCCCTTGGAGCGTGAGAGACCTTGGCCGGATCGGCTGATTTCGACCTGTACCGCCCGTCCGAGGAGCACGACATGCTCCGGGACGCGATCCGTTCGCTGGCCGAGGCGAAGATCGCGCCGTACGCCGCCGCGGTGGACGAGGAAGCCCGCTTCCCGCAGGAGGCGCTGGACGCCCTGGTCGCGAACGACCTGCACGCCGTGCACGTCCCCGAGGAGTACGGCGGCGCCGGCGCCGACGCCCTCGCGACGGTCATCGTGATCGAGGAGGTGGCCCGCGTCTGCGTGTCCTCCTCCCTGATCCCCGCGGTGAACAAGCTGGGCTCGCTCCCGGTGATCCTCTCCGGCTCCGAGGAGCTGAAGAAGAAGTACCTGGGCCCGCTCGCCAAGGGCGACGGCATGTTCTCGTACTGCCTCTCCGAGCCGGACGCCGGTTCGGACGCGGCCGGCATGAAGACGCGCGCCGTCCGCGACGGCGACCACTGGGTGCTCAACGGCGTGAAGCGCTGGATCACCAACGCGGGCGTCTCCGAGTACTACACGGTCATGGCGGTGACCGACCCGACGAAGCGCTCCAAGGGCATCAGCGCGTTCGTCGTCGAGAAGTCCGACGAGGGCGTGTCCTTCGGCGCCCCCGAGAAGAAGCTCGGCATCAAGGGCAGCCCGACGCGCGAGGTCTACCTCGACAACGTCCGCATCCCCGCCGACCGCATGATCGGCGAGGAGGGCACCGGCTTCGCCACGGCGATGAAGACGCTGGACCACACCCGCATCACCATCGCGGCCCAGGCCCTCGGTGTCGCCCAGGGCGCCCTCGACTACGCCAAGGGCTACGTCCAGGAGCGCAAGCAGTTCGGCAAGGCGATCGCCGACTTCCAGGGCATCCAGTTCATGCTCGCCGACATGGCCATGAAGATCGAGGCCGCCCGCCAGCTCACGTACGCGGCCGCCGCCAAGTCGGAGCGCGGCGACAAGGACCTCACCTTCCAGGGCGCCGCCGCCAAGTGCTTCGCCTCGGACGTGGCCATGGAGGTCACCACCGACGCCGTCCAGCTCCTCGGCGGCTACGGCTACACCCGCGACTACCCGGTCGAGCGCATGATGCGCGACGCGAAGATCACGCAGATCTACGAGGGCACGAACCAGGTCCAGCGCATCGTCATGGCGCGGAACCTGCCGTAACCCCGCCGGAAGGCCGGCGCCCCGGCGCGCCGGCCTTCCGGACGTACCTTGTCGCCCTCCGTCCCCCGTGGACGGAGGGCGATGTGCGTGGGGGGACGGAGACAGGGAGGGCGCACCGCCCGGCCTCGCGGCGCACCGCCCGGCCCGGCCTCGCGGCGCACCGCCCGGCCCGGCCCCGCGGCGCACCGCCCGGCCCGGCTCACCCCCAGGTGAAGCCCTTCTGGACCTCCATGCACGCGTCGTCCTTGTCGCCGTTGAGCGCCGCCGAGGACTCGGGTGCCTTCGTCGGCTTCGCGGACCCCGGATAGCTGTCCCCGGTACGCCAGTCCGAGCCCACGATCAGCGTGACCCCCGAGACGTCGGTCGACCTCAGCACCGACGTGAACGGCACCCCGAGCGCCTTGGCGGCGGCCTGGGCGTCACCCTCCAGATCGGCGCTGGGGTAGAGGACGGTGGTCTTCGCCCGCGGGGTGAGCGTGGTGTCCTCGGCGGCCTGGGCGAACCCCTTGTCCCGCAGCACCCGGGCGACCGTGAGGGCCCGCCGGGGCTCCGGCGCCCCGCCGTCCATACCGGTGCCGTTGCGGACCAGCACCGCGATCTGCGCGTCCGGCGCGGCCGGGTCGTCGGAGGGACGCTCGGCCTTCTTCTTCGCGCCGTGCCCGTCCAGCGGAGTGTCGTCGCGGACCATGGAGATGAGCTGGTCGGCGTCCTTGTCCAGGGGCACCAGCCGGTTGCGGTCCTGAGGCCACTGCACGGTGGGCAGGGTGGTCATCGTGATGCCCTTGGTGGGCACCTTCTTGAACTCCTCGGACAGGTCGTACAGCTTCTTGACGGTGCCGAGGTCCTCGTCGACGGTGAGCGCCTTCGTCGCGGTCTCCGCGAGTCTGCGCATCTCGTCGGGGTTGCTCAGCGTCGCGTTCTGCCGCAGCTGCCGCACCATCGAGTTCATGTACATGTGCTGGGCGTGGGTGCGGCCGGTGTCGGTGCCGTCCTCGAAGCCGTAGCGGGTGCGCAGCCACTGCAGGGCCTGCCGCCCCTTGACCGGCGTCGTGCCCGCCTTCAGCTTCAGACCGGATCCATGGCCGTCGTATGTGTGCGAGTAGACGTTCTGCCGTACGCAGACCGGGACGCCGCCGATCGCGTCCGCCATCGACACGACACCGGAGAAGTCGACCACCATGAAGTGGTCGATGTGGATGCGGGTGAGCTTCTCCCAGGTGGCGACCGTGCAGCCCGGTCCGCCGCGGCCCAGCGACTCGTTCGCCATCGCCAGGGACAGCGCCCCGTACACCTTGCCGGTGTGCGCGTCGGTGCACCGGGGGATCGGGATCATGGTGTCGCGCGGGAGGCTGACCACGGACATGTTGGTGCGGTCGGCCGAGACGTGCACCAGCATCTGCACGTCGGCGAGCGGCGGCCGGCCCACGTCGCTCCTGGACCCGCCCAGCTTGAGGTCCTCGGCGGTGTTCCGGCTGTCCGAGCCGATCATCAGGATGTTCAGCGGCGTCTGGCCCGCGGGGTTCGCGGTCGCCCTCGGCACGGCGTCGTCGCCGAGGTTCAGCTTGTCCTTGCGGATGTTGCTGTTGAGGTGCTCGTAGTAGAGGTATCCCGCGCCGGCGGTCCCCAGTATCACCACGGCCAGCGTCAGTGCGGACCAGCGCAGTATGCGGCGCTTCGGGCGCCGGCGCCCCGGCGCCGGACCGGGCCCGCCGCTGTCGCTCCCGTGGTCCCCGTGGCCGCCGGAGGGCTCCGGCGCGGCCTTCCCGCGCGGACCGCCGTCCACGCCGTGCGCCGGCTCCGCGTCCGGCGCGGCCTCCCCGCCCGTCCGATCGCGCGGCAGAACCTCTTCGTCTTCGCGCGCACCGCTTCGTGCCATGTGTCTGCCCCCTCCCGCCCCCGGCGTGCCCACCGCGGCTTTCTCTCACGTCCCGGCCACGGCGTGTCAGGTGTGGCGTGGCCGCGCTTCCCCGCCCAGTGAGACGCGGATTCGATCCCCGAGGTCACCGGACGCACGGACCTCGTCGACCGTCCGCCGTGAAAACCCGGCTGTCGTACTGACGAGCCAAAGGCCCGAACGGTTGTGCGCGAGGTTGGCGGGGGGTGAGGGAACCGCCGCGGGGGCCCGACGGGGGCATGCGAGGGCCGGGGCAGGGGCCCCGGGCGGGGGTGGAAAACGCGGATGGGGAAGGGCCGCCGGCCCTTCCCCATGAGAACTGCTCGCGTGCGCCGCCGCCGGCGCTAATTGCCGGAGACGGTGACCGTCTCGTCGTTCTTGAGCTCGTTCACCAGCGTTTTCATCTTGGCGTCGTCCCAGACCAGGTTGCCGCCGGAGGAACCGGAGATCGGCATGTTCATGGACTTGCCGTCACCGCTGGTGACACCCTTCATGGCCCAGAACATGTCGGCCAGGTCCCACAGGCTCATGTCCTTGTCGACGACCAGCGAGTCCAGGCCCGCGCCCAGGGTCGGGTAGAGCTTGAACGGGTTCAGGACCGTCGAGGGGGTCGCGACCTGGTGGGCCAGGGCGGACAGGAACTTCTGCTGGTTCTTGGTGCGCTGGAGGTCCGAGGCCGCGAACGCGTGCCGGGTACGGACGAAGGCGAGGGCCTGCTCGCCGTTCAGCGTCTGCTTGCCGGCCTTGAAGTCGGCGCCCGAGTACTTGTCCTTGAAGCCCTGGTCGAGCGTCATCTCGACACCGCCGACCGCGTCGACGATGCCGGCGAAGCCGGCGAAGCCGATCTCCACGTAGTGGTCGATGTGCAGACCGGTCTTGGCCTCGATCGTGCGGACCAGCAGGGTCGGCCCGTCCTTGGCGTACGCCGCGTTCAGCTTCACGTGCTGGCTCGAGGCGGGGTAGATCTTGCCGGACTCGGAGCCCTGGAACTTCGGGATCGTGACGTCCGAGTCACGCGGCAGCGACAGCAGCGTGGAGCCGTTGCTGCCGGTGTGCAGGATCATCATCGAGTCGGTCCGCTTGCCCTCGGCGGAGCCGGTGTGCAGCTTCTTCTTCTCCTCGGCGGACATGCCGGCACGGCTGTCGGAACCGACGATCAGGTAGTTCGTTCCCTCGCCGGTCTCCGGCCGGTCTATGACCTTGGAGAGATCGACGTCACGGTGGAGCTTGGAGTCCGCCCAGAAGTACGTGCCGACGGAGACCACGATCAGCGTGGTGACCAGCGTGATCGCGGTCCACTTGATCCGGCGCCGCCAGTTCGGCGCGGGGCGCCGCGGGTACGTGCCGTCACCGCCGGGGCCCTGCGGACCGCCGGGCGCGTTCCCGTAGACCTGGCCGGTGTTGTAGCCCGAGTCGTAGCCGTTGTCGTAACCCTGGCCCTCGTCGTAGCCCTGGCCGTCGACGTACGACGGCTGCCGGGGCACCCCGGCGCCGTACGGCGGCGCGCCCTGGCCCGGAGCGGCCGGCCCGCGGCGGACCTGTCGCATGACGCGGGCGCTCTCAGGCGTCGCGCCTGCGCTGCCGCGTCCGTAGCGGTTGCTGCGGTTGTCGTCGGACCACCCGTCGGGCCAATCATTCATGCGGACCAGTGTGCCGCCCCCCACCAGGTGTCTTACAAGACAGCGGGGAGATCTGGGTCACGCCTGTTGCAGAGCTGATGCAAAGAGACCGCCGCGCGCCCGGCACAAGGTGGAGGACATGACAGACCAGGCCCCCACCCCGGAAAACGACATCCCGGGCAAGCCGACATCGGCGTCCCGCACCACCCTCAGTCACATCATGACCCACAACGACACGAACCTTCTGGGGTCGGTGCACGGTGGCGTGATCATGAAACTCGTCGACGACGCGGCGGGAGCGGTGGCGGGACGGCACTCGGGCGGGCCCGCCGTCACCGCCTCGATGGACGAGATGGCCTTCCTCGAACCGGTCCGCGTCGGTGACCTGGTGCATGTGAAGGCACAGGTCAACTGGACCGGACGGACCTCGATGGAGGTCGGCGTGCGGGTCCTGGCCGAGCGCTGGAACGAGTCCACCCCGCCGCAGCAGGTCGGTTCGGCCTACCTCGTCTTCGCCGCCGTCGACGCCGACGGCAAGCCGCGCCGGGTGCCGCCGGTCGTCACCGAGACCGAGCGGGACGAGCGCCGTTTCCAGGAGGCGCAGATCCGCCGCACCCACCGCCTGGCCCGTCGGCGCGCGATCATGGAACTCCGCGAGAAGCGCGCGGCGGAGGGCCTCGACGACTGAGCACCGGCAGCGGACCGGGAGCCCTGGTCCGCCGGACCGGGAGTCAGGGGCACACCCCCTCAGGGACACACCACCTGGTCCCCGGTCACCACGCCGTTCTCGCCCTGGGCCGGATCGTCCGCGCGCACCCGGGTCACCTGCCGGAAGTCGGCACCGGCGATCACCTTCAGCAGCGGACCCTGCCCGGGGACCGCGCGCAGCTCGGAACCGGGCAGCGCGGCCGCGAGGGACTTCGCCGAACGGTCCCAGCGGGGGTCGTACGCGACGACGGTGCGCCGGACCGAGGAGTCCGGGGCCGTCGTGGGCCGGCCCGTCGTCCGGAACCCGGTGGCCGCGAGCGCGCCGTCGACCTTCTTGCCGAGACCCGTCGTGGCGGTCCCGTTCTCGATCTGGACCCGGATCTGCTGCGGGGCCACCGCGACCCGGACGGCCTGGGGGCGCGGGGCGTGCGGCGCCGCGAGCGGCCTGTCGTCGCGCAGCGCCTCGAACAGCGCCCGGGCCTTCGGCTCGTCCCACTTCAGGGTCGAGCCGACGCCCTTGACCACGTAGGCCATCTGTCCGATCGGCACCGTGGTGAACTCCGACGAGGACGGGGAGAAGTTCCGCATCGCCCGGCCGAGGTCCAGCAGCTCGTCCGTCCCGAACTCCTTGTCGGCCCGCACCGAGCCGAGCACCGCCCGGGTCACGTCCCGGAACTTCATCGGGTTCAGCAGCACCCCCGAGGACGTGGCCCGGGAGACGAGCGCCGCCAGGAAGCGCTGCTGGCGCTTCATCCGGCCGAGGTCGGAGGAGCCGTCGGTGTGCCGGGACCGTACGTACTGGAGCGCCTGCCCGCCGCCGAGCACATGGGTGCCGGCCGCCAGGTCCAGGCCCGTGTAGCGGTCCTTCAGCGGCTGGACGGTACAGATGCGCACCCCGCCGAGGACGTCGACCGTCTTCATGAAGCTGGTGAAGTCGACCTCGAGATAGTGGTCGATCTTCACATGGGTCATGTTCTCGACCGTCCGCACGGTCAGGGTCGGGCCGCCCTCCGCGTACGCCGCGTTCAGCTTGAGGGGATGGGGGGCGTGCCGCCGGCCGGTGACGGCGTCGGTGTGCTCGGGCACCTCGGCGTAGGAGTCGCGCGGCAGGCTGACGATGCTGGCGCGGTCCCGGTCCTCCGAGATGTGCACGATCATCACCGTGTCGGTGCAGTGGCAGGGCGCGCCGCCGAGCCGGTACCTGCGCCGCTCGGCCTCGGTGATCTTCTCCCGGCCGTCGGTGCCGACCAGCAGCAGGTTCATGCCGTGACCTGCCTCGGGCCGGTTCTTCATGTCCTTGAACGGGTCGACCCGGGCGATGTCCGCGTCCAGGCTGTTCAGCACCGCGTGTCCGATGCCCGCCGAGGCGAGGACCACCACGGAGAGGGTGGTCAGTGCCCGCATGGCCCAGCGCGGCCTCCTGCGCCGTACGGGGCGCACGGGCCGTCCGCCGGAGCGCCGGGCGGGCCGCCGCGCGGGAGACGGCTGCGGGGGGCGCTGAGGGCGGACGGGGGAGCGGGGCGGCGTGGGCAAGGGGAACACCTCCGCGAGGCTGGACGGGGGAGGGAAGCGTTCCGCGGGCCGGACGGAGCCGCGTTCCGCTGGCAGGGGGATCCGTGAGCACCGTAGGCCCATACGATCTGCGGCCCCGGCCCTTACGCCGGGCGGCGCGCGACCGTGTCCCCCGTTCGCGGTAACGTGAGCGCCGATGAGCGAGAAGCCTGACGTGCGGTCCCCCGCCGTATCTGTGATCATGCCCGTCCTCAACGAGGAGCGGCATCTGCGCGGCGCCGTCCAGGCGATCCTGGCGCAGGAGTACGAGGGCGAGATGGAGGTCGTGATCGCGATCGGTCCCTCCACGGACCGGACCGACGAGATCGCCGCCGAACTCGTCCGTGAGGACCCGAGGGTCCACACCGTGCCGAACCCCACCGGCCGGACGCCCGCGGCGCTGAACGCCGCGATCAAGGCGTCCCGGCATCCCGTCGTCGTGCGCGTCGACGGGCACGGCATGCTCTCCCCGAACTACATCGCCACCGCGGTGCGGCTCCTGGAGGAGACCGGCGCGCAGAACGTCGGCGGCATCATGCACGCCGAGGGCGAGAACGACTGGGAGCACGCCGTCGCGGCGGCCATGACGTCGAAGATCGGCGTGGGCAACGCGGCCTTCCACACCGGCGGTGAGGCGGGCCCGGCCGAGACCGTGTACCTCGGCGTGTTCCGGCGCGAGGCGCTGGAGCAGCAGGGCGGCTACAACGAGGAGTTCATCCGCGCCCAGGACTGGGAGCTGAACTTCCGTATCCGTGAGGCCGGCGGGCTGATCTGGTTCTCGCCCGAGCTGAAGGTGTCGTACCGGCCGCGGCCGTCCGTCCGGGCGCTGGCCAAGCAGTACAAGGACTACGGCCGCTGGCGGCACGTCGTCGCCCGCTACCACGAGGGCTCCATCAACCTGCGCTACCTCGCCCCGCCGACCGCCGTCTGCGCGATCGCGGCGGGCCTGGTCGTCGGCGCGGCGCTGACGCCCTGGGGTCTCGTCGTCCCGGCCGGCTACCTCGCGGCCATCGGGCTCGGCTCGCTGCCCGCGGGCAAGGGGCTGCCGGCGAAGGCCCGGCTGCAGATCCCCGTGGCCCTGGCGACGATGCACATGTCGTGGGGCTGGGGCTTCCTCACCAGCCCGAAGGCGCTGGCCAGGAAGGTCATCGCGTCCCGGCGTCCCGCGGTCCTCAGCGGCGCCAACTGATCTCAGCCGCAACGCAGGTCGGGCCCCTCTCGATACATCGAGAGGGGCCCGACCTGCGTTGCGGCACCGGCCGGTCCTACCAGGTGTAGTCCGGGTTGACGTGCATGCAGGCGCCGGTGTCCGAGCCCTTGTCGAGCTTGGCGGAGGCGGGCGTCGAGTCGTCGTCCTCGGGGGCCTTGTAGGTCGTGCCCTCCCGCCAGTCGGCGCCGACGACGAGCGTGACCCCGGAGACGTCCGTCGACTTCTCCACCGCGTGGGAGGAGATCCCGAGGGCCTTGGCCAGCCGCAGGGCGTCACCCTCCAGGTCGGCGCTCGGGTAGCGGATCAGCGTCGTGTCCTCGACGGGCGCGGCCGACGCGTCGGCCTTCGCCCGGGTGAATCCCTTGCCGACGAGCAGCTCGGTCACCGCGCTCGCGCGTCCGGGCACCGGCGCCAGCGCGCTGGTCCGCGTCCCGTTCTGCACCTGCACCGCGATCTTGTCGTCCGCGGCGGCCGGATCGGAGGAGGTCTTCTCCGCGGTCTTCTTCTTGTCCTTGCCGTCCAGCGCGATGTCCTCGCGCAGCAGCCGCCAGACCTTGTCCGCGTCCGTCGGCTTGGGCAGCACCCGGTTGCCGTCGCTGGAGTACACCCACGGCATGGTCGTCATGGTGATGCGCTTGGTGGGGACCTTCTTGAGCTCTTTGCTCAGGTCGTAGAGATCGCCGACGGTGCCGAGGCTCTGGTCGACGGTCAGGGCGCTGGTGGCGGTCTCCGCGAGCCCGCGCAGCTTGCCAGGGTTGCTCAGCGTGGCGTTCTCCCGCAGCTGGCGCACCATCGAGTTCATGTACTGATGCTGGGCCTTGGTCCGGCCGATGTCGCTGCCGTCCTCGAAGCCGTACCGGGTGCGCAGCCACTGCAGGGCCTGCTTGCCCTTGACGGATGTCGTGCCCTTCTCCAGCTTCAGACCGGAGCCGTGACCGGTGGAGGTGTGCGAGTAGATATTGGCGTCCACACAGACGGGGACACCGCCGATCGCGTCGGCCATCGACACCACGCCCGCGAAGTCGACCATGACGAAGTGGTCGATGTGGATGTCGGTCAGCTTCTCCCAGGTGGCGACCGTGCAGCCGGGACCGCCGCGGCCCAGGGAGTCGTTCGTCATCGTCAGCGAGGTGCTCGCGGCGTAGGTCTTCCCGGTCTTCGGGTCGGTGCACTTGGGTATCTGGAGCAGGGTGTCGCGCGGCATGCTCACCACGGACATGTTGGTGCGGTCCGCGGACAGGTGGAGCAGCATCTGGACGTCGGCGCGGGGCGGGGTGTCGAAGGTGTCCTTCGCGCCGCCGAGCTTCTGGTTCGCCGTGGAGTTCCGGGCGTCCGAGCCGATCAGCAGGATGTTCAGCGGGGTCTGGCCCGCCGCGTTCGGTTTCGACTTCGCGGCGCGGTCCTTCGCGTCGCCGATGTTGAGGTCGTCCTTCTTCAGGTTGCTGTTCAGATGCCGGTAGTAGAGATAGCCCGCGCCGGCGGTGCCGAGTATCAGGACCGACAGCACCATCGCCGACCAGCGCAGTATCCGGCGTCTGCGCCGCGGGCGGCCGGTGGTCCCGTGCCGTCCGTCGTCGTCCCCGCCGTGCGGGCCCTGTTCCCGGGTGCGGAGCGGCACGGTGCCGTCCGCGCGGTCGCCGTCGGGCCGGGGGCGCGGGCCGTCCGCGGTCCGGACGGACTCGCCGCCCTCGTCGTACATGCTGTCGTCCCAGCCCAGTTCACCGGCGTGCGGGACACGTGGCCGTGCTCCCTCCCCGCGCACACTGCTTGGCGCCATCTCCCAGCCTTTCCCACCCTGCGCCGACAGACGGGTCCGTCGAGCGTGCGGCCGGGCGCATCCACGCCCGGCCGCTCGTCGCCCGCGCCCCGCAGGGCGCCTGAGGGACCCGTCAGATCACTTCGCGCACACCGTTTTGTCCGCCGTGGACTTCTCCACGTCCGGCGCCTTCGTCGGAGCGGTCAAAGGCACTCCGGCGCCCTTGAAGTCCTTGCCCAGGGTCAGCACGATCGCGGGCAGCCCCTGTGAGTTCTTCTCGCTCTTGCCGGGCTTCATCGCCGAGCCGGACAGCCCCATGAGATCCGCCAGCTTGCGTGCCTGATCGGCCTGGTCGGGAGAGTACTCCAGGGTGGTCCTGCTCAACGGTGCGTCGGCGTTGCCCAGCTGGCTGGACTTGAGCACGCCCTCATCATTCTGCAGCCAGTTAAGAGTTTCCTGTGCGGAGCCGGCCTGGGCCCCGCCGTTGTAGATGTCGACGCGGATGTCGGACGCGGCGGAACGGGAGCCCTTGAGCCGGGCGGCCACCGCGGCCTTCTCCTTCTTCTCCTTCTGCTTCACGGCGGTGAAGGAGACGTCGTCCTTGATCGCTTCGAAGACCGCCGGAGCCGTGTTCGGGTTCACCACGACCGTGGCGTGGACCTTCTCGGCCGGGTTGTCGATCACCGGGACGGTGGTGAAGGTGATGTTCTTCGGCGGCACCTTCTTCAGCTCCAGGGCCATGTCCTTGAGCGTGCTGACGTTGCCGATGCCGGTGTCGACGGTGAGCGCCTTGGTGGCGGCCTCAGCCAGTTTGTACAGCTTGGTGGGGCTGGTGAGGGTGTCGCTGGAGCTCATCTTGCGCATCAGGGAGCCCACGAACTGCTGCTGCACCTTGATGCGGTCGAGGTCGCCCTGGTTGCCGAAGCTGTGCCGGGTGCGCACGAAGGCGAGGGCCTGCTCGCCCTCGATGGTGTGCTTGCCGGCGGAGAGCTTGAGGTGCGAGTCGGCGTCGTTGACGTCCTTCGCGAGACACACGTCGACCCCGCCGACCGCGGTGGTCAGCGTCTTGACGGCGTTGAAGTCGGCCATCATGAAGTGGTCGACCGTGATGCCGGTGACCGCCTTGACGGTGTCCATCGTGCAGCCGGGGTTGCGGCCCTCCTGGCCCAGGCTCGTGTTGAACCGGACGTTCTGCGAGGGTCGGATGATCTTCTCGGTGCCGTCGTCCTGCTTGGACCTGCACTCGGGGATGTCGACGATCAGGTCGCGCGGGATGCTCATCGCCGTCGCGTTCGTCCGGTCCTTCGACACGTGCAGCAGGATGTTCGTGTCCGCGTGCCCGACGCTGTTCTTGTCGCCGTAGCCCGCGTTGCCCGCACCGGTGCGCTTGTCGGTGCCGATGATGAGGATGTTGAAGGCCTCGTCCTTGCTGAAGCCGTCCTTGGCGGAACCGCCGACGTCCTCGGTGTGGACGTTGCCCTCGAGATGCTTGAGGTAGGCGTACGCGGCGCCGGAGACGGCCACCAGGACCAGCGCCATCGTGCCGCCGGTCCACAGCAGGACCTTCTTCGCCTTCGACTTCTTCGGGGGCTTGGTGCGCCCGCGCCTGCGCCCCGGAAGGGGCTCGGCGCGCCGGCGGCGCGGCCCAGGAAGATCGGTGCCGGCGTCACGGTCCCTGCCCGGCACGTCACGGTCCCGGCCCGGTGCCGCGCGGTCCCGGCCCGGCGCGCTGCGGGTGCGCGTCGCCGTCGAGGGTGCGCCCCTCCGCGGTCGCGGCACGCCCGATTGCGCTCCGGAAGGGGGCAGTCGCAGTTCGTATTCACCGGTGTTCGGGTTGAGCACCCACTGGTCTGCGGGGTCGATGTCGTCCGCCCGCCCACGGCCTTGCGCGTCCACGGTTGTCTGAATCCTCCGTCGGGGCCACGCGGCGCCCTTTCCCCCTAAAAGGCGCTCGGGTCTCGGTCATGCAGTGCGCGACCCCCAGGACGGACCTCGTGGCCGGGTGCACCGGATCGCTCACACTATCCGCCCAGTTCAGCGTCCAGCGACGGCCGTGACAAATTCGACGTTCCTACAACCGGGCAATCCGCCCTATTTTCAGAGACTTCTTAGCTCGGCTGTTCCCCGCCTTGGCGCACGCTTTACCCGCAGGCGTCCTGTGCCGCCGTGCTGCCGCGGAAAGTCGGATCCGGATCGGGTGTGCCCGAGAGAAGGGACACCCCGATTGACGTCGACATTCCGTCGCCGCCCGGTTCCTCTTCGTAGTCGCGGGCGGAGTTTCCGTACGGGCTCGCGGAACGGGGTGACAGATGGCCGCCCGGCCCCTGCGGCGGTTCCTTCGCGATCACGAGCGGTCTGTCGGCGCGCAGCCGCGCGAAGAGCCGGGCCGCCGCGGGCTCCACGAGCTGGTCGCGGTTGGCGTTCAGGACGTAGGACCTGCGGGGCACCGTCAGGAACTGGATGTTCTCCGTGGGGATGTCACGCATGCCGCGGGCCAGGTCGTACAGACCGCGCAGGCTCGCCAGCCCCGGGTCGGTGGTCAGCGACGAGGTGGCCGCGTCCAGCACCGGATACAGCTTCGCCGGGTTGAACAGGACGTCGTCGCTGCGCACCTTGCCGATCAGGGCGCCGAGGAACTTCTGCTGGCGGTCCATCCGGTCGGTGTCGCTGCCGTTGCCGATGCTCTTGCGGGCGCGCACGTAGCCGAGCGCCTGCTCGCCGTCGAGCACGACCTTGCCCGCGGGTAGCCGCAGCTTCGCCGCCTTGTCGTCGATCGGCCGGGGCAGGCACACCTCGACCCCGTCCACCGCGTCGACCATGTCCTTGAAACCGTGGAAGTCCACCACCATGTGATGGTCGACGCGGATGTCCGTGAGCTTCTCGACCGTCCGGATCGTGCAGGCCGAACCGCCCACCTCGAAGGCGTAGTTGAACATCGCGAACATCGGGTCGGTGCGGCTGCCGTCCGGCCGCCGGCAGCCCGGCACGTGCACCATCAGGTCGCGGGGCAGCGACACCGCGGTCGCGCTGCGCCGGTTCGCCGAGAGGTGCAGCAGAATCGTGGTGTCGGACCGCTCCGTGCCCGAGTCACGGCCGTACTTCCGGTTCCCGGCCCCCGAGCGCGAGTCGGAACCGATCAGCAGGATGTTCTGCGCGTCGCGCACCAGCGCGGTGGGCCGCTCCCGTTCGTACCGGGCCAGCTCGGCCGCCGCGTCGTTGTCGGCCGTGATGTTCCCGTTCAGCTTCTCGTACGCGGCCCAGCCGGCCGCGACGGCGCCCAGGACCAGCACGCTCACCCCGGTCGCCGTCCAGCGCAGCCACCGCCGCCGCCGGCGCACCCGCCCGGCCCCCGTGGGTGACGCGCCCCGCCCCGGCTCCTTGGGGCTACCGGAGGGGGCGCCCGCGGTGTCGCTCACGTCGGGACCACCACCCCTCATGGCGTACGAGCGTCTGGGACTGCTCCTACGACCATGTCCCGGCGCGGCGGCCGAGGGGGGCCGGTGATGGGCCGAACGGGGGAGACGCCGCGGCGGTGAGGGTGCCCCGGCGGGCGGCCGTCAGCGCGCCGTCGCCGTCACCCGCTCGGACTCGATCCGCCGGGCGAGCGCGTCCTCGTCCAGGTCGCCGAGGTTGCGGCACAGCACCACGGACCCGCCGGAGGCGAGCGGGGCGTACAGACCGGCGGCCACGCCCTCCCAGGTGTCGTACGAGAGCCCCGACAGGATGCGCGAGCCGGGGCCCGTCAGATCCAGCCCGGGGGCGTCGGAGCGGGCCTGCTCCACCACCTCCGCGCCCGTGTACGCGGCCCCGGCGACGATCAGCGCCCGCGCCTCCGGGTCGACCGGCGCGTACGGCGCGAAGCGGTCGCCCTGGCTCGGCACCTCGACGGCGTAGTCGGCGTATCCCGAGGGCGGCGCGGGGAACCGGCGGCCGAGCGGGGCGAGCGAGAGGGCGATGCGCTCACCGGAACAGGCCAGCCCGTCCTCGAACCGGCCGGGCCCCGCGACGACGTGGTCGGCCGCCGCCGGGTCACCGCCGAGATCCGCGACGACGCCCACCGAGGAGCAGGCGAGCAGCCACACCGCCGTCTGCCAGTGCGCGGGCAGCAGCAGCGCGACCCGCTCGCCCGGCTTGGCGGACATCTCGCCCTGGAGCAGATTGGCGGTCTTGGCCACCCAATTGGCGAAGGTGGCCACGGACAGTTCGACCCGTTCGCCCGTCGCGTCGTCGTAGAAGGTCACCAGAGGACGGGCGGGGTCCTCGGAGAGCGCGGATCGCAGCAGGTCGGCAGGGGTGCGGTCGGTGGCTTTCACGCGCGCAAGCGTACGCGGGGACGCCGCGCGGCACGGCCCGAGCGCGCCACCGGTTCGGCGGAGCGCGTCCGACGGTCCGTCAATTCCGCGATGGACAGATATGTATGACTATGTCCAGGATCAGGAGCATGCGTGGATTCCTTGGTTCCTCGGTCGGCGTCACCTGCGCGGCCGCTCTCGCCCTTCCGCTCACCCTGCCCGCCACCCCGGCTCGGGCCGACTCGTCGACGATGACGTCGGAGGCCGCCGCCCCCGGCAGCACCCAGTCCCTGCCCCTCGCCCCCCTCACCCGCAGACGCGGCTCGCTCGGCCCGAGCACCCAGACGCAGGGCCTCGCCCGCCGGAACGTTCGGCCGTTCTCCCTGGTCGGCGTGATCTGGGACGACCCGGACAGTGAGCTGAACGGCCGGGTCCAGGTCCGCACCCGGGCCGCCGGCACCGGCGACTGGTCCGACTGGCAGGACGTCGAGACCCACAACGACGAGCACGCCGCCGACCCGGACACCGCCGAGAGCGCCTCGCGCCGGGTGCACGGCTCCACCGCCCCGCTGTGGGTGGGGAACTCCAACGGCGTCGAGGTCCGCGTCCAGGCGGAACCGGCGGAACGGGAGGCGGCCGACCCCCTGGACGAAGCCGCCCCCGAGGGCCCCCGGGAGCGGCGCGCGACCCTCCCGGAGGCCGCGGCGCTGCCCGGCGGTCTGCGCCTCGAACTGGTCGATCCCGGCGGGGACCCCCCGGCCCCGGACGGCACGCGGGCGGCCGGGCGGGCCGGCGGCGCGCCCTCGGGACTGCGCGCCAAGGGCGTGCGTGCCAAGGCCGTGCACGCCAAGGGTGCGCAGGCCTCCCTGCCGGACGCCGGGGGCGCGAAGGCCACCGTGATCCCCGCGCTCTCACGGGCGGAGACGCTGCGCACGTACTTCCCCGACGGCACGTCACAGCGGCGCGCCACGCCGTACATCGGCCCCCGCCCCAGCATCGTCACGCGGCACGGCTGGGGCGCGAACGAGAACCTGCGCGAGCGCGGCTTCCTCTACACCAAGACGGTCAAGGCCGCCTTCGTGCACCACACGGCGTCGGGCAACAAGTACAGCTGCTCGCAGGTCCCTTCGATCATCCGCAGCATCTACCGCTACCACGTGGTGAGCAGCGGCTGGCGCGACATCGGCTACAACTTCCTGGTCGACAAGTGCGGGACCATCTACGAGGGCCGGGCCGGCGGCGTGGCGAAGGCGGTCATGGGCGCCCACACCCGCGGGTTCAACACGAACAGCATGGGGATCGCCGTGATCGGCAGCTTCGGCGCCACGAAGCCGACCGACGCGGCGCTCAAGGCCATCTCCCGGCTCACCGCGTGGAAACTCGGTCTGTACGGTGCCGATCCGCGTGGCAAGACATACCTGAAGTCGGCCGGTGGCAATCTCTACCGAAAAGGAAAGAACGTACGACTGAACGTGATCTCCGGCCATCGGGACGGGTTCGCCACGGAGTGCCCGGGACGGCTGCTCTACGGAAAGCTGGGCACGGCCAGGACGACAGCGGCCAAGTACCAGGGCCGTTAGACCGCCTGACGACCGCCCGGAACGCCACGGCCGGCACCGGTCCGGCCGTGCCGTTCCGGCGGAGATCACCTGACGTCACGGCAGAGGCCCGTCGAAGGACACCGCACGGCCATCGAGGGCGCCATCGAACGGTCTGCATACACTGGCCGGCCGAAAGACAGTTCGGCCGGTCCCGGCAGGAAGCAGAGACGACAGGTGACAGAAGCGATCCTCCTGGTCGGCGGCAGAGGCACCCGCCTGCGCCCGCTCACGGTGCGCACGCCCAAGCCGATGGTCCCGGCGGCCGGGGTCCCCTTCCTCACGCACCAGCTGGCGCGGGCGCGCGCGGCGGGTGTCGAGCACATCGTGCTGGCGACCTCCTACCTCGCCGAGGTCTTCGAGCCGTACTTCGGCGACGGCTCCTCGCTGGGCCTCCACATCGAGTACGTCACGGAGGAGGAGCCGCTGGGCACCGGCGGCGCCATCCGCAACGTGGCGTCCCGGCTGCGCTCGGGCCCCGACGACCCGGTCCTGATCTTCAACGGCGACATCCTCACGGGCCTGGACATCCGGGCGCTCGTGGCGGTCCACGAGAGCACGGGCGCGGACGTCTCCCTGCACCTGACCCGGGTGGAGGACCCGCGCGCCTTCGGTCTCGTCCCCACGGACGCCACCGGGCGCGTCACGGCCTTCCTGGAGAAGCCGCAGAGCCCCGAGGAGATCGTCACCGACCAGATCAACGCGGGGGCGTACGTCTTCCGCCGCTCGGTCATCGACACGATCCCCGCCGGGCGCCCGGTCTCGGTCGAACGCGAGACCTTCCCCGAACTCCTGGCCAACGGCGCCCACCTCCAGGGCATGGTGGACTCCACGTACTGGCTGGACCTGGGCACCCCGCAGGCCTTCGTCCGCGGCTCCGCCGACCTGGTCCTCGGCCGCGCCCCGTCCCCGGCCGTCCCGGGCCGCTGCGGCGACCGTCTGGTCCTGCCCACGGCGACCGTGGCCGCCGACGCCAAGCTCACCGGCGGCACGGTGGTCGGAGAGGGCGCCCGGATCGGCGAGGGGGCCCGGATCTCGGGCAGCACCGTCCTGGCCGGAGCGGTCGTCGAGCCTGGCGCGGTCGTCACCGACTCCTTCGTCGGCGCCGGTGCCCGCATCGGCGAACGCACGGTCCTGACCGGAACGGTCGTCGGCGACGGCGCGGTGGTCGGCCCCGACAACGAACTCCGCGAGGGAGTCCGGGTCTGGTGCGACACCCGCATCCCGGCAGCTTCCCTGCGCTTCTCGTCGGACCAGTAACCCCACCCGGACAACAGCCGGAGGGGCCAGGCAGCCGGCCCCTCCGGCCCACCTCGGACTTTCAGCCCCTCCGGCGTTTGAGGAGCGGGTCCGGGGCGGAGCCCCGGGTAGGGACGGGTAGGGGCGGAGGGGGCGAAATCCCGTCTGTACGTCATCCAACGGCCGCGGATGATGCCGAGAGGCGGGGCGGAGGCCGGTGAGAGGCGGGGCGGGGCCAAGGCCGGCACGGTGCAGGCACCGCCGGTTTGCCTACAGCAACCCGATGTCCGTGCGCGGCATCTTCGGCGTACGCCGAGGCGGAGTACGCCCGGACAACAGAATCAGCCGAGCCGCCCGATGCCGCTGCCCGGCATAGGGCTCCAGCAGCTCCAGCATCACGGAGTCGTCCGCATCCCGGTCCCCGGCCAGCGCGTACCCCACGATCCCCGGCAGATGCAGATCCCCCACGGTCACGGAATCCGCCGCGCCATGACTGCGCTGCACGACCTCCGCGGACGTCCACGGCCCGATCCCCGGCACCAGCTCCAGCCGCCGCTGCGCCCCCGCGGGATCGAATCCGACCGCCTCCTCCAGCCGCGCCGCGACCCGGACGGCCCGCAGGATCGTGCCGGCCCGCTTGTCGTCGACCCCGGCCCGGTGCCACTCCCAGGAGGGGATCAGCGCCCAGGTCCGCGGCGCGGGCATGACGTACATCCGCTCGGGAGCGGGGCCCGGCGCGGGCTCCCCGAACTTCCGGACGAGCAGCCGCCACGCCCGGTACGCCTCGTCGGTGGTGACCTTCTGCTCCAGGACGGACGGGATCAGCGACTCCATCACCAGCCCGGTCCGCACCAGCCTGAGGCCGGGCCGCCGGTGCCGGGCGAGCGCGACCAGCCGGTGCCGGGGCTCGAAGGCACCGGGATCGTCGGCGGCGCCGAGCAGTTCGGGAAGCCGGTCGAGCAGCCAGTCGGCCCCCGGCCCCCAGGCCTCGCCCCGGACCTCCCCGCCACGGGCGGAGACCCGCAGGGTTCCGGGCCCGGCGGGCGTACGGCTGGTGCGCCACACCGAGCCGTCGGGTGTCGTACGGAACGTGGGATCGCCGGGTCCGCGCCGCAGAGGTCCGAGCACGAGCCCGAGGTCGAGCGGCCCGTCGGGCGTCCAGGTGCGGACGTGTCCGGGCCCGGCCGTCTGCCGGGGCACCGCGCCCGCGGCGCCGCCCGGTGCACCGCCGCGCGTCCCGCCGGGCACCGCGACATGGCCGCCGCGCACGGTCGTACGCGTCGGCCGGGGAGCGAAACGTCCTGACACGAATGAGGTCCTAGGGGTGCTCGGGCTGTCCTACGAGAGTAGGCGCTCCCCGCCCCCGACCGTGCCCGGAACGCACCGAACCCGGCCCGGGCGCTCGCGAGCGCCCCGCCCGGTCAGCGCACCTCGATGAAGGCGGCTGCGTCCCGCCCCGGACGCGCGGCCGGTTCCTGGGCCGCGTGACCGACGGCCACAGCGCCCATCGGGTCCCAGTCCTCCGGCAGCCCCAGCACCTCGCGCACGACATCGCGGCAGAACATCGTCGAGGACACCCACGCGGAGCCGAGGCGTTCCCCGGCCAGCGCGACCAGGAAGTTCTGCACGCCCGCGCCGGTGGCGACGACGAACATCTCGCGCTCGGCGCCGTCCCTCCGGGCGTCGCCGTAGGTGTGCGATCCATCCATGACCAGGCAGGGCACCACCAGATAGGGCGCGTTGCGCAGCACGTCACCCCGGCGGACCCGCTTGGCGATGGACTCCTCGCTCTTCCCGTCGCCCCGCAGATCCGCGATCCACGCGTCCCGCATGGCGTCGAGCAGCCGTGTCCGTGACGCCTGCGACTCCAGGAGCACGAAACGCCAGGGCGTGGTGTGGTGCGGCGCGGGAGCGGTCACGGCCGCCGCGACCGCGCGGCGCACGGCCCCGGGGTCGACGGGCTCGTCGGTGAAGGCCCGTACCGTACGCCGCTGGGTCACGGCCTCCCGTACGGCCTCCGAGGTGCCGAGGCGGAACATGTCGTCCCGCGCGTCGCGGGCCATCGCCCGCGCCCCCGTGCCGTCCCCTTCCGTCACCAGGTGCGCCAGCCCGCGCACGACGGCGACGGGCAGCCCGGCGGCCTTGCCCTTGACCAGGTCGCCGGCGGCGGCGAGTTCGTCGGCCGTGGCGACGACGGTCGCGCTGAGCGGATTGCCGTGCGCGTCGGTGCCGCCGCGCAGGTCGTCCAGCACCGCGACGCCCGCGGCGCCGATCGCGACGTCGGTGAGCCCGGTGCGCCAGGGCCGCCCGAAGGTGTCCGTGATCACCACGCCGACGTCCACGCCGAGGGCGTCCCGCAGTCCCTCACGGACCGCCCGCGCGGAGGCGTCGGGATCCTCGGGCAGCAACAGCACCGTCCCGGCGGGGGTGTTGGAGGCGTCGACCCCGGCCGCGGCCATCACGAGGCCCTGCCGGTTCTCGACGATCCGCAGCGCTCCGCGCCGGGCCACGACCCGGACGGTCTCGGCGTCGATGGCCGCCTCCCGGTCGGCTGCCTCGACGATCCGGCCCTCGGCCTTCGACACGACCTTGGAGGTGACGAGCAGGACGTCCCCGTCGGCGAGTCCGGGCCCGGCCGCGGCGATCAGCTTCGCCAGGTCGTCCCCCGGCCGCACCTCGGGCAGCCCGTCCAGCGCCCAGACCCGGTAACCGGGGCCCCCGTGCGCGTGCCCCGTGTCGCCGGGACGCCCCGCGTGCTGGGTGCTCATGGCGTCCGTACCTCCTCCGCGAGCGCGAGCGCCTCCCGCGCCATGCGGGCCGTCGCGTCGAGGTCCGACATCATCAGCGGCACGGCCCGGCAGCGGATGCCGGCCGCCTCGACACGCTCCACGGACCCGGCGTCGACCGTGTCGACGAGCCAGCCGTCGAGGAGACCCGAGCCGTAGTGCTCGGCGACCGCGGCGGCGGTGGACTCGACGCCCACCGCGGCCAGCACCTTGTCGGCCATGCCGCGCACCGGCGCGTCGCCGACGATGGGGGAGAGGCCGACCACCGGCACACCCGCCTCGGCGATGGCCTCGCGGATGCCGGGCACGGCGAGGATGGTCCCGACGGAGACCACGGGGTTGGACGGCGGGAAGAGGATGACGTCCGCCCCGGCGATGGCCTCCAGGACCCCGGGCGCGGGCTTGGCCTGCTCGGCGCCGACCGGCACGATCGCCTCGGCCGGCACGGAGGCCCGCAGCCGCACCCAGTACTCCTGGAAGTGGATCACCTTGCGCTCGCCCGCGGCCCCGGCCGGGTCGCGCTCGGGCAGCGTGACCGCGACATGGGTCTCGACGCGGTCGTCGGACATGGGGATGAGGCGCACGCCCGGCTTCCACCGGTCGCACAGGGCCTCCGTGACGGCGCTGAGGGGATAGCCCGCCCCCAGCATCTGCGTCCGCACGATGTGCGTGGCGAAGTCGCGGTCGCCGAGCCCGAACCACTCGGGTCCCAGTCCGTACGCCGCGAGTTCCTCCTTCAGATGGAAGGTCTCGTCGGCCCGGCCCCAGCCCTGCTCCTCGTTGATGCCGCCGCCGAGCGTGTACATCACCGTGTCGAGGTCCGGGCAGACCTTCAGCCCGAAGAGATGGATGTCGTCCCCGGTGTTCCCGATGACCGTGATGTCCGCGTCCGGAACGGCCCGCTGGAGACCACGCAGGAACCGTGCACCGCCGATACCGCCTGCCAGAACCACAATGCGCATGGGGTTCAGTCTCGCAGGCGGATACGACAAAGCGTCAGCCGGTCACGAGACCGCGCCCGACTCCCGGCCCGGCTCCCGGCCCGAGTCCCCGCCCGGCTCCCGGCCCGACTCGGCGTTCGGCTCCCGCCCGCCTCCGTGCCGCTCCCCGGCACTGGCGCCTCACACGGTCTCGGCCACCGCGCAACGGGCCGCGTGCATCGGCATCTCGGTGAGACCCGGGTAATAGACGTGCAGGCTGACGGCCGGTTCGAGCGAGTCGTTGACGACCTCGTGGACGTAACCGGGCGCGAACACGCGCTGCGCGCCGGAGCCGAGGGCGCGCGAGCCCCGCTCGGTGTGCTCGGTGAGCGCGCCGTCCAGGACGGTCAGCACGCCGGAGGAGGCGCCGTGGTCGTGCAGTCCGCTGCCCTGTCCGGGCACCCAGGACAGGAGCCACACCTCGTAGCCGGGCCCCGTGCGCAGGCGGTGGTACCAGCGCGAGGAGGCGTCGTAGCGGACGAGGTGCTCCCACTGGGAGCGGTCGGCGGCGATGGAGCGGGCCAGGCCGGCGAACTCGGCCACGGTGGAGGGGTGTTCGCGCGGCGGCTGGAGCAGGTGCGGGACTTCGAGGATGTCGCCGGCGATCTGGAGGTCGCTGTCGCTGTTCATGGATGCGGTGGTTCCTCGGCGGGAGAGTGCGGGGGGTGTCGCTGGTGCTTCCCGGCCCGGGTCGCGGGCGGGGATTCCGCCCGGATCGGGGGCGGGGAGGCCCTGGTGCGGGCGATGACCCTGGTGGGGGTGGCGATGCGCCTCAGTGGCGGCGAGGCAGCCGGAGCGCGGTAGGGCTCAACAGCTGGAACAGCAACAACAGCTACAGCGCGCGTGGGCAGCACCGAGGGACCCGGCGGTGCGGGTCGAGGTGGATGCCAAGTGCGCGAGCATGCCCACAAGGACAGCGGTTCACACCTCGGCTGTCAACTGCATGTCCGGAATGTGGGAGATGTTTCACCTCATCCGGTTCATCTGGCAGGCGAAAGGTTTGTTCAGGCGGCTCCCCGGACACATGGCGCACAACCGGGTGAACAAACCTCACCGCGGACCCGTGATCTAAATGTGATCCGGTTCGCTTCGGGGTCTGCGTCGGAACGAGATCGAACGCCTGGACGTCCTCCTCTGTGAGGGGGCGGGCGTCTGACCTGGGCCTCTTGGGCTGTCAGGGTTTATGCCGATTTGAACACTTTCCGCATAGCCTTGGTTCCGCAGAGTGAATAAGGGGCCCAATAGCAGATCTCGGCTTGACTGGCCCGGATCGGCACACTTGTAATTTCACTCGTGTCGTTCAGCCGGAATCGGTGACGGCAGCATCACGGGGACGCGAAAGACAGACGAGGGGCGCACATGACCGAGCTGGTGCAGCAACTGCTGGTCGACGACGCGGACGAGGAACTCGGCTGGCAGGAGCGCGCGCTGTGCGCCCAGACCGACCCCGAGTCGTTCTTCCCCGAGAAGGGCGGCTCCACCCGCGAGGCCAAGAAGGTCTGCCTCGCCTGCGAGGTCCGCTCCGAGTGCCTGGAGTACGCGCTCGCCAACGACGAGCGGTTCGGCATCTGGGGCGGTCTGTCCGAGCGGGAGCGCCGCCGGCTGAAGAAGGCCGCCGTCTGAGACGGACCGCACGGGGCGGCGGACGGGGAACAACGGTCCGCACCCGCGGGTGCCGGCGAACAAACGGCACACTCTCTTACGTAAGGAACGGCCCGTCGCACGTGGGTTATCCACAGGCGGCGGGCCGCCGTCTTTCCCAGCCGTTAGTGTGGGCCCTCGTCCGAGACGTCCCGCTGTCCCCGCCGGACACAGACGTCCACCGCAGTCCATCGAACCGGGGCCCGTACCTCGATGTCCGTGCACAGCCTTTCGGCAGCCAGCAACACCGCCGCTGCCGCCCCTGAGTTCCCGCGCCACGTGGTGACCGCGGTGCTCGTCTCCCACGACGGCGCCCGCTGGCTGCCGCAGGCGCTCTCCGGCCTGCTCGGCCAGGACCGCCCCGTGCAGAACGCGGTGGCGGCCGACACCGGCAGCGCGGACGACTCCGCCCAGCTGCTCACCGAGGCGCTCGGCGCCGACCGCGTGCTGCACCTGGCGCGGCGCACCGGCTTCGGCCAGGCCGTCGAGGAGGTGTCCCGCACCGCACCCGAGCTCACCCCGGACGACCTGCCCTACCTCAAGCGTCCCAGCGGCTGGGACCCCGTCACCCGCAGCTGGCGCGACGACGCCTACGACCTGCCGGACCTGCCGCACGGCGAACCCGAGCAGTGGCTCTGGCTGCTGCACGACGACAGCGCCCCCGAACCCGACGCCCTGGCCCAGCTGCTGCGCGTCGTGGAGAACGAGCGGGAGCTCGGCCAGGACGTCGCCATCGTCGGCCCCAAGCTCCGCGGCTGGTACGACCGCAGGGCGCTCCTCGAGGTCGGCGTCACCATCGCCAACTCCGGCCGCCGCTGGACCGGCCTGGACCGCCGCGAACAGGACCAGGGACAGCACGACCACGTCCACCCCGCGCTGTCCGTGTCCACCGCCGGCATGCTCGTCCGCCGCGACGTCTTCGAGGAACTCGGCGGCTTCGACCGCCGGCTGCCCCTCATGCGCGACGACGTCGACCTGTGCTGGCGCGCCCAGGCCGCGGGCCACCGGGTCCTCGTCGCCCCGGAAGCCGTCGTACGGCACGCCGAGGCGGCCTCCCGCGAGCGCCGCGCCGTCGACTGCGTGGGCCGCACCGCCGCGTCCCCGCACCGGGTCGACAAGGCCGGCGCCGTCTACACCCTCCTGGTCAACGCCCGCACCGCCCAGCTGCCCTGGATCATGATCCGACTGGTCCTCGGCACCCTGATGCGCACGGTCGCCTACCTCGTGGGCAAGGTCCCCGGACAGGCCGTCGACGAGATCCGCGGCCTCCTCAGCGTCATGCTCCGGCCCGAGCGGATCATCGCCGGGCGGCGCAGGCGCGGCCGCCCGCAGGTCGACAAGGGAGAGCTGCGGCCCCTGTTCCCGCCCCCGGGCGCCACCGTGCGGGCGACCTTCGAACAGGCCGCCGGCAACCTCCTGAGCGGCTCCGACGCGGAGACGGTCACCGGCGCCGGACGCCACGGAGGCGCCGTCGAGTCCGGACCGGGCGGTGACGACGGCGACTTCCTGGAGATTGAGCAGTTCGCCCGGATCAAGCGCATCGCGCGCAATCCCGGACCGATGCTCTTCCTGGTCCTTCTGTTCGTCTCGCTCCTGGCCTGCCGCCAGCTCCTCGGCGGCGGCGCCCTCGCGGGCGGCGCGCTGCTGCCCGCCCCGGTCGACGCCTCCGAGCTCTGGGCGCGCTACCTGGACGGCTGGCATCCGGTCGGCGCGGGCTCCACCCAGTCCGCCCCGCCCTACATCGCGCTGGTCGCGCTGCTGTCCTCCGCGCTCCTCGGCTCCACCGGACTCGCGGTCACCGTGCTCCTCGTGGGATCCGTGCCCCTGGCCGGCTTCGCCGCGTACTTCGCCTCGCGCCCCCTGGTCGAGTCCCGTCTGCTGCGCGCCTGGGCGTCCGTCGCCTACGCCTTCCTGCCCGCCGCCACCGGCGCGCTCGCGGGCGGCCGCATCGGCACCGCCGTCCTGGCGATCCTGCTGCCGCTCATCGCGCGCGCGGGCGTCGCGGCGAGCGGCCTCGCGAACGCCTCCCGGGCCCGCGGCAGCTGGCGCGCGACCTGGGCCTACGCCCTGCTGCTGACGTTCACCACGGCCTTCACCCCGATCGTGTGGCCCATCGCGCTGGTCCTCGGCGTCGCCCTCCTCGTGGTGCGCCGCCGGGAGATCCCGGCCTACGGACTGCGTTTCCTGGCCCAGCTCGGCACCCCGCTGCTGGTCCTCGCGCCCTGGTCGCTGACCCTGCTGCCGTTCGGCTTCTTCCGACAGGCCGGCCTGGACTACGGCTCCGGCGCGGCCTCCGCGTTCGACCTGCTCAGCGCGAGCCCCGGCGGACCGGGCACCGTCAGCGCACTGATGCTCTTCGGCATCGTGCTCGCCGCGCTGGCCGCCCTGCTGCGCTCCGAGCGCCAGGCGGGCATCAGGACCGCCTGGGTCGTCGCCGTCGTGGCACTCGTCTTCGCCGCCCTGTCCAACCGCTCCACCTGGGCGGGACCGGCGACCCTCGTCTACGGCCTCGCCCTGCTCGCCGCCGCCGCCGTCGGCTCCGACGGGGCACGCGCGCGGGTGGCCGAGCAGAGCTTCGGCTGGCGTCAGCCGGTGGCCGCGCTCATCGCCTTCGCCTGCGCCGCGGGCCCGCTGCTCGTCGCCGCCGGCTGGATCATCCGCGGCGCCGACGGACCCGTGGAGCGCCGCGACCCGGTGCAGGTGCCCGCGTTCGTCGCCGAGGAGAGCGGCACCCGCGACCAGGCCCGCACCCTCGTCCTCGACAGCCGCTCCGCCGGCGAGGTCGGATACGTCCTCGTGCGCGGTTCCGGCGCCCGTCTCGGCGACGCCGAACTGGCCTCGGCCGCGGGCGAGAACAAGAGACTCGACAAGGTCGTCGCCAACCTCGTGGCGGGCTCCGGCGCCGACCAGGCCGACGAGCTCGGCGGCTTCGCCGTGCGCTACGTCCTGGTCCGCAAGGGCGCGCCGCGCGAGGTGAGCCGCGTCCTGGACGCCACGACCGGCCTGTCCCGGCTCAGCCAGCAGGACGGCAGCGCCCTGTGGCGTGTCGACCAGCAGGTCTCGCGCGCCGCGATCGTGCCCGCGTCCGGCGACCCGGAGTCCATCGCCGCCGGTCCGGTCGAGGTGCACACCACGATCCCCGCCGGGGACTCGGGCCGCGTCCTGCGCCTCGCCGACAGCGCCGACGCCGGCTGGACGGCCACCCTGGACGGCAAGCCGCTGACCCGCACCACGGTCGATGGCTGGGCCCAGGGCTTCCAGCTGCCCGCCGACGGCGGCAGGCTCGACGTCGCGTTCGACGCGCCGCTCGGCCATACGGCCTGGCTGTGGGCCCAGGGATCGCTCGCCCTGGTCCTCGTGGTGCTCGCCCTCCCCGGGCGGCGCCGTGACGTCGACGACGACCTCCCCGAGGAGGAGCAGCCGGTCACCGCCGAGGACATGACGGGCGACAGCCGCCGTGCCCGCCGGCTGCGCGCCCAGGCGGAGGCCGAGGCGGAGGCCGGACGGCAGGACGAGGATCCGGAGTTCGACGAGTTCCCCGTGAACGCCCACGCCCACGCCGACGAGGACGAGGACGAGGAGGACCCCGAGGTCGCGGCCGCCGTCGTCCCGCACCAGCAGGCGTACGGCGAGTGGGACAGCCCCAGTTACGCGAACGCCGAGTACGACGGCTACGGCGAGCAGTACGAGGGGCAGCAGGGCCAGCAGGGGCAGCAGGGTTACCCGGCCGGCACCTATGACCAGGCGTACCAGTCGGATCCCTATCAGGGCGGCCAGTACGACCCGTACGCCTACGGGGGCACGGCGGCGTACGACCAGAACTACGGCCAGGGCTACGACGCGAACGGCGTGCCCTTCGATTCCCGGGGCCAGGGCTACGACTCGGGGGAGCAGGGCTACGACCCCGCCTACGACCCGAACCGGCCGCACGGCACCGACAGTGAGCGCCCCGACGGGAGCCAGCAGTGAACCGCACCACCCTGTCCCTGATCGCCGCGGTGACCGCGCTCGGCGCCGTCACCGGGTTCGCGACCCTCAACTCGCCCGGCACCAAGGGCTCCGGCACGGCCGTCACCGCCGCGCGGCTGCCCGTGGAGCGCACCAGCCTGCTCTGCCCGCAGCCGAGCACCTCCGACATCGCCGACACGTCGTACACGTCCTTCACGCCCGTCGTGGAGGGTGTGAGCGGCAGCGGCAAGGCCCAACTCCAGTCCGCCGCCGAGGAGTCGGCGGACGGGTCCGGCGGCAAGAAGGGCGCCGGCAAGAAGGCCGAGCCCGTCGTCCAGCCCAAGGAGCCCGGCAAGCCGGCGGCCGGCGACACCTCGGGCCCGGACGCGCCCGCCCTGGTCGGCCTCGCGTCGGGCAAGTTCGCGCCCGGCTGGACGGTCCAGGAGACCACGCAGGTCGCCGCAGGCGCCGGGCGCGGTCTGCTCGGCACCAACTGCACCGCTCCCGACACCGAGTTCTGGTTCCCGGGCGCCAGCACCGCCGCCTCGCGCACCGACTACGTCCACCTGACGAACCCGGACGATGCCGCGGCCGTCGTCGACATCGACCTGTACGGCAAGGACGGCACGCTCAAGTCCACGGTGGCCGACGGGATCACGGTCCAGGCGCACGCCAGCGAACCCATCCTGCTGAACACGCTGGCCGGCGATCCGCAGGCCGACCTCACCGTGCACGTGAAGGTCCGCAGCGGCCGGGTCGGAGCCGCCGTGCAGGCTCTGGACGCCAAGACCGGCGGCGACTGGCTGGCCGCCGCCACCGATCCCGCGGCCACTCTCGTCATGCCGGGCATCCCCAAGGACGCCACCTCCGTGCGGCTGGTCGCCTTCGCGCCCGGCGACACGGACGCCGACCTGAAGGTGCGCCTCGCCTCCCCCTCGGGGACGATCACCCCCGCGGGCAACGAGACCCTGCACGTGAAGGCCGGCATGACCGCCTCAGCCGACCTCGGGGACGTCACCCGCGGCGAGGCGGGCTCCCTGGTGCTCAGCCCCACCGGCACGTCCGTGCCGGTCGTCGCCGCCCTCCAGGTGGTGCGGGGCAAGGGCGCCGCCCAGGAGACCGCGTTCATCCCGGCCACCGCACCGGTCGGCGCGCGCGCCACGGTCGCCGACAACAGCGCCAAGGGGTCCACGCTCGCCGTGACCGCGCCCGGCGCGGGTGCCACGGTCAAGGTCACCGCGTCGGCGGGCAGCGGGGGCGGCACGGCCGTCTCGAAGACGTTCACCATCAAGGGCGGGACCACGCAGAACGTCGCGGCGCCCGTCCCGAGCGGTCTGAAGGGCACGTACGCCCTCACCGTCGAACCGGTCTCCGGAGGCCCGGTCTACGCCTCCCGGATGCTCTCCGCGACCCAGGAGGGCGTCCCGGGCTTCACCATCCAGAACCTCCCGGACGACCGCGGGACGGTCTCGGTCCCGGACGCCGAACAGGATCTGTCGGTACTGCTCAAGCAGTGATCAGTCCTCGCCGTACCGCGGGTCGACCGTCTCCGGTGTCAGGCCCAGCAGTTCCGCGACCTGCTCCACGACGACCTCATGCACCAGGGCGGCGCGCTCGTCGCGCCCCTTGGTGCGGATCTCGATCGGACGGCGGTAGACGACCACGCGCGCGGGACGTCCCTCGCGCGCGGCGATCGTGCCGCCCAGCGGCACCGCCTCGTCGCTCCAGCCCTCGCCCGAGCGTTCCAGGCGGGGGACTTCGAGGACCATGAAGTCGATGTCCGCGAGCTGCGGCCAGCGTCGCTCCAGGCGCTCCACGGAGTCCTGCACGAGGTCCGCGAAGACCTCGGAACGGCTCGCCGCGAGCGGCACCTGGGGCGGCGCCACGGGGCCGCGCATGCCCCTGCCGTGGCGGTCACGACGACGGGGCCCGGAGGCTGGGGCGCGGGGCGGTACGGGGTTGTCCATCACTGACGAAGCGTAGTCCCCGCCCGGCCCGGCCGCCCGGCCCCACGCGCAGGTCCCCGCCGGGCGGGGGAGGCGGCGGCACCCGGCTCCGCCCGCCCTCCGGATGACGGCCCATGACCATTCCGGTCACGAATCAGCTCGATTCCATATCTCTCCAAGACCGTCTCTGACATGGCAATTGGCATGATTCGCACCAAGTGGTGACCGGAATCAGGTCTGTTCGGTATCCCGACACCCGATGTCGCCCCAGGTCACGGTCCGGTGCCCCGAAAGTGGTGTGGGGTGTCTCACACCACGACACGGTGGGGTGACCTGGGGCAGAGTCGTCGCGGCCCGCTCAAGAGTGCGGTACCGTCCAACCTCGTGAGCCTTGTACGTCGCTGTTCGCGCACCGCTTGCGGCCGTCCCGCCGTCGCGACGCTGACGTACGTCTACGCCGACTCGACCGCGGTCCTCGGCCCGCTCGCCACCTACGCCGAACCCCACTGCTACGACCTGTGCGCCGAGCACTCCGAGCGCCTGACCGCGCCGCGCGGCTGGGAGGTCGTCCGCCTCGCCGACTCCTCCGGACCCGCGCGTCCCAGCGGCGACGACCTGGAGGCCCTGGCGAACGCGGTGCGCGAGGCGGCCCGTCCGCAGAAGCGCGCGGCGGAGGCCGGCGGCAGCGCCCGCTCGGCGGACCCCATGGAGGTCGCACGCCGCGGCCACCTGCGCATCCTGCGCTCGCCGGACAACTGACCCCGGCGCACCAGCCCGTACCGGCCTCCGCACCCCGCTCTCCCCTCGTCCCGCTCGGCGTCCGGCCCCCGGCTCGTCACCTCGCCGCGTCCCGGTCCCCTCGCGTCCGGTCGTCAACACCCCGTGGACACAACGGGAACCCGTCCGCACGCGGCCGGCCGACGCTCCCGCACCCCGGAGTCGCCCCCGTCACCGCCCAGTTCGCCGCCCCGCGCCGCGGATCGGCCCAACTCGTCGGCGCCGGAACCTCCTTGGTCCCCTCCGGGGCGTCGCTGCGGGCGGGGGCGCGCCCCGGCCGGGCCGGGCACGGCCCACGGCTCGCCGGACGGGTAGTTTGGGGCGACCGAAGTGGACTTCTGGAGGGTTGGCCGTGACCGCTGATCTGTCGCAGCTCGTGAAGGCGTACGACGTACGCGGGGTGGTCCCGGACCAGTGGGACGAGCCCCTCGCCGAGCTGTTCGGCGCCGCCTTCGTCCAAGTGACGGGAGCGGACGCCATCGTGATCGGCCACGACATGCGGCCCTCGTCGCCGGGCCTGTCCCGAGCCTTCGCGCGCGGCGCCGCCGCACGCGGCGCCGACGTCACCGAGATCGGCCTGTGCTCCACGGACCAGCTCTACTACGCCTCGGGCGCGCTCGGCCTGCCCGGCGCCATGTTCACCGCCTCGCACAACCCGGCCCAGTACAACGGCATCAAGATGTGCCGGGCGGGCGCGGCCCCCGTCGGACAGGACACCGGCCTCGCCGAGATCCGCGGGCTCGCCGAGACCTGGCTCGACTCCGGCGCCCCCGCCTCGGACGCCACGCCCGGAACGATCACGCGGCGCGAGACCCTCGACGACTACGCGGCCTACCTCCGCTCGCTCGTCGACCTGACCTCGATCCGCCCGCTGAAGGTCGTCGTCGACGCGGGCAACGGCATGGGCGGCCACACCGTGCCGACCGTGTTCTCCGGTCTGCCGCTCCAGCTCGTCCCGATGTACTTCGAGCTGGACGGCACGTTCCCGAACCACGAGGCCAACCCGCTCGACCCGGCGAACATCGTCGACCTCCAGAAGCGCGTCCGCGAGGAGGGAGCCGACCTCGGCCTCGCCTTCGACGGCGACGCCGACCGCTGCTTCGTCGTCGACGAGCGGGGCGAGCCGGTCTCCCCGTCCGCGATCACCGCGCTGGTGGCCGCCCGCGAGCTGGACAAGAGGGGCGGCGGCACGGTCATCCACAACCTCATCACCTCCTCGTCGGTCCCGGAGGTGGTCCGCGAGCACGGCGGCACGCCGGTGCGCACCCGCGTCGGCCACTCCTTCATCAAGGCCGAGATGGCCACCTCCGGTGCGATCTTCGGCGGCGAGCACTCCGCGCACTACTACTTCCGCGACTTCTGGAACGCCGACACGGGCATGCTGGCCGCCCTCCACGTCCTCGCCGCCCTCGGCGGCCAGGACGGCCCGCTCTCCGGCCTCGTCGCGGAGTACGACCGCTACGTGGGCTCCGGCGAGATCAACTCCACCGTCGACGACCAGGCGGCCCGCATGGCCGCCGTCAGGGCCGCCTACGAGGGCCGCGAGGGTGTCACCTTCGACGAACTCGACGGCCTGACGGTCACCTTCGGCGAGACCTGGTTCAACGTCCGCCCCTCCAACACCGAACCCCTCCTGCGCCTCAACGCCGAGGCCCGGGACGAGGCGACGATGACCCGCGTCCGCGACGAGGTCCTGAAGATCATCAGGGGCTGAGTCCACCGACCACCAGCGGGGAACACGACCGTGGGACGCCTGGTGCCACTGCCTGTATCCCTGGCCGGGGATACAGGCAGTGCTGCGCGTCCAGCCGGGGAACGCCGGGCCTCAGGGCTCGCGCCCGCCACCGGGGACGCCGGATCTCAGGACACGCGTGCTCACCAGGGCGTCCGGCGTCCGGGCCTGCGTGGACGACCTGGGACGCCGGGTCTCGTGGCCTGCGTGTCCGGCCGGGGCACGCCGGGGGCGAAGCCTCGTGCAGCCGGCCGGGGCGCCGGGATCGGAAGGACCGTGCCCTTGACCGGGCCCCGGGACGGGAAGGGCCGTGCGCCCTTGACCGGGGCGGGACCGGAAGGGCCGTTCCCGTGGCCGGGGTGCCAGGGCCGGAAGGGCCGTTCCCTTGGCCGGGACGCCGGGGCCGGAAGGGGTGTTCCCCTGGCCGGGGTGCCGGGTGGTGAGGCCGGTGACCCGCTTCGCGCGGCTCACGAACCGTGGGCGCGCCCCGGCACCGGGCTCCCCGCAGCGGTACCCTGACCAGGCCGCATCCACCGTTTCGGAAGGACACCCCATGCCGCTCGAAGCCGGCCTCCTGGAGATCCTCGCCTGCCCGGCCTGTCACGCCCCGCTCAAGGAGCAGGAGACCGAGCTGATCTGCACGGGAGCGGACTGCGGCCTCGCCTACCCGGTCCGCGACGGCATCCCCGTACTCCTGGTCGACGAGGCCCGGCGCCCCGCGTAGCCGACGCGTCCGCCCCGCGCACGGCGGCGCCGCGACCGCCGCACGCGAGGCGACGGCGGCGTCGTCCCCGCCCCCGGGCGTGACGGCGCGGCAGGCACCCCGACGAGCCCCGCCACCGACGACGAGCGACGGCACCGCCGCCCGCACGGACGACGGCGACGCGGCCGTCCCGATCGGCGGCCGGCGCCCCGTCCGCCACCCGGTCCGAACCCAGCGCCGCTCGGCACCTCGCGCGAGCGACCCCCGTGCAAGCGACCCCGGCGGTTCACGCGCAAGCCCCGCCCGGCGATCGGAGGCTCCGACCCCATGCTCGACGAATCGCTCCTCGACGATCCCGACGCGCTCACCCGGTCCGACCGGCGGGCCCTGCTCCGCGGCGCCGCCGAGGCCGGCGCCCGGGTGCGCACCGCGGTCCGGCACGCCGCCGAGGCCGGGATCGCCGAGCTGAAGCCGGACGGCCGCCCGCGCGCCGTCCTGATCGCGGGCCCCGGCATGGCCGCCACCGGCGTCGCCGAACTGCTCGGCACCCTCGCCGGGGCCAGCTGCCCCCTCACCCGGCTCACCCCCACCGGGGTCGCCCCCGCGGGCGGCGCCCTGCGCTGGGACCTGCCCGGCTGGGCGGGCCCCGTCGACCTCCTGCTGATCGCCACCCCGGACGGCACCGAACCCGGCCTGGAACTGCTCATCGAGCAGGCCTACCGGCGCGGCAGCACCGTCGCCGCCGTCGCCCCGGCGGGCACCCCGCTCGCCGAGTGGGTGCAGGGCAGCCACGGCCTCTTCGTCCCCATGGCGACCGCCCCGTACGACCAGGAGGAGCCCCTCGGCGCCTCGGCCCCCGGCGTGCTCTGGGCGCTGCTCACCCCGCTGCTCGCGCTCCTCGACCGCACCGGTCTGGTCTCGGCCCCGCCGACGGCGCTGCAGAAGGTCGCCGACCGCCTCGACCGCGTCGCCGAGCGCTGCGGCCCCGCGATCGCCGCGTACAGCAACCCCGCCAAGACCCTCGCCGTGGAACTGGCCGAGGCGCTCCCGGTGATCTGGACGGAGGGCACCTCGGCGGGCCCGGCCGGCCGCCGCTTCACCGCCGCGCTCGCCGAACTCGCCGGCCGCCCCGCGCTCACCGCCGAACTCCCCGAGGCGCTCGCCTCGCACAGCATGCTGCTCTCGGGCGCCCTCGCCGCCGGCGCGGACCCCGACGACTTCTTCCGGGACCGCGTCGAGGAGGCACAGGCGCTGCACGCGCGCGTGGTGCTGCTGCGCGACCGTCCCATCGGCGGGATCAGCGCCGCACCCGCCGCCCGGGAACTCGCCCTGAGCCACGACACCGCGATCAGCGAGCTCGAACCCGAGGAGGGCGGCGAGCTGGAGACCCTCGCCGAGCTGATCGCCATCACGGATTTCGCCGCCGTTTACCTGGCGCTCGCCTCGGGGGCCTGATCCTGGGGGCGGCACCACGCCCCGACCGACGCCCGCCCCCGGCGGGCCGCGCAGCGCACGTATGGAGAAGAAGACACCGATGGACCGCCTCGACAACACCGTCCGCCCCTACGCCTGGGGTTCGACCACCGCCATCCCCCGGCTGCTCGGCGTGGAGCCGACGGGCGAACCGCAGGCGGAGATGTGGATGGGCGCCCACCCGGGCGCTCCCTCGCGCACCGCGCGCGGTCCCCTCAACGAGGTCATCGGCGAGGACCCGGAGAAGGAACTCGGCCGCGCCGCCGTCGCCAGGTTCGGCCCCCGCCTGCCGTTCCTCCTCAAGCTCCTCGCCGCCGGAGCGCCCCTCTCCCTCCAGGTGCACCCCGACCTCGAACAGGCCCGGGAGGGCTACGAGGACGAGGAGCGCCGGGGCGTCCCGGTCGACGCCCCGCACCGCAACTACAAGGACGCCAACCACAAGCCCGAACTCATCTGCGCCCTCACCGAGTTCGACGGCCTGTGCGGCTTCCGCGCCCCCGAGGAGGCGGCCGCGCTCCTGGAAGCCCTCGGCGTCGACTCCCTCAAGCCGTACGCCGACCTGCTGCGCGCCCACCCGGAGGAGGCGGCCCTGCGCGAGGTCCTCACGGCGGTGCTGAGCGCCGACCCCGAGGACATGGCCCGCACGGTCGCCGAGACCACCGCCGCCTGCGAGCGTCTCGGCGGCGCCTACACCCCGTACGCCGGACTCGCCCACCACTACCCGGGCGACCCCGGAGTCATCGCCGCGATGCTCCTCAACCACGTCCGGCTCCAGCCCGGCGAGGCCCTCTTCCTCGGCGCCGGCATCCCGCACGCCTACCTGGACGGCCTCGGCGTCGAGATCATGGCCAACAGCGACAACGTCCTGCGCTGCGGTCTGACCCCCAAGCACGTCGACGTCCCCGAGCTCCTGCGCGTGGTCCGCTTCGAGGCGGCCGACCCCGGCGTCCTGCGCCCGGAGGCGTCCCCCGACGGCGAGGAGGTCTACGCGACCCCCATCGACGAGTTCCGTCTCTCCCGGTACGTCGTCGCCGAGGACGCCGATCCGCTCGACCTCACCCGCGCGACCCCGCAGATCCTGCTCTGCACCTCGGGCGCGGTCCGCGCCGACGGCATCGACCTGACCCCCGGCACCTCGGTCTTCGTACCGGCGGGCGAAAAGGCCGAAGTGTCAGGGTCCGGCACGATCTTCCGTGCGACAGTGGTCGCCTGACGGGACGACTGCACCCACCTGAGGCGCGCCGGCCACGGACCGGGCTGCAAGAATGGCCCACTTCAAAGGGCGGGCAAAGCCCGGACCGGGCGGGGTACGAGGGTACGAACGGGTCCGGACGGCGTACGAAGGGACAGCAGGAGCAGATGAGCGCTTCAGGCGGCACCAAAGCGATCGTGGCGGCACTCGGCGCCAACCTCGCGATCGCGGTATCGAAGTTCGTGGCGTTCGCGTTCAGCGGCTCCTCCTCGATGCTCGCCGAGGGCGTTCACTCGGTCGCCGACTCCGGCAACCAGGCGCTGCTGCTGATCGGCGGCAAGAAGGCCCAGCGCGCGGCGACCCCGCAGCACCCCTTCGGCTACGGCCGCGAGCGCTACATCTACGCCTTCCTGGTCTCGATCGTCCTTTTCTCCGTCGGTGGCATGTTCGCCGTCTACGAGGGCTACGAGAAGATCGTGCACCCGCACGAGATCGAGCACTGGTACTGGCCGGTCGGCGTGCTGGTGTTCGCGATCATCGCCGAGGGCTTCTCCTTCCGCACGGCCATCAAGGAGTCCAACGAGCTGCGCGGCTCGCACTCCTGGTCCCAGTTCATCCGCCGCGCCAAGGCCCCCGAACTGCCGGTCGTCCTCCTGGAGGACTTCGGCGCGCTCATCGGTCTGGTCCTCGCCCTCGGCGGCGTCGGCCTCGCCCTCCTCACCGGTGACGGCGTCTGGGACGGCATCGGCACGGTCTGCATCGGTGTCCTGCTCATCCTGATCGCGCTGGTGCTGGCCGCGGAGACCAAGTCCCTCCTGCTCGGCGAGGCCGCGGGCCCGGAGGAGACGGCGAAGATCGAGGCCGCGACGGTCGACGGCGACACCGTCACCGGCATCATCCACATGCGCACGCTCCACCTCGGCCCCGAGGAACTGCTGATCGCCGCGAAGATCGCCGTCCGGCACGACGACACGGCCGCCGAGGTCGCCCGGGCGATCGACGCCGCCGAGGCCCGCATCCGCGCCGCCGTGCCGATCGCCCGGGTGATCTACCTGGAGCCGGACATCTACAGCGACGCCGCGGCGGCCGCGGGCCCGGACCCCGCCGCGACGCCCGGAGGACCGACGCCGTCGCTCGACGGTCACTGATCCCGACCGCTCCCGCGCCGCCGGGCCTGTCCGAGAACCCGGACGGGCCCCGGCGGCGTTCCGCTTTTGTGCGACCGGCCCGACCCGCCGGCACCTGCGCCGATCCCTCCCGTTCCGGCCGATGGAGGCCGCTCTGTCCGGAGGTGGACTGGGGAGGGACACGCCCGTCGGTGTAGCTTGGTGACTGAGCCAGACGTCGCTGCTGATGGCGGTCGGGCGGTCCCACCGCGGACCGGCCGAGGGAGAGAGGGCCTCCGACGGACTGCGCTGCGCGCACCGGGCACACCCGTGTCCCGCTGGTGTACGTCCGTGTCCCGGTCGGGCACGCGCACGTGCCGCCGCCGCGCAGAACAGCCCTACCCACCTCGCCCCGATACCGAGGAGCAGCACTCAATGACGACTGTCGACAGCCGACAGGACTTCAAGGTCGCCGACCTCTCCCTGGCCGACTTCGGCCGCAAGGAGATCACCCTCGCCGAGCACGAGATGCCCGGCCTGATGTCGATCCGCAAGGAGTTCGCCGAGGCGCAGCCCCTGGCCGGCGCCCGGATCATGGGCTCGCTGCACATGACCGTGCAGACCGCCGTCCTGATCGAGACCCTGGTCGCCCTGGGCGCCGAGGTCCGCTGGGTGTCCTGCAACATCTTCTCCACCCAGGACCACGCGGCCGCCGCCGTCGCGGTCGGCCCGAACGGCACGCCCGACAACCCGCAGGGCATCCCGGTCTTCGCCTGGAAGGGTGAGACCCTGGAGGAGTACTGGTGGTGCACGGAGCAGGCGCTGACCTGGCCGAACAGCCCCACCGGCGGCCCGAACATGATCCTCGACGACGGTGGTGACGCCACCCTCCTCGTCCACAAGGGCGTCGAGTACGAGAAGGACGGCAAGGTCCCCTCGGTCGACACCGCCGAGTCCGACGAGCACCGCGTCATCCTCGAACTCCTGCACCGCACCATCACGGACGGCTCGCAGAAGTGGACCCAGCTCTCCTCCGAGATCCGCGGAGTGACCGAGGAGACCACCACCGGCGTCCACCGCCTGTACGAGATGCACCGTGACGGCACCCTGCTGTTCCCGGCGATCAACGTGAACGACGCCGTCACCAAGTCGAAGTTCGACAACAAGTACGGCTGCCGCCACTCCCTGATCGACGGCATCAACCGCGCCACCGACACCCTGATCGGCGGCAAGACCGCCGTCGTCTGCGGCTACGGCGACGTCGGCAAGGGCTGCGCCGAGTCCCTGCGCGGCCAGGGCGCCCGCGTGATCATCACCGAGATCGACCCGATCTGCGCGCTGCAGGCGGCGATGGACGGTTACCAGGTCACGACGCTGGACGAGGTCATCGACAAGGCCGACATCTTCGTCACCACGACCGGCAACAAGGACATCATCATGGCCGCCGACATGGCCAAGATGAAGCACCAGGCGATCGTCGGGAACATCGGCCACTTCGACAACGAGATCGACATGGCCGGCCTCGCGAAGATCGAGGGCATCGTCAAGGACGAGGTCAAGCCCCAGGTCCACACCTGGAAGTTCCCCGACGGCAAGGTCATCATCGTGCTGTCCGAGGGCCGCCTGCTGAACCTGGGCAACGCCACCGGCCACCCCTCGTTCGTGATGTCCAACTCCTTCGCGGACCAGACCCTGGCCCAGATCGAGCTGTTCACCAAGCCCGAGGAGTACCCGACCGACGTCTACGTGCTGCCCAAGCACCTCGACGAGAAGGTCGCCCGTCTTCACCTCGACGCCCTCGGCGTCAAGCTGACGACGCTCCGCCCGGAGCAGGCCTCGTACATCGGTGTCGAGGTCGAGGGCCCGTACAAGTCGGACCACTACCGCTACTGAGCACACCCGCCGAGCAGCGGCACCACCGCTCGGCGTCCGGATGTCAGCAGGCCCTCGCCCTCCCGGCGGGGGCCTGTCCCCGATGAGGACCTGAACGCCCATGCCCCGTGGCCGCTATTCGCTCCATGATCCGCACGATCACACCCCCCTCGCCGACGAACACTTCCACTGCGCGCCCGGCCCCTCCGGCTGGCGCTACGTCTCCCAGCTCACGACCCCGTCCGGCACCACGCCCGACGGCCTCCCCGAGCCCGGATCACCGACGGTCACCGGCTCCGTCGATCTCGCCCTCGACGATCTCGGCCGCCCCATCCGGCTCGAACTGCACGCGGGGGGCTGGCAGGTCCGGGGCGCCGCCCTCGACGGCGTCACCTGGGTCCGCACCGACCCCACCGGGACCGAGGCCACCGAAGGCAACGTGCCCGCCCACGCCTTCACCGGTACCTCCCCCGCCTTCCTCGTCGCCACCGCCCGTCTCCTTCGCCCCGCCCCCTCCGACACCCCCTCGGCGACCCGTGTCCGCCTCGTCGCCTTCACCGGCCAGGCCCTCGCCCCGCGCACCCTCGACCAGTCCTGGGCCTTGATCGCAAGCGAAACACACGCGACCGACAACGGTCCGCTGACTGTGGACGAATACCAGGTCACCGCGCTGGACACCGGGGAACAGCACGCCGTGCACATCGCCGGGGACGTGGTGCTCGCCGCCCCCGGCATCGAACTGGAACACCTCGAATCACCGCCGTCGGTGTTCACCTGACGGCGGTGCCGTCCTGTTCGCTTCCGTCGCCGCCTGACCACGCGCCGAGTCGGCTACGCGGGCGGCGCGAAGCCCGTCGAAGGCCGCTGCTCCTCCGCAACGGGCGGCTGCGGGGCAGCACCGGGGGCCGGGGAAGCCTGGGCGCCCGGGGTGGCGGGGCCGGTGTGGACGGCGGGCCCCTGAGGCGGGGAGTAGTGGGGGTGGCCGGAGGGAACCCCCGGCTGGAAGGGGTGGCCGGAGGGAGCCGGTGGCTGGAAGGGGGTGCCGACGGGCCCGCCCGGCCGGGCGGGCGGATGAGCGCCGGGGGCGGGGGCCGCGAAGCCGCCCGGAGCGGCACCGAACGTCCGACGGGCCTCCCGGGTCTGACGCTCCTGCACGACAGCCGCGAGATACGCCCCCGCCGGCACACCGTACGGAGCGGGAGCCCCGGTCCGGGCGGCGAGATCCGCCGCGAGCCGTTCCGCCATCGCCCCGCCTATCTGCGGATCGAGCTGCTGCATCCGCGTCAGGTACTGGCGTACGGCCAGCCACAGTCCGTCCGGCACGCCGGACAGGTCGAGCTCCGCGAACCGCCCCGCCAGCCACGGCGGCGGCGGGGGCACGTACGGCATCTGTCCCACCGGTATCCGCTCCCGCACGACCAGCGTCCCGGCGAACACGTCCCCCAGCCGCCGCCCGCGCTCCGACACCAGCGAGGCGATGCACGCGACGATCCCGAACGTCATCAGGATCTCGACCACGCCCACCGCGCCCCGCACCAGAGCGTGCCGGAACCGGATCGGCCCGCCGTCGTCCCGCACCACCCGCAGCCCGCACGCCAGCTTCCCCAGCGAGCGGCCATGACTCAGCGTCTCCACGGCGATCGGGCCGCCGACCAGCACCAGCAGGAAACTCGCGATCGAGACGGCGATCTGCGCCGCGTCGTCCAGCGCGGCGGTCGAGGCGACCAGACCGATGGTCACGACGATGTACACCGTCAGCGCCACGGCCAGATCGAGCACCACGGCGAGCGCCCGGCTCGGCAGTTTCGCGGGCCGCAGCTCCAATGCCACTGCCTCGCCCGTCACCAGCTCACTCACGCGTGCCGCCCTTCCCCTGACCTGCCCCGACAACCGCCAGTCTGCCAAGCTGAGGGTGCACCGCGCCCCAGTAGGACAAGCTGACATCCACGATGAGCCCCCGAGCGCAGCCGAGGAGCAGGCAAACCGATGGACCTCGACGTCTTCGTCTCCGCCCACCGGAGCGAGTGGGACAGACTCGACGCCCTGCTGCGCCGCCAGCGCCGCCTCAACGGGGCCGAGGCCGATGAACTCGTCACCCTGTACCAGCGGACCGCCACCCATCTCTCGCTGATCCAGTCCAGTGCGCCCGATCCCCAGCTGACCGGGCGCCTCAGCCAGTTGGTGGCCCGCGCGCGCAGTGCCGTGACCGGCACCCGCCGGGCCTCCTGGCGCGATGTCACCCGCTTCCTGACGCACGGCTTTCCCGCCGCCGTCTACCGCTCCCGCCACTGGTGGGTGCCCACGGCCCTGGTCTCCACGGCGATAGCCGCCCTCCTGGGGTGGTGGATCGGCGCCCATCCCGAGGTCCAGGCCGCCATCGCGGCCCCCCAGGAACTGAGGTCGCTCACCCGTCCCGGCGGTGAGTACGAGACCTACTACTCCAGCCATCCGGCCGCCGCCTTCGCCGCCCAGGTGTGGACGAACAACGCCGAGGCCGCCGCCATGTGCCTGGTCCTGGGCGTCTTCCTGGGCCTGCCGGTCCTGTGGATCCTCTTCGAGAACATGCTCAACCTGGGGGTGGGCATCGGCCTGATGACGTCGGCCGGCCGTCTCGACACCTTCCTCGGGCTCGTCCTCCCGCACGGCCTGCTCGAACTGACCGCGGTGTTCGTCGCCGCGGGCACGGGACTGAAGCTGGGCTGGACCGTGATCGACCCGGGCCCGCGAACCCGGCGCACCGCCCTCGCGGAGGAGGGCCGCGCCGCGCTGGGCATGGCGATAGGTCTCGCGCTGGTCCTCTTCGTCTCGGGCGCCATCGAAGGCTTCGTGACGCCCTCGGGCCTGCCCACCTGGGCCCGCATCGGCATCGGCATCACCGCCGAGCTGGCGTTCCTCGCGTACGTCTTCGTCCTCGGGGGACGCGCGGCCCGCTCCGGCGAGACGGGCGACGTCTCGGCGTCCGAGCGAAGCGCCACTCTGCCGACGGCCGCTTGATGTGCGCGGCGCCCTGTTGACCTGCTAGCCTTCTCGTCACCCCAGAAAACTCGTTGACACGGGTTGAGCGGGGAGGTAGATTCGAACAGTTGCCTAGAACTGGACACGTCCGGTGGCAGCGGTTAGAGTCTGCTCGCTTCTCAAGTAAATCGACACGTCGATTCAGAAGAAGCCACTCCCGATGATTCAGAAATGGCTGCCGGTCAATCCGGCCCCCAAGATTCTGATAAAGTCGGACCCGCCGAAAAGGAAAACGCGAAAGCGGATCGCCTTGGAAGCACCGAGGAAATCAGGCCCGAAAGGATCTGATAGAGTCGGACTCGCCGGAAAGGGAAACGCGAAAGCGAGAACCTGGAAAGCACCGAGGAAATCGGATACGGAAACGGTCTGATAGAGTCGGAAACGCAAGACCGAAGGGAAGCGCCCGGAGGAAAGCCCGAGAGGGTGGCGCACAGCGAGGACGCTGTGAACCGAGGGATTATTCCTCCCTCTGGTTCCGCTCTCGTGGTGTCGTCCCGATTACGGGAAAACATTCACGGAGAGTTTGATCCTGGCTCAGGACGAACGCTGGCGGCGTGCTTAACACATGCAAGTCGAACGATGAACCACTTCGGTGGGGATTAGTG
>NZ_JNZD01000018.1 GCF_000725495.1 Streptomyces aureus
CGTCGTCGCCCGGAGGGCGGCCCGGCGGCGTCATGGGGGTGCCCCCTGCTCGAGCGAAGCCGAGAGCTCGGGGGAGCGTGCTCTCGGCGTGCCGGCCCCGGGCCCGCGTACTGGATGTACTCGGGTCTGGGGCCGGTGCGGCGAGAGGGCGTGCATGGCGTCGCCGGGCAGACGGGAATGGTCAGGCAGGCCCTAGGCGCCCGCACCGCCCGAGCCGGGGAGTTCGACCGAGACGTGCGGGGACAGAGCGCGCAGGAAGTCCGGGGCGTCGAAGATCTCGCCGGCCGAGGCGACTCCGACGGTCCTGGTCCGGCCCGTGAGGATCCGGTCGAGCGCCTCGACCACGAGCGGCGCGGTGACGGCGTAGATGTCCCGGCCGCGTGCCACCGCCCGCCGCTCCTCCCCGTCCGAGCGCACCACGACGTCGACGACGAAGGTCTGCCCGGACCGCCCGCTCGCGTCGGCGGCGCTCGGGGCCGGGGTGTCCGGGGCAGCCAGCTCCCCGGCCGCCTCGACGGTCATGTAGGTGCACACCTCCCCGACGGCGAAGTGGCTGGGCACGGTGACCACGTCGGCCATGGAGAACTCGCCGAGGACGGCACGCGGGCCCAGCGGGCCGGGGAACGGCCACTCCAGGGCGGGCAGGGCGCCCTCGACGTACTCGAGCCTTCCCCCGGTGTACCGGACGCGCCGGCCGCCGCGCCGCTCCCGGGACACCGCGCCCGCCGCCCGCGTCCCCGCCGTGGGGTGCCAGCCGCTCAGCCCGTAGGCGACGTGGACCTCCTCGGCCGCGGTCCGGTCGCCCATCGCGGCGGTGACCAGCAGGTCGCCGAAGCCGCCGTAGAAGGCCATCGCGGGGACGACCACCGCTCCCGCCGCCTTCGCACGCTCCGCGAAGCGCGTGAACGTGTCGAGGTTGGCCTCGATCTCGGCCGCCACGTCCAGGTACGGGATCCCGGCGCGCAGGGCCGCCTCGACCACCGGGGCGGCCGTCGTGGCGAAGGGCCCGGCGCAGTTGACCACCGCCACCGACCCGGCCAGCGCGTCGTCCAGCGCGGCCGGGTCGTCGACCGCCGCCGGACGGACGTCCGCGCCCGGCAGGGAGGCCGCCAGGTCCTTCAGCTTCCCCGCGTCCCGGCCGGAGAGGACCGGGGTGAACCCGCGCCGCAGCAGTTCGGCCACCACGAACCGTCCGGTGTGCCCGTACGCGCCGTACACCGTCACTGCCTGCCCCGACTCCATGGGTTCTCCCCCACTCGAAGTGAACTGCCTTGATCCGTCAGGGACATCCTGGCGAGGACAGGCTCCCCGGACGAGTGTCCGGAACGACGTGCCCCGTACAATTCCGGACATGCCCTCTGTCGCCCTGGCCGTCACCGACGGGATGCTGCACTTCGAACTCGGCCTGGCCTGCGAGGTCTTCGGACCGGCGCCGGACGCGGTGCGGGTCCCCTGGTACGACCTCGCGCTCTGCGGACCCGAGCCCGTGCGCGTCGGCCCGTTCCGACTGGAGCCCGGCCACGGCTTCGACCGGCTCGCGCGCGCCGACACGGTGATCGTCCCGGGCTGGGCCGACGTCGACCGGGAACCGCCCGCGGCCCTCGTCGACGCGGTGCGGGCGGCCCACGAGGCGGGCGCGCGCGTGGCCTCGCTGTGCACCGGCGCGTTCGTCCTGGCCGCCGCGGGCCTGCTGGACGGCCGGCGCGCGACCACGCACTGGGCGCACACCCGGGCCCTGGCCGCCCGGTATCCCCGGATCGACGTGGACCCGGACGTCCTCTACGTGGACGACGACGGCGTCCTCACCTCCGCGGGCAAGGCCGCCGCCATGGACCTGTGCCTGCACCTGGTCCGCCTCGACCACGGCTCCTCGGTCGCCAACACCGTCGCCCGCAACCTGGTCGTGCCCCCGCACCGGGACGGCGGCCAGGCCCAGTTCGTCAGCACGCCCGTGCCCGCGCCCGGACAGCACCCGCTCGCCGACCTGCTCCCCTGGGTCGTCGAGCGGCTGGACCGTCCGCTGACCGTGGAGGACCTGGCCCGCCGGGCCGGGATGAGCTCGCGGCACCTGGGCCGCCACTTCAGGGCGGTGACCGGCACCACCCCGCTCCAGTGGCTGCTCGTCCAACGGATCCGTCACGCCCAGGAGTTGCTGGAGACCACCGACGCGGGCGTCGACACCATCGCGGCGGCCACCGGCATGGGTACGGGCACGACCCTGCGCCGGCACTTCAACCGCACGGTCGGCGTGCCGCCGGACGCCTACCGCCGCACCTTCCGCGCACGGACCCGCCCCGGCCCGGCCGACGACGGGGAGCCGCACCCGGCGCACTCCTGAGCGGGCACGGCCGGCCGGCGCTCCTGAGCCGGCACCGACGGCCGGCGGCCTTGGCACGGCGGGCAGCTCCTGAGCCGGCGGGTCGGCGAGCGGCCTCGGCGCGGCGGACCGCACCTGGGCCGACACCGTCGGCGATCGGCCCGGGCGCGGCGGGGACAATGGCTCCATGGCAGCAGAGAGCACCCGCCACCCGGCCCGCGCGGAACTGACGAAGCGCTGGGAGGACACCGTCGCGGCCGCACGGGACGACGCCGAGGGGTCCGGCCCGGCGCCGGGACCCTACGCGGACAACCTCCTGGACCGCTGGGCCGAACCGCAGCGCCGGTACCACACGACCGACCACCTCCTCGCGGTCCTGGACCGCATCGACGAGCTGGAGGCCCACGGGGAGCGCGCCGGGGATCCGGCCGCCGTGCGCCTGGCCGCCTGGTTCCACGACGCCGTCTACCTCCCGGACCGCTCGGAGAACGAGGAACGCTCCGCCCGGCTCGCGGAGCGCGCGCTGGCCGAACTCGGCGTCGCCCCGGACCGCACGGCCGAGGTCGCCCGGCTCGTCCGGCTCACCGTCACCCACGACCCCGCCGAGGGCGACGGCGACGGCGCCGTCCTGTGCGACGCGGACCTCGCGGTCCTGGCCTCGCCCCCGGCCGCGTACGCCGCTTACACGGCCGCCGTCCGCGAGGAGTACGGGTTCGTCCCCGACGACGCCTTCCGCGTCGGCCGGTCGGCGGTACTGCGCCAACTCCTCGACCTGCCGCAGCTGTTCAGGACCCCGTACGGGGAACGCACCTGGACCGGCCCGGCCCACCGCAACATGGAGGACGAACTGAGGGCCCTGACCGGCGCCTGACGCTCCGGCGGCCTGATCCCGGCGCCCGGTTCCCGGCGCACGGATCCCGGCGGCCGGCTCGGCTCCGGGCGCGGCGCTCCGGCGGCGCGTGGGGGGCCAGGCGCTGGGCTCCACCGGCACACCGGACGGCTGTCCGCCGGCATGACCGGCGGGCGGGAAGGCCGTCCGCCGCGCAGAAAGCCAGACACCGCGGACCACGCCGGACACCACGCACCGCCCCCGCCCGCCCGCGCCGCCGACCCGCGGGAAGGCCAGGCACCGCGCACCGCCGGCCCGCCGGGAAGGCCGGGCGCCGGACGCCCATGCCGGCCGCGTGGGAAACGCGTTGGACGGCGGGCGTCCGGGCCCGTACCAAGGAGGCATGCCTCCGAGTCCCGGACCCCTGAAGCCGGACATAGCCGCAGCCCGCCGAGCCTCCGGCCCTCCCTCCCCCGCCCCGGCCGCCGCCGGCCCCGGCCCGGAACCCGCCGACTCAGGCTCCGCGCCGGAACCCGCCGACTCAGGCTCCGCGCCGGAACCCGCCGGCTCAGGCTCCGCGCCGGAACCCGCCGGCTCCGCCGAGGGCAGCGCCGACTTCGGCCCGGACGGCGTCGAGGACGGCGGGCGGCCCCGTATGCCGCTGGCCGTGCACGTCCTCGCCCTGTCCGTCTTCGCCCTCGGCACCAGCGAGTTCATGCTGTCCGGGCTGCTGCCGTCCATCGCGCGGGACCTGGGGGTGACGATCCCGCGGGCGGGCCTGCTGATCTCCGCGTTCGCGATCGGCATGGTCGTCGGCGCGCCGCTGCTCGCCGTGGCCACCCTCCGGCTGCCGCGGCGGACCACCCTCGTCGCCCTGATCGCGGTCTTCGGACTCGGCCAGGTGGCCGGGGCCCTCGCGCCCGGGTACACCGTTCTGTTCGTCTCACGGGTCGTCAGTGCTCTTGCCTGCGCGGGGTTCTGGGCGGTCGGGGCGGCCGTGGCCGTCGCGGCGGTGCCGGTGACCTCGCGGGCGCGGGCGCTCGCCGTGATGATCGGCGGGCTGTCGGTCGCGAACGTGCTCGGGGTGCCCGCGGGCGCGTTCCTCGGCGAGTCGCTCGGCTGGCGGGCCGCGTTCTGGGCCGTCGCGGCGGCGTCCGCCGTCGCGCTCGTCGGCATCGTGACCCTCGTGCCGCCCATCGCACCCCCGCGCGAGCGGCCGCGGCTGCGCCGGGAGCTGCTCGTCTACCGCGACGGCCGGGTCTGGCTGTCCGTCGTCACCATCGCGCTCACCGCGTCCGGGGTCTTCTGCGCCTTCAGCTATCTCGCCCCGCTGCTGACCGAGGTCTCGGGCCTCGACGAGAGCCGGGTCCCGACCGTGCTCGCCCTGTTCGGGGTGGGCGCCATCGCCGGGACGGCGCTCGGCGGGCGGTTCGCGGACGCCCATCCGTTCCGGGTCCTGCTCTGGGGGATGGCGGCCGACATCGTCGTCCTCTGCGCGTTCGCCCTGCTCGGCCGGTACGCCGTCGCGACCGTCCCGCTGTCCTTCCTGCTCGGGGTCGCCTGCTTCAGCACCGCCCCGGCCCTGAACGCCCGGATGTTCCACCTCGCCGCGGCCGCCCCGACCCTGGCGGGCGCCACCACCACCGCCGCCTTCAACCTGGGCAACACGGCCGGTCCCTGGCTCGGCGGCGCCGTCATCGACGCGGGGCTCGGATACCCGGCGACCGCCTGGGTGGGCGCGGCGCTGACCGGCGCCGCCGTCGCGCTGACCCTCGTGGCCCTGCGGACGCACCGCCGCGGCCCAAACGCGCGGGCCGCCGGAAGGGCCGACAATCCCGTACGTTCCCGGGCGTGATCCGTCCTATTCTCGGCGGCATGACTGACATGGGCGGGGACCGGGTCGAAGAGGCCGTCGCAAGCTGCGCCACGCTGCTGCGGGCGGCGGCCGAACGCGACTGGGAGGGGACGCGGGCGGGAAGGCTGGAGTGGAGCTGCCGGCGGACCGCCGAGCACGTCGCCAGTGATCTCATCGCGTACGCGGGCCAGTTGGCGGGGCGGGCGAAGACGGCGTACGTGCCGTTCGAGATCACGCTGGACGAGGGCACCGGCCCCGCGGGGGTGGTCCAGGTGATCGAGACGACCGGCGCCCTGCTCGCCGCCGCCGTCCGCACGACCCCGCGCGAGGTGCGCGCCTTCCACCCGTACCCGTTCCGCAGCGCGAACCGCGAGGGCTTCGCCGCGATGGGCGTCGCCGAGGTCCTGCTGCACACGCACGACATCGCGGAGGGGTTCGGCCTGCCCTACGAGCCGCCGACCGGGCTGTGCACCTGGGTGCTGGCCCGGATCTTCCCGCACGTCCGGCCCGAGCCCGACGCCCCCTGGCGCACGCTTCTGTGGGCCACCGGGCGCGGGGACCTGCCCGGCCGGGAGGCGGTCACCGGGTGGCGCTGGAACAACAACCTGGTGATCGGCACCGAGCGGCTCACCCTCCAGGGGGTCACCCCGGCCGCGGCGGCGGATCTGCGCGCGGGCGGCACGGGCGGCTTCGAGTGGATCGAGGGCGGCCCGTTCCACGGCACCCGGGACGCCGCCGGATCGGTCGTGAACGCCTACGAGAAGGGGGTGCACCGGCCGGAATGGGGGATGTTCGTGCTCGTACGGCGCGAGGACGGTCTCGCGGTCGGCGCGATCGGCTTCCACGGCGTTCCCGACGACGAGGGACGCGCCGAGGTCGGCTACGACCTCGCGGAGAACGCCCGCGGCCGGGGCTACGCAACCGAGGCCCTGCGGGCCCTGGCCGAAGCGGCCCTCGCCCGCGACGACGTCAAGCTGCTGTTCGCCGCCATCGAGCAGGAGAACGCCCCCTCGCAACGGGTCATCGCCCGCGCCGGTTTCACCCGGGCGGGAGAAGAGGTGGAGCGGGTCGCCCACGAACTGCACGGCCTGGAGCCGTCGTTGAGGCTCTACTCCCGCGAGGCCTGAGCCCGTGCGGGGGCCTGAGCCCGGGCGGAGGTCCGAGCCCGTGCCGGGGTCTGCGCCCGCACGGGGACCTGAGCACGTGCAGGCGCCTGACCCCGTGCCGGGGCCGGGCTCCGGAAGCGGCCGCGTCCGGTCACCGCGCCGCACGCTTGCGGCGGCGCAGTCCCGCTCCGTGCAGCAGCCGGACGACCTCCCGGCTGCTCACCTCCACCGCTCCGGCGGCGACCGCGTCGGCGTAGCGGTGCGAGGGGATGTCGTAGTGGTCGCGTTCGAAGGCCCGCGGGGGCGCGCCCAGTTCCTCGGCGAACGCGTGGAGTTCGTCGTAGGAGACGTCGCTGATCAGATGGGACCAGACCCGGCCGTGCCCCGGCCAGGTGGGCGGATCGATGTAGACGGTCACGAGGGCGGGTTCGTGCCGGTCGCCGAGCCGAGGGAGCCCACCGGGGAGATCTTCACGCCCGCCTGGTGGCACACCCAGTGCGGATCGGGGCCCAGTTCGGGCTCGACCTCCAGGGCGTGCGGGTCACCGGTGGAGCACACCGGGCACAGCGGCCACCGTCCGTGCCGCTCCAGGAGCGCGTCCTGCACGTCCTGGGCGACGAGCCCGGCGACGAACTCGGCGCCGTCCGGCCACTGCTCGACCCACCAGCGGCGCTGCACCACCGAGTCCTCGACCAGGGAGACGACGTCCGCCTCGGCGACCCGGCCCGCGACGAGGTCGGCGAGCACACGGGCGCGCGCCGCGTGCAACGCCTGCTCCAAGGGGCTGAGGGGGGTGCCGGAGGGGTCCATGTCCCCATTGTGCGCACCCTTGACCGTGCACCCCAAAGGAAAATATCTTTCATAATGTGACCCAAGACGTGAAGGAAATTTTCGCCGGTGGGGCGCCGCCCGCCCCCGCGGCCCTCGCGGCCAAGGTGCGGACCCTCGCGCCCTCGATGACGCGTTCCATGCAGCGGGTCGCCGAGGCCGTCGCCGGTGACCCGGCCGGCTGCGCGGCCCTCACGGTCACCGGTCTCGCCGAGCTCACCGGCACCAGCGAGGCCACGGTCGTGCGCACGGCCCGGCTCCTCGGCTATCCCGGGTACCGCGACCTGCGCCTCGCGCTCGCCGGGCTCGCCGCCCAGCAGCAGTCGGGCCGGGCGCCCGCCGTCACCGCCGACATAGCGGTGGACGACCCGATCGCCGACGTCGTCGCCAAACTCGCCTACGACGAGCAGCAGACCCTCGCCGACACCGCCGCCGCGCTCGACACCGCCCAGCTCGGCGCCGCCGTGGCCGCGATAGCCGCCGCCCGCCGCGTCGACATCTACGGCGTCGGCGCGTCCGGGCTCGTCGCCCAGGACCTCGTCCAGAAGCTCATGCGGATCGGGGTCATGGCCCACGCGCACAGCGACCCGCACCTCGCGGTGACGGGCGCCGTGCAACTGCGTGCCAAGGACGTGGCGATAGCCATCACGCACTCCGGCTCGACCGGCGACGTCATCGAACCGCTGCGGGTCGCCTTCGAGCACGGCGCGACGACGGTGGCGGTCACCGGCCGTCCGAGCGGACCCGTCACGCAGTACGCCGACCACGTCCTCACCACGTCCGCCGCCCGCGAGAGCGAGCTGCGCCCGGCGGCCATGTCGTCGCGCACCAGCCAGCTCCTGGTGGTGGACTGTCTGTTCGTGGGGGTCGCCCAGCGCACCTACGAGACGGCGGCGCCCGCGCTGTCCGCCTCGTACGAGGCCCTGGCGCACCGCCACTCCCCGCGCACCGGGCGATAGCCGCGCCGCACGACCGACCTCATCGGAAAGAGCCGCCTCTCCATGACCTCCATGTCCGACCACGGCGATCTTCGAGCTGAGCTGGAGACGCTGACCACCGAGGCGTTCCGCCCCGAGCTGTCGGAGATCGACCGGCTGCCCACGCTGGAGATCGCCCGGCTCATGAACGGGGAGGACACGACGGTGCCGGCGGCCGTCGCCGCGCAGCTCCCGCTGATCGCCGCCGCGATCGACGGCATCGCGGACCGCATGGCCCGCGGCGGCCGGCTCATCTACGCGGGCGCCGGGACCGCCGGCCGCCTCGGTGTCCTGGACGCCTCGGAGTGCCCGCCCACGTTCAACACCGATCCCTCGCAGGTCGTCGGGGTGATCGCGGGCGGCCCCTCCGCCATGGTCGCCTCGATCGAGGGCGCCGAGGACTCCCGGGACCTCGCCGCGGCCGACCTGGACGCGCTCGCGCTGACGCCCGACGACACCGTGGTCGGGGTCTCCGCCTCAGGCCGCACCCCGTACGCGGTCGGCGCGGTCGAGCACGCCCGCAAGCAGGGCGCGCTGACGGTCGGGCTGTCCTGCAACGCGCACAGCGCGCTCGCCGCCGCCGCCGACCACGGCATCGAGGTCGTGGTCGGCCCCGAACTGCTCACCGGCTCGACCCGGCTGAAGTCCGGCACCGCGCAGAAGCTCGTCCTCAACATGCTCTCGACGATCACGATGATCCGGCTCGGCAAGACGTTCGGGAACCTGATGGTCGACGTCCGGGCCTCGAACGAGAAGCTGCGGGCCCGCTCCCGCCGGATCGTCGCGCTGGCCACCGGCGCCTCCGACGAGGAGATCGAGCACGCGCTCGCCGCCACCGACGGCGAGGTGAAGAACGCCGTCCTGACGATCCTCGGCGGGGTGGACGGGCCCACGGCCGCCCGCCTTCTGGAGGAGTCGGGGGGCCATCTGCGCGCGGCGCTGGCGGCTTCGGCCGGCTGACCAGCACGCTCGGGGAGTGCGCACACCGGACTCCACCACAGCAGCGGCGATCCTCCCCCTCGTGGGCGGACCCGAGAACGTCCTTTCCGTCGCCCACTGCATGACCCGGCTCCGGCTGGTTCTGCGGGACCCGGACGCGGTGGACGGGGCGGGCCTGCGGGCCCTGCCCGCCGTCCTCGGCCTCGTCGCGGACGGCGGCTCGTGCCAGATCGTGCTGGGCCCCGGCACGGTCGCCCGGGTGACCCGGTCGTTCGAGGCCCTGCTGACCACCGTCGGGCCCGCCCTCCCCGACCCGCCCGCACCCGGCGGAGCGCCGGCCCCGGCTCCCCTCGTCCCGTCCGGCGGCGGACCAGGCACCCCGCCCGGCGCCGGACCCGCGGACCGTTCCGCCCCGCCCGGCACCCGCCCCGGGGCCCAGGAGCCGCCGGCCGCCCCGTTCGGTGCCGGACCCGCGGACACCGCGGGCCTGCTCGCCGCGCGCGGGGCCGAGCTGAAGACGGCCCGAGCCCGCCGCAACGCCACCCCCCTCAAACTGTTCCTGCGGCGGATCGCGGACGTCTTCGTACCGCTGATCCCCGCCCTGATCGGCTGCGGGGTGATCGCCGGCCTCAACGGCCTGCTGGTCAACCTCGGCGTGCTCAGGGGCCTCACCCCCGCCCTGACCGCCATCGCCGCCGGGTTCATGGCGCTCATCGCCGTCTTCGTCGGCCACAACACGGCCAAGGTGTTCGGCGGCACCCCGGTCCTCGGCGGCGCGGTGGCCGCGGTCGTCGTGTACGCGGGCGTCGCGAAGGTCACCGTCCTCGGCGTCACCCTCGCCCCCGGCCAGGGCGGCGTGCTGGGCGCCCTGGCCGCCGCCCTGCTCGGGACGTACGTGGAGAAGTGGTGCCGCACCTGGGTCCCGCCCACCCTGGACGTCCTGGTCACCCCCACCCTCACCGTGCTGCTGACCGGCCTGGTGACGCTGTACGCGCTGATGTACGCGGCCGGCCGGCTCTCCGCCGCCATCGGCACCTCCGCCGCCTGGCTGCTCTCGACCACGGGCGCCTTCGCCGGGCTCGTCCTGGGCGCCCTGTTCCTCCCCCTGGTGATGCTCGGGCTGCACCAGGCCCTCATCCCCATCCACACCACGCTCATCGAGCAGCAGGGCTACACCGTCCTGCTCCCCGTCCTCGCCATGGCGGGCGCCGGCCAGGTCGGCGCGGCCCTCGCGGTCTACGTCCGGCTGCGCCACGACACCTCGCTGCGCACGACGATCCGCTCGGCGCTCCCGGCCGGTCTCCTCGGCGTCGGCGAACCCCTGATCTACGGCGTCTCCCTGCCCCTCGGCCGCCCTTTCGTGACGGCCTGCGCGGGCGGGGCGGCGGGCGGCGCCTTCATCGGCTTCTTCTCGATGCTGGGCGACCGCGTCGGCTCGACGGCCATCGGCCCCTCCGGCCTGGCCCTGTTCCCCCTGCTGTCCGGCAACCGGGGCCTGGCCGTCAGCGCCGCGGTCTACGCGGGCGGCCTGCTGACCGGGTACGCCGTCGGGTTCGCGGCCACCTACCTCTTCGGCCTCCGCGGTATCCCCGCGGACGGCCACGGCGGCGCGCCCGACGGTGACCCGGACGGCGGGTCCCCGGCCCGCCGGACGGAACCGACCGCCGTATAGCCGTGCTGTCGGCGGCGCGTGCGAGGCTGGGGGCATGAACCACGCACAGCTGACCGCCCTCGGCCGCGCCCTGCGGCTGCTCGGGGAGCACGGCGACGCCCTGAACGCCGACACCCCCGACGCCAGGCTGCACGAGGTCAAGGCGGATCTGAAGCGGGCCCTGGACCTGCTCGACGAGACGGTGACGACGGCCGCGCCGACCACCCGCTGCGCCGAGCACCCGAACGGCCCGGTGGACGAGAGCGCCCCCGACCGCTGCCTGCTCTGCGAGACGCGCCGCCGCACCGCCCGCCGCACCGAGGTCAACGACGCGTACGGGCACGGCCGGACCCCGGCCCCGGACGAGGTGCCCGACCGGACGATGTCCCGCTACGGAGTCCGCGGCGACCGCCCCCAGCCCCAGCAGCGCTGGCTCCCGGAGGTCTGGAACGGCCAGACCTGGAACCTGTGCGGCACCCCCCGGCGCGACCGCCAGGAGGCCGAACGCTACCTCGCCGCCGAGCGCCGGGCCCCCCGCCCCGGCATGGCGTACCGCCTGGTCCACGAGTTCACCGACTACGAGGTGCTGCGCATCTGGGGCACCCCGGTCAAGGTCGACATCGAACCGATGGGCAACCTCTAGGCGGGCGGCCCGCGCGGCTCCCCGGTCCGGGACCGGGTCACGGCAGTCGCCCCTCCGCGTTGATCCGCCGCACCCGGGCCCGCAGCACCTCGCCCGGCGGTGCCTCCCCGAGGGCATCCGGCGGACAGTCCCACTCCAGTCCGCCGCCGGGCGGCCGCAGTTGTACGAGGCCGCCCTCGCGTCCCATCACCTGTCCGAGCCGTCCGTCCCGCACGTCGATCGCGTACTCCTCGCCCGAGGTCATCCGCACATCACCGGTCCTTTCACGCTGAGTGTTCCTCATCACCACCCAGCGTGATCGGTGCGCCTGTAGCCTGGCCAGGGTCGGCGCTCCAACAACCCCATCTGTTCGACAGGGAGTCGCCATGCCCGGCCCCAAGGACCTCGACCCCTCCGCCTCCCCCCGCGCGATGATCGGTGCGGAGCTCCGGCACGCCCGGGAGAACGCCGGTCTCAGCCAGTCCGAGCTGGGCGAACCCCTCTTCGTGAGCGGTTCGTTCATCGGCCAGCTGGAGTCCGGGACACGGCGCCTCCAGCTGGAGTACGCCGTCCAGATAGACGGGATTCTCGGGACCAAGGGGTTCTTCGAGCGCAATTGCAGGGCCCTGGCGAGGTCGAAGTACCCGGACCATTTCGTGGAGGCGGCGGAGGCGGAGGCCTTGGCGGCGGCGATCAGGGAGTACGCGACCCTGCTGATTCCAGGGCTGTTGCAGACCCGGGGGTACGCGGAGGAGATCTTCCGCGCCTACCGGCCGACAGCACCGGAGGAGGAGATCGAGGCGCTGGTGACAGCCCGGTTGGATCGCGCGCGACTCATCGGCAATCCAACAAGGCCGTTGTTGTGGGTGGTTCTGGACGAGGCGGTGCTCCGGCGCAGGGTCGGTGGCGGTGCAGTGATGTCCGCAGCCCTCAGGCACATCACGGAACTTGCCCATCGACACCGGATCATTGCTCAGGTGCTGCCGTTCCGCTCTGGAGCCCACGCGTCGATGACGGGCCCGCTGAAGTTGATGGAGTTCGAGGACGCTCCGCCGCTGTCGTTCGTGGAAGGCCCGGACATGGGGAAGCTGCTGGACGATCCGGCAACCGTCGCCCGCCACAACCTGACCTTCAACCTCCTTCAGGCCGCCGCCCTTTCACCGCAGGACTCGCTGGCCCTGATCGAGTCCGTGGCGCAGGATTGCGAGCATGGAGACCAACACCCGTGAGAACGACCTCGCCTCCTTCACCTGGCGCAAAGCCAGCTACAGCGGGGGCGAGGGCGGGAACTGCCTGGAGGTCGCCCAAGGCCACCCCACGCTCGTCCCCGTCCGGGACTCCAAGAACCCGGGACCGGTGATCGCCTTCGGCGCCACCGCCTGGGGTGCCTTCGTCGCGCATCTCGGCTGAGCGCAGGAGCGCAAAAAGGGACGGCGCCCACGTCACGGCGGGCGCCGTCCCTCCCCCGTTCCCCCCGGGGTCACCGGGAAGCCTTGGTCAGCTCAGCGTGCTCAGCGCCGCCGCGTCGTAGGGGGCGAGCTCGTCGAAGCGGCCGGCCAGGACCTTCGCGGCCCACTCGGGGTCCTGGAGCAGCGCGCGGCCGACGGCCACGAGGTCGAACTCGTCGCGCTCCAGGCGGTCGAGGAGGTCGTCGATGCCCTTGACCGGGGAGCCCTCGCCGACGAACGCCTTGATGAAGTCGCCGTCCAGGCCGACCGAGCCGACGGTGATGGCGGTCTTGCCCGTGAGCTTCTTGGTCCAGCCCGCGAGGTTCAGGTCGGAGCCGTCGAACTCGGGCATCCAGTAACGGCGGGTGGAGGCGTGGAAGGCGTCCACACCGGCCGCGGCGAGCGGGCTGAGGATCGCCTCCAGCTCCTCCGGGGTCTCGGCGATGCGGGCCTCGTACGCCTGCTGCTTCCACTGCGAGTAGCGGAAGATGACGGGGAACTCGGGCGAGACCGCGGCGCGCACCGCGGCGACGATCTCCGCCGCGAACTTCGTACGGGCCACCGGGTCGCCGCCGTAGGCGTCCTCGCGGCGGTTGGTGCCGGACCACAGGAACTGGTCGATCAGGTAGCCGTGGGCGCCGTGCAGTTCGACGCCGTCGAAGCCGATGCGCTCGGCGTCCGCCGCGGCCTTGGCGAAGGCCTCGACGACGTCGTCGAGGTCCTGCTGGGTCATGGCCTTGCCGGTGACCTGCGCGCCCTCCTTGTAGAGGCCGGAGGGGCCGACGGGCGGGGCGTCCGCGAAGGGCGGCTCGCCCGCCTTGCGGACCATGCCTATGTGCCACAGCTGCGGGACGATCGTGCCGCCCGCGGCGTGCACGGCGTCGGCGACCCTCGCCCAGCCGGCGAGCTGGTCCTCGCCGTGGAAGCGCGGCACCGCGTCGCTCTGACCGGCGGAGTCGTGGCCGACGTAGGTGCCCTCGGTGACGATCAGACCGACGCCCGCGGCGGCGCGGCGGGAGTAGTAGCCGACCACGTCGTCGCCCGGCACACCGCCCGGCGAGAACATCCGGGTCATCGGGGCCATGGCGATCCGGTTGGGGACGGTCAGGCCGTTGATGGCGACGGGACGGGACAGGATCTCGGCGGCGCGGGACGCGGCGTCAGCGGTCACGTGGGGGCTCCTCGAAGAGGTGGTCGTCAGGGCGTCGAGCGGTCTGCGAGGCAGGAGATCCCGCGCGGTATGTGCACGTGCATCCACTGCTCACCGGGGTCAACCGCTCCATCGGGCGCCGCATTCCGCCGCCCGCGCCCGAGCCCCTGTGATCCGGGCCACCCTCGGTATCCCGCGCGCCCTCCGGCCGCGCCGGACCGGAGCGGGAAACGCCCGAGGGCGGCACCCTCCCCTGGGGGAAGGTGCCGCCCTCGGAACGTCAGGACGGTGATCGACCGGGGTCGATCAGAAGTCCATGTCACCGCCCGGCATGCCGCCCGGAGCGGCCGCGGCGGCCTTCTCCGGCTTGTCGGCGATGACGGCCTCGGTGGTGAGGAACAGCGCGGCGATGGAGGCGGCGTTCTGCAGAGCGGAACGCGTGACCTTCGCCGGGTCGATGATGCCTTCGGCGATCATGTCGACGTACTCACCGGTCGCGGCGTTCAGGCCGTGGCCGACGGGAAGGTTGCGCACCTTCTCGACGATGACGCCACCCTCGAGACCACCGTTGACGGCGATCTGCTTGAGCGGGGCCTCCAGGGCCAGACGCACGGCGTTGGCGCCGGTCGCCTCGTCGCCCGAGAGCTCGAGCTTCTCGAAGACCGAGGAAGCCTGGAGCAGGGCCACGCCACCACCGGCGACGATGCCCTCCTCGACGGCCGCCTTCGCGTTGCGAACGGCGTCCTCGATGCGGTGCTTGCGCTCCTTGAGCTCGACCTCGGTGGCGGCACCGGCCTTGATGACGGCCACGCCGCCGGCCAGCTTCGCCAGACGCTCCTGGAGCTTCTCGCGGTCGTAGTCCGAGTCCGAGTTCTCGATCTCGGCACGGATCTGGTTCACACGGCCGGCGACCTGGTCGGCGGAGCCGGAGCCGTCGACGATCGTGGTCTCGTCCTTGGTGATGACGACCTTGCGGGCGCGGCCCAGCAGGTCCAGACCCGCGTTCTCCAGCTTGAGGCCGACCTCCTCGGAGATGACCTCGCCGCCCGTGAGGATGGCGATGTCGCCGAGCATGGCCTTGCGGCGGTCACCGAAGCCCGGGGCCTTGACGGCGACGGACTTGAAGGTGCCACGGATCTTGTTCACGACCAGGGTCGACAGGGCCTCGCCCTCGACGTCCTCGGCGATGATCAGCAGCGGCTTGCCCGACTGCATGACCTTCTCCAGGAGCGGGAGCAGGTCCTTCACGTTCGCGATCTTGGAGTTCGCGATCAGGATGTACGGGTCGTCGAGGACGGCCTCCATACGCTCCATGTCGGTGGCGAAGTACGCCGAGATGTAGCCCTTGTCGAAGCGCATACCCTCGGTGAGCTCCAGCTCCAGACCGAAGGTCTGGGACTCCTCGACGGTGATGACGCCTTCCTTGCCGACCTTGTCCATCGCCTCGGCGATGAGCTCGCCGATCTGGGTGTCGGCGGCGGAGATGGAGGCCGTCGAAGCGATCTGCTCCTTGGTCTCGACATCCTTCGCCTGCTCCAGCAGGGCACCGGAGACGGCCTCGACGGCCTTCTCGATACCGCGCTTGAGGGCCATCGGGTTGGCACCGGCGGCGACGTTGCGCAGACCCTCGCGGACGAGCGCCTGGGCGAGGACGGTCGCGGTGGTCGTACCGTCACCGGCGACGTCGTCCGTCTTCTTGGCGACTTCCTTGACCAGCTCGGCGCCGATCTTCTCGTACGGGTCCTCGAGCTCGATCTCCTTGGCGATGGAAACACCATCGTTGGTGATCGTGGGCGCGCCCCACTTCTTCTCGAGGACGACGTTGCGGCCCTTGGGGCCGAGGGTGACCTTGACGGCGTCGGCGAGCTGGTTCATCCCGCGCTCGAGACCGCGCCGTGCCTCCTCGTCGAACGCGATGATCTTGGCCATGTGAAGTGGTCCTCCCGGACGGGGTGGATTGCTCCGGATCGCGCCCGCGCCCGCGACGGACGGCCCCCGAGCCCTGTGGTTCCTTGCCCCACAGGCCCGTGGACCTCGCCGGCCCGATCCAAGTTCTGTCACTCTCACTCGGAGAGTGCTAACGCCAATGATTAGCACTCGACCCCTCCGAGTGCAAGGTGCGCTCGCGAAGCGAGCCCGTTGTGGGGTGGTGGTCGGGCGACGGGCGGGCGCAAGGTGCGCTCGCGAAGCGAGCCCTCCGGAACGCACGAGGGGCCCGCATCCCTGGTGGGATGCGGGCCCCTCGTGCGTGAGTGAGTCGGTGGTCGTTCGCGCCCGATCAGACGGCGAGTTTGACCATGTCCGCCTGCGGACCCTTCTGGCCCTGCGAGATCTCGAACTCCACTCGCTGACCCTCTTCAAGGGTGCGGTAGCCGTCCATCTGAATCGCGCTGTAGTGCACGAAGACGTCCGCACCACCGTCGACCGCGATGAAGCCGTACCCCTTCTCCGCGTTGAACCACTTGACGGTGCCCTGAGCCATGCCTAACTCCCCTATTACTGGCCCTTGCACAGATCCACACTTCGCGGATCCGGGTCAGACCTCACCCCCCAACGGTTGGGGGTGTGCGCCGGAACGCGTCGACCGCGGCTGAATGTATCTGTCCAACTGCCCTCTGCAACAGGTCAATCGGACGAGAATTCTGGGCATGGCCGATCATTGATATACGGAGAACCCGCAAGAATACGGGGCAAGTCGGGCCCCGCAAATGCCATAAAATGCCCAAAAAGGTGAGCCAGTTTGGCTACTTCTTGTCGGCGCCCGAACGGTCACTCATATGCGTCCGGCATGAAACCAACATCGAAATCGAAGCGGCTTCCCCAACTCTAGCGCGTTCAACCCTACAGAATTGCCCCCTCCGTTTCTCTCACGGAGGGGGCAATTCGATGAACTCAGCGTGTTCGGCATTACCGAGGGTAACGATCAGCCTCCGGCGACGGCCGGAATGATCGAGACGCCCGCACCGTCCGGGGTCGCCGTCTCCAGGCCCTGCTCGAAGCGCACGTCGTCGTCGTTGACGTACACGTTCACGAAGCGGCGCAGCTTGCCCTGGTCGTCCAGGACGCGCGCGGCGATGCCCGTGTGGTTCTTCTCCAGGTCGGTGATGACCTCGGCGAGGGTCGTGCCCTCGGCCTTCACCTCGGCGGCGCCGCCCGTGTAGGTGCGCAGGATGGTGGGGATGCGGACGTTGACGCTCATGATGCGAGGCCAGCCTCTCGGAAGGAGTCGAGGTTCGGGCGGATGGTCGCGGTCAGTCCGGTGTCGGAGGCCACCGCGTCCAGGGTCTTGAGGCCGTCGCCGGTGTTCAGCACGACCGTCGTCAGGGTCGGGTCCAGGAGACCGTTCTCGATCAGCTTGCGGGTCACGCCGACGGTCACGCCGCCGGCGGTCTCCGCGAAGATGCCCTCGGTACGCGCGAGCAGCTTGATCGCGTCGACGATCTGCCCGTCGTTCACGTCCTCCACCGCGCCGCCGGTGCGCCGCGCGATGTCCAGCACGTACGGACCGTCCGCCGGGTTGCCGATGGCGAGCGACTTGGCGATGGTGTCCGGCTTCTGCGGCCGTACGACGTCATGGCCCGCCTTGTAGGCGACGGAGACCGGGGAGCAGCCCTCGGCCTGGGCACCGAAGATCTTGTACGGCCTGTCCTCGACGAGCCCGAGCTTGATCAGCTCCTGGAGCCCCTTGTCGATCTTCGTGAGCTGGGAGCCGGAGGCGATCGGCACGACGAGCTGGTCGGGGAGCTTCCAGCCGAGCTGCTCGCAGATCTCGTACGCCAGCGTCTTGGAGCCCTCGGCGTAGTAGGGCCGCAGGTTGACGTTGACGAAGCCCCAGCCCTCGCCGGCCGGGTCGCCGATCAGCTCGGAGCAGAAGCGGTTCACGTCGTCGTAGTTGCCCTCGATGCCGACGAGCTCGCCGCCGTAGACAGCGGCCATGACGACCTTGCCCTGCTCCAGGTCGTGCGGGATGAACACGCAGGAACGGAAGCCGGCACGGGCCGCCGCCGCGCCCACCGCTCCGGCGAGGTTGCCGGTGGAGGAGCAGGAGAGGGTGGTGAAGCCGAAGGCGCGGGCCGCCTCGAGGGCCTGGGCGACGACGCGGTCCTTGAAGGAGTGCGTCGGGTTGCCGGAGTCGTCCTTGACGAAGAGCTTCCCGGCGTCGACGCCCAGCTCGCGGGCCAGGTTGTCGGCCTGGACGAGCTTGGTCCAGCCGGGGTTGATGTTCGGCTTGTCCGCCACGTCCGCGGGGACGGGCAGCAGCGGCGCGTAGCGCCAGATGTTCGCGGGTCCCGCTTCGATGCGCTTGCGGAGTTCCTCGGTGTCGTAGGCCGAGAAGTCGTAGGCGATCTCCAGCGGGCCGAAACACTCCTCGCAGGCGAAGAGCGGGCCGAGCGGGACGCGGTGTCCGCACTCGCGGCAGGAAAGCGCCGCGGCCGGACCGAGATCCACCGCGTCGGCGGAGTTCGTGGTGCTTGCAACTGTCTGCGCAGCCATGGAGGCGAGGCCCTTTCTCCTCATCTTCCTCACGACGCACTTCGCCGTGAGACGGATTTGGCACCTTCCCTAGCCGGGAGCCTCGCGACGCGATCGACATCGATCGGTACGAGACCGGCTGGAGGGTTGCCGGGGCTTCATCGGGCCGTATCCCTCTGCCCCTCTGGATGAGCGGTATTTGATTGTTGAACTGTTGAACACGATACGCGCCGACGATCCAGGACATGCGATGGTCATGCGCGTTGTTCAAGACTGTAACCGAAGGCCAGGACAGTTGAGATAGTCGTCCGAACCGCGAGACGAGCCAATCGATCTGCCGCCGGCCGCGGCGGGCACGCCGATGAGAGCGTGAGATCAGACAGTGAGGAGCCGCAGACGGTGCTGAGAGAAGTCGAAAGCTGGCTGAGCACACGCTCCTGGTCCGCGACCGACCGCCCGCTCCACAAGCTCATGGCAGCCAAACGCGTCACCGGGTCGACGGTCAGCGTGGTGCTGCCCGCGCTCAACGAGGAGGAGACGGTCGGCGAGATCGTCTCGATCATCCGGCACGACCTGATGCAGCAGGTGCCCCTCGTCGACGAGATCGTCGTCGTCGACTCCGGTTCGAGCGACCGCACCTCCGCCGTCGCCGCCGCCGCGGGCGCGCGGGTCGTGCACCGCGACGACATCCTGCCGCGGATCCCGGCCGTGCCCGGCAAGGGCGAGGTGCTGTGGCGTTCGCTGCTCGTCACGAGCGGGGACATCGTCTGCTTCGTCGACGCGGACCTCAAGGAGTTCTCCTCCGACTTCGTCTCCGGGATCGTGGGCCCGCTGCTCACCGACCCCGGCGTCGACCTCGTCAAGGCCATGTACGACCGCCCGATGGCCGGCACCGGCGGCCAGGGCGGCCGGGTCACCGAACTCATGGCCCGCCCCCTGCTGAACATGCACTGGCCCCAGCTCGCGGGCTTCGTCCAGCCGCTCGGCGGCGAGTACGCCGCCCGCCGCTCGCTGCTCGAACAGCTCCCCTTCCCCGTCGGCTACGGCGTCGAGCTCGGCATGCTCGTCGACGCCCTGCACCTGGTGGGCCTGGACGCCCTCGCCCAGGTCGACGTCGGAGTGCGCAAGCACCGCCACCAGGACGGCCAGGCGCTCGGCCGCATGGCCGCCGCGATCTACCGCACCGCGCAGCTGCGGCTCGCCCGCGGGCACCTGATCCGCCCCTCCCTCACCCAGTTCGAGCGCGACCGGGACGGTTTCCGGCCGCGCACGTACTCCGTGGACACCGAGGAAAGGCCCCCGATGACCGAAATCTCCGAGTACCAGCGGCGCAAAGCCGCATAGCCGGGCGCCGACGGCCGTCGATCGCATACGGCCGAAGGGCGCGTTTGAGCGTTTCGACACGGGGCTAGGTTTCGAGGCATGGCTTCAACGCATGGCGCCCACAGGATTCTGGTCGCCTCCAACCGCGGCCCGGTCACCTACGAGGTACGGGAGGACGGCTCGCTGCACGCCCGGCGCGGCGGCGGCGGGCTCGTCTCGGGACTCTCGGCGATCGGGCCGGACGCGGGCGCCCTGTGGGTCTGCTCGGCCCTCGGCGACGGCGACCGCGAGGCCGTGCGGCGCGGAGTCGGCGAGGACGGCGTGCGCATGCTGGCCGTCGACGCCGAGGTGCACGCCGACGCCTACAACGGCATCGCCAACTCGGTCCTGTGGTTCGTCCACCACATGCTCTACCAGACCCCGCTGGAGCCGGTCTTCGACGCGGAGTTCCGGCGTCAGTGGGAGTCGTACCGCGCCTACAACCGGGCCTTCGCCGAGGCGCTGGCCGAGGAGGCGGCCGACGGCGCGTCGGTGCTGGTCCAGGACTACCACCTGTGCCTGGTGCCCGGGATGCTCCGGGAACTGCGCCCCGACCTGCGCATCGGCCACTTCTCCCACACCCCCTGGGCGCCGGAGGACTACTTCCGGATGCTCCCCGACGACATCCGTGCGGAGCTGCTCGCGGGCATGCTCGGCGCGGACCGGGTGGCCTTCCTGACCTGGCGCTGGGCCGATGCCTTCCAGCGCTGCGCGGAGACGACGGACCCCGGCCGCTACGTCGCCAGGGCCCCCTCGGGCGGCACCCGCGCGATCGAGCACCTGGACGGCGCCCGGCCGCCCGTGCGCGAGACCCGCATCGGGGTGCACGGCCTCGGCGCGGACGCCGAGTTCCTGCGCGAGCGCTCGCACCGGGAGGACGTCGGGGAACGGATGGCCGCGCTGCGCGAGGAGATCGGCGCGGACCGCAGGACGATCGTGCGCGTGGACCGGACCGAGCTGTCCAAGAACATCGTGCGGGGGCTGCTGGCGTACCGGCAGCTGCTCGACGACCACCCCGAGTGGCGCGAGCGGGTGGTCCACGTGGCCTTCGCCTATCCGTCCCGGCAGGACCTCGCCGTGTACCGGGACTACACGGCCGAGGTGCAGCGTCTCGCCGACGAGATCAACTCCGGTTACGGGACGCCCGGATGGACGCCCGTGGTGCTGCACGTGAAGGACGACTTCGCGCGCTCGCTCGCCGCCTACCGGCTGGCCGACGTCGCCCTCGTCAACCCGATCAGGGACGGCATGAACCTCGTCGCCAAGGAGGTCCCGGTCGTCTCCGACGAGGGCTGCGTGCTGGTCCTGTCCCGGGAGGCGGGCGCGTACGAGGAGCTGGGCGAGGACGCGATCACGGTGAACCCGTACGACATCACCGGCACGGCGCGGGCGCTGCACGAGGCCCTCGTCATGCAGCCCGGCGAACGGGCCGAACGCACCAAACGCCTGACGGCAGCGGCCACGGCCCTCCCCCCGACCCAATGGTTCCTGGACCAACTGCACGCACTGGAGTCCTGAGCAGGAGCGCACGCCGGTTCTCGGGTCCGGGTCCGGTGGGTGGGTCGGGGCCGTGCCGGTGCATCAGCCCGTCGCCGTCGGACAGAGATCTGAACGTTAGTGGCGACGGGCATCGATGTACCGCCACGGCCCCTCGCGCCGAATCCCGGCTGCCGGTAGATCGTGGCTGAGGGTCAGCCCCTCCGGCGTTTGAGGAGCGGGGTCTGGGGCGGAGCCCCAGGTACGGGAAGGGTAGGGGCGGAGGGGGCGAAAAAAATCCCGCCCCCGCCCCGGCCCACGGGTCACCCGGTCCGGCGTCAGGCGATGCGCGCCGCCAGGGCGGCCAAGAGGCGGACGACCCCCGCCGGGCCGTCGACCACCAGGTCGGCCCGTTCGGCGAGCTCGGCCACCTCGGAGCTGCCGCTGCACACCAGGAGCCCGGGAACCCCGTCGGAGCGCAGCTTGTCGACGGCGGCGAAGGCGGGCAGATCGCCCAGATCGTCACCGGCGTACAGAACGGCCTCCGCACCGGTCTCCCGGACGTACTCCGACAGGGCGACCCCCTTGTCCATGCCCGGCGGCCGCAGCTCCAGGACCATGCGCCCCGGCTCGACGATCAGACCGTGCCGGGCGGCGAGTTCGCCCAGCGGCTCCCGCAGCGCCTCGAAGGCGGCCTGCGGATCGTCGGCGCGGCGCGTGTGCACGGCGACCGCCCGCCCCTTCTCCTCGATCCACGTCCCCTGCCAGGCACCGATCCGGTCGAGGAAGCCGGGCAGTTCGGCGCGGACGGCGGCCACACCGGGGTGCGGGGCGGGCGCGGTGACCGTACCGCTCACCGCGTCCCAGCGCTCGGCGCCGTAGTGGCCGAGGACGACGAGGTGCTCCAGTCCGGGCACGCCCGCGAAGCCGCCGTGGCGCACGGCCACACCGGCGGGGCGTCCGGTGACCACGGCGACGGAGGCGACCTCGGGGGCGAGCGCCGCGAGTGCGGGGACCGCGTCGGGGTGCGCGCGGGCGCGGTCGGGGTCGGGGACGATGGGGGCGAGGGTTCCGTCGAAGTCGAGTGCGACGACCGTCCGGGCCGGGCGCGCGAGGATCGCTTCCAGAGCGTCGCGTCCGGCGGGGGTCACCGGGGCCGGCAAGGAGTCCTTGGATTCGGGGTGGCTGCCCATGGGGCGACCCTATCCGGGCGGGCGCGGCCGCACCCGCGACTCATGCCCCGCGGGCGTCCCCGCGGCCGGAATGCCCGGATCCCGCCGCCCGGGCTCACCGCCCCTCCCGGCGGGCCTCCCGCACCCGGCGGAGCCGGTTCACCGTGACGGGGTCGTGCGCCAGCGCGCGCGGGTCGTTCAGCAGCGCGTTGAGCAGCTGGTAGTAGCGGACCGGGGCCAGGCCCAGCTGTTCGCGTATGGCGCGCTCCTTGGCGCCGGGACCGGGGAAGCCGCGGCGCTCCAGGGCGAGAATGCTCCGTTCGCGGGCGGGCAGCTCTTCCATGGACAGCACGGTAGTCCCCGGCACCGACAGCCGCCGGGGGCGGGGCTGGTGGTGCCGGCGGACGCCGGGGGCGGGGGCTCGGACAGGGGCCAAGAGCCGGTGCCGGCGTCCGCCGGGGCGGGAGCCGGAGGGCCGGGGCGGGCGCGTCCGTCCCGGAATGCGGGACGCAAGGCCCTCTATCCCGTGAGTGGACTAGACCTTTCCGTGGTTGAAGGGCGACACTGTCCCCCGTGAGACACGTCATCGCCCTCGATGTGGGCGGCACCGGGATGAAGGCCGCCCTCGTCGGGGTGGACTCCGAGACCTCCCCGGACCGCCCCGACGCGCCGCTGCCGGAGGCCCCCGGGCACCCCGCGCTGCTGCACCAGGCCCGCCGGGCGACCGGCCGTGAGCGCGGGCCCGACGCCGTCGTCGAGGAGATCCTCGACTTCGCCGCCGAACTGCGCGCCTACGGCGAGGAGCGCTTCGGGACGAGCGCGCTGGCCGCCGGCGTCGCCGTCCCCGGCATCGTGGACGCCCGGAACGGCGTCGCGGTCTACGCCGCCAACCTCGGCTGGCGCGACGTCCCGCTGCGCCGGCTCCTCGGCGAGCGGCTCGGCGGCGTGCCCGTCGCGCTCGGCCACGACGTGCGCACCGGCGGACTCGCGGAGGGCCGGATCGGCGCCGGACGCGGGGCGGACCGTTTCCTGTTCGTCCCGCTGGGCACCGGCATCGCGGGCGCCATCGGCATCGACGGCGTCGTCGAGGAGGGCGCGCACGGCTTCGCGGGCGAGATCGGCCACATCGTCGTACGGCCCGGCGGGGCCCCGTGTCCGTGCGGTCAGCGCGGCTGTCTGGAGCGGTTCGCCTCCGCGGCGGCCGTCAGCCAGGCCTGGGCCGAGGCCTCCGGCGACCCCGGGGCGGACGCGGCGGACTGCGCCAAGGCCGTCGAGTCGGGCGACCCGAGGGCGCTGGCCGTCTGGCAGGAGGCCGTCGACGCCCTGGCCGACGGCCTGGTCACCGCGCTCACCCTGCTGGACCCGCGCACGCTGATCATCGGTGGCGGGCTCGCCGAGGCCGGGGAAACCTTGTTCACACCCCTGCGGGCCGCGGTCGAACGGCGCGTGACGTTCCAGAAACTGCCGTCCATCGTCCCCGCGGCCCTCGGGGACACCGCCGGATGCCTCGGTGCCGGGCTCCTCGCCCGGGACCTCCTGAACCCCACTTCTACGACTCCCCGGAGGTAACCACCCGATGGCCCCTAGCAAGGTTCTCGCCGGCGCCCGGGTGGTACTGCCCACCGGGATCGTGCAGGACGGCCGCGTGATCATCGACGGTCCCGTGATCGCCGCCGCGGGTGCCGCCGGGACGCAGCCCGCCGGCGCCCCCGGGGCGGTCCCCGCGGACACGCCCGTGACCGACCTGTCCGGCCACTGGGTGGTCCCCGGCTTCGTCGACCTCCACAACCACGGCGGCGGCGGCGCGTCCTTCACCTCGGGAACCGCCGAGGACGTCCTGCGGGGCATCCACACCCACCGGCTGCACGGCACCACGACCGTGGTCGCCTCGACCGTCACCGGCGACATGCACGGCCTCGCCGAACGCGCGGGGATGCTCTCCGAGCTGGCCGAGCAGGGCGACATCGCGGGCATCCACTTCGAGGGCCCGTTCATCTCGCCGTGCCGCAAGGGCGCCCACTCCGAGGAACTGCTGCGCGACCCGGACCCGGCGGACGTCCGCAAGCTCCTCGACGCGGCGCGCGGCCGGGCCGCCATGGTCACGCTCGCCCCCGAACTGCCGGGCGGACTCGACTCCGTGCGCCTGCTCGCCGAACACGGGGTGATCGCCGCGATCGGGCACACCGACGCGACGTACGAGCAGACGAAGGCGGCCATCGACGCGGGCGCGACCGTGGCGACCCACCTGTTCAACGCGATGCCCGCGCTCGGGCACCGCACCCCCGGCCCCATCGCCGCCCTCCTGGAGGACGAGCGGATCACGGTCGAGCTGATCAACGACGGCACGCATCTGCACCCCGCCTCGCTGGAGCTGGCGTTCCATCACGCGGGTCCCGGCCGGGTCGCGTTCATCACCGACGCGATGGACGCGGCCGGCTTCGGCGACGGCCGCTACATGCTCGGCCCGCTGGAGGTCGAGGTCGCGGACGGCGTCGCCCGCCTGGTGGAGGGCGGTTCGATCGCCGGCTCCACGCTCACCCTCGACCGCGCCTTCCAGCGCGCCGTGACGGTCGACCGGCTGCCCGTCGAGGACGTGGTGGCCGCCCTCTCGGTCAACCCCGCCCGCCTGCTGGGCGCGTACGACCGGGTCGGCTCCCTGGAGCCCGGCAAGGCCGCGGACCTCGTCGTTCTCGACGCCGACTTCGCGCTCAAGGGCGTCATGCGCGGTGGTGAATGGGTGGTCGATCCCCAACTGGGATGATTCACACCTTTGTTGTTCACGGCGGTTGGCCCGGGGGACTGGGCCGACCGCCGTTGTGTTTGGCATGATCGAGCCTCCGGAACCACCGGCGGGCGCCCGAGCGGCGCCCACGTCACAGAACTTCTTCGGGGGAGGTCGTCGCAGGTGATCCTCACGGTCACGCTGAACACCGCCCTCGACATCACCTACCGCGTGCGGGGGCTGCGTCCGCACGGCACCCACCGGGTGAGCGAGGTGACCGAACGGCCGGGCGGCAAGGGCCTGAACGTGGGCCGGGTGCTGGCCGCGCTCGGACACGAGGTGACGGTCACCGGGTTCACCGGCGGCGCGACCGGCCGTACCGTGCGCGACCGGCTGGCCGGGACGCCCGGGGTGGCCGACGCGCTCGTCCCGGTGGAGGGACCCACGCGCCGCACGATCGCCGTGGTCGACACGGCCACCGGCGACACCACCCAGCTCAACGAACCGGGACCGGTGATAGCCCCGGCCGAGTGGTCGGCCTTCCAGGAGCGCTACGAGCATCTGCTGCGCTCCGCCTCCGCGGTGGCCCTGTGCGGCAGCCTGCCCCCGGGCGTCCCGGTGGGCGCCTACGCCCAGCTGGTGCGCACCGCCCGGGCGCTGGCCGTCCCGGTGCTGCTGGACACCAGCGGCGAGCCGCTGCGCCGGGGAGTCGCCGCCCGCCCCGACATCGTCAAGCCGAACGCCGAGGAACTCGCCGAACTCACCGGCTCCCACGACCCGCTCCAGGCGACCCGCTCGGTCCGCCGGCGCGGCGCCCACACCGTCGTGGCCTCCCTGGGGGCCGAGGGGCTGCTCGCGGAGAACGCGGCGGGCCGCTGGCGGGCCGCTCCCCCGAACCGGGTCCACGGCAATCCGACGGGCGCCGGCGACTCCGCGGTCGCGGGTCTGCTGTCGGGGCTGGTCGAGGACCTGCCGTGGCCGGAGCGGCTGGCACGGGCCGTCGCCCTGTCCGCGGCGACCGTACTGGCCCCGACCGCGGGCGAGTTCGACCGCGCGACGTACGAGGCGCTGGCGGCGCAGGTGGCGGTGACGAGCGAGGCGTCGGCCGCGTAGCCGCGTCACCGCGGGAGCCGGCACACCGGCGCCGGGGGAACAGACGTCAGAGGGGCGTCACGACGGTTCCGCCGTCGTGACGCCCCTCTTCGTCCGTCTACCGGCCGTGGACTACTTCCACCCGGACTCGAGCCAGAACTGGTCGAAGTTCGCGTCGCACTGGTTGCCGTCCGCGCAGGAGATCTGGATCGTGTTGGTGCCCTTGTTCAGGGTGATGTCCGCCCAGGTGTTGGTCCAGCCCTTCTGGGCGTCCCCCTCCGCGGCCTTGGCGAAGTTCTTCAGGTTGAGGGGGCGGTCCTGGGCCGTGCCGTTGACCGTCAGGGTCGCGTCGGCGTCCTTGCCGGGCACTCCGTAGTTGACGTTCAGCGAGTACTTGCCGGCCTTCTCGATGCCGCTGACGCTCCAGACGATCGTCGCGCCGACGTGGTTGAACCCCGTGACGTAGACCCCACCGTCCGCCTTGGCGCCCTGGACGTCGGACGCCGTCGTCACGCCGTCGCCCAGCTTCAGCGCCTTCGCGTCGATCTTGGGGAGCTCCGCGGGGGTGTCGGAGGACTTCGTCTCCGAGTCGGTCGGGGACGCGCTCTGGGCGGTCGTGGGCGTCGGGTCGGCCTTGTCGTCCTTCTTGTCGCCGTCACCGCCGCCCATCATGGCCACGCTGATGCCGATCACGACCGCGGCGACCACGGCGATCGCGCCGATGAGCAGACCCTTGGTGTTCGGGCCCCGGCCGCGCCCGCCGCCGTCACCGTGGCCGGGCATCGGCGTCCGCGCCGTCTGCGCGCCGCCGGGAACGGTCTCAGGGGCTCCGTAGTGGGCGTTGGGCTGGCCGTGGCCGCCCTGCTGCGGCACCTGGCCGTACGGGGCCGTGGGGGCCGTCTGCTGGCCGTAGGAGCCCTGGGCGGCCTGCTGGCCGTACCTGCGCTCGCCGACCGCCCGCACCCGGTTGACCGAGCCCGGGTAGCCGTAGCCGCCGCCCCCGGAGGGCGGGGTGGCTCCGTTGGCCTGACCGTCGGCGTACAGGTAGCCGAACGGGTCGTCCTCCTCGGGCGTGCTCGCGCCGTTGTTGCCGGGCGTCATCCCTTGGTCTCCTCAGCGGTGCGGTTCTTCTGCGGTACACGAATGAATGGCGAGCCTACCCGGTCCCGCTGAGCCGAACGGGGGGCCTTCACCGCATCGACCCACCCACCTGGGTCTTATCCGGCGCGCCGGTGCTGTTTGGGACGAGAACGTTTCTCCACGTACATCCGTTCGTCAGCGGATTTCAACACCTCGTCCGCCGTCATTCCGCAGTGGGCCCATCCGATGCCGAAGCTGGCGCCCACGCGGACGGCCCGCCCGTCGACCCTGATGGGCGGGATGATCGCGTTCCGCAGCCGTACGGCGAGGTCCTGGGCGTCCGCGCGGCCGAGGCCGTCGGCGAGCACGACGAACTCGTCACCGCCGAGTCGGGCCACCGTGTCGCCGTCCCGGACCCCGTGGGTGAGGCGGCGGGCGACCTCGATGAGAACCTCGTCACCCGCGTTGTGCCCGAACCGGTCGTTGATGGACTTGAAGCCGTCGAGGTCGCAGAAGAGCACCGCGAGCCCCTTGGTGCCGTCGTCCGTCTCGCCCTCCGGGGCGACGGTGTGGACGTGGTGGTCGAAGGCCTCGAACGCGTCGGCGCCGGCCCGGAAGTCGAAGCCGTGGCCGTTCCCGTCGTAGGCGGGGTGGCCCATGTCGTCGTAGTCGCCGACGAGGTCCGTGTGCCCGTACGCGGCGTCCAGCGAGGCCACCGCGCCCGGCGGCAGGGACTGCGGCCGGCGGCAGAGGCGGGCGCCGAGCCGGGAGCGCAGCTCGGCGGAGTTCGGCAGGCCGGTGAGCGCGTCGTGCGAGGCCCGGTGCGCGAGCTGGAGCTCACGGCGCTTGCGGTCCTCTATGTCCTCGACGTGGGTGAGCAGGAAGCGGGGCCCGTCGGCGGCGTCCGCGACGACGGAGTTGCGCAGATGGACCCAGACGTACGTGCCGTCGCGGCGCCCGAGCCTGAGCTCGGCCCGCCCGCCCTCGGCGGAGGTCCGCAGCAGGGTGCCGATGTCCTCGGGGTGGACGAGGTCGGAGAAGGAGTAGCGGCGCATCGCGGAGGCGGGCCGGCCGAGGAGCCGGCACAGGGCGTCGTTGGTGCGCAGGATGCGGCCGTGCTGGTCGCCGCCCATCTCGGCGATCGCCATGCCGGAGGGGGCGTACTCGAAGGCCTGGCGGAAGGACTCCTCGCTGGCGCGCAGGGCCTGCTGCTCGCGCTCCAGGCGGACCAGGGCGCGCTGCATATTCGCGCGTAGACGGGCGTTGCTGATCGCGATGGCGCCCTGGAAGGCGTACATCTGGAGGGCTTCGCGGCCCCAGGCGCCGGGCCGGCGGCCGTTGCGCGGCTTGTCCACCGACAGGACGCCGATGAGCTCGCCGTGACCGCCGCCGGAGACGTTCGGGGTGTACATCGGGGCGAAGAGGCGGTCGGAGGGGTGCCACTCGTCCTCGAAGCGGGGCGCGGGACCGTCCGTGTACCACTGGGGCACGTCGTCCTCGTCCAGGACCCAGCCCTCGGTGTGGGGTATGAAGCGCAGGTCGCCCCAGGCCTCGCCCATGGTGAGCCGGCGCTCCCAGGAGGTGCGGGAGCCGACGCGGCCGGTGATGAGGGCCTCGGCGGCCGGGTTCCCGGCCAGGGCGACGACGAGGTCTCCGTCGGGGCGTACGAGGTTGACGCAGGCCAGCTCGTAGCCGAGCCCGGTGACCACGCCGTCGGCGACCGTCTGCAGCGTGTCCGCCAGGCTGCGGGCGGTGTTCATGTCCGCCATCACCTGGTGCAGCTGCCGCAGGGTCGCAAGACGGACGTAGGGCTCCGACTCGGTCTCCATTCGCCCTCCCCTCGAGACCTCGCAGCAACTCCAGGGTTGTCTCGGCGTACTGGGTGCTCTTCGGTTCCGTGCCGACTGCCCGGCGCTTCCTGTGGACCCCTTCACGCCTTACTGCTCGGTAGCTTCTCCGCGTAACGCCTCAGCCACTGAATCACAGCGCGCTCCCCACTCGGTACACAGGGTCAACAAAATATGGCCCCTGTGACTCAAGTCACAGCAGAACCTGAGCAATTGAATGGAGTTTCTGCATTTCAGCGTGCGTTTGCCGAACGCATTGTTCGCCGACTGTGGAGATCCTGTGCGCTCCCGGGCCCGTCGAACGGGTCCGGGACGAAGAGAGTAAGGCCTGCCGCTCCGCCGCGGGACCTAGGTCCCGGTTCGGACCGAGGTCCGATGTGGCGCCCCGGGTGCGGAGACTAGCGTTTCGGCGTGCTCACGACTTCCCCCGCCCTCCCCGCCATCCCCTCCGTGCATGCTGAGGGGGTGAGCAACGACGAGTTCCGCGCCGCCATGACCCGGCTGGCCGCGGGTGTGGTCCTGGTGACCGCGCACGAGCCCGCGCTGGCCGCCGACGGGCCGCGCGGCGAGGACGTCGGGATGACCGCGACCGCGTTCATGTCCGTCTCCCTGGACCCGCCGCTCGTCCTGGTCGGTCTGCGCGAGGGGTCGCGGATGGACGACCTGCTGGACGAGCAGCCGCTGTGGGGCGTGTCCGTGCTCGCGGAGAGCCAGCGCCACATCGCCGGCCGCTTCTCGATGAAGGGCCGCATCAGCGACCGGCTCCTGTTCGAGGACATCCCGTACGTCCGCGGCGAGGCGTCCGGGGCGCTCCTGGTGGGCGGCGCCCTGGCCACCCTGGAGTGCGCCACCGAGCAGCGGATCACCGCGGGCGACCACACCCTCGTCATCGGCCGTGTCCTGACGGCCCGGGTACCGAGCGCGGACGGCGGGCCCCTGACGTACTTCAAGGGCCGCTACCGGCAGCTGGGCTGAACCGGCCGGGGTCAGCCCCAGTCGCGGCCCGTGCGGCCGCGCTTGGTCTCGGAGCGCGCCTTCTTCTCGCGCAGCCGGCGTTCGTTGATGCCCCGGGGGATGCGGGTGGGGCGGCGCGGCCGGGGCGGCGGGGCGGTGGCCTCGGCGAGGAGGGACGCGAGCCGCACGGCCGCCGTCTCGCGGTTGCGCCACTGGGAGCGGTGCTCGGAGGAGCGGACGCTGACGACGCCGTCCACGAGCCGTCCCTCCAGCTTCGCGAGGGCGCGTTCCTTCCACACGGGCGGCAGGGCCTCGGTGTTCGCGAGGTCGAAGCGGAGCTCGACCTGGGAGTCGCTGGTGTTCACGTGCTGCCCGCCCGGCCCGCCCGAGCGCGAGAAACGCCACATGAGCTCGGCCTCGGGCAGGGAGACGGAGCCGCGGATGACATAGGGACCGGACATGTGTTCATGGTCGCGCGCCCGGCCGGTCGGCGTCACCCGTTTTTCGGCGTCGCGCGGGGCGAAGAGGTGAGTCCGGGTAAAAAAGGTAAAGACCGGCGGAACCTCGGGTACCCCCCTTGGCGTTCATAGGGGTGACGGTAGCTTCGTCACCGGTACGAAGTCCGTACGTCACGAGGGAAGGGACTCCCAACAATGGCTGTAAGCCTGTCCAAGGGTGGCAACGTCTCGCTCACCAAGGAGGCTCCGGGCCTGACCGCCGTCACCGTGGGCCTCGGCTGGGACGTCCGCACCACCACGGGCACCGACTTCGACCTCGACGCCTCGGCCATCGCGGTCAACACCCAGGGCAAGGTCTACTCGGACGCCCACTTCGTCTTCTTCAACAACAAGCAGACCCCGGACAGCACCATCGTCCACACGGGCGACAACCGCACGGGTGAAGGTGCCGGCGACGACGAGGCGATCAACGTCAACCTGGCGGGCCTCCCCGCCGACATCGAAAAGATCGTCTTCCCGGTCTCCATCTACGACGCGGAGAACCGCTCGCAGAACTTCGGCCAGGTCCGCAACGCCTACATCCGCATCATCAACCAGGCCGGCGGCGCCGAGATCGCCCGCTACGACCTCTCCGAGGACGCGGCCACCGAGACCGCCATGGTCTTCGGCGAGCTCTACCGCAACGGCGCCGAGTGGAAGTTCCGCGCGGTCGGCCAGGGTTACGCCTCGGGCCTGGTCGGCATCGCCCAGGACTTCGGCGTGAACGTCTGAGGGTCCCCCTCCCGCGCCTGACGAGAAGAGCCCCCGGAACCACGGTTCGCCGGGGGCTCCTCTCGTGCGCGGCTCACGGGTTGGCGGGCTTGCCCTTTCCGTACAGCCAGTCCTTCCAGATCCCGCCGAAGTCCTTGTCCGGCGCGGCCTTCTCGACGTACGCGGTGAACTCGGCCGTGTCCGCGTTCGCGTGGCGGTGCGCGGCGGTCCAGCCCTGGACGATGTCGTAGAAGGTGTCGTCGCCCACCAGCTGACGGATCTTCTGGAGGACCATCGCGCCGCGGTAGTAGACCGGCGGGTCGGAGATCTGCGCGGCGCTCGGCGGGTCGGCGGGCGGGAAGGCCCAGACCTCGCTGCTGTCGACCGGTTCGTAGTACTCGCCCTTGTAGAGGGACTCGAAGATCTCCTGGGCCGAGTCGCCGCCGTGGTCCTCCTGCCACAGCCACTCGGCGTAGGTGGCGAAGCCCTCGTTGAGCCACATGTCCTTCCAGGACTTCGGGGTGACCGAGTCGCCGAACCACTGGTGGGCCAGTTCGTGCACCAGGGTCGCGGTGTCGGGGGCGCCGGGGAAGACCGGACGGGTCTGGGTCTCCAGGGCGTAGCCCACGTCGTCGGGGCGGTCCACGATCGCGCCGGTGGAGGAGAAGGGGTACGGGCCGAAGTTGTACTCCTCCCAGTCCATGATCTCGGGGATCTTCCCCAGCACCTTCTTGCTCGCCCCGGTCTGGGTCGGGTCCACCGCCACGTAGACCGGCAGCCCGTTCCTCGCCGTCGAGCGGGTGACGTCGTACCGGCCGATCGCGAGGGTCGCCACATAGCTCGCCATCGGCTGGGCGGTGTGCCAGGTGAAGTTGGTGCGCCCGTTCCTGGTCTCCTCGCTCGTCAACTCCCCGTTGGAGACGGCCTGGAGGCCCTTCGGGACAGTGATCCTGAGGTCGTACGACGCCTTGTCCGAGGGGTGGTGGTCGCCGGGGAACCAGGCCATCGACCCCGTGGGCTCCCCGAGGCCCAGGGCGCCGTCGGCGGTGCGCAGCCAGCCCTCCTTGGAGCCGTCGGCGTCGGTGATCGTCCGGGGGGTGCCCGCGTAGCGGACCGTCGCGCCGAACGTCTCCCCCTTGTCGAGCTCGTCGTGCGGACGCACGGTCAACTCCTGGCCCGCCCGGCTCCATCCGGCCTCGCGGCCCTCGACGGTGACACCGGAGACGTGCATGCCCAGCAGGTCGAGATGGAAGGCGCTGAGGTCCTGCGTCGCCTTCGCGGTGATCTCGGCCGTTCCGGTCAGCCGTCTGCCCCGGGGGTCGTAGGACAGGGTGAGTCCGTAGTGCGTGACGTCGTACCCGCCGTTGCCCATCCGCGGGAAGTACGGGTCGCCGACGCCGGCCGCACCGGGTTTCCCGTGCACGGCGTCCCCGCCGCAGGCGGTGAGCCCGGCGGTCAGTACGAGGGCCAGGGCAAAGGGGACGGTGACGGAGGATCGGGGCACATCCGCGATCCTAGGCGGCCCGTCCCCCGCACGCGGGGCCGAAGGATCCCGAGCGGGCCCGCGGGGCCGGGTCCGACCGGAAACCGCCGCTCACCCGCCCCTGGTCCGGCCGGAAACCGCCGTCCCGGGCCCCAGGTCCCGCCGGGGACCGCCGTCCCGGGCCCCAGGTCCCGCCGGGGACCGCCGTCGCGGCTCCCCGGGTCCGGCCGGGAATTTGCCGTCCCTGCCCCGGGTCCGGCAGGAAGGTCGCGCCCGCGGCCGGCCGGGAGGCGGGCACCGCCCGGCGTGACACCATCACCTCGTGCTCGACATCGGCTACGCCCTCTCCAACCGCTTCCCCGACCCCCCGCAGACCGACTACCGCCGCGCGGACGTCCACGCCCTGCGGCACGACCTGTTCTGCGGCGACGTCTACCTCGCCGACACCAAGAAGGACCGTGAGGTGTCCACGGGCTGGGGCTGGGTGCCGGTGCTCGACTTCGCGTGGGCGCTGTGCGACATCGTGGAGCGGCTCGACCGCGACCCGCTCGGCAGCCGGGCCTCCCGCCCCCAGCAGGCCGAGCTGGACTTCACCGAGTCGACCGACCGCATGCTCTTCGAGCGCCGCTTCGGCTGGGTGGACATCGAGGCCGACTGGATGCCGGGCGACGAGGAGCCGCTGACCTTCTCCCACACCGAGCTGCGCCGCGAGGCCCGCGACTTCCTGCACGACCTGCTCGCGGACCTCACCGACCTGCACGAGGACCTCGGCGAGAACCCGGCGATCTGGACGCTCCAGGCCCGCTTCCCCCGGGTCTCCTAGACCGGTCCGGCCCCGGACGGCCCGGACGGCCGCCGGGCCCGGACGCACCTGGGCCCTGACGGCCGCCGGGCCCGGACACCCGGCACGTAGGGAGGCCCGCAGTGTCCGGACGGCGGCCGCCCGGTCAGGACGCCCGCCGGGACCCGGGGCCGGGGGACCTCAGCCCTCCACTCTGACCCCGAGCGCCGCCGCCAGCACCGGTGCCAGGTCGAGCAGCTGCGCCGTGCTGATGACCGCGCCCGCGAGCCGGTCCACGCCCCGTGCGATGTCCAGTTCGGCCGCCGCGCGCAGGTCCACGTCCACGAGCGTGGCCTCCGCGAGGTCCGCGCCCTTCAGGACGCAGTCCACGAACTCCACCCGCTCCAGACGGGCACCCCCGAAGTCCGGCTCGACCAGCACACAGCCCTCGAAGACGACGTCCTTGAGCCGCGCCTTGCGCAGATTCAGATAGTCGATCTTCCCGCCGCGCACGACCACCCGCTCCAGGACCGAGCCGTGCAGCTGCACCCCGCCGAGCCGGGCGTCGACCAGTTCGACGTCACGCAGCGTCGACTCGGCGAGATCGGTGCCCACGCCCCGGATGCCGGTCAGGACCGAGTCGAGCACGCGCGCGTGGTGCAGCCGCGTCTCGTCCAGCGCGACCCCCGTCAGCGCGCAGTCCATGAAACGGGCTCCCCCGCCGTCCTGCCCGGCGAAGTCGGCCTCCCGGAACTCCAGCCCGTCGTAGTCCCCGTCGGGCTCCAGCTCCCCGCCGTCGAACGGCTCCAGCGGGGGCAGCCGCAGCTCCGGCCGCCGTGCCGCCTTCACCCCCGGCGCCTTCGCACCCGTACCGCCGCGCCCGCCCGTCGCTCTCCTCACCATGTCCCCATCCTGCCCGCCCCCACCGACAACCGGCGCCCACCTGCGGCGACGCCCCGCATGTCACATTCCGGGCCTCCGCTCCGTCGTATCCACGGGAGGACATGCCGGAATCCGACGCGCCTCCCGCCGGGCGAGCCCGGAGCACCGCGGGACCCCCGGGCGCCGGACAGCCGACCCCGAGCAGAGGAGACCTCCAGCCATGCACCGCATCACCGTCATCGGCGGCGGCTTCGCCGGACTCACCGCCGCCGTCACCGCCGCCGAGGCGGGCGCCGAGGTCACCGTGTACGAGGCCCACCACACCCTCGGCGGGCGGGCCAGGACCGCCGAGGGCCCGTACCGGACGAACGAGGGCCCGCACGCCCTCTACAGCGCGGGCCCGCACTGGACCTGGCTCGCGCAGCGGGACCTGATCGGGGCGCTCGCGCCGGTCCCGCCGCTGGAGGCCGCCCGGCTGCGGCTGCGGCACAGGGGTGTGCTGCGCCGCACCCCGCCGTTCGCGATGCTGAAGCTGCTGCGCCGCTCCTGCCGGCGGGCTCCCGAGGACGTCGACTTCATGACCTGGGCGACGGAACAGGCCGGGGAGGAGGGCGCGCGGGCCGCGGCCCACCACGCGGCCGTCTCCCTCTTCCACCACGATCCCGGTTCGCTGTCGGCCGCGTTCGTGCAGGAGCGGCTGCGCCGGACCATGCGGCTGCCGACGGAGGCGCACTGCCCCCGGGGCGGCTGGGCGAGCGTCATCGACCGGATGGCGGGGCGGGCCTGGAACCTCGGGGTGCGGATGGAGACGCTCTCCCGGGTGGACGCCGTCCCCACGGGCCGGGGCCCGGTCGTCGTCGCCACCTCGCTCGACTCCGCGCGCCGTCTGCTCAAGGACGACTCCCTGACCTGGCCGAGCGGCCGCACCGCCCTGGTCGACGTGGCGCTGCGCAGCCGCCGCGGGGACGCCTTCGCCGTCTGCGACCTGGACGCGCCGGGCTGGATCGAGCGCTTCACCGCCCGGGACCGGAGTCTCGCCCCGGCCGGGCAGCAGCTCCTCCAGGGGCAGATCCCGATAGCCCCGGGGGAGACCGGGGCGCACGGGGCCGCCCGCGCCGAGGAGCTGCTCGACCTCGCCTTCGAGGGTTGGCGCGAGCGGGTGACCTGGCGGCGGACGGGCGTGGCGAACGGCCGTACCGGTGCGGTCGACCCGCCCGGCACGACGTGGCGGGACCGTCCGCGTATCGACCGGGCGACGGCGTGTAGCTCGTGGGCGACCAGGTCGCGGCCCCCGGGGTGCTCTCGGAGGTGTCCTTCAACAGCGCGATGGAGGCCGTGGCGCTGGCGCTGCGCATCCGGGACCGCCTTGACCTCAAGCGGGCTTGAGGTTGAACAGTGGAGGCTCCGGCGCCCGCGCGGGGCGCCCGCGCCCGCCTCCCGGACCGCACGAGGCCGGCCCGGGTCCGCCCTCCCGGACCGCACGAGGCCGGACCGGGTCCGTGCCGCGGCGCCGCCGCCCGCCTTCTTCCGATCCTGAGGAGTCCCCGATGCACGCCATCCGTCTGCACGCCTTCGGCCCCGCCGACAACCTCGTCCACGAGCGGACCGAGGACCCCGAGCCGGGTCCCGGACAGGTCCGGATCGCGGTGGCCGCGGCGGGCGTCCATCTCCTGGACACCGCCCTGCGCGAGGGCATGACGGGCGGCCCGGCGCCCCGGCCCGTGCTGCCGACCGTTCCCGGCCGGGAGGTCGCCGGAACCGTCGAGTCCCTCGGCGAGGGCGTCGCCGGGCTCTGGCTGGGCCGGCGCGTCGTCGCCCATCTCGGCTTCGCTCCGGGCGGCTACGCGGAGCTGGCCGTCACGGACGTCGAGCGGCTCCACGAGATCCCCGGGAACCTCGACTTCGCCCAGGCCGTCGCCATGATCGGGTCGGGTCGCACGGCCATGGGGATCGTGCAGTTCGCCGAGTTCGGCCCCGCCGAGGTGGTCGTCGTGCCCGCGGCGGCCGGCGGCATCGGCACGCTCCTGGTGCAGTACGCCCACCACGCGGGCGCCACGGTGGTGGGCCTCGCGGGCGGCCCGGAGAAGGTGGCGCTGGCCCGCGCGAACGGCGCCGACCACGCCGTCGACTACACCGACCCCGGCTGGCCCAAGGAGGTCCGCGCACAGCTCGGCGGCCGGGCCGCGACCCTCGTGCTCGACGGGGTCGGCGGCGCCGTCGCCCGGGACGCGGTCGCGCTCCTCGGCCCCGGCGGCCGGCACCTCGTCTTCGGCTGGTCCGGCGAAGGCGTCCGGAACGGCTCCCCCTACCTCGTGGACGGGGTGTCCGAGCAGGTCCTCGGCCCCGTGATGATGCGCCGGGCGGGCGGCCCCGACCCGGTGCGGACCCTGGAGCTGCGCGCCCTGGCCGAGGCCGCGTCCGGACGCCTCGCCCCCGTGATCACCCGCTTCCCCCTCGCCGAGGCCGCCTCGGCGCACCGGGCCCTGGAGAACAGGGCCACGATCGGAAAGGTGGTGCTGGAACCATGACCACGAGCCGGTGGAACGCGCCCCACGGGGCGAAATCGCCCAAAGATGCGACGCATTCCGATTCATGGTCTTCTGAGCGAATGAGTGTCACCCGGACAGGTGAACCCGAGACGGCCGTGGGTCCCGACCCGCACCGCTGGTGGGCGCTGGTGGTCATCGCACTCGCCCAGCTGATGGTCGTGCTGGACGCGACGATCGTGAACATCGCGCTCCCGTCCGCGCAGCGCGCTCTCGGCATGTCGGACGGCAACCGGCAGTGGGTCATCACGGCCTACACGCTGGCCTTCGGCGGCCTGCTGCTGCTCGGCGGACGGATCGCCGACCTCGTCGGGCGCAAACGCACCTTCGTCATCGGCCTGATCGGCTTCGCGGTGGCCTCGGGCCTCGGCGGCGCGGCCACCACGTCCGGCATGCTCTTCGGCGCCCGCGCGCTCCAGGGCGCCTTCGCCGCGCTGCTCGCGCCCTCGGCGCTGTCCCTGCTGACGACGACCTTCACCGACCCCAAGGAACGCGGCAAGGCGTTCGGCATCTACGGGGCACTGGCCGGCTCGGGCGCGGCGATCGGCTTCATCGTGGGCGGACTGCTGACGGAGTACCTGAACTGGCGCTGGTGCCTGTACGTGAACATCCCCATCGCGGTCATCGCGGTGTTCGGCGCGTTCGGGCTGCTGCGGGACCGTCCCGGACACCGCAACGTCCGGCTGGACGTGCCCGGCGCGGTGCTGGGCTGCGGCGGCCTCGTGGCGATCGTCTACGGGGTCAGCGAGGCGAACTCGCGCGGCTGGTCCGACCCGCTGGTGCTGGGGCTGATCACGGGCGGGATCGCGCTGCTGGCCGTATTCGTGTGGTGGCAGAGCAGGGCTCCGAGTCCGCTGCTGCCGCTGCACATCGTCAAGGACCGCAACCGCGCCGGCTGCTTCCTGACGATGGGGCTCGCCATCATCGGCATGTTCGGTGTGTTCCTGTTCATGACCTACTACCTCCAGGTCATCCTCGGGTACTCGCCGGTGAAGACGGGGCTGGCGTTCCTGCCGCTGACCGTCGCGATCATCATCGGTTCGACGCAGATCTCGGCCCGGCTGCTGCCCCATGTGGCACCGCGGATGCTGATGGTCCCGGGCATGCTCCTCGCCGCCGGCGGGGTCGCGATGTTCACCCGGCTCACCGTCGAGTCCGACTACGCGGGCGAACTGCTGCCCGGTCTGATGCTGATGGGGCTCGGCATGGGCCTGACCTTCATGCCGGTCTTCGCCACGGCGACCGCCGGGGTCGCCCCGCAGGACGCGGGTGTCACCTCCGCGACGGTCAACACCTCGCAGCAGGTCGGTGGTTCGATCGGCACGGCGCTGCTGAACACCATCGCCACCACCGCGAGCACGGCCTACATCACCGCCCATCTGCGCAACCCCGCGCAGAAGGCGCTGATCGTCAAGGAGGGCGTCGTCCACGGGTACACGGTGGCCATCTGGTGGGCCACCGCGATCATGCTGCTGGCCGGACTGGTCGCGGGGCTCATGGTCACGGCCAAGGCGCCCAAGCACGCGACGTCGGGCGCGGCGGTCCCGGAGTCGGTGGCCTGACCACCGCCCTCTGCCGCGCCCCGTACGCCGTTCTCCCCCTTCTCCCGGCCCGGGGGTCAGTGGCGCCCCGCCACCCGGTCCGCGATCCGGGCCAGCCGGGACGACTGCGCGCTGTGGCCGGACAGTTCGCGGCGGTCGGCCGTGCGGTAGGTCGCGTACATGCCGTGGACGCCGATCCAGCGGAAGGGCTCCGGTTCCCACTTGCGGACCTCGTGGCCGACCCAGGGCAGCTCGGTCAGTCCGGTCGCGCCCGCCTCCCCGGAGTCCTGGCGGACGAGGTCGCGCAGGGTGCGGGCGGCGAGGTTGGTGGTGGCGACGCCGGAGCCGACGTAGCCCCCGGCCCAGCCGAGGCCGGTCGAGCGGTCCAGGGTGACGGTGGCGCACCAGTCGCGCGGGACCCCGAGGACGCCCGACCAGGCGTGGGTGACCTGGACACCGGTCAGCGAGGGGAAGAGCCGGACGAGGATCTCGTACAGGGCGTCCACGGTGGACTGCTGGGTGCGGCCGTCGTTGTCGGTGCGCGAGCCGAAGCGGTACGGGACTCCCCGGCCGCCGAGCGCGATACGGCCGTCGGCGGTGCGCTGGGCGTACATGTAGGCGTGCGCCATGTCGCCGAGCGTCTCGCGGCCCTCCCAGCCGATCTCCGCCCACTGCCCGTCCGTCAGCGGCTCGGTCGCGATCATGGACGAGTTCATCGGCAGCCAGGTCCGCTTCTGGCCCTTGAGGTTCGCGGTGAAGCCCTCGGTGCAGCGCAGGACGTAGGGGGCGCGGACGGTGCCGTAGGGGGTCACCGCCTGCCGGGGGCGGATCTCGGTGACCGGCGTCTGTTCGTGGACGGTGACGCCGAGCGCCTCGACGGCCGCGGCGAGACCCTTGACCAGCTTCACCGGGTGCAGCCGGGCGCCGTGCGGGGTCCAGGTCGAACCGACCGCGTCCGCGAGCCGGATCCGCTCGGCGGTCTCCTTCGCTCCGTACAGCTCGCGGTCCTTCTCCTCGTAGGACAGCTCGTGCGCGTGGAACGCCTTCAGCCGCGCGAGCTGGGCCGGCGTGTAGGCCACCTCCAGGACGCCGCCCTGGTGGATGTCGGCCTCGATGCCCTCCTCGGCGGCCACCCGGACGACCTCGTCGACGGTGTCGTTCATGGCCCGCTGGAGCCGTACGGCCGCTTCCCTGCCGTGCAGCCGCGCGTACCGGTCCCGGCCCGCGATGCCGTTGTAGAGCCAGCCGCCGTTGCGCCCGGAGGCCCCGTAGCCGCAGAACTTCTGCTCCAGGACCGTCACCCGCAGGGAGGGGTCCGCCTTCTTCAGGTAGTACGCGGTCCACAGGCCCGTGTAGCCGCCGCCGACCACGACGACGTCGGCGGTCGCGTCGCCGGACAGCGGCTCCCGCGGCGCGGGCAGACCGTCGTCCGCGTACCAGAAGGAGACGCCACCGTTCACGACCTTGCCCGCCGAGCTGCTCATGCCCGGACGTTAACTCCGGGAGGTATCGGCTGTCTCCTTCGGATTCCATGCTTTTCCGCGCCCTCTGGTCAACGGATAACAGGCCAGGCCGAGGAGAACGGAGGTGAAATGCCCGAGATCGGTGAACGTACGGGCGGTGAAGAAGGGAATCCCGTACACCGCCAGGACCGCCGCCAGATACAGATAGCGCCAGGGCGCCGCGATCCGGTAGGTGAGCACGCCGACCACTCCCGCGAGGGCGTAGCTCACCCCGACGTCCAGGGTGTCGACCGCGGAGTGCGGCGCCACTCCGTGCCGGATCGCCCAGAGCAGCGCACCTTCGCTGACCAGCGTCGACACGACGTGGGCGATCGCGTTGACCGCGAGCCAGCGGGCGGTGCCGAGCCAGCGTTCGGCCGGCGCCTGGAAGACGGTGTAGAGCACGGCGTACGGGATCCAGTGCCCGCCGTCGATCCACATCGCGCTCGCGAACAGCACCCGCACCGGATTGTTCGACAGCTCGTGAATGTTCGTCGAGCGCTGCCGCAGGAAGTCCTCTTCGAAATCCGGAGACATGTGGTGCAGGGCCACGGTGGTGACGAAGAGAATCGTCAGCCAGACATAGGTGCCCGGCGCCCCGCGCACATACATCCACACCCTGTGGAAAAACCGCTCACCGCGCATGGCCTGCTTCACCCATGCCGGTAGTGTCCCTTATGCGATCGACATTCCGGACGAGCCGCCCGTACCGGGGAAGCGTTCCCGGCCGGTGACGGACTCCGGCCGGGCCGCCGCCCGGCCGCGCGCAGCGCCTACGCTCGGCCCATGATCCGTATCGCGACCCCCGACGACGTCCCCGTCATCCACGCCCTGGTCCGTGAACTCGCCGAGTACGAGAAGGTGCCGGACGAGGCGCGGGCGACCCCGGAGCAGCTGCACGAGGCGCTGTTCGGACCGCGTCCGGCGGCGTTCGCGCACATCGCCGAGGACGACACCACGGGCGAGACGGTCGGCTTCTCGCTGTGGTTCCTGAACTTCTCGACCTGGCGCGGTGTCCACGGCATCTACCTGGAGGACCTGTACGTACGCCCCGCCGCGCGCGGCGGCGGCCACGGCAAGGCGCTGCTCACGGAGTTGGCACGGATCTGCGTCGAACGCGGCTACCAGCGCCTGGAGTGGTCCGTCCTCGACTGGAACCGGCCGTCCATCGGCTTCTACGAGTCGCTGGGCGCGCGCCCGCAGGACGAGTGGACGGTGTACCGGCTGACGGACGAGGCGCTGGAGAAGCTCGGCGGACGCGGCTGAGACGGGGGTCGGGGGGCGGGCCGACCCGTGCGCCGGGCCGCCGGACGCCGGGTCATCGGGCTCGGCCACCGGCCACCGAGGGCGCGAAGTGTCACGCACATGGCACGAAGCTGTGAAATGGCCGAATCGACCGGGTGTTCGTAGGAGCCCTCGCTACTGTCTGGTGCCGTGAACGTCACTGATGGTGCGGGAGTTCTCCGCTTCTCCCTGCTGGGCCCGCCGCGCGCCTGGCGGGGCGGTACGGAACTGCCCCTCGGCTCACCGCAGCAGCGGGCCGTGCTCGCGGTGCTCCTCCTGCGCCGCGGGCGCGCGGTCGGCGTCGGCGAACTCGTCGACGGCGTCTGGGGACACGACCCGCCGGCCGGCGCCGTCCCCACGCTGCGCACCTATGTGTCGCGGCTGCGCAGGCTGCTGGAGCCCGACCGGCCCCCGGGCGCCCCGCCCCGGCTCCTGGTGTCCCTCGGCGACGGCTACGCACTGCGCACCGAGGAGATCACCGGAGACCTCGGCGACTTCGAGGAGAACCTGGCGCGGGCCGAGCGCCTGCGTGCGCGGGGCGACAGCCGCGGAGCGGCCCGGCTGCTCGACACCACGCTCGCCGGCTGGCAGGGCACGCCCCTGGCCGGCGTTCCCGGCCCGTTCGCCGAGGCGGAGCGGGCCCGTCTGACCGAACGGCGGCTGGCCGCCCTGGAGTACCGGCTCCGCGTGGAACTCGAACTCGGCCGCCACGAGGCGGTGCTGCCCGAACTGGTGGCGCTGCACGAGGCACAGCCGCTGCGCGAGGCCGTGTGCGAGCTGCTGCTGGTGGCCCTTTACCGCTGCGGCCGGCGGGCCGAGGCCCTGGAGGTCTACGCGAGCACCCGCCGCACCCTCGTGGACGAACTCGGCATCGAACCCGGCTCCTCGCTGCGGGCGGCCCACGCGCGGCTGCTGGCCGGGGACCTCGACCTGTCGCCGCCGCCCGTCCCCGTACCCGCCGGTACCGAGGACACGGCGGACGCCGGGGCCCCCGGGGACGTGCCGGAGACGGGGGCGGACGGCTCCGGCGGGGACGGTCCGTCCCGGGCCGCGGGGAACGTCCATCCCTCCCAGCTTCCCGCCGACCTGCCCCTGTTCACCGGGCGGGACGCCGAACTCCGGCGGGTCGACGCACTGTTGCCGGCCGAGGAGCATCCGGACACGGCCGTCATCGGTCTCGTCAACGGCATGGCCGGGGCGGGCAAGACGACCCTGGCCGTGCACTGGGCGCACCGAGTCGCCCACCGCTTCCCCGACGGCAGCCTCTATGTGAACCTGCGCGGCTACGACCAGGGCGGCTCCGTCATGGAGCCCACCGAGGCACTGGAGACCTTCCTCGTCGCGCTCGGCGTGGCCCCGCAGGCCGTCCCCGAGGGGGTCGACGCGCAGGCCGCCCTCTACCGCAGCGTCCTGGCCGGCCGCCGCGTCCTGATCGTGCTGGACAACGCCCGCGACAGCGCGCAGGTACGGCCGCTGCTGCCGGGCACCCCCGGCTGTCCCGTCCTCGTCACCAGCCGCAGCCGACTGACCGGACTGGTGGCGGGCCACGGCGCCCACCCGCTCACCCTGGGCCCGCTGACCGGCGGCGAGGCCCGCGCCATGCTGTCCCGGCGCATCGGCGCCGCGCGCGTGGACGCCGAGCCGGAGGCCGCCGAGGCCATCGTCGGGCTGTGCGCCCGGCTGCCGCTGGCCCTCGCCATCGTGGCCGCGCGGGCCGCCCACCACCCCGGCTTCCGGCTCGCGGACATCGCGGACGAACTCCGCGAGACCCACGGCAGCCTGGACGCGTTCACCGGCGGCGACGCCCAGACGGACGCCCGCGCCGTCTTCTCCTGGTCCTACCACGCGCTGCCGTCCGCCGCCGCGGACCTGTTCCGCCGGCTGTCGCTCCACCCGGGGCCCGACATCGGCACCGCCGCGGCAGCCGCCCTCGCCGGGGCGCCCGTCCGCCCGGTCCGGGCCCTGCTGACCGAACTGACCGGGGCCAGCCTGCTCGGCGAACACGCGCCGGGGCGATTCGCGTTCCACGACCTGCTGCGCGCCTACGCCCGCGAACTGGCCGGCACCGAGGACACCGAGGAGCGGCGCGGCACGGCGCTGCGCCGCATGCACGACCACTACCTGCACACCACCCACCACGCCTCCGCCGTCATCAGCCCGCGCCGCGAGACCCTTCCCCTGCCGCCGAGCACAACGGACGGCGGCGCCGTCCGGTTCACCGGACGCCGTCAGGCCATGCAGTGGCTGCGCACGGAGCGGCACGTGCTGCGGGCGGTCGTCGAGCACGCCGCCGCGCACGGCCACGAGGACCACGCGTGGCGCACCGCGGTCGGTCTCGACCTGTACTTCGACCGGCTCGGTTTCTGGCACGACCTGATGGAGATCAACAGCGCCGCGCTGCGGGCCGCCCGGGCGGTCGGCGACCGCACCGGCGAGGCGCACGCGCTGCGCGGCCTGGGCTTCTTCCACACCCGGTTCGCGCACTCCGCCGAGGCACGGCGGGATCTCGGCCGCGCGCTGGAGCTGTTCCGGGCCGAGGGCGACGGGCCGGGCGAGGCCCGCACCCGGCGCTGCCTGGCCTACCAGGCCAACGGGGAGGGCCGGTTCGCCGTCTCGCTGGACCACTACGCGCACGCCCGGGACCTCTACCGTGCCGAGGGGAACGTCGGCAACGAGGCCCTCGTCCTGAACGAGGTCGGCTGGACGTACATCCTGCTCGGCGAGCACGAGAAGGCGCTGGAGCACTGCGAGAAGGCCGTCGCGCTGCTCCAGGAGATCGGGGACCCGGCCGGCGAGGCCGCGGCGCAGGACAGCGTCGGCTACGCCCATCACCAGCTCGGCCGGTACGAGGCCGCGGTCGGCCCCTTCGAGCGCGCCCTCGCGCTCTACCGCGAGATCGGCGACCACTATCTGGAGGCGGACACCCTGCGCCACATCGCCGACTCCCGGCTCGCCGCCGGCGAACGGGAGGAGGCCGTCGAGGCCTTCCGTGCGGCGCTCGCCCTCCTGGAGGGGCTCTCCCATCCGGAGGCCGCGGACCTGCGGGAGACCCTGCGCGACCTGGACGCCCACGCCCCCTCGGGGAGCGGTCCGGCCTGACCCGGCCGGGCACCTTCGGGCGAGATCGGGGTGGTCGGGCGCGGTGGCGGGTGGGCGCGCGTGGTCGGGGCCGGTCACGGGGCCGGCCGTGGTCAGGCGGCCGTGCGGGCCGGGTCCGGCCGCCGCGACGGGCCGTCCTCGTCCGCGACCGCCCCGTGTTCGCGCAGCGCCAGCCGTAAGACGCGCAGCGCGTAGTACACCCGGGACTTGACCGTGCCCTGCGGGATGCCCAGGAGCTCCGCCGCCTCCTGCGTGGTGCGGTCCTCCAGGAACGTCGCCCGGATCACGTCGCGGTGGGCGGGGGTGAGCGACCGCAGGGCCTCGCGGACCACGACGGACGACAGCATCCGGTCGATGTCGTCCACCTCGGCGCCCAGTTCGCCGAGCCAGGTGGCGCCGCCCGTCTCCAACGGCCGTGCCATCCGCGTCCGGTGCGCGTCGATGACGAGGTTGCGCGCGACCCGGAACATCCAGGGCCGCACCGCCATCCCCTCGTCGTCGACCAGGTTCCGCTTGTTCCAGCAGCGCAGCAGCGTCTCCTGGATGACGTCCTCGGTGCGGTGCGTGTCCCCGCCGAGCATGCGCAGCACGTACGTGTAGAGGGCGGGGCCGTGCTCCAGGTAGAGGTCGCGCAGCGCCCGCTCCTCGGAATCGACCGCGCTCGCCGAGCCGATGACGGTGACGTTCATGGTGTGCTCCTGTTCCTGTGGACGGCCGGACCGGGATGAACCGGAACCCGGACCGCCGGGGGGAACGGAGTGTTCCGAGGGGCGTTCCACGTACGTTTGACGTCGGGTGTACGAAGCGATGGACGAGCAGGTCGCAGCGGGTGCGGGCCCGGACGTCCGGGGGGTTGCGCGGGGCTCGGAGCGGACGTGGGGGGCGGGGAGCTGCGGGGGCGGGGGGTCAGACGTACGCCTCCAGGGCTTCGACCTGTCCGCGGACCTGCCCGACGAGTGCCGCGTGGCCGGGGGGCAGCAGACCGTCGCGTTCCAGCACGGCCCACATGTGCAGCAGTTCGCGTCCGTGGGCGACGAGGGCCCGGTCGTCGTCGAGCTGCTGCCAGGCCGCCGCGGCCCGCGCCACGTCGGCGGGTGCCCGGCCGTCACCGGCCCCGCAGCGGATCCGGGCCACGGCCAGCGCCAGCACGACGGCCTCCCGGTGGTCCCCGCGCAGATGCGCGAGGTACGCCTCGACCGCCCGCGCCTCCACGGCGTACGGGTGCCCGGCGCCCAGTGTGTCCGTCAGGTCCTCGCGCAGCGCGGTCGCGCCGGCGTACGCCTCGTCGAGCCGGTCGTCGGCGGCCAGCGCGTTGACCCGGCCGAGCCGTGCGGTGAGGTCGGCGGGCAGGGCGGAGCGGACGGCGGGAGCCGCGACGCCGGCCTGGTCCTTCGCCTCGGCGCGGGCGGTGGCCGGGTCCCCCGCCTCGGCGCGGGCGGCGGCCGTGGCGCGGGCCCGCGCCACGGCGGTGGCGACGGCGGAACCCCCGGCGGCGGGGGCGGGGACCACGACGGTCGGGGCGGGGGCCACCACGGTCGGGGCGGGGACCACCACGGCGGATGCGGGGGCCACGGCCGGCACGGGGGCCACGGCGGGCGGAGCCGTGGGGGGCCCGGGCTCCCCGGCCGTGTCCTCCCCGGGTTCCAGGACACTGCTGGACCCGTCGGGAAGCACCCGGAGCAGGAACCGGGCCGCGGCGGGACCGTCGTGGACCGTCGCCACGACGGCTCCGCCGTTCTCCTGTGCGTACCCCTCCAGCCGGTCGAGGACGACCTCGTGCACGGACAGGCCGGGCTCGGGGACCAGGGTGTGTCCGTCGATCTCGGCGATCCCGTCGCCGGAGATGTACACGTCGAAGCGGGCCATGCCGTCCTCCTCAGGTGGTGGTCGGCGCGGGGCCGGCCGTGGTCGCGTCCGGGTCGGGCGTGACGCCCGGAGTGGCACCCGAGGGAGGGGCGCCGATGCCCTGGTACTTCGCGAACTGGGCGCGGACGGCCAGGACATAGCCCTGGGCCTCGTTCGTCCGCGGCACTCCCCTGGCCGCGCGGACGGCGTCCATCCCGACGTCGTAGCCGGCCAGCGCGAGGTCCAGGACGGTGTTGGTGGTGCCGTTCCCGTCGCTCTGGTCCACCTCGCCCGCGTCGATCATCTGCTGCCCCTGCTTGGCCAGTTCGCACAGGTAGCGGCCCTGCGCCATGATCGAGTCCTTCGCGTCCAGGGCGGAGGTCTTGCCGTTGTCGTCGTCGTCCTTGCCGTACTGGGTGAAGACGTCGGGCGGCAGCTGTGAGAGGCCCTTCTCCCCGTTCGGGCCGACCAGGGCGCTGTTGAAGCCGGACTCCTTCTCGATCTGCGAGGCGATGACGATCGGGCCGATCGCGCCGCACAGTTCGCCCGCCTTCTGGATCGGGTCCGCCAGGTCCGCGGGGACCGTCGAGGTGTCCAGCTCGCCCTTGCCGTCGCCCTGGAAGATGCCGAGGGACTGGTCCGCGGTCTCCTGACTGGGGGGATCGCCCCCGCCGCCGTGGAACAGCAGGTACAGCGCGATGAGCGGGGCGAGCAGGACCCCGAACCCGCCCATGATCACCACGACGACCAGCGTTCCGGCCAGGGCCAGCGGCGACAGCAGGCAGCCGCAGCCGGTCCCCGCGATGATCCCGTTCCTGACGGCGGTCGACGAACCGCCCTCCCCGCCCTCTCCGCTCATGGCACCCGCCTTCTTCCCCTCGCCTTGAACCGCTGCGGCCACACGGCCCGTTGTGCTGTCCGACGGGCTCGACAGACCCAAACGGGCCCCGGCGCAAATAAGTTCAAACCAGTGGAAACCAGATGATCGAGAGCAGCCGATCACCGAGCGAAGAGGGGGGCGGGGCACCTATGGGCACTCCTTCGGCGATGCCGTCGGGCCCGGGGTCCTGGGTACGGGGGCCGAAGAACCCGCAGCGGACGCCACCACCGGCGGGGCCCGCCGCCGGCCCGGACGACACCGGCGGGCCGACGGCCCCCACCGACGCGTACGCCCCGGCCCCGGGAGGCGCCACTGCCGCCCCGGCGGCACCGGGGACCGGTGGGCCGACGGCTCCCGGCGCCGGTCCGGCGCCTGCTCCCGTTCCCGCGGGCCACACCGTGCCCGGCGCGGCCTCCCCCGCCCGGCCCGCGCCCGACCGGACGCCCCCGGCGCACACCACGCCGGGCGCGACCCCGGGCGGCCTGCCCGCACCGGCTCAAGTCCCCGCGGGACAGGTCGCGTTGCACGCGCATCCCGGGGGCCGGGGTGCCGGGGCGGGCGAGATCCGGGACCGGGGTGTCCCGGCGCGGGCCGCCGGGCGGGGGCGCACCGCGCCGGGAAGCGCGACCGAGCCCTCCTGGGGCCGGCCGAAGCGGCCCGGGACGGCGCGCGCCGCGTCACGGGACACGGTCGGCTGGGTCAAGGCGCACGGCGGCTCCGGCGCGACCTCGCTCGCCGAGCTGTTCGGCGGAGTGGAAGTGGGAACCCGCTGGCCGGACCCCGCCCGCGGCGAACCGCGCCGGGTCGTCCTGGTCGGCCGGACCGGCGCGCGCGGACTGCGGTCCGTCTCCCAGGCACTCGGCGCGCTCCAGGACGGCGACGCCCCCCAGGGGCTCGAACTGCTGGCCGTGGTCCTCGTCGCCGACGCTCCCGGGCGGCTGCCGCTCGCCCTGCTGCGCCGCATCCGCGTGCTCCGCTCCGTCGCCCGCGTGCACCGCGTGCCGTGGATTCCGGCCTGGCGCACGGGCGGCCGCCCCGCTTCCGTTCCCCGCCAACTCGCCGCCCTCGCCCGCCTGGTGGGCGCGGAGGCACACACCGAGGGGGCCGCGTCGTGACCCGGACCCTCCTCGCCGCGCCGTACCTGGCCGCCTACACCCCGCCCGTGCAGGCCGACACCATCCTCGGCCTGCTCGCCTGGTGCGCCTCCGCGTGCGGAGTCGGCGGGCTGATCATCGTCGGCATCCAGATGGCGCTCCAGCTGCGCCGCGGCGACCCCGGCGAGGGCGGCGAGCACTTCCGCGGCGTCTTCTTCGTCACCCTCAGCTGTCTGATCGCCACCTGCGCCGGTCCGCTCGTCGCGGCCCTCGGCAGCCTCCAGCTCCTCGGGCCCTGACCGCGGCCCACCGTCCCGACACCCCAGTCACCCTCCCGCCCACCGCTCGCGCGGGCGCCGAATCCCTCGGAGATCCTCATGTCCTCTCTGCTCCAGGCAGCCTCCAGCATCCTCGCCGCCGGCGTCCCGCAGCCCGCGGCCAACGCCCCCGGCGAGCTCACCGCCAAGGTCAACACGGTCCTCGGCATAGCCGCCTGGGCCGGTACCGCGGCCGGGGTCGCCGGCGTGCTGATCACCGGCGCGATGATGGCCGTCTCCGTCAAGCGGGGCGAGAGTTCGGAGCACATGAGCCGGCTCGGCATGGTGCTCGGCGGCTGTGTCCTCGTGGCCACCGCGGGCCCCCTGGTCAGCTTCGTCTTCGCGTAGGCCGGGCGGTCGGTCGTGATGTTCAAACGCAGGGAGCGCCGGCTCGCGGAGTCCGGGCCCTACTACAGACAGCGCAGCTGGCAGCTGTCGGCGGGATTCCTCGCCGTTGTGGCCGTGGTGGGCGGGGTCGTCACCCTGCTGTCCGGTCCGGACACCACCGCGGCCCACGCGAGCGGCGCGGCCACCGCCGGCCCGCTGGCCGGCCAGGCGACGAAGGACGGCCGCCCCCGCGGCTGCCGCACCGACGACGCCACGGGCGCCGAACTGCCCAAGAAGGCTCCGGGGGACGTCGGCTGGCGCACCCTCGGGGTCGCGCGGGTGCCCGTCTCCCCCTCCGCGGGACCGACCCGCATCCAGGGAGCCCTGTGGTGGTGCTACGCGCACACGCCCACCGGGGCCGTGATCGCCGCCCACGTCATCCCCTCCCAGATGAGCGGATCCGACTGGCGCACCGTCACCGAGCAGCAGGTCGTCCCCGGCCGGGGACGCGAGATGTTCGAGTTCCAGCGCGCCACCGTCCAGAGCACCGACGGCCGGGACAGCGGCACGGCCGTCGCCTCGTACGCGGGCTTCTCGGTGAGCTCGTACACCGGCACGGCGGCGACGGTCCGGCTGCTCCTCAAGAGCGCCCAGGGCTACGCGGCGACCGACATCTCCCTGCGCTGGAGCGGCGGCGACTGGAAGGTCCGCCCCGACGACAACGGTTCGCTGCACTCGCCGGTGTCGGCCGTCCAGAGCACCAACGGCTTCGTCCTGTGGGGGGTCTGACGTGAACTGCACGTCCGGGAATCCGGTCATCGACCTGGTGAAGGGGTTCTTCAGCTTTCTCGGCGATCCCATCGGGACCATCGTCGACCTGATCGCCAAGACCATCCTCGCGGGCGCGGTCGCGGTGTTCGCCGCGCTGACCACCAACGTCCCGACGCTGGAACAGACCCAGACGTCGAAGGACATCAGCAGCGACACCCAGTGGATCGTGGTCTACCTGGCCGTCGGCTCGCTGCTCTTCGCCGCCTGCCGCATGGCCATCGAGCGCAAGGGCGACGCGGGCCGCACCGCCCTGAAGGGCATCATGCGGGTGGTGCTCGTCTCGGGCGCCGCCACCACCGTCGTCGTGGCCGCCGCGGCCGTCGGGGACAGCTACTCCAACTACCTGTTCAACAGCGCCGTACAGGACTCGCTGAACAACGTCGGGGCGTGCTCGGACGGCAGCGGGATCCAGTCCTTCCTGCTGCTGGTCCTCGCCTTCCTGCTGCTGATCGCGGGCATCGTGCACACGGTCCTGATGTACATCCGGCTCGGCGTGATGATGCTGCTGCTGGGCACCCTGCCGCTGGCCGCCGCCGCCTCGATGACCGACTGGGGCGCCGGCTGGTGGCGCAAGCACATCGGCTGGATGATCGCCTGGCTGCTCTACAAACCCGCCGTCGCCCTCGTCCTCAACGCCGGTATGGCGATGATCAATTCGGGGAAGAGCAGCGGCACCGGTGACGTCGCCACCATCAACACCCGGATCGCCGGCATCGGCGTCATGCTGCTCTCCGCCATCGCCCTGCCCGCGCTGCTGAAGCTCATCGTGCCGGCGACCGCGGCCATGGGCACCGGCAACCCGATGTCCTCGATGGGGCAGGCGGGCTCCAGCCTGGCCAGCGGTGCGGTGCAGCTCGGCGGCGGCCGGGGCGCCTCCGGCGGCGGCGGGGGGATGGGCCCGAGCGGCGCGACCGGCTCCGCCGGTTCGGGCGGTTCCTCCGGCGCCGGCGGCGCCGCGGGGGCACCCGGCTCGGGCGGCGAGGCCGGTGCCACCGGCTCCGGCGGCGCGGCCGCGGCGGGCCGGGCCGGCGCCTCGGGTGCCTCCGGCGCCTCGGCGGCGGGCGGCGCGGCGGCGGCCGGACCGGCGGGTGTCGCCGTCCTCGCGGCGGTGGCCGCGGCCCAGGTCGCCGGCTCCACGGTGACCGGCGCGGTCGAGGGAGCGGACGGCGAACTGGGCCACAACAAGTGACCCCGGTACCTCGCCGCTCCTGACTCTCCTCCCCTGAACGGCCGTCGGGTCCCCGCTCCCCCCGCGGGGACCCGGCGGTCCCCCTCGCCACCCCGGCGCACCCCGTCAACCCCACCTCGTCCCACGAAGGGAAACCGGACCCATGTCCACGGAAGCCGTCATCCATCCGACCTACGGGAACTGGCGCAGGCCACGCCGGCCGGGCCTCGGACCGCTCGGACTCGTCGGCACCTTCGGGGTCTTCGGCGGGCTGATCGTCACCCTGCTGGCGTCGCTGATCTCGCTGTACGCGGCGCTGGTCGTGCTCGTACCGACCGTGGTGCTCCTGGCGCCGCTCGCCGTCCGCACCCAGGACGGGCGCAACGTCTACCAGTTGATCACCCTGCGCGTCGGCTGGTGGCGCCGCAAGGCGAAGGGCGCGCACCTGTACGTCTCCGGTCCGCTGTCCGCCCGGCCCGGCGGCCGGTTCCGCCCGCCGGGGCTGCTCAACAAGGTCAGCGCGTCGGAGGGGCGGGACGCCTACGACCGTCCGTTCGGCGTCCTGCACCACCCCGTCCGCAACCTGTACACGATCGTCCTCGGCTGCGACCCGGACGGCGGTTCGCTCATCGACCCCGACCAGGTCGACGTGTGGGTCGCGCTGTGGGGCGAGTGGCTGGCGCGGCTCGCCCACGAACCCGGCCTGCGCGGCGCCACCGTCATCGTGGAGACCGCCCCCGACCCGGGCACCCGGCTCGCCCACGAGGTGCTGCCCCGCATCCATCCCGACGCCCCGCCGGCCGCCCGCGCGGTCATGGAGGAGGTCGTCGAGCGCTACCCGAGCGCGTCCTCCGAGATGCACACCTACATCACCCTGACCTACGGCGTCCCGCCGGGCCAGAAGCGCAAGAAGGAGGACGTGATCGCGGATCTCGCCATCCGCATCCCGGGCCTGCTCAGCGGGCTCGTCGCGGCGGGCGGCGGTGCCGCGTACCCGCTGTCGGCCGAGCGGATCGCCGAGGTCGTCCGCGTCGCCTACGACCCCGCCGTGGCCGCCGACGTCCTCAACGCCCGTGCCCAGGAGGGCGGTACGGGCCTGGAGTGGGACGACGCGGGCCCCGCCGCCGCCGTCGAGACCGTCAACAGCTACCAGCACGACTCCGGCGTCTCCCGGACCTGGCTGCTGACCCTCGCGCCGCGCGGCACCATCCGCTCCTCGGTGCTCCGGGGCATGCTGGAGGCGGCCCCCGGCACCCGCCGCAAGCGCGTCGCCCTCGTCTACCGGCCCATCGACCCCGCCACCTCGGCCCGCATCGTCGAGGCGGACCGGCGCAGCGCCCAGTTCATGGCCTCGTCCGGCAAGGGCATGGTGCAGGCCCGCGCGGCCTCCGAGGTACGCGCTGCCGAGCAGACCGCCGCCGAGGAGGCCTCGGGCGCGGGGCTCGTGGAGTTCTCGCTGATGCTGACGGTCACCGTCGACAGCATGGAGGAGCTCGCCGACGCGAGCGTCACCGTCCGCAATCTGACGGCGGCCTCCCGCGTGCTGATGCGGCCCGCGGACCGGATGCAGGCGGCGGCGTTCAGCTGCACCCTGCCGGCCGGGATCCTCCCCTGGGAGCAGACCCTCGTCCCGCACGAAATCCAGGAGGCGCTGTGAGCCGGCGCGAGCGGAAGCGGGCCGAGCGGGCCGACCGGCTGGCCGAGGAGCGGCAGACGCTCACGGCCCCGGACGGGGGCCACCCGGAGCGGGAGGAGCACGGGGAGCGGGCGCCGTCGAGGGGTGCCGCGGGATCCTCCCTGAAGTCCGCCGCGAAATCCTCCGCGAAGGACATGCCGGGGATCCCGGCGAAGGGTGCGTCGAAGACCCCGGCGAAGGGTGCGTCCAAGGCTCCCGCCAAACCCAAGGAGCTGTTCGTCCCGCACCGCGGCTGGTACGGGGTCGGCGGCGGGCGCGTCGGCTATATGGATCCGCCCACCATGTGGCGGGCCACCACCGTGCAGGCATGCGGCATGTGGCCCTTCGCGGCCGGTTCCGGATCGCCCATGACCGGGGTGCCGCTCGGGCAGCACCTGTTCACCGGCGCCACCGTCTGCGGCGACCCGCTGAACTGGTTCACCCGGGCCCGCTACATCTCCAACCCCTCCCTGTTCATGCTCGGCATGCCGGGCCTCGGCAAGTCCACCCTGGTCAACCGCATGCTGATCGGACTCGCCGCGACCGGTGTCGTCCCGCTCGTCCTCGGCGACCTCAAGCCCGACTACGCCGACACCGTCCGCGCGCTCGGCGGCCAGGTCATCTCCATCGGCCGCGGCCGGGGCGGCATCAACGTCCTCGACCCCGGTGCCATGGGCGAGGCCGCCGCGAAGATCGGCGGCGAGGCCGGCGAGGTGCTGCGGGCCGAGGCCCACGGCCGGGTGCTGAACATGGTCGCCGCCCTCGTCACCATCGTCCGCGGCCGGCCCATGGACGACCACGAGCAGTCCGTCCTGTCCGCCGTGCTGCACCATCTGCGCGAACGGACCCCCGAGGGACGGACGATCCTGCTGCCCGACGTGCTGCGGGTACTGACCGAGGGCCCGCCCCGGGTCCGCTCGGTCACCCTCGACCGCGGGGACGACGCCCGCTACCGGGACGCCGTCGACCCGCTGCACCGGTCCCTGCTCGGCATCCTCGACGGCCCGCTCGGCGACACCTTCGCCTCCGAGACCTCCACCCGTATCGACCCGAACGCGCCCGCCGTGTGCATCGACATCTCCGGCATCGGCGAGGCCGACACCCAGCTGACCGCCGCCGCGATGCTCGCCGCCTGGTCCGACGGGCTCGGCACGGTCGCCGCCTCGCACGCCCTCGCGGACGCCGGACTCGCGCCCCGGCGCTGGTTCTTCACCGTCCTCGACGAACTGTGGCGACCGCTGCGCGCCGCCTCCGGCATCGTCGACCGCATCGACGCGCTGACCCGGCTGAACCGCTCGCTCGGCCTCGGCGACGCGAAGATCACCCACACCCTCAAGGACGCCGAGGCCCTCGGCACCGACGCCGACCGGGCCAAGGCCCGCGGCTTCGTCGAGCGCGCCGGCATGGTGGTGTGCGCCGGGCTGCCGAAGACGGAGATGGAGGACCTCGGCAAGGTGGTCGGCCTGTCCCGGCGCGAGATCGAACTCGTGTCGTCCTGGTCCTCGCCGCCCGGCTGGGGCGTCGACGGCGACAACGAGGAACCGCCCGGCCGAGGCCGCTTCCTCATCAAGGTCGGCGGCCGCCCCGGCATCCCCATCAAGGTCGCCATCACCGATGCCGAGCGCCGGCTGCACAACACCAACACCCGCTGGACGCCGAACGAGGACGCCGTCGAGAAGGCCGCCGCCCGCGCCGCCGAACAGGTGGCACGGGCCGCGCGCGAGGGCCTCGGCGGATTCGGCGCCGACTCGGCGGCCGGGCGGTGGACCGCGTGAGCGCCTCCCGCGGCGGCGACGCCCACGATCTGCTGCCCTGGGCCGTCGTCGCGGTCGTCGGCACCGGCCTGCTGCTGTTCACCGTCGCCTGGTCCGGCGGCACCCTCGGGGCCGGTCTGGCCGGCGACGGCTGGGCCGCCCCGCCCTTCGCCCTGTCCACGGTCACCCGGCTGGTCGACGGCGGGCCGCGGGCGCTGTGGCCCGGCACACCGCCCGCCGCCGTCTACGGGGGCATGCTCGGTCTGCTCGTCCTGGTCACCGTGCCCGTCGCCCTCGTCGTCCGGCTCCTCGTGGACCGGTCGGCCCGCCCCAAGGGCCTGGCCGGACGGCGGGAACTGGCGGGCCTGTGCCCCAAGGGCGTCGAGGCCCGCGCCCGCGAGCTGCGCCCCGCCCTCGAGGGCCGCGACCGGGTCCACCCCGACGAGACCGGCAACCTCCTCGGCGACCTGGAGCCCAAGGGCCCCGAGCTGCGCAGCAGTTACGAAGACGTGGAACTCGACCTCATGGCGCCCCGCGCCGGCAAGTCGACCGGGATCGCCGTGCCCCGGGTGCTGCGCGCCCAGGGCGCCGTCCTGCTCACCTCCAACAAGGCCGACGTGTACGCCGTCACGCGGGCCGAGCGCGCGAAGGCCGGCGCGGTCTGGACGTTCGATCCGCAGGGCATCGCCCACACCCCGCGCGCGATGTGGTGGAACATCCTCGGCGAGTGCCACACCATCGAGGGCGCCCGCCGGATGGCCGGGCACTTCGTCGCCTCCGTCAACGACGACAGCGCGAAGAAGGACTTCTGGATCTCGGCCGCCCAGAACACCCTCACCGCGCTGTTCCTCGCCGCGGCCCGGAGCCGCAGCCCGCTGACCGACCTCCTGCGCTGGCTCGCCGACCCCGCCGACCGCACCCCGGTCGACCTGCTCCGCGAGGTCGGGCTCACCGCGATGGCCGAGCAGTTGCAGGGAACCGTGCGGGGCGCGGTGGAGACCCGGGACGGCATCTACGAGACCGCCCGGCAGACCGTCTCCTGCCTCCTCGACCCGGAGATCCTCGCCTGGGTCACCCCCGATCCCGACCTGCCCGAGTTCCGCCCCGACCTGCACGTCCTCGGCCACGACACGCTCTACCTGCTGTCCAAGGACGGCGGCGGCTCGGCGGCCGGGGTCATCGCGGGGCTCGCGGACGCGACGATGCGGGCCGGTGTCGTGGCCGCCGAGCGCATGGGCGGCCGGCTCGACCCGCCGCTGACCGCGGTGCTCGACGAGGCGGCGAACGTCTGCCGCATCGCCGATCTCCCCGACCTGTACTCGCACTTCGGCTCCCGCGGCATCAACGTCGTGACCCTGCTCCAGAGTTACCGCCAGGGCGCCCGGGTCTGGGGCGAGGTCGGCATGGACGCGCTGTGGAGCGCGGCGACCGTCAAACTCCTCGGAGCGGGCCTGGACGACGCCGACTTCGTCCAGAAGATCTCCACCCTGGTCGGCCAGCACGACGTGCGCACCCCGAGCGTCTCCCGGAGCAAGGACGGCACGTCACGGTCGTACTCCTACCGCCAGGAGGCCGTCCTGCCGCCGGACCGGATCCGCGCGCTGCCGAAGGGAACCGCGCTGCTCCTCGCGACCGGCGTCAGGCCCGCCCTGATCCGGCTGCGCCCCTGGTACAAGGAGCCCGGCGCCGGGGCCATCGCGGCGGCGGCGAAGGCGGAGACGGCGGCGATCACCCGCCGGGCGGCGGGCCGGGCGGCGCCCGGCGTGGACCTGGGAAAGCCGGAACCGGGCCTGGACACGGCACCGGCGTGATCCCGAGCGACGCCTGGCGGGGCGCCTGTCGGGGGCGCCGGTGCGGCGTCTGGCGGGGGCGCCGGTGCGGCGTCTTGCGGGGAGCCCGTCAGGGGCGTCGGGGCGACCCCTGACGGGACACCCATCAGGGGCGCCGGGTGGCGGGCGCGGGACGCACCGGGCGCCGGGCGGGGCCAGAGGGCCGCCCCGGGCGCTTACGGCCCCTGGCCCTGGCGCCGACTCCGGCCCCCGGCCTGGGTACCGGCCTCGTTACCTGCCCTGGCCCCGTATCGGCTCCGCCCCCAACCGGGTGCCGGCTCCGGCTTCGGTGTCGGCTCAGGGCTTCGCTTCGGCACCGGCTCCGGCTTCGGCAACTCCGGCCCCGACTCCGGTGCCAGCGCTGGCTCCGAATCCGGCTCCGGCTCCGGCCTCGGCCTCGGCCTCGGCTTCGGCTTCGGCTTCTGCTTCTGCTTCTGCTTCGGCTCACGAAGGGGCCACGACGCCGGGCCCGGCTCTCGGCTCACGAAGGGGCCACACCGGTGCTCCGGCCCCGCTCACGAAGAGAGCATCACGCCCGTGCCGAACGCCAGGGTCGCGGACAGGAACCAACCGAACGACGGCGCCAGCAGATACCGCAGCGTCCACAGCCGGGCCGTGGCCGGCCGGTTCTGCGCGTAGACCACGGGCACGCTGCCGCCGACCGGTGGAAGCCCGCACAGCGGCCCCCGCCACCCCGGGTCGAGGACCAGCCCGCGGCCCAGGTGGTCGGAGAACGCCACGAGTCCGCCCCGGCGCCGGTCCGAGACGGCGCGGGGCGTCACCCGGCCCATGACCCGCAGCCCGCGCACCCACAGCCGTACGGCCTCCAGCGCCGACCGGGTCGCCAGCGTCAGGAAGCCGAGGCCGAACCCCGTGCACAGCGCCAGCAGCACCAACTCCGCGCCCATACCGATCCCTTCGTCCGCGAACCGCACCCGGGACGCACAACGGGAGGCGCGTCCCACCGGTTCATGCCCACGCCCTGAACCGCCGGACACCACCGCCCCGTTGTGGGGACGAAACCGCCCCGCACAGCTCACACCTTCCACGAAAGGAGACCCGGCACCGATGAGACGGATCCTGCGCGCACCCGGCCGGCGGACGGCGGCGACCGTCACCCTGGCCCTCGCCCTGGCGGCGGCCGCCCCGCAGCCGGCCCGGGCCGAGCCCGGCACCCTCACCGAGGTGCGCGCCGAACTCGAACGGCTCTACCACGACGCGGAGGTCGCCACGAACCGGTACGACGCGGCCGACGAGAAGGTGACCGCGCAGGTGAAGCGCGTCCACGCGCTGCGGTCCCGGATCGGGGCGGCCGAGACGCGGCTGGGCCGCCTCACCTCCCTGGCGGGAGCCGCGGCCCGCGCCCAGTACCGGGGGGACAGCCTGCCCGCCGAGATGCAGTTCGCCCTCTCCGGCAATCCCGAACGCGCCCTGGACGACGCGTCCTTGGTCCGGCAGGCACAGCGGGCCACCCAGGGGGTGCTGACCGCGCTGAGCGCCACCCGCGAGGACCTGGGAACCCGTACGGAGGAGGCCGCGGCCGAGCTGAAGCGGCTGCGGGCGAGCCGTCGCGACCGTGACACCGAGCGCCGGACGATCGAGAAGCACATCGCCGAGGCGAAGAGCCTGGAGTCCCGGCTGGAGAAGAAGGAGGTCGAACGGATCGCCGCCCTGGAGAAGAAGGAGGCCGACGACGCCCAGGCCACCTGGGTGGGCACGGGCATCCTCGACAAGGTCGGCACCGAGGCGACGCCGGCCGGCCGGAAGGCGATCGCGTTCGCCACCCGCCAGCTCGGCAAGCCCTATGTGTGGGGCGCCGAGGGCCCCGACTCCTACGACTGCTCGGGTCTCACCTCGGGGGCATGGCTCGCGGCGGGCCACCCCATCCCCCGCACCTCGGAGGAGCAGTGGCGCCTGCTGAAGCACGTGCCCGTCGAGAAGATGCGGCCGGGCGACCTCATCATCTACTTCGCCGACGCCAGCCACGTCGCCCTCTACATCGGCGACGGAAAGATCATCCAGGCGCCCCGGCCGGGCCGCTGGGTGTACGTCTCCCCGGCCGCGTCGATGGAGATCCTCGGCGTGGTCCGCCCGGACGCCTGAGACACGGACCCGAGTGGACCCGGGTGAGGTGATGCGGGACCGGCGCGGTCCGCCCCTCACCTCACCCGGGAGGCGGTCCGAACGGATCGGCGGCGTCCACGGTGGGCACCTCCTTCGGGCGGTGCCCCCCGGGCCTGCATCCGGCGAACACCCCGGACGGGTCCCGCAGGTTCTGCATGATCGGCCCCAGGAAGTCCCGGTGCCAGGCCGCCGGGCCGCTCGCCCCGGCCTCGGAGCCGGTGTCGCTCAGCTCCCCCCAGGCCAGCCACAGCCCGTGCAGCTGGGCGACCGCCTCCGGGTGCTCCCACCAGCGCGAGCACCAGGGAGCCATGGAGGTGACCTCCCGGCCGTAGACCGGGAGCAGCACGTGGTGCACCCACAGGGTCAGCCCCCGAAGCGCCCGGCCGTACTCCGGCCCCTCCAGGTAGAGGATGAACTTCGGTGCCGTGTCCGCCTGTTCGGCGTCGGACGCCTCGACCGTCATGGCGCTCCTTCCTGATGCGCGGCGGGAGCCGCGTCGGACAGTGCTGCCGGGGCGGTCGCGGACCCGGGGACTCCGCCCGCCCCGGCACCACAACGCACCCGTGCCGTACGCGGTTCACGGGCGCCCCGCTCCGCCGGGGCCGGCGCCGGGTTGAACCGCCCGGAGCCCGCGTCCGTTGCAGCTGTCACGGCCGTCGGGACGATCCGGGAGCGACCGGCCGGCGGTTCGACAGCGCGAGTGGACGGCAGTCGCTCGCCACCGGCGAGGAGGACCTCACGATGGCGCTTTTCGACGAGACGAAGTTCCGGTCCGACGAGGCGGAGATGCGGGCGGAGGTGAAGAAGTACGGCCTGCACCACGACAAGGCCTTCATGAAGGCCTTCGACGGCTACGTCGACCAGCTCTATCTGAACGGCACCTGGCTCAACCAGGGGCACACCCCGAACCCGGGCTGGTCCGCGGACGCGGCGACCAATCTGATCTCCGAGTTCGACCGGATCAACGCCCTGCACGTCCCGGCCTCCTGGTGGCGGGCGAACAAGCGGGAGAAGAACTTCGCGGCGATGCGGGACGCGAAGGCGCAGGAGACCCTGAGCAAGAAGTACCTGTGGAGCAAGACGGAGCCGTACTACCCGGCGCGGCAGGCCGCGGCGGCCGGCGGTCTCATCCTGGAGTCGTCACCGCCGGGAAGGATCTTCAACGGACGGAACTGCGGGTTCACCAACTGGTCGGACGCTCCGGTGCAGGCCGAGCTGTGGACGCACATGTCCAGCCACTACGTGGACGGGGCACGGGGGCCGGTCGAGGCGGTGATCCTCGAGGGCAAGGTGGACAACAGCGTCCTGACCGCGCACGAGTGGCCCCACCTGAAGAAGCGCATCGAGGCCGGCCAGGTCTCCAACATGCACGTCAAGGTCATGGGGATCAGGGGCGACTCGCAGGACTCGTCCACGTGGTCGCTGCAGACGAGGGCGACGTTCAACGTCCACTCGCAGAAGTCGTTCGACCAGATCCCCTCCCCGGACGACCCGAATTTCGCGGCCAAGCAGAACCGCTGGCGCGACCGGGAGAAGGCCCGGAACGCCTCCAAGTCCTCCAAGTCCTCGACCAGCTCGTCGAGTTCGCAGGACAGCGCGTCGAGCAGCCACTCGCTCAAGACCTTCCACGAGGTCTTCGACGACCCGAACGCGGTTGTCGTCCTGGCCGACCCCGCCACGAGCGGCGCCACGGCCGCGGAGAGCCCGAAGGACCTGTCCGGGACCGTGAACCGTCAGCTCACCCGGGCCGCGACCAACGCCTCCCTCCAGGGCGCGAGCCGGGCGGCCACCGAGGCCGCCGTCCTGACCGCGCTGAACGAACAGGCGGCGGCAGCGGTCTCCCTGGAGAGCAAGCTGACGGCCTTCCGGGCGGAGCAGGTACGGCGGGCGAGCACCTCCCAGTGGCCGGGCGCGCAGAACTACGGCGACCAGCTGGCCCAGGGGGTGTCCACGCTGGGTCTCGGTCACTCGGCCGCCGACTACTCGCCGACGTCGTCGGTGCCCGGGGCCGGGGGCAGCTACTTCCCCCAGGGGGCCACGTACACCACGGCGCCCCAGTACGCCTACACGGCCCGGCCGGTCGCCGTCGACACGTCGTACTCCATGCCACGTACGGAGTCCCCGGTCGAGAGCGCCTCGCTCTTCGAGCCTCCGTCGCCGCCCGTGCACGACGCCGGGTCGTTCCACCCCTCGTACACGAACACCCAGGAGCGCACGCCGAGCACCGGTTCGGCCTCCTCGGACTTCGGAGCACCGCTGGAGCACGCTCCGCGGAATCCCAGCCCGCCGTCCGAGGTCCCGGTGCAGACGTCGTCGGGGAAGCAGAAGGCGAAGGAGCCGAAGAAGGAGGCCAAGCAGGCGAAGTCGGGCGGCGGCCTGGCGGCGTGGGTCAGGGGCGACCAGTACAGGAAGAAGCCCGGCGGCCCCAGCAAGCGCTGACGGACCCGGGGGCCGCGGGAAGCGCGCACGGCCGCGCCCCCCGGGCTCCCGGGGCTTCGCACCCCGGACGGATCCGTCACAACTCCTGGCCGTTGCGTTGAACCGCCGTACCCAAGCGGCCCGTTGTGCTGTACGAACCCGTGCCGGCGTCCGGCCGGCACCGCACGGCCGAGAGACCGGGAAGGTGTACCCATGTCCACTGCCCGTACGAGGCGGTTCGCTCCGGGGGGTCTGCTGGAACGGCGCGGGTCCGCGCCGGCCGCGAACGGGTGCTACGGCCGTACGGATCCGCCGCGTCCGGCCGCCGGCTCCCCCTGGTTCCCCGACGCTCCCCTGCCCCCGGCCCTGCTGCGGCTGCCCGCCGGATTCGAACCGCGCGGGAGCTGACCGGGCCGACCGCGGGGAGGCGGTCGCACGAGCGGACCACAGGCACCGGAGGCACCCACGACCCCGAGGAGACGCATGTCAGACGGCCGGCTCCGGCTCGTCGTCCCCCGGGGCCGCACGGGCGCCGGGCGTGCCCTCGCCCCGGGCGTCACGGGTGTCGTGCGGGCCGTCCGGCAGCCGGCCGAGCCGGGCGCGCACCTTCTCGGCGTCCGGATGGTCGAACTCCGCGAAGATCGACAGGGCCTCGCGCCAGCTGTCCCGCGCGGCGTCCGGCTCGTCGGCGTCCAGATGGACGTCCCCGAGGTTGCCCAGGGTGTGGCCCTCTCCCCAGCGGTTGCCGATGTCCCGGTGGGTCTTCAGCGCCTGGAGGTGGTACTCGACGGCGGCGCCGTATTGCCCCAGACGGCGGTGGACGGTGCCGAGGATGTCGAGGGTGACGCCTTCGACCCAGCGGTTGCCGCTCGCGCGCAGCACGGCCAGCGCCCGCTCGAGACAGTCGACGGCATCCTCGAACCGGCCCTGCCGCTGGTAGGCGTCACCGAGGTTGTTCAGGGCGATCCCCTCGCCCCAGGCGCCGCCGATGACCCGCTCGATCGCCAGCCCCCGGCGGGTGTACTCGACGGCCTTGGCGAGCTGCCCGGACTGGAGGTAGGCGTCACCCAGGTTCGACACGGCCGACCCCCTGCCGTCGTGGTCCCCGAGATCGCGGTAGGCGACCATCGCCCGGTGCAGATGGTCGATCGTCTCGCCGAGCCGGCCCGAACTGCGCAGGGCCGCCGCCAGGTCCGCGAGCCCCTGCGCCTCGCCCCAGCGGTCGCCCGCCGCGCGGGCGGCGGCGAGCCCCGTACCGGCGGTGTCGAGCCAGTCGTGCATGTGGCTGCGGAGGTAGAAGAACCCCCACAGGACCGCGGGCAGCCGCCAGGCGATGCCGTGCCGCCCGTGCGCGGCGGCCGTGTGCACCGCGCTGACCAGATTGCTGCGCTCCCGCTCGCACCAGCCGAGGGCCTCGTCGTACGTCGTGAACGTGAGCGGCCGGCACAGCGCGGGCGGCGGATCGAGCGGGATCGGACGCCGGCGTGGGGTGATGTGCGGATAGGCGGCGTCCGCGGTGTGCAGGTACCAGGACAGCAGCCGTTCCAGCGCCAACTCCCGCTCCTCGGGGCTCTCGTCGGCCTCGACGCGCTCGGCGGCGTACACCCGGAGCAGGTCGTGCAGGGTGTAGCGGCCCGGGAAGTGCTCGGTGAGCAGATGGGCCCGGGTCAGCTCGACGAGCAGGCCGCGGGTCTCCCGCGCCGGCAGCCCGGCGAGCGCGGCCGCGGCGGGCGCGGAGATGTCGGGCCCGGAGTGCAGGCCCAGCAGATGGAAGAGGCGGGCGGCCGGGGCCGACAGCGCCCGGTACGACCAGGAGAAGACGGCCCGTACGTCCGTGGTGATGTCCTCGCCGCCGGTGAACGCGTCGAGGCTGCCGTGGCTCTCGCGCAGTTCGTCGACGATGGCGCTGAGCGGGAAGCCGGGGTGCGCGGCGGCGTGGGCGGCGACGATGGACAGCGCCAGCGGCAGCCGGGCGCACCGCGTGATGATCTCGTCGGCCGCGTCCGGTTCCGCCGCCGGCCGTTCGGTGCCGAGCCGGCGGGCCAGCAGGTCGTGCGCCTCCTCGGGTGTGAGCTGGTCCAGGGTCAGCGGGTAGGCGCCCTCCGCGGCGACCAGTCCGGTGAGCTGGTTGCGGCTGGTGACGATGACCAGGCAGCCCGGGGCGCCGGGCAGCAGCGGACGGACCTGCTCGGTGTCGCGCGCGTTGTCGAGCAGGACGAGCACCCGGCGCCGGGCGAGCATGCTGCGGTAGAGCGCCGCCTGCGCGTCGAGACCGGCGGGGATCCGCATCGGGGGGACGCCGAGCGCGTCGAGGAAGGTCCGGATGGCGTCCTCGGGCGCCACGACCACGCCGGTCGGGTCGAAGCCGCGCAGATTGACGTAGAGCTGTCCGTCGGGGAAGCGGCCGGCCATCTCGTGGGCCCAGTGCACGGCCAGGGTGGTCTTGCCGATCCCCGCCATGCCGCCGATCGCACTGATCACCACGGAGTCCGGTGCGTGGCCCGTCCCGGGCAACAGGGCACGTACGCGCTCGAGTTCGGCCTCCCGCCCGGCGAACGTCGGCAGATCGGCGGGAAGCTGAGCCGGAACGGCCGCTTGCGGGGCGGAGGGCAGGACGGGCTTGGCGGCCGGGGCGGGGGGTTCGGAGGGAGCGGGGCCGGGAGGACCGGGTGCCGGGGCGCCTCCGGGCGCGGGGGCCGCGGGGCGCGCGGGTGGCGCGGACGGCGCGGGAGACCCGGGGGCCCCGGCAGGACCGGGTGCGGGAGATCCGGGTGCGGACGGCCCCTGTTCGGAGGGCCCGGGTGCGGCCGACGGGACCGGCGGGGGCGGCACGATGTCCCCGGAGGGTCCGGCAGTGCCCGAGGGTCCGGTGCCAGCAGGCGGTCCGACGTCCACGGGCGGACCGATGTCCGTACGCGATCCGATGCCCGTACGCGATCCGATGCCGGCGGAGGGCCCCGTGCCCGCAGGGGGTCCGATGTCCGCGGGCGATCCGACGCCCGTGGGCGATCCGGTGCCCGCGGAGGGCCCCATGCCTGTAGGGGGTCCGGTGTCCACGGGCGGTCCCCCGTCCACGGGCAGGTCCCGGTGCGCGGAGGGTCCGACGTCCGGCCGGGATTCGGCGGCCGGGAACGGCGGCGCACCACCCGGGGACGGGCGGGCGTCCAAGGTCGGATCCGCGGCCAGGATGCGGTCGTTGAGGTCCCTCAGCGCCGCACCGGGTTCGACGCCAAGCTCGGCCACCAGCGTGGCGCGCGTCCCGCGGTAGGCGGCCAGCGCCTCGGCCTGCCGCCCGGACCGGTACAGCGCCAGCATGAGCAGCCGGCACAGCCCCTCCCGCAGCGGATGCCTCCCGGTGAGCGAGACCAGTTCGCCGATCACCTCACCGTGGCGGCCGAGTTCGACCTCGACCTCCAGCCGCAGCTCCGTCGCGGCCAGCCGCTGCTCGTCCAGCCGGGCGCCCTCGGACGCGGCGAGCGGTCCGGGCACGCCGGCCAGGGCCGATCCCTGCCAGCCCGCGAGCGCGACACGCAGCAGTTCCGCAGCCGCGGACGGATCACCGGCGGCGCGCAGTTTCCCGGCCTCGGCGACCCGCCGCTCGAACACCCCGAGATCCAGGGTGCCTTCGGGAATCCGCAGCACGTACCCGTCCCCGACCGACACGATCACCCGAGGGGCGTCGGCGGTGTCGCGTTCCGGTTCCAGGGCCTTGCGCAGCCGTGACGCGTAGGTCCGTACGACCGACACGGCCGCCGCGGGCTGCTCCTCGCCCCAGACCGCGTCGAGGAGTTCGCCGAGCATGACGGGGCGCCCCCGCCGGAGGAGCAGCGCCGCCAGCACCGCCCGCTGCTGCGGGGAACCGACGTCCACCTCCCGTTCCCCACGCCATGCCCGGACCGGTCCCAGGACGGCGAAACGCACGGATTCCTCGTAGCCGTTCACTCTCCGCACTCTACTGAACACCCCTTTGCGCTCAGGGCTGTTGGGAGTGTGGAAGGGGCCACACCTCCGTTCCGGATACGGCTCGGACACGGCTCGGGCGGGCCGGGGATTGAACCGTTCCGCGGCGGGGCCCGTTGCGCTACGAGGACCCGAGGCGACGGGCCCGGCCGACGTCACGGGGCCGGGAGCGTCAGGAAGGAAGCGCCATGAGCGGAGCCGAGCAGACACCCGGACCGGCCGGGGAGGACGACCCCGGAGCGCCCGCCGAACCGGCCCTCCGCTTCGCGGTGGTCATCTCCGGCGACGGCTCGGCCGCCATCGACGGCGAGCCCGTACCGTCCGCGGACGGGGTGACGGTCGACGCCGCGATCCTCGACGTGCTCCAGGGCCACGCGCGGGACCACGGGACCGCGGTGACCGCCACGATCTCGGACCCCGCCGCGGGCTATGTGGCCCGCATCGAGGTGTCCCCGGACGGTTCGAGCACCCTCGTGGACCAGAGCGAACACCCACCGACGGAACCGGCCCCGTCAACGCCCCCCGAAGCGACCGCCACCGCCGACGAGCCCGAGGACGACGACGCCGAGCTCGATGTCGCCGTCGACATCGACGGCGACGGCGACGGCGACGGCGACGGCGACGGCGACGGCGACGGCGACGGCGACGGCGACTTCGACATGGAGGCGTACACACGGGAGCGGCAGCACCGACGGGAGGCCACGACCCCGCCGCCCCCTCCCCTGCCTTCGGGCCCGGCACCGGACGCCGACGAGGACCGGCACCCGGACCCCGCCCTCGAAGCGGACGCCGCCCTGCCCCCCGCCGGGAACCGCGGCCCCGAGCTCACCGCCTGGGGAGACGACTCCACGCCCCGTCCCGGGGCCACCCCCCGCTCCGACACCACGGCGCACTCCGAGGCCCCCGCCGCCCGGCCCCGTCCCCAGCTGGTCCGCCGGCCCGGTTCCCGCCAGTCGGACGACGAGTACGAGGGCCCCGGCCTGCTGCACCGGCCGCTGGTCGTCGGCCCGGTCGCCCTGGTCGCGGCCGCCCTGGTCGTCGTCCCGCTGGTGATGCTCGGCACCGGCGGGTCGGACGACGGCGGCCGCCGCGAGGAGGCCGCCCGGTCGAGCCGCGAGACGAGCCCAGGCCCGGAGACGGGTGGACCGGGGCCGGTCTCCACCGTGTCCCCGTCCGCCTCGCCGTCGCCGGACTCCTCGGCCTCCCCGACGGGCGGCTCGAAGAAGCCGAAGGGCGGGAAGGGGTCCAAGGACGCCAAGGGCGCCGGGGGCACCGGTGACGGGAAGGGTCCGGGAGGCGGCGGGACGGTCACCGTGACCGTCACCGCCAGGCCGCCGCGGGCCACGGTGACCGCGAAGCCCGCGCAGGACACCGCCGCGACCGCGGTGAACCGTCTCGCCCGCAACGATCCCTCGGGCCGGCACATCTGCTACCGCGCCTACGTCTCCGGACAGGGCTGGCAGAAGCCGGTGTGCGACGGCACGATGGCCGGCACCTCGGGCCGGAACAACCCGATCAAGGCGCTGAACATCGCGGTGTCCGGCAGCGGAGGCTCGGCGGCGAACGCCTTCGTCCACAACCCCGACTCGACCGACGGCCGCGGCACCTGGGAACCCGCGTGGACGGCCGTGATCGCCGACGGCAGGAACAACTACATCGGCAGTACGAAGAAGAGCGCGCCGGTGATGTCGGGCTTCGCCATCAACATCGGCAGCGGCCGCGTCTGCCAGACGGCCAAGGTCCACGGCTTCGACTGGGGCGCCCAGGGCTGCGCGGACGCCCGCCCGGGATACGTCTTCGGCGGCGCCCTGGAGAACGACCGCTGGCTGGAAGCGGTCAGATTCACGGTCTGACCCACCCGAAGAACCGGACAGGTCCGACCCACCCGAAGATTCCGGACAGCAGAAGGGCCGGGCCGCGATCACGCCCGGCCCTCGCCCGCCCTTGTCGGTCAGCTACAGGGCGGGGATTTCCCTGATCAGGCGCGAGCTCCAGTCGCACCAGACCAGGCCCGGCAGGAAGGGGCCGCCGGCCTCGTCGACGTTGTCCTCGACGTAGGGGATGGTCGCGTCGCAGACTTCGAAGGCCTGGTCGAAGAACTGCGTGGTGTCGGGGTTGGTGTGGAAGCTCCAGCGCGGGTTGTAGGGGGCCGTCCGCTTGACGATCCGCGCGACCACGTGGGGACGGTCGGTGGTCTCCCCGGTGACGAGTTCCCGGGCGTGCTCGATGTCCTCGGGCTTGGTCAGTTTGATGACGAACTGCTCGTGCGTGACGTCGGTCATCACGAAGTACGCGGAGCTCTCGGCGGCGTGGCCGGGCTGCCTGCCGAGGGTTTCGGCCTGGGTGGGCTGCGCCGTGGCGAGGGCCAGCACCCCGACAGCGGCCAGGCCGACCGCCTTCATGAGCATGCGTCGCATGGGAGTTCTCTCCTTGGTTACAGGCGTCGTGCACGTCACGACTAGTGACCAAGCGGATTGAATCAGTAACTTTGAGTAATCAAGCCGAGGGCGCGCTGAGCTTTTCCGCATATGCCAATGGCCTCATGCCGCCACCGCCGCTTCGGAGTATCGCCACCACCCTCGGCCACGCCTTGACCGAGCGGCACCGGCGTGGCGACCGACACGAACGGGCGACCCAAGGCCGCGAGGCGACCGCCCCCAAGGCGGCCCGCTCCCGCCGTCGCGCCCCACTGAACGCGAAAGCCCAGCTCGGACACAGTCCGAGCTGGGCTTGCAAGGGAGCCCCCTGTCGGATTCGAACCGACGACCTACGCATTACAAGTGCGTTGCTCTGGCCATCTGAGCTAAGGAGGCCTGCCGCGCGCCCGGGGGCGTGCGTGCCCGTGCAGTGTACCCACGTCGCCGCGGGGGGCTGTCGAGAGTTTCCGCGAACTTCACCGGGCTCCGGGTGCTGACAGAACACATGAACGCCAGGTAGCGTCCTGTCCCAGTTCACTCGTATGGACTACACCACTATGGGCGTTTCCATAGTGGATCACCACCTTTACAACGGATCGTCCGGCACGTTCCTGCCGGTGAAGGGGGCCCATCACCATGGCCACTGTCTCGTTCGACAAGGCGACCCGGATCTACCCGGGTTCCGACAAGCCCGCCGTCGACGGCCTGGACATCGAGATCGCCGACGGCGAGTTCCTCGTCCTCGTCGGTCCGTCCGGCTGCGGCAAGTCCACCTCGCTCCGCATGCTCGCGGGGCTCGAGGACGTCAATGGCGGCGCCATCCGCATCGGCGACCGCGACGTCACGCACCTGCCGCCCAAGGACCGGGACATCGCGATGGTGTTCCAGAACTACGCGCTCTACCCGCACATGACCGTCGCCGACAACATGGGCTTCGCGCTCAAGATCGCCGGCGTCAACAAGGCCGAGATCCGCCAGAAGGTCGAGGACGCGGCGAAGATCCTCGACCTCACCGAGTACCTCGGCCGCAAGCCGAAGGCCCTCTCCGGCGGCCAGCGCCAGCGCGTCGCCATGGGCCGCGCCATCGTGCGCGAACCCCAGGTCTTCCTCATGGACGAGCCGCTGTCCAACCTGGACGCCAAGCTCCGTGTCTCGACGCGTACCCAGATCGCCTCGCTCCAGCGCCGCCTCGGCATCACCACCGTCTACGTCACCCACGACCAGGTCGAGGCCATGACCATGGGCGACCGTGTGGCCGTGCTCAAGGACGGTCTGCTCCAGCAGGTCGACTCGCCGCGCAACATGTACGACCGCCCGGCCAACCTCTTCGTCGCCGGCTTCATCGGCTCCCCGGCCATGAACCTGGTCGAGGTCCCGATCACCGACGGCGGCGTGAAGTTCGGCAACAGCGTCGTCCCGGTCAGCCGCGAGGCCCTCCAGGCCGCCGCCGACAAGGGCGACCGCACGGTCACCGTCGGCGTCCGCCCCGAGCACTTCGACGTCGTCGAGCACAACGGCGAGGCCGCCAAGTCGCTCTCGAAGGACACCGAGGACGCCCCGGCCGGTCTGGCCGTCTCCGTGAACGTCGTCGAGGAGCTCGGCGCCGACGGCTACGTCTACGGCTCCGCCAAGGTCGGCGACGACCACAAGGACCTCGTCGTCCGCGTCAGCGGCCGTGCCGTCCCGGACAAGGGCGCCACGCTGCACGTCGTCCCGCGTCCGGGCGAGATCCACGTGTTCTCCACCTCGACGGGCGAGCGCCTGTCCGACTGACGTCCGCGTCAGCCGGGTGCCCGCGCGCACCCCATAAGGGTCTAATTCACCCACGTTGACGAAGAGGGCCCCGCGGTCGACCGCGGGGCCCTCTTCGTTGTCGACAAATATCCCGTCAGACCGGGCAAATCGATCGCGGCATCCACCTCTCGCGGCCCCCGCACGAGCCCGTCCGTCAACTCGCTACCCAGAAAAACCAGCTTTCCCGTCCCCCGAACCGGTGACTAAATGTCGCCAAATCATCACCCCGCGCTACCCTCACTCGCGTGAAGCACTCCACCACTAACCAGCGGACCCGGCGTGGCCGTGGCCCCGCCCGCCAGATCGGCCGCACCCTCGCCCTCGTTCTGCCTGTCGTCCTGGTGCTCTCCGGGACCCTCGCGGTCACCCAGGTCGACTGGTCGGGGAACCCCTCGGGCTCGGTGCTCACCGCGTCCTCCGAGGAGGTCTCCACGCGGGCCGTCTCCCGGGCCCCGCAGGACGTCCTGCGCGACAAGCTGCTCCTGGAACTCCAGGAGAAGAACCCGGGCGTGGCCCTCACCCACCTCCAGCAGGCGGTGAACGGCCGTCCGTCGCTCGCGAAGCACTGCGTCTCCATCGCCCGTGCCCTGGGCCGCGCCGCGGTCCGCGCGTACGGTCCGACCCGCGCCCAGTCCTTCGCCCGGCCGGTCTGCGACACGTCGTTCGCCTCGGGGGTCGCGACGACCCATTTCTGAGGTCACCGAGCGCCACGCCCGGACCCCGGCCCCCAGGGCCCTGACCCCCGCCCGTGTCCGGGCCCGCGCACGGGCCGATTCCCCTCGAAGCGCACCTCGTCCTCCGAGGGGCGCAGGCAGAGGTACAGCCAGGGGCACAGGCCTTCCCGGGCCGGCCGGTAACAGCTCATTAAGGAACGGTTGCCACGGGAAGCGCCGTGCCGGGCGCCACGTACAGTTCCAGCATGACCGATCCGAACGCCGCGTCGCGCCCCGTTCAAGCCGTCGTCCTGGCCGGCGGCCAGGGCTCCCGGCTGCGTCCCTACACCGACGACCGGCCCAAGCCGATGGTCGAGATCCCCGGCACCGGGACACCGATCATCGGCCACCAGCTCACCTGGCTCGCCGAGGAGGGCGTCACCGACGTCGTCGTCTCCTGCGGTCACCTCGCCGACGTCCTGCAGAAGTGGCTGGACTCGGCCGACCTGCCGCTGTCCGTCACCACGGTCGTCGAGACGGAGCCGCTCGGCCGCGGCGGCGGCCTCAAGTACGCCGCCGCGCACCTGCCGCACCCCGACCAGCCCTGGTACGCGACGAACGGTGACATCTGGACCCGTTTCTCGCTGCGCGACATGGCGGACTTCCACACCGAGCGCGACGCCGTCGCGACGCTCGCGCTGGCCCGCCCCCGCATCCCGTGGGGCGCCGTGAAGACGGACGGTTTCGGTCACATCACGGACTTCATCGAGGCCCCGCCCTCCACGTTCGAGATCAACGCGGGCGTCTACGTCTTCTCGCCCGAGTTCACCGACATGCTCCCCGAGCGCGGGGACCACGAGCGCACCACGTTCCCGCGCCTGGCCCGCGAGCGCCGGCTGTCCGGCTTCCCGATCCCGCAGGGCGCCTACTGGCGCGCCATCGACACGGCCAAGGACCTCACGGAGGCGGCGAAGGAACTCGCCGCCCTGGGCCGCTAGGGCGTGTTGCCCTAGCGCCGCCGGGAACACCCTCACGGCCTACGGGAGCCGCCTCCCGCCGGCAGCACCCCCGCAGCACCATGCGGCCCGGAGACCGGACGCGTGAGCCACGCCGAAGCCCGCAGCGTCACGCGGAACGGAGCACAGGCCACACGCCCCCGGACGCGACGGCAGGGCCCCGCACACCCTGTGCGGGGCCCTGCCGTCGTGTCCGCCCGGGCGGGCGGTGGGTGTCAGCCCAGCAGGCCGCCCACCAGACCCGGCTGGCCCGTGGACGAGCTCCCACCGGTGGAGGTGCCGCTCCCGGCGCCCGTACCGCCGGTGCCCGAGGAGCCGCCGCTGCTGCCGCCCGTCGCCGTACCGCCGGTGCTGGAGGGGCCCGAGCTGGTGCTCGGGGCCCGGCCGACCGGGGAGGACTGCTGGGGCGGGGCCTGGCCGCTGCCCTGGGTCTGGCTGGGCTGCTGTCCGCTGCCCGAGGGGTCGGTCCCCTGTGTCGCGCCCGGCGTGCCGGCCGTCTGCGACGGGGTCGCGGAACTGCTGTGGGTGGGCGGGACGGAGGCCGACGGGGTGGCCTCGTGGTGCCGCCGGCCGGGCGTCTCCGGCAGCGGGGAGCCGGGCAGTTCGTTGCGCGGGGCCTCCCCGGGACCGGGGACGACGACCCGGCTGGAGTCGCGGACGGCGCCGCCGAGGAGCGAACCGACGAGCAGGGTCAGCCCCACGACCACGGCGGTGAGCAGCGCGCCGCGCCGCAGCACACGGGCCCGCAGGTCCCAGATGTCGGCGCGCGGACCGAGCGTCCGCCAGGCCTCGCTGGAGAGCCGTCCGTCGGCGGAGTAGACCGGGGCGCCCGCGATGATCAGCGGGGACCAGGCGGCGAGGATGATGATGTCGGGCGCGTCGTAGACCGGGACCGTCTTCCAGCTGACGGTGACGATGAGCGCCGCCGACAGCATCGCGCCGACGGCCGCCGCCACCCGCTGCCACAGCCCGAGGACGGTCAGGACGCCGACGATGACCTGGAAGAAGGCGATGACGAGCCCGGAGCCGATGGGGTGGTGGAGCGCGAACTGCCGCAGCGGCTCGGCCACTTCCCACGGGTGCAGCGTGTTGAGCCACTTCACCATGGAGCCGCGCTTGCCGCCGTCGAAGTAGACGGGGTCGCAGAGCTTGCCCATGCCGGCGTAGACGGAGATGAAGCCGAGGAAGACGCGCAGCGGGAGCAGCACGACACCGAGGTTCATCCGGCGCCCGGGGTGATAGGCGTGCCGGACCGAGTCGGAGCCGCGGCGCCGGACAGGAGTCTCGCGCTCCGTCTCCTCGAGGGGGTCGCCCTCGAAGTCGCCCTCGTCCCCGAAGTCGGCGTCCGGATAGGCGTGTTGACCGTACGGCGGCTCGCCGTACGACGGCCGGGCGTAGCGCGGTTCGTCGTAGGCGCTGCCCACGCCACGCATCTGCGGCAGCAGTCGCTGCTCGTCGCCGTGGGGCGCGCGCTGGCTGCCGACGAGGGGCGTCTCGACCGTGTCGACGGTCAGATCGCCCGCGTAGCCGGGCTGTTCACCGATCCGCGGGATGACCTGGGTCGAACCGCCGTCGGCCGTCGGCCCGGTGGCGCCGTGGGGCACGCCCGCGCTCCGTACGGCCTGGAGCAGACGGTGGGCGCCGGTGTCGTCCGGCGCGGACTTGCCGCTCCAGACGACGGGGGCGCGGCGGCGGGCCCCGCCGGCCGGACCGGCCCCGCCCGCTCGGCCCGGCGCGCCGATGCCGGGAGAGCCCAGGTGCCGCGCGATGCGCGGGGACGGGCCCCGTGACGCACCAGCCAACTGGACGCGGAAGCTCGCATGGTTGACGATGACCTGCGCCGGATCGCTCGGCACCTTCACCATGCTCAGCGCGGGAACGTCGTCGAATCCCGACGAGCGGTCCCCCGTGGGTGTGCGGGGTGTTCTGGTGTCCACACTCATCTAACCGAGTGACGCGAGGTTAGGACACTGCTTTGACCACGCCGAACTGTCCGGACCGCGTCAAGATCGTTCCGAACGGCCCGGTGGCACCCCGGGGGTGACCGCCCGTGCGCGTGTTCAGGCGCGGCGGCGCGAGGCCTCGTACAGCACAACTCCCGCAGCCACACCGGCGTTCAGCGACTCCGTGCCGCCGGGCATCGGAATCCGCACCCGGAAGTCGCAGGTCTCGCCGACGAGCCGGGACAGGCCCTTGCCCTCGCTGCCGACGACGATGACGACCGGGCCGCCGAGCGCCTCCAGGTCACCGACCTCGGCCTCGCCGTCCGCGGCCAGACCGACCACCACGAGGCCGGCCTTCTTGTAGGCCTCCAGGGCGCGCGTCAGGTTCGCGGCGCGCGCGACGGGCGTACGGGCGGCGGCGCCGGCCGACGTCTTCCAGGCACCGGCGGTCATGCCGGCCGCGCGGCGCTCGGGCACGACCACGCCGTGGCCGCCGAACGCGGAGGCGGAACGGACGACCGCGCCGAGGTTGCGCGGGTCGGTCACCCCGTCGAGCGCGACGATCAGCGGGTCCTCGCCCTCGTCGTACGCGGCGGCGGCGAGGTCCTCCGGGTGCGCGTACTCGTACGGCGGGACCTGGAGGACGAGACCCTGGTGGTTGAGCCCGTTGGTCATGCGGTCGAGCTCGGGGCGCGGGGCCTCCATCAGGTGGATGCCGCCGCGGTCGGCGACGAGCTGGAGCGCCTCGCGGACCCGCTCGTCGTTGTCGATGAACTGCTGGACGTAGAGCGTGGTCGCGGGGACGCCCTCGCGCAGCGCCTCGACCACGGGGTTGCGGCCGACGACCATCTCGGACGTGCCCTTGCCGCCGCGGCCGCGGGGCGCGGGACGGCGGACGGCCTGCTTCGCCTTGGCGTTGGCGACGCGGTTCTTCTTGTGGCCCTTGCGCATCTCGGCGGGCGGGGTCGGACCCTTGCCCTCCAGGCCCCGGCGCCGCTGGCCGCCACTGCCGACCTGCGCGCCCTTCTTGCCGGACATGCGGCGGTTGTTAGCAGCCATGACCTACCTGTCTGTGAGACGTGCGTGCGTACGTATATGAAGTGTGCCGCCCGGAGGTCCGGGCGGCACAATCGATCAAGGCCGACCGGGGTCGGCCGGAATCGCCGGAGCGGGTGCTCAGCGCGGTCCGAGCGTCCAGCGCGGCCCCTGCGGACTGTCCTCGATGACCAGGCCGGACTGGTTGAGCTGGTCGCGGATGGCGTCCGCGGCGGCCCAGTCCTTGCGGCCGCGGGCGGCCTCGCGCTGGTCGAGGACCAGATGGACGAGGGTGTCGACGACCCCGTGCAGATCGTCGCCGCGGTCACCGTCGTCGGCCCACTGCGGGTCGAGCGGGTCGAGTCCGAGGACGCCGAGCATGGCCCGTACCTCGGCGAGGCGGGCGACGGCGGCTTCCTTGTCGTCGGCGGCCAGGGCGGAGTTGCCCTGCCGGACCGTCGTGTGCACGATGGCGAGCGCCTGCGGGACGCCCAGGTCGTCGTCCATCGCCTCGGCGAACGCCGGCGGCACCTCGGCGGCGGGCTCGACGACGCCCCCCGCCTTCTCGACCACCCGCTGCACGAAGCCCTCGATGCGCGCGAACGCCGACTCGGCGTCGCGCAGGGCCTCCGTGCTGTACTCGATCATCGAGCGGTAGTGCGGGGTGCCGAGGTAGTACCGCAGCACGATGGGCCGCCACGTCTTGACCATCTCGGAGACGAGGACCGAGTTCCCGAGGGACTTCGACATCTTCTCGCCCTTGAGGGTGACCCAGGCGTTGTGCACCCAGTACGTCGCGAACTCGTCCCCGAAGGCCTTGGCCTGCGCGATCTCGTTCTCGTGGTGCGGGAAGATCAGGTCGATGCCGCCGCCGTGGATGTCGAAGGCGGTGCCCAGGTACTTGTGGGCCATGGCCGAGCACTCCAGGTGCCAGCCCGGACGGCCGCGGCCCCAGGGCGTCTCCCAGCTCGGCTCGCCCGGCTTCACGGCCTTCCACATGGCGAAGTCACGCGGGTCGCGCTTGCCGGTCTCGCCCTCGCCGGACGGCTGGAGCAGGTTGTCCAGTTCCTGGTTGGACAGCTGGAGGTAGCCGTCGAACGACCGCACGTCGAAGTAGACGTTGCCGTCGGCCGCGTAGGCGTGCCCGCGCTCGATGAGCCCGCGCATCATCTCGATCATCTCGGGGACATGACCGGTGGCACGGGGTTCGTACGTGGGCGGCAGGCAGCCGAGCACGTCGTAACCGTCGTTGAAGGCGCGCTCGTTCTCGTAGCCGATGGACCACCAGGGGCGGCCCTGGTCGGCCGACTTGGCGATGATCTTGTCGTCGATGTCCGTGACGTTCCTGATGAACGTCACGTCGTAGCCGCGGTAGTCGAACCAGCGGCGCATGATGTCGAAGTTGAGGCCCGAGCGGATGTGCCCGATGTGCGGTGCCGCCTGCACGGTGGCGCCACACAGGTAGATCGAGACGCAACCCGGCACGAGCGGGGCGAAGTCACGGATCTGCCGGGCGCTGGTGTCGTACAGGCGAATAGTCACCACTCCAGGGTAGTGGGCGCGGGGCAGTGCCCCACGCCCCTTCCCCCTGCAAGGCCATGTATTCGTGACATACGGGGGAGCCAGGGGGTGCGCCGAGGAGCACCGGGGGGACGGCCCGGCGGTCCCGGGGCACCCGGGCGACGGTCCGTGCCCGAAATGCCCGGCCCGCTCAGCCCGCCCGGACCACCAGCGCCGTCGCCACCGCCATCAGCCCCTCGTCGCGGCCCGGGAACCCGAGCCCGTCCGTCGTGGCGCCCGACACCGACACCGGCGCTCCGACCGCCTCGGAGAGGATCTTCTGGGCCTCGTCCCGCCGCTTGCCGATCTTCGGACGGGGTCCGACGACCTGGACCGCGACGTTGCCGACGACGAATCCGGCCTCGCGCACGATCCGCGCCGCCTCCGTCAGCAGCACGACGCCCGGCGCCCCGGCCCACTCCGGGCGCCCGGTGCCGAAGTGGGCCCCGAGGTCACCGAGGCCGGCCGCCGAGAAGAGCGCGTTGCACGCGGCGTGCGCGACGACGTCGGCGTCGGAGTGCCCGGCGAGCCCGGGCCCCTCCCCCTCCCACTTCAGGCCGGCGCACCAGAGCTCCCGCCCTTCCTCGAAGGCGTGGATGTCGGTGCCGATCCCGACCAGCGGGAGCACCAGCCCCGGGACCGGGCCCTGACCCGGCGTCCGGCCCGGCGTCCGGTCCTGCGGCCGCTCCTGCCCGGATCCGTCGGTCCGCTCCGGTGTCTCAGAACCCATCGTTGAGCCTCCGCCGTGCGAGAACCGCCTCCGCCAGCACCAGGTCCAGCGGGCGCGTCACCTTGAACGCCTCCTCGTGGCCCGGCACGACCACGACCGGCACGCCCAGCTGCTCGACCATGCTCGCGTCGTCGGTCACGTCCTCGGTCACGCTCTCGTGGGCCCGCAGCAGCGTCGCGCGGTCGAAGCCCTGGGGGGTCTGCACGGCACGCAGCCGCGCCCGCTCGGGCGTGGCCACGACCGGCTCGCTCTGCCCGGCGAGGGCCGCGGGCTCGACCTCCTTGACGGTGTCGGCGAGCGGCACCGCCGGCACGACGGCGGGTGCGCCGTCCCGGACGGCCTCGATGACCGCGTCCACGGTGTCGACGGGCACGAGCGGCCGGGCCGCGTCGTGGACCAGGACGATGTCGAAGCCGGGGGGCAGCGCGTCGAGGCCGTACTTCACGGACTCCTGGCGGCTGTCACCGCCCGGGACGACGACGAAGTCGGTGCGCTCGGGCAGCGCGTGCGCGTCGAGCAGCGTCTTGACCTCGGCGGTGCCGTCCGGCGGTGCCACGACGACGACCAGGGAGACGGCCCGGGAGGCGGCCATGGCGCGGACCGCGTGGATGAGCATGGGCGTGCCGTTCAGCGCGCGGAGCGCCTTGGGGGCGCCCGGACCGAGGCGCACACCTCGTCCGGCGGCCGGGATCACGGCGGCGGTGCGGGCCTCCGACGGCGAAGGGAGCGAAACGTCAGACATCGGTTCCTGTCAGGTTTGTGTGCTCGACCCTGATGGGTATGGCCTGGGGGTACCCCCTGCTCGGAGAGCTGGGGGAGCGCCGGGCGCGACGCCTTGACCGGACCCTTCCGTGACATCCGGTCAGGCCGACTGCCCGGCTCGGCATCTCGAGTATCGGATACGCCGGTATACCTCGGGAAAGCCGATGCCGGGTGAACGCACGGTTTACCGAATGGGTGCGGGTACGAACATGCCGCAGCGCCCGGCGACAGCAATACGGTAATTGCGTCATCGGGCACCGCGGCATTTTCATTGCGCTGCTGCGCGGGCTTGGGCGTGCGTCAAGACGGGTGGCGTCTCGGCGACTGAGCCGGCGTCAGGACGCGAGAACCTCGTCGAGCAGGGCCTCGGCCTTGTCCTCGTTGGTGTTCTCCGCGAGGGCGAGCTCGCTCACCAGAATCTGGCGAGCCTTGGCGAGCATGCGCTTCTCACCCGCGGAGAGTCCGCGCTCGCGCTCACGACGCCACAGGTCACGCACGACTTCCGCGACCTTGATGACATCGCCGGAGGCGAGCTTCTCCAGATTTGCCTTGTAGCGACGCGACCAGTTCGTGGGCTCCTCGGCGTACGGTGCACGCAGCACCTCGAAGACCCGGTCCAGCCCGTCCTGACCGACCACATCACGCACGCCGACGAACTCCGCATTGTCCGCTGGCACACGTACCGTCAGGTCACCCTGGGCGACCTTCAGCACCAAGTAGGTCTTGTCCACGCCTTTGATCTGGCGAGTTTCGATGGCCTCGATCAGCGCGGCCCCGTGATGGGGATAGACCACGGTGTCGCCAACCTTGAACGTCATGTGACAGGTACCCCTTCCGTGGCTATCCAGAGTAACACGGAAACGGCGTCTTCTGAATGGCGTTTTCGCAGGTCAGGGCATATCTCGGGGCTTGACAACCGCAACAGGAACGTGCTGCGAGGGGCGAGCGGAAGAGGGTATTCGCAGGTCGGAGCCGCTGTCCAGGCGGAGTGAAACGCGTACGTTACACACACCCGGAGCCCGTCGCCAGGGTCTGAACATCCCGTTTTGTCCTGCTCCACGAGCGCGACTTCCGCTACTCCGTTCGACGGGCGGAGCCGAGTACGAGCCGATTCCGGAATTGATCAAGAAGTCCGGTGATCAGAGACCGATCGGCCCCGGACGACCCGGTGATCCATTTCCCGGAGAGCCCGGCATTCATTCCCCTAAATGCGCAAGCCGAAGTCGGTGGAACAGTCTGCGGAACTTATGTGAATGGCGGACGGGCGCGATCAAAGTAGCGGACGGGCCGCCGGCGGTGGAGGGGGCCGGACGGGGCGCACACACGGCGCACCGGAGCCCACGGGCGCATCCCGGGCGCGTCGCACCCGCCGCACCCGACCCGGCGCACTTCCGTCCGCCACGCCGGTGACGTGGGCGCCGCACGTTGCGGGACGTGGGCGGCGGCCCCTGTGACGCGCCCGGTGCGGCGCCGCCGCGAGGCCCCGTGCGGCGCCTGGGGCCCAGTGCGGCACCGCTTCAGGACCCGGTGCGCCGCCGCACCGTGGCACGCCGGTGCGGCACCCGCCGCGGGACCTCGTGCGGCGCCCTGCGGGGCCAGTACGGCGCCGCTTCAGCACCCAGTGCGCGCCCGGCCGCGACACCCCGGTGCCGCAACCCCCGTGGGGCCCGGTGCGGCCCGCCCGTGGCTCCCAGTGCGGCACCCCCGTGGCACGCCCGTGCCGTGCCCGCCGCAAGGCCGGGTGCTGCGCCCCCGCGACACCCTGGTGCCGCACCCCTTTGGGTTCCGGTGCGGCACGCCCGTGGGTCCCGGTGCGGCACGCCCGTGGGGCCCGGTGCGGCGCCCCGTGGCACGTCCCGTGCCGTGCCCGCCGCAAGGCCCGGCATGCCGCACCCTCGCGGCATACCGGGCCGGGCCGCCGCAGGACCCGGGCCGCCGCCGCAGGACCCGGGCCGGTGCCGCCATAAGGCCCGCGGCGGCGTTCCTCTTTCCCCCCGGACGGGCAAAGTCGGCGGCTTGGGGAGGGTCGGGTGCGGTCGCGCGGGAACGGATCGGTAACCTAAGGCCGCTGACAGACCCTTAGGGCGGCTTTACACAGAGGTCGTCCTGCTTCGACCACGTTCAAGGAGATGCCGCCGCCGTGAGCAGCAGCCTTCGACGCGGCACTCTCGCCGCCGCCGTCATCGCGTTCTCGATCGCCTCGCTCGCCGCGTGCGGTGCCGGCAGCGACGCCCAGACGCTGGAGGTCAAGCCGGACAACGCGGCCACCTCCGTCGGCGTGATCAAGGTCCAGAACGCGCTCGTCATCACCCAGCCCGACGTGAAGACCGGTCCCGCGGTGATCTCCGCGACGCTGTTCAACAACGGCACCACCGCGCAGACGCTGGACTCGGTGAACGTCGAGGGCGAGGGCGCCGCCCAGATCACGCCCGCCGGCGGCAAGGGCAAGCTGACGGTCCCGGCCGGCGGCTCGATCGTCCTCGGCGGCAAGGGCAACGCCTCCGCGGCGCTGGCCAGCCCCTCCGAGACGCTCCTGAACGGCAGCGTCCACAAGGTCACCTTCTCCTTCAGCGAGACGGGTGCCGTGAGCCTCGGCTCCTACGTCGTCCCGGCCGAGAGCTACTTCTCCAAGTGGGGCCCGAGCGACATCCCCTCGGCCCCGGCCACCACCTCGGCCCCGGCCACCTCGCCGTCCGAGTCGGCCACGGGCTCCCCGTCCGCCTCGGAGTCCGCCTCGGGCAAGCCCGGCACCAGCGCGTCCTCCAGCGCCACCGCCACCGCGTCGGCCTCCGCCTCCCAGTGACCGCGCACACGCCCTAGGCCCGGACGCGGGGCCCGCCCGGTACACCGCCGGCGCCCCGCGCGGCCGACCGCGCGTGACCGTCTTGTCGTACGCCGAAGGGCGGGTTCCCTCTCCGGAGAGGGAACCCGCCCTTCGGCGTAACGCTGTCCTGCCGGGACCGGCCGGGCCGGTCTACGGCTCGAACTTGTAGCCGAGACCGCGGACCGTCACCAGGTACCGGGGCGCGCCCGGGTCCGGCTCGATCTTCGCGCGCAGGCGCTTGACGTGGACGTCGAGGGTCTTGGTGTCACCGACGTAGTCGGCGCCCCAGACCCGGTCGATGAGCTGCATCCGGGTCAGCACGCGTCCCGCGTTGCGCAGCAGCATCTCCAGGAGGTCGAACTCCTTCAGCGGGAGGTCGACCTTGCCGCCGGAGACGGTGACGACGTGACGGTCGACGTCCATCCGGACGGGACCGGCCTCCAGGGCGGCCGGGGCGACCTCCTCCGGCTCCCCGCGGCGGCGCAGGACGGCCCGGATCCGGGCGACCAGCTCACGGGAGGAGAAGGGCTTGGTGACGTAGTCGTCGGCTCCTATCTCCAGCCCGACGACCTTGTCGATCTCGCTGTCCTTGGCGGTGACCATGATCACCGGGACGTTGGAGCGGCCGCGCAGCTGACGGCAGACCTCGGTGCCGGGCAGCCCCGGCAGCATCAGGTCGAGGAGGACGAGGTCGGCGCCGTTGCGCTCGAACTCGTCCAGGCCGTCGGGCCCGGTGGTCGCGATGGCGACCTCGAAGCCCTCCTTGCGAAGCATGTACGACAGGGCGTCGGAGAACGACTCCTCGTCCTCGACGACGAGCACACGGGTCACGGAAGGACCTCCGGGGCAGGAAGCGGTTCGTACGGGGATGTGACGGTGGTCGTCCCGTCGGGCTGCCCGGTCTCGTCCTCTTCGTCGAGTCCGGGCATGTGGTGATCGGTGACGCGCTCGCGGGCCGCACTCGCCTCCGGCAGCCGCAGGGTGAACGTGGAGCCCTGACCCTCGGAGCTCCACACCGTGACCTCCCCGCCGTGCGAGGCGGCCACGTGCTTGACGATCGCCAGCCCGAGGCCCGTACCGCCGGTGGCACGGGAGCGGGCGGGATCGACACGGTAGAAGCGCTCGAAGATGCGCTCCTTGTCCTTGTCCGAGATGCCGATGCCCTGGTCGGTCACGGCGATCTCGATGTGCTCCCCGCCGGGCGCGGTCACCCGGCGGGCGGCTATGCCGACCCGGGTGCGGGCGGGCGAGTAGTTGACGGCGTTCTCGACGAGGTTGCCGAGGGCCGCGGCGAGCTGGCCCCGGTTCCCCCACAGGCTGAGGTCGGCGGTGCCGCCGGCGGCCATGGTGATCTGCTTCGTGCCGGCCTGATGGCGGCAGCGGTCGATCGCCTCGGCCACCAGTTCGTCGACCCGGACCGGCTCGGCGTCCTCCAGCGGGTCGTCGTTCTGCACCCGCGAGAGGTCGATGAGCTCCTGGACGAGGTTGGTGAGCCGGGTCGCCTCTATCTGCATGCGCCCGGCGAACCGCTCGACGGCCTCCGGGTCGTCCGAGGCGTCCATGACGGCCTCGGAGAGCAGGGAGAGGGCTCCTACGGGGGTCTTGAGCTCGTGACTCACGTTCGCGACGAAGTCCCGGCGCACCGCCTCGATGCGGCGCGCCTCCGTCAGGTCCTCCACGAGCAGGAGGACCAGCCTCGATCCGAGGGGAGCCACTCTGGCCGAGACGGCGAGTGCCTCGCCCCGGCCCGTGCCCCTTCTCGGCAGGTCCAGTTCCACCTGGCGTATCTCCCCGTCACGACGGGTGTCACGCGCCATGTTGAGCATCGGTTCCACGGCCAGTTTGCCGCCGCGCACCAGGCCCAGGGCGTACGCCGCCGAGCTCGCCTTGACCACGGCGTCCGCTTCGTCGAGCACGACCGCCGAGGACCGGAGCACGGAGAGCACGGTGTCGACGCCGGGCGGAAGCACCGCGTCCGTGTGCAGGGAGGTGCGGGTGGGGCGTTTCTGGTCGCGCTCGCTCCAGCGGAACGCCAGCATGGCGATGACACCGGTGAGCACTCCGGCGATCGCTGCCGCTGCGGCGACCGCCGCGTTCACGTCCATGCACCCAGGTTAGGCATGGCGTAGCTCCTGGCCACAGCCATCCGTGTGCGAGCTCGAACACTCGTCGCCCAGAGTTCACCCAGGAGCCAGTGCTGATTCACTTGAGATGCCGGAAACGGACGCGTACGGGGCCGAACGTGGGAGCGTGGGGTTCACGGGTCCCTCCGGCGGCAGAGGCTGCCAGGTCCCGGACCCCGGACCCCGGAAGCTGACGTACGAGAGGGACGACCACATGCGTGACGCGTATCACGAGGAACTTGACTCGATCGGCGACGGCCTGGTCGAGATGGCCCGGCTCGTCGGGTCGGCGATCGGGCGCGCCACGACGGCCATACTCGACTCCGACCTGAAGCTGGCCGAGAGCGTGATCGCCGCGGACCAGCGGGTCGACGACCTCCAGCACGAGCTGGAGGCCCGCGCGATAGCCCTGCTGGCCCGCCAGCAGCCGGTGGCGACGGACCTCCGTATCGTCGTGACCTCGCTCCGCATGTCGGCCGACCTGGAGCGGTCCGGCGACCTGGCCCAGCACGTGGCCAAGCTGGCCCGGCTGCGTTTCCCGGACCGTGCGATCCCGCACGACCTGCACGCCACGATCCTGGAGATGGGCCAGCTCGCGCAGCGCCTGATGGCCAAGGCGGCCGAGGTCATCATCACCAAGGACGTCGACCTGGCTCTGCAGCTGGAGCAGGACGACGACGAGATGGACCTGCTGCACCGCACGCTCTTCCAGCACCTGCTGGACGACAAGTGGAAGCACGGCATCGAGACGGCCGTCGACGTGACCCTCCTCGGCCGCTACTACGAGCGCTTCGCCGACCACGCGGTCTCGGTCGCCAAGCGCGTCGTCTACCTGGTCACGGGCGAACACGCCGACGAACTCCAGTCGGACATCCAGCCGGTCACGGGGGTCGAGGGCGCATAGCCCTACCGGGCGCCCACCAGCCCCCGGCCCACCGCCCCTCGGACCAGCGAGGGAGCCACGCCCTGCCGGAACACGGGCCGGGGGCGCCCTGCCCAAGACGGGACGGTCCAGCCCCTCCCACCGGCGGAACGGCTGGGCCTCGGGGTCCGGAACGGGTCGGCCCGGTGACCGCGGGCGGCCGGCCCTGTGCTCCTCCCCGGGCCGGGGCGCGGCCTCCGGCACGGCGGGACGGCGCGGGCCGGATCCCGGGCGCCCGCGTGGAACGCGCGCCCCTGGCGTGCAAGACGCCTCAGTGCGCCGTTGATGCGCCCGCCGGGCTGGGCATGAGATGGGCGACAGGAGCCGTGCGGCGCGGTGTGCGCCGACGCTTCCGTGTCTGAAGGAGGGACCCATGGCCGAATCCCCCAGCACGCCCGACCCGACCCAGGACCGCGACACCCAACAGCCAGCCGACATCAAAAGCCTCCCTTTGTTCGGCGCCTGCGGCTGCGGCTCGGGCTGCGGCTGCGGCTGCCAGTCCGGCAACCCCTGCCAGTGCGGCTGAGCACACCCGTACGTACGGAAGGGCCCCGTCACCACGCACCACGACGGGGCCCTTCCGCTGCCCCCGACCTCTCGGCCTCTCGGCCTCTCCCGGTGTGCGCCTGCCCTCTCCGCCCCGCCCCCCGGCCCTCCCCGCCCGCGCGAACCCGTGCGGGTGAGGACCGGATCCGCCCGGACCCGACCGAAATCTGCGCGATTGTGGTGCTGTTGTCCGATTGACCGTGGTCTGACGGGCGAACTCTGCTACCTCTGGGACAGGGGAGGCGGGCCCTGGCCCGCGGCGGCGCGAGGTGCGTCGCCAGGAGGGGACACACGTGAGCACCACACCACGGGACGCGGTCATCGCCGTCGAGCAGAAGGCCGTCGACCGCGCCTACGACTGCTACGAGGCCCGGCTCGCGGAGATGGCGGCGCCGTCGGCGACCGCCTGCGCGAGCGGCAAGGACGGCATGGCGGTCCGCGAGACGGCCGAGAGCGCCGCGGAGGAGTACGGCGGTCTCGAAGGCGAGGCCCTGGTCATCAGCCGTGTCGACGTCCAGGACGAGGGCGACACCGAACCGGAGACGTTCTACGTCGGACGACGCCACGTCTTCGACACCGAGACCCGCGACCAGGTCGTGGTCTCCTGGACGAACCCGCTGGCCGTGAGCTGGCACAACGCCCTGCCCGAGACACCGGGCGAGGTACGGCTGAGACGCCGGTTACGGTGCGCCGGGCGCCGCGTCGAGGACTTCCTGGACGAGATCACCCCGGCCGGTGACCCGTACGACGGCTCGCCGGACGCCGTACAGGAGGCCGCCTCGCCGCCCGCCTTCGAGGACGAGCCCGCTCCCCTCGAAGACCCGGCCCCCCTCGAAGGCCGGGACCTCCCCGACACCCACGACGGCGGGGAGCCGAAGGAGGAGGACGGCACCGCCGGCCAGCCCGCCGGAGGCCGCCACGCACGGCCGCGCGCCATCCCCGCGCAGCGCCACCCCGCCGGTCGACGGCGCCAGAAGCCGCAGCCGGTCGACGAGTTCCTCCTGCGGGAACTGCGCCGCTCCCGCAACGGCCGGATGCGCGACATCGTCGAGACGATCCGCCGCGACCAGATGGCCCTGGTCACCCGCTCCCCCGCCGACGTCCTGGTCATCCAGGGCGGCCCCGGCACCGGAAAGTCCGCGGTGGGTCTGCACCGGGTGACCTGGCTGGTCAGCAACGACCACTTCCGCGCCGAGGACGTCCTGGTCGTGGGCCCGCACCAGCACTTCCTGGAGTACGTGGGGCGCGTCCTGCCCACGCTCGGCACCCGGAACGTCACGGCCGTGCAGCTGTCCCGCCTCTGGGAGGGGCCGGTCCGCGGCACGGACTCCCCCGCCGCGCGGCTGGTGAAGTCCGACGAGCGGATGGCGGCCGTCCTGCGCAGGCGCGTCCAGAACGAGTGCCGGCCCGAGGCCCTCGACACCGTCGTCTCCGCGCCCTCCCACGCCCAGGACGAACCGGCGTTCGTCGTGGTCGTCGGCGGTACGTCCCTGCGGCTGCCGCGTACGGTCGTACTCGCCCTCCTTCAGGACGCCCGGGCCGGAACCGAGGGTTACCGGGCGCGCAGGGACCGGTTCCGCACCCTGCTCGTGGACCGGCTGCTCGGTGAGCTCGTGGAGATCGCCCCGCAGCGCGGCAGGGACGCGACCGTGCGCCGCGACCTGGAGCGCAACCGGCAGGTCACGACCCTCGTCGACCGGATCTGGCCCGCGCTGAGCCCCGAGGAGGCGCTGCGCACCCTGCTCAACTCCCCTACACGCCTGCGTGAATGCGCCGGCGGCGTCCTCGACCCGGACGAACAGGCCTGTCTGCAACGGCCGAAGGCCGACAGCGCCGCCGAAGAGCCGTGGACCCCGGACGACTTGGTGTGCCTCGAGGAGCTGCGTTTCCTCATCGCCGGCGAGACCCCGCGCCGCTACCGGCACATCGTCGTCGACGAGGCGCAGGACCTCACCCCGATGCAGGCGAGGTCGCTGCGCCGACGGTGCCCGACCGGTTCGATGACCGTGCTCGGCGACCTGGCCCAGGCCACCGGGCCGCACTCCTACACCAGTTGGAAGCAGCTGGGCTCGATCCTGTCCGCGCGGGGCGAGTGGCGCGTGGCCGAGCTGAACACCAGCTACCGCGTCCCCGCGGAGATCATGGACTTCGTGGCCCCGCTGGCCCGCACCGTCGCACCCTCGCTGCCCTACCCGACGGCCGTCCGGCTGGTCGGCGACGGGGCGGTCCGGCTCGTCGCCACGACGCCCTGGGAACTGCTGGACGACGCGGCGACCCGTGCGGCACGCCTCGCGGGCACCAACGACGGCCGGTCACCACGGTCGATCGCCGTCGTGGTCCCCGACGGCTCGGACTGGCTCGAGGAGGTGCGCCGACGCGTCGACCTCGTGGACGGCATGACCGAGGAGACCCTGCGGACCGTGTCGGTGCTCCCCGCCGCCCAGGCCAAGGGCATGGAGTTCGACCACGTCCTGGTCCTGGAGCCGGCCGCCGTCGCCGACGGAGGACCCGCCGGACTGCGCAGGCTGTACGTGGCCCTGACCCGCAGCACCCAGACCCTGACCGTCCTGCACACGACACCGCTCCCGGCCGAACTCGGCACGCCCGCTGACGACGCCGACGGTGATGCCGCCTCCGTCTACGCGTACTTGACGCCCACCACGGCGGGACCGGAGAACGGGAAGGGTCCCGGCGCCCCCGCCGACGGCACCTCCGGCCCGGCGGACGGCTCCGCACCGGGCGACGACCTGCCGGTGGGCACCCCGGTCAAGGTGCGGGTGCTCGGGCCCGGCCCGGGATCCCATCTGAAGGTGAAGGTCCTCGCCCCCGCCACGGAGCGAACCGTCCTCCTGGTCCCGCGGCACGGCGAACCCACCCCGGCCGCGGGCTCCCGGCTGGACGGCTGGGTGACCCGGAACGAGGGCCAGTTGAGCCTGGTCTCGGCCGGCGACTTCGGCCGCCGCCCCATCTCGTCCCGGATGGCTCCCCGTTACGAGGCCGCGCTCGGCGTCCTGCGGGACCTCGCGCACGGCGACGGCACCGCCGCACCGGAGACGGCGGCCCTCCTCTCCGAACTGAAGGGCATGGCCGCCCGCTGCCTCCGCCGCGACCGGATCGACTGGCTGAGCGTCTGGCGCCTGCTGGGTTCCGCCGACCGCGACCGGCTGGGCGACCTGGCCGACCTCGCCCAGCGCACCCGCCGGGCGGTCGGGTCGGAGGCGCCCGGCCTGCCGGCGGCCCTGACGGACGACCCGACGTTCCGGCACTGGGCCGACGCGCTCGACCGGGCCCGGGACGAACTCCGCCACCGGATCGACACGGGCCCGGAGACCGGAGCGGAACCCGAGCCCCCTGCCGGGCCCGCACACCCGGTCGAACCCACGGAACCGGGCACCCCGGCAGAACCAGGCACCGCCGCCGAACCAGTCCCCCCGGCCGATCTCCGCGTCCCGGCCGAACCAGCCCGCCCGGCCGATCTCCGCGCCCCGGTCGACCCCCGCATCCCCGCAGACCCCCGCGTCCCGGCCGATCCGCCCACGCAGACCCTTCGGCCCGATCCACCCATCCAGGCCAGTCAGGCCAGTCAGGCCACCCAGGCCGATCAGGCCGGTCAGGCCGGCCCCCCATCCCCTCCGGATCCCCGCACCCCGGCGGCCGGCATCGCACACCCCACGACGATCACGGCGCCATCGGCCGAGCTCCCCGCCGAACCGCACGGAACACTCGAACAGAAGGACAAGGACACCGACCTCATGAACACTGCCGCTCTCCTGGAGATCGAGCCCGCCCAGTCCGAGGGGCGGGCGGCGTGGAACGAGGCACTCGCGCGGAAGCTGGACGTCGAGGCGCAGGCCGACCGGGACTGCAACACGCACGAGGCCGTGCGCTACGAGCTCAAGGCCGCACTCCTGCGCGCGGGACTGCGCCCCTCGGACTCCAGGGTCTCGGACGCGACCCTGGAGGGCCCGGAGGGCTTCTTCCGGTACGAGGTGCTCGGCGCCGACCGTTGCGGCTACCCGCACCTGAGGGCCGGAGCCGTCCGCCTCCTGGAACTCGACCGGGTGGAGACCCGCTCGGCGGACACCCGGTACCTGGTCCTGGCCGAGGCGCCCACGGAGGACTGGGCCCCCGACGCGATCCGAGAGGCGTTCGGCGTGCACGTCGTGTGGCGGACCGCGGCGGGCTGGCACGGCCCGGACGTACGAACGGCCCTGCGCCTGACCGACTGACCGCTCCCTGCCTACCTGCCCGCCTGCCCATCAACGGGATTGACCCCGGACGGCCCGGTCGTTTGACTGGTGTGTCGGGGACGGCACCGGCCGCCCCCGACACACCAGGGAACACGGTGGAACGCCCGATCCTCTTCCTCGACGTCGACGGCCCGCTCATCCCGTTCGGCCCGGCGTTCGCGCACGAGGCGCCCTCGGCCGCGGGCCCCGGCGCCCTACCCGCCCCCGTACCCGGCGCCGAAGCCCTACCCGGCCACGGGAACCCGCTGCTGGAGCGGCTCGACCCCACGGTGGGCCCGCGCCTGACGGCGCTGGGGTGCCGACTCGTCTGGGCCACGACGTGGATGGACGAGGCGAACGAGGTCGTCGCCCCACGGATCGGCCTGCCCCGGCTGCCAGTGGTGGAGTGGCCCGAGAGCATCGCCGAGGCGGGCCCGCGGGGCCTGCACTGGAAGACCCGCCCCCTCGTCGAATGGGCCGCCGGCCACCCGTTCATCTGGGTCGACGACGAGATCACCCCCATGGACCGCCTCTGGGTCGAGGCCCAACACGAGGCCCCCGCCCTCCTGCACCGCGTCCCCCCGTCCAAGGGCCTGACGGAGACCGACTTCCACGAGCTCACCGACTGGCTCGCCACCGCCGGCATGGGGCGCTCCGGAGAACCGAGCTGACGAACATCCCGCCAACGGGCCTGCTGGGCAACGAAGTTGTCGGCCATACGCAACACGGCCGAGCAGGGCAAGCGTTCCCGCGTGGACCCTCCCACCCATCGTTCAACGATCTTCACAGTTACCTCATAGTTCTACACAACCCGCCCTCCCGAGTCGGCTCACCACCCCCTGGCGCGCCACACCCACCCGCCGCACGAGACCTCAAACACCCCTCCCACCTGCCGAGATTCAACGCCGAAGACGTGTCTCGCAGAGTGATCAAGAAAGTGTGAAGGGTATTCACATTCTCTTCACGGCGTGATTATGATCAGCGCGCTTGTCGAGGTCCTGCCAGGACTCGACAGGACCTCAGCCTTGGGAGAGTCATGCGCATGCGAGCGCGCGCCGGTTCCGGCGTGCCGTCGAAGACATCGTTGTCGACGACAGCAGTCGTTCGGTGACCGCGGCGGTTCCGCTGCCGGTTACACGTGCCATCTGACACTCAAGTCCCCTGCCGCGCGCCCGGGTTACGGGGCCGCGGCCCACGGCTCCGAGGATCCGCTCGCGGCGACCGCCGGGCGGCACCCGCCTTTCCCGACTTCCGTCCCCGCATGCCCGGGGCCCAACAGTTTCCCCCCCAACACCCAACCGAGCGAGAAGAGGAATGCGATGAGCACCGACGAGAACAACGGCCGCCGGAACCTCGCGAACGCCATCACCAGCGAGGTGGCCGCCGGATTCCGCGTCGAGTCCCAGACCGACGCCCAGGCCGTGCTGGTCAAGGGCACCGGCGTCAACCACATGCTCCAGCTGGTCCTGAGCCTGGTCACCTGCGGCGCCTGGGCGATCGTCTGGGCGATCATGTACTTCGTGGCGAAGCCGAAGCGCCTGATCCTCACGCTCGACGAGTTCGGCAACGTCCTCCGCCAGGAGATCAAGTAACACGAACCCGACGCACACGGCAGGCGGAACCCCCCGTGCCCCGAGGGGCCGACGGGGTCCGCCTGCCGTCTCGGCCTCTACCAGCCGAACCCTCCCTCCAGTGAACCGCATCGAGCGCTCCCGAGCCCGACGCGGAACTGACCTTCTGGAGCTGATGGGTTGACGCCAGATGTGGACGTCAGCCGCTGCGGGGAACGATGCTCACCGCCCGGTAGTCGTACCCGTCCTGCTTGAACCCGGGAGCCTCCCAGGTGAGATCGACCTGCTGTCCGGGGGACAGCGTGCGGAAGCCGGGCGCCTGGATGTCGGAGTAGTGCCCGAAGCACCCTCCAGGAGTCTCGGGCGAGTCGAGAACGCCCCATCCCTCCTCGTCCCGCCACTCACGCACGGTCGCGATCACACCCGGGGCAGCCTTGCGCACCCCTCTACGACGGCTCATCCACCTATCCCTTCCTGGTCCTTTTCCTCTTCATCCGACGCAGCCATGACGAGCCCGGAGGACACCGCGCCCTCGTCGTCGATCCCGAGCCGCTGGAGCAGGGCCCAGCGGTCGAGGTGTGTGCAGGCCCAGGCGGGGTCATAGGCCGCCGTGGGCAGTTGGGGGATGCGTTTGCGGCCCGTCTCGTCGAGTCGGTAAGGAACCTCGAACGCCTCGTCCCACCGGACCAGGTCCGCGGTGAAACGGGCCTCGGCCTCCGACGGCTCGATGCCCAGATAGCCGGCGATGTCCGCCCAGGAGGCGCCCCGCTCACGCTCGTAGACCACGGCCGAGACGAGCGCGCGTTCGGCGAGGTCGATGAGCCACCGAGCCTGACTCACCCTGCCGCCGGGGCCCGTATCGGGGTCGTGGCGGGTGGCGACCAGTCCCCTGGCGCTGTCGGCGACGTCCACGGCGTGGTCACAGAGGACCAGACGCGCCAGCGCCTGCCGGGAGAATCGCGCACGATCGACGTCGTAGGGGGTCGCCTCAGCCATACCCCCAGCGTCCCAGGCCCCACCCGTTCCCCGAACCTCATTTTCCGGGCACCGCCGACACACCCGCCGCTCCAGCCTGCCAAGAGCCGCCCCGTGAGCACCTGTTCGCCGCCTGTCATGATCGACGGGTGACCAGCGAACCCTCGCGGCCGGGCCGCACGAAGTACGTCCTGTTCGACGTCGACGGCACGTTGATCGACGCGGTGAGCAACCAGCGCCGGGTCTGGGGAACCTGGGCGGAGCGCTACGGGCTGGACGCGGACGAGGTCTACCGGGTGGCTCTGCGGACCCGGCCGATGGAGACGTTCGCCCAGGTCGCGGCGGACCGGGATCCGCGCGAGTGCCTGGCCGCGCTGCACGAACTGGAGGACGACGACGTCCGGTCCGGCGCCTATGCGGCCTTCGACGGCGCGTCGGAACTGCTGCACGGCCTGCCGTCGGGGTCGTGGGCGCTGGTGACCTCGAACTACGAGCACCGGGTGCGCGGCCGTTTCCTGCGGACGGGCCTGCCGGTGCCGGGGGTGATCGTGGACGCGGCTTCCGTCGAGGAGGGCAAGCCCTCTCCCGTCCCGTATCTGTCGGCCGCCGAGCAGCTCGGTGCCGAGCCGGGAGACTGCCTGGTGGTCGAGGACGCCCCGTCCGGAGTGCGGTCCGGTCGGGACGCAGGGATGACGGTGTGGGGAGTGAACGGCGCCGACGCGGTGGAGGGCGTGCACCGCCACTTCACCAGCCTGCGCGAGGCGGTCCCCCACATCCTGGCTTTCACAGACCGCGGCCTCGTCAATCCCTGACGAAGTCCCCGAGAACAAGGATGAGGAAGCCCTCGCCAACTCCCAGGAGAGCACCCAGGAAGCCGATGAAGGCGAGCGGCACGAGGATGATCAACAGGATCAGCATGAGCTTCCGCGCCAGGCGGGTACCAGCCTCGTGGAACCTGCTCTCCGCCGGCCCTTCATCCGTCATGATCCCCTCCCCCGCCCGGGCCGTACGACGCGAGCGGCGCGGCGAGGTCGGCCGGGAACCGCTGCGCGGCGAGCGATCGTACGTCATGAGCCATGGCGGCCCACAGACGGCCCAGCCCCACCAAAAAGCCCCCGCCCTGCCGAGTCACGGCAGGTCGGGGGCTTGCTGGTGGTTCGTTACTTCCTCTTGCCATGGGTTTCGACCGCCCGGTTTTTGGGGCTGGTCGGCGGGGTGCTCACCCCAACTGACCTGTCGCCGGGCCGTCGTTGGTTGTCGTTGTCGCTGACGGTTGACCTCGGAGGTTCCACAGAGGTTCCAGGATTCGGCCCGACTCGGCGCCCGCTCTGCTGCTGACGCTAGAGGCAGGAATCGCTGGTGCTGTGACCGCGAACGTTCGCCGGGTTGGTGGCCTGTCAGCGGCGGCCTGATCGGCTGGGAGGTGAGTCACCGAGACTGTTCGGCGGCGTTTGCCCGATAGCGTTCCAGCACACCGACGGACAGTGCCGATGCGGCCATCAGTCCGAACACGATCGAGCTCGAAGCGCCTCCGTGGCCCCGCTCCCAGACACGGAATCCGACTGCCAGGACAACGACTCCGAACAGCAGGGCCTGTATCCACCTGACGGCCACGGCCCGCTGGCCGTGGCCATCAGCGATGCTGTCTCTTGCGCGCACCGGGGCTCCTCTGCTCCTTGTAGTGCGCCGACCGTACTGCCGCTGGGAGCCATCGAGATGACCCACCCGGTGAACCTTCGTGGTCACAGCACTAGCCGTCCGCGCGACCTTCAAGGCTCGCTGCGCTCGCTCGCTCGACGTCGTCAGGAACTCCCAGCTGGCGACTGCCCCCTCGATGCGAACCATGGGCACGGTGGTCACTGAGGCCCGCGAGGCACGCCAGACGGTCGCCCACGGCCGATGGCAGTGGGGGCTGGCCGTGATGGTTGCTGTACCTCGCTGCTGTACAGCCACCTGCCTGCTGGCCGGCCACCGCTTTAGGAGCGAGGTTGGGTAGTTCAGGTCTGACCTGTGGGTTTCCATCCTTGGCACGGCATGGGGCCGTGGACTGGCCAGTCAGATGTCCAGCCGCTGCGGATCACCGGGGACCGTCCGTATCCAGGAGCGCAGTTTCCAGCAGACTGCGACGGGCCCTACAAGCATTGAAAGCATCCACAGGCCCACGCTGGCAGGGGAGATCATGTAGTACTCCCACCGCTCCGGAAGCAGGGCTGGAAGGGCGATCGCCACCACGAGGGCAAGCCATGTGCCTATCACCGTGAGCACGGCCTTAGACACGATTACTGCTCTCCGCATTGAACCCCCGCCTTCGATGTTCTCCCCCGGCCGTAGGTTACATCGCAATTATTGAGGTCTGGCCTCATCTTTATCAGGTCGATCGCAGAGCGCCGTCGACAGCGGCCAACCAGCTCGGCGCTTGGGGTGAGCGTCCGCCAAGTCTCATCGCAGACCGCCGTTGTTCGCGCTTGTTGGTGTCAGCCGCTGATGTCAGCCCACTGCAACAACCTTTTGCCCCGGGACCTATCGGGTCGGCCCCTGACAGGCCCGGCCGACGAGGGCCCGGTTCATATCCGAGGCGCGTGGAAACTGGGATGCCCCGGCCGTGCGCCGCTGCGAAACTGACCGCCGTGACGCGACCTGAACTCTCCGAACTCGACCACCTGCGAGAAATAGAACGGCTCGCCGGCGTGGTCGCGGGCGCCGCCTCGGCCGAGGGCTGGCTCTCGTATCAACCCGAAGCAGACGACGCGACACCCCTGCAGCGGGCGGTGAACGCGCTGGCCCGGGGACTTCGCCACTACCACTTTCCCGGGGACGGCTGCCTCGACTATGAGACGGATCGCCCCGAGCTGAAGCTCGCAGGCGTGGTGGTTCTGCGTCCCGGGGCGATGCCGGACGGCATGGAGGAGACCTACGAGGAGGCGTGCGCCCGTCTCGGAGTCGAGGCCCGGCCCGAGGGGTGGGCCCTGTGGAACACATGGGGCGACGGGAAGCTCCAGGTGACGATGGTCGTCTCCGCGGTCGACACCACCGAGGGCCTGCTCGCGAACTGGTCGCGGGGCAAGGCCGTCTATCCGCTGACGCCAATGCCGTCCCAGATAGCTCTCATCCACCACGGCTGGGCTGCCCATATGGTCTTCTCCCCGTTCGGAGTGAAGAAGCTCGGGCTCGGCGGACAGCCGTGACATCGCGTCACCTCGACCACCGGTCCTCCACCCCCGGCTCGGCCGGTGCTCGGCTTTGACTGCTGCGCAAACCCCTCTTGCTCAACCCACTACCCTCCCCAGCTCCCATCCCGGAGCGCGCGTCGGCTCAGCGTGGGCGGAGCGGGCCGGAGGCAGGAGCGGCGCCCGGCGCGGAGCCGGGAGCGCGCCCGGCGGAGCGGAGCGCAGCCGGGGCTTGATGAGGTAGAGAAATCCGTAACCCTGGTCTCCCTGTGGTCCGCGTTCAGCCCTCTGCCTTGTCGCTTGTCGCTTGTCTTATCGCTCATCGGCTCGCAGGTCAGAGCGTGTTTCGACTACCGCGCAGTGGGGCGCTACCTCGTCACGACAAGCGACAAGCGACAAGCGCCGAGGGCATCGCGTGTGCCGCCGTGCGGGGCGGGTTGCGGACGCCAGCCCCGAGTTGGGACAGCAGAAGAGGCCACCTCACGCGGGTGAGGGTGGCCTCTTTAACGCCTGCCGACGACGCGGCGGGGAACTGCAACACGCGGGGATGCGGTCGCTTGTCCAACGGCTGGCGCAAAACCAAGAGGAGCACGCCTGGCGAGCGGTGCTCTTCTTGCTTGTCCGCCGGGCCAGCGGGAAGTGCACAACGATGCCCAGCGAGCTGCCAACAGCCGCGCCGGCGTGGGCCGCTCCTTCTATCACCCTCGGTGACAGCGGCTGACAGTCGAGGCAGGTGCTCCGGCGGACGCCGGGCGGGGGTGCCGGCGGACGCGGCCCGGGTCAGCCCTTGGCGGGTTCCCCGGCCTCGATTCCGGCGAAGAACTCGTCCGCGAGGGCGCGTGCACCGATCAGGTTGTCGAGGGGTTCGCCGATGATGCGGCTCGCCAGCTCGGTGGCCAGTGTGAAGATGTCCTCACGCAGTTCGGCCTCCGCGATGATCCGGTCGGCCTCCAGTTGCGCCTTGGCCGACGCCACGAGGTCCTCGCGCTCCCTGACGCCCTCGGCGCGCAGGGCCGCGAGAAGGGCGGCTCCCTCTTCGGTCGCGGTCCCGCGGAGCCGGGCTGCTTCGTGGCGGGCAGTGCTGATTTCGGCCTGGTACTCGGAGAGGATGCGACGCGCTTCCTCGTTCAGTGCGACGGCCCGCTCGGCGGTGCCTTCGATCGCCTCGTCACGTGCCGCAAGAATTTTCTCCATGCGCGGAACCAGGACTTTCGCGAAGACGGCGAAGACCAGGGCGAAACTGATGAGTCCGACTATGAGTTCAGGGTGTGGCGGATTCAGAGGTCCCATGTGACGGATCGTACAGCGAGCGGGATCGAACAGGGACGGCGCCCTGACTTTTGATGTTCCCAACTTCCTTTTAATGTCGCGGAATTGGCTAGACATTGACCCGGCTGTATGGATGTGTATCCGGCCCCCTCAGGGCGTCGACGCTGCCCGATAGAGTGAGTCACTGTTTTATGGACGCCAACCAAAACGTTTAGCGTCCAGGCATGTATCGGCATGCATTGTCGCCAAGTGTCCATTTCCGCAGGTCACGGCGACTCTTAGCGATTTGCGGGTTGTGGGCGTCGGGTCCACCGCGAAAGCCGAAGAGGCCACCCTGGCCTAGGCGGAGGTGGCCTCTTCGGTACTGCTGATCACGTGCCGGGAAGGTTGAGGCAGCGGGTGTTCCAGCCGCGGTACGAAAGGGCGTCGGCTCGTTCGGCAAGCTCCAAGAGTTCGGCCGGCGCGTTCCTGCCTGCGATGAGCACCAGCTCGCGGATGCACTCTCGGACTGCGATGTGCGTGCGCACCGACTCCGGTGCCAGCTCCTCGGCGCGCAACAGGCAGTCGTGGCCTCCCCGATGTGACGCCGCTGAGTGTGGGCACGGCCCATGACCCTTCCCGCGCATTGGGTCACGACAGCTCGGGTCGTTCCAGCGGAGGAGTACGCGCACCTCATGCCGAGCAGCCGCGACCTGGCCCGCAAGACTCTCGGTCAGGCACTTCGACCGCCGCAGGACCCGCCGCGCTGAGGTCCCACAGAGGGCCCAGGCCGTAAAAATGCCCCCGCCCCGCGCCTTATGCGCAGGTCGGGGGCATGATCACGTTCTCTACTTCTTCTTGCCCTGGTTCTTGACCGCCTCGATCGCGGCCGCGGCCGCCTCCGGGTCGAGGTAGGTGCCGCCCGGGTTCAGGGGCTTGAAGTCGGCGTCGAGCTCGTAGGAGAGCGGGATGCCGGTGGGGATGTTCAGGCCCGCGATGTCGGCGTCGGAGATGCCGTCGAGGTGCTTGACCAGGGCGCGCAGCGAGTTGCCGTGGGCCGCGACCAGGACCGTGCGGCCGGTCAGCAGGTCCGGGACGATGCCGTCGAACCAGTACGGGAGCATGCGGACGACGACGTCCTTCAGGCACTCCGTCTGCGGACGCAGCTCCGGCGGCAGCGAGGCGTAGCGCGCGTCGTCGAACTGGGAGTACTCGGAGTCGCGGTCCAGCGCCGGCGGCGGGGTGTCGTACGAGCGGCGCCACAGCATGAACTGCTCCTCGCCGAACTCGGCGAGCGTCTGGGCCTTGTCCTTGCCCTGGAGGGCACCGTAGTGACGCTCGTTCAGGCGCCAGCTGCGGTGGACCGGGATCCAGTGGCGGTCCGCGGACTCCAGGGCGAGCTGCGCGGTGCGGATCGCGCGCTTCTGGAGCGAGGTGTGGACGACGTCGGGCAGCAGGCCGGCGTCCTTCAGCAGCTCACCGCCGCGGACAGCCTCCTTCTCGCCCTTCTCGTTGAGGTTGACGTCCACCCATCCGGTGAACAGGTTCTTCGCGTTCCATTCGCTCTCGCCGTGGCGGAGGAGGATCAGCTTGTACGGTGCGTCGGCCATGGCTCCGAGCGTAATCGAACCCCGCGACCCCTCGCTCCTCCGGCCATCAGTCGGACACCGGAGCCCCCGTACGGCCGTCCCCCGCCCGCTCCGGCGCCGTTCAGTTGACGGCATCTGTTAATTGAGTGGCTCTGCGAGGCGGGCGCCTCGTAAGTTGTGCTCACCGCCCGAGCCGCTTACATCCGTGGGGGACCCATGCCAGCCGCCGTCATGAGACGTGCCGTCCGCGAGACCGTCTCAGGACTCCCCCGCGAGTTCTGGTGGCTGTGGACCAGCACCCTCATCAACCGGCTCGGCGCCTTCGTCGCCACCTTCATGGCCCTGTACCTGACGCTCGACCGCGGCTACTCCGCCTCGTACGCGGGTCTCGTCGCCTCCCTGCACGGCCTCGGCGGTGTCATCTCCTCGCTCGTCGCGGGTGTCATGACCGACCGGTTCGGGCGGCGCCCCACGCTGCTCGTCGCGCAGGTGTCGACCGCGGCCTCGGTCGCCCTGCTCGGGTTCATGCACGACCCCGTGGCCATCGCCGCCGTCGCCTTCCTCGTCGGCATGGCCAGCAACGCCTCCCGGCCCGCCGTGCAGGCGATGATGGCCGACATCGTCCGGCCCGAGGACCGCGTCCGCGCCTTCTCGCTCAACTACTGGGCCATCAACCTCGGTTTCGCCGTCTCCTCGATGGGCGCCGGCTTCATCGCCGAGTTCAGCTACCTCGCGGGCTTCCTCATCGAGGCCGGCATGACCCTCGCCTGCGCGATCGTCGTCTTCGCCAAGCTCCCCGAGTCCAAGCCGGTGCAGGCCGCCAGGGACGCGGAGGCCCCGGTCGGACTCGGGACCGTGCTGCGCGACGGGCGGTTCATGAGCGTGGTCGGGCTGTCGTTCCTGGTCGCCCTCGTCTTCCAGCAGGGCGCCGTCGGACTGCCGGTCGCCATGGGCCGGGCCGGTTTCACCCCGGCCGACTACGGCACGGCGATCGCCGTCAACGGCGTCATGATCGTCGCCCTGCAGATCCCGGTCGGCCGCTTCATCGAGCACCGCGACCCCAAGTGGCTGCTCGTGATCTCGTCCCTGCTCGCCGGGTACGGGTTCGGGCTCACCGCCTTCGCCGGGTCGGTCGGCGTCTTCACGCTCACCGTCTGCGTGTGGACCCTCGCCGAGATCGTCAACGCGCCGACCCAGACCGGTCTCGTCGTCCGCCTCTCCCCCGTCCACGGACGCGGCCGTTACCAGGGCATGTACACCCTCTCCTGGGCCCTCGCCTCGCTCATCGCCCCGGTGATGTCCGGCGTCGTCATCGACCGCTTCGGCGCGGCCTGGCTCTGGGGCCTGTGCGCGGTGGTCGGCACGGCGGCGGGTCTCGGCTACGGACTGCTCATGCGCCGCCTCCCGGCGGAGGAGCCGGTACGGGAGACGGTCATGGAGTCGATTCCGGAGGCGGTACGGGAGTCCGTTCCGGAGGCGGTACGGGAATCGGTGGTACGCGATGTCGTGGTCCGGGAACCGGCGCGGGAGTCCACCCAGGCCGAGGCGAGCCGGGCCTGAGGCGCTCCCCGCGGGCCCGGCGGGCGCTCCCCGCGGACCCAGCGGGCGCGGCCCGGGCCTCGGGCTTACGGGCTCGCCCCACTTGACGGGCGTCGGGCACGATCGGCTCCGCCCCGACAGGCGCAGCCCCAGCTGGGGTGCCCCGGAGGCAGAGGCCCCGGCCCAAGGGCCCGGGGCCGACAAAGCCCCCGGCCAGGGCCTGCCGCGCCCGGGCACCCCGGACCACAGACGCCCCTGACGACCCCGGGGGCCACCTCACGGATGCATCCGCGCCCCCTTGACCACCTTGTCCACCGCGTTCCGCGGCCCGTACACCGCGAGTCCCACCAGGTCCAGCTCGGCGGTCGGCACCGCCCGTACCGCCGCGCGGTTGTCCCGGTCGTTGCCCGTGGCGAAGAGGTCCGACGTGAAGACCGCGCGCGGGAGCGCCCGGGACAGGGCGCGGGCGTGGGCGGCGGTCAGTGTCTCCTTCGACGCCTCCAGGACCAGGACCGGCTGCCGGAACATCGGCAGGTAGGAGACCCCGTCGGCGTCCTCGTACGGTTGCCCGATCACCTCGGGGACGGTGGTCCCCAGGCCGCTGACGAGGAAGGCGGTCACATTGAGCCGCTGCCAGGGCTCCAGGTCGTCACGCAGGACGACGGTGATCTTGGTGTCGAAGCGGACGGGTGCGGCCTCCGCAAGGCCCGTCCCACCCACCGCACCGCGCGCGGGCCCACCCACCGCACCGGGTGCGGGCCCGCTCGTCGTACCGGGCACAGGCCCATTCGTTCCGCCGCTCGCACCGTCACCGACCGGGCTCGTCTCGTTCTCGCTACTCATGCCATGAGACTGCCGACCTGCGTACGCCGTCGTCTTGTACGTTCTTTGCGTGACCACTCGGCGTGAGACCTCCGCGTGGCGCCCCGGCGTCCCGGGTGTCGTCGAGGTCTTCCACGCGCACTACACCGGGTACGCGTACCCGATGCACGTGCACGAGGCGTGGACCCTGCTGATCGTCGACGACGGCGCCGTCCGCTACGACCTCGACCGGCACGAGCACGGCACCCCGCGCGACACGGTGACCCTGCTGCCCCCGCACATCCCGCACAACGGCGCACCCGCCACCGAGCACGGTTTCCGCAAGCGGGTCCTCTACCTCGACGGCTCACGCCTGGCCGACGACCTCATCGGCCCCGCGGTGGACGGGCCCGATCTGGCGGACCCCGTCCTGCGGAGCCGCGTCGCCCGGCTGCACACGGCGCTCGCCCACCCCGGGGACGAACTGGAGGCGGACAGCAGGCTGACGCTGATCGCCGACCGGCTGCGCGGGCTGCTCCGCCCGCGGACGCCCCTCCCCACCCCGTACGAGGACCGGCCGCTGGCCCGCCGGCTGCGTGAACTCCTCGACGAACGGGTCGTGGAGGGGATCGCCCTGGAGGAGGCAGCCCGGCTCGTGCACGCCCATCCCGCGCACCTGGTACGGGCGTTCAGCGGCGCGTTCGGCATCGCCCCGCACCAGTACCTGATGTCCCGTCGCGTGGACCGCGCCCGCCGTCTGCTCCTCGACGGACGCCCGCCGGGCGAGGTCGCCGCCCTGACCGGCTTCTACGACCAGTCCCATCTCACCCGGCATTTCCGCCGGTTGGTGGGAGTGACCCCGGGACGCTACGCCCGCCCGTGAGATGGGGCAGAACCTCCCTGGGCGCGGGGGGTCAGCTGCTGGGGCGCTGCGTCAGGTTCGCGAACGCGTCCAGATTGCGCGTCGACTCACCCCGGGACACCCGCCAGGCGTACTCCTTGCGGATCGCGGAGGCGAACCCGAGTTCCAGCAGGGTGTTGAAGGCACCGTCGGCGGCTTCGAGGACGGACCCGAGGAGACGGTCCACCTCTTCCGGGATGACGGCGGCCAGCGGCAGCTTGCCGGTCAGATAGACGTCCCCGAGCGGGTCGACCGCGTAGGCGACCCCGTAGAGCTTGAGATTGCGCTCCAGGAGCCAGCGGTGGACCGCCGCGTGGTTCTCGTCCGGGTGGCGGATCACGAACGCGTTCAGCGACAGGGAGTGCTTGCCGACGATCAGCGAGACCGTCGTCGAGAGCTTGCGGGTGCCGGGCAGTTTCACGACGTACGAGCCCGCCGCGGGACTCTCCCACTCCAGCTCGGCCTCGGTGAGAACCCGCTCGATGATCGACCCTGCGTCAGCCATGGCCCGAGCGTACGTGACCGGCACCGGGGGCGACGCGCCCGGTGGCACGTGCGGGGACGGTGGCCGATGTCGGGGGTGCGTTCGGGGCTTGCCGACGGCGTGGGGGTGCGTGCGTTGCGCTCGTGGGGCGGGGTGGGTCCCGGGGGCGGGGCCGGTGGTCCCGGCCCCCACCCGTGTCAGGCGTGGTGGGGCCGCAGGCGGCACCCGTGGTCCCGGGCCGCCGGGCGCGTCAGGCGTGGTGGGCCCGGACTGCCCCGCGCGTCAGGCGTGATGAGCGCTCAGACGGCACCCGTCGCCCCGGACCGCCCCGCGCATCAGGCGTGATGCGCCCGCAGACGGCGCCGGTGGTCCTGGGTCGCCGCCGCGTACACGTCCGCCGTCTCCGCCGCCGCGGTGTCCCAGCCGAAGCGTTCCGCGTGCCGCGCCGCGGCGGCGCCCATCCGGGGCACCAGGCTCTCGTCGTCGGCGAACGCGCGCAGCACGCGCGCGTAGTCCGCGGGATGGTGGCCCTGGACGAGGAAGCCGGTCTCCTGGTCGCGCACGGCCACCGGCAGACCTCCGACCTCGGCCGCGAGCACCGGCGTACCGGCCGCCTGCGCCTCGATGGCCACCAGCCCGAAGGACTCGCTGTACGAGGGCATGACCAGCACCGAGGCGGCCCGGAACCAGTCCGCGAGCTGGTCCTGGCCGACGGGCGGCCGGAATCGCACGACGTCGGCGATGCCCAGCCGCGCGGCCAGTTTCTGGAGCCCTTCCGGCTTGGCGAGTCCGCTGCCACTCGGACCGCCCACCACGGGGACGACGATCCGGCCGCGCAGGTCGGGCCGCTCGTCGAGCAGCACGGCGACCGCGCGCAGCAGCACGTCGGGAGCCTTCAGGGGCTGTATGCGGCCCGCGAAGAGGGGGATCAGCGCGTCCTGCGGGAGACCGAGCCGCGCACGGGCGGCGGCACGGCCGTCGGCGGGACGGAAGCGGTCGAGGTTGACGCCCGGGTGGACGACGGCGACGCTGCCGGCCGCCGCCCCGTAGTGGCGTACGAGCTCGTCGGCCTCCTCCGCGGTGTTCGCGATGAGGCGGTCGGCCGCGCGGACGATCTGGGTCTCGCCGATGACACGGGCGGCGGGCTCGGGAGTGTCGCCCTCGGCCAGCGCCGCGTTCTTGACCTTGGCCATGGTGTGCATCGCGTGCACGAGGGGCGCGCCCCAGCGTTCCGCGGCCAGCCAGCCGACGTGGCCCGAGAGCCAGTAGTGGGAGTGCACGAGGTCGTAGTAACCGGGGCGGTGCCCGGCCCAGGCCTGCATGACGCCATGGGTGAAGGCGCACAGCTGGGCGGGGAGGTCCTCCTTGGCGAGGCCCTCGTACGGGCCCGCGTCGACGTGCCGGACGAGGACGCCCGGAGCCAGTTCGACGGCCGGGGGAAGGGCCCCGGTCGTGGCTCGCGTGAAGATCTCGACCTCGATGTTGATCGCGGCGAGCCGCTGGGCGAGTTCGACGATGTAGACGTTCATGCCGCCCGCGTCGCCCGTGCCGGGCTGGTGCAGGGGCGAGGTGTGCACGGAGAGCATGGCCACGCGCCGGGGCCTGCGGTGCAGTCTGAGCCGCGAGGCCGCCGCAGGTGAGCGACGCCCGAGCCTGCTGACGTACTGGCTCACGTGGCGGTCCTCCTCGCTTGCGGGCATGCCGGTCGGAGGACGTGTCACGCCCTCCAGCAGGTGGAACGCCACGGAGGCCCGCCCCATTTCCCCTTTGCCGAATCATTACCCCTTATCGCTCAACCGTTCGAGGTTCGGGTGCGTCTGCTTCTCCGTTCGCCCAGGTCACCGCCGGAGGCTTTCGGGGTCCGCCGCCCGGGGCGGGGGCCTGGTGCGGGGACCCGGGGCAAGGACAGGGGCGGGGGCAGGGGATCCGCCGAGGGGGCCGAGGTGGGCCGCCGCGGTGCGCGGCCGGTGGCGAGGCGCGGGGCCGAGGTCGAGGTGCGCCGCCGGGGCCGAGGTGCGGATCCGAGGTCGGCCGAGGTGCGGATCCGAGGTCGGCCGAGTGCGGCCGGCGGGTCGGTTTTCCACAGGGGCGGTCGCGTCGCGCCGAGGGTTGTCCACAGGGTCACCGGGCCTCGCCGGGGCCGCCTACTCTCGTACGCATGACGACCCGTCCCGCATCCCTCCCCCACTCTCGGCCCCGCTCGAGCGCGAGCACCGCCGTGGTGGGCACGGTGACGCGCGGGACGACGAACCCCAACCGCCTGCGCCGCATGGACCGCTGGATCGCGGCGGTGCACGGCGCCGAACTCCGCAGGGCGGCGGATCCGGTGGCCGTCGACCTCGGGTACGGCGCCGCGCCCTGGACCGCGGTCGAGCTGCTGACCCGTCTGCGCACCGCCGCGCCCCGCACCCGGGTCGTCGGCATCGAGATCGAACCGGCCCGCGTCGCCGCCGCCCGTCCGTACGAACGCGAGGGCCTCGCGTTCCGGCACGGCGGCTTCGAGGTCCCGGTACCGGGCCGGCCGCAGCTGATCCGGGCGGCGAACGTCCTGCGCCAGTACGACGAGGAGCAGGTCGCCGAGGTCTGGCGGCGGCTCTGCGCGAGGCTCGCGCCGGCCGGTCCCGGCACCCGGGGCGGACTGCTGGTCGAGGGCACCTGCGACGAGATCGGCCGTCGGCACGTATGGGTCGCGCTCGGCCCGGAAGGACCGCGCACGGTCACCTTCGCCACCCGGCTCGGGTCGCTGGACCGTCCGTCCGACCTCGCCGAGCGGCTGCCGAAGGCGCTCATCCACCGCAATGTGCCGGGCGAGCCCGTGCACTCCTTCCTGCGCGACTTCGACCGCGCCTGGGCTGCGGCCGCGCCGTACGCCTCGTACGGCGCGCGGCAGCGCTGGATACGGACGGTCCGCGACCTGACGGCCGACTGGCCGGTCGTGGACCGGAGCACCCGCTGGCGCCAGGGCGAAGTGACGCTTCGCTGGGAGGCGTTGGCGCCCAGGGTCTGACACTGCGCGCGCGTGCCGAGGGATGCCCGCGTGCCGCGGGCCCGGCGGGGACGCGGTGGCGTCCGGGAGACGGCCGGCGTGTGACCTGCGGGGAACGATCTCGGTGAGTCGCACGTCACACAGGCCGGGGGGTGAGATCGTCATGCCGACGGGGGCCCCGGGGAAGGGAGTTCCCGCCCTCCTCGCGCGCGAGGGGAAGGGAGTTCTTGCCCGGCTCTGTCGCATTGCGCGCCGACATGGCACGATCCCTCAGGCATCCACAAGTTACTGACGGTAAATCAGATGGGGGCGGGGATGGGATCCGGCAAGTGGAGTCTGACCACGGCGGCCATGGCGCTGGCCTGCGCATGCGCCTGCGTGGTGCTGGCGTCGCCAGGGACGGCCTACGCCACACCGGAACCGAAGCCTGCGCCGACCAGGACGCCCTCGGCGACCCCGACACCCGTCAGCAACAAGGACCTTGAAGCGGTCCGCAAGAAGCTCGACAAGCTCTACCACGACGCGGCGGTCGCCACGGACGCGTACAACGCGGCCGAGGAGAAGACCCGGAAGCAGTCCGCCGAGATCGTCGGGCTGGCCCAGCAGATCGTCAAGGGCCAGGCGAAGCTGGACGCGTTGAAGGACCGCGCCGGTGCCGCGGCCCGCGCGCAGTACCGGGGCGGCGGGCTGCCGCCCGAGGCGCGGCTGTGGCTGAGCGACGACCCCCAGCAGTTCCTGGACGGCGCGGGCCGGGTGCGGATGGGCGAGCACGCCACCAAGGGGCTGCTCGACGAGATGGCGCGCACCCAGCAGGACTTGCGCCAGTACGCGAAGGACGCCTCCACGCAGTGGCGGAAGCTGGAGGCCGACCGCGAGGTCAGGGCCGAGGCCAAGAAGAAGATCAAGCAGCGGATCTCCGACGCCGAGAAGCTGGAGTCCCGGCTGGAGAAGAAGGAGAAGGAGCGGCTCGCCAAGCTGGAGGAGGAGGCCGCCCACCAGGCGCAGACCGTCTGGCTGAGCTCCGGCGTCCTCTCCGACATCAAGAGCGACGCGTCCGAGCAGGGCAAGAAGGCCGTGAAATACGCGACCGATCAGATCGGCAAGCCATACGAGTGGGGCGCCGAGGGCCCGAAGACGTACGACTGCTCGGGGCTCACCTCCCAGGCCTGGGCCGCGGCCGGCCACCCCATCCCCCGCACCTCGCAGGAGCAGTGGAAGCAGCTCAAGCACGTCGACATCAAGGACATGCGCCCCGGCGACCTCATCATCTACTTCGACGACGCCAGCCATGTCGGGATGTACATCGGGGACGGCGCGATCGTCCACGCCCCGCGCCCCGGACGCACGGTGACGATCACGGGGGCGGGTTCCATGCAGATCCTGGGGGTTGTCCGGCCGGACGCGTAGTCCCGGTCGGGTGGTTCCGGTGCGTGGTCTTGGACGCGTGGCCGGGTGCGGTGCGTGGCCGGGTGCGGTGCCTGGCCGAGCGGGTGGCCGGGCTCCCGGACGCGTGGCCGGGTGCGTGGCCGGGCGGGTGGTCCGCGTGTGGCTGGGTGAGTCGCCCGGCAGGCGGCTGGGCCTGTGATCCGGCGCGCGTCGGGGCGCGCGGCCGGGCCGGTGGTCCGACTTGTGCGGCAGCGCAGGGGCGGCGCGTGACGCACCGCACGTGACCTGCGGCACGGCGGCTTCCGCTCCTCGTCCCCGGGGACGTGACCTTCGTCATCCCGGCAGGAGCCGCGTCCTGTCCAAGTGCGGTACGGGATGCGGCATATGACGGTGGCCCTTTGCCCGGCGCCGCGCCGTACGCCATTCCGCTGCGGCACCGGCGGGCGCTATGGTCCCCGTCGGTGGGTCGAGGTCCTTCGCCCACCACGCCCTCGGGGGGAGGGAAGGAACCCAGACGATGCCCGTACCCGTACCGCGGCAGAGAGCGATCCCGGCCGTGGAGAGTGGTCAGGCTCAAGCCGTGTTCTCACCCGGCGGCCCATCCGGAGACATCACCGGCGGCCCCGCCGGCACCGCAACGGAAGCCCGCGCCACGACCTCGATCACCGGCACCACCCATCTGACCCTCCTCGTCATCGAAGACGACCCGGCGGGTTCGCTCGGCGTGCCCGAGATGCTCGACGCGGCCGGCAAGCCGATCCGCGTCCGGACCGCCCGCAACCTCACCGAGGCCGAGCGGCTGCTCACCGACGACGTCCACTGCATCCTGCTCGACCTCGCGCTGCCCGCGCCGGGCCGGGCGGCGGAGGGCACCGACGAGCTGGCGACGCTCAAGCACGTCCTGCGGCTCGCCCCCGGCCACGCCGTCCTCGCGCTCACCGCGTCCGGCGACGCCGAGCGCGGCACGGAGGCGGTGCGCGTCGGCGCCCAGGACTATCTCTTCCGCGACGAGCTGGACAGCCGGCTGCTGAGCCGCGCGATCCGGTACGCGGTCGAGCGGAAACGTTCCGACAAGGCCGAACGCCGGCTCACCGAGTCCAAGCTCCGCGCTCAGGAGAACGCCCGCCTCGAGCGCGGGCTGCTGCCGACCCCGCTCCTGGAGGGCTCCTCGCTGCGCTTCGCCGCGCGCTACCGCCCGGGCCGCTCGCGCGCGCTGCTCGGCGGCGACTTCTACGACACCGTGCGCACGGCCGACGGCACGGTGCACGCGATGATCGGTGACGTCTGCGGGCACGGTCCTGACGAGGCGGCGCTCGGTGTGGAGCTGCGCATCGCCTGGCGCGCGCTGACGTTCGCGGGGCTGTGCGGGGACGAACTGCTCTCCACCCTCCAGCAGGTGCTGGAGCACGAGCGCGAGAACGACGAGATCTTCGCGACGCTGTGCACCGTGGACATCGCGCCGGACGGCCGCCGTGCGGGGCTCTGTCTCGCCGGGCACCCGGCGCCGCTGATCGCCCGGCCGGGCCGGCGCGCCGAGCTGCTGCCGTACGAGAACAACGGGCCCGCGCTCGGTCTGCTCCCGAACGCGCGCTGGCCGCGCATGCAGGTGGAACTCGGTGCCGCGTGGAGTCTGATGCTCTACACCGACGGTCTGATCGAGGGGCACACCGGCGTGGGCAAGGAGCGGCTGGGGCTGGACGGCATGGTGGACATGGTCCGGCGCCAGCTCGCGCAGGGGCTGCAGGGGGAGGATCTGCTGCGGGCTGCGGTGAACGAGGCGCGCGAGCTCAATGGTGGGGAGCTGGCGGACGACGTGGCGGTGCTGCTGCTGGACCGGCTCCCTGGCCGTCGCTGACGTCGGGCTCGGCGGTTCGGGTCCGGTGCGGGTCCGGGCCGGTTGCGTCGCGGGTCCGGGCCGGTGGGTGGGTCGGGGCCGCGCCGGTACATCCGCCCGTGTCCGAATGGATCCCAGGGGCGTTGTGAGGCGCGGGTTGCTTCCGATCCGTCCGGATACGGGCATCTGATGTACCGGCACGTCCCCTCGCGCCGGATCCCGGCTGCGGGTGCGCGGTGGCTGACGCCCGTCGTGACGGGGTCGTGGGCTTCGCGTGGGCGCCCGGCTGCGGGTGAGTGGTGGTGAGCGTGCTCAGTCCGTCCCGGGCCCGGAAAGGGTTTACCTGCCGCCGTTGTACGGGCCGTACGGGCCGTCGCTGCTGCTGCCGCCTCGGCGGCCTCGGCCGCCGCCGGAGACCTGGCGCAGGGCGGGGCGGACGTCGACGAAGAAGACGATCGTGGCGACCAGGCCCGCGAGCTGCAGGAAGAGGTACGGCGCCAGCAGGTTCACCGCGACGGTGACGCCGAGGATGATCAGCCAGAACATCTTGTTCTGCTTGTCGGCGGCGCGGTAGGCGTCCTCGCGGGCGATGGCGGCCAGGACGAAGGCCACCACGGCGAGTACGAGGATGGCTGTGAAGATCAGCCACATCAGACCGCCGAATGCCGTCATCAGCACAATGCCCACCGCCCCGATCGAGTCGTCTGTACGGCCACCGTACCCGGAGAACGGGCCGGGAACTCAGAGAGTGCCCGGCCCGTCCGCGCACGGCGGAATCATGTCTCCGCGCTCGGCTACTTCGCGGGCGGAGTCGTCTTCTTGGCGACCGGCTTGCGAACCGGGGCCTTCTTCACCGGGCTCTTCTTGGCGGGGGCGTCCTCGGCGGCGGCCGCCGGCTTCGCCTCTTCCTTGACCTCGACCGGCTCGGCCTTCGGCTCGACGGCGATGGCGAAGTCCTCGATCTCCTCGGCGGCCTCGCCGCGCCAGGTCCGCACGGTCTGCTCGCCGTGCTCGGCGACCTTCTCGTACGTCTCGCGGGCCTTCACGGCGTACTCGGCGGCGACGCCGACACCGCGCAGGGCGAAGTCCTGGGCGGACTCGCCGAGCTTCTTCAGGTCGGTGTCGAGGGTGCTGAGGATCTCCGTCACCTTGGCCTGCAGGCTCTCCTGCGCCACCTTGGCGCGGGCGGTGGCCTTCTCCTGGACGGCGTTGGGGTCGATGTTCTTCACGTTGTCGATCCGGCCCGGGGCCTCGGCGCGGATCTGCTCCACGATGCCGGGGACCTTCTTCGCCTGCTGAACGGCCAGGTCGGCGGTGCCGGCGAGGAAGTAGAGCGGGGTCGGGTCCGTGGCGGCCTTGCGGATGTCGTCGGTGATGGCCATGGCGATGGTCCTCCCGTGATCGCTTTCAGCTGAGGGTTTGATTGGTCCGCAACGCGGTCAACTCGCGGTCTGCTGCGGACCGGCATCGCTGCCGTCGGCCGTGCGGGGGCCTCGGACGGCGGTGTCCGGTGAAGGCTGGGTGTCCTGCGTGTCCTGAGTACCGGGTGCGCCGGTGCCGTGACCGGTCTCGTCCGCCGGCGCGACCTCGAATCCGTTCTCCTTGCGGAAGGACTCGTAGATCTGGAGCAGCACCTGCTTCTGCCGCTCGTTCAGCGTGGGATCGGCGAGGATGACTGCACGCGTCTCCACCTCGTCCCGGTCCCGCTCGGCGTCGAGGATGCCGGCCCGCACGTACAGCGTCTCGGCGGAGATCCGCAGCGCCTTGGCGACCTGCTGGAGCACCTCCGCGCTCGGCTTGCGCAGCCCGCGCTCGATCTGGCTCAGATACGGATTGGACACCCCGGCGGCGTCGGCGAGCTGCCGCAGCGACAGCTGCGCGCTGCGCCGCTGTTCCCGCAGGTACTCACCGAGATTGCCGACGTTGAGCGATGCCATGCCCCCACCATGCCCCACCCTCGCTAACTTTTGCAAGCACCCGCTTGCAAAAGTGTGTCACGCCTCCAGGGCACGGCCGCCCTCTCTCACTCCAGTGCCTGGTCAGGGCCCCTGCGGGTCAAAATCCAAGTGCCTGTGAGCCGTTCCTCACTCCTATACTCGTGCGAGTTCATGGACGGGGAGGTGGAGACGGTGAAGCTTGCCGAGGCACTGGCGGAACGTGCGGAGGCGACGCGCCGCGTAGAACAGTTGCGAGCGCGCGTCGTCAGCAGTGCGCGGTACCAGGAGGGGGAGACACCCGCCGAGGATGCCGCCCAGTTGTTGGCTGAGGCCGGTGAGGTGCTGAGCACTCTGGAAACGTTGATCCGGCGGATCAACCGGACCAACGCCACGGTGGAGATGGGTCCCGACGGGACGCTCACCGATGCCCTCGCACGCCGGGATGTCCTGCGGTTGCGTCACTCCGTGGTCACCGCGGCGGCGGATGCGGCAGCGGGTAGCGGCGAGCGGGGATACGGCCGGCAGCTCCGGTCGGAGCTGATGATGCTTTCCGCGCTTCCGGTCGCGGAACTGCGCGGTCAGGCAGATGCCCTCGCGCGGGAGATCCGCGAGGTCGACGTGCGGATCCAGCGCACGAACTGGGAGGTGGATCTGCTGGACTGAGTAGCCCAGCAGACAAGGACGATGTGGAGCAGGTAGCCGCTTCGGAGGCGTGCACACACCGAGGGCCGGCGGATTTCCGGCCCACTCCTGGCGCGTGAAGAGCAACGCGGGGGTTCGACTCCCCATCAACAGTGCAGCTCAGCATGGCGTACAGGTAAAGGTGCACATCGCACAGCACATCACCACGTGCAGATCCGAAGCGGTGAGGGCGGGTTCGGGGCTTTCCACATCGCAGCACCATGGACAGCTGAGCCGTCCCTTGCACCTTCACGCCTACCGGGCCAGTGGCCGGAGGGGAAACATCACGCTCAGCCTGGGCAGTTTGCGCATCGCCTCGTCTTCGCATCGCACGTCCCACCGCTCGCCTCGGGGCCCTGGATCGTCGGCTGCAGCGCCCTGCTCGACTTCGACGGCTTCATGGAATGCGTCGCCGCACTCGTCATCAGTGCCGGTGAGCAGTCCATAGGCCTCCATGGCGACGTAGTCGAGACACTCCCAAGCAGTCCGGGAACGGACAGCGGCGGAACCTGTACAACTGTTCGATGTCGGCGTGGGTCTGGACTACGGAACTGCGACACCCGCAATTCGCCTTCTGTTTCCCCCACTTCATCCCAGAGGTCGCCGCATGCCCCGCTCCGGACCCACCCTCCGCACCCTTCGCACGGCCGTCGGCGTTCTCGGCGCCGGTGCGCTGATGACGTTGGGCAGCGCGCCCTGCGCCATGGCCGACGGCTCCGGGACCGGGCTGGTGCTGAACGTCTCGCCCGTCGACGGAGTGAAGCCGGGAAGCACCTTCGATGCGCCGGCCACCTTCGGCACCACGGGCGCCAAGGCGCTGGACAAGGTCTATGCGTGGTACTACGTCACCCGGGGGCTGGACTTCGCCGACGTGCCCTCGAACTGCGTGCGGTGGGACATCGGCGAGTACGACGAGTTGCCGCCCAGAACCCTGCTGACCTGCGAGTTCGACCAGACCGTCGAGCCCGGTGTCGTCTACGCCCCCGACAAGCTGCCCATCAAGGCCCTCGACAAGGCGCTGCACGACCGGCTCACCGTCGAACTCTGGGACTACGAATACCCCGGCGGCGATGAGTACGCCCACAGGCCCGTGCGCGGAACCGCTCCTGCATCGAAGCTGGTGGAGCGGCCCGGCGCCGTTCTGTCCGGCAGCGGCTCGGAGGGCCACGCCGCGGCCCGGGTGTGGGTGAACGCGGTGAACACGGCCGACTACCAGGTGTCCGGAACGGAACTGAAGGGCCGGGTCGGCGACACGGTCGACGTCAACGTGAAGTTCACCAACGCCGGTCCCGCGTGGGTGCTGAGCATGCCGGACCTGGTGCCGACCAGGACCGTGATCAAGATCCCGGCGGGTACGACCGTGGTCAAGGGACTCAAGTACTGCGACACCCCGGCAGCCGGTACCTACTCCTGCGGCGTCGCTCAGTTCTGGGTGAACGAGGGCCAGGTGAACACCTACTCCTTCAAGCTGAAGATCAACAAAGCGGTGGCGGGAGCCAAGGGCTCGGTGGCCCTCAACGCCGAATCCCGCCCGTACGACGTGAACAAGGCGAACGACAAGGCCGACATCCTGCTCCGCGTCGAGGGCGGCAGCGGGACGACGGGTGGCAGCGGATCGGCGGGCGGTGGCTCGGCGGGGGGTTCCGGGGCGACCGGCGGGAGCGGCGGGAGCGGCTCCGCGGGCGGGTCGGGCTCCACCGGCGGGAGCGGGACGACCGGGGGATCCGGGACGGCCGGCGGCGGTTCGGGAACCACCGGCGGCTCCTCGGCCAACGGATCCTCGGGGAGCACCTCCGCCACGGGTGGCGACCTCGCCGCCACCGGTTCCGGACCGGCGCTGCCGCTCGTGGGCGCCGCGGCGGCGGCCGTGGCGGCCGGTGCGGGCGCGGTCGTGCTCGTACGTCGCCGCGCGGCCCGGCGGTAACCAGTACGGCGCGCGGACCCGAGGGCGTCCCGTCCAGGGCGGGACACCGGCAGTCGGCCGGCCTGTCCCACCCTGGACACGCCGGAAGTCGGCCGGCCGGCCCTGGGCACGGGCCACGTCAGGGTCACCAGGGCAGCGGGCGGGCGTGGATCACGTCCAGGCGCGAGACCGCGCGGGTCAGCACCACGTAGAGCCGGTGCAGACCGCGCGCCTCGGCCTCCGCGATCGCTGCCGGTTCCACCGCCACGACATGGTCGTACTCCAGGCCCTTGGCCAGACTCGCGGGCAGCACCGCGATCCGGGCGCCGGGCTCGTCGGCCCCGGCGAAGGGGATTCCGGCCGCCGCGAGCGCCTCCCGCACCCTCGCGGTGTCCGCCTCCGCCGCGATGACCCCGACGGACCCCTCGGAGCCCAGGGCCTCCCGTACCGCCGCGACGGTCTCGGCCGGCAGGTCGGACGTCGGCCGGATCCTCAACTCGCCGTCCCTGCGCAGCGACCGGGCCGGGGGGACGGCCACGTCCAGAAGGCCGAGCACCCGGTTGGCGAGTTCGACGACGGCCCCGGGCACCCGGAACCCGACCGTCAGCGGAACGACCGCCGCGTCCGGCTTGCCCAGATGGGCGAGGAGTTCGCCCCAGTCCCGCGCCGCCCAGGGGGTCGTGCCCTGCGCGAGGTCCCCGAGTACGGTCAGCGATCCGAAGGACGCCCGCCGCGCGATGGCCCGGCATTCCATCGGCGACAGGTCCTGCGCCTCGTCGATCACCAAGTGGCCGTATCCCTCGGGGTGTTCGATCAGCCCGGCGATCTCGTCGAGCAGGACGAGATCGGCGGCCGACCACCGCGCGGACTTCCACGACCGCGGCGGCTTCGCCCACAGCACCGCCTCCCGCTCCTGCGCGTCGAGGATCCCCCCGGCCGCCCGCTCCAGCGCCCCGGCGTCGGTGAGGAGCCGGGCGAGCAGTTCTTCGGGGCGCACCCGGGGCCACACCGCGTCGACGTACGCGCCGACCGGACGGGCCCGCGAGATCCGCTGCGCCCAGGCGTTCGTCTGCGGCCCGGCCCGCAGTTCGGCCCGCTCCCGCACGTACCGCACGACCCGGGTCCGCACCCGCTCGCGCCCGACGGCGTACGGCGGTTCCTCGGCGCGTACGTCGTCCACGATGCGGTGCAGTACGGCGACGGGGACGCGCCAGCGGTACGTCCCGTCCGGCACGGCGAGGTCGTCGACGGGTGTCCCGATGTTGCCGTAGAGGGCCCGGCGCAGCACCCGTGCCATCCGGGCGTCGTGCTTGACGGCCGCGGCCCGTTCGCCGTCCTCTCCGGTCACCGGACGGACGGCGATCTCCTCCCCGATCGTCGACTGGCGCACGCCGGTCTCCCCGAGCGAGGGGAGGACCTCCGCGATGTACGACAGGAACGTGCGGTTGGGGCCGAGGATCAGCAGGCCGCCGCGCCGTACGCGCTGCGGGTGGGTGTAGAGGAGGTAGGCGGCGCGGTGCAGGCCGACGGCCGTCTTGCCGGTGCCCGGGGCTCCCTGCACACAGACCGAGGAGGCCAGTTCGGCCCGTACGAGGTCGTCCTGTTCGGGCTGGATGGTGGCGGCGATGTCCCGCATGGGGCCGACGCGGGGGCGCTCGATCTCCTCGGCGAGGATCGAGCCCGCCGGTGCCCCGGCCACGCCCTCGGCGCTCCCGCCCACGGCCGATTCCGTCGGCCCGGCCGCGAGGGGTTCGTCCTCGAGACCCGTGAGGTCGGCCGAGTTCCCGCTGCCGCCGGGGGCCCAGCCGAAGCGGCGACGGACGGCGACGCCCTGCGGGTCGCGGGCGCCCGCCTGGTAGAAGGCGCGCGACACGGGGGCCCGCCAGTCGACGACGAGGGGAGGGGCGGCCGGGTGCTCCCTGATCCGCAGCCGCCCGATGTGATAGCTCTGCCCGGCGTGGTCGCCGGCCGCGCCGGGCGTGTTCTGGAAGTCCAGCCGGCCGAAGAACAGCGGACCCCGGGGCAGCTCCCGCATCTCCTTGGCCTTGCTGCGCAGCTGATACCCGAGCACTTCGGCGTCGGCGCCCGAGGCGGAGACGTCCTCCCCGGTGACGACGTGCTCCTGCGCACCGTCGACCATCGCGGCGAGCGCCGCCCGGCAGACCTCGTGGTACGCGCGTTCGCGGGCGAGGGAGCGGGCGAGCGAGCGGTCGGCGGACGGGAGGTCCGGGGCGGGGAGGCCCGGGGCAGGCCGCGGGGCGGGGCCAGGGTCGGGAAACGTCATTCCATCCACCGTACCGGAATACTTAACCGGGTAACACTTTTAACCCAGTCACATCATAGTGGGTGGTGGTCGGGACGGGTGGGGGCATGAGTGGGGCCCAGCCCGGTGCGGGGCGGGTGCGGGTGCCGTAGGGCGGGGGTGCGCGCCGGTGGGACATGAGGGGTCGGGCGGAACGGACGCCGAAGCGCGGGGCGGGTCCGGCGAGGCGCCGGACAGGCGACGGAGACGCGGAGTCGCGGAGTCGCGGAGTCGCCGAGTCGCGGATCAGGCGAGCTCGGGGAAGGCCGCCGCCAGCCGGGCGAAGGCCTGCTCGGCCGCCGCCTCCGCGCCCGGGCGTACGGCCGCCACCGGTTCCCCCGCCGCGATCCGCCGCAGGTTCTGCTCGGCGAGGATGCGGCGCACGGCCGTGATCTGCCCGGCGGCGAGCCGCGCGTCGGACCCGGAACCCAGGGGCTCGGCGAGAGCTTCGGCGAGCGCGGCCTCGGACCGCTCCAGGTAGCCGTACATGCGCGCCACCAGCGACGGCGTCCCGTAGAGCAGCTGGTGGAAGGCGAGAACGGCGGGGTGATCGTTGAGACCGGTGACGGGGTCCTCGCGGCGCAGACCGTCGAGGAAGTGCGCGCGCAGGGCGTCGATCGCGGAAAGCCCGGCGACCCGGCCCTCCCCGACGACCCGTGCGGCCTCGGTCTCGTGGTCCGCGAACCGGTGGAGGACCAGATCCTCCTTGGACGGGAAGTACCGGAAGAGCGTCGGCTTGGAGATCTCGGCGGCGGCCGCGACCTCGGCGACGGACACGGCGTCGAACCCCTTCTCCAGGAAGAGGCCGATGGCGATGTCGGAGACGGACTGGTACATCCGCCGCCTCTTGCGCTCGCGCAGTCCGGTGTCACTCATACCCACGAGCCTACGCACCGGTCGGGGCGCGGACGGCTACCGCGCGTCGGGACTCTGGGCCCGAGCCTCGAGCCACTCGCCCAGTGAGGTGGTGACCTTCTCCATGGGCGGCACCTCGCTCCCCAGCGGTTCCGCCCCGGCGGCCAGCACCGTCAGGATCCTGTCACCCGCCGCATCGAGGAGATCTCCATCGACCGCCCCGCCCACCTCCTCCAGCGACAGCGCCGTCCTGATGACGTCGGTGAAGACGGACTGAGCCTGCTTGAAAGCGAGCAGCTTCGGCAGGTCCGCCTTCCAGCCGGCCGAGCTGCCGGGGGCGACCCTTTCGACGGCCTCGCACCAGTGCTTGGTCATCCAGCGCTCCTGGTCCGCCGGATACCGCATCAGGTACAGATGGGTGGCCAGGTCGTAGAGCGGGTCGCCGAACATCGCCAGCTCCCAGTCGATCGTCCAGAGCCGGCGCTCCGCGTCGACCACGAAATTCTCGCGGTGCAGATCAGCGTGCAGGAGACAAAAAGGGCGTGCGGTCAGTCCTGAGACGCGTTCGCGAAGGATCCCGAAAGGATCGCCGTCCAGACCGAGGCCGCGAAAAAGGACCTCGTCCTGCATATTCCTTCGGTATACCCCGTCTTCCGTGAACACGATGAGCCGCTCCATAAACCCGGCGGTATTGCCGTCGGCGGGCCGATCCTCGGGCACGCACGTCCGTTCCACGTCGAGCGAACCGATTTTGACGCCGGCCAACTGCCGGAAAAGGGCGACGATTTGCTCGAAGAGGGCGAATGGGATCTCAGTGCCGGATCCATGCAATGCGCCCAGCGTCGTTCCCTCGATGAACCGCTGGAGACTGGCGGAACCGGCCTGGATGAGGCCGGGAACACCCTCGATCCGCCCGTCCAGCGCGCGGAGCACCTGCTCTTCGGACGCGAAACAGCGTCGGTCGAACCACAGGGGGTCGGGTCGCGGCTCGCGGCATTTCCAGCGGCCCTGTTCGGCTCCCTTTACCTCGGCCGGCAGCGGGATGACATACGTCTCATGGTGGTAGCCCTGGAGCGGCCCTTCGACCAAGCTCTCGTCGCCACTCAACTCAACGGCTCGCTCACGAGCCAGGGAAGTCGTTCCGGGGGCCATTACCGTTCTCTCACGCTGCCGCAGATCAAAGAGAAAAGAGGGGAGAACGGTACTCCGTCGCCACTCGCGCATGGGCATGATTCCAGAAGAGCGGCCGCCGACGCGCGAGTCGGCCCGTCATTCACCCCCTCGGGGCAGCGCACGCCCTTCAGGTCCGCTCCCTCAACTCCGCCCCCTCAAAACCCGGAGCACCGTCTCCAGCGAGTCCACCACGTGCTCGGCCCCGGCCTTGCGGAGCTGCTCCTCCCTCTCCTTGTTACGCGCGTAGCCGAGGAACGGGACCCCCGCCCCCTCGGCCGCGTGCAGGTCCGAGGTGGTGTCGCCGATCATGAGTGCCTGCGAGGGGGCCGCGCCGAGGGCGCTCAGGGCCCGGTTGAGGCAGTTCGGATCGGGCTTGAGGTGGCGCAGGTCCTGGGTGCGGCCGTAGATGTGGGGCGTGAAGCAGTCGGCCAGGCCGCGGCCGTCCAGGTAACGGGCCGCGGTCAGGGGCGAGTTGTTGGTGGTGATGGCCAGCCTGACGCCGACGGCCGTCCAGGTCCGTATCAGCGCGTCGGCGTACTCGGTGGGCCAGGCCTTGTCCACCGCCTTCAGCTCCTGCTGGGTGAACCTCGCCTCCAGTTCGGCCACCAGGTCGCTGCGCGGTCGGCGCCGGTCGACCGCGTGCAGCACCGCCAGCGGATCGGGGTGGTCCCGCTCCTCCCGGGTCAGCAGGCCGCGCATCCCCTGCCGTTCGAGCCACTCGACCAGATCCCTGGCCACCCTCTCGGCGGCGTGCCCCGCGTACAGCCGGCAGACCGGCCCGTCGAAGTCGAAGAGCACGAAGCGTGCCCGGTCGATCGCCTTCCGCAGGTTCTCCGTCTGAGTCGCCACCACATCAGTCTGCGTCGTATCAGAAGTCACTAGGAGAGTTTCAGGTCCGTGGTGATGGTTTCCCAGAGGGCGTCGAACCACCTCTGAGACTCCTTCACAAACGCGGCGTCCCGGCCTCCGGCCTCTTCGTCGAAGGAGAAGAGCAGGGACTCGGCACCGAGGGTGTCGTACATGTCCAGCGTCTCCTCGTCCGAGATCTCCTCCTCGCGCCTGGCGATCATGTAGTAGGCCATCAGCGCCTCCGTCCCGTTCAGCAGGTACAGCTTCACCGGCGGGGTGAACGGCAGTGCCCGGAAGGTCACATGGACCTTGATGCCGTGGGAGGAGCGCAGCGCCTGGAGGTTGTGCCGCAGGACGTGGCCCTGGGCGTTGCGCTGCTCCAGCCAGCGCTTGTGGACGGGGTCCTCGTCGCCGTCGCCGTCGACATCGACGGAGATGGGGAACGCCAGGTTGATGTCCCTGCTGGGCAGGAGGATCCGGACGTCGATGCGCTCCGGGCGGATCTTTCCGTCGTGGATCTGGCGGACCAGCTCACCGAGCGCCAGCGTCAACGTCTCCGCGGTGAGGCAGGCCGCGTCGATGCGCACATGGGGAACGGAGAACGCCGCGGCGAGACGCGGGGCGAGGCCCACCATGGTCGGCTGCGGCCCGTTGCGCTGGGGAGTGACGTCCGCGATCCGGGGCGGGCTGCCCTTGCTGACGTTGCTGAGCAGTCCCGCCTGCTGGAGCTCGCGCAGGGCGAGGCGGACCGTGCCGCGCTCGACGCCGAACTCCTCGGCCAGTCCCGCCTGGGTGGGCAGCCGGTCGCCCGCCTTCAGCTCGCCGGAGCGGATGCGCTCCCGCAGGACGTCGGCGATTTCCTGGGGCGAACGCCTTCTGTCGCTGTCACTCACCACAACGTTCTCCTGAGTCACGACCAAACGGTACAACTCTGCCCCATCTTTGGGGAGTTACTCGAAAGTTGTTTATGGATACTTACCAAGTGGGGACAACCTAACCAGAGTTGGTTGCCAACTTGGCCAAGATGGCGGAAGTTTTGCCTCCCCCTCGTCCATCGACGGCATCGATCACCCCGAGCACGTCACCGAAGAGAAGCAGGAGGTACCACCATGCCCGCCGTCACCCTCCTCTCCGCCGTCTTCGTCGTCGGCTTCGAGCAGCTCGTCCACTGGCAGTACGGGCCGACCGGCATCGTCGGTCTGCTGCTGCTCAGCGTCGGGATCAAGGCGAAGAACGCCACATGCAGCTCCATCGGAGCCGCGGTCCTGGCGCTGCTGGTCGCGGGGCCCGCCCTCAGTTCGTGATCAGCAGTTCGGAGCTGATGGTCCGCCACAGCGCGTCGAACCAGAGGTGGGACTGCTCCACGAACGTGGTGTCCCGCAGTCCCGCCTCCTGACCGAAGGGGAACAGCATCGACTGCGTGCCCTGGGCGTCGTACAGCTCCAGGTACTCGTGGTCGATCTCCTCGCCCCGCCGCGCGAGCGTGTAGTACGCGAACAGCGCCTCCGCCCCGTTGAGCAGGTACAGCTTCACGGGCGGGGTGAAGGGCAGCGCGCGGAACGAGACCCGCACGTCGATGCCGTGCGTGGCCCGCAGCGCGAGCAGATTGTGCCGCAGCACCCGCACCTGGGCGTTGCGGTGGGCCAGCCAGCGGCGCCGCGGACGGTCGTCCGCCATGTCGTCGACCAGGGCCGGGAACGCGAGGTCGATGTCCCGGCTGGGAAGCAGCACCCGGACGTCGACCCTGGCCGGTTTTATGCGTCCCGCGTGAATCTCGCGCAACGGCTCGCCGATGGCGAGGGTGAGCGAGACCGCGGTCAGACACAGCGCGTCGATCCGCACGTGCGGGGCCGCGAAGGCCGCGGTGATCCGCGGGGCGAGCGCCACCATGGTGGACTGCGGCAGCGCCTGCGGCCCGGTCAGGGCCTGCTCGGGATGGTCCGCGACCGTCGCCGGGCTCCCCTTGGACACGTTGACGAGCAGGTGCTCCGACTGGAGGACGCGCAGCGCCTGGCGCACCGTGCCGCGCTCGACGCCGAACTCCACGGCCAGTTCCGCCTGGGTCGGCATGCGCTGGCCGGCCCGCAGCTGACCGGACCTGATCCGGCTGCGCAGCTCGTCGGCCACCTCGCGGTGAGACCTCGGCGGCCGTGGTGACCTGTTCCGTCCGTTGACGACGGCATGCTTCGGCTCCACAACCAGAACCCTACAACTTCCCGCCATCTTTGGGCAGTTGCTCGATAGGTGGTTATGAGTCGTCCCAACACGGAGATAACTAGGAGTGAGTTGGTCGCCAACTTGCACAACATGGTCAAACTTCAGGAGGGTTGGCCGCCGAAGGGTCGCCTGGTCACCAGGTGGCGGGGCGGACGGTCCTCACCGCGGGGGTCCGCCTCCCCGTCCCCGAGGAGGGACCGTCATGCCGCTCGTCGCCCTCGCCGTGGCCGCCCTGGCCATCGGATTCGAGCAACTCATCCAGTGGGAGTACGGGCCGATGGGCATCATCGCGTTCGTCGCGCTGTCCGTCGGGCTCAAGGCCCGGAACACCACCGTCAGCGGCATCGGGGCCGTGATCCTCGTGATGCTGCTCGCCCAGTCCGGCTGACCGGACGTCACCGTCCGGCCGGTCCGGCTGACCGTGCTCCCTTCCGGAGGGGAGCCGGGAGCCCGGTCAGTCAGCACCACCGCAGGAAACCGCACCACCACAACCGAATCGCTACGGATCAGCCGTCGCAGTCGTCGTCACCCGCACCCCGCACGGAAGGAGAACCTCCCTACAGGCAGCAGCGGTTCAGCATCAGAAGATGTCCGGGCACCACGGTCGCCTGGACGTGCGCAGCAGGGCGTCGGCCAGCGCGGCGGCGCCCTCTCGCCGTTCCCGGACCCGGCCCAGCGCGGCCAGCCGCACCGCGGACTCGTCCCCGAGCCACAGCGTCGCCAGATCGGCGATGGACAGCGACAGGTCCGCTTCCTCGGTGACCCGCTCGCAGGTCGCCGTACCGTCCGGCGCGGCCCGGAGACGGTAGCGGCCGCCGTCCGGTCCGCTCTCGTCCGTCACGTCCAGCACGAGCGTCCCGACGGCCCCGTACGTACGCGCCTCCAGGGCCCGTACGACGTCCAGGATCCGCACCCAGAGCCAGTCCGACTGGCCGGTGATCCGGGCGGCGCGCGGGTCGGGCAGGAAGTGCGGCAGCAGATCGTCGGGGGCGCGCCGGCCGGTCTTGACCCGGGTGATCCAGTCGATCGAGCAGAGGTAGCCCCACAGGGCGCGCTCGGCCGCCGGCGTCACCGCGAGCAGCCACCTGACCTCCGCCGTGTTGTGGGGCTGGTTGGAGTCTCCCCAGTCGTCGTCGGCCGTGTAGGAGACGAGGCCCTCGACCTCGCCGGACGCCGAACGGTACGCGGCGTAGAACGGCTCCTTCCAGGGGCCGTGGCCGATGTTCAGCAGGCCGGTGTTGATCTGCCACCACCGCTCGTCGCGGTCGATCACGCCCGGCCGGCCGTGCCGGAGCCGTTCGTGCAGTTCGGGACCCGTCTTGCGCACGTCCTCGGCGTCCAGGAGGTCGATCCGCCCGCCGTCGTCCGGGCCGGCCCGGCGGGGGTCGAGTCCGGTGCGGGGTACCTCGATCGTCCACTCGGTGACGGTGGTGGCGGGGCCGAAGCCGTAGCGGCCGTAGATGGGGTACTCGGCGGCGATGAGTGTCGCGACGACGTCGCCGCGCTCCCTGGCCGCCGCGAGGTCGGCCTTCATCATGCGGGTCAGCAGGCCGCGACGGCGGTGCGTGGGCGAGACGGTCACCCCGGAGATCGCGTCGGCGGGCACGGCGGCCCCGCCGACCGCGGTGAGCTCCTGCGAGAACGACCGGAACGTCGCCACACAGCGGGAGCCGTCGAACGCGCCCCGGGTTCTCTCCGGGACGACCACCGGCAGCCGGTTCTCGAGCTCCTCGTCGGAGACGACCGGCTGCTGCAGGAAACCCGTCTTCACGGCGCGCAGCCAGTCGGGGAACTCGGAGAGGGTGATCGGCCGTACGTCGATCGGATCGGCGGCGGCGACCGTGCCGGCCGCGTCGATGGCATCGTGCGGGGTCATGGCCCCACGCTAGGCGGCCCCTGGCCGAGGTGTCGCCCCTATTTCCACCTGGGCCCGGGACGCGGTCGCCTCCGGCTCGCACCCCGGCAGCACCCTGGCCTAGCGGGGCCACCCGGCGCCACCCGACCGACCTGGCCTACCTGGCCTCACCCGGACCCGGACCGGCCACCGCGGTCGACCGGGGCTGGGCGCGCGGTTCCTCGCGTCCCTTGCCCGCGCCGCTCGCGCCTACGGCTTCGCCGCCGGGGTCCCGGGCCTGGAGGTCCCGTCCGGTTCGGCCCCGGCCCCGGCCCAGCCATGGACCTACCCGGGTCGGCCCGGTCCCGGCTGGTCCCGCCTGCGGCCGACCCCGGCGCCCGAACCGGCACCACCCAGCTGGTCAGCCGTTCAGAAAGCCGCTCGGATCTCTCCCACCTCTCGGCCGCCACCCAGCAGAGGGGCGCTGCCTATCCGGTCCAGGACCGGGGACTCCACGCCCAGCAGGGTCAGGCCGCGGGCCAGGACGGGGCCCAGGGCCCGGCCACCGCCGTCGTCGATCTTGAACGCGAGCGCGCGGCCGTCGGGGAGCGCGACCGCCTGGACGGCCTCGGCGCCCATCTTCGACAGGGCGCCCGGGACCTCGCGCATCAGCCAGGTGTCGGGGCGCCGGGTGCCGGCGACGTACTCGGGGTGGGCGCGCATCGCGTCGGCCACGCGGCGCTCGGCGGTGCCCGGGGCCGCGAGGACGAAGGAACGGAAGGCGCGGGCGAGACCCGTGAGGGTGATCGCCATCAGGGGCGCCCCGCAGCCGTCCGTGCCGACCGCCGCGACGGGCTCCCCCGCGGCCTCCTCCACCACGGTGTGGATCAGCTGCTGGAGCGGGTGCCCGGGGTCGAGGTAGGACTCGGTGGGCCAGCCGCGCTGCGCGCACACCGCCAGCATCGCCGCGTGCTTCCCGGAGCAGTTCATGGTGACCCGGTCGCGGACGGCACCGGAGGCGAGGTAGGTCTCGGCCTCGACGGGGTCCAGCGGGAGGTCCGGCGGGCACTGGAGCTGCCCGGCGTCCAGCCCGTGCTCGACGAGCATCTTCTGGACCAGGTCGCGGTGGAAGATCTCGCCGGAGTGGCTCGCGGCGGCGAGGGCGAGGCGCTCCCCGGCCAGGTCCAGACCGGCGCGCAGGACGCCCGCCGCCTGCATGGGCTTGTTCGACGAGCGCGGGAAGACCGGCGCCGCCGCATCGCCGAGGGCCAGCTCGACCGAGCCGTCCGCGGCCAGCACCACCAGGCTGCCGCGATGGTGGCCCTCGACGAATCCGGACCGTACGACCTCGGCGAGCACCGGGAGCACCCCGGAGCCGGCCGGGACGCCGGAGACGGCCCCCGGAGCCGCCGCGTCGGGTATGGAGGAGCCTTCGGACGTGCGGGGAGCTGCGGACATCGGCGGTGGCCTTCCGGAACGGGACCCGCTCGGAAGGCGGCGGCCGGGTCGTGCCCCCGCCTGCGCGGAGCGGAGCGCGCCTCGCTGGTGCCGGCGCGCCCCTCGCCCCCGGGATCGCCGGGGCCGCCACGTCAGATGAGCAGGTCGTCTACTTGTGCTTCCCCTTCACGGTACCTGCGGGCGATCTCGGCGCTGCAATCGTCCGCCGTGCGCTGGAGCTGCTGGCGCTGCCGGGAGACCTGCTGCTCGTAGCGGACGAGCCGCCCGAGCCCGGCGCGCAGCTCGTCGTCCGTCCGGGCGTTCAGGTCCGACAGCTCCACCTCGGCGAGCATGTCGGCCGCCAGCGCCCGGTACTCCTCGCCGTGCGGGGTGCCCACGGTCACATGGCGGGCCGAGGAGCGGTACCGGGCCGGCGCGTCCGTGAGGATCTCCGAGAGCCGCTCGACGACGGAGTGCCTGCCCCGGTCCACGGACGGGAGGTGCCCGGAGGCCGTGTGGGGCGCCCGGCGCTCCCCGCGGCGCGCGAGTTCCGCGCGCAGGATGTCGATGCGTCCCTGGAGCAGCCGGCGGACGTAGCTGAGGTCGGCCTCGTCCCGCTGGGCGTCCCGGCGCAGCGTCCGCAGTTCGGGCAGCCGCAGGACGGCGATGCCGGCCGGGACCGGATCCGCCGCCAGCGGGCCGCTGTCGGTGCGCTGCACCGGCGGCCGGGCCGTCATCGCGTCCGCCCGGACGCTCGCGCGGGTCAATGACACGGCCGCGGTCTGCTGCCCGGTCCTCGATGTGCTCATGTACCTCTACCGTCCCCTCGACCGGCGCGGTCCGCCCAACGGCCGGACCGCAACACCCCGCATGGTGCCACCCCAGATGGCCGCTATGTGACCGAGTGACCCGATCGGCCCCAGATGGCGGGTTGGTTACCCCGGAAAATCACGCGAAGGGCCCGCACGGCGCGACGGAGCCATGACACGGCATCATGGTCGGCATGCGTGCGGTGGTGCAGAGGGTGGACGGCGCGAGCGTCGTCGTGGACGGCGAGACGGTCGGCGAGATCAGCGGTGAGGGCCTGTGCGTCCTCGTCGGGGTCACGCACGAGGACACCAAGGAGAAGGCGGCCCAGCTCGCCCGCAAACTCTGGTCCGTCCGGATGCTGGCCGACGAGCGGTCCTGCTCCGACATCGACGCGCCGCTGCTGGTCATCAGCCAGTTCACGCTGTACGGCGACGCCCGCAAGGGACGCCGCCCCACCTGGAACGCGGCCGCCCCAGGCGATGTGGCCGAGCCCCTCGTCGATGAGGTCGTCGCCCAGCTCCGCGCTCTGGGCGCCACGGTGGCCACGGGCCGGTTCGGCGCCCAGATGCGGGTGTCCCTGACGAACGACGGCCCGTTCACCGTCCTCCTGGAGATATGACCCCGGAGGCGGTCGGCCCCACAGCCACCATCCCCCGGGAGAAGCGGGCCTTCTGGCCACCGTCCCCCCGGGAGCGGTGAGCCCTACGGCTCGACCACGACCTCCTGCGCCGCCGCCGTGGAGTCCGCCATCAGCGGGGCGTCCACCGGCACGTTGCGCTTCACCAGGGCCAGGGCGATCGGGCCGAGTTCGTGGTGGCGTACGGAGGTGGTGATGAAGCCGATCTTGCGGCCGGCCGGGTCCTCGTCCGCGAGGCGCAGTTCGGTGCCGTGCGGGGGCAGCACGACCTCGCTGCCGTCGAGGTGGAGGAAGACCAGGCGGCGCGGGGGCTTGCCCAGGTTCTGGACGCGGGCCACCGTCTCCTGCCCGCGGTAGCAGCCCTTCTGGAGGTGGACCGCGGTACCGATCCAGCCCAGCTCGTGCGGGATCGTACGGTGGTCGGTCTCGAAGCCGAGGCGCGGCCGGTGCTGTTCGACGCGCAGGGCCTCGTGGGCGAGGAGTCCGGCCGGCGGTCCCGCCGTCTCGGCGAAGGACTCCAGGTCGGCGCGCGGCAGGAAGAGGTCACGGCCGTACGGCGTCTCGCGGACGACGACCCCCGCGGGGACCTCGGCGATCGAACCGGCCGGAAGCTCCACGACCGCGAAGTCGGCGGTGCGGTCGGCGACTTCGACCCGGTAGAAGAACTTCATGGACTCCAGGTAGGCGACCAGCGCGTCCTGGGTGTCGGGTTCCGTGTGCATCCACACCGTCGTGCCGTCGTCGACGAGGTAGAGCGCGTGCTCGATGTGGCCGTTGGCGGAGAGGATCAGCGCCTCGGTGGCACGGCCCGCCGGGAGGTCGGTGACGTGCTGGGTGAGCAGCAGGTGCAGCCAGGCCAGCCGGTCGTCGCCGGTGACGGTGACGACACCGCGGTGCGAGAGGTCCACGAAGCCGACGCCGTCGGCGAGGGCGCGCTGCTCACGGAACAGGTCGCCGTAGTGGGCGGCGACGCCTTCGTCCACGCCCTCGGCGGGAACGGCGCCGGGCAGGGACAGGAGGGGGCTCTTCATGGACATACACACTACGACCGAGTGGTCGCCGTTCTTATTCCGGTCACTGCTGCCGGGCCTGGCAGTCCTTGCACCGGCCGAAGATCGCGAAGTGCTTCATCTCCGTCTCGAAGCCGAAGGACTCCTGGAGCTTGGCGGTGAACTCGGCGGCGACGGAGACGTCGGCCTCGATGACGTTCGAGCAGTCGCGGCACACGAGGTGGAGGTGGTGGTGCCGGTCCGCCAGGTGGTAGGTCGGGGCACCGTGTCCCAGATGGGCGTGGCTGACGAGCCCGAGCTCCTCCAGGAGCTCCAGGGTCCGGTAGACCGTGGAAATGTTGACCCCCGACGCCGTCTTCCTCACTTCGCCGAGGATGTCGTCGGGGGTCGCGTGTTCCAGGGTGTCCACTGCTTCGAGGACAAGCTGGCGCTGAGGCGTCAGCCGGTAGCCGCGCTGCCTGAGGTCGCTCTTCCAGTCGGTGCTCACCACACTGGAAGTCTAGGACCATTCCCTTGCGTGCCGCCCTGAGGAACGGCAGGGCGGCACGGGGGCACGCGGTGGAGTCCTACTTGAAGAAGGCGATGCCGTCGTCCGGCATGTCGTCGGGCAGGGCCTTGGCCCAGCGCTCGACGTCCTCCGGGGTGACGACCTTCTTCAGGTGCCCGGACATGTAGGGGCGCAGCTCGACCTCGGGGGTCTGCTTCTCGCCGACCCACATGAGGTCGCTGTTCACGTAGCCGTACAGGCGCTTGCCGCCGCTGTAGGGGCCGGAGGCGGCCGTACGGGCCACGGCGTCGGTGACCAGGTCGATCTGCGGCTTCTTGTCGGCGATCTCGCCGTACCAGATCTCGACGACGCCGTCGTCGCGGGTCATCACGACCTCGACCTTGCGGTCGGCGTCGACGCGCCAGAAGCCGGTCTCCGTCTCCAGCGGCCGGACTTTCTCGCCGTTCTCGTCGAGCACCCAGCTGTGCGAGCGGTACTCCAGGAAGTCCCGCCCGTCGTGCGTGAAGCTGACCTCCTGCCCGAAGTTGCACTTCTCGGAACCGGGGAAGTCGTGGACACCGACTCCGGCCCAGTCGCCGAGCAGGAAGACAAGGGGGACCAGGTCCTTGTGGAGGTCCGACGGGATCTCGATCATGAGCTGAACAGTTCCTTGATGGGGGTCAGCGCTGGCCCTGGTACAGCTTCTTCACGGTCAGTGCCGCGAAGGCGAGCACGCCGACGCAGACCAGGACCAGCAGGGTTTCGAAGAAGATCTCCACGGGGTGTGCTCCTCGGTGAGCGGAACGGGTCCCCGTCCGGGCTCGGCCGGAACTGGGGAGGTACACAAAGGCCGGGCCCCAGCTTACGCGGCTGGGACCCGGCCCTCTCTTCCAGGTGGCCCTTGCCGGGCCGGTCGTCTCAGCCGAGGAGCTGGCTCTGCAGCACGACGGTCTGCTGGAAGGGGATCTTCGCCGCACCGCCCTTGCGGGACTGCACGACCAGGGCGAGGGTGTCCCCGGCCACCAGGTACGCCTGCCTGACCTGCTCGGCGCCGTAGGGCTTGGCCTCCGTGTACGCGTAGCGCGGGATGTTGTCGACCTGGCTGGCCTCCGGGAATCCTCCGTCGCTGTGCACGTCGGCCGCCCCGCGCAGCGCGAACTGCGGGCTGTCCCAGTTCGTGAGCTCGTCCTGCTGGAGCGCGTCGACGATCGTGGCGGTGTCGAACCGGAGCAGATAGATCCGGGTGCGGGTGCCGTCCGGGGTGGTCCAGCCGCGGGCCGCGATGTGCCGCAGGGCGTAGTCCGTCAGCAGCCCGCCGAGGCGGTCGCGGTCGTCCTTCGAGGCGTACGCGTCGAGGAAGTCCGCCTTCGGCAGCCAGCCGTCCGTGCCGCGCAGGTCCTTGTCGGCCTTCGCGCCCTCGGGAACGGGCAGCAGCAGCTTGCGCAGATCGGCGTAGTGGACGCCGGCCTTGTTGGCCTCGGCGAAGGGGCGCGGGCTGCCCGAGGGCAACGGGGGCAGCTCGATCTCGGGGTAGTCCCACCGTCCGTCGGACGCGGTCGCCAGGCCCGGGACGTCGGTGCGCCGCATCTGCGTGATGCCGTACGCGGCACCGGCGCCGACCGTCGCGAACGCCACGGTGGCCGCGGTCCAGCGCAGCACGGCACGAAGGACACGGCGGTCCTTCTTCACCCGGGGTGCCGCCGGAGGCGCCTCGGCCGGAATGTCGGGCACGGGTGCCGGCGCCTGCGCCGGAACGTCGGGGACCGGTGCCGGCGCCTGCGCACCGGCCGCCGTCCCGCCGGCCGCCTCCGGCCCGGTCCCTGGCGTCTCGTCCACGACCGTTTCCGGCCCGGTCCCGGGTGTGTCGTCCACGACCGCCTCCGGTGCTACCGGGTTGGCAAGGTTCTCGGTCATACGGCCTCCCCCGGGTCCGTGATCCGGTCGAGCTGGGCGGTCAGGAAGCGGGCGACGGTCGGGCCGTCGAGCGGCTTGATGCCGGAGACGGTGGCGGTCACCAGCACATCGCCCTCGTACGCGGAGCAGAACATCATGTCGAGCTTCTCGGCACTGTTCTTGGGCGGCAGGAAGCAGCCGGCGTTCTTGTGGCCGTCGATCTTCGGGCCCTTGCGGAAGATTCCGAGCGATGCGAGCAGCTCGTTCTGGGCCTTCGAGATGTTCCGCACGGTCCGCTGGTTCTCCATCTGGGACAGCGTGACGCGCGCGGTGAAGGCCTGCTTCTTGTAGACGGCGTAGGCATCCGCGCTCGCGTAACTGCGCATCACCACACCCTTGATGTGCTCTTCGTCGATCTCCTTCTCCAACCGCCGCCGCTGGGTGCGGGGCATGTCCCGGAGCGACTCCTTGCGCAGCGCGGTGGCCTGACGGCCGTTCAGCCGTGCGTCGGCGCCGAACTCTCCGAGGTCGGGGCCCCGCGTGTAGGCGTCGTCGTAGGGCAGGAGCATGCCGGCGAGGCCCGTGGCGGCCTTCGCCTTCCCGCTCTTGTCCTTGTCCTTCGCGGCCTTCGGAAGACGCCAGGTGGGCTTCCCCGGCGCGCGGTCGGCGGCGTCCACGGTGCTGGCGGTCCAGCCGACACCGCCGATCACGGCGGCGACGAGCAGGACGGCGCCGGAGACGGCGGCCACACGGCCGCGGCGCAGCCGCTTCCTGGGCGGAGCGCCGGTCTCTCCCGCGGACTCACCGGCGGAAGCGACGGGCTCCTCGGCTTCAACCGGACCCTGCGCACCGACCTCGCCGACGCCCTCGCCGGAGGCGACCACCGGGGGCTCGGCGACGGCTTCGACGGGAGTCTCGGCACGATCCTCGGCGGAGGCCTCGCCAGGGGTCTCGGCAGGGCTCTCGGTGGAGGCCTCGGTACGAGTCTCCATGCGGTCCCCGGCGGGGGCCTCGATGCCGGCCTCGGCAGATGCCTCGACGCGGGCCTCGGCGAGGGTCTCGGCAGGGGTCTTGGCGGAGGCCGTGGTGAGGTCCTCGGCGGAGGTCTCGGTGCGGTCCTCGGCGGAGGTCTCGGTCGGGTTCTCGCTCACAGTCGTCCCACCTGCCGCTTCGCCAGATCCATGATCTTGTCCTTGGAGATCTGCTTGGTCCCGTAGACCCATATCTCCATGGCGATGTCACCGCGCCAGGCGTGCGCCTCCGCCGAGTACATCGGGTAGTAGCCCGGCTTCGTCTCTGGCCGGGTGTGGACGTATGCCATGCCGTCCTCGGTGCCGGGGACGGACCAGCTGCGCGTGCCGCCCTCCTTCTCGGCCCAGTAGTACCCGCTGTCCGCGTACTCGCCGGCCTTGAGGGTCTCCTCCTGGTGGAACTGCACCAGGCGGATCTCCACCGTGTACGTGCTGCCCTCGTCCCAGCCGACGACGGCCGCGCGGCGGAACTCGTCGGAGATGAGGTCGGGGAAGACCTTGGCCGGCTTCTCGTAGTTGTCGGCGTACTCCGGCAGGTCCATCCAGCCGTCGTTGCCCGCCCAGTGGCCTTCCTTCGTGCCCTTCGGCCGGGTGAGGAGCAGCTTGCGCAGGTCGCCGTTCGTCTTCACCCGGTGGTCCTGGGCGGCGGACAGCGGCTCGGGGCCGGGGCCCTTGGCCTGGGTCAGCACCGGCTGCGACAGCGACGGCAGCCTGGTGGGCGCACGGTGGGCCTGCACCAGGAATCCGGCGCAGGTTCCGGCGACGAGGCCGAGCACGGCGGCTGTGGCGACGATCAGCGTCGTACGGCCGCGGCGGCGCGGCCTGGGTTCCGACGGCGCGTCCGCCGTCGTTTCGGGAACGACATTCGGCGTGCCCTCGGGCACGCCCGGTCTTTCCGGATTTTCGGGTCCTTCGGGTACTACCAACACGTCCCCCCACAGAAGGTGAATCGCGGATTCCGTATCCGCGCACAGGAGACCCATGGCCCCCACACGGGGTTGCACCGGCGTTGATCACGATTCGGACTACGATGGCGGCCATGGCGAACAAGCTCGTGATCAAGGTGACGGCGGGGGCCGACGCCCCGGAACGCTGCTCCCAGGCGTTCACCGTCGCCGCGGTGGCCGTGGCCAGCGGGGTGGAGGTCTCCCTCTGGCTGACCGGCCAGTCCTCCTGGTTCGCGCTGCCCGGCCGCGCCGCCGAGTTCGAGCTGCCGCACGCGGCACCGCTGCCCGATCTGATCGACTCGATCCTGGCGGCCGGGCGGATCACGCTGTGCACGCAGTGCGCGGCCCGGCGCGACATCACGGAGAAGGACGTCCTCGAGGGCGTACGGATCGCGGGCGCGCAGGTGTTCGTGCAGGAGGCGATGACGGACGGCACGCAGGCCCTGGTCTACTGACCACCGCCGCCCGCGTTCCCCGCGCCCTCACGGACTCCGGCGGCGCCTGGAGCGTGTGTCCACCCAGAGGCAGAAGGGGTGGCCCGCCGGGTCGAACAGCACGCGTACGTCGTCCTGCGGCTGATGGTCGGCCAGCCGGGCACCCTGCTCCACGGCGCGGGCGGTCTCCTCGGCCAGGTCGTCGACCTCGATGTCGAGATGGAGCATCATCCGCTGGTCACCGGGGCCCGCGGGCCACACCGGCGGGGTGTAGAGCGGCTCGGTCTCGAAGGCGAGGGCGACCTCGCCGAACGGGGGGCCGATCAGGACCCAGTCGGACTCCTCGGCCCGCACCTCGTAGCCGAGCAGCCGCCGGTAGAAGCCGGCGAGTTCATGGGCGTCGGGCGCGTCGAGCACCACGGTGGACAACCTCGTTCGCGACATAGACGCCTATCCGCTCCTACTGCTGCCGCCGCTTCTTGCCGTCCAGTTCGTCCCACCACTCGTCGGACGTCGGGTCGCCGGACGGGTCGTCCCACCACCGGTCCTCGGGCCCCCGCCGGTTGGCCGTCATCGCGGCGACCGGCGGGATCAGCATGGCCACCACGCACATGGCGACGGCCGCGGGAACCGACCACAGCCGCACGACCGCCCAGGCGAGGACGAACAGCACGATGCACGTCCCCATCATGGCGAAATACACCCGACGCCTGCGTGCGTACATACCACCAGCGTAGGCCCGGACAACCCGTCCGGCGCAGTGCCGGAGCGGTACGGGCCCGCGCGGACGCGCCGAAGGGCCGCACCCCGATCCGGTAAGCGTCCAACCCCCGGGGGTGCGGCCCTTCGGCCGTTCGGTCGACTGCCGTCAGCGACGGCGGTCCACTGTTCAGACGGCGATCGCGACCTCGGCGAGGCCGCCCGTCCGGGCGACGACCGTGCGGTCGGCGGTGCCACCGGGGACCAGCGCGCGGACGGTCCAGGTGCCCTCGGCCGCGTAGAAGCGGAACTGTCCCGTCGCGGAGGTGGGGACCTCCGCCGTGAACTCGCCGGTCGAGTCCAGCAGACGGACGTAGCCCGTCACCGGCTCGCCGTCGCGGGTCACCTGGCCCTGGATGGTGGTCTCACCGGGCTTGATCGTCGAGGCGTCGGGGCCGCCGGCCTTCGCTCCACACATATTTCGATTCCGTCCTTCAGCCTTGGGGGTTACTTGTTGGCGCCGAGCTCGATCGGCACGCCGACGAGGGAGCCGTACTCGGTCCACGAACCGTCGTAGTTCTTGACGTTCTGCACACCGAGGAGCTCGTGCAGCACGAACCAGGTGAGCGCGGAACGCTCACCGATGCGGCAGTAGGCGATCGTGTCCTTGGCGAGGTCGACCTGCTCGGCGGCGTAGAGCTCCTTGAGCTCGTCGTCCGACTTGAAGGTGCCGTCGTCGTTGGCGTTCTTCGACCACGGGATGTTGCGGGCGCTCGGGACGTGGCCCGGACGCTGCGACTGCTCCTGCGGCAGGTGCGCCGGGGCGAGCAGCTTGCCGCTGAACTCGTCGGGCGACCGGACGTCGACCAGGTTCTGCGAGCCGATCGCGGCGACGACGTCGTCGCGGAAGGCGCGGATGGAGGTGTCCTGGGCCTTGGCCTTGTAGGCGGTGGCGGCGCGCTCGGGGATCTGCGAGCCGTCGACCAGGTCGCGGGAGTCGAGCTCCCACTTCTTGCGGCCGCCGTCGAGGAGCTTGACGTTCTCGTGGCCGTAGAGCTTGAAGTACCAGTAGGCGTAGGACGCGAACCAGTTGTTGTTGCCGCCGTAGAGGACGACCAGCGTGTCGTTGCCGATGCCCTTGGCCGACAGGAGCTTCTCGAAGCCCTCCTGGTCGATGAAGTCACGGCGGACCGGGTCCTGGAGGTCCTTCGTCCAGTCGATCCGGATGGCGTTCTTGATGTGGTTCTTCTCGTACGCCGACGTGTCCTCGTCGACCTCGACGATCGCCACGCTCGGGTCGTCCAGGTGGTCCTGGACCCAGTCGGCGTCTACCAGGACGTCGCTGCGGCTCATGCTCGTTCTCCTCCGGGGCAGGTGCGGCGGGGTGGTGCGATGGAGAGGGTGCGCGGTGCGGTGCGTGCCGGTGAGGGCGTGCGCGGCGCAATCGTGGCCCGGACAAGAGAGGTCCAGGGGCCCGGCTCGCGGAAGGCGGGAGCGCTTCCGCTCAGAAGGTGCGACAGAGCATGGCGGCGACGCGGCACAGGTCTACTGCCCGCCGCTTCGTGAGATCCGCCTGTCGCTTCATGGGTCCGATCGTAGGGACGGACAGGCGGGCATGTCACCGGTGTGTCGCATGCTGAGACGCGATCGTCCGCACTGTGGGACCCGAGGGTCGTCGAAGCCCGGCCCGTACGGATTCGGGGGTCCCGCTCCGGGCTCCGTCGCGACAGCGCATCTGCGGTACGGACAGGCCCGTCTCGCCTTTCGGACAGGCCCTCCCCGAAGGGCCGCCCCGGGGCCCCTCGGTGGTGCCTTCTACCCGACGAGCCTGACGTCCGAACCCTTCACCGAGATCTCCACCCCGTCCGGGGCGGCCTCGACCTTGTCGAGCTTGACCCCGCCCGGCAGCTGCTCGATCTTCTGCTGGAAGTCGGTGATCGAGCGGATCCGGCCCTCGGCGAGCTTGACGGCGAGCGTGGGCAGGGAGTCCGCGTGCACCTTCACCGTGTCGCCGGAGACGGCGACGGAGCTGAGCACCGAGATCGTCTGGGACGACTTGGTACCGGGGGGCGTCACCGCGACGGCGACCTTGATCTTGCCGTTGCCGCCGTCCGAGAGGCCGGTGACCCGGGCGGAGAAACCGAACCCGATCTCCTTGGGCTCGGAGTTGGCGGCCTTGAGCAGCTCGGCGTACGAGATCGACGCGGTGCCGGTGGCGCTGCCGGCGGTGGCGGAGCTGTAGTCGCCGCTGAAGGAGACACCGTGCATCTCGGCGTCGAGGTCGTCGATACGGATGGTGCCCGCCGCGGAGCCCGTGCCGCCGGTCGGCGCCTCGTAGTCCTTGATGCCGATCTTCACGTCGTCGAGTTCGCCGGCGACGACCTGGGTGAGGAACGGGAAGCCGCCGATGGAGACGTCGGGGGTGTCCGCGAGGCCCTCGGTGCTCTTGATCCGGCCCGCCGCCTCGTCCTCCGCGAACCCGACCGCCACCCGGTCGGCGAGCACGAAAAGACCGCCGAGAACGATGAACAGAACCAGGGATATTCGCAGTGCGCGCATGCTCGTTGTTCCCCCACCTGGGACGGCCCCGTCTGGACGGCCGAGTGGCCACCGAACGCGAGCCTAACCCCGAAGGGCCCCCGGATCGGGGGCCCTTCGGAGTGGTTGTCGATCACCTGTGACGATTCGTCATCACCGGCGGCCGGTCGCGGCCGCCCGGTCGCCGGCTCAGCCGAGCACGCGGCCCAGCAGGTAGACGGCCGGCGCGGCGGCGGCCAGCGGCAGCGCCACGCCCGCGGTGAAGTGGACGAAGCGGGACGGGTAGTCGTAGCTCGCGACCCGGTGTCCGATCAGCGCGCAGACGCCCGCGCCGAGCCCGAGGAGGGCGCCCTGCGAGCCCAGGTCCGTCATCCCGCCGACCGCGTAACCGGCGCCCGCGGCGGCCGGCAGCGCCACGGCCACGGAGGCCGCGGTGGGCATCGGCAGCGCGCGGACCAGGATCGCGACCGCCACCGCGGCCGCGCCCACCGTCACGGCGTCCGGCTCGGCGGCCAGATGCCCGGCCGCGACGATCGCCAGTGCGGCGGAGACGACGGTCGCCATCAGGCCGTACATCCGGGTGTCCGGGTCGGCGTGGCTGCGCAGCTGGAGCACCAGGGTCAGCAGGACCCATACGCCGAGGGTGCCGAGGATCGCGGCGGGCGCGTTCTCCCGGCCGGCCACGAGCAGCGCCACGTCGGCGGCGACCGCGCCGAGGAACGCCAGCGCGATGCCCTGCCGGGCGGGCCACATCCCGTTCAGCCGGAACCAGCCGGCCGCGGTGACGGCCTGGAGCAGGACGAGCGGGACGACGAGGGCGTACTGGCCGATCGCCGCCGCGCCGGAGAGCAGCACCGCGAGCAGCGCCGTCAGCGCGGCCGGCTGGATCCCGGGCTCGATGATCGGCGAGCGTCCCTCGGCGCGGGCGCGCTGCGCGTCGGTGACCCGGCTCTGGCCGGTGACCGTCGCGGGGCCGTAGGCGGCCTCCTCCCCGCCCGCGCCCTCGGGCAGGGTCCCGCCGTCGCCCACGGGCGCGCCCGCCGGGTTCCAGGGGTCCGCCGGGGCCTCGGGGGGCAGGGCCGCTCCCGCGCCGCCGCCGTATCCCTGGGACTCGCCGTAGGTCTGGTAGCCCTGCGGAGGCAGATAGGCGGGGTCGGCCTCCTGGACCGGCGCGTGCGCCTGCGTCTCCCAGGTCTGCCCCTCCCACTGCTGGGTGTGCTGCGGCCAGTCGGCCCCCTGCTGGGGCTCCTGGTGCGCCCCGGGCTGCTGGTACGGGTCGTACGCCTCGCGGCGTCCCTCGTACGGCTGGTTGCTCATCGTCTCGCTCACCCTCCTGCGAACGGCGGGAGCACCTCGACCGTGCCGCCCTCGGCCAGCCGTACCGTCTCATGCCCGCGGGTCCCCACGGGATCACCGTCGATCAGGAACGAGCATCGCCGCAGGACGCGCACGAATTCACCGGGGTGTCGTTCGCGGGCCGCGTCGAGTGCCTCGGCGAGCGTGCCCGCGTCGTACGGCTCGTCGCCGACGCCGGCCGCGGCCTTGGCGGCGGCCCAGTAACGCACCGTGCCCTTTGCCATCTCGTTCCTCAATCAGCGGGTCTGGAGTGTGCTGGTGTGTGGTGTCCGCGCACCTGTTTGCGTGAACCCCGTCAGGCTAGCCCGCGTGGGCGGCGCCCCAGTCCCCGATACGGGTGAGCAGGCCCTCGGCCGCGGCGTTCTCGGCGTGCCCCATGCCGTGCTCGAGCCACAGCTCAGCGTGCCCTCCGGAGGCCTCGGCCAGCATCCGCGGGTGGTCGAGCGGGAAGTAGCCGTCGCGGTCGCCGTGGACGACCAGGAGCGGGGTCGGGGCGATGAGCGGAACGCACTCGACCGGGGACGCCGGCACCGGGTCCCACTCGCGGTGGTGGATCCGGGTGCGCAGACCGACGCGGCCCACGATCCGGCCCTCCGGACGGGTCACCAGCCAGTGCAGCCGTCGCATGGGCGCCGTACCCCGGTAGTACCAGCGGGCCGGCGCGCTCACCGAGACCACCGCGTCCGTGCGCGCCCGCTCGCGCCCCTCGCGCTCCCCGGCGGACTCCGGTTCACCCGAAACGGGCCCCGGCGCCTTCGCCCCGTAGAGCGCCGCGTGCCGCAGCACCACCGAGCCGCCCATCGAGAAGCCGACGGTCACGATCCGGGTGTAACCGAGTTCACGTGCCCAGGCGACCGCGGCGGCCAGGTCGAGGACCTCGCGGTCGCCGACGGTCGAGCGGCCGCCGGAGGCGCCGTGACCACGGAAGGAGAAGGTCACGACCGCCCCGCGGCGGGCGAGGGCGGCGGCCGCGCGGCGGACGTGCGGACGGTCCAGGTCACCCGTGAATCCGTGCGCGACGATGAACGCGAGGTCACCGGACGAATCCGCTCCGGGGTCGTGTGCCGCGTCGATCGTCACCCCGTCGGCGGTACGCAGCGACCTCCGCAGAGGGGCGCCGGGCTCCGTCTCAAGGCGTGGACTTTTGGGCGAACGTGTCACGTGACCTGCCGGACCTGGGCTCATGTGGGCTATTCTGCTGGGCATGAGGACTCGGGCAGAGTAGCCCCCGGGTCCTTTTGTGCTTTCAAAAGCGTTGTATACGAAGCGGGAAACCGCAGGTGTACGGGGCTTCGGAGGCGCTGCGGATCCCTTGGATCGCGGGAGCCGCACGTACAGAGCAGTGCCGCAAACGTCCTCGCAGGGACCGAGGAGGAACCAGACGTTATGGGCGAGCGAACCGTGCACGAAGGCAGGACGACCCGAGCGGGTGAGACGCGATGAGCTCTCTTCTGCTCCTGACCAACGCCCTTCAGCCGTCGACGGAGGTGCTTCCCGCTCTCGGCCTGCTGCTGCACAACGTGCGCGTGGCTCCGGCGGAGGGCCCCGCCCTCGTCGACACCCCCGGTGCCGACGTCATCCTGATCGACGGACGGCGTGACCTCCCGCAGGTCCGCAGCCTGTGCCAGCTACTGCGCTCCACGGGACCCGGCTGTCCGCTCGTCCTGGTCGTGACCGAGGGCGGCCTCGCGGCCGTCACCGCCGACTGGGGCATCGACGACGTCCTCCTGGACACGGCGGGCCCCGCCGAGGTCGAGGCGCGTCTGCGGCTCGCGATGGGCCGCCAGCAGATCGTCAACGACGACTCCCCGATGGAGATCCGCAACGGCGACCTCTCCGTCGACGAGGCGACCTACAGCGCCAAGCTCAAGGGCCGGGTGCTCGACCTCACCTTCAAGGAGTTCGAGCTCCTGAAGTACCTCGCGCAGCACCCGGGCCGCGTCTTCACCCGCGCCCAGCTGCTGCAGGAGGTCTGGGGCTACGACTACTTCGGCGGCACCCGCACGGTAGACGTCCACGTACGACGCCTGCGCGCGAAGCTCGGACCCGAGCACGAGTCGCTGATCGGAACCGTCCGGAACGTCGGTTACCGATTCGTTACCCCCGAGAAGGTGGAGCGCGGCGCGGACGAGGCGAAGGCCAAGGCGGCCCAGCCAAAGCCGGATGATGCGGACGAGACGGCGCGCGCGGAAGGGACCGCTCCCACGCGGGCCGCCGCGCAGCCTCAGGAAGCTGCCGTACGCCCTGCCCAGAGGTAGGTCCATCCGCGTAGACTCCGCGCGTGGCCAAGGTGACTAGGGATGATGTGGCACGGCTGGCGGGTACCTCCACCGCCGTCGTCAGTTATGTCATCAACAACGGACCCCGGCCGGTCGCCCCGGCCACGCGCGAGCGCGTTCTCGCTGCGATCAAGGAGCTGGGGTACCGGCCCGACCGGGTCGCCCAGGCCATGGCCTCGCGGCGGACGGAGCTCATAGGCCTGATCGTGCCGGACGCGCGCCAGCCCTTCTTCGGGGAGATGGCGCACGCCGTCGAACAGGCCGCCGCCGAGCGCGGGAAGATGGTCCTGGTCGGCAACTCCGACTACATCGCCGAGCGCGAGGTCCACTATCTGCGGGCCTTCCTCGGCATGCGGGTCTCCGGACTGATCCTCGTCAGCCACGCGCTGAACGACCACGCGGCCGCCGAGATCGACGCCTGGGACGCCCGGGTGGTCCTCCTGCACGAGCGCCCCGAGGCGATCGACGACGTCGCCGTCGTCACCGACGACATAGGGGGCGCCCAGCTCGCCACCCGGCACCTGCTGGAGCACGGCTACGAGTACGTGGCCTGTCTCGGCGGCACGGCCGAGACCCCCGCGGTCGGCGACCCCGTCTCCGACCACGTCGAGGGCTGGCGGCGCGCCATGCAGGAGGCCGGCAAGCCGACCGAGGGACGCCTCTTCGAGGCCCCGTACAACCGCTACGACGCCTACCGCGTCGCCCTGGAACTGCTCGCCGGACCGCACCGGCCGCCGGCCATCTTCTGCTCCACCGACGACCAGGCGATCGGCGTCCTGCGCGCGGCGCGCGAACTGCGCATCGACGTGCCGGGGCAGCTGGCGGTCGCCGGGTTCGACGACGTCAAGGAAGCGGCCCTGACCGACCCGCCGCTGACGACGATCGCGTCGGACCGCTCGGCGATGGCCCGCGCGGCCGTGGACCTCGTCCTGGACGACGGACTGCGGGTCCCCGGCTCCCGCCGCGAACGCCTGAAGCTGTTCCCCTCGCGCCTGGTCGTGCGCCAGTCCTGCGGCTGCGAGTAGATCCCGGAGTCCTGCGGCTGCGAGTAGATCCCGGAGTCCTGCGGCTGCGAGTAGCCCCGGCCGCCGCTGCCCCGGCGGCCCGCCCCGCTCCCCCGGCGAAGGCGCGGATCCCCGCGCCCCTGAGGGGACGCGGGGATCCATGGATGCCGTACCGGGCCTGGCGGGGCCTAGAACAGCAGGTTGTACTGGTTGAAGCCGGTGCCGAGGCTCTTGCGGGTGCCGAAGAGGCTGCTGGAGGCGTGGTTCGTGCCCGGGTAGAGCCAGAGCGTGCCGCCCGAGTCACGGGCGATCACGTCGGCGATGCCGTCACCGGTGACATCGCCGTTGGCCACGTACGAGGTGAAGTTCCAGCCCGTACGCGCCTGGACGCGCGCGGCGAACGGGGTCTTCTCGACCTGCGTCCCCCGGTACAGGTACAGGACGCCCGAGCTGTTGCGGACCAGCAGGTCGGCGCGGCCGTCGCCGGACAGGTCGCCGTGACCGAAGATCCTGACGTTCTTCCACGCCCTGTCGACGATCTTGACGCGGCCGTAGAACTGGCCGGTGCCCTTGCCGGGGTAGAGGTAGACCGAACCGTCGGCGTCCACCGCGACCAGGTCGGGACGGGCGTCACCGGTCAGGTCGCCGGGGACCGCGTACGACTTGTAGCCGCCCCACACAGAGCTGATCTGCATCCACTCGTACTCGCCCGAGCCGTGGTTCATGTAGCTGCGGTAGAGCTTGCCGTCGCCCTTGTCCCGCATGATCAGGTCCTGGTAGAAGTCCCGGTCCAGATCGGCCTGGAGGACCCAGCTCGCGTTCTGCCAGCCGTTGCCCTGGTAGGCCCGCGCGGTGAGCGAGGTGCCCTTGCTGTCCTGCTCGAACAGCCCGCCCGAGGGCGTGCGCTCCAGCAGGTCGGCGCGGCCGTCGTACGTCAGGTCGGCGTCGTCGATCCGCGGCTGGGCCGCCCAGGTGTACGAGGACACCTTGGTGAACACCGGGTAGGCGCCCTTGGCGGTGCATCCGGAGACGCCCCACGAGACGATGCCGATGATCCTGCCGCCGAACATCACCGGGCCGCCGGAGTCACCGTTGCACGGGCTCTTGGTGCCCTCGTCGACGCCGGTCGCCGGGGTGCCGGCGCAGAACATGGAGCCCTCGACGAAGTCGTCCTCGCCGAGGACGGTGTTCATCGCGCTGTTGCAGGTCGCGTCCTTCACCAGCGGCAGGGTGACCTTGCGCAGGTTCGCCGACAGGTCGGCGTCCGAGGCGCCCGAGGTCAGGCCCCAGCCGTAGACGGTGGCGGAGTTGCCGGCCGTGTACGAGGCACTGTCGCCCGCGGCGACGAGCTTCGACCACTGCTGCTCCAGCGGACGGTCCAGGGTGAGGACCGCGACGTCGTTCTGGAGGGTCGAGCTGTTGAAGTGCGGGTGGTTCCACTGCCGGAAGACGCCCGCGACGGTGCCGTTGGTGCTGTCCAGCAGACCGGTGGCGCCGGCGACGACCGCGCCGTTGTCCGCCCAGTCCAGACCGGCCACGCAGTGGGCGGCCGTGAGGACCTTGTTCGGGGCGACGAGGGTGCCGCCGCAGAAGTAGCCGGTCCCCGCCGCGCTGTCGTAGTAGGAGAGCTGCACCATCCACGGCGCCGAGGAGATCGTCGTCTCGCTGCCGCCGATGATGAACGGCGTCTTCTTCGGGGCCGTGTCCGGGGTCGCCCGGGTCTTGGCGGCCTCGACGACGCGGTGGCGCAGCTCCTTGTCGGAGGCGGTCGGCGCGGGCGCCGCCGCCGTGGCCCGGGCGACGCTCGCGCCGGGCAGGGTGGCCGGGTCACCGGCCGCGGAGGCGGGCTGTGCCGCGAGGGCGCCGGCGCAGGTCAGCGCCAGCGCGAGAGCGGCCGCCGGCAACGCCGTGGCGGGGCGTCTCCAGCGGTCGCGCAGGGCAGGTATCACTCAGGACTCCTGATGGGTGTGCGGTGCCGTCGTCTCGTGAAAGGCCCGAGAAGGGCGTACGACGCACCGGCCCGTCCGTCGACGGCGAGCGCGCGTCGACATCGGGCGTAACCGCGGAGCCCCCCTCCGGCCCGGGAATCGTAGGCCTCACCGATCTCCCGGGACACGGCCTTCACGGCGGTCGCAGCAGTGTTCGTCCCGGCCGTTCCGGGACATCACCGGGGCGCAACCCGCTGTTTGCCGGACCGCGGCGGCACCACACCGGGTGCACGCCCGGACACGGCCCGACACCACGGGCCGACGGGTCGGCGCGGCAGGTCGGCGGGTCGGCGGGTCGGCGGGTCGGCGGGTCGCACGGTGACGCGGCGCACGGTGAGGCGGCGGACACGCACAGTCCGCTCTCAGGCCGTCCGCAGGAGTCTCCCGGTCGGCTCACAGGAAGCGTCTTTATATCGGGCATACGAGGTTCTGTCGGGCTTCTCAGGGGCCACTCAGGGAGCTCTCATGATCGGGGGACAGTCTTTTTTCATGACCGAGAGCTTCCGCCGCAGCGGCGAGTACCCCCAGGGCGACCACCACGGGTCCGCGTACCCCGAGCAGCAGTCGCACCCCTCCACCCCCGTGAACCCCGAGTGGCCCCCGCCGCCGGCGTACGACCCGGCCGGTCCGGTCCACGTCGAGCCGGGCACCACCGTGTGGCCGGGGTCCGGTCAGGGCGGCAACGGCGGGGGCGGCCACGCCGCCGGCCCGTACGCCGGCTACCCCGAGCCCGACCCCGTCGGCTCCACCGCGGCCTTCGCCACCGTCGCCCCCGGCGGCCCCGGCGGCCCCGGCGGCCCCGGCGGCCCCGGCGGCCCCGGCCACACCGCACCCCCGGCTGCGTCGGCCGGCAAGCGCCGCGCCAAGGGTCCGTTCGCCCTGCTCGCCGCCGTGGCGATCGTCGCGGCGACGATCGGCGGCGGCACCGCGTACGCCTTCCAGGAGCTGACCGGCAACGACACCGTCGCCTCCAGCAGCAGCACGAGCACCAACGTGGTGCCCACCAGCCAGCGCGGCACGGTCTCCGGCGTCGCCAAGGCGGTCAGCCCCAGCATCGTCGAGATCGGCGCGACCTCGAACGCGGGCTCGTCCACCGGCTCGGGCGTGATCATCACGACCGGCGGGGAGATCATCACCAACAACCACGTCGTCTCGGGTGCCTCCGACATCAAGGTCCAGCTGAGCGACGGCAAGTCCTACAGCGCCAAGGTCGTCGGCACCGACAGCAAGAAGGACCTCGCGCTGATCAAGCTGGACAGCGCTCCGTCCGGTCTGAAGCCGGCGACGCTCGGCGACTCCGACGGCGTCCAGGTCGGTGACCAGGTCGTCGCGATCGGCTCCCCCGAGGGTCTGACCGGCACCGTCACCAGCGGCATCGTCTCCGCCCTGAACCGTGACGTGACCGTCTCCACCGACGAGAGCCAGGGCCAGCAGCAGAACGGCGGCGGCAGCGGCCAGTGGCCGTTCGAGTTCGGCGGCCGTCAGTTCAACGGCGACACCGGCTCCTCCACGACGACGTACAAGGCGCTGCAGACCGACGCCTCGCTCAACCCGGGCAACTCCGGCGGCGCCCTCATCGACATGAACGGCAACATCGTCGGCATCAACTCCGCGATGTACTCCGCCGCCTCGGACTCCTCGTCCTCCTCGTCGAGCGCCGGCAGCGTCGGCCTCGGCTTCGCCATCCCGATCAACACCGTCAAGTCCGACCTCGCCACGCTGCGGGCCGGCGGTTCCGACAGCTAGGGCCCGGAGGCCGCCATGAAGATCAAGAGTGTCCAGCACACCGCCGCCGCGGGGGACGCGTCCGCACTCGGCCTCGCCCTGGCGGTCGCCCGGGAACTGCACCCGCCCGTCCGGCGCGCCCCGGAACTGGCCCCAGCCGTCTCCCGGCCCAAGCCCCGGGGGGCCGCCGGCCGCCGCCGCTCCGTACGAACCTGATCCATTCCGGGACAGCCAGGAACATGCGAGGCTGAAAGCACCCGGTCACACCCATCCCACCCGAGGAACCCGACACCCATGAGCTCCGCCGAAGGCGACCGTGACACCCAGCGCATCCTGATCGTCGACGACGAGCCGGCCGTACGCGACGCGCTCAAGCGCAGCCTCGCCTTCGAGGGATACGACACCGAGGTCGCGGTCGACGGCGCGGACGCCCTGGAGAAGGCGACGGCCTACCAGCCCGACCTGGTCGTCCTCGACATCCAGATGCCCCGGATGGACGGACTGACCGCGGCCCGCCGGATGCGCGGTGCGGGCACCACCACACCGATCCTCATGCTGACGGCCCGGGACACGGTCGGCGACCGGGTCACCGGGCTGGACGCCGGGGCGGACGACTACCTCGTCAAGCCCTTCGAGCTCGACGAACTCTTCGCCCGCATCCGGGCGTTGCTGCGGCGCAGCTCCTACGCGGCGTCCGCGGGCGCGGTCGTCGAGGACGACGCGCTGACCTTCGGCGACCTGCGCATGGACCTGTCGACGCGCGAGGTCACCCGGGCCGGACGCCCGGTGGAGCTCACCCGCACCGAGTTCACCCTGCTGGAGATGTTCCTGGCCCACCCGCGCCAGGTCCTCACCCGCGAGCAGATCCTGAAGGCCGTCTGGGGCTTCGACTTCGAGCCGTCGTCCAACTCCCTCGACGTCTACGTCATGTACCTGCGCCGCAAGACGGAGGCGGGCGGCGAGCCCCGCCTGGTGCACACCGTGCGGGGCGTGGGGTACGTCCTGCGGTCCGGTGGCGCGGAGTGATGCGCGGTTTCAAGTCCCTGCCCCTGCGCTCCCGACTGGCCCTGCTGGTCGCGGCAGCGGTGGCGTTCGCGGTGGCAGCGGTGTCGGTGACGTGCTGGTTCATCGTCCAGGGGAAGCTGTACGGCGAGCTGAACAACGAGTTGCAGTCATCGGCGACCCGCCCTCAGGGCAGGAACCTCGCCAGCACTATCCAGAACTGCGGCAACAACGCGAGCGACCCGTCCGGCCAGACTCCGCCCGACTCCGGAGGGTTCCGGGCCCAGTTCGAGACCTACCTCCAGGTGGTCACGACGGACGGCCAGTCCTGTGTCGCACCCGTATCGCCGGGCAAGATCAAGATCACGGACAGCGACACCGACCTCGCCAAGCACCCGGTCACGGGCCACGGCACCTTCCGCGACGGCACCGACACCAAGGGCAATCCGGTCCGGGTGCTCACCGTGCCCCTGACCATCGGCAACCCGGACGGCACGACAACGCTCATCAAGGACGCGGCGACCATGTACGCCGTCCCCCTCAAGGGCACCAACTCCACCCTCAACGAACTGGCCCTGGTGCTCCTGCTGGTGGGCGGCATCGGAGTGGTCGGTGCCGGGGCCGCCGGCCTCTGGGTCGCACGGGCCGGGCTGCGCCCGGTCGACAAGCTCACGGACGCCGTGGAACACGTCGCCCGCACCGAGGACCTCACCATCCGCATCCCCGTCACCGAGGACAGCGACGACGAGATCGCCCGGCTCTCCCGTTCCTTCAACTCGATGACCGCCTCCCTCGCCAGCTCCCGCGAGCTCCAGCAGCAGCTCATCGCCGACGCCGGCCACGAGCTGCGGACCCCGCTCACCTCCCTGCGGACGAACATCGAGCTCCTCACCCGGAGCGAGGAGACCGGCCGCCCGATCCCCCCGGCGGACCGCAAGGCGCTGCTCGCCTCGGTGAAGGCGCAGATGACCGAGCTGGCGGCGCTGATCGGCGACCTGCAGACGCTGTCGCGCTCGGACGCGGGGACCACCGCCGACCGGGTGGAGGTCGTGGACCTGCGGGACCCCGTGGAAGCGGCCCTGCGCAGGGCCCGGCTGCGCGGCCCGGAGCTGACGATCACCGCGGATCTGGAGCCCTGGTTCGTCCGGGCGGAGCCCTCCGCCCTGGAGCGGGCGATCGTGAACATCCTCGACAACGCGGTGAAGTTCAGCCCCGCGGGCGGCACGGTCGACGTGCGGCTCCACGGCGGCGAGCTGACCGTGCGCGACCACGGCCCCGGCATCCCCGTCGACGAACTCCCGCACGTCTTCGACCGCTTCTGGCGTTCCCCGGACGCGCGCGCCCTGCCCGGTTCGGGCCTCGGCCTGTCCATCGTGGCCCGCACGGTCCAGCAGTGCGGAGGATCAGTGGAGCTGAACCGGGCGGAGGGCGGCGGCACGATCGCCTCCGTACGCCTCCCGGGCGCTCCGACGGCCCCGCCCGGGATGCCCTGACCTGCCCTTCCCGGCATGAGCGAGCCCCCACCCGAGGTCGAGTGGGGGCTCGCTCTGCTTCGTTCTGTGACCGATGCCGGTTACTGGACGATCGTGATCCGGTTCGCCGCCGGGACCGGGTACGGGGTCGCGGCCGAGGAGTTGGCCGTCAGATAGGCGCCCAGGGCCGCGAGGTCGTCGCCGCCGACCCGGACGTTGCCGCCCTTGCCGAGCTCGGCGAAGCCGTCGCCGCCGCCCGCGAGGAAGGAGTTCATCGCGACACGGTAGGTGGCGGCGGGGTCGATCGCGGTGCCGTCGAGCTTGACCGAGTCGGCGACGACCCGAGCCGCGCCCGTCTTGCTCAGGTCGAGCGTGTACGTCAGGCCCTTGGAGATCTGGAGGATCTTCGGGGAGGCCTCGTTGGCCCCGCTGACCTGCTGCTGCAGCGCGGTGATCACCTGCGCGCCGGTGAGGTCCACCAGGTTGACGGTGTTGGCGAACGGCTGGACCGTGTACGCCTCCCCGTAGGTCACGACCCCGTCGCCCTCACCGTTGCCCGCCGCGTAGGTGAGGCCGGCGCGGATGCCGCCCGGGTTCATCAGCGCGAGGTCGGCCTCCGGGTCGACGGACTTGGCGTACGCGAGCTGGGCGTCGGCGATCAGGTCGCCGGCCGGGGACTCGGTCCCGGTGTTGCCGATGTCGCCCGCGATGTAGCCGAGGGGACGCGAGGCGATCGGCGCGGACAGGGCCTTCCACTTGGTGATCAGGGCCGTCATGTCGGCCGCCTTCGCGACATCGCGCGTGACCACGTGGTTCGCGGACTTCACCGCCGTACGGGCGATGTCACCGGTCCAGCGGTCGTACGTCAGCGTCGTGTCCGTGTACAGCCGCCCGAAGGAGGAGGCCGAGGTGACCATGCGGGGCCGGCCCGCCGGGTCGGGGATGGTGCACGCGTACGCCTGGTGGGTGTGGCCGGTGATCAGCGCGTCCACGGCCGGCGTCACGTTCTTGGCGATGTCCACGATCGGCCCGGAGATGCCGTCACCGGCGCCGGGGCTGTCGCAGTCGTAGTTGTACGCGGTCGACGCGGGCGCGCCGCCCTCGTGGATCAGCGCGACGATCGACTTCACGCCCTGGCGCTGGAGCTCCTTGGCGTACTTGTTGATCGTCTCGACCTCGTCGCCGAACTTGAGGCCCTTGACGCCCTCGGCGGACACGATGTTCGGCGTGCCCTCCAGCGTGACCCCGATGAAGCCGACCTTGACGCCGTTCTTCCTCCACACCCAGTAGGGCTTGAGGATCGGCTTCCCGGTCTTCTCGTCGGTCACGTTCGCCGCGAGGTAGGGGAAGTCGGCGCCCTTGAACTTCTTGCCGTCGTAGCAGCCGTCCGTCGGGTGGCAGCCGCCCTTCTGGAGCCGGCCCAGTTCCTTGGCGCCCTCGTCGAACTCGTGGTTGCCGACCGAAGTGACGTCGAGGTCGAGGCCGTTGAGCGCGTTGATCGTCGGCTCGTCGTGGAAGAGTCCGGAGATCAGCGGGGAGGCGCCGACCATGTCACCGGCGGCCGCCGTGATCGAGTACTTGTTGCCCTTGCGGGCGTCGCGCAGATGCGTCGCCAGGTACTCGACACCGCCCGCGTCGACGGACTTCGTCGTGCCGTCCGCCTGGAGCTCCGTGACCCGCCCCGAGGAACCGGTCGGCGGCTCCAGGTTGCCGTGCAGGTCGTTGAAGGACAGCAACTGGACGTCCTGGTAACGGCCGCTGCCGTGGTGGTGCGACGGCGTCCCCCCGTCCTGGTGCGCGCTCGCCGGGATCGCGGCGGCCAGCGCCCCGACGGTGGCGAGACCGGCGGCGGCCGCGAGGAGGCGATGGGTGCGTCTGGACCGGATCGTGGGCGGCATGGTTCCCCCTGGAGAACGGTGAGAGGCCGAAACGGTGTGCCCTGCGTGAGCCGAGCGGGTGGTGCGTTCGTTGTGCGCCGCGCGAACCCTGTGCGAGCTGATGCACCACCGCGGCTTTGCACGCACTTTAGAATCAACGCGCGTAGCGCGGAAGGGGGTTGGCGGTTACGGGCTGATTGCCATCACCACACCGGGAAACGACGATCACCCCACCACCCCCCCACCGAACCCGCCCCAGCGCCCTTTAGGGCACCTGCCCGATCCGCGGAGCACACCCCGGCCTCCCGGGAACCTCCCGTCCCGCCACGACCCGTGTCCGTATCGCCCAACTCCTTGTCCCTCCTTCGCCGAGCCGTACCCTCGTATGCATGACCAGCGACGACGTGGCACCCTTCGCCCTCTCCCGCTCCATCGAGGCCCACTCCGCGCTCTCCCCGGACCAGGCCGAGGACGTTCTCCGGCTGCTCGCCGAAGCCGCTCGGGCCGACGGGCAGCAAGCCGTGTCCGAGCAGGGCCGGCTCCAGCTGAAGGGCGGAAGCCGCGAGGGCGTCCGGCATCTGCTGCTGACCATCGGCGACGAACTGGTCGGCTACGCACAACTGGAGGACACCGACCCCGTCGAGGCCCCGGCCGCCGAACTGGTCATTCATCCGGCGCACCGGGGACACGGTCACGGCCGCGCCCTCGGCTCGGCGATGCTCGGCGAGTCCGGCAAGCGGCTGCGGGTGTGGGCACACGGCGGTCACTCCGCCGCCCGGCATCTCGCCCAGGTCCTCGGCCTCACCCTCTTCCGCGAACTGCGTCAGATGCGCCGTCCGTTGGAGAACCTCGACCTGCCCGAGCCGAAGCTGCCGGAGGGAGTGACCGTCCGGACCTTCGTCCCGGGCCAGGACGACGCCGCCTGGCTCGCGGTGAACGCCGCCGCCTTCGCCCACCACCCCGAGCAGGGCTCCCTCACCCAGCGCGACCTGGACGACCGGATCGCACAGCCCTGGTTCGACCCGGCCGGCTTCTTCCTCGCCTTCCGCGGCGACGAACTCGTCGGCTTCCACTGGACCAAGGTGCACGCCGAGGAGGGACTGGGCGAGGTGTACGTCCTCGGGGTGCGCCCCGGCGCCCAGGGCGGCGGGCTCGGCAAGGCGCTGACGACGATCGGGCTGCGCCACCTCGCCGCACAGGCCCTGCCCACCGCGATGCTCTACGTCGACGCCGACAACAAGGCGGCCGTCTCCGTCTACGAGCGTCTCGGCTTCGTCACCCACGAGACGGACCTGATGTACCGAACGGAGTCCTGACCTCTCCGCGCGCGAACACCGCTCCGGTATCCGAACTCAGCGGTGGGCCAGGACGGTTGTCCTGCGCCGCCGCAGGGGCTCGGCCAGGGAGAGGGCTCCGGCCAGCACCGCCACGACCAGGACACCCGCCCAGCGCCGGTGCGCGTCGTCCCAGCGCTGGTCGGTCGTTCCGACGAAGAGCTCCCAGCGAGAGGGGAGCATCACAGCCGAGGCGAAGAACGCGCCCACGAGTCCGGCGGATATCCCGATCCCCGGTTCGACGGCCTCCGAGTACCGCACGGCGAGGAGGGCCGAGGCCAGCGCCACGGCCATGATGGCGGCCGCCTCCACGGTGATCGCGCCCATCGGGGGCCGGCCCTTGGCGGGCACGAGGAACAGCGCGGCCGTCCAGCATGCCGCCATGATCGGCACAACGAGCGCCAGCCGCAGCCCGGTCCGCACCGGGCGTCTGGTCGGCACCGTGGCCGTGGTGTGCCGGGCCGGGTCGTCGAGCAGGAACGCCAGTCCGAGGCCGAAGGCGAGGGCGGCTGCCCGGAGCAGGGTGAGGCACAGAAACGGGTCGGGTTCCTCGGCGACCGTCAGGGAGGAACCGGCCAGCAGCAATCCGACGCCTGCGCCCGTCAGCACGGCCCCGCGGGGCAGTGCCCGCCACACCGGGCGGACCAGGGCGCGGACCACGACGTGCGGGGGAGGGGGCGGAGCCGCTCCGGCGGGGCCGTGGTCGGCGGACGTCGTCGTCATCGTCAGTCCTCGCACTTGCCGCTCCCCGAGTCCGCCGAGGTTCCCTTGCCCGAGAGCGGTACGCCGAGCAGTTCGGCGGCCCGTGCCGTGGGCGTCTTGGAGGACGTCAGCTCCGTCCAGTGCGCCTTCATCTTCGCGGCGACGCTGTAGTGCGGCTTCTGGAGCAGCTCGCGCACCACGGTGGTCTGCTGGGCGGACATGGAGACGGGGCTCGCGGGGGCCAGTGCGGTGGCGAGGCCCTCGATGCTGTCGTCGATCCGGACGTCGCGCAGGGACTGCATCGGGTCCGGCTGGGTGCTCAGCGCGAGCCACATGATGGGCACCACACGGGCGTCGCACATCCGGCCGGCCGCTTGCTCGTTGCCGGCGACCAGGACCGAGGCGACACCGACCGCGAACTCGGGCAGGCGGTTGCCGCCCCAGCGGGTGCCGACGGTGACGTGTCCCGGCGTGGCGGACGGCGGCAGCGCCGCGTCGCTCTCCAGACCGCCACGGGCGTCGATCCGCTGGCGCACGGTCAGCCGCTCGCCCCCGGCGGAGCCGCCCGCGCGGGACTGGATGCGGTCGACCGCGGCGGCCCAGTCGGCGGTGCGACCCGTCCACTCGGGAAAGGCGCAGTACGTGGACCGTCCGTGCCGTACACAGGTCTGTTCCTGCTGCGGGCTCACGGACGCCTTGGTGCGGGCCGCGATCACCGAGCCGGAGACGTCCGGGGACTGTCCGGCGACGCCGGCGGCCGTCGCGGCGAGGGCGAGGGCGGTCGCCGAGGTGACCAGCCTGGTCCGGCCGCCGCTGACCAGCACGGCGGCGCAGAGCCCCAGGACGACGAGGCCCGTCAGATAGAGGGCGTGCCAGGCGGCCGGGCGGCCCAGCAGCTCGGAGGGGAAGGGGTCGGCGCCCTCTTCCGTGACGACCGGCCCCAGCCAGCGCACCCAGTGGCTTCCATTGGTGAACGCGGAGACGAGGGAGGTGAGGACGAACACGCCGATCACGAACGGCGGGGCGATGAACCCGACCGGTATCACCCGGGCGAGCAGGACGCCCAGGACACCGGCCAGCAGGACCGTCAGCGGCCCCGCCGCCAGTTCGGCGGCTGATCCGTGACCGACGGCGCCGGGCTTCAGCGCCGCCCAGGTGAACTGGAAGCCGACGACGAGCGCGGTGATCGCGGCGAGGGGCAGGACGGACAGCGCGTGCGCCACCGTACGCCGCCAGTGCTCCATGGGCAGGATGTCGAACTGCTGGTCGGTGGACTGCCGGCGGGACCTCAGCACGGCACGGTTGGCACAGATGAAGACGACGACGGCCGGCAGCAGGGAGGTCGACTGGGTGGCCCGGTCGACCTCCTGGAGGATGGGGAAGTCGTCCATGCCGTCGCCCCCGATGAACAGCCTCCACCCGACATAGCCGATGTACAGCGCGAGGAAGGCCAGGACCGGGATCTGCAGCAGCAGTTCGCGGGCCTCGAAGCGGGCGAGGGCCAGGACCGCGGCGGACCGGGATTCCCGGCCCCGGGCAGAGGGCTCCACCCCCGTGGGAGCCTTCTGCGTGATCGTGTCCGTGGAGCCGCTCATGCCGCCACCTCCGTCCGGGCGTCGAGGGTGAGCAAGTAGCCGTCTTCAAGGGTCGGCTCGAGAAGGTGGGCGCCCGCGGGCGGATCGCCGACGTTGCGGAAGGCACCCGTACCGGTGCGCCATCCCGCCCGGGCGGACGGATCACGTTCCGCGCTGCTCCACACCCGGCCGGCCGCCCGCTCGGTCAGCTCGGCGGGTGTGCCCTCGAAGCGGATGCGGCCGGCGTCCATCACGATCACCCGGTGGCACAGCATCGCCACGTCCTCGGTCTGGTGGGTGGAGAGCAGGACCGTGCGGCCCTCTCCCGCCTGGGCGATCAGTTCCCTGAAGCGCATGCGCTGCTCCGGGTCGAGGCCGACGGTGGGCTCGTCGAGGACGAGGAAGCCGGGGTCGCCGACGAGCGCGGCGGCCAGCGCGACCCGCTGGCGCATACCGCCGGACAGCCGCTTGATGCGCTTGCCCCGTACATCGGACAGGCCGACCGCCTCCAGCACCCGGCGCGCCTCGCGGTGCCGGGCGGTGCGGTCGGTCAGCTCCTTGAGGATCGCCACGTAGTCGACGAACTCGAAGGCCGAGAAGTCCTGGTGGAAGCCGGGCGTCTGGGGGAGGTAGCCCAGCGCGCGCCGCACGTCCAGGCGTCCGGCGGTGGTGCCCGGGTCGTGGCCGAGGACGCTGAAGGAGCCCCGGTCGGCGGGCACGGCGGTGGCGAGCACCCGCAACAGGGTGGTCTTTCCGGCGCCGTTGGGCCCGAGGAGTCCGGTGACTCCTTCTCCGAGCCGCAGGGAGACCTCGTCGAGCGCGAGCGTCCCGCCGTAGCGGAGGCTCAGGCCGGAGGCGGTGACGGTGGCAATCATGCTGCGTTCCTGTCGGTGAAGTCGGAAAACGGGAGGCCCGACGCGTCGAACCGGTCCCGCGCGAGATAGAGGAGTACGGCGGCCAGGACCGCGACGGCCCCGGAGACGCCCTGGCCCGCCGCGGTGAACGGGGCGAGCGTGGTGTGGGGCTCGGTGTTCATCCGGGCCACGAGGAGCAGGCCGGCCCAGCCGCCGCCGACCAGCGAGGGGGCGAGGACGGGTCCGAGCCGGGAGCTGAGCGCCAGCCCGGTCGCGGTGAGGGCGAGGGCGGGCAGCAGCCACGCCAGGGCGTGCAGCCCGTAGGCGGGGAGGGCGAGAGTGGCCAGGCCGTTGAGCCCCAGGCACACGGACAGGACCGCGACCGTGCGGATCATCAGCAGCCGGAAGCCGTGCATCGGCGAGACCACGGACATCTCGTAGGTCGGGTCGATCCCCGGGCCGTAGGACACCGCGACCCCGGCGAGCGGGAGGAGCGGCGCGAGGGCGAGGAAGAGGGTGGGCGTGGCCCCGGCCCGCACCGCGTCGGCCGCGACCACGGTCATGACCAGGAGGGCGCAGATCGCGCCCAGCCAGGAGCGGCGCAGTGCGGGTGAGGCGGTCAGCAGCCGTGCCGTGTGGTCGGCGACGCCGAGCCGGACGAGCAGCCACTCGACCGGGCCGGGCCGCGGGGCGTCGAGCTCGGCGTCGAGCCGCTCCCAGCCGGCGTCCAGGGCGACCGGGTCGCCGATGTCCGCCAGCGTCTGCCGGCACCGCCCGCACGCGGCGAGGTGGGTGTCGGCGGACCACAGGAGAGGCGCAGCCAACTCGCCCCGCACATAGGCCCGGATGTCCTCCTCCGGCACGTGCCAGGTCATACGGCTCTCACCGCTCGTCGTGCCTCCGTCGCTTCCGTGACGGTCGTCGCTCATGCCAACGCCTCCCGCAACTGCTTGCGCGCACGCAGTGCCCGCGTCTTGACCGTGCCCGGCGGGATACCGAGCAGGACGGCCGCTTCCCTGGTGGTGAGTCCGTCGATCACCGTGGCCTGGAGAACCGCCCGGAGTTCGGGCGAGAGTCTGGTCAGCGCGCCCGCCAGGTCGCCGTGTTCGACGCCCGCCAGCACGCGCTCCTCGGCCGAGACCTCGTCCCGGTGCCGGAGCCGGGCCAGCGCGTTGCGGAGCCGGCCGCGCGCGCCGGCGCCGCGCATCGTGTCGACGAGGCGCCGGGAGCCGATGCGCCACAGCCAGCCGGCCGGGTCGCCCTCCTCGCGGTAGCGGGCGGTGCCGCGCCACACGGCGACGAAGGTGTCCTGGACGACGTCGTCGACGATCCCGGCGTCGGCGCACCGGCCGCGCAGCCGCGCGGTCAGCCATGGCGCGTACCGCCGGTACAGCTCCTCGAAGGCGCGACGGTCCCCGTCCGCTGCGATGGCCCGCAGCAGCTCTCCGTCGCTTCTCGTTTCCCTCACATCCCCTCATCGGACGAGCCCCGCCGATCGGTTCACGCTTCGGCCCACGAAATTTCCGAACGGCCCGGGAGCCCGCTCCGGACGGCTCGGGCGCCCTCCCGCCAGGCCGTTCCGCCACAGCATCCGTCACGGCGATGACCAGCGATTTCACCCCGGATCCGGCGAGAGGGCCACCACCTGATCCACCACCTCGGCGGCACCGGAACCCGGCCGGAGCAACACCCCCCGCCCGCCTCCGACTTGACCGCGGGCACCACCTTGCACCACCCTTTCACTACTCAATTAGTGAAAGGGTGGTTGTCCGAGTGGTCGCGTACCGCATCGACCGGCGCAGTGGCGTCGCCACCTACGTCCAGATCGTCCAGCAGACGAAGCAGGCGCTCCGGCTCGGCCTGCTCGAACCGGGCGACCGTCTCCCCACGGCCCGCGAGGTCGTGGAAGCCACCGCCATCAACCCGAACACCGTCCTGAAGGCCTACCGCGAGCTGGAACGCGAGGGACTGGTCGAGGCCAGACGCGGACTCGGCACCTTCGTCCGCCGGACCCTGGGCGCCACCCCCGTCGACTCGCCCCTGCGCGAGGAACTCGACACCTGGGCCGGCAGCGCCCGCGCCGCGGGCCTCGACCGCGAGGACGTGGCGGCGCTCTTCGCCTCCGTACTGGACGCACATTTCCCGAAGGGGGACCAGTGAGCTCCACCAGCACCACCCGATCCACCGTCGCCGTCGAGGCGCGCGGTCTGACCGTGCGCCACGGCCGGCGCGCCGCGGCCGCCCTGGACGACTGCTCCTTCCGCCTCCCGGCCGGGCGCGTCAGCGCCCTCGTCGGCCCCAACGGCGCGGGCAAGTCGACGCTCCTGGCGACCCTGGCCGGGCTGCTGCGGCCCTCCGCCGGCACCCTCACCGTGCTCGGCGCCGGCCCCGCCGAGACCCGCGAGCGCATCGCCTACCTGGCCCAGGACAAGCCCCTGCACCCCCAGCTCACCATCGCCGAGACCCTGCGCATGGGCGCCGAACTCAACCCGGCCCGCTGGGACGCCGCGTACGCCCGGGCGATCATCGAACAGGGGAAGCTCGCCCCCGGGACCAAGGTCCGGAAGCTCTCCGGCGGCCAGCGCACCCGCGTCGCGCTCGCCCTCGCGCTCGGCAAGCGGCCCGACCTGATGCTGCTGGACGAACCGATGGCCGACCTGGACCCGCTGGCCCGCCACGAACTGCTCGGCACCCTGATGGCCGACGCCGCCGAACGCGGCACCACGGTGCTGATGTCCTCGCACATCGTCACCGAACTCGCCGACGCCTGCGATCACCTGCTCCTCCTCGGCGACGGACGCATCCGGCTCGGCGGCGGCCTGGACGACCTGCTCCTCGCGCACACCGTGGTGACCGGCCGCGGCACGCCCGCCGAGCTCGCCCCCCACCTCGTGGTCGAGTCCCGCGCCGCCGGACGCGGGCTCACCGCCCTGATACGCAACGACGGACCGGTGGACGAGCGCTGGCAGGCCGAGCCCCCCTCGCTGGAGGAGCTGCTCCTCGCCCATCTGCGCTCCCCGGGGACCCCGGCGCTGATCACCCCCGGCACGACCGCGGCCCCCGCGGCGGTGACCCGATGAGCGCCGCCGCCACGACGGCCCCCGTACGCCGTGCCCTGCCCGCACCGCGCGGCCTGGTCTGGACGGTCCTGCGGCTGCACCGCACCGCGCTGTGGATCTGGACCGGCTTCGTCGTGCTCACCGCCGGACTGCTGCTGTGGCTGTACGGCCCCGGCGCCGCCCACACGCAGCACCTGCTCGACACGCTCGGCTACGCGGGCGTGCAGCAGGACGCCTGGGCCGCCGGGGTCACGGGCACCTTCACGGGCACGTACAACGACCTCTTCCAGGACCCGGCCTCCCTGCTGAACATCTCCTCCTTCGCCGTCGCCCTCTTCGCCGCCGGCACGCTGACCTCCCGCGAGCTGGAGAACGGCACCGCGCGCCTGGCCTGGACCCAGTCCGTCACCCCGGCCCGCTGGCTCGCCGCCAAACTGGCGGTGCCCGCACTGCTGGTCACCGCCGGAACGAGCCTGCTGGTCCTGCTGTACCGGATGCTGTGGAACGCCCACGGCAACCTCCTGCTGGCCGGCATCGGACCGCGCGCCCTGTACTTCGCCATCGGCCCGGCCACCGTCGCCGCCCCGCTCCTGGGCCTCGCCGTCGGCGCCGTCGCCGGACTCGCCCTGCGCCGCACCCTGCCCGCCCTGGCCGTCGCGGGCCTCGCGCAGTACGCCGTCAACGCGTTCCGCGCCAACTCCTGGCCCTTCCAGGGCCGTTACCAGCAGCCCGAGCTGTCCGTCCGGAGCCGGGCGATCACCTCCACGGGCAAGGAGATCCCCGACCCGGGCTGCTACGACAGCCACGCCTGCCTCGCCCGGCACGACGTCGTCGGCTTCACCCGCAGGTACCTGCCCTCCCCCGACTACTGGCCCCGCCAGCTCCTGGAGACCGGCGTCCTGCTGGCCGCCACCGCGATCCTGGTCGCCGTCGCCTTCGGCGTCCTGAGGAAAAGGTCGACCTCATGAGCACCCTGACCGCCGGCCCGCGCCCCTCCGGCCCGTCCCGCCGCCTCACGTCCGGCCTGACCTGGACCATGCTGCGCCTGCACCGCACGGCCCTGTTCGTCTGGGGCGGGGGCCTGCTCACCGTCCTGACCGCGCTGGTCTGGATACACGAGGCCGGCCCCGGCATCCGCTCGGCCGTCGGCGACTGCACCGCGGCCGACCCCTTCCCGATGCGCTGCGGCTTCACCCACGAGAGCGCGGCGGAGCAGGTCCACACCTACGGCCTGGCCCTGGTGTCCGGCTGCGTCACCTATCTGATCTACGCGATCGCCGTCTGGGCGGGTGCCGCGCTGACCGGCCGCGAGCTGGAGAGCGGCACAGCGCACCTGGCGTGGACCCAGTCCGTCACCCCGGCCCGCTGGCTCGCCGCCAAGCTGGCCGTCCCGGCGGTCCTGCTCACGGCCGGCACCACACTGGCGGTTCTGCTCTGCGGCTGGACCCGCCGCGCAGGTGACGGAGAACTGGCCGGCGGCTGGTTCATCACGAACGTGTTCATCTCCTCCGGGCCCGTGGCCGTCGCGTACGCCCTCGCGGGCCTCGCCCTCGGCGCGCTCGCGGGCCTGGTCCTGCGCAGGGCCCTGCCCGCCGCCGCGGCCGCCCTCGCCGCGGCCTACGTCCTGCACGAGGTGCTGGACCGGTTCCGGATGAGCCTGTGGCCCGCCGTGACGACCACCGGACGGGCCGCGCTGCATGTCCCGTACGGCTCCATGCTCCTCGAACACGGTTCCGTCACCGCCGACGGCGAGCGGGTGAACACCAGCCTGGCCTGCGTCGGGACCGACGGTTCCGCCCTCGAGGCGTGCATCAGGCGGGGTCCGTGGACCGACTTCTGGAGCACCTACCAGCCTCAGTCCCACTACTGGCCCCTCCAGCTCGTGGAGAGCGGCCTGCTCCTGGCCGTCGCGGGCCTCGCGACCGCCGTGGCCTTCGCGCTGCTGCGCCGCCGCCATGGGTGACCGCCGGTAGCACCGGCGGGCGCGCCGCTCCCCGCGGGTGCTGCTGTGGACACGGTTCCCGGACGTGCGGACGTCCGGGAGCCTCCCCCCGATATCCCGCACGTCATGTGGCCGTAACCATCGATTCAGGTGACCTTGCGACGCTCGGGAAATGCAGCCCGCCGTACCCGAGCCTTCTCCCCCGCCGGAGAACGAGTCCGCGCCGTCCCCGCGGAGGCAGCGTACGCCAGCCGAGCGGAACGGGAACTTCCGCATCAACGCCCTGGTACCCGCCCTCTCCGACGCGCCGGTCTCGCCTTCGGCACGGAAGAATGGGTCCATGAACCAGCGAAGCGCCCAGGCACCCGTGCAGCACCCGCAGCCCTCCGTCGGCTCCATCGCCGCCCACCGTCCGCACACGGTCGCGGCGAACGTCTCCGATCTGGAGCCCGACCTCGACGCCGACCTCGACGAATACGAGGACGCAGGGCAGGACGGGGTCATGCTGCCGCAGGGCCGCTTCCTGGACCGCGAGCGCAGCTGGCTGGCGTTCAACGAGCGCGTTCTGGAACTCGCCGAGGACCCGAACACGCCCCTCCTGGAGCGCGCCAACTTCCTGGCGATCTTCGCCAGCAACCTGGACGAGTTCTTCATGGTCCGGGTGGCCGGCCTCAAGCGCCGCATCGCCACCGGCGTGGCCACCAAGTCCGCCTCGGGCCTCCAGCCCCGCGAGGTCCTGGAGATGATCTGGGCCCGCTCCCGGGAGCTCATGGCCCGGCACGCGGCCTGCTACCAGGAGGACGTCGCCCCCGCGCTCGCGGAGGAGGGCGTCCACCTGGTCCGCTGGAGCGAACTGACCGAGAAGGAGCAGGCCCGCCTGTTCACCCTCTTCCGGCACCAGATCTTCCCGGTCCTGACCCCGCTGGCGGTCGACCCCGCGCACCCCTTCCCGTACATCTCGGGCCTGTCCCTGAACCTGGCCGTCGTCGTCCGCAACCCGGTCAGCGGCCACCGCCACTTCGCGCGCGTCAAGGTCCCGCCGCTGCTCTCCCGCTTCCTTGAGGCCTCCCCGAACCGCTACGTCCCCATCGAGGACGTCATAGCGGCCCACCTGGAGGAACTCTTCCCCGGCATGGAGGTGCTCGAGCACCACACCTTCCGGCTCACCCGCAACGAGGACCTGGAGGTCGAGGAGGACGACGCCGAGAACCTCCTGCAGGCCCTGGAGAAGGAGCTCATGCGGCGCCGCTTCGGCCCGCCGGTGCGCCTGGAGGTCGAGGAGTCCATCGACCGCTACGTCCTCGACCTGCTCGTGCGCGAGCTGAAGATCTCCGAGGCCGAGGTGTACCCGCTGCCCGGCCCCCTGGACCTCACGGGCCTCTTCGGCATCGGCTCCCTCGACCGGCCCGAGCTGAAGTACCCCAAGTTCATCGCCGGCACCCACCGCGACCTCGCGGAGGTCGAGTCGGCGTCCCCGCCGGACATCTTCGCCGCCCTGCGCGAGCGCGACGTCCTGCTGCACCACCCCTACGACTCGTTCTCCACCTCGGTGCAGGCCTTCCTCGAGCAGGCCGCCGCCGACCCGGACGTCCTCGCCATCAAGCAGACGCTCTACCGCACCTCCGGCGACTCCCCGATCGTGGACGCCCTGATAGACGCCGCCGAGTCCGGCAAGCAGGTCCTCGTCCTGGTCGAGATCAAGGCCCGCTTCGACGAGCAGGCGAACATCAAGTGGGCCCGCAAGCTGGAGGAGGCCGGCTGCCACGTCGTGTACGGCCTCGTCGGGCTCAAGACCCACTGCAAGCTGTCGCTCGTGGTCCGGCAGGAGGGCGACACCCTGCGCCGCTACTCCCACGTCGGCACCGGCAACTACCACCCGAAGACCGCCCGGCTGTACGAGGACCTCGGACTGCTCACCGCCGACCCCCAGGTCGGCGCGGACCTCTCCGACCTCTTCAACCGGCTCTCCGGGTACTCGCGCCGCGAGACCTACCGCCGTCTGCTCGTCGCGCCCAAGTCCCTGCGCGACGGACTCATCGCACGCATCAACAAGGAAGTCCAGCACCACAAGGCCGGGCGCCCCGCCTTCGTCCGCATCAAGGTCAACTCGATGGTGGACGAGGCGCTCATCGACTCGCTGTACCGCGCCTCCCAGGCCGGTGTGCCGGTCGACGTGTGGGTGCGCGGGATATGCGCCGTCCGCCCCGGCGTCACGGGCCTGTCCGAGAACATACGGGTCCGCTCCGTCCTCGGCCGCTTCCTGGAGCACTCCCGGGTCTTCACCTTCGGCAACGGAGGCGAGCCCGAGGTGTGGATCGGCAGCGCCGACATGATGCACCGCAACCTCGACCGGCGGATCGAGGCCCTGGTCAGGGTCACCGACCCGGCTCACCGCGCAGCCCTCAACCGGCTGCTGGAGACCGGCATGTCCGACACCACGGCCTCCTGGCACCTCGGCCCCGACGGCGAGTGGATCCGCCACGCGACCGACGCGGAGGGACAACCCCTGCGGAACGTCCAGGAGATGCTCATAGACGCCCGGAGGCGCCGGCGTGGCACAGCAGCACCTTGATCCCCCCACCGGTTCCGTGGCCGCGACGGCCCCCTTCGACAAGGGAGATGCCCCGACCGGTGACGCCCTCGCGGTCTATCTGCGGGCCCAGGCCACGGAATTCCTCCGTTCGCTGCGCCAGCACCGGGAAACCGGTGGCGCGGCGAACGGGGCAGGGGAGTCCGGCGACGCGGCGCGCTCGCTGCGCCACTCCGCCCGCCGCATCAGCGGCAGCCTGCACACCTTCCGGCCGCTCCTGGACGCGGAGTGGTCGGAGGGGATGCGCCCCGAACTGGCCTGGCTCTCGGGCACCCTGGCCCGCGAACACGCCTACGCCGCCCGCCTGGAACGGCTGATCGGCGCGCTGAACCGGCTGTCGGGCACGGCCGCCCTGCCCGGCCAGACCGGGCGGACCCCGGCGCCCGCATCCAAGACCGGCAGCCTCACCGTCGGCGCCGCGAAGGCGGGCGCGCTCCTCGACCGCCAGCTGACGCTCGCCCGCACCCGCGCCCACTCGGCGGCCCTCCAGGCACTCGGCTCCTCCCGCTTCCACGCGGTCGCCGACAGCGTCGCCGTCCTGGCCAGCGAGGTTCCGCTGGCCCCGGCCGCGGACAGCACCGATCTGCGTCCGCTGGCCGCCGCCGCCCAGGACCGGCTGGCCGACGCCGTCACCGCGCTGCCGCTGGTCGTCGCCGGCCGGCCCTACAACGCGGAAGCCCTCGTGCACGGCCTCTCCGCCGACACCGCCCCCCAGCCGCAGGACGCGCCCTGGCACCAGGTCCGGCTGCTGCTGCGGCTGCACCGCTACGCCCACGAGGTGCTGAACCGGGGCGAGTGCCCGGTCGACCCGCGGCTGCTCGGCGCGGGCACGGCGCTCAACCGGCACCGGGACGCGGCGGAGGCGGCCTCCGCGGCCGCGGCCGCGGCCCGCACCCCGCGCATCGCGCCGGCGACGGCGTACGCGCTCGGGGTACTGCACGCCGACCAGCGCCACGAGGTGGAGGCGGCCCGGTTCGCCTTCCAGCAGTCCTGGCAGAAGGAAGCCGTACCCACCCCCTGAGGGAGGCCCCCATGGCCGACGACACCATCCAAGCGGCGGGCTGTGTCCTGTGGCGCCGCTCCCCGGTCGACTCCGCGCTGGAGATCTGTCTCGTGCACCGGCCCAAGTACGACGACTGGTCGCACCCGAAGGGCAAGCTCAAACGCGGCGAGGAGTTCCTGACCGGCGCGCTGCGCGAGGTCGAGGAGGAGACGGGGTACGACGCGGTGCCGGGTGCCGTCCTCCCCACGCTCCGCTATGCCGTCGGCGGACGCCCCAAGGAGGTCCGCTACTGGGCCGCCGAGGCGTCCGACGGCCGCTTCGCCCCGAACGACGAGGTCGACCGCGTGCTCTGGCTCTCCCCCACCGCCGCGCGCCACCGTCTGACCCAGCCCCGCGACCGCGATCTGGTCGACGCGCTGCTGGACGCGCTGCGTCTGGCCTGACGTGTTCCCCTGGAGTGAAGGGCGTCGCTCCCGGCATCCGGCGCGACGCCCCGGCATGCGCGAGAACGCGCCCGGACGGCCGGGGCGGGCAATCGCGCCCGGGCAGCCGACGGCGGCCACGCACCGTAGTCGGCGGGCCCTTCGCTGTTGCTCATGAGGAAATCGGGGCGAATGAGCTATGACGGGAAGATGGGCAGCCCGCGCCGCCGCCACACCCGTTCGATTACCTGGAGTTTCCCTTCCGGCCCCCTCGGCCGGGACATTTCCGTGTCCTCGACGTGAGCGTTCCGTGACCTCACCGCACCGCCGTCAGGGGTTCACCCTCCGTTCACTTACGGCCTTCGGCGCCTTCACTTGATCTGCTTAATTTCGGCCTTACGCGGTGCGAAGGACGCCTCCGGGCGAACCCTTCACCTCGCTACGGACCGCAGTACACAGACACGCACGCCGCCACCTGACGGCGGCTCCTGGAAGGAACTCCCGAAGTGAAGCTTCAGCGCATGAACCGGCGGGCCCTTACCCTCGGTGCTCTCGCCGTCTCCGGCGCCCTGGCCCTCACGGCGTGCGGTTCTGACGACACCGGCAACAGCAGCGGTGGCGGCAGCTCGGCCTCGGCCAGCAACAACAGCGCCATCAAGTGTGACAACGCCAAGGGCCAGCTGCAGGCCTCCGGCTCCTCCGCGCAGAAGAACGCCATCGACGCCTGGGTCAAGGCCTTCACGGCCGCCTGCAAGGACGTCCAGATCAACTACAACCCGACCGGTTCGGGCGCCGGCGTCACCGCGTTCACCCAGGGCCAGACCGCGTTCGCCGGTTCGGACTCGCCGCTCAAGCCCGAAGAGGCCACGGCCGCCAAGAAGGTCTGCGGCGGCAACAACGCGATCGACCTGCCCATGGTCGGCGGCCCCATCGCGATCGGCTACAACCTCGACGGTGTCGACAACCTCGTCCTGGACGCCTCCACGCTGGCCAAGATCTTCGACGGCAAGATCACGAAGTGGGACGACAAGGCCATCACGGCCCTGAACCCCGACGCGAAGCTCCCGTCCACCAAGATCCAGGCGTTCCACCGCTCGGACGAGTCCGGCACGACGGACAACTTCACCAAGTACCTGAAGGCCGTCGCCCCGTCCGACTGGAACTACTCCGGCGGCAAGGCCTGGCAGGCCAAGGGCGGCCAGTCCGCCCAGGGTTCCGCCGGTCTCGCCCAGCAGGTGAACCAGACCCCCGGCGCGATCTCGTACTTCGAGCTCTCCTACGCCAGCGGCAGCATCAAGGCCGCCTCCCTCAAGACGGGCGCCGCCACCCCGGCCGCCGCCACCGTCGAGAACGCCACCAAGGCCATCTCCGCCGCGAAGGTCGTCGGCACGGGCAACGACCTGGCCCTGGAGATGAACTACAAGCCGACCGCCGAGGGCGCGTACCCGCTCACCCTCGTCACCTACGAGATCCTCTGCGAGAAGGGCAACAAGGCCGACACCCTGGCCGCCACCAAGTCCTTCCTCACCTACATCGCGAGCGAGGACGGCCAGGCGCAGCTCACCGCCGCCAAGTACGCGCCGATCCCCGCCGAGATCATCACCAAGGTTCGTTCCACCATCTCGAACCTGAGCTGACCCGAGTGTGCGGCCCGCCTCGCCGAGGCGGGCCGCACCGTCCGGTGCACCGCCGCCTGGAGCCGCCACTCGATCCGGCTCCGCAGACCGGAGACTCATGATGGACATATCGACACAGAGCACGCAAGCTCCGCCGCCCACCCCACGATCTTCGAGCGCCTCGCGCAAGCGGGCCGCCCGTGGAGCCACCCGCCCCGGAGACCGCGTCTTCCTCGCGCTCTCCCGCGGTTCCGGCATCCTCCTCCTGGTGATCATGGCCGCCATCGCGGTCTTCCTCACCTACCGCGCCTCCCTCGCGCTCAGCAAGAACGAGGGCAACTTCCTCACCACCTTCGAGTGGAACACCGGCCTCGTACCGCCGGTCTTCGGCATCGCGGTGCTGGCCTTCGGCACGGTGGTCTCCGCGATCATCGCCATGGCCCTCGCGGTCCCGGTCGCGGTCGGCATCGCCCTGTTCATCACGCACTACGCGCCGCGCAAGCTCGGCGGACCCATCGCGTACGTGATCGACCTGCTCGCCGCCGTCCCCTCCATCGTGTACGGCCTCTGGGGCGCCATCGTCCTCGTGCCGCACCTGAACGGACTGTTCGGCTGGCTCGACACCTACCTCGGCTGGACCGGCATCTTCAGCTGGCAGGGCGGCGCGCCCCGCTCCATGCTCACCGTCGGCATCCTGCTCGCGATCATGATCCTGCCGATCATCACCAACGTGAGCCGCGAGGTCTTCCGCCAGGCCCCCCAGATGCACCAGGAAGCAGCCCTGGCCCTCGGCGCCACGCGCTGGGAGGTCATCCGCATGTCGGTGCTGCCCTTCGGCCGCTCCGGCGTGATCTCCGCCTCGATGCTCGGCCTCGGCCGCGCGCTGGGCGAGACGATGGCCGTCGCCACCGTGCTCTCCCCGACCTTCGACATCCAGGCCAGCCTGCTCGACCCGGGCGGCGGCACCTTCGCGCAGAACATCGCGGCCAAGTTCAACGAGGCCACCGTGTTCGGCCAGGACGCCCTGATCGCCTCGGGTCTCGTCCTGTTCGTGATCACCCTGCTGGTGAACGGCGCGGCGCGCTTCATCATCAACCGCCGCAAGGAGTACTCGGGGGCCAACGCATGAGCAACGCACCCGTCACCCGCAAGCACGCCAGCACCCTGCGCGGCGGCAGCCTCCCGAAGTGGTCCCCCTGGGCCATCGCGGCGGGATCCGTCGTGGCCGGCCTGGGCATCTCCCTCGCCGCCGGCCTGGACAGCAAGGTCCAGTGGGGCCTGATCGCCGCGATCGTCTTCGTCCTCGGTACGTACGGGTTCGCCGCCCGCGTCGAGGGCCGCCGCCAGGCCAAGGACCGCGTCGCCACCAGCATGGTCTGGGTCTGCTTCATCGTCGCCGTCGTCCCGCTGGTCTCCCTGATCTGGGAGACCCTCAAGCGCGGTGCGAAGGTCTTCGACGTCTACTTCCTGAGCCACTCCATGGGCGTGGTCGCCGACACCGAGACCGGTGGCGGCATCTACCACGCGCTCATCGGCACCCTGGAGCAGGTCGGCATCGCCTCGCTCATCGCCGTGCCGGTCGGTGTGCTGACCGCGATCTACCTCGTCGAGTACGGCCGGGGCAAGCTCGCCCGGGCGGTCACCTTCTTCGTCGACGTCATGACGGGCATCCCGTCGATCGTCGCCGGTCTGTTCGTCCTCAGCTTCTGGATCCTGATCATGGGCATGGGCTACTCCGGCTTCGCCGGCGCGATGGCCCTGGCGATCCTGATGATGCCCGTGGTGGTCCGCTCCACCGAGGAGATGCTCAAGCTCGTCCCGAACGAGCTGCGCGAGGCCTCCCTGGCCCTCGGCATCCCGAAGTGGCGCACCATTCTCAAGGTGGTCCTGCCGACGTCCATCGGCGGCATCACCACGGGTGTGATGCTCGCGGTCGCGCGCATCACCGGTGAGACCGCTCCCGTGCTGCTGTTGGTGTGGGGTACGAACTTCATCAACAACAACCCGTTCAGCGGCCCGCAGGCCTCGCTGCCGCTCTACATCTACCGGCAGTACGCGGCGGGAACCCCGGCGTCCACCGACAGGGCCTGGGCCGCCGCGCTCGCCCTCATCCTGTTCGTCATGATCCTCAACATGGGTGCCCGCGCCATCGCGCGCTGGAAGGCGCCCAAGACGGGCCGCTGACGCGGCCGATCAGCGACCCGATCCTTCCGAAAGAAGCAGTGACTGACATGGCCAAGCGAATCGACGTAAGCGGTCTGACCGCCTACTACGGCGCCCACAAGGCGATCGAAGACATCTCCATGACGGTGGAGCCCCGCTCCGTGACGGCGTTCATCGGCCCGTCCGGCTGCGGCAAGTCGACCTTCCTGCGCACCCTGAACCGGATGCACGAGGTCACCCCCGGCGGCCGCGTCGAGGGCAAGGTGCTCCTCGACGACGAGGACCTGTACGGCAACGGCATAGACCCCGTGGCCGTGCGCCGCACCATCGGCATGGTCTTCCAGCGCCCCAACCCGTTCCCCACCATGTCGATCTTCGACAACGTGGCGGCGGGCCTGAAGCTGAACGGCAACTACAAGAAGTCCGAGCTCGGCGACATCGTGGAGCGCTCCCTCAAGGGCGCGAACCTCTGGAACGAGGTCAAGGACCGGCTGAACAAGCCCGGCTCGGGCCTGTCCGGCGGTCAGCAGCAGCGTCTGTGCATCGCGCGGGCCATCGCGGTCGAGCCGCAGGTCCTGCTCATGGACGAGCCCTGCTCGGCCCTGGACCCGATCTCCACCCTCGCCATCGAGGACCTGATCGGTGAGCTGAAGGAGCGCTTCACGATCGTCATCGTGACGCACAACATGCAGCAGGCGGCCCGCGTCTCCGACCGCACCGCGTTCTTCAACCTCTCCGCGGTGGGCCAGCCCGGCCGCCTGATCGAGATCGACGACACGGAGCGGATCTTCTCCAACCCGTCCGTCCAGGCCACGGAGGACTACATCTCGGGCCGCTTCGGCTGACCGGACCGCCTCCGAAAACCCCTCGCGGTGCTGCATGGCGGTGCCACCGCGAGGACGAGAAGGGCCCGCCCCTGGCTCCCGGGGGCGGGCCCGTTCGCGTTCCCTGCGGCGCGTTCCCCGCGGTGCCTTCTCAGCGGACCGAGACGGGTGGGCGGGCGGGAAACCGGGGGTCTGGGGGCGGAGCCCCCAGGGGCTGGTGGAACCCCGGGGGCCGGGCCGGTCCCCGGGCACAGATGGCGACGGCGCACGGATGGCCGCCGGCCATGTCACCCGGGACGGCAAACGAAGGGGGCCGGCCCCGAAGGACCGGCCCCGCACACCGCCGGACACCGGCAGCGCTCGTACTCGTACTCCTACAGGAACGCCAGGTTCACGACCCAGAAGCTGGCGGCAGCCACGATCGCCGCCGCCGGCATGGTGATGAACCAGCCGAGGACGATGTTCTTGGCGACACCCCACCGCACGGCGTTCACCCGCTTCGTGGCCCCGACACCCATGATCGCCGAGGTGATGACATGGGTCGTGGAGATGGGCGCCTTGAAGAGGTAGGCGGTGGCGAACATGATCGACGCACCGGTCGTCTCCGCCGCGAACCCCTGCGGCGGATCGAGCTCGATGATCTTCCGTCCGAGCGTGCGCATGATGCGCCAGCCACCCGCGTACGTACCCAGCGACAGCATCGTCGCGCAGACGATCTTCACCCAGACCGGGATCGGGTCGTTCGCGCTCTGCTCGCCGGCGATGACCAGCGCCATCACCACGACACCCATCGTCTTCTGGGCGTCCTGGAGACCGTGACCGAGCGCCATGCCGGCCGCCGACACCGTCTGCGCGATACGGAAACCGCGCTTGGTCTTGTGCGGGTTGGACCGCCGGAACAGCCACATGATCAGGGCCATCACGAGATAGCCGACGAGCAGACCGACGACCGGCGACAGGAACATCGGGATGATGACCTTGTCGACCAGACCGCTCCAGTAGACCGTCGTACCGCCGGCCAGCGCCGCTCCGACCATGCCGCCGAACAGGGCGTGCGAGGAAGAGGAGGGCAGTCCGAAGTACCAGGTGATCAGGTTCCAGGTGATCGCGCCGACGAGTGCCGCGAAGAGGATGCCCATCCCCTTCGAGCCCTCGGGCGTCTGGATCAGCCCCTCACTGACGGTCTTGGCGACCCCGCTGCCGAGGAACGCGCCGGCGAGGTTCATCACCGCGGCCATGGCGAGCGCCGCGCGAGGCGTCAGGGCACGCGTGGACACGGAGGTGGCGATGGCGTTCGCCGAGTCGTGGAAGCCGTTCGTGTACGTGAATCCGAGCGCGACCCCGATGGTCACGATCAAAGCAAAGGTGTCCATGAACGGGTCAGGACTCCTTGACGGCGATGGTCTCCACCGTGTTCGCCACGTGCTCGAACGCGTCGGCCGCTTCCTCCAGCACGTCCACGATCTGCTTGAGCTTCAGCACCTCGATGGCGTCGTACTTGCCGTTGAAGAGGTGGGCCAGCAGCTTGCGGTGGATCTGGTCGGCCTGGTTCTCCAGACGGTTGACCTCGATCCAGTACTCCGTGAGGTTGTCCATCGTCCGCAGGTTGGGCATGGCCTCGGCGGTGAGCTCCGCCGCCCGCGCCAGGACCTCGATCTGCTGCTCGACGCCCTTGGGGAGTTCCTCGACGTTGTAGAGGACGACGAGATCGACGGCCTCCTCCATGAAGTCCATGATGTCGTCGAGGGACGAGGCGAGGTTGTAGATGTCCTCGCGGTCGAAGGGCGTGATGAAGGAGGAGTTCAGCTGATGGAAGATCGCGTGTGTCGCGTCGTCACCGGCGTGTTCCGCGGCCCGCATACGCTCTGCGATCTCGGCCCGAGCGGAAGCGTCCGCCCCGAGCAGTTCCATCAGGAGCTTCGAGCCCGTGACGATGTTGTCCGCGGACGCGGAGAACATGTCGTAGAAGCTCGTCTCCCTGGGGGTCAGACGAAAGCGCACGTTGGGGTCCTCGGGGTGCTTCGGTTCGGTCAGGCTGATGCTAGGCGCATCATCCGGCCACGGCTAACGGGCCGCCACCCAGTGTCGCCCATCAAGCACAGTGATCGGCACGGGGTCCGGAACCGGCGCCGGGCAAGGACTCCTTACCCAGCAAAGTTCGGTACGATATACCCACCAGGGGTATATGTAAGTGGCGTTTCAGACAGGATCGCCGATCGGATCCAGCAGGAGGACGCGATGACGACCACCGAGGCCGGCGAGACGGCGCCCTCCGGCGACGCACACGAGGTCGTCACCGACCACGACCGCGGCATCCACGGCTACCACCAGCAGAAGGACGAGCACCTGAAGCGGCTGCGCCGCATCGAGGGCCAGGTCCGCGGCCTGCAGCGGATGGTCGACGAGGACGTCTACTGCATCGACATACTCACCCAGGTGTCCGCCTCCACCAAGGCCCTCCAGTCCTTCGCCCTCCAGCTCCTGGAGGAGCACCTGCGCCACTGCGTGGCCGACGCGGCGCTCAAGGGCGGCGACGAGATCGACGCCAAGGTCGAGGAAGCCACGAAGGCGATCGGCCGCCTGCTGCGCACCTGAGCCGCCCGCCGGCCCGCGGACGCCGCACGAAGTGCGCGAACCGTGAGAGATACGACGCATGTGACATCCGCGACGCGCGCGCCCCGGCCATCGGGACGGGGCCGAAAAGGACTAGTCCTCCGCGCGCCGCTGCTCAGGAGCGCGTTCTTCGGCCACTTTCAGCACCGCGTCGATGCTCTCCAGACTGAGGCGGTCCTCATGCGCCGCCGAGGCCGCGATGATCAGCTCGCCGCACAGGTCGATCTCGGCGAGGGCCACGTGGTCCTGAACTGCCGTACCGCCGAGCGGAGCCACGCGCATCACCTCTTCCTGCCGTCACCGACTTCCTAGAGTAGGGAGCGGCCTACACACCGCGCATGGCACGGAAGGGCCATTTCCGGCCCTCCTCTGAAGCTACGGCTCCGGATGCTCTTGCCCATCCCGTCGGAACCCACTACTCCGCGATCTTCCCGGCGTAGATGTCCGAGGACTTCGGCAGCCGTACGACGGCGGGGCTGCCGAAGTCGTACAGCAGGAGCGTCGAGGCGACGTCGACGGTCCCCTTGCGCTGTCCGTTGACGAAGCTGAACCGGTGCCGGACCTTGCGCAGCCGCCCCTGGTCGTCGAGATAGGCGTCGAAGGGCACCTCTGCGGTGGCGAACCCCTTCGCCGCCGCCGCCAGCGCCGGCCGCTGCCCCGCCGAGGCGCCCCGCGCGGCGGCGCCGAGATCGGCGGTCCCGCGGTAGTGCCGGACCGGGATCCCGGCGACCTCGGTCCTGCCCACATAGGTCACCGACCGGGCGCCGCGCAGCAGTTCGGCGGCGGCGTACGGGTCGGTGGCGCCGCCGGTGACCAGATTGCCGTCGGTGAGCCCGGCCGTCGCCACCCGCACCCATTTGTCGGCGGGCACCCCGGCGCCCCGGTTCTTCATGAACAGGGCGCCCGGAGCGAGCAGTTCGGTGATCGGACGGTGCTCGGCCGCGCCGGCCGGGTCCTGCGGCAGCACCACCTTCAGCCGCCCCGTCTGCTTCCTGAAGTCGTACACGCCCTGCCCGCGGATGGTGACCCGGGTCCCGCCGGTGGCCATCTCCATGGACGTACTGGCCTTCGCGCTGCCGGCCCGCTCCAGCTCGGACACCGCCCGGCGCAGCGTCTCGACGGTGCCGGGCCCCTTGCCGACGGCCTCCGCGGCCGCACCGCTGCCCGAGCACCCGGTGCAGCAGACCATGAGCCCCGCCGCCACGAACGCGACCAGGACCGCCGCCCGTTCCTGCTGCTGCGCCACCATCGTCCACCGACCCCCAGCCGGTCCGTCCCGGGCCTTCCCGTCGTTCCGTTAACGACAGGTGCGGACGGCCGTCACGCGGCAGGAATCCGTTCACCGGGCTTGGGTAACGTTGTGGGTGTGGAGCACCTGGACGAGTCCGACCCTCTCACCGGTCACCGGACGACCACGGTCGAGCAAGGCCGCTTCTGCCTGGCCCGTTGCAGCTGCGGCTGGCGGGGCCCGGCGCGCCGCGCCAGAAGCCAGGCCCGAACAGACGCCACAACCCACGCCCTGACGGTCCCCACCTAACCCGTCCCCCGGCCAACCGACCCCTGCCACCCAAGCCTCAGCCGCGGCATGCGCCACCCGGCACGAGCCCACCCGAGCCGAGCCCCCTCCCCCTCCCTGAGGCCCAAGCCTTCTCTCGCCCCCTCCGCCCCTACCCATCCCTGACCTGGGGCTCCGCCCCAGACCCCGCTCCTCAAACGCCGGAGGGCTGAAAGGGGCCCCGCGCCCGAGAAGCGGGCCGGAGGGAACCGGCCCTACCCAAGAGGCCGGCCGGGGGAAGGCCACCCCTGGGGCTCCGCCCCCGGGCCTGGGATGGGTCTCACCCAATCCACCACGCGCCCGAAAGGTGGGCCGGCGGGGTTGAAAGTTTCCTCGGCCTGGGCTTAGCCGCCGGGCCCCACGACCGCACCCGCAGCCGGGATCCGGCGTGCGGGGCTGACCCTCAGCCCCGATTCATCGGCACCCGGGATTCGGCGCGGGGACCGGAACTCAGCCACGATCCACCGGCACCCGGGATCCGGCGCGAGGGGCCGTGCCGGTACATCGATGCCCGTCGCCACTAACGTCCACATCTCCGTCCAACGGCGACGGGCTGATGCACCGGCACGGCCCCGACCCACCCAGGGCCATGGGGCCCGTCTCGTTCCACGGAACCCACGGGAGGCACACATGCAACGGCGTTCGTTCATCGGCGGAGCCACCGCCGTCCTCGCGACGGCGGCCACGTCCGCCTGCACCGGCGGCAAGACCGACGGAAAGGCCACCGGCACGAACGCCGCGAGCACCGCGTCCAGCACAGGCACCACCACCGGCACCGGCATCCGCACAGCCACCACCGCCGACCGCGCAGCCGCCAACTGGATCGCCCTAGGCCACCAGCTCGACGGCGCCCTCATCCGCCCCGGCGACCACAGCTGGCCCGCCGCCCACCAGCTCTACAACACCCGCTTCGACAACCTGAAGCCCGCCGCCGTCGCCTACGTAGCCCACGCCGACGACATCCGCACGACCATGGACTACGCCCGCGCCCACGGCGTGAAGGTCTCGATCCGCAACGGCGGCCACTCCTACGCCGGCTGGTCCTCCGGCGACGGCCGTCTGATCATCGACGTCTCCAAGCTGAACAAGATCCGCGCCTCGGCGAACGAGGCGGTCGTCGGCGCCGGCTCCAAGCTGATCGACGTCTACCGCGCACTGGCCGCCAAGGGCGTCACCATCCCCGCCGGTTCCTGCCCCACCGTGGGCGTCTCGGGACTGACCCTGGGCGGCGGCCACGGCGTCGTGTCCCGCGCGTACGGACTGACCTGCGACAGCCTCACGCAGGCGACGCTGATCACCGCCGACGGCAAGCAGCTGACCGCGAACGCCTCGGAGAACAAGGACCTGTTCTGGGCCCTGCGAGGCGCCGGCAACGGCAACTTCGGCGTCGTCACGGAGCTCCGCTTCAAGACCCACCCCGCACCGCAGGGCGTCTCGGCGTACATGACGTGGCCGTGGGCCAAGGCCGCCGCGGTGGTGAAGGCCTGGCAGGAGTGGGGCCCGACCCAGCCGGACGAGATCTGGTCGTCCTGCCACCTGGCCGGCGCGGCCGGCGGCACCCCCACGGTCTCCATAGCCGCGTTCTCCCTCGGCACCTACGGCGAGCTGCAGAACGCGGTGGACCGGCTGGCGGACCGGATCGGCTCGCCCGCGCGCAGCGTCTCCCTCAAGCGGCGCTCGTACGAGGACGCGATGGAGGTGTACGCGGGCTGCTCGTCGTTCTCGGCGGACGCCCAGTGCCATCTGCCGGGCTCGACGCCGGGCCGCAGCCCGCAGGGCGCCCTCGGCCGGGAGACGTACGCGGCCCGCTCGGACTTCTTCGACCGCTCGATATCGGCGGCCGGGATCCAGACGCTGCTGAGCCAGATCTCCGCGGTCCGCGGCGGCGCGGGCAGCATCGCGCTGACGGCGCTGGGCGGCGCGGTCAACCGGGTCGCGCCGACGTCCACCGCGTTCGTGCACCGCCGCTCACGGATGCTGGCCCAGTACATCGTGTCCTGGCGGGCGGGCACCTCGGGCACGACCGCCCAGTCCTGGCTGACGGGCGCCCACAACGCGATGACCCGGTACGCCTCGGGCGCGGCCTACCAGAACTACACCGACGCGACGCTGACGAACTGGCGCAAGGCGTACTACGGCGACGCGGCCACGCGTCTGACGACGCTGAAGCACCAGTACGACCCGAACCGCTTCTTCTCGTTCCCCCAGGCACTCTGACGGCGGGCCCAAAGCCGAACGAACCGCCCACCCGTCGACAACCCGAAGCCGAACGAACCAACGCACCCCGCGACAACGCAAAGCCCGAGCAGCCCGCACCCCGCGACAACGCAAAACCCGACCGACCCGCCCCCGCCACAACGCGAACGGCCGGAGGCCTACGCCGCGAGGTCCCGTTCCTCCGTGTGCTCGGCCCGCGCCCCCGGGATCAGGCTCTGCCTCCCGGCGGGCGAGGCGCCGCGCGCCCGGATCAGCCGGCCCGCGCGCGGCGCCGTCTCCACGGCCTTCATGACGGGAGTCAGCAGGGCCATGGCGAGCGGGGACAGCAGCAGGACGACGGCCGTGCCGAGCGCGAACCCGCCGACGACGTCCGTCGGGTAGTGCACGCCCATGAAGACCCGGCAGAACCCTTCGAGCAGCGCGAGGGCGATCCCGGCGAGCCCGAACTTCCGGTTGGCGACGAACAGTCCGACGCCCATGGCCATCGTGATGGTGGCGTGGTCGCTGACGAAGGAGAAGTCGGTCTTGCCGCCCACGAGGACGTCGAGGCCCTGGTGGTCCACGAAGGGGCGCGGGCGCTGCACGAAGCCCCTTATCGGGACGTTCACGAGGAGCGCGATGCCGGCCGCGAGCGGGGCCCAGACGAGGGCGGCCACGGACGAGGCCGCGTCGGCTCCGCCCCGCCGCCGCACGGTCGCCCAGCACCACACGACGAGCAGGACCATCGCGAGCGGCAGACCCCACTCGCCGATGAACTCCACGACCCGGTCGGCCCAGTGCGGAGCGTGCTCGGCCAGGCCGTTGATGTCGTAGAGCAGGTCGACGTCGGGGTTCGAACCCGATTCGGCGAGTTGCGCCATGGCGCTGCGGCCCCTTCGTCGTCTTTCCCGCGGCCGCGCCCTTTCGCGCGCCGCTCGATCCCACCCCCGTGGTTGTAGATCAGTTCTCTACGTCAAAAGGAACGCACGGTCCCCTCCATTACGTTCCACCCTCCACGGAATGATCACGCACACGTTATCGAAGAGAGATATCGCCGCAGATCAGCAGGGGGATTCATACCGAAGTGGGCAGCGCTTTCGCGCCATCCTCGGTCACCCGGGTGGCCCCGAAGTAGTCGGGCGTGTCGACGGGGTCGAACCGGATCACGGCACCCGGCCTGGGCGCGTCGATCATGTATCCGCCTCCCACGTAGATGCCCACGTGCCGGATGGCCCGGGAGTCGGTGAGGTCGTCGGAGAAGAACACCAGGTCCCCCGGCAGGAGTTCGTCCCGTTTGGGGTGCGGCCCGGCGTTGTACTGGTCGTTGGCCACGCGCGGCAGGGTCACCCCGACACTTTCGTACGAGGCCTTGGTCAGACCCGAGCAGTCGAACCGTCCGCCCTGGTCAGCGGTGCCGTTGCCGCCCCACAGGTAGGGCGTGCCGAGCTTCTTCTGCGCGTAGGTGATGGCCGCCGCGGCCTGCTCGGAGGGGTCGACGCGGGTGACGGGGGCCGCGAAGCTCTTGGCGAGGGTGGTGATCGTCTTGACGTAGTTCCGGGTCTCCGCGTAGGGCGGCACGCCCCCGTACTTGATGACCGCGTAGGCGCCGGCGTTGTAGGCGGCGAGCATGTTGTCGGTGACGTTTCCGGGAGCGTTCTTCACATAGGCGGCGAGCTCGCAGTCGTACGAGGCGGCCGACGGAATCGCGTCATTGGGGTTCCAGACGTCACGGACGCCGTCCCCGTCGCCGTCGACGCCGTGGGTGGCCCACGTCCCCGGAATGAATTGCGCTATCCCCTCGGCCTGCGCCGGGCTCTTGGCGTTCGGATTGAATCCGCTCTCCTGATACAACTGGGCGGCGAGCAGGGCGGGATTGATGGCGGGGCAGAGATTGCCCCACTTCTGCACGAGGGGCTGGTACGCGGCGGGCACGGCGCCCTTGGCGAGCCCGACCACACCGCCGCCGATGCCGCCCGCGAGGTTCCCGGCGACCAGGTAGACGCCGACGACGAGCAGCATCACGAAGCCCATCGCCGCGCCGACGGCCACGGTCGCCACGATCCAGGCCTTACGCACCGTCAACCGCCCCTCGCCGACCGGGAGTCCGCCGACGTCAGTGTAGAGGCGGGCTCCCGCGCGGGAGGGCCGTCGTGCGCGCGGAGCGGGGGCCGTGTCCTGCCCGAGGGACGCTAACCGGCCAGGGCGGCCACGTGGTACAGCTCCTCGGCCTCGCTGCCGAACACGGCGCTGTACGAGACGTCGTCGGTGTCCCCGCCCTGTTGGTGGCCGCCGATGACACCGACGACGGCCCCGTCCCCGTTCACCCAGGGGCTGCCGCTGGTTCCGCCGGCGAAGGCGGGGCACTCGACGCGCTGCTGCGTACGGCTGTGGGCGGTGGGCTTGTCGGTGCAGGTGATGGGGGTGTCGAGGGAGCCGGGGTATCCGGTGACGGTGACGGCGGTGGCCCCGGTGGTGCGGTGCGCGGCGAACGCGTTCCCGCCGCCGACGGCGTCCTCGACCTCCTCGCCGCCCCGGCCCGCGAGGACGGCGAAGGCGACGTCGCTGTCCTCGTCCTGGTCCTGCTTCCAGCCGTCGGGCAGGAACACGCTCCGGACGTCCCAGAAGCCGTAGGGCGCCTTGCCGTCCCGGTAGCCGGGCGCGAAGGACAGCGTGCCCTCCGCGTCCAGGCAGTGGGCGGCGGTGAGGACGAGGTCCCGTCCCTCGCTGTGCACGACCGAGGCGGTGCAGAAGTGGCCGCCGCCGCCCTCGCTCGCCGCGCTCCCGTGGAACAGGGCGCCCACGCGGACGGTCCGGCTGTTCGAGACGGCCTGGACGGTCACGCCGAAGGGCCCCGGACCGTCGTCGGCCGAGGCGACGGACGAAGACGTCACCGCCAGCAGCACGAGGGCCGCACCGAGCAGTGCGGGCCGCCGGGTCTCCGGGAGACGGGTGATGCGGATGCTCTTCATCGCCCCTCACCTTGCCGCAAGCGGGTGAGAAAAACCTCGGACCTGTCCGAGTATCGCCTGTGAAAGCCGACCCCGCCCGACCACCGCCACCCGAACGCACCCCTGACCCCCGCGCCCCCGGCAGCCCCAGTGGCCTCCACGGCCCCACCCGGCACCCCTCCCGCAGCCCCAGACGAAAGGGCACCCCGCCGGAATCACGAAGCCCCGACGGAACCCGCCCGCGCCTCGCCCGCCCCCCGTTCCCGGCGTCCCCCGCGGCGCCCCGAAGCCGCGGCCCGGACGGCACCCCACCGGAATCACAAGAGCCCGACGGAACCCGAAGCCGCCCACGCCCGCCCGCACCTCCGCGCGCCCTGTGTCCCCCGCGCCGCCCTCCCGCCGCCCCCCGCCGCGGCGAAGCCCTCCCGCCGGAATCCGGACGGATCGTCCGGAAGCCGGAGGGCGGTGGGCCGGGGCGGGGATACGGTGGCCGCGGAAGCCCGCGATCCGCGCAACCGGACCGGCACCCACCGCCGCCCGGTCCGGTGCCCACCGTCGCGCCCGCGGCCCTCCGCCCCTGCCGCAGAGCCCCGACCACCGGAAGGACCGGACCCGTGCCTGAACTCCCCGCCGGCCTCGACTGGGTGCGTGCCGCCCCCGAGGACGCGACCGGTCCCGGTCCCTGGATCGAGATCGCCTTCGGCGCGGACGACCTGGTCCACCTCCGCGAGACGAGCGACCCGGAGAACGTCGTCACCACCACCCGCAGGAAGTGGGACGCGTTCGTCCTGGGCGTCCGGGCGGGCGAGTTCGACCACTTCGTCGAGGGGCTGCAGGACGAGCTGTCCCCGGCCCCCGCCCAAGACCCCTCGTGAGGCCCTGAGGCCGTCAGGCCGTCAGGCCCTGAGGCCGTGAGGTGAGAGTGGGCGCCCCGCGCGGAGCCCCACCGCCACCAGTGCAATTCCCCTGAACAAGCTGTGAGTTGAGTCAAGCGGCCGTCAGTCTCCCGCCATCCGCATGTCATGGGCAGGTCACGTGCCCACCGCGTTCAGTAAGGCGGAAGTAAGGCTTCCATAAGCCCCTTGTTGTCGCGTACTCAACAAGGGATGGTCATGCGCGGGCCGCCCGGCCCGTCGCCGGGGACACCGCACCGGCGACGCACCCGCACCGCCCCTGTCAACCACTCCCAGGAGGCAGTACGTTGCGCACCTCACTCCCCCAGAGACCTTCCGCGCGCGGTACCTGGCGCCGGGCCGGCGCCGCCGCCGTCGACGCGGCCGCTCTCGTCCTCGCGGGCCTCGGCGGCGCCGGGACCGCCCAGGCGCACGGCACCGCCAAGGTCACCCCCCACGTCAGCTGGACCAGGGCGTGCGCGACGCCCACGAAGCCCGGCGTAGCCGCGTGCAACGCCAAGCGGGTCACCGGCGGCGTCACCGAGTACATGGCGGAGAAGGCCTTCGCCAGGGGCGTCAGCCCCGAGGCCGCCACCGCCTCCACCCCCTCCGGCTTCGGCCCGACGGACCTCCAGGCCGCCTACGGCCTGACCTCCGCGGCCTCCTCCACCGGCTCGGGCGAGACCATCGCCATCGTCGACGCCTACAACGACCCCAACGCCGAGGCCGACCTCGCGACCTACCGCTCGTACTACGGCCTGAGCGCGTGCACCACCGCCAACGGCTGCTTCAAGAAGGTCAGCCAGACCGGCTCGACCACCTCGCTGCCCTCCAGCGACAGCGGCTGGGCCGAGGAGATCTCCCTCGACCTCGACATGGCGAGCGCGATCTGCCCGAAGTGCAACATCCTCCTCGTCGAGGCCAAGTCCGCCACGATGGCCAACCTCGGCACGGCCGTGAACGAGGCGGTCACCCTGGGCGCCAAGTACGTCTCCAACAGCTACGGCGGCTCCGAGTCGTCCTCGGACACCTCGTACGACTCCTCGTACTTCAAGCACACCGGCGTGGCGATCACCGTGAGCGCGGGTGACGAGGGCTACGGGGCCGAGTACCCGGCCGCCTCGCAGTACGTCACCGCCGTCGGCGGCACCGCGCTGACCAAGGCGACCTCCACCACCCGCGGCTGGACCGAGTCGGTCTGGAAGACCAGCAGCAGCGAGGGCACAGGCTCCGGCTGCTCCTCGTACGACACCAAGCCCAGCTGGCAGACCGACACGGGCTGCTCCAAGCGCACCATCTCCGACGTCGCCGCGGTCGCCGACCCGGCCACCGGTGTCGCCGTGTACGACTCGTACGGCATCACGGCCGGCTGGTACACGTTCGGCGGCACCAGCGCCTCGGCGCCGATCATCGCCGGCGTCTACGCCCTCGGGGGCACCCCCTCCAGCGGCTCCTACCCGGCCAAGTTCCCGTACACGGCGGCCGGCACCTCGGCGCTCAACGACGTGACCTCGGGCAACAACGGCACGTGCAGCACCAGCTACCTGTGCACCGCGACGACGGGCTACGACGGCCCGACCGGATGGGGCACCCCGGAGGGTGTCACCGCCTTCACCGGCTGACCTCCGGAGTGCGGGCGGGCCGGGAGACGTGGGGTTCCCTGGCACCACCCGGCGAACGGGCCGCGGCAACCAGCCGCGGCCCGTTCCGCTTGCCCGCCCCGCCTCGCCCCATGGCCCCCGGCGCGACACGTCCACCTCGCGCGGACCCGGCGACCCGGGGAACACCGGCGCGACGCACCGTCAGAATCCGCTCCACGAACCCGCGTCCGTTCGATTTCCGCCCGGCGCCCGAGGCGTAGAAGGGGACAACGACGGAACCACGCGCCAGGTTTCGCTTCCGCTTCATTGCCCGACGTGACCGGCCGTGATACACAGAGTGACGATACGACTCTTCGTATACCGAAGTACGCCTCCCGCACGGGTCCCGCGTACGCCGGTGACAAGGAATTCGCACGAATCCCGCCAACCAATGACGTCAAGTCGACATACGAAGGCGTCATTGTCGGCGAGAATGGGCCCGACCTCTGCGCACAGTGGCAGGGGGTGCAGAACTACCCACTAGGGGCGGTGACTTACATGCTTTTCGCAGCCGACAAGGGCGACATCAACACAATCATCGGTGGAATCGCCCCGGACTGGGGCCCCTTCGGCAGCCTGGGCAACGAAGCCAAGGTGATGGTCGAGGTGGTGATGGCGGTCGCCATCCTGCTCTGCCTCGGCATCGCGATCTGGGGTGCGGCCAAACAGCGCATCGGCGCCACGGCCCTCCGCGACACCTTCAGCGCCGAGCAGGGCAAGGGCCTCATCATCGCCGGGCTCACGGGAGTCTTCATCATCGGTTCCCTCGGCACGCTCTTCACCATCGTGTACGGCATGGCCGTGTAGCCCGGCCGGGCCGCGCCGCGCCGCACCCGGCGCGCCGTCAGCACCCCGGCCGGGCGCGCCCGGATTCTCGCTCCACCGATCCATCCGTCCGTCGTGCCCACCGGCTGAGGTTGCAACTCCCTGATGTCCAGTCACCACACCGCGCCCGCGCGGGAACCAGCACGGCTACCGTCGTACTACATGGTTCAGCGAGAGGTTGAGGGGGCGTACGCGGCATGAGTCTCGGTGACGAACCCGGGTACGGCGACGGCCCGCGCGGCGACGACGGGGGGTACGGCGGCTCCGGCCAGACCCGTACCCGCCTGCCCGACCGTCCGGGCGACGTCTACGGCGGCGCGCGGCGCGGCCGCGGGTCCTCCTCGCGGAGCCTGGTCACGGTCGTCGGCGTGGTCGTCCTGCTCATCGCCGCGATCGCCTTCGCGAACCGCGGCGACGACGCGGCCTCCTCCGGAGACGGCGCGGGCGACAAGACGAAGACGTCCCCCACGGCGGCCTCCGGCAACCACCCGGTGACCACGAAGACGACGGGCATCCCATCGGGCTTCCCCCACACACAGGAGGGGGCCCAGAGCGCCGCGGCGAACTACGGGGTCGCGCTCGGCTCCACCGGCATGTTCGACGCCGACCAGCGGCACGCGATCGTCGATGACGTGTACACGCCTGACGTGGCGGCCGCCAGACAACCCGACCTGGACTCGGCCTACACGAGCGAGAAGTTCCTGACGAACATCGGCCTGGACAAGAACGGCGCCGCACCGGCCGGCCAGACGTTCATCTCGCGCATCATCCCGGTCGGCACCAAGTCCAAGGCCTTCAGCGCCGACAGCGCCACGGTCGAGCTCTGGTACACCTCGCTCTTCGGCCTCTCCGGAGACGGGTCCACGAACCCCGTGTCGGAGAGCTGGTACACGACGACCTACCAGCTGAAGTGGATCAACGGGGACTGGAAGGTCACCGACTTCACGCAGAAGGACGGGCCCGTCCCGGTGGGGCGGGACCAGAAGGCCTCTACCGCGGACGACATGACCAAGGCCGTCGAGGAGTACGGAGGGTTCACGTATGCCCGCTAACAAGCCGCGCCGTGTCCTCTCGCTCGCCGCCACGGTGGCAGCGATGCAGTCGACCGCCGTCCTGCTGGCCACCCGGGCGGTCGCCGCCCCCAGCCCGACTCCCAGCCGCAACCCTTGCGAACTCGTCCGTGGCCCCGCCAGAAAGTACTGCGACAGCGGCACCAAGGGATCCGGCAAGTCCGGTCTGACCACCGACCCCGGTGTCGGGTCCGCCACGGACCCCCTCTCCTCGCTGGCCAAGGGCTGCGCCGACGCCGCCTCTTGGACCATCGACAAACTCTCCGCCGCCGTGAACGACACCGCCAACGTCGACTTCACGAACCAGAAGTTCCTCCAGCAGTACGCCGTCGTCTTCGCGGCCTCCACGATCCTGACCCTGCTGCTCTGGCTGCTGGCCGTCGCCAAGCGGGCCGTGCGAGGCGTCCCCCTCGGCACCGCCCTCTCCGAGGCGATCGGCTTCCTCTGGCTGACCGTCCTGGCCTCGGCGTTCACCCCGCTGATCCTCTACACCGTCGTCTCGGCGACGGACGGTGTGACGGAGGTCCTCGCCAAGACCACCGGCAACCAGACGGACACGTTCTTCGGCACGTTCTCCGGCACGTTCTCCGGCGCGCTGAACAAGGGCAGCAACATCGGCGGCGGCCCCATCATGCTGATCGTCGTCTCGATGGTCTCGATCCTGGCCGCCGGCATCCTCTGGCTGGAGCTGGTCATCCGGGCCGCGCTGCTCTACGTCGGTGCCCTCCTCGGCACCGTCGTCTACGCCGGCCTGGTCGACAAGAACCTGTGGGGCCACGTCCGCCGCTGGGCGGGCATCATGATCGCGGTCATCCTCGTCAAACCGGTCATCGTGATCGTGCTCGGCCTCGCCGGCGCCCTGTCGTCCTCCGACAACGGCCCCGACGCGTTCTCCGCGGTCGTCTCCGGCCTCGCCATCATCCTGCTCGCCATCTTCGCCAGCGCGATGATCTACCGCTTCGTCCCCGGCTTCGGCGACGAGATCGCCGGCTCCCGCAACAACCGCATCATGCAGGGCGCCGAGAGCAAGGCCGCCGCCGTGATCAGCTCCCCGGCCACCCTCGTCGCCCAGGGCATCAAGACCCACAGCTCGCGCGCCGACAACAACGGTGGCGGTTCGGGCGGCAACAGCCAGCCCCGCCCCGCCAACCCCGCGTCCGGCGGCGTGGCCGCGCACAGCAGCCGCACCCCGAACGGTGGCGGCGGATCTGTCCCCTCCGCCGCACCACCCCCGCGCAGCAGCGCGGTCAACACCCCGCACGCAAGCAACACCCGCAACAGCAACCGCACGGGAGGTGAAGGGCGTTGACGACCGAGTCCCACCTGTCCCATCCGGTCACGCCCCGCCGTACATATCTGATCGGCCGCGCCCGGCCGAACGCGATCGTCGGCCGCAACCGCGAGTCCGGCGAGATCGCGCTCATCATCGCGGGCGCGTTCCTCGGCATGATGTGCGGCCTGCTCGTCCCGGTGCTGTCCCTGCGGATCGTGCTGCTCATGGGCTTCCCGCTGCTGGCGATCGCCGCCGTGTACATCCCGTACAAGCGGCGCACGTTCTACAAGTGGTTCGAGATCAACCGCAGCTACAAGCGGACCCTGCGCCAGGGAACGGCCTACCGCAACCAGGTCATGGAGGCCGGCACCCGCCTCGACGGCAGAGAGGTCGAGATCGGCCCGCCGCCCGGTATCGGCCGCATCTCCTGGCTCGCCGCCCCCTTCGGACCCGACGAGATCGCCGTGCTGCTGCACGCCGACCGCCGGACCGTCACCGCCGCCATCGAGATCGAGGGCCCCGGCGTCGGCCTGCGCGACAGCGAGGACCAGGAGGCCCTCGTCGACCGCTTCGGCACGCTGCTCAAGCACGTGGCCAACGGCGACGGCTTCGTCACCCGCCTCCAGATGCTCGCCCGCACCCTGCCCGCCGACCCGGACGCCCACGCCAAGGACGTCTCCCAGCGCGGCGACGACCGGGCCCCGGGCTGGCTCCAGCAGTCGTACGACCAGCTCCAGTCCATGGTGTCCACGAGCAGCGAGCAGCACCGCGCCTACCTCGTCGCCTGCATGCACTACTCCCGCGAACTGGCCGCCGAGGGCCAGGCCATGGCCCGCGCGGCCCGGCCCCAGGGCGGCCGCAAGGTCGACCGGGACGCCGGACTCGCCGTCGTCATGGCCCGCGAGCTGACCGACATCTGCTCCCGGCTCCAGGAAGCGGACATCCGCGTACGTCAGCCGCTCGGCCAGGGCCGGCTCGCCTCCCTCGTGCACTCGATGTACGACCCCGACCACCCCATCGACCACATCCAGGCGATGACCAAGCGCAACGCCTGGCCGGCCGAGCTCGACGCCATGGAGCCCACGTACCTCCAGGCGAAGACCCGCGAGTCCTCCACCCGCGCCCCCTGGTGCCACGCCACGGCCTGGGTGAAGGAATGGCCGATGACCCCCGTGGGCGTCAACTTCCTCGCCCCGCTCCTCGTCCACACCCCCGACGTCATCCGCACGGTCGCCGTGACGATGGACCTCGAACCCACCGAGATCGCCATCGAACGCATGCTGACCGAGAAGACCAACGACGAGGCCGAGGCCAGCCGCGCCGCCAAGATGAACCGCACCGTCGACCCCCGCGACATCGCCTCGCACAACCGCCTCGACCAGCGCGGCGAGGACCTGGCGAGCGGCGCCGCGGGCGTCAACCTCGTCGGCTACATCACCGTCTCGTCCCGCAATCCCGAGGCCCTCGCGCGCGACAAGCGCACCATCCGCGCCTCGGCCGGCAAGTCGTACCTGAAACTCGAGTGGTGCGACCGCGAGCACCACCGCGCCTTCGTCAACACACTGCCGTTCGCCACCGGAATCCGCAGGTAGGGGCTGATGCACTGATGCGGGATCCGTTGTCCGCCGCGACGGACGCCTTCACGTCGTTCCTCTTCGGCAAGGTCGAGACGACCCGCCTTCCCGTGCGCACCTCCACGGGCCAGGCGCAGGCGGTCTACCTGCCCACCGCCGCACCGGGTCTCGGCGACTCGGGCGTCATCATCGGCCGCGAGGTGTACTCCGGCAAGGGCTACATCTACGACCCCTTCCAGCTGTACGGGCAGCAGCTCCCCGCCCCGCACTGGCTGGTCCTCGGCGAGTCCGGCAACGGCAAGTCGGCCCTGGAGAAGACGTACGTCCTGCGCCAGCTGCGCTTCCGCGACCGCCAGGTCGTTGTCCTCGACGCCCAGGGCGAGGACGGCGTCGGCGAATGGAACCTCATCGCGCAGGAGCTGGGGATAACTCCCATCCGGCTCGACCCGACGGCCGCCCTGGACATGGGCATCCGGCTCAACCCGCTCGACCCCTCGATCACGACGACGGGCCAGCTCGCCCTGCTGCGCACCATCATCGAGGTCGCGATGGGCCACGGCCTCGACGAGCGGTCCGGCTTCGCGCTGAAGGTGGCCCACGCCTACGTCAACGAGACGATCGTCGAGCGCCAGCCGGTGCTCACCGACATCGTCGAGCAGCTGCGCCACCCCGAACCGGAGTCCGCCGAGGCGATGAACGTCGCCATAGACGACGTACGGGCCTGGGGCCTGGACGTGGCGCTGGTCCTGGACCGGCTCGTCGACGGTGACCTCAGGGGCATGTTCGACGGCCCGACGACGGTCGGCATCGACCTGGACGCCCCGCTCATCGTCTTCGACCTGTCGCACATCGACCGGAACTCCATCGCCATGCCCATCCTCATGGCGATCGTCGGTGTGTGGCTGGAGCACACCTGGATCCGGCCCGACCGCAAGAAGCGCATCTTCCTGGTGGAAGAGGCCTGGCACATCATCAACAGCCCCTTCGTGGCCCAGCTGTTCCAGCGGCTGCTGAAGTTCGGGCGCCGACTCGGCCTGTCCTTCGTGGCGGTGGTCCACCACCTGTCGGACGTCGTCGACGGAGCGGCGGCCAAGGAGGCCGCCGCGATCCTGAAGATGGCCTCGACCCGGACCATCTACGCCCAGAAGGCGGACGAGGCCCGGTCCACGGGACGGGTCCTCGGCCTGCCCCGCTGGGCGGTCGAGATCATCCCCACCCTGACCCCGGGCATCGCGGTCTGGGACGTCAACGGCAACGTCCAGGTGGTCAAGCACCTCATCACCGAGACGGAACGCCCGCTCGTCTTCACCGACCGCGCGATGACGGAGTCGTCCGCGGACCTCCGCTCCGACGACGCCCTGCGCGCCGCCGAACTGGAGGCCGAGGAACGGGCGGCGGCCTTCATGGAACAGCATCTGAACGACCTCGACGGCTCCACCGAGTCCACGGTGGCCTGAGATGAGACAGGACGACGACCGGCGCACCTCCCGGCACGAGGGGCCGGGAGGCATCCCCGACGGCCTGCTGATCGGGGTGCTCGGCTTCCTCCTCGGCATGACCCTGATGGTGTGGACGGCGACGGGCCTCGCGGGCTGGTTCTCCCGCGGCGCCTGGCCGGACGCGATCACCTTCACCCGTACGCCCCTGGCCATGCGCCATCTGATCGGCGAACCGCACGACATCGTCGGCGCCTGGCCCGACACCCCGCCCTCCCAGCTGTCCGGCTACGGCCTCTTCTGGGGCCTGTTCATCGGCCAGTTGATGGTCCTGCTGGTGCTCGCCGTGTTCGTCATGGGCACGGTGGCACGGTGGCGGGCGGGACGGGCGCGACGCCGGGCGGAGGCCGTCGCGGCCAAGGCATCGGGGGTGTCGGGGCCCTCCGCGGGCTTCGGGTCCTCCGTGGCTGCCCCGGACGCGCCCGACCCCTTGGTGCCGTCGGCACGGTCGGCACGACGACCGGGGCCCGCACAGCCCCTGGAGACAGCCCCCGGAGCGCCCGCGGGCGACCGAGCGGGCGACCTGCCGCGCGAACGGCTCGGCGAGGGACCCGGCGACGGATTCGGCGACCAGCCCGCCCACAGGAACCACGAACACCCGGCCGCCACCACCGCACCGGCATCGGCATCGGCATCGGCATCGGCATCGGCTCAAGGGACTCCCGTCCCGGCCTGGCAGACGCACGGTCAGACGGCCTCCCCGGCCGGGGTACGGGAACACCCGGGCCCGGAGCCCGCGTACTTGGACGCCGACGGGCGAACGGTCACCGGCGAGCCCGCGGGGCACCACCCCACCGTGGCCACCGCGGCCACCGCGGTGGCCGGTCCGGCCGCTCCGCCCCTCCAGCGGCCCCCGTGGGCATCCCCGCACGCGGTCGTCCTCGCCCCCGCCGCCTCCCGGCAGCCCACCGCCGCCCAGGCCGTGCGGGACGCCGAGGGACCGGCCCTCGTGATCACCTCCGACCCCCGCACCTGGTCGGAGACCAAGGACGCCCGCGCCAAACTGGGCCCCGTCCTCCTCTACGACCCCGCCCACCTCTGCGACACCCCGGCCCGGCTGCACTGGTCCCCCTCGGCCGGCTGCGAGGACAAGGAGACGGCGACGGCCCGAGCGGCGGCGCTCCTCGCCCCGGTGCGCCCCTCCGCCAAGGCGGACCAGGCGATGGCCGACGTCGCCGAAACCCTGATGCGCAGCTATCTGCACGCCGCCGCGGTGGAGGGCAAGGCGTTCCGGCACGTCCACCGCTGGGCCCAGGGCTCACAGGTGCAGGACGCCGTACGGGCGCTGCGCACCAACCCCAGGGCCGCGGCCGGCTCCGCGGGCGAACTGGAGGCGGCTCTCGTCTCCCATCCCGAACGCCGGGACATCGCGCAGGAACTGACGGCACGTGCGCTGTCGGCCCTCGTCACCGTCAACATCCGAGAATCCTGCACTCCGAACCGAAGTGACAGCCTCGCCTTGGATTCCTTCGTCAACGAAGGGGGCACTCTTTATATGATCGGTGAACCCATCGAGGACCCCAAGGCAGCTCCCGGCGCCATGCCGCTCCTGACGGCCCTCGCCTCAAGCGTGGTCGAGCGTGGCCGGCGCATGGCCGAACGGTCATCCTCCGGTCGGCTCGACCCACCACTCACGCTCGTCCTGGACGACATCGCGGCCGTGGCCCCGCTCCCCCAGCTTCCCGACCTGCTGACCACGGGCCCGGCCCGCGGTCTGCCGACCCTGGCGCTCCTCCGCTCCCGCGAACAACTCCGCTCGCGGTGGCCACAGTACGAGCTCCCGGTCTGAGCCGGGGCGGGGACTGCTCCTGAGGGACGGAACCCTCGGGGGACCGCCCCGCCGCCCACCACCCGTCGTCAGCCCCGGGTGATCTCGAACTCCAGCTCAAGCTCGCCGGTGTCCCCGGGCATCGGCGTGGTCTCCCCGGTGGGCCGGAAACCCGCCTTCCGGTAGAACGCCTCGGCCCGGCTGTTCTTCTCGTGCACGAACAGTCGCACCCGCTCGAGTCCGGCCTCCCAGGACCACGCGAGCGCGGCCTCGAAGAGCCCCCGGGTCACACCGGCCGCGCTCCCCCGGTACTCGGGCCGTACGAAGACCCCGACGACGTGCCCCTGACTCCGCTCGGGCACCACCCCGAACACGTCGGGCACCCCGCCCTCCTCGACCAGTACGGTCACGGACCCGGCCCACACCCCGTCCTCGCCCACGGCCACGAACTGCTGCCGGGCGGTGGCCCCGAGGGCCGCCCCCTCCGCACGGTCCTGCCAGAAGCCGTCCGCCTTGGACACCGCGTCCTCGTAGGTCTCCAGGAACGCAAGGTGCGCGACGGGGTCCTGCAGCGCGACGAGTCTGAGCTCCTTCACCTGGCGCCACTCGTCGGAGCGTATGGACCGGATTTCGTGGGTCATGGAGGTCATGCCCGTCACCGTAGTACGCGCGTACGGCCGCACTCACCCGTATATCCACCCTGCCGACCACCGCGTGGCCGACCACCGTCATGCTCTTCCCTGTACGGCGACACCTCGCCGACCGATCCGACTACGCGCAAGCTCGCCAGGGAGAACATCGCATGGCCAAAGTCCAACTAGAGGAACTCCGCAGCGTCATCCATCCCACGGGAAAGCTGGACAGCCGCGCGGAGCACTGGGCCGGCCGCCTCTACATGAGGTCCCTCTCCCTGCGCGTGACCCGGCATCTCGTCGACACCCGCATCTCGCCGAACCAGATCACCGTGATCATGGTCTTCGCCGGGATGCTCTCGGGAGTCGCCCTGATCCTGCCGGGCCTCGGCGGCGCCGTTCTCTCCGTCCTCTTCATGCAGCTGTATCTGCTGCTCGACTGCGTGGACGGCGAAGTGGCCCGCTGGCGGCGCCAGTTCAGCCCGCTCGGCGTCTACCTGGACCGTCTCGGCGCCTACCTCGCCGACGCCGCCGTGATGGTGGGCATGGGCATCCGCGCCGCCCAGCTCGGCCTGAACCTCTATCTGGTGGCCGGCCTGGCAGCGGCGATCGGCGTCCTGCTCCTGAAGTCGTCCTCTGACCTGGTGCACGTGGCCCGCTCCGACAGCGGCATGGAGAAGGCGACGGACGCCTCGGTCGTCCCGCGCTCCACCGGTCTCGCGCAGGTCCGCCGACTGGCCTCGGCCGTGGGCCTGCACCGCCTGGTCAACGGCATCGAGTGCACGATCCTGCTGCTCGTCACCGCGGTCGTCGACCTCGCGATGGGCGACCTGACGGCCACCCGGATCGCCACCGTCGCCGTGACGGCGATCGTCTGGCTGCTCGTGCCGGCGCACGTCGTCTCGATCGTCGCTTCGTCCCGCCTGAAGTAGCCGCCGTACATGAGAAAGGGGGCGGTCTCCTCGTGGAGACCGCCCCCTTTCTCATGAGCGTGTCCATCCAGATCCTGAGTACAGGTCCTGGATACAGGGCCTGAATACAGACCCTGAACGCAGAAAACCCCCGGACCGGTATCCCCGGTCCGGGGGTTTTCTTCACAATTTGTTCGGCGGCGTCCTACTCTCCCACAGGGTCCCCCCTGCA
>NZ_JNZD01000019.1 GCF_000725495.1 Streptomyces aureus
ACATCCTCGGGCCCCGCCGACAGCGTGTTGTTCGGGCCCTTGCGGTGGCTGGTGCCGATCGGGTGGATCGGCGGGAGGTAGACCACGTCGAAACCCATGTCCGCGATCGCCGGCAGCCGCTCCGCCGCGGTCCGGAACGTCCCGTGCACCGGCCCGCCCACCCCACCGCTCTCCAGACCCGAGAGGCCCTCCGGACCCGACAGGCTCTCCGAACCCGAGGGGCCCTCCGAACGCGGGAAGAACTCGTACCAGGCCCCGTACAACGCCCGCTCCCGCTCCACCAGCAACGGCAGGGGTTCGGAGGAGGTCACCAGCTCGCGCAGCGGGTGCTCCGCGAGGACGGCGTCCACCTCCGGGGTGAGGGCCGCGGCCAGCCGGGAGGCCACGGGGCGGTCGGTGTCCCGGAGCGCGTCCACGGCGGCGGCCAGCGTCCGCCCGCTTCCGCCCGCCCGGGTCCCTTCCGGCAGACCGGCGGCCGCCCGCTCGTACAACAGGGCGCCCTCCTCCAGCACCAGTTCGGTGTCCAGCCCGGCCGGGATCTTGATGCCCGCGTGGTGCCGCCAGGTGGTGACCGGGTCGCCCCACGCCTCCACCACGTACGTCCAGCGGCCCTCCGCGCCGGCGCTCACCTTCGCGCCCCAGCGGTCGGTGCCGGGGGCCAGCTCGCGCATCGGCGCCCAGGGACCGGGCCGGCCCTCCGGGTCGCGCAGGACGACGTTCGCGGCGACGGCGTCGTGGCCCTCGCGGAAGACCGTGGCCGAGACCTCGAACTCCTCGCCGACCACCGCCTTCGCGGGACGGCGTCCGTTCTGCACGAGCGGGCGGACGTCGAGGACGGGGATGCGCCCGACGGCGGTCACCGGGGCGGCGGGGGCGAGCGGGCCGTCGGCCGCGTCGGGGGTGCGGGTGGCGGGGACGGACGCCCGGCTCGTCCTCGTGGCGGCCTTGACCGGCTCGGGAGCGGACTTGGCCGCCTTGGCGGTGGTCTTCGCCGACTTCGGGGCGGCCTTGGCGGTCTTCGGCGCGGCGGACTTGGCCGCCTTCGGCACCGCCGCCTTCGCCGTTCTCGGAGCGGATCCGGCCGTCTTGCTCCTGGGAGCGGTGCCGCGACGGGGGGACGTTCGCGCGTCGGCCGCGTCGGCGGACGAGGGCTCCGGTGAAGCGTCGGCGGAAGTGCCGGTCGCCGGTGAGCCGGCGGCCGGGGCATTGGAGCCCGGACCGGTGGTACCGGCGCGCGTCCGGCGCGCGCCGGACGCGGACGCGCCGGGAGCGGACGCTCCCGAGGGAGATCGTTTCTCCGGTGTCGCGGGCGCGACGGGTGCCGCGGGTGTACGGGGCCCGGCCTCGGCCGTGCTGGTGCGGGGGGTGTCGGGGGTGGTCGTCGGGGGTGGCGACGTGTGGTGCGTGGCGGGCATGACCGCTCCTGTCCGCGTCAACGTGGGTGGGCGGATGGGGTGTGGGGAGGTGGGGCCTGCGGGCGTACCGGAGGAGCCTTCCCACCCTATGCGGGTGGGCATTCCGGCACTTTGTTAACTACTCACGCGTATGTCTACACACAAGACCGGCCTCGTCCCGGTCAGGCGAGGCCGGTGTCGTGTGGCCGAATCACCCTGGTCGTACGAGCTTCACCCCAGGGTCAGCCGACGTGCAGGAGCCGGTTCGGCGAACCCGGGCCCGCACCGGAGACCTTCCCCGGCACCGCCTGTCTCACCAGCGCCTTCGCCACGCGGTCCGGCCTGGCGCGCGGATGGTCCGCCAGATACAGCGCGGCCGCGCCGGCCGCGTGCGGGCTCGCCATCGACGTTCCGGAACAGGTGGCTTTGGCCGTGTCCCCGGTGTACGAAGTCGACGTGATGTCCACCCCCGGTGCGAAGAGGTCGAGTGCGGATCCGGTGTCGGAGAAGCCCGCCCGCGCGTCGCTCCGGTCGGTCGCGCCGACCGTCAGGGCCTGGGCGACCCGGGCCGGGGAGTAGAGCGCGGCCGGCCGCCCCGCGTTGCCGGCCGCGACCGTGTACGTGACCCCGGAGGCGATGGAGGCCCGGACGGCCGCGTCGAGCCGGCCGTCGGCGGACCCGCCGAGGCTGAGATTGGCGACGGCCGGCTTCCGGGCGTGCCGGGTCACCCAGTCGATGCCCGCGATGACCTGGGCGGTGGTCCCGGCCCCGTGGTCGTCGAGGACGCGGACGGCGACGAGCCGGGCCTTCTTGGCCACGCCGTAGGCGCTCCCGGCGATCGTCCCGGCGACCTGGGTGCCGTGACCGTTGCCGTCCTCGGCCGTCCGGTCGCCGTCCACGAAGTCCCAGCCGTAGCTCGCCCGGCCCCCGAAGCCCCGGTGCGTGACGCGGATGCCGGTGTCGATGACGTAGACGGTCACCCCCCGGCCGGCCGACGCGGGCGGGATGTACCGCCGGTCGAGCCTCCGGCCCGGCTGGTCGATCCGGTCCAGGCCCCACGACGGCGGGTTCTCCTGCCCCCGGCTCTGAACCGCGCCGGCGGCCGGGGGGCGGTCGAACGTCACCCGGGTGTCCGGGACGACGGACGCCACCCGGGGATCCGCCGCGAGCCGCCGGGCCTGTCCCGGGTCGGCCCGCACCGCGAAGCCGTGGAGCGCGGCGCCGTAGGTCTGGCTGATTCTCGCTCCGTACCGGCCGGCGACCGCCGCCGCCGCGGCCGGCGACGGAGCCCGTATCCCTTCCCTGAGCGTGACGATGTAGCTGCCGCCGACGGACCCGGGCTCCCCCGCGCCGAGTATCCGTCCCCGGTGAGCCGCCTGCGCGGGCGGAGCCACCGCCGAGAGCACCGCGGCCGTGATGATCGCGGTGACCCCCGCCGCCCAGCGCAGACGCCACTTCCTCGTCCGTGCCATGACCTGAGTTCCCCTCCTCAACTCGGCGCACCGGGGCCGGAACCGCCCGCTCCGGGCAGGCCGGGCCCTGCGCCACCCGGTGAGCCTCTCGTGCGGTGCGAAGCACCACAAGACCGCCCATGCGGGCAGAATCGGCCACGCCGTCCGTACGGCGTCCGTGCGGTGTCCGCGAAGGTTGCGTCGATTTCCCGCCGATGTCACACGGTCGGCCCCGATCGGGGGCCGCGCCGCGATGCGCCGTGTCGCGAAGGCACCCGCGCCGCTAACGTCGTGGGTGACGAAGGCCGCACAACGCCGTGCGTCCCTCAGCCGCGTACGTCCTCCGTGAAGGTGGAATTCGTGAAGGCGATCCGCAGATTCACCGTCCGACCCGTTCTCCCCGAAGCCCTTCACCCGCTCAGTGACCTGGCCCGCAACCTGCGCTGGTCCTGGCACGCAGAGACCCGCGACCTCTTCCGGTCCGTCGACCCCGAGCGCTGGGCCGCGTGCGGCGACGACCCCGTACGCCTGCTCGGCAGCGTGCCGGCAGCGCGGCTCGCGGAACTCACCGAGGACAGCCGATTCCTGGGCCGGCTCGCCGAGGTCCGCGACGATCTGCGCGAGTATCTGAGCGGCGACCGCTGGTACCAGACGCAGACCGCCGGCCTGCCCACGGCCATCGCCTACTTCTCGCCCGAGTTCGGCATCACCGCCGCGCTGCCGCAGTACTCCGGGGGCCTCGGCATCCTCGCCGGCGACCATCTCAAGGCCGCCAGCGACCTCGGCGCCCCGCTGATCGGCGTGGGCCTGCTCTACCGGCACGGCTACTTCCGCCAGTCGCTCTCCCGCGAGGGCTGGCAGCAGGAGCACTATCCGGTCCTGGACCCCAACGAACTGCCCGTGGTGCCCCTGACCGAGGCCGACGGCACACCCGCCCAGGTGTCCCTCGCCCTGCCCGGCGGCCGGGCGCTGCACGCCCGGATCTGGCTGGCCCAGGTCGGCCGCGTCCCGCTGCTCATGCTCGACTCCGACGTCGAGGAGAACGGAGCCGGCGAACGCGGTGTCACCGACCGGCTCTACGGCGGCGGCAGCGAACACCGGCTGCTCCAGGAGATGCTCCTCGGCATAGGAGGTGTACGGGCGGTACGGACGTACTGCCGGCTGACCGGGCACCCGGAGCCCGAGGTGTTCCACACCAACGAGGGGCACGCGGGGTTCCTCGGCCTGGAACGCATCGCCGAACTCGCCGACCGGGGACTGGACTTCGACTCGGCGCTGGAGGCGGTCAGGGCCGGCACGGTCTTCACCACCCACACCCCGGTGCCCGCCGGCATCGACCGCTTCGACCGCGAGGTGGTCGCCCGCCACTTCGGCGCCGACGCCGAACTCCCGCGCATCGAGGTCGAGCGCATCCTCGCCCTCGGCATGGAGACCTATCCCGGAGGCGAGCCGAACCTCTTCAACATGGCCGTGATGGGGCTGCGCCTGGGCCAGCGGGCCAACGGGGTCTCCCTGCTGCACGGCCAGGTCAGCCGGGAGATGTTCTCCGGGCTCTGGCCGGGCTTCGACCCCGAGGAGGTGCCGATCACCTCCGTCACCAACGGCGTCCACGCGCCGACCTGGGTGGCGCCCGAGGTCTTCCGGCTCGGCGCCCGGCAGGCCGGCGAGCGGCGCACCGAGGACGCGCTGACCGTCGGCGGCTCGGACCGCTGGGACGCGGTGGCCGAGATCGCCGACCAGGAGATCTGGGACCTGCGCCGGGTGCTGCGGGAACAGCTCGTGACGGAGGTACGGGACCGGCTGCGCGCCTCCTGGCGCCAGCGCGGTGCGGGCACGGCCGAACTCGGCTGGATCGACGGGGTCCTCGACCCCGACGTCCTCACCATCGGCTTCGCGCGCCGCGTCCCCTCGTACAAGCGGCTCACCCTCATGCTGCGCGACCGCGACCGGCTCATGGACCTGATGCTGCACCCGGAGCGGCCGATCCAGATCGTCGTCGCGGGCAAGGCGCACCCCGCGGACGACGGCGGCAAGCGGCTCATCCAGGAACTGGTCCGGTTCGCGGACGACCCCCGGGTGCGCCACCGCATCGTGTTCCTGCCCGACTACGGCATGGCGATGGCGCAGAAGCTCTACCCGGGCTGCGACATCTGGCTCAACAACCCGCTGCGCCCGCTGGAGGCGTGCGGGACCAGCGGGATGAAGGCCGCGCTCAACGGCTGTCTCAACCTGTCCGTCCTGGACGGCTGGTGGGACGAATGGTTCCAGCCGGACTTCGGCTGGGCGATCCCGACCGCGGACGGCACCGCGACCGACGACGACCGGCGGGACGAACTGGAGGCCGCGGCGCTGTACGAGCTCCTGGAACAGCGGGTGGCGCCGCGCTTCTACGAGCGGGGCCAGGAGGGGCTGCCCGACCGGTGGATCGAGATGGTCCGCCGGACCCTGACCCACCTCGGCCCGAAGGTCCTGGCGGGCCGGATGGTGCGCGAGTACGTGGAGCGCCTGTACGCGCCCGCGGCCCACGCCCACCGTTCCCTGACCGCCGAGGCGGCCACGGAGCTGGCGGCCTGGAAGTCCCGGGTCCGCGCCGCCTGGCCGCGGATCAGTGTCGACCATGTGGAGGCGTCCTCGGCGACCGAGACGGCCGAGCTCGGCACCACGCTGTCGCTGCGGGTGCGCGTCGGCCTCGGCGACCTCGCCCCGGATGACGTGGAGGTGCAGGCGGTCGCGGGCCGGGTGGACGGGGACGACCGGATCGCGGACGCGGTGTGCGTCCCGCTGAAACCGGCCGGCGGACCCGACCTGGAGGGCCGCTGGGCGTACGAGGGCCCGCTGGCCCTCGACCGCACGGGCTCCTTCGGCTACACGGTCCGGATCCTGCCGTCCCACCGCCTGCTGGCCTCCGGCGCGGAACTGGGCCTGGTGGCGGTCCCCTCCGAGGAGACCGGGGAGGGCGCGGGCCTGCTGATGCGCTGAGGTCCGCGGACCTGACCGCGGTGGAAGGGGCGGGCCGTGCGCACGGCCCGCCCCTTCCTGCCGTGCGGACCGGACCGGGGCGGCTTCAGCTCTCCAGGCCGGCGCAGAGCCGGCGCATGACCTTGCCGCAGCGCTGGGCGTAGGCGCGCTGGAGGCCGCGGGTCGCGGCGCCGCCCGCGCGGGCGTACCACTTGGCCGCCCGGCTGAAGGCGCTGACCGTCAGCCAGACGGTGCCGTCGCCGGTGCGGTTGACGACGAAAGCTTCTTCGCCGCACTCGGGATGGCCGCTCAGCGTCCCGTAGGCCCACGCGGTGCGCCGGGGTTCCTCGGCGGTCCAGACTATGCGGCAGGGCGCCTTGATCAGGCCGATGCCGACCGTGACGTCGACGCCGGGGGCCGCCTTGTCGGCGTCGCTGACCATGCGGATCCCCATGGCCCGGTGCAGTTCCCAGGTCATCAGGGCCTCGGAGGCGCGCCGGAACACGGCCTCGCCCTCGCCGATGCGGGAACGGACGTGCAGTCGGTGGAAGCCCGGGGGGCAGCGGTCCTCGCGGGTCGCGCCCACGTCCTCGTACGTGTACGGCATGGGGGCAAGGGTAAGGCGGCACCCGGCACGGTTCCGTGCCGGGTGCCGCCTCGGTCCGAAGACCTTCCGCTAGCTGACGTTGACCGCGGTCCAGGCCGCCGCCACCGTCGCGTACTCGGTGCTGCTGGAGCCGTACAGCGCGGACGCCGCCGACAGGGTGGCCGTGCGGGCCGCCTTGTAGTTCGTCGTCGACGTCATGTACGTCGTCAGCGCCTTGTACCAGATCTGCAGGGCCTTGGCCCGGCCGATGCCGGTGACCGTCGAGCCGTTGTAGGTCGGGGAGTTGTAGCTGACGCCGTTGATCGTCTTCGAACCGCTGCCCTCCGAGAGGAGGTAGAAGAAGTGGTTCGCGACGCCGGACGAGTAGTGCACGTCGAGGTTGCCGACGCTGGAGGACCAGTAGTTGGCGGAGCCGCCGTCCTTGCTGGGCTGGTCCATGTAGCGCAGCGGGGTGCCGTCGCCGTTGATGTTGATCTTCTCGCCGATGAGGTAGTCGCCCACGTCGGAGGAGTTCGCCGCGTAGAACTCGACACCGGTGCCGAAGATGTCCGAGGTGGCCTCGTTCAGACCGCCGGACTCGCCCGAGTAGTTCAGGCCCGCCGTGTTGGCGGTGACGCCGTGGCTCATCTCGTGGCCGGCGACGTCCAGCGAGGTCAGCGGGTGCGTGTTGCCCGAGCCGTCGCCGTAGGTCATGCAGAAGCAGCTGTCGTCCCAGAACGCGTTGACGTACGCGTTGCCGTAGTGGACGCGCGAGTACGCTCCGACGCCGTTGTTCTTGATGCCGCTGCGGCCGAAGGTGTTCTTGTAGAAGTCCCAGGTCACCTGTGCGCCGTAGGCGGCGTCGGCGGCCGCGGTCTGGTCGGTGGTGGAGCTGGAGGCCGCGCCGGTGCCCCAGACGTCGTCCGCGTCGGTGAACAGCGTGCCCGCGGAGGAGCTCGTGCCGTGCGACTTGTTGTACGTCTTGTGGTTGCCGCGGGTGCTGTCGGTCAGGCTGTACGTCGAGCCGGACAGGGTCGTGTTGAGGGTGACCGTGCCCGAGTAGAGGGTCTTGCCGGTGCCGGTCTCGATGCCCTGGTACTCGTAGAGCTTCTTGCCGGTGGCCGCGTCGGTGATGACGTGCAGCTCGTTGGGGGTGCCGTCGTCCTGGAGGCCGCCGACGACGGTCTCGTAGGCGAGGGTCGGCTTGCCGGTGGCGGCCCAGATCACCTTGCGGGGGGCCTGGTCGGCGGTGGTCTTGGCCGAGCCCGCCGCCTTGGCGACGGTCAGCGCCTGCTTCTCGGCCTTGGCCGTGGTGACCAGCGGCTTGAGGGAGGCGACCTTGATGGACGTCTTGGTCGCCTTGGTCACGCCCTCGGTCCTGCCGGCCTTGCTCTCGTGCACGACGAGGTCGCCGCCGAGGACCGGAAGTCCGTTGTACGTGCGCTCGTAACGGGTGTGGACCGTGCCGTCGGCGTCCTTGACGACGTCTCTGACGACCAGCTTCTCCTTGGCTCCGAGGCCTATCTCCTGGGCCGTCTCCGCCTTGGCGGCGTCGGCCTTCTGGATCAGGGCGGTGCGTGCGGAGGCGGAGAGCAGGACGGGCGAACCGGCCAGGGGGGTGGTCTTGCCGGCGGGAAGAGTCGCCGTCTGGGCGGCGGCACCGGTGGTCAGACCGGTGGCGAGCAGGGCTCCGGCGGCGACAGCGGTGGCGATGGCCAGAGTGGTGCGCTTGTGACGCGCGTAGAGGGGAGTCACGCAAGCTCCTTCTTGTGGGGACGTCCGAGCGGCGTGGGGGCCGGACGAACGGTTGTGAAGTTGCGGTGCGGGTGAGCCGTGCGGGTGAAGCGTGCCATCCCAGGCGCGTACATGTCAGGAGCCCTTAAGGACCTTGGCCGAAAATCGTCGATCAGGTGAACAGTTGGGTTCTCCGGCGCCGGACCGGGTGCCGTCAAGCACGGGTCAACGCAAACCTCGTGACGGGCAAAGAAGGGCGCCGTCCCGGGGGAGTCGAACCCCCGGGACGGCGCCCGGTGCGCGGCCCGCGCGCGGAACCTCGCCGCGGCGGGAAGCGGTCTACGGGAAGGTCAGCTTCCAGCTGTCGATGTAGCCGGTGTCCTGGGCCGCCTTGTCCTGGACCTTCAGTTTCCAGGTTCCGTTGGCGACTTCGGAGGACGCGTCGACCGTGTAGGTCGTGTTCACGTTGTCCGCCGAGTCGGACCCGCTGGTGCTCTTGAGACGGTAGGTCGAGCCGTCGGGAGCGACCAGATCGATCTGCAGGTCACCGCGCCAGGTGTGCACGACGTTCACGCCGACCGCGAGGTTCGAGGGGGCGTTGCCGGTGCGTCCGCTGACCGTGATCGAGGAGGTGACCGCCGGGCCGTTGTCCGGAATCGATACGTCGGCCGTGTTCTCGAACGACGTACCGCCACCGCCGCCACCGCCGGGACGCGAACCGACGTTCACCGCGGCCCAGGCGTTGGCCACCGCCGTGTACTCGGCGCTCGTCGTGCCGTACAGCTCACCCGCCGCCGCGAGCGTGCCGGTGCGCGCGGAGGCGTAGTTGGTGGTCGAGGTGAACTTCGTGGTGAGCGCGCGGTACCAGATCTGCAGGGCCTTGTCGCGGCCGATGCCGGTGACCGGAAGCCCGTCGGAGGTGGGGGAGTTGTAGCTGACGCCGTTGATGACCTTGGCGCCGCTGCCCTCGCTCAGCAGGTAGAAGAAGTGGTTGGCGACACCCGACGAGTAGTGCACGTCGAGGTTGCCGACACCCGAGTACCAGCTGTCCTTGGAGCCGCCGTCCTTGCTCGGCTTGTCCATGTAGCGCAGCGGGGTGCCGTCGCCGTTGATGTCGATCTTCTCGCCGATGAGGTAGTCGCCCACGTCGGTCGAGTTGTTGGCGTAGAACTCCACGCCGGTGCCGCGGTGTTGGAGGTGACACCGTGGCTCATCTCGTGGCCCGCGACGTCCAGCGCGGTCAGCGGGTCGGCGTTCCCGGACCCGTCGCCGTAGGTCATGCAGAAGCAGCTGTCGTCCCAGAACGCGTTGACGTACGCGTTGCCGTAGTGGACGCGCGAGTACGCCCCCACGCCGTTGTTCTTGATGCCGCTGCGCCCGAAGGTGTTCTTGTAGAAGTCCCAGGTCTCCGCGGCGCCGTAGTGGGCGTCCGCGCCGGCCGTGGCGGCGTTCGAGGTGGTGCCGTTGCCCCAGGTGTCGCTCGACTGCGAGAAGAGCGTGCCGGTGCCGGACGTCCCCCGGTTCAGGTTGTACGTCTTGTGGTTGCCGCGCGCGCCGTCGTTGAGCGTGTAGGTGGAGCCCGACTGGGTGGTCGTCAGGGTCACCTGGCCGCTGTACTGGGTGTTGCCGATGCCGGTCTCGATGCCCTGGTACTCGTAGAGCTTCTTGCCGGTGGCCGCGTCGGTGATGACGTGCAGCTCGTTGGGCGTGCCGTCGTCCTGGAAGCCGCCGACGACGGTCTCGTAGGCCAGGGTCGGCCTGCCGCTCGCCGCCCAGATCACCTTGCGCGGCGCGCGGTCGGCGGCCGTGCGCTTCGAACCGGCGGCCTTCGCGGCGGACAGCGCCTGCTTCTCCGCCGAGCCGGCGGCGACCGTGGGCTTGAGGGTGGCGACCTTCAGGGACGCGTTCGTCGCCTTGTAGACGTGACCGGTCCGGCCGGACTTCGAGGTGTCGACGACAAGGTCGCCGCCGAGGACGGGAAGTCCCTGGTACGTGCGCTCGTAGCGGGTGTGGACCGTGCCGTCGGCGTCCTTCATGACGTCACGGGCGACGAGGCTCTCGCCCGCGCCGAGACGGAGGTCCCGGGCGGTCGTGGCCTTGGCCGCGTCGGCGTCGCGTATCAGCTCGGCGCGCTGCGAGGCGCTGAGCTTCATGGTGACGGCGCCCGGGTTGACCCTGCCCGCCCGGGGGGCCTGCTCGGGGGCGGCGCTCGCGGCGCCCGACTGGACGGCCGCGGCCAGCAGCGCGGAGACGCCGACGAGGGCGACTCCGGCGACGCGGCGCTTGGTGGTGTGGGAGGTGCGTCTGTGGGGAGAACTGGTGCTCAACACTGACTCCTTCTGCATGGCCGCGGGTCGCGCGGCCAGGGGAGACCGGACGATGGAGTGACCCGTCCGGGCAGAACTGGGCGTACGCGGAACCAGGTGCATGGGGTCGTACGGCACAACACAGCGGATTTGCTGTGAGGTTGCTGTGAAGTTGCCGAGGGAAGAGTGGCAGGAGATAACCCTTTCTGTCAGGACCGCGTCATGAAAATGGCCGGAAACGGTTCGTTGTCCGGATAATCAAGTTCGATATACGGACTGTCCTTCGGAAGTTCGTCTTGATGTGCCGCGGTGACGGCGCGACGGTTCCGGTGACGGCGGTGCGACGCCTTCCGCTTCGGCGTCCGGCACGCGCGCGGCTCGGGCCGGAATCCGCGTACCGCCAGATGACCGGCCCGCCGTCAGCAACGGAATGAAGCCCTGACCCTTTCGGGCGGCTTCCGGCACGTCCGCTCGCCCGCCCAGCACCCCTGCGGTTTGAGTGATCCACGGCATTCCGGTCGGTACCGGACGCCCTCGACCGGGCGAGTCGGTGCGATCCGGACACGAACTCCGCAGGAGGTTTGGTGAGAAGGTCACATTGGTGTGCGAGCCTGGCGGCGCTGGGAGGCCTGACCGGCTCCCTGGCGCTCGGGGCCTCCGTCTCGTCCGCGGCGCCCGAGAGCCCGGCCGGCGGCAGCCCGGCCGGCGTCCACGCGCTGTCCGCCACCCCGGAGCCGAAGCCGGCCCCCGGACACGTGAAGCCGGCCGACGAGCACGCGGCCTTTGACCCCTCGCGCGTGTGCCGGGGACTCGTGCCGGACCCCATCGAGCCGCGGCTGCGCCGCGACTACTTCTGCGGCGACTGGCGCCTCGGACCCCGGTTCCTGCCGAACCGGGGCATCGTCGGCAGGATCCTCGACCGCTACGACCGGCTCGGCGGACTCACCGCCGTGCAGTTCCTCGACCGGTGGTGGGACCCCGCCGCCGACTCGGGCCAGGGCGACTGGCGTTACCCGCCGGACGACGGGTTCACCCACCGCAACGGGTCGGTCGTCGCCGCCCCGCTGGTGCTCCACGCCGGCCTGCGGCTCGACCGCTTCGGCAGCGAGGCGGGGCGCTTCCTGGCCCCGAAGGGCACGAAGTACGGCAAGCGCGCGATCCCGCCGTCCAGCCTCAACACGGCCGACCCGCGCTACCCGTACAACTACCACTCGTACCGGCTGGCCAAGGACGTGACGGTCTGCGCCGGCAGGACCGCCCCCGGGTTCGAGCAGCCGGGGCTCGGCACCCAGTACGTGACGTCGAGCAAGTTCTGCCCGGACATCCCGCGCACCTCGGTGGCCGACCTCGTGAGCAACGGCACGCTGGTCCGGACGAACGGCTGACCCCGCGCCCACCCACGGTGGCGCGCGACCGCGTGCGGAAGCCGGCCCCGGCGAGGGCCGGGCCGGCTCCGCCCCGCCGGAAGGGCGAGCGCATGGACCGGTTCGCGCTGTGCCGGGCCCTCGTGGAAGCGGGGGTCCCCGCCGCGCTCTACGAGATCGCGGACTGCCCCGGCGACCACCGCGCGGCCGACCGCTACTTCCTCGCGGGCCGCGCCGGGGACTGGACCGTGGGCGTCCACGAGCGGGGCGTCCGCGAGGTCTTCGAGCACTTCGCCGACGAGGACGCGGCCTGCCGCTGGCTGTACGACCGCCTCCTCGCCCCGGAGCCCGCCCCCGGGCCCGAGGCGCCCGCCGGTCCGGGGCCCGGCCCCGAGGAGTTGCAGCGCCGGGCCGACGAGGACCTGGAGACGGCCCTGGCCGAACAGCGCCGCCGGGCCGACGAACAGGCCACCCGGGAGTCACGCGAGAACCCCGCCGGCGGAGACGGCTCCCGCTGATCCGGCGAGAGTCCGCGGGGCCTGACGCGGATCCCCGTACCGACCCGCGCGGCCCGGCACGGACGCCCGCCGGCGGAGACGGCTCCGGCTGATCCGGCGAGAGTCCGCGGGGCCTGGCGCGGATCCCCGTACCGACCCGCGCGGCCCGGCACGGACGCCCGCCGGCGGAGACGGCTCCGGCTGATCCGGCGAGGATCCGCCCGGCCCGGCACGGACGCCCGCACGGGCCCTCGCACACGCCCTAGGTGTCCGCCGGGTCCCGGTCGCCGTGCCAGGAGTGCCACAGCGCCGCGTACGGTCCCCCGGCCGCCACCAGGTCGTCGTGCGTGCCCAGTTCGGTCACCCGGCCGTCCTCCATGACCGCCACCCGGTCCGCGTCGTGGGCGGTGTGCAGCCGGTGCGCGATCGCGATCACGGTCCGCCCCTCCAGCACGGTCGCCAGCGCCCGCTCCGTGTGCCGCGCGGTCGTCGGGTCGAGCAGCGCCGTCGCCTCGTCGAGGATCAGGGTGTGCGGGTCGGCCAGCACCACCCGGGCCAGCGCCAGCTGCTGGGCCCGGGAACCGTCGACGGGCACGGCCCGCGGCCCCAGCTCGGTGTCCAGCCCGTCCGGGAGCTCCCCGGCCCAGTCCTCGGCGCCGACCGCGGCGAGCGCCGCCCACAACGCGGCCTCGTCCGCGCCCGGTTCGGCGATCAGCAGGTTGTCCCGGAGCGTCCCCAGGAACACGTGGTGCTCCTGGGTGACGAGGACGACGTGCCGGCGCAGCTGCTCCGGGTCCAGCGCGACGACCGGGACCCGCCCCACCGTCACCGTCCCGTCGCCCGGGGCGTCCACACCGGCCAGCAGCCGGCCCAGCGTGGTCTTCCCGGCGCCGGAGGGGCCCACCAGGGCGAGCCGCTCCCCGGGCCGCACCGTCAGATCGACCCCGCGCAGCACCTCGCGGCCGCGGTCGTACGCGTAGCGCACACCGGTCACGTCGATCCGGTCGTCCCGCGGCACCGGGGAGCCGCCGGCCGGGACGGTGCGCGGGGCGCCCGCCAGACCCTCCACGCGGGCGAACGAGGCCCCGCTGCTCTGCAGTTGCTCCACCTGGTTCAGGATCTGGTCGAGCGGTTCGGCGAGCCGGTGCAGATACAGCGTCGCGGCGACCACGGTGCCGAGGCTCAGCGTCCCCCGCGCGTGCAGCGCGCCGCCGACCAGGAGCACGGCCACGACCGGCACGACGTAGGAGACCTCCACGGCCGGGAAGAACACGTTGCGCAGGAACAGCGTCCGCATCCGCGTCACCCGGGAGACCTCCAGCGCGTCCCGGCTCGCCCGGATCCGGCGCCCGCGCAGCCCGAACGCCTCCACCGTGCGGGCGCCGGACGCAGTGGCCGTGAGGATCTCGGCGACGTCCGAGGTCGCGGCGCCCTGGGCGAGATAGGCGGTGCGCGCCCGGCGCAGATACCAGCGCAGCGCGAAGACGATGCCGGTCAGGCCCAGCACCCCGCAGACGCCGAGCAGCGGGTCGATGACGAAGACGGCGACGACGACGAACAGGGCCTGCGCACCGGCGATCAGCAGCTGCGGTCCCGTGTCGCGCAGGGTGCTGCCCACCACCGTGACGTCGGCGGTGCCGCGGGCCGTCAGATCGCCGGTGCCCGCGCGCTCCACGACCGACGCGGGCAGCGACAGGGTCCGCTCCACGAACTCCTCCCGCACCCGCGCGAGGGTCCGCTCACCGAAGCGGTACCCCACGTGGCCGGCCCAGCGCGACAGCAGCAGCTGGACCAGGGCGGCGACGAGGATGACGAGCGCCGGCCCGTCCACCGCCGCCACCCCGGCGCCCGCGCGCACGTCGTCGATCATCCGTCCGAGCAGCCAGGGGCCGACCAGACCGGCCGCGGCGGCCAGCGCGTTCAGGGCGAGCACGGCGGCGAACACCCGCCCGTCCGCCCGGATCAGCCGGCCCGCCGCCCGCCGCACCTCGGCACGCCCGGCCACCGGCAGGTGGCTCCTCACAGCACGGCCCCCTCGTCCACGCCCGCCACGGGATTGGCGTCCCCGTCCGCTTCTGTCGCCGCGTCCTCCTCCGGCTCCGTGTCGCGGGCCACCAGCGACCGGTATCCCGGTTCAGCGCGCAGGAGTTCACGGTGGGTGCCGGCGGCCGCGACCTTGCCGTCGACCAGGAAGAGGACGGTGTCGGCGTGGTCGAGGACCAGCGGGGACGTGCTGGTCACGACCGTCGTACGGCCCGCGCGGGCGGCGCGCAGCCGGGCCGCGACGGTCGCCTCGGTGTGGGCGTCGAGCGCCGAGGTCGGCTCCGGCGCGAGCAGCACCTCGGGATCCGCGAGGAGCGCGCGCACGAGCCGGACCCGCTGGCGCTGGCCGCCGGACAGGTTCCGGCCCTGTGCGTCGACGGCCGTGTCCAGACCGTCCGGCAGCCCGAGGACGACGTCGTCGGCGGCGGCCGCGCGCACGGCCGCGTCGACGGCCTTCCCGGACGGGTCCCGGCGTGCGCGCACCAGGTCGCGCAGGGTGCCGGCGAACAGGTCGGCCTCGGGTTCGGCGACCAGGATCCGCTCGCGCACCCGGGGCAGCGCGACCCGGTCGAGCCGGGCGCCGCCCCAGGTCACGTCCGACTCCGCGTACCGGCCGAGCCGGTCGACGACGGCCGCGGACTGCTCGGGGCGGGCCCCGGCCAGCACGGTCAGCCGCCCCGGGACCACCCGGACCCCGGACTCCGGATCGTGCAGCACGGCCGGGGAGCCGGGGGCGTCCTGGGCGTCGGGATGGGAGGCGGCGGGCGCCAGGGACAGGAACCGTACGACGCGCCGCGCGGCGACCACGGCCCGGGAGAGTTCGTAGCCGCAGTCCACGAAGAAGTACACCGGCAGGACGAGGACCGCGACATAGCCGTACACGGAGACCAGCTGGCCGATGGTGATCTCCCCCTGGGCGGCCAGCCGGGCGGCGAGCCAGGTGACCGCGGCCAGCAGGATCGACGGCATCCCCGTGCGCAGCGCCTGGATCCAGCTCGTCACCGCGCCGACCCGGTAGCCCTGGTCGCGCAGCGTCCGCGAGTCCCGGCGGAACGCGTCCGCGAACAACCCCTTGCCGCCCAGGCCGTTCAGGACCCGCAGACCGCCCGCGAGATCGCCGATCCGCGCGGTCAGGACGGCCTGCCTCTCGCGGTAGCCCGTCTCGGTCCCCTGGAGGCGGACCGTGAGCGGACCGACGAGCCCGGCCGTCAGCGGGACCCCGAGCAGGATCACCGCGGAGAGCTGCACCGAGACCGGCAGCAGCAGCGCGGCCACCACGCCATAGGTGACGACGGCGGCCAGACCGGGCCCGACGACCGTCAGCGAGGTGCTGATCGTGTCCACGTCGCCGACGCCGACCGTGACGATCTCCCCCGTGCCGATCTGCCGCGAGAGCGAGGCCCCGAGCCGGGCCGCGTGCTCGACGACCAGCTTGACCGTGCGGAAGTTGGCGTCCATCCGGATCTTGGTCATCGTGCGGTGCCGCACGACCCCGAGACCGGCGTTGAAGGCCCCGGCGGCGAACACGGCGGCCGTCCAGCCCGCCAGCGCCCGCCCGTCGCCCGGTGTCAGCCCGTCGTCGATCGCCCGGGACAGCAGGTACGGCGTCAGCGCGGTCAGCCCCATCCACACGACGGAGACCACCGCCCCGGTGAGCGACCGGCGCGCCTGCCGGGCGACCAGCCACCACAGGAACCGCCAGCCGCCCCGGCGGTCCGGCGTCCCCGGATCCGCGTACGTGTCGGTCATCCGTCCTCTTCCGTCCCCTCCGCCGCCGTGGCCCCCGCGTCAGACGAGGCTGTCGCGCCAGGCACGGTGCAGATCCGCGAACCGGCCGGTGCCCGACACGAGTTCGTCGGGCGTGCCGTCCTCGACGATCCGCCCGTGCTCCATCACCAGCACCCGGTCGGCGATCGCCACCGTCGACAGCCGGTGCGCGATGACCACCGCCGTACGCCCGCGCAGAACCGTCGACATGGCGCGCTGCACGGCCCGTTCGCCAGGGATGTCCAGGGAACTGGTCGCCTCGTCGAGGATCAGGACGGCCGGGTCGGCGAGCAGGGCCCGCGCGAAGGCGACGAGCTGGCGCTGGCCCGCGGAGATCCGGCCGCCGCGCTTGCGCACGTCCGTGTCGTAGCCGTCGGGCAGCGCGCTGATGAAATCGTGCGCGCCGATCGCCTTCGCCGCCTGCTCGATGTCCTCGCGGGACGCCTCGGGGCGGCCGATCGCGATGTTCTCGGCGACCGTGCCCGAGAACAGGAACGCCTCCTGGGTCACCATCACCACCCCGCGCCGCAGTTCGGGCACCGGCAGCTCGCGCAGATCGACGCCGTCGAGCAGCACCCGTCCCTCGGTGGGGTCGTAGAACCGGGCCAGGAGCTTGGCCAGTGTCGACTTGCCGGCGCCGGTCGAGCCGACGACGGCCACCGTCTGCCCGGCGGGCAGGGTGAGCGAGAAGGCGGGCAGGACCTCCCCGCCGGTGCGGTACGCGAAGCGGACCGCGTCGAACACGACCTCGCGGCCCGGGTGCTCGGAGGCGAGCTCCGGCAGCCGCCCGGGTACCGAGGGCTCCGGCACGGACGGTGTCTGGGCCAGCAGACCGGCGATCTTCTCCAGCGAGGCCGCCGCGGACTGGTAGGAGTTCAGGAACATCCCGAGCCGGTCGATGGGGTCGTAGAGCCGGCGCAGATACAGGACCGCGGCGGCGAGCACACCGAGCGCCAGCGAGCCCGACGCGACCCGGTAGGCGCCCCACAGGACGATCCCCGCGACCGCCGTGTTGGCGACGAGCCGGGAACCGACGACGTACTGGGCCATCTCCAGCAGGGCGTCGCCGTTCGTCCGCTCGTGCCGCCGGTTGAGCACACCGAACTCGGCCTCGTTCGCGGCCTCCCGGCGGAACGCGCGCACCGGGCGGATGCCGTTCATCGTCTCCGCGAACTTCACGATCACCGAGGCGATCGCCGTCGAGCGGACGGCGAAGATCTCGCCCGCCCGGCGCCGGTAGCGGCGGACGAGCAGGTACAGCGGCACGAAGGAGACCACCGCGACCGCGCCGAGACCCAGGTCCAGCCAGAGCAGCATCGCCGAGATGTAGACGAAGGACAGGATGACGGTGACGAGTTCCTGGAGCCCCTCGCTGAGCAGTTCGCGCAGCGACTCGACGTCGGTCGTGGAGCGGGAGATCAGCCGTCCCGAGGTGTAGCGCTCGTGGAAGTCGACGCTGAGCGCCTGGGCGTGCCGGAAGATCCGGCCGCGCAGATCGAGCAGCACGTCCTGGTTGACCCGGGCCGAGGCGATGATGAAGGCGTACTGGAGGATGCCGGAGGCCGCCGCGGACAGCAGATAGGCGACGCCGACGGCGATCAGCGGGCCGTGGTCGTCCTGCCGGAACGCGGGTACGGCCCGGTCGATGGCGTACGCCACCAGCAGCGGGCCCACCTGCACGGCGGCCTGCTGGAGCAGCAGCAGCACGGCCGTCACGGCCACCCGGCCCCGCAGCGGGGCGAGCAGCGAGCGCAGCAGCGTCGCCGTCGCGCCCGGGGGAGCGGGCAGGGTGTCGTGGTCGAAGGGGTCCTCGTACGCCTTCGGTTCCACGGCCTCGGGGTCCCTGCCGCCGGGTTCCTTGTCCGGTGCGGTGGTCGTGGGCGCCGCCGTCATCGGTCGTCCTCCTCAGCGCCCGACATCAGATGGGCGTACTCGGCATGGGTGCGCAGCAGTTCGTGGTGGGTGCCGACCGCGGCGACCCGGCCGCCGGAGATCAGGGCCACCCGGTCGGCCAGCAGGACCGTGGAGGGGCGGTGCGCCACGATCAGCGCGGTCGTCTGGGCCAGCACCCGGCGCAGCGCGGCCTCGACGGCCGCCTCGGTGTGCACGTCCAGGGCCGACAGCGGGTCGTCGAGGACCAGGAAGCGCGGCCGGCCCACCACCGCGCGGGCCAGCGCGAGCCGCTGCCGCTGCCCGCCGGAGAGGCTGAGGCCCTGTTCGCCGACCTGGGTCCCGGTGCCCTGGGGCAGCCCGTGCGCGAAGTCGGCCTGGGCGACGGCGAGGGCCCGGTCCAGCTCCGCGGGTCCCGCGGTGTCGTCGGCGCCCATCAGGACGTTCTCGCCGACCGTGGCCGAGAAGAGGGTGGGTTCCTCGAAGGCGACGGCGACCAGTTCCCGCAGTTCCTCGCGGGGCATCTCGGCGATGTCCCGGCCGTCCAGGGTGATCCGGCCCGAAGTCACCTCGTGCAGACGGGGCACGAGCGCGGTGAGGGTGGTCTTGCCGGTGCCGGTGGCGCCGACGAGCGCCATGCTCTCGCCGGGACGTACATGCAGGTCGATGCGGTCCAGCACGGGGGGCGCGTCCGCGGGGGCGTCGGGATAGCGGAACCCGACACCGTGGAAGCGCAGCCCGCCCTCGTCGTCGGCCGCGCGGGAGCCCTGCCCGGCGTCACGCGCGCCCGTCGTGTCCTGGTCACCGGCCGCGGACTCCGGCACTCGCACCGAAGCGGCCGACGCGGGCGCCTCGTCCGACTCCGGTGTCGCGTCCATGACCTCGAAGTACCGCTCCGTCGCCGTCGCCGCCTCCTGGCTCATCGCGAGCAGGAAGCCGATCGAGTCGACGGGCCAGCGCAGCGCGAGCGCGGTCGACAGGAACGCCACCAGCGTGCCGGCGGACAGCCGGCCGTCGGCGACCTGGACCGTGCCGAGGACGAGGGCGGCACCGATCGCGAACTCGGGCAGCGTGACGATGACACCCCAGATCGAGGCGAGCAGCCGGGCCTTGACCAGCTCCGTGCCGCGCAGCGTCCGGGACAGCTCCCGGAAGGCGCGCGCCTGGCTGCGGTGGCGCCCGAACCCCTTGATGATGCGGATGCCGAGCACGCTCTCCTCGACCACCGTCGTCAGGTCGCCGACCTGGTCCTGCGCCCGTCGCGCCACCTGCGAGTAGCGCCGCTCGAACAACCAGCAGACGACCATGACGGGGAGCGCGGGTGCCAGGAGCACGAGCCCGAGGGTCCACTGCTGGGCCAGCATGATGGCGATGCCCGCGAGGATGGTCACGCTGTTGACCAGCAGGAACGTCAGCGGGAACGCCAGGAACATGCGGACCAGCATCAGATCGGTGGTCGCCCGGGACAGCAGCTGGCCCGAGGCCCAGCGGTCGTGGAAGGCGACCGGCAGCCGTTGCAGATGGCGGTACAGACCGGCCCGCATCCCCGCCTCGACCCCGGACAGCGGACGGGCCACCAGCCAGCGGCGCAGCCCGAACAGACCGGCCTCCGCGAAGCCGAGCAGCAAAAGGCAGAGCGCCCCGAGCCACACCCCCGCCGGGTCGTGCCCGGCGACCGGCCCGTCCACCATCCACTTCAGGATCAGCGGGAACACGAGCGAGAGACACGACGCGACCACCGCGACGAGCGCCGCGCCGAACAGCCGCGCCCGCACCGGGCGTACATACGGCCACAGGCGCAGCAGACTGCGTACGGTCGAACGGCGGGGCAGGTCGGGGGCGGCTGCATCGGGAGTGGTCATCACGAGCGAGCCTACGTTTCACCACTGACAGTGCCCACCGAGTTTTCGGCGCACCTGGGGCGGGCGGAAGGCCCGGCTCCGGGGCCCGCCGGCCGCGGGGTCGTACCGGCGCATCAACCGATCGGCCGATGCCGTTCCGAGCGGGACGGTCGATGCGGGGGCGCGGGTCCCGCTGGGAGGCTTCGGGCATGTCAGTCATCGAAGTGAGCGGACTGCGCAAGTCCTACGGCGGCCGGGCCGTCGTCGACGACGTCTCCTTCGCCGTCGAGGAGGGCGAGATCTTCGGGATCCTCGGCCCGAACGGCGCCGGCAAGACCACCACCGTCGAATGCGTCGAGGGGCTGCGGGTCCCCGACGCCGGCCGCGTCCGGGTCGCGGGGCTCGACCCCTTCGCGGACCACGAGGCCACCAGCCGCGTCCTCGGCGCCCAGCTCCAGGAGAGCGGGCTCCAGCCGAAACTCACCGTGCGCGAGGCACTGGAGCTGTACTCCGCGTTCTACCCGAACCCCGCAGACTGGCGTCCGCTCGCCGAACGCCTCGGCCTGACCGGACGCCTCGGCACCGGCTTCGGCAAGCTCTCCGGCGGCCAGAAGCAGCGCCTGTTCATCGCGCTCGCGCTGATCGGCGGCCCGCGCGTGGTCGTGCTCGACGAGCTCACCACCGGGCTCGACCCGCGGGCCCGCCGGGACACCTGGGAGCTCATCGAGGACGTCCGCGACCAAGGTGTCACCGTCCTGCTGGTCACGCACTTCATGGAGGAGGCCCAGCGGCTGTGCGACCGGATCGCGGTCATCGACAAGGGGCGCGTGGCGGCCCTGGACACCCCGGCCGGGCTGATCCGCCGCTCCGCCGGCTCCACCGTCATCAGCTTCACCCCGTCCGCCCCGCTGGACGACCGTGACCTCGCGGCACTGCCCGCGCTCGCCTCCGTCGCCAGCAAGGACGGCCGCGTCACCCTGTCCGGCACCGACGAGACCGTCAACGCGGTCATCACCCTGCTCGCCCGCCACCGCGTCACCGCCCACCAGCTCCGCGTCACCGACGCCACCCTGGACGACGCGTTCCTCGACCTGACGGAGGTCACCGCGTGAACACCGCCGTACTGCGCGCCGAGTTGCGGCTCTTCCGCCGTGAACCGGGCGCCCTGTTCTGGATCCTGGCCTTCCCGACCCTGCTCCTGGTGATCCTGGGCTCCGTCCCGGCGCTGCGCCACCACCGCGCCGAACTGGGCGGCCTGCGCACGATCGACGTCTACGTCCCGATCGCCGTGCTGCTCGGCATGATCGTCGGCGGGGTGCAGTCGATGCCGCAGAACCTCACCGGCTACCGTGAGCGCGGCATCCTGCGCCGGATGTCCACCACGCCGGTGCGGCCGTCGGCCCTGCTGTCCGCGCAGATGCTGGTCTACGGCGCGGCGGCCCTGCTCTCCGCCCTGTGCGCCCTCCTCGTCGGCCGGCTCGCCTTCGCCGTGCGCCTGCCCCGGCAGCCGTACGGCTATCTCCTCGCCCTGCTCCTCGCGGTCCTGGCCGCGCTCGCCCTCGGCGCGGTGATCTCCGCGCTGTCCCGGACGACGAAGATCGCGGGGGCGATCGGATCGGCCGTGTTCTTCCCGACGATGTTCTGCGCGGGTGTGTGGCTCCCGGTGCAGTCGATGCCGCACACCCTCGCCCGGATCGTCGGCTGCACCCCGTTCGGCGCCGCCGCGCAGGCCCTGAACCGTGCTGCGGCCGGGAGTTGGCCGGGCTGGACCCACCTGGGGGTCATGGCCGCCTGGACGGTGCTGCTCACGGCCGGGGCCGCCCGCTGGTTCCGGTGGGAGTAGGGGAGGGCCGGTGCAGACTGGGGGCATGGACGCGGGGGACGGGCCGATCGAGCGGCGGCTGGAACAACTGCACACCTGGGGGCCTTACGGACTGCTGGGCATCAGCGTCGTCCTGGCGCTGGTCGGCACCGGTCAGGTGGAGGGCCGCGCCGAGTGGGAACTGGACGCGGCCCTGGTCGCCGCCGCCGTCCTGCTCCAGCTGTGGTGGCAGCTCACCCGCCCCCGCCGCCCGGCCCGCGGCAGGGTCCCCTCGGCGGCCGGGACGGCGTACTACGCGGTCCGCTGGGCGATCGCCTTCACCCTCACCCTGAGCAGCGGCTTCTTCGCCTTCTACGCCTCCGCCGGATACATGGACGCCGACGAGCTGATCCCGGGCATGTGGCGCAGACTCGGGCTGTTCGCCGGCGCGATCACGGTGGCGGGCGCGCAGTGCGGAGGGCTGCCGCCGGAGGGCGTCTCCCAGTGGGCCGCGTTCGGCGCGCTCCTGGCCGCCAACTCCGGCCTCCAGACGGCGGTCGCCCACCTCACCGAGCAGGAGGAGCGGCGCTCCCGCGAACGGGCCGAGACCATCTCGGCACTGGAGGCGGCCAACACCGCGCTCCGGCAGGCCCTCGACGAGAACGTCGCCCTGCACGCCCAACTCCTCGTCCAGGCACGGGAGGCCGGGGTGGCCGAGGAGCGCCGCCGGCTGGCCGCCGAGATCCACGACACCCTCGCCCAGGGCCTGACCGGCATCATCGCCCAGCTCCAGGTGGTGGCCGCCGTCCCCGACCTCGCCGGCGCCCGTGTCCACGTCGAACGCGCCTCCGCGCTCGCCCGGCACAGTCTCGGCGAGGCCCGCCGCTCGGTGCACAACCTGGCCCCGGTGGCGCTGGCCGACGACGGCCTGCCGGAGGCGCTGAAGAAGACGGTCGCCGAATGGGGCGAACGCACCGGTGTGCGCTGCGAGTTCACCGTCACCGGCACCGGTGAGCAGCTCCACGACGAGATCGCTGCCACCCTGCTGCGCATCACCCAGGAGGCCCTCTCCAACACCGCCCGGCACGCGGCGGCCACCCGGGTCGGCGTGACCCTGAGCTTCATGGGCGACGAGGTCACCCTCGACGTCCGCGACGACGGCCGGGGCTTCGACCCGGTCGCCGTCCCCGCCCGCAACGGCACCGGCGGATTCGGGCTCGACGGCATGCGCGCCCGCGCCGAACGCATCGCCGGACACCTCGCCGTGGAGTCCGAACCGGGCCACGGCACCGCGCTCTCCGCTCGCGTACCGTTGGTACGCCATGACCGATGACGCCCGAATCTCGCTGCTGATCGTCGACGACCATCCCGTCGTACGCGACGGACTGCGCGGCATGTTCGCGTCCGCACCCGGCTTCACCGTCGTCGGCGAGGCGGCGAACGGGGTCGAGGCCCTCGACCGGGCCGCCGCCCTCGACCCGGACGTGATCCTGATGGACCTGCGGATGCCGGGCGGCGGGGGAGTGGACGCCATCGCCGAACTGACCAGGCGCCGCTGCCGCGCCCGGGTCCTCGTCCTGACCACGTACGACACCGACTCCGACACCCTGCCCGCGATCGAGGCGGGCGCCACCGGCTATCTGCTCAAGGACGCGCCCCGCGAGGACCTGTTCACCGCGGTCCGGGCCGCCGCGGAGGGCCGGACCGTCCTGTCCCCGGCCGTCGCCTCCCGCCTGGTCTCGGCCGTGCGCGCGCCCGCCCCGGCCGAGTCCCTCTCGGCCCGCGAGCGCGAGGTGCTGGTCCTGGTCGCCAGGGGCACCTCCAACCGCGAGATCGCCCGCGAACTGTTCATCAGCGAGGCGACCGTGAAGACCCATCTCACCCATGTGTACGGCAAGTTGGGCGTCAAGGACCGCGCGGCGGCGGTGGCCACGGCGTACGAGCGCGGCATCCTCGGCTGACGCGACCGCGCCCCCGGCCCCCGGCGATCCCGCCGCCCTCAGCGGACCCGCAGCAGCAGGACGGACCGGGCCGGCACCGTGATCGCCGTACCCGCCCGGTGCGTGACGGCGGGTGCCTCGGCCTGCTCCTCGCGCGAGGTGTCCACGACCACCTCGTACCCGCCGGCCCAGGGACTCCCGGGCAGTTCGAAGGACACCGGCCGGTCCCCGGCGTGCAGCACGGCGAGGAAACTGTCGTCGACGACCGGAAGACCCCGCGCGTCCCGGCCCGGGATGTCCCGGCCGGACAGATACATGCCCAGGGTCGCCGCGGGCGCGTACCAGTCCCGTTCCGTCATCTCGGTGCCCCGGGCGGTGAACCAGGCCAGGTCCCGCAGCCCGTCGGCCGAGTGGGCCCGCCCGGAGAAGAACGCCCGGCGGCGCAGCACCGGATGCGCGTGTCGCAGCGCGATCAGCCGGGACGTCAGCTCGAACAGGGCCCGCCAGTGCGGGTCGTCGAGCTGCGACCAGTCGACCCAGCTGATCTCGTTGTCCTGGCAGTAGGCGTTGTTGTTGCCGCCCTGGGTGCGCCCGAACTCGTCCCCGGCGACCAGCATCGGCACGCCCGTGGACAGCAGCAGCGTCGTCAGCAGGTTCCGCAGCTGGCGCCGCCGCAGCGCCCGCAGCCCGTCGTCCCCGCTCTCGCCCTCGGTCCCGCCGTTCCAGGCCCGGTTGTCGTCCGTGCCGTCCCGGTTGCCCTCCCCGTTGGCCTCGTTGTGCTTGCGCTCGTACGACACCAGGTCGCGCAGCGTGAAACCGTCGTGCGCGGTCACGAAGTTGACGGAGGCGTACGGGCGCCGGCCGCCCCAGGCGTACAGGTCGCTCGATCCGCTCAGCCGGTAGCCGAGGTCCCGCACGTCGGGCAGCGCCCCGCGCCAGAAGTCCCGTACGGCGTTGCGGTAGCGGTCGTTCCACTCCGTCCACAGCGGCGGGAAGGCGCCGACCTGGTAGCCGCCGGAGCCCACGTCCCACGGTTCGGCGATCAGCTTGACCCGGCGCAGCACCGGATCCTGGGCGATGACCGCGAGGAACGGCGAGAGCATGTCGACGTCGTGCATGGACCGGGCCAGGGCGGCGGCCAGGTCGAAGCGGAAGCCGTCGACGCCCATCTCGGTGACCCAGTAGCGCAGCGAGTCGGTGATGAGCCGCAGCACCTGCGGCTGCACGACGTGCAGGGTGTTGCCGCAGCCCGTGTAGTCGGCGTAGCGGCGGGCGTCCTGCTGGAGCCGGTAGTACCCCCGGTTGTCGATCCCGCGCAGCGACAGCATCGGGCCGAGCTCGCCGGCCTCGGCGGTGTGGTTGTAGACCACGTCGAGGATGACCTCGATGCCCGCCGCGTGCAGCGCGCGCACCATCCGCTTGAACTCGCCGACCTGCTGGCCCCGGGTGCCGGAGGCGGCGTAGCCGGCGTGCGGGGCGAAGTAGCCGATCGAGTTGTAGCCCCAGTAGTTCTTCAGGCCCCGGCGCAGCAGATGGTCCTCGTGCGCGAACTGGTGCACCGGCAGCAGCTCCACCGCCGTCACCCCGAGATTCACCAGGTGCTCGATCGCGGCGGGGTGCGCCAGTCCCGCGTACGTGCCGCGCAGTTCCCCGGGGATCCCCGGGTGCAGCCGGGTGAATCCGCGGACGTGCAGTTCGTAGATGACCGAATCCGCCCACGGGGTCTTGGGGCGGTGGTCGTCCGACCAGTCGTCGTCGTCCTGGACGACCACGCCCTTGGGGACCAGCGGCGCCGAGTCGCGGTCGTCGCGCACGGTGTCGGCGACCTGCTGCTGGGGCCAGTCGCGGACGTGCCCGTACACCTCGGGCGGCAGGGTGAAGTCGCCGTCCACGGCCCGGGCGTACGGGTCGAGGAGCAGCTTCGCGGGGTTCCAGCGGGCGCCGGTCCACGGGTCCCAGCGGCCGTGCACCCGGAAGCCGTAGCGGCGCCCGGGGAGCACTCCGGGCACGAAGCCGTGCCAGATCTCGTGGGTGAGTTCGGTCAGCGGGACCCGGGTCTCCGTGCCGTCGTCGTCGAAGAGGCACAGGTCGACGGCCTCCGCGCCGCCCGCCCACAGGGCGAAGTTGGTGCCGGTGGTGCCGTCGGGCCCCACCCGGAAGCGCGCCCCGAGGGGGGTCGGGGCACCCGGCCAGGCGGCGACGGGCGGTGCCGAAGGCCGCCGCGAGCCGTTCAGCGCGGGAGCGGCCGGCTCCACGACCGGGTCCGCGGCCGGGGGTGCCGCCGCGGGTGCGGCGGCGGACGGTCCCGCCGGGTCCGTGACGGTCTGCGCGGGCAGCCCGCCGCCCGCGGCGCGTCCCTCCTGGACCGCCTCCTGCTCGGGTGCGCTCGACACCGGTCAGCCTCCCACGGCTCGCGGAACGACACGGAAAAAGGGTGCACGGCGTCCCGGCCGCGGCCCCTCGGCGCGTCGTCCTCCCCACTGTTCTGCCCAGAGCCGGGCTCGCACTCACGTTTCCCCGGAGGGGCGGCGTCGTTGGGTCCGTTGTGAAGCACGTACAGACGCGCGCGCGGCGCGCAGGGGCCGCGCTGGCCGCCGTACTGACCTGGGCCGGTCTGCTGGCGGGAGCCGCCGGCTGCACCTCGCACGGCATCGGGGAGGCGTTCGGCAAACCGCGGTCCCCGAAGGACGCCATCCACGTCTCGCCCGACGACAACAGCAAGGGCGTGCGGCCGCAGGAGGCCCTGCTGGTGCGGGTGCCCGGCGGGCGCCTGGAGTCCGTGAAGGTCGTCAAGTCCCAGGACGCCCGGGAGTCCCCGGTCGCGGGGCACATCAGCGAGGACGGCCTGTCCTGGAGACCGGACGGGGCGCGGCTCGCGCTGGCCGCCAAGTACACCGTGGACGCGGTGGCCCTGGACGGCGACGGGCACCGCTCGGCCCGCCACACCACGTTCACCACGGCCGTCCCCGACGAACGGTTCATCGGGTACGTGACGCCGGAGGACCGCTCCGTCGTCGGCACCGGGATGATCGTCTCCCTGGAGTTCAACCGGGAGATCGTGAACCGGGCGGCCGTCGAGCGTGCGATCCGCGTGTCCGCGCGGCCCGCCGTCGACATCCGCGCGCACTGGTTCGGCGGCGGCCGCGTCGACTTCCGTCCCGAGCGGTACTGGAAGCCGGGCACGAAGGTCACCGTGGCGCTGCGGCTGCGCGACGTCGAGGGGTCGCCGGGGGTGTACGGACTCCAGTCCAGGACCTTCTCGTTCACCGTCGGCCGCGACCAGAGGTCCCTCGTCGACGCCAGCGCCCACACCATGCAGGTGCGCCGGGACGGCAACCTCCTCGCCACGGTGCCGATCACGGCCGGGGCGCCGAAGACGACGACGTACAACGGGAAGATGGTCGTCACCGAGATGCTCGAGGTGACCCGGATGAACAGCCGGACCGTGGGTTTCGGCGGTGAGTACGACATCCCGGACGTGCCGCACGCGATGCGCCTGACCGACTCCGGCACCTTCCTGCACGGCAACTACTGGGCGCCGGACGCCTTCGGCAACACCAACGTCAGCCACGGCTGCGTGGGTCTGCGCGATGTGAAGGGCGGCAGTTCCGACACCCCCGCGGGCTGGTTCTTCGACCGCAGCCTCGTCGGGGACGTCATCGAGGTGGTCCACAGCAAGGACAAGACGGTGGCCCCGGACAACGGACTGGGCGGCTGGAACATGGGCTGGAAGGAGTGGAAAGCGGGCGGGGCGGTGAAGTAGGCGGATATACGGGTATGTGCTGGGCGGGCTCCAGCCGCGCCCGGTACGGCCGAAGTTGGGACTGAACGGTGACCTTCCCGGGCATCCATCGTCGCTGGTCGTGTGATTAATTAGCGCGATACGCGCGTGGGACGCGCTGGAGTGCGGGCCTGATCAGGCCGTGCGAGGGGAGAGACAATTTTGAACGGGCGACCGATATCGGGGGCGTCGGTTGGCGCGCGGACACGCACGAGCAAGGGAATCCTGGCGCTGCTGCTGGGAGTTCTGATGCTCGCGGTGGCCGCCTGCGGCGGGGGCGAGGATTCGGACAAGGGGTCCGGCCCCGGTGACGGCAAGGGCAAGAGCTCCAGCGGTACGGCGGACACGAAGGTCTCGCAGGCCGTGGTGACCGTCGCGCCGAAGGACGGCGCGAAGGACGTGAAGACCAGCGGCGCCCTCAAGGTGACGGCTGCCAAGGGCAAGCTCACCTCGGTCGAGGTGCAGGACTCCAAGGGCAACGCTGTCAACGGCAGCATCACGGACGGCGGCGCGACCTGGACGCCCTCGACCCACCTCGCCGCGGCCACCAAGTACAAGGTCCACGCGGTCGCCAAGGACTCGGCCGGCCGTGAGGCGGCCGAGGAGGCCGCGTTCACCACGCTGACCCCGAAGAACACGTTCGTCGGCATCTACCAGCCGGAGGACGGCTCCAAGGTGGGCGTCGGGATGCCCTTCTCGGTCCGCTTCACCCGGGGCATCACGCACCCCGACGCCGTCCGCAAGGCCATCACCTTCAAGACCGAGCCCGCGGTCGACGTCGAGGGCCACTGGTTCGGCAACGACCGCCTCGACTTCCGCCCCGAGCACTACTGGGCGGCCGGCACCAAGGTCACCGTCACCCTGAACCTCGACGGTGTCGAGGGACGCCCCGGTGTCTACGGCAAGCAGGCCAGGACCGTGAAGTTCACGATCGGCCGCAGCCAGGTCAGCACCGTCGACGCCAAGACCCACAAGATGGTCGTCAAGCGTGACGGCAAGGTCCTGCGCACCCTCCCGATCACCACGGGCAAGCCGGGTTACGACACCTGGAACGGCCAGATGGTCATCAGCGAGCGCCTCAAGGTGACCCGTATGAACGGCGAGACGGTCGGCTACGGCGGCGAGTACGACATCAAGGACGTGCCGCACGCCCAGCGCCTGACCGACTCGGGAACCTTCATCCACGGCAACTACTGGGGTGGCGGCGCCTTCGGCAACTACAACGCCAGCCACGGCTGCGTCGGTCTGCGCGACGTGCGCGGCGGCTACGACAGCAAGGTCCCCTCGGCCTGGTTCTTCGACAACTCGATGATCGGCGACGTGGTGATCGTGAAGCACTCCCACGACAAGACGGTCGACCCGGCCAACGGCCTCAACGGCTGGAACATGTCCTGGGCCGACTGGACCAAGTGACGTCGCCCGACCGGACCGCGTGACCCCCGCCGAGGCGGCCGGGTGACCGCGTCCGGCCGGACCGCGTGACCGCTTCCCGACGGGCCGGGTGTGCTGTGACTCAGCACACCCGGCCCGTTGCCGTTAACGGCCACTAACCTGCTTCCATGACTGTGCATCTCGAAGTGGCCGAAGGCGTGGGCACCATCCGCCTGGACCGCCCTCCCATGAACGCCCTGGACGTGGCGACGCAGGACCGCCTCAAGGAGCTGGCCGAGGAGGCCACGACCCGGCCGGACGTCCGTGCCGTGGTGCTGTACGGCGGGGAGAAGGTGTTCGCGGCGGGCGCGGACATCAAGGAGATGCAGGCCATGGACCACGCCGCGATGGTCGTGCGGTCCCGGGCCCTGCAGGACTCCTTCACCGCCGTCGCCCGCATCCCCAAGCCCGTCGTCGCCGCCGTCACCGGGTACGCGCTCGGGGGCGGCTGCGAACTGGCCCTGTGCGCCGACTACCGCATCGCCGGGGACAACGCCAAGCTCGGCCAGCCCGAGATCCTGCTCGGTCTGATCCCCGGCGCCGGCGGCACCCAGCGCCTCTCCCGGCTGATCGGTCCCTCCAAGGCGAAGGACCTCATCTTCACCGGCCGCATGGTCAAGGCCGACGAGGCCCTCACGCTCGGTCTGGTCGACCGGGTGGTCCCGGCGGACGAGGTCTACACCGCCGCGCACGCGTGGGCCGCCCGGCTCGCCCAGGGTCCGGCCATCGCGCTGCGGGCCGCGAAGGAGTCGGTCGACGCGGGTCTGGAGACGGACATCGAGACCGGACTGGCCATCGAACGGAACTGGTTCGCCGGTCTGTTCGCGACCGAGGACCGCGAGCGGGGCATGCGGAGCTTCGTGGAGGAAGGGCCCGGCAAGGCCAAGTTCCTCTGATCCCCCGTTGGGGCGTTTTATCCCAGCCTTAAGGCACCCTTAAGAGCGTCTCGGCGTGAGGAGGCGGCGATTGCCCTCGACCGGCCCGTCCGGGCAGGTCGGGCGGGCTGTCGCCGCCTCCGAACTGCCTGCGGCATATGCCGATCGAGTGCAGCGGAACGCTCCGTTCCGGGGGGCCCAATCCTGTGGAACGGCCCCGAAAGGGTCTCTGGGCGGCCATGATGGGGGGCATGGCGGGGCTGGAGGGTATGGAACAGCCGCGGCGGCACGGGAGTGCGACCGCGGCGCGCTGGACACCTGCGGTCGAGGACGAACGGGCGCTGAAGGCACTGGAGTTGTTCGGCAATCCCACCGAGGGAGAGGTGCCGTTGCCGTCCCGCCCGGAGTCCGCGGCCACCGCGCGCCGGCTCACCCAGGTCGTGGTCCTGCGCCACTGGGGTCTGTCCCCCAAGATGACCGAGGACGCGGTCTTACTCGTCTCCGAACTCGTGGGCAACGCCGTGCGGCACACCGGCGCCCGGGTGTTCGGACTCCGTATGCGCCGCCGTCGCGGCTGGATCCGTATCGAGGTCCGCGACCCCTCCCGGGGTCTTCCCTGTCTCATGCCGGTCCAGGAGATGGACGTGAGCGGCCGGGGTCTCTTCCTCGTCGACAAGCTCTCCGACCGCTGGGGTGTCGACCTGCTGCCCCGCGGCAAGACCACCTGGTTCGAGATGCGCGTCGTCGAGCGCTGAACCGCACCGGCCCGCATCGGCCCGCATTGGGCTGCATCGACCCGCACCGGCCTGCATCGACCCGCGCCGGCCCGCATCGCCCCGTCCGTGCCCGCCGCCCTGCCCGTACGGACCCCGCCCCGGGCACGCGTGAGCCCCGGCCGCGTGGCAGCCGGGGCTTGCGGGGTGTCGCGGAACGAATTGGGGTGTGAACCGCGCCACCTGCGACAACCGTGGCCCGGGTCAATGGGTGGAGGTCGCACCGCCGACTATCGCAGACCCGGCCGACTGATCCAAAACAGGGCTTCCCCCTCCACTTTCCCTCCTGTGCACCGGCCTTGAGAACCCTGTGCCCCCCACGGCGGGCAGCCGCCGCGGAGGGGCGCCCCCGTCCCGTACCGCGCAACCCGTGGCCGCCCGCACGCCCCGGCGCGCCCGCCGGTGCGCGCGAGGGGTGCGAGCGCCGCCCGCGAGGGGCCGGGCGCGGCGCGGAAGGGGGCCGGGCGGCGACCCGCACCACCACCCTGTTGGGTCAATCGCCGGTTTTTCGGCTGATTCGCCCTTAAATGGTCCGGTGACCACGCCCGCCGAAGACCACGCAGCCTCCGCCCCGCCCCGGCGTGCTGCCCTGCTCACGGGACTCGCGCTCACCGCAGGAACCCTCGCCGCCGGAGCGGCCGCGGGCTGTTCCGCCGCGCGGACCGCCCACGCCCAGGGACTCACGGCACCCCCGGCCGCGCCCAGCGCACCCTCCGCCACGGCGACCCACGGCACCCCCGCGACCGCCCCCGCCCCCCGCGGCTATCCCGCCCAGCCCCCCGAGATCACCCACGGCCCCCGCACCCACCCGTCCCGCGTGGCCCTCACCTTCCACGGCCAGGGCGACCCGGCCGTGGCGAAGGCGCTGCTCGGCGAGGCGGAGAAGGCGGGCGCCCGGATCACCGTCCTCGCCGTCGGCACCTGGCTGGACGAGCACCCGGACCTCGCCCGCCGCATCCTCGACGGCGGCCACGACCTCGGCAACCACACCCTCCGCCACCTCGACATCAACGCCATGACGGAGACGGAGGCGGCCGCGGAGATCCGGGGCTGCGCGGACCGGTTGAAGCGGCTCACCGGCTCGATCGGCACCTGGTTCCGCCCCTCCCGCAGTCCCCGGGCCTCGCCCCTGGTCCAGCGCCTCGCCCGTGACGCGGGCTACCCGCACACGCTCTCCTACGACGTCGACTCCCTCGACTACACCTCGCCGGGGGCGGCCGCCGTCACCCGCAAGGTGCTCGCCGAGGTCCGCCCCGGCTCCGTCGTGAGCCTGCACTTCGGATACGCCGACACGGTCGCCGCCCTCCCCGCCCTCCTGCACGAACTCCACCGCCGCGGCCTCGGCGCGGTCACCACCACGGAGCTGCTGAGCTGATGCTGACGCCACCCTCCCCCCTGCGCCGCGCGCTGATCGCCGGCACCGCCCTCACCGCGTTCGCCGCCCTCTCCGGCTGCGCCGGGACCTCCGGCGACCACGCCCGGAAGGCCCACCGCACCACCGAGGCGGCCGTCCGGCCGGCCCCGGTGAAGAAGCCGGCCGTCCAGGGCCTGCCCGGGATGCCGCCCCTGCTGGACCCGGCCGACGTCTACGCCGCCGACCGCCCGAACCGGCTCTCCCCGGTGGTCAAGGACTTCCCCTCGCGCGTCTACGTGCCCAACACCAACTCCAACACCGTGTCGGTCATCGACCCGCACACGTACAAGGTCATCGAGACGATCCCGGTCGGCGTCCAGCCCCAGCACGTCGTCCCCTCCTGGGACCTGAAGACCCTGTGGGTCAACAACGACCGGGGCAACACCCTCACGCCCATCGATCCGAAGACCGGCAAGGCGGGCGAACCGGTCGACGTGCACGACCCGTACAACCTCTACTTCACGCCCAACGGCAAGTACGCGATCGTGATGGCCTCCCTCGACCGCGAGCTGGTCTTCCGCGACGCGCACACCATGAAGACCGTGAAGACGGAGCCGGTCAGCTGTTACGGCGTCAACCACGCCGACTTCTCCCCGGACGGCCGCTACTTCATCGTGTCCTGCGAGTTCAGCGGCGAACTCCTCAAGGTCGACACCGAGCGGATGAAGGTGATCGGCCAGCAGAAACTGCCGTTCCACGGGGCGATGCCGCAGGACGTGAAGATCTCCCCGGACGGCAAGCGGTTCTACATCGCGGACATGATGGCCGACGGCGTGTGGATCCTCGACGGCGACAAGTTCACCCAGCCCACCCTGCTGCACACCGGCAAGGGCGCCCACGGTCTGTACGTCAGCCGGGACTCGCGCGAGATGTACATCTCCAACCGCGGCGAAGGCACCATCTCCATCTTCGACTTCACGCAGAACCGCCTCACCAAGAAGTGGCACCTGCCCGACGGCGGCAGCCCCGACATGGGCGGCGTCTCGGCCGACGGCAAGGTCCTGTGGCTGTCCGGCCGCTACAACTCGGAGGTGTACGCCATCGACACGCGCACCGGCGACCAGATCGCCCGTATCCACGTCGGCAGCGGACCGCACGGCCTCGCCGTGTACCCCCAGCCCGGCCGGTACTCGCTCGGCCACACCGGCATCTTCCGCTAGGGCCCGTCCGGCCCGGCCCGCCCGTCCTGCCCTTCCGGCCGGCGAGCGGGGGTGGCGGGCGCGCGGGAGTGCTGTCAGCCCTCCCGCGCGATGAGCAGCGCCTCCGCCCCGACCGGGCGGTAGCCCGCCGCCTGGAACGCCCGCGCGCTGCGGGCGTTCCCCGCGGCCACCTGGGCCCAGACCGCCTCCGTCGTCAGGTGCCGCGCCGCCGTGGCGAGCGCCCGGCCCAGACCCCGGTGCCGGGCGTCCTCGTCCACCTCGACCGCGGCCTCCAGCCGGCCCCCGACGCCCCGTCCGAGGACGAGCAGCCCGCCGTCCGCGGTCCACGCCCGTACCTCGTCGCGCCGCCGGCGGGACGTCGCGATCCGGGGGTGGGCGAGGACGTCGGTCTCCGTGAGCGCGAGCGGCGGCGGGCCGGACAGCGGGCCGGCGACGGACAGCTGGTCGACCGTGTCGTTCGCGCGGCCCGTCCGCTCCATGAACCCGGCGAGGAACCGGGGGTTCATGGCCGCGGCGAGCCCGTCGCAGTCGAGGGCTCCGAGCGCGGCGCGCACCCAGCCCTCGTCCTCGTCGGTGAAGACGACGGAGTGCGCGGTGAAGGCGAGGACGCCGGCGTCCCGGGGGGAGTGCTGGCGCACGACCGTGACGCCGCCGTCGGGCGGCGGGAAGACCCCGCGGGCCGCCGCTTCCAGGATGCCGCGCAGAGTGCCGGACACGACCCTCTCCCGTCGCTTGAGTCTCCACCCACTGGAAGGGCCAGACTCGCAGACATGATCGACGACGGCACCGGATTCCTCACCATCGGCGAACTGTCGCGGAGCACCGGCCTGAGCGTCCGGACCATCCGCTACTGGTCGGACGAGGGCGCGCTGCCCCCTGCGGGCAGGTCGGCGGGCGGCTACCGGCTGTACGACGCCGCCTCCGTGGCCCGGCTGGAGCTGATCCGGACCCTGCGCGAACTGGGGCTGGGGCTCGACGACGTGCGCCGGGTCCTCGGCGGCGAGACCACGGTGGCCGAGGTGGCGGCCGCCCACGTGGCCGCGCTCGACGCCCAGATCAGGTCGCTGAAGGTGACCCGGGCGGTGCTGTCGACCGTGGCACGACGTGGTTCGAGCGCACAGGAGACGACACTCATGAACAAGCTGGCGCGGCTCTCGGCCGCGGAACGCGGGCGCATCATCGACGACTTCATGGAGGAGACGTTCGGCGGACTGGACACCGCCGACCCCGACATCCGCACCCGGCTGCGGTTCGACGTCGGGGACCTGCCGGACGACCCGACCCCCGAGCAGGTGGACGCCTGGGTGGAGCTGGCCGAGCTGATCCAGGACCGCGGCTTCCGCGCCCGGATGCGCGAGACGATCGAGTTCAACGCGGCGGGACGGGGACCGGACGCGGCGCCGGGCACCTCGGTGTGGTTCATGAGCCGGCTGGTCCACCTGGCGGGCGAGGCACTGGAGCGGGGCGTGGACCCCGAGGGCCCGGAGGCGGACGCGGTGCTGGCGGAGCTCCTCGGGGACCTGGACCGGGCCTCCGTGCTGGCCCGCATGGAGTCCGCGGCCCATGCCGAGATGGCCCGGTTCCGGGAGCTGAGCGCCCTGGTCCGGGGCATGGACCCGCTGTCGGCCCACCGTGAGGAGTTCGCATGGGTGGTCGCGGCACTGCGCGCTCAGGCGGACCGTTAATCTGACCTCCGCACGCAAACGCGGCAACGCATGACCGAAGCACAACGAAGGGGCGGACCGGTGGCCGACATCGAGGAAGCACGCAAGCAGTTCGAGCGGATCGATTCGGACGGTGACGGATTCATCACCGCGGCCGAGTTCAAGACCGCGCTCGCCCAGGGCGGCGACTGGAACGTCACCGAGTCGGTGGCCGAGGCCGTCATCGCCAGCCGCGACCTCAACGGCGACAAGGTCCTCTCGTTCGACGAGTTCTGGACCCACCTGAGCAAGTAGTGACACCGTCCGAGGGGGCGCCCGCCGGAGGTCCGGCGGGCGCCCCCTCGGCATGAGCGGGCCCCGCGCCTACGCGCTCTCCGCCCAGGCGCGCAGGGCCGCCTTGCTCGTGAAGTCCGCCACATCCCGGTCCACCGGCTCGGAGGTGTACTGGTGGAAGCGCCACTTCGCCCTGATGCGGGGCTCGCCCGCGGTCACGTAGTCGGCGATCCACAGACCGTCGCCCGCGTACGAGGTGGTGTCCACGTTGAGCCAGAAGTCCCGGTTCGTGTAGAGAACCACGCGGTTGTCGGGGCGGAGTTCCTTCACCTTGCGGATGAAGCGGTCCTTCTCGGCGTTGCTCGCGTGGGTGCCCTCTCTGGTGGTCTCCCAGTCGACCGCGAGCAGGTCTCCCGCCCGCTCGGGGGCCTTGCCCACGAAGTACTCGGCCTGGGCGGTGATGTTGCCGGGCCACAGGAAGTGGTAGAGGCCGACGACGCAGTCCGCGTCACGGGCGGTCCGCACCTGGGCGGTGAGCTTCGGGTTGACGTACGAGCGGCCTTCCGTCGCCTTGACGAAGACGAAGGAGAGGCCGGTGGTGCGGTAATCGGACGACTGGTAGGCGCTGACGTCGATGCCTCGCAGCATGGGTGGGGCCTCCGTGCATGGGGGGAGGGGGAACGGGGTCACGCGGGGCGCTGCCCGGTGACGGTGATCTGTGCCCGGTGGCCGTGGGGAACGGCCGCCGTTGTCCGCGGGCGGGCCGTGCGGGACAACTGTCTTTGGGGTTCCCCCACTTGGGTCCCTCCACGCTCGCACGTACGAGCGGAAGGGTCACGTCCGTCCGGAGCGGGCGGGCCGGTCGGCCGCTCCGGGATGGCCCATCGGCCGGTCACCGGGGGCCGGGTGGCCCACGTCGCGGAGCCCCCGGCGCGCGGATTCTGGCTTCGGGCGGTGGGCCATGTGAACGGTCACCCGCCCCGCGGGACCGGGGGACGACCGGGCCCGACCGGCGCGAGCGAAGGAGCGGGCGAGATGCGACAGCCGTCGAGAGAACGGACCCCGGACCCGGAACGGGCTCCGGAGCAGCCCCCGGGCCGGAGCGCGGAAGCGGGGCCCGGGGTCGTGGCCGGGCGGGCCTGGCTGATGCTGGGGCTGGCCACCGTCGGCTTCGCGGTGAACTTCTGGGCGTGGGCGCTGCTCAGCCCGCTCGGCCCGCGTTTCAAGGACTCCCTCGGTCTGTCCTCCTTCCAGCAGTCGCTGCTGGTGGCGGTCCCGGTCGTGGTCGGATCGCTGGGCCGCATCCCGGTCGGCGCCCTCACCGACCGGTTCGGCGGCCGGGTGATGTTCCCGCTGGTCTCGGCCGCCACCATCGTCCCGGTCCTCTACCTCGGCCTCGCCGGACACGACTCGCTGGCGGCCCTGCTGGCCGGCGGCTTCTTCCTCGGCATCGGCGGCACCGCCTTCGCCGTCGGGGTGCCGCTCGTCAGCGCCTGGTTCCCGCCCGAGCGCAGGGGCCTGGCCATCGGCGTCTTCGGCGCGGGCATGGGCGGCACCGCCGTCAGCGCCCTGACCACGGTGAAGCTGGTGGACGCGCACGGGCTGGCCACTCCGTTCCTGATCACCGCCGGTGTGCTGGCCGTGTACGCGGTGACGGCCGCGCTCCTGCTGCGCGACGCCCCGGGGCGCGTCGTTCCCGCCGAGCCGCCGTCCCGCCGGCTGGCCGCGACCGTACGGCTCGGCATCACCTGGCAGGCCTCGGCCCTGTACGCGGTCGCGTTCGGCGGCTACGTGGCCTTCTCCGTCTACCTGCCGACCTACCTCAAGACCGGCTACGGGCTGCCCCAGGCCGACGCTGCGGACCGCATGGCCGGATTCGTGCTGCTGGCCGTGGCGATGCGGCCGGTCGGCGGCTGGCTGTCGGACCGGGTCGGACCGGTCCGTGTCCTCACCGGATCGCTGAGCGTCCTGCTCGCCGGAGCGGCCGTGCAGTCGCTGACCCCCTCGCTGGCCCCGGTCGGCACCATCGCCTTCCTCGCCATGGGCGCCGCCCTCGGCGCGGGCAGCGGAGCGGTCTTCGCCCTGGTGGCGCTGCTGGCTCCGGACGGCCAGGTCGGTTCGGTCACCGGCATCGTCGGCGCCGCGGGCGGCCTGGGCGGATTCCTGCCGCCCCTGGTCATGGGCGTGCTCTACGGGGCCTACGGCGACTACGGGGCCGGGCTCGTCCTGCTGGGCCTGGTCGCCGCCGCCGCACTGGCCTTCACCGGCACCGGAGTCCGACACGCGGTGGCCCGCCGGGCCCCGGCCGCCCCCGTGGTCGTCGCCCGGACCCGCTGATCCAACCCGCAAACCCCTCCGCCCGCACCACCGGGCCGGCCCCTCGTCCGCCGAGGGGCCGGCCCCTTCCGCGTGCGGAGGGGCGGACCCTTCCGCACAGCTGGGCCGGCGCACGGAATAGCCGCACGGCCCGGACATCGCGAAAAGCCCGGAAGTACCAGTCCCGAAAGAGCGTGCAGGGACCATCGTCCTATACCCCGAGGACCCCACGACCCGTCACATTGGAGGCAACGCCGAGAAAACGAGCAAAGGTCATGACGGGAGTGATCGTGTCCGCGCAGATAGCCATTGATCCCGGCCGCTTCAGCCAATTCGGTGAAGCCACCGGAAGCACCTTCTGTCTGATCACGAATTCCGAACTGGTGGACCGGATCGAACTCGTCGAGACGGCGCCGTACCGGGAATTTCTCACCATCACCCTGGATTCCGGGGACCGGTTCGAGGACATTCTCGAGAAGCGGATCCCGGAACCCGCGCACGTCCTCGTGGTCTCGCCCCACAGGTTCTTCGCGTCACCGGACCCCGCCCTGGTGGGCCGGCGGAAGATCATGGGCATGGCGTGCAACTCGACGCCGACCACCCTCGACGAGATCCGGCACTTCCTCGGGGTCATGGAACGGACCTCGGCGGCCGAGCAGGCGGCGTTCTGCGACACCTTCTTCGAACTCGCCGAGGACTCCGACCAGCTCGTGTACGTCGACCCGGTGCACGGCACCCGCGCCACCCTCGACCATCTGCGCGAGGGCCTGGTGTGGAACCAGCAGGCCGGACCGCTCGACTGGGGCGACCAGCAGATCGTCCCGTCCGGCGAGATCAGCGTGCTGCCCGTGGAGATCAGGGAGTTCGACGAGGCGCTGAAGCTGCCGCTCGAGGGCGAGATCACGCTGCGCGGCTACCCGATCCTGCACAACGGCACCCCCTCCTTCTCCCGCGCCGACCAGGCCCGTATCCACGCCGAGCTCTGGGCCATGCGCGACCACGCGATCAGGGCCACCGTCGAGGACGGCCGGATCACCCGGCTGCGGGCGCTGGACGCGGGGGCCGCGCCGGCCGTGGCGATGCTGGAACAGATGTTCGCGGTGGACTCCCGGTACCGGATCGTCTGGGAGATCGGCCACGCCCTCAACACCGCGCACGACATCCTGCCCGGCAACCACGCCATGAACGAGGTGTACGGCGGCACCGAGGGGTGCCTGCACTTCGGCCTCGGGCTCACCCCGTACACCCAGTACCACCTGGACATCATCTCGCCGGACACCCGCGTGCTGACGAGCAACGGCGTCGCGGTGATCGGCCACCCGGACCACCCCACCGTGGAGAGGGTCGTGTTCTTCGCATAGCGGGTCGCGACCGCCCGGCCGGGGTGTACGCAAGGAAATCAACCCAACAGGAGGTGACTCCCCATGAAGAAGATCAAGGTGCAGAAGAACCGCAACTACCTGGGCACGCTCCTGGGCTGAGTACCGACCCGCGGCGGGGTGTTCACGACGCCCCGCCGCGGGGTTCCCCATTTCTCCTCCCGAGTTCTCTCCTCCCGAGGGAGTTTCCCGTGCCACCGCTGGAACTCACGACGAACGACTTCGACCAGTTCGGCCGGCCGGCCGGGACATTCTGTCTGATCACGAACGAACAATGCGGCGAATCCCTTTCCCTGCGTTCCGGCGACGGCCGTTCCCGTGTGCTCCGGCTGACGCTTTCCCCCGGCACCCGCCTCGGCGAACTGATCGAGCGGAGCGTCCCCGAGGACGCGAGCGTGCTGGCGGTCTGCCCCGGGCAGTTCCTCGATTCGCCGACCCCGCGGGAACTGGGCGGGCGCCGACTGGCCGTGCTGCCGGCCGGGTCCACCCCGCTGACCGAGGAGCACGTCCATGCCTTCCTGCGCACCGCCGCCCGTACCGACGCCGCCGAACACGCCCGCGTGGCCGAGGATTTCTTCGACCTGGTGGGGGACAGCGACCGGCTGACGATCGTCGACGACGTCTCCGGCACCGAGGCCGAGTTCGACCACACGGCGGGCGCCTGCGTGTGGAACCAGCAGGCGGGCGTCCTGGACGAGGGCGACCAGCAGATCTTCCCGTCGGGCAAACTGAGCGTCACCGCCGCCGAGATCACCACCTTCGACCCCGGAGCCCGGCTGCTCGGCCTCCGCGGGGACCTGACCCTGCGCGGCTGGCCGATCGTCCACCGCCACCGCGACCCGGCCGACGGCGCCGACCAGCGGCGGCTGTTCGAGGCGCTCACCCCGCTCGTCACCGAGGCCGTGACGCTGCGGGTGGCCGCCGGGAGCATCGAGGACGTCACCCCGCAGACACCCGGCGCGGCCCCGGCCGCCGTGGAGCTGGAGAAACTCCTCACCGACGATCCGCGCTACCGCGTCATCTGGGAACTCGGCTTCGGGATCAACACCATCACGGAGATCGTCCCGGCGAACTGCGGCCCCAACGAGGTGTACGGCGCCACCGGCGGCGTCGTGAACCTGGGCCTGGGGATCACGCCGGCCACGCGCTTCGCCCTGGCCTTCCTCTGCCCCCGCAGCTCCCTGCTGACATCGGACGGAACCGCCGTCCTCGGCGCCCGCAAGGCGGTGCGCCGCGGCCGGATGCGGCGCGTCTCCAGCGCGGGCTGCGGCTGCCACTGACCCCAAGGAGGGAAGCACGCCATGACGACCAACCCCGAACTGCGCAAGAAGGTCGACGCGGTCCTCGACACCTTCATCAAGGACTTCTACGAGACGGTCCCCTACGCCCAGCACCAGAAGAACGCCTCGGAGCTGAACCTCGACTACTACAAGCGCCACAACATCGAGACGATCCTGCGGCTGCGGCGCAAGCGGACCGTGGACGCGCTGGCCATCAAGTACTTCACCAAGGTCGACCCGGTGCAGGCCAAGGCGTGGGCGCACTACACCGACGACGAGATGCTGCACGACCGGCTGTTCGCCGCCGACCTCGCCAAGGTCGGGGTCACCAAGGACCAGATCTACTCCACGGAACCCCTGCTCTCCACCAAACTCCTCACCGGATACCTCCAGTTCGGCATGGAGTTCGAGGACAGCCCGATGGCGCTGATCACCAGCGTGTACTTCGTCGAGTACGTCACCACGCGCACCCAGCCCGACTGGCTGGACAACCTCGGGGACGTCCTCGGCGAGGAGAACGTCAAGGGCGCCCGCGCCCACGTCAACACGGACCTCGACGACGACCACGACGACTTCGTGTGGCGCGTGCTGTCCACGCTGATCCACTCCGAGGCCGACGAGCGCAGGGTCGTCGAGCACCTCCACAACGTCTACTGGCTGTGGAAGCTCTACTTCGTCGAACTGCACCAGCTCACCGTGCTCGGCAAGAGCGACGCCCAGATCCCGCTGCCCACCGCGTCCGAGGTCTGAGCGGGGCAGCGGTGGCCGACGACGACCGTGCCGCACGGCCCGGCGGGCGGCCCGGGGCCGAGGTACTGGCCCTGCCGCCCGGCCGGGAGCTGCCGACCGCGACCGAGAAGTGGATCGTGGACGGTCTGGTCCTCGCCATGCCGGGACTCCACACCCGCCAACTGTTCACGCTCCGCCGCGAGATGCTGACCGACGCCGACCACGTCGTCGCGGGGGTGGACCGCGAGCGCGACCGCGTCGTGTCGCTGCTGACCTCCCGCTGGGCGGAGCTCCCGTCCGGGCGGCCCTGTCTGCACATCATGATCCAGTTCGTGGGGGACGCGTACCGGGGCGCCACCGTCTTCAAGGAGAGCTGGGCGCTGCACTTCGCCCGGCTGCTCGCCGAGGGCCGCCCGTTCCCCGAGGTGATCGCGCTGAAGACGTACAACCCGGTGGCGTACTGCGCGATGGCGGCGTTCAGCGGTCACCCGGACATCACCCTGTACCCGGACCTCGCGGGCAAGGACGACAGCCGGGAGGGCCTGGCGGCCGAGGTGGCCGCGGCGCTGGCCCCCCGGGCAGCGTTCGACCCGGTGCGCGGGGTCTTCCCGGGCATCGGCCGTCCGCTCGACCTCTACCGGGAACGGCCGCTGAGCCACGTGCCCGAGGCCAACCGGTACTTCGCCGAGCACACGCGGCCGGGGGACCGGGTGCTGTGCCTGCTGGACGTGCCCACACGGGCCGGGGCCGACGCGATCCTCACGGCCCTGGGGGTGCCGTTGCCCTCCGGCAGGAACTGAGCCGTGCCGGCGGACGGTTCCCGGCGCCCCGGACGGGCGCCGCCTCCGTCTCCCGGCGTACGGCTCCGGACGGTCCAGGCAGGTCAGGCTCTCCAGGAACGCGAGGCAGCATGGCGGACACCTTTCCCCCCGACTACTCCCGGGCCCGCGCCGCTTTCCTGGGCGCCGCCGAGGAGGCCGGCGCACGGCTGCGGACCTTCGCCCTGCCGGGGCACCTCGGGCCCGACGGCGGTGAACTCTGCGTGGACACCGCCTACTTGGGGCCACCCTCGGCGACGAAGCTCCTGGTGACGGTCTCCGGGACCCATGGCGTCGAGGGCTTCTGCGGCTCGGCCCTCCAGACCGGCGTCCTGCTCGGGGAGGGCGTCGCGAGGGCCGCCGCCGGGGCCGGGACCGGCGTCCTGCTCGTCCATTCCCTCAACCCCTACGGCTTCGCCCACCTGCGGCGTGTCAACGAGGACAACGTCGACCTCAACCGGAACTTCGTCGACCACGCGGCCCCGCCGCACAACGACGCCTACGACGCGGTGCACCGCACCCTGGTGCCGCCGGACGCGGCCGCCTTCGACCCCGGCGCGCTGGTCACCGCGCTCACCGCGCTGCGCGAACGGCTCGGCCCCCAGCACCTCCAGGAGGCCGTGACCCGGGGCCAGTACCGCCATCCCGACGGGCTGTTCTACGGGGGACACGCCCCCTCCTGGTCCCGTCGGGTGTTCGAGACGGTGGTCGCCGAACAGATCGCCGGTGCCGCCCACGTCGGCTACATCGACCTGCACACCGGTCTCGGCGAGCGCGGCGCGGGCGAGCCCATCTTCCGCGGCGGCCGTGACGCCGGCGCCCGTGAGCGGGCGCACCGGTGGTACGGCGACGCGCTCACCGCCTCCGAGGAGGGCACCTCCTCCTCCACCCCGATCGTGGGCAACACGGCGACCGCGGTCGCCGACGGCCTCGGCGCGGGCGGTCTGCTCACCGCGATCACCCTGGAGTTCGGCACCCGGCCGGGGCCGGAGGTGCTGCTGGCGCTGTGCGCCGACACCTGGCTGCACCGGCACCTCCCGCCCGCCGAGGCGGTCCGCTCCGGCCTCAAGGAACTGATCCGCGCCGCGTTCTGTCCCGCGGAGGACGCCCGCTGGCGCGAGCAGGTGTTCCGACGGGCCCGCGAGGTCTTCGCCCAGGCCCTCACAGGTCTGGCCGACGCCAAGCCCGGCGATCCCGCCTGACGGCCCCGCGACCCCGACCGCTCCCGACCGACCCGCGCCCCGACCACCTTGCGGCCACCTCGCGACCGCGCCCCGGCCGCCGCCCTCCCGGGCGGCCGCCGGGGCTTCGCGCTGCCCGCTCCGGTCCCCGCCCGGCGTACGCCGGGCGCCCTGTCGGGCCGGGCAGGGTGCCGGGCCCGACAAGGCGTGGCGGGCGGGTCTCAGGAGGACTTCCGGCCGATCGCCAGGACGGCCGTCCTCGGTACCGTGCAGGTCCAGGTTCCGGCCGCCGGATCGTGGGCGAGGGAGCGGGACTCCACGGTGCCGTCGGGGCGCCGCTCGCGGAAGATCGTGCCGGCCAGCTCCAGGGTGTGGCGGGCCGCGTCCGCCGGGTGCCCCTCCTCGATCCCGGCGAGACCGTACATGTCCAGCAGATAGCGTCCCAGTTCCCGTTCGGCCTCCCCGGCCGTGGCCCCGGTCGCGGTGTAGGGATCGGCCATCTCGGTCACCTCGCCCGAGTCGAAGCCCGCCTTCGTCAGATAGCCCCGCAGCTCCTCCCGGGTGAAGTGCTCGAAGTCGTGACCGGTCCGCGAGTACGGGTCGACGACGTCCCGGAACCAGGTGTCCATCGGGGACCCGACGAGGAAGTCGTGCAGCAGCAGCACACCGCCGGGCCGCAGCACCCGGTACGCCTCGTGGACGAGTTCGGCGCGCTCGTCGGCGGCGATGTGGTGCGATCCGTAGGCGACGAGGACCGTGTCGGCACTGCCGTCCCGCAGGAGCAGCCGGTCGGCGCGCTGCACGAGCGCCGGACAGCCCGCAGCCCAGGCGGCGCGGACCATGTGGGGGGAGGCGTCGCAGGTCAGCACGGACAGACCGGTCAGGCGTCCGGCGTCCGCGACCCGGCGGACCAGGCCGTCGCCGCCGAGCACGTCCACGACGACGGAGGGCCGGCGGTCGGTCCGGGCGGGCACCAGGGACAGCAGGTGGTGGATGCCCCGGGCGCGCGCGGTGAGGTTGCGGGCCTGCGCGCGGATGTAGGAGGAACCCCGGCCGCCGGCCGCGTCCTCGTCGAAGTCGTCGCGGAATCCGGCGGCCGGCAGCCGGGCGAAGGCGCGGGCCCGTGCCGGGTCGACGCACGCGTGCAGGTCAGGGGCGGCCCGGCCGAGCCGGCTCAGATGATCCGCCATGTCGGCCTCGCCGAACGTCACATGATGTTCCGTCAGTCCGCTCACGGCCGCCCTCCCGCGGACTCCAGGAAGAGCGCGAGGGCCAGTGCCATGCGTTCGATCTCCTCGGGGTCCACGCTCTCGTCGGGCGCGTGGATCAGGCACTGCGGCTCCTCGACGCCGATCAGCGCTATCTCCGCGTCCGGGAAGGTCTCCTGGAGCGCGTCGCAGGTGGGGATGGAACCGCCCTGCCCCGCCGTCGTCGGCTCCTGCCCGAAGGCCTCCCGCAGCGCCCCGGTCAGCTGCGCGTACGCCGGGCCGTCGGTGCGGGCCCGGAAGGGGCGGCTGGAGGAGATCCGGACCGTCTCCACCTCGACGCCCCAGGGGGCCGCCCGGGTCAGATGGGTCCGCAGCGCCTCCCAGGCGGCGTCCGGTTCGGTGCCGTAGGGGATGCGCAGATTGAGCTTGGCGGTGACCTCGCCGAGCACGGCCGGGGCCGAGCCGACCACCGGCGGGCAGTCGATGCCGACGACAGTCAGGGCGGGCCTGGCCCACAGCATGTCCGCCACGCTGCCGTCGCCTGCCAGCCGGACGCCGTCCCGCACCCCGATGTCCCGGCGGTAGCGGTCGACGGGATACTCCGCGCCCTGCCAGCGCCCGCTGTTGTCGAGGCCGTCCACCGTGGTGTTGCCCTCGGCGTCGTGCAGCGTGGCGAGCATCGCGATCAGCGCGTTGAGCGGGTCGGGGGCGGGCCCGCCGAACGATCCCGAGTGCACCGGCCCGGCCAGTGAGCGGACGGCGACGGTGGCGTGCACGACACCCCGCAGGTCGGTGGTGGTCGTGGGCACCCCGGCCGCGGAGTTGCCCGTGTCGCACACGAGCACGGTGTCGGCGTACAGGAGCTTGGGATTCTCCCGGATCAGGGCGGCGAGGCCGCCGGTGCTCTGCTCCTCGGCGCCCTCGGAGACGATCTTCACGCCCACCCCGAGCCGGGCCGGGTCGCCGAGCGCCCGCAGCGCGGTGAGCTGCATGACGATGTTGCCCTTGCAGTCGGCGGCCCCGCGCCCGTACCAGCGGCCGTCGGCGCGCTCGGTCAGGGTCCACACCGGGGTGGTCCAGGCGGGCTCGTCGAGCGGTGGCTGGACGTCGTAGTGGCTGTAGAGCAGGACGGTGGGGAAGCCGGGCGCGGCCGGCAGATGACCGAACACCGCCTTGCTGCCGTCCGGTGTGTCCAGCAGCCGCATCGCGGGGACGCCGGCCTCGGTGAACAGCCGGGCGACCAGGCCGGCGGCACTCTCGCACTCCTCCACCGGGTACTGCCGGGGGTCGGCGACGGACCGGTGCGCGACCAGGTCCCGCAGGTCCTCCTGAGCCCGGCCCATCAGTTCGCGTACCCGTGCGCGCAACGCCTTGGGCGGCATGCGGCCTCCTTCTCGGTCGGTGTTCGGGTGGGTGTTCCGGGTCGTTGCGTACGGGCTCCCGGGCGCGTGGAGCGGGGCGCCCGGGAGCCGGTCAGGCCGACGGGGAGGTGGTGGCGTCCGGCACGGTGCCGGCGGCCCGGCGTCGGTCGACCGCGTCGGCGAGCGAGCGGCGCACCCCGCGGGTGCCCGCCCCGTACCCGAGCCCGACGAGGGCCAGCACCAGCCAGAACAGGGGCAGCGCGCCCCGGTCGGCGGCCAGGTCGAAGCCGCCGCCGACGAAGCCGCCCAGCATGCCGCCGACGCCCCAGGCCATCGTGGAGTAGCCCAGGTACAGGCCGGTGCGGCCCTCGGTCGCGAGGCCCGCGACGACCGCGTCGACCACGCCGCAGAAGAGCGACTCCCCGATCGAGGTGACGACGACGGCGGCGACGACCGGGCTGATCCCGTCGACCGAGCACAGCAGCCAGCCGCCGCCGAGCAGCACCCCGGAGACCGTGAACAGGTCGAGGCGGCCGAGGGTGGAGCGCTTCTCGACGCGGGCGCCGATCAGCCACACGGTCACCATCACCACGACGGCGTTGCCGGCGGTGAGCACGCCGACCAGGTCGGAGGAGAGTTTCTGGTGGACGACGGTCAGCGGCAGCGCGACCCGGTACTGCGTGACGAGGAACCAGCCGCCGACCGCGAGCGCGCAGAAGACCATCAGCGGGCGGTCGCGCAGCGCCTCGGCCATGGCGGCCGGTCTGATCGGCGCCGCGTTCACGGCGTGCAGCCCGCGCAGCAGCACCGCGGAGACCGCCGCGAACCCCAGGTGCAGCGCGGCCGCGACGAGGAACCCGGCCTTCATCGCGCCGGCCGCCATCAGCGCGGTGCCGATCAACGGGCCGATCAGGGCGGCCCCGTTGATGGACACGTAGTAGCGGCTGAGATCGGCCGCGACCCCGCCGGACCTGCTGGAGGCGAGGACGCTGCGGGCGCCGTTGTTGTTGAGGGAGCCGCCGACGCCGAGCAGCGCGACCGCCGCGCCCCAGACGGCGAAGCTGCCGCCCGCCACCGTGAACACGACGTACGCGCCCGCCTCGACGGCCAGCCCCAGGGTCAGGATCCGGGCGGCGCCGAAGCGGTCGCTGACCCAGCCGGACGGGATGCCGAGGCCGCGCCGGGTGAACTCCATGACGGCGAAGAGCACACCGGTCCGGAAGCTGCTCAGCCCTTCGTCCCGGGTCAGGTGCACCGCGAGGAACGGCACCACCATGAAGAAGCCGATGTTGGTGACGAAGCGGCCGAGGATGACGACGTACGCCGGCCCCCGGCCCGCGAGGAACCGGCCGGAGCGCGTCCCCCGGGTGTCCTTCGCCCGCGTCGCGGCGGTCCCGGCGAGCCGCACCCCCTCTCCCTTCCCGGCGGTCACCGCGTCCCCCTCCCGTCGGTGCGGACGCCGAGGAGCGCGGCCGCCGTGTCCGCCGCGTCGGCGGCGCTCTTCGGGTCGGGGCCCGCGGCGACGACGTGCCCGGCCCGGTTCCAGGAGTCCCCGAGCGGCGCCAGTTCGTCCCCCACGGAGGGGAGTTCGCCGATCCGGATGACGCCCTCCACGGCCAGGGCCTCGGCGACGCCCGTGACCTCGGTGACCCGGCCGGGCCGGGGGGTGAGGTAGCGGATCGAGGCACCGCCCGCGAGGCCCGTGGCCGGTCCCGGCAGCACGCCGTGCGCGAGGGCGAGGACGGCGCCCTGCAGCAGGTCGACGCCGGTGACGTGGTGGACCAGCTCCCAGATCTGGTCGCCGCCCTGGCGGGCGTTGATCTCGACGACGGTGGCGCGCTCGCCGTCCTCGGCGAGCATCACCTCGGTGTGGCAGGGGCCCCAGGCGTAGCCGACCGCGTCCAGGGCGTCCACCGCCGCGTCGGCGACGGCCCGGTAGCGGTCGGGCGGCAGCGGCGCGGGCAGGTCGTGGCCGGTCTCCACGAAGTGCGGGGCGCCCGAGGTGTGCTTGCGGGTGACCGCGAGGACCCGGTGGCGCCCGGCGGCGGACAGCGACTCGACGCTGAACTCCCGTCCGGTGAGGAACTCCTCGGCCAGTACACGGGACGGCGACTCGCCCTGCGGCCAGGCGAATCCGGTTCTGGCGCCGCTGGCCCAGGCCCACGCCCGGTCCAGCTCCTCCTCGGTGCGCGCGAGATGGACGCCCGTGCCGCCGTTGCCGTCGACGGGCTTGAGGACCACCCCGGCAGGGCAGCCCCGGATCAGCGCGCGGGCCTCCTCGACGCCCGCGCACACCCGGTGGGCCACCGTGCCGAGCCCCCGGTCCCGCAGGCGGGCGCGCATGGCGGCCTTGTCCTGGGTCAGGGCGAGGGTGGCGGGCGGGTTGCCGCGGGCGCCGAGTGCCTCGGCGACCACGCTGACCGGGTGCAGCGAGAGTTCGGTGAGCCCGAGCACCGCGTCCACGGGGCGCCGGGCGTGCACCTCGCGGGCGACGGCGAGCAGGGCGTCGGCGTCGGTGAAGTCGGCGTCGACCACGTCGAGGGAGAGCGAGGCCTCCAGCTCCCGGTCCCCGCCGGGGCGGTGGACCACGGTGAGGGCGACGGGCAGGCCGACGAACTTGCCGAGGACGTCGTGGCGGGGGCAGACGAGCAGAAGGTGGGGTACGGGGGCCCCGTTGGACTGGCCCGGCATGTCAGGCGGTCCTCCCCTCGCCGGCCGCGTCCTCGGCGCGGGCCGCGTTCCACGCCCGTTCCAGCTCGCGGATGCGGGCCGAGTCCTTCTCGATGGCGTCCCAGTCGTCGGCGCCCTGGACGACCCAGCCGAGGCTGGTGGTCACGTCGTTGGTGACCGGCATGTCCCGGCCCTCGGGCGGGAGCGCCATGGAGTACGTGGTGGGCAGGTCCGCGATCGCCCGGAGGATCTCCATGTTCCGCACCGGGCCGGCCAGGTCCGAGCAGAGCCAGAGCGTGCGGACCTGCCGGACGAGGTCGAACGACGGCACGAACTCCCCGTCGAGGACGTGCCGTACGGTGCGTTCGATCTGGTTGTCGCCGGTGGCCAGGGAGCCGGAGATCATCATGCAGCTGCCCGAGTAGCGGGCCGCCAGCTCCACCAGGCGGGGCCCGTCCGGCGTCATGATCGCCTCGGCGTGGGTGGAGCCGTTGCGGATACCGGCGGCGTCGGCGGCGCGCATCACGTAGGGCGCGAGGACCTTCACGTCGGGGTGGTCGGGGGCCAGGAAGTCGGCGACGTCGTAGATGCCGATGCGCGGGCCCCGGTCGTGCTTGGCGTAGACGCAGGTGTCGACCAGACCGTGCCGCCCGTCGACCGAGTACAGGTCGACGATGTACTCGGGTCCCTCCAGGAACTCCTGCACGATGACGGTGTCGTTGCGCAGTTCGAACCCGTTGACCTGGCCGAGGATGTGGGTGAAGTGGCCGAGCCACTCGCCGCCGGCCGGCACGAGGTGCACGTTGTCCGTCCCGGCGCTGTGCGGCGGCTTCAGGACGAGCGGCCGGCCGGTGAGCCCGTTCGCCTCGATCCAGGCGGCGGCCTCGGCGGGGTCGGCGGTCGACAGGGTGCGCGGGCCCGGTACTCCGGCCCGCTCCAGGGCCCGCGCCATCTCCCCTTTGTGGCGCTGGCATTTGGCACTGCCGGGTACGTTCTGGAACTGCGGCATCAGGCGTTCGACGAGGCGGGCGGCGAATTCGACACCGCTCTCGTTGCCGGTGACGATCGCCACCGGGTCATAGGATTCCACAAGTTTTACCATTGCTTCGAAGTCGCCGTCGTAATAGTGCACGGCCTCGAAGTCGTCGGGGTACCAGATGTTTTTCTTGACGAATTTCGCCAGGGGCCGCGGGGTGCTCATGACGGTGACCGGGAGCACGCCCCGGGCCCGGAAGGCGCTGGCGAAGCCCCGGTCGTCCCCGTCCCTGATGTGGTAGCCGTCTACGACGATCACGTACTGCCGCCCAGTGGACTTCATGACTCAACTCTGCTGGCCGGGACGCCTCCGGCGACAGTGGCGGAACTGACAGCCGACCACGATTTCCTGCCAGTCGCCGCCCCGGCGGCCGTCCGCGGCCGGGCCGCCGACGAGGGCGGAGCCGGGGTGTTGGTCCACTGGCTTCCGATATGCGCCGGTGGTTGTGATTGAGCCGTTTCTGTCATAGGGCAAGGGACCTATGGCGGCGCCAAGGACGACTGGCTACTGTGGCCCACGCCCGGTCGAAATTCTGTATGAAGGTGACGTCGATTCGCCGAGCCGGCCGAGACGTCCGGGGGGTGCGCGTCGCCGTTCGAAAACCAATTTTTCCGACCGGTTTTCCAAGTCAGGCCGATGAAGGCGGGGACGGACTGTGGAATCGCGCGGGTGGGGCGGAGATCTGCCGGAGCACGAACGCATCGTGAGCTGGCAGGCTCCGCCGCTGAAATTCGGCGTCGGCGCCACCGGGGAGATCGGACACGCACTGCGCGCGGCCGGCGTCGCGTCGGTGCTGCTGGTGACCGATCCCGTCCTGGCCTCCCTCGGCCTGCCCGCCCGGGTGGCCAAGCACATCGAGCAGGAGGGCATCTCGGTCACGCTCTTCGACCGGGCCCGGGTGGAGCCCACCGACACCAGCGTCACCGAGGCGGCCCGCGAACTCCGCGACCTCGCGGTGGACGGCTTCGTCGGACTCGGCGGCGGCAGCTCGATCGACACCGCCAAGATGCTGAACCTGCTGCTCAGCCACCCCGGACGCCCGGTGCGCGACTATCTGAACGCCCCGATCGGCGCCGGGGCCCGGATCCCCGGCCCACTGCGGCCCCTGGTGGCGGTGCCGACCACGGCCGGCAGCGGCAGCGAGTGCACCGCCATGGTCGCCCTCGGCGTCACGGACCTGAACGTGAAGACGGGCATCAGCGACCTCAGGCTCATGCCCTCCCTGGCGCTCGTCGACCCGGCGAACACGCTGACCCTGCCCCCGGCCGTCACCGCCTCCTCGGGCTACGACGTGCTGACCCACGCCTGCGAGTCGTACACGGCCCGCCCCTACGACCGGCGTCCTCCCTATCCCACGCCCGGGGACCGCCCGTTGTACATCGGAGCCAATCCGATCAGCGACGTGTGGGCGGAACAGGCCCTGGAACTGGTCGGGCGCTACCTCAGGCGCGCCGTCCTCAACTCCGCAGACCTGGAGGCCCGTACGGGCATGAGCCGGGCGGCGAGCTTCGCCGGGATGGGATTCGGCAACGCGGGGACACACATCCCGCACGCCTGCGCCTATCCGGTGGCCGGCCTGGTGCGGGACTTCCGGCCCGCCGGGTACGAGGTCGGCCACGCGATGGTCCCGCACGGGGCGGCGGTCGTCGCCACCGCCGCCGCGGCCTTCGAGTTCACCTATCCCACCGCGCCCGAACGCCATCTGCGCGCGGCCGAGCTGCTCGGCGCGAACCTCGCCGGCGTCACCGTGGCGAACGGCTCGGACGTCCTTCCGGCCACGCTGCTGGGCATCGTGGCCGACACCGGAGGACCCACCGGGCTGCGGGACTTCGGCTACTCGGCGAAGGACCTGCCCGGACTCGTCGACGGCGCGCTCAAGCAGCGGCGGCTGCTGGTGTGCTGCCCGCGCGACGTCACAGCACGCGACCTCGAACGGGTCATCGCCGGCTCGATGACCCACTGAACCGCCGAAAGCAGCGCGCCCCCACGCCAAGGAGCTGGATGCACCCGTGAGTGATGCACCGATACCGGAACACCCGGCCGTCATCGCGGGGAAGCGGGTGGCCACCGACCGGTGGATCGACGTGCTCGATCCCTCCGACGCCCGGACCGTCGCGCGCGTGGCCCGCTGCGGCCCGGCCGAGGTCCGGGCGGCCGTGGAAGCGGCCCGCCACACCCACGAGAGCGTGTGGCGCTTCACCACACCGGTGGAGCGCTCGCGCGTCTGCCACCGCGTCGCCGCGCTCCTGCGCGAGAGGCGCGAGGAACTCGCCGCCCTGGAGACGCTCGACACCGGCAAGCCGCTGCGCCAGGCCCGGGCCGACGCCGACGTCGCCGCCCGCTACTTCGAGTTCTACGCGGGAGCGGTGGAGGCGCTGGGCGGCGAGACCATCCAGCTGCGTCCTGACCGGCCCGCCTTCACGCTGCGCGAACCCTACGGAGTGTGCGGGCACATCATCCCCTGGAACTACCCGCTGCAGATCGCCGCCCGGACCCTGGCACCCGCCCTCGCGGCCGGGAACTGCTGTGTCCTCAAACCGGCCGAGGACGCCCCGCTCACCTCGCTGAGGCTGGTGGAGATCGCCGAGGAGGCGGGGCTGCCGCCGGGCGCCCTCAACGTCGTACCCGGCTACGGAGCGGAGGCGGGCGCCGCGCTCGCCGCCCATCCCGGCCTGGACCGGCTGGCCTTCACCGGCTCGCGCGAGGTCGGCGAGGCCGTGATGACCGCGGCGGCGCGCTCCATCGTGCCGGTCACCCTGGAGCTCGGCGGGAAGTCCCCGCACCTGGTGTTCCCCGACTACGACGCCGCCCTCGCGGTCCCGCAGATCGTGGAGTCGATCACCGAGCACGCGGGGCAGAACTGCTCGGCCGGCAGCCGGCTGCTCGTCCACCGCTCCGTCCACGCCGACCTGGTGGACGCGCTCGTCGAACGGTTCCGCGCCCTGACCATCGGACCGGGCGCGGCCGATCCCGACATGGGACCGCTCATCTCCGCGCGCCAGCGCGAGCGGGTGCTCGGCCACCTCGCCGGGGGCCGGCGGGACGCCGTGCTGCGGACCGGCGGCGGCGTCCCCGAGGGGGAGACGTACACCAGGGGGTTCTTCGTGGAGCCCACGATCCTCGACCAAGTCGTCCCCGGACAAAGGGTGTTCGAGGAGGAGATCTTCGGCCCGGTCCTGTGCGTCTCGGTCTTCGACTCGCTGGAGGAGGCGCTCGCCCTCGCGGAACACACCACGTACGGGCTGGCCGCCGGAGTCTGGACCTCCGACGTGACCCGGGCCCACTGGCTCGCCGGGCGGCTGAGAGCGGGGCAGGTGTTCGTGAACAACTACAGCGCGGCCGGGGGAGTCGAGCTGCCCTTCGGCGGCTACCGGCGCTCGGGAATCGGAGTGGAGAAGGGACTGGAGGCGCTGCGCGAGTACACGCGGTGCAAGACGGTGGCGATCCACGCACAGCTTCCTTCCTGACCCGGGCGTCGTCGTCCGTTTCCCCCGTCCTCGGTCCTACGGAGCAGAGCGGTCTCGTTCAATTCACCCCCGGTGGAGGGAGTTCATCCGATGTCGCCACTTGTGCACGGGTCGGTCGAGGGAGCGAGGACGCGGCAGTGCTGCGCGGTCTGCGGGGCACCGGCCCAGCCCGTGACGGCCCTGGCCGAGGGAGTCGCCAGGGTGCACAAGGCCCTGGGCGAGGCCCAGGACGCCCTGGAGGCCCAGGAGCAGCTGATCGAGGACCTGCGGGCCGACGGCCGCCGCGGTGCTCCGCCGCCCGCCGTGGAGGCGCCGGCGCCGCCGCAGGCCCTCGCCGTGCTCACGGCCCGCGAGCGCCAGATCCTCGTGCTCATCTCCCAGGGGAACTCGAACCGGCGGGTGGCCAAGGCGCTCGGGATATCCGAGAAGACGGTGAAGAACCATCTGTCCGCGGTCTTCATGAAGGTCGGCGCGTCCGATCGGACGCAGGCCGTCGTCATGGGCATCCGCAGCGGGATCGTGTCCATCGGCCGGCCCGTCGACGATGTCTCGCACCCCTGAGCGCCGCCGGTGAAGGCCCGGCGGCCCCCGGGGCCCTGCCGTGAGTATGAGGGCCGATCCGGCCAGACGACAGCGGACTGACTGTCAGAAGACCATGCATTACTGCCACATTGGAAAACATGCTGAAGAACGTAGCCGCGGTCCTGCTCGACAACGTCCATCCCTTCGAGCTCGGCGTCGTCTGTGAGGTCTTCGGGATCGACCGCCGCGAAGAGGGGCTGCCCGCGTACGACTTCGCGCTCGTCGCCGCGGAATCCCCCTCGGTGCGCGCGGTGCCCGGATTCACCATCAGCACGCCCTACGGCCTCGACCGGCTGGAGGAGGCCGACCTCATCGCCATCCCGGTCGGCGACGACTACCACACCCGGGACTTTCCGCCCGCCCTGCTGGAGGCCCTGCGCCAGGCGGTGGCCCGCGGGGCCCGGGTGGTCAGCGTCTGTGTCGGGGCCTTCGTCCTGGGCGCCGCGGGGCTGCTCGACGGCCGCCGCTGCACCACCCACTGGCGCTACGCCGAGGCCCTCACGGAGCGCTATCCGAAGGCCCGTGTCGAACCGGGCGTGCTGTACGTCGACGAGGACCCGATCCTCACCTCGGCCGGCACCTCCGCGGGGATCGACGCCTGCCTCCACCTCGTGCGCAAGCTCCAGGGCAGCGACGTCGCCAACGCCATCGCCCGGCGCATGGTGGTTCCCCCGCACCGGGAGGGCGGCCAGGCCCAGTACATCGAGCGGCCGGTGGCGCAGTACGGGGAGGACGGCGTGCGCGAGGTGCTGACCTGGGCCGAACAGAACCTGGACCAGGAGATGAGCGTCGAGCAGCTGTCCGCGCGGGCCTGCATGTCGCCGCGCACGTTCGCCCGCCGCTTCCGGGCGGAGACGGGCACCACGCCCTACCGGTGGCTGCTGGCCCAGCGGGTGCTGAGCGCCCAGCGGTTGCTGGAGAACACCGACGAGACGATGGAGGCCGTGGCGGCCCGTACGGGATTCGCCAACGCGGCCGCCCTGCGGTACCAGTTCGTGCACTTCCTCGGCACCACCCCCCACGCGTACCGGCGGGCCTTCCGGGGCCGGTCGCCGGACGCGACCACGTACTGAGCCCCGCACGGGGCCGGCAGGAGGACGGGAATGCTGCGCATCGCGGTAGTCGGCGCCACCGGAGCGGTGGGACGGGAATGCCTGGCCCTGCTCGACGGCGGGATCGTGCCCGTGGAACGGGTGGTGCCCGTGGCATCGGCGCGCAGCGCCGGCCGGGACCTGGGCGGCGAGCTGGGACTGTCCCTGCCGCTCGCGGACCTGGTCACCCTCGACGAGCTGGACCCCGGGGACCTGGACGTCGCGGTCCTCTCCGCCGGCGCCGAGGTGAGTGCCCGTCAGGCGGAGCGGCTGGCCTCGGCGGGGGTGCTGGTCGTCGACAACAGCTCGGCGTTCCGGATGCGGACCGACGTCCCGCTCGTGGTGCCCCAGGTCAACCCGGGCGCGCTCGACGACCGCCCCGCCCCGGGACTCGTGGCGAACCCCAACTGCTCCACGATCCAGCTGGTGCGCGCCCTGCACCCGGTGCACGAACTGGCGGGCCTGGAGAGCGTCGTGGTGGCGACCTACCAGGCGGCCTCCGGCGGCGGGGTGCGCGGCCTGCGGGAACTGGCGGACGGGTCGAGGGCGGTCCTGGACGACCCCGCGGCGCAGGGCGCCCCGGGCGGGCGCTTCGGACAGCCGCTCGCCTTCAACCTCGTCCCCGAGATCGGACTGCCGGACGAGGACGGGTTCACCCACGAGGAACGCAAGCTCGTGCGCGAGCCGCGCAAGATCCTCGGTCTGCCGGACCTGCGGGTGAGCGCCACCGCGGTACGGGTACCGGTCTTCGACTGCCACTCCGAGGCCGTCCACCTGCGGCTGCGCGAGCCGGTCACGGCCGCGGCGGTCGAGGACGCGCTGGAGGCGACGCCGGGCCTGCGCGTCCACCGGCGCGCGCACAGCCCCTCGTACCCCATGCCCCGGACGGTCTTCGCCCGGCGCGAGGACCGGGCGCTGGTCCATGTCGGCCGCGTCCGTGTCGATCCGGAGGACCATCGGGCCCTCGCCCTGTGGGTGGTCGCCGACAACCTCTGGGTGGGCGCCGCGCTGAACGCGCTGCAGATCGTCGCGCTCGCCGCGAAGAACGGCTGGCTCGCATGAGCGGCGGTCCCGCGCCGGAACTCCGGCCGCTGGTGCTGAAGTTCGGCGGTTCCGCCTTCGCCGACCTCGACGGCTACCGCCGCGTCGCCCGGTACGCGGTCCGCCGCCACGCCGAGGACGGGCGCCCGCTGGTCGTCGTCGTGAGCGCGATGTCCGGTACGACGGGACGGCTGCGGCAGACCCTGGACGCACTGGCCGCCGACCCGCCCGCCCCGGCCGCCGCGATGCTCCTGACCGCGGGCGAGACGGTCAGCGTCGCCCTGCTCGCGGCCGCCCTCGACGCCGAGGGACTGCCCGGGACCCCGTTGCCGGCCGCGGCCACCGGCCTCCTCGCCGAGGGGCCCGGCGACCGGGCGGAGCTGGTCTCGGCCAGTCCCCGGGGCCTGGCCGCGGCCCTGGCCGCCTGCCCGGTCGCGGTCGTCCCCGGCGGGCAGGCGGTCGACGCGGCCGGGCGGACCGTCATGCTGGGCCGCAACAGCTCCGACCTGTCCGCGGTGGCGGCGGCCGCGACGCTCGGCGCGGACACCTGCGAGCTGTTCTCCGACGTGCCCGGGGTGTGCACCGCCGACCCCTACCTCGTGCCCCGGGCACGGACCCTGCCCCGGATCGGCTACGAGGGGGTCCGCCGGATGTCCCGGCACGGCGCCAAGGTCGTCCACGAGGGCGCCGTGGACTGGGCGGAGCGCTCGGGGGTGCGGCTGCTGTGCCGTCCCTTTCCCTGGAGCGGGGCCCCGCAGGGCGGGACGGTCGTCGGGACGGGTCCGGCGGCGGCCGCGGTCGTCGTACGCCGGGACACCGACGTGTGGTGCTTCCCGTCGGGCCCGCGGCGCCGGTCGGCCGGCGCGCGGCTGCGCGCCGAGGGCCTGAACGCCATCGCGTTCGACACCGCCTCCGGGCCGTGTCTCGCGGTGCCGTCCGGAACGCCAGGCGCCGCCCGGTATGTGCGTGACGCGCGACTGCTCGACGGTCTGTGCCTGGTCACCACCCTGCGGGCGGACGGCCGGGCCGACCACACCGCGGTGTCGCGCGCGGAGGCCGCGGCCGAGGCCCGCAGACGCCACGCCCTGCTGTACCCGGACACCGAGACCGCCCCCGGACCCCCCGTCCCCGTGGCGGTCAAAACCCGCTCCCCCCACAGCGACGCCCTGACGGGCCCGGCCCCGACCGACACCGAGACGGAACACCGAGCCTGACCGGCCGAGCCTGACCGGCCGAGCCTGACCGGCCGGGACCGACCGGCCGGGACCGACCGGCCGGGACCTGGAGCGGCCGGGCTCGAAGCGGCCGGGCTCGAAGCGGCCTTCGTTCGGAGCGGCCCAAGGCACCTCGGGGCCGCTCCGAACGCCTGCCGTCTACTTCGTGGCGGTCGTCAAAGACCCCTCGTGCGCCACCGGTGCCCGCATCCGCAGCACCGCCGGAGCCGCCGCCCCGGCCACGGCGAACAAGGCGCCCAGCAGCAGCCACCCCTCCCGGGGGTGCCCGCCGAGGCAGAGCGCCGCGATCAGTGCCGGCGCCACCGCGGCCGCCGCGCCGCGGCCCAGGGAGAAGAAACCCTGGTACTGGCCGTGCATGCCCTCCGGGGCCAGAGAGAAGCTCAGCCCGAACGAGCCCGCCGACAGCCAGAGTTCGCCGAGCGTGAGGGCCACGGCGAACAGCAGCAGCACCACCGTCGCCGCCTCGCCGCCGAGCCCGCCGGTGAACGACATCAGCGCGCACGCGGCGAACAGCGCGATCCCCGAGCCCCGGCACATCAGGGCGGCCCGGCGGTCGTCCTCGGCACCACGGCTGAACCGGATCTGCAGACAGATCACCATCACCGTGTTGACCGCCACGACGCCGGACACCAGAAGCGGCGGGGCCTCGGTGTGCCCGATCACCCACAGCGGCACGGCGAACGACAGCACCTGGGCCTGGAGGGACAGCACACCGCAGATCAGGGTGAGGGCCGCGTACCGCCCGTCGCGCAGGACCTGCCGGCCGGAACCGGTGCGCGCCGCCGTCGGGGCCGGCCGGGACGGGGGCGCCTCCAGCCACCGCAGCGGCACCGCCGCTCCCGCGTAGGTCAGCGCCGTGCACCACAGCAGGACGGTGTAACCGGTCCGGGAGTCCGCCTGGACCACCAGGGCCGAGGCCGCCGCGCCGATCGTGATGCCGATGTTGGTCACCACCCGCAGATAGGCCCGCAGCCGGACCCGTTCGGTGCCCTCGCCGACGGTGGCGACGAGGGCGCCGCGGGCCGCGGTGCTGCCCTGCTCGGCGACGAGGAACACCAGCATCGACGCCAGCATCGCCGGGAACGTACGGGCGAAGGCCAGCGCCGCCATCGTGACGAACTGGACGCCGAGCAGGACGGTGTACGTCCGCCGTGGGCCGAACCGGTCCGCCAGTCCGCCCAGCGGCACGGCACCGGCCAGGGCGACGGTCCCGGCGATCGTCAGACCGGAGGCGACCTGATGCACGGGCAGGCCCACGACCCGGGTGAAGAACAGGGTGCCGGTGGTCAGGTACAGCCCGCTGCCGACCGTCTTGACCAGCCAGGACACGGCCAGCAGCCGGGGGTCGCCGGGCGCGGGCAGCGCGGCGTCGAGCAGACGGCGCGCCCTGCCGGGAGCCGGTGCGCTCATGCCCCGTGCCCCGCCATCGCGTGCAGCCGCGCGATGAAGCGCTCCGCGGCCGGCTCGTCCTCGGCCGCGAAGTAGGCCTCCAGACGCCCCGGGCTGGCGCACTCCTCGGGTGTCAGCACCTCCAGCACGCCGGGCAGGGCCAGCACCCGCGCGCGCAGACCGGGCAGCGCGGGCAGCCGGCTGCGGCCGACCGTGCCGGCGCGGGGTTCGCGGGCGGGCCGGCCGGGCCGCTCACCGGCCGAGACCCGGACGAACTCCTCCCACAGGTCCACCCCGAAGGCGTGCCACCACATCCGGGAGATGCCCATCCCGCCCGGCCGTACCGCCACTTCGCCGACGACCGGACCGTCCTCGGTGCGGAACACCTCCAGGTGGGTGACCCCGGCCGGCAGGCCGAGCGTGGCGACCACCCGGCGGTGCAGGTCCAGGACCTCGCGCGAGAACGGGTCGCTCTGGTCGGCCAGGTAGCCGCTGTTCAGGTCCGGCGAGGTGTGCAGCGGCGGGAGGAAGTAGCGGGAGACGGCCGCGCGGGCCACCTCGCCGCCGTGGACGACGCCGTCGCAGTGGTACTCGTGCGTGAACCGCACCAGGCGCTCGACCTGGACCGGCAGCCGGGTGTCCGCGAGGTCGGCGAAGTCGCCGGCGCGGTGCCGTCGCGCGAACTCCCCGGGGGAGTCGACGCGGTGGGTGCACTTCGAGGCGGCGCCGAACACCGGCTTGATCATGACGGGCCAGCCGGTCCGCTCCGCCGCCGCGGGCACCGCGTCGAGGGTCGGGGCCTGCGCGTAGTCCGTCACCGGGATGCCCGCGGCGCGCAGCCTGTCCTTCATCGCCCGCTTGTGGGCGCCCCGCAGGGACTGGTCGAACCCCGGCCCGGGCACCCCGAGCAGGGCGCGGACCAGGCCGGCCGCCACCACGCTCTTCTCCGTGGCGGCGATGACGTGGTCGACGGGGCCGTGCGCGGCGATCTCGTACGCCGCCCGCTCGACCTGAGTGAGGTCGGCGAAGCTGTCGACGTACGCCGTCTCGTGGTTCTCGTACAGGCCCGCGTACACCGGGCGGGTGATGACGCGGACGGTCACACCCGGGCGGCGGGCCAGGGCGTGGAGGACCTCGGGTTTGTCCGAGTTGAGCAGGAGTACCTGCCGGGTCACTGCTTCTCCGTGGGTCGGGGGTCCGTGGGTCTGGGGTCCAGGGGCCGGGGGTCCGTGGGGTGCGGTGCGTGGTGGTAGGTGACGGTGGACGCGGCCTCGTCGACGACGGCCCAGGCGGGGGAGGGGCCGCGGTCCGGGGCGCACGGGGCGACGGAGCCGACGTTGACGACGTAGCGGCCGTCCGGGGCCAGCGGGACCGGGGTCCCGAACCGTACGGGCAGCCGCTCGGCCCGCACCGGGCCGGTACGGGTGGGCCACAGCCGGTACAGCGCGCTGCGGTGATGGTGCCCGTGCACCAGAGCCCGGCCGGGAAAGTCCGCGTCGGCCGGGCACCACACTCCCGGCTCCAGCTCGCGCCACGGCAGGGGGTGGCCGTGGCAGTACAGGGCGAAGCCGGTGCGGTGCTCCCGGGGGGCGTGGAGCAGCGGACGGGTCCAGCCGGGCAGGGCGGCCTCGGGCACGAGGGCGCGGATCCGCTCCTCCTGGTTGCCCCGCACCAGCCGCACCCCGTCCAGGAGCCGGGCGAGTTCGGGGTCGGGGTCGAAGACGTCCGTCAGCCGGCCGCCGAACGCGTAGCCGGCCGCCTCCCGTTTCCCGACCCGGCACTCGAGGACGTCGCCGAGACAGATCACCCGGTCCACCCGCTGCTCACGGATCGCTCCGAGCACCGCCCGCAGCCGGGCGGTGTCCCCGTGAACGTCCGTCACGACGGCATGGCGCACGCCCTCACCCACTCGTCTCGATCCGTACCCGGCTCGCCAGCGCCTCGCAGACACGGGCGGCGTCGGCCGCGTCCGTGCCGTCGGCGATGACGTACCCGGCGCGGTCCTGCGAGCGGCGCACCGGGCGGACCGGGTCGCCGACCGTGACGTCCAGCCGGATCTCGGCGGTGGTGCCGCCGGTGTCGGGCAGGGCGATCCCCCGTACCGTTCCGGGCGGCGGGGTGAGGAAGCGGATCGCCGCTCCCCGGCGGGCGGCGGGCGGGGCACCGGGCGGCGGGAGCAGACCGAAGGGGCAGCCCGCGGTGAGGGCGACCAGGTCCAGTCCGTAGGCGCGGCGCAGCAGTTCACGGATCTTGTCGCCGCCGATGCGGTTGTGCGACTCCAGGATCCGGGGGCCCTTCGCGGTGACCTTGACCTCGGTGTGGGCGGGGCCCTCCGTCAGGCCGACGGCGTCCAGGAAGGCCACCACGAGCGCGGTGACCTCGTTCAGGACGGGCGCGGGCAGGGAGCTCGGCAGGGTGTGCCCGGTCTCGACGAACGCGGGGCCGGTCAGTTTGTCGGTCACGGCGAGGACGGTGTGCCGTCCGTCGTACGAGAAGCTCTCCACGCTGATCTCGGGCCCGTCGAGGTACTCCTCGGCGATGGGCCCGGTGCCGCCCGCCGCCTCGAACGCCCGCCAGACGGCCTCGGCCTCCGCGGGCCCGGCCACCTCGAAGACGGCCTGACTGGCCGTGCCGGCCGCGGGTTTGAGGACGACCGGCCCGCCGGCCGCACTGCAGAACGCGGCGAGGCCGGCCGCGTCACGCGGAGCGGTGGTGCGCACCGGGCCGATGCCACGGGCGTTGAGCACCTCCCGCATGCGCCGCTTGTCCTGCAGCAGGTCCACCGTGCGCAGGGAGTTGCCGGGCAGGCCGAGCCGTCCGGCCACCGCGGCCGCCGGCAGCAGTCCGCTCTCGGTGAGGGACAGCACGCGCCCGAAGGGGTGGGCGGCGTGCAGCGGCGCCAGGGCCGCGTGCAGGGCGTCGGTGTCGGCCAGGTCCACGGCGACGGCCGCGCCGGCCTCCGCGGCCACCGTCGGCGCCGGCCGCGCCCGGTCGTGCACGAGGACGGTGCCGATGCCCAGGGCGCGGGCCGCGCGCACGAGTTGCGGGGTGCCCGCGACCACCGCGACGCGCGGTGTCGCGGGCACCCGCTGCCCGAAGGTCATGCCTCGGTTCCCGGCCGGGCCTCGTCGCCGGCGACCGCCGTCGGCGCCACCGTCTCCGGGTCGCCGAAGCGCTTCTCCAGATAGGCGATGATGTCGGCGTTCTCCCGCAGCCTGCCCGGGATGACGGTGGCGCCGTCGACCAGGGCGGGGATGAACTTGCTGCCCGTCGTGCGGATCAGCTCGTGCCGTTCCTCGCGCGGCTTGGGCACGTTGACGTTGACGTAGGAGACCTGGAGCCGGGTGAGCAGTTCGCGCACCGGCTTGCAGTCCGGGCAGGTCTCCCGCTGGAACAGGACGAGCATCAGCGGCCCTCCTCGTGGAACGTGCGGATGATCTCGCCGACGCCGGAGCCCGGCGTGAACGTGTGGCCCAGGTCGAGCAGGGCCATCTCCAGGGCGCCGAAGATCCCGATCAGGTCGAGGGAGTCGGCTGCGCCCACGTGCCCGACCCGGATGAGCCTGCCCTTCAGATGCGCCTGGCCGCCGGTCATCGTGACCCCGTACGACGTCGACAGCGTCTTCAGGAGCCGGCCGGTGTCGATGCCCTCGGGGGCGAGAGCCGCGGTGATGACGTGGCTGCGCCGGTGCGGGGCCTGGACGAAGGTGCTGAAACCGAGCTTCAGCAGACCGCGTTCGGCGGCCTTGCCCAGCACGGCGTGGCGCGCGCGGAAGGTGTCCGTGCCCTCCTCGCCGAGCATCTTCAGCGACTCGTGCAGGGCCAGCAGCAGGGACACCGCGGGGGACGACGAGGACATCGGGTAGAAGTGGCGCAGCCGCTCGAACGACCAGTAGTAGTTCGGCCCGGTGGAACGCTCCACGGCCGTCCACGCCTTGTCGGACAGGGCGACGAAGGCGAGGCCCGGCGGCAGCATGAAGCCCTTGTGGGAGGCGGCGAGGACCACGTCCAGGCCCCAGGCGTCCATCTCCAGCGGGTGCACCAGCAGACCGCTGATGGCGTCGACGACCGTGATCACGTCGGTGTCGCGGAAGATCCGCCCGATCGCCTCGACGTCGTTGAGCGCCCCGGTGGACGTCTCGCTGTAGACCACGAACGCGCCGCGGATCGCGGGGTGTTCGCGGTAGGCCGCCGCCACCCGCTCGGGGTCGGCGCTGGTGCCCCAGTCGCTCTCGACGACGTGCACGACGAGACCGTACGACGCGCAGATCGCCTGGAAGCGTTCGCCGAAGTAGCCGTTGGAGACGACCAGGACCTCGTCGCCGGCCGAGAAGCAGTTGGCGACCGCGGCCTCCATGGCGCCGGTCCCGGAGGAGGCGATGGTGTACACCGGGGAGGCGGTGCCGAACAGCGGGGGCAGGCCGCCGCTGATCTCGTGGATCAGCTGCTCCATCTCGGTGGAGCGGTGGTGGATGATCTCGCGGGCCCCGGCCAGCAGCAGACGCTGGGGGACTTCGGTGGGCCCGGGTGTGGCCAGCCGCAGCTTCACAGGCTCTTCTCCGTAACCGTGTCGGTGTGGGGGGCGGGTGCCGCGGTCCGGGGCGCGTCGAGGAAGACGCGGCGGGTGGCGGGCTTCAGATCGAAGTCGAAGAGCACCACGCGGTGACTCGGCGACATGGCGAGGGCGCCGTCCCGGAAGGGCACGAGCAGACTGGTGCCGAGCAGCGACGACTTCAGATGGGAGAAGCCGTTGGGGTCCTCGGTGGTCAGCTCGTGCAGATAGCGGCCGACGCCGGCGGGGGACTCCGGCGCGATGCGTTCCAGGGTCCGCAGCAGGTCCTGCACGGCGCCGGGCTCGTAGCGCATGACGGTGAGCCCGATGGTGCTGCCGTGCGCGAACACCCCGGCCAGTCCGTCGCCCGCGCCGTGCTCGCGGAGGCTGTCGGCGATCGTGTCGGTGAGGTCGTAGTGGGAGTTGAGGCCGGTGCTGTGCACCGTCAGTTCGATCACAGGGCCGCCTCCGCGGACCCGGCGATCAGCGCCGGCACGTTCCGGGCCGTCAGGTCGCCGGGGCCGGTCAGCGTCCAGGCCGGCACCCCGGCCAGGACATCGGTGATGCGGGTGACGCGTTCGGCGTGGGCGGCGCGGTCGTCGTCGAGGTAGTGGTGCCAGCCGGCGTTGGCGCCGTCGAACGCCGACTCAACGTTGGCGCGCAGCACTTCGGCGTGCTCCTCGCGGCCGCCGGTGAGCGGTTCGACCACCGTGTGCTCACCGGGGCCGATCGCCGGGTGCAGGATCGCCGCGACGGGCACGCGCACCCCGGCGGGGGCGCTCGGGAAGCGGTCCCGGAACGGAAGCGGGTCCACCGCGAACTTCCCCACGGGCGAGAACGCGTGGCCCTCGGCGGGCACGTAGTCGTCCGCGATGCCCGCGATCTCCCTGAGCCCGGGGTACTTGGCGACGGTGCCGTAGCCCAGGTGCGGATAGTCGGGCCAGCCGGCCGCGAGGACGGAGCCGTCCGGCAGTTCGTGCACCACGGTCTTGTCGCCGCTGAGGATCTCGTACCCGAAGTGCTCCACCAGCTCCAGGAGCACCGTGCTCTTGCCGGCCCCCTTCGCGCCGGTGACCAGCACGACCGTGCCGTCCCGGTAGGCGGCGGTCGCGTGCAGCACCGCGGCGCCGGTGTTCTCCTGGTGCTTCAGCACCAGGTCGCGCACCAGCTCGACGAGGTCCATGTGTCCGCCGGACCCGAGCGCCACGTCGATCACACGGGACGCGCGGTCGAAGACGAAGCGGCTGCCCGTCTTGGTGCACTCCAGGTACTCCCGGCCGTCCACCGCGGCCCGCCGGGCCGGCACGGTGAAGAATTCGCTGGCGCTCTTGCGGAGGTGGATGTCCTCCGCCGCCGTTCCGGCAGGGGGCGCGAGAAGCCCCGGGTCCCCGGCGTGCACGCGGAGCGTGGCGACCGGCTCGCGGCCCGTCTCGTCGGGCTTGGCCTCCTCGGCGGTCAGATGCGTGGCCAGGAAGGCCAGCGCGTCCTCGACGCCGGCACCGTGTGCCACCTCCAGGTCGAGCGGGGTGCCGTGGAAGTCCAGCCGCAGGGCGGTGGGTCGGGTGGTCACTGTGCTGCCTCCGCGAGTTCGCGTCCCAGGGACTCGTAGCGCTCCTGCTGCTCCAGCATCTGGGGCATGCGCTGCAGGTCGAAGATCTCCTTGAGCGGGGCGAGTTCGGGCTCCACGTTCAGCGTGGTGCCGTCCCGCATGATCCGGGTGAGGGTCTCCCGCATGGCCCGGATCGAGCTGCGCAGCGCCTGGTTGGCGTAGATCGCCATGGCGAATCCGCGCTGCTCCAGCTCCTCGACGGTGACCTGGTTGTAGGTGGTCGGCACGACGATCACCGGAAGGTCGCCGCGGTAGGCCTCGCGGAAGGCGAAGACCTCCTCCGGGTCCTTGCGCTTGGAGTGGATGAGCAGGGCGTCCGCGCCGGCCCGCTCGTAGACGTCGGCCCGGCGCAGCGCCTCCGCCATGCCCTGTCCGGAGATCAGCGCCTCCAGCCGGGCCACCACGACCATGTCCGTACGGGTCTCGGAGGCGCCCCGGATCTTGGCCGCGAAGTCGTCCAGCGGGGCCAGATCCTGATTGCCCTCGACGAAGCTGTTGAGCTTGGGGAACTGCTTGTCCTCGATGCACACCCCGGCCACGCCGCGCGCCTCGTAGGAACGCACCATGTGGATGACGTTGTTGACGTTGCCGAATCCGGAGTCGCAGTCGGCGAGCACGGGGAGGTCCACCGAGGACGCCAGGCCGGCCGCCGCGTCGAGGCACTCGCCCATGGCGAGGATGTTGGCGTCGGGCACGCCGGCCGCGGCGGAGATCTCCAGTCCGCTGGACCAGACGACGTCGAAGCCCGCCTCCTCCGCGAGCCGCGCGCTGAGCGGGCTGTGCGCGCCCATGGCACGTGTCAGCCGCGGGGCGGCGAGCGCCGCGCGCAGCCGCCGGGCCGCTCCGTCCGGCGGGTCGTTCCGGTCCTGCTGGGGCGGTCGGCTCGCGGTCATGCGTTCCCTCCGGTGGTGTGTTCGGTCCCTGCGGTCCGCCCGGCCAGTTCCCGGCACACGTCCTCGACCGTCTCGTCGAGGACCTTGCGCGGCCGGGCCGCGCCGATCCGGTGTCCGACGGCCCACGGGTCGAGTCCGTGGCGGGCGCTGATCTTCTCGATGCGGTCCTGGAAGTAGAAGTGGTGGTCGTTGATCCCGGCCGCGATCTCCGCCCGGCGCACCGTCATGGGGCGCGGCAGCACCTGTTCGGCCACGTACTCCGCGGCCTCGCAGACCAGGGGCAGATCGACGTGGGTGTCGTACCGGGGCCACGCGGTGAGGAAGGCCGCGGCCTGCTCGGTCGCGAGGTTCCCGGCGCCCCGCGCCATGGCGCACAGCGAGGCGTCCAGCCAGCTCACGCCCGCGTCCAGGCCGGCGAGCGCGTTGGCCGCGGCCAGGCCGAGATTGTTGTGGGCGTGGATGCCGAGCGGGACGGGCAGCCGCTCGGCCAGCAGTCCGACGCGCCGGCGGACGTCGTCCGGGGTGAGCGCGCCGAAGGAGTCGGCGATGTAGAAGACGTCCGGCCGCTCGGACGCCACGACCGCCGCGACCTCGGCCAGTTGCTCCTCGGTGGTGTAGCTGACGGCCATCAGGTTCACGCCGGCCTTCAGCCCGAGCGCCCGCACGGCACGGACGTACGCGGGGACCGCGTCGATGTTCCACGGGTAGGCGGCGATGCGCACCATGGACACGGGGCTGTCGGGCAGGTCGTCCATGGCGCCGACCGGGCACACCGTGGGGACGACCATCACCGCCAGCTCGGCGTGCGAGACGTCGGGCAGCGCCGCGAGGTACTCGGGCGAGCAGTTCGCCGAGGGGCCCGCGGTGGCGCTGGCCCGGCTTCCGGACCCGCCGCGGTAGCCGACCTCGATGACGTCGACGCGGGCGGCGTCCAGGGTGCTCACGATGGTGCGGACGTCGGTGGCGGTGAACTGCCAGTCGTTCTGGTTCCCGCCGTCGCGCAGGGTGCAGTCGAGCAGGGTGGGTTTCACACGGCTCCTTCCAGGTGCGGCTGCGGAACGCCCAGCCGGGTGCGGAAGCGTTCGACCAGCTGCTGGGGCGTCTGGCGCACCCGCTGTCCGGCGGGGTGGCTGCGCGGCGCGCAGCGGATCCGCACCAGGGCGGGGGTGCCGGTCAGGTCCAGGGCGGCCAGTTCGTCGAGGTCGTCCACGGTGTGGGCGGCGGCGTAGCCGGCCGCGAGGGCCGTGGCCGCCGGGTCGCCGAGGGCGACGGTGCGCTGCCCGCCGGTGCTCTCGTGGGCGCCGTTGTCGAGGACGGCGTGGACCAGGTTCGGCCGGTGCTCGGCGATCATCGGCAGACAGCCGGGGTTCATGGCGAACGAGCCGTCGCCGTCCAGCACGAGCACCCGGCGGCCGGGGTGGGCCAGGGCGATGCCGAGCCCGATCGGCGCGGCCATGCCCATGGAACCGACGAGATAGAAGTGCTCGGCGCGGTCGCGGAGGTTGTACAGGTCGCGTGTGATGAAGCCGCAGGTGCTCACCGTCAGGGCGTCGGGCTCGCGGTCCAGCAGTGCGGCGAGGGCGTCACGGATGTCCAGCAACGCTCAGATCCCTTCCCGGACGATGAGTACGGCGGTGCTCCGGCCGGAGTCGTACTGCTTGAGGAAGGCCTCCACGCCGTCCTCGGGGCGCGCGTTGTCCAGCACGGTCCAGGGAATCCCGAACACGTCGAGCAGCCGGGTGAGTTCGCGGCCGATGACGTCGTGCTCGACGGCGTCGTTCCCGTCGTGACCGCGCCAGCTGACGACGATCGGCAGGTGGACGTCGTAGATGAGGTTGAACGAGGTGAGGACGTTGAGCGAGTAGCCGAGGCCGGAGTTCTGCATGAGGGCCACGGGCCGGGCGCCGGCGAGGGCGAGACCGGAGGCCACCCCCAGGGCGCTGTCCTCACGGGGCGCGGGGATGTAGGCGGCGGGGCAGCCGGGGTCCTCCAGTAATCGGAAGAGCCCTTTCAGCAGTGAGCACGGTACGCCGGTGAAGTGGGAATGACCACGTTTTACCAAGGCATTGAGAACGGTTTCCGCGACCTTGGAACCGGATCCCGCTGCCGATGAAGATTCAGGCAGCACGCATTGCCCTTCTTTTGCGAAGCGCGGACAGGGTCACGTCCGGCGAGGGGCGTCTTCCGGCCCCTCGGCGGTGTGGATCTTGCATGACGACCACGAGAATGCGCAATGACATTCCGGAATACGGACAGGTCGATTTCTCGGACCGGGCCTCGCGTTCATCGCATTCGGCGGCCGGGCGGTCCAGTGCCGAATCGGTCGATTCCGTCCGCGGTTTGACCGAATGTCGATGTTTGAAACGAGGAAACGCGGGAGCGCGCTTCTCAGGCGCGTCCGTTTTCCGTTGGTGCGGCCCGTCGGCGCCTCTGTCGAGGGCGTTCCGGTCATTCGCCGAGCCGTGGAGCGGCTGGTGGAGGCCGGAAAGCGGCGCCCGGGGGGATGGAATTCGAGTCAGATCGACGGCGGGGTTCCGGATGCTTCGGGATCCGCGCCCAGCCACATCGGGCCAAGGGATCTATGGGGGCAATCGGGACAGCGTTCCAGGAGTTCAGGCGGATTCGGCGGTGTCGCGCACGGCCCGTGGAGTGCGGCGGTCGTGACAAAAGGCCGGATGTAGAGTGGCCGAATCGCGGCGGGTCGAAGTTGATCTTCCCCGTGTACAGTCGGCGACATTGGCGTATGGCAGCCCTCGGTAATCGGGACGGGAATCGAGGGCGCCGAGCGTCGAGGGATGCGTTCGGCTTTCCCGGCGCATGGCCCCGCACAACGTCGTGCACGGGTGCCGCCCCTCGCTCCTTTCCAGCGTCTCCCTTTCTTCTTCTTTCCGGTTCTTTTCGACATGCAACGGGGTTGATTCATGCGTGCGGCGGAACAAGACAGTGATATCGGCGTCGTCGACGACGAGGCACAAGCCGCGGTCGTGGCGGCCGAGGAGATCATCGACGAGGCGTCGGGGGGTGACGGCGGCGTCTTCGGCCACGCCTGGTCGGACGACCGGGTGGCCCACCTGCTGGAGCGGCTCGCCTCGGACTTCGTGCTCGACAACACCTACCGCGAGCAGCACCTGAGCCTCACCGCCAGCGAGAACTATCCGAGCAAGCTGGTCCGCATGCTCGGCAGCGGACTCCAGGGCGGCTTCTACGAGTTCGCCCCGCCGTACCCGGCCGAGGCGGGCGAGTGGGCCTTCCCCGACTCCGGTGCGAACGCGTCCCTGGTGGGGAAGCTGACCGGCATCGGCCGCCAGCTCTTCGAAGCGGCCACCTTCGACTGGCGGCCCAACGGCGGCTCGGTCGCCGAACAGGCCGTGCTCCTGGGCACCTGCGGACGAGGCGACGGCTTCGTGCACTTCGCCCACAAGGACGGCGGCCACTTCGCCCTGGAGTCGCTGGCCGCCGCGGCCGGCATCAACACCTACCACCTGCCGATGGTCGACCGGACCCTGCTCATCGACGTGGACCGGCTGGCCACGCTGTGCGGCGAGCACCCGGAGATCAAACTCGTCATCCTCGACCAGTCGTTCAAACTGCGCTGGCAGCCGCTCGCCCAGATCAGGGCCGCGCTGCCCGAGGGCGTGTTCCTCGCCTACGACTCCAGTCACGACGGCGCCCTGATCGCGGGCGGGGTGCTGCCGCAGCCGACCCTGCTCGGCGCCGACGCCGTGCACGGCAACACCCACAAGACCATCGCCGGACCGCAGAAGGCGTACATCGCCTTCCGGGACGCGGACCACCCGAAGCTCAGGGCGGTCTCGGACTGGGTCTGCCCGCAGATGCAGAGCAATTCGCACGCCGAGCTGATCGCGCCCATGTACGTGGCCCTGTCCGAGATCGCCCTCCACGGCCACGACTACGCGCGTCAGATCGTCGCCAACGCCAAGGTCCTCGCGCAGGCCCTGCACGAGGAGGGGGTGCGGGTCTCCGGGGAGTCCTTCGGATTCACCGAGACGCATCAGGTGCACGTCATCACCGGATCGGCCGCCGACGCGCTGCGCCTGTCGCTGGGCGACCTGGCCCACGCCGGTATCCGCACCACCAACATCGAGGTGCCGGGCGCCAACGGCCTGCACGGCCTGCGGCTCGGCGTCCAGGCGATGACCCGGCGGGGGCTGCGCGAGGCGGAGATGCGCGAGGTCGCACGGCTGGTGGCCAAGGTGGTGCTGCGCCGGGCCGAGCCCACGGCGGTCCGCGCCGAGGTCGCCGACCTGCTGCGGCACCACCCCCTGGACGAGCTCGCCTACTCCTTCGACGCCCACGTCGACTCTCCGGCGGCGGCCCGCCTGCTGGGCGAGGTGTTCCGGTGACGGCCACCACCCCGGCGGCCGCACCCGCCCCGGAGACCACCGCCTCCCCGGCCCGGACCCCCGTCGCGGGCTCCGGGTCCCCGGGGACGGGCCCGGTCCTCCGGCGGCCGCTGCCGCCCGGCGTGCCGGGTGCCGCCTCACGGCCGCGCCGCGCCGACGCACCGCACGCCGTGATCGCGGCGGAGGTCTGGCACACCGAGTGGGCCCGCCCGCTCCTCGAGCGGCTCGGGCTGCGCACGGTCATCGCCGACGAGCGGCTGTCCTGCGAGCGGGTGCTCGACACGCTCGCCGCCCAGTCGGTGGCGTTCGTCTGCGAGGAGCTCCCGGTCAGCGGCCTGGCCGCGATGACCTGGGCGGCCCGCCGCACCGAGGCGCTGCGCCGCGACGACCCGCTGCTCGGCGTGGTCTTCATGGTCGAGGACCACCGGGCCCTGGACCCCCGTGCCCTCGGCCCGCTGGTGCGCACCCTGTCGCCCGGCGACACCGACCTGCCCGCGTTCCTCGACGAGGTGCGGCGCGCACGACACGAGTTCCACTGGGAGCTGCGCAACCGGCGGCCCGGTACGCCGCCGGCCGGCAGGACGCAGGCGTCCCCCGCCCGCTGGAGCGGGACCGTACCGAACTTCAACGTGAAGCACCCGTCCATGCTGCTGCCCTACGCCCTGCTGTCGGCGCGTACACGGCGGGACGTCTACTGCGAGATCTCGCCGCAGGAAGCCCTCCTGTTCGTCGCCGACAGCGCCGACCGGGGCCCGGTCGCCGCCGTCGACCGGGTCTTCCGCACCCTGCGCCGGGACGTCGACCAGCTCAACACCGCGCTCGGCTCCCGGCTGCGGCTGCACCTCGACCACGCGGACGACCACGAGGTGGTCCAGGCCGCCTGCGAGGCCGGGTTCGACTCGGTCATGGTCGACGGGTCCGGCCGCACCCTGCACCAGAACGTGCTGTTCACCAACGCGGCCACGGAACTGGCCCGGCGCTACGGCGTCCTGGTCGAGGGCGAGATCGGCTCCATCGACGGAGCCGGGCTGCGCAAGTGGAACAAGACGACCACGAGCGACTTCACCCGCTTCGTCGAGAACACGGACCTCGACCTGGTCGGGGCGCACGTGGGCCAGTTCCACAGCTTCGACTACGGCTTCGCCGCCACCCGCCGGGCCATGGCCGAGGCCGCCCTGCTGGACGACCGCGCCACAGGCGACGACCTGCACGCCTTCGCCGAGGCCTGCGCGCGCGTCGAGAAGGACCTCACGGACTCGGGGCTGCCCGCCTACTCGGCCGAGCACCGGCTGGTGGCCGCGCTGGCCCGCCGGGCCACGACGGAAGGCGACGGGGCGGACGCCGGGCCGCGGCTCGACGCGGTGTTCCGGGAGGCCCGTACGCGCGTCCCGGTGTTCCAGCGGCCCCTGCTCGACGCCCTGGAGCGGGAGTGGCTGGAGCGGCGGCTGGCCAAGGCCCGGCGCAAGACCGGACTGTGGGACGAGGTCTTCGCCGTCGACCCCGCGCGCGGGCACCGGTACGCGGCGATCGACCACGGGCTCGTCCGGGCGTTCACCGGCGTCCTGGACGGCACCGGCCGCGCGCTGGTCGTGCACGGAGGCAGCTCGCTCTCGCGGGTGGACCTCGCGTCCCTGCCCGGACACGGGGTGGCCCGGGTCAACTTCGGCAGCACGGTCTACGCCGACTATCTGGAGGCGCTGCGCGCCCATCTGCCCGTCGACCTCACCACGGATCCCGACTCGCCTACGGGTGACGGGACTTGGAAGCATGTGCGGCGCATGTCGTACCTTGCGGAGGCGACACGCGAGTGGCGGTCCTGGACCGAGGCGCCGCCGTCGTTCGTCGAGACCTTCGTCAGCCGGCTGGAGCGGTGCTACGCCGCGCCGCTCCGTGGCCGTACGCCCGCAGAGGCCCCGGGAGGCCGCAGTTGAGTCCCTTTGAACAGATCGTCGACCTCCTCGACCGTGAGAAGGCCAAGTACCGCGTGGTCGAGCACCCGGCCGAAGGACGCTCGGAGGAGGTGTCCGCGGTGCGCGGCACGACCGTGTCGCAGGGTGCCAAGGCCCTCGTGTGCCGGGTGAAGGGGATCGACTCCCCGGCGGTGCTGGCCGTGCTCGCGGGAGACCGGCGCGCGGACCTGAAGAAGGTCGTCGCCGCGGTCGAGGGCAAGAAGGGCGGGTTCGCCCCGTCGGACCTGGCCGAGCAGCTGACCGGCTGCGCGGTGGGCGCCATCCCGCCGCTGTCGCTGTCCGGGGAACTGCCCGTCGTCGTGGACGCCGAGTTCCTCGCGGCCCACGAGGAGATCGCCTTCAACGCGGGGCGGCTGGACCGGTCGGTGGTCATGGCCACGGAGGACTACGTACGGATCGTGGCGCCCGCGGTGGCGCCCATCGCGGCGCCGGCGGTCCCGGTCGCCGCGGAGTAGGGACCGGAACCGGCGACGGAGCCCGCGGAGCGGACTCCGGAAGGCAGAGAGAAGAAGAGAAGAGGGGGGTGCACCGGGTTGCGGGTGCGCATCGGGGCACAGTTCGTCGCGCTGGCGTGTGCGTGGGGTTCGAGTTTCCTGTTCATCAAGGTCGCGCTGGAGGGACTGACGCCCGCGCAGGTGGTCTGGGGCCGGCTGGTGCTGGGCGCGCTGGCGCTCTGCGCGGTCATGGCGGTGACCCGCACCGGGATCCCCCGGGACCCCGGGCTCTGGCTGCGGCTGTCCGTCGTGTCCCTCCTGCTGTGCGTCGTGCCCTTCCTGCTCTTCTCCTGGGCCGAGCAGCGGCTCGACTCGGGCATGGCGAGCGTCCTCAACGCCACCACGCCGCTGCTGACCCTCGCGGCCGGTACGGTCGCCCTGGCGGACGAGCGGCTCGACCGGCGCCGTACGGCGGGCCTGCTCGCGGGCTTCGCCGGGGTCCTGGTGCTGATCGGCCCGGCGGGCCTCGCCGGGGGCGGCCGGCTCACGGCCGAGCTCGCCTGCCTGGGCGCCACCACCTGCTACGGCGTCGCCTTCGTCTATCTGCGCCGGTACATCACCCCGCGCGGACTGCCGGCGGTCGCCGTCGCCTTCGTGCAGGTCACCATCGCCGCCGTCGTCATGCTGGCGGCCACACCGTGGCTCGCGGCGCCCGCACCCCGTATCGACACGCCGATCGCGCTGAGCATGCTGGCGCTCGGCGGGCTGAGCACCGGGCTCGCCTATCTGTGGAACAACAACATCGTCCGCGCCTGGGGCGCGGTGAACGCCGCCGCGGTCACCTATCTCACCCCGGTGGTGGGCGTCACCGCGGGGGTGATCCTGCTGGGTGAGCGGCCGGCGTGGAACCAGCCGCTCGGGGCCCTGCTGGTCATCGCCGGCATCATGGCGGCCCACGGCACGCCCCGGCCCGCTCCAGGACCGGTCACGGACCCGGACAGGGCGACACCGCGCGGGGACGGGGCGGCCGAGCCCGACGCGCGCGAGCCCGACGCGTGCGAGCGCGTCGGGCTCTGAGGGGGCCGGGACGGGTGATGCCGGGACGGGGAGTGCCGGGGCTCAGCACTCGATGATGTTGACCGCCAGCCCGCCCCGCGCCGTCTCCTTGTACTTGACGCTCATGTCGGCGCCGGTCTCCTTCATGGTCTTGATGACCTTGTCGAGGGAGACCAGGTGCGAGCCGTCGCCGCGCATGGCCATGCGGGCGGCCGTCACGGCCTTCACCGCGGCCATGCCGTTGCGCTCGATGCAGGGGATCTGGACCAGCCCGCCGACCGGGTCGCAGGTCAGGCCGAGGTTGTGCTCCATGCCGATCTCGGCCGCGTTCTCGACCTGCTCGGGGCTGCCGCCCAGGACCTCGGCGAGCGCGCCCGCGGCCATGGAGCAGGCCGAGCCGACCTCGCCCTGGCAGCCGACCTCGGCGCCCGAGATCGAGGCGTTCTCCTTGAAGAGCATGCCGATCGCGCCGGCCGCGAGCAGGAACCGCACGACGCCGTCCTCGTCCGCGCCGGGCACGAAGTTGATGTAGTAGTGGAGCACCGCCGGGATGATGCCCGCCGCGCCGTTGGTGGGCGCGGTGACGACCCGGCCGCCCGCCGCGTTCTCCTCGTTGACCGCCATGGCGTAGAGGGTGATCCACTCCATGGCGTGCGCCAGCGGGTCGCCCTCGGCGCGGAGCTGGCGGGCGGAGAGGGGGGCGCGGCGCCGGACCTTGAGACCGCCGGGCAGGATGCCCTCGCGGGTCATGCCGCGCGAGACGCACGCCTGCATGACGCGCCAGATCCCGAGGAGCCCCTCGCGGATCTCCTCCTCGGTGCGCCAGGCCCGCTCGTTCTCCAGCATCAGGGCGGAGATCGACAGACCGGTCTCCTTGGTGAGCCGCAGCAGCTCGTCACCCGTGCGGAACGGGTACTTCAGGACCGTGTCGTCGAGCTTGATGCGGTCCTCGCCGACCGCGTCCTCGTCGACCACGAAGCCGCCGCCCACCGAGTAGTACGTCTTCTCCAGGACGAGGGCGCCCGAGGCGTCGTAGGCGAAGATCGTCATGCCGTTGGCGTGGTACGGCAGCGCCTTGCGGCGGTGCAGGATCAGGTCGTCGTCGAAGGAGAAGGCGATCTCGTGCTCGCCGAGCAGCCGGATCCGGCCCGAGGCCTTGATCTGCTCGACCCGCTCGTCGGCGCCCTCCACGTCCACCGTCCGCGGCGAGGCGCCCTCCAGGCCGAGCAGCACCGCCTTGGGGGTGCCGTGGCCGTGGCCGGTCGCGCCCAGGGAGCCGTAGAGCTCGGCGCGTATCGACACGACGGGGGCCAGCAGGTCCTCGTTGCGCAACCGCCGCGCGAACATGCGCGCGGCGCGCATCGGACCCACCGTGTGGGAGCTGGACGGGCCGATGCCGATCGAGAACAGGTCGAAGACCGAGATGGCCACGGGAACTCCTTGCTGGTTTCGCCGGACGCCGTTGTCCGGCCGAGGTGGTGCGGGACCGCATGGAACGGGGCACCGCGCCCTGGTTCCAGTGTGCGCGGTGCCCCGGATGTCCGTACGCATACAGACCGTACGGGTGAAAATGAAAGGAAGGAAATCCTACGGAACTACTTCAGGCCGGGGTACAACGGGTGCTTGTCGGCCAGAGCGGACACACGGGCCTTCAGGGCCGCGGTGTCGTAGGACGGCTTCAGCGTCTCGGCGATGATGTCCGCGACCTCGGCGAAGTCCTCGGCCGTGAAGCCGCGGGTGGCGAGGGCGGGCGTGCCGATGCGCAGGCCCGAGGTGACCATCGGCGGGCGCGGGTCGTTCGGGACGGCGTTGCGGTTGACCGTGATGCCGACCTCGTGGAGGCGGTCCTCGGCCTGCTGGCCGTCCAGCTCGGAGTTGCGCAGGTCGACCAGGACCAGGTGCACGTCGGTGCCCCCGGACAGGACGTCCACGCCGACGGACTTCACGTCGTCCCGGACCAGGCGCTCGGCCAGGAGCCGCGCCCCGTCCAGCGTGCGCTGCTGGCGCTCCTTGAAGTCGTCCGAGGCGGCGACCTTGAAGGAGACGGCCTTGGCCGCGATCACGTGCTCCAGGGGGCCGCCCTGGAAGCCCGGGAAGACCGAGGAGTTCAGCTTCTTCGCGAACTCCTTCTTCGCCAGGATGATGCCGCCGCGGGGACCGCCGAGGGTCTTGTGGGTGGTGGAGGTGACCACGTCGGCGAACGGCACCGGGTTGGGGTGCAGACCCGCCGCGACCAGGCCCGCGAAGTGGGCCATGTCGACCCACAGGAAGGCCCCGGCCTCGTCCGCGATCCGGCGGAACTCGGCGAAGTCGAGCTGACGCGGGTACGCCGACCAGCCGGCGATGATCACCTTCGGGCGGTGCTCCTTGGCGAGCCGCTCGACCTCGGCCATGTCGACCAGGCCGGACTCGTCCACGTGGTACGCGACGACGTCGAACTGCTTGCCCGAGAAGTTCAGGCGCATGCCGTGGGTCAGGTGGCCGCCGTGGGCCAGGTCCAGACCGAGGATGGTGTCCCCGGGCTGGGCCAGCGCGAACAGCGCGGCCTGGTTGGCGGAGGCGCCCGAGTGGGGCTGGACGTTGGCGTACTCGGCGCCGAACAGGTCCTTGACCCGGTCGATGGCGATCTGCTCGGCCACGTCGACGTGCTCGCAGCCGCCGTAGTAGCGGCGGCCCGGGTAGCCCTCGGCGTACTTGTTGGTGAGGACCGAGCCCTGGGCCTCCATGACCGCGACCGGGGCGAAGTTCTCGGAGGCGATCATCTCCAGGGTCGACTGCTGGCGGTGCAGCTCGGCGTCGACGGCGGCCGCGACGTCCGGGTCGAGCTCGTGGAGGGGGGTGTTCATGAGCGACATGCGGTGACTCCTCAGCCGGCCGTGAAGGCGGTGTACTCGTCGGCGGACATCAGGTCCTCGGGCTCGTCCGCGACGCGCACCTTGAACAGCCAGCCGCCCTCGAACGGGGCGGAGTTGACCAGGGCCGGGTCGTCGACGACGTCCTGGTTGGCCTCGACGACCTCGCCGTTGACCGGGGAGTACAGGTCGCTGACGGACTTGGTCGACTCCAGCTCGCCGCAGGACTCGCCCGCGGCCACCGTGTCACCGACCTCCGGAAGCTGGGCGTAGACGACATCGCCGAGCGCGTTGGCCGCGAACTCGGTGATGCCGACCGTCGCGACGCCGTCCTCGGCGACGGACAGCCACTCGTGCTCCTTGCTGTAACGCAGCTGCTGGGGGTTGCTCATGAGCTGAATTCTCCTGTACGCGGTGGAGTGCTGTTGGTGGGAAGCGTGGGCGGCCGGGCGGATGTGCCCAGGGTCACGTCCGGGTGCCCGGCGGGGGGCGCCCGCAGGCGCCGGCGCCCGCGGGGGTCCGGGTCAGGTCCGGGGGGTGCGGACCGGGGTCACTTCTGGCGCTTGTAGAACGGCAGGGCCACGACCTCGTACGGCTCGTGGGTGCCCCGGATGTCCACGCCCACGCCCGCGGTGCCCGGCGCGGCGTGCGCGGCGTCGACGTACGCCATCGCGACCGGCTTGCCCAGGGTGGGGGAGGGGGCGCCGGAGGTGATCTCTCCGACCACCTCGCCGCCGGCGACGACCGCGTAACCGGCGCGCGGGACCCGGCGGCCCTCGGCGATCAGGCCGACGAGGACCCGCGGCGGGTTCTGCTCGGCCCGGGCGGCGGCCGCCTCGAGCGCGGCGCGGCCCACGAAGTCGCCGTCCTTCTCGAACTTCACGACCCGGCCGAGACCGGCGTCGAAGGGGGTCAGCGAGGTGGTCAGCTCGTGCCCGTACAGCGGCATGCCCGCCTCGAGGCGCAGCGTGTCGCGGCAGGACAGGCCGCAGGGGACGAGACCGGCCGGGGTGCCCGCGTCGGTGAGCGCCTGCCACACCTTCTCGGCGTCGGCGGGGGCGACGAACAGCTCGAAGCCGTCCTCGCCGGTGTAGCCGGTGCGGGCGATCAGGGCCGGGACGCCGGCCACGGTGCCCGGCAGGCCCGCGTAGTACTTCAGACCGTCGAGGTCGGCGTCGGTGACCGCCTTGAGGATGCCGGGGGACTCGGGGCCCTGCACGGCGATCAGCGCGTAGGCGTCACGGTCGTCGCGCACCACGGCGTCGAAACCGGCGGCGCGCTCGGTCAGCGCGTCCAGCACCACCTGGGCGTTGGAGGCGTTGGCGACGACCATGTACTCGTGGTCGGCCAGGCGGTAGACGATCAGGTCGTCCAGGATGCCGCCGTCCTCCTGGCAGATCATGGTGTAGCGGGCGCGGCCGGTGCCGATGGTGGCGATGTTGCCGACCAGCGCGTGGTTCAGGAGGGCCGCCGCCTCGGGCCCGGTGACGGTGATCTCGCCCATGTGGGAGAGGTCGAAGAGACCGGCCTTCGTACGGACGGCGAGGTGCTCGTCGCGTTCCGAGCCGTAGCGCAGGGGCATGTCCCAGCCCGCGAAGTCGGTCATGGTCGCGCCGAGCGAACGATGCAGGGCATCGAGCGCGGTGTGACGGGGTGCGTTGCTGCTCATCGGTCTGGCTCCCAGGGCATGACGGCGAGGTCGTTCCTCCCCATCTGTCATCGGAACCTGAGAGGTTCATCAGGAGCCCACGAAACGGTGGTCCCGACTTGCACCTTGGGTGGAGCCGACGGAGCGGCCCGCTTTTCAGATGTGCCTCGCCCGCGCGGTAACGGTGCCTGAGAGATTCAAGGGAGGGACTTGCTCCTTCGGCGCCCGGGTACACGTACCCCGGGACTCTCCCGCGCGGATTCAAGCGGCCGGTATGCAGTTGGCGCGGCCATCATCGCACGCGTTCCCCGATCACGGCAGCCCGTGGTCTGTGACGGGGCTGTGGCAGTCCGCGCACGGAAATGGGAAGCGCCGGGCATTACCTTCTCTTTACACTCGACGGGGAGGGAACTCCACGTCCAAGGGGAGGGCGGTCACGGTGGACAGGACCACGGCGTACGCGACGACCTCGGGTCCCGCACTGTCCGGGCGGCGCGGCGCCCCGGCCCGCGAGGCCCGCGCACCGCGTCCGGCGGCCGTCGTGCGCGATCTGCGCGACCGGGTCGGACACAGCCCGCACGGGCTCCGCTTCGGGGCGTCCGACCTCGTCGTGGTGACCGGACTGCCGGGCAGCGGCAAGTCGACCCTGATGCGGCGGGCCGTGCGGGGTCCGCGCGTCGACTCGCAGGACACCCGGGAGCGCTGGGAGGGCCGGATGGCCCGGGCACTGCCCTACGCGCTCTACCGCCCCCTGGTCCGGCTCGCGCACTACGCCGGTCTGCGCCGGGCCCTGCGCGCGGGCGGCGGACTCGTCGTGCACGACTGCGGTACGCAGACCTGGGTGCGCCGCTGGCTCGCCCGTGAGGCCCGCCGCCGCGGCGGCGCGCTGCACCTGCTGCTGCTCGACGTCACACCGGACACCGCGCTGGACGGCCAGCGCCGGCGCGGCCGGGGCGTCTCGCGCTACGCCTTCGCCCGCCATCGCGGCGCGGTGGCCCGGCTGCTGCGCTCCGCCGAGCGGGGCGACCTGCCCGAGGGATGCGGCTCGGCGGTCCTCATCGACCGGGCCGCGGCGGACGTGCTGACCAGGATCGACTTCGGCCACTGACCGGACGGCGGCGGCCCACTAACCTTTCCAGCCGGAACAGTGGTTCGAAGCGGGCGGTAGACAGATGGACTTTCCGGCACAGGCGCACCCCCATCCGCACGGCGGTTGGCCCGGCAACGAGCTGGAGGAGGTGTTGTCCTCCTCCCTCGGCATGCCCGCGGGGCCCTCGGCGGCCGCTCGCATCGTCGAGGTGCTCGGCCGCAGCTTCGTCTGGATCCCGCTGCCCAACGGCGGCGGCCCGCAGAGCGGCCCGCTCGATCTGCCCACGATGGACATCGGGGGCATGGTCTACGTCCCCGTGTTCAGCTCCGAGGAGCAGTTCCGCCAGGTCGTCGGCGGTCACATGTCGTACACGATCGCGCCGGCCGTGGAGTTCGCCCGGGGGCTCCCGCCGCAGGTGGGCATCGCCGTCAACCCGGACGGCGTGGTCGGCGTGCCGCTGCCGCCGCCGGCCGTCGCCGAGCTGTGCCGGGCGGGGCGGACCGAGCTGGACGGGTCGGCGAGCGGGGGCCGGGTGCGGCTGTTCGAGCCCGACTGGCAGGACGATCCGATGGACTTCCTCGCCGCGGCCTCGGCGGAGTTCGCCGCGACCGGAGTCGTCCTGAGCGCCCGCCGCTGTCTGGCCAGCATCGAGGGCGAGGATCCGGTGATGTTCGTCGGCGTCGAGCTGGCGGTGTGGGAGGGCGACGCCCGGGCGCTGCCCCTGGACGCCCTGGGTCGTGCCCTCGGCCGCGTCCCGGTGAACATCCCGGTGAACCTGGTGCTCCTCGACGTGGCGCAGGACCCGGTCGGCGACTGGATGCGGGACCGGGTGCGCCCGTTCTACCAGCACGGTCACTGAACCGTGGCCGTGCCGGGAGGGTCCGGCCGCGCGTTCGTGCCCGCCCCGCGGGGCCGCCCGGCCGCCCCGCGCGGCGGATCCCGGCTCTCGACTGCTTCCCCCGGCGGAGCGCGATCGCCGCTTAAGCTGGTTTCATGGCCTTGGTCGAGGTGTTGACGCATGTCGCTAACCGGTGCCTCGGGCGTAAGGGATGAGTTCGTCGTGATTTGTTCGCGAAGGGGCGGTTGAAGGTGAGCGCGTCGGGCACGGCCGCGGCCGGTCAGGTCGAGCACATGCTGCGCCAGGTGACGCCCGGGCGTTACGACGCCTACGAGGCGCTGCTTCGCGCGCTCGCGACCCCTTCGTCCGGCCAGGTGTGGATGCTGCTGTGGCACGGCCAGGCCGGCTCCCCGGACGCCCAGTACGGCAACATGCACGTGGACGGCTTCGGGTACGCGCCCTGCGTCACGTCGGCCCAGGAGCTCTCCGCCAGTGGCTGGAACCGCAGTTACGAGGTCGTGGACGCCCTCGACGTGGCCCGGACGCTGTACCCCGACCAGTTCGGGCTCTGGCTCAACCCGCACGCCCCCGGCGGCGGCCTCGGTGTGCCCTGGCTGGATCTGCGCCGTATCGCCACGGGCCTGGAACGCCAGCCCGCGGGCCCGCTGCGGCTGTCCGAACCCGCCATCGAGATCCCGCAGTTCTACGCGCTGATCACGCAGAACGCGCATCGGACACCGGCCGTGCGCTCGCTGCGCCGCGCCTGGGTCCAGCCCGCGATCGGGGCGCCGTATCTCGCCATCGGCCTTGACGTGTACGACACTTCACCGCCCGCCGTCGACTCGGTGCGGGCGATGATGCAGCAGTCGATCGGCGCCGTTCCGGAGGGACTTCCCGTCTCCACCGTCGCGATGTCGGACGAGTTCGACCCGGTGGCGATGTGGCTGCGCGCGAACGCCCGCCCGTTCTACGACCGTGAGGCGCACGGGGCTCCCGCGCAGGCGCCGACGGCGGGCGGCTACGGCTATCCGCCGGCCCGCGGCGGCTACTGAGAGCGTCCCGAATCCCGGACCTCTCGCATGCCCGTGCGAGATCGACTGGCATCATGAGTCTGCACACGGCCTTCACGCGGCGTGCGCTCCAAGCTGCTGACCTGCGGGGAAGCGGATGCATGTGCCGAATGTCCCGTTTTGGCAGTACTTCTCACCAAAAGAACTCTCTTGAGTCCTTCACGGTCAATTGGCAGTCGTCCGACTCCCGTTACCCACTGTTCGGATAACGGAATCCCCCAACAAGCATCACGGTTGCGCATACTTTCTCCATGAGGCCTGGCACCTGATCGTGGCGGCACTGAAGACTCGCCCATCAGACACGGGGTTTTCGATCCTGTGAGCGAGTGCAAGTCGAATCATCAGCCGGGTCATCGGACCGCACCATCTGCGGTCAACTTCCCGGCGGGCAAGTGAACCAAGCCGCAGACAGCGGCAGTCGTAGGCCGGTCACCACCGGCGAGAGGGGTCGGGTCACTGTGACCGCACCGATCGAGACCACCGCGGCGGCAACGGACGCGCAGCCAGAGGCTGTGCTCGCCGGAGCCGGCAAGGGGCAGATCGAGGGCCGTTCCCTGGGACAGATCGCCTGGACGCGCTTCAAGCGCGACAAGGTGGCGGTCGCCGGCGGTGTCATCGTCGTACTGCTCATCCTGATGGCGATCCTCGCCCGGCCTCTCCAGTCCCTGCTGGGGCTGGACCCGAACGCCTTCCACCAGGACCTGATCGACCCGAACACCTCGCTGCCCAAGGGCGGCATGGGTGGCATGAGCGGCGACCACCCGCTCGGTGTGGACCCCAAGTTCGGGCGCGACCTCGCCACCCGAGTCCTGGAGGGCTCCTGGGTGTCGCTGGTGGTCGCCTTCGGCGCCACGATCCTGTCGAACGTGATCGGCGCGATCCTCGGCGTCGTCGCGGGCTTCTACGGCGGCCGGGTCGACTCGATCATCAGCCGTCTGATGGACACCTTCCTCGCCTTCCCCCTCCTGCTCTTCGCGATCGCCATCTCCGCGACGCTGCAGGGCGGAGCGTTCGGCCTGGAGGGACTTCCGCTCCACCTGAGCGTGCTGATCTTCGTCATCGGCTTCTTCAACTGGCCCTACCTCGGCCGCATCGTCCGGGGCCAGACGCTCGCCCTGCGTGAGCGGGAATTCGTGGACGCCTCCCGGGGCATGGGCGCCAAGGGCCCCTACATCGTCTTCCGGGAGCTGCTCCCCAACCTGGTCGGCCCGATCATCGTCTACTCGACGCTGCTCATCCCGACCAACATCCTCTTCGAGGCTTCCCTGAGCTTCCTGGGGGTCGGCATCCAGCCCCCGCAGGCCTCATGGGGCGGCATGCTCCGTGAAGCGGTCACCTACTACCAGGTCGACCCGCAGTTCATGATCGTGCCCGGCCTTGCCATCTTCGTGACCGTCCTCGCCTTCAACCTGCTCGGCGACGGTCTCCGCGACGCTCTCGACCCGCGCAGCCGCTGATGCCTGACGCACCCCGAGAGATCATCAAGTTTCCGACAATGGAGGGGAACCCGCCCATCATGCGTAGGTCAACGCTGGCCGCCATTGCGGCCATCGGCTCCGCGAGTCTGCTCGTTGCAGGCTGCAGCAAGGCCGATGACAACAAGAACACCGACACCACGAAGTCAGCTGGGGCCAACGCAGCGACCACGGACGTCGTCAACGCCTCCACGAAGAAGGGGGGCACGGTCACGTACGAGTACTCGGACGTGCCGGACTCCTTCGACCCGGGCAACACGTACTACGCGTACATGTACAACCTCTCCCGGCTGTACGCCCGTCCGCTGATGACGTTCCAGCCCGGCGCCGGCGAGAAGGGCAACACCCTCGTCCCGGACCTCGCCTCCGGCAAGGGTGTCCCGAGCGACGGCGGTAAGACCTGGACGTACAAGCTGCGTACGGGTGTGAAGTACCAGGACGGCACCGCGATCACGTCGAAGGACGTCAAGTACGCGGTCGAGCGCTCCAACTTCGCGCGTGACGTGCTCTCCCTCGGCCCGAACTACTTCCAGCAGTTCCTCGTGGGCGGCGACAAGTACAAGGGTCCCTACAAGGACAAGAGCGCCAAGGGCCTCTCCTCCATCGAGACCCCGGACGACTCGACGATCGTCTTCCACCTGAAGACGGCCTTCCAGGAGTTCGACTACCTCGTCGCCTCGCCGCAGACCGCTCCGGTCCCGCAGGCCAAGGACAACGGCGTCGACTACGTCAAGAACATCGTGTCCTCGGGCTCGTACAAGTTCCAGAGCTACCAGGACGGCAAGCAGGCCGTCCTCGTGCGCAACGAGAACTGGGACGCGAAGACCGACCCGCTGCGCAAGCAGTACCCGGACAAGATCGTCGTCAACCTGAAGGTCAACGCCGAGACGATCGACAAGGACGTCCTCGCGGGCGACGCGATCGACCTCGGTGGTGGCGGTGTCCAGGCCGCGACCCAGGCGCAGCTGCTCACCTCCGCCGACAAGAAGGCGAACACGGACAACACCTACGGTGGCCGTCTCGTCTACATGGCGATCAACACCAAGGTGAAGCCGTTCGACAACGTCGCGTGCCGCAAGGCCGTGCAGTTCGCGATCGACAAGGTCTCGGTGCAGACCGCCGAGGGCGGCCCGATCCGCGGCGACATCGCCTCCACGGTCCTCCCGCCGGACATCCCGGGCTACGCCAAGTCGGACGTCTACGCGAGCGCCGGCAACAAGGGTGACGCGGCCAAGGCCAAGGAGCAGCTCAAGGCCTGCGGCAAGTCGAAGATCAGCACCAACATCTCGGCCCGCAGCGACCGTCCGCAGGAGATCGACGCCGCCACGGCGATCATCAACTCGCTGAAGGCCGCCGGCATCAACGCCACCCTGAAGCAGTACCCGTCGGGCAAGTACTTCACCGACTACGCGGGTGTCCCGAAGTTCACCGAGAAGCAGAACATCGGCCTGATCATGATGCAGTGGGGTGCCGACTGGCCTTCCGGCTACGGCTTCCTGCAGCAGATCCTGAACGGCTCCGCGATCGGTCAGTCGGGTAACACCAACCTGTCGCAGTACAACAACAAGGACGTCAACTCCCTCCTGGAGAAGGCGATCGGTACGCAGGACGACGCCGCGCGCAACGCCCTGTACACCGAGATCGACAAGAAGACCATGGACGACGCCGTCCTCGTGCCGCTGACCTACTTCAAGGTTCTGCTGGCCCGCCCGCAGTACGCGACCAACCTGGTCTCCACGGCGGCCTTCAGCGGTCAGTACGACTACCTCAACATCGGCACCACGAAGAAGTAGCCCCGGAAGGCAGGTGAAGGCATTGGTGCCCGCGGGCTCAGCCCGCGGGCACCAGCGCCGATCCCCGTGATCTCGTACATCCTCCGTCGGACGGCAGCGGCAGCGATCCTGCTCCTGGTCGTCTCCGCGGTCACCTTCGCCATCTTCTTCCTGCTGCCCAGACTGGCCGGCCAGACCGCCGACCAGCTCGCGCAGCAGTACATCGGGAAGAGCCCGACGAAGGCCGACATCATCGCGGTCAAGCACAATCTCGGTCTGGACCAGCCCGTCTACGTCCAGTACTGGCACTTCATCAAGGGGATCGTCAGCGGCGCCACCTATGACCTGGGTCCCACCACGGTGCACTGTGACGCACCGTGCTTCGGGTACTCCTTCAAGACCCACCAGGCCGTCTGGCCGCAGCTGACCTCGCGCCTGCCGATCACCCTGTCGCTCGCCGCGGGTGCCGCGGTGCTGTGGCTGGTCTCCGGTGTGGCCATCGGCGTGATCTCCGCCCTCAAGCCGCGTTCGTTCTTCGACCGCACCTTCATGGGCGTCGCGCTCGCCGGTGTCTCGCTGCCCATGTTCTTCACGGGCAACCTGGCTCTGCTGCTCTTCACCTACAAGTGGCCGATCTTCGGCCGCACCTACGTCCCGTTCATGGAGAACCCCGCGCAGTGGGCCAACACGCTCTTCCCGGCGTGGTGTTCGCTCGCTCTCCTGTACTCCGCCATCTACGCGCGGCTGACCCGCTCGGGCATGCTGGAGACGATGAACGAGGACTTCATCCGCACGGCCCGCGCCAAGGGCCTGCGTGAGCGGAAGGTCGTGGTCCGGCACGGACTGCGGGCCGCCCTCACCCCGATCATCACCGTCTTCGGCATGGACCTCGGTCTGCTGCTCGGCGGTGCCGTCATCACCGAGAGCGTGTTCTCTCTCCACGGTGTCGGCGAGTACGCGGTGGACGGCATCACCGACAACGACCTGCCGCAGATCCTCGGCGTGACGCTTCTCGCCGCCTTCTTCGTTGTCATCGCAAATCTTCTGGTGGACATGCTCTACGCAGCCGCCGACCCGCGGGTGAGGCTCTCGTGACCGAACTGTCCAAGACCGGCGCCGCGGTCGGCGAGCCCGTCTCCTCGCCCTCGGACGCTCCCAAGGCGTTCCTCGAAGTACGCGACCTCAAGGTGCACTTCCCGACCGACGACGGCCTGGTCAAGTCCGTCGACGGGCTCACCTTCTCGGTGGAGAAGGGCAAGACCCTCTGCGTCGTGGGCGAGTCGGGTTCCGGCAAGTCCGTCACCTCGCTGGCGATCATGGGCCTGCACCGCCTCGGCGCGCGCGGCAAGAACGTGCAGATGTCGGGCGAGATCTGGCTCGGCGGCAAGGAACTGGTCAACGCCGACCCGGACGAGGTGCGCAAGCTCCGCGGCCGCGAGATGGCGATGATCTTCCAGGACCCGCTGTCGGCGATGCACCCGTACTACACGATCGGCAACCAGATCGTGGAGGCGTACCGCACCCACCACAAGGTCAGCAAGAAGGTCGCCCGCACGCGGGCGATCGAGATGCTCGACCGCGTGGGCATCCCCGAGCCGGGCAAGCGCGTCGACAGCTACCCGCACGAGTTCTCGGGCGGTATGCGTCAGCGCGCGATGATCGCGATGGCGCTCGTCAACAACCCCGAGCTGCTCATCGCGGACGAGCCGACGACCGCCCTGGACGTGACCGTCCAGGCGCAGATCCTCGACCTCATCCGCGACCTGCAGAAGGAGTTCGGTTCCGCGGTCGTCCTCATCACCCACGACCTGGGTGTGGTGGCCGAGATCGCCGACGACGTCCTCGTGATGTACGGCGGCCGGTGCGTGGAGCGCGGCTCCGCCGATCGGGTCTTCGAGCGGCCGCAGCACCCCTACACCTGGGGTCTGCTCGGCTCGATGCCCCGTATCGACCGTGAGACGTCCGAGCGGCTCATCCCCGTCAAGGGCCAGCCGCCGAGCCTCATCAACGTCCCCTCGGGCTGTGCCTTCCACCCGCGCTGCCCGTACGCGGACCTGCCCAAGGGCAATGTCACCCGCACCGTGCGCCCCGAACTGCAGCTGGTGGACAGCGGCCACTACACCGCCTGCCACCTCTCGCAGGAGGACCGCACGCGGATCTGGACCGAAGAGATTGCGCCGAAGCTGTGAGTGAGAACAACAAGAAGGACGGCGCCGGCGCGGTGATCCCGCAGCAGGCCGCGGCTCCCGCGCACCGCGCGAAGTCCTCGGAGAGCAGCGAGGTCCTCCTCCGGGTCCAGGGGCTGCAGAAGCACTTCCCCATCCGGAAGGGCGTTCTCCAGCGTCAGGTCGGCGCGGTCAAGGCCGTCGACGGCATCGACTTCGAGGTCCGCAAGGGCGAGACGCTGGGCGTCGTCGGCGAGTCCGGCTGCGGCAAGTCGACCATGGGCCGGGTCATCACCCGTCTCCAGGACCCGACCGGCGGCACCATCGAGTTCGAGGGCCGGGACATCACCCGGCTCAGCGCCTCGAAGATGCGTCCGATGCGCCGCGACATCCAGATGATCTTCCAGGACCCGTACGGGTCGCTGAACCCCCGTCACACCATCGGCTCGATCGTCTCGGCGCCCTTCCGGCTCCAGAACGTGGAGCCCGAGGGCGGTGTGAAGAAGGAGGTCCAGCGGCTCCTGGAGCTGGTGGGTCTGAGCCCCGAGCACTACAACCGCTATCCGCACGAGTTCTCCGGCGGTCAGCGCCAGCGCATCGGCATCGCCCGCGCGCTCGCCCTGAAGCCGAAGCTGGTCGTGGCGGACGAGCCGGTCTCGGCGCTCGACGTGTCGATCCAGGCGCAGGTCGTGAACCTGATGGACGACCTGCAGTCCGAGCTGGGCCTGACGTACGTGATCATCGCGCACGACCTCTCCGTGGTGCGCCATGTCTCGGACCGCATCGCGGTGATGTACCTCGGCAAGATCGTCGAGCTCGCCGACCGCACCTCGCTGTACGAGGCGCCGATGCACCCGTACACCAAGGCCCTGATGTCGGCCGTGCCGGTGCCGGACCCCAAGCGCCGGGGCGCCAAGAGCGAGCGGATCCTGCTGCGCGGCGACGTTCCCTCGCCGATCGCGCCGCCGAGCGGCTGCCGGTTCCACACCCGGTGCTGGAAGGCCACCCAGGTCTGCAAGACGACCGAGCCCCCGCTCATCGAGCTGCGGCCCGGTCAGCGCGTGGCCTGCCACCACCCGGAGAACGCCCCGGACCAGGCTCCGCAGGACGTCGTCCTGCTCTCGGCCGCCCGCGAAGCGGTCGAGCTGGTCTCCGGCGTGGAATCCGCCGAGGTGTCGGGCACGGCTCCGGCCGAGCTCGCCGCCGAGGACGAGGCCGCCGCCACGGAGGAGGCCGCCACGGAGGCCCCCGCCAAGGCTGAGGCTGCCACGGAGGAGGCTCCCGTCGAGGAGGCCGCCGCCACCGAGGAGACCGGCACCGCGTCGGACTCCGCGGGTGCGGAAGCCGATCGTCAGGAGTCAACCGACAAGTAGGCCGTGACGACTTGGCAAAGTCATGAACATGCCTGAGCGGGAGAGTGCAGAGTCCTGCGTGTCCGTCTGATCAGAAATGATCGGCACACGTACGAAAGGGACGCGAAATGGCACTCTCCCGTTCGGCACGTTTAGGCGCGCTCGCCACCGCGGCGGCCTCCTTCCTCCTCGTCGCCGCCTCCTCCGCCCCCACCCCCGGCGCGGACGGCATCGGCGACACGTACTTCCCCCGGCTGGGCAACGGCGGCTTCGACGCCCGCCACTACACCCTGGACGTGGTGTACAACCCCGACACCGACCGGCTGGACGGCGTCACGACCCTCACCGCCCGCGCCGGCCAGAACCTCTCCGCCTTCGACCTGGACCTCCAGAAGCTGGACGTCACGCGGATCGAGGTGAACGGCAGAGCGGCCCGCTTCACGCGGGACGGCGACGAGATCCACATCACCCCGCGCGGCCCGCTCGCCCGCGGCAAGGACTTCACGGTGGCCGTCACCTACGGCGGTGTCCCCGAGGCCCTCAACGGCCCGATCGTGTTCGGCTCCGACTACGGCTGGATGAAGACCCCGGACGGCGTCTTCGTCGCCTGCGAGCCCAACGCGGCCTCCACCTGGTTCCCCTCCAGCGACCACCCCTCGGACAAGGCGACCTACGACATCCGCATCACGGCTCCCAAGGGCCTGACGGCGGTCTCCAACGGACGCCTGATATCCACCCGCGACAAGGGCGCGAACACGGTCACGCACTGGCGCGAGGGCCGGCCCATGGCCACCTACCTCGCGACGGCGACCATCGGGAAGTTCGACGTGCGGACCGGGAGGACGCCGGCCGGGACGCCGATCTACGTGGCCGTCGACCCGGTGCTCGCGAACAGCAACAGCGTCGACGTGTACGCCGTCACCGCCGAGGCCACCGACTACTGGTCGCAGGTGTTCGGCCCGTACCCGTTCGAGGAGACCGGGGCCATCGTCGACGACATGCCCCAGGCGGGCTTCTCGCTGGAGGTGCAGTCGAAGCCCGCGTACTCGGCGGTGCGTTCGGAGTCGACGATCGTGCACGAGCTGGCCCACCAGTGGTTCGGCGACTCCGTCTCGGTGGAGCGCTGGAAGGACATCTGGCTGAACGAGGGCTTCGCGACCTACGCGCAGTGGCTGTGGGCCGAGCACAAGGGCGTCCGCTCGGCGCACGACTCCTTCGTCGCCGGATACAACCAGCGGCCCGCCGACTCCGCCTTCTGGCAGACGAAGGTCGCCGACCCGCAGCGGGACACCATGTTCGCCTCCGCGGTCTACCAGCGGGGCGCGATGACGCTCCAGATGCTGCGCGAGCGCATCGGCGACACCGCGTTCTTCAAGCTGCTGCCCGCGTGGACGAAGCTGCACCGGTACGGGAACGCGAACACCGCCCAGTTCATCGCCCTCGCCGAGAAGATCTCCGGGCAGCAGCTCGACGATCTCTTCCAGACCTGGCTGTTCACCACAGGCAAGCCCGCCCTCTAGACCTTCCTTCGTAAGGCGCACACCCCGCGACAGGTGAGAATGTGGGGGTGCTCCAGCAACTGTTCAGCCCCTCCGTCCAGCACACGCTCGACCTGATCGGCATCTTCGTCTTCGCGATCTCCGGCGCCCTGCTGGCCGTCCGCAAGAACTTCGACGTCTTCGGGATAGCCGTTCTCGCGGAGATCACCGCGCTGGGCGGAGGGCTGCTGCGCGACATCATCATCGGTGCCGTACCCCCGGCGGCCTTCACCGACCTGGGGTACTTCACCACCCCGATCGTCTGCGCCCTGATCGTGTTCTTCCTGCACCCGCAGGTGGAGCGCATCCAGGTCGGCGTGAACGTCTTCGACGCGGCCGGGCTCGGACTGTTCTGCGTCACCGGCACCGTCAAGGCGTACGACTACGGGCTCGGCCTCACCGCCTCCGCCGCCCTCGGCCTCGCGACGGCCGTGGGCGGCGGTGTGCTGCGCGACGTCCTCGCCAACGAGGTCCCCTCCCTGCTGCGCTGGGACCGTGACCTCTACGCGGTCCCGGCGATCGTCGGCGCCACGATGGTCGTGATCTGCATCCGGTACGACGCGCTCACCCCGTTCACCAGCGGTCTGGCCGTCGTCACGGCCTTCGTGCTGCGCCTGTTCGCGATGCGGTACCACTGGCGAGCTCCGCGCGCGTGGAACCGCCGCTCGACAGTGCGCGAGGACGAGGGCTCCTGATCCGGTCGGCGCCGGCCACCGTGCCGGCGCCCCCGGTGGTGCCCGTACCCGGCGCGCCCGTCCCGCCCGCCGTGCGGCCGGCGCCCGCCGCGCCCCTCTTCCCGGCGTCGAACTGCGCGGTCAGCCAGCGGAACACCTCCGGCAACTGAGGCCGCCACAGCCCCATGTCGTGGCCGCCCGCGCTGCGCGGCAGCAGCACCACGTCCACCCGCGTCGGCGGCTTCGCGACCGCCTGGATCGCGGCGCCCGCCTGGTACCCGTCCCCGGACTCGCCGGAGAAGTAGAGGGCGATCCGCGGCGGGACGCGGTCGGCGCGCAGCAGCAGCCAGGGGTTGTTGCGCCGGCGCAGTTCGAGGGTCCGGCCGGCCAGGGAACTGCGTTCGCCCTTGGGGTCGTTGTACCCGGACATGCTCACCGCGGCCCGGTAGCGGTCGGGATGGGCCACGGCCAGCTTGGTGGCGCAGTGCGCCCCGGCCGAGTAGCCGGCCGTGGCCCATCCGTCCGGCGCGGGCTCGGCGCGGAAGTTGTCCATGACCATCCGCGGCACGTCGATGCTCAGCCAGCTCTCCGCGTTCACCGTCCCCGGGATGTTCGCGCAGCCGGTGTCGGCGCGGGCCAGCAGGTTGGTCCGCGGGGCGACCAGGATGAACGGCGCGACGCGTCCGTCGAGCATCATCGGCCGCAGCTGCTCGTGCACCCGCAGGGAGCCGAACCACGCCTTGGCGGAGCCGGGGTAGCCGGGCAGCAGTTCCACGACGGGGAACTTTTTGTGCCGGTAGGCGGGCTCGTCGTACTGCGGCGGCAGCCAGACGTAGACCTCGGCGTTCACTCCCGACACGCGTCCCTTCAGATCGGTGACGCGAACCCCGCCGGCCGAGCCCATGCGCGGGCCCTGGGCCGGCACGAACGTCTGCCGCACCCGGGGCAGGGTCTTCAGCGAGATCCCCCCGGTGCCGTCCACACCGAGGTCGGCGGCCCGTTGGACGTGGTTGCCGGTGCCGAGGAGGTCGGCCCAGTTGTCGTACAGGTTGTTGGCGTTGTTCACGAGGACGAACACCAGGCTGATCGCCGTGCCCTGCGCGAACAGCAGCATCAGCAGCCGGCTCGCCGCGCGCACCGGCGACGGTCCGGGTACCCGGGACCACAGGACCAGGGGCAGCAGGAGGGCGACCGCGCACAGCACGAAGGAGGTCAGGAGGAACGTTGTCCCGGTGAGGCTCATGTCCCAACAGAGGAGAACCGCGGCCGATTGGTCACGGATGATTGCGGACACTTAACAAGAAATTGCCGAATCCTCACCTGGTTGGACGGAAGGCGGGGCGCCCGCGAGGCCGCGATGGTAAAAGCTACCGCTTAGTAATTTCCTGTTGTACCGTTCACGTATGGCAGAAGCAGCTTCGGTACAGGCCCTGCGGGCCACGATCGGCGACAGCGAGTTCGACCGGGACACCTCCGTCACCCCGCGCGGGGACGGCGTCTACGACGTCGACCTCTCCGCCGGGTGGACGATCATCAACGCCGTCAACGGCGGCTATCTGCTGGCCGTCCTCGGCCGCGCGCTCGCCGACGCCCTCCCGCACTCCGACCCGTTCACGGTCTCCGCGCACTATCTGACCGCGTCCCAGCCGGGCGCCGCGGTCATCCGCACGGACGTCGTCCGCACCGGACGGACGCTCTCGACCGGGCAGGCCTCCCTCTTCCAGTACGACGAAGAGGGCCGTGAGGTCGAGCGCATCCGTGTGCTCGCCTCGTACGGGGACCTCGACACCCTGCCCGACGACGTCCGCACGACCGCGCTGCCGCCGGCGATCCCGCCCATGGACCAGTGCTTCGGCCCGCAGGACGCCCCGGCCCCCATCCCCGGCAGCTCGGCCATCACCGACCGGCTGTTCCTCAAGCTCGACCCCGCCACGCTCGGCTGGGCCCTCGGCGCGCCGTCCGGGAAGGGCGAGATGCGGTCGTGGTTCGGGCTGGCCGACGGCCGGGACGCCGATCCGCTCTCGCTGCTGCTCGCGGTCGACGCGCTGCCGCCGACGGCCTTCGAGATCGGTCTCTCCGGCTGGGTGCCGACCGTCGAGCTGACCGTGCACGTGCGGTGCCGCCCGGCGCCCGGACCACTGCGGGTGTCGATCACCACCCGCAACCTCGCCGGGGGGTTCCTGGAGGAGGACGCGGAGGTCTGGGACAGCGCCGACCGCCTGGTCGCCCAGTCCCGCCAACTGGCCCGTGCCCGCCTGAGCTGACGGTCCGCGTCGACCGGGGCTGCCCGGCTGCCTCGGCATGCCCGCCTCGGCCCGGCGGCGAGGTTCACGACCCGGAACCCGGGGCGCAGGAGCGGTGCGGGACCGGCTGTGCGCTTCCGCGCGTCCGGGGCCTCTCCGGGCCCCGGACGCGGTCTCCCGTGCTCTCAGGCGTTCACCAGGGGGCGGCGGCCCGTCCAGGCCGCCAGACGGTCGTAGGCGTCGGCGTCCTCGGGCGCCGGCACCACCGCCCCGAACGGCAGCTCCGGGTCCTCGCGCCCCTCGTCGGGCAGCACGCGGGCCGCGATCATGAGCGCGAACTCGGCCGGCTCCGGGTCGAGCGCGAGGGGCCGGCCCAGCGCCTCCGAGAGGTCCCAGGTGTGGGTGACCGCCTCCATCACGTACCCGGCCAGCGCGATCCGGCCGGGGGCCTCGCCCCACGGCACCCGCACCAGGGCGTCCAGCCGGGCGTCGTCCGCCCAGCCCGCGCGGACCAGTTCCCGCACCTCCTCGTACGCGGCGGCCCAGCCGTCGTCCGGGACGCCGTCGGCGAACGGCGGCAGCGCGAGCCCGTCGCCGCCCGCCCCGATCACGGCGATCCGCCGGGTCCCGCCGACCATGTGCGACAGCAGTCGGCGGACGTCGAACTCGTCGCACGGCGTGGGGCCGTCCAGCTGCTCCGGCCGCACGGTCGCGATCAGCGAGGCGATCTGGGCGGCGGCGCGGGCGTACAGGGGGCGGGGGTCCAGGGCGTTCATGACTACCTCTTCCGTGTCTCGGTGTGTGCCCCACTGTCGACCCATAACCTGACAGTTTCCGTCAACATTTGCGGACGGCCCCGGGCGGACGCGATCCTGGACGCGTGAAGTCCGACCGGCTGCTCTCGATCCTGCTGCTCCTCCAGACCCGCGGCCGCGTCCCGGCGCACGAACTGGCCGACCGGCTCGAGGTGTCGGTGCGCACGATCTACCGGGACGTGGAGGCCCTGTCCGCCTCCGGCGTCCCGGTCTACGCCGAGCGCGGGCGCCACGGCGGCATCGAACTCCTCGCCGGATTCCGTACGGACGTCACGGGACTGACCGCCGACGAGTCCCGCTCGCTGTTCATCCTGGCGGCCCAGGGCGCGCACGCCGCCCTCGGTCTGGACGCGGCGCTCGGCTCGGCGCTGCGCAAGGTGATGGCCGCCCTGCCCGCGCCCTTCCGGCCCGCCGCCGAGGTCACCAGCCGCAGGGTCCTCGTCGACGCCACACGCTGGAAGGGCGGCCCCCGGCCGGCCGTCGATCTGGACGTGCTCCAGGACGCCGTCTTCTCCGACCGCCGGCTGCGGCTGCGCTACCGCCACGGCGGGGACGCCGAACCGCGCACCTACACCGTCGACCCGTACGGTCTCGTCTCCAAGGCCGGGGTCTGGTACCTGGTCGCCGACCGGCGCGGCGCCCCGCGGCTGTTCCGCGCCGACCGGGTCCGCTCGGCCGCCCTCCTGCCGGACCCGGTGCGCCGCCGCCCGGGCGTCGAACTCGCCGACGCCTGGGAGGTGCTGCGCCGCCAGGTCGAGGAGCGGCCGGGAGGCGTCGACGTCACGGTCCGGGTACGGCGGTCCCGGCTCGACATGTTCGTACGCCTCCACGGGTCCTCCCTCGCCGAACTGCCCGAGGACGACGGCACGGGCGAGTGGGTGACCGCCCGCCTCTCCCTGGGCTCGGTGCGCGAGACCCGCACGCTGCTGGCCTTCGGGGACGCGCTCGAAGTCCTGGCGCCGGCCGAGGCGCGTACCGAGCTGGCGGAGACGGCCGCCGCCATCACCGCGGTGTACGAGGGGGGTTGAGCCCCGCCGTCCCGCCTGTGCCCGCACAGGAACCCACAGTCCGGGCACAGCGCGGCCCTACGTGGATCTGATCCTCTGGCTCCCGCTCGTCCGGCCACCGCCGACCGGCCCACGTGAACCGACTGGGAGTTGCCCCATGAACCGTCGTGCCCGCCTCGTTCCGCTCGTCGCCCTTCTCGCGTTCTCGCCCCTCCTGGCGGCCTGCGGCTCCGGTGACACGTCCTCCTCGGACGGCAAGACCTCCGGCGGGCAGAGCTGCACGCCCCCCTCCGGGATGCCGGGCGGCGGCTCCGGACGCCCCAGCGGCGCGCCGTCGGGCATGCCCTCGCGGTCGGGCGCGCCCTCGGGCATGCCGAGCGGATTCCCGTCCGGGACGCCGAGCGACTTCCCCTCGGGCATGCCGAGCGGCGCCCCCGGCGGCGGCATGGGCGGCGGCCAGGGCGGCTGCGGCGGCCAGATGGGCGGCCAGGGGCAGGGCCGGCCGGCCGCGCAGGGCTGACGCGGGGGAGGCCCGCCGCTCTGGGGCGGCGGGGGGGAATCGGCCGTGCGGGGCCGGCGGGGGAGGCCCGTCGTTCAGGGCCGGCGTGAACAGGGCCCGCCGTCGTACGGGGCGGCGGGCGGTCAGCCGAGCCAGTGGCGGCGGCCGATGCTGATCAGACGCATCTGACGGCTCGCCGTCCTGGCCACCCGCTCCCGCTCCGCCTCGGAGCCGTCCAGCGCCTCCAGGAACGCCGAGGCCGCCATCAGCATGTGGTCGACGTACAGACCCGCCAGCATCAGCAGGTCGTCGTCGCTCCACCCGGCCGACTCGGGGTGCTCGGCCAGCGCGTGGGCGACCTCCTCGGCGAACCGGGCCAGTTGCTCCCGGATCGCGTCGCGCACCGGCTGCACCCCGCCGTGCCGCTCGCGCGCGATGAAGCGGACGTGCGCCGGGTGCGCCCCGACATGGTGGGCGATCAGTTCCACGGCACGGGCGATGCGTTCGTCGCTGTCGCCGGCCGTGGACACCGTGTCCTCGATCATCGGGTGCAGACTGCCCAGCGCCTCCTCGACGAGTGCCACGCCGAGATCCGCCGTCGAGCGGAAGTGCCGGTAGAAGGCCGTCGGGGCGACTCCGACGGCCCGCGTGACCTCGCGCAGCCCCAGGCTGCTCAGGCTCTGGTGCTCCAGAAGCCCCAACGCCGAGTCCAGCAGCGCCTGTCGGGTCTTCTGCTTCTGCGCCTGGCGGATGCCGAGAGTGTGACTCATACCATGCAGTTAACAACTGTTCTCTGGAATTGAAAAGCCGTGGAGCGCGCTAGACTCAAGAGTCAGTGAACAACTGTTACTACAACCGTTCACTGGAACGTCAAGTCGCGGAAACACCGGGGGTTCACCGTTGAGGTCCCGGGACCTTCCGGGACCGGACTCCGAGACTTCTCCGAGAGGCATCCCATGCTGTTCCTCGTCGCCGCACTCCTGCTGCTCGGCGTCGTGATGGGCTCCGTGGCGCACGCGCCGCTGACCGTGAGCCTCGTCGCCGCGTCCGTCATCGGCGTCTGGCTGGTCGTCTTCGCGCTGCGCGAGCGCGGGGCCCGCCGACGCCACTCCTCCGCCAACTGACCGTTGGTCCCGCACCTTTGCCGACCGGCCGTTGGTCCCACCCTTCACCAACCGACCGTTGGGAGCTGACTCACGTCATGGAACTCACCGCGCGCACCACCGGCACCACCCGCACCGCCCGTTCGGCCGTCACGGCCCGTCCGGCCGGCGCGGAGCGCACCGCCGGGGCCGTCCGCCCCGCCGAGGCGGCCCAGGCCGCCCCCGCGAAGCGCCGCACCGGCGTCAAGGACGCGGACGGCATGGCCGTCGCCTCCTTCGTCCTCGGGCTGCTCGGCCTCCTCGTGCTCAACCTCTTCCTCGGCCCGATCGCGATCGTCCTGGCCTCCGCCGCCCTCTGGCGCGGCACGGCCCGCCGCGGCCGCGCCTTCCTCGGCCTCGGCCTGGGCGTCGCCGACCTGGTCGTCCTGGTCGCCTTCATGCAGTTCGACAACACGGTCTCCTGGAGCTTCTGAGACATCCGGGGCCCGGTCCCGGCCAGAGGCGGGCGCCGAGCCACGGGGGGCCGGGGCGAGCCGGAGCGGGCCCGTAGAATCGAGCCCACCATGGCTTACCTCGACCACGCCGCGACCACCCCCATGCTTCCCGAGGCGGTGGAGGCCCTGACCGCCCGGCTGGGCGTCACGGGCAACGCCTCCTCCCTCCACGCCGCCGGCCGCGCCGCGCGACGCGCCGTCGAGGAGGCCCGCGAGACCCTGGCGGACGCCCTGGGCGCCCGTCCCAGCGAGGTGGTGTTCACCTCCGGCGGCACCGAGGCCGACAACCTCGCGGTGAAGGGCCTGTACTGGTCCCGCAGGGACGCCGATCCGGCCCGTACCCGCGTCCTCGCGAGCCCGGTCGAGCACCACGCCGTCCTCGACGCGGTGCACTGGCTCGGCGAGCACGAGGGCGCCACCGTCGAGTACCTGCCCGTCGACGCGTTCGGCCGCGTCCACCCCGGCGCCCTGCGCGAGGCCATCGCCCGCAACCCCGACGACGTCGCCCTCGCCACGGTCATGTGGGCCAACAACGAGATCGGCACCGTCATGCCGGTCCGTGAACTGGCCGACGTGGCGGCCGAGTTCGACGTCCCGCTGCACGCCGACGCGGTCCAGGCCTTCGGCCAGGTCCCCGTCGACTTCGCGGCCTCGGGCCTCGCCGCGATGACCGTCTCCGGCCACAAGGTGGGCGGACCCTACGGCATCGGCGCGCTGCTCCTCGGCCGTGAGTACAGCCCCGTCCCCGTGCTCCACGGAGGCGGCCAGGAGCGGCACGTCCGCTCCGGCACCCTCGACGTGCCCGCCGTCGTCTCCTTCGCGGTCGCCGGGCGGCTGGCCGCCGAGCGCAGGGAGTGGTTCGCCGGCGAGATCGGCGCCCTGCGCGACGACCTGGCCGACGCCGTCGTCAAGGCCGTGCCCGACGCGATCCTCGGCGGCGACCCGGCCCCCGGCGGCCGGCTGCCCGCCAACGCGCACTTCACGTTCCCGGGCTGCGAGGGCGACTCGCTGCTCCTGCTGCTCGACGCGCAGGGCATCGAGTGCTCCACCGGCTCGGCCTGCACGGCCGGGGTGGCCCAGCCGAGCCATGTCCTCCTCGCCACCGGCACCGACCCGGACCTCGCCCGGGGCACCCTGCGCTTCTCGCTCGGCCACACCTCCACCCGGGCGGACGTCGAGGCGGTGGCCCGGGCGATCGGTCCCGCGGTGGAACGGGCGCGCCGGGCGGGTCTCACCTGATCCCGGCCCGGTGGGGCTGCGCCTGATCCCGGCCCGGCGGGGCGGCGGCTGACACCGGCTCCGTGGGGTGGCGGCTGACACCGGCCCCGTGGGGCGGCGGCTGATCGCGGCCCGGCGGGGTGGCGGTTGATCGCGGCCCGGTCCGGTGGTGGCGAGGACCGGGAGGACCGGGAGGACCCCGTCAGGCCGACGCCGTCCGGGCCCGCCGTACGAGCCGGATGTACCGGTCCCAGTCCCAGTACCGCCCGGGGTCCGTGTGGTCGGTGCCCGGGACCTCGACGTGCCCCACGATGTGCTCGCGGTCCACGGGTATGCCGTACCGACCGCAGATCGCGGCCGTCAGCCGCGCCGAGGCCTCGTACATCGCGTCCGTGAACGACGACGGCCGGTCCACGAAACCCTCGTGCTCGATGCCGACGCTGCGTTCGTTGTACGAGCGGTTGCCCGCGTGGAACGCCACGTCCAGCTCGCGGATCATCTGCGTGACCCGGCCGTCCCTGCGGACCACGTAGTGGGCGGCCGCTCCGTGCCCGGGGTCCTGGAAGGCCCGCACCGCGCTCGCGTACCCGCCCTGGGTGACATGGACGACGACGCGGTCTATCGCGTAGTCGTCGGGGCGGTCGGCCCGCCGCCAGTTCGCCGCCGAGGCCGCGATCCACCGCGCGCCCCGGAAGTCCACCGCGCCCGCGACGCGTGACTTCTCCACGCCCGGCAGCCGCCACCACAGGTGCGACAGCTCCTCACGGGCGAGCCCGGCCGCGCTCACGGCGGCCGCCAGACCGCCGAAGAGCAGCACCCGCCGCCCGACCGGCCGGTCCGCGTCCCCCGCCCCGGCCGCCCGGCTCCGCGGCCCGCCCGGCTTCCCCTTTTTCGCCCCCATGCGATCTTCAACGGATACTCGCGGGTTCCGGTTCCCGCGGCCCCGTACCCTGGAGGGGTTATGACTGACACCTCGCAGCGCCCCCTCCGCGTCCTCGCCGCCATGTCGGGCGGAGTGGACTCCGCCGTAGCCGCCGCCCGTGCCGCCGAGGCCGGGCACGACGTGACGGGCGTCCACCTCGCCCTCTCGGCGAACCCGCAGTCGTTCCGGACCGGCGCGCGCGGCTGCTGCACCATCGAGGACTCGCGCGACGCCCGCCGGGCCGCCGACGTCATCGGCATCCCGTTCTACGTCTGGGACCTCGCCGAGCGCTTCCGCGAGGACGTCGTCGAGGACTTCATCGCCGAGTACGAGGCCGGCCGCACCCCGAACCCCTGCCTGCGCTGCAACGAGAAGATCAAGTTCGCCGCGCTGCTGGACAAGGCGCTCGCGCTCGGCTTCGACGCCGTCTGCACCGGCCACTACGCCCAGGTGATCGTCCGCGAGGACGGAACCCGCGAGCTGCACCGCGCCTCGGACATGGCCAAGGACCAGTCGTACGTCCTCGGCGTCCTGGACGACCGTCAGCTCGCCCACGCGCTGTTCCCCCTCGGCGACACGGTCACCACCAAGGACGAGATCCGGGCCGAGGCCGAGCGCCGGGGCCTGGCGGTCGCCAAGAAGCCGGACTCGCACGACATCTGCTTCATCGCCGACGGCGACACCCAGGGCTTCCTCGCGAACCGGCTCGGCAAGGCCGAGGGCGACATCGTCGACGAGTCCGGAGCCACCATCGGCACCCACGAGGGCGCGTACGGCTTCACCATCGGCCAGCGCAAGGGACTGCGCATCGGCACCCCGGCCGCCGACGGCAAGCCCCGGTACGTGCTCGACATCTCGCCGGTGAACAACACGGTCACGGTCGGACCGGCCGCCTCCCTGGACGTGTCCGCGCTGACCGCGATCAAGCCCCGCTGGTGCGGCGCGGCCCCGGCCGGCCCCGGCACCTACACCGCCCAGCTGCGCGCCCACGGGGGCGAGACCGAGGTGGACGCCGAACTCGTCGACGGCGAGCTGCGGGTGACCTTCGAGGAGCCGGTCCGCGGCGTCGCTCCCGGCCAGGCGATCGTCCTGTACGACGGCACGCGCGTCGTCGGCTCGGCGACCATCGCGACGACCACGCGCGCGACGGCGGACGTCTAGAACTCCCCGTCCCGTGCGGCCCGGCCCGGCCCGGCCCGGCGCAGGTGCCGCCGGGCCGCACGGGACGCCGGCTATCCGTCCGTGCGGAAGAACTCCGCCAGCACCGGTGCGAGCACCCCCGGGTCCACCATGTGGGTCTGCCCCTCCAGCGTGCGGTACGAGCCGTTCGGCGCCGCCTCGGCGATGCGCCGCGCCGCCTCGCGCATCCACGCGGGGCTCGCGTCACCCGCGACGGACAGCAGGGGCACCGACAGCGCGGCCAGCCGTTCGCCCGGGACCCGGCTCTCGCCCATCGCGGCGTCGTCGTACGCCAGGGTCGGCGCGATGGCCTCCATCCCGGGCCAGGCGTGGGACATGCGCACCCCGGCGATCATCTCCGGGGGCGTGCCCACCAGGGCCAGGAACAGCTCGACCGCGTCGCCGCGCCGGCCCTGGCCGAGCAGCTCGGCCAGCCGCTCCGTGTACTCCGCCCGCTGCTTTCCCGCCACCTCGTCCACCGCGAACGGCGTCTCGTAGACGGCGACTTCGCGGACGGGCAGTCCGCTCATGGCGGCCTCCAGGGCCAGCGCGCCGCCCGACGAGATGCCGTAGAGCGCCGCACTGCCCCCGAAGACGTCGATCAGCGCCGCGATGTCCTCGACCTCGCGGGCCACCGCGAAGGGCGCGGTGTCGCCGCTGGCACCGCGGCCCCGCCGGTCGTAGGTGACGGCGCCGAAGCGGTCCGAGAGGGCCTCGGCGAGGGGCGCCAGCGTGGCGCCCGTGCACATGGCGCCGCCGACCAGCACGACCGTCGGGCCGTCACCGTGGCGTTCGTACGCGATCGGGGTCCCGTCGCGCGAGAGGGTCTTGTTGTCCATGCGGTAAGAGACTGCCCGCCGCCCGCGGACTCATCGGGGCACCACGCCCGGGCCGTCCGGAACTCAGGACACCTCCGCCTCGTAGAAGCAGAGGTGGTCCCTGATCGCGGCCACGTCCGGCTTGGGATCGGGATAGGCCCACACCAGATCGGCCGCGCCGGGACGCGACCAGTAGGACGCGGTGCCCTTGAACGGGCAGTACGTGTGGGTGTCGGAGGGCGTCAGCAGGTCCAGCCGGACGTCCGCCGGCGGGAGGTAGTAGCGCACGGGACAGCCCGTCTCGCGCAGGACCAGGGGGCGGTCGCTCTCCGCCAGGACCTGGCCGTCGTGCACGACGCGGACGTGCCGTGTGCCCTGCTCGATGGTGATCGTGTGTCCTTCAGCCATGTACGGAAAGCGCTCGCGGGTCCCGATTCGTTCCCGCGTACGGTGAAGCCATGAACATCTGTGTCTTCCTCTCCGCCGCCGACCTCGACGACCGCTACACCCGCCCCGCCCGGGAGTTCGCCGAACTCCTCGGCAAGGGCGGCCACACGCTCGTCTGGGGCGGCTCCGACGTCGGTCTGATGAAGGTGGTCGCCGACGGCGTGCAGGAGGCGGGCGGACGGCTGGTGGGCGTCTCCGTGGACTTCCTCGCCGACCGGGCCCGCCCCGGCGCCGACGAGATGGTCGTGGCCCGTGACCTGGCCGAGCGCAAGGCACTGCTGCTGGCGAAGGCCGACGCGGTGGTCGTGATGGTCGGCGGCACCGGCACCCTCGACGAGGCGACCGAGATCCTGGAGCTGAAGAAGCACGGCAAGACCGAGAAGCCGGTCGTCCTGCTCAACACGGCCGGCTTCTACGACGGCCTGAAGGAGCAGTTCCGGCGGATGGACGCCGAGGGCTTCCTGCCGCGCCCGCTCACCGACCTGGTGTTCTTCGCCGAGGAGCCGGTGGGGGCGCTGGCCTACCTGGAGGAGAGCGTCGGCATCCGCTGAGGCACCCCCTGAGCCACCCGCGGGTGGCCGGGACCGGCCGCCGGTGATGCGAGCATGGCGTCCATGCCTACACATGTGATCACCGGGGCCGGCTCCGGCATCGGCGCGGCCGTCGCCCGCCGTCTGCACGCGCGCGGGGACGAACTCGTGCTCCACGCGCGCGACGCCGGCCGCGCGAAGGAACTGGCCGCGGCCTTCCCCGGGGCGAAGACCCTGGTCGGCGACCTGGCGGACCCCGACAAGCTGTCCTGGGCGTTCTCCCACCAGGCGCTCCCCGGCCGCGTCGACTCCCTGCTGCACATCGCGGGCGTGGTCGACCTCGGCCCGGTCGGCGAACTGACCCCCAAGGCCTGGCGCCACCAGCTCAACGTCAACCTGATCGCCCCCGCCGAGCTGACCCGCCACTTCCTGCCCCAGCTGCGTCTCGCCCAGGGCCACGTGCTCTTCGTGAACTCCGGCGCCGGTCTGAACGCCCACGCCGACTGGTCCGCCTACGCCGCCTCCAAGCACGGCCTGAAGGCCCTCGCCGACTCCCTGCGCCACGAGGAGCACGCGGCCGGGGTCCGGGTGACCTCCGTCTACCCCGGCCGCACCGCGAGTCCCATGCAGGCCAAGGTGCACCGGCAGGAGGGCAAGGAGTACGACGCCTCGAAGTGGATCGACCCCGAGTCGGTGGCGACGACGATCCTGATGGCGCTCGACCTGCCCCGCGACGCCGAGGTCAACGACCTGACGGTGCGCCCGGGCGGCTGAGGCCTGCGGTCCGCGGGGGACGCCCGGGAGGCCGGGGTGCCCGCGGGATTCCGTAGGCTTCCGGGGTGAGCGAAAACAGCGAGTTCAGGTTCGGTCCCGCCACCGGGGTCGGGTCCATGCCGGGCGGTGACGCGCGGGAGGCCGCGAAGACCGTCACCGGTTCCTTCGAGGACTTCCCCTTCCTTGCCGAACTGCCCGCGCGCGGGCCCGGGGCGGACATGATCGGCCGGACCGCGGGGATGCTCGTCGAGCTGTACGCGCGCGTGGAGCCCAGCGGCTGGCGCTTCGGGGACCGGCCCGGCCGGGACACCAAGCGCGCCAGGTCGTGGCTGGGGGAGGACCTCGACGCCCTGGAGGAGTTCACCCAGGGATACGAGGGCCCGCTCAAGGTCCAGGCCGTCGGTCCCTGGACCCTGGCGGCCGCGCTGGAGCTGCGGAACGGCGAGTCCGCCCTCTCCGACCCGGGCGCCTGCCGCGACCTCGCCGGATCGCTCACCGAGGGACTGCGCCTCCACCTCGACGAGGTCCGCCGGCGGGTGCCCGGCGCCGAGGTCGTCCTCCAGCTCGACGAACCTTCCCTGGTCGCCGTGCTCCGCGGCAGGGTGCCCACCGCCAGCGGCTACCGCACCCACCGCGCGGTGGACCGGCAGATCGCGGAGGCCACCCTCCGGGACGTCATCGGGGCGAACGGCGGCGGTCCCGTCGTCGTCCACAGCTGTGCGCCGGACGTCCCCTTCGCCCTGTTGCGCCGGGCGGGCGCGGCGGCGGTCTCCTTCGACTTCTCCCTTCTCACCGAGCGTGACGACGAGGCGATCGGGGAGGCGGTCGAGGGCGGCACCCGGCTGTTCGCCGGTGTCGTCCCCGGAGTGGACGTCCCATTGTCCGACCCTGCCGGTAGCGTCATGGGTGTCAGGACGCTGTGGCGCAGGCTGGGGCTGCGGCCGGGTCTGCTCGCGGAGGCGGTCACGCTCACTCCGTCGTGCGGACTCGCGGGGGCTTCCCCCGACTTCGCGCGCAGGGCGCTGGCCCACTGCGTCCGGGCGGCGAGATCCCTCGCGGACAACCCAGAGTAACGGGAGGACACAACGGTGGCCGGCGAAGAGCACGCAGAGCCCACATCGGTACCCGCCGAGGCACGGGAGCGGCACGCGCAGCTCGCCGAGCAGATCGAGGAGCACCGTTTCCGGTACTACGTGAAGGACGCCCCGGTCGTCTCCGACGCGGAGTTCGACACGCTGCTGCGGTCCCTGGAGGCGCTGGAGGAGGAGTACTCCGAGCTGCGGACGCCGGACTCGCCGACCCAGAAGGTCGCCGTCGAGTACGAGACCGACCTCGCCGAGGTCGAGCACCGCGAGCGCATGCTCTCCCTGGACAACGTCTTCGACGACGCGGGGCTCGCCCTGTGGGCCGGGCGGGTGGCCAAGGACGTGGGCACGTCCGACTACCACTTCCTGTGCGAGCTCAAGGTCGACGGTCTCGCCGTGAACCTGACGTACGAGGACGGACGGCTCACCCGCGCCGCCACCCGTGGCACCGGCCGGACCGGCGAGGACATCACGCCGAACGTCATGACGATCGCCGAGATCCCGCACCGGCTGAAGGGCGATCACTTTCCCCGGCTCGTCGAGATCCGCGGCGAGGTCTACTTCCCGATGAAGGCGTTCGGAGACCTCAACGCGCGACGTGTGGCCGCCGGAGAGAAGCCGTACGCCAACCCCCGGAATTCCGCCTCGGGTTCGCTGCGGCAGAAGGATCCCAAGGTCACGGCGACGCTCCCGCTCCACATGGTCGTCCATGGCATCGGTGCCCTGGAAGGCTTCGAGGGGCTCGGCCGGCTGTCCGAGGCCTACGGCCTGCTGCACTCCTGGGGGCTGCCGACCACGCGGTACGCCAAGGTGGTCGACGACCTCGACGGCGTACGGGAGTTCATCGCGTACTACGGCGAGAACCGTCACTCCGTGGAGCACGAGATCGACGGTGTGGTCGTCAAGCTCGACGAGATCCCGCTCCAGGGCCGGCTCGGCTCCACCGCGCGCGCACCCCGCTGGGCGATCGCCTGGAAGTACGCGCCCGAGGAGGTCAACACCAAGCTCGTCAACATCCGGGTCGGCGTGGGCCGTACGGGCCGGGTCACGCCCTACGCGCAGGTCGAGCCGGTCACGGTCGCCGGCTCCGAGGTCGAGTTCGCCACCCTGCACAACCAGGAGGTCGTGAAGTCCAAGGGCGTCCTCATCGGGGACACGGTGGTGCTGCGCAAGGCCGGTGACGTCATCCCCGAGATCCTCGGACCGGTGGCCGACCTGCGGGACGGCAGCGAGCGGGAGTTCGTGATGCCGTCCGAGTGCCCCGAGTGCGGGACGCCGCTGCGCGCGATGAAGGAGGGCGACATCGACCTGCGCTGCCCCAACGGCCGTTCCTGCCCGGCGCAGTTGAGAGAGCGCGTCGCCTATCTCGCGGGCCGGGAGTGCCTGGACATCGACCACTTCGGGAACGTGGCCGCGGCGGCGCTGACCCGTCCGCTGGAGCCCGTGGCCCCGCCGCTCGTGGACGAGGGCGACCTCTTCGACCTCACCGTCGAGCAGTTGCTCCCGATCAAGGCGTACGTCCTGGACTCGGACAGCGGTCTGCCCAAGCGGGACCCGAAGACCGGGGAGGAGAAGGTCGTCACGGTCTTCGCCAACCAGCAGGGCGAGCCGAAGAAGAACACGCTTGCCCTGCTGGAGAAGATCGCCGAGGCGAGGACCCGTCCGCTCGCCCGGTTCCTCAACGGGCTCTCCATCCGGCACGTGGGTCCGGTGGCCGCCGAGGCGCTGGCCCGCGAGTTCCGTTCCGTCGACCGTATCGAGCAGGCCACCGAGGAGGAACTCGCCGCGGTCGACGGGGTCGGCGGGATCATCGCGACCTCGGTCAAGGAGTGGTTCGCCGAGGACTGGCACCGCGAGATCATCCGCAAGTGGAAGGCGGCCGGAGTCCGGATGGAGGACGAAGGCGCTGGTGAGGACGAGGGACCGCGTCCCCTCGAAGGCCTCACCGTCGTGGTCACGGGCACGCTCGAACACCACACGCGGGACGGGGCGAAGGACGAACTGCAGAGCCGTGGAGCAAAGGTGACCGGCTCTGTTTCGAAAAAGACATCTTTCGTTGTAGTGGGTGACAATCCCGGATCGAAGTATGACAAGGCGATGCAGTTGAAGGTTCCGGTCCTGAACGAGGAGGGCTTCGCCGTGCTGTTGGAGCAAGGACCGGACGCGGCCGCGGAGGCCGCGCTTTCCGTCGAGGAATAGCGGTTGAACACCACCCGTTCGGCGCATATCGGATGCATAGGGGTGACCAGGCCGCATTCGGGCAACCGTCGACGACCGCTGCCCGTGGAAGCCTTCCGCGGCCTACTGTTGACGTGTGCGCCCACCGTGCCCGGCAGCGGTCGGCGCATCCTCCGCTCCCGAGGAGCCGGAGGAAGGGTTTTCCGACGCGGCACCGTTGGCAGTGGTCGCCGGCGACGGATCGCGTGGCGTGGGTACCGCCGGCAGTGAGAGGGACGGGAATGGAACCGACCGAGAGCGCCGCTCCCGACTCACGGCTGCGCCTGCGCCGGACGACCGGCGCGTGGCTGAGCGGCCTGCGGGCGGGACGGGCTCCGGACCGCGCCGCCCGGGGCGGAGCCGGCGCGCCGCGCAACCTTCCCGCCGTCCCCGGCACCCTCACCGCCGAGCGCGGCACCGGCCTGCCGGGACAGGACCCCGAACGACATCTGTCCTGGCCCGCGCTGCCCGCGGCGGTCGTGGCCATCGCCGCGTTCGTCCTGGGCGCGGGGTTCTACCGAGCGTTCAGCGGTCATCACGCGCTCTTCCCGTGCGGCACGGTCGGCTGGGCGCTGGCGCTGCTCACCGGCGTCATCGTCGGTCACCTGGTCGCGCTCGGCCGGGCCCGCTGGTGGGGCGGCACCGGTTCCGGAGCCGCCCTCACCCTCGCGGTCCTGCTGCTGTACGGCTGGGTGCCGGCCGGCATGGTCAGCCTCACCGTCGTCGTCCTGGTGGGCACGGCCCGCCGCAACCGCTGGCGCCAGGGCGTCCTGCACGGCGCCGTCGACATCCTCGGCATCGGCGCCGGAGCCCTGGTCCTCGCCTCGTTCGGACGGTTCCCGAGCGTCGAGACCCCCTGGGCCCCCGCCACCTGGACGTTCTACGCCGTACCCCAGCTCGTGCTGGTCGCCGGCGCCTATCTCGCCGTCACCCGGGCCCTGCTCTGGTACCTGAACACACCGGGCGGCGGCCTGCCCACCGTCGCCCGCACCGCCCTCGTCAGACAGGGGCTCGTCGCCGTCGCGCTGCTCGGCATCGCGCCGCTGATCTGCGTGGTCGCGACGGCCCAGCCGGCGCTGCTGCCGCTGTTCTCGATCCCCCTGATCGCCCTCGACTCCACCCTGTGGATAGCCCGCGCGCGGGCCGAGGAACAACTGCGCGACCCGCTGACCGGGCTGCCGAACCGTCAGTGGCTGCTGGAGCGCACCTGGACCGCGCTGGACGACGCCGAGCGCATCGGTGCCCGCTCCGCCCTGATGCTCATCGACCTGGACCGCTTCCGTTCGGTCAACGACACGCTGGGACACCTCGCCGGTGACCGGCTGCTCGTCCAGATAGCCGAGCGGCTGAGGCTGGCCCTGCCGCGCGGGGCGGAGGCCGCGCGGCTCGGCGGAGACGAGTTCGCCGTGTTACTGCCGGTCGCGGACTCCACCACCTCGGCCACCCGGGTCGCCCGCAATCTGGTCGCCACCCTCGGCTCGCCGCTCGACCTGGACGGACTCACCCTCGTCCTGGAGGCCAGCGCCGGGCTCGCCGTCTTCCCCGACCACGCGCTCGACGCGGAGGGGCTGCTGCGCCGCGCGGACATCGCGATGTACCAGGCGAAGCGGGACCGCACGGGAGTGGAGGTGTACGAGTCCAAGCGGGACTCCAACACGCCCGACCGGCTCGGCCTGCTCGGCGATCTGCGCCGGGCCCTGGACACCGGCGACGTCCAGCTGCACTACCAGCCCAAGGTCCGCTTCGACGGGCAGGTGGCCGGCCTCGAGGCCCTGGTCCGCTGGGTGCATCCCGAGCGCGGCAAGGTGCCGCCGGACGAGTTCATCGCCATCGCCGAGTCCTCCGGGTTGATGCCCCATCTCACCGAGTACGTCCTGGAGACGGCCCTCGGGCAGGTCGCGCGCTGGCGGGCCCAGGGGCTGTACGTGCCCGTCGCCGTCAACGTGTCGCCGCGCGACGTCCACACGCCGGGGTTCGCCGGTGCCGTCGCCGCTCGTCTCGCGCGGCACGGAGTTCCCGCGGGAGCGCTCCAACTGGAGATAACGGAGCATGTGCTCCTGGAGGACCCGCAGCGGGCCGCCGACACGCTCGCGGCGCTCACCGGGCACGGCGTGAAGATGTCCCTGGACGACTTCGGCACGGGGTACTCCTCGCTGGTGCATCTGCGCCGGCTCCCGGTCAGCGAGCTGAAGATCGACCGCTCGTTCGTGGCGCGGCTCGCTGTGGACGCCGAGGACGCGGAGATCGTGCGGTGCACCGTCGACCTCGCGCATTCGCTGGGGCTTCTCGTCGTGGCGGAGGGCGTCGAGGACGACGAGACGTGGGAGCGGTTGCGGGATCTGGGGTGTGACGCGGTGCAGGGGTGGCTGGTGGCCGCGGCGATGCCGCCGGACGAGGCCACGGCGTGGCTCCTGGCGCGGGGCGTCCGAGGCTGGCAACGCCCCCGAGCCGCACTCCCGGCAGCGGAGTAACTCCCCCCGGCCTCCGGCCAGGCGTTCCCCGCCCTCGCACCACCCGTTCACCCCCAGCCGACCACCCGGGCTCGCCCGCTTCGCCGCCCCGCCGTCGGCGGCATGCGGTCGCGGGGCAGCAGGGGAGTATCCCCGGCCTCCGGCCGGGTGTTCCCCGCCCACGCACCACCCGTTCACCCCCAGCTGACAACCCGGGCTCGCCCGCTTTCCCGCCCCGCCGTCGGCGGCGTGCGGCCGCGGGGCAGAAGCGGGGAGCACCCGGCCGGAGGCCGGTGGGTTCAACTGTCCGGCAGCCGCCGGCGGCGCAGCACCAAAGTGGCAGAGCCCGGCTTGGCAGGAGGCGAACGGGTGGTGCGTGGGCGGGGAAGACCCGGCCGGAGGCCGATGGGTTCAACCGTCCGGCGGTCGCCGGCGGCGCGCCACCAAGGCGGCGGAGCCCGGCTTGGCAGGGGGCGAACGGGTGGTGCGTGGGCGGGGAACGCCCGGCCGGAGGCCGGTGAGTCGTCCGGCTGGAGGGGCGGGTGGTCGGGGTGGTGGCAAACCCGGGCGCGGGCATGGGGGCGGGGCCCATAGGATTGGGCCAAAACACACGCACTCACCCCCAGAGGATCGCTGCATGCCTGGCATCACGCGCGAGGAGGTCGCCCACCTCGCACGGCTGGCGCGTCTGGAGCTGAAGGGCGAAGAGCTCGACCACTTCGCAGGCCAGCTGGACGACATCATCGGCGCGGTCGCCCGCGTCAGCGAGGTCGCCGACCAAGACGTACCGCCGACCTCTCATCCGCTGCCGCTGACGAACGTCATGCGCGTGGACGAGGTCCGTCCGTCGCTCACCCCCGAGCAGGCGCTCTCCGGCGCCCCGGCCCAGGAGCAGCAGCGTTTCAAGGTGCCGCAGATCCTGGGGGAGGACTAATCACCATGACGGACACCAACGTCAACATCATCAAGCTCACCGCGGCCGAGATCGCCGGCAGGATCGCCGCGGGCGAACTGACCGCCGTCGAGGTCACCGAGGCGCACCTCGCCCGGATCGAGGCCGTCGACGAGAAGGTGCACGCCTTCCTGCACGTCGACCGCGAGGGCGCCCTCGCCCAGGCGCGCGCCGTGGACGCCAAGCGGGAGGCCGGCGAGAAGCTCGGCCCGCTCGCCGGCGTGCCGCTCGCGCTCAAGGACATCTTCACCACCGAGGGCATCCCGACCACCGTCGGGTCGAAGATCCTCGAGGGCTGGATCCCGCCGTACGACGCGACGCTCACCAAGCGGCTCAAGGCCGCCGACGTCGTCATCCTCGGCAAGACCAACATGGACGAGTTCGCCATGGGGTCCTCCACCGAGAACAGCGCGTACGGCCCCACCGGCAACCCCTGGGACCTCACCCGGATCCCCGGCGGCTCCGGCGGCGGCTCCTCCGCGGCCCTCGCCTCGTACCAGGCGCCCCTCGCCATCGGCACCGACACCGGCGGCTCGATCCGCCAGCCGGCCGCCGTCACCGGCACGGTCGGCGTCAAGCCGACGTACGGCGCGGTCTCCCGCTTCGGCATGGTCGCGTTCTCCAGCTCCCTGGACCAGGGCGGCCCCTGCGCCCGTACGGTCCTCGACGCGGCCCTGCTCCACGAGGTCATCGCCGGGCACGACCCGCTCGACTCGACCTCCATCGACGCCCCGGTCCCGCCGGTCGTCGAGGCCGCCCGCAACGGCAGCGTGAGCGGCATGCGCGTCGGTGTCGTCAAGCAGTTCCGCGGCGAGGGCTACCAGGCCGGTGTCGTGCAGCGCTTCGACGAGTCCGTCGCGATGCTCAAGGAGCTCGGCGCCGAGATCGTCGAGCTGGACTGCCCGTCCTTCGACCTGGCGCTCTCCGCGTACTACCTGATCGCGCCGTCCGAGTGCTCGAGCAACCTCGCCCGCTTCGACGGCCTGCGCTACGGCCTGCGCACGGGCGACGACGGCACGCGCTCCGCCGAGGACGTCACCGCCCTCACCCGTGAGGCCGGTTTCGGCCCCGAGGTCAAGCGCCGCGTCATGCTCGGCACGTACGCGCTCAGCTCCGGCTACTACGACGCGTACTACGGCAGCGCCCAGAAGGTCCGCACGCTCATCACGCGCGACTTCGAGAAGGCGTTCGAGCAGGTCGACGTGATCGTCTCGCCGACCACGCCCACCACCGCCTTCCCGATCGGCGAGCGCGCCGACGACCCGATGGCGATGTACCTCGCGGACCTGTGCACCATCCCGACCAACCTCGCCGGCAACGCCGCCATGTCGCTGCCCTGCGGTCTCGCCCCGGAGGACAACCTCCCGGTCGGCCTGCAGATCATCGCTCCGGCGCTGAAGGACGACCGCCTGTACAAGGTGGGTGCCGCCGTCGAGGCCGCCTTCGTGGAAAAGTGGGGTCACCCGCTGCTTGAGGAGGCTCCGTCGCTGTGAGCAAGGCAATGTCCAAGGCCAAGGGCTTCAAGAAGTCCAAGTCCGGCACGTATCTGTCCATGGCGGGCACCGCGTTCGGTGCCATCGGTGTCGCGAAGCAGGTCAAGAAGGCCCGCAAGGAGAACGACACGCTGCGCCTCATCGACGCGGCCGTGTCCGCCGCCGCCATCGTCACCGGCCTCGCCATCCTCTACCGGGAGCTCAAGCGCCTGGGCGACGACGACGTCCTGCTGGGCTGAGAGGGAAGTTTTCACCGTGACCACCACGACCGACCTGGTGTCGTACGAGGACGCGCTGGCGTCGTACGACCCCGTCATGGGCCTCGAAGTCCATGTCGAACTCGGCACCAAGACGAAGATGTTCTGCGGCTGTTCGACCGAGCTGGGCGCCGAGCCCAACTCGCAGACCTGCCCGACCTGCCTCGGCATGCCCGGCGCCCTGCCGGTCGTCAACGCGACCGGCGTCGAGTCCGCCATCAAGATCGGCCTCGCGCTGCACTGCGAGATCGCCGAGTGGTGCCGCTTCGCCCGGAAGAACTACTTCTATCCGGACATGCCGAAGAACTTCCAGACCTCCCAGTACGACGAGCCGATCGCCTTCAACGGCTATCTGGACGTCCAGCTGGAGGACGGCGAGGTCTTCCGCGTGCAGATCGAGCGCGCCCACATGGAGGAGGACACCGGAAAGTCGACGCACGTCGGCGGTGCCACCGGCCGCATCCACGGCGCCTCGCACTCCCTGCTGGACTACAACCGCGCCGGCATCCCCCTCATCGAGATCGTCACCAAGCCGATCGAGGGCGCCGGCGAGCGGGCCCCCGAGGTCGCCAAGGCGTACGTCGCCGAGCTGCGCGAGCTCATCCGGGCGCTCGGCGTGTCGGAGGCCCGCATGGAGATGGGCCAGATGCGCTGCGACGTGAACCTCTCCCTGCGCCCGCACGGGCGTGAGAAGTTCGGCACGCGTTCCGAGACGAAGAACGTCAACTCCCTGCGTTCCGTAGAGCGGGCCGCCCGCTTCGAGATCCAGCGCCACGCCGCGGTGCTGAACTCCGGCGGCACGATCATCCAGGAGACCCGCCACTTCCACGAGGACACCGGGTCCACGACCTCGGGCCGCGTGAAGGAGGAGGCGGAGGACTACCGGTACTTCCCGGAGCCCGACCTCGTCCCCGTCGCCCCCTCCCGCGAGTGGGTCGAGGAGCTGCGTGCCGGGCTGCCCGAGCAGCCGCTGGCCCGCCGCAACCGGCTGCGCGAGGAGTGGGACGTCAACGCCCACGACATGCAGTCGATGCTGAACGCCGGTGCCATCGACTCGATCGTCGCGACGATCGAGGCCGGTGCCGACTCCACCTCCGCCCGCAAGTGGTGGATGGGCGAGCTGGCCCGCAGCGCCAACGAGTCGGGCACGGCCCTGGAGGACCTGCCGATCACCCCGGCACAGGTCGCCCGGGTGTCCGCGCTGGTCGCCGCCGGTGACCTGAACGACAAGCTGGCCCGTCAGGTCATCGAGGGCGTCCTCGCCGGCGAGGGCACCCCGGACGAGGTCGTCGACAAGCGCGGTCTGAAGGTCGTCTCGGACGAGGGCGCGCTCACCGCCGCCGTCGACGAGGCCATCGCCGGGAACGCGGGCATCGCCGACAAGATCCGTGGCGGCAAGGTCCAGGCCGTGGGCGCGCTCGTCGGCGCGGTCATGAAGGCCACCCGCGGCCAGGCCGACGCCGCGCGCGTCAAGGAGCTCATCCTGGAGAAGCTGGGCGTCTCCGAGGGCTGAGATCCGGGTTTTCCCACATCCCAGGGGGTGCGCCGTCACCGGCGCACCCCCTGGGGTCTGTGTCGGCGTGCTCAGGTCAACGCGCTACGCTCCCGCGCCATGAGTGGAAGTACGGACTCCGAGACGCCCGACCGCACGACGCAGGACCGCGAGACCCGCGACGACCGGGTCCGGACCCCGGAGGTCCCGGCCCCGACGGCGGCCCCGGAGACGCAGGACCGGGACGGCGACCGGGCCCCGGAGGGCCCCGCCCCCGAAGACCCCCGCCCCGACGGTGACGACCCCGACGGTGACGACCCCGACGGTGACGACCCCGACGGTGACGACCCCGACGGCGGTGACCCGCACGATGACGACTCGGAATACGACGAGTACGACCCGCAGGCGCGGCGGGCGCGCTGGACCGCGGTCGCGACGGGCGTCCTGCTGACCGTCGCCGGACTCGCCGCGTCGGTGATGCGGACCTCCGTCTCCGGAACCGCCCTCATACCCCTCTCCTACGCCGCGGGAGCCCTCCTGTGTGCCGGGGCGTCGGCGCTCGGGGCCAAGGGCCGCACCCGGCGGGCCCTGTGGCTGATGATCGTCGGGGTGATGGTCATGGCCGTGGGTGACCAACTGGACTGAGCGGGTCCGACAGGGTGACGCGGACCACGGAAACCTGCTGTGACCTCGGTCGCAGTCCTGTGAGTAAGCCCACGAATGCGACAAAGGATCATTTCCGGCTGCAAGAGTGATGACGCATTAGTCATGTGTTCTTTGCGGGCAGTTCCCGATAAAGATCCACAAATCCCCCAGGGAGCTCGCTCGTGGCAGCCCTTGCACGGTGGTGCGTCCAGCATCGCCTCGTCGCCGTTCTGCTGTGGCTTCTGGCCTTCGGCGGTGTGACCGCCGCCGCTGCCGTGACGGGTTCCGCCTACTCCAACGACTACGAGGTCCCCGGCACGGAGTCGGGCCACGCGACGCAGCTCCTGAACAAGGGCTTCCCCGGCCTCGGCGGTGACAGCGACACGATCGTCTGGCACACCGATCCGGGCACCGTGCGCTCGGCCGACGTCGAGCAGAGCATGACCCAGGCCCTCGACAAGATCGAGAAGCTCCCCGGAGTGGCCTCCGTCGACAGCCCGTACACCCACCAGGGGTCGGGCCGGACCGACGCGGCCGGACAGATCAGCCGGGACGGCCGGACGGCGTACGCGACGATCACCTTCGCCGACCGGGCCGAGAACCTCGACAAGGGCGAGGTCCAGGCCGTCGTCGACACCGCGAAGGCCGCCGAGTCCAAGGGGCTCGACGTCGAGCTGGGCGGCACCGCCATCGCCCTCACCAAGCCCTCCGGCGGGCACATGGCCGAGATCGTCGGCGTGGCCGTCGCCGCCGTGGTCCTCTTCCTCGCCTTCGGCTCCCTCGCCGCCTCGATGCTGCCCATCGCCACCGCCCTGGTCGGCGTCGGCACCGCCTACTTCGGCATCGTGCTCCTCGGGCACGCCATGACCGTCGCCGACTTCGCCCCCATGCTCGGCATGCTGGTGGGCCTCGGCGTCGGCATCGACTACGCGCTGTTCATCGTGACCAGACACCGGCGCGGCCTCAAACGCGGGCTGCCGGTGGCCGAGGCGGCGCAGAACGCCGTCGCCACCACCGGACGCGCGGTCGTCTTCGCCGGAGCCACGGTCTGCATCGCCCTGCTGGGCATGCTCATCCTCAGGCTCAGCTTCCTCAACGGCGTGGCGATCGCCGCGTCCCTGACCGTCGTCCTCACCGTCGCGGCCTCCGTGACCCTGCTGCCCGCGCTGCTGTCCTTCATCGGGCCGCGCGCGCTCAGCCGCCGCGAGCGCCGGCGCCTGGAGGAGCACGGGCCCGAGCCGGAGATGGCCACCGGGTTCGCCGCCCGCTGGTCCGCCTTCGTGGAGCGCCACCCCAAGCTGCTCGGCGTCGTGGCCGTCGTCGTGATGGCCGTCCTCGCCCTGCCCACGCTCTCCCTCCACCTGGGTACGTCCGACCAGGGCAACGACCCGAAGACGACGACGACCCGGCAGGCGTACGACCTGGTCTCCGAGGGCTTCGGCCCCGGTGTGAACGGGCCCCTGACCCTCGTCACGAAGGTCGGCGGCGCCGAGGACCGGCTCGCCCTGGACAACCTGGACGCCACCCTGCGGGCCACCGAGGGCGTCGCCTCGGCCACCCCGGTGACCTACAACAGCTCCGGCGACACCGCCTTCCTGACCGTCGTCCCGGCCTCCGCTCCGCAGTCCCAGAAGACCAGCGACCTCGTCGACCGGCTGCGCGACGACGTCCTGCCGCGCGCCGAGTCCGGCACCTCCCTCGACGTCCAGGTCGGCGGGGTGACCGCGAGCTACGACGACTTCGCGGACGTCATCATCGGCAAGCTCCCGCTGTTCGTCGGCGTGGTGATCAGCCTCGGCTGCGTCCTGCTGCTGCTCGCGTTCCGTTCGATCGGCATCCCCCTGAAGGCCGCGGCCATGAACATCGCCGCCGTCGCCGCGGCGTTCGGCGTCGTCGTCGCGATCTTCCAGTGGGGCTGGGGGAGCGAGTTGCTCGGTCTCGGCCGCGCGGGCCCGATCGAGCCGTTCCTCCCGGTGATCATGGTGTCCGTGCTCTTCGGGCTCTCCATGGACTACCAGGTCTTCCTGGTCAGCCGGATGTACGAGGAGTGGCTCGAGACCGGTGACAACCGGCGTGCCGTCCGGGTCGGCCTCGCCGAGACCAGCCGGGTGATCAACTCCGCCGCGGTCATCATGATCTCGGTCTTCCTCGCCTTCGTGCTCAGCGGCGACCGCGTGATCGCGATGTTCGGCATCGCGCTGGCCTCCGCCGTCGCCCTGGACGCCTTCGTCCTGCGCACCCTCCTCGTCCCCGCGCTCATGCACCTGCTCGGCGACGCCAACTGGTGGCTGCCCCGCGCGCTCGACAAGCGGCTGCCCCGCATCAGCATCGAGCCGCCCGAGTGCCGGGCCGCCCATGAGAGGCTGGCCGAGGCCACGGACGCCGAGGCGGCGGAGGTACTGGGCCGCGCCGCGGCCGAGGCCGGGGACGTCGACGTGGCGGACGCCGGACCGACGGATGTGACGACGAAGGAGCGCTGACGGGTGTACGCCAGGAGCCTCGGGGACGACGGAGCGGAACTGCGGCCCCTGGAGACCTGGCACGACGAGGAGTTCCTCGCCCACCTGGACCGCGGGCGTGAGTTCATCGGGCGGTTCATCCCCTTCGGCGCCGGGGCCACGGACGTGGCCTCCGCACGGACCGAGCTCCGGCGGTGGGCCGACATGCGGACCGAGGGCACCGGGGCCCTGCACGGCCTGTGGCTGGACGGGAAGCTCGTCGGCGGTGTGCTCTGCATGAAGCTCGACGCGGACCAGGGCACCTGCGAGGTCGGCTGCTGGCTGGAACCCGCCGCCTCCGGACACGGCCTGGTCACCCGCGCGATGCGGATCCTCATCGACTGGGCGGTCGGCGAGCGCGGGATCCACCGCGTCGAGTGGGTCGCCGCCGCGGGCAACGTCCCGAGCCTGAACGTGGCCCGCAGGCTCGGCATGAGCCGGGACGGCGTCCTCCGGCAGAAGCGCCTCCACCACGGGGTCCGGCACGACCTGGAAGTGTGGTCCGTACTGGCGCCCGAGTGGCGTGCCGCCCGTGCGGACACCGCCCACAAGGATCATTAAGGAACCTCTCAGAGAGCATCCGTACCGTGCCGCACATGGGAACCACAACAGTTGACGAGCCCGGGGCCGAGACCGGGACCGAGGCACGGCGCGACGAGCAGACCGTGGACGTCACCAAGGCGGACGCGGCCGGGGCCGGTACGGACGAGGAGACCGCGGCCGACGCCCAGGACCGGGACGAGGACGGCACGGACCCCGACGAGGACGAGACGGACGAGAACCCCGCGGACGACGCCGCCGCCGGGGAAGCGGACGCCGGCGTCGGACAGGGTGCCGCGGCCGTCGTCTCCGCCGGACTCGGTGTCGTGTCGCTGACCGGCAGCTGGGTCGGCACCGTGGCCGCCGCCCGCGAGACCCTGGTCGGCCAGCTGGAGACCTCGTCGACCGCGACCGTCGCCAAGCAGGTCAAGGAGGTCTACGGCGACGCCTGGGCGACCACCGCGCTCATCGGCGGCCTGTTCGCGCTGGCCGCGCTGATCGTCGGTGTGTTCGTGCTGGTGCGGCCCGCCTTCGGCGCGCCCGGCAGGCCGCAGGCGGCCTGGATCAAGTCCGTCGCCTGGGCCGGCGTGTCGCTCGGCGTCGTCGGGCTGGTGCTCGCGGTCGCCAAGTACTCCGACGTCATCCTCGGCCTGCCGTCCACCGGCTGACCCGGGGAAACCCGCACATCTCTGAGGGGCCTTAGGGCCGGCACGGGAAACCGTAAGCCGCCCTAAGGCCCTTCGCGTTCCCAAGATGCGGAACTCTCCCGATGTGGCCGACCCCCCTGGGAGACGAAGGTTGAGACATCGCCACCGGGCGAGATCGAAACCGGCTCTTCCCAAGGGGTACAAGATGTTCGAGTACGAGCTCCACCGTCTGCGGTCCGCCGACCTGATCCGCGAGGCCCAGGCCTACCGGCTCGCCCGCGAGGCCACGAGCACCCGCCGGGCCGCCCGCCGCGCCGCCGGCGCCCGGTCCGCCCACGGTGACACCGACGAGCGGGCCCATAGCGACCGTCCCCGCCGGCACCGCTTCGCCCGCGCCGTATGAGCGCCGGGGCACCCGTGGACGGCCGGCCGCCGTCCGCCGGTCCGCGAAACGCGCGGGACGGCGGACCGGGGGCCGGCCGTCTCCCGCCGGAGGCCGGCCGGCCCGCGGACGGGGCACCGCCCGTCCCGCCCGACCGCCTCTCGTCGAAGGCCGGCCGGGCCGCTGACGCAGCACCGCCCGCCGTCGCGGCCGACCACCTCCCGCCGAAGGCCGGCCGGCCCGACGAGGCACCGCCCGCCGTCCCGGCCCACCGCCTCCCGCCGAAGGCCGGCCGACCCGCCGACGGGGCACCGCCCGCCGTCCCGATCACTACTGCCGCCGCACCGGCCCTCACCACCGTCCCCGCAACGGCAACGGCAACGGCAACGGCAACGGCAACGGCAACGGCAACGGCAACGGCAACGGCAACGGCAACGGCAACGGCAACCTCAGCCGCAGCCGTCCCGGCCACCGCCGCCGCTTCCACCACCCGCCCGGCCGCCGCCTCCACTGCGCACCCGGCGGCCACCTCCCGCCCGGCTGCCACCTCCCGCCCGGTCGTAGCCGACACCTCCCACCCAGCCGTAGCCGCCACCGCCCGTCCGACCGCCGCCGTCCCGATAAGCGCTGCCGTCCCGCCGGACCCCTGTGCCATGCTCGGGCCCGTGGAGACCAGGTCCGTCAGCCCGGTGTTCGTCGGACGCGCCGACGAACTGAGGATGTTGAACGACGCGCTCGCCCGCGCCGCCGCCGGGGGCACCTCCGGGGCGGCCGGCACCGGGGGAGAGCCGCAGGCCTTCCTGCTCGGCGGCGAGGCCGGCGTCGGCAAGACCCGCTTCCTGGAGGAGTTCTCGGCCGCCGCCGCCCGCGAGGGCGCCGTCGTCGCCTGCGGCGGCTGTGTCGAGATCGGCGCCGACGGCCTCCCCTTCGCCCCCTTCTCCACCGCCCTGCGCGCCCTGCGCCGCGCCCTGCCCGACGAACTCGCCGCCGCGGCCGCCGGGCAGGAGGAGGAACTCGCCCGGCTGCTCCCCGAGCTCGCGCAGACGCCCGCGGGACGGCCGTACGAGGAGGACGGCATGGCCCGCCTCTTCGAACTCACCGCCCGCCTCCTGGAACGCGTCGCCGCGCACCGCACGGTCGTCGTCGTCCTGGAGGACCTGCACTGGGCCGACGCCTCCACCCGCCATCTGCTCGCCTACCTCTTCCGCACCCTGCGGACCGGCCGTCTCGTCGTGATCGCCACCTACCGCGCCGACGACATCCACCGCCGGCATCCGCTGCGCCCCCTGCTCGCCGAGCTCGACCGGCTGCGCACCGTCCGCCGCATCGAGCTCGGCCGCTTCAACCGGGCCGAGGTCGGCCGCCAGATCGCCGGCATCCTCGCCCGGGAACCCGACACCGCCCAGGCCGACGAGATCTTCGCCCGCTCCGACGGCAACGCGTTCTTCGTCGAGGAACTGGCCGTGGCCGCCCGCGAGGGCTGCCGCACGGGGCTCACGGACACCCTGCGCGACCTGCTCCTGGTCCGGGTCGAGGGGCTGCCCGAGAGCGCCCAGCGGGTCGCCCGGATCGTCGCCGAGGGCGGCAGCACCGTCGAGTACCCCCTGCTCGCGGCCGTGGCGGGGCTCGCCGAGGACTACCTCATCGAGGCCCTGCGCGCCTGCGTCGGTGCCAACATCCTGACCGCCTCGCCCGGCGGCGACGGCTACCGTTTCCGCCACTCCCTGGTCCGCGAGGCCGTCAGCGACGACCTGTTGCCCGGCGAGCGCTCCCGGTTCAACCGCCGCTACGCCGAGGCCCTGGACGCCGACCCGGCGCTCGTGCCGGCCGACGAGCGCGTCACCCGCCTGGCCAGCTACTGGTACCACGCCCATGACGCCGCCAAGGCCCTGCCCGCCGTTCTCGACGCCTCGGTGGAGGCCCGCCGCCGGCACGCCTACGCCGAGCAACTGCGGCTCCTGGAACGGGCGATGGAACTGTGGGAGGCGGTCCCCGACTCCGTACGGGCCGAACTGCGCCCCATCGGCTACGTTGAGGCCTACCCCCCGCTGCCGCCCGAGGGCGGACCCGGGACATCCGCGGGAACCGATCCGGCGGGCGCGCCCCTGGGCTATCTCGACCTGATGGCCGAGGCCGCCGTCGCCGGCCGGCTGTGCGGGGAACGCGAGCGCGCCCTGAAGACGACCCGTCGGGCGCTGCACCTGCTGGAGGACGAGGGCGACCCGCTGCGCGCCGCCTGGTTCTGGATCCAGCGCTCCCGGCTGGTGCAGGCACTGGTCCGCGGCGACGGCTGGAAGGAGCTCGCCACCGCCCAGGACCTGGTGCGCGGACTGCCGCCCTCCCCGGTGCACGCCGAGGTCCTGTCCATGGTGGCCGCCTGGTGCATGGTGCACCAGCCGGGCCACGGTGCCCTCTCCGCGGCCGAACGCGCCGTGGAGTACGCGCAGATGGTGGGCGCCCGGGACACCGAGCTCAACGCCCGGCTCACCCTCGGCGGCCTGATGGTCGACGCGGGGGACGTCGAGGCCGGGCTCGCCGAGATGTACCGGGTCAGGGAACGGGCGAACCTCCAGGACGCCGCGTATGTCGTGGGCCGGCTCCACATCAACCTGCCCTCGCACCTGGAGTCGGTCGGCCGCTCCCGCGAAGCCGTCGCCATCCTGCGCGACGGGGTCGAACTCGCCTGCCGGAACGGCCTGCTGGACACCCAGGCCTGGGTCTGGGGCAACCTCTCCGAATCCCTGTACGCGCTCGGCCGCTGGGACGAGGCCGCCGAGGCCGGGCACAACGCCCTGGCCGTCGGACTCGGCGGCAAGGCCTCCGGGGTGGGGGCGTCCCGGCTGGTGCCGGTGGCCCTGGCCCGCGGCGACCTCGCCGAGGCGGGACGCCAACTGGCCGCCGCCCGCGCACACTTCGGCACCCACGACCCGATGCCCCAGCACACCCTGCCGCTGCTGGGCGTCACCATCGCCCTCGCCGCGGGCGAGGGCCGCTTCCTCGACGGCCGCACGGCCCTGGAGGAGGCCCTGACCACGGGCTTCCCGCCCGGGACCCAGCGTTACGCCTGGCCGTTGCTGCTGGCCGCCGTCACCGCGGAGGCCGACGCCCGCGGGCTGCCCGTCGCCGGCCCCGGCCGCGCCGCGGCCCTGGAGCGCATCCGGGCCGCCGCGCGGAACCTGGCCACCGGAGCGCCGGTCTGGCTCGCCCACGCCGCCTGGCTGCGCGCCGAGCTCCGTCGGGCCGAAGGGGCGGGCACCCCGGACGAGTGGTCTGAGGTGGTCGAGGCGCTCGAACCCCTGGAGCGCCCCTACGACCTCGCCCGAGTCCGTCTCCGCCTCGCCGAGTCCCTGCTACTCACGGGCGCGGCCGACGAGGAGCGCACCCGTGCCGCGGAACTCCTGCGGCTGTCCGGCGCCGCCGCGGAGCACCTGGGCGCCCGGCCGCTCGCCGAGGCCGTCGCCCTGCTCGCCCAGCGGGCCCGCCTCACCCTGGAGCACGCCCCCGAACGGCCCCGGACCGCTCCCGACGACCCTGCCGCCGCGTTCGGCCTCACCAGCCGGGAGCGGGACGTGCTGCGCCTGGTCGCCGCGGGGCACAGCAACCGCCGGATCGCCGAGGAACTCTTCATCTCCCCGAAGACGGCCAGTGTGCACGTCTCGAACATCCTGTCCAAGCTGGACGTCTCGGGCCGCGGGGAGGCGGCGGCCCTGGCCCACCGGCTGCGGCTCTTCCCCCCGGACGCGCCGGACCCGGACACCCCGGACTCCCCGGTGGCCCGGGCGGCCGGCTAGGACGGTGCCGAGGCGCGGCGGCCCGGGGGACCGGCCGGCGAGGGCACGAGCCGTCGGGGGCCGCACCCCCGGGCACCCGCTACTTCACCTCGAGCTCCAGCAGCCGGTCGTCGCCCTTCACGGGTGTGCCGCGGCCGTCGGTCTCGCTCGTGGTCAGCCAGAGCTTGTCGCCGCCCGCGGCGACGACCGTACGCAGCCGGCCGTACCTGTCCTTCAGGAACGCCTCGGGCGGCGCCGACGCCTTGGTGCCGTCGAGCGGGATGCGCCACAGCCGCTGCCCCCTGAGGGCCGCCATCCAGATGGAGCCCTCGGCGTAGGCGATCCCGCTGGGGGAGGCCTCGTCGGTGTGCCACTGGACGACCGGGTCGTGGTACTTCGGCTCGTGGCCGATGCCTTCGACCACGGGCCAGCCGTAGTTGTCGCCCGGCTTGATCTGGTTCAGCTCGTCCCAGGTGTCCTGGCCGAACTCCGAGGCCCACAGCCGCTGTTTGTCGTCCCAGGCCAGACCCTGGACGTTGCGGTGCCCGTACGAGTACACGACCGAGTCCGGGAACGGATTGCCCGGCGCGGGCTCGCCCTCCGGCGTCATGCGCAGGATCTTCCCGCCGAGCGACTTCCTGTCCTGGGCGAGCCCCCGGTCACCCGTCTCGCCGGTGCCCGCGTACAGCATCCTGTCCGGTCCGAAGGCGATCCGGCCGCCGTTGTGGATCACGCCCTTGGGTATGCCCTTGAAGATCGTGTCCGGCGCCCCGAGCTGGTCGCCGGCCGGCCTGCGCGCGTCGTACAGCATGCGCACGATGCGGTTGTCGGACGCCGTCGTCAGATAGGCGTAGACCATGTGGTCGGAGGCGTAGTCCGGCGACAGCGCGATCCCGAGGAGGCCGCCCTCGCCCGCCGGGGCCACCCCGGGCACCTCGCCCAGCACCGTCTTCGCGCCGGTCTTCTCGTCGATCCGGGTGATCGTCCCCTTGTCCCGCGAGGACACCAGCAGCCCGCCGCCGGGCAGCGGCGCGAGGCCCCACGGCGTGTCGAGGTCCTCGGTGACCGTGCGCAGGACCTTCACCGACCCCTTCGCGGGCGGCGTCGCCGCGGGGGTGGCGCCCGGGGCGGAGGACACCTGCGCCGTCCCGCTCCCGCTGCCGGAGGATGCGCCGGCACCCGTCGGCCCCGGACCGCCGCCGGAGGAGCAGCCGGCCGTCACCAGAAGCGCGGTCGTGGCCAACACGACTGTCACTGCTCGAACTTGCACCATCAGTGTCCCTTCGACGCGGCGGTCCTCCTGTTCATACACCGCTCGCGTTCCTCGGGTTCCCGGTCCGGGCGGACGGACCGCGCCGGGCCGGACGGAACGCCGGCCGGACCCGGGGGCGCGGCGTCCTCAGTCCCAGGATCCCAGCGCCCCGGGCAGCCCCGCCACCTCGGCGAGATCCCCGGCCGTCAGCCGCAGCCCGGCCGCCCCCGCGTTCTCGACGGCCCAGCGCTCCCGCTTGGCCCCCGGCACCGGGACGACGTGCGGCCCCTGCGCCAGGACCCAGGCCAGCGCCACCTGCGCCGGGGTGACGGGCAGCGCCCCGCCGTCGTGCCGTCGCGCGACGCGCCGCAGCCCGACGACGATGGGCTGGTTCGCGGCCATCATCTCGGCGGTGAACCGGGGATGGCGGGCCCGCGGGTCGTCGGGCTCGAAGCCCTCGCCCGGCGTCAGCGTGCCGGTCAGGAAGCCGTTGCCGAGCGGCATCGCGGCGAGGAACCCGACACCGCGCGCCGCGCACCACGGCAGCAGCGCGTCCAGCGCCTCGGTCGACCACACCGACAGCTCGGCCTGTACGGCGCTCACCGGGAAGACCTGCTGCACCCGCTCCAGCAGCCGGATCGTTCCGTCGTGCACCCGCGCCCCCGCCCGGCGGCCGGACCCGGCGCCCACCGCGCACAGCCCCAGCGAGCGGACCTTTCCGGCCGCGACGAGCTCGGCCATCGCGCCCCACGTCTCCTCGACCGGCACTTCCGGGTCGGCGCGGTGCAGTTGGTAGAGGTCGATCACGTCCGTCTGGAGCCGGCGCAGCGACGCGTCGCACGCCCGTCTCACATAGCCGGGGCGGCCGTTGGCCACCAGGTGCTGATCACCCACCAGCAGGCCGACCTTGGTCGACACGAAGGCCTCGGAGCGCCGTTCCTTCAGTACGCGGCCGAGGAGCAGCTCATTGGTGAAGGGCCCGTACATGTCGGCCGTGTCGAGCAGCGTCGATCCCCGGTCAAGTGCCGCGTTCACCGCGCGCAGCGACTCCTCGCCGCGCTGTTGTGACCCGGTGTAAGCCCAGCTCATCGGCATGCATCCGAGTCCGACCGCCCCCACTTCGAGCGCCGCGGCCCCGATCGTTCTGCGCTCCACCTGGCCGTGATCCTCCTTCTGCTGGCCCCCAACCTAACCTCTGCGCGCATGGGCGCCTGGCATAACCTCCTGACCATGACCTTTGATGTCTGGCTCCCCTTCCGCGCGGACGAGATCGACGGACTCCCCGAAGGACCCGGCTACCGCTTCTGGGACGGCGGCCGGGAGTTCCCCGCGGATCCCGCCGACTGCGCGTTCTACGTCGTGCCCTACATGAAGCCGTCCGAGGTCTCGCGGCGCCCGATGGCCGAAATGACGTCGGTCCGCGCCGTGCAGACGCTCTCCGCCGGTGTCGACCACGTGCTGCCGGGCCTCAAGTCCCTTCCGTCCGGCGTGCTGTTGTGCAACGCCCGCGGGGTGCACGAGGCGAGCACCGCGGAGCTCACCCTCGCCCTGGTCCTCGCCTCGCTGCGCGGGATCCCCGACTTCGTGCGGGGCCAGGACAAGCAGGAGTGGCGCTCGGGTTTCCGGCCCTCGCTGGCCGACAAGTCCGTTCTCATCGTGGGGTACGGGTCGATCGGGTCCGCCATCGAGGACAGGCTCACGCCGTTCGAGCTCGCGCGGGTCGCGCGCGTCGGGCGCTCCTCCCGTGCCACGGAGCGCGGTCCCGTGCGCCCCCTGTCCGAACTGCCGTCCCTGTTGCCCGAGTTCGACGTGGTCATCCTGTCCGTACCGCTCACGGAGGGCACCCGCGGGCTGGTGGACGCCGGGTTCCTGTCCCGGATGAAGGACGGCGCGCTTCTGGTGAACGTGGCCCGCGGCCCCGTCGTCGACACGGACGCGCTGCTCGCCGAGCTGAACGGCGGGCGCCTCACCGCGGCCCTCGACGTCACCGACCCCGAACCGCTGCCCCCGGGCCACCCGTTGTGGAACGCGCCCGGTCTGCTGGTCAGCCCCCATGTCGGGGGTCCGACCTCGGCGTTCTGGCCGCGCGCCAAGCGGCTGCTCGCGGACCAGCTGACCCGCTTCGTGAACCGGGAGCCGCTGCGCAACGTGGTCCTTACCACCGGCACCTGAGCAACCGCCCGTCGCTCGCTGCCCGCCTCGGGCACCCTCCGCAGTCCCCCGGATGCGGGCAGTCGCGGCATAGTCCCTGGTCGTCACGGAGCGTAGAGGAACTATGTCCCTGAGTGACGAGACTGGTGTATCGTCCCGACAGGGGCTGCGCCGCGCACCGTTCGGCGCCGGGGACGGACTGTGAGACTGCGAGGGGGGCGACGGGCGATGCACGGCCTATGGACCAACGATCCGACGCGGCGGGGCCGCCGCCGACGACCCTGGCGCGCGACCACGCACGGCCACGGTCAGGGCGCCCATCACCACCACCGCAGGCACCAGGCCCGCCGACGGCCCGGACACCCGGCTCCCCGGGACCGGCGCGACGCCGGGGCACGGACAGGGTGGGCCCGGTGAGCTCCCCCGGAGCGCTGCTGATCCGTCGGACGGTGTTCGACGGAGGGACGGGCCTGTTCTCGCAACTCGCGCTGGCCCTGGTGTGCGCGGCCTATGCCGTCGGCTCCGCGCTGGGCTGGGGTTCCACGCGACTCGCGCTGGTCATGGGCGACTTCGGGCTGAGCGTGGCCGCGGGCACGGCGGCGGTCTCCTGCTTCCTCTACGCCCGTAGCCGCCGCAGCGGCTTCCGCCCCGCCTGGCTGCTGTTCTCCCTCTCCTCGGCGATGGCCTCGCTCGGCAACCTGGTCTGGGGGTGGTACGAGGTCGTCCTCGACCAGCCCGTGCCGACGCCGAGTTACGCCGACCTGTTCTTCCTCTGCTTCGCGCCGCCCGCCATCGTGGGCCTGCTGGTGCTCGCCAAACGGCCCGTCACCAAGGCGGGCTGGGTGTGCCTCGCGCTGGACGCCTGGCTGATCGGCGGATCACTGCTCACCCTGTCCTGGAGTCTGGCGCTCGCCCAGGCGGCAAAGTTCGACGGACCGAGCGTCGCCCACACCGCGCTGTCGCTCGCGTACCCGCTGCTGGACATCGCCCTGGTCAGCATGGTGCTCGCCCTGCACTTCCGGCGCTCGTCGGTGAACCGGTCGGCGGTGAACACCGCGATCGGGGCGCTGGCCCTGACCGTGATGTGCGACGCGCTGTTCACCTCGCCCCTCCTGCACAACAGCTACCACTCGGGCCAGCTCCTCGACGCGGGCTGGTTCGCCGGCTCGCTGCTCCTCGCGTACGCGCCCTGGGTCGTCACCCGGCACGGGAACGAGCCCGAGGAGCACGCCGACGAGCACGACCTCGACGCCTACGGCCCGGACCTGCGCGGGCCCGACTCGCGCGGACCGGACGAGCAGGGCTCGGAGGAACACGCGCGCGTGGTGCACGAGGGCATCCCGGGACAGCGCAGGGAAGGGCAGCACGGACCGCCGGGGAGCCACGCGGCGAGCGGACTCCGGGAGGTCCGCCCGCCGTACGGACCGGGAGCCCCGGCGGAGGGTCCCGGTTCCCACGAGGACCCGCACCGGGAGCCGGAGCGCCCGCACGGGCGGAGCCACGGCGAACCCGCGCCCGCCGGCTCCGAGGCCGCCGGACAGGTCCCCGGACCCGGCCGGTACGCGGCGCCGCGCCCGATCACCGGCTCACTCGCCGCCCTGACCCCCTATCTGGCCGCCGCCGTCTGCACGCTGGGGATCCTCTACAACATCCTGAACGGCCGCAGGGTGGACCGCGTGGTGCTGGTCACCGCCGGTCTCGTCGTCCTCGCGCTCGTGGTGCGCCAGGGCATCATGCTGCTCGACAACATCACCCTCGCCCAGGAACTGGCCCAGAAGGAGAACCACTTCCGCTCCCTGGTGCAGGGCTCCAGCGACGTCATCATGATCGCCGCTCCGAACGGCATCCTGAGATACGTCAGCCCGGCCGCCGCCGGGGTCTACGGCCGTGACGCCGAGGAACTCGTCGGCTCCGAGCTCGCCTCGCTCATCCATCCCGAGGACCTCGGCTGCGTGGTCCACGAGGTGCGCCGCTTCCTCGCGGCCAGCCACGCCGAGGAGCCCACCACGCGGATCGAGTGCCGGTTCCGCTCCGGCGACGGCGGCTGGCTCAACGTGGAGTCCACCGTCAACCGGCACCACGGCGGCCTCATCTTCAACAGCCGTGACGTCACCGAGCGCGTGCGGCTCCAGGCGCAGTTGCAGCACAACGCCGAGCACGACCCGCTGACCGACCTGCCCAACCGCGCGCTGTTCACCCGGCGCGTCCAGCAGGCCCTGTCCGGGCGCCGCTCCACCGACCGCGGCACCGCCGTCCTGTTCATCGACCTCGACGGCTTCAAGGCCGTCAACGACACCATCGGACACCAGGCCGGGGACGAACTGCTCGTCCAGGCCGCACGCCGGCTCCAGGACTCCGTCCGGCACGGCGACACCGCAGCCCGGCTCGGCGGGGACGAGTTCGCGGCCCTGATCGTCGGCGACGGCGGCCGCGACCGCACCGCCCGCGAGCAGCAGATCCTGGAGCTCGCCGACCGGCTGCGGATCCGGCTCTCGCAGCCGTACTGCATCGACGGCAACGATGTCCGGGTCGCCGCGTCCATCGGCGTCGGCTTCGCCGAACCGGGCCTCGGCGCCGGTGAACTGCTGCGCAACGCCGACCTCGCCATGTACCGCGCCAAGGCCGCCGGCAAGGGCCGCGTCGAGCTGTACGCCCCCCAGATGCAGCAGGACGTCGTCCGCAGGGCGGAACTGGCGACCCGGCTGCGCTCCGCGCTCCAGGACGGCGAGTTCGCCCTGCTGCACCAGCCGGTGGTCTCGCTGGAGAACGGCCGGATCGCCTCGGTCACCGCACAGGCGCGCTGGCGTTCCTCCCAGGGGGTGCTCTTCACGCCCGCCGAGTTCCTGCGGGTCGCCGAGGACGGCGAGCGGACCGCCGAACTCGGCCGCTGGATGCTCGACGAGGCCGTCGGGCAGGCCGCCGAACGCACCGCCGCGGGTGTCGCGGTGCCGGTCACGGTCCGGATGACGGCCCGGCGTCTGGTGGACCGCTCGATGCCGCTGGGCTCCGTCGAGTCCCTGCTGACCCGGCACGGGCTCGCCTCGGGCGGCCTGATCATCGAGCTGTCCGACACCGACCCGAGGGTCCCCCTGGACGAGCTGGAGCGCCGTCTGAACGCGCTTCGGCGTCTCGGGGTACGGATCGCCCTGGACGGCTTCGGCAGCGGCTACGCGGCGATCACGGCGCTTCGGCGGCTCCCGGTCGACGTACTGCGCATCGACCGGAGCCTGGTCGAGGGGGTCGTCGAGTCCGCCAGGCTGCACAAGATCACCAGCGGGCTGCTGCGGATCGCCGCCGATCTGGGGATGCAGTCCGTGGCCGACGGGGTGGATCTTCCCGAGCAGGTCGTCGCCCTGCGCGCGATGGGCTGCACCCATGGGCAGGGCATGGCGTTCTCCGGGCCGCTGGACGAGTACCGGCTGCGCAGAGCACTGTCTTCCGGCCACTTTCCGGTGCCGAGCGGACCCGCCGAGCCGGTGTTCGCCGGTGGTGGCGGCGCGGGGGTGTATACGGGAGGAGTGCCTGTCGTACTGAGCGGCGGAACAGCCCTCCGCTCACATAATGAGACTCCCGTCCCACCCACTTGACAGTCGGTGCGTGCCGGGGGGAGGGTCAATGCCATGCGCACCCGAATTCTCGTACTTGGAAAGCGCGTCGGCTGAAGCTAGGTGATCACCGGAAAGGTCCGGAACACCCAGCGACCGCACCCGGCGCGCTCCCCTCGCTTGCCTCACGGCACGAGGGGTTTTTTGTTGCACAGGCACCAGTCGTACACCGCACAAAAGTCGCAAAAACCCTCAGCATCGAGAAGAGAATGCCGATGACCGAGCAGGCCACCGGGGCCCACCATCCGCAGCCGCGGCCCCGTTCCGGAGGACAGCAGTCCGCCCCCGAGCACGTCACGGGTGCGCAGTCCCTCATCCGCTCGCTCGAGGAGGTCGGGGCCGAGACCGTATTCGGCATTCCCGGCGGTGCGATCCTTCCGGCCTACGACCCGCTGATGGACTCCACCCGGGTGCGCCACGTGCTCGTGCGCCACGAGCAGGGAGCCGGCCACGCGGCCACCGGCTACGCCCAGGCCACCGGCAAGGTCGGTGTCTGCATGGCGACCAGCGGCCCCGGTGCGACCAACCTGGTCACCCCGATCGCCGACGCCCACATGGACTCGGTGCCGCTCGTGGCGATCACCGGCCAGGTCGCGTCCAAGGCGATCGGCACGGACGCCTTCCAGGAGGCGGACATCGTCGGCATCACGATGCCCGTCACCAAGCACAACTTCCTGGTCACCCGGGCCGAGGACATCCCGCGGACGATCGCGGAGGCCTTCCACATCGCCTCCACCGGCCGGCCCGGCCCGGTCCTCGTCGACATCGCCAAGGACGCCCTCCAGGCCCGGACCACCTTCCAGTGGCCGCCCGTCCAGGACCTGCCCGGCTACCGTCCGGTGACCAAGCCGCACGCCAAGCAGATCCGCGAGGCCGCCAAGCTGCTCAGCCAGGCCAAGCGGCCCGTGCTGTACGTCGGCGGCGGCGTCATCAAGGCCCGCGCCACCGCCGAGCTGAAGGTCCTCGCGGAACTCACCGGAGCGCCCGTCACCACCACCCTGATGGCGCTCGGCGCCTTCCCCGACAGCCACCCGCTGCACGTGGGAATGCCGGGCATGCACGGTTCGGTCACCGCCGTCACCGCGCTGCAGAAGGCCGACCTGATCGTCGCCCTCGGAGCCCGCTTCGACGACCGCGTCACCGGCAAGCTGGACAGCTTCGCCCCGTTCGCCAAGATCGTCCACGCCGACATCGACCCGGCCGAGATCGGCAAGAACCGCGCCGCCGACGTCCCGATCGTCGGAGACGCCCGCGAGGTCATCGCCGACCTGGTCCAGGCGGTCCAGAAGGAGCACAGCGAGGGCAACGCCGGCGACTACACCGCCTGGTGGAGCGACCTCAACCGCTGGCGCGAGACCTACCCGCTCGGCTACGAGCAGCCCGACAACGGCCAGCTGTCCCCGCAGCAGGTCATCGAGCGCATCGGCCAGCTGGCCCCGGAGGGCACGATCTTCGCGGCCGGCGTCGGCCAGCACCAGATGTGGGCCGCGCACTACATCCAGTACGAGAAGCCCTCCACCTGGCTGAACTCCGGCGGCGCCGGAACGATGGGCTACGCGGTCCCCGCCGCGATGGGCGCCAAGGCCGGACAGCCGGACCGCACGGTCTGGGCGGTCGACGGCGACGGCTGCTTCCAGATGACCAACCAGGAACTCACCACCTGCGCCCTGAACAACATCCCGATCAAGGTCGCCATCATCAACAACGGCGCCCTCGGGATGGTCCGCCAGTGGCAGACCCTCTTCTACAACCAGCGCTACTCCAACACCGTGCTGCACAGCGGCCCGGACGCGGACGGCAAGCAGCCGAGCGCCGGCACCCGCGTCCCCGACTTCGTCAAGCTGTCGGAGGCGATGGGCTGCCACGCCATCCGCTGCGAGTCCCCGGACGACCTCGACAAGGTGATCGAGGAGGCGAACGCGATCAACGACCGCCCGGTCGTGGTCGACTTCATCGTCCACGAGGACGCGATGGTGTGGCCGATGGTCGCCGCCGGCACCTCCAACGACGAGGTCATGTTCGCCCGGGACGTCCGCCCCGACTTCGGCGACAACGAAGACGACTGAGAGAGAGCCGAGTCAGACCCATGAGCAAGCACACCCTCTCCGTCCTCGTCGAGAACAAGCCCGGTGTCCTCGCCCGGATCACCGCCCTGTTCTCCCGGCGCGGCTTCAACATCGACTCCCTCGCCGTCGGTGTCACCGAGCACCCCGAGATCTCCCGCATCACCATCGTGGTGAACGTGATCGAGGAACTCCCGCTCGAACAGGTCACCAAGCAGCTCAACAAGCTCGTCAACGTCCTGAAGATCGTCGAGCTGGAACCCGGTTCGGCCGTTCAGCGGGAACTCGTTCTGGTGAAGGTGCGCGCCGACAACGAGACGCGCTCCCAGATCGTCGAGATCGTGCAGCTGTTCCGTGCGAAGACCGTCGACGTCTCCCCGGAGGCCGTCACGATCGAGGCCACCGGCGGCGCCGACAAGCTGGAGGCCATGCTCAAGATGCTGGAGCCGTTCGGCATCAAGGAGCTCGTCCAGTCCGGCACGATCGCGATCGGGCGCGGGGCGCGTTCGATCACCGACCGGTCGCTGCGCGCGCTGGACCGTTCGGCCTGAGACGGCAGTACACCGGTGCACGGGCGGGCCGCCCACCCCGACCCGCCCGTATACCGAGACCCGAGAACTTCACTTCCCCCGCCCGCCGTACGGTGGGACGCAACACCGGAAATACCGGAAAACAAGGAGAACCCCAGTGGCCGAGCTGTTCTACGACGACGACGCCGACCTGTCCATCATCCAGGGCCGCAAGGTCGCGGTCATCGGCTACGGCAGCCAGGGCCACGCCCACGCGCTGTCCCTGCGCGACTCGGGTGTCGACGTCCGCGTCGGTCTGCACGAGGGCTCCAAGTCCAAGGCGAAGGCCGAGGAGCAGGGCCTGCGCGTGGTGACCCCGGCCGAGGCCGCGGCCGAGGCCGACGTCATCATGATCCTCGTCCCGGACCCGATCCAGGCCCAGGTCTACGAGGAGTCCATCAAGGACAACCTGAGCGACGGCGACGCGCTGTTCTTCGGCCACGGCCTGAACATCCGCTTCGGCTTCATCAAGCCCCCGGCCGGCATCGACGTCTGCATGGTCGCGCCCAAGGGCCCCGGCCACCTCGTGCGCCGCCAGTACGAAGAGGGCCGCGGCGTCCCCTGCATCGCGGCCGTCGAGCAGGACGCGACCGGCAACGCCTTCGCGCTTGCCCTGTCGTACGCCAAGGGCATCGGCGGCACCCGCGCCGGCGTCATCAAGACGACCTTCACCGAGGAGACCGAGACCGACCTGTTCGGTGAGCAGGCCGTCCTCTGCGGTGGCACCGCCGCCCTGGTCAAGGCCGGCTTCGAGACGCTGACCGAGGCCGGCTACCAGCCCGAGATCGCGTACTTCGAGTGCCTGCACGAGCTGAAGCTCATCGTCGACCTCATGTACGAGGGCGGCCTGGAGAAGATGCGCTGGTCCGTCTCCGAGACCGCCGAGTGGGGCGACTACGTCACCGGCCCCCGCATCATCACGGACGCCACCAAGGCCGAGATGAAGAAGGTCCTCGCCGAGATCCAGGACGGCACCTTCGCCCGCAACTGGATGGACGAGTACCACTCGGGCCTGAAGAAGTACAACGAGTACAAGACCCAGGACGAGAACCACCTCCTGGAGACCACCGGCAAGGAGCTGCGCAAGCTCATGTCGTGGGTCAACGACGACGAGGCGTAAGCCCTGCGACGGGGGCCGGGGCTGCATGCTCCGGCCCCTTCGTCGAACCCCGGGTAACGCCCGTGGACACGGTGTTGGACATCCCGTCCAGCCACGGAAGGGTGATCCTTCCGCAGAGGCGCAGGACGACCTGTCCGGCGCCACTACACTGCTCCACATCACCAACGCGTCAGGCCCACAGCGTCGTGCGTCTTCCACGCGGCTCGAGCAGCCCCCCAAGAAGTGCAGGTACATTCCGGGGCCGCTAAAACCCTCCACCGCCTGCGGCCGTCGGGACGGCCGTCCGCATTGGACTTGTGAGGACTCACGTGAGCTCGAAACCTGTCGTACTCATCGCTGAAGAGCTGTCGCCCGCGACCGTAGACGCCCTGGGCCCGGACTTCGAGATCCGGCACTGCAACGGCGCGGACCGTGCCGAGCTGCTGCCCGCCATCGCCGACGTCGACGCCATCCTCATCCGCTCGGCCACCAAGGTCGACGCCGAGGCCGTCGCCGCCGCCAGGAAGCTGAAGGTCGTCGCACGAGCCGGCGTCGGCCTGGACAACGTAGACGTCTCCGCCGCCACCAAGGCCGGCGTGATGGTCGTCAACGCCCCCACCTCCAACATCGTGACCGCCGCCGAGCTGGCCTGCGGTCTCCTCCTCGCCACCGCGCGCCACATCCCGCAGGCCAACACGGCGCTGAAGAACGGCGAGTGGAAGCGCAGCAAGTACACCGGTGTGGAGCTCGCCGAGAAGACCCTCGGTGTCGTCGGCCTCGGCCGCATCGGCGCGCTCGTCGCGCAGCGCATGTCGGCGTTCGGCATGAAGGTCGTCGCCTACGACCCCTACGTCCAGCCCGCGCGGGCCGCGCAGATGGGCGTGAAGGTCCTGACCCTCGACGAGCTGCTCGAGGTCTCGGACTTCATCACCGTGCACCTCCCGAAGACCCCCGAGACCCTCGGTCTCATCGGCGACGAGGCCCTGCACAAGGTCAAGCCGACGGTGCGCATCGTCAACGCCGCGCGCGGCGGGATCGTCGACGAGGCGGCGCTGTACTCGGCGCTCAAGGAGGGCCGCGTCGCCGGCGCCGGCCTCGACGTGTACGCGAAGGAGCCCTGCACGGACTCCCCGCTGTTCGAGCTCGACGAGGTCGTCTGCACCCCGCACCTGGGCGCCTCCACGGACGAGGCCCAGGAGAAGGCCGGCATCTCCGTCGCCCGCTCGGTGCGTCTCGCCCTCGCCGGTGAGCTCGTGCCGGACGCGGTCAACGTCCAGGGCGGCGTGATCGCCGAGGACGTCAAGCCGGGTCTGCCGCTCGCCGAGAAGCTCGGCCGCATCTTCACCGCCCTCGCGGGCGAGGTCGCGCTCCGCCTCGACGTCGAGGTGTACGGCGAGATCACCCAGCACGACGTGAAGGTGCTCGAACTCTCCGCGCTCAAGGGCGTGTTCGAGGACGTCGTCGACGAGACCGTGTCGTACGTCAACGCCCCCCTGTTCGCGCAGGAGCGCGGCGTCGAGGTCCGGCTGACCACGAGCTCGGAGTCCCCCGACCACCGCAACGTGGTCACCGTGCGCGGCACGCTCGGCGACGGCCAGGAGGTCGCGGTCTCCGGCACGCTGGCCGGTCCGAAGCACCTGCAGAAGATCGTCGCCGTCGGCGAGTACGACGTGGACCTGGCGCTCGCCGACCACATGCTCGTCCTGCGCTACGAGGACCGTCCCGGTGTCGTCGGCACCGTCGGCCGCATCCTCGGCGAGTCCGGCATCAACATCGCCGGCATGCAGGTCGCCCGCGCGAACGTCGGTGGCGAGGCCCTCGCGGTCCTCACGGTCGACGACACGGTGCCGGCCGGTGTCCTCACCGAGCTGTCCGCCGAGATCGGCGCGACCTCGGCGCGGTCGGTCAACCTCGTCTGAGGCCGTCGGGCGACGGCTTCCCCCGCGACGGCCGAGGGCCGGGACACCACCTGGTGTCCCGGCCCTCGGCCGTTTCCGCGCGGGTCACGGGGACGGGGCGGTCTCCGGGTCGATCAGGCCCTCGCGATAGGCGATGGCCACGGCCTCGGTGCGGCTCGCCGCCCCCAGCTTGGCGAGGATGTTCGAGACGTGGACGCTCGCCGTCTTGCCGCTGATGAACAGTTCCTCGCCGATCTGGCGGTTGGTGCGTCCCCGGCCCAGCAGCCGCAGCACATCGCTCTCCCGCGCGGTCAGCGCGGCGATGCGTTCGTCGGCGGCCGGTGACTCGGCGAGGCCGCCCCGCCGGACCAGCGCCTTCAGGGACTCGCGCAGCGGCTTCGCGCCGAGGAGCACGGCGGTGTCGTGGGCGGCGCGGGCCTGCTCGGCGGCCTCCGCGCGGCGGCCCGCCGCGAGCAGGGCCTCCGCGAGCCGCCGTCTGCTCCGCGCCAGCTCGTACGGGTCGCCGTAGCCGAAGGCCGCCACGGCCCGCTCCCAGGCCGCGACGTCCGGGCCGGTGCGGGCACGCAGCCACTCCGCCTCGGCACGGGCGAGCCAGGCCCGCCCCTCGGGACCCTCCTCGCCGTCCTTCTCGCTCTGCGCCGCCGCGCTCCTGGCCAGCTCCGCCACCTCGGCCGCGCTGTCCGCCCAGTGGCCGGCGCCGGCCGGGTCACCGGAACGGCGTGCCTCCTCGGCGGCATCCGCGACCGCCGACAGCGCGAGCGCGGCGAGCCGCACCACGACGGGGGGCGGGCCGGTGCCGGAGGCGTCCGTGAGGGCCTCGGCCGCGGTGCGCAGCCGCCGTACGGCCTCCTCCGCGTCGCCGCCGTGGGCCGCGGCGTCGGTCAGCACGATGCTCGCGACGAGCGTGGACATCCAGTCGAAGGGCCGGTCGAGCAGTGCGCGGGCTCCGGTGACGGCCGCCTCCAGCTCGCCGCGGGCCAGGGCGACGTACAGGGCGGGCCCCGTGGCGAACCCGGCCGCCGCCGGCAGCAGCTCGGCGTCGTCGGCGGCCGCACGCGCGCAGGCGTCCCAGCGGCCCATCGTGTAGAACACCAGCGACTGGAGGTAGCGCAGCTCCAGGGCGTACGGAGAGGACAGCAGTCCGGAGCGGCGGGCGCGGTCCACTCCGTCCGAGAGCCAGGTCAGGCACTCCTCCAGGTCACCGGATTCGAAGCACCCGATGGCCAGGTTGAACAGCGCCCGCATCTCGACCGGGAAGTTCCCGGCGCCGTGCGCCAGTTCAAGGGCCCGGCGCAGCCTTTCGCGGCCGTTGCGCGTGCGTCGGCTGTTCGCCTCCAGACCGACCAGGGAGATCATCAGGTCGGCCTGGGCGTCGGCCAGCCGGAGCTGTTCGGCCGTGGCGAGCGCCTGCCGGGCGACGCGCTCGGCGTCCTCGGCCCGGCCCACGTGGCGGGCCGCCATGACATGGGTCGCCGCGGCCCACACCCAGGTGTACGAGGGCGGTTCGGCGGGGATCAGCGCGAGCGCCTCGCTGCTGTAGGTGAACGCGTCCTTCAGGCTGTCGATCCGCATCAGATTGCCCGCGAGGGTGTACCGGACCCGGGCGGCGAGCTCGGAGTCGGTGTCGGAGCCGGCCCGGGCGAGCGCGTCGCGGGTGAGGTGGACCGCGCGGTGGGTCTCCCCGGCGCTGGCGGCGGCCGCCGAGGCGCGCAGGGTGAGCGTGACGGTGCTCCCCTCGGGGCGGGCGCCGGTGTCCACCGCGGGCCACAGTTCGAGGGCGGTCTCCAGGTGGTGCAGCTCCTCGGCGGGCGCGCCGACGCGCTGGGCGTGCTCGGCGGCCTCGAGGGAGGCGGCGAGCGCGTCGGCAAGGTCGTGGCTCTCGCGCGAGTGGTGGGCGCGCTCCGCCGCGTTCTTCGCCGAGCGGGCCTCTCCGGCGAGGAGTCCGGCGAACTGCCGGTGCAGCCGCACCCGTTCACCGGGCAGCAGGTCCGCGTACACGGCCTCGCGGGTGAGCGCGTGCCGGAACGAGTACGTCGCATCCTCGCCCGGCACGAGGAGTTGGTGACCGACGGCCTCGCGCAGCGCCGACTCCAGTTCCTCCTCGGGGAGTTGCACGGCGCCGCGCAGCAGTTCGTGCTCGACGCGGCGTCCCGCGACGGCCGCCGTGCGCAGCACCTGCTGGGCGGTGTCGGAGAGTTGCTCGATGCGGATGAGCAGGACGTCGGCCAGCCCGCTCGGCATGGCGGGGGAGACGGGGGTGTCGTCGCCGGGCAGCGCGGCGAGCAGTTCCTCGGCGTAGAAGGCGTTGCCCTCGGCCCGTTCGACGATGCGACGGACCGTGGTGTCGGAGACCGGGCGGATGCGCAGCGCGCGCACGAGCCGGGCCACGTCGGCGTCGGCCATCGGCCGCAGCTCCAGCCGGTCGACAGCCGGCAATCGGATCAGCTCGGCGAGCAGCGGGCGCAGCGGGTGGCGGCGGTGCAGGTCGTCCGCGCGGTACGAGGCGAAGACCGCGAGGCGCCGGGCGGGGCCGCCGGCCGCGGGCCCCTGGAGCACGCCCCGGCTGAGCAGGAAGCGGAGCAGGTCGCGGGAGGACTGGTCCGCCCAGTGGAGGTCCTCGAGGACCAGCAGGAGCGGGGCGATGTCGGCCAGGTCGGCGAGGAGACCCGCGACGGCCTCGAAGAGCCGGAGCCGGCCGCCGGGGTCCGGGGCGGCGCCCGCCCCCGGGCCGGAGCCGGTCAGCCGGTCCACCTCGGGGTGGGCGGCGAACGCGGGGGAGAACCGGTCCTCGGCGGACGCAGCGCCCAGGATCTCGGTGAACGGGAGGTAGGGGAGGCCCACGTCACCGAGGTCGACGCAGTGCCCGGTCAGGACCGTCGTCCCGGCGGCGGACGCGCGCGCCGCGGCCTCCGTGAGGGTGCGGGTCTTGCCGACGCCGGCGTCCCCGGCCACCAGGACCGCGCGCGGCTCGCCGTCTCGGGCGCGGTCCAGCACGCCGGTGAGCCGGGCGAGTTCGTCACCCCGGCCGATGAACGGCGTACCGAAAGTCTGTGTCACAGGCCCATCCTGGCACGCTCGGCCGACAACTCCCCGGCGTATTCGCCCCGATCGGCGACCTGCTCCCGGACGGTCCTCCGGGGAGGCCCGCCGGTGCGGGAATCCTCCGGCGCACACGCCGGTGCCGGGCGGGCCGGAGTGCTCCGGCCCGCCCGGCGGACGGGGGTTCGAGGGGCACGGGGTTTCGGGGCCGGGGCGCCGCTCGCCCGGGAGGCGGAAGGCGGGGGCCGGGGTGCGCCCACCCGGCGGGCCGGGTCAGGCGGGGGTCAGGCCGCCTCCCGGCTCGGACGCCGCCGCGGGGAGCGGCTCACCGGCACCCGTGCCGAGGTCGTCGCCGTCCTCGTGCACCGCCACCTTGCGCAGGCTCGCGGTGGCGAGGACGGCGGCGCCCAGCAGGAGGACCGCACCGGCGACGGCCGCCGCCTGCATCCCGTTGGTGAACGCCTCCCGCGCGGCTGTGGCCAGTGCCTTCCCGGCGTCGCCCGGCAGCCGGCCGGCCACGGCCAGGGCGCCGCCCAGCGTCTCCCGGGCCGCGGCCGGGGCGCCGGAGGGGACGTCGTGGCGGTAGACCGCGGTGCCGATGGAGCCGAGGACCGCCATGCCGAGGGCCCCGCCGAACTCGGCGCCGGTCTCCAGCAGGGAGGCGGCGGCGCCCGTGTTGCCGAGGGGGACCGTGCCGAGGGCGAGGTCCATCATCTGGGACATCACGGTGACGATCCCGGAGGCGAGGACACCCGCGCCGGCCAGCACGAGCCACAGCGAGTCGGTGCCGGCGCAGGCCAGCAGTCCGTAGCCGCAGGCGGCGAGGACGAATCCGCCCGAGACGACGTGGGCGCGGTGGACGCCCTTCTGCACGAGCTGGGCCGCGACCGGCGCGGCCACACCGACCAGGACGGTGGGGAGCAGGGACCACAGGGCGGCGGCCATGGAGCTCTTGCCGAGCACCGACTGGAGGTACTGGGTGGTGAAGTACGCCGAGCCCATCATGCCGAAGGACGAGACGAGGTTGAGGACGACGGCGGGTGCGAAGCCGCGGCCGCGGAACAGGGCGGGGGAGATGAGCGGGGACTTCGCGGTGCGCTGGCGGTGGACGAACAGGGCGGTGAAGACCAGGCCGACCAGGACCGAGACGACGTACTCGGTCCGCCAGCCCTCGGCCGGGATCTCCTTGACGCCGTAGATCACCGGCAGGACGGCGGCCATCGACAGCGGCACGCTCAGCAGGTCGAACCGGCCCGGCTCGGGGTTCTTCGACTCGGGCAGCAGGATCGGGCCGAGGACCAGCAGCAGCACCATCGCGGGCAGGTTGACCAGGAAGACCGACCCCCACCAGAAGTACTGGACGAGCACACCGCTCATCACCGAGCCGAGGGCGATACCGCCGGTCATGACGCCGGACCACAGGCCGATCGCCTTCGCGCGCTGCCCGGGGTCGGTGAACATCGTCCGGATGATCGCCATGGTCGAGGGCATCAGGGTCGCGCCGCCGACGCCGAGGACCGCGCGGGCCGCGATCAGCATCTCGGCGCTGTCGGCGTAGGCGGCGAGCACGGAGGCGGAGCCGAACGCGGCGGCGCCGAACAGGAGCAGCTTGCGGCGCCCGATGCGGTCGCCGAGGGAGCCCATCGTCATCAGCAGCCCGGCGAGCACGAACGCGTAGATGTCGAAGATCCACAGCTGCTGGGTGCCGCTCGGCTCCAGGTCCGCGCTGATCGAGGGGATCGCGAAGTAGAGGACGGAGACGTCCATCGAGACCAGGAGCAGCGGAAGCATCAGGACGCCGAGGGCGGTCCATTCGCGGCGGCCGGCCAGAGCGCCGGGGGCGCCGGAGGCGGGAGTCGTGCTCGTCGGGTTCGTCATGCCAGGGACTGTACGGACGTATTAAACGCTTGTCTAGTACGCTCGTATAAGACGTTCGTTTCACACGCTCGTCCTTGACGGTTGTATGGGACGCTTGTCTGAATCGAGGTAGGGTGGCCGGCATGGGACACCGTGAGGATCTGCTCGAAGGCGCCAAGCGCTGCCTGCTGGAGAAGGGCTTCGCGCGCACGACGGCGCGCGACATCGTCAAGGAGTCGGGGACGAACCTGGCGTCCATCGGCTACCACTACGGCTCGAAGGACGCGCTGCTCGCGCAGGCCTACGTGGAGCTGATCTCCGACATCGGTGACACGTTCGGCGCGTTCGCGACCACCGACAGCGCGAGCGCTCCCGGCTCCCTGGAGCGCTTCCAGGAGGCGTGGGAGAACATCACCCGCTCCTTCGTCGAGGACCGGGCCATCTGGATGCTCACCTTCGAGGTGATCACCAACACGGACCGGCTGCCCACGGTCCGCGACCATCTGGCGAAGGCCTCGGACGAGGGCCGGCGCGGGCTCGTTCCCATGCTGGCCGGGGGATCGGAGGCCGACGTGGACGACGCCACGATGCGCTCGCTCGGCGGCTTCTACCAGGTGCTGCTCAACGGCCTCAGCGTGCAGTGGCTCTTCGACCCGGACTCGGCGACCGACGCCGCCGAACTGACCGAGGGACTGCGCCGGGTCATCTCCGGAGCCACGACGTCGCAGAGCAGCCAAGGCGAGTAGAGCCGCCGGGGCAGCTGGGGCGTCAGTCCGCCGTCGGCGCCGGCCGCTTCGCCGGGCGTCCGGCCGGGGCCGGGGGAGCGGCCGGCGCCGCGCGGTCCCGCAGGGCCGGGGCCAGCGCCGCCAGCATCAGGACGCCCGTGAGGGCGAAGGCCGGCGCGGCGCCCGCCGGCGCCGCGAGGAGGCCGAAGCCGAGAGCGCCGACGCCCATGCCGCCGTCGTAGGCGAGGTTCCACAGCGCGCTCACCGTGCCGTAGCCGGCGGCGGGGACCCGCGCGTACATCAGGCTCAGCGTGGCGTTCTGGGCGATGCCGAAGCCCGTTCCGAGGACGGCCGCTCCGGCCACCACGGCCACGGCGCTCCCCGTGAACGCGGTGACCAGCATGCCGGCGGACGCGAGCAGCAGCCCCGGCAGTACGAGCCCCGCGGGTCCGCGCCGGTCCCCGTACCGCCCCGCCGCCCACCGGGCCGCGGTCGACGTGGCGGGCTGGACGAAGAGCGCCACCGCGACGACCCCCGACGAGCCGGCCGGGACCGCCAGGGGCAGGAACGTGACGACGACGCCGGTCGCCAGCGCCGTGGTCGCGAAGACGGCGGCGGGCCTGACCAGGGCGCCGCTGCGGAGCGCGGCCACCATCCCGACGGGTTCCCCCGGCGTCCGCTCCCGGCCCGGCAGGCCCACCACCGACGCCACGGCGGCGAGCGCGGCCACGCCCGCGGCGATCGCGACCGGGGTGAAGCCCGCGCGCCCCGCCAGCCACACGCCCAGCGGCAGTGCGATCAGCGACGGCACTCCGGAGACCACGCCCACCAGGGCCAGCCCCTCGCCCCTGCGCTCGGCCGGGATCAGCGAGGCGGTCAGCGCGCCGCCGGCCACCAGCGTGAGCGCGAAACCGAGACCGCGGACCAGGCAGACCAGCACGATCCAGGCCAGGGAGTGCGACAGGGTCAGGACGAGCGCGGGTGCGCCGAGCAGCACGAGACCGGCGGTCAGCGCGGCCCGGTGGCCGTAGCGTCCGACCAGACGGGGACCGGCCAGTTCACCGAGAACGGTGGCCAGCATCAGGGCGCCCGTGGCGAAGCCCGCTCCCGACACCGTCGCGTACGCGGGGACGACCGACAGCAGCAGGAAGAAGCTCACCGAGGCTCCGATCATGCTGACGAAGCGGAGCATCAGGGGCCGGGTGATCAGCGGAGGCCGGCCGGCGGACGGCTCTGCGGACGTCCGCGGGGTCCCTGGCGTGGAGGAAGGTGTCATGGGAACGACGCTAGGTTCCCGCCGGACCCCCGGTAAGCTCCAATTCCATGCCTCCAGAGTGGGCCGGTCTGTCGCCCGAGCTGCTCCTGTCCGTCGACCGTGACAGCGGTGAGCAGCTGCGCGCCCAGCTGGAACGGCAGCTGCGCGAGGCGATCCGCACGGGCCGGCTCGGCGCCGGGGAGCGCCTGCCCTCCTCCCGCGGACTCGCCCGCGAGCTCGGTCTCTCCCGCGGTCTCGTCCAGGACTGCTACGCCCAACTCCAGGCGGAGGGCTATCTGGTGACCCGGACCGGCTCCGCCACCCGGGTCGCCCAGGGAGCGCACGTGCCGCCCGCGGCCGCGTCCCGCGAGCGGGCCGCCCCGCGCCTGATCGCCGACTTCCGGCACGGCGTACCGGACTTGGGGAGCTTCCCGCTGGCCGACTGGCTCCGGGCGACCCGCGAGGCGGCCCGGGCGATGCCGACGGCGGACCTCGACTACGGGGATCCACGCGGGAGTTCGGTGCTGCGCGAGGTGCTGGCCGGCTATCTGCGCCGGGTGCGTGCGGCCGCCGCCGACCCGGAGCGGATCGTCGTCTGCTCCGGCTACGCCCAAGGGCTCGGCCTCGCGCTGCGCGCGCTGGGGCTCGCGGGTGTCCGCGAGGTGGCGTACGAGGATCCGGGCGCGCCCGCCACCGTGTCGGCAGCCGCCGGGGCCGCGGGCCTGCGGGCCGTGCCCGTACCGGTCGACGAGGGCGGTATCGACGTACGGGCGCTCGACGCCACCGGCGCCCGCGCGGTCGTCGTCACCCCGGCCCACCAGTGGCCCACCGGTGTCGTGCTCGCCCCCGAACGCCGGATCGCCCTGATCCGGTGGGCCAGACGGCGGGACGCGTACGTCATCGAGGACGACTACGACGCCGAGTTCCGCTACGACCGGGAGCCGGTGGGCGCCCTCCAGGGGCCGGCCGCCGACCGGGTCGTCTCGATCGGTACCGTCAGCAAGTCGCTCGCCCCGGCCCTGCGCATCGGCTGGATCCTGTGCCCGCCCGCCCTCGCCGCCCCGCTGACGGAGGCCAAGCGCCTCGCCGACCGCGGCTCCCCGACCCTCGACCAGCTCGCCCTCGCCCGGCTGATCGAGTCCGGGCGCCACGACCGCCATCTGCGCCGGATGCGCACGGTCTACGCGGCCCGGCGCACCGCCCTGGTCGCCGCGCTGGCTACGCACGCCCCCGGGATCCGGCTCACCGGGCTGGCCGCGGGGTTCCACGCGGTCCTGCATCTGGACCCCGCCGCCGACGAACGGTCGGTGATCGCCGCGGCCCGCGAGCGGTCCGTCGGCCTGTACGGCATGAGCGCGTGCCGCTCCGACGGAGGGACGACGCCGCCCCGGCTGGTGCTCGGCTTCGGCGCGGTGGGGGAGCGGGCGATCACCGAGGGAGTCGCCACGATCGCCGACCTCCTGACCGGGACACCGGGCCCGCCCGGACACAGCTGAGCCGCACTGTCCTCCGGGGTCAGAGGCGTGCCCCCTTCAACGCCATGTGCAGCAGCAGCCGGTCCTCGCCGTCGTCGAGGTCGAGGCCGGTGAGCTGCTCCACGCGGGACAGGCGGTAATAGAGCGTCTGGCGGTGGATGCCCAACTCGGCCGCCGTGCGCCCGGCCTGGCCCGCCCGGTCCAGGAACATCTCGGCCGTGCGCGCGAGTTCGCGGTGAGCGCTGCCCAACAGGGCGCTCACGGCGGGGTCGTGGGCCGCGTCCGGCGGCAGCGCGGTGAGGAGCCGGAACGGGCCGATCGCCCCCCACTCGGCCACGGGACCCAGCCGGGGCTCGGCCAGCACCGCCCGCGCGGCCGCGGCCGCCTCGCGCCACGCGGCCCCCAGCTCCCCGAGGCCCTCCCGGGCCCCGGCGACCCCGGCGGCCACCGCCCCGCCGGCCGGGGCCTCGGCCGTCCCGCCGGACCTGGCTCCCGCGGGACTCGCGGACCGGGTTCCCTCCGTCCCGCCGACGCCCTTGGCGCGGACGCCGGAGGCCTCCCGGACGAAGCGGCCGGCCGCCGTCAGCGCCGGGGTCAGTACGTCCGGCGAGCGCAGCCGGACCAGCAGGGCCAGGCTCTGCGAGGCCACGCCCCACGGGACGGTGCACAGCGCGGTCGCCCCCGGCACCGTACGGGCGGACGGCGCGTCGTCCGGGTCGGCCGAGGGCCAGGGCGCCACGCACACCACCGTGTGCAGCCCCTCGCCGCGCGGGCCGAGCGCCGTGCGCAGCTCGGCCACCGCCATGTCCAGCTGCCAGCCGCGCTCGGCGGTCAGGACGGCCCGCAGCTCGCGGGTGAGGTCCGCGCCCGCCTGGGCCTCGTCCGCGAGCAGCGCGCCGATGCGGGAGGCCACCTCCATCGCCCCGGCGAGCTGGGCGTCGGTGGGGCCCGGGTCGTCGTCGAGCAGCCAGACGTAGCCGAGGACGACACCCCGATGGCGTACCGGAAGGCAGATCCTCCCCCGGTAGACCCCGGCCTCGGGGGTCGGCGGGATACGGACGGGCCCGGTCGCGCGGGTGATGCCGAAGCCCTCGAACCAGGTACGGACCGCGGTGGTGGACCGCCTGGTGAGGATCGAGCGGGTGCGCACGGGGTCCAGGGCGGACGGATCGAGGTCGCCCTCGCTGTCGTACGCCCCGAAGGCGATCAGCTCGAAATCGCGGTTCTCCAGCGTCGCCGGGACGCCGAGGAGCGCCGAGATCTCGTCGACCAGCTCCTGATAGTCGCCTCTGTGTTCACCGCTCACGCCCGTATTCTCGCGCACTTCCGGCAGGCCTTCATACATATGTCTGAGATCCGGGGCAGGGATGCGTGACAGCTGTCGATGGCCCACGATCGGAGATATCCCTAGGTTTCACGGTGGTTCTCCGTGCCGTACCCGAAACGTCGGGATTCGGCCTCCTGCTGATCTCGTTGTGGAGGTGCCCCGTGCTGGGTCCCGTGATTCTCGCCGCCTCGCGCAGCGACAAGATGCGCCGTCTGATCTCGGCCGCCCCGGTGACCAAGCCGGTCGTCGACCGCTTCATCCCCGGCGAGACCGTCGACCAGGTCGTCCCGATCATCAAGGACCTCACGGGCAAGGGCCTGGAGGTCACGATGGACGTCGTCGGCGAGGACATCACGACCCCCGAGCAGTCGTACGCCGCCCGTGACGCCTACCTGGAGCTGATCGGCCGCCTCAAGGAGCTCGGCCTCGGCACGAAGGCCGAGATGTCGGTCAAGCTGTCGATGTTCGGACAGGCCCTGGAGGGCGGCCACGAGCTGGCCCTGGCCAACGTCCGTCCGGTCGTCGAGGCCGCCGCCGCCATCGGCACCACCGTCACGCTGGACGCCGAGGACCACACCACCCTCGACTCGATGTTCGCGATCCACGAGGAACTGCGGAAGGACTTCCCTCAGACCGGCTGTGTGATCCAGGCCTATCTGTTCCGCACGGAGGCCGACGCCCGCCGCCTCGCCGAGAGCGGCAGCCGCGTCCGTCTGGTGAAGGGCGCCTACAAGGAGCCCGCCGAGGTCGCGTACCAGCAGAAGGCCGAGACCGACAAGGCGTACGTCCGCATCCTGAAGATCCTGATGGAGGGCGAGGGCTATCCGATGATCGGGTCCCACGACCCGCGCCTCATCTCCATTGCGCAGGAGCTCGCGCGGACCGCCGGGCGCAAGCTGGACGAGTACGAGTTCCAGATGCTGTACGGCATCCGCAGCGACGAGCACGTGCGACTCGCCGCCGAGGGCCACCGCATGCGCGTCTACACCGCGTACGGCACCGACTGGTACGGCTACTTCATGCGCCGCCTCGCGGAGAAGCCGGCCAACCTCGTGTTCTTCCTGCGAAGCATGATCACACGTGGCTGACCCCACTTGGCTGTGCCTCGGCTTCGGCCGGGGGTCCGGGGGTTGTCCCCCGGGCAGGCACAGCGCTCGCTCGATCCTCACCAAGGGCTGAGACCGAACCACCCGCTCGACTCAAGGAGTTACGGAACCCATGGACGCTGTGACCCAGGTCCCCACCCCCGTCAACGAGCCGGTGCACGGCTACGCGCCCGGTTCGCCCGAGCGTGCCCGCCTGGAGGCGAAGCTCAAGGAGCTGGCCGAGAACCCGATCGACCTGCCGATGACCATCGGCGGCGCGAAGCGCATGGGCGGCGGCGAGCGTTTCGACGTCGTGCAGCCGCACAACCACAAGGCGCGCATCGGCACCTACGCCAACGCCACGCAGCAGGACGCCCAGGACGCCGTCGACGCGGCCCTCGCCGCCGCCCCGGCGTGGCGCGCGATGTCCTTCGACGACCGCGCGGCGATCATCCTGCGCGCCGCCGAGCTGCTGGCCGGCCCCTGGCGCGAGACGCTGGCCGCCTCCACCATGCTCGGCCAGTCGAAGACCGCCCAACAGGCCGAGATCGACACCCCGTGCGAGCTCGTCGACTTCTGGCGCTTCAACGTCCACTACGCCCGCCAGATCCTCGCCGAGCAGCCGCCGGCGAACTCCCCGGGCGTGTGGAACCGCATGGACCACCGCCCGCTGGAGGGCTTCGTCTACGCGATCACGCCCTTCAACTTCACGGCGATCGCGGGCAACCTGCCCACCGCCCCGGCGCTCATGGGCAACGTCGTCGTGTGGAAGCCGTCCCCGACGCAGACCCACGCCGCCGTGCTGCTGATGCAGCTCCTGGAGGAGGCGGGCCTGCCCAAGGGCGTCATCAACCTCGTCACCGGTGACGGCATCGAGGTCTCCAAGGTCGCCCTCGAGCACCGCGACCTGGCCGGCATCCACTTCACCGGCTCGACCAAGACCTTCCAGTACCTGTGGAAGACGGTCGGCAACAACATCGAGAAGTACCGCTCCTACCCGCGTCTGGTCGGCGAGACCGGCGGCAAGGACTTCGTCGTCGCCCACCCGTCGGCGGACCGCGCGGTCCTCAAGACCGCCCTGACCCGCGGTTCCTTCGAGTACCAGGGTCAGAAGTGCTCGGCGAGCTCCCGCGCCTACATCCCGGCCTCCATCTGGAACTCCGGTTTCAAGGAGGAGTTCGCGGCCGAGGTCGACTACCTGACCATGGGTGACGTCACCGACCTGTCGAACTTCATCGGCGCGGTCATCGACGAGCGGTCCTTCGCCAAGAACAAGGCGGCCATCGACCGCGCCAAGGCGGACCCGACCTGCACGATCGTCGCGGGCGGCACCTACGACGACTCGGTCGGCTACTTCGTGCGCCCGACCGTCGTCGAGTGCACGGACCCGGATAACGAGGTCTTCACGACCGAGTACTTCGGCCCCTTCCTCGCCGTGCACGTCTACGAGGACGACAAGTACGACGAGATGCTGACCCAGATGGAGTCGGCGTCCGACTACGCCCTCACCGGCGCGGTCATCTCCGGCGACCGCGCGGCGGCCGCGTACACGATGGACAAGCTCCGCTACGCGGCGGGCAACTTCTACATCAACGACAAGTCGACCGGCGCCGTCGTCGGCCAGCAGCCCTTCGGCGGCGGCCGTGCCTCCGGCACCAACGACAAGGCCGGCGCCCCGCAGAACCTGATGCGCTGGACGCTGACCCGCGCCATCAAGGAGACGCTGGTCCCGCCGACCGACTACGGCTACCCCCACATGGGCTGACAGCCCGACGAGGCCGCCGGTCACCCGGCCGGCGGTCTCCCACTCGCTCCGCCCCCGCCCCACGGTCTCCCCCGTCCGTGGAGCGGGGGCGGTTTCCATGTCCGGCGGCGCCGGGCCCGTCCGGCGGTTCCCGTCCGCCCCGCCCTAGCCGGGCTGCTCGGTGCGCTCCCACCACTCGTACACGGGCAGCCTGCCCTCCGCCGAGTCCGCATGCCGCTCGGTCGCCCTGAAGTGCTCGTAGCCGCCGCGCAGCTCGATCTTCACGTCCGATCCGGGGTCCGGTGCGGGGACGATCCGTTCGGGCAGGTCGTCGGGGCCGCCTTCGAGCAGTGCTCTGGTCGTGTCGCTCATGACGTGACCGTTCCCTGCGGCGGAGCCCGATGTGGCACGCCGGGCGGAGAACCAGCCGTGCGGGTGACCCGCCACCGCGTCCGGCTCTCAGATCCGGCCGAGGAAGTCCCGGATCAGGGCCGCGATCTGGGGCGCGTGCGTCTCCAGGGCGAAGTGCCCGGTGGGGAGCAGATGGATCTCGGCGTCCGGGAGGTCGCGGCGGAAGGCGAGGGCGCCCGCGGGGACGAAGATCTCGTCGCCGCCGCCCCAGACCGCCAGCAGCGGGACCCCGCTCGTGCGGAAGTACTCCTGGAACGCCGGGTAGAGCGCGATGTTGGAGCCGTAGTCGGAGATCAGGTCGAGCTGGATCTCGCCCTGGCCGGGGCGGGCCATCAGGGCGGCGTCGTGCTCGTAGGCGTCGGGGCTGACCAGGGTCGGGTCCGTCACGCCGGTCAGGTACTGCCACCTGATGCCGTCCGGGCTGCTGATCGCCCGCACCGGCGCCTCCGTCTCGGGGGTGCGCTCCGCGATCAGCGCCAGCACCGGTGCCCAGGCGTCGGCGCCCAACCCCTCCTCGTACGCGTTGCCGTTCTGCGTGACGATCGCGGTCACCCGCTCGGGGTGCGCGAGCGCCAGGCGCAGGCCGATCGGGGCGCCGTAGTCCTGGATGTAGAGCGCGTACTCCTTGAGGCCGAGCTGCTCGGTGAACTCCCCGGTGATCTCGGCCAGCCGGTCGAAGGTGTACGGGAAGTCCCCGGCGGCCGGGGCGTCCGAGCGGCCGAAGCCGAGGTGGTCGGGGGCGATCAGGTGGTAGCGGTCGGCGAGCAGCGGCAGCAGGTCCCGGAACATGTGCGAGCTGCTCGGGAAGCCGTGCAGCAGGAGCAGGACGGGCGCGTCCGCGGGGCCGGCCTCGCGGTAGGCGATCTCGTGGCCGGCGACGGTGGTGGTGCGGTGGTGGACCGGGTGGCTGCTCATGATCGGATCCCCTAACCCCTGAAAGCATATTTGATGGTTAGAACAGTTCAGCACGGCTGCACCTAACCGGTCAAGGAGTTTTTGAAGGTTAGATTTGAGGCCGGGGGTGCACGAGGGTGCGTGAGGGTGCGCGGGGCCCGCGGATCGGCCGTACGGGTCAGGTGGCCCCGGGATTCGAGATGTGCCTCCGACGGAAACGCGCAGGTCGGGGCCGTGTGACGTAATCCGCCGTCTCAGATAGTAGGAAGTCCGAGTAATTGTGGAGACAGATGCGCGGTCCTCACCTAGCTTGGTAGGAGCCGAACGTCTCGCTCGACCAAGCGAATGGCGGTCGTGAGCCGGAGCCCTTTGGCAGGCAACCCCTGCGGCACCGCTCCCCGCCCCTTCCGGCGTCTCGTAAATCCCTCATCGCACTTCCGGCCGTCCCCGTGGGCACCGCCGGAGGCAAGGAGTCGATTCATCATGGCCGAGACGACCGTCCGCCGAGTCCGTCACCTCTCCCGTACGAGCAGCGAGTCCGACCGCAAGAACGCCGCCGCCGCGCTCCAGCGCGCCCTCGACCGCAGGGACAACGGCGGAGCGACGGGCCACTGACGCCCGCCGCCCTCTGAACCGGGAGCCGCACCCCGGGGGCGCGGCGTGGGGCACCGCCTCACGCCGCACCTCGGCCCGCCGGCTCCGTCCGCCGTGCCCCGGCGCGGTGTTCAGGTGCCGCGCCGCACCTCGAAGTGGTCGATGCGCTCGCCGCTCTGGGCCAGCGCCGACACCTTGAGCCGGGGCGACGGACCGGCCTCGGCCTCCACCGAGAGGAACGAGAAGCCGGTGTAGCGGACCCGGGACCACTCCACGGTGTCCGGCTTCTGCTGCTTCGACTTCGTCCAGTGGAACGTCTCGACGGCCTCGTGCCGCGTGACCTTGCCCTCGTGGCTGTCCTTGACCCCGATGGGGAAGCGGTAGAGGCTCTTGCCCGCGCCGCCCGCCGTCACATAGACGATCCCGTCCCGGGTCGGGTCGGTCGAACCGCCCACCGGAACCTTCCTGCCCACCGTGCCGCCCTTGATGGCGTCGGTGCGCTCGTACACGTGGTTGTGGCCGTTGATCACCAGGTCCACCTGGTGCTTGGCGAACAGCGGCACCCAGGCGTCCCGCACCCCTCCGTCCGAGGCGTGCGTCGACGTCGAGTAGGCGCAGTGGTGGAAGAAGACGACCACGAAGTCGACCTGCCGGCGCAGCTCCCCGAGCCGCTTGTCGAGCCAGGCCGTCTGCCGGCCCCCCGAGTAGCCCTTGTTGGCGGGGATCTCGTACGACACGTCGTTGGCGTCCAGCGCGACGACGCCGACGTTGCCGTACACGAACGAGTAGGCGCCCGGCGCGTTGCGGGGGTCGAACCCGTTGGAGGGGAGTGCCCAGCGTGCCGACTGGCCGCCGTACCCGTTCGGCGAGTACCACGCCTCCATGTCGTGGTTGCCGGTGGTCACCATCCACGGCACGGTCCGCGCGACCGTCTCGGTCTGCCGCAGGAACAGGTCCCAGGCGGCCGGGTCGTAGACGTCCGACTCCTGGCCGAGCCCGACCCCGTCGGCGTAGCAGATGTCGCCCGCGTGCAGATGGAAGGCGGGACCGCGGCCGAGGAGCACCTTGTCGTTGGCGAGGGCGTCGGGTGTGACGCCCTGGTCGCCGAAGGCGGTGAACACGAACGTCCCGGGGTGCGCGGGCGCCGTGCGGAAGTGGCCGATCGTGGGGTGCCGCTCCCGGCTCGCCGGGTCGAAGCCCTCGTGGCCCACGCCGTAGTAGTACGTCGTCCCCGGGCGCAGTCCGTCGAGCGCCGCGTGCAGGTAGTACTGGTCGAGGGCGGCCCGCTGACCGGCGAGGCCCGGGGTGTGCAGGTGCCGGACCTCGGCCTCGATCCGGCGGCTCAGGGCCCAGGGGGTCGGGCCCACCCGGACGTACGGCTTCCGGACCGCGAACGGCACCTGCCAGGAGATCCGCATCTGGGTCTTCGGGTCCGCGCCGAAGGCGAGGTGGCGGCCGAACGGGGTGACGGCGGCGCCGGGCACCAGGCGGGTGGCCGGGTTCGGGGAGGAGCCGGACGTCACCCGGGCGGGTGCCTTCGCGCCCTGGGCGCAGCCGGTCAGCAGCCCGCCGCCGGCGAAGGCGCTCGCGGCCACGAGCGCCCGGCGCCGGGTGAGTCGCGTCCTCAGGTACTCGTACTGCTCCGCCATGCTCAGGGTGCGCGCGAGCTCGCGCGGGATGCCGACGTCGGGGACGGGAAGCTCGGGGGAGGTCCCCGTGGAAGGAGCGGTCATGTCTGGAAAGTTCCCAGCCTGCGCCAACGGCGTTCATACATACGGGTGAACGTGGGTCGAAGGGTAGACGTTGCGCGACACCGCCCTGTCCGTATGGCGGACGTCGTGTGTCATTCCATGGGACAAGGAGTACGGTGCCGACATGTCTCGCAGCATCGATCTCGCAGTGATCCCCGGTGACGGCATCGGCCAGGAAGTCGTGGCCCAGGGGCTCAAAGTCCTCTCCGCCGCCCTCCCGCAGGACGTGAAGCTGGAGACCAAGGAGTTCGACTTCGGCGCCCGGCGCTACCACGCCACCGGTGAGACCCTCACCGACGCCGACCTCGACGCCCTCAAGGGGCACGACGCCATCCTGCTCGGCGCGATCGGCGACCCCTCGGTCCCGTCCGGCGTGCTGGAGCGCGGCTTCCTGCTCAAGCTCCGCTTCGCCTTCGACCACCACGTGAACCTGCGTCCCTCGAAGCTGCTGCCGGGTGTCGAGACCCCGCTGGCCGGCCAGCCCGAGATCGACTTCGTCGTGGTCCGCGAGGGCACCGAGGGCCCGTACACCGGCAACGGCGGCACCATCCGCAAGGGCACCGAGCACGAGGTCGCCACCGAGGTCTCCGTCAACACGGCCTTCGGTGTCGAGCGGGTCGTCCGGGACGCCTTCGCCCGTGCCCAGGCCCGTCCGCGCAAGAAGCTGACGCTGGTCCACAAGAACAACGTGCTGACCTTCGCGGGCCACCTGTGGACGAACATCTTCAACAAGGTCGCGGCCGAGTTCCCCGAGGTCACCACCGACTACATCCACGTGGACGCGGCGACGATCTTCCTCGTCACGCAGCCCGAGCGATTCGACGTGATCGTCACCGACAACCTCTTCGGCGACATCATCACCGACCTGGCCGCGGCCGTCTCCGGCGGCATCGGCGTCGCCGCCTCCGGCAACATCAACCCCAGCGGCGAGTTCCCCTCGATGTTCGAGCCCGTGCACGGCTCGGCGCCCGACATCGCGGGCCAGGGCAAGGCCGACCCCAGCGCCACCGTCCTGTCCGTCGCCCTGCTGCTGCGCCACCTCGGCTACGAGGCCGAGGCCGCCCGGATCGAGGAGGCCGTCGCCGCCGACCTCGCCGAACGGGTCGGCAAGCCCGCCCGCAGCACCGAGGAGATCGGCGACGCGCTCGCCCTGCGAGTAGCCGGCTGATCCGGCGCACCACCTACGTTCCGTAGCAGCCGCCGGGTCGCATCCGCACCCGGCGGCTTTCGCCGTTCCGTCGCCGGGTGCCACCATCAGTTCCCCGGGCCACCCTCCCGGGCCGTATTCACACCGTTTCGTCCACGGCCCTCCGCGCGCGATAATCGAGGGCGGAGCCGCGGAACGAGGGAATGCTCGGACGTCCTAGCACTGGCCACGGACGGTCCGGGTGTGAGCGCGGCCCGTCACATACAACCGGTGAAGGACAAAACCACTCATGACGCAGCCCACGATCGAGCTCAAGCCCTCCGCCAGTCCGCTCGCCGCCGCCGAGCGCGAGGCGATCCTGGCCAACCCCGGGTTCGGCCGCCACTTCACCGACCACATGGTGACCATCAAGTGGACCGAGGGCCGGGGCTGGCACGACGGCCAGCTCGTTCCGTACGGACCGCTCTCCCTCGACCCGGCGAACATGACCCTGCACTACGCGCAGGAGATCTTCGAGGGCCTCAAGGCCTACCGCCGGCCCGACGGCTCCGTCGCGACGTTCCGCCCCGACAAGAACGCCAAGCGCTTCCAGGCCTCCGCCCGCCGGCTCGGCATGCCCGAGCTGCCCGTGGAGACCTTCATCGAGGCCTGTGACGCGCTGGTCCGCCAGGACCGCGACTGGGTGCCCTCGCACGGCGGCGAGGAGTCGCTGTACCTGCGGCCCTTCATGATCGCCACCGAGGTCGGTCTCGGCGTGAAGCCCGCCAACGAGTACCTGTTCCTCGTCATCGCCTCGCCCGCCGGCGCCTATTTCGCGGGCGGCGTGAAGCCCGTGAAGATCTGGCTCTCCGAGGACCGCGTCCGCGCCGTCCCGGGCGGCATGGGCGACGCGAAGACGGGCGGCAACTACGCCGCCTCGCTCCTCGCGCAGAAGGAGGCCGCCGCCAAGGGCTGCGACCAGGTCTGCTACCTCGACGCGGTCGAGCACAAGTGGATCGAGGAACTCGGCGGCATGAACCTGTACTTCGTGTACGGGGACCGGATCGTCACCCCGTCCCTCACCGGCTCCATCCTGGAGGGCGTCACCCGCGACTCCCTGCTGACCGTCGCCCGCGACCTCGGCTACACCGCCGAGGAGGGCCGCGTCTCCATCGACCAGTGGCAGACCGACGCCGAGAACGGCACCCTCACCGAGGTGTTCGCCTGCGGCACCGCCGCCGTCATCACCCCCGTCGGCACGGTCAAGCGCGAGGGCACCGAGTGGCTCCAGTCCGGCGGCGAGCCGGGCAAGGTCACCCTGCGCCTGCGCGAGGCCCTGCTCGACATCCAGCGCGGCGTCACCGAGGACAAGCACGGCTGGATGCACCCCCTGGGCTAGCCCCTCCCGCACCCCCGGCCGGTCCCCGCATCCCGACAGGGTTGCGGGGACCGGCTGTTCGTTCGACGCGTAGGGCCCCGGCGGCACGGGTATCCACTCAGTCCACGGGGGGAGCGTGTCCTCCGGTGCGCCCGCACGGTCACGGAGGGAGCGCAGGTGAGTGCAAGGACGCCGCCGGCACGGCCGCGCCGGCTGTTACGGGCCCTGCGTACCCCGCGGCGCCCCCAGAGCCTCACCGTCCTCGGCCTGCTCGCCGCCGTCGCCGCCCTGCTGCTCTGGAGCAGCAGCCGGATGGACAACTACGGGGAGAACCTCACCCTCAACCTCGGCACCGACATCGTCGGCGTCGTCGTCACCGTCTTCGTGATCGGCCCGCTGATCAGCCGCGCCCAGGAGGGCCGCGTCCGCGAGCACACCCGGCTGGACTACGAGTGGTTCAGTGCCCAGGTCCACGGCGCCACCTCGAACGTCAAGGTGCTCGACACCTTCTCCAGCGTCTTCGGCCCGCAGTTCTCCGAGCGGCTCTTCCGCGGGGTCAAGGCGGCCACCGCGCACGGCGCCCGGGTCCAGATCCTGCTCCTGGACCCCGATTCCCTGGCCGTCATCCTGCGCGGCCGTGAACTGGGCGGGCAGAGCGCCGACATCCGCCGGGACATCATGCGCAACCTGCGCACCCTGGACCGCTTCGCGCAGCGGCTCGACGAGGACAGCCGTCACCTCCTCGAAGTGCGCCTGTGCTCCACGTCCCCCGGGGTGACCCTCTACCGCTGGGACGACCGTTCCCTCGTCTCCTTCCTCACCGTCGGCCGGCTCTCCGGAGAGGGCGTCCAGCTCGAAGTGGCCGTCCGCTCCCCGCTCGGCACGTTCGTCGAGCAGCGCTTCGACGAGCTGTGGCAGCAGAGCATGCCCATGGAACGGTTCACGCATCTGCCGGTGACCCTGGTCGACGCGACGGACGGGCGCAGGGCGTTCAGCGTGCGTTTCGTCTACTCTGACGACACCCTGTACGTCGCAGGGCACGACCTCGTTTCGTACATGGCGCGTCACCGGCTGGACCAACTGTCGGCGCACAGCGAGTCCTTGAGCGCCCCCGGCGCACACGAACTCGTCGTGGTGGACGACGAGAGCGAGCTCCATGCCCTGCTCATCGAGCAGTTCACGGAGAAATACGAGGCGTCGGCGACCGCGTTCGTCGAGTTGCGGCCGGCGACGGCGCCGACGGACTAGTCGTTGACGGAATAGAGGCTCCGGCACCAATGGGTTCAGCGCTCCACCCGGCTCCGCACACGAGCCTCCGATCCTCCGGCACGAACCCTCGCTTCCGTGCGTACACCTCCCGCGACTTGGACGGTCTGCTCCAGCGTGTGCCACTGTCGCCCGACGAACGGCTCGCCCTGCGGGCCGTGGCCGCCGTCCTCCCGTTCCGCACCAACAGCTATGTGGTCGACGAACTGATCGACTGGTCGGCCGTGCCGGACGATCCCATCTTCCGGCTGACGTTCCCTCAGGCCGAGATGCTGCCCGCCCCGGACCTCAAGCAGATGGCCGACCTGTTGTCCCGAAAGGCTCCGAAGGCGGAGGTGCTGCGGGCCGCGCACGAGATCCGGATGAAGCTCAACCCGCATCCCTCCGGCCAGCTCGACGCCAACGTCCCCGTGCACGAGGGGCGCCGCCTCACCGGTCTCCAGCACAAGTACCCGGAGACGGTGCTGATCTTCCCGCGCCAGGGCCAGACCTGCCACGCCTACTGCACGTACTGCTTCCGCTGGCCCCAGTTCGTCGGCGAGTCCGACCTGCGCATCGCCACCGACGACATCGCCGCCACGTCCGCCTATCTGCGCGCCCACCCGGAGGTCACCAGCACGCTGATCACGGGCGGCGACCCGATGGTGATGAGTACCGAGGTGCTGCGACGCTACGTCGAACCGCTGCTGGAGATCGACACGGTCCGCTCGGTCCGCATCGGGACCAAGGCGCTCGCCTTCTGGCCGTACCGTTTCCTCACCGACCGCGACGCGGACGACCTGCTGCGGCTGCTGGAACAGGTCGTCGCGAGCGGCCGCACGCTCGCCCTGATGGCCCACTTCACGCACCCGCAGGAACTGCGGCCCCCGGCCGTGCGCGCGGCGATGCGCCGGGTGCGCGACACGGGGGCCGTGATCCGCTGCCAGGGTCCCCTGGTCAGGGGGATCAACGACAGCGCGGAGGCGTGGGCCGAGCTGTGGAACGAGACGACCACGCTGGGGGCGGTGCCCTACTACCAGTTCGTCGAGCGGGACACCGGCCCTCAGGGCTACTTCGGGGTGCCGCTGGCCCGCTGCCATCAGATCTTCCGCGACGCCTACGCCCGGGTGTCCGGCCTCGCGCGGACCGTGCGCGGCCCGGTCATGTCGGCGATGCCGGGCAAGGTGTGCGTGGACGGGACGGCTGAGGTGGGCGGGGAGAAGGTGTTCGTGTTGCACCTCATCCAGGCCCGTGACCCGGACCTGGTGGGGCGGCCGTTCTTCGCCGCGTACGACGAGGACGCCACCTGGTTCAGCGACCTAAAGCCGGCTTTCGGCGCGAGCCGGTTCCTGCCCGGGCTCGACGCGGGGTGATGTCTCCTTGGCCGTCAGCGCCAGGTAGACCAGGCCGCCGACCAGGCCCGAGAGGATGAAGCTGCAGTCCACCCCGCCCGTCAGGGACAGCAGCGGGCCCTCGTAGGAGGGCAGGGACACGGCCAGCAGGCCGACGACGGCGCCCAGCGCCCAGGACGCCGTGGCCCGGACGTTCCAGCCGGCCCGGTACCAGTAGACGCCGCCGCGGGAACGGCGGTTGAAGACCTGGAGGGCGTCGGCGTCGTAGATCCCGCGGCAGCGGACGAAGCCGATCAGGGTGATGACCGCCCACGGCGTGCCGATCGCCGTCAGCAGCAGCACGAAGGACGTCATCGCGGACTGGGCGTTCCAGGCGTAGTGGCCGACGAACACGCAGAGCATGGCGACGACGGCGACCGCGCAGGTGGCGCGGGCGCGGGAGGCGCGGGGCAGGATCGCGTCCAGGTCGAGGCCCATCGAGTAGAGCATCAGACCGGCGTTGCCGACCGAGCCCGCGGAGGCGGCCAGCAGCAGCGGGACCAGGTACCAGGTGGGGGACGCAGAGACCAGCGGTCCCGCGTAGTCGAGGGCGGCGCGGGCCCCGTACGCGGTGAAGGTGCCGAAGAGCTGGGGGACCAGCAGACCGGCGATCAGACCGAGCCAGGTGCCGTGCAGGACCGTGCGGGAGGAGTGGCGCCGGGGCGAGATGTAGCGGGTGTAGTCGCCGAGCAGGGTGATGAACGCGATCGGGCCCGACAGACCGGCCGCCACCGCCGCGAGGAACCAGGTGGGCCAGTACGAGCCGAGCAGGTAGCCGCCGGCGTCGGGGAGCGAGGTGGTGGTGAAGTGCGGGGCGTACGCGAACACGCCGGCCACCAGGAGCGCCGACATGCCGTAGGAGAGGGCGCGGGACATGGCGAGCAGCACCCGGTAGCCGTAGACGGCGCCCGCGACGGTGGCGGCGGCCAGCACCGTGTAGACGACGGCGTACGTGACCCCGTTCGCCGGGAGACCGAAGAGGCGGCCGAGCACGCCGATCATCACGTCGCCGCCGATCCACACGGTCAGCGCGGTGTAGCCGAGCGCGAGGAGCAGGCCGACGATCGAGCCGACCAGCCGTCCGCGGACGCCGAACTGCGCGCCCGAGGAGGTGGAGAGGTTCGTGCCGGTCCGCAGGGAGACCAGCGCCAGCGGCGCGGTGAGCGCCGTCCCGACGACCGTGCCTGCCACGATCGAGCTGACCGAGGACCACCAGTCGAGCCCGAAGGAGGGCGGCAGCCAGCCGAAGATGATCACCCCGAGGCAGAGGTTGGAACCGAGCAGGATCGACACGAGGTCGCGCGGCCCGCTGGTGCGTTCCTCGTCGGGGATCGTGTCGACTCCGCGCTGTTCGATCGGCATGGCTGGTCTCCTTTGACGGCCACCTGGCGTGGTGCGGGAAACATCACGAGTTTGAGCGACGCTCAATGTGGCGCCTCCGATGGTCATCCGTCAATGTTTCCCTTCCATGAATCCGGCGTTTAGAGTGACGTTCTAAATGGAGGAAGGCGAGGAGGTGTCGTGGCGTGCGACTGACCCCCACGGAACGTGACCGACTGCTGCTGTTCTCGGCCGCCGAGCTGGCCCGTGCCCGCCGGGCGCGGGGACTGCTGCTCAACGTGCCGGAGGCCACCGCGCTGATCGCGGACACCGTCTGCGAGGTGGCCCGCGACGGCGGACGGCTGGCCGAGGCGGTCGAGGCGGCCCGGTCCGTCCTCGGCCCGGACGACGTCCTGCCCGGCGTCGCGGACATCGTCACCGAGGTGCACGTGGAGGCCGTCTTCGACGACGGCTCGCGCCTCGCGGTGGTGAGCGACCCGATCGGCGGCGGTCTCGGCGAGCGGGCCCCCGGAGCGCTGCTGCCCGGTCCCGAGCACGCCGAGCCCGAGGCCGTCGTCCGGCTGTCCGTGACGAACACGGCCGCCGTCCCCGTCTCCGTCACCTCCCACTTCCACTTCTTCGAGGCCAACCCCCGGCTCGACTTCGACCGGCCGGCCGCCTACGGCATGCGGCTGGCCGTGCCCGCCGGCTCCTCCGTCCGCTTCGGCCCGGGGGAGAGCGCCGAGGTGGGCCTGCTGCCCATCGGCGGAGCCCGCGTCGCCATCGGTTTCGCCGGCCTCGTCGACGGACCGCTGGACGCCCCCGGGGCCCGAGAAGAGGCCCTGCGCCGGGCCGCCGCCTGCGGATACCTCGGCGTGCCGGACACCCTCGACCAGGAGGCCGACCGATGAGCCGCCCCGGAGGCCACCCCGCCGAGGCCCGCCGCCTCACCCCCCACGAGTACGCCGCCACCCACGGCCCCCGCGCCGGGGACCGCATCCGGCTCGGCGACTCGGGGCTGACCGTCCGCGTCGAGTCCGACTCCCAGCTCGCCGGGGACGAGTTCCTCGCCGGGTTCGGCAAGACCGCCCGCGACGGACTGCACCTGAAGGCCGCCGCCGTCCGCGAGACCTGCGACGTCGTCGTCAGCAACGTCGTGGTGATCGACGCGGTCCAGGGCGTCCGGAAGGTGTCCATCGGCATCCGTGAGGGCCGCATCTGCTCGATCGGGCGGGCCGGCAACCCCGACACCCTCGACGGCGTCGACGTCGTGGTCGGCACCGGAACGTCCATCGTCTCCGGCGAGGGGCTCATCGCCACCGCCGGAGCCGTCGACACCCATGTCCACCTGCTGTCGCCGCGCATCATGGAGGCATCCCTCGCCTCCGGCGTCACCACCATCGTCGGCCAGGAGTTCGGGCCGGTGTGGGGCGTCGGCGTCAACTCGCCCTGGGCGCTGGGCCACGCGTTCTCCGCCTTCGACGCCTGGCCCGTCAACATCGGCTTCCTCGCCCGGGGTTCGTCCTCCCACGGCGCGCCGCTCGTCGAGGCCCTCGCCGAGGGCGGGGCCAGCGGCTTCAAGGTCCACGAGGACATGGGCGCCCACACCCGCGCCCTGGACACGGCCCTGCGCGTCGCCGAGGAGCACGACGTCCAGGTCGCCCTGCACAGCGACGGGCTGAACGAGTGCCTGTCGGTCGAGGACACCCTGAGGGTGCTCGAGGGGCGCACCATCCACGCCTTCCACATCGAGGGCTGCGGCGGCGGCCACGTGCCGAACGTGCTGAAGATGGCGGGCGTCCCGAACGTCATCGGGTCCTCCACCAACCCGACCCTGCCCTTCGGCCGGGACGCGGTCGCCGAGCACTACGGCATGATCGTCTCCGTCCACGACCTGAAGACCGACCTGCCGGGCGACGCCGCCATGGCCCGCGACCGCATCCGCGCCGGGACCATGGGCGCCGAGGACGTGCTGCACGACCTCGGCGCCATCGGCATCACCTCCTCGGACGCCCAGGGCATGGGCCGGGCAGGCGAGACCGTGCGCCGCACCTTCGCCATGGCCGGGAAGATGAAGGCCCAGTTCGGCGCCCCCGAGGACCACGACAACGAACGCGTCCTGCGCTACATGGCCAAACTGACGATCAACCCGGCCATCGCGCACGGCCTCGCCCACGAGGTCGGCTCCATCGAGACCGGCAAGCTCGCCGACATCGTGCTGTGGCGCCCCGAGTACTTCGGCGCCAAACCGCAGCTCGTCCTGAAGTCCGGCTTCCCCGCCTACGGCGTCGTCGGCGACCCGAACGCCGCCACCGACACCTGCGAACCCCTGGTCCTCGGGCCGCAGTTCGGGGCGCACGGCGCGACCCCCGCCGAGATCTCCGTGGCGTTCGTCGCGCAGGCCGCGCTCGACCAGGGCAACGACACCATGCCCACCCGCCGGCGCCGCGTCGCGGTCCGCGGCACCCGCGGCATCGGTCCCGCCGACCTGCGCCTCAACTCCCGTACCGGTGCGGTCGACGTGGACGGGCGCACCGGCCTGGTCACCCTCGACGGCGAGCCGCTGCGCTCGGAGGCCGCCGACTCGGTCTCCCTCAACCGCCTGTACTTCCTGTAATGGACACCGCCTCTAAGGAACCCCCCATGTCTGCTGCCGCCGACGGCTTCCGCATGCCCGCCGAGTGGACCCCGCACGAGCGCACCTGGATGGCGTGGCCGGGCCCCAACCCCACCTTCGACAGCCCCGAGGACCTCGCCGCCTCCCGCGCCGCCTGGGCCGAGGTGGCCCGCACGGTCCGCCGCTTCGAACCCGTCACCGTGGTGTGCGGGCCGGGCCAGTCCGCTCCGGCCGCCGAACTCCTCGGCCCCGGCATCGACCTCGTCGAACGGGAACTCGACGACGCCTGGATGCGCGACATCGGGCCCACCTTCCTCACCGACGGGAAGGGCGGACTCGCCGCCGTGGACTGGACGTTCAACGGCTGGGGCGCCCAGGAGTGGGCCCGCTGGGAGCACGACTCCAAGATCGGCGCCGAGGTCGCGGGCCTGGCCGGGGCGAAGACGTACGCCTCCCGGCTGGTCAACGAGGGCGGCGCGATCCACGTCGACGGCGAGGGCACCGTGCTGCTCACCGAGACCGTCCAGCTCGGCCCCGAGCGCAACCCCGGCTGGACCCGCGAGCAGGTCGAGGCGGAGATCCACGCCCACCTCGGCACCGAGAAGGCGATCTGGCTCCCGCGCGGCCTGACCGGCGACTACCCCCCGCACGGCTTCGGCACCCTCGGCCACGTCGACATCGTCGCCGCCTTCGCCCGGCCCGGGGTGATCGTCGCCCACTCCCAGCAGGACCCGGCGCACCCCGACCACGAGGTCAGCCGGGAGATCATCGGGCTGCTCAGGGCCCAGACCGACGCGCGCGGCCGTGCCATCGAGGTCGTCGAGGTCCCTGCCCCGACCGTCCTGGAGGCCGACGGCCACTGGGCCGACTACTCCTACATCAACCACTACCTCTGCAACGACGGCGTCGTCCTGTGCGGCTTCGACGACCCGCGCGACGAGACCGCCGCGGACATCTTCCGGCGGCTGTTCCCCGGGCGGACCGTGACGCTGGTGGACGCACGTACGATCTTCGCGGGCGGTGGTGGCATCCACTGCATCACCCAGCAGCAGCCGAAGGTCTGACGACGGGAGTCCCCGATGGCCGGTGTGCGCCGGAACGCGCCGCCGCGCGAGGAGGTCCTCGCCGCCGCCATGGAGATGATCGCCGAGCGCGGTCTGGACAAGCTCACCATGGCGGCGCTCGGCCGTGAGGTCGGCATGAGCAGCGGCCATCTCCTGTACTACTTCCGCACCAAGGACGAGCTCTTGCTGCGCACCCTGGAGTGGAGCGAGGGCCGCCTCGGCACCGAACGCGGCCGGCTGCTCGCCGCCCGGGGCACCGCCCGCGAGCGCCTGGACGCCTATGTCGACCTGTACGTCCCCGACGGCCACCGGGACCCGCACTGGACCCTGTGGCTGGAGGTCTGGAACCACTCCCAGAACGCGGACGACGACGCCCGCGAACGGCAGGCCGCCATCGAGGGCGCCTGGCACCGGGACCTCGTCGCCCTGCTCGCCGAGGGTGTCTCGCGCGGAGAGTTCCGTCCGCTGGACGCGGACCGCTTCGGCGCCCGGCTGCGCGCCCTGCTGGACGGCTTCTCCATCCATGTGGCCATCGGCCTGCGCGGCACCAGCCGCGCCCAGGTGCTGTCCCAGGTGAAGGAGTTCCTGGACGCGTCGCTCGGCTGACCGGCGCCGCCGAGGCGTTCGCCGAACAGGGCTGCGACGCCGCTACCGCCACTGTCCGCCGATCATGTAGCCCAGTGCTCGCATCCTGAGACACCGTGTGATCACCGGGACGGTATGTGCCACACTGCCCCCGTGCTCTCGTTCGCCATGATTATTGGCAGCAGGCGCGCCGGTCCGCAGTGACCGCCACGTACGACCAGGTACGGGCGGCACCGTCGTCCTCGACCCGCGCGCAGACCTCTCGCACCCGCGAGGGGTTTTTCGCGTTTCTGGCCCACCTTCAGCCGGGAGCGCGGCGCACGCGGGATCATTGGAGGACGGTGGAGCCGGTCATTCCGGTAGACCGAGTTTCAACACAGGAGCCTTGAGACCATGACGGAAACCAGCGGAGTCGACGATTCCTTCCACGTCTTCGACACGACGCTGCGCGACGGCGCGCAGCGCGAGGGCATCAACCTCACCGTCGCGGACAAGCTGGCCATCGCGCGGCACCTGGACGACTTCGGGGTGGGCTTCATCGAGGGCGGCTGGCCCGGCGCCAACCCCCGCGACACCGAGTTCTTCGCCCGCGCCACCCAGGAGATCGACTTCCGGCACGCGAAGCTCGTGGCCTTCGGCGCGACCCGCCGGGCCGGCGGCAAGGCCTCGGAGGACCCCCAGGTCAAGGCACTCCTGGACTCGGGTGCCCCGGTGATCACGCTGGTCGCCAAGTCCCACGACCGGCACGTGGAGCTCGCGCTGCGCACCACGCTGGAGGAGAACCTGGAGATGGTCCGCGACACCGTCTCCCACCTGGTCGCCGAGGGCCGCCGCGTCTTCGTGGACTGCGAGCACTTCTTCGACGGCTACCGCGCCAACCCCGCCTACGCCAAGTCCGTCGTGCGCGCCGCGCACGAGGCCGGCGCCGACGTGGTGGTGCTGTGCGACACCAACGGCGGCATGCTCCCCGCCCAGGTCCAGGCCGTGGTCTCCACCGTCCTGGCCGACACCGGGGCCCGCCTCGGCATCCACGCCCAGGACGACACCGGCTGCGCCGTCGCCAACACCCTCGCCGCCGTCGACGCGGGTGCCACCCACGTCCAGTGCACCGCCAACGGCTACGGCGAGCGGGTCGGCAACTCCAACCTCTTCCCCGTCGTCGCCGCCCTGGAGCTGAAGTACGGCAAGAAGGTGCTCCCCGAGGGAGCGCTGCGGGAGATGACCCGGATCTCGCACGCCATCGCCGAGGTCGTCAACCTCACGCCCTCCACCCACCAGCCCTACGTGGGTGTCTCCGCGTTCGCGCACAAGGCGGGCCTGCACGCCTCCGCCATCAAGGTCGACCCGGACCTGTACCAGCACATCGACCCCGAGCAGGTCGGCAACACCATGCGGATGCTGGTCTCCGACATGGCCGGCCGCGCCTCCATCGAGCTCAAGGGCAAGGAGCTCGGCGTCGACCTCGGCGACGACCGCGAGCTCGTCGCCCGTGTCGTCGAGCGCGTCAAGGAACGCGAACTCAAGGGCTACACCTACGAAGCCGCCGACGCGTCCTTCGAACTCCTGCTCCGCGAGGAGGCCGAGGGCCGCAAGCGCACCTACTTCGAGGTCGAGTCCTGGAGGGCCATTGTCGAGGACCGCCCCGACGGCTCCCACGCCAACGAGGCCACGGTCAAGCTCTTCGCCAAGGGCGAGCGCATCGTCGCCACCGCCGAGGGCAACGGCCCCGTCAACGCCCTCGACCGCGCCCTGCGCGTCGCCCTGGAGACGCTGTACCCCCAGCTCGCCAAGCTGGAGCTGGTCGACTACAAGGTCCGCATCCTGGAGGGCAAGCACGGCACGCAGTCCACGACCCGTGTCCTCATCTCCACCTCCGACGGCACGGGGGAGTGGTCCACGGTGGGCGTCGCGGAGAACGTCATCGCCGCGTCCTGGCAGGCCCTGGAGGACGCGTACACCTACGGCCTGCTGCGCGCCGGGGTGGAGCCCGCCGCGTAGCGGCCGCTCGGCAGCGGTGACCGGGCGACGCCGCAGGCGCCACCGCTGTTCCCGCACGCTTCGTGTCCCGCCCCCCGTCGAGGGCGGGACACGCCCCGCCCTACTGCAGGTGCCACTTCTGGTTGGCGGCCCCCGTGCACGACCAGATCTGCGCCCGGGTCCCGTTGGCCGACACGTTGCCGGTCACGTCGAGGCACTTGCTCGCCGCCGTGTTGACGACGTCACCGGTCGAAGAGTTGTACGACCACCGTTGCGCACCGGTCCCGTTGCAGTCGTACAACTGCACCTTCGCCCCGTCGGCGGTCGACGCAGAGGTCACGTCCAGGCACTTGCCGAGCGCCTGGACCGAACCGTCGGCCGCCACGGTCCACCGCTGCGCCGTGGTGCCGTTGCAGTCGTAGAGCTGCACCGCGGTGCCGTTGGCGCTCGACGCGCCCGCCACGTCCAGGCACTTGCCGGCCAGTCCGACGAGCGCCCCGCTCTGGCCGCCCCCGCCCGACTGCGTGCCGGACCAGGTGAAGGTCGCCGACGTCTTGCCGGGCAGCGAGTACGTGGCGTGCTGGCCGCCCCAGTCGATCGTGACCGTCTTCGCCGCGGAACCGTCGTTGTAGGCGATCAGCGCCTTCGACCCGTCCGGGTTGCGCCAGGCGACGTTCGGGACGGCGGAGGACGCCGTGGAGGCGATCCGCTGCGCCCCGGGCCGGACGAACTTCGTCAAGTGCCCCATCGTGTAGTACTCGACCGTGTAGTCGACGGTCCCGCTCGCGCCGTCCCCGTTGTGCACGGTGATCAGTCCGGTGCAGGTGCCGCAGCCCCCGTTGTGCGGGCCCTTGTTCTGGTCCACGGCGAGCGACCACTTGGTCACCGACTTCGCCCAGTTGCGGGTGTAGTCGACGATGTTGAGCATGTCCTCGCGCTGCTGGTTCGCGATCCAGGTGCCGCCCGAGTGCTCGGTGCCGAAGGCGTCGAGGCCCGGGTACTGGTTGTGCACGCTCGTCTGCTTGGCGATGTCGCCGCCGTATCCGTGCCAGGCGATCCCGCCGAAGTTCGGGTGCGAGCGGACCGCCGCGTCGTCGACCGTGGCCGCCGCGTAGGAGTCGTACACGTCCCAGTTCCAGTCGTGGGCGAGCACCTTGGTGGACAGCCCGGCCGCCTGGAGCTTCGGCAGCAGCTCGCTCTTGGTGAAGTAGGCGAGCCCCGAGGCGTTCCAGCTCATCGAGGGGTACCCGGAGCAGCAGGTCGGCTCGTTCTGGGCGGTGACGTAGGAGACGGGGACGCCCTGGTCCCGGTACGCCTGGAGGTACTTCACGAAGTACGAGGCGTACGCGCCGTAGTCCTCCGCCTTCAGCCAGCCGCCGTTCAGCGACCCGCTGTCCTTCATCCAGGCCGGTGCCGTCCACGGCGAGGCCATCACGGTCAGGGCCGGGTTGAGCTGGAGCGCCTGCTTGGTGAGCGGCACCACGTCGGCCAGGTCGTGCCCGATGGAGAACTGCGCGAGGTTCGGGTCGCTCTGCCCGGCCGGCACGTCGTCGTAGGTGTAGCCGTAGCGGGCGAGGTCCGATGCGCCCATGGGGTTGCGCAGGAAGGACAGCCCGATCCCGTCCGTCGGCGAGAACAGCTTGCGCATCGTCGCGTCGCGGGTGCCCTGTGACAGGGCGCCGCTGCTGTTCATCAGCCAGGCCGCGGTGTCGGTGAAGGACGCGCCGCCGCCGGTGAAGGTCTGGTACCGGGTGTTCTCGTCGACGGTGATGTTCTCGCCGCTGCCGCCGGTGCCCGACTGGAAGGCGAACGGGGCCTGCGCCTGGAGCCCGCGCACGACATGACGCCCGCCGTCGTCGTCCGTGGTCGTGAGGTAGGCCGTGACCTGTTCGCCCGCCGCGTGAGCGGGCGCGGCCGCCGTGAATCCCGCGGTGGCCAGCAGCCCGGCGACGATCAGCCGGGCCGCCCGAGTGGATCTCCTCATGGAGCGCCGCCCTTTCGAAGGTGGGGGTTGGGAGGCGTGCGAGGCGTGAGTAAATGACGGCTGCGGACCCGCGTCAAGGGGGTGCGCGTTCAGACTTTGAAGGAACAACTGCACTGATCCGGCCGTGAGTTGAGTGTGTACCGGTTCTGGCGTGAAGTCTTGACGGGTTGCCGGGACGCCAGTTAACTCACGCCGTGATCTAAGTCGTGAGACGAGCGAGGGAACAGAGCGGCACGTCATCGTCGGGAAGCACGTCGTCCGAACCACGTGAGAGTCGAGGGGAACCCCATTGACCGGGCTCGATCGGAACTCCGTACGAAGAACCGCTCTGCTGGCCGGTGCCGCGCTGATCGCCGGACTGCTGCCGCTCGCCTCGGCGGGAGCGGCCGCGGCCGATGAACCGGCGCCGGTGCCGGTCGACCGCTTCGAGGGCGAGGTGCCCTTCGCGAGCCAGCCGGCCGAGGGACTCTTCACCTGGGGCGGCGACAGCGACGACCCGCCGAAGCTCGCCCTGACCGCGCGGTCCGACGCCCCCGAGGGCGCCAAGGTCCTCACCGGTGACTACGACATCAGCGGCTACGGCGGCTTCACCCACGACTTCGCGGCCGACCGGCCGGGCCACGACTGGTCCGCGCACAAGGGCATCCGTTTCTGGTGGGACGGCCGCGACACGGCCAAGAAGATCTCCTTCGAGATCAAGGACGGCGGGGCGAACGGCGAGGCGTCCGAGCTGTGGACGACGTCCTTCACCGACGACTTCACCGGCTGGAAGCAGATCGAGATCCCCTTCGCCGACTTCGTCTACCGCACGGACTACCAGCCCGTCGGCGGCATCGACCACGTCCTCGGCCTGACGCAGATGTGGGGCTACGCCCTCACCCTGCCGGTCGGCGTCGCGGGGCAGTTCGCCATGGACGACGTCGAGCTGTACGGCAAGGCCGACCAGTCCCTGCGGGCCTCCGTCACCACCGACTCCGCGGTCTACCCGGTCCGCGAGGGCGCCACGGCCGCCGTGAAGGTCACCGTCGCCACCACCGGCTCCGCCCCCATCGACGAACCCGTGACCGTCGCCTACGAGAGCGCGGGCGGCACCGCCACCGCCGGCCGGGACTACACCCCGGTCCACGGCGAGGTCACCTTCCCGGCGGGCACGGTGTCCGGCACCAGCCGCGTCGTCAGGGTCCCGACCCTGCGCGACCGCTCCGCCGAGGACGCCGAGACGATCCCGCTCAAGCTCACGGTCACCGGCGCCAAGGCCCCCGCCGAGACCCCGCAGGTCGTGATCGACGCCCACGGACTCCCGTACCTGGACCCGAAGCTGCCCGTGAAGAAGCGGGTCGCCGACCTTCTCTCCCGGATGTCCCTGGAGGAGAAGACCGGGCAGATGACCCAGGCCGAGCGCGGCGCGATCGGCACCGGCGGCGACATCGCCGCCTACGACCTCGGGTCGCTGCTCTCCGGAGGCGGCTCCACGCCGACCCCCAACACCCCCGCGGCCTGGGCGAAGATGATCGACGGCTACCAGCTGCGGACCCGGGCCACCCGGCTGCAGATCCCGCTGATCTACGGCGTGGACGCCGTGCACGGCCACAACAACCTGGCCGGCGCGACGGTCATGCCCCACAACATCGGCATCGGCGCCACCCGCGACCCGGCCCTCGCGGAGCGGACGGGCGCGGTGACCGCGGCCGAGGTCCGCGCCACCGGCATCCCCTGGGACTTCGCCCCCTGCCTGTGCGTCTCGCGCGACGAACGCTGGGGCCGTTCCTACGAGTCCTTCGGCGAGGACCCGGCGCTCGTCCAGTCCATGGAGACGGTCGTCCAGGGCCTGCAGGGCGCCCGCAGCGGCAAGGACCTGAAGGACGACGACAAGGTCCTCGCCACCGCCAAGCACTTCGTCGGCGACGGCGGCACCGGCTACGGCACGTCCACGACGGGTTCGTACACCCTCGACCAGGGCGTCACCAAGGTCACCCGCAAGGAACTGGAGGCCGTCCACCTGGCCCCGTTCACGACCGCGGTCGACCGGGGCGTCGGCTCGGTCATGCCGTCGTACTCCTCGCTCGACATCGTCGGTGACGGCCAGGGCCCGGTGAAGATGCACGCCCGCGCCGACATGATCAACGGCGTGCTCAAGGGCAGGATGGGCTTCGACGGCTTCGTCATCAGCGACTGGAACGCCATCGACCAGCTCCCCGGCGACTACGCGGCGCACGTGCGCACCTCGGTCAACGCGGGCGTGGACATGATGATGGTGCCGTACTCCTACAAGGACTTCCGGGCGACGCTCACGGACGAGGTGAAGGCGGGCCGGGTCACCACCAAGCGGATCGACGACGCCGTGGCGCGCATCCTCACCCAGAAGTTCCGGCTCGGCCTCTTCGAGAAGCCCTACGCGGACACGAGCGGCGCCTCGCGGATCGGCTCGTCCGCGCACCGGGCCGTGGCACGGCAGGCCGCCGCCGAGTCCCAGGTCCTGCTGAAGAACGCGAACGGCGTACTGCCGCTGAAGAAGTCCCAGAAGGTGTACGTCGCCGGTTCGAACGCCGACGACCTCGGCAACCAGTCCGGCGGCTGGACCCTCACCTGGCAAGGACAGTCCGGCCCGGTCCCCGGGGGCACGACGATCCTCCAGGGCATGCGGAACGCCGGCGGGAACGTCACCTACTCCAAGGACGCCTCGGCCCCCACCTCGGGCTACGACGTCGGCGTGGTCGTCGTCGGCGAGACCCCGTACGCGGAGGGCGTGGGCGACGTCGGCAACGGCAACGACCTGGAGCTGACCACGGCGGACAAGGCGGCCGTGGACAAGGTGTGCGCGGCCATGAAGTGCGCGGTGCTGGTCGTCTCGGGCCGCCCGCAGCTCATCGGCGACCGGCTCGGCGCCATCGACGCCCTGGTGGCCTCCTGGCTGCCGGGCACCGAGGGGGACGGCGTCGCCGACGTCCTCTACGGAAGGCGCGCCTTCACCGGGCAGCTCCCGGTGACCTGGCCGAAGTCCGCGGACCAGCTGCCGATCAACGTCGGTGACTCCTCCTACGACCCGCAGTTCCCGTACGGATGGGGTCTCACCACGCTGACGAAGACGCCGAGGGGCGGCGAGGCCACGCTGCACCAGATGGCCCTGGTGGCCGCGGCGGCGGAACGGGCCGGGGCCGACCGTGACGCCCGCAGGATCGTCACCAGGGCCCGCCTGCTCGTCCAGCAGAAGATCGGCCCGTCGCTCGGCGCGGCGAACGCGGGGCACTTCGCGAACGCGGACCACCTTCTGCTGACCGGCCACTACGCGAAGGCGGTGGCCGAACTGACGAAGGCGTACCGCGCGGCGTGAGGGAGCCGCTTCCCGGGGAGGGGGGCGGACGGTAGGGCCGGCCGGGGCTGGGTTCCAGCCCCGGCCGGCCCGCGCCGTTTCCGGTGGATCCGGTGATACCGGTGGCATGAGCGGCTCCCGCGGTTCCGGCGGCGCGGACGGTTCCCGCGGTTCCGGCGGCGCGGACGGTCCGTGGCCGCCGGGCGAGGTGCCGGTGCCCGCCCGCCGGCGAGCCGCCGTACCGGTGTCCTCTTTCGCCCCGGTTCGGGTAGCTTCAAGGCATGAGGGCCGCACGCACCCGAGGACTTCCGGGCCTGCTGGCCGCGCTGATACTCGCGGCCCTGGCGACGATGTGGCTCCCCGCGCCCCGGGCAGAAGCCGCCACCGACGTCTCCACGGTCGCGGCGGCCCTGCGCGAGGGGCCCGTCTACGTGGACCCGGCCGCCTCCGGCCAGCTCTCCGGCGCGGAGGCCGACGCGCTCTCCACCAAGATCGAGAAGGCGGACAAGCCGGTCTTCGTCGCGGTCCTTCCCGCGGACTTCCCCACCCAGGACCTCTTCCGGAACCTGCGCACCGACACCGGGATCACCGGCCTCTACGCGATCCGCCTCGGCGACCGCTTCGACGCCCGGGCCGATTCCGCCGTGATGTCCCGCACGGCCGTACAGAACCTCGTCGCCAGTGTGCAGGGCGTCTCGGACGCGAACACCCAGCTGAACGAGTTCACCGACCGGGCGCTCGCCAACATCCACGGCTCGGCCCCCGCGAGCTGGGGAGGCGGCATGGACAGCGGCGGCGTGCCCACGGGAGCGCTGATCGCGGTCGGCGCGGTGGCCGTGGTGGGCGGAGCGGGCGCCTACGTGGTCGTGCGGCGCAACCGTCGCCGCGACGAGGAGGAACAGCGGGCGGCGCTGGAGCGGCTCCGCGTGGTCGTGGACGAGGACATCACCGCCTTCGGCGAGGAACTGGACCGGCTCGACTTCCATCCCGCCGAGGCCGGCGCCGACGACGCGATGCGCGCGGACTACGAACGCGCGCTGGACGCCTACGAACAGGCGAAGTCGCTCATGGCCGGGGCGCGCAGACCCGAGGACGTGCGCGCCGTCACCGAGTCCCTGGAGGGCGGCCGCTTCTCCCTCGCGGTCCTCGCCGCGCGCCGCGAGGGGCGGCCCGTGCCCGAACGCCGGGCGCCCTGCTTCTTCGACCCCCGGCACGGGCCGTCCGTCGCCGACGCGGCCTGGACGCCCGCCGGGGGCGCGCCCCGCGAGGTCCCGGTCTGCAAGGCGGACTGGATGCGTCTCACCGGCGGTGAGGAACCGGCCGTGCGCGAGGTGGAGACCCCGAACGGCCGCCGCCCGTACTGGGACGCCGGTCCGGCGTACGGGCCCTGGGCGGGCGGCTACTTCGGCGGCGGCGTGCTGCCGGGCCTGCTCGTCGGGACCGTGCTCGGCAGCATGATGTCGAGCCCCGGGTACGGGGCCGCGTACGGCACCGGCTACGGCGACTTCGGCGGCGGCTACGACGGCGGGGACGTCTCCGGAGCCGACTTCGACCCCGGCGACTTCGGCGGCGGTTTCGGCGACGGCGGGGGAGGAGGGGACTTCGGCGGCGGGGGCGGCGGCGACTTCGGCGGCGGCTTCTGAGACGCGCGGCCGAGGGAGGGAGCGGAGCGAGTGGGGCGTGGGGCGGACGGGGAGCACTCCGGGCTCCCCGTGGCATCCCGGGCGCCCCAGGCACTCCGGGCGCCCCATGCATCCCGGGCTCCCCAGGCATCCGGACCCGGCGACGCCCCGTGCGTACGGCCCTCGCGCCCCGCGCACACGGCGGCGCCGAGCGCCCCTGTGCGGGGAGCTCGGCGCCGAGGGAAAGCGTGCGTCGAAGCGGGGGCCTGGGCCCGTGGCTCAGCCGGCGTTCCGGATCGCCGAGATGTCGAAGTTCAGCTTGATCTTGTCGGAGACGAGGACGCCACCGGTCTCCAGGGCGGCGTTCCAGGTGAGGCCCCACTCGGAGCGCAGGATCTCGGCCTTGCCCTCGAAGCCCACGCGCTCGTTGCCGAACGGGTCCTTGGCGGCGCCGTTGAACTCCAGGTCGATGCTGATCTGCTTGGTGGTGCCGAGGATCTCCAGGTCGCCGGTGATCCGGTAGTCGTCACCGCCGAGCGCCTCCGCCTTGGTGGAGCGGAAGGTCATCGCCGGGAACTCGTCGGTCTTGAAGAAGTCGGCGCTCTTGAGGTGACCGTCACGGTCGGCGGAACCGGTGTCGATGCTGTCCATCTTGATGTCCAGGGAAGCCGTCGACCGGGCCGGGTCGGTGCCGTCCAGGCGCAGCGTGCCCTCGAAGTCCTTGAACGAGCCCTTGACGTTGGTCACCATCGCGTGCCGGGCGACGAAGCCGATCGTCGAGTGGGCCGGGTCGATCGTGTAGTCGCCGGTCAGGGCGGCCAGGTCCGGGCTGACGGCGCCGGCGGTGGCCGTGGCGACGGCGGAGGTGTTCTCGGCGGTGTCGGTGGTCTTGCGGCCGAAGATGCCCATCAGATGCTCCTTGGGGGGACGGGCCGCGGTTCCGGGGGGAGCCACGGCGTCATTCTGTTGAATGTTCAACGAGGTCAACACGGGCAACCGTAGACCTATTCCGTTCAACTTTCAACAGCATCCGGAGTGTGCGCGTGCCGTGACGCCGGGTCGTCCTGGGCGGGCCTTCGCCGGGCGGCCCGGACGTCGGACACCGGCACCGGGTACCCCCGTGGAGTCGCTCCAACAGGAAGCGCGGACCGGCCGCCGAACCGGCGCTCGGACGCGGCGCGAACCGCCGAACGGGGGTCGCGTCACCCCGGTGACGGCATGGGCCGTGCTTGAATGCCGAACGGCACTCGGCGGAACCGTTTGTGAGACCCCCACAAGGCCGAACCCCTCCGGGCAGTCGGATCGCCTGCATGTGATGGTGGTTCTGTTCAGGGGCGCCAGGAAAACGGTCCGGAGACTGTGCAGAGTCGACGGGCCTCTTTCCTTGGCGGACTTCGTATGGTCGCTACATGACCGTTTTGGACGAGGCCGACACCGCCAGCACCACGATCCCCACCGGCGAACCGACCGACGCGCGTGGCCGCGTGGCGGAGCTGCACGCCATCCGTGCGGAGGCGCTGGCCGGGCCGAGCGAGAAGGCGACCGAGGCGCAGCACGCCAAGGGCAAGCTGACCGCCCGGGAGCGTATCGAGCTGCTGCTGGACGCGGGCTCGTTCAGCGAGGTCGAGCAGCTGCGCCGGCACCGGGCGACCGGCTTCGGCCTGGAGGCCAAGAAGCCGTACACGGACGGT
>NZ_JNZD01000020.1 GCF_000725495.1 Streptomyces aureus
CGTCCGGTCCGGGAGCAACGGCTCGATCCGCGCCCACTGCGCGTCAGTTAACGGCACACCCGGACCAACGATCCGATGATCTAAACGAAACGGCCTAGGTCGTACGTCATGCCGAGTGCGATCAAGATCACGCAAGGCCATACGTAGCCGGGTTGAACGTGGCCGGCGGCGAGTGCCAGGCCGCTTCCGCCGGTTGTGGCGCCGATTGCCGAGGCCCAGCCGGACCGCGGCACGGGGACGCTGAAGCTGATATGGCGCGCTGCGCCTTCTGCATCCGATTCGGTGACCGCGGGACCTTGTGTCGCTCGACGTCGCTGTTGGCGGTGTGTAGCTTCGGAATTGGTCAAGGGTTCCTCCCTCCTGTTCACGCATGTGGTGGTGGGGCTGGTGACTGCGACGGGGGCTCTGGAGGCGCGTCCGGCCGGCAAGCAAGGACCGTGATTCCAGGGCCCCTTCGTCGAGTGAAGCAGGCAGCCTTATGGTGCTGATGGGGCGGCTGCAAAAGCAGATCTGCCCGGTGACCGTTTCACTGCTCGGGAATGTCCCTCTTGGCGCGCAGGAGTGTCTCTCTGCTGATGATTACGATGCGCTCGTAATCCGCGCGTGCCGCGTGGGGAGGGAGCTGCTTGTCGAGTGCCGCTGTCGCTTCTGTGTCGATAACGGCGAAATTTCCGTCGCTCAGCTCGAAGATATCGGGGCGTGTGCCGTCCGGCAGGCTGCCTCGTTCGCGTGGAGATGCGCCGATACGACGCATGATCTTCAACTGGATCCCGGTCCTCAGGTTTAGACGGTGCAAACCATGGCACCTTATCCCGATTCGGGACATAGTCTACTTGCTGCGCGAATATCTATACCGAGGCGATCTCGTGCAGTTGAGGATTTTGCCTCGCCAGGGCAGCGCTATGGAAGCGAACTGAGCGACCAGAGGCGCAAGTGGGGCGAGTTGCTAGTCCGACTGCGTGCGACTGGCCGATGGCCGCCATTCCTCTGAATCTGTGGATCGCCGATAAGTCTTTCCACTCTTCGGCCCGTTCATGCTTTCTGCGACGCTGTTTGGGTTCACGCAGGCGTTGTTCCTTGAACCGGCGCTGCTGGGCGACCAGGACCGCGAGGATCCCTACCGCGAACGCGAGCCCTGCCGTCGCGGCAGAACCCAGCGTCCGCACCCCTTGGTTCTGTGTGGCCATGTCAACCCCCGAATCAGGCGACCGTCCGGCCGGCCGTCGGTTGTGGCGCGACAGGGAGCTGAGCGCCGGTCCCGTGAGCCGGTGCGCGCACCGGTTCAGAGAGGGCGCATGGTGAGTCGGTCTCGCCAGCTTCCTGGGTTCCGGCAAGACCACACTGCTCAACCACCTCCTGCACCGCAGTGGTGGCAGCCGTATCGGGGCCGTGGTCAACGACTCAGCGCGATCGAGATTGATCAATACCTGGACCGGCTGGCTCGGCCCTCCGCACGCATCGACGTCATCGTCATCGAGGCCAGCGGACTCGCCGAGCCCCAGGAACTCGTACGCATGGTGCTCGCCAGCGAGCATCCGGGGATCGTCTACGGAGGGCTCGTCGAGGTCGTCGACGCCGCCGAGTTCGCGAGCACCCGCGAGAAGCACCCCGAGATCGACCGGCACCTCGCCCTCGCCGATCTCGTCGTCGCTGGTCGAAGGGCGTCAGCTTTGCAGTGGTCTGGACGGAGTCGTCCAGCGTCCCCCGTGAACCCGCCACCGGGAAGACCACCAGGTCCTCCTCGCCGGTGCGCAGCTCGACGGCGCCGACGATGCGGTCGCCGTCCTTGAAGGTGATGACCTCCAACTGCTCCTTGTTCGAGGGGTAGTTGGGCACCACTATCTGCCCCGCTGCCCGATGACTAGAGAGACCTGCGGTCTACAGCTCGAACCGGAGGTCGACGAGGTCGGTGAGGTGGACTTCGAGGCCGTGGGCGCGGCGGCCGTTGTCGCGGAAGTAGACCTCGCCGAGTGCTTCGGCGGCGATCTGGCGCAGGTCGTCCTCGTCGGTGCCGTCCTGCTGGGCTTGGAGGAGGCGGGCGGCGTGGTGGGGAGGGAGGGGGAGGGTGAGGTGGCGTACGCGGGACTGGTCGGTGCTGCCGCCGGCGGCGGTGTAGCCGAACCGGCCCTGGACGTCGATCATGATGCCGTTCGTGGTGGCCGCGGCCTGCCGGGCCCGGGCGCGGATCTGTGGCTGCCAGCGGGCGAGGACCTCGGCCCCCAGCCGGTCGGCGAGCTGCGGGCGCGGCTTTTTGATCTGGTTGTTCACGTACCGCTCGACGGTGCGCTGGCTGATGCCGAGGAGTTCGGCCACCTGCCGGGTGCTGTGCTGGTGCTGTCGGACCAGGTAACGCATTTGCGCCCCGGCGGATTTGGGCAGCGGCCGTGTGAAGGCGCCCTGGACTGCCCGGTCGAGTTCTTCCGCGACGGTGACCATGCCGTCCCCCTCTATTTCCCGGTGTCCGGGCTGTCGGCCCGGCCGGTCTTGATGTAGCGGGCGAGGTTGGCGATGTGGCCGTCTGCGCCGAGTTCCTCGGACTTCTTCGCCCCCCACAGCACGCTCTGGGTGCCCTCGTGCTTGACCATCCCCGGCGAGACACCGAGGCGGAAGCTGCCCGCGACGGTCTTGCCGTCGGCTCCGTAGGGCAGGACGTCCAGCGGGCTGGGTCCGTCGGCGGCGTACACGGCGCAGTCGGAGAGGACCGCGATGGGGTAGCGGCCGGTGGCCGCGGCGAGGTTGAGCATCTTGCGGTGCATGTTGATGCGGGCGCGGGAGATGACGGCGGCGCGGATGTCGGGGCGCCAGGTCGGGCGGGCCAGCGCGGGCCAGGCGTGGCCCGGCTTCCAGCCTCCGCCGCGCGCCTTCTCCTGCAATTTGCCGATGCCGCCCTTGACCGTCATCTTCACCGCGTCCAGCACCAGGGCCAGTTCCGGATCGCGCTGCTTGTAGCAGTCCATCGCCTGAAGGAATTCGCGTGGGCCCAGTTTCTCGCCCACGCCGAGATCGGCCATGGTGGCGACGTAGGCGTCGCGCAGCCGCTTGTACCAGCCGTCCAGGTAGCGGCCGCTCTCCGGGCGCAGCCAGCCCTCCACCGGGGCCACGTCGTAGCCGAGCTCGACGGCGTAGGCGACGGTCGGGGTGGCGTACCAGGCCGGGCCCGTGGGGCGTTCCCCACTCGGCGTGAACGCGCTGGGCAGCAGGTCGCCGTCGAGGTCGCGCCACTGCTTGCCGATCTTCACCCGGGACGGGTCGACGTGGGAGAGGTCGACCAGCCAGGAGCCGGGCACCGCCGGATCGAACGCCGGACGCACGACGTGCACCGGGGGAGTGGCCAGGCCGACGACCGCGCCGTTGGCGGCCGCGCCGAACGCCAGGTTCACGTCGATGCCGACCAGGAAGTGCTGCATGCACTCGGCGTCCGTCATCTCCCGCGCCCAGTCGTAGGCCTCCTCCATCAGCTTCTCGCCGGGCCCGCGGACGTGGAAGCGGGGCAGGTCCGCGAGGACGGGGTGTCCGTCGGTCGCCTCGCAGGGCGCCGGATCCAGGGCTTCGGTTCCCAGCGATCCGGGCCGCAGTTCGCGGTGCCGCTTGCCGGCGGCGTCGGGCTCGCTCGCGCGGGTCGGCGGGTTGAGCGCCGTCATCAGGTGAAGCCCCGTCACCGCGGTGGTGCCCACCGGGGTGACGACCCGCTGCGCGTACACGCCCAGCACCCGCGCGAGCTCCGCCGGACCAAGCTGCGCGGCATGGCCCCAGGCACGGTCGTCGAGGGCGTGCCAGGAGGGGATGCACAGCTGCACGCAGCTGCGGCGGCCTCCCTGCGCGGGGCGGTAGATCCGCGCCCACGGCCCGAGCCCCCGCTTGGTGAGCTGCCACTCGGCGCGCTCGAGCTGGCCCAGCACCTTGTGCCCCTCCGGGAGCCGCCCGGCCAGCCTTGCCGCCTCCGGCAGCTGGGCGGGCAGACCGTAGCGCTCACACGCCGAGGTCGTGAGGACCAGCAGCGGGTCGGCGTCCCTGCCCGAACCGTGCAACCGCTCCGCCCCCAACTGCGCCTCGCTCAAAGCCCACTCGACCAGCGCGGGCAGAGACTTGGCGGGCACGTCCAGGAGCAGACCCCCGACGCCGTAACCGGTCACCTGCCCGTCCGCATCGGCGTCCAGGACCAGCAGCGGCCCGTGCCCGTGCTGCCCGTGCGCGGGCCCGGCACTAGGCGTGCGGGCAGCGGCCTTCGACGCGCCCGGACGGCGCGAGGCCGGACTGGACGCTGAGGCAGGCGCCGGGGCGGCGTCCTCGGCCTCGGAGGCCGGAACGGGGAAGTGGGCGGGAGCGGGCGTGGCTGTCGCCTTCGCGCCTGCGGGTCGCGGTCCCGTCGTGTCGGACGCCTCCGGTGCGGGGGCTTCGGGCTGCGGGGCTGCGATGGGAGCGGTGGTCTCCATGGCCGGGTAGAGGAGGGCGAGTTGGGCGAGCATGCGCGCGTACGCCTCGCGCTGCGGAGGCCTCGGCTCGGCCTTGCCCGACTCCCAGCCGCCGATCGTCGCCCGCCGGACATCGAGGGCCGCGGCCACCTCGTCCAGGGTCAGGGCGTGCGCTTGGCGCAGACGCCTGCGTTCGGCCGGCGGCGGCAGGGGGGAGCGGGACGCGATCAGCGCGTCGACCGCGTCGAAGAGCTCGGACATGGAACACCTCCGATGCCAACCCTACCCCATCAACCGTACATTGACCGTACGGATAGCGTGCTTTTCGCGTACGGATGATGTTCGGGGTGATAAGGTCCGGTTGCGGAGCCTGGATGGTGTGCCAGCGGCCTGGAGCGACGTGTGTTCGTGGCCGTTGTGCTGGTGCCGGGTGAGAGCGTGACGAAGCAGTGCGAAAGTCGTGCGGTGTTCTTCGAGGGGGATCGGTGGCGGCAGGCTGGGACGGGATGGGCTGGGACTGGACGGATGCCGACGACATCCGTCGGCGCCTCGACGATGGCGCCGATCCGGAGAGTTGGAGCGGGGGCCGGCCCTTGCACCGGGCAGCGGCGTTCGGCTCCCCGGAGGCCGTCGCGGAGCTGGCCCGCAGGGTCGGGGATGTGGACGCGCTGGAGAACGGGGTGACGGCCCTGTGGGAAGCCGTCATGTCCAGGAAGCCGGAAAACGCGCGAGCGCTCGCCGCCGCCGGTGCCGATCCCTGGCGGCCCTTGCTCGGCGGCTGGTCACCGGGGCGGCTGAGCCTGGCCGGACCGACACCGGAGCTGTTCGCGGCACCGCAAGGGGTGTCCCTGACCCTGACCGAGCGTGCGGCAGCGCAGGAGGCCGACCGCCTCACCGCGGCGCTGGGTGACTTCTACTACGACGGCACGGGCCTGGCCTGTGTGGCCGGCATCGACGCGGCCGAGGCGGTGAGCCGTCTTCAGGCGGCGCCGGTGGACGGCGAACTCATCGACGGGCTGCTGGAAGACCCCTACGCGTACGACATGGACGAGAGCCTGCAGATCATCGGCGTGACGTCCGTGCCGGGCGGCTGCGTCGTCACCCAGCCCTGGGGTTATGCGCCGCAGATGCCGGGCGTGCTGGCCCGCTTGTCCGCCGGCACGATCTGCTACGGCCTCTACGCCAATCCCAAGAGCGGCAACCAGGGCAGCATCGCCCGTCACGGAACGCTCGAAGGCTGGGACCTGCACCCCGGCGGGGAACCGCACGAGAACGACACGTCCGGGCAGGTGTTGGCCGCGTACCTCTACCAGGACAACGCCGTCGCCTACGCCTGCGCCTTCGCAGGCCTGCGCCTGGACGACAGACGCGCCGTGGCCGGACCTGCCGATGTGTGGGTCGAACTGCCCCGCCGCGGCTACTGGAATCACTGACTCGGAGAACAGCTGTCATGACTGCGGTGGAACTACCGCGCCCCGGCCGCCCCGGGCGCGCCCGGCTTTTCCCCGATCAGGCCGAGGCCGTCTCACGGCTGGCGCGTCACCTGCGGCGGCCCGGAACGCGCGCCCTGTACGTGTCGGCTACGGGCACCGGCAAGACGCTGGTCTCGATCCGGCTGGCGGACGAACTCGACGCACGCCTCGTCCTGTTCGTCGTGCCCACCCTCGACCTGGCCGCGCAGACCGCGCTGGCCTGGCGCCGCGACGGGCACCTCGAGCACATGGTGATCGTCTCCTCCATGGACGTGGAAGGCCGCAGCGACCTGGTCGCCGCGCACGTCATGTCGGCCACCGACCCGCGCACCCTGGCCGCGTTGATGTCCGTGGTCGGCGACGAGAAGGACCAGATCCCCGCGCTGACGGTGATCTGCACCTACGACTCCCTGGACAAGATCGAGAAGACCCGCAAGACCCGCTATGAGGTTCCGGCGTTCGACCTCGCGGTCATGGACGAGGCCCACCGCATCGCCGGGCGCGCGGACAAGAAGTGGTCCCGTATCAACGACGCGAAGCGCATCCACGCCGACCGCCGCCTCTACATGACCGCCACCCCCCGTAGCTTCCTCGCCCCGGAGCTGGCGGAGTCCGCCGACACCAGCCGCCCGCGCCGCCGCCGCGACACTGCCGAAGCCGACGTGGACGCCTTCGCCAACTCCATGGACAACGAGCAGGTCTACGGCAAAAAGATCTTCGAATATCCGCTCGCGCAGGCGGTGGAGGACGGACGCGCCGCGGACTACCGCATCGTGGTGCCCACCCTGACCGACGCCGACCTGCGCCGCCGCCTGAACCTGCCCGCCCCAGGCACCGCGGGCACCGGGGTCGGCACCGGTGCCGACGAGGAGGAGGACGACGGTGCGCTGCGCACCACCGCCCTGCACCTGTCCGTCCTGCGCGCCATGACCGAGCACAACCTGAAGAAGGTGCTGGTCTACTTCAACCTGGTCGCCGACGCCCGCCGCTTCGCCCGCGAACTCCCGCACACCCTGCGCCTGCTGGCCCGGACCGACCCGGCGCTTGTCCCCGGCCTCACCCCGCAACTGTTCTTCGCCCACGGCGAGCACACCCCCGCCCAGCGCGGCGACATCTTCACCGGCTTCGCGGCTGCCGACTGCGCGATCCTGGCGAACTCCCGCCTGATCGCCGAGGGCGTCGACATCCCCAGCGTCGATGCGGTCGTCTTCGCCGACCCCACCCGCAGCGTCGTGCGCTGCGCCCAGGCTCTTGGCCGCGCGCTGCGCCTGGACGTCTCCGGCAAGACCGCTTCCCTGATTGTCCCCGTCTACATCCCGCCCAGCGCCGACAGCGAGAACATCCTGGGCACCGCCTACGAGCCGGTGTGGGCGATCGCCACCGCGCTGGCCGGCCACGACCACCGCATCATGGAGCGGCTGCCGGACAAGGCCAACCGCCTGCCCCGCGAGACCAGCCAGGTCATCGCGCGCCGCTGGAGTTTCGACTTCACCGTCCACCCCGAGCGCATCGCCCAGGCCATGGACCTGGTCTCCTTCGACCCCTGCGACCGGCCCGTCTCCCGCTCCCGCCGCCTTGGCCTGGCAGCCGCCCAGAACTACCGCGCCGAAATGGGCCACCTCGACGTCCCCGCCGACTACACCGACCCCACCGGCTACACCCTCGGCACCTTCATCACCACCATGCGCGACGCGGCGAAAGCCGGTCTCCTCGAAGCCCGATGGACCGGCGAGCTCGACGCGCTCGGCATGATCTGGGACAAGCACGACGCCGCCTGGCGCGCCCGCCTCACCGCGGCCGCCGACTACCACCGCGCCCACGGCCACCTCGCCGCCCCCGCCACCACCCCCGTCGGCGCCTGGCTCGCCGAACAACGCCACCTCGCCGCCCACGACCGGCTCGACGCGGCCCGCGCCGACGCCCTCACCGCGCTCGCCCCCGACTGGCGCTTGCCCCACGGCGCGGACTGGCACCGCAAATACCACCTGCTACGCGCCCACCTCGCCACCGGCGCCGACCCGACCGCCCTCACCCCGGACACCGTCCTGGCCGCGGTGAAGATCGGCTCCTGGCTCCGGCGCCAGCTCACCACCTGGCCCGCCCTCGCCCCCGGCCAGCAGCAGCTGATGGCCGCCCTCGGCCTCACTCCTCAGACCAACCCGATCGCCCCCGCCCGCCGCACCCGCCGCACCTTCGAGCAGAGCGTCCAGATCCTGGAACTCTTCCTCCACCGCGAGGGCCGCGCCCCCACGTCCCGCGAGACCATCCGCGTCGACGGCGAAACCGTCCAGCTCGGCGCCTGGCTCGCCAAAACCCGCTTCAAACACGGCGGCGGCCGGCTCCCCGAAGCTCACGCCCGCCTGGTCGCCGCGCTGTTCGACGGCGACTGGACGACCGAGGGCGCCGTCCCGGCCGCCATGGCTTAGGCAGCCCTTGTCGCTCGACAGACTCCCTTCCCTGTCTGCTAGCAAATCGCTAACATCGCTGCTATGGGAATCGCACAGCTCAACACTCGTGTCGCCCAAGAGCTGGCCGACAAGGTGCGCGCCTCGGCGCAGCGCGCCGGGATGTCCCTCAACGACTACGTCACCGGCGTCCTCGAAGCCGACCAGGCCGCCGCGGACGGACCCGACGATCTACGGGAAGCCCGCGCGCGCATGCACGCCCGCGTCGCCTACCAGAAGTGGATCGCCAACGGCCGGTCCGAAACCGGTTCCATGACCATGGACGAGGTCTTCGGCGCGTGACGGCCATCCCCGCCCGGTTTGCCGCGCATGTCGGCGAGACCATCAAGAACCTGCCCGGCCCGGCCAAGGAAGAGCTCCACGACGCGGTGGTCCGTGCGTGCACCGACCCCTGGTCGTGGCCGCAGGCCGACAAGGACGACGGCATGGACGAGTCGGTGCGCGTCATCACGACCCGCAACGCCATCGTCCACTACGTGATCATCCCCGGTCCCGACCCCCACCTGTGGGTCTTCGCTATCACGGTCTGATGCGCACGGACGCGACGAGACCGGCCGACAGTTCGACCGCTCCAGGAGGATCCGGCAGCGCAGACCGGCACCCAGCGGCTGAACGAACCACATTTGTCTGGCTCGCGTGGGCGCCGCCCCATAGCCTCGGGGAATGAGCGAGAGCGAGGGGCAAGCACGGTTCTTCGTGCAGACGTGGGCCGAGGCGGTGCTGCGGCAGGCTGCTCGGGCGCGAACCATCCGGCACACAGCTGAGCAGAACAGTCGGGATTATGACCTGATGGAGGACTGGAGTCCACCGCTGTACCTGCTGGTGGAGAACTTCCGGACTCAGTGGGCTGAGGAGCATCAGCTTTTGTGGGCTGCCCATCAGCTGGAACGCTGGGACGCTCGGCTGCGCCGAGAGCGCGGACAGGAGCCGCGTCCACAAGATGCGTTCCTCAAGACGGTGCGTGATGCACTGGAGCATCTGGACGAGGTCGACTTCGAGGACGGGCAGGCCGTCGCACCGCCCGCTCCGACCAAGAGGGCCGAGCGCATCGGCCGCGCCGTGCGGGACCTGCCGGGAGGCGTTCTCGACCTCGGACTCGGTCCGGAGAGTTTGGTCGGCGGCATCTCTGCGCAGGCGATCGAAGCACGCGCACTTGAAGCGGTGCGGGCGGTCGAGGGAGAACTGGCTGCGGAACAACTCGAGGAACACGCCGCGTATCTGCGGGCCACTGAGAACGATCCGGCCATGAGGCAAGTGCTCGAAGACATCGCCGACGCCTACGACCATCCCGAACTCGTAACCCGGCTGGACCCGGATGGGACTGGCAGCACGGACTGAGCCGCCCACGTGCCCTTCCTGGCCGGGCGAGGTGGACGGCACAGCTGAATGTGCCGTCCACACCGAGCGGCCAACGCCCCGTCCGTGGCGCGTTGCTGCGAAGGCGGCAGCGATCCTCTGCTGCTGGTACCCGCCCGGAGCTACGGCATGGGGTGGCGGAGGTGCTGCGCCCGGACCCTGCGCTGCGAGGTGGCGGTGTCAGGCCGGGTCGCTGCGGTCGTTGTAAGCGCGCAGCACCTCGCGCAGGTCGACATGCTTCAGGGCGGGCTGCTGGGCCGCTGCCTCGGCTTCCCAGGCGGCGAGTTCCGCTTCGTCCCACCACTGGGATTCGGGCGCGGGGGAGTTGAGGTAGCCGAGGCCGAGGAGCTCGTAGTCGTCCGGTTCCTTCAGATATCCGGTCTTCCGTTTGATCTCCTCGTTGCGGTCCATGCGCGCGAGCGCACCGTCGGCGCCTTCGCACGAGGTGAAGGCAGGCGGCTCATCGCGTACGACGGGGGGTGGCGGCTGTCCCCAGGCGCGCCGTGCGGGGGCGTCGGCGAAGAGACGGCGATGGGTGTCCAGCCAGTGACGCCTGCTGGCGGCGGGTACGGGCAGCGCTTCCATGAAGGCGGTGAACAGCTCCTCTGTGGGAGGTATCTGTCGGTGCAGGACCAGGTGGAGGGTCGAGTGGGGCAGCCGCGTCCGGCCGTCCGGGGCGCGGCCCGCAACCTTCTCGAGCTGCTGCAGTGGCGGATACCCGCCCTCGATCCGCATGAAGATCATCGACTCGACGAACTCGCGCGGTGAGGTGACCAGCTTCGGGCCCAGCTTCTGCACGCCGGGCAGGACCTCCTCCACCTTCGCGTCGTACCAGGCCTGTGCCATGCCGTCCTTCTTGCGGCCGCAGGCGCGGGTGATGGCCTTCACCGTCTCCAGCGGGGGCACTGTCTTTCCTGCGAGGGCGCGGCGTACGACGCTCTCCGAGACCTTGCCGTCCTTGGCGAGCGTCTCAAAGGTCTTGCCCGAGGCGTCCTTGGCGTCGCGCAGGCGCTGGACGAGAGCCCGCAGTTCGGGGGGCGTGCTGGCAGGGATGGGGCTGAGCGGTCGGCCGGCCACCTTAGAGCGCCCTGCCGAACGCGCGGCGCCCGTCCAGGCGCCGCCCCGGCCGGGCACGCGCGAGTCGGCTGGCGGCCGCGGCCGCCAGCACCCCGAGCGTCGCGGGCACTTCGTGGCCGGTCGCGGCCAGCGCGGTGACGGCCAGAACGACGATGACGATGACGACGGCGTCACCGGCCGGGAGACGGTCGGCGAGCGGGTACGCGACACCGCACTCGGCGGCCACCGCACCGGCCGTGGCCAGGCGGGCGGAGAAGACGAACATGGTGCTCCTCGAACTGATGATGCAACAGATGTAGCTAGCCGCGCGGCCGTTGCGGGCGAGGCGCCCGCGGGGCTCGGCGAGGCCTCGATCGTGGCACCTGACAGGCCCGGCGGGCCAGGCCGATCAAACGCATTCCGACACTTGTGTCCACACGGACGTACCGTCGTCGCGCGAGCCCTTCATCTCGCATCACCGCAGCTCAGCGCGGTGCGAGCGCGGCATTCCGTCTCTTTATCCAATTTCGCAGGCTCGAAGCGGCAGCACCGCACGGCACACCCAGTCCGGGCCCCGGCCGCCCGCCCGCCGCTCCGTGACCCCGGCAGGACCACCGTCGTTGTCCTTCCTGGTGCCGCCCCCCTGTTCGCGCTGTGACGGTGCCCGGCTGAGTGCCGCGTCAGCCCACGACTGATGTGGACAGGTAGGTCCCAGACGCGCCGCGTCGCTCACAGCGCCCCGCCCGTGTGGCCACGCCACCCGTCAGGCGCCGGATCGTGGGACGGCCGTAAGGACGGCACGGCCATGACCTCCACCCACCCGCGCAAGCGACCGCAGCGGCGCAGCGACATCCCCTGCGGCCCGCAGCAGGACGCAGGCCTGCAGCAGATCCGTGATGCCCTGCCGCCCGCGCCCGCACCCTGTACGGCCGCGCCCTCCCCGTGCCCGGTGGGAGAGGAAGTGCCACCGCAGCTGCTGGCGCTGGTGAGCCACCACTGCCGCCGCATCAACGCCTACCTCGCCCGCGCCCAGCACCTGCATGGCGCCAGCATGAGCGAGTGGCAGCGCCTGGTCCTGTACGCCCTGACCGACGCCCTCGCCCACAACCACCTCCTGGTCGGCACCCTCGCCGCCTACCTCCAGCGCCAGGATCTCGACGCTGACCTGCTGCGCCGCTACCTGCAGTCCCCCGACCCCGACCGCTACATCACCCGTGAGGCCGTCCAGCACCTGGACGGCCTCACCAGCGCCGTGCCGGAAGAGCCGGCCGAGCCGGTCTGGATGGCAGTCGGCCGGCACGTCGCCCGCGACGGCAGCTGACCGCCGGACTGGGCGTTCCTCCCGCTACCGCGCCAGATGTTCGGTCCAAGACGGGGAAGCCTGGATGCTGTCGACCAGCGGCCGGGTGGTGCGAAGAGCGGGAATGCGGGCGGGCGCGGCAAGTTCGGGCGGGTATCGGCGCTGGAAGATCTCGGAGGAGGGGATGAGGGACTCGTCGTCGTCGAAGAGCAGGCGGGAGGAGAAGGAGATGGCATCGACGCCTGCGGGCAGGGCGGCGCCGTTGCGCCGGAGGTGTTGAGCTACAGCATGGGTGAGGCCGATGGTGAGGGCGGCCTCGACGTCGAGGGCGGGCAGGAAGTCGAGCAGGTTCCTGAACCGGGGGCTGGTTTTGTCGGTGTAGTGGGTCAGCCGCGGTGGGGGCGTAGGGGTTACGCGTACGCCCCGGACGGCGGTGAAGAGGCTGTAAGCCTCGGCGTACAGCCGCTGCTCGGCCGGGCGGACACCGCAAGCGGTCAGGAACGTCACGAGCTGCTCAAGACTGGCGGGCAGGCCCATGCGGTGCACGATCCGCCAGGCAGTGGTGGGCGGCAGCGGCGGCCGGTGCGGAACCAGGCGGCTGAGCTCACGCAGGGAGGGTGCGCCGGCCCGCTCGTACACCGCGGCCAGCGCGGCGCCGAGGTCGTCCTCGGTGTGGATGAGCGCGGGCTTCGGCGCGTCGAGAGAGCGAAGCCGCCCGCGCAGCGCGGTGCGGCCGCGATTGCGCAGCAGCCGGGCCCGGGTCTTGTCGGGCGCACTGGCCCGGCATGCTCGCAGGTAGGCGTCGAGAACGGCGGGAGAGGGCGCCGCAGCGCCGGACTCGGCGCGCTGGACGGTGCCACGGCAGATGCTGGCGGCCTCGGCCAGGGCGCGCTGGGTCAGCCGAGCGGCCCGGCGCAGGCAGACAAGGTGCTCGGCGAGGGCCGCGAAAGGGCCGTCCGGGGTGACGGCGGGGCAGGAACGGGTCACGGCTTCCCCCTACCTGCCCGCGGAGGACCGCACCGCGGCCTCGATGAGGACCGTCACCAGGCGCCGGCCGCCGCCGGCCGCGGTGAGGGTGGCCGCACCGATCGCCCCCAAGCCACCCAGCAGCGTGAAGATGCTGCTGGGCTGGGTGCCGGTGAGGAACAGGCCGCTGCCCAGCCCCAGGACGGCGACCAGCAGGATCAACGCGTGCGTAGGGCCGAAGCGTCCGGCAGCGCCACAGCTGCAGGCCGGGGCCGGGCCGGCCGGGCGGGGAACAGGGAGATCGCTCATGGTGCGGGGGTGTCCGTCCTGACGGGGCCCGCCGACGGACACGCCGGGGCCGGGCTACTGGTCGCAAGGTGGCGCAGCCCTGGGGCAGTTGGCCCTGCCCCAGGGTGCGGGCTGCGCGGGTTCACAGCCTTCCACGCCCGAGCTGCGGGCCACCCATCCGTCATGGGTGCTTTGCCGGATATGCGGCATCCCGGCCCCAGTGGTGTTCCGCATCCGCCACATAATCCGCAAAGCGCCTGTCCCGCGAAAGCGGGCCTGTGGACCGCGACGTGAACGGATGCCGCGCCTGCGGCGGCCCACTGTTTGTTCCAGCAGACTTGCGGCCTAGACCCCCCGAAGGGACTCTGCTCCCAGTACGCCACCAACGGCTATAGGTGGCCTCCTGACGGCTCCTGGTCGCAAGCCCAAAACCGCTTCAGGATCTTGGCAGGCGCGTTGGCCCGCGCCCGCCGACACAGAAGCCGGCACCCTCTTCGGTGCCGGCTTCCGCGTTACCCCGCCCAGGAACTTGTTGCCCCCGGGCCGGGCATGCACGACGAGCACCCGCGAGGCTCCCTTCCATCCGACGGCCTCCTGCCGCCTTCGTCCGGCCCGCCCCGCTCTTCCCGCAGGCAGGGCGGATCGAGAGCAGCACGTCGACCGACTCGATGGCCCGGTCCGGGCCCGAACACCAAGTGCCTGTGCAAGGCCTGAGTGTCAGTGCTGCGACGTAAGGTTGCGGCTCATGAGATTGCAGTACATACCGCCGGTTCCGGCAGAGCAGCTCCGACTGCTGCCCACGCGGGACGTCGCCCTCCTTCTCCTGCAGCACCTCGCTAGTGGCACCGGATATCTCCAGTACGCGAGCACCATGAGCTCGGCACGGCAGGCTTTCCAGGAAGAGCCGGATGCGAACGCGCTCGTGAACCGGCTGTCCGATGCCTGGTGCTGGCTGGAGGCGCAGGCCCTGCTGACCCGCGAGCCCAGCCAGTCCGACGCGTTTCGCCGGATCTCCCGCGACGGCATGGACCTGGCGAAGGACCCCCAGGGCATCACGCGGTTCGAGGCTCGCGAACGGCTCTCCGGCCCGCTCCACCCGGACCTGGAAGACACGGTCCGCACCAACTTCGACCTGGGCGACTACGAGACGGCGTGCTTCGCCGCGATGAAAGCGGTCGAGGTCGCCGTCCGCGACGCCTCCGGACTCGACAACTCCCTGGTCGGAGTGAAACTGATGCGGGAGGCGTTCCGGCCGCACGAGAACGGCAAGACCGGCGGCGCTCTCGCCGACGCAGAAGCCGAAGGCGGAGAGCAGGTGGCCACCGCCAGCCTGTTCGCCGGTGCCATGGGCGCCTACAAGAATCCCGCCAGCCACCGCACCGTCGACTTCGACGACCCGATCGAGGCAGCAGAGATCATCCAGTTCGCCGACCTGCTGCTGCGCCAAGTCGAACGCGCCAAGCGTCGGCAGGCCGCGGCAACGGCATAGACCCGTACACGGTGCCGTGGGCGGGGCCATCGTTTCGCCCCTACTGTGCTGGCCGGCCAGGTAGGCGGCCAGGACAGCCCGGCCCAGCTCGGCGGGATCCGCGCCGGTGGTCGCCCGGCCGAAGTCTTCGCAGATCCACACGCCGCTGAACTGCATCAGGATCTCCCACCGCACGCAGGCGGCCACGCCGTCGCGTAACACCACGCGATCATGCCCCCGCCAGCCGGCCTCCCGTACCGCTACCTGCGAGTACTGGCCGGAAAGCGCGCCCCCGCACCGGGGCGAGGAGGCTCGCACGTGCCGGGTGTGCCGGTCACCGGCGACCCCCGACCGGGGGCACCAAACCGGTTCGCACGGCTCTTGCGTTCTACCGTTGCCGGGACGCGTCGTTACGCCGGGTCGGCGGCGACGAGTGCCATCAGCGTGGGCGGGCCGTGCGACGAACACCCCCATCACGAGGCAGCGTAGCGGCCGTCGTGACCGGGCAGCTCAGATGCGGGAGCGCAGGTAGCCGGGCAGGTGCTTGTCGCAGCAGGCCCACTTCGTGCCGGACTTGTCGGTGACGGCGTACTTGAGCGTCTCGGTGCAGGGCTTGGCCTTGCTGCCTCCCCAGGTACAGCGGCTCTTACTGGCCTGCCCGGAGATGACGTCGGGGTCATGGCGCTGCACGTCAACGGCGGGCGGGCGCTTGCCAGTCAGTTCCGCGACGGCCATGACTTCCTCGGCGCCGAAGGCGCGGCTGACGCCGGAGGGGCTGAGGCCGGCCGCCGCGCCGAGCGATTCCAGCGTGTGTGGGCGCGGCTGGTGAAAGATCCGGCCGTAGGCCAAAAGGAGCCGGATCTTCTCGTCAGCATCCCGCTTGATCTCGACGAGGTCTTCGAGGGCGACCAGGAGCGCGTCGTGCTGCGGGCCGTGCTCCTGTGCCGCCTTGCCCGTCTTCCTGTGCCAGGCAGTCCATGCAAGGCGCCTGGCGTCCAGCGTGTCGAGATCCTCTTGTTGCGGGTCGGCCGGCCTCGGCCAGCGGATGGCGTAGATGTCCTCGTAGCGTGCTTTGAACATCTCCGGCGTCTCATCAATCATACCGTGGAGCATGCACAAGATTTTGAATGAGTACAAGGAGTTTTGATTTGTTGCAAGTTCTCGTGAATGCTTGGGTGTTCGCTGAATGACACCCTCACCCTTGCCTCAGCTGTGGCGTGCTGCCTCGTATGCCGCAGTCGGCCCGCGGTCGCGCGAGCACGACGCTGTGCGTCAACGACGCCGAGCGCGGACCTCGCTGGCCGATCATCTGATCAAAACGGCTACCTCGCGCGGCCCTTGCCTTCTACCGTGGACGGTCATGAGCACGCAGGCCTTCCGGGGCGCCTACCTTCTGCCGCTGTTCCACGCGATCGAGCAGGCCCGCGGTGATGGCGCTTACCGGCAGCTGCCCGCACCCGACCCGGCCAGCAGCCTGGCCACCGATGACGCCCCGCTGGGCCCGTACGCGGCCGCGCATCTGATCCGTGCCTCCTATACCGCCGGCCTGGCCCACACCGACGCCCTGCGCCGCCTGACGGCGGCCGGGGAGGTCGACCCCACCAGCCCCTGGACGCTGCTGCGCGGCGCGCTGGAGAACTTCGCCACCGGCCTGTGGCTCCTCGACGGCGCCGGCCGGGCCGAACGTCGGCGCCGCGCGCTGTCGCTGTGGGACGAGGACATGCGCAACCGCCAGCAGCACGAGACGGACACCGGCCACCAGCCCTCCGGTGAGGGTATGAGCGGCGCGCAGCGCCGCGCCGAGATACGGGGCATCGCCGACCGTCTCGGCCTGCCCCCGCTCACCCGGCCCACCACCCACCAGATCGTGCTCGCTGCCGCGCCCACCGCCGGCCTGACTGCCCTCAAGGTCGGCGCCGCCTGGCGGGCGGCCTCCGGGTTCGCGCACGGCCGCTACTGGTCCAACCTGCGCGCTTCCCAGCCGCGTGCGGCCATACCGGGAGCCGACGGCGTCCACACCGTCGCCCTCGTCATCGACGAGGACCACCACCGGCCGCTGGCCGTGTACTGCCACACCATGCTCGACCGACTGCAGGAGCACTACGACGCGCGTGCCCGGGCCCGCTGAGCGCGCTCCAACTGGCCCGGCCCGCCGGAGAGGACAACCTCGGACCGCTGGGCGATGGCCGAGTGCTGCACATCGGCAGGAGAGCACAGGAGTGGGGAAGATGTCCGGCAACGCAGAGACCAACGTGCGTATCGCGCCCAGCGCCCTGGAAGCCTTGACGCGGGTCACGGCCTGGCATGGGACGTCGCGGGATGCGACGATCCGCGAACTGCTCACCGAGCACGTCGCCGCGCAGGAACAGAGGCAGCCCGAGGACCGGATGACCCACATCTCCACCGTGCTGCGTTACCCGCGGCCGCCGCGCTGGCGAGGCGACCCCCGACACGACGTCCCTCTGCGAGTCCGGGCACCTGCCAGCCTGCTGCAGCGGGCCCGCGCCGTCTCCCTGCAACTGCCCGGCCAGCACCCGCGCGCCCACCGGGACTACCAGGGCCGCCTCCTCACCGATGCGGTGACAACAGCCATCGCCCAGGCCGAACCCTTCACCGACACCTTCCTCACCGACCTGCTCCCGCTCCTGCGCCACGGCGCCGCATTCGGCCTGTGGCGGCTGGTGGTGGCCGCGAGCAGCACTGCACCGGAGAAGGCCGCGCTGGAGAAGGCGCGCGCCGTACGAGCCGGCTACCGACGGACCGACACCCTGTTGACACCCGACCAGCACCACCTTTTGCGTGTCGCGGAGGTCCTGGACGAGGAGGAGGCATGGCATGCGGCCATGCGGTTTCGAATAGCCACCGTCGCAGCCCGCCGCTACCTCACCGGCCCGCGGGCCGAGGCCGCCGAGCAGGCCCTGTACGAGCAGGGCGACGCCTGGCACGAGTTGCAGCGGAAGTTTCTCAGGACCGACTGGGAAGGCAGGTCGTTCCGACGGCGGCACGGAATCACAAGTTACGACTGGACCGGCCGGGGCGGAACGGCAGTCTGGCGTGCCGAGCGCCGAGCCAACCTTGAATACCTCGAGGACTGGCTGGTCGACCGTGCAAAGGGCGATCCTGCCGCCGGCGTGATGGAAGACTCAGGAGCTCCCCTCTGGCTGCTGCGCACACCGGCTGCCTGGTCTGCTCACGCGCCATGGAGCGCGTCCGGCCGTGTTTCCCGGCTGTGCGCCTCGTGGGTCGCAGAAGGCCGCCTGCTGGCCTTTCCCTACCGCAACCGGCAGGCCTTCTGGCCGCTCCAGCGACAGCAGGGCACGCCCGGGCCGGCACCCGTGCCCGGCTTCGAATCCGTGGCCGCCGCGGCCGCCGGGTTGCGCCCCGACAAGGTCACCGGCTTTATCGAGGCGGTCCTCATCGACTGGAGTCACACCTTCGCCGAGGAACCCGGGGTGCGGACCGTTCTGGACCTCCCTGCAGACCGGGCCCGTCGCTTCGGCCTCATCACCGCCGAGGAACAGCACCGGGCCATGGCCGAGGCCCGCGCCATGACGCTGAGGACCATGGACGACTTCATCGCCTGGGCCGCAGAAGAGGGGGCAAGCGAGTTCGACCTGCACAGGTTGAAGGAGGCGCGGGGCAGCGCCCGCGCGTTCCACCGTCTTACCCGCACCTACCCCCGGCACGCGAGGCCGAAGTTCCGTGTGGCTTGGGCCACCTGGGCATGGCCCGGCGGATCGGTGGCCGCAGAACTCGCCGCAGGTACCCCGCCCGACCTCGTCCGGTGGCTCGCCGCTGCGGCTCACAGCGCAAGCTCCCTGATCCTGGAGCGGGCGATGGAGCAGGCCTGGCATCACGCCTTCGATCGGTACGGATTCCGTATGTGACACCCACCGTTACACAGAAAAACCCTCGCTCCTGTGAGTTGGATGCACGCTCGACGCACAATCCGGGCACGGCATTTGCGCGCCGCCAATCGGTGCGCCCGTCTCAATGGGGGAGACCTCGCAATGAACCGACCGCTGATCTCGTTTCTGGCCACCGGTGTCACCACCACGGCGGTAGCGGTGACCGGTGCACCGTGGTGGCTGGCCATCGCGGCCTTCGGCTGCCTCGTGCTGGGCCTGGCCGTCATCGCGCTGCAGTCGGTCTTTCCCCAGGAGTCCGCTCACCGGCTCGCCTGGTGGCGTGACCGCCGGAAGCGGTAGTGCCCGACGCATCTCGCAGGGGCAGCCACCGCACGCACGGCGGAGCCGTGCCGTCCTGCCTGTGCCAACCAGGACCGGAGGCCGCCGTGCACCCCGCTGAGTGTGGGAGTGCCGGCCGGATGCCAGGAGGAAGACGGCTGGGTCAGCGGCCGATCTCGTCGGCGCAGCGGGCACGCTCAAGATACGCGGCCAGCTCGGCGCGCAGGCCGCCCTGAGCGTTGGCCGCCAGCCTCGTCTGCCGCTCCAGCTCGTCGAGCTCGGCTTCGGTGAGCGAGTCGATCCCGGCGACCTTGCGCCGGTGCTCGGCTTCTTCCTCGTAACGCAGCTGCTGGTCGTACCAGTCGAGTTCGGGTTCGACGCGCCACGCCAGGGCAGTCTCGTTATCTTGCTGTCGCGCCTCGGCCCACTCGACCACCGCGCACGGGTATGAGGACGTCGGCCCAGGCGGCCCGGCCAGGATCCGCGCGCGGCCGTCTAGCAGGGCACGGGTGGCCTTCTCGCCTGCACCGATGGCCGCGGCGAAGTCGATCAGGAGCTGCTCACTGGCCAGCCCCCGACCGTTCAGGGTGTTGTCGAGGTCCCTGCGGGAGAACCGGCCCCCGCCCGCGGCGACGATCGCGCCCGGGGTGGGGCCGCCGGCGGCGGCGACCATGAGGGCCATGGCCCTGCCCATCCCGGTCGGGGTGGTGAAGCGGCGCGGTACGTACCGGTCTCCGGCCGCCAGGACCGGCTGCGGGCGGACGGCACCCGCAGCCGCCTCCCACACCTCAGCGGCCGTGGGGCCGTCGGCGTCGGCGCCTTGGGCGAAGGCGAGGACGGTGTGCCGCGTGGGCAGTCGGCCGTTCGGGGTCAGGGCCCGGCGCAGGGTGCACTCGGAGATGGGCATCCCGGCTAGCATCGCCCGGCGGGCGATGCTGTCGAAGGTCCGTCTGCCCTTGGCGTTGCGCATCCAGCCGCGCAGCGCGGTCAGTTCCACGGGTTCGGCCGCCCGCCTGCCGATCCGAACCGGGCTGCCGGGGCGGCTCATTCCCGGATCCCGGAGGCGAGGGCGGCGAGCAGGCGGCTCGCACGCCCGGGCAGCAGCAGGAGACAGACCGCCGCGACAAGCGCCGTCAGCACAGCGGGAATCGGGCGCTGGAGGATGGCGAGCACGGTCACCGCGGCGATGGAGGCGATGAGGACACAGGCCTCACCGGCTCCCAGACGCCGGGACGCGTCCGGGGCGGCCGGCCGGGCGCTGGCGGCGCCGGTGGACGGGTGCATGGGCATGACGGTATCTCCAGGTACGTGTGCTGGGGTTCGAATAGCCGCGGGCGCGGCGGGACTTCGCCCGGCGCGGTGAGCAGATGGTGGCAGCGCGCGGACCGCGTGCGCGAGCCGATCACGCCCGACCCGGAACCGACGTACCTTCCACGGTCGCCCCATCTGCGCAGGTCAGACCCCAGAACCGAGCAAAAGGCCGTCCACGACCGAAGCAGAGAGCCCGGCCTCCACGAGCGGTCGGCGACTCATCCTTGTCCGCCTGGACGCACGCACGGCCCCCACGAGCGGAACGCGGGCGCTGCCCGGCGCGCCCGGCCACTCTTTGAGGACTTCAGAGGGACCCACCAGGGCCGTCATCCGCGTCTTCACCCACCCCGCGCGAGCCCTTCGCCAGCTCTTCCATGGAGCGCATCCACTTCTCCCCGAAGCCGACGGCCCCCCTCTCGTCGCCGGGGATGTTGAAGATGTTCGGGTTCTCGGCAAACTGGTCCATCAAGATCTGGTACAGCCCGTCGAAGAACGGCGCGAGGAAAACCGCCAGGGACTCGGCGAACTGCCTGGGGGAGGGGTTGACGGCGACGACGTGGTCCAGAAACGGGAACATGCCGAGGTCGTCGATCCGCTGCCGGAGCGCGGCCTGCGCCGGGGTATCCGGCAGGAGCAGTCCGTGCAGCATGTACAGCCCGTAGAACATCCGCTGTGAAGTGCCACTGCGTTGTCAGCAGCCGCATGCTATTTCTTTGACAGCATTGGCTTGCCTGAGTTTGTCGCCTGACCTGGGGTAACGTCCTTCATTTCACTGGCATCTCATGGCACCAGGAACTGACAGGTAGTGGCATCAGCCCAGGACAGCTTCGTGGCACTTCCTATGGGCTCATATGAGGGTCGTGACCTGGGTGCGGGCTGTGGGCGGCATTAGCGGCTCTGAGTCTCGGGTGGTGCCGACCGTGACGATCAAGAACAAGGAAGCGTGGCTGGTGCCGGTGCTGGGTTCCGCCGCCCGGCCCGAGGGGCCGTACGGCTCAGGTACCTCCGCAGGCTGGAATCCTAAGTCCCGTTGGCGAGGGAACTTTTCGGTGGCTGAGGTCCCCAGCACTTTTCGGGGACGGGCAGCGCGACCTGCTGCTTACGTTCTCTGACGCGGTTACGACGGCGGGATGGTCGTGCTGGTGAGCCTGAGAGTTGGGGCGAGGGGTCAGCCGCAGCCTGGGTGATCAGGAGTCCACAAGCAGGATGATCAGGAGAGTGAGGTAGGCGAGCGCGAAGACGATCGGTACGCATTGTTCGATACGGGTCATGGGTAGGTAGCGGGACCCGTCTCTGCCTGCGCCGACGGCCGTCCATTCCGCGCGGTACCAGGGGCCGGCGGGCAGTCGTTCCTCGAGTGCGCCGATCACTCGGAACTTGGCTGAGCTGAGTTGCTGGTAGGAGCGCAGGATCCAGTACCAGGCGCCGCATTCCACGAGGAGGACGACGACGGCGAGGACGAGCACGGCGCTGGTACCCCAGGAAGGGCGGCGTCCTACGCTTCCGAGAGCGGCGAAGATGCTGCTGTTTATCAGGAGGAAGAAGGTGTTCGTCGTTGCCCTACGGGCGCTGATCCGGTCCGTCATCTCCACGTACAGCTTGTACTGATCCATGACTGCGGACTGGTACTTCTCGCAGTGGCCTGAATAGGCCGAGTGATCAATTGTGTCGTTCCACAGGTTGTCCCTGACGTGGTCAGAAGAGATGCGTTGGCGTCGGAGCACGGTTCCCCCGTTTCCGTGAACATCGATCAGAGTGATTGTCTGCGCTGGGATGCGGAAGGCCAACAGTGCCTCCGTAAAATGGGGTTGATCGGCAGACGGGGCACGGGGGGGCGTGGCGTGGGGGTCGAGGAAACACTCACTGATCTGGTCGGGCGGGTCGAGTCCTTCATCGAGCGCGGGGACTCGGCCGCAGTCCTCGATCAGGCTGCCCTGACGACCGCACTCGACCTCCATGGCGGTCAAGAAGCGCGGCCACGGACTGAAGGAGGTGGTGATGCGCAGGGCCAGGGCGGGGGCATCGGGTACGTGACGGCCATGTTCCTGTGGTGCCACACGGCCGCCGGTCACCGGCCACCGAACCTCCTGATGGTGTCTCAGGCCCTCAGCGCCTTCCTTCTGGTGGCCCAGGAGTCCGGGGCCGTTCCCCAGCGATGGCAGCCCCTTGTGTCAGTTGTGGTGCCTCACATCGAACGGGATGCCCGAGCGCGGCAGGGGATCACGCTCATGGAACGCGGTCTGCACGAGGATGACGAGACGGCTCTGGACAGAGGCATTCAGCTGGTCCGTGCAAGCCTCACGGGAGACCACCGTCCGCTCCCCATTGACGGCGAGGCGCGGCACAAGCTGTCCCTCGCGTTGTGGAGTCGCTTTGGTCGCAGCGCTGATCTCGCAGATCTTGACGAGGCCATCCGTCTCGGGGAACGGACGCTCTCCCAGGTCGAAGATCCAGGACGGGAGAAGTACGCGGAGTTCGTAGCTACGATGCTGACGCGACGGTATAGGACGACCGGCCTGGTGGCCGATCTCGAGCGAGCCGAGGAAGTCTGCCGCGGCGGCAAGGGCGCCGAGCACGACAAAGACCTCCCCACCGTACTGCTGGCACTCCTGCATGACATCCGCCTGACGCTGTTCGAGGCCGGCACGGACCTGGCCGTCGCCGATGACGTCATACGTCTGGGGGAGATGCTCCTGGGCCGGACCAAGGGCGAGGACCACGGCTTCATGCTGGCGGCGCACGCCGATGTCTATGCCCTGCGGTTCCAGCGCAGCCAGTCGCCGGCTGACCGCGACAAGGCGATCGAGTTCCGTCGGCGGGCTCAGGACACGTACGGCTTGGGAGCCGAGCGGCGCCAAGTCACGCTGGAACTGCACCAAGAGCTCCTGCAGAGGTGGAACCAGGAGGACCAGCCCAATGACCTGGACGAACTCATCGAGATGACCTCGGCCCTCGTAGCGGAACAGGAGGGCGAGGAACGCGTCTTCTTGCTGCGCCACCTGAACGACCTTTTATGGGCCCGGATACAGCGGACCATCTCCGTCGACGATCTGAACTCGATGATCGAGGTGTTGCGGGAACTGAACCGGCTGAACGATCCGCCCGATGGCCAAGACCTCTCTCATCTCTGCTATCTCCTCGCCTTGCGCAACCGGCGAAACCACGCCGTCATCGACCTGGACGAGGCAGTCACCTACCTGGACGAGGCGGTCGCCGCCGGACGAGCCTCTGTCGAGGCACCCGCTTCCGACGCGCACCAAATGGAAGGACGTCTGTCGAATCTCTTCGGCACCCTGGGCTTGCTCGCCGAGAGCACGGGATCGGCGCAGGCCTACAACGACACCGTGGAGGTTGCCGAGCGAGCCGCCGGGTTGTTTCCCGCAGGCAGTACCGACTCTGTCCGCCCGCTGATGAACCTCTCCACCAGTCTCTGGGCGCGCTTCCAGGCGCTTGGTGATCCGGCTGACCTCGACCAAGCGATCAGCTACGGGCAGAGTGCCCTTGATACACCGGGCCTCGACGAAGCGGCGCGCGTGGAGATCGGCGCGACGCTGGTCGTAAGTCTGGCCTTCAAATTCCATCGCCGTGGTGACGAAGCCACGCTGCGGCAAGCCCTGGCTGTGATCGAGCGAGGTATCGATGCGTCGCCTGCCTGGGTGCAGAGCCTGCAGGGCCTCATCCGCGCCGTGGCGCACCACATCGAGCAGGCATCCGGTCCTGAACCAAGCGCCGACAACACCACCGCAGACAACGAGAGGACATTCCGCCAGATCCACACGGGCCTGCTCGGGCTCTACGAACAGACTCTGTGGCTCTCGGCCGCACACGTGATGGAACTGGGCGCCACGACCGCCAGCCTGGAGCTGATCGACCAGTCACTGAAACTCCTCGAAGAAGCCCTGGAACTGTCTGACGAGGAGCGGCGCATCAACTACCTCGGACTTCGCGGTGAGATCCTGATCCGACGCTGGCAGATCTCCAAGGAACGGCCAGACCTGGACAGGGCCATCGAACTCCTCGTCCAGGCCGCGGCAGCTCCCGCCGAGACCAGCCCCGCCCGCTCGCTGGCCGCCCATCACGGCAACTCCGCGGCAACGGCTCTCTACCGCCGGTTCCGCCGCCGGCGACGTGCGAACGACCTCCGGGAAGCCGAGCGTCAGTTGGAGCGCGCGATCGGGCACGCCGCTACCACCGACACCGAACTGCACCAGCAGATGAGCGCCTTCCTGGACCACATCCGCGACTTCGGCGTCAAAACAGAAGTCTCAATAGTTCACTCGGACATCATGGAGTTCGACAAAGAAGACCTCATCTCACCGCAGGCCATGATGAACCTGGAAGCGTGGAAGGCTGGCGAAGCACGAAAATCCGGGCTGTCGTGGGTGCACACGCAGGACATTCCAGACCAGACGGAGAGCTCCGAACCGCCGACTCCCGAGGTGATCTGATGGCCAGCCGCCGCGTGTTGTTCCTGCGTACCTTCAGAAACGACGACACCAACTTCGTCATCGTCAACAACCTCGCGCTCGCTCTCGACGCGACGGACCGCATTGAGGTCGTCGGCGACACCCGGGACAGGGAACTCGCCACCGAGCACTGGCAAAAGGCCTTCGGCCAGCACAGCCGGCCCGAGAGCCGCATCGACTTCATCGTGTCCACCCGGACCGATTGGCGACGCAAGATCATGGAGAGAATCCACGAGGCCGACGCGATCGTCCTGTTCATCAGCCCGAAAGACCTCGACTTTCCCGAATTCTCCTTCTCGCCGTCCCGGAGCGAGATCGGCGGCGCGAGTAACTGGGAACGTTTCATGGACGAGCCGATGACACCTCCCCTCACCGGGCAGGGACTGCTTCAGGAGATCTCCTACCTCAACCGCCTGCAGCGCCTTCCCCACACAGTGGTGGTATGCGACGCAAAGTTCCAGCCCACCCTGGACGACCTGATCGTGCTCGGCGGGATGATCGGCTACGCGGTGGACCTGGCAGGCAACCTGATCACACCAAAACTCACCGCCACGGACAAACAGGTCGGACACCTGCGAAAAGTGTTCCGCGGCATCACCTACCAGCGACCGGATCCAAATTGTCCGACCATGCCCCTCCTCGCTGACGCCATCCGAGACGCCCTCACCGACATGGCTGCCGGAGGCAGTACACGGCATCTGCCTCCCTGGAAACTGGAGGACCTTGCCGGCGCATCACCGGAGCCGAGAAGGCTGCCACCCGACAACGAACTCAAGATCATCGCGTTCAGTGACGTAGAGAAGGTGTTCTTCATCCCCTCCGGCGAGATCATTCAGATCGACGAACAGGAGATGCGACGCATACTCAACCGCACGGCTGTGCGCACTGGATGTCCATATTGCCGGGCTCCTATGGAGAAAATGTTCTTCTACACAAGAGGACTGGCCAGGCTGGGCCTCGGCAACGCCTCCGGAGAGAATGACTGGCCGAACGCCAAGTGCCAGGTGTGCGGAAGCAAGTCGAGTCTTTTCGGCGAGGACATGCTTGCCCCGCAATAGCCGGTGAAACCAGCGCTGTGTCCCCTTCGGTGCAGGCCCGACGCCAATCTACCGATGGAAAGCTCGCCTGAGGCAGCCGGAACTATTGCTCCATCGGGTGGCGCGTAACCGTGTCGGACGAGAAGCCGTCCCGGCAGGCGAACCGAACGCTTTCGGCAGCACCACTCCCTACGGCAGGAACCCGCCCTGTGAACGTTTCCGTCTTCACTGCTGACCTCCACGTAGCTGGCCACGACATGCCGGACGTGTCCCTGACCGTGACATCGTCGCGGCGTCCGCCCGGTCCCCCCAACCACCGCGTGGACATAGACGTGGACGCTGTCATCGAACTGCTCGAGCTGGTCGAGGGCGGAGGTGCCAGCGTCGGCGCAGTGCGCGACATGCTCAACCGCGTTGTGGAAGAGGCCAAAGAAGAAGTCCGACGCGAGGACGAGTCACTCGTCCAGCTCAGAGACCAGTCCGTCCTCCACAAGGCTCCGGCTAAGAAGCCTCAGTACGACACCCGGTCCGTGTACGTCGTCTCTTCTGAGGCCGAAGCGAAGATAGTCAAGATTGGTGTATCCAAAGACGTCCCCGGGCGCCTGAAATCGCTGCAATCCGGGTCTGGTTCACCGCTGATCGTGCGCTGGACCTCGACTGGGGGCGGTCTCTTGGAGGCCCGCCTGCACGACCGTTTCGCGAGAAGAGCGCTGGGCGGTGAGTGGTTTGACTTCAGAGACGTCGCAGACCCCGTCGGAATGATCGCGAAAGCCGCACAACGTCTGCTGAAGGGCGCCAGCGTCGTCGAGCCCCCGGCATGAGGAAGGGAAATGGAGCGCCGCAACCACGTTCGGCCACTCCAATCTCCGGAGCGTCAAGCCAGGTCCTGCCTCTACACGGGGAAGAGGTCTTCCTGCGCATAGTCGGCGACAGCGCGCGAAGGGTAGGCCAGCCCGAGCAACATGAACGTTCGGGGACAGGCGGCGATGTTCCCGACGAGGGCGTGGACCGCGTGCCCGGTGGTGAACATCCAGGTCAGCCAGCGCTCGTAGAACTTGTCCCGCACCTGGCGGGGACCGCAGGTGCGCAGAAACTTCCGGTACGACTCGCTGGCCTTCCAGCCCTTGAGGTGCATGTCGTGAACGGGAAGGGGCCGGGGGCAACGGGCCGCCGTGCTGGCCGTCGGTCACCGCGTGATGCCACGTGTCCCGCAGGGCAGGCAGCTCGTGCTGTGCACCGGGCAGGCAGAGGAAGTCCTCGACGCCCCAGTCGATGAGCACGCCCTGGCGCGAGAGGCACAGCGCGACGGTGGAAATGGCGTGCGATCACAACACGCCGCTCTCGGGGCCGTCGGTAAGGCCGAGCTCGGCATCGGTGAACGGCCCACCCAGGTCGGGCATCGCGAAAAGACCTATCCGGGCGCTGGCCTCAACGAAGCGGACGAACCGGTCGACGGGCCGGTGGGTCTGTTCCTTCTCCAACAGTGCGTGACAGGCGCGGCAGCGCCAGGGACGCCTGAGAGTGATCCACTGCGCCCGTGTGCACACGGTGCATGTCACGAAATACGCGGACGGACCGAAGGGGGTTGCCCAGTTCGCGTAGCCGCTACGGGGCCGGTGGCCAGGTTCGTTCCACTCGGAGGGCAGCGACGGCTTGCCGAGGAGGACGAATTCACCGCCGGGCCACCGGCAGGTGCAGGCGGCCTGACACCGGCAGGCGCGGGTTCGGGCCAGCTCTTCTGTCTTCTCGGTACGAGGTATGCCCGGGCCTTTGACCTCGATCCAGGTACCGAGCTCGGGCAGCCAGAAGTCGGGGAGATACAACGTGCCGGAGTCCAGAGTGATCATCTCCGGTTCGTACTCCCACCGGATACCGTTGCCGTCCAGGGTGGCGGCCCAGTCGGCCTCAAGGCGTGAGCGGAACGTGGTGTTGCCGTAGCGGGTCGGGACGGCATCCATGGACGGCCCAGGAACCTCGGGTGTGCTGACCAAACCGGACTTCCGTTCTGCAGTGACGACCGCTTCGATTATGCCGGTGACCGCCTCGCAGCGGGGGCGCATCGGCTTCGGCACCCGTGGGTCTGGTCCCGTCGGCCGTGCCGGGTGTTCAACGACCTTGCGGGACAGACGGGGCTCGTCGTCAACTCCACGGGGAACACGCCGCGGTACGGAGAGCCGACCGATCAGCAGGATTCGAAGCCTGGCATGACAGGACAGCAGCCCTGACCGCTTGGGGCACCCCCCAACAGCAGCACTGCAGCCCCGGCCCCGCACGGCTCACAACTACATCCTTGCCCGGCAACCGCAGCGGAGACAGCCATGGCTTTCGACCCCACCTCGGGCCGGTGCGCTCCTGCCCTTGTTCCCGGTCTGCGATGAAAGGATGAGAGCATGCCCAAAACCCCCGAAGACTCCCACGCCGGCAGGCACGGCGACCCCGTCATCGATGCCGACCAGCTGGTGCGGATCACATCGCTTCACCGGGGGTTTCTCTACCAGCATCTGTACGCGGCAGCCTGCCTGCTGCGCTTCAAGACGGCAGGCCTGCACACGCTGCTGGTGGAACGCGACGAGGACCTCGAGGCAGTCCTTTCCGGACGCCACCTCTACCTGCAGGTCAAGACCCGCAGCAAGCCCCTGCAGTGGGGAGACATCAGCGGCGCGGTCGACAACTTCGCCGCCGCGCGCACCCGCCACACCGAGGGCAAACGCCCGGGCCACCCGCAGCTGGTCATCGTGGCCAACGTGCCCCTGGGCCCGAAGCTGGCAACGATGACGACCGCAACCGACTGGCCCGACGACGTCACCCTGCTGACCCCGCAGGCAACCCCACCAGAGGACTGGCTCCCCCCAGCCTGGACGGACCTCGAAGAAGGCATCGCCTGGTGCACCCGAGAAGCCGCGCAAGTCCCCTTCTCCTCGCTGAGCCCGCTCACCCTCGTGTGGAAACTCGCCGCCCGCGTCGTCTACGCCTGCACCGGCCACGGCAATCAGGCCTTTACCGCCGACACCGTCGAGGGCCTGTACGAGCAGTTCGTCCAGGAACTGCAGGACTTCCCTGCCCTCGACCACGACTACCTGCCCCAGGCCGACGAGCCCGACCTGCTGACCGACGCCCGGGTACGCCTGATCACCGGCTTCTCCGGAGCGGGCAAGACCGCCTGGGCCGCCCACGCGGCCCAGCACTGCCCCGAACCTCTCACCTACTTCGACACCACTGCACTCGCCGCCGACGCCGTCGCGGGCGGCCTCGCCCGCGAACTCGCCGCCCGGCACCTCACCGCCGACCAGCGCACCGGGCTGCCGCACGCCGTGGGAATCGACCTCCTGCGCGCCGTCCACCAGCATCTGACCGGCACACCGGTGGCCATCGTCCTCGACAACGTCCACCACCTCAACGCCACCGACCTGAAGCAGATCACCCAAACGCTGGCCACGGTACGCCTCGTCCTGCTGGGCCAGCCACGCCCCGACCAGACCACTTACAGCGCGCACCTGGGCATCACACCCGAATTCCTCAACGGCTGGAACGCCGATCATGTAGCCCAAGTCCTCGCCGACGCCGGGGCTCCCGCCGACGCGGCCACGATCGACCGCCTCATCACCCTCACCGGCGGACTTCCCCTCTACGTCCGCAATGCCGCCCAACTCGCCCAGAACCACTACGCCCAGGACACGGCCCGCATGTGCCAGGCCCTCATCGCCCGCCAGCACACCGCGCCCACCGCTCAGGACCTCATCCTCGAAGAGATGTTCGAGGGCCTGGCACTACAGGCCCAGACCACCGCATCACTCCTCGCGCTGGCCGAGATCCCTCTCACCCACGACGAACTCACCCGCCTCGCCCACGACACCAGCCTCAGCCCGAGCGACTGCGCGCGCAGCCTGCGTACCCTGGCCGGCCTCGGCATCCTCCAGCGCACCGGAGGCGGCCTGACCACCCTCCACGACGCCACCCGCGCACTTGCGGCCGACTACATCCCCCACCACCTCGGCACACAACACCAGCTCGATCTCACCCTCAGCACCATCCTTCACGACTCCCTGACCAGCGGCAGTGCCTCGACGGGACGCCTGGCCCGCTGGGCGCGCCTGCTGGCCCGCACTGAGCAAACCGAACAGCTGCTGTCTCTCGCCAGCCACGACTACTTCTTCGACCAGCCCTTCGCCGCCGGCCTCGAGCCGACGCTGCAGATGGTGGCCGCCGACCCGGCTGCCCGGCCCATCGACCGCTTTGACGCCCTCAATGCCCTGGCCAGTTTGGCGCTCGACGCCGACGACGCAGCAGCCCACAAGCAGCTGACCGAGGAACTGACCACGCTCGCCGACGCCCACCAACAGCACTGGGGCATCCGGGAGACTGTCGTCCTGGCCGGCCACCAGATGCACCAGCACGCCGACAGTCACGACATCACTGCACTGAATGCTGCCTACCTCGCGGCCCGCAAGGCCCTGCCGAAGAACAGCGCCGCCCGACGCATCCTGCGCTACAACCAGGCCAAGTGCCTCTGCCGGGCAGAACGCTACATCCAGGCCGACACCATCGCCCTCGACCTCGCTGAAACCTACATGGCGCACCTGGGCCTGGAGGACCGCGACATCGTCGGGACCAGCGTCGAGCAGGTGGCCGCACGGCTGGAAGCCGCTGACGCAGACCTCGATGACTGCAAGCGTCTCGCCGACTGCCTGGCCCTGGCCGTGCGCTGCAAACGGCAGCTCAGCCAATCGTTCGGCCTGTCCGCCCTGCACGCCATGAAGCTCTACCAACTATCCCAGGCATGGCGGCACTTCGTCATCATCGGACAAGACATCGCCGACGACTTCGTCGAGCTTGGCGACCTGCAGCAAGCCATGGAACTTCTGGACAACGCCTTGCTGCCGGCAGCCCAGCAGCAAGGCCTGGGTGACCTTCTCCTTGCGGTGCGAGCCCAACGAGCCGTCGTCCTTGCACACACCGGAGACTTCGCCGCGGCCCGCACCGAGATCGAAAGCCTGCTCCACTACAACGTGCCGCCCCCGCAGGCGCAAGAGATCAACAAGCAGAAGGGCCTGATCGAACACCTCGCACGCGGGTGAGCAGCCCAGACCTCCGGCCCCCTGGAAGTGACCGAACCGCCACCGGCTCGTCAACTCATGAAAGGGACAGGCCGAGTTCACATCCGCTCTTGTCGCCCACACCCCGCTGTCCCTTGAGAGACCGCAACCGGCGCCGCACCGGCCACACCAGCGGCACCGCGACGGACGACTGCCGCCACCGCTGCAGTGGAGGCTGGCAGTCCTCGGCCGACTGTGAGAACCTCCGGCAGCCTGCCGTGGCGACAGAACAGAATGCCTCAGGTACGGCCGAGAGGGCCGCTCGGAACGCTACAGGGCCTTGGCGTCCTCCCCGGCCTAAAGGCCGGGGATTCCCGCCTGCCCCCGGCCGGTCGGCTGGCAGCTTCGGGTGGGTTCCTGTTTCTTCCGCACGGGGTGCGGGTTGCGCGCTGTGCCGGCACGGGTGCCGGTCTTGCCTGCGCTCCACGGGCGTTTTGGGTCTCCGCCTGTCCGGCGGCGACCTTCCGAACTGGCGGATGAAGGCGTGGGCAGCCAAGAACAAGGTCGAGCTGTGCTTCACCCCGAGCTACGCGTCCTGGGCCAACTCCATCGAAGCCCACTTCGGACCGCTGCGGCAGTTCACTCTCGCCAACTCCCGCCACCCCAACCACACTGTCCAAACCCGGGCCCTGCACGCCTACCTGCGCTGGCGCAACCAGAAAGCCCGTCACCCCGACGTCCTTGACGCCCAACGACGCGAACGAGCCCGCATCCGAAGCGAGAAAGCCATCCGCTGGGGAGGGCGTCCCACCACGACGGCGGCCTGAGCAACTACACCTGCTCCTGGTACACCCTGATCCCGGTTGGATGGAGTCTGCGGATCACTGTCCAGGCTGCCCGCTCGGTCAGTCCTTGGGCCCACTCATCAAGATCGTCTCCGGCATCGTGGAAGAACCACGAACTGAAGCTTCCCAGGGCTTCCAGGGCCGGCTCGAGTACGTATCGAAGCTCGCAGTGGACCTGCGCGTAATGGTCGTGATCACCGTCGCTGTCGGAGACCTCGAACTGCCGGGTGAGATCCAGCGTGAACGCCGGAGGACCGCCGAACGCGTAGGTCCCGTACTGGAACAGGAGACCGTCCGCATCGGGTGTGTCCAGGACGTGGAACAGCCGTCGGCCGAAACGGAGGAAGGCAAACCAGACGTCTTCCGTGACCAGATCGGCAACCGCCCGGGTCCCCAGTTCGCCCTCAAGCACTCCCACGGCCTCATTCATCGACGGCCTCCCCGTCACACCCGCCCTCCTCACCCAACGCAACCAGGCCGAGCGTACTCAACTCGGCGAACCTTCCTGGTCAGAGCGCTAGGGACTGCCTCTTGGACCTGTCCGTGAGATCGTCGTGCCCATGATCGAGTCGGGCACTGGCCGTTGAGGTCGGTGCAGTTGATCGGGTCGTCATTGCAGGTGCCGTACGAGGTGGCGCTGCCCCCTGGTCCGGGGCGATCTGGAGGAAGCGCCCGGTTGTTGGGCTGCAGAGACGCTGCCCCATGAGGGTGATGCCCGGTGAGGTGTCAGTGGCCGGCGCACCGACATCGCTCCCATTCCCGTACGCGGCCGCCTCCGCGCCCACGTCACCCTGACCGTTGCGCCTGTACAACGGCCGACGCCAGCTCGGTGATCCGTGCCCGTTCGGGGGGTGTGAGTCCATCGGTAAGTGCCGAAATGCGCCTGCCGATCTCGGCAGTACCCCAGTTGGTGAGGTCTTTGCCGTCGTCAGTCAGGGAGACCAGAACCGCGCGGCCGTCATGCGGGGACGGTGAGCGCTTCAGCAGACCGCGCTTCTCCGCGCGGGCGACCAAGCCCGTCATCGAGGACTTGTCGAGGCCGAGGACTGTGGCCAGCTCGAGCATGCCGGCAGGGCGCCCCCGCAATACCCCCAACAGCCGGATCTGGATGACCGATAGCCCGCGCTCGGCGCCTACTTCACCCAGGATCCGCTGCACCAGGAAGGACAACTGCACGAGGGCGTCCACCGTATTGAGCGGGGCATCGCCTACGGCCGGTGCGGGCGGTTCAAGATCGGAGGCCATGCGGTCACCTTAGCTTGCATTAGTACGTGGCACAAACTATATTGCGAGTAGTACGTGCCACAAACTAAAAGAGTTTGGAGCTCCTCGCATGCATGCCGCAGTAGTCCACTCCTTTGGCACCCCGCCACGCTACGAGCAGTTCTCCGACCCCATCGCTCGCGGGAAGAATGAGGTCGTCGTCGACGTCCTGGCCGCCGGGCTCCACCCCCGGGTGCGCTCCCAAGCGGACGGCTCGCACTACACCAGCACCGGCGAACTCCCGCTGATTCCCGGGATCGACGGCGTTGTCCGGGGGCCTGATGGCCGCCTTCGTTACACGATCCTCGACGAGACCTCCCTGGGAACTCTGGCCGAGCGCACGGTCATAGAGCCCGACCGCAGCATCGTGCTGCCCAAGGATGTCGACCCGGTGATCGTTGCCGCAGCGATGAATCCCGCCATGTCCTCCTGGGTGGCGCTGCGCCGCCGCATCGACTTCAAGCGAGGCCAGAGCGTGCTCATCCTCGGCGCAACCGGCAATGCCGGGCGCATGGCCATCCAGGTGGCCAAGAAGTTCGGCGCCGCCCATGTCATCGGCGCCGGCCGCAACACCGCCGCGCTTCAGGCCCTTCGTCCCCTTGGCGCGGACGAGGTACTCCCACTCGACCAGCTCGCCGAGGCCGCGAACGTCGACGTCGTCATCGACTACCTGTGGGGCGAGCCGGCCGCGGCTGGCGTCGTCGACATGATCACCGCCCGCAAGGAGCGTTCCGATCCGATCACCTGGATCCAGATCGGGTCTGTAGCCGGGCCGACTTCCCCGATCCCCTCGGCCGCACTGCGGGCCGCACGATTGCAGATCGTCGGGAGCGGCATCGGCTCGGTCCCTGGCCGGGACTGGCTGAAAGAGCTGCCCAAGCTCGTCCACGCCATCACCAAAGGCGAGTTCGATGTCCGTTCGAAGGCCATGCCCCTCAAAGACGTCGAACAAGCCTGGTGTACCAACACCGGCGACCGGATGGTCCTCGTCCCTTGACGAAAACCCGCACCACATCTCCGGCTTGCACGTAGAGTTATTGGCTGCAGTAGACGGTGAAGTCACCCGCCGTGACCTGCCGTGCGTAGGTCTCGGCGCCTGCGAGGATGTACAGCTGCCGGTCGGTCACGGTGCCGGCCCGCAGGCCGGGCTGGGCGATGACGGTGTGGAAGCGGGGCAGCAGCAGGCGGGCCCTGTCCATGATCGCGATCAGGTCCTTGTGCTCACCGACCTCGTAGGGTGAGATTCCGGGGTTGCGACGGGTGTACTGCACGGCGCGGCCGCGCAGGTGTTCCAGAAGACTTTCGACGCTGCGACGCCACTTCGCGCTGCCCACGGCCTGACCGCAGACCTCATAGAGATCCGCGACCCGTGTTCCGGCCTTCTTCTTGGAGTACTTGCAGTGCACCAGCGTCACGTCGAGGTACTCGCCATTGACCTGGAGCCCGACCAGATCGGCAGCCTCACCGGAGCGGTCGTCGTCGATGAGGACGTCGAAGGTCCCGTTCGCTCGGAGGTGGGCAGACATGTAGTACTGAATGGAGTCGGTCCGTCGCTGGGGCTTTTGGGACTCCTTGGTGAAGTCCACGCCCCGCCAGTCCAGCGGCGTGAGCAGCGCGGTGTCGAAGGGCCGGCGTTCGTAGCGTGGGTTGATGAGTTTGCCGTCGCCGTCGATGAGCCGGTCGCCCTCCAGAAACAGGTCGGGCTTGTTGGCGTTGAGCCACTGCACCAGAGGCCGCGAACGAGCGTTTCTGCCGCCACCGACAGTGACGTCGGCGTCCTGCCCGCGGGGACGGTAGGTGAGCCCCTTGGCATCGACGGTGGCCTGGTAGGGGACTTCCCAGTTCTCAGAGACCAGTGAGAACAGGAAGGGGCCGGTGGGGGAGTAGTCGTCCACCCGGAAACCCACATCGGTGAGTGCAACCGCATGCCCGCCGTATGTGACCGTGAGGCGGTCGCGTGAGCCCGTGTAGACGCTCCAGGGCCACTGCACAGCCAGGAGGGTCAGTTCCGGTCGTTTGGTGAGGTCCTCAGGAATGATGAACCCCTCGAAGACCTGTCGCAGGTTAATGCTGGTATCGAGCAGCTTGGTTCCCTGTTTGTCACACCAGTCGATCCAGGCCTTGAGGCTGGATGCCGTGGAGGTGGACCAGAAACGGCCGGAGGATGCGGCGTTGATGGAGATGCTCTCTCCGTTGTCGAAACCGGACGCGGCCACATGCGTCTTGGTCTTGTGCTCCTGTGTGCTGTCAAAACCCTGCGACACGTCGCTGCCGACGTGGAGAGAGAACCGGGTGAAGTGGTTGTGGGAGTCCTTGAGGCCGACATTGGTCGGGATCAGACGGTCAACCTGCGCCAGAACCCGGTAGGGACGAGGTCCGTTGATCAACTCGCAGTCGTCGCCCAGGACAGCCTCGGCAAGCTCCTTGTAGTTTCCGGACTTCTCCGATCCATGGAGGTAGAGCAGCCGCCGTTCCTTGTCGAAGTACAGGATGAACAGCTCGTACACCACCTGCTCCAGCGCCTGCGGCGCACCCCAGCGAACCTTGTCGCGGCGCTCGACGACGAACCACGCAACCCGCTGATCGTCGCCCAGAGAGACGGCATCGCCCAGGACCTCGCTGTTGCCCCGGAACAGCGTCAGCGCTTCCTCGGGTCTCCACTCCTCGGACGGCGCCATGTAGGCCACGGCGCTCATCTTCGGCTCCAGTACCGTCACGGCCACCTCGGCCGGCGCGCCCTGGAACGAGCTGTCGAACTCGCTGGTCGCCTCCGCCTCGGAGGTCACCCTGTCGGTGATGTCGCGCAGCAGCACGTTCCAGTCGGCGTCCTCACGCAGCAGATGACGCAGCGGGGAGGATGAGGCAGACGCTTCGTGCAGTACCAGGACCGTGGCTTCCCCGAGTCCGCTTGCCGTGCGGGTGAACCGGCCGATGAACTGGATCATCGGGCTGAGGCTCTTGCGCGGCTCGTGCATGGCCGCGATCTTCAGCGCCGGTTCGTCGAAGCCCTCACCCAGCATGTCGACGCAGACGATGATGCGGCAGGTTCGCTGCCTCAGCGCCGAGACAGCGGCCTGACGACGCTTGACCCCGATGTCCTGGTGCACGACGGTGGGGTCGAACTCAGGAGCCAGACGCCGGTAGATCGCGGTGATCTGCTCGGCCTGGGCGATGCTGCCGGCCCGCGCCATGAGCACATGGTCATGACCTTCTGTACGGTCCAGACGCAGCTGGTCGACCGCGAGCTGGGCGAGCTCCTCGTCCGGGCTGTGCAGCCCGATCACGGCACGGTAGTTGATGTGCCGGAAGTAGCCGTCACGCTGTGCCTCCCTGAGAGGGAAACGGAAGATCGTGCGCCCCGGCAGGCTGCGACGGTCCTCGCGAAACGGCGTCGCGGTGAACAGCAGGACAGGCCGTCCGGCAAAGTCGTTGATGACGCTCGCCCAGGTACGTGCCGCAGCGTGGTGAGCCTCGTCCACGATCAGATGCGAGAAGGACGACAGCAGAGCTGCCCGCACGTTCCCCACGCTCCTGTTGAGGATCTGCGGGGTGGCGACGACGACATTGCATGCCTCGACGAACCGGACCGCCTCCTCCGCGTCCTTGAACCCGTGGTCAAGGCGGCCCACCCGCGGCCGCAACGCGGCCAGCGTGACGATCTGCTGCTCCTGCAGGATGCCCAGCGTCTCGAACTTCCCTGCGATCTGGTCCCGCAGGGCCGCGCTGGGCACCAGAACCAGCAGCCGTTCCATGCGCGCGGCCACCAGAAGAGCCATCATGGTCTCTGTTTTGCCGGTGCCGGTGGGCATGACCACGATGCCGGGATCACCGAGCCCCGAGTTCCAGTACCCCATCACAGCGTGCAGGGCGCCGACCTGCGGACGCCTCAGGCTGTGCGGCTCGTCGTGGGGACGAAACGCGATGGCGTTGCGGAAGGACTCCACCACGGTCTGCGGCGTATGGGCGTGACTGCCTTGCCAGTCCACACTGCGGCCGGGCCCGTCGGCCAGCACTGCCGTCAGCTCGTCGGCTGCAGCCGATGCCGTGCGTACCGCGGGCCAGCGGCCGTAGACGTTCGAGACGCTCAACGCCCCGGCTTCGTCGGTGACCTGCAGACTGCCGCCGGGGACCAACAGCTGACGTACCCTGTTGCGCCCGAATCTCTCCTCAGCCCACACGGGCTGCGTGCTCACGTTCACAGTGGTGCTCTCTTCACGCAAAGGGGAACCGGTCGGCGGAAGGCGCAGGGACCAGGCGGTGCCCGTTCAGCCGGTATGGCGCCCGCGATCGGCGGCATCGGTGCACGAAGGCCGTGCGCGGCGCTGACCGGCACTCGGGGCATAGCCCCGGCGAAGCTTCTGCGGACCTCGCCGAGGAGACCGAACCATGTCCCACCGCACCCTTCCGGCTCGTCATGAATCGGCGGCAAGAGCCGCTGGCCGCGACGCGCAGAGGCCGACCGGACCAGGGGCCTGACGGCCCCGAGACAAGACCCGTAACGGTGGACCGCGGAGCACGGGCCGGCATCCACTCGCCCTGCCACCCCGGCGCGCCCGATGCGACATAGACATTAGGAGCGCCTGGGCGCGGCAAGCGCGATGTCTAGATATTCGTCTCCAGCCACGCGGCAACTTCACTGCTCAGGTTGTAGCTCGCCCACGGGGTGCCCGTCACGTTCATCACGAGCAATTCGTCGTTCCGGTCGACGTATCCCCTGAGGAGGTCGCGCACCTGGGAAACGGTTTTCGGTGTCGTCACCACCCACGTGGACTCCAGCGGGTGGCACCAGGATCCGAGATCCTTGATCTCCTTGATCAGGGCGGTGTAGTTCTGTCCGGGCCTGTTCAAGTCGTACCCGATCAACAATGCAGCCATAGCGATCACTGCCTCTTTCCCGAGGCGAACCGCCCGCAGTCACCACAGGGTTGGAGAACCCGATGGCTCGTTGTAAGGTCCCAGGGCGCGACCAACGCACAAGGCCCCATGCCGGGTGGTTCGACCTCACGTCGAAGCCCCTGGCTGGGGCCTGTTTTGGTTCGAACGTCCACAAGTACAGCACCCCACAGGCCTCTCGGCAAGCAAGGACCCCATAAGTTGTGTTACTCGCTCGTAGGAACACAACATGTAGTGGTCCACACGTGTTTCAAGACTGAATGAACGTCAAAATCCCAACGCTACACCGCCGCGCTGACAGCGGCCGGGGCGCGGAAGTCGGCGAGGCAGGACAGTCCTCAGCCGCTCGTCCGCGCGACGAAAGCAGCCCGCCCCTCGCCGGGCCGCTCTGCGCACAGTGGCCGGGCCCGCGAGATCCAGCAGCGGAGCGACAAGTCGGCGAGGCTTTCGACGAAGTACCGGTCGGCGAGAACGGAACCCGGCGGGTGCACCTCGCGCGCGCTCATCCATTCCATCAGCGTGCCGGCAGCACCTCGTGCCAGCACGGGCTGATCCCTCGCCGCCCGCGTCTGGCGCCCTCCGCTCGCCCGCGTCCACACCTGATCCATGTTCTCCAGTACCTCCGCACGCAGGGACTCCAGCTCGTTGACGCTGATACGCGCTAGCTTCTCGATCCGCTCCCGGGGCGATGTCGTCTTCTGGCGGGCCATCTGCGAGACGTGGCACACGGCCGCGTAGTCCCAGACCGCGAGGCAGTCCTCGGTGACGTCGCAGTCGAGATGCAGTGCCGCTGCCAGATCTTGCATGAAGGCGGCGTCCGACTCCGGGAGCCGACGCCTCTCGAGCCCCACCAGAACACCCAGCAGGCGGGCGTCCACTTCCTCACGCGGAGAGCGGGCCAGATCGGGCTGACGCCGGAGGTTGATGCGCATCTGCCGGATCGCCCTGCCGTTCTCGGCCAGCGAGATCTTGGCAGCAGCCTCAGCTCGCTCGTACTCGCTGTCCATCTCGGCGGCCCACAGGGGCGGGACCAGCGCCTGCACACGCCCCACCTGCTCCTCGTGCTGCACTCGGTGCCCGAAGTACGCACCGGCCAGCGCGGTTTTGAGTGCGCGCTCCGGTACTGCGGCTCCGGAAAAGAAGGCAAGCAGGGCCAGGTCGTCGTAGGTGCGTCCAGGGCCGGCGTGCCGGGCCAGGGCGCAGACCAGATCTTCCGTGCCCTGCGGATAGAACCGTTCGGTTCCCCCGGCTCCTGCGCGGTGCGCACTGGAGCCCGGGATCAAGCCGTGCCGGCGCCAGCGTTCCAGCTGGCTGGCAGTTACCCGGTATCCGGACGCCGCCGCCAGGTCCATCAGTTTGAGATCTGCTCGGCTGGGTGCAGTTCTTGGCATGAAAGAACGCTACGCAGAACACGGATGCGTTTTCGGACCGCCGCTGCGGGGGTCGTACGGCATCGGCGGGGGCGGATCTTCACAGTCGGCGTGCTCCGGCACAGGACAGGAACTTCGCCGCCGGCACCCCGGCCGTCCGGCGGGCCGGGATGAAAGCCAGGGCTGTCGGGCCTCAGGAGCATGGCCGCGGCGATGGCCCGGTCATGGGACGCCAGCGCTGTGGTCCCCGTGGCGAGTGATTCGACCAGCCCCGTGACCTTCCGCCAACGCCGGTCGTTCAGGCAGATGCGGCGCGCCGCGGCCCGGGCGCCAGGACGTGGGGGAGGTCCTCGCGGTTCTCGTCGCTCGCGAAGGCGGTCTCGGGCAGGCGACGGTAGCGGTGCAAAAGAAGGGCCAACTCCTCGGGCTCGGCATCGGCTGCTGCCACCAGGGCGGCCAGCAGCTCGGCCCGAGAGGTGCGCTCACCGGCTGCTGCGGCGGCGCGGACCAGGATGTTCAGCCGCCGGTCGATGTCCTCGGGCCACTGCACCGAGGTGGTGCGGCGCTGCTGCTGACGGTGCAGCAACTCCATGACTCCTCCTCCATGACAGTCAACCTATAACGAATATATAATGAGGCTATGGGGACGTTGCTGCAAGACCGTCAAGCGATCACCGGGCCGCAAACGGTGCAGGTGGTGGGCCGGAAGCTGCGGCCGACGCCGGTGTTCGACACGTACTGGCGGTTCGCCGCGGCCCGGCAGGCCGTCTACGAGGCCCGCCTGCAGGGCCGGGAACAGCCGTGGACCGACGACCCGATCCTGGCCCGGCACCGGTTCACCAACTGCTATCGGGCGGCCGACCGGGTCAGCCAGTTCCTCATCACGGATGTGATCTACAACGGTCCGCAGGCATGGGAGGACGTATTCTTCCGCGCCCTGCTCTTCAAGATCTTCAACAAGGAGTCCACGTGGCGGCTGCTGAGCCGCGAACTGGGCGAAGTGCGCTGGGACAGCTACACCTTCGAGGCGTACGACCGGGTGCTGTCAGCAGCCTTCGCGCGCGGCGAGCGGCTGTACTCGGCCGCCTACATCGTTCCGCCGCCGCAGCTGGGGGAGGGCCGCAAGCACCGCAACCACCTGCGGCTGCTGGAGATGATGATGACGAGCGGCGCACCCGAGCGTGTCGCCCAGGCGGAGACGATGAAGGAGGCATACGAGATCCTGCTGGGCTACCCGGCGTTGGGTCCGTTTCTCGCCTACCAGTTCACCATCGATCTCAACTACGCACCGCAGCTCGCATTCTCGGAGATGGACTTCGTGGTCCCGGGACCCGGGGCGCGTGACGGCATCCGCAAGTGCTTCGGGCCGGCAGCCGACGGGATCGAGGCCGACGTCATCGGCTACATGGCCGCCTCCCAGGACGAGCATTTCGCCCGCCTGGGCCTGCCCTTCGCCGGGCTGAGGGGCAGGCCGCTACAGCTGATTGACTGCCAGAACCTGTTCTGCGAGGTCGACAAGTACGCGCGGGTCGCCCACCCGGACATCGCCGGTATCAGCGGCCGCACCCGCATCAAGCAGGCTTACCGCAGAGACGCTACTGCGGTGCAAGCCTGGTTTCCTCCGAAGTGGGGCCTGAACACCCCGGCCCCGGCACGGTAACCCCCCTGCCGCTGAAGTCCGGGGCGCTCGCGCTTAGGCCGGGTCGTTTGGATCATGTACTCACCAGCCCCTGCCAGCCATCAGACCGTCCGCCAGCCGAAGCTGCCGACCTGGCTAGGCCGTTGCCGGTCGCGCTCGGCGGGTCTCCCTGCGGACGCGCAACCGACGCTGCGCCACCCGCCAGGTAAGACGGGCCCCCACGATGCTGAGAACCAGGAGCCAGGTCACCCAGTGGTCGACGTTCAGGACCTCCGGAGTCCATGACGGTGTTGGTCTGTGCCCCGGACTTACGGGCGGCCATGGCGGACGATCGTCGGGCCCCCAGGAGGATCCGCCTTGTCCAGCGACCCAGGCCATGGCGATGCCGAACCCCATCACAGCCCAGACGAACATGACTCGTTCCGTGGCGCCCATATTCGTCAGCACCGCGAGCAGGGCGATGCGGCCCCGAGATACCCGGCTGGCTACCGTACCGGCGCTCACTCCAAGATCAGATGCCACCTCCGCATAGCTGTGCCCGAGCCCCTTGACGCCCCACAGGGCCTCGCGCTGCTCAGGGCGCAGGCGCCGCACAGCAGTTCCTACGACTAAGGAACGTGCCGTGTCGTTACCACTTGGCACGGTTACATCCTGACGGTCCAGCAGGGCAGGATCGTTGCTGGGCTCCGTGACGAACTTCCGCTTCTGTTCGTCGTTCACCTTGCTCCGGATAATGGCGTACACGTATCCCTCGACGTTGTCGATGCTGGCCTCGTTGCGCAGCGCCACCATAAAGGCCTCCTGGACCACGTCCTCTGGCGCCATTCGCGACGGCGGGATGCCCGCCAGTTGGAGACGGGAGCGGGCGTAGTGCTGCATGGCCTGATGGCAGCGAGCGTAGGTATCTGCGACCGAAGGGCGCGGCTGGAACGGGCTTGGGAGATAGCACTGGAGCGGCTCCTCGGAGAGCTCTGGCCGTTTGTCATCTTCTCCGTCCGGAGTGCGGATCGACTCGGCCGCCGCCGGTGCAAGGGGAGGATCAGCCGCCGCCGTGCGGGGCGCGGGAGGCGGGTCCTGTCGTTCGTACACCCACGCGCCGTCACGGTAGACGCGCTCGTAACGTGCCTCGCCAGATTCACGGCCTGCGCGGCGAGATCGCGGTACGGGAGTCTCATCACCGGGATCCGTGGGCAGGGGCGGATTGATCTGCACCCAGCCGCCGTACCGCCAGACACGCACCGTTTCCTCGCTCACCGCGGTGCCTCCGGTCGCTCGCAGTGCTGAAAGCATGGTGCGGACGCCTTTTGCAACTCGGCTTTTGCTCGGATGACTTCAGCCTTCCCAAGAGACCGCTGCCGAGAGGCCGCCGCGCTCAGAACCTTTCCCACGCCGGGCACAAGCACGGCGAGGGATACCACGATGACCGCTTCCCACCCCATGGGGGCCGCCTTTCACTTATCGGCCCATTCCCGTCGCTCGGTCCTGGTGCCGTTCACAGGACCAGGGGGACGAGAAGCCGGAAACCTTCCACTTTGTGGCGCACGTCACATCGATGGGTGAGGTGGGCCGGCAGACTTCTTGCCAGGCAGCACCCAGGCCGTCTCCCGTGACGCTTGCCGGTTAAGCCCGCGGCGTTTGGTGCCGTGCATCGCAGGGCGCGGGGCGCGCCCGATTACTGGACGCACCTCGGTGGCTCCGGCAACGCAGCGAGGTGCAGTGCCGGGCGGCGCGGGCCAGCAAGATCCGAAAGGGGCGGTCTAGGCTCCCAGTCCGAACAGTGGTGTGGTCACAGTGTCCTGGAGGGCCCCGAGTTCCTGCTTGGTGCAGTCCAGCCGGGCGCAGCCGGACATGACGCTCACGGTGCCGGGCGTGAGATCGGCATGGCGGGCGACCCAGGCGCACAGATGTCCCAGGGCCAGGTAGTTTCCGTAGGCGCGGTCGAACATGTAATGGCTGCGGTAGTAGGCGGCCAGATGGACGGTGTTCGTGGCGCTGTCGAACTGGAAGGAACAGTGGCTCAGGCAGGGGAAGTCCCGGGGCTGCGTGTCCAGCGAGGCGGCCCGGATGACAGCCTCGGGTCCGGCGTCAGCTGCGTCCGACTCCTCCAGCATGCCTTCGTCGCTGTCCGCGACGTGGGCGGTGCCGGCCTCGTAGACGGCGCTCCACTTCGCCGTGGTGCGCAGCCTGTTCAGGCGCGTGATCACGCGGGCGAGCTGGTCGACCGGCTCCGGCTTGTCGGGAGTGCCGGGGTAGGAGACGAGACGGCCGAAGTAGGTGCCGTGAACGTTGCGCCGGATCTCCTTCTGCAGACGCGGGTACACGGCCCTGTAGCGTTCGCTGAGCTGCTCGTGCGTCGTGCACGTCGCGGCGAGCGCCGCCGGGAAGAGCGTGTTGACGACCGTGGCGATGGGATACAGGGGCTCTTTGGTGCGAGCCGCGCGCAGCCGGTCCAGCTCGGCCCGCAGATGCGGGTCCTCCTGCAGCGGGCGGGCGATCCGGACCATGGTGTGGAAGGCCTTCTTGCCCGGGATCTCCGACAGGCGGGTGCAGGCTTCCAGCCAGGCGCGTGAGATGTCCGGGGCGTCGACGGTGATCGTGTGCATCGGCTCGCTCCTTGATCGACGGGGCGTCGGGAGTGCTGACAGACGTAGATTCAGGCCCAGGAGATGTCGGAGCCTTCGCGGCGTGGGGTGCGCCGCAGCGTCACCCGGAACAGGCCGGAGGATTGCGTCGTGGCGGTGACGAGGGTGTCGCCCACCATCTCTTCGCCCACCCACGCGACGCCGGGCCGATGCGGGGAAAGCCCCGGCAGGCAGATCTGACTGCCGTCATCGGGCGGGGCGGAAGTCAGGCCGGAGGGCAGGTGGTCGAACACGGCGGAGGGGACGTCCAGCATCAGGCAGTCACCGGCGGCCACATGCAGCAGGGCATCGTGGGCTGCGGGCGTCAGGACGTGGACGTGAGCGTGCGCTCCGAGCGGCGGCAGAGAGCCGGCGAGTTCCGTCTTCAGCGCGGCGGGGGAGTACTTGAGCCACACGGCCTCGGCAGACCGGTCGATCATCTTCAGCCGCACCAGATGACGCACCGTGGTGGCGTACGGCGTGCCAAGCCACCGAGCCATCCGGTAGGCGTCCAGGGGGGAGCCGGGACGCTGCAGGCCGCAGCGGGCCAGCGCGGCCCGGGCGGTCGGGCGGGGCATCAGGAACCAGGACGCGAAAGCCTCGGCCTCCTTCTCGTGCTGGGGCCAGCCCTCACCCCAGCGCCCCGACGACTGCTCCTCGTGGTCGATGCTGGTGCCGTGGCCCATCCGGTGGTGACCCAGCTCGTGCGCGGCCGTGTGCCGCATGGCCACTTCCTCGAGACCCGTGTTGAGCAGGCAGGCAGGCCCTCCGCTTCTTTGGTCTATGTACAGGCCCAGCAGACCGCCCAGCCTGCGCCCCATCACCTCCACCCCGTCCCGGCCCAATGCGCCGAACACATCGATGTATCCGTCACCTGCCGCTTCGAGGGCTGCGTGGGCCTGGGCGGCCGCGATCATCGCAGCGCCGTGCGCGTTGTTCCAGCTCACGCACGGCCTCTCTGAGCCGGGGACACCGGCCCCGACTCGTCTTCCTCGGCCTGGCGCCGGGCCTGCAGATACTGGATGAACTTCGCCACCTCGATGCGGTCGCCTTCGCTGAGAGGCCGTCCCGTGCGGGGAAGGCCGGCCAGCGCGTGTTCTCCCGCGTCGGCCGATTCCTCCTCGTCCAGGAAGTAGGAGGCCGGCAGCCGGTAGAGGCGGGCGAGCTTTTGCAGCTCCATCACCTCCACCTTGCGCAGTCCGCGCTCGATGTCGCTGACCGCCGAGCGCACGATGCCGGTGCGCTCGGCGACCTGCTGCTGGGACAGCCCAAGGTACTCGCGCGTGCCTTTGAGCCGCTGGCCGAGGCGGGCACGCCGGTCGGCGTCCTCGGCGGGGGAGGGGGCGTTGTCGTTCACGGCTGGGACTCCTTGGCCTGCTGCATGGTCTCGTGCACGGTCTCAGCGAACGCCCACACCGAGCGCAGGGAGCGCCCGGCTTCGGCGTCGGCAGGAATACGCACGCCGAAGTGTTCCTCGACGCGCGCCAGTATCTCCATGATCAGTACGGAGTCGACCGGCAAGTCCGTTCCACGGGCCGCCAGTTCCTCGTACACCTCCTGAACCGGCCTGTCCTGGTACGCAGCGAGGAAATCGATCACGATGTCCACGATCTCCTGGACGCTGTGCGACGGCATGCTCCGCTTTCCCTTCCTTCACACAACTCCCGGACACCCGGCCCTGCATGACCTACTGTAAAGCGATGTCGGAAAAACCGACAACCTTGTTGGAAGATCCTTCACGGGAGTATGCGTGCACCTCGCCCGCTATCAGCAAGCAGCCCTCAAAACCCTGCAGCCCGTCACCAACGGCACCGACCCCGTCCTCATACCGCTGCTCGGACTCGTCGGTGAAACCGGCTCCGTCGCCACCGCCTACAAAAAACGCCTGCGCGACGGAGCCGACGCCAGCCCCTCCAAACAACAGCTGCGCGAGGAACTCGGCGACGTCCTCTGGTACACCGCCACCCTCGCCCACCTGCTCGGCCTCGACCTCGAGGACATTGCCGCCGCAAGCCTGGAGAAAACCAAGGACCGCTGGCGCGCCACCCCCGACGACCAACGCCCCCGCTTCGACGCCGGCTACCCCCCTCACGAACAACTGCCCCGGCGCACCACCGTCACCTTCACTCCCACCCCCCACACCGACGGACGCACCGTCATCACCCTGACCCGAGAAGACGGAACCCCCGCCGGTGACCCGCTCACCAGCGCCAGCCACATCGAAGACGACTACCGCTTCCACGACGCCTTCCATCTCGCCCACGCAGCCGTCCTGGGCTGGTCGCCCGTCAGCCGCTTCCTCCTTGACCGCAAACGCCGCAGCCGCCCCGGCATCGACGAAGCCGAAGACGGAGGCCGCGCCATCGCCATCGAAGAAGGCATCAGCGCACTCGTCTTCTCCTACGCCAGCCGCCACCAATACTTCGAGAACCTCCGCCACGTCGACCACGAACTACTCATCACCATCGACCACATGACCGCCCACCTCGAAGTAAGCGTCCTGCGCGCCGCCGACTGGGAACAGGCCATCATGACCGGCTACGCCGCCTGGCGACAGCTGCGCAAACACGGCGGTGGCCACCTCGAACTCGACCTCGACGCACAGACCTTGACCTTCATCGAGTCCTGACCGGACGGTGGGTGACCTTCGCACGGCAGGAGAAGGGCCACCGGCAGTCAGACCTCCCCTGCGCCCGCTCAGGCGCACTGGCTCGTCAGTGCAGGACGTCGTGAGCAGCCCAGGCGCCGACCCGAACGGCCGAGCGGGACCCTCCGGGGACTTTTCGAGACACGCACGACCGCCCTCGGCGACAAAGGGCACGACCCCCGCCACAGGGCGCCAGGGGTGTCCGCAGACGTCGTATTCTTCAGATCGACACCACACGTGACACGGGGGAAGCATGATGCCTTACCGGCTGGCGATCGCCGCGCCCGACCACGCAGGCTCGCGCAGCCTGCAGCAGCTGGCCGAGTGGCTGCGCGGGGACGAACAGGTCGGTGACCATGCAGAGGTCGACCTTGTGGCGGCACCTATTGAGGAAGGCGACATGGGTTCGGCCTTCGACGCCGTTCAGGTCGTCGTGGACGAAGGCTTCCAACTCGCCAATCTTCTTCTGGCCGTTGCGACATGGCGTCGGACCACGCCCGTAAAGCCCGGCGTCGTGATCGAACGCAACGGGGTCCGGGTCACGGTCGACACCGACGACCCCGAGAAGATCGCGCAGATCGCAGAGGCACTCAGCGACGCGTCGTGATGCCTGCGGATCCAAACCACCTCCCTGACCCTGCACAGTCACACGTGGTGCTGATCGGCTTCGCCCGCTACGGTCACGCGCCTGACCTCCCCGCCGTCGACAACAACCTCAATGCTCTGCAGGAGTTTTTCACCTCTACCTCCGGCTGGGGACTGCCTGGCGAGCACTGCCATGTCATCCGGCAGGCAGCAGCCCCGGACGACCTGATCACACCGCTGCGCTCGGCCGCCACGGCCGCCCGTGACACCCTGCTGGTCTACTACGCCGGGCACGGCATCCTCGACGAGGACATGGAATTCTCGCTGTCCCTGCCCGGCTCACGGTTGGACGAGCCGTGGACGGGGGTGTCCTACACATGGGTCAAAAGGTTCATTGCCCGTGCCCGTGCCAAGCGCCGTGTCGCCGTGCTGGACAGCTGCTTCAGCGGCAAGGCGCACGCGGTCATGGGCAGTACCTCGGAGGCGGTCAAGGGGCAGGCGGCAGCGGCGGGGACCACGGTCATCACCTCGGCACGAGACGACCGCGTCGCCCTGGCCCCTGCCGGTGAGACCTATACCGCTTTCACGGGCGAGTTGTTGACCGTTCTCCGCGAGGGAATGGACGGTGGACCGGCCGTTCTTACCGTCGACCAGGTCTACGAGTGCGTGAAGCAGGCTCTGGCAGCCAAGGGCCGCCCGCGGCCCGACCGGACCGGCAGCGACACCTGCGGACACACCGTGATGGCAGTGAACCGGGCATTCGTACCGGTCGCGGCTGCAGCAGAACCGCACGTATTGGCGCACCAGCATCTACGCCGTTGGGTCGCACGCCTGCAAGAAGGGCACGAAGAAGCCGCCGACGCCGCACCGGTCCCCGCTTCTTCGACCGAGGCGGGGACCGTAATTGCCGCGGAGGGCACCCAACGGGGTGGCGACCCGGCCCGCGACAGCCAGCTGGCGAAGCGCTACGGCCTGCCCGATGCCGGGAAGACCTTTGCGAACGGCCGGTACGAGACCATCGCCATGGTGGGCCTCGGCGGAATGGCAGAGGTCTACCTCTGCCGTGACACTCTGCTGGGGCGCACTATCATCGCCAAACGCGTACGCAGTGACCAGAGCAGGCTGGGACCTGACCATCTCCGGGACGAAGCGCGCGCCGTGGCAGCCCTCAACCACCCCTCGATCGCCGTGGTGTACGACGTAGTACAAGAGGCCGTGGGCCAATACCTGATCATGGAATATGTGCCGGGCTGGGAGTTGGGAGTGGCGGCGGACGCCCGGCCCACGGTGCAGGAAATCCTTGCCGCAGCGATGGACGTCCTCGATGGACTCGAGCACTCGCATGCAGCAGGCATCATCCACTGCGACATCAAGCCGTCCAATCTCGTCCTGACCACGCAAGGGCGGGTAAAGATCCTGGACTTCGGCATCTCCAGTATCAACGAATCCATCCACAAGATGGGCACGTCCGCAGGGACGCTTCGCTACATGCCGCCTGAAGCCTTCGCTGGCGAACCTCCCCATGTCGCCCGCGACATCTTCAGCATCGGGGCGACTCTCGACGAGCTGATCACCGGCCGGCAGCGCATTCACCAGGCGCCGCGCTTCGGCCCGCCTCGACCGTCCTGGCCCTCGGCCCTCGTGCCCGATCTCGATCCCGGAGTCGAGGCCCTGATCGAAAAGGCCATGGCGCTGAATCCCGGCAAACGCTTCTCCAGCGCGGCACAGATGCGGGCCGAGATAGAGCGCTACATGTGACAGGACCACATGGCAGGCGGCGATTTGATCCGGTCCGGGTGATCCTGCATCTGAGAGGGCGGGCCTCCTTCATGATCGAGAGCAGGGATCAGGATTGCCCGGCCAAAGCAGAGCGTCCCCCCGCCGCGGCGCTGGCCATCGGGACGCGGCTGCAGGCAGAGGCTGCAGCCGCTCTCGACCCGGCTCAGTCGAACTCGTCGAACAGCATCTGCTGGGCGGCGGGCGCCGAGCGGGGCCGGGGGAGTGGGCGGGAAGGGTCCGGGGGAGGAAGCGGGCTGCCGTGCTGGCCGTCGGTCAGCAGGTGACGGCACGCGTCCCGCAGAGCAGGCAAGTCGTGCTGTGCACCGAGCAGGCCGAGGAAGTCCTCGACGCTCCAGCCGATGAGCGCGCCCTGGCGCGAAAGGTACAGCGCGACGGTGGACATGGCGTGCGTGTCGTTGTGGTCGAGCAGCAGGTATCCGGCGAGCTGGTAGACCGCTTCGCGGTGGAGGCGGTCCGGGTTGATGGTCGCCTTGCAGTCGATGAGCGCCCGGTCGAGGATGAAGTCGGCGTCCGCTCCGCCGACGGCGAGGCTGCCAGCGAAGACGGGGCCGCAGATCCGGGCGTCGGCTGGCAGAAGGCGCAGGTTCTCGAAGGGGCCGGGGTGGGCGGCGAGTTGCATCTGCTGCCGGATGTCGTCGACGACGTAGTCCGCCACCGCGTTGAGGAGATCGTCCAAGGACGCCTCCGGGATGCACAGGCCGAGGCTGTTTCCGCGCATCCACCCGCCGTGCCGGAAGATCGCTTCGAAGCTGGAGGCGACGTGACACAGCCGGATGAGCCGGTCCTCGTCCGCAGCGGCCAGACACAGAGGCTGTCCCGCATCGCTCTCGTACCGGGTCAGCTCCTGCACCATGAGATCGCCGGCCTTCTGCACAGCGCGGATCACCTCCCGGCTGGGCCAGCCGTCGTCGTCCAGGACGGCCCGCTCGATGCCCTCCTTGATGGGGGAGCCGGTCGGGGCTCCCAGAGAGATGCGCAGACGGTGGTCGATGGTGTGGCCGAGCATCCGGTACTCGGGCTTCAGTCCGGCCTCCGCCCGAGGCCGGACCGGGGCGGGAAAACAGGCTAAGCGTTTGCGGAGGTCGGCCAGTACGGCCCTGGTGTCAGGAAGCTGTTCCGCCAGAAAGCGTGAAATCGCGGAGTGGGGATCTTTGAGGTGAGAGGTAAGGCTCATGCGGGCATCCTGGACCACGGTTCTGACAACGTCCCCGCGCCGAAACCTTCCTGCGACCGCCCTCGATAGGCGCATCGCGCCACGCGCACTATCCAACCTGGACGCGGCATGCCTCCCCATCAGCCATGACAGCGTCGCCTGCGATCTCAGCAGGACTGCCGAGAGGCGACATCAGGCCAATTGTTTATTGAACGGCTAGCGTCGAATAAATAGGTGCAGTTCCTATTGTCAGACCCCGACGCTAAAGTGCCCGCCTCCATGCGGCGGCCGCCCATTCTGAATGTCGTGCGCATGATTGAGCGGCTCGAGGCGGTAAATTACTCGCGAGTGAAGAAGGCGTCCCTCCGGTTTGCCTCCGTGTCCGGTGGCGTCTAAAAGGCGATCCATGGGCAACAAGGGGCGACCTGCGCATTCACGTCGGCGGTGGCGGCGGTTCGGATCCGGGTTGGCTGAACCAATCCGCCCCTGCCCTGCAGTTGCGGGGCTGCCCGGGGTCGTCGGCCGCCGCCGTGCTCCGTGCCTCGCACCGTGCGGTCGACCGGATGCCGGCGGTCGCTCGAAGGCGTGAAGTGCCGGAAATGTGCCACCGCTTGGATGTCGGCCTGAACTTGCTTTGCCGTCCGCGCAGCGACCCTAGGGTGCCGTGCACCGAAGCCGAGCCCGGCTCTCGGCCAGCACTCAACTCGACTACGCCCAGGGCGCGTTGAACGTTCATCGATGCGTGAACCGCACCCTGGCTCACAGTCCGCCACGCACGCGCATCCATCGGCTTTGCCGCATGCGTTCCGGCGGGTACTCCGACACGATCACAGGAACCCTGGAGAAGACTGCAGATGGGATTCGGACGGCTAGGAGCCCGCGGCGTACCAGGGGCGGTGGCCCTCACCATCACACTCGACGAGATCGCCCAGGTCACCCACCCCTATCGGAGCCCGCCTCCGGAGCGCCTGCGACGCAACCTGCTCTATCTGACCCGCTCTCGCACCGGCTATACCTACATGCACGACTGCGGCATTCGCATGGACCGACGCATGATCACTGCCTGGCTCGCCGAGGAATGCCTTCCAGCAGCCGATCAGCAGCGACGACTGGAAGACGCCTTCCGTCTGCTGCGGCGCCGCAACATGACGTCCAGCATGACGCGCCGGCTCGATGCCGACGGCGGGACCCGGGTGGAGATCTACCCCGTCGACCAGAGCGCGGTCGAAGGAAAACACCGCCGCAACCCCCGCTGGCGGCACAAGAACATCTACCGCTGGGCCCCCATCGTCACGGCCTGGTCGTGCAGCGACCTGCACGAGCTGACCCGCGCGTGGCATGACGTCATCACCGACCTCGACTCCGACTGGCGCATGTACGAATACGTCGACCACCTGGGGTTTTGGGCCTGACCCCCGTCAAGCCTCAGCGGACCGTCCTCGTCGATCACGAGCCGAAGGAAATTCGTATGGAGCCCAACGACTCCGACGACCTCACCGACACAGATCCCCCGTGCAAACGGCGTGCACGCCGCGAGCTGGTGGAGCCGGCCACCCGAGCCCTGCTGCAGCTTCAGGGACGTGGCGAACTGACCACCGCCCACGCGCAGCTGGCCGCCTACACTCTCCGCCAGAATGTCAGAACGGTGTACCGCAACCTCGCCCGCGCCCGGCGCGGCGAGCCGCTGTACCGGCAACGGGAGCGCTTCGAAGTCACCGACGACCTCCGCGTCCTCCTGGCCTACTACCGCGGCAACATCAAACGCGTCCACGAAGAACTCGAACAGAATGCCAAGGCCGCCGGCCGCAAGCCGGTAAGCCTGTCCACCCTGCACCGCGCCATCAGAAGGGATCTGACCCCGGGCGACCTGGCCGGATTACGCGTGGGTCTACCGGCTTCCCGTAATCACGATCCGCACCTGCGCCGCCCGCCCACGGCGCGTAACGAGGAATGGGAAGGCGACCACAAACAGGCACCCGTGTGGGTCTGGGCCAACGGCCGACTCCTCAAGCCGTGGGTGACCTGGTTCTGTGACTGTCACACCGGCATGATCATGGGCTGGGCTGTCACCCCCCACTTCCCTCACCGCGGCTCCGTCCTGGCCGCCCTGCGCGCCTGCATCCTGAGCACCGGCCCCCACGGTCCGGCAGGCGGCCGGCCCACACGGATCCGTATCGACCGGGGCAAGGACTTCCTGTCCAATGCCGTCCAGGACGCCCTCGGCGCTTTCGCCGTCCAGGTCGACGTCCTACCGCCCTACAGCCCCCGCCTCAAAGGCAGCATCGAAAACCTCAACCTCGCCGCCACCAGCAGGTTCTTCTCCACCCTCCCCCGCTACACCGGTGCCCAGAATCTCGACACCCGCCGCAGAGCAGGCGAGAAAGACCCGCCGCTGACGTTCGAGGGCTTCACCGACCTGTTCGCCACCTGGGTCACCACCCGCAACACCGAACACAAGATGGCCGACTACGGCGGGCTCACCCCTCTCGAGTGCTGGAACAGCGACCCCACCCCGCTGCGCGAGGTACCAGCACAAGACCTGCATGCCTTCCTCCTCGAAAGCGACCGCTCCACCCGGGTCATCCACAGCCACGGCATCCGCTTCAAAAGCCGCGACTACATCGGCGGCTGGATGACCGGCCGCGCCGGTACCCGCGTCCGCGTCCGCTTCCAGCCCCACCAGATGGACGAAATCGAAGTCTTCGACGCCGACAACCGGCGCCATCTGGGGACCGCCCACCTCGCCGACCAGGCCAGCACAGAACAGATCGACGAGGTCTACCGCGCCCGTTCCCAACGGGCCCGCGATCTGCGCCGCGATCTGCGCAAGGCCGAGGCGCTGCGCAGGCGCCGCTTCAAGGCCGTCACCACCGCCGGCCCGGCCCGCACCACGGAAGTGATGACACGCAAAGAGGCCACCAGAGAAATGCGCGGCCTACGAGCCACCCGCCCCGCCGACGACCTGCCCCCCGACTACATGCCCCGCCGGGTCACCCCTCCCAGCGGCTGGGCCGTCCCCAGCACCCCCACGACTGCACCAGCCAAGGAACAGACGTGACTCCATGGACCAACACCACTGCCCCGAGGCCAGAAAGCACGCCCGCAACACCAGACCGGGACCGCCCTTTTGATGGCCGTTCAGGCCCAGAGCCCTGTTCGCCGAACCAGCTCCAACATTCAGACGCCGTCGACGTGCCCGATACAGCCACCAGCCAGCTTCTGACCGCCGCGCCACCCGTTCACGTCGCAGATCTCCAAGACCCCGACCCTTTGACGACCGTGAAAGAGACCGCCATGACCGACTCCGCACAGCCGAATCCCCGCACTGACCAGGGCGACGAAGTCGTCGGCGAACCCGACTTCTACCTCAACCTCGCCGACGCCCGCATCGTGGCCACCGAAGCCCTCCTCGAAGCCAGCGAGAACATCGCCGACACCATCGAAGCCCGTGCGATGTCCTGCATCTACGGAGACGCGGGCCTGGGAAAGACCTTCTCCGTCCTGGCCGCCCTGAAGGAAATCTCCGCCGAACGCGTCCTGCTGCTGCAGTTCCGCTCCCGCCCCACACCCCGTGACATCCGTCAGGAGCTGTTCAACGAACTCCATCTCGAAGGCGAACCCCCCTCCCACCCCAGCGAGTTCGACCGCCTCCTGAAGCGGACCCTCACCCGCAAGCCCTACGTCCTCGTCTGCGACGAAGCGCAGCAGTTCAGCCGGGAATGCTTCGAGTTCGTCCGCCACCTGTGGGACACCGGCAAGGGCGCGAACCGCCCCGCCGTCCTCTTCGTCGGCGGTGAAGAGGCATACAAAACCCTCTACAGCGAACCCGCCCTCGCCTCCCGCATCTACATCTGGCAGGAGTTCGCACCCATGGAAGCCGACGAGGTCCAAAAGAACATCCCACTCTTCCACCCCGTATGGGCCGACGCATCCCCCGAACTCATCGACTTCGTCTACGAAGAAGGCGCCGGCGGCACCTTCCGCGTCTGGTCCAAGATCACCTACCACGTCCTCGAAGGCATGAAGCGCCGCGGCCTGAGTGAAGTCGACGAAAACATCGCCCGCTGGGCCCTGCGCCGCGCACTGCCCCACCGCCGCAAGTCCCGCCGCCCCCAGACGGACGCCGGATGACCCACCAGCCGGTCGCCTCACCCGCGCCCCACTACCTCAACCTGCCCGGCGCCCGCACCGTCACCACCCAGACGGTGCGGGCCGCCGCCCACGCCCTGGACCGCGCCGCACGCGAACAGAGCATGATCTGCCTGACCGCCGACCCCGGCGTCGGCAAGACCTTCACCCTGCACACCCTGTGCGAGCAACGCCCCGACCTGCCCGCCCTGCACCTCCTGCCACGCCCCCAGGCCCGCCCCGACGACCTGCGGCACAGCCTCTACCGCGCCCTCAACCTGCCCGGCGACCCACCCCAGGACCCCGGCATCTGCGACGACTACCTGCGACACGCCCTCATGCATCCGCCACGCCTGGTCACCGTCGACGAAGCCCACCAGCTGTCCGCCGCCTGCATCGAATACCTGCGCTACCTCCATGACGACCCCGACCCACAGGTGACCATCGTGCTGCTCGCCAGCCAGCCCCGCCTCAAAGCCCTGCGCTCGAAACAGACGCTGATCAACCGGGTGGCCGCCTGGCATCTCATGGAGCCGCTCGACCCGGACGAGATCCTCACCATCCTGCCCGCCTTCCACGCACTGTGGCAGACCACCCCCAGCCACACCCTCACCCGCCTGGACAGCCTCTGGGCGAACGGCAACCTCCGGCGCTGGGCTGCCCTGACCCACCAGCTCCAAGCCATTCGGCACCGCCACCCCGACCACCCGGCCGACCCGGAAACCCTCCTGCGCCGCCTCAGGCCCCGACTGCCCCGCACCGCATGACCCCGACGTCCTCGCCCACCGCACCGGCCGACACCCTCGCCAAGTGGCAGCCCAGCTGGTCACCGGACCAAACCGACCCCGGCCTGCCACCTATCACGGTGATCACCGACCCCCACGACCACGCCAGCTACACCACCACCGCACTCGCCGCCCACCAGCCCGCCGCTGGCCGCATCACCGTCCACCCCACCCCTTTGGCCACCGCACCCGCCTACCTCGCCCACGACCTCATCCGCGCCCTCGGCAAACACCTCCCGCCACCGGGCACCGAACCACCCTGGTGGACCACCAACGCCGACGACTCCTGGCGGGCGGCGGTGGCATGGACCAAGGCCCTCGGCATCAGCCACTACGTCATCTGCCGCGCCCATCGCATCACCGCCCGCCACCTCGAACACCTCATGGCCCTGCGTGAACACACCCGCATCCAACTCACCCTCGTCGTCAGCGGCCCGACACCGGCCGCCCTGGCCGCCATCCTCAAAACCGTCCCCCACCACCACGCCGACACCCTCGAAGGCGCCCGCCGGCATCTGCCAAACGCCCACCAGCCCCTGGCCGCTCCCTCAGACCGCTACCCCTGGTGGCATCCCGCCCCCTTCCCCGCACCACCCGACGAACCCTGGTACGAGCTGCCCCCGCGCCCCCGCCGACCGGCCCCCCTCACCCACGACAGCCCTGGAGCCGATCGCACCACCGGCCGCCCCCCACCGACCGCCATCACCCACCCCGACATCAGCCATGAAGCCGTGGCCCAGCGCATCCACACACGCATCGGTCATCCCGCGCACGCCGCAGCCGTCGCTGTCCGTGTCCTGGCTGGCTACGACACCGACCAGCTGTCCCAGGTCACCATCCCCACACCGCAACGCCCACGCGCCGACCTGCCTGCGCATCTGCCCGCATGGGTTCTCCCTCTCCTGAACGCCTCCCGCATCTACACCGAACTGCAGGGTCAAATCCGCAGCGACCTGCCTGCCCACCTGTCGGGAGCCGACAAGCCCTTCCGCCTCGCTGGCTGGGACAAAGACGACGTCGCCCGCGCCACCGAGACCTGCAACCTCACCCCAGCCCCCACCCGCAAGCGCCCCAACACCTCCAGAATGAGCAGACCATGAACGCCTATCCAGCCCTGGACGCGCTCCTCGCCGCGCACACCCCTGCCGCCCCCCGCCGAACACGCCCGCAGACACCGCTGCCATCGAGGCCGGATGGAGCAAACCGCAGATCATCATCACGCTGACCGACCCGGAATCCATCGTCCGCAAGCTGATCGACAAGCTCGGCACCGGGCAGGCGCAGCAGGCGTGCACGGTACTGAAGCAGTTGGTGGAACAGGCCCCGAGCGATTCCCGACGGCTGCAGTAGGGACGCGGGGAGTGAACGCTCAGCGGCAGCCGCACGATGTTCTGCGCGAGGTACACCCGAAGCGGATTGCTCCGTACCGGCATACCACCGACGGCAACGGGTGCGGTGTGCCAGTACTGAGCGCGGGTGTGTGGGGGTGGGTGTGAAGAGAGGGACAGCGGCCGTTGACGGACGGCGGGTGCCCCTTCAAGTCTTCATCGAACGTACCACGTGATCGCTGCAGTAGACGCGCGATGGCAGCCCGCCCGGCCAGGGCCGGGCAAGCCGCTGTGACCATGCGGTTCGACGGTCACCTATCGCCTTGCTTGCCTCGCTCCCGCCGCGCGGAAGCGAGGCGACCGGCAAGCTCGTCCGTTCTCATCGCGGAGCCAGCAGGGAGGTCTGAGCACGCGAGCGGTGTCCCGACGGTCCATCTTTGACGAACCCTCCAGGACCCCGATAATGTTGGTCCTAAATCAGATATCAGAGTTGGCATAGAGGATAGATGAAATGCTGCTGACGACCGGGCAGGCAGCCCAGGAACTCGGCTGCGCCATCACCACCTTCCGCCGTCTCGTACACGCTGGACTGCTGCCGGGCCTGTCCCGCCGCGGCGTGCGCGTCATGGTCCCGCTCAACGTCGTCCAGGCACTCAGCGAACGCCAGCACGCCCCGCTGAACCAACTGGCCGCCAAGGAAATCGCCGTACTGCGGGTCGACGCGGCCAAGCCCGTGCAAGAACCGGACCGGGACTGGATCGGCTTCGCCGCAACCCTCCCCCCCAGCGACCTCCTCGCGGCGCTGCGCGGCTGGTGGCGATGCGACCCGGCCGACATCGCCGCCGGGGGAGTACTGCCCGTCACCCTGTCCGGCTACGTCGTCGCCGTCCTGACCGGCCTGGACCGATGGCAACGCAACGACGAGAGCCGCCACGCCTTCCCCGACGCGCGTCTGGTCGGCTACGTCACCGACCTCGCCACCCCCCAGACCACCATCACCGCTCAAACAGACGACGGCCGTCAGCTCGCCGAACTCCTCCTCGGCACGAGGCTCGCCTCCCACTCCGGCGGCGCGATCGCCTACGTCCCCACCCACACCGCTGACTGAACCGCCCGGACAAGGAAGCCCCGATGGACGCACACAGCTACAACGCCGCTCTCACCGAGCTGCGCACGGTGCGGGACGAGATCAAAAAGGCCCGGGCCGCGCTGACGAAACTGGAAGCCGACCGCGACCAGCGCATCGCCCAACTGGCCGCCTACAGCAAGGCAAAGGCAGAGCGCATCGCCCCGGCAGCCGGGCTCAGCGTGGCCGACATCGTCACCCTCGCTCCGGCTCTGGCCCCGGAGAGCCTGACCACCGCCGAGACCGTCCCACCCTCCGCAGAGCCTGCCGTCCCCGCCGCGGACGACAGTCCGGCCGAAGCCGCACGGGAGCCTGCCCCGCGGACCGGAGCCGTAGCGCCTGCCATGGCAGGCAGGCAGCCGTCGCCTACAGCGTCCCCCGCCCCGGAGAGCGGAGCCGTGGACCCTGGTACTGGTCGGGACAGGACCGCAGTCCAGGATGCACCGCGTGAACTGCCGTCGATCCCCGAAGGCCCTGCAGGGGACGGCTGGTTCACGCACACCCCGAAGCTCGTCTCCCAGTCCCCGAACTTCACCCAGCAGGCCCGCTCCACCGTCTTCCTGGACACCGACACCGGCGTGCTGGTGCACCGCCAGCAGACCCACCGCCTCGACCTGGGCGACGCCTCGGTCGCCGCCATCCTGACGGCCGTCTTCCATGTCCTGCCCGAGGGCGTGGAACGCATCTACATCACCGCCGGTGACCCCTGGCACCGCGACGCCGACCGCTATCCCTACCTGCGCGACGCGGTCGCCGCCTGGCTGAATGCCCCCACTCCCGGCTGGCGCACCGACACCGGACGCGGCCGCGACGGGATGGCCGGACACTTTGTCCACGCCCGCAACCCGGTCGGCCGCTACCAGCGCGAAAACGGTGAGGAGCACGTCGAAATCCGGTCCGTGGGGGAGTGGTTCGACGTCGACGCCGCTGACCCCGCGACCGTCCGCGACGCCTTCGTCCTGCTGTGGCAGGCCCTGCGCCGCCACTGGAGCGACGCCGTCATCATGGGCTCCCCCTCCCAGACCGGCCGCGACCTGTGGACTCGCACCATCCCCCAGCGCGGCCAGCACGCCGACGGCTTCCCCGTCCTCTCGGAAGAACTCCGCGGTCTGCTCCATGCCACCGCGGGCCAGGGCCGCAATGAACTGATCACCCCGCCCCGGGTCCCCGGACAACTGCCCCAACTGGTCGAGTACGACCGCACCTTCGCCTACGCCAAGCACACCTGGAAATCCCCGGTCGGCACCCCCCGCCGCATCACCGCAGCCACGTTCGCCGCCTGGTCCGAGAAGGAACAGCAGCGTGCCCTGTACGGAAGCGGCCACTGGCAGGTCAAGGTCACCGTCCCCGACACCTGGCAGCATGTCGGCATCCTGCCCGCCCCCGCCCCCGGCGACCGCGCCTGGCACTACCCCGCCACTCCCGGCGCCACGTTCACGACCTGGGCGGGCGGCCCCGAAATCCACACCGCCCTCACCAACCCCATCCAGCCGTGGAAGATCGAAATCCTCGACGGCATCCTCTGGGACGACGGCAAACCTCTCGACGACTGGGCCAAGAAACTCAAAGAGACCTGGACCAACCTCTCCGCCCAGGCCCATTTCCAGGGTGACCCCCAGCAGGCCCGCGCCGCCCACCTCGCCTCCCGCGCCGTGCGCTCCATCCTCCTGTACGGCATCGGCGCCTTCGCCCAACGCCCCCGCATGGTCACCGGAACCACCCCCCGCACCATGGAACGCGACGTCCCGCCGGACGCCGAAATCATCAGCTTCGACGACCAGTTGATCACCTGGCAGAAGCCCACCGGCTTCAGCCGCGACCCCAACGCCCACCCCGAATGGGCCGCCGCGATCTGGTCCGGCGCCCGCGCCGCCCTCCTCACCCAGCGCCACCGCGACGACAACACCTACGCCGGCGCCCTGCACACACCGGCTGGCACCGTCGTCGCCTTCCGCACCGACGCCCTCTACCTCACCGCACCCCAACACTGGCCGCACCACCACCAGCCCGGCGACTACCTCCTCAAAGGCCACCTCACCCACCCGGTCCCAGCCCCCACCACCGAGGAAGAACTCCTCGCCCTGCGCGACGCCGGACGCACCACCCTCACCCAGACCGAGGGACAGGCCTGATGCCGCCACGTCCTCGCCGCAACCGCCCCACTGGACAAAGCCAGTTGAACGAGGCCGCCCAACTCGCCGACCAGCTCCAAGCCGCGGGTTACACCAAACGCGACATCGCCCGCATCATCAACCGCGACCCCTCCCTGGTCTCCCAGTTCTACACAAAACACAAGGGCGCCGCCTTCGTCCCCGCCCTCCAACAGGTCCTGGCCGCCGTCCAGATGGGCGGCATCACCGACCTGCCCGAACTCACCGCCCTCGCCGCCCGCTACACCCATCGCCGCACCACCGCCTCCGGCACAAGAGCCCGCGTGCGCAGCAAAGCCGTCCTGATCACCCCCACTGGTACCGGCACCGGCCGCGTCGCCGCCCAGGCCATCGCCTCCGGCTCCTCCCGCCTGCGCCCCCTCATCGCCGAAGCCGCCCGCCAGGGCCTGCGCCTGGCCTTCACCGTCCGCCTCGCCAAAACCGGCTACCTGCACCCCTCCGGCAGCCGGACCGACTCACCCGGTATCCGCCGTGACGTCATCCAACGCGCAGACCACACCGAGGAACGTGCCTACGGCTCCGCGCAGACCGGCGGCCACGACGCGGCCGACTTCGCCCGCCGCGTCGATGCGGCGGGCGGGGACGTCACCGCCGCCGTCCATCAGTGGCTCGTGGAGACCGGACGCATCCGCCCCGACGCCCACATCCTTCACCTGGAAGTGCGCACCTGGCGCCCACGCTGAGCCTGCCGCACATCGTGCAGCCGCGAAAGAAGCACTGCAACAGGTGATGGGCAGGTCGGTGGAGTGTCCGAGCGATGCTGCATGCGTCTGATCTGATGGTCTACCGAGTTTCTGCGCCGGCCGGACGCGGCCGGGATCATCGGCGAGCTGTGTTCGTGAGCCGAATCCCGGTGACCACTTCGGGGTGGATGCGGACAGCGAGGTCCATGGCCTGGTCCACCCAGGGCTGCAGGCGCTGCTGGTAGTGCTCCAGTTCGGCGGGGTCGGTGACCAGGCTGGCATAGCCGGTGGCGACCACGCTCCAGCCGGTGTGAGTGCCGGGGTCGATGACGTCGGCTTCGTAGGCGACTACGACACCTGGAGCCGGGCTGTCCTGGATGTGGGCTGCGAGGGCGGCACCGTGGTGGGTGCGGACGATGATGTCGCCGCCGAGCACGATGTGGTTGACCGGGCGGATGGCCGGCAGCGCGTGCTGGGTGAACACGATCCGGCCCAGCGAGACGGTGCTCAGCAGGTGCAGGGCCTCGGCAGGAGCCAGTTCGAGGGTGCGGCGGCTCGGGGTGGGGGTGTCCGGGTTCATCGGGCGTTCCACAGCGGCTGTTCCGGCATGGTCACGTGTCCTTTGCACAGGTCACAGCAGGGCACAGACATGATCAGTAGACGGGTCCGAGCAGCGTGGCGCTAGGGCCGTTCGGCCCTTCCTGGAATGGATCGGGCCCGGTTCACCCTGGCTCATGGACGCCACTGCCCGCGCCACCGCGGATGCAGTTCATCGGCAGGGTGAGAACGCGGTGGGAGACCTCGGTGAAAATCACCCCGAGTGGCCGGTTCGGGTCCTGGGGGTCTTCGCCAAGGATTCCGCTGTTCGCACCCGTGCAGGACCCGTTGCAGGGCGTGGACGCGGGAGATCAGCCGGGGCCGGACAGCTGCAGTGCCACCAGTGGCGGCACCCAGATCCCGAACACGCATTCATGGGCAGGGGGGTGCCTTCGAGACTGATGTGCCGTCCGCGCCGAAGGAGCTCTGAGTACGTCCCTCGTACCCGATTCTTCGACAGGAATGGTCGGTAAGCGGTTCTCTTGCACTCATGCCCGGTCACCGGATGTCAGCCTCGAAGATACTCCGCTGGTGACTGGGGCCTGCGCATACGGTGCGGTCACGCGGACGGGGAATTGCCGTCCCTGCCGCGTGACCGGCAACCAAGGGGAGACGCAATGGCGAGTGTGGAAGTGTCGCTGAAGGAAATGATGACCGAGGCCGAGGGAGCCCTGGGGGCGGCCGTCGTCGACTACAGCAGTGGCATGGCCCTGGGTACCCTGGGAGGGAGCAAGAATCTGGACATGACGGTCGCCGCTGCCGGCAATACCGATGTCGTCCGTGCGAAAGTACGCGCCATGGAGCAGCTGGGTCTCAAGAGCCAGATCGAGGACATCCTGATCACCCTCGGACACCAGTACCACCTCATCCGGCCGGTTGCCGGGCGCAACGGCAACGGCCTGTTCCTGTATCTCGTGCTCGACAGGGCGCGCTCGAACCTGGCGATGGCCCGCCACCACCTCAAGCGCGTCGAGGGGCAGCTGGAGATCTAGACCGGCCGGAGCCCTGGGCTGACCTATGCCCACGATATGAAGACTTCTTCAAGTCGCCATATCGGCATGATCTCAACAGCGGATGCGCGTGGCCACGGGCGAGAGGTACCGGTACTCGTGGACACATCCTGCGGCGGCGCCCTCCCGGGCGTCGCCGCACCGTGGCGGGCAACTGGCCATCGGACAGGACGGATTTCCACAGGTAGCCGATCTGGATGAACTGATGATGGGAGCGGCAGGGCCCACGCTCGGGAGTCAGCGCGCATGGCGGACAGAATCCAGGGTTCGGCTTCGGTGTTTGCCGGACGCCGATGGACGAGAGTCTGCTGACAGGCCTGCTGGGGTGCGGGTGGCTCCGGTACAGGAGGCAGACACCGCGCACGTGATCCCTCGAATGCTCCCGGTGCGCCCCAACGCGCAGGCCGGACAATGGATTTGGGCTTGCCGGCTTGCGATACTGCAGGAGCGTGCTGTGCACGTCGGCTCCTGGTTGCCTCATCCCCGTGACGGCCAGGGGCCGTTCAGAGCACGGCCCTTCACGGCCCTTCACGGACACCCCGGCAGAGGCGCTCGCCGGCTGGCACTGCTTCGTGGCTTTCTCCTCGCAGGTTTTCACGTGCTCCAGGTGGGCCTCCTGCCTTGACGTTGCCTTCGGCCTGTACAGCCTTCCTCCCGCGAGGGCGCCGCCTTCGTCCGGTTCGACGGGTGATGGGGGAGACGCTGTCGATCACGCGGGGCTGCCGGGCTCATCGGAGGGGCTGGTGGGCCGGACGCCCTGTCACCAGAGCTGTCAGCCGGCCCTTCCGCCCTATCGCAGGTCCGTCCGCCCTCACTGTGCTGCCGGCTGGATGAACTGGCCCCCGGCGACCCGGCTGCGGCTGGCTGGCCAGCTGCGACAGACACTGGGCGACAGAGGCCGAAGAGGGGACACGCGACACGCAGGCCATGGACCACGACCGGGTCTGGGACACCGTCGTGCTGCCCACGGTGGCCCTGGGGCGCTACCGGGGATGGGAGCTGCACCCCGAGGAGAGCCTGAGGCGCGGCTCCCCTCCGGCGCTCAGGCCGTCCCCGTCTTCGGGCCGTCGGTGTTCCTTGCGGTGCTGCTGCAGTGCCCGCGCCGGATCACCGCCCTGGTCGCAATGCGGTCATCTACGCCGTCTCGATCGCCGGCACCGTAAAGGGGAGTGATCGCACTGGCAGCCAGGTGGATCAACTTCTCAGCCAAAGCATCCGGGCAACGCCGCTGCGGCTTCCTGGCGACCGTTTGACAGCGACGGCCGGCTTTCCACGGGCCCGTTCCTGCTCAGCCCCGGTCTCGGGTGCGGCAGCGGGTGGGATACGCCGGGGCCGTGCTCCTGCCGGGAGCGAGAACAGCCCGGCTACGTCGACTAGACTTGAAGAGTTCTTCAATTCACTAGTTGCCTTGATAGGCAGGTCGGGTGAGGTGGTCCGGGGTGGGTGGCTTCGTCGAGGCCGTGCTGGAGCGGGTACGCAAAGCGCGGGCCGGCCTCACGGCCGCTCTTGCTACCGAGAGCCCCTACGAGGTGGCCGTGGCACAGGGCGAGCTGGAGGACGCGCTGCGCCTGGCCCGAATGCATGACATCGACCCCGGCGAGGGGGCCTTGGAAGGGTGATTGTGATGCCGGTTCCGCTTTATGAGGCGAAGGCCGAGTTCTTCCGGATGCTCGGGCATCCGGTACGTATCCGGGTACTGGAGCTGTTGCAGGACGGCCCGAAGCCGGTGCGCGATTTGCTGGCCGCGATGGAAGTCGAGCCGTCGAACCTGTCTCAACAACTGGCGGTGCTGCGCCGCTCCGGGATTGTTACCGCCACCCGTACCGGATCGACGGTGGTCTACGAGCTGGCGGGCGGCGATGTCGCAGAGCTCCTCGCAGCGGCGCGGCGGGTCCTGTCCGGGCTGCTGTCCGGGCGCAAGGACCTGCTGAACGAGTTGCACGGTCCAAGGGCAGCACGGTGAGAGGCACCGGTCGGTTCCGGCCCCCCTGGCATCGGGACAGGCCCGCGGCGGCCGTCGAGCAGGTGCCGCCACCGGCGCGGCGGCACACTGTCGCGGTGCTTGTGGGACCCGGGGCGGTGACCCAGGCCCGCGAGGCGGTGGCCAGACATCTTGCGGACGCCGGCGTCGCTCCCGGCTCAGCGTTCACGGACGCGGTGCTGCTCGTGGTCAGCGAGCTGGTCACCAACGTGCTGCGGCATGCGACCCGCTCGCCGGTCACGGACGTCGGGATTACGGTCGGTGCCGGGCATCTGGTCGTCAGCGTGGCCGATGCCGAGCCGTGTCTGCCCGACCTCACCCCCGCTGGTATGGGGGCCGGACTGTTGATGGTGGCCGAGCTAGCCGCCTCGTTCGACGGTGCTGTCAGCGTGGAAACGGCCGCAGGCCATGACGACGGCAAGGCTGTCCTCGTCCGGTTCCTCCTACCCGCATGAGCACCGGCTTCATCAGCACGTAGAGATCGCAGGAACAGGGAGACGACACGGTGGATGACCAGACGGCCGACGGGCCCGCGAAGAAGCAGCGCCAAGGCAAGGCCAAGGACCGGGAAAGCTGGATCGAGCGCGGTGTCGCGCTCCGGGCGGGCTTCTATATCTTCGGCACCCATCTGTTCGCCGGTTTTGTGTGGCTGCTGTTCTACCTGGGCGGGCACGCGCACAAATAGCCGACGGCACAAGCGGGCCGTACATGCCGGGGGCCGGTCGGCCCGCCATGAGGTGCTTTGGCCCATGGCCAGCCGGTGCGGTGCCGGAGCACCGTTCTTGGGGACCCCCTGGTTCTCTGCCTGGGGCGTTCGTGCCCGGCGGTTGAACGGAGTGAGGGCCTGGCGCGGGCGGCTGTGGAGTGAGCACAAACTGAGAAAGGTCCATCCGAAGTGATCGCTGTCGTGGGACATCCCGATCTCACCACGCTGACGCTTGCCCTGCTGGAAGAAGAGCTGCGCACCCGGCTGGCCGGTCTGGCCCAGGCCGGCAGGGCGGGCCTGGTACGCGCCGGGCAAGGACTGCCGGTCGCCTTCGGGAGGGCCGCTCGAGCCGCGGGGCTGGCATTGGTGACGGTCCTGCCCGCGATGCAGGGAGTGCTCGCGCCGCTTCGGGAGGCGGACCGCAAGGCCGCCGGAGAGTTGCTGCTGCTGTCGCAGCAGGTGCGGTTGCTGGAGTACGAGCCAGGCCTCGGGAGTTCGTGCGTAAGCGCGGACGAGGACCTGTTGCGGGGCTGCACCCGGGTCCTCGCGGTGTGGGACGGGTCACCGTCGACCTTCCGGGATGCGACGGCCCATCTCGTTGCCTTTGCCCGCGGCCTCGGCCTGGACGTCGAAGTGCTCTGGCCTGCCGGTGCAGATCGTGTCAACACGGCTGGGGAATCGGTGTGACCTCGGCGCTTTCCGCCCCTGTGGCTCAACTGAGCCGGGGAGGCACTGGAGCTCCTGGGCGGTGCGGCTTTGAGGGAACGGGTGGGTTTTCTCCCCTGGCGCTCTCCCTGCTGAAGGAGGGAGAGCCTTGTGGCTCGCGCTGCGAGACTTCCTGCTTCGCAGCCGACTGCCGGTCCGCAGGTGTCCGCTGAGGTCTTGCACACAAGCCGACACCGTCCCTCCGGCGGCAGCAGGGTTCTTCGCTGCATTCACGTTCGAGGGCCATCTGACTATCCGCGGTATCACCCGGCCGGTGACTTTGACGCCCGCGTTCGGCCCCGGCCCCCAAGTCGGCACCAAAGCTGGCTTCTCCGCGACCACCGAGATCCGCCGCATGGACTTCGGTGTCAGCTGCAACGGCCCCATCCCCGGCGGCGTGGCACTCGGCGAGAAAGTACAGATCATTCTCGGCATCGAGGCAGACCTCACCACGCCCTAGACGTCCGGGATGGCTTTGTTCACGAGTTGGGGGATCAGGCACAAATTCCGTGAGGACGCCTGTCAGGCAGGCGAGGGCTCAGATTCGCCCCATTTCCATCCTGTTTCGGGGAACTGCTCAAGCAGGGCAGAGAACGAAGTTGCCTGGTGGATGGCAGAAGACCAGTCCTGCGCGGAGACGTCGAGCAGGACCAGAGGCGGGGGTTCCTGCCGAAAGTCGTAGGTGAGCATTTCGCGGCTTCCGTCCCCACCGATGACGACGCTACCGGGGAAGCGTTCCTGGAAGTCGCCGGCCTCATTGACTTCGATGAGCTCCGCAGTGGCATTGATCATCAGGAAGTCGTCCGCAGGAGGAACGAACCAGGCGATGCTCCCTTCCGTGGCCAGGAAGTGTCGGTAGTCCTCGGGAAATCGGACTCCGAAGCGGCGCTCAGCCTGCGCGATCTGGTCGTCGTTCGAACTCATGAGGCCGTTCTATAACGTTTTCGCAGTACAGTCGCCGAATCCTCAGCTCGATCCGTACCGGCCGATCCCCGACCAGCGTGTCGGCAAGGCTTCTTTCGTACCTGCTGTGCACCCGGTTGGACACCACCGCACACCCGGGGCAGACCACCCCAGCCTCCCGGGTTCTCGCCCTCAGATGAATCGCTCCGCACTCGAGGAAGTTCTCACGTACAGAGCCACCAGGAGGATGTCAAAGGTCGTTGCCCGCGTAGGAGAGGTTGAAGCTTTTATTGGTCAGCGGGAAGTCCGGGACGATCGTGTCTGCCAGGGCGAGCGGCAGAGCGGGCCAGTTGAAGAATGACGGATCGACCGGCTTGACCCGGGCCAGGGTGCCGTCGAGGGCGAGTTCGACACGGGTGGCGATGGTGCCGCGCCAGCCCTCCACCAGGCCCACGCCCGTACGAGGGCCAGCACCGGGAACGGGTGATGGGGCCAGTACCGTGCCTGGAGCCATGAGCCCGTCGGCCAGCTGATCAATGAGAGCGAGCGAGGTCTCGATCTCCTCGGCCCGGACCAGGAAGCGGGCCAGTACGTCGCCGCTGTCGTGGACGGGTACCTCGAGCAGGGCACCGTAGGGGGTGAAGGGGTGGGCGGTGCGCGCGTCGCCCGCCAGCCCGCTGGCGCGGGCGACGTAGCCGAGGCAGCCGATGTCGCGGGCGGCCTGCGTGGTGAGGATGGCGGTTCCGGTGAAGCGGTCACGGACGGTGGAGTGGCCGAGCGCCAGGTCGGTGATCTCACGGATGTCCTCGCCGATCGCCCGCAGGCGGACGGGGTCGGGCAGGGCGCGCAGGGCGGCGCCGCCGGGGATGACGCCGCCGCGCAGCAGTCGGTGTCCGGTGATCTCGGCGCCCAGGCGCAGGAGCTGTTCGCGGACGCGTTGGGCGTGGGTGTTGAGGATGCCGTGGCCGACGTCGTTGCAGAGCATGCCGAGGTCGGCGACGTGGTTGTGGAGGCGTTCGAGTTCGAGGAGGAGGGCGCGGGCGCGCTGGGCGTCGGCCGGGACTTTAGTGCCGGTGGCTTCCTCGACGGCCAGGCAGTAGGCGAGGGCGTGGCCGACGGCGGTGTCGCCGCTGATGCGTTCGGCAAGCGGCAGCCCGGCGGCCACCGAGCGGCCCTGGAAGAGCTTCTCGATGCCCTTGTGGACGAACCACAGGCGGGCCTTGAGTTTGAGGATGGTCTCGCCGACCACGGAGAAGCGGAAGTGACCGGGTTCGATCAGTCCGGCGTGTACCGGACCGACCGGGATCTCGTAGACGCCGTCGCCCTCGACTTCCAGGAAGGGATAGGGGCCCTCCTGCTCGCCGAAAGGCGGCGGAGGCCCGGCGTCGGGGCGCATCGGGTACCAGCCGCGGGGCCAGTGGAAATGCCGCACGAGACGGCGTGGCAGGGGGTGGTCGAGGGGAACGATGCCGTGCAGGTCGCGCATCTCGCGCTCGAACCGGCCCGCGGGAAAGGACAGCGGGGCCAGGGTCGGCACCTCGGGCCGGTCGCGGGCGAGGCGTACGTGGAGTTCGATGCGGGTGTCGGGTGGGCCGGAGGCGAACAGGTAGACGATGCGTACCGCGTCCGGGTCGTGGTGGGCGGCGATCAGGGCCAGACGGTGTCCGGCGGCCAGCAGTTCTTCGGCCCGCTTGGCCAGTTCCGCCGCGTGGATGTCGTGCATGGTGCGCATGGCTCAGCGTCCTCCGATCGTGTGCGCGGCGGTGGTCAGCAGGCCGGCGAGCGGGCCCAGGGTGATGCCCAGAGCGGCGCAGGCCGCGAGGCCGAGGACCAGCGGCCACAGGTTTGAGGAAGGCTCTTCGTCGGCATGCGGTCCGGGCCCGGGGCCCAGGATCATCCGTGCCGTGCGGGCGGTGATCGCGGCGAAGGCCGTCAGGACCAGGAACAGTGCGATGGCCACCGGCCAGCCCATGCCGGCGGTGAACCCGGCGCGGGCGATGCCGAGTTCGGAGGCGAAGAGGCTGAAGGGCGGGAAGGCAAGCAGTGCGGCCACCGCGAGTCCGAAGGCCCCGCCCAGCATAGGGGCGCGGGCGAGCAGGCCACGGACACGGCCGATGCGCGCGGTGCCGGTCAGGTGCAGGATGCGCCCCGAGGCGCAGAAGGCCACGGACTTGGCGAGCCCGTGTCCGGCGATGTGCAGCAGGGCGGCGGACAGAGCGAGCGGGGTCCCGATCGCCGTGCCCAGGGCGATCAGGCTCATGTGCTCCATGCTGGAGTAGGCGAGCATCCGCTTGTAGTCGCGCTGGGCGAGCATCAGTGCGGCCGCGAGGGCGAGGGTGAGCAGGGCGATGACGGTCAGCAGCACCCGGGTGAAGTCCGGACCGAGGGCGGCATTCGCGATCATCCGGTAGCGCAGGAGCGCGGCGAAGGCGACGGACAGCAGCACCCCGGACATCAGCGCGGAAACCGGCGCCGGGGCCTGGCTGTGCGCATCCGGCAGCCAGGCGTGCAGGGGCACGAGGCCGGCCTTGGCGCCGAAGCCGAGGACCACGAGCGTGATCCCGAGCCGGGTGACCGCCGGATCCAGACGGTCGGCGCGGGCGGCCAGGGTCGGCCAGTCCAGCGCCCACGCCTCGCCGATACCCGCCTGCCGGGCCGCGTAGTAGATCAGCACCGTGCCGAGGAAGGCCAGGGCGATCCCGGCCGAGCAGATCACCACATACTTCCAGGCGGCCTCGACGGAGGTACGGGTGCGGCGGTGGCCGACCAGAAACGCGGTGACGATGGTGGTGGCCTCGATCGCCACCCACAGCACGCCGAGGTTCGCGGTCACCACGGCCAGACACATCGCGGCGAGAAACGCCTGGACGAGGATGTGAAAACGCCACACGCTTCCCCCGGCGGCCCGGCCGGCCTCGCCCTCGTCCGCCAGATGGGCGGGGGCCGAGGCACAGGCGATCAGCGCCACGGCACCGACCACCAGCAGCATCCACACGGTCAGCGCGTCGGCCCGCAGCAGACCCGAGTACGCGCGCAGGGCCCGGCCGCCGGACACACGCAAGGCGAGCAGGACGGCGCAGGCCAAAATCCCGGCAGGGGACACAAGCGCGGCCCAGTCGGCCAGGTGCCGCCCTTGGGCCGGGGGCGCTTCGCGCACAGCCGTCGGCATGCGGCCGGCACCATCTGTGCCCGGGGCCGGACGGCCGCCCGCCATGACGGGCTCGGCCGTGCTCGGCACAGCGAGGACCGAACCGGTCCGGGGACGCAGCCCCGCAAGCGCGTACGCCCCCGCCACTGCCAGCGGCAGCGCCGTCGGCACCGTCAGCAGCAGGACACTCGACACTTCACCCATCAGTCGTGCAGCTCCCGCAGGTCGTCGATGTCGGTGGTGCCGAACGCCTCCCGCATCCGGGTGGTGAGGATCTGCAGCACCAGCACGGCCAGCAGCACGTCGAAGGAGACGCCGAGTTCGACGATCAGCGGCACTCCGGCGGCGGCCAGGAACGCGGTCGCGGTGATGCCGTTGTCCAACAGCAGGAATCCGACCACCTGGGAGAGTGCCCGGCGGCGGGTGACGAGGGTGAAGAAGCCGATCAGTACGACGGCCAGGCCGACCGGCAGCGCCTGTGTCTCGGGGGTGGGATCGAGCTCGACGAGCGGCCGGGCCACGGCGTAGGCGAGCAGGGTGAGTGCGGCGGCGGTCAGCAGGGAGGCGGCGACGTTCACGAGCGGCTGGGTCTCGCGGCTTTCGCCGGTGTCGGTGCCGTACCGCTGCTGGCCGGCGGTCAGCGCGGTCAGAGCACGCCGGACCAGATACGGCAGCAGCCCGGCGCGCAGCACGCCGATACCCACACCGACGACGACCAGGTCCCAGCGCCGCTCGTGCACGCCGAGCAGCACGGGGATCGCCGCGAGCGCCACGCCCTGCAGCGCGAAGACCCGGACGATCGCGGTCAGTTCGCGCCGCCACAGCACGATGACGGCTGCAAGCAGGAAGGCCCCGCAGGCCAGGTCGAGGAGCTGGGTGAACAGGCCCTCGCTCATGACTCACTGCTCAGAAAGTACGAGACGATCACCGCGAGGAGAGCCAGCAGGAAGGACCCGGCGAGCAGTTCGGGCACGCGGAACAGCCGCAGCTTGGCCCAGAACACCTCGGCCGCCGCCAGCACCGCACCGAGCACGGCGACCTTGAGGGTGAACAGCGCCAGCGCGACGGCCAGGGCGGCCCAGGAGGCGCTGGTGGCGATGCCCCACGGCGCGAACAGTGAGGCCAGCAATCCCAGCAGCAGGGTCAGCCGCATCTGAGCACCCAGTTCGACCAGCGCCAGGTCCGGGCCCGCGTACTCCAGCACCATCGCCTCGTGGATCATCGTCAGTTCCAGATGGGTGGAGGGGTTGTCCACCGGGATCCGGCCGGTCTCGGCCAGCACGGCGACTGCCAGCGCGGCGGTGGCAAGGAGCCCGGCCGGAGAAGCCAGCCGAGCCGGGTCGTGGACGGTGCCGGAGACGATCGCCGGCAGGTTCGTCGACCCGGCTGGTATCGACAGCGCGAACACCGACAGCAGGATCGTCGGCTCCACCAGCGCCGCCACGGTCATCTCCCGCGAGGCCCCCATCCCGCCGAACGCGGTGCCGCTGTCCAGCCCGGCCAGCGCCAGTGCCAGCGTGCCCAGGGCGATCAGGGCCACCACCAGGATCAGATCGGCCCGGTCGCTGATGGGCGTGTCGGTCGACAGCAGCGGGACCAGCGCGGCCGCCACGGCGACGGTGGCCACCACCAGCGCCGGAGCGATACGCAACGCCGGCCCGGTCCCCACCGGGGTGATCGGCTCCTTGCGCAGCAGCTTGCGCATATCCCGCCACGGCTGCAGCACCCCGGCCCCCACCCGGCCTTCCATCCTGGCCCGCACCTGCCGCATCCACCCCGCAAGCAGCGGGCCGCCTGCTGCGACGACGGCCACCTGCCCGGCCACGGCCACATATCCGACCCCGCTCATCACCAGCCCACCGCCAGTACCAACAACAGGACGACCAGGACGACGAACCCGTAGCCGAGATAGAGATGCACACTGCCGCCCGCCAGCCGCCGCGCCGCCTGCCCGGCGCGGGCCAGCGCGCCGAGCACCGGCTCGTACAGACGGTGCTCGATCCGGTCGGGCACCCGGCGCTGAAAACGCACCCGCTCCACCAGATACGCCGACTCGCGCACCGGCGTGACGTCCACGTCCTGCTCGGGTGCAAGGACATCGTCGAAGACGCGCTGCAGCGGCTCGGCGAACGACATCGCCGTATATGCCATACGCGGGCTCGGGGCGCCGCCGCCGCAGTCCCACAACCGTGCGTCCCTGCGCCGGCGGCGATGCCCGTACAGCCGGGGCAGCCCGGTGGCCACCGCGAGTGCGACGGTCAGGGCCGCCACCACCCACAGCGGGGCGAGCAAGGAGGAGATGTTGTCGAGCCGCACCTGCAGCACGCCGCCCCGCAGCGCACCGTCGCCGGGCAGTCCGGCCGCGCTCACGGCCCTGCCGAGACCGTCCGCCAGCAGCCCGGGCACCAGCGCGAGCGTCGCGCACAAGACCGCGAGCAGCCCCATCCCGGCGAGCATCAGCGGCGGCGACTCCTTCGCCCCGGCCGCCTGCGGCCCGCGCGGCCGGGCGAAGAACGCCACTCCGAGCGCCTTGACGAACACCGCCGCAGCAAGCCCGGCCGACAGCGAGACCAGAGCCACCGCCAGCGGCAGCACCACCGCCGGGGCCACGCCCGGCACCTGCAGCCCGTGGATCAGCGACTGGAGCAGCAGCCACTCACTGATGAACCCGTTGCCCGGGGGCAGCGCCACCGCACCGAGCGCCGCCACGGCGAACAGCCCCGCCGTGAGGGGCATCCGCGCCCGCAGCCCGCCCAGCAGATCCAGATTGCGCTCGCCGGTGGCCCGCAGCACCGAGCCGGCCGCGCAGAACAGCAGCGCCTTGAACGCGGCGTGGTTGACCACGTGCAGCAGCCCGGCCGCCAGAGCCGCCGCCGCCAACGGCTCGTCGCCGTAGGCGGCGAACACCCCAGCCGCCCCGACCCCGACCAGCACCAGCCCCATGTTCTCGCAGGTCGAGTACGCCAGCAGCCGCTTGAGATCAGAGGCCATCGCCGCCTGCAAAATCCCGTACACCGCAGACAAGCCGCCCAGTGCCAGGATTGTCAGCCACCACCAGGCCGGCCCGCCGCCCAGCAAGTCGAACCCCACCCGAACCACCCCGTAGACACCGAGGTTGACCATGGCCGCGCTCATCAACGCCGAAACAGCAGAGGGCGCCTCGGGATGCGCACGCGGCAGCCAAGCATGCAGCGGCACCGCACCCGCCTTCGAAGTGAACGCCGCCGCCGTCAGCACGAACACCCACCCGCGCACCGTCGGCGACACACCGGCGGCGCCCGCCCGCAGCGCGGCAAAAGTCTCGCCCCCGGCCCGCGCCGCGAGCAGCAACAGTCCGGCCAACAGCAAGACCAGGCCGAGATGGGTCATCACCGCGTACCAGACGCCCGCCGCCCGCACCGGGGCCCGTCCACGATGCTCGGCCCACACCAGCAGCAACGAGGTGAACGCCATCAGCTCCCACAGCACCAGGAACGTGGTCACCGAAGCCGCCGCCGGGACAAGCACCAAAGTGAGCGCGAACAGGGGCAGCAGCGCCTGCCCGGCACGGGAGGACACCCCGTGCTCGCCGTGCCCGGTGGCATACCCGATGCCATAGACCGCCACGGCGGCGATCACCGCACCCGCGACCGCCATAAACAGGCCCGCAAGCGCATCCACCGCCAGATACGCCCCGGCCAGCGGCATGAGGTCCGGGAAGTCGGCCGCCCACCGCTGCCCGCCCAGTGCAGCCACCCCCGCCGCACAGCCTGCCACCCCCACTCCCGCCGTACACACCCCGCTCGCCCGTACACGCGCCACGCCCGGCAGTGCTGCCCCCGCCGGAGCGCCCACCGCGGCCAACCCGGCGGCCGTCGCGAGAGCGGCCGGCACCAGGCTCACCGGCCGGTCACCCGCCGCAGCGCCGCCACAATCTCCTCCGGCCTCGGCGGGCAGCCGGGCACCTCCAGGTTGACCGGCACGACATCGCCGACCGAGCCCTCAACGCCATACCCCCCGGCAAACTCACCGCAACTGAGCGCACAGTCACCCACCGCGACCACCAGCCGAGGCTCACCCATCGCGGCGACCGTACGCCGCAGCGGCTCCGCCATATTCCGCGTCACCGGCCCGGTCACCAGCGCCACGTCCGCGTGCCGGGGCGAGGCCACCAGCCGGGCCCCGTACCGCTCGGCGTCGTACACCGGGTTGAAGGCGCCCGCGATCTCGATCTCGCAGCCATTGCAGGACCCGGCGTCCACGCAGCGCACCTGCACCGAACCGCCGAATTCCCGAGCGGACGCCAGGACATCACCCGCAGGCGCCGGCGGCGCCGCCTCGGCCACCCGCCCGGTCTCGCGGATCTTGCGCAGCAGGCCCATGAACGCTCCCTGTCACGGTGAGGAGTTGTCCGCAGGGGACCGACAGGCCTTCCCACGAATGGAGTCACGACACCCGTCCAGCACATAGCCGCCTTGTCGGCCGAGGGGAGCGGCCGCCTCCCGGTGCCCAGAGTGCTGTCCAATCCCAGGAGACGGCCGCCGATCGAGAGCCGCCGCTACGACGGCGGTTTCGCCTCCTGCTGGGCGGCCCTCAGGTCGGCGAGCAGCTCGGCCTGACCGGTCAACACCCCGGACAGGATGGCCCGGGCGACCCTGAGCAGCTCCGCCACGTACGGGCTGGTCAGGGAGTAGTACACCGTCGAGCCCTCCTTGCGCGTCACCACCAGGTTCGCCCGGCGCAGCACAGCCAGCTGCTGGGACAGATGCGCGGGTTCGATGCCTACCTCGGGCAGCATCTCCGCGACGGCGTGTTCGCGCTCGCTGAGCAGTTCCAGGACACGGATGCGGGCAGGGTGTCCGAGTGTTTTGAAGAACTCGGCCTTCAGCTGGTACAGCGGGGTGCTCATCGTGCTGTCGCCTCCCCGGAACAGCAGTCCGGCCGAGCCGGCCAGTCCTTGGTGCATCGCGTCCACCCACTCATCAACATGGCGCCCATCTTCGCCCGCGAAGTCGGCCCTGCCGAATCCACGGGCGAGGACGCCGTTCACCCGATTCAAACGGCGATGACCTCTTGACTTGCTAATATTAGCAAGTCGATAGATTGCGTGAGGGAGGCTTGAGTGAGAATCACCCCACTGCATGGTCTGAGCGTCGCCTGGCTCAAGTGCCCCGCATGCCGCCTCAAATGCCGCCCCGGCGCCGTCGGCCCGGACGGTCGGTGCCCACGCTGCGCTGAGGCCCGCATGCTGAGGCTGTCCTTCGGCGGCCGGGCCAAGCACCCTGCCGCGGACACGAGCCGCGGCTGACGGATTTTCGCTATGACAGGGGAGAAAGGGCGGGGGATGGCCGACTGGGCGGCACAGTCCGGCAGCGGGATCCGTTTCGAGTGGGGGCAGGCCGGGGCAAGACGCCTGGCTGTCGAGGCTGCTTGCCTGGTCGTCGTGGACGTGCTGTCGTTCACGACAGCAGTGAGCGTCGCTGTCCAGGTCGGCAGCAGAGTCCTGCCGTTCTGGCTACCAGCCGCCACCGCTACCGCTGCCGAGCGGGCCGGTGCCGAAATGGCCGCCGCGATCTACGCCCGGCAGTCGGGCGCACGGCTGGCCGTCACCCCCAGCACCATCACACCCGATGCCCCGTGGGCCCTGTCCCCAGCTCAGCTGCGCAAAGCTCCCTTCACCGACCGCCTGGTGCTGCCATCCCCGGACTGCAGCACCATCACCGCTGCCGCGCGGCCCGGCGTACCAGTCATCGCGGCCTGTCTGCGCAACATCACCGCCGTCGGCAGCTGGATCACCTCACACGGCTACGGAACCCCCGAGCGCCCCGTCGCCGTGATCGCCGCGGGCGAACAGTGGCCGGACGGCAGCCTGCGCCCAGCCCTGGAAGACCTCCTGGGCGCCGGCGCGCTCATCTCCGACCTGCACGCTCAAGGAGCAGGCCCGCTCTCCGCGGAAGCCGCGGCCGCCCGCGCGTGCGGCGAAAGCACGGCCGATATCCCCCACGCGATCACCGCCAGTGTTTCCGGCCGGGAGCTGGCCGCGATGGGCTTCGCCGAGGACGTGGCGATCGCCATCGAGGAAGACACCTGCCCGGCTGTACCGGTCCTGGACGGCGACGGCGCCTTCGCCAGGGCACGGTGACACCCGCCGGCCGGTGAGGTGCCGGCCTGACCCCGTCAGCGGTGGGCCACTCCCTGTTTTTTCGCAGGAACCCCAGTCCTCAGCCGGGTGAAAAAGGCGATCCTCGGCCCAGAGCTGCGCGAAGTGCCGGAGCTCTCTGCGTCCCCTGTGTGACGGTCAGACTGGGCGCTTCTGGTTCTCGGTGCGCCGTGCCCGCCAGCCGGCTTCAGCCCGCCCCAGGACGGGACTTGTCGGGACCGGCGGACGGGCGAGCCGCGACACATGCCAGGTGCTGTGCACAAAAGACGGCCTGTACGCCACAGCTCGTACGCTGCCGCTCCCTCTTCTCCGAGTCGAGCAGGCCAGGCGAAGGACACCGGTCGGCGATCAGGCGGACCAGCCGCTGGTATGCCACTGCTGTCGACCATCACTGCCCTGGCCGTCCGCGTCATGTCCCGCGATGGCTGCCGCAAGGTCGGTGTGGATGGTGATGGGCGGGCAGTCGCCGGCAGGGACGAGGGAGCCGTCGGCGGGGATCGCGGCCAGTTCCAGGCTGCGTCCGTGTGCGCCGAGCCGGCGTGCTGCCTCAATGACGGCGAGCTGGCCGTTGACGGACCAGCTGCGCAGTCCGCTCATGTCGACGACGACTGGACCGGTGCCGCGGGCCAGGACCCAGCCGATGGCACCGGTGAAGCGATGCGCGCCCTCGGGTCCGAGGTGCCCGGAGAGGGAGAGGAGACTGAAATCCTCTCCGGCGGTGTAGTGCCATTCGATGGTCATGATGGTGAACCTTCTTGTGGGTGTTACCTGTTCGGCTCGCCTTCCTGGATCGGCTCTGATCACAGGGGCAGGGTGATCCAGATGCTTTTGCCGTTTCCGTCGGCGTCGCCGCGGACGACGGCGGTGCCGCCCAGACCGAGGGTGAGTTCCATGACGGTGCTCAGACCACCGGCCCCCGTGCCGATCGCGGCCCCGTACAGCGCCGGCTGGTGGGGGTGACGGTCGTGGACGGCAAAGGCCAGGCAGTCGGAGCCGGCCGCATAGATGACGGTGAGCTGGGGGGAGAGCGCCACAGCGTGCCGGACACTGTTGGTGACCAGTTCGCTGAGGATCAGCAGCGCCGGGTCGACGCTGGGGTGGCGCAGGCTGATCCCCCATTCGGTCAGGGCCTGTTCAGCGGTCTGGCGGGACAGCCGGACCGAGGACGGCTCGGTGGGCAGGGTGAGAACGTGCCGGTAGGGCAGGACGTCGAACAGCCCGGACATCAGCTCTCCGCCCCTCGGACCAGCCGGAAGCCGGACACCGTCTGAGGATGGATGCGGATGATCGCATCGTGCGGGCCGTGGCTCCAGCCGGCGAGCGTCCGGCGGTAGTGGGCAGCCTCGGCCTGGTCGGCAATCACCTCGGCGGGTCCGGCGACGGTCACTGTCCAGCCGGTGCCGGTCGCGGCCCGGACCTCGTCCACGTGGTACGTCGCTGACAGCCGGCCTGCAGCGGCCTGCACCGGGGTGCGCACCACCAGCCGCCCGAATTCCCATACGTGCCGGGCCGGGCGGACAACGGTCAGATCCCGCTGCACGAAGACCAGGCGGCCCAACGCGGCCCCCTCCAGCAGCCACAGTGCCTCCGCGCCGGAGACCTCGACCATGCGCAGGGTGGCGGGCGTGGTGCTCATCGGGGTGCTTCCTCTCTCATCTCTGTGACGTTGCGGACGGACTTCCCGGCGGGGAGAAGGACCCCGGTTCTTTCCAGGTGGCCGCGGGCCCCACGGATCGCTTCGGGGGTAGTGGCGTACTCGCGACCCTCCAGCTGCAGGAGGTCCAACACGCCGACAGAGTCGAGGACTCGGCGCTGTCCCGGTCTGATCCCGGAGGTCAGGACGACGATTCCGCGCCGGTTCAGTTTCTGGACCGCGTCCTTGAGCACCAGTGCCCCGGTCGCGTCCATGGTCGACACCCGCGACATACGAAGGATCACCACGCGTACGTCGGCCACCTCGGTCATCTCCAGCAGGAAGCGGTGCGCGGCGGCGAAGAACAAAGGCCCGTCGATGCGGTAGGCGATGATGTGCTCGGCGAGCAGGGCGTGTTCCTCGGCGGTGTGGTCTCCGTGGTCGAGAGGGACCTGGTCGAAGCGGGCCTGCTGGGCAACTGCGCGCAACGCGAGAGCGCCCGCGACGACCAGGCCGATGATGACGGCGTACACGAGATCCAGGGCCAGCGTCGCGACGGCGGTCAGGACGAGGATCAGCGCGTCCGAGCGGGTGGCCTTCGCCATCGCCCGCAGCGAGCCGACCTCGACCATACGGATCGCGGTGGCCAGCAGGACACCGGCGAGGGCCGCCAGCGGGATCTTCGAGACGAGAGGCGCGGCCGCGAAGACGATCACCGCGAGGACCGCGGCGTGAGTGAGCGCGGCGAGCCGGGAGCTCGCACCGGTGCGCACGTTGACCGCGGTGCGCGCGATCGCCCCGGTCGCCGGCACGCCACCGAACAGTGGGGCGGCGATGTTGGCAAGGCCCTGGCCGAACAGTTCCCGATCCGGGTCGTGCTGCTGGCCCACGGTCATGCCGTCGGCGACCGAGGCGGACAACAGCGACTCCAGCGCGGCCAGCGCCGCGACCGCCACCGCGGGGGCCAGCAAGGAGCCCAGCGAGCCCAGGTCGAGGAAGGACAGCGAGGGCGCGGGCAGCCCCGAGGGCAGTTCACCGATCGGTTTCGCCCCGCTCAGCCCGGCGGCCTGTGCCACGACCGTGGCGGCGATCACCGCGACGATGGAGAATGGCACGGTCGGACGCCACCGGGCTCCCACGAGCATGACCACAGCCACCGCGACAGCGACGGTGACGGCCGTCCAGTTCGGGTGCCGCACGAACTCCTCGATGGCCCGCCAGGTCACCACCAGTACCCGGTCGCCCTCCGGTTTGGGCACACCGAGCGCGCCCGGAATCTGCTGCAGGCCGATCACGCACGCGATGCCCAGCGTGAAGCCTTCGACGACCGGCGCGGGCACGTACTGCATGTACCGCCCGGCCTTCAGTACGGCGAGGCCGACGAGCATCATGCCCGCCATCACGCCGACCGTGAGGACGCCTGCCGGACCGTACCGGCCCACGATCGGCACCAGCACCACCGTCATGGCGCCCGTAGGCCCTGACACTTGTAGATTCGATCCGCCGAACAACGCGGCGAGGGCGCCCGCAACGACGGCGGTGGCCAGGCCCGCCTCGGCGCCGAGCCCAGAGGAGACACCGAAGCCGAGGGCAAGCGGCAGCGCGACGATCGCCACCGTCAGCCCGGCGAGCAGGTCCCGGCGGGGGGATCGCCCCATCTCAGCCAGGTCACCGCGGGCAGGCAACAGGGAGGCGATCCGGGCTCGGACCCGGCTGATCCCCGAGATCATCGCGCGACAACCTCGGTCTCCAGCAGCTCGGCCAGCAGTTCGTTGCGCCCGGACAGCATCTGGGTCAGGATCCGGCGCGCGGCCTTCATCAGGTCCGCCACGTCCCCGCCGGCCAGCGCATAGACGACCGTCGAGCCGTCCCGCGTGGCGGTGACGATCCCGGACCGGCGCAGCACCGCCAGCTGCTGCGACAGGCTGGACGGCTCCACCTCGATCTCCCCGAGCAGCTCCCGCACCGGCAACGGCCCGTCCTGGAGCAGCTCCAGGACCCGTATCCGTACGGGATGCCCGAGCATCCGGAAGAACTCGGCCTTGGCCTGGTACAGCGGAACCGACACGACCCCTCGACTTCCCCGGACGGCGCCCCACCCGGGGCAGGCATGAAGTGCTGTGCCTGCGGCTACCTACAGACACAGCAAACACAGCATCTAACCAATTGCTAAATTTTGCAATTCCGCATGACACTGCCGCCCCGGTCACCGCGAGTGACGGGTCAGGCCTTCTTGACCACGCTGGACTTGAGCTGCATCGCCCCGAAACCGTCGACCTTGCAGTCGATGTCATGGCCGTCGACGCCGTCGACCAACCGGATGCTGCGCACCTTGGTGCCGGCCTTGATCCCCGAGGGGCTCCCCTTGACCTTGAGCGCCTTGACGACGACCACGCTGTCGCCGTCCTGCAGCACATTGCCGACAGCGTCCTTGACGACCCGCTCCCCGGCAGTGGCCCCGCCCTCGGCACTGCTTTCGTCAGGAACCCATTCGTGGCCGCACTCCGGGCACACCACCAGGGCGTTCATCTCGTAGGTGTACTCGCACGAGCACGTCGGACAGGGAGGAAGATTTTCGATCATTCCATCAGAATATCCGGCCTCGTCCTCAGACAGTCCGTAGCTCCAGCCTGCCGGTTTCCGGCCACATCGACCGAACGGAGTTGGCCTCGCAGTCCTCTGCTCGCGATCACCGGACACAACGCAGGCAGGCCTGTACCGGGTTTCCGAGACTTGGTGTCGCATGCCTTGAACGCCGGTGGGGGTGTCAGGGACGAGCGTGTGAACGCGTTCCGCGACTTGGTCGCGCGCGCCATGTCGCGCGGCCCCGACGGGGCCTGGCTGGTCGCGGGCGGACAGACGGCGCTAGGCCGTTTCGTTTGGATCACCGGGCCGACCACAGGAAGATGCTCGCGATGTGGAGTCCGGCCAGGTAGATGGTCGCGGTCTTTTCGTAGCGGGTGGCGATGCCTCGCCACTGCTTCAGGCGGTTGATGCAGCGTTCGACGGTGTTGCGCTGCTTGTAGGTTTCGCGGTCGAAAACTGGTGGCCTGCCGCCCCGACTTCCGCGCCGCAGGCGGTGGCCTCGTTGGTCGGCCGGAACGGGGATGACCGCCCGGATCCCGCGCTTGCGCAGGTGCTCGCGGATCGCGCGGGAGGAGTAGGCCTTATCGGCCAGGACCACGTCCGGCCTGGTACGGGGCCGCCCTCGCCGTCGAGGAACGCGAAGGCGGGCCATGACGTGGGTGAAGGCGGGTGCGTCGCCAGCCTGTCCTCCGGTGAGCACGAAGGCCAGTGGGCGGCAGTGGGCATCGGAGGCCAGGTGGATTTTTGTGGTCAATCCGCCGCGTGCCCGGCCGATGGCGTGGTCTGCCGGTTCGCCAGCTGATGCCCCTTTTTACGGGCGCCGGCCGCGTGCTGGTGTGCGCGCACGATGGTGGAGTCCATCGAGACGGTCCAATTGAGGTCTTCGTCGGCGTCGGCCTGTGCGACCAGCACGGTGAGCACCCGCTCCCAGGTGCCGTCGATGGCCCACGTTCGCAACCGGTTGTAGACGCCCCGCCAGTTGCCGTATTTCTCGGGGAGGTGGACCCACTGCGATCCCGTCTGAAACTTCCATGCGATCGCGTCGATCACTTCTCGGTGATCCCTCCACCTGCCTCCCCGTCGAGGTGTCCGATCTGGGAGCAACGGTTCGATCCGCGCCCACTGCGCGTCAGTCAACGGCACATACAAACAACGACTGGCGGGGCTGGTTGGAACGACGCTGCTCGTCAGGCGGCTGGCCCAGTACGAAGCCGCCGCACGTCCCGCGCGAGCGTGTACAAAGCGCTGAGGAAGATCACAATCCCAGCCACGAGCCAGAGGACTGACGACCCCGAGTGGTACTCGCGAACGCCGAGAACGAGCAGCATCACGCTGGGAAGGACGAAAAAGGCCGAGATCAGAGCGCTGACGCGGTTAGTCACTCGGACATCATCAACGACAACCTCGACCAACGGAAGTGATCCAAACGAATCGGCCTAGCTGCTTTGGCGCTGCAGAAGCAACAGATGGATCAGGCGATTTACCACTTTGGCGGCGCGGTTGGGGTCGGCTACAGCGACGTCGTCGGGGTATAGGGCGCGCAGGTGGCTACCACGGCGGGCCGTTGACCGCCCTACTCGCCGTCGGTGACGTCCGTGATGCGCAGCGAGCGCATCCCGCCGGGCCGCTCGGCCAGTCCTGCAGGGTGAAAGTGGTGGACAGGACCTTGAGGGCCACGGCGGGATGGAAGAGCACGGCGGGGGAAGCCACCATGTTCACCACCCTCACGAACCTCGCCCAAACAGCTGCGTCCTTCACCGCGACATGGAAGAGCCTCGTGTTGTACCAGTGTGTGAACCTCGCCCCAAGGGGTCTACGGTCCGGATTCCACATCAGGTCCGAATTGGTGGAGAGCGTCCACGGGCTGAGTAGCAGCCGGCCCACCCGCTTCTGGAAACTGCCGGCCAGACTGTCCAGCGGCTTTCCGGACGCACTGCGGCGGGCCAGCATCTGGTGCAGCAGTTCCGCCTCCATCGCGGCCACGGTCAGCCCCTGTCCATAGACGGGGTTGAAGACGCAGACCGCGTCCCCGACGGCGATCAGCCGGTCCGGCCAGTTCATGACGGCGTGATAGGGCCGCCACTGGTTGTCGACGTTGGTGTAGCGGTAGGTGGGCTCTTGGAGCGTGCGGCGTTCGATCTGCAAGGCCAGGCGCGGGTTGTCCAGGTTCTCGGCGAAGCGCAGGTAGCCCGTGTCGTCAGTCGGCGGCTGGTCCTGGAAGGCGAACAGCGAGCACGTCCACCGGTTGCGCTTCACGGCCAGCAGGACCCCGGCCCGGGGCGCACGGGGAGCGAACAGCATCTGGTAGGCGATGGAGAAGTCCGGGTGGCTCGGGTGGCTTTCCTCGGGCCGGTCGAAGTTCATCGACGTGTAGGTGACCTTCGCCTTCACGGTCCGCTTCGCGGGGACGGTGGGGCGCAGCCAGGTCCCCGTTGTATGTAGTGTGCGGAAATGACAAGAAGCGAGCGGCTGGCGGAGCAGCTGGACTGGCACTGGCGCACGAACCTGCGGCCACGGCTGAACGGTCTTACCGATGAGGAGTACTTCTGGGAGCCGGTGCGCGGCTGCTGGAGTATCCGCCCGCGTGGCACGTCGGCCGCACCGATGTCGGAAGGTTCGGGGGAATGGACGATGGACTTCGCGTCCCCTGGCCCGGAGCCGGCGCCGGTGACCACCATTGCCTGGCGGCTGGCGCACATCATCGTCTCGTGCCTGGGCTATCGGGTCGGATGGTACTTCGGCGGCCAGGACGTCGACTCCGGGACATTCGCCTACGCGGGGACCGCTGACGAGGCGCTGAAGCAGCTCGATGAGATGTATGGGAGATGGAACGCGGGGGTCCGCGCACTCTCGGACGCTGACCTGGAGAATCCGCCCACGGTGGGGCCTGAGCGGTTTCCCATGGAGAACAGGGTCCTGCACGTCAACAGGGAGCTGATCCATCACGGCGCCGAGATTTCCCTCCTGCGCGACCTCTACCGCTGGCAGGACGGAGCCGTACCGCGCCGAATATGACTTTCCGGTGACCGGCGATCGAGCTTCGGAAGCCTACGTGGACTTTGTGACGCTCCGTGGCTGCGAGTTTCAGTGAAGCTGCGCCCTCTTGAAGTAGCTGGTCAGGGTGGTGGCGTGAGGGTCGCTCGGGGCGGTCATGCTGGTGTTGGGCGGATGTCTCGGGTGTAGATCATCTGTCAGCGGGCTCCTTCGAGGCTCGTCAGGACGAACAGGGCGCGCAGCAGGCACGGCAGCCAGGATGCGCTGATACTCCGCTGGCAACGCGGACTCCAAAACTCCCGGCCCGCGCTCCGGGACCACCCTCACTGCCCGACCCGCCATCTGAACCTCCGGCGATCCGGCCTGGGCCCGCTCGGCCCGCACCTCCGCCAGCTGCTTGACCAGCTGTTCTTCGAGTCCGTCCAGCTCCGCACGACGCGCGGCGATCCGTTCCTGTGTATCTCGGGGGCCATCATGCGCCGGAGCGTACGAGCGGCGCCGATCCCGACGGACGAGAACCCGCAAAACCAACCCTGCCAGACGATCTACACCTCAGACTGCCGCCCACCACCAGCACGAGCACCCCGAACGACCCTCACGCCACCACCCTGATCAGCTACTTCAAGATGGCGCAGCTTCCATGATCCAGCGGCGCCGGCCCAGTCGTTGTGATGAGTCAATGCCTTTGCGGGCGATGCGGAGAGTGGCGCGTCGCTGATAACGCGATCACTGTTTCGGCATGTCCGCGTCCTGAGGGCCTGCCGCCGGAAGCTCCACGGCCCACTCCCAGGTCACCTCGTCAGTCTCGCGATCGTGCTGCCAGCAGGAGAGGAGACGAAGGGCGACCAGACGGTCGAGGAGGTCTGCGGTCTGGCGAGGGGAGTGCCCACACAGGTGGGCCACGAGGGCCATCTCCGTTTCGGAGCCGGACGCGCCCGTGTGTACTGCCAGTACGAGCGCGTTCAGGCGTTCCCCATCAGCCGTACCGACGGGCGGGGCCAGACAGCCCGGCCGCAGCGCCCAGTGAGCCGCGCGGCGACGGGTACCCCGACCCGGTTCCTGATCGAGGACTGCGGGATCGAGCAGCCGCACCCGGGTGAGGGCAGCCGGAGATCCAAGCGGTTCCAGCCAGCCGTCACGCGCGAGTTCCCGCCACACTTCGCCACGCCGGTACAGCCGCATCCCACGCAGCAGCCCGGTGGGAAGCGAGACCGTGCCATCACTGTCGGCACGCAACGCGCACTGGAGGGCCAGCAGACGCGCGGCGGGGGAGGAGACGCTCGAAAGTGCGGCCGCCAGGTAGGTGAGCATCTCTCGCACGCGGGTGCGCTCGCCAGGACCCCCCAGCGGCTGGAGGCGGCGACCGGAACGTTCGGGTGGACGGGAAGCAAGCAGGGTGGCAGGGACAACGGCGGTGTGACTGATGGCGGCTGCACAGGCTGCGCAGGTGTCCGAGAGACGCCAGAGGCGACCACTGCGGTCGCGGGTCAGGGCGAGCAGTACCGGTCCTGCGCATCCGCGGTGGCGCAGATGCCAGGAGCAGCCCTGAGCTCGGCACTGGCAGGTACGTAGATGCGTTGGCAGTACGTCGGCACGCGCATGGCGGGCCAGATGCGCCACGACGGCAGACCGCGCAGAGGCACCCTGGAGGGCAGGGGGGTGCACGGCGCAGTGATGACAGACGAGCCTCAGGCCGCCTGCCCGTGAACGCAGTTCCACTGTCCAGATGCGCCGCACCGCGGGGTGCGCGCCAGCAAGCCTCATCGGCCCGTCGTCCTCCTGTCTGTCCACACAGCCAAGCCGGGAGCTCCAGAGGGCACCCGGGAGCACGCACCGTAGTGCAGATCTCTGCACCGTGAACGTCACTCCCGCCTCGGTAGATAGTGCAGAAGTCTGCACTGACAGGGCAGGGTCCTGCACCGTCGGATGGTGGAGTGACGATCTTGCCGCCCGACCCCGACTTCACCGCACTGCGCATCGAACTCGCGCGCCTGCGGGGCGAGCGCGGCTGGACCTTCGACGAACTCGCCGACCGCAGCGGCCTTGCGCGGCGCACCCTCATCGACCTCGAACACGGCCGCACCACCGGCAGCCTCACCACCTGGCACACCCTCGCCCACACCTTCGACGTGCCCATCGAGCAACTGCTGAACACCCTCTGCGACGACCACACCCCGCCCGGACCCCTGGCCCCCTGACCGTGTCCAGCCCGCCTGGGCCCAGGGCGCGAATCACCCGAACCGGCGAGCACGCATCGAACGCTCCAGCGGTTATCGGATCGGACGTTCGGCCACGCTCGGCTGTCCAGGGGACTCCGGCCCGGCCTTCCCCTCCGCTGCGGAGTGTCGCCTGGCACGGTGCCCGTCATGCACCCCACCACCGCCCCCGCCGGATGCCACTGGGACGGCAGCCCACGCACCGCACGCCCCCAACGCCCACTGCGGGTGACCGCCACCAGCCCGAGCCGTCTGCTGCGCACCGGCCAGAGCAGCCGCTGCCGCCAGTGCGGTCACCGCATCGACCGGTACCAGCGCTCCGGCCAGCAGCCCATCGTCCTGCACCCGACGGAACTGGACACCTCTCAGGTCCCTGCCCCCTATCGGTGGCATCTGAGTGGCGGCATCGCCCACCCCCACAGCGATGGCAGCGCGTGGTGCCGCATCCCGCACCACGCGCTCTGCCCAGAACACGCCCCCACCACGCCGCCCGGCCCCTACATCGAATCCCTGCGCCGCCAACTCGCCGTCCGCACCCGCCGCCTGATCGACACAGGCCAGTTCACCCCAACCCCCACCGCCTGCGAGACAGACTCCCGCCCCAGCCGAGACTGCCCCGCCCGGCCCGTCGTGCAACTGCTCCTGGGCCGCTACCTCGCCGACGGCCCCCTCGAAGCCATCCAGTGCGTGGCCCAGACCCGCCAACGCCACCGCTGCGCCCAAACCGTGCTCGACCCCAGCCGCCCCCGCGGCGCATGGACCCTGCTGCCCGCCACCCCGCAACGCGGCCAACTTGTCCTGCCCGCCACACTCATGGCCGTCTACGACCTCAGCCGCCTGCCCTACGCCGAGCAGCTGCGCTGGCGCACCCAGCGCTGCCCCGCCCACGCCGCAACCCCCGACGCCGCAGATCTCACGCCGGCCGGATGGCAGGTCTTCGACCCCCTCCTGCACACGGCGCACCTCCACACCCGACTGCCCCACGTCCCGTTCACCCAGCGTGAAGAGGCATGACCATGCGGCACCACGCCCTGGACATCACCCTGACCAGAGCCCTCACACCGGCCGAACTCCACCGGGCCACCCGCACGATGCCGTTCGCAGCCAACCACGACACCACCCACCTCCTGGCCCTCGTCCGCGCCAAAACCCCGGCCAAAGCCCTCAACCGGCTCCGGCACCAGGTCGGCGGACGGCTCCCCATCGACGTGATCACCACGCACTACCCCGACCCACGCGGACAGATCTTGCTCAACCTCACCTTCTCGCCCGCCGCATACGCCGCTCTTGAGACTGCCGCCGAACACACGAGAAGACCACCGCACCTGTTCGTGCAGGAAGCCGTCCACCAGGCCCTGGCCCGGCACGCCGATCAGGAAGCCGATCGCCTCGACCGCGCACTCCAGCACCTGCTCGCCGGCACCACCCCGCCCCATCTCCTGGCAGCCGTTGGGCGCATGCTCACCCACACCACCGGAGCAGCGCCGTGCTGAAGCCCACCGACGAACAGCAAGCCGCCGCCGACGCCTTCCACGCCGGCCAGCATCTGGCCCTGCAGGCCGGTGCAGGCACCGGCAAGACCACCACACTCGCCGAACTCGCCCGCGCCACCCGGCGCTGCGGCCGCTACCTTGCCTACAACCGCGCCATCGCACAAGACGCCCACGCCCGCTTCCCGCCCACCGTCAGCTGCAAGACTGCCCACGCCCTGGCCTACGCCGCCGTCGGCCACCGCTACACCCGCCGCCTCAACTCCCCGCGCCGCCCCGCCTGGCAGATGGGCCACGCCCTCGGCATCACCAAAGCCATCCGCATCGGCGAACGCGACCTGTCACAGAAGACCCTCTCCAACGCCACCCTGCGCACCGTGGCCCGCTTCTGCCACACCGCCGATCCGGACGTCGCCCGCCATCACGTCCCGCGCCTGCGCGGCCTCGAAGACGCGAAACTGCACGCTCAACTCGCCGATCACATCGTGCCGTTCGCCCGCAAAGCCTGGACCGACCTGCAAAACCCCGACGGCGGCGCAGTCCGGTTCGAACACGACCACTACCTGAAGATCTGGGCCCTCACCCAGCCCAGGATCGACGCCGACTTCCTGCTCCTGGACGAAGCCCAGGACACCAACCCCGTCGTCGAACAGATCTTCCTTGCTCAACGCGGCCACGCCCAGCTCGTCATGGTCGGCGACTCCGCCCAGGCCATCTACGACTGGCGCGGCGCCAAAGACGTCATGACCGGCTTCGACGGCACCCAGCTCGCCCTCTCACAGTCCTTCCGCTTCGGCCCTCACCTCGCGGACGAGGCCAACCGGTGGCTCGCCATCGCTGACGCCCCGATCCGCCTCACTGGCACCGACACCGTCCCCACCGACCTGGGCCCCGTCACCCGCCCCGACGCGGTGCTGTGCCGAACCAACGTCGGCGCCATGGCGCAAGCGATGAACCTCCTCGCCGCCGGCCAAAAGGTCGGGCTGGTCGGAGGAGGCGACAGCCTGCGCGCCCTGGCACTGGCCGCCCAGGACCTCAAAGACGGCCGCCGTACCAGCCACCCGGAACTCGTCCTCTTCGCCACCTGGGGAGAGCTGCAGGACTACGCCTCCCACGACCCGGCGGGACGCGACCTGCAGCCGCTGGTCGACCTCGTCGACACCCACGGCACCGAAACCATCCTCGACGCCGTAGCCCAGTTCGTCCCCGAACAGTCGGCCGACGTCACGGTCTCGACCGCCCACAAGGCCAAAGGACGTGAATGGGCCTGCGTGAGGATCGCGGATGACTTCAGGCCGCCGAAGGACAGCGGCCAAACCGACGACAACGGGCGGGCTATTCCCGGCCCGATCGAAAACAGTGAAGCCCGACTCGCTTACGTGGCTGTCACCCGCACCCGCCAGCGCCTCGACATGAGCGGCCTCTTTTGGATCGACGACCACCCAGACGGCAGACCCACCAGGTGACTCCTGTCAGCCGACAGCGCCTCCCTGAGCATGCATCCAGGCAACGCCCCCGAAGGTTAGGGGGCGGCGCCCGCTTTTCTATCGGTACCAGTACTTCACGCCACGGTGGTGGGAGCAGGTGCCGCGGAAGCGGGCGCTGTAGGAGTAGGTGCCGTCCTTGCACTTCGCCGTTGCCCCGCGCGGGTGGGACGAATTCGCCTTGCAGATGCCCGTCGTGTGCCGAGCACACGACGCGGCCGCAGCGTCTGTGGCAACAGCCACCGGAGTCAGCAGCGCACCTGCCATAACAACCGCAGCCACAGCTCCCCGGAATTTGGTCAGCACAAAGTCCCCCTCATTGAGTCGGAGGCGTGATCATGCACCGTCGGCCAGATGCCTGCGCTGCTCATCCACCCCTCATCATCGGGTCGTGACACTCGAGGCCGAAGCGTCACCAAAGGTTCGACCCAGACGAACATCCAATCGACACAGTGATCTATGGAGCCGCTCCGCCAGCATTCGGCATGCACTATGTGCCAGTGGCAGTGAAGGAGGTGGGACAGGTGCTGCGCCGCGGCTTCCGCGCGGTCGTCTTCTCGGCGGCCTTCTTGGCAAGCTGCTTCTTTGCCGGCTTCGCAGCAGCGGTCTACTTCTTGGGCGTGTCGTGGACGGTTGCGTTGCAGCCCCGGCACTTGCGGGCCTTGGCCGCGGACTCCTTGAGTGTGGCCATGAGGTCGACGATCTGCCTCACCGCCTCCTTCGGTTGATCAGCGCCGCGAAACGCAGGGCGCACTTCGTCCTGTCGCTTTTATGTGACGTGATTCATGACTCGGTTCGAGTCAACTTGCCCTGCAAACAAGTGAGTTACGGAAATTCGACTATAGGTTCCCCTGTGACCACTCTTGATCGTTCCAGGGGGAATCTTGTCGCGTTCACACACGAGGCGACTGGCTCTGGCATGTGCCGGTGCCACCATGCTCACTGTTTTCGGGGGCGCTGCGCCAGCCAGTGCCAGCGCACCCAACCAAGCCTGCAGCCTTCTCTACAACGCCCGCATCACCTTTTGGGCGATGACCTGCAGCGAGCCGGGGGAGCCGATGATCGGCGCGTTTGCCACCTGGCGGAACGAGCCGCTCGTGTTCGACCACACGGACACCGGTTCCGCGACCGTGCAGGCATCGAATTACCTGCGGGTCACGCCGAACACCTCGAGCAGCCCGGACGGGCCCAACATCGAGATCGGCCTCTATGCGCAGAAGACGGGGAGGACCACCAACAGCTACGGGCCGCGCTGGACGGAGCTGACCAACAGCGGCGGACGCACCAAAGCCATCACGGCCGGCGTCGATCCGAACAAGCCGAACAAGCGCAACCACACCTACATGACCGTGCGTCAGGACCACGGCAACCAGTGGGACGTGCTGTACGACTTCAACAAGGTCGGTTCCACCACCAGTCAGCTCAAGGTGCTGGGCGGCGCGACCAACCGGATCGACGTCGGGCTTGAGGTCACCGGACCTCAGTACATCGACGTGCCGGCGATCTCGAACCGCATGCAGTACATGACTGGGAACAAGGTGTGGGAGCGAGTGGCCACGCGCAACGTGGCCAGGTCCGTCACGCTCCCCGCGTGCAGTTCGAGCAGCAGGCCGCCCAACTGCTTCACCACCAAATTGACCGACGGCACGAACTTCGCCCAGTGGACGGTGAGCAAGCCGCGCCAGCACGCTGTCGCTCTTGCCGCACCAGCTGCCGCGAACACCAGCCTGCCTGCCACCTTCAACGGCGTCGACCAACAGGCCCTGCAGTCCTGCATGGACGACGACCCCGACACCTGTCTGGCCTCTGTGCCCGGCCTGGCCGAGTGCGTCACCACCGCACGGATCTGTAATGCCGCAGCCCTGCAGCACGATGCCACTGCAGATGACACAACGACCGACGCGGACGTCACGGCCGCCGGCATCCGAGACCAGGCGGCCGCTGCCTTCGACGTCCCTGCCGACGATCTCACCGTTGCCCCGCCGGTCTTGTCGGCCGGACCCCGGATCAGCCGCTCTGAGGGTGACAGCAGCAGTGACGGCGCCTGGGCAGTGACCTCGACGCACTCCACCCCCGGCCTGCACCCCACCGACCAGCGCTTCGACGGCTTCACCGCCCGCTACTCGGCACGCACCGGCGCTCTGCTGGAGGCCTGCTGGGGTGACCTCTGCGATGCCTCATGAACGCCGTCACCAGCATCCGTGGACATCTCCCCGCCCTCGCCCGCATGCAAGGAGCTCTCAGGTGAACACCCCGCTCACTCTGGCCCGCCTGACCCGCGGCGCTGTCACTGCCACCGCCCTGACCCTGCTTGCCGCGGTCACCACAGGCGCCCACCCCGCGCCGGCCGCGGATGACGCCTCACCCACACCAGCCGGGTTCGTCGACGCCGCCTTCGTTCCCGCGGAACAGCTGCAAGGCTTCGACCAGCTCGTCCCCCTGGCGGACTACCTGCACACACACGGCTCCAGCCCCGCCCGAAAGACCGCCGATGCCCCGGCTCCCCCGGACCCGGACCTGAAGCAGCAGTGCGCAAGCCACGCTGCCCAGGCCCAAGCCACCGCAGGCTGGATCAAATCCCGCTTCGAAAGCTGCCAAAAACGCCCCTACGACCTGGTCCTGCGCGACACCCGAGGCACCACCACCCTCGGCCGTCTCAAATTCGACCAGTGGATCCTCGGCTTCTCCTACGACGGCAGCCGCCGCGTCGACTACATCTCCAGCATCGAGAACATATTGATCCAGCCCATCCCCACCGAAGACGCCACGAAATGGCGCGTGGGCCAGCACTTCCGCCAGAGCATCAACGCCTCCACCAGCGACCCGAACCCCCAGGTGACCGAGCCGCAGACCAAGGAACGCGACGAACTGCTCGGCGAGTGGGACCGCACACCCCAGTGGACACTCACCTACACCGCACCCGACAGGGGGCCCCTCTTCGAGCAGGGCAACCAGCAGCGTGTGTACTCCACCGTCGTCATGGACCTGACCGCCAGCTCACCCAATTCGACTCCCTACGGAGGAGGCGTCGACAACTACCACTCCAGCGTCCGCTACGACTACGCCGGCAGGCCAGCAGGCAAGTACAAGGGGACTGTCTTCACCGCCGCCCGCGTAGAACTGGTCATGAGCCAGAAGGATCCCGAGGCCAAGCAGAGTGCCCTGCACATCTACGACGCCCTGAACCGACCCGAGCGCACCTTCCCCTCGTGGCCCGGCAAGTCGGTTCCTGGAGCGAAGGAACCGCTGCACCGGGTCATTGATCCGGACAAGGTTGAAGCCAACCGCAAGAAATCCATCCAGGAATGCAGGAAGGTCTGGGGGGACTACACCGGCAGCGGCCTGGAGTGCGACGAGTATCCCTTCGCCTCCACCGAGGAAGGTTCTACCAAGGGCGACAACCGCTTCTCCGTCCGGCTGATCGACGGCCCGGACAACCGCAAGGGCGGGGAGTACATCAACGCGGTGTACACACTCAACCGGGTGCTGAACGGCGACCCCTTCTACGTGAAGATCACGAACTAGCTGAAAGGCTCCGACTGGCCATGGCGCTTCTCGCCGAACATAACGTCACCGCAACCCCCGGCCGCCGCGTCCTGGAGGTCTACGACGCGGACGCCTTCCTCGGCGACGGAGCCGCCCTGAAGGCCGCCGAAGTACAGGTGGTAGCGGGAAACGGCTACCACCTGTACCTCCTCAGCCTGCAACCCGACATGCCCGTCCAGATCACCATCCGTATCTGGGACTCCCCACCCGAGCCGCCGGCTGACGCCGAAGGCCACGGCGCCATCAGCCTTGAGTCCGAGACGGGCATCCTGGTAATCGGCCAGCTCGACCGCGGCCCCGCCCCCTACGACGTCGTCCTTCCCCGCCCGGGCGTCTACGAGGGCCACGCCTGGTGGACCAACCGACGAGCAGCAGGCGACTACTACGACACCACCCTCGCCCAGCTCCCCGACGACGCCCCCGACACTTGGCTCACCGAAGCCTGGAACAACTGCCCCGTCACCGAGCGGTACGTCCTAGACCTCGCCTACATCCGGGAACCCGAACCCGATGATGATGATGATGACGACGAAGAGGACTGGGCTTAGATCGGCGGCGGGGAGTTGACCAGCCGAGCCGCACCACGTGGTCAAAGTCGGTACGGCCCTCAGAGGGGGAGTTCCGAAGTGTCATCTGAGTCGACGCAGCTGACGTCCTGAACAGGGAGGGCCGCCCCGCGCGTTCGTCGGCCGGGCTCACTCTGCGAAGACCCGTCCCGTTTTGCGGGACGGGTCTTTTCGTCGTTTGGAGCCTACCGACCAGCAAAGAGGCTGTTACCCACTTTCGGGTGTCAGCCGGGCATGCGGTGGGGTGGCGCCACCTGGCGGGCAGTGCCTGATGGCCAACTGCTGCAAGGGCGCTGAGACCGGGCCCGCGTCAACTTCGTACACCGGCGAAATAGATGAATGCTGCAGCCAAGAGTCACAGCGGTGCGGTTGATCGGTAACGCACCCCGGATCGCGTTCACATCCTGACGAGTCGGAGGGCAAGGTGTGAATGCGCGGCCGGCCGGTCGCCACCCGCACACCGCACAACCCGGCACCCACCAGGGCGTTTTGAGATTGTGCCCGCACAATGCAGGGGGAACCTGTGACCGTATCCACGTCTGCCCGCCGTCTGACCGCCGCCGCGCTGACCGCTGCTGCCCTCACCGCAGCGATCGCAGTCCCGGCATCCGCCACCGACCCTCGCCCACACCGCCAGGGCGTCGAGATCAGCCAGGTGCAGTACGACTCCCCGGGCCCCGACGACCGCTCCAACCGCTCCCTGAACCAGGAATGGGTGGAGATCACCAACAACACCCGCCGCAGCGTGAACCTGGACGGCTGGACCCTCTCCGACGCGGACGGCCACACCTACACCTTCGACCACTACCGCCTGGGCGGCCGCTCAACGGTCCGCGTCCACACCGGACTCGGCCGCGACAGTCGCACCGATCTGTTCCAGGACCGGCGCGCCTACGTGTGGAACAACGACCGCGACAGGGCCACGCTGCGCAACGACCACGGCCGCTTCATCGACGACGCCTCCTGGGGCCGCCGCCACTTCCACCACTGACCCGACCTGAACCACCACCGCTCGCCGGGCCCGCTCCTCGCCGGGCGGGCGGTGGTGAAGCCAGGATGGGTCGGGCCGATCACCTGCGGTCCGGCCCACTGCCTTGTCCGGGACCATGGGAACAAGTTCAGTGACGGTCGGTGGGCCGTGGTCGACATACGGGACTGGAGCACGGCGCGCGAGTCGCACCCGCACCTGTGCGAGAACTGCCAGGACCAAGCCGTCGCAGCCGAACAGCAGGCTGAAGCTGGCGAAACGCGAGCGCCAGGACCAGGAGTCACCGCCAGGAGACGGAAGCTGAGCAGGCCGGGCAGAAGGCCGATGACTGGTTCGGACGTCGGCGCCACCTGATCCGGCCCAGGACAAGGCGCAGCGGCCGACCATGCAGGCAAGCGCAAGGTGCTGGGCGAGCTCGCGTTGTCGTCGGCGGCTGCAGCGCTGGAGGGCATGAACGGCGACGAGCAGCTGCTGAACCGGCGTGTTTACGGCGCGGGCCACGAGGACCTCAACCCCGGCCCGCTCCCGCACCGGACCTACGCCGCATTGGTCGGCGGACCGCTGGGCGGCCTGCTGTTGGACATCCACGGATGACGGACCGAGGAAGTCGATGACGGCGTGGCCCTGCCCACCGAGTTGTCACGGTGGCCCGGCAGTCGTGCCCTGTACGATCCGCACCCCGGCGAGTCTCGTATGCCTGTCCGGGTGTGACGTGCCGTCTCTACTACTCCGGTGACACCCCCTGACCGCCGCCACACCCTGGCCATCGCCCCAACCCCGACTGGTCACACGTCGCCGGGCTGCTGGCTGGTACCGGCTCGCTATAGCTGCCCTCGGTGGCCGTCCCGCGACGTCGGCCGACTACGCGCGAGGCAAAGCTCTGGCCAGCGGTGATCGCAGAGGGCCAGCTCGTGCCGTTTTGTCGGGTACCCCGCTCAGCGGCGGTACCAGCGAGAGGGCGATGACCGGTCCAGACCACGCAAGAGGGCGAGTTGCAATGGTCAGGGCAGAGCCGCACGAGCTGGTGGTTTGCCGCATTCGAGTGACCGGTGGTGGCGCCATCGAGGGGTGACCGTTTCTGCTTCGGTAGTCATGCCGCATGACGCTCAAGAAGACGCTGATCTGCATGCTGGCCGCGATGGCGCTGGCCGGTGGCCTACCAGTAGCTGCGGCACAGGCCCACGACCCGACCAGGATGGGGAGTGTGCGCGAATTGATCGCTGAACTCCCGGTGGCGGGTGAGGTCAGGACCGGCTACGAGCGCAGCAAGTTCCGCCATTGGATCGACGCCGACAAAGACGGCTGCAACACCCGCATGGAGGTGCTGAAAGACGAAGCGATCGAGGCGCCGACTCAGGGCGTCAACTGCACCCTCAGCGACGGCCAGTGGTTCAGCTACTACGACGATGCCCTCGTGAGCGGGGCATCCGGCCTGGACATCGACCACATGGTGCCGCTCGCGGAAAGCTGGGACTCCGGCGCCTACGACTGGACGCCCGAGCGCAGGCAGGCATACGCCAATGACCTGGGGTGGTCTCGCTCCCTGGTGGCCGTAACGGCCAGGACGAACAGGCAGAAGGCCGACCAGGACCCCAGCACCTGGATGCCGCCAGCCGCCGACGCCCAGTGCCACTATGTGGCCGACTGGGTGAGCGTCAAAACGCGCTGGCAGCTCAGCGTTGACCCCGCGGAACTGCAGGCGCTGCAGCAGGCTGTGGCAGAGTGCCCGGACGAGGAACTGACCGTGCCGCTGGCCTGAGACGCCCCGTCGCTCCCACCCCTGCGGCCAGCACCGGCGCCAGCAGGGGCGGGAGCGGACTGCGAGGTTACTTCCTGCACGGTCCGGCCGGACCGCCATCGACCGTGTCCGAGCTGCTGCTCCTCTTCGCCCAGGAACAGCAGTCCACAGCCTGCCCAGTCGTCGACGCCGCGGCTGCCGGTGCTCCCGCGCTCTCTTCTTCTCGGGCAGGCTGCGTTGAAGGTGCTCTGCCTCGTGCTCCGCAGACAGAGCGTCCTCCAGCACGCGACGGCTGCGGTTATCCGATGTCGACGCCGTGGGCGCGGGCGAGGCCGTCGAGGCCGTCGGCCCAGCCTTGGCCGATGGCGCGTAGTTTCCAGGCGGGCCGGTTGTTGATGGTGTGACGGTAGAGCTCGGCGATGACCATGGCACGGATGCCGGCGTCGGAGGGTGGTTGGAACGTCCAGGCTGTTCCAGTCGAGCCGTTCATGTGGAGGACGGCGTGGGTGAGGGCGGCGCAGGTGAGTCCTGCTTCGACGTCCATGTTGATGGCGATGGTCACGCGTCGGACCCGGTCGGGCAGGGCGGACAGGCGGATGGTGGCGCGTTCGACGGTGTGCGGTCCTTCAGGCTGTTTGCCGAGTAGGCGTGCGGCTCCGTCGGCGCCGGATGGCTGGTTGTAGAAGACAAAGTCGTCGTCGCCTGCGACTCGTCCGTCATCTGCTGTGAGGAAGAGGGTGAGGTCTGCGTCGGCGCCTGCGAAGCTGAAGGCGACGTTCAGGCCCTGCCAGTCTTCGTCGGGCAGGACGAGAGCTTGGCCGGGGATCAGCGTCACGGGTGTCGTGGGTGGTGCGGACGGCAGGGGAAGCACGGCTGCCGGTTCTTGATGCTTCCATTCGGCGAACGGTCTGATCCGGTAGGGATCGGTGAGCGGGCTGCTGTCGCCGGGCGGGGTGTTAGCGCCGAGGGTGACGTCGAGGTCTGCGAGGGCGGCACCACTCGAGTCGGGTTCGTCCTGCGCGTGGTCGAGGAGGTCTTGCAGGCCGGGCACCCGGGTAGTACTGAGGGGCTTGATGGTGCTGGAGAGGTTGCCGGATGCCGTGGTGGTCACGGAGCAGGCCACATCCTGGCCGATGTCCAGGAAACGCAGAGCGTCCTCGGGCTTCTGCCATGGAGTGGACTCGATCGCCGTGCGGGTCCAGCGGCCATAGGCCACGAAACCGAGGCGCTGGGTGTCGGGCAGTCGGGTCAGCACGGCAAGGTCGATAGCGGTGATCCCGGGGGCGGTGGCGAAGCCCTCCTTCAGGGTGGCGACGACGTTCGACCCCATGGAGGTCAGCCACCACAGAATCTTGTCCCGTTTGGTGAGGTTCTTCAGAGTCGGGCGCCCGCTCGGTGTCATGCCGGGTGTCTGCGTGGGCATGGCATCGAGATCCTGGTGCCGCATCACGACGGAAAGAACGGAGCCCTCCACCCCAACGGCACAGCCGGCTGCCGGGTTGTCGGCGAAAGCCGTGTTCACCGCCTCGCAGACCGTCTCCTCATCGTTGGAGACCAGAGCCTGCCACCACAGCTGCGCCTCGTCGGCCAACTGCCCCCGCACCTCCCGCAGACGGGCAGTCTCCGCATCCAGATACAGGGAAGCGTCCTGCTCCGCACACTGCTTGGCGACCGCACGCTCCGCGCGAGCCAGCCAGCCGATGCCCTGCAGGTGAAAGGCACGCGCCTCGGCCAGCGCCCACGGCAGACCCAGAAGCGGCGGAACGGGAATCTCCGGAAGACAGGCCACGGGAAACGACTGCAGATGAACACTGGTCATCTGACGACGCAGCTCGCGCAACTCAGCAATGGCCGCATCACGCTCCGCCTCCTGCTGCGCCCGCTCAGCCTGCCGCCGCGCGCGGTCCAGTTGCGCGGCCGAAGGGGCAACGGTCCGCGGCTGCGCCGTGCGGCGTGTGCCGGACTGCCCCCGGCCGCCGCCCAGAGAACTCGATGCGTAAAAAGGCCCGAGCCCTGAGGACACACGCGCACCGCCTGTGCCCACGCTGAGCCGCGCCGCCCGCGGACCAACCGATGTCCGCACACCGCGCGTAGAGACCCGCACACTCATCCCAGGAACACCGACACGGAACCCGAACCCCATGAAACACCCCTCTATCTCCCCGTAGTCAGATACCTCTGACGATGGCTTCTGACCCGAGCATCTTGACCGGAGACCCCACTCCTAGATGTGGAGAGATCGTAGACCTCTTCTTCACATTTCCTGCGACAGCTTCTGGCAGGCAAGAGCCGCTTTCCTGGGACCAGCATGTTTTCGGTGACCTCGGCGGCTACTGACCCGCCCTCCTGGCTGTCCACGACACCACCGCGCTGTCCACGACACCACCGCTTACCGGGCGGAGCTGTCGGTGCGTGTCGATGAGCCGGTCCTGTCCGATGACCCGATCCTCCAGCACGAACTCGCGTTGCTGGACTCCTGGTGGAACGACCTCGCCAGCACGCTGGAGAAGGTGTCGGCCGCCAGCGCCGACTGCATCGCCGTACGCCAGCAGTACATGCAGCGGGCCATCCCCGAGGAACTCGGGGATGGCCCCGGCGAGCAGGGCGCGGATCCGGTTCTCGGCACCGGCGGATCCGGTGCCGTCCAGGACGAACAGGACGCGGGGAAAGAGCGGGTAGCGCCGTTGCCGCTCCTCCAGCCCCGGCTCCTGGAAGATCCGCTGGCGCCCGGGCCGAGGGCACATAGCGGTGAAGGCGCCCGGGCCCCATCGTGGTCTGGTCGACCACTACGTACACCGCGGCGACGTCCTGGTGTCGTGCGTCGACGCGATCGCGCGAACCCAGAGCGGTCCGGCGTACCGGCTCGGTGTGGCGTGTTGTGCGGGGCGGGCAGATCTCGGCCGCGCGGGTGGAACGTACGTGAAGCCCGACTGCTGCTGGGCACCTGGTGTGGTGGCCTCACAGGCTGGAGTGCTACGAAGCGGCGGCGACCGTGAGTTCGATGGTCAGGGTGGCCCCGCCCGCGGTGGTGATGCGGAGCAGGAAGGTGCCGGTGGTGTCGTCGGCGTACAGCTTCGGCAGTTTGAGCAGGCCGTCCGCGTCCGTGGTGAGGGTGGCGAGGGTGCGTACGGGTTTGCCGTCCGCGTCCTTGAAGTAGGGGCCCTTGTCGCTCTCGCCCGCGTCGTCGGCGGACTTGACCAGGGTCGCGGTGGCGGCGACCTTGCCCGCGGCGGCGCCCTTGTAGGTGGCCTTGACCTCGATCTGGTCGGCGAACTCGCCGCCCGGGACGCAGGTCTGCGGGGTGTCGCCGGTGCGGGCCAGGGTGTCGGCCTGGCGCTCGGTGACGCTCGCCGTGTAGTCGAGGCCGGCCATGACGCGGCCCACGACGGTGACGCGGACCGTGAAGTCGCCCGTCTTCTCGCCCGCCACGAGGGCGGGCGCGGTGGCGACGCCGCCCGCGTTGGTGACCTGGGTGGCGACGCTCTCCCCGCCGGCGAAGGTGGCGTCGGTGTCGCCGATGACGGTGAACCGCACCCGGACCTTGGCCACGGGCTTGCCGGCCTTGTCGTCGGTGCGCACCGCGAGCTTCTGCGCGAAGGTGTCCCCGGCCGTCGCCGTGAGCTTCCCGGCACCCGCGTTCGTGAGGTGGTCCACCGTCTCGGTGGGCGTCGGCATGGGAGTGGGCGTGCTCGTCGGGGGCTGCGTGGGCGGCGGGGTCGGGGTGGCCGGCGGGGTCGGGGTGACGGGCGGGGTCGGCTTCGGGGTGACGGGCGGCCGGGGGCTGCTCGGCCCGGACGGCTGCGGGGGCGTCGGAGTCGGGTTCGTCGTCGCCGGCTCGTCGCTGCCGTGCGAGGGCAGCGCGCCGGTGCCGTCCGGCACCTCGTGGGTGCCCTTGCGGTAGTACTCCAGCCACGACAGGACGGTGGTGAGGTACGCCGTCGAGTTGTTGTAGCTGAGGATCGCCGCGTTCATCTGCGTCTGGACCGACATGTCGTGGTCGAAGCGGCACAGGTAGTGCCCGGCGGCCAGCGCCGCGTCGAAGATGTTGTTCGGGTCCTTCTTGCCGTCGCCGTTGCCGTCGCGGCCCGCCCACGCCCAGGTGGAGGGGATGAACTGCATCGGCCCCACCGCGCGGTCGTACGTGCTGTCGCCGTCGAACGCGCCGTGGTCGGTGTCCTTGATGCTGGCGAAGCCGTTGCCGTTCAGGACCGGGCCGAGGATCGGCGAGAAGGTGGTGCCGTTCGCGTCGACGCGGCCGCCGCGGGCCTGGCCCGACTCGACCTTGCCGATGGCGGCCAGCAGCTGCCAGGGCATGTTGCAGGTCGGCTTCGACTCGTGCAGCGAGGCCTCGGCCTGCTTGTAGGCGGCCAGCACGGTCGCGGGGATGCCCGCCTCGGCGGCGCCCGTGGCGGCGGGCGTGCCGCTTCCCGCGCTCGCGCTCGGTGCGGGGTTCGGGCTCTGCAGCGGCGGAAGGTCCGTGTAGTAGCGCGAGTTGCCGGACGCGATCCCGTCGTCCGTGCCGTTCGCGTTCCGGCCGGCGTGGATGGCGGTCATCTGTCTGCCGTGGTCGTCGACGGTCACTCCCGGGGCCTGGGAAGCGGACAGAGCCGCGACCGCGGCCATGGCCACAGCGGTGGTTGCCGCGCCCTTGCGCAGCCTCCTGCCGAATTGCGCCGCCATCGACCGAACCCCTCCCACCGACGACAGGCCCAGCCTGCCGTCTCTCAGAACCCTGCTGCTCTTTGCCGTTTTCGCCGTGCTCCCCAGCACAACGGCCCAGGCGACCCCAGGACAACTTCCTATGGATGAGTGACCGGTCCCGGCATCACCTCAGGTGGCGGACAGGATGTCGAGGACCGAGATCACCGTGGCGCCGGGCTCGAGACCCTTCGGGGGATGCGCACCGTACGCCAGCTTCGCGGGGATGACCACGAGGATTCGGCTGCCGACCCGCTGGCCGACCAGAGCGCGGTCCCACCCCGGGATGACGTTGCCCCGGCCGGTCACAACCGGCAGCGGTCCTCCGTCCGCCTGGGAGCTGAGGAACAGCCGCGCCTCATCCTTGCCGCGGGCGGGCTCCCACGCGGCCGAGGAGTGCTGGAGGACCAGGGTCTGCCCGGCCTTCACCACCGGGCCGGTGCCGTCCACCAGGCGTTTGACGACGAGCCCCGTGGGGGCCGCCTTGTCGGGGACGGTCAGGGTTGCGGTGGCGTTGCCCTTGTTCATGCGTACCTCGGGCAGAGCATCGGAGACCGCGTGCTGCTCGCCGGGGACGAGGGCGTGGGCGCCGATGACGTTCAGGATGTCGACGGCGAACACGACGGTGTCCTTGCCGGTGACCCCGAGCTGGGCGCTGCCGGTCGTCCCGTACGCGGCTGCCGGGGGTGCGACGACCAGGACCCGGCTCCCGGCGCGCCCACCTTGCACGGCCCGGTCCAGGGCAGGCAGCGTCGCGCCCCGCCCGATGGCGAACACCTGCGGCCGGGTCCCCTTGCCGTACGAGCCGGGCAGCGCCTTGCCGGTGCGCCACACCTTGGCTGTGTAGCGGACGACGGCGATGTCGCCAGAGTGTGCGGCGAGTCCCCGCCCCGGCGTCTGCGGCGCTACGACGAACTTGCCGCTCGGCGCGGACTTGGGGAGGGTGATCTTGGCCGGGTGTCCGAACTGGCCCGCGATGGCGGGCAGTACGGCGTCGGTGCGCACCGCGGCGGGCTCGGGCCGCGCGCGCACGGAAACGGTGGGGGCTGCGAGCGGCCGGTGCCAGCCGTCTGGGCGGGCCTTGCCCGATGAATGATCGCTGCTGCATCCCGTGAGCAGGACGGCGGGAGCTATCAGCAGTGCTGCGAATCTACGCATTTCTTTCCTGTCTTCCGTCCTTTCACCCCGCGGTGAACGGGCTGAAGGAGGCGGCAATACAAATTTCGGCAAACGAATCCGTCTTGAAGACGCGATCACAAGGCGCCGCGGCTTTCCTGGATCACTGGTGTTGGCTCGGATTCCACGGCCATTCCTTATCTTATTTGCTCATGCAGCTATTAGCCCGGCGGCCGCCGCTACGGCACACAGCACAACTCGGCAGACAGCTCGAGTTTTTCCATGCCGCTGCAGTCTTCGCCGCGCGAGATACCAAGTTGCATCGAGGGCGCCCCCGAGGAGAAGCGACCGAAAGAGAATATCGTCGAGGCTGGCGTCCCGGAGAGGCGTATAGTTTCGGATTCCACCTGCGACCAAAGCGAGTCCGATACCCATGGAGAACCAACCCCATGAGAAAGGGAATCTATTCAGTCGAGAGAGCGTTTCGGTAAGGTTCTCGATCTCGCCGACCACCGGATCGATGATCTTGAATTGCTTCCTCAGGTACAGGCGTGATGAGGTCACGGCGGTGATGGAGGCCACGTAGGTGATTACGGTGGCGGCGGAACCAGAATCGATCATGATGTCCTCATGGTGTCTCCGGGGCAGGGTGTCCGGGCGGGAATAACCCGCCCGGACACCCTTATGACGGTGCTATCAACATCGATGCACGCGATGTCGGTCGGTCTACGACCACTGCCACCATGGGTGGTGCTTCTTGTGGTGGAACTTGCAGTTGTCGATCACTTCATTGATTCCCAGAACCGATGCGAGGAACCTGACACCGGAGTTGCGGAGGTACCTCTTCAGCACTGTCCAGCTGGTGGTGCGCACGAACAGGCTCGCGGTTTCCCAGAGTCCTCCGAGTGCCCGGATATCCCGCCGCAGCTTGACCACCTTCGCCCACGGGAAGTACCACGACCCGACCGCTACAGTGATCGCACTGACGCACTTGCATATGTGGACGATGGTGCTCCACCACGACGTTCCAGCAGTGTCGAATTTGTTGACCGGGTCCTGGTTGGAATAGTCGTAGCTGTTCGCTGAGCCTCCCGGTATCGGGTCCGTCTGCAGGAAGCGGCCGTATGCCGGGTCGTAGAGCCGCTTGCCCATGAGGATCAGCCCCGAAGGCGTGTCCCCGGCTCGTTCCTTGGATCCGAGCCACCCATACCGGCTGGCTCCGGTGCCGTCCTCGGCGTTGCCGAATTCGTCGTAGGCGTGTGCGGTGGCTGCCTGGCCGCTGTTCAAGGGGAGCTGGACGGTGGTGTCTCCATGGAGGTCCGTCAGTTGCAGGACGGTGTCGCCCGTGGCGCTGGTGATGGCGTCCAGGTCGCCCTCGCTGCCGTGGACATTGCGGCTGGTAGTCCCGCCTCCGGTGCTCTCGGCGGACCAGGTGGGGCTGTCGCTGTCGTTGTTGTAGTGGTTGGTTGTCAGGCCGGTCTGGCTCCAGGTGCCGGCGTTGTTGGTCTCCGTGGTCCAGGACGCGAGGCGTCCGGCCGCGTCCATGCTCCAGGTCTGTCGGCTGGTGCCGAACGTCTCCTGGCGGACGAGGTCGTTGGCGTAGTAGCCGAGCGTCGCGCCGTTGGCCTGGGCAGCGGTGCGGCCGAAGGCGTCGTAGGCGGTTCCGCTGTTCACCAGCCGGTCGGCACTGTCGTAGGAGTTGTTCACGGTCGTGGCGCCGGTGGAGCTGCATGCTGTGCCCGCGGCGCTGACATTGGTGGCCAGGGCGGTGCGGTTGCTGTTGCCGTCGAAGGTGTAGCCGTGGCGGGTGCAGGTCCCGTCGGGGCCCATGTCGTCGGCCTGGGTCAGACGGCCCGTGGCGTCGTAGGTGTAGGCGCGGGAGTGGGTCAGCCCTCCGGTGTCGGTGTCGTTGACGGTCTGGCCCTGGATGGAGTGGTCGGCGATGTCGGAGGCGACGATAGTGCCGTCGCTGTCCTTGGTGTAGACCCGGGAGGTCTGCGCGCCGGTCTCGTCCTGGGTCACGGTGAGGGTGTAGCCGCCGGGCAGCTGCTCGGTGGCCAGGGCGCCGTTTGCGTCGTAGGTGGCCTTGAAGGTGCCTGCGACCGAGTCCGTGCGGGAGGTCTCCACACCCCGCGGGTCCTTGGCGGTGTCGTAGGTGTAGGTGGTCGTCGACGGGGCCGAGTCGGTCACCTGGATGGGCCGGTCGAGCGCGTCGTACTGGGTGGCCGCGGTGTTGCCCGCGCCGTCGTCGTAGGAGATCTCCCGGCCCAGCATGTCGGTGGTGTGGGTGATCGTCTGGCCGTTCGACGTTTCCGTGGCGACGGCGCCGGTGGCCGTGTCGTAGGTGGTGGTGGCGTCCGGGACCGTGGCGCCTACGCCGCCGGTGACGGAGGTCGTGAGGGGGCGCTCGGCGGCATCGAAGGTGGTCGTGGTGGTGCGGGTGGTGCCGTTGGCGGTGTCGGTCTGCTTGGCGGTATTGCCTTCGCGGTCGTATTCGTACGTCTTGGTGGGCAGCTGGCTGGGGTTGGAGCCGCCACCGGTGATCGCGTCGGCAGGTCCGACCGAGCAGACCTCATCGGCCCATTCCGGGCGGCCGTTGCAGGCCCCGGTGCCGGTGGCCGAGTAGTAGGCGGTCACGGTGGTGCCGGCGTCGCTGCCGTTGGACATGGGCTGGATCGTCTTGATGATCCGGCCCTGGCTGTCGTACTGCATGGTGCGGGTGATGTGCAGACCGTTCGGGTCCTCCGTGGTGGAGGTGGGCAGGCCCTTGACCCAGTCGTAGGCGGTCTTGGTGACCCGCAGGTCGCCGTCGGACGGGTAGCCGTCCACGTGCGTACCCACGGTGACGGTGGTGGGCTGGTTGTCGACCACAGCAGAGCCGTCGGTCGGCCGACCCTCGTTGTACGTGGTCACCGTGTGCTGGCGGGCTGCAACCTGGGTGCCGGCAGGCAGGTTGGTGCCGCCCGTGCCCGCGTTGAGCGTGGCAGTGAGGACGGTCTGGTGCAGCGGGCCGGTTTCCTCCTGTTCCCGGAGCCCGTCGCTGGAGTAGGTGTGGGTGGTCGACAACTGCTCGGCCCGCTCGGCGGTCGAGAGGTTGTCGATGTTCAGGGCGGTCAGCTCATTCAGACCTGCCCCACTCGTGGCGAGTGCGAGCTCGCGGTTGCCGGCGGTCAGCTCCCGTGTCGCGTGCCCGAACTGGTCGAACTCGCTCGTGCTGATGTGGCCACCGGGCTGGGCGGCGTTGGTCGCGTGGCCCGAGGCGTCCGTGTACGCGATCGCCGCACGCGTGTAGGCGGTGCCGGACAGGGCGGTGCCGTCGTGGGACGAGGGGACGGAGTCGGCGGGGAAGACCGCGGTGGCATCCGTCGGTACGTCGGTCTGTCCCCACGCGGCTACATCCGTCGTGCCCATCTGATACGGCGCGCCGGTGCCGGAGACCGGCACGTTGTAGACCATCGAGCTGGTGGCGGTGCCGCCGTCGGTCTGCGTCTTCGAGCCCGGGACCAGGGTCGGACGGGAGGCGGCCAGCAGCATGCCGGGGCCCGCGGTGGCCGCGTTGCCGGCCGTGCCGTAGGTGAAGGTGAACGGCAGCCCACCTGGCGGGGCCAGGGTGGTGACCCGGCCGGAGCTGTCGTAGGTGTAGCTGGTGCTCAGCGTCGGGCTGATCCTTGGGTCCCACTCCTCGCGCAGCCGACCGGAGTCGTCGTAGTTGTAGGCGGCAATGGAGGTGACGGTGGAAGCGGACGCACCGGGGTCGGTGGCCCACAGGCGGATGCGCTTGACCCGGCCGACGTAGTCACCAAAGGACGTTGACGTAGCGGTGGTGGAGAGGGGGTAGAGGAACTCCAGTACGCGGCAGCCCTTCACGGACGGGTCGGTCTGACAGGTGGCCGAGTCCACTGCGGAGGTCGGGGCGATGATGTACTTCGGCCGCGCCGCGGGCTTGCCGTTCACCGTGGTCTTGGTGGCGTACACGGTGGTGGTGGAGTTGTTGGTGGCCAGCTTCGTGGTGGCCACGTTCCATGTGGTTACCTGCGCGTCGGACGCGTCCACCTTGGCGAATGTGGTGTTCGTCCCTTCGTCGTCCGTGAGGGTGAACGAACCCGTCAGCGAACCGGTCAGGGTCAGGTCTTCCGCGCCGGGCTCGGGGTTCCACCCGCCGGAGCTGGTGGCGGTGAAACCGGTGGCGTCCCCGTCCACGTCGACCAGGGCCACCGAGGTGGACGAGGTCTGACGCACGTAGGCCCAGCGGGCGTCGGTGATGTTCGCGACCGTGCCGGAGGTCCATTGCGGGCCGAAGATCGGGGCCTGACCCTCCTGCTCGGCACCCGCGTTCGGGCGACGGGAGGACGCGGTACGCGAGACAGACATGTCGAACGCCGAGGCGTCAGTGGCCGACAGGGTGTAGTCACCAGTCAGAACATTCACCGAACCGGGACCGACCGCCTGGCTGGGCGCGGTTCCCGCGTTGCGGTCCAACGCAACCGTCGACGACGGCGAGTACCCGGTCGTGGTGCCGTCGGTGAACGCGGCGCGGATGTCCACCGGGCCGTCCTCGGTCAGCGACGTGGTGATGTTCCACGTCAGCGCGGGCGGCGCACCGCTGGGGGTGGCCAGCGGCCACGCCGTCACAGCCGAGCCGTCGCTGTTCTTCGTGACATCCGCGAGCGGCACGTTGTGCCAGCTGTCGGTCTCACCGCGGCGGTACTGGTAGGTGACACCGGTGTAGGTGGGCTTGCCGGTCGCGGACAGGGCCACCCTGCGCGCGGGCCGGTCGCCGTCGCCGGGGCTCAGCAGCGCTGCACCGTCCGCACCTACGCCGAAGGAGTACTTGGTGTTGGTGGCCGACAGGTTTCCGCCGGAGTCAATGGTTTGGGCGTACAGCGTGTGCCAGCCGTCGGCAGGCGTGATGCTGATGGTCAGCGGGTCACCGCCGGTGCCGTCCACCGTGTCATCGACGCGCTTGCCCATGGCCGCATCGTCTAGGCCCCACTTGAAGCCCTGACCGTCCGTCGAGGTTGTGTCCAGGGTGCAAGAGACCGCACCCGGTGCCTTTGCTGACCAGGTACTCGCCGGGTAGTCGCACGAGATGCTCGGCGCGACGGGCAGCGCGGTGTTCAACACAAACACCGAATAGCCCGACCAGGTGCCGTAGTCCGAGTCGTCAAAGCCACGGACCCGGAAACGCAGATGCGATCCAGCAGGGAAGGCGTTGGCCGAGGGGATGGTCAGCTTGGCTGTTCCACCTGATGCCACAGCTGCCGTGGTGGCCGTGTAGGTGTACGAGGTGTCGTTGTACGCCGGGTCGGGCGTTACTTCGAACTGAGCCTTGACCGTGCCGCCGTCGGCGTCGCTGACCTTTGCCGACAGCATCGGCGTCAATGAAGTGACGTAACGCTTGCCGTTGTAGGCATTGGCGACGCTCGGCGAAACTGCCGAAGCCGAGTTGGTGGCGTACGAGTTGTAGGTGACCGTCAGGTGCGGTTCCACCGTGTCGTCGCCGGAGATGTAGTTCGCCGAGCGGAACCGCCGCCAGGTGGTGGAGTCCGTCTCGCTGGCACCGCGAACCTGCAGCCCGTAGTTGGCCGAACCGTCAGCCCACGCCTGCACGATGGTGTCGAGGTCGAAGTTCATCGTGCCGGCCGGGCACGACGAGGAGAAGCCCAGCGCCGCCGTGTTGGTCACCGCACCCGTGGTGGTGGTCGTCGGCTGCGCGGCCCACGTCACCGAGGACGAGGACCAGTCCGAGGTGATGCGCCGGACCTGGGTTCCTGCCCCGGTGGTGGCGCAGGTCGAGGAGTAATACGAGTACAGCGCCAGGTTCGTGTCGATGATGTGCTTGCCCGCGAAGGGCGAGACGTCGAACTTGAGGTACGAGCGCGCCACGTCGGTGCCAGCGTCGTAGGTGCCCGACTTCAGCTCGGGCGAGGAGACCTGCGAGTCGGGGTAGTCGGGGTTCTGGACCCAGGTGTCGGTGGTCACTGCCAGCGTGGAGGTCGGGTCGATGGTCACCGGGTAGGTCGCGGTGGCCAGGAAGTCCTTGTCCGGGCTGAGGATCAAGGTCTGCGACCCGTCCGCATCGGTCTCGACCTGTGTGTCGACCCGCTGCTGGTGGGCGGATTCACCCGATGCCGGGTCCTTGGAGTCGTCCCACATCATCGGGGCCGGCGCCTCGGCGACCAGGTCCCCGTCCGCGTTCTTCAGCAGCAGATGCCCTGAGTCGGCCTGGGACAGCTTCAGCCCGTCCAGGTTGAGGGGGATCCGGTAGGTGGGCGTGCTGTCATCCAGCTGCTGGGACAGCTTGATGTTCTCGGAGAAGCCCTGGGCCAGCGCGGTGACCGACAGCTTCTGCCCGTCGCCCAGGTTGTAGGAGGCGGTGTCGTCCTTCACCGACGGGGTGGGCAGCTTGTCCGCCCAGCCGAGCCCGAATGAATCCTTGCCCTTGGCCACCGACGCCAGCTGTGTGTCCCCGCCGTCGGACACCGCGATGTCCGCAGCGGCCGCGTTGGGTTCCAGGGCGTCACCCGTGTCAGACAGGGCGGTGTCGATGTCCTTCCAGTGCCCGTCCTGCTCCACGCGGATCGGTCCGCCGTAGGCCTCGGTCTGCATGGCCCCGCTGGGCAGTGCATACGTCGTGGATTTTGACGTCCGCGCCGAGAGCACCTCAATCTTGCGGTCCTGCAGGCGGGCCATCAGTACCGCCGAAGCCTCGTCCTCAGCCTCAGCGGGTCCTGACGGAGACTCGGAGGCCGAGGCCGCCAATGCCTCAGATATGCCGTTATTGGGACTTGTTGCGAAAGCCATGCCGCTTTCCGCAACCAGGGCCCCCTCGGCAACCATGGCCATCACCAGGCCGATGGCTACCTGCCGCAGTCTTCGCCGGCGTGCAGGCGTCGGCCGCGACCCGATGAGGGTCGCGCGTCTTTGACGCATAGTCGGGTGTCCTTCCAGGTCAGCTGTCCAGCCGGGTCGCCCCGGCCGGGAAGCTGATCCTCTTCATTGGGAACACCCGTGCCGTCACACCACCGCGGAAAGGTCAACCTGAAGCAATGCAATGTTAAAGAATCGGAAATTTTACGTGAGCCTTACACGTATGTGAGATGTACGTAAGGTTCCGATGCACCCTCTTATCTGGGCAACCTGTCAATACGTCAGATTTCAAAATGATTCCGGAGTGCCGGTCAGGATTTTACGAATCGCTGGAGGAATATGTAGCGACACTCTCCGGAAACATGCCAAAACGATAGGCGAGCTCCAGGTCAAGTTGCGTCTTCCCAGTCCATGGGCCCGAAGGACTGAATTCCGGTCTGATCGAGGGTTCGACCTGTGGCGAGTAATGGGTAGCGCGTGCAACTACCGAGTCAATCTTTTGAGTTGCCCCTTGACAGCGTGGCTGCGGGCCAGCGCTTGTGCCCAGCACTCCGGTTTCAGATACGTCCGACGGGCTGGACGCAGCCGTTGAGACGGGATGCCTCACGAGGTCGTCCGGAGGACACTGCGGGAGTTGCGGAGCAGGCCAGACTCTGGCAGCAGAGCAACGATGCTCCTGCAGCATCCGGTGAACAGTTCGACTGCGGCCGAGGGATCGACGAGGCCGCAAAGGAGCCGCGAACGGTGCCGGCACGGCCAGGCGCTGCGGCCCTTGCCTGATGACGCCCCTCTTGATCGTCTTCTTGAACCTGCGTCCTGCCTATCTGACCGGGCGGGAGGTGGCGACGGGCGCTGTTGTGGTCCTCGTCCCGGTCTCGGGGCTCGCCGTCGGGACCAGAGGCCCACGCCGCGCAGGGCATCCACCATGCGCCCGATGGCCTGTGGCAGGCCACGCGCCATCAGTGTTTGCCCGTCATTCGAGCTGCGGTGTGCAGTTTCGACGCGGGACGATCACGACCTTGCGGCAGTGGCATCACGGGCCGGTGAAGTGCCGTAGCGGGCTGAGGGGTGTGTCGTTGTCCTTGCGTGAGCGCTGCGAGGGATGACGGTGGCGGTGTGGTGTTCGCTCAGCTGACCGGTGCCTATTGGCTGGCCGAGGCGTGTGGGGACTGCCCGAGGCGCCGTGCGTCGCTCGGCGACACGGAAGGCGAGCGACATGGGATGAGCGGTGACGGACCCGAACTTCCTGGTCGGCTTGGCTGGCTGCGTGTACTCATGCTGCCGGTCGCGGTCTTCACGGTGGCGGCTGCAGTGGCGGTGCGGGTACTCGTGTGACCGTTGGCCTCTCAGGGGTGATTGGTGTCGGTCGTACGGCCGTGTCACATCACGTGATTGGTCTTCGTTAAAGGCATGGTGGCCGGGTGACCACATCGTCGTGCCCTGCCGTCCTTCGCGCGCCGTGCGCGCCCGGCGTGACGTGGATGGTGAGACAAGGCGCTGGTACCGGCATCAGACTGCTCCTTGCCCGGGGGCACGGACTGGACGAGCCCATCAGGGCACTGACCGGGCCCCGTATCGCGAAGCGGCCAAGGCGGTCACCGCCGACTGTGTGACCTGCCAGGCTGTCGGGTAGCTGTCGCGGCTCTGGTGGAATTGAGCAGAGTGAACGCGACCAGCGGATTGCTCACTTGAACGAGCTATCCGATTGGAGGCGCTGAGACTTCACGGGGGAGTGTCTTGGGTGAGGCGAGTTGCTTGAGCTGCCGCTCTTCCAAATTGCTCGCCGGCGAGCCGGTACAGCTCACCCTTTCTGCGCCGCCGGGGTGGTGGTCGACAGACTCCGGTCAGTCACCCGGGGCCGCCCCGCCAATGGCTGGGGCGGCCCCGGGTGCGGCACAGGTTCTCTGAGCGGCGGCTGCGTTGACGCCTGGGGCAGTCCTGCCTACTCGCCTCACCGTTCCCTTGGGATGGGGGCATCGAAGACATCGACCACGAACTCCGAGGTCCCGCTGCCCTCGTAGTCGACGTCGTAGCGGCTGTGAAGCAACGTATGGACCCTTACCCACCGTCCTTGAGCCGTTGCATCCTCCGCTACGTTGAGCGCGCTGCGAACAGGGCCGACATCGCTGGCCCGCTCTCCACTCGTCCACGTCTGAAGGACCGTCGCTTCTGCGGGAAGCGCCCAGGTGCGAGGCTCGGCACTGGCTGGCACGGAAACCTCGTCGCTAAGCAGCTTGATGACCCACCAGACGCCGCCATCGCGCCGACTCTCGTTCGACATGCGAATTCCGAGCCCGATCGTGTACGCGCTCTCCAGATACTCCTCGAGCTCCTCGTCGATTTTGCCGAAGCAGACAGCCTCGCGAATAACATCGACCGGCCCGTACTCGGTGAAAGCCCCGACCGCCGGTGCACAATTGTCTCTGAGGTACTGCTGCGCGGCCATGCGCACAGGCTTCGGGGCTCGATTCAGGACCTCTTCGAGGGCTGTCTGGTCTCGATCAGCCAGGAAGGAGTTGAGTGCGCCGACCAGTTCCCCGGCCAAATGGAGATCACCGGCCCCCAGAGTGGTCACCGCCTCCAACTCTTCCCCCGGTCCTTTCACGAGGGCGAACACCCTGCTCCGTGCCGGGCTCGTGTGCGCAATGAATGAATGAATCACTTCTGTCTCACATCACATCTCAGCTCAGAAGCAGCCCGGGGCGCGAAGACGCGTCCGGGACTCCACAAGAACGGGGAACCCAGCCAGTTGGCGTGTCGCACGAGTTCCAGGCTCGTCCGCATGGCCGAAGGTGAGTTGCTGTCAGACCCGGCGCTTCAGCCCAGGGTCCGCATGGCTACCAAGACAGTATCCAGGTATATGAGCGGTGGCAACGAGGCCGTCCATCTTTGAGCATGAGCACGCCTGACATCGCCAGGTACAGCCGCGCACGACACGGGTAACTGGTCTTCACTTCTGCCCCTGCACAGGCCAGTTCGTTCTTACCAGAAGCAACTGGCTTTTGCACAGGTTCGCGCCGAGGGGGCTGGCGCTACGCGTCGACGGGGGTGCGCAGGTCGCCAAGGAGCTCGGCCAGGAGCGCTTCCTCGTGCACTGCCAAGCCTTGCCGCCTCATCACTGTCCTGAGTTGTGGATCCCACGGGGTGGGCACAGATTCCCCGGCCAGAGGGGTGAGACGGTCAGTGGGCAGCTTGGCCAGCGCGTTGAGGTAGTCAGCAGCGTGCATCCGCCAGGGGCGTGCTCCGGCACGTATCACGCGTTCGGCGATGGCGACGCCGGGCCAGTCGAAATCACCGTGATAGCCGACGTCCGCTCCGCCGCTGGTGAGTCGTTGCAACAGTTCCCATCCAACTGCGGACGGGTTGCCGCTTCCGCAAATCAGGATGCCGGGCAGGCCGTACCGGGCAGCGGCTTGAAGCACCTGCGGGTTTTCGCAGAAATGCACGGTCATTCCCGGTGGTGTCAGAGGAACATCGGGGACAGCGCGCAGTTCTTGCAGAGTCAGATGGGTTACCAACGCGAGGTCATGCCGGTCGCGCATCATCTGAGCCCAGGGGTGCGGTCCGGGCGGGGCGAGCCGCCACACCATGATAGTCCCTGACAGGACGTCTGTGCTGACGCCAACCCGTTCCCACAGCAGTCTGCGGCCTGCAGCCGAGTCGGGTGACGCCAGCGTGCAGGCGGCTGCAATGGCCTTGAGGACCAGAACCCCGGTGAGACGGCCCTCGTCGAGTCCGTGGGCATCGCCGGTCGTGTGCGCAGCCAGCTCACTCAGCTCCCACTGCTTCACAACTCCTGCTCCGTTGCCGGGAGGGGGGCGAAGAGGAGTGTCCGTGAGGGTGGCGATGGTGCGCACCGCGGAGCTGAGAGCGATGGTGGCTGCTTCGACGCCGGCACGGGTGAGAATTCCGGTGCTCCTCAACTCCTCGAGCCAGTCGGCGATCCAGCCCGCATGGGCCAGACCTGCACAGGTAAGGTCGCCGTCCAGCTGCTGCCAGAGCACGGTCCATGCTGTCTGCTGTGCCTCTTTGTTCGACGTCCGGTCCTGTAGGGGCTGGCCGGTCAAGTCCGCCACGACGCTGACGAGGCCGCATTGGGCGGCCGATGCCCTCAAGGCCGCGTCCAGGGCACCCAGTTGGATGCGGCGCAGGCCCGGATCGAGCCGGGTGCCGAGCAGTCCTCCCAGCCGCTTGGCGCCTTCGGTATCGAGCTGGACCTGCACGGTGCCGGTGGGGGAAAGGCGGTTGCGTTCCAGCCGTCTGCGGGCCGCCGCCCACAGAGCGGTGAGACTGGGATCGCCGAGGTATCCGCGGACGGGGGCGGGCATCTGGGGGAGGGATTGGCTGGTCATGATGCGGCGCGCAGGTGGCGGGTGCGGCCGTCCCAGTGGACGTGGGTAGTCACGGCCGCGGTGCCTTCGGCGCGGCGCACTTCGTAGGTGTCCAAGGCAGGCACCTCGGCGAAGAATCCCCACAGGGCGTGGCCGGTCATGACGAAGTCGAGGTCCAGGCGAACCAGGAGCGCCATCAGTTCACCGATGGTCCGGTGGTCGACTTTGGCGAAAGCGTCGTCCAGGAGGATCAACCGCAGGGCCCGGCCGGTATCGGGCAAACTGCTGAGATAGGCATCGGCGGCGGCGAACAGGGTCACATAGGACACGAAGCGGGTCTCGCCCTGCGAAAGCTTGGCCCGACGGCTGATCTTGCGCTCCTGGCCCGGTTCGGGACCGGTGATGTAGGCGTCCACGACATGCCAGGCCCGGTAATCGAGCGCCGTGTGCAGGTGGGTGGCGTATCCGGCTTGCGGGTCATTGCTGTAGGCGGCGTCCACGAGTGTCTTGAGCTGGCTGATGAGTTCTTCGGATTCTGTTACCCGCAGTACCTGTACGTCGCGTTTCATCAGTTCTTTGATCCGCATGATGTGCTCGTTGGCCGAATCGGCCAGACGCCAGCGGATCTTGACGCCGATGCCGTGGCTGGTGGTGATGGGCTCCAGCGAGGCGTTCATCGCCTTGACCAGGCTTTCGGCCTCGAGGATACGGTTGCGGAGTTCCTCGGCCATCCCGCCCAGGACGAAATTGTGAAAGGCCGTACGCTCACGCTGGGTCAGCGCGCTGCGTCCACGGTCGCGTCGTTCCCGCAGGTCGGCTGCTGCATCAGCGATGTGGCGCCTACCGCTGGCATCCGTCAGTTCCACGACGTGGAGTTCGTCCTCGATCGTGACAGTCACGTCGTAGGCGCCCGCGGTGTTGCGTTCCAGTACCGACTGGGCGCGCACCAGCGCTGTGGCATCGGCGGTGTTATCCGGCCGCTGCACCGCTGCCCGGACCTCGCGCACCGCCGCCAGGACGTCGTCCGCACTGGCGCTCGTCGACAGCAGCACCGCAGGCGCAATGGTGCCCGGGACCAGGGCCACGGCCAGAGCTGGATGCCCCAGGCGCCGGTGCAGCGTCTTGGCTTGCTGGACGAGAGCTGCCCTTGCCTCCTGCGCTTTCTCCCGGGCACCCTGCGCCTTCTCCTTGGCTGCGGCCACCTGGCCGGTCAGGCCGAGTACCTGGCTGTTGGTGCGCTGCAGGATCTCTTTGGTCTGCTTGAGTTCCCGCTCGGCTGCGTCGAGACGGTCGTGTACCTCCTGGGGACTGGACCCGAGGCTTTCGCGCAATGCGGCCAGTGCGGAAGCTTCCCGCAACCAGTCCAGAGCTGCCGACTCGGCGTGCTCCTCTGCCGTGCTGCGCCGATCGCGGACTGTGTTCAGGCGTGTCAGCAGCAGCAGCTGGCGGCCGAGGTGTTTCTTGACCGCCTCACTGGCACGGCTCACATTCCGGCACATGGCGTGTGACTGTTCCGCACAGGCCTGCATGGTCCGCAGACCGTCTGCGTCCTCGGGCATTCCCAGGGCCGTACAGATTTCACGGTGGCTGCGCTGGCGGGCTGTCCAGGCCCGCTGCATCCGCTCTGCCTCCTCCGCGAGCACACTCGCTTGCCTGCGACAAGCGACGGCGTCTGTGCGGGCGGAGGCGGCCTGCAGGCGCAGTGTTGCGAGTTGCACGGAGCGCGGAGCCTCCACCAGATGGCCCTCCAGGTCCCGCAGCCCGGTCAGCAGGGCGTCTTGTTGCTCGCTGCGCGCCTGAGCCGTCTGCTGCAGTTGTTCGAGCAGCACGTCGATCTCGGCGAGTCGGGCTGCGCGGGCGGCTGCCCGCGCGGTGGCGCCGATGTAGCGGGCGGTGGCGGGTAGATGACGGCCCCGCAGAGGGCCGTTGCCCCACGCCCCGTCGGACGACACCCAGGTGGAATGTCCTGGGCTCAGACCGATTTGATCCAGGACTGCGTTGATGCGAGCCGTGGTCCTACCATCGCTCCCGGTCGGGACGAGCAGCGTGCGTAGTGAACGCAGCGCCGGGGGACCGTCGGTCGTTAGCAGCAGCTGACCGTTGCTGGCGATCACGTTGCCGTCCTGCGTCAGCACGCCGTACAGCAGCCCCGAGGCCAGCAGGGCGCCCTCCACGCCGGCCCGTAGGGGGGCGTCGACCTCGGGACGGAACTCCAGCAACTGCCACAGTGCCGGAGCCCCGGGGGGTGGACTGTCCAGCCAGTCGGGCACCGCAGGCGGCACATCCCGCTCCCGACGCAGTTCCCTGGCTTCGGCCAGCAATTGCTCACGCCGGGCCTGCTCCTGTTGAGCTTGTGCAGCCAACGCAGCCATCTGCTGTGCGTGCAACGCCCTGGCAGGCGCAGCCATCTGCTGGGCGAGCGCGTCCAGGAAGGCCAGCTCACGGTCGGCTTCCGGGCCGTCTGGCACATCACCGGACAGGGCCTCGACATCGTTCAGGAGTGCGGCGACGGCCGTGCCGTGCCAGTCGATGGCACCCAGCAGACGCCGCGAGCGCGCGGATGCGGTCCAGGCCCGCCAGTCCACGGCCAGCTTCGTGGCCGCTTCATCGCGGTTGGTCTCGGCCCGTTCAGCTTTTCCTTCAGCTGTGTTGGCGTCTTCGGCGGCGTCTTCGGCCCGGTCCTGTGCGCGCCGTACCTTCTCGAGGGCCAACGCCACTTCCCTGGCCTCGCTGGCGCGTGCGGCTGCCTGCTGGGCTCGGGTGGACGCGGCGGAGCGCAGAGCAGGGATCGCTGCGAGCAGCTCGTCGATCGTCGCGGCGATACTGTCCGGGGCGGGGACAAGGCGAAGTGCCCCTGGGCGGTCTACCGGTTCCGGGTCGGCATCCACTGCGGTGCGCACCGGCTCCATCACGGGCTCCGACGGCCGTACTTCGATGTCCGGCGCAGGGGGCAGTGGGGTATGGAGACCTGCCCGGACCAGCAGTTCACCGGCTTGCTGAGTGATCTCGGCCGCCTCGTCCGCCGCATGCTTGACGTCCTGGGCCGCTTCGTTGCACGCGTCGGCGTTGCGTCCTTCTTCCTCGCGGGCCGCCTTGGCGGTTGACATGGCGTTGCGGGCGGCCGCTTCCAGGGCCTGCAGGGTGCTCAGGCGTTCGCTGAGTTCCCGGGCAGCCTTGTATTCGCTCGACTGCCGGATTCCGGCGACGAGTGCTTCCAACTCGTCGCGGTAGCCTTCTAGTTCACTGCCTTCAGCCACTGCGTCGGCATGGTCGCGGACGAGCTGGAGGTGCGCTTTCTCCCGTTGTGCGGCCGCCGTGTCGGTGTCCCGGGCGAGAACGGCCGCAGCCTGGGTGCGGTCACTGGCGGTGATGCAGACGCCCGTGGCGTATCGGGTGTAGACCCTGAGGAAGTCTGCGACGTGACCGTAGGCGGCTTCCAGCCGGGCCAGCGCAGCCCGGGTTTCTTCCAGCCCGTCGAGTTCCTCACCCGCTGTAGCGATGGCTTTGTCCGACAGAGGGGGCAGGGCGTCGGAAAGGATCTGGGGCAGACGGCCTTCGTCGATCCGATTGCCCACGTCGGGTGAGCGCAGTGTGTGCAACAACTGCAGCAGACCCGCATACCGCTCCCGTCCCTGGTCGCCGTGGAGTCCGAAGACAGCCGCGCGTACCCGGTCCCGGTGGACGTCGGGAGACGACGTCAGACGGTCCGCTCCGATGGCTGCGGCCAGACCTTCCTTCGACAGTGGGACCCGGCCGGTGTCGAGAAGGGACAGATCCTTGTCGACCTGCAGGGGAGTGAGGAAGTACCAGGCTTTCGCTTCCGCTGTGCTGTGCGAGAAGCGGATCAGGGCGCCTGTGGTCAGGAACTCTGTGCGCTGTTTGCCGCCGGTGTCCTCCACGTCACGGGTGAGCTCCAGCCACACATATCCGAGCCGGTTGGCCTGGCCCTCCCCGCCCGCCCGCATCAGGTCCTCCAGCCGGACCTTGCCGGACCCGGTGGCGTCCATGCGGCGCCGGTCGGCGTCCAGCACGAACGGCAACAGCATCTCCAGGGCCCGGGACTTGCCCGATCCGTTCGATCCCCGCAGTACGAGGCGGCCGCCCGAGAGATCGAAGCGCTGGTCGAAATAGAACCAGACGTTGACGATTCCCGCCCGGTTCAGCCGCCACCGGTAGGGATGGACCGCACTGGCTTGCCCGCTTGCAGGGCTGTCGGGCTTGCGCGGGCCGGGAAAGGCGAGAGCACTCACAGTGCCTCCCTGAGGAGGGATTCAGCGAACAGTGCACCGGAAGGCGACGCGCCAGCGCGCGGTGTGTTGCCCCGTTGCCGTGCTGTGCGTGTTGGCTGAGCGTGCGGTTGAGGCCGGTAGCGGGCCGCTGCAGGATGCAGCACCAGACCTTCGGGCAGGCTGCAGGCCAGCGCCATCGATTCCAGCAGGGCCACCACCTCCTTCTGTAGACGCGCCGGATCGGCGATGTAGGCCCCGGCCCAGGCTTTGGCGTAGCGCGAGGCCAGGGCGTCCAGTTCACTGCGAACCGTGTCCCACGGTGTCAGGAGGCCCGGGACATCTGCCCCGGCTCCGGGGACGTGGTGACCCACCGTCGGCCGGCCCAGATCGGTCAGCGCGTCGGTCAGCAGCAGCGCGGCCTGGCGTACGGTGCCCGGACCCGGATAGGCCACATCGCTGAGGGTTCCTTCGGTGTCATAGGCCAGGGCTCCCTCTGCTCTGACCTCCAGCGTCAGCCCGAAGTGCTCCTCTAAAAGACGCGTCAGCTCCGAGCGTTCCCGAGAGAGGACATCACGCTCGTCCTCCGGGAGCTCTTCCCGCTTCACCAGCGGGTTTTCCACCAGTCGGCGTCGCAGACTGCGCCGGGGCTCGGATGCCCCGCTCGGCAGCTGGGATGCCAGGTCGGACAGGGAGGTCACGTTACGCAACGGGCGGGGGAGCACATGCGGCAGCAGGGGGCGGTGGATCTGCAACACACCCTCCTCGCGGCGTTCACTCCACGCGGACAACGATCCGTCGGTCTCGGTCAGCACACCCCAGTCGATGAGAAGCCCGACGGCCTGCACCAAGCGGCGGTTTTCCGAAGGGGTGTCGCGCAGTTCCACACCGGCAGAGGCGGCGTCTGCCCGCACCTGTTCGACCAATGAGGAGATCAGCAGCCACTCCCCGGTGCCGGGGGTGAGCAATGCGGCACAGGCCAGCGAGAACAACGCATAGGTCTGCGGGGTGAAAGGGGGACTGTCTCCGCGCTGGACGGGTCGCAGTGGGCTGTCCGGACTCGGCGGCGTCTTCACCAGCCGGGCAAAGGACGTCTCGACGATGAGGTGATAGCTCAGGAGTTTGGCGAAAGTGGACCGCAGCGCGACGGAATGCCTGCGGACCAAGGCCAGTTCGTCCGGCTGCCGGTGCGACGTCAGCACGGGCTGGGCCAGCAGGGTGCGGGCAGCCATACGCCGCTCCGCCGTCTCGTGCTGCGCGGTGGAGCCGTGCGGCATGGTGATCACCCTCACTGGGTGCCTCCTGCGGCCGAGGGCGGCTGCCGGTCCCCGCCCGCGTGGTCAGCGTATGCGTCTGCGGCGCTCTTTTCCGGCGTATCGCCGGGGCGGCTCTGGTCGCTGGCACAGGCATTGAGAGCCAGACACAAGAAGGTCGTCTCGCCGTCGTCCGACCTGACCACGGTGTCGGTGTCCGATTCCGCGACGTCCACAGCGACGTTGAGATCGACGTCGTCCACGCGCACCGCTTCTGACGGGCTGAGCTCTTTGGCCAGCGCCATGGATACCAGCTCCAGCAGCAGATCACGGGCAGCAGGAGTGAGGTGCGCCCCGTCCAGCACACCGGCAGCGGCGAGTTCGGCTCCGGCTGCCAGCCGGGCCGTGAGCTCCTGGGCGGCTTCCTCCTGCAGGCGGGTGATGTCCATGCCCGGGTCGGGCACCCGTGCGGTGCGTCCGCGCGCCGTGCGGTCACCACGCTCCCGCAAGGAGACCGGGACGTCCACCGGGCCGGCGTCCCACCACGAGGTCGAAGCGGTGTCGCGGGGGTCGGCCTCGTCGGGTCCGAAGCTCACATGGCGTGCGGGGTAGGCGCCGAAGGCGGCCGAGAATCCGCGGTGGGCCTCTTCGACACTGGCCTGCGCGAACAGGCCGGCCAGGTGCATCAAATCGCTGCGCCTCGCCCCTCCGGTACCGCCAGGGGTGAGCATGCGTCGCGCGTTGGTGAGCAACTGCCCCAGAGCCGATTCGGCCGCGGCCCGCAGCTGCGCCGGGCCGGACATGCCTCCGTCGCCGCCGCTGTACCAGGCCAGCAGCTCTGCCCAGTCGCTGTACTGCCGGCCGGGCAGCCGCTCGACGGGGGCGCCGTCCGCAGAGGCCAGGCCCGGCAGGCTGTCGAGGGCACTCAGAATCTGGTCCAGGACCGGCTGGAGGTCTTCCAGGCATTTCAGGACCGCGGGTGAGTGACGGGACACGTCGGTGTCGATGAGGTGGACGTATTCCAGCAGCAGGCCCTTGAACGACGCGTACTCCTCACCGGCCAGGTCGTAGCGGACCAGCACGGAGGACAGATAGGCGTAGAAGTCACGGATGCTGTCGGCGAAGTACGACTGGTTGGTGAAGGCGGTGGTGACATCGGCTGCCAGGGCTTCGGCGTCGATGGTGCGGGGGTGGTGTGCCTGGCGGAGGATCTTCGACAGCAGCGCGGCCATGCTGCCGAGCAGTTCGCGTGCCACCTCCCGCGCGCCGTCGCGCATCTGCAGGACCTTGGTGACCTGTCGGTGGACCGTGCCGCCGAGCCGGGTGACCTGAAAACGGGCCCGGGTGTAGCGCAGCGCGGCGACCGTGGGGACACGGGGGTCACGTGCGGACGGCATGAGGTTCTTCCAGCGGACCAGGCTGGTGCAGCGGGCCTCCGCCTCCTCCGGGGACAGGGCTATGCCCCGATTTGCCAGTGCCTCACTGACCTCGGCTGCGGACAGGTCGGTCAGCAGTGTCTGCGTGAACTGGTCCATGATGGCGAGGTATTCGGCCGCATTGTCGACCGTGACATACCTGAAGAGATCGCGCCGCTCGTCCAAGTCGTCTTCGAGGCCGTCGTCGCCACCGAAGTAGCCTTCCCTCAACTCCCGTCCCCCTCAGGCCGTTCTCTCGGCCGCGTGAGGCCAGGAAGGTATCGATTGTCAGGGTAGGGCGGGAAGCACCCGCTTCCCGATGATCGATCACAAAGGACCGAAAATAATCGAATCTTGACAGGGGTCGGCCTGGAGGGGGCTAGCGGAGCAGACCGGAAGGATCGTCCGGTATGGAGAGGTGCCGTCCGGCATCCCGCATCTGTCGCAGGAGCTTGTAGGCATCGGTGTGGGTGATGTCGCCCGCGCTGCATCCATGGGCCATCACGTCCCAGGTTTCCAGCGTGGTAATGCCCTGACGGCGGGCGTGATCGCACGCCGCGCGGTCGTCGCTGAGCCAGAAGGAACTTCTGAAGTCCGGCCAGTGCTGAATGACGTGCAGTGTCTGCGCTTCTCCCAGATGCTGCAGAGGTGCACTGGCGGAGCCGCCGAATGCGGCCCGGCGCACGCGCTCGACCAGGTCGGCCTCGGACATCTGGATTTCCAGAGGCTCCCCGAGCCATCCGCTGACGGCCACATCGGCGAGTTGGGCGTAGGTGTTCTGAGCCGACCTGCTTGCTTCGTAGGCGACTGCTTCGGTCCACCGCCCCCGCCCGTTGAGGATGTTTTCGAGCAGGCCGAGGGCGTCGACGCAGGCGAAGTTGCACAGCACGGTGTTGTCGGGGAACCACCACGAGGTCACGGGAAGAAGGCCAGTTCTGCAGGGCTGGTCGCTGGGGCGCCGGGCGGCGAAGTCCCCTCGCGCGCCCCAGGATCCGGATGGAAGAGGTCCAGCAGTCGTTCGGAGTCCAGCCCGGTCACGGTGGCGACGAGCCGGATGCTGATGTCCCCCCTCGCGTAGGCGGAAATGGCCAGTTCGGCCAGGCTGGCGGAGTACCAGCCGTCGCCGGCCTGCTGGGCGTACTGCATGTGCCGACCGGGGTCTCCCGCATGCTCGGCCGCCGTGCGGGTGGTGGCGGCTGACCACGAGCGGCGCTGTTCGTCGCTGATGATTCCGAGCGTACGCAGTCGCGTTGCCATCGCGCTGGGGGAAACCTGGTACTCCCACGACAGGGACAGCAGCGCTTCCCTGTTCAGGCGGCCCGCGTTGCCTGCGCTGTGTGACAGTTCCTTGCGCGGCATGAGCAGTTCGGCGGCGAAGGCGTTGGCCCTGATCTCTGCCCGACCCTGGTCCGTACTGGGGGTCACGTGCTCGGTGAGCGGCCGGTCGGTGGCGTCGCCGGCCAGGATGTGGCCCAGTTCGTGGGCCAGGGTGAAGCGCTGGCGCGTCCACACGTCCGTGCGGCCGACCAGCACGAGACGGAAGTCGCCCGTATCCCACGACAGTCCGTCGAGACCGTCAGGAAGGTCGGTGGCCGCGGCGATGAGGCCGAAGGCTTTCTCCCACTGTTCGGCAAGCCCCCGCACGGTGACTCCACGCGGACTGTGACCGATCATGGCTGAGGCGTCCTCGGCCAGTTGGGAACCTTGCGCGATGAGGTCGGACCCGTCGGGCAGGGAGGGCAGCCGGGGCAGGTCCGGGCGGTGTCCGACGCCGGCCAGAGCGTCGATGCTCTCGGCGTAGCGCAAGGCGGCCGCCCTGCTGTCGTCCGGTGCCGCCACGCCCCGCGCGCGGGTGCGGGCGGCCATCGCCGTGGCCTGGCGCGGCTCGGTGCCGTGCAGCAGCCAGTCGACCGTCGTGTGCCCTTGCTCGGCGATGAGTGCCAGTTCCAGGGAGGTGAAACGCCGTGCTCCGTTGAGGGATTTGCTGAGCTTGTCGGCGGTCATCCCTATGCGCCGCGCGAACTCCACCTGGTTGTCGCCGACGCCCTCGAGTACCTGGCGCACTCGCGCATTCAACGATTCCGTCATTACCCCACCGTAATCGGGCGTTGCGAAAATCGCAATGATTTGATCGCGGGTGGCCTTACTTGATCGGGTGTGGTCACGATATTGCTCCTGGGCGCCAACGAATGATGCAGTCACATTGTGCAACGACCTGCGCCGCTTCGTGTGGCGCAGCAGGGGCGTCGAACAACAGCACGGCGCAGCTCCAAGACCGGGAGAGGGGGTCATGTGAGCTCGGCCAGGTTGTGGGAGTCGCTGCGCACGAGGGTGTGATGTTCTTCCGGGGCGAGCCAGCGGGCGGTGGAACCCGAGACGTCCTTCTTCACCCACAGGACGTCGTGGACGCTTTCCGCGACGGGGTGAAGGTGACTGATGACGGCCAGGAGTTTGTCGCTGCCGACGTGGGTGCGCAGCACGGACAGGGCGCTTTCGAGTGCCCCGGCGTCCAGGGTGGCGAATCCTTCGTCGAGGAAGAGACTCTCCAGTCGGGCGCTGGTGCGGCTGTGCAGTTCGACCAGGGCCAGGGACAGAGCGAGCGAGGCCTGAAAGGTCTCCCCGCCCGAGAGGGTCCTGGGGCTGCGGGCGGTGTTGTTGCCGAGGCTGACGATGCGGAAGTCCTTGCTGAAGGCGAACTGGCCCGCGGACAGCTCTTTGAGCAGGCGGCTCCCGTGGATGAGCAGGGCGTGGGTACGCAGGTCGGCCAGGTGGCTGGGGAACTTGGAGTCGCTCATCTGCTCATACAGCCCGGTCCAGGCGGACTGCTGCTGCTTGCCCGCTGCGATGGCTGCCTCGAGTTCGAGGACGTGGGGGATCTGGGCGAGCGCTTCCTCGAGGTCGGATGTTGCGCGCTCGGCCTCTTTGCGCAAGGCGCCCGTCTGTTCGTGGACGGGAGTCAGCAGGTCGGCGGCGAACAGCAGATCCATGCCGGCTGCAAGGGGAAGGGGAGTCTGTGGGGTGAGGGCCATGAGGGCCTGGTAGGCGGTGGCGGCCTTGGCGGCGAGCCCGTCGAGGGTGTTCTGGGTGCTGCGCCGCCCGGCGTCGAGGGCCTCGTGGAGAGCAGCACAGGCCGCATCGAGAGCGGTGGCGTGGTCCGCCACGTCCTGCGGCTCGTCCCACGCGGCGGGCGGGGGCGGCAGCGGCACGGCGCCGTCGTGGAGCAGGTGCGCCGCGGTCGCGGCCGCGGCCGCGCGCCGTTCGAGCTCTGCCTGCTGGCGGCGCAGCGGTTCGGCGACGCACCGCCGGTGCTCACCGGCCAGTCTCTCCCTCTGGGTGGCCAGCTCCCGCAGGTCTTCGAGAGCCTGGGTGTATGCGCGGTCGAGGTCGCCGAGGCGGCCCAGATGCGCGGCGACTGCCGACGTGCAGGCGGCGATGGCCTGTGGCGACGGCAGTGCGTCCGCGTCCGGCAAGCTGAGGCGGACCGGCTGCGGCATCGACGTCAACCGGTCGAGGAACTGCCGGCGTGCACGGTCCAGTCGCTGCTGCTCCCGCTCTGCCTTCTCGCGGCCGGCACTGAGGGTCTTGCGCCGCTGGCCGAGTGCCGCCTGCCCGGCCTGGACCTCCGCCGCGGCCGACCGGGCGGTGTCATGAACGGCGGTGGCGGCGTCCTGCGCCCGGCCGACACGCAACCGGGCCTGCGGCAGCAAGGTCTCCAGCAGGGCGAGGCGCTCGGCCGCGGTCTGTCGCCCATGGGCGAGGAGCGCATCCACGGCGGCACCGGCTTCCGCGAGAACCTGCGCGGCGAAGGACTCTGGTGCGTCGTGGCCGGTCAGGGTCGCCACGTCCTGGGCATGCTGCTGGACAGGGGAGAGCTGGGCGTCCATGCGGCCAGTGGCGGCTTCGGCCTTCTCGCGGTGCTCCTGCTGCGCCCGCTGCGCCTGCAGGATTTCGCTCTGGACGTCCCGCAGCACGTGGAGGGCGTTGTTGGCGGCGGTGGCAGCTTTTGCCCTGGCCTGCTTGGCCTGTTTTAGCGCCTTGGGATCCTGAGGCTCGGGAGCGGCGTAGGAGTCGTCGACGGGATGTGTGCAGACGGGGCAGGCATCACCCGTGGACAGGCCTCGGCCCGCGGTGTGGGCGGCTTCGCTGCGCTGAACCTCTTCCACCGCCCGTTCGGCCTCTTCCAGCAGTCCGCGCTGCCGTGCGAGGGCGGCCTCGGCGTCGGCCGAGGCCGCGGAGAGCTCTCCGTATCGGTCCCGGGCCGCGGTCTCCTCGCCGCGGTGACCGGCGACGGCTGCGCCCTCCTCGAGCAGGACGCGGACGGCGCCCGTCAGGCGTTCGAGGGCGGAGCCGGCCTCGTCCGCCCGCGTGTGGGCGCGTTCGGCGTTCTCCCGGAGCCCGGTCAGCCGGGCCGCCTGGTCGGCCAGACGTTCCTCGTCGCTTGCGATGGACTGCTCGTCCTTCTGGAAGCGGTCGAGGTCCTGCTGTAGTTCCTGCTGCTGCTCGCCGATGCTGTTCAGCAGCCCGGGGGCGCCCTCCAGCACCTCCGCTGCGGCGGCGAGCGTGCTGATGCTCAGACCGGCGGTGCGGTCCTCGTCCAGCGAAGCCTGCAGCCGGTCACGCTTTTGTTCGGCTTTCTCCTGCGAGCGGTGGGCGATCTCCAACTGCCTGCGCAGGGCCTGGTCGTCGGTGATGAGAGCGGTGAGCGGGGCGTGGACGTCGGTCGCAGTGCATTCGGTCAGGGCAGTAGCCGCGCGGGTGGTGTCCGTACTGTGCTGCTGCAGGTCACCGGCCTGACGCTGCAGTTCGCACAGCGTCTTCAGGTGCCCGGACAGGTCGGCCGCTGTCTTTTCGGCCTGCGTCTGGCGGATGCGCAGGCGGTGAGCGTCGGCTTCGGGGTCCTCGGCCAGGCGGCCGCGCGCCTCGGTCGCCCGGAGCACGAGATCGGTGAACCGTGCCCGCCGGTTGTCGGCGCGCTGGCGCAGGCGCTGGAGCTCCTCGATGCCGAGCAGGGACTTCAAGAGCTGGGTGCGGTGGGTACCGGTCGCGTTGAGGAGGACGTCGAACTTGCCCTGGGGCAGCAGCACCGCACTCTTGAAGCTGTCGTATTCCAGGTTCAGCAGTTGCCTGATGCGCTGGTTGACCCGTGTGGCGCCGTCGACCGATGTGCCGTGGGCGGTGTCACCGCCGTGCAGGCGTACGTCGGAGGCGCGGCCGCCTCGGTGGCAGACGCGGGTGACGTGCCAGGTGGTCCCGTCGACGGCGAAGGCGAAGTCGATCGACATCTTCGTACAACCGTCGGCGATCAGCTGCGATCCGCCCTCTCCCCAGGATGTCCTGCCGTAGAGGGCGTAGGTGATTGCCTCCAGCAGTGTCGATTTGCCCGCACCGGTGTCGCCGAGGATGCCGACCAGGCTTTTTCCGGTGAAGTCCAGCGGCCCGCAGGTTCCGGTGTAGCTGCGAACTCCGGACAGGGTGATGCTGAGCGGCCTCATTCCGTCTCCGATCCGGTGCGGCTGGGCGTCCAGGGGTTCTCGAGGGCTTTCTGCAGGGCGAGTTCCGCCGGGCAGGGCGGCGGCTCGTCGCCGTCGGGGTGCTGCAGCAGGGAGCTGAAGGCGGCCAGCACGTCGTCGGCGACCCGGCCCGGGGTGCCGTGCTCGGTGAGGTAGGCGCGGAAGGATTCCGTGAGTTCCGGTTCCTCCTCCGGGAGATCGCTGCCGTCCAGCGGCGTGACCCGGGTCTCGGCGCAGTCCTCGTGCATGTCGACGACGACCGCGTCGGGTACGGCGCAGACGACCTTCTGCGCGAGCTGCGGGATCAGTGTCTGGCTGGTGATGGTCACCCTCAGGAAGGTGCCGCTGAACTCCGCGGCCCTGGTGGCGAGTTCCTCCAGGGTGCCCGTGAATTCCTTCAGCTTGCGTCCGGCCCGTAGCGGGCGGGTGGTGATGCGGGTGGGGCGCTGAGGGTCGGCTTCGACGAGGACGACGCTCTTGAGATCGTCGCGCTCGCCGAAGTCCAGCTGCAGGGGGCTGCCGGCGTAGCGGGCCGTGGCCCTGCTGGAGGAGAGGGCCTGCGGTTTGTGGATGTGCCCGAGCGCGCAGTACGCGACGGACGGCAGATCGTCCGGGGCGGTGGCATAGGCGTCATTGACGTCGAGGTGGCGTTCGCTGCCCGACAGCAGTGCGCCGCTGAGGTAGAGATGGGTGGCGAAGACGAGGACGTCCTGCTGCGGGGAGTGTCCCTCGTTCATTTGCGCGACGAGGTCTTCCTGCAGGCCGCGCAGGCCCTGAGCGTAGGCGCCGTCTGTGGTGCCGAGCCCCGGGAACAGGTGCATGAACCGGTTGGGATGGATGAAGGGCAGGGCCGCCAGCCGGATGCGCTGCGTCTTGTCCCGCGTGGGGATGTCGAGGAGCCGTCCGCCGCCGGAGCCGTCCGCCGCGGTGTGCACGAAGGTGACGGAGTGGCCGCCCGGGCGGTCGGTGCCCCGGTAGAAGTAGCCGAGCACATCGAACCAGTGCGGCGAGTCGTGGTTGCCGCCGACGACGACCACCGGAGCGACCGACCGTAAGGAGTCCATGGCCCGCATGGCTCGCAACACGTCACCTGCGGAAGGGCTGTAACGGTCGAAAAGGTCCCCGCTGTGCACGATCAGATCGGGCTGCGTGTGCCGTGCGATCTCGGCGATCTCGGCGAGGACGGCGTCGAACTCGTCGTCCCGGGAACGGCGTTGCATCCTGCGTCCCAGGTGCCAGTCGGAGGTGTGAAGGAGCTTCATGAGGGCGTCTCCCGGCAGGAGGAACCAACGCCCTTTGTCGGCAGGGCGGTTGGTGGAGTGCCGGGAACTCTACACGCCCTTCTCAGGGGAAACTCGGAAAACTTTGGAACCTGCTATGGTGCTCCGCATGCAGGAGCCTCTGGACGCCCTCGAAAAGCACATGCAGCAGCTGCAACAGGCCATGCGGCATGCCCAGATGCAGCGCGACCAGGGCCAATTGAAAGTCCTGCGCGCAGAACTCCGCCGCGCGCAGCGCTCCTACGACGCCCTCTTCGACCAGGACGGCGACACCGAACCCGACGCGGAAAACCCCGCCCACGGACACACCCGGCCATCGGCCGCCCAGATGCCGGCACGCGAGCAGGTCCACCAGGTCCTCACCCTGCTCACCGTGCCCGCAGCCCCCAAACTGATCAGCCAGGTCCACGAAGCCCTCTTCGCCGGATCCCTCCCCACGACCCGCCTGGCCACCCTGCGACGGGACGAGGAACGCTCCTGGCGCTCCGCGCCCGGAGCCCGCCCCTACTACCTGTGCCCCGCCCTGACCTCGGACCACCTCTCACCCGCCAGAGCCCTGCTCACCAACAGTGTCTGGTCGCTCGAAGACCGCATCGTGGGTCCGCTCAGCGCCCGCGTCCACTTCCTGACCAGCGCGGTGAAAATCACCGAGGCCATCGAACGCCTCACCCCCGACCCGCAGGCGATGACCCTCGGGGCACGGCAGCTCCTACGCCACTACGCCCTCAACATCCCCGGGGCTCTGCCACCGGTCCACCACCCCCCAGGCCCCAGCGCAGCCCCCGACCTGGAGTTGCTGCGCGAGGCAGCCCGACAGGAACTGACCGTCCACACCGACGACGACACCAGCCACCGGCGGGATGCCGCACAACGAGCCCGCCGGCAACTCGACGAGGCGGGCCGACTGTTCGGCGCCCCCTTCCAGGCAACCCGGCGCCTGCGCTCCGTGACCTGACCCCCTGCCTTCTCCGCTGCCCTGCAAGGAACCCCCGTGAGCTCGTTAAGCAGCAGGCTCGGCACGCTCCGCGGCCCAGCAGCACCCAAACCGCACAACGCGCGCAGCCTCGCCGCCCTCACCGCCAATCCCGGATGCCGACGCCGCGCACTCCTGGACGCCGCCGGCGTCGACAAGGACGCCCTGGCCGTTCACCTCGGCCACCCACTGCCGCCCACCCAGTCCCCCCGCGCCCTCAGCCGCGGCGCTCAGTTCGAAGCCCAGGTCAAGGAACAGGGCGGCGCCGAACTGCTGAGCCTGCTGCGCGACGTGCTCCACCTGCCGCTGCCCGAAGCCGCCCACAGCGACCTGTCAGTCATCGGTAAAAGCGACAAGTCCCTGCCCGTGCGACACGCCCGGACCCGCGCCCTCATCCTCGAAGCCGCACGGGGCCAAGGCCCGAGCCGGACCATGCTCGACCACCCCGTCCTGATGCTGACAGTGCCCGGCCAGCCCGTCTTCCTGGAACCCGACCTCGTCGCCTTCCAGTCGGAGGGCGTCTTCCACATCGTCGAGATCAAATCCTTCGCCGTCATCGACGGCCAGGCACCCGGCGACAAAGTCGCAGGCGCCGTCCTGCAGGGCGCCGCCTACATCATCGCCCTGCAGGACCTCCTCACCAGCGCAGGACTCGACGCCGACCGTGTGTCCACCACCCTGCTGCTCATCACCCCCCGCAACTTCTCGCGCCGCCCCATGGCCTCCACCATCGACGCACGCCAGCAGATCAAGTCCCTGCGCCGTCAGCTGGAGCGTCTGGACCGCATCGAAGACCTTCTCGACCAGCTTCCTTTCGGCATCACCTTCGACCTCGCCTACGACAGCGACGACCCGCGCACCCGCACCGCCACCCGCGACCGCGACGACCTGGCCAAAGCACTGAACGCCGCCGAAGCCCGCTACCGCTCCAACTGCAGCCACCACTGCCAGCTGGCCCACTTCTGCCGCGCGCAGGCACACGAGGGGCGACTGGTCGACGTCCTGGGCAGCACAGCCTGCGAAGACCTCGGCAGCATCGACACCGTCCCCACAGCCCTGGGCCTGGCCGATGAAAGCCTCCGTCCCGCCCCGGACCAGGAGGACCTCGCCGCCGCACTGCGGCACGCCGAAAATATCCGCAACGAGCTGTTCGGAGGCGCAGCATGAGCCTGCTGAGCACCCTCCAGCAATGCCGGGCCGCCAACACCCAGTACGCCCAGCCGCTCAGCCGCCTGCGCTACCTCCACATTGCCGACCAGCCCCTGCTCGTCCTGCCGCTGAACCGCCCGGGCGAGACTGCCCGCCCCCTCGCCGTCATGGCAGGCAGCGATCCCGACCACCCGCAGCTGTTCCTGGCACCCCCCGGCGACGACGACCGCTTCCTTGCAGCCCTCGCCGAGCATCTCCACACCTACATCCACAGCTTCCAGCAGGCCACGCGGATCCGCCCCGCCAAGGGCGAGCACCCTGAACGCCGCGAATACCTCGATGCCCCACAGATCGCCGTCACCGGCACTGCTTCGGTGTACTACCTCAAGATGCTCGGACGCGCGCTGCGTTACCGGCCCGTCCCAGAAGACACCGACCCCGCCACCAGCGCGGCTCACCTCGGCCGCTGGCTCACCTTCTTCGCCGAACGGGCCGAGTACGACAGCTCCTCCCTCCTGCTCAACCTCACCAGTTTGCTGAGCACCCACTGGGCCACTGGTCAGAGCGCCCTCGAAGACGCCCATCTCGCCCCCCTCATGGCCTGGGTCTTCCCGCCCCACGGCCGCACCGGACATCAGGCAGCGCTGGCCGTCGAGAACCCCCTGCTGCATCCTCCCGACGGTCCCACGATCGATCCGTCCTTCGAAGCAGCCCAGCTGACCAGCCTGTTCGCCGACCTGAAGTCCGCCCGCGGTTCACGCAGACAGCACCACGTCACCCATCTGAGAGAGGCGGTGGAGGGCTATCTGACCCCCACCTGGACGCTGGCCTGGGAGGCGCTGTCCATCCTGCGAGGTATGCCCCCCATCCCCAGCACCGCCGCCCGCTGGGACACCGACATCCGCCAGTTCACCACCCACAGCGACCGCCTCGACGCCGGAGGACCACCCCAGCCCAAGCAGGACGACGTCGTGACAGCCGCCGTCCGCCTGGCCGAACTGGAACATGCCGCAGCCTCCCTCGAAGCCGCCCGCGCATTGGAGGACCCCTTCGTCATGGCAGAGCGCCGCACCACGGGTGCAGCGTTCAGCGGCACCGTCACTCACACCGACCCCGACCACGTCCTCAAGCCGCAAAACCCCGGAGAGCGGGCCAAGCGGCGACCGCGTTTCACCGTCCGCACCACCGACCCGGTCCGGCTGGAACCCGACCGCCTCCTGGCAGGCCCCCACGACCCGGCGGTCCACATGGCCGTATGCGACATCACCTACACCACCGACGCCACCGAGATCGTCCTGGAAGTGAGAACCCGCGTCAGCCGTCCCAGCTCGGTCCCCGCCATCGGCACCACGCTGCTGCTGACCACCGCGCCCGACTACTTCCCCCGCCCCCAGTTCCCCAGCCGCGACCAGATCCCCTGGACCCACACAGGTCCCGTCCCCGCCACGCCGGAAGAGACACCGGCATGAACGAACCCTCCGCCGCCGAACTCTCCTGCCGAGCCGTCGACCACATCCTCACCACGCTGACGACCACACCTCACCGCGGTGTGGTCGTGGACTCCCCACCCGGCGCCGGAAAGACCACCCTGGTCCAGGAAGCCGCACAGACCCTCATCAGCCCCCAACACCCCTGCATGATCGTTGCCCAGACCAACGCCCAGGTCGACGACCTCGTCACCCGCCTCGCCCAGCAGGCACCCCAGCTGACCGTGGCCCGCCTGACCGGCCAGTCCTACACCGTGCCAACCCGCCTGCGCGGACGGCGCAACCTACTCCTCACCACCGACGCCGACCGGGCCTCCCACGCCGACGTGACGGTGGCGACCGCCAGCAAATGGGCCAACGTCCAAGGCTGGCACCGTGAATGGGCCATCGTGGACGAGGCGTACCAGATGAGATCCGACGCCCTCCTCAAGATCGCCCACCTCTCCGACCAGACCCTCTTCGTCGGGGACCCCGGCCAGCTCGACCCCTTCTCCAACGTCCCCACCGAACGCTGGAGAGGCCTCGCCCACGACCCCATGGCCAGCGCCGTGTCCGTACTCCTCAAGATGAACCCGAACCTGCCCGTCCTCAGCCTGCCCGTCTCCTGGCGTCTACCCGCCTCCGCCGCTCACCTCGTCTCCGCAGCCTTCTACGTCACTCCCTTCCGCGCTGGAACCACCGAGACCGACCGCCGCCTCACCTTCGCCACGACCGGCATGCGCAGCGCCCTCGACCAGACCGTCGACCTCGCCGCCCGCACCGGATGGGCCCTGTACGAACTTCCCGCCCGCACCACCGGCCGCATCGACCCAGAAGCAGCCCACGCCGCGATCGACATCGCACACCACCTGCTGACCCGTGACGCCACCGCACACTGCGAGATCCACCGCACCGGAAAACACCTCGAACCCACCGACATCGCTATCGGCACCACACACCGAGACCAGGCCGGATACCTCCAGAACCTTCTGCGCTCCCACCCCCGGTTGACCGGCATCGACGTCGACACCGCCAACCGACTCCAAGGCCGCGAATACGCCGTCACCATCGTCTTGCACCCGCTCTCCGGACGCCGCGACACCTCAAACTTCCACCTCGAAGCCGGCCGCCTGTGCGTCCTGACCTCACGCCACCGGCACGCCTGCATCGTCATCGCCCGCGCCGGCATCGACCGCCTCCTGAACGAACACCCCACTCACGAACCCGTCCACCTCGGCGTCGACGCCAAATTCCCCGACGGCTGGGAAGCCAACCAGCACATCCTCGACCACCTCACCGGCCACCGCATCCGCGCCTGACCCCGACGGCGGGAGAACATGCCCACCCCACCCCTAGTCCTGCGGCCCCACCAGAAGGAAGCCGTCGACGCAGCTGTCCGTACCCTCACCCAGCACTCCCGCGCGAGCGTGATTGCAGCCTGCGGCACCGGAAAGACACTGATCGCCGCCCGCACCGCCAGCCGCATCGCCCCACGCGGACACATTCTGGTGCTGCTACCGACGCTGGACCTGTTGTCCCAGACGATCCGTTCCTGGCGCCTGGCCGGCCGCAAAGGCACCACGGTAGCCGTCTGTTCACAACGCCAGGCACTCGACCACGAACCGCTCGGCGCGGACATTCCCTTCACCACCGCCCCGGGGGAACTCGCCGCCCTCATCACGGCTTCTCACTCCGGACCGGTCACCGCGTACGCCACCTACGCCTCTCTGCCCGCAGTTATCGCAGCCCACCGCGACCACCAACTGCCCACCTGGGGCCTCGTGGTCGTCGACGAGGCCCACCGCACCGCCGGACGTCTCGGCAAAGCCTGGGCCGCCGTCCACCACGACGGTCAGGTCCCCGCCGCCCGCCGCCTGTACCTGACCGCCACCCCTCGCCTCTGGGATCCCGACGAGGACCGGGACTCGAATGCGGAAGCGGTGGCCTCCATGGACGACGAGACCCTCTTCGGGCCCGTCGCCTACCGCCTGACCCTCTCTGATGCGATCGACTTCGGCCTCCTCGCCGACTACCAGATCCTCGTCCCCGTCGTCACCGATACAGACCTGCGCGACTGGCTCGCTACCGGACCCGGCGCCGGCGTCGACGGACTGCGCCTCGCCGGCCGCCAGGTTGCCGCCCTGCGCGCCATCCATGACCACCAGTTGCGCCGCATCCTCACCTTCCATCACCGCGTCGCCGATGCCCGCGCCTTTGCCACCACCCTCGCCGACACCGCCGATGCCCTCCCCGACAGCCTGCGTCCGCAAGGCCTGTGGGCGGACTGGATCAGCGGCAGCCATACCCCCCAGGTCCGCCGCCGCCTGCTCCTGGAGTTCGCCTCCCACACCGACCCCCACACCCCGGCCGTCCTATCCAACGCCCGCGTCCTGGGGGAGGGCATCGACGTACCCGCCATCGACGCCGTCGTCTTCGCAGACCCCAAGAACAGCCCCGTCGACACGGTCCAGGCCGTCGGCCGGGCCCTGCGCCAACAACCGGGCGCCAGCAAGAAAGCAACCCTCGTCGTCCCCGTCTACCTCACCCCCGACGAAGACCCCGACGACCTTCTCGGCGCCGACGCCTACACCCCCCTCTGGCACACCATCCAAGCTCTGCGCGCCCATGACGACCGACTCGAAGCACGCCTCGCCGACCCGCGCACCCACCGCCCCACCACGCCCGCAGAAGACCCCGAAGCCTGGCTGCGCTTCGACCGCCCCACCCAGGCCGAAGAAGTCGCCCTCGCCCTCTCCCTACGCGTCCTCGCCCCCAAGAGCGCCGAATGGCGCCGCGGCCTCAAAGCTGCCCGCCACTACCACCGCAACCACCACCACCTCGATGTCCCCCAGACTTACCAGGACGCAGCCGGATATCCGCTGGGCCGCTGGCTGAGCTGGCAACGCCACCTGCACACCCTGGATACCCTCAACCCCGCCCGCGCCCAGGCGCTGGAACGCCTCGGCATTCTCTGGAATCCCCGCCAGCAGGCCTTCGACCGCGGACTCGCCCACGCCGCCGCCTACGCCGCCCGCCACGGCCATCTCGTCCCGCCGGTCGAATACGTTCACGACGACTTCCCACTCGGCCGCTGGCTGGCCACGCAGCGTACCCGTGCAGGCCGCCTGACCGGCGAGCGTGCCACCGCCCTCGCAGCCTTGGACCAATGGTGGAACCCGCCGTGGGCGATCACCTGGCAACGTGCCTACCATGCGGTCCGCCAGTCCGGGGAGGGTTCACAAACCCAGGCATGGCTTGGGACTCAAGAGGCCCGAGCTGATGATCTCCATCCCGAGCAGCGCATCCTGCTGACCCAGTTGGGGTTCGAACTGCCAGACGCGCCCGCCTCATGCCCCGATGACAACCCGATGCCGCCGCGTGAACGAGCATTTCAGCGAGGGCTGGCGGCGGCACGGGCCTTCCGTAACAGGGAGGGGCACCTTGATGTACCTCAACGGCACATCGAGGAGATCGCCGGCGAACTCGTGCGCCTGGGCCAGTGGCTCAGCAACCTTCGCCGACGCCGAGCGAGCCTGAGCCAGGAGAGGCGGGCATCACTGGAAGAACTCGGCCTGTAGCCATAGTTGCTGCTTTGGGGTACGGCGGCATCACCAAGATCACGCTCCAATCCCGCGCTGTGGCCCGCAGGTCTGGGGCTGGCAGGCCGCTCCCTCAGTCACCGCACCGACCACTCCGAGCACGGAGCGTGCTGGCTGCGCCTGCTGTCCATGCCCGAGTACAAGGCCGCCGGGAAGCTCTGGGAAGGCGCTGAACGGGCCCAGGTCACGTTCCGCCCAGGTCAGCACGAGCGACGACCGCATATCAGCGCACCAGGTCCTTGCCGCGCTGGCTACCGGTAGTTCGTTAAATTCGGCGGTAGAGGTCGATGCCATGTCCGGTGGTGACGGCGTCGATCAGGGCCTGGAGCTCGGAGGGTGGATCGGTGTCCGTCCAGGCTCGCCACCACCGGGTCAGGGTGATGGCGGGGGTGAGCCAGGAACGGATGGCTCGTAATGCCTTGGGCCAACAGGGCTGTTGGTGCTGGTGGGGCGGTGCCGGTCCCCCTCTCTGGCCCGTCGTCGGGACAGGGGTCCGGCGCGGTGGCATCCAGGGGTCCGGGTGGGGCGAACCATTGGTCCCAGCAGAAGGAGAAGGCGCAGTTGACCAGGGTCTGGTGGCGGCGGATGGCTCGGTCGGAGCGGACCTGGAAGTCGGCCCAGCCGAGTTCGTCCTTGATCTGTTTGTAGCTCTGCTCGATCCAGGGCCGCAGTCCGTAGAGACGCACGATCTCGGCGAGGTCGGCCGGTGGATGTGGGCCGGTGGTGGCATGGGGTGTGTCGGGGTGGGGCAGGTTGGTGGCCAGGTACCAGGTGGCCTTCTCCGGCAGGGTGGCCGGGTCGGTGGTGGCCACGACCAGGCGGCAGGGTGAGTCGGGTCCGTAGCCGCCCAGGCGGGCATCGGCGGCCCACCAGGTCTCGGTGTGCCCGTCGCGGAAGTGACGTTCCACGGGTGTCCAGTCGCCCGGACGCTTGGCATCGCGCCAGGTCAGAGCGTGGGCGGCTTCGATGGGGGTGTGTGGCTGGTCGGCCCGGGCCCACGTGCCGCGATGCGGCTTGAGGGCCACCACGTAGGCCAGGCCGGCCTCGCGCAGTGCGAGGTACCAGGTGTCGCTGATGGAGTAGGCGCAGTCGGCGACCACCGCCCGGCAGCCGAAGCCCGCCTCCTTGCCCCGGGCCGTGAGGGCTGCGGCCAGCTGCGGTTTCGTGCGGAAGGCCGGATCGGACCGGCCGCGGGCGAAGTGGTGGGCGGGGGTGTAGGGCGTTGCGTGCAGCGGGTAGTACACGCGGCCGTCGGTCCACACGGTGGTCACCGTGACGATGCCGTTGTCCGTCTTGCCCAAGCGGCCCAGCCACTGCCGGCCCACGTGCGCGGTGGCCGTGCCGTCCTTGCGGTCCCCGGAATCATCGATCACGATGACCCCGCCGTCGTGAGGAGCCGTCGCCGGCTCCTCCCGCAGCAGTTCAAGCCGCCGGTCGTTGACCTGCTCGGCCTCCCAGGGCGACTCGGACAGGAAGAACTGCAGCCGCTGCACCCCCGGCATCCCCGCACCCGCCACCGGCTCCGCCCCTGCCAGGCAAGTGATCGTCTTGTTCCGCTCCCGCGGCGCCAGCAGCCCGGTCAGGTACTCGCGAAACCCACGCCGCTGGGCCAGGCTGAAGAAGAGGTCGTCGAACCGGGCCGCATAGTCCTCCAACGGTCCCGGCGCAGGCGGACACGGACGGCGAGCAGTCATCTTCAGCCCCCAGCAAGCCAGTTGACTCCTCCCACCGGCCTACGACCAACCCGAACCGCCGTCAACCCACGCCACCACCGAATTTAACGAACTACCGGTAGCGATACGAGAACAGGGCCTCTACAACTGCCCGCCTGTACTGCGGAGCGCGGCACCGACCTTCTGGTAGGAGTCGATACGGTGCTGCGCGCGGCGGGCGCGTTCCTCCGGGTCTCGCACGAAGAGAGCCTGCCGACCGGGGTGGTAGGTGCTGACCACCTCCAGGGTCCTATCGCGGACGGCTTCGGGGTGTGTCTTGAGCAGGCGGCGCCATACGTCTTGGGCTTCGTTGCCCTGGAGGAGCACGACCTCTGCCTTTGGCATCAGCCCCAGCAGCTCTTTCAGGACTTTGGCACCAGCCTGGAGTTCCGTCGCGTTCGGTGAGCGGTTGATGTACCAGGGATAGGCGTTCCAGGGAGTGATGTCACGCGGCGCTATCCCGGCCTCCTCGAAGATCTGGGCCTGGAGTTCCGCTGTCGGGTCATCGTTTTCCACACACAGGAATCCCGAGCCGCCGCCTTCCTGTGTCTTGGGGCCCGGGTCCCGAAGAATGGACAAGACGCGAGCCTCCGCTCCCCCGTGCCAGGGTGCGACATGCGGCATCCAGCCACGCCCGTCCTGATCGCGCAAGGCGTCGACCATCTCGTTGACCGGACGGACATGGGGGTCATAACGCCCCTGCTCCTGCTCCACTCGGAACGCCTCTTCACGCATCCGTCTTGCCATGCTTCCTCCAACATCGGCCGACACCATCGCAGGGGACCCTAACGGGCACGTCTGACACTGCTCGATCGGAACTGCCCCACGCCTACAGGCGGCGAGTGGCGAAGGACGCGATGGTGGTGCGGGCAGCCCTGCCAGTGAAGCCCTGAGCGTCACGGAGAGCTATATGTCACCTGGCCGTAGCGATACGAGAACAGGGCCGTCACCCGCGATCGACTGCCCAACGGCCCGGCCGCCGCCGGCGGCCGGGCCTCCACCGCACCCATAGTCCGATTCGCCCGGCACGCTGCTGATCGAGCTCGCGCGACAACTCATCGGCGGGCAGCGACAACATCCCGGTGCGGCGCAGAACGACTCGCAGCAGCGAACGCAGCGCGGATGGGTCTTCCAGAAGTGGCTCGGCGAGCTCGTCGGGCGCGTGCCATGCGCCGTTGCTGAACGGGGCGCCAGTGCCGGTCGCCCCGGAAGCCCGGGCCATCAGCGTGCGCGCGGTGTCAACGAACCTTGCCGCCAGCGGTGCGGTCAGGAGTTCCATCATCTGCGAGTCGCTTGCCCCGTGCGGCACCTCGCCGCGCGACACGAGCAGCTCTCGCAGCCAGTCGCGGGAAGTCGCCGAGGAGTGGCCGAGGAAGTTGCGCCACTTGGTCAGCTCGGTAAAGAAGTCGTTCTCGGCTTCGCTCCACGCAAAGGCCTCGGCCGCCGGGTTGAGGATCGCCACCGACGTGGTGACCGCCTCAGCCCGCTTCGTGAAGTTCATGCTGTTCACGGTGTGCGCGGCCTGGATGTGCGTCCAGTTTATGAACGCCTCCACGGAGGCCTGGACGAGGACCACCGTGGAAATCACTGCATCGCGCTCTCGGGCCCGACGCTCCAGACCACTGAGGCCGGCAGCACGTTCCTGGTCAGCCTGCGCGGCGTACATGGCGGCCCGCCTACTCTCGATGTCGGCCCTACGGAACATCACCTGAGCGAGATCAACGTCATGATGGGGCTCTGGCCGGGCTGCGGACGTGCCGGTGCTGCTGGTCATGCTCCGATGCTGTCAGCGCAAAGCGCGGCTTCGCACGGGATTTCTACCGTTCTTCGCCCCACCCCGACCAAGATCATCTCACTGCCCCGTCTGGGCTCACCTTGGCTGCCCCCTCTCCGGCCGAAGACTGTCAGGTACGCCTGGCACGATGCCTGGCATGAGCCCGACACCAGAGCTGACGCAGAAGACCCTGACCGAACGCGGCTTCCGCGGCTTCGTGCCGTTCCGTGAACTGCCCAACAGCAACGTCCCCACCGGACACGGAATCTACGTGGTGATCCGCACGGACACCTCGCCCCCGTCGTTCCTCCCCACCAGCCCTGCCGGACACCTCAAAGGCCGCGACCCGTCCGTGACGGCCGACAAGCTCGGCGATGCCTGGGTGGACGGGGCAACGGTCGTGTACATCGGCAAGGCCGCGGGCAAGGACGGACTGAATCAGCGGCTTGCCGACTACCGCCGCCACGGCGCCGGTCTGCTGGCTGGCCATTGGGGCGGTCGCTACATCTGGCAGCTGGTCGACTCGGACGCACTGCTCGTCGCCTGGCGGCCGACGACCGAGGATGACGCGGGTGAGGCTGAACAGGACCTGATCGACGAGTTCAAAGAACTCCACGGAGGAGCTCTGCCCTTCGCCAACCTCAGGAACAACGCCCGAAAGGCTCCGGAGACGGACACCAACATCGACTAACCCCGGTCACCCTGCGCCGCCCAGAGGCCGCGCGCCGACACCGGCCGCGGCCTCTGGGCGTTCAGGAAGACGAGCACGACCCTGCCGAGCTGCACTGCTGATTCGCCAAGATCACCCCGCGGCGGCTTTTGGGGTCGCCTTGGCTGGACCCCATTAACGCTCACCTGAGGGAGCCGACCACCCGCAGCATGTCCGGCCAGTGGGCGCGGATGTGGCCCAAAGGGTGCAGTGGAGCACTCATGTTCGCGGAGCACTTGATCCTGGTCGTCTAGGTGCGGTTCCAGCACGTGGGGCCGTAGCCGCGCACCATGGATTCGTAGTCGGACAGCGGTCGGCCACAGTCGAGGCAGTTGGTGTGCAGGCGCGACATGCCGTGGTCGGCGAACGGCGCAGGCGCGGGCCGGTACTGCGAAGGTGGCGGCGAGACGAACGTCTGCTGCTCAGGGGCCCACAGTCCCGGAGGCAGTGCCACGTGGGCGGGCAGCGGCGGCCGGTACTGCCTCCGGTAAACGAAGACCGCGACTATCGCGCAGGCGGTCAGCACCAGCGCTATCAAGAAGGCGAAGCCATGCGGCGCGAGACCGTCCTTCACATCGACGCACGGCGGAAAGGTACCGTCGGGGAGCGCGTCAGGGCAGCTGGGCGTGGTCATCTGCGTGAGAACCAGCAGCACGCACCACTGGGCCGTCGCCAGACTGGACAGCCAGCCAGCGGTCTTGCCCCACTTCTTGGTGACCAGCCAGCCGATGCCCATGGCAGGGAGCACGAGGATGGCGAGGATCACCAGCAGGATCAGCCCCTCTCCGCCGTCACCCTCGTTCGCGCCTCTGCGGGAGTGGCCTTGCACATAAGTACCGTCCTTACGGTAGTACCCGCCGACCCAGCCCAACGCCAGGCTCCTTTCGTTGCGCCGTGCCCGGCCGCAGAAGGCCGGACACGTGAGGGTAGGAGGACAGTACCGGCACAAATACTGACGGGTGGGCAGGCGATCAGCAGTAGAGCCGTCGGTCCGCAGGCGCGCGTCAGCTCCGGACAGGCTGAGGCGTCCGTCATATGGAATGTCCTGTCGAACACGGAACGCTCCGCGGAGCGCGTTAGGAGGTCCCAGTAGTTCTCGCCGAAAAAACAACGCTAAGCGGATGGGGCGTCCCTGAGCTGGTCGAGAGCCGTACCGTGATCGTGAGGGCACCCCATCCCCCTCGGCGCGCGCCGCGCCACCGTGCGTGCCCTGCACGCAGCACACCGGCGCCTGGTCTTCAGCCTCCTCGGCCACGCGCTGCGCCTCGGCGAACTCCGGCCCCCGAATCCGCCGACCACTAGGCTTGATCCATGACCTCCGACGAGTCCACGCCCTACCCGGAACCCTCGCCGGAGGACATACAGGCTGACCCGCCGCCAGGAGACAGCGACGAGGAAAAGTCCCTGCACCGGCGCATCGTTGACGGATGGAACGGCCTCGGGGTCGCTGGCAAACTGGGTGTGGCCGCTGCGGTGGCCGGAGCCATCGTCCTCGTCGCCGCCGCCCTCTCCAGCACCGACGAGACCGAGACCGAATACAACCCCGACCAGTTCGACGACAGCACCGGCCCAGAACCCGTCACCCGCATGTACACCAACCATGCAGGTGGCTACTACGTGTGCAGTCACACGGGGTGCAGCAAGAAGATCAACCACATCTACATGACCGATCACGACTGCTGCGGCCGGTGCTCGCGCGGCAGAGACTGCATGAAAGCCGCGGCGAGCGAATACGACGGTCCCGGCGGCTTCCCTCACACCTACTTCGAGGGGCTCCTGTACCCCGGCGTCTGCACGGTCTGCGGCGAAGGACCCGAAGGCCACCGGTCAGACGATCCAAATCGTTGGCCGGACCGCTAGGGAAGCACTGAGCCCCGCGCGCAGAGCATCAGCCGCCGATAGCGGTAATCACGGCCCTGGCCGCGATGGTCTGCCGGTCATGCCCGACGTCCAGGCACAGCCCATCGTCTGAGGCATCCCCCAGTACTGCCACGACGGATCCGATGACGTGGAGCAGCGCACGCTGCTCCGGCGGGATGTGAGAGTCGTCGACCGGCTCACTGTCGTCCGCACAGGATGGCCTCGACGAAAGCTGTTGGCCACCCGAACGGGCAGTCGATCCCCGCGTGCTCCCCTGACGCGAGACCCAACAGCAGATCCAGTATCAGCGTGTCCACCACTCAGGGGGAGGGTCCCCCATCTCGGTGAGCCGCTCCGCCACTATGCGCCGAGTGGCGGGAAAAGAGCCCATCAAGCCTCCGTACGGCTGCAGGATGCGACCAGGTACGCCCGCCCGGCCGGGGTGAGGCGGTACTGCCAGGCACTGGCGTCCTCGATGTAGCCGTGCCCGGCCGAGCCCAGCCGACGGGCCGCCACACGCCCGATGGCGATCTTGGCGAGAGTCTGTCCCGGGGCGGCCGCGACGACTTCGAGCGCCGCATGAAGCCATGCCGGCAGCAGCGAGGGACCGGTGGCCTGCTCGGGCGGCGCCGGCTGCAAGGATCGTCCGGCGGCGCGACCGGAGCGGGTGAGTCGGACCTGGGTGTGCCAGAGCGGGCCAGCGGGGCCGTCCACAGCCACTCGCCGCAGCTCGATCAGCCCTCGCCGCTGCAGTGCGGCCAGTGTCGCACCGGCGCCCGCGTCGAGGACACGCTGCTGTCCCAGCTGCTGCTGGACCGCAGTGGCTTCGGCCGCCGGATGGTCGACGCCGTAGGTGATCCACCGCCACTGCTCGGCCGGCTGGCGCTCCCGGGTGGTATGCCAGCGGCGGTTCTGCGCACTCTCGTTGTCCTGGTCGACCGTGAACAGCACCTCCAGATAGGTCCGCTGGCGCTCGTTCAGACCGTGCGGACGGCCGCCCGCCCCGCCCGGCTGCTCGCCGTGCGGCGTGGGCGGTGCGGGCGGCGGTGTCACGAGGATTCCGGCTGATCGATCGGTTCGAGCTGGTGAGAGGGCAGCAACGCACTGCCGAGCTTGTAGGCCAGGTGCAGTTCGATGGGCAGCGTCACCGGATCGGCGAAGTGCGCGGCCGCTGAACGCCGTTGATGGGCCAAGGCTGCCCAGGCCTCGGCAGGGTCGTCATCCCGCTTGACCGCCACGAGCAGCTCCAGCAGCTGCGGATTCCACACGTCCTTGCAGGTGTCGATCTTCGGAACGATCTGTTTGTCGCGGTTTTTGCCGTGGTGCCACTCCAGCCTGGAGCCGCCCGGGCTTCCCGGCCCCGCAGTCTTGGGTTTGTCCGCGGTGGCGAAGAACAACCGGTCGTTGTCCTTGCTGGCCCACAGTCCGCCTCCCACTCCCACTCGCTCCTTGGGGCCCTTCGCCCCGTACGCGAAGTGCTGTGCACTCTCGTTACGGACGTTGGTGCGCAGCCGGACGTGCCGCAGCCCCTTGTACCGTCCGGCGTCCATAGGCCGATCGGGGTGGAACGCGAGCCGGTCCGCGACCAGGTTCGGGTTGGTCAGGGCCGGGCACGCCGTGCGGATGTTCTGGGCGAGGGTGAACAGCGCGAGATCCCCGCCGTCGCTGGACTCGGCCACGCAGTCGGCGAAGAAGTCCTGGATCTCTTGCTTCTTGAAGGTGCGTGTGTTGCTCCAGGCGGCTAGCTGGACGGATGCCTGGAGGTGGGTCAGCCACCTGGAATGGGGCAGACGCACCATCACGTGGGGCCGGTCCGGCACGCTCGCTACGGCCAGGGGCATGACGGCCTTGAAGTCACCGGTGCGGCGCACCACCCACAGGCCCAGGCAGGCAACATCGGTCAGCTCGTGTTCCGTGGTGCCCTGCCGGGCCGGATGCCGGATCAGCCCGCTCTGCCGGATCAGCAGGTCACCGACAGCCCTGCGGGCGCGTTCCCGTTGGCTCGTGGCGCTCTTCTGCTCCTCTGGCGTGCCGCCCCCGGCATCCTCGTTTTCACCGGGGCCGGCCTCGGCCGCGGATACGGAAGGTGGCAGCAGGTTCTGGGTGACCGCACCACAGCCGGCCGCACCGGCCCGCACGGTCATCTTCGGATCATGGTCGGCGGACGTGAACCCGTCGGCGCCGCGCATCTCGACCAGGACGAAACGGGACGTCACCCCGGGCCCAGGCTGCCCGAGCCGACCGCGGACCTGCACCTGCCGGCCGATGCCGGCGTCTTTGAGCCGGTCGTTGCGCCGCTTGATCTTCTCGTTCACCTCGAGGTCGTCGGCGAGCGCCCCCACCGGCTCGACCCGCACCAGCACCTCGAGCTCGGGCAGCGCGTACGTCTGCTGCCACGCTTCCACCTGCCCGGGCTGGTCCGCCACATCCAGCGGCAGGTCCAGCGCGAGCGCCAGCGCGCCGAGGGCCTCATCGCGCATGGTGGCGGTGTCGCACCACAGCACGACCTCGATCCGGGGCCCGGCAGCCGCGGCGAGCGCGCCGCGGTCGACACGCAGCAACTCCTCGGCACTCAGGCGCGTACGGGCGGGGATCGGCACCCGCACGTGCGGCTCGTCCACCGTCGCGAAGCCCTTCAGGGCGGGCACCAACTGGCTGAAGATACGCCACTTGTCCTTGGCGGAGACGCCGTCGCCGACGGCGTGCCCGGTGTTCCTTCCCAGTCCGGGCCGGTAGGGGACACCCGCGACGGGATCCCGGGGCAGTCCGTCGGCGCCGGTGCCCGCTTCCAGGAAGCCCAGCGGGTCGCGGGCCAGTTCCGCAGGGTCGGGCAGGAAACCGAACGAGCCCAGACGCTTCAGCGTGGGCACCAGGCCGTCCGCCCACTCCATGGCGCCCTGCCTCTTGCCCGCCGGGCCGGGATTCCAGGCCATGGAGGCCAGCCCGAACGGGCTGCTGGCATCCGCCCACGGAGACGGGGAGAGCAGGTGCAGGCCGATGGTCCGCTTCGGGTCGAACACGTTGTACCGGGCCCAGCGGCGCATCCCGACCCGCACGTGCAGCCGCGGCCGCACCACATCCTCCAGAGCCCTGGTCTGCACCGACAGCCGCAGCGTGTAGGACCAGGGATAGCGCAGCCCGCCCTTGCTCTCGTACACATACGGCGGCCAGGACACCAGTTCCGCTCCCTCCCGGGCGGCGGTGCGCCGCCACCGGGTCGTGTGCACCGCCCGCACCAGCACACCGTCCGGGGCCTCCTCTCCGCCGGCTTCGTCCGTACCGCCCTCCTCTCCGGCCGGTTCGCTCTCCGGCTCGCCGTGGACGACGTGCCAGTCCGCCAGGCACAGATAGGTGGCCAGCGCGTGCGGCACCAGGGTGTAGTCGGCGCTTTGCGGATCAAGGCCCGGTCCCAGATCCAGCGTCCTGCGCGTGAACGTCAGATCCTGCCCGCCGAAGGTGTCCAGAATCCTGGCCAGGACCGCAGTGTCGATCACCTCAGGACGCCCGCGGCGCCGCGCCAACTCGTTGCGGTGCTGCGCGGCCGCCATCAGCCCGCCCTTGACGAACTCCACCAGCAGAGCACGGTCCGGCGCCTTCTCGTCCGCATTCGCCGACCACGCCAGCCACACCTGACCCCGCCACGCCCGGGCGTCGTGGGTGAGGACCTGCGGCATCAGCGCAGCGATCGCACTGTTGACCGCCCACAAGGGGATGGCCCGCTTCTCCTCCTCGGCCTCGCCCTCCGCGGTGGCCGGCCTGAAGACGTGTTCGCGCAGGGGCTGCGCCCACTTCGCGGGAAACTCGCACGTCCAATACTGTGCCAGCTCATGACCGGCGAAGGACTGCAGGACGAGAGAAAGCGGCTGAAGGAAGTCATAGCGCACGGTGCTGCTCCACGAGGGTGTGCAGGGACTGTCGAAGAGGCCGGTACAGCGGTCCGGCGATCGCCGCATCGGGCCCGTCGAGGGCTTCGTCGAGGGCGTCGAGCATGCCGACGAGCATGCTGTCGTCGTGTCCGGGGTCGAAGGCGGCGTCGCAGAAGTACACCCGGGCCGTGGCCCCGCCGCGCAGCATCCGGCCGATGATCTGGTCCAGCGGGACGATGTTCGTCCAGTCCATGGCACGCCGCTGGGCCGAGCCGGGATCGGTCGCCGTGTACTGCAGCGTGCCCTCCAAAAGGTCGAGCCAGGCACGGCGGGCCAGCTCGCGGAACATGGCCGCCCGTTCCCCCAGTGTCGTATCGGGGCCGGCAGACGGGACGGAGCGCCGGATCTCCTCCACCGCCCACCGGTTCATCGTCTGCACGTGGTAGCCGAGGTCCTCGGGATGCAGGTGAGGGCGGACCAGGTAGAACGCCGCGCCCAGGGCGGCGACATGGGCGTCGTTGAGGATGTTGTGGCCACGCTCGATGGCCAGCTGCGGCGCGATGAGGATCCATGCATCCTTCTGCCGGGCCATCGCGTGCACCTTGCCGCGGGCGATGGTCTGCCCGCTCCAGTGATGACTGCCGGACTCGTCATCGGGCACCATCTGCAGGATCTGGTCGGCCCATTCGGGCTGGATCCGCAGCAGATGCTGCAGTACCGCCTGGGCCTCGCGGTAACTGCCCACCAACAGCAGCACCCGCCGCCGTCCCTCGGGCAGTTCGTCCCGGATCTCCTCCAGCAGGCTCTTGCGCGGCCCGCGCAGCCCCTGCTGCCGCTGGCACAGCCCCGCCAGCAGCTCCCGCAGCGCTTCCAGCCGCTCCTCACCCTGCTTGCCCGACACCCTCACCGCGAACGACGCCCCGCTGGAGGACGGCATCTTGACCGGCAGATACCTGAGCATGATCCGCTCGTGCAAAGGCACCTTGTCACCTGTGCGGGAGGCCAGGATGCCCGCAACGGGCACCTGCACGTCATAACGCGGAGAGTTCCCCGCCCAACTGGTCGCCGACAGCAGCAGACACGCCGGCCCCGGATCCTCCTCACCTGCCGCGCCCTCATACAGGTGCGGCAGGTTGAGCAGCAGCCACCGGCCGATCCCCGAACAGCGGAAGAACGACAGGGTCCCGATCTGCTCGAGCTCGCCCTCGTGCTCCCGGTACTGGAAGCCCAGCAGGTTGCCCATCGGGGAATCCGGCACCAGCGGCAGGTACTCGGCCGGCGGACGGTGCACGAGGCTGGAGCCCATCGCCTCCAGCCCGGTCTCCATCTCCACCTCCCAGCAGGCACGGGTCAGCAGCGCCAGCTTCTCGGCGAGCAGGGCGACGACCATGGTCACCTGGAACCGCACCGCCAGCCGCTCCAGCGCCTGCTCCCCGGTCAGCACGACGTCCTCGAGTCCGCGCAGCCACTCCACCAGGTCCTGCGTCACCAGATTCGGCCGCTGGTAGCCGCGTGCGGTCAGGTCCCGCAGGAACGCAACCGACGCATCCTCCCCCTGGTAACGGCCGGCCGGGTTGTCGAGCCACGCCGAGAAGACAGCCCGCCATCGCTGAAAGCACTCCGTGTCCGAGTCCCACAACGCCGGCTGTTCCCGCCGGGGCGCACCGTCCTGCTTCCGTGGTCGGTGCGCGATCTCACCAGCCAGCCCCAGCGCCAGCCGCCACTCGTTGAAGTAGCCCTGGCCGAGCCACTCCCGCACATGGCTGTGCTCGGCCAGCAGACCACGCAGATGGGTCACCAAAAGCCCCGCCGTACTGATGTCGACGGACCAGTCCCGCACCGGTTCGCTGAACAGGTGCTGGCCCCGGGTATGGCGCATGTGCCGCTCGAACAGCGGCCGCACCTCGTCCAGCCAGGCATCCTCACCCGGCCCCGCCAGCGCCTGCGAAGGACTGAACGCCTGGTCCCACTGGATCTGCACCCGGTCGGCCTCGTCCACCACGAACGCGTCGCTGCGCTGCCACGCCAGCTCCAGGTACCGCATGTCGTACCGCGACAGCTGCCCGGGCACCCGGCAGTGCATCAGGCTGGCGGGCGTGGCCACCCACACCGCCGCCTCCACCAACTCCCGCGCCGCCTCGTGCCGCCCGCACACCGGCAGCAGCGAACAGTCCACCGCCGCCTCCCGCTGCTGCTCACCGTTTTCGGGGTGCCACGGCCACAGCCGCCGCCCACACGGGGCGTCCTTCAGCGCCAGCGGCTCGGTCAGCTCCGCCAGCCCCTGCAGCACGCACTGGGTGGAGATCCACCGCAGCCGCGGATCCTCCAGGAGCACCAGGCCCCGGGCCTGCACGTCCGCCGGGCGGTGCACCTGCTGCAGATGCCGGCCGCGATTGGCCGCACCCAGGATCGGCGCCGCCCTCACCCCGTACCGGCACAGCGCGGTGACCATGTCGAGAACGGCCACGACATCCCCGAGGACCACCGTCAGCGTGTGCCGCCGGTGCGGCTCGGCACCCGCCCACACCGCCGCGACCGTGATCAGCGTGGTCTTGCCGACAGCCGGCATGCCCACCACGTGCATCACATCCGCCAGCACCAGCTTCTTCGACTTCCGCAACCGGCCGTCGCTCTGACGCACCAGCAGATACAGATCGTCGATCCGGCCGCGCCAGTTGTTGCGCAACCCCAGCCGCACGTCCTGCGCGTCCATCAGATCGGCAGTCGCAGTCAGCGCCGACCAGCGCAAGGTCACCTGCTTGCGCCGCCGCCCCACCAGATGCCGCCGCGCGGGCGCGGGGGTCACCCCCTCCGGCACCACCACACTGGCGTCCGCACGCCCCATGCGATAGCGCACACCCTCCTCGGCCACCGCCACCCGCAGGTCACGATGCTCCGGCAACCCCGCCAGAGCCTGCGCATACACCTGCTCCCGGTCCGACACCACCGACAGCGACGCCCGCCGCTCAGGAGGCCGCGACGGGTCCTTCACATCGAACATCCGCAGCATCTCCGGCAACGCCTGATACGACCGCAGAGCCTTTCCCCAGCCGCTCTGGCTCTTCAGCTCGCTCACCAGCCACCGCAACGCCGCCGAACTCGCCACCGCCCGCTGCTCACGCGTGCGGAACTCGTAGCCGCCCATCAGCGCCCACGCATCCCCGGCCGCCGCACCCGCCGCCCACGACTCCAGCGCGAACAGCCCGAGCTCCACCGACGCCACCAGCCGCACATCCACACGGCCCAGGCCGTTGCTCCTGGCCGCCCGCTTCAGCTTCTGCCCGAGCCCCCTGTACCAGCCACTGCGATCACGGGCCACAGACGACCTCCCCCATCACACCCAGATCAGGGCAGGACGCCACCAGATCCCTGTCCGAGATCACCTCGATCTGAGGCTGCGCCCGCAACGCCTCGCTGCGCCGCGCGAGGATCTTCATGTAGCCGGGATTGGCACGCACCCGGTCGTACGGCACCACCAGACACCCCCGGCCATACGCGTGCGGATCATCCGCACCCCACGCCGGGAACATCTTGATTCGCCTGGCCAGCAGATAAGGGCTGCGCCAGTCCTTCACATCCACCCCGACGCTATAGCCGCCGGGCCACACCGCCACCAGGTCCAGCGCGTCCAGCTTCGGATACAGCACCACCCGAGCCCCCCGCGCCGCCAGCTGCCGCGCGAGATCCAGCTCAGGCCGGCCCGGCAGCGCCACGAACCGCACAAGCTCCGGCTCCAGCCGCCAGGCCCCCTGCGCCTCCACCCAGTTCGGCTCCGGCAGATCGGGCCGCCGAGCGCAACGCCACACCCTGCACCGCACCCGGCCGTCCGCCCGCGGAGAGATCCACTGACCGCAGCCGCCGCACACGGCCACCCGCCCGCCGACCGTCATCTCGGCAGTGACCCGCCCGTAGGATTCCTCGATCCAGGTCGCCCACTGCGGCACCTCCAGCACAGCGTTCTTCGCCGCCACGAATTCGTCCGGCCTGAGCACCGCATGCTCGGTGACGAACAGACGCCACCGCGCGTACAGTTCCGGTCGCCCCAACTGGGCAGCCATCTTCTTGATCTCTTTGACCAGCGCGCTCTCGTGGACCTCGGACACCACATCCTGGGCCGATACCGCCCACTCCAGACAGAACTCGCTCGGCTCCCCACCGATCAGGAGCCGCTCCCCATCCACCTGCGCATCGGGATCGAACTCCAACGGCCATAGGTTCATCGACCGCTCGGCGCACCACACACCCACCAGATCCTGCACACCGACGGGAGCATCCCTGCCCGCCCGCACGCACAGGGCGGCCAGCCGGTCCAGTCCCAACTGCAGACTGCGGTCATAGGGATGCTGAAGCCGCCGCACCCCCGTCCAGCCCCGCATTCCCACCAACCCCGACGCCACCAGGCTCAGGACCACTTCGCCAGCACGTACCGCACTGGCCCGCCCGGAATACACCGGGCCGATCTGTGTCAGACTCACCCACCACACGGTAGAGGCCGCCACTGACAGTCACCTGACGAACTGAACAGTAACCCCCAGTGACCTGCCGCAACGCGTCGACAGCCCGCCACGGATACGTCCCCCGGCGCCGCCCTGGAGCGCGAGTTGCAGCGGCGCGCATCGGGACACCACAGCGAGCCCCTTCACGCGACAACCCCACAGCACGCAAAACGGCTTTGCCGCCAAGCGTTCGCCTCATACCCCAACAGTGCTAGGAGAATGACCGCATCACGCGCCGCAAAGCAGACATCGGGGTCAAGGGCGCCCGCACGGCCGACGCCGAGGAGGGTGGTCCTGTAGATGTGCATCACAGGTCACCGCCTCGGTGGTGCGGTAGCGCAGACGGCACCGGCCGCTGATCGTCAGGGAACCGCATGGAAAGCCGCCTCCCGTCTCCGGCTTGGAGACGGGCAGGGCGGTGCCGTCCACGACCTGGCGGGCGGCGCGTAGGCGGTCGTCGCGGCGAGTAACCCAGGTGCGTTCGATGCCAGCGCCGATTGCCGCACCACCGCCATCCAGCGCGGGAGCACCACGGGCTGTCCGGCGGTGGCGCGGACCTGCGCCACCGCAGATAGAGGCGCACGGGTTCGGCGCGGGAGCTCGTCAGACGTCCTTGTACGGGCGTCGGCACCTTGATCTCTGCAGCGACGATCCACACGTGCGCGCGGGTTTCCGGGCAGCGGAAAGCCCCGCTTGTCCGCCTCGGGGGGGCGGTCGAGCGGGGCCGTATCGAGTCAGTGCTGGTGCTGACGGTGCATGTTCCAGACCCGGGCTGCGGCCTGCATCGGCTGTGCCCATTCATCAGGGTTCTGGGCCGCGATGGAGTCCCACAGCCGCTGTTGGACTCGGGCGAGGGCGTCGAGCCCAGGGGACGGGGCGAGCTTCCACGCCGGATGCGCGGAGACCACGTCCTCGGCCTGGTCCGCGGTGTGGCCGTGGGCGATCAGCCACAGCAGCCACAGCGCGGGGTCGATCCATGCCGCGCCGGTGGATGCCCACCCCCAGTCGACGAACAGGGCGCCGGCATCCGTGATGAGGACGTTCTGCGGGTTCCACTCCGTGTGAAGGAGGCTGTTCCCCTCGAACCACATCAGGTCGGCCCGGTCCTCGACGTAGCCGCGGAGCCGGTGCGGCATCGACTTCAGCTCGATGTTGGGGGCCGGGATCTCAGCGAGCTGCGCCATGGCCGCGGAGATGGCCGGCAGGTCGGGCGAGCCGGGAGCGAAGTCGGCGTGCCCTCCCTCAACATGCTGGAAGCCGAGAAGGCTCCACCCGTCGGCTTCCACGAACCAGTGCAGTTCGGGGGCGATGCCGCGGACGTGCGGGGCGATGTCCGCCTCGCGTTGCTGTGTCCAGACGCGGGGGTGAGAGAGCGGCAGGCCTTTGACGAACAGGGTGCGGGTGCTGGTCCGCACGATGACGGCGATGGAGCTGTTGAGACCGCCGTGGACGGTCCCGATGTCGGTGATCCGGCCGCTGGCCTTCTCGATCAGCGAGCGCACTGCTTCCGGTAGCTCGGTGATACGCGGAGTGGGCATGAGTTCTCCAGAGGTACGGGCGTTGGGGCCGCGCACGGTGCGCGGCCCCAACGGGTTGAGCTACTTGTACGGGTTGTCGTCGTTGCAGCCGGACTCCACGCTCGCGGTCAGCTCGGCGACGTCGCTGACGAGAACGATCCCGGCCGGGTCGGCGGGGGCGTCGGGCGCGGGCTTGGGCGTGATCTCGACGAGGACAGCGGTCATGACGACCTCATTCCGTGTTGGCAGTAGTTCCTGAGTGGTGCCTTCGCTTCCTGGAAGACCCGTGCCATCGGTCGGCACACGCGACAGGTGGATGAGAGCTTGCAGCCGCTACATCCTCCAGTGCGAAGCATGAGGGACTCGGCGATCCGGCCGAGTCGGGCAAGGCCTGGCACGCCTTCGGCGGTCAGGCTGATGTTCGGTTCGCGGCCGACCTTGCAGATCGAGGCGCGGCCGAACGGGTCGGCGTGGAAGAACGTCACGCCCGCCGGGCAGCCCGTGAACGGCTTCCGGGCGGTGAGGTACTCGGGCGACTGGGACGGCAACGTTTCCGCGGTGCCGTGGATCGTGGGCGAGATGTTGGCGTACTCGCGGAACGGCACCCCGAGATCCTTGGCCCAAGCCCGCATGGCGTCGACCTCGTGCGCGTTGGTCCGCACGATGATCAGGCTCAGATCGAGGCGCAGCCCGGCGTCGAGAGCCTTGCGCACGCCTTCGCGGAACCGGCCGAAGCCACCGCGCCGGCGGGTCACCGCGTCGTACGTGTCCGCAGTCGCGCCGTACAGGCTCAACGTCAGCTTGGTCGGCGGGTAGGCGCGGAGCACGTCCAGGACGCGCTCCCTGCGCAACTGTGAGCCGTTGGACAGCACTTCGAGCTGCATGCCCAGCTCGGCGGCGAACCGGTAGGACTCGGGGAAGTCCGGATCGATCAGCGGCTCCCCGCCAGTGATCTGGAGCCAGATCACCCCGGCGTCCCGCATCACCGTCAACAGGGTGCGCTTGCCGTCCATGTCGAGGCCTTCGAACCGCTTCTCCCCGAGGTAGCACATCTCGCAGTCGTAGTCACAGCCAAGATTGATCTCCCACGTCGCCCGGCTGAACGCGTACGGTCCCGGCTCACGGACGAGGAGGACGTCACCAAGGGCCTGCCCGGAAACGTCCATCTGCCACTGCGCGGCCACGGCATCGGCGAGCCACCCGGGCACGCTGCTCGGGACGGCGGCCAGTGCGCGCAGCTCCTCGAATCTGGAGTGGGGGAGCTGTACGGCTTTCGGGCTGCCTCGCCGCAGGACGAGCCGGCGGTCTGCGAACGGTGTGGCGACGAGCTCGCGCATGTCGTTCCCCCTCACGGTGGGACCCCTGCCGCCGGGGGGCAGGTCTGGGCCCGCCGGCAGGGGAGTTGGACCGCGTGCGGCGGCAGGCTCAGGGCATGCGCCGCCGCACGCGGGGATCAGGAGATGGCGCTGAGGAGTGCCTCGTGCGGGACCGGGCCCGGCTTGAACCGGTCGAGGAGATCGGCCAGGGGCCAGTGCGGCACGAGGCGGTCACCGCGGCACGGGCGCAGCCAATACGGGCCCGGCGGCCCTGTCTGCTGCATGGAAGGCAGGGTGAGTTCGTGGGGCGCGCCCCGGCATATGCCGAAGTCGTTGTCCCAGACCGCGTGCGTGCCCGGCGGCACAAGCCAGATGAACCGGTCCCGTTCCGGGTCGTCGATCACCGGGCCGCAGGAGCGGGTGTCGAAGCGTGCGCCGCGGACACGCTGGACTTCGTCCATGAGGTCCACGACGGCGCGGGCTTCGGCGCCGGAGGCGGTCACGACCGCGTCGAAGAACCGGCCGCCTAACGGTAAGCGGAAGGCGTTCCCGTGCTGGAGATCCATCAGGTTCCGTACGCGGGCGGCGAGGTCGCCCATGTCCTGTGCAACGTCTTCCAGTGGAACGTTCATGGCGCGTGCCGTGAAGTCGACGCTGCCGGGTCCTTGGCGGAGGGGCTGCGCTGAACGCCGGGGAAGGGGCGCGGGCGTCATGCGACACCGTCCCAGGTCGCAGGGAGAAGAGCCTGCACCGTCTTGCCGACGATCACGCCGTCTTCCGTCTTGGTGTCCCAGGAGAGGGTGCCGCGGTAGTGGGCCGTCCACCACAGTCCTGGGGGCGCGAGCCGGAGGTCGGGGCTCTGGTTCGCGACCTGGTCGAAGCCCGGGAAGTCCGGGAACGCATCGTCGACCTCGATGAACAGTTCGCGGGTGTCGGCGTGAGTGAGCAGCCGAAGAACGATCTTGCCGTCGGGGAACGGTTTCCCATGCCGGGCGGCGTTGTCCACCAGGTGCGCGGCGACGCGGGCGGCTGCGTCGATGTTGCCGGGCCAGGAGCAGCAGGTGAGCCGGGGGCGGATGCGCAGCCGGGCGTTCGCGGCTGCTCCGCCATCCGCGGTCAGGCGGGTGCTCCACCGGAACGAGGACTGCTCTGCGGGGAGCGGCAGGAGTGTTGTAGTGCCGGCCGGGCGCAGCACGGTGACGGTCGCGCCCGCAGGAGCTGCGGGGGTTGTGGAGCGCTGCTCTGGGGGGTTCACGGCGTGGCTCCCTGCTCTGGCTGTGGTGCTCCGTACGTCCAGACAACCGCCGTACCGACCCCGTTGGGGATGCCGTATCGCGGGGGAGTTGGGTGCAACCCTCCTGCCGTTTTGACCATCCCTTTAACCGTCCATGCCGCCACCAGCCCTAACGTTCAGTCATGTCGGGGACACGGAACGATGCATTCGCGTCGTGGATGGACGAACACGGAATGCCCGTCGGGGAGTTAACAGCCCTGGTCAACGCGACAATCGGGGAGCTGACAGGCCGGTACGGCACGGTGCACGATCGGCACGTCTACAAACTGCTCAGCGGGGAACACAGGTCACCTAACGGGGTCCTGAAGACTGCTCTCCACAGGGTGACGGGCCGAACTCCTGCAGAGCTAGGCGGTTTCGTTTGGATCATCGTGCGGACCAGAGGAAGATGCCGGCGACGTGGAGTCCGGCCAGGTAGATGGTCGCTGTCTTCTCGTAGCGGGTGG
>NZ_JNZD01000021.1 GCF_000725495.1 Streptomyces aureus
TCCCCCGAGCTCTCGGCTCCGCTCGAGCAGGGGGCACCCCCATGACGCCGCGCGGCCCGCCCTTCGGGCGAACGACGGGACTTTCGCAACACGCCCTAGCCGCGCTACCGGGCGTCCATCCCGAAGACGTCGTGGATCGGACGCACCTCTGCCGCCACCACATGGAAGTCGATCACACGCTCGGCGATGGCGCGGGCCCGCTCGGGGCTCGCGCACTCGAGCACGTAGTAGGCGGTGAGGTGTTCGGTGGATCCGAGGAACGGCCCGTCGGCCGCGGCCGGTCCGTCCTCGCTCCGTCGCAGGGTCGTGGTGTCCCGCGGGTAGGCCAGCCCCGCCCCGTTCAGCAGCTCGCCCGAGCCCTCCAGATCCCGGTGGAGGTCCTCGTGCCGGCGGAACACCTCGGCACGCTGCTCCGCCGTCATCGACTCGGTCGCCGCGGGGTCGGCGTACATCAGCACCATGTATTTCACGGTTCCACCCTGGCACCGGCCACTGACATCCACACCGCCCGGGCGAGGCGCGCGGACCGATTCAGCCGTTCGACCGCCGCGGCCGTCGCCCCGCGGCCCGCCGAGGAGGCCTGACGCCGGTCCCCGGCCGCCCGGTGGGTACGGTGGCGGGGAGATCGCCGCGAGCGGCGGACACCTGACCGTGGAAGGAACCCCCGAGATCATGCGCGTCATCGTGGCCCGTCGGCGGACGGAGGCGTTCGGATGAACGGCACCGAGGCGACCGGCGCGGAGGAATCCGTCCTGCTGCGCACCGAAGGGCGGGCCGCCCACCTCGTCCTCAACCGGCCCAGGGCCCTGAACGCCCTGAACCACGCGATGGTGCGCCGGATCGACGAGGCCCTCACCGCCTGGGAGCACGACCCCGCCGTCGAGACCGTCGTCATCACCGGCGCCGGGGAGCGCGGACTGTGCGCGGGCGGCGACATCCGGGTCGTCCACGACGACGCGCGCGACGGCGACGGGACCGCGTCCGCCGCCTTCTGGCGCGACGAGTACCACCTCAACGCCCGGATCGCCCGCTACCCCAAGCCGTACGTGGCGGTCATGGACGGCATCGTGATGGGCGGCGGCGTCGGGATCTCCGCGCACGGCAGCGTCCGTGTCGTCACCGAACGCTCGCGCGTCGCCATGCCCGAGACCGGCATCGGCTTCGTCCCCGACGTCGGCGGCACGCGTCTGCTCGGCCTCGCCCCGGGCGAGCTCGGCACCCATCTCGCCCTCACGGGTGCCTCGATCGGCGCCGGGGACGCGCTGCTGTGCGGCCTCGCCGACCACTACGTGCCCTCGACCTCGCTGCCGCGGCTGCTGGCGGACCTCGCCGACCGGCCCGTGGCCGAGGCCCTGGCTGCGCACGCCCGGCCCGCGCCCCCGGCGGAGCTCGCGGAGCGGCGCGCGTGGATCGACGCCTGCTACGGCGCCGACACCGTCGAGGAGATCGTCCGGCTCCTGCTCGCGGCCGACGACCCGGCCGCCAAGGAGACGGCGGAGATCCTCCTCGGCAACTCGCCCACCGCCCTGAAGGTCACCCTGGCCTCCGTCCGTCGCGCCCGGCGGCTCGGCTCGCTGGAGCGGGTGCTGGACCAGGAGTACCGCGTGTCCTGCGCGGCCCTGTCCGCCCCCGACCTGGTGGAGGGCGTCCGCGCCCAGATCATCGACAAGGACCGGACCCCGCGCTGGTCCCCGGCCACGCTCGCCGAGGTCACCGACGCCGACGTCGAGCGCTTCTTCACCCCCCTCGGGACGCGTGAACTCGGCCTGTCCGACGGCACCTTCTGACCGACGCCGGGACCCGCCACCAGGGACGAGAGGAAGATCACCCCGGTCGGCGCGGTCTTGGCCAGGTACGCGGCACGCGGTACGGTCGGTCCGATATCGATGACGTCCAAACGGAAGCCGGCGGAAATCCGGCACGGTCGCGCCACTGTGAGCGGGACGCCCAGGACACCCCGGGCGCCCGTGAGTCAGACCCGTAGACGCCATCCTGTGCACCACCGAGATGGGACGCGAACTCCCGAGGAGGTCCTGCCATGGCGCAGACCGTCGCCCAGCCGACAGCCAACACCCCCGCCGTTCCCGCCACGCTGCCGCTGAAGGCGATCGCTCCGTGGGCGGTCTTCTTCGGCATCCTGATGCTCGTCCTGCTGTACTTCGTCGGCGCCGAACAGGGCGCCACCTCCGTCGTCTCCGGCGAGGACGTCCACGAGTGGGTGCACGACGCCCGCCACCTGCTCGGCTTCCCCTGCCACTGACCCGAGGGGACCGCGCACATCATGAACTCCGCAACGGTGAGAAACCTGCTCGTGCGGGGCATGCTCGCCGGCCTCGCGGCCGGTGTACTCGCCCTCGTCGTCGCCTACTTCCTCGGTGAACCGAGCGTCGACAGCGCCATCGGCTTCGAGGAGGCCCACGCCCACGCACACGGGCACGAGGTCGAACTCGTCTCCCGCAGCCTCCAGTCCACCGCCGGTCTCGCCACCGGCGTCCTGGTCTACGGCGTCTCGTTCGGCGGCATCGCCGCGCTCGCGTACTGCTTCGCGCTCGGCCGCGTGGGCCGCTTCGGCCCCCGCGCGACCGCGCTCCTGCTGTCCGGGACCGCGCTCGTGGCCGTGTACGTCGTGCCGTTCCTGAAGTACCCGGCCAACCCGCCGTCGGTCGGGGACCCCGACACCATCGGCAAGCGGACCGCCCTGTACTTCCTGATGATGGTCCTCAGCGTGCTGCTGGCCGTCGGCGCCACCATCCTCGGCAAGCGTCTCGCGGGGAGCCTCGGTACCTGGTACGCCACCGTCACCGCGGTGGCCGCCTTCGTCGTGGTCATCGGGGTGGCCTACCAGTTCCTGCCCGTCGTCAACGAGGTGCCCCGGGACTTCCCGGCCGCCCTGCTGTGGCGGTTCCGGCTCTCGGCCCTGGCCATCCAGACCGTCCTGTGGGCCGGATTCGGCCTGGTCTTCGGCGAGTTGGCCGAGCGCATGCTCAACCCCCGTCCCGCGAAGGCCCCTTCGGGCCGGTCGGTCCCGGCCGCGAACTGACCCTCGCGGCACGCGCACACGGCGAAGGGCCCCCGGACGATTCCGGGGGCCCTTCGCCGTACGCGGGGTTGACCGGGGTGGAGCTGTGGCCGCCCGAGCGTCGGCCGCCCGAGCGTCGGCCGCCCGAGCGTCGGCCGCCCGAATGCCGGCCGGACTGAGCGGTGGCCGGGCTCCGACCAGCCCTGCCACCGCCGTTCGCGTCAGCGGCTCTCGCCGCCGAAGACCTTCAGAATGCGCTCCGCCGCGAGCGTGGCCGTCAACGCGCCCTCGCGGACCTGCCGTTCGAGCTCGGGGGTGACGTCTCGTACCGCCCGGTCGGAGTGCAGCCGGCCGAGCAGCTCGTCCCGGACCATGTTCCAGGTCCAGTCCACCTGCTGGTCGCGGCGCTTCTCGGCGAGAGCGCCGGTCGAGTCGAGCAGCGTCCGGTGCTGTTCCAGACGCTCCCACACGGTGTCCAGACCGGCCGACTCGCGGGCGCTGCAACTGAGCACCGGCGGCGTCCAGACGGCGTCCTTGCCGTGCATCAGCCGCAGCGCGCCGGACAGTTCACGCGCCGCCGACTGCGCGTCGCGCTCGTGCGGGCCGTCCGCCTTGTTGACCGCGATCACGTCCGCGAGCTCCAGGACGCCCTTCTTGATGCCCTGCAACTGGTCCCCGGTACGGGCCAGCGTGAGCAGCAGGAAGGAATCGACCATGTTGGCGACCGCCGTCTCGGACTGGCCGACGCCGACCGTCTCCACCAGCACCACGTCGTAGCCGGCCGCCTCCATCACCACGATCGACTCGCGGGTCGCCTTCGCCACCCCGCCGAGCGTGCCGGCGGTGGGGGAGGGGCGGATGAACGCGGCCGGGTCCACCGCGAGCCGCTCCATCCGGGTCTTGTCCCCGAGGATGGAGCCGCCCGTACGGCTGGACGACGGGTCGACGGCGAGCACCGCGACCCGGTGCCCGAGCGAGGTCAGCATCGTGCCGAACGCGTCGATGAAGGTCGACTTGCCCACGCCCGGCACCCCGCTGACGCCGATCCGCCGGGCCTTCCCGCTGTGCGGGAGCAGCTCGGTCAGCAACTCCTGCGCCAGCGCCCGGTGCTGGGGCCGGGTGGACTCGACGAGCGTGATGGCGCGGGCGATCAGCGCGCGCTTCCCGTCGAGCACACCCTTGACATAGGTGTCGAGCTGGATCACAGGTCGTGCCCGAGGTCGGCAGAGAGCCGCTGGACGAGGTCGTACGCCGCGTCCGGGATCACCGTCCCCGGCGGGAAGACCGCGGCCGCGCCCATCTCCAGCAGCGTCGGCACGTCCTGCGGCGGGATGACCCCGCCGACCACGATCATGATGTCCTCACGCCCCTCCGCCGCCAGCTCCTCGCGCAGCGCCGGTACGAGGGTGAGGTGTCCGGCGGCCAGCGACGAGACGCCCACGATGTGCACGTCCGCCTCGACCGCCTGCCGGGCGACCTCGCCCGGCGTCTGGAACAGCGGGCCCACGTCGACGTCGAAGCCCAGGTCGGCGAAGGCGGTCGCGATCACCTTCTGGCCGCGGTCGTGACCGTCCTGGCCCATCTTGGCCACCAGGATGCGCGGGCGCCGGCCCTCGGCCTCCTCGAACGCGTCCACCAGCGCGCGGGTGCGGTCCACGGACGGGGACTCCCCTGCCTCGTTGCGGTACACCCCGGAGATCGTACGGATCTGGCCCGCGTGGCGGCCGTAGACCTTCTCCAGGGCGTCGGAGATCTCGCCGACGGTGGCCTTCGCGCGGGCCGCGCGCACCGCCAGCTCCAGCAGGTTGCCCTCACCGGCCGCTGCCCGCGTCAGGTCCTCCAGCGCGGCCCGGACCTCCTGGCCGTCGCGCTCGGCCCGCAGCCGGCGCAGCTTCTCGATCTGCTGCGCGCGCACCGAGGAGTTGTCGACCTTGAGCACGTCGATCTGCTCGTCGGACTCCACGCGGTACTTGTTGACGCCGATGACCGGCTGGCGGCCGGAGTCGATACGGGCCTGGGTGCGGGCCGCCGCCTCCTCGATCCGCAGCTTCGGGATGCCGGCGTCGATGGCCTGCGCCATGCCGCCCGCCGCCTCGACCTCCTCGATGTGCTGCCAGGCACGCCGGGCGAGGTCGTAGGTCAGCTTCTCCAGGTACGCGCTGCCGCCCCAGGGGTCGATGACCCGGGTCGTACCCGACTCCTGCTGGATCAGCAGCTGCGTGTTGCGGGCGATCCGCGCGGAGAAGTCGGTGGGCAGGGCGAGCGCCTCGTCCAGCGCGTTGGTGTGCAGCGACTGGGTGTGGCCCTGCGTGGCGGCCATGGCCTCCACACAGGTGCGCGTGACGTTGTTGAACACGTCCTGCGCGGTCAGCGACCAGCCCGACGTCTGCGAATGCGTGCGCAGGGAAAGGGACTTGGAGTTCTTCGGGTCGAACTGCTTCACCATCTTCGCCCACAGCAGGCGCGCCGCCCGCATCTTGGCGATCTCCATGAAGAAGTTCATGCCGATCGCCCAGAAGAACGAGAGCCGGGGCGCGAACGCGTCCACGTCCAGGCCCGCCTCGCGGCCCGCCCGGATGTACTCCACACCGTCCGCGAGGGTGTACGCCAGTTCCAGGTCGGCCGTCGCGCCCGCCTCCTGGATGTGGTAGCCGGAGATGGAGATGGAGTTGTACCGCGGCATCCGCTGCGAGGTGTACGCGAAGATGTCGGAGATGATCCGCATCGACGGCTTCGGCGGATAGATGTAGGTGTTGCGGACCATGAACTCCTTCAGAATGTCGTTCTGAATGGTTCCGGCCAGCTTCTCCGGCGGTACGCCCTGCTCCTCGGCCGCCACGATGTACAGCGCGAGGACGGGCAGCACGGCGCCGTTCATCGTCATCGACACGGTCATCTTGTCCAGCGGGATGCCGTCGAACAGCTGCCGCATGTCGTAGATGGAGTCGATGGCCACGCCCGCCATGCCGACGTCGCCGGTCACCCGGGGGTGGTCGCTGTCGTAGCCGCGGTGCGTGGGCAGGTCGAAGGCGATCGACAGACCCTTCTGGCCCGCGGCGAGGTTGCGGCGGTAGAAGGCGTTGGACTCCTCGGCCGTGGAGAAGCCCGCGTACTGGCGGATGGTCCAGGGCTGGTTGACGTACATCGTCGGGTACGGGCCGCGAAGGTACGGCGCCACGCCCGGGTACGTCTCCAGGAAGTCCAGGCCCTCCGTGTCACGGCCGGTGTACAGCGGCTTGACCGCGATGCCCTCCGGGGTCTCCCAGAACGTGTCGCCGGTGCCCGTCGCCCGTGCGGCGGCGGCCTTCCACGCGTCGGCACTGCCTTCGGCGGTGGGTGTCCCCAGGTCGATCCCGGAGAAGTCGGGGATTCCCATCAGGAGGACACTCCCATGCGGTCGAGGGTGGCGGAGAGGACGGCGACGGCGTCGCAGCCCGCGAAGACGTAGGAGTCGACCCCGGCGTACTGCGCGGGGCGGCCGGCCAGGAACACGTGCCGGGCGCCGGCCGCCGCGAGGGCCTCGGCCGTGCTCACGGCCTGCTCCTCGTACAGCGCGTCGCTGGAGCACAGGACGGCCTCGGTGGCCCCGCTGTCCTCGAACGAGCCCTCCGTGACCGGCTCGATGCCGCCGGCCTGGAACAGGTTCGCGACGAAGGTGCTGCGCGCGGTGTGCGCGGCGGCGGAGCCGATCGTGGCCAGGTAGATCCGGGGGCGGGCTCCGGTGGCGGCGAGATGCGCGTCGGAACGGGCCCGCAGCGCCTCGTACGCCTCGTCGCGGCGCACCCGCGGCAGTCCGCCGGACGGTGCCTCGGGAGCGGGCTCGCGCTCCACCGGACGCTCCGCCAGGTGCGGGAACTCGCTGACGCCGGTGATCGGTTCGCGCCGCTTGGCGAGCTTCACCGAGCGGGCCGCCCAGGTGCCCGCGAGGTCGCGCGCCAGCCGGCCCGAGCGCAGGACCGCGGCCTGGCCGCCGTCCCGCTCGATGCCCTGGAAGAACTCCCAGCCCGCGTGGGCGAGTTCGTCGGTCAGCCGCTCCACGTACCAGGAGCCGCCCGCCGGGTCGATCACCCGGGACAGGTGCGACTCCTCGATGAGGATCGTCGAGGTGTTGCGGGCGATGCGCCGTGCGAAGGCGTCCGGCAGACCGAGGGCGTGGTCGAAGGGCAGGACGGTGACGGAGTCGGCGCCGCCGACCCCGGCCGCGAGCGTCGCGATGGTCGCGCGGAGCATGTTCACCCACGGGTCGCGGCGCGACATCATCACCGGCGAGGTCACCGCGTGCTGCACCTGCGCACCGGCACCCGGCGCGCCGCACACCTCGGCGACCCGCGCCCACAGCCGGCGCGCGGCGCGCAGCTTGGCGATCGTCAGGAACTGGTCGGCGGTCGCCGCGTAGCGGAACTCCAGCTGCGCGCAGGCCTGTTCGACGGACAGTCCGGCCTCGGTCAGCTCGCGCAGATAGGCGACACCGGTCGCCAGGGAGGCGCCCAGCTCCTGCGCGGCCGATCCGCCGGCCTCGTGGTACGGGAGCGCGTCGACGGTCAGCGCCCGCAGTCCGGGGTACTCGGCGGCGCACCGCAGGGCGAGCGGGACGACCGTCGCGACGTCCGTCGCGGTGCCGGTCCGGGCCTCGTGGCCGAGCGGGTCCGCGCCCAGGTTGCCTCGTACGGCCTCGGCCGCGACGCCGCGCGCCGCGTACAGCCGCAGCAGTTCCTCCGCGGCCGCCTCGACGTCACGTCCCGCGTCTAGCACGACGGGGGCCAGATCGAGGTAGACGCCGTCCAGGACCTTTTCGAGCGAGGAGAGCGGGATGCCGCCCTCGCCGACACCGAGCCACAGCGACGTGACGCCGTTCTCCAGGTCGCCGAGGACCAGGGCGTTGTCCGCCGCCGTGTGCCGCTGCCGTACGTCCCAGCCGCCCGTGGTGTTGCCCTCGGGCCTGCTGCCCCGGACGAAGGGGGCGAAGCCGGGGAAACCGGTCTCGGCGGCCGCGTCGCTCACGGTGTACAGGGGCCTGGTGGCGAGCCCGTCCTCGAGCACCGTGGAGAGCGCGTCCTCGGCGGCGGCGCCGGAGGCGTCCTTGCCCGATTTGCGCAGCACGCCTTCTACCAGGAGCTGCCACTGGTCATGGGTCGCGGAAGGGAACTCGGCGGCCAGCGCGAGCCCGTCGTTGGGCAGGACTGTCATGCTCGGATGCTAGGTCAGAGTGACGGGGCGACAGCAGGGGAACCGCCTGTGACCTTGACCTCTATGCAGCGGTGATCCAGATCTCTCTGCCAGTCTGACCTCATGCGGATACCCAGGCAGGCAGCGAGAGTCGCGGTGCTGGACCCGGACGGCGCCGTCTTCATGTTCCGGTACGACAACGAGGAGGTCGGCGTCCACTGGGCGCTGCCCGGCGGCGGACTGGACCCGGGCGAGACCCCGTACCGGGCGGCGTTGCGCGAGGTGCGCGAGGAAACCGGCTGGACGGACATCGAACCCGGCGGCACCGCCCTGTGCTTCTGGGAGCACGACTTCACCCGCGCCGGGGTCCCGGTGCGACAGTACGAGCACATCTTCCTCGCGTACGGGCCGCGCCGGGTGCCCGCCGGCGAACTGGGCGCGTTCCAGGCGGCCGAAGGCATTCTCGGGGGCCGGTGGTGGTCGCCGGGCGATCTGGCGGACGCGGCGGAGCCGCTGTGGCCGCCCCGGCTTCCGGAACTGCTGGCCGCCGTACGGCGGGACGGCCCGCCCACGACACCCGTCGACCTCGGCTTCACCCCGAACGGCGGCCTCGCGCCCTGATCGGCAGCAGGCAGCAGGCAGCAGGCAGCAGGCAGCAGGCAGCAGGGAGGGGGGCCGGGGAGCTGCGATCCGGGCGGCGGGCGCTCGCCCCGGGATCCCCGCTCCCGGGGCGGCGGCCCGGCCGGCTCAGTACACGTCGCGGACGTACCGCCGCTCGGCCGTGAGCTGCTTGAGGAAGGCGGTCGCGCTGTCCGGGCTGTGGCCGCCATGGGTGACGGCGATGTCCCGCAGCGCCTGGTCGACGTCCTTGGCCATACGGGACGCGTCGCCGCACACGTAGAAGTGCGCGCCGTCCCTGAGCCAGGACCACAGCTGGGGGCCGTGCTCACGCATCCGGTCCTGGACGTAGACCTTGGCCCGCTGGTCGCGGGAGAAGGCCGTGTCCAGGCGGCTGAGGGTGCCGTCGGCGAGGTAGGCGTCCAGTTCGTCCTCGTAGTAGAAGTCGGTGGCCCGGTGCTGTTCGCCGAAGAACAGCCAGTTGGGCGCCCGGTGGCCGAGCGCGCGCCGCTCGTCCAGGAACCCGATGAAGGGCGCGATCCCCGTGCCCGGTCCCACCATCACCATGGGTGTGGCGGGGTCGGCCGGCGGCCGGAACCGCGGGGCGGACTGGACGAAGACCGGTACCGGGGTGCCCAGGGGCGCGTCCGCGAGGAACGGCGAGCAGACGCCCTGGCGCGGGCGTCCGCCGGGGTTCTCGTAGCGGACGACGGAGACCGTCAGCGAGACGAGCCCGGGGTCGGTCAGCGGGCTGGACGATATGGAGTACAGCCGGGGCTGGAGCGGCCTCAGCACCTCGGCCCACTCCTGGGCGCCGGCCCGGACCGGGTGCTCGGCGAGGAGGTCGACCGCCTGGCGGCCCCAGGACCAGCGGGCCAGTTCGTCCTTGTTGTCGGGGCGCAGGAGCTTCTTCAGCACCCGGTCGTGGGTGCGTTCGGCGACGAAGCGCAGCAGCGCGGGCGTGATCCGGGTGATGTCCAGATGCCGGTGCAGGGCGTCGTGGAAGGTCACCTCCCCGCCCCCGTCCAGGAGGACGGTGCCGTCCGGCGCGAGCCCGGTCGTGGCCAGCCATTCCGTCACGAGCCCGGGGGAGTTGACAGGGCGTACGCCGAGGGCGTCGCCGGCCTGGTAGACGAGCGGGGTCTCGCTGTCCCGGGCGTCGAAGGTGAAGCGCCGGACCTCCTTGCCCGCGCCGGGCAGGCTGAGCAGCTGGTTCCCGGCCAGCGTGGCGGCGACCGGGCCCGGCTTCTTCGGCGACGCGATGGCCGGGGACACCGGGGGAGCGGACGTGGGCGGCTCAGCGGGCCCCGTCGACGCGGCCGCTTCTTCGCCATCGGTCAGCGAGGCGAGGACCTGGTCCAGCCAGGCCGTCGCGGAGGGCTCGTAGTCGGGTTCGCAGTCCGCGCGCGGGGCGAGCCGTACGCCGCCCAGTTCCCCGAGACGCTGGTCGAGGCGGCGGCCGTGACCGCAGAAGTCGTCGTACGAGGAGTCGCCGAACGCCAGGACCGCATAGCGGAGCCCGTCCAGGCGGGGTGTGTCGGGCGCGGCCAGGGCGTCCCAGAATCCGGAGCCGTTGTCGGGGGATTCGCCGTCGCCGAAGGTGCTGGTGATCAGCAGGACGTCGGCGCCCGCGGGCAGTTCCCCCGGGTGGGCGTCGTGCATGCCGACCAGGGTGGCCCGGTGCCCCGTGGTGGTGAGCCGGTCGGCGGCGGCCGTGGCGAACTCCTCGGCGTTGCCCGTCTGCGAGGCCCACAGGACGACGACCTCGCGGACCGGACCGGCGGGTGCCGGGGCCGGGAGGGGCGCTCCGGGAACCGTTCGGGAGTACAGGCCGGCGAGCACCCCGTTCACCCACAGGGCGTGCTCGGGGCTGAAGGGGGCGCCCGGCGGCAGCACCGGCACGCCCGGAGCGCCCGGTTCGATGCCGGCCAGGAAGCCGACCAGGTACTGGCGCTCGTGCTCGGCCAGCACCGGCGGCGGTGCCGGCCGGAGCCCGAAGACATCGGCGGCGCCCGCCGGCACGGCGGCGGCCAGGGCCGGCTCCCCGGACACGACGGCCACCGGGACGGCGGCACCCGCGCCGGACCCGGTCCCGGAGGCCGCCCCGGCCGTGGCCGGTGCCGTGACGGACACCGCGGTCGTCACCCGGGTCAGGGACACCGCGCAGACCTTGAACTCCGGCTGGAAGGACAGCGGGTCGACGGCGTCACTGGTGACCGCGTTGACACTCAGGTACTCGCCGAACAGGTCGTTCCAGTGGAAGGGCGCGAAACAGCAGCCCGGCCGCACCCGGTCGGTCACCACCGCGGGCAGCACCGCCCGGCCGCGCCGCGAGGCCACCTCCACCGAGTCGCCCTCGGCGATCCCGAGCGCGGCCGCGTCCTCGGGGTGCAGTTCCACGAACGGCCCCGGGTTGAGCTTGTTGAGCTTGGCGACCCTGCCCGTCTTGGTGAGGGTGTGCCACTGGTGCTGCACCCGCCCGGTGTTGAGGACGTACGGGTAGTCGTCGTCCGGCATCTCGGAGGGAGGCAGGTGCGGGCGGGCGTGGAACACCGCGCGGCCGCTCGCCGTGGGGAAGACCGGACCCGCGCCGCTCTCGTCCACATACCGGATCGGGTTGCGGTCGGGGCCGTCCTCGCTCGCGGACGGCCACTGCACCGGGGTCGAGCGCAGCCTCTCGTAGCTGACGCCCCGCAGGTCGTAGCCGGTCCTCGGGTTGTGGGCGCGCTTGATCTCCTCGAAGACGTCCTCCGCGCTGTCGTACGAGAAGCCCTGCTCGTAGCCCATGGCGCGGGCGACGGCGGCGATGATCCGCCAGTCGGCCGTCGCCTCCCCCGGCGGGTCCACCGCGGGCCGGGCGAGGGTCACGTTGCGCTCGCTGTTGACGAGCACGCCCTCGGTCTCGGTCCACAGCGCGCCCGGCAGGACGACGTCCGCGTACGCGTTGGTCTCCGTCTCGGCGAACACGTCCTGGGCGACGACGAACTCGGCCCGTTCCAGCCCCTCGATCACGGTCCTGCGGTTCGCCACGGAGGCGACCGGGTTGGTGCAGATGATCCAGCAGGCCTTGATGTCCCCGTCGGCCATCCTGCGGAACATCTCGACCGTGCCCTGGCCGGACCCGTCCTCGCGCAGGGTCCCCGGGGCCAGCTCCCACAGGTCCTCGACGAAGGCGCGGTCCTCGGCGGCCAGCACGGACCGCTGGCCGGGCAGCCCCGGGCCCATGTACCCCATCTCCCGGCCGCCCATGGCGTTCGGCTGGCCGGTCAGCGAGAACGGACCGCTGCCGGTCCGGCAGATCGCCCCGGTCGCCAGGTGCAGGTTGACGAGCGCGTTGGTGTTCCAGGTGCCGTGCGTGGACTGGTTGAGGCCCATCGTCCAGGAGCTCATCCACTCCCCGGCCTCGCCGATGAGCCGGGCGGCCTCGCGCAGGTCCTCCTCCGGGACGCCCGTGATGCCGGCGACCGCTGCGGGCGCGTAGTCGGCCAGGAACTCCGGCATCGCCTCCCAGCCCTCGGTGTGCGCGGCGATGAACGCGGGGTCGGTGTGACCGTTCTCGTGCAGCAGGTGCAGCAGGCCGTTGAGGAGCGCCAGGTCCGTTCCCGGCCGGACCGGCAGGAACAGGTCGGCCTTGTCGGCGGTCGCGGTGCGCCGCGGGTCGACGACGATCAGCTTGGCGCCGCCCGACTTGACCCGGTCCATCATCCGCAGGAACAGGATGGGATGGCAGTCGGCCATGTTGGAGCCGATCACCAGGAAGACGTCGGCGTGCTCGAAGTCCTGGTACGAGCCGGGCGGGCCGTCCGCGCCGAGGGACAGCTTGTATCCGGTGCCCGCGCTGGCCATGCACAGCCGGGAGTTCGACTCGATCTGGTTGGTGCCGACGAACCCCTTGGCCAGCTTGTTCGCCAGGTACTGGGCCTCCAGGCTCATCTGGCCGGACACGTAGAACGCGAACGCGTCCGGACCGTGCTCGTCGATGACCGCCCGCAGCCGCCGGGCCGTCTCGGCGATCGCGGTGTCCAGCGGGGCCGGCCCGGCCTCCGCTCCCCGTTCGGTCCGCACCAGGGCCGAGGTCAGCCGGCCGGGGGCGGCGAGCATGTCGGCCGTCGTCGCGCCCTTGGTGCACAGGCGCCCGAAGTTGGCGGGGTGCGCCTTGTCGCCGGACGCCTTCAGGACCGTACGCCGTCCGTCGGGCCCCATGCCGATGTCGAGGACCATCCCGCAACCGACACCGCAGTACGAGCAGACCGTCCGCACCTGCTGGGTGGTCGTGGTCACGAGCGGCCCTCCGTGTGATCGGTACCTTTCCCCACCGACGCTACGGAGGCCCGATTACGCGGTTGTCACGCCCCTCGATCACCGGGGGTTACGCGCTCCACACACCGCCGCCCCGAGCCCTGTGAGGTGCGGCCGCCGCGGCCTGGCCTGCGCCGATGGCACGGAACGCCGACACCCGCGGTGCCGGGGCACCGCGGGTGTCGTGTCGCGGACGGTGACGGGCCGCCCCGTCTTCGCCTCAGTACCCGAGGCTCGACGTCGTGTAGGCGCACTCGGTGTAGATGTAGCCCGGCGACAGCTTGGCGGTGTCAGAGGCCGGGGTCTTCCCGAGGCCGGACTGGGACTTGTGCACGAAGTAGGTCGTGCCGACCGGCAGGTGGATGGTCCGCTGCGGGTAGTGCTTGCCGCTGTCGCTGCACGGCTTGAAGCCGATCCCGAGGGTGCTGCCGAGCGAGTACGAGGTGCACTTCGCGCAGCCCTTGAGGGTGAAGCTCCCGGTCACCGGTCCGGTGTACATCACCGTGATGTCGTCCGGGCTGTCGTTCTTGACCGTGACGGCGATGCTGCCGCCCGAGGCCGTGGTCGGCAGGTGCTTGCCGGCCGCGGGCACGGTCTGCGCGACCTCCGCGGCGATGGCGATCTTCTGGGCGCGGGCCCGGTTCTTGTGGTGCGGGTTGTTCTTGGCGAAGTCGGTCATGGTGGTGACGGCGTCGCTGAACTTCTTGTCCTTGTACTGGTCGACACCGCAGTCGTAGGCACCCGAACGCGCGTTGTCCGAGGCCCGGTCGGCGTCCTTGCCGAGGGCGTCGGCCACCCCGGCCTGTTCCCCGGGCAGTCCGCGGACCTGGGTCTCGAGACCGTCGAGCCGCTGCACGGCGGTACAGGGGTCGTCGCCGCGCACGGACTTGACCGCCTTGTCGACCGCGCTCTTGACCGCGGGCTCGACCTTCCCCGTCTGCGGGGACTCGGGGAACGTGGACAGGAGCTCGCCGAACTGCGCGGACCACCCCGCGCTTCCTTCGCTCAGCGAGTCCGCTCCGCAGGAGTAGAGCGACGTCGCCAGCCGGTCGTCCGGCCAGCCGACGAGGTCCCCGAGCTCCTTCTTGCCGATCGTGCCCGGCACCGTGCGCAGGTAGGTCAGGGGCGGTACGGCGGCGCAGTAGTCCTTGCGGGCGTAGGGAGCGGCGACGGTCTCGTAGTAGGTCCTGAGCCGGTCGGGCACCTGGCGTGCGGCGCGGGAGCCCGGGTGGTCGTCGGCGAGGGCGTCGTAGGCGGTCAGGGCGCGGCGGTAGCCGGCCTCGGCCGCGGTGAAGTCCTGCTTCCCGGACGTCGCGACCAGCTTGTCGGCGCGGTCGAGCCGGTCCAGGAGCATCTGTTCCGTGGCCTCGTCGCGCGCTCCGTCGTAGAGCACGACTCCCGCGGCGGGCACGGCCAGCAGGACGACGCCGAGCACGGCCGCGATCAAGGCGCTCGGGAGCCAGGACAGGCTGGTGCGCAGGCCCACGGACGCGCCGTGCGCGGCGGTGAGCGCCACGAACACCAGGTAGAGCACCACCGCGGTACCGGGAACCCCGTCGGGGTCCGCCGGAAGGGCCACCACGAGCAGGATCGCCGTCGCCACCCAGCACAGGGCCATGAGCCCCCAGCGGCGCACGACGGCGTAACCGAGCCCGAGCCCGCTGAGGTTCAGCAGGGCCACCGCGAGGGCCCGCCATCCATTGGCGGGCGCGGGTGGCGGAGCGCTCGGCATCGGCGGCACGGCGAAGCCGTCAGGTGCGCGTTGTGGATCCCAGGACATGACGGTTCCCCCCGTCGATCACGCCCGAACTGGTTCAGGTTGTCAGCGTACGGACAGTCAGCTGCCTGCGACAGTCGGATTGTCGACCGACTGTGTTTCCCCGATCACATCGGCCACAGAAACACCGCAGGCAGCACCGGCGGGGAACTGGGCGACCGTCAGGTGTCGTCCGTGGTCCGTTCCGGTGGCGTCCTGACGGGTGGTTCGTGACGGTGAGCCAGGGTACGGCCATGCCTCGAACACCGCGCGGTTACGGGGGCCACGCCCCGATCCCGGTGGGTCCTGGGGCGTGTGTGCCGGAAGTGCCGCTCCACCTGTCGGCCCTCGCTCTCTGGTGAGAGGCGCTCTCGGCGTGTAACGTCGCCGACAGATGTCGTGGTTCGCAGTACCTGCCCGCGCCGTGGTGCGGGCGTTTTGCTGTGCAGTGCCCGAGGACCAGGACGACTACCTCCGGGTTCGCGCGGTGCGGACCCGTCATCGAGTGAGAGGCACTGGCATGGCCAGCGGAACTGTCAAGTGGTTCAACGCCGAAAAGGGCTTCGGTTTCATCGCGCAGGACGGCGGCGGCCCCGACGTCTTCGCCCACTACTCCAACATCAACGCCACTGGCTTCCGTGAGCTCCAGGAGGGCCAGGCCGTGACGTTCGACATCACCCAGGGGCAGAAGGGCCCGCAGGCGGAGAACATCACCCCCGCCTGACCTTCGCGTCACGTCCGTACGGCGCCTCGACGACCTTTCGTCGTCGTGGCGCCGTGCGGGACGGTGGACCGAGCGTCCGCCGACGTCCCAAGAGCGTTCCAGGGGACTGTTGCTGACGGTGCGTCAGTGCTGTTTCCTCGCCCCTGACGGGGTGCGTACCTTCCTTCCGGCGTCACCCGCGCCGATGTCTCCGGCGGCCGAGTGCCGCCGTTCTTCGTTGATGGCACCCGGTCTTCCCTGTGGCGCCTCGTCGATGCGTCCGAGCCCCTTTGGTTCGTTGCTGTGTACCGGCACGGCCCCTCGCGCCGGATCCCGACTGCGGGTGCGTCGTGGTGGCGAGGGCATGTGATGTACCGGCACGGCCCCTCGCGCCGGATCTCGGGTGCCGGTGAATCGTGGTGCCCGCCTCTCGTTGATTCCGTGGCCCGTGTCCCCTTGCCGCTCCGTCGGGAACGGCCCTCTGCATCGGCCGTTTTGGAGCGGAGGGGCGTTACTCACTTTCGGGTGACCCGCCGTTGCGCTGCATTGACGCGCGAGATGACCTCGTATGCCCAGAATCCTTGTGGAGTACGGGAGTTGGTGATCGTGATCCATCGATCATCATCTTTGGGTGATTAAAGGGCTGATACAAGCATCCGTAACCGACATGTCCGTAATTGGTAACAGCGGGCTGGTGTCGCCCGTCATGGGTGGGGATGTGCGGCAAGTTATGAGTCCTCGGCCACCGGGCCGGGACTCGCACAGGGTCGCACCGTGCGGGCTCCCCGAAAGGGGCGCCCACGGGGTGTGCCGGCTCTCGAACCTTGAGGAGCTTTCATGTCCGTTTCCACGTCTGTCACTGCCCGCCGCCTGGTGGCCGCCGCCCTCGCGGCCGGCGCCCTGGTCGGCTCGGCGTCCGTGTCCGCCTCGGCCGCGGAGCCCCGCTTCGAGCGCTCCCACGTCGAGATCAGCCGGGTCCAGGCCGACGCGCCGGGCTTTGACGACCGCTCCGCCCGTTCCCTGAACGCGGAGTGGGTGGAAATCACCAACTCGGGCCGTCGTGGTCTCAACCTGGACGGCTGGACGCTGTCGGACCGGCAGGGCAACCACTACACCTTCAACCACTACCGCCTGGCCGGCCGTTCCACCGTCCGCGTGCACACCGGCTTCGGCCGCGACACCAGCCGTGACCTCTACCAGGACCGTCGCAACGAGGTGTGGGACAACCGCTCCGACGAGGCCACCCTGCGTACCGAGCGCGGCCGCTACGTGGACAGCGTCTCCTGGGGCCGGCGTCACGACCGTGGCGACCACCGCCGTGACGACAACCGTCGTGGCGACCACCGCCGTGACGACCACCGCCGTGACGACCACCGCGGTCACATCGGCGGCTGAACTGCCCCTGAAGGCACGTTGGTTCAGGGCCGGATGACGGCGGATGCCCTGCCGAGGGCCGGGCACCGCCGAACCCTGTGATCACTCGGTTCACCGGACAACCACGCCGAGAAGGGCCCGCACCGCACGGTGCGGGTCCTTCGTGTGTGCGGGCCCACCTCACGCGGCGGGCCCGCGCCGTCTCCGGGGGTCTCAGCCGAGGTTCGACAAGGTGCCGCCCAGCAGCAGGGTCACGTCCACCACGGCCACGACGACGGCCGTGGCGAACGCCAGCCGCTCCCTGCGCCGCCCCAGCACCGCCCCGGTCACCGCCACCAGGAGGGCCAGGGCCAGCGCCGTCGTCCCGCGCCGGTCGGGAGGCCCCGGGGGACCGAGCGTCAACAGCGCGGACGCCAGCACCAGGGGCACCGGCAGCAGCAGCCGCGTACGGTCCGGGCCCAGCCGCTGCGGCCACCCTCGTACCCCTGTCGCCAGATCACCGCGGATGTCCGGGAGCACATCGCCGAGATGGGCTCCGACCCCCAGCAGTGCCCCGGCGCCGAGCACCCACCAGTGCGGCCAGGGACTTCCGGGCAGCCCGAGCGTCACGAACGCGGGGAGCGCGGCGAACCCGATCGCGTAGGGCGCCCAGGACCACCGTGTGGCCTTGAGCTTCAGGTTGTACGCCCAGCCCGCGCCGACCGCGGCCAGGTGGACGGCGCCGGCCGCCAGGCCGTTGAGGAGCGAGAGGGGCACACACAGGGCCAGGGCCGTATACGCGGCGGTCCACACCTGACCCGCCCCGACCAGGCCGTCGACGACCGGCTTGCCGGGGCGGCCCAGCGCGATGTCCCGCCCCGCGTCGAACGCGTCGTTGCACCAGCCGACCGACAACTGCCCGGTGAGCACGGCGGCCCAGGCCAGGACGCATCCACCGGTGCCGCGGCCGCCGATCACGGCCAGCGCCGCCGTCAGCGTCGTGACGGCCACGACCGGCCCCGGATGGCACGACCGGGCGAGACCGGCCACCGCACCGCTGCCACGCCCAGCCGGTTCACCGGCCGTCGTGTGCTCGGGGATACCCACCCGGCGATGGTAGGAGGCCCCGGCCCACCGGCGCGGGCGCGCCACGGGCCGGACCGCCGGACGGGGTAACCCGCCGCCACGTACCGCCGGACGACGATCCCCGCCGCACGGGCCGCCGGACGTGCGCAGCCGCTGCCTCAGGCCGCCGGACGGGGGATCCCTGGTGGCGGAGTGCCGGTGCGGGGAAGGGCTGTGGGGCAGCCCACCCCAGTCGGTTCGGACGGGAGCCCTATGACGCGGATCGCCGCCGTTCACGGAACCCTCGCGCCGCACCGCTACGACCAGTCCGCCATCACGGACATGGTGGCCCGCAGATGTCTGCCCCGGGGCGCCGACCGCCACGCCCTCGACCGGCTGCACCGCGCCGCGACGGTCCGCGCCCGCCATCTGACGCTGCCGCTCGACCAGTACGAGGCCCTGGACGGGTTCGGCGCAGCGAACGACGTGTTCGTCCGTACCGCGACGGACATGGGCGCGAAGGCCGTCCGGGAGGCGCTGCGTCTCGCCGGACTCACCCCGGCCGACGTGGACCTGCTCGTCTTCACCTCCGTCACCGGCATCGCCGCGCCCTCCGTCGACGCCCGGGTCGCCGGGCGTCTCGGACTGCGGCCCGACGTCCGGCGCGTGCCGATGTTCGGCCTGGGCTGTGCCGGGGGAGCCGCGGGCCTGTCCCGCGTCCACGACTATCTGCTGGGCCGGCCCGATCAGGTGGCGGTGCTGCTGTCGGTGGAGCTGTGCTCGCTCACCTTCCAGCGCGACGACCCCTCCCCGGCCAACCTCGTCGCCACCGGCCTGTTCGGCGACGGCGCCGCCGCGGTCGTGGTCCGTGGATCCGCCCGCCCCGGCGACATCCCGGGCCCCACCATCGTGGACACGCGCAGCCGGCTGTACCCCGGCACCGGACGCATCCTCGGCTGGGAGATCGGGGACTCGGGCTTCCAGGTCGTACTGGATCCCGGCATCCCGGACGTCGTGCGCCGTCATCTCGCCGACGACGTAAGGGGGTTCCTGGACGGACACGGGCTGAAGCCGAAGGACGTGAGCGCGTGGGTGTGCCACCCCGGCGGGCCCCAGATCCTGGACGCCGTCGGCGAGGCGCTCGAGCTGCCGGACGCGGCCCTCGACATCAGCCGGCGTCATCTGGCCGAGGTGGGCAACCTCTCCTCGTCGTCCGTGCTGCACCTGCTGCGGGACACCCTCGCCGACCGCCGCCCGCCCGGCGGCACCCCGGGCCTGCTCCTCGCGATGGGGCCCGGCTTCGCCTGCGAACTGGTGCTGCTGCGCTGGTAGGCGGTCCGGCGCACGACATGGAACGGTGGGAGCGGGACACATGGACTGGTACGCACTGCTGGTGGCCGCCGTCGCCGCCGAACGGGTGGGGGAACTCGTCGTCGCCCGCCGCAACGAACGGTGGAGCCGGGCGCGCGGCGCGACCGAGGCGGGCCGGGGCCACTACCCGGTCATGGTCGCCCTGCACACCGCTCTGCTGGTCGGCTGTCTGGCCGAGGTCCGGCTGGCCGACCGGCCCTTCCTGCCCGTGCTCGGCTGGTCGATGCTGGCCGTGCTCGCGGGCGCCCAGGCGCTGCGCTGGTGGTGCATCACCACCCTCGGGCACCGCTGGAACACCCGGGTGATCGTCGTACCCGGTCTGCCCCTGGTGGCCCGGGGCCCCTACAGGCTGCTGCGCCATCCCAACTACGTGGCTGTCGTCGCCGAGGGCTTGGCCCTCCCGCTCGTGCACACCGCCTGGGTCACGGCGGCGCTGTTCACGCTCGCCGACGCCGCCCTGCTCACCGTCCGGATCCGGTGCGAGAACCGGGCGCTCGCGGGTGCCGCGTCCTCGCTCGGGTCCGTCCCGGCGTGATCGACGTCCTGGTGGCCGGTGGCGGCCCGGCCGGTCTGGCCGCCGCGATCCACAGCACGCTGGCCGGCCTCGAGGCGGTGGTCGTCGAGCCGCGGACCGCGCCCGTGGACAAGGCCTGCGGCGAGGGCGTCATGCCCAGCGGCGTCGCCGGGCTGCGGGCCCTCGGCGTCGAGGCCGCGGGCAGGGAACTGCGGGGCATCCGGTACGTGGACGGCACCGCCCGCGCCGAGGCGTCCTTCCGCGGCCCCCGCGGCCTGGGCATCCGCCGCACCGAGCTGCACCGCGCCCTGCACGAGCGCGCGCTCGGCCTCGGCGTACGGATCGTGCCGGGCAAGGTGGGGGAGGTGCGCCAGACCGCCGGGTCGGTCACTGCGGCGGGCATCACGGCACGCTGGCTGATCGCCGCCGACGGCCTGCACTCCGCCGTCCGCCGGGGCCTCGGCCTCGAACGGCCCGGAGCCGCGCACCGGCGTTACGGACTGCGCCGCCACTACCGGGTCGAGCCCTGGACGGACTTCGTCGAGGTCCACTGGTCCGGGCACGGCGAGGCCTATGTGACACCCGTCGCCGACGACCTGGTCGGGGTGGCGGTCCTCAGCCGGGTGCGCCGGGGATACGACGAGCACCTGGACGCCTTCCCGGACCTCACTGCCCGGCTGCGCGGGGCCGGGGCCACGGAGGTGCGCGGCGCCGGACCGCTGCTCCAGCGGGCGCGGCGCAGGGTCGCCGGACGCGTCCTGCTCGTCGGTGACGCCGCGGGCTATGTCGACGCCCTCACCGGAGAGGGGATCGCGCTCGGGCTGGCGACGGCGGAGGCGGCGGTGCGGTGTCTCGCGGCGGGGCGGGCGCCGGAGTACGAACGGGCCTGGGCCCGTCTGACCCGGCGTCACCGGCTGCTGACCGGAACCCTGCTCGCCGCGAGCCGCCGCCCCGCCACCGCCCGCCTGATCGTCCCGGCGGCCTCCCGACTGCCCCCGGTGTTCACGGCGGCGGTACGGGCGCTGCAGTAGCGGAGGGGACGGCTGGTGTCGGTGAAGGGGTGGTCAGGCGCACGGGTGCCGGCGAAGCGGCGGTCGGGAGCGGTGGGACCGCTGACGTGGTGATCGGGACCGCTGGTGCCGGTGAAGTGGCCGACGGGAACGCCGGAACAGGCGACCCGGTGGCCGGGACCACCCGCCGTGCCGCCACCGCCGCGCCCGCGACCGCGACCGCGCCCGCCAGGGTGCAGCCCAGCCCGACGAACAGTTTCAGCGGGTCGACGGTGCTGATGAGCACGAGCCACAGCGCCGACAGGGACACCTGCCACACGAGGATCTCGGCGACCGTCGTGCCCAGCCGTCGCGCTCTCATTCCGGCGTCACGGCGCTGTCCGCCGAAGGGGATGGAGTCGTCGCCCGCAAGGTGGCCTCCGCGTGCTCGTCGTGGTCGTGGGGGCAGGGCCAGGCTCATCCAGGGCCCTGCGCGGCTGCGGGCATGCACCACCCGGAAGGAGGCGTGCCCCCTGGGAACCGGCGGTGGAGGAGCCCGCACGCGACCGCCGGGGCCGGGGAGGACGCGGGGCGGGTCCCGTGATCACCTGCATCATCACGAACGAGAGGGGTACTTGCGCGTCACGCCACACCCGCGCGAGGAAATGAGGTCGCCGTGAGCGAGCCGCGCCCGCACGGCCCCGGGACCGGAGCAGGGCCGATGCCCAAACCCATACCGAGGGATCCGCCCGATCAGCAGGCGACGCCGGACGAGGACCCCTGGGACGTCGTCGCTGTACCCGGGCAGTCGCCCACGGGCTCCGCACCGGGACCGAAGCGCCCTGGCGCGGACGGCGAGGCCGGGGAACCGGATGAGCCCGACGCGGAAGCCCTCGATACGGAGGCGCCCGACGGGGAGGTCCCCGATGCGGAGGCCCCGGACACGGAGGCCCCGGACACGGAGGTCCCCGACACCGACGAGGCCGGCACCGGCCGCAGAAGCGCCCCGCACTCCGGAAGCCCCCGTCCTGAGGACCCTGTGCCGGACGAACCGACGGCCTGACCCCGGGCCGCGCCGTGCGCGCCCCGGCCGGTGGTGGCCCCCCGCCGCCTCCCCGCGGGACGCGAAGTACACCGTCGTACCTCAGCGGAATGGAGAGTGACCCGTGGTCACCGTGTCCCTCACCGGAACGTCCCGGCAGGACGCCGCCACCGTGTTCGGCGTCCTGAGGACGGCGTTCCCCACCGACCCGCCCTTCGAGGACGTGCCACAGGAGCCGCCGGGCGGCCGCGCCCCGGTCTGGACGGCGGAGATCGCGCCCGCCGACGACCGCATCCCGACCGGTCCGGCACCGCTGGCGGGCCCGGTGAGCGCGACGCTCCAGGGCGGCTGTCTGGCCGTCGACCTCCTGCGCGCGGCCCTGAACGGCGCGTTCGCGGTGCAGGAGCGGGGCACGGCCACGGGAGACCGGGAGAAGGAGGTCGACCTGCGGCTCGGGGCCAAGCGATAGCCGGGACGAAGGGTGGAAGGAGAGCGACATGGTGCGGATCGGGTACACGCCGCTGGTTCGGCGGCGGCCGGCCGGTCAACTCCGAACTGCCGGGCCCCGCCGCCTTCGAGAGCGCCACCCGGTTCGTGCGCCCCGAGGACGTGGCCGCCTCCATCCCCTGCGGCGACGACGTGGAGAGCGTCGTCGAGGCCGTACGGGCCTTCACCGACGCCGGGTTCACCGAGGTCGCGCTCGTCCAGATCGGCGGCGACCACCAGGAACCCTTCACGGACTGGGCCGAGAAGGAGCTGCTTCCCGCCCTGCGTGAGCTGTGAGAGGGCGATGTCGTCGGCGTCGGCCGCTCCGGAACATGAACCGCCCTGGAACGCCCGGTTCGGGGTACCCGGTCCACAGTGATGGCCGGAGCACACCGAAGTGCCCGGCCCGACGCGGAACACGGGCAGGAGGTGATCACCGTGTCGGAAGTGCGGACCCGGTCCGACGGATCGGCCGGGCGGACGCGGGAGACCGGGCCGGATCAGGTAGGTGAGCTGGTCCAGCGGGCCTCGCAGCAGCTGACCGAGCTGGTCAGGGCCGAACTCCGGCTGGCACAGGCGGAGATGAGGGAGAAGGGCAGGCGCTACGGCAAGAGCGGCGGCCTGTTCGGCGGCGCGGGACTGGTCGGCTTCCTGATGCTCCAGGCGCTCGTGGCCACCGCGATCGCCGCGCTGGCCGTGGCGCTGCCGGTGTGGGCCGCGGCGCTGATCGTCACGGTGGCGCTGGGCGCGGTCGCGGCGGTCATGGCGCTGACCGGGAAGAGGCAGGCCGGCCGCGCCGCCCCGCCCAAGCCGGAGCAGGCGATCGAGAACGTGAAGGCCGATGTCGCCGAGATCAAGAGGAGTGCCCACCGATGAGCGAGCCGTCCGACGCCGGTCACACGGCCCCGACGCCCGGCGAGATGCGCGAACAGGTCGAGCGGACCCGCGCCGAGCTGGGGGAGACCGTCCAGGCACTGGCGGACAAGGCCGATGTGAAGGCACGCGCCAAGGAAAAGGGCGCCGAGGTGAAGGAGAGGACCGTGGAGGTCACCGAGCAGGCCAGGGAGAAGACCGCCGACGTGGCCGGGCAGGCCGCGGCCAAGGCGGGGGAACTGAAGGACAGGGCCGCCAAGGCGGCGCACGCGGTCCAGGGCAAGGTGCCCGACCCGGTCAAGGACAGGGCGGCCCAGGCCGCGCAGCAGGTGCGGGGCAAGGCCGCGCAGGCCGGTGACCTGTGGCAGGAGAAGGCACCGGAGCCCCTGCGGCAGCAGGCGGCCCACGGGGCGCGCCTGGCACGCGAGAACCGGTCGCTGGTCCTGGTCGCCGCGGGTACGGCCGCCGTGATCTGGCTGGCGGTCCGCCACCGCAAGGGGTGAACGGGCGCCGGGTGCGGCACCGCCGGCCCTTCAGGGACGGCGGTGCCGCGCGAAGGCCGTGAGGCAGGACCGCAGGGCGCGTCATGGTGCCGGCCTCGACGGACCACCGGCCGTAGGGGGCGTAATTCCGGGCGAACCGTGAGCTCGTGGAGCATCGGGGGTACTCGATGTCCCACGGACCGGCCACGACCCGAAGGAGGTCGCACCATGCCCGCAGGATCGAACGAGAAGCGCGAGCGGCAGTACGAGCACATCAAGGAGAGCGCGCGGGACCGGGGCGAGTCCGTGAAGCGTGCCGAGGAGATCGCGGCGCGCACCGTGAACAAGGAACGGGCCAGGGCGGGGGAGTCCGAGACGGCGAGCAAGGCGTCCCTGCGGGACCCCAAGTCGGCCTCGCAGCGGGGCGGCGAACGCTCGCACTCGGGGGCCCAGGGTCCCACCAAGGACCAGTTGTACGAAGAAGCCAGGAAGCGCGACATCCACGGCCGCTCGTCCATGAGCAAGCAGCAGCTGAAGAACGCGCTGGACCGCTGAGCGCCGTGCCGTCCGAAGAGGGACCGCCGAAGCGGGGCGGCAGCGCGGCCGACGGCCGGGACGAGTCGCCCGAGGAGCGGGCCGACCGCAAGTGGGGCGACCTGCTCCAGGAGATCCGCGTGGCCCAGACGGGCGTGCAGATCCTGTTCGGGTTCCTGCTGACCGTCGTCTTCCAGCCGTCCTACCGCCGCCTGTCCGAGGCGGACCAGACGCTGTACATGGTGACGATCGTCCTCGGGGCCACGGCCATCGGCGCACTGGTCGCCCCCGTGGCGTTCCACCGCATCGTGACCGGCCGCTACATCAAGCCGGAGGCCGTCGTGTGGGCGTCCCGGCTGACCTTGCTGGGACTGCTGCTCCTGCTGCTCACGATGACCTCCTCCCTGCTGCTGGTGCTGCGCACGGCCACCCACGACGACTCCTACGTGCCCTGGATCGTCGCGGGCGTGGCCGGGCTGTACATCCTGTTCTGGCTCGTCATCCCGGCGGCGCTGCGGATGCGGGCGGCGGGCCGCACGGGACGCGGCTCCGCCGCGGACGACGGCGGAGCGGACTGACCGGACCGGGACGCCTTGGTCTCAGCGGTTGCGGATGGCGCTGGTGGTGAAGAAGCCGGTGGCTGCGGCGGCGACGAGGGCACAGACGGAAAACAGCATGGTTCGACGCACGGGACGTCCTCTCTGACGGAGCGTGAGCTGGTGTCCTGCACAACGCCGCTCATGCCGTCGGGGGCTCGCCGCCGCCCGATACGCCACCCGCATGGACGCGAAACGCCTACGCGATACGCGGCGCCGGGACGTACCGTCCGTACGCCGGTGGCGCGGCGCGGAGACGCCCGCGCCGCGTTCTCCGGCGCGTGTCAGCGCACGCGTGCCACCGCCGCGTAGATGCCGCTGTCCTCCTGCGCCGGGGCCGGTGCCCCCTGGAACCACTCCGTCGCCGTGACCAGGCCGGGGGAGACGAGGTCGAGGCCGTCGAAGAAGCGCTCCACCTCCGCCCGGGCGCGGAAGCCGAGCTGGATGCCCCCCTTCGCGTACTCGGCGGTGACCTGCGCGGACAGCTCCGGGAAGAGGTCGGAGGAGGCGTGCGACAGCACCAGGTAGCTGCCCGAGGGCAGCGTCTCGACCAGGTTCGCCACGATGGAGTGGGCGTCCTGCTCGTCGGGGATGAAGTGCATCAGGGCGATCAGCGACAGGGCGATGGGACGGCCGAAGTCCAGTACGTGCCGGGCGTGTTCGACGATCTCCTGCGGCCGGCGCACATCGGCCTGGATGTAGTCGGTGACGCCCTCCGGCCGGCTGACCAGGAGCGCCTCGGCGTGACGGAGCACGATCGGGTCGTTGTCGGTGTAGACGACCTTCGCCGAGGGCGTGATGCCCTGGACGATCTGGTGCAGGTTGGGCTGGGTCGGGATGCCGGTGCCTATGTCCAGGAACTGGTCGATGCCCTGCTCGGCGAGCCAGGCGGACGCCCGGTGCATGAACTCGCGGTTCTGCCGGGCCGCGTCCCGGGCCTCGGGCGGCAGCTTCTCCGCGACCGCCTCGTCGACCGGGTAGTTGTCCTTGCCGCCCAGCAGCCAGTCGTAGACCCGCGCGGGGTGCGCCTTGCTGGTGTCGAGCGGCGGAAACGACTGTCGGTCGATCGTCATGCTAGCTCCCATCGCACCACGCGAACGCGGGCAGGCCAAATGTTCGATCATCCTACTCGGGCAGGTCATGTGGTGGGCGCGGTACGGGAGTTGAGGAGCGCGTCGATGCCCCCGCGCGGCCGTCCCGAGGGCGCTGACGTGCGAAGGCGGGCCCGGGGCCGTTTCCGGGGCCGAGCGGCCGGGCGGGTTCCGGTTGCGGGCCTCCCCGGGCGCACGCACGCTGGCTGGAGGGGTGACCCGTGGCAGGGGATGGTCGTGGTGAGCGGATCCGCAGGCCGGACGACCCCCCTGTTCTCGCGCCGGGACCGCGCCGTCATCGCCGCCGCCTCGATCGCCGTGCTGCTGGTCGAGCTGGACTGGTTCGCGCTGAATCTGATGCTGCCCGTGATCGCCCGCGATTTCGGCACCCCCGCCACCGACCTGCAGTGGCTGGTGAGCGGCTACATGCTCACCCTGGGCGCCCTGATGATCGTCGGCGGGAGGGCCGCCGACCTCTACGGCCGAAGACGGGTCATCGTCGTCGGACTGACCGGCTTCGCCGTGATGTCGGTGGTGTGCAGCGCCGCGCAGAACGCGGCCTGGCTCACCGTGGGACGGGTGGTCCAGGGCATGACCGCCGCCCTGGTCCTGCCGATCGCGGTGGCCGTGGTGACCGCGCACTTCCGTGACGCCCGGCAGGGCAGGGCCGTCGGAACGGTCCTCGCCTTCAGCGCGGTCGGCACCGCGCTCGGCCCCTTCGTCGGCGGCTCGTTCGCCGAGCTCGTCAGCTGGCGCGCGGTCTTCCTGCTGAACGTGCCCTTCTGTCTGCTGGCCGTCGTCCTGACCCTGCGGTACGTGACGGAATCGCGGGACGAGACCGCAGCGCGCGGCATGGACCTGCCCGGTGCCGTCACCCTGGCCGTCGCCCTGACCGCCGTGATGCTCGGCGTCGACCAGGGATCGGACTGGGGCTGGGACTCGGCGGCCACCGTGGCGTGCTTCACCGTGGGCGTGGTGATGCTGGGCCTGTTCGTCCTGGTCGAGCGGCGGGCGGCGGAACCCCTGATCGATCTGTCCCTGCTGCACAACCGGCCGTTCGTGACCGTGACCGTGGCCGGGACGGTGTCGAACATCGTGTACTGCCTGGTCGCGGTGCTCGCGGCGCTGTATCTGGAGCAGGCGCGCGGACTGTCGCCGCTGGAGTCGGGCGTGGTGTTCCTGGCGCTGTCGGCGGGCGTCGGCGCGGCGAGCTACTGGTCGGGGCACCTGGCGCACCGGTGGCGGGCGGAGGTGCTGATGGCGGTGGGCCTGCTGCTGAGCGGGGTGGCGCTCGCCGCGCTGACCTGGGCGCGCCCGCTGCCGCTCTACGCCGCCGTGTTCGCCGTGGTGGGAGCGGGCGTCGGGCTGGGCTGGGCGCTCACCAACGCGGCGACCCAGTCGTACGTGTCCGCCGGGCGGCTGGCGGCGGCCTCGGGACTGGTGCTGACCTCGCTGGTGCTGTGGGGCGCGGTCGCCGTGACGGTGGCCGCCACCGTGCTGGAGGAGATCAGCGGCTCCACCGGCGCCGCCGCGTCCGACGGCTCGGCGATCGACGGGGTGCTGCGGGTGGCCGCCGCGCTCGCCGTGGCCGGTGCCGTCGCCCTCGTGCCGCTCGTCCGCTCGGGCCGGGGCACTCTTGTACGAGGACCCGCGAGGGCCCCGGAGGAGGTCGACGTGGCTCCCCGCGGCCGCTCGTAGCACCGTCGTGGCGAGGCCGCGGAAAACCGGCGGCGGTCCGCGGCGGGCGCTGATAGCTTTCTCGCGTCCGTGACACCGCCCGAGGAGGTGAGACCCGTGAACGCTGTACCGACGTGGGTGCTCCCCCTTGTGATCACGGCCGGACGACCGACATAGGTGTCGCCGGGAGCGCCTCGACCATCAGGCACTCCCGAAGGGCAACACCTCATGCACTCTCTTCAGTTCACCCACCGCTCGTCCTCGGACGGCGTCACCGAACGCGACTTCGTCGTGGACGGTGTCCCCGGCGTCCTCTGGTCGCCCTCCTCCGGCGCGGACCGTGCGCCGCTCGTGCTGATGGGGCACGGCGGCGGCAACCACAAGAAGCATCCGGCGATGGCCGGCCGCGCGCGCCTGCTGGTGACCGGCTGCGGCTTCCACGTCGCCGTCCTCGACGCCCCCGGCCACGGTGACCGGCCCCGCTCGGAGCACGACGAGCGCGAGATCGCCGAACTGTTCCGGGCCAGGGAGGCGGGCGAGCCCGAGGGCCCGGTCGTCGTCCGCTACAACGACCATCTGGCGCGTATCGCCGTACCCGAGCTGCGGGCGGCCCTGGACGCGCTCCAGGAGCTCCCGGAGATCGGCCCGGACGGGCCGGTCGGGTACTTCGGCCTCAACATGGGCACCGCGATCGGTGTCCCGTTCGTGGCCGCCGAACCCAGGATCACCGCGGCCGTCCTCGGACAGCACTGGCCCGACCGGCTGGCCGAGAAGGCGAAGGAGATCACCGTCCCGGTCGAGTACGCCATGCAGTGGGACGACGAGCACATCCCCCGCGAGGCCGCGCTCGCCCTGTTCGACGCCTTCGCCTCGAAGGAGAAGACGCTGCACGCCAACTCCGGCCGGCACAAGGAACTGCCCCGGTTCGAGGCCGACAGCGCGGTCCGCTTCCTCGCCCGGCATCTGGTCCGGCCCGGCGAGACCTCCGGCGCCTGAGGCGGCCTGATGTGACGGGGTGTCGGCGCCCGGCCCGGACGCCGGGCGCGGGCACCCCGGCGTGTAATCCCGCTCCGAACGGGCAGACGACGTCTCCCGAGTCGGGTTTTGAACTGCGCTTTACACATCCGCTGCAACCGTGCGGCGGCGCCCGCAGTCCAAAAGAGAAGTGAGGCAGGCACGATTGTGAGCCGGGGTAAAAGTGAAGCGACGTAGCGGGATATCGATGGCACTCGTCATGACGGCGGTGCTGGCGGGGGCCAGTGCCTGTGGCGGGGGTACGACGCCTAAGGCGAGTTCGGACGACGGGAAGGGCGGGTCGAAGAAGCCGGCGGCCAGCGCCAAGCCGACTCCGACGAAGCCCGCCGGGCCGCCGATGCTGTTGGAGACGATCACGCCGCAGACCGGCGCCACGGTCGGCGTCGCGATGCCGATCTCGGTGATCTTCACCAACCCGGTGGGGCAGAAGGCCCGTGCCGACGTCGAGAAGCACATGAAGGTCACCAGCTCCCAGCCGATGACGGGGGCCTGGCACTGGTTCGGTGACCGGCGCGCCGACTGGCGGCCCAAGTCGTACTGGGCGACCGGCACCAAGGTGAAGATCACCGCCGACCTGAAGGGTGTCTCCAACGGCAACGGCCGTTACGGCACCCGGTCCTACGTGCACGACTTCACCGTCGGTGACGACGTCCGCGCGGACGTGTCCGTCACCGGTCACACGATGAAGGTCACGAAGAACGGCGCGCCCGTGAAGACGCTGTCGATCAACGCGGGCAGCGCCGAATACCCGACGTGGAACGGCGTGATGGCGGTGATCGACAAGCAGGAGAAGGTCCACATGACCTCGTGCAGCGTCGGCATCAGCTGCAACAAGGGCGACGCGAACTACTACGACCTGACCCTTCCCTGGGACGTGCACCTGACCCAGTCCGGGACCTACGTCCACTACTCGACCGGTGACCCGAACCCGGGCAGCGGCAGCGCCCGTGGCTCGCACGGCTGTGTCCACCTGTCGATGTCCGACGCCAAGTGGTTCTACGGCCAGGTCAAGCAGGGCGACCCGGTGTCCGTCACCGGCTCCCCGCGCGCGAAGGCCTCGGCCGACAACGGCTACGCCTCGTTCAACCTGAGCTGGGACCAGTGGCTGGCGGGCAGCGCGAGCGGCGAGACCACCGCGGGCTGACCGGCGGCGGTACGCCGGGGACGGGCTGTCCAGGGCCTGTCCGGCACTCCGCGTCGTCGCCCGATGGGCGGACGGGAGTGGTCGGACAGGCCCTTCGGCTCAGCAGAGCATGGACAGATCGCCCGGCCGTACCCGGGCCGTGACGGGGAGGGTGGCCTCGACCTCCCCGTCGGCCCCGTAGGGCACGGGCCGGTCCGCCTCGATGCGGATCTCCCGGCCCCGCAGGATGACCACTTCCGGCCGGGCGGTGTGCGCTCCGGTCTTGAGCTCGTTCATGAGGGTGAAGAACAGCCGGCGCGGGGCCTCGCGGATCATGACGACGTCCAGCAGGCCGTCGTCCGTCAGGGCCGCGGGCGCGATGATGCGCCCCGAGCCGTAGAACGCGGAGTTCGCGGCCACGACGGTGTAGCCCCGGTGCAGGTGCTCCTGCCCGTCGACCGTGACGCGGTAGGACACCGGACGCCAGCCGGTGACCGCGCGCAGACCTCCCGCGTAGTACGAGGCCGCACCGCGCAGCACGCGCGCCTGGTTGGCGTGCCGATTGGCGAGCGCGTCGACGCCCGCGTACACGCTGCCGAGCACCACGGTGCGCGGGTGGACCGCCGACTCGACCTCGATCGTGTCGACGCGGCGGGGCTCGTGGCGCAGCAGGACGCGGGTCAGGTCCTCGGGGGCGGTGGGCAGCCGCAGCGCGCGGGCGAAGTCGTTGCCGCGGCCGGCCGGGACCAGTCCCAGCACGGTGTCCGTGCCGCTGAGGGCGCCGCCGATCCCGCCCGCGATGCCGTCGCCGCCCACGGCCAGGACGATCCGGCCCCGCTCGCCGGCGCGGCGCGCCAGTTCCTGCGCGTGGGCCAGGCTGCGGCTGTACTCGGTCTCCAGCCCGGCTCCGGCCTCCCGCAGCAGCCGGGCGACGGGGAGCAGCGCGGCCGCCCCGGTGGAGCCGCCCGCGGTGGGATTGACGACGGCGGTGAACTGTCGCATCGGAGTGCCTCCGGGCAGTGACGGTGGGACGGAGCGGGACAGGACGGGGGCGGGGCGCCCGATCGGGGCGCCGCCCCGGGACGTGCGCGGCGGCGGACCGGCCCGCCGCCGCGGTGGAAGGTGCGGACCGAGCCGGGCCTCGGGAGGGGGTGCGGTTCGGACCTGCCTCGCGAGAGCGTGCGGTTCGGACCGGCCCCGCGGGTAGCGTGCGCGGCCACGGATCGGACCGGCCCCGCGGAGCGGCGTGCGCGGTCGGATTCAGTCGACCGGGAGCAGGATTCCGGGGTTGAGGACGCCGTCGGGGTCCAGGCGGCGCTTGACGGCCCGCAGGGCCTCGACGCCGAGCGGTCCCGCCTCGCGGAGATACCAGTCGCGGTGGTCCGTGCCCACGCCGTGGTGGTGGCTGATGGTCCCGCCCGCGTTCAGCACGGCCTCGTTGGCGGCTTCCTTGGCCGGTGTCCAGTGGGCCACGGCGTCCTCGCCCTGGGCGGAGACCACCGTGAAGTAGAGCGAGGCGCCGTTCTCGTAGACGTGCGAGATGTGGCACATGACCAGCGGCGGGGTTCCCGCGGCGGTCAGCGTGTCGGTCAGCGCGGTACGCACGGCGGCGTACAGCTCGGGGACGCGGGACCAGAAGGTCGCGGTCTCCAGGGTCTCCGCGAAAGCCCCGGCGTCGAGGAGCGCGTCGCGCAGATAGGGCGCCGAGTAGCGGCCGTGCGCCCAGCGTTCGCCGGGCTCGGCGCCCAGATACGTACCCCCGGCGGCGCGCAGCACCGCCGCCGCCTCCTCGCGGCGGCGCGCGGTCTCCTCCTCGGTCCCCTCGTACCCGGCGATCGCCGTGCAGCCGGCCGCCGCCGCGGCGTCGGCCGCGCCGATGGCGTCGGGCTGGGCGAGTCCGACGAACGTCTCGGTCTCGTCGGACAGCCGCAGCACCGTGGGGCGCGGGCCGTCCTGGGCGAGCCGGCGCAGTGCGGTCGCGCCCTCCTCGAACGAGGCGAACCGCCAGCCCTCGTAGACCCGTGTCCGGGGCAGCGGCCTGATCCGCACGGTGACGGAGGTGATGACGCCGAAGGCGCCCTCGGAGCCGAGGATCAGCTGCCGCAGGTCGGGGCCGGCCGCCGAGCGGGGGGCCCGGCCCGTGTCCAGGGTGCCCTCCGGGGTCGCGACCGTCAGACCGAGGACCATCTCGTCGAACCGGCCGTATCCGGCGGAGGCCTGGCCACTGGAACGGGCGGCGGCGAACCCGCCGATGGTGGCCCATTCGTAGGACTGCGGGAAGTGGCCGAGGGTGAAGCCGTACTCGGCCAGCAGGGCCTCCGCGTCGGGTGCGCGCAGGCCCGGCTGGAGCGTCGCGGTCCGCGAGACGGGGTCGATGGCGAGCATCGCGTTCATCCGGCGCAGATCGAGGGCGACGAAGGCGCTGCGCTCCGGGGCGAGGCCGCCGACGACGGAGGTGCCGCCCCCGAACGGGACGACGGCGAGGCCGTGTTCGGCGCACACGCGCAGGACGGCGAGCACCTCGTCGTGGGTCGCGGGCAGCACCACGGCCGCGGGGGCGTCCCCCGCGTCGCCGCCGCGGATCCGCAGCAGATCGGGTGTGGACTTCCCGCGGGTGTGCCGGATCCGGCTCTCCGCGTCGGTGCGCACGTGCGCCGCGTCGCCGACCGCGTCCGCGAGCGCGCGCAGGGCGTCGGCCGGCGCGGGCTCGGCGAGGGGGATCTCGTCGAGGGCGTGCGGGGCGGTGTCCAGCGGCTTCACCCCGAGCAGGTCCCGCAGCAGGCCGGTCACCGCGTCGGGCAGCGGTGCCGCCTTCGCCGGGTCGCCCCAGCCACTCCACAGCATGTCCATGAACGTAGTCCTCATCGGTCGGTTCGCGACGCGCCGGCTCCCGCACGGCCGCTCAGGGCGTTACACTGTGACACATGGTGCCCATTCGTCACAACCATCCGGACGGGGACCCCGTCCTCGACGCCGTACGCGACTGTGTCCTGGCGGTCGGAGTCCGGCGAACCACCCTGACCGACGTGGCCCGCCGCGCCGGTGTCTCCCGCATGACGCTCTACCGGCGCTGGCCCGACGTGCGCTCGCTGGTCGGCGACCTGATGACCCGTGAATGGATCGACGTGGCGACCCGCGCCATGCCGGAGCCGCAGCCGGACGGGCACGCGCGGACCCTGATCGTGGACGGACTCGTGGCCGGGGTGGAGGGCTTCAGGGCCCACCCCCTCTTCCGCAAGATCATCGACGTCGACCCCGAACTCCTGCTCCCCTACGTCCTCGACCGCCGCGGAGCCAGCCAGGAAGCCCTCCTGGAACTCCTCGCCGACGCCCTCGAGCAGGGGCACACCGACGGCTCGGTGCGGCTCGCCCCCACGCGCCGCCAGGCCCGCTCCGTGCTGCTCGTGGTGCAGTCGTTCACCCTGTCGCTGCGCACCATGACCGACGAGGACGACCCCGAACTGACCAGCACCGCCTTTCTCGACGAGCTGCGCACCCTTCTGGAGAGGACCCTCACGCCATGAGTCCCACGAGCAGTCCGTCCGGCCCGGCCGCCCCGGCGCCCGGATCCTCGCTCTCCGCCGCCCGCCGCCGCCGTGAACTCGCCGAGGCGATCGGCGGCGACACCGTGGACGTGCTGGTCGTCGGACTCGGCGCCACCGGTGCCGGCGTCGCCCTGGACGCCGCCGCGCGCGGACTGAGCGTCGTCGCCGTCGACGCCCACGACCTCGCCTTCGGCACCTCGCGCTGGAGTTCCAAGCTGATCCACGGCGGACTGCGCTACCTCGCCTCCGGGCAGCTCGACGTCGCCCACGAGAGCGCGGTCGAACGCGGTGTCCTCATGGAGCGCACCGCCCCCCACCTCGTACGGGCCCAGCCCTTCGTGCTGCCGCTGACCCCGCTCGTCTCCCGCGGTCAGGCATCCCTGGCCTGGGCCGGATTCCGGGCCGGGGACACCCTGCGGCTCGCCGCCCGCACTTCCCGCGCCACCCTGCCCGCGCCGCGCCGCCTCTCCGCGGTGGAGGCCCGGCACCTGGCGCCCTCGGTGCGTCCCGCGGGGCTGCGCGGCGGACTGCTGTCCTGGGACGGCAAGGTGACCGACGACGCCCGGCTCGTCACCGCGCTCGCCCGCACCGCCGCCGCCCACGGCGCGAAGATCCTCACCCGGGTCAGGGTGCTCGGGACCGGCGGGGCCGTCGCCCGCGTACGCGACGAGCTCACCGGGGAACAGGGCGAGATCAGGGCCCGCGCGGTCGTCAACGCCACCGGGGTGTGGGCGGGCGACCTGGTCGACGGCATCCGCATCCGCCCCTCGCGCGGAACCCATCTGGTGCTGCGCTCCGACCTGTTCGGGCCGCTGCCCGCCGGACTGCACATCCCGATCCCGGGCGAGACCAACCGGTTCGTCCTCGTCCTCCCGCAGGACGACGGCCGCGTGTACGTCGGACTGACCGACGAACCCGTCGACGGGGACCTGCCGGACGTGCCCGAGGCGCCCGAGTCGGACATCGGCTTCCTGCTGGACGTCGTCGGCTCGGCCCTGGACACCCCGGTCCGGCGCCACGACGTGGTGGGTGCCTTCGCCGGGCTGCGCCCCCTGCTCGACGCGGCGCCCGCCCGCTCCGGAGAGGCCGCCCGCACCTCCGACATCTCGCGCCGGCACGCCGTCCTCACCTCCGACGACGGGGTGACCACCGTGGTCGGCGGCAAGCTCACCACCTACCGGCGGATGGCCCAGGACGCCGTCGACGCGGCGGTCGACGCCAGGGGGCTGCGGGCCGGCCCCTCCACCACCGCCTCGCTGCCGCTCGTCGGCGCGGCGGCCCCGCACCGGCTCGGAGCACTCGCCGCCCCCGCCCGTCTGATCCGCCGGTACGGCGCCGAGGCCCCGGCCGTCCACGCCCTCGCCGCCCGCGATCCGCGGCTCGCCGAGCCCGTGGTGCCCGGACACCCCGTCACCCGGGCCGCGCTGCTGTGGGCCGTGCTGCACGAGGGCGCCCTCGACGAGGCCGACCTCCTGGACCGCCGCACGCGCATCGGCCTGATACCCGAGGACCGGGCCGAGGCGCTGTCCGCGGCCCGCGAGGCCCTGGACACGGCCGCGACCCGGCTGACGTGACCTGCGCGACAGGGGCACCCAGTCGGCCTGCGTCGCGGGGTACGGGCACCTGGCCGGCCTGAGCTGCGGGGTACGCGGCGCCCGGTTGGTCTGAGTGGCGGGGTACAGGCACGTGGCCGGCCTGACGTGCCGGGTACGGGCACCCAGTCGGCCTGAGTCGCGGGGTACGGGCGCCCGGCCGGCCTGACGTGCGGAGGACAGGGCCCCGGCTGGTCCGACCCGCGCGGCACGGCCACCCGGTTGCCCATGCCCCGCGCGGCACCGGCATCGGGTCGTCGTGCCGCCGCCGGCCACCGCGCCGCACGGCCACCGCGCCGGAGGACCACGGCGGGTGCTGCGGTGCCGAGCTCTCCCGGACACCGTGCCGTACGGCCGTCGCGGCGTGCGGGCACGGTGCCCTGGCTCCACGGCGACGCTCGGCCTCCGCGGGCGGTGCGGCACCGGGCTGTCAACGGCCTGCTTCGCCGTCCGCCGGCCGTACGTCCCGAAGGTGGGTCGGGCCGTGGCCGACGCCGGACCGCGCTGGGCAAGTGGCTGACCGCGCCGAGTCGACGCCCGACCGCGCTGACGCCGAACCTCGCCCAGCCGATGGTCGGCCGCGCCCAGCCGAACGTCGACCGCGCCGAGCCGACGCCCGACCGGCTCCAGCCGCCGCCCGAACACACCGTCCCCGCGATCCGGACCCGGACCCTGGCCCGGACCGAGACCGGGACCGTCCATTGGCGGCACGTGCCGTGTGTGTCGGCCCCGTCGGCGGGGCCGTGCGGGCCGCGTTCCCGAGACTGGCCCCATGAGTGAACAAGTCGGTCCGTCGGCGTCCGCGTCGGCGGCGCGACGGGAACGTCAGCAGACCGTGGTCATGGCGACCCTCACTGTCCTGGCCGGCGCGGTCGACGCGATCAGCTTCCTGACCATGGGACACGTCTTCACCGCGCTGGCCACCGGCAATCTGCTCTTCCTGTCCTTCGCCGTCGCCGGTGAGGGCGAGCTGCCGGTGGCCCGCCCCGCGATCGCCCTCGGCGCCTTCGTCCTGGGAGCCGCCGCCGGGGCCCTCGCCACCGGTGGCCTCGTCGCACGGCACCGGCACTGGTTCGCGGCCGCGCTGGCCGTGGAAGGGGCGCTGCTGGCCCTCGCCGGGGGTACGGCACTGTGGCGGCACGGCACCGGCTCGCTCACCGCGCACCCGGACAACCTGGTCATCGCCGTCGTCGGGTTCGCGATGGGCCTGCGCGCGGACACCGCCCTGCGCGCGGCGGTTCCCGGAATGCCGACCCTGCTGATCCAGGTGTCCCTGGTCCGTCTCGTCCACGGACTCACGGGTGCCACCGGGGCCGGTGTGGCGGCCGGCCCGCACCCCTTGCCCCGGGTGCGGCTCGTCGCGACCGTCGCCGGCATCTTCGCGGGCGGTGTCCTCGGCACCCTCATCACCCAGTGGGGCACGGGCCGGGCGCTGCTCGCCGTCGCGGCCGCCGTCCTGGTCACCGCCGCGACCAACGTCGTCCTGGCCCGGTACCACCTCCTCTCACCCGAACTCATCGGCTGAGCCGCACCGTTCGCGCGCGAGGTGCCGTGATTGCCGGGAACCGGCAGTCCAGCGGGGTCCGGATGTTTCCGGGACCCGGCGTGTCGGCCGGTCGGGCACGTATGACCTAATGCTCCCGGAGCGAAGGAGCGACGGGAGTGGCTGTGCAGTCGGTGGACCGGTCGGTGTCGGAGCGGATCCGGCGGGGGTGGTGGCACGCGGCCGCCTGGACGCTGCTCGGACTGGTGCTGTCGGCGGTGGCAGCGGTGCCGGGCTTCCTCGTGCCCGAGCGGGTGGCCACGGAGGCGGCCTTCCGGCACGCCCGTCCCTGCGCCGCCGACCTCGTGGAGAGCGGCACGGGGATGAGCTGCCTGCGCACGGTCCGGGGCACGGTCCTCTCGGCCGGGATCGCCAAGAGCGGCAGGACCAAGGTCTTCCGTGTGCGGCTGCGGCCGCCGGTTCCGGCTCCCGCCGATCAGTCCATGGACCTCGACGCGCACGGCGACCTGTCCGAACTCATCCGGCCGGGCGAGCGGGTGAACGTCACCACCTGGCGCGGGGACGTGGTCGCGGTCAGCCAGGACGGCGTCCGCGAGCAGCTCCCGGGGCTGCCGGACGAGGCCCCCACCGTCTTCACCGGGGCCGCGCTGGCCGCTGCCTGGCCGGCCGCACTGGCCTTCGTCGCCGCCTTCGGCAGCGCCCGGCGGGCCCGCTGCCTAGCCACCGGACGACCCGTCGTCCCCCGGGTCCCCTTCAACGGGGTGAAGTTCGTGGCGGTCGTGGCCGTGCCGCTCTTCGCGGCCTTCTGCGGCGGTCACTTCTGGGACCTGTGGACGGCCGTGGTGATGACCGTGGTCATCTGGGGTCTGATCGCCGTGCCGGCCACGATCCTCGCGCTGCGCTGGGACCGCGAGCCGTCCTCGACGCCCCCGCCGGCCGTCGCCCCGGCGCCGCGCTCGGCGTGAGCCGCTGAACCGACGCGAGGCAGGCGTGCCGCCCCGGACTCAGGGCTCGCGCCGACGGATCCACCGCGGCGGGCGCAGCTTGGCGGAGAGCTCCTCGTGCGCCAGCCGTCCGAGCAACGCGCCGCCGAACACGACGACTCCGACACCGACGAGCCAGGACTGCACGACCAGGACGGTGCCGAAAGGCCCGTAGGTCACGGTGCCCGAGGCGATCAGGGGCGAGAACACGCGACGGGAGAAGACCCGCAGGCCCAGCAGGCCGAGCGCGGTGAGCACCGCGCCGGGCAGCGCGGCCCGGCCGCGGATCCTGCCGCCGAGCAGCATCCACTGCGACCACCAGAAGAAGAGCACGGCGCTCAGTGCCGCGGCCAGTGTTCCGGCGGTCGAGTGGCGCCACAGGGTCGTGGTCGCGGTGACGTAGAGGGTGCCGATCAGCACGGCGAGCCAGAGGACCTGGCGCCATCGGGCGTACCAGCGGCCCGGCGGCAGGTCCCAGACCTTCTCGTAACCGGTCTGCACCGCCGCGCCGAAGCTCAGGCCGAAGACGGCGAGGGCGGCGAGACCGAAGGCCGTCGTGGTCCGCCGTACCTGCGCGGGCCCCGCGAACAGCCGCGCGACTTCGTCCCGGGCGGCCCGCGAGACCCCGAGTCCGTCGCCCAGCCACTGGGCGAACCCCCGCCCGTTCTCCGGATCGGCGGCCGAGACGACGATCAGCAGCGGTACGAGCGTGAGGAAGCCGAGGGCCGCGAAGCCCAGCGACCGCTGCCCGAGCTCGATGGCCCGCCCGTGCCGCCATCCCCGGGCGACGGCGGAGTCGCGCAGCGCGGCGGAGCGCCGTTCCCGCGGGGTGGGACGGTCGTCGTCGGATGAGGAAGCCCTGTTCGGCATGCAGGTCGATTACCACACACGAGGTCGGCGCCGACAGCATCAGGACACCCAGGACACCCGTGTCCACCCGCGCCGCACCGGAGGGACGGCAGGGGCGAGCCCTTCGCACCGGCCCTTCGCACCGGCCCTTCGCACTGGGCCCTTCACACCGGGCCGGACGCCCGCTCCCTGTCTGACGCCCATTCCCAGGCCGGTGCCGAATGCCCGGGCCGCACACCCAGGCCGGTGCCGAACGCCCGTGCCGGACGCGGAGGCCCGGCCGGACGTCGGGTCCGGCCGGGCCGAGGGCGGTGACGCGGGGTCAGCCCAGTGCGAACTTCTGGGCGGCCGCTCCGTTGCAGTCCCAGATCTGCAGCCGCGTCCCGTTGGCCGTCGCCCCGTCGGGGGAGTCGAGGCAGCGGCCCGACTGCGGGTTGAGCAGCGAGCCGTCGGCCTGCTGCTGCCAGACCTGGCCGCCGGCCCCGTTGCAGTCCCACAGCTCGACCTGGGTGCCGCCCGCGGTGCCGTTTCCGTTGATGTCGAGGCAGCGGCCCAGTGCGTGCAGCCGGCCGTCCGAGCTGTGGAACCAGTGCTGGTCGACCGCGTACGACTGGCAGTTCCAGAGCTGGACGGCGGTCCCGTTGGAGCCGTTGTCGTCACCCGCCACGTCCGCGCAGGTGCCGCCGGGAGCCGCGATCGGAGCGCCGGCGTTGACCGAGAACCGCTGGGCGGCGGAGCCGTTGCAGTCCCAGATCCTCAGCCGGGTGCCGTTGGCCGTGGCACCGTTGGGGGAGTCGAGGCAGCGGCCGGACTGCGGGTTGAACAGCGAGCCGTCGGCGCGCTGCACCCACTTCTGGCCGCCGACCCCGTTGCAGTCCCAGAGCTCGACGTTCGTGCCGTTGGCGGTGCCGTTCCCGACGATGTCCAGACAGCGGCCGATGGTGCCCAGCGATCCGTTCGCGTTGTGCGTCCAGAACTGGTCCTCGGCGTACGACTGGCAGTTCCACAGCTGTACGGCTGCGCCGTTCACCCCGGTGTCGTCGGCGGCGACGTCGACGCACTGGCCGCCGGGGCCGCCGATGGTGGCCTGTGGACCGTTGGGCACGTTGGTCTGGCCCGCGTAGCCCACGGAGACGATGTTCGCCTGGACGGCGTTCTCGGCCGCGTCGGTCGGATAGCCCGCGACCATGACGCCCTCGAAGAAGGTCCCCATGTTCCAGTTGCTGTTGTCACCGCCGGTGCCGAGGATGATGCCGCCCTCCTGGTGCATCGGCCGGTAGCCGCCCCGGCTGGGCAGGGCTCCGTCCCACCAGGTCGTCAGGCCCCCCGACTGGGAGTTCCCTCCCTTCAGTGCGTACGTGGTCTGCCCGTTGTTCTTGAGCACGGCCGTGACGTACGTGCTGTTGTTGCCCTTGTTCGCGGTGTTGGAGCCGTTGTCGCCCTGGAACATGCCGTTCTCCAGGTCGGCCTCGATCCAGGGGCCCGAGCCGCTGCACGGTGCGAAGTAGCAGGTGGTGGCGATGGAGACCGCGTCCATGTGACCGTTGCCGGTGTCGGCGGGGGTGGCCTCGGCGTTGCCGTAGTCGAAGCAGCAGGCGGAGCCGACGTGGGTGCCGCTGGCGACCATGTAGGCGCCCTCGGGCCGGCCGTTCACCGCGACGCCGGACGCGGCGCCGTGCGAGCGATAGCCCACCCCGGGCGAGATCCAGATCCCGTACACCTTGTGGCCGCCCGCCGTCACGGACAGTTCGGCGGCGTCCGCGCCCCGGTCGGCACCCATGCCGGCCGTGCCCGCGGGCCCGGGGAACAGGTCGTTGTGGCGGGACGTCTGGTCGTACACCTTGGAGATGCTGCAGGTGGTGTTCGCGCAGAAGGCGTCCTGCTGCCCGGCGTTGGCGTAGCCGCCGGCGGCCAGCAGCCCGATGTCCGAGGTCGCGCCGTCCGAGACGCGGGTGACCTGGTACAGCGGCCCGTTGTACGCCGCGAACAGCGCGCGGGTCGTGCTGTGGGCGGCGACGCACGGGGTGCCCGCGGCACCGTAAGATGTCGCAGGGCTGGGACGTCGCGGCCCGGGCGACACCCGGCATCCCCGCCAGGACGGTCACCAGGAGGCCCAGGACGGCCGCGACGGACAGCAGGGCACGGCGCAGCCGGGACGCCGGGTCTGCCGCTGGGGACGGGAAGAGACGCGAGGAGGCAGATCTTCTTCTGCGCATGTGTGCTCCCGGAGTGGAGGGTGGAGCTACAACTCGCCCTCGGGACAGCCGAGTTCAGGCTGCCTGGCGACTGAGACGGAAGTTACAAGCGCTGGTTGATTGCGTCAATATTTGTTGCTTTCCTTTCTGCTCGCCCCGGTAGCCGTGTCCGAACGTGTGGCTTTGTGGCGGGCGTTGGTCCACGCGGCGCTCCGCCGGGGCCCGGGCCCGCGATCCGCGAGGCGGCGGCGTGGCGCGACGTACACGGTGTTACCGCCGGGTATGACCGCTCGGCCCCGGCCCGCCGACGGAGCCCGGCCGATCCACTTCGGCCGGATCGTCCCGTTTCCCCGCGCGGCGGCGCCATCCGTCCTGAACAGCGGCGCGCGATCGGAATTTGAATGGGATACGACGACCGAAAAGCGCCTACGACGGCCAGGGGGAGTTTTTTCGACCGGCCCTGCTGTGCAACATTCGGGCGAGGCCGAGCACCACCCTTGGAGGGGAAGCGCATTGTCGCCCACCACGGGATCCGAGCACGGGTCCCCGCACGTCCTCACGCCGTCAAGTGACGCATCCATTGCCGCCGAATGGGCCGGTGGAAAAGGGAAGAACCTGCACGCCCTGACCGCGTCCGGATTTCAAGTACCGCGTTGGTCGATCATCGGCCTGGACGTTTTCGGCGAATTCTGCCGCGACGGCGGCCTGGACGGGCAGTTGAGGCGCCTGCTCGCCGGCGACCTGGAGGCGCGGGCGGGCCGGATCGCCGCCGAGATCGCCCGGCTGATCGAGGACGCGCCGCTCGGCGACCGGCTCACCGACGCCATCGGACTGGCCTACGGTCTGGCCGGCGGCGGCGCGGTCGCCGTGCGCTCCTCGGGCCCGCAGGAGGACGGCGAACGGCACTCCTTCGCCGGCCAGTTCGACACCTTCCTCAACGTCCGTGGACTCGACGAGGTCGTCGCCCACGTCCGCCGCTGCTGGGCCTCGGCGTTCTCCGAACGCTCCCTGCGCTACCGGGCGCAGCACCGGCTGCCGGTGGACACCGGCGGTGTCGCCGTCGTCCTGCAGCACATGGTGGCCGCCGAACTCAGCGGGGTGCTGTTCACCACGGACCCGGTCACCGGACGCACCGACCGCTACGTCGTGAGCGCCGTCCACGGACTGGGGGAGGGGCTCGTGTCCGGCGCCGTCGACGCCGACACCGTCGTCCTGGACGCCACCACCGGCGAGCCGCTGACCACGGTGATCGGCGAGAAGAAGGAGCGGTACGACGCCGGCCCCGGGCCCGGCTGCCAGGTGTCGCGGGTCGCCGACGAGGACCGTGCCGCGCTGTCCCTGACCTCCGACAGGCTGGAGCTGCTGCACACGGCCGGCTCCCGGCTGACCGCCCTGTTCGGCACCGCCCAGGACATCGAATGGGCCTTCGCCGAGGACGTGCTGTGGATCCTGCAGAGCCGGCCCGTCACGACCCCCGCCCCCGCCGCCGAGGCCGCGCCGGAACCCGGGCGGGATCTGCGGCTCTGGGACAACTCCAACATCATCGAGAGCTTCAGCGGTGTCGTGTCCCCGCTGACCTACAGCTTCGCCGCCGACACCTACGCGAAGGTGTACGACAGCTACGCCCGCGCCCTCGGGGTCCGCGGGGAGCGGCTGCGCGAGGCGCAGGAGTGGACCCCGCACCTGCTCGGCCACATCCACGGACGGGTCTACTACAACCTGTTCCACTGGTACCGGATGGTGCGCCTGGCTCCGTTCTACCCGCTCAACCGGCGTGTCCTGGAGAAATCCCTGGGCGTCGCCGAGAGCATTTCCGACGAAGTCGCGGACTCGCTCCATCCGTTCACGCCCCGGACCGGACTGCGCGGTCAGGTTTCGCGTCTGACACGTACGGTCATCTTTGCCGGAAGATTTCTCAGCATCCGGAAATCGGTCGCCACGTTTCATCGAGATTTCTATCGCGCGTACACGGTATTCAACAATGTCGACTACGACGCCCTGCCGGGAGACGAGACCTACCGCCGATTCCGGCGACTGCAACGGGAACTCATCGAGAAATGGGGCCCGATGCAGACCCTCGACGCGACGATCCTGCTCTCCGTCGGACTGCTGGCCCTGCTCACCCGCCGCTGGCTGCCGGAGGCACCCGAGTGGTTCACCTGGGCGGCGGCCGCCCCCGGCAAGGCCGTCGAGTCCGCCGAACCCGTCTGGGCCCTGCGCGAGCTGGCCGCCCAGGCGCGCGCCGACAGCGAGGTCCTGGCACTCCTGGAGCGCACCCCGGACGCCGACGCCCACCAAGCGCTGCACGAGGCCGGTCACACCCGGTTCCTGCGCGCCGTCGACGCCTACATCGCCGACTACGGCTACCGCAGCCCCGACGAACTCAAGCTGGAGGTCCCCGACCTGCGGGAGAACCCGGCGGGACTCTTCACCCTGCTCCGCGAGACCCTGCCGGAGACCGGCACCGCAACCGGCACCGGGGACGCAGCCGGTACCGACACCAGTGACAGCGACGGCCGGGTCCTGGCGGACCGCGGTTCCGAGGCCGACGCCTACCTCGACGAGCACCTGAGCCGGCCGCGGCGCTGGGTGTACGAACGGGTGCGGGGCAAGGCCCGCGCCGCGCTCGCCGACCGGGAACGGCTCAGGTTCTGCCGCACCCGCGCCTTCGGAGCGGCCAAACGGATGCTGCGCGCCCTCGGCCGCGACCTCGCGCGCGCCGGCGCCATCGACTCCTGGGACGACATCTTCTTCCTGCGCCTGGACGAGGTCCGGGGCGCCTACGAGGGCATGATCGACCACACCGAACTGCGGGACCTGGTCGCGCTGCGGCGCCGGCAGCAGGCCGCCGACGCCGCCCTGCACGCCCCGTCCCGCTTCACCACCCGCGGCGCGCCGTACTGGTCGGGCAACCTCGAACGCGCCGGCTGGAGCGGCGGCCCGGCCGTCACCGGCGGCGCCCGCGAACTGAGCGGAGTCCCCTGCTGCCCCGGTGTCGCCGAAGGCCCCGCCGTGGTCACCGACACCCCGCGCGACATCGGCGGCGGCGTCCTGATCACATATCGCACCGACCCGGGCTGGGTGACCGCGCTGTCCTCGGCCGCCGCCCTGGTCATCGAGCGCGGCAGTCCCCTGACCCATGTGGCCGTCGTGGCCCGGGAGCTGGGCATCCCGACCGTCGTCCAGGTCGAGGGCGCCACCACCGGGATCCGCTCCGGCACCCGGCTGCGGGTCGACGGCGCCGCCGGGACGGTCACCGTGGTCGAGGCCCCGCCCCGGGACGGCACGGACGCCGCCCCGGACAGCCCCCGAACGGAGACACGTCAGTGATCCTCACCGAGGAACGGCTGCAGGACCTGCTCGACAAGTCGCTCGCCGAACTGCCCCCGGACACCGAGTGGGCCGTGACCCTGGAGGGCTCCATCGCCGAGGGGTTCGGCAACCCCTCCTCCGACATCGACTTCCTGCTCGTGAGCCGCCGCGCCGACGACCTCCCGACCATGCCGTCGCTGCTGTTCGTGGACGGCAGAAGGGTGGAGATCCGCACCCGGTCGGTGCGTCAACTGGCCGAACAGTTCCGGGAGGTGGAGCGCTCGGCCGGGCGCCCGGCGGGGATCTCCGAGGACCTCCTCAACCGCTGCCAGCGCGTCCTGCACAGCCATCCGCTGCGCGGCCACGCCCTCGTCGAGGAGGTGAAAGCGCTCCTGCCCGGGGAGCGGTTCCGCCGGATCACCGCCCACTGGTGGGCGCACCGGGCCCGGCAGTCGCTGCGGCACGCGCTGGCCCTGCAGTGCCTCGGCGAGAGCGACGAGGCGGTCGACTGGACCCGCGCCGCGCTCGTCCAGAGCGTCAAGTCCTGGGCGGCGGACCTCGGTGAGACCTATCTCGAACCCAAGTGGCTGTCCATGCAGCTGGACCGGGCGGGACGGACCGACGTCCGCGACCGCTACTGGGAGCTGGAGTCGGCCGCCGTGCCACCCGGCGACGCCGGAGCCGCCCACTTCCATCTGACCGCCTGCCTCGACTTCGCCGAGGACCTCGGGCTCACCGACCTCCCCCGGCGGCCCGAACGCCTCACCGTCGCCCGGGTGGCGGGGGTGACCACCTGGCAGACCGGTGAACGGGTCCACGTCGTCCGCGGCCGGCGTGACGTGTTCGCCCTCGGCGCCGACGCCGGCGGCGTGTGGCGCTCCCTCGTCCTCGGCCGGCCCCTGCCCCGCGTCCTGGCCGACAGCGCCGTCACCGGCGTCACCGACCCCGGCCGGATCGTCGCCGCGTTCCTGCGCCACGGACTGGTCCGCCTCGCCTGGAAGGGCGGCGGGACGGTCACCCCCGCCCTTCCGCTCGCCGCGCCACCCGGCCACGTGACCCCGCCGCCCTCCACCCTCCAGCCCCTGCTGTCGGTGGGCGGCGCGGCCGTCACCGGATCCCGCGCGGTCGACCTGATGCCCCTGCCCGCCGACCGGTTCGCCGCCGCCGCTATGGCCCTCGTGTGGTCCAACGTGGTGGTCGAGAACGCCGTCGAGGACCTGACCGGTGCCCTGCGGCGGGGTCAGCACCGGGTCGCCGAACTCACCGCGCGCCGCGCCGTGCACGCCGCGCTGCGCGGGCTGTTCAGTGCCCACGGGGTCAACCCGCTGCCCGCGGACACCGACCTCGTACGCCGCATGGAGCTGCTGCCCGAGGGCACCGTGCCGATCGGCGTGCGTGCCCGGGAACTCCTGGCGCGGGGCGTGCGGTCGGCGGAGGACGGCGACGCCCTCCGCGCGGAGCTGCGCCGCTTCATCGCGCTGGTCCGCGGTGCCGTCGGCGCCGACTCCTTCCCCCTGTCCTTCGACTCCGCGTACACCTGGCGGGCGACGCTCCAACTCGGCCACGACTGGCTGCGCATGGGCGCCCACCTCGGCGCGGAGCTGCCCATCGAGGAGGCCCGCGACCTGCTGGCCGGCAACGGGGCCCAGCCCCACCCGGCTCGCTGACGCCCCAGGACTCCCGAGCACCCGACTCGACGTTCCGCGCGGAGGATCCACCGATGTCCGATCAGACGCCTTCCGGTCCGACCGTTCCCGAGCCGAGGACCCCGGAGCCGCGGATCCCCGATCCGAGGACCCCCGATCCGAAGGTCCCTGAGTTGAAGACCCCCGATCCGAAGCCTCTCGATCCGGGGACCCGCGAGCGGCTGACGGTGCTGGTGACCGGCGCCAGCGGTTTCGTGGGGACCGAGGTGACCGCCCGGCTCACCGCCGCCGGCCACACCGTGCTCGCCGTGCTGCACCACAACGGCGACCTCGTCCGCAACAACGGCCGCGGACTCGCCCCCGGTCCGGGCACCCTCACCCGGATCGCCGGCGACGTCACCCGCCCCGGCCTCGGGCTGAGCGGAGACGACCGCCGTCTCGCCGCCGACGCCGACCGCATCGTGCACTGCGCCGCCGTCACCGACTTCGGGCTGCCCGGGGGCCGCTACGAGCGCGTCAACGTCGAGGGCACCCGGCACGTCCTGGGCCTCGCCCTGGCCGGCCGCACGCCCCTGGTGCACGTCAGCACCGCCTATGTGTGCGGCGAACGCGACGGCATCGCGTACGAGGACGAGCTCGAGGTCGGCCAGCGCCCGGGCAACGACTACGAGAAGAGCAAGCTGGCCGCCGAGACCCTGGTCCGCAAGGCCGCCGCGGACGGTCTGCCCGTGACCGTGGTGCGCCCGAGCATCGTCACCGGCGCCACCCGCACCGGCCGGGTCCGCGACCTCAAGACCGTCTACCCCGTCCTGCGGGTCCTGACCAGGGGCCTGCTCCGTACGGTCCCCGGCCACCTGGACGCCGTCCTCGACCTGGCCCCGGTCGACCGGGTCGCCGACCTGGTGACCGAGGCCGCCACCCGGTTCGAGGACGCGGAGGGCCGTACCCTGCACGCGGTCGGCCACGAGCTGACCCTGCGGGACATGTCCGACGTCCTCGCCGAGTACCCGTCCTTCCACGTACCGCGGTTCGTGCCGCCGTCCGCGTTCTCCGCCCGGGCCCTGCCGGGCCGCGAACGCCCGTACTACGACCGCGTCGTCTCCCTGTACGCCCCCTACTTCCGGCGCCGCGTCCGCTTCGACGCCACCCGTGCCGGGGCCTTCGGCCACCGTCCGCCCGCCAAGGGCGCGCACGCCTATCTGCGCCGCCTCCTCGACCACTGCCTCGCGACCGGCTATCTCGGCCCGCCGCCCCGCAAGGGGCCGCACGCCGCCCGACCCGACGGGAGCACCCACCGATGATCCCCGCCCACCTCGCCGAGCCCTCGTACGGCATACCCGTCTCACCGCTGCTCACCTGCCACCCCGACAAGCAGCGGCTCTACGGAGCCGACACCTACTACCAGGAGAGCCACGACCAGCTCGCCGCGCTCACCGCCGACGTCACCGGCTTCGCCCACCGGCACGCCATGCTGCTGCTCAAGCCCGACGCCGTCGTGGCCCGGCGGCTGGAGACCGCCGTGGACTGGCTGTCCGCGCGGGGCTTCAGGATCGTCGGCGCGGCCGTCACCCGGCTGACCCGCACCATGATCCGCTCCCTGTGGTACTTCCAGTGGAACCTCGCCACCCCGTACCGCAGGCGGCTGGCCGCCCTCTTCCTGGAGGACGCCGACGCCCTCGTCCTGCTCGTCCGCCCAGAGAACGACCTGGACGTGCCCGCCTCGGTCGAACTGACCCGGCTGAAGGGACCCACGGACCCGGACGCCCGCCGGCCCGGCCAGCTCCGCCATCTCCTGGGCCGCTACAGCTACTTGCTGAACCTGGTGCACACCCCCGACGAACCGGCCGACGTCCTGCGCGAGCTGGCCGTCCACTTCGACGACACCGGGCGCGACCGCCTCTTCCGCTCCGCCCTCGCCGACGAGGACCGTACCGAGGACGCGCTGGATCTGGCCGCCCGGCTGCACGCCGCCACCGAGCCCCGGGACCTCGACTTCGAGCCCGCCCTCGCCCGGCTGCGCGCCACCGTCTCCGAGTACGGGGGCGCCGATCCCCTCGCCCCTCCGCGCGCGTTGCTGGAGACCGCCTGGCGGCGGGGGACCGTCCTCGACCCGTGGGACACCGTCGTCGTCGGCTCGAAGGTCCTCCCGATGCGGCAGCCCGGCCGGGCGCCGGTGCTGGACGGGGCCGACGCCGACACCTGGCGCCGCCATCTGGACGCCGTCCGCGCCACCGCGAACTGAGGGGGCCGGCCGTGCAGTTCACCCGGAAGCTCCCCAAGGACCTGGTGCACCGCTCCGCGGTCGCGGAGGTGTTCCTGACCGACGCCGAGAGCCGCGGCGACGACGAGATGGTGCTGGCCGCGCGGTTCCCCCGGCGCCACGCCTTCTACGACGACGTCCTCGGCCCCGGCAGGCGCCTCGACCCCTTCCTGCTGCTCGAGGCGTGCCGCCAGGGCATCTTCGTGGTCGCCCACCGCCACCTCGGCGTCCGCCTGGGGCACAAGTTCCTGCTGCGGGCCATGGAGTTCGAGGTGCGGGACCCGTCCGCCCTCACCCGCCCCGAGGGACCCGCCGACGCGGTGATCACCAGCCGGATCGAGCGGCGGTTCCGCACCGGGGCCGGGATCAGGGGCCTGCGGCTCGCCTTCACGCTCGTCCTCGGCGACCGTGAGGCCCTGCGCGCCCGCATCGACTACTCCTGGATGACGCCCGAGGAATGGGCCGGTCTGCGGTCCGGGCAGCGCGGTGCCCTCGGCCTGCCCGCCGTCCCCGTCGCCCTGCGCGGACCCCACGTGGATCCCGCGCTCGTCGGCCGCCGCGCCCGCGCCAACACGGTGATCTCCCCGCCGCGCACCGCGGAGGACGGCACCCACACCGCACGCCTGGTGGCCGAGACCACCCACCCCACCCTCTACGACCACTGGGTGGACCATGTGCCCGGCATGCTGGAACTGGAGGCCTTCCGCCAACTCGCCCTGCGCGCGGCCGTGTCGGCCGGGACCGTCCGCACACCCAGCCCGCTGCCCGTGGCCCTGTCCGCGCACTTCCGGCGCTTCGCCGAGATGGACCTGCCGCTGGAGTGCCGGGCCGCCCCGCCCCTGCCGGGCACCGGCATCGAGTGCACTCTGCGCCAGCCCGGCGCGCTGGCCGCCGAGGGCGTCATCCGGCTCGCCGACGCGGACCCGGGACCGGCACGGGTCCTGCCGGCCCCGACCGCTCCCAGGGCCGCGTGAGCCCGTGCCGGCCCGTTCCCGAACCCCATCCGCCCGGACGGACGCCATGACCACCCTCACCGTCACCGCCCCGCGTGTCCCCGCCCGGCTGGGCCGCTTCCTGCTGGACAGGTTCCGGCCCCGGATCTACGTCACCTACGGACTGCTGTGGGTCCTCGCGCTCGAGGGCTCGGCGGTGTCCGCGGCCGGTACCGCCTGGCGTCCCTCGGCCGCCACCGGGATCCGGGTCGTCAGCGTCGTCCTGGCCCTGCTGTTCCTGCGCATACTGGACGAGCAGAAGGACCTCGCCCACGACCGGGTCCACCACCCGGAGCGGCCGCTGGTCACCGGCGCCGTCACCGCGGCCGAACTGCGCGGCGCCATGGCGGTGACCGCCGCCGTCGTGACCGGATTGAACGCGGCCCTCTCGACGGCGGCCGTCCTGCTGGTCCTCGCGGCCCTCGGCTACGCCCTGCTGCTCGTCCCGCTGGAGCGGCGGTGTCCCGCGCTCCGTGACCGGCCCCTGCTGGGCCTGGCGGTCACCTACCCGGTCCAACTGCTGCTCGGCGGCTATGTGTACGGCTCGCTCGTCGCCGCGGGCACCGTCACCGCCGGTCCGGGCGGCGCCCTGCTGCTCGTCCTGTGCGCCGGTGTCTTCCTGCACTTCGAGTTCGCCCGCAAGACCGCCTGGGAGGCGGCGCCGGGTGCCGGACTGTATTCGGCCGCCCTGGGCCCGAGGCGCGCCGCCGCGACGACCGTGGGCTTCGCGGCCGGCGCGGTCGTCTGCGAGATCCTGCTGTTCGCGCCGCGGGGCCCGCTCGCGCTGCTGCCCTGTGCGCCGGCCGTCCTCGCCGTGCACGGTGCCCGGCGGTTCCTGGCGGCGGGACGCGGCGGGTGGCCGATGCTCCCGGCGACCGTCTTCGTCGCGGGCACCCACCTGGCGCTCACCGCGCTGGCGGTGCTGCGATGACGACCGGCGAACCGCCTCTGTCCTGCGAGGAGTTGCTCACCACCACACGGTCCGTGCGGCACGGCCTCGACCTGGACCGTCCGGTGGACCCCGCCGTGGTCGAGGACTGTCTGCGCATCGCCCTGCAGGCGCCGAACGGCAACAACCGGCAGAACTGGCGATGGATCGTGCTCACCGACCCGGACGTCCGCGCGGCCGTCGCCGAGGTGTACCGGGCCGCGTTCCACGAACGCAACGCCGCCGGTCTCGGCCGGCTCGCGGAACTGCCCGGCCCCGCGCGTTCCGTGCTCACCGCCGCCCGGAGCCTCGCGGACCGGCTGCACCGGGTGCCGGTCCTCGTCATCCCCTGTCTCGAACTGGACGGCGGGCGGCTGCCCGAGGGCAACCAGGCCGGTGTGTGGGGGTCGTTGCTGCCGGCCGCCTGGAGCTACGCGCTCGCCGCCCGCAGCCGGGGCCTGGTCACCGCCTGGACGGCGGTCCACCTCGATCGCGAACGGGAGGTCGCCGACCTGCTGGGACTGCCGCCGACCGTCCGTCAGGGCGCACTCCTGCCGACGGCCCATCCGCTGCGGAGCACCTTCCGCCCCGGTCCGCGGCTGCCCCTGGACCGGGTCCTGCACCGCGACGGCTGGCAGGGCACGCGGCCGGACTGACGTCCGGGCTGCCGGCCCGCAAGGGCCGGCAGGCGCTCCCGGGGGCCGACGCGGCCGGCCCGGCCGGTCAGCCGACCGTCGGGCTGGGCGTCGGGGTGTCCGTGTGCACGTTCAGGTCGGGGCGGGGGGTGAGGACCACCGTCGGGGCGCCCGGCTGCGGCGGGGGCGGGGTGAGCTGGTCCTTGGGGAGCGTGGGCGGGGCGCTCTGCTGGGCGATGACCTGGTCGAAGTTGATCGTGCCGGTCTTCTCCATCATGGTGATGTGGTCGAGGACCGTGTCGTTGGCGAGGTTCGCGAGCTCGCGCACGAGGGAGTTGTTCGTGGTGGCGCGCACCTTGGCGATCACCGAGAAGATCGAACCGTGCGTGACGCGCAGGATGTTGGCGGCCGTCGTGTCGAACGCCTTCCCGCTCTGGGCGACGGAGGTGGCCACGAACTGCTGCTGCTGCGGGGACGCCTGGTTGGGCAGCGTGATGTTCAGCTGGGCGGCGACCTTGCGGTCCAGCTCGTCCAGCCGGGCGTGCCCGACGATCAGGTGCTTGCCGGCCTCCCGCATCGCCGGCGTCGAGCCCTTCTTCAGCGCGATCTCGCCCAGCGGGTACTCCCACAGGCCGGCCGCGCGGACCTTGACGACGAAGTCCCGGTCGGCCTCGGTGAGCGGACCCCACTGGGTGTCGGAGATGACACGCGTCTGGGCGCTGGACGCGGTCTGGTAGCCGAGCATGGTCGGATACACCAGCGCGGCCAGGGTCAGGGTCAGCGCGCCGCCCACGAAGACCGTTCCTGCCAATTTGCGTGAGACGGGCATGATGCCTCCTGACGAATTGATCAGATTTCACAGGGGGTACGGATGTCGACGCCCCATTGATCATTTTGAAGGGTAAAATCTGGGCCCCTCTCCGTGTTCTGCGTCACAGTCGGTGCGCAGGTGCACGGTGAGGCGCCCCGGCGCCCCGGGCCGCCGCCGGCCGGGCGGTCCTCCCGGCGGGGCGTCACCCGCAGGAGCGTACGGGCCGGACGGGGAGCGGCGCGGCGGGGTTCGCGAAATTCTCTCCATCAATCGATTGATCGGGATGCCGCGGCGGCATATCCTCCCCGCCATGTCCGACTCGCCACCCGACGCACCGGCTCCGGCACCCCTGCCACCCGATGCCAGCCGCGAACGCATCATCGCGGCCGCCACCTCCCTGTTCGCCGACCACGGCTACGACGGCACGAGCACCCGCCGGATCGCCGCCGAGGCCGGACTGAACATGGCCACCGTCGCCTACCACGTCGGCGGGAAGCCGGACCTCTACCGCGAGGTCATGCTGCGCGCCCACCTCGCCGAGCAGAAGGTGCTCACGGACGCGCTGGCCGCGTTCCGTGAGCTCGCGCCCGCCGACCCGGTCGCCGCCGTCACCGGACTGGTCGACCGGTACCTCGACTTCTGTCTCGACCAGCCGCACATCCCGGCCCTGTGGATGCGCCGCTGGCTCTCGGACGCCGCGGAGTTCGCCGACCTGGAGGCCGCGTACGCCCGGCCGCTCATCGAGGCGGTCACCGACACCGTGCGCGAGGTCGTCCCGGCCGGGCCGTCCGCCGCGCCCGCCGACGTGGAGATGACCGTCTGGACGGTGCTGTGGAGCACCCACGGCTTCTGCCGCTCGGGCATCCGCGCCGACGTCCCCCGCTTCCGCGCCCACCTGCGCTCCCTCGTCCTGCGCGATCTGGGGCTCGGCGCCCGGGACGCGCGCGACCAGGAGCGCGGATGACGACCGCCGTGGTCCCGCCGTCCGCCGTCGGGGACATCACCCGGCGCCGCCTGTTCGTCTACGGACTCGGCTCGGTCGGCACCGGCGTGTTCTCCACCGTCCCCGGTCTGCTGCTCCTCTACTTCATGACCGACGCCCTCGGTGTCCCCGCGGGCGTCGCCGGACTCGTCGTCACCCTGCCCAAGGCCTGGGACGCGGTGTTCAACCCCCTGGTCGGGGCCGCGAGCGACCGCGAGGCCGTCCGCACCGGCCGCCGGACCCGGCTCCTGGTCGCCGGCGCCCTCGCCCTGCCCGCCGCCTTCGCGGCGATGTTCCTGTCCCCGCTGACCGGCACTGGCGCGGCGGTGTGGGTGACGGTCACCTTCGTCCTGGCCGCCAGCGCCTTCTCCCTGTTCCAGGTGCCCTACGTCGCCCTGCCGGCCGAGATGTCGCCCGAGCCGGCCGTCCGCACCCGGATCATGGTCTGGCGGATCGTGTTCCTGACCCTCGGCATCCTCGTCGCGGGCGGCGCCGCACCCCTCGTCGTCGACATCGCGGGCGGCGGCCGCAAGGGGTACGGAACGATGGGGCTGGCCGTGGGCCTCGTCATCGCGGCGGTCCTGCTGGTCCCCGCGCTCGGCACCCGCTGGGTGCGCTCACGGCCCGGACCCGAACCCCTCGGACTGGTCGCCGCGTTCCGCACCGCACGAGGCAACCGCGCCTTCTTCGCGCTGCTGCTCTCCTTCGTGCTCCAGGCCGCGGCCGTCGCGATCATGCTCGCGGCCGCACCGTACGTCGCCACCTACCGGCTCGGCGGCTACGGCCTGACCTCGATGCTGTTCGTCTGTCTCGTCGCGCCCAGCGCCGTCGCCGTCCCGCTGTGGGCCAAGGCCGCGGGACGATGGGGACGGCTGCGCTGCCTCACGGTCGCGACCTGCGGCTACGCCCTCGGCTCGGCGGCCCTGCTCCCGGCCGCGGGCAGCGGCGACGGCACCGCCGCGGTCGCCGCGACGCTCGCGCTGTGCGGGCTGCTCGGCGTCTGCTACGCGGCCCTCCAGGTCCTGCCGCTCGCCCTGCTGCCCGACACCGTGCACGCCGACACGGCCAGGACCGGACAGGTCCAGTCCGGCGCGTTCACCGGCCTGTGGACGGCCGGCGAGACCGTCGGACTCGCGGCCGGACCCGGCGCCTACTCGATCGCCCTGGCCGCCACCGGTTTCGTCTCCTCCACCCTGGACCACCCCGTCGCCCAGACCGCCACCGCCCGCACCGGCATCCTCCTGGGCTTCAGCCTCGTCCCCGCCCTGCTCATGCTGCTCTCCCTCCCCGCCCTGCGCGCCTACGGCCACCGCCGCGCCGTGCGAGAAACGGAATCCACCCGATGACGACGTACCAGCAGACCGCCGCCGACGCCCGCGCCGCCCACCCGGGCCTGCCCGAGACCGGCCGCTCCGGCGCCGACCTCCTGGCCGAACTCGCCGCCCTCACGGCCGCCGACCTGCCCACCCGGGGCGGGAACACCACCGCCTACGTCTACGACAGCGGCCGTCCCGAGGTGCGCGAGGCCGCCGAACGCGCCTACGTGACGATGATGGAGGTCAACGGGCTGGACCCGACCGCCTTCCCGAGCATCGTCGCCCTCGAACGCCAGGTCGTCGGCGCGACCGCCGCCCGCCTCGGCGGCGACGACACCACCCCGGGCATCTTCACCAGCGGCGGTACCGAGTCGATCATCCTCGCGGTCAAGGCCGCCCGGGACGCCCGCCCGGACGTCCTGGCCCCGGAGATCGTCGTCCCCGTCACCGCCCACGCCGCCTTTCATAAGGCCGGCAGCTATCTGCGGGTCACCGTGCGCAGCGCGCCCGTCGACCCCGAGACGTACCGCGCCGACCCCGCCGCGATCGCCGAACTCTGCAACGAGAACACGGTCCTGGTCGTCGCCTCCGCCCCGTCCTACGCCCACGGCGTCATCGACCCCGTCGCGGAGATAGCCGCCGACGCCGCCGCCCGCGGCATCCCCTGCCATGTCGACGCGTGCGTCGGGGGCTGGCTGCTCCCCTGGCTCGCCGAGGCCGGCGCGCCCGTCCCGGCCTTCGACCTCTCCGTCCCCGGCGTCACGTCCCTCTCCTGCGACCTGCACAAGTTCGGCTACGCCCCCAAGGGCGCCTCGGTCCTGCTGTTCCGCGACGAGGCGCTGCGCCTCGACGCCTACTACGCCTGCGCGACCTGGCCCGGCTACACCGTCGTCAACTCCACGATCCAGAGCAGCAAGGGCGCAGGGCCCCTCGCCGGAGCCTGGGCCACGCTGCAGGCGCTCGGCGCCGACGGCTACCGCGAACTGGGCCGTGCCGCCCTCGCCGCGACCCGTGCCCTGATCGCCGGTGTGGAGGAGATCGACGGGCTCACCGTCCTCGGCAGCCCCGACGCCACCCTGGTCGCCCTCGGCGCCGACCCGGCGGCCGAGACCCCGCTTGACCTGTTCGCCCTCGCCGACGAGACCCGCGCCCGGGGCTTCTTCCTCCAGCCGCAGCTCAGCCTCGACGGCCTCCCGGCCAACCTGCACCTGACCCTCACCGGGGTCAGCGAGCGGGGGGTCGGCGAACTGCTCGCCGTTCTGCGCGAGTGCGTCGAGACCGTCCGTCCGCTCGGCCCTCCGACGCCGCCCGCGGACATCGTCGACCTGCTCACCCAGGTGGATCTGACCGAGCTCGACAACGCCTCCTTCGCGGCCCTGCTCCCGGCCGCGGGCGTCGACCTGAGCGGTGAGAACGCGGCCCGGATGGCCCCGGTCAACCGCCTCCTGGACGCCCTCCCGGCGGCCACCCGCGAGGTCATCGTCACCCGCTTCCTGTCCGCGCTCTACAGCCCCTACCTCGGAGGCTGAGGACGACGCTCCAAAGGCGGCGGCTCCGGCCTCGGTGCCGCCGCGTCCGCGACGGCCGGGTGGCGGGGTGGCCGGGTACGAGGATTCCGTACCCGGCCACCCCGCCACCCGGCCGTCCGGCGCGTGACCGCCGATCGCGGAAGCGCTCAGGCCCACCGGCCCGGGGGTCCCGCGGTCAACGGGCCACGCGGTGCCTGCGGCCGCCGCGGCGCAGACGCAGACCCCGCTCAGGCCCACCGGCCCGGGGGCCCGGCGGTCAACGGGCCACGCGGTGCCTGCGGCCGCCGCGGCGCAGACGCAGACCCACATAGGCGAGATCGGCGAGCAGGACGAGACAGCCGATGACCAGCAGGTAGAACAGTCCGTGGGCGGCGAACCCGATGATGCCGAGGACGACCGCCACGAGGAGCAGGAACAGGAACAGGCTCATCGGCTCTCCCGTCGGTGTTGCGGGGCGTGTCAGCGACGGGCGAGACGGCGCTCGCCCTTGAGACCCGGTGTGTAGGCGAGGTCGTAGTGCGCGAAGACCTCGGGTTCGTCCGTCGCGGGCAGCACGCCGTCCGTGTCGATGAACGGCGCCCTGCGCACCAGCCCTTTCTCGTGCGCGACCCGCAGATAACCCGGCCCGACGGTCGCCCGGTCCAGGGGGACGAACACCAGACGCCGGCGCGTGGGCAGGCCCACGGTCACGGTGGCGAAGGACGGATCGTCGGTGGCCGTGTCGACGTAGACGGACTCCAGGGTGCCGATCTTGTGGCCGCCGGGGTCCACCACGTCGTGACCACGCCATTCGCGGATGTCACCTGCCTCGAACATCATGTACCTCCCCTACGGGAGTACCCCCGATCCGGGGCCTGATGCCGGGGGCCACCGGCATCGTCCGAGGGCCGCTTGCGTTGTCGATCAAGAACGGAATACCTTCGCCTGCTGTGACCATGACACGCAGAGCGATCATCAAGGGAATGGCCGCCGCCCCGTTCATCGGAGCCGCCGGCAGCGTTCTCTCCGCCTCCCCGGCTCAGGCGGCCACCATCGACGCCGGGCAGTTCTCCCTCACCGCCCGCACCGCCAACAGCTACGGTGAGTTCGCCGATCTGACGGCGGGTCTGGCGACGAAGCTGCCCACGGTGGACGCGACGGCCGTCATCGCCGACGTGAACCGCAGCGCCACGCACCTCACCAGCGCCCCCAGCACCTCCGAGGCCTTCGAGACGGGCTTCGCCTGGGACGACGACGACCAGGCGGTCGACTACTGGATCCCGCAGGGCGTCACCACCAGCGCGGACGCCTACGGCGACGGCACCTACCCCGACGCCGGGACCAACCGTGTCGTCCTCGCCTCCTGGTACTTCGAGACCGACCCCGACGGTGACGGCGTCGACAACTACACGCTGGACAAGGGCCTGCGGCTCACCTTCGTCAACTACAACAACGCCTCGGCGCCCAAGTACCGGCACGTCCTGCTGGTCGAGCCGGTGAAGACCTCCACGGGCGAGTTCTCCTTCAACCCGATCCGCAAGCATGCCGGCGGCATCATGTGGTACGGGAACCTTCTCTATGTGGTCGACACCTACAAGGGCCTGCGGGTGTTCGATCTCAACACCCTCTTCAAGGTGCCGCTGACCGAGAAGGACGTGTGCGGTCTGCACACCGACGGTCAGTACTACGGCTACGGGTACCAGTACGTCCTGCCGCAGAGCCACGCCTACGACAACGCCGGCAAGTACCTGCGCTACACGGCCATCGGCCTGGACCGCGCCAGCAGCCCCGACAGCCTCGTCATCAGCGAGTACTCCCTGTCCGGGACAGTCAGCTACACAGACGGTTCGTTCAACGGCACCGGCGTCGCCACCACCACCCCCAAGGTGGTCCGCTGGAACCTCGACTACACCGACCGGCAGCTCGCCTCGCTCACCGCGACGGAGGCCGTCACCGTCAGCCAGCAGAAGATCCAGGGCGTGGTGTCCCGCAACACCAAGCACTACCTGTCCGCCAGCGACGGTCCCTCCACCAAGGGCACCCTGCGCACCTTCACCTCCGGCGGATCGACGGCGAGCGCGGTCTGCGACCTGGTCATCGGCTGCGAGGACCTCAGCTACCACAGCAGCGGAGCGTCCAAGTGGGCGTTCAGCGAGTCCGTGATCTGGAACGTGGGCGAGTACGTCAACAAGCGCTACGTGTACGCGGTGCACGCGGACGGTTCGTGACGCGGGGGAGCCGTCGGCGGGCACCGGGCGTGCCGCCGCCGGCTCCCACAGGGGGCCTCGGCCCCGTATCAGAACAGGCTGCTCCAGTACGGCCAGAAGCGGGTCAGGACGAGCAGCGCGATCACCCCGTACCAGGCGATGAGCAGCATCCAGTGGGACTCCCTGACGAGCGTCAGGACCGGGCGAGGCGCGGGCAGGAGGCCCCGTTCCAGGCAGTGCACGGTGGCGTACCAGAACAGCGCGATGGTGGAGACCCATACCCCGGCGCAGTAGGGGCAGATCCTGTCGAGCTCGTAGAGCGACTGCGCGATCAGCCAGTGGACGAACACCACCCCCGCCAGGGCTCCGGCGTCCAGCGCGAGCCACAGGCCCCGGCTCAGCCGGGACCCGGTCAGGACGGCGACCCCCAGGACGGCCACGGCCGCGAACGCGCCCAGCCCGAGCAGCATGTTGGGGAAGCCGAACACCCGGCCCTGAGCGCTGGACATCACACTGCCGCAGCTCACCACCGGACTGATGTCGCACGGCGGCGTGTACGTGGGATCGCGCAGCAACCGCCAGTCGTCCAAGGTCAGTTGGAACGAGGCGAGCCAGCCGGCGATCCCGGTCAGGAGCATCACCAGTCCGGTGCGCCGGGCGGAGCCCGTGGAACCGGTGCTCGCGAGTGCCGTGGCGTCCGCCGACAGCGCGGGGCCGTGGCTCATCGGGTCCGCCCCGGGTGCGGGGCCCGCCGGTTGCCGCCCGTCGCGGCCCGCGCGGCGGCCGTCGGCACGGCCCGGCGGCGGTAGACGATGTAGGGCCGGGCGAGGTACCCGATCGGCGCGCTCCACACGTGCACCAGGCGGGTGAACGGCCAGGCGGCGAAGAGCAGACAGGCGGTCAGGGCGTGCAGCTGGAACAGGAGCGGCGCCCCGGTGATGGCGTCCGGCTGCGGCTGGAGGGTGAACACGCCCCGGAACCACACGGAGACGGTGCACCGGTAGTCGTAGCCGGGGCCGAAGACGTTGTGGGTGGCCGTCGCCGACAGGCCCAGCAGCACGGTCGCGGACAGCAGCGGGAACAGCACCTTGTCGCTGCGGTCGGTGCCCAGCCGGATCGGCCGGGTCAGCAGCCGCCGGGCGCACAGCATGCCGAGCCCGGTGACCATGGCGACGCCCGCCACCGAGCCCGCCCAGACGGCCGTGGTGTGGTACGCGTGCTCGGAGATGCCCGCGGCCTCGGTCCAGGTGTCGGGGACGGCGAGCCCGACGACGTGCCCGCCGATCACCATGAACGCCCCGAGGTGGAACAGCGGACCGGCCCAGCGCAGCCAGCGGTGCTCGAAGAGCTGGCTGGTGCGGGAGGTCCAGCCGAACTGGTCCTGCCGGTAGCGCCAGGCGTGCCCGACCACGAACACCGCGAGACACGCGTAGGGGAAGGCGACCCACAGGAGCAGGTCGGCGCCGCTCGTGGAGGCGGCCGCTACGGGCAGGAGCGGGGCGTTCATCGGGGGCCTTCCGTACGGCTGGTCGGGTGGGCCGGCAGCCGGGTCGGCGGCGCGGGCATCGGCGGCACGAACGTGCCCGGAGGGGCGAACTCCCCCTGGCCGTACGTCCCGTAGGGGTCGAGCCCCACGTCCTCGTTCGGCGGGCCCTCGGCGATCAGCTGGTCCACCGCGGCCCGGTCCGCGTCGCTGGGCGGCGGGAGCAGGGTGAGCAGTGCCCCGAGTACGTGCCGGTAGGGGGAGTCGGCGTCGGTCAGCGCCCGGTGGATCAGCTCGAGGCCGCGCCGGTGCTGACGCAGCGGCGCCTCGCCCGCGCCCGGACCGGAGAGGGCGGCGAACTCCAGCACGACCGGGAGGTGGTCGGGCAGTTCGCCCCCGTCGGTGTCCCACCCGGCGGCCCGGTAGCGCTGGTTCAAGGTGAGCAGCGCCATGCCGCGGCGGCGGGTGTCGCCGTGGAGGTAGTAGGTGAGGTAGAGGCCGCTCCGCCGGCGCAGGTCGAACATCTCGACGTAGTGCCGCTCGAGGGCGTCCGGCTCCTGCGCGGTGAGCCAGCCCGCGAACGCGGAGAGCTCCGCGGCGGCGGGGGAGGCCGGGAGCGTCTCGACTGCGGCTGCCAACGCCGTTCGGGCCGAGGTGAGTTCGGCGTCGGGGTACTGGAGCAGCAGCGAGCACAGCCGCAGCACCAGGGTGCGGGCCTCGGCCTCCTCGGGTGTGAGCCGGGCCGGGCGGCGGACGGCCGCCCGGACGCGGGTGCGGACGAGGGAGGGAATGCTCGGGGACCGGGGGGTCGTCCGGACGGGGTTCGGGGCAGGGTTCACGGTCGGTCTCCGGTCTTCTTGCGGCGCAGGGTGGGGATCCCGAGCATCACCCGGCCGCCACCGGGGTCCTCGGCGCCGCCGGACGACTCGACCGGGCAGCGGTTCTCGACGGCGGTGAGGGCGGCCGCGTCCTCCTTGTGCGCGGCCGGCACGACATAGCGGTCGGCGTACTTGGCGACGGCCAGCAGCCGGTGCAGGTCCTCCGCCTCCCGCGTGGTGAGGCCGACGGCCTTGAGCACCGACTCGTCTCCGTCCTCGCCCAGGGTGCGTTCGCGCATGAAGGACCTCAGGGCGGTGAGCTTCATCAGCACGCCGCCGACCACGTCCGTGTCGCCCGCGGTGAACAGCTCCGCCAGGTATTCCAGCGGGATCCGCAGCCGGGTGACGGCGGCGAAGACATGGTCGGGGTCGTCCTGGTTGCCGCCCGCCGCGTCCACGGCGTCCAGCACGGGCGAGAGCGGCGGCACGTACCAGACCATCGGCAGGGTGCGGTACTCCGGGTGCAGCGGCAGCGCCACCTTGTACCGCATGACCAGGTCGTACACCGGGGAGCGGCGGGCCGCCTCCAGCCAGTCCTCCGGGATGCCCGAGTCCCGCGCCGCCGCGATGACGTCGGGGTCGTGCGGGTCGAGGAAGACCCCGCGCTGGGCGTCCAGCAGGTCCTTCTCGTCCGGGGTGGCCGCGGCCTCGCCGACCCGGTCGGCGTCGTAGAGGAGCAGCCCGAGGTAGCGCAGCCGCCCGACGCAGGTCTCGGAGCAGACGGTGGGCTGTCCGGCCTCGATGCGCGGGAAGCAGAAGGTGCACTTCTCGGCCTTGCCGGTGGCGTGGTTGACGTACACCTTCTTGTACGGGCACGCCGTCACGCACATGCGCCAGCCGCGGCAGCGGTCCTGGTCGACCAGGACGATCCCGTCCTCGACCCGCTTGTACATCGCGCCGGACGGACAGGCCGACACACAGGCCGGGTTGAGGCAGTGCTCGCACAGCCGGGGCAGATGGAACAGGAAGGTCTGCTCGAACTCGAACCTGACCTTCTCGGCCCAGGCGCCGCTGAGGTTGGGGTCGGCGCCGGCGTGCTCGCCCGCGCCGCCGAGGCCGTCCTCCCAGTTGGCGCCCCAGGTGATGGGGGTGGGTCTGCCGGTGAGGACCGAACGGGGCTGGGCCACCGGGAAGTCGGGGCCCGCGGGGGCGCTGACCAGGTTGTCGTAGTCGTAGGTGACGGGCTCGTAGTAGTCCTCGATGGACGGCAGGTCGGGGTTGGAGAACAGCGACAGCAGGCGCTTGACCCGGCCGCCCGAGCGCAGCACCAGCCGGCCGCGCCGGTCGAGCATCCAGCCGCCCTTCCAGTGCTCCTGGTCCTCGTAGCGGCGCGGGTAGCCGACGCCGGGCTTGGTCTCGACGTTGTTGAACCAGGCGTACTCGACGCCGGTGCGGTTGGTCCAGGTCTGCTTGCAGGTGACCGAACAGGTGTGGCAGCCGATGCACTTGTCGAGGTTCATCACCATCGCGACCTGTGCCATGACCCGTCCGACAGCGGCTTCGCCGCGGGGTCCGACGGTGGTCTCGCCGCTGGCCATGTCAGTACTCCACGTTCTGCGAGCGGCGGCGGACGACCGTGACCTCGTCGCGCTGGTTGCCGGTGGGGCCGTAGTAGTTGAAGGCGTAGGTGAACTGGGCGTAGCCGCCCGCCAGATGGGTCGGCTTGATCAGCAGTCGGGTCAGCGAGTTGTGGATGCCGCCCCGCTTGCCGCTGACCTCGGTCTTCGGCACGTTCACGTTGCGGTCCTGGGCGTGGTACATGTACACCGTGCCCTCGGGCATCCGGTGGCTGACCACGGCGCGGGCGGCGACGACACCGTTGCGGTTGTACGCCTCGATCCACTCGTTGTCCTTGACGCCGATTTTCTCGGCGTCGGCGGTGGACATCCAGATGACCGGGCCGCCCCGGGACAGCGCCAGCATGTGCGCGTTGTCCTGGTAGTTGGAGTGGATCGACCACTTCGAGTGCGGGGTCAGATAGCGGACGGTGACCTCCGCCCGGCCCCGCTCGTGCAGCCGGTCGTCCCCGTAGTGCCGGGGCGTGTTCAACGGCGGCCTGTAGGCGGGCAGTTGCTCGCCGAACTCGGCCATCCAGTCGTGCTGCACGAAGAAGTGCTGCCGGCCGGTGAGGGTGTGCCAGGGCTTCTTGTGCTCGGTGTTGATGACGAACGCCGAGTAGCGGCGCCCGCCGGTCTCGCTGCCCGACCACTCGTACGACGTCATCACCGAGCGGGGCTGGGTGCGGGTGTCGGCGAACGTGATCCGCTCGCCCTCCCGTTCGGCGGCGAGCTCCACGAGCCCCTTGCTGCCGGTGCGCCGTTCCAGTTCGCGGAAGCCCTCGGTGGCGAGGCGCCCGTTGGTGGTGCCGGACAGCGCGAGGATCGCCTCGCACATGTCGGAGGCGGTGGCGAGCGACGGACGCCCGGCGGCCACGCCGTCCCGGACGGTCCCGCAGCGGTGGCGCAGTTCCTCGATCTCCCGGTCCGGGTGGACCGTCACGCCCTTGGTGGTGGTGCCCAGCGTGTCCAGGAGCGGACCGACGGCACGCATCTTCTGCGCCACCGCCGCGAAGTCCCGCTCGATGACGACGAGTCTGGGCATGGTCCGTCCCGGGACCGGTTCGCACTCGCCGGCCTTCCAGTCCCGCACCACCCCGCCGGGCTGGGCGAGTTCGTCGGGGGTGTCGTGCAGCAGCGGCACCGCGAGGACGTCGGTGCGGGTGCCCAGGTGCTCGGCGGCCAGTTCGCTGAACCGGTCGGCGATGGTCAGGAACGTGTCGTAGTCGGTGCGGGCCTGCCAGGGTGGGGCGATGGCGGGGGTGAAGGCGTGGACGAAGGGGTGCATGTCCGTGCTGGACAGGTCGTCCTTCTCGTACCAGGTCGCGGCCGGCAGGACGACGTCGGAGAGCAGACTGGTCGAAGTCATCCGGAAGTCCATGGTGACCAGCAGGTCGAGCTTGCCCTCGGGGGCCTCCTCGCGCCACACCACCTCCTGCGGCCGTGACTCGGGCGGGGTCTCCTCGGAGCGGACCGCCGCGTCCGTGCCCAGCAGATGGCGCAGGAAGTACTCGTTGCCCTTGCCGGAGGAGCCCAGCAGGTTGGCCCGCCAGACGGTCAGCACGCGGGGGAAGTTGGCCGGGTCGTCGGGGTCCTCGGCGGCGAACCGGAGCTTCCCGGACGTGAGTTCGTCCACGATGTGCTCGGAGACCGGGCGGCCGGCCGCGGCCGCCTCGTCGGCGAGGTCGAGGGGGTTGCGGTTGAAGCCGGGGTGGCCAGGGGTCCAGCCCATGCGGATCGCCTGCGCCAGACAGTCGGCGGTGGACTTCCCCGCGAAACGGCCCTCGCCCAGCGGCGACGCCAGCTCGTCGGGCCCGATGGCCTCGTAGCGCCACTGGTCGGAGTTGAGGTACCAGTACGAGGTGCCGGCCATGTGCCGGGTGGGCCGCTGCCAGTCGAACGCGAAGGACAGATGCTGCTGCCCGGTGACCGGGCGGACCTTCTCCTGGCCGACGTAGTGCGCCCAGCCGCCGCCGTTGACGCCCTGGCAGCCGGTCATGGTCGTCAGCGCCAGGAAGGCCCGGTAGATGGTGTCGGAGTGGAACCAGTGGTTGGTGCCCGCGCCCATCGCGATCATCGAACGGCCCTGCGTGCGCTCGGCGTTGCGGGCGAACTCCCGGGCGATCCGGGCCGCCTGCTCGGCCGGCACCGACGTGATCGTCTCCTGCCAGGCCGGGGTGTACGGCTGCGAGGCGTCCTCGTACGACGCGGGCCAGCTGCCGGGCAGGCCCGGCCGGGCCACGCCGTACTGGGCCAGCATCAGATCGAAGACCGTGGTCACCAGCCGCCCGCCGATCCGGCGGACCGGGACCCCGCGCACCATGGTGGAGCCGCCCTCGCCGACGCCCTCGTCGAACCGGGGCAGCGCGACCTCGACCGTGTCCTCGGCCCGCTCCAGCAGACTCAACTCGGGCACGACGTCGCCCAGTTCGAGGTTCCAGCGGCCCTCCCCGGTCTCACCCCAGCGGAAGCCGAGCGAGCCGTTCGGCACGACGGGCTCGCCGGTCGCGCTGTCCAGGAGCACGGTCTTGGATCCCGCGTTCTCCGCGCCGGCCTCCGCGCCCCCGAGGTCGGCGGCGGTCAGGAACCCGTCCGGGACGAGACCCAGTTCGTGCTCGCGCAGCGTCACCAGGAACGGGGCGTCCGTGAACGTCCTCAAGTACTGACGGAAATACGGCACTTCGCGGTCGACCAGGAACTCGCGCAGGATCACGTGGCCTATCGCCATGGCCAGCGCCCCGTCCGTTCCCGGGTGCGGGGAGAGCCATTCGTCGGCGTGCTTGACGTTGTCGGCGTAGTCGGGGCTGACCGCGACGACCTTCGTGCCGTTGTAGCGCGTCTCGGTCAGGAAGTGCGCGTCGGGCGTGCGGGTGACGGGGATGTTGGAGCCCCACATCACCAGATAGCCGGCGTTCCACCAGTCGGCCGCCTCGGGGACGTCGGTCTGGTCGCCGAACACCTGCGGGGAGGCGACCGGCAGGTCGGCGTACCAGTCGTAGAACGACAGCAGCGTCCCGCCGATCAGCGACATGAACCGGGTGCCGGCCGCGAAAGACGCCATCGACATCGCCGGGATCGGCGAGAACCCGGCGACGCGGTCCGGACCGTACGCCTTGACGGTGTGCACATGGGCGGCGGCGACCAGCTCGCTCACCTCGTCCCAGCCCGCGCGGACCAGACCGCCCTTGCCGCGGGCCCGCTTGTAGGCCCGTGCCTTGGCCGGGTCGGAGGTGATCTCCGCCCAGGCCGCGACCGGGTCGCCGAGCCGCTTGCGCGCCTCACGCCACAGCTTCAGCAACGCGCCCCGCACATACGGGTAGCGGACCCGGCTGGGGGAGTACGTGTACCAGGAGAACGACGCCCCGCGCGGGCAGCCGCGCGGCTCGTACTCGGGGCAGTCGGTGCCGATCGACGGGTAGTCGGTGGCCTGGTGCTCCCAGGTGATGATGCCGTCCTTGACGTACACCATCCACGAGCAGGAACCGGTGCAGTTGACCCCGTGTGTGGACCGTACGACCTTGTCGTGCGCCCACCGGTCGCGGTAGAAGCCCTCCCACCGCGGGTCGCCCTCGCCGAACACCGCACGGCCGTCGGCCGACACCTCGCGGCGGGTCAGCAGCCGCCGGGCGGCCAGCGGCCAGTCCTCACCGAGCGGCGCCCGCCGTCGTACGTTCTGATCGTTCTCCATGGCGCCGACGCTAGGTGCCGCCGACCTCGGCGTATCTGGTCCGGCGGTCCCTGCCGGAGCGCCTTTCGGCCCTCTCCGGACGGCCGCATCAGGGCCGAACGGCCCCTGTTCGGGACCCGGTCGGCCGACGGGGCGGGCACGGCCCCGGTTGCATGCTGGCCACGGCCGGCCCGTTCGGGAGGACCGCCGGCCGCCCGCCGACCGCCACCCGTGGATGCCGACGGCGACCGATCCGGAGGACCCCGTGCACGACCGCAACGCCTGCCTTCGCCGCCGCGACCGCCGCCGTCACGCCCGGCGGGAACCGTGTTCGATCCGGCCCGCCCGGGGGGAACCGTGGCCGGCCCGGCCCGCCCGGCGGACCTCGTGTTCGGCCCAGGCCGCCCACTGTCGTGCCGCCCGCCGGCTCGCACCGGGCGCGGAGCGGTGCGGAGACCGCGGGCCGGGAAGGACCGGACGATGAACGCGGCCCCGCGCGCCGTCCGGCGTCAGCGGCACGACCCGGGGGAGCGGCCCTTCATCGTCATCTGGGAGTCCACCCGGGCCTGCCCGCTGGCCTGTCTGCACTGCCGGGCCGAGGCCGTGCCCGACCGCGACCCGAGGGAACTGGACACCGCCGCCGCCCGGGACCTGCTGCGCCAGGTGGCCGCCTTCGGACACCCCGCCCCCCTCTTCGTGATCACCGGCGGTGACCCCTTCCAGCGCCCCGACCTGACCGAACTCATCGCCTACGGCCGGGAAACGGGAGTGCGGGTCGCCGTGTCGCCCTCCGGCACCCCGACCCTCACCGAGGAGCGGCTGCGCGCCGTGCACGCGGCGGGCGCCTCGGGGCTCTCCCTCAGCCTGGACGGCTCCACCGCCGGACTCCACGACGCGTTCCGCGGCGTGCCCGGAGTCTTCCGCTGGACCCTCGACGCCTGGGACACCGCCCGCGCCCTCGGGATGAAGGTGCAGATCAACACCACCGTCACCCGGCACAACCTGCACGACCTGCCCGACATCGTCCGCCTGGTCGCCGAGCACGGGGCGATGCTGTGGAGCGCCTTCTTCCTCGTGCCCACCGGACGCGGCCGACGTCTGGGGGTACTGACGCCCGGTGAGGTCGAGGACGTCCTCAACTTCGTCCACGACGTCGGCCTGACCGTCCCCGCCAAGACCACCGAGGCCCACCACTTCCGCCGGGTCGTACTCCAGCGGCGCGTCCTCGCGGACCGCGGCGAGGACCATGTCGCGGCGCTCGGACTCGGCCCGCTGTACCGGGAGTTGAGCGCACGGGCCGCCGAACTGGGCCTGACCGCCGGAGCGCGCCGGGTCCGGCGTCCGCCGCTCGACGTCAACGCGGGCCGCGGGTTCGTCTTCGTGTCGCACACCGGGTCCGTCCACCCCAGCGGATTCCTGCCGCTCGGCGCCGGGAACGTTCGGAAGCGGCCGCTGACGGAGATCTACCGCGACGCGGAACTGTTCACCGCGCTGCGCGACCCCGGCCGGCTGGGCGGCAGATGCGGGGCCTGCGAGTTCCGCCGGGTCTGCGGCGGCTCCCGCTCGCGCGCCTACGGCGTCACCGGCGACCCGTACGCCGAGGAGCCCTGGTGCGGCTACGTCCCCGGCTCGCCCGTGCAGCCGTCCGCCCCTCCTCGTACGACCGCCGCCCCGGTGCAGCCGTCCGCCCCTCCTCGTACGACCGCCGCCCCGGTGCAGCCGTCCGCCCCTCCTCGTACGACCGCCGCCCCGGTGCAGCCGTCCGCGCCTCCCCGGACGACCGCCGCCCCCGCGCTGCCGCTCGTCCCTCCCTGTACGACCGCCGCCCCCGGCGGCAAGGAGCCCCACCGTGCACAGCACCCTCGATGACCCGGCCGTCGGCCCGCCCCGCCCGCCGAGCAGGTTCAGGACGTCCGGCCGGCGTGGCCGTCACCTGGCCGCCCACGCCCTGGTCGCCGCCTGGGCACTCCTCGCACTGCTCGCGGCGAGTGACCGGCAGACGCTGCCCGTGGCCCGCTGGCTCGCGATCCACCTGTTCCTGCTCGGCGCCGCCACGACGGCGATCGTCGTCTGGAGCGAGCACTTCGCCGTCGCCATGCTCCACGCCCGGCCGCCCGCGCGACGCTGGAGCGACGCCCGGCTGGCCGGCGTCAACGTCGGCGTCGCGGGCGTCCTCGCCGGGGTGTGGACGGACCTGCCCGCACTGACCGGCGCGGGGTGCGCCCTGCTCGTCACCGCCGTCACCGCTCACCTGGTGGTGCTGGTCCGCCTCGGGCGCGGGGCGCTCGCCGGGCGGCTCGCCCCGATCGCCGACTACTACCGGGCCGCGGCGGCGGCGCTCGTCGTGGGCGGGGTCCTCGGCTGGCTGCTGGCCACCGGCCGGACGGGGGCCGGGCAGTACACCGGGCTCAAGCTGGCCCATGAGCACATCACGCTCCTCGGCTGGATCGGACTGCCCGTGCTGGGCACGCTGTTCATGCTCTGGCCCACCGTGCTGGGCGTGCGGATGGCCGAGCGCACCACCCGGGTGGCCCGCCGGGTCCTGTCGCTGACCGTGGGCGGGCTGCTCGTCACGGTCGTCGGACTGACGCTCGGCGTACGCCCCGCCGCCGCGGCCGGCATGGCCCTGTACGCGGCCGGGATCGCCCTCACCGGGCACCTGTTCGCCGGAACGCTGCGCCACAAGCCGGCGATCTCACCGGCAGCCGCCTGGACGCTCGCCGCCGCCATGGCCTGGCTGGCCGTCGGCGTGAGTGCGGACCTCGGGCTCCTGACCCTCCGGCCCCTTACGGTGGTCCGGGACGCCGTCGGCTCCCTGCTCCCGGTGCTGCTCGTCGGCCTGGTCGCCCAGGTCCTCGTCGGGGCCCTGACCTATCTCCTGCCCGTCGTGCTCTCCGCCGGCCCGAAGGAGCGGGCCACGCTGCGGGCGGTGCTGGAGCGGTACTGGCCGCAGCGACTGGTCCTCCTCAACGCCGGTGTCGCCCTCCTGGCCCTGCCCGCTCCGGGCCCCGCCGGCACGGTGGGCGCGCTGCTCGCCGCAACCGCCGGGGCCGCGTTCCTCGCCCTGACGGCCACCGCGCTCGTCCGGAGCGGACTCGCGCTCCGGCGGGAGACCGGCCGAAGCGGCGGGGCGGGGCGTCCCGCGCTGTGGGGCATCGCGGCCGGAGCCGTGGTGACCGTGCTGGCCGTCCTTGTGGCCAACAGCGGTGGCGGAGACGGGAGTTCGGACGTGGCCGGTGGCGCGGCGGGCCGCGGCTCGGGAGCCACCCGTACCGTCGCCGTGGCCCTGACCGACCTGCGGATCCGCCCGGCCCGGATCGAGGTCGCCGCGGGCACCCGGCTGCGTCTGGACGTCACCAACACCGACTCCCAGCGGCACGACCTCAAGGTGGAGGACGGTCCCGCCACCCCGATGCTCGCCCAGGGCGAGGGCCGGGTGCTCGACCTCGGGCCGGTCACCGCGGACCGCCGGGCCTGGTGCACCATGCCGGGTCACCGTGCGGCCGGGATGAGTCTGGACATCGTCGTGAAGAGGTACGGAACGGCGACCGCCGGCAGCGGAACGGCGACCGTCGGCAGTGGAGCGGCGACCGCCGGCGCCGGACACTCCGAGCACATGACCGCCGGACCCGGCGGCCTGGACCTGTCCGCCCCCTTCTCGGCCGGCTGGCGTCCGCGCGCCGCCGAGCTCGCCCCCGCCCCGGGCGGCACCGTCCACCGGGCCGAACTGCACGCGGGCAGCAAGGAGATCGAAGTGGCCCCCGGGGTGAACCAGCGGATGTGGACGTTCGGCGGCACCGCGCCGGGCCCCACCCTGCACGGAAGGGTCGGTGACGTCTTCGAGATCACCCTCGTCAACGACGACACCACCATGGGCCACGGCATCGACTTCCACGCCGGCTCCCTCGCCCCCGACCGGCCCATGCGGACGATCCGGCCCGGCGAGCGCCTGGTCTATCGCTTCCGCGCCGAGCGGGCCGGGGCCTGGCTGTACCACTGCAGCACGGCGCCGATGCTCCAGCACCTGGGCAACGGCATGTACGGAGCCGTCGTCATCGACCCGCCCGGACTCAGGAAAGCCGACCGCACGTTCGTCGTCGTCACCTCCGAGATCTACCTCGGGACCCCGGGCAGCGCCGCCCAGACCGCCAAGATGCGCCGGGACACCCCGGACGCCTGGGTGTTCAACGGCGTCGCCGGCCAGTACGAACGGGAGCCGCTGAAGGTGAAGGCCGGTGAGCGGGTGCGCTTCTGGGTGGTCGCGGCGGGGCCGAGCGACGGTGTCGCCTTCCACGTCGTGGGTACGGTCTTCGACACCGTGTACAAGGAGGGCGCCTATCTGCTGCGGCCCCAGGAGGCAGGGGGATCGCAGGTGCTCGACCTCGCGACCGCGCAGGGCGGCTTCGTCGAGACGACCTTCCCCGAGGCCGGGCACTACGCCTTCGTCGACCACGACATGCGTCACGCCGAGGCGGGCGCGCACGGCACGGTGGAGGTGACCGGCTGATGGACACCGTCGGCTGGTGGTCCCTCGTACGCTTCGCGCATGTGACCGGCGCCGTCCTGTGGGTCGGCGGTCAGCTCGCCCTGTCCCTGGTGATCCTGCCGCTGGCCCGCCGGCTGCTCGACCCCGGGCCCAAGGACCGCTTCACCACCGCGGCCGGACGCCGCTTCGGGATCCTCACCGGGACCGTGTTCCTGCCGCTGCAACTGGCGACCGGCTGGGCCATGGCCCGGCACCGGGGCGTCACCTGGGCCTCGCTCGCCGAACCCGGCTACGGCCGTACCCTGGCCGCCAAACTCGCCCTGTTCGCCGTGGTGATGCTCGCCGCCGCCGGCCACGGGATCGCGCAGTCCAGAGGACGTCCGGAGCTCGCCCGGTCCCTCGCCGTCGTCTCCCTCGTTGGTTCCCTCGGCGTCGTCCTGCTCGCCACGGCCCTGCCCACCACCTGACCCGAACGTCCCACCCCGCGAAGGAGCCCCGATGCAGACCCGGAAAGTCGATGCCGCGACGGTGCGCACCCTGCTGACCGCGGCGGTGGCGGCGCCCTCGATCCACAACACCCAGCCCTGGCGGTTCGGCCTCGACCCCGACACCGGAGTGATCCGTGTCCGGCTCGACCGGACCCGCCCGCTGCCGAAGGCCGATCCCCGGCTGCGCGCCCAGCACCTGTCGGTCGGCGCGGCCGTCCTCAACCTCCGGGTGGCCGCCGAGCACCTCGGCTGGGAACCCCTCGTCCAGCTCTGCCCCGTCCCGCAGGACCCGGACCTGGTCGCCACCGTGCGGCTTCTCCGGCCGGCCGCGGACGCCCGGCTGCCGCTGCGCGAGCTGTACGAGGAGGTCGAGCGACGCCACACGAGCAGGATGCCCTTCACCGGCCGTCCCGTGCCGGATCCGATCACGTACGAGATGACCGCAGCGGCCCGGGCCGAGGGCGCGCAGCTGGACGTGCCGGACATCATCGGGACCCGGCGCCTGCTGCGGCTGACCCAGGCGGCCGAGGCCCGCACCAGCGCCGACCCGGCCCGGGCCGACGAGGAGCGCTCCTGGGTCCGGGTGCCCGGCACCGACGGGCCGTACGGCATCCCGGTCAACGCCCTCGGGGCACGGGACGCCTCCGGCCGGATGCCGGTGCGGGACTTCACCGGCGGTCTGTCCGTGCCGCGGCTGGCGGCCCTGCGCTTCGAACGCCACGCACAGGTGGCCCTGCTGTGGACGCCGTACGACTGGCGGGAGGACTGGCTGCGGGCGGGGCAGGCCCTGGAGCGGGTCCTGCTCACGGCGACCCGGCACGGGGTGCGCACCTCGGTGCTGCACCAGGCGATGGAGTGGCCGGACCTGAGGACGGCCACGGCCGGAGCCAAGCGGCGCTGTCGCCCCCAGGCCCTGATCCGCTTCGGCTACGGAACCGACGGCGGCCGCACACCTCGCGCCGAACCGGAACCGGGGCCGGGGCCGGGGCCGGGGGTTGGTGGGCGTGGGGGTGGGAGCTGAGGGGTGGGGCCCCGGCGCGGGGCGGCACTGAAGGGTGTTGCGGCGGTGCCAGAGCTGAGCGGGGTGCTGGTCGCGCGGGGCGGGAGCCGAAGCGTGGGGCGGCGGCGCGGGGAACCCCGGCGGGCCCCGCTGCCCCTTGCCCGCCGCTCGGCGGTGCGGGACGGCGAGGGCCCGCCCGGGCCGGATCAGCGGGGAGACGGCGTTGCGATCCGGCCGGCGGCCATGGTCAGGCGTGGCCCCGGAGATCGCGTCCGGTGACCATTTCCGACTCGATCCGTACGAACACCGGGCGCCGCAAGGGCATCCAGGACGCCGGACCGACCTGCGACAGCCGTTCGTGCTCGGCCGGGTCGGTCACCAGCGTGGCCCGTCCGGTGACGACCACGCTCCAGCCGGACCGGTTCTCCGTGTCGAACTCGTCCGCCTCGAAGGCGACCACGACGCCGTCGATCGCGCGGACGAGGTCGGAGTCCGACGAGGTGCGCAGCAGTACGGAGTCGTCCGTGTCCAGACAGAAGTTGACCGGAAGGACCGCGGGGAGCGCCTGCCGGGTGTACACCACGCGGCCGACCGGAACCTTCGCCAGGAGGCGCAAGCACTCCTGCCGGTCGAGTTCGTGAAAGGTGTCTTCCTGGGACATCCAGCCATGGTGCCCCCGCGCGCCAGGACTCAATAGGGCCGGTCGGCCCTATTGAGGGGGAGCCGAAAGGCAGGTTCTCGCGCCGGTCGGCCCGGGTGGAGCGTCGCTGCTCGCGCGCCCTTCCCCACGGCTGCGCCGCGTCAGCCGGGGTTCGCCACCCGCAGAGGGGCCCGCACCATGAACACGTCCACCGGATCCTCCGCCTCGACGGTGAACCCGTACCGCTCGTAGAGCCGCCGGGCCGGACTGCCGCGCAGGACGTTCAGCCGGACCGGGACTCCGGCACGGTCGCACCGCTCCAGGAGCTCACCGAGCACGCCCGAGCCGACACCCTGTCCCTGGACACCAGGGGAGAGATAGAAGTGCTCGAGCCACCGGGTGTCGTCGTCCGGGCGCAGGGCCACGCAGCCGGCGAAGGAACCGGCGACCTCGATCACCCAGGTGTGCGCCGGATCGAACCCGTCCCGCAGTCGCTGCCGTACGCGGTGCGGGTCGTACCGTCCGAGCCGTTCCAGATCCGCCCGCAGCACGACGGCCCGCAACTCGGCCACCGCCTCGACGTCGCGCGTCGACGCGGGCCGCAGTTCCCAGTCAGCCATGACGATCAACCTATCGCGCGCGCTGCGGCCCGGTTCCGCGGGACCACCCCTGCACGCGCACCCGGGCGCCGGACCCGGCGGTCGTCCGGCGTGATCAGAGTCCGGCCGCCGACCGCTCGTCCTCCGTCAGCGGCGGGCCGTCCAGCAGGGGCTCCTTCCGGCCGAGGAAGACTCGGAAGAGCATGTCGGGTGCGAGGAGCCGGACCGGTGGCCGTTCCATGCTCATGACGTCCAGAAGCACGCGCAAGGCGTCGGGGTTGCGCGCCCCGGCGTCGACCGCGCGGTCGATGAACCGGGCGGCCGCACGTTCCAGTCTGCTGGGTGCCACGTCCGTGGCGCCCGGATAGAGGACGTCCTGGCCGACGGCGAGATCCCAGGCCTGCCCGACGGGGCGTGCCGCGCGGCGCTGTATGTGCCGGGCCGTCTCCGGGGAGTCCAGGGGGTGCCGCGCGAGGACCCCTTTGAGTGCCAGGACGCTCTGCGCGGCGGCCGTCAGTCCGTGTCCGTAGACGGGGTTGTATCCGGCGACGGCATCGCCCAGAACGGCGAAGCCCGCGGGCCAGCTCGGCGACTTCTCGTAGTAGCGCCGCTTGTTGGCCGTGCTGCGGGTGGTGACGACGTCGCTGAGCGGTTCGGCCCCGGTGAGGAGTTCTCCGATGACGGGATGCGCGAGCTTACGGGCGAAGTCCACGAACTCGTCGTTGTCGCGGCCGGGTTGGCCTCCTCGGGTGCCGGAGAGGGTGACGAGCCACCGGCCCTCCTCTATGGGGAGGATGATGCCGCCCCGGCCCGGCGGCCGCCTGGGGTCCGCCTGGACGTTGACGATCGGGAAGTCCTCGCCGGTGGAGGCGGGAGCCCGGTAGATCCGGCTGGCGTAGCCCACGCCGGCGTCGACGACCCGCTCCTCGACCGGCGGCAGGCCGAGGTCCGTCAGCCAGACCGGCGCGCGGCTCGCGCGTCCGGTGGCGTCGATGACCAGGCCGGCGGGGAGGACCTCTTCTCCCTCGGTGCCGTGGACCCGCACCCCTGTCACGCGGTCCGCGGTGCCTTCGAGGGCGACGAGTTCGGTCCGTTCGCGCAGGGTGACGCGGGGAAGCCGGAGGACCTCGGCGCGGATCGTCGAGTCGAGCAGGTCGCGGCTGCACACGAGGTTGAGGTGGCGGGCGTTCTCGAAACGCCGGAACCACTGCCCGGAGGGGGCCTTGCTGACCATGCCCGACATGATCGGTACGCGGCGGGCGCCGCGCGCGACGAGCCGGTCCGTGATGCCGGGCAGCAGTGCCTCCAGGGCCCGCACTCCACCCGACCAGAGCAGATGGGCGTGGCGTGCCTGGGGCAGTCCTCTGCGCGGAGCGGGGAGCCGGGGCAGGACGTCGGACTCGACGACGGTGACGTCCGCGTGGTCGGAGAGTACGGCCGCCGCGAGCATGCCGGTCATGCCTCCCCCGATGACGAGCGCGGCGGGCCGACGACCGGACGATCTCTCGGGCATTGGCGGGAGCACCCTTTCTGACGGCCGTCCGGCCGTGACGGCCCCTGACCGGCGACAGCCGCCAGAGGCACGGAGTTCGAATTGGGGACAACGTACCTTCTGCGGGCCGCAGTCACTCCTGGTGGACGTCCTGGAGGGCCGCGCGCCGACGGGCCGCCGCGACGATGGGCGAGGTGTCGATGGCCCGCGCGAGTCCGACCCTGGTGCGAGGCCGTTCCACGGTCTCCAGGAGCTTCACCTCGGGCGTGTGGTACGACTCATGACGACCCGTCACATGCACGCGGGCCGCGGCCAGCATGGCGGCGTCCGCCACGACCCTCGCGTCCTCCAGCACCGTCTGCGGAGCCTCGTCGGCCCGATGACGGTCCGTGGGCGCGGGCGACGCCTGCCCTTTCCGCGCGCCGGTCCATGTCCACCGGCGGCGGAGGCCCGGGGCGGTGCCGGGCTCCGTCGGCAGGGCCGACTGGCGGAGCGCCTCGGCGTAGGCCGCGTCCCGGATCTCCTGGTCCAGGTAGGGCGCGCAGGCCAGGACACCGTCCAGGATCGTGATCTCCTGCTGGGTCAGCCGGACCACGGGCGAGGTCCACCAGCGGAATTCGGCGGTGGCCGGGCCGCGCAGTTCGTGCAGTTCCGCCCAGAGCGGCTTCTGGAGACGGTAGCGGTGCCAGGCCCGCACGTTGTCCGCGAGCGGGGGGCCGAGACGGGGCAGCGCGAACCCTGCGGCGACGAGGACCCCGGCCGTCGCGACGAGCGGCGGCGACACGTCGGTGCTGAGGGTGTCCCAGTCGTGGCCGGTCCAACGGGCCGCCATGGAGGTGTACTTCGCGACCTGGTAGGACAGGTCGAAGCAGCTGCCGATGCCGATCAGGGTGAGACCGGTGCGGGTGACGCCGGTGATCATCCGGCGCCAGCTGAGGCACATCCCCGTCAGGGCGACGGTGGCGAGGGTGTGGAACGCCAGGTACAGCAGGATCATTTCGCGCATGTACGGCGTCGTGGCGTAGTAGGTGTCCATGTCCCGTGTCCGCTCGACGGGCACGTCGGCCAGCCCGAAGAGCACCACGATCCCGATGATCACCAGCGTGTAGAGGGCCACGACCAGGAGCGTCCGTCGCTTGATGGCGGAGCGGGGCCCGCCCCGCCACGCGATCATCAGAACGAGGTAGGCGGCGCTCAGCGCGGACATGCCGGAGTACACCAGCGGTCCGGAGAAGTTGGCGATCCCGGTGAACGCGTTGACCGCGCTGATCGTCGGCGGAGCGGACAGGACGCAGACGGCGGCGCCGATCAGCAGGATCGCGTTGCTGGGAAGGGTCGCGGGGTCCCGCCAAGTCCGCTTCAGGGAAGGCGCCTTGATCGCGACGACGATCAGCAGGACCACACCGGGAACGTAGAACACCAAGCCGCTGCCGTTCATCGCTCACGGGCCTTCCGGACAGGGGTGGACCCCGCGGGCGGGGTGGCGGAGGGCTTCATGTGGTTGATTTCTCGCCATCCTCGACGTGTTCGACCGCAGGACGCGGCGGCGCGGCGCGATCCGCGGGGACGGCGGCCACGAGGGGGGAGTTCCGCAGGGCGCGGGAGACGCCCACGAGAGCGGACCGCGCGGTCGGGACGGCGGAGTCCCCCGGGACGCGCGGTGTGCGGGTGAGGCCCTGGCGCGTGGCCTGCGAGGCCGCGCGGATCATCGCCGCCTGGCCGATGAGGACGGCGTCCGGACCCGTGCTGCCAGCGGCTTCGGCGGCGGACTGCGCGCGAGCGCGGAACTCGTCGTCGAGCTGCGGACGCACGAGGCTCAGCCCGTCCTGGATGCCGGCCTCGCGCCTGGTCAGATGGACCTGGGGCGAGGCGTACCAGCGGATGGGCGCGGCCAGTGGTGTGCCGGGGCTGGCGTCGCCGAGTTCGTCCCACAGCGGACCCAGCCGGACGTAGGCGGCGAGGGTCCGGACGGTGGCCACGGCCCAGGGACCGACGAGGGGCAGCAGGAATCCCACGATGGCGAAGGGCGCGGCCATCGCCGAGACGAGCGGGGAAAGGGTCGTGCTGAGCACGTCCCAGTCCCGGCCGGTGCGGTGGGCGGCCACCGCGACGAGCTTGAGGCCGCTGAAGGCGAGGTTCAGCAGCCAGCCCACGCACAGGATCCACAGACCGGCCCGCAGCCACCCGTGGACCTGGAGGGCCCAGCGCCAGCACATCATCGTGGTGACGAGCGCCGCGGTCATGTGCGCCAGCAGGTACAGCATGATCATCTCGCCGATGTACGGCGCCGACGCGTAGTACGTGTCGAAGTCGGTGCGCCGTTCGACCGGAGCGTCACCCAGGCCGAACAGCGCGATCAGAATCGCGACGACCACGGTGTACGCGAGGAGCCAGTGCCGTGAGACCCGCCGCACGTGCTCGGGCGAGCCGCCCCGCCAGTGGACGATCAGCAGCAGGCAGGCGGCGCTGAACCCGCTGATGATGATGTACACCAGCAGACTCGACGCGTTCGGGATCCCGCTGACGTCGTTCACCGCGGCGATCGTCGGGGGAGCCGCGAAGAAGAAACCCGCCCCGCCCACGGCGATGACGACACAGACGGAACGGACGAGCGGGTCGCGCCATGCCCTCCGAAGATCGGGGAGTTTCACGGCGAAGCAGATCCACAGGGCGACCGCGGGAATGTAGTAGTCGAAGGAGTTCACGGCTCAGACCTGCCGGCGACGGTTTCCCAGCGAGGCGCTGATGCGTCCGGCGATGTCACCCCGCCCGGCGGGCACGGCCCCGGGCTCGCTCTCCAGCCACACGCGGAACCGCGTGGCCGCCAGGAGGCCGAACGTCTCGGCGGTCCTCTCCTCGTTGTGCTTGAACTCCGAGCGCGCGGCCACCCGGCGCACCGTGTCGTCGAGTTCGGGCAGATCGGGGCGGGTGGACAACATCCTGGTCGCGACGGAACGGCCCACCGCGTGGTTGCCGCAGGCGCCGTCGAGGAGGTGCCAGACCTCGTGGAAGAAGATGGCCAGTTGATGGAGCGGAGTGGCTCGCTCGTCGATCACGATGATGTCGCGGTCGGGCAGGTCGAGCCAGAGACCGCTGGCCGTCCGGTGCGGGAACTCCTTGCGCAGGACGACGAGTTCGCGCCCGGTCTTCGCGCCGACCAGCCGGATCAGCGCGTCGAACAGGGCGTCCGGCTCCGTGGGGACCGGCAGGGCGACACCGGCGACCAGTTCGTCGACGAGCCGACGCATGACCCTTCCCTTGCGCACTGATCTCCCCAGGAAGTGCGAGAAGCCTGCGGCTTCGTGTCGGTGTTTCCAGCCGGTCGGTGCCGATCCGGGACGGCGACGCGGTGGGTCTCCGCACGCAATATGCCAAACCCGGGCTTGCCGTGCACAGGGCAACGACACGCCGGCGGCGCCGTGCCGGCCCGTATCATGCTGAACAAGTCGGATAAAAGCAGATCTATGAGGGCTCGGCCGGATGACTGGTTCTGGCCGTCGTCCGAGCGGTCCGGCGCGCCTTCCGGCGGGAGCTGCGGCGTCGGCGGGTGGCCCCGTGTGAATCTTGGACCGTCACCGACCGGGCGAACCGAAGGAGACCGGGTCATGACCGCCTTCCGCACCACCCGAGACGTCCGGAGCACCCCGGAGGGCCTCCTCTGGGAACCCAGCGCCCGCTGGGTGCGCGGCCGGCGCGGGGAGGTGACCGTCGTGGACAGCAGGCACCCCGTCCTCGTGTGGGAGCCGGACGTGCCGGTCCCGCTCTACGCCTTCCCCCGCGACGAGGTCCGCGAGGACCTGCTCCGCCCAGCGCGGAACCCCCCGACGGGCACGCACACCGGATCACGGATCTTCTACGACCTCGAGCTCGACGGCGAACTCCTGGCCAACGCGGCCTGGACGTTCCCCTCCGCCGACCTGGCCGGACACATCGCCTTCGAGTGGTTCGGCCGGGTCGGGCGGGGCCTGGACCACTGGTACGAGGAGGAGGAAGAGATCTTCGTCCACCCGCGCGACCCGCACAAACGGGTGGACGCCCTGGCGAGCGCCCGGCACGTGCGGGTCGAGATCGAGGGCACGCTCGTCGCCGACACCGTCCGCCCGGTCCTCCTCTTCGAGACGGCGCTGCCCACCCGGTTCTACATCCCGCGCGAGGACGTCCGCCTGGAACTGTTCGTCCCCACCGCCCACCACACCGCCTGCCCCTACAAGGGCACGGCGGACTACTGGTCCCTGCGGGGCGACGCCGCCGTCCCGCCGAACATCGTCTGGAGCTACCCGGACCCCCTGCCGGCGGTGGCCCCGATCCGGAACCTCCTCGCCTTCTACAACGAGGCGGTCGACATCACCGTGGACGACGAGCCCCAGGCCCGCCCCGTCACCCCGTTCACGAAGTCCCTCGAACACCAGAAGCGGAACTGACGGAACAGCACCCCACGCCCGACGCCCCGGAGACCGTCGTGGCCGGGCACCGTGAAAGACGTCGCCGATCTTTCCGCCGGGCGACGGCGAGCGCTACGCTCCGGGGCCGACACATCAGTCGCGAGGGGGCCGGGATGCGTCGAATACCGTTGAAGCGGCTCGTCCCGTACGCGATCGGCGGAACCTGGCTCGTCGCCTCCATCGCGCTGCGGGTGCACAGCTGGCACGAGCGGGCTTTCGTCGCGGCCTTCCTGCTCGGGGCGTGCTGCTACGGCCTGCTCTTCCACCGGTGGCGCCAGGAGGACGACATGGCCGCACGGCGGTGGTGCCTCGGCGGCGCGGCGCTGTGGGCGCTCACCGTGGCCGTGGCGTCCTTCGACGACGGCGCGGCCACTCCGGTCGCCGGGCTCGCGGTCCTGGTGGGCGTCGTGGGCGCCCTGACGCTCGCCCGCACCGCGCGCCCGCGCGCCAAGCCGGACCCGGGTACACCCGACCACTGACGACGGGCCGGTACATCCACGCAGCAGGGGTCCGAGGTTGTGTGCGGGGCCTACGGGGTCGGGGCCGAGGACCCCGGCTCTATTCCGAGGCGGGGCCGAGGTGCCTCAGTACCGATCGCAGCGCCTCCTCCACCGCCCGGCGCGCCGCCTCGGAGTGGTCCGTCGTCTCGAAACCGTGGCGGCCCTGCGGCAGGTCGATCACCTCGACCGCCGCGTCACACTCCTTCGCGGCGGCCAGGAACTCCTCGACCGTCGCCGCGATCTCGGTGCGCTCCCGCCCGACCCTGGTCAGCACGACCGGCAGCCGCCCCGCGCCCTCCACGGCGGTCGCCGGACGGAACCGGGTACCGAAGGTTCCCCAGTTCGGCATCGGCTCCAGGACCGGATACGAAGCCGCCACGCACCGCAGCCAAGCCGGGGGCGCCGCGAGCCAGTCCGCCGACAGCAGCCCCCCGACCGAGAAGAACCACAGCGCCACGCGGTCCGCGTCCACCCGCGGATCGGCCCGTACGAGGCCGACCGCCTCGGCGATGTCCTCGGCGGCCCGCGGGAGGTCGCCGAGATCGTGCAGCCGGTGGTCCACCGTCACGCCGACCGCTCCCAGGTCCGCCACCGAGCGGGCGTAGCCGACGAATCCGGGCCAGTCGCGCGGAGTCGGCCGCACGTCGGGGTGCACCGGACCGCCGTGCACGAACACCACCGCCGGCCAGGGGCCTTCGGTTGCCGAGATGCCGTCGGGGACGTCGTCGCCGTGAAGGTCGTCGTGGAGATCGCCGTGAAGGTTGCCGTGGACATCGCCGGGGAGGTCGCCGGGGAGATGGAGATCGACTCGTCCGATCCGCTCCCGGCGTCGCTCCGGAGCGTCCAGCACGAACGGGCGCAGGTGCCCCGGCAGTTCGCCCACCTCGGCGGTCACCCGGTGGCCCTCGCCCGCGGCGGCCCGGAGCAGGATCCCTGCCACCTCGTCCGCGCGCGAGAGCATCGGCCAGTGCCCGGTGTCGAGTTCGAAGAACGTGATCCGTGGTTCGGCGAGCGCCTTGAACCGGGGGTCGCCCATCGCCACCATGCCCTCGACCATCGCGATGCTCGAACCGTTGCCGGTGCACAGGACACCGGTCGCGGGAAGGTCCGCCGCCGCTCCCGTCAGCCGCAGGGGCCGGGTGAGGGTGCCTGCCGGCTGCGGGACCGCGTCCTGCGCCAGCCGGGTCAGCCGGTCCGAGGGGATCCCCGCGACGCTGCCCCAGCGTTGCCACTCGTCCCGCGACGGCGGCGGGACCAACCGGTCGCCGCCATCGCCCTCGCCATGGCCTTCGCCCACGCCGGTGGCGGTCCGGGCCGACAGCCGCTCGCGCACCTCCTCGTCCGGGAGCAGCGCCAGCGCCCGGTCGCCGTTCCCCGGCATGCCGGCGTCCATGTGGACGATCCGGGCGACCCGTTCCGGCCGTCGGTCGGCCGCCCCGAGCACCGGGAAGATGCCGTAGCAGTGACCGACCAGCACTACCTGCTCGTCGTCCACCTCGTCGACGAGCCGCAGCAGATCCTCGATGTGCGTCTCCAGGTCCGTGCCGGGGCCCGCCGGACGGTCCGGGGCACCCATGCCGGTGAGCGTCACCGGATGGACCCGCGCCCCCGACTCCCGCAGCCGGGCGGCCACGTCGTCCCAGATCCAGCCCCCCGTGTGAGCACCCGCCACCAGGACGAAAGCCGTCATCATTGCCTCCTCGCACGGTCCTCGGCGGGCCCGGCCGTCCCGGTGTCCCGCGCTCGCCGGTACCGTAGGAACTCCCCCTGAGGGAGGTTCAAGTCCGTGTCTTCCGAGACCGTGTGGAGCATCGGGGAGCTCGCCGAGCGCGCCGGCGTCACCGTCAAGACCGTCCGCTTCTATTCGGACCGGGGACTGCTGCCCGAGGCGGCCCGCAGCTCCGGCGGCCACCGGCGCTACGGTCCCGAGGCGCTCGACCGGCTGCACCTGATCCGCTCCCTGCGCACGCTCGACCTGCCCGTCCCCGAAGTGGAACGGATCCTCGACCGGGACGACGCGATCGAGGACGTCGTCGCCGGTCAGCTGCGGGAGGTCGGCTCGCGTCTCACCGCCCTGCGCTGGCAGGAGGCGGCCCTCCGGCTGGTCCAGGACTGCGCCCCGGAGGAACGCGCCGCCCGCATCAGGCTGATCGGCGCCGTGTCCGTCCCGCCCAGCACCGCCCCGCTGGCCCGCTTCTGGCGGCGCTGGCTGCCGGTGCGGCTCCCGGCCCGGCTCGTGTCCACGATCGTCGAGCACTCCATCCCGCAGCTTCCCGAGGGCCCGACCCCGGCCCAGGTGCTGGCCTTCACCCGGCTGCACGCCTTCGTGACCGCCCCCTGCCCCGGAACCGGGAACGGCCAGCCCGCGACGCACCGGCCCGACGGCGGCCGCCCCGACGTGCTCTACGACGGACTGGTCGAGGCCTACACGCTGGCCTCGCCGCAGCTCCGGGCCGACCGGGCGCCCCGAGCGGGCGAGGCACTCGACTGCTTCGTCTCCGCCTACGCCCGGTCGTACGGCACCCGCGACACCCCCGACTTCCGGCGCGGCCTCAGCGGACAACTGGCCGCCGATCCCCGGATCGACCACTACTGGAACCTGACCGCCGAGGTCACGGCCTCCCCGGACCCGACCCCGGGCGCCACCCACGACTGGCTCTGCGCCGCGCTGGACGATCAGATCGCGGGTGCGGCCGGCTGATCGCCCACCGCGCCCACTGCACTGTCGCGCCCGTCGCGCCCGTCGCGCCCGTCGCGCCCGTCGCGCCCGTCGCGCCCGTCGCGCCGACCGCGCCGACCGCGCCCACCGCGCCCACCGAGCCCGCCGCACCTGCCGTGCCCGAGAGGCTCGCGAGGCCAGAGAGCCGGTCCCTCAGAACGACCAGCGGGTGTGCGTGAAGACCCCGTTGTCGCGGCCGAAGCCGTACGCCGTGTCCGGGCGCACGGCGTACACCGTCGCCTGCCCCTTGCGGAACGCGTCCCCGATGCCGTGGAAGGTCCCCTCGGGCGAGGTGATGTGCGGGCCGTACTTCGTCTCGTACGCCCCGATCACCCGCTCCAGCGCCTCCGGATCGGTGACGGCTTCGGCCGTGCCCTCGACCACCAGGTCGAGGCCTTCCGTCAGCGCGTTCGTGCCGGTGGTCAGCGCGCAGTGAGCGTCGTGAGCCAGGTTCCTCGCCTTCTGCTCTCCCGGACCGGTGGAGAAGTACAGCACCCCGTCGTGCCAGGCGGCGATCACCGGGGTGACGTGCAGCCGCCCGTCCGGCCGCACCGTGGACAGCCAGAAGATCTCGGCGGTCTCCAGCCGCCGTCGGCCCTCGGACCACCCGGTGGCGGTGACGTCCTCGGCACCCGGGCGGGCCCGGAGCGCGGAGCTGTAGCGCGCGTCGAGTTCCGCGGTGGGCTCGTGCACGGGTTCCTGCGTGGGCATGGCGGATCTCCCTCGTCCTGTTCGACAACGACATCTCTCCCTGACAACGACCGGTCGCGCACCCGGAAGTCATCGCCGCGCCGGGCTCCTCCGCCGCCGGACCGCCGGGCTTCTCTGCCGCCGGATCACCCGTGAGAGGGTGGCGGTATGACCATCACCGTGCGTCCGGCGTCGGCGGTGGAGGACGTCCGTACGCTCGTCGGCCCGAAGTCCCCGACGGCCACGGTCTGCTGGTGCCTGAGCCACCGCGTCCCCGCGAAGCTGGACAAGGAACTCCGCGGACCGGCGCGCGGCGCCTACGTGGCCGAGCTGTGCCGCAGGGAACCCGCGCCGGGCGTGCTCGCGTACGAGGGGGACGAGCCGGTCGGCTGGGCCGCCGTGGCGCCGCGCTCGGAGTCAGCGTACGCCCGCAGCCGTACGATCCCGCACCTCGACGACCTCCCGGTCTGGTCCCTTTGGTGTGTCCGCGTCCGGCCCGGACACCGCAAGCAGGGCATCTCGCACGCCCTCATCGCCGGTGCGGTCGACTTCGCCCGCGTCCACGGAGCGCCCGCCGTCGAGGCGTACCCCGTGGACAACGGCGACGCCCGGGTGGACGTGACGATGGCGTACGTCGGGATGCGGAGGAACTTCGAGCGCGCCGGGTTCGTCCACGCCGCCGACACCACCTCGGTGCTCGCCGGTCACCCGCGGGTCCTGATGCGGTTCGACCTGCGCTGACGTCCGGTCCGGACGCGGACGGACCCGTCGGGGTCAGGAGTCGACCAGGGCGCTCAGCCCGTAGTCCAGCTCCGCCCCGTCGACCAGCAGCGCCTCGACCGTGCGCGAACGCGGGTCGATGTCGGCCACGATCCCGTCGCCGGCGAAGCGCGGGTATCCGGTCTCCCCGGTCTCGCCGGTCGCCTCGACGACCGCGGATCGCACCGCCGCGTCACGAGCGGAGACGGCTTCCGCCTGCTCGACGAACTCGGGGACCAGCAGGACGGTGTAACGCTCAGGTTCGGTAGTCACGCTCCGGTATTCAAGCGCCTCGCGCGCCGCCCGTCGTGCAGGCGCACGGCGGTTCCCGTACTCCCGCGGTCGGCCGAGCGGGGGACGGCGGTGGAATGCGCCGTCCGATGGGGGAAGGCATCGATCATGCCGCCGACCCGGGCGCCGTCCGGGACCACGCGAGCGGCCCCGCTGTCCCGTGCCGCTCGCCGAGCCGGCGGCGCGGCCCTGGGCGCGGCCGTACGCACCGGCGGCGGCAACCGTTTCCGCAGACGGCCCGGCGACGCGCGGGCCGTCGAGAACAGAGGGGCGCACCGTGAAGCACTGGACAAGGCAAGCACGAACCCGCACGTCCGCGTCCGCCGCCGGCCGCGCCGGGTGGGCGCGGCGGCTGGCGGCCGTCACGGGAGTCCTCCTGCTCTGCGCCCTCCCCACCGGAACCGCGGGCGCGGCGCGGGGCAACGGTCCCTCGCCCGCCAGACCGCCGCTGTTCGTGTCCGACTACGGCAACAACCGCGTGCTGCGCCTGCCGGCGCTCGGTGACGGCCAGTCGACGGTTCCGCTCGAGGGCATCGTCCGTCCGACCGGTCTCGCCTGGGACGCCACCCACGACCTGTACATCTCCGACACCGGCAACAACCGGGTGGTGAAGCTGGAGGCGAGGGGCGGGCCGCAGTCCACCGTCCCCACCACCGGCCTGTCCCGTCCGCTCGGCCTCGCCGTGAGCCCCCGCGGGGACCTCTACATCGCCGACAGCTTCAACGACCGCGTCGTGAAGGTTCCCGCCGACGGCAGTGGGCAGACGACCGTGCCCACTACCGGGCTGGTCCACCCCTGGGGCGTGGCCCTGGGCTCGCGCGGGGACCTGTACATCTCCGACTTCGTGAACGACCGGGTGGTCAAGGTCGCCGCGAAGGGCGGCGCGCAGACCACGGTCCCCACGGTCGGCCTGGCCCAGCCGACCGGGCTCGCCCTGAACGCCGCCGGGGACCTCTTCATCGCGGACAGCGGCCACGACCGCGTCGTCAAGGTGGCCGCGCGCGGCGGTGCCCAGAGCACGGTGCCCACGACGGGTCTGGACGGTCCGCTGGGCCTCGCCCTGGACGGCCGCGGCGGCCTCTACGTGGCGGACGGGTCCAACAACCGGGTGGTCCGGGTCCCGGAGAAGGGCGGCGCCCAGGTCACGCTTCCCTTGACCGGCCTCAGCACGCCGACAGGTCTCGCGTTCCCGCCGGCCGACAAGCGGCATGGGTGAGGGGGAGCACCACTTGGGTTCCGGCGGGCGGGGGCGGGTTCCGGACCGGGGGACGTGGGTTGGCGTGACGTGGCCGGTGTGACGCGGGCCGGCTGACACGGTGGGGCGGGCGGGTCGGCGTGGTGCCGTGGAGCCGTCGCGCAGGCACGGCCCGCCGGTCAGGACACGTCCGGGTCACCCGTCAGACCGTGTCCGATCCGCCCCTCAGGAGGCGTCCGGTACCCCGGTGTCCGGTACGCGTGTGTCTACGGGTTGGCCGACGGGCGCGGCGCCGGCACCGCTACCTCCCGCTCCCGCCCCGGCCACCACTCCCGCCCCTCCGGCCACCGCTCCTCCACGCAGCTCCGGCGTCCGCGCACCGACCCACAGGACCGCGAACAGGCACAGGAGTCCGCCGCTGACCAGGGAAGCCGCCCCCGAGGTCCAGCCGGCCACGACACCGCCGCGCAGATTGCCGAGGTGGGGACCGGCCTGGCCGACGATCGTCTCGGCCGCGGTCACCCGGCCCAGCAGCGCGTCCGGGGTGTGCGTCTGCACGATCGTGCTACGGGAGATCACCGAGGCGGCGTCGCCGGCCCCGGCGAGGGCGAGGAGGACGAGCGCGGCCCACGGATCACGCACCAGGCCGAAGGCGGCGAGCGCCACGCCCCACACTCCCGCCCCGCAGATCATCACGAGTCCGGGACGGTTCAGCCGAGTGATCGCCCCCGACAGCGCGGACGCGGCGATGCCGCCGACCGCGAGTACGGACAGGAACAGACCGAGGGTGCGCGGACTGCCGCCAAAGCGTTCGGCGTTGACCAGTGGGAAGAGGCTGACCGGCATCGAGAGGACGGTGGCGGCCAGGTCGGTGACCAGGGCGCCCCGGACCACCCGGTGGCCGGCCAGGAAGCGGAGACCGTCCAGCACCCCGTGCACTCCGGGCCGGGACGGTTCACCCGTGGGCGGAAGGGCGGGCAGTCCGAAAGCGCCGTAGAAGGAGAGCCCGAAGGACAGGGCGTCGATCAGATAGCAGGTGCCGATGCCGGCCCAGCCGAGCAGGAGGCCGCCGAGCGCGGGGCCGACGAGCATCATGCTCTGGGCCGTGACCTGCTGGAGCGCGAGCCCCGCGGCCACCTGGTCCTTGGGCAGCAGCCTCGGCACGAACACGCCCGTGGCGGGAGCGCCGACGGCCGAGAAGCAGGACTGCGCGGCCACCAGCGCGAGCACGCCCGCCACCGGGACGTGCCCGGTGAAGCCCTGGACCGCGAGCAGCGCGGAGACGACCGCCTGACCGACCGTGGCGTAGAGGTAGATCCGCCGCCGGTCGCCGCGGTCCGCCCAGGAACCGGCGAGCAGACCCAGCACCACCATCGGCACGGCCTGCGCCAACCCGACGGCACCGGTCCAGACCGTGCTGTGCGTCATGTCCCAGACCTGGTACATGACGGTGACCATGGTCATGAAGCTGCCCAGCACGGACACGGTCCGCCCGATCAGCAGCCGCCGGAAGACCGGGGACGTACGCAGGGGCCGGACGTCGATCAGGGTTCGGCCGAGACTCATGAGGGACGGCGGGAGGCGCGCGGGTGGTTCTTCACGCCGCGCAGGGTAACGGGCGAGTTCGAGTCAGGGCGAATTGCTTTTGGCCCTGCTCTTCGCCGCCTCCTCGCGCGTGACCGCGCGCTCTCCGGCCACCGCGTAGATCCCGGCACGACGTGGCGCGTTCGCAGCCCTCGGCGAAGGCGTCCGCCAACGGGTGGAACCGGTGGCGAACGCGGTGTCGGTGGAGCCGAGCGCGTGGGGCCGGACGGAGCGATCTCCCGGTCCTTCACATCGTCCCGAATTTTGACGCGTCGGCGACGGATTCCTGGCGGCTCACCGGCATGCAGACCGAGTGAACACTGCCGGGAATCGGCAATGCGCGCGTGCGCCGCAGCCGTGCACCATGGCGTGCGGGGGCGCCGCGGGGCGGGCTGATGCCGGACACCGGCAGGTCTGTCCGGTCCGGAAGCCGGGGGAGCGGTGCGCCGTGAAGGTGTGCAGCGCAGGGGGAAGGGGCCGGGAGATGCGGACGTTCGTGGAGGCCGTCACCGGTCCGCCCGGGATCCTGTTCACCGCGGCCCTCGTCGTGGCCGTGTGCTTCTGGCTGCTGGTCGTCGTCGGTGTCGTGGCCGTGGTCAGTTTCGACGCGGACGCGGACGCGGATCTCGGCACCTGGAGCATGGGCGGGGTGCCGGTGCCGGTGGCGGTCGCCGTGTCGCTCCTGACCGCGATCACCTGGCTCGTCATCGTCGGCGTCGCCGTCCTGCCCGCCGCCCTGGTGACCTCGGGTCCCGCCACCGGAGCCCTGCGCTTCCTGGCGCCCGTGGGTGCGTTGCTCGTCTCCTGGCGGCTCACCCGCCTGTCCATCCGGCTCCCGCACCGGTTCCCCGACGAACCCGCGCCGCCGGCCCTCGTCACGGGCGCCGGGGGCCGGTGCTCCCGTGGCGTGCTCGCCGCCGGGGACCGCGCCGCCTGAGCCGTCGGTCCGGCAGACGCTTCTCGACACTGCCGCGCACGTCAACTCGCTCACCTCATAAGGACTTATGCCATGGTTGCCATCGGCGTGCTCGCCGCCGCCCTGCTGTTCCTCACCGCGGTGCTCCTGCTCGTCTGCTCCCGGCTCTTCCGCAAGGTGGAGCAGGGCAAGGCGCTGATCGTCTCCCAGACACGGACGGTCGCCGTGACCTTCACGGGTCAGATCGTGCTGCCGGTCCTGCACAAGGCCGAGTTCATGGACATCTCGGTGAAGACCATCGAGATCACGCGCACCGGCCGTGAGGGACTGATCTGCCGCGACAACATCCGTGCCGACATCCGGATCTCGTTCTTCGTCCGGGTCAACAAGACGGTCGAGGACGTCATCAAGGTCGCGCAGGCCGTCGGTACCGCGCGGGCCAGTGACCGGGACACGCTGCAGGAACTGTTCCACGCGAAGTTCTCCGAGGCGCTGAAGACCGTCGGCAAGCAGATGGACTTCACCGATCTGTACACCAAGCGCGAGGAACTCCGGTACCAGATAATCGAGTTGATCGGCGTCGACCTCAATGGCTACCACCTGGAGGACGCGGCGATCGACTACCTGGAGCAGACGCCGCTGACCCAGCTCGACCGAGGAGGCGGAGACGGCTCGGGTGGTGGAGGAGGAGCGGCTGCGTGCTCAGGGCGCTTTCCTGCGCACCGAGGAGCAGTTGGGCATCCAGCGGGAGAACCAGGCGCGCGAGGTCGCCGTCGCAGCGAAGAACCGCGAGCGGGTGATCGCCGTCGAGAACGAGCGCATCGAGAAGGACCGGCTCCTCGAGGTCATCGGGCGCGAGCGCGAGACCCAACTGACCCGGATCGCCGCGGAGAAGGAGATCGAGGCGGAGAAGCGGGACATCGCCGAGGTCATCCGTGAGCGGGTCGCCGTGGACCGCACGGTCGCCGAGCAGGAGGAGTCCATCAAGAAGCTCCGTGCCGTGGAGGCCGCGGAGCGGGACCGTCAGGCCGTGATCATCGCCGCCGAGGCCGAGGCGCAGGAGAAGCTGGTCAAGGACATCAAGGCCGCGGAAGCCGCCGAACAGGCCGCGACGCACCGTGCCGCCGAACAGATCACGCTCGCGGAAGCCCAGTTGACGTCGGCCGACCTGGAGGCGAAGGCCAGGCTGCGCCGTGCCGAGGGCGTCCAGGCCGAGGCGGCGGCCGAAGGTCTCGCGGCCGTCCAGATCCGCGACAAGGAGGCCGAGGTCATCGAGAAGGCCGGCCGTGCCGAGGCCGTGGCCACCGAGGCCCGGCTGCGCGCCGAGGCCGAGGGATCGCAGGCCAAAGCCCTCGCGGAGGCCATGGCCATCGGCGAGAAGCTCAAGGCGGAGGCGGCCGGTCTCACGGAGAAGGCCGCCGCGATGGCGGCCCTCGACGACGCGTCCCGCGGGCACGAGGAATACCGTCTGCGCCTGCAGACGGAGAAGGAGATCCGGCTCGCCGGGCTGGACGTCCAGCGCCAGATCGCCGAGGCCCAGGCCACCGTCCTCGCCACCGGACTGGAGAACGCCGACATCGACATCGTCGGCGGCGATTCGATCTTCCTCGACCGGCTGATGTCCTCCATCGCCCTCGGCAAGGGGATCGACGGCTTCGTCGGGCACTCGGGGACCGCGCAGGCGCTCGCCAAACCGTGGCTGGAGGGCACATCGAGCTTCACCGAGGACCTGAGCCTGGTGCTCGGCTCGGTCTCGACGGCCGACGTGCGGAACCTGACCGTCTCGGCGCTGCTGATGAAGCTCATCAAGTCCGACGGCGCGCTCGCCGGGCCCGCGCAGCGGCTCCTCGACCAGGCAGGGCAACTCGGCATCGGCGACACCCCGGCCGCCGCGCTCAACGGCACCGCGAAGAGCTGACCGCACCACCCGCCGGATCCGCCGCGCAGGGGACGGCGGCTCCGGCTCGTACACCTCCGAAGGGAATCACGCATCATGGCAATCGGCCTCCGGACCGGGATGCCGGGGACGACGGCGACGCCCGGGACGCCCGGGGCCGGGCCGTACGACGCCGTCGACATCGGTACCTACGAGGTGCTGCGTGACCGGCTCGCCACCCAGGCCGCCGAACTCGCCGCCCGTGCCGAGGCGCTCAACGCCCGCCGTGTCGAGGAGTTCGGCGCGGTACGGCTGGAGCTCGGCGGCACCGCACGGCTGCGCACCGAGAACGCGTGCGCGCCCCGTGACATCGTCGCTGTCGGGAACACCCTGCTGTTCGGCGGCGTTCCGCATCTCGAGGCCCGGCGGGAGACGGCGGTCGGTGATGTCTTCGCCCTGTACGACGAGGAGTTGAGCCGCCTCCCCGAGAACGCGGTCCCGGGCCTGCTCGACGATCCGGGGTTCGTGCGGGAGTTCGCCGCGCTGTACCGCTACTTCCGGCAGACCCGACTGCTCCGGCTCCGCCGTGTGGACGGCCGCCTGCTGGCCGTCTTCCAGACGGGAGACAAGGCCGGGGACATCCGAGTACTGCGCTGGGCACTGACCGCGGACGGGCAGGCCTCCTTCCTGGACGCGCACGGGGAACGCGACCATGTCTTCCCGCCGTCCCACGACTTCGCTTGGTCCGGGACGAGTCGCGCGGACCACGTACTCGGCCGTCGGCCGCACATTGCCGTCCAGGGCGAGGTCTTCGTCTCGGCCGTCGGCGGCGCCCTCACCGTCACGGTGGACGACGACACCGAAGCGGGGGAGGTGATCCACAGCGAACCGGTCGACGAGCCGCTCCAGTCGCTGGCCGACGCGGACATCGCCCACGCCCGGGTGGGCGCTCTCGTCCTGCTGCGCGTCCGCCCCTACAACGAGGACGCCCACCGGTACCTGGTGTTCAACACGCTCACCCGTTCCGTGATCCGCCTCGACGGCATCGGCCAGGCGTGCCGCCGACTGCCCGACGACCAGGGCATCGTGTTCCCCGGCGGATACTGCCTGGCCACGGGCGCCCACAAGACGTACGACCTGAACACGACGGGCCTTGAGTTCGAGCGTGAGGTGCGCTCGCCCAACGGCGAGGACGTGCTGTACGAGTTCCGTACCCGCGCGGAGGGCCGGGGCCTGCTGCTGCCCTACAACATGATCCGCAGGGAGGTCGCCACACCACTGTCGTGCCACGGCTCGGCGCTCTTCGACGACGGCACCCTCATGGCGCTGGGCGCCGACGGCGGGGAACCGGCACGCGTCCACCCCCTGCGGCTGTGGCGCTCCCCGTTCGTGTCCGACCTCCACGCCGCCACCGCGCCCACCGGCACGGGGCCGCTGGCCCGCGTCGGCAACGCCGACCTCGTCCACGGCATCTCCGCCTGCCTGTCCGTCACCCGCGCCGTCGCCGGGACCACACCGACGACGGAGGTGTACGAGGCCCTGGCCGCGGCCTGTGTCCGGGCGGCCGACACTTGTCACTGGCTGGGCGACGAAGAGCTGGGCGACCTGCTCACCCCGCTGGAGGCCGTGCGCGGTACCGCCGAACAGGTGCTGACCGAGTTCGAGAACGTCCTGGCCCTCACACGCCAGGCATCCGACGCGCTCGACGAGGCACGCGACCGGATCGCCGCGGTGGTGCGCCGACTGCGCGGTGAGACCCCGCGCGACGCGACCGCCTGGATCGGCGGTCTGACGGAACTCCGTCACGCCCAGGGCCACTTGCTGACCCTCAAAGAGCTGCGCCACTGCGACGTCTCCCGTGTCGACGCACTCGCCGCCGACGCGGCCGCGGACCTCACCGCCTTCGGGCAGCGCGCCGTCGGATTCCTGGCCCGCGAGGACGCCTTCGCCGGACACCGCACGAACGTCGAACACCTTCTCGCGGACGCCGAGTCGATCACCACCGTCGCCGAGGCCGCGGCGGTCACGGCCCGCATCCACGAACTCGCCGAGAGCCTGGGGACGGTGACCGAGGTCGTCACCGGGATCGACACCACGGACGCGACGGTCCGCACGTCCGTGCTGGAGCGCGTCGCCGAGGTGCTGGGCGCTCTGAACCGGGCCCGCGCCACCCTCGACGCGCGCCGTCGAACCCTGCTCGACCGGGAGGGCCGGGCGGAGTTCGCGGCCGAGTTCGCCCTGCTGGGCCAGTCGGTCACCGCGGCGCTCGCGGTGAGCACCGGCCCAGACGCGTGCGACGAGCAACTCGCCGGCATCCTGGTGCGACTGGAGAACCTCGAAGCCCGCTTCGCGGAGTTCGACTCCTTCCTCGGCGAACTGGAGGACAAGCGCACCGAGGTCATCGAAGTCTTCGCGGCCCGCAAGCAGACACTCGCCGACGCCCGCGCCCGCCGAGCCGACCAACTGGCCACCTCCGCCTCCCGTGTCCTGGAGACGATCGCCCGACGCTCCAGGACGCTCCCGAACCCCGACGCGATCTCCACGTACTTCGCCTCCGACCCCATGGTCGCCAAACTGCGCCGTACAGTGGACGAATTGCGCGATCTCGGTGACACCGTACGGGCGCAGGAGCTCGAAGGCCGACTGAAAGCCGCCCGGCAGGAGGCGGCCCGCGCCCTGCGCGACCGCACCGACCTCTACTCCCACGACGGCCGCACCATCCGCCTGGGCAGCCACGACTTCGCCGTCAACACCCAGCCTCTCGACCTCACCCTGGTGCCGCACGCCGACGGCCTCGCCTTCGCCCTCACCGGCACCGACTACCGTTCACCCGTCACCGACCAGGACTTCGCCGCGACGCGCCCCTACTGGGACCGGAACCTGCCCTCCGAGTCTTCCGAGGTCTACCGCGCCGAGCACCTGGCCGCCCGCCTGCTCGGGGAACACGGCCCTGAGGCCCTCACGGAGGCAGCCCTCCCCGCTCTCGTACGGAAGGCCGCGGAAGAGGCGTACGACGAGGGCTACGAGCGCGGCGTGCACGACCACGACGCCACCGTGATCCTGACCGCGCTGCTCCCGCTGTACGAACAGGCCGGCCCACTGCGCCACCCGGCCACCTGCCGCGCCGCGGCCCAGCTGTTCTGGGCCCACGGCACCACCGCGGAGGCGCGCGCCACCTGGACGCTGCGCGCGGTATCCCTCGCCCGGGCACGGGACACCTTCGGCCCGGCCTCTGCCGTCACCGAGCTGGAGGGCGAGCTGGCGACGGCGATCGGCACATGGTCCTCGGCGGGCACATGGTCCTCGGGCGACACGGGGAACCCGTCCGCCGCCGCCTCGTATCTCTTCGATGAGCTCACCCACGGCCCCGAAGGCTTCGTGATCAGCGGAGCCGCCCGCACCCTGCTCGACAAGTTCCGCCACACCGTCGGTCCTTCGGCCTTCGGCGAAGACCTGGCCGGCCTCGATGATCTCGCCGCCCGCCGTCAGATCATCGAGGCGTGGCTCACCTCGTACGCCTCCTCCACGGGAGCGGACGTCGACCCGGGAGACCTGACCGAAGCGGTGGCCGCGGAGCTGTGTCCGGCGCTGGTCCGCTACGAGTCGGACGCCCCCGTGACGGCCGCGGCCGAGGGACTGCTCGGCACGCACCCGCGCGTCGCCGATGGCCGCCTGCTCCTGCGGATCGACGAGTTCCTCGCCCGCACGGACGGATTCCGCGCGGTGGAAGCCCCCGCCTTCCGCGCCCACCAACGTCGCCGCACCGCCCTGACGAGTGCCGAACGCTCCCGCATGCGCCTGGCCGACCACCGGCCGCGAGCCATGGCGTCCTTCGTCCGGGGCCACCTCATCGACGACGTGTACCTGCCGCTCATCGGCGACAACCTCGCCAAGCAGCTCGGCACGGTCGGCGAGACACAACGCACCGACAGGGGCGGTCTCCTGCTGCTCGTCTCCCCTCCGGGCTACGGCAAGACGACGCTCGTGGAGTACGTCGCCGACGGCCTCGGGCTCCTGCTCGTCAAGGTCAGCGGTCCGGCGCTGGGCCGGGGCGTCACCTCGCTGGATCCGGCCGAGGCTCCGAACGCCACGGCCCGCAGGGAAGTGGAAAAGATCAATTTCGCTCTGGCGGCGGGCAACAACACCCTTCTGTATCTCGACGACATCCAGCACACCTCGCCCGAGCTGCTGCAGAAGTTCATCCCGCTGTGCGACACCACCCGTCGCGTGGAGGGCGTATGGGACGGTGAACCGCGCACCTTCGACCTGCGGGGAAAGCGATTCGCGGTCTGTATGGCGGCCAACCCCTACACCGAGTCCGGGAGCCGCTTCCACGTGCCCGACATGCTCGCCAACCGTGCCGACGTGTGGAACCTCGGCGACGTACTGACGGGCAAGGACGACGTCTTCGCCCTCAGTTTCGTCGAGAACGCGCTCACGTCGAATCCGGCCCTCGCACCACTGGCCGGCCGCGATCACGCCGACATCGACCTGCTGATCAGGCTCGCCGCCGCCGATCCGAACGTACGGGCCGACCGGCTCACCCACCCCTACCCACCAGCCGAACTGGAGCGCATCCTGTCCGTCCTGCGCCACCTGCTCACCGTGCGCGACACGATCCTCGCGGTCAACGCCGCCTACATCGCCTCCGCCGCGCAGTCCGACGGCGCCCGCACCGAACCGCCCTTCCGCCTCCAGGGCTCCTACCGCAACGTGAACAAGATCGCCCAGCGCATCCAGCCCGTCATGAACGACGCGGAGCTGGCCGCCGTCATCGACGACCACTACACGACAGAGGCCCAGACGCTCATGGACGGGGCCGAGGCGAACCTGCTCAAACTGGCCGAACTCCGGGGCACGCTCAGCGCCGAACAGGCCGTCCGTTGGGCCGCGGTGAAGGCCGCGTACCTGCGCACGCGAGCGCTCGGCGGCCCCGACGGCGACCCCCTCGACCGCGCCGTCGCCGCCCTCGGCCTGCTCGCGGACCGGGTCGCCGCCGTCGAGTCGGCCATCACCCGTGCCGCGGGCACCCGGCCCGTGCTCGCCGACACCCGCTCCCGGTACGCGGCCGGGGGACAGGAGGCGTGATGACCGGTTTCATCCTGCCGCTCGCCGCGGCCCTCGTGATTGTCGCGTTCAGCACGGTCGTCCTCGTCCGCCGGGACCGACGCACGATGGGGTGCCGGGGGCGACTGCCTCACGAGCACGAGTAGTACGAGTAGTACGAGCGGCACGAAACGTGTCGGTCGAAGGTGCCGCGTCCTGCCGACCGGCCCGCTCGCGCCGGCCGGTTGTATCGTGCTCCTGTCACCTGTCACCTGTCGCTTCGGACCTGACGTCGAAGACGGGTGATGGTCACGGGTGTGACCAGGACCGAGACGGGAGCCGGGCGTGCGTGCGCGTGACTTGGCGGAGGAGTACGAGACGGTCGGTCTCGACAGCGACGCCATGGACGCCGCGCGGCTGATGGCCGACCACCGGCTTCCCGCGCTGCTCGTGCTGGACGAACAGGGCGCACCGAAAGCGATTCTGCCGGCCTCCCAGATGATCAAGACCCTGGTGCCGGGATACGTCATCGAGGACCCCACCCTCGCGGCCGTCGTGGACGAGCGTCACGCCGACCGGCTGTGCGCCGCGCTGAAGGGCCGCAAGGTACGCGACTGCCTGTCCACGGCCACACCTCCGCCCGTGGTCGCCGCTCCGGACGACACCGCGCTGGAGGTCGCCGCGCAGATGGCGCAGGCCCGCTCTCCGCTGGTGGCCGTCGTGGGGAAGGACGCGACGGGGGCGCGGCTCCTGGGCGTCATCACCGCCTCCCACTTGCTCGAACGCCTCCTTGCCACCGGCTCCGCCTGACACGTTCCCGGAACCGTCACCTCATGCGGCCCCGGAACCTTGACCGGCGGCTCGGGGATCTCCTGCACGGCGGCCCACGCCTTGCCGGGAACCGGCAGCCCTGGCCGCTCCCGGACTGCCTGCCAACGGCCTGCCAAGGATGCGTCAAGAATCAGTAAGGTTCACTGCGGTGTGCCGGGAAGTCTGGGCGGCGGACCGGGGATCACTCTCTGTCTCCCTCCCCATCGTCCCTCCGCCCCGATCATCACCGCCGGTACGGCGTCCCGAACGGTCGGCCCGGAGCCGCAGCTCGGACCGGGCCGCGGAGTCCTCCTGCCGGTGGAGGGCAACGCCGTGGTGCGATGACGCCTGCCGGAAGCCAAGCCGATGACGCCGCCAGGCGTGTCTCCCGCAGGAAGCGCCTTTCAACCCCTCGGAGGAATCGGAGCAGCGTGAGCGACTGGCACAGTTGGGCGGCGGTCGTCGTGTTCGTCGGTGCGTACGCACTGATCATCAGCGAGAAGATCCATCGGGTCGCGGTGGCCCTCGCCGGCGCGGGCCTCATGCTGGCGATCGGGGCGACCGACGACGTCTCGGCGTTCTACTCCGAGGACTCCGGCATCGACTGGAACGTCATCTTCCTGCTCATGGGCATGATGATGCGTCGTCATCACGGCGGCCGCTTCCGCGCTCCTCGACAACGTCACCACGGTTCTGTTGATCGTCCCGGTCACGCTGCTGGTCTGTGAACGCCTCGCCCTGCCGGCCGCGCCCTTCCTCATCGCGGAGGTGTTCGCCTCCAACATCGGCGGAACCGCGACCCTCGTGGGCGATCCGCCGAACATCATCATCGCCGGCCGGGCCGGCTTGACCTTCAACGACTTCCTGGTCCATCTCGCCCCGCTGGCCGCGTTGCTGGTCGTCGTCCTCGTTGCGCTGTGCCGGGTGATGTTCCGCAGGTCGTTCGTCTACGACGAGGACCGCGCCGGCGAGATCATGGCCCTGGAGGAACGCGAGGCCATCAAGGACCCCCGGCTGCTGGTCCAGGGACTGATCGTCCTCGCCCTGGTCGTGGCCGGGTTCGTCCTGCACCCGGTGCTCCACTACGAGCCCAGCATCGTCGCCCTGCTCGGGGCGGGACTGCTCGTCGCGGTCTCCAGCGCCGAGACGAGCGAGGTCCTGTCCGAGGTCGAGTGGCCCACCCTGGCGTTCTTCGCGGGCCTGTTCGTCATGATCGGCGGCCTGATCGACACCGGTGTGATCGATTCGGTCTCCAAGACGCTGGCCCACGCCATCGGCACCGACGAGCTCCTCGGCTCCCTCACCCTGCTGGGTGCCTCGGCGATGCTGTCCGGTGTGGTGGACAACATCCCCTACGTCGCCACGATGGCGCCCATCACCGGCGATCTGGTCCACAACATGGGCGGCGGCAGCGACCACGTCATGTGGTGGGCCCTCGCCCTTGGTGCCGACCTGGGCGGCAACGCCACCGCGATCGGTGCCTCGGCCAACGTGGTCGTCCTCGGCATCGCCGAACGCAACCGTCAGCCCATCACCTTCTGGCAGTTCACGAAGTACGGTCTGATCGTCACTGCCGTGACGGTGACCATCTCCCTCGGCTATGTGTGGCTGCGGTATTTCGCCCTCTAGCCTCCAGGGATCGAACGCCCTGGAGGCGCGGCGAGCGAGGCGAGCGCTCGGCACTCCGTATCCGTCCGCCCCGCACCTCGCGCCGGGGCTCGGCGGGTGCGGGCCCCTTTCGACGCGGGAGCAGGGAGTCGGTGTGGATCAGACGGCGACGATGCCTTCCATACCGGATTCGCCGAAGGGGGACAGGCCCGTGCCGGCTGTCGTGACCTTGGTGAGCTGGCCGTCCGTCTTGACGCGGAAGCCGTCGACGGTTCCGGAGACGGCGTTCTGGACGTAGACGAACCGCTCGTCCCTGGTCACCGCGAGATCGATCACGCCCTGCGACCTGGCCGAGGGCGGCGTGGCGATGCCCACGTCGTTGGTCAGCGAGAGCCGGCCGTGCCTGTTCATGCGGTAGCCGGTGACGGTGGAGTTGCCGGTGTTGCCGCCGTAGAAGTGGTCCCCCGCGCGCTCGAGCCAGCACAGGGTCTCCTGGCCGTTGGGCAGGGGCTTCTGAAGGACTTTCAGGGTGCCGTCGTGCCGAACCTTGTAGGTCGTGACCGTGGACTTCGCGGCCTCGGCGACGAGCATGCGCCTCCCGGTCGCGTCGAAGGTGATCGCGAACGGGACGGCGCCGGCCGACTTGTTGACGATCGGTGCGGCGACGGCCGGCAGTCCGCTCCGCTTCAGGGGGAGGACTTCGACGGTGTTGGCGGACTTGGTGGTGACGACGAGGGCGCCCCCGTCCGGAGTGAACGCCACCTGGCCGGGAGAACTGGAGAACAAGGGGATGTCCTTGTTGTCCAGACCCAGCGAGCGGCGGGACCCGGCCAGCGGCCGCAGTCCCTCACCGGATATCTCGAAGCCCTGGACACTGCCGCGTCCGCCCGCGTTCATGACGTACGCGACCCGTCCGTGTACGGCGATGGAGGCGGGGAACGCGCCGCCTGCGCTCACAACGTGCCGATCCTTCAGTCGGCTTCCCTCGACTCGGAAGGAGGTCACCGTGCCGCTGCCCGCGTTGACCGCCAGCAGCATCCCCGAGGCGTCGTCGTAGACGAGGGAGCCTTGGGAGGCGAGCGAGTCGGTCGGGGCGTCGACCTGGTCGCCGCCCTTGCCGCCGGTGGCGTAGGTGCCCGAGGCGCTCAGCGTGCCGTCGTCGCCACGGGCGAACACATGGATGGTGTTGCCGCCCAGCTCGTTGCCCTGGACGAAGACGGCGTGGTCGGCTCCGGGCGTGCTTCCTGAGGGCTGACTGGCCGACGCCACGGTCACAGCGACCGTGGCCGCCGCGGCGGCTGCAAGAGCCCCGCCACCGATCATGATCCGCCGAGTTCGCGACTTCGCCCGGTGACCGCCCCGGACGGCGGCGGGGCGGGTCGTACGGCCATGGCTCTCGGGGGTGCTGTCCATCGGCGCTTCCCATCCTTGTGAGGTGTCTTCACGGGTCGGCCCACGGCCTTGTGGGCCGCACCAGAGTGGACGGTGGGAGAGGTGTGACGACAGGGAACTGTGGCCGCGTCAGACTCTCGTAAGGACCGTGTCCGGCGCGGAGCGAAGCGGTGGCCCGCGCCACGGCCGATGTCTTACGGAACCCTTACGCGCCTCTCGCCGGGGCATCAACGGCCCTACTCTCACTGCCGTGTTGACCATACGAAAGATCGCTCTTGCCACCGCCGCCCCACTGGTGCTGGCCGCTGCGGGGCTCACACATCCGCACGGGCTGTTCCGTTCGACGGCCTCGCACTGGACCGGGATGCACATCGCGCTCCTGCCGGTCTTCCCGCTGCTCACCGTCGGCCTCCTGATACCGCTGTGGCATCGGCCCCGACCCGGCCTCGCGGGCGTCGCCACGGTGGTGGCCTGGGCGGGTGCCTTCGGCTACGCGGTCTTCTACACCGGACTCGACGCGATCGCCGGCATAGCCGCGGGGACCGCGGTCGGGCACGTCGGTCCGACGGCGAGCATCGGACCGGTCAAGCACCCGCTGTACGACACGGGAGAGCTCCTCGGACACGTCGGCGTGTACGCCCTCATCGGCGCCGTCGCCGCCACGGCGGCCGCACTGTTCCCGAAGCACGGAGTGCGGATCCTGCCCGGCACGGCGGTACTCCTCGGCGCCGGCTGGTCCTTCGTGGACAGTCATATCTTCTGGCCACGCGGCGTCTGGACAATGGTCGCCTTCGCCCTGGGCTTCGCACTGCTCGCCTGGGGCGCCGCGGACAACGAACCCCACCGGCACCGGCCCTGATCCCCGTGATCGCCCACGTTGAGGACTGCCGGTGGGCGTGGGTCGAGGAGTTCGAGCATGCACGCGCCTGACGGCCGCACTCAGAGGTCGGCCGCCCTTCGAGAGGCGTCGGGCATCGCCACGACACAGGGCACGCGCTGAACGATGTCTACGCGGCGACGCAGACGAAGCAGCACCGGAGCCCTGACCCGGTTCGACCGGCCTCGACACGACACGCGGGCGTGTCGCGCGCCCCCGGAGTCGGAGCCTGACGTGTCTTCATAGGGCAAGGCGTCGGATTGACGTGAGGTGCGAGAGACCGGATGTGTCTGGGAGGCGTCTGCCGTGAACGTCCTACGGTCCCTGCTTCGGCGCGACGTGGGTCATGCTGCGCTCCGCAGGTCTGTGAGAGCCGCGATCGTCGCTCCGGGGCTCTTCGCCGTAGCGATGGCGATCACGGACAGTCCGGTCGTCCCGCTCTTCGCGGCGTTCGGATCGATCGCGATGCTGCTGTTCGTGGAGTTCGCCGGGTCCATGCGCGACCGGCTCGTCGAACAGGCCGCCCTCGTCGTGACGGGAGCCGTGCTGATCTCGCTCGGCACGCTGGTGTCCCGTGGCGTCTGGCTGTGCACCCTCGCAACAGCGGTCGTCAGTTTCCTCGTGCTGTTCTCCGGTGTGGTGAGCTCGGCCGTGGCGGGTGCCTCCACCTCCTTGCTCGTGAGTTTCGTCCTGGCCGCCACCCTCCCCGGGACGGCAGCGGCGATCCCGGACCGGCTCGCAGGCTGGGGCCTGGCCGGCGTGACCTCGCTCCTGGCCGTCCGGCTGCTGTGGCCCACTCCCGTGCGCGAGCCGCTGCGGGACGCCACCGCGAACGCGTGCCGAGCGCTGGCTCTGCAGTTCAGGGCCGAGGCGGACTGCGTACTGCGCGGCCTCGGCACAGCGGAGCGCACGGCGCTCGGCACGATCGTGGACGAGGCGAACGACGCGGTGACGGCACTGCGCGAGGCGTACTTCGCCACCCCCTACCGGCCGACCGGTCTCGCCACGTCCACCCGCGTCCTGATCCGCCTGGTCGACGAGGTGCTGCTGCTCGCGACGATCCTGGACCGCGTCTCGGTGGGCGAGCGCGTGACCCCCTCGGACGTGGTCGTCTGCGGGGTGAAGACGGCCGCCGGGGACCTGTTGCGAGCGAGCGCGGAGGCGCTGTCCGCGACGGAGGACCAGGAGCCCGGACACCTGATTCCGTTGCAGGAACGCCTCGCCCTGACCCGGTCGGCGATGGAGAACACCGTCACCTCGTTCCGGCCGGTCACCACCGATGGCCGCCAGGCCGAGCAGCCGCGGGTCGAGCAGCCCCAGGCCGAGCAGGCCCGGGCCGACCGTCGCCCCGACTCGACCGTCACACGCTTCGTGAGCTCGCTGGAACCGAGCTTCCGCGCCCAGGAGATGAGCTTCGCCGTCTCCGCCATCGCCAGGAACGTCGAACTCATCCTCGTGGCGCGCGGGCGCACGCTGTGGCAACGGCTCATCGGACAACGTCCCGAAGGGGCTTCCTCGCCCCTGATCTCGGCCCAGGAACGCGCCGGCGCGCACACCGAGCGGCACTCCGCCTGGCTGCGCAACAGTGTCCGCGGCGCGATCGCGCTGGCTCTCGCCGTGCTGGTCGCGGAGCGGTCGGGGGTGCAACACAGCTTCTGGGTGGTCTTCGGAACCCTGGCCGTTCTGCGCTCGAGCGCCGTACTCACCGGGCAGAACTCGCTGAGGGCCATCGCCGGTACCGCGGTCGGCATCCTCATCGGCGGTGGACTGATCCATCTGATCGGATCGACCACCACGTTCCTCTGGATCCTGCTCCCCGTCGCCGTGCTCTTCACCGGCCTCGCCCCGGCGGCCATCTCCTTCGCCGCGGGCCAGGCCGGCTTCACCGTCTCGATCCTGATCCTGTTCAACCTCCTCGAACCCGTCGGCTGGAGCGTGGGAATCGTACGGATCGAGGACGTCGCCATCGGATGCGCCGTGAGCGTCGTCGTGGGAACCCTGTTCTGGCCCCGCGGCGCCGCGCCCCTCCTCGGTCACGCCCTCGCGGAGGGGTTCTCGGAGAGCGCCCGGTATCTGCGCGGCGCGATCGGCTACGGAGTGACCCGCTGCGACAGCCTCGTACGGACCGCGCCGCTCCCGGACGAGGAACGCCGCCGGGCCGCCGCGGCGGCCCGGCGGCTGGACGACGCCTTCCGGGGGTTCCTCGCGGAACGCGGCACCAAGCACCTTCCGCTGACGGACGTCACGACTCTGGTGACGGCCGTCGCCGTGCTCCGGCTCACCGCCGACGCCGTACTCGACCTGTGGGACCGTGATCAGGGCCGGTCGGGTTCCGATCGCACCGCCGCCCGCTCGGAGATCGATCGCTCGGGGGACGCACTGCTTGCCTGGTACGAGGCGACGGCGAACGCCATGACCGGGTTCGGTGACGTGCCCGAGGCATTGCCCAGGGACGTCGGGGCCGACGAACGGCTGATCCACGCGGTCGAGCGCGACCTCGTCGACGAGCGGAGCGAGCAGTCACCGGACGCCATCCGGGTCGTGTGGACCGCCGACCATCTCGAGGCGGCACGGCGGCTGCAGCGGATCGTGCTGAAACCTGCCCGCGCCGTGGCCGAGCGGCAGCGCGAGCACAACGCCCGCCTGGGCCTGTTCCGGCCCTCTGTCCGCACCCACCGGCGACGGACCGGCTGAACCGGCGACGGCCCGGGCGGCGCGGGTGGTTTTTCACACCGCGGGCGCCCTGTGACCACAGCGAAATGTCTGGGCGGCCGTGACCGGCACGGCGTTGTCAGTGGCCTGCTGCACACTTCCGGCCATGATCAACGAACTCGACGTCATCGACTGGTCCTCGATGAACCATGCGTACGGCCAGGCGGACGAGATTCCGGGATGGCTCAGGGCGATGGCCTCGATGGACCGTTCCGTCCGCGATGGAGCACTGAGCGACTTCTACGGCGCGGTGCACCATCAGGGGGACGTGTACGTCTGTACGACGGCGAGTCTGCCGTTCCTGTTCGCGCTGGCCGACGACCCCGGCACGCCGGACCGCGCGTCCGTCGTCGAACTGGTGGTCAGCATCGGGCGCCATGCCGTCGAACGCTGCATGTACGACTACGGCGGCGAGATGGGCTACGCCGGAAGCGCCGTGGTCGTCCGCGAGCGGGCGGACGCCTTCGTCTCCTACGCGGCGGACGACGACGCGGCGGTGCGCCGGGCGGCTGTGGAAGGGCTGGGGCTGTTCATCGACGACGCCGGTCGGGCGGCCGGGCTGCTGCGCGACCGGATGTCCGCGGAGCGCGGTGTCCGGGAGCGGCTGCCGATCGTTGAGGCCATGGCCACGCTCGCGCTGCGGCTCCCGGAGGCGGCGGAGACCGCGACGGCGTGGTTCGACGGCCTTGCGGGCGACGTGACGACCGAACCGGTGGTGCGGCTCGCCGCAGTGGTGCAGCGGGCGAGGTGCGCGCCGGACCTCATCGACGAGGAACTGGTACCGACGGCGATCGGCCTGCTGCGACGGATCCCCGTCGTTGTGAAGGAGGTGCCTGAAGGCGGCGGCAACGGATGCGGGACCATCGTGGACGGTACCGCCACCGGCGCCGGTTCCGGTACCGACGCGGAGGCCGATGCCGGTGCCCACCCCGGTGCCGAGCCCGAGTCTGAAGCCGTGTCCGAAGCCGGTGCTGCCCCCGGCGTCGGCTCGCAGCCCCGTGACCCGGCCTGCACGGCACCGGAGGTCGCCCCTCCCACCGCGCCGTCGCCGGGCGTCCCGCCGCAGGTCCTCGCCGCGTTCGAAGACCTCGACCGGTCCCAGCTCGTCCACTCGCCCGCCACACCGCTGCTCCGGGCCCTGCACGAGGTGCTGGACTCCCGGGTGCCCGAGCGGAGCGCCCTCCTCGCCGAACAGCTCGACAGCCCCGACCCGGGCGTCCGCCACGACGCGATACGCATGGCCAAGGAGGTCATGACCTCTTGGCGCGGCGACCACACCGCGCTGCTCATGAGGCTCGCCGACCGCCTGGTGACGAACGATCCGTACACCGCCGCCGAGGTGGCCGAGACCCTCCGTACCGTCGCCCGGATAGCCGAACCCGCACGGGAACCGCTCGCCGACTTTGTCGAGGCCCAGCGCACCGCGCACGGCCCGGAGGTGTGGGCCATGCCGGATCCGTCCGTGCGGCGGGCGCATCAGCAGGCGGTCATGGCGCTGGCCCGCCTCGGCGACCCGCGTGCGCTGCCCAGCCTTCTGGTGGCCTTGGACACGGGCGTGGACGCCTGGCGAGCCGTGCAGGTGGCCGCTTCGCTTCCGGCGGCCGCCGGACAGCTGGTGCCGCGGCTGTGCCGGGAACTGGAGCGGTTCGAACGGTCGCCGGAGCACGCCGACATGGGGGTGTCGGCCGTGCTGTCCGCGCTGGGTCGCCTCGGTGACGCGTCGGCCGTACCCGTGATCGCGGAGACCGTGACCGCCGCGATGCGTTCCGTGCAGTGGCCCACGGCGGCCACGGCGCTGAACGCACTCGCCGCGTTCGGGCCGGCGGGCGCTCCCGCCCTCGGGGTGATCCGGAGCGTGACCGGGACCCGCGATCCGGCGGTCCGGGTGGCCGCAGCGGGCGCGCTGTGGGCGATCGAGGGACGCCCGGAGGAAGTTCTGCCGCTCCTGGAGGACCTGCTCGATTCCCACTGCGAGCATGAGGCCGCCGATGTTCTCGGCCGTATCGGCCCAGCCGCGTCCCGCGTCGTGCCGCGCCTGAGGCGGATGCTCACCGCCGGGTACGAGTGGACCCGCGTCCACGCCGCCACCGCCCTGTGGGACATCGGTGGCCCGGACGAGGCGCCGCAGGTCCTGGAGACCCTGCTCGACGCCTGGCGGACGAACGAGTTCACCGCCGACAACGTGATCGCCTGCCTCGACCGGATGGGGCCGGCGGCGGCTCCTGCCGTGCCCCTCGTCCGCTCGGAACTGGCACGTCCCCGCCGGGGCGGCCGGTTCCACGGCGTCGAGAACGACGAGGAACTGCAGCGGGTCAGCCGTGCGTTCCTGCTGCGGCACGGCTGACCCGGGGAAACCCGCTCGCCAGGGTGGACGGTGTCAGTTCGTCCGGCGGCGGGCCGCCTGGACCTCTCGGTGGACCGCCCAGGCGTCGGCCACCGGGCCCAGATGGCCGAGCTTGTCCGGGTTGAGGACCGAGCGGATGGCCTGGATCCGGCCGTCGAGCACGTCCAGGGCCAGCGTGTGCAGGATGCGGCCGTCCGGGGCACGGAAGACCGCGCCGGGCTGGCCGTTGACCTCGTGCGGCTCGAACGTCACGTTGATCCGGGCCATCACGGGGAACGCCGAGGCGAGCAGACGCGCCACGTTCCGCGCGCCGACGACGGCCCGGGCCAGGTTCGGGGCGTTGCCGCCGCCGTCCCCGACCATGTGCACATCGGCCGCCAGCAGGCTCTGCAGGGCGTCCACGTCGCCGTCCCGCAGCGCGTCGAAGAACCGGTCCGCCAGTTCGCGCCGCTCCCGGCGGTCCGCCTCGAAGCGCGGCCGGCCCTCCCGCATGTGGCGGCGTGCCCGGACCAGCAACTGCCGGCACGCCGCCTCCGAACGGCCCACCGCCGCCGCGATCTCGTCGAAGCCGAAGGCGAACACGTCCCGCAGCACGAACACGGACCGCTCCAGCGGGCTGAGCCGTTCCAGCAGGAGCAGGGCCGCCATCGACACGGAGTCGGCCAGCTCCGCCGAGCGCTGCGGATCCTGGTACGGATCGTCCAGCAGCGGCTCGGGCAGCCAGGGCCCCGCGTACCGCTCCCGACGTACGCGCGCGGAGCGCAGCACGTCGATCGACACCCGGGTCACCGTGGCCGACAGGAAGGCCCTGGCCGACGCGGGCGGCGTCGTGGAGCGGTCGAAGCGGAGCCAGGTCTCCTGCACCGCGTCCTCGGCCTCGCTCACGCTGCCCAGGATCCGGTAGGCGATCGAGAACAGCAGCCCGCGCAACTCCTCGAACTCCTCGGCCTTGTTCACGGGGTTTCCCTTCCCACGCTTCTCAGTGGAACTGTCCGGGCCGGTAGTCCCCGGCGGGCTGCCGGGTGATGATGTTCAGCCGGTTCACCGTGTTCATGAAGGAGACCAGCATCACCAGTGCGGTGAGCTGTTCGCCGTCGTAGTGCCGGGTGGCGCCTTCCCACACCGCGTCGCCGACTCCCGGTGCCGCGTCCGCGACCCGGGTGCCCGCCTCCGCCAGTTCCAGGGCGGCGCGCTCGGCCTCGGTGAACACCGTGGCCTCCCGCCAGGCCGCGACCAGGTTGAGCCGCACCGAGGTCTCCCCGGCGGCCGCCGCCTCCTTGGTGTGCATGTCGATGCAGACGGCACACCCGTTGATCTGGCTCACCCTCAGCGCCACCAGCTCCTGCGTCGCGGCCGGCAGCGCGGAGTCCTTCAGCGTCCTTCCGGCCGACATCAGGTACTTGAGCGCCTTGCCGGCCGTCGGGTCGGCGAAGTAGTCCAGTCGCGCGTCCATCGTGGGCCCCTCTCGTTCGTCGTCGTCACCCCCAGGACGAGGCAGCCCGGCCGTGTGTGACATGCGGGGATGCGACCCGCGTCACACCATCACCCGCCGGACAGGCGGTTTCCGGCCACTGGTTAGGATCCGGCATCGCCCTCGGCCCGTCCGGGCCGCCGTGTTCCGTGGGGGGACTCCGATGCCGTTCCGTCCGCGCGCCCTGCGCGCCGTCCTGCTGCTCGCCGGCTTCTTCCTGATCGGCGTCGTGCTTCTGGCCGCCATGGCGGGGCTGGACTGGCTTTTGGTGACCCGCCTGCTCACCGCCCGGGCGGCCCGATTCGAGGGCATGATCATCGCCGTCACCGTGCTGCTGGCGCTGGTCGTCCTGCGGGGGCATGTTCACCTTCCTGCGGGCCGGACGCCTCGGACGTATGGACCAGGGCGTCGCCGTCGGCCCGGACGATCAGCCCGAGCTGTGGGCCGAGATCAGGGCCGCCGCCGAGGCGGCGGGCGAGCGGCCGCCGGACGAGCTGTACCTGGTCGCCGAGGTGAACGCCGGGCTCGCCGAACAGAGCCGCCTGCTGGGCTTGCTGCCCGGACGGCGCCGGATGCTGCTGGGCCTGCCGCTGCTCGCCGGCCTGACCGTGCCCCGGCTGCGCGCCGTCCTCGCCCACGAGTTCGGGCACTACAGCGACCGCGACGAACGGCTCGGCGCTCTCACGATGCGCGGCCGGAAAGCCGTACTCCACACGGTGGAGATGTTCCAGGAGGGCAGCACCGCCTTCCACCAGGCGATCGGCGGCCTGTACGTCCGCTACGCCCACATGTTCCTCCGCACCTCGCAGTCCGTCGCGCGTGACCGGGAACTCGCCGCGGACCGGATGGCCGCCGAGCACGCGGGCCGGGACGCGACAGCCGCGACCCTGCGCGCTCGGCCGGTCCTCCTCGCCGCCCACACCCACTACCTGAAGACGTACGCGGGCATGGGACAGCCGCTGGGAGCGCTGCCTCCGGTGGGCGAGGTGTACGGCGGATTCCGCCGCCTGCTCGCCGCCCGGCCCGGTGAACGCCTCACCGCGCTCTCCACCGGGACGCGTCCCCCGCGCCCGCACCGCTACGACTCGCACCCGCCGGACGCCGAACGGATCGCCCGGATCGAGCAGTTGAGCGCCGACGGCCGGCCCGACGGCGCGGACGGCCCCGCCGCCCTCGACCTGCTGCGCGACCTGGACGGTGTGTTCGTCGCGATGGAGGCGCGGGGGCTGTCGGACGAGGTCGCGCGGTTGCCCCGTATGAGCTGGGAGGACCTCGTCCTGGCCCGTGCCCTCGCCGACGCCGAGGAATGGTCCCGGCCGCTGCGGGTGGCCGTAGCCAGGGTGCTGCGCTCCACGGCCCCGGCCGGGGCTCCGGCGAGCGCCGATCCGACCGGCGTCACCGCCGTGCGGGAGGAACCCGCCCTGCCCGGCCTCGACGAGGTGCTGGACGCGATCGACCGCGGACTGCTGTGGCCGGAGGTCGCCGACCGCCTGCCCAAGCCTCCCCAGGCGGCCCGGCTGACCGGGGCGTCGGCCCGGAACTTCATCCGGCCCACGATTTTCGACGCCCTTGCCGGCCTGGTCCATCTCCACCTGGTCGGCAACGGAAGTGCGACCCCCGACACCGGGTGGTCGGGGCTGCCCGGACTCGCCCTGCCGCAGCGGTGGGAGGCGGGCCTGGACAACGCCCTCGACGCGGCCGTGTCCGACACACCCGACACCGCGCCGCTGCGCTCACTCCTCGCCGGCGACCCGGCCGACCCGGCCGTATCCGTGTAGCGGCCGCCCCGGCGGCTGGTTAGCCTGCCGGAATGTCATCGCTGATCCTCACACCGCTCCGCTTCTCGTCGCAGGAGATGGCCGAGGTGGTCCAGCTCTACGCGAGCAACCCGGAGTACTGCCGGGCCGCCGGCGAGTACGACCCCGAGGACGTTCCGGCCGACAGGATCGAGGCGGATCTCCGGGAGGAGGCGGGCACCGAGGGCTGCGAGGTCCTGCTCGCCCGGGACGAGCGGGACCGGATCGTGGGTCTGGTGTGCCTGCTCGACCGCCATCCCACCGACGGCCATCCGTGGATCGGCCTGCTCCTGGTGCACGGGAGCCTGCACCGGCAGAGGATCGGACAGCGGCTGGCCGGGCTGGTCGAGGAACGCTACCGGCGCGAGCACCGGGACGGCATCAGGCTGGCGGTTCTGGAGAACAGGCCCGCGTCGCTGGCCTTCTGGAGCTCCCTGGGCTGGCAGGAGATCGACCGGCGCACCGATCGTCAGTACGGCCGTCCCTGCATCGTCATGCACAAACCGCTGAGCTGAACCCGGCAGCCCCTTGCCCTCCTTTGCCCTCCGCCGTTCTCACCGGAGCGCGAACGACGCCCTCGTTCGCCACCGCGATCCGTCGTGCACCATGAGGTCGACCGACGCGACACGGGTGACGAACGGGAGCCGGTCCCGAAGGTCGGCCTCGGCCCCGTCCAGGACGGCCTCGTCCTGGCCTTGGGCGACGGTCAGATGCGGCACGATCTCGTCGAACTCGCCGCCGAACGGCGGGGTTTCGGGCCACCGGTCCACGACGGCCTCGGTCAGCGCGCGAAACGGGGCGTCCGGCCGCGGGGCGAGATACAGGGTGCCGGGAAACCGCCCGAAGTCCCCGAACCGGGCCTCGAAGGGCCGGTGACGTCCGATCACCGCCTCGATTTCGGCCAGCGTCCCGCCGTCGAGGCGGCTCTCGTGGAGGAAGGGGAAGAGCACGGTGACATGGGGCGGTATCCCAGAACGGACGGCCGGGTCGAGCCGGTCCCGGCACGCCCGGACCACGGGTTCCGCCTCGGTGACCGTCACCACCAGGCCCGTACGGCCCGCTTGACCGGTACCGGAGTTCTCGCTCGTCATCGCCCCTGTCTATCCGTCGCCGGAAGCGGTCGCGACCGGTTTTCGGAGCGTGCCGCAGGCGCCGCCCCCGGCCCTGCTGTTCTCCGTGCGGCCGGCTCGGGGGCCTGCGTTATGGGCGGCGAGGCACTGGAGGCCCCCGTCACGGCCGGAGGCCAGCCTGCCTGAGCGACAGCCTCGACAGGTCCGCGATCACCTGTTGGTCTCCCCGGCGCCAGCCGTCGGCGAGACCGCCGGGCGGGGCGGGAAGCGCCGCGAGATCGCGCTGCGGGCCGGTCAGGGCGCGCAGGGCGAGCAGGTCCGCGCCTCCGGGAGCGTCCAGCAGACGGCGGGTGGTGGCGCTGCGCCGGATCCAGATCAGCCGCGGCGGGAGCCACAGCACCAGGACGATGGACACGGAGAGGACAATCAGGGCCACCGCCGCCAGTGTGGCCACCCGGCCCACCAGGTCCTCCAGCGACTGGCCGGCGTCGGAGAGGCCCGTCGCCGCGTCGGCGGCCGAAAGGAGCGGCTTCTTCAGGGAGCTCCCGACGAAGGGCACCTTCGACGCCGCGTCACCGGCGTCGTCGAGGCCGCCGGCGAGGCTGTCGCCCGCGCTCTGGGCCTTTCGCCCCGGCTCGGCCAGCAGCATGATCGCGTGGTGGACGACGAGGGCGAACTTCACCGCGGCCGCGATCAGGGCCACGGCGATCAGGTCGGCGACCACCTGACGGGTCCGGCGCGCTGGGGTCTGGGCGTAGAGGCGCATGGGCGTGCTCCTGTTCCGGCGATGCCGTGGACCGGACCGGCCCGGTCCGTACGAGGTGCCGCGGTCGTGCTGCCGGGGCCCGGCCGGTCGTGTGCGAACGGGGGAGTGGGGGCGGGTTGCGAGCGGTTCGAGTAACTGGTTTCCACGGGTGGTGAGTTGAATCGGGATCGGGGTGGGGTGACGTCGTGTGGTGAGGAGCTGTTGCCGTCGCCGGGTGCTTGGCGCCCGTTGCCTGGCGCCTGTGCGGGGTGTTCGGGCGGGCGGCGGGCGGCGGGCGGCGGGCGGCGGGGGGTGTGCGGGCGTGCGGGCGTGTAAGGGGGGTCGGGGCGACCGGGTGGACGTGGCGAGCAAGCGTGCGACGCGTGCGGGCGTGGCGCAGGGTGCGTGGCCGGCAGGCGTGCGGGATCAGGGACGTAGGAGCGGGCGGATCCGAGCAGTTTCCGCGCCATGGTGACATTCCGTCAGGGCGACACCCCGTCTTTCGCGCGGTCGTGTGGGGTGTGGTGTGCGTGCGGGAGACGGCAGGCGCCCCCGGTGCGATCCCGCGCCGGCCCGGCGGTGCAAGCGGACCGGGCCGCCCGACGGACCCGGCCGGCCCGACCGGCCGGACGGCCCGACCTCAGCCGCGTCCCGCCCGGGCCAGCGCCCGTTCCGCGTCGGCCGCGAGGGTGGCGACCAGCTCGGCCGCCGGGGGTAGGTCGGTGACCAGGTCGACGCCCTCACCCGCCCAGACCGGCTGGGCCGGCACCGCGCCGCTCGCCACGTCGGCCTCGTACGCCCGCCGTGCCGCCGCGGGGTCCGCCGCGAGTTCCGCCTCCCGGCCCCGCCACACGTCTAGGTGGGGGTGGCCCAGGGTGCGAGCCGTGTACCGCTCCGGCCAGCGGGAGCTCCGGGCGATGTCGAGCACGCGGTTGCGCTCCGTGTCCTGGCCACGTCCGGCGACGAGCGCCTCGGCGGTCGACGGAGGGACGAGGGACTCGGCCGTGGCCTGGAAGCGCGTGCCGATCAGCGCCCCCTGCGCACCCAGGGCCAGGACCGCTGCCACGCCCCGGCCGTCCGCGATCCCGCCGGCCGCCAGTACCGGGATGCCGTCGGCCAGGTCCACGACGACCGGTACGAACGGGAGGGTGGACCGCCCGCGCCGGGCGCCGTGCCCGCCGCCCTCGGTCCCCTGCGCCACGATGACATCGGCGCCGAGATCCACGGCCCGCCGTGCCTCCTCGACATCGGTGACCTGGACAATCACGGCCGCGCCGGCCGCACGGACCCGTCCGGTGAAGGGGCCCGGGTCGCCGAAGGAGAACATCACCGCCGCAGGACCGTACTCCAGCGCCTGCTCGATCACCGCGGGTCCGGTCGCCCAGGTCTGGAACCCGGCACCCCACGGTCTCCCGGCCCCCGCCACGATCGGCAGCTCACGCGCCAGCCACTCCGGGTCGCCCCCGCCGGCGCCGAGGAGACCGAGTCCGCCGCCCCGCGAGACGGCCGCCGCGAGTTCACCGCCGGCCGACCCTCCCATCGGGGCGAGGGCGATCGGGTGCCGGATCCCCAGCAGGGTCGTGAACGCGGTCGACAAGGGCATGACCGCCATCATCGCCCTTCAGCGGGACGGCCACCATGGGGCGTCGACGGCGGTTGGAGCGTGTGGTGGCCATGGGGCGTCGACGGTATGGGGCGGAGCGCATGGTGACAGCGGGACGTCGACGGTATGGGGCGGACGGGGGGTCGACGGCGCACTCCGAGCGGTCCGGCCGGCGCGGCACGGTCGCCTGCCGGCTCGGCACGGCACCGTCAGATGATCCTCCAGCGGAGCCGGCACCTGCCCCGGCCTGCCGGCGCCGCACAGCATGGCACGGTCGCCTGCCGGCGCGTCACAGCGCGGTCAGCAGGTCCTCCAGCGGAGCCGGGACCTGACCCGGAGCGAGCGCCTCCACCAGGACGCGGCCGTAGTGGATCTTGCGGCCCTTCTTCGTCCCGAGGAAGCGGCGCAGCTGCCGCTGCGGAGAACGGCCGTGCTGCGCCGGCTGGCGCTGGAAGGTCCGCAGGGCGCGCAGGTCGCCTTCCTCACGGACGAGTTCCTCCACCCGGGACACCCCCAGAGCCCGGATGAGCTCGTCCTCCAGGTCGGCCGCGCAGACGAAGAAGGCGTGGTCGCGGGCTCCGGCCCGGTCCGGGGTGTGCCGGAGCGCGGTTCGTGGCTCCGGACCGTCCTGTTCCAGGGCGCGGGAGTAGTAGCCGCGCTCCGCCTCGTCGCACAGCCCCGTGAGACGCAGGCCCAGACCGTCGGGCCCGAGGACACGGGCGAAGCGTCCCACGCTCATGGCACCGTTCATCGCCAGGACGCAGACCCCTTCGGCCTCCAGGTCCCGGCCACGGCTTCGGGCCAGCGCCTCGACCGCGGCCCGGTCGCTCGGGCCCTCGAGCAGGACCACCGTCCGTACGGGCATGCGCGCGGCCAGTTCGCGCGCCAGATCACCGGGGCCGCCCGCCGCCCAGGCGGTCACCGCCTCCCGGAACGCCCCCATGTCGGTCATACCCCGAGTCTGATCTCCGTCCCCGCGGCACGGCAACGCATTTGCCCCCGGTCGCCGTCCCGGTTCCCATACCGCACGAGGAACAGAAGTCCTGGTGGCGTGGGTGAACGCGAGCGTGAGTATGCTCGCGGGGTTGTCCGTCATGAAGCGGCGGAATGGTGGCGGGTGTGGGGGTTCATTCGATGATGACGTCGCAGCCCGGGGCCGCCGGCGTGGCTTCGCCCGACCTGGACCGCACCGCGGCCTGGGGGACACAGGAGCCGTCGGTGCTCCTGGTGGAGGACGATCCGGGCGACGCGCTGCTCGTGGAGGAGATGGTCGCCGACAGCGCGCTCGGCATGCGCCTGCGGTGGGTGCGCTCGATGGCCGAGGCCTGCGACGTCCTCGCCACCGAGGTACCCGACTGCGTGCTGCTGGACCTGCACCTCCCGGACGCGCAGGGGCTCGAGGCCGTGTCGCGGGTGCGCGAACACGGGGAGCACGTCGCCGTCGTCGTACTCACCGGACTCGCCGAGGAGGGGACCGGACTGGCCGCCGTGGCCGCCGGCGCCCAGGACTACCTCGTCAAGGGCCGGGTCGAACCAGAGCTGTTCGGACGGGCGGTCCGCTACGCGATCCAGCGCAAGCAGGCCGAGCGCGACGCCGTGGCGCTGCAGGCCAGCCAGATGCAGGCCCAGGAGAACGCCCGCCTGGAACGGGGCCTGCTGCCGCGCCCGCTGCTGCGCGGGGACGGCGTGGAGGTCGTGACCCGCTACCGGCCCGGCCGCGCGCACGCGCTCCTGGGCGGGGACTTCTACGACATCGTGCAGAGCGCCGACGGCACCGTGCACGCCCTGATCGGCGACGTCTCCGGACACGGCCCGGACGAGGCCGCCCTCGGGGTCGCGCTGCGGATAGCCTGGCGCACCCTCGTACTGAGCAAAGTCACCGGCGCCGACCAGGTGGGCCGGCTCGAGGAGATCCTCCTGGCCGAACGGGCACGGAACGGAGTCTTCGCCACCCTGGTCGTCCTCAGCGTCGACCCCGGCGGGCGACAGGTGAAGATCGTGCGCGCCGGCCACCACGGCGTCCTGCTGTGCGGGCCCGACGGCGTCGAGTGGGTGGAGGTCAGGGGCGGACCGGCGCTCGGGATCATCCCGGGCGGGGCGAGCTGGCCCGTCGAGGAACTGGCGTTCCCGCAGGGCGCGGCGCTGGTGCTGTTCACCGACGGCCTCTTCGAGGGGCGGGTCGGACGCGGCACGCAGCGGCTGGGTGAGGAAGGGCTGCTGGCGATGGCCCGTGAACTGGCCCCGCTGCCCCCGGCCGCGTTCGTCGACGGACTGATCGACGGGGCGGAAGCCCTCGCCGAGACACAGGGAGGGCTCGCCGACGACGTCGCCGTGCTTCATCTGCGGTGGCGCCGGTGAAAGGCAAGAGCGAGCGGGAGAACAGTGACATCGAGGACGGGACGGGCGACATGACCGGCGAGCGATGGGCCGGACGCCGGCTGACGGTGCAGGGCTGGATCGCCATGGTGCTGGCGCTCATGGCGCTCGTGGTCGTCGTGGGCGCCGGCGTCGGCGCCACGCTGCTCCAGCGGACGGCCTCGGTCACCGACCATCTCCTCCTGGACGTCGAGCCCGCGCAGACCGAGGCGTACCGGCTGCAGTCGGCCCTGGTGAACCAGGAGACCGGACTGCGCGGTTACGCCATCGCGGCCGACCGCCAGTTCCTGGCGCCCTACACCCAGGGCCGCAAGGACGAGGCCCAGGCCGTCGCCCGGCTGCGCGCCCTCATCGGGGACCGCCCCGAGCTGCTCGGCGAACTCCGGGCGGTCGAGAAGCGGGCGGACGACTGGCGGCGGACCTACGCCGAGCCCGTGATGGCCGGCATCACACCGGGTGAACCGCGCACGGCCGACGCGGCGGCCGCCGAACGCGGCAAGAAGTCCTTCGATCTGATCCGCGGTGCCTCCGCCCGGCAGATAGCCGGACTGGCGGAGGCGGTCGACAAGGGCCGGGACCAATTGGCGTCCGCGCGCACGTTCCGCGACGCGGTCCTCGCCGGCATGGTCGTGGCGTTCCTGCTGACCGGCGTGGTGCTCACCGTCCTCGTGCGCCGATTGGTGACCCGTCCGCTCGACGAACTGCGGATCGCCACCCGCCGGGTCGCCCAGGGCGACTTCGACCATGTCATCACCGGCGGCGGGCCCGTCGACCTCCTCGCCGTGGCGGGCGACGTCGAGAACATGCGGCAGCGGATCGTGGCCGAGCTGGACTCCTCCCGCGAGCATCGGGAGATCCTGGCCCGGCAGACCGCCGACCTGGACGCGCAGGCCGTCGAACTGCGCCGCTCCAACGCCGAACTCGAACAGTTCGCGTACGTCGCCTCCCACGATCTGCAGGAACCCCTGCGCAAGGTGGCGTCCTTCTGCCAGCTCCTGGAGAAGCGCTACGGCGACCAACTCGACGACCGCGCACGGCAGTACATCGACTTCGCCGTCGACGGAGCCAAGCGCATGCAGGTCCTCATCAACGACCTGCTCACGTTCTCCCGGGTGGGCCGCGTCAACGACGCACGCCTGCCGGTGGATCTCGACCAGACACTCGGCAAGGCGCTGGCCAATCTGGACAGCGCGATCACCGACAGCGGGGCCCGGATCGACCGGCCCGAGAAACTGCCCGAGGTCGTGGGGGACCCGACCCTGGTCACGATGCTCTGGCAGAACCTGGTCGGCAACGCCGTCAAGTTCCGTCACCCCGACCGCCCGCCCCACGTCCGCATCACCTGTGAGCGGGACCCCGAGGACCCCGGGGCCTGGCGTCTGTGCGTCACCGACAACGGCATCGGCATCCCCGAAGAGTTCGAGGAGAAGGTATTCGTCATCTTCCAGCGGCTGCACAGCCGCGACGCCTACGGTGGAACCGGCATCGGCCTCGCGCTGTGCAAGAAGATCGTCGAGTACCACGGCGGCCGTATCTGGATCGACACGGCCCACACCGACGGCACCCGTTTCTGCTTCACCATCCCGTCCGCCGACCCGGCGGACGCGCTTCACGACAGCACCGAGGACAAGGCCCTGATATGACGACTCCCGCCGGCACCCCCATCGACGTCCTCCTCGTCGAGGACGACCCTGGCGACGAGCTGATGACCCGGGAGGCGTTCGAGGACAACAAGATCGGCAACACCCTGCACGTCGTACGGGACGGCGAGGAGGCGCTCGACTTCCTCTACCGGCGCGGCGCCCACACCGAGGCCCCGCGGCCCGACCTGATCCTCCTCGACCTCAACCTGCCCAAGTACGACGGCAGGCAGGTCCTGGAGAAGATCAAGTCGGACCCGTCCCTGTCCCACATCCCGGTCGTCGTCCTCACCACCTCGGCGGCCGAGGAGGACATCCTGCGCAGCTACAAGCTGCACGCCAACGCCTACGTCACCAAGCCCGTCGACCTGGACCAGTTCATCGCCGCCGTCCGTCAGATCGACGACTTCTTCGTCCAGGTGGTGCGCCTGCCCCGGCAGAACGGCTGATCAGGCACCCACGGCCGCCGGCTGCCAGGTGGCCCCCACCAGGGCGCGTTCGACTCCCGCCAGATAGACCGCCGCGGCCAGCCACGACCGGGCGTAGCCGTCCGGGTCGGCGCCGCCCGTACGGCCGAACACGTCACGGGTGCGACGGTCGGCCTCCGCGGTGAGTCCGGCCGCCAGTTCGGCCGCCGCTGCGAAACCGCCGCGCCGCAGGGCCGCCCCGTCCCCGCGCAGATCACCGTCGCGCGCCGGTTCCGCGACGGCTCGGCGGCCGCCCGACACGGCGGTCTCGACCAGCCGCCGCAGCCGCCACAGCGGGGCCTGCGCCAACGGGTCCGGCACGTCCTGGCCGGGACCGACGGCGGGCTCGGCGTCGGCCACGACCTCCGGCGACGGCAGATGCGCGCCCTCCAGGCGGTCGTAGCCGAGATCGGCGTGGCCCCGCCAGTCACCGGGAAGCCGCAGCGTCGCCTCGGTGCCCGGCAGCGGGGCGACGGCCAGCGGGCGAAGCGTCGCGGCGCGGTCCGGGTCCAGCCGGCCGACGACCCGCAGCCGCAGTCCCGGCCGGGAGGCGAGCCGGCGGAAGTTGGCCGTGTGCGCGAGACCGGGATGATCACTGGCCGGGGCCAGCCGCAGCAGGACCCCGTCCGCCTCCGGCCGTCCGGTCGGCAGTTCCCTGGCGATCAGGTGATCGCCGGCGGCTCCGACGAGGACCACATCGCAGCCGATCAGCTCGCGTGCCCGCTGTTCGGCCTGCTCGGGGTCGGCGTCCGGCGGCGCGGCCAGCCGCTCGGCGACCGTGTCGGCGAGCGGCCGGGCGAACAACGCGGCGAGCGGACCCGAGGTCCAGGACCCGCCGTCGGCACCCGAGGCCGAAGAGCCACCGGGCAGCGGAGTCGCCCGCACCCCCTTGCCCGAGCCGAGGCGCCCGTCGGAGGACACCGTCGCACCGGAGATCAGCAGCCCGCCCCGGGACAGCCGGGCGTGGTCGAGGTTCCCCGAACCGAGCGCCACGGTGGCGGTGGCCGCGCCCTGCGCGCGAGCCGCCCCGCCGGGCTTGACGTCGGCCACCGAGAACCAGCGCCCGTCCTCGGAGACGACATGGGTGACGACGCCGCCGTACCCGGTGGCGGCGATCACGGGCTCGCTGCAGACCCCGTGGACGCGCAGGCTGCCGCCCGGCTGATAGGCGCGGCGGGCCGTGCCGATCAGCGCGGGACCCGGTGCCGCCGAGCCCAGCAGGGCCGTGGTGAGGAGCAGCTCCCGCAACTGCGCGACGAGGTCCGCCAGCCGGTGGCCGTCCTGGCGGGCCCGCGCGCCCCGCAGCCCTCGTACGACCCGCAGCGCGGCCGCCTCGGCGCGGTGCAGTCCGGCGAGCCGGGCGGTGTGCGCGGCCCGCAGCAACTCGGCCTGGGGGACCGCTCCGGCGGCGGGCACACCCGCCGCGAGCAGGGCCGCTGCCGCCGTCCACAGCCCGGAGGCGGCGGCGCGTTGGGCGGCGGTGAGCGCGACGGCCTCCTCGGGCTCGGGCTCGGTGCGGGACGACTGGGCGGAATCAGCGGGCGTCGCGAACTCCGGCGTGGTGTCGGCCGTGGCGGCGCCCGAGTCGCCGTCCGTCGATCCGCTGGCCGCCTCGGAGCCCGCCGGGTCCGCCCCGACCACGCCTTCGCCCTCGGTCCCGGCGTCCGGCTCGGCCAGCGGGCAGGCGCCGAGGACGGCGGCCCGGTGCAGACACCGTGGAGCGAGCAGACAACTGCACACCACCTGGTCCGCGTCCGTGACGGTGCCCGAAGGACCGGGAGTGAGCGCGACCTCCGCGTCCTCGCCACACCGCACGCGCCTGACCGTGCCGTCGACGACGACCGGCAGGGCCGCGTACGACTCGATGGCGGCGTCCAGCCTCTTGCGCAGCCTGGTGGTCAGACCCTCCACGGCGGCGGCGACCACATCGGGAGCCGCCGGGGGCAGTTCGGGGTTCATCGGGCCTCTCCGCGGAGACGGTCGCCCACCCAGCGGGCGAGGGCGAGGGGACTGAGGGCGGCGACGGGCATGCCGGCCGCGACGAGCTGCTGGGCGACGGGCACCGAGTAGCGCGGGTTGCCGGTGTCGTCCAGGGCGGCGCAGCCCATCAGGTGCACCCCGGAGCTCGCCAGGGCGCTCACCTCGGCGAGGAGTCCGCCCAGCGGATAGCCCTCCTCGAAGTCGCTCACCACCGCTACGAGGGTCCTGCTGGGCACGGTGACCAGGGAACGGGCGTGGCGGAGCCCGGCAGCGATGTGGGTTCCGCCGCCGACCTTCACCTCCAGGAGCAGCGACAGCGGGTCGTCGACCCGGTCCGTCAGGTCGATCACGTCCGTCGAGAACGCGAGGAAGTGCGTGGACAGGGTGGGGACTCCGCCCAGCACCGCCGCCGTCAGGGCCGACCAGATGACGGAGGCCTCCATCGACCCGGACACGTCGACCACGAGGATCAGCCGCCAGTCCGCCTCCTTGCGCGAACGCGTGCTGAACACCGGCCGCTCCGGCACCACGACGGTGCGTCCGTCGGCCGTGCGGCGGGAGTGGGCGAGGTTGGCCCGCAGGGTGCGCGAAAGGTCGAGCCTGCCGCCCGGGCGCCGGGTGGGGCGGGGGGTCGCGAGGCCGGTGAGGGCGGGCCGCATCCGGGTCGCGAGTTCCTTGGCCAGCTCGTCGACCAGGCGGCGTACGAGCGGGCGCAGACGGGCCAGTTGCTTCTCCGGCATTCCGCCCGCGAGGGACAGCACCGAGGTCAGCAGGTCCACCGACGGCCGGACCGAGGCGGGGTCGAGTTCGGCCAGGACGTCGCTGCGGCCCTGGTCGGCGGCGCGGGCCAGCACCTCTTCGCGGACCTCGGCCCCGAACAGCGCCTCCAGCTCCTCGGACCAGTCGCGGGCCGTCGGGAAGGATGCCTCCCGGCCGCCGCCCTGACCCGGGGAACCGCCCTCGCGGCCGAGGTCCGTCGACCCCTCGCCCCGGCCGGCGCCGTACAGCTCGTCGAGCGCGTGGGCGTAACGGCGGGCGTTCTGCGGCAGCTTGTCGGTCTCGCGGCCCAGCAGCAGCCGCCAGCGGTCGGTGGGGGTGAGCCGGGGACCGTCGGCAAGCGTGGCTGCGGCTGTCGTCGCGGGGCGGGCCGGAGCGGCCGGGGGCTGCTCGCCCAGGGCCGGGGCCGCGTGGCTCCCGGTTGTCTTCGCCCGGACGGCGTCGATCCCGGTGGGCAGGCCCAGGGCCTGGACGGTCGCGCGTCCCGCCGCGTCCGCGGCCGTCCACAGGGCGAGAAGACGGGGCGAGGCGGTGAGCGACAGATCGGGACGGTCACCGAGCCGTTCGGTCACGGTGTGCAGGAGCCGGTCGCGGCCCGCGGGGGTGAGCGTGTCGAAGCCGCCGCGCAGCGCGGGCAGCCGGTCGAGGAAGCCCTGATCGGTCAGCGTGTCGATGCGGTCGAGGAGCGGGTCGAGGGCCGTCGGGGCGGACTGGAGCAACGCGGCCGCGCCGCCGAGCAGTCCGCCGAGCCGACGGCTCAGCGCCTGCCGTGCCTCCGGACTCGTGGCCGTGTCGATCCAGCCCGCGGTGCGGGCGCCGAGGACGGTCGCGTCGTCGAGGTCGAGCAGCACGCGGGCGGCCAGCGCGGCGCCCTGAACGAGCGGGGAGCCGGTGCGGGCGAGGGAGGCGAGGGCGTCGTCCATCCGCAGTCCGAGGCGGTGCTCACCGGCCCGCGAGGCCAGCTCGACGAGCGCGGCCGTGTCCTCGGGCCGGTCGCTGCCGGCCAGTCCCGGCAGGGACCGGACCGCCGCCTCGAGCAGATCGTCGGCAAGGCCGGCGGCGGCCCGCCGGGTGTCCGGCGTGGTGCCGGGCAGATGGCCCCGGCACAGGGCTTCCAACAGATCGAGTGCGCCGAGCAGTTCGGGCAGGGTGGCGGAGGCGGGGAACAGCACCTCGGCATCGGCCAGTCGCTCCGACACCAGGGCCGGCAGGTCGCACCGGGCGGCCGCGCCGAGCGCCGCGAGGACGAGGGCGCAGGTGGGCCCGCCGTCCGCGGTCTCCCGGCGGAAGGTCTCCCGCAGGGTGCCCTCGGCGGCCAGCGCCGGGGTCACTCCGCGCATCCCGGCCAGGTCCAGCCGTACGGGGACGGCCGGTGCCCAGGTAACCCGCCACCGGGTGGTCAGAGCGCTCCCGTCGCCGGTGCCGGCCACCGCCACGGCCTCGCCGTAGCCCGCGCCGCACACCGCGAGACGCTGGAGCAGCACCTCGCGGCGGCCGTCGAGGTCCGAGCGGAGCGGGTCGAGGCGCACCTCGCGAGCCGCGGGGTCCTCGGGGCCCGGCAGCCGCAGCGCGGCGACCTCGGCCTCCACACAGGGGCCGAGCCCGGAGCGCGGCGTGCCCGGCGCGATCCGGCCCCGGTCGGTGCCGACCAGGACCACTTCGAGTGCTTTCGCCAGAGCCCGGCCGCGGCCCAGGGGTTCGCCCTGGCCCATCACGCTCGTCAGGGCTTCGACGATCTCGCCGCGTCCCGGTGCCGCGAGTCCGCGCACCCGCGCGAGGTCGCCCGCCATCCGCAGGGTCTCGGCGGCCTCGCCGGTTCCCGCGGGATGCCCGGCCCCGCGCAGTTCGCGGACCACGTCGGTGATGGCCCGCGCGGCCGCGTCCCGCACCTGCGCGGGGTCGCCGCCGGCCCGGAACACGGCCTGCTGCCAGCGCGGATCCCGGATCCCGGCCGGATAGCCGGAACGGGAGTCCAGCAGGTCGAAGGCGTACGGGACGAGGGAGGTGACCACCTCCGGGTGCTTCGGGCCGGGGCGCCGGTCGGGCGCCGCCGAACCCGTCCCGGGGACGAGCGCTCCGGGAGCCGTGGCGGAGGCGTCCGGGTGGACGGTGTCCGTCAGCGCCGGGGCGTGGAAGGCGCCGACGACGGCCGCGACACGCCGCCCGTCGAGGCCGGCGCGGGCGATCGTCCCGCGCATGTGGGCCTCACGGGCCAGGTCCAGCGCCGGGGTCCCGCCCGAGGCCTCGGCGTCGCTGCGCAGCGCCCAGCCGACGCCGAGCGCGGCACGACGGATCGCCTCGGGCGTGGAGCCGGGCGCGAGGACCTCGACGCAGCGGTCCCACAGGTCGTCGCCGTCGCGGCCGGTGCCGGCGGCGGCCAGCGCGTTCCCGAAGGAGACGGCCGCCGCAACGGGCACCTCCTCGGCGACAGCGGTCCGCGTGTCACTGGAGGGAAGGTGTCCCTCGGCGGTCCACCGGGGATCGGACATCGGCAGGTCGCAGCACACGACCTCCGCCCCGCGTTCCCGGGCCCAGCGGACCGCGGCCAGTTCCGGGGAGAAGTCGGCGAAGGGATAGAAGCCGAGCCGGCCGTTCGCACCCGCTCCGGCGAGCGCGACCGGCGCGACGGTGCCGGGCGCGGCGAGATGGAGCAGCCATGGCTGGAAGTCGGCGGGCAGTTCCACGCACACCACCTCCGCCCCGCAGGCGTCGAGCAGGGCGGGCACCGCCGCGGCGAGCGCCGGGCTGTGGTGCCGTACCCCCAGCAGGTACGGCGCCACGGAGCCCGCGAGGGCGGTGACGGCCGCCCGGGGATCCTGGGGGTACGTCACCGGAGGTTCTCCCGCAGGTCCCAGAGCCTGCGCCACAGCGCGGAACCGTCCTCGGCGCGGCGGCGCACCGGACCGTCCCAGTAGCCGAGGAGCCGTGCGTGGTCGGCGGGGTCGTCCTTGCGCACGACGCCCAGCAGATGACCCGGCACGAGATCGAGGGTGTCGGCCCCGGGAAGGTAGGCGGCGGCCACGCCGAGGGAGACGGCGACCTGTACCGCCTCGGCCGTCGACATGACCGTGCCCGGCCGCTCCACGTCCCAGCCCTCGGCGGACCGTCCGGCCCTGAGGTCGCGGAAGACCGTGACCAGCACGTCCAGCACCGCGTCGTCCACGCCGAAGGCGGCGCCGGCCCGCTCGACGGCCGCGACGGCCTGCCGTCGTACGAGCGAGGTCTCGGCCTCGACGTCGGCGATCGGGTGGACCGTCTCGAAGTTGAAGCGGCGCTTGAGGGCGGCGGACATCTCCGAGACACCGCGGTCGCGCAGGTTGGCGGTGGCGATGACGGTGAACCCGGGCGTGGCGGCGACCTGGGCGTCCTCGGTCCCGGCCAGTTCCGGCACGTTCATCCGCCGGTCGGACAGGATCGACACGAGCGCGTCCTGCACCTCGGGCAGACAGCGGGTGATCTCCTCGACGCGGGCCACCCGCCCGGTGCGCATGGCGGCCAGGACGGGGGAGTCGACCAGCGCCGTCGGCGTCGGGCCCTGGGCGAGCAGGAGGGCGTAGTTCCATCCGTAGCGCAGGGCGTCCTCGGTGGTGCCCGCGGTGCCCTGGACGGTCAGCGCGCTGGTGCCGCAGACGGCGGCGGACAGCAGCTCGGAGAGCATCGACTTGGCCGTGCCCGGTTCACCGACCAGCAGGAGCCCGCGCTCGCCGGCCAGGGTGACGACACACCGCTCCACCAGGGCGCGTTCGCCGACGAACTTGGGCGTGATGACCAGCCGGTCGGGCAGCGCCTCGTGGCGCTCGGGAAGCGTGAGCGCCTCTCCGCCGCTGCCGCACACGAAGGTGATCACGGCGCGGGGCGTCAGCCGCCAGCCGGGCGGGCGGGGGCCCGTGTCATGAGCGGCGAGGAAGGCGAGTTCGGTGGCGTGGCGCTCCTCGGCGGGCAGGGTCTGCCGTGCCGGAGGGGCCATGGCCGTGTCGGTCGCGGTCATGCGTGTTCCTTGATCGGTAGGTACGTGAGTCGTCGGGGGAGAAGCGCCGGGGCCCTCGTCGGAGATCGCCGGGGCCCCGGCGGTGGATCAGCGGCGGCGGCCGCGTCGGACCTCGAAGTCCTCGAACCGGGGCCCGCCGCCCTCCTGGACCAGCCGCCAGGCCCTGCGGTAGAGGTCCGCGACCGGTTCGGCCGGCGCGATCACGCCGAGCAGCGCCTCGTCGCGCCACAGCAGGTCCTCGTACAGCGGCCGCTTCCACTGCTCCAGCGGGACGCGCGGCGCCTTCGGCACCACCCAGCCGCCCGGCAGGAACAGCGAGCGCCCGGCCCGGGTGCGGGTGGCCTCCACGAGCAGGTCGGTGGCGGCCAGTTCGGCACGGGCGGCCTTGAGGCGAGCCGGCTTCCAACCGGTCCACCGGGCCGTCATCCGGTCGGTCGGGTCGGGCATGGCGAGCAGCATCAGATAGAGCGCCGCCGCGTCCTCCCCGAGGCCGTACTCCTTCGCCGCCTCGGTGACCAGGTCCGGCACCGAACGGGTCGGGTCCTGCGGCCACCAGGTGCCGTCCTTGCCGCGCTCACCGGCCACCGGGTCACCGGGATCGGCGAGCAGGGCCTCGAAGCGGGCGGAGCGGGCCAGGCCCAGGGCCACCTCCACGTGGTAGGGGCGCTGATCACCGACGCGCAGCGCCGGCAGGTACGGGTCCTGGCCCGCCTCGTCGAGCAGCGAGACCCGCAGGGCGGGGGACGGCTGGTCGTCGTGCGTGGCGAGGACGACGGCTCCGTACCGCTCGAACCCCTTGCCGACCTCGGTGGGCGCGCCCGCCGTCTTCCGGAAGTCGGTGATGCTGATGTACCTCCCGAGGTCGAACATCAGCCCGGGGTGCGCCAGCCGCTCGCGCACGGAGGCGAGCGCGGCGGGCAGCGCGGCGCGGATCGGGTCACCGGCCGGGAGCCGGTGGGCGAGCCAGGCGGCGAGTCCGACGAAACCGATCAGGACCTGCCCGGAGAACCCGGGATTCACCTTGTCGACGCTCTTGACCCGGTCGCCCTCGATCACCCACTCGTGGTCACGGGTGAGCCGGGGTTCCCCGGCCGGGTCGAGGATCGCGGGCAGTGCCTGCCGGGGCTGCCACTGCCCGTACTTGAAGGCGCGCACCGCTTCGCCGAGCAATTCCTCGGGAACGGCGGCCCGTCGACCGACCCTGCTGTTCCAGACCTCGGCCGCGGCGGCCCGGTCAGGTCCCTCGGTCCACAGCCGGGCGGGGTCGGCGGGCAGCAGCGCGGCCACGACCTCGGCACGGCTCTCCGGGCCCAGATGGAGGAGTTCCTCCTTGGCCACGCCCGCGGGACCGGCCTTCACGCCGATCGCCGCGCAGGTCTCCGCCGTCAGGTACGAGCGTTCGTTGATGATCTGGGGCATGCCGGCCACGATCAGCCGGGCCATGGTGTCCGTGACCCCCGTCAGCCGGGCGAACTCCTCGGCCGCCTCGGGGAACCAGGGCGCCGGTCCCCGTACGGACAGCTCCTTCAGGAACGCGGCGAGCCGGCCAGCGGGCCCGTCCTCGCCGAGCGGGGCGGCGGTGCGGAGCGTGTAGGGCGCGGGCACCTCGAAGCGCCCGGCCGGATCGTGGAAGAAGCCGCTGAAGACACAGCCGTCGTCACCGTGCGAGGTGTGTCCCACCAGGGCGAGGAAGGCTCCGCCGCCCAGGGGCAGCACTCCGTTCCAGGCCCCCTCGCGCCACTCGCCCGACGGGGTGCGCAGCAGGCCCGCTCCCAGGTGGAGCTCCACCTTGCGCCAGGGCGAGGGCTCGGCGCCCGGCGCCAGGCCCAGGGCGTCGATCTCGGTGAGCAGGGCCCGCAGGACCTCCCGGTGCTCGTCGGTGGTGGTCCCTGCCGCGGTCCTGAAGGCCAGGGCGGGCACCCGGTCGAGCACCGTGTCCAGGCCGGGCCGGCCGACGGGCACCCTTCGGCCGTCGAGGTGCAGGGGGGCCGCCGCTCCCTCCGCCACGGCGGCGTCGGTGAGCCGGGCCGCCCGCCCGAACTCGCGCAGGGCGCGGAAGACGGTGTCGGTCTCGTTGTCGTGGCCCCACCGGGAGCGGCTGAAGTCGCAGAGGCTGTTCGCCGCTTCGAGGAGCTCACTGTCGGGCGGACCGGCCGGGCCGTCCTCCTGCGGGCCGCCGTCGAGGGCACGGGTGAGCCGGGCGGCCACCGCGTCCAGCACGGCCTGCTGACCGGCCGCGTGCCGCACGACACCGGCGATTCCGGCGACCAGCGCGGTGTGGGTGACCGGGAGGAGGGAGCGGACCGCCTCGGGCAGTGCCTCCTTGTCCTCGGCGACGGCGGCGGAGAGCAGGGCCGCCGCCGTGTCGCGGTCGATCCTCCGCAGCGCCTCGGAGCCCTCGGGATCGCGGGCCGTCAGGCACTCCCAGTACTGCACCGGCGGCAGCAGCAGCGAGCCCTCGCCGAACGCTCCGGGCACCCGGTCGGTCTTGGCCACCGAGGTGGTGACGCCGTCCGCGTCCACGAGGGCGAGGCGCCAGCTCTCGCGGACGACGGCCGTGGCCGCCTCGGCTCCGGGGAAGACCACGAGCGCCGAGGGCCGGCCGGCGTCGGCGGGCAGCGTGGCGCTGTGTCCGGCGAGGTCCTCGGCCCGCACGGAGCCGTCGGGCAGCCGCACCACGCGCATGCCGACGAGACCGTCCACGGGCCAGGAGGCGGGGGCGGAGCCGGCGGTCGGCGAGGGGGTCAGCCGGCCGCCGCCGAACGTGCTGCCCTCGGGGGCGTCCCGCAGGGCGTCGGCGAGGAACGCGGGCTTGCTCGCACGGCCCTGCTCGCCCGTCGCCGGGTCGTACTCGTACCAGTCGTGCGTGCCGCCGTCCGAGCTCCACACCCAGTACGAGACGCCGTCGCCGAGGAGTTGGCGCTCCTCGGGCAGGGTGGTGTCGCCGGCGTGCAGGATCCCGCCGCCGGTCGTGCGGCCGCCGCCGGGCAGCGCCAGGGTGATGGCGCCGTTGCCCTGGTACCAGTCCATGCGGATGCCCCGGGTGTTGCGGGCGCCCTCCAGGGACAGCGGACGGTCGGGGTCGGTGTGCCAGTAGCCGCGCAGGCCCTCGGTGCGGTCGTTCCAGTAGACGAGAAGCCGTCCGTCCACATGGTGGAGGCCGGGATCGCCCCAGTGGCTGTTCGCGGGGATGCGCAGGTCATGGGTGAGGAGCGTGCCCTCGGCGCCGATCACCCGCGCCTGGGCCGCCCCGGCGACGATGAGGTGGGGCCAGGCGTCGGCGACGACCACGTCCTCGACGTCGGTCTTGGGAACGAGGGAGGCGACCGCGTCCTCCCAGGCGGGCCAGCCGAGTTCGTCGAACAGACCGGCCCGCAGGGTGCGCGCCAGGACCGGCGCGAGGTCGGTGCCGGCGGCGGCGCGCACCTCCTCCTCGGCCAGCAACAGCGCCTCGGCGGGCAGCCACTTCAGCCGTGACAGCGCGTCCGGCAACTGCGGCAGCCCCACGGCGGTGAACCGCAGTACGACGCCGCGCACCCAGTCCGCGAGCAGGGGACGACCGCCCGGCGACGCCGCGAGGAGCGCGATCGCCCGCCGTGACCCGTCGTCGTCGCCGAAACGGTCCGCGCCCCGCCGGAACGCCCCGTGGAAGCGGCTGTCGGCGGCCACCGACAGCAGGTCCCGGCGCCCCTCGCCCAGCGCCCACTGCGACAGCAGCAGCTGGTCGCCCTCCCGCGGAGCGGCCACCGGAACGTCCAGCGACAGCAGCAGATCGATCAGGTCGAGGTCGTGGACGACCCTCAACGCACCACCGGAGGCAGCGAGTTCGGCCCGCAGCCGGGCCGCGCTCCGCTCCACCAGCGGATACAGCTCGGCCATGCGGCTGGGGTCGCGCCACGACCGGGCCCGCTGCCAGTAGGCCAGGAACCGCTCCAGCCAGCCCGCGGCGCCGTCCGCGGGCCGCTGCTCCTCGGGCAGGGCGTCGTCCCACAGCCCCGCGGTGCAGCCGGAGGTCTCCAGCAGCTCCAGCCACATCGCCGGCATGTCGCTGTCGGGTGCGGAGGGCATCAGGTCGAGCAGGGTGCCCCGCACCTCGGGCTCGCGGGTGGCGAGGGCGATCAGGGCCGTGCGGTGTCCCTTCCACCAGCCGGCCGCTGAGCGCAGGGTCGCGGGCAGGGCCAGGAGGTCGCGGACGTACCCCTGCTCGGTGAGGCTCGCGTCGCGTCCGGCCGCCCTGGCCAGCTTGCGCAGGTCGTTCGCCATCTGCACGGACGGCGGGAGCCCGCCCGCCGTGCGGCGCAGACACAGCCGGGTGAAGCGGCGCAGCGCGTCCTCGGCCGGTACCCGTGCGGCCAGCTCCCTGGCATAGCCCGACAGGACCTTCACCGGGAGCGCGCCGGCCAGCGCGAACTCCAGGAACACGGCGTCCAGCCGGTCCTCGTGCACCGTCAGCCCGTGCTCCGCCTCGGCCTTGCGGGCCCGGGTGAACAACTGGGCGGCGTAGGTGGCGTTCTCCTCCGCCAGGAACACGCGCCCGGCCTGCTCGTAGAACGTCGGCAGGAAGTGCGGCACCGAGGCCGCCAGCCGGTCCCCGAGCTCGACGAAGGCGTCGAGAGCGGCCTTCGGACGGGACTTGACCTGCCGTCCGGCCCGCTCCAGGTCCGGCACGACGCGCAGCGCGTGATGCCCGTCGTCCGGGTGGTGCACCAGCACCCACTCCGGGAAGCCCAGGGACTGGCGCGGCCCGAAGCCGACCACGGCGGGCTCGGCGTCCGGCTCCAGACCGAGGAAGCCCGCGGCCAGGTCCTCCGCCGCGCCCAGCTCGCCCGCCACCAGCCGGACCACCACCCGGCCGTCCAGGCCCGGGTGACGGTACGCCCGTGCTGTCAGCGCCACCGCCTGCTCACCGGCGTCCTGTGTGTCGGGCGGCAGCACCGCCCCCGCCGCCAGCAGTTCCTCGTTCGACACCTGCGTCCCCCCGCTCATGCGTTCTTGCCCTCCTCGATGATGCGCCCGGCGTACAGCGCCGCGGCCATCCGCATCCCCTCCGACCAGGCGACCGGTCCCACCTCGACCAGCGGCAGCGCGCGGCCGTCCTGGTCCTGCCAGGTGAGCGCCCCCGTCTCGCTGTCCCCGTCCCAGTACGGCTCCCCGATCCACACCGAGGCGTCGACGGTGCGGACGCCGTCCCGGATGCGGGAGGTCGCGTACCCGCCGGACACGCCGTAGCCGAGGGAACTGGCCCGGGCGGCGAGCGCGAAGCGGGAGCGGAACGAGCCGCCGGCGAACTCCCTGACCTCCGTGGCCTTGGGACGGAGGTCGTCCGGCCGCCGCCATATCGCCCGGTGGATCTGCTCGACGCCCTGGACGATGCCCAGTTCGGCCGCGAACTCGCGCAGGTCGTCGAGGTCCGGGAGAAGGGCCGGGTGCGGCAGGGTCACCGTGCGCGGGGCGATACGGACGGTCTCGCCGTCCAGGTTCACCAGCCGCAGTTCGCCGGTCTCGGTGGCGCCGCGCAGGAAGCCCACGTCGTCCGGGTCGTCGCCGACGACGACGAGATCGCGCAGCGCGGCCTGCCAGGCCTCGTCCGGCCACACCCGGGCCAACAGCCCGGTGGGCACGGGCAGCGACGACACCATCCACGCGTCGACCTGCGCCACGCACGAGGCAGCGTGCCGTTCGAGCCACTCGGCGAACCGGCGCAGCCGGTCCACCTCCGGGTGGTCCTTGAGCGCACGCGGGAGCGTCTTCAGCTGCCGTCCCGCCGCCCGGCCCGAGGTGGCCCGCACGGCCACCCGCCCCTCCACAAGGGCGACTTCATACCCGTCACCCGCCGACAGCCACCCCACGAGCCACAGCCTTCCGCGTCAGGAACACAAGATTTGAGCACAGTTCACCCAGGTCAGTGCGTCCCGGGCGGAGTGCGACTATGCAGCGAACGCTAGCGCCGAGCACTGACAACCGGCCGCGCGGCCCCACAGGCGACCCACAGCGCACCCGACTTGAGGGTCCGGGCCGGTCGGCCGGACGTCCCGCTTTCGCCGGAGCGGGGGCGCGAAGCCCGGTGCCGCGGCTATCGTGCCGACGTGACCGACACGTACGTGGGACTCGACGACGCCGGGATCGCGACGGCCGCGGCCCGGGCCGGTGCCGCCGTGGTGCGGGACCTGTACGGGCGCCGTCTCACCCGCGTCGACAAGGGCGGCGGGGACTTCGCCACCGCCGCCGACCTCGAGGCCGAGAAGGCGATCCTCGACGTGCTCCGCGATGCCCGTCCCGAGGACGCCGTGCTCGGCGAGGAGAGCGGGTCGCTGGGCGCGGCGGGCGCGGCACGCCAGTGGCTGGTGGATCCCCTGTGCGGCACGCACAACTACGCCGTCGGCAACATGCTGGTCGCCGTCAACGTCGCGCTGCGCGGCGGTGCCGCGGCGGTGGCCGACCCCTTCGCCGACGAGGTCTTCGTGAGCGACGGCGAGCGCGCGTGGAGGAGCCACGAGGGCGCCGACACCCCGCTGGTGCCCACGTCCGCCACCCGGCTCGTGGACGTCAACCTGGACCCGCCGTTCCCCGGCGCGCCCGGCTTCCGGGCCGTCGAGCTGCTGGCCCGGCACGCCTTCGTGGAGTACTTCCGGCCCCGTGTCGTCTCGACGACCCTGGCCCTGGCCTGGGTCGCCGCGGGCAAGCGAGCCGCGTACGTGACGGACGGCGGAGACCTGTCCGGGAGCGTGCACTTCGCCGCGGGCATCGCCCTGTGCGGGGCTGCCGGTTGCGTCGTCACCGGCATCGACGGCAAGCCGGTCGGGCCCTCGGGGCGCGGCCTCGTGGTGGCCGCGGACGCCGAGACGCACGAGCGGCTCATGTCGATGATCGGATGATCCGGGTCCTTCTTCGGTGACCTGCTCCTGACCGGTGTCCGGCTCCTGACCGGCGCCCGACCTCGGACCAGTGACCGGCCCGGGTGCCTAAGGGGTCACGGCCGCGCGTGTGAACGACACCCCGGGCCGAGACCGGCTCGTTGACAGATAAAGCGGTGAAATGCCCTAATGATGCACAATGATCTTTTATGTGCGTCTCCTGGCGTTATGTCGCCGAGTGGGGCGCTGGAAAGGGGCCCTTGGATGGCGGTTGCGACCTGTGCCGGCGGCGGCCTCCTCCCGAGGAAGCACCTCGCCCCGCTCGGCGCGATGACGGTCGCGGCCGCTCTCACGCTCACCGGTTGCAGCGACCAGAGCCCCAAGGACCCCCCGCCCTCGCCGTCCGGCACGGGCACGCGGGCGCCCCTGTACGAGGAACTGCCCGCGGCGGTGAAGAAGTCCGGGGTCATCAAGGTCGGCTCGGACATGCTCTATCCGCCGATGGAGTTCATCCAGAACGGCAAGCCGACCGGCGTCGACCCCGGTCTCGCCGAGGTGCTGGGCCGGGAGCTGGGGGTGAGGTTCCAGTTCGCCAACAGCGCGTTCGACACCCTGCTCACCGGCCTGCGCGCCAAGCGGTACGACGTCGTGATGTCCGCGATGAGCGACACCAAGGAGCGTCAGCAGGGGCTGGATCCCTCCACCGGGGAGAAGATCGGCGAGGACGTCGACTTCGTCGACTACTTCACCGCCGGATCGTCGATCATGGTGAAGAAGGGCAACCCCGAGAAGATCAGGACACCGGCCGACCTCTGCGGCAGGAAGGTGGCCGTGCAGAGCGGCAGTACCGCGTACGACCTGCTGCAGTCCCAGCAGTGCGACGAGCCGATCGACATCGAGGCCTACGACACCCATGACGAGGCGCAGGCCCGGCTGGCGTCCGGTGCCGCGGTGGCCGATGTCGCCGACTACCCGGCGGTCGCCTACGCGGCGCAGACCTCGGGCGGCGGCAAGGACTTCGAGGTGGTCGGTGAGCAGATCGGGCCCGGTCCGTACGGCATCGCGGTGCCGGCTTCGAACAACCAGCTGCGGGACGCGCTCCAGGCGGCCCTGAACGCCGCCATCCGGGACGGTTCCTACAAGCAGGTCCTGGACAAGTGGAACGTCGGCGACGGCGCGGTGACCGACGCGACGATCAACAGCGGTACGTGAGTCGGGGCCCGTCGGCGCCCCCTCGTACATGGCTGCCTGTCGTACACAAGTCCCCGTCGTACACGGGCGCCTGTTGAACTCGAGTGTGTTCCGTCCCCGCCGCGCCGGCGGCCGCGCCGGCGGCCGGGACGGAACCTCACGGGGTGTCGGACAGCGGTCGGGTCAGGAGCCGCGCGACGCGCCCTCGAGCGGCGAGATGTCGAGGGATTTGAAGACCGGCCACTGGTTTCCGTCCTTGTTGATTCCGGAACGGATGGTGACCCCGCCGGAGAGCCGGCCGGCCGGCTGGTTCGACTGATGGGTCAGTTTCACCTGGCCGTCGACGTAGGCCGTCGTGGTGTCCCGTCCGACCTTGACGGTCACGGTGTGATCGGACTTCGCGTCCAGCGGCCGCGAAGCCACCTTGTAGCCGTTCGCCAGCAGCGTCGCCCGGTTCCGGGTGACGACCACGGTGACCGGCTCCTTGCTGTTGGTCCGGACCCCGAGCGCGGCCTGGTTGGTGCCGTTGCCCAGTGAACCGATGAGCGCGGTGGCGCTGTAGTTCGTCCAGTCGACGCTGCTGCCCGGCCGGTAGTCCGCCTTGGCGTAGCGGGGGATGTTCGCCGACTTGGGCGCCTTGCCCAGGAAGACGTCGAAGCTGGTCCGCGTCTGGCGTCCGCCCCAGTTCTCGCGCTCGTACAGGGGCCGGTGCGCGTTGGCCGGCACCTGGACGTTCTGCCGGACGTTGTCCAGCATCTGGGCGGGAGTGGTCTCGGCGTAGACCTCGACGCGCTGGACGAGGCCGGCGGCCGCGGACCGGCGGCTCGCGGTCAGGGGGACGCTCGAATGGTCCGTCATCACGAGCGGGAACATCTCCTTGAGCAGATGCCTGGCCAGGGAGTCCTGCGAGTCGGCGTCCTGCTGCCCCGGTCCGTCGGAGAAGGGGACGGCGAACATGGTCGGGGTCGGCATGCCGTGGCCGACGATGTCCTTGACGGACCCGGCGAGGTCGTGGAGCACGCGGGCGCGGTACTCGGCCGTGGTCTCGCGGCGCCCCTTGTCCTCCAGCCACAGGCGGTTCACCAGCGGTGCGCCCGTGGTGCCGGTGACGTCGACGGGCTTGACGCTGTGCATGGCACGGGTGTGGCTCTGGAAGTCCCAGCGGCCCGACTTGTGCATCCGCTGGATCTCGCGCCAGGTCAGGTAGTAGGGGCGGTGCTTGTCCATCGACCCGGTGATCAGGAAGATCGTGCCGTTCATCTTGTGCTTGGCCAGGATGCGGTCGGCGTACTTCCACAGCCCGTCGGTGCCGTCGTCGAAGGTGAGCAGGACCGAACGGCGCGGCGTGGGGCCGCCGTTCATGTACGCGGTGAACTGCTTCGCGGTCAGGGTGCGGTACCCGGCGTTCTCCAGCGCCGTCAGATGGGCGTCGAAGGCCCCCGGGGTGATCGCGTAGGGGCTCGTGCTCTTCTTGTTGACGTCGTGGAAGGTCAGCACCACGGGCGGAGCGTATTCCGGCAGGTTCTCGCCCCGCCGCGTCCAGCTGATCTGGTCCGAGATCGACATGGACGACCGGGTCAGCGGCGCCTGCGGGGTCATGTACTTGCGGCCGAGGTAGCGCTCGATGCCGACGGCGCCCGACGTCACCACCACGGAGAGGGTGAGCGCCCCGAGCAGGACGCGCACGGGCCACTGCGTCCAGCCCCGGCCCCAGCCCTGACCGCGGCCGCGGCGGCGGTCATGGGCGGTTTCCTGCGAGTAGTGGCCGCGCGAGCAGGGTTCCGGTCCGTGCCCGTGATCGTGCACGACGACGGCGACAGGCTCGCGCCGCTGGCGCATCCACACCATCAGAGCACGCTCCCTCGCGACAGGACGATCAGATAGATGCAGCTCACCACCGAGATGGCGACCACATCGGTGATCACCCGGACCACCTTTCGCCGCAGGAACTTCTTCATCATCGAGTCCTTGACCAGACGCCGCGACGGATGGTCGCGAGGGAGTAGGGGAGCAGCCAGGACAGCAGCAGGGCCGACAGCAGGCTCATCAGCGGCCGGTAGCGCCAGCGGGGGTCCCCGGGGTTGTCGATCTTGAACGCCAGGCCCCAGATGCTGCCCTTGAGCACCACACCGCTCAGGTACAGCACGCTCACGAACAGCCCGCCCTGCATGGGCGACCAGATCATGTGGCGGACCGCCATCAGCGGCGCGGCCATCACCCACAGCACATGGCCGTAGTACAGGCAGGACGGGCCGATACCGCGGCGCCACATGAACGTGCCGGTGAAGCAGGTGTTGCGGATGAAGCTCTTCTTCCAGCGGATCTGCTGCTTCATGAACGGCCCGAAGTGCTCGGGGACGTTGGTCCACACCTTGGCCGACTGGACGTAGCCGATACGCCACTTGCGCTCGGGGTAGTCCTGCGTGGTGACGAACGGGGAGTCCGCGTACTGCTTCTTCAGCTTCTTGCCGACCCACAGCTGTCCGAGGACGTAGCCGGTGAGTTGACGGTCGGTGGCGAACCGGAAGGGGGCGCCCAGGAAGCGGTCGCCGGCCCAGGCCGGGAAGTAGTTGTACACCGCGTCCCGGCGGAAGACCGCCAGCGGACCGGAGACACAGGTGACCGATCCGAAGGTGGACTCGGCGGCCTTGGCCACCCGGAACTGCCCCTCGTACCAGACGTCCTGGGCCTTGGTGAAGAGTGTCCGGTCCACGTTCAGCGCCCGGCAGTGGCCGCTGACCGCGCCCAGTTCGGGGTGGTCGACCAGGGCCTGCACGCACTTGCGCAGGGCATCGGACGCCAGGATGCAGTCGGAGTCGGTGAAGGCCAGCACGTCGCCGGTCGCGATCGCGGCTCCCCGGACCAGGGCGTGCTTCTTGCCCAGGTTCTTCTCCAGCTTGAGCAGCGTGATGCCGAGCTCCTCCGCCAGACCGTCCAGGATCTCGCGCGTCCCGTCCTCGGAGAGGTCGTCGATCACGATGATCTCCAGGTCCGGATAGTCGCTCGCCGCCATCGACCGCACGCAGCTCTCGATGTACTCGGCCTCGTCCTTGACCGCGAGCAGGAAGCTCACCTTCGGCACGGCGGGCAGGGACGGGAAGGAACCGAGGTTCTTCGGGCGCCGGCGCAGCGTGCGCACAGACGGGTCGTCGTAGCGGCTGTAGGCGATCTGCAGCATGGCGATGGTGCCGACCAGCACGGTGATGCCGTAGCCGATGACGAGCGGCTTCTCCGGTACGAGCGGGAGTTCGCGGGCCAGGATCAGCCCGAGCGGCAGCAGGCAGAACATCGCCAGCACGCGCCGCACCGCGAAACGCACGTCGGTCTGCATCCGGTTCGTCCATCGGGTGAGCGGGCCCGGGGGCCTGCTCACGACGGCGGACGAGCGGACGGCCGGCAGCGGCACGGACGCCCTGGGGTGCGGGTTCGGCAGGATCAGACCGCAGGAGGCGGCGCCCGCCGGGTCGGCCGCACCCTCACGGCATACCGCTGTGTCGGGCGACTCGGCCGAAGTGGCCTGACCTGGCACGCCGCCTCCAGGCGCCCCGGGCACCGCTGCCCCGGGCGCCTCGAGGGCCGCAGCCGCGGCTCCCGGCGTCTTCAGGTCGGTCACAGCGTCTCCCGGGCGTCCACGGAGTCCAGCCGGTAGGTCGCGTCCAGCACGTCGTCCCGGTCGTTCAGCCAGCTCAGGTCGGCACCCGGGTGCACGGTGTGCACCAGCACCAGGTCCCACTCGTGGTCCTCGGGCGCGATCACGCTCTCCTGGATGCCTCCGGCCACCCGGGCCGCGCGCACCATCGAGTCCGTGAAGCGGACCTCGGCGCCCTCCTCGACGAGTTCGTCGAAGATCTCCAGCGCCGGCGACTCCCGCAGGTCCTCGACACCCGGCTTGTACGCCATGCCGACGATCAGGATCCGGGCCCCGGTGAGCGGCTTGCCGCGCTCGCCCAGCGCCTCGCGCACCCGCCGCACCACATGGCGCGGGCGGCCGGCGATGGCGTTCATGGCGGCCTCGACCAGCGGCGAGGTGCTGCGCTCGGCCCGTAGCTGCCAGAGCAGGTAGTGCGGGTCGCAGGGGATGCAGTGCCCGCCGACGCCGGGACCGGGGTAGAAGGGCATGAAGCCGAACGGCTTGGTCGAGGCGGCCTCGATCACGGGGATCGGATCCAGACCGAGGACACGGCAGTTGTCGGCGAACTCGTTGGCCAGCGCGATGTTGACCGCGCGGAAGGTGTTCTCCCAGAGCTTGGTCATCTCGGCGGCCTCCGGCGAGGGCAGCACGTAGACCGAGGCGGCCGTGCGCGACAGCACGGAGATGGCCCGGTCGACGGTCTCCTGGCCGGCGCCGCCGACCACGCGCGGGGTCGTGTCCTGGGTGTGGCGGGCGTTGCCGGGGTCGATCCGCTCCGGCGAGAAGGCCACGAAGATGTCCTCGCCGACGGTGAAGCCGCGCTCGGTCAGCGGCTCGGTCAGCAGGTCACGGGTGGTGCCGACGTAGGTGGTGGAGGTCAGCATCAACAACTGGCCGGGAACGGCGTGTTCGACGACGGTGGCCGCGGCGGCCCGCAGCGCCCGGAGGTCGGGGGCGAGGTGCTGGTCCACCGGGGTCGGCACGCACACCAGCACGGTGCGGGCCCGCGCGAGGGCCGCCGGGTCGTCGGTCAGCGTGAAGCGGGGATCGTCGTCGAACTGCGAGAGCCGCTCGAGGTCGCTGGGCAGCAGGTCGACGTCACCGCCCCGGATGGCCGCCAGCCGTTCCGGGCTCGCGTCGATGCCGATCACCTCGGTGCCGGCGGCCAGCAGGCCGAGCGCGGTCGGAAGGCCCACGTAGCCGAGACCCAGGACCGCCACGGCCCCCACGTCCGGGGTGCCCAGGGAGACCTGACCGCTCAGCGTCTCGAACGCGTCGCCGAGGTGCAGTCCTTGGGTGGCGGGAAGGGTGTTCGTCAGCATGATGGACGCTCCTGATATCGCTCGTGGGTTGCACGCCGACCGGCGCGCGCACATTGCCTGGGTGGGGACTACAGGTCCGCCGCAATGTCCTTGGACAACACAACCATCCCAATGGGCCAATTCTTGGTCAAACGCTTGGAAAGGTAAGGTATGTACCATTTCGACCCACTTACGGAGTCATTACCTGCCCTCCGAGCAGGGACTCCTCCCCGATTCGACGCCCCACGGGGTGTTCTCGCGCCCATGGTGGTGTGATTTAGCAGTCATTTTCCGATAGATCCGATGTGGTGCAGTTCACACTATTCGGTATTGACTGCGGGACTTTAGTCCCTGAAAGCCGCAAGGTCCGTGCTGTATGCAACTCACCTGTTTCTCAATGGATCCCAGAAGCCTCGCTGCTCCTCTTTGCGGTCTTTTGTGCCAGTATGGAAAAGGCCGCGGAGTCACTTGTTCCGTGAGCGAGGCGCCGTGTCCGTGAGCGGCAACCGGGGCGCCGGATCAGGCGAGTGGTCTCACCACCGCGAAGGGTCGCGCCCCTGTCCGGGCGGGCCGAGAGGCGAACGAGCGGGACATCCTCATGACTTGTGGCATCGCGGCATCAGGCCGCCGCCGACTCTCCTTGCCGGACGCGTCGTTGCGGTGGTCGTCGGTCGAGCACCGGGCGTCCCGGTCATGACCCGAAGACGGCGCACGGGCTACCTGGCGGTCGCCGCCGTCGCCGGGGTCACGTCGGTGCTGACGGCCTGCGGCGCTGGTCCGCCGCCCTCGGCGCACCCCGCCGCGTCGTACGACGCCGAGGTCCGGGCCGACTCGCCGGCCCTGTATCTGCCCCTCGGTACCGGGCGCGCCGACCAGCGGTCCGCGGGCGCCGTCAAGGCGACCCGGCATCATGCCCCGGGCGTCGCCACCCTGCCCAACGGGGACCGCGCCACCCGCTTCGACGGAGTCTCGCAGTACGTGGAGGTCCCGGACGGCGACCGGCTCTCGGTCACCACGACCGGTGAGCTGACCGTGGAGGCATGGATGCGGCCGGACACGCTGACCTTCGCCCGGACCGCGGGCGCGGGCTACGTGAACTGGCTCGGCAAGGTCTCCGACAAGGGCGTCCGTGCCGAATGGCTGGCCCGCATGTACTCGCGCGACAACAAGGAAGCGCGCGCCAACCGCATCAGCGGCTATGTCTTCAACCGCGGCGGAGGACTCGGCGCCGGATCGTACTTCGAGGACCCGGTCAGGCCCGGTGAATGGATCCACTTCGCGCTCGTCGTCAACACCCGTGAGAAGAGCGCCGATTACCCCACCGGGTACGTCAAGGTCTACAAGAACGGGGTGCTCCGCGACCAGGACGCCCTCGACGACTACGACATCACCCCCAGCAACACCGACGCCCCGCTGCGGATCGGCGCCGCCGGGACCAAGTCCTTCTTCAAGGGCGCGATCGGCAAGGTGGCCGTCTACGACTCCGAGGTGTCCCAGTCCCATCTGGCCGCCCATTACCGCGCCATGACGGCGGGGCCCGGGGAATCGGCCACCGGAACCTGACACTTGGAGGGCGTGGCCTGCGTACGGCGTCGGGGTCCCGGGGGCTGCGGGCCTGTGGATCCGGAGCGGCGTCTCGGGGGTTCGTGGACCCGGAGGGCGCCTCCTGCGAGTGCTTTCGTGACGCCCATATGGACAGCGGCCCCCGGCCGTGCTGTCATGTCCGCGGCGCACTTTCCAACGTTGTAGAGAGGGCGCACCCGTCCCTCGCGGAAGCCGAGCCGAACCGGATCCGGAGGGCCCGGCGCTTCGCACCCTGTGCACGGGACCGGACGGGACAACGTTGTCGCACGCTCAAGCGGACCCCTCGCGGAAGGCAGGTCACCTGCATGTCAGTGAGCAGACGGAGAGTGCTCGCGTTAGGTTCCGGCACGCTCGGTGCCACGGTGCTCGGAGGCGCACTCCCGGCGGCCGCGGCCGCTCAGCCGCGCGCCGACGCCGCGCCGGCCGACACGTTCCAGAAGCTCCCGCCCGGAAGCGTGGTCGCCCGTGGCTGGCTCGCCGGGCAACTCCGGCTCCAGCTCGCCGGGTTGTGCGGAACGTACGAGAACCTCTCGCACTTCCTCGACTTCTCCGCGACCGGCTGGGTGCATCCCGAGCGCGACGCCTGGGAGGAGGTGCCCTACTGGCTGCGCGGTTACATCCCCCTGGCGATCGCCACGGGCGACGCCCACGCCCTGTCCCGGTCGCGCGAATGGGTGGACGGCATCCTCGCGACCCAGCAGAGCGACGGCTTCTTCGGACCGCGATCGCTGCGCACGGCACTCAACGGCGGCCCGGACTTCTGGCCCTTCCTGCCCCTCCTCCAAGCGCTGCGCACGCACGAGGAGTACACGCACGACCAGCGGATCGTGCCGTTCCTCGTCCGCTTCCTGCGCTACATGAACGCCCAGGGCCCGGGAGCCTTCAACAGCAGCTGGGTGTCCTACCGTTGGGGCGACGGCCTCGACATCGCCGTCTGGCTCTACCGCCGGACCGGCGAGGCGTTCCTGCTGGATCTCGCCGCCAAGATGCACGGTTACGGCGCCGACTGGACCGGGGCCACCCCGAGCCGGCACAACGTGAACATCGCCCAGGGCTTCCGCGAACCCGCCCAGTACGGACGGCTGACCGGATCAGCGGACCTCGTCCAGGCGACCTACCGGGCCTACGACACCGTGATGGGTGCCTACGGACGGTTCCCCGGAGGCGGGCTGGCCGGTGACGAGAACTACCGCCCCGGCTTCGCGGACCCCCGGCAGGGCTTCGAGACCTGCGGCATCGTCGAATTCATGGCCAGCCACGAGCTGTTGACCCGGATCACCGGCGACCCGGTCTGGGCGGACCGCTGCGAGGACCTGGCGTTCAACATGCTTCCCGCCTCGCTCGACCCCGACGGGAAGTCCATTCACTACATCACCAGCGCCAACAGCGTCGACCTCGACAACCGGCCCAAGACACAAGGGCAGTTCCAGAACGGCTTCGCCATGCAGGCCTTCCAGGCGGGTGTCGACCAGTACCGCTGCTGCCCCCACAACTACGGCATGGGATGGCCCTACTTCACCGAGGAGCTCTGGCTCGCCGGCGCCGACGGCGGACTCGTCGCCGCGCTCTACGCCCCGAGCACGGTCCGGGCGACGGTCGCCGGAACGACGGTCACCGTCACCGAGGACACGGGCTACCCCTTCCAGGACACGGTCACGTTCACGGTCTCCACCCCCGAGCCGGTGCGGTTCCCGCTGCGCCTGAGGATCCCCGGCTGGTGCACCGGACCCCAGCTCCAGGTCAACGGCGCCCCGGCCGCCGCCTCGGCGGGTCCGACCTGGGCGCGCATCGACCGCACCTGGAACAACGGAGACGTCGTCCGGCTGCGGTTGCCCCAGCAGGCCCGGCTGCGCTCGTGGCCCGGCCGGCACGGCGCGGTCAGCGTCGAACGAGGCCCCCTCACCTACGCGTTGAAGATCGGCGAGCGCTACGACCGCTACGCCGGGGACGCGGCGTTCCCCGCGTACGAGGTGCACGCGACCACCGCCTGGAACTACGGTCTGCTGCCCGACACCTCGCTCACCCCGGCGCAGACCGGCTCCGGGGTCCCGGACCAGCCCTTCACCCCCGGCACCACTCCGATGTCGATCTCGGCGCGGGCCCGGAAGATCCAGGAATGGATCGCCGACGACGAACACGTCGTCGCACCGCTCCAGGACTCGCCCGCCCGCAGCGCCGCAGCGGTCGAGACGGTCACCCTCATCCCCATGGGCGCCGCGCGCCTTCGCGTCGCGTGCTTCCCGACGGCGGCCCCCGACGGGAAGCCGTGGACCCCTGAACCGCCCTTCCGCAGGCTCGCCAACAAGAACAGCGGGAAGGTCCTCGCCGTCGACGGGATGTCGACCGAGAACAGCGCCCGCGTGGTGCAGTTCGACAACACGGGGACGGGCGACCACGCCTGGCAGCTCATCGACAAGGGCGACGGCTGGCATCTGATCCGCAACGGCAACAGCGGCAAGGTGCTGGGCGTCGACCACATGTCGCTGGACAACAGCGCGATCGTCGTCCAGTTCGAGGACAACGGCACCGACGATCACCTGTGGGCCCTCGTCGACAACGGGGACGGCTGGTACCGCGTCCGCAACAAGAACAGCGGCAAGGTGCTCGGCGTGGATCGCATGTCCACCGCCAACAGCGCGCAGGTGGTCCAGTACGACGACAACGGCACGGCCGATCACCTCTGGCGCTTCCTCTGAGGGGGTGAGTCCCGGCCCTCGCGCCGGCTCGCCCACGGGGGGCGAGCCGGGCCGCGGGGGATGCCGTCGGTCCCGGAGACGGAAGCAGGCGGGTCGGCCGGGTCGGGCGGGGGCGGCCAGGGTCAGTCGAAGAGGGCCACGAGGCCGTTCACCCAGATCGCGACGATCACGACGGCGACCACCAGGCATCCGAGGCCCGTCAGGGTGTCGGCGAGGCGGCCGCTTCTGTCGTCCGGTTCCGGGACCGAGGAGGAGGTGTCCCAGTCGACGTCGTGGCCCACGGCGTCGGAACACGCCGCTCGTACCGCCTCCAACTGCTCCTTGGCGAAGGGCGTTTCGGCGAGCGACTCGGAGCCGCGCCAGGCCAGGGCGCGCATGCGCTCCGCCGCGTCGGCGTAGCGGTCCTCGAAGGCCGAGGTCTCGGCCGCGTCCCGGTCCGCTTCGAGGTACATCCAGCGGCCGGCCTGCGCGGATTCTCCGTACAGCCGGTATATCTCGCCGAGGCGGCGTCGGAGCGCCAGGTCGTTCGGGAACGACGACACGAGTCCGCGCAGGCGCTGGCGCGCGGCGGGGACGCGGCCGGCGGCCAGGTCCGCGTCGACTCGTGCGAGGGTCTCACTCAAAGGCATATGCCATGATCGACTCACCGGGGGCCCGCCGTCGAGTGGTTTCGGCCATCGCTCTCGTCGTGACCTGCGGATCGGGGGTTGCTCCGCGTTCGTCGGGGTGGAGTGGCGGCAGGGGCGCAAGGCGGCCGAAGGCGATCACGTCCGCCGGGATCACCGGCTCGGTCTCCTGCCACGCCAGCATCGGCTCCGGCTCCGGCCCGGGGATCACCGACGACGACAGTGGCCCGGTTCTGCCCACCCCCGTCCTCCGCCGCCAACTGCCGCTCAGGCAGCAACGCTTCAGGACACCGGGACCACCCGGTTGAAGAGGCGGCCCGCGATGTCGACGCCGGTGACCGTGCCGTCGGCGTCGCGGGAGAAGTAGCCGCGCTGTCCCGCGAGGCCGCCCTCGGTGACTACGTACTCGTCGCCGTCACCGGGGAGGAACCCGATGGACGCGGCCGGGTGGTCCGGCGGCATCTCCTCGTCGGACGCCGCGCGGATCCCCGGCTTGATCCCGACGCCCAGGGTGAGACGGGCGCCGTCGGCGGCTATGTCGAGGTCCATGGCGTCGATCTCGTACCGCCCGACGACCTCCCGCGCCCGCCCCTCGTCGTACGGGAGCGGCCGCGCGGCCTTCTCCGTGACGCCGAGGTGGTGCTCGAGGGCCCACCGCACGACGGACTGGTTGAAGGCGTGGCCGTCCGGACCGAGATTGGCCAGGGAGACCACCGCGAACTCGCGCTCGGGCACGATGAGCAGTTCGGCGAACTGACCGTTGCCCGACCCGCCGTGGCCGATCCCGCGCAGGCCGTCGAGGTCGTGCAGGAACCAGCCGACACCGAAGCCGTCGCCGAGGGTGCTGCCCCGCAGCGCGACCGTCCGCTCCCGCATGCGATGGAGCTGAGAGGCGGGCAACAGGCCATCGCCGTCACCGAGTTGGAAGCGCGCCCAGCGGAGCAGATCGCTCACCGAGGAGGCGAGGCCGCCGCCCGGGTTGTCGCCCCGGGCACCCTCCTTGAAGGCGTTCCAGGGCCGGGCGACGCGCAGTTCGCCGTCCGGGGCACGGTTGTAGCCCAGGGCGAACTTGCGGACCATCGCCTCCGCCAGCCCGTACACGGTGTCCTTCAGTCCCAGGGGTTCCAGCAGGAGCGAGGCCATCGCCTGCTCGAACGGCAGACCCGTGACCTTCTCGACGATCCGCCCGGCGAGGTTGTAGCCGGCCTGGCTGTACGAGGCGCGGGTGCCGGGCGGTGCGATCAGCGGGAGTTCGTGCAGCCTCGACACAAGCCCGGCCAGGGAGCGGTCGCCCTTGCCGTCGTCGATCAGGTTCCATTCCAGGCCCGCGGTGTGGTTCAACAGGTTCAGTACGGTGATCCGCTCCGCGGCCCGCTCGTCGGCGAGGCGCAGCTCCGGAACGTAGCGCCGTACCGGTGCGTCCAGATCCACTGTGCCCTGGGCGACCAGGCGCATCAGCGCGGTCGCGGTGAAGGTCTTGGAGACCGAGGCCACGGGGAAGAGCGTGTTCTCGTCCACCGGCGACGGATGGGCGAGGCTCGTCACGCCGTGCGACACGCAGATCTCGCGGCCGTCGATGAGCACGCCGACCGCCGCCCCGGGGATGCCGTGTTCCGTGGCCTGCGATGCGACGAACTCCGACAGCGTGTGGTGCGACATGGCTCCTCCTAGGTTCGCTTGAACTAAGTACAAGCCAGGAGCGTAGAAGTCACTTGAACAAAGTGCAAGGCGCTCCATGAACTAAGTTCAAGTAAGGTGGTGGCCATGCCGCGAGACAAGCTGACCGCAGACCGGATCGTCCGAGCCGCCATCGAGCTGCTCGACGCCGAGGGGCTGGACGGCCTGAACATGCGCAGCCTCGCGCAGCGTCTCGGTTCGGCCGCCACGGCCGTCTACTGGCACATCAAGAACAAGGACGACCTGGTCAGGCTCTCCAGTGAGGCGGTCTGGGGCGAGGTCGAGCTGCCCGACCTGGACACCACCGACTGGCGGACGGCCGCGGCCGCCCACGCCGCCGGAGTGTTCGCGATGCTCACCCGGCACCCCTGGCTCGTGCAGGCGTTCGGCAGCCACCTCCTGTACGGACCCGCCCAGGCCCGGCACAACGACTTCAGCCTGGCCGTCTACGAAAAGGCCGGCTTCGAGGCCGCCGACGCGGACCGGGCGGCCGCGGCCGCGCTCGCCTTCGTGCTCGGCAGCACGCTGGGGCCGGCCGCGCAGGTGTCGTTGAACCGCCGGCTGGGCAAGACCGGCGAGGACGCCGGCCAGTTGGTGGCGGACGCCATGGCCCAGGCCACCGAGACCGCGAAGCAGTTCCCGCATCTGCGGAAGCGCCTCGACACGGCGGCCGCCGCCGAGTACGCCGGTGCCCCGGACCACGCCTTCGAGTTCGGGTTGCGATCCCTGCTCGACGGATTCGAGGCCCGTCTGGCGGCCGACCGCGCTGACGCGAAGGACTGACGGTCCCTCACCGCCCCTATTTGCGACGGGCGCTGGGTGGATCGGTCATGGTCCGGGTCGGTCGAGCGGCCGGGGCCGGCCGGCCGTCACCCGGTGCGGACGGGGGAGTAGGACATCTGGAAGGCGAGCCGGTCGTCTGCGCCGTCGCCGATGCGCGTGAGGACGTCGTCCAGGTCCAGGAACTCCTCCCAGGCCTGCCTTCCGCTCGCCGCCGCCAGACCGGCGACGACCAGGCCCTCGAGCTCGGGGACCCGCTTGTTCTTCCAGATCTTGTCGGCCAGGCTGACCAGCAGGTCCTCCATCGCGACCCCGTCGTCGGTCCAGGAAGCGTGCGTCGCCGCGAAGCGCGCCCTGCGGGAATCGACACCCCGTGCCATGAGCAACTCGCGGCCTGCCGCCTCGTGCCGTGCGCCGGGAGCCGACAACTCCTCGGGGTGCAGGGCCTTTCCGAAGTCATGGGTTGCCGCTCCGAACAGGACGGCCTCCGGATCGACCCCCAGGTCGAGGCCGCGCCCGTCGATCCACGCGAGGAGTTGCGCGGCGACATCGTGAACCGCCCGGAGATGGGCGACCAGTCGCGGGGGAGCGCCGACGTCGTCCAGCAGCCTCGCGGCTTCGGCCGGCAGGGGGCGCAACGAGGGTCCGAGGGATTCCTGAAGGGCTGTCGACAGCACGGGCGAGGTCGTCACCGCGACAGGGTAGCCCCGCCCCTACCGTGCGGGGCCGGGTCGTTGCCCCTGCCTTCCGTGGCCGGTTCGTCGGGAGGGCGGCGGACCGCTCGCCCTTCGAGCCCCCTTCAAATGCGCGGTACTCATGTGTCATTGTTCTATTCGAAGGCGAACAATGATGCGAGGGGGGATCAAGATGAACGTCGTCCGCAGGTGTGTCCTGACAGCCGCTCCGTTCGGCGTGGCCGCCGGGGCCTACGCCGCCGTTTTCCGGGCCGGCCACGACCGACTGCCCGACCGGATGGCCACCCACTTCTCCCTGGACGGCACGGCCGACGGCTTCATGGGCCGCACGGCCGCGCTGTGGTCGGGAGTCGGTGTGATCTGCGGTGTGGGAGTCCTGTTCACGGTGCTGGCCGCGGTCGCCATGAAGGGCGCGGGGGCACGGCTGACGGCCGCGGTGGGCGCCGGGACGGCGGTCCTCATCGGCTACGCGCTGATCGCCACCGTCGTCGCCGACACCGGCGTCGACGACCCGGCGGACGCGCGGCTGCCCCTGTGGCACCTGGCCGTGCTGCTGGTCTTCGTCGTGGCGGCCACCGGCGCGCTGGTGTGGTGGCTGGCGAGGACCGGGCCGCGTCCGGCGCCCGCGTCGGCGCCCCCTTCGCTCCCGCTCGCCGAGGGTGAGATGGCGGCCTGGACCCGTACCGTCGTCACCCGCGCGCTCCTGATCCCGGCCGGTGCCGTCGCCCTCGCCGGCCTCGGCACCCTGTTGTTCGGTCCCTGGCAGGTGGGGTTGCCGCTCGTGGCCCTCGGCCTGGCGTGCGCGCCGATCGCCGCGGTACGGGTCACCGTCGACCGGCGTGGATTGACCGTCACCTCCACCCTGGTGCCTCGGCCCCGGCTGCACGTGCCTCTCGACGGCATAACCGACGCGGACAGCACGCGGATCGACGCCATGGGAGACTTCGGCGGCTGGGGGTACCGGATCCTCCCGCACCGCCGGGGCCTGGTGCTGCGCTCCGGGGAGGCGCTCTCCGTCCGTACGGTGAAGGGACGCGACTACGTGGTCACCGTCGACGACGCGACAACCGCTGCCGCGCTGCTCAACGGCCTGGTCGCCCGTCATGTGGGGGAGCGTGCGGCGGGATGCTGATCCGTGTCCTGCCCGGCTCGCCCGTACCCCTCGGCGAGCAGATCGCCGCCTGCGTACGGGGGGCGATCGCCGACGGCAGCGCGGCGCCGGGGGAGCGGCTGCCGCCCGCCCGTCAGGTCGCCGCCTCGCTGAACGTCAATGTGCACACCGTGCTCCGCGGTTACCAGCGTCTGCGTGACGAGGGACTGATCGAGCTCCGCCGCGGCCGGGGCGCCGTGGTCACCACGGCACCCGGCATCGCGCACCGCGCCCGACTCACCGACGCCGTGCACGGTCTCGTGGCCCAGGCCCGCGAACTGGGCCTGTCCGGCGAGGAGTTGCTGGCCCTGGTGCGCGACGGCCTCGCCGGCGCACCCGCGGCCACGGCTGAGGGGTCCGGCTCGGCGGACGAAGCGGAGAAGTGAGCCGGGTCCGGGGCGAGATGTCCCTGCCGGATGTGTGGACGGCATCGGGTCGGTCCTCTCGGCCTGGCCTGGCGCCATGTCACGTTTCTGGCGCGGCCGGGGGATGTCTTGACGATGGGCCGCCGTATTCGGGTCAACGCGCCGACGAGGCGCCCGCGTCGGGGACCGGGCCGCGCCGGCAAGGTCTCGCCGACGCGCCATCCGGCCGTGGCCGCTCCGTCCCGGTGACCTCATCCTGCCGTCGCGATCTTCCACCTTGGCGCCCGCGCGGAGGCAGCGGAGCCGGGCGACGGACACAGAAGGGGTGTACCACCTGCCGGCCGCGGCAGCCGGGACAACGGTGATCGCGGCGGCACCGTCGGGGGAAATACCAGGTCAAGCCCCGCTTCGACCTACCTGAGAAGAACCTTGTGCAACACCGTTTAGGGTGAAGAGCGCATGTCCGCGCCGCCCCGGTCACGCGCTTTCGCGTCCTGGCCGGCCAGGAACGGACGCAGCAGCGTGAGCAGGCTGTGCGGGCGGTGCAGCGGGATGATGTGGCCGCAGTCTTCGATGACGTGCCCGGTGAGATCGTCGGTGATCGGGCGGAGTTGGCGTTCCAGCGCAGCACCGACAGGTCGGGCGCCCAGTGCCATCGTGGGCATCGTCAGGCGGGCAGTGGCGACCGCCTGTTCGATCTGCACTGCGCTCTCGGGCAGGGCCCGGTAGTACGAGAACGCGCAGCGGAGCGCCTCGCGGCCGGTGTATGCGCGGACGAACGCGTCCCGGATGGCGGGGCGCACCCCGTCGTCGAGCGTGCCGGCGTTCAGGAACCAGTTGACGTAGGCGGCCTCGTGGCCCTCCAACACGGTCTCGGCAAGGTGGGGCGCGGCGGAGTGGAAGCCGAACCACCACGGTGGCCCGTCGGCGAGGAAGTCCTCGGCGCCGGGCAGCCTGCCCAGAAGGGACTCCATGACGACCAGGCGCCGGACGAGACCGGGGCGGCGCAGGGCGAGGAGGAAGGCCGGCGCGGTGCCTGCGTCGATGCCCACCACAGCGGCCGAGGATATGCCGAGCGTGGTCAGGAGCGCCGCCGCGTCCTCGGCCAGGGTGCCCGCGTCGTACCCGGAGGCGGCCCGGCCGCTCGCGCCGAACCCGCGCAGGTCCGGTGCGATGACGCGGTAGCGGCCGGACAGATCGGCCATGATGTCCGTCCACAGTTCCCAGGTGTGCGGGAAGCCGTGCAGCAGCAGGACAGCCGGGCCCGATCCGGAGAGGGCGACGTTCAGTTCGACACCGTTGGCGAGGATGCGTCGCAGCTCGGGCATGGAGGGACTCCAGGTGCTTGGTGAGGATGAGTGACTAGGTCACGCTAGGGAACTAGCCTGGTCTGCCCAAGACGGCACTTTCCCTTCAGGTGGTGAGCCCCAGGTGACCACGTCGAGGCCCGGCGGACGTGATCAGCGACCCGGTGAGCGCGGGGACCTGCTGGATCCGCGCTGTCCGACCCGCCAGTTGCTCGACCGTATCGGCACCAAGTGGACGTCGATGGCGGTCAAGGTGCTGGCCGAGGAGGCTCCGGGTGAGCTCCGCTTCGCGGAACTGCGGCGCCGTATCCCGGGCATCTCGCAGAAGATGCTGTCCGTCACCCTGCAGAGCCTGGTCCGCGATGGACTGGTCGCACGCCGCGTGGAGCCCACCGTGCCGCTCGCCGTCCATTACCGGCTCACGGAGCTTGGCCTGTCCCTCGAAGGACCGCTCTCCGCCCTGCGCCTCTGGGCCGAGACACACATGCCGGAGATCGACCGCAGCAACCGGCTCGCCGACGAGTCACCCCCCGATTAGACGTGGATCGAGCCACGTTTCTCGCGGCTGCAGGCATGGTCGGCCTTGTCCGGGATGGTGCGGCGCAGCGGGGATGAGTGGTCGCGCCACACGTGCGGTGGCCTGCCGCGGATGTGGCGGGTCACGTTGGGAGCGTCGAGGTTCAGGGCGGGAGCACGCCGTCGTAGGTGTCCCCGCGCGCCGTCGCCGCCTGCGGCGCAGTGTCCAAGCCGCGGCCGCCTCCACGCCCGGGACGGTGACCTTCTCGGCCGGCTTCCCGGCCGGGGGCGGTGAGGCGACAACCGCCCCACCGAGCACGGGAATTGCCCGGGCCGGACGCGAAAGGGCGAACGCCAAAAGAGTCTTGAGGTTCCCTCGCTTCTCGGTGACAAACCCCACCGCACGCCATCCAATACTAAAGCGGAATAAAACGCCCGCCAGGTGAAGTGTGCACACCTGCCAGGCGCTAGCTTTACGACTTCTTGATCGCACCATGACCATCTGACCAAGGGTCGAACGCACACATGCACATAGCACCACCCGTTCCGGGGGAACGGGACACTTCGCACACGCTCAGACGCCTGCCCCGCACCACCGCCCTGCTCGCCCTCTCCCTGACCCTGCTGAGCGGGACGCTGCTGGTGACGCCCCGGCCGGCCGCCGCGGCGACACCCGCCGTGACCACGCCGGCCCCAAAGCTCTCCGCTCCCGACGTCCCCTCCGCCCTCGCCGAGGCGAAGCGTTTCGGCGCCCGGGTGGAGGCCCTGTCGGAGCGCACCGAGACGTCCACCACCTGGGCCGACCCGAACGGCTCCCTGACCACCGAACTCACCGCAGGACCCGTACGGTTCGACCGGGACGGCAGCTGGGTCGGCGTCGACACCAACCTCACCGAACGCCGTGACGGCACCGTGGCGGCCAAGGCCCACCCGGCATCGCTCACCCTCGCCGGCGAGGGCGGCACCCCCGTCACCTCTCTCGGCGCCGCACGCAAGGCAGGCGCCCGTGACCTCGTCACCCTCGGCGAGGGCGAGCGGCAGGTCACCGTCCAGTGGAGGGGCGGCCTGCCAAAGCCCGAACTGGACGGCAACCGCGCCACCTACCCCGACGCCGTCCCCGGCGCCGACGTCGTCGTGGAGGCCACCCGCACGGGATTCGAGCAGTACGTCGAGATCAAACAGCGCCCGTCCACGAAGGACTACGGCTACACCCTCTCGCTGCGTGCGGACGGACTGCGCGCCGAGCAACAGACCGACGGCAGCGTGCTGTTCACGGACCGCGACACCGGCCACGAGCGGGCCGTCATGCCCGCCCCGGTGATGTGGGACGCGACCGTCGACGAACGCTCCGGCGAACACACCCACCGCGTACCGGTGGCCATGCAGGTCAAGCAGCACGACTCCGCGATCGACCTCGTGGTCGCGCCGGACGCCGCGTTCCTGGCCGACCCCACCACGCGGTACCCGGTCACCGTCGACCCCTCGACCTCCGTCCTCGGCAACGTCTTCGACACCTACGTCCAGCAGGGCGAAGCCCGCGACTGGTCCACCGACACCGAGCTGGACCTCGGCAACCCGGGCACGAAGAACCCCGACGGCACCCCGCGCACCGCACGCTCCTTCATCACCTGGAACACGGCCCCCCTCGCGGATGCCCTGGTGACGAACGCCGAGCTCGGCCTGTGGAACTTCCACTCGGGCGACACCGACTGCAAACCCCAGCCCTGGACCGTCTGGTCGGCCGACAAGGCCACGGTCTCCAGCCGCTGGACCTCCCAGCCCGCACTGCACACCCGGCACGCGACGTCCACCGAGACCAGGGGCAACCCGAAGTGCGGCGCGGACGGCTGGATCAAAGCCGACGTCACCTCCCTCGTGCAGACCTGGGCCTCCGCCAAGGCACCCCAGTCCAGCCTGGGCCTCAGGGCCGCAGACGAGTCCGCAGTCGACCAGTGGAAGCGGGTCAACTCCGCCAACGCCACCAGTAATCCGCCCAAGCTGACGGTCACCTACAACTTCCGTCCCCGCTCGGGCAACAACCGCCAGGCCGGCCCGCCCTTCACCAAGGACGCCTCCGGCACCTGGCAGGTCGACACCACGACGCCGACCCTGCGCGACACCTTCTCCGACAAGGACGGCGACCGCGTCACCGGCACCTTCGAGATCGTCGACGCGGCGACCGGCAAGCAGGTCGGAGAGCGCCTTGTCTCTCCGCGCGTCGATTCCGGACGCGCCGCGGCCGTGACCGTCCCCGACGGCGTCCTCAAGGACGGCGCGACCTACCGGTTCCGCACCAGCCCCTTCGACGGCACGCACTACAACCTCGCCTGGTCCGACTGGACCACCTTCACCGTCGCCACCGGCCGCCGCCCAGGCGGTCTGCCGGACATGCCGCAGGCCCTGGAGTCCGGAGCCACGCAGTCCCTCACCCCGCTGCTGTCCGGACTTCTCTCCAGCCCCGAACAGGGCCGCGTGCGCGCCGAGTTCGTCCTGCGCGACGCCGACGGACAGCAACTGCCCGGGGTGAGCGTCCCGGAGACCTGGGCCGACAGCGGCCGCCGCGCCGCCGCCCGCGTCCCCGAAGGCGCACTGCGCGCGGGCACGACGTACCGGTGGGCGATGCGCGCCTGCACCGACCGGGGCTGCTCGGCCTGGTCCTACGAGCAGGAGTTCACCGCCACCGACACAACCGACCCGCAGGCACCCGAGACCACGTCCATCACCCTCACCGGCCCCTCCCTCGACGACGCCACCGTGCCGGTCGCCGCCAAGACCTGCGCGGACGGCGGTTGCCCCGCCGCCACCGACGGCCGTCTCACGCTGGACGCCGGCGCCGACGGCGAGCGGGCCGCCTGGTTCGAACCGGACCTCGCCAAGGTGCCGCGGGGAGCCAGGATCACGAGCGCCCGCCTGGCGCTGACACCGGCCGAATGCGGCACCGACGCCTGCACGCAACGACCGGTCGAGATCTACCAGTTGTACGAACCCTGGGCCACCCCGCACACCGGGACCGGCCTGCTGGACGTACTGGACGACGCCCCCTTCACCGAAGCCGCGCCCGCCGACACCCAGGACCTCGCACCCCTGGTTCAGTCCTGGACGGACGAGCAGACGGGCGAGGGGTTCGCGATGCGGCTTCCCGGCGCCCACGCCGCGCCGGCACTCTCCTATCACTCCAGCCGCAGCACGGACCAGGCCAAGCGGCCCCGGCTCGTCGTCACCTACGTGGCACCGGCCGCGCCCGCGGCCCCCGAGGACCTGCGCGTGAACGCCGGTGACGGCGGGCTCCTGGCGACCTGGAACCCGCCGCAGGAGCTGGGCTCGTCGGCCGACGGCGCCGAGTACACCGCCGTCGTCACCAAGGCCGACGGCAGCGAGGTCACCCGGGCCACCACCCGCGACACGCACCTCGTCGTGGACGGACTGACGAACGGCACCGCCCACCGGGTGACCGTGACGGCCCGCACCCCCTATGGCACCGGTCCCGCCACCACCTCGCAGACACTCACCCCCGCGGCCGTCCCGGGCGGCGCGGCCACCTACCGCGAGATCGTGCAGCAGTACGCCGACGCCCGCAGCGCCATCCTCACCGGCAAGCACCCCACCATCGCGGCGGCCCTCGCCGCGAGCCCGCGCGGAGCGGCGTTCCAGGACCTGCTCGGCGCCCAGGCAGGGGACCTCGGGCGGACCAGGGACGTGCTGGCCCGGCGCGGACAGCGCTACACCGCGATGAGCACGAAACTCTCCGACGTCCTGGTCGGGGTCGACGACGACGGCACGGTGTTCCTGCGCGCGGTCATCGAGGACTCCGCGGTCCTGACAGACACCGGCCCCACGGACCCGGGCGAGCCGGACGGTGAACCGGAGGAAGGACGCCGCGAGCAGCGCTTCACCTTCAGCACCAACAGCGGCGCCCCGATCCTCCACGTCGAGGCGGATGCCCCCGCGGCGGAGACCGTGCTCCCGGCGTCGGCTTCGGCCCCGGCCGCCGACGCCCTGGAGACCACCGACGATTCACTGGGCCCCGTCAGCGAGGTGCCCGACGAGCCGATCGCGCTCGACGCCGACGGCCTGCCCGTCGAGGAAGCCGGCCCGGCCGCGGGCAAGCCGGCCGCGCGCATCCGGCGCGCCGCCGCGCAGGTCTCCGGCTCCGGCACGCTCAGCTGGGCCTCCCGCAACGTCAACACGCGCTGGGAGTACGGCCAGGACTGCACGAACTTCGTGTCGAAGGCGCTGTACTACGGGGGCCACATGAAGACCCGTCAGGGCGGTCGCAAGCACGACCGCGCCTGGTGGCAGCAGTACTTCCTCTTCGGCAGCATCAAGAACAAGAGCTACACCTGGGCCGCCGCCGAGAACTTCCGCCGCCACATGATCCGCTACCGCGGGGCCACGTACGTCAACGCCCTGTCCGCCAAGCCGGGAGACCTCGTGCTCTTCAAGTGGAAGAAGGAACGCGGCTACAACCACGTCGCCATCGTCGAGCGCAGGCGGCACGGACTCCAGCTGATCCAGCACGGCAGCTCCAACAGGACCAGCCTCGCGGCCGCCATCCTGCGCTACCAGGGCAAGCCCAACCACATCGAGCGGGTCATCATCCTCCACCCGAAGGCGAGGTCCTGACCATGACACCCACGACGCGACTCACCCGCCTGACCCTGGCAGCCGCCGCCACCGGCGGACTCCTGACAGGCTGCGCCGCGCCGGACGACTCCCTGGCCTATCAGACGGACTACAGCAACCACCGGCCGCTGCGGGTGGTCGGCTACCCCTCCACGGGAAGCCTCGAGACGGTGCAGAAAGCCGTGTGGCGGCTCGCCGACGGCGACGCCGACGCCCTGGCCGCGCTCGCCGTCGACGACACCCAGGCCAAGGCCACGGCCCGCAACTGGGTCAAGGCCTTCGGCGACGCCGCCAAGGGAGAGGTGACAGCCGACTTCTACGACGAGGGCTCAGTACGGCAGGTCGTGGTCCTCTACTTCGCCAAGAGCGGCCAGATCAAGGAGATCGAGGCACGCATAGGGGAGAAGGACGACGCCTGGGGACTGACCCTGGCCGAACCCCACCTGGCCGAGGCGACGGCCAAGCCCACCTGGGCCCCATCGAAACCGGGCCACTCCGGCTCGCGCACGTCCGGCAACTAGCGGCTCCCGCACGACCGCGGAGGTCCGCACCCCGACCCGGGGTGCGGACCTCCGCCCTTGTCCGGCCGGCCGCCGGCCCAGGAACCCGGTGCTGCCGAGCATCAGCGGGCCGGCCATGGGCGGATACGGGCCGCGCCTGCGCCGGCCGCGGCGCGAGGCGGCGAGGCTGCCGTCTCGGCGCGAGACGCGGTCGTCGAGGACATCTGGACCTACGCCTGGTGCCGGGCTGCCGCACGGTGCTGCCCTGGGCCGCGCCCGGGTTGCCGGACGGCCACGGCCAGCTCGACTTCATGTTCAACGAGCGGCTTCCAGAAGCGCCCCGGCCCGCTGAACTTCCCGGCGTCACGGTCGTACGGGCGGCCACGCCGGAACTGTCCCTTGCCTGGAAGGTGATGTGGCTGATCACCGACATGCATGGCCAGGGAAAGACCTCTACGACGCCGTACTCCTGGCCGAACGGCGTTCCTCCACTTGGAATGGGACCACTTCGTCACCAAGTATCCGCAGTTCAAGGACGCTGAACGGGAGTACGCAGGCAGGTTGGTGCGCGCCCTGGCAAAGACGTTCGACGGGCCTACTGGTTGAGGGCACCTCGGCATGGGGTGCGCTGCAGAAGGTGTCTCGGTCGGTGTGAGGGCTTATATGCCGCGTTCCGGTCCGTACGTCTCCCACGTGCGTTGGTTCGGCCCTGTGGGCAGGTATTCCAACAGAACAGGGCCCGGGTAGAAGACCGCGCTGTCCCAGCCGATCATCTCTTCGCCGACCAGGTACCGCACAACCATTCGGCGAAGGTCATCGCGTGTCCTGCCCAGTCACCTTCCGAGCCCTGGACAACCACGCCCGCAGAGATCCCGAGGACTTTGGTAGCCGCGAAGACCTGTCCCCCCTGGTCGGTGGAGGCGAGGGGGATCAGACCCTCGGAGGTTCCAAAGCTGAGCTGCGGGAGGTTGCAGAAGATGCGAGGGTCGTTCTCCGGCTCAGTGACGTAGGACTCCCATGCGCTTTCAGTCCAAGAGGCCGACGTCGAGCGTACGTGTTCGGCCAGGTTGAACCATTCAGATGCCGGATGGTGGAGGTAGAGGTGTTCGTTGATCTGCACCGGCGCGTAAGCGTCGACGATCTGCTTGTAGTCCGCCGGCAGGGCTCTGCCGATTTCCTTCTCCAGCCTGAGCCAGGCGGCAGGCTCAAAGAACCGGTCTTCTTTGGGGCCGAGCATGGCGAAGACGGCTTGCAGGTAGTCGGTCATGGTCTCTCAGGATCTTGTTCGTGAGACGTCCGGGACAGCATTGACCACATCGGTTATCAGCCCTCCGTCGGGGTTCTCGTTGTTCACGGCATGGAGATGGTGCAGTAGCTGGTGCCCAGCAAGTTGTGGGAGCTCTTGGGAGGCTCGATGTCCTTGCGCGTGATGTGCGGGGTGCTGTTCCGGGAACACGGCCATTGGCGCAGGTGGTCGTAGATGTAGCTCCTGTCGCCGTGACGCTTGGCGGATCGTCGTTGGCGTGGTCCGCGGTGGGAGCGGATCGGTGGGGTGCCCCGCACGACGGCCCCGGTTGGCCCGGGCACTGCAGTGGCCTCAGAGCGTGTGGTGGGTGGGGGAGGGGGCTTCGGGTGCGGACGGGCTCTCGCCCGTGCAGCGGACGCGGGTGCGCGGGCACAGAATCATCGCGCGCGCTCACTGGTCGGCAGACCGGGAAGCGTGGGCGAGGATCGTACTTGTGAAGGCGTCGTCGCGCCACATGCGCTCGCGGCTGGTGACGCACGTCCAGGCGCTCATGAGCCGCTGGGCCAGGGCGTCGGCGAAGGCGACGATGCCCGACTCGTGATCATACGCTCCTGGGAACAGAGTTTGCGGCTTGTGTCCCGCTGTCCACTGCCCGGGCCTACGACAGCTTCAGGCTGTGGACCAGTTGCAGCTGCGGGTCCCAACCTGTCGGTCGTTTGCTTTCCGGCCCGCGCCAGGGGCAGTCTGCCTGGATCCATGCGGCTCGTGCGCTACTCACTCCAGCGTCCACATGGTCCTCCTAGCAGAACTCGATGAAGCAGCAGTCGCAGATGGTGAACGACGGCGTCAGACCGTCGGAACCCCACGCCGACCTGCTGCGCCGCTACCTGCAATCCCCCGACCCCGACCGCTACATCACCCGTGAGGCCATCCAGCACCTGGATGGCCTCACGGGTGTGGTGTCCCAGGAACCGGCCGAGCCGGTCTGGATGGCCGTCGGTCGGCATATCGCCCGCGACTGCAGCTGACAGCCGGACCGCCAGTGAACGGGCGCCGTTCCGGCCGCCATGGCGTAGGCGGCCCTTGTCGTCCGACAGGCCCCCTTCCCCGCCTGGTCGAGACGGACGCCTGAGCCATGCTGTGGGGCCCGTTGCTGTCCGCCGGACAAGGGATACAGGGAGGGTCCGTACGGGGTCCTCCCGCCCTGCACGAGAGGCCGCACCACGGCCCAGTACATCGTCCGCTACAAGGTGGTCAACACCGCCGCGAAGCCATGTGACCCGTTGTCCGAGGCTCCATGCGTCAGTTCCCTGCCTCCCGGGTGCGGGTGGTCAGCCCGGGCGTGACAAGGGCGAGCCAGCGGGCGCGGGCCGCCGGTGGCTGGTCGGTGGGCGCGGTGGAGAACAGCAGGTAGATGTCGCTGACGGTGACGTCGGGGTGGATGTCGCCGTCAGCCTGGCCGACTTGGATGAGGGCGGCGACAGCGGCACCGGCGCGGTCCTCATCAGCGCGGTCACCCGGCTCCGCACCCAGGGTCTGGGCAGCGGCCTTGACGGCGCGGTCGGTCACTGACGCCTCAACGACGCGCCTGAGGAACGCGGTCAGCTCGTCCACAGCATGGGCACCGGCCTCGACGCGACCGAGCGCGGTCTCGGCGTCGTCGGCGACGCGGGCGATGTATGCGGCGACGACCGCCGCGACCAGGTCCGTCTTGGTGGGGAAGTGCCGGTACAGGGTGCCCACGGCCACGCCCGCCGCGGCGGCGATCTCGTCCATGCCTACCTCGGGGCCGTGCGCGGTGATCTGCTCGCCGGCGGCGGCCAGGATCTTCTTACGGTTGCGGACCGCGTCGGCGCGCGGCGCCCTTGCTGGGGTCACGGAGGTGCCTGCCCTTCCACTTGCATCAAGGTGAACCTGGGTTCGATATAGATGGTGAACCACAGTTCATCTTATTCGTGAGGACTCCGCCATGCCCGTCAAGACCGCCCTCGTCACCGGTGCCTCCTCAGGCATCGGCGAAGCCACCGCCCTCAAGCTCCAGGAGCTCGGTTACACCGTCTACGGAGCCGCCCGCCGCACCGACCGGCTGCACACGCTCGCCGAACGCGGCATCCGTCCCCTGGCCATGGACGTCACCGACGACGCCTCCATGCAGGCCGGCATCGACCAGATCACTGCCGAAACAGGTCGCATCGACGCGCTCGTCAACAACGCCGGTTACGGCTCCTACGGCGCGCTCGAAGACGTCACGCTGGACGAGGCCCGCTACCAGTTCGAGGTCAACGTCTTCGGCGCGATCCGGCTGACCCAGCTCGTCCTGCCCCGCATGCGCACCCAGCGCGCCGGCACCGTCGTCAACGTCACCTCCATGGGCGGAAAGATCTACACCCCGCTCGGCGGCTGGTACCACGGCACCAAGTTTGCCCTGGAAGCCCTCAGCGACTGCCTGCGGCTGGAGGCCAAGCCCTTCGGTGTCGACGTTGTCGTGATTGAACCCGGCGGCATCGCCACCGAGTGGGGCGGTATAGCCGCCGACAAGCTGGAAAAGTCCTCCGCCGATGGCGCCTACGCCGCGCAGGCCGCCGCCGTAGCCTCCTCCCTGCGCTCCGAGGCCAACGCCAAGCGCAACTCCCCGCCTTCCGTCATCGCCGACGCCATCGGCAAAGCCGTCACCGCACGCCGCCCCAAGACCCGCTACGCCACAGGCTTCGGAGCCCGCCCCCTCATCGCCCTGCGCCGGATCCTGCCCGACCGCGCCTTCGACGCCGTCATCGCCCGAGCCGTTGGCATGCCCCGCTGAACCCTCGTGAGGTACTCGCGACGCGCAGACCGCTGTCGGATCTCGTGGACTGTTCGATTCGCCGCACCCGCCCAGGTGCCTCCCGAACTCGCCTTCCAGTGCTGCCATAACGCGGATATCGGCGAAGGCGCCGACGGGTGGGAATTCAATGGCGACCTTTACGCTGTCGAGCTCAGGTGAATGCCGTCCCTGTCGCTATGGCTGTTCGACCATGCATCACGGCGTACTGCCTGGGCCTCCTCGTCGAGCGCTGCCGCGGGGTATCGGGAGCTGCCGCGGGCGAGTAATCATGGGCCCCCGAGCCTTCGGCGAGTCGGCCAGTCCGATGGGCCGAGGACCCGACCCAACCGTCGTACTCGCCGATCGGGCCTGCCGATCCCTCCCGATCCACGGACGCCTGTGGCGGGGACACACCGGAGGCCGCCCTCGGCCCCGAAGCGTGCAAGCAGCACGACACTCCCGACGTGCGGGGGAAGCGTCGCGTCGTTGCCGGGTGCCACGGGGTGGGCGGATTCTGTCCGTCCGCCCACCCCCGCCTCTCGGCGTCAGTCGGTCCGGTCGTTGAGCCCTTCGCGCACGAGCCAGTACGGGTAGCCGAACCGCTCACCGAGGGCTACGAACCTGCCGTACGTCACCCCGTTGGCCGGCACCGACACGAAGCAGGTCTTCACCGCGCGCAGGAAGAGCCGGTAGCCGAGGTCGGCGCACGCCTCGGTGACCACCCGCTCCAACGCGGGGACCAGGCCGGTCGCCGGAACCCCGTACGGGGGCTGCTCCGAGGCGAGGCGCAACGGCTCCTCGACCGAGTGGATCACCTGGATCACAGCCTGCCGCAGTTCCTCGTCGACCACCGGCTGTGGCGGCGGAGGTACGAACGCCGGATCGTCCTGGCGCACGCGGGCCAGCCACGCCTCCTCGATCCGCCGCAGCCAGGTACGGGCCGTCATCCCGTGCTCGGCCGGGTCGAGGATGCCGTGCGTGGCGGCGAGCCACACCGTACGGATCGTCTCGTCGGGCAAGGGTGAGCGCAGCAGTCGCTGCACGTCCTGGCCCAGTTGTGCGGCCTTGGAACGGTCGAACTGGTCGAGCGACGTTTCCGTAAGCATGAGCCACACCGCGACGGGGCCGGGTTCGGCGGCATGGGGCGGGAAATGTTCCCTGTAGAACTCTTCCAGCACGCGCCATCGCGAGGCGAGCCATGTCAGCCCGATGTCCGTCACGTAGATGTCTTCGATGAATTCGACCTCGACGAAATCGTCGTCGGCGTCGCTCTCAGGTTCGTGTGTCATGGTCACCCCTCCAGATAGGCGGTATAGACGACCCACTTGCCATGAGGGTGCGCACGGTTTCCCCTGCCGATGTACTTCAGTTGGACGACGACCTTTCGCGACGTGACCGCGAATTTGTCGGCCGTGGTTCCGCTCTTGACCCATTTGTAGCCGATCGGGGCACCCTTGGTGTCAAGGTCTCGCACCTCCCACTCGATCGTCTTGAGCGCGGTCGGCTTCTTCTTGCCCATTCTCTGTGCCTGTTCCGTCTGCCACTTCTGGAGCTTTCCCACGTTGTCCGGACTGTGTTCGAGCCACTGGGTGACGGCCTTGTCGACGGCCTCTTGGGCAATGTCGAGACTGGCCCAGCGCGTCGCCACGCCACCTGTGGTTCTATGGTCGAGGGCCTTCGCCTTCATGGTGTCGTCGTCCGGGTTCACGTGGTCGCCGATGGTGTGCGTCCGTTCGACATCCTCGTCTGCGAGGATGTCCTCGCTGTCGCGTCAACCGTCTGACCGACCCGGGGCGGCCCGATCCCCGATGCAAGCGGGGGCAAAGCTCGCCCCTGAGCCGCACGACGGGCACGATCAGACTTCCAGCCACGAGATGTGGCCGCCCTGGGTGAAGACCAGGACCTCACCGGGATACTCGCTGGCTTCGGTGACGAGTTGCGCTTCGCCGCTACTGCCGTGCCGAAGGCAGGCGGGTGGTGAGCGAGGCGGATGAAGCAGCCGAAGTGCCCCGAACGGCCCCGGACAGAGTATGTGCCCGGCGCCGTTCTCCGGGACCTCCGCACCTTCACGAACTCCTCTCCAAGATCAGCGACAGTCGGTAGCCGGAGTCGTTGGGAGTCCCGATCCGATGAAACTTGATCAGACGCGTCCGTAACGTGCGTCTGCGCCGCTAGCATCCCGACTCCGCACAGTCCTTGGGGGGCCAGTGACCAACGAATTTCCGCAACAGGCCGATACCGACACCGCAGCATCCGAACCGCTTGCCGTCACCGAGGCGCCAGCCATACGGGAGATGCCGCCGCAGCCGCCCATGCCGCCTTCGAAGAACAGACCCAGCCCGCGCGTTGCCGGACTCCTTGGTCTTGCCGCCGGCGCGGCGCTTGTGGGTGGCGCGTGGGTGATCTCTGCCAACATCGGACCCGGCGATCCAGACACCTTCACGCTCAAAGGCTTCTTCAGCCTTACTGACGGGTCCTCGGTCGTCCGCGATGGCAGTGGCGGCTGCCGAGGTTCCGGCGGCTACGACGACATCCAGGAAGGTACTTCCGTCACGGTGTACGACGCGTCTGGATCCGTCGTGGCTACCGGCAACTTGGGGGACTCGAAAGGCGCCCCGTATAGCGCCTGCGTTTTCAAAGTTGCCGTCGACGGTGTCCCCAAGGGGCAGAAGTACTACAAGGTCGAGGTGTCCCATAGAGGCACGGTCCAGATGACCGCGAAGGAGGCCGAGGCCGGGGAACTCGCGGCAACGCTCGGCTGAGCGAAGACGCCGGGCCTCGCCCATCGGGCGGGGCCCTCAACCCATCCACGTCCTTGATTGACCGGGCCGATCGCCGTATGTCGCAACGCAGGGCCGGCTGGAGGCCTGAGCACGTGGGATTACAGATGGGGGAGGACCCCGGGGAGTGCGATATTCGGCAATCCCCCCTGCGGCAGTGACGCCGGAGACCTCCTCTCCCTCACCGTTCTGCTCGTCGCGGTCGGCAAAATCGTGTCGCTGCCGGAGACAGAACGGCCAGCAGCTGTACCGTCACAGCCGCGACCGCCTCGGAGGCCGGCCGCCGGCATTCGACCTCTACACCTTCGCCGCCGCAACGCAGTTGAGCGCTGCTTCACGGCCCCAAGGGCTTCCGAGGCATCGCCGCCAAATACGACAAGACCGCCATCTCATACGAGGCGGCGGTCAGGCTCGCGTCATTCCTGCTCTGGGCAAGGCCCGTTCGAAGGCGGACCCTAGTTCCATCCGCCGAACAGTCCGCCGCTGAGCTGTGCGGAGCAGATGTTGTATCCGCCGCGGGCGTGGCCCGTCTTCGTTTTGCCGTCGACGGCCGTAGGTGATGTCCACGCCTGCCGGAGCCGATCCCCACACCTTGAAGACGACCTGGTCCTTCGGTGCTGCCGACTCCGTCTTCTTCGCCTTGGCCTTCGCGGGCGCGGCTTTCGCGGTCTTCGTCACGGTGACGGTCGGGGCGGGCTCGGCTTTGGCCTTGGCCGCTGCGGTGGCGGTGACGGTTACACGGGGAGCGGGCTTTGCACTGGCAGTTGTCTTCTGGTCATCTCCTGAGGATCCGATACCGACGCCGATGAACAGGATGAGTATTGCTGCGGGGATGGCGATCCGCTTGCGCGCCCACTTCGGGGCCTGCGGCGGTGTCGGCAACTGCCCGAAAGGCGCTTGTCCCGGGTAGGGCGGCTGAGCAGGCGGTGACTGGTTGGGGAATAGCGTGGGGGAGAAGTGATCAAAGTGTGACGGGATGGTGAACGATGGTCGGCGCTCCCGTTCCCTTCGCTGCATCAGCAGCCCCCGACCCGCAGTCAACAAACCACCGCTAGATGGGAAGGGCACGGCCGCACCCATTGCGTCGGGTGCGGCCGTGGGGGAGACAGAGAATCAGGTCAGGTACGAGGAGCCGGACCGCTGGTCCTGGACGGCCCGGTCCATCTGCTCGTCCTTGTCCAGCGGCCGGTACAGCCACGCGGCGCCGACAGCGGCCCCGAACGCGCAAGCCCACACCACGGAACCGGTGACGTTGGAGATCTGGTCGCTGCGCTTGCTGGGGTCGGCGGCGAACGCGATGTAGACCGCGGCCTGGGCGACACCGAAGACGACGGCGGCCCAGATGTCGCTGCGTGTCTTCGTCTTCATCGCCCGCCAGAAGAACGGCAGTTCCAGGACGAGCCCGGCCGATGCGATAGGGACGAGCGCCCAGATGATCTGGGCGCGGCGCGAATTCAGGGAGTTGCCGGCCATGAGGCTCTCCTTCACAGGGAGTGTGTTGAGTTAGACAGTGTGGTGGGCGGTCTACGGGGCCAGCCACGGGTTGGCGTAATCCGTCATCTTGTGCTGCACCCGGAATCGACCTGTCTATGGGCTGGTTCATGCAGCCGGGGGGAGACGAGGTTCGTCGGAGGGGCCGTCGCGGAGCATGGTGAACGGCGGACAGTCCAAGGCGATGGGCGGGCCCGCGCGGCCCGTAGAGCTTCGCCAATGGGTGAGGCCCGGGCCCATACCAGTCCGGGACCTCCGCTGGGGCCGTGGTCGGGGGATTGCACGGCCGCGCTCTTTGACGATACCGCCGGCCTATATGTCGCTTACTTCGGCGGCCGCGCCGTCGGGTCGCGGCTGAGTCGTCGCCTGCATCGGCGTGAGCGCCGGCGCCGCGCGGTGAGGCAGCTGCTGAAGGAGGCCGTCAGCTCCATGACCACCCCCGCTTGGTGATCTCCCCGGGACATCGTCGCCCCGCAACGACGCGGCCACCAGTAGGTGTATGGGTATGGGCATGGGCCTGGCGCCGTCTGTCGCGCCGCCGGCGTGCCAGCCGTCGCCTACCGGGTCACTCTCGGTCACGAGACCGGCACCGAGCCGACGGTCGTGGCTCAGGCCGAGGCCCACGTGGCCTGGCAGGTGCGGCGTGCCCGTTAGCCGGTTGTCTCCCAAGCCGTGGTGAACAACGCGCATTCGAGGAGGTCGGGGGACGCGCCGGACGGCCAGCCCTCATGAGCGGCCAGTTGGCCCGCGGCGGCGCGCATGAAGGAGAGGTAGACCCGGTAGCGGTGGGGCGTCCAGTTGCTGTCGGACCAGACCCAGGTGGCGATGGAGCCGTCCGGGTCGTGGCCGCTCTCGCGGCCGACGGCAGCGGCGATCTGCCGCAGGCGTCTGGCCAGCACGCGGTCGAGGATGAGCGGCCGCGGCCCGTGGGCGGGCGGTACTGCGGTGCCGGTGAAGTAGAGGAACTTGGTGAAGAAGGCGGGCCCGAGCCCGAGTACCTGCCCTCTAAGCGCGGCGTACGCCTCGGGTGCACCGTGTTCGCGCAGTGCGGTGACTGCGGCGGCCAGCGCCGTGTCGAGGCCGTCAAAGGTCAGAATCTTGTAGAGGGCGGCGGGTCCGCTGCCGCCGGGAGTGCCGCGTTTTCCCTTGCCCCACACGTACGTCGCGACCAGCGCCTCCCGGAATGCCTCCCGCTGCAGCGCGTTGGCGACGGCCGAGGCGACCTCCGCCCTGCTGACCGCCGCATCCCCGCTGGCGGAGGTGTGCGCCAGCGCCTTCGGCCACGGAGCGATCTGCGCCCACCGGCTGGGCGTGTAGCGGACGGAGTGCGCGCCGGGCGTCCTGTCCGCGTAAGCCGACGCATTCGTCTCCCACCAGCGGCCCAGAGCCCGTACGGCGGCGTCGGGCAGCAGGCGTGCGGCCATCTCGCGGTCCACCGCGTCCGCATGCTCCTGACGGCCCCATCCGTCCTGCCCGTTTTGCTCGTTCACGAGCCGCTCCCTGTCTGACGCGCCGCCGAGTCAGAGGCAGGGGCGCCTGAGTCGGGCTGCTGCGGTACGCCCCCGCCCGGCACGAGCACGGCGACTGCCTGTTCCAGTTCCTGCTGGCGAAGTTCGCCGCCCTCGATCAGGTACTTGTCGGGCAGGGGTCGTGCCGGCAGTTCCCAGGCTCGGGCGCGGGTCCGTACGCCGATGTCGCGGCTGACGACGACCACCTCCGCGGGAGCGACGGCCTGGTGCAGCCGCAGTGCCGAGGCCACCAGCTCGTCGTCCGGCACGGGGAGGCGGGCGTGCCCGGGCTCATCGGCCGCGATGAACACGGGTGTTCCGTCGTCCGCGGCCGCTTTCCCGGGGCCCGCTTCCAGCACCGTTTCCAGCAGCCGGAACACGCCGCGCGCCCGCCGGGAGATCTTCTTATCCCCGGTTTGGTAGCTCTTGGTGTCGATCTCGTCGACCACGACGTGCGGCAACATGACCGCGGTGCCCTTCCCGAACACCTGCTGCCAGGGGACCTTGTCGAACCGCGTGAAGTGCAGCGTGGTGTTCGTGTCCAGTACCGCGTACCGGCCGACACCGGCGTGGCCGTACTGCTCCTGCATGGCACGCACACGGTTCGCCAGGGTTCTGAAGTAGTCTTGGAGCTCGGCGATTTCCACGTACATCATCAGCCGGGCCTCATTCAGCGGCGCGGTGAGGATCGCCCGGTAGCGGCCCGCGCGGAGCTGTCCCGCGATCTCCCGGTCGCTGAACCGCCGGTTGAGCTCCTCGGCGGCCTTCCAGGTCCACTCGTCGTACCGCTTGCGCACGGCCCGCATCTCGGCCGCGGCTTCCGCGCCCGTTCTCATCGAGTGAGGGATCCGGATTGAGACGTCGTTGAGGCTCCCGGCCACGAGACCCTGCTCCAGGAAATCGATCGCGTCGGTACAGGTCGTTCCGGCTCTCAGCATGCCCTTGCTCTCCCCCAGGGACGGGGACCGGTGCGCCCCATCCCGGCCATCCTGACAGCCTTGATGACGTCTGGTGCGAGTTCTGCTTCCTGCGCGTGGAGGCCTGCTCCCTTCCGGGCTGGGTCGCCGCGCCCGAGACTTCCCGGTGTCGTCGTCAGGTGTCGCTCAGCAGTAAGCGGGTGACGGCTTCGGGCGGCGATGCAGCCCGAGCGGATGTCGCCGAAGAGCGCCGTCTAAGGCGCGTCGAAATCGGCGCTTGGCTGGCCAAGGCCCGCCACAGGCACCGCTCCAGCCAGCTCCCCGAAGCGGACGCACGTCTGGTGGCCGTCCTATTCGAAGGGGAATGGACGGCCGAAGACACCGTGCCGACCGTCCTGGCGTAGACCCCACCCCCGGCCAGGCGGCCGCAGGGAAAGCCCATGACCCCGCTGAGACGAGCGCCTGAAGACCATCGGGCCCAGCCCTCCCACCGGAGGACCGAGCCCGCGGCGTCAGTGTTGGGTGTCCCAGCCCAGCGCTTCGGCGACGACCTGGAGACCCACCTCCAGGATGAAGCAGACTCCCAGATCGTGGGCGTCGAGGCTGCTGCCGATCCCACGGAAGTGGCCGGCCAGCGTGCCCGGTTCGAAAGAGTGGGACAGCACGTGCCAGGGCGGGGCACACGGTCAGCTCCTGCGGCGCGGGGGGCGCCAGCAGGTACCGCGCCGGGTAGCTGTTGCCACAGATCGCGCACTGCGCGTCGATGACCAGCTTGGCGATCTCGCTCTCGCGCGCGCGGGCCACCGCGGCCGACATCTGGCTCACCAGCTCCGGCGGGGGCGTGTCGCCCGGCACCTCGAGGACCATCGCTTCGCCGGTGTTGATGCTGATGGGCGGGGCGATGAAGGTGAACGCAGGAGTGATCGTCAGGTCATGGTGATCGGCGTCGTCGGGGTGAGCTTCCGTGTCCCCGGTGCCGGGGCGCGAGAGCAGCGACCACACCGGCCCGGCGTACGCGGACCACTGCCCCCCTTCGGGGAAGCCATCGCTCTCCGTCGGCCAGCCGGCCTGATGGAACGCTTGGACTGCGGTGCGCTGCACATCGGCGGTATGGATGGCTCGGGAGCCTTCCGCGTGCATGCGGGCCGTACGGGCGTATCCGCCCTCGCCCGCCGCAGCACGGACGGCCTGCTTGCGTGCACGATTGCGCGTCATGAGGGTCTCGTCTCCGGCGCAGCCCCACGTCCCGCGCCTGGTACGCATCACGTGCAGGCAGAGGGTGTTCACCGTGAGATTCGCAGAACCTTGTCCACCAGGCCGCGAGCCACGTGGGGCCCGTAGACGGGAGTCGGGCGATCACGGTCGCCGCGACGAGGGTAGCGCGGCGAGTCCCCGGGGCTCAGTGCCTGTTCCTGAGCTGAGCATGACATGACAACCTGCGGCGTCTGGGCGTTTGCCCAGCGCAGAGTTCGAACGGCGGGGTCTGGGTGGCGGGGGCGGCTGGTCGCCTGCTGCTTGGCACCGCACCCGGCTCATATTCGGTGTGGTGCGGCTCCGTCCTGCCAGCGGTAGAGGTCGCGCAGCAGGGAAATTTCGGCGCCGTGATGGATCAGCTCCCTGTTGACGTGCAGGACCCTGTTCTCCATGGAAAACGGCTCGGAACCCATCGCGGGCGGATTGTCTAGGTCGACGTCCGAGAGCTCGCGGACCCCCGCGTTCCATCTCCCGTACATCTCATCAAGCTGTTTTAGCGCCTCGTCAGCGGTCCCCGCGTAGGCGAACGCCTCGGCGTCGAAGTCCTGGCCGTCGAAGTACCACTCGACCCGATAGGCCAGGCACGAGACGATGATGTGCGCCAGCCGCCAGGCAATCGTGGTCACCGGCGCCGGGGCAGAGGACGCGAAGTCCATCGTCCACTCGCCTGAACCCGCCGACATCGGTGCGGCCGACGTGCCACGTGGGCGGATGCTCCAGCAGCCGCGCACCGGCTCCCAGAAGTACTCCTCGTCGGTAAGACCGTCCAGCCGTGGCCGCAGGTTCTTGTGCCAGTACCAGTCCAACTGCTCTGCGAGCCGCTCGCTTCTTGTCATTGCCGCACACTACAGACCCGTCGAACAGAGCGTGCCGGCCCGGTGGACGCAGGAAGACTCCGGCTATGCCGTCCGGCAGCGTGACCTGGGATTTCTGGGCAACAGGACACCGGCCTCGATGTTGCCGGTTGCGCTGATGAAGTCGCTCCTGAAGTGCGAGTTCAGTGATCGCTTCGGAATGTGGTGATCGTCGCAGGATTCCCCATTGCCGGGCACCAGTAGGGTCGCGGAATGAACGTAAGCGTCCAAGTCTCGTTCGATGCCGCGGTGTCGGACGGTCCTGGGGCATCGCTGGTCCGGTGGTTCCGGACCGCCCGCACCGGGCTGTACCGCGGCTTGGTGGAGGCGGAGGCCGGGAGTGGGGGAGGGGTCGTCTCCGAGGCGCAGATCGTCCCGGACATCGACGACCTGGTACGCCGCTTCCCCCGCATCGGGAAGACGTGGCCGCAGTTCGAGGAGGAGCTCGCCACGTTCCCCTGGGGCGCCCAACTCGTGTTTCTCACGCAGGGCGGGGAACTGGCCACCCTGGGCCGGGCAAGTTCCTGCCACGTCCTGAGAGACGACTCCAACTGGCGGGCATCGGCTTTGACCAGTGTCAGCTCCCCGGATGACGCCGTATCCTGCACCGCGGTGGTGGACTTCCTGCACGCCGCGCTGGATGGGAGCAACCCCCTCTACGGCCACGTCGAATGGGACGACTTCGACGAACTCACCAACCTCGATACCGTGCTGCGCCGCAAGCCGCGCACGTCCCTGTGCGAGGGCGGGCAGTTCCTGCGCGGCTACGCCTGGGTGACGGTCTGTCCGGCGGAACTTGCGGCGCGCCTCGGCGGCGCCGCGGCGCTGGAGGACTCGGGCGCGTTCCACCGGGTGCTCCCGCTGCGGGCGGGAGGTGTGCTGCTCCAGGCATCGGCCACGATGGACGGGTACACGGACCAGGTGATGGAGCGGGTCTTCTAGGCACTGGCTCCCGTGCTGCCGCCGGGCGAGCCTCGCCCGGACCCCGCCCACCCGTACACGCGGTTCGTCCCGCGAGACGCCGCAACGGTGCGCTGAGCCGGCTGCACGCTGCGACGTGTGTCCCCTCGCCGCCCACCTCCAGCGCCAGGACCTCGACGCCTCCCTGCCGCGCCGCTACCTGCAGTCTCAGGTACAGGGGCCCGCTCCGGAACTGGCCGGAAACAGATGTGCCGCGGGTGGGAACCGATGAGCCGCGGGCGGTGTAGCAAGAGTGTGAGGACGCGGGAGGGGGGCCGCATCGTCGTCGACGAGGCCGTGGTGATCGCACGGGTACGCGCCGGGGAGCCGGAGGCGTACGCGGAGCTGGTCCGTGCCCACACGGGCATCGCGATCAGGGCGGCCAGGGCGCTCGGAGCGGGCGCGGACGCGGAGGACGTGGTGCAGCAGGCCTTCATCAAGGCGTACTGCTCGCTGGGGCGCTTCCGGGACGGCTCTGCGTTCAAGCCCTGGCTGCTGTCGATCGTCGCCAATGAGACGAGGAACACAGCGCGGACGGCGGTGCGTCAGCGGACGCTGGCCGGCCGGGCGGCGGCGCTGGCGGAGGCGGCGCCGCTGATACCAGAATCGGCGGACCCGGCGGTCGCGGCGCTGGAGTCGGAACGGCGCTCTGCGCTGCTGGCGGCTCTGGAGCAGCTGAGCGAGGACCACCGCCTCGTCGTCACGTACCGCTACCTCCTGGAGATGGACGAACCGGAGACGGCCCAGGCCCTGGGCTGGCCGCGCGGCACGGTGAAGTCCCGGCTCAACCGCGCCCTGCGCAAGCTGGGCCGGCTGCTGCCCGCCTTCGAACCGCGGGAGCCTCGGGAAGGGGGTGCCGAGCATGAGTGAGTCGCATGGGGAACGAGGCGCCAGCGGCGCGGAGTCCGGCCGCGAGCGGGCCCGGCGAGCCCGTGCGGACGTCTCCCGGCTGCCGGACGAGCTGCGGGCGCTCGGGCGGTCGCTGGACGGCCCGGGGGCCGACGGCGACGAGTCGATGGTCGAGCGGGTGCTGGAGGACATACTCGCGAGGGGGGTACCGCCCGCGCCTTCCGGGCGGCGGGTGGGGATCCCGCTCCCGCCGCCCGGGACTCCGGGGCCCCGCGAGCGGCTGCGCGCGGTGCGCCGCTGGGCGAGGGCCCGCCGGCGGGCGCTCACCGCGGGCCTGTGCGGAGTGCTGGCGGTCCTGGTGCTCACGCCCCCGGTGCGGGCGGCGGTCGTCGACTGGTTCGGCTTCGGCGGGGTCGAGGTGCGCTACGACCCGTCGGCGGTGCCCTCGGCCGGGGCCCGGGTGCCGGGCTGCCCCGGGCCCTCGCTGACCCTGGCTCAGGCCGGACGGCGGGCCGGGTTCGAGCCCCTCGTGCCCGACGCCCTCGGGGTGCCAGACGCGGTGACGGTGACGCCCGAGCCGCGAGGACGGCTGCTGATGAGCCTGTGCTGGATCGAGCACGGGCACACGGTCCGGATCGACGCGTATCCGGCGCGGCTGGACATCGGCTTCACCAAGACGGTGCGGGAGCCGCCGCAGTGGCTGCGCCTGGACGGTGACGAGGAGTTCGGCGATCCGGCGCTGTGGTTCCCGAAGCCGCATCGTCTGAGCTTCTGGCTCGTCGGCGCGGACGGCGGCCGCTTCACCCGCTCCGAGCGGACCGCCGGGCCAACGCTGCTGTGGATGCACGAAAGCGAGGTGACGCTCCGGCTGGAGGGAGTGTCCTCGAGGACCCGGGCACTGGAGATCGCCAGGTCGCTGAAGTAGCCGGGTTCGCCGTCTCCGGGCACGGTTCGGAATTCGTGGTCGGCGGGTGGGAACCCCGGCCGGTCGGGCGGTGTACCAGAAGTGACAGACGACGTGCGGGAGGACCGCACATCGATCGGCCGGCCGGTTCGGGGGTTCCATGCGCAGACTTCGTGAGCTGCTCACTGCTACAGGGGTATTGGTATCGGTTCCGGCGGTCGTGCTGCTGGCGGCACCGTCCGCCCTGGCCGGCGGACCGACGAGTGTGCTGCTGGTCTCGCCGGAGAGCGCGGAGAGTGCCGCGCTGTACTACTCGGACGAGGGGTACGGCGAGTTGATGCGGGGTCTGGGCGGGGCGGACTCGGACAGCCGCGAGGTGGAGCTGCCGGGGCTCGGCGCGGCCGACGGACCCCAGCTCAATGTGACGTGGATGGCCCATGACGTGTCGCCCTGGCGGGTGGACCGCGTCTATCCGGACGCTTCGTGGAGCGAGGACATCTGGATCAACACCACGACCGACATGGAGACCATGAACAGCTACTGGCACAAGGCACGGCAGCCGGCCGAGGTGCGGATGCTGCTCAAGAAGCTGGGAATCCTGGGCAGGCTGAAGGCCCAGGGTGCCGGAGGAATCCGCCCAGGTCCCCGGCAGACACCGGAGGGCACGAGTGCCGGTCCGTCGCCCACGCCCACCGCTCGGTCCCGCACGAGGACCGCCGCCGCGACCGGCGACGGCACCGACTGGTGGTGGGCGATACGGGGGAGCCTCGACAGGAGCTGCGGGACGTGTAGGTGCCGGCCGATCGAGGGGGACATATGAGGGGCCGGGTCGAACGGATCAGGAGCGGGGTGCGGGTCCTGTTACTCGTGTCCATGGCATTGGCCGCGCTCGGCGCAGCACAGGTTCCTGCCTCGGCGGGTGCCTGGGGGCCCGGTAAGGGCGACAGCCCGGACATGGCCCTGGTCATCGCGGGCGACACGGGGCGGACGACCACGCTGCACGCCGAGGAGCGGGACTTCGGACGGCTCTGGCGGCTGCTGTCGCCCCGGTACACGGGGACCGAGAGGGTGCCCGAAGCGTGGACGCACGGCCGTTTTCCCGAGGTGCGGGTCACCGTGATCTGGGGGCTGACCGGTGTCGGGGGCTGGCCGCAGACCAGTCGGGCGCCCGGCGGCGATGTCGCCGTCGAGCGCCAGGACCAGCTGTTCCTCACGCCGGACGGAACGCCGTGGGTGCGTTCGGATCCCTCGCCCGACGTGGTGGACGACGACATCCGCTGGCATCGGGCGCCGAGCGCGGTGTTCGGGCAACTGGCACAGGAGGGCAGGCTATTCGGTTCCCGGCCCGCGGCGGTGGCCGCCGTGGCGGAGCCGGACGCGGTGGACCGGGCGCGGTGGGTGCTGCCCGGACTCGCCGTGGGCTTGGCTCTCGGCGCCGGTGTTCCGTGGTTCATACGGCGCGCGGCGGCCCGGCGTGAGGACGCGGGACCGCCGCGGGAGCCACGACAAGAACTGATCGACTTGTGAGGACCGGACCGCCGAGTGCCTCGGGCCGGTCGGCAGGGGGAACCTCACAGTTCGGACCCCCCGACGGCCGGCACCGAGTCCTGGAGGACTTCGCCACCTCGCTGCGCGTCAGCGAACGCCGGGGCGGCCAACTCAGGGCTTCGATCTCATCCTGTCGGTTCCCCTGGCGAAGATGCTCAGCTGGTTCATCCAGCACTTCCCCACCTCGGCCCAGTGGTACGTCGGCGAGATCATGGGCGAGGCGGACAAGCAGCTCGGCATCCCGGCCAAGGTGACGGGCGAAGCACTGCGGCGGTCCGCGACCACGAACGCGGAACTCGACGGGCAGAGCGCGCAGGAGTTTTTCTCCCGTGCCGTACCGCGCGAGCCGGAGAGCTGAGGTCCTTCACCGCTCGTGAGGGGTGCCAAGCCAATCCCAGTGGCTTGACACCCCTCACGGCTCTACTGGCGAACAGACCGGCCTGGCTCTGTTCACGAGAACCGGTTCTGGCACAGCTTTTGTGGGGCGTCAGCAGTGGCAGTGCACTCGTACCAGGATCGTGTCGTGAGGCAGCTGCGACAGGTATGCCTCGCTGCCAGGCCAGACACCTGGCCCGGAGAGTTCGTGAGGACACGAATCCGGGTCGCAGTACGCGTGAAGGGCGCCTCCGTCGCTCTCTCGCCACCAGCCGTCCACGGTGAGCACGTCGGTCTCCCACGGGACTCAGGAGAACTCACGGATGTAGTCGGCGCGGCTGCCGCGGAATCCGATGATGGGATGCTCCGCACGGATCGGGCTGTCGAGATAGCCGGGTCGAGGCTCCAGGGGTGGTGGATGTAGGCGTTGATCAGGGGCTGGGCCCGGTAGGCGGCCAGCATGCCGTCGGCCCAGGGGCCGCCCGGGAACGCGTGCGGATCTTTTTCCCAACGGTCCTCGAAAACCGAGAGGGGCAGTGCCGGCGGGTGTATGGCGGACAGCTGTCGCCACAGGTCCCGGGACGCGGCTGCCGCTCGTTCGGGAGCGGCTTGCGGCCGTGACAGGTCGAGCAGGGCACGCGGTCCTCCGGCGCAGACTCCTGGGGCGCTGGGAGCGGGGGTGCCGTCATACGCGGGCTCGTCGTGAACCAGCCTGGGATCCTCCTCGTATCCGCGGACGACCGCGAATCCCTGACCGGTGCTGCCACCGCGGATACGGCGTGAATCCCACATGCCGCGGTCCACGGGGTTGTCACTGTCCTGGTCGAACGGCGCGAGGGCCGCAGTGAGGGCCCCATCGATGTCGTCCGCAGCTCCGGGCGGCAGACACACCGTCACCGTCAGGCCAGCCACGCTTCTCCCCGCTCTGTCGTCGGACGGCATGATCGCATCGAGCGGCGACGTTTTGGCATGCCGATCGGCACCGAATAGGCATCCCATCCGCTCTGAGTCACAGCCCCAGCGGGACCGCCGGGTTGATGTCTAAATTGAGGCTGTCAACCGGCTTCTTTCCCTCCACAGAAGTTGAGCCAGAACCCGAGAACCGGCAGCGAATGTTCACCAGTTTCGACAGCACGGAGCGGTCCGGAATCTTCGAACGACGGTGGCCTGATGACACCTGTCAGACCTCGGGCCTAAGGTGTGCCGGTGATCTTCAGAAGGAAGCAGAAGGCCGCGGCCCTTGCCGCCGTCATAGCAGAGCTGGAGCAGGCAGTGGCCGCTCGAGACGGTGGCCGCACCGAGCGTGCGTTCAAAGCGGCGATGAGTGGTCTGCAGTCGGCAACGGGCACCGAATGCGTGCCGGTGGGACCCCGGTTGGCCGCGCTGCTCCCTGCCCTTCCGCCCACCGGCCCGCGCCCGATGCTGGCGATGATGGCCAGCTTCTGCGTGGAACGTGGTGCCGATCCGGCGGCGTGTGCGGAGCCGGTCCTCGACGGCACCCACCGGGACCTGCTCGATGCCCTGGAGTTCGCCCGCCGCTGGGCCGACGCCGGCGGTGCCGGGGAGGAACTGCCAGAGGCCGACGAGAAGATCATTGACGACGCGCTGATGGCCCGGCTGGGTGGCGAGGCGCACGAGGCGTTGCGGCTGGCGCTGGCCTACTGCTCGGTCGAGGAGTGGCAGCCCCCCGCGCTGGCCGTGCTGTGCCGCAGCACCGAGGTGCGCCGACGGCACGCATCCGCGCTCCTCCCCGCCTGCCGCGACTTGGCGGCCCTGGAGCGGCATGACCTCAAGTGCCTGGCCTACGCGCTGGCGATCCTGGACGACGAGCCTGTGGTGGTGCTGCACCGGCCCACCGGGACCGGGTTCGAAGTCCGCATCGGCGGCATCGGGGACAACTTTCAGTTGCACACGCTGCTCGCTCACGTGCTCGTCGGCGGCGGTCACGTGCCCGGCACCGCACCGTCGGCGGAGAGCGTCCGCCTGGCCACGGACCCCGAGCCCGCTCAGGGGCGCACCGGGGCCGTCGCGACCGGGGCCTTCGAACTCCTTGCCCCGGACGGGGAGCGTATCTGGAACGAGGGGCTGCCCGACGATATCCCCGTTGTGGAGGGGCGCCGTCTGCTCGTGCTGGACGAGCCGATGTACCCGCGCAGTTGGAATGCCGACCGGTTCTTCCCGATGCTCCCGGGGACGGCCGAGCTGACTCGTGTGCTGTCCGCCGACGAGGTCCAGACCTGGTTCGCCTACACCTGTTGGACGTCCTGACCCGCTCACCCGGCGCCACCGCTCGGCGTCGGCTGCTGCCGCAGTCAGAAGTCGGGACTCGGGCCTGGCCTCTAGCGAACAAGAATCGCGCCGGGTGCTGTCGAAATTGCTGAAAATCTGCTGTCGATTTTCGTGAGCAGAGCCAGCCCCCCAAGTGTCCCCAACGGCACCGGAGGGTGGCCGGAACTTGAGACAGGCCGCCGATCCCGCTCGACTCGCGGGCACACCTCACCGGCCGCTTCACCCGGCTGTGCTTGTGCGTAGTGCCTGGCGTATGCGGGGGTCGGCGGTGCGGTCGTCGGCTATGTGGCTGAAGTGCTGTGCGGAGTCCGGGTGGTCGCGCAGGACGGCGGCGATGACGGAGGCGGGCTCTTCTTTCAGGGTTCGTAGCCAGGGGGTGATTTTGTCCTGGGCGCTCCACTGGTCCCAGGCGCCGTCCCAGATGCACATGGTGTGGGCTGCCTCTTCCAGAAGGCCCCAGTCGCGGCGGCTGGCGGCGTAGGCGCAGATGCCGTGCAGCCAGATCACGACCGTCGCGGCTTCGCCGAACTGACCATGTGGGTGTCGTCTCCGTCGACGTGCTCTGCCAGGGCGCGCAGGAGGCGGTGTGCTCGTGCCGGTTCTCGCTCCAGGGCGGGTGCCGCCTGCTGGGTGTCGACGCGGGCGAGCACGCCGACGTGGAGTTCATAGTCCTCGGGATGGTCGCCGACCAGGGTCAGCAGGGTGTCCGCGGCGGCCGGGTCGCCGGTGCATGCGGTTTCGAGCAGTGCCTGGGCGGTCTCGAGGGGGTCTTCGGGGATGACCGTGTGCTCGCGGTTGATCAGGGCGAGCAGGTCGCTGACGGTCCGGGGCAGCGTTGCGGATCCTTTTGGGTGGCGGCGCGCACGATCCGCCGGCCAGCGCCTAGGAACCCGGTGCTGCCGAGCACCAGCGGGCTGGCCATGGGCAGTTACGGGTCGCGCCTGCGCCGGCCGCGGCGCGAGGTGGCGAGGTCGCCGTCTCGGCGCGGGACGCGGTGATCGAGGACATCTGGACCTACATCCGGGCGCCGGGCTGCCGCACGGTGCTGCCCTGGGCCACGCCCGGCCTGCCGGGCGGCCCCGTCCAGCTCGACTGCGTGTTCAACGAACGGCTTCCAGAAGCGCCCCGGGCCGCTGAACCTCCCGGCGGCACGATCGTACGGACGGCCGCGCCGGAACCGTCCCTTGCCTGGAAGGTGATGTGGCTGATCACCGACATGCACGGCCCGCACGCCACAGAACTGCCCAGCACAGCAGCCTTCCTGAACCACACCGCCGTCTACGCCACCGACCAGCACCTGTCCGCCGAGTTCATCGCCGCGTTTCTCAAGGCGGAGGCCGACGCGGCGCGCTGTCCGGGCCCCACCAGCTCGTCGGCCTCGGCAACGGGGTCACGCTCGACCACTACGAGAAGCGCGACAAGCCGATCCAGTCGCACATGGAGATCATGAACCGGCTTACGTCCGGCCCTGGCGCGGACGGGGGTCCGGCCGGGCGGCTCACCCGGCCGGGACCGCCTCCGGCAGACCGAGCGAGGTGGCGGCGTGACGCCACACGGACGCGAGCGCCCCCTCCAGGGTGACCATGGGATCGCGCAGCATCAGGCGGATGCCGTAACCGTCGCTCAGGGACAGTACGAGCGTGGCGAGTTCGTCCACGTCGGTCGGCGTGAACTCACCCGACTCGATGCCCCGCCGCACCGCGCCGCTCACCCACGCGTGCAGCTCGGCGTACAGGTCCACGGCGAACACCCGGGTCGACTCGTCGCGCAGCGCCCGGACCCACAGCTCCTGCCACAGCCGCCAGTCCTGGTGCAACACGGGGTCGGTCGGCAGCAGGCTGCGCAGGATGCGCGCCAGGACGACCGCCGCCGGTGCCGTCTCCGCGTCGCGCTCCAGGTCCACGGCCGTGCTGGCGAAGGAGTGGGCCATCGCTTCCGTGAACAGCTTCTCGCGCGTGTCGAAGTGGTAGTGCAGCAGCGCGGTCGACACACCGGCCTGCTCCGCGACCATGCGCATGCGGATCTTCTCGAAGCCGATCTCGGCGATGGCCTCGCACGCCGCGGTCAGGATGCGCTCGCGCGTGTCCGCCGTGCGCACCTTGTTCGACACTCTGCGACTCCCCTCGTCCGGCGGTCGTACACCGCCGCCATTGTCCCTCACGTCCGCTCGGCCCGCGCCGCCGCCTCCTGCGCGGATCGCGCATCGTACGTGTGGAAGCCGCGGCCCGACTTGCGGCCCAACAGACCGGCCTCCACCATCCGGGACAGCAGCGGGGGCGGGGAGTACGTAGGGTCCCGGAACTCGGCGTAGAGCGACTCGGCGATGGCCCGGGTGGTGTCCAGACCGATGAGGTCCGTCAGCGCCAGCGGCCCGAGGGGGTGCGCACAGCCGAGGACCATGCCGCGGTCGACGTCCTCGACGCTCGCGACGCCCGACTCGACCATGCGGATCGCGGCCAGCAGGTACGGGACGAGCAGCGCGTTCACCACGAAGCCCGCCCGGTCCCGGGTGCGGATGACCTCCTTGCCGAGCGTGCCCGTCACGAAGGCCTCGGCCCGGTCCGCCGTGTCGGCCGAGGTGAGCAGCGACGGGACGAGTTCGACCAGCCGCAGCACCGGCACCGGGTTGAAGAAGTGGACGCCGAGGACCCGCTCGGGCCGGCCCGTCGCCGCGGCGAGCTGCACGACCGGGATCGACGAGGTATTGGTCGCGAGGACGGCGCGTTCGCCGGTGACGACCGCATCGAGCCTGGTGAACACGTCGAGCTTGAGCCGCTCGTCCTCCGCCACCGCCTCGATCACCAGATCCCGGTCGTGCAGGGCCTCGAACTGGTCGGCCACGGTGATCAGCACGGCGGCGGCCTCGCGCCGTTCGGCCGTGAGCCGGCCGTGCGCGACGGCCTTGTCGAGGGAGCGGCCGATGCGCCGCCGGCCCGCGCGGGCCGCTTCGGCGTCGCGTTCCACGACCGTCACCGGCAGGCCGGCGCGCGCGCAGACCTCGGCGATGCCGGCCCCCATCAGGCCGCAGCCGACGACCCCCACGCGTTCGATGTCGGTCATCCGTTGTCCTCTCTGCGTCGAAGGTCCCCGGCGTCCCCGGCACCGGGGAAGCCGGGGACGCACCACGGTCCGCCAGGGCCGGGGCGGGTGGCCGCCCCGGCCGGTGTCATCGGGCGACGGGCAGGTCCAGCACCCCCGGGCCGCGCTTGATGAGCTCGTTGGCGATGATCAGCCGCTGGATCTCGGAGGTGCCCTCCCAGATCCGGTCCACGCGCAGCTCCCGGTAGAGCCGTTCCACGGCGTACGCGCGGTCGTAGCCCCGCCCGCCGTGTATCTGCAGGCACCGGTCGATCACCCGGCCCGAGGCCTCGCTGGCGGCGAGCTTGGCGATGGAGGCCTTGGCGTGCAGGGTCTTGCGGTCCTCCGCACCCGCCTGGTCCACCTCCCAGGCCACCTGGTGGGTGTAGGCGCGGTTGACGGCGATGTCCACGGCGCAGTCCGCGAGCATGCCCTGGACCAGCTGGTACGTGGCGATCGGCGCGCCGAACTGCTCGCGCTCCACGGCCCAGTCACGGGACAGTTCCAGGGCCCGCTCGGCCGCGCCGGTCGTACGGGCCGCGATCATCAGGCGCTCCTCGGTGAACCAGGAGCGGGTGATGTCGTATCCCTCGCCGATGCCGCCGAGCACGGCGTCCTCGTCGACCTGGACGTCGGAGAACGTGAACTCGGGGTGCTCGTAGACGAAGGTGTGCATGAAGCGCGGCACGCGCGTCATCTCGATGCCCGGGGTGTCCTTGTCGACCAGGAACAGTGTCGGGGCGCGCTCCGGACCCGCCGCCGCGAGGACGATCATGAAGTCGGCGTGGTCGCCGACCGTCACGAACCACTTCTCCCCGTTGAGCACCCACCCCCGGTCGTTCTTCGTCGCCGTGGTGGCGATGTTCTGCGGGTCCGACCCGGCGCCGCGCTCGGTGACCGCGTAGCAGTCCCGGCGCTCACCCCTGATGACCGGGACCAGGAAACGCTCGCGCTGCTCGGGCGTGCAGAACCGCAGCGCGTTCGCGGGCCGCCACACCATGTCCCACAGGGCGCCGGTCAGTCGGCCCAACTCCTCCTGGACGGTGACCTGTTCGGCGATGGTGAGGCCCGCGCCGCCCCATTCGGCAGGCATGTTGACGGCCTGGAGGCCCGCGTCCAGGACCGCGTCGCGGATCTCGGCGTGGGCGCTCGCGGGCAGCCCGTTGTCCTCCTCGCACCGGTTCTCGTAGGCGGCGATGAAGTCGGTGAGGGCACGCGCGTCGGCCTTGAGCTGCGCCTGGCGCGGGGTGAGACGGAAGTCCATGGAAGTCCTCGCTGTGTGGTGGTCCGGCGTGGGCGGGGTCAGTGCGTGGGGAGAGCCAGCGCGCCGGTGCCGCGCTTGATGAGCTCGTTGGCGATGATCAGCCGCTGGATCTCGGAGGTGCCCTCCCAGATCCGGTCGACGCGCAGCTCCCGGTAGATGCGTTCGACGGGATAGGAGCGGTCGTAGCCGCGGCCGCCGAAGATCTGCAGGCACCGGTCGGCGACCCGGCCGGCCGCCTCGCTGGCGGCGAGCTTGGCGGTGGAGGCCTTGGCGTGCAGGGTCTTGCGGTCGGTGCCCGGCTGGTCGGCCTCCCAGGCGACCTGGTGGGTGTAGGCGCGGTTGACGGCGATGTCCACGGCGCAGTCCGCGAGCATCCCCTGGATCAGCTGGTAACCGGCGATGGGGGCGCCGAACTGCTCGCGCTCCACGGCCCAGTCACGGGCCAGCTGGAGGGCCCGCTCCGCGGCGCCGACGGTGCGTGCCGCGATCATCAGGCGCTCGTCGGTGAACCACTCCTTGGTCAGTTCGTAGCCGTTGCCGACGCCGCCGAGCACGTCCTCGTCGGCCACGAAGACGTCGGTGAAGGTGAACTCGGGATGCCCGTTGACGGCCGAGTGCATGAAACGCGGCACGCGGGTCATCTCGACGCCGGGAGCGGCCTTGTCCACGAAGAACAGCGTGGGCAGCCGCTCGGGGCCCGCGTCCGCCTGCACCAGCAGGAAGTCGGCGATGTCGCCGCAGGTGACGAACCACTTCTCGCCGTTCAGCAGCCAGCCGCCCTCGGTGCGCGTGGCCGTGGAGGTGCCGGAGGACGGGTCGGATCCGGCACCCGGCTCGGTGACGGCGAACGCGTCGAACCTCTCCCCGCGGATCACGGGCAGCAGGTACTTCTCGAGCTGCCGTTCGTCGCCCTGGGCCAGGACGTTCGCGGGCCGCCAGGGAATGTCCCACAGGCAGTTGGTGGCCTTGCCGAACTCCTCCTCGACGATGACCTGGTCGAGCAGGCTGAGCCCGGCGCCGCCCCATGCGGCGGGCATGTTGATGGCGTAGACGCCGGCGTCCATCGCGGCCCGGGTCAGTTCGGTGACCAGCTCCTGCGGCAGGGGACCGCCGGCCTGCTCGGACTGGTCCTCGTAGCGCATCAGCAGCCGGGCGTAGTCGGCCGCGCGCCGCTTCAGGTCGGACTGTTCGGGGGTGTAGCGCATGTCCATGGTGACCACCTCTTCGGTCGGGGGAGGGCGGGGGCGGGCGGGGCGCCCGGGCGGGTACCGGGGTGTCGCTCGGGCGGGTACGGGGGTGTCGCTCAGCCGAGGACGGCGCGCGAGTCCAGGGCGAGCGCACCGCGGGGGCCGACGAGGAGCGGGTTCACCTCCAGCTCGGCGATCTCCGGGTGGGCGGCGGCGAACGCGGTGATCGTCTCGATGGCCGCGGCGGCCGCCGCGACGTCGACGGGAGGCCGGCCGCGCACCCCGTCGAGCAGCGCGGCGGTGCGCAGTCCGCGCAGCAGGTCCAGGGCGCGGCCGGCGGTCACCGGCGCCAGGGTGAAGGCGACGTCGCGCAGCGACTCGGCGAGCACCCCGCCCAGGCCGACCATGGCGACAGGGCCGAACCGCGGATCGCGGTTGACGCCGACGATCAGCTCGATGCCGTCGGACAGGTCCGCCATGGCCTCCACGGAGTAGGCGGGCGCGCCGAGCCGGGCGTGCATCTCGCGAAAGGCGGCCAGCACCTCGTCGGTCCCGGCCAGACCGAGGGCCACACCGCCCGCGTCCGACTTGTGCAGCAGGTGCAGGGCCTTGAGCACGTACGGGCCGGGGAACCCGGCGACGGCGGCGAGCAGTTCGGACTCGTCGTGGACCTCCCGGGCGGTGGGGAAGGCGAGGCCGGCCGCTTCGAGGGCCGCGCGGATCCGCGTGTACCCGGTCTCCTGCATCGGCGCGGCGGGCAGGGGGAGGGGGACGACGCCGGGCGCGGTACGGCCGGCCACCGTGGCGGCGAGGGCACGCGCGGCGTCCTCGGTGGCGTCGAAGACGGGGATGCCGGCGGCCGCGAGGGTGCGGCAGCTGGGGGAGCCGGGATACATCGACTGCACCACCAGCGGTTTGGCGGTGGCGCCGTGCCGGGCGGCGATGAGCCGTGCCGCCTCCCGCTCCCCGTCCGCCAGCGCCGTACCGCCGCCGCCGAGACCGCCCTCGGAGGCCGCGTAGCCGCCGAAGTAGCCGGTCATCAGCACGGCGTCGACCTCCTCGGCCGCGAGCAGCGCCTCGACGGTCGCCGCGTACGAACCGGGGTCCTGCTCGCCCATGCCCGCCAGGTCCACGGGGTTGGCGACGGCCGACTGCTCCCACAGCACCTCGCGCAGCCGCTCCCGGGCCGGCGCGCCGATCTCCGGCACCGAGAGTCCCGCGGCCTCCACGGCGTCGGCGGCGATCACGCCGTGGCCCCCGCCGTCGGTGAGGACGGCGACCCGGCGGCCGGCACCGCGGCGCGGTCCGGCCGACGCGGCGAGCACGACGGTGAGTTCGCGCGGGGTGGCGACCAGTTCCACCCCGGCGTCCCGGCAGGCCGCACTCACCACGTCGGCCGAGGTGGTCAGCGCCCCGGTGTGCGACTGCGCGCTGCGCGCCGAGGCGTCGCCGCGCCCGGCGGTGAGCAGCACCACCGGCTTGCCGGCCACGGCCGCGGCCTCGGCGAAGGCACGTCCGTCCGCGAAGTCCTCGGCATAGACCGCGATCGCCCGGGTGTCCTCGTGCCGGGCGCAGTCCGCGAGCAGGTCGACGAGGGTGACGTCGGCCTGGTTGCCCAGCGACACGAACCGGGAGAAGCCGAGGCCGTGCGGGGCGAAGCGCAGCTGGAGTTCGAGGGCGAGGTTGCCGCTCTGGCTCAGGAGCGCCACGCCGCCGGGCGTGAAGGTGTCGGAGGCCAGGAAGAGGTCCGTCGTGTTGTCGGCGATCCCCAGGCAGTTGGGGCCGACCATGACGGCTCCCGCGGCCCGCACCCGTTCGGCGACGGCCTGCTGGCGTGCGCGGCCGGCGGTGCCGGTCTCCGCGAAGCCGGCGGTGATCGCGACGATCGCGCGTGCCCCGCACTCCAGGGCCTCGTCGACGGCCGCCTCGAACCCGGCCGCGGGCACGCAGACCACGGCCAGGTCGACCGGTTCGCCGATCGCGCTCAGGGTCGGTGCGGCCGTGCGGCCGAGCACCGTACCTCCCCGCCGGTTGACCAGATGGACGGGACGGCGACCGTTCGCGCGGACGGCCTGGGCGGCTATGGCGTGGCCGTACTTGGCGGGGTCGTCGCTGGCGCCGACCACGGCGACGGAGACCGGGTCGAAGAGGGCCGAGAGGTCACGTCCCATGTCACTTCACCGGCCGCAGCGCGGAGTTGGGGCAGGCGGCGACGGCGGCCACGGCGGCGTCCTCGCCGCCCGGCGGCACGGACGTCTCGATCAGTTGCGCGTAACCGAAGTCGTCGAGGTCGATCAGCTCGGGCGCGGGTTCGCGGCACAGGCCGTAGCCCTGGCAGAGAGTGGCGTCCAGCAGCAGTTTCATGGTGCGGCCCTTTTCTGGGAGGGGAGAGGAGCAAGGGGGCGGGGGAGGGCGTGTCAGGGCACGGCCACCAGGAATCGGCGTCCGTCCTCGGGGGCCACCGCGCCGGCGCAGCCGGGACAGTCCCGGTGTTCGTCGAGACGGTCGGGGAAATGGGTGAGGAGGCTGGCGGCGATCCGCGCGGCGGCGTCCAGGAGCCCGCAGGCCCCGCGTCCGGGCAGCTGCCCGGACCAGCGCCGCAGCCTGTCCGGGGTGCCCGGGTCGGCTGTGCCGCGGGCGACGGCGGACAGGGCCCCGGCGAGCGCTCCGGTGCCGGAGACGCACACCCCGCACTGCCGGGCGCTCTGGGCGGCGAGATAGGCGGTCGCCTCGCTCGCGACGCCGACCGGACAGTCCCCGGGGTGCAGGAAGTACAGGGCCCCGCAGCCGAGTGCGCCACCGGCGGCGCGCAGCCCCTCCAGGTCGAGCGGCAGGTCCGTCCAGCCCGCGCCGTGCAGTCCGCCGAACAGTCCCCCCAGCAGCACGGCCTCGGCCTTGCCGTGCCCCCAGGCGTCGGCGAGGGCGTCCAGGCGGGTACCGGCGGGGACCTCGGCCAGGGCCGAACGGCCGTCGGACCCGGACAGGGTGACCAGATGGGCGCCGGCGACCTCGGCGGCGGCCTCGGGCCGGGAGTGCAGCAGGGCGACGCGGGCCAGTGTCTCCACGTTGGCGACCAGGGTCGGCGCCCCGCCGACGCCGCGTTCGAAGGGGCGTGGGGGTTTGGCCGTAGGCAGCGCCGGACCGCCGTCGATCCGCCGTACGACCGCGCTCTCCTCCCCGGCGACGTAGGAGTGGGGCGTGCGTACGACGTCCACCCGGGGGCCGGCGGGCCGCTCGGCGAGGGCCCGCAGCACGGCCTGCTCGGCCTGGGCGTCGGAGAGGTAGACGCAGCCGCGCCCGGCACCGGTCACGGCGGCTGCCAGGCGCAGGCCGTCCAGCACCAGGTGCGGCCGGTACCGCAGCAGCCAGCGGTCCTTCACGGAGCCCGGCTCGCCCTCCTCGCCGTTGGCCACGACGACGGGCGTGCCGGGAGCGTCGCGGACGGCGCGCAGCTTGACGGCCGCGGGGAATCCGGCGCCGCCCCGGCCGCGCAGCCCCGCCGCGCCGATCCGGTCGAGCAGCGTGCCGGGAGCGGACACCGGCGCGTACCCGCCGGTGGCGAGGTAGCGGGAGGAGTCCTCGTACGAGGAAGGGCCCCCGGCGCTGCCGGGCGGTCGGGCGAGCAGCCCGTGCCGCCCTTCGGGGAGGAGGGAGAATACGCCGGTCATACGGTGCTCCAGTGCTCGCCGCAGCGGGATCTCAGGCGGTCCACCGCGCGTTCCAGGGCCTGCCGCTGGGCCGTGGTCCGGTCGTAGCCGGTGCCGGGCAGGCCGATCAGCATCCGGTGGTGGTCGAGGACCACCTCACCGGCCAGCAGCGCCGGTCCGGGGTTGGCCGGCCCCGGCTCCTCGGCGGCGGCCACCACCAAGTCGGTCACCTCGCCCAGGTAGCGCAGCCAGCTTCGCTGCGTGCCGCGCAGCACCAGTCGCTCGACGTGCCGTCTCTCCTCGGCCGCGAGGACCGACGGCGGCCGGCCGGCGGCCGGGGCCCGCAGCGCGGCCACGGCCGAGGGGAGTTCCTGTTCGGGCTCCGGTGTGAGACCGAGCCATGCCAGATGTCGGCGAGCGCTCATGTGCGTGCCTCCGGGGGCGCTCCGCGCTCCCGGAGGGGGAGCGGGGTGGCGCGGCGACGGCGTGACGGGGGATGCTCCGCCGCTCGCTGTGCGTGGCGGGGAGCCGTGCGGAGTACCGGCCGGGGCCGTGTACCGCGTGACGTGCGGCTGTCCTGATCGGGAGGGCCGGGCTGCGCGGATCGGTGGTCCGCGGGCGGCCGCGACGACCCACCGCTGTCCCTGCGGGGTCGGCCCGTCCGCCTGCAGCGAGAGACTAACTAACTAATTAGTCAGCCCACAAGCCTTGACTTGCCATCGCGCCGGTCCCAGTCTGACTAACCAATTAGTCAGTCGGATCCCACGGACCCCCATGGGGAACCCGCGGCCCATCCCGGTCACAGCCTCACCGCCCATCGCCGCCCCGAGCGGCGCGGAGGAGGACTTCATGAACCCCTCGACCACCCGGACGGCCACCGCGCCGCCCGGTCCGCCGAGCGAGACCCCCGATCACCCCGGCGAGGCCCTGCCCGCCCGCTACTACACGGATCCGGCCATCGCGGCCGCGGAGACCGAACGCGTCTTCGCCAAGTCCTGGCAGCTCGTCTGCCACGAGTCCGACCTCCCCGGCCCGGGCGCCCGGCTGACGGCCACCGCCGCCGGCCGGGAGGTCCTGGTCGTGCGAACCGAGGACGGCGGCCTCGCCGCCCACCTCAACGTCTGCCGCCACCGCGGAACCCGCCTGGTCACCGGCCCGGAGCCGGAGGGCAAGGCGATCCGCTGCCCGTACCACGGCTGGACCTACAAGCTCGACGGACGCCTCGTCGGCGCCCCCGAGGCCCGCCGCATCCCCTGCCTCGACAAGCCCCGGCTGGGACTTCACCCGGTCAACGTGGAGTCCTTCCTCGGCTTCGTCTTCGTCAACCTCGACCTGGAGGCCACCCCGCTCGCCGAGTCCTGCGCCGGGCTCGCCGAGGCCGTCGGCCACTACGCGGGACCCGGCCTCACACCGGTCGGCAAGCACCGCATCCACGACGTCACCGCCGGCGAACAGCAGAACGCCAACTGGAAGGTGATCGTCGACAACTACCTGGAGGGCTACCACGTCCCCGTCGCCCACCCCGCGCTGATGCGACTGCTCGACTACCAGGCGTACACGGTGGACGTACAGGAGAACTACGTCCTGTTCGAGTCACCGCTGCGGGACAAGCCGTCCTCCAACTGGACGGAGCGCCTCTACCAGCGGCTCGCCACCCCGATGCCGGGGCTGACCGAGGCCGACCGGCGGGTCTGGCGTTACGCAGTGATCTATCCGAACACGCTCATCGACTTCTACCCTGACCACGTGCTCGCGTGGACCGCCCTGCCGACCGCCCAGGACCGGGCGGCGATCCCCGGCGCGTTCTACACCAGGCGCGGGGAGAGCCTGCGCACCAGGATCGCGCGGCGGCTGAACATCCACATTGGCTGGGTGACGAACGACGAGGACGCCGAACTGGTCGAGCGCGTGCAGGCGGGCCTGTCCACGCCCGGCTTCGAGCCCGGCCCGCTCTCGCAGCGCGAGGCCGCCGTCGGCTGGTTCGCCGGCCGCATCCGCCGTGACCTGGACGGGGACGCCGAGTGACGGCCCGCCGCCGGGGCTTACGCCGCTCCCGCTGACGCACGTCCCACCCGTACCCGCACCCCAGACCGGTCTTCACTACGGAGTCACAGGGCCTCCGTGAGCCGACCAGCCGGTCCCGCCCTGGACTGCCGTGCCGTTCCTCGACGGAGAGGACGCTCCATGTCCCCCGAGGTACCACCCTCGACCCGACGCGCTCTGCTCAGGGCGGGCGCAGGCGGCCTGCTCGGCGCCGCGGTCGCGGGCTGCGGGTTCATGCCCGCGAAGACCCCCGACGCCAAGGACCTGGCCCCACCCCGCGCCCGCGTCGACGGCGATCTCGTCTACTTCAACTGGGCCGACTACGTCGACCCGTCCGTCTTCAAGGGGTTCGAGAAGGAGTACGGCGTCAGCGTCGTCCAGTCGAACTTCGACTCGATGGAAGGCATGGTCGCCAAGCTCAACGCGGGCAACCGCTACGACATCATCTTCCCCAGCGCCAAATGGGCCCAGCGCCTCGCCCGCGGTGGCCGGCTGCGCCGGATCGACCACACGCAGCTCAGCCACGCCAAGGACGTGTTCGGCGCCTACTCCTACTTCGCCGACCCCTGGTACGACCCCGGCTCCGCGCACACCGTTCCCTTCACCGCCTACAAGACCGGCATCGGCTGGCGGCGCGACCGGATCGGCGAGCTGACCGGATCCTGGAAGGACCTGTGGAGCGACCGGGCCAGGGGCAAGGTCTTCCTGCTGGACGACCGTGACGAGGTCCTCGGCATGGGAGCCCTGGAGCTCGGCCTCGACGTCAGCACCGGCGACCCGGGCGACCTCGACCGCATCACCGACCTGCTGGGCACCCTGCGCCCACGGCTGCGCGGCTTCTCCAGCGACAGCTACAACAACCTGCTCAACGGGAACGCCGTCATGACCCAGGCATGGAGCGGCGACATGGCCGCCATGCTCAACCAGGCCAAGGACCCCTCCGTGTTCGGCTTCCAGGCGCCCGAGGAGGGGACACCGATCAACTCCGACTGCTACGCCATCCCCTGGAACGCCGCGCACCCCGGCACCGCGATGCTGTTCATCGACTACATGCTCCGGCCGGAGAACGTGAAGAAGAACATCGAGTACATCGGCTACCCCATGCCGGTGGCCGGCTCCGAGAAGACCTACGCCGAACTCGTCAAACCCTTCCCCGAGTGCCTCGTCAGCGAGGCCGACCTCAAGGCCGACCTGTTCTTCCGCAACGGGAGCCACGCGGTCGAGGACGCGCGCGACACCGCCTGGACCCATGTGAAGGCGGGCTGAGACATGGCACCGACGCGTCACCCCTCGCGCCCCCGCCGCGGCCCGGACGCCACCGGCACCCGCATGTGGACCTGGTTCATGCTCCCCGGCACCCTCTGGATGACCGGGTTCCTGATCGCCTCCCTGGTGCTGGTCGCCGTCCTCACCCTCGGCACCACCGACGAACTCGGCAACCCCCGCTTCGGGTTCGACCTCTCCAGCATCCGCGCCCTGGCCGACCCCGCCTACACCGAGGTACTGGCACGCTCCCTCGGCTACGCCCTGCTGACCTGCGTGATCTGCCTGCTGATCGCCTACCCGGTGGCGTACACCATCGCCCTGCACGGCGGCCGCTGGAAACACGCGCTCATCGCCGCGATCGTCGTGCCGTTCTTCGCCAACTATCTCGTCCGCATGTACGGCTGGTCGGTGGTCCTGTCCGACGACGGACCGCTGCTGCGGGCCCTGCGCGCCGTGGGACTGGCCGACGGCGACACGAAGATCCTCAACACCGGCGTCGGCGTGATCGCGGGACTCGTCTACGGATTCGTCGTTTTCATGATCATCCCGCTGTACGCGGCCCTGGAGCGGCTCGACGTCTCCCTCATCGAGGCCGGCCGCGACCTCTACGGCGGCCCGGTGCGGACCTTCCTCCACGTCACCCTGCCCGCCACCCGGCAGGGCGCGGCGGCCGGACTGGTCCTCGTCTTCCTGCCCGCCATGGGCGACTTCGTCAGCGCGCAACTGATGGGCGGACCGGACCAGATCATGATCGGCAACCTCATCCAGGACAAGTTCTTCCAGGGCCAGAACTGGCCGCTCGGATCCGCGCTCACCATGCTGCTCATGCTCGTCCTGCTGGTCGGGATGCTCGGCTACCTCAGGCGCACCCGCAAGGACGAGGCGGAGGCCCGCCGATGACCCAACTCAGCCCGCCCGCCACCACCGCGTCCCCCGCACCCGACCGGCCCGCCGCACGCACCCGCACCCGGCGCGGCCGCGCCGACCGCAAGCCCCGCGTCCTCGTCGCCGTCACCGCGCTCTTCTTCGCGCTGCTCTATCTGCCCATCGCCGTGGTGACGCTGTTCTCCTTCAACTCCCAGAAGTCCCTCACCGTCTTCAGCGGGTTCAGCCTGCGCTGGTACCGCGCCTTCGCCCACGACGACGTCCTGATCTCCTCGCTGGGCACAAGCCTGCGCATCTCCCTGGTGGCGACGGCCGGTTCGATCGTCCTCGGCGTCGCCCTGGCCCTCGGACTGGTCCGAAGCCGCACCCGGCTCGGCTCACTGGCCGGCCTGATCATGCTCGTACCGCTGATCACCCCCGAGATCGTCACCGGCGTCGCGTCGATGCTCCTGTTCAAGGGCCTGGGCGTGACCCTGTCCACCGGCACGGTGATGGTCTCGGAGATCACCTTCTCCATCTCCTACGTCACCGTCATCCTCCGCTCCCGGGTCGCGGCCCTGAACCCCGAGGTGGAGGAGGCCGCGATGGACCTCGGGGCCACCCGCTGGCAGGCGGTCCGCCTGGTCACCCTGCCCGCCCTGCTGCCCGCGGTGCTCGCCAGCGCCGTACTGATCTTCGCGCTCGTCTTCGACGACTTCGTCCTCGCCTACTTCACCACCGGCGTCGACCCCCAGCCGCTGTCGGTGCGGATCTACTCGGCGATCCGCTTCGGGGTGCAGCCCACCATCAACGCCGTCGGCACGCTGATGCTCGCCGGATCCATCGGCCTGATCGCCCTGGCCCTCTTCATTCCGCGCCTGTTCGGCCGCCGCGGCGGCCTCGACATCCTCTCCGGGAGCTGACCATGGACGAGACCCACGCCGTCCGCCTCACCGGCGTCTCCAAGCGGTTCGCGGACACCTACGCCGTCCGCGACCTGAACCTCGACATCGAGGCCGGCCTCTTCTTCTCCCTGCTCGGCCCCTCCGGCTGCGGCAAGACCACCTCACTGCGCATGATCGGCGGCTTCACCGATCCCACGGAAGGATCGGTGCTGCTCGCGGGCGAAGACGTGACCGCGCTGCCGCCGAACAAGCGCAACGTCAACACCGTCTTCCAGAGCTACGCCCTGTTCGACCACCTCAGCATCGCCGACAACGTCGCCTTCGGCCTCAAGCGCAAGGGCGTCGAGAAGGCGGAGATCCGGCGCCGCGTCGGCGAGATGCTGGAACTGGTCCAGCTCGACGGCTTCGCCGGGCGCAAGCCCCGCACCCTCTCCGGCGGCCAGCGCCAGCGCGTCGCCCTCGCCCGCGCCCTGGTCAACCGGCCGGCCGTCCTCCTGCTCGACGAACCGCTCGCGGCCCTCGACCTGAAGCTGCGCCGCCAGATGCAGGTGGAGCTCAAGCAGATCCAGCGCGAGGTCGGCATCACCTTCGTCTTCGTCACCCACGACCAGGACGAAGCACTGACCATGTCGGACCGGATCTGTGTCATGAACGAGGGCCGCGTCGAGCAGTGCGGCACCCCCGAGGACGTGTACGAGCACCCCGCCAGCCGCTTCGTCGCCTCCTTCATGGGCACCTCCAACCTGATGACCGGCACCTACCGCGGCGGCGAGGTCACCCTGGACCAGGGACCCGCCCTGCCCGTCGGGCCCCGAGCCGCCATCGCCGACGGCACCCCGGTCAGTGTCTCCCTACGCCCCGAGAAGGTCTGGCTGTCCGACTTCGAACCGGGCATGTCGGTGCTGCGCGGAGTCATCCGCGACACCGTCTACAGCGGCCCCACCACCACCTATCTGATCGAACTCGCGCCCGGCGTCACCCTGTCCGTGCTGGAGCAGAACACGGCGCGCGCCCGCATGGAGGACCGTTGGAGCGGCGGCGAGACGGTCGAGTTCGGCTGGCGGCCCGAACACTGCCTCGTCCTCGCCTGACCGCCCCCACCCGATCTGAAAGCGAAACCGATGCATCACGACGTGATCGTTCTCGGTGCCGGGCTGGCCGGGCTCGCCGCCGCCCGGGACCTGGCCGCCGCCGGCACCGACGTACTCGTCCTGGAGGCCAGGGACCGGGTCGGCGGCCGGGTCGAACAGGCCCGCCTCCCCGACGGCCGTACCGTCCAGCTCGGCGGGGAGGTCGTCGGCCGCGCCCACACCGCCTACCTCGACCTCGCCGCGGAACTGGGACTGAAGCTGGTGCCCAGCTACGTGGCCGAGCCCGGCCGGATGGTCCGCGCCACGCCGGAGGGCAGCTCCGCCGGTGAACCGCCGCACTGGTTCGGCGACGGCGACTCGGCCCTCCACGCCCGGCTCGGCGCCGAGTTCGCCGCCCTGGCCGCCACCGTCGACCCCGGCGACCCCTGGTCGCACCCGGACGCGGCCGCCCTGGACCGGCTGTCCGTGGGCGCCTGGCTGCGCTCCCGGCACGCCACCCCCGCCGTCGTCCGCCTGTGGGAGATCGGCCAGCTGGCCCTCGCCGGAGGCTCCTACGAGCGGATCTCCCTGCTGGCCGCACTGCGCAAGAGCGCCGCCGTCCCCGCGTCCGGCCCGGGCGACTACGACTACGACGACTGGGAAGGACTGCGGCTCGCCGAGGGCTCGGCGACCCTGGCCGAGGTGATGGGCCGCGAACTCGGCCCGCGCGTCCGCCTCGGCTCACCGGTCGCCGCCCTCGACATACGCCCCGGCCGCTGCACCGTCCGCCTAGTCACCGGCGAGGTCCTCACCGCCGGGGCCGTCGTGAGCGCCCTGCCCGTGGGACCGCTGCGGTCCGTCGCCGTCAGCGGCGTGAGCGAGGCGCGCCTCGCCTCCCTGCACCGGCAACGGCAGGCGACGGCAGCCAAGTTCGCCGCCGTCTACGACCGTCCCTTCTGGCGCGCGGACGATCTGAACGGCCTCTCCGAGTCCGAGGGCGTCCTCGGCAGCACCTGGCCCCAGAACGAAGGCGTCCTGTCCGCACTGATCCCGCCGGAGCGCTACGGCGTCCTGCTGGGCACCCCGCCCCAGCTGCGCACCCCCGAACTGCTCGCCGAGATCGCCGGCCTGTACGGCGACGAGGCCCGCCGACCGCTCACCTGCTACCTGCGGCTGTGGGGCAGCGACCCCTGGACACAGGGCTACGTCACCCAGTGGCCGCCGGGCGAGGTGATGGCCGTGGGGCCGTCGCACGGCACCCACGAACCCCCGTTCTACGTCTGCGGATCCGAACAGTGGGTCGCCGGATACATGGAAGGCGCCGTCCGCACCGGCCGCGCCGCAGCGAAGGAGGCACTGCTCCGTGGCTGACAACGCCCTCCCGGCAACCGTCCTCAACCACATCGACGGCAAGGAGACACCCGCCGCGTCGGGTGCCACCCTGCGCCTGATCGACCCGGCCACCGGACGCCTCCACGGCACCGCTCCGCTCTCCGGCACCGACGACGTCGACAACGCCTGCCGCGCGGCCGAGAACGCCGGGCACGTGTGGTCGGCCACCACCCCGCAGCAGCGCCAGGGAGCGCTGCTGCGCATCGCCGACGCGCTGGAGCGGCACGCCGACGCCGTGGCGAGCGCCGAGGTCGCCGACACCGGCAAACCCCGTGCCCTCTTCCTCGCCGACGAACTGCCCGCGATCACCGACGTGCTGCGCTACTTCGCCGGCGCCGCACGCAACCTGCCCGGCGCCGCGGCCGCCGAGTACACCCCCGGCCGCACCTCCGTGCTGCGCCGGGAACCCATCGGCGTCTGCGCGCAGATCACCCCGTGGAACTACCCGCTGATGATGGCCGTGTGGAAGATCGCCCCAGCGCTCGCCGCCGGCAACACCGTCGTCCTCAAACCGTCCGACAGCACGCCCTCCTCCGCCACGTTCCTGGCCCGGCTGGCCGCCGAGCACCTGCCGCCCGGTGTGCTCAACGTCCTCTGCGGCGACCGTGACACCGGCCGCCTGCTGGTCGCCCATCCCGCCGTGCGGCTCGTCGCCCTCACCGGGAGTGTCCGCGCCGGACAGCAGATCGCCGCGGCCGCGGCCGCCGACCTCAAACGGCTCCACCTGGAGCTCGGCGGCAACGCGCCCGTGCTGATCCACGAGGACGCCGACCTGGACGACGCCGTAGGACAGCTGTCGTCGCTGGCCTTCTACAATGCCGGCCAGGACTGCACCGCCGCCACCAGGGTCCTGGTCCACCACCGGATCCACGACGCCTTCCTCGACGCCTTCGCCGAACGGGCCGCCCAGCAGGTCCCCGGCGGCCCCGACGACCCGGACGCCGACTTCGGCCCGCTCAACAACGCGGCCCAGCTCGCCTCCGTACGCCGTCTGCTGGAGACCTTGCCCGACCATGCCGAGATCGTCACGGGAGGCGCGCAGCTGGACCGGCCCGGGTACTTCCACCAGGCCACGGTGGTCGCGGGGGTGCGCCAGGACGACGAGATCGTGCAGAGCGAGGTGTTCGGTCCGGTCGTGACGGTCCAGCCGTTCACCGACGAGTCCGAGGCCTTCGAACTGGCCAACGCCGTACCGCAGGGACTCGCCGCCAGCGTGTGGACACGCGATCACGACCGGGCCATGCGCGCGAGTCGCGCCCTGCGCACCGGAATCGTCTGGGTCAACACCCACGGCACCACGGTGTCGGAGATGCCGCACGGAGGGGTACGGCACTCCGGACACGGCAGCGACCTGTCGCTCACCGGACTGCTCGACTACACACAGGTCAAGCACGTCATGCTGTGACGGGCCGCCCTCACCCGCCGTCGCCCGACCGGTTCGCGCGGCGCCGCCTGCTCCTGCCGGCGGTGTCCAGCAGCCCGCCCAGGGTGAGCGTCACGGTCCCCACGACGCGGGCCCGGCGCGGTCCGCCGCGCTCGGCCCGGAAGACACAGACACATCTGCCCACGACGAGTGCCGGCACACCCAGCAGCGATACAACGACCAGGGACTTGCCTGGCGCAGCACGCTGCACAAGCGCGCCACCCGTGGGCTCCTGCGCCGGATGCGGATTCCCACGACAGCCTCTGTCACGCCCTGTGCCCACTCCCCGGATACCCGTCCGGCTCGGGCTCGATGCCAGCCAGCGAGTGTCTCTACGCGCTCAGCGGTCATGAGGGCCGGGGGCACGCCCTTCGTCGCTGCCGCGAAGCGACATTCCGCCCCACGGACGGCGGATTGGAGGCCCTGGTCCGCAAGCCCGGTGCCTTCCCCCGGCGCGACCGCGCTCGACCAGGCCCGCTCCGCAGGGAAGTTCACCCCGGTCCACGGCGTCTGGTGGGCCGCGGCGGTCCGGGCCCACGGCGACACGGAGGGCACCCGGGCACTGATCGACGTGCCGCTGCTGGGCCGCCACCTCCCGCACGAGCACATCGTCGCTGGCCTGGCCACCGCCCTCCGGGCGGGGGCGCTGACCGCGGACGCGGTCGCGTTGGAGGCCCGCAAGGCCGCCCAGACCGAGGACGAGCCCGCCGTCGAGGTTGCGGTGCCGAGGCTGGCCGCCGGGTCGGGATCGGCGAGCGTGACGTTCCTGCACGAGTGGAAGCTCAACCACCTTCCGCCGGACACCAGGCCGCTGCCCTCGGTGACCCACTACGACCAGTTGCTCCGACACCGTCGCGCCGGCGGCGGTGACCTGCGAGAGAGAGAAGCGCCATGACCGCCATGCTGCCCCGCCGGCGGAACCTGACCGAGCAGGTCGCGACCACGGCCATCGACACGGCTTGCCGGCTGCTGCGGCTGCCGTCGATCCGCAACGAGTGCGCCGACCGGGCGGTCAAGGACCAGATGACCTACTGCGGCTTCCTCGCCGAGCTGCTGATGGCCGAGTGCGACGACCGGGCCCTGCGCCGCTCCGAGCGGCGGATCAAGGCCGCCGGCTTCCCCCGGGACAAGTCGCTGCGGACCTTCGACTTCGACGCCAACCCCAACATCGACCCCGCCGTGATCAACGCCCTCGCCAGCTGCGAGTGGATCAAGAAGAGCCAGCCGCTCTGCCTGATTGGCGACTCCGGCACCGGCAAGTCCCACATGCTCATCGCCCTGGGCACCGAGGCCGCGATGCAGGGCTACCGGGTCCGCTACACCCTCGCCAGCAAGCTGGTGAACGAGCTGGTGGAGGCCGCCGACGAGAGGCAGCTGAACAAGACCACCGCCCGCTACGCCCGCGTCGACCTGCTCTGCATCGATGAGCTCGGCTACATGGAACTCGACCGCCACGGCGCCGAATTCCTCTTCCAGGACCTCACCGAGCGCGAGGAGAAGAACTGCGTCGCTATCGCCTCCAACGAGTCCTTCGGTAAAGCGCACATCTTCCGGCGAACCCGTGCCAGGCAGCGCCGAAACTTCACTACTCCCGGCAGCGACGCGGATGCTGCATGATCGAGCGGTGCTGATCGAACTGGTGAGGGTCGCGAGGTTTCCCGGAAGTCCTTGGCTTGCAGATGTCCGGACCTCGTTCGGTCATACCGCGGTCCGATGGTGCGGGGATCGTGCTGCGGAGCCCGGCGAGTACCACGTCGAGTGGACGATCGACGAGGACATCGTCTGGGGGCAGAACGCCAAGCCTGCTGTTGGTATCGGTCCCGGGCTCCGGACCGGCGGGCACTGCGTAGTTCTGCGGGGACGGCTGGGCCTCACTGAGGACGGTGCCGCCCTGCTGGACTTCGACGGCACGAATATCCTGCTGGACCTTGCTGATCCGCTGCCCGAAGATGTCGCCAATACGTGGGTCGAGCTCTTCCTCGAGCGCGAGAAGGTCAGCGTCTATCCGTACGTACTCTGACCAGGGATCAGGTTCTCTCCGACGCCCACTGCGACAAGCGGGTCTCGTCGATGCGATCGGACAGATAGATCAAGGTGGCCTGTGGGTCCATGCCGAAGGCTGCGGCGACAAGTTTGGGGTCCATGGTGTTCACCAGGTCGAGGAGACGGGTGCTGCGGATCACGCGGGGCGGGAAGCCACAGTCGTCAAGAACGTGGGAGAGATAGGCAGTTGAGGCCGGGTATCGCCCGCTCTTTGTTCCTTTGGCGACCACGACGTGGGGGTTGCTCGTCGGCCATGCCTCTCGGTGGGCGAGGCATCTCTGCAACACCGTCCAGGAAGCCGGATCCAAGGGAACGGGGTGAGGGCGTTTCCCGAGCCGGACGGTCTGGACTTGCTGGTCGATGTCGCTGACCTGCAGCATTCGCACCTCGGAGCTGGCGGCGCCATGCAGGAGAGCGAGCATTCCCAGCATCGCCTCATGCGGATGCACGTGCTCATTGGTTGTCCAGCGGCGGAACAGTTCGCGTTGCTGGTCGAGGGCGAGGGTCTGGCCGCGGAAGCCGTTCGTCTCCTTCGCGATCAGCTGGCGGGTGGGGTCGACCACCAGCATTCTCTGGGACCGCGCGAAGCGGAAGAACTGCCGCAGTACGGTCAGCCGCCGCTTGCGTCCCTTGGGCAGGACGGCGAGGAAGGCTTCGATGTCGTGCACGTCGACGAGGGCCCAGTCGATCTTGTCCCGGTCATCGACCAGGAAGAGTGCGAGGTCACGCAGGGTGGCCAGGGCTGTCTCCAGGGTGAGATTGCTGCGAGGGCGGGTGCCGGCTCGGCGGGCTCGGTCCTGGGCCCGCATCCGGGAGGTATTGAAGGCGGCGACGGCTTGCCGCAGCGGCTCGGGAACGGCCTTGATGCGTCGTTGCCGTCGGCCGACGGCGAGCCGTTCGGCCTGGTCGGTGGGCAGGGCCAGGTGGTGGAGGGTGAAGAAGTCCTCGAGTGCGCGGGCGAAGGAGCCCATCGACCGTCCGGGCCTGCGGGATCTTTCCAGCAGAGACTGGGGAGAGATGGAGTGCCCGTCTTCCAGGAGTCGGCCGAGGTCGGTGACGAAGCCGCAGGCTCTGGCGGTGCAGTGCCGGGCGGCGACATGAGCGACGAAGTCCCCCAGCCAGGATGGTGGATGGGCGAGCCGGTCGCGGAGGTGTTCCCCGCGGATGAAGGGACGGCCAGGGTGCTTTTGCCAGCAGGCCGAGCACAGCCCCAGTCCGGCATGTCGCCGCAGCTGGCCGCACTCGCGGCAGGTGCGCGGAGGCTGCTTCTGCTGCCGGGGCCGTGAACAGTGACCGCACCAGCCGGTCGTCTCACGCAGATAGCCGGTCCTGCGGCAGCGCGGACACATCTGCTGGGCAGCCCGTTGTTCGGCCTTGCGCCGGCAGTCGCGGCACAGACGGTTCTGCGATGAGCGGACGGGGTGGCCGCATACCTCGCAGACGCGTGAGCAGATGATGCACCGGCCGGTGTCCTGCTGCAGAACACGGTCGCGGCCGCAGCCGGGGCAAACCGCCTTGGCGGCCTGCTCGTTCAGTCGGCGCCAGCACCGGCAGCAGTGCCGGCGGTCGAGATATCCGGCAGGGGCACTACAGGTGACGCAGTCGCGTTGCTTCTTGCCCATCGCCGCCCGCCGGTCACAGAGGCGGCATCGACCGGCCCCTGGCGGAGGCAGCCTGCGGCAGGTCGGCGACTGGACGAGGAGGTGCGATGGGCCGTCCGACGGGGGTGGTGTCGACCTCGATCAGGTCGTTGGGGGTGCACTCCAGCGCGGTGCACAACGCGGCTAGCGTGGTCATCTTCACTTGAGAGGGTTCCTTGGTGAACAGCGCGGACACCGATGCCGAGGACAGTTCCAGGCCGGCCTTCTCGGCCAGCAGCCGCCGCAGTTCCGTCCCGGTCCACACCTTGCGCTGGGCGGCGGCCATCCGCAGCCGCCATTGGATCTTCATGCCGTGGTGTCCTTCCCGGTCATCTCGGCCAAAGTGCTGGCGACCGCGCGTTGGTAGGCGTCCTCGATGAAGGTCGCGGAGGGTCGGGCACATCGCATGGTCGAGCTGACGGTCCAGTGACCGAGCATCTGCTGGATCGCGACGAGATCGACGCCACGTTCGTAGTTGTGCGTCGCGCAAGCTCGTCGCAGAGCATGCGGGCTGAATCGCTCTGATGCCGGGCGTCCTTCGAGTTCCATCAGATAGCGGAGCCGGTTGCGGATGGTCCCGCGATGCAGGCTGCCGCCGGACTCGTCGGCGAAGAGCACCGGCGAGTCGGGGAACTTGGGCCGCACGTCCTCCAGGAACCACCGCAGCACCAGGTCCAGGCCGTCGAGCATGGGCACCCAACGAGGCCGCGGCCCGGACGTGTGGGCTCCCTTGCCGAAGCGGACGTGGAGCTTGCCGAACGGACCTCGGGTGAAGTGCAGGTCCGGCTTCTCCAGCAGCGATGCCTCCTCCGAGCGGAGACCAGCGTGACACAGCGTCCGGAACATCGCATAGTCCCTCGCTGCGGGTCCGTACTTCCTCGCGGTCGCGATCCTCTGCTTCATGAAGTCGAAGAACTCCGTCACCCGCTCCGGTGTCGGCGGCGGCAGCAGGGCCGGCGAATCGTCCCCGACATGACGGGAAGCGTTGAACTCGTCGACCGGGCAGACCAGACGGGCGCCGAATGCAGCCTCGATCTCGGCCGCCTTGCGGGCCTGCAGGAACCGGTGGAAGCTCTTGAAAATCTGCACGTACTCACGGCGGGTCGACGTCTTGCGGCCCTGAACGGCCAGGTCACCCACCACGCGGTCGATGTCCTCGGGCGTGACTTCCCAAGCAGGCCGTCCCAGTGCGGTGAGTGTCCGCTCCAGCAGTCCGATGTCGTTGTCGACGGTCACCGGGCTGAACCCGCGGGCCCGCCACGAGGCGACGAACGCGTCGACGCACATGGTCTGGAACTGCCACGGCTCCGTGGTCAGCGGCTCCTGCGGGACGGCCCCGCCCGCGATGACCTGCAGTCTCGCCTCGGCCACCGGCACGCCTTCCCGCACCTGAACAGTCAAGGCAGCACATTGAAAACCAGGGGGCCACCGCGAGAACCTAACGAGGACCGCAGGGATGGGATACGGGCAGGTGGCAGCAGCAACTCTTGTGAGGGAACAAGTGCCAGCCCCAGATGGCTGGACCAAGACGTTCACCGACCCCCGCCTCTGCGCGGCCATCGTCGACCGCCTCACCTTCAACGGAACATCATCGAGACCGGCACCGACTCGCCAGCACCCGGGCGCGCGCCGAAGCACCCGCCAAGGCTGGCTGACCACTGCATGCCTCAGCCTGATGGTCCTTCATCCCAAGGATCGGCAAGCACTGTTCCGGGGATGTTCACCGTGAGCATTTCGTCGATGCAGTTGCGCAGCGCGAGACCGGGGGCGTCGGTCCAGGTGAGCCATGGCACCGGCTGGAGCAGGGCGTCGTACTGGGGAATGCCGGGGTCGGTGAGGAGGGTTCGGAGTTCGTCGGGGACGGGGTCGGTAACCAGGCACAGCCAGGCCAGGCCGGCGCCGATGCGGACCTCGGGTGGCCGTCCCGGGTCCGACCAGAGGTCCCGGGCCCACCGGTGAGCGTGGTCGTCCTGGTGTTCGCGGGCGAGTTGGGCGATCGCCAGGATCAGGCTCACCCGGACCACCGCGTCGTCTTCGTTCGCCAGCCTGAATCGCAGGGCCGAGGAGACACGTGGGACCTCGTCGGTCACTGCCGCCAGGACGTAGGCGGTCACGGAGCGGACCTCGGGGTTGGGGTCGGAGAGAAGCGGGAGCAGGAGGGGCAGGTCGTCCGTGACCGCTTGACGGGCGGCTTGGATCGTCCAGTCCACCGGGCACATCGTGCTGCCCTCGATCAGCAGCGGTTCCTCGGCGACTTGGAGCAGGCCTTCGCGCGATCCGTCTCCCATGTGCTGGCATCGGCCGATCTCGGCGACCAGGCGAAGGGTTCGGGCGCGGAGCGCAGGGTGCCCGGCCGTCGCAGTCCGGAGCAGGAACGGCACCGCCAGTGCCCCCACTGCGATCGTGCTGCCCTGGTGGTGAAGATTGATCCAGAGCTGCCACAAAGCCTTGTCGGCGGCTTCGGCGTCTGCGGAGCCGAGCGTTGTGAGGAGACCGGGGATCTCCTCGCCCGGGCCGTAGAAGTGCCGAAACCGCTGCCAGGGGACTTCCTCGCACCTGAACCCGTCCTTGGCCTCCGGCGGGATCGCGCCCACGGCCGTCCGCACGTCGCAATCCGTGCCGACCCACCGTTCCGGCCAGCCAGCCCAAGGGTCGTCGTCCATAACTTGGCCTTCCCGTCCACCAGCAGCATCCGAGTCCCGGAGTCTAACGACCGGTGATCAAGAGGCGGACCGTCTCTGCCGCATTCTGGCGGCACCGCACCACGGAGACGTCATTTCTCGTGAGCATCTGCAGCACTCAAGATCGCCAACTGCTGTCCAAACCGCTGATCAAACGCTGCTACTTCACGGGTTCTGGCTCAGCTTTCGTGCCCAGTGACGCTCCGTTATGGCTGGACGTCGAAGAGAGCAATCGAAGGGGGCGGCGGGACAAGCACGGCGCGAAGGCGAGTGAGTATGGCCCGCCACTGCTTCCAGTCCTCCGGGTCGATCCAGTTGGAGGCCGGCCCGTCCTCGTCGCTGGCGATGCGGGCGAGGGCTTCGTCGGCGAGTGCCCGAAGGTCGGAAGGGAACACGGGCATAGGTGTTTCCGGACCGTAGGACATGTCGATGGGTTCGCCTCCCGGACATTGCGCCGCGATGAGTGCAGCGGCGGCCACCGCCTCCTCTGCTTCCGTGAGATAGCCGGTGGCGTCGATCGTCCGGATGATGACACCTCGGATCAGGGCTTCGCGTGCCTCGGGCTCTGCGTTGTCGAGGGCGTTGGCGAAGTCTGCGGCTGTGTCGTTGTCGAAGGGACCGGTATCCCAGGTGCCCATGCTGATCTCCGTTGCGTATGGTCGCCCGGATCCTCGCATCAGGGACTGACTGCCGTCTCCCGCTGTCCGGCGACGGCACTTCGGCCCTCTTCCAGGTGATCGACCAGAGGGTCGGCCCCGAAGCTTTTCGGCTTCGGGCGGTGACGGCTTTGCCGTGGTGCTGCTCCAGGTCGGCGAAGACTGACCCTCCCCTTGTAAGTTCGGTTCATGGAGCACGTGGGCTGCTTGGGCCCGTGCTGGGCGAGTGAAACGGCATCCAGCGACCGAAGCCCTCGACTAGCAGCCCTGCTGCGGCCCGAGCCGGAAACGGACATCAGCTCAGCGTGTCCTCAGGTGAAGACGATGGCTGCTCCGGTCGCGATCGAGAGTTTCGCAGCCTGGAGAAGTTGCAGGCAGACATAGGATTCGACGCCATAACGCTGCCATCCCTCGCCGGCCGGCTCTTCGGCATCGGTGGCCTCGAAGACCTCCTCGGAGTGCGGGTCGAGGTCCTCTGGAAGACCAAGGGCTTCAGCGAGTCGACGGGTTTCCACCAGCAGTCGTACCGAGGAACCGAGGTAGCCGCCCGGTGCCTTTTTGTCGACGATGACGTGGTTGAAATCGACAGGGGCGTAGTACCCCTCGCAGTCCGAATGATGGATCAGGTGGTCGAACGGTCCCGGCGGCTCGCCTGGGAGAGTCTTGTAGACCTTGCTCAACAGTGGGTCGTCAGTCGCACGCTGGGCCTCATGCAACGGTTCGGGCAGGCGCCCACCCGCCGCTAGGTGGACGGCGAGACGACGAACGGCGTGCAAGCCCGAGTAACCCCACATCTCGAACTCCGCGGCCTCCGCGTCAACCAGATCGGGCTCGGTCCACTGCGGCGCGCCCGCCCTCTCCAGTAGCTCGCCGATCGCAACGAAGTCAGCGCGGACCATCTCGGTGTAGTCGTCCTCTGCATCGCTGAGGGCACCGACGACCATGTTCAAACCCATGACCCGATCTTGCCAGCACGATCACATCGTGCCCGGCCTCATCGCAAGGAAGTAGTACTTCCCTGTCATCGTCTCCCGCGCCGCCTTCGTAGCCACGGACCTGCCCCGCGCTCAGCGGCGACAAGGTCTGTGAACTCTGGTACGCGGCCCCCTCCGGCGACCTCCGCCCAGCCGGCCTCCTGCCGGGCACCGGGGACCACTCCGCCCGCGTCCTCGACAGGCCGCTCGGCCGGACGGTGGCCGTTGGGATCACCGTCGAACCGGCCGGTGGCTCCCACCAGCCCACCACTGAATCCCTCGGCATCATCCCCGGCGGTTCTCAAAAGTCATGAGGTGCCCTGGCGGCGCCTGTGGGCGCAGGTGACCAGCGCGACGCCCAAGATCAGCTGCACGCCGAAGAGCGCGTCGTACCAGCCTGGAGCGTCGAAGGGGACGCTCCACACGGCCCAGGCCAGGGCGCGTATGCCGAAGATAACAGCGGCGGCGGATCCCCAGGATTCAGCGACCGATGGCCAACGGCCCGTCTCCCCGGTCTGAGTCTTCTTGGCGGCTTCGCTCTGGCTCCTCAGCCTTTTGATCGCTTTGGTCTTCTCGGCGCCGGTGAGTTCGGGGTGCTGGCACTCGATCTGCTCCTGGGCGTCTTTGAGATTCATCGTTCTCGGCTCCCGCCACGACAGCGCGAGATGGCTTCTTGCCGATGCTGGTACCAGCAGGCGTCGACCTCACGCCCGTCGCCCAGAGTGAAGCGGGGCGGTCCTGGCACAGTGGCGAAGCCGGCTGCTTCGAGTGCTTCGCGAGAAGGCTTGTTCGTCGGCTCCGCGCCCGCTCGTACGACGTTGAAGCCCAGATGGCGGTGACCGAGCTGGATGGCCGCGCGGAACAGTTCGACGCCCAGTCCCTGCCGACGGTAGCCAGGGGCCAGCCAGCCACCGATCTCGCCGGATTTCAGGTTTGACGCTTGTCGCGCCCGCAAACCGGTCATCGGCCTCCTCATCAACTTCAAGCGATCGCGAGCCTCGAACCCTGACAGGTCGTCATCCGCGCGCATCGACAAAAACCACTCTCGCGTGTCCTCGTCCTGCACCAGGTTGTCGCCCTCGTTCCCCAACCAGCGCTGCGCCTCAGCATCAGATCGAGCTGCGGCAGAACCCATGACATCCAGTGCAACGAGCGGCGTGTAGTAGAGGAGCAACCGTTCGCTGCGCAACACGTGCCGGCCCGCACCGCACTTGCCGCGTACAGGGGGGTGAAGCGGTTCTGCGGACCGGCGAAACAGAGGTCCAAAACATGCCTCGCCCCCAGACGAAGACCGCCGACGTGCTGCTCCAGCACTGCGCGATGGCTGAATATGGCGCGTACCCCGCAGGCGCACGTGAGCCTGGGGGTCGGCACTGATCGACTCGTCACACAGGAGCTTCCCCGTGCGGCCTCGCGTGGGATTCCTGCCGTTTGGGCCGGACTTGCGATTGCGCACTAGCCGGGCATCTTGCTGGTGGCTGGCCCCCCAAGACTCTCATCCGGGCGCTGCTCATTGCGGTGGCTGCTCGGATGTACGTCCCGGCTGCCCGGCGGCGTGCCTCGGCGAGAGCGGATTCCAGTGGGCCGAGGAGTTGCGGCGTGGCTGGAATGATGCTGCCGGGGCCGAGCTGGGCGGCGGTGCTGGAGCGTTCCAGGAGTCGGAGACGGCGCGTAGGACCAGCCGGCCGCCCTGGTCGTCCCGGCGGGCAGCGACACAACCAACAGGTCGACGTCGTCCTAGCCGATATCCGGATTGGTGTCCTCGCTGCCCGGCAGTCACATGGACTCTCCGCCGGACCAGGCCGTCCGGGAGTCGTTTGGCATGGAACAGCGGGCGAGGGCGAATGGATCCACTCGCTCGATGACATCGCTGGCGCCGGTGGCAGGCGAAGTGGCGCATCGCAGGTGTGCTGACGATGGGGGTGGACTGGGAATCGCGACGACGACGGTCCGTGCGGTGAACGATTTGACCGCACGGTGGGCGCAGACTCCTGAGGGTGGCACGGTGTTCTCGGCGGCGCTGTGGCCGGCGACGCCCGGTGTGTCGCGGTGCCTCTTGGGTCAGAATGGCGGGTCGTCGGAGCAGCCTTCCTTCCAGGGATCCATCGCTTCGGGATCCGAGACCCATGGGTCGGGAAGGGGGCCGGGATCTACGCCCCAGGTCACGAGGCACCGCTTCGCCATGTAGCGGTACCCGCCGTATTCGCTGGCGCTTAGCGTGTTGCGAACCAGAGGTTCGAGCTCTGGAATGTGGACAGCCAGCTTCGGCACGGCGAGCGTCATCGCCGCTGCGTACACCGCAGACTCCCTGATCAGAAGGTCTGCCTCGGCGAAGTGTGACCGTGCCGCCTCATAGATCAGCGGGATGACGGCACGCACCGCGGCGACATCCTCAGGTTCTCCAGGGCCGTCTTCGTCGTACGTTGCTTCGTCGGCGAGATCACCTAGCCATTCGAGGAGCGCCGCACGCAGGGGCCGGCAGCGCTCGTCGTGGAAGTAGGTCCCCGGGGTCATCGTTCGCGGGTGGTCCAGGACGGCGATCACGAAGCGGGCAGCCGGGGCGGTGGCGCTGTAGATGCTGTTCTGGTGGGTCACGGCATGACCGAGGTCGCGTACGGCCCTTCGTTGGACATTCTCGTCGTCGTCCAGCAGCCCGGCCAGGATGACGGGGGTCTCTGGGGCCACGTCGGGGCAGCAGTGGTCGACGCTGTTCCAGTCCGTCGCCAGAAGGAGCGCCCAGGGGTCGGTGGCCTCGCTGCCGGCATTGATCGTCACGGGTCCAAGTGTGGCCTGTGGCTCTGCAGGGGCCAAGGTTGGACCAGCGTCCGTCGCCATGCCCCTGCCGTGCCGAGATGTCTGAAGGTCTGGCCTCATCCTTCTCAGGCCGGTTAGTGCGGCCGCGGGGAACACGCCGCCGATCGCCCGGCCGCCCTCGCCCCGCCCCGCCACTGGCTGGATCACGCGCCACCCCGACCACCTGTGTGAGGGCGACGAACAGCAGCTCAAAACCCTGCTGGCCCGCTCACTCGAACTCACAGCCGCCGTCGGCCACGTCCGCACCTTCGCGACCAACCGCGAAGGCGACCGGCTGCCGCACTGGATCGCCGACGTCTGCGCGGACGACCAGTGCGGCCTGGCCGGCTTTGCCGCCGGACTGCTTCCCGACCTCGACGCCGTCGTCTACGGCATGAGCACCGACTGGTCGTCCGGACCGGTCGAGGGCCGCGTCAACGATCTGAAAGCGCTCAAGCGCAGCATGTTCGGCAGAGCGCAAACATCGCTACTGCGCAAACGACTCTTCCTGATCGCCGCCAGCCGCCGACCACAGACCCTCACGGCCCGCTGATCGACGTCACGGAATCCTTGCCCAATCCCAAACGACCAGGGGCCGCAGACAGACCGAAACCAGTCGCGGTGGCACCGGCCCCTGCGGAATGCTTGGGTCGTGCGCCTGAATATCGATGGGGTCACCCCGCTGCCGCGGATGCTCTTGATCAGCGAGTTCCTGCTCCAGGCCGACTTCCAGGTCGAGCTGGACGGAGCGGTGTTCGTCGCGGCGGGTGGCCGGGTCTCCTACGAGGACGGCAGTGTCGTGGTGACTTGCTCGACCGGTGAGCAATACAAGCACCCGATCCGCGACAGCTACTGGATCTGCCGATGATGGCGACGGGCTCGATGCGCATCGCCATCTTGCAACCGCCGGCGTGGTTGTGGGAGACACCGAGCGATTCGCTGGCTCGGGCCGTGGCAGTGCCACGCATCAACTTCGGCGATCTCATGCGCGCTCACCTCCGCCAGGGCACCGACCTGGGGATCCGATCTGCGGAGATCATGAACTCCGGCCGGCCGCTCCCGAACGAGATCATCAATAAGATCGTCCGGGACTACCTGTGCCAGGCATCCCTCACAGCTTTCCTCCTCGACCGGCACCCGCTCAACGTCGCCCAGGCGCTTGCTCTGGACGAGTTGCTCCACGAACTCGACACGCCCCTGGACAGCGTGTTGCGCCTGCATCTTCCCGAGCAGGAGGTGGAGGGCCGCGTCCGCCACCAGTCCGCACGTCGCCTCTGCCGTAACGACTCGGCCCACGTCTACGAGCCAGCGGTGGACACCCTCGACGTCGATGGCGCCTGCAACGTCTGCGGCGGTGAACTCTATCAGCGTGAGGACGACAAAGAGAAGAGCATCCGCAGTCGGTTCAGCAGTTACGAAGCGATGGTGGAGCCCATGATCCGGCACTACGCAAGGCAAGGGCTCCTCGTCACAGTCGACGCTGTCGGCACACCCGACGAGATAGCCAGTCGCGCGCTCACCGCGCTGGGACAGCATCAGGCCTCCATGTGATATGACAGAGCGTCACCCAGTGCACGGAAACACGATCGGCTTCACGAAGTTCGTGCCTGAACCCATTTCAAGCGTCGCCGACAGACGCTCGGCTGCGCCGTATGGTGGTTCGTGGATTTCAGCACGTCAGACGGGCGCATGTGGGGCTAGGAACCGAATTCACGCTGTGAGCAACACTGCCTCTTCCGGAACGATTCACCCTCCTCGGCTACGACCAGCTCGGATAGATGACCAGCCGAACCGACCCGGTGGCCTACGCCGCCGCGGCCGCGGCAGCATCGCAGACCGACCCGGAACTGCTCGTCCCCACCAGCGCGGACGGCAGCGGAGTCACCCAATACAGAGGCTCCGGGCGCTGGAGCCCGACCAGCAAAGGAACTGACATGCGTCACCTCAACGCCGCTTTCGCCCTCCGCGCCCTTCGGCGTGGGAAGCAGATCGAGCAGTTCCTCGGCGGCATCGACACCGACGGCCGACCCGGGCTCCGCTGGATCGCCCTCAGTTCCAGCCGCACGGGCGTCACCATTTACCTGAGCGAGGTCGAGGACGTCGGCACGGACTCCTTCTTCGACATCACCGAGTTCCCGCCCCTGGACCCCGACGAGGAGACGTGGGGCCGGGAAGTCGCCGTCCTGCCCACGCCCGAGGAGGCCCTGCACCTGGCAGAACACGAACTTGCCGCCGCCCCTCAACGATGGGTCAACGAGGGCGTCGTCTGCGACGAGTACCGGGACTTTCGGGCCGCACGCAGGTCAAACCCGTGACGCTTCGGCGCCACCCGGCACGGGCTCGTCGGAACAGGTGCGCTGGGGACGCCTCGTCGAGGCGATAACGGCGCTGTTCTACTCCTACGAAACCCAACAAAAGGTTGTGGTGGGGTTGTCGCGGTCGTCTCCGCTGCGACGTCGGGCAGCAGCGGATCTGGCTTATCTGCCCGGTAGCGACCGCGGCGGACTGAAGGCGCAGACGGGCGTTGACCCCGAGCTTCGGGCAGGCAAAGAGTCCGGATTGGTTTGCTCGGGTACGGGCCGTGGAGACGTCGGTCGAGGTCAGGCGGCCTGCTCAGGGTCGCAGGGATCGATCCTGCGGATCGAAGCACACGAGTCCGTGCCGGTTGGCCAGCGTGGCAGCATAAGCGCACACTTCCTCGGCTGTGCCGTAGGACATGACCAGGTACACGATCGGGCCCGACGCCCCGTCGATGACTGGCGGTGCCGACCATATGAAATGGGGGTCGTTCTCGTCCGGGTATCGTGCGACCAAGGCGTCCACGTAGGTCGCGATGCGTGGCGCCGGGGGTACCAGGACGTCGTCCGATTCCAGGTAGCGCTCGTACAGCTCGGCGTAGGTGGAGTCTGCTTGGCGATTGTCGAGTGGACGGTCCCCGTCCCACACAGCAAGGTCATAGCTCATCAGCGCATCCTCGCAGGCAGCAGCCTCACCGACGCTGGCGGGCCGGGGAACGGGAATCGGCCCCTGACCAAACTTCCTGGTCAGGGGCCGATTCCCGTTAGGGTGGCGGCGCCAGGATTCGAACCTGGGAACGCGAAACCGGCAGATTTGCAGTCTCCCTGCTGGAACGGGTTGAACGGAGGTTGCTCAGCGCCCGCCTTCCCACCAGAACGGCCGTCAAGGCAGAAGGACGTGGATGGTGCCCAAAGGAGGCACGCCATCTCCAGCAGGTGAATGTGGGGGCGAGGGCCTGCCCGGCGCTCGATCGCAGGAGGGCGTCCGCGCACAGCGGGGACGCGCCCGCGTTGACCGGCGCTGTGGCCGCAGACCGGGGCCACTGCACATCACCGGCCCTGGGTGCGGCGCGCGCGGATGTGAGGCGTGGAGCCGGCGGGCGTCGTTGCCCCCGTAGCGGCGGGCTGCACATTGTTCAGCAGGCGAGGATGACGTCGGCGGGGATGGTGCCCCAAAGCCACAACCGTCTCGTCTCGAACGACCGCAACATTGACGACCTGACCGACATCCCTGTTTGGAAGAAGGCCCACCCGCGCACCCTCAAGGCGCGGTCAAGGGTTACTGGATCGAACTGCTCCGAGGGCGGGCCGCCAGGCCCGGCGCCAGCCTCTACCAGCCGCCCGTCTCTTCCAGGTACTCCTGTAGCAGTTCTTCGAAGTGATCCAGGTGCGCGGAGTACCCTGCCTGTAGCAGATGTGCGAGCAGGTGAACCTTGTTGACGTCCTCATAGAAGTTGATGTTGGTTGGTGTTGCCCGAGCTGGCCGGCGGTCGCTGCCTCGTCCGATCATGGAGTAGCGGAAGGTCTCACCTGTTTCGTCTTGCTGGTCCAGCCAGCGCAGTGTCTCCATCGACTCGTTGTCGATGCGGTTGTTGGGCGGGTCCAAGTCCGAGATGAAGCCCAGGTAGGTGTTGAGCCGCTCGGCGAGCTTCTTGATGCTATGGCTGTCCTCGCGCAGTTTCTTGTCGACCTTTTCCCCTTCCAGGTTCGCCCCGTTGGTGTTGTACTGGCCGCGGCGGACGATGCGTGCTGCGGTGCGGATGAGCCATTTCAGGCTGAGCTCGACGCTGTGCCGGTAGTTGTAGAGGACCGGGATCGGAAGTGAGTCGTCGGGGCCGTGTTGACTCCAGTGCGTCGCGCAGATCTCGGCTACGCGCAAATATCCGCCAGCGATAGCGAGGTCGTCTTCCCATCTGCCGCCGATCACCGCGATCTCATGCGCGGGCCATCGAGGGCGCGGCAGGTTCATCATCTCTTCCGTCTGGTCCATATGCTCAGGATGTTCTCGGCCCGCGCTGCGCGCGAGGGGTTTTCCCCGCGCGCAGGATGCGAGCCGGCCACAGGGCTCGAGCGCCGGTGTGTGTCAGCCGCGGAGAGCCGCACACGGCGTGAGACGAAGCGGAAAGCCTGCAGCAAGCAGTGCCGAAGGGCAGGTTGTGGGAGCCGATGAGGGCGTCCAGCGGTCCTGGGTGACGTGTGGTGGGACGGGATGCTCAGGGAGTCCGAAGCGCTGGCCAGGGCGGCGGAAGCGCGATGCCCAGGTGCGGTGGAGCGGCTGATCGCGCTGCTGCAGGCATGGGCGCTGGGGTTCGCGGCCGCGCGGCCCGATGTCCTGTCCCCACGCCTGGCTGTCTCCCGGCGGGGGCTTCGGAGAGACGAGGCGGCGGGGTTCCTGGCAGCGCTTGATGCGCGGGTGCTGCATGTGGACTCTGCTGGCGTCGTGGTGCCCCAGGCCTTCCGGCCGAAGGCCTGCGGGGGCCGGCATGCCCTGTTCAGCCGTAACGGCGCGAGCGTAGCGGTCAACTTGGGGCGATCATGGTGCCGCACTGGCCGGAAGGTCTCAGAACGGACGTACGCTGACCTCAAGGCAGGGCCGATTTGCCCGCGGCCGGCCCCGAGCTGATGCTGGAGAGGGGACAGCGCTAACGGCGGGGTGATCCCCATGTCATTCACCAGCGGAAGCCGCTCGGGGGACTCCAATCCCGGCTCGGGCAAGATGCGACCTTCGGGCATGCCTCGACCCGGTGTGGGTCACTACGAGGTCAGAGAAGTCGAAATACTCCAGGAAGCGCTGGCTGCGGTCCAGGCCAGGCCGGAGATCGCCGAGCAACTGAGGGCGTTACAGGAGCCCCCGGACATCGAAGCGGTGGTGAAGGAGCAACATGCCGTCATCAGGATGAACCTGACGGAACACCTGGAACGCACCCGCCGACTGGGAAGTCAGTTGGACGACTACCTCGTGCGGGAAATTGCGTACTCGGACCGTGGCCGATTTGCCTGGTTCAGGGAGCTTTCCGAGACTGCGGAAGGTTTGCGGGACGTGGCGGACGCACTGGCCGAGATCAGTCGTGCACCGGATTCTGTCTTGAAGGGCTGGGAGGACGAGGACCGGATGCTCGACCTGATGAGGGCGACGTGGGAGCGACGCGAGCAGGCGGCGAAACTCCGGGCTTCGCCCGGCGGGTCAGTACGGACGGGGCGGTGGCACCGGAGGGGGCGTAAGCACCTAGCCGATCTACCCAACTGGACGGGGCCACCCCGGACCGTCGTGACCAAGGAGTACATCGCCGTCCATCAGGAGCTTCTCCAGATCGAAGGGCTGTTGAAGCAGGACATGGGCGAGCAGCGTGCGCAGGCAAGCGAACGGCACGAGTTCCGCACACTGGAGGCCGAATGGCATGCGGCATGGACGGAACTCCGCTCCATGGCGGAATCTGCCGTGCACGGGGTCGTGCTCACCGCCCTCAACAGCGCTGTCGCCGCTGACTTCGCCCTGAGCATGAAGGTCCGCTCGCTCGACGGCCTGCGCGAGACGCTCGCCAACAGGAAGATCGTGATCACGTCGTCCTTCGAGCGGCTCGAGTCGATGATCGACCGGCACGGGGAGGGGAGCTTTGGCATCGCGGGCCGCGAGGCGTTGGCAAAACCACGCTCATCCAGTCCTTCACGATGTCCGGCAGTGGCGGCGCCGCCACTGCGGAGCTGGACGTGTCGAAACGCATGAGATTGGGCGTCGTGGAGGCAGCTCCGGTTGCGTACGAGCCGCGGGACTTCGTTCTGCACCTGCACGCCAAGGTGTGCTTGGCACTGCTCGGCCCTGATGCGGACCGAGACCTGGAAGGCTATGGGACCACCGGTCCGAGGTCTTGGACCAAGGCCGCTACCGCCCTTGCCCTCGCGCTGGCGGGAGTGGCAGTTCTGGCCGCGGGCACCACGCTTCTGGCCCGCGCAGCCCGGCTGCTCAGCGCGCCGGATGACGGGTGGAGCTACGCAGGTCTGGCCCTGACCCTTGCCGCGGCCCTTCTGCTAATGCTGTGCCTCATCTTCGTGGTTCGGCTGGCGGTGCCGGACTCTCTCTGGGCCGCCTCCGATGCATCCTCCGCGCAGGCACTGACGCTCGCGCAGTCACGTCGCTACTCAATAGCCAGCCTTCTTGCGAACATATGGTGCCCGGCCCTCGCGGTCTTCACGGCGGTCGGCCTGGCAGTGCTCACCGTGTCCGGCGGACTGGGCCGGGGTACCTGGATGCTGCTCGGCGGCGCTGCGACGATCGTCCTCGGCGTGACCCTGCTTCTCACCGGTGGCCGCATGGCGCGGATCGCTCACGACCTGTGGATATCTTCGCGGGTCGGGACGGCCGAGACGACGTACTCCGGCGAGGCCGTGCTCCGCGAACGGGCGTTCCGCGAGCTCCGACAGATCCGCTACGAGCAGACGCTCAGCAGCGAGCACTCCATGACGCTCAGGCTCGGTGGCGCGAAACAACTTCCCGTCGGCATCGACGTCGGATCCAGGCAAGGGACGTCGCTGGCGGAGCGGGCCAAGAGCTATCCCGAGATCACGTCCGGCCTCCGTGCCTTCCTGGAGGCGGTTAGCCAGCATTACGACCTCATCATCGCCGTCGATGAGCTGGACAAGCTCAGGAGTGCGGCGGACGTCGAGAACTTCCTCAACGACATCAAGGGAGTGTTCGGCGTCAGTCGCTGCTACTTCCTCGTCTCCGTCTCGGAGGAAGCTGCGGGCAGTTTCGAGCGGCGCGGGATGCCTTTCCGCGACGTGTTCGACAGCTGTTTCGACGACATCCTCATGCTGCAACGGCTGCAGCTTCCCCCGGCCCGCGAAATTCTCTACAGCCTGCTCCTCGGGTGGACGAAGCCCTTCGTCGCGCTGTGCTACGTACTCTCCGGCGGCCTCCCCCGGGAACTGCAGCGCAGCGCACGTGCGCTGATCGGCCAGCATGAGGAGATGAGTTTGATCCACCTCGCCGGGGCGGTACCCGAACTGATGCGGCGCGAGGCGGCCGCTCGGTTGGGCGCCGTCCGGCACGGTCTGCTCCGCGAGGCATGCGGGCCAGCTGGCCTCACCCTCGTCCACCACATCGAAGGTATAGAGCCTGCTGGTGCCTCCTCGGAGCAGTTCCGACAATGGTACGAGGAATTGGGTGCTTGGTGCCTGCGACAGTCCGCCGGGGTCCGCACGCCGGACGGGTTCTCGCCGATGCCGGCGGCCACCCGCATGGGATGCGAACTCGCCGCGTTCATGTTGTTCGCCGCCACGGTGATGGAGTTCTTCGGGTCCACCCTGGACTCGAAGCGCCTCCAGGAGGCCGAGCGGCCCGACGCGGGCGGCAGGTCGCTCACGAAGCTCGTGGACGCACGTCACGCGTTGTCCCTCAGCCCGTGGACCTCGGTCGGCTGCCTCACGGCCTTCCGCCGTGCCTGGGGCCTGTAGCAGGCCTCGTGCGCCGTCGTCAACGCTCACCGCGAACTCCGAACCTTTGCGGCGGCGGATGACCAGCCGTGGACCATGGGGATCAGTGCCTGGCTGTCGTGCAGGTTCGCTGCCGGATCATGCGCCAGGAGGGGGTTCCGGCCAGAGAAGTCCTCCGGATTGTGGCTGGACCACATCTCTCGCGTCCGCCGGCCGCACCTGTGGGCCCCTCGAAGATTGTGGGTGTCGCACACTCTTGTGGTGCGCTGTTGTTGCATGCCTCCTGCGGGTGGAGAGAGCAAAAGCGCTCGGGTGTCAGGCGGACTGCGTGGACGCTTGATCGCCTGCCGCCGGCCCTGCAGCCTGCGGGGCGGTGTAGAACACTGAGCTTCCTTGCTTGGTACGCAGGGCCTGGGCCTTGGCCACGAGCCCTTCCAGCGTCGTACGAACCACGGTGGGCTTGATTGTGCGCTCAGGGTGCCGCTGACCCAGCGCTGCCGTGACTTCAGCAGCTGAGCGAGGCTCGACCTGGTCGGCCAGGTGCTTGCGCACGAGGTCGACCAGCGTGGGCTGCACCGGCTGAGGAACCGCTGCCGCGGTGGCCTTCTTGCCGGCCTGCTTCTTCACCGGAGCAGCCTTCCTGGCCGCGTCGGAGGCTGCCGCGGGCTTCTTGCGAGAGGCCGGAACCTCCGTGACAGGTTTCGCCGAGGGCGCTGCCGGGGCGCCGAGAGCCTGCTGGAGGTTCACCAGGATGGTGTGATCGTGCCGCAGGCCGACCAACTGCTTCTGCAGGGCTTCGATCTCACCACTGAGGCGTTCCTGTTCCTTGAGGTTGCGTTCCAGGTCACCTGCCACCTGGACGCTGTACTGGCGCCGTCTCGCATGATCCTCAGCCACAGCGCCTAGTCCTGGCGCTTGCGCATCTCAGGCATCAGCCGGGTGCCCAGGGCGTTGCGGTCGTACATGGCGGTGAGGGCGGCGACGTAGTCCCGGCGCAGCATCGCGGGGTAGTCCACGTGCCCGCGTGCGCGGATCACCCGCCCGTTGGGGACCCAGTCGGTGCTCTCGCCGTCGTAGTCGGCGTCCATCTTGTAGTAGCTGGTGAACGTCAGCGGTGCATCGCCCTCGGCGGCGAAGGCGAGCTGCTTCTCGGTCTTCTCCGGCAGCCACAGGTCGTCGGAGTCGAGGAACGCGACGTAGTCCCCGCGGGCTCGCTCGATCGCGAGGTTGCGGGCCCGGCCCGCACCGCCCCGCTCGGGCGCTGTCTTGGGCAGTACGCGCTTGTCCTGGGCGGCGAGCTCCATCAGCAGGTCCATGGAGCTGTCGGAGGACTGGTCGTCGGTTACCAGCAGCTCTACGTCAGTGTGCGTCTGCGTGAGCACCGATCGGACGGCCGCGCCGAGGGTGGCTGCCGAGTTGTAGCCGGGCATCACGACAGACACCAGGGGCACAGCACTTCTCCTTGCCAGACCAGGAACGACGGTCCATTCAAACACTGCAATCGAGTAGGAGCTGCCTGCACTGTTGTCGCTGGTCAGAGCTATGCAGGGCTTTCCCTGGCCGTACGCGCCGCAGAGGTGGGGCACCGTGTCGTCGGCTACGACGTGGACCCGCACCGCGTCCAGCAGCTCGCCGACGACTCCGTTTATCTGCTGGGCGCCCTGGGCCCCGCCCGTGACGTAGACCGTCGGCAGTTGCCGGTCGAAGCCGTGTAGACCCATCGCCTCGACTGCCTTGTCCGCGTGCCCGGTCAATATCTGCGGCGTACTGGTTCCCGGTGACGACCGCAAGATCGCGTACTGCCTCCGGTAGGAGCGCTACCGTGGACTGCGAGGAGATTGCGATGCGCGTCGCGGAGCCTGCCAGTTTCCGGTTCGCCAGCCCCAAACGCACGGTCTGTTCGTGCAGCACCAGCGGGCGACGGCACAGGCGGGCGGCCAGACCGGCGGGCACTGCCACATACCCACCAGTGGCCAGGACAACGTCCGGCCTGAAGTCGGCCACCAGCTTCCTCGCCTGCGCCACGCCGCGCGGGACCCGGGCCATGTCCTTCATGTTTGCCGTGGACATGATCCTGAGCGGGTTGCTGGACCGGGGGTCCTTGCCCGCGGCGACGGCGCCGAACACGATCCCCCCGGCCGGGGCGATACGCGCCTCCAGGCCGTCAGCCGTACCGATCCACGGGACGTCAAGCGTTCTGCCCTCGCCCGCCAGCCGCTCCTGAAGCGCACGGATCGCGGTGAGCGCGGGATAGGTATGTCCCCCTGTACCTCCCCCTGTGACGATCAGGCGGAAGGTGCCGACAGCTCGGGGTGTGTGCTTCACCCAGCGCAGCCTACTGACGTCGAAGGTGCTTGTGGTGACAGGAAAGCTCCGGAGGACAGTTGTTCCTCAAACACGAGTCGTAGCCCGCGACGGCGGCGCGAAGACGGTTCCTTCTCGCATGCGCTGGTGTGGGTTCATACACGGCAGCTGTCGATATGGGTGACGTCGCGGAAGTCGGCGACGATGGGGCTGGCCATGGATTCGCGATAGACGACGGCTGCGCGGCCGTAGGGCCAGGCGGGATCGTTGTGGAAGTCTTCCTGGGCTTCGGAGCAGGCGCCGAACATCAGGCTTCGACGGACGTCGATCCAGCCAGGGTCGTCGTTGTAGTCCTGCCCTTCGGGATAGATCGCGGGGCCGAAGGTGATGAACATGGTCTGTGCTGCAGGGTTGAATGTCACGATGGCGTCGTCGCCCATGTATTGCTCGCCTTGCAGGCTGGGGGCTGCGTCGGCGACCAGGCGTTGAGCGGCCTTTTTCTCCGCATCTGTGGCCGGTACCCGGGCCTTGCCCCATTCATCGATGGTGGGCTGCGTGGTGTCGCTTCGGGTGTAGGCGGGGGAGGGGGCAACGGCACGCTGTGGGATCTGCGACGTGGCCTGCGCAGGCGGTGTGGACACGGCGGGGCTTCCAGGCTGAGCGGCTGACTTCTTGGCCGCAACGTCTACGGTAGCTGCCGAAGTGGTCCGGCCGCTCTGCGCTGCAGGGCCCGCGTCGTGGTTGGCGCTGGACGACTCAGTGGCAGCGAAGGCTCCGCCGATGCTGCCGATGACCGCGGCGGCCGCGGCGACGGCCGCATAGAGACGAACCCGGCTGCCGTGCCCTGCCGGGGCGGGCCAGGAGGCCTCGTCCTCGGGTGCCGGATCCCAGTGCAGGCTGCTGACCAGGTCAGGTATCAGCGTGAGCTGTTGGCCGCTGTCGAGCGTGGCTACTGCGGTTGTCTGCATGGCGAGCAATTCGGCCCCCATCGCGGCAAGTTGTGCAGCCGAGGGGCGGTCGGCCGGCTCCTTCGACAGGGCCTTTTCGACCAGAGGAAGTAGGTCGGTCGGCACGCCGTTCAGGTCCGGCTCGGCCGACATCACGCGGAACGCCACGGCATCGACAGCGCCGCTACCAAAGGGCAAGCGGCCGGTCGCAGCGTAGGCGACGAGGGCTCCCCAGGCGAACACGTCGCCCTCCGGGCCGACTGCGCCGGTGCGATAGTGCTCGGGGCTGATCCAGCCCGGTGTACCCGTCAATACACCAGTACGGGTCACCGAGGTACCGTCCAGAGCGTGGGCGATGCCGAAGTCCAGCACCTGCGGCCCGCTCGGAGCAAGGATCACGTTCGACGGCTTTACGTCCCGATGGACCACACCCGCAGCGTGGATCGCGCCGAGCGCGGCTGCGGTGCCGGCCGCCAGAGCGTACAGATGCGCACCGGCCAGAGGCCCGTTCACCACCACGTGCCTGTCAAGAGTCGGGCCGGGGATGAAAGGCGTAGCCAGCCAGGGAAGCGCAGCTTCGGCGTCGGCATCGTGGACTGGCACCAGGCACGGGCCGAAGACTCGTCGAGAAAGCTGAACCTCCCGACGGAACCGCGCGCGGAATTCGTTGTCCGCAGCCTGCGCAGGATGAATGATCTTGACAGCCATCCGCTCGCCCGCGGTGGATAGCGCGGCGTACACCGTGCCCATGCCGCCCGAGCCGAGCTGTCCGACGACACGGTAGGGCCCCACTCGGCGCGGGTCGCCTGGCTGCAGTGACTGAACACGGTTGGACACGCACATCCCCCTGATGATCAACGGCACCGACGGGCCGAAGCGGTAGCCAATCGTAGGGGTTGTCACCCCTCGTTCACGTCCGCACTCCTGATCCGGAGTCCAGGGCTTGCCGTTCACGAAGCGCCGTAGAGAACTGAGAACGCGCCCGGCCTGAAGCGCCTGATCTGCAGGCTTTGCCGCGGCCTAGACAGTTGCGAGCTCCCAACGCTCTATCAGGCATGCACAGCCGTCCGCCAGGGAGCGGTGATCGAGTTGGTGAGCAGGTGTGGCTGGCGGTCTTCCCACTGCTGCCCGTGCTCGGCACGATAGGGGGCGCGGTTGCCTACCGGCTTCGGGAGCGTGCCCGTTGGACCGCGGTGATGGCCGTCCTGCAAAAGGGACGGGACGGAACTCGGATGCGGTTCAGGGCAGTCGACAGCCAGGGAAGGGCGACAACGCAGCGGGAGATCACCCTTCCTCCGGCGGCCGGAGGCGCGGATGAGTACGGCAGCTGACGAGCCTGCGCCCGGATCGCCACCGGACGGGGCAGTCTGGGAAAAACAGATCGAGGACCCTTACCAGGCTTTCCACTCATCTGACCTGCGTCAGTACGCCGGCGTGGCGATCGGGCAGGTCGGTCCTACTGAGACCCCCGGGCCGTTGAGAAGGTTGTCGATCAGCTGCTCTGTTTCCAGCTCCAGGTCGCAGTCGAGGGCTTGGGCGGACCTGCTGGCTCGTAGTGGCGGGGCTGCGGGTTGCCGTCGGACACCACCAGGGCATCCTCTGGCGCGTAGGTGAGTGTCGCCAGGGGAACGGACCGTCGAATCTGGCTCGTCTACACGGTGGTGTGCAGGGCGTGGCGGGTCGCCTGCTGGAAGCTGCTGATGCGCATTCTTCTGGCGTCGGCAGCCACACGAAAGTGGATCTCGTGGGTTCCTTGGGGCGGATGGCCCGGCGCGGATGGCGGTGCGGGCCCACTCGGCGCACAGGACGTGCCAGGTCCTCATGGAGTCGTGCAGTCTGTCCGCTTCCAGTGCTACCTCGTTCGGGCCGAGCATGTTCACCCGTGCTACCGCAGTGCTCAGGTCGGTCCAGCAGCGATGCATCTCGAGAAGCGTGCTTTCCACGTATCGCAGGAACCTGCCCTCCCTGTGAGTTCGTCGAACAGCTTCCACAGCTCACCGTTGAGGATCCGCGCCGTCGAGATATATGCGGCGTACGCCTCGATGCGCTGATCGTGAAGCCGCCGGTGGCGTTCCTCCAGGAGCTGGTCACGCTGGTGCTGGCGCTGCCCGTGAACGGATATCCAGCCTCCCCCCAACCCTCCGAGAGCTCCGACTGAGGTTCCGAGCACTCCGGCCACAGCCCCGTCCATAGGAAGGTAATGGGTTGTGCCTGGCGCTCCCAATCCGCCGGTTCTGCAGATGATTGCGGCAGATGCGCACTGAAGGAGTGGAAAACAGCGGGGGTTGCTAACACCGATCCTGATCAACCGAGAGTCAGGAGCCGGCCTGTGAGTTGTGTGCCCATCCCTGGCGTGGCCGCAGGCTCACCATGATTTACCGACACTGCGGCCGCCATTGCCAGGGTCAGACCAACGTATGCCGCCAGCGGATTCAACAACCTACCGGTCACGGTTGCGTCTCACGCAGCAGCTGCTTCCGGCGTCCCGACTCGGGCAGCTTTGGCGGGCTGCCGGACTGTAGGGTCGCTCTCTCACAGCGGCGGGTCCAGCTCGGCGGCCATCCGCCGTATCTCGGCCTCGGCCGGGTGCACCGCCGGGTCGGTGGTGTCGGTGGATGTGGCCAGGTACAGCTCCCACTCCTGGTCGGTCTGCGGGTTCGGGGGAGGCACAGGCGGGTCCTGGTGGCCGCTGACGCATGCGGGAAGCCTCATGTACTGCCTGAACGCGTGCACCGTGTTGATCCACTCGGCCTCGGCAAGCTCGCGCCCCGGGGGTCTTTCGCCCTCGTAGGTACGCAGCCAGCCCAGGTACAGGGCGGTGAGCATCTCGCGCACCCACCGGTGGCGGTACCAGCAGGGCGGGATCTCGTTATGCAGCTCGGCGGTGTGGCGCAGCCATTCCACCCAGGTGCGCAGTTCGCGCAGCCGGGCACGGCGCTCGGGTGGGGGCATGGCCGACCACACCCAGCGGCGCAGCTCCAGTGCTGTGCCCGGTGTGGATGGCGTGGCAGGCCACAGGGCAGCCGGATCGTCGAAATAGTCAGTCACGTTCCGCTCTTTCCAAGAGCCGCAGCGTTCTTGTGCAGTGGTGCGCCGGCGGAGAGCGCTTCGGCGGAGATTGCGACAGCCAGGAGGTCGGTCTCCCGGCCCGGCCGGGAGACCAGTTGGAGACCGACCGGCTCACCCTTTGCCGTCCATCCGGCCGGAATACTGATCGCAGGGTGACCGGTGATGTTGAAGGCCCACGTCAGAGCGACGCTCATGGCGTGGCCGGGTCCTTGGTGCCCGTGAGGGGGATTGGGTGTCGTCGGTGTCGCCAGGACGTCGAACTCGTCGAAGGCGTCGTCGAGCGCGCGTAGTAGGGCAGTGCGTGTAGCACTCGCGCTGTCTGTGTCTCCTCCTTTGCCGCGTAGGGCGGCCCAGCAGGGAGCGGGGTCAGGAAGGCGGAGCGCGACATCGTCTGGGGCGAGGGCGTTCGCGTCGGCCAGCTGGTGCACGAAGGCGTGGGTGACGTCGGTGATCCGCTGGGTCGTCTCGGCGAAGCCGAGTGTGGCCGACCAGGCAGCGCGCAGCGGTCGCAGCGGAGGCGCGAGGCCGCGCAGGGTGCTGGTTCCGGCTATCGCATCAAGGTACGCGGCAGCGTCGGCAGCGCTGCGAGTCAGCGGTCCGGCGATGTTAAGCCCGGCGCGGTCGCGGGCGGGTACAAGGCCGTTGGTCGGCTTCAAGCCGGTGACCGCACACCAGGCGGCCGGGATGCGCACGGACCCTGCCCCGTCGCTGCCGGTCGCCAATGGCACCATGCCGCAGGCGACGGCTGCGGCCGAGCCGGCCGAGGAGCCGCCAGGGCTCCACTGCGGATTGTGGGGGTTGAGGGTGGGGCCGCGGTCCGTGTTGCCCCACGTCTGCCAGGAAGTTCCTCTTCCCGGCGTGGCGGTGGCGCCGATCGGGATGCAGCCAGCGGCCACCAGGCGCACAGTTTGGTACGCATTGAGTCCCTCGGTGGCTTTGACGGCAAGGGGAACGCCGGCCAGGGGCAGCCGCTCGCCCGCCCGGACGCGGCGGTCGACCTCCGCGGCGCGGGTCGCGGCATGCCGGGGCCACAGCTCGGTGAAGGCCCTTACGGGGTGGTCGAGTCGGGCGACGGCTTCCAACGCCGCTTGTGTCACCTCACGTGCCGACCGTTCTCCAGCGAGCACCTGGGCGGCGATCTGCGTGGCGGCAAGCTTGCTGTAGTCGTCGAAGGGATGAGTCGTCACCGTGACAACCCGCCAGACCTGCGGTCCGGGCCGGCAGGCGGAGCCACTCGCCACTGGTCGGACCTTCGGTGCCCCGGGGTGGGGGTCGGGAGTGTGGGTCTCTGCGCGGCCGGTGCGGGTCGTGCCTCCACTTGGTGACGTGTCAGGTAGGGAACCTGGGGAACCTGCCACGGCTTCAGGCCGGGGTCGGCCTCCTGGCGGACGATACGGTCCATCAGCACGGCCATTTCCACGGGTCCGACCCCGCCCGGGACCGGGGTGACGTACTGCGGGATGGTGGCGGCATCGGGCCGGACGTCCCCTGCCACTGAGCCGTCAGGGCGCGGCATGAACCCTGAGTCCACTACAAGCCTGTGGTGAGGACTGATGTGGTCGGGAGTGAGTATGTGAGGCTGACCGGTCGCGGAGACGACGATGTCGGCCTGATGGACGGCGCGCAGGTCGTCGCCGGCGTCGAGTTCCCGTACCTGCAGGCCGTGGTCGGAAAGCAGCCGGACCACGCCGCGGCCGACGAAGCCTCGGGCGCCCACGACTGCCACGGTCGGATCATCCGTGGTGAAGGGGACGACCAGCCGGGCGATGCCGTCCGCGGTGGCGCAGGCCGGGTAAGGCGAGCGGTCTTCCAAAAGGGCGTCGATGTCCTTGGCCGGGTCGAGGCGCTGGACTAGTGGGGTCAGGTGCGGAGGTGGAGGGAACTGCACGATGATGGCTGCAATTTTCCTGCTTTCATTGAAAGCGTCGAGCAGGTCGGCGAATTCTGACGGGGCGACCGGTGGCGTCAGAAGGCGGTGATCGACCCCGAAGCCGAGGCGGGAGAAAGCCTTGACCTTCTGTTCGGCGGACACCCGAGCAGCCTCCATACGGAGGTGCCACAGGGGAGGGTCATCTGCCGCCGCGGCGAACCGGATGATGGCGACCTGCTGACCAGCAGGTTCGATGACCTGTCGGTAGGGTGCGAGGTTTTCGCCCACCGAGCGCAGCAACGTCGTGCCGGACAGACGGCGGGTGGGAGGCTGAGACATGTTCGCAGCGAGTGCCCTTCGTCAGATTCCTACGGAGCGCAGTTCGGTGAGCACCTGGGGTACGGGCTGCAGATTCAAAGGACCGACAACGGTTGCTGCCTGGTCGTCGGCCAGCATGTGATGGCCGCGCAGGTCGTTCTGGAAGCCGCTCTCGCCTCGGGGCAGCTCGACACGCATGAAGGTTTCCGGCGCACCGTGGCTGTCAGGCGAGGAGAACGACCCGTGGTGTGCGATCCACACCACCTGTTGGGGATCAAGATCTGCGTAAGGCTGCAGTTGTACGAGAAATGCATCAGCTGCGCCAGCCATGTCTCCGGTCAGGCCAAGACGGTCTGGATTGCTGTCCAGTTCGGAGAGCACCGCAAGCGGTGGTTCGGCCTGCCGAAGCACCAGGCGCGCCAGGCAGTGCGCCTGCTCTCCTGTGCTGTGTGACCACTGCAGGAGCAGCGCCACCCTTCTGGTGCCTTCAGTGTCGACGATCAGGATGCGGGCTTCGTCCGTCATGCCGTGTTCCCTTCTTGGATTGCGACCTTTTCAGGGCTGCGGTTGCGCTGGATAGCGGGCCCGGCCAGCAGTGTCTGCGAAGGTATCCGGGTATGCAGGGAGGATGGAGCAGCGAAGCGGTCAGTCATGTCCCGTTCCTCTCCACCGCCGGCACCGCAGGCTTGGTCAAGTTGAGCGCCTTTTCCTCGTCCGGGGTGCGCTGTGGGGCAGCGAGCAGCCTTTTGAGGTCGCGGTCGCGGAAGGTGAGTCGCATCTTCACCTTGACCGGCGCCTTGTTGGAGTATTGGGCGATGGCCGTGAAGTCGTCCAACTGCTGCAGGAAATGGACGGGAGCGAGATCGGTTTCGGTAGAAGTGGTGTTGGTGGACACCTCGCCGCGCGAGCGGCCGGTCGACGTCCTGTTCACCTCGGTACGGCCGTACAGGCCCGAGAAGTAGCGCAAGGTCTCCAGGTCGCCGCAGCCGGGCAGCAGCATGCGCAGACCGCTCGCGGACAGCACCGTGTTGGCCTTCTGCACGCCGAGCCGGTCGCGCAGCTGGGACAGGTCGTGCCACACGGTCAGCACCACGATGCCCATGCCGCGGCCGGTGGTGAGGATGTTGGGCAGGCGGGGGTAGCGCAGCATGTTGCCCGCCTCGTCGACGAGCACGCCGAGTCCGGGGTCAAGGGGCTTGCCGGTGGTGTTGTAGGCGACCTCGGCCCCGTGGATGATCGAGGCGATGATCGAGGTCAGCAACGGCGCGAACCGTTCGGCGTCGGCCTCGGAGGCGATCAGGCACACGGTGCCGTTCTTGGTCAGCAGGTCCTCGACGGTGAAGTCGGTTCCGGCGCAGTTCTCGCGGACCTCCTCGTCGGCGTAGACGCGTGCGAGGACGTTGAGGCTGAACTGGATGGAGCCTATGCCGTCCTCGTGCAGGCGCAGCCACGGGGAGGCATAGTCGTCGGCGACCTCGTTGTAGCCGTGCTGCTGCAGCACGGATCGGACGTGATCGACGGCGTCCTTGCCGAGGGAGAGCCAGCGGCGCATGGCGTTGATGCCGCCGCCGGAGAGATTGGCGGCCAGCAGCACGCCCTTGAGGACGCTCTTGGCCTGGTCGACCCAGGGAGCGGCGCGCTTGTCGTCGCTTGAGGCGGAGGCCTCGGCCATCCAGGCGGCCATGCGGTCGGCGGCCTTGGCGTCGGTGCAGTACTCCACCGGGGACCACTTGTTGGTCTCGCGTCCCGGGATCCCGGCCGGGGCGATCACCCAGACCGGCCCCAGGACGCGGCGGCGGGCATAGATGATGTCGAGATCGGCGGCCTTGGTGGTGGTCACCACCAGCGGCCCCTGCCATTCGGCGGCGTTGGGCAGCACCAGACCGGTGGTCTTGGAGGAGCCGGGCACCCCGAACACCGTGGCGCTGATGTTGGGCTGGGCGGCCACGATCTTCTTGGTGTTCATGCCGCGGCCGGCGGTGATGCGATTGGCCCGCAGCGTCGGGTCCTGCGGGGCCTTGAGCTTGCGTTCGACCTTCGCACCGCCCCACTGGGCGCCGCCGGTGTGGCGGCCGAAGTTCAACTTGGTGACGGCCTTGAGCCCCAGCAGGAAGAACGTCAGTACCAGCGTCACGGTCAGCAGGTAGAACAGCCAGGCGGGCGGGGCGGGGGAGAACACCGCGCCAGGACCGTTGACCAGGGCGCGCAGCACGGTTTCCGGGACGCCAGCCGTCGTATGGGACCAGCCTCGGCCGGACAGCAGGGCGGCGAGCGGGGCGGCCAGCAGCACCGCCCCGCCCAGCGCCACGGCGAGGCCTGCGGCGTAGGCGGTGAGCAGGGTGTTGTCGTCCAGTCCACTGCCAGCGCTCTTGTCGGCCACGGTCAGATCACCATCTTCTCGTCGGTCTCGAAGAGTTGCTGTTCGGTGTGGGAGAGCATCAGCTGCACGGCATGCGAGCCGCCGCCGCGGCCGACCTTCCACAAGGCCCTGCCGCGCTGTCCGGCGCCCCAGGAGCCGATCAGGTCGCACTCGGCGTCCGTGAGGCCGATCGCCTCGCGGGTCAGACGCAGCGGGCGGGTGTCCTGGGCGAGCTGGATGCGGGTCTCGCAGGAGCTGATGAGGTCCTTGGCGATGTTGACGGCCTCGGAGCCGGCGGCGCCGACGCCCTCGAAGTCCGAAAGCCGGTGGGTGGCCAGGAGCTGGATGGTGCCGGTCGCCCGGGACAGCCGCAGGTCGGCGTCGATCTTCTTGACCTGGGAGGCGCCGCCGGAACGCATCTGCCGCCACAACTCGTCGCGGACGACGATCCACGGACGGCTGCCGGGGCGGTCGATGGCGGCCTGAGCCCATGAGGAGACGCAGGTCAGCACCATGGCAACGGTCTCGTCGCCGTACTGCTCCAGAGCGGAGATGTCGACGGACTGGATCGGGGCGTCCCAGTCCAGGCCGATGGAGGTCTGGTCGTCGAAGAGCCCGGCCACGTGCCCGTTGACCATGGCGCCGAGGGCCGAACGGATGGACTCCATCTGCTCGCGGGCCCGCTGCACCTCGCGGTCACGGACTCGGAGTTCCTCGGCCATCGCGCCACTGGGGTCGCGCAGCTTCTCATAGACCAGCGGCAGCGTGGGCGTCTCGAGCCGTGTCTGTCCGTACAGCTCGCCGGTCACCTCGCGCACCGCGACATCGAGGGCCTCTTCCTCCTGCGGCAGCAGGGTGCGCCGTAGCTGCAGCTCAAGCAGCGCCTTCAGCAGGGTCAGCCGGCGTCGGTGGATCTCCCTCAAACGGTTCTGCAGCTCGCCCGGGTCCTTGATCAGTTCCAGGCCGGAGCCAAGCGGCCCGGCGTCGAGCGGGTTGACACGGCCGGGCAGGCCGGGGCCGAGCCGGACGGGCTCCACCCCCAAATGACGGCACAGGGCGGCGTATTCGCCCTTCACGTCCCCGGCGATCAGGGTGCGGTGGCCGAACGCCATCAGCCGAAAGCACAAGGCCTTGATGTGCGCACTCTTACCGGAACCGGGGATGCCGGTGATCATCACGTTGGGGTTCGTGCACAACCCCTCCTTGACCCAAACGGCCGGGTGCGCACTGAACGCCTCGGTGGTCAAGGTGTTCTGCCCGATGTAGGCGCCGACGGGGGGCAGGCTCGCGGCGTGCAGGAACGGGTAGGCACCGGCGGCGTTGGCGGTGTCGGCGCGCACGACCTCGACGCGGGGCAGGGAGGCTGACCGCCCGGCATACGGCTGCGCCCAGCCCTTCTTCGGGGCGATCCGCATGACCGTGTCGGGGTCTTCCAGCAGCCGGGCGCGGCGCTGTTCGCGCATGCTCGGGGCCGGCTGGGGCGCATCGGCGGGCCGCTGCTCCCAGCCGGTGGCTTCCCCGAAGCCAGCCTCTTTCAGCATCGTGTCGCCGTTGTCGCGGCGCTTGAACAGCTGCGGTGCCATCAAAAACCGATCCTCCGATCCGGAAGTCCCTGGCCCAGCGGCAGGGCGGCGGCCGCAAAGCCGACGTCCTGGGCGCCCCACATGCGGCGCAGCTCCAGCCCGGAGGCGGCCGCGTCGGCCTGCAGCTCGGCGCAGGCGGTCTCCAGTTCACCCAGGTCGGTGACCGTAACGGCGAGCAGGGCAGTCAGCCGCACCACTCCCTGGCCTGAGGCCCGGGCGACGTCCTGGGCCTTGGCCTTCTCCGCTTCGAGGAGTTCGTCGGCGGACTCGTCCTGGCCCGTCTTGGCGCGCAGCTGCCGTGCAGACTGCCGCTTCGCCTTCTCACGGGCCAGGTCCTGGCGGGCCCGGCGCGGGCCGATGGGCTCGTAGACGACGCTCAGGGAGCGGCGGGCGTTCTGCCGCGGCCGCAGCAGCGGCTGCAGGAAGGTCGCGTACACGTCGGCCTGAGGCCAGGTGCGCACCTGGTAGGAGACGGTCCAGGCGCCGTCGTGGCGATAGGTGCCCCAGTCGGTCTCTGCGTACGCAGGCCCCGCCAGCTGCGGATCGAGGCCCGGCGGGAGGCCCTGCCAGTCGGGTTGTTGGGTGGCGGCGTTGCGGGTGGCGAGCATCAGCTGCGCCTCGGGGTCGTAGGCGGTGCGCACCACCTGGGCCAGGGTGCGTGGGGCAAGCCACTCGACGACCTGCAGGCTGGCGGTGGACAGGGCGCTGTGCATGGCGTGCAGCTCGCGCACCAGGACGGCGGCCGCGCCGACCTGGCCGCCGCCGGCGCCCTTGACGGCCAGCCTCGCCCTGGGCGCGGACAGGGTGACGGACAGGTATGTCTCGCGGGTGGTGGCGGCCGGGCCCGCACCCTCCATCAGCTCCGTCAGGGCGGCGACCGCCTCCTTCGGGGCGTCCGGGGCGAGATGCCGGTCGGTCCACGATCGCAGGGCCGCACCGTCGTCCGGCAGGCACCGCTGGTGCACGGCGAGCCGGATGATCGGTGAGTCCTCGGTGCAGAAGCTGCGCAGGAAGCCTGCCCAGGCGGCGACGCGGGCGGTCTGCCGGTCGCTGTCGACCAGCGCGAGCCCGGGGAAGGTGATGCGGGCAACGGCGGTGTAGGTGTTGGCGACGGGGTCGTGGGAAACGCCGAGAGTGCCGCCGAGGCCGTCGGGAGCTTCCAGGAAGCGGAGCCGGGCCAGCACGCCGGGCAGGTCCATCGGTTGCTGAGTGGTCTTGGCTGAACGCGGGGCGAACGCCCCGGACATGAACACGTTTCGCCGGGTGGCCACGTTGATCTGATGCCTTACTGCGAGAAGAATCCATTCATCGGCGCTCAGGCCCAGCACACGCCCGAAGGCGAGCGCGAACAGCACGGCCGCAAGCGGCACACACACCAGAGCGGCCGCCCAGCTGCCCAGGTTGAGCGGCGTGAGCAGCAGCACGCAGCCGCCCACGACAAGGGTGAAACCGACCCCGCTCAGCCGGCCCATGAACCCGCTGCGCTCGGACTGCCAGCCGCCATAGGTGACGGGGGTGGAGCTGGACATGGGCTATCCCTTCCTCGGCGCACCGCTGGCGCCGGGCCCGCTGGTCTGTTCGGCGGGCGCCGGGGCTGCCCTGTCCGGTCTGCGCGGGGCGATGATGACGTGACCGCCGCCCGGCGAGGCGGTATCCAGCCCCGCGTGCGCGGCCGTGTTCGCCATACCGGACTCCACAACGCCCTTGCCTACGGCCATGACCTGCAGACCCAACCCGAGAGGACCGGCAACCCGGGTGCTGAGACGCCCGCGCCCCGCCCCCTTCCCGAAGGAGCCCTGAAGCTCCCCTTTGGACGTGTCGGTGAAGTCCCTCTTGCCCCTTGAGGTCATGCCCGACTGGGCGTTGTCCTGTTCCAGGGCCCGGGTGTAACCGGAGCCCCCTCCGACCACTCCGGCCCCGCTCATCGAGCTGGCCGAGGAGCCGACCGAGCTCATCAGGCCGCTGGCCATGGCGGCGCCGGCACCCAAGGTTGAGAACGTCGCGAACTTGGCGATGGCAGGCCAGCAGAAGCACGCCATGAGGAAGATGACCAGGCCGACGATCATGTTCTGCACACCCTCACCCTGCTCGATGGCGAAGAAGCCGATCGCGAAGCAGAACGTGATCATCGGCTTCATCAGGATGAGTGCGAGCAGCGCGTCGCGGGCCTTGGGCCACCAGTCCTTGGTGGCATCCGACATCTGCCCGACCAGCGTGATCGGCATGGTGGCGACCAGGATCATGATTCCGGCCTGCCGCAGCAGCATCTCGATCCACAAGGCACCGATCGCCAGGATGCACACGACGCCGATGACGATGACCACCCCGACCGCGGACGCGGCCACCCCCTCACCGGTGATCAGCGCGCCGCCGGCCGTCGAGGCGCCGCCACCGCCGAGAATCAGGCCCCCGAACATCTTGCCGAACTGCGCCTTCATGGCGTCCGACGCAGAACCGGCCGTGCTGCCCCCGCCCGTGAACGAGTAGTGGATGATCCAGGTAGAGATCGAGTCGGACAGCTGCAGCGCGGTCGTGGTCACCGTCCAGTACGCCGCACTGATGACCGCCCACTTCGCCAGCCCGGAGATGGCGGTTGCCGCCGGCCCGCCCTGGTGGCTGATCGCCACCTTCCCGAACTGCAAGAGCAGCAGGAACACGGCGACGACGGCAGACAGCGCCGTGGCGATCCCCATCGGCTGACTGATGCCGGTGGAGTCCAGGTTGATGACTGACGTCTTGTTGAAGATGTCGGCGAACTGCTGCAGCAGCCACACCACGGCGTTGCCGATGTACTGGGCGGCCTCCTCCAGCGCGTCCCGCGCCAGTTCAGAGATCTTCTTGCCGATCCAGTCACCGAGGGTCTGCCCGCCGGTCGGCCCGTACTTCTGGTACGCCGCTTCCTTGCAAGCGCTGAACGACATTCCCTTGTCGACGCACTTCTCCAGGAACTTGGACCACTTGTCGTACTCGGCCTGACTGAGCTTTCCGTTCCTGACCGCTTCCAGGTTGTCCTGGCGCCACTTCTCCAGCTTCTTCTTCTCGAGAGCCTTCCAGTCCTCGTCGCTGCACTCCGACGACTTTTCGCCGCCAGCGTTCTCGCACTCTCCAACGGTGCCCGGCAGCTCGCCAGCCTCCGGCATGCGGCAGATGCTCTCGTCGTCGATCTCGTCGTAGATGCAGTAGTTGCCCTGCTTGTCGATGCCGCAGGGTGCGCCGCCGCTCCAGTCGACGGGGCATTCCTTGCCGTCGCCTGGCCCGTAGTCAAGGTGGTACTTCGGATCGTCCTTCGCCATCGCTGCGGGGGCGGTGCTCAGGCTGGTACCTAAGCAAAGGAGAACAGCGGTCAGCAGGACGACGAGACGGACCAGCGGATGCGTCCGGGGGTCAGTCCGCATGCCTCACCTGCTGCCAGCCGTCCGCCCAGGAGACGTGGGAGTGGGGGGAGTAGGCGCGGGCGAAGGAGCGTTTCTTCCGATACTGCGGCTCGTTCGTGATTTTCCAGGCGCCTTCCTGCCACTTCAGCAGCAGGTCCGTGTCCTGGTCCTTGAGCGGGCTGTCGTCGGGACTGCCGTCAGCCTTGGTGGCGTACCGGTCGTAGTTGATCCAGACCTGCACGACCTTGCCTCCGGAACCGGTCAGGGAAGTGGCCCGAACGGCGTTGACCGTGGTGTCGAAGGTGAGCCCGGCCGGGGTACCGCCGGACGGCGGGAGGCCGACCTGCTCGCGCAGTTTGCGCACCTCGGAGATCTGCTCGTCGACATAGCCGTCGGCATCGGGGGAGACGACGGCATCCAGTTGCTGGCGGGCCTTCTGGTCGTCGAGGAAGGCGTACTCCTCCCAGAAGTACACGGCGGTGGAGATCGCGCCGACGGGTCCCCTGGAGAAGCCCGTGGACAGGCCGTCCTTTTGCCCGGTGGGCTTCGCAAGGACGAGTTTGCGGGCCTTTTCCGGGGTCATTGCCGCCTGCTGACCGCCGGACGATGCCGACGGCTTGGCCGTGGTCGGCTTCGGCGTGGCCTCGCCGGACTTGAAGTCGCCGCCCCCCAGCATCGTGGCCGCGGTCACGCCGCCGCCGATCAGCGCGCCGACCACCAGAACGCCGAGCGCGGCGAGCGTGAGCCGGGCCTTGCGGGTCTTGCTGTCGCTCACCACGCCCGCCTCACTTGGCCATGTTGTAGAAGGTGGTCACCAGGGCCGCGGTGACACCGATACCCCCGGCGCCGAACAGGCTCCAGAGGATGGCCTGCTTGCCGCGTGCCGCCAGGGCCGCACGCTCCGAGTTGTGACCGACGGCCACGGCTGCCCAACCGAGCAGACCGCCGAGGACTGCCCCGGCCAGACCCAAACCGGCGGTCCAGTTCAGGATCTTCTGTACGGGCTGGTCGACGTCCTTGGGCATCTCTGGGGTGACTCCGGGTACCGCGTCGGCGAGCGTGTGCCAGTGCGGGTCGGCGATGGTGTTCAGGGTGGTCAGGAGCTGGCTCATATCCGATTCCTCGTCAGCGGGCAGGAAGTGCAGGGGTGATCGGGGCGGGCTGCGGTGCATCCGGGAGGGGCTGGCCCCAAGCGGTGTGCGCTGCGGCGAGGACGGCCCCGGTGAGCTGGGCCGCTGCCTGCCGGGTGCGTGAGCGCAGGCGGGCGGCGTGCAGGCCCTGTGCGCGGATGTGCGGGTCGTAGGGCAGGTGCACCACGGCGGCCGTGCGGGCGATGAGCATGGTGGCCCCGGCGCGCACCGCGGCCGGCAGGCGGCCGTCGCCGGTGGCGACCAGGACGATGACGGTGCGGTTGAGGGGCAGACCCTCGGCGTGCAGGGCCATCACGCCCTGCTGCAGGGCCTGGATGCCGTCGGCGGTGGCGGCCGCGCACAACACGGGCACCGCGTAGGGCAGTTCGTACCAGCCACGGGTGTGTCCCACTTCTCCACTGCAGCGGGCGGCCAGCAGGTCGTGGGCGAGCGGGTGCACAGTGTCGGCGACGACGGCCTGCCAGCCGCCGATCGAGGCCAGTTGATACCAGGCGGCCGGAGGCTCCGGCAGAACGAGCGGCGGGGCGTGCCAGTCCCGCCCGTCCGACAGCACCTGCCATGTGGCCCCGCCCACACCGACATTGACGCCGCAGGCCTGCTGGACCACGCTGCGGGTCAGCGGCTGGTCGGGCGGCAGCGCAGCCAGCCCGCCAGCACCCTGTTCGGCGATCCGAGCAGGCCAGGGCGAGGACAGGCGCGGGGCCAGGTCCAAGACCAGGGCGGCACCGCTCGAAGCGAGGTTCGCCGCCAACAAGCTGGCGGTCGTGGTGCGGCCGCTGCCGCCGGTGGCGGCCATCACGGGCACTAACAGACGTGCTCCTGCGGGCAACGCCGGAGCCGCAACGGGTTGTTTGCCCACTATCCCCCCGTACGGTCCCTTTTGGCGTTTGCGTAGGGCAATCGCAGCCGTGGCCCCCGCCGCCACGCCCCCTCGATGGAACTTTACACGCACGCTTCGCTTGCCCAACAAGCAGTTTCACTGCTCTCGTTGAGATGCAGTGATGGCGTACTGTCACACAACATCACGCACGCATTCGGACACCGGTTCCCATTCCGGCGTGCGGATTTCAGATTTGAGGGAGCAAATCTGAGTGACGGTCAAGAGGGGGACTGCATGAAGGGCAAGGCGACCAGACGCCTGCTGCTCGTCCTGGGCGTCGGCTTCGTGATGACGCCCCTCGCGCTCGGCCTGAGCATGGTGCTGCTGATCGCGACGTTCAACGACGACGACAGCACCGTCGGCAACCCGATCGGCGGGCTGCACATCGGCAAGGGCGGCGTGCCCTCCGAGTACGCGCCGCTGATCCTGCAGGCGGCCGCCGACTGCGACCAGGGCCTGTCCCCAGCGGTGCTGGCCGCGCAGCTCAAACAGGAATCCGGCTTCAACCCGCAGGCCGGAAGCGAGGCCGGGGCGCAGGGCATAGCGCAATTCATGCCCGGCACCTGGGCGACGTGGGGGATGGACGGCAACGGGGATGGCAAAAAGGACATATGGGACCCGGCGGACGCCATCCCCGCCCAGGGCAAGTTCATGTGCTCCCTGCTGAGGAAGGCCAAGAAGCATCCCGACTACACCGGCGCCCCGATCGAGCTCGCCTTGGCCGGGTACAACGCCGGCTGGGGGCGCGTCGACCAGTTCCGGGGCGTGCCGCCGAGATCCTTCGCAAGCGGCCAGACCTACAACTACGTGCAGAACATCATGGCCATGTCGGCCCAGTTCGCGGCCCCATCCGCCAGCCAGGACGGCACCTTGCCCGCCGGGTATGAACTACCGGCCAGCACACCGAAGAAGATCCGCGTCGCGGTGGCATGGGCGCTCAAGCAGCGCGGCAGCTGGTATCACCTGGGCGGCGACTGCACCGACGCCCTGGGCAAGAACCCCGCACACTGGTGCGACTGCTCCTCCCTGATGCAGCAGGCGTACAGGGCGGCCGGGGTGAGCATCCCGCGCACCACCTACGATCAGGTCAACGTCGGTACCCAGGTCGACATCGGCCACCCCAAGCCCGGCGACCTGGTCTTCAACCCCGGCTCGGACGGCTCCGACGCACGGCCCGGCCACGTCGGCATGTACGTCGGCAACGGAATGGTCATCGAGGCACCCCGCACCGGCGTGAAGACCCGCATCGTCACCTACGACAGCTGGCGCAACTCCACCAGCTACATCACCCGCATCACCGAAGTCCGCCGTGTGGTGGACTGGTGAACCTCGCACCGCAGCAAGGGAGTTCGTCCATGTCCGAGCCGCGCTTCCGCCCCTGGGGCACCGTAACGCCAGAGTTCTGGGCCATGCCCGCCTCCGGCGCCACACCTGCAGATCGCGGTTTGCCGCCGGAAACACTGCGCGCCCGGCTCGTCAGGGTCGCGGAAGTTGCCCGGAACGACCGCCCGCACGACGCAGCTGCGCTCGCCACCCAGCTCGACCAGGACGTCACCGCCGAGTATGGCGAGCTCCACCTCCACACGGTCCAGGTGCGCGAAGTACGCGGCTACCTCGCTGCCTTGATGGCCGATCAAGCCACGGGCCTGGCCTGGTACCTGCACGCCCTGCAGCTTCGGGTTGCTATCCAGGGCCCCAGACATCCGGACGTCGACGAGGCCACCCGCCGCGCATACAGCCTGTGGCGGGCCGTGCCCCCGGAGGCCGACCGGCAACGGCTGGGCACCGAACTGCTGACGATCGCCACCGATATCCACGGCGCCGACTCGATCGTTGTGCGCCGCATTCGTGAACGTTTGTACTCCCTCACTCTGCCCTCGGCCACGACGGCGCCACAGTTGAACAGCGCCTGATCCCGCGTCCTGCGCTGACATCGTGGCGGAGTTCGCGCGCCAGGCGGAGGCGGTGCTGCGCCCGCTGGTCGACGGCCGCACCGTGGACCTCTACGCTCGCCGACGTGGCCAGCCTCGCCCTGGAGGATGTCGCCGGGCTGGTCCAGGACCTCGTTGGCGGACAGGCCGCGACAGCGGGGAGCCTGCTGTGACAGCACAGCTCGCCTGGGCACCTACCGGCGCCTGGCGATCTCTCTTCGTCGAGGTACCCCGCTTGGGCATTGCGGCGGGGCGTCGCCGGCAGACAACGTGTCGGCCGGCGACGTTGACCCGCAGTGGTGATCGCAGCGGCACGGAGCCACCTCCTTTTCGTGCAGCCCGTGCTGATGGCGATCTGGTTCAGAAGCCGCGGTGGCAGCCGGGCCGGGGGAGCGGTTCGTCCCGCTGGGGGACCTTCCTTTCGCTGATGGATTCTTCACCGGCTGCTGTGGTGCGCAGGGGAAGTGCCAGCGACGCACCCGGGTCCGGAGCCTTCCAGGGGCAGCGGACCGAGAGGCAGGATCAACTGCTTACGGTGCCGTAGCGGCGATCCCGCTTCTGATACTCGACGACTGCGTTGGAGAGGTGGATTCCGCGGAAGTCGGGCCACAGGGTGTCGGTGAAGATGAGCTCGGCGTACCATAGGGACCAGAGCATGAAGTTGGAGAGGCGGTGTTCGCCCGACGTTCGAATGAGGAGGTCGATGTCGGGCAGGCACGCACTCCACAGGTGCTGACCGAAGTCCTCCTGTTTTCCGCCCTTCGAGGTTGCCGCGTATGCGCGCACGGCCTCCGCGATTTCCTGACGTCCGCCGTAGTTGAAGGCCACGGTCACGCGGAGCCGAGGGTTGTGGGACGCGGTGCGCTGGGCCGTCGTCCGCAGCCAGTCCGAACACGCATCCGGGATACGGGGGTCCGTCAGATTCCCTATGAAGGTGATCTGGATGTTCCGCTGCTGGTAGCTCGCCAGCTCTTCGTCGGTCAGAAGCCAGCATCCAGGCTGCATGAGCAGCGCCACTTCCTCATCGGGACGGTTCCAGTTCTCGCTGGAGAAGGCGAAGAGAGACAGATGAGTCACTCCGCATTCCAGGGCAGCTGTGATGGTGGATTCGACCGACAGATGGGCGCGCTCGTGGCCGGCTGTACGCGGCAGACCGCGAGCGCTGGCCCATCGTCCGTTACCGTCCATGATCACTGCGATGTGCAGGGTGTCGTCAGCCACGGAGGGCTCCGTTTCGGTAGTTGACCAGGTGCAGCAGCCCGATGATGGCGTTGGCATCCGTGACGCTGCCGTCGGCCAGCAGACGCGGAATCTCCGTGAGCGGTACCTGTCGCGTGCGCAGCGGAAGTTGCTCCACCGCAATGTCCGGTGCCCGCTCCAAGTCGAACGCTGCGAACAGACGGGTTACGCCGTCGCAGAAGGAGGGTGCGTTATGGAAGGCGAGGAGCGGCACCATCCTGCCGGCGACGTAGCCGGTCTCCTCCAAAAGCTCACGCGCGGCGGTCTCTTCTGGCATTTCCCCCTTCTCGGTGCGGCCTGCAGGGAGCTCCAGCAGAACCTGGTCCACGGCCGGCCGGTACTGCTCGACCAGCAGGACGCGGTCGTCGTCGAGCACTGCAACCACGGCTGACCCGCCAGGGTGCCTGACAACGTGGTGGACGTGCTCTTTCGGCATGGCCGGATGCGTGGTGCGTGTCTCTTCCACGGAGAAGAACGCCGGCCCGTCGACGGGTCGGGAGACGGTGCTGTACTCGTGATCCACTAGTTCTCCATTTCGCTGGTTGGGTCTTCCGAAGAGGCGTCGTGCGGTCCGCTGCCTGAAGGGCTACTCGGCTGGGCGGCCCGACCTTCGGAAGCGGTACTGCGATGCCGGCGTGCGGCCGGGCAACTCTGGTGCGAGTACTCGGAGATGAAAGAGAGCAGGCAGGCGAGCCCGAGCAGGGAGAGCCGTACCGAGGGCGTCTGCTCCTGAATCGCCGTCTCGCACAAAACTCCCAGCACGGGTGCCTGAGAACCAAGGACGCGCTTCATGCTCATGCGAAACCGGCGCGTCCTTGCTCGGCCTTTGTTTCCCATCGGACTGCCTTCCTGGACCGTGGCGGCCTCTTCGGCTCCGATGGTGCCCTGGGCGCTCAAACACCGGCGATTTACTGCGCGGGCGACCCATCGTCACGCAGGAATCCATTTCGGTGGGAATAGTTGGAGTCACTTCCCTCACACTGTCCGTACAGGAGAGAGGAGTTGGGCGTATGCCATCTGGTCGCAAGCTGTTGCCCATGGAACAGCCGCGTCTGCCGTTACAGAAGTTCGCATGGCTTGTGCGTGCGATGCGCGCTTTCCATCAGGATCCAAAGATCCAAGAAACGGCCAGCTTCACGGCAGCCCTCAACCGGCACTTGGAGGAGGAACTGAAGCCGGCCACCATCAACCGCCTCGAGAGTGGCAAAGCCGACTTCACCATCGAGCGCTGCTCTGCGTACGAGAAGGCCCTTGGCTTGAATGCCCTGGACCTCGTTGACTGCTACCTGTACGCAAGCCGAGCACAGGGCCTCACCCCGAAGACGTCTTCAGCCCGCCTGACCGAGGCGACGTCAACCGAGATGGAGCTGATCTTCCGCATGGGGGAAGGGGAGAACCTGACGACCCCGGAGTGGCTCAGGCTCGCCCACCTGTACCGCAATCGTCCTGACCTCCTGTCCCGCCCCCGCATCCGCGAAACCTTCCTCCACAAACTCCTGGACAACGCAGGCCAGAGCTTTGAGAAGGAAGAGCGCCTCGTACGAGAGGTTCTCATCACCACAGGCCCAGATGTCTTACCGATCCTGCAGGAAAGACTGCGGACAGACCCGCTCCGCTACTTCACGACGTGCGAGGCGGCCGGGTTCATGACAGGAACACAGAGCCATGAGTTCCTTGCGGACCTCGCGCTGGGCATGCGGGACGGAGCGGTCACAGCAACGCTCCTGGAGCCCTTGCGCAGAAGTCTCCAAGCGAACGGGCGCGGGCCGGCAGGCATGGAACACCGGGCACCCGAGTTCAAGGACTACGCGCTCAAGATCCTTGACGACACGGACGAATTCTTCACGGCCAGAGAAGAAGCCTTCACCTTCCTCCGCTGGGGAGGCTTCGCCCTCACAGGGCGGGAACACGCACGCATGCAGTCCATCCGGGAAGATCTCCAACAGTTGCGACTGGTGACAGGCCAGGCCTGGCAACGAGAGCTCCTCGCCGAGGTGAAGAAGCGCTTCATCAGCGATCTGTCCGCCTCCCCGTTGGCAGGGGCAGGAACGCCACTGGAAATCCCAGGAGTGCAGACCTTCATCCAAGAAGGCCTTTTTTCCCCTGAGAGAATCGACCGGCTCACCGCGTCCGTTCTCATCCGACCCTGGCAGCTGAGCGGTCTGCTCGGCAGCTCGCTGGGGGCAGTGATCAGCCAGAACGTCGACAAGAACAACTATGGTGTGCAGCGAGCTGCCGTGCGCTTCCTTACGAAACTCATGCGCCCCGAAGCCCTTGAGCCGATCCGCACCATCGGATGGTCACACATCAAGGACGACAGTGTCCGACTCGTGGTCGGATGGGCCCTGGGCGCAGGCAGCCCGGAGCACGATGCCTCACTGCTTCGACACCTCGGCCAAACAGCCACCACCACCGCCACCCGCCGGGTCGTGGCCCTGTCCGCCGCACGGCTAGGAGCCCATCCCGTACTGCAAGATCTTGCCTCCAGTACGGACTCCCTCGCGGCTGCTGAAGCCCAAGAATTACTTCGCCAACAGTGACCGAGAGCGGGCGGGCCCTGGTGAGCCCTGTTCATCGACTCCTACAGAGACAGTCCCCAGGGTGCTGCCGGCGTGCCGTCAGCCATGAGCCCGTCATGGGCGATTGCCTGGGCACGAGGTGGGTCATCGGGGAAAAGTTGGGGACCCAGCAGGCCCTCGGTGATGACGGTGTAGTCGCCCGCGTCCGCGGCTTTCAACAGCCAACGCTGAGCCTCCTGTACATTGCCTCGGGCAGCGGCGAGAGTACCGAGGTCACGTCGGGCTGCTCCGAGGTCTAGTGCAGCGAACTGCAGCAGGGTGTCTACCTCTTGTGGCATGTCGGCTGCATCACGTCCCTCCGCCAGCACCCTTGCCAGCTCGAGCGCCGCCCCAGCATTTCCGTCCGCGGCCAGAAGCCGCAGCACGCCGGTTGCGAGTCGGCGATCGCGGATACCTCTGGTCAGCAGTGGCTTGATTGCTTGGTGTACCGCCCGACCGCGCCCTTCTCGTCGAGCCCGGCTCAACATGCACAGCGCTTCGCGCGACCGATCCGGCCAGAGGTGGCGGAAGAGGTCTGCGAATCCTGAGGTGCTGGAGGCTGCCCACTCCTGGCGCGCGGATTCGGCTGCTGCGGGCTGGCCCCTGTCGTCCAGGTAGGAGAACAGATCGTGAGCTGCGTTGGGGTCATTGGCTTCCACGCCCGCCCGGAGGATGGCAAGTGCCAAGTGGCCGGCCCCGGCCTGTGCCAGTTTGGTGGGCCAGTGCGCCAATCTGGGAACGACGTCGAAAGCCTGGGAAGCCAGGGTACGTAGGGCCTCACCGCGCGCGGTCACGATGTGTTCCACAGCGTCCAGTGCAGCAGCATCGCCGTCGGCAGCCTGCAAGAGCGTTGTCACCAATGCCGGGAGCTTCGTGGGTTCCTGCGGATCGCGGTGCTCCAGTGCAGCAGCGTCGGTGAATCGGCCTTGATGCTCGTACAGCTCCTGCAGATGCGGGACGGCATGGGCGTCGCCTGCATCCACCGCAGCCGTCAAGAGACTCTCGGCGATCGCTGCCCGTTCGTCGCCGTACTCGACAGGAATTTGCGAGGTGTGCATCGCAGCCAGGATCCACCCCAGTTCGGTTTGGCTACTTCCGCCATCGCTGATCGTGGTTAGCGCATCGCGGAGTTCGTCGAGCCCTTGGCGGGTTTTGATCCGCTCGGTCTCGCTGTAGAGGAAGCAGAGTCCCTCGAAGCCCTCGGTCGTACAGCCCCGGCGGATCGCTTCCTGGTACAGACCGGCGGCGATGGCGAAGCGACCACGGGTCGTGGCGGCCATCGCCAGCTCCGCCAAGGCGGTCCCCGGGACGGCAGGATGGCGGACAGCTTCCCAGAAGGTTCCTGGGGGTGCTGTGAATCTGCGGCGTTCTGCCAGGTGATCTTCTAGGTAGTCGTCGAGTCCGCACAGACCGGGTGCGGGACCCATGCCGCTAGCGTCCAGTACTGCCGGCAGGGCGCAGGCAACGTTTTGGACCTTGTGCTGAGCCCATTCAAGGCCCACGTCGCGCCATTCGGGTGTGACCTCGAGGCGCTCTTTCTGGGTGAGGTAGCCCGGTGTTGCCTCCTGCAGGACTTCCAGAGGCAGAGGACCGTGCAGTCCCAGTCGGCGGGCGTCGGCAGCGGCAGTGACCAACGCCCGTCCCACTGCGCAATCGGACTGCTCGTAGCGGCGCATCAGATCCACTGCGGCTGCGAGCGTCTGGCACAGATTGCCGTCCCTTTGCGCACTGCGGACGGCTTGCCCCCAGGCCGGCTCGCCGACGGATGCCTCGGCGAACTCCTCCATCGCCTGGCCGGTGAACTGATCGGAGACAGGGAACAGATGCGCCTGCGACAACAATGCCCGGGCTTGTGTGTGACGGTCCGGCCGATCGTGACGGGGTGGGGCGGTAAGGGCTTCGTGGCGTGATGTCCAGATGGTGGCTACCACCACGATGTGCCGTCCAGAGTCCAGCAGCGCGTGCAGTGCCTCGGCTGCCGTCTCGCCGTCCTTGTCCGTCAGGGTGATGTGCAGATCATCGAGCCACAGCACCGTACGTTCCGCGATGGACCCAGAGGCCAGGCGAGTCAGTGCGCCGGCGGACTTGGGATAGAGCAGGTCCCAACCGGAAAGGCGCTCGACTACGGCTTCGTACGCAGCGCGCGTCTTTCCAGCGCAGGGGCCGCCCACCAGCACAGCAAGTCCGGTCTCCCCTGCCGCGAGTGTGCCGAGGTACGCGCGAAGTGCCGTGTCGTGTGCTCGCGGTACATACGGGGGTAGTCCGTCTCCGACGGATGGGTGCACTCCCAATTGCCCAGCAGTCCACGACAGCAGCGCTCGTGGGGTCTCCAGGGGCAGTGGTTGGTCGGAGCGTGAGTAGTAGTACCGCCTGTAATCGTTGTGGATGCCGGTGGCATGGCCGCCGTTGGAGGCATTGACTGTTAGGTCACGCAGCTCGGCGGGTGGGGGAGGGGGCTGGACCGCATGGCCACTTCTTTCACCGGACGGGGTCAGCCCTTGTTCGAGTCCGGCTGCGGAGGGGTGCCGATCGATGCACCGCCAGTGATGACGGCGGCGGCAATCGAACCTTGATCGGCTCTGATGTTGACTTGATCTGCGGCCACGCCGCCTGCTCCTGCTGATTTCGCAGATCCCCGCCCCTGCGCGGCTTCCTGGACTGCTTCAACGGCGGCGGTCAGCTGCGCGGCGAAGCTTTCGTCGCCTTCGGCCACGTCGGCAAGAGCATCCTCGACCTGCCGCTGCGTACGGTCTTTGAGCTGGGGCAGACCTTCGTCAGCCTCCTTGCGCAGCTGGGTGAGCACCCTGTCGGTACCAAGCGCTTGGTCAACCACCCCGGACAGCTTGTCAAGCGCAGCATCAAGAGCATGGTCGACCTCGCCGTCGACTCGCTTCCCTACCCGCGATGCCTTCTTGAACAGCCACGTCGCCGCGAGTGACGTGGCGACGGCAATTTCGATCATGAAGCTTCCCCGGAAACAGTTGGTTGAACAGGACCGTAGCGCGTTCTGTGCATCCGTCAGGGAAGAACATCACAAACGTGCCCAGGACCGGTACAGGTCCTGGCCGGGGTTCGCGCGGGCATCGGCTCGGACCCGGGTGCGCGCTGCGGGGGTCGTCGAGCTGCTCGCCGCTGGGATGGTGGTTTGTGGAAAGCGGCGTGGGACCGGGTTCGTGCTCGGCGCCCGCCGCTTGCCTGGTGAGAAGCTGGTGGCTGCCCGGCGCGGGGATGTTGGCCCTCCGGAGAGGTTGCCACGGCCTCAGTTTGCTGCTGCGGTCGCGCCCAACGCCCCTTGGTACCGTCCTCGCAGACCACGCCGGGTTGGCCGGCCGCCTTCGGGCCCATCTCGGGTGGCGAAAGAGCAGCAACGCCTACCACTGAGCCCGTTGGTCTCGAAACTTCCTCCGTGTGCACTGGCCCGTGACGCATCGTGGGTGCGCAGAACATCTATATCCTCTGAGGTTGCTCCCGTGGATTCTCGTAGACCGAAATCCGCCGACAGGGCGAAGGGCGAAGCCACCGAATAGTCGAACGCTTTATCGAATATCCGGGGGTGGAGGACGTTGCTCGACAGTCGCGTGCAGGGCTTCGGATCATTCTTGAACATGGCCGAATCGAAACCGAAAAGCGGCGGCGGCAAAGACTGCGACTACGCCCTTCATGCGCTGCTCCTGTGAGCTTCATGCCCTGCTGGGGTAGTCGTCAGTGCAGCTCAAGTGCGATCCAGGCGGACCACGTCGAGGGAGAGTGCGACGTGGCACTTGATCATTCTGAACAGGAAGGATGCGATGCATTTGCGTCGCATACGGCCTGACAGGTGCTCCCTTAATTGACGCTTTCCCCGGAGCATTGTCGGTGGTGGCGTCTACCTTCCAAAGGAGGCGTAGGGCAAGCGTGCTTGGCGTCGTGGAGGGGGAGCGGTGTCATCAGAAGAAGAAATGCCCGCCGTGACCGGCAGCGTGACCGACGCGCGTAAGGCCGTGGGATATCTGGTGCGGCCCGAGTCCGGTGAATACATCGCGATCATGGATGTGTTGGAGGGGTCGGTGACCGACCTGACGGTCGCCGAAATCGCTGCGGCGGTGGTGGTTGGTGGAACGCGCCTGGACGCACGTCTGGTGGAGACGCGCCTGGACGCGCTGAAGGACATGGGTGCGGTCTCGATTAGGACGGACACCAGCCACGCACGCCGCTACGCCGAGATCCTGCCCCGCAACTGGCGCTACACCGCCAGCCCCACGGGCCGGCACGTTCAGCGCTTCTACCGCCAGGTCCTGGCCGGCACGGTCACCGCGCGGGAAATCCCGATCGCATCACTCAGCCGCATCGTTTCCCACCTCGAGCAGCTCGCAGCTGCCCTGGATACGGCCCAGCCCGATGCAGGCCTCCTCGACGCCGCCGTGCTGGATGCGGTGGGGTCGGTGTTCACCAGCCACGACGACCTCGATGCCGCACTGGTCGGCGCCGAGGACGCGCTGATCGGCCTTGCCGACCGGTTCGACCTGGACGAGGAGCGCACCAGCGACCTGAAGGGCCTGCTGGTCGACTACGCCACCCGCGTGGGGGCCGAACTCGACTCCGGATCCGCCCGGGCTGCCGCAGCACTCGTGTTCCTGCGGCCGTGGTTCGGCCACCTGTCCCAGGCAGCCGTCGATGCCTCCCAGGCGCGCGACCTCATCGCCGCCGGCGCGCTCAGCGCCTCCCGCGGCGGCCGCAGGGAGGACTGGGAAGGACTGTGCGCGTGGTTCGATGCCCGCACCGGGCGGGCCGCACGGTTCTCGCTGCGACTGGTGCGGGCGCTGCCGGGCATGCACGCCAACCTGCGCCGACTGCACTCCTCGGCCGGTACCGCCTCCACCCGCAGCCGCGCTCTGGCCCTGGCCCGTGCCGTGCTGACCCCGGACATCGGGGTGCAGATCTTCCAAGCCTCGGTCGGCGATCACCCCTGGCGGAAGCTCTATGGCCAGGTGGACGAAGACGACCGGGGCCGCAACCCCTCCTGGCGCGACGGAGGGCAGGTGCCCGTGCCCACGCTGCTGCGTACCGCGGGTCGGTCCGGCCCGCGCGGCAGGGGCGCCGCACCGCGCGACGACACCGCGGCCAAAGCCCAAGTCGCCGAGGCCCGGGCACGCCGCGAAGCCGGACACCGAAAGGCGCTCGCCGCAGTCCTGGCCGCGCTTCCTAGCCAGCAGCTGGACGAAGCTGCCGCCCGGGCCGCACTCGCCGCCCTGATGGCCGCCGCCCGCACTGGCGCCACCGGGCCACGGCGCACCGGTACGAGCGGCGGTCTGGCCTGCACTCTCCTTCACACCGGCTCCGGCACCGGCGCCCTGATCGCCCCCACCTGGCGCGTGCTCCTGCCCGGACGCATCCCGCTCTTCCACCGGCCCGGCGAACGCCCCTCCGCCGAGGTCCTCGCCGCCCTTGCGGACACCACGACGACACCCGACCGATCGACACACGCCGCCTTGCGCATCACTCACTCCCGCCCCGACGCCCCCGACGCTGTTCTGCGGCCCATCTCCCGTCAGGAGGGTGCGGCATGAGGGAACAGACAAGCACCCGCACACCCGCCCCGACGCCTGCTGCCGGTCGTTCGCCGCGGCGCAAGGCCTGGCGGCCCGAGGCCGACGCCGAGGCGGCCGCGCTGCTGCGCCGTCTGGCAGCACGCTGCTGGCTCATCGGCGGCCGCGACGACGAACTCATTGCCGCGGTGCGCCGCAACGAGCACGCGCTGCGCTCCGCCGTCGCCCGACTGGGATGGGTACTGATCGTGGAGCGCGACCTGGTGCGCCTGCGTAAGAGCCCGCCCCCACGCCCCCAGGCATGGGCCGAACAGGGACCCACGCCTGCTGCCTGCTCGTGGTTCTTCCTGTTGCTGGCGGCCGCGGAGTCGATGCCCTCGCGCACGGGCGTAGGGCACCTGGTCACCCAGGCGCACGCGGCTGCTGCCGAGGCCGGACTGCCCGTGCGCCACGACATCACCGAGCGCAGGGCCGTCCTGGCCGCCCTGCACATGCTTGATGACCGTGGCGTGATCGAACGCCTCGACGGTGACCTCGACCGCTACCTCCACGACGACCAGGCGCCCGTCCTGCTGGCCATCCACCACACCCGACTGGCCTACGTCATCGCCAACCCCGGCACCCTCGACCCTGCCGCCGACCCACAGGCCTGGCTGAAGCAGGTACAGCGGGAGCCGGACGCCGCACGCCGGATGCGCCGCGCGCTCGTGGACGACACCTGTGTTCACACCGCACTGCTGGACGAGGCAGAGGCGCAGTGGCTGAGCCAACGGGTGCGCGGTGACGACGGAGGCCCGCTGGCCGACGCCTTCGGGCTCGTGCTCGAACGCCGGGCGGAGGGAGCGGCGTTCGTGGTCCCCGACGAAGCCTTCCGCCACCCCCATGAGCTCGGGCCGCTGACCTTCCCCGCGCCCGGAACCGTCGCCCATGCCGCACTGCTTCTTCTGGACCATGCCGCCCTGCACGGCCATACCGACCACGCTCCCGGGCCGGGCTGGCGCGGGATGGGAGAGAAGGCTGTGGTGGAAGCTCTGACCGCGTTCGGTACCCGCAACGCCGCCGGCCGCGGCGGCTGGGGCAGCGAGTACATCCAGGACCCGTCCCTGCTCGCCGGCAAGGTCCGCGACCTGCTGACCGGTACCCACCTGGCCCGGCTGATCCCCGCCGCCGCACCGGCCGGCGGGGAGGCGACTTTCATGTGGTGGTTCGCCCCCGCCACCGGCCGCTGGGCCGAAGAAGGCACTGCCCAGCCCAAGACCCCGCGCCCCCGCTCCCGGGCCGCCAGGCCAGCACCGCAACAGCCCCCAGCCCAGCAGGAAGGCCTGTTCGACGCGATGAACACCGACCGGGCCGCGGAGGAGCCCCCGGCATGAGTGACATCCTCGACCTCGACTTCACCCAGCCCCCGACGCCCGCGCCGTCCGGCAACACCGGCCGCTTCGGCGGACGCTGGCGGCTGATAGGCGCAGGGGCATCGAACGTGTGGCGCTACGGCGACCTGGACCTGGTCGCCCCCTCGGGCCGACTGCTGCTGCGCGGCCCCAACGGGACGGGCAAGACCACCGCGCTGGAAGCCCTGTGGCCCTACCTCCTCGATCTCAACGGAGCCAAACTGGCCGCCGGCAAGGCCCGCCCCACCACCTTGAAACTCCTGATGAGCGAAGGCGCCCCCGCCAAGGGCCGCCGCTACGGATACCTGTGGCTGACCTTCGCCGCCCCGGACAGCGCGACGGCACCCGACCTGCCGGACGAGGCGGCCGACAACGGCCGTGTGGTCAGCTTCGGAGCCCGGCTGCAGTACTCACCCAGCTCCACCCCCGCCGTCAAGGTCGTCCCCTTCATGGTCACAGGCCGCCCGCTCGAAGATCTGGCGTTGCGCGGTCCCCACAACAGTGCCCTGGAACTCGAGGAGTTCACCAGCCGCGTCGAGGCCGCCGGCGGACGTGTCTTCGCCGAGCCCGAGGAGTACGTCGAAGAACTGGCCGGACGCATCTGGTCCACCACCGCAGGCGAACTGAGGCTGCTCGCCTCGCGGCTGCGGGAGGTCCGCAACCCCACCCTGCTGGGCGACGTCTCCCCAGCCGCGGCCGCCGACGCGCTGCGCCAGTCCCTGCCCGGGGTGGCCGAGGACGTCGTCACCGCCACCGCCGAAGCGCTCGCCGAATCCGACACCACCCGCGAGGCGTTCGCCCGAGACGCACACGCCGCCACCCTCCTGACAGAGTTCGCCCGCGTATGGAGCGGACACGCCGTCGACGTCACCCGCACCGCCCAGAGCCACGCGCGCCACGCCCACGATGCCGCCGCCGCCCGCCAACGGGACGTCCACAAGCACACCGGCCTGCTGGAGAGGGCCACAGCCGAGGCCGAGCAGGCCGCAGAGGACGTCCAACGTCTGGAAGGCGACCGCGACCGGGCCCAGGCCGCTGTGCGCGCCATCGAGACCAGCGACGCCTACCGCTCCCACGGGCACGTCATGAGCCTGCGCAAACGGCTGCGCGCCGAACAGAAGACCGCAGCCGGCAGCTACGCCAGCCTGCATGAGGCCGCCCAGGACGCGATCCGGCAGACCGCGAACGGCCGCAACGCCCTCGACGAGGTCATCGGCGACATCCGCGAGACGCTGGCCGACGCAGAGGAGGCCGGGGGAGCGCCGGTGGCGTTGGAGACCCTGCTCGCCCACCATCCCCGGGCCCGCGTCACCCGTCGAGTCGCCGACCGCATGACCGATCCCGGTCCGGGCATCACCCTCACCCACGACCGTGAGGGCCTCAACCGGCTCGCCGCCACGTGGACGGCCCACGCCCGCGAGCACCGTGCCACGGCTGACCGGGCCACCCTGGTCCTGCGCGACCATGACAGCGTGGCAGCCGCCGAAGAAGCTGCCAAGGTCGCACACCGCGCGGCAGCCGGTGCCGAGAGCGCCTACGACGAAGCCGTCCAAGCCCAGGACCGTGCCACCGCGGCGGCCCGATCGGCCGCCCGCCGGGTGCTCGGCGAGGTGACGCGGTGGGCGCAGGAGCATCCGGTGCTGCGGGGCCTGTACGACCCAGCAGCCCCGGGCGGAGACCCGTCGCCGGTGTGGGACACACACGACGTCGACGCCCTCCAGCATGCGGAACCTGCCGCGGTCCGCGACCAGCTCACCGCCTGGGCTGAGGACGCCCTGCGCATCGCTGAACGGCTCGCCGCCAGCCACGACAGCGCGGCCGAACACCACCTCGCCACCGCAGCAGATCTCGAGAGCACCGCAGCTCAATACCGCGCGCAGGCAGTCCAGTTGCGGTCGGGGCGGCTCCTGCCGCTGCCCCGGCCCAGCTGGGCCGGGGCGGGCGAGGACGACACCGCGCTCGGCAGTCTGTTGGAATGGCAGCCAGCCCTCGACGACGCCCCAGAGGCCAAGGCCTTGCTGGAGCTGGCCCTGGCCGCCTCCGGCATCCTCAGCGCCCACCTGCACGCGGGCGGCGCCACCAGCCACGCCTGGCACATCAGCCCCACCGGGACGGTCCAGGAACACAATCTGACCGCCGTCCTCGACATTGCCGACGGCCATCCGCACGCCGACCTCGCCCGCGCCGTCCTGCATCGCATTGCCCTGGCCGACACCACCACCCCCGACGAGGGCCGCCGGGACACGACAGCGCTCGTCATCGGACGCGACGGCACCTTCACCGCCGGCACCCTCGCCGCCCGCCCCGCCACCGCCCTGCACGCCACAGGCCAGCACATTCCGGCCGCCTCGCACGTCGGCGCCCGCACCCGCCTGACCCAGGCTCGCGCGCGAGCCGACGAGCTCGATACCGCCGCGCAGGAGCTGACCGACCATGCCGCCGCCGAGCGCCAGCTCGCCGCAGAGGCTCACCGCAAACGCGACGCCCTACGCGCCCAAGGATCCAGCTTCCCTCCGCAGAGCGAACTGACCACGGCCGAAGCCGAACGCGTCGGCATGGCAAAGACGGCGCACGCACGCCACACCGTTGCCCAGACTCTGCGCCGGCAGGCCGACGACGCCACGAGCGAACACACCCGCCTGCGCACCGACTGGCAAACCCGCGCCCGAAGCCTGCACCTGCCCGCCGACCCCGCCAGCCTGACCCGACTGATCGACACCAGCCACGCCGCGGCCCGAAAACTGAACGGCTGCGCAACCCAGTTGACCAGCCGGCTGCTGCCCCGCCTCAAGCGCGTCATCGAGCAGACCCTGCCTGACGAGAGCGTCCTTGCCGAGCGCCTCGCCGCACTCCAGCACGGCGCCCAGGACGCACACACCACCGTGCTCGAGACCCAGGCAGAACTCACCGAAGCCCAAGCCCACGGGGACGCCGACGACGCGGCCCGCCGCTACGAGCACGCCACCGCCCAAGCCAAGCACCTCAACCAGCAGCTCAAAGACGCCACAGCGCATACCCTCACCGCCGAAAAACACCTCAGCAGCTGCGAGAGCAACCTCGCCACCGCCCACGAACGCCTCACCGAAGCCCTACCCCTGCAAATGTCCACCGCAGCCCGCCTGCGCGCCCTGCTCGCCTGGCCACCCCTGGCCCGGGCCCTGGACGCCGATCCCGACCTCACCATCCAGCACCCCAACCCCGCCGCCCTGATCACCGCCGTCGACACGCTCCTCGCCCGCCGCCCCACCGCCTCCAAGAAGACCCTCGGCGAGCGCTACGACACCGTCCGCGCCGAACTTGCTCAGACCTGGACCATTGCCCGCGGCGACGCACCCGAGGGCATCGAAGGGCTCGACACCTTCGTCCTCACCCACGCCGAAACCCCCTACGACCCCCTCACCGCCGCCGACCGCGCCCAAAGCCTTGCCAGCCGTGCCAAAGCCGGACTCGACGCCGCAGAGGCCGCCGCCCTGCGTGACTTCGTCATCGGCCGCCTGCCCTCCGCCATCGGCACCGCCTGGGCCGCCCTGACCGGCTGGAAGAAGACCGTCAACCGCAAGATGCGCTCCGCCCAGGCCTCCTCCGGCGTCGGCGTCCAGGTCCAGATCGACCTGCGCAGCGACCTCGACCCGGCCACCCGCACCGTGTACGAACTGTGCTGCACCGTCGGCGACGCCCTGCGCACCGACGCCCAGAAGGAACAAGTCGGCCAGGCACTGCAAGCCCTCCTGGCCGCCGCGGACGGCTCCACCATGTACGAGCGCCTTACCACCGCCGTCGACATCCGCGCCTGGGTCGAAGTCCGCTACGTCGTCGAACGCCCCGGACCCAACGGTCAGCCCATCACCGGCCAATGGGGCTCACGCACCGGCCTGTCCGGTGGCGAACGCCGCCTGGTCGTCCTGGCCCCCATGCTCGCCGCCATCGCCGCCGCCTACGACCGCTACACCCCCACCGGCCTGCGCCTGGTCCCCCTCGACGAAGTCCCCGCCGAAGTCGACGAACGCGGCCGCGAAGGACTGGCCCGCTACCTCGCCGAACTCGACCTCGACATCCTGTGCACCTCCTACCTGTGGGACGGGGCACCCGGCGCCTGGGACGGCATCGACGCCCACGACCTCGAAGCCGGCACCGACGGCACCGTCGTCGCCTTCCCCATGCACATCCGCGCCGACCACCCCCTGCCCGGAGAAGCAGACCCGACACTGCCGGCTGGGGGAGCGCAATGACCTGCACCCTGTGCGCGGGAGCATGCAAGGACGCTGACCTTGCGCCGCTGCTCAGCCTCGACCTCGCGTGGCTGTGGCAGGCTCTGGCAGCAGCGGCCGACCGGCGCGGGGATGAGTCCCTCGCCAGCGGGCCCGCCGTCACCGTAACCGTGCCCACCGAACCGGCACAGTGCGCGGCCGCCGCCGGCCTCATCGACGGACGCCCTCTCCAGCCAGGCCAGAGCCGCCGCATTAACCTGGCCTATCTGACCAGCGCCTTGAGTGCCCGTGGTTCCCGTCTCACTCCTGGCGCCGTCGCAGCCCACGCCTGCAACCGGCGCTTGGCGACGAACGCCCGCCACCGCGCTCAGCAGACCATCGCCACCGACCGGATCCGCACCCACCTGGAAAACGCGACAGCCGACCTGCCCCACCACGTCCGCGAACTCGTCGGCCCCGACACCGTCTTCACCCGCCTGCGCACCCTCGGATGGATCACCCGCCTGCTCAATACACCCGACCCGAGCGACCTCCTCGAGCAGGCGCTCAAGGTCGCCGCGCAACTGCCGCCGCCCGGCCGGAGCATCGACCGCCGCCTGATGGTCCCCGGCAATCCCCACGCACTTGACGCAGGCCCCCTGCCCGCCCTCGTCCTTGCCCTGACCGGCTCCTCCGGTATCCCAACCCGTTCGGCCTGGGCCCGCTTGGGCGTGGACTGCGACGACCTGCTCGGCGGACTCATCATCACCGGCATTACGCCCCGACACTGGCGGATCCCGCCCGGCGTGACCTACACCCTTCCACCCCGGGAACTGGCCTCGGTGGATTGGCAGCCCCCCGAGCGGCCGGACCTGTGGGTCTTCGTGACCGAGAATCCCTCCGTCCTAGCCGCAGCTTGCAACCGCGCCCTGGCGGGAGACAGCCCCGTGACACCCCGGGTAATCTGCACCGCCGGCACCCCCTCCAGACAGGAATGCGGCGCCGTCGCATCCCTCTCGGACGCTGGCTGGAACGTCGCCGTCCGCGCCGACTTCGACCAGGCCGGACTGGCCCACGTACGCGCCCTCCTCAACGCCGCCCCAGCAGCGATCCCTTGGCGGATGCGCACCACCGACTACCTCGCCACCGCCCCCGAAGGAACCGACACCCTGCACTTGCAGGACGAGGACGCCCCTTGGGACGACCGCCTCGTCCCTACGATGCGAAAGCACTCCGTGCCGGCGTACGAGGAGGATTTGCTTCCGGCGCTGCTCACCGACATCGATGCTGGTGCACCAGACTCACCCTTGTATGTGGAGCATGTCGTACCAGTCGACGCTGAGGTGAGCAGACGGTGCTGAATCGTCCAACCGCCCTTCTCAGCGCGGTGATCCACTCCACTGCTATCGGACGCTCCCGACGCAGGCCGTCGTCGCAGACGTGGGCGCTGTCGCGCGAGTGCTCCTTCGCTGTCCAGTCGATCTTCATAGCGTTGAACAGAACAAGCCCTGCCGGGCGGACGACGACTACGTCAGAAGCGATGCCTGCTTGCGCGCGACGCCTCGTTGACAGCCCTGGGCTGGATCACAGCCGCCGATCGCACCTTCTGCGTTTGCATCAGTAGGTCACTCCTCGTCACGCAGAGCGTTGGTCGTCTTATCGATTCGTGAACTCTGCGCAGCTTTAGGCGCGGGCCGTGCTGCCAAGTTCCGTCACGGGAGGCGGAGATCATCTGTAAAATCCTGCCATGTCGATCATTGAATACCGTGGTGAAGCTGCGAACTTGAAGGTGCTCGCACGGGAAATCGAGGCGGATCAATGCCTGTCCGGAAAGTGTTCCCTTGCCCTGAAAACCTTGCATCAGGACCGACGCGATTCCTTGCGCCATGCGCAGTGGGCCGAGATCTCCATTTCTGTCGCCTCCGGATTGGCTACAAATGTGCTGTACGACGCTCTGCGGGCGCTGGTAGAGCGGGCGCGCGACCGTGGGCCCGTGGACGAGGTGAGCCCCCGCCTGGAAGGCGGTGGTGAGGACGCGGAAGGCAGAGAAGGGGGCGACCAGTGACCGTCCACACTCCGCGTCTTCGGAACTCCAGCGGCGCCGAACTGAACCTGCGCAGTCAGATCCTCTTTCAGGACCCGACTCGTACCCGCACCAAAGACCTCATTACTGCGGCCGGATCCTGGCACAAGACCTACGTGCACGAGAGCAGCCACTGGGCGCGGTACCACGGATCAACCGTCGGCGTCCTGCTCAGCCTGCTGCGGCGATCGAGGGACCAACTGGCCGCGTACACGATCTCTCACATGAGCCGCCAGGAGACGGTGGCCTTCCACGAGGGCCGGAGCAGTGGACTCCCCTTCATCTCCTTCAATCGATACCCCCAGCACACCCGCGGAGAGCTGAGGTACAACGAGCTGGACTGGCTCAACCTCTACTACGCCTACTACGTTCTTCTGGACCCTGAGGGCCTGGCCGCGTCCGATCTCGCGGCCTGGGATATGCAGGCGGCGTTCGAAAATTCGCTGGACGACACTTGGCGGCAAAGCGGTGGCGTGGAGATGATCGAGCGCCCCGACGATACGAGTGTCAGCGTTACGGGACCCATGCAACTCGTGCATACCTCTGAGGGGCCGCTCACCACCCGAACCCTGTTCGAGTGCGCGGCGGTGATCGATGAGCTCTTCCAGTTCGAGGGCACCTTCATGCGGCTGACCGACCCCACGCTGCGGGAGCTCTTGCTGGAGGAGATGCAGGGTGAGTATGGAATTCCGTGGCGTCTGGCGAACGCACTGGCAGGGAGGGAACTCGGCGGGAGTGTCGTGCTGGCCCTCATCGATTTTGCGTTGAACCCGGTGGTGCCGGGCCTGACCACCCACAACCCTTCCGTTGACTGGAGAGAGCTCTACCCTGCCTACCGCTTCGTGGCAGCGGCGAAGACGATGGCGGACTGGAAAAGCGACCTGGAAGCCAAGCCTCCAAGTCATGAGGCGACGGTTCACTTTCACCACACGCTTGCCGAGCGCAGCGGACTGCACATGGGACGGGTGGTGTCCCGCCTTTCCGGCCTCTCGACCCTGCGTGAAGCCGCCACGTTGCCCATGCACCTGGCCGACCGAACCCCTGCCGTTTCCTTTATATGCGCCTCGCGCCTCTTCGACCTCCGCGAGGAGGACGTCTGCGCGCTCTCCCACTACGGCGTCAATTTCCTGGGCGAACAGGCGGCCAGGTTCGCCGACCCCTACCGCGACATGTGGTGGCTCTTTCCCGTGTTCCAAGTGAGTTGGGGAGAGTACCGGTGGCCGGAACGGCACGTGAACCTCGACCAAGCCACGGACCTGCTATTGGGTGCCGCTGTGGCGTCGGCATACGACGACATCCTGCACGGCACCGGCCCCCTTACCTTCGAACACCTTCCCCGTGCCCTGTTCGAGGACCGAGGGGAAGTTGCAGCGCTAGACAAGGTTCTCAAGGACTCCACAGGGTTGGACCTGGGCTGGGGCCGCGCCTGACGTTCTCCTCATGGTGCAGGCCGACCAGGGGCGTCCGCCCGGCCGCCTCGCGATCTGAAATCGGCTGCTCCGAAGGGGCATTCGCCGGGCAGACGCATGCACGGGGGGATGCGGTTCACCCAGGTAAGTGACGTGGTCGGAGCAGGGCACTGCAACCGGGTGCAGACGGTAATCTTTGGATAACGGAGAGGGACTGGTGGGGGCGGTGTGTCCCGGGTGCGGACGATGAAGCTGAACGTGAGAGCCCGCGTTCTCCACGGAGTCCGCGCGCTGGTATCACCCCGGCCGTCAGGGCGGGTCGCCCTCCGGTACCTCGTGGGGGACAAGCTGTTGGACGCGCAAGGGCGGAACGCAAGGGGGCGGCAGTGGATACGAACGCGATGACGCTGCGGGAGTTGTTCGGTCCGGATCAGAGGCTGGTGGTGCCGGTCTTCCAGCGGCCGTACGTATGGTCCGAAGACCGCAACTGGCGGCCGCTCTGGGAGGACGTCACCGCCCTGGTGCAGCGCCGCCTCGAGGGGGAGGAGGTGCATCCCCACTTTCTCGGCGCGGTGGTGTTGGACCAGATGCCCACGCCGACGGGGTCGATGCCGGCCCGTCAAGTCATCGATGGGCAACAGCGGCTGACGACGCTGCAGGTCCTGCTGGCCGCAGTGCGGGATGTGGCACGTCGCCTGCACCTGCACGACAAGTACGTACGGGCCCTGACGAAGCTGACCGTCAACGACGACGACATGAGCGACGACCTGGACGCCGCCTACAAGGTGTGGCCCACCAACCTCGACCGGCCGGCGTTCCGCACCGTTATGAACGGGCCCCAGCCCGCCGCCCCAGGCACTGCTGCTGCAGGCCTGGGAGCATCGGTGATCGAGCAGGCATACGGCTTCTTCACCGCCCGTACCGGCGAGTGGGCACAGGACCTCGCGGGCGAACACACTGCGGACGAACTGTTCGACGCGCTGGTGCGCGTACTGCGGGACAAGTTCGAACTCATCGTCATCGATCTCAAGCCCCAGGACAACGCCCAGGTCATCTTCGAGTCCCTCAACGACCGCGGTACCCCACTGCAGGCCTCCGACCTGGTCAAGAACCTCGTCTTCCAAAAAGCCGAGGAACAGAGCCTGCCCGTCGAATCGCTTTACGAGGATGTGTGGCAGCGCCTTGAAACACCCGACTGGCGCCAGGAAGTACGCCAGGGACGTCTCAAGCGTCCCCGGCTGGATGTCTTCCTCACCCACTACCTGACCAGTGAACTCGGCGAAGAGGTCCTCACACCGGAGCTGTTCTTGACGTTCCGGCGCTATGTCGCGAACGCCCAAACACCACTGACCGCGCTGATGCAACACCTCAACGGTCAGGCGGACGCCTACCGGCGCCTGACCGACGAGCAGCAGCCCGCCACTGCCGAGGGCCGCTTCCTGCACACCGTCGGTGTACTGGATGCCAACACCGTCGTGCCCATCCTGCTGTGGCTGACCACCCGCTTCGACGAGAGCGACCGCGCCGAAGCCATCGCTGCCCTCAACTCCTATCTGGTACGCCGGACTGTGAGCCGGTTGACGACGAAAAACTACAACCGCCTCTTCCTGGAACTCCTCAAAGAACTCAAAGCCAAAGACGACCCGGCCGTCGTCAGCGACTTCCTACTGCGCCAGGACACCGACTCAGGCCGCTGGCCCACCGACCACGACATGCACACGGTGCTGCGCACCCAGCCGCTGTACCGGCATCTCACCCGTGCCCGGTTGCGCCTGATCCTCACCGAACTGGAAGAGGCCCTCTACACCAGCAAGACCGAACGTCTCGTCCACAACGGCACCCTGACGATCGAGCACCTGCTGCCACAGGCATGGGAGGCACACTGGCCCCTGCCCACCATCGGTGGGGACGGCGTCGAGGCGCGTGAGCGCCGGCAGACTCTCCTGCACAGCCTGGGCAACCTGACCCTGCTCACCCGCAGCCTCAACCCGGCCGTCTCCAACGGCCCCTGGCAGCACAAACGGGCCGACATCCTCCTGCACAGTGCTCTGTCACTGAACCGGTCGCTGCCCGAGCAGTGGAACGAGGACGCCATCAGCGCCCGCGCCGCTCACCTCGCGCAGGCCTTCTGCCACCGCTGGCAACACCCCGCCGGCCCCGCCCCCGCTTCAACGAGCGCGGCACTTTCCCTGCCAGCCTCCGCTGCCGTCCCGCCGCACGCGACTGTCCATGCACCTGCGCACCCTTCGTCGATCCGGCCGGCCGCGGCCGGTATCGGTATCCCGTCGGCCCGCCGGGATGTCGCCCGCCACATCCATGAGGCCTTCGCCCAGTACGCGGACGGCAGCGCCCTGACCGTCGCACAGATCGCCGCAGTTGCCACCAGCCAATACCAGGCAGGGGAGATCAGTCCCGGCGCCGTCGCTGCCCGGCTCAAGGCGAACACCGTGGACGGCGTCGAGACCGTGCGCGACAGCACTCCTCTCACCGCACGAAAGACCAGCTGACGGAGTCCGACGGCGTGGTGCCGCCGACACGAAGGCCGCCTCAGCGCGGCAACGAGAGAGGAATCTGCGGGGCAGCGAGAGGAGCTGGAGACCGGCACTGTTCGTTGAGGTACCCGCTTCGGGGCATCGCCGGCAGACAACGTGTCGGCTGGCGACGCTGACCCGTGGCAGTGATCGCAGCGGCACAGAGCCGTGTCCGCGCACCACTGTTTGAGGGCTTCGGCGAGATGGGTGATCTCGTCGGTCAGTGGAGGTCAGGTCCGCCTGCCTCGACTATCTTGCCCAGCAAGCTGATTTCCTCGTCGGCGTCGTCCGGGACATCCGGGTCAGCATCGGGAAACGGTTCTGAGGCCTCCTCGTCGGCGAGATGCGGGTACTTCTCCAGGAGGAACCGCCGTCGGTATGCCACCTCGGCTGCGTCGACGATCCCTTCCAGAGTGGTCCAGTTGAGGGTGCTTCCAACGACGATTCCAACTGCGGGGACGGCCTTGCCGAGTCCCTTCTTGGTGAGGCGAAAGCTGAATGCCTTCGCGAACTGCGAGGAGACCTTGGCGACAAGTTTCGTTCAGCACCTCCCACGTCTTGCCGCGGAAGAGCGCCTGGGTGAGCCGGGAGATGTCTGCCATCGCAGCGTTCTTGGCGGTGGCTGAACTTGCTGTCCCGACGTTGACGACAGACATTACGAAGAGCTTTTCGGCAGGCTCCTCGGGGTCGTAGCCGTAGAACAGCGAGACTTGGCCGACGGCGCGGGACGCGAGTCCGAGGACGAACGCGGTATCTGCGACGAAGGCACCGGTGATCGCACCTCCCGTGGGAGCTGCCGCGGCGCCAGCGGAGGCGGCGATAACGAGCTGTCCTCCGGAGATCACAAGACCCGCGCTGGCTCCCGAGAGCGCCGCGGCGGCCGGAAAGTACCAGCTTGCTGCCCGCCCGCGGACCGCATCAACCTGTTCGAGGTCGAGGCGGCGCACGTCGGAGAGCCTTGCGACATCGTGTCCGCGCTTGTTGTGGAGGGCAACCACCCGCTTTGAGGAGAGTCCCGCTCGAGAGAGTCGTCCCAACGTTCGTCGTATGGACTGAACAGCTGTGCCGCTCCAGTCCGGCAGGGCGTCGGCGGCTCCGCGAGCCCCGACTCCGACCTTGTGCGTGCCCTTGGCGACGAATTCCTGCCCACGCGAAACGGCTGACTTGGCCCGTGGGTAGTTCTCCAGTCGCTTCGTGGCACGCTTGCCGACTTGCTTGACGCCATTGGAGACCTGCTCGCCGGCATTTCTCATCGCTCGTGACAGCGGTCGCTGCTTGAACTGCTGGAGTGCCTGCCATTGCGCGAGCTCGTACTCCGATGGCAACTGAGTGGGCTGCTGCGGGTACTGCGGGTTGCTCATGAGTTCCCCCCGGGGCGTGGATAGTGATGTGTCAGTAACTGAGTCGTCAGATCACAGATCGAGAGTCCTGGTACGTGGCTGACGGCGGTGTACCGAGCAGCAGGACGCGCCTTGTGCGGGCGGGCCTGGGCGTTTTGAGGGTGTGCCGCTTGTGATGGGCTGTAGCCGCGAGTGCGTTGGACCTTCGAGGCGTTTCTTTTGGTCACGTCCCGCCAAGTGGTGTAGAGATGTGGAGTTCACGACTCCGCAGGTCACAAGTGCCGACAAGGCCGATGCCCGAGCAGAGACTGCTCCGGCGGCCGGGAACAGCATCGACAGCACCCGTGGGATCTCAATGTGCTTGCCGAAGAAGCCGTCGCCGGAGCGAGGTGGTCCGGATTTTTTACACCACTTCACGGGACACCATCCTTCCTTTTCCGGCGGTCCCGATCTGCTTGTGCGGCGGATGGGGTGCGGACGGGCCGACGGCCTGGCTGAGTTCAGGCTTCGAGGGCAGATCCGGCGTCGGGCCCATCCCAGCTTCCGGGTGTGCGCCAGAAGACGCGGACGTCGAAGACGCTGCGCAGGGTAGCGGTCGACCAGTCATTGGTGGGTGGTTCAGACAGGACCAGGTACAGGCGGTCGGCGGGAGCGGTAAGGGTGTGGTTGATCTCGAGGAGCCGGGCGGCTCCTGCGCGGAGGTCGGCGTGGGTGGAGTGGCCGGCACCGAGAACCTCGTAGAGGAAGTGGCCGTCCTCGGCGACGCGGCTGACGTCGATGACTGGGGAGTCGGTCGGCTGAAGGTCTGCCCACAGCAGGTCCGACATCAAGGCGTGGCGCACTGCCTCATGCTTCTTGCACCTACGGTCGGCGGTCGCCGCCGCCTCCAGGCTGTCCAAGAGACCCGTCGAGGTGGGTGTTGGCATGGCGGGCAGGTCTGCGACGGGCGTCATAGGTGGGGCTTCCTTCTGTGCGGGCTGCGGTCTGGCCGGAGCCGTTACGCGTGCGGTTTCCGGCTCGTACAGCTCAGCCAGGCGTTGTTGCAGCGTCGCGCGGGCCTCGGCCAGTGGCTGTGTCCAGCTGGCGCGTGCCAGGTCCGCCCGAAGGCGGTCGATGTCGAGGGTGTCGTCCTTGAGAGCCCGGTTGGTGGCTGTGGCGAGGTCGCGCAGCAGGTTCAGCCGTTGCTTGTCCGGGGAGCCGAGCATACGTCGTACGTCCACCCAGTCCGCTTGGTCGCGGCGTAGGACGCGGTTGGCCATGCCCTTGAGTTCGGAGAGGCGTTCGCGGGCGTTGTCCGGAGCGGTTCCGTCTTCGTTGGTGAGTTCCTCGAAAACGCCGAGGGCTGCCGCGTAGCGTTCGGCCATTCGGAGTGAGATGGGCTGGCGTCCGCGCTGGTCCGTGGTGAGCAGGCAGTGGTGTGGGTCGTGGGCGAGCACCCAGCAGTCCAGTTCGTCGCCGGTGTGCGGGGGAGTGGAGCCGTGGCGGATGGCCAGGACCAGGGGCACGTCGGTCATCGGGGAGAGGGCTTCGACCCGGCAACGGCCGCCGGGCCCGGGGCCGAGGACGCGGACTCGGATGTCGGTCCCGATCTCGGGGAGTTCAGCGTCCGCTAGGACGGGTGTTGTCTGGGCGGCCGGGGGCGCGGTGGTGTTGCCGGTGTTCGCCAGGGCGTGCGGGAGCGGGGAGGTGTGCAGGACAGTCAGGCTCTGGGTGCTGCGGGTAAGGGCGATGTAGAGCTGGCGCAGGCCAGCAGGGCCGCGGTCGGCGATGGTGGCGGGTTCGACGACGAGGACGTGGTCGTACTCCATGCCCTTGGCCTGGTCGGCGGCCAGGACGGACACAGCCTCCCGCTGTTCGTCGCTGATGCCGGCGGCGTGCTCCAGGTGGCGACTGATCTCGTCGAGCCAGCCGGAGTCGTCGGGGACGATGACGGCCACGGAGCGCAGGGTGCTGCCGTCGGTGGTGCCCAGGAGCCGGGTGGCGTGGCCGACGGTGTCGTCGAGGAGTTTCCACGGCTCGGTCGCCAGTGTTCGGACGGCCCTCTCGCCGGCTTCACGGATGGCCCGCGGATAGGGCAGTGCGGGGGCGATCGTGCGGGCCAGGGGCGCGACGAACTCCATGATCTCTGCGGGAACGCGGTAGCTGGTGCTCAGTTCGGCGACGCGCCAGTCGCCATGGTCGGACAGGAGGGCGCCCAGACGGTCCCAGTCGGTGTAGGCGTGGGGGCCGGTGGCCTGGGCGAGGTCGCCCAGGACGGTCATGGAACCGTTCACCGCGGAGCGCCGACGCAGGGAGCGGGCCTGCATGGGGGTGAGGTCCTGGGCTTCGTCGATGACGATGTGCCCATAGCGTTGTGGGGTTTCGCCGGTGATGAGGTACTGCAGTTCTTCGAGGCAGACGTGGTCGTGGAGGGTCCAGGGATCGGCGTCTGCCTTGTCGGCCCGGGGGCGCTGCAGAGCGGCCTGCTCCGGGGCGTCGAGGATGCCATCGGCACAGGCGTGCAGGAGGTCGGGGGAGTCGTACAGGCTGCGGAGCGCCTCCCGGGGGCCGGGAGACTGCCAGACGCGTTCGATCAGACGCTCCACCTGGCGGTTTCGTTCCAGGTCGCGGCGGATGGTGCTGTCACGACTGCGGCGCGGGGCGACGGCGACGAGTTCTTGCAGCAGACGGTCGACAAGCAGGCTGCGGAAGCGATCGCGCCGCTGACGGTAGGAGCCGTCGCCTTCGCGGACGTCCGTCAGGAGGGAGAGGACCTCGGAGCGCGGGATGCGCAGGGTGGTGCTGCCTGCGGTGACGGTGAATTCCGGCTGGGCGTCCTTGTAGGAGGGCGTAGTGGTGAAGTCGTCGATCGCCTCGGGCCGGCACTCCTGCTCAACCCGCTGGTGCAGGACGGCTGCCATGCGCTCGTCGGACTTGATGGCCTGTGCCTGGGGCGTGTCGGTGCCCGCGATCTCACTGTCCCACAGGCGGGACAGTTGTACGGCGTTGATGTTGCGGGTGCCGAGGGTAGGCAGGACCTGGCCGACGTAGTCGAGGAACTGCTGGTGGGGGCCGAGGACGAGGATGTCCTGCGCGGTGAAGTGCCCGTTGTTGACGAGCCACGTCACGCGGTGCAGGCCGACGGCGGACTTGCCGGTGCCCGGCCCTCCCTGCACAACGAGGATGTCCGCGGGGGAGCCGGTGACGAGGTCCATCTGGTCGCGGCGGATGGTCTCGACGATGTCGCGCATGCTGCCCCGGCGAGAGCGCTGAAGCTCCCTCAGGAGGAAGTCGTCGGGCGGCTGAGGCTTTTGCCGGTGCAGGCGTGCGACATCGGTCGGGGTGAGGGCTGGCGCCCGGGTCTCTTTCGGCTGCTGTACATCTGCGGTCGTTCCATCCGCGGCGCCCTGCTGATCGGAGTCGCCTGCCGGTGGTCGTGGGGAGGGGAGGACGAGGGAGATGTCGTCGGCGTAGTCTTCGACGCGCTGGCGCGTGCAGCGCAGTTGCCGCCGCAGGACGACGTCGCCCGGTGCCTCGGGCAGTGCCTGGGCCCATTTCTTCGCCTGCTGGGTGGTCCACAGCACCACCACGGTGTCGCGGGTGCGGACATCGGAGACGGCACGCCGTCCGACGTACCAGGACTGCGGCGCCCGGCCGGGTGCGTCCTGGACGTCCACCCGGCTGATGACCAAAGAAGCGTCACCGAGACCACCGTATGCGGCAGCTTTCCCTTCGGCGTCGAGGCGGTTGGCGACACTGTCCTTGCCGCTGGCGGAAGCCGAGGCGATCGAGCCCCCGGTCAGTTCGGCCAGTCGATCGTGGTAGCAGTCGTAGGCGCGGTCCACCGCCTTCTGTTCGAGGGCGATGATCTCGTCGCGTGTGGTGCTGCTCATGTACTTTTTCCCTCCCCTGCGGCACCTCGAAAGGTGCTGCGCCGGGCACAGGCCCGGTCCCCAGCGAAAGACATATCAGACCCTGCAAGCCGTCCGGGTGATCAGTCAGGTATTCAGCAGAGCGACGAGATCGCCGACCTCTGCACGCCAGACGCGGACTTGGCCGCGGCTGGGGCCGATTTCGTATTGGTGGTAGTGGCATCCCAGGCACATGTGCGCCCACACGGCGTGAGCACGGCGTGCGGTCGCCGCCGCCGTGTAGCTGGGCAAGCAGAGCATCTTGGCCCGGGCGGTACTGCTCGCGAGCCCCGGTACCGCGGCTTCAAGCGTGCGGTCGACGGCGATCTCCAAGGCCGTGCGCAGGGCGACGGTGGCACCGCGGTGACGCCCGGCCGGCGTCGCTGCCACGTGGGGGCCGGACAGCAGCTGGTCTGCGGTCAGCAGAAGGTCCTCGGCAGAGGTGATCGGGGTGTTCATCACGCGGTCACCTCCGGCTTGCGGACCTTCTGCGCGAAGACCGTAATCTCGTCCACGAACCGGTGAGGACCGGTGATCTTGACCCCAGTAGCGTGGGCGCCACTCTGGCATTGCTTGAGAAGGTCCACCGCACGCGGTCCGCACCGGGCACGCAGTTCCCGGTAGACGTCGGCGGTCCGCCCGGCGTCGCCGAAGAGGGCCAGCGCGGCGACCTTCATCAGCTTGTCGGCGTCGGACACAGCGGCCTGCAGGGCGTGTTCGGGGCCGCCGGAGCGGTGGTGGCGGATCCAGGCGGCCTCGAGGAAGGCATTCTCCAGGGCGATGCGGCACAGGCTGGGCAGCACGTGAGTGAGCGCCGCCTCCGGCAGGTTGGTGGTACTGGCGAGGGAGCGGGCGTCGTCGAGGGCCTGCGCGACCGGGTCGGTGACCGGTCTGATCTTCACCGTCGAGGCTTCGCCCCGCTCTACCTCGCACACCGTCACCGGCAGCTCCTGACCGACGAACGCCCGCTGGAGACGGGTGTCGTGAGTGAACACAACGACCTGCCGGTGCTTGCCGAGTTCGGACAGGACCTGGGCGAGTCCGTGAACCTTGGCAGTGTCCATGGACTGCACGGGGTCGTCGATGATGACGAAGCCGAACGGGCTGTCGGCGGTGGCGGCCCGTGGCAGGAACAGGGACAGCGCGAGGGAGTGCTGCTCGCCCTGGCTCATGACGCTGAGCGCTGAGGCTTCCTGACCATCGACGGAGACGTCCATGACGAGCTTGCGGACGGTGGCCTTCTCACTGCCCTTCAGGCTCACCGCCGTGAGGGCGATGTTGCTCTCCTGGCGAAGCTTCTCCCAGATCCGCTGCGAGTGATCCGCGAAGCCCTCCATGCGCTGCTCCCGCAGCTCGGCGGCCAGGGCCTTGATCCAGGTGCTTGCCTTCTTGAGGTCACGCAGCCGCCCCCTGTTCGCCTCAACAGCACGGGCCTTCTCCGCCCAGTCCGTCAGGCGGGTGACAAGCCTGCGCCAGCGTTCGTCCCGCTTCTCCAGCTCCCTGCAGGCCCTTTCCTTGACCGCAGCGCAGGCGTCAGCCAGGGGCCCGGCGGTTGCGTGGGCACGCCGGGCGAGTTCGACGGGATCGCTGATCGTACGACAGGCGGTCCAGGCGTCCCAGGGGGCGGTCAAGGCGACGGGGATCCGTCCAGGCGCAAACTCCCAGGTCAGAAAGGATGCTGCTGACCTTGAGAAAACCCGGCAACCCCGACCCGACCACCGACCACGAACCCCTGACCATGGTCACGATGGGGGCACGAAGCCCATGGCCGGCCTAGTGGTCGGGCCGGCCATCACCCCGACCACGGGTCTGCTGTGATCTGGGCGGCAGGCTCCCGCGTCCGGCGCACGCCGGCCGGACCGGCAACCATCGTGCGATCACCTCCCGCCCGGTCACAGGGCCCGGAAACCGATGCGCGGACGGAAGCCGACCGAGCGCGACAGACACCCACGCAGTACGCCAGAGACAGCTGCGCAGGAGAAGATCAGGAAGCTCGGCCGACATGCGCAGCGGCCCCGGCCTGACTCGACTGCGCACGCTCTCCCGGGCGTTGCGCAGCTCGATGACGTAACCCCCCGGGGCTGCGCAGTCGGGAGCTGAGTGTGGTGCTGGGGCTGAGCGGTGCGTCGGCGGTGATCTACCACCTGCGCAACCTGGAGCAGCACGGCACTCTGCCCGGCGACGGCCTCGGCTGGCGCACCTGCCCCCGGTAACCACTTCGGCCCCTGCGGCTACTTCTGCACCTTGTCCTGGGTCATCTCTTGCAGTGTCTCTTGCGCGAGTCCGGACGATCTTCCCGGATCCGTGCCCGCCACCATGCGTTGCCGGGCGTGGTCGGGGGCCTGGCATCCCGCACAGAGCACCCTGCGACCGCCACGGCAGAAAGAAGGAAGAAGCCGGACAGGACGGAGGCCGGGGCGCGCTGGCCTGCGGCAGCCGCCCATCTGTGCGTGCTCACCGCGCCGGGGAAAGAGGCCGCGGGCCGGCGCGGCAGGTCGCTTCTGCGGCGGTGGCGCAGGCACTCACCGACGGTCTGCTCCCGCAGTGGCGTGCCCGTCCGATGGCCTCCCGTAACGTTGCGCGGGCACTGGGGTTTCGCGAGCTGGGCAGCCAGCTCAGCATCCGCTTGGACCAGCAGGAGCTTCACCTAGAAGGCTGACCCGAGCGTGTCAGCCTGTGGCCCGCATGATCCATCCCCAGGGGGCGAGCTCTCGCCTCATCGCTATCAGGCTTGCCGGAATCAGTGAAAGTCAATGGAAAAGCTCTGCTGGCCAGGTGGCTTCGCAGGTCAGACAGTCTGCTCCCCGCACCCGCGGGGATGGTCCCCATCTCGGGTACGCCTCACGGCAACATCTCTTGCGCCAACTCCTGCGAGATCTCTTGCGACTTCTCTTGCGGGAGGATCGCCCACGTCACGGAGTCCGTGCAGGGCATCTCCCTCTTGCGGGTGTGGTCGGGGCTCTGACGTCCCCGTTGCGACCGCTTTCGCCTTTGGCTGAGTGAAGGAGAAGGAAGGGCGGCGGGACGCGGCCGGGGACCGGGCGTGCTCACGGGTGTTGCGCGCCGGGGGAGCCGTAGGCCCTGACCGCCCGGCCAAGCGGACTTCGGATGCTTCGGTCGGCATCTTGCGCAGCTCTTCGGCCCTGGCTGCAGGTGCCCCGTCCGCGCGGTGATTCCCCCTTGAACAAAGCGGGTCCGGCGCGGTGGGGGACCGCATGGTCTGGGTATGGATCGGGGTATTCCCCGCGTGTGCGGCGGGGCGAGGGCGCGTGGGGGCGCGGGATCGGTGCCGGGGGGCGGGTTGAGTCGGGGGCTGCGGGCGCGTCTTTTTTTGGTGCCCATAGTGGTGGCGTTCGCGTTGTTCTTCTCGTTCACATCTGTTGGTGGCGTCGCTCGCGCGGCGGACGACGCGTGCTTCTCCGGGCAGTTGGTGTCGGCGCGGGTCACCGCGTCGGTGCGTATGACGCACTCAGGCGAGGACTACACCAAGGCCGAGGGCCGTCTCAGCGTCACTGTGCCCAGATCCTGGCGTCTGTCGGAAGCCTTGCTGCTGAACGGGGACACGGAACGCTACCGCTCGGCTATGCGGTGCCTATTGCGCGAAGTTGACGACCCGTTTCCGTACCGGGACACCGAGGGGCGTCCGCGGCCACCCCGGATCACCGTGCAGAAGAAGTGGGTGAGCGTCGAGCAGCGCGTCACCACGTGGGTCAACAATCGTCAGCAGCACGATTTCGGCGTGTGGAGGATGACCGAGGGAAAGCGGCTGTGGACCTTGGAACTGCTGCCTCCGCAAGCCTTAAGCCGGTCCTGGTGGCAGAGGGTGAGTGTCGACCTCGGCGGACGGCCGGCCCGCAGGGTCTCCCCGGCACCGACCACCGGATCCGACGCCATGCTGGTCTGGATCGGGAAGACAGCCGATGGCTCACGCCCGACATTGAAGGTTGGTGGCGCACGAACCGCCAAGAAGGCCGGTGGCGCACCGCCCGCTGTGCGAATCACCCTGCAACCGCCGGCCGCCAAGGCCTTGGCCACCTGGTGGAACGAGGACCCGGGCTATCTGGTCTACCCGGCCGCCTGGCTGCCGTGGGACCTCCTGGTCCTCGCCCTCCTCCTGTTCGTGGTGCGCGCACTGCGGCGAGACCCCGGCGCCTCACCACCGGGCAGAGCTGAGCGGCGCACGGTCCGCAATCTGCGGAACTTCGGCTGTCTGATGTTCGCCCTCACGGTCGTCTGCTACTTCGACGACCCGTTACTGGCCCACCTCGCCAACGACTCAACGGCCGTGTTCTGGACCGACAGGCACAGGGTCGCCCTCCATCTCGCCCTCACGCTTGCGACCGGGCTGTGCCTGTGTGCGTTCGGCCGACCCGGGCGGATGGCCGTCGCCGCCGTCACGGCCGCCGCCAGCTACGTCACGGTGGTGGTGTTGCGTCCCGGATGGCTCACCCTGCCCGGCCAACTGGTGCTCAACTGGGACGACGACCAGGTCGAGCCGTTCCGTGAGGCGGGCGGCATGTACACCTACGCAGCCGCCTGTGCCTGCCTCGTACTGATCTGGCTGGTGGGCGCCACCGCCTCCCTGCTGCGGCTCTTACGTTCTTGCGACGCCCCGGCAGCCGTTTCCCCGCAGGGGCGCTTCCCGCACTCAGTACTCGGCGTGCTCCTGCTGGTAGCGGCCGCGGTGGCCACCGCGAGCTTGTGGTCGGCGGAGAACCGGTGGCTGCAGCAAAGCTGGCTGAGCCGGCACGCCGAAGCGCTCTACGAGCCATGGCATGTGTCCTCCGTCTTCGACGACTTCCGCATGTTCCCCTCGAACTGGCTGGACTGGTTCTTCGGTAGCCACTTCTGGTGGTGGGGTCCGTCCGTGGCGATTGTGGCCGTGCTGCGCGCCCGTGCCGTTGCGCGCGGCCGCGCGGCCGCGTTTCCGTCGGCTTCGGAGGAACTGAGCCTGAGGCTGTTCTTCACCGTCGTGGTTACGCCGGTCGTCGGGATCTATGCTGGTGTTCCCTTCCCTCTGCCGAGCCTGCTCGCGCTGTGGCTTGCCATAACGGCGCTGCTCGCCTACGGCAGGAAGCGAGCAGTACTCCACCGGCCGCTGCGGCCTGGTCACCCCCTGCACAAGGAGATCAGAGAGTCCTCGCGGCGACGACTACACAGGAACGCCCGGCGGCACCGTGAACTCCATGCACAGCTACGCCGGTTAGAACAGGGCCAGCAGGATGGTGACCGGGCGCGGATCGAACAGGAGCTAGATCGTCTGCACCGCCTGCCGTACCCGTCCCAGTCGGGACCCTCATGGGTAAGACTGCCGTCGGGTGTCGGTCCGGTGGAGTTGGCACTGGCCTGGGGGCCGCGCGCTACCTGGTGGGGAAATGCCCGCCGAGCCGCGTACTTTGCCGCGCTTTTCGCTCTGCCGGCCGATGTGGTCTCGCTCTGGGCCGAACAGCTGAGGGGGTCACTGTGGAACGACACGTTCACGCAGCCCTTCGGGTTCGCCGAGTTGATGGCCTCCGTGATCACCGACGAGGTCACCTGGGTGGGCGCGGGCTTCATGCTTGGCGCCCTCTGGAGGGTTCTGCCCGGCCGGCGGGGACCGGTGCGTGCGATCGCTCTGTCACTCGTGTACACGGCTCCCGTCCTTGTGCAGTGGATCGGTACCGAGATCGTCGACCAATCCTTCAGTACGTGGGCGCTCAATCTCAGCCTCACCTTGCTGGTCCTGACTCTGACCGCGGTCGCCATGGACATTGACACCTTCCGGTGGGAAGGGCACTACTGGCCCAACAAGGCCGGACTGCTGCTGTCCGTGTATCAGTGGCGCACTGCCTCGGTTCAGTTGGCTTTCCTCATCGCCCAGTTCGTGGCGCTGGTGTCTATCTGGCAGCAGCTGAAGGGCGGTGAGCCGATGGTCCTGATACAGCACGACCCGAGCGATGTCTCAGGGGGTGGCGGGTCGAGCAGCTCTCCTTGACGGACTCACAGACTCTTGCCCAACGTCCCGTGCCAGAGGGCGAGCGGTGCCACCTGTCCGGCCAGGCCGCCGCCGTTGTAGGCGGGCGTTTTCGGTGAACGGCCCGCGCTGGAGTGACCGAGTCCGTAGGCTTTGCGGAGAATCGCTGAAGTCCTCCTGTATAGGCTGAGTCACCGTGAATACTGCGACACTGCTGCTCGGCGCCGCAGGCGGCGCGGTACGCGGGATCATGCACGCCTACGACTGCATGACCGAATGGTTGAACGGGCGTCAGCAGTACCGGCATGCTCCTGATCCCAGCGCGGACGGGCCGCCCGCGTTCGGGGCGTTTTACGACGTCGGCGGCGAATCCATCGCTGCCGTGGTGCACTCGTTTCTGGGAGCCCTGGTCGCCGGAGTGCTGGGGGCGTCGGGGCAGGTCACTGGGAGCTTTGCGGTGTTTGCCGCCGGAGCCTCCGCACCCCTGGTTCTCGTCCAGCTCAAGAACTCCCGCCTGGCCGAGGTGATTCTCGGGGACGGAGCTGTTCCGTTGCCTGCGGGCGTCGCACAGCCGGCTGCCGAATCAGGCACCAGCCCAGGACACGACCTGCACGGCAGGCGTGACAGCCCGTCGGCACAGGGCACTGGTGCCGACACACCCTTGCCGTCGGCGGACAGTCCGCCCCCTCCGCGTTCCTCCCGTCAGCCGGTCAGGGCGCGCAGGCCGTCCACGGACCAGGACGGTCCCGGATGAGGCGGCTCAGCCTGCTGCGGCGGTCCGCAGCCGCCGTCATCGGCGGCACGGCACTCAACACCCGGACCACCGTGCTGACCCCTGCCCTTGAACTCGGCGTGGCGCGCCGGGCCGCAGCCGCCGTCATCGGCATCCGTTCCTACTCCTCCCAGCCCACCACGACAGCGGCAGCAGCCGGGACATCCCATCCGGCCGGGAGCTCAGCGGCAAGCTCGAGGATCTGGGAAATCCGCCGCCCAACCGGCGACATCACACGTCGGTCCATCCACACAGCCCCGCCGCCGCAGGCCTGGAAGGGCACAGCCACGGGCCTTGAGCTCGTGCACTATGACGACCCCCAGCCGGACGCATCGGACTGGCTTACGGTGGTCCTCAATCCCGCATCGCCCATGGTGATCGACACGAGCGACACCCCTGCGCAGCCGCGCCGTCCACGCCACGTTTTTGCGCTGGCCGCGATGGCCGCAGTCTTCGCCATCTTCTTCACTGTGTTCGGCTATCAACTCCACCCCTTGGTGCATCGGCAGACCCCCTCGTCCCCCGTGGGGAGCGACGAGCCTTCCCCCACGCCATCCGCCAGCAGCGACAAGACCTCGCCCACTCCCGTAACAGAGGGAGTCGTGCCTGATACCTTCCTTGGCACTTGGACCGCCACCGTCAGCAACGAGAGTGGCGAGCACACCAGGACCATGGTCATCACGCAGGGGGGCATCGGCGACGACGTGCTGATCGTCACTGCCGATGGAAGCAACTACCACTGTGTATTCATGGCCGCCCTGACAGCACCGCCCAGCGCAGGTCGGAACCGACTGGAGATCGGCCCCAGCATCGTCACCTCCGGTACGTCTCCCGTCTGTAAACCGGGGGTCCGTTCAGTCGTTAGCCTCAAGAGCGACGGCAGACTGGTCCGTAACTCGGTCCCGTACTCGGCCTCAAATTCCCTCAGCTACACGAGGGCCCAATAACTCGTTCCACTGTGGCGCGTGGCGGGAAGCCAGCGGCGAAGAAGGCGGTGCCGCTGCCGCGCCGCTCGGCGCGGGGCCGTTCCCGGGCACCTGCCCTGCCTGCATCAGGGACTACGACAAGGGCAAGGTCATCACGAAGGTGACGGACGGCTGGCGGCACCCCATCTGCGGGTCCAGGAACCTGCCGGCAGCCGATCGGAAGTTCGCCCGGAACAGGTCCAGGATCGAGAGCGGCGAGACATTCCGCGGTCAGAAGTCCTTGGGATGGCGGTGTGGAGCCTCGTTGAGTTCGTCCCGAACAGCCCCGGCTGGCCAGGCGGGGCCGTGGCACGTCGCCCATGACGGACCCGCAGCGCCTCCGTGCTGCTGCGAGGCTGCGCCTTGCTGTCGTGGCGTTCTGTAGCAACTGGGGGGTTTGGGTGGGTTGTTGTGGGTACGGTTGGCGCAGAGTGTCGGCCGGTGTCGACGGGGGTCTCGTGGTTCCGGGTGTGGAGATCGCGGTCGGGTACGTGTGCGCGTGGCTGGTGGGCAAGGCCAGGCGGGTGGCGGGCCGCGCGGACGCGGAGATCGACCGGGGCCTGGACGCGGGCATGGACCGCCTGCACGGGCTTGTCAGCGCGAAACTCGGGACCGATCCGGCACTGGAACGGGCCCGGGAGGAAGCAGACGCAGGAGAAGGGGAACGGGAGCCGAGCGAGCGTACCCGCCAGCGCCTGATCCTGGCCCTGGAAGAGGCCGCCGAGACGGACCATGACTTCACCGCGGCCTTGGCGCAGGCCCTCGCCGCGGTGCAGGCCGCAGGACCGGTGGACGTCGCGTTCGCCACCGGCACCGCCAAGGCCACCAACGGCGCCGCCGCGAGCACCGGCGTCGTGCGCCCCGGGGGGACCGGATCGGGGTCCGCGACTGCGGAGCACACCGGGGACGCCACCGCCGACGGCACGAACAGCAAGGCGAGTACTGGTGTCGACTACAGCTGACCTCCCCGACACTCCCGACCAGCCGACCAAGGAGCCCTCGGTCGCGCCGAGCCCGGTGAGCGCTCGGGACACCGGCGACGCCCATGCGCAGGACGGCGGCACCGCGGTGTCCGGGTACCGGGGACCCGCCCCGAGCGGTGAGGGGACGCCGGTGTCGGCACAGGCCACGAATACCGGGAACGCGACCGTGACCGGGGACGGCGCCATCGCCAACACCGGAATCCTGACCATCCGTCGGAGCAGCCCGCAGAAACCCGCCGCCTGGCCGCACCAGCAAGATCACCGAAGCGTTGCGCGATCTCCCCGCAGATGTTCCTGCAGGAGCCCAAGTGGCCGACCTGATCGAGCAGATGACCACCAGCCCGCCCGCGATCATGGATACCGCCGTGTACCAGCAGTGGTGCCCCAAACTGGCTCGCTTCTCCTTCTACACGCGCAACCTCACCGGTTGACCCGGCAGCCGCGCCCCAGCCCCGGGACGCTCGGCGACCTGCAGTCGTCCTCGGTGGCTGGGCCAGGCGCAGCATGCTCGCAGACGTGTCACGTTCGGTCCATGCGTATCCGATCGACACGTCCGCGCTCTGCTGGGCACCGGAATCCGTCTGGAGCGTGGCGTTCGAGTGAGGCCCGCGAAGATCGAGTCGGACCATGGCGAGCCTGGCCAGTCCCACCGGTTCGACGTCGCGTTCGCCGACGCCATGACCGATGGGACATCGCGCACCCCGCGGGCAATGTCTGTCCGGGAGCACGCTGTGTTGGGACGGCTCAAGCGAAATATCCGGGGAAGTCCTTGGCAGGTGTTCCGACGAGGTGCGCACGATCGAGGAACGTGTTGTTCATTTCGCAGCTCGTCTCGGGCAGCAGGACGCAAGCGTGGCAGGCGGCCATGTTGAGCCCACCGACACCATTGGCGTCGGCCTCCATGCACAGAGGGTCGCACGAGCACCAGGTGGCACGTTCCAAGGCGAACGACAAGCTCCTCGACAGCTCCGCGACCTCTCCTCGCGCGACGATGCCGCCCAGGCTTCCTGCGGAGTCACTGGTCGCGGTGTAGAGAAGGACCCCGCACATGTCGTCGTCGACGTAGAGCCGTTCCCGCAGGGACGCCGCAGGGTAGCCGCAGTCCAGGCTCCACTCGTTGATCAGTGCGTGCGCCAGGGTGTGCAGGAGGACGAAGCGTGACGTCAGCGGCGAGCGCGGATTCTCCCACTCCTGTTCCCGGAGCAGGTCCGCGTGCGCGGCTCGCATGCGGTCGGTCCGGTTGGAGTCGATACCCAGCACCGCCGCCTCCCACCGGCGGAGCCGCTCCTGGTCCAGGGTGAGGAAGACTCCCTCGCCGACGACGTCGACGGCTGGCAGCCAGCCGAGGTCCGTGTTCCGGCTCAGGCGACCGATGCGATCACGATCGGCCTTCGAGCCTTGCGGAGGGCGGATGCGGGTGAAGCCGGTGAGGACCCGAACCTCGCGGAGACGTTTGACCAACATCACCCGGTCGACGCCCGGGACATCGGATCGCTGCGCATCCTTCGGGGGCTCGCACACGAAGTGCTTGTTCTCGGGGGTGTCCTCGGTGACCTTGGAAAGCTGCTCGTACTCCTCCTGCCGGAGGGGCTCGCCGGCGGCGAACCGGATCTCGTCCTCGTCGTCCTCCGTGGGCTCGGGATGGACTGCGTTCTCCAGGGTGCGGACGGTGCGCAGTACCTGGGAGGCGGAGTATCCGCCGGGTGTCAGCCAGCCTTCGTCCTGTGCGAACTCCGCGATGCGCTCGTCGCTCTTGCCGACGAGGTGTCTGCGGTGCGCCTCGACGAGTTCCATCAGTTCCGTGTGCCACGGCGGGATCGACAGGGCGGAGCGCAGGTCGGCGAACCAGGCTGCCGAGGAACCGCGCTGGAGGGTCCGCAGGGGACGCTTGCATCCGCGCTCCGTGGCGCCGCGGCCCAGCCACGGGCGGGTGCCTTGGCACATTAGGCCCAGGCGGCGCAGAGCCGCCTTGCCGAAGGCCCCCTCCATCGAGGCCTTCTCCCCGCAGCTGCAGCTGATGACGATGCTGCGGAGACTGGCGGTGCGACCGTCGGTCTCCAACGTCAGCTCACTGGCGGCCTGCGAGCACGTACGGGGGTGAGCGTCCTTGCGTTCCGGGTCGGCGTGGACCCAGGCCTCGTAGGGGAACTCGTCGAGATGCCCGTCCTCGCAGGCCACCATGAAGCGAGACGGCGTCAGCAGGGCCGCGCAGTGCGCGCAACGGTTGTCGCCCTCTGCCGCGCTCAGGTCGCGGAACGCCTTGAGCACCTTGCATTGGGGGCACGCGTAGGTGTCGGGGAAACGACGCACGCGCACGCCACGCCCGGTGGCGACGCGCGCCGCGGGCGGCCTTCTGAATCCGTTGACGTGCAGCATCGGTTCCAGGCGCTGGTCTCGCAGGTCGGGTTCGCCCGTGACGTCCCAGGTGTCCAGGCCGCTGACGATGTAGGACTGGTCGGCCACGGCGAGCAGGCCACCCACGCCGTAGGTCGTGATCTGTTGAGCCCGCCGGACAGAGCCCACGGAGGGGCGTTTGCGCTCGTCGTCGGGGGGAGTGGTGCCGGGGGTGCTTCTGCGAGGCATGTCAGCTCTCCAGGTACAGGTGGGACTCGACATCGACGTCGCGCAGGCTCCACAGGGTGGGACGGGCCTTGGTGAGGTCGTGGTCCTCGTGGGTGCGCAGCAGGGCGAGGTCCGGCCGGCGGCGGGGGTTGGCCTTGAACGTGAAGGCGGCCTCGTACTCCAGCTTTTCGTTGGTCTCGACGAGTTGACGCCACTGGTCGACGAAGACGCGGATCTCCGCATCCGCGTGGTCGGCCTCGGCAGGCGAGACGCGGCGGATGCGCTTGACCAACTGCTCGCGGGTCGAGTCCAGTTGAGAGGCGAATTCGTTCACGTCTTTGGCATCCGTGTTGTCCCGGATCTCCGGATGCAGGAGGCGGGCGAGTCCGAGGAAGGCGGCATGCAGGGCCTTATCGCGGGCGCGGGCGGCGAACGGCGTCACGCTGGTCGACTCGACCTGCCGGTAGAGGGCCGAGTGGTAGCTGACGAAGTTCTCGTAGTGGGACAGGTCCCTGGATCGTGCCGCGTTGAACAGGGTGACGACGAGGCCGGGGTGGGCACGACCGACACGACTGGTGGCCTGGATGTATTCGGCCGTGGTCTGCGGCTGCCCCGTCACGGCCATCAGGCCCAGGCGGTCGAAGTCGACACCGACGGAGATGATGTTGGTCGCCAGCGGCACGTCCAACGCCGACCCGGTTCGCAGGGATCGCCCCAGGGCGCCGAGCAGCGCGGGAAGGTCGCTGGAGGGAACGCGGCTGGTGATCTCGGTCGGCAGGACCTCCCGGGGCTCCACCCCGTCACGCGCGGCGAGCGTCCGCAGTCGTTCGTTGACGTCGGCGTTGACCTGCAGCTCGGCGGCGCCGAGCAGGCGCAGGCTGTTGAAGTACCCCACCAGCGTCCAGTAGGCGTCTCGTACCTCCTCGTCCGGGCACGGCAGGTGCCGGGCGTTGTGGAGCAGGGATGCGTAGGCGCGGATGAGGAGGGTCGCCTGGGAGAGCCCGGGCGCGAGAAGGCCGACATAGAAGCGCGAGGGCCTGCTCGCCGCGGGTGCCTGGACGGCGAACCACGAATCGCGGGCGTCCAGGCCGGACGGCGGGAACTGCGCCACGCCTCTGCCGAAAAGGGCCTGTCCTTGTTCCTGGGCGCGACGGATCGTCGCGGTGGAGGCGATGATCTTCGGTTGGGCGCACGCGATGTCCACGGCCGCCTCGTAGAGACCGGCGAGGGTTCCCAGCGGGCCGGAGATCAGGTGCAGTTCGTCCTGGATGACGAGCTCGGGCGGGGGAGTCTTCTGCCAGAGCCGGTCCTTGTCCCGGTTGAAGAGGGCCGCGACGTCCTCGCGCCAGGCGATGCGGGCGAACTTGTCGGCGGTGGCGATCACGAGTGTGGGCCGCACCCGGTAGAGCTCCGTGTCCACGACGTGCACCGGCAGTCCGGCGGAGAAGTCGCATGCCCGATCGTCACACCGTATGACCATGCGTTTGGCGACCAGGTCGACCGTATGGTTGCGGACCAGCAGGGGAGTGCCGCACCAGGGGCAGTTCTTGAGCTGGACGGGGTTTTCCTCCTGGAGCTTCCCGCCTCCCGCCAGCTTCTTCAGCGCCTTGTCGGCGTTCTTGAGTCTGTTGGGTGTTGCGGCCTTGCCGACCCACATGCCGATGGAGATCTGCTCCTGCCCCAGCCGCTCAGGTTGCTGGGCCCGCACGCGTTCCATCGCGCAGATCAGCAGGGCCGCTCGTTCGAACTGCTGAAGGGTCAGCAGACGCAGGGTGTAGCGCATGAGCACGCTCACGCCGGCCCCGGCCGCGCCGTGGCGCAGACGGCGATGGAAGACGGTGAAGGCGATCAACCCGAGGTAGGCCTCCGTCTTGCCGCCACCGGTGGGGAACCACAGCAGGTCGGCGACGTCCCGGTCGGGGTGGGCCGCGTCCACGGTGCCGTTCAGGCACAGCAGAACGAACCCGAGCTGGAACGGCCTCCACGCGCCTTCGGGCGAGGGCGCACCGGCCCGCTCCCGTTTGATCCACTGGCCTCTGCCGCGCTGCTCCGCCATGACGCGGTTGGCCAGCCGAAACGCCTCCAACGCATCGGTATCGCGTTCCAGGAGGTCGACTCCCGCGCTCATGCGCTGCTGTGCGGTGCGGCAGTGCTCCAGCTGCTCCTGCGCAACACGCAGGTAGGCGGGATCGCCGTAGATCCCCTCGCTCAGGAGATCCGCGTCCGCGCTCCGCTCCTTGATCCACTCTCCGTACAGGGCGACGAAGCTGCGAAGAGAACCGATCAGCTCGTGCTTCGGGGCCTGGGCGAGGTGCTGCATCCCCAGGATTTCCATGGGGACGGAGGAGTTGGAGTCGGACAGGAGGACCTCGCTCATGGGGACGTGCTCCGTCCACACACAGGCCACTCCTGCGGGCGCGGTGTGCCGCTCGGGTCGATCGACCGGTGAGGGGGACCAGGACCAGTTCGCGGCACAGCCGTGGCCGACGGCGAAGGTCGGGGCATGACGATGCAGGAGCAGCGAGAGCCGGCTCTCGTCGTCGAGATCACGGACGGTGGGACGCTCGACCAGCGCCGGGACTCCGTCCGGGACCGTGATCCGCAGTCCCACCTGGAAGAAGCACTTGGGGTCCTTGATCTCCCGCTGCTCCACGGTGTGGGTGTTCATCAAGGTGGTGGTCACGGAGATCGTGCCGTGGGGTCCGAGAGGGGGACGGACCCGCAGATGCAGAGACAGGCCCTTGGCGAGTTCCACAGCCTTGTCGGGCGGGTCCAGGACATCCACCGGCGTGACGGTGAGCTGCAGGGGACGGCGGCGCCAGCGTACGTCGGGTTGCCGGGTGCTGCGCTGTTCGGCTCGCTCGGGCACGGCCGGTTCGCCCGCGGCGTCCACCGGGTCGTACACGGCGGCGAACGCGTTTACGAGGACGTGACGGCCGCGCACGGGGTCGACGGCGAAGGTGAGACCGGTCGCCGAGGGGCGGGCGACCCTTGCGAGCACGATGCCCCCGTCGGGGGTCTCGTCCACCGTCACGGTGGAGTCGGCGTCGTCGAGGTCCTGCACCGCGGCGTCCGGATCCGGTTCGGGGTGCTCTTGCTGCGCCGGGCCCACGACACGGGGAAACAGAACCCCCGTGGAGTAGGTGGTGACGGGCCAGTCGTCGAGGATCTCGACGTCCTGGTGGTGCTCGCCGTGGGGGCCCAGCAGGTCCGACTTCAGTTGCTGGGCCAACTGACCACGCAACCGGTAGTGCTGCGTGTGATCGTCCGTCATGCGTCGTCGTCCTTGCGGTCGTAGTGGAACCGGCCTATTCCCATCGGCCGCGGCGCGAGCCAGAGCCCGCAGGAGCCCAGACCGGCGCGGACGGCCGCCGCGTCCTCGCCGGCGACGGTCTCGACGAGGTCGATCCGCGTTCCGGTGATGCGGCCGGGCCAGGCCGTCGGCCGATGCGCGGGCCATTGCTGCATGAAGCGGTAGAGGTCGCGGCGGAAGGCTTCGGAGGCGACAGCGACGATCTGTTCGTCGTGCACAAGGGCGTAACCGGGCGCCGTTCGGCTCTCGTGGGCAGCAGGCACGTCGTCCAGCCGCGTCCAGAGCACCTCGTCACCAGGAAGGACCTCGGCCGCCAGGTACTCCTGAATCTGCCGCGGGTCGCGGGCGACGTGCTCGAGTCCTGCGGGGTGGCCACGATGGACGTCCCCACCCAGCAACGAAAGCCCCAGCCGCCGGCTCGCCTTGTAGCCGAAGCGTCCCCATCGCTGCGTGCCCTTGACCTTGCGTACCAGCCGGAAACCGCGACGACGGGCGAGGTGCTCCTCGGGCGGCTGCAAGCGATACAGCTCGTGGCGGGCACGGGTCATCGCGACGTAGAGGGCCCGGGCGGCGTCGCAGCGGTCGGCGTCCACCCGCTCGTGCTCGTCCTCCAACGGGCCCGGGTCGACGACGAGCACCCGATCGAACTCCAGCCCCTTGGCCCGATGGAACGTGGAGACGACCAGCCCGCCCTCGCGCGGTGCCACCAGAGCGTCCGGCAGATTCCCGCGGGCGACGGCTTCACGCAGCCGCCCCGGCTCCACGACTCGCCCGTTGCGGTCGCCCGCCGCCCGCAGGAGCAGCTGCCACGCGCTGCGGCCCTGGTCGGGATCGGGCGCTTGCGCCAGAGCCTGCCACGCTTCGACGAACCGGTCCTGAGAGATCGAAACGGTATCGGCCAGCCGGGACACGACCTGGGCCACCCACCCGGGCACGGCATGATCCTCTGCACCTCTGCGGACACGATGATCGATACCCAGATCCGCCAACCATCGCGAGATCAGCAGCGCGTCGCCATTGGTGGAGCACAGGACGCCAGTGCTGAGGTTTGCCTCGCACAGCGAGGCGCGCACGTAGGGAACCTGCAGGTCGCCGAAGTCCATCCTCGAGGCCAACTCCGTGCGCAGCTGCTCGTGCACCGCGTCGGCCTGCGCACGCGTGGAGCAGGTACGCACCGCGGCCTCGTAGGGGCGGGCACAGGCGGCCTCGTCGGAAGCGGCTCGGAAATTCTCCTCCAGAGTGCATTCCACGAGCTCGCCCGCGAACCGCCCGCGCAGCCAGGAGAAGAACATGCCCGTCTCGCCCGCCCGTTCCTCGGGATCCTTGACCTGGAATCCGTAGATGGCCTGGGCGGGGTCGCCGACCACGGTGAATCCGCACTCGTAGGCCTCCAGGAAGGCCTGCACGAGTCGTCGTCGATCACCGACCAGGTCTTGGACCTCGTCGACGACGACGTGCCGGACCGTGTCGAGCGACTGCGGTGCGCGGCTCTCGTCCTCAACGAGTTCGATGGCCGCACCGATGCGGTCGTCGAAGGAGCGGGCGTGCCAGTTCTCGTCGTGCGCCGCCTCACGCAGCAGACTCAGAGCCCAGGCGTCGAACGTCGACACGCGCACGTGCCGGGACCTGCCGCCCAACAGGTGCAGGCGATCGCGGACCTCGGCCGAGGCGGCGCGCGAGAAGGTCAGCACGAGGAGGTCCCCACCCGCGAGACCTTCCGAGACCAGGTGCTCGATCCGCCTGACCAGCGTGAAGGTCTTGCCGGTTCCGGCGCCCGCGGTGACCAGCGCCTTGCAGTGCGCAGGCTCCTGGACGACGTGACGCTGAGCGTCGGTGAGTTCCACCGTGCCGGTCATGGATCCGGTCACCGGTCCGCCCTGCGCCACAGGTGCTCCATGCGGGTGTAGGCAAGTCCACGACCGAAGTTCTCGATGTTGTCGGCCACGTTGAGGATCCGGCAGGACTCCTTGCCCCCGTTGAGCTCGCCGCGCAGCCCCCGGCCGATCATCTGGATGTAGGTGTTGGGGCTGAACGTGGGGCGGGCGACCACGACGGCCCGCACGGCAGGGGCGTCGAACCCCTGCGTCAGCACCCGGTAGTTGGTCAGGACCCTGATCCTCTTGTCCTTGAACGCGGCGATGCGGCGCCGCCTGATGCTCGGCGGCGTCCCCCCGTCGATCGAGGCCGCCGTGATACCACGATCCTGCAGCAGCGCGGCAAGAACCTGGGCGTGCTCCACCGAGGTGGCGAAGACCAGGATCGGCCAGTCGGGGGGCAGTTCCCCGATCCTGTCGACGATGCGCTGGGTGCGTTCGACGTCCTGGGCGAGGCGGGCGACGACCTCGGCCGGCAGCGTCATCGCGTTCGTGCTGCGCGTCTCGGCCACCTGCTGGGCCGTCAGCGTGTAGGAGCCGCCGAGGAGTTCCTCGTGCTCGACCTTGGCCAGGACCTTCAAGGCCTGCAGGTGTCCGTAGGCGTCGTCGTTTTCGAACACCCCGTAGTCCAGGCGCTTGCGGCCGAAACGGGAGACCAGCGTCCGTGTCTCGTCGTCGTTGTCCCCGCGAAAGGCGGTGGCCGTCAGACCGATCAGGTGGCGCGAGGTCCGGTACTGGTCGATGCCCAGGGCGTCCAGGAGCCGTGTGTAGGTCTTCGGCACGGCGAAGTGAGCCTCGTCGACGATGACGAGGGCGCACTCACGCAGCCAGGCGTAGTCCTCCTTGGGGAGCCGCTTGACGGCCGTGTCGTCGATGGCGACGACCACCTGCGGCCCGTCGACGACGGGAACGGCGTCCGGGATGCCGCCCCACAGACGGGTGATGCGCAGCGGCTGGTCCGTTCCCACGGTCTGCCAGACGTAGGCCCAGGTCTCGATGGCCTGCTCGGCCAGCTCCTGGCTCTGGGAGATCCACAGGATCGGGCCGTCGAGCAGGCCCTCGCGCAGCGCGCGGACACCGGCCTCGGCGGCGATCCGGGTCTTGCCCGACCCGGTGGGGATCTGCAGCATGGCCCGCTTCTCCTCGCCCTGGGCGAGGTGCTCGTACATGCGCTGCACGAGCGCTTCCTGGTACGGGTGCAGCTTCAGCGGCTTGCGCGGGCCCGGGACCGTCTCGTACGGCTCGGGGCTGCTGGGGGTCTGCGGGTCGCCGGCCCACGCCTGCGGGAAGCCGTAGGTGCGCACGAAACGTTGTGCCGCCGAACCGCTCCTCCAGATTCGCGGCACATCGAAGCCCGCGTCGGCGAGCGCAGGTGCCAGGAAACGCAGGATGTCATCCCCGTGAGCGGCGATCAGCAGCTCGGCCGCTCGCAGACCGTCGACCGGGATGCCACGCAGTTGCGCGTCCGCCGACGCCAGTCCCGGCGGCAGCTCGGCCGTCAGCCGGTCCTCGCCGATGGCCAGCAACAGCTTTCTGATCGGATCGGTCTCCTGGCGGACCATCACCAACCTCTTGTCGTCCCGGTCCCGCGCCTGCTGGCGCAGGAGATCCCGACACCCCTCGGCTCCCAACCGCAGTCCCAGGAGCCGATCGACGGCCCCCAGGGTCGACTCGTCGTCACGCTCGCCACACAGCAGCACCGTGTATCCGTCGAGCGTCTCGGTCAGCGCGTGCTCCCGTCTGCCCTCGGGGCCACGGACGATCCTGACCAGCTCGGAGCAGTGCGCCAGTTTCCAGGCCGTTCCTCGAGGAAGCACCTGACGCAGCCGAGGAAAGGCGTCCGTCAGGGACACCGGTTCGGTGAGCGGCACCCAGTGGATCTCCTCCACCAGAAGATCGGACGGGTTGCGGAAACGGAACCGGTCGATGAGAAGTTGGGCGTCGGCCTCGCCGGGGACGAGGAGCGCCGGTACACGCTCACGCAGCAGCACCTCGAACTGGTCCTGCTCGAAGGTGACGGCGATGCTCTCGCGCCGCTTCGATGCCCAGTCCTCGCCCACCTTGCACCGGAACAGGCGTGTCTCGTCCCCGAGGTTGTCCAAGGGGCCCGAACCCGCGAGAAACGCGTAGGCGCTTCCGACGAATCCGATGTCGGTGCCCGCATCCGCACGCAGAGCCAGTTCGCTCCACAAGGCGGCGGGAACGTTCTTGACCGTGGAGGGCAGCCGCAGCGCACGTGCGTGGGCGACGGCGACCTCGGCGACGGGCAGAAGCGTGTCGTCCACGTCCAGCTCGGGGCTCACCGCGGCATTCGGCCGCCTCACGCCCAACGAGGTGGCCAGCATGCCCTGCTCGCGGAGCATCCAGATCAGAGGCGACTCGACGCGCAGTTCGCCGCCCTGACCGGTGGTTCGCGAGCATCGCCAATCGGGCACGAGCCCGGGGTCGGGCAGCTCCCGCGCGAAGGCGGCCTTGCCTTCCGCGGACAGCTCCGTCAGGAGGTGCAGGGGACCGGCGGGGTCTTGACCCATCAGGCTCACGGAGGACGGCCGAGGACGGGAACCGTGGGGCGGAAGAGCAGCGCAGAACTGGTTGTACATGACCGCGCTGTAGTCGTCGAACCAGGAATCCGAGCGAGGGTTCATCCGGGGCACCGGACGATCCACCGCGCCGAGCGCCTCGAGCACGTCCGTGTCGGGCGCGTGGAAGGCCGGGTCGATCAGAACCGCGGCATCGCGTATTCCGTCCTCGGGCACGACGGGTCCCGGCAGGATGCAGTCGCGCACGAAGCGGAACTGGCCGGCGGCGGTGCGCACCTTGAGCACCCCCTGCGGTGTCGGGTGGCGCTTCTTGACGACCTCGACCACCTCGTCGCGCTCGACGGCGCGTGTCAGCGTCCAGAAGTCCTCCCAGTCGTTGTTCCGGTACCGGTCGAAGCCCGCTGTGACGGCAGCCCGCAGACGTCCGGCCGCGTTGGCCTCCTCCACCCCCAGGATCCGCAACGCGTTGACCGTCTCGGGGTCCTGCCCGACGGCGTCGTGCAGGTACTGCGTCGTCTCGTGGGCGAGCCGCACGTCGTCGTGCCGACGAAACACCGTGCCCTCGGACGGGGAACGAAAGGCGCCGCCCTCGGTGAGCAGGATCTTCGCGCTTCGCGCCTCGGTCGCCTGAGCCGCATTGCCGGTCTTGACGACGGAGGCCGCCAGCGCCAGCGCGCACCTGACGCCTTCCACACTGCGATCCGAGACCAGTGCCTCCAGCCAGTTGCGCAGCGGGGACGCGACGACACCGGCCTGGTCGAGGATGTCCCTGGCCCTCGATCGTCGGTCGCGCCCCTCCACACTGTGATGGCACCAGTTCTTGGGACGCCCCGGGTGGGATGCCCATCGTTCGAGCCATGCAGGCGCGAGATTCTCCGGATGCAGCCGCAGCTTTTCCGGGAGCCGCAGAATCCCGTCCTGGTCCGGCAGGGAGGGGCGACGGGCGGCCGCCTGCAGCACCTTTTGGCTGAGCATCTCGTCGCCCCACTGGGAGGCCTCACGACCACGCGCCGTGAGCAGGGTCAAGAAGGCCCCCGGGTCCTTCTCCTCGTACAGATCGGGGATCGAGTCGACCACGAGCTGCGCGGCCCTGGTCACCAACTCCTCGTTGAAATCGCTCTTGGTCAGATTCTGGCGATCCTCGGGGGTCTTCCACGGCGCGTTGAGAAGGCCGGTCAAAGTCGTGTCGTAGTTGGTCGGGAAGTAGGCCCAGAACGTCCCGCGCTTCGCGCGCTGCGGGACCCCCTTGTCGGGGACCGCCCACGAGATGGTGACGACAGGCCGATCGTGCAGCTCTCCCGCCGTCCGTGCGGCGCTCGCACTGGGTTCGTGGTCGATGCTGAAGACGAACCAGCGCTCGTTGCTGCGTGGAGCGCCGTCGCGCTGCTCCACGACACGGTGCTCGACCCCCTGCGTCTCCTGTGTGATCTCCCGGCACACCTCGTGGCCGCCGCGAGCGTCCTCCAGGACCAGGCGGTCCACGTGGGGCGAGAAGAGCATGAAATGCGCGGGGAAGTTGACGATGTCCCGCCCCAGCCGGTCCGCGGCCCCCTCGTGCAGCGGAAGCACCACCGTCGTCGACGCCCACGTCATCAGCGCGTCGAGCCGCTCGTCACGCCGACGCTCCGCCTCCAGGTCCAGCGGCTGCGCCATTCGCAGCACCGGGGTGGGATCGAGCCCGGAGAGGTCCGGGACCGTCTCCCGGATGACACGGGCAGACCAGTTTTTGTCGAAGCCGAACGAGCCGGACGCACTGTAGAAGCGGGGGGTGTCCGACACGCTCAGCACCGACTTGACGCCGACCCCGAAGCGTCCGATCTTCCCGGTGCGCTTCCGCGACACGGCCATGCGCAGGATCGTGTCGGCGCCGCCCGGGGTCATCGGTGTGCCGGTGTTGGCGCAGTACAGGTGTGTGGCGGTGAGAAGGACGTGGATCGTGCCCACGGCGCCGGGCTGGCGCTCCATGTTCTCGTCCGCGCCGTTCTGGACGAGCTCGTAGATCTGGCGTTCGCCGTAGCCGCCCTGGGTGATGCGCCGTTCGTTGTTGGCGTGCTCCAGGACGTGGCCGGGATCGGCCCGGTAGACGTTGAGAACCCGTTGCGACAGTTCCTCGACGACCTTGACGACGCCGTTCGCCTCGGGCTCGAAATCAGACATGAAAGAAAATACCCCGATCGCATGGGAAAGACAGCCTTCGATGCCGGACGTGAAAACCCGTCGGAAGGCTCGACTCGAAAGGCTTTCCGTATCGCTGACATGGCGACAGAAAAGCGCAGTGCGGCTCTATATGTGCGACGGCCCCCCCGGGCTTACGGAACCGGCCGTGAAGTGGCTGGTTTCCCATCGGAGCACACCCTAACCATGCCGATTCGATCCGAGCAAGGACTCTTGACAACGGCCACCGATGTCAGACGGGACCTGCGTGAGGGGTTCAATCACCCCTGGCAGGCGCTCTTGTGGCGGGCGGTCATTATTGGCTCACAGTTGAGTATTATTTCGGATCGATGGCGAACTGGAACCATATGCGAATATTGCGAAGTTCATCACCCTTTGCCTTTACTGAGAAGCACTCGCTCACGTCGAGCCGGACCACTCCGGCCGGTCTCAAATTTGCATAATGAGACGGACTTCGTAGCCGGGTTCACAAAATTCGAAGTCCACCGAGCATTCTCGGAATCCCTTGAACTGCGGTGCCTGGAAGGCGGATTGGCGGAATCCGGAAGAAGTCGACCGACGGTTCCCCGGTCGCAGACAGATCCGACCGGGAATGCTGCAATCCATCCGGGGCCGGCGCCGAATGTGTTCGGGTGCGTGGGACGGCGACCCGCGATGTGAGCGGCTGCGCACCTGCCGAACAGAGCACGACCGCCCACCCGGTACCCAGCGCCGCACCCGCAGGCACCGCTGGAACCGGAGGCCAACACCCTCACGCGCTTCTCGACGACAACGAATCGGCCGCGATGGCCCGGAGCGAGTCGCGATCCGACGGCCCCGTCCGCATCAACCGCACGCCAAATGCCCCCATGCGGACACCATCGGCCGGAAGGCAGCTGTCCGGCATGACCGGACGACCACGCGGACGCCTGCCGACGCCGGATGACATCCTTGATCGGATACGCCGTCATGTACCGGAGGTTCGCGTGCCGCTCGTTGTCATCCAACCGTCCTACGGCAATCCCGCAGCCCGCCGTCACTGGCGCGACACCCTCGACCACGTCGTCGACTTCACCCACACCGTGCGCGCACCTCTTCTGACCCCCTCGCAGCGCGAGCAACTGCAGGGGTTCCGCCCCGGTGGATCCGCCCGGTTCTGGGGGGGGGCGACGGGCCGTCAGGACCGGAAGATGGAGCGCCTGGGCCCCGGAGACGTCGTCCTGTTCACCGGCCTGAACCATGTGCGCGGCATCGGCGAGATCGGCGCGCTCTTTCGCAACGCGGCCTTCGCGGACAGCATGTGGGGTGCCGACGAGGACAACGGCAGCTGGCACAACGTCTACAGCCTCCTGTCGTTCACCCCTGTCGAGATCCCCTACACCGAGATCTGGGACCTCCCCGGATTCAACGCCGGCGACAACTTCATGGGCCTGCGCATCCTGGACCCCGAGAAGGCCGCCACCGTCCTGGACGGCCTGGGCATCGAGACACAGACCGAGGCTCGCGACGACGGCAACCTGCAGGAACCCCTCGCCCGCGCCCTGCGCACCCACACCGACATTGTCGACGGCGAGGTTCTGGGCACGCCGAGCACCCGGTACCGGCTCCAGGAGCGCGAACTGGTCGTCCACCGCACGGAGGCTTTCCTGGTGCAGGAGTACGTCGGCTTCCTGGGCCTCGACCGGCCGAAGCGACTGCGCACCCCGGCCGGGATCACCGACCTCCATCTGGCCCTGCCGGACGGCAGCGAGGTCGTGGAGGCCAAACGCGCCAGCAGCCGCCGGTTCGTGCGGGAGGCCCTGGCACAGCTGTTGGACTACGCCCCCCACACCCCCGACCCGGCGATACGTCTGTCGGCGCTCTTCCCGGACCGCCCCGCCGACCGTGATCTGGAGCTGCTGCACCGCTACGGCGTCGACTGCGTCCACCGCACGCACCCGATGACCTTCGAGCGCACACCGGCACCGCAGGAGGCGCGTGCGAGCATGATGCCGTTGTGGCAGCAACGCCGGCACGACTGAGGCCAGCCACGTGCAACACGCCGGTATGCCGACGGCCATCGAGAGTCTCGACCACCGGCCGCGCCCTCGCGCCCCCGACCGGTGTCGATCTTTATTCGGTCCGGGAACACGGTCCGAAGATCGTGGATGTGCGCTGAGCGTGCTGCTCGGGATCACGAACGGATGCCGCACGGCGGTCCGAAGGAAACGCCTTGGAATGACAAGGCCTAAGAGTGACGTGGCCGGTGGACCGGGTTGCGGGCGAGGGTGACCTGGCCGGTGCCGTTGTGAGCCGTGAGCGTCGGCTGTGGGAAGTCCCCCTGAAGCGACGTTGCCGCTCCTCATGACTACCGGCACGCCTTGCATCAAGCCACCCCACTCACGGTTTGTGGCCGGAGTCAGTTCGCCCAGCTCCACCGTGACCACGGCCTGCTCAGTCCCCACGACCAGCTCGGCCGCCCAGGAGATCTGCCGCCTGCGAGGCCGCGGGAGGCCCGCGCCGTGAACCCGCAGGCCCCGAAGCAGCAGACTTGTCCGTGCCCTCGTCCGCGACCCTAGTGGCGTGCCGCGCCCACGGCGGTCCAGCGAGCGCCGCCCTGCGGTTGTGGAGAGCTGGCTGGCATCGGCATGTGGTGCGCTGAATATCCGTTTGGCGTTTGGTTTGCAGCCCTGTCGTGGGGGATGCCCCACAGGCGGGCGCGCTGGACAGTTGCTGTTCGGTTAGTTGGTTCCGGCCTTTCACCGCGTGGCGGCGACCCGGGCGAGCGGCGGGACGTGGTCGAGCAGGCCGAGGAGGCCCCCGTGCTGTTTCGTCCACAAGTAGTCGGAGTGGGTTAGCAGCTGAAGCCTGGCTGCAGGGGCTTGCGGTTCACTGCGGCTGCAGCTGGTCGAGTAGGCGGTGCGCGAGGGCCAGATGGCGGTGACCGGGCTCCAGTACACGCTGCGCGTCGTCGATGATCTGTACCAGCTCCTGCTGCGCCTGCTCTCCGCGGCCCGTGCTGATCAGTCCTTGAGCTCGTTGTAGGCGGCTGTGAAGGGCATGAGGGTGGTCGTGCCCGAGGATCCTGCTGCGTTCAGCCACCAACTGTGTGAAGAGAACGGTCGCTTCGCGGGTCCGGCCTGCCCGGGCGGCGAAGTCCGCCTGGGTACTGCGTACGGCCAGCACGTGAGGGTCATCTGGCCCGAGCGTTCGCATGGCATCGTCTATGAGCTGGCGCACCTGTTGTTCGGCGTCTGCGAGGTCTGCGTTTATGCCGGAGAACCAGATGAGGCTGCGCCGGACGGCAAGGACTTGGGGGTGGTCGGGGCCCTCCAGTCTTGCCCTGTCCTCAAGGAGGGTCCTGAGCTGATGGACAGCGGATTGCGTGTCCCCGGCTTCCCCGGTGAAGTAGGCCTGTTGGTGCCGGGCGGCCAGCGTGTCGGTGTGCTCGGGGCCCAGCGCCGCGATCGTGTCGGTGACCAGGTCACCGAATGCGTTCGCGGCTGTCTGTACATCACCAGCTTCCCCCGTGAAGAACGCCCATTGATGCAAGGAAGCCAGCGTGTCGGGGTGACGCGGGCCCAACTGGGCCCGCCTGCGCCGTACGACGCCTTCGAGGCGCCTGGCCGCCTCGCGTGGCCGGCCGCGGTCACCGACTACTGTCGCCAGGAGGAAATCTGCTCCTGCCGCGCCACCCGCCCGGGCCCGATCCAGGGCTGCTGTCGCCCGTGACAGCTGACTTGCCTGATGGGCGAGAAGCCCCATGTCGTACGCATCGGCTGCCTCCACGCGGGATAAGAGCGCCTCCCACAGATGGTCCGGCACCGGAGGCAGCCGTGGAGCGTTCAACAGGTAGTCGAAGGCGATGTAGCCCTGGCTGTAGTTGCCGATCAGCAGTCCGCTGGTGGCGTATGCGGCCGTGCACGCCCATTGCATCGCCTCGGCAAACGGCTCGGGCTGCAGGTCCGGCCCGCCACGCTCGGCCAGGTAGGGCAGATGGAAGTCCTGGAGCCACTGCCTGCTCGCAGGCCGCCGCAACCCTGATCTGCGGCAGTCGACGGCTGCCGCGACGATCGCCGCGCCCCGCGGATTGGTCCCCGGCGCCCAAGCGTTCTCCCATGCCGCCAGCAACTCCGGCCCTGCCGCGACGACTTCTGCGAGCCCAAACCGGTCACAGCTACCCAGGGCCAGCCTGATCCGCGGATCCCTCCGGTGTGCGGCAGCACGCTGCTGCTCTGCCGTGGACCAGCGACGTTCCAGCCGGACCATCGCGGCCATGTGGAGTACTTCGCGCTGCACCCGCCAGGCGTCCCGGTCCGACCCTGTCAGCCGGCTCTCTTCTCGGGCGTCGTAACGGCGGAATTCCTGCGACCGCATCGTCGCCAGGACCACGATCCGTCCGGGCCGGCCCTGAAGCAGCTCAGCCAGCTCGGACGCCGTCACCCCGTCCGCACCCAGATAGTTCTCGAGATCGTCCAGCCACAGAACAGCACGGCGACGACGCCGGGCGACCTTGACAGCATGCGCGAGCGCCGGCCTGGTCAAGGGGCGGACAAACGCATGACGAGGAAAACACGAGTGCGTAACCTCATACGCCAGACGGGTCTTGCCCGCGGTCGACTCACCGACGATGAGGACGAAACCGCTCTCCCGCACGGCCTGCCGCAGCAAAGGCTCGGCATCACGCTCGACGTAGGGCGGCGCCGCCTGGTGATCAGGGTGTCCCTCTGCGGGGTGCACACCGGCCAGCTCAGGACGGTCCACCTGATCGACCCGAGGAATACGGCCCGCCGCACTGCGCAGCAGCGCGGCATCCCTCGGCTCGCCTTGCTGCGGCCGCACATGATCTGTCACAACGGTGTAGACAGTTGTGACGGCCGCACCGATACCGGCGGCCAACGGACCTGAAGTCCACATGACCGAGAGCGCCACAGCGCCGCCACCGGCCCCCACCGCCGTCAGATACCTCAGCCAACCACGAGACCGGTTGCCACCCTGCCGCAGATACGCTGACACGCGCTGCCCCCTTGCGTGACGTGGTCTCCCATTCTCGCCGCCACACCGTCCCTGTCGAGGGATCCGCCCGTACAGCCGCTGAGGTTCCCCGTGTAACCACGATCTGATCGGCAGTTATTCGAGCCTGCAAAGTCCGGGACCGGATCACGGACTGAATTAGAACTTGAGTTCCCATCCACAGGCGCTTCACATTGTTGGCTTGTTTGTACCCGCCCAAGGCCTGGACTGTCATTCGATGCACTTAGTTGTGCCATTTTCGGGCGACCGCTTGCGTATTGACCAGCCCGCCAGCCGCGCAGAGCGGGCCGTAGTCGTCAAACTGAGCATCGTCGTCGAGCAGGTCCGCCGCATGCAGCAGAAGCTGCAGCTCAAAGGCACGAACTGCTGAGGGTCGGGCTGGCTCACGCGCCGTGCCCCTGCTCCTTGGCCTCGAGGTCACGACGGGCCCGCCGTTCAGCCTCCCGCTGCGCCCGCGATTCCGTGGCATTCTGATGCTCCGCCCGACCCGGCACGGCCGCAGCCCTCGTCCAGGCCGGCAGTATCACTGCGGCCGTGCGTAAGCGGAGATGTCAGAGCCCACGCAGAACCTTGACCACCTCAATAGGATCTTCCCTGCTACTCCCGGGCTTGCGCATGTTCAAACGGAACCAGACGGGTTCGCCTTCCTCCAGCGACCTGATTCCGTCTCCGAGAGCAGCGTGGTGAACGAAGACGTCTGCACCGCCTTCGACTGCGATGAAGCCGTACCCCTTCTCCGCGTTGAACCATTTGACCGTTCCCTTGATCCATCCCTCTCCCTCGGGGCGAGCGGCGCCCTGGGGAGGCGGCGAGTATGCGGTCCGCGGGTTGGCTTGCTGCACAGGCGTTGGCTGCGACCGAGGCCCTTCCACAGCAGCGCCTTTCTGCCCGGTGATCGCAGCCAAACCAGAGGAAAGGTCCATGCCGTCCTTCAGCGAAGACAATACTGCCTGGTCAACAACCTTCAGCCAAGAGTCCAGCTCAGGGTCGTCATCGTCGATGAACACTTCGCGGTACTCGCTCATCAGGCACCTCCTCGCTGGCTTTGGCGAGCCTTGAGCGCGGCCCGGGCTCGGCATAGGTTCTGGCGTACTGCATCTTCCGTGATCTTGAGTACCTCGGCGATCTCCGGCACTGTGTACCAGTCGTAGTACCACGCCATCACCTGCCGCTGCCGAGGTGGCAGTTCGACGAGAGCGCCATAGACCTCGCGCTCCTGATCACTCAACTCGATGTTGCTGGGTAGATGAAACTCGGTACGGGACGAGGGAAGCTCACCAGGAAGGTCTTCGCGCAGCTTCGCCCGGAAAAAGACTCGACTGGCCACCGTGCGCAGCCACCGTGATGGATAGCGGATGTTGCCCCATACTTCGTAGGCTTGGACGAAGGCCTCATGGGCGGCATCCGCAGCCTCCTGCGGACTCGCACCGTGTTTCATCACGAACCGGGCCAGTAATGGCATCTCAGCCCTGTAAACATCGGCAAAGGACTGCGGCCCAAGCACGGTTTCGATACGCGCCGAGGCCGACCTGACGGCCGGTGGGGAGATGTCATCCACCGTGTGGCCCCTGTACTCGCTGGAAGCCTTGCTTGCCTACTTCGATCACGACCTCATCTCCAGCAGCAGAGCGCATCCGTACGCGGCTCCCCGTCGGGAGGGCTTTGACCATCCGTGCTCCGGCAAGGTGCTGAGAAATGGCGGTGCCCGCATCCCGGCGGGTACGAAACCACGCCATGAGGCAGCGCGCTGCATACGCCACCGCGCATAAGCCAGCGGTCGTCAACGAGGCCTCCATCCGCCTCTCCTTCCTGCACATCCAGTGAAGCGCACGCCCACCAACTTCAGCTGGGCTATTGCTTAGTGCAGGAACCCACGCTCTGTGTGACATCGGATGCCGAGAAAATCTTCAACGCCGGCCGGGCGGGCGTTGGTCCTACTCCGCGCGGCTCCGACGCGGCCCCGGTGTATGCCTTCTTTGTGCTGGCTCTGGTTACGGCTACCGCATCACGACACCCTGCCAACGTACTCAGCACGGGCATGATCGTGATCAGCATCTTTCTGCCGGACATCCCCGTCCTGCACACCTGGGCGGTCCACCTGCAACCCCCGCTCAACCCGGACTGAGACGGCGGCGCTGTTGCCGTACAAGGGGCCTGTACGGCAACGATTCATGAGACCTGGCGGCGACGACCCACAGGCGGCCGGGAACTTCCCCGAGTCGCAACCAGGGACACGCCTGCGGAGCCTTCGGTGGCTGTGCTGTTCGAAGGTCGTGCGACGCAGCCGCTCCGCTGTCTTCTGGCCCACAGCCAATAGCCGATCTCGGCCCCGGACGGAGACCGTTGAGACCTGCCGACCCCGGACCGGGCGTCTAGCCCGGCGGTCGGGTTGCGCTGTCTGCTGCGCTCAACTATTGCGCAGCGTGTTGCGACATCTGTTGCCCTTACCTGATTCCGCACGACCACATTTACACAGATCAGGCCGTGCAGTGGGGGGCTTCCGGTTGGGCTGACATCCCCTCTGCGCCACCCAGGCCCGCCCCGAACGCCAGGCAAGGGAGGTGTGGGGGGGTGAGGTGCGGGCCGGGCGGCGGGCGAGGGGATCGGGCGGCGTGTCGACTGTTCCGCACGGCGGTCGCCGCGCGGTCCCGCCAGCACTTTGCTGCCGGGCGCGGTCAGCAGCAGATCACGGCAACACGCCCTAGGGGTCATTGACCCCAGCAACGCGCTCCGGGCCGTGCTGCTCGACGTGACAGATCCCGGTGGCAGCACGCTAGGCGATAAACGGACTCCTCCGACCGTGGTGTTCTCGACTACAGGGCCAGACGCGCCGGAGCGGCCTGGAGTGCCGCCAGGTCTGTGAGTTCGACACCACCCGCATCAAGACGAACAGGCTCGACGTCTCCGACGCCCCTTGACCGGCCCACCCCGACAGCCCCTGCCCGCCGGGGCGTTGACGGCAGCGCTCCGGCGGGCGCGTTCCACGGCAGTAGGTTGGGCACATGACCGACTTCCTGCCGCCCGGCGGTGCCGTACTCGATGACGACGAGGTCGACGCCCGGTGGGCGCACGCCTGGCGGCCGGAGCAGGTGGCGGAGCGGCTGTCCGGGGTCCGTACACCCTGGTGTGTCGCCGCGGGATGGGCCCTCGACCTCTTCCGCGGCGGGCCGTCCAGGCCGCACGGCGACCTGGAGATCGCGGTTCCCGCGGCGGCATTCAGGGAGATCAGGGACCGCTTCCCGGAGCTCGCGTGCGACGCGGTGGGCTCGGGGCAGGTCTGGGCGGACGCGGGCGCCGAAGTGCTGGCGGCCACGCACCAGACCTGGTTCCGGGATCCGGCGAGCGGCCGGTACCTGTTCGACGTCTTCCGGGAGCCGCACGAGGGCGGGACATGGATCTGCCGGCGCGACGAGTCGTTGCGGCTCTCGTACGACACGGTCGTCGAGCGGACCGCGGACGGCATTCCCTATCTGGCACCGGAGTTGGTGCTGCTGTTCAAGGCGAAGGCCGTCCGGCCCAAGGACCAGCGGGACTTCGACGGTGTGCTGCCCCTGCTGGGTCCCGAGCGGCGGGACCGACTCGGCGGGTTGCTGGAGCGGGTGCACCCGCGGCATCCGTGGCTGGCGGCGATCGGCGACCGGGCGACACCCGTGACGGGAGACCCCTCGCCCACGTGTGAGTGGGCGCAGCCGACAGCCCTGGAAGTGCGCGCCGTCGGCCGGGCGACGACCGAGGATGGACGCGTGAGCGAGGAGGGAAGCGTGACCGGAGAATCGAGCGCGACCGGGGGTCCAAGTGTGGCGGGGGCCTCGCGTGTGTCGGGGGATTCGAGGGTGAAGGGGGCGTCCAGCGCCACGGGGGGTTCGAGAGTGGCGGGGGCATCGGGCGTCACGGCCGACGCGGGCGAGGTCGCTCTGAGCAAGCAGGACCTCCGGGAGGTCACCGGGTTCGCCGCCGCGTGCGCGGAAGCCGTACTCGAGGTGTTCGAGGCCGATCGTCCGGGCGACACGCGGCCTCGGGAGGCGCTCGCCGCCGCGTGGGCGTTCGCCGGGGGCGGTGAGCGGGGCAAGCTGCTGCGCGACACGGCTTGGGCGGCGCTCAAGGCGGCCAAGAGCGCGGACACTCCGGCCGCGAGCGAGGCGGCCCGGGCGGCGATGGCCGCCGCGGGCGCCGCCTACCTCCATCCCCTGGCCAAGGCCACCCAGGTCAAGCACATCCTGGGATCGGGGGCCCACGCGGCCAGGGCGGCCGAGCTCGCCGCCGGTGATGATCCGGGCAGGGCCGATGAACTGGTCGGGCAGGCGGTGCGCCGGGCGACACCGGCCGTCGTGGACGTGCTCGAACGCTTTCCGACGGCACCGGCCGGCGGGGGACGCGTGGGCGAACTGACCCGGGTGCTGGATGCCGCCCTTCGTTCACGCCCCAGCGCCGGAGAGCCTGCTTAGGGTCTGTGGACAGCTCGCGTCGTCGGCCCGCCGGGCGGACGTGGATTGTCGGACAGGCCTAGGATCACCTGCATGGCCCTGATCATGAGTGACGTGGACCGGTTCGAGGCTGCCAGGCCCCGGCTGGAGGCCATCGCCTACCGGCTGCTGGGCTCGTCGGGCGACGCGGAGGACGCCGTGCAGGAGACATACCTGCGCTGGCAGGCGGCCGACGCCGACCGCATCGACGTGCCCGAGGCCTGGCTGACCAAGGTCCTCACCAACCTCTGCCTGAACCAGCTCACTTCGGCCCGCGCGCGACGCGAGACGTACGTCGGGCGCTGGCTCCCCGAGCCGCTGCTCGCCGGGGACACGATGCTCGGGCCCGCCGACACCGCCGAACAGCGCGAGTCGGTGTCGTACGCCGTCCTCGTCCTGCTGGAGCGGCTGTCCCCGAAGGAGCGGGCCGTCTACGTCCTGCGGGAGGCATTCGACTATCCGCACCGGGAGATCGCCGAGATCCTGGACATCACCGAGGCGGCCGGCCAGCAGATCTACCACCGGGCCAAGAAGCACGTCGCCGAGGGCAGGGCGCGCACCGAGGTCGACGAGGCCGCCGCCCGACGGATCGTGGAGGAGTTCCTGGCCGCGGCGACCAGCGGACGGACCGAACCGCTGGTCCGCCTGCTCACCCAGGACGCCGTCTCGGTCGGTGACGGCGGCGGCAAGGTCCCCGCCCGCGCGAAGGCGTTCGAGGGCGCGCTCGCGGTCGCCACCTTCCTGCGCGGCCTGTTCAAGCCGAGCGACGCGAAGCGCAAGTACGTCGGCGGGGCGCCCGCCATGTACGCCACCACCGCCAACGGCGGGCCCGCGGTCGTCGCGGTCGTGGACGGCCGGGTCGTCGGGATCAGCTGCCTGGAGGTCACCGAGGACGGCATCGTGGCGGTCCGCAGTCAGGTCAACCCCGACAAGCTCCTCCGCGCGACCGAGCGGTGGGCCGCGATGGACCACGACGAGGAGCCTCTCTACGTCCTCTGAGATGGTGTGACGCAGGTCACATTCAGATCCTGTCAGGAAACGCGGGGCCGTCCGGTTCAAGGGGCGACACCACGCCGGACAACGGCGGACCCCGCTCAGACAGGAGCACGGACATGCAGCACCGCATCGTCGTCCTCGGCGCCGGCTACACCGGAGCCACCGCCGCCGGCCGCCTCGCCAAGCGGCTGCGCCGCGAGGACGTCACCATCACCCTCGTCAACCCCGAGCCCGACTTCGTCGAGCGCGTCCGGATGCACCAGCTCGCCACGGGCCAGGACCTCAAGCCCCGCCCGTTCGCCGAGATGTTCGCCGGTACGGGGGTGGAGCTGAAGGTCGCGAGCGTGACCGCCGTGGACGTGGACCGCAGGACGGTCTCCGTCACCGGCGCCGACGGCCCGGCCGAACTCGCCTACGACACCCTGGTCTACGCCCTCGGCAGCGGCTGGAACGACGGGGGCGTCCCCGGCGCCGCCGAACACGCCGACGAGGTGGCCGGCCGTCCGGGTGCCCGGCGCCTGCGCGACCGCCTGGCCGCGCTGGAGGCAGGCCGGCCCGTGGTCGTCGTGGGCGGCGGCCTGACCGGTCTGGAGGCCGCGACCGAGATTGCCGAGGCCCGCCCGGACCTCGCCGTCTCCCTGACCGCTCGTGGCGCCCTCGGTGACTGGCTCTCGGCCAAGGGGCGCGCCCACCTGCGCAAGGTCACCGACCGGCTCGGCGTCGAGGTCCACGAGAACGCGGCGGTCACCGCCGTGACGGCGGAGGGTGTGGAGACGGCCGACGGCCGGACCGTCCCCGCCGCGGTCACCGTCTGGACCACCGGCTTCGCCGTCCACCCCGTCGCCCGGGCCACCGCCCTGGAGACCACGGAGCACGGCCGGATCGTGGTCGACGCGACGATGCGCTCGGTCTCCCACCCCGACGTGTACGCCGTGGGCGACGCCGCGATCGCGACCGGCCCCCAGGGCAAGCCCCTGCGCATGTCCTGCGCCTCGGGCGTCCCGATGGCCTGGCAGGCCGCCGACGCCATCGCGGCCCGGCTCGCCGGCGCCAAGGTGCCGCACGTCTCGATCCGCTACTTCCAGCAGTGCGTCTCCCTGGGCCGTAGCGAAGGGCTGATCCAGTTCGTCACCGCCGACGACCGTGCGGTCGACCGCACCCTGACGGGCCGCACCGCCGCGCTCTACAAGGAGCTGATCTGCAAGGGCGCGGCCTGGGGCGTCGCCAACCCGACGCTGCGACTGCCGTCCCGGCGCCGCCGGGTCGTGCGGCAGGGCGTCCAGGACCTCGCCCCGGAGGGCGTGAGCGCCTGAGCGTGCCGGCCGGGAAGCCCCGACGGGCTCCCCGGCCCGCCGGCGGTCCTGCCGGCGCCCGGCTCAGACGCCGGCCGTCTCGGTGAACCGGGCAGTGACGTCGGCCCAGTCGACCAGGTCCCAGAGCTTGGCGACGTAGTCGGGGCGGATGTTCTTGTACTGCAGGTAGTAGGCGTGCTCCCAGGCGTCGAAGACCAGCAGCGGGGTGCTGCCCAGGCCCACGTTGCCGTGATGGTCGTAGACCTGTTCTACGATCAGACGCCTGCCGAGGGGTTCCCAGGCGAGCACGCCCCAGCCCGAACCCTGGACGCCGGCGGTCGCGACGGTGAGCTGCTTCTTGAACCGCTCGAAACCGCCGAGGTGTTCGTCGATGGCGTCGGCGAGCGCGCCGTCGGGGCGGTCGCCGCCGTCGGGGGACAGGTTCTGCCAGAAGATCGAGTGCAGGACGTGGCCGGAGAGGTTGAAGGCGAACGTCTTCTCCAGCCCGACCAGGGACGCGGGCGCGATCTCGTCCCGGTCGCGGAGCTCGGCGAGCTGTTCGAGCGTGTCGTTGGCGCCCTTGACGTAGGCCGCGTGGTGTCTGGCGTGGTGCAGTTCCAGGATCTCTCCGGTGATGGCCGGTTCCAGCGCGGCGTAGTCGTAGGGCAGGTCGGGAAGCACGTAGGCGCCCATCGGGCATTCCCCTTTCCGGGTGGGTGATCTTCCCGGAACACCCTAGACCCTTATTGCGAATAACTTGCAACAACGAAATGGGTGCAGCAAGATGGTCCATGGCGGGGCCGACCCGTCAGTCTTCGGTTTCGAGCGCCGTTCCGTCCGTCCGGCGCGTCCTTCCCGGAGGGTGATCGTCTTCTCACCCGGCATCGGCCGGTTCCGGTCGGCCCCGCCTCGGGCCGTGGCCCGTTCATGTGCGGTGCCGGGTCGGCGTTCTGTGGCCGTGGGGGGTGGGTGCGAGGGGGCCGGTCGTGGGCCTGCGGTCAGGCGTGCTCCGGCAACCCGAGGACCGCGCACACCGTCCGCGCGATGTGGGGCGGGGTGGCTCCCGGGTCCTGGGCGGGCAGCAGCATGTGGCTGACGGTGAGGCGTATGGTCAGATCGGCCGCTGCCGCGCGGCGGTCGTCGTCGGCTCCGGGGACGGTGTGGTCGAGCCATGCGCGGAGAAGCCGCCGTGTGCGCGAGAAGACCGGTTCGGGTCTGCTGGTCAGGAAGGGCAGCAGCCCGTCGGTGCCCCCGCGTGTGGCGGTCAGTACGGCGCCGATGAACGGGTTGACCTCCGCCTGCTCCAGGGCGTGGGCGACGGCGGCCTCGAGCGCCTGGACGAAGTGGCCGCGGTGGGCGTCCAGTATCGCGGCCAGGCCGATGAGGAACGCGTCCGTCTCGTGCTCCACCAGGGCGCGCCCGATGCCCGCCCGGTCGCCGAACTCCTTGTAGATCGAGGGGCGTGACACCTCGGCGCGCAGGGCGAGGTCGGCCACCCGGACACGGTCCCAACCGTCCTCGGCGGCCAGCGACTTGGCCTCGGTGATGACCCGCTCGCGCATCTGCTTGCGCCAGGCCACGCGGGGAGGATCCGGCCGCAGGTGCGGCGTCGCGGAGGCGGGAGCTTCGGACATGGCCGCAGTGTGCCATGAGGGGATGGGCGCCGGGGGTGATCCTGCCCGGTGCCCGGTGCCCGGTGCCCGGTGCCCGGTGCCGGGTGACAGGCGGCCACTGGCAGGCGGGGCTCGGGATCGCGCCCCGGCTTGGTCGGCGACGGCGTCGACCGACCTTCTCCACGCGCTTCCGCCGGTCCCGCCCGGGAGTCGGCGGAAGCGCGCTTGGTGACGAGAGTGCCACTGTCCGTGCGCTTCGACAAAGGGGGCCCGGTGTCAACGTTCTGAGTGATCGTCAGATGTCTGGGCTGGTCCCGGTGGGCGCCGCAGGTCGACGGTCCGGGCTGTCTCTCCCAGGTGAGCGCTCCGGTGGCCGGGCCCGCCTGTCCCGGGCGAGCGCTCCGATGGTCTCGCCCGTCCCTCCAGAGTGAGCACCTCCGACGGCCGGGCCCGGCCGTCTCGCGCGAGCGCCCCTGGCGGTCACGACCTCGGTCCCTGCCCCGCGCGCACCAGACGCCACGCCTCCGTGAACAGCGCGGGCAGGGTGTCCGGCAGCAGCTCGAAGTCGGTCACCTCGCCCCGGTAGGTGTTCAGGCGCGCACCGATCAGCGGAGCCTTCCAGACCTCCATCGGCGGCAGGGGCTTCTTCGCGTGCGCCCATGGACCGGGCAGGAAGAGGGTGCGCCCCGCGCGCGGTCTGCGGTCCTCCACCACCAGACCGGCGGCCGGCAGCTCTGTCGAGGCCGCCTTGTGCCGGGCCGGCGTCCAGGCGTTCCAGCGCCGCACGCCGCGGTCGGACGGCGTGGGGAGCAGCAGGATCTGGAGGTAGAGGGTGGCGGCGTCCTCGGAGAGGCCGAGCGTGTCGGCGGCTTCGGCGACCAACTCCGGGACGCAGGCGCGCGGGTCGGACTCGTAGCGGCCCGGCGGCAGTGCGCCCGCGGCGACGCGTGCGGCGATGCGCTCGCAGGTGCCGTCCGTCAGCCAGTCCAGGCGCCGGCTCCGGTCGCGGCCGCGGACCAGCGCCGTGTGCAGGAGCGCGTCCGGCGTGTCGCCTCCTGCCGTCGCCTCACGCAGTCGGCGGACGGCCGCGGGCAGTCCCTCGCGCACCGGATCCCCGGCGGGGAGATCCATGTACGCCCATGCCTGGCCGGCGAGGACGGCGTCCACGACGCCAGTGGCCTCGTAACTGCCCGTGACGTCCCACGGCGCGCGCGGACGGCCGTTCCCGACCGGACCGGACCCCATCGGCGGGGAGGCGTCCGGTCCGGGGGCGGAGCCCGCCGGTTCGAGGAAGAGGCGGCACAGGTGGGTCGCGGGTATGCGGGTGCCGAGCGCGACCGAGGCCTGCCAGGTGCTCCACGGCGCGACGGGGTGGGCGCCCTGCTGCTCACCCCAGGCCGCGCCGATGCGCTCCGCCAACCGGGCCGGGCCGCCGGGCACCCACAGGTCGGCGGGGTCCTCGGGCAGCACGTCGGCGAGCAGGCCGAGCCGGTCTCCGTTGTTGAGCAACCACGCCAACTCGGTTTGTGCGGAGTCGAGTTCACCGGTCTTGAATCCGAGGACGGCCCGCTCGTGCTGGTCGAGGAAGGGCTTGTAGTAGTTGTGCGTACCGGGGTTGCCGGCCAGGACGAGTGCCGCGGCGGGGCGGCTCAGCCCGGTCGCCTCACTCAGCGTCACGGCGGCTTCCGCGTCCCAGGTGAACGGACCGCGTTCCCGGACGAGTTCCACCAAGCGCAGCAGTTGCCCTGGCGTGCCCCAGCCGTGGTGGCAGTCCGTGACGTCGAGCGGTTCCTCGGGGCGCGGGGCGCCTTCGCCACCTGGCGCCACGGCCTCGAAGTACAGCGAGGTGCACGCTCCCGGCAGATGGAGCCCGAAGGAAACCCCTTGGAGACTACGGGCGTTGAACGAGGCCGTCCCGGCGAGCCGGCCCAGGCGGAAGCGGTAGGCCGGATCGGCGAACGGTGTCCCCGCCCACATCTCCAGGAAGTCGAGCGCCATGTCACGACGCTCCGGCCGGGTCACCGGGGACGCCGCGCGCAGCGCGAGCGCGCCGACGCGGCCGACGAGTTCCGTCCATCTGCCCGCACCGGGCAGCCGGACCTGGCCCGCGTCCCGCTCGGGCGCCCGGCGCGCCGCGCGTTCCGCCCAGGTCTCCTCCGGGTACAGATGAACGTCCTGGTCGCCGGGACCGAGCGTCCGCCCGTCCTCGACGTAGCGCCCGACGCGTCTGATGTCGTCGAGGGCGCCCGCGTTCCAGCCGTCCGGGACGTGGACGAGCCCCTGAAGGGCGGCGCGCAGGGCATGGGCGTCCCGCACGCGCGGAGTCGTGGACCGGGCCGAGTCGATCGTTTTCATGGGCCCGATCATCCCGGACGGCACCGACAACGGACCGTTCGAACCCTGTGTGCCGCGCCCGCCTGCCCTCGACCTCAACAGCCCTGCTCCAGGCGGGCGTTACGCCCTAACGGTCGTCGTCGCCGTCCAGCAGGCGGCGCAGTTTCCGCGCGTAGCAGGGATCGGGCAGGACGAAGCCGCCGGGCTCCTGCGAGGGATACGACAGCTTGCGCAGCGGGGCCGACGGGAAGGGCCATCGCGTCTCGACGGACCAGCGCACCCCGCTCAGTTCGGCGCCCGCGAGGTCGGCACTCCGCAGGTCGGCCCCCGAGAGATCGGCTCCTGTCAGCCGGGCCGCGCGGAGCGACGCGCCCTGCAGGTCCGCGCCGCGCAGATCGGCGCCGGTGAGGTCGGCGTCGGACAGCACCGCGACCATGAGGTTGGCGTTCGTCAGCCGGGCCCCGGTCAGGTCCGCTTCCGTGAGATGGGTCGTGTACAGCTGCGCTTCCGACAGATCCGCACCCGACAGGTTCGCCTTGCCGAGGTAGGTGCCCGCGAGGTCGGCGCCGCCGAGACGGGCATTGGACAGTTCGGCGAACGGCATCATGGCGAAGGACAGTTGGGTTTGCGTCAGGCACGCCCCGGCCAGTCGCGCCCGGATGAGGATCGCGCTGTCCAGGTTCAGACGGGAGAGGTCGAGGCCGGCCAGCACGCCTCCCGGGAGGTAGACCATCTCCTCGACGAGGTGCCGCAGTTCCTTGACCGGGGGTGTCCGCGGGTCCCGGCATGCCTCCGGGTGGGCGCGCTGCCAGTCGGCCAGTTCACGCACACGGTCGAGGCCGGCCGCCGACATCGGCATGACGCGGGTCCGGGGGATCGGGTCCGGGGCGGGCGACGGCGCCCCGGCATCCAGCAGGACGGTCGCGTCGTACGGGGAAGGGGCACCCGGCGCGGCCCCGGTGCAACCGTTCCCCGCTGCCGGGTCCGCAGGCGCGCCGGGGGCGATGTCGGCCGGACCGTGCGCCCGGGTCCACGCGTCCATCGCGGCCCCGACCATGCCCCGCGCCGCTCGGGCGTCGGCGGGCCGGTCGTCCGGCCCCGGGGCGAGGAGCGCGAGGACGAGTGCGTCGACCTCGGGAGGCAGCGGCTCGCCGCGGCGGACGGAAGGCGGGGGCGGCAGCCGCCGCTCGTAGAGGCCGCCGCACTCCGGACGCGCTCCGGTCAGCAGTTCGTACAGGACGCAGCCGAGGGCGTACAGATCGGCCCTGCCGTCGGTCGTGCCGGGTGCGCGGAGCTGTTCGGGTGCCATGTAGGCGGGGGTCCCGACGGCCTGGCCCGCCAGGGTGAGCCGGCCCGCCGGATCGGGCTCCTGGACGAACCGGGCGATCCCGAAGTCCAGGAGCTTCACCGTTCCGCCGGGCGTGACCATCACGTTGCCGGGCTTGATGTCCCGGTGCAGCAGCCCGGCCGCGTGCGTGACCTCCAGGGCCCGGCAGATCTGTGCAGCCCAGTCCAGGATCAGCGGCACCGACGCCCCTGCCGCGGCCCGGTCCAGGGTGTGCCCGGCGACCAGTTCCATGACGACGAACACCGTGCCGTCCGCGTCCTGCCCGTAGTCGAGCACCGCCACCACGCGCGGGTCCCATATCCGTCCGAGCGCTCTCGCCTCCGCCGCGAGCCGTTCCTGGGCGGCGGGCACACCGTACGCGGACGGCAGCACCTTGAGCGCCACCGTGCGTCCGATCCGCTCGTCCTCCGCGCGCCAGACGACCCCCATGCCGCCCCGGCCCAGTTCGTCCTTGAGCCGGTAGCGCCCGGCGAGCAGTGCCTGTGTCATGGCTCCCCCTCGACAACAAATAGCGTCACATCGACGAGAATTCTCGTCGATGTGACGCTAGCTCAGTCGTGGGTGCCAGGACAACCTGGCTCGGGCGGTCAGCGCACCACCTCGTCGGCGAGCAGGTCCATGAGGAGGCCGTCGTGCCAACTGCCGTCCGGGCCGCGCTCGTAGCGGCGCATGACGCCGACGGGGCGGAAGCCGACTTTCGCGTAGCAGCGGATCGCCGCGGTGTTGTCGGCCGCCGGGTCGATGACCAGACGGTGATGGCCGTGCTCGTCGATGAGGTGGCAGGCCAGCGTGCGCACGGCGTCGGTGCCCAGCCCCCTGCCGTGCACCGCGGGATCGAGGAAGACGTCGATGCCCGCGTGCCGGTAGTCCGGCTCCTCCTCGGCGTACCACTGGATCATGCCGATGATCCGGCCGTGGTGGCCCACCGTCAGACATCGGGTGTCGGCGTCCCGCAGATCGTCCGCCACCTCCGACTCGAGATCGTCCCCGCCCCGCCAGCGCGCACGCACCTCGGGTGTGGCCCGGATGGCGGCCAAGGCGGGGACGTCGTCCTCGACGGTGGGCCGGAGGACGACAAGAGCGCCACGCAATACGGTCATGCCCCACGACCCTAGGTCGATCCGCGGCGCGGCGCCGCGCGCCGCGACATGAACCCGCCCCCTGGCGTACTGATCGCGCCCCCCGTGACGGTGAACCCGCACGGCGCGACAGCGAAACCGCGCCTCGTGACGGTGAATCCGCGGTGCCGGCGAACCCCTCCGCGGTGCCCGCGCGGAAGGATTCCGGCCCTGGTCGGCGCGGTCGGTCCGGTGAGCCGGACGCCCCTGAGGGTCTCGGCGGCTCGGCGTCACCCGGGCGACGGATCGTACGTGATCCAACTCACTCCGGAGTTGATGTCATGACTACGCCTCCGCGGGGTAGAACGGACGTCGGTGCCACCCGGTGACGGGCGGCGCCGTCTCATGAACCAGCCGGGGGCTTCCTCGGCGATATCGAAGGACATCAGCATGGCCAGCGGCACCGTCAAGTGGTTCAACTCCGAGAAGGGCTTCGGATTCATCGAGCAGGACGGTGGCGGCCCTGACGTCTTCGCCCACTACTCGAACATCTCCGGCAACGGTTACCGCGAGCTCGTCGAGGGTGAGACGGTCACCTTCGACGTCACCCAGGGCCAGAAGGGCCCGCAGGCGGAGAACATCGTCCGCGGCTGATCTGCCCGGAACGAACCAAGGGGCCCCGGCTTTTGCCGGGGCCCCTTGGCCGTTTGCGGGGCCGTGATCCCTGCGGTTCAGAGGCGGTACGCGGGGGTCAGAGGTAGTACGGGGTGTACGTGATCGAGGAGACCTCGAGGTAGCGGGCCCCGTCCGCGGTGGCCCAGGTCGAGGAGTCCGGGTTGCCCGGCCAGTCGCCGCCGACCGCGGTGTTGACGATGAAGTGCATGCGGTGGGGCGCGGTCGTCCTGGCACTATCCCGTCGGAACCTGTCAGTTGTGCCCCTGGGCGATGAGAGCACCGGACAGTTGACTTCGAGGTGGCCGAGAAATCCACCCCCGAAGGAACACCCATGCACATCCAGATCGTCCTGTTCGACGGCTTCGACCCGCTCGACGTCATCGCCCCGTACGAGGTCCTCCACGCCGGCGGCTCGGCGTCGGGCGGCGCGGTGACCGTCGAACTGGTAACCGCGGAGGGGCCTCGTGAGGTGGTCGGCGGCACCGGGGGACTGGCGCTGCGGGCCACGAGCACCCTCGACCTGGAGCGCGCGGACGTGCTCCTGGTGCCCGGCGCCTCGGGGCGCGTGGGTGAACCTGGGGAGGTGCCGGAGGTTGACGCGGACGCGGACGCGGAGGCCGAGGGCGGCGCTGGGGCCGAGGCCGGGGGCGAGGTCGGGTCCGGGTCCGGGTCCGGCGAACGAAGGCAGGACGAGTTCATCCCGGTGCTGCTCGGCCGCACGCTGACCACCGAACTCCCCGCCCTCCTCAAGCAGGCCATGGAGGACCCGGACATCACCGTCGCGACCGTGTGCGGCGGCTCGCTCGTCCTGGCCCTGGCGGGCCTGCTGGAGGGGCGGCACGCCACCACGCACCACCTGGGCCTGGACATGCTGGACGCGACGGGCGTACACGCCGTCCGGGCCCGCGTCGTGGACGACGGCGACCTGATCACCGGAGCGGGCGTCACCTCGGGGCTCGATCTGGGCCTGTACCTGCTGGAGCGCGAGCTGGGGCCCCGCGTCGCGCACGCCGTCGAGGAACTCTTCGCGTACGAGCGACGCGGCACCGTCTGGCGCGCCCGCGGCCCGGTCCCCACCGCCTTTTGAACACACGGCGCATCACGTGCAGTTGGGCTGCCGCCCCTCGTTCACGTGCAGCCAGTTGTCGTCCGTGCAGTCAGTCGCCCCGTGCAGCCAGCCCCCAGCCCCGGCCCCAAGCCGCGCAGTGTCAGGAGAACATCACCATGTCCGTCGAAGGCACCTGGAACCTGTCCGTCGCCACCCCCATCGGCAGGATCAAGGCGGTGGTCGAACTCCATGAGCGGGACGGCGTGCTGTCGGGTGTCGCCCACGGAGCCGGTGAGGAAGTGGCCCTCAGCGAGGTCTCCCTCGACGGCGACCGGCTCACCTGGAAACAGGCCGTCACCAAGCCGCTGCGGCTGAACCTGGCGTTCGACGTGACGGTCGACGGCGACACGCTCCAGGGCACCTCCAAGGCCGGCCGCCTTCCGGCCTCCAAAGTCACCGGCGAGCGCGACCGCGAACCGGACCGCAGGTCGTGACCTGCCCGGTCCTCGCGGTCGGTCCCGCTCCTCGGGGCCGACCGCTGGGGCTTCCGCGAGAACTACCGGGGGAACCGCAACGGTCGCCCGGGGGAGCCGCACCGGCCAGGTGGGCCTCGATACAGGTTCCCGCGAAGCCGGGCGAGTTCTCCCGACACGCGCCTGCGCCCACCCCTGCATCTCTACCCGAAGGCGCCAGAGGCTTCTGCGGGTCAGCAAACAATGAAACGTTGTTTCGTTGGGTGTTGGGATAAGGTGGCCGCATGGGACGTGACGTTCGTCAGCAGGCCCGGGAGCAACTGGCCGCGCTCGAGGAGCCGGTCGGGGGAGACGAGCCGGCGGCGCAGGGGCTGCACGGGGACGTCCTCCTCGTCGCGCGGCTGTTGTCGGTCGCCGCCGAGAACCGGCGCGACGGCGGGCGGGAGCCCTCGGTCACGGCGGACGACGTGGGTGCCGCCCTCACCCTGTTCGAAGGCATGCGGGAACAGCTCGACCGGCTCGAGGCCCAGGCGGTCCTGGAAGCGCGGCGTCACGCCATGGACTGGCGGCGGATCGCCGCCCATCAGGGGCTGAACTCCTCCCAGGCCGCCTCGCAGCGCTACCAGCGACTGATCACGCGGCTCGAAGAGATCCGACAGGGCGTCCGGTGAACGAGGAAGAACCACAGATGACCAACCAGCCGCCCGAGTTGTTCTCCGCGATCGACTCGCTCCTCGCCGCCGTCGACGAGGGAACCGTGCTGCCCGCCCCGGCCGAGCGGGTACGGCTGCGTGAAGCGGCGGGGCTCACTCAGGCCGCCGTCGCCCAGGCGCTGGGCGTGCGCGTCCCGAGCATCTCCGCCTGGGAGGCCGGCCGGGCCGAGCCCAAGGGCGACCGCCTTGAGGCCTACCGTCGGCTTCTCGATGGTCTGGCCCACCGCTATCCCGGGCCCGCGGCGTCCCCAGTACATACGACGTCCCCGGCACGCACGACATCCCCCGCGCCCCGGGTGGGCGACCGTCCCGAGGGCCAGGGCCAGGGCCAGGGCCAGGGCCAGGGCCAGGGCCAGGGCCAGGGCCAGGGCCAGCACCAGCACTCGTCCGCCCAGCCCTCGCCCCCCGCCACGGCGGCGTCCCCGGTCACCGAACCGGCGCCCCTCCAGGGAACCTTCTCCGGTCCGACCTCCGCTCCCGCCCCCCAGTCGGCCCCGGCTCCGGAGACCCTCGCAGCCCGGGTCGCGCCGCGGCCCGACACCAGGCCGCCCGTGCGCAAGCAGGCCGTCCGGCCGCCCCTCCATGCCGATCCGGACTTCCCGCACGGTCCGCTCGCCGTTCTGGACGGTGACGGCTCCGCCTTCACAGCGGTCGGAGTCGTGCTCGACTGCCCCGCCTCCAGCGTCCCGGAGCTCGTGGAATGGGCGCTGAGGGAGTCTGGGCTCGGCGCCGCCAAGTTGCACCGCAACGGCAAGGACGCCGATCCCCTGATCGTTCTCACCGCCGCCGCCGCGGTGAAGCTCGGCCTTCCCGAGCGCCTGGAGGGCCACGAACAGCGCCGCTCCCTGCGGCTGCCCGCCGACCACCCGGTCGTCAAGCAGGTGACGGGCGCGCGCTGGAGCCTCACCCAGCGCGGCTTCGGCCCGTGGGCCCGCGTCTACCGGCCCGCCCAGTCCGGGCGACGGCAGTGCGTGCAACTGGCGGTCCTGTCCTGGGACGCGCTCGACGACCGTTCCTGGCCGGGAGTCGCCGAGATGGAACCGGCCGACATCGCCCGTGCGCTCGGCACCTACGCCCGGCGGGTCCTCACCCCGCGCGGCAGCACGGCCGTGTCCGGACTGGAGCTGATGACCGCGCTGCGCCCGCCCACCCGGGCGGTGGAGGACCCCGCGAGCGGCAACTGGATCCCCGGACACAACCCCGGCAGCCTCGGCACCGACCCCGTCGACCCGGCACCGCCCGAGGCCACGAGCGAACACCCCGTGGTGGTGAACTCCGGCTGGAGCGGCGGCTTCCTGGACGAGGAGGCCTACCAGTGGGTGCGTGATGTCGACCTGCTCACCGGCCAGGAGGCGACCCTCCCGTACGCCGTCGGCCTCGATCTGAACACCGCGTTCCTCGCGGCCTCGGCCCGCATGACGGTGGGCCTGTCCGGCCCCGAACACCTCGTGCGCCCGCCCTTCAACCCGAAGGTTCCCGGCAGCTGGTTCGTGGACCTGTCGCACGTCGAGGTGGATCCGCGCCTTCCCTCGCCGTTCACCCCGTCCGGTACCCGTCCCCAGGGCCCGGCCTGGTACCAGACCCACACCGTCGCCTACGCCCGGCAACTCGGCTACGAGGTCACGCCGATCGAGGCGTATCTGCGCCGGGAGACGGGCGCCTACCTCGATCCCTGGCACGACCGCCTCAAGACCGCCTACCTCGACACGCTCGCCGACCTCGGTGTCACCAAGGACCTCGCCGACCAGGAATTCCTCACGGCGATGGAGCGGCACAAGGAAGCCGACCCGGTCATGGCCGCGGTCCTGGCCGCGATCAAGGCCACCGTCAAGGGCGGTGTCGGCAAGCTCCGCGAGCGCCCCCAGGGCCGCCACTACAAGCAGGGCGAACGATGGCCCGCGCTGGAGCGCCCGACCTGGCGCCCCGACATCCGTGCCGCGGTCATCTCCAAGGCACGGGTCAACATGCACCGCAAGCTGGCCAACACGGCGGCGATGACGGGCCTGTACCCGCTGGCCGTACTGTCCGACTGCGTCGTCTACCCCTCACCCGGTCCCAGCCCCCTGGACTTCCTGCCCTGCGACGAATCCGGTAAGCCCCGGCCCGGCGGCTTCCGTCTCGGCCCCACCCCGGGGCTGGCGAAACTGGAGGGCGTCCAGGACCTGGCCTGGGCGGTCGACCTGATGGAACAGGGCCTCAACCCCGCCCGCCACATCAAGGGCGGCGACTCCGTCCTCGACGACGGAGAGTGACCCGTGGGAGAGATCGACGACGCGATCGAGCGCGCCGACCGGGAGGGGTTCACCCGTGAACCGCCCAAGACCCTTCCGGCCCGTATCAACTACCTGCTGCGCCAGCTGGGGAGCGCGAAGGCCGTCGCGGCCGAACTGGGCGTCACCGCCGACTCGGTGAACCGCTATCGCCGCGGAGCCAGAAAGCACCCGCCCGCGGAGATCGCCGCCAGGATCGACGCCGCCGTGCGCTCCCGCTGGCAGCCGGTGGTCCGCAGACGCCGGCGCAGACAGGCCGCCAGCACGGGCGGGATCACGGTCGAGACGCGGGCCCGCTTCGGCTACACCGCACCCGTCGGCACCACCGACGACGGCCGGTTCCGCCGGTTCACCGTGCACCTTCCCGCGGCGTACGCACAACGGCTGTTCGACGCCCGTGACGCCGGCGCCGGCGACCTGGAGCTGCGCCGGATCATCGCCGAGGGATTCAAGGACATCTACTTCCGGGACGGCGGAACCCGGGCCGACGAGCTCTCCGACGTCGCCATCAACGACATCGACTACCTCGACCTGGAGTTCTGAACACGGAGTGCACCGGCCGGGCCGGTGTCCTTCTTCGGGGAGGGCGCGACCTTCCAGATCATTCCGGCGGGGGCCCGCACGACCCCGCCGAAGCCCCGGAAAGACAGGAGTTCGATCGTCCCGGCTCAGGATCCGGTGATGGCCTGGCTGGCGATGAGCCGCTGGTACGGGGCGCAGCGGGCCAGGAGCGTGGGGTGGTTGCCGGTGTCGGTGACCGTCCCCTCGTCGAGCATGATCACGTGTTCGGCGTGCTGCACGGTGGTCAGCCGGTGCGCGACGACGATCACCGCGCGGGTCGTGGCCAGCTCCTCGATGATGGTCCGGAAGCGTTGCTCGTTGAGACCGTCGAGCTGGCTGGTCGGCTCGTCCAGCAGCACGATCTCGGCGTCGGAGAGCAGGGCCCGGGCGAGTGCCATGCGTTGCCGCTGGCCGCCGGACAGGTCGGTCTCGCGCCCGAGGTGGGTGTCGAGGCCCTGGGGGAGACGGGCGATGTCATCGCCGAGTCCGACCGCGTCCAGGGCACCGGCGAGCTCGGCGTCGGTGGCGGGGGTGGTACGGCCGAGCTGGAGGTTCTCGCGGGCCGTCGCCTCCAGGAGGGTGAAAGCCTGGTCGACGTACGTGATGCGGGTGCGCAGCGCGTCCAGGGGCCAGTGCCGCATGTCGTGGCCCAGGACCGTGATGGTGCCGGAGGAGGGCCGGATGAAACGGTCGATGAGGGAGAGGGTGGTGGTCTTGCCGGCCCCGGACGCGCCCACCACGGCGGTGAGTCCGGTGCGGGCGGTGGTGAACGAGATGCCCTCCAGGGTGGGCCGGCCGGCACCGGCGTGGGTGTAGGAGACGGAGTCGAAGGCGACGGCGGGCGCGTCGGGCAGTGGGGTGGGGGCGGTCCGCTCCTCGTCGGCCGGGTCGTCCTCCGGCGGCATGAGGAGCAGGTCGTTGCAGCGGTCGCGGGCGGCGAGGCCGGACTGCAGCCGGCCGAGGCCGGTGGCCAGCGTGTTGACCGACGGGATGGCCTGGAGCAGATAGAGGAGGAACGCGGCGAACGCGGCCGCCGTGATGTCGCCCGCGGCGAGGCGGGCGCCTCCGGTGAGGATCACGGCGATCATGGCGAGCTGGTTGCCGAGGGTGAGGACCGCGGGGATCAGGGTGCCCAGCCGGGCGCCCTCCAGTGAGACGACGCGCAGCCGTTCCGCGTCCTCGGCGAGGGCACGCCCGGCCAGCGGCTCGGCCCGGTTGGCCTTGATGGTGGTGAGCGCCTCGAGGTTCGCGGTGAAGCGCTGGGCGATGTGCCCGACCGCCTCCTGCTGGCCGGTGACGTTGGCCCGCATACGGCGCAGGACCAGCATCACCATGAGGGTGAGGGCGGACAGGGACACCAGGGTGACCACGGTGAGGACCCAGTCGATCCACACCATCACGCCCAGGGTCGCCGCGATCGTCACGGTCGCGAGGGGCAACTGGCTCGCCACGTCGACGATCTGACGCAGCAGCAGCGCGTCGGAGGTGATCCGGGCGGCGAGTTCTCCTGTGCCCTGGGTCCGGACGACGGGCAGCGGCAGGCGCAGCGCGTGTTCCATCAGCGTGATGCGCAGCCGGTACGCCATGCGTTCGCCGATGCGGGCGAGCAGGAAGCCGGAGGCCGCCTGGGTGAGGGCGCCGGCCACGGCGGCCCCGCACATCAGGGCGATGTGCTCGCCGAGCGGGTGGTGGCTGGAGAAGTCGGTGATGACGTCCCGGAGGAAGAGGGGGAGGGCGAGCGTGGCGGCGGTGGCCGCGAGGGCGAGGACCAGCGCCACGGTCAACGGGCCGGGCTCTGAGGTCAGTTCACGGCGCAGCCGCAAGGGGCCCGGTGTACGGGGGGCGCGGGGAGCGGGCTCGTCGGCCACGGGGGATCCTCTCTGGTCGGCTTTGGGGGCGTCACATGGGGCGCGTACCGGGCGGCGGGTGTCGGCCCATGAGGGACCGGCCGGGCCCCTGGTGGTGGCCCGGCCGGCGGTGCTCTGTGCTGCCCCTAAGGGGCCTCGCCCGCTAGACGCAGAGGATCGTGCTGACGGTGCTGGTGCCGCAGTTGAGGACGCTCAGGGAGCTGGTGCTCGCGAGGGTGTCGTCGATCGGGGTGGCCTCGG
>NZ_KL647042.1 GCF_000725495.1 Streptomyces aureus
CCCGTCTCCCCCTCCCCCGTGCGTCCCCCATCGCTCTCAGTTTGCTGTGAGTCCCCCCGGAACGGCCTCGTTCAGAGCCGCCTCAGAGGTTCACCGAGCACAGTTTCCACCCGGACCGCAAGAAAGCAGGACGGACGGATGACGACGCTGTACGAGCGGGCCGACCCGCGCACGACACGAGGACGCGGGCGGCCCCGGCCCTCCCCCGCGGGACCGCTGCTCGCCCTGCTGTGGGCGGGAGCGGCCGGGGTCCTCGCCCTCTGGTGGGCCGACACCCGCTCGGTGGTGGGCGCGGCCGGCTGGCTGACCGACGCCGGACGGATCGCGGGACTGCTCTGCGGCTACGCCTGCGCCGTCCTGGTGGCGCTGATGGCCCGGGTCCCGCTCCTGGAGCGGCGCGTCGGCTCCGACCGGGTGGCCCGCTGGCACGCCATGGCCGGCCGGTACACGATCTGTCTGCTGGTCGCGCACGTCACGCTGATCCTGTTCGGCTACGCCGCCCAGGACGGGACGGGCGTCGTCCACGAGACGCTCAGCGTGGTGTTCGACTATCCGGACATGCTCAAGGCCACGGCCGGGACCGTCATCCTGTTCGCCGTCGGGATCACGTCGGCACGCCTGGCCCGCCGCCGGATCAGCCACGAGTTCTGGTACTACGTGCACCTGCTGACGTACGCGGCGGTCTTCCTGGCCTTCTTCCACCAGCTCGCGCTCGGCTCCGACTTCGTGGGCAACGCGGCGGCGCGGGCCGCCTGGTACGCCCTGTACCTCGGTACGGCCGCGCTCGTCGTGTGGTTCCGGCTGCTCGCCCCGGTGCGCCTCAACCGGCGCCACCGGCTGCGGGTGGAGTCGGTGCACCGGGAGTCGCCCGGGGTCTTCTCGGTGGTGATCCGCGGGGAGCGGCTGGACGAACTGGACGCGCGGCCGGGTCAGTTCTTCCGCTGGCGGTTCCTCGCGGACGGCATGCGGTGGACGTCGACGCCGTATTCGCTGTCGGCGCCGCCCCGGCCGGACCTGATGCGGATCACGGTGAAGGCGCTCGGCGACCACAGCGCGGCCGTGGGAACGCTGCGCCCCGGTACCCGGGTGTGGGCGGAGGGTCCCTACGGCTCGCTGACCGCGGACCGCAGTACGTCCTCGAAGGCCCTGCTGATCGCGGGCGGTGTCGGCATCACCCCGCTGCGCGCCCTGTTCGAGACCCTGCCCGGCCGGGTCACGCTCCTCTACCGGGCGCGCTCCGCGGAGGACCTGGCGCTGGGCGGGGAGCTGGAGGACATCGCGCGCTGGCGCGGTGCCCGCGTCCTGTACGCGCTCAACGGCGCCGACGGCAGCCGCCCGCGGTTCACCGCCGAGTCCCTGCGCCGGGCCGTACCGGACGTCGCCGAGCACGACGTCTATCTCTGCGGGCCCCCGGCGATGGCCCGGGACCTGTACGGGGCGCTGCGCGAGGCAGGCGTACCCGACCGCCGTATCCACCACGAGTCGTTCGAGCTGTGAGGCCGCCGTGCACGCCCTGAAGAAGAACCGTCCGCTGCGCCGGGTGACGCTGGCGGCCGCCACCACGGTCACCGGTTTCGTCCTGCTGCTGTCCCTGAAGCCGCACACCCCGCCGACGCCGGCCGAGGCCTCGTCGTCGGTGGGCCGTTCCTCCACCGCGTCCCCGGGCGACTCCTCCGGGAACTCCTCGGGAAGCGGCTCGGGAAGCAGCTCAGGGGGTTCGTCCGGAACGTCCGGGGGCTCGAAGAGCACGGGGACCCACACCGTCACCGGCGATACGGTGCAGACCCGTTGGGGTCCGGTCCAGGTGCGGATCACGCTGAAGGACGGCCGGATCACCGAGTCCGCCGCGGTCGCCTATCCTTCGGACAATCCCCGGGACCAGGAGATCAACAGTTACGCGATTCCCCAGCTCAGGCGCGAGACCCTGGCCGCGCAGAGTGCGCAGATCGACTCCGTTTCCGGCGCCACCTACACCAGCGACGGATACAAGCAGTCACTTCAGTCGGCACTCGACTCGGCAGGTCTCTGAACGCACGGGCGTCGTGGACCGTATCTCTGGGCCAGGGGGCCACTCCCCTCACCCCGTCTCTCCAGGACGAACACGGAGGAACCGTGTCCACGATCGCCGGTGGTCGCGCCGCGCGGCGCCAGACCATGCGCCGAATCCGCCCTCGCCGCTCGCCCGCCGTCCCGCTGTTGATCGCCGTCTGGGCCGGCGCCGCCGCCGTCCTGTGGCTGTGGTGGAACAACACCCCGTCCATCGCGGACAACGACGGCAGGATCCTCAACGCCGGCCGTATCACCGGGCTGCTGGCGGGCTATCTGATGGCCCTGGTGGTCCTGCAGATGGCCCGCGTCCCGGCCCTCGAACGCCGGGTGGGATCCGACCGGGTGGCGCGCTGGCACGCCATGACCGGCCGCTACACCATCTGCCTGGTCCTCGCCCATCTCTTCCTGACGATGTGGGGCTACGCCCTGCAGTCCGGGAAGGGGCTCGGCGGGATCGTGCAGCAGACCGTCGACTCGGTCAACCAGCTGCCCGACATGGGCAAGGCGGCGATCGGCACGGGTCTGCTGGTGCTGATCGGGTTCATCTCCGTCGGCTGGCTCCGCCGGCTGATCCCGTACGACACCTGGTACCACGTCCACCTGCTGACGTACGCGGCGGTGTTCCTGACGTTCTGGCACCAGCTCTCCACCGGCAACGACTTCGCGGTGGAGCCCATCGCGAAGACGGTCTGGTACGGGCTCTACGGCTCGGTGACGGCCCTGGTCCTGTGGTACCGAATCCTTTCTCCGATCCGGCTGAACCTGAAGCACCAGATGCGGGTCCAGGCGGTCATCGAGGAGACGCCCGGCATCGTGTCGGTGCTGATCAGCGGGCGCAAGCTGCACCGGATGGGCGCGGAGGCGGGGCAGTTCTTCCGCTGGCGCTTCCTGGCCCCCGGGATGCGGTTCAGCTCCCACCCGTACTCGCTCTCCGCGTCCCCCCGCCCCAACATGCTGCGCATCACCGTGAAGGCGATCGGTGACCACAGCGCCGCGCTGCGGGACCTGGAGCCGGGCACCCGGGTCTGGGCCGAGGGCCCGTACGGCGCCCTGACGGCCGGCAAGCGCAGCCAGGGCAAGGTGCTCCTGGTGGCGGGCGGCGTCGGCATCACCCCGATGCGGACGCTGTTCGAGACCCTGCCCGGCGCGTCGGGCGACCTCACGCTGCTCTACCGGGCCAACACCACGCAGGATCTGGCCCTGTGGGACGAACTGGCCGCCATCTCCAAGGAGCGCGGGGCGCGTCTGATGTACGCGGTGAACAGCCCCGACGGCGAGCGTCCGGACATCTCCGCGGACTCGCTGCGCCGGAAGCTGCCGGACATAGACGACCACGACGTCTTCATGTGCGGGCCGCCCGGCTTCGCCCAGGAGGTGTACGCGGCACTGCGCGGCGCGGGGGTCCCCGCCCGCCGCATCCATCACGAGTCGTTCGAGATGTGAGCGACGGGAGTCAGGAACGATGAAGACGAATCACCCCATCCGCCGGTTCGTGCTGGCGAGCGCCGCCACCGTGTCCGGCATCGTGCTGCTGCTGGCGCTGAAGCCGGCGACCGACCCGGCCGCAGCGTCGGCGCAGGCCGGTGCGGCCTCCCAGCAGTCGGCGGGGCAGGGGTCGCCGCAGGGCGGCACGGCCCAGCAGTCGGCCGCCGGGACCGTCCTGGGCGACGTGGTGCGGACCGAGTACGGGCCGGTCCAGGTGCAGCTGACCATGAGCGGCGGCAGGATCGCCAAGGCGGACGCGGTGCAGGCGCCCGCGGGCGGGACCAGCGACCAGAAGACCGAGCTCGCGGTGCCCAAGCTGAACCAGGAGGCCGTCGCCGCGGGCAACGCGGACATCGACAGCGTCTCCGGCGCCACGTACACCAGCGAGGGCTACAAGAAGTCCCTCCAGTCCGCGCTGGACAAGGCGAAGGCCGCGGGCGGCGCGGCGGGCTCCGCCGGGTCCTCGGGCTCCGCCGGGTCCTCCGGTTCCTCGGGCGCGGCCTCCACGGCCCCGGCCGCGCAGGCGCGGGTCGTCACCGGAACCGTGTCCGACACCCAGTACGGCCCGGTGCAGGTCCGCCTCACCCTCAGCGGCAAGAAGATCACCAAGGCCGAGGCGGTACAGGCCCCCAAGGGCGGGACCAGCGACCAGAAGACCGCCCTCGCGGTGCCCAAGCTCAACCAGGAGGCCGTCGCCGCGGGCAACGCGGACATCGACAGCGTCTCCGGCGCCACCTACACCAGCGAGGGCTACAAGAAGTCCCTCCAGTCCGCCCTGGACAAGGCCGGTGTCTGAGCCCGCCGAGGACGCGCCGCAGGAGCTGCGTCACGCCGAGGAGGTGATGGGGACCGTCTTCTCCTTCGACGTGCGCGGCGGTGAATCGGGCGCAGTGCGGGCGGCGTTGGAGGAGGCGATCGCCGGACTGCACCGCGTGGACGAGGTGTTCAGCACCTATCGCGAGGACAGTCAGATCTCCCGGCTGGCCCGCGGTGAGCTCACCGTCGAGGAGTGCGACCCGGAGGTCGCGGAGGTGCTCGGTCTGGGCGCCGAGGCGGAACGCGCCAGCGACGGCTGGTTCAGCACCCGGTACGAAGGACGGCTCGACCCCACCGGGATCGTGAAGGGCTGGGCGGCGGAGCGCGCCGCCGAGCGCCTCGCCGCGGCCGGGGCGAGCGGGGTGAGCGTCAACGGCGGCGGTGACGTCCAGCTGGTCGGCGTCCCCGGACCGCACCGCCCCTGGCGGGTGGGCGTCTCCGACCCGCTGCGTCCCGGCGCGCTCGCCGCGGTGATCTCCGCGGCCGGCGCCGACCGGCTGGCGGTCGCGACCTCGGGCACAGCCGAACGCGGCGCCCACATCGTCGACCCGCGCACCGGCAGGTCCGCGGTCACCGACCTGCTGGCCGTGACCGTGGTGGGCCCCCGGCTGACCTGGGTGGACGCCTGGGCGACCGCGGCCTTCGCGATGGGCTCGCGGGCGGGCCTGGACTGGCTGGAATCCCTCCCGGACGTGGAGGCCCTGCTCATCACGGCGGGCAACGAGGTCCGGTGCACGGGAGGCCTCGCCCAGCGCCTGGGCTGACCCCCGGCGCCCGCGCACGTGCCGGCCGACGACGGTGGAGGCGCACCCCGGAGCGGGGTGCGCCTCCACCGTCGTACGTCACTCAGTGATCGTTCTGGGCCAGCCGCAGCATATGGTCGGCCAGCGCCTGGCCGCCCGTGGCGTCGCGGCTGATCAGCATCAGGGTGTCGTCCCCCGCGATCGTGCCGAGGACGTCGTGCAGCTCCGCCTGGTCGATCGCCGAGGCGAGGAACTGCGCGGCCCCGGGCGGGGTGCGCAGCACCACGAGATTGGCCGAGGCCTCCGCGGAGATCAGCAGCTCCGCGGACAGCCTGCGCATCCGCTCCTCCTTCGCCGACTCCCCCAGCGGCGCGCGCGGGGTGCGGAACCCGCCCTCGCTCGGCACCGCGTAGATGAGGTCGCCGTCGTTGTTGCGGATCTTCACCGCGTTCAGCTCGTCGAGGTCCCGGGAGAGCGTCGCCTGGGTGACGTTCAGCCCGTCGTCGGCGAGAAGCTTCGCCAACTGGCTCTGCGAGCGCACCGGTTGCCGGTTGAGAATGTCCACGATCCGGCGGTGGCGTGCGGTGCGGGTCTGCGGCACGGCAGGCCCTGCGTGCTCGTGGTCCTGCGCCTGACTCATCGTCGTCGTCCCATTTCCCGGGATCACCCGTCCCCGTTGGCTGCGTCGAGGATGCCGGGGAGTGCCTGGAGGAGCGCGTCCACCTCGTCGTCGCCGATGTTCAGCGGCGGCATGAGTCGTACGACATCGGGTGCGGGCGCGTTCACCAGGAGACCGGCGTCCTGAGCCGCCTTCTGCACCTGGGGCGCGAGCGGCTCGGTGAGCACGATACCCAGGAGCAGCCCGGCACCCCGGACGTGGTGGATCAACGGGTGGCCGGAACCGTCACGAAGCCCCTCGATCCCGTCCCGCAGCCTCTCGCCGGCCCGCTTGACGTTCTCCAGGAGTCCCTCGGACTCGATGGTGTCGAGGACGGCGAGTCCGGCGGCGCAGACGACGGGGTTGCCGCCGAAGGTCGTGCCGTGGTGGCCGGGCTCCAGCAGGGTGGCGGCCCGGCCGAAGGCGACGGTGGCGCCGAGCGGCAGTCCCCCGCCGAGGCCCTTGGCGAGCGTGACGACGTCGGGCAGGACGCCCTCGTGGGCCTGGTACTCGAACCAGTGGCCGGTGCGGCCGATGCCGGTCTGCACCTCGTCGAGGACGAGCAGGGCGCCGTGGGCCGCGGTGATGGCGCGGGCCGCCTTCAGATAGCCCGGGGGCGGTACGACCACGCCGTTCTCGCCCTGGATGGGCTCGATGATCACCAGTGCGGTGTCCTCGGTGACCGCCTGGGCGAGGGCCTGGGCGTCGCCGTACGGGACGTGGGTGACGTCGCCGGGCAGCGGCAGGAAGGGATCCTGTTTGGCGGGCTGGCCGGTGAGTGCGAGGGCGCCCATGGTCCGTCCGTGGAAGCCGCCGGTGGTGGCCACCATGTGGGTCCGGCCGGTCAGCCGGCCGATCTTGAACGCGCCCTCGTTGGCCTCGGCACCCGAGTTGCAGAAGTACACCCGGCCCTCCCGGCCGAACAGCTGCAGCAGCCGTTCGGCGAGGGCGACGGGCGGTTCGGCGACGAACAGGTTGGAGACATGGCCGAGGGTGGCGATCTGCCGGGTCACGGCCTCGACGACCGCGGGGTGGCCGTGTCCGAGGGCGTTGACCGCGATGCCGCCGACGAAGTCGAGGTACTCGTTGCCGTCGGCGTCCCACAGCCTGGTCCCGGCGCCGCGGACGAGCGGCAGCCGCGGGGTGCCGTAGTTGTCCATGAGCGCGCCCTGCCAGCGCCGGGTGAGCTCCTCGTTGGTCACGCCGCCGGTCATTTCGCGTCCCCCGTTTCCTCGTCGTCCGGCACGACCATCGTGCCGATGCCCTCGTCGGTGAAGATCTCCAGCAGGATCGAGTGCTGGACCCGGCCGTCGATGACGCGGGCGGTGGTGACGCCGTTGCGCACGGCGTGCAGACACCCCTCCATCTTCGGCACCATGCCGCTGGCCAGGTCGGGCAGCAGCTTCTCCAGCTGGGAGGCGGTCAGCCGGCTGATGACCTCGTCGCTGTCGGGCCAGTCCTCGTACAGTCCCTCGACGTCCGTGAGGACCATGAGGGTCTCGGCGTCCAGCGCGGCAGCGAGTGCCGCAGCCGCCGTATCAGCATTGACGTTGTAGACATGTCCGTCGTCCTGGCTCCGGGCGATCGAGGAGACGACCGGGATGCGGCCGTCGGCGAGCAGGGCCTCGATCGCGCCCGTGTCGATCGCGGTGATCTCGCCCACCCGCCCGATGTCGACGAGCTGTCCGTCGATCCGGGGCCGGTGCTTGGTGGCGGTGATGGTGTGCGCGTCCTCGCCGGTGAGTCCGACGGCGAGCGGTCCGTGCTCGTTGAGCAGTCCGACCAGCTCGCGCTGGACCTGTCCGGCCAGCACCATGCGGACGACGTCCATCGCGTCCTCGGTGGTGACGCGCAGGCCGGCCTTGAACTCGCTGACGATGCCGTGCCGGTCGAGGGCCGCGTTGATCTGCGGGCCGCCGCCGTGCACGACGACCGGCCTGAGGCCCGCGTGGTGCAGGAAGACGATGTCCTGGGCGAAGGCCGCCTTGAGCTCGGCGTCGATCATGGCGTTGCCGCCGAACTTGACGACGACGGTCTTGCCGCGGTGGCGGGTCAGCCAGGGCAGCGCCTCGATGAGGATCTGCGCCTTGGGCAGCGCGGTGTGCTTGCGGGTCGGATTGCTCATGAGGAGTAGGCGCTGTTCTCGTGGACGTAGTCGGCGGTGAGGTCGTTGGTCCAGATCGTGGCGGTCGCGTCGCCGGCGGCGAGGTCGGCGACGATGTGGACCTCGCGGAAGCGCATGTCGACCTTGTCGCGGTCCTCGCCGACGCCGCCGTTCTTGCAGACCCACACCCCGTTGATGGCGACGTTGAGCCGGTCGGGCTCGAAGGCGGCCCGGGTGGTGCCGATCGCGGACAGCACACGGCCCCAGTTGGGGTCCTCGCCGTGGATCGCGCACTTGAGGAGGTTGTTGCGGGCGATGGAGCGGCCCACCTCGACGGCGTCGTCCTCGGTCGCGGCGTTGATCACCTCGACCTTGATGTCCTTGCTCGCGCCCTCGGCGTCCCGGATGAGCTGCTGGCCGAGGTCGTCGCAGACCGCGCGGACCGCCTCGGCGAACTCCGCCTGGTCCGGGGTGACTTCACTGGCCCCGGAGGCGAGGAGGAGCACGGTGTCGTTGGTGGACATGCAGCCGTCGGAGTCGACGCGGTCGAAGGTGGTGCGGGTGGCCGCGCGCAACGCCCGGTCCAGGCCGGCGCTGTCCACGTCCGCGTCGGTGGTCAGCACGACGAGCATGGTGGCCAGGCCGGGGGCGAGCATGCCGGCGCCCTTGGCCATGCCGCCGACCGTCCAGCCGGGCCCGGTCACCACCGCGGTCTTGTGCACGGTGTCGGTCGTCTTGATGGCGATGGCGGCCTTCTCGCCGCCGTGCGCGCTCAGTTGGGCGGCGGCCAGGTCGACGCCCGGGAGCAGCTTGTCCATCGGGAGCAGTACGCCGATGAGGCCGGTGGAACACACGGCCACGCTTCCGGCGCCGATGTCCCCGAGCGTCTCGGCGACCTTCTCGGCGGTGGCGTGGGTGTCCTGGAAGCCCTTGGGTCCCGTACAGGCGTTGGCGCCGCCCGAGTTGAGGACGACGGCGTTCAGTTCGCCGCTCTTGAGCACCTGTTCCGACCACAGGACCGGCGCGGCCTTCACACGGTTGGAGGTGAAGACGCCCGCGGCGGCGCGGCGGGGCCCGGTGTTGACCACGAGGGCCAGGTCCGGGTTGCCGTTCGCCTTGATCCCGGCGGCGACGCCGGACGCGGTGAATCCCTGTGCTGCCGTGACACTCACGGTGCGACTCCGATCGTGGAAAGCCCCAGGTCCTCGGGGAGGCCGAGGGCGAGGTTCATGCTCTGGACGGCACCGCCCGCGGTGCCCTTGGTGAGGTTGTCGATGGCGCTGATCGCGATGATGCGGTGCGCGGCGGCGTCGTACGCGACCTGGACCTGAACGGCGTTGGAACCGTAGACGGACGCCGTGGCCGGCCACTGCCCCTCGGGCAGGAGGTGGACGAAGGGCTCGTCGGCGAAGGCCTTCTCGTAGGCGGCCCGTACCGCCTCGGCCGTGACGCCGGGCCTGGCCTTTGCGCTGCAGGTGGCGAGGATGCCGCGGGGCATCGGAGCGAGGGTGGGCGTGAAGGAGACGGTGACGGGTTCCCCGGCGGCGGCGGTGAGGTTCTGGATCATCTCCGGGGTGTGCCGGTGGACACCGCCGACGCCATACGGGCTCATCGAGCCCATGACCTCGCTGCCGAGCAGGTGCGCCTTGGGCGCCTTGCCCGCGCCCGAGGTGCCGGAGGCCGCGACGACGACGGCCTCGGCCTCCGCCAGCCCCGCCCCGTACGCGGGGAAGAGGGCCAGCGAGGCGGCCGTGGGGTAGCAACCGGGTACCGCGATGCGCTTGGACCCCTCCAGCGCGGCGCGGCCACCCGGCAGTTCGGGGAGGCCGTAGGGCCAGGTCCCGGCGTGGGCGGAACCGTAGAACCGCTCCCAGTCGGCCGGGTTGCGGAGCCGGAAGTCGGCGCCCATGTCGACCACGAGGACCTCGGGGCCCAGCTGTTCGGCGACCTCGGCGGACTGCCCGTGGGGCAGCGCGAGGAACACGACGTCGTGGCCGCGCAGCGCCTCGGCGGTGGTCTCGGTGAGGACGCGGTCCGCCAGCGGGAGCAGATGGGGCTGGAGCTCGCCGAGCCGCCGGCCCGCGTTGGAGTTGCCGGTCAGGGTGCCGATCTCGATCTCGGGGTGCGCCAGGAGCAGGCGCAGCAGTTCCCCGCCCGCGTACCCACTCGCTCCCGCCACCGCCGCACGCATCGTCATGGAACCCTCCTCTTGGATGGCATGACTATACGTTTCGCTGCACGTTTATGCAATCCTCTTCGAGCGGCGTCGGTGGTCACCCGGGCGTCGGGGCCGACACTTCGACACCACCCGATCGGGCCCGAAGGAAATGTGCGGGCCTGTTCGGTGAATTCCGGTCAAAGCCTGGCATCCGCCTCGCCGGGCGGCACCCGCTTGGAACCATCCCCCGCATGCGTCTTTCCCGGGCTCCTCACAGAGCCCTCCTCCTCTGCGCCGCCGCGACTGTGCTCGCCGCCTGCTCCGCGTCCGGCTCCGCGGACCGGTCCGCCGGCGCTCCGGGAGCCGGCGGCGCCTCGTCCACCGTCACGACGGACCCCCGGCGGTCCGTGGTGACCTTCACCGGGGAGACGGCGCTGGGGGCGGAGGCCGTACGGCGGACCGCGGACCGGATGCGGGCGCGGGTGAAGGCGCTGGGGCTCAAGGACGTACGCGTCGAGGAGCGTGAGGGGCGCGTCACCGTCACGGGTCCCACCGCCGACGAGAAGCGCCTGACGGAACTGGGCGCGGCCGGCCGGCTGGGCTTCCGGCCCGTCCTGGCCGAGATGTCCGTCGGTACGGCTCCGGCACCGCAGCCCTCGCCCAGCGCCTCCTCCGGACAAGGCCGTGCCGTCACCGAAGGCCTGCGTCCGCGGGCCGCCGGGTCGGCGAGCGCGAGCGCCGGGCCGGGCGCGGCCCAGGGGGGCTCAGCGGACGCGGCGCTCCAGGCGCGCTTCGCGGCGCTGGACTGCTCGGCGCGGGAGAGGCCGGCGACCGAGCGGGAGGCAGCCGCCGCCGTGCGGGACTCCGTCGTCGCCTGCGGGACGAACGGCTCCGCCTCCGCCCCGCCCACGAAGTTCGTCCTGGGCCCGACGGCGGTGGACGGCAGTCATGTTGCCTCGGCCAGGGCCGTGTACGACAAGCAGGGCCAGGGCTGGCGCGTCCGGCTGAGTTTCGACTCCGCCGGGGCCCGGGACTTCGCGGCACTGACCGGGAGTCTGTACGTGAACACACCGCCGCAGAACGAGATGGCCATCGTGATGGACGGCGCCGTGATCTCGGCCCCGTCCGTCAACCAGCAGCTCGGCGGCGGCGGTGCCGACATCTCCGGGAGCTTCACCCGGGAGTCCGCCGAGCAGTTCGCGGTCACCCTCGGCTCGGGCGCGCTCCCGGCACCGGTGTCGGTCGCCGAGGTGACGCGGCTCCCGCACGAATAGAGCGGTGCCGTCCGGCACCGCTCCCCCGAGAACCACGGAGGAACAACCGTGTCATCGTCGTCGTCCGCGCATTGGAGCGCGTACGAGATCTTCGCCGTCCTGTCGGGAATCATCCTGGTCGGGGCGGCCTTCGCGCCCGGGCTCTCGGTCAAGAACCGTGCCGGGGCGGTCCTGGGCGGGGTCTTCCTCACCTGTTACGGGTGGTACGTCGCGCACCAGACGACGGGCACGTTCCAGTTCCCCGTCGTGATCTTCCTGATCCCGCCCGGTGCGCTGATCTATCTGCTCGTCAAGGCGTTCGGGCGCTCGGGCGGGCAGGCCCCGCCGCCCGGCGCGGGCGGCTCCGCGGCACCCGGGGGCGACGGACGCGGCACCCCGGGAACCGGCCTCTGAGCCCCGGAGGGGCGCCGCGGCCGACCGTCGGCGCCACGCCCGGGGCCGACGGTTCAGGAACGCCCGGCGTCGTTCTCCGCGTTCTTCTGCTTGATGCGCGCGGTCTCCTTGCGGACCTCCGCCTGGGTGGCGCGCTCACGGCGCAGCCACTCGGGCTCCTCCGCCTTCAGCGCCTCGATCTGCTCGGTGGTCAGGGCCTCGCTGACCCCGCCGCGGGCGAGTCCGGCGATGGAGACACCGAGCTTGGCGGCGACGACCGGCCGCGGGTGCGGACCGGTGCGGCGCAGCTCCTGGAGCCACTCGGGCGGGTCGGTCTGCAGCGCGTTCAGCTCGGCACGCGAGACGACACCCTCCTGGAACTCGGCGGGGGTGGCCTCGAGGTACACACCCAGCTTCTTCGCCGCGGTGGCGGGCTTCATCGTCTGGGCGGTCTGGTGCGAACTCATGGGGTCAAGGGTATCGAGCGCGCGGAGCCCCGCCGACCATCGCCGGTACGGCCGCGGCGGCCACGCCGGGTAATCTGACGTGGTGACCGGCTCCGAAGCATCCCCCGCATTCAGGCTCGCCTACGTCCCGGGGGTGACACCCTCGAAGTGGGTGCGGATCTGGAACGAGCGGCTGCCCGACGTGCCGCTGGTCCTCGTCCCGGTGGCCGCGGCCGAGGTGTACGACGTCCTGCGGCGCGGTGAGGCCGACGCGGGCTTCGTCCGGCTGCCGGTGGACGCGGCCGATCTGAGCGCGATCCCCCTCTACACCGAAACAACAGTCGTCGTGGTCCCCAAGGACCACATCGTGGCGGCGGTCGAGCAGGTCTCGGGCGAGGACCTCGCCGACGACATCGTGCTGCACCCCCTCGACGACCCGCTGGAGTGGGAGCGACTGCCGGGCAGGCCCGCCCTGGAGCGCCCGGCCGCCACCGCGGACGCCGTCGAACTCGTCGCGGCGGGCATCGGGGTCGTGGTCGTACCGCAGTCCCTGGCCCGGCTCCACCACCGCAAGGACCTCACCTACCGGACGGTCACGGACGCCCCCGAGTCGCGGGTCGCGCTCGCCTGGCCCGAGGACCGGACGACCGACATGGTCGAGGACTTCATCGGCATCGTGCGCGGGCGCACGGTCAACAGCACCCGCGGGCGCACCCAGCCCCCGGCCGCGGCGAAGTCGTCCAAGCAGGCTCCCCGGAAGACGGACTCGGGGGGCGGTGCCCGGCGCAAGCCCGCGCCCGGCAAGGGCGGTGCCAGGGGCGCGGCCAAGAACGCCCGCGGCGGCAACGGCGGCCCCAAGGGCGGCGCGAAGCGCGGAAAGCCCCGCCGCAGCTCCTGACCCACCCGGCGACCCCCGGGGCGCCCGCCCGATCCGGATCTCACCCCCGCCCACCCAGTCCGGATCTCGCCCCGGCGACCCGCCCGGCCGCCCGCCGATCCCCGGCTCCCGCCCCCCGGTGACCCACCCAGGCCGGCTGCCCGATCCGCCCAGGTCCGGCTCCGCCCCGGAATGCTCTCCGGCGGCGCTTGACCTGGAGCGCGCTCCAGGTTCTACGGTTTTCCCATGAGCAGCGGACAGCCCCTCTCGCACCCCGTGGAACCGACCCTCACGATCGCCCAGGTCGTCGAGCGCACCGGCCTCTCGCACGACACGCTGCGCTACTACGAGAAGGCCGGCCTGATCGAACGGGTGGGCCGGACCACCGGGAACCAGCGGCGTTACCGCGCGGCCGATCTGGCCTGGCTGGAGTTCCTGATCCGGCTGCGGGAGACGGGCATGCCGATCGCGGACGTCCGGAGGTTCGCCGAACTGCGCTCCCGGGGCGACGAGACGGTCCCCGAGCGGCTGGCGATGCTCCGCGAGCACGGGGCCGGCCTCAGGGAACGGATCCGCGCGCTGCGCCGCGACGCGTCCGCTCTCGAAGACAAGATCGACCACTACGAACGGCTGCTGGAGCGGCCGGGATCGGACGACCTGATATGAGCGACACGGTGAGGAACGGCGAGTCCACCACCCGCGAGGAGCGCTTCGGGCACGGCATGAAGGTGCTCGACGAGGTGGACGGGGAGGCCGGGCGCCGGGTGCTCGCCGCGCTCGGGGACATCAGCCCCGAGCTGGGCCACCAGATCGTCGCATGGGGCTTCGGCGACATCTACGACCGGCCCGGACTCGCCCCGCGCGACCGCCAGTTGGTCACCCTCGGCATGCTGACCGCGCTCGGCGGCTGCGAGCCGCAGCTGGAGGTGCACGTCAACGCCTCGCTGAACGTGGGGCTGTCCCCGGAGCAGATCGTCGAGGCGCTGCTGCACTCCGCCGTCTACTGCGGCATGCCGAAGGCGATCAACGCGACCCTGGTGGCGAAGAAGGTGTTCGGCGAGCGCGGGCTGCTGCCGGCCGGTGCCGAAACTGCCGCGGCGGGTTCGGCAGGATAGGGGAGGCCGGGGCGCGCCGAGGGGCTGCGCCGGGCCGGACGGAACGGAGAGCGGGACGGCATGGGTGGGTTCTGGCCGGTGGAGGACGTCCTGGCGTATCTGGGCGGCGCCTGGCGCGTGGAGCGCTCGGTGCGGGACCTCGCGAGCGGCGCCGAGGGGCGGTTCACCGGCATGACGGTGTTCGATCCCCTCGAGGGCTCCGGGCTGCTGCACCGGGAGTCGGGCACGTTCGTGTGGCAGGGCGTCGCGCGGCCCGCCGAGCGGACGCTGCGGTTCCTTCCCGGCGACGGCCCGGGGAGGGCTCTGGTCCGGTTCGCCGACGGCCGCCCCTTCCACGACCTGGACCTCACGAGCGGGCACTGGGTCACCGACCACCCGTGTTCGGCGGACCTCTACCGGGGCGAGTTCACCGTCCGGGACGAGCACCACTGGCGGTCGCTCTGGCGGGTGCGGGGGCCCGCGAAGGACCTGGTGCTCACCACCGACTACACACGACAGGCCACCGCCGGCTGACCCGCGTCCAGCCGCCACTGCCCGACACGCACCCGTCCGCCGCCGCCCGACCCGCGTCCGGCCGCCGTCGGCTACACGCGGCCGACCTGGGCCGGCGCGCCGTCGACGCGCAGGTTCCAGCGGCCCGCCCGGCCCGTCACGGTGATCGCCGACAGGGGGCGGACGTCGATGTTCCAGTAGGTCGAGGGCGGTGCCTTGAGCGCGTAGACCAGCGCGGCCCGGACGACCGAGGGTTCGGCGACCGCGACGATGCTGCCGCCGTCCTCCCCGGGCCGGGTGTCGAGCCAGGCACCGACCCGGGCGATGAAGGCCAGCAGGCTCTCACCGCCGTGGGGCGTGGAGCGGGGATCGGACAGCCAGGAGTCCACGGCCTCGGGCTCGCGGGCCATGGCCTCGCCCAGGGTGAACCCCCGCCACCGGCCCATGTCGCAGTCACGCAGGGCGAGCTGGACGAGGGGGGCGTAACCGAGGACGTCGCCGGTGGCCCGGCTGCGGGGTGTCGGCGCGCAGTAGCGCAGCTCGGCCGCGGCCAGCGGCAGCAGCCCGGCGGCGGCGCGCTGCGCTTCCTCCCATCCCGCCTGGTCCAGCGGCCGGTCGTCCTCGAAGCGCTCCGCCAGCAGCGCGGAGCTGCGTGCCGCGGCGACGAACGTGACCCGAAGATGCATGCGCAGATCGTGGAGCGCCCGCCTCCACAGGTCAAGGGTGTCACGCAGAGTATCCGAATATTCACTGCGGCATCAGCCACCGGCCTGTGCCCCGGCTGTGCGGCGTTCCCGGGTCCGGTCCTCGGGCGGGTACGGCCGGGGCGGCTCCCCCCGGGGGCGGGGTGTCGCGGAGTCCGCGCGCGTCCGGTCAGGTCCGCACCTCGTCGTACGCCTCGGCCAGCCGCCGTACGCCCTCCGTGATCTCCTCGGTGCCCGCCACCGCCGCGAAACTCAACCGGAGCTGCGCGGCCGGGGGTTCGGCGCTGTAGTAGGGGCGGCCCGGGGTCACGGCCACGCCCGCGCGCAGGGCGGCCGCGGTGAACGCGGACTCGTCGGTGCCGTCGGGCAGCCGCGCCCACAGGTGGTAGCCGCCGAACGGGACGTGGGGCAGGGCGAGTTCGGGCAGCCGCAGTCGCAGGGCCGCGGTCATGGTGTCGCGCCGGGCCTTCAACTCGGCCGAAACCGTACGCAGATGACGCGGCCAGGCGGGCGAGCCGACGAGTTCGAGGGCGGCCTCCTGGAGCGGGCGCGGCACGAAGAAGGTGTCGACGACCTGGATGGCCCGCAGCCGTTCCAGCACCGGACCGCGCGCGGCCAGGGCGCTGACCCTGAAACTCGGCGAGGTGGCCTTGGTCAGCGAGCCGACGTGCACCACGACTCCGTCGGGGTCCTCGGCGGCCAGCGGACGCGGGAGCGGCGGGGCGTCCTCGTGGACCAGGCGGCGTACGAAGTCGTCCTCGACGACGAAGGCCCCGGCTTCCCGCGCGATGCGGAGCACCTCGCCACGCCGCTCGGGCGCGAGCACGGCACCGGTCGGGTTCTGGAACAGCGGCTGGCAGACGAAGACCCGGGCGCCGGTCGCCCGGAAGGCGTCGGCCAGGAGGTCGGGCTTGACCCCGTCGGGGTCGACCGGGACGGGGACGGGGCGCAGCCCGGCGGCGCGGGCGATGGCGAGCATGCCCGGATACGTGGGCGACTCGACCAGGACCGGGGCGCCGGGCGGCGCGAGGGCGCGCAGGGCGGTCGTGAGGGCGGTCTGGCCGCCCGCCGCGACCAGGACGTCGGCGGCGCCGATCGCCCCGCCGATGCCCCGGGCGAACCACTCGCGCAGTTCGGGCAGTCCCTCCATGGGCGGCCGGGACCACGCGCCGGGGCGGCGGCCCGCCCGGGAGAGGGCCGCGCCCATGGCCCGCTCCGGCTGGAGCGAGGGGTGCAGATAGCCGCCGTTGAACTCGACGACGCCGGGAGGCGGCGCGGCGAGGGAGACCAGTACGCCGGAGGCGTCCACGGTGCGGGGGACGGCCTCGGCCGCGGCGTCCGCACTGAGGGCGATCTCCTGCCACGAGGTGTCCCCGGTGGACGCGACGCCCGGCCGGGGTCGGGCGCGGAAGGCGCCGGCGCCCGGCCGGGTGACCACCAGGCCCTCCGCGGCGAGCTGGGCCAGCGCTCGCGACACGGTCACCGGACTCACGCGGAACCGCTCGACCAGGACCCGGCTGGACGGCAGCTTTCCACCCGGAGAGTAGCGGTCGAGCTCTTTTCTCAGACTGTTCGCCAGGTCACCCACACTGCTACGCTCTTGCATGAGAGCACAGAGTAGCGCTATCGATCGGACCGGGATAGCGGTCCGCACCGGCGCCGAGTCCCCCGCCACCACGGCCGCCCCGAGCCCCGCTCCGGCGGACCGCCGCTCGGGCACGCTTCTGGCGGCCCTCGGGGTCACCGCCTTCTCCCTCACGTTCCCCGCGACCGCCTGGGGCCTCGAAGGGTTCGGCCCCTGGTCGCTGGTGACCGTGCGCTGCGTCCTCGCCGCGGTCCTCGCGGGCGGCTGTCTGCTGGCGCTGAAGATCCCCAGGCCCGCCCGTCGGCATCTGCCGGGGCTCGCCGTGGTCGCCGCCGGTGTGGTCCTCGGCTTCCCGCTGCTGACGACCCTCGCCCTGCGGTCCTCGACCACGGCCCACGCCGCCGTCGTCGTCGGGCTGCTGCCGCTGACGACGGCGCTGTTCTCGGCGCTGCGCACCGGCGCCCGGCCCTCGCGGACGTTCTGGGTCGCGGCCTGCGCGGGTGCGGCGGCGGTGATCGCGTTCACCGTGCAGCAGAGCGGCGGTGCCCTGACCGGTGCGGACGCCTATCTGTTCGGGGCCCTGCTGATCTGCGCGGCGGGCTACACCGAGGGCGGCCGGCTGGCCCGGGTGATGCCGGGCTGGCAGGTCATCGGCTGGGCCCTGGTCCTGTGCCTGCCGCTGAGCGTTCCGGGCGCGCTGCTCGCGCTGTCGTACGAGCCGGTGCATCTGACGGCGCACGGCGTGGCCGGGCTGCTGTGGGTCGCGGCCGGTTCGCAGTTCCTCGGCCTGGTCGTCTGGTACCGGGGCATGGCGTCGATCGGGATCCCGAAGGCCAGCCAGTTGCAGCTCGCCCAGCCGCTGCTCACACTGGTGTGGTCGGTACTGCTCCTGGGCGAGCGGCTCACCCCGCCGGCGCCCCTGACGGCGGCCGCCGTCCTCGTCTGCATCGCTCTGACCCAGCGGGCACGGGGCTGACCCGCACGCACCGGCCCGGGCGGCCGGCGCCCCGGGCCCTGACCCCAGGACCGCGGACCGCCGCTCCCGTACAGACGAGGAGACCGTTCAGATGCACGCAAGCAAGGGCGACAAGCTGGTGCAGCACGGCAGGACCGTCGGCCAGCACGACAAGGTCGCGGAGATCACCGAGGTCATGGGCGCGGAAGGCGCTCCCCCCTACCGCGTGCGGTTCGAGGACGGTCACGAGGCAGTGTGCCTGCCGGGCCCGGACTCCGAGATCCGCCACGGTGACATGCCGCGGCGGGACATGCCGCGGTAGGACGACGACAGCACGGCCGGACGGACGCCGGCGGGCTCTCAGCGCGGGGGCTTCGCCGGCTGCCGGTAGTGGTCGGCGACGACGCGTGCCATCGCGCCGATGCGGTCGGCGCCGGCCTCCGAGGCCGCGAAGAAGACGTGCCCGCGCACTTCGGGGTGGCTGCGGGCGAGGGTGAGGTGCCGGGAGAGTTCGGCCGGGTCCTGCCAGGCCGGGGGCTGCGCCGGGTCGCCCGCCTTGTACAGCGCCTCACCCGCGTACAGCTGCACGCCCGTACCCCGGGCGACCCGCGCCCACCAGGGGAGCAGCTTCGCGTAGTCGGCGGCGGGGAAGCCGATGTTCCAGTACAGCTGGGGGCAGATGTAGTCGATCCAGTGCTCCCGGACCCATTTCCTGGTGTCCGCGTACAGGTCGTCGTAGGTCTGGACGCCGGCCCGGGTCGGTGAGCCGAGCGGGTCGGTCGAGGCGTTGCGCCAGACGCCGAAGGGGCTGATCCCGAAGCGGACCCCGGGGCGGGCCTGCTTGACGCCCGCCGCCATCTCCAGCACCAGCCGGTCGATGTTGTGGCGCCGCCAGGCCGCCCTGCTTCCGAAGCCCGCGCCGTGCTCGGCGTACGCCGCGTCGTCGTCGAAGCGCTCGCCGCGCACCGGGTACGGATAGAAGTAGTCGTCCCAGTGGACGCCGTCGACGGGATACCGGCGCACCGCGTCCAGCATCGCCGCGCGGACGAACGTGCGGACCGCCGGCAGTCCGGGGTTGTAGTAGAGCTTGCCGCCGTACGGCACGGTCCAGCCCGGATGGAGTCGCGCGGGGTGCGTGGGGGCGAGCTTCCGGGGGTCCGGCTGTCCGGAGACGCGGTACGGGTTGAACCAGGCGTGCAGTTCCAGGCCGCGGGCGTGGGCCTCGCGCACCGCGGTGCCCAGCGGGTCCCAGCCGGGGTCCTTGCCCTGGACGCCGGTCAGGTAGCGGGACCACGGCTCGTAGGGCGAGGGCCACAGCGCGTCGGCCGCGGGACGGACCTGGAAGAACACCGCGTTGAGACGCAGACGCACCGCCGTGTCCAGACGGCCGAGGAGTTCGGCGCGCTGGCGTGCGGGGCTCAGACCCGTACGGGAGGGCCAGTCGCGGTTGGAGGCGGTCGCCAGCCACATGCCCCGCAGGGCACGGGGAGCCGCCGCCCGGTCCGGCGCGGCCTCCTTCCGGGCGGCCGTGGCATCGCCCGGCGCGGCGAGGCCCGACAGTGTCGCGAGCGCGGCCGCGGTGAACGCCCTGCGTGGCAGTCGCCCCATACCTGTACCCCCTACGTTGCGAAGTCGTCCGGTCACGGAACGTATCGCGCTCCAGCATGCACCACCCCGACGATCGATCATCGATACTTGGGGGTAACGTGCACGTTCGGAGCAGGGACCGAACAACGGACGACCTGCCGGGCCGTGCAGATCAGCGAAGGGGACGATGTGACCGACATCGAACGCGTCGGAGTGGTGGGCTGCGGCCAGATGGGAGCGGGCATCGCCGAGGTGTGCGCCCGCGCCGGACTGGACGTGAAGGTCGCCGAGACCACCGGCGAGGCCCTGGAGATCGGCCGCACCCGGCTCTTCTCCTCCCTGGCCAAGGCGGCCGAGCGCGGGAAGATCACCGAGGACGAGCTCAAGGCCACCCAGGACCGGCTGAGCTTCACCACGGACCTCGGCGAGTTCGCCGACCGCGACCTGGTGATCGAGGCCGTCGTCGAGAACGAGCAGGTGAAGACCGAGATCTTCCAGGTGCTCGACCAGGTGGTGACCCGGCCGGACGCGATCCTGGCCTCCAACACCTCCTCGATCCCGCTGGTGAAGCTGGCCGTCGCGACCTCGCGGCCCGACCAGGTCATCGGCATCCACTTCTTCAACCCGGCCCCGGTGCAGCAGCTCGTCGAGCTGATCCCGGCGCTGACCACCTCCGAGGGCACCGTCGGCCGCGCCCAGCTGTTCGCCGAGAAGACGCTCGGCAAGCAGGCGATCCGCGCCCAGGACCGCTCGGGCTTCGTCGTCAACGCGCTGCTGATCCCGTACCTGCTGTCCGCGATCCGGATGTTCGAGTCGGGCATGGCGAGCCGCGAGGACATCGACAACGGCATGGAGATGGGCTGCGCCCACCCCATGGGCCCGCTCAAGCTGTCCGACCTGATCGGTCTCGACACGGTGGCCTCGGTCGCGTACTCGATGTACGAGGAGTACAAGGAGCCGCTGTACGCCGCTCCCCCGCTGCTCCAGCGCATGGTCGACGCCGGCCGCCTCGGCCGCAAGACCGGCTCGGGCTTCTACACCTACCGCTGACCGGCCGGACGCGGGCCGAACGCCCGCTCCGCGCACGGCGGTTCGCGGGCCCGGCACCGTTCTCGGTGCCGGGCCCGCGGCGTTCACACGGCGTGTGCGCACCGGGCCCGCATATGCCCGGCGCACACGCTCCCCGCGCGCCCACCAGGCGAGTTGACTTTCCGTGCACAGACACAGGGATGTGCCGACCACGGAAAGGAGCGGACTCGTGACCGCCGACCCCGAGCATCCCTCGGCACCGAAGGAGATCGCGGAGTTACGCCGGTCGCTCGAAGTGGGGTTCACCCGCATCGAGGGCGGACTGGCGCTGCTCACCCAGCGCGACGACCAGACGGCCAAGGACCTCGACGACCTCAGCACCCGGATCGTCGCCCTCGAACACACCCGCTGGCCCCTGCCCACCGTCGCCGTCGTCGCGGCCGTGGGCGCACTGGCCGTCGCGGTCTGGCAGGCCCTCGGCCACTAGGCGTCCGGGACGCGGAGGGCCGGTCAGGGCAACACGTCCTGTCCGAGCCTGAGATGGTGCAGGAGGAGCAGTGCGGCCGCCATGTTGGCGGCCGGGACCTCACCGCGGGCGACCATGTCGGGGACGAGTTTCAGGGAGACCCATTCCCGGCGGTCGGACTCGAAGTCGTCCACGGGGTGTCCGATGTACGCGCCCTCGTCCGCCCAGTAGATGTGGTGCCGGGCGTCGGTGAGCCCGTTGGAGGGCTCGACACTCATCAGATGCCGCAGGGGTCCCGGCCGCCACCCGGTCTCCTCCTCGAGTTCGCGGGCCGCCGCCACGGCGATGTCCTCGCCGTCCTCCACGACGCCCGCCGGGAGTTCCCACCCCCAGCTGTCGGTGATGAAGCGGTGCCGCCACAGGAGCAGCACCTCGTTGGCCTCGTTCACCACCGTGGCGACGGCGACGGGCCGCAGCCGTATCAGGAAGTGATCGAGATGCCGCCCGTCCGGCAGCTCCACATCTGCGAGATTGACGCTGAACCAGCGGTTTTCATAGACAGTTTGTTCGTTCTGTTTCGTCCACTGCACGGTTCTGCCACCTTCCGCCGAGTGAAGGCAATATCGCAGCAGCGACGTCCCGACAGCAGGGCTCACTGGGGTCGGGGCGCAGCACGACGGCGGCGGACACCGACGGGCACGCAGGTGCCCGCGTTCCGGCGGCGCCCGCCCCCGGGCGCCTCGGCTCGGCGTGGGAAACGGCTCGTCCGGCGGGTTCCTACAGCGGTACGCGCAGTGCGCCGTCGATGAGTTCGGCCGCCTCGGTGGTACCCGCGCAGCCGCTGCGCACCAGGTGCTCGCGTACCGCGCGCAGTCTGTCGCGCAGCCGCTGGGACTCCATCCCGCGCGCCTGCTCCGCCATCTGCACGGCCGTCGCGACCGCCTTGTCGGCGTTGCCCTGGCGCAGTTCGATCTGGCTGAGCATGGCCAGCCGGTGCACGCGCCCCCGGTCGTGCGCCGGCGTGTCCACCGCTGCCGCCGCGTGCTCCGCGGCGGCGACCAGGTCGCCGAGGCTGAGCAGCGCCTCCGCCACCTGTACGTTGACCAGTCCCGGCTGGACATAGCCGGTCTCGTCGGGTTCGTAACCGCGCCGGATGCGCTCGGCGGCCTGCTCGGCACGCCGTATGCAGGACAGCGCGCTGCTGCCGTCGCCGAGGTGCGCGTACGCCTTGGCCTGCATGGCGTAGAGATCGGAGGCGAGCGCCGGGGTGATGTGGCGTCCCGCGGCCCGCAGCGCGGCCTCGGCGAACGCGACCGCCTGCCGGTACTCGCGCATGAACAGCGACTGGTTGACCAGCAGCGCTATCACGTACGCCCCGAGTCCCCGGTCGTTGCTGGCCTTCGCCAGCCGCAGCGCCTGGTGGAAGTAGCGCTGGGCCAGTCCGTGCGCGTCGGAGTCGTAGGCGCAGATGCCGGCGATGGCCACCAGGCCGCCGGTCGCCCGGTGGAGCTGGCGGCCGGTGGCGTCGGTGTAGCTGCCCCGCAGCAGGGGCGCTGTCTCGGAGTTGAGGAAGCCGACGATCCGAGTGCGGGTCGCCATGCCCCCGGCCTTGCGGTACATCTGCTCGTAGTGGGCCCGGGCCGCGCGCAGCATCTCGATGTCGGCCATGCTCACCCGGTGGCGGCCGCCGCGGGAGACGTCCACGTCCTCGGGCGGGTTCTCCCACTCCCACACCGGCATCACGGCGGGGGTTCCGGTGACGGCCGGGGCGCCGAGGATGTGCGGGCGCTGCTGTTCGTCGGAGCGCCACAGCGCGGTGGCCCGCTCGACGAAGCCGGAGAGCGAGCCGGCGTGCGGGGAGGAGGGCTCTCCGGGGACCCCGAGGCCGATGTCGTCGAGCGTGACCGGCCGGTGCAGCCGCCCGGCGAGCACCTCGCAGATCAGGTCGGGCACCTGGCCGCGCGGCCGCTGGCCCTTCAGCCACCGTGCCACGGCGGTGTGTTCGTAACGCAGGGCGAGACCGCGGGCCCGTCCCGCCTGGTTGACGTGGGCGGCGAGTCCCGCGTGCGAGATGCCCGCCTCGTCGAGGATCGCGTCGAGCAGGGTGTTGGGCTGCATGGGAGGCCCCCCGAGTGGCTCGTGGCCGACGGCGTGCGGTCCGGCGGGCCGCGCCCGACCGCATCAGAGAGAGTAGTGCGTCCCCTTTCACACGGGGTGTGTTGGGAATGCCCGTATCCGCACGGTGCGCGCGCTGTCGCGGAGGGTTTCGCACCGGTTGACTGATATGCCTCGCAAGAGGCCGGCCGGGCCGCCGGCTCCCCCTCGTACAGTGCGGCGGCCCGCTCCGCGCCGTCCGCCCGGCCGCCTGCCCGACACTCCGTGGCCGGGCGGACGGCAGAGCCGGTCGGCCGGGGCGACCACGGGACTGCGGTCGTCCGGGCGCGGGTCCCGTGGCCGGTCGTCCCCCGGAACGCGAGGGAGCGCGGGCCGCCCCCGGCGGCGCTCACCGAAGGCCCGGCCGGACACCCGGCACGGGGCCTGGGGCGACCTCATCCCGGCACGTGCCGGGAGACCCGTCCCGGGTTCAGGGCGCGGGGCCGGCGGTCGTTGTGCAGCACCAGGACGGCCACGTCGTCGTCGGGGCGGCCGCCGGTGTGGCGCAGCAGGCCGGTGAACACCGCGCCGAGCACGGCCTGCGGAACGACCGGCCCGTCGCGGACGGCCGCCGCGAGCGCGGGGAGCAGCGGGAAGAACCGGCCCCGGGCGTCCCGCGCGTCCTCGGCGCCGTCGGTGTGCAGGAAGAGCCCCTCGCCGGGCCGGAGCCGGCCGCAGTGCTTCGCGGGCAGACACGCGGGCAGCGGGAACGGTCCGAGCGGCGGCATCGGTTCGGCCCGGACGAGCGGGCGGACACGGCCCCGGGCGAGCAGGTACGGCCAGGGGTGGCCGCAATTGAGGGCGTGCACCTCGCCGTCCCCGCGGATCTCCAGCAGCAGGACGGTGACGAACTCCTCGGCGGACCGGCCGTCGGGATCGGTCTCCGCGGAGGGCTGTCCGGCCCGGTCCCGGTCGCAGAGGTGCCGGGCCAGGGCCCGTTCGAGTCGTCTGAGGACGCCGCCGAGTTCGGCCTCGTCGTGGGCCGCCTCGCGGAACGCGCCGAGGACGGCGGCGACGGTGCCGATGGCCGCCAGGCCGTGTCCGCGGACGTCCCCCATCACGACCCGCACGCCGTGTTCGGTGGCGATCGCCTCGTACAGATCGCCGCCGATGCTCGCGCCGTGGTCCGCGGAGAGCTGGGCCGCGGCGAAGTCCAGTCCGTCGATCCGCGGGGGCAGCGGGCGCAGCAGGACGGCCTGCGCGGCTCCGGCGACCTTGCGGATCTGTTTGAGCTCGCGCAGGAGGGTTCTTCTGACGTGGAGTATGAGACCGGCGCCGACCGCGAAGAAGACCGCGCTGGTGACGATGCGGGCGCCGAGCCCGTTCTGCTGCGCGAGCGGGCAGGCCATCTTGTACGAGATCGCCAGCGCGCCCCAGACCGCGGGCAGCGCCAGGTTCACCGCCCGGCGCAGCGGCGGCCTGCCGGGGCCGCGCGGGACCCGGCGTCCGGGGCCGCCGCGGGTGCGGCGGCCGCAGGTCTCACGGGTGAACCGGAGCCGGGATCCCCGGCCGCGCACCGCCCGGTCGAATCCCGCCCTCAGCCGGTCCCGTCGGCGCCGCGGTCCGAGGACCGCCCTGGCCGGGTTCCGCGAATGCGTCCGGAGCGTCGCCCGTCGGGGAGCCCCAGCCTTGATACGGATCATGCCGATTGGCCCCCCAATAGGCACGGACAGCGCAGACGGCCTCGGAGAGACCGCTCCGATTCTGTCGCCGCCCGGACCGGCCCTGCCGGATCACCCGGACATGTCACCCGAATGAGTGAGGTGTCTTCGCACGCCCGCATTTATGCAGGCAGGAGCGGTGCAGGCCCCGATCTGACCCGGCGAGACCCCGGACCCCGCCCCGCCGAAGCCGCTGCCCCGAACCCGGGGGCCCGGGCAGGACACCCCGGCGGAACCGGGCCCCCGCCGCCGGAAAACCTGCCCGGCCGCCCACCGGGAACCGGCCCCGAGGACCCGCCCGACCGTCGCCGAAACCCGGGCCTCCGGACCCGGCAGACCCCGCACGACCGCCCGGCGAGGCCGGGACCGTGACCCGCCGGACCTCGAACAAACCCCCGACGAGACCCGCGCTCCGGGCTCGACGGCGCCCGGCCCCGGATCGAGTGGAACCCGGGATCCCGGCCCGGTTGCCCCCGGAAACGGGAACGGGGAACCGGGCGGCCCGGCCGCGGAGTCGTCCGCGGCCGGGTGCCCGGTTCCCCGGGTGAGCTGATGGAGCCGTCAGGCTCCGCGCAGCACTGCTCCCGTGCGCTCCGTCGCCAGCGCCACCGCCGCGTCACGGGCCGCCGAGGCCTCGTCCACGGTCAGCGTGCGGTCGGCGGCACGGAACCGCAGCGCGTAGGCGAGGGACTTCTTGTCCGCGCCGAGCTGCTCGCTCTCGTACTCGTCGAACAGCCGGATGGACTCGAGGAGTTCACCCGCGCCCTCGTGCAGCGCCGCCTCGACGTCCGCGTGCGGGACGCTCTTGTCGACGACCAGGGCGACGTCCTGCGTGGCGACCGGGAAGGTCGAGATCTTCGGGCCCTTGGGGTGGCCCGAGCTCGCCCGCTCCAGCAGGTCCAGGTCCAGCTCCATCGCGCAGGTGCGCGCGGGCAGCCCCAGGGTCTTCAGGACACCGGGGTGCAGCTCGCCGGCGTACCCGACGACCTGCTCCGCACCGTCCACGACGACCGCGAGCTCGGCACAGCGGCCCGGGTGCCACGGACCGTACTGGCCGGAGCGGACGAGGAGTTCGGTCCCCGACTCGCGGGCCAGGATGCGCGCGGCCTCGATCGCGTCGGCCCAGTCGGCCGGGCGGCCCTTGCCCCACCAGCCGGCCTGCTCGCGGGCGCCCGCGAGGACGACGGCGGCGTGCCGGGGCTGGAGGGGAAGCGCGGCGGTCAGGGACGCGATCTCCTCGTCGGTGGGACGGCGGTCGACGGGCAGCCGCCCGGCGACGCGCAGTTCGTCCTGCGGGTGGAAGACCAGACCGGTCTCGAAGAGCGCCAGGTCGTGGCTGCCGCGTCCGTCGTTGCGGCGCAGGGCACCGAGCAGGCCCGGCAGCAGCGTGGTGCGCAGCGCCGGCTCCTCGTCGGAGAGCGGGTTGACCAGCTTGACGACCTTGCGCTTCGGGTCGTCGGCGGCGAGGCCGAACTGGTCGAAGACGTGCTCCCCGATGAACGGGTAGTTCGGCGCCTCGACGTATCCGGCGCCGGCCAGCGCGCGGCCGACGCGGCGGTGCAGCCGCTGCCGGTCGGTGAGGCCGAGGCCCGCCGGGGGCTTGGGCAGGGTGGAGGGCAGGTTCTCGTAGCCCTCGAGCCGGATGACCTCTTCCGCGAGGTCGTTCGGGTCGGTCAGGTCGGGCCGCCAGGACGGCACGGTGACGATCAGCTCGTCCTGGCCGTACACGTCGCAGCCGACCTGCTGGAGGCGGCGGACGACGGTCTCGCGGCCGTAGGGCACACCGGCCACCTTGTCCGGGTGGTCGGCCGGGATGGTGATGGTGTGCGGCGCGGACGGCGCGATCACCTCGGTGACCCCGGCGTCGGCGGTGCCGCCGGCGAGGAGCACGAGGAGGTCGACGGTCCGCTGGGCCGCGGCCGAGGTGGCGGCCGGGTCGGCGCCGCGCTCGAAGCGCTTGGAGGCCTCGGAGGACAGCTTGTGCCGGCGGGCCGTGCGCGCGATCGAGATCGGGTCGAAGTGCGCGGCCTCGACGACGACCTCGGTCGTGGTGCCCTCGGTGTCGTCGATCTCGGTGTGGGCGCCGCCCATGACGCCCGCGAGGCCGATGGGGCCGCGGTCGTCGGTGATCACCAGGTCGCCGGCGTCGAGCGTGCGCTTGACGCCGTCCAGGGTGGTGAGCTTCTCGCCCTGCTCGGCCCGGCGCACGCCGATCGTGCCCTCGACCCGGTTGCGGTCGTAGGCGTGCAGGGGCTGGCCGAGCTCCAGCATCACGTAGTTGGTGACGTCGACGGCGAGCGAGACCGGGCGCATGCCGGCCTTCTGCAGCCGGCGGCGCAGCCAGATCGGGGACTGGGCGTCGGGGTCGAGCCCGGTCACCGTGCGCGCGGTGAAGCGGTCGCAGCCGATCGGGTCGGCGACCCGCACCGGGTGACCGAACGCGTTCGGGGCCGGCACGTCGAGCAGCGCGGGGTCGCGGAGCGGCAGACCGTAGGCGATGGCGGCCTCGCGGGCCACACCGCGCATCGACAGGGCGTAGCCGCGGTCGGGGGTGACCGCGATGTCGAGGACCTCGTCGACGAGCTGGAGCAGCTCGATCGCGTCGGTGCCGGGCTCCATCTCCGGCGGCAGCACGATGATGCCGCCGCTGCCGTCGTCGCCCATGCCCAGCTCGTCGCCGGAGCAGATCATGCCGTGCGAGGTCCTGCCGTACGTCTTGCGCGCGGCGATCGCGAAGTCGCCGGGCAGGACGGCGCCGGGCAGGACCACGACGACCTTGTCGCCGACGGCGAAGTTGCGGGCGCCGCAGACGATCTCCTGGGGCTCACCGGTGCCGTTGGCGGTGCCGACGTCGACGGTGCAGAAGCGGATGGGCTTCTTGAAGCCCTCCAGCTCCTCGATGGTGAGCACCTGGCCGACGACCAGGGGACCCTTGAGGTCGGCGCCGAGCTGCTCGACCCTCTCGACCTCGAGCCCTGCCGAAATGAGCTTGGCCTGGACGTCGCGCCCGGTCTCCGTCGCCGGCAGGTCGACGTACTCCCGCAGCCAAGAAAGCGGGACCCGCATCAGATCTCCATCCCGAACGGCCGGGTGAACCGGACGTCACCCTCGACCATGTCTCGCATGTCTTCAACGCTGTGACGGAACATCAGCATCCGCTCGATGCCGAACCCGAAGGCGAATCCGCTGTACTTCTCCGGGTCGACGCCACAGGCGACGAGCACCCGCGGGTTGACCATGCCGCAGCCGCCGAGCTCGATCCAGCCCTCGGAGGAGCAGGTCCGGCACGGGCGGTCGGGGTTGCCGACGGACTCGCCCTTGCAGACGTAGCAGAGCATGTCCATCTCGGCGGACGGCTCGGTGAAGGGGAAGTAGTTCGGGCGCAGCCGGGTCTTCATGTCCGAGCCGAAGAGCGACTGGACCATGTGGTCCAGGGTGCCCTTGAGGTCGGCCATGGTCAGGCCCTCGTCGACGGCCAGCAGTTCGATCTGGTGGAAGACCGGGGTGTGCGTGGCGTCGAGCTCGTCCGTGCGGTAGACGCGGCCGGGGCACACGACGTAGACGGGCGGCTCGCGGTCGAGCAGGGCGCGGGCCTGCACCGGCGAGGTGTGGGTGCGCAGCACGACACCGGACTCGTCGCCGTGGGTGCCCTCGGGGCCCTGGACGAAGAAGGTGTCCTGCATCTGCCGGGCCGGGTGGTCGGGCGTGAAGTTCAGGGCGTCGAAGTTGAACCACTCCGCCTCGACCTCGGGGCCCTCGGCGATCTCGTACCCCATGGACACGAAGACGTCCGCGACCCGCTCCATCATGGTGGTGAGCGGGTGCCGGGCGCCGGCCGGTACACGGTCGTACGGCAGGGTGACGTCGACCGCCTCCTCGACCAGTACGCGGGCGTCCCGCTCGGCCTCCAGTTCGCCCTGGCGGGCGGCGAGGGCCTTGTTCACGGCGCCCCGGGCCTGGCCGACGAGCTTGCCGGCCGCGGCCTTGGCCTGCGGGGGCAGTGCGCCGATCTCGCGGTTGGCGAGCGCCAGCGGGGAGGTGCCGCCGGTGTGGGCGACCTTGGCCTCCTGGAGCGCGTCGAGGTCACCGGCGGCGGCGAAGGCGGCGAGCGCCTCGTCCCGCATGCGCTCGATCTCTTCCGGTTTCAAGGCCTCGACCTCTACAGGGTCGTACGACTTATTAGGTGCCGACATCTCTTCCCGTGCTTCCGGTTGGCTGGCTGAGGGTCCCCGTCATCGACTCGGAGACGAATCGTCCGCAGATGCGTGGACGCAAAGGTGCCAAAGGCCGAGTCTATCGGGGGTCGGGGCCCGACCAGGACGGGGCGTCCCGGCGGTGTGCCCGTGCGAAGGAGCCCGTGGGGGCCGCTGCGGCGCTAGAGGAGATACGCCGGGGTGCCCACGGGCAGCGTAAATCGGAACTCGGCGCCGCCGCCGGGGGCGCGGCCGACCGTGATGGAGCCGCCGTGGGCTTCGACGATGCCCTTGACGATGTAGAGCCCGAGACCGGTGCCGCCGCGCTTGCTGCCCCGCCAGAAGCGGGTGAAGACGCGGTTCATGGACTCCTCCGGGATTCCGGTGCCCTCGTCGCTCACGGTGACCGACGTGACGGCGTTCGCCGTGCCCTCCTCGTCCGGCCGCTCGCGCGGGGAGGTGGAGGGTGCCACGTCGATGGTGACGGTTCCCTCGCCGTGGCGCACCGCATTTTCGATCAGGTTGCTGAGGACCTGGTCGATCTTGTCGGGGTCGGCCCACAGGGCGGGCAGCGGCTGCTCGATGCGCAGCAGGAAGCGGTCGGCGGGCTGGCCGGAGGCGACGTAGGCCTGGATGTGGCGGCCGACGGCGGCGCCGATGTCGACGGGCTGGCGGCGCACCTCGAGGCGGCCGGAGTCGATGCGGGAGATGTCGAGGAGCTCGGCGATGAGCCGGGTGACCCGGTTGGCGTCGGCGTCGACGGTCTCCAGCATCAGTTTCTTCTGGTCGTCGGTGAACCGTTCCCATTTGGCGAGCAGGGTCGCGGTGAAGCCCTTGACGGAGGTGAGCGGGGAGCGCAGTTCGTGGGCGACCGTGGCGATCAGTTCGGCGTGGCTGCGCTCGGTGCGCCGGCGGGCCTCGGTGTCGCGCAGACACACGACGACCCGGCGGACCGGTCCGGTGGGGTGGGTGCGCACATAGCGCGCGGAGACGAGGATCTCGCGTCCGCCGGGGAGCAGCAGGTTCCGCTCGGGCTGGCCGTTGCGGATGGCCAGCCCGCCGTAGGGGTCGGTCAGCTGCCACCAGCGGCGGCCCTCGAGGTCCTCCAGCGGGAGGGCGGCGTCGAGGCGGCGGCCGAGGGCCTCGGCGGCGGGGGTCGCGGTGATCCGGGCGGCGGCGGCGTTGAAGCAGACGACCCGGCCGTGTTCGTCGGCGACGACGATCCCGTCGGGCAGGTCGTCGGGGTCTATGCCGAGTCCGGGGCCGGCTGCGGTGGCGGGGTCCTCAGGCCGGGACGCGGAGGGGCCGCGCGCGTCTCGCGCTCGCAGCGCGCTCTGGGCTCCGCCCGTGCCGACACTCATCCCCGTACCCCACCTCTCGTCTGGCGCAGAGGGCCCCCGGGCCCGTCACCCTACTAGCTGCCGGTGACGGAGCGGCACCCTGTGGAGGCGCGCTGTGCACGGGCTGACGCGTAGAGACATACGGCCGCGGCCGTGGCCAGGTTCAGGCTCTCGGCCTTTCCGTGGATCGGAACGCGCACGACGGCGTCGGCCAGCGCTCGGGTCTCCTCCGGGAGCCCCCATGCCTCGTTGCCGAAGACCCAGGCGGTGGGGCCGCCCATGGTGCCCTGGTCGAGTTCGTCGTCGAGGTCGTCCTCCCCGGCGCCGTCGGCGGCGAGGATGCGGACGCCGGCGTCCTTGAGTCCGGCCACGGCCCGCTCGACGGGCACGCCGACGGCGACGGGCAGATGGAACAGGGATCCGACGGAGGCGCGGACGGACTTGGGGTTGTACAGGTCGACGGACGCGTCGGTGAGGACCACGGCGTCGGCGCCGGCGGCGTCCGCGCAGCGGAGAACGGTCCCGGCGTTCCCGGGGTCGCGGACGTGGGCGAGCACGGCGACGAGCCGGGGTCCGGCGGCGAGGATGTCCTCGAAGGGGGTGTCGAGGAAGCGGCAGATCCCGACGAGGCCCTGCGGGGTGACGGTGGTGGAGATGTCGGCGATGACCTGCTCGTCGGCGAGGTGCACCCGGGCGCCGACCCGGCGGGCGTCGTCGACGATGTCGGCGTAGCGCTCCGCGGCCTCGACGGTGGCGAACAGTTCCACGAGCGTGGGGTCGCCGTCGGCGCGGTGCGCGGCGGCCTCCCGGACGGCCTGCGGTCCCTCGGCGAGGAACAGCCGCTCCTTGCCCCGGAAGTTCCGCCGGGCGAGCCGTCGCGCGGCGGAGACACGCGGCGAGCGCGGAGAGATCAGCTCGGGGCTGGCGGAGGACATGTTCTGGTTCACCTTCGATAGCTGGGGACAACTGCAACCCCCTGGGGGCGCGGGGAACTGCGCGATCAACCCCCACCGGCCGGCACCCGGCCAAACAGCCGCAGGGGGGCGTCAGCAGCGAAGGACCCGCAGGAGAAACCTGCGGGTCCTTCGGTCACGTCGGCTGAAGCCAGCGCAGCGTCACGCGGCCTTCGGCGCGTTGACGTCCGCGGGGAGGGCCTTCTGCGCGACCTCGACGAGCGCGGCGAACGCGTTGGCGTCGTTGACGGCCAGCTCCGCGAGGATCTTGCGGTCCACCTCGATGTTGGCGGCCTTCAGACCCTGGATGAGGCGGTTGTACGTCATGCCGTTCTGGCGGGCCGCAGCGTTGATGCGCTGGATCCACAGCTGACGGAAGTCGCCCTTGCGCTTCTTGCGGTCGTTGTAGTTGTAGACCAGCGAGTGGGTGACCTGCTCCTTGGCCTTGCGGTACAGGCGCGAACGCTGACCGCGGTAGCCGGAGGCCGCCTCGAGGATCGCCCGGCGCTTCTTGTGGGCGTTGACTGCCCGCTTGACGCGTGCCACTTTTTAACTCCTTGTAGCGGGGCCGTGGTTGGACTCACACGGCCCGAAATCGATTGGGTCCCGGATCAGACGAACGGCGCTGGGCGCCGGTACGTCACTTGCCGAGAAGCTTCTTGATCTTCGCGGCGTCGCCCGGGGCCATCTCGGCGGTGCCGGTGAGACGGCGCGTCACGCGGGACGACTTGTGCTCGAGCAGGTGGCGCTTGCCGGCGCGCTCACGGAGCACCTTGCCGGAGCCGGTGATCTTGAAGCGCTTGCTGGCACCGCTGTGCGACTTGTTCTTCGGCATAGCGCCGTTCTCTCCTCGTCAGTGGCGTTCCGGTGCCCGGTCGCGGGACCGGGCACGGGTGGAACGTCATATGTATCGATTGACATCCCGGGGCGGGGGCCCTGGGATCAGGCCTCGGCTGACGCCTCGGCCGGGGTCTCGGCCGGCTCGGCCTCGGCGGGCGCGCCACCGGCGGCACCCTCCTCGGCGGCGTTCTGCGAGCGGCCGGGGTTGGCCTTCGCATCCGCCTTGCGAGCCGCCTGAGCCTCACGGGCCTCGGCCATCGCCTCGGTCTTCTTCTTGTGCGGACCGAGAACCATGATCATGTTTCGGCCGTCCTGCTTCGGGTTCGACTCGATGAACCCGAGGTCCTCGACGTCCGTGGCGAGACGCTGCAGCAGTCGGTAGCCGAGCTCCGGCCGGGACTGCTCGCGACCACGGAACATGATCGTGATCTTGACCTTGTCGCCCTGCTTGAGGAACCGGACGACGTGACCCTTTTTGGTGTCGTAGTCGTGCGGGTCGATCTTCGGCCGGAGCTTCATTTCCTTGATGACCGTGTGCGCCTGGTTCTTGCGCGCCTCACGGGCCTTCATGGCCGACTCGTACTTGAACTTGCCGTAGTCCATGAGCTTGCAGACGGGCGGGCGAGCGCTCGCCGCCACCTCGACCAGGTCGAGGTCGTATTCCTGAGCAAGCTCAAGGGCCTTGGCAAGCGGAACAATCCCGACCTGCTCGCCGCTGGGACCGACAAGTCGCACTTCGGGAACGCGAATCCGGTCGTTGATGCGGGGCTCGGTGCTGATGGATCCTCCTCGGTAGCACCACACGGCGGTCTGGCGGACAGCCGCGTATGTCTCTGATGACATGGTGACCAACCGCCGTGGGGCATGAAAAATGCCCCGGACGGGACACAGGCGGGGCTCCATGGAACAACCGGAGACACCGCCGCGTTCAACCGCGGGGCGCACATTCGGGCGACTCCATCGTCCGTACGGAACGATGGCGGCCGCCTGACCGGATGACCCGCCGTCCTGGAGGACGGTCAGGTGGGAGATCGGAGCCTCCACTTGTGGGCCGAGCACATACGTGTCCGGCCGGTCGTTACACAAGGTTAGCAGTTCCGCCGGGTACGCGCTAACCGGAGGCTTCCTCACCGCCGCTCGCGGGGGCGGGGCACCCCTCCCCACCGGCCCGGAGGCTCCCGTGGACGGGGCCGCGCGCGCCGGGGCCTATCGTGTGGGGCATGAGTGACACCCCTCCCCAGAACCCCGACTTCGACACCATGACCCGGGACATCGCCGAGGTCCCCGCCGTCGAGGTCATCGTGACGGTCGCCGTCAACCTGATGAGCGCCGCAGCCGTGAAGCTCGGTCTCACCGAGGAGGGCGACGAGCACAAGGACCTGGACGAGGCCCGCAAGCTGGTCACCGCGCTCGCCGGTCTCCTCGACGCGAGCGCGACCGAGATCAGCTCCTTCCACGCGGCGCCCCTGCGCGACGGCCTGAAGTCCCTCCAGCTGGCCTTCCGCGAGGCGTCCCTCGTCCCGGACGAGCCGGGCCAGGGCCCGGGCGAGAAGTACACGGGCCCCGTCTACGGCTGACCCGTGCCCGTCCGCACGACGGACACGGACCCTCCCGCGGACCTATCCGCGCACGTACAGGGGCTCGCCCGGAGGCGTCGCCTCGGCCGGCAGCAGTGCCAGGTCGAGGCCGCGCACCAGGCGGGCCCTCAGTGTCTCGTCGGCCGCGAGCCGCTCGGCCACCGCGCGGGCGGTCCCGGCCTGGTCCGCCGACGGGTCGAGCACGAGCGCGAGGGTGCCGTCGGCCGGGCCGCGGCCGAGATGGGCGCGGACCACCAGGGGCTCGGCGGCGACGGCGGCCCGGACCGCCCCGACCACGGCAGGATCGGCGAGCGGGTCGGTGGTCGTCCGCCCCTCGGCGAGCGCGAGCAGGGCGGACCCCGTCAGCTCGTAGGCCACGGGCCCGGCCAGGTCCACCACGATCGTGTCGGCCTTCTCGTGCGCCGCGGCCTCCAGGACCTGGTTCAGCCGTACGGCCACGGGGCGGGCCTGAGGGTCCCAGCGGGCCAGCGAGTCGGTGGAGGTGAAGGCGGGCAGGGCCGTGCGGCCGCCGGCCTTGAGCGTGGGCACGGCCATGTCGCTGGTCTTCTCGCGGCGCAGCCCGTTCTCGTCCTCCTCGACCTCGCCGAGGATCGCCACGACGGGTACGAGCAGCCGGGCGCCCGTGAGCGCCTCCAGGACCGGCGGCACGGCGGCGCGGTCGGCGGACCAGGCCGCGAGCGCGGCGCTCAGCCCGGGATCGGCGGAGCCGTCGTCGTCGGAGAAGCCGGAGTCGGGAATGTTCTTGTTCGCCACGGTCCCGACCCTATCGGGGGGATGCAGTTGCGCCTGTGCGGCCCCCGTAACACCGGGGCCACGGGATTCATGAGTTTCTCAGGCTTCCCTGACGCACCTTTCACACACGCCTAACGGCGGGCACAGCCCGGCCGTCCAGCATCGCCGGATGGACCGTCACAGAGCACGCGGGCGCCGCGCCCGGCCCTCCCGACTCACACCGCTGCTGTCCGTCGCGGTGGCCTCCGTCGTCCTGGTCGGCGCCACGGCGGCCGGGACCGTGTACATGAAGGCGCAGGCGCACGACGGCGGGTCCGTCGTATCGTCGGCGGCGCCGGCATCGTCCTCGTCCTCGCCGGCCAGGAGCCAGGAGGCATCGGTGGAACCCGTGGCGGAGCCCTCGGCGGACCGGGACGCACTGCTCGCGAAGGCGCTGAAGTCGGTGACCGTGGCGGCCGGCGCCAAGACCTCGGTCGCCGTCCTCGACGTCGACTCCGGCGAGAGCGCCTCCCACGGGGAGACCGCCTTCGACACAGCGAGCATCGTCAAGGTGAACATCCTGGCCGCGCTGCTGCTCCAGGCCCAGGACGCGGACCGGCATCTCACCGCGCAGGAGAAGGCGTACGCCACCAAAATGATCGAGAACAGCGACAACGCCTCGGCGACCGCGCTGTGGGCGGCGATCGGCCGGGCCGACGGTCTGGACTCGGCGAACAAGCGCTTCGGCCTGACGTCCACGCAGGGCGGCGACGGCGAGCTGTGGGGGCTGACCCAGACCACCGCGAGCGACCAACTGACGCTGCTCCAGCAGGTGTTCGGGAAGGACTCCAAGCTCAGCTCCGCCTCGCGGTCCTACCTCCAGGGACTCATGGGCGAGATCGAGACCGACCAGCAGTGGGGGGTGTCTGCGGCCGCGGACGGTTCCCGATGGGCGCTCAAGAACGGCTGGCTGGCGCGGAGCACGACCGGTCTGTGGGACGTCAACAGCATCGGGCGGATCTCGGCCGGGGGCCACGACTATCTGGTGGCGGCACTGTCGAACGGCAACTCCACCCAGGCGAAGGGCATTTCGCTGGTGGAGGCGGTGTCGAAGGCGGCGGTTTCGGCGTTCCAGGACACGGCCGAGGACTGAGTCCGTGCCTCCGGGCGCGGTGAACGCTCCCGGAGCCGGGGCCGCATGGGGCCGCCGGGCGAACGGCAACGGTCGGGTGGCAGCGGTCGGACGGCAATGGTCGGACGGCAACGGTCGGACAGGCCCTAAGGGCGTTCGAAGGGGTTCGTGCCTCGGCGTCCGCGCCACAGGAACACCGCCGCGGCCAGCAGGGCCAGGCCCAGGGCGCCCGCGAGGGGTGCGGCCCAGTCGGCCGAACCTCCGCCGTCGTCGGCGGGGGCCGGGCCCGTACCGAAGTACTTCTGGCCGTACGCCGCCGACTTGAGGCCCTCCGGCTTGAGCCGGGCGGCCGCCTTGATGGCGGCGGCGGGGTCGACGAAGCCGTAGCCGCGGGAGTCGTCACGGCCGCCGGCGGGAACGTTGCGGGCGGTGTCCTCCAGCAGCTTCTTGATCTGCGCCGGGGACAGGCCCGGGTGGGCGGCCTTGACGAGCGCGACCGCGCCGGAGACGAACGCGGACGCGGCGCTGGTCCCCCAGCCCTCGTAGTACCGGTCGTCGGGGTCGGCGATGACCACGTCGACGCCCGGGGCGCTGACGGTGGCGTACCAGCGGCGGGTGGAGAAGGAGGCGTGGGTCCCGTAGCGGTCGACGGCGGCCGCGGCGATCACTCCGGGATAGGCGGCCGGGTACGAGATGTGGTCGCCCTTCTCTCCGCCATTGCCGGCCGAGGCGACGACGGCGACCCCCTTCTTCAGCGCGTACTGGACGGCCTCGTCCTCGGCGGGTTCGGGGTGGGCGGACCGGGAGTCGTCGCCGAGGGAGAGGTTGATGACGTCGGCGCCGTGGTCGGTGGCCCAGCGGATGCCGTCCGCGAGCGCGTTGCCCCGGGTGTTGCGGGCCTTGGAACGGGCCGGGTCCTTGTCCTCCAGGATGACCCGGACGGGCAGGATCTTCGCCTCGGGCGCGATGCCCATGACTCCGTCGGCGTCACCGGGACCGTGGCCGTGCCCGGCGATGATGCCCGCCATGGCGGTGCCGTGCCGGGCCCAGGTCCGGTCGCCCCGGCTCGCGCCGAAACCGACCAGGTCCTTGTCCCCGAGCACATTGCCCTTGAGGTCCGGGTGCAGGGCGTCGACGCCGGTGTCGAGGACGGCGACGGTGATGCCCTTGCCCTTGGTCGTGCGCCACGCCTCCTGCGTGTGCATCGCGTCGAGGCCCCACTGCTGGGCGCGGATGCCGTCGGCGTGCGCGGCCGTGGAGGGCACCAGGGCGAGGGAGGCGGCGAGGAGCGTGGCGAGGGCGCCGGACCTGCGGGAGAGCGGGCCGGGGCGCCGGATGCCGGGGCGAGGGGCGCTCGGGCGAGGGGCGCCGGGGCGAGGGACGGTCACCGCTCCGGCCCGGCGGGCGGCTCCGCGGGGGCCGGCGGCCTCCGTGGTGACTTCCGTTACGGCGGTGGCAGCGGCATCAGCAGTGCGGGCAGTTCCGGGCGTATCCGCCGCGGCGGCGGTCTGTCGGATGCGGCCGTCGGGGCCGTCGGCGCGGGTCATGACGGCTTCTCCGTGGACGGGCTGACGGTCTTGCGAAGTCCTCGCTCGACCCGGTCGGCGAGGCCCTGGGCCTCGTGGCCGAGGCCCGCCTGGGCCGCGGCCGTGGTCGAGTCCGGCTTCATGGCCTCGGCGGCCGGCAGCGGGGCGGCGACCGTACGTCCGTCGGCGAACCCCGAGACCGCGTACACGACGACGGGGGCGTCGGTGAGCACGGACAGGGTCCAGGAGGCGCGCTGGGCCTTGCCGAAGCCCTCGGCGTCGGTGCCCTTGGCCGCGTAGGGCAGCGGCAGCAGGTCGGTGCGCCGCTCCAGGCCCTCCTTGCGGAAGCGGTTCTTCAGGGAGGTCATGCCGGCCGCGTCCGCCTTGGTGAACAGCAGGCCGACGGTGGTGACATGGCTGCGGGTCGCGTCCACGTAGGTGGCGCGCAGCAGGCGCAGACAGCCGACGGGGGCGAGGGCCTGGCGCAGCAGCGGGTCGAAGGCGTCCTTGCAGCCGGTGTCGGGCGCGACGGCGATCCGCGTCCAGGTGCGGTCGGATCCGCCGGGGCCCGCTCCGTCGCCGTTCACGGTAGGCGGGAACAGCTGGTCCACGGGGATGCTGTGCCAGAGCTGTCCGGCCGCCGTGAAGGCGCCGGGGGAACCGGGTCCGTCGGTGGGTTCACCGGCGAGCCAGCTGCCGGTCACGGCGCCGCCGATGAGCCCGAGACCGAGGACGACACAGGTCGCGGCGGTCACGGCACCCGGCCGGATCCGGCCGCGGAACGGACGCACCCGTGCGGTGTCGCCGCCGTACGGCTCCGGTTCCGCGAACGACACATAGGGGCGCCCGGCACCGGGGGCCGCCTGACCGGGCAGCGGAGGGTACGGCGGCGCGCCCACGGTGTCCGCCGCCGGCCGACCGTCCCGAGAGGGCTGAGCCTCCCACGCCGCCTCCGCGGCGGGCCGAGGCACGGAAGGAAGCGGGGCCCCGGCGGGGCGCGGGGGCTCGAAGGCACGCGGGGCCTCGGCGGGGCGCGGGGCCTCGAAGGAACGCGCGGCCTCCGCGGGACGCTGAGCATCAGCGGGACGCGAGGGATCGAAAGCCCGCGGGGCCTCGGCGGGGCGCGGAGCTTCGACCGGGCGCGGAGCTTCGACCGGACGCGAGGGATCGAAGGCACGCGGCGCTTCAGCGGGGTGCGGGGCCTCGAAGGAACGCGGCGCCTCGGCAGGACGCGAGGCTTCGACAGGATGCGGGGCCTGGAAGGAACGGGGAGCCTCGGCCGGACGCGCGGCCTCCGCGGGACGCTGGGCATCAGCGGGACGCGAGGGATCGAAAGCCCGCGGGGCCTCGGCGGTGCGCGGAGCCTCGACAGGGCGCGGAGCTTCGACCGGACGCGAGGGATCGAAGGCACGCGGCGCTTCAGCGGGGCGCGGGGCCTCGAAAGAACGCGGCGCCTCGGCCGGGCGCGGGGGCTCCGTCGGGCGTTGCGGTGCGGCGGGGTGCGACAGTCGGGCGGGGCGCGGCGCGGGACGCTGGGTCCCACCGGGCCGTGAGGGCCCTGCGGGGTGCGGTGCCTCGTCGGAGCGCGCCGAAGCGGCGGACGTCGGCGCCGGGGGCGTGTCCGGGAAGCGTGCGGAGGCCGCGGGGGGCGGCGGGGTCGGCGGCCCCGTCCGGCCCTCGGGACGCAGCGAGGGGTAGCGCCGGGCCTCGGGCGGCGCGGCGGTGGCGGCACCCTTTTCGTCGGCCTCCGGGGCGGAGCGCGGCGGGGCCGGACGCTCCGACGGAGCCGTGCCCGAGCCCTGCTGGGCGGTTTCCGGCGCGCGGCCCTGCCCGGCGGACGCCGCCGGGCGCGGTGCGCCGACCGCCGAGGTACCGGCCGGGGCGGACCGGGGCGCTTCGGATCCCGTGCCGGAGGAAGAGGCGGGCCCGGACCGGCGTGCGTCGGACCCCGTCCTGCCGTCCGCAGCGGACGGCGACGTGTCGCCACCTCGGGCAGGGGCCGGTACGGACACACGAGCGCCCGCTTCCGGCACACCGCTCCGCGCGGGACGCGAGTCGCCCAAACCGGGTGCAGTGCTCTGCGTGGGACCCGAGCCGTCGGACCCGGCTGCACCGCTGCGCGCGGAGCGCGGAGCGTCAAACCCGGGCGCACCGCTCTGCGCGGAGCGCGGAGCGTCAAACCCGGGCGCACCGCTCTGCGCGGAGCGCGAAGCGTCAAACCCGGGCGCACCGCTCTGCGCGGAACGCGAGGCATCGGCCCCGGGTGCACCGCTCTGCGCGGAACGCGAGGCATCGGCCCCGGGTGCACCGCTCTGCGCGGAGCGCGAGGCGTCAGGGCCCTGCGTGTCACGTGCGGCGGTCCACGGTCGGCCGGATTCCGGCGCGGCGGGAGGAACGGCTCCCGCGCCACCGGCCGAGGCCGGCCGCGACGCGCGAGGCGTGGCCGGTCCCTGCGCACCGGTCGCGCCAGTCGCACCCGTCGGAGTGGACGCCGGAGCGGTCCCGGAGCCTCCGGACCTGCCGGACCCGGAGTCACCGGTCGCGGCGGCCCTCGGCCGGACGAGCGAGGTGGGCCGGCTCGACGTCGGCGGTGCGGCGGCGGGCTGGGCCGGGACCGACGGTGACGTGCCGCGCGGCGGGCTCACGGGGCGCGGCGGGACCGAGGGAGTCCGATAGGAGGACGCGGGCTGCTCCGCGTCGGAGGCCGAGGACAACGCTGTCCCGGGGCCGGAAGGGGACACGTCCCGGTCGGACCAGTCGGGTCCGGAGGCGGCCCCGGGGCTGCCGGGGGCCGGGGCGGTCGTAGCGCTGCCGGGGGCCGGAGAGGTGGTGGTGGAGTGGCCGGCGGCCGGGGAGGTCGGGGTGGGGGTCTCCGCGGACCAGTCCTCGCCGGCCGACAGGTCCGGACCGGGGGGCCTCGGCGGGGCGGGAGGGTGAGCCGGCGGGGTCGGGCCGGCCGCGGGAGGGGCGGAGGGGCGCCGGGGATTCGAGGCGCGCCGCGCTTCCGTACTCATGCACCCCCCGTTTCCTCGTACCGGGCCGATCGGACGCCCCGTGACCCGGCGTACGTTTCGTGCGCGCGAGAGGTCCCCCACGGGCACGCATACCCGCGCCGGTGGCCCGTCACCCGGGCAGGGCCCGTCGGAGCGAGGGCCGTTCCTCCCTGCGTCCGCGTCACTCTACGGGTTGAGGAGCGCCGGGCGGGAACCAGTGCGAAGCCCCGGGGCATCTGCCCGGAACGTCCCCCTACCCTGCGGTAATCGAGTCTGGCAGTCTTCGCACATGACTGCCCGTGCCGCCGACAGGGCCCGCTACGACCGGGCCACCGCTCACCTCGACGCCCCCGTCGCCATCGTGGACCTGGAGGCCTTCGACGCGAACGCGGACGACCTCGTCCGCCGGGCCGGCGGGAAGCCGATCCGCGTCGCCAGCAAGTCCGTCCGCTGCCGCACCCTGCTGGAACGCGTCCTGGAGCGGGACGGCTTCGCCGGGATCATGTCGTTCACCCTCGCCGAGTCGATGTGGCTGGCCCGGTCCGGTTTCGAGGACGTCCTGCTCGCCTATCCGTCGGCCGACCGCAAGGGCTACGCCGAGCTGACCTCCGACCCCAAGCTCGCCGCCGCGGTGACCGTCATGATCGACGACCCGGCGCAGCTGCGTTTCATCGACGAGGCGCGCGAGGGCGGCAAGGAGGTCGTCCGGGTGTGTCTGGAGCTCGACACCTCGCTCAAGCTGTTCGGCGGCCGGGTCCGGGTCGGAGCGCTGCGCTCGCCGCTGCACTCCCCCGCCCAGGTCGCGGACCTGGCCCGTGCGGTCAAGCGCGCGCCGGGGTTCAAGCTGGTGGGGATCATGGCGTACGAGGGTCACATCGCGGGCGTCGGGGACGCGGTCTCGGGGCGTCCGCTGCGTTCACGCGCGGTCCGGCTGATGCAGGCGACCGCCCGCAAGGAGCTCGCCCAGCGCCGTGCCGAGGTCGTCCGGGCGGTGCGGGCCGTGGAGCCGGACCTCGAGTTCGTCAACGGCGGCGGCACCGGCAGTGTGCAGCACACGGCGGCCGAGGACGCGGTCACCGAGATCGCGGCCGGGTCGGGCCTCTACGTACCGAGGCTCTTCGACAACTACACGTCCTTCAGCGGGCGCCCCGCGGCGCTGTTCGCCCAGCCCGTGGTGCGCCGGCCGGGCGTGGGCGTGGTGACCGTGCTGGGCGGCGGATACCCCGCGTCCGGGGCCGCGGGCGCGGACCGGCTGCCCGTCCCGTATCTGCCGGAGGGTCTCTCGTACGACCCCCAGGAGGGTCCCGGCGAGGTGCAGACCCCGCTGCTCGGCTCCCCCGCGGACGATCTGCTGATCGGCGACAAGGTGTGGTTCCGGCACGCGAAGGCCGGTGAGCTGTGCGAGCGGTTCGACACGCTGCACCTGGTGGAGGGCGACACGGTCACGGCCTCCGTGCCGACGTACCGCGGAGAGGGCCACACCTTCCTCTGACCCTTCGGGGCGGGAGACCTGGCAGAGGGAAGACGGACGGCGGCCCGGCCCGGGCCGCCGTCGGTTCACTGCGAGGGGCCGATGCTGCTGCCCACACCGCCGCCGGCGTCCTTCGCGCCCACGGAGCGGATGCCCGCGGTGATCCGGTCCATGTCGGACAGGGGCGGGGCGTCGGCGCCGGAGTCTATGGCGATCCGGACGATGACCAGGGACTGCGAGCCGACGCTGGACTGGAAGGCCAGCGACTCGACGTAACCCCCGGGTCCCACACCGGTCTTGACCTTCCAGCGCACGTAATACCCGGCGCGTCCGGCGACGGCGACCGAGCCGGACTTCACCACGCTGTGCGAGGTGATGCCGTGGAAGGGGCGGCTGCCGACGAGGTCGTGGCCGTACGCGCTGTCGGCGGCGTCCTCGATGTCCCCCTCGGCGAGGGCCTTCGGGGAGGTCTCGTCGGTGGCCGTGGCGGTGCGCGAGTCGACCCGGCCGTGCCGGCAGAGACCGGGGTCGCCCGGGCAGTCGTAGGTGCGCGGGGTCGACAGGACCATGTCGTGGTCGGCGGCGTACTGCGGCTTCGCCCAGCCGTCCAGGACCGGAAAGGTGATGCCGTTCAGTTCGTCCACGACGACGGACTTGTCGCCGGCCGACGGCGAGGGCCCGGACGGGGACGGCGAGGGGCCGTCGTCCGGGGTGGAGGACGCGGCGGCGGGCGTGGTCCGCGCGGTGGCCTTGTCGTCGCCGTCGCCGCCGCCGTCGTCGTGGCGCAGCAGCACGCCGCCGGTGACGATCGCGGCCACGAGGACGACGGCGGCCGTCACGAGGGCGACGGTCCTGGCCCGGCCGGAGCCGGAGGAGTCGGCGGGCGGGGCCGGTACGAGGGGCTGCTGGGGGACTTCGGGCTGACGCCGGTGGTCGGTCCACGCGGTCCCGTCCCACCAGCGCTCGACGAGCGGGTACGACGGGTCGCGGTACCAGCCGGGTGGGGGCGTCATGCTCATCCCGGCACTCTAGTGCCGCTGCCGTCAGCGGGACGGGCCGGGACGAGCCGTCCACCGGCGGGCGGGGCAGGGCGTCGGGCCCTCCCGCGACCCGCCGGCCGTGTGCGTCGCCTGGCTACAGCGGGGTGACGTAGGCGCCCGAAATGCCCCCGTCCACCAGGAAGTCGGTGGCGTTCACGAAGGAGGAGTCGTCGCTGGCGAGGAAGGCGACGGCCGCCGCGATCTCCTCGGCCTCGGCGAACCGTCCCACCGGGATGTGCACGAGCCGGCGCGCTGCCCGCTCGGGGTCCTTGGCGAACAGCTCTTGGAGCAGCGGGGTGTTGACCGGGCCCGGGCAGAGCGCGTTGACCCGGATGCCCTCGCGGGCGAACTGGACGCCGAGTTCGCGGGACATGGCCAATACACCGCCCTTGGAGGCCGTGTAGGAGATCTGCGAGGTCGCCGCGCCCATCCGGGCCACGAACGAGGCGGTGTTGATGACGGAGCCCCGGCCCTGGCGGCGCATGTAGGGGATGGCGGCCTTGCAGCACAGGTAGACAGAGGTGAGGTTGACCTCCTGGACCCGCTTCCATGCCTCCAGGCCGGTCTCCAGGATGGAGTCGTCGTCGGGGGGCGAGATGCCGGCGTTGTTGAAGGCGATGTCGACCGAGCCGTAGGTGTCGTACGCCGTCCTGAACAGGTTCTCGACCTGGTCGGGGTCGGTCACGTCGACCTTGACGAAGGTCCCGCCGACCTCGGCGGCCACGGCCTTCCCCTGCTGCTCGTCGATGTCGCCGCAGACGACGCTCGCTCCCTCGGAGGCGAGCCGGCGCGCGGTGGCGAGGCCGATGCCGCTGGCGGCGCCGGTGATGACGGCGGTGCGGCCCACCAGGCGGCGGCAGATGGTCTCGGGGGTGTCTGAAGTCACTGTGCGGGACCCTCCGTGCTGATGAAGACGTTCTTGGTCTCGGTGAAGGCGGTGAGGGCGTCCGGGCCGAGCTCGCGGCCGATCCCCGACTGCTTGAAGCCGCCGAAGGGGGTCCAGTAGCGGACGCTTGAGTGGGAGTTGACGGACAGGTTGCCGGCGCGGACGGCCCCGGAGACGCGCAGGGCGCGGCCGACGTCGCGGGTCCAGATGGAGCCGGACAGACCGTAGTCGGTGGCGTTGGCGAGCCGGACGGCGTCGGCCTCGTCCTCGAAGGGCAGGACGACGGCGACGGGGCCGAAGACCTCCTCGACGGCCACGCGCGCGCCGGGGTCGACGCCGGTGAGGACGGTGGGCGCGAACCAGAAGCCGGGGCCTTCGGGGGCCTTGCCCCGGATGCCGGGCGCGTCGGCGTCGACGTAGGACCGGACGCGTTCCCGCTGGGCCGCGGAGATCAACGGGCCCATCTGGGTCCGTTCGTCGGCGGGGTCGCCGACGACCACGGACGCGACGGCGGGGGCGAGGAGTTCGAGGAAGCGGTCGTGGACGGAGCGCTGGACCAGGATGCGGGTGCGGGCGCAGCAGTCCTGGCCGGAGTTGTCGAGGAAGGACATCGGGGCAGCCGCCGCGGCGGCCTCGACGTCGGCGTCGGCGAAGACGATGTTGGGGCTCTTGCCGCCGAGTTCGAGGGTGACGCGCTTGAGGAGGGCGGAGCCCGTCGCCAGCACGCTCTTGCCGACCGCGGTCGACCCGGTGAAGACGATCTTCGCGACGCTCGGGTGCCGGACGAGTGCGTCGCCCGCGACCGGTCCCGCGCCGGGGAGCACCTGGAAGAGGTGCTCGGGCAGGCCCGCCTCCAGGGCGAGTTCGGCCAGCCGCAGTGCGGTGAGCGGAGTGGTCTCGGCGGGCTTGAGGATCACGGCGTTGCCCGCGGCGAGGGCGGGCGCGGTGCCCCAGGCGGCGATGGGCATGGGGAAGTTCCAGGGCGCGATGACACCGACGACGCCGAGCGGTTCGAGGAGGGTGACGTCGAGGCCGCCGGGAACCGGGATCTGACGGCCCAGCAGCCGTTCCACTCCCCCGGACGCGTAGTCGAGCAGATCGCGGACGTTGCCCGCCTCCCAGCGGGCGTTGCCGAGGGTGTGGCCGGCCTCGCGGACCTCCAGGCGGGCCAGTTCCTCGAGGTGGGCGTCGACCTCGGCGGCGAAGCGGCGCAGCAGCCGGGCCCGGTCGGCGGGTGCGAGGGCGGCCCAGCGGGTCTGCGCCCGCCCGGCCCGGACGACGGCCTCGTCCACGTCCCGGGCGGTGGCGGCGGGAACGGTGGCGACGACCTCCTCGGTGGCGGGGTTGAGGACCCGGAGCTCGGACTCGTTCGACACGGAACGACCTTTCACATGCGTTCGAAGGAGCGGCGCAGCTCCCAGTCGGTCACCGCGGCGTCGAAGGCCTCCAGTTCGACGCGCGCCATGTTGCGGTAGTGCTCGACGACCTCGTCGCCGAAGGCGGCCCGGGCGATCGGGCTGTTCTCCCAGAGCTCGGCGGCCTCGCGCAGGGTGGTGGGGACGTGCTCGTACGCGGCGCTGTAGGCGTTGCCCGCGCAGGCTTCGGGCAGTTCCAGCTTCCGCTCGATGCCGTACAGGCCGGCCGCCACGAGTCCGGCGACGGCCAGGTGCGGGTTGACGTCGCCGCCGGGCAGCCGGTTCTCGAAGCGCGTGGAGCGGCCGTGGCCGACGACCCGGAGCGCGCAGGTGCGGTTGTCGTGGCCCCAGGCGACCGCGGTCGGGGCGAAGGAGCCGGGCTGGAACCGCTTGTAGGAGTTGATGTTGGGCGCGTACAGGAGGGAGAAGTCGCGCAGGGCGGCCAGTTGTCCGGCGAGGAAGTGCCGCATCACCTCCGACATGCCGCCCGGGTCCTCGGCGGAGCCGGCCATCACGTTGGTGCCGTCGGCGTCGGCGAGGGAGAGGTGGATGTGGCAGGAGTTGCCCTCGCGCTCGTTGTACTTGGCCATGAAGGTGAGCGAGACGCCCTCCTGGGAGGCGATCTCCTTGGCGCCGGTCTTGTAGATCGCGTGCTGGTCGCAGGTGACGAGGGCCTCGTCGTAGCGGAAGGCGATCTCGTGCTGGCCGGGGTTGCACTCGCCCTTGGCCGACTCGACGGTCAGGCCCGCCGCCTGCATCTCGTTGCGGATGCGGCGCAGCAGGGGCTCGACGCGTCCGGTCCCCAGGACCGAGTAGTCGATGTTGTACTGGTTGGCCGGCGTCAGCCCGCGGTAGCCGCTGTCCCAGGCCTGTTCGTAGGTGTCCTTGAAGACGATGAACTCCAGCTCGGTGCCGACCTGGGCGGTGTAGCCGAGCGCGGCGAGGCGCTCCAGCTGGCGGCGCAGGATCTGGCGGGGCGCGGCCACCACGGGGGAGCCGTCGTTCCAGGCGAGGTCGGCGATGAGCAGGGCGGTGCCCGCGTTCCACGGGACGCGGCGCAGGGTGGCGAGGTCGGGGTGCAGGGCGAAGTCGCCGTAGCCGCGGTCCCAGGAGGACATGGCGTATCCGTCGACGGTGTTCATGTCGGTGTCGACGGCGAGGAGGTAGTTGCAGCCCTCCGTGCCGTGCTCCAGTACCTCGTCGAGGAAGAAGGTCGCGGCGAACCGCTTCCCCTGGAGCCGCCCCTGCATGTCGGGGAAGGCCAGGACGACCGTGTCGATGTCACCTGCCTCGACGAGGACGCTCAGTTCTTCGACGGTCAGCGGGGGTGTGCGGTCTGCCACCGGAAAAGCCTCCTTGGGTCAGCCGAGGGCCATAAGGTATTGCGGAGAACCATTGCTTGGGAAGGGGGCGCGACCTGATGACGCGGGCGGAACCCGGACGCGGGACGGACGACCGGCTGACGCCGGTGCTGCGGCCGGTGCGGGCGGGCAACGGCTTCGAGGAGGCATTGGAGCAGATCCTCCAGATCGTCCGGCTCGGTCTCGTACCCGGTGGCGAACGGCTGCCCGCGGAGCGGGAGTTGGCGGAACGGCTCGGCATCAGCCGGGTGACGCTGCGCGAGGTCCTGAAGGTGCTCCAGGACCAGGGGCTGATCGAGTCCCGGCGCGGACGCTACGGCGGCACGTTCGTGCTGGCGCGCACCGACACACCGGGCGAGCACGAGCTGCGCCGCCGGGTCGCCGCGGTCGACATCGAGGACGTGCTGCGGTTCCGCGAGGTCCTGGAGGTCGGCGCGGCCGGGCTGTGCGCGACGCACGGGCTCGACGCGGAGCAGGGCGCCCGGCTGCGGGCGGCCCTGGAACGGACGAACGACGCCCCGCTCGCCGACTACCGGCGCCTGGACACCCTGTTCCACCTCACGCTCGCCGAGCTGTGCGGCTCCCCTTCCCTGACCGCCCGGTACGCGGCCGTCCGGGCCGGCGTCAACGACCTCCTCGACTGCATCCCGCTGCTGGTCCGCAACCTGGAGCACTCGCAGCGCCAGCACACCGCCCTGGTCGGGGCGGTCCTCGACGGGGACGCGGACGGGGCGCGGGAGATCATGCGGGAGCACTGCGCGGGTACGGCGGCGCTGCTGCGGGGCTTCCTGGCGTGAGCGGGGTGCGGCGCGGGGCCGTCGCCGTCCGCCGCCGGGATACCCGTTCCGCTTCCCCGTCCGCAAAGGTATGAGAGCTTTCCATTGACGCCGTCGTGGAGATCCGAGGAGGAGCGCGTGGGCAGGCCGCTGGTCGGTGTGAGTACGTATCTGGAGGCCGGGACGCGCTGGGGCGTGTGGAACCTGGAGGCCGCGCTGCTGCCGGCCGGTTATCCGCGGCTCGTGCAGCGGGCGGGCGGGCTCGCGATGATGCTGCCTCCGGACGATCCCGCCCTGGCGCGCGAGACCGTCGCCCGGCTCGACGCGGTGGTGGTCGCGGGCGGTCCCGACGTCGACCCCGCCCGGTACGGCGCCGAGCGCTCCCCGCGTACGGGACCGCCCGCCCCCGCGCGCGACGCCTGGGAACTCGCGCTGATCCGGGCCGCGTTGGACTCGGGCACCCCGCTGCTCGGCATCTGCCGCGGCCACCAGCTGCTGAACGTGGCCCTCGGCGGCACGCTCGTCCAGCACCTGGAGGGGCACGTGGAGGACACCGGCGTCGTCGGGCTCCACGAGGTGATCCCCGTCGCGGGCACGCGGTACGCCGGTCTCGTACCGGAGCCGTGCGCCGTGCCGACGTACCACCACCAGGCGGTGGACCGCCTCGGGGACGGCCTCACGGTCGGCGCGCACGCGGTGGACGGCACGGTCGAGGCGGTCGAACTCCCCGGCCCCGCCTGGGTCCTGGGAGTCCAGTGGCACCCGGAGATGGGCGAGGACGTGAGGGTGATGCGGGGCCTGGTCAGCGCGGCATCCTGACCGGTCGGGTCCGGACGGGGCCCGCACAGTGGTTCCTCGTCCTCGATCGCCGGACGGGCCGGGAATCAGCCCCTCCGTCGTTTGAGGAGCGGGGGTCCGGGGGCGGCGCCCCCGGGGACGGGACGGGTCGGGGCGGAGGGGGCGAGACAACCGCCGTCCGCTCAAGCCCCCCGCGTCAGCGACAGCAGGTCGCGGGCCGGCCCCGTCGGCCGGTGCCCCGTCGGCCAGACGGCCCGCAGGGCACGGGTCAGCCGCACATCGGCCAGCGGGATACCCACCAGCCGGTGGGCGGACAACTCCTCGCCGAGCGCGAGCTCACTGAGCACGGCGGGCCCCGCCCCGCTCACGGCGGACGCCTTCACCGCCGTGGTCGAGGACAGCTCGATCAACGGCCGCGCGAGCCCCCCGAGCGCGGAGTCGAGGACCTGCCGGGTCCCCGACCCCTCCTCCCGCAGGATCAGCGGCGTCGCCGCCAGCTCCGCCGCCGCCAGCGGCGCACGGCGACGCGCCCAGGGATGCCCGGGCGCCGTCACCACGATCAGCCGGTCGTGCGCGATGACGGCGGCGTCGAGACCGGAGGGCACCGACAGCCCCTCCACGAACCCGAGGTCCGCCTCACCGGTCAGCAGCCTCTCGGCGACGGCCGCGGAGTTCCCGGCGAGCAGCGACACGGCGGTGTCGGGACGCTGCGCGCGCAGCGCGATCAGCCAGCCCGGCAGCAGATACTCGGCGATGGTCATGCTCGCGGCCACCCGCAGCCGGGAGTCGCGCCGGTCGCGCAGGGCCTGCGCCCCGGCGTCGAACGCCTCGGCCGCGTCCACCACCCGCCGGGCCCAGTCCGTGACCAGCGCCCCCTCGCGGGTGAGCCGGGACCCGCGCGGCGAACGGTCGACGAGCGCCACCCCGAGCTGCCGCTCCATGGAACGGATCCGGCTGCTGGCCGCCGGCTGCGTGATCCCCAGCTCCCGTGCGGCCCGTCCGAGACTGCCGAGGCGCGCGACCGCAAGCAGCAGTTCCAGCGCGCCCAGATCGGGCACCCGGTGCGCGATCCCGACGCCGGGCCGGTCCTCAGCACTGCTGCTCATAAACCCAGCTTATGTCGTCATAGGCGGGGACTCCCTGGTGGGGAACCCCCAGCGGCGCGATCTTGGTGACATGGTCACCGCAGCCCATCCCCTGTCCGCCCATCAGGCGGAAACCGTCCCCGGCACGAAGACCCCCCGTGTCCCGGGCAACCGCGCGCTCGCCGCCGTCCGGCATCTCGGCCCGAACTGGTACGCCTCCGTGATGGGTACCGCCATCGTGGCGACGGCGGGAGCCGGGCTCCCCGGCCACGTGCCGGGCCTGCGCACCGTGTGCACCGTCGTGTGGGCCCTGTCGTCCGCCCTGCTGGTGTCGCTGCTCGCGGCCCGGGTTCTGCACTGGGCGTACCACCGCGACCAGGCCCGCGCCCACCTCCTCGACCCGGCCATGGCCCCCTTCTACGGCTGCCTTTCGATGGCGCTGCTCGCGGTGGGCGGTGGCACCCTGCTGGTCGGCCGGGACTGGATCGGCCTGCCCGCGGCGCTCGCCGTGGACACCGTCCTGTTCACCGCCGGAACGGTGATCGGACTGGCCGCCGCGGTGGCCGTCCCGTACCTCATGGTCGTACGGCACCGCATCGAGCCGGGGCAGGCGTCGCCCGTGTGGCTGCTGCCGATCGTCGCCCCCATGGTGTCGGCCGCCGTCGGCCCGCTCCTCGTGCCCCATCTGTCGGCGGGACAGCCCCGGGAGACCCTGCTCCTCGCGTGTGTCGCGATGTTCGGGATCAGCCTGGTCGCCACCTTCGTGATGCTGCCGATGATCTTCGCGCGGCTCGTCACCGGGGGTCCGCTGCCCCTCGCGCTCACGCCGACGCTGTTCCTCGTGCTCGGCCCGCTGGGCCAGTCGACGACCGCGGTGGGCAAGTTCGCGGACGCCGCCCCCGGTGTGGTGCCCGCGCCCTACGACCAGGGTTTCGCGCTCCTGGCCGTCCTCTACGGGGTGCCCGTGCTCGGCTTCGCGCTGCTGTGGCTCGCGCTGGCCGTCGCGATGGTCGTACGGGCCCGCCGCCAGGGCATGGGCTTCGCGATGACCTGGTGGGCGTTCACCTTCCCCGTGGGCACCTGTGTGACCGGTGCCGAGGGTCTGGCCCGCCACACCGGGCTGGTCTCCTTCGAGGTGCTCGCCGTCGCCCTGTACGCGCTGCTGGTCGCCGCCTGGTCGGTGGCCGCGGTCCGGACGGCCCACGGCCTCGTCACCGGCAGGCTGCTCGCGGCGCCGCGCTGACGCCGGCCCGCGCAGGCGGTCGTCCCGGGCTTCCTCCCCGGGGTCCGGAGGGCGCGGCACCATCGGCGCTCCCCGGGTCCTGAGGGGACCCGGAGCCTTCCGTTGTCAGGGCTGTTCCCGCAAGAGGTGCGGGAACAGCAGGCGGGCACCCTCGCGTTCGGGCTCGGGGGCGACTTCGAGACGCCGTCGGGCCAGGCCGAGCACATGAGCGGTGTGCGGGCCCCCGGCGCCGCGGAGCGCGTGCGCCCAGGTGGGTTCGAGCAGCGACGGTCCGGTCTCCAGACGTGCGAGGACCTGGGCCGTCGCGTCCAGGCCCAGGACGCGAGCGGGGTGCAGGGCGAGGTGGAAGTCGGTGCGCAGGGGATCGGCGAGGTGCTCCAGCACGAGCGCGGGCCACCGGGGTTCGCTCAGCAGTCCCTCGTACCGCGCCGTCAGGTCCTCGAGGTCGCAGGAGGGCCAGCGCAGTTCCGGGGGCGGGTGGCGGAGGAACAGGGTGATGCCGATCAGGTCGCGCAGCCGGGCGACGCCGGGCGTCCGGTCCTGGATCAGCTGGGCGTAGCGGCGCAGTACGGGAACGGCGTGCGCGTAGTCGGCCAGGCCCGGCGCGGGTCCCCCCTGGCCCACGGCCATCGTGGCGAGGATGCCCCCGGCGCCGTCGAGGAGGGCCCCGTCCACGTCGGGGCGGCCCAGTGCGCCCCGCAGGTCGCCGGTGGTCGCGGCGAGGTGGGCGAGGTACTCGTCCATGATCGTGTTGCGGAAGCCCTCGCGCAGCAGCCACTCCTTGATCCGGGGATCGGTGGTGTCGCGCAGGAGCCGGACCGCCTGGATGCGTCCCCAGCCGGCGACCCCGCGCGCGAGCGCGTGCACGGCCGGGTCCGGATCGGGCTGGGAGCGGTGGAGCGCGACGGCCGCGTAGAGCGTGAGTTCGTCCAAAGTTCCCAGCAGGAGCAGCAGTTCCCGGTCCCGGACGTCTCCGCCGAGCCCGAGGAGCACCAGGCCGATCTTGACCGGGGCCCGGTGCGTGCCGTGCTCCGCCAGCCGGCGGCCGAGGCGGCGCAGGCCGTCGGACGGCAGGCCCCGGCGGCGGACCTCCGTGCCGAGGTCGTCGGCGACGTCGATCGGCGAGCACGTGACGAGGAGATCGTGGAGGCCCACGAGGCCGCGGCCGGGTGCGGACGGTGTCGCAGACAGCAGATGTTCGAGCCGGTCGGCGAGTTCGGCGCCGGTCGGAGGCGGAGGGCCGTCGGCGTCCGGGGAGGCGCGCAGCAGGGCGTCCTCACCGCCGCCGACGAAGACGGGCCGCCTGCCGCCCGGACGGGCGTCGGGGAGCGGATCGCCGGCCCGGGGCCAGGGGCCGGGACCGTGGAGTTCGCGCAGGGATCGCGCGTGGTCGAGGAGGGTGGGTCCGTCGCCGACGGCGTCGCCGTCAGGCCCCCACCACGAGCCGGTCAACGGCCGGAGGGCGTGCCGCCCTTTCGTGTGGTCATGGCGTGGATGGTGTCCGACCCGGCCCGCTCCCGGCAACCGGCTTTTCGAAGGACCCCGCCGTGACCGGCCGCCCCTGCTCACGGCGGACCGGTGTCCGGAGGCGTCTCAGCGGTGTGCCGCCCGCAGCGCCTCGGCGAGCCGCCCCGGGGCCTCGGCCAGTGAGGGTCCGTACCAGGTCAGCAGTCGGCCGTCGACCAGGGCACAGGGCGTGCCAGGGAAGGCCTCGGGTCCGTCGTCGGGGGTGAAGCGGTACGGCTCGTCGGGGAGCACCACGAGGTCGGCGCCCGCCGCGTTCAGCTCGTCCACGGGGACTCGGGGGTAGCGGTCCTCGTGGCGGGCGTAGGCGTTGTCGACGCCCAGCCTGGCCAGGACGTCCCCCGCGAAGGTGTCCCGGCCCAGCACCATCCAGGGCCGCCGCCAGACCGGCACGACCGCGGTCCTGCGGCGGTCGGGATCTGCGGGCGCGGCCCATGCCGCCTCCGCCTCGTCCAGCCAGCGCGGCCTGCCCCGCGCCCCGCAGGCGGCGAGCACCCGGTCCAGTTCGCGGATCGCCCCCGGTACGTCCCGCACCTCGGTGACCAGGACCTCGATCCCCGCGTCCCGCAGGGCGGCCAGGTCCGGCTCCCGGTTCTCCTCCTCGTTGGCGACGACGAGATCGGGCGCGAGCCGTACGACGGCGTCGACGTCGGGGTTCTTGGTGCCGCCGATCCGGGTGACGTCCAGGCCGGCCGGGTGGCTGCACCAGTCGGTCGCGCCGGCCAGGACGCCGGGCACCGACACGGCCACGGCCTCCGTCAGCGAGGGGACGAGCGACACCACCCGCATGTCTGCCCGCCTCTCCAGCGCCGTCCCGTGTCCCGCCATCCTCTCGCGCCGGCCGCGCACGCGCCCGTCACGGGGGGGCGCGTGCCTGTTACCGGCGGCGCGTGCCCGTCACGGGTCGCGCGTGCCCGTCATCGGCCGCACGTGACATCGCCCCGGCCGATGCGCGCGGCGCCCGCCGCCCCGCTAGCGCCGGCCGAAGGTGTGCGGGTCCTCCACCGCGTCGATGTGGTGGGCGACCTCGACGACGACCACCCGGGTGTCCGGGACGGTGGCGCGCCAGCGGTGCCGGACACCGCCCGTCAGATACATGGTGTCGCCGCGGCCCAGCCGATGGGCGCGCCCCTCCGCCTCGACCTCGACCCCGCCGTCGGCGACGTACATCAACTTGTCGTTGCGGTGCTGGAGTTCGCGTTCCTCTTCGTGGTCGCCGGTGAACTCGGTGGCGTGCAGCTGGTGGTGGCCGCGCACGAGCGGGCGTGCGTGGGAGCCGGGGGTGAACTCCTCCCCGGCGTCGGCGCGCACGACGTCGACGCTGCACGCCGGGTCGGCGGCGGCGAGCAGGTCGGCGGCCGTGGTGCCGAGGGCGTCGGCGACCCGCTCCAGGGAGCTTCTGCTGGGCCGCGCCCGCTCGTTCTCCACCTGGCTGAGAAAGGGCACCGACAGACCGCTGCGTTCGGCGACGGCCGCGAGCGTGAGCCGCAGTGCCCGGCGCCGCCGCCGTACGGCCGCGCCCACCCGAAGGGGCTGTTCTTTGTGGTCGCCCATCGCTCCGGCTCCCTCCCTCGCGTCGTCGGTCCGCGAGCCGCCCGGTTTTCCGGCCCGCCGCTTCTGTTGAGTTGTTTGCACCCTACGCATGTTCGGCAAACCGTTTCATGGACCCGTCACATCGCTGTCACTTCGAGGGAGTGTGAGGGTTACAGTTCGCGCCACCGCGCGAGCCGTCGCGCGCCCGGCGCCGCCGCCCCCTCGGACGGGGCGAAAGGGCCGATCACGGGGGCGGGCCGCCGTCAGGCGGTTCGGCAGAGTCCTGAAGTCCGCTTCACCGGCGCACAGTTGGCGCTTCGGGTCACTGCCGGGGCGCACGCCGGGCAGGGTGTCGGGGGCCGCCCGTGCGTACGGTGCTGATGTGCGGCGGGGCATCCGGACGCCGCCCGGGGAGGTCCACCACGGCGGATCCACGAACCCTGCCACGGACCGGCCCCCTCCGGAAGGGCCCGGTCGTCCGGCCCGGCACGGTTGTCCGGATCTCTCTCGTACGTCAGTACGCGGCCCCACCCACGATCGCCCGCACGTGCGGACCGGCCGGGGAACGCGGCGGAGGGGTGGTCCTCGCGGCGCGGGTCAAGGGGACCATGCGCCGAGGACCACCCCTCGGAGTGAACCGCGGACCGCCCCGTGCGGACGGGACGGCCCGCCTCCCGCCGGCCGCCGACCGGAGCGGGGCCGTGCGGGAGGTGCTGCCTGCCAGGTACGGGGAACCTAGCCCTTGACGGGGGCCAGTTCGCCGATGAGCGAGGGGTTCTTGTCCAGCCAGGAGCGCACCGCGTCCTGCTGCTTCCCCTTGCCGGCCTTGTTGATCTCGGCTTCGAGACCGGTGAGCTGCTTCTCGGTCAGCCTGAAGTCCTTCAGCCACTTCCCGACGACCGGGTCGTCCTGGGCGAAGCCCTTGCGGGAGAGGGTGTGCACCCCGTCGCCCTTGCCCCAGGCGCCCTTGGGGTCCTTGAGCTTCTTCAGGTCGTAGTCGCTGTAGGCCCAGTGCGGGGACCAGAGGGTGACGACGATCGGCTCCTTCTTCGCGTACGCGCGCTTCAGCTCGGCCAGCATCGCGGGCGTGGAGCTGTCGACGACCTTGTACTCCCCGTCAAGTCCGTACGCCTTGAGCACCTTGCTCTTGAGCAGGCCCATCATGCCGGCGCTGGACTCGATCCCGGTGATCCTGCCGTCGAACGTCCCGGCCTTCCCCTTGAGGTCGTCGAGGGAGTCGACGCCCTTCATATAGGCGGGCACCGACAGCTCCAGGGACGTCGGGCCGTACCAGGAGCCCAGATCGTCGAGCTGCTTGCCGTACTTCTTCCAGTACTCGGCGTGGGTGGTCGGCAGCCAGGAGTCGGTCTCGAAGTCGACGTCACCCTGGGCCAGGGAGGTGTAGAGCGGGCCGGCGTCGAACTGCCGGGCCTCCACCTGGTATCCGCGCCGCTCCAGGATCTCCTTCCAGAGGAAGGTGGAGGCGACGCCCTCGTCCCAGGGGATGTAGCCGATGGTGATCTTCCGGCCCTGGCCGACGTCCTTGCCGTCGGCCGCGGTGGCGGGCGTGGCCGGGCCGCCGAAGACGCCCATGCCGCCGGCGACGAGCGCGAGGACGACGACTCCCACGAGGGCGACGGCGGGGCGGGGCCGGTAGGACCAGATCCGCAGGCCCTCGGCGGCGCGGGCCCGGGCGGCGGCGCGGCGGCCGAGCGGGGAGACCTGGGTGCCGAGCGCGCCGGTCATGCGGTCGAGGTAGATCGCGAGGATGACGATGGCGACGCCGGCCTCCGAGCCGAGGCCCACGTCCAGCTGGCCGATGGCCTCGTTGACGTCTCCGCCGAGGCCGCCGGTGCCGACCATGCCGGCGATGGCGGCCATCGACAGGCCCAGCATGATGACCTGGTTCACGCCCGCCATCACGGTGGGCAGGGCGAGCGGCAGCTGGATGCGCAGCAGGGTGGCGCGCGGGGTGGTGCCGAACGCCTCGGCGGCCTCGACCAGTTCCGCGTCGACCTGGCGGATGCCCAGCTCGGTCATGCGGACCCCGGGGGCCAGCGCGAAGATCAGGGTGGCGACGATGCCGGCGGAGGCGCCGGTGCCGAAGAACAGGATCGCCGGGATCAGGTAGATCATCGCCGGCAGCGTCTGCATGAAGTCGAGGACGGGCCGGACGACGGCGCTCACCCGGTCGGAGCGGGCGGCCCAGATGCCCACGGGCACCGACACGACGAGCGCGATGAGGGTCGCGACGAGGACCAGGGAGAGGGTCACCATCGCGTCCTCCCACAGGCCGAGGGAGTCGATGAAGGCGAATCCGGCGAAGGTGAGGACGCCGGCGACGGTGCCGCGCAGCCAGAAGGCGACGACGGCGAGAATGCCGGCGAGGAGCAGCGGCTCGGGGGCCTGGAGGACCGCGTCGATGGCGTCGTAGGTGCCGGTGAAGACGGTCTTGAGGAGGTCGAAGAGCCACCCCATGTGGTGCAGCAGCCAGTCGACGGCCGCGTTGACGCCGTCGCCGAAGGGGATCCTAGGCATGGGCCTTCACCCCCTTGTCCCGTCCGCCGGGACACGGCCCGGGGGCGCCCCGCTCGTCGCCGAGGAAGCCGACCAGCCGCTGTCTGGGGACGACGCCGACGAGGGTGTGCCGCTCGTCGAGGACCGCGACCGGGTGCGCGAGGCGGGCGCTCATCGCGCACAGGTCCACGAACGGGGTGTCGGGGGTTGCGGTCTCGCAGGCGCAGTCGGCCTCGTCACCGCGCAGGTCGGTGTCCATGACCGCGGCGGCGGTCAGCACCCGCGAGCGGTCGACGTCCTGGGTGAAGGAGGCGACGTAGTCGTCGGCGGGCCGCACGAGGATGTCCTCGGCCGAGCCGGTCTGCACGATGCGGCCGTCGCGCATGACGGCGATGCGGTCGCCGAGGCGCATCGCCTCGTTGAGGTCGTGGGTGATGAAGACGATGGTCTTCGCGAGCTTCTTCTGGAGCTCGATGAGCTGGTCCTGCATGTCCCGGCGGATCAGCGGGTCGAGCGCGCTGAACGACTCGTCCATGAGCAGCAGGTCGGCGTCGGTGGCGAGCGCGCGGGCGAGCCCCACGCGCTGCTGCATGCCGCCGGAGAGTTCGTCGGGCCAGGACTTCTCCCAGCCGGCGAGTCCGGCCAGTTCCAGGGCCGTGGCCGCCCGCTCGCGGCGTTCGGCGGCCGGTACGCCCTGGACCTCCAGGCCGTAGGCGGCGTTGTCCAGCACGCTGCGGTGCGGGAACAGCGCGAAGTGCTGGAAGACCATGCTGATCTTCCTGGAGCGGACCTCGCGCAGTTCGCGGGCGCTGAGCGCGGTGAGGTCCTGGCCGTCGAAGCGCACGTGTCCCGCGGTGGGCTCGAGCAGTCCGTTGAGCATGCGCAGGAGCGTGGACTTGCCGGATCCGGACAGGCCCATGACGACGAATATCTGCCCCGGTTCCACGGTGAAGGACGCGTCGATCACGGCGGCGGTGGTGCCGTCGGCGCGCAGTTCCTCGCGGTCGGCCCCCTGGCGGAGCCGTTCCACGGCCACTTGCGATCGTCTTCCGAACACCTTGTACAGATGGTCGGCCTCAAGCCTGGATGACACAGGTGCCTCTCGTCGTGGCAGGGAACACGCCGAACGGTGGATCTCCGTGTTCCGGGCTGCCGATGACGGTCGAGTACGTTGAATACACAACCGAGTTCGTTCAGTGGCCGCGCCTGCCCGGGCTCACACGGAGCAAACACGGGAGTGGTCCAGGTCACTGTCGGTGGCGTACGGCATGATGCGGAGCGTGACTCCCCCGACGCGCCGCCTCATGCTTCTCGACACCGCCTCGCTGTACTTCCGCGCCTACTTCGGCGTCCCGGAGTCGGTGAAGGCCCCGGACGGCACCCCCGTGAACGCGGTGCGCGGACTGCTGGAGTTCATCGACCGCCTGGTCAAGGACCATCGCCCGGACGACCTCGTGGCCTGCATGGACGCGGACTGGCGCCCGCAGTGGCGGGTGGACCTGATCCCGTCGTACAAGGCGCACCGGGTCGCCGTGGAGACCGAGACGGGTCCGGACGAGGAGGAGGTGCCGGACACGCTCTCGCCGCAGGTGCCGGTCATCGAGGAGGTCCTGGACGCCCTGGGCATCGCCCGCGTGGGGGTCGAGGGGTACGAGGCGGACGACGTGATCGGTACGTTCACCGGACGCGCCGCGGGCCCCGTCGACATCGTCACCGGCGACCGCGACCTGTACCAGCTCGTGGACGACGGGCGGGGGGTGCGCGTGCTGTACCCGCTCAAGGGCGTCGGCACCCTGCAGCTCACCGACGAGGCCTGGCTGCGTGAGAAGTACGGCGTCGACGGTCCGGGGTACGCGGATCTGGCGCTGCTGCGCGGCGACCCGAGCGACGGACTGCCCGGGGTGCCCGGCATCGGGGAGAAGACGGCCTCCAAGCTCCTCGCCGAGTTCGGCGACCTGGCCGGGATCATGGCCGCCGTCGACGACCCCAAGGCGAAGCTGACGCCCTCGCAGCGCAAGCGGCTCGACGAGTCCCGCCCGTACATCGCGGTGGCGCCGACGGTCGTCAAGGTGGCGGGGGACGTTCCGCTCCCCGAGGTGGACACCTCGCTGCCGCACGCCGCGCGCCACCCCGCGGCACTGGACGAGCTGGCGGCGCGCTGGGGTCTGGGCGGCTCGCTGCACCGTCTGCTCACCACACTGCAGGCTTAGGTGAACACTTCTGACATGACCGATACCGGTTCATGCATGGTTACCGCATCGGAAGAGGTGCTAACTTAGGTAAGCCTAAGCATGTGAACAGGAGGCAGTCATGGCAGAGCGCCCGGAACGCAAGCCCCGGAAGCCCCACTCCGCGAAGGTCGTGCGGACCGAGCGGCTGACCCCCCACATGCAGCGGGTGGTGCTGGGCGGCGACACCCTCGCGGACTTCGCCACGAGCGGCAGAACCGACCACTATGTGAAGCTGCTCTTCGGCCCCCCGGGCCTCACCTATCCCGAGCCCTTCGACCTGGAGCGCATCCGCGAGGAGTTCCCGCGCGAGCAGTGGCCGGTGACCCGGACCTACACCGTGCGCGCCTGGGACCCCGAGACGCTCGAGCTGTCCCTGGACTTCGTGGTGCACGGGGACGAGGGACTCGCCGGGCCGTGGGCCCTTCGGGCGCAGCCGGGCGAGGTCGTCCGTTTCATGGGACCCGGCGGCGCGTACGCGCCCGACACGAGTGCCGACTGGCATCTGCTCGCCGGTGACGAGAGCGCGCTGCCGGCGATCGCCGCCGCGCTGGAGTCGCTGCCCGACGCGGCCACGGTCCGCGCCTTCGTCGAGGTCTCCGGGCCCGAGGAGGAGCAGAAGATCGACTCCGACGCGGAGATCGTCTGGCTGCACCGCGGCGACCGGCCCGTCGGCGCCGCCCTGGTGGAGGCCGTACGGGCGCTGGAGTTCCCCGAGGGCCGGATGCACGCGTTCGTGCACGGCGAGGCCGGCTTCGTGAAGGAGCTGCGCGCGCTGCTGCGGGTCGAGCTCCAGGTCCCGCGCGAGGACCTGTCCATCTCCGGCTACTGGCGGCTGGGCCACAACGAGGACGGCTGGCAGGCCTCGAAGCGCGAGTGGAACGCCAAGGTGGAGGCCGAACAGGAGGCCCCGGCCTAGGACGTGTTGCGAAAGTCCCGCCTGCCGCGACTTTCGCAACACGCCCTAGACATCGGCCACTCCCCCGCCGTATCCGGAGGCGGACCCGCAACGCGGGTCCGCCTCCCGGCGTTTGCGCGGGCCGCGGGCACGTGAGGAATTGGGCCCGTCGCCGACACGGCCGCGACACGCGGGCGAAACAGGGTCTCCCTAATTTCTGTCACCCGACAGGAATCCGTTCGCCCTTCGCGCCGAAGGCAGGTGCCGCCGTGACCACCACCGCCCCCTCCGACGTACGCCCCGACCCGCCCGCGTCCCCGGACGACGCCTCACTGACCGAGTTCGGCTACCGCCAGGAACTGCACCGCAGCCTCGGCCGGTACGCCTCGTTCGCCGCCGGGTTCTCCTTCATCTCGGTCCTCACCACCGTCTTCCAGTTCTTCGCCTTCGGGTACGCGTTCGGCGGCCCGGTCTTCTTCTGGACCTGGCCGGCCGTGTTCGCGGGCCAGTTGGCGGTCGCCGCCTGCTTCGCGGAACTCGCCGCCCGCTACCCGATCTCCGGCGCGATCTACCAGTGGTCCTCGCGACTGTCGAACCCCTCCTTCGGCTGGTTCGCCGGCTGGATCATGGTGATCGGACAGATCGTGGTGGTCGCGGCGGCTGCCCTGGCGCTGCAGATGGTCCTGCCCGCGATCTGGTCCGGCTTCCAGCTGATCGGCGACGACCCGTCCCCCACCAGCCCCGACGGCGCGGCGAACGCGGCCGTGCTCGGCGTCGTCCTGCTCGTCCTGACCACGCTGGTGAACGTCCTCGACAACCGGGTGATGTCCGCGGTCAACCGGATCGGCGTCACCGCCGAGATCATCGGCGCCGTCCTGATCATCGTGCTGCTGTTCACCCACTCCGAGCGCTCCCCCGGCATCACGTTCCACACCGGCGCCGGCACCGGCGGCCTGTTCGGGGCGCTGATGGTGGGCTCGTTCATGGCCGCCTACGTGATGATCGGCTTCGACAGCGCCGGGGAGATGAGCGAGGAGACCCATCACCCGAGGCGCACCGCGCCCCGGACGATCCTCACCGCGCTCGGCGCCGCGGGCCTGCTCGGCGGGCTGATCGTGCTGGGCGGCCTACTCGCCGCCCCGAGCCTGACCGACGGCCGTCTCGGCGTCGACGGACTGGGCTACGTCCTGACCAGCAGCCTCGGCGACGGGGTCGGCCGGGCGCTGCTCGCCGACGTGGTGGTGGCCGTCGCGGTGGCGACACTGGCGATCCAGACCGCCGCCGGCCGGATGCTGTTCTCCATGGCCCGCGACGGCCGGCTCCCCTTCTCCGCCCGGCTCGCGAAGGTCGACCCGCGCACCGGTATGCCGGGTGCCCCCGCCGTGGTCGTCGGTGTCCTCGCGGCGGCCCTGCTGCTGCTGAACTTCGCCTCCCCGGACGCGTTCCTGGCGATCGGCACCACCTGCATCGTGATGCTGTACCTCGCCTACGCGATGGTCACCGGTCCGCTGCTGGTGCGCCGGCTGCGCGGGGGCTTCACCGCGCAGGGCACCGACGAGACGGGCGCCCCGCTCTTCTCGCTGGGCCGCTGGGGTGTCCCCGTCAACGCGCTCGCCCTCCTCTACGGGCTGTTCATGACGGTCAACCTGGCCTGGCCGCGCGCCGCGGTGTACGACCCGGCGGGCGGACACTGGTACTTCCGCTGGTTCACCCTGCTGTTCCTCGGGGTGACGCTGGCGGTGGGCGCGGGGTACCGGGCGTTCGCGGCCCGGGCGGCGAAGGCGCGGACACCGGAGGCGGCCGAGGCCTCGTACGCTTGACCGGTGCGACGCAAGCCCCGGATCCCGCCCACTCCCCTCCCCCAGCGCCACGGGGTCGACCCCGTGCGGATCAAGCTGCCGCCGGAGGGGAGCTGGGCCACCGCGCGGGCGTACCTGGTGGACCGGCTCGCGGCGGGCGACGGTGTGATCGACGCGATGATCGGCGAGGGGCTGATCGTCGGCGAGGGCGGCCGGCCGCTGACCGCCGAAGCCGCCTACGAACCGGGGATGTTCCTGTGGTTCCACCGAGAACTGCCCGACGAGGAGCCGGTGCCGTTCCCACTGGAGGTGGTGTACCGGGACGACCACATCGTCGTCGCCGACAAGCCGCACTTCCTGGCCACCACACCGCGCGGCAGCCACGTCGCCGAGACGGCGCTGGCCCGGCTGCGCCGTGACCTCGGCCTGCCGGAACTGGGCGCGGCGCACCGCCTCGACCGGCTGACCGCGGGACTCGTCCTGTTCACCGTGCGGCCCGGGGAACGCGGCGCGTACCAGGCGCTGTTCCGCGACAGGCTGATCGGCAAGGAGTACGAGGCCGTGGCACCGTACGACCCCGGGCTCGCCCTCCCGCGCACGGCCCGCAGCCGCATCCTGAAGGAGCGCGGGGTGATGGCCGCGCGGGAGGTGGCGGGCGAGCCGAACGCGGTCACCGAGGTCGAACTGGCCGAGTTCCGGGACGGGTTGGCCCGCTACCGGCTGATCCCGCGGACCGGGCAGACCCATCAGCTGCGGGTGCACATGAACACGCTGGGCGTGCCCATCCTGGGCGACCCGCTCTACCCGGTGGTGACCGGTCCGGTGCCGCCCGGCGACTTCCGGCGTCCGCTGCAACTGCTGGCGCGGACACTGGAGTTCACCGATCCGCTCACCGGCCGGGCCCACCGGTTCGCGAGCGGGCGAACCCTGGAGGCGTGGACCTCGTACGCGACCTGGTCGGCCGGGGAAGCCGGACAGCCGTAGGCCCGCCACCGGGCGCGCGGAGCACGGACCGCCGCGGGCCCGGGGCGCACGGACCGCCGCCGCCCCGGGCGCGTGAGGTCCGTGCCCGGGGCGGCGGTCCGGCCGCAGAGTGGATCAGTAGCCGCGCCACCAGCGCAGCAGGCGCTGCCAGGCGCCCGGGCGCCCGGCGGGTCCTGCCGGTTCGGGGGCGGCCGGCCCGGTTGTGGGAACGGCGGGTGCGGACGCGGGGACCGCGGGTGCGGCGGGGGCCGTGTCCTCGGTGGTCACCTGCCAGGGGGCCCGCTGGGAGGGCAGCGCGCGCACGGACGGCCGCTGCATGACGTCCTGGGTCGGCTTGGGCTCGAACCGCACGGGCAGGTCGACGAGGTGGCGCGAGGACATGGTGCTGCGCCAGCGCAGGTCGCTCTCGTCGCAGTCGAGTTCGACGTCCGGCAGCCTGAGCAGCAGGGCGTCGACGCCGACGTCGGCGATGGCGCGGCCGATGTCCTGTCCCGGGCACTCGTGCGGGCCGCCGCCGAAGGCGAGGTGGGAACGGTTGCCCTGCATGCTCGCGGCGAGGTCGGGCCGGATGCGGGGGTCGACATTGCCGGGCGCGATGCCGAACAGCAGCCCGTCGCCCTTGCGGATGCGCTGGCCGCCCAGCTCCGTGTCCTGCTTGGCGAAGTAGCCGAGGACGGCGCTGAAGGGCGGCTCGTTCCACAGCGACTGCTCGACCGCCTCGGGCACGGTCATCTGCCCGCCGTTGAGCTGGGCGCGGAAGCGCGGGTCGGTGAGCAGCATGCGCAGCACGTTGGCGATGAGGTTGGCGGTGGCCTCGTAGGCGGCGAGGAGGACGAGCCGCAGGTGCTGGGCGACCTCGTCGTCGGTGAGCCGGGCCGGGTGGTTGATGAGATGGGTGGTGAAGTCGTCGTCGGGTTCGGCCCGGCGCCGCAGGGTGTGCTGGGTCAGCAGGCTCATCACGTACTCGTTGCTCGCGATGGCGGTGTCGGTGCCTTTGAGCAGGTCGCGGGTGGCGTGCACCATGCGGTCGTTGTAGTCCTCGGGCATGCCGATGATCTCGCAGAGCACGGACATCGGCAGATGCTCGGCGAACTGTCCGACCAGGTCGGCCTTGCCGAGCGGGCAGAACGCGTTGACCAGGCGCTGGGTGGCGCGGTTGATGTAGCGCCGCAGGCTGCGGAAGTCGATGGTGGACATGGCGCCGGTGACGGCGCCGCGCAGGCGCAGGTGCTCGTCGCCCTCGGCGTGGGAGCAGATGGGCTGCCAGGCGATGTGGGGCGCGAGCGGGTGGTCGGCGCCCGCCGTCCCGTCCTGGACGGCGGTCCACAGCCGGCTGTCGCGGGCGTAGTGCGCGGGGGTGCTGACCATGTGCAGGTTCTCGGCGTGGCCGAGGACCACCCAGATCGGGACGTCGTTGTGCAGCAGCACGGGGGCGACGGGGCCGTGCTCGGCGCGCAGCTTCTCGTACAGCGCGCCCAGGTCCTCGGCCTCGGGCCCGTACAGACGGCGCAGTCCGCCCGGTCCGACGCCGGGTCCTGCGGCGTGTGCGGGGCAGCCCGGCGGGGGGCCGAACGCGGGTTCTTCCGTACCTGTGGGGGTATGGGATTCGGTCGTCACAATGATCGCTCCGAAGCTCAAATACGTTCTATGGATGGGCAGTTGGCGTACGGATGCCACTTTCACCGTACGGCGTTCAGCGGTGCGCCGACGTCATCGCGAGGGAATGGAGGAACCGCATCAGGGTCATCAGGGTGTCCCGGCTCGACGCCCTGCGGCGGGCGTCGCAGCGCACGATCGGGATCTCCTCGGGCAGATCGAGCGCGGCCCTCAGGTCCTCGACGGGGTACCGGGGGGCGTCCGGGAAGTCGTTGATCGCGACGACGAACGGGACCCCGCGCTCCTCCAGGCGTCCGATGACGTCGAAGCTGACCTCCAGCCGGCGGGTGTCGATCAGGACGACGGCGCCGAGCGCTCCCTCGAACAGGCCGTTCCACAGGAACCAGAAGCGTTCCTGGCCCGGAGTGCCGAACAGGTAGAGGACGAGCTGGTCGGTCAGGGAGATCCGGCCGAAGTCCATGGCGACGGTGGTGGCCGTCTTGGTCTCGGAGCCGTAGTCGTCGTCGACGCCGATGCCGGCCTGCGTCATGGTCTCCTCGGTCGTCAGCGGTCTGATCTCGCTGACGGAGCCCACCATGGTCGTCTTGCCGACGCCGAAGCCGCCCACGATCACGATCTTGACCGCCGCCCGCGCGGTGTGCGGGAGGTGGTCCTCGGCGCGAGGACCCGTGACGGTGTCAGAGCCTTTGAAGTCCATGCATCACCGCTTCGAGGAGGGAACGGTCGGGGAGCGCCTGACGGACGATCGGGGCGCGCGCCCGCACCAGTTCGGCCGCCAGCAGCTCGGTGAGCAGGACGGTCACCACGCTGAACGGCAGATGGAGATAGGCCGAGATCTCGGCCACGGACAGGGGGGTCGCGCACAGCCGCAGCAGCGCCGACTGTTCGGGCTGGATGCCGGGCGGGGGTGTGGCGTCCCGGGCGACGACCAGGGTGACGAGGTCGACCTCGGCCCGCTCGCCGCCCTCGGCGCCGCCCGTGAGGACGTAGAGGCGCTCGGGGTTCCCGGGCCGGGCCGGGCCCGCCTCCCCCTCGGGGCCTTCCGGGTCCACGGGGGGAGGCGGGGGTGCGGGGGGTTCCGGGGGCCGCTCCCTGGGCTGGCGCCGCCGTCGTTGCGGAGGACTCATACGGTCTGCCCGTTGCGGCGCGGAGGACTGGTGAGATGGGCGCCGATGCGGACGACGAGGTCGCGCATGCGGTTGCTCATCAGTCCGGGCTCCGCGGTCTGGTTGGCGAGCACGGCGAGGTAGGCGTTGGGTCCCGCCGACATCAGGTAGAAGTAGCCGCCGTCGATCTCGATGATGACCATCCGCATCCGGCCGTCGCTCCTCGGGATCTCGCCCGCGACGGCGCCCGCGAGGCTCTGCAGGCCCGCGCAGGCGGCGGCCACCCGGTCGGCGGCGTCCGGGTCGCCGCCGTAGCGGGCGATGCGCAGCCCGTCGGCGGAGAGCACCACGATCTGCTGGATGCCCGGCACTCCGTCGGCGAGTTCCTTGAGCATCCAGTCGAAGTTCGCTCGCTGCTGGATCACTTGAGGTCCCCCTCGTCGTCGGCCTCGGCAGGGGCCGGCTGGTTGTCCGTGCTGAACGCGGTCGGGTCCGGGTCGCCCTTGAGCCCGTTCATGAACGCCTCGACCCACAGCCCGGGTTCGGGCTCCTTCTCCTTCGGCGCGGGTTCGGCCTCCCAGGCGACGGCGGTCGCGGCGGACTCGGCCGCCTCCTGCTCGGCGCGCGCCTCGGCGTAGCGCCGGCTGAGCGGGACCTTCATCCGGCTGCGGCGCTGGGGAAGACCGTTCGGGGTCCATTCCGTGACGACCGGGACGTCGTCCTCGCGCGGGTCGGCGCCGGAGGAGGGGATGCGGGGGCCGGTGGTGGGCTTGCGCTTCTTGGGCTTGCGCGCGGGGCCCTCGACACCGCCGTTGTCGATGCCGGCCACGGAGGAGGCCCCGACGCCGTGCGCGAGACCGGGGGCGAAGTCGGTGGTGAGCATGGAGTGCGGGGCGACGAGGACGGCGCGGACACCGCCGTAGGCGGACTGCCGCAGCGAGACCTGCATGCCGTACATCTGCGCCAGTCGTCCGACGACGGCCATGCCGAGGCGGGGTGCCTGGCCCATGGTGTTGGGGTCGACGCCCTCCGCGGCCAGCCGGAGCAGCTCCTCGATCCTGCCGCGGGCCTCGTCGCTGAGGCTGACGCCGCCGTCCTCGATCTCGACGGCGATGCCGGTCTGCACCTCGATGGCGGTGACGTGCACCTTGGTGTGGGGCGGCGAGTACCGGGTGGCGTTGTCCATGAGCTCGGCCAGGGCGTGGATGAGCGGCTCGACGGAGACGCCCTCGACGGCGATGTCGACGATGTTGTGCAGCTCGATGCGCCGGTACTCCAGGATGCGGGACATCGCGCCGCGCAGGACGCTGAACAGCGGTACGGGCTCGGGCCACTGGCGTCCGGGACGGCCGCCGCCGAGCACGGCGATGGAGTCGGCGAGCCGGCCGATCAGCGCGGTGCCGTGGTCGATGCGCAGCAGGTCGTCGAAGACCTCGGGGTTGCGGCCGTGATCCTCCTCCATCTCGCGCAGTTCGTTGTTCTGCTGGTGCACGATGGCCTGGACCCGCCGGGCGATGTTGACGAAGGAGCGCTGGGCCGCGTCCCGCATCGACTCCTCGGTGTCGATGATCTTGAGGAGCTTCTTCAGCAGGTCCTTCTGGGCCGCCGGGATCTCGTGGAAGCCGGGGGTGTCGCGCCCCAGGGTGCGGACGACCTCCGAGGGCGAGTCCCCGTCGTGCAGCCGGTCGATCGCGTACGGCAGGACCTCGCGGGTGAAGCGCACGGTCTCCTGGTCGTGCGCGGCGACGCGCCGCTCCAGGGACGCGGTGCGGCGCGCGAGGTCGGCGCGCAGTTCCCGGGCGACGCGGCCGCGGCGGACGGCCTCGCCGCCGACCGCGATGACCAGCAGCGTGGCGAAGCCGCCGCACAGGGCCACCGCGACCCGGGCCGGCTCCGTCACCGAGGCGACGGCGGCGCCGGTCGCGACCGCCATCAGGACGGCCGGCAGCAACAGCACGCGCGCGTAGGGAAGTTCACTGTCACCGGGAGGCGATTGAACACTCACCATGTATGCCCTCTGAGACAAGTCGGCTGGGGGTGGGGGAGATGTGCGGGCGAAACGGCACGGATCGGCATGGGTCAAACCAGATCTTCGGAACTTTTGGGAACAAGCGCACGATTACATCCCAACCCGGTGCGCTGCGGGCGAGCTTAGTCCGACCGGATCATCGCTGTGTCATATTCAGCAAGCACCTGAAACCGCCCATAAGACTGGAGTACCCTCAGCCTCATTTACACGCTGTGCCCCCATTCGCACACGGTGCGTAATGGTGAACAGGCGTACGGGAGCGCCTCGACGGAGGCCCGGGGCCTCAGATTCCGGCGATGCGCAGCGCCGCGTCGGCCGTGGCCTCGGCGAACGCCGACACGGGGCGCTGCGGGTCGGAGCGGTGCACGAGGATGACCCCCTCGATCAGCCCGAACAACAGATCCGTACGCAGCTCGAGCTCACTCTTGGCGAGCGCACCGCCGGCCGCGGTCGCGGCGAGCAACTGACGGTAGGTGTCCTTGAGTTCGGCCCGCACGGCATGGAATCCGGCGAAGCGTTCGGTGCGCACCTCGGGCAGCAGATAGAGGCCGCCGAGGTTGTGCGGTCCCCCGCAGAGCACCTCCACGTCGGTGCGGCACAGCACCCACAGCCGCCGCTCCGCGGGCGCCGTGTCGTCGGCGAGGAGCTCCCGGGCACAGGAGAGGGAGGGCCTGACCGTGGACTCCAGGAGTTCCGCGAGCAGTTCCTCCTTGCCGGTGACGTAGTGGTACATCGACGCCTGGCGCATGCCCGCGCGTTCGGCGACGGCCCGCGTGGTGGTGGCCGCGTATCCCCGCGTGGTGAACAACTCGGCGGCGGCGTCGAGGAGTTCGGCGCGCGGCTCCAGCCCGCTGTCCGGCCGCTGCGCGGCCCGAGGCCGCCCGACCCGGCGTCCACCACCCGTTCCCATGCGTTCGATCCTCGCACACGCCCCGCGCCCCGACCGGGCACGACGGCCCCCTCCGCCCCCGCCGCGTCCACGGTGAGGGACCGGTAACCACGCGGCAACACACGGGACACGGCCGTGACGCACCCCGCCCCTAATTTCTGTCGCGCGACAGAAATGACCGAGGAGCCGGAGGACCCGCGATGGCGACAGCGACCACCCACGGAGCACGCGATCACGCCCGCGCCCAGCAGGGGACCCGCGCCGAGGCCATGCCCGTCGTCCCCGCGGACGACTGGCCGGCCCCGCCGCCAGGGGCGGGCCCGCTCGTCTGGGCCGAGACCGTGGCGGGCGGCAACTACACCCACAAGGTCCTGGCCCGGGGCACCGAACTGCGCCTGACCGACCTCACCGGCGACGGCTGCGCGCATCTGCTGCTGTACGTCGCGGACCGGCCGTGGGAGCGCCTGAACGTCGCCGACACCGTCAAGGTCCAGTGGAACGCCTATCTGGGCGAGGGCCGGCTGCTCCTGTCCGACCAGGGCCGCGTCCTCGCCTCGGTGGTCGCCGACACCTCGGGGCGGCACGACGCCCTGTGCGGCACCTCCACGCTCGTACGCAACACCGGGCGCTACGGGGACGGCACCCCGCAGTCGGCGTCCCCGGCCGGGCGGGAGCTGTTCAAGCTCGCCGCCGCCAAGAACGGCCTCGGCCCCCGCGATCTGCCGCCCTCGCTCTCCTTCTTCCAGGGCGTGCGGATACGCGAGGACGGCTCCCCGGACTTCACCGGCTCGGCCGGACCCGGCGCCGCCGTCACCCTGCGCGCCGAACTGGACCTCACCGTGCTGATCGCCAACGTGCCCCACCCGGCCGACCCGCGCCCCGACTACACCAGCGGCCCGCTGGAGGTACTGGCCTGGCGCGCCCGGGCCACCGCGCCGGGCGACCCGCTGTGGGACGCCACCCCCGAGGGCCGCCGCGCCTTCCTGAACACCGCCGAATTCCTTGCCACGAGGGGGCTCGCATGACGCACGCAACCGTCCCGGCCCGGGCCGCCTGGTCCGCCGTCGTCCGCGCCGGCCAGACGCTCACCGTCACCGACCTGCACGGCAACCAGGCCGTCGACTTCCTGGTCTACGACGCCGCCGACACCGCCGTCCGCTACAGCGCCCCCGACACCGTCCAGGCCCAGGGCACCATCTTCCTGACGACCGGCAGCGTGCTGATGTCCAACGAGCACACCCCGCTGATGACCGTCGTCGCGGACGAGGTCGGCCGCCACGACACGGTCGGCGGCGCCTGCTCCAAGGAGTCGAACACCCTGCGCTACGGCCACCACACCTGGTCCCAGCACGCCTGCGTGGACAACTTCCTCGCCGAGGGCGCCCGGTACGGCCTCGGCAAGCGCGACCTGGTGTCGAACATCAACTGGTACATGAACGTGCCCGTCGAGCAGGACGGCACCCTCGGCATCGTCGACGGCATCTCCGCCCCGGGCCTGGAGCTGACCCTGCGCGCCGAACGCGACGTGATCGTGCTGGTCTCCAACTGCCCCCAGATCAACAACCCGTGCAACGGCTTCGAGCCCACCGCGGTCGCGATGACGATCGGGGAGCCCGCATGAGCTTCGACACGCTCCTGGTCGCCAACCGCGGCGAGATCGCCGTCCGGATCATCCGCACCGCCCGCGAACTGGGCCTGCGCACCGTCGCCGTGTACTCCGACGCCGACCGCGCGGCCCCCCACGTCCGCCTCGCCGACGAGGCCGTGCGGCTCGGCCCGGCCCCCGCCAAGGAGTCCTACCTCGACGGCGACCTGGTCCTGAAGGCCGCCAAGGACACCGGGGCCGGGGCCATCCACCCCGGCTACGGCTTCCTCTCCGAGGACGCGGCCTTCGCCCGCCGCTGCGAGGACGCCGGGATCGTGTTCGTCGGCCCGACTCCGGAGCAGCTGGAGCTGTTCGGCGCCAAGCACACCGCGAGGGCGGCGGCCGAGACCGCCGGGGTCCCGCTGGCCCCCGGCACCGGGCTCCTCCCCGGCCTCCACGAAGCGCTGGAGGCCGCAGGGCGCATCGGCTATCCCGTCATGCTCAAGGCCACCGGCGGTGGCGGCGGCATCGGCATGTCCGCCTGCCGGTCCGCCGCCGAACTCACCGAGGCCTGGGACCGGGTGCAGCGCGTCGCCGCCGCCTCCTTCTCCTCGGCCGGGGTGTTCCTGGAACGCCTGGTCGAACACGCCCGCCACGTCGAGGTGCAGGTCTTCGGCGACGGCCACGGCCGGGTCGTCACCTTCGGCGACCGCGACTGCTCGCTCCAGCGCCGCAACCAGAAGGTCCTGGAGGAGGCACCCGCCCCCGGCCTGCCCCCCGCCGTCAGGGAACGACTGGCCTCCGCAGCCCGGGAGCTGTGCGCCTCCGTCGGCTACCGCTCCGCCGGCACCGTCGAGTTCGTCTACGACGCCGCCCGCGAGGAGGCGTACTTCCTGGAGGTCAACACCCGCCTCCAGGTGGAGCACCCGGTCACCGAGGAGATCTACGGCGTCGACCTGGTCGCCTGGATGCTGCGTCTGGCCCGGGGCGAGTCCGAGGTCGTCCGCGAGCCGGGGGCGCCCCGCGGTCACGCGGTCGAGGCCCGCGTCTACGCCGAGGACCCCTCCCGCGACCACCGCCCCAGCGCGGGCCTGCTGACACGGGTCGCGTTCCCCGCCGGCGTCCGCGTGGACGGCTGGGTCGAGACCGGCACCGAGGTCACCACCTCCTACGACCCGATGCTCGCCAAGGTCGTCGCCCACGGCAGCGACCGGGCCGAGGCCCTGGAACGCCTCGACCGGGCCCTCGCCGCCACCCGCGTCGACGGGATCGAGACCAACCTCGGCCTCGTACGCGCCGCGCTCGCCGAACCCTCCTTCCGGCGGGCGGCCCACTCCACGGCCACCCTGGCCCGGGTGAGCGACCCCACCCCGCGCATCGAGGTCGTCTCCGGCGGCACGCTCACCACCGTCCAGGACTGGCCAGGACGCACCGGCCACTGGCAGGTCGGGGTCCCGCCGTGCGGCCCGATGGACGACCTCTCCTTCCGGCTCGGCAACCGCGCCCTCGGCAACCCCGAGGGCGTACCGGGCCTCGAATGCACGCTCCAGGGGCCGGCGTTGAGGTTCACCCACGCCACGACGGTCTGTGTCACGGGCGCTCCCGCCCCGGTCACCGTCGACGGGTCCGCCGTCGCCCAGTGGGAGCCGCTGACCGTACCCGCCGGGGCCGTCCTGGAGGTCGGAGCGCCCACCGGGCACGGACTTCGCACCTATGTGCTGTTCGCGGGCGGCGGCCTGGACGTGCCCGACTTCCTCGGCAGCGCGTCCACCTTCACCCTGGGCCGCTTCGGCGGCCACGGGGGACGCGCCCTGCGCACCGGCGACGTCCTGCACGGCGGCACGGCCACCGGCGGGGGAACACCCGTGCCGCCCGCCGAACGCCCCGGTTTCACCTCCGAGTGGCGCGTCGGCGCCCTCGAAGGACCGCACGCCGCACCGGAGTTCTTCACCGAGGACGACATCCACGACTTCTACGCCGCCGACTGGAAGGTCCACTTCAACTCGGCCCGCACCGGCGTACGGCTCGTCGGGCCCAAGCCCCGCTGGGCCCGCACCGACGGCGGCGAGGCCGGTCTGCACCCCTCCAACATCCACGACACCCCCTACTCGGTCGGCGCCGTCGACTACACCGGCGACATGCCCGTGCTCCTCGGCCCCGACGGGCCCTCCCTCGGCGGCTTCGTCTGCCCCGCGACCGTCGTCAGCACCGAGCGCTGGAAACTCGGCCAGCTCCGCCCCGGCGACACCGTGCGCTTCGCCCCGCTCGCCGACGACGGCACCGAGCGGCCCCCGATCGTCGACGGCGGGATCCTCGCCCGGGACGGTGACGTCACCTACCGCCGCAGCGGCGACGACAACCTGCTCGTCGAGTTCGGCCCCATGCAGCTCGACCTCGCCCTGCGCATGCGGGTGCACGCGCTGATGGAGGCCGTGGCGGCGGCCGGCCTCGACGGCGTCACCGACCTGACGCCGGGCATCCGCTCGCTCCAGATCCGGACGGACCCCGTCCGGCTCCCCCAGCGCGAACTCCTGGACGCCGTACGGCGCACGGTCCGCGCACTGCCCCCGACCGACCGGCTCGTCGTCCCCTCCCGCACCGTCCATCTCCCGCTGTCCTGGGACGACCCCGCCACCCGCGAGGCCATCGCCCGCTACATGGCCGGCGTCCGCGACGACGCCCCCTGGTGCCCGTGGAACATCGAGTTCATCCGCCGCGTCAACGGCCTGGACTCGGTCGACGACGTGTACCGCACCGTGTTCGACGCCGAGTACCTGGTCCTCGGCCTCGGCGACGTCTACCTCGGCGCCCCGGTCGCCACCCCGCTCGACCCGCGCCACCGGCTGGTCACCACGAAGTACAACCCGGCCCGCACCTGGACCGCCGAGAACTCGGTCGGCATCGGCGGCGCCTACCTGTGCGTCTACGGCATGGAGGGCCCCGGCGGCTACCAGTTCGTGGGCCGTACGACCCAGGTGTGGTCGGCCTGGCAGCAGCGCGGCGCCTTCGAACCCGGCAAGCCGTGGCTGCTGCGCTTCTTCGACCGGATCAAGTGGTACCCGGTCGAGGCCGACGAACTCCTCGAACTGCGGGCGGACATCGTCTCCGGCCGCTTCGTCCCGCGTGTCGAGGAGGGCACCTTCTCGCTCGCCGCCTACGAGACCTTCCTCGCCGAGAACGCCGAGTCCATCGCGGACTTCCGGTCCCGGCAGGGCGAGGCGTTCACCGCCGAGCGGGAGGCCTGGGAGGCGGCGGGCGAGTTCGCCCGGGCGGAGGCCGCGGCCGCACCGCCGGCACCGCCCGCCGAGATACGGATCCCGCGGGGCGGCCGGCTGGTCGAGGCCGAGTTCGCCGCGTCGGTGTGGCAGCTGAACGTGGCACCGGGCGACCGGGTCACGGCGGGGCAGCCGTTGCTCGCGCTGGAGGCGATGAAGATGGAGTCCCGCGTCCCCGCACCCGTCGACGGCATGGTCCACCAGGTCCTCACCCGCCCGGGCGACCAGGTGGAGGCGGGCACGGCCCTGCTCGTCCTCGCCCCCCTGGAACCGTCCGCGCCCTGAATCCCCCGCCATGCCCGCCCCCGGCCCGGGTGGGGCACGGCACCCGGCCAGTACGGCCCCCGACCGGCACGGCGATCGGCCGGTACAGCACCCGGCCGGCACGGCACCGTCGTCCGCCCGTGCGGCCCGGCACGCGGGCCGTACGCACCCCGGTCCGCGCGCCGCCGGGAACCGCCCAGCACAAGGAGACCCGATGTCCGCCCTCACCCGAGTCCGTCTGGCGTACGACCGTATCGAGGCCGTGGACCGGCCCGAGATCTGGATCGGCCTGCGTCCCCGCGCGGAGGCCGAGCGCGAGGCCCGTGCCGTGGACGAGCGGGTCGCCGCCGGCGAGCGCCTTCCGCTCGCCGGCCGGGTCCTCGCCGTGAAGGGCAACATCGACGTGGCCGGGCTGCCCACCACCGCCGGATGCCCGGCCTACGCGTACACCCCCGCGGCCGACGCGCCCGCGGTCGCCCGGCTCAGGACCGCCGGGGCCGTCGTGCTGGGCACCACCAACCTGGACCAGTTCGCCACCGGACTGGTCGGCACCCGCTCCCCCTACGGCGCCGTCCGCGGCGCCCTGGACCCGGAGCGGATCAGCGGCGGCTCCAGCTCGGGCTCGGCCGTCGCCGTGGCCCTCGGCATCGCCGACCTCGCCCTCGGCACGGACACCGCGGGCTCCGGGCGCGTGCCCGCCGCGTTCAACGGAATCGTCGGCCTCAAGCCCACCCGCGGCCTGGTGCCGACCACCGGCGTCGTCCCCGCCTGCGCCTCCCTGGACTGCGTGACCGTGTTCGCCCGCACCCTGACCGAGGCCGAGCAGGCCCTCGCCCACCTCACCTCCCCCGCCGCACGCGAACTCCCGCCCCTGGCACAGCGCTCGCCCGGCCCCTGGCGCGTGGCGGTCCCGCCGACGGCGCAGCTCGGCGAACTGGACGAGGGCTGGGCGGAGGCGTTCGAGGCGGCCGTGGACCGACTCGTCGCGGCGGGCGCGGAGGTGCGCTCCCTCGACCTCACGCCGTTCACCGAAGCCGCAGCGATGCTCTACGAGGGCGCGTTCGTCGCCGAGCGCTACACCGCCGTGGGGAGCTTTGTCGACAAGCAGACCGCCGAGGGAGGAGCCGGGCTCGACCCGACCGTCGCCGGGATCATCACCCGCGCCCGGGAAATCCCGGCACACCGGCTGTACGCGGACCAGGAACGGCTGGCCGCGCTGCGCACCCGGGCCCTCGCCGAACTGGGAGACGCCGACGCGTTGTTGCTGCCGACGGCACCGGGTCATCCCACGCTCGCCGAGGTCGCCGCCGACCCGCTGGGCGCCAACGCCCGGCTCGGTCGCTTCACCAACTCCACGAACCTCTTCGACCTGGCGGCCATCGCCGTCCCCGCCGGGCGGACCCCGGCGGGGCCCCCGTTCGGCGTGATGCTGATCGGGCCGGCCTTCACCGACGAGCGGCTCGCCCGGATCGCCCGCTCGCTGGAACCGGACACCCGCCTCGCCGTGGTCGGGGCGCATCTGACCGGTCAGCCGCTCAACACCCAGCTGCTGTCCCTGGGCGCCCGCCTGGACCGTACGACGACGACCGCCGCCGTCTACCGGCTGCACGCCCTGGACACCAGCCCGCCGAAGCCGGGGCTCGTCCATGTCGGTGCGGGCGGGGCCGCGATCGAGACCGAGGTGTGGCGCCTCCCGCCGGACGGCCTCGGACGTCTGCTGACGGCACTCCCCCGCCCGATGGCCCTGGGCAGCGTCGAACTGGCCGACGGCACCCATGTTCCGGGCTTCCTGTGCGAGCCGGGTGCCGTGGCCGGAGCGGCCGACATCACGGCGTACGGGGGCTGGCGCGGGTATCTGGACCGCGACACGGACGACTGACCCGCCCTCGGCCCCGTCCTCGCCCTCGCCCCGTTCCCGACCTCGCCTTCGTCGGCGTCGGCACCTGCCGAGGCCCTTCACCCGCCCCGGAACGCATGTGGCCGGTGATGTGCGGCCTCCCTTCGGGAAGACAGCACACCACCGGCCACAACGGCTCGGCTCCACACCGGCCCGGCTCCACGACGGCCCGACTCCACACCCCGGCTCCACAGCAGCCGGGCGGGGCCACCCGGGCCTCTCGGCCCGTCGCTCCCCCGGCCGCCCCTGTCCGCCGGTCTTCCGGTCTTCCGGTCAGCCCACCGACGAGTAGGCCACCACCCCGCGCAGCAGGCCGTCGACCGCCTTGCGGGCGTTCTTCGCGACCGTCGACTTCTCCCCGCCCGAGACGGGCGCGGCGGCCGCGATCTGGCCGAGGACGTCGATGACCTGCTTGCACCAGCGCACGAAGTCACCGGCGGGCATCTCGGCCTCGCGCAGCACCTCGTCCAGGCCCTTGCCGGAGGCCCACTCGTGGGCGGCCCAGGCGAAGCCGAGGTCCGGCTCGCGCTGGCCCACGCCCTCGGTCTGGTTGATCCGGAAGTCCTCCTCCAGCGCGTCCAGCCGGCCCCAGATGCGCACCATCTCGCCGAGCGCGGCCTTGGCCTTGCCGGAGGGCACCTTCGGGGCCATCGCGTCGTCCGAGACCCGCGACTCGTACACCAACGCCGAGACACAGGCGGCCAGTTCGGCCGGGGACAGTCCGTCCCAGACGCCGGCCCGCAGGCATTCGCTGGCCAGCAGGTCGAGTTCGCCGTACAGCCGGGCGAGCCGCTTGCCGTGCTCGGTGACCTCGTCGCCGCGCAGGTAGTCCAGCTCGGTGAGCAGGGCGACGATCCGGTCGAAGGTGCGGGCGATGGTGTTCGTCCGGCCCTCGATGCGGCGCTCGAGCTGCGAGGTGTCGCGCTTGAGCCGGTGGTAGCGCTCGGCCCAACGGGCGTGGTCCTCGCGGTCGTTGCACCCGTGGCAGGGGTGGGCGCGGATCGCCGCGCGCAGCCGGGCGATCTCGCGGTCGTCGGCGGCCTCGGAGCGCCGCTTGCGGTGCCGGTCCGGGACGATGTGCCCGGCCTTGGTGCGCAGCGCGGAGGCGAGGTCCCGACGGGACTGCGGCGACCGCGGGTTGAAGGACTTGGGGATCCGCATCCGGTCGAGCGCCTCGACCGGCACCGGGAAGTCCATCGAGGCCAGCCGCTTGACCTGGCGCTCGGCGGTCAGCACCAGCGGGCGCGGGCCGTCGTGCTGCTCGAAGCCCCGGTGGCCGTTGGAACGGCCCGCGGGCAGCCCCGGGTCCAGGACGAGTGCCAGTCCCGCGTACTTGCCGGTGGGCACGTGGATCACGTCACCGGGCTTCAGCTTCTCCAGGGCGACGGCCGCCTCGGCACGGCGCTGGGACATGCCCTGGCGGGCCAGTTCGGTCTCGCGGTCCTTCAGTTCGCGGCGCAGCCCCATGTAGGCGTCGAAGTCCCCGAGGTGGCAGGTCATCGACTCCTTGTAGCCATCGAGGCCCTCTTCGTTGCGCTGGACCTGCCGGGAGATCCCGACGACCGACTTGTCGGCCTGGAACTGCGCGAAGGAGGTCTCCAGCAGCTCGCGCGAGCGGTGCCGGCCGAACTGCTCGACCAGGTTCACCGCCATGTTGTAGGACGGCTTGAAGCTGGAGCGCAGCGGATAGGTGCGGGTGCCGGCGAGGCCGGCGAGGTGCTCGGGACTGAAGCCGCGCTGCCACAGCACGACCGCGTGGCCCTCGACGTCGATGCCGCGGCGGCCGGCCCGGCCGGTGAGCTGGGTGTACTCGCCGGGTGTGATGTCGGCGTGCTGCTCGCCGTTCCACTTGACGAGCTTCTCCAGCACCACGGAGCGGGCCGGCATGTTGATGCCGAGCGCGAGGGTCTCCGTCGCGAAGACGGCCTTGACCAGGCCGCGGACGAACAGTTCCTCGACGACCTCCTTGAAGGTCGGCAGCATGCCGGCGTGGTGGGCGGCGATGCCGCGCTCCAGGCCCTCCAGCCACTCGAAGTAGCCGAGGACGTGCAGGTCCTCGTCCGGGATGGAGGAGGTGCGTTCCTCGACGATCTCCCGCACCCGGGCGCGGGCGGCGTCGTCGTTCAGCCGCAGTCCGGCGTACAGGCACTGCTGGACGGCGGCCTCGCAGGCGGCGCGGCTGAAGATGAAGGTGATCGCGGGCAGCAGTCCCTCGGAGTCGAGCCGCTCGATGACCTCGGGCCGGCCCGGCGTCCAGATCCGCGAGCGCTGTCTGCGCTCGCGCTCCCGGTCGGCCTCGCGCATCGCGCGGCCGCGTCTGCGGTCCTGGTACGAGGGGCGGCTCGCCTCCATGCGCGCCATGCGCGTGAGGTCGGGGTTGACGGCCTTGCGCTGGCCCTCGCCCTCCTCGAACAGGTCGTACATCCGGCGTCCGGCCAGCACGTGCTGGAACAGCGGGACGGGCCGGTGCTCGGAGACGATCACCTGGGTGTCGCCGCGGACGGTGTCCAGCCAGTCACCGAACTCCTCCGCGTTCGACACGGTCGCCGACAGTGACACCAGGGTCACCGACTCGGGGAGGTGGATGATCACTTCCTCCCAGACGGCTCCGCGGAAGCGGTCGGAGAGGTAGTGCACCTCGTCCATCACCACGTAGCCGAGCCCGAGGAGGGTCTGTGATCCCGCGTACAGCATGTTCCGCAGGACCTCGGTGGTCATGACGACCACCGGTGCCTCGGAGTTGACGCTGTTGTCGCCGGTGAGCAGGCCGACCTTGTCCGCGCCGTAGCGTCGGCACAGGTCGGCGTACTTCTGGTTGGAGAGCGCCTTGATCGGCGTGGTGTAGAAGCACTTCTTGCCCTGCTGGAGGGCGAGGTGGACGGCGAATTCGCCGACGATCGTCTTGCCCGAGCCGGTGGGCGCGGCCACGAGCACACCCTTGCCCGCCTCGAGCGCCTGGCAGGCCTCGATCTGGAAGGGGTCGAGGCCGAAGTCGTACATCTCGCGGAAGGACGCGAGCGCGGTGGCCTGCTCGGCAGCGCGCCTGCGCGATGCCGCATACCGCTCGGCCGGTGAGAGGTCCTCTGTCATCGTGCTTTCGAGACTACCGGGAGGCACTGACACAAGGACGATCATTATCCGGATCAGGGGCCGTGAAACCCCGGATCCGCGCAGCTCAGGGAAGTGCGACGCGGACCGCACCGCGTATGCACTCCGCGGTGAGCGGCAGCGGGCCGAGCGCTTCGCCGTCCGCGTAGCCGGTGACGCCCTCGGCGAGGAGTTCCACGCGGGCCGCCCGGTGCACGCTGACCACGGGATGGCCGACGTGGGTGCCCCGGTAGACGCGGGGGAAGATCTTGAGCAGGGTGGCGCGCGAGCAGTCCCCGACGACCGTGATGTCGAACAGCCCGTCACCGAGGCTCGCGCCGGGGCAGATCCTCATGCCGCCGCCGTACGACGATCCGTTGCCGACGGCGACCAGCGTGGCCTCGATGTCCCGGGTCTCGCCGTCGTCGAGCGTGATGCGGTACGGGAGGGGCCGGAAGGCGGCCAGCTCGGCGACCATGGCGACGTCGTACTTGAAGCGGCCGACGGGCAGCCGCATGCGGTTGCCGCGGTCGTTGACCTTGGAGTCGAACCCGGAGGCCAGCACGGTGCCGAACCAGGTGTCGTTCACCCGGCCCAGGTCGACCTCGCGCAGCCGCTCGCCCTTCAGCGCCTCGGCGATCATGCGGCCCGCGGCGGCGGGGTCCGCCACGGGCAGCCCGAGGGCGCGGGCGAAGTCGTTGCCGGTCCCGGCGGCGACGAGGCCGAAGGGGGTGCGGGTCCCGGCGACGGCCTGGAGGGCGAGGTTGGCCATCCCGTCACCGCCGACCGCGACGAGGGCGCCGGTGCCGCCGGCGACCGCCTCGCGGGCCCGGGCGAGCGCGTCGGCCGCGTCCTCGCCCTGGACCGTCTCGACGGAGAAGCCGGCGGTGCGCAGGGCCTCCGCGGCGGGCAGCGCCGCCCGGGCGCCCCGTCCGCGGCCCGCGGTGGGATTGACGATGAGGGTGATCTCGCTGGTCACAGCCCGACCCTACGAGCTCCGCGCCCCCACCGGGTCACGTCGCCATAACCGTTGCCCCGCCTTGACGCGGTGGATCTCCTCGACGCCCGTTCCGCCGGGCGCCGTCGCCGTTTTCCACTGGTCGCCACACGCGAGTGGGGCCCGGCCGGTGATCAGGTCGGGCCCCACTCGTATGTCTTTCGGCGCGCGTGCGCGGGCCGGGATCAGGTCACGTCGTCGTAGCCGTTGATCCGCTCGCCATTGGCCTGTTCCGGGAGCGACCGGCTGGCCGTCACGGGCTCGATCTCGCCGATGGCCTCGGGGGTGAGGTCGAGGTCGGAGGCTTCGTCGTCCCCGGGGCCCTCGGCCTCCTTGCGGGCCCGGCGCCGGTCGTTGAGCAGCGCGAAGCCCACGGCGATGAAGTAGAGGCCCCAGATCGGTGCGGCGAGCGCCAGCATCGTCATCGGGTCCGGGCTCGGGGTCGCCACGGCCGAGAAGGCCGTGATGCCGATGATCATGCCGCGCCACCAGCCGAGCATGCGCTTGCCGGACAGCACCCCGGTCAGGTTCAGCAGGATCAGCAGCAACGGCATCTCGAAGGCGAGACCGAAGACGACGATCATGCGGGTGACCAGATCGAGCAGGTCGTCCAGCGGCAGCAGGTTCTCGGCGCCGTCGGGCGTGAGGTCGATCATCACCTTGGCCGTGGTGGGCAGCACCGAGAAGGCGAGGTATCCGCCGGCGAGGAACAGCGGGAAGCCGAAGCCGACGAACGCGTACGCGTACTTCTTCTCGTTGCGGTGCAGGCCCGGCGCGACGAACGCCCACAGCTGGTACAGCCAGATCGGCGCCGCGAGCACGACACCGGCCATCAGGGCGACCTTCAGCGCGAGCGTGAACGGCGCGAGCAGACCACTGACGGTGATGTGCGCGCAGTGGACGTTCTTGGACTTGGCCAGCTCGCCGAAGGTCTGATGGCAGCCGATCTCGTCGAGCATCGGCTTGGTGATGACATCGATGATGTCCCTGTAGAAGAAGGCCGCGACGATCGTGACGACGAGGATCGCCAGAACACCCTTCGCAAGCCGGTTGCGCAGCTCACGCAAGTGATCCACGAGGGGCATCCGGCCCTCGGGATCCCTCTCCTCATTGCGGGCGGACTTGAGCAACCCACATCCTCATCTCGTGCAGCGGACCGGTTGTCCCGGTCCTCGCGTCAGCGCTGGGTCGTGTCCGTGGGCTCGTTGACCGGGCGGGAGCTGGTCACATCGCCGGGCGACGCCTGGATCGTGCGCTGAGCGGGAGCGGGCTCCTCGGCGGGCTGCGCGCCGGTGTCGGCCTGCTTGCCGTCGTCCTTCATCGCCTTCGCCTCGCTCTTGAGGATGCGGGCGGACTTGCCGAGCGAGCGAGCCATGTCGGGCAGCTTCTTGGAGCCGAACACGAGAACGATCACCACGACGAGGATCAGCAGGTGCCACGGCTCAAGTCCGTTGCGGAACATAGAATTCACCTTCTCAGCGAGGCGGGGCGACGGGCCCGTCCGACCAGTCGGACACGTGTCCGAACATCATGCTTGCAGCGATCGTAGCGCCTGGCGGTGAACGCGGAACAATCCCCATGCGTACACCTGCCCCGCGGACCGTGCCTCGTTGCCGGGCCGCGATCAGCAGCGTACCTGGCGGGACGGGCGGCACGACAGAGCGGACGCGTACCGCTTTCGCGGCACTGGTCACATTGGTTCCGCTTTGACCGTCACGGGTGCTCGGCGGCGCGGGCCGCGTTCACCGCCGCCCGTTCGAGCTCCTCGGCCGCCTTTCCGATACGGCCCGCCGAGTCCGCGACCTGCGCCCCCAGACGCCGCGCCTCCAGGAAGACCTGGACGGCGAACACACCCAGCACCGCAAGACCCAAGAAACCCGCGCACACAGCGAACATCGGCCAGAACATGGCCCCGAGCCTAGTCCCCCGTCAGGCCGTGGAATGCAGCCGCAGCGTACGGACCCCGCCGCCGGTGAGGAGTTCGACGATGCGTTCGCCCGCGGGCTTGCGCACCGCGGAGCCGCAGGCGGGGCAGGTGAAGGAGTAGAACGTCGTGCGACTGCTGGCGCCGATGGCCAGGCGCAGGGCGCCGGGGGTCAGCTCGAAGCCGGCCCGGCAGTCGGGGCAGGCGGCTTTGAACATGACCTCGACGACCCGGCGCATCCCGGCGAACGCCGTCCCCACCGACATCTCCGCCGCGCCCGAGGACGACCCTCCCCGGCCCGGCGCTCCCGCGGACACCCCGGGGCGAGCCTGCGCGCCCGCCCGTCGCCCGTTCCCCGGCTTCCCGGAGCCCCCCGGCCCGCCCTGCGCACCCGACATCGACGACGTCCTCAAAGCCCTTGCTCCCGCCCCTCGTACGGTCTGTCCCGGACCTCCCCGAGCCCGTCGGGCCCGTCGTAGGCGGCGAGCGCCTCACGGGCCGCGAGCCGGGCGCTGTCCGCGAGAGCCGCCGGCGAGACGATCCGTCCGTCACCGCCGAGACGCAGGGCCAGCCGCCGCAGCGAGGCGGGATCGGGTGTCCGCAGGGTGATACGCAGCCCGCCGTCCGGCAGCTCATCCGCGCTGTCGTGCGGGTAGTACTCGGCGACCCAGCGCCCGCCGGGACCGACCTCGACGACCACCTCCGGATCCTCGGCCGCGGGCTGGACGAGCCCCTCGGACAGGTCCCGCAGCTCTATCTCGGGCGGCGCGGACGGCTCGTCCAGGATGCGGATCTCGGCGACCCGGTCGAGCCGGAAGGTCCGGCGCGCCTCCGAGCGCCGGCACCACGCCTCGACGTAGGTGTGCCCCACGGTGACCAGGCGGATCGGGTCGATCTCGCGCTCGCTCAGCTCGTCCCGCGCGGGCGAGTAGTAGCGGATCCACAGCCGGCGCCGCTCGGAGATCGCCCGGTCGACGTCGGCGAAGACACCGCCCTCGGACTCGAAGGTCACCGACAGCCGGGAGCTGGCCCCCGCCGCCTCGCCCGAGGCGGCCTCCACCTTGGCGGTGGCCCGCAGCAGCGCCTGCCGGTCGCCCTCGCGCAGCCCCGGCAGCGTGGACACCGCACGGGCGGCCACCAGCAGCGCGGTCGCCTCGTCGGCGGCGATCCGCAGCGGTTCGGCGACGTCGTCCGGGTTGTGCCACCAGATCCGGTCGCCGTCGGTGTCGATGTCCAGCAGATCACCGCCGCGGAAGCTGGTCCCGCACAGCGGCAGCACGTCGAGGTCGGAGATCAGCTCGTCCTCGGTGATCCCGAAGGCACGGGCGACGTCGCCGACGCGGGCGCCGGGGCGCTCACGCAGATAGGTCACCAGCGAGAGCATCCGCCGGGTCTGGTCGATCGCGTTCGCGGGCCTGGCCGGTCTTCCTGCCACGTTCTTGCTTTCCCCTCAGCCCTTGGCCACGGCGCGCAGCCGGTCGATCACTTCGGCCCTCAGTTCCGCGGGCTCCACGACCACCACGTCCGGCCCGAACTCGACCAGCAAGGCGTCCAGGCCGTGCCCGTACGGAATTTCCAACTCGTCCCAGCCGTCCCCGAGTTCCCGCACGGAGACCGCCTTGGCCCGCAGCGGGTAGCCCGCGCCCGAGCGCAGCCGGATCAGCGCGGAGCGGTCGGCGATCTCCCCGGCCCAGCCCGCCACCGTCTCCCGCACGGTCACGACGTCGGGCACCTCGGCGGTGTACCGGCCCGCGCGGGCGCGGACCTTGCCGGTGATCCGCGAGAGCCGGAAGACGCGCTCCGCGCCGCGGTCGCGGTCGAAGCCCGCGAGATACCAGTGGCCGCGCCAGCACTCCAGCGCCCAGGGCTCCACGTGCCGGGTCCCGGGCTGCGCGGCGTTGGCCTTGCGGTAGTCGAAGACCACCGGGCGGCGGTCGCGGCAGGCGAGCATCAGCGGCTCGAAGGCGGCCTCGTGGACGGGGATGTGCGGCTCCAGGGCTCCGTGGGAGCCGTAGGGGTCCACGTCCTCGGGCAGGCCCGCGGCCCGCAGCTTCTGCAGCGCCCCGCTCGCGGCGCCGGCCAGCCGGGCCTGCTGCCAGACCTTGGCGGCCAGACCGAGGGCGGCGGCCTCCTCGGCGTCGAGGGTGATCGGCGGCAGGCGGTTGCTGTCGCGGCGGGCGAGATAGCCGACCTCGCCGTCGAGGTTCTCCACCGTCTCGATGACCAGGCCGAGTTCGCGCAGATCGTCCTTGTCCCGCTCGAACATCCGGTTGAAGCTGTCGTCCGATCCGGCTTCCATGTAGGCCTCGATGGACTCGCGCAGCTCCCGCTTGCTGAGCGGCCGCCGCGTCCCGAGCAGACACAGTGCGAGGTTCATCAGCCGCTCGGCCTTGGCAATGGCCATCGACGCCCTTCCTATGGTGCTTCCGACCGATGACCGTACCGCCCCGGGGTGTCGCGGCAAAAGCCGAGGGCCCATGCCCGGACGGGCATGGGCCCCAGATGATCCGATACGGATCGGATCCGGTCCGCCGTGATCAGACCGCGATCAGGTCGACCACGAAGATCAGCGTCTCGCCCGGCTTGATCGCCGGGGTCGGGCTCTGGTTGCCGTAGGCGAGGTGCGCGGGGATGGTCAGCTGGCGACGGCCACCGACCTTCATGCCCTGCACGCCCTTGTCCCAGCCCTTGATGACACGGCCGCCGCCGAGCGGGAACTTGAACGGGGCGCCCCGGTTCCAGCTCGCGTCGAACTCCTCACCCGTGCTGAACGACACACCCACGTAGTGCACCGTGACGTTCTGGCCCGACTTGGCCTCGGGGCCGTCGCCCTCCCAGATGTCCTTGATCTGAAGGTCCGCCGGCGGCTCGCCCTCGGGGAAATCGATCTCGGGCTTCTCGATGCTCACGTCTTTGCTCCTGCTTTGTGTACGTAAGGACAACACGGACAGTCTTACATCCCCGGAGGGGTTACATCTTCGCCAGGATGTCGACCGAGAAGACGAGCGTGGAGTCCTTCTTGATACCGCTGCCGGCCGGCGGGTTGTCGCCGTAGCCCAGCGCCGGCGGAATCACGATGAGGACGCGGCTGCCCACCTTCTTGCCCGTCAGCCCCTGCGCCCAGCCCTTGACGACCTGCTGCAGCGAGAACGACGTCAGCTGACCCCGCTTGTACGTCGAGTCGAACTCCTTGCCGCTGTCCCACAGCACACCCTCGTACTGCACCAGGACCGTGCTGTCGGCCTTCACCTCGGGACCGTCACCCTCGATGACATAGTTCGCCACGAGCTTCGTCGGCGCGTCCTTCTTCGGCACCGTGATCTTGGGAGCCGAACCGTCCGTGTTCGTGCCCACCACGGGCAGCGACGCGTCCTTCTGCGGCACGTCCTTGCCCTTGGCCGAACTCTTCGAGTTGAACGTGTCCTCGATGTCCACCACGAACACCAGCGTGTCGGTGCCCTTGATCCCCGCCTGAGCGTTCCCCGACGTGCCGTAGCCCCACGTCGGCGGCACCGACATCTCGACCCGGCTGCCCGTCTTCTTCCCGACCAGGCCATAACGCCAGCCGTCGATGATCTGGCCCTGCGCCAGCTGGATCACCAGCGGCGTCCCCCGGTCGTAGGAATTGTCGAAGACCTTCGCCGTGGCCCAGATCTGCCCCAGGTAATTGGCCTGGATGTAGTCGTTCTCCGCGACCGTCTTGCCACCGCCCGCGATCACCGTCCGCACCGCCAGATCCTTCGACGGCTCCCCCGGCCCCTTGGCCACGGTCGGCTTCTCACCGAACTTCGTCCCCGCCGTGATCGCCGGCAGCGGACCGTCCACGATCTTCGGCGGCGGCGGCGCCGACGCGGCCTCCGAAGCCGAGGGCGACGGGGTCTTGCTGGACTTCGCCGAACCGGAATCACCGTCGTCACCGCATCCGGCGAGCGTGACCAGTCCAGCGGGTACGGAAAGAAGGAGTGAGCGTCGGCGCACGGTGGGAGCCTCGTATCGGTCGATCATGGTTGATGGCGTGCGCGCAACTCTACGACGTGAGAAGGGCGCCGTACGGAAAACGTACGGCGCCCCGCGTTGCGTTCCGCGTCACCCACGGAACACCCGGCTCACATCCCCGCGATCAACTTCTCCACCCTGTCGTCCACCGAACGGAACGGGTCCTTGCACAACACCGTGCGCTGCGCCTGGTCGTTGAGCTTCAGATGCACCCAGTCGACGGTGAAGTCCCGCCGCTGCTCCTGGGCCCGCCGGATGAAGTCGCCCCGCAACCGCGCCCGAGTCGTCTGCGGAGGCACCGACTTGCCCTCGAAGATCTTCAAGTCGTTGCAGATCCGAGCCGCTTGCCCCTTGCGCTCCAGCAGGTAGTACAGCCCACGACGCCGGTGGATGTCGTGATACGCGAGGTCTATCTGCGCGACCCGCGGATGCGACATCGTCATGTTGTGCTTCGCCCGGTACCGCTCGATGAGCTGGTACTTCATGACCCAGTCGATCTCCGTGCCGATCCGGTCCAGATCCTCGGCCTCGATCGCGTCCAGCGTACGGCCCCACAGTTCGAGGACCTGTTCGACCGTCCCCGTCCGGATGCCGCGGCGCTCGCAGAAGTCCACGGCCTTCTCGAAGTACTCCCGCTGCACCTCCAGCGCGGAAGCCTCACGACCACTCGCCAGCCGGACCTTCCGGCGCCCCGTGATGTCATGACTGACCTCACGGATCGCCCGAATGGGGTTCTCCAGCGTGAGGTCACGCATGACCGTGCCCGCCTCGATCATGCGCAGCACGAGATCCGTGGCACCGACCTTCAGCAGCATCGTCGTCTCGGACATGTTCGAGTCGCCCACGATCACGTGCAGACGGCGATACCGCTCGGCGTCCGCGTGCGGCTCGTCCCGCGTGTTGATGATCGGCCGGGACCGGGTCGTCGCGGAACTGACACCCTCCCAGATGTGCTCGGCCCGCTGACTCACGCAGTACACCGCACCACGCGGCGTCTGCAGCACCTTCCCCGCGCCGCACAGCAACTGCCTCGTCACCAGGAACGGGATCAGAATGTCCGCCAGCCGCGAGAACTCCCCGTGCCGCGCCACCAGATAGTTCTCGTGGCACCCGTAGGAGTTTCCGGCCGAGTCGGTGTTGTTCTTGAACAGATAGACGTCGCCCGCGATCCCTTCCTCGTGCAGGCGTCGTTCTGCGTCCACCAGGAGACCCTCGAGAATGCGCTCGCCGGCCTTGTCGTGGGTGACGAGCTCCGTCACGTTGTCACACTCGGGTGTCGCGTATTCCGGATGTGATCCCACGTCGAGATAAAGGCGGGCACCGTTCCGCAGAAAGACATTGCTGCTGCGGCCCCATGACACGACACGGCGGAAGAGGTACCGCGCCACCTCGTCGGGAGACAGTCGACGCTGTCCCCTGAACGTACACGTGACGCCGTACTCGTTCTCCAGCCCGAAAATGCGGCGGTCCATGACAGAACATTACGCCCGATCCCCTGAGCTGAAACGGGGTTCGACGGCTCGGTTTGGATCATTTTCCGATGACACCGCGACAACACCACCTCTCCCGGGCACCCCCAGCACCCGGCCCGTGGCCAGCAGAACCACCAACGCGGCGGCCCCCGCCACCCCCGGAACGGCGAAACCCCACGCCGCCCCGCCCCACTCCACCACCGGGCCCGCGAGCCCCGTCCCCACCGACGCGCCCACCGTGAACGTCGTCACCAGCCAGGAGAACGCCTCCGTCACCGTACCCGCCGGCGCATGCCGGTCCACCAGCACGAACGCACACGCGATGCTCGGCGCCAGGAACACCCCCGCCAGCGTCGCCAGAGCCGTCATCGCCACCGGACCCGGCACCAGCATCAGCGGCAGGTAACACACCGCCAGAAGAGCCACCAGCACGCGCAGTCGCCGCTCCGGCGCCCCGCCCCACCTGCGCGCCCCGTACACCACACCGCCCAGCAGCGCACCGAGCCCGATCCCCGCCATCATCCAGCCGTACACCGCGTCCCCGCCGTGCACATCCGCGTACGACACCGCCGCCACCGTGATCGAACCCAGCGCGATCCCGATGAACAGGAACGCCCCCAGCAGCGCCAGCAGCCCCGGCGAGCGCAGCGCGCCCAGCCAGTGCGCCTCACGCGGCGCCGAACGCCACGCCCGCGAAGGCTCCGAGACCACCACCGACAGAGCCCCCAGCACACCGATCACAGCGAGGATCAGCAGCGCCGCCTGCGCCGACCACAGCGACACGCACAGGGTCACCAGCAGCGGCCCGACGGTGAACATCACCTCCTGCGCCACCGCGTCCATCGCGTACGCGGTGTGCACCTGCTCCTCCTCGCGCAGCACCGACGGCCACAGCGCCCGCAGCCCGCCCTCCAGCGGGGGCGTGAACAGGCCCGCCACGGCCATCGCGGCACAGGCGAGCGCCACCGGATCCGTACCGGCCAGCGCGAAGACCACCATGCCCAGCGCCGAGACGACCGCCGCCGGCAACTGCACCCGCGGCTGGCCGTACAGGTCCACCAGCCGGCCCAGCACCGGCTGCCCCACGGCGTTGGCCACCCCGTACACGGCGGCGAGCGCGCCCGCCAGGCTGTACGTGCCGCCCCCGGCCCGCACGAACAGCACCACCGCGATCGCCGCGGTCGCGTTCGGCAGCCGCCCCACCAGCGTCCCGACGAGCAGCCGGGTGGCGTGTCTCGCCCTGAGGATCTCCAGGTATCCCGCGGCCATGACCTGCCCTTCCGGTAGCGCACGACGCCCAAGTTTTACGTATAACGTCCTGCTCAATACGTACCATGTCCGCTGACCACGAGTCCAGACGAAGGAGCAGCCCCACGGTGCCAAGAGGGAGCACGCGCCCCACCAGCCGGGACGTCGCCGAGGCCGCCGGGGTCTCCCAGGCAGCCGTCTCCCTGGTCCTGGGCGACAAATGGCGCGGCCGCGTCTCCGCCGCCACCGCCGACCGCGTCCGCCACGCCGCCCAGGAACTCGGCTACCGGCCCAACCTCGCCGCCCGCAACCTCCGCCTCGGCCGCACCCGCACCGTCCTCCTCGTCGTCCCCGCCCTCACCACCGAATTCTTCGCCGGCGTCTACACCGGCGCCGCCCGCGTCGCCGCCCAGCACGGCTTCGGAGTCGTCCTCTACCCCTCCCCCGAGGGCATCGGCCCCGCCCGCGACCCCTTCGGTTCCGCCCAGGCCGCCCTCGACGGCGTCATCGCCTCCTCCATGGCCGCCGACGCCCTCACCGCCATCCGCGGCGACCAGCTCCCCCTCGTCATGCTCGACAGCGACCCCACCGGCAGCCAGGGCGCCGCCACCGTCAACCTCGACATCGCCGACGGCGTCCGCCAGATCAGCGGCCACCTCCTCGGACTCGGCCACCGCCGCTTCCTCCACCTCGCCGCCGACATCCCCTCCTGGACCTTCGAGGTCCGCGCCCGCGAACTCGCCGCCTGCCTCGTCGAAGTCCCCGGAACCAGCCTCCACGTCGCCCGCGCCCCCATCTCCTTCGAAGACGCCCTCGCCGCCACCCAGACCGCCCTCACCACCCCCGGCCCCCGCCCCACCGCCGTCATCTGCGACGACGACAAACTCGCCGCCGGCGCCTACAAGGCCGCCCGCCGCCTCGGCCTGCGCATCCCCGACGACATCTCCATCACCGGACTGGACGACCTCGCCCTCGCCCGCGCCCTCGACCCCGAGCTCACCACCGTCCACCTCGACGCCGAGCGCTTCGGAGAACAGGGCATGAAAGCCCTCCTGGCCGTCCTGGACGGCCGCACACCCCCCGAGGAGGACATCCCCGTCCACCTCGTCGTACGCGGCTCCACGGCCCCACCGAACGCCTAGAACCCCGCCACCCGCACCGGCCCCGGACACACGGAAGGGGCCGCACCGGTCTGCACCGGAGCGGCCCCTTCCCCACGAGCACCCGCGAAACGGGCACCCGGTCACACCACGACCTCACTCGTCGTCGGCGTCCTCCGCCTCCGTCGCGGTCTCCGCACCCCCGGCCTCCAGCAGCCGGGACAGCTGCCGCCCGACGATCCGCTTGAACTTCCGCTGCTGCGGACGCGTCCGGTCCAGCACCGCGACCTCGAGACGCTCCGCCGGAATCTCCCGCTCGCCGCCGTTCGGCTCCCGGGACAACGACTGGACGGCCAGCTTCAGCGCCTCGGCCAGCGACATGCCGTCCCGGTGCTGAGTGTCCAGATACGTACTGATCTGCTCGGCGTTACCACCGACGGCCACCGAACCGTGCTCGTCCACGATCGACCCGTCGTGCGGCAACCGGTAGATCTGGTCACCGTCCGGCGTCTCACCGACCTCCGCGACCACCAGCTCCACCTCGTACGGCTTCTCCGCCGCCGACGAGAAGATCGTGCCCAGCGTCTGCGCGTACACGTTCGCCAGACCACGGGCGGTCACGTCGTCACGGTCGTACGTGTAGCCACGAAGATCGGCGTACCGCACACCGCCGATCCGCAGGTTCTCGTACTCGTTGTACTTGCCGGCGGCCGCGAAGCCGATCCGGTCGTAGATCTCGCTGAACTTGTGCAGCGCACGGGACGGGTTCTCGCCGACGAACACGATGCCGTCGGCATACTGCAGCACGACCAGGCTGCGGCCACGCGCGATGCCCTTGCGGGCGTACTCCGCCCGGTCCGCCATCGCCTGCTGGGGTGAGACATAGAACGGCGTCGACACCGGCTATCCGTCCCTTTCTGTCGAAGTCACTGGATCACCTGGGAGTGGGACGGTCTTCAGTACAGCGCGGCACGCGGGCCGTCGGGCTGCTCGAGCCGCCTCTCCAGGATCACGCGGGCGATCTCGGAGGCCTCCTCGTCGGTGAGCCGGCGGAAACCGCTCTCCGTGATCACGGTGACGATCGGATAGATCCGGCGCGCGACATCGGGACCACCGGTCGCCGAGTCGTCGTCGGCCGCGTCGTAGAGAGCCTGGATGACCAGCGTCGTGGCCTGGTCCTCCGTCAGATCCTTGGCGTAGAGCTTCTTCATGGCACCGCGCGCGAAGAGCGAGCCGGAGCCCGTGGCCGCGTAGCCGTGCTCCTCGGAGCGGCCACCGGTGACGTCGTACGAGAAGATACGGCCCCTGCCGCGGTCCACGTCGTACCCCGCGAACAGGGGGACCACGGCCAAGCCCTGCATCGCCATGCCGAGGTTGGAACGGATCATCGTGGACAGGCGGTTCGCCTTGCCCTCCAGGGAGAGCTGCGCGCCCTCCACCTTCTCGAAGTGCTCCAGCTCCAGCTGGAACAGCTTCACCATCTCCACGGCCAGACCCGCCGTGCCGGCGATGCCCACCGCCGAGTACTCGTCGGCCGGGAAGACCTTCTCGATGTCGCGCTGGGCGATGATGTTGCCCATGGTGGCGCGGCGGTCGCCGGCGAGGACGACTCCGCCGGGGAACGTGACGGCGACGATCGTCGTGCCGTGCGGGGCCTCGATCACGCCCTGGACGGGCGGCAGTTGCCGCTTGCCCGGGAGCATCTCCGGCTGGTGCTCGGAGAGGAAGTCCATGAAGGACGACGACCCGGGCGTCAGGAAGGCAGCCGGTAGACGCCCGGTGCTACGAGTGTTGGCTTCCACGCGTTTCCTTCCAGGTATGTCGCAGCCCGTCTCATGACATCGGGCCGATCCTTGAACTGCCCCAGTGCGGCGTTGCAGCTGAAGCACAGTACGCCTCGGACCCTACCCGTCTGATGGCAGTGATCCACATGTTCGGCAGGGGCGGTTAGGCAGATGCAGCAGATGCCCCGCTGATCCGCGACCATCGCGTCCAACTCGGCCGGTGTGAGGCCGTATTTACGCTGGAAATAGCTGATCCGGTTCCGCTCCGCACGACACGTACGGCAGTAACTCGCCCAGCCGTCCGACGAAGACTTGTTGCGCTCCCATGCGGAGTGCGGCTTCACGACCTGGCACTGTGGGCAGCGCTTGTGACCCCGCGGTACGGGCACCTTGACCCGTACCGCTTTACCCTTCGCCTCTTGACGCTGCCGGTAGTACTCCGCGGAGCATTCCCGGCAGTACGCCTGGAGGCCGTCGGCCGCCGACCTGTTGCTCGCGAAGGCTGCCCGCGGTTTGCTCTGCTTGCACCGCGAGCAGCTTCGCGCTTCCACTTCTTCAGCCACGTTCGACTCGAACCTGCGATTCGATGGAAAAAGTGGCTTACTGCCCGCCCTTCTGAACGAAGGACCTCACGAAATCCTCGGCGTTCTCTTCGAGTACATCGTCAATTTCGTCAAGAACCGAGTCGACATCGTCGCTCAGCTTTTCCTGGCGTTCCTTGAGGTCGTCGGTCGTGTTCGCTTCCTGCGACTGTTCCTCGACCTCCTCGGTGGAACGCGTCGCCTTCTGCTGTCCGCCGCCGGTGTCCTTGGTCGCCATAACCCTCACCCCGCTCGGTTCGACGTTCTTGATCAGACCCTACAAGCAGGGTCCGACATCGGCCCCGCAGTTGCCACAACGTACGGGGACCACCTCGATGATTCCCGTAACGCCGGGTGTTCCACCCTGTTCGGCCCGTGCCGTCCCGGGGGAAGTTCAGTTGCCCGAAAGGACCCTGACCAGGTCCTCCGCCGTCCGGCAGCGGTCCAGGAGCTCCTTGACGTGATTACGCGTTCCGCGAAGGGGCTCCAGGGTTGGGACGCGCTGGAGCGAGTCCCGGCCGGGCAGGTCGAAGATCACCGAGTCCCAGGAGGCCGCCGCGACGTCGTCCGCGTACTGCTCGAGGCAGCGGCCGCGGAAGTAGGCGCGGGTGTCCTCCGGCGGGGTCGTACGGGCCCGCTCGACCTCGTTCTCGTCCAGGAGCCGCTTCATCCTGCCGCGGGCCGCCAGACGGTTGTAGAGGCCCTTCTCGGCGCGTACGTCGGCGTACTGGAGGTCGACCAGGTGGAGCCGGGCGGCGTCCCAGTCGAGGTCGTCGCGGCGCCGGTAGCCCTCCATGAGCTCGCGCTTGGCGACCCAGTCCAGTTCGCCGGAGAGGCTCATCGGGTCGTTCTCCAGCCGGTTCAGGGTGTCCTCCCAGCGCAGGAGGACGTCCTTGGTCTGTTCGTCGGCGTCCGCCCCGAACCGCTCCTCGACGTACTTGCGCGACAGCTCGAAGTACTCCATCTGCAGTTGCACGGCGGTGAGTGTGCGGCCGCTGCGGAGCGTGACGAGGCGCTTGAGGGTCGGGTCGTGGGAGACCTGGTGGAGGGTGCGTACGGGCTGGTCGACGGCCAGGTCGACGGCGATGAAACCGTCCTCGATCATGGACAGGACGAGTGCCGTCGTGCCGAGCTTGAGGTACGTCGAGATCTCGGAGAGGTTCGCGTCCCCGATGATCACGTGCAGCCGGCGGTACTTCTCGGCGTCGGCGTGCGGTTCGTCGCGGGTGTTGATGATGGGGCGCTTGAGGGTGGTCTCCAGGCCGACCTCGACCTCGAAGTAGTCGGCGCGCTGGCTGAGCTGGAAGCCGTGTTCGTGTCCGTCCTGGCCGATGCCGACGCGGCCCGCTCCGGTGACGACCTGGCGTGAGACGAAGAACGGGGTGAGGTGGCGCACGATGTCCGAGAAGGCGGTCTCGCGCTTCATCAGGTAGTTCTCGTGCGTGCCGTAGGAGGCGCCCTTGTTGTCGGTGTTGTTCTTGTAGAGGTGGATCGGCTGGGCGCCGGGGAGCTGGGCGGCCCGTTCGGCGGCCTCGGCCATGATCCGCTCGCCGGCCTTGTCCCACAGGACGGCGTCGCGGGGGTTGGTGACTTCGGGGGAGCTGTATTCCGGGTGTGCGTGGTCGACGTACAGCCTGGCTCCGTTGGTGAGGATGACATTGGCCAGGCCGATGTCCTCGTCGGTGAGCTGGCTGGAGTCGGCGGCCTCCCGGGCGAGGTCGAAGCCTCGCGCGTCCCGCAGCGGGTTCTCCTCCTCGAAGTCCCAGCGGGCGCGGCGCGCCCGGTGCATCGCCGCCGCGTAGGCGTTGACGATCTGGGACGAGGTGAGCATGGCATTGGCGTTGGGGTGACCGGGGACGGAGATCCCGTACTCCGTCTCGATGCCCATTACTCGCCGTACGGTCATGCGGCCCTCCTTGCCCGGCGGCGCCCTCGGTCGGGGGCGCTGCTCAAGTACCGCTGGCGCTCCGGTGCGTGTGCGGTGCCCGTCCCCGCACTGCGCGACTCGGCGGTACGAAAGAGCCTAGAACGCCTCTGCGCTGGTGGGGAGATCATTTGCGTCATTGCTGTGTTCCGGCCGTGACCGGAAAAGCAGGCGGCTGCGGGTGCCCGTGGTGGGCACCCGCAGCCGCCCTGTCTTTTACAGGTATTGACCGGTGTTGGCCACCGTGTCGATGGAGCGTCCGGTGTCTGCGCCCTGCTTTCCGGTGATGAGCGTACGGATGTAGACGATCCGTTCGCCCTTCTTTCCGGAGATGCGGGCCCAGTCGTCGGGGTTGGTGGTGTTGGGGAGGTCCTCGTTCTCCTTGAACTCGTCCACGCATGCCTGGAGGAGGTGGGAGACCCTGAGGCCCTTCTGGTCGTGTTCGAGGAAGTCCTTGATGGCCATCTTCTTGGCGCGGCCGACGATGTTCTCGATCATGGCGCCGGAATTGAAGTCCTTGAAGTAGAGGACTTCCTTGTCGCCGTTGGCGTAGGTGACTTCCAGGAAGCGGTTCTCCTCGGATTCGGCGTACATCTGTTCCACGGCGGTCTGGATCATGCCGTGGACGGTGGCCGCCTTGTCTCCGCCGTGTTCTCCGACGTCTTCGGAGTGCAGGGGGAGGCGTTCGGTGAGGTACTTCTGGAAGATGTCCTTGGCCGCTTCGGCGTCCGGGCGTTCGATCTTGATCTTCACGTCGAGCCGGCCGGGCCGCAGGATGGCGGGGTCGATCATGTCCTCGCGGTTGGAGGCGCCGATCACCACGACGTTCTGCAGGCCTTCGACACCGTCGATCTCGGCGAGGAGCTGGGGGACGATGGTGTTCTCCACGTCCGAGCTGACGCCGGATCCGCGGGTGCGGAAGAGGGATTCCATCTCGTCGAAGAAGACGATGACGGGGGTGCCCTCGCTGGCCTTCTCCCGGGCACGCTGGAAGACGAGGCGGATCTGCCGCTCGGTCTCGCCGACGTACTTGTTCAGGAGCTCGGGGCCCTTGATGTTGAGGAAGAAGCTCTTGCCGGTGGCCTGGCCGGTGACTTCGGCGACCTTTTTGGCCAGTGAGTTGGCCACGGCCTTGGCGATGAGCGTCTTTCCGCATCCGGGGGGTCCGTAGAGGAGGACTCCCTTGGGCGGACGCAGTTCGTGTTCCTTGAAGAGGTCGGGGTAGAGGTACGGGAGCTCGACGGCGTCGCGGATCATTTCGATCTGGCCGCCCAGACCGCCGATCTGCTCGTAGCCGATGTCGGGGACCTCTTCGAGGACGAGTTCCTCGACCTCGCTCTTGGGAACGATTTCGTAGACGTATCCGGATCGGGGTTCGAGGAGCAGGGCGTCTCCGGGGCGGATGGTGACGTCCAGGAGTGGTTCGGCGAGCCGGACCACTCGTTCCTCGTCGGTGTGTCCCTGGACGAGGGCGCGTTCGCCGTCCTCCAGGATCTCCTTGAGGGTGACGATGTCGCCGACGCTCTCGTATTCCATGGCCTCGACCACGTTGAGGGCTTCGTTGAGCATCACTTCCTGGCCGCGCCTGAGCTCGTCGAGCTCGACGCTGGGGCTGACGTTCACGCGGAGTTTGCGGCCTCCGGTGAAGATGTCGGCGGTGCCGTCCTCGTTCGCCGCGAGGAAGACGCCGAAGCCGGCCGGTGGCTGTGCGAGCCGATCGACCTCTTCCTTGAGGGCCACGATCTGGTCGCGGGCCTCACGGAGGGTGTTCGCCAGTCGTTCGTTCTGTGCGGACACGCCTGCCAGGTTGGTCTGCAACTCGACGATCCGCTCTTCGAGAATCCTCGTGTGTCGCGGAGAGTCGGCGAGCTTGCGCCGCAGGACGGCGATCTCCTGCTCAAGGTAGGCAATCTGCCCGGCGGGGTCATCGGACCCTCTTCCCGGGCGGATGCCGCGGTTCATGTCGTCGTCGTGGGCTGCCACGGTCCTCACCTCCTCCAAGGGGAGCTGGACGCTTCCAGACCCTACCTGGGTGGGTGTCGATTGAAACCCCTAGATCACAAAGACTGTCGGGGTGTGTCCGATCTTCACCCTTGCGCTCTCCCTCACGCCAGGGGAATACCCACCGAACATGATTGGGAAGCGGGCGGAGGTAGGGTCGAAGTGTTCAACACCCGTCAGAGCTGGCCCGATTCCCCAGTCTTCGGTTCGCTCGACGCAGAAAACGGCAGGAGAAATGACCGTGCAGCAGGAGGCCGGAGTCGACGGCGAGGCGCTTGAGGTCTGGATCGATCAGGATCTCTGTACCGGCGACGGGATCTGCGTGCAGTACGCGCCCGAGGTCTTTGAGCTGGACATTGACGGTCTGGCGTACGTGAAGAGTGCCGAGGACGAGCTGTTGCAGGAGGTGGGGGCCACAACGCCCGTGCCGCTGCCGCTTCTGCGTGATGTCGTGGACTCGGCGAAGGAGTGTCCGGGGGACTGTATTCATGTCCGTCGGGTTTCGGACAAGGTCGAGGTCTTCGGGCCTGACGCGGAGTGACCTCTCGGGCACCCCGCGTCGCCCCCTGACCGGTTGAGAACACCCTCCGCGGCGCGGAGGGTGTTCTCTTTTGTTCGGGTTTCGCGCCGGGGGCGCGTTCAGGTTCCGTGCGCTTCGGACGGCGTCGAGCGGATGAACGCGCCGTTCTTCCACTGCCACTTGGCGGTCTGCTTCAGGTCGGGGCAGCAACTGGGTACGTCGATCGAGGAGTAGCCGAGGAGCATGGCGGTGACGGCTCCGTCGCGTACGGCGAAGTCCGTGACGCTGAGGCGGTCCTTGGGGTCGATCAGGGTCGCGACGACCCTGGGCTGCTTGGCTCCCTGGGCCTGGGTGAGGACGTAGACGCCGTCGGGAGGGGTGCCGGAGCCGGCGTCGCAGCGGACGACGGCGACGGTCTCGGGGCGGCCGTCGCCGTCGAGGTCGCCGCCGGCCTTCTTCTCCACGAGCGCTTTGGTGGGGCCGCAGACGATCGGGAAGTCCACGCCGGCTGTGTCGGGGGCGGTCGCTGGAGCTGCCGCGGGTCTGCCGCCGGTGCCGGGCTGGGCCGCCCTGGCCGCGTCGGGCTGGACGACGGAGGACAGGGCCACGACTCCGGCGATGGCGGTGGCCGTGGCGACCCACTGGAGGGGGCTGGTCTGCGTGTGTGCCAGTTCCGGGACAACGGATTGCTGCACTGGGGGTGTCTCCCGCGAGGGCTGTGCCGGTGGGGTGGGTGTCCCGCATGGTGCCACACGTCACAGCCTGGTGGAACGGCGGGGTCCGGAGTTGTGAAGAGTTCCGGTGCGGTGTCCGTCGGGGTCTGCGGGCGGCCCCTCCGTCCCGGCCGGGGTGGCCGGAGGGTGGGGGGCGGGCCCCTGCGGGGAAACCGCGGGCGGAGGACCGGGGCCCGCCCCGCGCGGATCCACGGCCGGGTGACCGGAGGTTCCGCGTGGAGCACGTGGAGCCAGGGGCGTGGCCTGCTCGGAGCCGTGGCGGCCCGGCACCGGGCCATGTGCGGGGCCTGTCGGACGGCGCCCGGAGAGTCCGGCGAAGGGCTCCGCGCGGAACGAGGGGCGGGGCGGGCGGGGCCGGTACGGAGCCACTGGCGGGGGCCTACCGGACGGCGCCCGAGACTCCTGAGCAGGACTTGACGCGGAACGACGGGCGGGGCCGGTACGGAGGCACTGGCGAGCCCGGTATGGAAGGGCGGGCAGGTCCGGTACGGAATCACGGGCGGGCCCGGTACGGAACCACGGGCAGGGACCCGCACGGAACTACCGGACGGGGCGCGGCACCGGGCGGCGGGCCCGGCCAACGGTGCGGCTGCGGCTGCGGCTGCGGCTGCGGCTGCGGTCATCGTGCTCGCCGCGGGTCACCGACGTCTCCGCGCGGTCGGTCGGGGCGTGGATCAGGGTCGCTGCCGGACTGCCGGGCACCCGGTTCCGCGGCTCCGGCCGAAGCATCGGGCGGCGGTCCTGCCGAGTGATACGGGGGGCCGGCTCGGTGGCTCCGGCGGGTGGTGTCCCCGGGCTTCTGCCGTACGGGGCACGGTTTCTGGTGGTGTGTCAGCGGCGAAGAACTGTGGCCGAGTTACCGGAGAGGTCCGGGAACTCGGCCACAGGGCTGGTGCGTTGGGCGGGTCAGCGGCCGGCGCCGCCGTCCGCGTTCGGGCCGGCGTAGTCCTCGCCGTAGGCGCCCTTGGCGGGGCGGCGTCGGCGCATGGGCGGTTCGACGCCGTCCGCGAGGCGGCGGGCGGTGAGGAGGAAGCCGGTGTGGCCGATCATCCGGTGGTCCGGGCGGACGGCCAGGCCCTCGATGTGCCAGTTGCGGATCATCGACTCCCAGGCGGTCGGCTCGTTGAAGCAGCCGATCTCGCGGATGGACTCGACAGTGCGCGCGAGCTGGGTGGTGGTCGCCACGTAGCAGCAGAGGATGCCGCCGGGGACGAGCGCCTTGGAGACGGCCTCCAGGCACTCCCAGGGGGCGAGCATGTCGAGGATGACCCGGTCGACGTCGGTGTCGCTCAGGTTGTCCTGGAGGTCGCCGACGGTGAGCTGCCAGGCGGGGTGGGGGCCGCCGAAGTAGCGCTCCACGTTCTGCTGGGCGATCTCGGCGAAGTCCTCGCGGCGCTCGTAGGAGTGCAGCATGCCCTGGTCGCCGATGGCGCGCAGCAGGAAGCTGCTCAGCGAGCCGGAGCCGACTCCCGCTTCCACGACGCGGGCGCCGGGGAAGATGTCGGCGAAGGCCAGGATCTGCCCCGCGTCCTTGGGGTAGACCACGGCGGCGCCGCGGGGCATGGACAGGACGTAGTCGGGGAGCAGGGGGCGCAGCGCGAGATAGGCGACGTTCCCCGTGGTGCGGACAACGCTGCCCTCGGGAGCGCCGATCAGCTCGTCGTGGGGGAAGGAACCCTTGTGGGTGTGGAAGTTCTTCCCGGCCTCGAGCGTGAACGTGTAGTGGCGGCCCTTGGGGTCGGTCAGCTGAACCTGGTCCCCGACCTTGAAGGGCCCGCGCCTGCGGGCGGCACCGGTCGGTTCGGACATGTGAACAGCCTACCGGTCCCGGACGGGGCCGCCGACCACGGTCAGGAGGGGCGGGCCATGGCCTTGACGAAGGCGCGTTCCACGTCGGCGGCGGACAGGACGCCGTAGATCTCTCCGGAGTCCTCGACGACGAGGTATTCGGTGGCGGGGCTGGCGCGCAGGGCGTCGAGGAGGTCTTCTCCGGCGAGTTCGGCGGAGACGCGCATGCCGTCGGTGAGGTCCTGGGCGAGGCCGCTGACGGCGACCCAGGGGCGGCGGTGTTCGGGGACGCCGACGATGGCGGCCTCGCGGACGAGGGAGAGGGGTTCTCCGTCGGCGTCGACGACGACCAGGGCGCGGGCGCCGACGTCGTTGGCGCGGCGGAGTGCCTCGGAGAGGGGGGTGGTGGTCTCGACGGGGACGGCGCGGCGGGTGAGGGCGCGGGCGCGGAGTTCCGGGAGGTGTTCGCGCAGGCGGGCCATGCGGAGGCTGTTTCCGGCGCCGGTCCAGATGATCGCCGCGAGGATGGCGGCGAGGAGGGCGTCGGTGATGGTGTCCATGCTGCCGGTGTTCTCGGGGGCGGCGCCGAGTGCGTCGGACTGCGTGAGGAGGGGGAGTCCGATGAGGACGGAGACGGCGAGGGCGCGGCCGACCCAGGCGGCGGCGACGGTGCCGCTCATGGCCCTGCCGGTGATCTTCCAGACGACGGCGCGGAGCATGCGGCCGCCGTCGAGGGGGAGGCCGGGGAGCAGGTTGAACGCGGCGACGATGAGGTTGGAGATCATCAGGCCGGCGAGGAGGACGCCGGGGACGGTGCCGGGCTCGACGGGCTGCATGGCGAGGTAGAAGACGCCGGACAGGACGAGGGAGAGCAGGGGGCCGACGAAGGCGAGGACGAACTCGCGGCCGGGGGTCTCGGCTTCCTTCTCGATCTCGGAGACGCCGCCGAAGAACTGGAGCTGGATGCGGCGGACCGGGAGTTTGAAGCGGAGGGCGGCGACGGTGTGGGCGAGTTCGTGGACGAGGACCGAGGCGTAGAAGGCGACGGCGAAGAAGAGGGAGACGAGGTAGCGGGCGGCGCCGAGGTCGGGCAGGACGCGGTCGAGCTGGCCGCCGAAGACCCAGGTGATGAGGGCGGCGACGAGAAACCAGCTGGGTGCGACGTAGACGGGGACGCCGAAGGGGCGGCCCATGAGGATGCCGCCGCCGGGTTCCTTGGGCCTGCGGGGCGGGCGTCCCTTGCCGGTGCGGGCGCGGGTGCGGTGGGGGGCGCCGGGGTCGTCGCCCTGGGTTCGGCCCTGGCCGCCGGGGGGCCCGGGGGCGCGGTCCGGCTCGCTGCCAGTGGTGTCGTCCCGGGTGGGCTCGGTGTGCGCGGCGGTGGCGGGGGCCTTGGCCAGCGGGTCGCGGGGGGACGGAGTGTGGGGCGCGGTCTCCGGTGCCGGGGGCTCGACCGGCGTACGGGTGCCGGCATCCGCGTCGGAGGAGACGGTGGCGTGGTCCGCGTCGGAGGAGACGGTGCCGGTGTCGGTGTCGGTATGGGTGTCCGTGGCCGGGTCGGCCGGTGCGCTGCCGGAGTCGCTGCCCGACGGTGAGACGCCGGACTCGGCGGGGCTCGACGAGGAGACGTCGGAGTCGGCGGCGGCGTCGGGTCCGGACGAGGTGGTGCCGGTGTCCGTGCCGGACGGTGTCCGGGAGTCGTGATCGGGGGCCGTGGGCCTCGGCCCGGTGGTCTCGGGCCGTGCCGGTCCCGGGTGCGCGCCGGAGGCCGCACCGGTGGAGGCGGTGGGCCTCTCCTGGTGCTCGGTGGCCCCGCCGGTACCGGACCGCGGCTGCCCGCTCCCGCCGCTCTCGTCCACGATGTCCCCTCGTTCGAAGCGTCCCCCGCCCCCCGGTTCGTGCGGAGCGGGAGGGTCTGGGTCGATGGTATGCGTCCGTCGCGGTGCGTTCCGCCCCGGCACCCCCTCTGTTTTCCGTGCCGTGGTGCCCGCCGCGTCCCGGCGTGCCGTCGTTGTCCACCGGTGCGGGTTCCGTGTCGGTGGCGGGCCGTATGGTCTGTTGTCATGGAAACCAGCACCGAGGGCGCCTCGCCCGAAGAGGGGGCCGTGGCGGGCGAAGCCGTCGCGGGCGTTCCGGCTCCCGCGACGGGAGAATCCGTGCCCGGCGGAACCGTGACGGAGCAGAACGTGCCGGAGCGATCCGTGCCGCACGTCCCGGCTCCCGTGGTCGCGCGGGCGCCCGCCTCGCTGTCGCCCTCGCGCGCCGGCGACTTCATGCAGTGTCCGTTGCTGTACCGGTTCCGGGTGATCGACAAGCTCCCGGAGAAGCCGAGTGAGGCGGCGACCAGGGGGACCCTGGTGCACGCGGTGCTCGAGCGGCTGTTCGACGCACCGGCCGCGGACCGTACGGCGCCGCGCGCGAAGTCGTTGATCCCGGCGCAGTGGGACCGGCTGCGGGAGTCGAAGCCCGAGGTCATGGAGCTGTTCGCGGACGACCCCGAGGGTGAGCGGCTGGCGCGCTGGCTGTCCGAGGCGGAGCGGCTGGTGGAGCGCTGGTTCACGCTGGAGGACCCGACGCGGCTGGAGCCGGCGGAGCGGGAGCTGTTCGTGGAGGCGCGGCTGGATTCCGGGCTGACGCTGCGCGGGATCATCGACCGGGTCGACGTGGCGCCGACGGGCGAGGTCCGGATCGTCGACTACAAGACGGGGAAGGCACCGCGGCCGGAGTACGCCGAGGGTGCCCTGTTCCAGATGAAGTTCTACGCGCTGGTGGTGTGGCGGCTGAAGCGGGTGGTTCCGCGCCGGCTTCAGCTCGTCTATCTGGGCAGTGGTGACGTGCTGACGTACGACCCGGAGATCGGGGATCTGGAGCGGGTCGAGCGCAAGCTGCTGGCGCTGTGGGACGCGATCTCGGAGGCGACGGAGACGGGCGAGTGGCGGCCGCGCCCCACGAAGCTGTGCGGCTGGTGTGATCATCAAGCGGTGTGTCCGGAATTCGGTGGTACTCCCCCGGCATATCCGCTGCCGGTCAGGGCGCCCGGGTCGGGTGCCGGGTAGCAGGGCAGAATGGGGCCGGACTAGCGAAGGAGACTTACGTGGCCATCCGCGTCCTACTGGTCGACGACCAGCCGCTGCTGCGCACCGGCTTCCGGATGATTCTGGAAGCGGAGCCGGACCTCGCGGTCGTCGGCGAGGCCGGTGACGGTCTCCAGGCACTCGATCAGGTGCGTGCCCTGCAGCCCGATGTGGTTCTGATGGACATCCGTATGCCGCGGATGGACGGTGTGGAGGCGACCCGGCAGATCACGGGTCCCGGCCGGGACGGTCCGGCGAAGGTGCTCGTGCTGACGACGTTCGACCTCGACGAGTACGTGGTGGAGGCGCTGCGGGCGGGGGCGAGCGGTTTTCTGTTGAAGGACGCTCCGGCCAATGAGCTGGTGCAGGCGATCCGGGTGGTCGCGGCGGGTGAGGCGATGCTCGCGCCGAGCATCACGCGCCGGCTGCTGGACAAGTACGCGGGTCATCTGCCGTCGGGGGACGAGCCGGTCCCGGACACGCTGCACACGCTGACCGACCGTGAGGTCGAGGTGCTGAAGCTGGTGGCGCGGGGTCTGTCGAACGCGGAGATCGCGGCGGACCTGTTCGTCAGCGAGACGACGGTGAAGACGCATGTGGGGCATGTGCTGACGAAGCTGGGGCTGCGCGACCGGGTGCAGGCCGCGGTGTACGCGTACGAGAGCGGGCTGGTGCGTCCCGGGGCACAGTAATCCCGGCCGGGTCGCGGCCGGTCCCGGCCCGTATACGAAAGGGCGCCCGTTCCATTTCGGAACGGGCGCCCTTTCGTATACGGACTGCCGGCGTGGGTGCCCGGAGCGGGTGCCCGGAGCCCGACGTGCGGCCGTCGGGTCCGGCTCGCCGCAACCGAAAGACCCGGGACCGTCGGTCCCGGGTCTTGTCCCGGGCCTGGGGCCTCGGGTCGTTCGGCTGGGTCAGATCACTCGCTGACGCCTCGGCCCAGCTCCCACAGCTGCAGGGTGGAGGAGGAGTTGAGCGCCCACTCCGAGCCCGTGATGTCGTCACGCGCGGCTATGTACTGCTTGCCCTGCCAGAGCGGGATCACGGGAACGTCGTTGGCGACGATGTTCTGGATCTCGGTGAGGCTCTTCGACGCGGTGAGTCGGTCGGCCTCGCGACGGGAGTCCGGGATCAGGGTGTTGTTGATCCGGGTGTTCACGTACGGGGAGCCGAGGAAGTTGTCCTTGTCGAGGAACGGCGCCAGGTAGTTGTCGGCGTCGGGGAAGTCGGGGAACCAACCCATGCCGTAGACGTCGTAGTCACCCTTCTGCTCCGCGGGGCGGAACTTGGCCCACGGGGTGCCCTGGACGGTGACGTCGAAGAGACCGCTCTTGTTGAGCTGGTTCTTCAGGACGGTGAACTCCTCCGCGGTGACCGCACCGTAGTGGTCGGTCGTGTAGTGGAGGGTGAGCTTGACCGGGGTGGTGATACCGGCCCTGGCCAGCAGGGACTGGGCCTTGCTGACGCTCGGGTCGCCGTACTTGTTGAAGAACGCGTTGGCGTGGCCGGTGATGGTCGCGGGGACCAGCGAGTAGAGCGGCTCGGCCTGGGATCCGTAGACCTTGGAGACGAGCTCGCCGCGGTTGATCACCTGGGCCATGGCCTGGCGGACGGCGGTCGTCTTGACCGTCGGGGCCTTGGTGTTGAAGGCGAGGTAGCGGATTTCCAGACCGGGCATCTCGTTCAGGTTGACGTTGCCACCCGAAGCGTTGTCCAGCTTGGTGATCTGCTCGGGCGTCATCGAACGCGTCATCAGGTCGATGTCGCCCTTGTCGAGGGCCGAACCCATGGTGTCGGCGTCCGCGAAGGAGCGCAGCTCGACCTTGGAGTTCTTGACCTTCAGCTGTCCCTTGTACCGGGAGTTCTTCGTGAAGACGGCCTTGGTGACGGTGTCGTCGGTGGAGTCGATCTTCACGGTGTACGGGCCGGAGCCGTCCACGGAGAAGCCGTCGCGCAGCTTGTTGCGGTCGTAGTCGTTCGGGTTCACGATGCCGGCGACCGGGGTCGACAGCTTGAACGGGAACGTGGCGTCGGCGATCTTCAGGTGGAAGATCACCTCGCGGTCGCCGCGGGTCTCGACGGTGTCGATGGTGGAGAGCAGGGCCGCCACACCACTGTCGGCCTTGATGGCGCGCGCACGGTCGATCGAGAACTTGACGTCCCTCGCGGTGATCGCGTCACCGTTGGAGAACTCCAGGCCCTCGCGCAGGGTGCACGAGTAGCGCTCGTTCCCGCTGTCGGTGAAGCCGCACTTCTCGGCCGCTTCGGGCTGGGGCTCGCCGTCGCCACGGGGCTGGATCATCAGCGTCTGCACGGTCTGGCGCAGCACGTTCCACGTGCCGACGTCGTACGCGTACGCCGGGTCGAACGGTGCCGGGGCATCCTTCGACGCGGTGAACTGGTCCGTGGTACCGACAACGATGGCATCGCCGCTGTCGCCCCCGCTGGCGGACCCGCCGCACGCGGCGAGCACTGGGGCGAGCAGGCCGACCACGGCCGGCATCACCAAAGTCTTGCGGTTCATGCTCGTGTTTCTCCAGAGCTGTAGGTTCCGCGAACCGGCATGCAGGGGTGGCGCGGCGGTCACGGGGTTACGGCGATGTTCTCGCGATGACATTAGTCCGCACCACAAGGTCGGCCATACCGATGCCGGAACGGTATTTCGCTCACGCTGCGAAACCGGACGCGGACGCACCGATAAGTGGACACGGGAAGGATTAGTGCAGCCTTTCACCAATCGGGACACAAGGGCACGTGAGGGCTTCGTGAAGGAGTGGTGCGGGCACAAGTCGGTCCCGCTGTCGACCCTCCGTCACGTGGCGAACGTCACACGGTAAAATTGATTGAGCGTTCCGGAATTAGTCATTCCGCCCCGATTTGCATTCCGGGGAATCCTCGCCCGCGCTTACCACAGAGAACCGCCGCCACATTTCCGCGCGGGTGATTCCCGACGCTGTGTGACGGCGGTGACGACGTTCGGTGATCGGCTCAGTGACTTTTTGTCATCAGCCGATGCAGAAAGGGCAGGTCGACCTCTTCGAGGGAATGGACCACGGTGCGGCGGGCGGCCGGGGCGATGGGTTCGACGGAGGGCACGGCGACGACCTGGCAGCCTGCGGCCTCCGCGGAGGCGACGCCGGTGGAGGTGTCCTCGATGACGGCGCAGCGTGCCGGTTCGGCGCCGAGCCGGGAGGCGGCCAGGAGGTAGGGGTCGGGGAACGGCTTGGTCCGTTCCACCTCGTCGCCCGCCACGGTCAGGGCGAAGTAGTGGGAGCCGACGGCGCCGAGGACACGGTCGATGATCCGCCGGTGCGAGGCGGAGACCAGCGCGGTCGGGATCTCGTGGGCCGAGAGTTCGGCGAGGAGTCTGGCGGCGCCCGGCATCAGCGGCAGGGAGTGCCCGATGCGCTCCTCGAAACCGTCGTTGAGCAGCACGGACAGTTCGGGGAGGGTGATGTCGGCGCCGGTGGCCTCGATGAGGAATCCCGCGCTGCGGGTCATGGGGCCGCCGACGACGACATGGCGCCAGGAGTCGTCCAGCGTGTGTCCGAGGGCTTCGAAGACCGCGACCTCCACGTCCCACCAGAAACCCTCGGTGTCCACCAGGGTTCCGTCCATGTCGAGGAGTACGGCCTGCAGGGCTGAGCCTTCGGCCGTACGAGTTCCGAGCGCGGGGACCGTACTGGTCATCCTGGCGCACCTCCCTTGAGGGACGATCAGGCCGGCCGCCCCCTGTACGCCAGGGGACGACCGGCCTGCGATGGACCGACCAGTGTACGACTTATCCGATCAGTGTGCGTCGAGCCGGGCGCCTGGGCGCGTCGGGACGATCACCGTGCGTTGAAGTACTTCGCCTCGGGGTGGTGGATCACGATGGCGTCGGTGGACTGCTCGGGGTGGAGCTGGAACTCCTCGGAGAGGTGGACGCCGATGCGCTCGGGTTCCAGGAGCTGCGCGATCTTGGCGCGGTCCTCCAGGTTCGGGCAGGCGCCGTAGCCGAGGGAGAAGCGGGCTCCGCGGTACTTGAGGGCGAACATGTCGTCGATGTCGGAGGGGTCCTCCCCCGCGAAACCGAGCTCCGAGCGGACGCGGGCGTGCCAGTACTCGGCGAGGGCCTCGGCGAGCTGGACGGACAGGCCGTGCAGTTCGAGGTAGTCGCGGTAGGCGTTGGCCTCGAAGAGCTTGGCGGTCTCCTCGCCGATGCGGGATCCGACGGTGACGACCTGGAGGCCGACCACGTCGGTCTCGCCGGATTCCTCGGGGCGGAAGAAGTCGGCCAGGCACAGCCGGCGGCCGCGGCTCTGCCGGGGGAAGGTGAACCGGGTGCGCTCGTTGCCGCGGTCGTCCAGGATGATCAGGTCGTCGTCCTTGGAGACGCACGGGAAGTAGCCGTAGACCACGGCCGCTTCCAGCAGGTTGTCGCGCTGGAGCCGGTCGAGCAGTCCGCGCAGCCGGGGCCGGCCCTCGGTCTCGACGAGTTCCTCGTACGTCGGTCCGTCGCCGGCGCGGGTCTGCTTGAGGCCCCACTGGCCCTTGAACAGGGCACCCTCGTCCAGCCAGGAGGCGTACTCCTTGAGCTGGATGCCCTTGATCACGCGGGTGCCGGTGAAGGGCGCCTTCGGGACGGGGTTGTCGGTGGCGACGTCGGAGCGGACGTGGCCCTCCTGGGGCCGCTCCTCGGTCTGGACGGCGGTGGTGGCCCGCACCCGGCGCTGCTTGAGCTCGGGCAGGACCGCGCCGGGCACTCCGCGCTTGACGCCGATGAGGGCGTCCATCAGCCGCAGGCCCTCGAAGGCGTCGCGGGCGTAGCGGACCTCGCCCTGGTAGATCTCGTGCAGGTCCTGCTCGACGTAGGCGCGGGTGAGGGCGGCGCCGCCGAGGATGACCGGGTAGTCGGCGGACAGGCCGCGCTGGTTGAGCTCTTCCAGGTTCTCCTTCATGATCACCGTGGACTTGACCAGCAGCCCGGACATGCCGATCACGTCGGCCTTGTGCTCCTCGGCGGCGTCCAGGATCGCGGAGACCGGCTGCTTGATGCCGAGGTTGACGACGTTGTAGCCGTTGTTGGACAGGATGATGTCGACGAGGTTCTTGCCGATGTCGTGGACGTCGCCGCGCACGGTGGCGAGCACGATGGTGCCCTTGCCCTCCGCGTCGGACTTCTCCATGTGGGGTTCGAGGTAGGCGACGGCCGACTTCATGACCTCGGCGGACTGGAGCACGAACGGCAGCTGCATCTGGCCGGAGCCGAACAGTTCGCCGACGACCTTCATGCCGTCGAGCAGGGTCTCGTTGACGATGTCGAGGGCGGGGCGGTCCTGGAGGGCGTCGGCGAGGTCGGCCTCGAGGCCGTTCTTCTCGCCGTCGATGATCCGCCGCTTGAGGCGCTCGTCCAGGGGCAGCGCGGCCAGTTCCTCGGCCTTGCCGGCCTTGAGGGACTTGGTGGTGGCGCCCTCGAACAGGGCCATCAGCTTCTGCAGCGGGTCGTAGCCCTCGGCGCGCCGGTCGTGGATGAGGTCGAGGGCGGTGGTGACCTCCTCCTCGCTGAAGCGGGCGATCGGCAGGATCTTGGAGGCGTGCACGATGGCCGAGTCGAGGCCCGCCTTCACGCATTCGTCCAGGAAGACGGAGTTCAGCAGGATGCGGGCGGCCGGGTTCAGGCCGAAGGAGATGTTCGACAGGCCCAGGGTCGTCTGCACGTCGGGGCGGCGGCGCTTGAGCTCGCGGATCGCCTCGATGGTGGCGATGCCGTCCCCCCGGGACTCCTCCTGTCCGGTGCAGATGGTGAAGGTCAGACAGTCGATGAGGATGTCGGACTCGTGGATGCCCCAGTTGGTGGTGAGGTCCTCGATGAGCCGCTCGGCGATGGCGACCTTCGTCTCCACCGTGCGGGCCTGGCCCTCCTCGTCGATGGTGAGCGCGATCAGCGCGGCGCCGTGCTCCCGGGCCAGCCGGGTGACCTTCGCGAACCGGGACTCGGGTCCGTCGCCGTCCTCGTAGTTGACCGAGTTGATGACCGCGCGGCCGCCCAGGCGCTCGAGGCCGGCGCGGATGACCTCGACCTCGGTGGAGTCGAGCACGATGGGCAGGGTGGAGGCGGTGGCGAAGCGGCCGGCCAGTTCGTCCATGTCGGCGACGCCGTCGCGGCCGACGTAGTCGACGCACAGGTCGAGCATGTGCGCGCCTTCGCGGATCTGGTCGCGGGCCATCTCCACGCAGTCGTCCCAGCGGCCCTCCAGCATGGCCTCGCGGAACTTCTTCGAGCCGTTGGCGTTGGTCCGCTCGCCGATCGCCATGTAGGCGGTGTCCTGGCGGAACGAGACGGTCTGGTAGAGGGAGGCGGCGCCGGGCTCGGGCCGGGGGTCGCGCCCGGCGGGGGCGAGGCCGTTGACCCGCTCCACCACCTGGCGCAGGTGCTCGGGGGTCGTGCCGCAGCAGCCGCCGATCAGGGACAGTCCGTAGTCCCGTACGAAGCTCTCCTGCGCGTCGGCCAGGCCCTCGGCGTCCAGGGGGAAGTGGGCGCCGTCCTTCGTCAGGACCGGCAGGCCGGCGTTGGGCATGCACAGCAGCGGGATGCGGGAGTGCCGGGTGAGGTAGCGCAGGTGCTCGCTCATCTCGGCGGGGCCGGTCGAGCAGTTCAGGCCGATCATGTCGATGCCGAGCGGTTCCAGCGCGGTCAGCGCGGCGCCGATCTCGGAGCCCAGCAGCATGGTGCCGGTGGTCTCGAAGGCCATGGAGACCAGCAGGGGCACCCGGTGGCCGGTGGCCTCCATGGCGCGGTGCGCGCCGAGGACGGACGCCTTGGTCTGCAGCAGGTCCTGGGTCGTCTCGACGATCAGCGCGTCGGCGCCGCCGGACAGCAGGCCCTCGGCGTTCGCCTGGAAGCCGTCGCGCAGGGTGCCGTAGGAGACGTGGCCGAGGGTGGGCAGCTTGGTGCCGGGGCCGATCGAGCCGAGCACCCAGCGCTGGCGGCCGTCGCGGGCGCCGAAGGAGTCGGCGACCTCGCGGGCGATGCGGGCGCCGGCCTCGGAGAGCTCGTTCACGCGGTCCGCGATGTCGTACTCGGCCATCGCGGAGTGGTTCGCGCCGAAGGTGTTGGTCTCGACGCAGTCGACGCCGACCTCGAAGTACGCCTCGTGGACGGAGCGCACGATGTCGGGGCGGGTGACGTTGAGGATCTCGTTGCAGCCCTCGAGGTTCTCGAAGTCCTCGAGCGTCGGGTCCTGCGCCTGGAGCATCGTGCCCATCGCGCCGTCGGCCACCACGACACGGGTGGCGAGCGCTTCTCGAAGTGCTTCGGTCCGCCTGCGGCCCTCGGCGGGACCGGACGAAAGGGACGGGTTCGGCAACGAGGCCATGAAGGTGCTCCCTGGAGTGCGACGGCTGTCGGCTTTGCGCTTCCCATGGAAGGCGCACGCCGTCAGGGTAGCCCGGAGCACCGCGGAGGGGGCGGGGGCGTCCACGAGGCGGACGGGCGTGGCGTGGGTGACGCCCGTGTGGCGGCGGACGGAACGCGGGGCGACCACCCATTGGCGGGAGCTCGGTGACGACCGGTAGTGTTCGACATTGCCGAACGGCAGCGGGTGGACGCGCCGACGGTCGAAGGGGACGGAGGCAGCACGGCGATGGCACGGAACATCCAGTCGCTCGAACGGGCAGCGGCCATGCTGCGGCTGCTCGCGGGCGGCGAGCGGCAGCTCGGCCTGTCGGACATCGCCTCCTCGCTCGGTCTGGCCAAGGGTACGGCCCACGGCATCCTGCGCACCCTCCAGCAGGAGGGGTTCGTCGAGCAGGACTCGGTCTCGGGCCGCTACCAGCTGGGCGCCGAGCTGCTGCGGCTGGGCACCACCTATCTGGACGTGCACGAACTGCGGGCGCGCGCCCTGGTGTGGACCGACGACCTGGCCCGCGCCAGCGGTGAGAGCGTGTATCTGGGCGTGCTGCACCAGCAGGGCGTGCTGATCGTGCACCACGTCTTCCGGCCCGACGACAGCCGGCAGGTCCTGGAGGTCGGGGCGATGCAGCCGCTGCACTCCACGGCGCTGGGCAAGGTGCTGTCGGCGTACGACCCGGTGGCGCACAGCGAGGTCCTGGAGGTCGAGCGCAAGGCGTTCACCCCGCGCACGATCAGCGAGCTCGACGACTTCGAGGGTGTCCTCGACGTGACCCGGGCGCGCGGCTACGCGGACGACGTCGAGGAGACGTGGACGGGGGTCGCCTCGGTGGCCGCGCCGATCCACAACCGGCGGCGGATGCCGGTCGGCGCGGTGGGCGTCACCGGGGCCGTGGAGCGGGTCTGCAAGGACGGCGAGCTGCGCCCGGAGCTGATCGCGGCGGTGCGCGACTGCGCCCGCGCGGTGTCGCGCGACCTGGGCGCCGGACGCTTCTGACGCGAACGACGTTCGCGGAGCCCTGGCGGCGCGTTCGCAGGGTCTCAGCAGCGCGTTCCCCGGCTCCAGCGGCTCGTTCGCGGGGTCCTTGCAGCGCCTTCGCAGGCCCCAGCAGCACGTTCGCCGGCCCGTAGCGGCGCGTACGGCGCCCGCCGGGAGCTTCCGGCGCCTCGGGGACCCCGGGGCGGCCGCTCCGCGGCGAGGGCCCGCCGACGGCGTTTTTCACACCCCTGGGTCCCGTTTTCGTACGGGCCGGGATGAGGCACACGCAGGGCTCGAGGCCGGGAAGCGGAACGCTTCCCGGCCTCCTTCGCATGCCCTCGGACGTGCGGCGACGCACCGATAGCACACAGCTATCAATAACGATCGCGTTTTCAATAACCGAACCCTTGACGGAGCGATGAAGCGGGAGCAAGACTCCCGTCCATCGGTCGACATTGTCGAACACCTACCGGCAATAGGCGTTAAGGTGTGGCAATGCCGGGGCCGACATCGCTCTCACTCCCCGAGAGCACGAACCACCGGTGGGACCCGGGGTTCGGCTTCCCCTGGACGAAGGACAAAGGAGTCGCGGGTGTCCAGCTCCGACATCTTCATCGGCGAGACCATCGGTACCGCCGTTCTCATCCTGCTCGGCGGCGGCGTGTGCGCCGCCGTGACCCTCAAGGCCTCCAAGGCACGTGCCGCCGGATGGCTGGCCATCGCCTTCGGATGGGGCTTCGCGGTCATGACCGCGGTCTACATCTCGGCGCCGCTGTCCGGCGCCCACCTCAACCCGGCCGTCAGCCTGGCGCTCGCCATCAAGGACGACGACTACAGCAACCTCGCCACCTACTGGGGCGGACAGCTGCTCGGCGCCATGATCGGCGCGGTCCTGGTCTGGGTCGCCTACTACGGCCAGTTCCTGGCGCACCTCACCGACAGAGAGATCGTCGGAGTGCCCGAGGAGAAGGTCACGAAGGCGGTCGAGGCGGAGGAGTCCGGCGCCGGCCCGGTGCTCGGTGTCTTCTCCACCGGCCCCGAGATCCGCAACGCCGTGCAGAACCTCGCCACCGAGATCATCGGCACGGTGGTGCTGATTCTCGCCATCCTCACGCAGGGCCTGAACAACAACGGCGACGGCCTGGGCGTCCTCGGCGCCCTGATCACCTCCTTCGTGGTCGTGAGCATCGGTCTCTCCCTCGGCGGCCCCACCGGCTACGCGATCAACCCGGCCCGTGACCTCGGACCGCGCATCGTGCACGCCCTGCTCCCCCTGCCCAACAAGGGTGGTTCCGACTGGAGCTACGCCTGGATACCGGTCGTCGGCCCGCTCATCGGCGGCGCGATCGCAGCAGGCATATACAACGTCGCCTTCGCCTAGGAGCCCCGCTCCAGCACGCTTGGAAGCCGCGTCCCATGCACCATGAGCCGCACAGCACAGCTTTGAAGCACAGCGCCGTATACAGCCCCTCTCCCACGGACACCAGGAGCACCAAGTGACCGACGCACACACCGCCGGCCCCTTCATCGCCGCGATCGACCAGGGCACCACCTCGTCGCGCTGCATCGTCTTCGACCGCGACGGCCGCATCGTCTCCGTCGACCAGAAGGAGCACGAGCAGATCTTCCCGAAGCCGGGCTGGGTCGAGCACAACGCCGCCGAGATCTGGACCAACGTCCAGGAGGTCGTCGCCGGAGCCGTCTCGAAGGCCGGCATCACCCGGGACGACATCAAGGCCATCGGCATCACCAACCAGCGTGAGACCACGCTGCTGTGGGACAAGAACACCGGCGAGCCCGTCCACAACGCGCTCGTCTGGCAGGACACCCGCACCGACGCGCTCTGCAAGGAGCTCGGCCGCAACGTCGGCCAGGACCGCTTCCGCCGCGAGACCGGCCTGCCGCTCGCGTCGTACTTCGCCGGCCCCAAGGCCCGCTGGCTGCTGGACAACGTCGAGGGCCTGCGCGAGCGCGCCGAGGCCGGGGACATCCTCTTCGGCACCATGGACACCTGGGTCATCTGGAACCTGACCGGCGGTGTGAACGGCGGCAAGCACGTCACCGACGTCACCAACGCCTCCCGCACCATGCTGATGAACCTGCACACGCTGGAGTGGGACGACAAGATCGCCGAGTCCATCGGCGTCCCGCTGGCGATGCTGCCGGAGATCCGCTCCTCCGCCGAGGTCTACGGCGAGATCACCGGCGGACCGCTCGGCGAGCTGCTCGGCGGCATCCCCGTCGCCTCCGCGCTCGGCGACCAGCAGGCGGCCCTGTTCGGCCAGACCTGTTTCTCCGAGGGCGAGGCCAAGTCCACCTACGGCACCGGCACGTTCATGCTGATGAACACCGGTGACAAGATCATCAACTCCTACTCGGGGCTGCTGACCACGGTCGGCTACCGGATCGGCGACCAGGACCCGGTCTACGCCCTCGAAGGCTCCATCGCCGTCACCGGCTCGCTCGTCCAGTGGATGCGCGACCAGATGGGCCTGATCCAGTCCGCCGCCGAGATCGAGACGCTCGCGTCCTCGGTCGAGGACAACGGCGGCGCCTACTTCGTGCCGGCCTTCTCCGGTCTGTTCGCCCCGTACTGGCGTCCCGACGCCCGCGGTGTGATCGCCGGACTGACCCGGTACGTCACCAAGGCGCACATCGCGCGCGCCGTCCTGGAGGCCACGGCCTGGCAGACCCGTGAGATCAGCGACGCCATGACCAAGGACTCCGGCGTCGAGCTCACGGCCCTCAAGGTCGACGGCGGCATGACCTCCAACAACCTGCTGATGCAGACCCTGGCCGACGTCCTGGACGCACCCGTGGTGCGCCCGATGGTCGCCGAGACCACCTGCCTCGGCGCCGCCTACGCCGCCGGCCTGGCCGTCGGCTTCTGGACCAACACCGAGGACCTGCGCGCCAACTGGCGCCGGGCCGCGGAATGGACCCCCAACATGGCCGCGGACGTGCGCGACCGTGAGTACAAGAGCTGGCTCAAGGCCGTGGAACGGACCATGGGCTGGATCGAAGACGAGAACTGACGAGGAGTAAGAACCCGCAATGACCAGTCAGTCCACCCTGCAGTCCGTGCCCGCCCTCGGTACGCACCCGGCCTCCGGCTCGAACCCGAGCCGCGCCGAGGCCCGGGAGCAGCTCTCCAAGGCGACGTACGACCTCCTCGTCATCGGCGGCGGCATCCTGGGCATCTCCACCGCCTGGCACGCCGCGCAGTCCGGGCTCAGGGTGGCGCTGGTCGACGCCGGCGACTTCGCCGGCGCCACCTCCTCCGCCTCCTCCAAGCTCCTCCACGGCGGTCTGCGCTACCTGCAGACCGGCGCGGTGAAGCTGGTGGCGGAGAACCACTTCGAGCGCCGTGCGGTCTCCCGCCAGGTGGCCCCCCACCTGGCGAACCCGCTCACGTTCTACCTCCCCGTGTACAAGGGCGGGCCGCACGGCGCGGCGAAGCTCGGGGCGGGCGTCTTCGCCTACTCCGCCCTGTCGGCCTTCGGTGACGGGGTCGGGCACCTGCTCAGCCCCTCGAAGGCCGCGCAGGACGTGCCCGAGCTGCGCACCGACAACCTCAAGGCCGTGGCCGTGTACGGCGACGACCAGATGAACGACTCCCGGATGGCGCTCATGACGGTCCGCGCGGCCGTCGAGTCGGGCGCCACGGTCCTGAACCACGCCGAGGTGACGGGCCTGCGCTTCACCCGCGGCCGGGTGACGGGCGCCGAGCTGCGGGACCGGCTGTCCGGCGACGAGTTCGGCGTGGACGCCCGGCTCGTGCTGAACGCGACCGGCCCCTGGGTCGACCACCTGCGCAGGCTGGAGGACCCGAACGCCGCTCCGTCGATCCGGCTGTCCAAGGGCGCGCACCTGGTCCTCAAGCGCACCTCCCCGTGGAAGGCGGCGCTGGCCACCCCGATCGACAAGTACCGCATCACCTTCGCCCTCCCCTGGGAGGACATGCTCCTGCTCGGCACCACCGACGAGGAGTACGAGGGCGACCCGGCGGACGTGGCGGTCACCGAGAAGGACACGGCCCAGATACTCGACGAGGCCGCGTTCTCCATCCGCGACCAGCAGCTCTCGCGGGACCTGATCACCTACTCCTTCGCCGGTCTGCGGGTGCTGCCCGGCGGCCCCGGCGACACCTCGAAGGCCAAGCGCGAGACGGTCGTCACGGAGGGCCGCGGCGGGATGCTGTCCGTCGCGGGCGGCAAGTGGACGACCTTCCGCCACATCGGCCGTACGGTGATGCAGAAGCTGGAGTCGCTGCCGGGCCGCCCGCTCGGCGAGGACTTCGAGCCGATCTCCGAGCTGCCGCGCAAGCTGCCGCTGCCCGGTGTCGCCAACCCGCGCGCGGTCGCCCACCGGCTGCTGGTGGACGGCCCGGCGCCCGGTCCGCGCATGGCCGCCGACACGGCCCGGCACCTGGCCACCCACTACGGCTCGCTGGCCTTCGACATCGCCCGGCTGGCGAACGAGAACCCGGCGCTGGGTGAGCGGGTCCACCCCGACGCCCCGGAGATCTGGGCACAGGTCGTCTACGCCCGGGACAACGAATGGGCCGAGACGGCGGACGACGTGCTGCGCCGCCGTACGACCCTGACGATCCGGGGTCTGGCCACGGACGAGGTCCGCGGCCGGGTCCAGGACCTGCTCGACGGCAACTAGGCGCCCGCCCGGACCTGACCCGGTGCGGGACGGCCGAGGGGCGGCTCCCACGGGGGGTGCCGCCCCTCGGCCGTGTGCGTTCGCCCCGCGTCCGCGGACCCGTCCGCCCCGGCAAGGCGTCCGGCGGACCCGCGAGTTGGCCGGGTGCGGCGCGGACGGGCGCGCGGGTCGGGGTCGCGGGCGCGCGTGTTTCCGGGCCCCGGACGGGGCAGTGATCCGTTCACTCCCCCGTGCAAGGGGGCTGCGGAGGCCCCCTCGGCACGCCGTAAGGTTGAGGCGCACGTGAGGGCAGATCGGAAGGAGGCGCTGGGTGATCGAGCTGGAGGGGGTTCCCGAGCTGATCGACCCAGTCATGGTGGCCGCGTTCGAGGGCTGGAACGACGCCGGTGACGCCGCCTCCGCCGCGGTCGCGCATCTGGACCGGGAATGGAAGGGCGAGGTGTTCGCGGCGCTGGACGCCGAGGACTACTACGACTTCCAGGTGAACCGTCCGACGGTGTGGCTGGACGGCGGCGTACGCAAGATCACGTGGCCGACCACGCGGCTGTCGGTGGTCCGCGTCGGCGGCGAGAAGCCGCGCGACCTCGTGCTGGTCCGGGGCATCGAGCCGTCGATGCGCTGGCGCTCGTTCTGCAACGAACTGCTGGGCTTCGCGCACGAACTGGGCGTGGAGCTGGTGGTGATCCTGGGCGCGCTGCTCGGTGACACCCCGCACACCCGTCCGGTGCCGGTCAGCGGGGTCACCTCGGACTCCGACCTGGCGCGCACGATGGACCTGGAGGAGACCAAGTACGAGGGCCCCACGGGCATCGTCGGCATCCTCCAGGAGGCGTGCACGCACGCGGGCGTACCGGCCGTGTCCCTGTGGGCGGCCGTACCGCACTACGTGTCGCAGCCGCCGAACCCGAAGGCGACGCTGGCGCTGCTCAACCGCCTGGAGGACCTCATCGACCTGCGCATCCCGCTGGGCGAGCTGCCCGAGGACGCGCGGGCCTGGCAGCTGGGCGTCGACCAGCTGGCCGCCGAGGACAGCGAGGTCGCCGAGTACGTGCAGACGCTGGAGGAGGCCCGGGACACCGCCGAGCTGCCGGAGGCCTCGGGCGAGGCGATCGCCCGCGAGTTCGAGCGGTATCTGCGCCGCAGGGACGGCGGGGGTCCGACGGCGGGAGCCTCCGGCCTCGCGACGGAGGGCGGCGAGCCCGCCTCGTACCTCCGGGACACTCCGGGGGGCCGCACCCGGCCGCCGGTGGCACAGCGCCCCGAGTCCGGCAACGGACAGGAGGGCGGCCCGGACGCCCGGGACCGTACGTCCGGCTCCGGGGACGGTCCGGGATCGCCCGACGAACCCGACGCACCGGCGGCGGACGCGGCGGCGCCCGAGGAGACACCGGAGTCCCCAGAGCCACCGGATGCCTCCGGGCCGTCCGATCCGCCCGGCTCCTCCGACTCCCCCGGCTCCCCCGGTTCCTCCGACTCGCCGGGCTCCGGCGGGGAGGACTCCTCCGAGGAGTGACAGGCCCGCAAGGGGCGGTACGCGCCACGCGTACCGCCCCTTCGTGTTGCCCGGGGTCCCCGGCGCGGACGCGGCCGGACCAAGCCCGCGCCGGCCCGGTCCCCCACGTCCGCCGCGGTGCCGTCCGCCCGGGCGGCTCGTGTCCGGGGGCGTTCAACCACCCATGGCGTCCCACGACATGACATCCGTCTCGCCTGCCTTCGGCCGGAATTCGGCGTGACATCTGTTTCAGGACGGATTGCACACGTTGCCCAATTCAACTTGTTCTCAAACCAAGTTGGCGCATTCGGGGTGGACGGGATCCGGTGGGCGTGCCAGGTTGTGCGTCGAAGGCGCCGCCCCTCGAGGGGAGTCGGCGCGCGGCGCCGGCCGCAGGACAGCGCACGGCACGGCGCGGGACACGCAGCGAACGGCACACGCAGGGACCGGCACCCCAGGGATCGAAGGGAGCGGTACGCGATGACCGACCAGGTACAGCCGGCGCAGGGCCCGGGATTGTCCGGGCCGGGGCCCGACGGAGCGGGATTCACCTACCGAGGAGCCGAGCAGGAGCTGATCGTCGTCGCCCGTCCGGAGGTCAGGCTGCGGGCACGGGCCGAGGGCGTCCGCTCGGCCGCGGGCGCGGACGTCTCGGCCCTCGACATGTTCCTCAGTGACGAACAGCTCGTGCTGGAGCCGCTGTTCGGCGGCGAGGACCGGATCGGGCAGTCCGCGGCGGGCACCGGGAACGGGCCCGACCTCGCGCTGTTCTACCGGCTGCGCGGTGCCCGCAGTCGTGCTCAGGAGCTGCGGGCGCGGATCGCCGCGCTGCCGGGGATCGACGCGGCGTACGTGAAGCCGGGTGCCGTTCCCGCGGCGCCGGAACCGGCGCTGTGGGCCGGCCGCGGCGAGGACGACCGGCGGCTGAAGGAAGGGGCGCCCATCACCCCGGACTTCACGGGGCGGCAGGGCTATCTGCGCCCGGCGCCCGAGGGCGTCGACGCGTACTGGGCGTGGCAGCGTCCGGGCGGTTCGGGCCGGGGCGTCACCGTGATCGACGTCGAGGGCGCCTGGCAGCTCGGGCACGAGGACCTGGCGTCGAAGCTGGCCGGTGTCGTGGTGGGCACACCGCACACGGACCTGGCCTGGCGCAACCACGGCACCGCCGTGATCGGGGTGATCGGCGGTGACCGCAACGAGCACGGGATCACCGGAATCGTGCCGGAGGCCGTGACCGCGGCCGCGTCCGTCCAGGGCATCGGGACGGCCGCGGCGATCCACGCGGCGGCCGAACGGCTGGGCCCGGGCGACATCATCCTGGTCGAACTGCACGCTCCGGGGCCCCGGTTCGACTTCGAGGAGCGCGACAGCCAGGCCGGCTACATCCCCCTGGAATGGTGGCCCGACGACTTCGCCGCCATCCAGGACGCGACCGCCCGGGGCATCCTCGTGGTGGCGGCCGCCGGGAACGGCGCCGAGTCGCTCGACGACGCGCTCTACGAACGCCGTCCCGCGGAGTTCCCCGAGTGGTGGCGCAACCCGTTCAATCCCTCCAACCCCTCCTCCGGCGCGATCCTGGTCGGCGCGGGCGCGCCGCCGCCCGGCACCCACGGGCGCGACCACGGGCCGGACCGTTCACGGCTCGCGTTCTCCAACTACGGCGCGCGCGTGGACGCGCAGGGCTGGGGACGCGAGGTCACGACCACCGGCGGCTTCTGGGACCGGCCCGGCGATCTGCAGGGCGGGGCCGAGGAGATCGCCTGGTACACGGACACGTTCTCCGGGACCTCATCCGCCTCCCCGGTGGTGGTCGGTGCCCTGGCCGCGCTGCAGGGCATGCTCAAGGCCGCGGGCCAGGCGCCGATGTCCTCGGAGCGTGCGCGCGTCCTGCTGCGGGCGACGGGTTCCCCGCAGCAGGACGCGCCGGGCCGGCCCGCCTCCCAGCGCATCGGCAGCCGGCCCGACATCAAGGCGGCGGTGACCCGTCTGCTGCCGGAGGCGGTCGGCTCGGGCCGCGCCGAGCGGTACTGGGACGAGCTGCTGCCGTATCCGCGTGAACTTCCGCCGAGGCTCCGGCTGTTCGTCGCCGGTGCCTGGCGCAGCCTCGACAGTCCGTCCCCCGAGATCCGCCAGGCGGTGCACACCGCCTTCGCGGGGGGACGGCCCGACGTGAGGGTCTGGTTCGCGGACGACGAGATCGTCGGCCTGGTGATCACGGGCTGAGGACGTCGTCCCGCCGGACCGGAACGGAACGCAACCAACCATGAATGGAAGGTGGCACCGAGCATGAGCACGATCCCGCAGATGAGCCAGCAGGGACAGCAGCAGTACCCGAGCACCTCGCCCTACCAGCAGCAGGGCATCGCCCAGCAGCAGCCGTTCGGGCAGCAGATGCCGTTCGCGCAGCAGATGCCCCTCGGCCAGCAGATCAGCCAGCAGGCGCAGATGGGGCAGCAGGCGCACATCGGGCCGCAGACGCAGTTCGGACCGCAGACTCAGCAGTCCTTCGGCCGGCCCGAGACCGGACAGCAGGTTCCGCAGCATCTTCAGCAGCAGCTCCAGCAGCTCGGGCAGCAGCCGCCGTTCCAGCAGCTGCTCCAGCAGCTCGGCGGTCAGCAGCTCGGCGGTCAGCAGCAGCACCAGCGGATCCAGCAGGGCGAGGCGCTGATCCTGCAGAGCGCCGTGGAGACCAGGTCCCTGGCCATCGGCATGGCCCAGCACTTCCAGGACGTCGTGACCCCGCTGCCCGGCCAGCCGCAGGCCCTGTACCTGTTCATCGACAACGGCTGGCGCCGGCTCGTCCACCCCGACCCGGTGACCCACGAGGTGGTCCAGAAGGCCTTCGCCTACGGGCAGCAGGTCTACGGGATCTACGACACCGCCACCGGGGCGGTCCAGTCCGTCATCGTGACCCGCTAGGAGCAGGGTTCCGCGAGAACGCCGAGTGCCGGGCGGAGGAGGTCTCCGCCCGGCACTCGGGTGTCCCGCCGCGCTCGGGGAGCGCGGCGGCAGGGGTTGCTACAGGGCGACGCCGAGGAGGGCGTCGACGGCCCGCGAGACGACGCCGGGGGCGCTCTCGTCCGTGCCGCCGCTCTCGTGCTGGAGCGCGGCCCACCGGTCGACGGCGGCGAGCGCGGCCGGGGCGTCGAGGTCGGCGGAGAGCGCGGCGCGGATCTCCTCGACGAGCGCGTCGGCGGACGGCCCGTCGGGGCGGGACACCGCGGAACGCCAGTCGGCCAGGCGGGCGACGGCCTCGTCGAGGACGCTGTCCGTCCACTCCCAGTCGGAGCGGTAGTGGTGCGCGAGCAGCGCCAGCCGGATGGCGGCGGGGTCGACCCCGTCGCGCCGCAGGCGGGACACGAAGACGAGGTTGCCCTTGGACTTCGACATCTTCTCGCCGTCCAGCGCGACCATGCCGGCGTGGACGTACGCCTTGGCCATCGGGAACTCGCCGGTCAGCACCTGGGCGTGGGAGGCGCCCATCTCGTGGTGCGGGAAGGCGAGGTCGGAGCCGCCGCCCTGGACGTCGAAGGTCATGCCGAGGTGGTCGAGGGCGATGGCGACGCACTCGATGTGCCAGCCGGGGCGTCCGCGGCCCAGTGAGCCGCCGTCCCAGCTCGGCTCGCCGTCGCGGGCGGCCATCCACAGCATCGGGTCGAGGGGGTTCTTCTTGCCGGGCCGGTCCGGGTCGCCGCCGCGCTCGGCGGAGAGCAGGCGCATGGTCGCGGCGTCCAGGTTGGAGACCTTGCCGAAGTCGGGGTCGGCCTCGACGGAGAAGTACACGTCGCCGTCGAGTTCGTACGCCGCCCCGGCGTCCCGGAGCCGCTCGACGAGCGGCACGATGCCGGGTATCGCCTCGACGGCGCCTATGTAGTGGCGCGGCGGCAGCATCCGCAGGGCCGTCATGTCCTCACGGAAGAGGGCGGTCTCCTTCTCGGCGAGTCCCACCCAGTCGACGCCGTCGCGCTGGGCCCGCTCCAGGAGCGGGTCGTCGACGTCCGTCACGTTCTGGACGTAGTGAACCTGCCGCTTGGTGTCGAGCCACACGCGCTGCACGAGGTCGAACGCGTTGTAGGTCGCCGCGTGCCCCATGTGGGTGGCGTCGTACGGCGTGATACCGCACACGTAGATACGGGCGACGGGACCGGGGGTGAGGGTGACGAGCCCACCGGTCGCGGTGTCGTGGATCCGGAGGTCGCGGCCCTCACCAGGCAGGGCGGGGACCTCAGAAGCGGGCCAGGCATACATGTCATGAGCCTAACCGGACGGGACTTCCGCATACGAACCGGGCAGCACCGGTTGGCCGGAAGAGGCTCTTTTCCCCGGCCCGCGCGGCACGGACGGGCCCTCGCGTTACACGGGGGGCCAGGGAATGGCGGGCCAGTCGCCGCTCGGTTCCGGGTGCCTGCCGGAGGCGAGCATCGCCCCGACCCGGGCGCGGGTGGCCTCGATCTCGGCGGCGGTCACGAGTTCGGCCAAGCGGGTGGCGAGCGGTGCGCCCGGCTCCAGCGCGTCGCGCAGGGAGGCCAGGACCTGGAGGGCCTCCTCGGTGAGCGGCTCCCCGGCCCAGCCCCACAGCAGGGTGCGCAGCTTGTTCTCGGCGTTGAAGGTGACCCCGTGGTCGATGCCGTAGAGGCGGCCCTCCTGCGACGGCAGCAGATGGCCGCCCTTGCGGTCGGCGTTGTTGATCACGGCGTCCAGGACGGCGAGCCGGCGCAGCCGGGCGTCGTCGGCGTGCACGAGCAGCGCCGTCTCGCCCTCGCCGACCTCGGCGAAACCGATCGCCTTCCAGCCCTCGGCGGGCTCCTCGCCCTCCACGAGCGCGAGCAGTCCCTGCCCGTCCTCGGTGGCGGTCGGCTCGATCCACATCTGGCACATGCCCTCGCCGTAGGGCCCGTCGCGGAGCACGGTGGTGGGCACGAGCCCCCAGCCGGTGGCCTCGGAGACCTCGTAGGCGGCGACCTCGCGCTGGGCGAGGGTGCCGTCGGGGAAGTCCCACAGCGGCCGCTCGCCGGCGACGGGTTTGTAGACGCAGAACGCCTCGCGGCCCTCGTAGGACACGGAGCAGTACAGCACCGTGTTGGAGGCCTCACGGATCTGTCCGCGCACCTTCAGCTCGCCCCGGGCGAGCAGCTCGGCGGTCGTCACGCTCCGCGGCGGTATCCGTTCTGGCGCGGACATACGTGTCCTTCCGGGTCGAGCGGGAGGCTGCAGAGCGGGCAGGGGGGCCGGCCGGCGTTGACGACGTCGAGGGCGCGCTTGGCGAAGGCCCTGGCCTGGGTGCCGGTGAGGCGGACGCGGAGCATCGGGGGGCCGTTCTCCTCGTCCTGGAGGAGCCGCTCCTCGGCCTCGGCGAGGTCCTCGTCGGACTCCGCCTCGACCTCCACGAGGGCCTGCGCCTCGACGATCATGCGCTGTTCCTCGCCGTCCCAGGCCAGTGCCATGGTGCCGACCCGGAACTCCTCCTCGACGGGGGTGTCGAGGGGCGCGGTGTCGGACACGTCCGTCGCGGCCATGGCGGGGACGGGGGCGCTGCCGCCGGTGCGCCGGACGACCTCGTCGAGGAGCTCGTCCATGCGCTCGGCGAGCGCGGCGACCTGGGTCTTCTCCAGGGCCACGCTCGTCACCCGGGGGCCGGAGGATGCCTGCAGGAAGAAGGTACGGCGTCCGGGCAACCCGACCGTGCCGGCCACGAAGCGGTCCGGGGGGTCGTAGAGGAACACCTGACGGGACACGTCCTGTCTCCATTGAATCGGCATGGGCCGGCGGTCGGCGCCGGCCCGCATCGGCGGGGAACGGGTTGACAACTACTGTGCTGGTTCGACCGCTTCACCCTACTGCGGCCGACGATCACGGTGCGCCCGCACCGCCCCCGACCGGAGCGTCGCCGTCCGGGGTTTCCTCGCGCGGGGCGAGCGAGGCGAGGTCGCCGGTGTCTCCGAGGCGGACGAGAAATGGCCTCAGCCGGGTGTAACGGATCGCCGTTATGGAACACGGTTCTACGGAGATCCGCTGAAAGAGGTCGAGATGAAGTCCGAGTGCGTCGGCGACGAGCGACTTGATGATGTCGCCGTGCGAGCACATGAGGTAGACGGCGTCGGCGCCGTGGTCGCGCTCCACGCGCGCGTTCCACTCGCGTACCGCTTCGGCGGCGCGGTGCTGCATGGCCCGCATCGATTCGCCGCCGGGGAAGGCGGCCGCGGAGGGGTGCGCCTGGACGACGTCCATCAGCGGCTCGTCCTTGAGCTCGGCGAGCTTGCGGCCCGACCAGTCGCCGTAGTGGGCCTCTCCGATGCGTTCCTCGGTGTGTACGGGGACGTCGGGGCGGGCCTCGAGCAGCGGCTGGACGGTTTCGCGGCAGCGCTGGAGGGGGCTGGTGACGACCTCGGCGATCGGGAGTGCGGCCAGCCGGCCGGGCAGGGCGGCGGCCTGCTGCGTCCCGCGTTCGTCGAGCGCTACGCCGGGTGTCCAGCCGGCGAGCAGTCCCGCGGTGTTGGCGGTGGAGCGTCCGTGCCGGACGAGGATCAGCGTGGGCATGCGGCCCAGCGTAGACGGACGGCGCCGAAAGGCGGCGGGCCCTGTGGAAAGCGGCCCCCGGTGTGCGCGGGGGCCCCGGCGGCGGGAGAATGCGCACCGTGATCGTCGACTGCGCCATCTATCGTGACGGCCGCCGCACCGAGGGTGCCGACGACCTCTCCGAGGCCCTGGCCCAGTGCCGTGCCGGTGGCCACGCCTTCGTGTGGATCGGTCTGCACGAGCCGACGGAGGACGAGTTCGACCTGGTCACGGAGGAGTTCGCGCTGCATCCGCTGGCGGTCGAGGACGCCCTCAAGGCCCATCAGCGGCCGAAGCTGGAGGTGTACGAGGACTCGCTGTTCGTGGTCCTCAAGCCGGTGTCGTACGAGCCGAAGAGCGACACCGTCACCTCCGGCGAGGTCATGGTGTTCGTGGGCGACTCGTTCGTGGTGACCGTGCGGCACGGCGAGGAGTCGCCGCTCAAGGCGGTCCGGCAGCGCCTGGAGGCGGATCCCGACACGCTGCGGCACGGGCCGACGGCGGTGCTCTACTCGATCGCGGACGCGACCGTGGACCACTATCTGGAGGTGGCGACCGAGCTCGGCACGGACCTGGAGGAGCTGGAGGCGGAGGTGTTCTCGCCGCAGCTCGGCGGGTCGCGCCACACCGCGTCGCGGATCTACGCGTTCAAGCGGCAGGTCCAGGAGTTCCGCCGGGCGACGGTGCCGCTCGCGGTGCCGCTGGCCCGGCTCTCGGGGTCGGGCCTGAAGGTGGCGGACGTGCCGTTCGTGCACGACGAGGCGCAGCCCTTCTTCCGGGACGTCAACGACCACCTGATGCGGGTGAACGAGTCCGTGGAGCAGTTGGACCGGCTGGTCTCGGACATCCTGTCGGCGCATCTGGCGCAGATGAGCGTGCGGCAGAACGACGACATGCGGAAGATCTCCGCGTGGGCGGCCATGGCCGCGGTCCCCACGATGATCGCGGGGGTCTACGGCATGAACTTCGACCACATTCCGGAGCTGCACTGGCGGTGGGGCTATCCGGCGGTGATCGCGGTGATGGCCGTGCTGGAGGTCCTGCTGTTCCGGCTGTTCAAGCGCCGGGGCTGGCTGTAGCGGGCCCGCGGGGGTCAGGCGAACTCCGGTGCGGCCGTGGCGGGGCCGTTCAGGGCGCCGCGCCGTTCGGGCATCTTCAGGGTGACCATGCGGCGCCAGCCGGCGGCCCGCTCGTAGGCGTGGACGGCGTGGATGCCGGCGGCGAGGACGGCGGCCTTGGGACGGGACCAGCCGAGGATCCGGCCCATGCGGGCCATCACGGCGAGGCTGACGTCCCGGTAGACGCGGATCTCGGCGAGGGCGCACTCGCGCAGGGCGCGCTGGATGGCGCGGCCGTGGCCGGCGTAGGCGAAGCGGAGCAGTTCCTCGTGGCAGTAGGCGAGGTGGTTGTCCTCGTCGGCGGAGATCATCCTGACCGCGCGGCCGATGTCGGGGTGGTCTGCGAAGTGCCTGCGCAGGAGGTCCATCTGCTCGGAGGCGCGCTGCTCGGTGACCCGGCTGTGGGCCAGATAGGTGACGATGTCCTGCACGGTCAGGGGCTGCTCGCCCTTGAGCTTGTCGTGCGCGAGGCCGATGCCGTGCCGTTCCAGGAGCATCGTGTAGTCGGTGTCGGAGGGCACCTCGACGGGCTGGAGGCCGCGCTTCCTCAGGAGGGCGTTGAAGATCCTGCCGTGCTTGTCCTCGTCGGCGCCGTGCCGGGCGATCTTGGGGGCGAGGTCGCGTTCGGCCGCCGGGACGAGTGCGGCGATGCGGGCGTTCTCCCAGCCGCCCTGCGACTCGCCGCTGGCGGCGATGGAGCAGAAGAGACGGTAGGACTCGTCGTTGTCGAGGATTTCCTGGAACAGGCTCTTGGCGGACAGCATCATTGACACCCTCTCTGCAGAGTTGTGCAGAAAACGAGTCAAATGGGTTGTTCACGGACCGGCAACCGATGTGTCCGACTAATCGGCCGAACGATGGACGACGAACGAGGTCCGGGGGCGCGTAACCAAGGGGCCGTCCGTGCGTTGTTCCTCGTGACGGCCGTGGCGGGGAAGACCCCCGAGCCCCCACCACGGCCGCAGAACTTTCCCGCCGGCCCCGCGCCCCGGTTACGCGAGTCCGGCCCGCTCCAGGGCCTCGGTGCCGGCCCGCAGCGAGGCGAGCCGGTCCTCCAGCGTGAAGCCCGCGGGGGCCAGCGTGAGCGTGGTGACCCCGGCGGCGGCGTAGGCCTGCATGCGGTCGGCGATGCGGTCCACGGAGCCGAGCAGGGTCGTCTGGTCGATCAGGGAGTGCGGGATCGCGGCCGCCGCGCCCTCCTTGTCGCCGGACAGGTACTTCTCCTGGATCTCGGCGGCTTCCTTCTCGTAGCCCATGCGCCGGGCCAGCTGGTTGTAGAAGTTCTGCTTGAAGCTGCCCATGCCGCCGACGTACAGCGCCGTGTACGGGCGGAACATGTCGGCGAGCGCCGTGACGTCCTTGTCGTCGCCGACGGCGAGCGGCAGGGTCGGGCAGACGTCGAAGCCCTCCATCGTCTTTCCGGCCTTCTCGCGGCCCGCGCGCAGGTGCTTGATCGCGGTGTCCTCGAGGTGCTCGGCGGAGGGGAAGATGAGCAGCGCGCCGTCCGCGATCTCGCCGGTCTGCTCCAGGTTCTTCGGGCCGATCGCGGCGATGTAGAGCGGGATGTGCTCGCGCTCGGGGTGCACGGTCAGCTTGAGCGGCTTGCCCGGGCCGCCCGGCAGCGGCAGCGTCCAGTGCTCGCCCTCGAACGACAGCCGCTCGCGCGTCATGGCCTTGCGGACGATCTCCACGTACTCGCGGGTGCGGGCCAGCGGCTTGTCGAACCTGACGCCGTACCAGCCTTCGGACACCTGGGGGCCCGAGACCCCGAGGCCGAGGCGGAAGCGGCCGCCCGACAGCGAGTCCAGGGTCGCGGCGGTCATCGCGGTCATCGCGGGCTGGCGGGCCGGGATCTGGAAGATGGCCGAGCCGACGTCGATGCGCTCGGTCTGGGCGGCGACCCAGCTGAGCACGGTGGCCGCGTCGGAGCCGTAGGCCTCGGCGGCCCAGCAGACGGCGTAGCCGAGGCGGTCGGCCTCCTGGGCGACGGCGAGGTTGTCCGCGTCCATTCCGGCGCCCCAGTAGCCGAGATTGATGCCGAGCTGCATGGCCGATCCCCTTACCGATCAGTAACGTCCCTTGTGCCCGAGACCCTAGCGTGCGGGTGCCCCGGCCGGGGAGGCACGGTGTCCGGGCCGCACCGGGATTTCCGTTGTCCACAGGCCCCCACATCATCGGTGCCGGACAGTAATCTCGGCGTCCATGGAGCAGAGGCATCTCGGCCGTACCGGCCTGCGTGTTTCCCGGATCGGACTCGGCACCCTCACCTGGGGCCGGGACACCGACGAGCATGACGCCGCGGACCTCGTGAAGACGTTCTGGGAAGCGGGCGGGAACCTCGTCGACACGGCGGACGTGTACGGCGACGGGGACGCCGAATATCTCCTCGGGCGGCTGATGGAAGGGCTCGTTCCGCGCCGGGACCTGGTCATCTCGACGAAGGCGGGGAGCGTGCGCGAGCCGGACCGCCGATTCGACGGCTCGCGCAGCCATCTGCTGTCGGCGCTGGACGCCTCGCTCGCCCGCCTGGGCACCGACTACGTGGACGTGTGGCACGTCCACGCCTACGACCCCGACACCCCGCTGGACGAGACCCTCCAGGCCCTCGACCTGGCCGTCAGCAGCGGCCGCGCGCGCTACGCCGGCGTGTCCAACTTCTGCGGCTGGCAGCTCGCCAAGGCCGCCACCTGGCAGCTCGCGGCCCCCGGTATACGCACCCGGCTGGCCAGTACGCAGATGGAGTACTCCCTGTTGCAGCGCGGCGTCGAGCGCGAGGTGCTGCCCGCCGCCCTGGACCTGGGCGTCGGCCTGCTGCCGTCCTCGCCGCTCGGGCGCGGTGTGCTCACCGGCAAGTACCGGGGCGGCACGCCCGCCGACTCCCGGGGCGGCTCGGAACACCTCGCGCCCTTCGTGGCGCCCTACCTCGACGACACGGCGAGCGGCGTCGTGGAGGCCGTGACGACCGCGGCGGACGGCCTGGCCGTGACACCGCTCCAGGTGGCCCTCGCCTGGGTCCGCGACCGGCCGGGGGTCGTCGCCCCGATCGTCGGCGCGCGCAACGCGCAGCAGCTCACGGCGGCGTTGTCAGTGGAGACGCTTAGTCTTCCTGACGAGATCTGCCGGGCGCTCGACGACGTGTCGGCCCCGGTGCACCACTATCCCGATCACGACTGGAGCACGCTGTGAGCACCGAGCCCGAGACCACCCAGGACGCGGAGCCGGGGACGCCGGGCTCGGACACGGCAGCCGTGCCCGCACCGGCGGGCGAGGACGCGGACCGGGCGGACGGGCTCTCCGAGGACGCCTCGGAGGAGGTGGCCGAGGACGCTTCCTCCGAGGACACCGCGGGCGAGGGAGCGGACGCCGGGGAGGCCGGGTCCGCCGAGGCCGCCGAGGGCGCCGCCCAGGTCTCCGAGGCGGCCGCCGAGCTCGCGGCCCAGCGCGTGGAGCGGGAGCGGATCGAGCGGCGCAAGGCCGAGAAGCAGGGCCCGATCGAGGCCGGGGGCAAGCTCAGCGGCACGGCCGCGGACCTGCTAGCGGCGGTGCGGGCCGTGGAGAGCGGCGAGAAGCCCGTGGCCACCCCCTTCCGTGAGCCGGAGCCCGCTCCGCGCAGGGCCGCCCCGGAGCCCGTGCGGCGGCCTCAGCCGATCGCCGCCCCGGCCGCACCGGCGCCGGGCGCCGCGCCCGAGGCCGTGGCCGCCGTCCGCGCGGTGCTCGCCGGTGCCGGTGCTCCCGAAGGGCTCGCGGCCCAGGTCGTCGCGGTGCTGGGCGAGGGAGCCGCAGGTCAACTGCGCGAGGACCCCTGGCAGTTGCTCCGGGTCTCCGGTGTGCGGCCCGAGCAGGCCGACGGGTTCGCCCGCGCGGTGCTCGGCGCGGAGTGCGGTCCGGACGACGAACGCCGTGGCACGGCGCTGACCGTGTGGCTGCTGGAGCAGGCAGCCGTCGCCGGGCACACCGCGCTGGACGCCCCGGTCCTCGTCTCGGCGCTCTCCCAGCGCTCGGTGCCGGACCCGGACGCGGCCGTGCAGAGCGCCCTCGCGGAGGGGGAGGCACTGGTCTTCCAGGACGCGCTGGACAGCGCCGCCCCGGCGCCGGCCGCCGAGGAGGACGCGGAGGAGCCCCAGGAGCGCCCGGTACGGATCCTGATCGGCCTGGAGCGGTACGCGCTGGCCGAGGAGAGCCTCGCCGACGGACTCGCCCGGCTGATGAACTCGGTGCCCAAGGCGGACGGTTCGGCCGACGACTGGGAGCGGGCCGCGGCGTCGGCACCCCGTTCCGCGGGTGAGCTGATCCGGACGGTCGGCGCCCACGGTCTGGTGCTGCACACCGGCGGGGACGCCTCCCGGGCGGAGGCGGCGGCGCTGCTGCGGGCGTGCCGTGCGCTCGGTCTGCGCGGCTGGGCCGCCACGCACACCGATGGCGGCCGGGACTCCTTCGCGGCCCGCGCGACCGGGTCGGCGGAAGGCGCCGCGGACGGGTCCGGGGACGGTCACGGGGACGGCCCGGCGGCCGGTGCCGTCACCGTCGCCGGACTCCTCTCCGGCGCCGAAGGACCGGGCCGGGACGCGGACGGCGCGCTGGACCTGGACGTCCTGGTCGTCCTGGACGCCCCGCAGCTCGACGTCGAGACGGCGGCGATGCTCGCGGAGTCGCTCGCGGACGGGGCCCGGCTCGTGCTGAGCGGTGACCCGGGTGTGCTGTGGTCGGCGGGCCCGGGCCGGGTCTTCGCCGACCTCCTCGCCGCCCGCGCCTGCCCGCAGGTGGCCTCGCGGACCCCCGACCCCGGGCCCCTCGGCGAGCTGGTCTCCGGTATCGGGATCGGCGAGCTCAACCAGGTCGAGGCGCCCGGCAAGGAGGTCGTGATCGTCCCGGTGCGCGACGCGGGCGAGGCGGTCCACCGGACCGTGCAGCTCGTGGCGGACTCGGTGCCGCGCGCGATCGGTGTCCCGGCCGGGCAGACACAGGTCATCACCCCGGGCCATGGCGGCACGGCCGGCACCCGCGCCCTGAACAGCGCGCTCAAGGAACGGCTGAACCCCGGCCCGGGCCGCTTCGGCGGCTTCGACCCGGGCGACCGGATCGTCCACTCCCCCGCGCCGGGCCGGACCGTCATGGGCCGGGTGGTACGGGCCGACGCCGAGGGGCTGCACCTGGAGTGCTCCGGCACCCCCGTGGTCGTGGCCAAGGAGCGGGTGGAGGGGACCGTGCGGCACGGCTGGGCGCTCACCGCGCACCAGGCGGTGGGGCTCCGCTGGCCCGCCGTGGTGGTCGTGCTCCCCGGTGACGCGGCGGGTGCCCTGACCCGGCCGTGGGTCTACACCGCCTTCGGGCGGGCCGAGCGTCATCTCTCCGTCGTGCACGGTGTGGAGCAGGGGCTGGCGCGCGCGGTCGCCGAGGTCCCGCAGAAGCCGCGCACGACCCGTCTGGGAGCCCTGCTGAAGGCGCAGACGCCGACGGCGGACTGACCGGCACCTCACTCGGGCGGCTTCCCGGGGCCCAACGCGAAGGTGGTGGTCACCGGGTCGATCCGGTGACCACCACCTCGCGTATCGCTTCGGGGCCGCCGGTCTCAGCGGTCGGCGTCGAGCGGGTCCAGGGAGTCGAGCTCCCCGTCGGGGCCGAGGTCGTCGTCCAGGTCGTCCGACTCCTCGTCGAACACGGCGCTGACGTCGAAACGGCACACGACCCGCTGCGGATCGATCGACTCGAAGGGGGTCTCCAGCCACTCGCCGGGCTCGGCGGGTTCGTCGGCGGCGGTCACCCAGAGTGTGGAGTCGCCCTCCTCCAGCCCGAATTCCTTGTGCCGGGTGGCGATCTCGTCCGGTTCGAACTCTCCGAACAGAACCCCGAGCGCTCCGTGGACGGTGCCGGACGCCGCGTCGAAGCCCTCGCTCGCGGTGGCGCCGTCCTCCTCCACCGCCTCCACCCGCTGGGCCTGCGCCAGCAGCCGCTGCGGCTCCACCACCGCGTAGTCCCGGCGGATCACCACGCTCAGCGCGTTCGGCTCCTCGGGTCCGGTGTACGGGGGCAGCGTGTCGTCACCGCCGGGGATCTCGAAGGGAGTGACCTCGTCGTAGCGGTCGTAGAGGAGCTCGTCGTACTCCTCGGCGGCCGCGGCGAGCTCGTTGAACGCCTCGTAGACGTCCGGGTCGTCATCGCCCGTCCTGCCTTCGACCGCGGCCAGGTGGCGGTCGAGTGCGGCCTTGACAGCCTCTGCGGCGGCGCGTACCTCGGCAGCGGTGGGCTGCACAGCATCAGACATAGTGCAGACGCTATCCGTACCGGGCCTCTGCCCGCACAATAGATGCGATGCCGGAATACGAATTTGTCGACGTGTACGTACCTCGCGGGGTCACCCGCAAGGAGACGACGCGTCTGCTGACGGACCATGCCGAGTACGGACACTGGGAGCTGGACCGCCTGAGCCTGCTCCGTGACGGCAGCCGCAGAGTGCGGTTGCGCCGACGGATCATCCGACAGGTACGCGCCACGTGGTGACACGAGGACGCTGAACCGGTACGGGCCCCGTCGTCGCGGGGCCCGTACCGTCACTCACGTCCCGGGTAGAGCCGTGGCGCCCGGGTCGCAGCCGTGCCGCTCGGCGATCGCGGCTGCGCTCCCCGGTCGTACGTCCACGCCCGACCCTCCGATGTGATCATCGGATCTCCGTCGGCGCGCTCACGCGGCGGCGCGCGCCTTGCGGTAGAGCACGGCGCCGGCCAGCAGCGCGGCGGCTCCCGCCGGGACGACCGCGCCGATCGGCAGCTCGCTTCCCGTGTGGGCCAGCTGGGCCGCGCTGTCCGCGGCCGGGGTGCGCACGACCGCTTCGGAGCCACCGGTCCGGCCGATCTGCACGGCTCCGCCAGTGTGCTTGCCGCCACCCGAGGTGGAGGTGCCGGGGTGATTCGGCGTACCGGGGTTGCCCGGGTGACCGGGGGTTCCGGGGTTGCCAGGGGTTCCGGGGTTGCCCGGGGTTCCGGGGTTGCCCGGGTGACCAGGCTGACCCGGGTGACCGGGGGTCCCAGGGTTGCCCGGGTGGCCAGGATGCCCGGGGTGACCCGGGTGCCCCGGGTGCTCGCAGTCACCGCCGTGGTGTCCCGGGTGTCCGGGGTGGCCCGGCTGTCCAGGGTGGCCGGGGTGACCCGGCCGGCCCGGGTGGTGTGTGCCGTGGCCGCCGGTCGGCCCGCCGTTCGCGCAGTTGTCGCCCGCCGCCGCGTTGCCGACGCCCACGACGTTCACGCTGTTGCCACAGACGTTCACGGGAGTGTCGACGGGGACCTGTACATGGTTGCCGGAGCCCACGCCCGGCGAACGAGTGGTGCCGCCGCCGGCGTGGGCGCCTCCGCCCGACCGGCCGGCGTGGCCGCCCTGAGCACCCTGGCCGCCGTGGTTGACGCAGGTGTTGCCCATCGCCGGGTTGAGCAGCCCGACCACGTTCACCGTGTTGCCGCAGACGTTGACGGGCACGTGCACGGGCGCCTGCACCGTGTTGCCCGACAGCACGCCGGGAGAGTCCGACGCGGAGCCGGCCGCCGTCGAGTCGGCGTGCGCGGAGACGGCGGTGACCGCGAGGACGCCGCCGGCCGCCGCCACGGTCATCAGGCCTTTGCGGGTGACCTGTCGCATAGCTGAAATCCCTGCCTTCAGTCCTGGGGACGTGGACCAACAGTCCTGGGGACGTGGACCATCGAGAACACGCGCACGCCGCGGGGCGCACGCGGGGAAGCCGGTCGGCCCCGGAGCGCATGGCGCGCACTCCGGGGCGGACGGCTCAGACCTTCACGAAGTGACCCTCACGAGAGGCCGTGGGACGCACGGGGCGCTCTCGGGGGATGAGACGCAACGTCAGTGGTTGAAGCAGGTGTTGCCGAAGGCGGGGTTCAGCAGCCCGATCACGGAGACCGTGTTGCCGCAGACGTTCACGGGAACGTGGACGGGCACCTGAATGACGTTGCCGGAGGCGACGCCCGGGGACTGCACGGCGGCACCCTGGGCGCCCGAGTCGGCGACGGCCAGACCCGCACCCGCGAGAACCAGACCACCCGTGGCGGCCGCGGCGGCGGCAATCTTCTTGATCATTATTCCTCCTGATAGGCAAACGCGGTCCAAAGCAGCGGATCGCAACACCTGTAACGAGGAGGGAGTACTAGAGCTATGGGCTTATGGTCGCATTCACCCATTGCGGGCGATCTCCGCACGCGCGGGCGAATGCGGGCGTCAACACGGCACACCCGCCCGGCGGCACGGCACCCGAACGGCGGCATGCCCCCGGCCCGGCGGGGCCGCGCCGGGGAGGCGCCGGGGACGTGCCGCCAAGGGCGCGGGTCACGAAGCGTCGATGAACCGGTCCAGTACCCGTACGCCGAACTGGAGCGCGTCGACCGGCACCCGTTCGTCGACGCCGTGGAACATGCCCGCGAAGTCCAGCTCCGGGGGCAGCTTGAGCGGGGCGAAGCCGAAGCAGCGGATGCCGAGGTCGGCGAAGGACTTGGCGTCGGTGCCGGCCGAGAGCATGTAGGGCACGGCCCGCGCGATCGGGTCCTCGGCCGAGAGCGCTGTCTGCATGGCCTCGACGAGGGCACCGTCGAAACCGGTCTCCAGCGCCTTGTCCGCGTGCACGTCCTCGCGCTTGACCCGGGGGCCGAGGATCCGGTCGAGGTCGGCGAGGAACTCCTCCTCGTAGCCCGGCAGGAAGCGGCCGTCGACATGAGCGGTGGCCTGGCCGGGGATGACGTTGACCTTGTAACCGGCGCCCAGCTGCGTCGGGTTGGCGGTGTTCTGCAGGGAGGCGCCGATGAGCTTGGCGATGCCGCCGAGCTTGGCCAGCGTCTCGTCCATGTTCTCCGGGTCCAGCTCGGTGCCGAGGGCGTCGCCGAGCTCGTCGAGGAAGTGGCGCAGGGTCTTGGTCACGCGCACCGGGAAGGTGTGCCGGCCGAGCCGCCCGACGGCCTCGGACAGCTCGGTGATCGCGTTGTCCTTGTGGATCATCGAACCGTGCCCGGCGGTGCCGTCCACGGTCAGCTTCATCCAGTGCATGCCCTTCTGGGCGGTCTCCACGAGGTACAGCCGCAGCTTCTCGTTGACCGTGAAGGAGAACCCGCCGACCTCGCCGATCGCCTCCGTGACGCCCTCGAAGAGGTCCGGGTGCTTGTCGACCAGGTGCCGGGCGCCGTACGTGCCGCCCGCCTCCTCGTCGGCGAGGAAGGCCAGGACGATGTCGCGCGGGGGCTTGCGGCCGGTGCGCATCCGCTCCCGTACGACCGCCAGGGTCATGGCGTCCATGTCCTTCATGTCGACCGCGCCCCGGCCCCAGACCATCCCGTCGGCGATCTCGCCGGAGAAGGGGTGGTGGGTCCAGTCCGCCGCGTTGGCCGGTACGACGTCGGTGTGGCCGTGGATGAGCAGCGCGGGCCGCGAGGGGTCCTCCCCCTCGATGCGGGCGACCGTGGAGGTGCGCCCCTTGTGCGACTCGAAGACCTGCGGCTCCAGTCCGACCTCGGCCAGCTTCTCGGCGACGTACTCCGCGGCCTTGCGCTCGCCCGGGCCCGAGTGGTCCCCGTAGTTGCTGGTGTCGATCCGGATCAGCTCGCGACAGAGGTCCACGACCTCGTCCTCGCCCGTGACGTTCCTGGTCGTGCCGCTCTCGCTCACGCTGGTTCCTCCCGCTGTCGCCGCTGGTGGTCCCCCTCATCCTCCCTCCGACCCGCCCCGGTGCCCAAGGGCGGGCCCCGCCCGTCACACGCCGTTCACGCCGGGAGCGGGGGCGGAGGGGGGTGATCGGGGACCCCCGGAAAGCCTGGTAATGTTTCACCTGTCGCCGCGAGGGAAACACCGCGCGACAGACACCTTGTCCGGGTGGCGGAATGGCAGACGCGCTAGCTTGAGGTGCTAGTGCCCTTTATCGGGCGTGGGGGTTCAAGTCCCCCCTCGGACACGTCGGAGCGATCGGGGAAATCTCCGAAAACTTTCGACGTGTCGACACCTTTCAGTGATCTTACATGGAATGCAATCGGCGACCGCTGCCGCCGAAGTAGGCAATTCACCCGCCCTGAACAGGCAAGTTGCCACGTCTGCCCATTGCCGGCGACTGCGAATGTTTCGGATTGCGCGTCGAAAGTATTGACAGTTGACAGGGCCAGATCAACACTGTTCGCGATTTCACAGCGCTCCACCTCACGAGAACGAGGAGGAAAGACGCACATGACCGACGCATCCGCACATCCGTCGGGCCGCAGCGGCCTTCGCCCGGAGACCTTCCGTCACCTCAGGCTGCTCATCAGCGGTGTCTGCACCATGCTGCTGGTGGCCGTGGCCGCGATGACCCTGCCCGGGACCGCCCGGGCCGACACGGTCGTCACGTCGAACCAGACCGGCACCAACAACGGGTACTACTACTCGTTCTGGACCGACAGCGCCGGAACCGTGTCCATGAACCTGGGCTCCGGCGGCAACTACGGCACCTCCTGGAGCAACACCGGGAACTTCGTCGCCGGCAAGGGCTGGAGCAACGGGGGACGCAGGAGCGTGACCTACTCGGGCACCTTCAACCCGTCCGGCAACGCCTACCTGTCGCTCTACGGATGGACGTCCAACCCGCTCGTCGAGTACTACATCGTCGACAACTGGGGCACCTACCGGCCCACGGGAACGTACAAGGGCACCGTCACCACCGACGGAGGCACGTACGACATCTACAAGACGACGCGGACCAACGCGCCCTCCGTCGAAGGAACCCGCACCTTCGACCAGTACTGGAGCGTCCGGCAGTCGAAGCGCACCGGCGGAACCATCACCACCGGCAACCACTTCGACGCCTGGGCCCGCGCCGGGATGAACCTGGGCAGCTTCAACTACTACATGATCCTCGCCACCGAGGGTTACCAGAGCAGCGGGAACTCCAACATCACCCTGGGCGACACGGGATCGGGTGGCGGTTCCGGGGGCGGCGGAACCGGTGGCGGGGGCTCGGGCGGGTGCGCGGCGGCCCTGTCCGCGGGCCAGCAGTGGAACGACCGCTACAACCTCAACGTCGCCGTCACGGGATCGAGCAACTGGACCGTGACGATGAACGTGCCGTCCCCGGCGAAGATCCTCTCGACCTGGAACGTCAGCGCCGCCTACCCGAGCTCCCAGGTCCTGACGGCCAAGCCCAACGGCAGCGGCAACAACTTCGGCGTCACCATCCAGGCCAACGGCAACTGGACCTGGCCCACGGTCTCCTGCAGCGCGAGCTGACCCCCGCCCCCACACGGCTGAAGGACCACACCATGAGATTCCGCACGAGACTTCGCACGCGTTCCGGACCGCGGCGCTCGTTACGCTCGCTGGTCACGGGACTGGCCGTCGCGGCGACGGCGGTCGCCGGACCCCTCGCACTCGGCACCGGAGCGGCGCACGCCGCGACCTGCTCCGGGTACGTCGGACTCACCTTCGACGACGGACCGTCGAGCAGCACGTCGAGCCTGCTCGCCGCCCTCAAGCAGAACGGCCTGCGGGCCACGATGTTCAACGAAGGCCAGTACGCGGCCTCCAACCCCGCGCAAGTACGGGCCCAGCTCGACGCCGGCATGTGGGTGGGCAACCACAGCTACACCCACCCGCACCTCGTCCAGCAGAGCCAGGCACAGATCGACTCGGAGATCTCCCGGACCCAGCAGGCCATCACCGCAGCCGGCGGCGGCACTCCGAAACTGTTCCGTCCGCCGTACGGAGAGACCAACGCGACGGTGAAGGCGGTGGAGGCCAAGTACGGTCTGACCGAGATCATCTGGGACGTCGACTCGCAGGACTGGAACGGCGCGAGCACCGACGCGATCGTGCAGGCGGCGGGCCGGCTCACCAACGGGCAGGTCATCCTCATGCACGACTGGCCGGCCAACACGATCGCCGCGATCCCGCGCATCGCGCAGGGTCTGGCCGCCCGCGGCCTGTGCGCCGGGATGATCTCCCCGGCGACCGGTCGTGCCGTGGCACCCGACGGCGGCGGCACGGGCGGCGGCGGTGGCGGCGGGTGTACCGCCACGCTGTCCGCCGGCCAGCAGTGGAGCGACCGGTACAACCTGAACGTCACGGTCACCGGCTCGAACGACTGGACCGTGACGATGAACGTGCCGTCCCCGGCGAAGATCCTCTCGACCTGGAACATCAGCGCCGGTTATCCCAGCGCCCAGGTCCTGAAGGCCAAGCCCAACGGCAGCGGCAACACCTTCGGCGTAACCGTCCAGACCAACGGCAACTGGACCTGGCCCACGGTCTCCTGCACCACGGGCTGACCTGGCGGAACCGCACCGAGGAACAGCGTCACCCGCCGCACCCGGCGAGGGCCCCGACCACCGGATCGGGGCCCTCGCTCGCTGTGTTCACGAGGTTACGCAAAGATGTGGGGCAGATCTCGTCACGCTGACGTATCCCCACGTCACAGCGTTGCGGAACGGGCCCGCCGCACCCCCTCGGGGACGCCTCGCATCGCTGATCCCCAGGTCCGAAGCTAGCGTCGTACTAAAATTGCAGGCTTGTTCGGAGCTGGACCGGAATATCCCCAGGCGTACCTGCGGGCCCACCGGCTCCCCGGAGCATCCGGGAACAACACGTGAGGACCCGATGGCAGCCCTCCAGCAGAGCCCCGCACTCGCGTTGTCCGACGACGAGGTGCGGGCGGAGTTCGGTGACCAGGCGCGCTTCTCCGCAGCCTCGGCCGCCTCGCCGCGCACGCTCGTGGACATCCTCGACGCCTCGGTCCGGGCCCACCCGGACGAGCCCGCTCTCGACGACGGCCGGCGCGCCCTGAGCTACCGGGCCCTGGCCGCCGAGGTGGACGCCCTGCGGTCGCGGCTGGCGGAGGCCGGGGTGGGTCTCGGCGACCGGGTCGGGGTACGGGTCCCGTCCGGCACGAACGAGCTGTACGTGGCGATCCTCGCGGTCCTCGCGGCCGGCGCCGCCTATGTGCCGGTGGACGCCGAGGACCCCGACGAGCGGGCCGAGCTGGTCTTCGGCGAGGCCGGGGTGCGCGCGGTGATCGGCGCCGGGCACGAGCTGACCGTGAACGGCCGCTCCGAGGTGCCCGCCGGGCGGCCGGGCGTCGAGCAGGACGCGTGGATCATCTTCACCTCGGGTTCCACCGGCAAGCCCAAGGGTGTGGCCGTGAGCCACCGCAGCGCCGCCGCCTTCGTGGACGCGGAGGCGAGTCTGTTCCTCACCGAGGAGCCGATCGGCCCCGGTGACCGGGTCATGGCGGGTCTGTCCGTCGCCTTCGACGCCTCCTGCGAGGAGATGTGGCTGGCCTGGCGGTACGGGGCCTGTCTGGTGCCCGTGCCGCGCTCCCAGGTGCGCAGCGGCGCCGATCTCGGCCCCTGGCTGGTCGAGCAGGAGATCACCGTCGTCTCGACCGTGCCCACGCTCGCCGCGCTGTGGGAGCCGGAGACCCTGAACGAGGTCCGGCTGCTGATCTTCGGCGGCGAGGCCTGCCCGCCCGAGCTGACCCAGCGCCTGGTGACCGAGGGCCGTGAGGTGTGGAACACCTACGGGCCGACCGAGGCGACCGTGGTGGCCTGCGCCGCGCTGCTGACCGGCGAGGAGCCGATCCGGATCGGGCTGCCGCTGAACGGCTGGGAACTCGCGGTCGTCGACGAGGCGGGCGAGCCGGTCCGCATGGGCGGCAGCGGCCAGCTGGTGATCGGCGGTGTCGGGCTCGCCCGGTACCTGGACGCGGAGAAGGACGCCGAGAAGTACGCGCCGCTCCCGTCGCTGGGCTGGGAGCGGGCGTACCGCAGCGGTGACCTGGTCCGGGCGGAACCGGAGGGACTGATCTTCCTCGGCCGGGCCGACGAGCAGATCAAGCTCGGCGGCCGCCGGATCGAGCTGGGCGAGGTGGACGCGGCGCTCCAGGCGCTGCCCGGGGTCGCGGGCGCCGCGGCGGCCGTGCGGACCGCGCGCGGCGGCAATCAGCTGCTCGTCGGCTATGTGGTCACCCAGGACGGCTGGGACCAGGCCGTGGCGGTCGAGAAGCTGCGGGCCGAACTGCCGGCCGCGCTGGTTCCGCTGATCGCGCCGGTCGAGGACCTGCCGACCCGGACGTCGGGCAAGGTCGACCGCAACGCGCTGCCCTGGCCGCTGGAGGGCCTGGAGAGCGGCGGGGCGAAGGAGGAGCTGTACGGCACCGAGGCCTGGCTCGCCGAGCAGTGGGCCGAGGTCCTCGGCGTCCCCGTGCGGAGCGCCGGCGACGACTTCTTCGCGATCGGCGGCTCCAGTCTCGGAGCCGCCCAGCTGACCACGCGGCTGCGCACCCGCTACCCGAGCGTCGCCGTGCTCGACATCTATCAGCAGCCCGTGCTGCGCAAGCTGGCCCGCCATCTGGAGCGCTCCGGCCAGGACGACGGCGCGGAGCGGGTCGTCGCGCCGGTCCCGCTGCGCGCCAAGCTGGTCCAGCTGCTGGTGCTGGTCCCGCTGTTCGCGCTGCTCGGGCTGCGCTGGACGGTGGCGCTGGCCGCCCTCGGCAACGTACTGCACTGGTTCGGCCCGTATCCCTGGGCGCCGAGCGCCTCCTGGTGGCTGGTGGGCGCGGGCGCGCTGGTCCTCTACAGCCCGCCGGGGCGGCTCGCCGTCGCCGCCGGCGGTGCGCGGCTGCTGCTGCGCGGGGTGAAGGCCGGCCGGTACCCGCGCGGCGGGAGCGTCCATCTGCGGCTGTGGACGGCCGAGCGGCTCGCCGCCTTCAGCGGGGCGACGTCGCTGACGGGGTCCTGGCTGGAGCGGTACGCGCGGGCCCTGGGCGCCCGGATCGGCCAGGACGTGGACCTGCACTCGCTGCCGCCGGTGACCGGCCTGCTCAAGATGGGCCGGGGTGCCGCCGTCGAGTCCGAGGTGGACCTGTCGGGGTACTGGCTGGACGGCGACCGGCTGGAGATCGGCGCGGTCAAGGTGGGCGCCGGTGCCGTGGTCGGCACGCGCAGCATCCTCTTCCCCGGGTCCCGGGTGGGCAAGCGCGCCGAGGTGGCGCCGGGTTCGGCCGTGGCGGGGCAGATCCCGACCGGGCAGCGCTGGGCCGGGGCGCCCGCGGTCAAGCTCGGCAAGGCGAAGCGGGCCTGGCCCAAGGACAGACCGCAGCGCGGCACGTACTGGCGGGTGATGTACGGCGCGACCGGGTTCGCCCTGACCGTGCTGCCGGTGCTGGCCGCCGTCGCGGCGCTGCTGGTGGCCCGGGTGTTCGTGAGCCCGGACGCCGGGCTCGGCGCGGCGCTGCGCGGGGCGGGGATCGCCCTGGTCCCGGCGACGCTCGCGTTCGGTCTGGCGTACGCGCTGCTGATCCTGGTGGCCGTGCGGCTGCTGAGTCTCGGGCTGCACGAGGGCACGCATCCCACGCACAGCCGGGTCGGCTGGCAGGCGTGGACGGTCACCCAGCTGATGGACCGCTCGCGGGAGATGCTGTTCCCGCTGTACGCGGGGCTGATCACGCCGGTGTGGCTGCGGCTGCTCGGTATGCGGATCGGCCGGGGCGCGGAGGTGTCGACCGTGCTCGCGCTGCCGAGTCTGACGACGGTCGGCGACGGCGCGTTCCTCGCGGACGACACGCTGACGGCGCCGTACGAACTCGGTGGCGGCTGGATGCGCATCGGGCGGGCGGAGATCGGCCGGCGGGCGTTCCTCGGCAACTCCGGGATGACCGCGCCGGGCCGCAGTGTGCCGGACGGCGGTCTGGTCGGGGTGCTCTCGGCGACGCCGAAGAAGGCGAAGAAGGGCAGTTCGTATCTGGGGCTGCCGCCGATGAAGCTGCCGCGCGCGGCGCAGGGCGGCGACCAGAGCCGCACGTACGAGCCTCCGGCGCGGCTGCTGTGGGCGCGCGGGCTGGTGGAGCTGTGCCGGCTGGTGCCGGTGTTCTGCTCGGCGGCGCTGGCCGTGCTGACGGTGGCCGCGCTGTGCGCGCTGGGCCCCTGGGCGTGGGTGTTCTCCGGTGCGGTGCTGCTGGCCGCGGGTGTGCTCGGGTGTCTGGTGTCCGTGGTGGCGAAGTGGCTGCTGGTGGGCCGGCACCGTTCCGGCGAGCATCCGCTGTGGAGCGGTTTCGTGTGGCGCAACGAGCTGGCGGACACCTTCGTGGAGGTCGTGGCCGTGCCGTGGCTGGCGGGATCCGTGCCCGGTACTCCGCTGATGACGGCGTGGCTGCGCGGCCTGGGTGCCCGGATCGGCAGGGGCGCGTGGGTCGAGAGCTACTGGCTGCCCGAGTCGGACCTGGTGACGCTGGGGGACGCGGCGACGGTGAACCGGGGCTGTGTCCTGCAGACCCACCTCTTCCACGACCGGATCTTGCGGACGGATACTGTGGTCCTCCGTGAGGGCGCCACTCTGGGTCCGGGCGGAATCGTCCTGCCCGGCAGCACCGTCGGGGCCCGTTCCACCCTGGGTCCCGCGTCGCTGGTGATGGCGGCGGAGTCCGTTCCCGACGACACCCGCTGGCTGGGCAACCCGATCGAGGCCTGGCGTTCGTAGCAGAATTGACCTGATCGGACACGAAGGGCGGTACGGCGGCACGTCGAGCACAGGGCAGGGAGCAGTCGCAGCAGTGAGCGTTCAGCAGACAGCGGGACCGGACCCCTATTTCCCGGCGAACGGAGACCCCCGTTACCGGGTGCACCGGTACGAGCTCGCGCTGGACTACCGCCCCGGCCCGAACCGGCTGTCCGGCACCGCGCGGATCAACGCGATAGCGGGCCGTTCCGCGCTGACCGAGTTCCAGCTGAACCTGGCCGATTTCCGGATCGGCCGGGTCCGGGTCGACGGCAAGGCCCCGCACTACTCGCACCGGGGCGGCAGGCTGCGCGTCCGTCCGCCGAAGCCGGTGCGGGCCGGTGCCGCGTTCACCGTCGAGGTGCACTGGTCGGGCAATCCCAAGCCGGTGAGCAGTCCCTGGGGCGGGCTCGGCTGGGAGGAGCTGGAGGACGGGGCGCTGGTGGCCAGCCAGCCGGTCGGTTCGCCGTCCTGGTACCCGTGCAACGACCGGCCGGCCGACAAGGCCGCGTACCAGATCTCGGTCACCACGCCGTCGGCGTACGCGGTGGTGGCGGGCGGGCGTCTGCTGACGCGGACGACGAAGGCGTCGACGACGACCTGGGTGTACGAGCAGCCCGCGCCGACCTCCAGCTATCTGGTGGGCCTGTCGATCGGCAAGTACCAGACGGTGCTGCTCGGCGATCCGGGTCTCGGGGGCGTGCCGCAGTCGGGGTATCTGCCCGCGCAGCTGCTGCCCGAGTTCTCCCGGGACTTCGCGCGGCAGCCCGCGATGATGGAGCTGTTCCAGAACCTGTTCGGGCCGTATCCGTTCGGCGAGTACGCCGTGGTGGTGACCGAGGAGGAGCTCGACGTCCCGGTCGAGGCGCAGGGTCTTTCGCTGTTCGGCTCCAATCACGTGGACGGGGCGCGGGGTTCGGAGCGGCTGATCGCGCACGAGCTGGCGCACCAGTGGTTCGGCAACAGCGTGTCGATCGCGGACTGGCGGCACATCTGGCTGAACGAGGGGCTCGCGAAGTACGCGGAGTGGCTGTGGTCGGAGCGCTCCGGCGGGCGCCCGGCCCGTCAGCTGGCGGCCGCCGCGCACCGGAAGCTGGCCGCGCTGCCGCAGGATCTGCTGCTGTCGGACCCGGGCCGCAAGCTGATGTTCGACGACAGGCTCTACGAGCGCGGCGGGCTCACGGTGCACGCGGTCCGGTGTGCGCTGGGCGACGAGGCGTTCTTCCGGATGCTGCGCGGCTGGGCGACGCTGCACCGCGGCGGCACGGTCACCACCTCGGTCTTCACCGCGCACGTCGCGCGCTACGCGCCCGAGCCGCTGGACGACCTGTTCACGGCGTGGCTGTACGAGACGGCGCTGCCGCCGCTGCCGGAGGCCGCCGCCCCGCTCCCGGAGGCCGCCCCGCGGCTGCCGGCCCGGCCTTCCTATCCGCCCACGTATCCGGCCCCCGGCGCGGACCCGGCCCGGGTCCGGGGAGAATGACGCGATGACCAGCCGTTCCTGTCCCTGTGGGCTCACCGGGCCCTACGCGCGCTGCTGCGGGCGCTTCCATCGCGGCGAGGCCGCGGCGCCGAGTGCCGAGGCGCTCATGCGGTCCCGCTACTGCGCCTTCGTGCAGGAGGACGAGGCCTACCTGCTGCGTACGTGGCATCCGCGGACGCGGCCGGCCCGGGTGGAGTTCGAGCCGGGGATGCGGTGGACGGGCCTGGAGATCCTGGACACGGGGCAGGGCTCGGCGTTCCACACCACGGGGACCGTGACGTTCCGGGCCTCCTGGCGGGGCGGTTCGCTGCACGAGCGGAGCCGGTTCGAGCGGGTGGACGGGGCCTGGGTGTACGTCGACGGGGACTTCCTCGACTGAACCCGGCGCCGGCGCGCCGGTCGTCAGGGGGCGAGGACGTCCAGTTCCTGGAGCGCGCCGGCCGTGATCTCGCGGGTGAGTTCCTCGGCGCGCCGGGAGTCGCCCTCGCGGACGGCCTCGGCGAGCTGGACGTGCAGGGTCACGGCGGCGGGGTCGGGGTCCTCGAACATGACGTCGTGATGGGTGCGGCCGGACAGGACCTCCGCGACGACGTCGCCGAGGCGGGCGAACATCTCGTTGCCCGAGGCCTTGAGGATCACGCGGTGGAAGGCCACGTCGTGGACGAGGTAGCCCTCGAGCTGGTGGCCGCGTGAGGTGGCGACCATGCCGAGCGCGCACTCGGTGAGTTCCGCGCACTGCTCGGCGGTGGCGTGCCGGGCGGCCAGCCCCGCGGCGACGGGTTCGATCGCCGAGCGCAGGACGGTGAGGGAACGCAGCTGGTGGGGACGGTCTGCGCCGGCCAGCCGCCAGCGGATGACCTGGGGGTCGTAGACGTTCCACTCGGACTTGGGGCGCACCGTCACGCCCACGCGGCGGCGGGATTCGACCAGGTACATGGATTCGAGCACCCGGACCGCCTCGCGCATCACGGAGCGGGACACCTCGAAGCGCTGCGCGAGCTCGTCGGTGCGCAGGACGCTGCCCGGCGGGTAGTCGCCCGCCGTGATCGCCGGCCCGAGGGTCTCCAGTACGTGCCCGTGCAGCCCCCGGCCCCGTGTGGTCATGGAGCCAGCGTACGAGGCCGACCCCGGGAACAAAAAGTCAGACTTATATGTCACACACTCTTGAATTCATCCGACCTAATAGGTTTCAGTGTCGTCTACATCAGATGTCGACGAAGACAGCGAGAGCGTGATGCAGCACAGTCCCATCCCCCACGTCGTCGTGGTCATGGGTGTCGCGGGAACCGGGAAGACCACCATCGGCCCGTTGCTCGCGGCCCGGCTCGGCGTGCCGTACGCCGAGGGCGACGACTTCCACCCGCCCGCCAACATCGCCAAGATGTCGGCCGGCACGCCGCTGACCGACGAGGACCGGTGGCCGTGGCTGGACTCCATCGGGCACTGGGCGCACGACCGGGCCGGGCTCGGCGGTGTGGTCTCCAGTTCCGCGCTCAAGCGGGCCTACCGGGACCGGCTGCGGGCGGCGGCACCCGGGATCGTCTTCGTGCATCTGACCGGCAGCCGTGAACTCATCGAGGACCGGATGGCGCACCGCACGGGGCACTTCATGCCCACGGCGCTCCTCGACTCGCAGTTCGCCACGCTCCAGCCGCTGGCGGCGGACGAGGCGGGCGTCGAGGTGGACGTGTCCGGCGGCCCCGGCGACATCGCCGACCGGGCCGTGACGGCACTCGGCGCACTCGAACCGCCCCGGCCGTAGGCCCGTCCTCCCGCAGGCCCCGTAGGCCCTTCCCCGCACCGCCTGCTCCCTCCACCGCTCCCCGCGGCCCGTTCCGCGGGCACCGAGCGGGCTCCACCCTTCCCGCGTCCGTTACTCAAGCAAGGGACCAACCGTGACCAGACTCAGTGTCGAGATGCTGGCAGCGGACACCGTCGAACCGATCACCTCGGCGGGCCACGCTCGACTGGGCATAGCCGTGCTGCTGGGCATAGCCGTCATCGTCCTGCTCATCACCAGGTTCAGGCTGCACGCCTTCCTCGCCCTGACCATCGGCTCGCTGGCCCTCGGCGCGTTCGCCGGGGCCCCGCTCGACAAGACCATCGTCAGTTTCACCACCGGGCTCGGCACGACCGTCGCCGGCGTCGGTGTCCTCATCGCCCTCGGCGCGATCCTCGGCAGGCTGCTCGCCGACTCGGGCGGCGCCGACCAGATCGTCGACACGATCCTGGCCAAGGCGGGCGGGCGCGCCATGCCGTGGGCGATGGTGCTGATCGCCTCCGTGATCGGTCTGCCGCTGTTCTTCGAGGTCGGCATCGTGCTGCTGATCCCGGTGGTCCTGATGGTCGCCAAGCGCGGCAACTACTCGCTGATGCGCATCGGCATCCCCGCGCTCGCGGGCCTGTCGGTGATGCACGGTCTGATCCCGCCGCACCCCGGCCCGCTGGTCGCCATCGACGCGGTCCACGCGAACCTCGGCATCACCCTCGCCCTCGGCGTCCTGGTGGCCGTCCCCACGGTGATCGTCGCCGGTCCGGTGTTCTCCCGGTACGCGGCCCGCTGGGTGGACGTCCAGGCTCCCGACCGCATGGTCCCGGCGCGTGCCTCGGAGGACCTGGAGAAGCGCCCGAGCTTCGGCGCGACCCTCGTCACCATGCTGCTCCCCGTGGTGCTGATGCTGGCGAAGGCCCTGGTGGACATCGTTGTCGACGACCCGGCGAACGCGACCCAGCGTGTCTTCGACGTCGTCGGAGCGCCGCTGATCGCGCTGCTCGCCGCGGTGATCCTGGGCATGTTCACGCTGGGGCGGGCGGCCGGCTTCACCAAGGAGCGCATCTCGACGACCGTCGAGAAGTCGCTGGCCCCCATCGCCGGCATCCTGCTCATCGTGGGCGCGGGCGGCGGCTTCAAGCAGACGCTGATCGACTGCGGTGTGGGCCAGATGATCCTGGAGATCTCCAAGGACTGGTCGATCCCCGCGCTGCTGCTGGCCTGGCTGATCGCGGTCGCGATCCGGCTCGCGACCGGTTCGGCCACCGTCGCCACGATCTCGGCGGCCGGTCTGGTCGCGCCCCTCGCGGCCGACATGTCGACCGCCCACACCTCGCTGCTCGTCCTCGCGATCGGCGCGGGCTCGCTCTTCTTCAGCCATGTCAACGACGCCGGCTTCTGGCTGGTGAAGGAGTACTTCGGTCTGGACGTCGGCCAGACGGTCAAGACCTGGTCCGTCATGGAGACGATCATCTCGGTGGTGGGCGGAGCCCTGGTGCTGCTGCTGTCGCTGGTCATCTAGCGGGCACCGCGTCCAGGGCCGCGGCCTGACGAACGGGCCGGGGAGGGAGCAGCGTGCGGCTCCCTCCCCGGCCCGTTCCGTCGTCGTACGGTCCGTTACGCCCGTCCGGCGCCGCGGCGTACGGTCGTTCCCGGACGGCGCCGGTCCCCCACCCGGGTCCCGGCCGTCGGCGGCTCCCGGTCAGGGCCGCCACAGCGGATGCTCGCGGTCGGCCCACCGGCGGCTCACCGATCCCGTGCGCAGGCCCCGCCGGGCCTCCGGATCGGCCAGCGCCATGCCGATGTGGCCCCCGACGACGATGCCGAGGGTGAGGGCGAGCCAGTCGTGGACGAAGGTCGCCGACGTGCGCCACATCAGCGGGGTGAGATGGGTGAACCACATCAGCAGGCCGGTGCCCGTCATCACCAGCGTCGCCCCGGCGATCCAGGCGGCGTAGACCTTCTGTCCGGCGTTGAACTTGCCCGCCGGGCGCGAGGCCGGGTCCTTGTCGCGGCGCAGCGCCGAGCGCAGCCACACCCGGTCGTGCGGGCCGAAGCGGTTCAGGAAGCCCAGGTCCCGGCGGAAGGCGCGGGAGGCGAGGCCCGCGAGGACCGGCACCGGAAGCATCAGACCGGCCCATTCGTGGATCCGGACCACCAGTTCGCGGCGGCCCACGAGTTCGGCGAACTGGGGGATGTAGAGGCAGGCGGCGGTGGCGATGCACACGCCCATCAGCGCCGCCGTGACCCGGTGGACCCAGTGCTCGGCGCGGGTGAAGCGCCGTACGTCGGAGGAGTGCGCGGCGACGGCCGGCGTGTCGTCAGCTCGTGGGTTCATCGTCGCGTCCGTTCGAACGGCCGACCCAGGCGTCGACGTCGTACCCCCGGTTCTCCCAGTAACCGGGACGGACGTCCTTGGTGACCGTGATGCCGGAGAGCCACTTGGCGGATTTGTAGAAGTACATCGGGGCCACATAGAGGCGGACGGGGCCGCCGTGGTTGTGGCCGACGGGCTTGTCCTGCATGCGCAGGGCCACCAGGACGTCGGGGCGGTAGGCCTGGCGCAGGCTGAGGCTCTCCGTGTACGTCCCGTCGAAGCAGGTGAAGCGGATCGCGCCGGCCGAGGGGCGCAGCCCGGCGGCGTCGAGGAGGTGCGCGAGGCGTACGCCCTCGAAGGGGGTGCTCGGGACCCGCCAGCCGGTGACGCACTGGACGTCGTGCACCAGCCGGGTCTGGGGCATGGCGCGCAGGTCGGCGAGCGTGTACTCGGCGGGGTGGTCGACCAGGCCGTCGACGGTGAGCCGGTAGGTGGTCTCGTTCTTGTGGGGGACGGAGGCGGCCACCGAGTAGTAGCGGAAACCGCCGCCGTTGGGCAGGAGCCCGGTCAGTCCCGTGGGGTCGCGCTGCGAGGCACCGGCGAGGAAGGCGTCCGTCGCGCGCTGGAGCGCGGGCGCCGTCAGGACGCCCAGGGCGCCGAGTCCGAGGGTGCCGAGCAGGACCCGGCGGCCGATGGGCCTGCCGCGCCCGGCATACGCCTCGTGCTCCCCGGGTTCCGCCTCACCGGGCGCCCCGTGTTCTGCGGGTTCCGCGTGGGCCTCCCGGCCGGGGCGGCCGTCACGGTCCTCCGGAGCCGGCTCGTCCGGCCGTTCCGGCTCGCGAGGTTCGGGCCGTTCCGGCTCTCGGGGTTCCGGCCGTTCCGGCTCTCGGGGTTCCGGCCGTTCCGGCTCTCGGGGTTCCGGCCGTTCCGGTTCGAGGAGCTCCGGCGGTTCCGGTTCGCGGGATTCCGGCCGTTCCGGTTCCCCCGGCCCCGGTCGTCCCTGTTCCGGTTCCCCCGGCCTGTCAGTGTTCACCCCTCGATTCGAGCACCCGCGACCCCCAAAAGGCCAGCGGTCGCGGGTGCTCGTCAGCGTTCCGTCATCTCTTCTTACCCACGGCGCGGGTCCGTGTGCCGCGGAGAGGACGGCGGGGCCACGTCAGGAGGCGGACTCGGCCGCCTTGTCCAACTGGAAGGCCTCGTTGCCGAGGCCGATCCTGGCGTGCGCCTCGGGCTTGCGGGAGCGCAGCACCACCCCCTGGACCAGTCCGGCGACCAGGGCCACCCCGATGACGGCGGGCAGCAGGACGTTCAGCGCCGAGTCGGGACCCGAGCCGACGAGGACGTCGAAGTCCTTGACCGTGTAGACGGCGATGACGAGGAGGGCGAGGCCCGCGAGGCCGGAGGTGACCAGGCGCCAGGACTGGGCGCGGGCCGCGCCGCGGCGGACGAAGAACACGATGACCGAGAGCGAGGCCGCCGCCATCAGGAGGGTGACGCCGAGCGCGCCGACGTTGCCGCCCCAGGTGAACAGCTGGAGCACGGGCGCGGTCGGGTCGCCGGTGGGCTTGTCGTCGGAGAGGGCGAAGCCGCCGACGACGACGAGGGAGACGACGGTGTGCAGCAGCGAGCCGGTGCCGGGGGCGCCGCTGGACTCCGAGGTGCGTCCGAAGGCGCTGGGCAGCAGACCCTCGCGGCCCATGGCGAAGGCGTAGCGGGCGACGACGTTGTGGAAGCTGAGCAGCGCCGCGAACATGCCGGTCACGAACAGCACGTGCAGGACGTCGGTGAAGGTGGAGCCGAGGCGGGACTCGGTGAGGAAGAACAGGAGTCCGGCGCTCTGCTTCTGGGACGTGCCGACGATCGCCGAGGGTCCGGTGGCGACGGTGAGCGCCCAGGAGCTGATGGCGAAGAAGACGGCGACGAAGCCGATGGCCAGGAACATCACGCGGGGCACGAGGATGTGCGGGCGGCTGGTCTCCTCGGCGTACACCGGGGCCTGCTCGAAGCCGGTGAAGGCGGCGATGCAGAAGCACAGCGCGGTGCCGACGCCCGCGCCGGTGAGCGTGTCCGGGTTGAAGGCGTGCAGCGACAGGCCGGCCTTGGCCGGGTCACCGACGGCGGCGACGTCGAAGACGACGACGAGGGTCACCTCGATGACCAGCAGCACGCCGAGCACCCAGGCGTTGACGTCGATCTTGAGCCAGGCCAGCGCGCCCACGACGAGCACGGCGGCCAGCGCCGGTATCCACCAGACGACCTCGGTGTGGAGGTAGGTGGCGCAGAGCCCCGAGACCTCGAAGCCGAAGAGGCCGTAGATGCCGACCTGGAGCGCGCTGTAGGCGACCAGGGCGACCGCAGCGGCGCCCGCGCCGGGGGTGCCGCCGAGTCCGCGGGAGATGTAGGCGTAGAAGGCGCCCGCGTTGTGGACGTGCCGGCTCATCTCGGCGTACCCGACGCTGAAGAGCACGAGGACGATACCGAGGATGACGAAGAGCAGCGGCTGCCCGACGATGCCCATCACCGCGAATGTGGTGGGCATGACACCCGCGACCACCATGAGCGGGGCGGTCGCCGCGAGGACCGACAGGAGCAGGCCCGCCGTCCCCAGCCGGCCGGCGCGCAGGGCCCGGTCCTGGCCCTTGAACGTGCTGATGCCGGCGCCGTCGGCGTCCGGTCTTCCCGTGCTCGACGTACTCGATGTGCTCGAACTGCCCGTCGTCATCGCGGGGTCGTCCTTTCGGATGGTCGGTCTTCGGGGGCGTTCACACCGTGCCGAGCACGCGGTCGCGCGCGGCACGGAAGGCTTGGTGGCCGTCGCGGTCGGGGTACGACCACGGAGCGGCGGTCGGATGCTCCGCGATGCGCAGGAACAGGGCGGCGGCCTCGCCGTCCCGTCCCTCGCAGATCTTGGCGTGGGCCAGGTGGTTGAGGTCGACGATCCGGCGCGGATGGTCGACGTGGTCCCACTCCAGCCACCAGTCGAAGGCGGCCTTCATCACCTGGCGGGCCCGGCGTCCGTCCCAGTGCCCGGAGGAGACCGGGTCGGCGGGCACGATCCCGGCGCCGGCGAGCACCCGGAAGCGCTCGGCGTGCGCGACGACCGGGAGGATCGCGAGCGGCGAGTCGGCCGGCGCCTGCTCGGCCGACCAGTTGGCGAAGTCGTACACCTCGTGGAGCGGGTCCTGGCCCGCGTCGGCGCGGCGCTCGGCGAGCCGGGCGACCATCAGGTGGTGCGCGTGATGGTGGACGGCGTGCCGGTGGCGCACCTCGTCGAAGAGGCGGACCACGTCGTCCTCGGCCCCGAGCGTGCGCTCTAGGAGGAGCAGGCCGAGCCAGGGCGTCGGGTCGTCCGGGGTCAGGTCCGCCGCCCGGTGGCAGGCCTGGCGGGCGGTGTCCGGACGCTCCTTGCCGAGCAGGGCGCGCTGGACGGTGGCGCAGCCGAGCAGGACGGCCGCGTCGGCGGACTCCGGTTCGGCGAGCTGCCAGTCGCGGGCCCAGGCGACGGTCGCGGACTCCTGCGCGAGGACGGTGACGCGATGGCCGCGGCGGTCCCAGTCGTCGCCGGTCGCCGCGAGCAGGTCGCGGACGTCGGTCCACCGCCCCTGGTTCAACGAGGTACGTGCGACTGCGAGTTCGGCGTCGTCGAGGGCGGCGTCGAAGGCCTGGGACGTCCGCTTGCGGCCGCGGCCCAGGGGTGGGGGTGGTGACACCGCTGCTCAACCTCACAGGCGCGGTTCGTCAAAGGGGGGTGATCACGCACAGCAAACCCGGAGTCACGGGTTCAAGTCAAGCTCCGGCCAAGTCCTGCACGTGTCAACTGCCTTCACCTGACCCTGAGTTACCTGATGGCCGCCGTGAATGTCCCGAACGGCCGCCCTTCACAAGCGACTTGAGCAGCGCACTTGCCCCGGGTCCGCGAACGGCGGCTCCTCCGAGGAGTGTTGCGCCGCCGCCGCGAGCCGATGGCCGGAACAGCCGCCCGGCCCCACCCGCCGGACGGCTGCCGTGTGCCGGCCTGCGCCGTCAGTTCACCGCCTTCGCCGCCGCCCGGCCCGCCGTGCGGCCCGAGAAGAGGCAGCCGCCGAGGAAGGTGCCCTCCAGCGAGCGGTACCCGTGGACCCCGCCGCCGCCGAATCCGGCGGCCTCACCGGCGGCGTACACACCTTCCAGCGGTTCGCCGCCCTCGGTCAGCACCCGCGAGGACAGGTCCGTCTCCAGACCGCCGAGGGTCTTGCGGGTCAGGATGTTCAGGCGCACCGCGATCAGCGGTCCCGCCGCTGGGTCGAGGATGCGGTGCGGGGCGGCCGTGCGGATCAGCTTGTCGCCGAGGTAGTTGCGGGCACCGCGGACGGCCATGACCTGGAGGTCCTTGGTGAAGGGGTTGGCGATCTCCCGGTCCCGGGCGACGATCTCGCGGCGCAGCGCCGCCTCGTCGATGAGCGGCTTCTCGGTGAGGGCGTTCATCCCGCGCACCAGTGCGCCGAGGTCCTTCTCGACGACGAAGTCGACGCCGTTGTCCATGAACGCCTTGACCGGGGCGGGGACGTCCGCGCGGGCCCGGCCGAGGACGCCCCGCACCGACTTGCCGGTCAGGTCGGGGTTCTGCTCCGAGCCGGAGAGCGCGAACTCCTTGCCGATGATCTTCTGGTCCAGCACGAACCAGGTGTAGTCGTACCCGGTGCTCATGATGTGTTCGAGGGTGCCGAGGGTGTCGAAGCCCGGGAAGAGCGGGACGGGCAGCCGGTTGCCGCGCGCGTCCAGCCACAGGGAGGACGGCCCCGGCAGGATGCGGATGCCGTGCTTGTCCCAGATGGGGTTCCAGTTCTGGATGCCCTCGGTGTAGTGCCACATGCGGTCGCGGTTGATGAGGCGGGCGCCGGCTCCCTCCGCGATCCCGAGCATGGCCCCGTCGACGTGCGCGGGGACACCGGAGATCATCCGCTCGGGCGGGGCGCCGAGCCGCTCGGGCCAGTTGGCGCGCACGAGGTCGTGGTTGCCGCCGATGCCGCCGGAGGTCACGATCACGGCCTGGGCCTTGAGCTCGAAGGAGCCGGTGACGGTCCGGCTGCTGGCCTGGCCGCGCTCGATGCCGGACGGCTCCAGGACCTCGCCGGTGACGGTGTCGACGGAGCCGGCGCTGCGGGACAGCCCGGTGACCCGGTGCCGGAACCGCAGCTCGACCAGCCCCCGGGCGACCCCCTCCCGCACCCGCCGCTCGAAGGGGGCGACGAGACCGGGGCCGGTCCCCCAGGTGATGTGGAAGCGCGGCACCGAATTGCCGTGCCCGTTGGCGTCGTAGCCGCCGCGCTCGGCCCAGCCGACCACGGGGAAGAAGCGCACGCCCTGGGCGTGCAGCCAGGGCCGCTTCTCGCCGGCCGCGAAGTCGACGTAGGCCTCGGCCCACCGGCGCGGCCAGTGGTCCTCGGGACGGTCGAAGCCGGCGGTGCCCATCCAGTCCTGGAGGGCCAGCTCGTGCGTGTCCTTGATCCGCATCCGGCGCTGTTCGGGCGAGTCCACGAAGAACAGACCGCCGAATGACCAGTGCGCCTGGCCGCCGATGGACTGCTCGGGTTCCTGGTCGAGGAGGATCACCCTGCGGCCGGCGTCGACGAGCTCCGCGGTCGCCGCGAGGCCCGCGAGCCCCGCTCCGATGACGATCACATCTGCGTCGTAGGCCATGGGCCCGTCCTCTCGGCATTCCGACGGGTCGGATCGGGCCGGTGTCACGGGGACGACCTGATGACGTTTGTCACGAACCGATCGGCGGCGTCGCTGGTTGGTGAGACAGGAAAACCGGCCGGCCACGTGGCCGACCAGCACTTGTTACTGATCGGTCCGAATCCTTCGGCACGAAAGGTGACCGAGTCAACCGCCCGGTTCCGGTTGTTCCCGGCGGCAGGCACGCGGACCATGGCACTACAGTCGGCGGTTACGCACCACTGGCCCGCCCCGACTCCTGACGCATCGAGGTACCCAGCGTGTCGGTACTGGTTCTGGTCCTCGCCGTGAGCGCGGCCTGCTGCCTCGGCTTCGGCTTCGTGCTCCAGCAGAACGCCGCCTCGCACGCGCCCCTGAGCGACTTCCTCTCCCCCCGCATCCTGCTCGACCTCATCCGGGTACCGCGCTGGCTGGGCGGCATCGGGCTCATGGTGTGCGGCATGGTGCTCGGGGCGATCGCGCTCGGCAACGGCGAGCTCTCGCTGGTGGAACCGCTCCTGGCGACCAACCTCCTGTTCGCGCTCGCGCTCTCCCGGCATCAGACGAAACAGCCGCTCGGACGGCAGGGCTGGGCCGGACTCGTCCTGCTCGCGGGCGGGGTCACGGCGTTCATCGTGGCCGGGCAGCCCCAGGGCGGCGAGGCGGTCAGCGACCCGCTGCGGCACTGGCTGATCATCGGGATCGTGATCGGTCTCGCCCTCCTGCTCACCACCCTTGCGAAACGGTCCCGGCTGAGCGCCGGACCCGTGCTGCTCGCCACCGCCGCGGGGCTCCTGTACGGGCTCCAGGACGCGCTCACCCGCATCAGCGGGCAGCGGTTCGGCTCCGGCGGGCTGGGCGAGCTGCTCACGGGCTGGCAGCCGTACGCGGTGCTCGTCCTCGGGGTGACCGGGCTGATCCTCGTCCAGAGCGCCTTCGAGACCGCCCCGCTGCGGATGTCGCTTCCCGCGCTCACCGCCGCCCAGCCGCTGGCCGGCATCGCCTGCGGGGTGGGCTTCCTCGGGGACCAGCTGCGCACCGACCCCGGTGCGCTGGCCTGGCAGGCCGCGGGGATCGCCGGGATCGTGGTGGGGATCGTCCTGCTGGGCATGCATCCGGCGATGCCCTCCGGAACGGCGGAACCGGAACGCTCGCGGGACCTCCAGCCACACTGAGCGCGCCTTCGAGGCCGGCCGGCTCCCGCGCCCCGGGCACCACCCGGACGGCCGCGAGCGCCCCCTGCGAGCGAACGGGAGCTGCTTGGATGGATCCCATGAGTTCCGCTGACGAGATCCTCGACATCGTGGACGAGAACGACGAGATCATCGGGCAGTCCCCGCGCGGGGAGGCCTATGCGCGCGGGCTGCGCCACCGATGCGTGTTCATCGAGGCGCGGGACGCCGATGGCCGGCTCTTCGTCCACCGGCGCACCCCGACCAAGCTGGTGTTCCCCTCGTTCTACGACATGTTCGTGGGCGGGGTGGTCGGGGCGGGCGAGTCCTACGACGACGCCGCGCTCCGCGAGGCCGAGGAGGAACTGGGGGTCTCCGGGCTCCCCCGCCCGACCCCGCTGTTCAAGTTCCTGTACGACGACGGGGCGGGCGCGACCTGGTGGTCGTACGTCTACGAGGTCCGCTGCGAGCTCCCGGTGGACCCGCAGGCCGAGGAGGTCGCCTGGCACGACTTCCTCACCGACGACGAGGTGGAGCGCCGGCTGGACGAGTGGACCTGGGTGCCGGACGGGCTCGCGGCGTACGAGCGGCTCACGGACTACCGGGCGATGGACTGACGGACCGGCGGGTGAGCCGGGTGAGCCGTGTCGCGGCCCTGCCCGTACGCCCCCGGTCGCGGCCCTCGCGGTACCGCGCCGGGGCGCCCGCGGCCGGGCTCCTCGGGCGGTGCCGGAGGGGCCGGGCGCGGGGCTCCCGGGTAGGGTCCTGGACGTGATCGAACTCGTGCGCAACGTCCGGCTGTGGTTCGCGCCGCAGCAGATCCGGCACGAGGGCAGCACCCCGGACTACCGCTTCTCCCTGGCCAACGAGCGGACGTTCCTGGCCTGGCTGCGCACCGCGCTCGCGCTCATCGGCGGCGGATTCGCCGTGGACCAGTTCCTGCCGGACCTGCGCTGGGCCTGGCGCGCGGGCCTGGCCCTGGCCCTGCTCGGCGCGGGCGTGCTCTGCGCCCTGCGGGCCGTCAACCACTGGATACGCTGCGAGCGGGCCATGCGGCGCGGCGAGGACCTCCCGGTGTCGCGTTTCCCGGCGGTGCTGAGCATCGTCGTGGCCGTCGTCGCGGTCGCGATGGTCGTCGTCGTCCTGGTCGGCTGGGCGGGATGAACACCCCCGCGCCGAAGGAGCCGGAGCGACGCGATCCGGGTCTCCAGCCGGAGCGCACCCGGCTGGCCTGGCGCCGTACGACCCTGTCCTGCACCGTCGCCGCCGTGCTCGCCGCGAAGGCGGTCCTGCACGACCGGGACTCGGCCGCCGGGATCGTGGCGTTCGCGTGCTGCTGCGTCCTGTGGCTGGCGTTCCTCGGGCTCGCCCACCGCCGTATCCGGGCCCTGGCGGGCGGGGGCCCGGCGGGTCCGGCCGCGCTCGCTCCCCGGCACGGGACCGTGGCGGCGCTGTGCACGGTGGCGCTGGCCGTGTGCGCGGCCGCGCTGATCTTCTAGGACCGGCCGGGGTCCGAGGGGCCTCTCCGTTTCCCGCCGCTCCCGTCCCTCCGTGCCCCGAAACCCCCTCCGGGCCCGGGTGACGCCCCCCGCCGGGCCAGGCTCCCCGGGCGAGACGCCGATCACGTTTGGCACAGCCGCTGGACGACATACCGACTGGTCGGCATCATGGTCATGTCCCGTTCCCGTGTGCTGAGGAGCAATGATGAGCCCGGACCACCCGCCAGGTCTCGATCTCGACCGGCTGCGCGGCCTGCTCGACCGTGAGCGGCCCGGACTCGTGAACGGCCCGCTCACGGGCCGGCTGATCGAGGGCGGACGGTCGAACCTCACGTACGCGGTCTCCGACGGCATCGGCCGTTGGGTCGTACGGCGGCCCCCGCTCGGCCATGTGCTGGCCACCGCGCACGACATGAAGCGCGAGCACCGGGTGATCAGCGCGCTGCACCCGACGGCCGTGCCGGTCCCCGACCCCGTGCTCCTGTGCGAGGACGAGTCGGTGCTCGGCGCGCCCTTCTACGTCATGGAGTTCGTGGAGGGCACCCCCTACCGCACCGCCGGCCAGCTCGCCCCGCTCGGCCCGGAGCGCACCCGCGACGCGGTGCTCGGCCTGGTGGACACCCTGGTCGAACTGCACGCGGTCGACCCGGCGGAGGTCGGCCTCGCCGACTTCGGCCGCCCCGAGGGTTTCCTCGACCGGCAGCTGCGGCGCTGGGGCAAGCAGCTGGACGCCTCCCGCAACCGCGAGCTGGCCGGCATCGACGAACTGCACGCGGCGCTGGGCCGGGAACTGCCCGCTTCCCCCGCGCCCACCGTCGTGCACGGCGACTACCGGCTCGACAACGTGCTGATCGGACCCGACGACCGGATCAGGGCGATCCTGGACTGGGAGATGTCCACGCTCGGCGACCCGCTCACCGACCTCGGGCTGCTCGTCATGTACAGCACGCGCCTGGAGCTGCCGAACTCCCCCATCAGCACGACCGCCTCGGCCGCGGGGCATCCGCCGGCGAGCGAGATCGTCGAGCGGTACGCCGCGCGCTCGGGGCGCGACGTCTCCGCGGTCTCCTGGTACACGGCCTTCGCCTGGTTCAAGCTGGCCGTGATCCTGGAGGGCATCCACTACCGGTACACCAAGGGCCAGACCGTCGGCGGGGGCTTCGACCGCATCGGCGAGCTGGTGCCCGTCTTCATCGAGCACGGCCTGACCACCCTCCAGGAAGGCTGATCCGCCATGGACTTCGCATTCGACGCGCGCACCGAAGAGCTGCGCGGGAAGCTGCTCGCCTTCATGGACGAGTACGTCTATCCGGCGGAGGCCGTCGCCGAGGAGCAGCGCGCCCTGCTGGCCTCGCCGTGGGACACGCCCGCCGTGGTCGGCGAGCTGAAGGCCGAGGCCCGCAGGCAGGGTCTGTGGAACCTGTTCCTGCCGGACTCCGAGTACGGCGCCGGGCTGACCAACCTCCAGTACGCGCCGCTCGCCGAGATCACCGGCCGCAGCCCGCACCTGGCGCCCACCGCGCTGAACTGCGCCGCCCCGGACACCGGGAACATGGAGGTGCTCGCCCAGTTCGGTGACGAGGGCCAGCGCAAGCAGTGGCTGGAGCCGCTGCTCGCCGGGGAGATCCGCTCGGCGTTCGCGATGACCGAGCCCGAGGTCGCCTCCTCCGACGCCACCAACATCACCACGCTGATCGAGCGCGACGGCGACGACTACGTCATCATCGGCCGCAAGTGGTACATCTCCGGGGCGATGAACCCCGACTGCAAGATCTTCATCGTGATGGGCAAGACCGACCCGGACGGCCCCGACATCCGCCGTCAGCAGTCGATGGTCCTGGTCCCCCGTGACACCCCCGGTGTCGAGGTCCGGCGTGCGATGCAGGTGTACGGCTACGAGGACCACTCCCACGGCGGGCACGCGGAGGTCGTCTTCGACCACGTCCGGGTGCCGGCGGGCAACCTGGTCGGTGAGGAGGGCGGCGGTTTCGCCATCGCCCAGGCGCGGCTCGGTCCGGGCCGCATCCACCACTGCATGCGGCTGATCGGCATGGCCGAGCGGGCCATCGAGCTGATGTGCCGGCGGGCGGTGTCGCGGACCGCGTTCGGCAAGCCGCTGGCGCAGCAGGGGGTCGTGCAGAACTGGATCGCCGACGCGCGGGTCGCCGTCGAGCAGCTGCGGCTGCTGGTGCTGAAGACGGCCTGGATGATGGACACGGTGGGCAACAAGGGCGCCCACACCGAGATCCAGGCCATCAAGATCGCCACTCCGCGGACGGTCGTGGACATCCTCGACAAGGCGGTGCAGCTGCACGGGGCGGGGGGCGTGAGCCAGGACTTCCCGCTGGCGGAGCTGTGGGCCGCCGCGCGGACGCTGAAGCTGGCGGACGGTCCCGACGAGGTCCACCAGCGGTCGCTGGCGCACCGGGAGATCAAGAAGTACGTCTGACGCCGGAGGGGCGGGGGGATTCTTTCGCCCCTCCGCCCCTACCCGACCCGTAACCAGGGGCTCCGCCCCCGGCCCCCCGCTCCTCACACGCCGGAGGGGCTGATTCTCAGCCCCTCCGGCGTGTGAGGCGAAGAAACGTCTTCAGGGGCGCAGGGCGCGGAGCAGCAGGTCTGCCAGGTGGTCGGCCACCTGTTGGGGGGCCAGGGGGCCGTCGGGGCGGTACCACGTGGACAGGTGGTGGACCGAGCCGAAGTGGTAGTCGACGACCAGGTCCGCGGGCGTGGCCGTGGAGAAGACGCCCTTCTTCTGGCCCTCCTCGACCAGCGCGCGGAACCGTTCGTGGTACCGGCGCCGCTCGGACCGCACCTGCTTGAGCTTCTCGGGGCCGAGATGGTGCATCGACCGGAAGAAGATCGAGGCGTCGTCGAGGTTGTCGATGGTGGTGACGACCACGTCGGCCGCCGCGCGGCGCAGCCGCTCCTCGACCGGGGCGTCCGCGTCGGCGAACGCGTCCAGCCGCTCCTGCTGGAGCCGCAGCACGCGCGCGTAGACCTCGTGCAGGAGGTCGTCCTTCGAGCCGAAGTAGTGGTAGAGCGCCCCCTTGGTGACACCCGCCGCCTCGACGATCTCCTGCACCGAGGTGCGGTCGTAGCCCTGCTCGGCGAAGAGCCGGGTGGCGGCGGCCAGTAGCCGCTGCGGGACGGGCGTGCCGTCACCGTCCGTCGTCCTGGGCACTGCCGCCACCTGCCTTTCGTGCGTTCACTTCGCTGTACGTCGTCCGCGGGGAGTCCTGGAGACTACCCTCAGTCCTTGGAACGGGAACGGAGTTCCCGGCGGAGGATCTTCCCACTCGCCGTCTTCGGCAGGTCGGGCAGGATCTCCACCCGCCGCGGATACTTGTAGGCGGCCAGTCTCTCCTTGCAGTACGCGGCCAGCGCGTCCGGGTCCTCGGTGGCTCCCGGACGCAGGCTGATGTACGCCATGACGGTCTCGCCGCGGTAGCCGTCCGGGACGCCGACGACGGCCGCCTCGCGGACCGCGGGGTGGGTGTGCAGGACGTCCTCGACCTCGCGCGGCCACACCTTGAAGCCGGAGGCGTTGATCATGTCCTTCTTGCGGTCGACGACGTAGAGCCAGCCGTTCTCGTCCATGAAGCCGATGTCGCCGGTGCGCAGCTCGCCGTCCGGGAAGGTCTCGGCGGTCGCGTCGGGGCGGCGCCAGTAGCCGGGGACGACCTGCGGGCCGCTGACGAGGATCTCGCCCTGTTCTCCGAACGGCACCTCCGCGCCGTTGTCGTCGACGATGCGCACGACCGAGTCGGGGCCGGGCACGCCCACGGCGAGCGTCCCGGAGGCCGGGTCCACCGGTGCCTCCAGCCCCGGGGGGACGGAGGCGCAGGGCGCGGTGCACTCCGTGAGTCCGTATCCGTTGCGGATGTACGGGCCGAAGCCGGCCCGGAAGCGCTCGACGAGGGCGGGCGGCAGCGGGGCGCCGCCGGAGGAGATGTTGGCGAAGGACGAGAAGTGGTCCGGTGTGACGTCCGGGTGGGCGGCGAGGGCCATGAAGGCGGTGGAGGGGCCGACGGTGTAGAGGGGCCGGTGCTCGGCGAAGGCCTCGAGGACCACTCCGGCCTCGAAGCGGTAGGCGAGGACCAGGGTGCCCGCGCTGTTCAGACAGGCGGCGAGCTGGCAGACCATGCCGGTGATGTGGAACAGGGGCGCCAGCGCGAAGTACACGGGGGCGTCGGGCAGGGCGAGGCCGGTCCGCTGCCGCTCGGCGTTGTACATGATGTTGCCGTGGGTGTTGGTGGCTCCCTTGGGGGTGCCGCTGGTGCCCGAGGTGTAGCTGATCAGCGCGATGTCGGACGGTCCGAGGGTGCGGCCGGCCGGTGCCTCGTGCCCGTGCCGGGCGACGGCGAGGAGGTCGTCGGCCCCCGCGTCGAGGGGCAGCCGCTCGAATGCCAGGACGCGCGGGTCGTCGCGGGTCTGGAGGTCGAGTTCGCAGGCGGTCAGCACGATCCGTACGGGCGAGTCGGCGGCGGTCTCGCGCAGATAGGCGTCGAAGGCGCGGTCGGAGCAGACGAGGGCGGTGACCTCGGCGTCGTGCAGGACGTGCCCGACCTCGCCGGACTTGTACATCGGGTTGACCGGTACGACGGTCGCGCCGGCCTTCCAGGCGCCGAGGAGGGCGATCACGAAGTGCGGGGAGTTCTGGAGCATGACCGCCACCCGGTCGCCCCGTTCCAGGCCCCGGGCGGCGAGGTGGCCGGCCACGGAGTCGCTGAGTTCGTCGAGCTCCCGGTAGCTCAGCCGCCCGTCGAAGTAGGCGAGCGCGGGGCGGTCGGGGGTGCGGGCGGTGACGTCGGCGAGGGCGTGCACGAGGGTGTCGGCGGGGTTCACCGGGGCGCGCTGGGCCTCGCTGAGCAGTGCCACCCAGGGCCGGTCCGCGTAGCGGGTCACTTGGCGGTCTCCCACTTCTGCTGGAGGTGGTTCATGTTCGTCATCCAGCGGTCGGGGTCGGCGGCCCGCGCCTGGTAGTAGGCGGCGACCTCGGGGTGCGGCAGGACCAGGAAGCGGTCCTCCTCGATCCCCTTCATGAGCGCGTCGGCGACGGCCTCGGGTTCGATGGCGGTGGGCTGGAGCACCAGGTCGCCGGCGCTGCCGGTGGCCTCCAGCATGTCGGTGCGCACACCCTGCGGGCAGATGGCGTGCACCTTCACCCCTCGGTGGCGGTACGTCAGGGACAGCCACTCGGCGAAGGCGTACGCGCCGTGCTTGGTGACGCTGTAGGGCGCGGCGCCGATCATCGTGAGCAGTCCGGCGGCCGAGACGGTCGAGACGAACCGGCCGTGGCCGCGCTCCAGCCAGTCCGGGAGGAGGGCGTGGGCGGCGCGGACGTGGGCCATGACGTTGACGTCCCAGGCCAGGGCCCACACGCTCTCGTCGGCCGCTTCGGAGCCACCGGAGGCGACGCCGGCGTTGGCGCAGTAGACGTCGACGGTGCCGCCGAGGGCGTCGCGGGCCTCGGCCACGATCGCGGAGGCGTCGCCGGCGACCGCGATCCCGCCGATCTCGTCGGCGACGGCCTTCACCTTGTCGGCGTCGAGGTCGTTGACCACGACCCGCGCTCCCTCGGCGGCGAACCGGCGGGCCAGCGCGGCCCCGATCCCGCCCCCGGCTCCGGTGACGACGACTCCCGCACCCTGCATGGCTTCCACCACGGGTCTCCTTCGACGCGACGTGACACGGCTCTGCTGCGGCACCAGACTAACCAGTCGGTATGTAACAAGGGAAGGGGCTCCCGGCCGTCGCGGGGCGGCCGGGACGAGTGGCCACGACAGGCCGGGAGGGCCCGCGGCCTACGAACTTCCCCCGGGAGCCCTTAGCGTGCCTGTGCCAGCCTTCCGCGATCACGGAGGTCCCACCATGCGCATGTCCCGACGGTCACTGCTCACGGCCGGCACCGCCGCGGCCGCCCTGACCCCGCTGCCCGCGGGGGCGGCGCCGGCCGCGAGGGGCGCCACCCGGCTGCGCACCGGCTTCGAGCGGCTGGCGGACGACGGATACGCCCGGCTCGGCGGCGGACGCGTCGGGATCGTCACCAACCCGACGGGCGTGACCCGCGACGTGCGGCACATCGTGGACGTCATGCACGCCGACGCCCGGGTGGACCTGAGGGCCGTCTTCGGCCCCGAGCACGGTTTCCGGGGCACCGCGCAGGCGGGCGGGTCCGAGGGCCGCTACGACGACCCGGCGACCGGACTGCCCGTCTACGACACGTATCTGAAGAGCGGCCAGGCACTCGCCGACGTCTTCACCGCGTCCGGCGTGGACACGGTCGTCTTCGACATCCAGGACGTGGGGGCGCGCTTCTACACGTACATCTGGACGCTGTACGACTGCATGGAGGCGGCCCGGCTGGCCGGGAAGCGGTTCGTGGTGCTCGACCGGCCGAACCCGGTCACCGGGCGGTCGGCCCGGGGCCCCGTCCTGCACCGCGAGTTCGCGACGTTCGTGGGCCGCGAGCCGATCGCGCAGGCGCACGGGATGACGGTGGCGGAGCTGGCCGGGCTCTTCAACGGGGAGTTCCTGACGACGCCCGTGGAACTGGACACGGTGCTCATGTCGGGCTGGCGGCGCGGGGACTTCTACGACGCCTCGGGGCTGCCCTGGGTGCCGCCGAGCCCGAACATGCCGACGCCGGACACCGCGCTGGTGTACTCGGGGACCTGTCTCTTCGAGGGGACGAACCTGTCCGAGGGGCGGGGCACGACCCGTCCCTTCGAACTGCTCGGCGCCGAGGGCGTCGACGGGCGCTGGGCCGCCGCGGCGGCTGAACTGGGCCTGCCCGGCGTGCACTTCAGAGAGGCCTACTTCGCACCCACCTTCTCCAAGTTCCAGGGCAGGACCATCGGGGGCGTCCAGATCCATGTGCACGACCGGGCCGCGTACGACCCCGTCCGCACCGGGGTCGCGCTCCTGGTGACCGCGAAGAAGGCCTGGAGCGGCTTCGCCTGGCGCTCCGACAACTGGATCGACAAGCTGACGGGCTCGACGCTGGTGCGCACGATGACCGACGCGGGCGCCGGCACGGACGAGATCGTCGCGGCCTGGGGCGACGAACTGGAGGCGTTCCGCAAGGTCCGCGCGCACTACCTCATCTACAAGTGAGCCGGGGCCCTGTTGCACGAACGAGTGACTTGTGCGTGACGGATAGGTCGTGACGTATGGCCAACTTTCCCCGCCGGGTGGACGATGCGCCCATATCGCACCGCCCGCGGGGTCAGGGGGCCTGACATGACGGAACCGGCAGTGAGTGTCTCTCCCTACTGGGAGATCACCTTCGACGCGGACGGGGACGTGGACGGTCGCGAACGCGACCGGCTCCTCGATCAGGTGCGGCGGCGCAAGGTCCGCGACCTGATCGTGTTCGCGCACGGCTGGAACAACGACCGTTCGACGGCGACGCGTATGTTCAGCCAGTTCTTCGAGCCCGTCCCCTCCCTCGCGCCCACCGCCCGCCTCGGCTACGTCGGGGTGGTCTGGCCCTCGATGCGGTTCTGCGACGAGCCGATCCCCGACTTCCCGCGCTCGGTGGCCGCCGGCGTCGCCGAGGACGGCGCCTCCCCGCTCGGCAAGGACACCCGGCACGCCCTCCTGGAGGTCTTCCCCGGCCGCGCCACCCTGGTCGAGCAGATCGTCCGGCTCCTCGACCAGCAGCCGGACGACGGGGCCTCGCTGGAGGAGTTCGGCCGTCTCGTACGGCTGCTCGTCGAGGCCCGGCCGCAGGGACCGGGGGTCTCGTTCGCGGCGGACACCCTCGCGGAGGGCGTTCCGGAGAGCGATCCGGAGATGCTCTTCGGCGACACCGCGGCGGTGTGCGCCGCGTTCGCGCAGGCGCTCTCCGGGACGGACGGCCCCTCGTTCGGGCTGCCCCGACTGTGGGACGGAGCGCTCGAACTGCTGCGCCAGGCCACGTACTACGCCATGAAGAGACGGGCGGGCACCGTCGGTGAACGCGGGCTCGGGAGGGTGGTGGGGCAGCTCGCGGCGGCGGCGCCGGACGTGCGCGTCCATCTGATCGGGCACAGCTTCGGCGGCCGGCTGGTCTCCTTCGCGCTGCGCGGGCTGCCCTCCGGAGTGCACACCGTGAAGTCGGTGACGCTGCTCCAAGGCGCCTTCTCCCACTACGCGTTCGCCCCGCGGCTGCCCCACGACCCGCGCGCGAGCGGGGTGCTGGACGGGCAGTACCACCGCATCGACGGCCCGCTGGTGTGCTGCTACTCCCACTTCGACGAGGCGCTCGGCACGGTCTATCCGCTGGCCTCGCGGATGGCGGGGGACGACCGGTCGGTCGTGGCGGACTTCGGCATCGGCGGCATGCTCGGCGCGCAGTGGGGCGCGATGGGCCACGACGGGGTGCAGGCGGTGCCGGGGACGGCATCGTTCACGCTCACCGAGGCGCTGCGGACGCGGCTGCCGGTCTCGGGGTGCGTGAACGTCGACGCCGCCTCGGTGGTGTGCCGGGGCGGCGCTCCCGCGGGCGCGCACAGCGACATCTGTCATCGCGAGCTGGCCCAGGTGGTGCTGGCGGCGGGCCGCGTCGGGTGACCCGCCGCCGCGTCGTCGCCGGCCGCCCCCGAGGGCGGTCGCGGCGGCGCCGTCTCCTGCCTATCGGTGCGAGGTGTACTCGACGACCTGCTGGAACGTCGGCCGGTTCTGCCAGGTGATCTTGCCGTGCTTGATGCCGCCGAGCGTCCGCTGGACGATCGAGTCGGCGCACCACTGGTCGCCCGCCGAGCACTGGTCGTCGCCGGGGTAGACGGTCGATGCGCTCTTGCCGGCCGCCTCCTTCAGCGAGCTGATCAGCAGGTCACGGCAGGCGGTCAGGCTGCCGCCGCCGCAGTACGTCCGGGACAGGCCGCCCTGCACGGACTGCCCGAGCACCGTCCGGATGTCCTTGTCGACATAGCTCCACCAGCCGTACTGGAAGGAGCTTCCGGCGTGCGAGCCGGTCGGTCCGTGTCCGGCGGAGGGCGCCTCGTCGACGGGGAGGTTGTTGCCGAAGGCGGTGTACAGGTCGCTCCCGAGCCCCGGCTGGAACTCCGCCTTGACCAGCAGCGGCCACCAGGCGTCCAGGATGCGGATCGCGTCGGCGTTGGCGTAGGTGTGCGAACCCGCCGAGGTCTCCGTGCGCCTGGCTCCCGCGGTCACCCAGGCGGACAGCTTGCTCACGGCCGCGGCGGCCGTGGTGTCCGTGACCGTGGAGCTGTTGACGACCTTGAGCAGGTTCGGGAGCACGTCCTCGGCCCGCAGGTCGGCGAGCGAGGCGTCGGACATCGCCTTCACCAGCGCGGACCTGGTCACTCCGCCCGCCGCGACCAGCTTGGACACGCGGTCCTCCAGGAGGTCGCCGCGGTGCACCGAGCCGTCGCCCCAGGAAGCCGTGGTGTAGTCCTTGGCCTGCTTGTTGTTCCAGGAGATGTAGTAGTCCTGGTCCACCGAGTTGGGGTGCGCGGACGCCGGGGTGTAACCGGCCGTGTTGGTGGCCGGGTCCCAGTTCTGCCACTCGTACGCGGCCTGCGCCCACACCGGGAACTCGGCGTCGACCCCGCTCGCCCGGACCGGGTTGTCGCCGCTGTTGTAGTAGGCGGTGTGCGCCGAGTCGGCGTAGAACCAGTTGAAGGTGTAGTTGATGTTCTGCACCGCGCTCTGGAAGGTCGCCGGGCTCTTCACGAAGTCCGGGTCGTTGAGCATCTGGAAGCCGATGATCGAGTCGGCCTCGTGCATGAAGGAACTGCGCAGGGTGGTGTACGCGACCTTCTTGCCGCCCACCGTCGCGCGGTACTCCACGGGCCCGTACTTGGTGCGGTAGACCTGCATCCGGTACGAGCCGGCGGCGGTGCCGTCGGCCACGGTCGGCTTCCAGGAGTTGGTCCGCTCGACCTTGTCCATCGCCGTGCAGGTGCCGTGGTACAGGTAGTGGTAGTCGTCCTGGCACAGTTCGACGGCGTAGGTGTCGATGATGTCCTGGCCCGAGGTCGTCGCGCTCCAGGAGTAGTCCTGGCCCCGGCCGAGTTCGACGTACATGCTCAGGCCCGCGAAGGAGGCGCCGCGCGCGCTGATCCCGGGTCCCTGGATCTCCTGGAGCATCAGCAGCTGTGGCGTGAAATAGCCGGTCTGCGGTCCGAAGACGGCGATGGGGTGGCCGCTGGCGGTGTGCTTCCCGCTGACCACCAGGGCGTTGGACATACCGCGCTTGGCGGAGGTCAGGGAGGTCTTGGCGGCCGTGGCCGAGGCGCTGGTGGCGCTCGCGGTGGCCGCGCTGCCGGTACGGTCGTAGACCAGCGGTTCCTGGCTCACCGAGCCGGCGTCGGGCAGCGCCTCGCCCTGGAGGCTGTCCGGCCGGGAGGCGTAGGGGAAGCTCTCGCCGTTGTGCAGGGTGAGCGCGGCTTCGGGGTCGTTGCGCTCGCGGAAGGACTCCCAGACCTTGGTGCCCTCGGTCACTCCGTACTGGTTCTGGGCGGCGAGCAGCGACAGGGCGTTGTTGACCTCGCCGCCGCCTCCGGAGCCGAAGAGCGAGCCGATGACGGAGGCCAGCGCGACCAGGTCGGTGAGCTTGAAGTGGTCGATGGTGCCGGCGTTGGTGATGGAGTCCTTGTGGCCGGTCAGGACGTACTCGCCGGGGAAGTAGCGACCGCTGTCGGAGGCGTCGATGTAGGCGTTGATGCCGTCGATGTAGGCGTTGGCGTCGGCGAGGGCCTGGGTGCCGCGGGCTCCGGCCCTGCTGGTCGCCTCGTCGATCTGGGCCTGCAGATCGGCCTCGGTGTAGGGCGCGTTGCGCCAGAACTCCTGCTCCAGACCCTGGTTGGAGGCCGCGCCGCCGGCGAAGCTGGTCAGCTGGCCGCGTCCGACGTGCCGGAAGACGTCCATCAGCCACAGCCGGTCCTGGGCGGCGGCGTATCCGGCGCCGTACTCGGTGCCGTAGCGGGTGGTTCCGGAGATGTGCGGGACGCCCGTCTTCTTGTCGCGGACGATCGCGACGTCGGTGCGCCCGCCGGGCTTGGTGGTCGACTCGACCTGGCCCGAGGCGACGCCGAAGGAGGCGTCGTTGAAGAAGTCGTTGATCTTGGCGTCGGTCAGGGTCGAGTAGCCCGAGGCCAGGTTGCCGTACAGGCCGAGCTGGTCCTCGGCATGGCTCGGCTGGGTGCCGAAGGCCTGGTTGAGCAGGATCTGGGCGAGGGTGGCGTTGCCGTTCTCACCGGGCGGCAGGATGTCGGAGCACTGGCCGCCGCAGTAGTCGTTCGCGGCGGCCGTCGTCGAGGTGTCCGCGGCCGCCGCCTGGGAAAGCGGCGACAAAAGACCGGCAATGAGCACGCATAGGGATGCTGCCTTGAGGAACTTGGGGAATCTGCGGGGAGTTCTCAGTCTGTCCAAGGTGGTGCGTGGGGTGCTCGGTGGCATGTCGGCTCCTACCGATGGGGGTGGCCGGACGTTACCGCCGGTATCCCCGCGTTTGAAGATGAACATGCGTCAGTTTTTTGGATTCACAGTGAGTGAGGGAGCGCCGGGGAACCGGCGGACGGCCGGCCGACGGGGACGGGAGGCGGGTCCAGGACACATCGCGGGTGGCTCGCGGGGGGCCGTCGAAAAATTGGATGGAGCCGAATCGCTTGTCGATACGTCTACTCGACGACGTCCGTACGGGACGGCGCCGAAGTGACCGGAGTTCAGGTGCAGGTGTGACGGAGGTGCAGGACGATGGCCGGTTTCCGGAGTCTGGCGAGACAGGCGCGAGATCCGAGGTGTGATCTGGCACTGCGGCGGTACTCACTGCGCAAGTGCCTGGAGAGGTTCGCCCCCTACGGGCATCGGGCGACCTGGGACCACCTGTGTTCCCGGGCCGGGTTCGGTCCCGAGGACCGCTCCCCCGATCCGGCGCGGCTCGTGGCCGCACTGGACGAGCTGGAGGAGGCCCGTTCCGTCTGGCTCGCCTACGAGGCCGAGTTCGCCGAGCGCCGCAAGAAGGAGAAGCACGACGGACTGCGCAGGCCCGGCAGTGTCGACGACTGGCACCGGCTGACCTGGGGCGGTTTCGGCGTCGCCTGGTGCGACAACCCCCGTGTCCACCCCCATGAACCGCTGGCCGAGGTGCTGCGCCGGCTGATCGCGGCACTGGAGCGCGCGCCGGGCACCGTCTGCCCCGTGTGCACCGGAGAGCGCCTCGTCTGGATGTACGACCTGGCCCACGAACCGTCGTCGGGCCCCGTCTGCACGAGCTGCGGCATCGTGGTGCCACGGCCCGTCCTGACCCCGGAGGCGCTCGCCGGCGCCCGGCGCAGCCGGCTGCTCGTGTCCGCGTGACCGCCCTTCCCGGCCGAGCGGCCCGCCCGCGCGGCCGGGTGTACGCCGAAACCGCGGGGCGGTGACGGTAGCAGCAGGAAATCCGCTGGTTCCAGCCGTTTCCCGTACGGACAGTTGGGGGCGATGAAACACGGCTGAGCAACCCCAGGGGGTCCCCCATGTCGACGCTGCGCGTCACCGCCGAAGTGCTGACGATCCACGAACATCCGAACGCCGACGCGCTCGAGCTGGCCCAGGTGGGCCTGTACCGGGCCGTGGTCGCCAAGGGCGCTTACCGCACCGGCGAGTGGGCGCTGTACATCCCGGAGCAGTCCGTGCTCCCGGCCCCGCTGATCGAGGAACTGGGGCTGACGGGACGGCTGGCGGGCAGTGCGTCGGACCGGGTCAAGGCGGTGCGGCTGCGCGGGGAGCTGTCGCAGGGCATCGTGTGCCGTCCCGGGGCGCTGGCGGACGTCGACCTGGAACGGGCCGCCGAAGAGGGCACGGACTTCGCGGAGTTCCTCGGCATCGCGAAATGGGTGCCGCCGATCCCGCCCACGATGAACGGCGACGTCGAGGCCGCGCCCGATCTGCTGCCCTGGGTCGACATCGAGAACATCCAGCGGTATCCGGACATCTTCACGGCGGGCGAACCGGTCGTGGTGACCGAGAAGCTGCACGGTTCGGCCTGTCTGCTGACCTACCTCGCCGACGAGGACCGCGTCCAGGTGTCCTCCAAGGGCTTCGGCGCCAAGTCCCTGGCGCTGAAGGAGGATCCGCGCAATCTGTACTGGCGCGCGGTGCACGGCCACGGGGTCGCGCGGGCCGCCGCCGGGATCGCCCGGCGCCTCGGCGCGCGCCGCGTCGGCATCTTCGGCGAGGTGTACGGAGCGGGCGTGCAGGATCTGACGTACGGCGCCGACGGCCGCCGCGAGACGATCGGCTACGCCGTGTTCGACGTGTCCGCGGAGATCGGCGGCGAGGTCCGCTGGCTGGACGCCGAGGAGCTGCTGGCGGGCGAACTCCCGCTCGTACCCCGGCTGTACGCGGGTCCGTACGACGTCGCGCGCGTGCTGGAGATCGCCTCCGGCAACGAGACCGTGTCCGGGAGCGCGCTGCATCTGCGCGAGGGCGTGGTGATCCGGCCCGGGGCTCCGGCTCCCGGCGGGCCGGAGGGCGCCTTCGTCGCCGCCGAGCGCTACAGCCCGGTGACGGGCGGCCGGGCCATAGCCAAGGCGGTCAGCCCGGCCTATCTGACCCGCAAGGGCGGCACCGAGTACGAGTGAGGCGGGCGCGGGCGGGGGACGCGTCAGCGGCAGTCCCCCGCCGTCGGCTCCCGCAGCGGACCCGGTGCGCACGCCCCCGTCGGCCCGGACTTCTCGCGCACGGGCGGCGGCCCGGGCTCCTCTCGCGCGGGCGCCGGCCGGGTCCCGGCGCGCTCCACCATGAGCCGGGAGCCGGCCGTGCGCTCGCCGAGGACGTCGTCGGGGTTGGAGAGCACGCAGGTCTCCAGGGACAGACAGCCGCAGCCGATGCAGTCCGTGAGGTGATCGCGCAGCCGGCCGAGCTGCTTGATGCGTTCGTCGAGTTCGGAGCGCCAGGCCTCGGACAGCCGGGCCCAGTCCTCCCGCGTCGGGGTGCGCTCCTCGGGGAGTTCGGCGAGCGCCTCGCGGATGGTGGCCAGCGGGATGCCGACGCGCTGGGCGGCCCGGACGAAGGCGACCCGGCGCAGCGCGTCACGGTGGTAGCGGCGCTGGTTGCCCGAGGTGCGGCGGCTGCTGATCAGGCCCTTGGACTCGTAGAAGTGCAGGGCGGAGACGGCCGCGCCGCTGCGGGCCGACAACTGTCCGACGGTCAGCTCGTGGACCGTCTCGGGGATCTGGGGCACGTCCCCAACCTACCTACCGCGCCACCCGTCCGGTCCGTTGACATGTGCCTCCCGGGCGACCATGCTAAGCAGTCGCTTAGACTATGAGACGCGGGAGGCCAGGGACATGGCGGAGCCGAGGACGTTCACGACGGTCGAGGAGCTGCGCAGCGCCGTGGGCGAGCAGCTGGGTTACACGGACTGGGTCGAGATCGAGCAGAAGCGGATCGACCTCTTCGCGGAGGCGACCGGCGACCACCAGTGGATCCACGTCGACCCCGAGAAGGCCGCGGCGGGGCCGTTCGGCACCACGATCGCGCACGGCTATCTCACCCTGTCGCTCCTGCCGCTCTTCGGCCCCCAGCTGATCGCCGTCGAGGGCGTGAAGATGGGCGTCAACTACGGGACGAACAAGGTCCGCTTCCCCGCCCCCGTCCCGGTCGGCTCGCGGCTGCGCGCCACCGCGGCGATCACCGGGGTGGAGGACGTGCCGGGCGGGGTGCAGGTCTCCGTCGCCTTCACCGTGGAACGCGAGGGCGGCGACAAGCCGGTCTGCGTCGCCGAGTCGGTGGCGCGCTACTACCTCTGAACGGGCCCCGCGCCGGGCTCCGAAGGGCCCGGCGCCCGCCCCGGGCCCGGCGCGACCGGGACCCGGCGAGCCGGGCGGACGGGAACGACCGAACACGCCCTAGCCCTTGAAGCCCACCATCCGCCGGACCAGGTCGGCGTACAGCGCGCCGACCTCGTCCGGGGTCCGGGGACCGTCGACGTTGAACCAGCGGGCCACGTCGATGCACAGGGACAGCACGGCGAGGGTGGTGCCGGGGACGTCCGGGACGTCGAACTCGCCCGTGGCGACACCGTCCTGGATGATGCGGCGCACCTCGGCGTCGACCTGGCGGCGCAGCGCGATGATCTCCGCGCGCGCCTCGGGCCCGAGGGCCTCCAGCTCGTACTGGACCACGCGCGCGGTGGTGTGCTGGCCCGCGTGCCAGCGTACGAAGGACCGCACGGCGTCGGAGAGCCGCTCGGCCGGAGTGCCCCCGGCGTCGGCCGCGGTGCGCACGATGTCCAGCGCCTTGTCGTGGCCGATCCGGCTGATCCGGTGAAGCAGCTCTTCCTTGGTCTTGTAGTGGATGTACAGCGCGGCCGGGCTCATGCCCGCGCGGCCCGCGATGTCCCGGGTCGTCGTCGCGTGGTACCCGCGCTCGGCGAAGGCCTCCACCGCGGCGATCAGCAGCCGCCGCGCCGCGTCCGGGGTCACCTCGGCCCACGGCTGCATCTCGCCGCCGGGCGTCTCCTGCGCCGTACTCATCGCTGTTCGCCCCTTCTCGACTGACAGGGTGAACACCATACCCCTGAACCTGAGCGGGCGCTTAGCGTCGATCGGGTCACGGCGGCACGGGGATCAGAGCTTCTCGAAGGGGTCGTAGACCCGGCCGCCGGGCCGGCCGCCGTCCTGGCGGTCGCGGATCACCTTGGCCAGCGTGAAGGAGGACGTCACCAGGTAGAGGACGGCGATGGCCAGGAAGCCCCGCACCCACGCGTCGGCCTGGAGCTTGAAGATGCCGAGCGCGGTGGCGGCCATCGCGACGGAGAAGGACGCCACGGCCTGCCCGTAGAAGGCGGCCGTGTTCTGGTGTTTGGCGGGTGTCTCGGTCATGGGGACAAGGATCGGCGGATGTGGCCCCCGCCACATCCGCCGTCGTACTCAGGGACGTACTCAGACTCAGAACGCCGAGACCCCGGTCAGGGCCCGCCCGATGACCAGTTTCTGTATCTGACTGGTGCCCTCGTAGAGGGTCATCACCCGGGCGTCGCGCAGGAGCTTGCCGACCGGGTACTCGTCGATGTAGCCGTAACCGCCGTACACCTGGAGGGCGTTGTTCGCCGCGCGCACGGCCGCCTCCGAGGCGAAGAGCTTGGCCTTAGAGGACTCGGTCGCGAACGGCAGCCCGCGGTCCACAAGATCGGCGACCCGCCAGGTCAGCAGGCGCGCCGCGTCCACGTCCACGGCGATGTCGCTGATGAGCTCCTGGACGAGCTGGTGGTGCGCGATCGTCTTCCCGAACTGCTCGCGCTCGGTCGCGTACGTCACCGCCGCGTCCAGTGCGGCCTGGGCGATGCCGACACAGCCCGCGGCCACCGACATCCGCCCCTTGGCGAGTGCCGACATGGCCACCGAGAAGCCCTTGCCCTCGGGCCCCATCATCGCGCTCGCCGGCACGCGCACGTCCTCGAGGACGAGTTCGGCGGTGGCCTGGCCGCGCAGTCCCAGCTTGCCGTGGATCGTGCGGCGGGTCAGACCGGGGGTGTCGGTGGGCACCAGGAAGGCGGAGACGCCCTTGTGGCCCGGGGCGTCGGTGGAGCGGGCGAAGAGCAGCACGACGTCGGCCCAGGTGCCGTTCGTGATGAACATCTTGGCGCCGTTGATCACGTAGTCGCCGCCGTCGCGCACGGCGCGGGTGGAGAGCTGTCCCGCGTCGGAGCCGGTGCCCGGCTCGGTGAGCCCGAAGCAGCCGACGTACTCGCCGGCGGTCAGCCCCGGCAGCCAGCGCCGCTTCTGCTCCTCGCTCCCCCAGGACGCGATCGTCTTGGCGACGAGCCCGAGCGAGACGGAGACGATCCCGCGCACGGAGGAGTCTCCGCGGCCCAGCTCTTCGGTGACCAGGCAGTACGCGAGGTGGTCGCCGCCGCTGCCGCCGTACTCCTCGTCGACGGTGAGGCCGAGGAAGCCCACCTCGCCGAGCTTCTTCACGATCGACCGGTCGACGTCCTCCGCGCGGTCCCACGCGACGACGTGCGGGGCGATCTCGCGCTGCACGAAGTCCCTGGCGAGCTGCCGGACGGCGGTCTGCTCATCACTGAGCCCGAGGTTCATGCCGGGTCACCCCACAGATAGCGGACTACTGGGAACGGACTACTGGGAACGGACTTTGAAAGCCGTACATTTAAATTAGCACTGCTAGTTTCACGGTGCAGCCCTACTATGTGCGCCATGGCCCGACCGCGCAAGCCCCTCCTCAGCACCGACCGCATCGTCGAGACCGCGCGGACGCTGGTGGACGCCGAGGGCCTGGCGGCGCTCTCGACGCGCCGGCTCGCGGCGGAACTGGGGGTGAGCGGGCCCTCCCTCTACAACCACTTCCGCACCAAGGACCAGATCCTGGAGGCGGTCGCGGACTCGGTGAGCGCCCAGGTCGAGCTGTCGATGTTCGAGGACGGCCGCGACTGGCGGACCGCGCTGCACGACTGGGCCGTCTCCTACCGCGCCGCCCTGCGCGACCACCCGAACATCGTCCCGGTCCTCGCCCGCGGCCCCGGGCGCAGGCCGGCCGGTCTCCGGCTCGCCGACGCCGTCTTCGGCGCGATGGTCAGGGCGGGCTGGCCGCCGTCCCAGGCCACCTCGATCGGGGCGCTGATGCGGTACTTCATCATGGGGTCCGCGCTGGGTTCCTTCGCCGGGGGCTTCGTGGACGACGAGAGCGCCTACGACCCGGCCGACTATCCGCATCTGGGGCAGGCGCACCTCCTCGCCGAACAGCAGGAGAAGATCGACGAGCGCGCCTTCGAGACGGGCCTCGGAGCCCTGCTGGACGGCCTCGCGGTGCAGTACGCGGGGCTGGTGCGCGAGGGCTGAGCGGGGCGCGCCCCCGGCACGGCCCCGGGCTCGCCCCCGGACACGGCTCGGGGCCGGCCCTGGGGTGCGACTCAGGGCTCGCCCCGGGCGCGACTCATGGCTCGCCCCGGGGCACGGCTCGGGCCGGCCCCCGGCTCACGGGCGCGCCGACCTGGGCGTCCGAAATCCGCGAGACCGGCGGCCGCGGTCCGCCTAGCCTCGGGGGCATGACGAACGCCTCCCTCATCTCCCGTATCGCGCCGCCCGGCCGGCGCGCGCCCCTGCTCGCCGCCGGTGCGGCGACCGTCACCGTCGGGCTGTGGGCCTCCGCGTTCGTCGCGATCCGCAGTGCCGGCGCCGCGTACTCGCCCGGCGCGCTCGCGCTCGGCCGGCTCCTTTCGGGGGCGCTCGTGCTCGGCGTCGTCTGCGCCGTCCGCAGGGAGGGGCTGCCCCCGCGCGGCGCCTGGCGCGGCATCGCGATATCCGGGCTGCTCTGGTTCGGTTTCTACATGGTGGCGCTCAACTGGGGCGAGCAGCAGGTCGACGCCGGCACGGCGGCGCTGGTGGTGAACATCGGCCCGATCCTGATCGCCCTGCTGGGCGCCCGGCTGCTCGGGGACGCCATGCCGCCGCGGCTGCTCGCCGGCATGGCGGTGTCGTTCGCCGGCGCGGTCGCCGTGGGGCTGTCGATGTCGGGCGGCGGCGGTTCCTCGGTGCTCGGGGTGGTGCTGTGTCTGCTCGCCGCCGTCGCCTACGCCGCCGGGGTCGTCGCGCAGAAGCCCGCGCTCGGGCACGCGAGTTCGCTCCAGGTGACGACGTTCGGCTGTCTGATCGGGGCCGTGGTGTGCCTGCCGTTCGCGGGCCGGCTCGTCCACGACGCCGCCGCCGCTCCCCTCGGCGCCACCCTCGACATGGTCTATCTGGGCGTCTTCCCGACCGCCCTCGCCTTCACGACCTGGGGGTACGCCCTGGCCCGGACGAGCGCGAGCCGCATGGGCGCGACGACGTACGCCGTGCCCGCTCTGGTGGTGCTGATGTCCTGGCTCGTCCTCGACGAGGTCCCGGGACCGCTGACGCTGGCGGGCGGGGCGCTGTGCCTCGCGGGTGTGGCGGTGTCGCGCTCGCGGCCGCGCCGGACCCCGGCGTCGGGGTCGACGTCGGTGCCTTCGGGGGCGTCGGCGGGGGCGTCGGCATCCGTATCGGATGCCGACGCCGGTCCGGTGACGGTGCACGCTGCGGCACCCGCGCAGGGTCCGGCCGCCGGTGCCTCCTCCGCGGCCCTGTCCGGTTCCGGCGGTCCCACCGGTGCCGGCACTCCTTCCGGCGTCGGCGGTCCTTCCGGCGTCGGCGGTCCGCGGCCCGCGACGGCCGGGGAGAGCGGGAGCCGGGCCGAACAGGCCTGACGCCGGGCCGCGTTCGTGCCGGCGAGTCGCCATGAGGGGCCGTCGAGCCCGCTCGGCGCCCCTCCGGGTCCGGCCCGGGAACCGGCGGCGACCGCCGGTGCCGTCGTCGCCCGGGAGCCCGGGAGCCCGCGCTCCCGGGCGACGACGCGAAGGTCGGACAGGCCCTAGAACACCACCAGCGCCCGGCCGCCCTTGCCCGCGATCATGTTGTCGAAGGCCGCCGGGATGCCGTCCAGGGCGATGCGGTCGGTGACCAGGCCGCCGAGGTCGAGGCGGCCCGCGCGCACGTGCTCCGCGAGCACCGGCAGATCGCGCGCCGGGTCGGAGTTGCCGTACACGCAGCCGGCGAGGGTCCTGCCCCAGTGGAAGATCTCCAGGGCGTTGAAGGTGACCTGCTGGTCCTTGCCGCCGATGCCGACGACCGTGGTGCGGCCGCCGCGCCGGGTCGACTCCCAGGCGGTACGGATGGTGACGGCGCGGCCGACGCACTCGACGGCCACGTCCACCCCGTTGCCGCCGGTCAGGGCGCGGATCTCACGGGCGGTGCCGGCGGAGGCGACGACGTAGTCGGTGGCCCCGGCCTCGCGGGCCAGCCGCTCCTTCTCGGGCGATACGTCGACCGCGACGATCTTCGTGGCGCCGGCGATCCGCGCGGCCTGGAGGGCCGCGAGCCCGACCCCGCCGGCCCCGAACACGGCGACGCTCTCGCCGGGCTGGACCTGGGCCGAGTGGTGGACGGCACCGTAGCCGGTGAGGACGGCGCAGCCGAGCAGGGCGGCCTCGGTGAGCGGGACGCCGTCCGGGGCGGGCAGGACGCAGGACACCGGCACCACCGTCTCCTCCGCGAACGCGGCGACGTTCAGACCGGGGTGCAGATCGCTCCCGTCGGAGGCTCGCCGGGCGTACACGCTTCCCGCGCCGGTGAGCGCGTCGGCGCACAGCCACACCTCGCCGAGCGAGCAGGCGTGGCATCTCCCGCAGGAGGGGGCCCAGTTGAGGACGACCGGGGAGCCGGGGGCGACCTGGGTCACGCCCTCGCCGACGGCGACGACGGTGCCGGCGCCCTCGTGGCCGAGAACGGCGGGCACCGGCACCCGCATCGTGCCGTTGGACAGGGACAGGTCGGAGTGGCAGACCCCGGCGGCGGCGAGCCTCACCCGGACCTGGCCCGGTCCGGGGTCGGGGAGCTCGATCTCGGCGATCTCCAGCGGGGCACCAACGGCGGGCAGGACGGCGGCGCGAACCACGTGAACGCTCCTAGAACTGGAGGGACTTGGTCTGGAGGTACTCGGACAGGCCGTGGGTGCCGAGTTCGCGTCCCACGCCCGACTGCTTGTACCCCCCGAAGGGGGCCAGGGGGTTGAAGCGTCCCCCGTTGATGTCGACCTGGCCGGTGTCGAGCCGCCGCGCGAAGGCGACCGCCTCGGACTCCTCGCCGGCCCACACCGCGCCCGCGAGCCCGTACACCGTGCCGTTGGCGATGCGCAGGGCGTCCTCCTCGTCCTCGTAGCGCAGGATCGACAGGACCGGGCCGAAGATCTCCTCCTGCGCGATCGTCATCGTCTCGGTGACGTCGGCGAAGACGGTGGGGCTGACGAAGTAGCCCTGTTCGCGCGGGGATTCGGGGCCGCCCGCGACGAGCCGCGCGCCCTCGGCGACCCCCTTCTCGATGTAACCGCGCACCCGGTCGCGCTGCTTGGCGTTGACGACCGGTCCGATGCGGTCGCCGTACTTCGCGGCGGCGGCCGCGGCCAGCTCGACGGCCTCCTCGTAGCGGTCGGCGGGAACGAGCATGCGGGTCCAGGCGCTGCACGTCTGGCCGGAGTTGGACATCACGTTGGCGACGCCGACGTTCACGGCCTTGGCGAGGTCGGCGCTCGGCAGGATGACGTTGGCGGACTTGCCGCCGAGTTCGAGGGCGACGCGCTTGACCGCGGCGCCCGCCGTCGCGCCGATCCGCCGGCCGACGGCCGTGGAGCCGGTGAAGGAGACCAGGTCGACGTCCGGGTGCTCGGCGAGTGCCTGGCCCGCGACCGGGCCGAGGCCGGTGACGAGGTTGAAGACGCCGGCCGGCACGCCCGCCTCGGCGACGGCCTCGGCGAAGAGCTGGGCGGTCAGCGGGGTGTCCTCGGCGGGCTTGAGCACCACCGTGCAGCCCGCGGCGAGGGCGGGGGCGACCTTGGCGACGATCTGGTGGAGCGGGTAGTTCCAGGGCGTGATCGCGCCGACGACGCCGACGGGCTCCTGGTAGACGGTCGAGTTGCCGACCTTCTCCTCGAAGGCGTACGTCGCCGCCAGCTCGGCGTAGGAGCCGGCCACCAGGACCGGGACGCCCGCGTGCACGGCCTGGGAGAACGCGAGCGGCGCCCCGAGCTCGGCGGTGACGGTCTCGGCGATCTCGTCCCGGCGCGCGGCCAGGACGTCCCTGAGGGCCGCGAGGCGGGCGGCCCGTTCGGCGGGCGGGGTCGCGGCCCAGCCCGGGAACGCGGCGCGGGCGGCCCGTACGGCGGTGTCGACGTCCGCGGCGGTGCCGGCCGGGACGTGGCCGATCACCTGCTCGTCGGCCGGGTTCACGACCTCGATCGTGTCCCCTTGGGCGGCGGGGCGCCACGCCCCGTCGATGTACATGCCGTCATGTGCCTTCATCGTGTTCCTCCCGGGCGGGGGCAGCGTCGTCCGGGACCTAAACTAGCGATGATAGTTTTGCGGCGCCAGGGCGACCTGCCGTGCCGCAGGTCACGGCATCCGCGGACCGCCCCGCCGAGGGCCCGCCCCGGGGCGTCACTCCTCCAGGTCGGGCAGCCGCTCGGGGGCCGGGCAGATCCGCTCGCCGCCGTGGTCGAAGACGAACAGGTGGGCCAGGTCCACGAGGAGCGGGATCTGCATCCCGTGGCGGAGTTCGATGTCGGGGGTCGTGCGCACGACCAGGTCACCGGGCAGCCGCCCCTCGGGCGGTGCCGGCTCGGAGTGCTCGTACCCGTCGTCGGAGGGATGGTCGAGGACGACGACCGGTCCGGCGCGCAGCGCCCCCGCGCGCCCGCGCAGCCGGTCCAGGACGGTTCCGCCCTCACGGCGGCGCCGGCGCGACGGGCGGGACGGCCGCGGCGACTCCAGCTCGGGCACGAAGGCGGGCCGTGAACCGGTGTTGAAGTGGACGAGGACCTCGTGCCCCTGGAACTCCACGTGCTCGACCAGACCGGTGATCGCCACCTCGCCCGGCCGGGCCTCGGACGCCCGGGCGAGCCGGATGGCCTCCGAGCGCAGCCCGACGATCACCTCGCGGCCCTGCTGCACCCGGAGCAACTGGTGGTCCAGGCTCAGGGGTTCGGGCAGCCGCAGGAACTGCTTGCCGAGGCTGATCGTCATGGCGCCGTCGAGCGGGGCCCGGACGACTCCGCGCAGCAGGTTGATGCGCGGGGTGCCGATGAAGGCGGCGACGAAGACGTTGGCGGGCAGTCCGTAGACCGTGCGGGGCGTGCCCAGTTGCTGGAGGACCCCGCCGCGCATGACGGCGACCCGGTCGCCGAGCGACATGGCCTCGGCCTGGTCGTGGGTGACGTAGACGGTGGTCGCGCCCAGTTCCCTGGTGAGCTTGGAGATCTCGGCCCGCAGGTGGTTGCGGAGTTTGGCGTCGAGGTTGGACAGCGGCTCGTCCATCAGGAAGGCGGAGGGGTGGCGGGCTATCGCCCGGCCCATCGCCACGCGCTGCCGCTCGCCGCCGGAGAGCTGGTTGGGGAAGCGTTCCAGGAGGTCCTGGATGCCGAGCATGCGGGCGGTGGCGTCCACCCGGTCCCGGGGGTCGGCTCCGGGCGTCTCGATGCGCAGCGGGAAGCCGATGTTGTCGCGGCTGGTCATGCTCGGATAGAGGGCGAAGTTCTGGAAGACCATCGCCATGTTCCGATCGGAGGGCGGCAGGTCGTTGGAGTACTCCCCGTCCAGCCGGACCTCGCCCTCGGAGACCTCCTCGAGTCCCGCGATCATCCGCAGCACGGTCGACTTGCCGCAGCCGGAGGGGCCGAGCAGGACGAGGAACTCGCCGGGCCGGATGTCCAGCGAGAGGCGTTCCACCACGCGGGGCCCGCGGGCGTAGGACTTGCTGACGTGGTGCAGGGAGATGGCGCGTGTCATGACAGGGGCCCCCGGGGGCGTGCAAGGCGCTGGTGCTCCGCGGCCGGTCGTCCCGTACGGGTCGTACGGGACCTTGAGTCACGGAAGCTAACGGACCGCGCATGTCCGGGGGAAGACACGGGGCGGTATCGGACGGGCGGGTTCGGTACGGGCGGAAACGGACGATCGGCTACCGGTCGAATGCCGGGCCCTGCCGGGCGGACACCGGCGGGATGCCGGGCGGGCCGGGGCCGCCGCAGCACGCGCCGCGGCCGGGCCGGGCCCGGCCCGGCCCGGTCGCGGTGCTGCCGAGCTCGGTGCTGCCGGGCTCGGTCGTGCCGCGGCCGACTCCCGGCTCGGTCGCGGCGCGAACTGGGTCCGTCGTGCCCGGCCGGGGCGAGCGGGATCCGGCCCGCCCTCGGCCTCCGTGAGGGGGGCGAAGGCGATGACGTTCTCCGGCCGCGGCCGCTGCGGCGCGCACTGCGGCCGCGGCCCGGCTCGGTCGTGCCGCTGCTCGGGGCCGTCGTACCGCGGCTCGGGTCTCGTGCTGCGGTTCGGGGCTCGCGGCACGGCCCGGCTCGGTCGTGCCGTGGCCAGGGCCTGGCTCGGCCGCGGTGGGAACCGGGTCCGGCGTGCCCCGGCCGGGGTCGGCGTGCGCCGCCGGGGCGGGCGGGGGCCGGTCAGGGCCAGCAGGCGCCGGCCCGCCCTCGGCCTCCGTGAGGTGGGCGAAGGTGATGACGTTCGCCGCACAGGCCGCCGCGGCGCGCACCGCGGCCCGGGTCGGTCCTGCCGCTACTCGGGGCCGTCGTACCGCGGCTCGGGTCTCGTGGCGCGGTCAGGGTCGGTCGTGCCGCGGCCGGGTCCCGGCTCCGTCGCGGCGGGAACCGGGTCCGGCGAGCCCCGGCCGGGGGCGGCGGGCGCCGACGGGGCGAGCGGGCGTCGCCGGGGGCAGCGGGGGCCGGACGAGGCGCGCAGGCGCCGGCCGCGGCGAGCGGGCGTCGCCGGCTCAGTGGGCGTCCGCCCGGCCGCGGATCTCCGTGAGGTGGGCGAAGGCGATGACGTTCGCCGCGTAGCCGGTCGTGTGGTCGTACGCACCGCCGCAGGTGATCAGCCGCAGTTCGGGGCGCCCCCGGTTTCCGTACACCTCCTGGTCGGGGAAGTGGGCCTTCGCGTACGTGCGTACGGCGTAGACCGTGTAGACGGCGGTCCGCCCGTCCTCGCGCCGCGCCTCGACGCGCGCGCCGGTGCGGATCCGCTCGATCGGGGCGAAGACGGCGGGGCCCGTCCGGGTGTCGCGGTGGCCGACGACGAGGGCCGTGCCCCGTTCGCCCGGCGTGGGACCGTCCGTGTACCAGCCGACGGGCTTCGGATCGTCCACGGGTGGCGCGGTGAGCCGTCGGTCGCGGTCGAGCCGGAGTCCGATGACCGGCGCGTCCACGTCCAGGGAGGGGATGCGCAGGCGGGTGGCCCGGGAGCGGGGCAGCGGCGCGGGCGGGGGTGCGGGCCGGGCCGCCCGCCGGGCGGGCGGGGACGCGTGCCGCCCAGGGCCGCCGCCGGGCCGGGCGTCCGGAGCGTGCCCGGCGCCCGCGGCCGTGGCCGGGGCCCGGGAGGCGGCGCCGTCGTCGTGGGCGGCGCCGGCCGCCACCGTCCCGGAGGGTTCGTCGTCCCCCGCCCACCAGACGCCGCCCACCACCAGCGCGACGGTGACCGCCAGGGTCCTCGTCAGGCGGTAGGCGCGCGTCCGGTACCAGGGCCTGCGCCGTCTACTCGGCGCCATTGCTGCGTCGGCGCAGCCGCAGGAACACGACTCCCCCGGCCACTACGAGACCCGCGGCAGCCGCTCCGGCCACCGGCGAGAAGTTCTGGGCGTGGGCCAGACCGCCACCGCCCGCCGGAGGACCGCCGTTGGGGCCGCCCGGACCGCCCTGCTGTCCACCGGGGCCGCCCTGCTGTCCGCCCGGACCGCCCTGCTGTCCGCCGGGACCACCACCGGACCGGGTCGGACTGGGGCTGCCGCCGGGACCGCCGGGACCGCCCTGCTGACTGGGCGAGGGGGACGGCGCGCTGACGGGGCAGTCGACCTTGAAGACCTTGCTCTTGCCCGCGCCGTTCTCGCCCTGGAAGGTCCAGGTCATCTTGTACTGGCCGTCGGGCAGCGTGAGGTTGCCCGTGCGGCCGCGGCCGGTGGCCGAGGTGAAGAGCTGGCCCTGGAGGACGGGGTCGCCCGCGGCACCGGGCTGGTGCGCGATCGACCAGCTGATCCGCTGGCCCCCGTCGAAGTTGAAGCCGTCGAGGTAGAACTGGCAGACCTTCGGATCGTCCCGCTGGTTGTCGAACGGCGTGTTCGTGTCGTGGACCTTGACGTCGCCGTTGTCGCCGGGGGCGGCGACGGCTGCCGGGGCGCCGAGGAGGGCGGCACCCGCGACCGCCAGGGCGGCGAGGGCGCCGGCACCGCGACGTGGCACGGCGTGGGACGAGGTGGACATGCGAGGCTCCTCCAGGTCAGATGATTTTCATACAACTTTCAGGTCATCTGACTAGTTCTCACAGAAGATCCACGAAGGGGCGCAACTGCGCCCGCCGCCCGGCCGGGGACCGCTCGTCCGGCGCAACGACGCCCCTGGTCCGCGGCGGGACCAGGGGCGTCGTGACGTCCCGGGTGCCGATGCGTCAGGGGCACCGGGACCCGGGGGACCTGGGCGGCTCAGGGACAGGCCGCGAGGTCGACGGGCACTCCGTTGAGGACCGCCGTTCCGGACAGCGGGTCGAGCAGCGAGCCGTCGAGGAGCTGGTTGACGTTCACCCCGGGGTCGAGGGCGGCGTGGCTCATCCGGGTGCCGGGGCGGTCGTGCCCCCAGCCGTGCGGAAGGCTCACCACTCCGCGCCGTACCGTGTCGGTGATCTCCGCCGGGGCGACCACCTCTCCGCCGGCGCCCCGGACGCGCACGGCCGCTCCGTCGGCGAGCCCCAGCCGGGCCGCGTCGTCGGGGTGGATGTGCAGGGTGCAGCGGTTCGAACCGCCGGTGAGGGCCGGGACGTTGTGCATCCAGCTGTTGTTGGAGCGCAGATGCCGGCGGCCCACGAGCACGACGGCGGCCGGGCGTTCCCGCAGCGCGTCCCGCAGGCGCGGCAGATCGCCCGCGATCGGCTCCGGGAGCAGCTCGATCCTCCCGCTGCGGGTCTTCAGGCGCCCCGGCAGGGTGGAGGTGAGCGGTCCGAGGTCGATGCCGTGCGGATGCGCCAGCAGCTTCTCCAGCGTCAGACCGTCCGGGCGCGCGCCGAAGCCGTCGCCGTACGGGCCGAGGCGCAGCATCATGTCGAGCCGGCGTTCGGGGCCGTTCTCACCGGTGAGGGCGGCGGCGAGTTCCCCCGGGGCGCGCCCGTGCACCGGCGAGGCCGGGTCCTGGACCGCCTTGCCGAGGGTGGTGTCGACGACCATCGTGTCGACGGCGGACGGGTCGGCGCCGTGCATGCCGCTCGCGGCCAGGACGAGCCGGGCGAGGATCTCCGTCTCCGCCATCCGGCCCTCCTCCAGGGGGACGGCGGGGCGGTTGTAGCGGACCTGGTTGCGGACGGCGAGGGTGTTGAACGCGAAGTCGTGGTGGGCGCCGCGGGAGGGCGGGGGCGGCGGGAGCACGACGTGGGCGTGGCGCGAGGTCTCGTTCAGATAGGGGTCGACGCTGACCATGAAGTCCAGCGATTCGAGGGCCTTGTCGAGACGCAGGCCGTCGGGCGCGGAGAGGACGGGGTTGGCGGCGACGGTGATCACCGCGCGGACCGGGCTGCCCTCCTCGGTCGGGGTGTCGATCTCCTCCGCCAGGGCGGCCAGCGGCAGTTCGCCCTTGGCCTCGGGGTGCCGGCCGACCCTGCTGTGCCAGCGGCCGAGCGCGAAGCCGCGGCCGGGGCCCGCCGGGCGGGGAGTCCGGTCGGTGGCGGCGGTCGGGAAGAGGGCCCCGCCGGGCCGGTCGAGGTTGCCGGTGAGGATGTTGAGGACGTCCACCAGCCAGCTGGCCAGGGTGCCGTGCGGGACCGTACAGCTGCCGATGCGGCCGTAGACGGCGGCGGTGGGGGCCGCGGCCAGCTCGCGCGCCAGCTCCCTGATGGTCCCGGCGTCCACGTCACAGGCCGCGCTCGCCGCCTCGGGGGTGAAGTCCCGCAGCGCGTCGGGGAGTTCGTCGACGCCCTGGACGTGCGGCGCGAGTGCGCCGAGGTCGACGAGCTTCTCCTCGAACAGGACGTGCGCCATCGCCGCGAGCAGCAGGGCGTCGGTGCCGGGGCGTATGGCCACGTGCCGGTCGGCGAGCTTGGCGGTGCGGGTCCGGCGCGGGTCGATGACGGTCAGGGTGCCGCCGCGGGCCCGCAGCGCCCGGAGCCGGCCGGGGAAGTCGGGGGCGGTGCACAGACTCCCGTTGGACTCCAGCGGGTTGGCGCCGATGAGCAGCAGGTGGTCGGTGTGGTCCAGGTCCGGCACGGGGATGGCGTTGGCGTCGCCGAACAGCAGTCCGCTCGACACGTGCTTGGGCATCTGGTCGAGCGTGGAGGCGGTGAAGACGCTGCGGGTGCGCAGGGCGCCGAGCAGGACGGTGGGATAGAGGGCGCCGGCCATGGTGTGCACGTTCGGGTTGCCGAGGACGACACCGACGGCGTGCGGTCCGTACCGCTCGACGACGGGGCGCAGGCCGGCGGCCACGGCGTCGAAGGCCTCCTCCCAGGTGGCCTCGCGCAGTTCGCCGTCGCGGCGGACGAGGGGGGTGCGCAGCCGGTCGGGGTCGCCGTCGGCGGCGCCGAAGGAGGCGCCCTTGGGGCAGATGAACCCCTTGCTGAACACATCGTCGCGGTCGCCCCGGGCGCCGGTCACCCGGGTGCCCTCGATGGTCAGCGTCAGCCCGCAGGTGGCCTCGCACAGGGGGCAGACGCGCAGCGCGGTGCGGGAGTCGGGGGTGGTGCCGGAGGTGCGGGACACGGGTCCTCCCGGAGGGCGGTGGGCTGGTGGCACACGGACGCCAGCGAGCATACCGACCGGTACGCATGACGGGGAGGGGCTGCCGGGGGTCAGGTCGCGAATCCGCGAACCGCCACGCTCCGAGCTCGGTGTCCGACCTCCCGGACTCCACTCCCCCGCCTCCGGACGCTCCGGACGCGGACCGGAAAGCCGTCCGGTCAGTCGAGGACCCTGGCCAGATACGCCCGCAGCAGCTCCCGCGTCTCCTCGATGATCCGTTCGTCCCCCGCGGGGTCGAGGCGGAAGGCGAGGTGGACCAGGGTGTCGGCGCTCTCCACGGCGACCAGGAAGCAGCGCCGGAGGTCGTCGTCCGGCGTGCGGTCGAGATAGCCGGCGAGCAGGTCGGTGAGGCGGTCGGCGACCCGGGTGTTGGGCTCGGCGTCACGGGCGCCGACGGGTATCTGGTTGCCGAAGTCGACGAGGGAGAAGCCCGCCGTGGTCCGCTTCATGGCGATGTACTCGTCGAGCACCGCATCCATCGCGGCCCGCCAGTCTCCCCCGTCCGCCTCCCGCAGGCTCCGGGTGACGCGCTCGGCGTACAGCTCCAGGTTGCGCTGGGCGAGCGCGTCGGCCATCGCCCGCTTGTTGCCGAAGAAGCGGTAGACGGAGCCGATGGGCACACCGGCCCGCTGGGCCACGGCCCGGGTGCTCAGCGCGTCGTAGCCCACCTCGTCGAGGAGGTCGGCGCAGGCGTCGAGGATCCTGGCCAGCCGTTCGGCGCTGCGCCGCTGCACGGGCGCTCTGCGGAGCGAGGTCGTCTGGGGCACGGTCTTCATGATGCCTTTCCGCCGGGGTCCGGTGAACCTCGCCCATGAGTACGCGTCTGCGTGCCGTGACCACTCATTTCGGGCGGGCGACTCCGTGCCGTGACCACCCGTTTCCCGCGGGCGTCTGCGTGCAGTGACCACGCACCACGGCCCGGTCCGGCCTCACCGGGGGTGACCCGCGAACCCGCCCCTGTCAGCCGCGCGCGGGCGAGGCCATCGCCCCCGGGACCGACCCCGGAGCCGCCCTCTGGACCGACCCCGGAGCCGCCCTCTGGACCGACCCCGGAGCCGCCCTCTGGACCGACCACGGAACCACCCTCAGGACCACGCCCCGCGGCCTCACCCGTCCTGGTCCGGGCCCGATCACGAGTCCGATCCCGGCCCGGGCCCGATCAGGAGTCCGAGGCCGTGATGTCGGCCGTGCTCTCGACGGGCTTGCCGCGGACGGCCCACACGGTGCCGTCGTCCGCGTACAGGCGCGCGGTGACGTGGTGGGTGCCGCGCGGCACCAGACGCCCGGCCAGCCGGCACTCGGCGGTGCGCAGCCGGGCGACGGTCCGGCCGTCGACGTACAGGTGGGCGACACCGCGTCCGGCGACCGGCACGGCGCGTGTGCCCGTCGGCGAGAAGCGGAAGTTGCGGACGGTCAGCCGCACGTCCCAGCCGTCGGCCGAGTCCTGCTGGATCTCGATCGCGACCTCGGGCGCGCCCTTCCTGCCCACCTCGCGGTAGAGCCGTCCCTCCTCGTCCATCGTGTCGAGCAACGTGCCCACGGGCGGGGCGGAGACCGTGGTCCCCCGCTCGTGCGCATCACCGGCGCCGCAGCCCGCGGCTCCGCCGAGCAGGGCGCAGACCGCGAGCGCGGTGAGCAGTCCACGCGTCCACCGCATGACCGGGAGCGTAGAACAGGGCCCCGTACCGCCGGATCCCCCTGGAGTCGGGTTCTTGGACGGCCCGTACACCCTCGAGTACTAGTCCTCCGGCAAATCCGGCCAACCCTCCCCCTCCCCCGGCCGGCCTCTTGCGCGGGGCGGAGCGGAATCCTACGGTGATGCATAGGAATCAGGCGCGAGGGAGCGAACATGAGCGGGGACGCGAGGAAGACGGCCGAGGGGCTGGCCTACCTCTCCGGATTCGGCAACGAACACAGCTCGGAGGCGGTCCCGGGGGCCCTGCCGCACGGCCGCAACGCGCCGCAGCGCGCACCGCTCGGCCTGTACGCGGAGCAGCTGAGCGGCTCGGCGTTCACCGAACCGAGGGCGTCCAACCGCCGGTCGTGGCTGTACCGGATCCGTCCCTCGGCCGCGCACCCCGCGTTCACCCGCACCGACAACGGCACCCTGCGGACGGCCCCGTTCACCGAGACCGTGCCCGACCCGAACCGGCTGCGCTGGAACCCGCTGCCCGAGCCCCCGGCCGGGACCGACTTCCTCGCGGGCCTGTGGACCCTCGGCGGCAACGGCGACGCGAGCCAGCGGACCGGGATCGCCGTGCACCTCTACCACGCCAACGCCTCGATGGAGCGGGTGTTCAGCGACGCCGACGGCGAGCTGCTGATCGTCCCGGAGCGCGGCGGCCTGCTGCTGCGCACCGAGTTCGGGCTGCTGCACGTGGAACCGGGCCGGATGGCGCTGATCCCCCGCGGAGTGCGCTTCCGGGTGGAGTTGCTGGACCCGGCACCGGAGGGCGCGCCGGACGGCGGGGCCCGGGGTTACGTGTGCGAGAACTACGGAGCCCCCTTCCAGCTGCCCGACCTCGGCCCGATCGGCGCCAACGGCCTGGCCAACGCCCGCGACTTCCTCGCCCCGGTCGCCGCCTACGAGGACGTCGAGGGTCCGGTCGAGGTGGTGAACAAGTTCTGCGGCAACCTCTGGACGGCGACGTACGACCACTCGCCGCTGGACGTGGTCGCGTGGCACGGCAACCATGTGCCGTACGTCTACGACCTGCACCGCTTCAACGTGATCGGCTCGATCAGTTACGACCACCCGGACCCGTCGATCTTCACGGTGCTCACCTCGCCGTCCGACACCCCGGGTCTGGCCGGGGTCGACTTCGTGGTGTTCGCGCCACGCTGGCTGGTGGGCGAGGACACGTTCCGGCCGCCCTACTTCCACCGGAACGTGATGAGCGAGTACATGGGGCTCATCGAGGGCGCGTACGACGCGAAGGCGGAGGGCTTCGTGCCGGGCGGCGGTTCGCTGCACAACATGATGTCGGCGCACGGACCGGACCAGGAGACGTTCGACCGTGCCAGCGCCGCCGAGCTGAAGCCGCAGAAGATCGACGACGGCCTCGCCTTCATGTTCGAGACCCGCTGGCCGGTCACCGCGACGGCCCAGGCGGCCGGGGCGGACCACCTCCAGCGCGGCTACGACGACGTGTGGAAGGGGCTTCGCCGGCACTTCCGCCCGGCGGACTGAGACCCGCCGGCCGTTGCCTTCCACGCCCGCGACCGGTACGGATACCCTCGTGACCTCCTTCGCTCCCGATTCGATCGTCCTGAACCGCAAGCTGCCGCTGTGGTATCAGGTGTCGCAGTCCCTGCGTGCCTCCATACTCGGCCGCGCGCCCCAGGACCCCCTGCGCCTGCCCACCGAGGAGCAGCTCGCCGGGCACTACGGGGTGAGCGTGCTGACCATGCGGCAGGCGCTCAAGGAGCTGGAGGTCGAGGGGCTCATCACCCGGCACCGGCGGCGGGGCACGTTCATCGAGCCGAGCGCGCGGCGGGGCGCTCCCGTGCGGCTGCTCGGCTCGGTGGACGCGATCGTGGCCCAGCAGTCGGGGATGACGACCGAACTGCTGGACCAGGGGAAGACACCGGTGTCCGGCGAACTGGCGGAGTTCTTCCCGGACGTGGACGAGGTGGCGACGTACCACCGCCTCCGCAGCGACGAGGCCACGGGCGAGCCGACGAACCACGCCCGCAACTACCTCCGGCCCGAGCTGGCCGACCGCATCGACCGGGAGGACCTGATCCGCTGGCCGATGACCAAGGTGCTGCGGGACGTGCTCGGCGTGGGCATCAGCCGGATCACCGACACGGTGGAGGCGACGCTCGCGGACCCGGAGACGGCCCGGCTGCTCCAGGTGCCGCTGCTGAGCCCGATCCTGCGTTATACGGGCGTCATCCACGGCAAGGACGGACAGGCCCTGGACGTGGCGGTCATCCACTACCGGGGCGACCGCTTCTCCTTCACGGTCACCCTCGACGCACACTGACCCCGGCGTACGGGGACGGCGGGCAGCGCCCGCGTCGTACGATGCCGAGCGTGACGCCCGACGCCGCTCCGCTGCTCGCGGACCTCATGCCGTGGTCCGTCGCACCGCCGAGGCTGGGCCGCAGGTGGCCGGCGGCCCCCGACGCGGCCTCCCTGAAGGCCCGCTGGGACGCTCTCGTACGGGCCGAGGGCGCCGACCGCGAGACCCTGTTCGGGCCGACCCGGGCGCGCACGACGCACTCCGCGGTCGCGCAGCTGCCAGGTCAGTCCAGCGGGACGGGCCGCCTCGCCCGGGCCTCGGACCCCTGTCCGGCGCCGGTCCGTGTGCTCAGCGCCCCCTTCGACGAGCAGTGGCTGATTCCCGATCACCGGCTGATCGACTCCGCCCGTCCCGAACTGTGGCGCGTGGCGGGCCGGGAGCAGGTGTTCGCGGTCGAGCAGACCCCCGTGCCCGAGACGTCCGGTCCGGCCCTGCTGGCCGCGTCCGTGCTGCCGCTGAGCGCCGGCCGCGGCGGGCGGGTGCGCCCCCTCTACCGGCGCCCGGGCGGGCGTGAACCGAACCTGGCGCCGGGGCTGCTGGCGTATCTGGGATCCCGTCTCGGTCTGGAGCCCGCCCCCGCCGACGTCCTCGCCTGGACGATGGCGGTCGCGCGGCACGGCCGGGACGGCTGCCTGGTCCCGCTCACCGCCGACCCCGAGGTGTGGACGTCCGGCGTCGAACTGGGCCGGCGCATGCTGCGGCTGATGCGCCGCGACGGCGAGCGTCCCAAACTCCCCGGCGGCCGGCGCCCGTACGTGCGCGCGCCGCTGTCCGCGCTCCCCCCGGGATCACGGCCGGCCGCGGGTCCCCTGATCGGCGATCCGTTCTACGACCGCGACGAGGAGTCGCTGCACCTCGGCGAGGGCAGGATCGCGCCGGTGCCGCCCGAGGCCTGGGACTTCGAGGTCGGCGGGGTACGGGTGCTGGAGCAGTGGTTCGCGGCGCGGACCGGGACGGGCGAGCCCGGCACCCTGGAGGCGATCGGCCCCGGCGGCTGGCCGCAGGCGTGGACCTCCGAACTCCTCGAACTGATCACGGTGCTGGCGCTCCTCGCGGAACTGCGCCCCCAGCAGGCCGCGTTGGGACCGGAGGCTTCGATCACCCGGACGGAACTGCGGACCGCCGGGGTGCTCCCCGTCCCGCCCGCGGCCCGCCGCCCGGCGTCGGTGCTCGACCACCACGAAGAGGGCCCCGAGGGCCAGTTCGCGCTGCTCTAGGCCGGCCGCCCGCGGTCGCCCGCCGGGCTCGGCCGCGTTGCTCGGGGCAGCCCGCCGAGGCCGCCCGGCGAAGCCGCCTCCGGGCTCGCCGGCCCGGTCCGCGGAAATCAGTGCATGACAAAAGTATGTCCAGGGTCCATGATCCATCGCATGCAGCCAGAGCCCCTGCCCCTCGAAGGCATCACCGTCGTCGCCGTCGAGCAAGCCGTCGCCGCGCCCTTCGCGACCCGGCAGCTCGCCGATCTCGGCGCCCGGGTCGTCAAGGTCGAGCGGATCGACGGCGGCGACTTCGCCCGCGGGTACGACACCACGGCCAAGGGGCTGGCCTCGCATTTCGTGTGGTGCAACCGGGGCAAGGAGTCCGTCGCGGTCGATCTGAAGGACCCCCGCGGGCTCGACGTCGTCCGCCGGCTCGTCGCGGAGGCGGACGTCTTCGTGCAGAACCTCGCCCAGGGGGCCGCGGCCCGGCTGGGCCTGGACGCGGCGACCCTGTGCGCCGAGCATCCCCGGCTGATCGCCGTGGACGTCTCCGGCTACGGGCCGTCCGGCCCCTACGCCGGCAAACGCGCCTACGACATGCTCGTGCAGTGCGAGGCGGGGCTCGTGTCGGTGACCGGGACGCCCAAGAGGCCGGTGAAGGCGGGCATCCCGGCCGCGGACATCGCGGCGGCCATGTACGCGTTCTCGGGGGTCCTCGCGGCGCTGGTGCGGCGCGGCACGACCGGACGCGGGGGTCCGGTCGAGGTGTCGATGCTGGACGCGCTCGCGGAGTGGATGGGTCATCCGCTGCACCACGCGATGCACGGCGGGACCCCGCCGGCCCGCACGGGACTCGCCCACAGCGTCATCGTGCCCTACGACGTCTATTCGACGGCTGACGGCGGTCAGGTGCTGTTGTCGGTGCAGAACGACCGGGAGTGGCGGCGCCTGGCCCAACAGGTGCTGGAGCGGCCCGAGATGGCGGACGACCCGGACTTCGCCACGAACGCCGCGCGGGTGGCCGGCCGGGAGCGGGTGGACGCCGCCGTGGCCGGGGCGCTGGGCGCGCTGGGCGCCGACGAGGCGGTGGCCCGGCTGGAGGCCGCGGGCATCGCCTGCGCGCGGCTGCGGGACGTCATGGAGGTGGCGGAGCATCCGCAGCTCGCGGCCAGAAACCGATGGCGGGAGGTGGGATCGCCGGCCGGACCGCTGCGGGCGCTGCTGCCTCCGATCACGCTGCCGGGCGGGCAGGAGGCACGCATGGGATCCGTCCCACGGCTCGGTGAGCACACAGGGGTGGTGTTGCGGGCGCTGGGCATGACGGACGCGGACGTCGCCGAACTCCGGCGGGACGGGGTGGTGCGCTGAGCCTCAGGGCTCGGCGAAGGTGGTGACCCGCGCTCCGGACATGGTGGTCACCGGCACCGCTGCCCGCCGTGGGGATGACGGACGCGGTAGGACAGCGGTGTGCCGGTTCGGTGGAGTCGCCGGAGCGCGGGTCGAGAAGGCCGGTGCCGACAGCCGTTCAGCGGCTGCCGAACAGCGAGCGGCGCAGCCGCCTGAGCGGCGCGAACAGCGAGACCCGCCGCACACGCGCGACCCTGGAGCCGCTGTCGTGCGCGTGGTCACGGGTCGTGAGTTCACGCATCAGCGACGTCGCCTCGACGGTCTCGCGCTGCGGTATGGCGGGACCGCCGAGCACCGCGAGATGTCGGTCGAGGCGCGAACTGGTCGCGCTGCTCCCGCACGTGATCGCAGGGACGCGTGCCCTGCTGCGCACTGTTATCTGTTCCATGTCACTCCCCACCCGTACAAGTCCACCCGGCCCGGGCAGACTAACCCTATCGCCCCCTCGCGGCGCGCGTGTATCTCGGACAAAGGAATCACCTTCCCCATAAGGGGGTTGACGGTCACTCTCCGAATCCAACCGTTTCCAGGGCGAGTTGGACAACAGGCGAGGTAGTGGGCTGTTGTGAGCCACCGTGAGGCTCGACCGTCACTGCGAGTGACGTCGAGTTCGGGTCGAGTCCGTCGGCGACGAGGGGCGTGTCGCCGTCGAACAGACCGAGGGAACGCGGATTCTCGTTGGGGCGCATGAGCCACAGCTGGTGAACGCGTCCGCCGGAGGGCGTGCCGAGTCCGCTCAGCGTCACGACGGCCCGCCGCTCGGACGCGGAGGCCACTACTCCGATTCCGCGGCCACTCTGGTCCCGTTCGCCGGTCGCCCGCGCGTCGGGAGCGGCGAGAACGTGGGCGATCTCACGTGCCTGGGCACGCTCCTGGTCCAACTGGTCGCGCGCCTGGGTCACCTGGACCGCGAACAGCGCGGCGACGACGAGGGCCGCGGCGGCCGTGGCGGTGGCGAGCGGGGCGAACAGCGGGCGCAGCCGCGGGGCCCGCGCCCGCGTGGGCTGGTGGGCGGCCCGCACCCGGGTCAGATCCCGGGCGGACTGTTCCTGGGGCGTCAGCCGTACGGCGGTCAGCACCCGGTCGCGCAGCGCGGCCGGCGGCGCCGCGGCCGTGGACCAGGCGAGCCGCACGGCGTCCTCGGTCAGGGCCCGCACCTCCTCGGCGCAGCGGTGACAGCCCTTCAGATGGCGTTCGAAGCGGCGCTTCTCCTCGCCCTCCAGCGCGTCGAGGGCGTAGGGGGCGGCGAGCGAGTGCAGATCGCGGCCCAGCAGTCGGTCGAGGACGCTCATGCGGCACCCCCCTCTCTTCCGTTCGGATCACGGCCCGGCAGGCGGTCGGCGGCGTTCACGCGACTCCTCCCAGGCAGTCGCGCAGACGGGTGAGCCCGTCGCGCATACGGGTCTTGACGGTGCCCAGCGGCAGGGACAGCCGCTCGGCGACCTCACGGTAGGTGTAGCCGTCGTAGTAGGCGAGCGTCACGGACTGCCGTTGCAGGGCCGTGAGCCGGTCGAGACAGCGGCGGACCCACTCGCGTTCGAGGCCGGCCTCGACCTCCTCCGCCACCTGGTCGAAGGCGGGACGGTGGTTGCGCTGCCCCTCGCGCTGCTCGCGCTCGGTGGCCGCGCGGGCGCTGCGCACCCGGTCGACGGCACGGCGGTGCGCGAGGGTGAGGATCCAGGACAGCGCGCTGCCGCGTCCGGGGTCGAACCGCGGTGCGGAGCGCCAGAGTTCGAGCAGGACCTCCTGCGACACCTCCTCCGACTGCGCCGGGTCGCGCACCACGCGCCGCACCAGTCCGAACACCGGCCCGGACACCAGTCCGTACAGCTCCTCGAACGCCTTCTGGTCGCCTCCGGCCACCAGTACCAGTAGTTCGTCAGCCTCCACCCGTCCCCCTCTGCGGCCGTGCACCGTCCGTCCCTTCCCTTACGTGTTCGCAGCGAACCTGTCTACGGATGGGGTACGGATCGGCGAGCCGAAAACGCGTGTCCGCGGACGATCAGTTCGCCCGCCCGCCACCGAACAGGACGTGACGGCGCGGCCGTTCCGTTCCCGTCCCCGACCGGCGGTGACGCGCCTCCCTGACAGGGCGGCTCGGGGGCCCGTCGGCGAAGAAGCCGGCCCGTCGATGAAACAAGCCGAGGAAACCGCCGTAAAGACGTTTGGGATTCGACCAATCCACCCCGGCGACCGCTCCGAATGGCGTGCGTCAGGCAAGTTGGACAGAGGACGGACGGCATGACACCTATCTCCAGGACCGGCGCGAGTCGCAGGACTCTCGCGACCCTCGTATGCGGTGCGCTGGCTGCCGGGGGGCTCGCGGCCGCGGGTGCGACGGCGCTGACGCCGGGGGCGGCCTCCGCCTCCAGCCACCGGGAGGCCCCGCTGATCTCGGGCACTCCCCAGTACGACAACACGGACGTCTACGCGTTCGTCAGCCCGGACAAGCCCGACACGACGACGATCGTGGCGAACTGGATCCCCTTCGAGGAGCCGGCCGGCGGGCCGAACTTCTACACGTTCGCGGACGACGCCCAGTACGACATCCACGTCGACAACAACGGTGACGCCCAGGGCGATCTGATCTACCGCTACACCTTCAAGACCCACCGCAAGAACGGCAACACGTTCCTCTACAACACGGGTCCGGTCACCAGCCTCGACGACCCGGACCTGAACATCACGCAGACGTACGACATCGACCTGCTGCGGCTGCACAACCAGCGCGTGATGTCCCGGACGAAGATCGCGGACGATGTCCCGGTCGCTCCGTCCAACGTCGGCAAGGCGTCCATGCCGGACTACGCGAAGCTGCGCTACCAGGCGGTGTCCAAGCTCGCCGGCGGCTCGTCGACGTTCGCCGGCCAGGCGGACGACCCGTTCTTCCTGGACCTGCGCGTCTTCGACCTGCTGTACGGCGGGAACCTCACCGAGGTCGGGCGGGACACCCTCAAGGGCTACAACGTCAACTCCATAGCCCTGCAGGTCCCGAACGACATGATCCGCGAGTCGGCCGGTCAGCCGATCGTCGGCATCTGGTCCACCACGCAGCGCCGTGACGCGCGCGGCCAGTACCGCCAGGTCTCGCGTCTCGGCATGCCGCTGGTCAACGAGGTCGTCAACCCGCAGAAGGACAAGGACAAGTTCAACGCGTCCGCGCCCTGGGACGACGCCCAGTTCCTGAAGAACGTGACCAACCCCGAGCTGCCGAAGCTCATCGAGTCGATCTACAAGATCAAGGCCCCGGCCGAGCCCCGCAACGACCTCGTCGACGTGTTCCTGAAGGGCGTGAAGGGCCTCAACCAGCCGCCCCACGTCCGTCCGTCGGAGCAGCTGCGCCTCAACACCTCGATCAAGCCGTCCATGCACCCCAAGCGGCTCGGTGTCCTCGACGGCGACAACGCGGGCTTCCCGAACGGACGCCGCCTCACCGACGACGTGATCGACGCCTCGCTCCAGGTCGTCGAGGGTGAACTGGTCGGTTCCAAGAACGACTTGGGTGACGCGGTCGACAAGAACGACAAGAGCTTCGAGAAGTACTTCCCGTACGTCGCCGAGCCGACCTCCGGTTCGCGCGGCGCGCTCGCCAAGGGCACGACCAGCGGGACCGACGTCCGCAGCCAGCTCGGCGACGCGCTCCAGCCCGCCGGCACGAACTCCGGCGGCGGTACCGACACCATGCTGATCGCGGGCTCGGCCGCGGCGGGCGCCGCCGGCATCCTGCTCATCGGCACCGGTCTGCTGTGGTGGCGCCGACGGATGTACAACCGGGCCTACTGACCCGGCTCACCGACTGGCGCGGCCCGCACGAGTTCCAACCCCCCACGGTGCGGGCCGCGCCGCCCCACCCCCCACGACGACCGTTTCGCCAAGGACTTTGAGGAGAGGGCATGTCCCCGCGTACGAACGACAACGCGACGCCGGACGCCGAGAAGGCCACACCCGCCGAGAACACCGCGGGGGCCGTGCCCGAGGAGAACACCACGGGGGTCGTCACCGACGAGAAGACGCCGGAGGCGGTGGCCGACGAGGACGCCACGGAGGCCGTGCCCGAGGAGCAGGCGGCCGAGGCCGTACCCGGGGAACGGGCCGCCGAGGCCGTTCCCGAGGGGCAGGCCGCCGAGGCCGTACCCGACGAGAACACCCCGCGGGACGTGCCCGACGAGCAGGTCGCGTCGGCCGGCGAGGGGGCCGCCGACGGACCGGCCTCCGAGGGCGACGGCGAGAGCCACGAGGACGAAGCCGATCCGCGGGTGGCCGCCGTGCGGCGGCTGTCGCGGTCGCAGCGTCGCTGGCGGGCCGCTCAACTCGGCTTCTGCGCCGCCGCGTTGGCCGTCGCCATGACCGCGGGCGCGGTGGTGCTCGGCGCGCTGCGGGACGGTGCGACGACCCCCGCCGTCGCGAACGTCTCCAACGGCGTGTCCCCCCAACTGCTCGCGAGCGGCGACCTCGACGCGAGCATCCGCTCCATCCAGGCCCATCTCCGCACCCAGCCCAAGGACTTCGGCAGTTGGGCGACGCTGGGCCTCGCCTATGTCGAGCAGGCCCGCACCAAGGGCGACCCCTCCCGCTACCCCCAGGCCCAGCAGGCGCTCGACCGCGCCCTGAAGCTGCGCCCCGGCTACGACCCGGCGCTCGCCGGACGGGCCGCGCTCGCCGCCGCCCGGCACGACTTCCCCGGCGCCCTGAAGTACGCGGACCTCGCCCTGAAGCAGAACCCGTACAGCGAACGCGCCCTGTCCTCCCGCATCGACGCGCTCGTCGAACTCGGCCGCTACGCCGAGGCGTCGAAGGCGGCCGACCTGGCGGACTCCCGGCGGCCCGGCGTCCCCGTCTTCACCCGGTACGCCTACGTCCACGAGCTGCGCGGCGACGTGAAGACGGCTCGCCGGGTGCTGGAGCAGGCCCTCTCCACCGCGACCAGCCGCGGCGACATCTCGTACGTCACCTCGGCACTCGGCCAACTGGCCTGGAACCAGGGCGACTACCACTCCGCGCTCACCTATTACGCGCGAGCCCTCGCCGCCGACGACAACTACCTGCCCGCCCTGGAGGGCCGGGCCCGTACCCAGGCGGCACTGGGCGACCGCGCGGCGGCGATCAAGGGAATGGAGCAGGTGGTCCAGCGCTACCCGCTGCCGCAGCCCCTGGTCGAACTCGGCGAGCTGTACGAGGCCCGGGGCGCGGCGGGCGACGAGAGCAAGGCCCACGACCAGTACACGCTGGTGAACGCCTGGATCTCCCTCGCCCACGCCTATGGCGTCAACGCCGACCTCGACACCGCGCTGGCCGCCGCCGACCACGGCGACCACAAGGCCGCGCTGACGGCGGCCCGGGCCGAGTGGGCCCGCCGGCACACCGTGCACACCGCCGACGCGCTCGGCTGGGCGCTGCACGTGTCGGGCCGGGACGCGGAGGCCCTGCCGTACGCCCGCCGGGCCACGGCGACGGGCTACCGCAACGCCTCCTTCCTCTACCACCTCGGCGTCATCGAGCAGGCCACCGGCCACGCCGAACGGGGCCGCTCCGCGCTGAAGGCGGCCCTGGACCTGAACCCGGGCTTCTCACCGCTGGGCGCCCGCGAGGCCCGCAAGGCGCTGGAGGCCGCGAAGTGAGGGCGCCCAGGTTCCTCGCCCTGTGCGGCACGGTCCTGACCGCCGCCTGCGCCCTCGTGCTGGGCCCGTCCGGGAACGCGAGCGCGCATCCGCTCGGGAACTTCACCGTCAACCGGTACGACGGACTCGTCGCCGCCCCGGGGCAGTTGCGCGTCGACCACGTGGAGGACCTGGCCGAGATCCCGGCCACCCAGGCCCAGCCGGACATCAAGCGGCTCGGCATGACCGACTGGGCCCGGCAGCGCTGCGCGACCGCGGCCCAGGGCAGCAAGGTCACGGTGGACGGGCAGGAGGTGACGCTGAACGTCGGCACGAGCCGGGCCCGGCTGCGGCCGGGACAGGCGGGACTGCACACCCTGCGCGTGGAGTGCCGGCTGACCGCTCCCCTGCCCTCCAAGGGCGCGGTCGCCGTGGGCTTCCACAGCGCGGGCGCCGATCACGGTCCCGGCTGGCGCGAGATCACCGCCCAGGGCGACCGGATGACGCTGGCCTCCTCGGACGTGCCGCGGAAGTCCGTGTCGTCCGAGCTCACCCGGTACCCCAAGGCGCTGCTCTCCTCTCCCGCCGACACGGCCACCGCCTCGCTGCGGATCCGCCCCGGCGGTCCGGCCCTCGTCGAGGAGCGGCCCGACGCCCCGGCCACCTCCGTGCTCCCGCGCGGCGCCGACCGCTGGACCCAGTACCTGAACGACCTGGTGGCCCGTCATCACCTCACCTTCGGCTTCGCCGCGCTGGCCCTGGTCATCGCCGTCGGCCTGGGCGCGCTGCACGCGCTCGCCCCCGGCCACGGCAAGACCCTGATGGCCGCGACGGCGGCGGCGCGCGGGGGCCGGGCCCGGTTCAAGGACGTCCTGCCGCTGGCCGCCTCCGTGACGGTCACCCATACGCTCGGGGTCGTCGCGCTCGGCCTGCTCGTCACCGCGGGCTCGGCGGCGGCCCCCTCCGTGATCGCCTGGCTCGGCGTGTCCAGCGGCGTCCTCGTCACGGGGGCGGGCGTCACCCTGCTGCGCCGCGCCTGGCGCAACCGCCCGTCCGCACACGGACACACCCACGACCACACCCATGATCACGCGCACGCCCGTGACCACGACGGTCACGACCACGCCCACGACCACGGGCACAGCCACGACCACGCGCACGACCATGCTCACCCCCATGACCACGAGCACGGTGACGCGCACCCCCATGGTCACGAGCACAGTGCCGATCACGACCACGTGGACGCGGCACGCCCCCTGGTACTGGCCCACGCCACGGCATCCGCCGCGCCCACCGCTCCCACCGCGGCGGTGACGGCGACCGCGACCGCACCCCAGCCCCACACCCACGACCACCCGCACCCGCACCCGCACCCGCACGACCACAGCCACGATCACGGACACGACCACGATCACGGGCACAGCCACGACGGGCACCACCAGCACGATCACGACCACGGGCACGCCCACAACCACGACCACCACACCCACGACCACGGCAAGGGCCGTGCCCCCCACTCCCCCACCCTCGAACACACCCACGGCGGCTTCACCCACACCCACGAGATCGCGCCCACCGTCCGCGGCACGATCCTGCTCGGCTTCGCCGGCGGGCTCGTCCCCAGTCCCTCCGCGGTCGTCGTGCTCGTCGGGGCCGCGGCGCTCGGACAGGCGTGGTTCGGCCTTCTTCTCGTGCTCGCCTACGGCGTCGGGCTCGCCCTGACGCTGACGGCGGCCGGCTTCGCCGTCGTCAAGCTCGGCAGCGGCGTGAACCGCGCGCTGGCCGGACGCCGGAGCTGGGCCGAGGGGCGCCTCGTGCTGCTGGTCCGCCGGACCGCTCCCCTCGGCTCGGCGCTGATCGTCGTCGTCCTCGGGGCCGGATTGGTGCTCAAGGGGGCGGCATCCGTACTCGGCTGAGCTACTTTTGGGGAGAAATCGCTCGTAAGCGAATGGGGGACGCACGTGTCCGAAGGTCCGGGCAGTGAACGTGTGATCGCGGGGCGCTACCGGCTGCTGTCGCCCCTGGGCGAGGGCGGCATGGGCACGGTGTGGCGCGCCCGCGACGAGGTGCTGCAGCGCGAGGTCGCCGTGAAGGAGGTCCGCGCCCCGGCCGGGCTTCCCGACTCCGAGGTCGAGCGGATGTACGCGCGGCTGGAACGGGAGGCGTGGGCGGCGGCCCGAGTCGCCCACCGGAACGTGGTGACGGTCTACGACGTGGCCATGCAGGACGGCCGGCCCTGGATCGTGATGGAGCTGATCCGCGGCATCGCGCTCTCCGACCAGCTGGACGCCGAGGGCCCGCTCGATCCGCGCCGCGCCGCGCACATCGGCGCCGAGGTGCTCGCCGCGCTGCGCGCCGCGCACGAGGCGGGCGTCCTGCACCGGGACGTCAAACCGGGCAACGTGCTGCTGGCGAACGACGGACGGGTCGTCCTGACGGACTTCGGCATCGCGACGGTCGAGGGCACCTCCGCGCTGACCATGACGGGCGAGGTCATCGGATCGCCCGAGTTCCTCGCCCCGGAGCGGGCGCTCGGGCGCACCCCCGGGCCCGAGTCGGACCTGTGGTCGCTCGGGGTGCTGCTGTACGCGGCGGTCGAGGGCAACTCGCCCTTCCGGCAGCCGACTCCGCTGAGCACGCTCCGGGCCATCGTCGACGAACCGCTGCCGCCGGCCCGCCGCGCGGGCCCGCTCGGCCCCGTCATCGAGGGACTGCTCGCCAAGGACCCGGCCGAGCGCACGAGTGCCGCGGCGGCCGAGGACGAACTGCGTGCGGTCGCGGGCGGCGGCACGGCGCCCACGCGCCCCCTGGGGGCCGCGGCCCTGCCCTCCGAGGCGCCGACGGTCGGGGCGTTCGGCCCCCCGTCGGCCTCGTCCCCGACCCCGCCCCAGGGGTTCGGTCCGCCCCACGCGACCGTGCCCACGCCCGCGCCCGCGCCCGCCGCCGAACCGGAGCGCAACCGCCGGGCGGCCGTCGCCCTGGTCGCGGGCCTGGTCGCACTGGCGCTGGCCCTCGGCGGGCTGACGTACGCCCTGCTCAACCACGACGGGGACTCCGGGAACACCGGGCGAGGGACCAGCAGCAGCGGGGGCACGGGCGCGACCGACGGGGGGACGGCCTCGGGCGGGCACACGAGCGAGAGCTCCACCGCCGGTGCGACCGGCGGCACGAGTCCCTCCAGCAGCGCTCCCGGGGGCGGGAGTTCGACCAGCGCCCCGCCGGCGCAGACCGTCCAGGTGACGCTCTCGGGCCACAACACCCACTACACGGGCTCCTGTCCGCCGCCGAGCGCGCAGGCTCCCTCGTTCACGGCGACGTTCACGGTGGGCCGGGTCCCGGCGGACGTGGAGTACCGCTGGGTGACGCGGGACGGGGAGGTGACCGATCCGAGCTGGAAGACGCTGTCGTTCCCGGCGGGCGGCGGCAGGACGCAGCAGAAGACGGTGGTGGCGACGACGTACGACACGAGCGGGGAGTTCGCCAACTCGATCGCCGTGGAGGTGCGCAGTCCGGTGCGCGTGACGTCGAACTCCGTCGCGTTCACGATCACGTGTGTGACGGAGACCCCGACGGACGGGGCCTCCGCATCCGTGTCCGCCACTCCCTGACGGGCCGGCGGTGTCCCTCGGCGGGGCGGGTGTCCTCCCCGCCGGGGCGTTGTTCTCTCGAAGGGTTCCGGGGTGGGGGCCCGGAGGTCAGGCGGCTCCGGACAGGGCCGGCAGGTAGCCGCCGGACTGGCCGGCCGCGGTCGGGTGGTACGACACACCGATGTCGAGCCAGTTCAGACTGTGCAGCCAGGCGCTGCCCGAGCAGATCTCGTGACCGGTGAAGTTGCCCCTGACGTCGGCGTACGAGAAGCCGTGGGCGGCGGCACGGGCGGCGATGGCGCTGTCCAGATAGTCGGCCGCGCCGTTGATGGCGGACCGCTCGGTCTCCGAGAGTCCGGTCAGGCAGCTGCCGCTGAGCTTGTAGAAGCGGGGGTAGCCGATGACGACCACGTGGGCGGCCGGGGCTTTGGCGCTGATCGCCGAGTAGACCGAGTCGAGCTTGCCGGGGAGCGTGGAGTCGACGTACGCCTTCGCCGTGGCGATGCGTGAGAGGCAGGTGCTCTCGGACTGCAGGACGCAGGTCGTCATGACGTCCGAGAAGCCGGCGTCGTTGCCTCCGATGGTGATCGAGACGAGGCCCGTGGAGGAGCTGAGCGGGCCGAGCTGATTCGCCGTGACATCACCCGTACGAGCGCCCGAGCAGGCGGTGAAGTCGAACGACGAGGGTGAATGGGCGGCGTTCCAGAGGTAGGGGTACGCCTTCGTGCTGCGGTCGCAGGAGCCGCTGGAGCTGATGTAGCTGCCCGCGCCGACGCCGGATGAGTAGGAGTCACCGAGCGCCACATAGCCGGTGGCGGCCGCGCTTTGCGCCTGAGCCGCGGCTGCCCCGGTGAGGGCGAGGCCGGCGGCCAGGAGGAGTGAGGTCATGTATGCCGAAAATCTGGGACGTCTCATGGAACCTCCCTTTAGCAGGATCTCTGCCACAACTTTGGTAGCAGCTACGCGTGTTGACCGGAAGTGTCCATGCCAAGACTCTTATGCATCAAGAGAGGGATATGGCACTGTTCATCACATATTTCGTTACATGTCCATGTCGATTACGTGCCGGTCACATGACAGAGCGCGACAACTCGTCAACTCCCGCCCCACGCCGTCGAGTCGGCCGACGGCCGTCGCCGGTGCCCCGCGTCGGCGGCGACGGGACCGAGGGCGACATACGCGACGCACCGTGGAAACCGGGTGCACGGGGCGCCTTGTTGACGGATCATGGCGACATGTCAGCGAACCCTCACGACGCTCTGCCGATCAGGCTCAACGTCGACGACAGCGACTCGCCGTCGGACGTCGTCGACGCGCTGTTCCTCGGTCGCTTCGCGACGGGCGAGCAGCCGCACTCGCACGCGGCGAACATCGACCGCGTGCGCTCCGGGGCCACCCTGCTCCCACCGGACGCCCGGGTGCTGCGCTCCGCGCGCGACGACGACCGCAGCGCCACCCTCGCCGAGGGGGACGGCTGGACCCTGCTGGTGTCCCGCTGGAACCGCGGCGCCGACGTCACGGTGACCGCGACCACCGTCGAGCTGGCCGAGAAGGTGCTGAAGCAGGCCACGGAAGGCGCCGCGGACGAGCCCGAACCGCAGCCGGACAACGTCACGATGGGCTTCTGGTACGTCTCCCCGCGCCGGGGGCCGCACCGCACGACCCGGCAGATCTCTGCGGGCACCTGGGACGAGATCCGCCCCAACTACACGGCACCGGTCGCGGACGCGATGGACCGGCTGATGAAGACGACCCCGGAGGACATCGCGGGCCGGCTGCTGCTGCTCCACGGCCCGCCCGGCACCGGGAAGACCTCCGCCCTGCGCACGCTGGCCCGTTCCTGGCGCGACTGGTGCCAGGTGGACTGCGTGCTGGACCCCGAGCGGCTCTTCTCCGACGTCGGCTATCTGATGGACATCGCCATCGGCGAGGACGACGGCAACGGCAAGGGCCGCTGGCGTCTCCTGCTGCTGGAGGACTGCGACGAACTGATCCGCGGCGAGGCCAAGCACACCGCGGGCCAGGCGCTGTCGCGGCTGCTCAACCTCACCGACGGACTGCTCGGCCAGGGCCGCAACGTCCTGGTGGGCGTCACCACCAACGAGGACCTGGAGCGCCTGCACCCCGCCGTCGTCCGCCCCGGCCGCTGCCTCGCCCGGATCGAGGTCGGTCCGCTCACCCGCCGCGAGGCGGTGGGCTGGCTGGGCACCGAGGAGGGCGTCTCGCGCGAGGGCGCGACCCTCGCCGAGCTGTACGCGCTGCGCCGCGGGACGACCCCGACCTCCGTGCCGGACCAGCGCGAGGGCGCGGACGCGGGCCTGTACCTGTGACGGCTCCGGCCGGCGACCGCCGGATCGCTCGCGCCGGGGCCGGCGCGGTCGGCGCGGTCGGCGCGGTCGGCGCGGTCGGCGCGGTCGGCGCGGTCGGCGCGGTCGGCGCGGTCGGCGCGGTCGGCGCGGTCGGCGCGCGCCCGCAGCGCGTCGCGTACGGCGTCCAGCGCGGCGGACTCGGTCAGGCCGAGCCGTCGAGCACGCTCCGCGTAGGCCTGCGCGGCGGACGCGGCCTCCCGTGACGCCGCGTCACCGGCGGCGGCCACGAACGTCCCGTTGCGGCCCCGCGTCTCGATCACCCCGTCCGACTCCAGGGCCCGGTAGGCCTTGGCGACGGTGTTGGCCGCGAGCCCGAGCGACTCGGCCAGCCCTCGTACCGTGGGCAGCTTGTAGCCGACGGGCAGTGCGCCGGACCGGGCCTGCTCGGAAATCTGGGCGCGCACCTGCTCGTACGGCGCGGCCCCCTCTGCGATGCGGATCTTCAGGGTCACGCGGCGATTGTCCCGTACCCGCGCGAAAATGAGAGGCACCCGTCCACGGCGCCCGCGTAACGTGCGATCACATGACCGTGATCGTTCGCGAGCTGCGGCGCGGGGACCCGGCGGACGCCGCGGGGTTCGCGCGGATTCGCCGGCAGGCCCTCCCGTTCATGCTCTTCACCCCCGAGTCCATCGCCTACTCGCTGGAACAGGCCCATCCCGACTCCCATTACCAGCCGCTGCTGGCGGAGGAGGACGGGGAACTGATCGGCACCGCGCAGGTGGCCATCGTCCACGACAGCCCGGAGCCCGGCCAGGGGAGCCTCAACATCTACGTGGACCCGGAACGGACCGGCCGCGGCGCGGGTTCGCTGCTGGCCCGCACCGCCGAGGAACGGTTGGCCGCCCTCGGCGCGACCCGGCTGCACTCCTGGGTGCTGGACGAGCCCCGCAACCGCGCCTTCGCCGAGAAGCGGGGCTATCGCGCGGCCCGCCCGGCGCACTTCCTCCGTCTCGACCTGGCGAACGGCACCCTGCCCCCGCTCCAGAGCCCGCCCGACGGCGTGGAACTGCGCACCGGTGCCGACTTTGCGGACGACCCGCGGCCGCTGTTCCGGCTGGACGCGGAGACCCTGCTCGACGAACCCAGCGACATCGACCGGGAGTTCACGGACTACGAGGCCTGGCTCACGGAGACCTGGCACGACCCGCTGCTGAGCCGGGAGCTGACGTCCGTCGTGCTCGTCGACGGCCGGCCTGCGGCGTTCAGCGCGGCCCGTACCGACGACGGCACCCGCTACGGCACCGTGATGACGGGCACCGCCCGCGCCTTCCGGGGCCGCGGCCTGGCCAAGCTCGCCAAGAACCACTCGTTGCACCGGGCCCGCGCCGCCGGGTTCACGGACGCGTTCACCGGCAACGACGCCGGCAACGGGCCGATGCTGGCGATCAACGAATGGTTCGGTTACGAAATCTGCGCAACGGAGGTGAACCATGTCCTCGACCTCGGCTGACACGCCCGCGTCGGTGGAGATCGTCCTCGTCAAGGGCGGTCGTACGAAGATCAGTTACCGGGCCGAGCTGCTCGCCGACGACGGCAACCGGGTGGTCGTCCGAGCCCCCTGGGCGGGCGACGGCGTCCGCGACTTCGGCTTCGTACGCTTCGAGAAGGGCGACGTCTTCACGGAGTACTACTGGCGGGACCGCTGGTACTCGGTGAAGGAGGTCAGGGACGCCGCGGGCCGGCGCAAGGGCTGGTACTGCGACATCACGCGTCCGGCGGACGTCCACGCGGACCGGCTGGTCGTCGAGGACCTCGACCTGGACCTGTGGCGCTCGGCCGACGGCACGGAGGTACGGCGCCTGGACGAGGACGAGTTCGCGGAGAGCGGCCTGGCGCGTACCGACCCCGCCGCCGCGGCCGCCGCCGAGAAGGCCCTGGACGACCTCGAACTCCTCGCCCACGAGGGCGGCTTCGAGGACCTGCTGGCCTAGCGGACGGGACGGCTCTTGGGCCTGTCCGGCGGTTCGCGTCGCCCGCGGGGCGGACGGGAACGGCCGGGCAGGCCCCGGGCACCGGTCAGAAGCGGGCCACCACCGCGTACCGCTCGTCGTCGACCTCTCTGCCCCACAGCAGCGGGTCGTGCGACAGCGGCTCCACGCGCAGGTCGTCGGGGTCGGACAGCAGCGGCCGGAGCAGGGCGGCCATCCGCTCGGCGGGTATGCCGACCGGGCTCAGGGTCCCCCAGACCCCCTCGACCAGGACCAGCCGCCCGCCGGGGCGCAGCAGCCCGCGCCAGTGCCGCAGCACGCGCCCGGGGTCGGGCAGCGTCCACAGCACGTGGCGGGTGAGCAGGACGTCGAAACGCTGCTCCCCGACGGGCGGGGCCGCCGCGTCACCGACCAGGAACACCGCGTCACGTCCTGCCAGCTTGGTGCGGGCCCTGTCGACCATGCCCGGCGCGAGGTCCACCCCGGTGACCCGGTGTCCCTGCTCGGACGCCACGAGCGACAGACTGCCCGTGCCGCAGCCCACGTCGAGCAGATCCGCGGGCTGTCCGGGCAGCCAGTCCCGCAGCCGGGCGGCCCAGGCGCCGCGGACCCCGGGATCGCGCAGCCCGTGGTCGGGTTCCTCGTCGAAGGTGCCGGACTGCGCGTCCCAGTCGACGCCCGCCCCCTGCTGATGTCCGCCGTCGCTCGTCATGCGTCCCAGCCTGTCACCCGCCACTGACAACGGGCCCGCGCCCGCGGCGGACCGCCGGGAGGTGACCGCCGCCACAGACATTTCGCCGCCGATGAGGAACCCTCCCGGCAACGGTCTACCTCCGTACACCGCGGATTCCGGTAGACACGAGGAGGCAGCCATGCGCCGTGTGACCGTGCAGAAGCCCCTGAGGAAGTCGGACTCCCGCCGCGTACGGGACGAGCCCGACGAGCGCCCCGCCGAGCGCCCGGAGGTCCGCAAGGACATCGCGCGCACCTGGTGGCCGGACGGCTGAGCCGCGGCCGGGCCGGGCACCGGCGCGACGCGTGCCACCGGACCGGTGGCGCCCGGCCCTACGCCCCGGGCCGCCCCACGGCCTGCTCGCCTGTGGCCGCCACATGGCTTACTACCTGTGGCCGCCCCACGGCCTGGTCGCCCATGGCCCTCCCACGGCCTGGTCGCTCATGATGGCCGCCGCCCGTGTGCGGCGGCCCCGTCAGCCCAGCCGCTTGCGGTAGTGGAGCCGGTCGTACGGCCCGGTCACCCGGCGCTCGGTCATCTCGTACCCGTACCGCGGGTAGATCTTCTGGTTCTCCCACATCATCGCGTTGGTGTAGAGCCGGATCTCGTGCAGTCCGAGGGCGCGCGCGTGCGCGTCCACGAAGCGCAGGAGCCGCCCGCCGATGCCCCGGCCGTGGGCCTCGGGGCGGACCGCGACGATGTCGAGGTACAGATGGTCCGGGCGTTCCTCGACGACCACGAGCCCGAGGACCGGCTCGCCCGTGACGAACACCCGTCCCGCGGCCACGTTCGCCGCGTGGTCCGCCTCCATGGGCACGGGCACGACCCCGATGCGCTCCACGTAGGGCTCGAACGCGGCGTCGATGACGGCTTTGACCTGGGGCACGTCGGCGGCGACGGCCGGCCGCATCCCGAACGCGCCGGGCGCGTCCCCGGCCCCCTCGGACGTCTCCCCGTACCCCTCCGGCTGATCCCCGTGTCCCCCGGGCGTCTCTGTCATGTCCTCATGCCTTTCCCCTCCGCCGGGCCGCCGGTCATCACGGGCACGAGCCGGCGCAGGACGTCGTCGAGATCGTCGTCCTCGTTGTTGGACAAGATCACGACGGTCGTGTCGAGGCCGGGCAGCCGGCCGAGGAAGGAGCGGTATCCGGGGTTGTCGCCGATGTGGAAGCGCGCGGTGTGCCCGGCCAGGGTGCCCAGCGCGTACCCGTACCCGTAGCCCTCGGCGACCGCCGGTCCGTCGGTGCCCCAGGCGCCCGCCATGGACGCGTGCGGGGTCGCCATCGCTTCCCGCGAGCGGGCCGTGAGGAGGTGCCCGGCGTCGAAGGCCGCGGTGTGGCGGGCCAGGTCGTCGACGGTCGACCAGAGGTCACCGGTCCCCGGCAGGGCGGCGAACTCCGGCACGTCCACCCGCCGGTCCCCGCGATGGCCGTGGGCGGCCGAACCGGACGGAGCCTCGCCGACGCAGGTCGACGTCAGGCCTAGGGGACACAGGACGTGCTCGGTCAGGAAGTCGGCGTACCGCTGCCCGCTGACCTCCTCGACGATCCGTGCCGCCAGGAGGTAGCCCGGCGAGCTGTAGTGCCACGTGCTGCCGGGCGCGCTGCGGAGCGGCACCGCGGAGAACCGGTCCAGGAACGTACGGGCGTCGCCGGGATGCTCGATGTCGAAGCCGGGCAGGTCCCGCCAGTGCCCCAGACCCGAGGTATGGGACAGAAGTTGATGCAGCGTCAATTCCCGCCACGCCTGCGGACAGTCGTTGAGCCAGGGCTCCACGGGATCATCGACGTCCACGTCGCCCCGCTCGGCCAGGAGCATCACGGCCGCCGCGGTGAACTGCTTGCTCACCGAGGCGATCTGGAACCGGGTGCCCGGAGTGCACCTCGCCCCGGTCCCGAGATCCGCCACCCCGCCGGAGGCCCGCACGAGATCCTCTCCACCCCGCACGACCAGAACGGCACCGGAAAACCCGTCGATCATCTCCACACGCCAACCCTAAGCACCGCGGGCCCCCGCGCCGGTCAGGTGGCCGCGGGCAGTCGCCGTGCGCCGACAAGCCCGGCCATGACGCGAAGCCGGCCGAAGTAGGAGGCGCAGTACTCCTCATCGAGGAGAGGCACGACCTTGTCGAGCTCGGCGATGCAGGCCCAGAGGACGGCGATGCCCTCTCCGTCGAGCCCGCCGCCCAGTTCCCGCCGGACGAGACCGGCGACGTCGGCGTCAAGAAGGATCAGGGCCACGCCGTCGAAGTCCACTCCGCGGAAGCTCTCCGGGTAGGGCGCCTGGAGATGCTCCTCCCAGAGCCGAGGAAGCCCGTCGTCGGACTGCGCCCCGTTCCCCCCGACGGTCCCTGCCACGGAAGCATGGCCGGCGCGCCCCACGGACGCCGGCTGAAGGAGCATCGAGACGGCGTCGAAGACGCCGCGCACCATCGTGACGGCGCCGAGCGGGGTGCAGGCCGCACTGGTCACCTCGCCGTGCGCGATCCGGTCGCGCAGGTGGAGGGCCCGCTCGAGTTCGGCCCCGAGCGCCGCCGTGACGAGCCCCGCGGCGGTGGCCCGCTCGATCAGTTCGCGCAGGGGCGACTCCCCGGCCAGCCGCTCGGCGAGGACCTGCTCCAGGGCGAACAGCGCGTGCGTGACGGCGACGGTGGCGAACTCGTACCGGTGGTAGGAGTGCCGGATGAGCTCGCGGGAGGTCTCCAGCGCGCTCATGACGTACATCGACGCCCCGTCGGGCAGCACCAGCTCGGCGACGAGGGCGTGCATGCCCTGGTACCCGTCCGCCTCGTCGCGCATACGGGTGTCCGGCACCGGAGACACGGACGAACGGGACTTCGACGGGAGGGAATTCACCGCCGCAGTCTGACCGGCCGAAGGCCTGCGACGCCATCGGATTCCGGTGCCGCCCGGCCCGGCACCGCTCTTCCTGAGCCCCCCGTTAGCCCTGCCTTAAAGCCAGCATAAGGATCCCTCCCGGCCGGGCGCAGCAGGCGAATGTGCGGATTCTTGGGGCTAGTTTCTGATCACCCCCCCACGGGATCCCCGCACGGAGTGTCGTGCGGGGCTCGCCGCGCCACAGGACCGTTCGAGGAGTTCCCCATGTCCGCACGCCGCAAGGCCGCCGGTGTCGCCGTCGTCGGCCTCGCCCCGCTCGCCCTGTCCGCGCTGGCCGCGGTGCCGGCCTCGGCGCACGGTTCGATGGGGGACCCGGTGAGCCGGGTGTCCCAGTGCTACGCGGAGGGCCCGGAGAGCCCCAAGTCGGCTGCCTGCAAGGCGGCCGTCGCGGCGGGCGGCACCCAGGCCCTCTACGACTGGAACGGCATCCGCATCGGCGACGCGAACGGGCGGCACCAGGAGCTGATCCCGGACGGCAAGCTGTGCAGCGCCGGGAACGCCGAGTTCAAGGGGCTCGACCTGGCGCGCTCCGACTGGCCCGCGACGAGCGTGAGCGGTGGCTCGTACACCTTCAAGTACCGGGTGACGGCGCCGCACAAGGGCACCTTCAAGGTCTACATCACGAAGTCCGGCTACGACCCGTCGCGGCCGCCGGCCTGGAGCGACCTCGACCTGGCGCACCCGGTCGCGACGGCCACCGACCCGGTGGCCTCGGGCGGCTTCTACACGTTCTCCGGCACCCTCCCGCAGCGCTCGGGCAAGCAGCTCCTGTACGCGATCTGGCAGCGCTCGGACAGCCCGGAGGCCTTCTACTCCTGCTCCGACGTCGCGTTCGGCGGCGCGGGCGGCGGCAAGGGCACGGGCAGTGGCGGCGGCGCTCCCGCGCCGAGCGCCTCGGCACCGTCCGACAAGCAGATCGAGGACGGCAGCGACAAGTCGACCGTGGAGCACCACGGCCACGGTGACGACGACGCCGCCACCTCGGCGGAGCCGTCCGCGAGCGGGGACACCGCCGCCTCGGCCGGGGACACGGGGGCGGCCGGGCCCGTCGAGAAGTCCCGGACCGACGCCGCTTCCGCGGACTCCGCGGGGAACCTGCCCGCGGCCGCCGGCGCCTCGGAGAACCTCGCCGAGACCGGTGGGGACTCGTCCACCGCCTACCTCGCCATCGGCGGTGCCGCCGCGCTGGCGCTCGGTGCCGCGGCGCTGTTCGCCTCGGTCCGCCGGAGGGCGACGCCGAGCACCGGCCGACGCGGGCGCTGAGGCCCGGACGGGCAAGAGGCCGAGCACCGGTCGGAGCGGTTCCTGAGCCGCTTGCGACCACCCATGACTCCGGGGGCTGACCGGCGGCTCAGGCCGGACAGCCCCCGGCGGCGTGATCCGCCGTCCGTGTTCCGCGGACGCGCGGAACACGGACGGACGGACGATCACGCCGGAACGCCCGGGCGGACGACCATGGACGAGTCGTCCGCCGGGCCGGTCAGCTGAACACGGACGCGCAGGTGGTGGCGGACGCGTGCGCCGGGTCGAGCGCGTTCACCACCTCGTGGTACGCGATCCGGTCGAGGATCCCGATGGCCACGTGCTCGGAGAGGTCGAGGCCGCAGAGGTTCTGCAGCAGGACGTTGTGGACGTCGGAGCCGCTCAGGAACTCCGACTGGTACGGGGTGACCACCTCGTCGTACTTGGTGGCGATGACCGTGTAGTGGACGCCGGGGACGGTGTCGCCGCCCGCGTTGAGCTTGGTCAGGAACGCGGAACCGGCGATCTGGTCCGCGAGTCCCGGAGTCGCCGCGGACAGCAGGTCCTTGGCCCCGGGGAAGTACGGGAGCAGTTTGGTGAGCCCGTTGAGGGTCGTGCCGTGGTTGTCGGGGGCGATGCCGACGAGGGCGTTCACCTTGGCCGCCCCGCCGAGGAACTTGAGGTAGTAGCGGGGCATCATGCCGCCCTGCGAGTGACCGACCAGGTCGACCTTGGCCGCTCCGGTCGTGGAGAGCACCTTGTCGACGAACACCTGCAGCTGTCCGGCCGAGGCGTCGATGGGGCCGAGGCCGTTGAAGAACGGGACGCCGGGCAGTTGCCCGTAGTCGAGGGAGAAGACGCAGTATCCGCGGCTGGTCAGGTAGGGGGCGAGGGCCAGCCAGTTGTCGACGGAGTTCCCGAAGGTGCCGTGGACGAGGACGACGGGGCGCGGGTGCGCGGCGGACGGCTTGCAGGAGTAGTTGTTCCAGCCACTGCTGGGGGCGGAATCGGCGTGTGCCGAGGCGGCGGGGAGGAACGCGACCGTGGCGGTCAGGAGCAGCGCGGCCAGGGGTCTGAGCACTCGCTTCCAGGGCAGCATCGGGTGATCTCCTTGCGGCTCAAGGGAGTTGTGGGGGTTTACGCCCTGTGATCCGGATCACGAGGATGCTGTTCACTCGTCAAGTTACGGTCGAGTAGCAGAGGTGTGAAGTTACGCGTCAGTAAAAACTTCCAGTGATAACCAGGGCGGCCGTCGCCGATGACGGAACGTCACCAGGCGGGCTTGATCGGACCGTAGGGTGCGATGCTCGTCAAAAGCGTGCGCAACGCGCGCATTTCCCTCTCCCCCAGCACTTCGGCCCATGCCCCCACGGCATCCGCGGCCGCCTCCTCCGCCGCCCGGGTGCAGGCCCAGCCGAGTTCGGTGAGCACGACGAGCCGGGCCCGCGCGTCCTCGGGGTGCGGTCGCCGCTCGACGTACCCCTTGCGGACGAGCTCCTCGACGATCTGACTGGCGGCCTGCTTGGTGACCCCCAGGTGCGCCGCGATCTCGGTGACCGTCGCCCCGTCCGACGCGAGCCGCGCGAAGGTGAAGCCGTGCGCCGGCCGCACCCCCTCGAACCCGCGGGCGACGACGCCCTCGTGGATGCGCTGCGTCAGCTCACCGGCGGCGGCGAGCAGGACGGCGGACAGGGCGATGGCCTCGGAGTTCTGCACCCCCGCATTGAAACACCCTTGACTATTTGGTCAAGCTGCTTGACCATAATGGCGAAGCAACTAGTCAAGCTGCTTGACCATATTTCGAGCGTCCGACCCGCCCCACCGATCCCGGAGGCACCCGTGCCCGTCGTCCGTCCGTCCGAAGCCGTCACCCACGAGGTCCACGGCGCCCGCTTCGACTCGTACGCCGCTCCCCGCAGCGGCAGTAAGGAACTGTGCGCCTGGCGCGCGGAGATTCCCGCGGGGCATCAGGCCCCCGTGCACACCGTCAACCGCGAGGAGATCTTCCTGCTGCTCTCCGGCGAACTGCTGGTCACGCTCGACGGCCGCACCGAGCGGATCACCGCGGGCGACACCGTGATCATCACCCCGGGTGTGACCCTCGCCATCGAGAACCCGACCGGCCAGAGCGCGCACTCCTGGGTCACCACGTCCGTCGGCCTCCAGGCGGAACTGGCCGACGGCTCGACCCTCACCCCGCCCTGGGCGAACTGAGGACCGTCCGGGAGGCGCGCCACGAGCAACGAGCAACGAGCAACGAGCAGCGGGCAGCGGGCAGCGGGCAGCGGGCAGCGGAAAACGTCCGCGCGGGACGGTCATCCCGCGCTCCCCGGACTCTGGTGCCACAGCTTCTTTCCCCCCGCGGGCCCTTCGCCCGCGGGACGCAGGTCGGCCCAGGGGTGCATCTCGTACCCCGTGGGCATCCTGATCGTCCGGCTCCGGGACGGACCGCCGTCACCGGCCCGGTCACCGTCGGCACCGCCCCGGCCACGGCCGTCACCGGCCCCGTCGCCGGACCGGCTCCCGTCGGCGGACGGCCGTCCCGGCGCCCCCGGCGCGGGTGCGGACAGGCGCGCCGCCACCCCGTCGAGGCCGCTCTCGGCGCGCAGTTCGGCCAGTTCGGCGAGGTTCCAGGCCGCCGAGCCCACCACGCTGAGACTGCGCGGGCCGCGGCGCTGCACCACTCCGCGCACGAGCAGCAGCCAGGAGTGGAAGACGGTGTGGGCGCAGGCGTCGTGGGAGTCGTCGAAGAAGGCGAGGTCGACCAGGCCCGTCCCGTCGTCCAGCGTGCTGAAGATGACCCGCTTGCCCGACCGGATCGGCGGGGTCTGGGTGGCCGCCTTGGCCCCCGCGACCAGGACCGTCTCACCGTGCCGCGCCTCGCGCAGCCGGCGCGCCGTGACCACGCCCAGTTCCTCCAGGAACTCCTGGTGGTCGTCCATCAGATTGCGCGAGGTGTCCATCGAGAGCACGCCCAGTTCGGCGCTCAGCCGCTCCGCCGAGGACAGGTCGGGCAGCCCCGCGGAAGCGGTGTTCCGGCCGCCGGACAGCGGGAGTTGACCGCCGCCCGCCCCACGGGAGCCGCGGTGCAGCTCGGTCAGATGAAGCCGCAGGTCACGGCGGTTGGCTCCGAACGCGTCCAGAGCGCCGACCTGCGCGAGCCGCTGGGCGAGCGGCCGGCTCGGCCGGGCCCGCTCCCAGAAGTCGAGCAGCGAGGCGTACGGCTGCCCGTCCGCGATCCGCGCCGCCTCGGCCTCGCTGATGCCGTGCACGTCGGAGAGCGCCAGCCGGACACCCCAGCGGCCCGCGGAACCGGCCGGACCTACAGGACCGGCAGGACCTACGGGACCGGCAGGACCTACGGGACCGGCAGAACCGGCAGGACCAACCGGACCGGCAGAACCCACGGGACCAACCGGACCGGCACCCTCCGACTCGGCCCCGCCCGCCGCACCAAGGCCGGAGTCGGACATCAGTTCGATACGATGCGCGACCCCCGACCGGTTCACGTCCAGCGGCAGAATCGGCACCCCCCGCCGCCGCGCGTCCGCCAGCAGCAGCCGCTTCGGGTACATCCCGGGATCGTGCGTGAGCAGCCCCGCGTAGAAGGCGGCCGGATGGTGGGCCTTCAGCCACGCCGACTGATACGTCGGGACGGCGAAGGCCACGGCGTGCGCCTTGCAGAAGCCGTACGACCCGAAGGCCTCGACGATCTCCCAGGTGCGCGCGACGGTCTCGGCGTCGTACCCCTTCGCCGCCGCGTGCTGCGCGAACCAGATCCGGATGCGCCCCTGCGACTCGGGGTCGGACAGCCCGCGCCGCACCCGGTCCGCCTCGTCGCGTCCGCAGCCGGTCATGATGTCGACGATGTCGATGATCTGCTCATGGAAGACGACGACCCCGTACGTCTCCTTGAGCGGCTTCTCCAGGTCCGGGTGCGGGTAGCGGACCGGTGCCCGGCCGTGCCGCGCCTCGATGAACGGCCGCACCATGTCGGCCGCGACCGGCCCCGGCCGGAAGAGCGAGATGTCGACGACGAGGTCGTGGAAGGTCGCGGGCTGGAGCCGTCCGACCAGGTCGCGCTGGCCCGGCGACTCGATCTGGAAGCAGCCCAGCGTCTCGGTGGACCGGATCAGCCCGTACGTCGCCGGGTCGCCCGGCGCCACCGCGTCGATGTCCGGCCGGCCCCCCGTGGCCCGCTCCACCTCGGCCACCGCGTGCGCCATCGCGGACTGCATCCGCACGCCCAGCACGTCGAGCTTGAGCAGGCCGAGGTCCTCGACGTCCTCCTTGTCGAACTGCGCCATGGGCAGCCCCTCGCCGCTGGTCGGCACGACCGGTGTACGGGCGAGCAGGGAGGCGTCGGAGAGGAGCACCCCGCACGGGTGCATGGCGATGCCGCGCGGGAGGGCGTCGAGGGATTCGACGAGGTCCCACAGCCTGCCGTACCGGTCCTTCTCCCCCGCCAGCTCGCGCAGTTCGGGGAGTTCGTCCATGGCCGCGCGGGCGTCACGGGCCCGGATGTGCGGGAAGGCCTTGGCGATCCGGTCGATCTCGGCCGGGTCCAGCGAGAGGGCGGCGCCCACGTCGCGGACGGCGTGCCGGACCCGGTAGGTCTCGGGCATGGAGACGGTCGCGACCCGCTCGGTGCCGAACCGGCCGATGATCGCGCGGTAGACCTCCAGCCGGCGCGCGGACTCCACGTCGATGTCGATGTCGGGCAGCACCGGGCGGCGCTTGGACAGGAAGCGTTCCATCAGCAGCCGGTGCTCGACGGGGTCGGCGTGCGCGATGCCGAGGAGGTGGTTGACCAGGGAGCCGGCCCCGGAGCCGCGCGCCGCGACCCGGATGCCCATCCCCCTTACGTCGTCCACCACTTGGGCGACCGTCAGGAAGTAGGAGGCGAAGTTGTGGTGGGCGATGATGTCCAGCTCGTGGTGCATGCGCTCCCAGTACGCGCGCCGGCCGGCGTAGCCGCGCAGCACCATGCCCGCCGCCGCGCGGGAGGCGAGGACGCGCTGGGCGGTGCGCCGGTCCGCGCCGACGAGACGGGGTTCGGGGAAGTGCACGCTGCCGATGCCGAGGTCGTCCTCGGGGTCGACGCGGCAGGCGGCGGCGGTGGCCCGGGTCTGTTCGAGCAGCCGGAGCGCGGTGTCGCGGCGGTAGCCCGCCGCCTCGACGATCCGTTCGGCGGCCGCCAGCATGGCGCTCTCGCCCTTGATCCAGGCCTCGCCGGAGTCCAGCTCGCCCCGGGGGTCGACGGGGACGAGCCGGCGGGCGGAGTCCAGGACGTCGGCGACCGGGCCGAGGCCCGCGTCGGCGTACCGGACGGCGTTGCTGAGCACGGGGCGCACCCGCTGTTCGGCGGCGAAGCCGACCGTGCGGGCGGCCAGGCGCAGGGAGCCGGGGCCGGTGCCCTGGCGGCCGTGCCAGACGGCTTCGAGGCGCAGGGCGTCCCCGTAGCTCTCCCGCCAGGGCGCGAGCAGGGCGGCCGCGCGGTCGGGGCGGCCCGCGGCGAGCGCACGGCCGACGTCGGAGCCGGGGCCGAGCAGCACGGTCAGACCTTCGGCGTGGTTGTCCGCCCAGGGCAGCAGCGGCGGGCCGTTCTCCTTGCCGCCCGCGTGCGCCGCCGTGACGATTCCGCAGAGGCCGGCCCAGCCGACGGCGCCGTCGCGGGCGAGGAAGGTCGCCCGGGGGGCCGACTCGTCGACGAAGGCGCCGCCGCGCGCCGGGGTGCGGCGCCGCTCCCCCCGTACGGGCTCCCCGACCGCCAGGTCCACGCCGAACAGCGGCCGGACGCCCGCCTTCGCGCAGGCCTTGGCGAACCGGACCGAGCCCGCGAGGGTGTCCCGGTCGGTGAGCGCGAGGGCGTCCATGCCCCGCTCGGCGGCGCGCTCGGCGAGGCGCTCCGGGTGCGAGGCCCCGTACCGCAGGGAGAACCCGGAGGCGGTGTGCAGATGCGTGAATCCCGGCACGCACACCTCCCGACCTGTGAGCCTTCACCAGCTCTCGAACATTTGTTCCCAGCTACCCCACCCCCACCATAGACCAATTCCCGAACACTTGTACGACATCTGCCGGGACCCGGTCCCACCTGCGCGAACGCCGGACGGTCCGGACCCGGGAACGCCCCGGAAGCGGCGGAGCCCCGCCCCCGCGACACGCGCGGGGGCGGGGCTCCGCCTTCCCGGGAAGGCCGACCGGGAAGCCGTCAGCCGATCTGGGCTCCGAAGGCCGAGAGCGCCTCGGTCACCGGCTGGAAGAAGGTCTCGCCGCCCGCGGTGCAGTCGCCGCTGCCGCCGGAGGTGAGGCCGATCGCGGTGTCGCCGGAGAACAGCGAGCCGCCGCTGTCACCGGGCTCGGCGCAGACGTCGGTCTGGATGAGACCGTTGACGACGTCGCCGTTGCCGTAGTTCACGGTGGCGTCCAGGCCCTTGACCGTGCCGTCGTGCACATGGGTCGTGGAGCCGCTGCGGGTCACCTTCATGCCGACGGTGGCGTCGCCGGCCTTGGTGATGGGCTGGGTGGAACCGTTGTAGAGGTCGACCTCGCTCGGGTGGTCCGTGGTCGCCGTGTACTTGACCAGGCCGAAGTCGTTGTCGGGGAAGCTGGACTGTTCGTTCTTGCCGATCTCCTTGCCGTCGGCGTCCGACCAGGTGGAGATCGCCTGCGTGCAGTGCCCGGCGGTGATGAAGTACGGCTGGCCGCCCTTGACCACGTTGAAGCCGAGCGAACAGCGCCCGCCGGAGCCGCTGATGGCGTCACCGCCGGCGATGAAGGGCTTGAACTCCCCCTTCGTCCGCTGGAGTTCCGCCTTGGCGCCGAGCCCGTCGACGACCTTGGAGAGCGTGGCCCACTCGGCCGCGGAGACCGTGCGGTCGGCGGTGACGACGACCCGGTTCGTCTCCGGGTCGGTGGCCCAGGAGGTGCCGGGGATGGTCGCGTCCTTCTTCAGCGTGGTACGGGCCCCCGCCAGCTCGGCGAGGGAGTTCTCCACGATCCTGGCCCTGGCCCCGGCCGCCGTGACGGTCCTGGCCGCGGCCTCGTCCAGCACGTTGACGACGAGGTGGCGGGACTTCGCGTCGTAGTACGTTCCCGCGGCGTCGGTGCCCAGGTCCTTACCGAGGACCGAGGCGAGTTTTCCGGCCGCCGGGGCGGACAGGGTGTGCGGCCCGGGGTTCGCCGGGACCTCGCTCGCGTTCGCAGTCTGGAAGGTGACTCCGGCGGCGACCAGCGCGGCGATGCCGGCGCCCGTCATGAGGGCACGCCTGTTGGATATGCGTCGGTGCTTCAACTCACGTCCTCCTGTGGGGGGTCGGTCCGGGAGGTTGTGGGGACCTCCGGGACCGGAAGGCGTTCGGACAAGGGCCCGGGGCACGGCAAAAAGTCCGTACCGTCGCGTCCATGTCAGTTGTTCCTCGACCACTATTCCGAGACGCACAGCGAACACACAAGGTCGACTTCAGGACTCCTGTACGACAACAGCCGTAGTCCTTCTACGTCCTGACTGTGCGTGGTCACGCCCCGTGGATTCACTCAGCAAACAGTGCACACGCGCCGCACGACGGCGGCGCACGCGCTGTGAGGCTGTCCTGAAATCACCCTGCCGGGGAACGGGTCCGGGAGGGCGCGCCCGCAGGACCGTTGCTCCCGCACCGGTTGCTCCCGCGACGGCGACCCCGCCCGGCGGACTACTCGGACCGGCTCGGGGGCTCCACGGGCCGCTGTCCCGTCTGGGCGCGTTCGAGGAAGCGCAGCAGTTCGACGGGGAAGGGCAGGACGAGGGTGGAGTTCTTCTCGGCGGCGACGGCCACCACGGTCTGGAGCAGGCGCCGCTTCATCGTCTCCGGCAGGGAGACGTCCTTGATCTCGACCCGGTCGATCTGCACGCCCCAGCCGATCGCCGGGCTGTCTATCATCAGCTCGAGCCCCTGGTTGAGCTTCTCGCGACTGGAGAGCAGATCGTCCAGGTCGCTCTTGCCGATGATCGAGCGCAGCGAGGTCTGCGCCATCTGGGAGACCGCGAAACGGTAGTCCTCGACCTGGATGATCGCGTCGGCCGGGTCCACCACCTTGAAGTAGACGACGGCGTCGACGCGGACGGTGACGTTGTCCCGGGTGATGCCCTCCTGCGCGGGAACCGGCATCGTGACGATCTGCATGTTGACCTTGCGCATCCGGTCCACGAACGGCACGACCATCGTGAAGCCGGGACCGCGCACCCCGGGGCGCAGCTTGCCGAGCCGCAGCACCACGCCCCGCTCGTACTGCTGGACGACACGGGCGGCGGCGATCACGCCGACCAGTCCCACGGACGCGACGGAGACTCCCGCCGCCACCAGTTCCTCGACCATCACGGCCCCCCAGGGTCCGACGTGGCGCACCGGGCGTGTACAGCGTGTCCCTCGAAGGTAGCCCCGGTACCGGGGCAAGAGCGAGCCCCCGCACGCCGGTTGCGTGCGGGGGCTCGCCCACTGGGCCGTTCGTCGAGGTCCGGTCGCGCGGAAACCCGTGGGGGGTGCCGGCGCCGAGGGCCGCTCCTGCGGCCCGGGGCCGGTCCGTCGCGCGACCGGACGTCAGCCGACGCTCACGCCGTAGTAGCTGAGCGCCTCGGTGACCGGCTGGAAGAAGGTCGTACCGCCGGAGGTGCAGTTTCCGCTGCCGCCGGAGGTCAGGCCGTAGGCCACGCTGCCGCCGTACAGGGGACCGCCGCTGTCTCCGCCCTCGGCGCAGACCGTGGTCTGGATCATGCCGTAGACGACGTCGCCGCTGCCGTAGTTGACGGTGGCGTTCAGGGCGGTGACCCGGCCGCTGTGCGTGCCGGTGGTCGAGCCGCGCCGGTAGACCGTGGTACCCACGCTGGGCGTGGCCGCGCTGCTGATCGTCTGGCTGCCGACCGCGCTCGGGTGCGCGACCGAGGTGTTGGTGTACTTGACCAGCGCGAAGTCGTTGGTCGGGAAGCTGTAACTGACGTTCGTGCCCAGCTTCGTGGACTGGCCCGAGTTGGAGTACCAGGTGGAGGCGACCTCACCGCAGTGGCCGGCGGTCAGGAAGTAGTACGTGCTCCCGCTGTGCACGTTGAAGCCGAGCGAGCAGCGGTAGCCGCCGCCGTAGATGGCGTCGCCGCCGCTGATCAGCTTCTTGAAGGTGCCCGGGGTGTGCTTGATGGTGATGGCGGCCGAGTTGCCGCCCGCGTCGCGCCTGATCTTCGCGATCTCCGCCTTCGAGACCGTGCTGTCGACGGTGACGACCACCCGGTTGGTCTTGGCGTCGACCGCCCAGGCGGTGCCCGCGACATCGGACTTGAGCACCGACTGCTTGACGCTGCTCAGCTGGGTCGCACTGAACGTCTGGGCGTCGGACGCGTTCGCGCTGGGGACCGCGAACGCTGCGGCGGCGACGAGCCCGGTGGACACGGCGATCAGCCGGCTCCGTCTCGCTATGCCACCACGGGGGGTTGTGCGCTTGATCCTCACGTTTCATTCCTCCGAAGGGAAGTAAGGGGCCCCATGTCGTGGGGTCGGGGCCCGTGAGGCGCAGCCGGGGGCCACCTGTCCGGATTCCGAACAAGGCATGCCCCTGACAAGCGCTGAGGGGGAGTATTCGGCGGCGCGGCCGACAGGCGCAAGGGCGCCTTTCGGCCGTGCAGCCTTCAACTTGCCCTCATATGGGGGAGGTTGATCATCGGACCACTGGAGGTGTCAGGTTCCCCCCGTGTCCCCGGGCGTCCCCGGAGCCTCAGCGCAACCGGCGTTCCCCCGCGGCGACGGCCACACGGAGAACATTCCCTGGGGGCGGGAACGGGCAGACGAAATGATCGGCGAACGCGCACGGCGGCAGCACGGTCCGGTTGAAGTCGACCGTCGTTCGGCCCTCGGCGTCGGGCGCCGGCGGACGCAGGAACCGGAAGCGGTAACTGCCGTCCCCGCTGGTGGTGTCGGCGAACACGGCCCACAGCGAGCCGTCGCTCTCGACCGACACCTGGAGGGTGAGGTCCTGTCCGTCCAGGGTGAAGGCGAGGACTCCGCCGAGGGGGAGCCCCCGGGTCACCCCGTCGGCGTTCTCGACCCGCACGGTCCGGCTCTCGCCGTACGGGGTGAACCGTCCGGGCACCGACCAGCGCTCGTCGTGGGGGGTCGCCTCGATGCCCGCGAAGGACTGCCGGGCGGGCGCCTCGGGGTCGTAGCGGCGGACGCCCCAGATCCCCTCGCGCACCAGGACGACGAACCGGCGGTCCCCGCGCCCGACCCGGGCACCGTCGGCCCCTCCGTAGTCGGCGTCCAGCACGACGTCGCCGGTGAACGGCTCGCCGTCGACCGTGAGCCCCTCCTCGGCCACCGCCGTCAGGGCCACCCCGTCGCCCTTGACGGCCCATTGCCCGGGGATGTCCGGAAGTCGCCCTTCCGGATAGTCCTCGAGCCAGTGGGTCCCGGTGAGGGCGAGCGGGCCGTACGGCGCGGACACCGCCGCCAGGCGGTGCTCCTGCCAGTGCTTCCAGTCCTCGGATGCGTCCGTCGTCATGTGATCAACCCTGGCACACGGGCCCGGCGCGGCCGGGCTGCGAACACCGCGTGGTGCCCGCCACTTCGGCACGGAACGCACACGTCACCACGAGCCCGGCCCGGCACCCACGCGCCACTGCGACTCGGCGATGCACCCACACGCGCCACTGCGGCCGGCTGGACACCCACGCGTCACCACGGCTCGGCCCGGCGAGGCACACCGCCTCAGCGCGGCGCGTCGTCCCGCGCCGAGCCGCCCTGACGTGTCCTCACAAACCGCAGTCGCAGCACGAGCAGCACTCACAGCATTCGCAGCACTGGCAGGCCTCGCAGCAACTGCAGTCACAGTCGCAGTCGCTCAGGCATCCTTCGCGCTTCTTGCGCGACCACGGACCCTCGTACTCGTCGGCGCAGCACATCTTGCAGGTGCAGCACAGGCCGATGGCGGCGGCGCAGCCGGCCCAGAAGCCGCGCTTGCCGGGGGTGGGGGGCGTAAAGGACGGCCCGCCGCCGAAGGGGTTGCCGCCGTCGCCGTATGGATTCCCGCCGCCGGTGTACGGGTTCCCGCCCTGCTGGGGCGGCGGCCCGAAGGAGCCCTCGGGTCCGAGCAGGACGGCGGAGCCCGGCAGGCCGAGGAGACCGCCGGAGCCGGGGGCGTCGAGGGAGCCGTGCGATCCGTGTGTCCCGTGCGCTCCGTCCGCCGGGTGCCCGCATCCCGACGTCCCGAACGCGCGGTCCACCGAGCGGCCCAGTTCGTGGACGAGCAGGACGTGCGCCAGTCTGCCGTCGGTGAACTCGGCCTCCCGCAGGGCGAGCCGTATGCCGTGCACCGCGTCGTCGGCGAGCCGCCGGGCCTCGGTGAGCGGGGTCCCGGTGGCCGTGAGGGGGTTCCAGGCTCCCGCCGCGGCGTCGGCTTCCCGGTCCTCCACGGCGTCCAGCAGATGTGCGAGCCGTCCGAAGAGACGTCCGGCCTCGGCCAGCGGGGCCGCGTTGCCGGGACGGCCGGCGAGGACGGCGGTGTGCGCGAAGGCGGCGGCGGTGGCGGTCTCGGTGGGTTCCGTCACCGTCAGCAACGAGGTCCCCGGGCCGGCCAGCGCCTCGATCCCGACCTGGCGGTCCACCGCGTCGACGAGCACGGCCGTGTCGAAGCCGACCGCGGATCCCGTACGGGCCCCCGCCTTCCCCCAGCTCACGGCCACCCTGCGCGCGGCGAGCGCGACCGGCTTGCGGGCCAGGAGACCGTCCCCGTCGGCGACATGGTCGCGGACCTTGGCCGAGGCGAGGACCAGCGAGACGGCGGCGGCGAGGCGCGCGCCCTCGCCCTGGGCCACGGAGGCGGTGCGCATGCCGCGCAGCGGACAGGGTCCGGCGGTGCGCCGCCACCCCGTCGCCTTCTCGGCCTGAGCCTCCGTCAGAACCGATATCAGCAGGCCGTCGTAGTTGGTGACAACCCGCGCGAACTGGCCATGGTCCCCGCGCAGCGCGAGGCAGAGACCGCACAGATGCGCCATCCACTGCGTCTTGAGCCCCTCACCGAGACGGTGGCTGCAGGGCCTCACGATTCCGAACACGACACTCCCCCGTGACCCGTAAGACGTTGAGGTCCGGATCGTATCGACCCCTTCCGTTCACCCGTACGCCCCGGCCGTCACCCGGTCGCCGCGAGAAATCATATTTCACTCTCAGTCAGCAGCCTTACCCCGTACGACCCTTGGGGGGCGCGGGCTCTCGACGGATCCGCTGTGCACCAGTACCGTCACGAAACCCCCACGCGGCGTCTATCCACTTGGCGCGACATCCGCATCATGGACGACCATGGGGACGCGGAAGCACGAAAGACCGCTGTGAGAGGAGGCGTCCATGGGATCGGTGCGCAAGGCGAGTGCCTGGCTTGGCCTCGTCGACGACAACGATGACGAGCGTTACTACGACGACGACTACGCCGAGGGTCAGGACTCCGGCGACGCCTGGGTCACCGACCCTCGCGTGAAGGTTGCTTCCGAGACGGCGGAGGAGAAGGGCCGCCGGATCGGCACGGTCACCCCGGACAGCTTCCGGGACGCACGCGGTATCGGCGAACTCTTCCGGGACGGCGTCCCGGTCATCATCAACCTCACGTCCATGGAGGCCGCCGACGCCAAGCGCGTGGTGGACTTCGCGGCCGGCCTGACCTTCGGCCTGCGCGGCACCATCGAGCGGGTGGCGACCCGGGTCTTCCTGCTGACCCCGGCGCACACGGAGATCGTCAGCGGCGAGGCCGCGGGCCGTCAGACGGACGGGTTCTTCAACCAGAGCTGAGGCAGGGCCGCTCACCGGCCCTGCCCCGCCGGGTCTCCCTCACGGGCGCTTCACCGGAAGGCGTCGAGCCCGGTGAGCGCCTTGCCCAGCACGAGCTGGTGCATCTCGACGGTGCCCTCGTAAGTGAGCACCGACTCCAGGTTCGTGGCGTGCCGCATCACGGGGTACTCCAGTGAGATCCCGTTGGCACCGAGGATCGTGCGCGAGGTACGGCAGATCTCGATGGCCTCGCGTACGTTGTTGAGCTTGCCGAAGCTGATCTGCTCGGGACGCAGGCGTCCCGCGTCCATGCGGCGGCCCAGGTGGTGGGCGAGCAGGATCCCCTTGTGCAGTTCGACGGCCATGTCGGCGAGTTTGGCCTGGGTGAGCTGGAAGCCGCCGATGGGGCGCCCGAACTGTTCACGCGTCCTCGCGTAGGCGAGGGCGGACTCGAAACTGGACCGTGCCGCGCCCATGGCGCCCCACACGATCCCGTAGCGCGCGTGGGAGAGACAGCCGAGCGGGCCCTTGAGGCCGACGACGTCGGGCAGGACGGCGTCGGCCGGCAGCCGCACGTCGTCGAGGACGAGCTCGCTGGTCACGCTCGCGCGCAGGGACCACTTGTGCTTGATCTCGGGGGCGGAGAACCCGGGCACGTCGGTGGGCACGACGAAGCCGCGGATGCCGTCGTCGGTCCCCGCCCAGACGACGGCGACACCGGCGACGGAGCCGTTGGTGATCCACATCTTGCGGCCGTTCAGGACCCAGTCGCCGCCGTCGCGCTTGGCGTGCGTGCGCATCGAGGCGGGGTCGGAGCCGTGGTCGGGCTCGGTCAGTCCGAAGCAGCCGATGATCTCACCGGCGGCCATGCCCGGCAGCCAGGTCTGCTTCTGCTCCTCGCTGCCGAACCGGTGGATGGCGTACATGGCCAGCGAGCCCTGCACCGAGACGAGCGAGCGGATGCCGGAGTCGGCCGCTTCGAGCTCCAGGCAGGCCAGGCCGTACTGCACGGAGCTGGCCCCGGCGCAGCCGTACCCCTGGAGCGACATGCCGAGGGCGCCGATTCCGCCGAGCTCCCGGGCCAGTTCCCGGATGACGGGCAGTTCGCCCTTCTCGTACCAGTCGGCGACGTACGGCAGGACGCGGTCGGCGGCCCAGGTGCGCACGGTGTCGCGGACGGCGAGGTCCTCCGCGTCCAGCAGGTCGTCGATCCCGAGCGGGTCGGCGGGGTCGAAGGACGGCAGCTTCGAGGACGCGGACATACGACAGCCTCCGGAAGGGGTGATAACTAGCACTGCTAGTCACGGATCTCGGCCCGACGTTACGACGCAGTGTCCCGCAAGTCCAGGGCACTTCCGCACGCCGCCCGGGCTCCGGGCCGCGACACGCCCTAGGCGGAGACGCCCTAGGCGGAGACGCGGGCCTCGGCGGTCCCGGGCATCTCCCGGGGAGCCGGGATGCCGGAGGGCTCCCCCGCCGGGACCGGGACCCCGGTGACGTCCACCGGGGCGACCGGCGCCGGGACCCGGGCGCCGACGGCACCCGTGCCGGGAGCGGTGAAATCCGCCGCGCGGGCCGCGGCGGCGGCGAGACCGGTCGCGCCCGTGGCGGGAGCGGCCTGGCGGGCGGTGCGGGTCGTCACGGCGGAAAAGCCCGTCGCACCCGTCGCTGGAGCGCTCGGGTCGGCCACGCGGGTCGCCGGGGCGGCGGAACCGGTCACACCCGTCGCGGGAGCGGCCGGAGCAACCGATGGCGTGGTCGTGCGGGTCGTCGTGGCCGTGGGGTCGGTGGCGGGGGATGCCGCGGGGGTCCCGCACTCCATGATCCGGGGCAGCCGCAGTGCCATCAGGGCGCCCACCAGCAGCAGGCCGGCGCTGACCAGCAGCGTCACGTGCAGTCCGTGCACGAAGGAGTCCCGGGCGGCGTGCCGCAGGGCGCCGCCGGACGCGCCGCCGAGCCGGTCGGCGACCTGGTACGCCTCGCCGAGCGAGTGCCCGGCCGCCGCCGAGTCGGCCGCCGGGACCCCGGGGACGGACGACAGGCCGGGCGCGTACGCCGCGTTCATCACGCTGCCCAGCAGCGCTATGCCTATCCCCGCGCCCAGCTGGTACGAGGTCTCGCCGATCGCCGCGGCACCGCCCGACTGCGCCTGCGGGGCCTCGCTCAACATCGACTCGTACGCCCCGAAGAGCGTGGTCTCCAGGCCGAAGCCGAGCAGCACGAAGCCGGCGAGCAGCAGGGCCGCGTTGTCGTGCCCGCCCATCGCGGTGAGCGTGACCACGGCGGCCGCGGTGAGACAGAACCCGAAGGAGACCATCGTGCGCGGCCCGAACCGGCGCAGCAGCTTCGCCCCCGCGAGACCGGCGGCCATCGCGGCGACGGTGAGCGGCAGCAGCCGCAGCCCGGTCTGGAGCGGCGACAGGCCGAGCACGAGCTGGAGGTACTGGGCGGCGATCAGTTCGAGGCCCACCAGGGCGAGCATGGCGAGGACGATGCAGCCCACCGACGTGCTGAAGGCGGGCCCAGCGAACATGCGCAGGTCGATCAGGGGGTGCGCGCGCCGCCGCTGCCGCCGGACGAAGGCCGTCATCAGGACGCCGCCGACGAGCAGGGAGCCCAGGGTGAGGGGGCTGAGCGGCGCCTCGCCGCCGCCGAGCCGCTTGACCCCGAGGACGAGTCCGAACAGGCCGGCGGCGGCCATGAGCGCGCCCACCACGTCCCAGGGGCCGTCGCGGTCGCCGTGGGACTCGGGCAGCAGCAGCCGTCCGACCGGCAGGGCGACGATCATCAGCGGGATGTTGACGAGGAAGACCGATCCCCACCAGAAGTGTTCGAGGAGGAAGCCGCCGAGCAGCGGTCCGACCGCCGCGCCGACGGCCGCGACGGCGCTCCAGACACCGATCGCGAGGGCCCGCTCGCGCCGGTCGGGGAAAACCTCGCGCAGGATCGACAGCGTGGCGGGCATGATCATCGCGCCGCCGACGCCGAGCAGGGCGCGGGCGCCGATCAGGAGCTGGGCGTTGCCGGAGAAGGCCGCGATGCCGGAGGCGACGCCGAAGAGGGTGTACCCGAGGAGGAGGACGCGCCGACGGCCGATCCGGTCGCCGAGCGTGCCGAACAGGATGAGCAGCGAGGCGCAGACGAGCGGGTAGACGTCGACGATCCAGAGCAGTTCCATCGCGCCGGGCTTCAGGTCCTCGGTGACCGCGGGCACCGCGACGTGGAGCACGGTGGCGTCGAGGGCGACCAGCAGCAGGCTGACGCACAGAACGACGAGGACGACCCAGCGGTTGGCACCGGCTCCGGCCTCCCGACGGCGTCGCATCGCGGCCGTGGTCGTCCCGGACATGTACGTACCTCCAGAGATTCCCTCGCGTTCTGCGGATCCGCAGGGTGGGGACTCCCTGGGGCTGCGGCCCTGGGAGGGGGATCCCGGGCCCACGCAGCAAAGGCGAGTGAGCGGCCAGCGTACGCGAGTTCTCGGCCGGTACACGTGGCGGACCTCTCACGTTCGCCGACCAGGCATGTGGCGTACGCCACGCCGCCCGCATGTCGACACGCCCCGCGCGACCGGCCGGTTCCGCCGTCTGCCGATAATCGAGCCCGTGACCGATCCGGAGAGTCCCGCCGTGACGCCCCCCGCGGGCGCCCTGCGCCGAGCCGCGCCCGCCCTGATGGGGTACGCGGCCGTGCGCGCCCTGGGCCTCGCCGTCCTCGCGGTCTGGAGCGCGGCCGAGGGCACGAGCGCGCACCGGCTGCTGTCGGAGCGCTGGGACTCGCTCTGGTACACCAGGGTCGCCGCTCTCGGCTACGGCTACGAGGTCCGCCTTCCGAACGGGGACGTGCACTCGAATCTCGCGTTCTTCCCCCTGCTGCCCTGGCTGGAGCGGTTCGGGCACGCGGTGTCACCGCTGTCGTACGCGGACGCCGGTCTGCTGGTGGCCGCCCTCGCCTCGCTCGCCGCCGCCTGGGGGATCTTCGCGGTCGCCGATCTCGTCCACGGCCGCCGGGCGGGGGTGTGCGCGGTGCTGGTGTGGGCGGTCCTTCCCGTCGGCGTCGTGCAGTCGATGGCGTACAGCGAGTCACTGTTCACGGCGCTCGCCGCGTGGTCGCTGTACGCGGTGCTGCGGGACCGCTGGCTGACCGCGGGTCTGCTCGCCGTGTTCGCCGGGCTGACGCGGCCGGTGGGGATCGCCGTGGTCGCGGCCCTGTGGGTGGCGGCGATTACGTCGTTCGTGGGAGAGCGCCGGCACGGCGGGAGCACGGCCGGGACGTACGGCGCATATGCCTGGCGACGCGCCCTCGCCATGATCATCGCGCCGCTCGGTGCCGCCGGTTACGTGCTGTGGGTCGGGCATCGAACAGGCCGGGGCCCGTTCGGCTACCTCGACGTCCAGGCGGGCTGGCGCAACGGCTTCGACGGCGGCTACGCCTTCGGTCGCTTCGTGGCCGAGAAGTTCACCTCGTTCCCGTCCGCCCTGGCCGGTGCGGCGCTGACGGCCGGGGTCGTGCTGATCCTGTGGCTCTACGTGACGGGTGTGCGCCAGGGGCAGCCGCCGGCGCTCCTGGTCTACACGGGGATCGTCGTCGCGCTCGCGCTGTGCGCGTCGAGCTACTTCGGGTCGAAGCCGCGGCTGCTGATGCCCGCCTTCCCGCTCCTGTTCCCGCTCGCCCGCGCTCTGGCCCGGCTGCGTCCCTCCAGGTCAGCACTGGTCCTCGGGGGTGTCGCGGCGGCCTCGGCGGTGTACGGGGCCTTCTGGCTGAACGGCTCCGGACCTCCCTGAGCGGCCCTCCGGCGCCCCGCGCGGGCCGGGTGAGCGGGCGAAGAATTCCACACCACCCCCCGGTGAACGAATATAAAAGTGCCATAAACTCGAAGCCCCTCGGAGATCAATGGAATTGAAGGCTCCGTCGTCCCGGGATTAGCGATTCATTAGAAATAAGCATGATCCTGAGAGGAATCCCACATCACATCGTCATCACAAACCGAGTGAATCGGCCTGGAACGCAGCTCACTCGCTGTAACGTCGATTGAGTGCGTACCGAACGAAACCTCACCCGTCTGGACCGGGTCTTCGCCCGGCTGGACCGTGAGCCGGAACGACCGGCCCACATCGATGTGCCGAAGATGAGTCGGCACAGGGTCGTCCTCTTCGCGGCGACCCTGGCCTTCTATCTGGCGATCGTGTGGGCCGTGGCGATCACGTCGTGGCTGGTCCGGTTCGACTGGCAGGTCATGTTCTTCCGGCCCTACCAGCAGTGGCCGGAGATCCACGCGTTCCTGGACTACTACGTGGTGCTGGGCCAGCGCGGCCCCACCGCGGTGATGGTCGCCGCGTGGCTGGGCTGGCGCTCCTGGCGGCAGCACACGCTGCGCCCGCTGCTCACCCTGGGCGCGTCCCTGCTGCTCCTCAACCTCACCGTGGGGGCCGCGAAGCTCGGCATGGGCCGTCTCGGCCCGCACTACGCCATCACCATCGGCTCGAACGAGATGGGCCTGGGCGGGGATATATTTCCGTCCGGCCACACCGCCAACGCCGTCGTGACCTGGGGAATCCTGGCCTATCTGGCGTCGACCCCGAGGGCCAGGCGCTGGCTCTCGGCGCTGTCCGCCGTGACCTCGCTGGGCGTCGGCCTCACCACCGTGTACCTGGGGACGCACTGGCTGAGCGATGTCCTGCTGGGCTGGGCCGCGGGCCTGCTGATCCTGCTGGCGCTGCCCTGGTGCGAGCCGCTGATCGCCCGCTCCGAGGCCGGGATCTTCGCGCTGCGCGACCTGTGGCGCACCCGTCGCGGCCGCACCGCGCCCGCTCCCGTGCCGGTCCCCGCCGCGGTCCTGTCCCCGCGGGCCGCCGCGGACGGCGAGCTGCCGGCCCGGGAGCCCGTCGCCGTCCGGCCGTCCCGGCCCCCCGTCCACCTGGCGCCGGGCCCGCACACCGCCCGCTCGGAGCGCACCCCGGTGACCCCGGCGGGCAGCCGCCGCCCGCCGCACCCGGAGCGGCCGGCGCACCTGGACCGTCCGGCGCGCGCCGGGGCCGGTGCCACGTCGGCCCGCCCGCTGACCGGCGGCTGAGAACCGCGGGGCCGGTACGCACAGCCTCTCCCCGCACCGCGAAGGCCCCCGGCTCGACGAGCCGGGGGCCTTCGCACGTCCTCGGGGCGGACGACCGGTGTTCAGCCCTTCCAGGAGCGCGTCACCGTACCGTCCGTGACCTCGAAGTTCAGCCGCCCCACCAGATACTCCATGGTGACGATCGCGCCGGGCGGCAGCGAGCGGACCGTGGACCAGCCGCGCTCGCGCGCCCGCTCCCGGGCGACGCTCACCTCCAGGCCGACATAGCTCTCCGGACTGTCCTGCGGCTCTGCGTTCGGGGAGGGAAAGGGTGCCATGGCCGCCACGTTAGGCGGCACGCCCCGGCGGGGGGAAGCCCGATCGGCGACGAAGCGTCACCTGTCCCCCGTCGGTCACGCTTCTGTCACAGGATCACGACATGCGTTTCGGCGAACTCCATCACCCGTACGAGCGGCCGCTTACGCGTTCCGCACCCCTTCGAACGTAATTCGGAGCAGTCGCGCGAGCACTCCGAATAGGCGCGCGATATCCGCGGAGCGGAGCGCCGCCGGGCAGCCCCGCGGCGCTTTTCCATTCCGGCCCGCGCCGATTCCGCCGCGGGCCGCGGAACCTGACGGCGCATAGGAAATACACGCTTCGGCCACACAACCCCCGCACGGCCGGACGGCGGCTCCGGGGACGTCGGCTAAGGCACTCCGGCCCCGACGGACGACTCCCCCGGACCCGGCCCGGCGGCGCCCGGCGCCCCCTGTTCCGAGCGCTCCAGCACCCGGGACAACCGGTCCCGGTGGGCCCTGATCACGTCGCCGAGCCCGGCGGGCTCCAGGACCTCGAACTCGAAGCCCATCATCATCACGTGGACGACCATGACGTCGAGGCTCGCCGCCCCGGTGCGCAGGACACAGCTGTCCTCGCCCGAGGCCTCCAGGGTCCCGGCGGACGGGGAGATCCGCGCCGCGGCCTCCTCCAGCGGCACCAGCAGCCGGACGACGGCGTTCGTGGCGTACGCGCCGGTGGACACACCCCGGGAGACGTACTCGGCCAGGTTCTCGTCCGGTGGCGTACGCGGGGTGAAGCGCGGCCCGTGCGGCGGCCGGGGCGTCACGCGGTCCACGCGGAACGTGCGCCAGTCCTCGCGCTCCACGTCCCAGGCGACCAGGTACCAGCGGCGCTCGGTGCACACCAGCCGGTACGGCTCGACGGTCCGCCGGGTGGCGGCCCCCGTGTGGTCGCGGTACTCGAAGCGCAGCCGCTCGCTGTCACGGCAGGCGTTGGCCAGTTCGGTGAGGACGGCAGGGTCGACGGCGGAGGGCCCCGCGCCGCGCAGCATCGGCACCGTGAAGGCGTTCAGCGCGCCGACCCTGCGCCGCAGCCGGTTCGGCAGCACCTGCTCCAGTTTCGCGAGCGCGCGCACCGAGGACTCGCCGATGCCCTCGATGCCCTGCCCGGCCGCCGTGCGCAGCCCCACGGCCACCGCGACGGCCTCGTCGTCGTCCAGGAGCAGCGGCGGCAGTTCGGCCCCCGCGCCGAGCTGGTAGCCGCCGCCCGTGCCCGGGGTGGCGTTGACGGGATACCCCAGCTCGCGCAGCCGCTCCACGTCACGGCGGACGGTGCGCGCGGTGACGCCGAGGCGCCCCGCGAGGTCCGCGCCCGACCATTCGCGGTGGGCCTGCAGCAGTGAGAGCAGGCGCAGCAGCCGTGCCGATGTCTCCAACATGCCGCCGAGTCTGCCAGCGCTCGCGGACAGCCACTGTCCGCGAGTACGGGGCTTTCTCAGGGCTGGTGGGGGATCTGCGGTAGGCGCTCAAGGCCGGTAGGGGGTCTGCGGCATGTGCTCACGGCCGATAGAGGGTCTGCGGCAGGTCCTCAGGGCCGGTAGGGGATCTGCGGCACGTCGAAACAGTTCGTGTTCATGTCGCCCTGGGTGACCCAGCCGCTGCCGTCCCGCCAGCGGGCCACCGACAGACAGGTCCGGCGCGTCTTCGGCGGCTCGGCCAGCCGCTCGTAGACGACGGGGATCAGCAGCCCGCCCGCGGTGTAGGGCCTGCCCCGGTTCATGAAGGCGTCGACGCAGGCCCGGGTGATGTGCGGGGCGCAGGACTGCGCCGCGTCGGTGAACCACCGTGCCGCCGCCCAGCCCTCCAGCTGCCACTGGGAGTGGGTGGCCAGCCCCGCGGTCGCGTCGCGGAACTCCCGGACGGCAGGGTCGCCGACGTCCTCGTAGTTGCGGCTCGACCCCGTGGCCCACAGCGCGTTGCGGCAGCGCGGCGCGCTCTTGTAGTCCTCGGGCACGGTGGACGTCCAGTTCTGGACGTTGGTCACCTTGGCCAGCACGTGGGCGCCGACGGCGTCCATGGCCTGGCAGAGCTGGGCGTTGCCGTGGGTGTCGAGGGCGTCGAAGACGAGCTGGGCGCCCTGGGCCTTCAGGTCGGCCGCGGCGGCGCGGAAGTCGGGCAGCGCGAAGTCGACCTGTTCGGCGACGACCCGGTAGCCCTCGGCCCTGAGCCCCTGGGTGACGAGCCGGGCGTAGGCGGCGGAGGCGGACTGGTTGTAGGAGACGACGGCGGCGGTGCGGGCTCCGTGAACGCGCTTGAAGTAGCGGTAGACCTCGGTGCCGCCGTACAGCTCGCCGTTCCAGCCGGGGGTGCCCTCGCGCGGGGCCAGGCTGCCGTAGATCCCGTACAGGTGCGGATAGGTGTCGTAGGCGGCGCCGATGGGCTGGCCGCCGATGTCGGGCACGCCCGCCCGGGACACCTGGGGGGCGCCGGCGTAGTCGAGGGAGGTCGTGGCGACGAGGGCGACGACCTTGTCCTCGTCGATCAGCCGGTGCACGCAGGCGCTGTTGCCGACGCCGCTGCCGCCGTCGTCGCACGTGCGCACCTCGACCCGCCGCCCGTCGATGCCGCCCCGGGCGTCGAGCCGGTCGAAGAAGGTCTTCGCGCCGTCACGCGGTCCGGTGAAGGCGGAGGCGCCGACGGGACTGGTGGCGCTGCTGATGACGCCGACGCGGATCGGCGCGGCGGACGCCCCGGGCGTGGGCGTGCCGGGGTTCTCGAAGTCGCTCTCGGGGAGCCGGCTGCCGCAGGCCGTGCCGAGCAGGAGCAGCAGGCCCGCGACGGCGGCGCCGGCAGCGGTGCGCCGCACCGCCGCTCAGCAGCCCGGGACGGCGCTCGCCGAGGCGTTGCCGCTCAGCTGGACCAGGGCGCAGAGCGTGTTCACGGAGACCTTCCAGGTGCCGTTCTGCTGGACGGCGGTGCCGGAGGCGTTCGGCAGGGCGGTCGCGCCCTTCACGGTCAGCGTGTAGGTCACGTCCGCCTGGGTCGGCGAGGTGAACTCGATCTTCTCCACGGTGGCCTTCGCCTCCCGGCCGCGCTGGTCGCCGTTGAAGCCCTGGAGCACCGGGGCCAGCTGGTCGCCGTTCTCGAGCAGGGCCTGCTTCTCCTGCGTGGAGACGGAGGGGTCGAAGAACTTCTCCCAGTTCTGCTTGATCTCCTTCTGGGCCGCCGCCGGGTCGGCCGGAGCCGTGGCGGACGGCACACTGGTGGTGTGTTCCGCCGAAGGTGTGGGCGACGCGGAACCGCCGCCGCCGTTGTCACTGCACGCCGTGAGGGCCGCGGCGAGGACGAGCACCGCCCCCGCCGCCAGGGCCCTGACGTGTCCCCGCCCGCGATCGCCGCTGACGTTCCCCCGCCTGAGGTCGCTCCCGAGAACCATCTGGCTCACCACCGGGTGTCGGTCCGGGCCACAAGCGCCCGGTGCTTTCAGGGTCAGCTTCCAGGGGGCATAGTGCAAGCCATCGGCTGACATGGACAGATACCCGACGTTTGGGAGTCCGGATGCGGACAGCTCGACTGCGGAGCGTGCACCCCGTCCTGTGGGCCGGCTGGGCCGCCCTGGCCGCCGGGGCGGTGCTGTGCGTCATCGGCTGGTACGGCGTCTCGGGCGAGCGGTTCGCGGAACGCCAGCTCCCCTACCTCGCCTCCTGCACCGTGCCCGGGGCCGCGCTGATCGTCGCCGGGGCGGTGCTCCTCGCCCACGGCAGGGACGCGTCGGCCACGGCCCGCGTGGAGGAGCTGTACGGGCTGCTGGTGGCCGCCGAGGACGGGGAACCGGGGCCCGCGGCGGCCGCACCGGTGGCCGTGAGCGGTGACCGCCTCATGGTGCCCGGCGGCACCCTGTACCACCGCGCGGACTGCCCGCTGGTCGCCGGGAAGCCGGAGGCCGTGCCGGCCGACTCCCGCGTCCTCGCCGGCGGGGACCTGGGGCCCTGCCCGATCTGCGAACCCGACGCCGGCGACGGTCCCGCGGCGGGCCCGGACGACCGATCGCCCCGCTGATGTCCTCGCTGACCTACGACCTCACGCTCGCCGGGCTCTCGATCGGCTCCGCCGCCGCGCTCACCGGGATCGGGCTGGTCGTCACCTACCGGGCCACGGGCGTGCTCAACTTCGCGCACGGGGCGATCGCGATGGTGTGCGCGTATCTGCTGCGCCAGTTCACGGTCGGGTGGGGCTGGCCGCTCGCGCTCGGCGCCTCGGTCACCCTGCTGGTGGTGGCCCCGGCCATCGGGGTGACCCTGGAGCGCCTGGTGTTCCGGCCGCTGTCCCTGCGCGGCGGCGACCCGGCGCAGACGCTGGTCGCGAGCATCGGGGTCTTCGTGCTGCTGGTGGGCGGCGCGGCGCTCGTGTGGGGCACGGGGGCGCGGACGGACGCGCCGGTCCTGGTGTCGGCGGATCCCTGGGGCCAGCTGGCGGTGGTGGTCGCACTGGCCGCCGGGGTGGACGCTCTGACCCGCTGGACCCGCTTCGGCACGGAGCTGCGTGCCGTCGTCGACGACCGCCCGCTGGCGGTGCTCGGCGGGATCGACGCCGACCGGGTGGCCGCGGCGGGCTGGGCCTTCGGCTCGTTCACGGCGGGCCTGACGGGCGTGCTCCTCGCGCCGTACGTGCGGCTCGACCCCTACGGTCTGCCGCTGCTCGTCATCGAGGTGATGGCGGTCGCGGTGGCGGCCCGGATGCGCAGTCTGCCCGTCGCCGTGCTGGTCGCGCTCGGCATCGGTGTCGCCCAGAGCCAGCTGACCCGGCTGCACCCCTCGGGCTGGGCGGAGCCGCTGCTCCTGGCGGTCGGCGCCAACCTCTTCGTGGTGGCGCTGCTCGTCGCCGCGCTCGTCCTGCCCGGCATCGGCACCGGGGACGCGCTCCCGCGCCCGGCGGCGGCCCGGGTGACGGCGCCGCCCGGGGCCTGGGCCGTTGCCGTCGTGCTGTTCCTGCTGCCGCTGGGGTTCGCCGGCTCGGACCTGCACACGTCGGTGCAGGTGCCCGCCCTCGGTGTCGTCCTGCTGTCGCTGGTCGTGGTCACCGGCCGCGGCGGCCAGATCTCGCTGGGCCAGGCCGCGTACGCCGGTCTGGGCGCCCTGTTCACGGCGCTGCTGGCCGCGGGCCGGTTCCCGGGGCTTCCGAGGCTGCCGGAACTGGCCGCGCTGGCGGTGGCCGTGCTGCTGGTCGCCCCGCTCGGCGTACTGACCGGCTGGCCGGCCATCGGACGGCACGGCCTGGCGCTCGCGGTGGCGACGTTCGCGGTGGGGGTGGGCGTCAGCCGGTTCGTCTTCGAGCAGCCGTACGCGGTGACCGGGCTGTCCCTCGGCCGCCCGGCCGGATTCGGCGGCGACCGCGCGTACTACGTGCTCGAACTCCTGCTGCTGGCCGCCGCCGTGCTCGCGGCGCACACGCTGCGCAGGGGCCGGACGGGACGGGCCCTGGCCGCCATGCGGGACCACGAGGCGGGGGCGTCCGCCGCGGGTGTCCGGGTCCCGGCCCTGAAGCTGACCGCGTTCGTGGCGGGGGCCGCGCTGGCCGCGCTGGGCGGCGGCATGCTCGGCATGGGCCTGCGCGCCTTCGACCCGGCCGAGTTCGACCCGGTCCGCAGTCTGCTGTGGTTCGCGGCGGTCGTCGTGCTGGGCGCCGACAGCGTCCTCGGCGCGCTCGTCGCCGCTGCTCTGCTGGTCGGGCTCGACGCTGGGGCCCGGGGCGGGGTGGCGGCCGTCGTCGTCGGGCTGCTCGCCGTCCTCGTCGGCCGCTTCCCCGAGGGACCCTACGAGGCCCTGCGCAAGGCACTGTCCCGGCTCCGCCCCGAACGCCGGGCGACCCTGACCCCGCTGGGCCTCACCACGCGCCGCCGGCTGAGCCCCGCCCTCGCCACCCGCCCCGGCTCACCCGCGCCGGGGCCCACGGCCACGACCGCGCTCCGCACCGAAACCGGACCCCGACCGCACCCGGCCCCCGTCCGACCGACAGGAACGGACCGGGCCCCCACCCCGACGGCGGTCCCCGGCCCACCCCCGAGCCCCACCCCGCCGNNNCCCCCCCCCGAGCCCCACCCCGCCGCCGGCCCCCCGCCGAGGCCCCGGACCACGCACGCGACCCGCCTCGCCGGCCGGCACCGGACGGGAGAACGAACCCGTTCCGGCCGAGACCCTCCCGCCGGGCGGCCGCCCGGAACCCGCCCCGCCGGCCGCCGCCGGCCGGGGACTCGGCGCGGACAGCGGCGCGGACGAGGGGGCCGCGGGCGGGGCCGGTGCGAGGAAGACGCCGGACGTCGGAGGCGGGCCGACCCCGCGGGCCCGGGCCGGGGCCCGGGCAGAGAAGGCGCCAGGTGTCGGAGACAGGGCGGGCCGGCACGGGAAGGACGGGGCCGGTACTCGCGGTGGTGCGGGCGCGGGGCGCCTGGTCGCGCGGGGGCTCCGGGTCGACTACGAGGGGTTCACCGCCCTCGACGGGGTCACCCTGGACGTCCCGGCGGGGCGGATCACCGCGATCGTGGGGCCCAACGGGGCCGGGAAGAGCACCCTCTTCCACTGTCTCGCGGGGACGCTGCGCCCCTCGGCCGGACAGGTGCTGTTCGACGGCCGGGACATCACCCGGCTGCCGGCGCACGCGCGGACGCGGCTCGGGATCGCGCGGACCTTCCAGCAGCTGGCGGTCTTCCCGTCGCTGACCGTGGCGGAGAACGTGCGCGTGGGCGCCGAGCAGGGCCGGGCCGGCGGACCGGGGGCGGTGGAGCGGGCGCTGCGGCTGCTCGGCCTCGACGGGCCGGTGCGCTCGCTGCCCGCGGAGGGGCTGGGGACGGGGACGCTGCGGCGCGTGGAACTGGCCCGGGCGCTCGCCGGGAACCCGGGGGTGCTGCTGCTGGACGAACCCGCGGCCGGTCTCGACACCGGCGAGGTGACCGCGCTGGCCCGGGTGCTGCGGGCGCTCGCCGCGGACGGCACGGCCCTGCTGGTCGTCGAGCACGACCTCGATCTGGTGGCCGGACTGGCCGACACCGTCCATGTCATGACGGCCGGACGGATCGTCGCCTCGGGCCCCGCCGACCGCGTCCTGCGCGTCCTGGACACGGGGACCGGCCGATGAGCATCTCCCTGCGCGACGCGCGCGTGCGCTACGGCCCGCTGGAGGCCCTGCACGGCGTGAGCCTGACCGCCCCGGGCCCCGGGCTCACCGTCCTGCTGGGCCGCAACGGCTCCGGCCGTACGACCGCGCTGCGCGCCCTCGCCGGGTCCGTGCCGCTGTCGGCGGGCGCCGTCGTCTGGGACGGCGCCGACGTGACCCGGCTCCCCGCGTTCGAGCGGGCCCGGCGCGGGCTGTGTCTGGTCCCGGAGCGCCGGGCCGTGTTCGGTTCCCTGACTGTGCGGGAGAACCTGGAGCTCGGTGCCGCCCGCCTCCCCGCCGCGCTGGAGGCCTACCCGCAGCTGGAACCGCTGCTGCCGCGCCGCGCGGGCACCCTGTCCGGCGGCGAGCAGCGCGTGCTGGCCCTCGCCCGGGCCCTGTCGGCCCGCCCCCGTGTGGTCCTCGTCGACGAACCGGCCCAGGGCATGTCGCCCGCGGTCGCGGCCCGGACGTACGCGCTGCTCGGCGGCCTGGACGCCTGCGTGGTGATCGCCGAGCAGCGGCTGCCGCCGGCACTGCGCGGGCCGGCGGGCCGGACGGTGTACGTCCACGAACTGCGCCGGGGCGCGGTCGTGTTCAGCGGAGAAGCCACCGAGCCGAGGGGGCGAGGCGGTGGCCCACCGGGTTCAGGGGCGGGCCGAACAGGCCCGGGGCCCCGGAACGGGAGGCGCCGGTCGCCTTCGGGATGACGAGCTTGACGCCCTTGGTCAGCCGGTTCGGGCTGCTGCCAATCGTCTTCTTGTTGACGTTGTAGAGCGTCTTCCAGCCGCCCTCCACCCGGTACTTGCGGGCGATCGACGCGAGGGTCTCGCCGCTCTTCACCACGTGGAAGGGGCCCTGCAGTCCGTACGAGCGGGAGCACTCGGGCCAGGCACCCCAGCCCTGTTCGGCCAGGACCTTCTCGGCGACCTTGATCTGCTGGGCGCGGGTGGCGAGATCGGCGCGGGGGGCGTAGGCGAGCCCGCCGAACCGGATCCAGGTGGGCTGCCAGAACTGCAGGCCGCCGTAGAAGCCGTTCCCGGTGTTCGCGTGCCAGCGGCCCCCGCTCTCGCACTGGGCGAGGCAGGTCCAGGGCCAGGCGTCGTTGGCGCAGTCGTAGGTCCCCTTGACGGCCCGGGAACCGGGGAGCGGGGGCGGCGCCGCGGCCTGTGCGTCGACGGGGACGAGGGCGGCCAGTACGGCGGCGACCGCGGCCGCGTACCGCACGGTCCCGCCCGGCAGCCGGGACACGGTGTGCGTGGTCGGCGGAATCCGCCTGGTCGGCATGAAGGACATCGCGCCACGCTAAGCAGCGCGTCCCGCTCCCCCGCCGAGCCCGCGCCCGGCACGCCCGGGGCCCCACCCGGTCGGACGACCGGATGGGGCCTCGCGCCCGGGACGAGGGCCTGTCGGACGGGAATTGTCGGACAGGCCCCGGGGGGAGCGTGGCTCAGATGTCGAGCCGCTGGCCGGGCACGATCAGGTCGGGATCACCGCCGATGACACTCTCGTTGGCGGCGTAGATCTTCCGCCAGGTGGTCCCGTGCCGTGCGGCGATGCCGCTCAGGGTGTCGCCCTGGCGGACGGTGTAGTCGCCGCGGGACGAACCGCGGTTGACGTGGCCCGGCGCGCGGACCGGCGTCTTCGCCGCTTCCCGCTTCGCCGGTACGGACCTCTTGGACTGCTCGTGGGTCTGCCCGGAGGCGGAGCCGCCGGACGACCGCGTGCCCGCCGATCCTGCGGCCTGCCCGGTGCCCGAGGAGCCGGGCGCGTTCCCGTAGGCCCCGGCGCGGGCCGAGCAGGTGGGCCAGGCACCCCACCCCTGGGCGCGCTGGACCTTCGTCGCGATGGCTATCTGGCCGCTCCTGGAGGCCTGGTCGGCGGTGGGCGCGTACGCCGTGCCGCCGTAGGCGCGCCAGGTGCCGGCGGAGAACTGGAGCCCCCCGTAGTAGCCGTTGCCGGTGTTGATGTGCCAGTTGCCGCCGCTCTCGCACTGGGCGATGCGGTCCCACACTCCGCTGTCGGCCGCGGCGGCCTCGCCGCCCGCGGCGAGCAGTCCGAGCGGGGCGAGCAGTGCCGCCCCGGCCAGGACCGCCGTCGTACGTGTCTTGTTCGCCGTACGAGCCTTGTGGCCGTTTTCGTGAGTGCTATCGGCACATGCGGACATGTATTTCCCTCTCGAAACACCCGGGGTCCCCCAGGAGGGAACACGACGACCTGCGCGTTGGACGCGGTCCTCGCGCTCCGACCCGCCCGCCGGCGGTGTTGCTGTGATCCGTGGAGGATCGGCCGGCGGACGTACCCGAGCGGTGCTCGTTGCACACGGCGAAGGAATCTAGGGAGCCGGGCGCCCCGATATCAACCAACTCCTTGTCATTCGAGGCCAGTTCGCCGTTACCGTGGGTACCGTCGATTTTCGGCCAGCCGTTTCATGGGGTGATTTCAGGATTTGTCGACCAGCGCCCTTCGTGATCTGTGACTCACTTCACCCATTCAACTTCCCCACGACTTCCACAAGTTGACTGGGAGTGACCGATTCCGGGGGCGCCTTCACCCTGGGCGTCGGATGGTTCGATTCCGTTCGCTCTCGGGCGTGACTCCGGCCACAGATCACCCGTTGACATCTTCATGAGCCGGGAACGCCGGTTCATGGGCCGGGAGCCACCCGGCACCGCCACGCACCGCATCCCGAGGAGCCACCGTGCCGCGCATGCTCGACGTCAGCGACGACGTACGCGCCGAGATCGGCGACGAAGAAGCCGACCGGCTGCTCGCCGGAGAGAACGCCCCCGGCAGTTACGACTGCACGTCGTGCCGCACCCCGGGCGACTCGGAACAGGAGCGCACCAGCACCGTCCTGTTCATCGGCGACGAGACCGCCGTCCTCGCCTTCGCCCACGCCACCTGCCTGCCCTCGCAGGTCGTGCAGGTCACCGAGGAGCAACTCCAGGGCGCCGTCCGCTCGATCCACCCCGACGGCGCGCCCGCCGACCTCGTCCCCGAGCAGGCCGTGCTCGGCGTCACCAGCGGACTCGTCCTGATCCACGGCGAGCTGCACCCCGCGCTCGTCGTCGAGCCGACCGGACCGATCGTGCGGCCCGGCTCGACCGACATCGGCGACGACTTCCTGCCCCTGCTGATCGAGCAGGGCTTCATGCCCGCGACCGAGCTGAGCTCGGTGCCGCCGGTCCTGCACGGCTGGTCCGTGCTGCTCGCGGCGGGCCAGCTGCACGCCGTGCTCCAGCCGGGCAGCGGCGGCGGCGCCCCCGTCGCCTGGTGGCAGGCCCACCAGGCGCTCCAGGTCACCGACAGCTGGCGCGCCGCGGCGAACAAGCTCCAGCAGGTGCTCCTGTTCGCGGCGCCGGTCGGCTCGATCGGGCGTCAGCCCCGGGAGGACCTGCTGCGCGACGCGCTCGACAAGGCGGCGGCCAACGGACAGCTGGTGGCGGCGGCCATGCCACTCGCCGGCATCTGAGAGTCGCCGGACGGGACGCGGCGGGGAACCGCGGGCGGCGGGCCGGCCTCGGCCCGGGGTGCCCGTGCGGTTCCCCGCGCCCCCGCGCGCGCCGTCACTCCTGACGGCCCGTGAAATGAACGTTCCGGCCGCATCCGTCGGCCACCGGGGTCGTTGGCACGTACGTGCACACCTACGACGTCCCCGGCCACCGGCCCTTCCAGCCGGTCCCTCCCTCTGGCTCCCCCCACCGTCCGAGCAGAGAGGTGGCGGCGTCGCGGCCGGTGCATGATCATCATCCGGGCGGCCCGTCGGCCACGCCGATCTACGACGCGCTGTACGCCGAGTGGATCCGGTCGTTCAGGACCCTGCCCGGTGACCGGCACGGCGAGGAGCACCTGGAGTTCAAGGCCTTCGGGCTCCTCGGGCGCGGCTCGAACTCCTTCAGCAGCTCGGGGCTGTACAGCTCGTACAGCGCGGGGGCGCAGACCACCCGGCAGATCGCCGCGCAGCACGGGCACACGTCGATGACGACGGCCGTCTGGCAGACGGGTACGCGCCAGCACGGCACCGGGACCCAGCACGTCCCGGCCGCGCTTCCGCCCGCCCCGCGCAGGGGCGTGTGAGCGGCGGGTAGCGAAGAAGCAGAGAAGCGTGAGGGGCGGCTCCCCGGGAGCCGCCCCTCACGCCGTGTCCACGGGCGTCCTGCCCGTGGGCCCTACTTCTTCTTGTTGGTGCCGCGCTTCTCGCGCACCCGCACCGAGATGTGGATCGGCGTACCCGCGAAGCCGAACTCCTCGCGCAGTCGGCGCTCGATGAAGCGGCGGTAGCCGTGCTCGATGAAGCCCGAGGAGAAGAGCACGAAGCGCGGGGGCTTGGTGCCCGCCTGCGTGCCGAACAGGATGCGGGGCTGCTTGCCGCCGCGGACCGGGTGCGGGTGGGCCGCGACCAGCTCGCCGAGGAAGGCGTTCAGACGGCCGGTCGGGACGCGTGTCTCCCAGCCGTCCAGGGCCGTCTCGATCGCCGGGACGAGCTTCTCCATGTGACGGCCGGTGCGGGCCGAGACGTTCACCCGGGGCGCCCAGGCCACCTGGGCGAGCTCGGTCTCGATCTCCCGCTCCAGGTAGTAGCGGCGCTCCTCGTCGAGCGTGTCCCACTTGTTGAAGGCGAGGACGACGGCGCGGCCGGCGTCGACGGCCATGGTGACGATGCGCTGGTCCTGCACCGAGATGGTCTCGGACGCGTCGATCAGGATGACCGCGACCTCGGCCTTCTCGACGGCGGCGGCGGTGCGCAGCGAGGCGTAGTAGTCGGCGCCCTGCTGGAGGTGGACGCGCTTGCGGATGCCCGCCGTGTCGACGAACTTCCAGGTGACGCCGCCGAGTTCGATGAGCTCGTCGACCGGGTCACGGGTGGTGCCCGCGATCTCGTTGACGACCACGCGGTCCTCGTTCGCCACCTTGTTCAGCAGCGAGGACTTGCCGACGTTCGGGCGGCCGATCAGGGCGATGCGGCGGGGGCCGCCGACCGCGGTGCCGAAGCTCTGCGCCGGGGCCTCGGGCAGCGCCTCCAGGACGGCGTCGAGCATGTCGCCGGTGCCGCGGCCGTGCAGCGCGGAGACCGGGTGCGGCTCGCCGAGACCGAGGGACCACAGATACGTGGCGTCGGCCTCGCCGCTCATGCCGTCGACCTTGTTGGCGCACAGGATGACGGGCTTGCCGGCCTTGCGGAGCAGGCGGACGACCGCCTCGTCGGTGTCGGTCGCGCCGACCTTGGCGTCGACGACGAAGACGACCGCGTCCGACGCCTCGATGGCGTACTCGGCCTGGGCGGCGACGGACGCGTCGATGCCGAGGACGTCCTGCTCCCAGCCGCCGGTGTCGACGAGCTTGAAGCGGCGGCCCGACCACTCGGCCTCGTAGGTCACGCGGTCGCGGGTGACGCCGGGCTTGTCCTCGACGACCGCCTCGCGGCGGCCGATGATGCGGTTGACCAGGGTCGACTTGCCGACGTTCGGGCGGCCGACGACGGCGAGGACGGGGAGCGGGCCGTGCCCGGCCTCCTCGATCGCGCCCTCGACGTCCTCGATGTCGAAGCCCTCTTCCGCGGCGAGCTCCATGAACTCCGCGTACTCGGCATCGCCAAGCGCCCCGTGATCGTGCTCTGCCGAGCCGTCGGGCTGGATGTGGTCGTTCATGAAGTCCGTACCTCGTCGTTCATTCGTGGTGATCGGTGGACCGTCCGCAAATCCGGGTGATCCACTACTAAGTGTCGCCTAGCGCCCGGCGGGGCGCCCGGTGTTTTCCCGGCGTCCGGTCAGATGTCTGGCGTGGTCCAGGTGGGCGCTGAGCTGCTTCTGGATGCGGCCGGTGGCCTCGTCCAGCGCCTGTCGCGTGCGCCGGCCGCTGCCGTCGCCCGCCTCGAAGGGGTCGCCGAAGACGACGTCGACCCTGCTGCGCAGCGGGGGCAGCGCCTTGGTGAGCCGGCTGGCCCGTTCGGTGCTTCCCAGTACCGCGACCGGGACGATCGGGGCCCCGCTGCGCACCGCGAAGTACGCGAGCCCGGCCCGCAGCGAGGCGAAGTCGCCCTCGCCCCGGGTGCCCTCGGGGAAGATCCCGAGGACTCCGCCGGCCGCCAGGACGCCGAGGGCGTCGGTGATGGCCGCGCGGTCGGCGATCTCCCGGTCGACCTTGAGCTGGCCGATGCCCAGCAGGAACGGGTCGAGCGGGCCGACGAACGCTTCCTTCTTGATCAGGAAGTGCGTGGGCCTGGGCGCGACGCCCATGACCATCGGCCCGTCGATGTTGTGGGCGTGGTTCACGGCCAGGATCGCCGGTCCGGTCGCGGGGACCTTCCAGGCGCCGAGGACGCGCGGCTTCCACAGCCCGTACATCAGGCCGACGCCGATGCGGCGCCCGACCTCGGCCCGTCTCGCGGAGGGTGCGCTCACGCGGCGGCCCGCTTCTCCTCGACGAGGGTGACGACGCACTCGATGACCTGCTGGAGCGTGAGGTCGGAGGTGTCCACCTCGACCGCGTCGTCCGCCTTGGCGAGGGGGGAGGTCTTACGGCTGGAGTCGGCCGCGTCGCGCTTGACCAGGGCCTCACGGGTCGCCTCGACGTCGGCGCCCTTGATCTCACCGCTGCGCCGGGCGGCACGCGCCTCCGGGGAGGCGGTGAGGAAGATCTTCAGGTCGGCGTCGGGCAGCACGGTGGTGCCGATGTCCCGGCCCTCGACGACGATGCCGGCCGGCGCGGACCCGGCGAGGGCGCGCTGCAGCTCGGTGATGCGGGCCCGCACCTCGGGGACGGCGCTGACCGCGCTGACCTTGGAGGTGACCTCCTGGGTGCGGATCGGGCCCGCGACGTCGGTCCCGTCGACCGTGATGGTCGGCTCGGCCGGGTCGGTGCCGGAGACGATCTCCGGCTTGCCGGCCGCGGCGGCGATCGCGGAGGGGTCCGTGATGTCGATGTCGTTGCTGACCATCCACCACGTGATGGCGCGGTACTGGGCGCCGGTGTCCAGGTAGCTCAGGCCGAGCTTGGCGGCCACGGCCTTCGAGGTGCTCGACTTGCCCGTGCCGGAGGGGCCGTCGATGGCGACAATCACAGCCGGAACGGTACGGGCGGCGCCGTTTTCCACGGTGGGAACACCTTCCTGGTGCGGGGTGGAGGTCTCTGCGGGGCGCGAGCGCGCCCCGCACAAGGTTACCGGCCCCGCGGACCCCGTATCACTGCCCCTTCCGCCGACGGCCCGGCAGGCCGGTCGGACGACGGTGGCACCGGGGCTTCGGGGCACGGGGCGGCGGCCGTTCTCACTGGCGCAGGGCCCAGCCCCGTTCCCGCAGGGCCGCGCTCAGGACCGGTACCGCCTTCGGCTCCACCATCAGCTGCACCAGACCGGCCTGCTGCCCGGTCGCGTGCTCGATGCGGACGTCCTCGATGTTGACGCCGGCCATCCCCGCGTCGGCGAAGATGCGGGCGAGCTGTCCGGGCTGGTCGTCGATCAGCACGGCCACGACCTCGTAGACCCGCGGCGCGGAGCCGTGCTTGCCGGGGACGCGGACCTGGCCGGCGTTGCCTCGGCGCAGGACGTCCTCGATGCCGGTCGCGCCCTCACGGCGCTTGTCCTCGTCGGAGGACTGGAGGGCGCGCAGGGCCTGGACCGTCTCGTCGAGGTCCGCGGAGACGTCCGCGAGCAGGTCGGCGACGGGGCCCGGGTTCGCGGAGAGGATGTCGATCCACATCCGGGGGTCGGAGGCCGCGATCCGGGTCACGTCGCGGATGCCCTGCCCGCAGAGCCGTACCGCCGTCTCCTCGGCGTGCTCCAGGCGTGCGGCGACCATGCTGGACACCAGATGCGGCATGTGCGAGACGAGCGCCACGGCGCGGTCGTGGGCGTCCGCGTCCATGACGACGGGCACGGCCCGGCAGTGCGAGACCAGTTCCAGAGCGAGGTTCAGGACCTCGGTGTCCGTGTCCCGGGTCGGGGTGAGCACCCAGGGCCGGCCCTCGAAGAGGTCGCCGCTCGCGGCCAGCGGGCCGGACTTCTCCCGGCCGGACATGGGGTGGGTGCCGATGTACGGGGTGAGGTCGAGGCCGAGCGCCTCCAGCTCGCGGCGGGGGCCGCCCTTGACGCTCGCGACGTCGAGGTAGCCGCGGGCCACTTTGCGGCGCATGGCGTCCGCGAGGGTGGCGGCGACGTGGGCGGGCGGCGCGGCGACGATCGCGAGGTCGACCTGCCCCTCGGGGGCCTCGTCGGTGCCGGCGCCGAGCGCGGCCGCCGTGCGGGCCTGCTCCGGGTCGTGGTCGGCGAGGTGGACGACGACGCCGCGGGCGGCGAGCGCGAGGGCCGCGGACGTGCCGATCAGCCCGGTTCCGATGACGAGTGCGGTCCTCACTGGGCGATGTCCTTGCGCAGGGCGCCCGCGGCGCCGAGGTAGACGTGCACGACGTCGGCGCGCGGCCGGTCGGACTCGATATGGGCGAGGACCCGGACCACCCGGGGCATCGCGCCCTCGATGTCCAGTTCCTGCGCGCAGATCAGCGGGACGTCGACGATGCCGAGCTTGCGGGCCGCCGCGGCCGGGAAGTCGCTGTGCAGATCGGGGGTCGCCGTGAACCAGATGCTGATCAGGTCGTCCGTGGTGAGCGCGTTGCGCTCCAGGATGGCGGTGAGCAGCTCGCTGACCTGCTCGTCCATGTGCCCGGCCTCGTCCCGTTCCAGTTGGACGGCGCCCCGGACCGCTCGTACCGCCACGTTGGTGCTCCTCGCTGATCCATGTAGCTGATCTGTGCAGCTGGTCTGTGTTCACGCGTGTCACACCAGCGTAGTCAGCCCCCGGACGGCGGGTGCGCGGCGCCCGTCTGACGAGACGGGCCCCCGGAACCGGATCCGGCCGGGGCGGGCCGCCCGGAGGTGCCGGTGTCACCCGAATCGCCCCATTCCGCGAAGTCCGGGGAGAACGCGCCCGTGCGCCTCTGGACGCGGGGGCACGCGTCCGCTCTGATGGCAGGAGACCCGCCCCGGGGAGGAACGGATGAAGCGCCCAGGACCCCTTCTCACCCTCCTCGCGGGGCTCGTGTTCGCCGTGTTCCTGCTGGCGCTCAACGCGACGACGGGGACGAAGGGCACGTCGAACCCGTACCGGCCGGCCTCGCCGGGCGTCTCGGCGTCCGCCACCGCGCCCGCGGTCTCCGCCTCGCCGCCGAGGAGCCCCGCGCCGAGCCCCTCCGCGTCCCGCGCGGCCGTCCCGAACGCCGACTACGCGGGCCGCACCGACGACGGCTCCTCCGCGGTCGCGGTCTCCCTGCGCGGCGGCAGGGCCATCGCGTACTTCTGCGACGGCCACGACAAGGAGTCCTGGCTCAAGGGCGCGGTCGCGCAGGACGGCACCCTGAAGCTCACGGGCGCGCACGGCGACCGGCTGGACGGAACCCTGAAGGGCAACCGGCTGATCAGCGGCACCACCGAGGTCGGCGGGCAGCGGTACGTGTTCACGGCCGACCGGGCGGTCAAGCCCTCCGGCCTGTACCGGGCGACGGCCACCGTGCGCGGCGCGAAGATCGACGGCGGCTGGATCGTGCTGCCCGGCGGCAGGCAGGTCGGCGTCGTGGAACGCGACGGCACGCCCGCGGCGGCACCGGAGATCGACCCGGAGACCGGCGCCGTGACGATCGACGGCCAGAAGGTCGTCGCCCGTCCTGTCACCCCCTGACCTCCTCTTCCACCGGGAGCCGTTCATGACCGTGGACCCGAACGCCGCCACCCAGGGCTTTCCACCGCAGCCGCCCGGCCACGGCAGCCCCGGCGCGGCCCGCTATCTGGTCCCGGCCCTGGTCGCGGCGGTCGTCGCGGTCGGCCTCGGCGTCTACGGCAAGGTCCACGACCCCACGGGGACGGCGTTCAACCTCGCCGGCTTCAGCAGCACGGGCGCCGTGAAGTCCTGGCTGGCGACGACGGCGATCTTCTTCGCCCTCGTCCAGCTCGTCTCGGCGCTCATGCTCTACGGGAAGCTGCCGGGCCCGGGCTGGGCGGGGGCGCTGCACCGGTGGTCGGGACGGATCGCGTTCCTGGTGGCCGTGCCGGTCGCGGTGCACTGTCTGTACGCGTTGGGCTATCAGACGTACAGCACGCGCGTCATGTGGCACTCGCTCCTGGGGTGCTTCTTCTTCGGTGCCTTCAGTGCCAAGATGCTGCTGCTCCGCTCGGAGCGTCTGCCCAACTGGCTGCTGCCCGTCGTCGGCGGCCTCGTCTTCGCCGTGCTCACCGCCGTCTGGCTGACGTCCGCCTTCTGGTTCTTCCGTACGTTCGGAGTGACGACATGACCCACCGCTCGACGCGGCGCACGGTGATCCTCGCCACGGGGGCGTCCGCGCTGCTCGCGGGATGCAGCCAGTACAACAGCGGGAGCAGCTCCTCGGACTCCTCCCCGAAGGCCTCCAGCGGCCAGGAGCTCGCCACCACGAGCGCCGTCCCGGTCGGCGGGGGCACGGTCTTCAAGGACCAGAAGGTCGTGGTCACCCAGCCGGCGAAGGGCGACTTCAAGGCCTTCTCGGCGGTCTGCACGCACCAGGGGTGCCTGGTCGACAAGGTGGCGAACGGCACCATCGACTGTCCCTGCCACGGCAGCAGGTTCAGCGCCGAGGACGGGTCGGTGAAGAACGGTCCCGCGACGCGTCCGCTGCCCGCGGAGAAGATCACGGTGACCGGAAACTCGATCCGTCTGGCGTGAGCGGGCCCGTACGCTCCGGACATGCGCTCCGAACTTCCCGCACCCCAGGCAGCCCCGACGCCCCCGGCCGACCCGGCGCCGTCCGGCACGCCCGCGCCGACCGTCCCGGACGCCGATCTCTCCCTGGTGCGGGACCACACGATCTACTCCTGCGTGATGGGGTCCCGCGCGTTCGGCCTGGCCACGGACGGCAGTGACACGGACGTCCGGGGCGTCTTCCTCGCGCCGACCGCGCTGTTCTGGCGCTTCGAGAAGCCGCCGACGCATGTCGAGGGCCCGGCGCCGGAGCAGTTCAGCTGGGAGCTGGAGCGGTTCTGCTCGCTCGCGCTGCGCGCCAACCCCAACATCCTGGAGTGCCTGCACTCCCCGCTCGTCGAGCACGTGGACGACACCGGCCGCGAACTCCTCTCCCTGCGCGGGGCGTTCCTCTCCCTCCGGGCACACGACACGTTCGCCCGCTACGCCCTGGGCCAGCGCAAGAAGCTGGAGGCCGACGTCCGCACGCACGGCGCCCCGCGCTGGAAGCACGCCATGCATCTGCTGCGCCTGCTGACCAGTGCCCGCGATCTGCTGCGCACCGGGTCCCTGACGATCGGCGTCGGCGAGCAGCGCGAGCCGCTGCTCGCGGTGAAGCGGGGCGAGGTGTCCTGGGAGGAGGTGGAGCGCCGGATGGTGCGGCTGGCGACGGAGACCGACGAGGCGGCGGCCCACAGCCCGCTCCCGCCCGAGCCGGACCACGCGCGCGTGGAGGACTTCCTGGTCCGGGTCCGCCGGGCCTCGGCGCTCCGGGACTCCGCCGGCAGCCACTAGCCGTCCGGGGCTCCGTGGGCGACGGCCGGTCCTCGGAGACTCCGCCGGGAACCGCTGGTCGTCCGGATCAGTCCAGACGGACCCGGACCACGAAGTCGTGCAGGGCGTCGTACGCGGAGGCGGCGTCCGGCAGCGCGGAGGCCTCCTGGGCCTCGTCGAGGACGGCGTGCAGCCGCTCGACGTCCTCCTCGACGCGCGCGTGGGGGACGTCGGCCGCCCCGTGCTCGCGTTCCGCCTTCGCGGCGATCAGGTCCGGGAGATAGGCGGGCGAGGCGATCTGCCCGGCCAGCGTGGGCAGATCGGCCTGCACCTCGCCGGTGCGCATGAGGTGGATGCCGGTGAGCAGCACCCGGAACGTGTAGAGCAGCGGCTTGAGTTCACCGCTCTTCTCGAAGAGCCGCCACTGCGTGCCCGCGAACCCCCGGTAGTGGTGGGCGTGGTGACGGGTGAGGACGCCGGGTGCGAGCGAGATCAGCTCACGGTGTTCGTCACCGGTGTGCACGACCAGCGGCGACAGCAGCTGCTCCAGCACATAGCCGTTGCGGCGCAGCATCAGCCGGACGAACTTGCGCAGGTCGTGCGTGACCAGGTCCATCTCGGTCCCGTCCCGCATCCACATCCTGGAGCGGGTCTCCTCCGGTTCGCGCAGTCCCAGCAGTCGGCCGCGGGCAGCACATGGACACCGCGCAGGTCGACGTCGGAGTCGCGTGAGGGGAAGCCGTACAGGTGGGCCCCGGAGACGGTGGCGAAGAGGACCGGGTCGGGCTGTTCGCCGACCACGCTCGCGAGGTCGGCGCCGATGCCGAGGACGTCTGTCATGGATCAAGCATCCCAGAGCGCCCCCAGCGCCATGAGGTCGCCGTGGTACTCGATGCGGTCGGCCCAGTCGCCGGGCCAGGCGTCCGAGCCGAGGTGGGCACCCGCGAACGCGCCGGTCAGACAGGCGATGGAGTCGGAGTCGCCCGAGGTGCAGGCGGCCCGGCGCAGGGCGGTGACGGGTTCGTCGACGAACATCAGGAAGCACAGCAGCCCGGTGGCGAACGCCTCTTCGGCGATCCAGCCCTCGCCGGTGGCGAGACAGGGGTCGTCCTCGGGCGAGGCGGTGCGCACGGCCCGGCGCAGGTTCTCCAGGACCGCGATGCACTCGTCCCAGCCGCGGGAGATGTACTGCTCGGGGCCGGCGTCGTGGGTGAAGGTCCACAGGTCGCCGAGCCAGCGGGAGTGGTAGCGGTACCGGTTCTCGTGCGCGTACGCGAGCAGCAGGCCGATCAGTTCGGCGGGATCGGTGCCCTCGGAGAGCAGCCGGACGGTGTACGCGGTGAGGTCCGAGGCGGCCAGCGCGGTGGGGTGGCCGTGGGTGAGCGCGGCCTGCAACTGGGCCGCGCCGGCGCGCTGTTCGTCGCTGAGTCCGCGGGCGAGCCCGACGGGCGCCACGCGCATGTTGGCGCCGCAGCCCTTGGAGCCGGTCTGGCTCGCCTCCTGCCAGCGGCGCTTCTCGTCCTTGAGGAGGTTGCAGGCGACCAGGCAGGTCCGGCCGGGGGCCCGGTTGTTCTCGGGCGACTGGTACCAGTCCACGAACTCCTCGCGGACCGGCCGTTCCATCCGCAGCGGGCCGAGCAGACCGCGGTCCATCGCGGTGCGTAGTCCGTTCGCCAGCGCCAGGGTCATCTGGGTGTCGTCGGTGACGATCGCGGGCCTGGGCAGGGCCATCTGCCGCCAGGGGCCGCATTTGTCCAGGATGGCGGGGACGGTGTTGAACTCGGTGGGGAAGCCGAGCGCGTCGCCGAGGGCGAGGCCGATGAGGGAACCGGTGGCGGCGCGTTTGGTGAGGGTCGGGCTGGTCATCGGGGCCGTCCTTACGAGGTGGGACGCAGCAGGGGTGGGTGCAGAGCCTTGGCGCCGCCCGCGCGGTAGAGGGCGGCGGGTTTGCCGCGGCCGCCGGTGAGACGGGCGGCGCCGGGCACCGGTTCGACGAATCCGGGCGTGGCGAGGACCTTGCGCCGAAAGTTGGGCCGGTCGAGCGCGGTGCCCCAGACCGTCTCGTAGACGTGCTGCAGCTCTCCGAGGGTGAACTCGGGCGGGCAGAAGGACGTGGCGAGACAGGAGTACTCGAGTTTGGCGCCGACGCGTTCGTGGGCGTCGGCGAGGATCCGGTCGTGGTCGAAGGCGAGCGGGCCGAGCTCGTCGTACGGCTGCCACATGGCGCGCGCCGCGTCGCCGCCGCCGTGCGGTTCGGGAGGGTCGGGCAACAGGGCCGCGAAGGCGACGGAGACGACCCGCATCCGGGGGTCGCGGTCGGGTTCGCTGTAGGTGCGCAGCTGTTCCAGGTGGAGTCCGGTCAGGTCCGACAGGCCGGTCTCCTCGGCGAGTTCACGCCGGGCGGCCTCCTCGGCGGACTCGCGGGGCAGCACGAAGCCGCCGGGCAGGGCCCAGCGGCCGGCGTAGGGTTCCGCGCCCCGTTCGACGAGCAGGACCTGCAGGGCGCCCGCGCGCACGGTCAGGACGGCCAGGTCGACGGTGACGGCGAAGGGCTCGAAGGCGTACTTGTCGTAGCCCTCGGGCACCGCGCCCCCCGAGGCCCGCATCTCGTGCGCCGCCACTCCCCACACACCCCTTCATCATGGTCACCTTGACCATGGTCAGTACGACCATAAAGGGAGCGGCGGGTGTCAACAAGGCTTTCGGCCGAGGAGGTTGCCGTTCGAGGGACGGAAAACGGACCGGCCGGCCCCGGAGAAGTCCCGGGACCGGCCGATGCGCGGGCTCGTGGAGGTCAGAGACCGACCTCGGCCATGAGCATGCCGACCTCGGTGTTCGACAGACGGCGCAGCCAGCCCGACTTCTGGTCGCCCAGGGTGATCGGGCCGAAGGCGACGCGGACGAGCTTGTCGACCGGGAAGCCGGCCTCGGCGAGCATGCGGCGCACGATGTGCTTGCGGCCCTCGTGCAGGGTCACCTCGACGAGGTAGTTCTTGCCGGTCTGCTCGACCACGCGGAAGTGGTCCGCCTTCGCGTACCCGTCCTCCAGCTGGATGCCGTCCTTGAGCCGCTTGCCCAGGTCGCGCGGGATCGGGCCCACGATGTGCGCGAGGTAGACCTTCTTCACGCCGTACTTGGGGTGGGTCAGCCGGTGCGCCAGCTCACCGTGGTTGGTGAGCAGGATGACGCCCTCGGTCTCGGTGTCGAGCCGGCCCACGTGGAAGAGCCGCGTCTCGCGGTTCGTCACGTAGTCGCCGAGGCACTGACGGCCCTCGTTGTCCTCCATCGTGGAGACGACACCGGCCGGCTTGTTCAGCGAGAAGAACTGGTAGGACTGCGTCGCGACCGTCAGACCGTCGACCTTGATCTCGTCCTTGTCGGTGTCGACGCGCAGACCCTGCTCCAGCACGATCTGCCCGTTGACCTCGACCCTGGCCTGGTCGACCAGCTCCTCGCAGGCACGCCGGGAACCGTAGCCGGCGCGCGCGAGCACCTTCTGCAGGCGCTCGCCCTCCTCCTCGGCACCCGGGAAGGTCTTGGGAAGCTTGATGTCGGGCTTGCCCGCGTACCGGTCGCGGTTGCGCTCCTCGGTCCGCGTCTCGTACTCACGGGAGCGCGAGGGCTCCGTGCGGCCGCCGCGCTGCTGGCCCTGCTTGGGGCCGCCCTTGGCACCGCCGCGCGCCGAGGCTCCGCGCCCGGACTTGGGGCCGGCCTGCGAGCCGCCGGGGCCTACGTCGTAGAGGCGCTCCTCGGGACGGGGCTTGCTGGGACGCTTCGGCCGGTCGTCGCGCCCGGCGGCCGAGCTCTTCGGCTGGAAGCCGCCGCCGCTCCCGCGCGAACCGCTCCCGCCGCTGCCGCGCGAGCCACCGCCCCCGCCGGTCCCGCGGGGCGCGCCGCCGCCGCGCGAACCGCCGCTCCCGCCGGTTCCGCGCGGCTTGCCGCTCCCGCTGTTCCTGCCACTGCCGCTGCCACTGCTTCGCATCAAAGTTCCGTCGTCGTCGTGTCGTCTGCGTCTGTGTCCGGGGCGTCCGGATCGAACGACGGGACCCCTTCCAGCGTCTCTGCCTCGATCGCGTCCGCCTCGGGGAGGAAGGGCGCGAGCTCCGGGAGCTCGTCCAGACCGCGCAGGCCCATTCGCTCCAGGAAGTAGTTCGTCGTCGTGTACAGGATCGCACCTGTTTCGGGTTCCGTGCCCGCCTCCTCGACCAGACCGCGCTGGAGGAGGGTGCGCATCACGCCGTCGCAGTTGACTCCGCGGACCGCCGAGACCCTGGAGCGGCTGACCGGCTGGCGGTACGCGACGACGGCGAGCGTCTCCAGGGCCGCCTGGGTGAGCCGGGCCTGCTGGCCGTCCAGGACGAAGCGTTCGACGGCGCTCGCGTAGGCGGGGCGCGAGTAGAAGCGCCAGCCGCCGGCGATCAGCCGCAGCTCGAAACCGCGGCCCTGGACGGTGTACTCGTCGGCCAGCGCGCGCAGCGCGTCCGCGACCTGCCGCCTGGGCCGCTCCAGGATCCTGGCGAGGTGTTCCTCGGTGGCCGGCTCGTCCACGACCATCAGGACGGCCTCCAGGGCGGCCCCGAGGTCGAGCCCGGCGACGCCGGGGGTCCCCGCGGGGGCGCCGGTGGTCTCCTCGCTCACGTCTTCTCCTTCTCGCTCCCGCGCCCCGCCCCGTCCTTCGCCGCTTCCGCGGGCCGGTCGAACTCGTCGGTCACCCTCGGCGTCCCCTCGCCCTCCCCGCCCGTCCAGCGCACCAGGAGGTCCCCGAGGGCCTCCTCCTGGTCCAGCGCGACGGCCTTCTCGCGGTAGAGCTCCAGCAGGGCCAGGAAGCGGGCGACGACGGTGAGGGTGTCGTCGGTGTCCTCGACGAGCGAGCGGAAGCTGGCCTCGCCGAGTTCCCTCAGCCGCGCCACCACGATCCCGGCCTGCTCCTGCACGCTGACGAGCGGCGCGTGGATGTGGTCGACGTACACCTGCGGCTTGGGCTTGGGCTGCATCGCTTTGACCGCGAGCCGGGCGAAGCCCTCGGGGCCGATGCTGATGACGACCTCGGGCAGCAGTTCGGCGTACTGCGCCTCCAGGCCGACGGTACGGGGGTAGCGGCGGGACTCCTCCGCCAGCCGCGTGTTGAAGATGTCGGCGATCTGTTTGTACGCGCGGTACTGCAGCAGCCGGGCGAACAGCAGGTCCCGCGCCTCCAGCAGGGCGAGGTCGGCCTCGTCCTCGACCTCGGCGGCCGGCAGCAGCCGGGCCGCCTTCAGGTCGAGCAGCGTGGCCGCGACGACCAGGAACTCGGTCGTCTGGTCGAGGTCCCAGTCCGGGCCCATCGCCCGGATGTGCGCCATGAACTCGTCGGTGACCTGGGACAGCGCCACTTCGGTGACGTCGAGCTTGTGCTTGGAGATCAGCTGGAGCAGCAGGTCGAAGGGGCCCTCGAAGTTCGAGAGCCGCACCTTGAAGACACCGCTGTCCGCGGCGTCCGGACCCGGGGCCGGCCCGGGGTCCGGAACCGGCTCCACGGGGGCGGAGGCGGAGGGCGCAGGATCGCCCTGGGGCGCCTCGGAGGGCGCGAGAGGGTCGAGGGGGCGCGCGGTCCGCGCGGGGCGCTCCACGGGCGCCCCGGAGGGCTCCGCGGGGCCCTCCGGGGGCTCGGCGGTCCGCGGCTCCTCGGTGACAAGGGACTCCAGGGCCGCCGCGGGCGCCTGCGTCGGGGCACCCTCACCGTGCCCGGGCGGCTCCGTGTCCGTTCCCGGAGTCCGGGCGGGCGCCGCCGACGGTCCGGCCGGGAGCGCGGACGGCTCGGAAGCTCCGGACGGCTCGGGGACCTCGTACGGTTCCGCGGCCTCGGACTCGGACGGCTCCGCGGCCTGGGACGGCCCGGGAACCTCGGGCGGCTCGGGTGCCTCAGGTGTCTCGGACACCTGGGAAACCTCGGGTTCCTCGGGTGGAACCGGTGTCGAGCCGGGGCCTCGGCCCAGCGCACGGCGACGGCCGCCGGGGGCGGCTGACGGAGGCGGGACGTTCGAGGTCATAGCCGTCGAAGGCTACCGCTACCGCCCGCGCAGTCGCCGGACGAGAATGCTCGCGTCCCCGCGGGACTCCAGGTCCGCGAGGACCACGGCGACCGCCTCGCGGACGATCCGCCCGCGGTCGACGGCGAGTCCGTGTTCGCCGCGGAGCACCAGGCGCGCGTGTTCGAGGTCCATCAGCTCCTCGGCGGACACGTACACGGTGATCTTCTCGTCGTGCCGTTCCCGCCCGCTGGGCCGGCGGTTCGCGGCGCGCCCGCGCTTGCGGGAGGACTGCACGGACGCGGAGACGGCGGCAGAACCTTCCTGCGCCGGCCGGCCGCGCCCCGAACGGTCCGGGGCGCCGCCCCGGCTGCGCGACTCCCCGGCCTCGTTCGGGTCGGCGTCGGCGGCGACGTGTTCGTCGCCCTCGCCGTCACCGCCCTGGACGGGCACCGACGAGGGCGCGTCCTCCCCCGCCCCCGTGTCGCTCTCGCCGGCCGGAGCCGGCACCCGGGCCTCGCCGTTGGTCCGGCGGGAGGGGGTGGATGCCTGGAGCGCCATGCCCCCGGTGGTACGGAACAGTTCGTCGGCCCCCGGCAGACTCACTCGGCGTGACACCGGGCGAGCACCTCCCTGGCGAGCTGGCGATAGGCGGCGGCACCGACGGAGTTGGAGGCGTACGTGGTGATCGGCTCGCCGGCGACCGTGGTCTCCGGGAAGCGGACGGTCCGGCCGATCACGGTGTGGTAGACGTGATCGTCGAAGGCCTCGACGACGCGCGCGAGCACCTCACGGCTGTGCACCGTGCGGGAGTCGTACATCGTGGCGAGGATGCCGTCGAGCTCCAGCTCCGGGTTCAGCCGTTCCTGGACCTTCTCGATCGTCTCGGTGAGCAGCGCGACACCGCGCAGCGCGAAGAACTCGCACTCCAGCGGCACGATCACCTTGTGGGCGGCCGTCAGCGCGTTCACCGTGAGCAGGCCGAGCGAGGGCTGGCAGTCGATCACGATGTAGTCGTAGTCGGCCATCAGCGGCTTCAGGGCGCGCTGCAGCGTGGACTCGCGCGCGACCTCGCTGACCAGCTGCACCTCGGCGGCGGACAGGTCGATGTTGCTGGGCAGCAGGTCCATGTTCGGGACCGCCGTCTTCAGGAGGACCTCGTCGGCCGCCATGCCCCGCTCCATGAGCAGGTTGTAGACGGTGAGGTCGAGCTCCATCGGGTTGACGCCGAGTCCCACGGACAGCGCGCCCTGCGGGTCGAAGTCGACGAGCAGCACCCGGCGTCCGTACTCCGCGAGCGCGGCACCCAGATTGATGGTCGACGTGGTCTTGCCCACGCCGCCCTTCTGGTTGCACATCGCGATGATCGTCGCGGGGCCGTGACTGGTCAGCGGTCCCGGGATCGGGAAGTAGGGCAGCGGGCGCCCTGTCGGGCCGATGCGCTCGCGGCGCTGACGGGCCGCGTCGGGCGCGAGCGTGGCCGCGTACTCCGGATCGGGCTCGTACTCGGCGTCGGGGTCGTAGAAGTGCCCCTCGGGCAGTTCGTCGTAGTCGGCGAAGTGGGTGTGGTTCTCGCCACTTCCGTTGCCGGCCATGGCGTTCACGTGATGGCCATCCATGCTCGGGTGTGCTGTCTGAGTCGTCCGGGGACTCTGGTGGGCTGCGAAGGTGCGGACAGCGACGGAGCCGACAGCCTCGAGCCCCGTGGGGTCCTGGCCCCGCGCCGGCATTCCTGGTTGACCACCCCCGGGAGTAAATGTCGACTCATTCACAAGTCGTCTTACCTCCTTGGTGACCAGGAAACTTCTCGATAGGTCAGCGTGGCACCATGCCGACGGTTGGCGACTCTATGGCGTGTCACCGCTCCGCAGCAACACAATCCGCCGGACCCGACCCGATGTGTCGGCAACCGAACACCCCTCTGTCAAGGGCGTAAGGCCGTCGCACGGCAGGTTTCACCGGTGTGCGAATCGGTTGAAGAGTTACGTTCGTAGCGAGTTGAACGAGTGTCGCAAAGTGACCCGACACACACCCGGCCGGACCTTGTCGGGCAAGGTCCGGCCTGGTGAGCGGTGTTGACGAGCCGTGTTGACGTATCGCCTTTTGTCAGCGCCGAGTCGGGCGCGAATGTCGACTCGCGGGGGCGCGGGAGGACTCAGCCGAGCAGGCTCTCCAGCGCGACGTGCTCCAGCCCGTGGGCCTCGGCGACCTCGCGGTAAACAACCTTGCCGTCATGCGTGTTGAGGCCCTTGGCCAGCGCGTTGTCACGGCGCAGCGCCTCGGTCCAGCCGCGGTTGGCGAGCTCGACGATGTACGGCAGCGTGGCGTTGGTCAGCGCGTACGTCGAGGTGTTGGGCACCGCGCCGGGCATGTTGGCGACGCAGTAGAAGACCGAGTTGTGGACCGGGAAGGTCGGCTCGGCGTGCGTGGTGGGACGCGAGTCCTCGAAGCAGCCGCCCTGGTCGATCGCGATGTCGACAAGGACACTCCCCGGCTTCATCCGCGAGACGAGCTCGTTGGTGACCAGCTTCGGGGCCTTGGCGCCGGGGATCAGGACGGCGCCGATCACGAGGTCGGCCTCCAGGCAGGCCTTCTCCAGCTCGAAGGAGTTGGACATGACGGCCTTGACCTTGGTGCCGAAGATCTTGTCGGCCTCGCGCAGCTTGTTGATGTCGCGGTCGAGCAGCGTCACCTCGAAGCCCATGCCGATGGCGATCTGCGCGGCGTTCCAGCCGGAGACGCCGCCGCCGATGACGACGGCCTTGGCCGGCAGGACGCCGGGGACGCCGCCGGGCAGGACACCGCGGCCGCCGTTGGCGCGCATCAGGTGGTAGGCGCCGACCTGCGGGGCGAGGCGGCCCGCGACCTCGGACATCGGGGCGAGCAGCGGCAGCGCGCGGCTCGGCAGCTCGACGGTCTCGTAGGCGATCGCGGTGGTGCCGGACTCCAGGAGGGCGTCCGTGCACTCCCGGGACGCGGCGAGGTGCAGGTAGGTGAAGAGCGTCTGGTCCTTGCGGAGACGGTGGTACTCCTCCGCGATGGGCTCCTTGACCTTGAGCAGCAGGTCGGCGGTGGCCCAGACCTCGTCGGCGGTGGGCAGGATCTGCGCACCGGCGGACACGTACTCCTCGTCCGTGATCGAGGAGCCGACACCGGCGTTCTGCTCGACGAAGACCTGGTGGCCGTGGCGCACGAGCTCGTGCACGCCTGCGGGGGTGATGGCCACGCGGAACTCGTTGTTCTTGACCTCGCGGGGGATGCCGACCTTCACGTCGATCACGGTCCTTGACTCAGAGGGCTCTGGGGCTATGCATGCCGAGGCGATGCAAGCCAGGCAATGCATGTCATACCCGACGTACGGGAGCACATCGGGAGACACCACGGAAGAACGCGGCGGAGCCAGTCTAATGAAGGAATTCCCTCTGTCTAGCCTTTCAATGCATCAATCTTCAGCGGATGCACTGCGGATTTCGTAGGCGTTAGCGTCGCGTTCCAAGCCGGATGCACTCTCCGGGAGCTCCTCTCCCAGCATGCGCTCGGCGGCGGCCCGGTGCAGCCGGGCGGCGGCCGGGTCGCCGAGCCGGTCGAGGGTGTCGGCGAGTCTGACCTGCAACGCGGCCTGCAGCCGTACGTCGTCCGCGCGGCGCGCCCACTCCACGGCCTCCTGGCAGGTGCGCAGCGACTCCTCGGGCCGCCCGGCGTACTCCTGGACCCGGGCCATCTCGCTCAACGCCCTTGCCTGGGAGGCGACATCGCCGTTCTTGCGGTGCCAGGCGACCGCGGCGCGCCAGTTGACCTGCGCCTCTCCGTAGCGGCCCGCGTAGGTGTGGGCGCCGGCGATGCGCCCGTACAGCCGGGCCGCGTCCACGCGCTCGTCGCGCGCGAGCCGCTGGGCGAGCGCCCGGCCGAACCAGTCGGCGGCCCGGTCGTGGTCCCCGAGCTCCTGGTGGGCGCCGCCTACGGATTCCATCGCCCGGCCCGTCGCGTACGGGTCGTTCGCCTCGCGTCCGGCGTCCAGCGCGGCCCGGTAGCGGGCGAGGGCGTCGGTCCTGCGGCCGGTCCCCGCGTCCAGGTCGGCGAGGTTGAGCAGGGCCGCCGCCTTCTCGCGGGGCAGGTTCCGGCGCTCGGCGACGTCCAGGACGAGCCGGTGGATGCCGTACAGGTCGGGGGCCGCGGCCCGGGTGCCGAAGTGGGCCGCCATCGCCCGGACCAGGGCCGCCATGAGCCGGCGGGCCAGGGTGTCGAGCTCCCCGTCGGCGACCGCCGCCCGGGCCGAGGCGAGCAGCGCGGGTCTGCGGACGCGCAGCCACTCCTCGGCGGCCCGGGGGTCGGCGAAGCGCAGGGCGCGCGGGGTCCCGGCGAGTTTCTCCCGGGCGGGCGAGCTGTCGGTCTCGGTGATGGCGCGGCAGGAGACCAGGAGCCGTACGGTCCGCTCCAGCATCCGGGCGCGGGCCAGCTGCACCTCGGCGGGCCGGTCGTGGGTGTCGACGAGCGCCGTGAGCAGCGGATGGAAGCAGCCGGGGACCTCGTACTGCGGCAACGGCGAGGGGACCGCCCGCAGCAGGCCGAGGCCGGTGAGCTCGTCCAGCGTGGTGTGCGCCGACTGGACCGAGCAGCCGGCCAGCGCGGAGGCGGTGTGGGGATCGACGAGTCCGGCGGGGGCCAGCGAGAGCAGGCGCAGCATCCGCGCGGCGCCTCCCGGCAGGGAGCCGTAGGAGAGCCGGAAGACCCGCTCCAGCGGGGTGCCCTCCTCCCCCTCGGTGCGCAGGTGCTTGGCCAGGTCGGCCACGGCGGCGGAGGGGCGGGCGGCGAGCCAGCCGCCGGCCAGCACCAGGGCGGTCGGCTGGCCCGCGCACAGTTCGACCAGCCCCTCGGCGGCGAGCGGGTCGACGGTGATGCGCACCGAGCCGGTGAACTGGCCGAGGACCTCCAGGGCGGACTTGGTGTCCAGACCCCCGAGCGTGCAGGGGCGGACGTCCGCGATGCCGGTCAGCGGCCCGCCGGAGACGGCGACGACCAGGCAGTCCGGGGAGTCGGGGAGCAGCGCGTCGACCTGTTCGGCGTCGGCCGCGTCGTCGAGCAGCAGTACGGCCCGGCGGATCGCGAAGGCCTCGCGCAGCCGCTCGCCGAGCTCGTCGGCGCCCGCTCCGGGGGGCGCCGACAGCCCGAGGGCGGTGAGCAGGTCCCGCGCGGTGGTCTCGGTGGGCACCGGGGTGCCGTCGGGTTCGGTGAGCCGGGCGCGCAGGGTGCCGTCGGGGTAACTCTCGGCGACCTGCGCGGCAAGGGCGGCGGCAAGGGCGCTGCGGCCCGAACCCGGCTTGCCGGCGATGAGCAGCACCCGTGCGCGGGGGGCCTTGCGGCCGGCCAGGGTGTCCAGTCCCGCGCGCTCGATGTCGGCCCGCAGTTCCTTCAACTCTCTTGCGCGGCCCAGGAACTGACTTCCCGTAGGAGGGGACCCGGCAGCCGGGAGCTGCCCCTGGGACGCCACCTCGGTGCCGCCGCCGTCCACCACCTGATCCGCCACGGGCCACGCTCCCGTTCCACTGCACGCGCCGGCCCGCCGGGACTCCGGTACGGGCGTTTTCCAGAGCCTAGTTCACGCTCTGCGACGATCCGTGAGGAGCGCGTCGGGGACATCCCCCGATCGGATCAGGCGATCGTCTGACCGCCGTCCGCCGAACGGACGTATACGACCCGTCCGGCGGCGGGACGGCGCTGCGTCTCCGGGGTGGCGGGGCCGCCCCGGAGACGGGTGGCGCAGCCTCCCCGGTAGCGCGGTCAGGCCTCGAAGGGGCGCGCGGGCCAGGGCGCGGTGGCCGGGCGCAGGGCGTCGAGTCCGGCGCCGTGACGGGCCGCGACGAGCGAGAGGACACCCACGACCAGGCAGTTGTTGTGCAGATCGCCGGCGAGGACACCGGCGACGAGCTCGGCCAGGGGGACCCGGGCCAGCTCCATGTCGGCCTCCTCGTCCTCCACCTCGAACCGCTCGCCCTCCGCGGCGGAGAGGTCGCGGGCCAGGAAGATCCGGATGGCCTCGTCGCAGCCGCCGGGCGTGGTGTAGACGTCGGTCAGCACCCGCCAGGTCTCCGCCTTGACGTGCGCCTCCTCGTAGAGCTCGCGCTGGGCCGCGTGCAGCGGGTTCTCGCCGGGGACGTCGAGCAGCCCCGCCGGGATCTCCCACAGCTTGTGGCGCACCGGGTGGCGGTACTGGCGCAGCACCAGCACCCGGTCCTCGCCGTCCAGGGCGAGGACCGCCACGGAACCCGGGTGGACCTGGTAGTCGCGGCGGACGACGGATCCGTCGGGCATGACCACGTCGTCGGTGCGCACCGAGGTCTTGTTGCCCTTGAAAGGGGTCTCGGTCGCCCGGACCTCCCACTCCTCGGGGGTGTCCTTGATCGTCATGGCCTGTCCTCCCACACGCGCAACAGAAGCCGGTCCGGTGACGGGACCGGGGTGCGCGCCCGGCGGGAACACCCGCGGACCCGCACCCCGGTCACCGTACAACCCTGGTGCTACTTGCCCGTCTTGCGCTCGACCGCGGCCTTGACCAGGCCGGCGAACAGCGGGTGCGGCCGGGTCGGACGCGAGCGCAGCTCGGGGTGCGCCTGGGTCGCGACCAGGTAGGGGTGGACCTCGCGCGGGTACTCGACGTACTCGACGAGCTTGCCGTCCGGGGAGGTGCCGGAGAACTGCAGACCGGCCTTCTTCTCCAGCTCGGCGCGGTAGGCGTTGTTCACCTCGTAGCGGTGACGGTGGCGCTCCTCGACGTACTCCTTGCCGTCGTACACCTCGCGCACGATCGAGCCCTCGGCGAGCTTGGCCGGGTACATGCCCAGACGCATGGTGCCGCCCATGTCGCCCTCGCCCGCCACGATGTCGAGCTGCTCGGCCATCGTGGAGATGACCGGGTGCCCGGTGCCGGAGTCGAACTCGGTGGAGTTGGCGTCGGGGATGTCGGCCAGGTTCCGCGCGGCCTCGATCACGATGCACTGCAGGCCCAGGCACAGGCCGAGCAGCGGGATGCGGTTCTCGCGGGCGTACTGGATCGCGCCAACTTTGCCGGACACACCGCGGTCGCCGAAGCCGCCGGGGATGCAGATCGCGTCCACGTCACCGAGCTGCTTGGCGGCGCCCGCCGGGGTCTTGCAGTCGTCCGAGGTGACCCACTTGATCTTGACGCGGGCCCGGTTGGCGAAGCCGCCGGCGCGCAGCGCCTCGGTGACCGAGAGGTAGGCGTCGGGCAGGTCGATGTACTTGCCGACCAGCGCCATCGTGATCTCGTGGACCGGGTTGTGGACGCGGTCGAGCAGGTCGTCCCAGGTCGCCCAGTCCACGTCACGGAACGGCAGGTCCAGCTTGCGCACGACGTAGGCGTCCAGGCCCTCGGTGTGCAGGACCTTCGGGATGTCGTAGATCGACTTGGCGTCGATCGCGGCGACCACGGCGGCCTCGTCGACGTCGCACATCAGCGAGATCTTGCGCTTGATGGCGGTGGGGACCTCGCGGTCGGCGCGCAGCACGATCGCGTCCGGCTGGATGCCGATGTTGCGCAGCGCGGCGACGGAGTGCTGGGTCGGCTTGGTCTTCAGCTCGCCCGACGGGCCGATGTAGGGCAGCAGCGAGATGTGCACGACGAAGACGTTGTCGCGGCCGACCTCGTGCCGGACCTGGCGGACCGTCTCCAGGAAGGGCAGCGACTCGATGTCGCCGACCGTGCCGCCGACCTCGGTGATGACGACGTCGACGTCGTCGGTCGCCATGCGCCGGATGCGGTGCTTGATCTCGTTGGTGATGTGCGGGATGACCTGCACGGTGTCACCGAGGTACTCGCCGCGCCGCTCCTTGGCGATGACGGTGGAGTACACCTGACCGGTGGTCACGTTGGCCGAGCCGTCCAGGTCCACGTCGAGGAAGCGCTCGTAGTGCCCGATGTCCAGGTCCGTCTCGGCGCCGTCGTTGGTGACGAACACCTCGCCGTGCTGGAACGGGTTCATGGTGCCCGGGTCGACGTTCAGGTACGGGTCGAGCTTCTGCATGGTGACGCGCAGACCCCGTGCCTTGAGCAGCGCGCCCAGGCTGGAGGCGGTCAGGCCCTTGCCGAGGGAGGACGCGACACCCCCGGTGACGAAGATGTGCTTGGTCGTCGTGGCTGTGCTGTTTCGAAAAGCACTGGGCGGCATGGCCAAGAGGGGGCTCCCGTGGTCGGTCTGGGGTGCGTATCGGCGTGGGGCCCGGAGATTTCCGGGGGTTGCCGTCGCTGCGGTTCGGGGGTTTCTCGCCCACCGGTCCACGGGCTACCAGGGTATCAGCGACCGGAGGAGGCCGCTTCCGGCCACGCTCCGCGCACGGGCGGACACCCGGCTCGGCGGATGCCCCGCACGCCCCTCACTCGATGCTCACTCGATCGGCCCAACCAGGTTGCCCGGAGCGGCACGCGGATCATCCACGTGCGTCGTATCCTGCTCGGACACTCGCTGCCGAGTCCCTCCGGCGCACTGCACCATCCCGCACGCAACCGGAACAAAGAGGGCCTGTCAGTTCGTTTCGAGACGACAATCGCATCGCCCATCGCAACCGACAACTGGCGTTTCGCAGCGACGCACGACGGACGTCCCCCATCATCGATGTTCCGCAGTGACCGAATCCCATTGCCTACTGTTTTGCAGTACCTACGTTCCCTTTGACCGCAAGAGCGACCGCCCCGCGCAGGGGCGCCGTGGCCGTTCGACTGGAGATGCACGTGGCCGGGCGCATCGAGGACTACGCACTCATCGGAGACATGCAGACAGCAGCGCTGGTCTGCCGGGACGGCACAGTCGACTGGCTGTGCCTGCCCCGCTTCGACTCCCATGCCATCTTCGCGGGACTGCTCGGCACGGAGGATCACGGATTCTGGCGGCTCGGTCCGGCGCACGCGGCCGAGGAGCAGCCCCCCGCGGCCACCCGCCGCCGGTACCGCGGCGACTCGCTGATCCTCGAGTCCGAGTGGGAGACCCCGCGCGGCACGGTCCGGGTGACCGACTTCATGCCCCCGCGCGACGGCGCCCCGCAGCTGATCCGGATCGTCGAGGGCGTCAGCGGCCGGGTGCCGATGCGCTCCGCGCTGCGCATGCGTTTCTCGTACGGCCGTGTGGTGCCCTGGGTGCGCCGCCACGAGGGGCGCACGGTCGCCGTCGCCGGACCCGACTCGGTCTGGTTCGACACGGAGTGCCAGACCTACGGCAAGGACCTGACCACCTACGCCGACTTCACGGTGGCGCCGGGCGAGACGGTCACCTTCACGGTCTCCTGGGAGCCCTCGCACCGGCAGCCGCCGCCGCTGCCCGAGCCGGTGCAGTCGCTGGAGGCGACCGAGGAGTTCTGGCGCGAGTGGGTCGACCAGTGCACCTACCACGGCCCCTACCGCGAGGCCGTCGTCCGTTCCCTGATCACGCTGAAGGCGCTGACCTACGCGCCCACCGGCGGCATCGTCGCCGCGCCCACCACCTCCCTCCCGGAGGAGATCGGCGGCGTACGCAACTGGGACTACCGCTACACCTGGCTGCGCGACGCGGCCATCACCCTCTCCTCGCTGCTGCGCACCGGCTACCGCGAGGAGGCTCGCGCCTGGCGCGAATGGCTGCTGCGCGCGGTCGCCGGCGACCCGGAGAACCTCCAGATCATGTACGGCATCGCGGGCGAACGGGAGTTGGGCGAGGCCGAGCTCGACTGGCTTCCCGGGTACGAGGGTTCGGCGCCGGTCCGGGTCGGCAACGGCGCCGCGCACCAGCTCCAGCTCGACGTCTACGGCGAGGTCACCGAGGCCCTGCACCTGGCCCATATGACGGGCCTGTCCCGCAACGACTACGCTTCGCTGCTCCAGTTGAAGCTCATCCGCTACCTGGAGACCCACTGGGACCAGCCGGACGAGGGAATCTGGGAAGTCCGGGGCCCGCGACGGCACTTCGTGCACTCCAAGGTGATGGCCTGGGTCGCCGTCGACCGCACGATCAAGCTCATCGAGTCCGGGGACGCGGACGGCCCGCTGGAGAAGTGGCGCGAACTGCGCGACGACATCCACCGGGACGTGTGCGAGAAGGGCTACGACCAGGAGCGGAACACCTTCACCCAGTCCTACGGCTCCAAGGAGCTCGACGCCTCGCTGCTGCTCATCCCGCAGATGGGCTTCCTGCCGCCGGACGACAAGCGCGTGATCGGCACCATCGAGGCGATCCAGCGCGAGCTGTCCACCTCCGACGGCTTCATCCTGCGCTACCCGACCTCGGGCGAACACGCGGGCGTCGACGGTCTCGAGGGCGACGAGGGCGCGTTCCTCGCCTGCTCGTTCTGGATGGCCGACGACCTCGCGATGATCGGCCGGGTCGACGAGGCCCGCAAGCTGTTCGAACGCCTGCTGGCCCTGCGCAACGACCTCGGTCTGCTGGCCGAGGAGTGGGACCCGAGGCTTCAGCGCCAGGTCGGGAACTTCCCGCAGGCCTTCAGCCACGTCCCGCTGATCGACACCGCCCTCAGGCTGACGGCGAGCGGCGCCTACGGCGGCTGAGCCGCCGCTCCGCACGCGTGGGGAGGCTCCTGGGGGCCTCCCCCTCTCGACGCGCCCGATGCGCCGCGCCCGCCTAGCCTGGAAGGAGTCCTGTCCCCTCATGGAAGGGGGCGGCTTCCATGGCTCCCCTTTCGAAGGCCGGCGCGGCACTGGCCGCGCTCCGCGCGGGTCTGTCCGGTGACGCCCTCACCCCGGACGATCCCGGGTACGACGAGGCCCGGTCGGTCTTCAACGCGATGATCGACCGGCGACCCGCCGTCATCGTGCGGTGCGAGAGCGAGGCCGACGTGACCCGCGCGGTGCGCTTCGCACGCGAGCTGGACCTGCCGATCGCCGTCCGCGGAGGCGGGCACAGCGTCGCCGGCATGGCGCTCAACGACGGGGGTCTCGTCGTCGACCTCAGCCGCATGCACGCGGTCACCGTCCATCCCGGGTCGGAGACGGTCCGGGTCGAGGGCGGAGCGCTGATGACCCATCTCGACCGGGCCACCCAGCCCTACGGCCTCGCGACCACCGGCGGACGCGCCTCGACGACCGGGGTCGGCGGCTTCGTCCTCGGTGGCGGCAGCGGCTGGCTGGACCGGTCCTGCGGCCTGGCCGTCGACAATCTGCTCGGGGTCGAGCTGGTGACCGCCGACGGTTCGCCGGTACGCGCCACCGAACAGGAGAACCCGGAGCTGTTCTGGGCCCTGCACGGCGGCGGCGGGAACTTCGGGGTCGCCACCGCGCTGACCCTCAAGCTGCACCCGCTGCCCGAGTTCTCCATCGCCCTGCTGATGTACCTGCCGGAACACGGACCCGATGTGATCCGCGTCTACCGCGAGATCATCGCGAACGGACCGCCGGAGGCGAGCGGCGGCATCCTCTACCTCACCGGCCCGCCCGAGGAGTTCGTGCCCCCGGAGCTGGTGGGCAAGCTGCTCTGCGGCGCCCTGGTCGCGTACGCGGGCGGCGAGGAGGACATGCGCAAGATCGCCCAGCCGCTGCTGGCGCTGCCGCACGCGGTCGAGATCGTCACGGCGCTGCCCTACGCCGACTTCCAGTGCATGATCGACGACCCGCCCGGCATGCGGAACTACTGGTCGGCGGAGTACCTGACCGGCGCGCCCGACGACTTCGTGGACGTCTTCTGCGCCCTCGGCGACGCCATGCCCGTCCCCACCGGCAACCAGCACGTGCTGTTCCCGCAGGGCGGCGCCATCGCCTCGGGACCGTCCCGCTTCCCGGTCCCCTACCGCGACGCGGCCTGGGCCGTGCACCCCTTCGGGATCTGGGAGGACCCGGCCGACGACGAGCGGTGCATCGCGTGGGTCAGGAAGGTCCGCGAGGACGTCCGGCCGTGGAGCACCGGCGCCGTCTACCTGAACTTCATCGGGGACGAGGGCACGGACCGGGTGGCCGCCGGACTCGGCGAGGAGAACATGCGGCGGCTGACCGCGGTGAAGGCCGAGTACGACCCGGACAACGTCTTCCGCTTCAACCACAACATCGCCCCGGTGCCGGCCGGAGCCTGACCCCGGCCGCCGGCCCCGGCGCCCGCCGGGCAGCCACCGTCACGGCCCCTGCGCCGTCCGCGGGCGGCCCGGAGATGCCCCCGCGCGCCGTCCGCGGGTAGCGTCCGCAGCATGGACAGCCGTTACGACACCCAAGGCGCCGGAATCACCGTGCAGCGGGCCCTTGAGCTGCCCGGACTGCGCAGCGGGCTTCCGGAGATCATCGCGGGCGCCGACCGGCTGCACCGGACCGTGCGCTGGGTCCACGCGGGCGAGGTGCCGAACATCGCCTCGCTGCTCAAGGGCGGCGAGCTGCTGCTGACCACCGGATACGGTCTCGGCACCCGGCCCGCCGACCAGCGCGCGTTCGTCCGCACCCTCGCCGAGCGCGGGATCGCGGCGCTCGTCGTGGAGCTCGGACCGCGCTTCGCCCGGCTCCCCGCGGCGCTCGTGGAGACCGCGCGGTCCACCGGCCTGCCGCTGGTCCAGCTCCACCGCGAGGTGCCCTTCGTGACCGTCACGGAGGAGATCCACACCGAGATCGTCAACGGTCACTACGCGCTGCTGCAACAGGCCGAGGAGGTGCACCGGCGCTGCACCGAGGCGCTGCTCGGCGGCGGCGGAGTACCCCAGGTCCTGCGCATCCTCGCCGACTTCAGCGGCAACCCCGTCTTCCTGGAGACCGCCGACGGCCAGCTGCTCTACGCGGCCGGAGCGGGCCCGACGGGCGCCGACCCGCTCCAGGTCTGGGAGGGCCTGCGCGGTCAGCACAAGGAGGAGCCGCCCGCCGGGACCACCCTGGTGGACGTGCCCGGCGGCGGCCCCGGCACCGGCTCCGTACGGGCCCGTCTGGTCCTGCTGCCCGTCGGCGCGCCGGTCGCCCCGGTGCACCGGATCGCCGCCGAGCGCGCCGCCGGCATCCTGGCCGTCGTGCTGATGCAGGCGCGCCAGGAGGAGGAACTGGCCGCCCGGGGCCGCGGCGACTTCCTGACCGATCTCGCCGAGGGCCGTATCGAGGCCGAGGACGCGCCCGCACAGGCCCGGGTGCTCGGCTTCAAGCCCGGCGCGAGCCCGCTCCTGCCGGTGGTGATGCGCCTGGCCGACGGCCTCGCCCCCGGCGGCGGCTGGGCCGTCCTGGCCCGTGCCGTGGCGGAGGAGCTGGCCTCGGTGGGGGTGCCGGTCCTGCTGGGCGTGCGTCCCGTCGAGGGCCGGGTCCCGCTGCTCCTCGGTCTGCGCTCGGAGTCGGAGCGGTCGGCCGTCGCGGACCGGGTCGCGGCCGCGCTGCGCGCCGGGGTGGAGCGGGCGGGCATGCAGCGGCCCGGGGCGCAGCCGCCGGTGGTGGTGGTCGGGGTCGCCGGGGGCTGGGCGGCCGCGTCGGCCGGTCTGCGGCACGCCGCGGAGACGGCCACGGCGGCGCAGGGCCTGTCGGACCGGCCCTGGTACGACGCGCGCCGGCTCGACATCGACCTGCTGTTGTGGCGTCTGCGCGAGCATCCGGATCTGGCCGCTTTCGTGGAGCGCGCGATCGGCCCGCTCCGCGACCACGACGTTCGCTCCAAGCCGCCTCTGCTTCCGACCCTGCAGACGTATCTGGCGCACGCGGGCCGCAAGGCGGAGACCGCCCGCGAGCTGCATCTCAACCGGCAGACCCTCTACAACCGGCTGGCCAGGATCGGTGAGTTGCTGGGCATGGACCTCGACGACCCGCAGACGGTACTGGCGTTGAGCCTGGCGCTGCGGGCGCGACGGCACGTTCCCTGATCCGGCGGGCGCGCCCCGCCGGCGTCACACCAGCGGCCGGAGCCGGGTGAACTCGTCGTAGACGCTGAGCACTTGGGCGACCGTCTCGTCCTCGGTCGGCCAGGTGGCGGCCTGCCGGGCACCCTTGTCCCGCAGGACCTGTCGGCGCTCGGGGTCGGCCAGCAGCCGCACGACGGCGTCGCCGAGCGCCTTGGCGTTCCCGTACGGGACGAGTTCGGCGGCGTCCCCGACCATCTCGGGGATGCCCCCGACCGCGGTCGCGACCAGCGGAACCCGTGCGTGGAGGGCCTCCTGCGCCAGCGGCGAGCGGGACTCCCAGCGGCTGGGCAGCAGGACCAGGTCGGCGGCCGCCAGCAGTTCCGCGACGTCCTCGCGCCGCCCGATCAGCCGGATCGGCAGCTCCTCGTCCTCGATCCGGCGCTGGAGCACACCGCGCAGCGGCCCCTCCCCGGCGATCACCAGCAGCGGCACCGGATCCAGCCGGAACCAGGCGCGCGAGGCGTCGAGCAGCGTGTGGTAGCCGCGGTGCCGGTCGAGCGAGCCCACCGCGATGAGCAACGGGCGGTCGATCGCGCCGAGTTCGGCCCGTGCCTTGAGACGGAGCCCGTCGGCGTCCACCGGCTCGGCCGGCGGACGCGGGGCCGGGAGCGCGACGGCGGCGAGCCGCGCGTCACGGGCTCCCCTCCTGCGGGCCCGGTCCACCAGGTCGGAGGAGGTGCCGAGGACCACGGCGGCGGCCCGGGCGACCCGGCGTTCGAGGAGCCGCAGGACGTGGGCCCGGGCGCCGTCGGCCTCCGAGCGGGTGTGCCAGGTGACGACGAGGGGAACCCGCCGCCCGCTGAGCGCCAGCGCCGCCCGCAGGGCCGCGTGGATCCCGTGCGCGTGCACGAGGTCGGCGTCCGCGCAGGCCGCCCGCAGCGCGGACACCGCGGCGGGGTCGGTGCTGCGGGGGACGTCCACGTGGTGCGCGCCGACTCCGGTGAACCCGTACTCCCGGTCCGCCTCGGCGGGCGCGCAGACCGTGACCCGGACTCCCCGGGCCACGAGACCCGCCGCCAGCGACCGCACGTGCGCGCTGCTGCCCGCGCTGCCGCCGCCGAGCACCTGCACGGTGCGCAGCGGCGACTGGCCGTGCGCTGAGTGGCTGCTCACGTGGCTCACGTGGCCGGGGCTCCTGGTTCGGCGTCGGACGGTCACGAGGGAACGTACAGAAGGGGCGTGCGGAGAAGGGGGAACCGCACGTCGTGGACCGCGTACTACGCCAAGGATGCCAGGCCCTCCGGGCGTTCCGGCACCGCCATCACGACGAGGGCACGTCAGAAGGGGCAACCCGGCAACGACGGTCACCCGCACGAGTGACGATTCCCCCCTTCCGGACCCCCGGAGCCCCCACCCCCGAAGAAGCACCGGCGCCCGAAGAGGCGCACACAACCCCACCCAGCGCCCCGGCAAGAACCAGCCAGCCTTGCAGGCGCGGGAAGATTTCAGCCCCTCCGGCGTTTGAGGAGCGGGGTCCGGGGCGGAGCCCAGGTACGGGACGGGTAGGGGCGGAGGGGGCGAAACAAGCACGCGCGACGCCAACGGCCCCCGAGCCCGGAGCGAACACGCCGGCGGGGGGCCGCCCCCCCCCAGAGAGGGGGGGCCCCCCCCCGGGGGGGGGGGACCCCCCACCGCCCCCGCGGGCCATGCGCGACAGCTCCCGAACCCGCTCCTCCCCCTCCAGCACCTTCACCCCGGACCGCGTCACCGACCCGTCGTTCGTCTTCTCGACCAGCAACTGCCGGTCGGCGAACGCCGCCACCTGCGGCAGGTGCGTCACGACGACGACCTGCGCGCTCTTGGCGAGCTTCGCCAGCCGCCGCCCGATCTCGACCGCGGCCTTGCCGCCGACGCCCGCGTCGACCTCGTCGAAGAGATACGTCGGCACGGGGTCGGTCCCGGCGAACACGACCTCCACCGCGAGCATCACGCGCGAGAGCTCACCGCCGGACGCCCCCTTGGCGATCGGCCGCGGCGGCGCCCCCGGGTGCGGCGCGAGCAGCAGCTCCACCTCGTCGGCGCCGGCCGGACCGTAGGCCACCGGGCGTCCGCCGACCTCCACCCCCTCGGGGTCGTCGGTCTGCCGGATCTCGAACGACACCCGCGCGTGCGGCATGGCGAGCGAGGCCAGTTCGGCGGTGACGGCGGCGGCGAACCGCTCGGCGGCCTCCGTGCGGGCGTCCGTCAGCGCCTGGGCGAGCCCGCCCAGTTCACCGCGCAGCGCGTCCCGCTCGGCGGTCAGCTCCCCGATCCGGTCGTCGTCGCCGTCGAGTTCGGTGAGCCGCTCGGCGCTCCGCTCGGCCCAGGCGAGCACGGCGTCGATGTCCTCGCCGTACTTGCGGGTGAGCTGGGTGAGCGCGGCCCTGCGCTCCTCGACCGCCGCGAGCCGCAGCGGGTCGGCGTCGAGGTCGTCGGCGTACCCGGCGAGTTCGCCCGCGACGTCGCCGAGCAGGATCGCGATCTCCCCGATCCGCCCGGACAGCGTGGCGAGGGCCGAGTCGTGCGACCGTACGGCCTCCAGCGCCCGGTGGGCACCCGCCACGAGCGTGGCCGCGTCGATGCCCTCCGGGTCCTCGGGGTTGCCCGCCAGCGCGGCGTGCGCGGCCGTGGCGGCCGACGCCAGCGCCTCCGCGTGACCGAGGCGCTCCGCCTCGGCCGCCAGCTCGGCGTCCTCGCCGGCCCTCGGCTCGACGGCCGCGATCTCGTCGAGCCCGAAGCGCAGCATGTCGGCTTCCTGGGCCCTCTCCCGGGCGCGGGTCGTGATCTCGTCCAGTTCGGCCGAGACGGCCCGCAGCCTGCGGTAGGCGCCCGCGTACTTGGCGAGCGGCACGGCGACCGCGTCCCCCGCGTACCGGTCCAGTGCCTGCCGCTGCCGGGACAGCTTGAGCAGCCCCTGCTGGTCGGTCTGGCCGTGCACCGCGACGAGCTCGTCGGCGAGTTCGGCGAGCACGCCCACCGGTACCGAACGTCCGCCGAGATGGGCGCGGGAACGCCCCTCCGCCGAAACGGTACGGCTGACCAGCAGCACGCCGTCCTCCAGCTCGGCGCCCGCCTCCTCGGCCCGTACGACGGCCGTGCCGCCCGCCGGCACGCTGATCCGCCCCTCCACGACCGCGCTCTTGGCGCCGATCCGTACGAGGGCCGGGTCGGCGCGCCCGCCCAGCAGCAGCCCGAGGCTGGTGACCACCATCGTCTTGCCCGCGCCGGTCTCACCGGTCACGGCGGTGAAGCCTGGTGACAGCTCGACGACCGCGTCGTCGATGACTCCGAGCGACCGTATCCGCATCTCCTCCAACACGTCCCCGACCATACGAGGTTTTCCCGGCGCCGTGCGACGCCGCCCCCCGCAAAGAGAACCGAGCGTTACTTTCCGGGGGTGGTCTCGTTCGTCGGCGGACCGTGCGGAGGCGTCCCGGCACCCGGGCGGAACCCGGGTGCCGGCGAGTGTCCGTGCCTAGTGCGGCGCCCCGCGCCACCCGGCGACCGGGAGCGCGAACTTGGCGACGAGCCGGTCGGTGAAGGACGCGTGGTGCAGCCGGGCGAGCCGCACCGGCACGGCACCGCGCCGCACCTCGACCCGCGCACCCGGCGGCAGCTCCACGGTCCGCCGTCCGTCGCACCACAGGACACCCGGCGGGATGTGCGGCAGCACCTCCACGGCCAGCACCGAGTCCGGCGAGGTGACCAGCGGCTTGGCGAACAGCGCGTGGGCACTGATCGGCACCATCAGCAGCGCCTCGACCTCGGGCCAGACCACGGGCCCGCCCGCGGAGAAGGCGTAGGCCGTCGACCCGGTCGGGGTCGCGCAGACGATCCCGTCGCAGCCGAACCCGGTGACCGGCCGTCCGTCGATCTCCAGGATGACCTCCAGGAGCCGCTCGGCGGACACCTTCTGCACGGCGGCCTCGTTCAGCGCCCAGTCGGTGTGGACGATGTCGCCGTTGCGGTGCACGACGACGTCGACGGTCATCCGCTCCTCGACCTCGTACGCCTTGGTGACCACCCGGTCGACGACCTTGTCCAGGTCGTCCCGCTCGGCCTCGGCGAGGAAGCCGACGCTGCCGAGGTTGACGCCGAGCATCGGCACCCCGGAGGCGCGGGCGAACTCGGCGCCGCGCAGTAGTGTTCCGTCACCGCCGAGGACGATGAGCAGTTCGCAGCCGTCGAGGCACTGCGGGGTCGCCTCCTGGACCAGCTCCACCTCGTGCGGAAGCGGCAGATCCGCCGCCTCGGCCGCGAGGACGCGTACGCCGATCCCGGAGCGCAGCAGCCCCTGGACGACCAGCTCGGCGCTGCGGATGGCTGCCGGCCGCCCGGTGTGGGCCAGCAGGAAAACAGTACGAGCTCGGGTCTGTGTCAACGCGGCCCCTCCGCCACTGCACGGTCAACGTCGGCCGGGTCGAGTTCGGGTGCCCCGGCACGCAGCCACAGAAAGTACTCGACGTTGCCCGAGGGTCCGGGCAACGGGCTCGCTGTCACACCCTTCACACCGAGCCCCAGCTCCTGGGCTCGCGCCGCCACGCCGCGCACGCTCTCGGCGCGCAGCTCCGGACTGCGCACGACGCCGCCGCTGCCCAGCCGGTCCTTCCCCACCTCGAACTGCGGCTTGACCATCATCACCAGATCGGCGTCCGGCGCCGTGCACCGCGCGAGGGCGGGCAGCACCAGTCCGAGCGGGATGAAGGACAGATCCCCGACAACAAGGTCCACGGGCTCCCCATCGATCGCCTCCAACGTCAACTCGCGTACGTTCGTACGGTCCTTGACGGTGACGCGTTCATCGCTCTGGAGAGACCACGCGAGTTGTCCGTAACCGACGTCCACGGCGACGACATGGGCGGCACCCGCGCGCAGCAGCACGTCGGTGAAGCCCCCGGTGGACGCGCCGGCGTCCAGCGCCCGCCGTCCCTCGACCTTCAGGCCCTGCGGCCCGAAGACGGCGAGCGCGCCGGCGAGCTTGTGCCCGCCGCGCGAGACGTAGTCGGGGTCGCTGTCGTCCTGGCTGACCACGATCGCCGCGGCGGTCTCCACCTGCGTGGCGGGCTTGGTCGCGAGGGTCTTGCCCACGCTGACCCGGCCCGCGGCGATCAGCTGTCCGGCGTGCTCGCGCGAGCGGGCGAGCTTCCTGCGGACCAGCTCGGCGTCGAGGCGGCGGCGTGCCACTCCTGCCACGTTCGGTTCAGCTCCTGCGGTCGTACGGCGATGGAAAGGGGTTCCCGGAAGACTCTCCGGGTGTCCCGAAGGATCTCATTGGACGGCGGCGGGCGGACGGCCGGAGGGGGCCGGGACTCCCGGGCGGACGTCGAGCGCGGTGAGCGCGTCGCGCAGCCCCCGGTGCACATCCTCGTACACCTCGAGGTGCCCGTCGGTGGCGAGGTCGTCGGCGTCGGCCAGCCGCTCCAGACCGGCGTCGACGTCCGCGTCGCCCGTCGGGACCCTCGGGACGTTCAGCGGGGCCGGTGCGGCCGGGTCGTAGACCGGTTCCGCTTCCGCCTGCGCGGGCGGCGCGGGCTCCGCCGGGGTCACGGCCTCGGGGAGCTCGCCCTCGGGGAGTGAGTCGTTCATGCCCCGACGCTACCGCGAAGCGCTGCGGTACCGTCGATCACGATGGCCACGACTGAGGAATGCCGCACGGCACTCGACAAGCTTTCGGACAACATGGCGGGCGCCGACGGCGACGTACGCGCCGCCGCGGCCCTGGACCGCTCGCTGAGCTGCCGGATCACCGACCTGGACATCACCTTCGTCGGCCGCCTCAAGGACGGCCGGATCCAGGTGCTCGACACGCTCCAGGGCCCGCCCCCGGAGCGGGCCCAGATCCGGCTGACCATGAAGGGCGACGACCTGGTGTCGATGGTGAACGGCGAGCTGAACTTCGCCAAGGCCTGGGGCTCGGGCCGGGTGAAGCTGGAGGCGGGCCTGCGCGACCTGCTGCGCCTCCGGACGCTTCTGTAGCGGCCCGTCCCGCGCCGCCTCCGGGCGCTCGTCGTAGCGCCCCGTCCCGCTGCGGCTTCGGATGCTTCTCCAGCGGACTCTCCCGGCCCCTCAGGGCCTCCCCGCGGGGGCACCCCGCCGCCGGGAAGCCCTCTGCGGGCGCCTGCCGCCCTCAGGAGCCCTCCGTGACCGTCGCGGCGGCCCGGACCCTCGCCCTGCGCGCCGCGGGCACCACGAGGGGCGTCCCGGTCTCGGGGTCGTCGATGACCTGGCAGCGCAGTCCGAAGACCTCCTCGACCAGCTCGGCCGTGACGATGTCGTTCGGGGCGCCCTCGGCGATGACCTCGCCGCCGCGCAGCGCGATCAGATGGGTGGCGTAGCGGGCCGCGTGGTTCAGGTCGTGCAGCACGGCGACCAGGGTGCGGCCCTGCGTCTCGTGGAGCTCGGCGCACAGGTCGAGGACGTCGATCTGGTGCTGGATGTCGAGGTAGGTCGTGGGCTCGTCCAGCAGGAGCAGCGGGGTCTGCTGGGCGAGCGCCATCGCGATCCACACGCGCTGGCGCTGACCGCCGGACAGCTCGTCGACGTAGCGGTCGGCGAGCTCGGCGACCCCGGTCGAGGCCATCGACTCCTGGACCACCCGCTCGTCCTCCGCCGACCACTGGCGCAGCAGGCCCTGGTGCGGATAGCGGCCCCGGCCGACCAGGTCCCCGACCGTGATCCCGTCCGGCGCGATCGACGACTGCGGCAGCAGCCCGAGGGTGCGCGCCACCTTCTTCGCGGGCATCGACTGGATCGTCTGTCCGTCGAGCAGCACCCGCCCGGCCGAGGGCTTCAGCATCCGGGACAGGGCGCGCAGCAGGGTGGACTTGCCGCAGGCGTTCGGGCCGACGATCACCGTGAAGGAGTGGTCGGGGATCTGGACCGACAGCTTCTCCGCGATGACGCGCTGGTCGTAGCCGAGGGTGACGTCGTCGGCGGACAGGCGGTTCACAGTGCTCCTTGGGGTGTTCTCGCGCGCCGGGTCGTGCGCACGCGCCGCGTTCTTCGGTTCTCGCCCGTCCGGCCCCGCCGGACCACGGACGGCCGCTTCCGCCGGGCCGCTCATATCCGGCCGGCCTTGCGCTCGCTGACCAGCAGCCAGAGCAGGTAGACGCCGCCGAGGACGCCGGTCACGACGCCGACCGGCAGCTGGTCGGCGCCGAAGGCCCGCTGCGAGGCCCAGTCCGCGACGACGAGCAGGGTCGCGCCCATGCACAGCGACGGGATCAGATTGGGTCCCGGTGAGCGGGTGAGCCGTCGGGCCAGCTGCGGCGCGGTGAGCGCCACGAAGCCGACGGGGCCCGCGGCGGCCGTGGCACCCGAGGTGAGCAGCACGGCGGACACCAGCAGCAGCAGCCGCGTCCGCTCGACGCTCACACCGAGGGCGTACGACACGTCGTCGCCCATCTCCGTCATCCGCAGCCCGCGCGCGTTGCCGAGGACCAGCGGGACGAGCACCGCGCACATGATGAGCAGGGGCCAGACCTGCGCCCAGTCCCGGCCGTTGAGGGAGCCGGTCATCCAGACGACGGCACGGGCCGCGTCGACGAGGTCGGCCTTGGTGAGGAGATAGGCGTTGACCGCCGTGACGATCGCGGAGACACCGATGCCGACCAGCACCAGGCGGTAGCCGTGCACGCCCCGCTTCCAGGCGAGCAGATAGATGGCGAGCCCGGTGACGAGTCCGCCGACGAGCGCCCCGAGGGCGACCTCGTTCGCGCTGCCCGAGAACAGCACGATCATGACGAGCGCGCCGGCCGTGGACCCCTGTCCGAGCCCGAGGACGTCGGGGCTGCCCAGCGGATTGCGGGACACGGACTGGAACAGCGCTCCGGCGAGCCCGAGGGAGGCCCCCACCAGCAGTCCGACGAGCACCCGCGGCAGCCGCAGGTCGTGGACGATGAACTCCTGGCTGGGGGTGCCGTCGCCGGCCAGGGTCCTGATCACGTCGCCGGCCGGGATCGGGAAGTCGCCGGTGCCGATGAGCACCACGCTCGCCGCCGCCGCGGCCAGCAGCAGCAGGACGACCGCGGTGAGGGCCCGCAGGTCGAGGCGGACGGAGAGTCCCCCGACGGTGCGCAGGGCCCGGACGCGGCGCACGGGGCGCCCCGGGACGCCCTTGTCGCGGGCGGTTCGGATGCTTCGGACAGGTGGGGTCGTCACAGCTGCGCCGTCCTCCGTCGCCGTACCAGAAAGATGAAGACCGGGCCGCCGAGCACCGCGGTGACGATGCCGACCTGGAGCTCCGCGGGCCGGGCGACCATCCGTCCGAGGACGTCGGCGCCGAGCAGCAGCACGGGCGACAGCACGGTGGCGTAGGGCAGGATCCAGCGCAGGTCCGGCCCGGTGAAGGAGCGGACGGCGTGCGGGACCATCAGCCCGACGAACACGATCGGCCCGCAGGCGGCGGTCGCGGCGCCGCAGAGCACGGTCGCGGCGGCCATGGACAGCGCCCGGGTGCGGTTCAGGTTGGCGCCGAGCGCGCGGGCTGTGTCGTCGCCCATCGCCACCGCGTTCAGCGGCCGGGCGAGGGCGAGCGCGAGCACCGTGCCGACCGCGAGGAAGGGTGCCACCTGCTCGATCGTCGAGTCGGTCGCCGAGGCGAGCGAACCGACGGTCCAGAAACGCATCTTGCCGAGCGCCGCGTCATCCATGATCATCACGGCCTGCAGATAGCCGTACAGGGCGGCGCTGATCGCGGTTCCGGCCAGCGCGAGCCGCACCGGGGTCGCGCCCCGGCTGCCGCCCAGGAACCAGACCAGCGCCCCGACCACGGCGGCGCCGAGGAAGGCGAACCAGACGTAGCCGCTCAGCGAGGTGACGCCGAAGTAGGTGATCGCTGTGACGACGGCGGCGGACGCGCCCGCGTTGATGCCGAGCAGACCGGGGTCGGCCAGCGGGTTGCGGGTGAGCGCCTGGAGGACGGCACCGGACAGCCCGAGCGCGGCGCCGGCCAGCAGCCCGAGCACCGTGCGCGAGATCCTGTCCCCGACCACGACGTCGGCGTACGTCCCCGTGTCGTGGAACAGACCGTGCCAGACCTGGTCGAGCGGGAGCGCCTTCGCGCCGATCGCGATGCTCGCCAGCGCGACCAGCAGCAGGAGGCCGAGGGAGACGAGGAGCCCGACGGCCCGTATCGCCCGGCGGGTTGGGGGCGCGGGGGCGGTCTCCGCGCGCTGTTCAGGAGGACTGTCGACCAACACGAGGTTAGGTTAGCCTACCCTCGCATTGCGTTTCGATGGGCCCGCACGTCGGGCCCACTCCCCCGCCCCGCGCCGCGCCCCTGACGGGCCCGTCCCCGAGCGCCTGCCGGGAACTGCGGGACAGCCCGCCCCGAGCGCCTGCCAGGTGCTACCCGAACGGCCCCCGGGGACGAAGAACAGCCCTCAGAGGCCGAGTCGCGCCAGCGCCTTCCCTCCGTCCAGCGCACACGTGCCCTCGCCCGCGGACGTCCACGCCGCCGCGCACAGCGCCCGCAGTCCGTCCAACGCCTCTCCCTCGCCGGTCAGCTCCAGGTGCTCCGCGCCCGCCGTCGCCGTCCAGCCGCCGCAGCGGAAGCCCTCGCCCGCCTCGACGACCTCGGGCTGCCCGGTGAGCATCCCGCGCAGATCGGCGTCGACGTACGTCGGACGGTGCTGCGGCGGCGCGGCCAGCAGCTGCGCGCCGTCCGTCACGCCCGTGAGGACCAGCAGCGAGTCCACCTCTCCGTTGAACGCGCCCTCGATGTCCGTGTCCAGCCGGTCCCCGACCACCAGCGGCCGCTCGGCCCCGGTCCGCAGGATCGTCTCGCGGTGCATCGGGGGCAGCGGCTTGCCCGCCACCTGCGGCTCGGCACCCGTGGCGATGCGGACGACCTGCACCGCGGCACCGTTGCCGGGCGCGATCCCGCGCGCACCGGGAATGGTCAGATCCGTGTTGGACGCGAACCAGGGAAGCCCGCGCGCGATGGCGTAGGACGCCTCCGCGAAGCGGGACCAGGTCAGATCGGGACCTCCGTACCCCTGGACGACGGCGACGGGCTCGTCGTCCGCCGAGTCGACCGGCTCCAGTCCCCGCTCGCGGAGCGCGACCCGCAGCCCCTCGCCGCCGATGACCAGGATCCGCGCGCCCGCCGGCACCTGCTCGCTGATCAGCCGGGCCACGGCCTGCGCGGAGGTGATGACGTCCGAGGCCTCCGTCGGTATGCCCAGCTCCGTGAGGTGCCCGGCGACCGCGTCCGGGGGGCGCAGCGCGTTGTTGGTGACGTACGCGAGGTGCATTCCGCCCGCGCGGGCCGTCGCCAGCGAGTCCGCCGCGTGGGCGATCGCGTCGCCGCCCGCGAAATAGACCACACCGTCCAGGTCCAGCAGCGCGGTGTCGTACGCCTCGCTCAGTGCCCGCTCACTGCCCTCGGGCCGTGTCCTGACGGTCTGGCTCATTGCGCATCGCTCCTCGTTAGATCCCTTTCCCCCGATCATCGCGCATGCCGCCGACGCACTTACGATGCCCCAATGAACTATGCAGGTCCCGAGGCGGAAACACCGGCTGGGAGCGGCCTCGAACTCACCCCGTTCCGAGGCCTGCGCTACGACCCCGACCGGGTCGGCAGTCTGGCCGCCGTGACGTCCCCGCCGTACGACGTGATCGTCCGGCCCGACGGACTGCTCGAACTCGAATCGGCCGACCCGTACAACATCGTCCGGCTCATCCTCCCGCAGGACGGCAGCCCCGAGGCGCGCAACCGGCAGGCCGCCGACACCCTGCGCCGCTGGCGGTCCGAGGGCGTCCTGGCCACCGACCCCGAGCCGGGCCTGTACGTGTACGAGCAGCGCGACGGCGACCTGCTGCAACGCGGTGTGATCGGCAACCTGCTCCTGTCCGATCCGGCCGACGGTGTCGTACTCCCGCACGAGGACGTGATGCCGCACGTCATCGCGGACCGGGCGGCCCTGATGCGCGCCACGTCAGCCAACCTCGAACCCCTGCTGCTGACCTATCGCGGCAACGGTTCGGGGTACGGCGCCGGTGCCGTCATCGAACGCACCGTCGCGCTGCCGCCGCTGCTGTCCACCACCACGGAGGACGGCATCGGCCATCGCCTGTGGTCGGTCACCGATCCGGCGGAGCTCTCCGAGATCCGCGCGGACCTCGGCCGGCACCAGGCCCTGATCGCCGACGGCCACCACCGCTGGGCGACGTACTTGCGTCTACGCGCGGAGCATCCCTCCCCGAGCCCCTGGGACTACGGTCTGGTCCTCCTGGTGGACACCGCCCGGTACCCCCTGCGGGTCCGGGCCATCCACCGGCTGCTGCACCGGCTGCCGGTCGCCGAGGCGCTGGCCGCCCTCGGGGACTCCTTCCGGGTACGCCGTCTCGACGTGCCCCTCGCCGAGGCACTGGGGGCCCTGGCATCGGCGGCGGCCGAGGGCAACGCGTTCCTCCTGGCGGGCGACGGTTCCTTCCATCTCGTCGACCGCCCGTCGCCCGACCTCCTAGCCCGTACGATCCCGGCCGGGCACCCGGAGGCCTGGCGCGCGCTCGACGCCACGGTCCTGCACGCCACCCTGCTCGACCATGTGTGGGGCATCCCCGAGGACTCCCCCGCGCACATCGCGTACATCCACGACACGAGCGCCACGGTGGAGAAGGCGGAACGCGACGGAGGCACGGCCGTCCTGATGCACCCGGTCCGCGAGGAGGTCGTCCGCGAGCTCGCCCGCCAGGGGGTCACCATGCCGCGCAAGTCGACCTCGTTCGGCCCCAAGCCCGCGTCGGGGCTGGTCCTGCGGGCCTTGGCTCCCTGAGTCCCTCACTCTCCGGCGAGGGCGGGCGTGGGGCCCGGCCCCGCGACCGCCTCCCGGAAACGCCACGTGGGCGGCGGCACACCTTTCGGTGTCCCGCCGCCCACGTGTTCGTGTGCGTGGCGCCGTGCCGGGCGTCAGCTCTGCGGACGGTGAGCGGTCTCGCCCTCCGCGTCCTCTTCGCCGTCCTGGCCGTCCTCGGCTTCCTCGTCGTTGTCCTCGTCCTCGAGGTCGTCGACGTCGTCCGTGAGGCCGTCCGTGCCGTCCGTGGTCGCGGGCTCGATCTCGTCCGCGTCCTCGTCGTCCTCGTCGGCGTCCTGGTGCTCGTCCTCGGCGTGGACGTCCTTGGCGGCCTCGGTCGCCTTCGTGTCCGCGCCCGGGGTCTCGTCGTCCTCCACGAGGGCGTCGACGAACTCGATACCGTCCATCTCGGCGAGCCGGTCGGAGGCGTCCGTGCTGCCGTCCTTGTCGGACTCGACGGTCTTGGCGAACCACTCGCGCGCCTCGCCCTCGCGTCCGGCGGCGAGCAGCGCGTCGGCGTAGGCGTAGCGCAGTCGGGCGGTCCAGGGCTGGACGGAGTTCGAGGCCAGCTCGGGGCTCTGCAGGGTGACGATGGCGGCGTCGAGCTGGTCCATGTCACGCCGGGCACCGGCCGCCACGAGACGCATCTCGACCTGGCCGGCCTTGTCCAGCTTCTGCACCTCGGGCGCCCCGGCCATCTCGAGCGCCTTCTCGGGCCGGCCGAGACCGCGCTCGCAGTCGGCCATCACGGGCCACAGCTCCACGCTGCCGGTCATCCGGCGCGCGGCGCGGAACTCGGCGAGCGCCTCGCTGTACTTCTGGTTCGCGTACGCGGCGAAGCCGGCGGCCTCGCGCACGGCGGCGACACGGGACGCGAGACGCAGCGCGATCCTCGAGTACGCGTAGGCGCCCTCGGGGTCCTCGTCGATGAGACGGGCGACCATCACCAGGTTGCGGGAGACGTCCTCGGCGAGACCCTTGGGCAGGCTCAGGAGCTCCTGACGCACGTCCTGGTCGATCTCCTCGCCCGTGACGTCGTCCGGGATGGGCAGCCGCTTGATCGGCTCGCGGTCGCGGTCGCGGTCGTCGCGGTAACGGCCGCCCCCACGCCGGTCGTCGCCACCGCGGTCGTCACGGCCACGGAAGCCACCGGGGCGCCCGCCGCGGTCGTCGCGGCGCGGGCCGCCACGGCCGCGGTCGTCCCGTCCCCGGTCGTCACGGCCGCGGTAGCCGCCGCCGTTGCCGCCACGGCTGTCGTCACGACGGAACCCACCGCGGTCGTCGTCACGACGCGGGCCGCTGGGCCGCTCGTCACGACGGAAGTCGCTGCCGCCACGGCTGTCGTCGCGACGGAAGCCGCCACGGTCGTCGCCCCGGCGCTCGTCACGGCGGAAGTCGCTGCCACCGCGGCTGTCGTCGCGGCGGAACCCACCGCGGTCGTCGTCACGACGGGGACCGCTGGGCCGCTCGTCACGACGGAAGGAGGAAGGACGCTCGGCGTCACGGCGGAAGCCGCCACCACCACGGTTGTCATCGCCGCGGTAGCCGCCGCCGGAGCGGTTGTCGTCGCGGCGGAACCCACCGCGGTCGTCGTCACGGCGCGGGCCGCTGGGCCGCTCGTCACGACGGAAGTCGCTGCCGCCACGGCTGTCGTCACGGCGGAAGCCACCGCGGTCGTCGTCACGACGGGGACCGCTGGGCCGCTCGTCACGACGGAAGGAGGACGGACGCTCGGCATCGCGACGGAAGCCGCCACCACCACGGTTGTCGTCACGACGGTCGTCGCGGCGGAAGTCGCCGCGGTCACCACGGTCGTCACGGCGGTAGCCGCCACCGGAACGGTTGTCGTCACGACGGAACCCACCGCCGGTGCTGCCACCACGCTCGTCACGGCCACGGTAGCCACCGCCACTGCTTCCGCCACGGCTGTCGTCCCGACGGAAGCCACCACGGTCTCCGCCACCCTGGCGGTCGTCACGGCGGTAGCCGCCGGTGCTGCCGCCACGGTCGTCGCGGCGGAAGTCGCCGCGGTCACTGCGGTCGTCACGGCGGTAGCCGCCACCGGAACGGTTGTCGTCACGACGGAACCCACCGCCGGTGCTGCCACCACGCTCGTCACGGCGGTACCCGCCGCGGTCGTCGTCACGGCGCGGGGCGCCGCCGCGGTCGTCGCGGTTGAAGGCGGGGCGGTCACCGTCGCGGCGGAAGCCGCTGCCGCCACGGTCGTCGCGGCGCGGGCCGCTCGGACGGTCGTCGCGACGGAACGGCGGCCGGCCGCCCCGGTCGCCACCACGGCTGTCGTCGCGGCCACGGTAGCCACCGCCACCGCTTCCGCCACGGCTGTCGTCCCGACGGAAGCCGCCACGCTCACCGCCGCGGTCACCGCCGCGGTCGTCGCGGCGGTCGTCACGCCGGCCGGAGCCCCCGCGGTCGTTGTCTCGGCGCGGACCACCGCGGTAGTCACCGCGGTCACCACTGTCACGACGGCGCTGGTCGCGCTCCGGTCGCTCGTCGGGAGAGTTGGTGGACATGGGGTGACTCCTGTCTTCGGTACCGCAAGTCATTCTCGCGCAGCCGGGTACCCGGCGCGCTTCGGCAAAACAAAAAAGGACCCTCAGCCCCAGCGAGTCGCTGGGACCAAGGGTCCTCCAAATTTAGTTCGGCGGCGTCCTACTCTCCCACAGGGTCCCCCCTGCAGTACCATCGGCGCTGTGAGGCTTAGCTTCCGGGTTCGGAATGTAACCGGGCGTTTCCCTCTATGACCACCGAAACCCTGTCAGACGCCTCGTGATGAAACGAGGCCTCGAACGGGCAGCGAACAAGCACACTTTTCAATTGATGAAGTGAAACTGTTCAGCCAGCACAACCGTTCGTTGTCTGGGAACTACACAGTGGACGCGAGCAACTGAGGACAAGCCCTCGGCCTATTAGTACCAGTCACCTCCACCCGTTACCGGGCTTCCAGATCTGGCCTATCAACCCA
>NZ_JNZD01000023.1 GCF_000725495.1 Streptomyces aureus
CGAGCTCGCCAAGAAGAAGAAGGAAGTCCAGAGCAAGCTGGGCTCCGCGCAGAAGCTCCTCAACTCGCTGACGGCGCAGGAGAAGGCGGCCCTGGCCACCCAGGAGCAGGAGCGGGCCACCCGCGCCAGCGAGCGCGTCGACCTCGGCAACAGCAAGGGATCGGGCCGCGCCGGTGCCGCGTTCGCGGCCGCCCAGAGCGTGATCGGCTCCCCGTACGTCTACGGCGCCTCCGGCCCCAGCTCGTTCGACTGCTCCGGCCTCACCTCCTGGGCCTACGCCCAGGCCGGCGTGACCATACCCCGGACCTCCGAGGCCCAGGCCAACGCCGGCACGCGCATCTACTCGCAGAGTGACCTCCAGGTCGGCGACCTGGTCATCTTCTACGGCGACCAGCACCACGTCGGCCTCTACGCGGGCAACGGCCAGGTGCTGCACGCCCCGCACACCGGAGCGGTCGTCCGCTACGAGTCGATCGGCAACATGCCCTTCCAGTTCGGCGTCCGGATCTGATCCGCGCGGGCGGACCGGGCTCGGCGCCCACCGCCCGCGGCGCCCTTCCGCCGCACCGCCCAAACGGGCGAATTGCGACAACTCGCGCTGACCCCACGCCCCGTCGGTGACCTGCGTCTCCGGCGGGGCGTCACTGTGCGTGCCCGCGGGGGTCTTTGGTCGCTGCGTGGTGGCGCGGTTACTGTCTGCCGCGATCCCCCGACGGCGGGGGACCGTCAGCGGAAGGGAGTGCGGCCACCCGTGGGGTTCCATCGCCGCCTTGCACCGACAGGCCTCGACCGGGGCGCCGGCGCCTTCGGTGTCGCCGCCTGCGTGATGTCCGCGGCGGCCGCCGCGCTCGGCACCCTGCCCGCCTCGGCGGCGCCCGCCGGCGACACCCGGGCCGAGGTGGACCGCCTCTACACGCAGGCCGAGAAGGCCACCGAGGCCTACAACGAGGCCGGCGAGCGCGGTGACGCGCTGCGCCGGGAGATCGGCACGGCACAGGACGCCATCGCCCGGCAGCAGGACCGGGTCAACACCATGCGGGACGCCCTCGGTTCGCTCGCCGGGGCGCAGTACCGCTCCGGCGGCCTCGACCCCTCGCTCGCCCTGCTGTTCTCCGCCCACCCGGACGACTACCTCGACCAGGCCTCCGTGCTGGACCGGATCAGCACCCGGCAGGCCGGTGAACTCAAGGACCTCCGGCTCGCCCTGCGCGATCTCGCCCAGCAGCGCGAGGAGGCCGACGGGAAACTCGCCGAACTGGAGCGCAGCCGCACCGCGGTCGCCCGGAACAAGCGGGTCATCGAGGGCAAACTGGCCAAGGCGCGACAGCTGCTCGCCGCGCTGCCGTACGCCGAGCGGGCCGCCTACGGACGGGCGTCGCGCTCGGACCGCGACGACCTGCCCGGCCCCGGCGGCACGGTCGCCTCCTCCTCGCGCGCGGCCATCGCCGTCGCCGCCGCCCGTTCGGCGCTCGGCCGCCCCTACGTCTGGGGCGCCAACGGCCCCGGCGGCTTCGACTGTTCGGGTCTCATGCAGTGGTCCTACGCGCACGCCGGAGTCGGTCTGCCGCGCACCTCGCAGGCCCAGCGGTTCGCCGGGCGGCAGATCCCGCTGTCCCAGGCGCGGCCCGGCGACCTGGTCACCTACCGGTCCGACGCCAGCCATGTCGGGATGTACGTGGGCAACGGCCAGGTCATCCACGCGCCCTATCCGGGCGCCCCGGTGCGCTACGACCCGGTCGGGATGATGCCCATCTCGTCCGTCACCCGGGTCTGACGGCGCGCGGTTCCCGGCCCCGCGCGGGCCGGGCCGGCGGTCCTGAGGGCCGGCACGGGCACCGTACGATCGGGAGAATGGCCGGTCGAAGATGTGCGTCGCGAGCGTGGCTCCCGGTGGTGCTGCTGCTCACCGCGCTCGTCGGCTGCGGCGGCCGGACCGCCCCGGACACCGCGAAGGCCGATGTGCAGCGGGTCCTCGACCGGAGGGCTGCCGCCGTCCTGGACCGGGACGAGACGGCGTTCCGAGCGACCGGCGTCGCGGCCGGCGCCGGAGCGGGCCTCGCCAACCTGCGCGCCGTCCCCCTGGCCGCCTGGTCCTACCGCCTGGACGGTCTGAGCCGCTCCGGGGACAGCGCCACCGCCCGCGCCGAACTGAGCTACCGCATCGCGGGCTACGACGCCGCGCCGGTCACCGTGGACCGGGCCCTGAAGCTGGCCCGTACCGGCGGAACCTGGCGCGTCACCTCCGACGAGCCGTCCGGCAAGGGCGGCGACCAGCTCTGGGACGAGGGGACGGTGACCGCCGTACGGAGTGAGCACAGCCTCGTCCTCGGGGTCGGGCAGTCCGGCGCGCGGCTGCGCTCCTTCGCCGCCCTCGCGGACCGTGCCGTGCCCGCCGTGTCCGGCGCCTGGGGCGCGGACTGGTCGCGGCACGTCGTCGTCCTGGTCCCCGCGTCGCTGGAGGGCATGGCGGGGCTGCTCGGGTCCCCGGCCTCCGGATACCGGGGGATCGCGGCGGTCACCACCGGGGAGGCGGGCGGCTCGGCGCAGGCGCCCGCGGACCGGATCATCGTCAACCCGGACGCGTACGGCGTCCTCGGCGACCTCGGCAAGCAGGTCGTCCTCACCCACGAGACCACCCACGTCGCCACCCGCGCCCACACCACGGCCGCCACCCCGCTGTGGCTCTCCGAGGGGTACGCGGACTGGGTCGGCTACCGGGGCAGCGGGCGGACGCCCCGGCAGGTCGCGCCGGAACTGGAGCGGGCGGTGGCCGCCGGGCAGGTGCCGGCCGCGCTGCCCGACGACGGGGACTTCGGGTTCACCGCGGACGCGGGCGCGCTGGCACGGGCCTACGAGGGCGGCTGGATGGCCTGCCGGCTGATCGCGGACCACTGGGGCGAGGTCCGGCTGAACGAGTTCTACCGCGCGGTCGGCGACCACGGGAAGCGCGCGGGGGCCGTCGAGGCCGCGCTGCGGGACGTGCTGCGCACGACGCCGGAGGAGTTCACCCGGTTGTGGCGGCAGTACCTCGTCGGCCAACTCGGCTGACGCACCCGGCCGTTCAGCCCTCCAGCAGGGCGATGGCCTCGGCCAGCCAAGCCCGCTCCTCCCGGCCCGTCGCCCGCGCCACCCGCAGCATCCCCTGCCGGAACAGGTCGTCGGCCTCCTCCGCGCGCACCGGCTCGCCGTCCCGGTAGAAGAAGCTCGCCGGGGTCTCCAGGAACTCCTGCCGGCGGCGCAGCACGGCGGCCTGCTCCCGGGGGTCGCCCAGGTGGCGCAGGAACGCCAGCAGGGTGTTGAAGCGGACCTGGTCGGTGATCTCGGCCGGCTTGGGCCGCCGCAGCCGCTCCAGCAGGTCCTCGCGGCCCCGGTCGGTCAGCGCGAGGATGCGCCGCGGGGCCGCCCCGCTGCCGGGCTCGGTGTGCTGGTCGAGCAGGCCCTTGTCGACCAGCCGGGCGATCGCCGGGTAGAGGGCGCCGTCGCTGACCGGCCGGACGTGGCCGCTGAGGGCCTTGATGCGCTCCTTCAGCTCGTAGCCGTGCAGGGGCTCCTCGTAGAGGAATCCCAGGATCGACAGCTCCAGCATCGGGTCGGCCCTTCCCTCGTGGGCGCCCCGAGCGGTCGGCGCGTCCGGATGGTTGCAGGGTTCACCCACCCATGGTACCTCTTATCGAGCTACCTCGAAACGAGGTAGCTCGTATCGAGGTGACCCGCACCCAGGTGGCCCGTACCGAAGGAGCCGTCGTGAACGCCCACCGCAAGCAGCTCATAGCGCTGGCCCACCCCGTCTACCTCTCGCTGCTCGCCTCCGTCGCCGCCGGAATCATCAACACCGTCTGGGTCTCCCGGCTGGGCGGCGCCGCCGTGGCCGCCGTAGCCGTCGCCACGAACACCGAGAACGTGCTGCTCGGCGTCGCCCTGGTCTTCGCCTCCGGCACCACCGTGCTGGTCGCGCACGCCCGGGGCGCCCGCGACCCGGGAGCGGTCCGGGCCGCCGTACGCGGGGGCTGGGCCCTGTGCGCCGCGGTCACCCCGGTCGTCGCCCTCGGCGGCTTCCTGCTGCGGGAGCCACTGACCCGGCTGGTCCTCGGCGGTGACGGACGTGCCCTGACCCTCGCCGTCCAGTACTTCGCGATCTCCCTGCCCGGCATCGCCGTCTTCTTCGCGCAGAACCTCGTCGACGGCATCCTCAAGGGCACCGGCGACACCCGCACCCCGCTGCGCCTGGCCCTGCTGGCCAACGGCCTGATCCTCGGCCTCGACCCGTTCCTGATCCACGTCTGGGGCGTCCGGGGCGCCGCCCTGTCGACGGTGCTGTGCCGCTCGGCGGCCCTCCTGGCGGGACTGCGCGCCCTGCGCCGCAACAGCCTGCTGGCCGAGGCGGCCGGCGCGGCCCCGTCCGAGGGCACCCACGCGGCCCTGCGCCGCACCCTGGCCACCGGGCTGCCCATGTCCGCCGACTTCACCGTGCGCCAGGGCGGCGCCCTCGTACTCGTCGCGATCGTGGCCCGGCTCGGGACGACGGCGGTCGCGGCCTACGCGATCGCCTACAAGGTCATGTACGTCGCCACCATGGCGTTCTACGCGGTCCGGCAGGCCGCCTCGATCCACACCGCGCACAGCCGCGGCGCCGGCCGTGACGAGCGGGCCGCCATCGGACGGGGGGCCGTCGCCGTCTCGGGGACCGCCGGCCTGCTCGCCGCCGCGCTCCTCGCCGCCCTCGCCCCCTGGATCATGCGGGCCTTCGGCGCCGGACCCGCGGTCGCCCACGACGGCGTGCTGTTCCTGCGCTGCGTCGGCCCCTATCTGCTGCTGATGGCCTGCTTCATCGCCCTCGGCGGGGTCTTCGAGGGCAGCGGGGGAGCGCCGGTGCTGCTGCGGGTGACCCTGGCCGGTACCGCCGTCCAGCTGCCGCTCGCCCTCGCCCTGTCCGGACGGGGGCTGCCGGGCATCTGCCTGGCCCTCGCGCTGTCCATGACCGTGCAGTGCGCGGCCCTGGCGCTGTGGGCCCGGCGGACCGTGCGCGCCGGGCGTCAGGAGGAGGCCAGGGGCTCCTTGGCGCGGGCCGCCTGAGCGGGGAGCTCCGGCGCCGGCCGGGAGACCGTGCCGCGCCACAGCTGCCGGGCCGCCAGCACCGTGGCGAGGACCAGCAGGCCGTTGCGCAGGACCAGCAGCGTGATGCCCAGCGGGGTGCTGCCCACGACGTCCGCGAACCAGGTCGGGAACTCCAGCACCGTCACGAAGCACGCGACCAGCACCAGACAGGCGGGCACCAGCATCCGGCTCGCCCGGAAGCACAGGCACACCGCGGCGATCCCGACCAGCCACACCAGGTACTGGGGGCTGATGACCCGGCTGGTGGTCGTGAACATCAGGACGGCGACGAACGCCGCGTCCGCCATGGTGTGCGACAGGAACCGCTTGGCGCACAGCCGCCACAGCAGCAGCCAGCCGAAGGCGAGCGCGGTCAGCACCAGCGCCGCCGTGCTCACCGTGTCGACGTAGGGGCCGACGAACTCCACCGAGCCGTAGTTGAGCAGCACCCGCCCGTTCCAGCCGTGGTGCCGGGCCACATGGAAGACGAGGGAGCCCAGCGACTCCACCTCGGTGCCGCGGTCGCGCTGGAACGTCAGGAACGCGAACGCGCCCGGCATCACCGTCCAGAACAGCGCCGCGATCCCGGCCGCGGTGGCCGCAGCCCACGCCCACGCCCGGCGGCGCACGGCCCCGAGCAGCAGCAGCACCGGCCACACCTTCACCATCGCGCCGAAGCCCGTGAGCATCCCCATCACCCGGGGGTGCCGGGAACCCGCGAGCAGCGCGGCGACCGCCACGGCCGTCACCATCACGTCGTAGCGGGCGAACACGGTCGGCCCGAGCAGCGGGACGCCGATCATCCACACCCAGGCGCCGCGCAGCGTCCTGCCCGGACGCGAGCCCGCGTACAGCAGCATGCCGAAGACGATCAGGTCCGCGACGAAGGCCAGCACGAAGAAGGCGTGCGGATAGTCGAGGAACGGCAGCAGGCCGGGGGAGAGGATCGCGAGGGAGGCGGCCGGCGGGTACTGCCAGGTCACGTCGTGCAGCGGGAAGCTGCCGTGCCGCAGCACGTCGTACCAGCCGTGGTAGATCACCGCGACGTCGCTGGTCACGTCCGGCCCCGGGAAGACGTACACCTTGGCCACGAACAGGAGCAGCGCCAGCCGGGTCAGACCCCAGGTTCCGAGCAGGACGGCCATGCCGAACGGGAACCTCGTGCTCCGTGCCCCCGTCATGCCCACCTGGCCCTCATCGTCCGGATTCCGTGTGCCTCGCCGCCGCGCTGTGGCGGAACCAGGGTGACGCACCGGTCTGTGTGCGAGCCGTCAAGCGCGGCCGTGCGGAGCTGTGAGTATAGATTCGATAGTGTCGAACACGATGCACAAGACCCTGATCGTGACGAACGATTTCCCGCCCCGCCCCGGCGGTATCCAGGCGTTTCTGCACAACATGGCGCTGCGCCTGGATCCCGAACGGCTCGTCGTCTACGCCTCGACCTGGAAGCGCGGCCGCGAGGGCGCGGAGGCCACCGCGGCCTTCGACGCCGAGCAGCCGTTCACCGTCGTACGGGACCGTACGACCATGATGCTCCCGACGCCGGGCGTCACCAAACGGGCCGTCGGACTGCTGCGCGAACACGGCTGCACGTCCGTGTGGTTCGGCGCGGCGGCACCGCTCGGGCTGATGGCGCCGGCCCTGCGCAGAGCGGGCGCGACCCGCCTTGTCGCGACCACCCACGGCCACGAGGCCGGCTGGGCCCAGCTGCCCGCCGCGCGCACCCTGCTGCGCCGGATCGGCGAGTCCACCGACACCATCACCTACCTCGGCGAGTACACCCGCTCGCGGATCGCCTCCGCGCTGACCCCGCAGGCGGCGGCGCGCATGGTGCAGCTGCCGCCGGGCGTCGACGAGCGGACCTTCCACCCCGGCTCGGGCGGTGAGGAGGTACGGGCCCGGCTCGGCCTGACCGACCGGCCCGTGGTCGTCTGCGTCTCCCGCCTGGTCCCGCGCAAGGGCCAGGACACCCTCGTGCTCGCCATGCCGAGGATCCTCGCCAAGGAACCGGACGCGGTGCTGCTGATCGTCGGCGGCGGGCCCTACGAGGGCGACCTGCGCAAGCTGGCCGCCGAGACCGGGGTGGCCGGCTCGGTCCGCTTCACCGGGGCGGTGCCCTGGGCGGAGCTGCCCGCGCACTACGGGGCCGGGGACGTCTTCGCCATGCCGTGCCGGACCCGCAGGGGCGGGCTCGACGTCGAGGGACTCGGCATCGTCTACCTGGAGGCGTCTGCCACCGGCCTTCCGGTGGTCGCCGGGGACTCGGGAGGCGCGCCGGACGCGGTGCTCGACGGGGAGACGGGGTGGGTCGTCCGCGGCGGCTCCCCCGAGGACGCGGCCGACCGGATCGTCACGCTCCTCGGTGATCCCGAGCTGCGCCGCCGCATGGGCGAGCGGGGCAGGGCCTGGGTGGAACAGACCTGGCGCTGGGACCTGTTGGCCGAGCAACTCCGAGCCCTGCTCTGACCTCGGGCCCCAGCCCCCGTGCCACCACGCCCGCCCGTCGCCCCCGCCCCGCCCGCGCAGTTCCCCGCGCCCCTGAACACCCGCCCGAGGGGCTGCCACACCTGCCCGTCGGCGCCCGCGGCTCGCCGTGGGCCGTTCGCGCAGTTCCCCGCGCCCCTGGAGGGCCGCCTACGGGGCTGCGGCGTCTGCTCCTCGGCGCCCGCGGCTGGTCGTGGGCCGTTCGCGCAGTTCCTCGCGCCCCTGGAGGGCCGCCCGAGGGGCTGCCCCGTCTGCTCCTTGGCGCCGGCGGCTGGTCGTGGGCGGTTCGCGCAGTTCCTCGCGCCCCTGGAGGGCCGCCTACGGGGCTGCGGCGTCTGCCGGTCGGCGTGTGCGGCTGGTCGTGGGTCGCTCGCGCAGTTCCCCGCGCCCCTGGTCGGCCGCCCCGACGGGCGTCCGTCAGGGGCGCGCCCGTCAGGGGCGCGGGGAACTGCGCGAGCAACCACGACGGACCTCCCGCCCGGGACGGCGCCCCATCCCTACGGCGGGACCCGTCCAGGGGCGCGGGGAACTGCGCGAACGGCCACGACGGACCCCTCCCGCCCGGGACGGCGCCCCACCCCCGCGGCGGGGGCGGAGCTATGGCCATGGAAACGGCTCGGCCCCCTCGTCTGGAGGGGGCCGAGCCGTTGTCGTGGGCCGGGGCCGGAGCCGGTCGCTCGGGCGTCAGCCCCGATAAAGTGCCTCGATCTCGTTCGCGTAATCCTTCGCCACCACGTTCCGCTTCAGCTTCAGCGACGGCGTCAGATGCCCCGACTCCTCCGTGAACTGGTGGGCGAGGATACGGAACTTGCGGACCGACTCGGCCTTGGACACCGCCGCGTTGCCGTCGTCGATCGCGTCCTGGATCGCGGAGACCAGATCCGCGTCCTCGCGCAGCGACTCCGCCGTCGAACCCGCCGGCTTCCCGTGCTCCGCGGCCCACCGGCCCAGGAACTCCTCGTCGACCGTGACCAGCGCGCCGACGAACGGACGTCCGTCGCCGACCACCATGCACTCCGCGACCAGCGCGTGCGCCCGGATGCGGTCCTCTATGACGGCCGGGGCGACGTTCTTGCCGCCCGCGGTGACGATGATCTCCTTCTTGCGGCCGGTGATCCGGAGATACCCGTCCTCGTCGAGGGTGCCGATGTCACCGGTGTGGAACCAGCCGTCGGCGAGCGCCTCGGCGGTCGCGGCCTCGTTGTTCCAGTACTCCTTGAACAGGTGCTCGCCGTGCAGCAGCACCTCGCCGTCGTCGGCGATGCGGATCACGGAGCCGGGCAGCGGCTGGCCGACCGTACCGATCTTCGTACGGTCCCACGGGTTGAAGGCCGTGGCCGCACAGGACTCGGTGAGGCCGTAGCCCTCCAGGACGGTGAAGCCGATGCCACGGAAGAAGTGACCGAGCCGCTCGCCGAGCGGGGCACCGCCCGAGATCGCGTACTCGCCACGACCGCCGAGCACCGCGCGCAGCTTGCTGTAGACGAGCTTGTCGAACGTCTTGTACTTGATCTTCAGACCGAGGGACGGCCCCGAGGGGGTGTCCAGCGCGCGGCTGTACGCGATCGCCGTGTCCGCCGCCTTGTCGAAGATCTTGCCCTTGCCGTCGGCCTGGGCCTTGGCGCGCGCCGAGTTGTAGACCTTCTCGAAGACGCGCGGCACACCGAGGATCAGCGTCGGCCGGAAGGCGGCCAGCTCGTCGGTGAGGTTCTTGATGTCCGGGACGCAGCCCAGCTTGATCGGCGCCATCATCGGCGCGATCTGCACGAGCCGCCCGAAGACGTGCGCGAGCGGGAGGAAGAGCAGGACGGAACACTCACCGGTGCGGAACAGCGGGCGCAGCCGCTCCACGATGTTGCCGCACTCCGCGAAGAAGGCGCGGTGGGTCAGCACGCAGCCCTTGGGGCGGCCGGTGGTCCCGGAGGTGTAGACGATGGTCGCCGGGTCGTCGGCCTTGGCGAGCGAGCCGCGCTCCTCGACGGTGGCGTCGCTGACGTCCGCGCCGAGCCGCCCCAGCTCCTCGACACCGCCGGCCTCGATCTGCCAGACGTGCTCGAGGGCGGGCAGCCGGTCGCGCACCGACTCCACGGAGGCGGCGTGCGCGGGCAGCTCCACGATGCAGGCCCGGGCGCCCGAGTCGCCGAGGATCCACTGCACCTGCTCGGGAGAGCTGGTCTCGTACACCGGGACGGTGACGGCGCCGGCGCTCCAGATCGCGAAGTCGAGCAGCGTCCACTCGTAACGGGTACGGGACATCAGCGCGACCCGGTCACCGGGCCGCACGCCCGAGGCGATCAGACCCTTCGCCGCCGCCTGCACCTCGGCGAGGAAGGTGGTGGCGCTGACGTCCGTCCAGGTACCGCCCACCTTGCGGGCGATCACGGCTACGTCGGGATGCTGCGCGGCGTTTCGGCGGACGATGTCGGTGAGATTTCCGTCCGCGGGGACCTCGTACAAAGCCGGAAGGCTGAACTCGCGCAAGACTGCTGCTCCTCATAGGGCGCCGACGCCACGACTCTGTGTGATGCGACGGTGCGGTCCAAGGCTCGGGCAAGTACTCAAGAGATCACATGTTGAAATCCCGAGTACGACTGGACTGCCCGGACGTTACCCGCCGGTATGGCCTCTTCGACAGGGGGTCCCGGCGAGATGTTCCATGCGTCACACGTGGTGGCGTTCCTGCGCGCACAGTAGTCCAAGCGCTTCCGGGGGTGCCAGTAACCGCAGGTCCGGCCCCCTCTGTTCACGTTTGCCGCACCGGCCTACGCTTGATCGTCATGGCATCCACACCGGTCGGCCGTCCGAGAACGCGCATTCACGTGGTCAGCGACGTGCACGGCAACGCCCGCGACCTGGCCCGGGCCGGCGACGGCGCCGACGCCCTGATCTGCCTCGGTGACCTGGTCCTCTTCCTCGACTACGCCGATCACGCGCGCGGCATCTTCCCCGACCTCTTCGGCGTCGAGAACGCCGACCGCATCGTCGAGCTGCGCACCGCCCGCCGCTTCGAGGAGGCGCGCGCCTTCGGTGCCCGGCTGTGGGCGGGCGTCGGCTCCGACCGTGCCGCGGTGATCGAGAAGGCGGTGCGCAAGCAGTACGCCGAGATGTTCGCCGCGTTCCCGACACCGACGTACGCGACCTACGGCAATGTCGACATGCCGACCCTGTGGCCGGAGTTCGCCGGACCGGGCACCACGGTCCTCGACGGCGAGCGGGTCGAGATCGGCGGGCGCGTCTTCGGGTTCGTCGGCGGAGGGCTGCGCACGCCGATGCGGACGCCGTATGAGATCAGCGACGAGGAGTACGCGGCCAAGATCGAGGCGGTCGGCGAGGTCGACGTGCTGTGCACCCACATTCCGCCGGAGGTCCCGGAGCTCGTCTACGACACGGTGGCGCGCCGTTTCGAGCGGGGCTCACGCGCCCTGCTGGACGCGATCCGGCGCACGCGCCCCCGGTATGCGCTCTTCGGCCACGTCCATCAGCCGCTCGCCCGGCGGATGCGCGTCGGGGCGACGGAATGCGTCAATGTGGGGCACTTCGCGGGGTCGGGACGCCCGTGGGTGCTGGAGTGGTGACACGGCGACGGCGCTGAAGGCCAGGTGGGGTGACGGTGCCCGGGGCCGTGCGCGGTAGCCTTCACGCTGCACACACGTGCGCACCACCCTCCCTCACCGGACCGCATCTCGAGGAGCCACCGCGATGGCGGAACACACCAGTTCGAGCATCACGATCGAGGCGGCACCGGCTGACGTCATGGCGGTGATCGCCGACTTCGCCCGGTACCCGGACTGGACGGGTGAGGTGAAGGAGGCCGAGGTCCTCAAGACGGACGAGCAGGGCCGGGCCGAGCAGGTCCGTCTCGTCATGGACGCCGGTGCCATCAAGGACGACCAGACCCTCGGCTACACCTGGACCGGGGACCACGAGGTCTCCTGGACCCTGGTCAAGTCGCAGATGCTGCGCTCGCTGGACGGCTCGTACCTCTTGAAGCCCGCGGGCAAGGGGGCCACCGAGGTCACCTACCGGCTGACCGTCGACGTCAAGATCCCCATGCTCGGCATGATCAAGCGCAAGGCCGAGAAGGTCATCATCGACCGAGCCCTGGCCGGCCTGAAGAAGCGCGTAGAGGAAACGGCCTAGCCCCCGAAGGGGGCCGCACCGACAACCCGGCCCGATCTGCCCGGCGTCTCATCCCGCCGCAGGTCCGGTGGCCCCACAACCAGGTCTTCGCCCCCTCCGCCCCTACCCGTCCCACCCCGGGGCTCCGCCCCGGACCCCGCTCCTCAAACGCCGGAGGGGCTGAATACTCGCCCGGCCGGGCTGAATGCTTGCCCGGAGGGGCTGAATGCTCGCCCGGCCGGGTTGAATGCTTGCCCGGCCGGGTTGAATGCTTGCCCGGCCGGGTTGAATGCTTGCCCGGCCGGGTTGAATGCTTGTGAGGGACTGCGCCCGGGCCACCGCACACCCGCAGCCGGGATTCGGCGTGAGGGGCCGTGCCGGTACATCGATGCCCGTCGCCACTAACGTCCACATCTCTGTCCAACGGCGACGGGCTGATGCACCGGCACGGCCCCGACCCACCCAGTAGCGTTCACCCCCATGCGCACCATCCTGATCACAGGCCAAGGCGGCACAGGCCGTACCACCGTCGCCGCCGCCACCGCGCTGAACGCGGCGAGGGAAGGCACCCGCACCCTCCTGCTCACCGCCGACCGCACCGACACCCTCGGTGCCGTCCTCGGGGTCCCCACCGGCCCCGACCCCGTGGAAGCCGAGAACGGCCTCACCGTCTGGCGCCCCGACGCCGCCGCCCGCTTCCGCGACGATCTCACCGCCTTCCAGAAGCGGGCCACCACCGCCCTCGACCTCCTCGGCGCCTCCCGCCTGGACGCCGAGGAGGTCACCCCGCTGCCCGGAGCCGAGGAACTCGCCCTGCTCCGCGCCCTGCGCGACGCCGCGCTCTCGGAGGCGTACGGCCTGCTCGTCGTGGACCTGCCCCCGACCCCGCAGGCCCTCGCCCTCCTCGCACTGCCCGAGGAACTCCGCCGCTACCTGCGCCGCCTGCTCCCGCCGGAGCGCCAGGCGGCCCGCGCCCTGCGCCCGGTCCTCGGACGACTCGCGGGCGTGCCGATGCCCGCCGACTGGCTGTACGAGACCGCGGGACGCTGGGACGTCGAGCTGGCCGCCGTGCAGGCCGTCGTCGAGGACCGCTCCACGACCGTACGGCTGGTCGCCGAGCCCGGACCCGCCGGCACGGACGCCGTCCGCACCGCCACCACCGCGCTGGCCCTGCGCGGCCTGGCCGTGGAGGGCCTGGTCGCGAACCGGGTGCTGCCCGGCGCCCCGCACGACGCCTGGCTCGGCGCCCTCGCGGCCCAGCAGCGCAAGGCCCTGGAGGAGTGGCGGGAGACGTACACGGTCCACGAGGTCCCGCACCGCGGCCACGACCCGCGCGGCACCGACGACCTCGCCTCGCTCGCCGTGCCCGGCGTCAACACCGCGCCCACCCCCGTCGAGTGGCCCGTCACCGACCACCTCGCCGAGGACGGGGTGCTCGTCTGGCACATCCCGCTGCCCGGCGCGATACGCGACGAACTCGACCTCATCCGGCGGGGGGACGAACTCGTCGTCTCCGTGGGCCAGTTGCGCAGGATCGTCCCGCTCCCGTCGGCGCTGCGCCGCTGCACGGTGGCCGGAGCGGCCCTGCGCGAGGGCGAGCTGCGCGTCCGCTTCACCCCCGACCCGGGCCTGTGGCCGCGCGAGAAGTGACAGCGCTGTGGCCGCGCGAGAAGTGACGGCGAGAACCGACAGCGCGAGAACCGACAGACCGAGAACCGACAGACCGAGAACCGACAGACCGAGAACCGACAGACCGAGAACCGCGAAGTGCCCGGGGAGGAGTGACCACGCCCTCGCCCGGGGCACCCGTGACGGTGAACCGGGTACCCCCGTTCGGGTAACGTCGAAGGCACGAAAACGTAGGCAGGAGTCCCGCCATGAGCGAAGAGCGCCCACCCACCGACGCCGCTCAGGAGGAGACGGCCGACGAGGTCCGCTTCGAGGAAGCGCGCGTCACCGACGACGACGCCTGGGCGACGGCCTGCGCGGAGGACCTCGCCGAGGAGAAGGCCCGCCGCCGCGCCCAGCACGGCCCGCCGCCCGGCTCCGCCGCCGAGGAACTGCGCAAACTGATGGACGCCGTCGCCGACAAGCTCTCCGGGCTCCAGTCCCCGCTGCTCGGCGCGGTCGCCTCCGGCACGGCCCAGCAGATGGTGAACCAGGTCGTGCAGCAGGCCAAGGCCGCCGTGGAACCGGTCATCGAGCGCAATCCCGAGGTCTTCGACCACCTCGCGGCCGCGGGCTCCGAGCTGCTCGCCGCGTACCGCTCGGCCGTCGAGAACCAGGAGCGCCGCTGGACCGCTCGGGGCACGGGTTCCGGCGAAGAGGACCCGGGTCCGGGCGAACACATCGACTTGGACTAATCGCCCCTCGGGTACGGTTGGCCGTAGCGGGGCTTTACCGAAACTGAGGGATTCATGGGACTCACCATCGGCGTCGACATCGGCGGCACGAAGATCGCGGCCGGTGTGGTCGACGAGGAAGGCAACATCCTCTCGACGCACAAGGTGCCGACCCCCACCACGCCGCAGGCCATCGTGGACGCCATCGCCTCGGCCGTGGAGGGAGCGCGCGCCGGCCACGACATCGTCGGTGTCGGCATCGGTGCCGCCGGATACGTGAACCGCCAGCGCTCGACGGTGTACTTCGCGCCGAACATCGACTGGCGCAACGAACCGCTCAAGGCCGAGGTCGAGCGGCGTGTGGGCCTGCCCGTCGTCGTGGAGAACGACGCGAACGCGGCGGCCTGGGGCGAGTACAAGTTCGGCGCGGGCAAGGGCCACCGCAACGTCATCTGCATCACCCTGGGCACGGGCCTCGGCGGCGGCATCATCATCGGCAACAAGCTGCGCCGCGGTCACTTCGGGGTCGCGGCCGAGTTCGGCCACATCCGCATGGTGCCGGACGGTCTGCTGTGCGGCTGCGGCTCGCAGGGCTGCTGGGAGCAGTACGCCTCCGGACGCGCCCTCGTCCGCTACGCGAAGCAGCGCGCCAACGCCACCCCGGAGGCGGCGGAGGTCCTGCTGGGCCTCGGCGACGGCACCCCCGACGGCATCGAGGGCAAGCACATCTCCATGGCCGCCCGCCAGGGCGACCACGTGGCGGTGGACTCCTACCGCGAGCTGGCCCGCTGGGCCGGCGCGGGCCTGGCCGACCTCGCCTCCCTGTTCGACCCGTCCGCCTTCATCGTCGGCGGCGGTCTCTCGGACGAGGGCGAGCTCGTCCTCGACCCGATCCGCAAGTCGTACAAGCGCTGGCTGGTCGGCGGCAACTGGCGTCCGGTCGCGGATGTGATCGCCGCCCAGCTGGGCAACAAGGCGGGTCTCGTCGGCGCGGCGGACCTCGCCCGGGAGCCCGACCCGATCATGTAGTACCCGCACACGGCACGACAGCGCCCGCCGCCCCCGCACAGGCCGGCGGGCGCAGCCATGTTTTCCCATGCCCCGCCCCCGCACAGGCCGGCGGGCGCAGCCATGTTTTCCCACGCCCCGCCCCCGCACAGGCCGGCGGGCGCAGCCATGTTTTCCCACGCCCCGCCCCCGCCGAGGCCGGCGCACCTCCACCTGCGGATCACCCACCCAAGGGGGCGCACACCCCCACGCCCCGAGCGCCCGCAAAGACCGCGCGCCCCGCCGACTCCGGCGCACCCCATGTGGTCCTTCGGCCGGTGCGGCAGCACTCCTGCGCGTATCTTGATCGCCATGCCGACCAGCTTCTCCGCCAGTCCGCTGCCCGCGTCCCGCACCGAGTCCGACGGTTCGGCCGTCATCCGCGTGCTCAGTTACAACATCCGCTCGATGCGCGACGACACCGACGCCCTCGCCCGGGTGATCACCGCCTGCGCACCGGACCTCGTCCTGGTCCAGGAGGCGCCGCGGTTCTTCCGTTGGCGCAAGAAGCTCGCGCGCCTGGCCGCCGCCTCCGACCTGGTCATGCTCTCCGGGGGCGCCACCGCCGCCGGACCCGCGCTGCTGTGCTCCCTGCGGGCCACCGTGGAGCGCACCGAGGACGTACTGCTCCCGCTCACCCCGGGCGAGCACCGGCGCGGCTTCGCCACCGCGGTCGTCCGCTTCGGGGGAGCACGGCTCGGCGTGCTGAGCTGCCACCTCTCGCTCCGGAACGACGAGCGCCTGGAGCAGAGCGGCATGCTCCTCGACCGGGTCGCCGGTCTCGGCACCGTGCACGCCGTCGCCGGAGGCGACCTCAACGAACGCCCGACGGGACCGGCCTTCCGCCGGCTAGCGGACGCGCTCCAGGACGGCTGGGCGACCCGCCCCTGGGGCGGGGAGCACACCTGGACCTTCGACGGGCCCGACCGCCGCATCGACGCCGTCTTCGCCACGCCCGGCGTAGAGGTCCTCGGCTGCGGGGTGCCGCTCGGCCTTCCCGGGGTGAGCGAGCGGGACCTGAGGGCGGCCACGGACCATCTGCCCGTGCTGGCCGCCCTCAGAGTGCCCGCGACGTAACTGCGCAGGCCCGGACCGCCCCGGTCCGGGCCGGCCTCCGCCTGTCCCCGTCAGCCCGCGCCGGCCTCCGCCGGTCCCCGTCCCGTCAGCCCCCCCGCCGGTCCCCGTCACGTCAGCCGAGCCGGCCTCCGCCGGTTCGGGCCGGACGGTCAGACCACCGCGCCGCTGCCCGGGTCCCGGTCGTCCTCGTCGTCGTCCTTCATACGCGTCACCAGCGTGGCGAAGCCGCCGAGGAAGCCGCCGATGCCCAGGGTGGTGAGCCACCAGGTCATGTCCCAGCCGAGCAGCACGGCCAGCAGCAGCAGGGCGGGGCCGCCGAGCACGCCGAGCCAGGCGAACTTCGCGGTCGTGTCCGCGTCGGGCAGCGGAGGCGGCTCCGGCGGAACGAAGTGGCCCTCGTCGTCCTCGTCGAAGTCGTCCTCGGACGGCTCGGACACGCGGTAGTCCCGCGGGCCGCCGACACCGGGCGCGAAGCGGACGGAGCTGCCGAGCGGCTTGGCGGCGGAGGGCAGGTCTCCGGAGGAGGCATCCGGCTCGGACCCGGCGTCCGGAGCCGGGGTGTCACCGTCCTCGCCGTCCCCGGTGCTCCCGGTCCCCGAGCCGGTGTCCTCCCCGGGCTCGGGCAGGGCCAGGTCCTCGATGGGCCGGAACGGCCGCGAACCCGGCGGGTCCGGCGGCTCCTCCCCGTAGCCCTCGATGATCGACTTCCAGGCGGCCTCCTCGTCGAAGGGCACGCCCTGCGCGTCACCGGCCGGCCCCCCGAGGGCGTCACCGCTCGACTCCTTGGGCTGCTCCCCGGCGGACTCGGTGAGCGCGTCGCCGAGTCCCTCGCCGCGCGCGCCGTCGAGCGGCTCGCCGACGGGTACGCCCTTCTCCTCGGATTCGCCGCGGTCGGCGTCGTGCTCAGCCACCGGCTGCCGTCCCTTCCTTGCGTCCCGCCCGACCGGCGTCGGCCTCCGTGCCGGCACCGGGCGCGAGCCGGGTGACGAAGGAGTGGCTCTCCTCGAAGATCCGGTCCGCGTCGTGGTCCAACGTCGCGACGTGGTAGCTCTGTTCCAGCACGATCTCCGTGACGTCCGTGGAGGACACCCGGCCGAGGATGCGGGCCGAGTCGGCGGGGGAGACCACGTGGTCCTGCAGGCTGTGCAGCAGCAGGAGCGGCTGGGTGACCTGCGGCAGGTCCGCGTCCACGACCGCGCACAGCCGGCGCATCGAATGCGCGGCGTGCAGCGGCACCCGGTCGTACCCCAGCTCCTCGGAACCCTCCTTCGCGATGTCGCTCGCGATGCCCTTCACGGAGGGAACGAGGTGACGGAGCACGGGCAGGGCGTGCGCGGACAGTCCCTGCACCTTGTTGAGCGGATTGACGAGGACGACGCCGCTGATCCCGTCCCCGTGCCGGGCCGCGAGCCGCAGGGCCAGCGCGCCCCCCATCGAGAGCCCCATCACGAACACCCGCGAGCAGCGCGCGCGCAGGGAGCGCAGCTCGCGGTCGACCTCCGCGTACCAGTCCTGCCAGCCGGTGACCTGCATGTCCTGCCAGCGCGTGCCGTGTCCCGGCAGCAGCGGCAGGGACACGGTCAGACCGCGCTCGGCGAGGTACTCCGCCCACGGGCGCAGCGACTGCGGTGAGCCCGTGAAACCGTGGCAGAGGAGGACGCCGACCTCTCCGCCCTCGTGGCGGAACGGCTCGGCTCCAGGAAGGACCGGCACCTCGGTCTCCTGTTCATGAGTTGGGCGGAAAACGACTCCGGATGTGCTTCACCGTACGCGACCGTACTGACACCGACCAGGGTCGTCGGGTCCTTTGACGGTGCTCCGGGTTAAGGTCTGATCTACGACACAGGAGGCACGCGGGTGATCTACGGCGCAATGAAGTTTTCCATCGGAGGGCCGCTGAAGCTCGCCTTCAGACCCTGGGTGGAAGGCCTCGAGAACATCCCCGCCGAGGGCCCGGCCATTCTGGCGAGCAATCACCTCTCGTTCTCGGACTCGTTCTTCCTCCCGGCGGTCCTCGAACGCAAGGTGACCTTCATCGCGAAGGCGGAGTACTTCACCACCCCGGGCATCAAGGGCCGGATGACGGCGGCCTTCTTCAAGGGGGTCGGCCAGCTCCCGGTGGACCGCTCCGGCGGGCGCGGCGCGGGCGAGGCGGCCATCAAGAGCGGCATCGACGTGATCGAGCGCGGTGAGCTGTTCGGCATCTATCCCGAGGGCACGCGTTCGCCCGACGGCCGTCTCTACCGCGGCAAGCCCGGCGGTCTCGCGCGCGTGGCCCTCGCCACCGGCGCGCCCGTCATCCCGGTCGCGATGATCGACACGGAGAAGATCCAGCCGCCCGGCAAGCTGATGCCCAAGCTGATGCGTCCGGGCATCCGCATCGGTGAGCCGCTGGACTTCAGCCGCTACAGCGGCATGGAGCACGACCGGTTCGTGCTCCGCGCGGTGACCGACGAGGTCATGTACGAGATCATGAAGCTGTCCGGCCAGGAGTACGTCGACATGTACGCGACGGCCGCCAAGCGGCAGATCGCGGAGGCGGCGAAGGCCGAGAAGGACGCCGAGAAGGCGGCGAAGGCGGCGCTCGCCCAGGCGGAGAAGCAGGCGGCCAGGGAACAGGCCGAGGAGCAGGCGTCCGACAGGACGGCTTCCGACAAGGCCGCCTCCGAGGTCCGGGCTTCCGAGGAGCAGGCGTCCGACAAGACGGCTTCCGACAAGGCCGCCTCCGAGGCCGAGGCCCCCGAGGAGCAGGCCCCGGAGGCGAAGGACCCCGAAAAGCAGGCCCCCGAGGGCCGGTCCGGGGAACAGGCCGGTCCGGCGGCCGGTTAGCGGTTGGGGGGCGGAGGGGACAGCCGGACGGGCCGAGAGGCAACGTTCCGGCTCCCCGGAGCGTCCGTAGGGACGTCGGCGGCACGGGGTGGGGGGCATGGCCAAGCGCGAGAGAGTCATGAGGATGTCGGTCGAGCAGCCGCTGTGGCGTGCGCTGACCGGGTACCGGGTGCTGACGGTGCTGTACGCGATCGGCCTGTTCGCCACCACGTACGGCAAGTTCGCCCGCCCGTGGGTGGCCGTCGCGTTCTTCGCGTTCTTGCTCGTCTGGACGCTGGCCACGCTCCCGAAGGTCGCGGGCGCGGCCGCCTGCACCAAGAGGTTCCTCGCCGCCGACCTCACCGTCGCGCTGACCGGCATCCTGCTCACCCGCGTCGCCGACTCCGCCGCGCGCATCGACGCCGGCGGTCCGACCCTGCCCTCGATCTGGACGGCCGGTGCCGTCCTGGCCTTCGCGATCAAGGGCGGCTGGCGGTGGGCGGCCTTCGCCTCCACGCTCGTCGCCGTGGCCAACCTCGTCGAGCGCGGCGCCCCGACCCGGGACACCGTGCACAACGTGATCCTCGTCTGGGTCGCCTCCATCGCCATCGGCTACGTCGTCGAGGTGGCCCGCGCCTCCGAGCGCACCCTCGCCCGCGCCCTGGAGATCGAGGCCGCCACCCGGGAACGCGAGCGCCTCGCCCGGGACATCCACGACGGAGTGCTCCAGGTCCTCGCCATGGTGCAGCGGCGGGGCAGCGCGCTCGGCGGCGAGGCGGCGGAGCTCGGCCGGATGGCCGGGGAGCAGGAGGCCGCGCTGCGCACGCTGGTGTCCGGCGGTCTGGTCCCCGTCTCCCGGGTGTCGGAGGACGCGGCGCTCGGCGCGCTGGTGCGCGCAGTCGACGAACCCGACGACGAGGACGCCGGCCCCCTCGACCTGCGCGCCCTGCTCGCCCCGTACGCCACGGCCCGGGTGAGCCTCTCCGAGCCCGGGGCGCCGGTGCCGCTGGACGCGCCCGCCGCCCGGGAGCTGGCCGCGGCCGTGGGCGCGGCCCTGGACAATGTCCGCGTGCACGTCGGCGCGGACGCACGCGCCTGGATCCTGGTCGAGGACGAACCCGACGCCGTGATCGTGACGGTCCGCGACGACGGCCCCGGCATCCCCGAGGGACGGCTCGCCCAGGCCGAGGGCGAGGGCCGGCTCGGCGTGGCCCTCTCGATCCGCGGCAGGCTGCGCGACCTGGGCGGCACGGCGGAACTGGTCTCGGTGCCCGGGCAGGGCACCGAGGTCGAGCTGAAGGTACCGAAGGGCGCGAAAGGCGCGCGGGGGAAGGCGGAGAGACGATGACGAAGGCGGCGGCAGGGCGATGACGGGCGGGAACGCGGCGCAGCCGCGGACGGGGGAGAGCCCCATCAAGGTCATGGTCGTGGACGACCACCCCATGTGGCGGGACGCCGTGGCCCGTGACCTGGAGGCCGCCGGGTTCGACGTGGTCGCGACCGCGGGCGACGGCGAACAGGCCGTGCGCCGGGCGCCGGCGGCGGCACCCGACGTCCTCGTCCTCGACCTGAACCTGCCGGCCAAGCCCGGTGTCCAGGTCTGCAAGGAACTGGTCGGCGCCCACCCGGCCCTGCGCGTCCTGGTGCTGTCGGCCAGTGGCGAGCACGCCGACGTGCTGGAGGCGGTGAAGTCGGGCGCGACCGGCTACCTGCTGAAGTCGGCCTCCGCGGAGGAGCTGACCGACGCGGTGCGCCGGACGGCCGCGGGAGACCCGGTGTTCACCCCGGGCCTCGCGGGCCTGGTGCTCGGCGAGTACCGCCGGCTGGCCTCGGAACCCGTCCCCGCGACGGGCGCCGACGAGCCGAGGGCCCCGCAGCTGACCGACCGTGAGACGGAGGTGCTGCGCCTGGTGGCCAAGGGTCTGAGCTACAAGCAGATCGCCGAACGTCTGGTCATCTCGCACCGCACCGTCCAGAACCATGTGCAGAACACCCTGGGCAAGCTCCAGTTGCACAACCGCGTCGAGCTGGTCCGTTACGCCATAGAGCGGGGTCTGGACGAGGCGTGACCCGCGCGGATGCCGTCCTTCGGGTGATCGGTACCGGTCAACTCTCCGATATTTCACCGGAACAGCCCGTACGCGCCATGCCGAAGTGACCTGGATCACTATTAGCGTGAGTCCGACAGCCAACCGTGGCGAAGGGACTTTCCATGCGGGTCGGAGTACTGACCGGAGGCGGCGACTGCCCCGGGCTCAACGCCGTCATCCGGGGCATCGTCCGCAAGGGCGTGCAGGAGTACGGCTATGACTTCGTCGGGTACCGGGACGGCTGGCGGGGGCCGCTCGAGGGCGACACCGTCCGGCTCGACATCCCCGCCGTGCGCGGGATCCTGCCGCGCGGCGGCACGATCCTCGGATCCTCGCGCACCAACCCCCTCAAGCAGGAGAACGGCATCCGCCGGATCAAGGACAACCTCGCCAAGCAGGAGGTCGGGGCGCTCATCGCGATCGGCGGCGAGGACACCCTGGGCGTGGCCGCGCGGCTCGGCGACGAGTACGGCATCAACGTCGTCGGCGTGCCGAAGACCATCGACAACGACCTGTCCGCCACCGACTACACCTTCGGCTTCGACACGGCGGTCAACATCGCGACCGAGGCCATCGACCGTCTCCACACCACCGCCGAATCGCACATGCGCGTCCTCGTCTGCGAGGTGATGGGCCGCCACGCGGGCTGGATCGCCCTCCACTCGGGCCTGGCCGGCGGCGCGAACGTCGTCCTCATCCCCGAGCAGCGCTTCGACGTCGACCAGGTCTGCGCCTGGGTGACCTCGCGCTTCAAGGCGTCGTACGCGCCGATCGTCGTCGTCGCCGAGGGCGCCATGCCCAAGGACGGCGACATGGTCCTCAAGGACGGCAGCCTGGACTCCTTCGGTCACGTCCGGCTCTCCGGGGTCGGCGAGTGGCTGGCCAAGGAGATCGAGCGGCGTACCGGCAAGGAGGCCCGCACCACGGTGCTCGGGCACGTCCAGCGCGGCGGGTCGCCCAGCGCCTTCGACCGCTGGCTCGCCACCCGCTTCGGGCTGCACGCCATCGAGGCCGTCCGTGAGGGCGACTTCGGCAAGATGGTGGCGCTGCGCGGCACCGACATCGTCCGCGTGCCCATCGCGGAGGCCACCGCCAGGCTGAAGACGGTGGACCCCGCCCTGTACGCGGAGGCCGGCGTCTTCTTCGGCTGATCGCCGGGACCGGCGGCCTTCGGCGGGCAGCACTCAGCCGGTGGCCGGGACGCGCGCCGGCCGCGTGCGTCCCGGCCGCGTCGCGGCGGCCCGTGGGTACGGGCCGTAATATTCGGCCCGTACCCGAGCACGGGAGAGACCGGTGGAGATTCTGGCGTTCGGCGTCCAGGCCGACGAGAAGCCCCTGATCGAGAAGGCCTTCGAGGGACGTCACGAGGTCCGCTGCCTGGACGTCTTCCTCACCGAGGACACCGCCCCCATCGCCTCCGGCTACGAGCTGGTGTCCACCAGCGTCAACTGCGCCCTGGGGAACCGGGTGCTGCAGACCCTGGCGGCCGGCGGCACCCAGCTCGTCGCCCAGCGCTCCACCGGGTTCAACAACATCGACCTGGAGGTCGCCGAGCGCCTCGGCATGACCGTCGCCCGGGTCTCGTCCTACTCGCCGTACTCGGTCGCCGAGTTCGCCTGGACCCTCGGCATGGCCGTCAACCGCCGGATCGTGCGCGCCGCCAACCGCACCCGCGACTTCGACTTCCGCCTCGAAGGGCTGATGGGCCGGGACATGCACGGCCGCACCGCGGGTGTCGTCGGCACCGGGAAGATCGGCGAGGCCTTCACCCGCATCGCCCACGGCTTCGGCATGAAGCTGCTCGGCTGGGACGTCGCCGAGAACCCGGCGTGCGTCGCGCTAGGCATGGAGTACGTCTCCAAGGAGCATCTGCTCGCCGAGTCCGACCTCGTCACCCTGCACGTCCCGCTGATGCCGGAGACCCAGCACCTCATCGACGCCGAGGCGCTGCGGCTGATGAAGGACGACGCGATCCTGGTGAACTCCAGCCGCGGCGGCCTCCTCGACAGCCGGGCCCTCGTCGCCGCGTTGCGCGAGGGCCGCTTCACCGGCGTCGGCCTCGACGTGTACGAGGCGGAGGCCGGGCTCTTCTTCCTAGACAAGTCCCTGGAGACCGTCGAGGACGACACCCTTGCCCGTCTGGTCACCTTCCCGAACGTCCTGGTCACCTCCCACCAGGCGTACTACACCCGGGAGGCCGTCGGCCAGATCGTCGACGCCACCGCCGCCAACGTCCTCGACTACACCGAGGGCCGCCGCTCGCAGAACGTGCTCGTGCCCCGCAGCTGACCCGTCAGCTCCCGCACCACGTCCGCCCCGTTCAGCGTCAGCACCGACTCCGGGTGGAACTGGACGCCCGCGAACCCGGGACCGCGCAGCGCGTGCACCTCCCCGTTCGCGGCCCGGCTGACCTCGACGCCGTGCGCGGACAGCTCCGCCAGCGCCTCGTCGTCGCAGGCCGCCACGAAGCTGTTGTAGAAGCCGACGGTCTCGGGCCGCCCGAAGAGGTCGATACGGGTCTGCGCGCCCTGGTACGGCACGTCCTTGCGCACGATCTCCAGGCCCAGCTCGGCCGCGATCAGCTCGTGCCCGAGGCAGACGCCGAGGACGCCGTGCCGGTGCTCCCGGAGCACCTCCGCGGTCAGGGCGCGCAGGAAACGCATCTTGGGGTCCGCCGCGTCCGAGGGATCGCCGGGACCGGGGCCGAGGACGACGGGACCCTCGTGCGCGCGGACCGCCTCGCGCAGCCCCGGCTCGTCGTAGCGGCGTACCGTCACCTCCAGGCCACAGGAGCGCAGCACGTGCGCGAGCATCGCGGTGAAGGTGTCCTCGGCGTCCACGACCAGCGCGTGTCCGGTGAGTTCCCGGGACCGCTCCTGCATCCGCAGCCAGAACGGCGCGAGCGAGGCACGCCGCCCGTCCAGCGACGCCCGCACCCGGGGATCGTCGCCGAGCCCCGGCCGGGCGCGGTCCGGACGCGGCCGGCCGGGCCGCACCCCCAGCGCCGCCAGCACCCCGGCCGCCTTGGCGTGCGTCTCGGCGACCTCGCCCGCCGGGTCCGAGCCCCGCACCAGGGTGGCGCCGACGGGCACCCGCAGCCGGCCGTCCGCGTCGATGTCGGCGGTGCGGATGAGGATGGGGGAGTCGAGGGTCTGTGCCCCCGGCCCGCCGTCCGGCCCCTCCTCCGACTGCCGCCCGACGAGCGCCAGCGCGCCCGCGTAGTAGCCGCGCCCGCCGACCTCGTGACGCTCGATGACCCGGCAGGCGTTCTGCACCGGGGAGCCGGTGACGGTCGCCGCGAACATGGTCTCCCGCAGCACGTCGCGCACGTCCAGCGAGGAACGGCCCCGCAACTCGTACTCGGTGTGCGCGAGATGGGCCATCTCCTTGAGCCGCGGCCCGATCACCACCCCGCCCATGTCACCGACCGTGCACATCATCTTGAGCTCCTCGTCGACGACCATCGAGAGCTCCTCGATCTCCTTGCCGTCGGCGAGGAACGCGAGCAGGTCCTCGGGCGTCGGCCCGCCGGCCGGGTAGCGGTACGTCCCGCTGATCGGGTTCATCACGACCGTCCCGGCGGACATCCGCACATGCACCTCGGGGCTCGCCCCGACCAGGGTTCGCTCCCCGGTGTGCACGACGAACGTCCAGTACGCGCCCCGCTCGCCGACCAGCAGCCGCCGGAACAGCGCCAGCGCGTCGGCCCGTCCGAACCCCGGGATCCGGCCCTCGTACGTCCGCCGGATCACGAAGTTGGCGCCCTCGCCGCGTCCGATCTCCTCGCGCAGCACCCGCTCGACGATCCCGGAGTACTCCTCGTCGCCGACGTCGAAGCCGCCCCCCTCGACCCGGACGTCGTGGGCCGGCAGCTCCTCCAGCGCCCGGGCGAGCGGCACTTCGACGCGTTCCTCGGGGACGAGCACCGTCAGCGGGGTGCCGTCGTCGCGGACGTCGAAGCCGCGTTCGCGGATCTGCCGGAACGGGATCAGGGCGAGGGCCTCGTCGGGGATGTCGGCGAGGCTTTCCACCTCGCGCACCGGGCCCCGCAGCACCTCGACCACGTCGTGGTCGCGGCCCGGGGTGCGGCGGCGCAGCAGGGCGAAGGGAAGGGGATCGTCCAGCAGGTCGAGCAGGTTCATCGGGTGCGGTCCTTCTCTCGAAGCGTGCAGTTCGGAGAGGAACGACCCGGGTCCGCAAACACCGAAGGCCGCCCCTCGGGCGGCCTTCGCGAAGTTTTCGTCTACGCGCAGTCAGCGGGCCGCCGGATGAGCGGTCCACCACCAGTTCTGGTTCGAGTGCGCGAACATGCGCCGCACCTTACCCGACGGTGAGGGGCGCGCAACAGCGTGAAACGGTCCCGCGGGGCGTTCCGACGGTCCGGTCACCGGCCATGGATGGCCAGACAGACCGAACGCACCGAGAAACGAGAACCATGCACGCAGTCCGTTCGTCCCAGCCCCGCCGGACCGGCGCCCGCGCCCTGACCGTGCTCGTCGCGGCGGCCGCCCTCGCCGCCGGGCCGCTCGTCCCCGCGAGCTCCGCCCCGCGCCAGAGCGGCTCCGAGGACCAGACCCAGGTCTCCTACCGCGGCTACATCTTCACCGTGCCCGACTCCTGGCGGATCGTGGACCTGAAGAAGCACCCCGACACCTGTGTCCGCTTCGACCGTCACGCCGTCTACCTCGGCACACCGGGCAACGACCAGAACTGCCCGGCCCGGGCCAGCGGCCGTACCGAGGCGCTGCTCGTCCAGCCCGCCCCCGTGGCCCCCCGCGCCGTCACCGAGAACCCGACGGCCCGCACCTACCGGGCCACCGCCGACCGCATCGCCGTCACCGCCGCCTACGGGTACGACCGGGCGCGGATCCAGGCGGTCCTGCGCAGCGCCGGACTCCCGGTGGCCTCCGCCCGCCGGGAGGGCGACGCGGACGCGGCCGCGGTGACCGCGCTGCCCGCCGACGCGACCTCCTTCCGCGGCGAGGGCTTCGACGCCTGCACCGCCCCGAGCCAGTCGGCGATGGACGCCTGGCGCGACGACTCCCCGTACGGGGCCATCGGGGTCTACATCGGCGGCATCAACCGCGCCTGCGCCCAGCAGCACCTGACCGCCGGCTGGGTGCGCACCCAGTACACGCGAGGCTGGCGCTTCTTCCCGCTGTACGTCGGCCGGCAGCCGTCCTCCGACGGCGGCAGCTGCGGCGGCGGCTGCTCGGCGATCACCAGCCCGGTCTCGCAGGGCACCGCAGGCGCCGACGACGCCGTCAAGCAGGCGGCCGCGCTGGGCTTCGGCAAGGGCTCGGTGCTCTATCTCGACCTTGAGCACTACGAGCCCGGAGGCAAGGTCACCGACTCGGTGCTCTCCTACCTCCAGGCGTACACCGCGCGCCTGCACGCGCTCGGCTACCGCTCCGGCGCGTACGGCAACACCTCGTCCCTGGTGTCCGACCTGATCGCCAACAAGAGCCGGGTCACCCTGCCCGACGTGATCCACTTCGCCCGCTGGAACGGGGTGTCGAGCACGTCCGACTCCTCGATCCCCACGTCCCTGTGGTCCAAGCACCAGCGCGTCCACCAGTACGTGGGCGACACCACCGAGACCCACGGCGGGGTGCGGATCTCCATCGACCGCGACCGTCTGGACGTCGACTAGCAACCGGCCACTCCGTCTCCCGGGCGGCCGTCGCGGCCGCCCGGGGAGGCACCGATCGAGCGGGGTTCGTCTCACTTGATGAGCATGTGGACAAGACGCCCGACACGACCCCGTAATGTTGTCCGGGTGACCGTGAACGCTAAGTCCAGCGCGAGCGCTGGCAACACCTGGCGAAACCTGCCCGCGGCGCAGCAGCCCGAGTACCCCGATGCCGAGGCTCTGCGCGATGTGATCGCGGACCTCGAGTCGTATCCGCCGCTCGTCTTCGCGGGCGAGTGCGACCAGCTGCGCGCCCGGATGGCGTCCGTCGCCAAGGGAGAGGCGTTCCTTCTCCAGGGCGGCGACTGCGCCGAGGCCTTCGACGCCGTGTCGGCCGACCACATCCGCAACAAGCTCAAGACGCTGCTCCAGATGGGCGCCGTCCTCACGTACGCCGCCTCGGTCCCCGTGGTGAAGGTCGGCCGGATCGCCGGCCAGTACTCCAAGCCGCGCTCCAAGGGCACCGAGACCCGCGACGGCGTGACCCTGCCGACCTACCGGGGCGACTCGGTCAACGGCTTCGACTTCAACGAGAAGGCCCGTATCCCGGACCCCGAGCGCCTGAAGCGGATGTACAACGCCTCCGCCTCGACGCTGAACCTGGTGCGCGCCTTCACCACCGGCGGTTACGCCGACCTGCGCCAGGTGCACGCCTGGAACCAGGACTTCGTGAAGTCGTCCCCGTCCGGCCAGCGCTACGAGCAGCTCGCGCGTGAGATCGACAACGCGATGAACTTCATGCGGGCCTGCGGCACCGACCCGGAGGAGTTCAAGACCGTCGAGTTCTTCTCCTCGCACGAGGCGCTGCTCCTCGACTACGAGTCGGCGCTGACCCGCGTCGACTCGCGCACCGGGAACCTGTACGACGTCTCGGGCCACATGGTGTGGATCGGCGAGCGCACCCGCCAGCTGGACGGGGCGCACATCGAGTTCGCGTCGAAGATCCGCAACCCCGTGGGGATCAAGCTCGGCCCGACGACGACGGCCGAGGAGGCGCTGCAGTACATCGAGCGCCTCGACCCGGACCGCGAGCCGGGCCGGCTCACCTTCATCGTGCGCATGGGCGCGGACAAGGTCCGCGACAAGCTGCCCGAGCTGGTCGAGAAGGTCACCGCCTCCGGCGCGACCGTGGCCTGGGTGACCGACCCGATGCACGGCAACACCTTCGAGGCGGCCTCGGGCCACAAGACCCGCCGCTTCGACGACGTGCTCGACGAGGTCAAGGGCTTCTTCGAGGTCCACAAGGGTCTCGGCACGCACCCGGGCGGCATCCACGTCGAGCTCACCGGTGACGACGTCACCGAGTGCGTGGGCGGCGGCGACGAGATCTTCGTCGACGATCTGCACCAGCGCTACGAGACGGCCTGCGACCCCCGTCTGAACCGCAGCCAGTCCCTTGACCTGGCGTTCCTCGTCGCCGAGATGTACCGCGACCAGTAGCAGATCAACAGGCGGAACGCCTGTTACGGGCGCCTGAAGTGGGGCGCGGATCACATACGATCCGCGCCCCACGGCACTTTTGCGGTTCCTGTGTCACGGGTAAGGTTAGGTTAGCCTCACCGATCATCGGGACGGCACGACCCAGCGATTCCGGCGGGAGGTGAACCGCGTGTACGTCTGCAGTTGTTTCGGGATCACCGAGCAGCAGGTGAAGAAGCATGCGGAGGACGGCGCCTGCACTCCGCGGCAGATAGCCTCGGCCTCCAAGGCGGGCACGGACTGCGGTTCGTGCGTACGCCGGATCCAGGCACTGCTGGGCAGGGGCTCGTGCCCCCGCCGCGACCTGGCCGACCGGGGCATGCCGGTGCTCTCCGAGGTCCTCGGCGCCGACCGGCAAGAGGCCGCCTAGCTCTCCGGCTGCTCGATCAGCTGCGCGATGTAGAGCGCCTCGCCGAGCTTCTCGACCAGTTCGAGCTGGGTGTCCAGGTAGTCGATGTGGTGCTCCTCGTCCTCGAGGATCGACTCGAAGATGTTGGCCGACGTGATGTCGCCCTTCGCGCGCATCACCTCGATCCCGCGCTTGAGGCGGTCGATCGCCTCGACCTCCACCTGCCGGTCGGCCTGGAACATCTCCGTGACCGTCTGCCCCACCCGGACGTGGAAGAGCCGCTGGTAGTTCGGCAGTCCGTCCAGGAACAGGATGCGGTCGGTGAGCACCTCCGCGTGCTTCATCTCGTCGAACGACTCGTGCCGCGTGTACTTCGCGAGCTTCGTCCAGCCGAAGTTCTCCTGCATCTTCGCGTGCAGGAAGTACTGGTTGATCGCGGTCAGCTCGGCGGTCAGCTGCTCGTTGAGGAATTCGATGACCTCGGGGTCGCCCTGCATCGCAGAGGCTCCTTCCAAGCGGATCAATGGCCTGATTGCGCCGCATCTTTTCACCGGTGTCCGGGAGCGTCCAGTAAGTGCATGCTTACTCCGGGTTGCCCCCATCCGGCCGGTGCTGGTCATGGGCACTGCCGCGGGTCTGTCAGGATGGAGTCATGGGTCAGCCGGTGGAGCACGAATCTGGAGAAACGGCACAGTCGGAGCTTCCGCCGGGACAGCGACTCCAGCGCGGCTGGCCGGTCACGCACTACGGACCGGTGCCCAAGTTCCGCCCCGAACGCTGGGAGTTCCGGGTGTTCGGCGCCACCGCCGACGGCGGGAAGCAGTGCTGGACCCACGACGAGTTCACCGCCCTGCCGTACGCGTCCGTCGTCGCCGATCTGCACTGCGTCACGAAGTTCAGCATGCTCGGGGCCGAATGGGGTGGTGTCCCCGCCCGGACGATCCTGGAGATAGCCCCGCCCGCGCCCGCCGTCACCCATGTGATGGTCTGGGCCGAGTACGGGTTCAGCTCGAACCTGCGGCTCGCGGACTTCGCCTCCGAGCGCACCATCTTCGCCACCCACAAGGACGGCGAGCTGCTGACGGCGGAACACGGCTTCCCGCTGCGTCTGGTCGTCCCGCACCTCTACGCCTGGAAGGGCCCCAAGTGGGTGCGCGGCGTCGAGTACATGACCGCCGACCGCCGCGGCTTCTGGGAGGAGCGCGGCTATCACAACCTCGGTGACCCCTGGCGCGAGCAGCGCTACTCCTACCAGGAGGAACCCGGGGACGGCCCCGAACTCTGAGCCCCGGGCCCGAGTGCCGGCGCCGCCGTCCCGGGTGTCCCCGGGCGTGCGGGTCAGTGGTGGTACCGGTGCACCACGGCGTGGCCCTTGCCCCGGCCGATCGTCCACTTGTTGACGGGTGTGGTGACCACGAAGGCCACCGCGAGCGAGATCAGCAGCGAGCCCCAGAACAGTGGGTCCTTGAGCGTCGCGTCCATCGCGTCCGGCCACAGCACGATGACGCCGTTGTCGATCAGCTCCATCACCGCGATGGACAGGGTGTCCGCCGCCAGCGCCACCCGGACCGCGGTGCGCAGGTCGACACCCGCCTTCAGCACTCCGCGCAGGGTGAGCGAGTAGCCGAAGAAGAACGCCAGCACGATCGCGAGGATCGTCGTCGCGAGGTTTCCCCACCCGAGCGCCGTGCCCACGACCATGCCGAGGACCTCGCCGACGGCACAGCCGGTGAGGCAGTGCAGGGTGGCCAGGGCGGCCATGGACCACCCGGCCGGTGCCGTGTGGCCCGCGTGCGCGTGCGGCTCGTGCGCGGTGTGCGCCGAGTGCGTCTCGTGGGTGTGTGTCTCGTGCTCCATGAGGTCCCCCAATGTCGAGTCACGGTTCCTTCGCACAGAAGGAACCGTATACCCCCCTGGGGTATTCCCGAGCTCGCCAGAACGAGTTCGGGACTAACCGTCGCGCAGCTTCTTCAGCCGCTCCACGTCCGCCGCGTGCCCCTCCTTCCCGCCGGGCGTCTCGATGATCAGCGGCACGCCCTCGGTGGCCGGGTGCGTCATCAGGGCCCGGAACGGGTCCTCGCCTATGTGGCCGGAGCCGATGTTCTCGTGGCGGTCCTTGTGCGCGCCGACCACGTCCTTGGAGTCGTTGGCGTGGATCAGCTTCAGCCGCCCCTCACCGACGGTGTCGACCAGCAGGTCCAGGGTCTGGTGCATCCCGGTCGGCCCGGTCAGGTCGTGGCCCGCCGCGAAGATGTGGCACGTGTCGAGGCAGACCCCCAGCTTGGGGTGGGCGTCCAGGGCCTCGAAGTAGGGGCCGAAGTCCCAGGTGCGCGAGCACAGGGAGGAGCCCTGGCCGGCGGTCGACTCCAGCAGCAGGAACGGGTCGTCCTCGTGGGTCAGCTCGTCCAGCAGCGGCAGCAGCCGCTCGCGCACCTGCCGCAGGGCCACGGACCGTTCCCGGCCGCCGGTGGCGCTCCCGGTGTGCACGACGACCCCGAGGGCGCCGATCTCCCGTCCGCGGCGCAGCGAGTGCCGCAGCGACTCCACCGACTTCTCGACCGTCGCCTCGGTGTGCGAGCCGAAGTTGATCAGATACGGGGCGTGGACGTACGCGGGGATCGACCCTGCGGCGCACGCGGCGCGGAAGTCCTCGTCCTGCTTCGGGTTCCCGGCGGGCGTCGCCCAGCCGCGCGGATTGGCGACGAAGACCTGGACGGTCTCGGCCGCGAGGTCGCGGGCGTAGGAAAGGCCGACGGAGTTGAGGCCGCCGGCCACCGGGACATGGCCGCCGACGGGGTTGCGGAGGTGCTTGCTGGTCACGCCCGCCAGGGTGTCACGCGCCGCCGGACGCCCCGCGGGCGGACCCTCGCGAGCCCGCCCCGTCCCGCGGCTCCGCTCAGCGGATCTGGATCGTGATCGTCGATCCCTTGGGCGCGGTGTCGCCGCCGTGCACCGACTGCTTCTTGACGGTGTCGCCGAAGAGCCCGAGCAGCCCGCGGTCCTCGTCGACCTTGAACCCGGCGTCCTCCAGCGCCTTCTTGGCGTCGTCCACGCTGTCGCCGACGACGTCCGGGACCTCCACCATCTCGGGGCCCTTGGAGAGCGTCAGCGTCACCGTGTCGCCCGTGGCGGCCTCGCGGCCCGCGTCCGGCGACTGCTGGGCGACCTGCCCCTTGTCGAACTCCGAGGTGACCCGCTCCGGGGCGATCTTCACCTTCAGGCCCGCGCCCTCCAGCTGCGCGGTGGCGTCCTCCACCGACGAGCCGGTCACGTCCGGCAGTTCCACCGGGGCGCCCTTGCTCACCACGATCGCGATCGCCGAACCCGAGTGCCGCTGCGTGCCCGCGGCCGGATCGGTGCCGATCACGAAGCCCTTGGTGACATCCTCGCTGAACTCGCGGGTGACCATGCCCGGGGCGAGCCCGTCCCCCTTGAGCACCTCCCTCGCCTTGAACAGGGCGAGGCCCTTCAGGTCCGGCACCTTCACCGTCTGGGGGCCGTCGGAGATGGTCAGCGTCACGGAGTCGTTGTCACGGATCCGCCGGCCCACACCGGGGTCGGTGCTGATGACCGTGCCGCGCTTCACCGTGTCGCTGTAGGCGTGCTTGACCCGCTTGACGTCGAGTCCGGCGTGCTGGAGCTGCGTCCTGGCCTGCTGCTCGGTCTTCGCGAGGACCGGCGGGACCTTGGTGAACTGGCCCGAGTTGATGTACCAGACACCGGCGCCGAGGCCGAGGGCCAGCACGATCGCGGCGACCACCAGGAGCATCCCGCGCCGCGGCCGGGTGCCCGGAGGCCCCGCGGTCACGACCGGCGCGGTGGTGAACGGGCTGCTCTGCTCGAACCGGCTGGTCCGGCCGAGGTCGCCGTCGTCCTCGTTCACCGGCAGGAGACGGGGGACGGACAGCGAGCGCGGGATCACGCTCGTACGGTCGTCGGCGTTGTCGTGGCCCACGGACAGGGCGCCCGGCGGGATCGCGTCGAGCTGCTCGGCGGTCAGACCCGCCCGCGCCTCGAGGACCCGGCCCAGCAGCGCCACCGCGTCGGCGGGGCGGACCTCGGGGTTGCGGGCCGTTGCCGCGGTGACCAGCTCGTCCAGCGCGTACGCCAGGCCCGGCACGGCGGCCGACGGGGGCGGCACGTCCTCGTGGAGGTGCTGGTACAGGACCTGCGCGGCGGATTCCGCGCTGTGCGGCTTGGCCCCGGTGAGCATCTCGTACAGGACGACACCGCAGGCGTAGACGTCGACGCGGGTGTCGGCTGTCCCGTGCTCGATCTGCTCGGGGGCGAGGTACGACACGGTGCCGAGGACGGTGCCCGTCGTGCTGGTCACCGTGTCCACGGCGCGCACGAGGCCGAAGTCGGCGACCTTGACCCGGCCGTCGTCCCCTATCAGGACGTTCTCCGGCTTCATGTCGCGGTGCACGAACCCGGCGCGGTGGGCCGCGCCGAGCGCGGCGAGCACCGGCTCCAGGATGTCGAGCGCGGCCCGCGGCTGCAGGGCGCCCCGCTCGCGGAGCACGTCGCGCAGGGTGCACCCGGCGATGTACTCCATGGCCAGATAGACGTACGACCCGTCCGCCCCCTGGTCGAAGACCTGCACCACGTTCGGGTGGGCCAGCCGGGCGACCGACTTGGCCTCGCGGATGAACCGTTCGACGAACGAGGCGTCGGCGGCCAGCGTCGGATGCATCACCTTGAGCGCGAGCACGCGGTCGAGGCGGGTGTCCAGGGCCCTGTAGACCGTGGCCATGCCGCCGACCGCGATCCGTGCCTCGACGCGATAGCGGCCGTCGAGCACGTGCCCGACAAGCGGGTCCTGAAGGGTCGTATCCACGCAGGTGAGTCTACGAGCCGTCACCGTCACGGCGCCCCGTTCGGCCGATACGCGGGCCCGACTGCAGCCGACCTGTGACGCGCGCCGTTCGTACGAAGACGTGTTCGTCGCACAGATGTCCGATCACGTCCCGGCTGTCGCCGCAAGACCACAACGCGACAACCTGGGACGGGACGAGAGGCAGGAGCCGGCGGGCCCGGCCGGCGGCGGACCCGTGGTCAGAACGCCGGGCGCTCGGGGTCCAGCACCGCCCTGCCCTCCACGGGCGAGGACGCCGTGGCGAAATGCCGCCGGGGGATACGCCCCGCCCGCCGCGCCAGGCGCCCCGCCTCCACCGCGTGCCGCATCGCCTCCGCCATCAGGACCGGCTCCTGCGCACGGGTCACCGCCGAGGCCAGCATGACCCCCGCGCACCCCAGTTCCATCGCGAGCGCGGCGTCCGACGCCGTGCCCGCCCCCGCGTCCAGGATCACCGGCACCCGCGCCTGCTCGACGATCAGCTCGAAGTTGTGCGGGTTGCGGATCCCGAGCCCGGAGCCGATGGGCGAACCGAGCGGCATGACCGCCGCACAGCCGACGTCCTCCAGCTTCCGCGCCAGCACCGGGTCGTCGTTGGTGTACGGCAGCACCGTGAAGCCGTCGTCGACCAGTGTCTCCGCCGCGTCGAGCAGCTCGACCGGGTCGGGCAGCAGGGTGCGCTCGTCGGCGATGACCTCCAGCTTGACCAGGTCGGTGCCCAGCGCCTCGCGCGCCAGACGGGCCGTCAGCACGGCCTCTCCCGCGGTGTAGCAGCCGGCCGTGTTCGGCAGGACCCGGACGCCCAGCCGGTTCAGCACCGACAGGACCGAGCCGTGCACGGACGCGTCAACACGCCGCATCGCGACCGTCGTCAGCTCCGTGCCGGAGGCCACCAGGGCCCGCTCCAGCACGTCGAGGCTGGGGGCGCCGCCCGTTCCCATGATCAGCCGGGAACCGTAGGCCGTGCCGCCGAGGACGAGGGGATCGTCTGCCATGGGTCAGCCTCCTTGGACGGCGGTGAGGACTTCGACGCGGTCGCCCTCGGCGAGCGGGGTGGACGCCCACTGCGCCCGCGGCACGACGGTCTCGTTCAGGGCGGCGGCCACCCCCGACGACGACGCGGTCAGGGTCGCGACGAGCGCCTCCAGAGCGGTTCCCGCGGCGATCAGCCGGCGTTCCCCGTTCACGACGATGTTCATACGGGCAGCTCCGTGCGGGCCGGGGCGCCGAAGCGCAGGGGGGTGAAGGGGCGTGCCTCGGCGGGGAGTTCGCCGGTCGCGAGGACATGGGCCATCACGTCACCGGTCACGGGCGTCAGGAGCACACCGTTGCGGTGGTGGCCGGTGGCCAGCAGCAGCCCGTCCAGCGCGCTCGGGCCGAGCAGCGGAGCGTTGTCGGGCGAACCGGGGCGCAGTCCCGCCCGGGTCTCGGTGAGCGGCAGTTCGGTGATCCCGGGGACCAGTTCGTGGGCGTCGCGCAGCAGTTCGTAGACGCCGCCCGCCGTGACGGTGGTGTCGAAGCCCAGCTCCTCGGTGGTCGCGCCGACCACGAGCTCGCCGTTCTCGCGCGGCACCAGGTAGACGTGGCTGCCGCGCACCACGGCCCGCACGGTGCGGTTCAGGAAGGGCGCGTACCGCCGCGGCACGGTCAGCCGCAGCACCTGCCCCTTGACCGGGCGCACCGGCGGCACGGCCTCCTCGGGGACGCCCTCCAGGCGCCCGCTGAGGCTGCCCCCGGCGAGCACGACCCGCTCCGCGCCGAGTTCGGTGCCCTCCGTGGTGACCACCCCGGTGGCCCGCTCCCGGGCGACGGCCAGCCGCTTCGCCCAGGTCCGGTGCATCACCACCCCGGCCCGCTCGCACGCCGTGACCAGGGCCGCGGCGAGGCGCCGCGGGTCGATCTGGTGGTCGCCGTCCACCCGCAGGCCCCCACGTACGCCGGGCGCGAGCATCGGCTCAAGCCGACGGCACTCACGGCCGCTCAGCCACTGCGACTCCAGCCCCGAACGGACCTGGAGCGCGTGCAGTTCCCGCAGATGGGCGCGGTCGTCGGCGTCCAGCGCGACGGCCAGCGTGCCGCTGCGGCGGTAGCCGAGGTCCTGTCCGGTGGCCTCGGTGAGCTCGGCGGCGAAGTCCGGATAGCGGCGCGCCGAGGCGAGGTTGAGGCCGAGCAGGGTCTCCTCGCCGAAGTGCAGCTCGGTGACGGCGGCCAGCATCCCGGCCGCGACCTGGGCGGCCCCGCCGCCCGGCTCCGGGTCCACCAGCGCCGTGGCGAGCCCGCGCTGCGCGGCCCGCCAGGCCGTCACCAGACCGATGATCCCGCCCCCGACGACGAGGACGTCCGACGAACGTGCAGACGGCATGGGCCTCAGCCCCTCCCTTCGCCGGCATGACCCGGATCAGGTTCGTACGGTCGGAGGCCGCCCAGCCTCCCTCTCAGCCCGGTGCGTCCGGGCTCCCGCGAGTGCTTTACGTTGGCCACCCTAGCCCGCCCCCGTCCGTCTCAGTAAGGGAGCCTCCGCCCATGGCGCGACCGCTCGACGGCCTCGTCCTCGCCCCCGTCGCCGACCAGGCCCCGGGCCAGGTCGGCACCCGCACCCGGTTCGCGTACCACGAGCGGGACGGTGTGGTCTGGGCCGACTACGCGGGCGGCGACGTCGTCCGCGGACACCTCGTGGGCACCCGCGAGGGCGACCGTCTCGACTTCCGGTACGTGCAGCTCAAGACCGACGGGACCACCGCGTCGGGCCACTGCGTGTCCCAGGTCGTGGACCTGCCCGACGGGCGGGTGCGGCTGGAGGAGACCTGGACCTGGGAGTCGCAGCCGGGCGCGGGGACGAGCCTGGTCGAGGAACTGTCCGGGACCGCTGGTGTGGAACAGGTCACCGAGCACATCCGCTGACTGACGGATTGTCACGTGTCTATGGTGATCAGGTGAGCGATCAGACGCAGGCACAGTCCCCGTCGTACCGGCCGCTGCCGGACCGGGTCGTCGTGGTGGGCGCGGGCATGGCCGGGGTGCAGACCGCGGTGGCCCTGCGCGAACAGGGCTTCCCGGGCACCGTCGTCCTGATCGGCGCGGAGCCGCACCAGCCCTACGACCGGCCGCCGCTGTCCAAGGCCGTCCTGCTGGGCAAGGCCGAGGGCTCGGCCTTCGACGTCGACTTCGAGGCCCTGGACATCGATCTCAGACTGGGCAGCGAGGCGCTCGGCGTCCGCCCCGGCGACCATGAGCTGGACACGGCCGCGGGACCCGTCCCGTACGACGTCCTGGTCGTCGCCACCGGCGCCGAGCCGATCCGGCTCCCCGGCGCCGAGGGGGTGCCCGGGGTGCATCTGCTGCGCACCCTGGACGACGCCGAGCGGCTGCGTCCCGTCCTCGCCCGCCAGCACGACATCGTGGTGGTCGGCGCCGGCTGGATCGGCGCCGAGTTCGCCACGGCCGCGCGCGAGGCGGGCTGCGCGGTCACCGTCGTCGAGGCCGCGGACCGGCCGCTCGCCGGGGCGCTGCCGGCCGAGGTCGCCGCCCCGATGGCCGCCTGGTACGCGGACAGCGGGGCCACGCTGCGCACCGGCGCGCGCGTGGAGCGCATCGAGCCCGGCGCGGTGGTCCTGGACGACGGCTCCCGGGTGCCCGCGGACGCCGTCGTGGTCGGGATCGGCGCACGGCCCGCGACCGCCTGGATCGCCGGCTCCGGCATCGAGCTCGGCGCCCACCGCGAGATCCTCGCCGACGACCACCTGCGCACCTCCCTGCCGGACGTCTACGCGGTCGGCGACTGCGCCTCCTTCCCGTCCGGCCGCTACGAGGAGCGCCTGCTCGTCCACCACTGGGACAACGCGCTCCAGGGCCCGCGCACGGTCGCCCTGAACATCGTCGGCCAGACCCCGGCCGCCTACGACCCCGTGCCGTACTTCTGGTCCGAGCAGTTCGGCCGGTTCGTGCAGTACGTCGGCCACCACGCCCCCGGCGACACCCTGCTGTGGCGCGGTGACCCCGCGGGCGCCTCCTGGTCGGTGTGCTGGCTGCGGGAGGGCCGGCTCGTCGCCCTCCTGGCGGTGGGCCGCCCCAGGGACCTCGCCCAGGGCCGCCGGCTGATCGAGGCGGGCGCGGCCATGGATCCGGAGCTGCTCGCGGACCCGTCGAGGCCGCTGAAGGGCGCCACGGCCTGATCCGTCCCCCCGGGACGGACGCCCTCGGCTTCCGACTGTCGGTCCGGGATGGCACGCTTGTCCCGTGACCGAGATTGACGCAAAGATCGATGCTCTCGTCCCCGCCTGGCTCACCCTGCCCGACATCGCCGAACAGATCGGTGTCGAGGTGACGCGCGTGCGGCAGCTGGTCAAGGAGGGCCAGCTGATCGCCGTACGCCGTGGTGAGAACCGGGCGCTGCACGTCCCCGCCGACTTCATCGACGTGGCCGAGCAGAAGGTCGTCAAGGGCCTGGCCGGCACCCTGACGCTCCTGCGGGACGACGGCTTCTCCGACGAAGAGGCCCTGGAGTGGCTCTTCACCCCCGACCCGACCCTGCCCGGCACCCCCGCGCAGGCCCTGAGCGAGAATCGCGGCACGGAGGTGAAGCGCCGCGCCCAGGCGCTCGCCGTCTGATCCGATTCGAGACCGTCCGGCGCGGGAGCGCGGCGGCCCGGGTGTTCCGGCCGCCGCGCTTCGCGCGCACCGACAACGGGGGATTCACGCATGCCCGAGACCGCCGCCCCGACCGCGCGGGAGCGCCTCGCCGACGCCCGTGTCTATCTGTGCACGGACGCCCGCAGACGCCAGGGCGACCTCCCCGAGTTCCTCGACGCCGTCCTGGCGGGCGGCGTCGACATCGTGCAGCTGCGTGACAAGGGCATGGAGGCGGGGGAGGAGCTGGAGCACCTCCGGGTCCTCGCCGACGCCTGCGCCCGGCACGGCAAGCTCCTCGCGGTCAACGACCGCGCGGACGTGGCGCACGCCGTCCGCGCCGTCGTCCTGCACCTGGGCCAGGGAGACCTCCCGGTTCCCGCGGCCCGCGCGATCCTCGGCGACGAGGTGATCATCGGCCGTTCCACGCACGCCGAGGCGGAGGCCGGGGCCGCCGCCGTCCAGGAGGGCGTGGACTACTTCTGCACCGGCCCGTGCTGGCCCACCCCCACCAAGCCCGGCCGCCACGCGCCCGGGCTCGGACTCGTCCGCAGCACGGCCGCCCTCGGCACCTCCCGCCCCTGGTTCGCGATCGGCGGCATCGACCTCGCGCGGCTGGACGAGGTGCTGGAGGCGGGCGCCCGCCGTGTCGTCGTCGTACGGGCGATCACCGAGGCGGACGACCCGGGCGCGGCGGCGGCGGAGTTCGCGAAGCGGCTGCGCACGGTGTAGCGGGTCCGCCGCGCGGGCGCCGGCGCTGACGGCCCGCGCGGAGCTATCCGGCGGGCCCCTGTCCGGGGATCTTGCGGGCCCCTGTTCGGGGATCCGGCGGGCCGCTGCCCACGCGTCCGGCAGGGCCGCTGCCCACGCGTCCGGCAGGGCCGCTGCCCACGCGTCCGGCAGGGCCGCCGTCCGGGGGTCCGGCGGGGCCGCTGTCCGAGGGGTGGACAAGAAATCGACAGATCGGACAAAAACCAGCGGTTCGGTTGGGGGAGCGGCCCCCGCTGGCTAACCTGCCGATATGGCCCTCGGATCCGCTTCCACCAGGACTGATCGCGCTCGCACCGTCCGCGACATGCTCGCGACCGGCAAACAGACCTTTTCCTTCGAGTTCTCGGCGCCGAAGACCCCCAAGGGCGAGCGCAACCTGTGGAACGCCCTGCGGCGGGTCGAGGCCGTGGCTCCCGACTTCGTCTCCGTGACCTACGGAGCCGGCGGCTCCACGCGGGCCGGCACGGTCAAGGAGACCGAGCAGATCGTGCTCGACACGACGCTCACCCCGGTCGCCCACCTCACGGCGGTCAACCACTCCGTCGCGGAGCTGCGCAACATCATCGGGCAGTACGCGGACGCGGGTATCCGCAACATGCTCGCGGTGCGCGGCGACCCGCCCGGCGACCCCATGGGCGAGTGGGTCTCCCACCCCCAGGGGCTGACCTACGCGGCCGAACTGGTGCGTCTCATCAAGGAGTCCGGCGACTTCTGCGTCGGCGTCGCGGCCTTCCCCGAGATGCACCCCCGGTCCGAGGAGTGGGACGCGGACGTCTCGCACTTCGTCGACAAGTGCCGGGCCGGCGCCGACTACGCGATCACGCAGATGTTCTTCCAGCCGGAGTCCTACCTCCGTCTGCGTGACCGGGTGGACGCGGCGGGTTGTGCGACCCCGGTCATCCCCGAAGTCATGCCCGTGACAAGTGTGAAGATGTTGGAACGGCTGCCCAAACTCTCGAATGCTTCGTTCCCGGACGTCCTGAAAGAGCGGATCCTCACAGTCAAAGACGATGCGGCGGCTGTACGCTCGATCGGGATCGAGTTCGCGACGGAGTTCTGCGCGAGGCTGCTGGCCGAGGGAGTACCCGGACTGCACTTCATCACGCTCAACAATTCCACGGCGACGCTGGAAATCTACGAGAATCTGGGCCTGCATCACCCGCAGCAGGCCTAGACCGGTCGCACCCGCGTACGACACACTGCGTAGCGGCCACTGGGAGAGGGGCGTACATGGGCTTGACGGTCCTCTATCTGGCATTCGGCATCGTCGCGTTGTGGCTGCTCGGCGAGGTGCTGCTGCAGTACAAGGCGCGGCTGCGCTTCAGGCTGCTCGCTTTCGTCGGCTTCCTCGGCGTGGTCCTCGGCGTCCTGATGCACTCGGTCGTGGTCATCGGCCTGGGCGCGGCCGCCTTCACGGTCGGCCAGACGTACGTGACGCTGTCGTTCCGCCAGGGCTTCGCGCAGGGCTGGGCCATCAACGGTCCCGGTGTCGAGGGCAAGCCCGGCAAGCCCAGCAAGCGCCGCCGCGGCGAGAGCGAGGACGCCGAGGAGCCGGAGGAGGAGACCCCCGGCCTCGAAGAGGTCGAGGTGGCCGCCTACCGCCGCGAGGACCCGTACGCCGCCGACGAGGACGACGTCTTCACGCCCGCCCAGTCCGACCGCTTCGCGCCCCCGGAGCCGGCCGAGCCCACGGCCGCCGAGACGACCTCGGTGTACGAGCCGCAGCCGCTGCCCGAGGACACCGGCTCGTACGGCGTGTACGACTCCGGCGCCTACGCGGCCGCCACCGACCAGTCCTACGCCGGCGCGTCCGCGTCCCAGGACCAGGCGTACTCCACCGGCCAGAACCAGCAGGCGTACGCGACCGGACAGAACCAGCAGGCCTACGCCTACGACGGCTCCGGCTACACGGGCTACGACCAGCAGCAGCAGTACGGCTACGGCACCGGCCAGCAGCAGTACGCCGGCTACACGGACCCCTACACGGGCCAGCAGACGTACACCGGCGGCACGTACGACCAGAGCGCCTACAACGGCGGCGACCAGGGCTACGCGCAGCAGCAGGGGGGCTACGGCCAGGACCAGTACGCCACCGGCACGTACGGCGGCGAGACCCCGGCCGGCGGCGTCTGGGTGCCGCAGCAGCGCACCGACGAGTACGGCGGCGAACTCCCGCCCGAGCAGCAGCAGTACCCGTACCAGGGCAACGCCAACGGCAACGGCAACGCCGGATACGACGAGCAGTACCGCTACTGACCGGCCGGGCGGCGGGACGCGTCCCGAACCGCGCCGCCCGCAGGACTCGTCACTGCGAGCCCTGGAAGTCCGGTCCTTCCACGATCAGCCCGGCCACCAGCGCGCCCGACATGCCCGCGTGCGGCAGCCCGCCGCCCGGGTGCGCCCAGCCCCCGGCCGCGAAGAGCCCCGGCAGCTGTGTGGTGTTCGCGGGGTGCAGCAGCCGGCCGTCCGCCGCGGCGAGGGCCGGGGCGGGAACCACGCCGCCCTCCACACCGGTCGCCTCCGCGATGTCCGCCGGGGTGCGGACCTCGTGCCACAGGAGCCGCTCGCGCAGCCCCGGCAGGGCCCGCTCCGCCGCGTCAAGCACCCGCTCCACGTCCGGTCCCGACACCTCGGTGCCGCGGGGCACGGTGACGGTCAGCGTGACGGCCTCGTGCTCCGCGTCCGGCACGAGCGCCGGGTCGTCGGGGCGTGCCACCACGAGGGTCGGCGCCGCGGGCACCCCGGGGCGCTCGCCGAAGAGCCGTTCCAGTTCGCCGTCGCGGTCGGCCGAGTGGACCACTGTCCGGTGCGCCGTCCCGGCGGGCCTGGCGCCGCGCAGCGCGAGCAGCAGCGTGAGCCGGCTGGACCCGCCTGCCGACTGCGGCGGCACCTCGTCGGGGCCCCGCAGCGGGCCCCCGGCGACGAGGCCGTCCAGGACGCCGGGCGCCACGCCCGCGATCACATGGTCCGCCTCCTCGAAGAGGCCCGCACCGGATTCCGGGGCTACCGCGTCCCCGCCCGGGGCGAGCTCCACACCGACGGCCCGGCCGTCCTTCTCGACGATCCGCTCGACCGTCGTACCGAAACGGAACTCGACCCGGCGCTCCAGGCACCGCTCGTACACGGCGCGGGCCAGCTCCCGGATGCCACCGCGTACGTACCAGGTGCCGAAGGCGTGGTCCATGTAAGGCAGCACGGAGGCGCTCGCCGGGGCGGTGCGCGGGTCCAGCCCGTACGCCAGGGCGTGGCTCTCCAGGAGGGCCGTCAGCCGGGGGTCGCGCAGCTCCCAGGCGGCCATCTCGGCGAGGGTGCCTGCCCTGCGGGTGCGCAGGAGCTTGCGGTGCGGCACCGAGGGATAGGGCTCGCGTCCGGCCAGGACCGTCCAGTTGGGCCACAGCGGCTCCTCCAGGAGCGGCCGGCGCGCCCGGTCCCAGGCCTCCCGGGCCCGCACCAGGAAATCGCCCCACCGCGCGCCCGCGCCGTCGCCGAGCGCCTCGTCCAGCGCGGCGAGCACTCCCGCGCGCGAGGCGTTCGGCAGCGAGACCCGGGTGCCGTCGGCGAAGACGTGGTCCGCCGACGGGTCGACCTGGACCAGCTCGATGCACTCCTCCAGCGGCCGCTTGCCGGTCTTGACGAACAGGTCGCGGTAGACCGCGGGCAGCGGGAGCAGCCCCGGGCCCGTGTCGAACACGAAGCCGTCCCGCTCGAAGCGGCGCACCGCGCCGCCGTACGTCTCCGTCCGCTCGAACACCACCACCCGGTGGCCCGCGACGGCCAGCCGGGCGGCGGTCGCCATCGCGCCCATCCCGGCGCCGATCACCGCAATCCGTCCCATGGCGGCGACTTTATCGGCCCCCGCGGGACGTCCCGTCAGTCGCGGTCCGGCCAGGGCGGCGCCCCGGCGACCCGGCGGGGCATCGCCCCGGCCGCCCTGCGTTCCTCCCGGCGCTGCGCCCGGCGGCGCAGGAACCGTCTGATCCGCGAGACGAGGAAGCAGAGCACCGCGAGCCCGGTGAGCAGCAGCGCGCCGGCGATGCTCGCCGCGGCCCAGGGATGGAAGATCGCCAGCGTGACGATGCCCGCCACCCCGAGGTCCTCGGCGGTGCTCAGGACGAAGTTGCTGAACGGCTCCGGCGAGGAGTTGACGGCCATCCGCGTCCCGGCCTTGACCGTGTGGCTGGCCAGCGCCGTGGAGCCGCCGATCACGGCCGCCGCCAGATCGGAGACCGAGCCGCTGTGCCCGGCGAGCATCGCCCCGACCCAGGCTCCCGTGGCGGGCCGGATCACGGTGTGCACGGAGTCCCACACCGAATCGACGTACGGGATCTTGTCGGCGACCGCTTCGCACAGGAAGAGGACGCCCACTGTGATCAGGATCTCAGGGCGTTGCAGGGTCGCCGGGACCTCGTCGCTCAGGCCGGTGGCGCCGAAGAGGCCGAGGAGCAGCACCACCGCGTAGGCGTTGACGCCGCTGGCCCAGCCGCTGGTGAAGACCAGGGGGAGTACGGACACGGAGGGGATCGTAACCAGGAGGCGGCGGGGGTGTCCTGGGTCTGAGCACGCAGGCCTGAGTATCCGTACCTACCCGGTGAGATGAGTAGCCGCACGGATGGGCCCGACCTGCGGGAACGGGAGAGTGGAGGCACGGAGAGGGGCGCGGTTCCGGCACCGCCGACACGGGGCGGCGGAACGGGACCCGCGCCCTTGGCCGCTCCTTCCGCCGGCCCGCTCGGCGGGAGCGAGACACGGGGGGACCCGGGGGACGACCGAACGGGGGCCCACGGGGGGTACGGGGGAGCACGACGAAGCGCCGGTACGGACGGCCCGCGGGGGACGCGGCCGCACGTACCGGCGCTCTCGTACGCCCGGAACACCGGTGCGTGCGAAGGGCCCGGCCTCAGCCGTGGCCGCTCACACGCCCCTGGAGGAGCCGGGACAGCGCCGCGTGGACGTCGTCCAGGGAGCGCTCCGGCTGGAAGGCCTGCCAGTCCAGGGCGGCCACCAGGACCATCCCGACCAGCGCCGCCGCCGTGAGCGGGATGTCGATCTCCTCGCTCAGCTCCCCGCCCGCCACGGCGTCGCGCAGAACGCCCTCGACGACCGCCACCGCCTGCTGCCGCACCACCATGAGCGTGGACTGCCAGGCCCGGTTGGTGCGCCACAGCTCCGCCACGTAGAGCTGGGTGAACGCCGGATAGCGGTTGATGAAGACGAGCCCGGCCCGGATCATCGCGTCCAGCGCGTCGACCTTGCTGCCGCCGTCCCGCTCGGTCCGCTCCGCCGCGTCCCGCAGCGAGGCCGTCAGCAGTCCCACGCCGTGGCGCAGGAGCTCTTCGAAGAGGACGGACTTGCTCGCGAAGTTGTAGTAGACCGTGCCCTTCGCGACCCCGGCCCGCTCGGCGATCTCGTCCACCGTGGTGGCGGAGAACCCCTGTTCGGCGATCAGGGTGACGGCCGCCTCGTAGAGCTTCTGCCGGGTCGCCTCGCGGCGGCTGCCACCGCCCGCCGTGGTGCTGCTGCTTTCCATGGCTCCGATTGTCACAGGACCCTCCGGGCGCGTGGTCACAGGCTCAGCTCCGGATGCAGCCGGTCGAGGGTCCACACCTGCCGGCGGCGGGCCGTGAGCGCGGTGAGCGCGAGCGCGCCCGCGGTGAAGGCCGCGAGGACGAGACAGGCCGTCCGCACGGGCTCCAGTCCGCCGCCGGTGATGAGCCTGCGGAGGGCCTCGACGATGTAACTCATCGGCAGGTAGGGGTGGATCGCGTTGAAGAAGCCCGGACTGGTCTGGACGGGGTACGTGCCGCCCGCCGAGGTCAGCTGGAGCATCAGCAGGGCCAGGACGAGGATCCGGCCCGCCGCCCCGAAGCGCGCGTTCATCCACTGCACGATCGCCGCGAAGCAGGCCGTCACCAGGAACAGGAAGCCCACCGTTCCCGCCGCCCGGGCCATCTGGAGCCCGATCGCCCAGTGCAGCACCGCCATCAGGGCGGCCGTCTGCAGGACGCCCACGACCGCGACCGGCAGCCACCCCGCCAGCGCGATGCGCCAGGCCGAGGCGCCCGCGGCCAGCGCCCGCCGGTTCAGCGGCTGGATGAGCATGTACGCCACCATCGCGCCGACCCACAGGGACAGCGGGATGAAGTAGGGGGCGAAACCGGTGCCGTAGTTGGGCGCCTTGTGCAGGTCCCGGGAGGCCATGCGCACCGGATCGGCCATGACCTCGGTGCGCAGGTCGCGGTCGGGCTTGTCGTAGTCGGGGATCCGCCCGGCGCCGTCGTGCAGACCGCCCGCGAGTTTCCCGGAGCCGCCGACGAGCTTGTAGAGACCGCCGTCGAGACCGTTCGCGCCCGTCCGCAGTCGGCCGACGCCCTTGTCCAGGTCGGCCGCGCCGGTCCGGGCGGTGCCGAGGCCGGAGTGCAGCCGCTTGGCCCCGCGGGCCACGGCGGTGGCGCCTTCGTTCAGCTTGTCGATCTTGGAGACCGCGTCGTCGAGGTCCTCGGACAGATGCGGCGAGCGGGCGGCGAGCGCGCGGGCCTGCTTCTCCAGGGTCGCGAGGTTCTTGTCCAGGGCGTCGAGATCGCCGTCCTGGTCGTCGACCAGCGCGTTCACGTCGTCGGTCACCTTGACGACGTCCTCGGCGGCGTCGGCGGCCTTCTTCAGCTCGGGGCACGCCGGGTCGGGGACGGGCAGGGTCTCGCAGCGCGAGCGGTGGACGGCGTTCAGCGCGTCGGAGGCGGTGCGTGCGCCCTTGGCCGCGGCCGGGGCCGTCTTCACCAGGGTGCCGAGGTTGTGGCGGATCCCGGCGGCCGAGTCGGCGACCAGCCGGGCCGTGTCGCCGATCGACTTCTCGTTGTCCTCGAGGAAGGGGCCCACCTCGCCCGCGAACCCGTCGACCTTGTCGGCCAGCGCCCGGGTGCCGTCGGCGACCTGGCGGGAGCCGTCCTCCAGGTCGCCCGCGCCCGAGTTCAGCCTGCGCAGGCCCCCGGAGAGCTTTCCGCTGCCCTTCTTGGCCGCCTCCAGGCCGTCCGCGAGGTCCTTGGAGCCCTTCTTCGCCCTGCCCAGGCCGTCGTTGAGCCGGTCGGCACCCTCGGCCGCCTTCACGGTCTTGCCGTGGATGTCCGAGAACGAGATGAAGATCCTGTCCAGGAACGAACGCGAGGCCTTCGTGGAGGCGGCCGTCCGGACCTCGCTGAACACCGTGCGGGAGATCTGCCCGACGATGTAGTTGTTGGCGTCGTTCGTCCGCACCTGGAGCGCGCTGGTCTCGGGTGAACTCCCGGAACTGGACGCGATCCTGCGGCTGAAGTCGCCCGGCATGGTGAGGGACAGGTAGTACGTGCCGTCCTCCACGCCCTTGCGGGCCTCGGCCGAACTCACCTCGTGCCACTCGAAGGTGTCGCTGTCGCGCAGCCCCTCGGTGATGGTGTCCCCGACGGTGACCCTGCGACCGCCGGCCGTCGCGCCCTCGTCGTCGTTCACCAGCGCCACGGGGATGCGGTCGAGACGGCCGTACGGGTCCCAGAACGACCAGAGATAGAGCGCGCCGTACAGCAGGGGCAGCAGCAGGAGCGCGACCAGGGCGGCGCGGGGGAGCTTGCCCCGGCCGAAGCGGCGGAGTTCGAGAAAGGCCAGTTCAGGCGAGCGCATCGGCCGTCTCCCGGTCTTGGTTGTCGCTGTCGCTGTCGCTGTCGCTGTCGCTGTCGCTGTCGCTGTCGCTGTCGGCGGTGGCGGCGGTGTCGTTGTCCGGGCCGGCGTCCGATTCGGGGGCGTCGGCGGGGGCCTTGGCCTCGGTGGGGGCCTCGGCACCGGAGGCGGTCCCGGCGGGGGTGTCCACGCCGGGCTCCCGCTCTTCGGCGGTCGTGGCCGTCTCCCCGGCGGTCGTCTCCGTGGCGGCCGGCGCGGTGGACACGACGAGGGCGCCCTCGGGGGCCTCGCTGCACACCGCCACGACCGTCGTGCCGGACGCGGCCAGGGACGCCAACAGAGCCCAGACGTCCGCCCGTTCGGCGTCCGAGAGCTTGAGGTCGGTGTCGTCGACGCCGAGCAGTCGGGGGCGGCCGATCAGCGCGAGCGCGAGCGACAGCCGCAGCGTCTCGGTCCGTTCCAGATCGCGCACCGCGGTCCTCGGGCCCTTGGGCAGGGTGTCCAGGTCGAGTCCTGCGGCGGCCAGCGCGGCGCCGATGCGGGTCTCGACATCACCCGTCCGCTCGCCGCGGGGCCGCAGCAGGTCGCGCAGCGAACCCCCGAACCGCCGCTGCAGCAGGGCCCGTTCCCGCAGGTGCTCGCCGACGGTCAGGGCGGGGTCGAGGTCGGTGACCCCCGGGACGTGGGCGAGCGCGCTCACCCGGCGCACCGCCGCCATCTGCTTCGGCAGCCTCCACGCGCCGACGGCCGCCGTTCCCCCGGTGGCCTTCATCCGGCCCGTCAGGGCGAGCAGCAGACAGGTGCGTCCGGAACCCGAGGGCCCCTCGATCGCGACGAGCGATCCTGGCTCCGCGTCGATCCGGACCCCGCGGAACACCCGTCCGCGGGGTCCGTCGAGTCCGAAGTCCTCGGCCGTGACACGCAGTCCGTGCGGACCGTCCACAGCTCCCCCATCCCCGGGAACACATCGAACCCTTTTTGAACTGACTGGTCAGTGCAAAAACTAACCCGAACTTTCGATCGAAGCAAAACCGCAGGTCAGAACGGATTGTCAGTGGCATACCGCACGATGGGCACATACGGCCACAGTGCCGTCACACGACGACAGGAGGTTCGTCATGGCCAGCTCGTCCGCAGCCGCCGCCCGTCGGCGCCGCGCCACCGGCCCTGCCCCCTCACTGACCGGACCGGCGGGCGACGTGCACCCCGTGCTCCGCCGGGCCACGGCCCCGCCCGCCGCCCTCGACCTGCTCTCCCAGGCCCGCGCCGGACTCGACGAGGCGGCGGCGCTGGAGACGTCCAACGAGCGTTATGCGACGGCCCACTTGGCCGCGCTCCGCACAGCCGCCGCGGTCCTCGCCGCGCGCGCCCGCCCCGAGCCCGCCTCCCGGCGCCGGGTCAGGATCCGCAGCGCCTGGGAGGTCCTTCCCGAGATCGCGCCCGAACTGACCGAATGGAGCGCGCTGTTCGCCTCCGGGGCCACCCGCCGTGCCCGCGCCGAGGCCGGAATCCAGGGGGCGGCCACCACCCGCGACGCCGACGACCTGATCCGCGACGTCGCCATGTTCCTGCGCCTCGTCGAACGGATGCTGGTGCTCCAGCCGGTGCTGCCCCAGCCCCGCCCCGACGGGGACGGGGAGCGGGACCGGGGCGGCAGGGACAGGGGGATGCCGGACGCGGGCTGACCGGCGCGGGACCCGGCGGAGCGGGGGCCACGGCGCACGGGCGCGGCCGGCCGTCCTCCGTGTGCTGCTCGCGCTGTTCGGCGCGCGTGGGACGGGGGCCCGGTCGCGGTGGCGGAGGCAATAGGGTGGAGACGCCTGCTGCCTCCCCGCCGGGAGGCTCGAAGATCGCTCCGCCGTTCGAACGGCGGTGCCGCGCCGAGGAGTCAACTGCCGTGTCGGACCCGATGCGCCCCCGCGCTTCTCTCCGTACCGCCGTCGTCTGGGAGGTCCTCAAGGACGCCCTGGACCGTCAGGTCAAGGCCTCCGGACGGGAGTCGCTCGACGTGCTCGACACCGGCGGCGGCAGCGGCAACTTCGCCGTGCCCGTGGCCCGCCTCGGACACCGCGTCACGGTCGTGGACCCCAGCCCCAACGCGCTGTTCGCGCTGGAGCGCCGGGCCGCCGAGGCCGGAGTCGCCGACCGGGTGCAGGGCGTCCAGGGCGACGCCCACGGTCTCTTCGACGTGGTCGAGCGCGGCCGCTACGACGCGGTGCTGTGCCACGGCGTCCTGGAGTACGTCGACGACCCCGCCGAGGGCGTCCGCAACGTGGTGGACGCGCTGCGCCCCGAGGGCGTCCTCAGCCTGCTCGCCGCGGGCCTGGGCGGAGCCGTGCTGGCCCGCGCCCTCGCCGGGCACTTCAAGGAGGCCCGGCACGCGCTCGACGACCCGGACGGACGATGGGGCGCGAGTGATCCCGTTCCGCACCGGTTCACCGCCGAGCAGCTCACCTCCCTGGTCGCGGGCGCCGGCCTGCACGTGGCCGCCGTGCACGGTGTCCGGGTCTTCGCGGACCTCGTGCCGGGAGTCCTGGTGGACACCGAGCCGGGCGCACTGGACGCCCTGCTGAAGCTGGAGGCCGCGGCGGCCGAGCTCACCGCGTTCCACTCGGTGGCCACGCAGCTCCATGTTCTCGGTGAGGCCCGCGGGGCCGCCGAGGCCTGAGCGGCTCCCGTGGCGCGCCGCTGATCAGGGGCTCGGCGGCAGATGGAGTACGCCACAGACCACCCGATCGAGTGCTCGGCGCCGTATGATCGGGGGAGACCGTCCGGCATGACGGGCCGTTCGCTGGGGAATGCACGCCTCAGCGCATCGGGGCGCCGTGTTTGGGTTCCGGTCGGTGAATTGGCGTAGAGGGCGGGTTTCACGGGGCCGATTCCCTGCCTATCCTGAAGGGGACCCCCGGTCGCCCCGGCGACTGCACGATGAGGAGGACTCCGTGCCGCTCTCGGAGCACGAGCAGCGAATGCTCGAGCAGATGGAGCGAGCGCTGTACGCCGAAGATCCCAAGTTCGCGACAGCGCTTGAGGGAAGCGGGCTGCGTACGTACACCCGGCGACGGGTCTACCAGGCGGTCGCGGGCTTCCTGGTGGGTATCGCGCTCCTCATGGCTGGAATGGTCGCGGTTCAGATCTGGCTGAGCGTGGTGGGCTTCCTCGTCATGCTGGGCTGTGCGGTGCTCGCCGTCACCGGTTGGCGCAAGGCTCCCAAGCCGGGTGAGCAGCCGGGCGTTCCCGGTTCGTCCGCCGCCCGCCGTCAGAGCCGACCCCGCCGTTCCATGATGGACCGGATCGAACAACGCTGGCAGCGTCGTCGCGACGAGCAGGGCGGCTGAGCCTCCCGCGCCGCGGACACAGACCTTTGTGAGGGGGCGTCCACCCGGATCCGGGTGGACGCCCCCTCACGCGTAGGTACGAACCCCCTCCGAAACGCACCCCGCCCGGCGGCTCCGGTGCACCGGCTGTGGCCCGTCACCGCCCTGGTGCACGGCCCGGCACGGCCCCCTCGGCGGTCCCGGGCCCTGCCCGCGTCGCTCCTCCCGGACGCCTCGGCCCCCGCCGCGCACGGTCTTGGTGCGGGACGGGGGCCGAGGCCGGTGACGTCAGCCGTTCTGGCTCGACGGGCGCTGGAACAGGGCCCGCCGGCGGGCGGCCAGCCGGGTTCGCAGGCGCGTCCGGAAGTCCGAGAACCTCCAGATCACCCGGACGGCCGAACGAGGCGCGAGCAGAGCGCGCAGCCGCGCGGGACGGCTCGCACCGGCGCCGAAGGACTTCCCGACCAGGCGCGCGTCGTTCGCGAGACCCGCCACCGGACGGGGGCGCGGGGCGTAGAGAACCTGCTCAACGGCCTCGGCCAGCCGGTGCACCGCGGCCGCGGCGTCCGGCTCCAGCTTGCCCAGCCTGATGATCCGCTCGGCCGTCCTCCTCGGGGTCCCCGACTCCTCCGGCGCGATCCCGTGGTCCCACGCCGTGTCGGTCACCTCCGCCCAGGCGCCCAGCGTGTGGGCCGCCACCTCCGCCTCGGAGCGGCCGTGACCGCCGAGCCGGACCGCCCGCACCCGCGTCCGCCACATCAGCGGCAGCAGCAGCACTCCCAGGACCAGGAGAGCGCCCAGCGTGCCGAGGACCAGCCCGGTCCAGTGCCCGTCGTCCTCCCGGGGACCGATCGCCGCCGCCGAGGACTGGTCCGGGCAGGCCGCCAGCTTCCGCAGCTTCGGCGAGCAGCTCTCGCTCGCCGACGGCTCGGCCGAGGGCGCCGCGGACGACGAGAACGTCGGCTTCGGGGCCGCGGACTCGGCGCTTCCCGGCGTGAACTGCTGGGTGTACGACGGCACCGAACCCCGGCTCGGGGTCGGCTCGAAGCGGGTCCAGCCCACGCCCTCGAAGTACAGCTCGGGCCAGGCGTGCGCGTCCCGCAGCCCCACCGACATCGAACCGTCCGCCTGCGGAGTGCCCGACGTGAAGCCCACCGCCACCCGGGCGGGAATCCCGAGCGTCCGCGCCATCGACGCCATCGCGAAGGAGAAGTGGACGCAGAAGCCCTCCTTCTCCTTCAGGAAGTTGGCGATCGCCCGGGCCCCGGTGCCGGCCTGCACCTGGGTGTTGTAGCGGAAGTCGCCGCTGACGGCGAAGTAGTCCTGGAGCTTGACCGCCTGCTCGTAGTGGTTGGCCGACCCCGCGGTCACCTTCCGGGCCGTCTTCGCCACCACCTCGGGCAGCGACGCCGGAACCCTGGTGTACTCGCGCTTCATCGCGGGCGAGGGCTCCGGGGCGGTCGCCAGCTGGTGCGCGGTCGGCTCCACCATCAGGCTCGTGACCTCGTACTGCACGCCACGGGTGTTCTGCCCGTGGTCGCCGTTGAGGGTGCGCCCGACGGGTTCGTAGCGCCAGCTGCCGCTGATGTCCACCTTGCTGGCCGGGTACGGCATCGGCAGCCAGTCCTGCGCGTACCAGTCGGCCGCCGCTATCCGCGTCCGGACGGTGGCCCGCTTGACCTCTCCGGAGAGTCCGGCCGGGGCCGGGAACGTCCCCGGCACGTCCTCGGTGTGGCGCCGGGTCGGTTTCCACGCGGTGCCGTCGAAGTCGTCCAGCGAGACGATCCGCAGATACATGTTCTGGGTGTCGGAGGTGTCCGTGCGGTACGTCATGACCGTGCGGTCCACGTCGACGTTCAGGTTGTCGCGGAGCGCGACCAGCGCGTTCACCGAGGAGATCGGCCCGTTCCCGGCGCCGTTGCCGTAACCGCGCCCCGCGGCGTCCAGCAGACCGCCGTCGAAGGTGGGCAGGGCGAGCGGCACGAACAGGGCGACGCCGAGCGCGACCGCGCCGATCCGCCGCCCGGTGCGCACGGGCGCGACCGCACCGCTCGCGGGTGCCGGGCCGGGTGTCCTGGCCGCTCCGCCGAAGACGCGGCCCCACTGGGAGAGCCGGTCCCGGCTCTCGGCGAGCAGCAGCATCAGATAGCCGGCGGCCGCGAGCAGGAACCACAGCCAGGCCGCGCCGCCGCCGGAGAGGCCCGCGGCGACCGAGTACAGGGCGAGCAGCGGAAGACCCGCGGGCGCGGCGCTGCGGTAGGTCACCGCGAGGGTGTCCACCGCGAGCCCGATCACCAGGACACCGCCGACCACCATCAGCCGGATCCCGTCCGACAGCGGGGCCGGGATCGAGTACCTGCCGACGTCGTCCGCGCCCGCCCGCAGCAGCGCCGAGAAGTGCTGGAAGGCCTCGGGTCCGGGGACGATCCCGGCGAGGGCCTGGTGCCGGGCGAAGGCCAGCGTCAGCAGCATCAGCGTCACCAGCGCCTGCACCGCCACGGTCAGCGGCCGGGCCAGCGGGACCCGCCGGGCCAGGGCGCCGACGCCGGTCTGCAGGGCCAGCAGGAACGCCGCCTGGAAGATCCAGGTCGCCGGGCTCACCAGCGGCAGCAGCGCGCACGACGTCAAAAGTGTGGCCGCCGCCGCGCACAGCGCCAGCCGGGCCCGCCCGCTCATACGCCACCCCCCGAGGTAGTCCCCGTCGACGCCACATGGGTGCGCTGACGGTCCGCCTCGCGCCACAGGTCGGCGAGCGAGGCCCCCCGCGGCACCTTCACGGCGGTCCAGCCCGCCTCGCGCAGCATGCGCAGCGGGTCCGTGCTCTCGTCCGACGGGCCGGGCACGTCGGACGGCTCCCGCACCCAGGAGTCGCTGTCCAGCACGAAGGCCACTGCCCCGCCGCTGCGCCGGCGCATCTTGCCGAGCACCGCGGCCTGCTCCTCGTCAAGATCGCCGAGGAAGGCGATCAGCAGTCCTGCGTTGCCGCCGCGCAGCACCTCGTACGCCCGGGAGAGGCCCGTGCCGTCCGAGTGGTCGACGACGGCGAGCGTGTCCATCATCATCCCGGCCGTGTCCGCCGACTCCTGGCTCGAGCCGGCGAACCCGTCGGCGCCCTCGCCGGGCACCGAGCTGCCGGTGTCGGTCAGCAGGCGCACCGAGAAGCCGCGTTCGAGCATGTGCAGCAGCGTGGACGCCGCTCCCGAGACGGCCCATTCGAACGCCGAGTCGGGTCCCGCGCCCTGGTAGGCGATGCCCCGGGTGTCCAGGAGCACCGTGCAGCGCGAACGCTGGGGCTGCTCCTCGCGGCGGACCATCAGCTCGCCGTAGCGGGCGGTGAGCCGCCAGTGCACGCGGCGCAGGTCGTCGCCGTAGCGGTACCCGCGCGGAATGATGTCGTCCTCGCCGGCCAGCGCGAGGGAGCGCTGGCGTCCGTCGCCGTACCCCTGCGCCTCACCGGTCAGCCGCGCCGGCGGCAGCCCCTCGACCCGCGGGATGACGGTCAGGGTGTCGTACGCCGAGAAGGAGCGGGTCAGCTCGCACATGCCGAACGGGTCGGTCAGCCGCAGCTGGAGCGGGCCCAGCGGATAGCGGCCGCGCAGGTCCGAGCGCACGCGGTACGAGACCTCGCGGCGGCCGCCGGCCTCCACCCGGTCCAGCACGAAGCGCGGGCGCGGGCCGAGGACGTAGGGCACCTTGTCCTGGAGCATCAGCAGGCCCGTGGGCAGCCGGGAGATGTTGTCCATGCGCAGGTGCACGCGGGCCTCGGAGCCGGCCGGTACCCGCCCGGGGGAGAGGCTCCGGCTGCCCGCGACCCGGTAGCGGGTGCGGTACAGCACGGTCGCGCAGACCAGCGGCAGCACCGCGAGGAGCAGGCCGACCCGCAGCAGGTCGCTCTGCCCGAGGACGTACGCGCAGATCATGGCGGCCACGCCGGCCGCCAGGAACGAGCGGCCGCGCGTGGTGAGACCGGCGAGCGCGGTGCGCAGCCCGCCCTTGTCCTCGGCGGAGTGTTCCGCGCTCGCCTGCGTCATCACAGCCTCCGGGGCGGCTGCTGACCGTAGGTGGGCGCGCCCCGGCCCGTCGAGGGGCCGGAGTCGGCAGGCACCGGGATGCGCTGCAGGATCTCCTGGACCACCTGCTCCGAGGTGCGGCGGTTCAACTGCGCCTGGGCCGTGGGCAGCAGGCGGTGGGCCAGGACCGCGACCGCGAGTGCCTGCACGTCGTCCGGCAGCGCGTAGTCGCGGCCGCTGAGGGCGGCGGACGCCTTCGCCGCGCGCAGCAGGTGCAGGGTGGCGCGCGGTGAGGCGCCGAGTCTGAGGTCGGGGTGGGTGCGCGTGGCGGCCACCAGGTTCACCGTGTAGCGGCGTATGGCCTCGGCGACGTAGACCGTGCGGACCGCGTCGATCAGTTTCACGATGTCGTGCGCGTGGGCGACCGGCTGCAGGTCGTCCAGCGGGTTCACGCCGCCGTGGATGTCCAGCATCTGCAGTTCGGCGTCGGCGCTGGGGTAGCCGATGGAGACCCGGGCCATGAAGCGGTCGCGCTGGGCCTCGGGCAGCGGGTAGGTGCCCTCCATCTCGACCGGGTTCTGGGTGGCCACCACCATGAACGGGCTCGGCAGTTCGTAGGTCTGCCCGTCGATGGTGACCTGCCGCTCCTCCATCGACTCCAGGAGCGCGGACTGCGTCTTGGGCGAGGCGCGGTTGATCTCGTCGCCGATCACGATCTGCGCGAAGATCGCGCCCGGCTTGAACTCGAAGTCCTGACGCTGCTGGTCCCAGATGGACACCCCGGTGATGTCCGAGGGCAGCAGGTCGGGCGTGAACTGGATGCGCCGCACCGAGCAGTCGATGGAACGCGCCAGCGCCTTGGCCAGCATGGTCTTGCCGACGCCGGGGACATCCTCGATCAGAAGATGTCCCTCGGCGAGCAGCACGGTCAGCGAAAGCCGTACGACCTCAGGCTTGCCCTCGATCACTGCTTCCACCGAACCGCGGACACGCTCCGCAGTGGCGGTCAGATCCGTGAGGCTCGCTCGATCGTCATAGGTCGTCACCCGGCCCTCCTCGGCCCGTTCGGGCCGACGCCCTGTGCGGACCGGCCCACCCCGAAACACGGGCACCACGCGCGAAAGGTTCCGCGTGACGCCACACCCGCATTCTTGTTGCCGTTACCGGTTCGTGTCATCCGCCTGTGGACAAGTGGCCGCGATATGTCAGTTCTTACGGTCCTTTGGCCGGCGGACGGCCGGGGTTTTCGTGCTGAGAAGGGTCCCACGAGCTGCGGAGAGCCGGCGACCGGGGCCTTCGGCGGGACCGGGTCAGGCGGGGTCGATCTCCCGCAGCAGACCCGTCGTGACGTCGAAGACGAAGCCGCGGACGTCGTCGGTGTGCACCAGGAAGGGGGAGGTGCGCACGCGCTGCATCGACTGCCGTACGTCCTGGTCGACGTCCCGGAAGGCCTCGACCGCCCACGCGGGGCGCTGGCCGACCTCCATCTCCAGGTCGTGCCGGAATTCCTCGGTGAGGGACTCCAGACCGCAGCCGGTGTGGTGGATGAGGGCCACGCTGCGGGTGCCGAGGGCCCGCTGGCTGATGGTGAGGGAACGGATCACGTCGTCCGTGACCACGCCGCCCGCGTTGCGGATGGTGTGGCAGTCGCCGAGGCGCAGGCCGAGTGCGGCGTGCAGGTCGAGGCGGGCGTCCATGCACGCGACCACGGCGACCCGCTGTACGGGGCGGGCGTCCATCCCGGGGTCGGCGAAGGCGGCGGCGTACTTACCGTTCGCCTCGACGAGACGGTCGGTGATCGAGTGCTCCCCGCCTATGGCGTCTTCGGGCTCGGCGGGAACGGATGCGGAAGTCGTCATGGCTGCGACGTTACTGGTCACGTGTGGGCGAGGCCTGTTGTGAGAGGGGACAAAGAATGTCATCGCGACTTGTTGTGAGGTAATCCACACGGGCGGTGACGAGGTGCCCGTTCGGGTGATTCTTCCGGATCCGCCGCTTCGGTCCGGGCGCCGTCCGCGACGCGCATGCCGGTTGATTGACCGCGCGACACCGTGGACTAAAGTGACGCGAAGTGGGAGGCGAGGCTCTCCCCGCTGGACTGTTTTCCCTGGAGACCCGGCGACCTTCCGGACTCTCCCCACGTGCGCGGCGCGTACGTACGGCTCGGCCTCCTCCCGCTCCCGGTCGGCCGACGCCACTCATCCGGCGCCGGCGGACCTCCCCTTCCCGAGCGGGTGGGGACCCGGCGGTGCGTATGGCCGCGCCGGACCTGAGAGGGCCCGGAATGCAAGGGCGCGAAGCGCTTCCCGACGAGGGCGACGGGGCCGACGGCGGGCGGCCGGACGGGCAGAGCCGTCACGTCCCGGTCATGCTCGACCGGTGCCTGGACATGCTGGCCCCCGCCCTCACCGAGCCGGGCGCCGTGGTCGTCGACTGCACGCTCGGGCTCGGCGGTCACAGCGAGGCACTGCTCACCCGGTTCCCCGGAGTGCGGCTGGTCGCCCTGGACCGCGACAAGGAGGCGCTGCGCCTCTCCGGAGAGCGGCTCGCCCCCTACGCCGAGCGCGCCTCCCTGGTGCACGCCGTCTACGACGAACTCCCCGAGGTCCTCGACCGCCTGGACATCGACCGCGTCCAGGGCGTCCTGTTCGACCTCGGCGTCTCCTCCATGCAACTCGACGAGGCCGACCGGGGATTCGCCTACGCGCAGGACGCCCCGCTCGACATGCGCATGGACCAGACGACCGGCATGAGCGCCGCCGAGGTGCTCAACACCTATCCGCCGGGCGAACTGGTGCGGATCCTGCGGGCGTACGGCGAGGAGAAGCAGGCCAAGCGGATCGTCTCGGCCGTCGTGCGCGAGCGGGACAAGGAGCCCTTCACCAACAGCGCCCGCCTCGTCGAACTGATCCGCGACGCGCTGCCCCAGGCCGCCAAGCGCACCGGCGGCAACCCCGCCAAGCGCACCTTCCAGGCGCTGCGCATCGAGGTCAACGGCGAACTGAGCGTCCTGGAGAGGGCGATCCCCGCGGCCGTGAAGGCGCTCGCCGTCGGCGGACGCATCGCCGTGCTGTCGTACCACTCGCTGGAGGACCGGCTGGTCAAGCAGGTGTTCGCGGCCGGTGCCGCCACCACCGCGCCGCCCGGGCTGCCGGTCGTCCCCGAGCGCTACCAGCCCCGGCTCAAGCTCCTCACCCGCGGTGCCGAACTTCCCACCGAGGAAGAGGTCGCCGAGAACCGCCGGGCGGCTCCCGCCCGGCTGCGGGGGGCGCAGCGCATCCGCGAGGACTCCGCCGAGTGAGGCGCGGGGAGAAGGAGGGGCCGTGAGCTGGGAGGCCGGACGCGCGCGACGCCCCGGACCCGGAGGCCGGACCCGCCGGAGCGCGGTGCACGGGCTTCCGGACCCGTGGCCGCCCCGTGAGTCCGGGAACCGGACCCGCCGCGGTTTCGTGACAAGGGGAACCGAACCCAGGGAGCGGCCGTGAAGCCGGCTCGCCAGAACCACCGGGAGGGCGCGTGAGCGGCAAGCCTGAACTCAGGGGGCGGGCGGCCCGGCTCGCGCGGCTCCTTCCGGCCGGTGCCGGGCAGGCCGCCCGCACCCCGTTCGTGCTCCTCGTCGTCCTGCTCCTCGGCGGCGGCCTCATCGGCCTCCTCGTCCTGAACTCGGCGCTCAGCGAAGGCGCGTTCCGCCTCGACGACCTCCAGAAGGACACCAAGAGCCTCACCGACGAGGAGCAGGCCCTCCAGCGGGACGTGGACGCCTACTCCGCCCCCGACGCCCTCCAGCGCCGCGCCCGTGAACTCGGCATGGTCCCCGGCGGCGACCCCGCCTTCCTCGATCCCGACGGCACGGTCAAGGGCGTCCCCGGGGCCGCCGGCTCCGCCGCCCGCGCGCCGATGGTCCCCCCGCCCGAGGTCCTCGCCCCGGCCCCGCGCACCCAGGGCCCGACGCCGTCCGCGGCCCGGACCCCCGCCCCGTCCGCTCAGCCCTCCACGACCCCCGGCAGGTGACGGAAGTGTCCGACAGGGAACCGCCGCGCCGTCGGGTGCCCGGCCCCGCCAGGCCCGCACGCCCCGCCGGCCGGAGCCGGCCGGGCCCCGGCGGACGCCCCGTGCGCCGCCCGGCCCCCGCCCGCTCCGACGGCCCGCGCGTCATCCGGCTCGGCAGCCCCCGCCCGCGTCTGCGCATGGTCAGCCTCGCGCTGACCCTGGTGATGATCGCGTTCGTCGTACGGCTGCTCCAGGTGCAGGCGGTGGACGCCGGCACCTACGCCGCCAAGGCCGAGCAGAACCGGTACGTGGGGCGCACCCTGGCCGCCGAGCGCGGCGGGATCACCGACCGCGACGGCGTCGAGCTGGCCACGAGCGTGGACGCGTACGACATCACGGCCGACCCGACGATGTTCACCCGCGAGGCCACCAAGGTGGACGACGCCCCCGAACAGGCCGCGGCCCTCCTCGGTCCGATCATCGGCCAGGACGTCGACACCGTCGCCAGGAAGCTGCGGACGAAGAACACCCGCTACACCCTCCTGGCGCACCGTCGCACCCCCCAGGTCTGGCAGCAGATCAAGGACCTCAAGAGCACGCTCGCGGCCAAGGCCGGCACCGGCGGGGGCACCGTCAACGTCCTCGCGGGGGTCCTCGCGGTCCCGGCCAGCAAGCGCGTCTACCCGAACGGCGACCTCGCCGCCGGGATACTGGGCTGGGTCAACGCCGAAGGCAAGGGCGGCGGCGGGATCGAGCAGCAGCTGAACAAGGACCTCACCGGCAAGGACGGCAAGATCCGCTACGCCCAGTCCGGCGGCCGCCAGGTGCCGACCGTGGGTTCCACCGAGACACCGGCCGTGGCCGGTTCCGACGTCGAGCTCACCATCGACCGGGACATCCAGTGGGCCGCGCAGGACGCCATCTCCCAGCAGGTGAAGAAGTCCCGGGCGGACCGCGGCTACGTGATAGTGCAGGACACGCGGACCGGCCAGGTCCTCGCCATGGCCAACGCGCCCGGCTTCGACCCCAACGACCTCACCCAGGCCAACGCGGCGGCCATGGGCAACGCGGCCCTTCAGGACGCCTACGAGCCCGGCTCCACCGCCAAGCTGATGTCGATGGCCGCCGTCCTCCAGGAGAACGTGGCGACCCCCGGGACCCATGTCGTCGTGCCCAACCGGCTGCACCGCGGCGACCGTCTCTTCCAGGACGACGTCGACCACAAGACCTGGAACCTGACGCTCAACGGCGTGCTCGCCATGTCCAGCAACATCGGCACCATCCTGGCGACCGGCCAGCTCGGCAAGACCCAGAAACAGGCCAACCAGGTCCTCTACTCGTATCTGCGCAAGTTCGGCATCGGCAGCCACACCGGGCTCGGCTTCCCCGGCGAGACGGCGGGCATCCTCGCCCCCGCCGACAAGTGGTCGACCTCGCAGCAGTACACGATCCCTTTCGGCCAGGGCATGTCGATCAACGCGATGCAGGCGGCCTCCGTCTACTCCACGATCGCCAACGGCGGCGTCCGCATCGAGCCCACCCTGGTGCGCGGCACGAAGGGGCCCGACGGCCGCTTCGTCCCCGCGCCCGCGCCGAAGAAGAACCGGGTCGTGAGCGAGAAGACGGCGAAGACACTCGCACAGATGCTGGAGTCCGTGGTGGACGACAAGCAGGGCACCGGCATCAAGGCGCGCATCCCCGGGTACCGGGTCGCGGGCAAGACGGGTACGGCCAACCGCGTGGATCCGGCCACCGGCAAGTACCACGGCTACACCTCCTCGTTCGCCGGTTTCGCCCCGGCCGACAAGCCCCGGATCACCGTCTACTGCGCGATCCAGAACGCCACGAAGGGCCTCTACTACGGCGGCCAGATCTGCGGACCCGTGTTCAAGCAGGTGATGGAGTTCGCCCTCAAGACCCTTCAGGTCCCGCCCACCGGAGCCAAGGCGGCCCGGCTGCCCGTCGACTTCACGCCGTGACCGCCCCCGACCGCACGCCCTGATCAGCACCCACGCACAACGGACCAGGAACCACTCGTGACATCGATCACCCCGGACCCCGGGAACCAGCCCGCCCCGCGGACCCCGTCCGCGCCCTCGCTTCGCCCCGGCGGGGGTGAGCCCGGTACGCTCACCGCCGTGCCACAAGCTGATCAGTCCCAAACCACCCAGAAGGGCGTTCCCGTGACCATTCCGGGGCCGCCGCGTCCGGTTCACGTCTCCGCCATCCCCGTCGCGGAGCTGGCCGATCAGCTGGGTGCCGAGAACCCGGGGAGCGACGCCGGGGTCACGGGCATCACCCATGACTCCCGGGCCGTGCGCCCCGGCGACGTGTACGCCGCGCTGCCCGGCGCCCGCCTGCACGGCGCCGACTTCGTGACCCAGGCGGCCGGCCTCGGCGCCGTCGCCGTGCTCACCGACCCGACCGGCGCCGAGCGCGCCGCGGCCACCGGTCTGCCCGTCCTCGTCGTGGAGGACCCGCGCGGCTCCATGGGCGAGCTCGCGGCGACCATCTACGGCCACCCGGGGCGCGATCTCCTCCAGATCGGCATCACCGGCACCTCCGGCAAGACCACGACGGCCTACCTCGTCGAGGGCGGTCTGCGGACGGTCCGCTCCACCGGCCTGATCGGCACGGTGGAGATGCGCATCGGCGACGAGCGCATCAAGTCGGAGCGCACCACGCCCGAGGCCACCGACCTCCAGGCCCTGTTCGCCGTCATGCGCGAGCGCGGGGTCGACTCGGTCGCGATGGAGGTCTCCAGCCACGCGCTGGTCCTCGGCCGCGTCGACGGCTGCGTCTTCGACGTCGCCGTCTTCAACAACCTCAGCCCGGAACACATGGAGTTCCACACGGGCATGGAGGACTACTTCCAGGCCAAGGCGCAGCTGTTCACCGCCCGGCGCAGCCGGCTGGGCGTCGTGAACTTCGACGACGAGTACGGCCGCAGGCTCGCCGGCGAGGCCACCGTCCCGGTCGTCACCTTCTCCGCCGAGGGCCACCCAGACGCCGACTGGCGCGCCGAGGAGGTCGAAGTCGGCCCGATGGACTCCACGTTCACCGCGGTCGGCCCCAAGGGCGAGCGGATCACCGCCCGCTCGCCGCTCGCCGGCCCCTTCAACGTGGCGAACACCCTCGCCGCGATCGTCGCCCTCGCGGCCGCCGGGATCGACGCGCAGACCGCGGCCGACGGCATCGCCGCCGTCCCCGGGGTCCCGGGCCGGCTGGAGCGCGTGGACGAGGGCCAGCCCTACCTCGCCGTAGTCGACTACGCCCACAAGACGGACGCCGTCGAATCCGTCCTGCGCGCCCTGCGCAAGGTGACCGAGGGCCGGCTGCACGTGGTCCTCGGCTGCGGCGGCGACCGCGACCGGACCAAGCGCAAGCCGATGGGCGCGGCCGTGGCCCGGCTCGCCGACACCGCCGTCCTCACCTCCGACAACCCCCGCTCCGAGGACCCGCTCGCCATCCTCGCCACGATGCTGGCGGGAGCCGCCGAGGTACCGGCCCACGAGCGGGGCGAGGTCCAGGTCTTCGAGGACCGGGCCGCCGCGATCGCCGCGGCCGTCGCGCGCGCAAAGCCGGGCGACACCGTCCTGATCGCGGGCAAGGGCCACGAGCAGGGCCAGGACATCGCCGGGGTGGTGCGTCCCTTCGACGACCGCCAGGTGCTCCGCGAAGCTATCCAGCAGACCCAGGGATGAACTTGTGATCGCCCTCTCTCTCGCCGAGATCGCAGCAGTCGTCGGCGGGCAGACGTACGACATACCGGATCCGGAGCTCCAGGTCACCGGACCGGTCGTCAGGGACTCCCGTGAAGTGGAGTCCGGCAGCCTCTTCGTCGCCTTCGTCGGCGAACGCGTGGACGGCCACGACTACGCCGAGGCGGTGATCGAGGCAGGCGCGGCCGCCGTCCTGGCGTCCCGCCCCGTCGGCGTGCCCGCCGTCGTCGTCGACGACGTGCAGACGGCCCTCGGCGCCCTCGCCCGCCACGTCGTCGAACGGCTCGGCGCGACCCTCGTGGCCCTCACCGGCTCCGCGGGCAAGACCAGCACCAAGGACCTGATCGCCCAGGTCCTCGGGAGCAAGGCGCCGACCGTCTTCACACCCGGTTCCCTCAACAACGAGATCGGACTGCCGCTCACCGCGCTCAGCGCCACCGAGGAGACGAAGTTCCTCGTGCTGGAGATGGGCGCCCGCGGCATCGGCCACATCCGCTATCTGACGGAGCTCACCCCTCCGCGGATCGGGCTCGTGCTGAACGTGGGCACCGCGCACATCGGCGAGTTCGGCGGCCGGGAGCAGATCGCGCAAGCAAAGGGCGAGCTCGTCGAGAGCCTTCCCGAGGACGGCGCCGCGATCCTCAACGCGGACGATCCCCTCGTACGCGCCATGGCGTCGCGCACGAAGGCGCGCGTGATCCTCTTCGGAGAGTCCGGCGAAGCGGACGTACGGGCCGAGAACGTCCGGCTCACGGAGAGCGGACAGCCTTCCTTCAGTCTTCGCACACCCTCCGGGTGCAGTGATGTGACCATGCGCCTGTACGGTGAGCACCACGTGTCGAACGCGCTCGCCGCGGCCGCCGTCGCCCATGAGCTGGGCATGTCCGCAGACGAGATCGCCCGCGCGCTCTCCGAGGCGGGCTCCCTCTCCCGCTGGCGGATGGAGGTCACCGAGCGTCCGGACGGCGTGACGGTCGTCAACGACGCCTACAACGCGAACCCCGAGTCGATGCGGGCCGCCCTGCGCGCGCTCGCGGCCATGGGCAAGGGGCGTCGCACGTGGGCGGTGCTCGGTCAGATGGCCGAGCTCGGGGACGAGGCGCTCGCCGAGCACGACGCGGTCGGACGGCTTGCCGTCCGGCTCAATGTCGGCAAGCTCGTCGCGGTCGGGGGCAGGGAAGCGTCCTGGCTGCAACTGGGCGCATATAACGAGGGTTCGTGGGGTGAGGAGTCGGTGCACGTGTCCGACGCACAGGCGGCTGTCGACCTGTTGCGCAGCGAGCTGCGCCCAGGGGACGTCGTGCTCGTGAAGGCGTCCAGGTCCGTCGGGCTGGAACGGGTGGCGCTCGCGCTGCTCGCCGACGGTACCGAGGGTGAGGTTTCCGCCCGATGATGAAGCAGATCCTGTTCGCGGGAGTCCTCGGTCTGTTCCTGACCCTGGCCGGCACTCCGCTGCTGATCAAGCTGCTGGCCCGCAAGGGCTACGGCCAGTACATCCGCGACGACGGCCCGCGCGAGCACGCCAGCAAGCGCGGTACGCCGACCATGGGTGGTATCGCCTTCATCCTGGCGACGATCGCCGCGTACTTCCTGAGCAAGATCATCACCGGTTACGCGCCGACCTACTCGGGTCTGCTGGTGCTGGGCCTGATGTTCGGCATGGGCATGGTCGGCTTCCTGGACGACTACATCAAGATCGTCAAGCGGCGTTCGCTCGGTCTGCGGGCCAAGGCGAAGATGGCCGGGCAGCTGATCGTGGGCATCTCCTTCGCGGTGCTCGCGCTGATGTTCCCGGACAACCGAGGCAACACCCCGGCCTCCACCAAGCTGTCGTTCATCACCGACTTCGGCTGGACCATCGGCCCGGTGCTGTTCGTGCTCTGGGCGCTGTTCATGATCCTCGCGATGTCGAACGGCGTGAACCTCACCGACGGTCTCGACGGTCTCGCCACCGGCGCCTCCGTACTCGTCTTCGGCGCCTACACGTTCATCGGCGTCTGGCAGTTCCAGGAGTCCTGCGCCAACGCGACGACCCTGACCAACCCCGGCGCCTGCTACGAGGTGCGCGACCCACTGGACCTGGCCGTCGTGGCCTCCGCGCTGATGGGCGCCTGCCTGGGCTTCCTGTGGTGGAACACGTCGCCCGCCAAGATCTTCATGGGCGACACCGGCTCGCTCGCCCTCGGCGGTGTCCTCACCGGCCTGGCCATCCTCTCCCGCACCGAGCTGCTGGTGGCCATCATGGGCGGCCTGTTCGTCCTCATCACCATGTCGGTCGTCATCCAGGTCGGCTCGTTCCGGCTCACCGGGAAGCGCGTCTTCCGCATGGCACCGCTGCAGCACCACTTCGAACTCAAGGGCTGGTCCGAGGTCCTCGTGGTGGTCCGCTTCTGGATCATCCAGGGAATCTGCGTGATTGTCGGACTCGGCCTCTTCTACGCAGGATGGGCAGCCAAGAAGTGACCGACTGGCAGGGAAAGCACGTCACCGTCGCCGGCCTCGGCGTCTCGGGAATCCCGGCGGCCAAGGTCCTGCGCGGCCTCGGCGCGATCGTCACCGTCGTCAACGACGGCGACGACGAACGGGCCCGTGCGCAGGCCGCCGAGCTGGAGGCGCTCGGCGTCACCGTGCGCCTCGGTGACGGCGCGACCCTGCCCGAGGGCACCGAGCTCATCGTCACCGCGCCCGGCTGGCAGCCGGACAAGCCGCTGTTCACCGCGGCCGCCGCGGCGGGCGTCCCGGTCTGGGGCGACGTCGAACTCGCCTGGCGGCTGCGGGAACTGGACGGCAGGAAGCCGGCCCCCTGGCTCGCGGTCACCGGCACCAACGGCAAGACCACGACCGTCCAGATGCTCGCCTCCATCCTGAAGGCGGCGGGACTGCGCACGGCCGCCGTCGGCAACATCGGCGTCTCCCTCCTCGACGCGGTCCTCGGCGAGGAGGAGTACGACGTCCTCGCCGTCGAACTCTCCAGCTACCAGCTCCACTGGGCGCCCTCGCTGCGCGCCCACTCCGGGGCCGTGCTGAACCTCGCGCCCGACCACCTGGACTGGCACGGCTCCATGGAGGCGTACGCCGCCGACAAGGGCCGTATCTACGAGGGCAATCGGATCGCCTGCGTCTACAACGTGGCCGACAAGGCCACCGAGGACCTGGTGCGCGCCGCGGACGTCGAGGAGGGCTGCCGCGCCGTCGGCTTCACCCTCGGTGCCCCCGGACCCTCCCAACTCGGCGTCGTGGACGGCATCCTGGTCGACCGCGCCTTCGTCGAGAACCGGCAGAAGAACGCCCAGGAGCTGGCGGAGGTCTCCGACGTCACTCCGCCCGCCCCGCACAACATCGCCAACGCCCTTGCCGCGGCGGCCCTCGCGCGTGCCTTCGGGGTGCCTCCCCGGGCCGTACGGGACGGACTGCGGGACTTCACCCCCGACGCGCACCGCATCGCGCACGTGGCCGACGTGGACGAGGTCGCCTACGTCGACGACTCCAAGGCCACCAACACGCATGCCGCGGAAGCCTCCTTGGCGGCCTACGAGTCGATCGTGTGGATCGCCGGCGGCCTCGCCAAGGGAGCGACCTTCGACGAGCTGGTCGCCCGGTCGGCGAAGCGGCTGCGGGGCGTCGTCCTGATCGGCGCGGACCGCGCGCTGATCCACGAAGCCCTCACACGACACGCCCCCGAGGTACCGGTCGTCGACCTCGGTCGGACCGACACTGGGGCGATGCTCGCGGCGGTCCAGGAGGCCAGGGGGCTCGCCGAGCCCGGGGACACGGTGCTGCTGGCCCCGGCCTGCGCGTCCATGGACATGTTCGCCAACTACAACAAGCGCGGTGACGCGTTCGCGGAGGCGGTCCGCGAACTCGGCGCCTGACCCGGTTGCCTGGCCGGGCGGACCTGGGAGGGACGGACGCGTGACATCGCTGTGGCCCGGAGACCCCGATGCCGACTAGCCGGACCGGCCGCCCTCCCGTACCGCGGGCCGGCCGGCCCGCCGCCGCCGGGGCGCTCCGCGACAATCCCGTACGCCGTCTGTACCTGCGTGCCCGAAAGGCCTGGGACCGGCCGCTGACCGCCTACTACCTGATCCTCGGCGGCAGCCTGCTGATCACCGTGCTGGGGCTCGTGATGGTCTACTCGGCCTCGCAGATCACGGCCCTCCAGCTCTCGCTGCCCGGATCGTTCTTCTTCCGCAAGCAGTTCCTGGCCGCCCTGATCGGCGGTGTGCTGCTGTTCGCCGCCTCCCGGATGCCGGTGAAGCTGCACCGGGCGCTGGCCTACCCGATCCTGGCGGGCGCCGTCTTCATGATGGTCCTCGTGCAAGTGCCCGGGATAGGGCTCTCGGTCAACGGCAACCAGAACTGGATCTCGCTGGGCGGCTCGTTCCAGATCCAGCCCAGCGAGTTCGGCAAGCTCGCGCTCGTGCTCTGGGGCGCCGACCTGCTCGCCCGCAAACAGGACAAGCGGCTGCTGACCCAGTGGAAGCACATGCTGGTCCCGCTCGTGCCCGCCGCCTTCATGCTGCTCGGCCTGATCATGCTCGGCGGCGACATGGGCACCGCGATCATCCTCACGGCCATCCTGTTCGGGCTGCTGTGGCTGGCCGGGGCGCCCACCCGGCTGTTCGTGGGCGTGCTGTCCGTCGCCGTGGCGATCGGCTTCGTCCTCATCAAGACGAGCCCCAACCGCATGTCCCGGCTGGCCTGCATCGGGGCCACCGAACCGGGACCGCACGACACCTGCTGGCAGGCCGTGCACGGCATCTACGCCCTCGCCTCCGGCGGCCTCTTCGGCTCCGGCCTCGGCGCCAGCGTGGAGAAATGGGGCCAACTGCCCGAAGCGCACACCGACTTCATCTTCGCCATCACTGGGGAGGAACTGGGCCTCGCGGGGACGCTGTCGGTGCTCGCCCTGTTCGCCGCTCTAGGCTATGCGGGTATCCGCGTGGCCGGACGCACGGAGGACCCCTTCGTCAGGTATGCCGCGGGAGGCGTGACCACCTGGATCACGGCCCAGGCCGTGATCAACATCGGTGCGGTGCTCGGTCTGCTGCCGATCGCCGGAGTCCCGCTCCCGCTGTTCTCCTACGGAGGTTCCGCCCTGCTGCCGACCATGTTCGCCATCGGGCTCCTGATCGCCTTCGCGCGTGACGATCCCGCTGCGCGGGCGGCTCTCGCGATGCGGCAACCCCGCTTTGGCAGAAAGCGGGGTGCGGTGAGAGAGTCCGCAAGGGCCGCGGGGCCCCGGAGATGGAACACGATGCGACGGAGTGCCTCTGCGGCGCGTTCGTCCGGAGAGCGGTGAATTTCGGTGCATGTCGTACTCGCCGGCGGGGGGACCGCCGGCCACATCGAGCCCGCGCTCGCCCTCGCGGATGCCCTGCGCAGGCAGGACCCGACCGTGGGGATCACGGCCCTGGGCACGGAACGGGGTCTGGAGACCCGCCTCGTGCCCGAGCGCGGCTACGAACTCGCGCTGATCCCGGCCGTACCGCTGCCGCGCAAGCCCACCCCGGAACTGATCACCGTCCCCGGGCGGCTGCGCGGCACGATCAAGGCCGTCGAGCAGATCCTGGAGCGGACCAAGGCGGACGCGGTCGTCGGCTTCGGCGGCTACGTGGCCCTGCCCGGCTATCTGGCGGCCAAGCGCCTTGGTGTGCCGATCATCATCCACGAGGCCAACGCCCGGCCCGGACTGGCCAACAAGATCGGATCGCGGTACGCGGCCCAGGTCGCCGTGTCCACGCCCGACAGCAAGCTCCGCGGGGCGCGGTACATCGGCATCCCGCTGCGCCGCTCCATCGCCACCCTGGACCGGGCCGCCGTACGGCCCGAGGCGCGCGCCGCGTTCGGGCTCGACCCGAACCTGCCCACGCTCCTGGTGTCCGGCGGCTCGCAGGGCGCCCGCCGCCTCAACGAGGTGGTCCAGCAGGCGGCTCCGTACCTCCAGCAGGCCGGGATCCAGATCCTGCACGCGGTGGGCCCGAAGAACGAACTGCCGCAGGTGCACCAGATGCCGGGGATGCCCCCGTACATCCCGGTACCGTACGTGGACCGGATGGATCTCGCGTACGCCGCGGCCGACATGATGCTCTGCCGCGCGGGCGCGATGACCGTCGCCGAGCTCTCCGCCGTCGGACTGCCCGCCGCCTACGTCCCGCTGCCCATCGGCAACGGCGAACAGCGGCTGAACGCCCAGCCGGTGGTCAAGGCCGGCGGCGGACTGCTGGTCGACGACGCGGAGCTGACCCCGCAGTGGGTCCAGCAGAACGTGCTGCCCGTGCTCGCCGACCCGCACCGGCTGTACGAGATGTCGCGCGCCGCCGGTGAGTTCGGCCGCCGCGACGCCGACGACCTGCTCGTCGGCATGGTGTACGAGGCCATCGCCTCGCGTCATCGCTAGGACCGCATGAGGGAAGGCAGGGAGCGTGGCCGGACCGAGGACCGCCGAGCGCGGTGAACGGCAGAAGCTGGAGTCCGGCCCGCCCCGGCCGCCCCTCGTCGGGCGGCTCCGACGCCTTCGTAGGCTCATCGTCCTTTTGCTCGCTCTGGTGTTGGCCGGGGCCGCCACGGTGTGGATCCTCTACGGTTCTCCCTGGCTGCGCACGGAGCGCGTCACGGTCTCCGGGGTGCGCGTGCTGACCGAGGCGCAGGTGCGGCGGGCGGCCGGAGTGCCGGTCGGATCCCCGCTCGTCTCCGTCGACACGGACGCGATCGAGGCGCGGCTGCTCAGGGAGTTGCCCCGCATCGACTCGGTCGAGGTCGACCGTTCCTGGCCCCACGGAATCGGTCTGAAAGTGACCGAACGGACACCCGTCCTCGTCATCGCGAACGGGGCGAAATTCGTCGAAGTGGACGCCGAGGGCGTGCGGTTCGCCACCGTGTCCGCCGCCCCGAAGGGCGTGCCCGCACTGGAACTCGCGGTCTCGAAGCGCTCCGCGCCGAGCCGCTTCCCCGCCGCCCGGCTGGTGCGCGAGGCGGTGCGGATCGCCGGGGACGTTCCGGACCGGGTCGCCCGTGACACCCGTACCGTCAAGGTCCGTTCCTACGACGCCGTCTCACTGGAGTTGAGCGGCGGCCGGACCGTGGAGTGGGGCAGCGCGGAGCGGGGCCGGGCGAAGGCCAGGACCCTCCTTGCTCTCATGAAAGCCGATCCCGGGGCCCGTCACTTCGACGTCAGCGCCCCCACAGCCCCCGCCTCGTCCGGCAGTTGACCCGCATCAGTGCAGGCCAGCACCCTGGTTGGGCAGTGCTGCGCCTGATCACATAGGGTGAAAAGAAAAACGGGAGGTTCGGCGTGTTCGTTGAACGCGCGCCACTTGTCGACTTAGTGTCCTGTTCGGAAGAGTCCAAGGAACAGACACACTGGTAACCCTAAACTTCAGCGTTAGGGTTCGGGTCGGCGTTCGGACCGTCCCACTCGGCATCAGTCGTCGGATCGCGAGCGTGCGAGGCGGCGACACGTAACTCGAGGCGAGAGGCCTTCGACGTGGCAGCACCGCAGAACTACCTCGCAGTCATCAAAGTCATCGGTGTCGGCGGCGGTGGTGTCAATGCCATCAACCGGATGATCGAGGTCGGTCTCAAGGGCGTCGAGTTCATCGCCATCAACACCGACGCACAGGCGCTGTTGATGAGCGACGCCGACGTCAAGCTCGACGTCGGCCGGGAACTCACCCGCGGACTCGGCGCCGGCGCCAACCCGGCCGTCGGCCGCAAGGCCGCCGAGGACCACCGCGAGGAGATCGAGGAGGTCCTCAAGGGGGCCGACATGGTCTTCGTGACCGCCGGAGAGGGCGGCGGCACCGGTACCGGCGGCGCGCCCGTCGTGGCCAACATCGCCCGCTCGCTGGGCGCGCTCACCATCGGCGTGGTCACCCGCCCCTTCACCTTCGAGGGCCGGCGCCGCGCCAACCAGGCCGAGGACGGCATCGCGGAGCTCCGCGAAGAGGTCGACACCCTCATCGTCATCCCGAACGACCGGCTGCTGTCGATCTCGGACCGCCAGGTCTCCGTCCTCGACGCCTTCAAGTCGGCGGACCAGGTCCTGCTCTCCGGTGTCCAGGGCATCACCGACCTGATCACCACGCCCGGTCTGATCAACCTCGACTTCGCCGACGTCAAGTCCGTCATGTCCGAGGCCGGTTCGGCGCTCATGGGCATCGGCTCCGCCCGCGGCGACGACCGCGCGGTGGCGGCGGCCGAGATGGCCATCTCCTCGCCGCTGCTGGAAGCCTCCATCGACGGCGCCCGCGGCGTCCTGCTGTCCATCTCCGGCGGCTCCGACCTCGGTCTGTTCGAGATCAACGAGGCGGCCCAGCTGGTCAGCGAGGCGGCGCACCCCGAGGCCAACATCATCTTCGGCGCGGTCATCGACGACGCTCTCGGCGACGAGGTGCGGGTCACCGTCATCGCCGCCGGCTTCGACGGCGGGCAGCCGCCGGCCAAGCGGGAGAACGTCCTCGGCTCGGCCACGGCCCGGCGCGAGGAGCCGGCCGCCCAGCGTCCCGCGGAGAGCCGGCCGTCCTTCGGGAGCCTCGGCAGCGTCACCCCCAAGGAGCCGGCGCCCGAGCCCGCCCCGGAGCCGGTCAGCGAGCTGCCGGTGTCCCCGCCGGTCCCGCCGTCCCGCTCCTACTCGGACAGCACGGCCGAGGAACTGGACGTGCCGGACTTCCTGAAGTGATAGGACAGCGCTCCGCAGCGAGCAACGCGAGCGGCGCCCACTTCGCCTTCACCGACCGGTGGGGCGGGGTGAGCGCCGTTCCGTACGAGGAGCTCAACCTCGGCGGGGCGGTCGGCGACGACCCCGCCGCCGTGCGCGCCAACCGGGACCTCGCGGCGAAGTCGCTCGGGCTCGACCCGGCCCGGGTCGTGTGGATGAACCAGGTGCACGGGCCGGAGGTGGCGGTCGTCGAGGAGCCCTGGGGCGCCTCGGAGGTCCCCGCCGTCGACGCGGTCGTCACGACGCGCCGCGGGCTCGCGCTCGCCGTCCTCACCGCGGACTGCACGCCCGTCCTGCTGGCCGACCCCGTCGCGGGTGTGGCCGCCGCCGCGCACGCGGGACGGCCCGGAATGATCGCCGGCGTGGTTCCCGCGGCCGTGCGGGCCATGGTGGAGCTCGGCGCCGATCCGGCCAGGATCGTCGCCCGCACCGGACCCGCCGTCTGCGGACGGTGCTACGAGGTGCCGGACGCGATGCGCGCCGAGGTCGCCGCCGTCGAGCCCGCCGCGTACGCCGAGACCTCCTGGGGGACGCCCGCGGTCGACGTGACGGCAGGGGTGCACGCGCAACTGGAACGGCTCGGCGTGCGGGACCTGGAACGGTCACCGGTGTGCACGCGCGAGTCGGGAGACCACTTCTCGTACCGACGGGACCGCACCACCGGGCGGCTCGCGGGATATGTCTGGCTGGACTGATGGGGCATGACGGACCGTAAGGCTCAACTCGCCGCGAACCTGGCGAATGTGGAAGAGCGCATCACGGCGGCGTGCACGGCCGCCGGTCGCAAGCGCGAAGAGGTGACCCTGATCGTGGTCACCAAGACCTACCCCGCCAGTGATGTGCGGATCCTGTCGGAACTCGGTGTACGGCACGTGGCCGAGAACCGGGACCAGGACGCCGCGCCGAAAAGCGCGGAGTGCTCGGATCTGCCCCTCTTGTGGCATTTCGTCGGCCAACTGCAGACCAACAAGGTGCGTTCTGTGGTCGGTTACGCGGATTTCGTGCAGTCCGTCGACCGTGCCCGTCTTGTCACCGCCCTCTCCAAGGAGGCGGTGCGGGTGGAGCGCGAGGTGGGATGCCTGATCCAGGTCGCGCTGGACGCCCAGGAGAGCGGCCGCGGCGAACGGGGCGGCGTGGGGCCGGGCGGGGTCGAGGAGTTGGCCGAGCTCGTCGCCCGCTCCCCGGGACTGCGGCTCGACGGGCTGATGACCGTCGCGCCGCTCACCGGCGAATACGCCGGGCGTCAACGACAGGCGTTCGAGCGGCTGATGGATTTGTCGACTGTCGTGCGCCGCGCCCATCCGGCTGCGAACATGGTCTCGGCAGGGATGAGCTCGGATCTCGAACAGGCCGTGGCGGCCGGAGCGACACATGTACGCGTCGGTACTGCGGTACTCGGACTCCGACCCGGCCTCCGGTAACGTCGCCAAGAAGTCGGACCACAGCAGAAAATATGGTCATTACCGCCAAATGCGGGCATAACGACCTCGTGGATCGCGGGCACTTGGCAATTCGTCAGCCGATCCACCACAGAGCGGAGGACTCAGAGAATGGCCGGCGCGATGCGCAAGATGGCGGTCTACCTCGGCCTCGTGGAGGACGATGGGTACGACGGCAGGGGATTCGACCCCGACGACGACTTCGAGCCCGAGCTCGACCCGGAGCCCGAGCGTGACCGGCGACGGCACGAGGCGCCGCACCAGTCGCACCAGGTGCACGCGCCGCAAAGGGACGAACCGGTACGAGTGGTGCAGCCCCCGGCGCCTCGTGACCCGGTGCCGCATTCGGCCTCGCTCGCGGCGGAGTCCGGGCGTCCGGCACGCATCGCCCCCGTGGCGTCCATCACACAAGAACGTCAGAGCCTGGAGAAGAACGCCCCGGTGATCATGCCCAAGGTCGTGTCGGAACGAGAGCCGTACCGGATCACCACGCTGCACCCCCGGACGTACAACGAGGCCCGTACCATCGGGGAACACTTCCGTGAGGGCACCCCGGTGATCATGAACCTGACGGAGATGGACGACACCGACGCGAAGCGACTTGTCGACTTCGCCGCCGGTTTGGTCTTCGGTCTGCACGGAAGCATCGAGCGGGTGACGCAGAAGGTGTTCCTGTTGTCGCCTGCTAACGTCGATGTCACGGCGGAGGACAAGGCCCGCATCGCAGAGGGCGGGTTCTTCAACCAGAGCTGAGACGCAGTACCGGGAACACCGCAGGGAAACAGGGGAGAGGGAAGCACGGATCATGAGCGTGGTCGGGCAGGTCTTCTACATCGCGCTGATGTGCTTCCTCATCGTGCTGATTTTCCGGTTGGTCATGGACTACGTCTTCCAGTTCGCCCGCTCATGGCAACCTGGCAAGCCGATGGTGGTCGTTCTGGAGGCCACCTACACTGTCACCGATCCACCGCTCAAGCTTCTGCGGCGGTTCATTCCGCCGCTGCGTCTCGGGGGCGTGGCGCTTGACCTGTCCTTCTTCGTACTGATGATCATCGTCTTCATCTTGATCAGACTTACGCAGAGCCTGATGTGAGCGATGTGAACGATACGGTCTTGCCGAATGCCGACGACTACGTTGAGGTGAAGAGATGCCGTTGACCCCCGAGGACGTGCGGAACAAACAGTTCACGACCGTCCGCCTCCGAGAAGGCTATGACGAGGACGAGGTCGATGCCTTCCTCGACGAGGTCGAAGCCGAACTGACCCGCCTGCTCCGCGAGAACGAGGATCTGCGCGCCAAGCTGGCCGCGGCCACGCGCGCGGCCGCGCAGAACCAGCAGCAGCAGGGTATGCGCAAGCCGCCGGAGGGGCCGGACCAGCAGGGCCCGCCGCAGGGTATGCGAGGGCCCGGCGCTCCTGTGCCCGCCGGGATATCAGGCCCGCCGCAGGGCATGGGCGGCCCCATGGGCGGCCCGCCTCAGCTGCCGAGTGGTGCCCCCGCGCTGCCCGCCGGCCCCAGTGGCCAGGGCGGCCCGCAGGGTCAGGGCCCGATGGGTCAGGGTCCGATGGGCCAGGGCCCCATGGGTCAGGGTCCGATGGGTCAGGGTCCGATGGGCCAGGGCCCCATGGGTCAGGGTCCGATGGGCCAGGGCCCCATGGGTCAGGGTCCGATGGGCCAGGGTGGTCCCGGCCAGATGCAGCCGATGGGTGGCCCGATGGGCGGTCCCATGGGCGGTCCGATGGGTGGCCCCATGGGTGGTCCGATGGGCGGTCCCATGGGTGGTCCGATGGGCGGCCCCGGTCAGCAGATGCAGCAGCAGGGTCCCGGTGGCGACAGCGCCGCGCGTGTCCTCTCGCTCGCCCAGCAGACCGCCGACCAGGCGATCGCCGAGGCGCGCTCCGAGGCCAACAAGATCGTCGGTGAGGCCCGCAGCCGCGCCGAGGGTCTGGAGCGCGACGCCCGTGCCAAGGCCGACGCCCTGGAGCGGGACGCGCAGGAGAAGCACCGCGTCGCGATGGGCTCGCTCGAGTCCGCCCGCGCCACGCTGGAGCGCAAGGTCGAGGACCTGCGCGGCTTCGAGCGCGAGTACCGCACGCGTCTGAAGTCCTACCTGGAGTCGCAGCTGCGCCAGCTGGAGACGCAGGCGGACGACTCGCTCGCCCCGCCGCGCACTCCGGCCGCCGCGTCGCTGCCGGCGTCCTCCGCGCCCTCGATGGCTCCCGCGGGAGCCGGTGCGCCGTCCTACGGCGGCAACCCGGGCATGGGCGCGCCGTCGCAGGGCGGACCGTCCTACGGCGGGCAGCAGCAGATGTCGCCCGCGATGACCCAGCCGATGGCTCCGGTGCGGCCCCAGGGCCCGTCGCCGATGCAGCAGGCGCCCTCGCCGATGCGCGGGTTCCTCATCGACGAGGACGACAACTGACGGCGGCCGACACGCCATAGGCGTCGGCAGCATTCAGGGCGGGGCCCCCGGATTCCGGGGGCCCCGCCCTTTTGCCTACCCGGAAACGCCTTGAAAGGCCCCAGGAAGCGCCATCACGGCCACGCGGGCCAATCTCTCCCCTCGCGCCCCGACAGGCCCTGTACCGCTCTCCTGTCCTCTCGGTCACGCAGGACTCCAGCCCCTCCGGCGTCTGAGGAGCGGGGCCCGGGGCGGAGCCCCGGGGACGGGAAGGGTAGGGGCGGAGGGGGTGAGAACCAGCGGCCGGGACCGACACGCGGCCCGGGCGGCTCCGCCGAGCAGCGGCAGGCCCGCACGGCCGGCGTGGCGCTCGGCGCGGGACGCGGGGCCCGGGGCGGAGCCCCGGGAAGGCCGAAGGCCCGGGGCCGCCAGGAGAACCTGGTGACCCCGGGCCTTCGTGCTCGGGTGCGAGTTCCGTCACGCCTTGCGGAGGCGGAACACCAGCGAAAGACCCTCGTCGGTGAACGGCTCCCCGAACGCCCCGTCGGCCTCGCCCTGAGCGAAGTCCGTCGCGAGGACCTCGTCGGCGATGAGCCCCGCGTGCTCGCCGAGCGCCGCGATGACCGCCGGGTCCGTGGACGTCCAGCGCAGCGCGATGCGGTCGGCGACGTCGAGGCCGCTGTTCTTGCGGGCCTCCTGGATCAGCCGGATCGCGTCACGGGCGAGCCCCGCCTGCCGCAGCTCCTCGGTGATCTCCAGGTCGAGGGCGACGGTCGCGCCGGAGTCGGACGCCACCGACCAGCCCTCGCGGGGGGTCTCCGTGATGATGACCTCGTCCGGGGCCAGGGACACGCTCTCGCCGCCGACCTCCACCGACGCGGTGCCCTCGCGCAGCGCCAGGGACAGGGCCGCGGCATCGGCCTGGGCGATGGCCTTCGCCACATCCTGGACGCCCTTGCCGAAGCGCTTGCCCAGCGCGCGGAAGTTCGCCTTCGCGGTGGTGTCCACGAGTGAACCGCCGACCTCGGAGAGCGACGCGAGGGAACTCACGTTCAGCTCCTCGGTGATCTGCGCGTGCAGCTCGGGGTCGAGCGTCGCGAAGCCGTTCGCCGCGATCAGCGCGCGCGACAGCGGCTGACGGGTCTTGACGCCGGACTCCGCGCGCGTGGCCCGGCCGAGCTCGACGAGCCGGCGCACCAGCACCATCTGGCGCGAGAGCTCCGGGTCGATCACGGACAGGTCCGCCTCGGGCCAGGTCGACAGGTGCACGGACTCCGGGGCGTCCGGGGAGACCGGGACGATCAGGTCCTGCCAGACCCGCTCGGTGATGAACGGGGTCAGCGGGGCCATCAGCCGCGTGACCGTCTCCACGACCTCGTGCAGCGTGCGCAGCGCGGCCTTGTCGCCCTGCCAGAAGCGGCGGCGGGAACGGCGCACGTACCAGTTCGAGAGGTCGTCGACGAACGCCGACAGGAGCTTTCCGGCGCGCTGGGTGTCGTACGCCTCCAGAGCCTGCGTCACCTGGTCGGTGAGCGCGTGGAGTTCGGACAGCAGCCAACGGTCCAGGACCGGACGGTCCGCGGGGGCCGGGTCGGCCGCGCTGGGCGCCCAGTCGCTGGTGCGGGCGTACAGGGCCTGGAAGGCGACGGTGTTCCAGTACGTCAGGAGGGTCTTGCGGACGACCTCCTGGATGGTGCCGTGGCCCACGCGCCGGGCCGCCCACGGGGAGCCGCCGGCCGCCATGAACCAGCGCACCGCGTCGGCGCCGTGCTGGTCCATCAGCGGGATCGGCTGCAGGATGTTGCCCAGGTGCTTGGACATCTTGCGGCCGTCCTCGGCGAGGATGTGGCCGAGGCACACGACGTTCTCGTACGAGGACTTGTCGAAGACCAGGGTGCCGACGGCCATCAGCGTGTAGAACCAGCCGCGCGTCTGGTCGATGGCCTCGGAGATGAACTGGGCCGGGTAGCGGCTCTCGAAGATCTCCTTGTTCTTGTACGGGTAGCCCCACTGCGCGAACGGCATCGAACCCGAGTCGTACCAGGCGTCGATGACCTCGGGCACGCGGGTCGCCGTCAGGCCGCAGCCGCCCTCGGGGCAGGGGAAGGTCACCGCGTCGATGTACGGGCGGTGCGGGTCCAGCTCCGACTGGTCGGTGCCGGTCAGCTCGGACAGCTCCGCGCGCGAGCCGACACAGGTGAGGTGGCCCTCCTCGCAGGTCCACAGCGGCAGCGGGGTGCCCCAGTAACGGCTGCGCGAGAGCGCCCAGTCGATGTTGTTGTTCAGCCAGTCGCCGAAGCGGCCGTGCTTGACCGACTCCGGGAACCAGTTGGTGCCCTCGTTCTCCTCCAGGAGACGGTCCTTGACGGCCGTCGTGCGGATGTACCAGGAGGGCTGCGCGTAGTACAGCAGCGCGGTGTGGCAGCGCCAGCAGTGCGGGTAACTGTGCTCGTACGGAACGTGCTTGAAGAGCAGGCCGCGTTCCTGGAGGTCCTCGGTGAGCTTTTCGTCCGCCTTCTTGAAGAAGACACCGCCCACCAGCGGCACGCTCTCCTCGAAGGTGCCGTTCGGGCGGATCGGGTTGACCACCGGGAGGCCGTACGAGCGGCAGACCTTGAGGTCGTCCTCACCGAAGGCGGGGGACTGGTGGACCAGACCCGTACCGTCTTCGGTCGTCACGTACTCGGCGTTGACCACGAAGTGGGCGGGCTCGGGGAACTCGACGAGCTCGAACGGACGTTGATACGTCCAGCGCTCCATCTCGGCACCCGTGAAGGACTCGCCCGTGGTCTCCCAGCCCTCGCCGAGCGCCTTCTCGATGAGCGGCTGCGCGACGACGAGCCGCTCCTCGCCGTTCGTCACGACGACATAGGTGACACCCGGGTGGGCGGCGACCGCCGTGTTGGACACCAGGGTCCACGGGGTGGTCGTCCACACCAGGAGCGAGGCGCGGCCGGCCAGCGGACCGGAGGTGAGCGGGAAACGGACGTACACGGAGGGGTCGACGATCGTCTCGTAGCCCTGGGCGAGCTCGTGGTCCGACAGACCCGTCTCGTCACGCGGGCACCAGGGCGCCACGCGGTAGTCCTGGACCAGCAGGCCCTTGTTGAAGATCTCCTTGAGCGACCACCACACGGACTCGATGTACTCGGGGTCCATGGTCCGGTAGGCGTCCTCGAGGTCGACCCAGTAGCCCATGCGGTTGGTCAGCTCGGTGAACGCGTCGGTGTGGCGGGTCACGGACTCGCGGCACCGGTCGTTGAACTCGGCGATGCCGAACGCCTCGATGTCCTGCTTGCCGGTGAAGCCGAGCTCCTTCTCGACCGCCAGCTCCACCGGGAGGCCGTGGCAGTCCCAGCCGGCCTTGCGGGCCACGTGGTAGCCGCGCATCGTGCGGAAGCGCGGGAAGACGTCCTTGAAGACGCGCGCCTCGATGTGGTGGGCGCCCGGCATGCCGTTGGCGGTGGGCGGGCCTTCGTAGAATACCCACTCCGGCCGGCCCTCGGACTGCTCGAGGCTCTTGGCGAAGATCTTCTGCTCACGCCAGAAGTCGAGCACGGCGTGCTCGAGTGCGGGCAGGTCGACCTGGGCGGGCACCTGGCGGTACGTCGGCGCTGTCATCGGCGAGCTTCCTCCAACGGACTTTCTGCCTTCCGTCGGAGGGACGAGAGCCGTCTTGCTACGGACGCCGTGTGCGGCGCGCTCCCGCGGTACCACCCTCCTTGGCCCTCCGGTACGCCGTTCGTGCCGGTGAGCCCCCTCATTGGGGTCGCGATGCCGGGTCTACTGGCCCCCACGGGGGTGTTCTGCCGGCGGCTCCGGGGTGATCTTCACGTCGCGCTCGCCCCCGGGCTCCCACCGTCCCCGGGTCGCTCCTGGCCGCGTACGCCGCTACTCGTCCCCATCCACGCTTCTCGCTGCGCCCAGTGTACGGCGCCCCGGGGACGGCGGCCGACCGGATTTCCCGGGCGCCGCCGTGGCCTGCGCGATGACCCGAACGGCCTCGGGCGCGCGTCCGGATCACGGGACGTCGGTCCCGGCGGATTACCCGGCGGGGAGCTGGGCACAACGGAGGCAGACTCCCCGCGCGGGGCTCGCGCGGAGGGCGGATCGTGGGCGGGCCCCCGTTGCCGCGGGCCGGAAGTCGATTTATCGTCCCAGCACGATTCGCGAGCAAGATCACAATATGTGAAGGGGCCGCGGCCATGGTGGCGAAGAAGACCGCCGTACAGCAGTCGGCGTCGGGCAGATCCACGGATGCGGCGGCCAGGGACGCGGGTGGGAGGAAGGGAGCGCGGGCGGCCTCGGAGACCGCCGGGGCGAAGCCGGTGAAGCGGGCCTCCCGCAAGGCGGCACCGTCCGCGCGGACCGCGTCCGCGAAGCCGGGCGGGACGGCGGCCTCCTCCGGGGAGGCGCCCACGAAGGCCACGGACGGGAAGGCCGGCACCGGGAAGGCGGCGGGGAAGCCGGGGTCCGCGAAATCGGCGTCCTCCGCGTCCGCGGCGAAGAGGAACAGCGGCGGCTCGGCGAGGAAGAGCACCGGTACGGCCAGGAGGACGGCCGCTCCGGCGGCCCAGGGCGCGGCCGAGGCCGCGAAGACGACGGGAGCCACGACAGTGGTTGCGAAGAAGACCCGGGGCGCGGCCGCGGCCGCCAAGAAGACCACCGCGGTACCGAAGGCGAGGATCGCCGCCCTGGAGCCCGGCGAGCTCGCGGTGCGGCCCGGGGAGGACCCCTGGACGCCGGACGAGGTCGGGGCCGCCCGCGCGGAGCTCCAGTCGGAGGTGCTGCGCCTGGGCGCCGAGATCTCCTCGTCCGAGGAGGGGCTGGCGGGCCTGATGCGCGACTCGGGCGACGGCGCCGGCGACGACGAGGCCGACACCGGTACGAAAAACATCACACGCGAGCACGAGATGGCGCTCAACGCCAACGCGCGCGAGATGCTGGAGCAGACCGAGCGCGCCCTGGACCGTCTCGACGCGGGCACCTACGGGCTCTGCGAGAACTGCGGCAACGCCATCGGGAAGGCCCGTATGCAGGCCTTCCCGCGCGCCACCCTGTGCGTGGAGTGCAAGCAGAAGCAGGAACGCAGGCACTGAGTTCAGGGCGCCGCGGGGGAGCGCCGGCGCCCCGCCGCGGTGATCGCTCCTGAGCATGGGTGCCCGCGCGCGTGTGCCGTACCCTCGTCCTCAGTCAGGAACCTAGGTCGAGGGACTCACTCACGTGGCAGAGGCGGAGCGCATCATCGGTACGCCGGACATTCCAGGGGCGGCGGGGGCCGAACCGGAGCAGTCCGGCGGGAACGCGGTGTCCGGCGACCGGTCCGGCGCCGCCGCGCCGGCCCCGGCCGAGCGGCCCAGGGGCAAGCGCAGGATCGCCGTGCTGTTCACGGTGGCCGTCCTCGCGTACGCCCTCGATCTCGTCAGCAAGATGATCGTGGTGGCGAAGCTGGAGCACCACGACGCCATCGACATCGCCGGGGACTGGCTGAAGCTCGAGGCGATCCGCAACGCGGGCGCCGCCTTCGGCTTCGGCCAGGCGTTCACTGTCATCTTCACGGTGATCGCCGCGGCCGTGATCGTCGTGATCGCCCGGCTCGCCCGCAAGCTCTACAGCGTGCCGTGGGCCATCGCCCTCGGCCTGCTGCTCGGCGGCGCGCTCGGCAACCTGACCGACCGCATCTTCCGCTCGCCCGGCATCTTCGAGGGCGCGGTCGTGGACTTCATCGCGCCCAAGCACTTCGCCGTCTTCAACCTCGCCGACTCGGCGATCGTCTGCGGCGGCATCCTCATCGTGCTGCTGTCCTTCCGGGGCCTGGACCCGGACGGAACGGTCCACAAGGACTGACCCGCACCCGCCCCCCGGGGCGCGTCGCCGGGCCCTCGGACAGGGTTCCGGGCGCCCCGGCCGGGCACGGGCCTCCCGGGCCGTGGTCCGGGGGTGCCGGAGCCGTCCGGCATACTCGACGGGTGAGTACGATTCCCGAGATCCGCACCCTGCCCGTGCCCGACGGCCTGGAGGGCGAGCGTGTCGACGCCGCCATCTCCCGCATGCTGGGCTTCTCCCGTACCAAGGCCGCGGAGCTCGCCGCGGCGGGCAAGGTGACGATCGACGGATCGGTCGTCGGCAAGTCCGAGCGCGTGCACGGCGGCGCCTGGCTCGAGGTCGAGATGCCCGGGGCCCCGGCGCCCGTGCAGATCGTCGCCGAGCCCGTCGAGGGCATGGAGATCGTCTACGACGACGACGACGTCCTCGTGATCGTCAAGCCCGTCGGCGTGGCCGCGCACCCCAGCCCCGGCTGGTCCGGCCCGACCGTCATCGGCGGCCTCGCCGCCGCCGGCTACCGCATCTCGACCTCCGGTGCCGCGGAGCGCCAGGGCATCGTCCACCGCCTCGACGTGGGCACCTCGGGCCTGATGACGGTCGCCAAGTCGGAGCACGCGTACACCTCGCTCAAGCGCCAGTTCAAGGAGCGCACGGTCGACAAGCGCTACCACGCGCTCGTCCAGGGCCACCCCGACCCGACCAGCGGCACCATCGACGCCCCCATCGGACGCCACCCGAACCACGACTACAAGTGGGCGGTCACGGCCGAGGGCAAGCCCTCCGTCACGCACTACGACCTGGTCGAGGCGTTCCGCGCCGCCTCCCTGCTCGACATCAAGCTGGAGACCGGGCGCACCCACCAGATCCGCGTCCACATGTCCGCCCACCGCCACCCCTGCGTCGGCGACCTGACCTACGGCGCGGACCCCACGCTCGCCAAGCGCCTCGGCATCACCCGCCAGTGGCTGCACGCGGTGCGGCTCGGGTTCGAGCACCCCGCGGACGGCCGGTGGGTGGAGTTCGAGAGCGACTACCCCGACGACCTCCAGCGGGCGCTCGACAAGGTCCGTGAGGAGAGCTGGGCGTGAGCGGCGCTCCGGACGGCCCGGCGGGCGTCCTCCCGGCGAGCGCGTACGAGGTGCGCGTCGCCGAGCACCCCGGGGACCGTGAGGCCTGCTTCGCGGTGCGCAAGGACGTCTTCGTCGGCGAACAGGGCGTGCCCGAGGACATCGAGTACGACGCCTACGACCCCGGCGCCCTGCACGTGCTGGCCGTCCGCGAGGACGGCGTCCCCCTCGGCACCGGCCGGCTCCTGGAGGGCGAGGCGGCCGCGGCGAAGGTCGGCGGGGATCCGGCCGTCGGCTCGCTCGGGCGGCTCGCCGTGACCCGCGCGGCACGCGGGCTCGGCGTCGGCGCCGCGCTCGTGCGGGCCATCGAGGCCGCCGCCCGCGCGCGGGGACTGGCCGCCGTGGACCTGCACGCCCAGACCCACGCGCTGGGCTTCTACGAACGGCTCGGATACGTGGCCTACGGTCCGGAGTTCGCGGACGCGGGAATGCCGCACCGCGCGATGCGCAAGGCGCTGTGAGCCCGGGATCGCCGTGACCGCGTGGCAGGCTTGGGGTCTGGTTCGCCTTTGATCGTCTAGACCCCGCCGGAGCGCTGACCGTGGATCAGTTGGCCCTGCTGTTCGTGCTGCTGCTCGGGGCCGTGGTCAGCGTCCCGGTCGGCGAACGGTGGGGGCTCCCCTCACCGGTCCTCATGACCCTGCTCGGCATGGTGCTGGCCGTGCTGGACTTCGTCCCGAACGTGGACATCCCGCCCGAGCTGATCCTGCCCGCGCTGCTGCCGCCGCTGCTGTACGCCGCGGTGCGCCGCACCTCGTGGAGACAGTTCGCCGCGAACCGGCGCCCGATCTTCCTGCTCGCGGTGGCCCTGGTGTTCGTCACCACCCTGGCCGTCGCGGGCGTCGCGAGCTCGATCGTGCCGGGCCTGCCGCTGGCCGCCGCCTTCGCGCTGGGTGCTCTCGTCGCGCCCCCCGATCCGGTCGCGGCGACCGCCGTCGCCGGACAGCTCGGACTGCCGCGACGCCTGGTGTCGATCCTGGAGGGGGAGGGTCTCTTCAACGACGTCACCGCGATCGTGCTCTACCACGTCGCGATCGCCGCCGCGGTCAGCGGGACCTTCTCGCCCTGGCGGGCCGGACTCGACTTCGTGCTCTCCGCCGTCGTCGCGCTCGCCGTCGGCCTCGCCCTCGGATGGGCCGCGAACCGGCTGATGACCCTGGTCGGGGACGCCTCCCTCCAGGTCGGGCTGACCCTCCTCGTCCCGTACGTGTCGTACGTGCTGGCCGAGGAACTGCACGGATCGGGCGTGCTCGCCGTCCTCGTCACCGCCCTCTTCCTCGCCGAGTACGCCACCGACGCCGACGACGTCATGACCCGGCTCGCCGGGGCCACCGTCTGGGAGGTGGTGGACACGCTCGTCACCGGCGTCGCCTTCGGGCTCATCGGCCTCGAACTGCACAACGCCATCCGCACGGCGTCGGGGCGGTGGGGCGAGATGCTCGGCTGGGCCGCCACGATCGTGGTCGTCGTCGTCCTCGTCCGCCTGGCCTGGCTGCTGCCCGCGACCTGGCTGACCAAGCGGCTGCACGCCAAACGCGACTACGACGAGGAGATCCCGACCTCGTGGCGGGAGACCGTGGTCATGTGGTGGGCCGGGATGCGCGGGGTGGCCTCCGTGGCCCTGGCGCTCGCCATCCCGCTGGAGATGGACGACGGCTCTCCCTTCCCCGACCGGGACGAGATCGTGTTCATCGCCTTCGGCGTGATCATGGCGACGCTCGTGCTCCAGGGGCTGACCCTGCCCTGGCTGGTCAAGAAGCTCGGGGTGCGGGCCGACGAGGACGTCGAGAAGGCCTTCGAGAAGGAGCTCGCGGTACGGGCCGCCAAGGCCGCCCGGCGCAGGCTCCGGGAGATCGAGGAGGTGGAGGAGCTGCCGGAGGAGCTCTCCGAGCAGCTCCTGCGCCGGGCCTTCGAGATCGGTGTGCGGATCAGCCCCGACATGGGGGACGAGGAGCGGCGCGAGGCGCATGTGCAGCGGGTCCGGCGCATGAAGCGGATGCGGCGGATCCAGGGGGAGATGCTGAGCGCGGCCCGGCACGAGGTGCTCTCCGCGCGCAGCGAGCCCGGGGCCGACCCCGAGATCGTGGACCGCGTCCTGCGACACCTGGACGTCCGCAGCCTGCGCTGACGCCCGCCGACGGCTCACCGGTCTCTTCGCCCGCCCATCCTGAACCGCCGCCCCGCCGCCCCGCCGGCCGGGCCCGGCCCCTGCGTGGTGGGCGCCGGCACCTGCCCCGCACCCGGGCCCTGTCTGGCGGGCGCTGGCACCGGCCCCGCCCTGGGGACCCTGCGCGGCGAGCGCCGGCACCTGCCCGGCCCCCGGACCTTGTGTGGCCAGTGCCGGTGCCTGCCCCGGATCCGCGCCCTGTGCGGCAGATGCCGGCACCGGCCCGGCTCTCGGCTCCTGCGTGGCGGGCGTCGGCACCTTGCCCGGCCCCCGGTACCTGCCCCGGCCCCTTGCCCTGTGTGGCGAGCGCCGGTACCCGCCCCGCGGTCGGGCTCTGTTCGGCAGGCGCCTGCCTCGGCCCGGCCCTCGGGGTTCGCCCGGGGTGTCAGCCGCGGCCCGTCCGTGGGGTGTCGTGGAGCCGGCGGCCCTGGGCGCGGCCCTTCGCCGCGTCCGGCTCCGCGCGGCCCGGAAGCGCCGCCGGACCCGGCAGCCGCACGGCCTCCGCGGTGTTCACCCGGGGGAGCGCGTACGGGTGCTGCTCGGTCAGCCAGCGGATCAGCTGCTCGCGGACCGTGACCCGTACCGTCCAGATGTCGTCCGCGTCCTTCGCGGTGACCAGGGCGCGCACCTGCAGCGTGTTGGGCGTCGAGTCGGTGACGGCGAGACCGTAGTCGCGGCCGTCCCAGGCCGGGCAGTCGCGCAGGATGTCGCGCAGCTTCCCGCGCATCGCCTCCACCGGGGCGGAGTGGTCGAGGTGCAGGAAGACGATGCCGGTCATCTGCGGGGTGCCGCGCGACCAGTTCTCGAACGGCTTGGACGTGAAGTACGAGACGGGCATGGTGATCCGGCGCTCGTCCCAGGTCCGGACCGTCAGGAACGTGAGGGTGATCTCCTCGACCGTGCCCCACTCGCCGTCGACCACCACGGTGTCACCGAGCCGCACCATGTCGCCGAAGGCGATCTGCAGCCCCGCGAAGAGGTTCGACAGCGTGGACTGGGCGGCGACACCGGCGACGATGCCGAGGATCCCGGCCGAGGCCAGCAGGGAGGCGCCGGCCGCCCGCATCGCGGGGAAGGTGAGCAGCATCGCGGCGGCCGCGACGACGCCGACGACCGCGGTGACCACCCGCTGGATCAGCGTGACCTGGGTGCGGACCCGGCGGATCCGGGCCGGATCGCGGTGCGCGTGCGCGTAGCGGTTGTACGAGGTCTCGACGACCGCCGTGGCGATGCCCACCACCAGCCAGGCGGCCGCGCCGATGAGGATCAGGGTCAGTGTCCGGCCGATGCCGATCCGATGCTCGACCAGCAGCTTCGCCTGGTCGTAGGAGCCTCTGAGCAGGGCCGCGAACAGGACCAGCTGGAAGGGGACACGGCCGCGGCGGAGCAGACCCCACAGGGAGGTCTCGCTGTGCCGGTCGGCAGCCCGGCGCAACAGAAGGTCCACGGACCATCCGATGAGCAGGGTGAGCACGACCGAGCCGCCGACGACGATCACCGGGCGCAGTACGTTCTCCATGCCTTGGAACGTAACCGGCCGTCCGCGGCATGAACATGTGTTCTCGGGACGGTTCGGGGTATCCCAGGGAGCCGCTCCCGGGCTGGCACCATGGAGTCCATGAACATCATGCTCTTTCACTCGACCTACGGCCTGCGGCCGGCCGTGCGCGCGGCGGCGGACCGGCTGCGGGCCGCGGGCCACGAGGTGTGGACCCCCGATCTCTTCGAGGGACACACCTTCGAGACCGTCGAGGAGGGCATGGCCTTCAGCGACGGGATCGGCAAGGTCGAGCTGCTCAAGCGGGCGGTCCTGGCCGCCGCGCCCTACTCCGAGCGCGGCCTGGTCTACGCGGGCTTCTCCCTCGGCGCCTCGGTGGGCCAGACCCTGGCCCTCGGCGACGAGAAGGCCCGGGGGCTGCTCCTGCTGCACGGCACGTCGGACATCGCCGAGTCCGCCTCCGTGGACGAGCTGCCGGTCCAGCTGCACGTCGCCGAGCCCGACCCGTTCGAGACGGACGACTGGCTGAGCGCCTGGTACCTGCAGATGCAGCGGACCGGGGCCGACGTCGAGATCTACCGCTACGCGGGCGCCGGGCACATCTACACCGATCCGGACCTGCCCGACTACGACGCCGAGGCGGCCGAGGCCACCTGGAAGGTGGCACTCGGCTTCCTCGACACGCTGTAGCCCCGGGAGCTACACGGGGTCGTAGGTCCGCTCCACCGTCTGCGTGCCGCTGCGGGTGCGGTACGAACGGGCCCAGGACGAGGTCGCGCCGGGGTCCTTGCGGTCGGAGATCACGTAGTAGTCCATCTGGGCGCGGTCGGCGGTGATGTCCAGGACGCCGTAGCCGTGGCGGTCGGTGTCGACCCAGTGGACATGGCGGTTGGCCGCGCGGATGACCGGGGAGGCGACCGCCGAGACGACGCCCTCGGGCACCTTGACGATGTCGTCGAGGTTGTCCGAGGTCATCGACGTGACCACGAACTCCGTGGCGGCGGAGGCCGACAGCGGGTACGTGCCGGCGTCCACCGGCACGTCGTTGGCCCACGCCATGTGGATGTCACCGGTCAGGAAGACCGTGTTGCGGATCGCGTTGGACCGCAGGTGCGCGAGCAGTTCGCGGCGGTCGTCGGTGTAGCCGTCCCACTGGTCGGTGTTGACGGCGATGCCCTCCTGCGGGAGCCCGAGCAGCTTGGCGAGCGGCTTGAGCAGGTCGGCGGAGAGGGAGCCCACCGCGAACGGCGAGATCATCACCGAGTTGCCGACCAGACGCCAGGTGGTGTCCGAGGACTTGAGCCCGGACTTCAGCCAGTCGAGCTGGGCGCGGCCGGTGATCGTGCGGTCCGGGTCGTCGACGGAGCCGCTGGCGGTGGACGCCTGCTGCGAGCGGAAGGAGCGCAGGTCGAGCAGCGCGAGGTCGGCGAGCTTGCCGAAGCGCAGCCTGCGGTAGGTGGTGCCGGCGATGGCCGGACGGACCGGCATCCACTCGAAGTAGGCCTGCTTCGCGGCCGCCTGACGGTCCGACCAGGCGCCCTCGGCGCCCTCGGTGTGGTTGACCGCGCCGCCGGACCAGGAGTTGTCGGCGAACTCGTGGTCGTCCCAGATCGCGACGACGGGCGCCTTGTGGTGCAGGGCCTGGAGGTCCGGGTCGGTCTTGTAACGGCCGTGCCGGGTGCGGTAGTCGGCGAGGGTGAGGATCTCGTTCGCGGGGGAGTGCGGCCGGACCACGGTGCCGCGGGTCCCGTACTCGCCGGACTTGTACTCGTAGATGTAGTCGCCGAGATGCAGCCAGGCGTCCAGGTCGCCTCGCGCCGCGAGGTGGCGGTACGCGGAGAAGTAGCCGGCCTCCCAGTTGGCGCAGGAGACCACGCCGAAGCGCAGACCGGCGACGGAGGCGTCGGCGGCCGGGGCGGTGCGGGTGCGGGCGACGGGTGAGTCGGTGCCGCCGGCCGAGAAGCGGAACCAGTAGTCGGTGGCCGGCTGCAGTCCGCGGATGTCCGCCTTGACCGTGTGGTCGGAGGCGGCGGTCGCGACGGTGGAGCCCTTCGCGACGACGGAGGTGAACGCCTTGTCCAGGGCGACGGTCCAGCTCACCTCGGTGTCCGGGCCTGTCCCGGAGCCCGGTATCGCCGCGGCGCCGGGGGTCACCCGGGTCCACAGCAGGATGCCGTCGGGCAGCGGGTCGCCGGAGGCGACCCCGTGCAGGAACGCGGGCGCCTCGGCGGCGCGCGCGGGCAGGGCGGCCGCGAGCGGGCCGGCCAGGACGGCGGTGGCCGCCGCGGCCTTGACGACCGAACGGCGGCGCGGGGCGCGGGAGTCGGGGACGCTCGCGGGGTCGGATGATCTGAATCGACTGGTCACGGGCGATGAGGTTACCGAGCGGTACACGCCAAGAGCGGGCGAACCGGAAAAGTTCGCCCGCTCTTCGGCTTCTGGCTGCTCAGGCCACACGGGTCACACAGGTCACGCGCGTGGTCCCGCCCGGTCGGGGGGTGAGATCAGGCCTTGAGAGCCGCGTCGATCGCGGTGGTGAAGTCGGCGGCCGTCATCGGCGCGTTGCCGTCCGAGGTCGTGATCTTCTTGCCGTCCATCACCAGGCTCGGCGTGCCGGTGACGCCGTCCTTGTTGGTGTTCCAGGTCTCGGACATGGCCAGCGCCCAGGCGTCGTACGTGCCCTTCTTGACCGCGTCCTGGAACTTGGCGTTGTTCTTCAGTGCCGGGACGGTGTTCGCGACCTTGATGAGGTAGGCGTCGTCCTTGAACTTGTCGGTCGTCTCCTCGGGGTGGTACTTCGCCGAGTAGAGCGCGCTCTTGTACTCCAGGAAGGCGTCCTGGCTCACGTTCAGCGCGGCGCCCATGGCGCTCATCGCGTTCTTCGATCCCTCGCCGCGGGAGCCGATCTGGATCTTCCCGTTCTTGTCGGAGTCGCCGTCGAGGAACGTGCCGCCGATGTACTGGATCTTGAACTTGCCGGCGTCGAGGTCCTTCGTGACGGTCGGGCCGACGGTCTGCTCGAAGGAGGCGCAGATCGGGCAGCGCGGGTCCTCGTACAGCTTCAGGGTCTTCTTCGCGGTGCTCTTGCCGACGACGACGGTCGTGCCGTTCTCGCCCGTGGTGTTCGCCGGGGCGACCACCTTGTCGCTCGCGACGGCCTCCCACTGGGAGGGCTTGTTGTTCTGCACGACGGCGTAGCCGATGCCGCCCGCTATCGCGAGGACCGCGACCAGGGAACCGGCCACGATTCCCTGGCGCTTGATCTTGTCGCGCTTGGCCTGGCGCTCGCGCTCCAGGCGCAGCTTCTCGCGTGCCGCCGTCTTCGACGCCTGGCTGTTCCGCTTGCTCATGGTGGTGTTCTCCATCGGGGACGCGCACAACGTGGTACGCGGAATACGTAAGGGGGACTGCTGGTGCTCAGGCGGGAACGGCCCGGCGGGGCGGTCCGCGGCGTCCCAGGGAGTGCACGAAGAGGCGGCTGCGGGCGGCGGCAGGCCGGGCCGCGGTGCGCGGCAGCGGCCGGGCCGGGGCGGCCGGGCCGGTCACCGCGGCGACCGCGAGCAGCAGCGGCCGGAAGGTCGAGGCGGCCACCGCGCGCAGCAGCTGGTCCAGGGCGCGCTCGCCCCGGCGCAGCCACGCGGCGGCGAGCAGGCCGACCGCGAGGTGCGCGCCGAGCAGCAGCCAGGAGGCGGCCGGGTCGGCGTGCGCGAGCAGGTCGGCGGCCCGGTCGGGGGCGGCGCCGGTCACCCGGGACAGCGGGGTGCCCACGCTGCCGCCGCCGCACAGCACGTCGAGGCCGACCGAGCGCAGCGGGCCCGCGACCGGGCCGCCCGCACTGCCGTAACAGACGTGCTGGCCGGTCGTGAACACGGTGTCGGCGGCCAGCTCCAGGGGGATCAGCAGGGCGGCGATGCGGCCGAAGCCGCGCTCACGGCCAGCGAGCGCGAAGGACAGCGCGAAGACGGCGCAGGTGATCGCGGCCACGGTGGTCAGCGGCAGCGGCATCCGGGACAGCAGCACGTGCGACGCGGCGGAGAGCGTCACGACGACAGCCGTGAACACCGCCGCGCGCGCGGCTCTGAGCTGGGTCCCGGATATGTCCATAGCGGAGGTGAGTCTCCCACGTGCTCCCGTAAGCGCCCCCTAAAGGGTTCCTGTGCGTTACGGGAGCGTTGTGAGGCGGCCGGCCGCGGGGCGCGCTCCGTGACCGGCCGTGCGCTCTACAGTCCCGGGATCCGTCCGTTGCGGAACAGGTCCACGAAGATCTGGTGGTCACGGCGCGCCCGCGAGCCGTAGCTGTGCGCGAAGTCCACCAGCAGACCGGCGAAGCCGTCCTCGTCGGCCGCGATGGCCGCGTCGATCGCCCGCTCCGTGGAGAACGGCACCAGGGACTCGCCGGACTGGTCGTCCGCCGCCGCGTGCATCGTGGCCGTCGAGCGGCCGAGGTCGGCGACCACCGAGGCGATCTCCTCGGGGTCGTCGATGTCGCCCCAGTCCAGGTCCACCGCGTACGGGGAGACCTCGGCGACCAGCTGGCCCGCGCCGTCCAGCTCGGTCCAGCCCAGCCACGGGTCGGCGTGCGCCTGCAGGGCACGCTGCGAGATCACCGTGCGGTGGCCCTCGTGCTGGAAGTACCCGCGGATGGCGGAGTCGGTGACGTGCCGGGAGACGGCAGGGGTCTGGGCCTGCTTGATGTAGATCACCACATCGTTCTCCAGGGCGTCGCTGTTGCCCTCGAGGAGGATGTTGTACGACGGCAGGCCGGCCGAGCCGATGCCGATGCCGCGGCGGCCCACGACGTCCTTCACGCGGTACGAGTCGGGGCGCGCCAGCGAGGACTCCGGGAGCGTCTCCAGATAGCCGTCGAAGGCCGCGAGGACCTTGTACCGGGTGGCGGCGTCCAGCTCGATGGACCCGCCGCCCGGCGCGAAGCGGCGCTCGAAGTCGCGGATCTCGGTCATCGACTCCAGGAGCCCGAAGCGGGTCAGCGCGCGGGCGTCGCGCAGCGCGTCCAGGAGCGGGCCCTCGGCGGTGTCCAGCGTGAAGGGCGGCACCTCGTCGCTCTTGGCGCCGGTGGCCAGGGCGTGGATGCGCTCGCGGTAGGCGGCCGCGTAGACGCGCACCAGGTCGGTGATCTGTTCGTCGCTGAGCGCCTTCGCGTAGCCGATGAGGGCCACGGAGGCGGCGAAGCGCTTGAGGTCCCAGGTGAAGGGGCCCACATAGGCCTCGTCGAAGTCGTTCACGTTGAAGATCAGACGGCCCTGGGCGTCCATGTACGTGCCGAAGTTCTCGGCGTGCAGGTCGCCGTGGATCCACACACGCGAGGTGCGCTCGTCCAGGTACGGGCCGCCCCGCCGGTCCTCGTCCAGGTCGTGGTAGAACAGCGCCGCCGTGCCGCGGTAGAACGCGAAGGCGGAGGCCGCCATCTTGCGGAACTTCACCCGGAACGCGGCCGGGTCGGCGGCCAGGAGCTCGCCGAAGGCGGTGTCGAAGACGGCGAGGATCTGCTCGCCGCGTTGCTCGGCGCTGAGCTGCGGGACCGACATCGCTGGGTGCCTCCTGGTGCAGGTGGTGCGTGACATGACGGGGCGGGCGAGCCGCCCCCGGGACAAGGGGTCCGTCCACTTCCAACGGACGAACATACGCGGGAGTGCCCGGGTTCCGGCGGCGAACGCACACCCCCGGGCCCGGGGACCCGTACGACGGTACGGATGATGCGCCGCCGGGTGTCAGTGCCGCGGCATAGACTTCGACGCTGACCCCCCAGACTGTCCGCAGCCTGTAACCGATGGTTCTTCCTGGAGGCCGAAACCGTGTCGAAGCCGCCGTTCACGCACCTGCACGTCCACACCCAGTACTCGCTGCTGGACGGTGCCGCGCGGCTCAAGGACATGTTCGACGCGTGCAACGAGATGGGCATGACCCACATCGCGATGAGCGACCACGGCAACCTCCACGGGGCGTACGACTTCTTCCACACGGCGAAGAAGGCAGGGGTCACCCCGATCATCGGCATCGAGGCGTACGTCGCCCCGGAGTCCCGGCGCAACAAGCGCAAGATCCAGTGGGGCCAGCCGCACCAGAAGCGCGACGACGTGTCCGGTTCGGGCGGTTACACCCACAAGACCATCTGGGCGGCGAACGCCACCGGTCTGCACAACCTCTTCAAGCTCTCCTCCGACGCCTACGCCGAGGGCTGGCTCCAGAAGTGGCCCCGGATGGACAAGGAGACGATCTCCCAGTGGTCGGAGGGGCTCATCGCCTCCACCGGCTGCCCCTCCGGCGAGCTCCAGACCAGGCTGCGCCTCGGCCAGTTCGACGAGGCCCTGAAGTCGGCCGCCGAGTACCAGGACATCTTCGGCAAGGACCGCTACTTCCTGGAACTGATGGACCACGGCATCGAGATCGAGCACCGGGTCCGCGACGGCCTCCTGGAGATCGGCAAGAAGCTCGGCATCCCGCCCCTGGTGACGAACGACTCGCACTACACGTACGCGCACGAGGCGACCGCCCACGACGCCCTGCTGTGCATCCAGACCGGCAAGAACCTCTCCGACCCGGACCGCTTCCGCTTCGACGGCACCGGCTACTACCTGAAGACGACGGACGAGATGTATGCCGTCGACTCCTCGGACGCCTGGCAGGAGGGCTGCGCCAACACCCTCCTGGTGGCCGAGCAGATCGACACCAGCGGCATGTTCGAGGCGAAGAACCTCATGCCGAAGTTCGACATCCCGGACGGCTACACCGAGGTCACCTGGTTCCAGGCCGAGACCATGCGCGGCATGGAGCGCCGCTTCCCCGGCGGCATCCCGGACGACCGCATGAAGCAGGTCGAGTACGAGATGGACACCATCATCTCGATGGGGTTCCCGGGCTACTTCCTCGTGGTCGCCGACTTCATCATGTGGGCCAAGAAGCAGGGCATCGCGGTCGGCCCCGGCCGAGGCTCCGCGGCCGGCTCGATCGTCGCCTACGCCATGGGCATCACCGACCTCGACCCGATCCCGCACGGTCTGATCTTCGAGCGCTTCCTCAACCCCGAGCGCATCTCCATGCCCGACGTCGACATCGACTTCGACGAGCGTCGGCGCGTCGAGGTGATCAGGTACGTGACGGAGAAGTACGGCTCCGACAAGGTCGCCATGATCGGCACCTACGGCAAGATCAAGGCCAAGAACGCGATCAAGGACTCCGCGCGCGTCCTCGGCTACCCGTACGCCATGGGTGACCGTCTCACCAAGGCGATGCCCGCCGACGTCCTCGGCAAGGGCATCGACCTGAACGGCATCACCGACCCCTCGCACCCCCGCTACAGCGAGGCGGGCGAGATCCGCGGGATGTACGAGAACGAACCGGACGTGAAGAAGGTCATCGACACCGCCAAGGGCGTCGAGGGCCTGGTCCGGCAGATGGGCGTGCACGCGGCCGGCGTGATCATGTCCAGCGAGCCCATCGTCGACCACGCCCCGATCTGGGTGCGGCACACCGACGGCGTGACCATCACCCAGTGGGACTACCCGCAGTGCGAGTCGCTCGGCCTGCTGAAGATGGACTTCCTGGGCCTGCGCAACCTGACGATCATGGACGACGCCGTCAAGATGGTGAAGTCCAACAAGGGCATCGACCTCGACCTGCTGGCGCTGCCGCTGGACGACCCGAAGACCTTCGAACTGCTCCAGCGCGGCGACACGCTCGGCGTCTTCCAGTTCGACGGCGGCCCCATGCGCTCGCTGCTGCGGCTGATGAAGCCCGACAACTTCGAGGACATCTCCGCCGTCTCCGCGCTCTACCGTCCCGGCCCGATGGGCATGGACTCGCACACGAACTACGCGCTGCGCAAGAACAAGCTCCAGGAGATCACCCCGATCCACAAGGAGCTCGAGGCGCCCTTGGAAGAGGTCCTGGCCGTCACCTACGGCCTGATCGTCTACCAGGAGCAGGTGCAGAAGGCCGCCCAGATCATCGCCGGCTACTCCCTCGGCGAGGCCGACATCCTCCGCCGCGTGATGGGCAAGAAGAAGCCCGACGAGCTGGCGAAGAACTTCACCATCTTCCAGGCCGGCGCCCAGAAGAACGGCTACAGCGACGAGGCCATCCAGGCCCTGTGGGACGTGCTGGTCCCGTTCGCCGGCTACGCCTTCAACAAGGCGCACTCGGCCGCGTACGGCCTCGTCTCGTACTGGACCGCATACCTGAAGGCGAACCACCCCGCCGAGTACATGGCCGGGCTGCTGACCTCGGTCAAGGACGACAAGGACAAGTCGGCCGTCTACCTGAACGAGTGCCGGCGCATGGGCATCAAGGTGCTCCCGCCGAACGTCAACGAGTCGGTGCACAACTTCGCCGCGCAGGGCGACGACGTGATCCTCTTCGGCCTGGAGGCCGTGCGCAACGTCGGCACCAACGTCGTGGAGTCGATCATCAGGAGCCGCAAGGCCAAGGGCAAGTACGGCTCGTTCCCGGACTACCTCGACAAGGTCGAGGCCATCGCCTGCAACAAGCGCACCACGGAGTCGCTGATCAAGGCGGGCGCCTTCGACACCCTGGGGCACACCCGCAAGGGCCTCACCGCGCACTTCGAGCCGATGATCGACAACGTGGTCGCGGTCAAGCGCAAGGAGGCCGAGGGCCAGTTCGACCTCTTCGGCGGCATGGGCGAGGAGGAGAGCAGCGAACCCGGCTTCGGACTCGACGTGCAGTTCACCGACGACGAGTGGGACAAGACGTACCTGCTCGCCCAGGAACGGGAGATGCTCGGCCTGTACGTCTCCGACCACCCGCTGTTCGGGCTGGAGCACGTGCTGTCCGACAAGGCCGACGCCGGCATCGCCCAGCTCACCGGCGGCGAGCACGCGGACGGCGCGATCGTCACCATCGGCGGCATCATCTCGGGCCTCCAGCGCAAGATGACCAAGCAGGGCAACGCCTGGGCGATCGCCACCGTCGAGGACCTCGCCGGCTCCATCGAGTGCATGTTCTTCCCGGCCACGTACCAGCTCATCTCGACCCAGCTCGTCGAGGACGCCGTGGTGTTCGTCAAGGGCCGGCTCGACAAGCGGGAGGACGTGCCCCGGCTCGTCGCGATGGAACTGATGATCCCGGACCTGTCCAACGCGGGCACCAACGCGCCCGTGGTGCTCACCATCCCGGCCACCCGCGTCACCCCGCCCATGGTCAGCCGCCTCGGCGAGATCCTCAGCCACCACAAGGGTGACAGCGAGGTCCGCATCAGGCTCCAGGGCCCGACGAAGACCACGGTGCTGCGGCTCGACCGGCACCGGGTGAAGCCCGACCCCGCGCTGTTCGGCGACCTCAAGGTGCTGCTCGGCCCGTCCTGCCTGGCCGGCTGACGACCGCGCCGCCGGCCGCCGGCGGCGGCCGGGCACCGACGCACCGAGGGGCGCATCCATGGACGGATGCGCCCCTCGGTGCGTACCTGGGCCTCACCGGCCCGCGCCGCGGCCTCAGTTGTGGCCGAAACGCCTCTGATGCTTACGGGCAACATCAGCGGGGCTGCCCTGCGCCTGCGACATCGGCGACTGCTGTGCCTGCGCCGAAGACCGCTGCGCATGCTCCTGCGCACGCTCAGCCTGCGAGGAGCGGTCCTGCTGGCCGCCCTGCTTGCGATTCTTGTTCTTGGCCATGGTGATCTGCCTCCTGTGGGGGATCTAGGGGCCAGGGCCGCGACCAGATTCACATAGGCTGACAAGCAGCGCATTTCGTAGAATTACCGTGCGTAATAAGAGCTGTCGGCCGGTGTTCCTCCGATCCGCCACGCCGAAGATCGAGTTCCGGCCGTTAACCTCCGCACGGTCGGGCAGACTCCAAGGAAGCCCGAAGCAAACCTCCCGGAAAGAGGGTGGATCGCGTGGACCGCTGCATCGTCCTGGTGGACGCCGGGTATCTGCTCGGGGCCGCCGCCAGCCTCCTCGCCGGGGAGCCGTCGCGATCCCGGATCACCGTCGACCACACCGCCCTCATCCAGGGTCTGCGCGAGCGCGCCGAGTCCGACACCGAACGGCCCCTGCTGCGCATCTACTGGTTCGACGGCGCGCCCGACCGCGTCCCGCAGCCCGAGCACCGCAGGCTGCGCGTGATGCCGCGGGTGACGGTGCGCCTGGGCGCGCTGACCCGCAGCGACGGGCGGTGGGCCCAGAAGGGCGTGGACGCCGCCATGCACGCCGAGCTGACCGAGCTGGCGCGCAATCGTGCCTGCTCCGACATCGTGCTCGTCACCGGCGACGGCGACCTGCTGCCGGGCATGATGGCCGCCAAGGAGCACGGCGTGGCCGTCCACCTGTGGGCCGTGCAGGCCGCGGACGGCGACTACAACCAGTCCGAGGACCTGGTGGCCGAGGCCGACGAGCGGCGGGTGCTCGACCGGGCCTGGATCACCAAGGCGGTCCGGGCCAAGGAGACCGGCGGGATCTGCGCCCCGCCCCCGATTCCCCGCCCCGAGATCGCCGCGATCCTCTCGGCGCCGCTGCCCGAGTCGGCGCTCACCGCCGCGGCCGACCGCTCCGCCCCCGAGCCCGAGCACCACCAGGCGGCCGAGGCCCAGAACGGCACCCAGGAGCGGGTGCCCTCGCCCAAAGGCGTCCCCACCCCCAAGGACCTGGCCGCGCTGCGCGGACCGGGCACCCAGCCGGCCCAGCACCCCGCGAACGCGACCCTGCGCTGGTCCTCGGACAAGGGCTGGGTCGACCGGCCCGGCGGCACCGCGGAGTCCGCGGAGGCCGCCGCGCTGCCCACGCTCGCCCAGCTCACCTCCGCGGAGCAGCGCTGGGCCGACCGCGAGGAGGACATCACCACCGTCGGCGGCGACCCCTACGAGGTCGGACAGGTCTTCGCCCGCCGCTGGATGGAGCGCCTCACCGACCCGAGCCATCTGCAGAAGCTGTCGGCGATGTACCCGCGGGTCCCCCATCGGGTGGACGGCGAACTCCTGCGCTACGCGGCCCGCTTCGGCCTCCTCGCGCACAAGGACGACCAGATCGACGAGCACGACCGGTACGCGATCCGGGCCGGGTTCTGGCGGGAGATCGACGTCCGCACGGCCACCGAGCACGCTCCGGTCGGGGACTGATCCACGGCCCCGGGACGGGGGTCGCGAAGGTCCCGGCAGGGTGTCCGCCACGGCCCCGAGCACATCCCGGGGCTCCGGACCACGTACTCTCGTCCTTCGTGAGTACGCGCACGGCACAGGCAGCACCGACGGGACACCGGGGCGATGTCGTGTGCGCCGTGCGAGGTCTCACCAAGACCTATCCGGCCGTCCGCGGCCGCCGCGGCACCCCGGCGACGCCCGAGGTCAGGGCCACCGACGCGGTCCGGCTGGACATCCGCCGGGGCGAGATCTTCGGGCTGCTCGGGCCGAACGGGGCCGGCAAGTCCACCCTCGTGCGCCAGCTCACCGGGCTGATGCGCCCCGACAGCGGCAGCGTCGAGATCCTCGGGCACGACATCGTGCGTCACCCCGACCGGGCGGCCCGCATCCTCGCCTACCTCGGCCAGGAGTCCACCGCCCTGGACGAGCTCACCGTGTCCCTCGCCGCCGAGACCACGGGACGGCTGCGCGGGCTCGACCTCGCGGCCGCGCGGGCCGAACGGGACGCCGTCCTGGACGAACTGGGCCTCGCCCCGCTCGCCTCCCGCCCCCTGAAGAAGCTCTCCGGCGGACAGCGCCGGCTCGCCTGCTTCGCCGCAGCGCTCGTCGGCCGCCGCCCGCTGCTGGTCCTGGACGAGCCGACCACCGGCATGGACCCCGTCGCCCGGCGCGCCGTGTGGGCCGCCGTCGACCGCCGCCGCGCGGAACAGGGCGCCACGGTCCTGCTCGTCACCCACAACGTCATCGAGGCCGAGACGGTCCTCGACCGGGTCGCCGTCCTCGACCGCGGACGGGTCATCGCCTGCGACACCCCGGCCGGGCTCAAGGAACAGGTGGCCGGCGAGGTCAGGGTCGAGCTCGTCTGGCGCGAGAACGCCCCGCTGCACGTCCCCGAGGTCGCGGCCCTGCGGGCCCGGGCCGTCGAGTCGGGCCGCCGCTGGACGCTGCGGCTCGCGCCCGAGGAGGCCCGCGCGGCCGTGGCCACCGTCACCGGCGGAGCCGCTTTCGCCGCACTGGACGACTTCACGCTCGCCACGCCGAGCCTGGAGGACGTGTATCTGGCCCTCGGCGGCCACGCGACGCAGGGACTGGTGAAGGCGTGAGTGTCCAGGGCGTGGAATCCGTACGGGAGAGGGGCGTCGGCCGTGCACGGAACGGGGCGACTCCCGGCGAAGGGGAGCAGGTCGACGTGAGTGCCGTACCCGCTGGAGTGCTGCCGGGCGGCGCGCTGCCCCTGGCCGGGGACGCCGGAGCGGCCGCGGAGCTGGGGCCGCGGGCACGGTTCGCGCCCTCGCTGGCCGCCGTGTACCGCGCGCAGCTCTCCCGCGCCCGCGTCGCGCGGATCCCGCTGCTGTTCGTGGCCACCTTCCAGTCGCTCGGCATCATGGTCATGATGCGCGGCGTGGTGGACGGCGGCACCGAGGCGCGGGCCGTGGTCGCCGGCTCCACGGTCCTGGTCGTCGCCTTCGTCGCGCTCAACCTGCTCGCTCAGTACTTCGGGCAGCTGCGGGCGAGCGGCGGGCTCGACCACTACGCGACGCTGCCGGTGCCGCCGGCGGCCGTGGTGCTCGGGGCCGCGGCCGCGTACGCCTCCTTCACCGTGCCCGGCACCGTCGTCACCGCCGTCTTCGGCTGTCTGCTGTTCGGGCTGCCGCTGGCCCACCTGTGGGTGCTGGCCGCGGTCGTCCCGCTCGCGGGTGCCGCGCTCGCCGGGCTCGGGGCCGCGTTCGGGCTGCTCGCGCCGCGTCCCGAGCTCGCCACCCTGCTCGGCCAGCTGGGCATGTCCGCGGCCCTGCTGCTGGGCGTCCTGCCGGCCGACCGGATGCCGGCCCCGGTGCAGTACCTGCGCGACCTGCTGCCCTCGACCTACGGGGTCGAGGCCTTCGCCCGCACCTTCGGGGCCCGTCCCGACTGGGCCGCCGTCCTCGGCGATCTGGCCGTGTGCGCCGGAGTCGGGGCGGTCTCGCTGGCGCTGGCGGCCTGGGCCTACCGCCGGGCCGCCGTCCGGTGACGCGGCCGTCGGCGGGGCCTGGCACGATGGCAGGGTGACCGCTCCGCTGACTCCACCTCCGCCGCCGCACGAACAGTCCTCCGGGGACCGGCGGCAACCGCACCCCGACTGGCAGGCCCAGCCCGCTCCCGGCCCCGCGGGTCATCCCGTGTACCCGGGCGCGTACGAGGTCTCCTACGGACAGGACGGACCCGGGATGAAGACCGAACTGCGGGAGGCCGCCGTGATCACGGTCGCGGTCGCTCTCGCGGGAGCGCTCCTCGGGGTCCTGTGGGCGTGGCTGACGCCGCACGTGCCGCTGGTCGCGGACGCCACCGCGGTGTACCTCAAGGACACCGAGGGCGAGCAGGCGATCGGCGTCGACGGGACCTTCACCCTGCTCGCGCTGGGCTTCGGCGCGGTCAGCGCCCTGGTCGTCTTCCTCCTGCGGAGGCGTGGCGGGGTGCCCCTGGTGATCGCGCTGGCCCTCGGCGGCCTGCTCGGATCGCTGCTCGCCTGGCGGATCGGGATCTGGCTCGGTCCCACCCAGAACGTGGTCGCGCACGCCAAGGCCGTGGGCAAGGGCGTCACGTTCTCCGCGCCGCTGAAGCTCGGGGCCAAGGGCGCGCTGCTGGCGTGGTCCCTGAGCGCCCTGGTGGTCCACCTCGGCCTGATGGCCCTGTTCGGCCCCCGCGACCCCGACCCGTACGAGCAGCACCCCCACCAGCCCACGCAGCCGGGACCTCCGGCCGCCTAGGTTCTCCCGGCACCGGCTCAGGGGAGTCAGGGCCGGCCGGACCGCCGTGGGAGCGGCGTCCGGCCGGCCCTTCGGTGTTCGGGGCGGGTGGTCAGGCGGGACGGCGGCCGTGGTTGGAACGGCCCTTCTTGATGCGCCACTTACGCTTCCGCGTTCTCTTCGACATGCCCTTCGTGCTTAACCGAAGCCGGGGCATCCGTCGAGGGGCCGCGCGAGCCGGCCGGCTGCATCCGGCCGAAGGCGGCGCGGGGCCGGGCGGGTCCGTCCCGCCGAGAGCCGCGCGGGCCGGTCAGGTCCGGCCGACGGGTGCGGACACCGCGTCCGTGAGCTGCGCGAGGTCGGCGGGGGCGAGTTCGACCTCCAGGCCGCGGCGGCCCGCCGAGACGCAGATCGTGGCGTGCCCGGAGGCCGAGGAGTCCAGCACCGTACGGAGCCTCTTGCGCTGGCCGAGCGGCGAGATGCCACCGCGCACGTACCCGGTGGTGCGCTCGGCCGCCGCGGGGTCGGCCATCGCCGCCCGCTTGCCGCCCACCGCCGTGGCGAGGGCCTTGAGATCGAGGGAGCCGGCCACCGGGACGACCGCGACCACGAGGGCGCCGTCCACGTCGGCCACCAGGGTCTTGAAGACCCGCTCCGGCGACACGCCCATCGCCTCGGCGGCCTCCCCGCCGTAGGACGGGTGCGCGGGATCGTGCTCGTAGGCGTGGACGGTGAACGGGACGCCCGCCTCCGTCAGCGCCACCGTGGCGGGCGTGCCGCCGGACTGCTTCTTCGCCTTCTTGGCCATCGGTCGTCTCGCAAGCGTCAGTTCAGGCTCGTCGGGCCGCGCGTCAGGTCCGACGCGGGCAACGACGGCAGATTACGGATGATGGCCGTCTCGGCGCGCAGCACCTTCAGCTCCTCGCGCAGCCGTGAGGCCGTGTCGGGGGCCTGGAGCAGCCGCTGTCTGGCCGGGACGTCCAGCATCACGGCGGCTGCGACGAGATAGGAGACGACCGCCGGTTCGTCCGGCAGGTCCGCGCCGGTCGACAGCGAGCGCTCCCGCGCTCCGGCCAGCCGCTTCTGGTACTGGCGGAACGCGCGCAGGACCCCTTCGGCGAGCGTCCCGGCCCCGTCCCCCGGGTTCTCCGGGAGTTCCTCCAGCTCGGCCGTCAGGAACGCCCCCGAGGCGTCCACCGACAGCAGCCGGACCCGGGTCGTGCCGGTGGCCAGCACCTCGAAGCTGCCGTCGGCGCGTTCCCGGATGGTGGCCGCGTCCGCGACGCAGCCCACCTCGTGGAAGGCCTTGAGCGGATCGTCGCCGAATCCGGCGGCGGGCCCGCGGTCGGTCACGGCCGTCCCGTCGGGCATGCCGGGCGCGCTGGGCGAGACCTCGTGGCCGTCGCGGATGGCGACGACCGCGAAGCGGCGGGATTCGTCCTCGGGTGTCTTCAGCAGATCGCGCATCATGGCGCGATAGCGCTCCTCGAACACGTTCAGCGGAAGAACGAGCCCGGGGAAGAGCACCGAGTTCAGGGGGAAGAGCGGGAGCCGGACGGTGGTCACGACGGGAAAGCCTAATGGTCGGCGGGGCGGACGAGTCCGCCGTGCCCGTTCCACCGCACCCGGCGGGGCGCCTGCTCGCGCAGCGGAAGCTCCGAGGCGACCTCCAGACGGACCCCGTCGCGCAGCTCCAGGTACTGCCCGAGCGGGTCGTCGGAGACCCTGGCCCAGGGGAACGAGGTCACGTACGGGCCGATGAGCCGCAGCTGCTCCAGTGCGTCCTGCCAGCGTTCCAGCCGGACCAGGACGTACGTCAGCAGGTTGCGCACCTCGGCGGGCCACGGGTCGGCGGCGGCGTAGGAGGCCGAGACCGAGATGGCGAGGTCGGCCGCGGCGTCCAGGCGCTCGCGCGGAACGCCGGGGCCGCCGCCCTCGGTCAGATAGGCGAAGGCCGCGCGTACGGGCAGGGCCTGGACCAGGGAGCCGGGCAGCGCGTCCTGGGCGGCGGGCTCGGCGAAGTCGAAGCACTCGGTGTGCGAGCCGTACCAGGCGGCGGAGAGGTACTGGAGCGCGGCCACGTGACAGCCGTAGTGGTGCGGGGAGCGCCGGACGGCCTGGGCCCACAGCCGCTCGAACGCGGTGTGCCCGGCGTTGGTGCCTCGGGCGTGGTCGAGCGCGATCCGCCACGGCACCGGGTCGTTCGGATCGGCCTCGGCGGCGGACATGATCAGCGGACCGATCTCGCGCAGCAGTTCCACCCGTGCGGGGGACTCCCATCCGCGGCGCAGGGCCAGTTCGGCCTTCACGAGGAGGACGTCGGGGTCGTGCGGGTCGTCGGCCTGCCACCGGCACAGCCACTCGTCGCGCGAGCGCGCGAAGGCGGCGAGGCGCATCGCGTACCGGTCGCGGTTCTCCCACTCGGCGGACTTGCGCGTGGTGGCCAGCAGGTCGGCCGCCGGGGCGAACTCGCCGGTGGCCGCCGCGACGAGTACGGGGCCGAGCCGGTGGTCGGGGGCGTCGAGCAGCACCTCCTCGTCGGCCGGCAGTCCGGCGGCGAGGCGTGAGGTGTTCCGTGCCATGCGGGCGGTACGGAGGAGCGCGCTCAGTAGTGCCATGGTGACGACCATTGAAAACCGCAGGTCGGGGCTGTGCCAGAGGTCCTCGGTGACGCTTTCGTAAATGCCGTTTGGTTGTGCGCCGTAAGGTCAAGGACGAGTAAAGGCGTGGTACGGATCCGATGTGAGCCGGCTGTGAAGGGGGGCTTGAACCGGTGCACCGGAGGGGCGCGCGAGGTTCGGGGCAGGGCGCCGGGGCGTGCGTGTCGTGACGTGCGCCGGGGCCCGGGTCAGCCGCGGCGCAACAGCCGGGTCGCTCCGGCGGCCACCGTCGTCGCCAGGATCCAGCCGAGGAGGACCACCACCGCGGCCATCCACTGCCAGCCCCCGCGCAGCTGCCAGTTGCCGGCCTGCCCGAGGTCGATGACCGGCAGCAGCAGGTCCAGGGCGTAGAGCGAGGCGTTCCACGCGGGGTGCCCGTCGCCGTTGACCGACTGATGGCCGGCGTGCGCGAAGGCCACCGAGGTCATCGCCCACAGGACCGCCATCCACAGGGCGGCGCGCCCGGGCCGGTACCCGTAGGCGACCGTCCAGTCCTGGGCGTAGCCCCAGAGCTTGGCGGCCAGCGGCAGGGTCTCGCGCCGTCGGCGCTGCTTGGCCAGCAGCACCTCACGGGCGTCCTCGTCCTCCCCGGAGTCGCGCAGCACGGCGGCCAGCCGCTCGTAGGGCTCCGGCGCGTACTCGGCGGTGGCCGCCGCCACCCACTCCAGGCGCCGGGTCAGCGGGAAGGCCCCCTGCGGGACCAGGTTCTCGTACGTGAAACCGCCCATGTGCAGGCTGCCGGGGCCCGGCCAGCTGGACGCCCGGTCGACCAGGTTGACGACCCGCGCGCCCGACAGCACGACCTTGCCGCGCTCGGGCCGCTCCCCGAGGAAGCGCAGCTCCGGCGTCTGGACCCGCAGCAGCGACAGCTCCTGGTCGTCGTCGAAGGTGAAGCGGGCCCGGTCGAAGTCGACCGCGTCACCGAAGCGCCCGTCGTCCAGCCGGATCCCGCCCTGGCACTCGAACCGCTGCACCAGGGTGCCGCGCGCCGGTGTGGTGCCGCTGGTCATCAGCGGATTGCCGAGTCCCGCCGGGGTCATGTAGAGCGTCCGGTTGACGGTCAGCTGGGGGGCGTTGAGGGCGAGCCGGGTGTACGGGTTGCTCAGCCGGCTGCCGCGCAGGCTCAGCGACACGCCGACCGTCGCGCTGCGCAGACTGAGTTCTCCGTGCGACTCCAGCATCTCGGCCTGGAGGTCCTGCCCGACGGTCATGCCGTCACCGGTGATCGAGCGCCCCCGCCGGTCCCGGTAGACCACGGCCTGGTTGAGCAGCAGATCCGTGCCGATGTGCGCGTCGGTCAGCCGTACCCCGTTGTGGAAACGGCAGCGCGGCAGATGCAGGTCGCCCTCGGTGTGCAGCCGGGCCGCCTCCAGCCGGGGCACCGCGCAGTCCTCCAGGCGCAGCGTGGTGAACCGGGACTCCGGCAGCACCACCTCCTTCTCGAACCGGCAGCCCTTCAGCTCCACGTACGGCACCACCGTGCCGCCCGCGAGGTCCAGCACGCCGGTTATCCGCACGCCGGTCATCTTCAGCGACGCCACCCGGCCCTGGAGGGCCGGCGGCCCGTCGAGCAGCAGCCACGCCACTATCCGGGCCCGGACACTGCGCTCGGGCCCCCAGGGGTGGCCGCCGTGCGGATCGTCCACGGCGCCGTCCCCGCTGCGCAGGTCGTACACGCTGCCGTTGCGGAACGCCTGCCACATCCCGGCCTCGGCGGCGGTCAGCTCGTCCGGCAGGTCCCCGGTGCGCAGGCCCGCACCCTCGGTCACGGCACGTCACTCCCTTCCCGGCCCACCCGTGGGTTCATACGTCCGTGCAATGCCCGCTCAGTGACCGCGCGAACGCTCCTGGTGAAGGGGATCATCCGCGGGAACCGGGGGTGGCTTGTATCAGCCACTGATACGGGCGTCCGGCGCCCCGTCGCCGTCTGAGAGAATTGAGTCCGTGATCTCCCGAATCGATCTGCGCGGCGACGCCCTCCCCGAGGGTCCCGCCCTGCGCGACCTGCTGCCCCGAGCCGACTTCGACGTCTCGGCCGCCCTGGAGAAGGTGCGACCGATCTGCGAGGCCGTGCATCATCGGGGGGACGCGGCGCTGATCGACTACGCGGAGAAGTTCGACGGAGTACGGCTGGAGTCCGTGCGTGTCCCGGCCGAGGCCCTCGCCGACGCCCTGGAAGGGCTCGACCCCGCCGTGCGCGCGGCCCTGGAGGAGTCCATCCGCCGCACCCGTCTCGTCCACCGCGCCCAGCGCCGCACCACGCACACCACGCAGGTCGTGCCGGGCGGCTCGGTCACCGAGAAGTGGGTGCCCGTCGGCCGGGTCGGGCTGTACGCGCCCGGCGGCCGCTCGGTGTACCCCTCGTCCGTGATCATGAACGCCGTCCCGGCGCAGGAGGCGGGCGTCCCCTCCATGGCGCTGGCCTCCCCGGCGCAGAAGGAGTTCGGCGGCCTCCCGCACCCCACGATCCTCGCGGCCTGCGCGCTGCTGGGCATCGACGAGGTGTACGCGGCCGGCGGCGCCACCGCCGTCGCGATGTTCGCGCACGGCACCGAGTCCTGCCCCGCCGCCGACATGGTCACCGGACCGGGCAACATCTGGGTCGCCGCGGCCAAGCGCTACTTCACCGGCAGGATCGGCATCGACGCCGAGGCCGGCCCGACCGAGATCGCGGTCCTCGCCGACGACACCGCCGACCCGGCGCACATCGCCGCCGACCTGATCAGCCAGGCCGAGCACGACCCGCTCGCCGCCGCCGTCCTGGTCACCGACTCGCCCGCCCTTGCCGACGCGGTCGACAAGGAGCTGGAGCCGCAGATCGCGGCCACCAAGCACATCGACGACCGGATCGTCCCGGCCCTGTCCGGACGGCAGTCCGCGATCGTCCTCGTCGACGACATCGAGGCCGGCCTCAAGGTCGTCGACGCCTACGGCGCCGAGCACCTGGAGATCCAGACCGCCGACGCCGCGGCGGTCGCCGACCGGGTCAGGAACGCCGGAGCGATCTTCGTCGGCCCCTGGGCCCCGGTCTCCCTCGGCGACTACGCGGCGGGCTCCAACCACGTCCTGCCGACCGGCGGCTGCGCCTGCCACTCCTCGGGCCTGTCCGTGCAGTCCTTCCTGCGCGGCATCCACATCGTGGACTACACGAAGGACGCGCTCGCCGACGTCGCCCACCACGTGGTGACCCTGGCGGAGGCGGAGGACCTGCCCGCGCACGGCGCGGCGGTGAAGGCAAGGTTCGTCGGAGACGAACAAATGGCGCGCGGCTGGAAGGTACCCGAGGGCAAGTGACTGGCATCGACGATCTCCCCGTACGGGACGAGCTGCGCGGCAAGACCCCCTACGGCGCACCCCAGCTCGACGTCCCCGTACGCCTGAACACCAACGAGAACCCGTACCCGCTGCCCGAACCGCTCGTCGAGCGGATCGCCGAACGGGTCCGGGAGGCCGCCCGCGGCCTCAACCGCTACCCCGACCGGGACGCGGTGGAGCTGCGCACCGAGCTGGCCGCCTATCTGACGAAGACCGGCGGACACTCCGTGGCCACCGAGAACGTCTGGGCCGCCAACGGCTCCAACGAGGTCATCCAGCAGCTGCTCCAGACCTTCGGCGGCCCCGGCCGCAGCGCGATCGGCTTCGAGCCCTCGTACTCGATGCACGGACTCATCGCGCGCGGCACCGGCACGCACTGGATCTCGGGCCCGCGCAACGAGGACTTCACGATCGACCTCGCCGCCGCCGAGCAGGCCATCGCCGAGAGCCGGCCCGACGTCGTCTTCATCACCAGCCCCAACAACCCCACGGGCAACGCGGTCCCGCCCGAGACGGTCCTCGCGCTCTACGAGGCCGCCCAGGCGGCGAAGCCGTCCATGGTCGTGGTCGACGAGGCCTACATCGAGTTCAGCCACGGGCGGTCGCTGCTGCCCCTGCTCGAAGGACGGCCGAATCTCGTCGTCTCCCGGACGATGTCGAAGGCCTTCGGCGCCGCCGGGCTCCGTCTCGGCTACCTCGCCGCCGACCCCGCGGTCGTCGACGCCGTCCAGCTCGTCCGGCTGCCCTACCACCTGTCGGCCGTGACCCAGGCGACCGCGCTGGCCGCCCTGGAGCACACCGACACCCTGCTCGGATACGTGGAGCAGCTGAAGACCGAACGGGACCGGCTGGTCACCGAACTGCGCGCGCTGGGCTGCGAGGTGACGGAGTCGGACGCGAACTTCGTCCAGTTCGGCCGGTTCGCCGACTCCCACGAGGCCTGGCGGAAGATCCTCGACCGGGGCGTCCTCGTCCGGGACAACGGAGTGCCGGGGTGGCTGCGGGTCTCCGCCGGAACCCCGAAGGAAAACGACGCGTTCCTCGACGCGGTACGTGAACTACTGGGCTCTGCGGGGGACGACCCCGCATCCCCGAAGGAGCAGAACGCATGAACCGCGTTGGACGCGTGGAGCGGGTGACGAAGGAGACGTCGGTCCTCGTCGAGATCGACCTCGACGGTTCCGGCAAGGTCGACGTGGCCACCGGCGTCGGTTTCTACGACCACATGCTCGACCAGCTCGGCCGGCACGGTCTGTTCGACCTGACCGTCAAGACCGAGGGCGACCTGCACATCGACTCGCACCACACCATCGAGGACACCGCCCTCGCGCTCGGCGCGGCGTTCAAGCAGGCCCTCGGCGACAAGGTCGGCATCTACCGCTTCGGCAACTGCACCGTCCCGCTGGACGAGTCCCTCGCCCAGGTGACCGTCGACCTGTCGGGCCGCCCCTACCTCGTGCACACCGAGCCCGAGAACATGGCGCCGATGATCGGCGAGTACGACACGACGATGACCCGGCACATCCTGGAGTCCTTCGTCGCCCAGGCCCAGATCGCCCTGCACGTGCACGTCCCCTACGGACGCAACGCGCACCACATCGTGGAGTGCCAGTTCAAGGCGCTGGCCCGGGCCCTGCGTTACGCCTCCGAGCGCGACCCGCGCGCCGCCGGCATCCTCCCCTCCACTAAGGGCGCACTGTGACAGGCCTCTCCAGCATCCTCATCGTCGTCGGTCTCTTCCTCGCCGGAGGGATCTACTCCTTCGTCAAGCAGGACATGCCGAAGAGCCTCGTCGTGCTGCTCTCGATAGGTGCCGCGATGTGCCTCGTCGCCGGCGTCATGCGGCTGGAGGTGTGGAGTTGAGCGGCTCCAAGAAGGTCGTCGTCTTCGACTACGGCTTCGGCAACGTCCGTTCCGCCGAGCGCGCCCTCGCCCGCGCGGGCGCCGAGGTCGAGATCACCCGTGACTTCGACACCGCCATGAACGCGGACGGACTGCTGGTGCCGGGCGTCGGCGCCTTCGCCGCCTGCATGCAGGGCCTCAAGGACGCGCGCGGCGACTGGATCATCGGCCGCCGGCTGTCCGGCGGACGCCCCGTCATGGGCATCTGCGTCGGCATGCAGATCCTGTTCACCCGTGGCATCGAGCACGGTGTGGAGACCGAGGGCCTCGACGAGTGGCCGGGCACGGTCGGACCCCTGGAGGCCGACGTCGTGCCCCACATGGGCTGGAACACCGTCGACACCCCCGAGGGCTCGCAGGCCTTCGCCGGCCTCGACGCCGACGCCCGGTTCTACTTCGTCCACTCGTACGCCGTCCAGGACTGGTCGCTGGAAGTCGGCAACCCGCTGCTGCGCGCCCCCCTGGTGAGCTGGTCCACGCACGGCAAGCCCTTCGTGGCGGCCGTCGAGAACGGCGCCCTGTGGGCCACCCAGTTCCACCCCGAGAAGTCCGGCGACGCCGGAGCCCAGCTCCTCACCAACTGGATCGGAACACTGTGAGCAAGCTCGAACTCCTCCCCGCCGTCGACGTCCGCGACGCCCAGGCCGTCCGTCTCGTGCACGGCGAGTCCGGGACCGAGACCTCCTACGGCTCCCCGCTGGAGGCGGCCCTCGCCTGGCAGAGCTCCGGGGCCGAGTGGCTGCACCTGGTCGACCTGGACGCCGCGTTCGGCACCGGCGACAACCGCGCGCTGATCGCCGAGGTCACCAAGGCGATGGACATCAAGGTCGAGCTGTCCGGCGGCATCCGCGACGACGACACCCTCGCCGCCGCCCTCGCCACCGGCTGCACCCGCGTCAACCTCGGCACCGCCGCCCTGGAGACCCCCGACTGGGTCGCCAAGGTCATCGCCGAGCACGGCGACAAGATCGCGGTCGGCCTCGACGTCCGCGGTACGACCCTGCGCGGCCGCGGCTGGACCCGCGACGGCGGCGACCTCTACGAGACGCTGGCGCGCCTGGACTCCGAGGGCTGCGCCCGCTACGTGGTCACCGACATCGCCAAGGACGGCACGCTCCAGGGCCCGAACCTGGAACTGCTGCGCAACGTGTGCGCGGCGACCGACCGCCCGGTGGTCGCCTCCGGCGGGGTCTCCTCGCTGGACGACCTGCGCGCCATCGCCGAGCTCGTGCCGCTGGGCGTCGAGGGCTCGATCGTCGGCAAGGCCCTGTACGCCAAGGCCTTCACCCTCGAAGAGGCGCTGGCGGCGGTAGCCCGGTGAGCGCCGTACGCCGCGTTTCGACCGGCTCGCCGGCGGAGGAGGCCTTCGGGTACTCCCGCGCGGTGGAGCTGCCGAACGGACTGGTGCTGGTGTCCGGCTGCAGCTCGATCGTCGACGGCGACGTCGTCGAGGACGGCCCCTACGAGCAGACGGTCAACGCCTTCGGCGTCGCGTTCTCGGCCCTGGAGCAGCTCGGCCTGGGCCGCGAGGACGTCGTCCGCACCCACGTGCACATCACCCACGCCCGGGACGTCGAGGAGGTCGGCCGCGCCCACAAGGCGCTGTTCGACGACGTCCGCCCCGCCGCATCCATGATCATCGTCGAGGGTCTGGTGGACCCGCGGCTGGTGGTCGAGGTCGAGGTGGAGGCGTACCGCCAGGGCGGCGACCGTACGGAACGGTCCGGCGAGGACCGCACGGAGCGGGGAGAGGCAACGTCATGACCCTGGCGGTCCGAGTGATTCCCTGCCTGGACGTGGACAACGGCCGGGTCGTCAAGGGCGTCAACTTCCAGAACCTGCGCGACGCGGGCGACCCCGTCGAGATGGCCAAGGTGTACGACGCCGAGGGCGCCGACGAGCTCACCTTCCTGGACATCACGGCCTCCTCGGGCAACCGGGAGACCACCTACGACGTGGTGCGCCGCACGGCCGAGCAGGTCTTCATCCCGCTCACCGTCGGCGGCGGCGTCCGCACCGCCGAGGACGTCGACAAGCTGCTGCGCGCCGGCGCGGACAAGGTCGGCGTCAACACGGCCGCGATCGCCCGGCCCGACCTCATCCGCGAGATCGCGGAGCGGTTCGGTCGGCAGGTGCTCGTGCTGTCGGTGGACGCGCGCCGGACCGAGGGCGGTTCCTTCGAGGTGACCACCCACGGCGGCCGCCAGGGCACCGGCATCGACGCCGTCGAGTGGGCCCACCGGGCCGCCGAACTGGGCGCGGGGGAGATCCTGCTCAACTCGATGGACGCCGACGGCACGAAGGACGGCTACGACATCGAGATGATCGAGGCCGTACGCAAGCACGTCACCGTCCCGCTGATCGCCAGCGGCGGCGCCGGCCGGCTCGACCACTTCCCGCCGGCCATCGGGGCGGGCGCCGACGCGGTGCTCGCCGCGTCCGTCTTCCACTTCGGCGACCTGCGGATCGGCGAGGTCAAGGAGACGCTGCGGGGGGCGGGCCACCCCGTCCGCTGAAGTTCCTGGCCGGGGGCCTTCAGCAGAGCCGCCGGGCGAGCCCGCCCGTCGGCGGCCGCCACGGGCGGACACGCCTCACGTCACGGCCCGCACCCGAGCAGCCATCGCTGCGGGGTGCGGGCCTTGACCGTCTCCGGGGCCGGGGCCGGGGGGCCGGGGGTGCGGGACGGGACCGGGGGCGTGGGCCGGGACCGTGTCGGGTCGGTGGGGCGCGGGTGGTGACCGTGCCGCGGTCGGTTGGTGTCGGCCGTGGCGGGGCTGCCGTCGGCGAGATGCCATCCCTGACCGTGTCGCGGTCGGTGGGGTCCGGGGCGAGACCGTTTCCGGGGCCGGGGCCGGGGCCGGGGCCGGTTGGTGTCGGCCGTGACCGTGTCGCGGGTGGTTGTGCGTGGCCGGTGATTTAGCCGATGTACGGGGGCGGGAGCCGGGCGGACAGTTGCCACCGCAACCATCCAGACGGACTCCCGCCGTTCCGTGGCGCGCGCCCTCCGGTACCCCGTGCCGGGCGGTGCCCCGGCCGGCATGGGTCCGTCGCCCTCACCGAGAGGACGCATCCCCGTGCAGCAGCCGAACCGCGCACTTCCCGCCGGACCCGAACCGTCCCCGCGCCGACCGCACCGGCTGACCGGCCGTCTGGTGCGGGCCGGCCTCGCGGTGCTCCTGGCCGCGGGCGGCCTCGTCGCCGCGCAGGCCACCGGGGCGGGGGCCGTCACGACCCGGACCGTCTCGGCGCAGGCCGCCGCGAACCCGTACGAGCGCGGCCCCGCCCCCACCGTCGCGAGCATCGAGGCGACCACCGGCCCCTACGCCGTCTCCACCAGCAGCGTCTCCGCGCTGTCCGTGAGCGGCTTCGGCGGCGGGACGATCTACTACCCGACCTCGACCGCCGACGGCACCTTCGGGGCGGTCGCCGTCTCGCCCGGGTACACCGCCTACCAGTCGTCCATCGCCTGGCTCGGGCCCCGGCTCGCCTCCCAGGGCTTCGTGGTGTTCACCATCGACACCCTCACCACCCTGGACCAGCCCGACAGTCGCGGCCGGCAACTGCTGGCCGCTCTCGACTACCTGACCCAGACCAGTTCCGTGCGCTCCAGGATCGACAGCAGCCGGCTCGGCGTGATGGGCCACTCGATGGGCGGCGGCGGCACGCTGGAGGCCGCGAAGAGCCGTCCCTCGCTCCAGGCGGCGATCCCGCTGACCGCCTGGAACCTGGACACCACCTGGCCGGAGATCAAGACCCCGACCCTGATCGTGGGCGCCGACGGCGACACCATCGCACCGGTGGCCACGCACTCCGAGCCTTTCTACGCGAGTCTGCCGAGCACGCTCGACAAGGCGTACCTGGAACTGAGGGGTGCCACCCACTTCACGCCCAACAGCTCCAACACGACGATCGCGAAGTACAGCATTTCGTGGCTGAAGCGCTTCATCGACAACGACACCCGCTACGAGCAGTTCCTGTGCCCGCTGCCGCAGGCATCCCTGACGATCGCCGAGTACCGGGGCAACTGCCCGCACACCTCCTGATCCGTCCGCGCAGCTTCCGATCCGCCCCGTGCGGGTGACGGCCGCCGTCACCCGCACGGGTGTCCCACGTCCGCGCACCGGTCGTTGTGCCGGCGCACAAGCCTTGCCCACCGGCCCTGGGAGCCTGCCCAGCGCACTCCCTCGCGCGAGTCCTGTCCATGCAGGTCAGAGGCGGTTTTCGGGGCAGCAGGCGCAAGCGAACGCCGGGCTTCCGCCTTCGTTTACGCGGAAGTAACGTGACGGTCGTGACGGGAAACGCGAGTACGCGAAGTCTTCCCCCGACGGCGGCCCGAAGCTCGTTACCGTCGCTCCTCCCGGCCGCCCCGAACGAGCCGGTGGACCTGCTGCTGCTCGTCGCCGCCGAGCGGGAGCGGGACGCGAGGAGCGCCGGGGTGGACGCCGCGGTCGTCCTCGCGGCGGCCGCGGCCGGCGGACTCGACACGGGCGCCCTGGACGCCGCCGAGGCCGCGGGACTGCTCCGCCTCGACGGAGGCCGTATCCACCCAGGCCCTTGCCCCGCCACGGCTCCGCACACCGCCACCCCGCCCGCCCGCCGGCGCGCGGCGCACCGACTGCTGGCCGACGCCCACGCCGCGGGCCCGCGGGCGCTGCCGGTCCTCTTCCACCGCGCCTCGGCGGCCGCCGCCCCCGCCACCGCCCTCGGTGACGCGCTCGCCGAGGCGGCGGCGCGGCCCGGCGGGGGAGCGGGACCCGCGGAGCGCTCGGCGGCCTGGGCGCGGTCGGCCGAACTCGCCGCCGACGCGGGGCAGCGAGCCGTCCGACTGGTGGAGGCTGCCGACCAGGCCCGGCTGGCAGGACTGCCGCACCGCGCGCGGGAGTTGCTCGCCCGGGCCGGCCGCGAGGGACCCGACGGCGCCGTGCGCGGCGCGGCCCAGCTGGTGAGCGGGCGGCTCGCGCTCCAGGACGGCCCGGTCGCCGACGCCCGCGAAACCCTGCTGCTGGCAGCCGAGTTGCTGGACACCGCCGACCCGCGCCGCGCCCTGGACGCCCGGCTCGCCGCCGTCGAGGCGTCCTGGGCGGCGGGCGACGCGGCGGCCTGCGTGGAAGCCCTGGACCTGGGGTCGCTGCGCCCCGGCCCCGACCGGCTGCTCACGGCGTACCGGACGGGGATGTCCGCGGTGATGCGGGGGCGCCCCGGCACCGGACGCCCGCCGCTGCGGGAGGTGATGGCCGCGGCGGGGGCGGCCGGTGTCCCCGACGGCCCGGAGACCCTGCTGCGGGCCGGGAGCGCCGCCCTGGTCGTCGGCGACCTCACCGCCGCCGCCCGCGCCAACTCCCGCGCCCTGGCCGTCGCCAGGGCCCGGGGCCCGTACAGCCTCGTCGCCCAGGCACTGGAACGGCTGGCCTACGGAGAGCTGCGCGCCGGACGCCACGCCCGGGCCCGCGCCCACGCCGAGGACGGCCTGCGCACGGCTCTCGGCGCCGGCCAGGACAACCTCGCCGCGCACCACCACGCGATCCTCGCGCTGGTGGCGTCCGTCGAGGGTTCTCCCGAGGCCGTCGCGGAGCACGCCGATGCCGCCGAACGCGTCGCCGCGGCCCACGGTCTCGCCCAGGCGGCCACGCTGGCCCAGTGGGCACGGGCCCGCGCCGACCTGGCCCGCGGCCGGCTCCCCGAGGCCGCGGCACGGCTGGGCCCGCTGGTCGGTTCCGGCCCGCGCCGCGGCCACTTCGCCGTACGGATGCTCGCCGTCCCCTGCTTCGTCGAGGCGGCGGCCCGCACGGGACAGACGGAGGCCGCCCGGTCGGCGGTGGCCGCGTTCGCCCGCTGGTCGGCGCAGGGCACCGATCCCCAGTCCGGTGCCCAACTGGCGCGCTGCCGTGCCCTGCTGAGCGGCCCCGAGGAGCGCGAGGCGCTGTTCGCCGACGCCCTGGCCCGGCACGACGAGGCGGCGGGGGACTTCGAACGCGGCCGCACCCAGCTCCTCTACGGCGCCTGGCTGCGACGGCGCCGTCGGCCGGGCGAGGCCCGCGGCAGGCTGCGGGACGCGCTGGTCTCCTTCGAGCGGGGCGGGGCCCTGGGCTGGGCCGCGCAGGCACGGGCCGAACTCCGGGCCACCGGGGACGCCGGGCCCGGTGAGCCGGCCGGACCGCTCACGCTCCTGACGCCCCAGCAGCTGCGGATCGCCCGCTGTGTGGCCGAGGGGGCCACCAATCGGGAGGTGGCGCTGCGCCTGTCGGTGAGCACCCGCACCGTGGACCACCACCTGCGCAATGTCTTCGCCGCCCTGGGGATCCGCTCCCGTCTCGAGCTGTCCCGTCTGGTGGACCGGGCCGAGAAGACCACCGCAGACCCCTAGGTACCGACTGGGCGGTATGTCATCCTGCGGGATCAGGAGGTCCCGAGCACCCGTGTGCCGCGCGTCGGCCGACCGGGCGGCCCGGACCGAGCCGACTCCGGTGGAGGACAGCGATGCAGCACCTCGTACCCGCCCACGTCCGGTACCGGCCGGGCGGACGGTCCCCGGTACCACCGGCCCGACCGCCCGCCCGTCCGGCCGTCGACGCCGAGGTGCTCGCGGTGCTGCACCGCGCCGCCCGCGCCCTGCTGGCGGTGCTGCCCGAACTCGGCGACCGCCTCGTGGACCTCCTGGTCGAACGCGAACCCGCGTACCGCGCGGCCGTGGAGACGGACGCGGAGGGCGTCCGCGACGAGGTGCGGCGCTCGCTGCGGCTCAACGTCGGGTCCCTGATCCAGCCCGGCGAACTGCGCGAGGACGCGCGCCGGTGCTCCTGGGCCATCGGCAGGGCCCGCGCCGAACACGGCCTCCCGCTGGACGCGCTGCTGCGCGCCTTCCGGCTGGGCGGCGGCATGATCTGGCAGGAGCTAGTCGACGAGACGACCCGGCGCCATCCCGCCGACGCGCGCCTGCTCGTGCATGTGGCCGCCGACGTCTGGAACTTCGTCGACGACCACTGCGCCGTCGCCGCCGACGCCTACCGCCAGACCGAGCGCGAACTGATGTGGCGCAAGGAGAACCGGCTGCGGCTGATGACGGCCGCGCTCCTCGACGGCACCGCGCGGATCGCCGACCTGCCGGCCACCGCCGCCGCCCTGGGGATCCCCGAGCAGGGCAGATACGCGGTGGTGCTGGTCCGGCTGCCCGTCGGCCGGGCCTTCGCGGACGTACGCGGCCAGGTGCGCCTCCCCGGCCTGGGCGTCCTGTGGCACCGCGACCGCGACGGCGAGGGCGGTTACGGCATCGTCCTGCTCGGCGACCGCGCCCAGGACGGCGACCGGCCCGGCCGCGGCCACGACGACGGCCCCCTCGAAGCGGACGCGGACCCGGGGCCGGTGCCCGCGACGGCGGACGGCCGGGGTTCGGGCGGCGCGGGCGTCCGTGGCGGGGAGCATCCCGGGGCGCACGGGCCGGACGTGGACGCGGGGGAGATCGCCCGCCGGCTGACCGCCCCGCCGCCGGCCCGGGTCGGGGTGAGCCCGGTCGTGGAGGGGCTCGCGTCGATCGGCGACGCCCGCCGGCTGGCCGACACGGCCCTGCGGGCCTGTCCGCGCTCCGGCGGAACCGTCGTGCTGGAGGAGCATCTGCCCGCCGCACTCGTCGTGTCCGCGCCGGTCCTCGGCGCGGCCCTGTCCGAACGGGTCCTCGGGCCGCTGCTGCGGCTCGACCTCTCCGACCGGGACGTCCTGCTGGAGACGCTGACCGTCTGGCTCGCCTCCGACGGCTCCGCGCAGCGGGCCGCGGGCCGTCTGTACTGCCACCGCAACACCGTCCTGAACCGGCTGCGCCGCTGCGAACAGCTCACCGGCCGCTCACTGACCCGCCCCGCGGACGTCGTGGAACTGTCCCTGGCCCTGGCGGCGCACGCGCTGCTGGATCCCTGAGGAGTCTCCGGTCGCCGGGTGCCGTGCCCACTGTCGCAGCCGGCGAGATCCGAAAGAAAAGTTGCGCAACAATTATTGCGCAACTTTTCTTTCGGATCTACGGTGAGACACATGCCAAGCCAGGAGAACCGCCGGATCACCGATGTGGGCACCCTCAAAGCCCTGGGACACCCCCTGCGGATGAAGCTGTACCGGGCCCTGCTCGTCGGGGGCGCCGCCACCGCCTCGCAGCTGGGCGGGCAGGTCGACGAGGCTCCCTCGCTCGTCAGCTACCACCTGCGCAAGCTCGCCGATCACGGGCTGATCGAGGAGGCCGAGCCGCGTAGCGGGGACGGGCGCGAGCGCTGGTGGCAGCCGGCGTCGGACGGCGTCAGCATCCGGGGCGCCGACTTCCGCGACGCCCCGGAGAAAGAGACCGCCCATCTCGCCTTCACCCGGCTCTACGTCGACCAGCGCGCCGACCTCTACCGGCACTACCTCGACGAACGGGCCGCCTGGCCGGCCGAGTGGAACGACGCCGTGGCCGACGCTGAGGGCAACCTGCGCCTCACCGCAGCCGAACTGGCTTCCCTGAAGGACGAGTTGCTCGCCGTCGTCCGCAGGTACGACGAGACGGGCCGCGCCCGTGAAGCGGTCGGCGACACCGAAGGCCGCGAGAACGTCGCCGTGCACCTGTACGGCTTCCCGTTCCGTGTCTGACCCCGAGAGCACGCCCGCCCCGTACGGCACATCCGTTCCGAAAGGATCCGGCCCCGTGACCTCGACCGTCATACCGAGCCCCGCCCCGGCCGTCGCCGAGGGGCCCGCCCGGCCCGCACACCGCGACGGCAACGTCCTGCGCTGGCTCGGCGCCTACGCCTCGTCGATGATCGGCGACAACGTCTACTACCTCGCGTTGTCCTGGGCCGCGGTCCAGGCCGGCAGCCCCGCGCAGGCCGGGTTGGTGATGGCCGTCAGCGCCGTCCCGCGGGCCCTGCTGATGCTGGGCGGGGGAGTGGTCGCCGACCGGTTCGGACCGCGCAAGGTCGTCATCGGCAGCGACGCGGTGCGCTGCGCGGCCGTGCTGGCGCTCGCCGCGCTGTTCTTCGCGACCCGGCCGGGGCTGTGGCCGCTGGTCCTGACCGCGGTCGTCTTCGGTGTCGTCGACGCCGTGTTCATGCCCGCCGTCGGCGCGCTCCCGGCCCGGATCACCGGCCGCGACCAGCTCGCCCGGGTGCAGGGCATGCGGGGGCTCGCGATCCGCTCCGCCAACGTGCTGGGCGCCCCGCTCGGCGGGCTCGCGGTCGCCCTCGGCGGCGCGGCCACCGCGTTCGCGCTGGCCGGCCTGCTCATCGCCGTGTCGGTGCCGCTGCTGGTCTCCGTACGCATGCGGTCACTGAGCCCCGACGAAACCGCGGACCCGGCCGGCCGCACCGCCTGGCACGACCTGTGCGACGGTCTGCGGTACATCCGCGGGCACCGCGTCCTCGCCCCGCTCATCGCCGCCATCGCCCTCGGCGACCTCGGCTTCGTGGGACCGCTGAACGTCGGCCTCACTCTGCTCGCCGACCGGCGCGGCTGGGGCGCGTCCGGCATGGGCTGGGTGATCGCCGCGTTCGGCACCGGCGCGGGGGCCGCCGCGCTGCTGCTGACCCTGCGCGGACGGTTGTCGCGCGCGGGCACCGTCGCCGCCGCGGCCATCCTCGGCGGCTCCGCGGCGATCTGCGCGCTCGCCTTCGTGCCGAGCGTCGCCGCCGCCGTAGGAGTCGCCCTCGTCGTCGGACTGCTCGCCGGGCTCAGCGGCGCCCTGTGCGCCGCGCTGATCCAGACCCAGGCCGACCCCGCCTATCTGGGCCGGGTCACCGCCGTCGCCGGGATCGTCAGCCTCGGCCTCGCGCCGCTCGGCATGCCCGTGGTCGCCGCCGCGATCGGCTGGTGGGGCACCGGACCGGTCTTCACCGCCAGCGCCGCCGTGTGCGGGCTCGGGGGGGTCCTCACCCTGTGCGTACGGGACCTGCGGCGCGCCGAACTGCCCCGCTGACCACGGCGCACGGCCCGCCGGCGACGCGCGGCGGTCAGTGACGTCTCAGATGCCCAGCTGCTTCGCCTCGTGGAGCTTCGTGATCGCGTCCTTGTCGCCGTCCAGCTCGACGTCCGCCACGCCCTGCCGCCCGAACGCGAACAGCAGCAGCTCCGAGGGCTCCCCGGTCACCGTCACCACCGGCGTCCCCTTGTTCAGCACCGTCGTCTGGCCGTTCGGGCGCCGCAGGACCACACCCGTCGGAGCACCGCGCCCCATCAGCCGGGCCGTACGGTCCAGGCGCGACCACAGGGCCTCCTGGAACACCGGATCGAGCTCGCGCGGGGTCCAGTCCGGCTGCGCGCGCCGCACGTCCTCGGTGTGGACGTAGAACTCCACCACGTTCGACGCCTCGTCCACCTGCTTCAGGGAGAACGGCGAGAACCGCGGCGGCCCCGTGCGGAGCAACTGGATCAGCTCCTCGTACGGCTTCTCCGCGAACTCCGCCATCACCCGCTCCAGCCGGGACGCGAGCTGTTTGACGACGACACCGCCCGCCGCGTCCAGACGCCGTTCGCGCACCACCACGTGCGCGGCGAGGTCCCGGGTGGTCCAGCCCTCGCACAGGGTCGGTGCCTCCGGTCCCACGGCTTCCAACAGATCGGCCAGCAGGAGCCGTTCGCGCTTCGCATGGGTCGACATGTCAGCCAGCCTACGACCGGTCACCCGCTCCGCCCAGTGGAGCGCGCCCGGGACCCGCTCCAGCCCCGCCTGTGGACGGCCGGTGGGGTCCGGCCTGTGGACAACGGCCGGGAGCGACGGCCCGGCGCGGCACAATGGCACGCATGACCAGCACGCCTCCCGCCAGCAGCCTGGACCCCGAGATCGCCGCCCGCCTCAAGCGCAGCGCCGACGGACTCGTCCCCGCCATCGCCCAGCAGTACGACACCGGTGAGGTGCTGATGCTCGGCTGGATGGACGACGAGGCACTGCACCGCACCCTCACCACGGGCCGCTGCACGTACTGGTCGCGCAGCCGCCGGGAGTACTGGGTCAAGGGCGACACCTCGGGCCACTTCCAGCACGTCGTGTCCGTGGCCCTGGACTGCGACGCCGACACCCTGCTGGTGCGCGTCGACCAGGTCGGCGCCGCCTGCCACACCGGCGCCCGCACGTGCTTCGACGCGGACGTGCTGCTCAAGGACTCCGGCCACGAGGCAGGGAGCGCCGGTTCCGGCGCACCGGCCGGGAATCAGTAAGGTCAGCCGCCATGGATCTCGAGACGTTCCGCAAGCTGGCCACCGACCGCCGCGTCATCCCCGTCAGCCGCAAACTGCTCGCCGACGGCGACACACCGGTCGCGCTCTACCGCAAACTGGCCGCCGAGCGCCCCGGCACGTTCCTGCTCGAATCCGCGGAGAACGGCCGCACCTCCCTGTCCTGGTCGCGCTACTCCTTCGTGGGCGTCCGCTCCGCCGCGACCCTCACCGAGCGGGACGGACAGGCGCACTGGCTCGGCACCCCGCCCGTCGGCGTCCCCGTGGACGGCGACCCGCTCGCGGCCCTGCGCGCCACCATCGAGGCGCTGCACACCCCCGGGACCGAGGGACTGCCCCCGTTCACCGGCGGCATGGTCGGCTACCTGGGGTACGACATCGTGCGCCGCCTGGAGAAGATCGGACCCGGCGAACGGGACGACCTGAACCTGCCCGAGCTGACCATGCTGCTCACCAGCGACCTCGCCGTCCTGGACCACTGGGACGGCTCGGTCCAGCTCATCGCCAACGCGATCAACCACAACGACCTGGACACCGGCGTCGACGAGGCATACGCGGACGCCGTCGCCCGGCTCGACGCGATGGAGGCCGACCTCTCGCGCGCGGTGTCCCAGCCGCCCGCGGCGCTCCCGCCCTCCGAACTCCCCGAGTACACCGCGCTCTGGGGCGGCCCCGACTTCCAGGAGGCCGTCGAGGACATCAAGGAGCGCATCCGGGCCGGCGAGGCCTTCCAGGTCGTCCCGTCCCAGCGCTTCGAAACCCCGTGCACGGCCAGCGCGTTGGACGTCTACCGAGTCCTGCGCGCGACCAACCCCTCGCCGTACATGTACCTGTTCCGCTTCGACGGCTTCGACGTCGTCGGCTCCTCCCCGGAAGCCCTGGTCAAGGTCGAGGGCGGACAGGCCATGGTCCACCCCATCGCGGGCACCCGGCCGCGCGGCGCGACCGTCCAGGACGACCAGGCACTCGCCGACGAACTGATCGCCGACCCCAAGGAGCGCGCCGAGCACCTCATGCTCGTCGACCTCGGGCGCAACGACCTAGGACGGGTCTGCGAGCCCGGTTCCGTCGAGGTCGTCGACTTCATGTCCATCGAGCGGTACTCGCACGTGATGCACATCGTCTCCACCGTCACCGGCCGGGTCGCCGCCGGCCGCACGGCCTTCGACGTGCTCACCGCCTGCTTCCCCGCCGGCACCCTCTCCGGCGCCCCCAAGCCCCGCGCGATGCAGATCATCGACGAACTGGAGCCCTCCCGGCGCGGGTTGTACGGCGGCTGCGTCGGCTATCTCGACTTCGCCGGCGACTCCGACACCGCCATCGCCATCCGGACGGCCCTGCTGCGCGACGGCACTGCCTATGTCCAGGCCGGCGCCGGCATCGTCGCCGACTCGGTCCCCGAGGCCGAGGACGACGAGTGCCGCAACAAGGCGGCGGCGGTCCTGCGCGCGGTCCACACGGCCAACCGGCTCGGAGGCTAGGGCCTGTCCGATCCGGCCCCGGACTTGGCCGGGGGCTCGCTCTGAGCGCCTTCGTCGTACGCCCCGGCCGTACGACGGCTGTCCCCTGCCTGTTCGCGGGCTGTCCTGCGGCTGTGCATGGGCCCGGCACAGGGTCCCGCCGTATCACCGGCCGTGCGGCCGATAGGACGAGCGTCACGCAACCCCGGATGACGGTTCGCCCGGGGTTCAGGCGATAGTGGGGTCTGTGACTGCTGTACCTCACCCCCGATCCGAAGCCGCGGGACCCGTCCGGTCCGGCCGCCGCAGCCTTGCCGTGACCCTGCTGAGCGGCGCGCTCGGCGCGGCCGTGGCCCTGCTCGCCACCCGGCAGAGCTGGGCGCGGGGGCACGCGACCGTGGCCGGCGGCGACTTCCCGCTGACCGTCAAGGGCAGCGACGTCACGGGTGTGCCCGCGGCGCTCGCGATAGTCGGCCTCGCCGCGCTCGTCGCCGTCTTCGCCGTCCGCCGCTCCGGCCGCCTCCTGGTCTCCGCGCTGCTCGCGCTCTCCGGCGCCGGCATCGTCGTCGCCGCCGTCCTCGGCGCGGACGGCGGGTCCGCCCTCGACGACCGGGCCGCCGCCGCCTCCGGCAACACCGCCGCCACCGCGGCCGGACTCAGCCACACCCTGTGGCCCTACGTCGCCGCGGCGGGAGGCGCGCTCATCCTGCTGGCCGGCCTGCTCGCGCTGCGCCACGGCCGCTCGTGGCCCGCCATGTCCGGCCGCTACGAGCGGGACGGCCGGCCCCGGCCCCGCAAGCCCAAGCCGGTCGACCCGGACCGCCCCGAGGACCTCTGGAAGGCCCTCGACCGCGGCGAGGACCCCACCGGCCCGGACCCGGCCGGAACCTAGGTCCCACGTATGCGGGCCCGGGCCCGGTCGCGGTCGTCGTGACCGGGCCGGGCTCCCCGCGCACGCGGTGACCCCGCGCTCACACCCCGCCCCGGCGTACGGGACAATGAACGTGAGCGTCCGACTCACACACGCACACAGCAACGAGGAGCAAGTCATGGCGGGCAGCAGCCACGGTCACACCCCGGCCGCCTGGACCGGTGTCATCATCGCCTTCATCGGTTTCTGCGTCGCCGGCGCCTTCATGGTCAAGGCCGAGCCGCTGGGCTTCTGGGCCGGCATGGTCGTCGTCGCCCTCGGCGGTGTCGTGGGCCTGATCATGCGCAGCATGGGTCTCGGCCAGCCGAAGCCGGTCGCGCACCCCGCGAACGCGGCGCACTCGACCGTCGGCGCCGACGCCTGACCCACCGAGGTCCCGCCCGAGGCGGTCCCGGCAGATCCGCCGGGGCCGCCTCTCGCGTACCCGGGCGAGCGCCCGCCCCGGGCGGAGGGCAGAATGCGTCGCGTGAACGCCGAAATCCAGAGCGTGACCCGGCCCGGGCGGGACACGGGCGTCCTGCGACGCCTCGCCGTTCCCGGCGGGCTGCTCGCGGTCGTCGCCGGGGCCTTCGCATACGTCGGGACCGTCGACCCGAACCAGCCCGGCCACTATCCCGTCTGCCCGCTGTTCCGGCTCACCGGCCTGTACTGCCCCGGCTGCGGCGGCCTGCGCAGCGCGCACGCCTTCGCGCACGGGGACCTCGCCACGGCGCTCACGGACAACGCGCTCGCCGTCGGCGGGTACCTGGCCTTCGCCGTGCTGTGGTCCGTCTGGGTGATCCGCGTGCTGCGCGGACGGCCGGTCCGGCTCGAGGCCGGACGGGTCCACCTGTGGGTCCTCGGCGCGTTGGTGCTGGTCTTCACCGTTGTCCGGAACCTTCCGTCCGGCGGCTGGCTGCACCCTTGATCATCTGGCAACTGTCCAGGTAATGGGACCGGCGTCAACCGGATGCGAGGGCTAAGCCTTCCTCCGGATACCATCGCAGTGACGCGACTTTTCCGTCAGAGGCGGCGAACCCGGGTCGCCGTCCGACCGCCACCACCGTCCACCGCAGGGAAGGGGGCCGCTCGCGTGAGTGTGCTCGACGAGATCATCGACGGAGTCCGTGCCGACCTCGCGGAGCGGCAGGCGCGCGTCAGCCTCGACGAGCTCAAGGAGCGCGCGGCGAAGGCTCCGGCTGCCAAGGACGGCGTGGCCGCCCTGCGCGGCGACGGCGTCAAGGTCATCTGCGAGGTCAAGCGGTCCAGCCCGTCCAAGGGCGCGCTCGCCGCGATCGCCGACCCCGCCGCCCTGGCCGCCGACTACGAGGCGGGCGGCGCGGCCGTCATCTCCGTCCTCACCGAACAGCGCCGCTTCGGCGGTTCGCTCGCCGACCTCGAGGCCGTCCGCGCCCGCGTGGACGTCCCGGTGCTGCGCAAGGACTTCATCGTCACGTCGTACCAGCTGTGGGAGGCCCGCGCGTACGGTGCCGACCTGGCCCTGCTGATCGTCGCGGCCCTGGAACAGCCCGCCCTGGAGTCCCTCATCGAGCGGGCCGAGTCCATCGGGCTCACCCCGCTGGTCGAGGTGCACGACGAGGACGAGGTCGAGCGGGCCGTGGACGCCGGCGCGAAGATCATCGGTGTCAACGCGCGCAACCTGAAGACGCTGAAGGTCGACCGTTCGACCTTCGAGCGGGTCGCCCCCGAGATCCCCGACGAGCTCGTCAAGATCGCCGAGTCCGGGGTCCGCGGGCCGCACGACCTCATCGCCTACGCCAACGCCGGCGCCGACGCGGTCCTGGTGGGCGAGTCCCTCGTCACCGGCCGCGACCCGCGGACCGCCGTCTCCGACCTGGTGGCGGCCGGCGCCCACCCCGCCCTGCGGCACGGACGGGACTGACCCGCCGGTGCCCGCTCCGACCCCCGCCACCGCCGTACCCCGTCCGGGCCAGTGCCCCGACGGGGTGCCGGCGCGCGCCGGGTCGACCCTGCCCCCGGGAACGCTCCCGAGGGCGCGTACCGGGTCACCCGTACCCGCCGCGCAGGGCGACGGTCCCTCTCCTTCGGCCGGGCACCTTCCCGGCGAGACGCACGCCGAGCGTGCCGCCGTGCCGTCCGGTGCCGTGCTCCCCGCCTGCTCGGCGGCGCGTGACCCGTACGCCCGCCTCGCCCGCGGCTGCCGGCCGCGCGGCTGCCGTGCGCCCGCACGCCGGGTGCACGGGCGCCGGGTCCGTTACGTCATCGGCGACGAGCCGGGTCAGGTCAACGGCATGCGATGGCCCGGGCGCGTACGCGCGCTCACGCCCTCCCCGGCCAGGTAACCCGCACGGGTGAACCCGGCCGTGTCCTGGTCCACCGCACCGCGGTGACCGGGCAGAGTCCACCGCACACGTGGACCGGACCGGCACCACGCCCCGCGTGGACCGGGCCGCGTCCCTCCCGCACCGGGACCGAGCCGGAATCCGGCACACCCCGGTCCCCCGACGGCACGTCCGTCGGGCGCGCGGGCGACACGGCGGCGGGACGGGCGGTGTCACCGGCCGACCCGGCCGGTGCGCGGGAGCGCGGGTGCGTCCGGTTTCAGTGACCCTGTCCGATCCCGTGACCGGGGCGAGTCGCCCCTGCGAGGTATCCGCATGCCCAGCGAGTTCTTCATTCCCGACCCCGACGGCCAAGTCCCCAGCGCCGAAGGCTATTTCGGCGCGTTCGGCGGCAAGTTCATCCCGGAGGCGCTGGTCGCCGCCGTGGACGAGGTCGCCGTCGAGTACGACAAGGCGAAGGCCGACCCCGAGTTCGCCCGCGAGCTCGACGACCTGCTCGTCCACTACACCGGACGCCCGAGCTCCCTCACGGAGGTGCCGCGCTTCGCCGAACACGCCGGCGGCGCACGGATCTTCCTCAAGCGCGAGGACCTCAACCACACCGGGTCCCACAAGATCAACAACGTGCTCGGCCAGGCCCTGCTGACCCGGCGCATGGGCAAGACCCGTGTGATCGCCGAGACCGGCGCCGGTCAGCACGGTGTCGCCACGGCCACCGCCTGCGCCCTCTTCGGCCTCGAGTGCACCATCTACATGGGCGAGATCGACACCCAGCGCCAGGCGCTGAACGTGGCCCGGATGCGCATGCTCGGCGCCGAGGTCATCGCCGTGAAGTCCGGCTCGCGCACCCTGAAGGACGCCATCAACGAGGCGTTCCGCGACTGGGTCGCCAACGTCGACCACACCCACTACCTGTTCGGCACCGTCGCCGGCCCGCACCCCTTCCCCGCCATGGTCCGCGACTTCCACCGGGTCATCGGCGTGGAGGCCCGCCGGCAGATCCTGGAGCGCGCCGGACGGCTGCCCGACGCCGCGATCGCCTGTGTGGGCGGCGGCTCCAACGCCATCGGCCTCTTCCACGCCTTCATCCCCGACGCCGATGTGCGCCTGATCGGCTGCGAGCCCGCCGGGCACGGCGTGGAGACCGGCGAGCACGCGGCGACCCTGACCGCCGGCGAACCCGGCATCCTGCACGGCTCGCGGTCCTACGTCCTCCAGGACGAGGAGGGCCAGATCACCGAGCCCTACTCGATCTCGGCCGGACTGGACTACCCGGGCATCGGCCCCGAGCACTCCTACCTCAAGGACAGCGGCCGCGGCGAGTACCGCGCGGTCACCGACGACGCCGCCATGCAGGCCCTGCGGCTGCTCTCGCGCACCGAGGGCATCATCCCGGCCATCGAGAGCGCCCACGCGCTGGCCGGGGCCCTGGAGGTCGGCAAGGAGCTCGGCAAGGACGGGCTGATCGTCGTCAACCTGTCCGGGCGCGGCGACAAGGACATGGATACGGCCGCCCGTTACTTCGGCCTGTACGACAACGGCGTGGACGCGGTCGTCGCGGCGGACGCCGACAGCGAGAACGCGGAGATCGAGGGGGACGCCAAGTGAGCGGCAACATCCGGCTGTTGAGCGACACCCTGGCCGGCGCGAAGGCCGAGGGCCGCTCCGCCCTCATCGCGTACCTGCCGGCCGGCTTCCCCACCGTCGACGGCGGCATCGCGGCGGTCAAGGCCGCCTTCGACGGCGGCGCCGACGTCGTCGAGGTCGGGCTGCCGCACAGCGACCCGGTCCTGGACGGCCCCGTCATCCAGACCGCCGACGACATCGCCCTGCGCGGCGGCGTCAGGATCGCCGACGTGATGCGGACCGTCCGGGAGGCCTTCGAGGCCACCGGAAAGCCCGTCCTCGTGATGACGTACTGGAACCCGATCGACCGCTACGGGGTCGAGCGCTTCACCGCCGAGCTCGCCGAGGCGGGCGGCGCCGGCTGCATCCTGCCCGACCTGCCCGTCCAGGAGTCGGCGCTGTGGAGGGAGCACGCCGAGAAGCACGGCCTCGCGACCGTGTTCGTCGTCGCCCCCAGCAGCAAGGACGCCCGCCTCGCCGAGATCACCGCGGCCGGCAGCGGCTTCGTGTACGCGGCCTCCCTGATGGGGGTCACCGGGACCCGGGAGTCGGTCGGCAACCAGGCCCAGGACCTGGTGGCTCGCACCAAGGCCACCACCGAGCTGCCCGTCTGCGTCGGCCTCGGCGTCTCGAATGCGGAGCAGGCCGCCGAGGTGGCCGGCTTCGCCGACGGCGTGATCGTCGGCTCGGCGTTCGTGAAGCGGATGCTGGACGCGCCGGACGAGGCCGCCGGCCTCGAAGCCGTACGGGACCTCGCCGCCGACCTCGCCAAGGGCGTGCGCACGAGGGCCTGACGGGAGCGGCGCGGCGGATCCGTCCGGGCTCGACCGGCGGCCGTACGCGCACGGTGGGGCGGATCCGTACACGACGCGGGATCCGCTCACCCGAACGGGTGGACCTTGGACCGGGGAGGCGCGCTGCGCCTCCCCGGTTCGTTCTGCCGGATGTGAGCGAGAAGAACCGTGACGGAAAGCGCAACGCCCGCGAGCGGCTGGCGGTCGAGCGAGAGAAGCAGAAGGCCGCGGACAAGCGCCGCCGCGCGCTGATCGTGGGGGCGTCGGTGATCTGCGTCCTCGGCCTGGCCGCCGTGATCGGCGTGGTGGCCGCCAACTCGGGCAAGGACAAGAAGAGCGACACCTCGGGCCCGGTCGTCTCGCCCTCGGGTGCCACCGGCAAGGACAGTCTCGCGATCCCCGTCGGCAAGGACGGCGCCAAGTCGACCCTCACGGTGTGGGAGGACTTCCGCTGCCCGGCCTGCCAGGCCTTCGAGACGGCCTACCGCCCGACGATCCACGAGCTGACCGACTCCGGGCAGCTGAAGGTCGAGTACCACCTCGTCACCCTGATCGACGGGAACATGGGCGGCAGCGGTTCCCGCAAGGCCGCCAACGCCGCGGCCTGCGCCCAGGACGCCGGGAAGTTCCGCGACTACCACGACGTGCTGTACGAGAACCAGCCCAAGGAGACCGACGACGCCTTCGCCGACAACGCCAAGCTCATCGAGCTGGCCGGCAAGGTCCCGGGCCTCGACACCCCGGCCTTCCGCGCCTGCGTGAACGACGGCACCCATGACAGCTGGGTCCAGAAGTCGCACGCCGCGTTCCAGGCCGGCGGCTTCACGGGCACCCCGACCGTGCTCCTGGGCGGCAAGAACATCTACGCGGACCAGTCGATGACCCCCGCCAAGCTCAAGCAGATGGTCGAGGCGGCCAACAAGGGCTGAGCCGGTCACGCGCTCCGGCGCCCCCGCCTTTCGGCGGCCGGGGGCGCCGCACGTTATGGACCCGTTGCGGGGCCGCCCGCCGTGGGCGGCGTCCGGCACGGTAGCGTCGACCTTGCCATGGAACTTGCCTACATTCCCAGCCCGTCGCACGGTGTGCTGCACCTCGGCCCCATTCCGCTGCGCGGCTACGCGTTCTGCATCATCATCGGCGTCTTTCTGGCCGTCTGGCTCGGCAACAAGCGCTGGATCGCCCGGGGAGGGCGGTCCGGCACGGTGGCCGACATCGCGGTCTGGGCCGTGCCCTTCGGCCTGGTCGGCGGCCGCCTCTACCACGTGATCACGGACTACGAGCTGTACTTCAGCGAGGGCCGTGACTGGGTGGACGCCTTCAAGGTCTGGCAGGGCGGGCTCGGCATCTGGGGCGCCATCGCCCTCGGTGCGCTGGGCGCCTGGATCGGGTGCCGCCGCCGCGGTATCCCGCTGCCCGCCTGGGCCGACGCCGTGGCACCGGGCATCGCCTTCGCCCAGGCGTGCGGACGCTGGGGCAACTGGTTCAACCAGGAGCTGTACGGCAAGCCGACCGACGTTCCGTGGGCGCTGCACATCACGTCCTCCACGGACGGCCGCGTCCCCGGGTACTACCACCCGACCTTCCTGTACGAGTCCCTGTGGTGCGTCGGCGTCGGCTTCCTGGTCATCTGGGCCGACCGCCGCTTCAAGCTCGGCCATGGACGCGCCTTCGCCCTGTACGTCGCCGCCTACTGCGTCGGCCGGGGCTGGATCGAGTACATGCGGGTCGACGACGCCCACCACATCCTGGGTCTGCGTCTGAACGACTGGACCGCGATGGTGGTCTTCGTCCTCGCGGTGGCCTACATCGTGATCTCGTCCCGGCTGCGTCCGGGCCGGGAGGAGATCGTGGAGCCGGGGGCCGCCGAGGACGCCCCGGCCGAGGGCGAAGCGTCCGCCTCCGCCGAGGACGCGGCCGACGACAAGGCCGACGACAAGGCCGAGGGCAAGAGCGAGGCCGAGGCCGCCGGGGACAAGACCGGGGGCAAGGCCGAGAGCGACGCCGGCGCGAGCGGGGACACGGACGAGTCCGTCGACCTCGGCAAGGAGAGCGCCACCGGGTCCGCCGAGCCGGAGCCCTCGGACTCCACCGGGTCCGCCTCCGCGTCGGAGTCCGAGGAGGAGTCCGGGGCCGGGACCGTGGCGCGGGACGAGGCCGGGTCCGCCAAGAAGAGCTGAGTTCTCCTCGTACACCCGAAGGGGGCGCCGCGTCCGGGACGCGGCGCCCCCTTCGTGCTGCCTCCGTACTGCCCGCCGTACCGCCCCGCAACGCCTCGCCCCGGACCAGGCCGGACCAGGCCGGACCGGGCCGCGCCGTCCGGGCCGCGCCCGGTCTCAGGTCCCGGCCAGGCGTTCGGCGAGGGCCAGGGTGCGGCGCGCGCCCGCGACCACCGCCGCGTCGATGAACCGGCCGTCCGGCAGGGCCTGCGCGCCCGGATCGGCCGCCGCCGCCCGGACGACCGCCTCGGCGGAGTCCACCTCGGCCGGGGTGGGAAGGTAGGCCCGCTCGATGATCGGGAGCTGGCGGGGGTGGATCGCCGCGCGTCCGAGGAAGCCGAGGGCCCGGCCGCGCGCACAGGACGAGGCCAGCCCCTCGACGTCGCGGATGTCGGGATAGACCGACTGGGCCGGCGGGGGCAGCCCCGCCGCCCGCGCGGCCACGACCAGGCGCGCCCGGGACCAGTCGAGGCCCGCCTCGTCGCGGACGCCGAGGTCGGCCCGCAGATCGCTCTCGCCGAGCGAGATCCCGCGCAGCGCGCCGTGGGACGAGGCGATGGAGTACGCCTGCTCGATGCCGAGAGCCGACTCCAGCAGGGCGTAGAGGGGGATCGTGCCGCCCTCCGCCGGGGTCGCGTTCGCCGCCACCCGGACGACGTCGTGCCGCGAGGTCACCTTCGGCAGCCGCAGACCCGACAGCCCGCGCAACGGCGAGAGGGTCTTCAGGTCGGCGTCGCAGTAGGGGCCGTCGAGGGCGTTGACCCGGACGTGCACCGGGACGGGCGGTTCCTCGGCGAGCAGGTCGGCGGTGGCCGAGCGGGCGTACTCCTTGCGGTGCGGGGCGACCGCGTCCTCCAGGTCGACGAGGACGACGTCCGCCCCGGAGGCCAGGGCCTTGGCCACCACCTCGGGCCGGTCGCCCGGCGCGTACAGCCAGGTCAGCGGCAGCAGGTCCGGGGTCACAGCGCCCCCTCCGCCCTCAGTGCCTCGATCTCGGGCGCCGTCAGTCCGAGTTCACCGAGCACGGCGTCGGTGTCCGCGCCGTGCGGGCGGCCCGCCCAGCGGATGGCGCCGGGGGTGGCGGAGAGCCGGAAGAGGACGTTCTGCATGCGCAGCGGACCCAGTTCCGGGTCGTCGACCCGGGTGACGGTGTCCAGGGCCTGGTACTGCGGATCGCTCATGACGCCCCGGACGTCCTGGACGGGCGCGATCGCGGCCTCGGCCTTCTCGAAGGCGGCGAGGACCTCGTCCTGGGTGCGTTCGGCGATCCACGCGCCCACCGCGCCGTCGAGGACGTCGGCGTGCCGGGCCCGGTCCGCGCCGGTCGCGAACCACGGCTCGTCGATCACGTCGGGGCGGCCCACCAGTCGCATCACCCGCTCGGCCACGGACTGCGCCGACGTCGAGACGGCGACCCAGGAGCCGTCGGCGGTCCGGTAGGTGTTGCGGGGCGCGTTGTTCGCCGAGCGGTTGCCGGTGCGCGGCTGGACGTGGCCCAGCTGGTCGTACCAGATCGGCTGCGGGCCGAGGACGGTCAGGATCGGCTCGATGATCGCCATGTCGACCACCTGGCCCTCGCCGGTGCGCTCGCGGGCCCGCAGGGCGGCCATCACGGCGTAGGCCGTCGCGAGCCCGGCGATCGAGTCGGCGAGGCCGAACGGCGGGAGGGTCGGCGGCGCGTCCGCCTCCCCGGTGATCGCCGCGAAGCCGCTCATCGCCTCCGCCAGCGTGCCGAAGCCGGGGCGGTGCGCGTAGGGGCCGAACTGGCCGAAGGCGGTGACCCGGGCGAGGACCAGCCGGGGGTTGGCCGCGGACAGCTCCGCCCAGCCGAGATCCCACTTCTCCAGCGTGCCCGGACGGAAGTTCTCGATGATCACGTCGGTGTCGGCGGCGAGCCGGAGCAGGGTCTCCCGGCCGCCGCGCCTGGACAGGTCGAGGGTGATCGTGCGCTTGTTGCGGCCGAGGACCTTCCACCACAGGCCGATGCCGTCCTTCGAGGGCCCGTGCCCCCGGGACGGGTCGGGCTGACGGGGGTGCTCGACCTTGACGACCTGCGCGCCGAAGTCGCCGAGCAGGGTGGCGGCGAGTGGCCCGGCGAACAGGGTCGCGAGGTCGAGGACGCGCAGGCCGTCGAGGGGGCCGCCCTCACCGGGCCCGCTCATGCGCCGGCCTGGGTGTCGATCTCGGCGCGGTACGGCATCGAGGACGTCGCCCCGTGCCGCTGCACCGACAGCGAGGCGGCCGCCGACGCCCACACCATCGCCTCCGACATCTCGCGGCCCTCGGCGAGCGCCACGGCCAGGTTGCCGACGAAGGTGTCGCCGGCTCCGGTGGAGTCCACGGCGGTCACCTTCGGCGAGGGCACCGTGATGGGGTCGGCGCCCCGGGCCGCGTACAGGCTGCCCTCGGCGCCCAGGGTGACGACGACCTCCGGGACCTGTTCGAGCAGTGCCGCGGCGGCCCCCCGCGGGTCGGTGAAGCCGGTGAGCGCGGCGGCTTCGTGCTGGTTGGGCACCAGCAGGTCGATGGCGGACAGCAGCTCGGGGGACAGGAACTGGGCGGGGGCGGGGGTCAGGATCGTCCGGACGCCGTGTCTGCGGGCGGCCTCGGCGCCGGAGAGCACGGCTTCCAGCGGGATCTCCAGTTGCAGGAGCAGCGCGTCGGCGCTGGCGATGAGGCCCTCGTCGCCGGGGGCGAGGGAGGTGACGGTGCCGTTGGCGCCGGGGATGACGACGATCGCGTTGCCGCCCTCGTCGTCCACCACGATGTGCGCGGTGCCGGACGGGCCCTCGGTGGTGCGCAGATGGTCGGTGTTCACGCCGAAATGCTCCAGCGTGGAACGGAGTTGGCTGCCGAAGGAGTCGGCGCCCACCGCGCCGATCAGGGAGACGTCGGCGCCCGCGTGCGCGGCGGCCACCGCCTGGTTCGCGCCCTTGCCGCCGGGGACCGTGCGGAACTCCCGTCCCGTCACGGTCTCCCCGCGCTGCGGGGCCTTGGCGACATACGCGACGAGGTCCATGTTCGTGCTGCCGAGCACGGCGATATGGGTCATGGGCGGACGGTCTCCCGGTGTGTGAGGTGGGCGAGGGCGTCGAATCCGATGCCGTTGAAGTCGGCGACGGAGGTGGCGAGCCGGTTCTTGAGGGGACCGGTGAAGCGGTCGGGCAGCGCGGCGGGGTCGCCCGCGAGCAGGCCGGCGATGCTTCCGGCGGTGGCGCCGTTGGAGTCGGTGTCCAGACCGCCGGACACCGCACGGCAGACGGAGCCGCCGAAGTCGCCGTCCGCGTGGGTGAGGGCGGCGGCGATCAGCGCGGTGTTGGGGACGGCGTGGACCCAGTGGCAGTCCCGGTGGACGGCGTGCAGTTCGTCGACGACGGTGTCGAAGTCCTCGGTCGTACGGGCCAGCCGGACGGCCTGGCGGACCGCACGGGCCAGCCGGGAGCCGGGCGGGACGACCCTCAGCCCGGTGCGCAGACAGGCGTGGACGTCGCTCGTCGCGCCGGCCGCCTCGGCGATGGCGGCGGCCGTGAACATGGCAGCGTAGACGCCGTTGGCCGTGTGGGTGAGGGCGGCGTCGCGGTACGCCTGTTCGGCGGCCCGCGCCGGGTCGCCAGGGTTGGTCCAGCCGTGCACGTCCGCGCGGATCAGGGCGCCGATCCACTCGCGGAAGGGATTGTGGCGCCGGGCGGTGTCCGGGGGCTCGACTCCGCCGAGCAGATTGCGGTAGGCGATGCGTTCCGCGGTGAAGGTACGGCCCGCGGGGAGTTCGTCGAGCCAGAGGCGGGCCACGTCCGCGGTGCTGAAGTCCCGGCCGTACCGCTGGAGCAACAGCAGGTTCAGAAGCGGGTAGTTGAGGTCGTCGTCCTCCGGCATGCCGTCGATGTTCTCGGCCAGCGAGGTGGCGGCGGAGCGCCGGTTCCAGGGGTGGGCGGCCAGCAGCTCCGCGGGGACGCCCCGGGCGGTGAACCAGGTGCGCAGGGGCCAGTTGCCGGAGGCCTTCGCGAGGGCGCGGATCGCCCCGAGGGGGAGCTTCTCCACGGGTTTGCCGAGCAGACAGCCCACGGCCCGGCCGACCCAGGCCGCCTCCAGGCGCAGGGGTCCGGGGGCGGGCACGGGCGCGTACCGAGGGGGCGGCCAGTCCGGGCACTGGGCCTTGATCAGCGCGAGGTCCGTCGGTTCGTCGTCCGCCAGCCGGCCCGGCAGGGCGGCGAGTTCGTCGAGGAGGACGGACGCGAGCCGGCGCAGGGACGGCGAGGCCGGTGCCTCCGACGCGCCCGCGCGCGGCGGGGCGGTCCTGCCGCCCGCCGCGTACCAGCGGGCGGCGACGAGGGAGGGGTCACGGCCGTCCTGCACCGCCTGGTGGAGTTCGTGCCCGAGGAGGTCCTCGGGCTGGACCCAGGTCAGCCGGAGCACGGTGTTCCCGTCAGCGCGGCGTACGCCGCCTCGTGGGCCCGGCGGCGCCGGAGGTCACGGCCGAAGATCTCCCGGGTCACCTCGGCCAGCGTACGCGCCGGGGCGTCCAGGTCGAGGCGGCTGGACTCGGCCACCGTCTTGGCCCAGTCGTGCGGGACCTCGGAGCCCAGCGCTCCCGCGAGGGCGCCGGCCATGGTGGCGATGGAGTCGCAGTCGCGTCCGTAGTTGACCGAACCGAGGACCGCGTGCCGGAAGTCACCGCCGGACACCAGCAACATGCCCAGCGCGACGGGAAGTTCCTCGATGGAGTGGAGCCGGGAGGGGCGCCGGGCGCCGAGGGAGGGGGAGCGGTAGTCGGGGCCGACCGTGTCGAAGGGGGCGACCGCCCGGCGCAGCGGGACGAGCGCCGACTCGAAGTCCGTGTGCCGCGCGGCGACTTCGCAGACCGCCTCGACGGCGGCGCGGGTGCCGTCCTTGGCCAGGGCCAGACACGCGTCGACGACCGAGCGGGGGGTCGCGCCGGGGGAGCAGGCCGCGGCGACGGCCGCCGCGAAGACGCCCGCGGCCTCGCGCCCGTACGAGGACTGGTGGGCACCCGCGACATCGAGCGCCTCGGCGTACGCGCCCGCCGGGTTCGCCGCGTTGACCAGGCCGACGGGCGCCATGTACATCGCCGCACCGCAGTTGACGATGTTGCCGTTGCCGGCCTCGCGGGGGTCGACATGGCCGTAGTGGAGCCGGGCGACCAGCCACTTCTCGGCGAGGAAGATCCGCTGGAGGGGGAGGGCCTCCGCCTCCAGTTCCGGGATCCAGCGGGGGGTCGTCATCAGGTCGGGGACGAGGTGCTCGGCGACCGCGTAGGCGTCGAGGTGGTCGCGCACCCGCGCGTACACCCGTACCAGCGCGTGGGTCATCAGGGTGTCGTCGGTGACGTGCCCGTCGCCCTTGTGGTACGGGGCGATCGGACGGGCGGTGGGCCAGGCGTCGCCGTTCCAGGGGCCGACGACGCCGTGCACACGGCCGCCGTGACGTTCGGTGATCTGCTCGGGGGAGTACCCCTCGACGGGACCGCCGAGCGCGTCGCCGACCGCGGCCCCGACGAGGGCTCCGCCGATCCGTTCGTCGAGGGTTCCCGTTCCTTCTCCTTTGGGCGTCATGCCCGAATCATCCCTCTGGGGCCACCCGTTCCGGGGAATCGAGCGGGTCGGCGCGTCCCGTCGCCTCCAGGAGTTCGGCGAGCGAGATGAGATCGGTGCCGGTCAGCCGGGGCAGCGCGCAGCCGGACAGGGTGCGGCAGGCGTCGCGCCAGGAGCCGGGGACCGCGGCACCGCCGCCGAGCGCGCCGGTGAGCGCGCCCGCCAGCGCGGGGGCCGAGTCGGCGACCCGGGACAGACAGGCGGCGGCCGGGACGGCCTCGGCGATCCGGCCGCGCGCGGCCAGCGCAAGGGCCAGCGCGACGGGCACTGTCTCGGCGGCCGCGATCCCGTAGCTGTAGACGTGGTCGACGATCTGGTGCTCGAGCAGCGGGACCAGCGCGAAGGCGCTCTCGCCGGCGCGGGCGAGCCCGAGGGCGTGCCGGGCGTTGCGGCCGATCTCGGTGGCGGCGGGCAGTTCGGCGAGGGCCGCCTCCGTACAGGTGCCGACGTCGTGCCCGGCGAGGGCGAGCGCCACCGCGGCGGCCATGGCGCGGGCGCCGTGCACACCGTCGCCGTCCTGGGTGTAGCGGGCGTCGAACTCGGCCAGTTCCGCGGCGAGTCGGGGGTCTCCCGGGTGGGCCACGGCGAGCACGCAGGCCCGTACGCAGGCCGCGTCGTCGAAGTAGTGGGGGTTGTCGTGGCCGGTGGCGGGCGGGCGCAGGCCGGTGGCGAGGTTGCCGAGTCCGGCCCGTACCGAGATCCGGGCGCGCAGCGGGAGCAGCGCGGACTCGACCTCGGGGGCGCGGTCCGCGGCGGCGGCGACCTCGCTGGCGACGGCGTTCCAGGACAGGTCGATGGACGCGCGCATCCGGCGCTCCAGGCTCAGATCGCCGAGCGCCGCGGTCTCGCCCGCCCGCAGCACGGCCTCCGCCGCGAACGCCGCCCACTCGGCGTCGTCCGAGGGGCCGAGCCGCAGCGGTTCCGGCGGCTGGTTCAGCGCGATCGGCACCGGCAGGGTCGTCGTCGCGTTCTGCTCCGCGAAGGTGTCGAGCTCGCGGGTCAGCCGCCGGGTCCACTCCGGCATGCGGGCGGCCCGGTGCCGTGCGGCGGGCCAGCCCGCGGCGTCCCCGGCGGCGAGCCCCAGCAGCAGCCCCTCGATCCGCCGCACACCCTTACCGGACGGCGCCGGACGCGCCACGGGCTCCCCGGCCCCGCGACCGAGGGCCGGGCCGGGGTGCGGGGGGTCCGCTTCCGGGGTCGGGCGGGCCGGTGCAGTCGGTGCAGTCGGTGCAGTCGGTGCCGCCGGTGTCGTCGGGGTGCGGGTGGCCGCGGAGGCGGTGCCTTCGCGCGTGCGCCGGGCGTCCAGGGCCCCTTGGTGCGTGTGCTCGCCGGGCCCGGCATCTCCGGTCCCCTCGGGCGTGTGCCCGGCGTCTCGGGCTCCCTGGTGCGTGTGCCCGCCGGGCCTGGCTTCCTCGGTGTCCTCGCGCGTGTGCCCGCCCGGCCCGGCATCTCCGGTCCCCTCGGGCGTGTGCCCGGCGTCTCGGGCTCCCTGGTGCGTGTGCCCGCCGGGCCTGGCTTCTCCGGTGTCCTCGCGCGTGTGCCCGCCGGGCCCGGCTTCTCCGGTGCCTTGGCGCGTGTGCCCGCCCGGCCCGGCGTCTCCGGTCCCCTCGCGTGTGCGCCCGCGGTCTTGGGCTCCCTGGCGCGGGTGCTCGCCCGGCCTGGCTTCCTCGGTGTCCTCGCGCGTGTGCCCGCCCGGCCCGGCATACCCGATGCCCTTACGCAGGGGCCCGCCCGGCCCGGCATCCCCGGTCCCCGGCTCCTCCACCGCGAGGCCCTCCGCCTCGTCCGCTCCCGTGGCCGAGGCGGCGCCGCCCTCGGCGGCGGGATCTTCCCCCAGCAGCCCGGGGCTCACCGGTATACCCCTGCACCGTCGAGAGGCGCCCCGGCCGTGTCCACGGGCGGATCCGTGATCCCGAAGGCGTCGAGCGGAAGGGCCGCGGGTGGTGAGTGCCGCTCGGCGCTCCACTTCTCCCCGTGCTCCGGGGTCAGCAGGTCGGCCACGTCCAGGACGTGGTGGCCCTCCATCGAGGGGAGGCAGCTGCCGCGGGCGGGCCCGACGGCCGCCGCCCACACGGCGGGGATCGCGGACACGCCCCGGCCGGCGCCCGCCAGCGCCCCGGCCACCGCGGCCGTCGTGTCGGCGTCGCGGCCCATGTTCACCGCGGTGAGGACCGCCTCGGCGAACGCCCCGTCCGCCGCCGCGTACGCGCCGAACGCGAGGGCCACGGCCTCGGGGGCCAGATCGGTCCACGGGTAGCCGCCGATGACGACCGCCGAGCGCACCGCGCGCTCGCCCCGGTGCGCCACCGCGACCGCCCGGCGCAGCGAGCGGGCCGTCCAGGAGTCGTCCGGGACGACGGCCAGCGCGGAGGCGACGACCGTGGCGGTGGAGGCGCCCGCCATCGCGGCGGCGACCCCGGCCGCGACGGCCTGGCCGCCGTAGATACCCTCGCCCTCGTGGCTCACCGAGCCGTCGATCGCCACGAGCCGGGCGGCCTCGGCGGGCCGGCCCGCCGCGAAGACGCCGAAGGGGGCCGCGCGCATGGCGAGACCGTCGCTCCAGGCGTGCCGGTGCTGGGCGGAGATGGGCGCCGCGAGCCCCCGGCGGAGGTTCTCCAGCGTGCCGCGCTCGCTGAAGCCGGCGCCGCGGAAGGGCCCCTCGTCGCGGTCCGCGATCCACTGGTGCCAGGCCGACTCGACGTGGGCCACGGTCAGCGCCGAGCCGTGCCGGGCCAGCAGCAGCCCCGAGAAGATGGCGTACTCCGTGTCGTCCGTCCCGGCCGGATGCTCGGCGACGTACCCGGTGATCCGGCCCCAGCGCGCGCGGATCTCCGAGGGCTTCATGTTCTCGGCGGGGGCGCCCAGCGCGTCGCCGACGGCGAGCCCGAGCAGCGCGCCGCGTGCCCTCTCACGCAGGTCGGCGGCGTCCCCGGAGGCCGGGACCGAGGGAATGCAGGCGATGGAAGCCATACGTGCCTCTCCTCTCGGGGTCCCTGCCGGCGTGCGGAATGCGGCGCGCGGAACCCCTCCCGGATGTGTGCCACGTTGGCGGTTGACAAGAGCCTCGAGGGCATCACTGTCACCCGGTCGACATATGTGCATGACATGCCACGGATGAGCACCGAGAGGTAAAAGCGCAGGTTAGCCCAGCCTTTCCTTGCTGGCGGCGGGGAAATTTACGGCGTACTTTCAGGGTTGTCGAAAAGTGGAAACAGTCCAATCAAGCACTCTGGGGGACCCGGCATGGCGATCATCGAGACCGAGGCGACGCTGCACGTTGCGCACCGCGACAACCACACCCACCGCGACGTCAACGGCGGCTGGCTGCGCCCGGCCGTGTTCGGCGCGATGGACGGCCTGGTCTCCAACCTCGCCCTGATGACCGGCGTCGCCGGCGGGGCCGTCTCCCAGCAGACGATCGTCATCACCGGGCTCGCGGGCCTGGCCGCCGGAGCGTTCTCGATGGCCGCCGGCGAGTACACCTCCGTCGCCTCGCAGCGCGAACTCGTCGAGGCGGAACTCGACGTCGAGCGGCGCGAGCTGCGCAAGCACCCCAAGGACGAGGAGCGCGAGCTGGCCGCGCTCTACGAGGCCCGCGGCGTCGAGCCCGAGCTGGCCCGCGAGGTCGCCCGGCAGCTCTCCCGCGACCCCGAGCAGGCCCTGGAGATCCACGCCCGCGAGGAACTCGGCATAGACCCCGGCGACCTGCCCTCCCCGGCCGTCGCCGCCGTCTCCAGCTTCGGCTCGTTCGCACTCGGCGCCCTGCTGCCCGTCCTGCCGTATCTGCTCGGCGCGACCGTGCTGTGGCCGGCGGTGCTGCTCGCCATGATCGGGCTCTTCGCCTGCGGTGCCGTCGTGGCCAAGGTGACCGCACGGTCCTGGTGGTTCAGCGGACTGCGGCAGCTCGCCCTCGGTGGTGCCGCGGCAGGTGTGACGTACGCCCTGGGTGGTTTGTTCGGCGCGGCCGTAGGATGAGGGCTCGATCACCTATGCATGGGACTGCATAAGTAGTTGTTACCCGGCGGTTTCGATTCCGTGGCCGCTGGGAATGAGCCGTAAGCGCCACCGGCAATGACGCCGGGGCCGCGTCTCTCGCGGCGGATCACGACCTCTGCCGCGAACCGGACCGATGGTCATCGATCTGTCCGCTTTAGGTCCCATACTCTCCACCGCCGAAGCGCGTTACCCCCGCCGTGGCTCCCGTGGTGTCCGCATGTTGGAACGCAGTATCCGGTTCCCGAGAACCACTCCATCATGTAACCTGCACGAAATTTTGCACCCAGCAGAGGGCCAACGTCGTCCCTCGGCAGATGTCTCCCCAGCGCCTTCAGAGCCTGGGAGACCCCCCGCCCCGACGACGACGGGAGAGCCGATGCGTACGCCGCGCCAGCCGTCCCAGCACTCCACGAACGACCGGAAGTGGTCCTTCATGGATGCTCGCCCTGCTGCGCAGGGTATGTACGACCCCCGCAACGAAAAGGACGCCTGTGGCGTCGGTTTCGTGGCCACCCTCACCGGCGAGGCGAGCCATGCGCTGGTCGAGCAGGCGCTCACCGTTCTGCGCAACCTGGAACACCGCGGTGCCACCGGCTCCGAGCCCGACTCGGGTGACGGCGCCGGCATCCTGTCCCAGGTCCCGGACGCCTTCCTGCGCGAGGTGGCCGGATTCGAACTCCCCGCAGCCGGTGCGTACGCGGTGGGCATCGCCTTCCTCCCCGAGGACGGCACGGCCGACGCCGTCTCGCGCATCGAGACGATCGCCGCCGAAGAGGGCCTCACCGTCCTCGGCTGGCGCGAGGTCCCGGTCGCCCCCGAACTCCTCGGCGCCACCGCCCGCTCGACGATGCCGGCCTTCCGCCAGATCTTCGTCACCGACGGGGAGAACGAGGGCATCGCCCTCGACCGCAGCGCCTTCGTGCTGCGCAAGCGCGCCGAGCGCGAGGTCGGGGTCTACTTCCCCTCGCTGTCCGCGCGGACCATCGTCTACAAGGGCATGCTGACCACCGGCCAGCTGGAGCCCTTCTTCCCGGACCTGTCCGACCGCCGCTTCGCCTCCGCGATCGCGCTCGTGCACTCCCGGTTCTCCACGAACACCTTCCCGAGCTGGCCGCTCGCCCACCCGTACCGCTTCGTCGCGCACAACGGCGAGATCAACACGGTCAAGGGCAACCGCAACTGGATGGTCGCCCGCGAGTCCCAGCTCGCCTCCGACCTGTTCGGGGACAAGGGCCTGGAGCGGATCTTCCCGGTCTGCACCCCCGACGCCTCCGACTCGGCCTCCTTCGACGAGGTGCTCGAACTCCTGCACCTCGGCGGCCGTTCGCTGCCGCACTCCGTGCTGATGATGATCCCGGAGGCGTGGGAGAACCACGACTCCATGGACCCGGCCCGGCGCGCCTTCTACCAGTTCCACTCCACGATGATGGAGCCCTGGGACGGCCCGGCCTGCGTCACCTTCACCGACGGCACCCAGGTCGGCGCGGTCCTCGACCGCAACGGTCTGCGCCCCGGCCGCTACTGGGTCACCGACGAGGGCCTCGTCGTCCTCGGCTCCGAGGTCGGCGTCCTCGACATCGACCCCGCCAAGGTCGTCCGCAAGGGCCGCCTCCAGCCCGGCAAGATGTTCCTCGTCGACACCGTCGAGCACCGGATCATCGAGGACGACGAGATCAAGGCCGGTCTCGCCGTCGCGAAGCCGTACGCGGACTGGCTGGAAGCCGGCGAGATCGAGCTCTCCGACCTGCCCGAGCGCGAGCACATCGTGCACACCCACGCCTCGGTCACCCGCCGCCAGCAGACCTTCGGCTACACGGAGGAGGAGCTGCGGATCATCCTCGCGCCGATGGCCAAGGCCGCCGCCGAGCCGATCGGCTCGATGGGCACCGACTCGCCGATCGCCGCGCTCTCGCAGCGCCCGCGTCTGCTCTTCGACTACTTCACCCAGCTGTTCGCCCAGGTCACCAACCCGCCGCTGGACGCGATCCGCGAAGAGCTGGTCACCTCCCTGCGCTCCTCGCTGGGCCCCCAGGGCAACCTGCTGGACCCGACGGCCGCCTCCTGTCGCAGCGTCACCCTGCCCTTCCCGGTGATCGACAACGACGAGCTGGCCAAGCTCATCCACATCAACGCCGACGGCGACATGCCCGGCATGAAGGCCGCGACCCTGTCCGGCCTGTACCGGGTCTCCGGCGGAGGCGACTCGCTCGCCGCCCGCATCGAGGAGATCTGCGCCGAGGCCGACGCCGCCATCGAGAACGGCGCCCGCCTGATCGTCCTGTCGGACCGTCACTCCGACGCCGAGCACGCGCCGATCCCCTCGCTGCTGCTCACCGCTGCCGTCCACCACCACCTCATCCGCACCAAGCAGCGCACCCACGTGGGCCTGCTGGTCGAGGCCGGCGACGTCCGCGAGGTCCACCACGTCGCCCTGCTCATCGGCTACGGCGCCGCGGCGGTCAACCCCTACCTGGCCATGGAGTCCGTCGAGGACCTCGTCCGCGCGGGCACCTTCCTGTCCGGCATCGAGGCCGAGCAGGCCATCCGCAACCTGATCTACGCGCTCGGCAAGGGCGTCCTGAAGGTCATGTCCAAGATGGGCATCTCGACCGTCGCCTCCTACCGCGGCGCCCAGGTCTTCGAGGCCGTCGGCCTCGAATCCGCCTTCGTCGAGAAGTACTTCAACGGCACGGCCACCAAGATCGGCGGCGCCGGCCTCGACGTCGTCGCCAAGGAGGTCGCCGCCCGGCACGCCAAGGCCTACCCGGCCTCCGGCATCGCGCCCGCGCACCGTGCCCTGGAGATCGGCGGCGAGTACCAGTGGCGCCGCGAGGGCGAGCCGCACCTGTTCGACCCCGAGACGGTCTTCCGCCTCCAGCACTCGACGCGCTCCGGCAGCTACGAGATCTTCAAGAAGTACACCGACCGCGTCAACGAGCAGTCCGAGCGCCTCATGACGCTGCGCGGTCTGTTCGGCTTCACGTCCGACCGCCCGTCGATCTCCGTCGACGAGGTCGAGCCGGTCTCCGAGATCGTCAAGCGCTTCTCCACCGGCGCCATGTCGTACGGCTCCATCTCCAAGGAGGCGCACGAGACCCTCGCCATCGCCATGAACCAGCTGGGCGGCAAGTCCAACACCGGTGAGGGCGGCGAGGACCCGGACCGTCTGTACGACCCGGCGCGCCGCTCGTCGATCAAGCAGGTCGCCTCCGGTCGCTTCGGCGTCACCTCCGAGTACCTGGTCAACGCCGACGACATCCAGATCAAGATGGCCCAGGGCGCCAAGCCCGGCGAGGGCGGCCAGCTGCCCGGCCACAAGGTCTACCCGTGGGTGGCCAAGACCCGTCACTCGACCCCGGGCGTGGGCCTCATCTCCCCGCCGCCGCACCACGACATCTACTCCATCGAGGACCTGGCTCAGCTGATCCACGACCTCAAGAACGCCAACCCGGCCGCGCGCATCCACGTGAAGCTGGTGTCGGAGGTCGGCGTCGGCACGGTCGCGGCCGGTGTGTCGAAGGCGCACGCGGACGTCGTCCTCATCTCGGGTCACGACGGCGGCACCGGTGCCTCCCCGCTGACCTCGCTCAAGCACGCGGGCGGCCCCTGGGAGCTCGGCCTCGCCGAGACCCAGCAGACCCTGCTGCTCAACGGCCTGCGCGACCGCATCGTCGTGCAGACCGACGGCCAGCTCAAGACCGGCCGCGACGTCGTCATCGCCGCGCTGCTCGGCGCCGAGGAGTTCGGTTTCGCGACCGCGCCGCTCGTCGTCTCCGGCTGCGTCATGATGCGCGTCTGCCACCTCGACACCTGCCCGGTCGGCATCGCCACCCAGAACCCGGTCCTGCGCGACCGCTTCGCCGGCAAGGCCGAGTACGTCGTGAACTTCTTCAAGTTCATCGCCGAGGAAGTCCGCGAGATCCTCGCCGAGCTCGGCTTCCGCAGCATCGAGGAGGCCGTCGGCCACGCCGAGAACCTCGACGTGGAGCGCGCCGTCACCCACTGGAAGGCGCAGGGCCTGGACCTGTCCCCGCTCTTCTACGTGCCCGAGCTGCCCGAGGGCGCGGCCCTGCACCAGGTCGTCCCGCAGGACCACGGCCTGGAGAAGGCGCTCGACAACGAGCTGATCAAGCTCGCCGCCGACGCGCTGGCCGCGGACTCCCAGGCCGACGCCCAGCCGGTCCGCGCCCAGGTCGCGATCCGCAACATCAACCGCACGGTCGGCACCATGCTCGGCCACGAGGTGACGAAGAAGTTCGGTGGCGCGGGCCTGCCCGACGACACCATCGACATCACCTTCACCGGCTCGGCGGGCCAGTCCTTCGGCGCCTTCCTGCCGCGCGGTGTCACGCTGCGCCTGGAGGGCGACGCCAACGACTACGTCGGCAAGGGCCTCTCCGGCGGCCGGGTCGTCGTCCGCCCCGACCGGGGCGCCGACCACCTCGCCGAGTACTCGACGATCGCGGGCAACACCATCGCCTACGGCGCGACCGGCGGCGAGCTGTTCCTGCGCGGCCGCACCGGCGAGCGCTTCTGCGTCCGCAACTCCGGCGCGCTGGTGGTCTCCGAGGGCGTGGGCGACCACGGCTGCGAGTACATGACCGGCGGTCACGCGGTCGTCCTCGGCGAGACCGGCCGCAACTTCGCGGCGGGCATGTCCGGCGGCATCGCCTACGTCATCGACCTCGACCGCGACAACGTGAACGTCGCCAGCGTCGACGCCGTCGAGGCGCTCGACGACGCCGACAAGCAGTGGCTGCACGACGTCGTGCGCCGGCACGCGGAGGAGACCGGCTCCACCGTCGCCGAGAAGCTGCTCGCAGAGTGGCCCACCGCCGTGGAGCGCTTCAGCAAGATCATTCCCAGCACCTACAAGGCAGTGCTCGCCGCCAAGGACGCCGCCGAGCGAGCCGGACTCAACGAGTCCGAGATCACCGAGAAGATGATGGAGGCGGCGACCAATGGCTGATCCCAAGGGCTTTCTGAACCACGGCCGTGAGGTCGCCAGGTCCCGGCCGGTCGAGGAGCGCCTCAAGGACTGGAACGAGGTCTACGTTCCGGGCTCGCTGCTCCCGATCATCTCCAAGCAGGCCTCGCGCTGCATGGACTGCGGCATCCCGTTCTGCCACAACGGCTGTCCGCTGGGCAACCTGATCCCCGAGTGGAACGACTACGCGTACCGCGAGGACTGGGGGGCCGCCTCCGAGCGCCTGCACGCCACGAACAACTTCCCGGAGTTCACGGGCCGGCTGTGCCCCGCTCCGTGCGAGTCCGCGTGTGTGCTCGGCATCAACCAGCCCGCCGTGACCATCAAGAACGTCGAGGTCTCGATCATCGACAAGGCGTGGGACAGCGGCACCGTCGCGGCCCAGGCCCCCGAGCGCCTCTCCGGCAAGACCGTCGCGGTCATCGGTTCCGGCCCCGCCGGTCTCGCCGCCGCCCAGCAGCTCACGCGGGCCGGTCACACGGTCGCGGTGTACGAGCGCGCCGACCGCATCGGCGGTCTGCTGCGCTACGGCATCCCCGAGTTCAAGATGGAGAAGCGGCACATCAACCGCCGCATCGAGCAGATGCGCGCGGAGGGCACCCGCTTCCGCACCGGCATCGAGATCGGCCGCGACCTCAAGGCGACGGACCTGCGCAAGCGGTACGACGCCGTGGTCATCGCCGCCGGCGCCACGACCGCCCGTGACCTGCCCGTCCCCGGGCGGGAGCTGAACGGCATCCACCAGGCCATGGAGTACCTGCCGCTGGCCAACAAGGTGCAGGAGGGCGACTACGTGGCGCCCCCGATCACCGCCGAGGGCAAGCACGTGGTGGTCATCGGCGGCGGCGACACCGGCGCGGACTGCGTGGGCACCGCACACCGCCAGGGCGCGGCCTCGGTCACGCAGCTGGAGATCATGCCGCGGCCGGGCGAGGAGCGGAACCCGGGCCAGCCCTGGCCGACGTTCCCCATGCTCTACAAGGTCACCTCCGCGCACGAGGAGGGCGGCGAGCGCGTCTACGCGGTCTCCACCACCCACTTCGAGGGCGACGAGGACGGCAACGTCCAGTGGCTGCACCTGGTGGAGGTAGAGTTCACCGGCGGCAAGCTGAACCAGAAGCCGGGCACGGAGCGCAAGATCCCCGCCCAGCTGGTGACGCTCGCGATGGGGTTCACCGGCACGGACGTCGAGAACGGCGTGGTCTCGCAGTTCGGCCTGGAGCTCGATGAGCGCGGCAACATCGCCCGCGACGCCGACTTCGCGACCAACGTCCCCGGCGTGTTCGTCGCCGGTGACGCGGGCCGTGGCCAGTCGCTCATCGTCTGGGCCATCGCGGAGGGCCGCTCGGCCGCCCGCGGTGTCGACCGCTTCCTCACCGGAGCGAGCGACCTGCCCGCCCCGATCCGCCCGACGGACCGTTCGCTGACGGTCTGACCCATGGATGCGTGACCGGACAACGGTCACTCGAGACGTCCCGCACAAAGGCGTGCGGAACACGAGACGGCGCCTGCCTCACTGTCCCCGACCGGACGCCCTGGCAGGCGCCGCCGCATGTCCGCACACAGGCGGGGCGGCGACCGCGTGAACCATGCCCCTCGCTAGGGCGTGTTGCGAAAGTCCCGCCTGCCGCGCGACGCCATGCACGCTCCCCCAAGCTCTTCGAGCAGGGGGCACCCCCACTCGCCGCACCGGGCGAA
>NZ_JNZD01000024.1 GCF_000725495.1 Streptomyces aureus
CGGCCCCAGACCTGCGTACTGGGCGTACTCGGGTCTGGGGCCGGTGCGGCGAGAGGGCGTGCATGGCGTCGCCGGGCAGACGGGAATTGTCAGACAGGCTCTAGCGGGCCGACGCCAGGGCCCGGGTCACCCCGTGCTCCTTCCGGCCGAGGAACTGCGGATCCGGCCGGAACACCGCGTCCAGCGCGGCCTTGCCCGCCGCGAAGATCTCCCGGGTGTTGCCGTAGTACCAGGTGACGTCCTGCTTGGCGGCCACGCCGATGCCGTACGAGCGCACGCCCGCCGCCCGGCACAGGGCCAGGGCACGCCGGATGTGGAAGTCCTGGCTGATCAGGACGGCCTCGTGGACACCGAAGATCTTCCGGGCGCGGACGCAGGAGTCCCAGGTGTCGAAGCCGGCGTAGTCGCTGACGATCCGCCGGCCGGGCACCCCGTGCGCGGTGAGGTAGGCGCGCATCGCGTCGGGCTCGTCGTAGTCCTTGCGGCTGTTGTCGCCGGTCACCAGGACGACCTCGATCCGGCCGGCCCGGTAGAGCTTCGCGGCCGCGTCCAGCCGGTGGGCGAGATACGGGGACGGCTCGCCGTCCCACAGTCCCGCTCCGAAGACGATCGCCACCTCGGTGCGCGGGGCGTCCGCCGTCGTCCGCAGCCGGTCGCCCGTCGACAGCCGGAGCCAGGTCGCCGGGAGCAGCGCCAGCACGCACAGGACCATCAGCGCCCGCACGGCCCGCCGCCGCCCCCGGCGGGTCCGCGGCAGCGCCGGCAACCGCGGCAGACGGGGCCGGCGCAGGACCGGACGCTCGGGGCGCGGCAGACGCGGCATGATCGGTGTCCCCCCAGATGTCGTGACGCGCGACGGCCCACGGCCCCCGCGTGCGGCCGGGTTCGTGCCGGATCCCACGCCGGGGTCCGGCGTTCCCGTCCGACAGGTGAAGACGCATCGTAAGGTCGTCCGGTTCGCCCGGACGCGCGGACCCCCGCCGCCGGAGGGGCGGGAGCCGCAGGTCGCGCCCCTCACACCGGGCCGCGGCCGTCCGGTGGACCACTGGAAAACGTCCGACATACCCGTGCAACGGCCCGGCAACCTGCTGCCGCCAGGATCGACCCATGACGGCCTCGAACCCCGCTCGTGACGCGTTCTCCCAAGGCCCCGACGGTCCGCCGCCGCGCGGCACCGGCCCCGAGGGCCACCCGGACGGCCACCTTGACAGCGCCGCCCAGCTCATGAACCGGATCGCCGGGCAGCTCGGCAGCCGGCTCGGTCTCGTGGCGCCGGACGGCACCCGCCGCCCGCCGCCGCCCGCCCTCGTCCTGGTCGCCCACGGCAGCCGCGACCCGCGCGCGCTCGCCACCGTGCACAGCCTGATCGAACGCGTCCGCGAGCTGCGCCCGTACCTGTCCGTGCGCCTCGGCCACATCGAGCTGAACGAGCCGCTCCTCGACGACACCCTCGCCTCCCTGGCCGGCCGCCAGGACGCCGTCCTGGTCCCGCTGCTCCTCGGCCGCGGCTACCACGTCCGGCGCGACATCCCCGAGGCCGTCGCCGCCGTCCCCGGACTGCGCGCCCGCGTCGCCGCCCCGCTCGGCCCGCACCCGCTGCTCGTCGAGACCCTCTACGCCCGTCTCGTCGAGGCCGGATGGCGCACCCGCACGAGCGACTCCGTCCGCCGCGCGAGCGCCGTCGTCCTCGCCTCCGCCGGGTCCCGCGCCCCGGACTCGGCCGCCGACACCCGCCGTACCGCCCAGCTGCTCGCCGAACGCCTCGGCGTCCCGGTCGTCCCGGCGTACGCCTCCGCCGCCGCGCCCACCGTGTCGGCCGCCGTGCGCTCCCTCGCCGCCCGGGGCCGCCACCGGATCGCCGTCGCCTCGTACTTCACCGCTCCGGGACGCTTCGCCACGCAGGCCGGCGAGGAGGCCCCCTGGATCCGCTCCGAACCGCTCGGCGACCACCCGGCGATGGCCCGTCTCGTCCTGCACCGTTACGACCAGGCCGTCGCGGCCCCCGGGTCCGCCGCGGAGCGCACCCTCATCTCCGCCTGAACCCCGCGCGGCCACCGGGCTCGGTCTCCGCCCGGACCCGGTCCGCCTCCCCGGGGCCGGCGCCGCCCCACCGACGCCCGCGCCCCGATTGTCACCGCCTGCGTCTACTGTCGGTCCATGGAAGGCATGGCACCGAGGACCGAAGAGACCGCACCGCAGGCACACGAGAACCACACACCTCACACCCCCCACGACGCGTACGACGTGTCCGCCGTCGAGCGCTGGGCCGCCGAGCCCGACAAACGGCCGGGCCGTACCGCCTTCCAGCGCGACCGCGCCCGCGTGCTGCACTCCGCGGCCCTGCGCCGCCTCGCCGGCAAGACCCAGGTCGTCACCCCCGGCACCCTTCCCCAGGTGCTCGGCGCCGCCGGATCGGGCGGCGCGCCCATCCAGGTGTGGGACGCCAGCCCGCGGACCCGGCTGACCCACTCCCTGGAGTGCGCCCAGGTCGGCCGCGAGCTCGGCGCCGCCCTCGGCTGCGACCCGGACCTGGTCGAGGCGGCCTGCCTCTCGCACGACCTCGGACACCCGCCCTTCGGGCACAACGGCGAACAGGCGCTCAACGAATTCGCCGAGGACTGCGGCGGGTTCGAGGGCAACGCCCAGTCGCTGCGGCTGCTCACCCGCATCGAGCCCAAGCGCTTCGTGCGCAGCGACATGGTCACCTCGTCCTCCGCCACCGGGGGCGACGACCTCGTCAGCGTCGGGCTCAACCTCACCCGCGCCGCCCTCGACGCCGCCACCAAGTACCCGTGGCCGAGAGGTGCCCGTCCGGACGATCCGAAGTCGCCGAAATTCGGGGTCTACGAGGACGACCGCCCGGTGTTCGACTGGATCCGCAAGGGCGCCCCCGGCACCCGCACGTGCTTCGAGGCCCAGGTGATGGACTGGGCCGACGACGTGGCCTACTCGGTGCACGACATCGAGGACGGCCTGCACGCGGGCCACCTCGACCCCGCCGCCCTGCTCGCGGGCCCCGAACGCCGGGAGATCTTCGCCGTCGCCGTCGGGAGGTACACGCCGGACGACACCGATCCGGCCGAGCTGGCCGAGGCCCTCGACCGGCTCCTCGGCCAGGAGTGGTGGCCGCACGGATACGACGGTTCGGCCGTCGCGCAGGCCCGGCTCAAGGACGCCACCAGCCAGCTCATCGGCCGTTTCTGCCTGGCCGCTGAGGGCGCCACCCGCGCCCGGTACGGCAGCGGACGCCTCACCCGGTACGCGGCGGAACTGGTCGTCCCGCGGGCCGCCCGGCTGGAGTGCGCCGTCCTCAAGGCGGTCGCCGACCGGTACGTGATGCAGCGCGCCGAGCAGGAGCTGCTCCGGGCCGACCAACGGATCGTCGTCGCCGAACTGGCCGAGGCGCTCACCGCCCGCGCCCCCGAGGTGTTGGACCCCCAGTTCCGGGCACTGTTCGAGCACGCGGCCGACGACCGCGCCCGCAAGCGCGTGATCGTGGACCAGATCGCATCTCTCACGGATGCCTCGGCGCGTTCCCTGCACCTCAGACTCACCACGCGTTCCCATGGAGACGGACAGATGTGACCCTGCGTGGCCTGATCGGGCCACCACCCCTTCCCGCATCACGCTCCGTGCGGGAGGCTCGCACATGGCGACATCCTTACGAGGAGGCATCAAGTGGTCGACGCGGATCAGACATTCGTCATCGTCGGAGGGGGCCTGGCAGGCGCCAAGGCGGCCGAGACGCTCCGAGCGGAGGGCTTCACCGGCCGGGTGATACTGATCTGCGACGAGCGCGACCACCCGTACGAACGACCGCCGCTGTCCAAGGGCTACCTCCTCGGCAAGGAGGAGCGCGACAGCGTCTTCGTGCACGAACCCGCCTGGTACGCGCAGAACGACATCGAGCTGCACCTCGGCCAGACCGTCGTCGCGATCGACCGGGCGGCCAAGTCCGTCCGCTTCGGCGACGACGGCACCCTCGTCCACTACGACAAGCTGCTCCTGGTCACCGGCGCCGAGCCGCGCCGCCTGGACGTCCCGGGCACCGGGCTGCTGGGCGTCCACCATCTGCGCCGCCTCGCCCACGCCGAGCGCCTCAAGGGCGTCCTGTCCGCGCTGGGCCGGGACAACGGCCACCTCGTGATCGCCGGCGCCGGCTGGATCGGCCTGGAGGTCGCCGCCGCGGCCCGCGGGTACGGCGCCGAGGTCACCGTCGTCGAACCCGCGGCGACCCCCCTGCACAACGTCCTCGGCCCCGAGCTCGGCGAGCTCTTCGCCGAACTGCACGGCGAGCACGGGGTCCGCTTCCACTTCGGCGCCCAGCTCACCGAGATCGTCGGCCAGGACGGCGTGGTGCTGGCCGCCCGCACCGACGACGGCGAGGAGCACCCCGCGCACGCCGTCCTCGCGGCCATCGGTGCCGCCCCGCGCACCGGACTCGCCGAGGCCGCGGGCCTGGAGATGGCCGACCGCGCGCACGGCGGCGGCATCGCGGTCGACGAACAGCTGCGCACCTCCGACCCCGACATCTACGCCGCCGGTGACGTCGCCTCCTTCCCGCACGGCCTGTTCGACACCCGGCTGCGCGTCGAGCACTGGGCCAACGCCCTCAACGGCGGACCGGCCGCCGCCCGCTCGATGCTGGGCCGCGGGGCGGCCTACGACCGGGTGCCCTACTTCTTCTCCGACCAGTACGACCTGGGCATGGAGTACTCGGGCTGGGCGCCCCCGGGGTCGTACGACCAGGTGGTGATCCGCGGCGACGCGGGCAAGCGCGAGTTCATCGCGTTCTGGGTGAAGGAGGGCAGGGTGCTGGCCGGGATGAACGTGAACGTGTGGGACGTCACGGACCCGATCCAGCGGATGATCCGTTCCCGGGCCGCGGTGGACACCGACGCCCTCGCCGACCCGCACGTCCCGCTGGAGAGCCTGGCCCCCTGACGGGCCCGCCCACGCCGTCCCGCGCCCGCCGCCCGTCCGGTGGCGGGCGCGGGACGGCGTCCGCGTCCTCGCCTTGCCCGATGACGGCCTCCGCCCTGTCCGCCGTGCCGGGGGACGCGTTCCGCACCGTCCGCCGTGCCGGGGACCGCTTTTGCCCTGTCCACCGTGCCGGTGGGCGGCTTCCGCCTCGTCCGCCGCGCCGTGGATTCCAGGGGGTGAGCGACGTTCCCGTGGGACGCCCGTCCCGCCCGCCCCGGGAGTGTCGGTGCGGCCCCGTAGAATCACCTCGTGGCAGGCAGGATCAATGACGAGGACGTGAAGGCGGTTCGGGACGCGGTCCCGATCGACGCCGTGGTGTCCGAGTACCTCCAGCTGCGCAACGCGGGCGGCGGCAACCTCAAGGGCCTGTGCCCCTTCCACGACGAGAAGTCACCGTCGTTCCAGGTCAGCCCCAGCAAGGGCCTCTTCCACTGCTTCGGCTGCCAGGAGGGCGGCGACACCATCACGTTCGTGATGAAGGTCGACCACCTCACCTTCTCCGAGTCCGTCGAGCGCCTGGCCGCCCAGGCCGGCATCACCCTGCGCTACGAGGAGGGCGGGTACAACCCCGCCCACCAGCGCGGCGAGCGCATCCGCCTGGTCGAGGCGCACAAGGCGGCCGCGCTCTTCTACACCGAACAGCTCGGCTCCAGCCCCGAGGCCGACACCGGCCGGGCCTTCCTCGCCGAGCGCGGCTTCGACCAGGCCGCCGCCGCCCACTTCGGCGTCGGCTACAGCCCCCAGGGCTGGGACCACCTCACCCGGTATCTGCGCGGCAAGGGCTTCACCGACAAGGAACTGCTCCTGTCCGGTCTCGCCCAGGAGGGCCGCCGGGGCCCCATCGACCGCTTCCGCGGCCGCCTCATGTGGCCCATCCGCGACATCGGCGGGGACGTCGTCGGCTTCGGCGCCCGCAAGCTGTACGAGGCCGACAACGGACCGAAGTACCTGAACACGCCCGACACCGCGATCTACAGGAAGTCCCAGGTCCTTTACGGCATCGACCTCGCCAAGAAGGACATCGCCAAGAGCAGCCGGGCCGTCGTCGTCGAGGGCTACACCGACGTCATGGCCTGCCACCTGGCCGGGATCACCACGGCCATCGCCACCTGCGGCACGGCGTTCGGCGGCGACCACATCAAGATCCTCCGCCGGCTCCTCATGGACAACGGCTCGGCCCGGGTGATCTTCACCTTCGACGGCGACGCGGCCGGTCAGAAGGCCGCCCTGCGCGCCTTCGAGGACGACCAGAAGTTCGCCGCCGAGACGTACATCGCCATCGCGCCCGACGGCATGGACCCCTGCGAACTGCGCCTGGCCAAGGGCGACGAGGCCGTCGCCGACCTGGTCGAACCCCGCACCCCGCTCTTCGAGTTCGCGCTGCGCCAGATCGTCCTGCGCTACGACCTGGAGACCCCGGCCGGACGCGCCGCCGCCCTGGACGAGGCCGCCCCGGTCGTCGCCCGCATCAAGAACAGCGGCGCCCAGCACGAGGTGGCGGTCCAGCTCGCCGGCATGCTCGGCATCCTCGACACCCAGTTCGTTGTCAAGAGGGTGGCCCAGCTGGCCCGTTGGGCCCGCGACCGGGGCGGAGCGGGTCCCGCGCCCACGGGCGGCCGCCCCCAGCAGGCCTACGCCGCCGCGCCTCAGGCGTCCACCGGCGCGGGACCGGCGCTGACCCTGCGCAACCCCGTCTTCGCCACCGAACGCGAACTGCTCAAACTCGCCCTCCAGCGGCCCGAGTTGGTCGCCCCCGCGTTCGACGCGTACGGCATGGACGAGTTCACCGCCCCGCCCTACGCCGCCGTGCGCCAGGCCGTCATGGACGCGGGCGGCGCCGAGTACGGCGTCGAGGACCCCCAGGAGTATCTGGTCCGGGTCCGTGACGCGGCCCCGGACGACACCGTGCGCGCGATGGTCACCGAGCTCGCCGTCGAGGCGATCCTGCGCAAGACCGTCGACGAGACGTACGCGGGCGACCAGCTCGTCATGGTCCGCCGCCGTGCCGTCGACCGGCGCATCCGGGACGTCCAGGGCTCCCTCGCGCGGCTGAGCGCGGGCGGCGACCCGGCCCAGCTCGCCGCCGTGCAGAACGAACTGTGGGTGCTCCAGCAGTACGGCCAGGCCCTGCGCGAGCGGGGCGCCGAAGCCCTCTGAGGCCCTGCGGCGCTTCCCTCCGACGGCCCTCCGAGCCATGCCGGGGAGGCTCCGGGACGCGGACCGGCGGGGCCCACGGGGCGCGAAGGGCTCCCGGCGCCGCCGGCGCACATGCCAATCCCTTCTCCCCGATCGAAGGTTTCGTCTCGGCTGAGCTGCGCACTCGTCCGGGACAGTAACCACGCGGTCACGCACCGGACGCAAAAAGTCACCGCACGCCCCTCGTGGCGGCGATGTGTCGTACTCCACACTGGGGTCCGGTGCCTGAGTCCTCGGAGCGCGGCCGACCCGCACGCGACGGGTTCCCCATCCCCGCGGTTCCGCCAAACGACTGCGGGATGGACAGCGGCGAGACCGTCGACCCCATCCCCGACGTACCGCTGCCGCACGCCCCAGCAGCGACATTCCTGGAGGTCGCCCCCGTGCAGACCCAGACCCTCGCCCAGACAGACAACACCACCCGGACGGACGCGGAACCCGGCGGCGTCGGGGCGGTCCCCGCGCAGCGCCAGGCCGCGCACCACCCCGAGGGCGAGCCGGAGGGCCCTCCCGAGGCCCCCGGAGAGGGGCCCGGGACGGGGGCCGAGGCGGAGGTGGAGACCGAGCCGGAGCCGGAGGTGGAGACCGAGGCCCCCGAACCCGTGGAGCCGGTCCGCCGCGCCGCCGACACCGGCGGCCCCTCCTCCGATCTGTTCCGCCAGTACCTGCGGGAGATCGGGCGGATCCCGCTGCTCACCGCGGCCGAGGAGGTCGAGCTCGCCCGCCGCGTGGAGGCCGGCCTGTTCGCCGAGGAGAAGCTGCGGCTCACGCCCGACCTGGACAGCCAGCTCGCCCTCGACCTGGACCGGATCGTCGTCATGGGCCGCATGGCCAAGCGCCGGCTCATCGAGGCGAACCTGCGGCTCGTGGTCTCCGTGGCCAAGCGGTACGTGGGGCGCGGCCTGACCATGCTCGACCTGGTCCAGGAGGGCAACCTCGGCCTGATCAGGGCCGTCGAGAAGTTCGACTACGCCCGCGGCTACAAGTTCTCCACGTACGCCACCTGGTGGATCCGGCAGGCCATGTCACGGGCGCTCGCCGACCAGGCGCGCACCATCCGGGTGCCCGTGCACGTGGTCGAGCTGATCAACCGGGTGGTCCGGGTCCAGCGGCGGATGCTCCAGGAACGCGGGTACGAGCCCACGCCCGACGAGGTCGCGGCGCAGCTCGACCTACCCGGCGAGCGGGTGAGCGAGGTGCTGCGGCTGGCCCAGGAGCCGGTGTCCCTGCACGCCCCGGTGGGCGAGGAGGACGACGTGGCCCTCGGGGACCTCATCGAGGACGGCGACGCGGCCTCCCCGGTGGAGTCCGCCGCGTTCCTGCTGCTCCGGCAGCATCTGGAGGCGGTGCTGTCCACGCTGGGGGAGCGGGAGCGGAAGGTCGTCCAGCTGCGGTACGGGCTCGCGGACGGGCGGCCGCGGACGCTGGAGGAGATCGGGCGGATCTTCGGGGTCACGCGGGAGCGGATCCGGCAGATCGAGTCCAAGACGTTGAACAAGCTGCGGGACCATGCGTTCGCGGATCAGCTGCGGGGCTATCTGGACTGACCCCGGGGGCGTGCCGGAGAGGCCGCGGACCCCCGCCGGAGGGGTGAATCTCCGGCGGGGGTCCGGGAGGCAGGTGCCTGCGAGGCGGGACGCGCCTCAGTCGACCTCGGCCACCGCCTGGGCGAACTGGGCCTGGTACAGGCGGGCGTAGGCCCCGCCGGACTCCAGCAGTTCCGTGTGGGCGCCCTGCTCCACGATGGCGCCGTTCTCCATGACGAGGATGGTGTCCGCGTCCCGGATCGTCGACAGACGATGGGCGATCACGAACGACGTGCGCCCGTGCGCCAGCTTCGCCATCGCCTTCTGGATCAGCACCTCGGTCCGGGTGTCCACGGAGCTGGTCGCCTCGTCGAGGACCAGGATCACCGGGTCCGACAGGAACGCCCGGGCGATCGTGATGAGCTGCTTCTCGCCCGCGCTGACCCCCGTCCCCTCGTCGTCGATGACCGTGTCGTAGCCGTCGGGCAGGGTGCGGATGAAGCGGTCGGCGTGCGCCGCGCGGGCCGCCTCCTCGATCTCCCCGCGGGTGACGTCCCGGGAGGCGCCGTACGCGATGTTCTCGGCGATGCTGCCCCCGAACAGCCAGGTGTCCTGGAGGACCATGCCGATTCCGGCCCTCAGCTCGTCCCGGGACATGGACTTCACGTCGACCCCGTCCAGGGTGATCCGGCCGCCCGTGACGTCGTAGAACCGCATGAGCAGGTTCACCAGGGTGGTCTTGCCGGCGCCGGTCGGGCCGACGATGGCGACCGTGTGACCCGGCTCCACCTTCAGCGACAGATCCTCGATGAGCGGCTTCTCCGGGTCGTAGCGGAAGGAGACGTGCTCCAGCGCCACCCGCCCGCGCAGCTCCTCGGGACGGGCCGACTCGGCCGGGTCCGCCTCCTGCTCGTCCGCGTCCAGGACCTCGAACACCCGCTCCGCCGACGCGACGCCCGACTGCACCAGGTTCGCCATCGAGGCGACCTGCGTCAGCGGCATCGAGAACTGGCGGGAGTACTGGATGAACGCCTGCACGTCACCGATGGACAGCGAGCCCGAGGCGACCCGCAGACCGCCGACGACCGCCACCAGCACGTAGTTCAGGTTCGACACGAACATCATCAGCGGCTGCATGATCCCGCTGTTGAACTGCGCGCGGAAACCGGCCTCGTACAGCTTCTCGTTCTGCTCGGCGAACTGCGCCGCCGATTCGTCCGCCCGCCCGAACACCTTCACCAGGGTGTGCCCGGTGTACATCTCCTCGATGTGGGCGTTGAGCTTGCCGGTGGTGCGCCACTGCTGCACGAAGTGCGGCTGCGAGCGCTTGCCGATCCGGGTGGCCACCACGAACGACAGCGGCACCGTGACCAGCGCGACCAGCGCGAGCAGCGGCGACACCCAGAACATCATCGCGAGCACGCCCACGATGGTCAGCAGCGAGTTGACCAGCTGGCCCATCGACTGCTGGAGGGTCTGCTGGATGTTGTCCATGTCGTTCGTCGCGCGGCTGAGCACCTCACCGCGCTGGCGCTTGTCGAAGTACGACAGCGGCAGCCGCGACAACTTCGCCTGCAGGTCCTCGCGCATACGGAAGACGGTCTTGTTGACGGCCTTGTTCACCAGCCGCGTCGCGACCGCCATCAGCAGGCCGGCCAGCAGGAACGTACCGAGCGCGAACAGCAGGACCCGTCCGACGGCGTCGAAGTCGATGCCCTGGCCCGGGGTGAAGTCCGTGCCCGAGAGCATGTCGGCGACCGCGCCGTGGCCGTGCGCGCGCAGCGAGTCCAGGGCCTGGGTCTTGGTGGCCCCGGCCGGCATCTGGCGTCCGACGATCCCCGCGAACACCAGGTCGGTGGCCCGGCCGAGGATCTTCGGTCCGACCACGGACAGCCCGACGCTCAGCACGACGGCGACCAGCATTACGTACAGCGTGGCGCGCTCGGGCTTGAACTGGGCGAGGAGCCGTCGGCTCGACACCTTGAAATCCATCGAGCGCTGGTCGGGGCCGCCCCCGGCCATCATGCGTCCCATGGGCCCGGCCATCAGGCGGCCTCCGCTTCCGTCAGCTGGGAGAGCACGATCTCCCGGTAGGTCTCGTTGTCCGCCATCAGTTCGTGGTGCCGTCCGGTGCCGACGACCCGGCCCTCGTCGAGGACCACGATCCGGTCGGCCTCCCGGATGGTCGACACCCGCTGGGCGACGATCACCACGGTCGCCTCCGCGGTCTCCTCGGTCAGCGCCGCGCGCAGGGCCGCGTCGGTGGCGTAGTCGAGGGCCGAGAAGGAGTCGTCGAACAGATAGATCTCGGGGCGCTGGACGAGCGTGCGGGCGATCGCCAGACGCTGGCGCTGGCCGCCGGACACATTGGTGCCGCCCTGTGCGATCGGCGCGTCGAGCCCGTTCTCCAGCGCTTCCACGAAGCCCTTGGCCTGCGCCACCTCCAGCGCGTGCCACAGCTCCTCGTCGGTCGCGTCCGGATTGCCGTACCGGAGGTTGGTGGCGACCGTCCCGGCGAACAGGTAGGGCTTCTGCGGGACCAGTCCGACCGTCCTCGCCAGCAGCTTCGCGTCGATGGTCGCGACGTCCACGCCGTCCACGAGCACCTGCCCGTCGGTGGCGTCGAACAGGCGCGGGATCATGCCGAGCAGGGTCGACTTGCCGCTGCCGGTCGAACCGATGACCGCGGTCACCTCGCCGGGGCGGGCGAGCAGGTCGACGGACCTGAGGACCGGCTCCTCGGCGCCCGGGTAGCGGAACCCGGCCCCGCGGATCTCCAGGTGGCCGTGCCGGCGCAGCTCCAGGACCGGGGCGACGGGCGGGACCACGCTGCTCTCGGTGGCCAGGACCTCCTGGATGCGCTCGGCGCAGACCTCCGCGCGCGGCACCATCATGAACATGAAGGTGGCCATCATCACGGACATGACGATCTGCATCAGATAGGCCAGGAACGCGGTCAGGTCACCGATCTGCATGCCGCCGCTGTCGATGCGGTGAGCGCCGAACCAGACCACCGCGATGGACGACAGGTTCACCACCGTCATGACGATCGGGAACATCAGGGCCAGCATCCGGCCGGTGGCCAGCGAGGTCTCGGTCAGCTCGGTGTTGGCGCCCCGGAAGCGGTCCTTCTCGTAGCCGTCGCGCACGAACGCGCGGATCACCCGGTTGCCGGTGATCTGCTCGCGCAGCACCCGGTTCACCGTGTCGAGACGCACCTGCATGGTGCGGAACAGCGGGCGCAGCCGGCGCACGATGAGCGTGACGCAGACGCCGAGGGTCGGCACCACGGCGATCAGTACCGCGGACAGCGGCACGTCCAGGCCGAGGGCCAGGATGATGCCGCCCACACACATGATCGGCGCCGACACCAGCAGGGTGAACGTCATCAGCGTGAGCATCTGCACCTGCTGGACGTCGTTCGTCGTGCGGGTGATCAGCGACGGCGCGCCGAAGTGGCCGATCTCACGTGCCGAGAAGGACTGCACCCGGTCGAAGACGGCCGCCCGGATGTCCCGGCCCACCGCGGACGCCGTACGGGCTCCGTAGTAGACGGCCCCGATGTTGCAGACGACCTGGGCCAGCGAGATGCCGATCATCAGGGCACCGAAGGACAGGATGTAACCCGTGTCACCCTTCACGACACCGTTGTCGATGATGTGCGCGTTCAGGGTGGGCAGGTAGAGCGTGGCGCAGGTCTGCAGGAACTGGAGCAGCACCAGCAGGGCGATGGGTTTCTTGTACGGACTGAGGTGGGTCCGCAGGAGTCGTATGAGCACGCTGGGTCTCTCGGAATCGTGGACGGCGGGGGTGACCGACGGGCTGTGCATGATGCACGCACCACCCCCTATCGTCGGACACTCCCCCCGCGTTACCTCAAGCGATTAATCCAAGAGCGGTCCAAAAGAGGACGCCACCTCCGCCTGTGGTCGTACGCCTGTACGAGGGCTACGCCCGGAACGCCCCGGGATGCGTCTGTTCGCGTACGGAGACGTACTGCTGCCGTACGGCCTGACCCACGGCGAGCTCCTCGCCGGGCTCCAGCACCTGGGCGACCGGCCCCTGCCACATCGGCGGGGTCCGCGGGTCGAGCGTGCCCTGCGAGACGCCGAGGGCCCAGGCGGCCTGACGGGCCGCGCCCAGCGCCGCGTAGTCCGCGGGCTGCGGCACGACGACCTGCGCGCCGAACAGCGCCGGCGCCACGGCCTGGACGGCGGGGAGCTCGGCGGCCTGGCCGAGCAGGAAGACCCGGCGCACCTCGACGCCCCGGCCGCGCAGCACGTCCAGCGCGTCCGCGAGTCCGCACAGCATGCCCTCGAAGGCCGCCCGTGCCAGGTGCTCGGGCTTCATCGACTCCCGGCGCAGACCGGCCAGCGTCCCCGCCGTGTGCGGCAGGTTCGGGGTCCGCTCGCCCTCCAGGTAGGGCAGCAGGACGAGCCCGTGCGCGCCCGGCGTCGACTTCATCGCCAGCTCGGACAGCCCCTCCAGGTCGGGCACGCCGAGCATCTCGGCCGCCCCGCGCAGGGCCCGTACGGCGTTGAGGGTGGTGACGACCGGGAGGTGCATGCCGGTCGCGTCCGCCAGGGAGGTGATCATGCCGGTGGAGTCCGCCAGCGCCTCGGGGTGGACGGCCATCACGGAACCGGACGCGCCGAGCGACACCACGGCGTCGCCGAGCCCGATGCCGAGCCCGAACGCGGCCGCCATGGTCTCGCCGGTCCCGGCGGAGATCAGCAGCCCCTCGGGCGTGGTCCCGGCGGCCTCGGCGGGGCCGAGGACGTCCGGGAGCCCGGCCTGGTGGCCGAGCGCCAGCTCGACGAGGTCCTGCCGGTAGGCGCCGGTCGCCGCCGACCAGTAGCCCGTCGCCGAGGCGCCGCCCCGGTCGGTGGTCCTGCGCACGGGCCGGCCCAGGAGCTGCCACACCAGCCAGTCGTGGGCCTGGAGCAGCATGCTGGTGCGCCGCGCCGCCTCGGGCTCGGTCTTGCTCAGCCAGCGCAGCTTGGTCACCGGCTGGGCGGCGCCCGGGACGCTGCCCACGGCCTGCGCCCACGCCTCGCGGCCGCCGAGCGCGTCGATCAGGTCGGCCGCCGCGACCTGGGCCCGCTTGTCGCCGCCGACCATCGCGGGCCGCACGGTGTTGCCCTGGGGGTCCAGCGGGACGAGCCCGTTCTGCTGGGCGGAGACGCCGATGGCCTGGACGCCCTCGAGCAGCCCGCCCCCGGCGGCCTCGCCCAGGGACAGCAGCCAGGCCTGCGGATCCACGTCGGAACGACGTCCGCCGGCCTCGGCGCCGTCGATCGGATGCGGGGCATAGCCCTGCCTCAGCACGGCACCCGTGTCCGTGTCGCAGACGACGATGCGAGTGAAATCGGGCGCACTGTCCAGCCCGGCGACTATCCCCATGGCGGAAATTCTGCCGTACGGCGCGAGCCGGTGACGCCGGGCCGGCGCACACGACTCCGGCGCCCGCTCGCGGGGCCGGCGGACGGAGCTGTGGCGCTCGTGCGCGGGACCGGCGGATACGGCTGTGACGCCCGTGCACAGGGCCCGGCGGATACGGCCGTTGCGCCCGCGTGCGGGGCGGGCCCACAGGGATGTGGTGTCCCTGTGCGCAGGGCTGTGGTGCCTGCGCGCCGGGCCGGCGGAGCTGCGGCGCCTGCGGGCGGGCCGGCGGAGCTGCGGCGCCCGCGTGCCAGAACTGCGGCGCCCGCGTGAGAGCTCCGGCGCCCGCGTGCCGAGCCGGTGCGGAGGGCCGAGGCGCCTGCGGCGGACGCCTGTGCGGGACACGGCCGCTCGGTGAACGCCGGCGCGGGACAGCGCCGGGTGGTGAACCCCTGCGCGGGACACCGCCGGGCGGTGAACGCCGGTGCGGGTCCCCGTTGGGCGACGGCGGAGCGTGCCGGGTCCGGACGTCCGGACCCGGCACGCATCGGGTGCCTAGGTGTTGCTGGTGCCCCAGTCGTCCTCGCCGGTGGAGGCCGCGCTCCGCTCCCGCAGCGAGCGGACCCGGTCCGAGACCGAGTCGGGGACGCGGTCGCCCACCTTCTCGCCGACCGTGTGCAGCGCCTTGCCCGCGATCTCCTTGCCCTGCTGGGCCGCGGTCTCGGCGGTGTTGCGCACGGCGGGGTTCTGCGCGACCTGGCGCATGGACTTCTTCAGCTGTTCGTAGCGCTCGCGTCCGGCCCGCGTGCCGAGCACGTAACCCAGGGCCAGTCCGGCGACGAACGTGAGCCGGTAGCGCATGACGGCCACCCTTCCCTTGCGTCGGCATCGGTGCGGAGGGAACCGATTGGCGGAGCACCCCCCTGCTTGCGCTAATGTATGTGTCGCAGCAAGCGCACGCCCCCTGGCGAATACCCAGGTGGGTGCGTTCGATGCAAAGATCAATCCCCTGTAGCTCAATTGGCAGAGCAGCCGGCTGTTAACCGGCAGGTTACTGGTTCGAGTCCAGTCGGGGGAGCTCGATCTCCTGTAGCTCAATTGGCAGAGCAGCCGGCTGTTAACCGGCAGGTTACTGGTTCGAGTCCAGTCGGGAGAGCAACGAAAGAGGGCCCTTCGGGGTCCTTTTTCATGTCCGCAGGAACCGCCCAGGGCATGGCGAAGGCGTCATGGTCGCGCGAAGCCGACCAGCCGGAGCAGGAGATCGTATGAGCGGCTATGCTGCGGCAGACGGCGCGCACAAATGTGCGCGGCGCGCCGTAACGGGGCGGTAGCTCAGCCGGTTAGAGCAGCGGACTCATAATCCGTCGGCCGTGGGTTCGAGTCCCACCCGCCCCACCACCGAGGCCTCGGACCCGGCCGTCGCCGGTCTCCGGGACGGTCCTCCCGGGGCGTACGGCGTGATCCTGGAGGCCGTGCAAGGCCCGGAAGCCCGCCGGGGCCCCCGAGGGCCGCGGAGTGATCCAGAAGACCGGAGAGCGGCCCCCTGTGCCCGCCTCGGGAACCGCGCCGAGATCCTCGGGCCGGCCGAAGCCGTGACGCCGTCCGGCGGTCCGTGTGCCGGAGCAACCGGAATCCGCCGCCGTGGGCGGCCCCGGAACGGCACGTCAACCTCACCATCCGCGCCCCACACCCTCGACCGTACGAGCCCACGCCCCCGTCCGCGAGCGAACGCCCGCGACGCCGGGCCGGAGCCCGGGGAGGACACCGTGACGGCGGCCCCGCCTGTCGACACTCTTTCAAATACCGCTATTTCAGCGGTCGTTGACGATCGCATTCCGCACTCAAAGGGCGCGCACAGGTTTCAGCGGTGTAGCTTCTACCCGTCAGTAGAGGCTTGAGCAAGGGTGGATACGTGCCTGCCCCTTCGCAGACCGAGAAGTTCGCCGCCTTCCTTCGGATGCTGAAGGACCGCAGCGGCCGGGGTTATGACCGTCTCGGCAAGGAGGCGGGCGTCAGCGGTTCCAGTCTGCACCGGTACTGCTCCGGCCTGGGCGTTCCCACCGACTACCGGGTCGTGCACTCGTTCGCCAAGGTCTGCGGGGCCAGTTCGGAGGAGCTCCGGGAACTGCACCGGCTGTGGGCCCTGGCCGACACCGACCGCAACGTGCCGCCCGTGACCACCGCGCCGGTCGAGACCACCGTGACCGCGCCGCCGGGGGAGACCGCCGGGAAGGACCCGGCAACGCCGGACGCAGCCGCAACGCCTCCCGCACCGGCTGCCGTACCCGCCACCGGGACGCCTCCGGCCCCGGAACCGGACGGACCCCTCGGCCCCCTCGTCCCCGTACCGGCGGCCCCCGGGCCGGGCGACACCGTCCCGACGGACATCACCCCCGTCGATGCCGGGAAGCCACGACGGCCCCGTGTGCCCGAGAAGCCGTCCTCCCGCTTCGCCGTACTGGCCGCCGCGGTCGTGGTCGTGACCGGCCTGGTGGCCGGGTTCGTGTGGATGCCGGGGGATCCTTCCCCGCCGGCCGAGCAGGGACTGCTGTACTCCTCCGCGTGCAGGACCGTCAGCATGGGGCAGCACGACGAGTGCGTGCGCGAGGTCCAGGAACTGCTGAAGCGGTCCGGGGGACAGCTCGCCGTGGACGGGGACTTCGGCCCCGAGACCCTGCGCAGGCTGACCGCGTTCCAGGTGCTGGCGGGGATGCCGGCCAGCAACGTGGTCGACGAGGCCACCAAGAAGGCGCTCTACGCGCACAAGGTGCGCATGACGACCTGGTCGCCCGACAAGGTGACGAAGCGGATCCGCGAGGTGTTCACCGAGGACCCGCGCACCGCCGTGGCCATCGCCGGCTGCGCCTCGTTCCTCGACCCGCTGTATGTGCTGCCCAACACCAACGGCAGCCGCAACTGGGGCGTGTTCCAGATCTCCGACGTCCGCCTGCGGGAACTCGGCGGCACACCGCGGCGGGCGTTCGACCCGGAGTGGAACATCCAGGCGGCCCACCGGCTGTGGCGCGTCCGGCACGACTTCCACGACTGGCCCTCCTGCGAGGCGGCCCGCAAGGACGCGGAGGACGGCAAGGACACCAAGGGCGCGAAGGACTCCGGGAACTCCGCGAGCCCCGCGGCGCCCAAGGGCTGAGGAACGGAAGGTCCCGGATACCGCCGCCGCGGTACCCGGGACCCGGCCGGCCGGGATCACCCGGACCGGTGTCAGACCGTGCCGCTCTCCCACCACCAGTCGCGGCCGAGGTCGGCCCGGCTGTCGACGTGCTGGTGGTCGACGGTGTACCGCTCCAGACCGGAGAACCCGCAGGTCTCCGCCTTCTGGTAGACGGTCTTGGTGGCCACGCCGGGGACGTCGAGGTCGGCGGCGGTGCCGTACAGGTGCATGCTGTCGCTGGCCCCGCCGATGTCGGCGTTGTGCTGGATGCTGCGGAAGCCGGAGTTCACCGTGATCGGCTTGTCGCCCAGCTTCTTGCGGAGCGCCTCCAGCTTGTACATGCAGCGCCGGGCGTTCTCCTTCGTGGCCGAGGCGCTCAGCTTGCCGCCGTTGAACGTGCCGCTCGACTGGTCCACGAACTCACTCCAGTTGAAGTGGGCCGTGGAGCCGTCCGACTGCTCCAGCGCGTTGAGCTTCGCCTGGGTGTTGGGGCCGGCGACCCCGTCGTCGTCGAGACCGTACGCGGCCTGGAACCGCTTGACGGCCGCGAACGTGCCGGGGCCGAAGTCGCCGTCGAGGCCGACCCGGGTGTGGCTCGCGCTGTCGGCCGCCCAGCCGGAGACCCGGATCTGCAGCTCGAGCACGTCGGCGCCGCTGTCGCCCTGCTTCATGGTGCGCGACCACGAGTAGGCCTGCGCGGTGCCGGAGAGCAGCAGCGGGCCGAACGCCAGGCCGGCGCCGACGGCCAGGGTGCCGCGCAGCATGCTGCGGCGGTCGAGCGGGCGGCCGGCGGCGGAGCGCCCGTCGGCGGAACGGAAGAGGAAGGTCATCGTCGTCCTTTCGGAACGGTGGTGCGAGAGGAGGCGGAGCGAGGTCAGTAGGCGAGCTGGAAGTTCATGTTCTGGGCGAAGGTGTCGTACGGGCCGACGCGCAGGACGAAGCGGGTGCCGTCCTTGACGTCGGTGGCGACGGTCGCCCACGGGGTGCCGTGCAGGGAGTACGTGTTGTCGTGGTTGCACTTGTCGGTGTGGTCGATGAACACCACACACGCGTACAGGAAGCTCTGGTCGTCCGTGGTGAGCCGCATGTTGATGTCACCGCACCGCGAGGACGTGGTGAAGGGGCCGTAGTCCCTGGGGCCCGCCTGGTAGCGGTAGTTCAGGGTCTTCGCTCCGCCGTAGCAGCTGGTCGCCGCGGCCGAGGACTGTGCGGCGGCGGGCGCGGCACCCGCTCCCAGCAGCGCGGCCACGGTGACGAGAGCCGAGGCGAGCGCCTTGGTCCTGCTCATGATGGTCTCCGTTCGGTGAAGTGGGGGAGAGGGTCAGAAGGCGATCTGGAAGGTGGCCGAACTGCCTTCCAGGTCGACGCCGTTGGGCACGGTGAACCGGGTTCCGTTCAGGACGTCGGTGGCGATGGTCGTCCAGTTGCGGCCGATCTTGGTCCAGTAGTTGCAGCCACTGGCCCGCGCGAACTGCACGCAGGCCCAGCCGAAGTCGGCGTCGCCGCCGGTCATCCGCATGTTGATGTCCGTGCAGCGGCTCGTGGTCACGTACGGGCCGAAGTCGCGGACCTCCCCGTAGTGGACCGTGACCGCTCCGCCGTAACAGCTCGTGGCGGCGGAGGCGGTGGCGGCCGAGGCGGGCGCCGGGACGATGAAGCCCAGGACGGCGAGCAGGGCGACGAGGGCCGCTCGGGAGAGACGGTCCGTCATCGTGTTCCTCCTCGGTACGGCGATGGCCACGGCCGGGATCACCGGTTGGCCAGCTTGTCGAGGTCGGCCTGGGTGCCGTTGAACACGTCGCCGGTCGCGGGCGCCCGCAGGCCGGGGAAGACCGCGGCATCGGTGTACTGCCACATCGCCCAGGTCGACGAGCCGTTCGGCAGCGGGGGCTGGGTGATCGACTGGCGGTAGTCCGCGAGCTGCAGCGGATACCGGGCGAAGGCGGTGGTCGATCCCATGCAGTCGTCCAGGAAGGACTTCTGGGTGTAGATCATCGGGACGCGGCCGAAGGCGTTCTCGACCCGGTCCAGCCAGGCCTTGGCGTCGGCCACCGTGCCGTAGGTGGGACAGCGTCCGCTGCCGTCGTCCATGCGCTCCAGGTCGAAGATCGGAGGCAGGTCGCCCGCGCGCTTTCCGGTGTAGCCGGTGGCCCGCACGGCGGCGATGAACCGGTCGGCCTGCGCGGCACCCGTGTCGGCGGCCGAGCCCGTGTAGAAGTGGTACGGCGCGACGGCCAGCCCCGCCGTCCGGGCCGCCTCCAGGTCGGTGGCGAGGTACTCGTCGGTGACGTTCATGCCCCGGGTGGCCTTGACCGTCGCGAACTCGACGCCCGAGGCACGGACGGCCTTCCAGTCGATCGGCGCGCCGCCCGGGTGCTGGTACTTGGCCGTGTCCAGCCCGTCGATCGGGTGCCCGGCCGGGCGGGGCGGGGTGCAGTACGTGTTACGGCTGGACCAGTCGACCAGCTTCGCCCACGTGTTGGGGCCCACCGTGCCGTCGGCACTGAGGTTGGCGCAGTGCTGGAGCTCGATGACCCGGTCCTCGGTGCCGCCCCCGAAGTCGCCGTCGATCGTCAGCGGCGGATAGTGGTACGGCTCCATGGCGAGGTTCAGCCGGCACTGCACCTCCTTGACCTCATCGCTCTTCGCCCCCTTCTTCAGGGTCGGGCGTGAGTCGGTGTGGCCGCACACGGTCGCCTGCGCCGTGCCCGCCGCGCCCTGCGTCCCGCAGGTGTGCGGCTGGGCGGCCCAGGTGTTCAGTGCCGCCCAGGTGTTCGGGCCGAGCACGCCGTCCGCGCTCAGCCCGGCGCACCGCTGGAACTCCTTGACGCGCGTCTCCGTCGCCGCGCCGAACGTGCCGTCCGCCGCGATCGGCGCGTACCGGCTCGGCTTCGTCGCGAGGTCGAGTTGGCACTGCGCCTCGACCGTCGCGTCCCCCGTCGATCCCTGCTGCAGCGTGGGCTGTGCGCTCGTGTGCCCGCAGACCGCGACCGCGGCGGCGGTGGAAGGCGCCGCCTGCACCGCCGCGGACCCGGACAGGGGCAGGACCGCTGCCACGGCGAGGGTCAGACCCCGCAGTAGCGACCTTCTTCCCATCTGGTGTTCCCCCTCTGGTCGGTGGCCGGGAACTCCCGGCCGCCGGCCATGCTGGCAGCGCCGGCGCAGAGGGGGACCGTCCTGCTCCCGACAGGGACGACGGGACAGTCCCAGGCCCCTGACCTGCCGGAACGCGGCACCGCTGGGACGGTCGTGGGACACAGAGGGGGGCGGCTCGGACAGGGGTGACCCGGAAGGGGGCCCGGACGGGGGTGGCCCGAGGAGGGGGCGGCCCGGGGAAAGGGGCTGCCCGGGGACGGGTGGCCCGGGGACGGGGGTGGCCCGGACGGGGCGGCGCGGCCCGGCGCGGTGGGCGGACCGCGCCGTCCCCGTGTCGGATCGTCAGGTGCCCGTGGCCCGCTTCCCGTCGAGGAACTCCACCAGTTCCCCGGGCACGAGGTGCCCGGCCTCCGGCTCCTCCCACTGGACGGGGTGGATGCCGTGTTCCTTGAGGCCCCGCACGTACTCCTCGGGCAGTCTGTCGCCCTCCACCAGACGGAGATCCAGGAGTGCCTTGCGTACCGAGGGATCCAGGGCTTCCCACCACTGCGTGACGCGCTCGCCGTGTCTGCTGTTCATGCGTTCCAGGTGACCACGGACGGGACCGGGGGGCGCGGACCGCCGCGGGGCGCGTTGCCCGCGCGCCCCGGCCGGTGACGGAACATCCTGTTCGGAGGGTAGGAGGGGTTCATCCGTGGGCACCATGCGTCTATGCGCGTCGACGAGGACGCCGGTCTCAACCGTCATGAGGAGGGGTCATGAACCGTCAGGTCCGGATTCGCGTCAACCGCCGGCCCGCCGCTCCGCGCGAGATGCCGATCGACCGCAGGACGCCGTCGGGGCGCCTGCTGCCCTACTGACGTACCCCCGCCGCAGCAGTGCGGCCCGCCGGGCAGGACGCCGGGCGGGCCGTGTCGTGTCCTGAGGGGGTGCGGTCCGGCCGTCAGTCCCGGGTCGCGCGGCGCCGTACGACGAGGAACGCGCCCGCTCCGGCGGCGAGGACCGCGGCCGCCGCTCCCACGAGGGGGAGGGCGGAGCCGGTGCTCGCGAGCCCCCCGCCGTCCGTCGAACCGGTGCCGCCCGTGGAGCCGGTGCCGCCCGTCGAGAGGCCGGCGCCGTCGACGTCGAGGAGGATCGCCGCCGTGTCGTTCTTCCTGTCCGGGTCGTAGGGATGCGCGGTCGCGTCGAGCGCCACCGAACCCCTGGCCCCGGGAACGGCCTTGTCGATCCGCAGGGTGAACGCGTAGGTGAAGACGCTGTTCTCCTCGACCCAGAAGTTGCCGAAGCCGCAGCGGTAGCTGCCGGCTGCCACCTTGGTGCAGTTGGGGGCCGGCTTGGTCACCGTCGTACCGGCGGGCATCCTGATCAGGACCCGGCTCACCGGAATCATCTTGCGCGAGTACACCCACGCCGGACCCGCGTTGGTGAACTTCGCGTTCATCGCGACCGTGTCCCCGACGCGGCCCGCCACCCGGGCGCCCGTCAGCCGGAAGTCGGCGGAGCTGTCCGCGGTGACCGGCACGGTGGCCCCGTCCCAGTCCAGGTGCTCCGGATCGGCCTCGCCGACCGGGGTGTCCGAGGGCAGCTCGGTCAGCCTGACGGCGGGGCCGGTACCCCGCACGGTCTCCTTGGTGCCGTCCTCGCCGCCGGAGTCGGTCATGGACACCGACACGCGGAGAGTGTCGTACAGCGCGTGGCCGAGGACGTTCACCTTCAGCGGCTTCTCGGGCGCGTAGACGGAACCGGCCCTCACCTTCTGGTCGAACTCGCACACCGCGTCCGAGTGACCGGGAGCCTCGTCGAAGGCGGTGACCTCGTAGCGGACGCAGTTGGACGGCAGTTCCCGGTGGGCCAGTCCGCGGGTGACGGAGTAGGACAGGTAGACCTTGTCGAGGTCCGCGGTGCCCTGGTTCGCGAACGTGCCGGGCACCTCGAAGCTTCCGCCGGGCTTCAGCGCGTCGACCGAGGGCAGCGGACCGAGCGCCAGAGCGGGGGCGCCGTCGGCGGAGGCGGGCGCGACGGCCAGCGCCAGGAGGCCGACGACACCGGTCGCGGCGGCGGTCACCCTCGATGCGGTCCTGCGCGGGCGGCGGTCGGAAGCGGTCCGGAGCATGGGGGAATCCCTCGGAGTGAAGCGGCGGGCACGTACGGGCGAACGGCCGGGGAACGTCATCCCCGGCATGAGACCTCTCCTGCCCTCCGACGGTTGTACGAACCCGCCCGCCGCCCGCCCAACCGACCGCCGCCCGACCGACCGCCGCCTGCCGCCCGACGGCCGACTGCCCGCCGCCCGCCCGCCCGCCCGCCTGCCGCCCGACGCCCGCCCGCCGCCTGCCGCCCGACGCCCGCCGCCTGCCGCCCGACGGCCGACCGCCCGCCGCCCGCCGCCCGCCCGTCGGCCGACCGTGCGTCGGCCCCGGCGCCCGTCGGCCCCGGCGCCCGTCGGGCCCGAACCCGGGTGCCGTCGCCGTCGTCCGCTACAGGGCCGACTCCCAGGTGACGTCCGTACCGTCCGGGGGGCCGTCGTCGTGGACGGTCAGCCGGACCCCGGGCCGGCCGTCGGGCAGGGCCACCGTCGCGTCGACGACGACCTCGATCCGTGACACCCCCGGGCGCCGCGAGGCGGCGGCCAGCGCGCGCCGCAGCACGGCGATCAGCCGGCCGGCCACCTGGTCCGTGATCGTGTTGTCCACCGGCCCGGCGAACCGGGTGGACGGCCGGACGCCGAGGACCGCCGCCGCACCGGCCGTCTCGCGCAGCACCCGGCCGCGGAACGTGGTGGGCGCGTCGGCCGGCGGCTGCTGGAGCGCGAAGATCGCGGTGCGCACCTCCTGGACCGTGGCCTCCAGTTCGTCGACCGCCCGGCCGAGGGCCGCGGACACCTCCTCGGCCCCGGCGTCCCCGGTCCCGCCGTCTTCGTTCCCGGCGTCCCCGGTCCCGGCGTCCCCGCTCCTGCCGTTCCCGCTCCCGCCGTTCGCGTGCGCGGCGTTCCTGCGCTGGGTGGACTCCAGCATCATGCCGGTCGCGAAGAGACGCTGTACGACGAGATCGTGCAGGTCGCGGGCGATCCGGTCGCGGTCCTCGTACACCGCGAGGAGTTCACGGCTGTGCCGGGCGTCGGCGAGGACCAGGGCGAGCGCGGCCTGCGAGGCGAACTGGCCGGCCAGCAGGCGTTCGACCTCCGTGTACGGGCGGTCGCCGCGTCCGCGGGGCAGGACCAGCGTGCCGATGAGCCGCCCCTCGGTCTGGAGGGGCAGCATCATGCTCGGCCCGAAACGGGACCGCGCGGGAACCGTGATCCTCGGGTCGGTCGCCGCGTCCTCGACGAACACCGGCTCTCCGCCGAGGAGTTGTCCGAGCAGGGGGCTGCCGGGCGAGACGGTGGTGCCCACGATCCCGGCGGGATCCCCGGGGGTGGAGGCGACGACGACCCGCATGCCGCCCTCGTCCGTGGGTTCGAGGATGATCCCCGCCGCGGCTCCCGCGAGGATCCGGGCGCGTTCGGCCACCGTCGTCAGCGCGTCGGCACCGGTCCCGCCGCTGAGGAGGGTGGTGGTGACGGCGGAGGCGCCCTCGATCCAGCGCTCCCGCTGCCGGGCCGTCTCGTACAGCCGGGCGTTGCCGATCGCGATCCCGGCCTGCTCGGCGAGCAGCCGCACCAGCTGCTCGTCCTCCAGGGTCACGGGCCCGCAGGCCTTGTCCGCGAGGCAGAGGTTGCCGAACACCTCGTCGTCGACCCGGATGGGAACGTCCAGACAGATGTCGGCCTCGGGTCCGGGCGGCGTTCCGGTCTCCGGCCCGTTCGCCGTGGCCGTCCCCCGCCCGGCCGGGGAGGCCCCCGTGACGGGCGGGCCCGCCGTGCGGATCCGTACCAGCCCGTCCCGCGCCGGGTCCCGCATCGCCAGCGTCGCGTAGCGGGCCCCGGTCAGCTCGGCGGCGGCGTCCACGATCCGCTGGAGGGTCGCCCGGAGTTCGAGTTCCGTGCCGACGCTGAGGACCGCCTCGAGGAGAGGCGTGAGACCGGGCACGGGGTCGGTCATCGCGCCGGTCCGCGGGCCCGTCAGCGGGCCAGCGGGTTCAGGATGATCGGCGCGATCTTGCCCTCCAGCATGTAGCCGAGTCCCTGCACGGCGCAGACGTCCGGGCGCTCGGCGATGTGGACGGGCACCCCGGTCGCCTGACGGAGCATCTGGTCGAGCCCGGGAAGCAGCGCGCTGCCGCCGACCATCATGATCCCGCGGTCGGCGACGTCGGCCACCAGATCGGGCGGGCAGGACCGCAGCACCTTGCCGACCCCGTCCAGCACGGCGGTCAGCGGGGTCTCGATCGCCATGCGCACGGCGGCGGTGTCGACCTTCACGGACCGCGCGAGGCCGGTCGCCACGTCCCGCCCGTGGATCTCGGTCAGGGCCGGTCCGTGCGGGGTCAGCCCGTTCCCGGACAGCGCGAGTTGCAGCGGCCGTACGGCCTGGCTCGGCAGCATCAGTTCGTGCTGGTGGCGCAGGTGCTGCACGATCGCGTGGTCGACGGCCTCACCGCCGACCGGGATGCGCTCGGCGGTGACGATCGAGCCCAGCGACAGCACGGCGAGCTGGGTCGCGGCGGCCCCGCACACCATGATCATGGTGGCTTCGGGCCGCTCGACGGGCAGTCCGCAGCCCACCGCCGCCGCGATGAGCGTGTCCACCAGCTCGACCCGCCGTGCCCCCAGCCCCACCAGCGTCTCGATGGTGGCGCGCTGCGCCAGCGGGTCCGCGTCGTGCGGGGTGCAGGCCGCCGCCCGCAGCCGGGGCTTGCGGCGCAGCGTGCGCCGGACCTTGTCGCCCAGCAGGTTGCGCAGCATCCGCTGCGCCATGTCGATGTCGACGACGGTGCCGCCGGAGACCGGGCGCACCACGCGGATGTAGTCGGGCGTACGGCCCGTCATCCGCTCGGCGAAGTCCCCGACGGCGATCAGCGCGCCCGTCTTCGTGTTGATCGCCGCGACACTCGGCTGGTCGACGACCAGGCCCGCGCCCCGCACCCACACTCGGGTCCTCGCCGCGCCCAGGTCGACGGCGAAGTGGCAGCGGCGCAGCTGCTCCAGACTGGCGGTCATGGCAGGTCCTCCCGAGTGCGCAGACCGTGGGGCTCCGCCGGGCGGCGGTCCTCTCCGACCATCCTGAGCGCGCGAAGCGCCGGGCGCCCCTTTTGGACGGCCGGGTGAGGCACCGCCGGACGGGTGGTGCGGCCGTGTCCGGTCCGGCCGCGTCGCCGGACGGCCGCCGTCGCGGCGACTCCGGCTCCTGGGGCGCTCGCCCGTCTCCCGGGGCAACGACGCGGCCGCGCGGGCCACTTGAGGGTGTCCCGGTTTCTGTGGCTCCTACCGGCATGTCCTGGCGGGAAGCCGCCAGGGCGCCTTCCCGCCAGGCCCGGTCGGCGCTTTGGCCCCGCCGGCCCCCCGACACTCTTCGCCAGTACCGGACACCACCCCCTGCCCGGCACGCGCACGGCCGACGAAGAGAGGCCTGAATGACCAGAGGACCACTGACACGACCGGCGGCGCTGCTGTCGGCCGGGCTCGTGTTCGCGCTGCTGCCCGCGGGCCGGGCCGGCGCGCTCCCCGCGGGCAGCAGCGCGAACACCGTGGCCGCCCCGGCCGCGGCGAAGGACGCCGTCGCCTCCCGCACCGTCACCCTCGTGACCGGTGACAAGGTGACCGTCACCGACGTCGGCGGCGGGAAGAAGACCGTTTCCGTCGTACGCCCCCGAGGGGCCACCGGCGCCGTGCGCACCCAGGTCGCCAACGGGACCGTCACCGTCGTACCCGACGAGGCACTGCCGTATCTCGAGGCCGGCACCCTCGACCGGCGGCTGTTCGACGTGAGCGAGCTGATACGGCAGGGGCTCACCGACCAGCAGACCGGTGAGCTTCCGCTGATCGTGACGTACGACCCGAAGGCCCGCGCGACGGTCCCCGGCGGGGCCGAGCGGACGCGGTCGCTGCCGAGCATCCGGGGCGCGGCCCTCGACGCCGACAAGGGACGGACCTTCTGGAAGGCGATGACCCGGGGGATGACCGGGACGACGGGGATCGGCAAGGTCTGGCTCGACGGGCGCGTCAAGGCCGACATGGCCGAGAGCAACGAGCAGATCGGCACCCCGAGGGCATGGGAGGACGGGCTCACCGGCAAGGGCGTGACCGTCGCCGTGCTCGACACCGGCGTCGACACGAGCCACCCCGACCTGGCCGGCCGGGTCGCGCAGACCAGGAGCTTCGTCGACGGGGAGGACGTCGCCGACCGCAACGGGCACGGCACCCACGTCACCTCCACCGTGGGCGGCACCGGCGCCGCCTCCGACGGCAAGGAGAAGGGTGTCGCGCCCGAGGCCGTGCTCGCCGTCGGCAAGGTGCTCAGTGACCAGGGTTCGGGCAGCGAGTCAGGGATCATCGCCGGCATGGAGTGGGCCGCGCGCGACGTGCACGCCAAGGTGATCTCGATGAGCCTCGGTTCGACCGAGCCCAGCGACGGCACCGACCCCATGGCCGTGGCCCTGGACACGCTCTCGAAGGAGACCGGCGCCCTCTTCGTCGTCGCCGCCGGCAACACCGGCGCCCCCTCCTCCATCGGCTCGCCCGGCGCCGCCGACTCCGCCCTGACCGTCGGCGCGGTCGACTCCTCCGACGAGGCCGCCTACTTCACCAGCGCCGGTCCCCGCTACGGCGACAACGCGCTCAAGCCCGACCTCGCGGCGCCGGGCGTCGACATCCTCGCCGCCCGCTCCCAGCTCGTCGACGGCAGCGGCTACTACACCTCCATGAGCGGTACGTCGATGGCGACGCCGCACGTCGCGGGTGTGGCCGCGCTGCTCGCCCAGGAGCACCCCGACTGGACGGGTGCCCGGCTCAAGGACGCGCTGATGTCGACGTCCCGGCAACTCGACGCCTCCGTCTACACGCTGGGCGCCGGCCGGGTGAGCGTCCCGGACGCGGTCGACGCGAAGGTCACCGCCACCGGCAGCGTCGACCTCGGCTTCGTCGGCTGGCCCTACGACGACGACAAGCCGGTCACCAAGACGATCACCTACTCCAACTCCTCCGACACAGCGGTCGAGTTGACGCTTGCCGTGGAGGGGGCCGGCGAGGGTGTCGCCACCCTCGCCGACACCACGCTCACGGTGCCCGCGCACGACACCGCGTCCACCACGCTCACCGGCGACGGCACGAACGCGCCGGTGGGCCAGACCTCGGGGCGGATCGTGGCGTCGGTGGACGGCACCCCCGTCGCGCACACCGCGTTCGGGCTGGTCAAGGAGGAGGAGCGGTACACGCTCACCGTCCATGTGAAGGACCGGGACGGCGGCCCGAGCGCGGCCTACCTCGTCGTGCAGCAGCTCGCGAAGGACGTCGACCCGTACCCGACGTCCGTCGACGACTCCGGCACGCTGAAGCTGCGGCTGCGCCCCGGAACGTACAGCCTCACCTCGTTCCTCGACGTGCGCGGCAGCCACGGCGCCGACTCCCTCGGCCTCGGCTTCCTCGCCGCACCCGGGATCACACTCGACCAGGACCGCGAAGTCACCCTGGACGCACGAGGGTTGCGGGAGATCACCGCCAAGGTCGACCGGCGCACCGAGACCCGGCAACTGATCATGGAGTACGACCGCGCCGGCGGCGGCTCCGACCTGTTCGACGCGGTCCAGCTGCCCGTCAAGTACGACAGCGTCTTCGCCGCCCCGACCCGGAAGGTCACCGAGGGCACCTTCGCCTACCGGACCGTGTGGCGGCTCGGAAAGCCGCTCCTGGAGGTCGCGGGTGTCGAGGAGACGGTCGTCCAGCCCGGAACCACGCTGACCGAGGGCCGCACCCGGCTGCCCCTGGTCGACGTCGGAAGCGGACCGTTCACCGGGGTGAGCGGCAAGGCCGTGCTCGCGAAGCTCACCGACGGAGTCCCGCCGACCGAGCTCGCCCAGGCCGCCCAGGACGCCGGCGCCAAGGCACTGTTCGTCACCGACGACTCGCCGGGCCGCCTCAACGCCTGGTTCGGCACCGACGCCTACGAGGACCGGCCGCTCCAGGTCGCCACCGTCGACGCGGCGGACGCGGCACGGCTGCGCGCGAAGAAGACCGTCGACATGACCGGCACCCGCAACTCGCCGTACGTGTACGACCTTTCACACGGCTACAAGGGAGCCGTCCCGAACCGGACCCTCGCCTACGATCCCGGTCACGGTGAACTGGCCGTGCTGAAAACGAAGTTCCACGCGGTCGAGTCCGTCTCGGGCAGCGAGTTCCGCTACTCCATCGCCGACCCCTTCCCCATCGGCCTCGGCTTCCAGGAGCGGATCGACTACCCGGCCGAGCGCACCGACTACGTCTCCACCGGCACCGGACAGACCTGGATGGGGTCCGTGAATGTCGGGACGGGCGCGCTGGAGGAGCGCAGCGGCCTGGTCGCCTACCGGGGCGGCACCCGCGACACCCTCGACTGGTTCAAGCCCGTCTGGCACCCCTGGCTCGGCACCGGACTCGGCTGGGGCCAGCAACGGGCGGGCAACCAGATCCAGTTCAACACCCCCGGCTGGGGCGACTCGGGGCCCGACCACACCGGCTTCGGGGACGTGTGGAGCGAGGACAGCGGGATGACCCAGTTCACGGAGGTCCACCAGGACGGTGTCCTGCTCGCCCGGCGGCAGGGCTCCGCCGGATACGTCTGGGACGCCCCCGCCGACGAGCACACCTACAAGGTCGTCACGGACACGGCCCTCGACCCCGGGCGCTGGCGGCTCGCCACGAAGGGCCACACCGAGTGGACCGTCCGCTCGGCGGCCACCCCCGACGACCACTGGACCTTCCTGCCGCTCGTCAACCTCGGGTACGACGTCGACACCGACCTCGCGGGGAACGTGCGCGGCGGCCGGGTGGCGGTGGGCATCCACGCCGAGTACGTGAAGGGCGCGACGGACACCGGCACCCTCGGCGGCGGACGGCTCGAGGTGTCCTACGACGACGGCGCCACCTGGAAGACGGTCCCGCTGACCCGCGTCGGCACGGCCCGCTGGAAGGGCACCCTGGACGTCCCGCGCGGCGCCGCGTTCGTCTCGCTGCGGGCCTCCGCCCACGACGACCGGGGAGGCTCGGTCCGTCAGGAGACCGTCCGGGCGGTGGGCGTGCGGTGACCGGTCGCCGGACGGCGGGCCGCCCGGGGCGGGAGCCCGCCGTCCGGTCCCTGCCTCCGGCCCGCCGCCCGCGCGGCGGCGGCCCGGGGAAGGGGGGCCACCGCGTGGCCCCCGTGACGGCGGGCGGTCGCCTCCTCCGGGGAGCGGGGAGGCGGCCGCCCGTCCGGTCGTTCAGCCTCCGGGGCGGTGCGGCGAGATGCCCCGGATCACTTCCAGGTCCAGCAGGTCCTGCGGCCGGAGCCGGAGCTGGTCCGCGGTGGACCGCACCTCCTCGGCGGGCCGTTTGAGGATCGCGGCCGCCGACTCCGGCGCGATGACCGAGAAGTAGCTGTCCGGCGTGGCCCAGGTGTTGCCGGGAGCGGCCAGGGCCAGCGCCCCGCCCGAGCCGCCCTCGCCGATCACCAGCGTGGTGACGGGCGTCCGGGCACCGGCGACCGCCGCGAACAGGTCCGCGATCGCGGGCCCGGCCCCCTCCCGCTCGGCGTCCGCGTCGTTCGCCGCGCCCGGGGTGTCCACCAGCGTCAGGACCGGGATGCCGAGCCGTCCCGCCATCCTTATCAGCCGGGCGGCCGTGCGGTATCCGGCGGGACGGGTCGCCGTCCCGCGCTGGGCCGCGTAGGCGACGGTCCCGCCGTCGTGCGTCCGGCCGAAGCCGCACAGCACGCCGTCGTCCCTGCCGCCGCAGCGGTCCCCGCCGATCGCGGCCCGCCGGGTGAAGCAGGCGTCCAGATAGTCCTCGGCGCGCGGGCGCTCCCCGGCCCTGGCCCGCCGCACCGCGTCCCAGCCGGTCGCGGGCAGGTCCCCCGCCCCGCCCAGCGCGGCCGGGACCGGCGCGGGTCCGGCGGCCGGATGCGTGAGCAGGTCCAGCCACAGGGCGAGCGTCTCCCGCAGTTCGTCTCTCTGCACGAGGGCGTCGACCGAGCCCGCCGCCAGCTGCGCCTCGGCGGTGTAAGCGGCCGGGTCCGCGTCCGGCGGGCGGACCCGCGAGCCCGCGAAGCCGACCTGGGCGCCCGGCAGGGCCAGGGTCACATCGGCGCCCGCGCCGAGGGTGGCCCAGCCGCCTCCGGTCGTCGGGTCCCGCAGGACCGCGATCTGCGCGAGCCCGGCCTCCCGGGTGAGCGCCGACTGCCGGGCCACCCGCTGGAGCTGGGTCAGCGCGAGCATGCCCTCCTGCATCCGGCTGCCGCCCGTGGAGACGAGGGAGACGACGGGCAGCCGGTGCGTGCGGGCGTGGTCGTAGGCCGCCTCCAGCCGGTCGCCCGTGCGCCGGCCGAGGGAGCCGCCGAGGAAGCCGAACTCGAAGGCGACGAGGACGGCGGTGACCGGGCCGAGCGGGGGCCGGCCGTCGGTCGTCGTGCCGAAACTCGCCGTCCCGAAGGTCGCGGTCCCGCAGACGACGGACTCCTCCTCGCCGGTACGGGCCGCGGCGCGCGCCCGCGCGTCGTCGTACCCGGCCCAGGCAAGCGGACCGTCGGGCGGGAAGTCCCCCGCGGGAGCGGGGAGTTCGGCGAAGCTGTCGGTGATCAGGGCGATGGCCTCGCGGGCCGAGATGCGCTCAGTCACGCGGCAGCTCCCGCTTGAGGATCTTGCCCATGTCGTTGCGGGGCAGCGCCGCCACGAAGCGCACGGTGCGGGGCCGCTTGTGCGGGGCGAGACTGCCGGCCACATGGTCGGCCAGCTCCTCGGCGGACGGCGGCGCCCCGGGATCGGCCGGGACGATCCAGGCCGCGACGCGCTCGCCGAGGTCGGCGTCGGCCTCCCCGGCGACGGCGGCCTCCCGCACCCCGGGGTGTTCGAGCAGCGCGTTCTCGATCTCACCCGCGCCGATCTTGTATCCGCCGCTCTTGATCAGGTCGGTGGCCCTGCGGCCGACGATACGGACCGAGCCGTCGGGGTCGAGGACCGCCATGTCCCCGGTGCGGAACCAGCCGTCGGCGGTGAACGCGGCGGCCGTGGCGTCGGGCCGGTTCAGGTACTCGGTGAACAGGTTCGGCCCGCGCACCTGGATCTCGCCGACGCTCTCGCCGTCGTGCGCCCCGGCCGGGGTGCCGTCGGCCTCGTACCAGGCGATCGCGGTCCCGTCGTCCTCGACGAGGCGCAGTCCGACGCCGGGCAGCGGCACCCCGACCGTGCCGGGCCGGGGCGGACCGTCCGCCCGTACGCTCGTGTTCATCAGCGTCTCCGTCATGCCGTACCGCTCGACGACCCCGCGTCCGGTCGCCGCCGTGATCCGCTCGTGGTCGTGCAGCGGCAGCGCGGCGGAGCCCGACACCAGCAGCCGCGCCCGGCCCAGCGCCTTGGCGAGCCCCGGGTCCTCGCCGAGCGCCTCCGCGAGCCGGTGGTACATCGTCGGCACCCCGAACAGCATCGTCGCCCCGGCGTCCAGCTCGCGCGCCACGCCCTCGGCGCCGAACCGGCCCAGATGGCGTACGGAGCCCCCGCGCCGCAGCGGGCCCAGGATGCCGATGATCAGCCCGTGCACATGGAACAGCGGCAGGGCGTGCACCAGCACGTCGTCACCGGTCCATCGCCAGGCGTCGGCCAGCGCGTCCAGGGTCGCGGCGATCGCCCGGCGCGGCACGACCGCGCCCTTGGGCGGACCGGTGGTGCCGGAGGTGTAGACGACCAGGGCGGGCGCGCCGGGATCGAGGACCGGGCCGGGCTCCGCGTCCGGCCCCGCCGACACCGCTTCCGCCCGCACGTCGACGTCGATCCGGTCCAGCGCGCCGAGCGCGGCGGGAAGCGCGTCGCCGGGGGCCGCGAGCACCAGGGTGGGGGCGCTGTCGCCCACGATGTGGCCGAGTTCCGTCTCCCCGGACCTCGGGTTCAGCGGTACGGCCGGGACCCCGGCGAGCAGCGCGGCGACGACGGCCACGGCCGTCTCCAGGGTCGGCGTCGCCCAGACGGCGACCCTCCCGGCGCCGTCGAGCCGACCGGCCAGCGCTCCCGCCGAGACGGCCAGTTCCGCGTACGTCAGGGACCGGTCGCCGAAGCGGAGCGCGGAGCGGTCCGCGACCGAACCGCTCACCAGGGCCGGGAAGAGGGAGAACATCGAGGACTCCTTGCCGAGGGGACTTCACCGGGAGGGACACGTTCTTCCTACACGATCGGCCTCGGGGACCGGCGGGTCGGCCGCGCGATCGGGCCGAGGAGGTGGAGGGGGAGCGCAGGCGGCGTAAGGATCGTCCGGAAACCGGGAACGATCGTTCGGGAACCGTGGCGTGGACGGACCCGGACACGTAGTGTCGGGCTCGCGTCACAACTTGATGAGTCAACTGCCGGGAGACCTTTGGTGAGTGAGTCCCCGCCGCACCTTCCCGAGGTCCTGCCTGACGGCGAGGAGGCGGAGCGATGACGATGAGGCCGTCCGGTTCCGTCGGAAGGCTCATGGCGGCGCTGCGTCCGCGGGGCACCCGCTCCGAGATGCGGGCGCTGGCGGCGGAGCTCGGCCGGGTCCTGCGCAGAAGGATCGATACGCCTGTCGACGTGCGGGAGTTGGCCGGGGCGCTGTGCGAGGAGATGAGCCGGCTCCGCGGCGGACGTCCGGTGCAGCTCCGTTTCGAACGCTTCCCGGACGAGCTCGAAGTCACCGGTCTGTGGATGGAGTTCGGCGACTTCGACCTCGTCGTCGTCGAGGAGCGCGCCGAGACCGTTCAGCAACTCGTCATCCTCGGACATGAGTTGTGGCACATGCGCGAAGGCCACCGCGACCACCACGTGGACGGTGCGACGGCCGTCGCGCGTGCGGCCCTGTCGGAACGTTCCGGCTGGAGCGGTCCCGGGCCCGGGGTGCCGCCGCGGCAGGAGGTCGCCCGCGCCGTCGCCGCCCGTGACGGGTCGCGGCAGGCGGACGAGGCACGGGCCGAGGCCTTCGGACTCCAGCTGGCCAGTGTCTTCCGCTCCTGGGTGACCGGCCCCGGCGACGCCGCCGCCGTCGACCCGGTCGGCCGCGCCATCGAGACCTCGCTCGGCTACCGCAGACCCCAGGACCGGCCCCCGCACCGGTGACCCCCGGCCCGCCGGTGACCGGCTAGGCGAACCGGAGCCCGGCCCGACCGGCCGTCTCGATCACGTCCGCGACCACGCAGCTGACGTTGTCCGGCCCGCCGGCGTCGTTCGCGGCGGCGACCAGGGAGCGGACGGCCGCGTCGGGGTCGGGGGCGGCGGCGAGGAGCCGCTCGATCCCCTCGTCGGGCACGACGGTGGACAGACCGTCCGAGCAGAGCAGATAGCGGTCGCCCGGCCGCACGTCGTGCAGCCGCAGATCCGCCACCGGGGCGGCGGTACCCAGCGCCTTGAGCAGCAGGGAGCGCTGCGGATGCGTCGCCGCCTCCTCGGGGGTCAGACGCCCCTCGTCGATCATCGACTGGACCACCGTGTGGTCGTGGGTGATCCGGAACAGCCCGCCCTCGCGGAGCACATAGGCCCGCGAGTCCCCGATGTGGACGAGCGCGAGCTGCGAGCCCGTCCACACCAGGGCGGTGAGCGTGCTGCCGGTCGCGTCCACCCCCGCCGTGCCGGGGTCCTGTGCCAGGTCCAGCACGGCCCGTGCCGCGCCGTCCACGGCGTCCTCCAGCAGGTTCAGGACGCCCCCGGCCGGCAGCGGCTCGTCGTCCAGGAAGGCGAGCGCCCCCACCGCCGCCGTGCTCGCGGGCGCCCCGCCCGGCCCGCAGCCGTCGGCGACGGCGAGGACACGGGCCCCCGCGTGGACGCTGTCCTGGTTCGCCGCACGGACCAGACCGGTGTCGGACAGGGCGGAATAACGGAGTTCCAGCATGCGGGTGTCCTTCTCTCGGGACGGTGACAGATGGTCCACGAGGAACGCGGCCAGATCACGGCGGGCGGCCGTCTCGGCCTCGACCCCGGCCCAGTACGCGCCGATCTCCCGCGCGGCCGGGCCCGGTTCCAGGGCGCACACCTGCCGGATCCGGGCGAGCGGCATGCCGAGCCGCCGCAGCCACGCCACCAGCCGGGCCTGCTCGAGCTGGCCGGCCGCGTAGTAGCGGTATCCGGTGTCGGGGTCCACCCGGGCGGGACGCAGCAGGTCCAGCTCGTCGTAGAGCCGCAGCGCCTTGGGCGACAGCCGGGAGGCCTTCGCGAAGGCCCCGATCGTCAGCATGTCCACACGTCCACCCTGTAGTTCTCCCGACCAGGCTGCACCCGCTCCTGGTTCCCGTTCCTCGTCGTGTCCTCGATGCTGGGCCCTGCCCCTCGGTGAAGGTCAAGAGCGGCCCCCGCCGGGCAGCGCCTCCCGGTTGTTAGCCTGCGGCGGGCTGTCCGGCGACGGCGCACCAGCGGGGTGCGTCCGGGGCCGGACCCCCGGTGCCGCGCGCCGGCGCCGTACGAGGAGGGAGTCCGTCGTGGCCCGTATCGCGCTCGTCACCTACGACCCGGGCGAGGAGCCCGGCGCGGACCGGGACCTGCCGGTGCTGAGGAAGGCCCTGGAGACCGCCGGGGCCTTCGCCGAGATCGTGCACTGGGACGATCCCGGGGCCGACTGGGCAGGCTACGACCTCGCGCTGATCCGGTCGACCTGGGACTACAGCCTGCGCGTGGCGGAGTTCGTGGCGTGGGCCGAGCGCTGCGCGGAGCTCACCCGGCTGATGAATCCGGCGCCGGTCGTGCGCTGGAACACGGACAAGCGCTACCTCGGCGACCTGGCGGACGCGGGGGTGCCGGTCGTACCGACCCGGTATCTCGCGCCGGGGGACCCGGTCGAACTGCCCGGCGAGCACGAGTTCGTGGTGAAGCCCACCGCGGGCGCCGGGGCGCGGTACGCCGCGCGGTACACGCAGGGGGAGCGGGAGACGGCACTGCGGCAGCTCGCGCGGATGCACGCCGAGGGACTGACCGCGATGGTCCAGCCGTATGTGACGGCCGTCGACACCCGGGGCGAGCGGGCGCTCCAGTTCTTCGGCGGCCGGCTGCTGCACGCCAGCCGCAAGGGGGCCGTCCTGGAGCCCGGAACGCCCTACGACGGGGACAAGACGCCCCACCCGCGGCTGGAGGTCTGGGAGCCGTCCGCGGCCGAACTGGCCGTGGCGGAGAAGGCGCTGGCCGCCGTCCCGGGCGGCGCGGAGCAGGTGCTCTACGCCCGGGTCGACCTGGTCGACGGCGACGACGGGCCCCGGGTGATGGAGCTGGAGCTGGTCGAGCCGAACCTGTTCCTGTGGCTCCACCCGGCATCGCTCCCGGCCGTCGTGAACCGGATCATCGAGGCGGCCGACGACTGAGGTAGCCGCACGTGGTGCCGAGGTCGGCTACCGGCCGGGGCCCGGGCGTGTTCGTCACCGGCCGGGGCCCTCGGCCTGGTCGGTCACGGGTCCCTTCACGCCGACCCGTTGCAGCAGCCCCCAGGTGAACTCCGCCGCGCACGCGTGGGGGACGCCCGCCGCGTCCGGTGCCGTGAACGCCAGGCCCCAACGGGTCGGGGCCGTGCCCTCCAGGGGCCGGGCGGGGGCGAAGGCGCGGGCGGTCTCGTCGACCGTGCAGGACCAGGGGACCAGGTCCTCCAGCGTCTCCAGCACGGGCGCGGCGGCCCCCGGGGCCCGTACGAGCCACTCGTTCCAGACGACGCCGTTCGGGGCGAGCAGGACCTCGAAGCGCAGACCGGGCCACAGCGGCACCGGCCATCGCAGCGCCTCGCAGGTCAGATCGCCGATCCGGCGCTCGCTCGCCGACTCGGGGGCGCCGAGGACCGAGCGGTAGCGCGAGGCGGCGGAGCGTGCGCGCGGGGAGTGCAGCATCGCCTGCCAGCGCCGGTTCGCCTCGCGCATGTCCGCGACCGACACCCCCAGTCCGTGCCGGGCGTCCTCGACCAGGCCCGGGTTGTGGTCGGCCATGCGGCGCAGCAGCACCAGCTGGAAGTCGAGCGGGGTGAACGGGGCGGCGGGGCGTTTGGCCGGCATGGGGTCCATGGTCGCGCACGGGGCCCTCGCCGGGCGGGCGGAAGGGAGGACGGGCGGACGGACCGACCGGCGGGTGGGTGGACCGGCGGGCGTCGGCCGTCGGCGCTTCCGGAGCCGCGGGCGGACCGGCGGGCGTCGGCCGGCGGTGCCTCCGGAGCCGCGGGCGGCGGTGCCTCCGGAGCCGTGAGGGCCGTCTCGGCGGTCCGGCATGAGGCGTTCGTCCCCTCCTGGGCGCGGCCCGGCGTACGGCGACGCGGAGGTCGGTCGGCACGGGCCCCGCAAACCATTGCCCGCCCCAGGGCGAATGACTAGCCTGTGTTCGTCATCCCGATCGTCTGTTGAAATTTCGAACAAAAGGGAGGGGGCCGGCTGTGGGACGCCTCGTACCTGCCGTGACCCGGGCTCTGGACATACTGGAGCTCTTTCTCGACGGGGACGGGACTCTCTCCGCCCCCGACATCGTGCGCAGGCTCCAGCTCCCGCGCACGACCGTGCACGAACTGGTGACCACGCTCGCCGCCCGGTCGTACATCGTGCAGGTGCCCGGCCAGCCGGGACGCTACCGGCTCGGCGTGCGCCCGTACCAGCTCGGCAGCCGCTACGCCGAGCAGCTCGACCTCGCCGCCGAGGGCCAGCAGGTCGCCCGTTCCGTCGCCGAGACCTGCGACGAGACCGTGCACGTGGCGATCCTCGAGGGCACCGACGTCATCTACATCGCGAAGGTCGACTCCACGCACGCCGTGCGCATGGTGTCGGCGGCCGGCCGGCGCCTGCCCGCGCACTGCACCTCCGTGGGCAAGATGCTGCTCGCCTCCCTCTCCGAGCCGGAGCTGACCTCGCGCGTCCCGGACGACGCCGAGCTCTCGGCGATGACCCCCAACAGCATCACCGACCCGGCCGCCCTGCGCGAGGCCCTCGCCGAGATCCGCCGTCGCGGGATCGCCGTCGAGAGCCGTGAGTCCAACCCGGACGTCAGCTGTGTCGCGGCCCCCGTCCGCGACCGTGCCGGACAGGTCGTCGCCGCGCTGTCGATCTCCGTGCCGATGATCCGCTGGAGCGACGAGCGCCGCGGCGAGCTGGAGCAGCTCGCGGTGAAGGGCGCCGCGGAGCTGTCCGAGCGGCTCGGCCACCGGAACGCGCGGTGAGCGCCGTCGAGGTCGCGGCCCCCGCGCACGCGGCGCTCGGCGAGGGCCCCACCTGGGACGCCCGGGCCGGGCGGCTCCTGTGGGTCGACATCCTCGGCTCCCGGATCCACACCTACGACCCCGTCTCCGGCCGCCGCACGGTGACGGCCACCGAGCAGCACGTGGGCGCGGTCAAGCCACGCGTCGGCGGCGGACTGGTCGTCAACCTCCGTGACGGCGTGGGCCTCTACGGACCGGCCGGGTCCGAGGGGTCTCCCGAGGGAGAGGCGGCCGCGTCCGCGCCCGCCGCCGGTCCGTTCCGCTGGCTGCACCGGGAGCCCGTACCGGGCCGGCGCGCCAACGACGCGGCCGTCGCGCCCGACGGCTCGCTGTGGTGCGGCACCATGCGCTACGACGAGACACCGGGCGGGGGCACGCTGTCGCGGATCGCCCCCGACGGCACGGTCCGGGTGCTCCTCGACGACGTGAGCGTCAGCAACGGCACGGGCTGGAGCCCCGACGGACGCCGGGTCTACTACATCGACTCGCCGACCCGACGCGTCGACGTGTTCGACGTCGGTGACGACGGCCTGCCCGTCGCCAGGCGCCCGTTCGCCACCGTGGAGAACGGTTTCCCCGACGGTCTGACGGTGGACGCCGAGGGCGGCGTCTGGGTGGCGCTCTGGGACGGCGGAGCGGTCCACCGCTACACGCCGGACGGCGCCCTGGACCGGGTGCTCGAACTGCCCGTCCGCCGCCCCACCGCCTGCGCGTTCGGCGGCGCCGGCCTCACCGACCTGTACATCACCACCGCCCGTACGGGCCTGTCGGCACCGCACCCGATGTCCGGCTCCCTGCTCGTCGTCCCGGACGCGGGCAAGGGCCTGGCGCAGCCGGAGTTCGCCGGATAGCGGGGGCGCGTGGCAGGTCCGGCCCGGTCGACGTCCCACCCGGCACTGCGAAAGGACACCATGCGCACAGCACGCTTCGTCCTCGACCCCGCCTTCACCGTCGGGGAGGTCGACCCCCGTCTCTTCGGTTCCTTCGTCGAGCACCTCGGCCGCTGCGTCTACACCGGCGTCTTCGAGCCGGGCCACCCCTCCGCCGACGCGGAGGGGCTGCGCACCGACGTGCTGGACCTCGTCCGTGAACTCGGTGTCACGGCCGTGCGCTACCCCGGCGGCAACTTCGTCTCCGGATACGCCTGGGAGGACTCGGTGGGCCCCGCCGAGGAACGGCCCCGCAGGCTGGACCCCGCCTGGCGCTCCACCGAGACCAACCGCTTCGGGCTCGCCGAGTTCATCGGCTTCGTACGCAGGATCGGCCCGGGGGCCGAGCCCATGATGGCCGTCAACCTCGGCACGCGCGGGGTCGCCGAGGCCCTGGCCCTCCAGGAGTACGCCAACCACCCTTTCGGCACCGCCCGTTCCGACCTGCGGATCGCGCACGGCGACAAGGACCCCTTCGGCATCCGGCTGTGGTGCCTCGGCAACGAGATGGACGGCCCCTGGCAGACCGGCCACAAGACCGCCGAGGAGTACGGCCGGCTCGCCGCCGAGACCGCCCGCGCGATGCGGCAGATCGAGCCCGGCCTCGAACTCGTGGCCTGCGGCTCCTCCGGGCAGGGCATGGCGACCTTCGCCGCGTGGGAGGCGACGGTCCTGGAGCACACCTACGACCTGGTCGACCACATCTCGCTGCACGCCTACTACGAGGAGACCGACGGCGACCGGGACTCGTTCCTCGCCTCCGCCGTCGACATGGAGTCGTTCATCGAGAACGTGGTCGCGACCTGTGACCACGTGGGCGCCCGGCTGAAGTCCCCGAAGAGGATCAGCCTCTCCTTCGACGAGTGGAACGTCTGGTACCAGCGCCGGCCCAACCCCCACCCGGTCGAGGACTGGCAGGAGGCCCCCCGGCTGCTGGAGGACGTCTACACCGTCACGGACGCGGTCGTCCTCGGCTCGCTCCTCATCGCGCTGCTGCGGCACGCGGACCGGGTGGCCGTCGCCTGCCTCGCCCAGCTCGTCAACGTCATCGCGCCCATCATGACCGAACCGGGCGGCCCGGCCTGGCGGCAGACGACGTTCCACCCCTTCGCCCAGACCTCCCGGTACGGACGCGGGTACGTCCTCGACGTCCGGGTGGACTCGCCGGCGTACACGACGGGCAGGTACGGCGAGGCGGACCTGCTGCACGCCACCGCGGTGCGCGCCGAGGACGGCTCGGTGACCGTCTTCGCCGTCAACCGCAGCCGGACCGAGGCCCTGCCGCTGGAGGTCGCCCTCGGGCGGACGGGCCTGACGCGGGTCGTCGGGCACAGCGCGCTCGCCGACGCCGACCCGGACGCGGTCAACAGCCGGGACGATCCGGAGCGGGTCACCCCGCACCCGGTCGAGGGGACCACGCTCCGGGACGGCACGCTCGGCGCCGTCCTGGAGCCGCTGTCCTGGAACATGATCCGGCTGGCGTAGGCCCGGACCGTCCCGCTCCCCGGGTGAAGGGGACACGACCTAGGGGCCGGGGGAGGGCACCGGGGTCACCGGTACTCCTCCGGCCGCGCTGCCCAGCAGCGTCAGTTCCACCCGCCCGGGTCCCGACGGCGTGGTCCCGTCGGACAGCACCGCGAGGGCCAGCGTGTTGTGCCCGCGGGTGCGCAGCACCCCGTTGGGCAGGACGAACGTGTGCTGCGGGCCGACGTCGTTGATGTACTGGCCCATGTTCCAGCCGTTCAGGAAGATCTGGACGCGATAGGCGCGCGACGGATCGTCCGTCAGGGTGAGCCCGATCGACGCGTCCGTCCCGCCGTCCACCGCGAGCCGGAAGCCGGTGCGGTACCAGGTGACGCCCTGGCGCCGCTCGGTGCGCGGGAACGCGGCAGGCTTCCAGCCCCCGTCCGCGAAGCCCGGCAGATGCCAGCCGTGCCGTTCCCCGTGCAGACCACCGGTGTTGAGCGGCCCGCGCACCGGGTCGGGGGCCGCCGAGCCCTGGATGCGCCAGCGGACGGCCGGAGCGGCCCCGGTGAAGGTGGCGGCCGTCAGACCCCGGGCCGCCTTGTGCGTGTCGTCGGCCCGGCCGTCCTCGTCCCGCTGCATGGGCCGGACCAGCACGGACAGCACGTGGGAGCGCCGCTCCCGCGGCCGGACGGGGAAGGTGGCCGTGGCCGCCCAGGTCCCCTTGCGCACGGTCTTCTTGTCCGGCACCGGCATCCGGTGGGTGCCCAGCGGCTCGCCGTCCAGCCAGGCCATCAGCAGCCCCTGGGTGCCGGCGACGTACGACAGGGACACCGAGTCGGCGCCGCCCGCGTCCGCGAAGTGCCCCCGGTACCAGACGTCCCCGTAGTGGAAGCCGTAGTCGTCGGCGAACAGCACGGGCTGTCCGGCGGGCACCGGGGTGACGCTGTACGAGGACGTCAGGTCGGTGACCCGCCAGGCGGTGTCGTCGTGGTCGGCGGCCGCCTCGGGATTCCCCTCGGCCCGCCGCCAGCCGGTCAGGGCGGGCAGCCGCACCGGGGCCGCGCCGGGCAGCCGCCGCCCGGCCAGCAGGCTCCCGGAGGCGGTGGCACGGGATGTCAGCGAGACACCGTTCCAGACGAGTCGGTCGAGCCCCCGCGGTCCCCACACCTCCAGGTCCGCCGCCCGGACCGTGTCCCCGGTGAGGCGCGCGGTGGTGCCGTGCAGGGCGGCCGTGCGCAGCAGCGCCGGGCCGCGCACCAGGACCGGCCCCGAGGGGGTGTCGTGGCGCCACAGCAGCCGGGAGCTCTCGTCGTCGGCGAACAGCAGCAGCAGCGGGGCCGCGACCCCGCCGTCCTCCACCCGGACCCGGGTGACGCCGCCGAGCACGGCGTCGATCCGCAGCACACCGTCCTCGTAGCCGTGCGCCGCTTCCCCGTCCAGCACGGTGACCCTCGGCTCGCTCGCGGCCTCCAGACAGGTGCGGGTCGCTTCGCCCGCCCGGCCCGTGAGGACGGCGATGTCCTGCCGTCCCGCGGTCAGCCACAGCATCGGCTGGGCGGTGGACCAGCGCAGCCTCCGCCGCCCCAGCGCGATCCCGGCGGCGAGCAGCCGGGCGTCGAGGCCGGGCACCGTCACCTCGGCGCTCTCCGTGCCGAACGACACGGCGGCGACGGCCTCGGCGGGCGTGTCGTTGCGCAGCACCTGGAAGCGCGCCTTCGTGTCCGGGTTGACCAGGTGGTAGGCCCTGATCCCGGGTCCCGCCGCCGTGCCGTCCCCCGGCCGGGGTTCGACGGGGTCGAGCTTCGCCAGGTCCGGCACTGACTCCAGCAGCCGGCCGATCTGCCGCATCGGGACGAGCTTGTCGGTCGGCTGCCGCGCCTCGTCGATGGCGGCCCCGTAGTCGTACGAGGTGTAGACGATCGGCGCGGGCAGCCAGCCCCAGGAGGTGCCGCCGAACGTCATGTAGACGTTGTGGACGGTGATGCCGTTGGCGAGGTTGGTGAGGTAGAAGCGCCGTTCGTAGGCCGCGTCCCGGGTGCGGCGGGACTCCGCGTAGCCGAGGCCGTCGAACTCGGCCCCGCCCCAGGGGTCGAACCAGCCGCCGCCGAACTCGGGGATGAAACCGGGGGTGTCGGGGCTCGCGGTCGAGCCGCCCTTGAGGCCGCCGGGTCCGAAGTGCCCCCAGTCCGGCGGGGTCTTGAAGGGCGAGGGATAGCCGTCGAAGCCGTACAGGTAACGCCCGCGCTCGCCGCCCGTGTCGAAGGTGCCGGGGGCCCAGTGGCCGTTCCTTCCTTTGTCGTTGTGGAAGAGGGGGACGTCGATGCCGTCGGAGCGCACCTTGGCGTACAGGTGCGCCATGTAGTCCCGGCCCGCGGGCTCGGTCACATGGTTGTCGTACTCGTTCTCCAGCTGGTACAGGACGATCGTGCCGCCGCCGTCGGTGTAGAGGTGCCGGGCGGCGATCCGGTCGACGGCGGTCAGCCACCGGTCGACGTGCTTCAGATAGGTGGGGTCGGCGGTGCGGGCCACCCCCGGGGTCGCCGTCAGCCAGCCGGGGAAGCCGCCCGCGTCGACCTCGGCGTTGATGTAGGGACCGGGGCGCAGGATGACGTACAGCCCGGTCTCGGCGGCGGTCCGCAGGAACAGGTCGAGGTCGCGGATCCCGGTGAAGTCGTGCCGGCCGGGGGCGGGGGAGTGGTAGTTCCAGGCGACGTAGATGCTGACCGCGTTGTAGCCGTGGGCGCGCATCTTCTGCAGGACGTCCCGCCACAGGGAGGGGCTCGGCAGCCGGAACGGGTGGAACTCGCCCGACCAGACCACCAGACGCCTGCCGTCGATCAGCATCGAGTAGCGGTCGAAGCCGACGGTGTGCCGGCGGCCGTCGGCGGAGGGCGGGGCGGGCGCGGGTCCGGTGGGTGCGAGGGCCGTCCTTCCGGCCGCGCAGGCCTCGTCGCTCCCGCTGCCGCCGAGCGAGAGGCCGAGGGCGGCGGTACCGGCGAGTGCGCTGAAGGAACGTCTGCTCAACACCATGCGGGTTCTCCCGGGGGACGGCGACGGGGGCCTCCCCCGTCCGGTCCGAGCCCGGGATCCGGGGGAAGGTTGCGGCCATTGTCCACAGGAGCAGGTCGTTCGACGGCCGTACGACGGTCCCGGCGCGGGGGATTACGCGGTATGGGCGCGGCCGGGGGCGGCCCGCGGGTCGCGGACCGCCCCCGGGTCTTGGTGGGGGGAGGGACGGGTCAGCTCGTCCGGACGCCGAGCGTGAGCGTGCCGGTGTAGCCGGAGGCGGCGGTGCTGCCCAGGGCCGTGAGGGTCAGCAGGCCCGAGGAGGCGCCTCCGCCGTCGTAGATGGAGTCCTGGGACAGGGTGGTGCGGGTGACCTTGTTCGTGGAGTACGGGGACACCTTGGCCATCGCCGTGGTGATCGTCTCGTTGAAGAACAGCTGGCCGGTGTGGATCTCCTGGCCGCCGGTGAAGGAGCCGTCGGAGGTGAGGGTGACGCCGGTGTGCACCTTGACGTGGATGTGCACGCAGCGGCCCCGGTACCAGCCGGGATAGATGCTGGTGAGGTTCGCGACGCCGGAGGCGTTGGTCAGCACGCCGCCGCGCAGGAACGTGCCGTCGTCCGGCTCGCTGTGGCCGTTGTTGCCGACGTATCCCGAGTACTCGCCGAGCGCGTCGCAGTGCCAGATCTCCACGAGGGCGTTGCTCAGCGGTGAGCAGGCGGAGTCGACGACGGTGAGGGCGAGCTTGAGGGGGGCGCCCGCCTTGCCCTCGGTGACGTCGGCGCGGACGAGCTGGCCGTCGAGGTAGTAGGGGCCTTCGGTCATCTCCTTGGTGAGGGTGCAGACGGCCGCCGCGGCGGGGGCCGCGCCGGCCAGGTCGGCGGCGGGTGCGGGGGAGGGGGACGGGGCGACGGGGGCCGCGGCGGCCACGGCCAGGGCCGCGGCCGAGGCGCCGGTGGCGATGAGGACGGTCCGGCGCCCGACGGGGGCTTCCGACGTGTCGTTCGTGGGGGTGTCTGTCATGAACACGGCACCGTAGGGAGGGATGCTGTCGGTAGGCTGTCAGTTCCGCAAAGTGACGGCCCGTCAAGCTCGTTGTTGGACACCTTGCCCGGCGTCCGGCCGCGCGTTGCACGGCGTTCGGCCGCACGGGACGAGGCCGCGGGGGGACGGGAAACGGCGGAGACGCCGGCGGCTCGGTCCGCCCGGCGCTCCGCCGTGGGGTCCGGCGCGGGGCGCGCCGGGAAGAAGGGGTTCTCGGGCGCCGGGCGCGGATACCGCTGCCGCGGCCCGCGCCGTGGAACGTGGGCGGCCCCCGGCGGCCGGTCCGTGGGGAGACCGGCCGCGCGGGGTTTCCGCCCGGCCCGTGGGGAGGCCCGACCGGACGGGAATCCGCCCGGTGGTGTGTGAGGCCCGGTGCCCGTCCGGCATTCGCGTCTGGCCGGCGGGCGGCGACGCGAAGGGTCCGGCAGGTCTAGCCGGCCTGGTTGTACAGCATGGCGCCGACCGCGCCCCAGCCGCCGCCGTTGCTCGACGTCTGGGGTGGCGGAGGTTCCGGCTGAGTCCTGCCGCGGACCTGGGCCGCCGTCAGGCCGCCCTGCGCGCCCATGGAGGCGGCGCCGGCCATGCCGGGCATGCCGGTCTGGGCGGCCGGCTGGAGACCGGGCGAGGCGGCCGGGGCCTGCATGGCCGCGGGCGGCGCCTGGGCCGGCATCGCACCGGGGCCCTGGGCCGCGGCCGGCCAGCCGACAGGCCCGGAGGCGGGGTAGGCCTGGGCCGCCGCGGGCTGCTGCGGGGCGGTGTAGACCGGGGCCGGGGCGGGCTGCTGGGCCGGGTAGGGCGAGGCGGCGGCGGGACGCGGCTGCGGCGGAACGGAGGGCAGGCTGGGCTGCGGTGCGGCGGCGGCCACCGGCTGGGGCGCCGGGGCGGGCTGTCCGGGCCAGGCGTTCGCCTGCGCGGCCAGCCCCTGCATGCCCGCGCCGTTGGTCGAGCCGACGAGGCGGTCCACCATGGCCGTTCCGGAGCCGTAGCCGCCGGCCCCGTTGCTCAGCTCGGGTACGGGCGTTCCCTTCTTGGACCCGTAGAGCACCTGTTCCAGGCCGGACACCAGGCGGCGCACATCCGTCTGCGGACGCACCACGAGTCTCAGGAAGCGGCTGGACGAACCGACCTTGTTGCCGCACTCGCGGACCAGGATGCGGTGCTCGGTGAGCAGCCGGTCCCGGACCACGGTGCCCTCGGCGCCGACGGGGAGACGTACGAACAGGAAGTTGCCCTGCGAGGGGTAGATCGTCAGACCGGGCAGCGCGGAGAGCTGGCGGGCCATGTCGAGCCGGTCGCGGCGGACCATGTGCAGGCTCTCCATGTACTCCTTGCCGTGGTTCTTGAGCATGAACACCACGGTCTCCGCGAAGGAGTTGAGGTTCCACTTCGGCAGCATCGAGCGGACCTTGCCGGCCAGCGAGGGGTTGGCGACCATGTAGCCGAAGCGGATGCCGTGCAGGCCGAAGTTCTTGCCGAGGCTGCGCAGCACGATGACGTTGGGTCTCATGACCGCGTCCTCGACCACGCTGGGCTCCGACTCGGCGTCGGCGAACTCCAGGAAGGACTCGTCGATGACGATCAGGTCCAGGTCGGCCATCGCGTCCATGAACTGGATGACCGACTGGCGCGGCAGGAAGCCGCCGTCGGGGTTGTTCGGGTTGCAGATGACCGCGACCTTGGTGCCGCGCGAGCGGATGAACTTGGCGTAGGCGGCGAGGTCGAGGGCGAAGCCGTTGGACTCCTGGAGCGGGAACATGTCGACCCGCTTGCCGGTCTCCATCGGCTGGTCGGTCCAGCGGCCGAACGTGGGGACGGGGATGGCGAGGGACTCACGGACCAGCAGATGGTCGATCCAGGTGATGAGCTCGGTCGAGCCGTTGCCCATCGCGACGCACTGCGGCGGGAGCTGGAGCAGCGAGCACAGCTCGCTGGTGATCGTGTCGGCGCTGCTCGGGTAGTAGGTGATGATCTCCCGCAGCCGGCCCGCGAGTTCGTCGAACATCGCGGGGGTCGGGAAGTACGGGTTGCAGGGTATGCAGAAGTCGACCGGTCCGGCTCCGTCGCCCTCCCGCGTCAGTGCGGCCATCGACGGGCTGTGCGCCGCGGTGCCGCGAAAGAGCGAGGTGACATTGCCGGCCATGGAACCTCCGTATAGGGCGAGCCCGCTGGGGAGGACGGGCCCCCGTTCTTTGGGTGGCCCGCGCGGGGGAGCACGGGCCGCCCTCTCATACGGATACGGAGGTGGCGCTGTTCAATCGTTGTGAGGTCGTGCGGACTTTGTGAACCGGCTGTGAGGTTTCGTCACGCACCGAACGAGTGGACCGTGCTGGTCCGGTAGGTCTGCCCCGGCCGCAGCACCGTCGAGGGGAACGACGGATGGTTCGGGGAGTCCGGGAAGTGCTGGGTCTCCAGGCACAGGGCGTCGCCCTGCCGGTAGATGTGGCCGCCGGTGCCGACCAGGGTGCCGTCCAGGAAGTTGCCCGAGTAGAACTGCAGGCCCGGCTCGTTGGACGCGATCCTCAGGCTGCGCCCGGAGGACGGGTCGCGCAGGGTGGCGACATGCTCGGGCCGTGTCGTGATGCCCTTGTCGAGGACCCAGTTGTGGTCGATGCCCTTGCCGTACAGGAGCTGCTGGTGGGCGACCCGGATGTCCCGGCCGACGGTCTTGGACCGGCGGAAGTCGAAGGGGGTGCCGGCGACCTCAGCCAGTTCCCCGGTGGGGATCAGGCCCGAGTCGACGGGGGTGTAGCGGGAGGCGGCGATCTGGAGTTCGTGGTCGTAGATCGAACCGCTGCCCTCACCGGCGAGGTTCCAGTACACATGGCTGGTGAGGTTGACGACGGTGGCCTTGTCGGTGGTGGCCTCGTAGTCGATGCGCCAGTCGCCGTGCCGGGTCAGCGTGTAGGTGACCTTGGCCCGGAGGGTGCCGGGGTAGCCCATCTCGCCGTCGATGCTGGTGTAGTGCAGGACGAGCCCGACGTCGGAACCGGAGGCGAAGCCCTCCACGTCCCAGACGCGCTTGTCGAAGCCCTTGGCGCCGCCGTGCAGGCTGTTGACGCCGTCGTTGACGGAGAGCTGGTGGCTCGTGCCGTCGAGGGTGAACTGCCCCTTGGCTATGCGGTTGCCGTACCGGCCGATGAGGGCACCGAAGTACGGCGTCTTCGCGACGTAGTCCTCGATGTTGTCGAAGCCCAGGGAGACGTTCTCGTACCTGCCGTGCCGGTCGGGGATCTCCAGGGACTGGACGATTCCGCCGTACGACAGGACCTTGAGCCGTGTGCCGCCGTTCTCCAGCGACCACCGGTGGACCTTGGTCCCGTCGGCGAGCTTGCCGAAGAGCTCCCTCACGGGCTTCTTTCCGCCCGATGCGTGCGCCGTGCCGATGGTGGCCGCGGTTAATCCCGCTGCCGCCGCTGCGATGACCGTACGTCTGCTCGTTTCCATTTCGCGGCTCCTGCCCAATGGAGGGGGCCCCGCCTTCCGGCGGGGCCCCGGCTGACTTACGAACCGACCTTGCGCTTGTTCCACACGTCGAACCCGACCGCGGCCAGCAGGGCCAGGCCCTTGATGACCTGTTGCCAGTCGGTGCCGACACTGAGGAGGTTCATGCCGTTGTTCAGCACACCGAGGACCAGACCGCCGATGATCGCGCCGAGGACGGTACCGACACCGCCGCTCATGGACGCTCCACCGATGAACGACGAGGCGATCGCTTCCAGCTCGAAGCTCAGGCCGGCCTTCGGAGAGGCCGCGTTCAGGCGGGCGGCTACCACCAGACCCGCCAGGGCCGCGAGCATGCCCATGTTCAGGAAGACATAGAAGGTGACCTTCTTGTCCTTGACGCCCGACAGCTTCGCCGCCGGGAGGTTGCCGCCGATCGCGTAGATGTGACGGCCGAAGACGGCGTTGCGCATGACGTAGCCGTAGCCGACGACCAGCGCGCCGAGGATCAGCAGCACGATCGGCGCGCCCTTGTAGCTGGCGAGCAGCATCGTGACGGTGAGCACCGCGGCGACCAGTGCCACCAGCTTGAGCACGAACAGCTTGGCCGGCAGCACGTCCAGGGTGAACTCCTGCTGGCGCTTGCGGTCGCGGATCTCCTGGAGGACCACGAAGACGATCACCGCGAGGCCGAGCAGCAGGGTGATGTTGTGGTAGTTCGTGGTCGGGCCGACCTCGGGGAGGAAGCCGTTGCCCACCTTCTGCAGGCCGTCCGGGAACGGGCCGAGGGTCTGCCCCTCGAGCAGGATCTCGGTCAGACCGCGGAAGAGCAGCATGCCGGCGAGGGTGACGATGAAGCTCGGTATGCCGAGATAGGCGATCAGGAATCCCTGGACCGAGCCCGCCACGGCGCCCACCACCAGGCACAGCAGGAGGGCGACGGGCCAGGCCACGTCGTGTTCGACCATCAGCACGGCCGCGAACGCGCCCACGAACGCCGTCAGCGATCCGACCGACAGGTCGATGTGGCCGGCGATGATCACCAGCATCATGCCGATCGCGAGGATCAGGATGTAGCTGTTCTGCAGGACCAGGTTGGAGACGTTGCGCGGCAGCAGCAGCTGCCCGTCGGTCCACACCGCGAAGAGGACGACGATCAGGCCGAGCGCGAGCAGCATGCCGTACTGGCGCATGTTCTGGCGCAGGCCGTCGAGCATCACCCGCAGCAGGTTCTCCCCGCTGCCGCCGCTCCCGTCCTTGCCCGGTGGCGCCTCGGCCGGGACGTTGGTCACATCGGTGCTCATCGCGTTACCTCTTTGTCCTTCGTCATCTGACGCATCAGCACTTCCTGGGTGGCCTCGGCCCGCGAGAACTCACCGGTCAGCCGTCCCGCGGCCATGGTGTAGATGCGGTCGCACATGCCGAGCAGTTCGGGCAGCTCGGAGGAGATGAAGACGATCGCCTTGCCCTCGGCGGCCAGCTTGTCGATGACCGTGTAGATCTCGAACTTGGCGCCCACGTCGATGCCGCGCGTCGGCTCGTCCAGGATCAGCACGTCGGGACCCGCGAAGATCCACTTGCTGAGGACGACCTTCTGCTGGTTGCCGCCGGACAGCTTGCCCACCGGCTCGAAGACCGTCGGCGCCTTGATGTTCATCGACGTGCGGTAGCCCTCGGCGACCTGCCGCTCCTCGTGCTCGTCGACGATCCCGCGCCGGGCGACCTTGCCGAGCGCGGACAACGAGATGTTGCGGTTGATCGTGTCGATGAGGTTGAGGCCGTAGTGCTTGCGGTCCTCGGTGACGTACGCGATGCCGTGGCCCACGGCCTCCGCGACGGACTTCGTCCGGATCTCCCTGCCGTCCTTGAGGACCGTGCCGGCGGCGTGCCGGCCGTAGGCCCGCCCGAACACGCTCATCGCGAGTTCGGTGCGGCCGGCGCCCATCAGGCCGGCGATGCCGACGATCTCCCCGCGCCGCGCGTGGATCGACACGTCGTCGACGACCTTGCGCTGCTGGTCGATCGGGTGGTGCACGGTCCAGTCGCGGATCTCCAGCGCCGGAGCCGCCCCCTCCTCGGCGTGGTGCGGGGTGCGCTCGGGGAAGCGGTGTTCCAGGTCGCGGCCGACCATGCCGCTGATGATCCGGTCCTCGGTCGTCTCCGCCGCCTTCACATCGAGGGTCTCGATGGTCTGGCCGTCCCGCAGGATCGTCACCGAGTCGGCGACCCGGCGGATCTCGTTGAGCTTGTGGGAGATGATGATCGAGGTGATGCCCTGCTTCTTCAGCTCCAGGATCAGGTCCAGGAGCTTCTCGCTGTCCTCGTCGTTCAGCGCCGCCGTCGGCTCGTCGAGGATCAGCAGCTTCACCTTCTTGGAGAGCGCCTTGGCGATCTCCACGAGCTGCTGCTTGCCCACGCCGATGTCGGCGACGCGGGTCTCGGGGTGGTCGTTCAGGCCCACCCGGCGCAGCAGTTCGGTGGCGTGACGCAGCGTCAGGTTCCAGTTGATGAACCCGCGCTTGGCGTGCTCGTTGCCGAGGAAGATGTTCTCCGCGAGGGAGAGGTACGGCGACAGCGCCAGTTCCTGATGGATGATGACGATGCCGTGGTGCTCGCTCGCCCGGATGTCCTTGAAGCGGCAGACCTCTCCCTCGAAGAGGATCTCCCCCTCGTAACTGCCGTGGGGGTGGACGCCGGAGAGCACCTTCATCAGGGTGGACTTGCCGGCGCCGTTCTCGCCGCAGATGGCGTGGACCTCGCCCTGCTGGACGGTCAGAGTGACGTCCGACAGCGCCTTGACGCCGGGAAAGGTCTTGACGATCGAGCGCATTTCCAGGACGGGTCCCGCCATGGTCGTGCCTTCCAATCCGTGGGGGTCGACGCTTACTTGAGCTGGTCCGCCGTGTAGTAGCCACCGTCGACCAGGACCGACTGGTAGTTGGACTTGTCGACGCTCACCGGCTGGAGCAGGTAGGCGGGGACGACCTTCGCGCCGTTGTCGTACGTCTTGGTGTCGTTGGTCTGCGGCTTCTTGCCCTTGAGGGCGTCGTCGACCATGGTCGAGGCGACCTTGGCGAGCTCACGGGTGTCCTTGTAGACGGTCTGCGTCTGCTCGCCCGCGATGATCGACTTCACCGACGCCAGCTCGGCGTCCTGGCCGGTGAGGATCGGCAGCGGCTTGCTCTTGGAGCCGTAGTCGTCCGACTTCAGGGCGGACAGGATGCCGATGGAGATGCCGTCGTACGGGGAGAGGACCGCGTCGACCCGCTTGCTGGAGTACGACTTGGTCAGGATGTCGTCCATGCGCTTCTGGGCGGTGGCGCCGTCCCAGCGCAGGGTGGTGACCTGGTTGAGCGCGGTCTGGCCGGACTGGACGACGAGCTGCTTCTTGTCGATGTAGGGCTGGAGCACCTTCATCGCGCCGCCGAAGAAGTACTTCGTGTTGTTGTCGTCGTTCGAGCCGGCGAAGAGCTCGAGGTTGAACGGGCCCTTCTTCGAGCCGTCCGCGAGACCGAGCTTCTGCAGGATGTAGTTGCCCTGGAGCTCGCCGACCTTGGAGTTGTCGAAGGACGCGTAGTAGTCGACGTTCTTCGTGCCGAGGATCAGACGGTCGTAGGCGATGACCGGGATGTGGGCGTCGGCGGCCTGCTGGAGCACGTTGTTCAGGGACTTGTTGTCGATGGCCGCCACGATCAGCGCCTTGACGTTCTGCGTGATCAGGTTCTCGATCTGCGAGACCTGCTGGTCCGGGTCGTCCTCGCCGTAGACCAGCTTGGTCTTGTAGCCCTTGGCCTGAAGGTTCTTGACGACGTTGTTGCCGTCGGCGATCCAGCGCTCGGAGGACTTGGTCGGCATCGCGATACCGATGGTCCCGCCCTTGCTGCTGCCCTTGTCCTCCTTGCTGCCGCCTTCACCGCTCTGACCGCAGGCGGTGAGGGCGAGGGCGAGGGACGCGGCTCCGGCTATGGCGGTGAGGGCGGCTCTGCGGTTACGCATGATCATCATCCTTGATGTCTGGGACCGGGTTCGGTCTCGCGGAACTCGAAGCTCCGGGAGCTCTGAGAGAAGAAGGCCGAGAAGGTGTGTTGGATTGTGCGCGACTGTGTCTGCTTGTGTGAAGGGGGTTTGTGCGAACGTTATGAGGGAGTGTCGAACCGGGAGAGCGCGCCCGGCAGACGGGAGCCGAGCGGGGCCATGTCGTCCCCGGCTCCGTGCCGTGTCAGCAGGTCAAGGGCGAGCCGGCCGCGCCGCACCCGCTCCCGGGCGGTGCTCAGGGTCAGCTCCCGCAGATGGTGTCCGTAGGGGTAGAGGCCGGGGGCCTTGGACAGCCCGAACTTCAGATACAGCGGTGCGCCGCGGCGGATCAGCTCGGCGACCTCGTACATCCGGACATAACCGCCGAGATCGTCGGGGGCCTCGATGTACATGTCCATGGGGGCGGCGGAGACCCGCCGGATCTCGGTGAGGTGATCGAGCGTCAGATCGCTCGGCACGTTCAGCGAGTCGGCGCCGAGCATCTCGTACACGGCGTACGAGGCCGGGTTGACCGGACCGATCAGCGCCGAGACCTTGAACGTCGTGTCCGCCGGGATGATCCCGGCGGCCCGCGCCCGGTGCAGCGTCCACAGCACGCCCTCGTCGGCGACGAGGAGGCACTGGACGCCCAGCTCCGTCGCCCGGACCGCGTCCTCGACACAGCCGGCCACCGCGTCGTGGCCGCGGGCACGCAGCCCCGCGCCGCGCGAGTCGGTGCGGGTCGAGGCGCCGATGTCCCAGCTGCCGCGCGGGCCGGTGAACAGGCAGAGTTCGATGTCCCGTTCCCGGGTGGCCTCGACCATCTCGGTGATCTCGGCGTCGGTCAGCATCCAGACACCGCTGCCCTGGCTGATCCGGTGGATCGGCACATCGAGCCGCGAGGCCTCCTTGAGGACCGCGGCGAGCGCCTCGGGACCCTCCACGGAGGGAACCTCGGTGCGCCAGCGACCGCCTCCGGGGAAGGTGTGCGGCGAGGCGTCGTCGGGGGAGAGGGCGGGCGCGGCCAGGCCGAGCGCGGCCAGGGCCGGCTCACCGGGTCGACGGGGCGCCGTGGGAGAGGCGTCGGTCACAAGCTGTCCTTCATTGTTCGATATTTCGGGCATGGTTCGCGACGGTGGGCGCGAGGGCCTGGTGCACGCCGGTACGGGGCCGTCAGGAAACCCCGTACCGGCGTGCGGCTGGAGGGGTCAGGGCTTCAGCAGGACCTTGCCGACCTTCGGATCGCCGGAACCCACCAGCTCGATGGCCTCGGGGAACGCGGAGAGCGGCAGTTCGTGCGTCACCAGCGGCGACGGGTCCAGCAGACCCGCTCCGAAGACCCGCACGGTGTGCGCCCAGGCGTCCGGCGGTGCTCCGAACACGGTGTGCACCTCCAGCTGCCGTACGACGAGATCGGTCGGGTCCAGGCCCTCGGCGCCCGGCGCCGGGATCCCGGTGAGGACCAGGCGTCCGCCGCGCCGCAGCAGGGAGGCGGCGGTGCGCGCGGCGGACGCGGACCCGGCGGTCTCGACGACGACGTCGAAGTCGCCCGGGAGCTCCTGGTCCCTCGTGCGGAAGTCGGTGGCGCCGAAGTCCTTCGACAGGGCCTCGCGGTCCGGACGGGTGCCCACCACGAGCAGTTCGGCCGGCGACCCCGCCTTCAGGAACTGCACGGCGAACATCCCGAGCGTCCCGGTGCCCACCACGGCCACCCGCTCGCCTGGCCGGGCGTTCGCCTTGAGCGCGGCGGCCGCGATGCAGGCGGCCGGCTCCAGCAGGGCCGCGGCCGTCAGATCGGCGTCCTCGGGCAGGACGTGGAGCAGCCGGGCCGGCAGCGTCAGCGTGGCGGCCATCGCCCCGGGGACGGTGAAACCCGTCTCCTCGTACCCGGCCGTGCACAACGTTGTCTCGCCCGCGTGGCAACGGTCGCAGACCTGGCAGTTGCGGAAGCCCTCGCCGACCACCTTGCGGCCGACGAGCGCCGCGGGGACGCCGGCGCCGACCTCCTCGACGGTCCCGGACCACTCGTGGCCCGGCGTCAGCGGGTAGCGGACGTACCCCTCGGGCCGGTTGCCCTGGTAGACCTCGCGGTCGCTGCCGCAGATGCCCACCGCGTGCACCCGTACGAGCGCCTCGCCCGCCGCCGGGCGGACCGGCTCGTGCGGGACCAGCCGGTGCTCGCCCGGACCCTCGACGACGACCGCGGTGCTCACTGCGTCCCCTTGGGCTTGCGCTGCTCCCAGCCGTCGGCCCACAGGTCGAAGCGGGCCTGCTGCTGCGGGAACTCCGCCGCCGCGTCGACGTCCAGCTCGACGCCGAGGCCCGGCTCGTGGGACAGCTCGAAGTAGCCGTCCACGACCTGCGGGGCGCCCTTGACGACCTTCTTGATCTCCGCGTCGGCGAAGTCGTTGAAGTGCTCGAGGATCTTGAAGTTCGGCGCGGTGAAGCCGACCTGGAGGGAGGCCGCGGTCAGGACCGGGCCGCCGACGTTGTGCGGCGCCACCAGCATGTAGTGGGTCTCGGCGGTCGCGGCCAGCTTGCGGGTCTCCCAGATGCCGCCGATGTGGCCGACGTCGGGCTGGATGATGTCGACCGACTGGCTCTCGAAGAGCTCGCGGAACTCGATGCGGTCGTGGATCCGCTCGCCGGTGGCGACCGGCATGTCCACCTTGGCGGCGACCTTCTCCAGTGCCTTGAGGTTCTCCGGCGGTACCGGCTCCTCCAGCCACGCGGGCTTGAAGGGCGCGAGCTCCCGGGCGAGGCGGACGGCGGTGGACGGCGAGAAGCGGCCGTGCATCTCCAGCATCAGCTCGGTCTCGGGCCCGATCGCGTCGCGGACCGCCTCGATGAGCGACACCGAGTACAGCGTGGCCTCGTGGTCGAGCTCGAAGTGCCCGGTGCCGAAGGGGTCGATCTTCAGGGCCCTGTAGCCCCGCGCGACGACCTCCTGGGCGGCCTTGTGATAGGCCTCCGGGGTCCGCTCGGTGGTGTACCACCCGTTGGCGTAGGCCTTGACCCTGTCGGTGACCTTGCCGCCGAGGAGCTGCCAGACCGGCACCCCGAGCGCCTTGCCCTTGATGTCCCAGCAGGCCATCTCGATCACCGCGATGCCGGACATCACGATCTCGCCGGCGCGCCCGTAGTCGCCGTACTTCATCCGGCGGACCAGGTCCTCGACCGCGAACGGGTCGGAGCCGAGAATATGGTTGGCCTGCGCCTCGTGCAGATAGCCGATCAGCGCGTCGGTGTGGCCCAGCATGCGGGTTTCGCCGACCCCGGTGATCCCCTCGTCGGTGTGCACCTGGACGTAGGTCAGGTTCCGCCAGGGTGTCCCGACCACGTGTGTGGTGATTCCCGTGATGCGCACGGCAGATGCCCCCTGTGCTTTCAGCTCTGTTCGAAATTTCGTCACACGTTCGAAATGCTGGCGTGACAGTAAGGACGCGCCCCGGGGGGTGTCAATGGGTCGCGCACATAACGGTTTCGGCGCGATGCGCGCAGGATGGCGGGGAATGTTCGAGGGTGACGGGTTCCGACGGGCCGGAATCCTGGATTCCGCACAACATCTTCACAACTGCGCCTAGGAACGTTACCGGCGGTGACCCTAGTCTTCCCGCGTCATGGACTACTGCCACGTGTGCCGCAGGCACCTCAACGGCGCGCTCGCCTGTCCCGGGTGCGGCACCCCGGTCGACGAACTCGGCGCGGACGCCGAGGGGACCGTTGCGCGCCCGTGGGCGGGTGACGACACCGACGCGCGCCACGGCGCGGACGGTGACGTCGAGTGGCGCTCCCGCCGGGCCGCGCGCCGGGGTGGCGGACGGGCCCCGGACGCCGGGCCCGAAGGGCGGGACGAGTCCGGGGGCCGGGAGGCTCCGGGCGGTGTCAGCCGCCGCGACCGCAAGGCCGCCGCGCACCGCCGCAAGCGCCGCCGCACCCTGTACATAGCCGTCGGCTTCGTCCTGGCCGCCGGCGGACTGAGCCTCGCCGAACTCGGCGTCGACGCGCCCGGCCTCGGTCCGGGTCCCGCGGCCGCCCAGTCGCCCGACGGCTCGGCCTCTCCCGCGGCCTCCCTGCTCAAGAAGGGCTCCGCCACCGCGTCCCCCTCGGCCCGCCGCACGTCCTCCCCCTCGGCGCCGGCCTCCGGATCGGCCTCCGCGTCCCGCTCTGCGGCGCCCACGGCGACGGGCAAGAGTGCCGGGAGCGGCGACTCCGCGACCGCCGGCACCCTCCCCGCCCGCACCGCCTCAGCCCCCGCGACCGCCTCCCAGGCGCCCCGGACCTCGGCCCCCGCCACGACGGCCCCGACGGCGTCGGTACCCGCGCCGGCCCCGTCGCCCTCGAAGAGCTGCGACAAGTTCCTGTGGTGGTGCACGTAGGCGCGTCGCCCCCTGCGGGGTGACCGTCATTTCCGGGGCGTCCCGGGCGATTCCACCCTCCCGGAGGCGGGGAAGTGCGCCCCGTGGAAGTCCCCGAGCCCTCAGTCGCCGTCCGGCTCCTCGCCCAGCATGCGGCGCAGCAGATCGCGCAGGGCCAGCCGCTCCCGGTCCGAGAGCTCCGCCAGGGGTTCGCGGGCGAAGTCGAGCGAGTCGCGCAGCCCTCCGGCGATCCTGCGGCCCTCGGGTGTCGCCGCCGCCAGTTTCACCCGGCGATCCGCGGGGTCGGGGCGGCGCTCCACGAGCCCCCGCGTCTCCAGCCGGTCCACGATCCCCGTGACGTTGGACGGCTCGCACTTCAGCTTCTGCGCCAGCCGGCGCATCGGCAGCGGCTCCAGCGAGAGCAGGCTCAGCAGCCGTGCCTGGGCCCCCGTGAGGGCGTGCGCGGCGGCCGCTTCCTCGTACTCGTCGTGATACCGGGCCACGACCGTGCCGATCAGCTCGACGACCTCGATGCTCAGGGGGTCCATCCGGGGGCTCTTGTGGGTGGCCATGCCCCTGATCCTAGCGTGTTACTTGACATCATTAAATATTCAGGAGCATGGTTGTTTGAGGTTCTGAAGTAATTGGAGCCGCTCGCCGGTCACCGTTGAAAGGCACACCCTCATGTCCGAGACCCCCCAGCTTCCCTCCACCGGCCGTGAATGGCACCTGGTCAGCCGCCCGGTCGGCTGGCCCCAGCCCTCCGACTTCGCCCTGGTCGAGGCCGAGGTCCGGCAGCCGGGTCCGGGCGAGGTGCTCGTACGGAACGCCTACGTATCGGTCGATCCGTACATGCGGGGCCGTATGAGCGCGGCCAAGTCCTACGTCGCCCCCTTCGAGCTCGGCGAGACCATGCAGGGCGGCGCGGTCGGCGAGGTCCTCGTCTCGAACGCCGAGGGCATCGAGCCCGGCGACTTCGTGCTGCACTTCCTCGGCTGGCGCGAGTACGCCGTCGTGGACGCCAAGCAGGCCGTCAAGGTCGACCCGGAGGCCGCGCCGCTGTCGACGTACCTCGGGGTCCTCGGCATGACCGGCCTCACCGCGTACGCCGGGCTCCTGCGCACGGCCTCCTTCAAGGAGGGCGACTCGGTCTTCGTCTCCGGCGCGGCCGGCGCGGTGGGCAGCCAGGTGGGCCAGATCGCCCGGCTCAAGGGTGCCTCGCGCGTCATCGGCTCCGCCGGGTCCGACGAGAAGGTCAAGCTGCTCGTCGAGGAGTACGGCTTCGACGCGGCCTTCAACTACAAGAACGGCCCGGTCGCCCAGCAGCTGCGCGAGGCCGCCCCGGACGGCGTCGACGTCTACTTCGACAACGTGGGCGGCGACCACCTGGAGGCGGCCATCGGCCAGCTGAACCGGGACGGCCGCATCGCGATCTGCGGAATGATCTCCGTCTACAACAACACCGAGGCCGCCCCCGGCCCGAGGAACCTGGCCCGGCTGATCCAGACCCGCGGCCGCATCCAGGGCCTCCTGGTCGGCGACCACTACGACCTCCAGCCGGAGTTCGTGCGCGAGGTCGGCGGCTGGATCCGCTCCGGCGAGCTGAAGTACACCGAGACGGTCGTCGAGGGCATCGAGAACAACCTGGAGGCCTTCTTCGGCGTCCTGCGCGGCGACAACATCGGAAAGATGATCGTCAAGCTCTGACCGGGTCCGGGAGGCCGGCGCCGGTCCGGCGCGCCTCCCGCCGCACACCCGCGGAGACCGCCGCCCGCCGGCACACCACGGAGGCGCCTCCCCCGATGTCGGGGAAGGCCGCCTCCGTCTCCTGTCTCGTGGTCCGGCACGGCGCCCGGATAGGGTCTGACCATGCGCGATCTTGGGGTGGGTTTCGGCTATCTGCTGCGCGGCCAGCGGTGGGTGGTCCGGCACGGGAAGAGTTTCGGGTTCGGGCTGCTGCCCGGACTCATCACGCTCGTCCTCTACGCGGCGGCGCTCGTCGCCCTCGGGGTGTACGGGGAGGGCTTCGTCACCTGGGCGACGCCGTTCGCCGACGACTGGAGCAGCCCCTGGGCGGGTCTCTTCCGCGGCTTCCTCACCGCCGTCCTCTTCGCCCTGGCCCTCCTCCTCGCGGTCCTCACCTTCACCGCGGTGACCCTGCTCGTCGGCCAGCCCTTCTACGAGAGCCTGTCGGAGAAGGTCGACCGCGACGTCTCCCCGGACGGCACGGCCCCCGAGTCGGGACTGCCGCTCTGGCGCGAACTGTGGATCTCCGCGCGGGACAGCCTCCGCATCATCGCCCGGGCCCTGGTCTGGGGCGTCCTGCTCTTCGGGCTCGGCTTCGTCCCGTTCGTCGGCCAGACCGTCGTCCCGGTCCTCGGCTTCTTCGTCACGGGCTTCTTCCTCACCGAGGAACTCGTCGCCGTCGCCCTGCAGCGCCGCGAGATCGACCTGCGGGCCCGCCTCGCGCTGCTGCGCTCCCGCAAGACGCTCGTCTGGGGCTTCGGCACCCCGCTGGGCCTCGCCTTCCTCGTGCCCTTCGTCGCGGTGTTCCTGATGCCGGGAGCCGTCGCCGGCGCCACCCTGATGGCCCGGGACCTGCTCGGCGAGGAGATCCGCGAGGGCGACGCGGACGACGCCGCCGACGAGGACACCGGCACCGAGTCCGCCCCCGAGGGCGCGTCCGGGGAGCGGAGCGCCACCTCCTGACGGCGCCCGTCGCCCACGCGGTCAGCCGGGAATCCGCGCCGCCGCCTCCCCGAGCGCGGCCAGGAACGCCCGGGCCGCCGGGGTCAGGGACCGCCCCCGCACCGTCGCCGCGTACACCGAACGGGCCGGTGCCGCCTCGTCCAGCACCGGCAGGAGCGCGATGTCCGGACGTACGGACTCGGCGGCGAGCGCCGGGATCAGCGTGACCCCGAGACCCGCCGCCACGAAGCCCTGCTTGGCGGTCCACTCGGCGACGACATGGGCCACCCGCGGCCGGAACCCGTGCCGCAGCGCGGCGTCGAGCAGTGTGCCCTCCGGACGCGGGCTGCCCGCTATCCAGTCGGCGTCGGCGAGCTGCGGCAGGCGCACGGACGGCTGCGCCGCGAGCGGGTGGCCGGCGGGGACGGCGACGTACAGCGACTCGTCGAGCAGGTGGTGCAGGGAGTAGGTGTCCAGCGGGGCGCGGCCCGTCGTCGAGACGACCGCCAGATCGAGCCGGCCGGCGCCCAGCAGGTCCAGCAGGACGGGGGTGAAGTCCTGGTGGCGGGTGAGCCGGACGGCGGGGTGCCGGGCCCGGAACGCGGCGATCGCCCGGGGCAGGAGGCCCGCGTCCGCCGTGGCGAAGGCGCCCACCCGCAGCAGCCCGCCCGCCGCCTCCCGCAGCGCCGCCAGTTCGCGCCCGGCCCCGCGCAGCCGCTCCACCACCGCTTCGGCGTGCGGCACGAGGACCCGGCCGGCCTCCGTCAGCCGGACCCCCCGGGGCAGCCGGTCGAAGAGCGGTGACCCGCCGAGCGCCGCCTCCAGGGCGGATATCTGGCGCGAGACCGCGGACTGCGTCCAGCCGAGCGTCCGGGCGGCCACGGTGAACGAACCGTGCCGTGCGACGTCGAGGAAGACCCGCAGCCACACCGTGGACAGATCGGGGGCGGCGGAGGAGTCCGTGCCAGGCAACTCCGCGTCCCCGCGGCCCACTTCGTCCCGGAGCGGTTCGCCGGGTGCCCCGGGCGCGGTGCCGTGCGGAGCGCGGCCGGGAGCGGAGTCGTCATGCTGATGCGGCATGGCAGGCATGCTAGACATTCGCTTGTCGCATCACGGGGCCGGGTCTAGCGTCCCCCGCATGGAAAAGATCGCCTTTCTCGGACTGGGGCACATGGGGTCCGCCATGGCCCGCCGACTCCTCGGCGCACGGCACCCGTTGACGGTGTGGAACCGCACTCCCGCGAAGGCGGAGGCGCTCGTCGCCGCCGGCGCCGTGCTCGCCGCGTCACCCGCCGAGGCGGTACGGGACGCGGACGTCGTGATCACGATGCTCACCGGTCCCGAGGCGCTCGCCGCGGTCGCCGGGTCCGCCGCCCCCGAACTGCGTCCCGGCACCTGCTGGGTGGAGATGTCGACGGTCGGTCCCGAGGCGATCGCGGAGCTGGCCGCCCGCCTCGGGGCGGGCGTCACCCTGGTCGACGCCCCGGTCATGGGCAGCACCGACAGGGCCGCGTCCGGCCGGCTCGACGTCCTCGCGGGCGGTGACGTCACCCGCGTCGAACCCGTCCTGAGCCTGCTCGGGAAGGTGACCCGGGTGGGACCGGCCGGCTCGGGCGCCGCGCTCAAGCTGGTCCTCAACGCCGCCGTCCTCGGCGGTGTGGCCGTTGTCGCCGAGGCCCTGGTCCTGGCCGGGACCCTGGGCGTGGACGAGGACGCGGCACGCACCGCGCTGGCGGCCGGCCCGCTCGGCGGCGTGGTGGGCCGCGCCTTCGCCGAGGGCGTCCACTTCGCCACGGCGCTCGCGGCGAAGGACCTCGCCCTCGCCGTGGACCGGGCCCCGCTCCCGGCCCTGGAGGCGGCCTCGGGGCACTTCCGGCGCGCCGCCGAGGACCCGTCCCTGGCCGCCGAGGACATCTCCCGGGCCGTCACCCGTATCCGCCGCACCGCCTGAGGGAGCATCATGCGCGTCGCACTCGACAGCCCGGCCTCCGCGCCGCAGCCCGCCAACTCCTACTACTCCCAGGTCGCCCGAGTCGAACTCCCGGGCGGCGGAGCCCTCCTGTACCTCTCCGGCCAGGTCGCCGACGGCCCGGACCTCGCCACCCAGAGCCGGGGCGTCTTCGAGACCATCGCCGCGCTGCTCGGGGCGCACGGCGCCGGACTCGACGACATCATCAACATCCGCACCTATCTCACCGACATCGGCAGGCTCGGCGAATACGGCGCCGTACGCCGGGAGTTCCTCACCGGGACCGCGCCGACCAGCATGACCTTCGAGGCCGCGCGCCTGTTCAAGCCGGACGCCCTCGTCGAGGTCGAGGTCGTCGCGGCGGTGGGCACCCGGGCCGAGGCCTGAACAGGGCCCGTACGTCCTTTGGAGTCCCGAGGCCCGGTCCCCGAGTCCGGTGCTCCGCGAGGGCGCGCCCCCGCCCGCTGCTCCCGGGCGGCTCAGTCCTCGCCCAGCAGGGTCAGGAAGTCCCTGAACGCGGCCGGCATGTCCACCGACTCCGGGTCGAGGAGCCACTGGTACTGCAGTCCGTCCATCACCGCGACGAGCAGGGGAGCGGCGCGCTCGGGGGTGAGTCCGCTCGGCAGCCGTTCCCCGTACTCGGCGCGCAGCGCCTCGGCCATGTGCGCCCGCACCGTCGTGTAACGCCGGGTGAAGAACGCGCGGGCCGGATGCCCCTCCGTGACGCTCTCGCCGAGCAGGGCCGAGAAGGTCTGGATGATCCCCGGCCGCATGGCGTTGTACTCGACCAGCGCGACGAGCAGCTCGGCGCGCCACTCGGTGCCCGGCAGCGCGTCCCACTGGTCCCGTTCCCCGAGGACGGCGACCAGCAGGGCCTCCTTGGTGGGGAAGTGGTGCAGCAGGCCCTGCTGGGTGAGGCCCACGCGCTCGGCGACCGCGGCGAGGCTCGCGCCCCGGTAACCGCGCTCGGCGATCACCTCCAGCGTCGCGCGCACGATCTCGGCGCGCCGCTCCTCGCTCCGGGTCCTGGCCGTCATGGCGTCACCGTACGGCATCCCCTCACCCCGACCGTAACGGCAGGATAACGAAACCTACCGCTCTACAGGTGGGCGATGCACGATGAGGGGGACCGACGGCTTTCAACGAGGAGGTGCCGCCATGGCGGAGACCACGGTGGGAACGGCGAAGGACCATCAGGACGCGCACGCGGAGGCGGACGCGGCCCGCGAGGCGGTCGTCGAGGCGGCTCTCGCCCGGCTCGACCTGGACGCGAAGGCCCGGCTGCTGTCCGGGCGGAACATGTGGACGCTGCCCGCGCTCCCCGTGATCGGGCTCGCGTCCCTGGTCATGTCCGACGGTCCGATCGGCGTCCGCGGCGTCCACTGGAGCGCCGACGACCCCTCCGTCGCGCTGCCCTCGCCCACCGCGCTCGCCGCCGCCTGGGACCCCGAACTGGCCCGCCGCGCGGGCGTGCTGCTCGCCCAGGAGGCCCGCCGCAAGGGCGTCCACGTCCTGCTCGCCCCCACCGTCAACCTCCACCGCTCACCGCTGGGCGGCCGCCACTTCGAGGCCTACAGCGAGGACCCGCTCCTGACCGGGGCGATCGGCGGCGGCTACGTCCGGGGCGTGCAGTCCGGCGGAGTCGCCACCACCGTCAAGCACTTCGTCGCCAACGACGCCGAGACCGACCGCTTCACGGTGAACAACCTCGTCTCCGAACGCGCCCTGCGCGAGCTGTACCTGGCGCCCTTCGAGGCCATCGTCGCCGCGGCCCGCCCGTGGGGCGTGATGACCGCCTACAACTCCGTCAACGGCACCACGATGAGCGAGCACGGCCGCCTCGTGAACGAGGTCCTGCGCGGCGAATGGGGCTTCGACGGGTTCAACGTCTCCGACTGGATGGCCGCCCGCGACACCCGTGCCGCGATCGAGGGCGGCCTCGACGTCGCCATGCCAGGCCCCCGGACCGTCTACGGCGAACCGCTCGCCGCCGCGGTGCGCGCGGGCGAGGTCGCCGAGGCCACGGTCGACGCGGCCGTGCGCAACGTGCTGCGGCTCGCCGCCCGCGTCGGCGCCCTGGAGGGCGCCGAACCCGTCGTGACCGAGCCCCCGGCGACCGTGGACGGGCGGGCGCTGGCCCGCGAGGTGGCCCGCCGCGGCTTCGTCCTCGTCCGCAACGAGGGCGCCCTGCCGCTCCCCGCGGAACACCGGGTCGCCCTCATCGGCGCCGCCGCCCGTGACGCCCGGGTCCTCGGCGGCGGCTCCGCCACCGTCTTCCCCGCCGGGATCGTCTCGCCCCTCGACGGCCTCACCGCGGCCCTCCCCGAAGGGGCGGTGACCTACGCCGTCGGCGCCGACCCGACCGTCGAACTGCCCGCCGCCGGAAAGGGCTTCGAGCTGCGCGCGGTCTGCCGCGACGCGGCCGGCGAGGTGATCGCCACCGCCTCCGCCCCGAACGGCCAGATCCAGTGGATGGGCGACGACCTGCCCGAGGGCGTCACCTACGACAACCTCCACAGCGTCGAGCTCACCGGCACCTTCACCCCGCGCGACTCCGGCGCGCACACCTTCGGCATCAAGGGCCTGGGAGCCTTCACCCTCACCGTCGACGGGACGACGTACTTCGACGACGTCCAGGGCACCGACAAGGACGACCCGTTCGTCACCTTCTTCGGCGCCCCGGTACCGCGCGGCCAGGCCGAACTCGTGACGGGCGAGCCGGTGGAGGTCTCCCTCACCCATGTCGTCGCCTTCCCCGAGGACGTCCCGATGAAGGTCGTCGGCTTCACGCTCGCCCACCAGGAGCCGGTGCGCGACGCCGACGAGCTGATCGCCGAGGCGGTCGCGGCCGCCCGCGCCGCCGACACCGCCGTCGTCGTGGTCGCCACCACCGACCGCGTCGAGTCCGAGGGCTTCGACCGGGCGGACCTCCGCCTCCCCGGCCGCCAGGACGAACTGGTGCACGCCGTCGCCGCCGCCAACCCGAACACCGTCGTGGTCGTCAACTCCGGCTCCCCGGTAGAACTCCCGTGGCGCGACGAGGTCGCCGCCGTGCTCCTGAGCTGGTTCCCGGGCCAGGAGGGCGGCGCCGCCCTCGCCGACGTCCTCACCGGCGCCCACGAGCCCGGCGGACGCCTCCCCACCACCTGGGGCTCCCTGGCCGACGCCCCGGTCACCCGGGTGCGCCCCGAGGGCGGCGAACTCCCTTACACCGAGGACGTCTTCATCGGCTACCGCGCCTGGGAGAAGGAGGGCAGGACCCCCTCGTACCCCTTCGGGCACGGCCTCGGCTACACCGACTGGACGTACGAGTCCATCGAGACCGACGGCAGCACGGTCACCGTCCGCGTCCGCAACTCCGGCACGCGGCCCGGGCGCGAGGTCGTCCAGGTCTACCTCGCCCCCGTGGAACCCGGCACCGAGCGGCCCCTGCGGATGCTCGCCGGCTTCGCCGGGGTCGAGGCCGCTCCCGGCGAGAGCGTGGAGGCCGTCGTGGAGCTTCCGCGCCGCGCCTTCGAGATCTGGGACACCGCGACGGAATCGTGGGCGTTTGTGAAGGGTTCGTACGAGATTCAGGCAGGCCGTTCCCTCACGGACCACCGCCTGCGCACGATCATCGAGGCGTGAACGACGCGCCCCCTTTCGGTCGGCCCCGGCCCGGAACCTGACCTCCGGACCGGGGCTCGCCGTTGCCCGCGTGCACAGCCCCTAGGGCCTGTCTGCCTCAGGGCCGCACCGAGAACCCGTACACCGTCTCGGAGCGGAACACCTCGCCCGGGGCCAGGCGGGTGCTCGGGAACTCCGGGCGGTTCGGAGAGTCGGGGAAGTGCTGGGTCTCCAGCGCGATGCCGTCGTTCGGGGCGAACGGCTCGCCCAGGTGGTCGGCGGTGTAGAGCTGCAGCCCCGGTTCGGTGGTCGCCACCGTCAGCACCCGGCCGGACGCGGGGTCGTACAGCTCGGCGACCTCCACGGGGGCGGCGGTGAGCCCCTTGTCCAGCACGTAGTTGTGGTCGTAGCCCGCGCCGGTCTTGCGGGGCTCGCGGAAGTCGAAGCGGGTGCCCTCGACCGCGTCCAGCTCCCCGGTCGGGATCAGGTCCCCGTCCACCCGCGTCAGCCGCGACGCGTCGAGCCGCAGTTCGTGCCCCAGCGCGCTGCCGGAGCCGCCGAGGTTCCAGTACGTGTGGTTCGTCAGGTTCACCACGGTCGGCGCGTCGGTCACCGCCTCGTAGGCGATCACCAGCGCGCCCCGCTCGTCCAGCGTGTACGTCGCCGAGAGCTCCAGACGGCCCGGGAAGCCCTCCTCGCCGTCCGGGCTGACCCGGGAGAGCCGGACCCCGTGCTCGACCGGCTCCGCGTCCCACACGCGCTTGTCGAAGCCGCCGTCGCCGCCGTGCAGCGAGTTGGGCCCGTTGTTCGGCTCCAGGGTGTACGTCACCCCGTCCAGCGGGAAGCGCGCACCCCCGATCCGGTTCGCGTACCGCCCGACCAGCGCCCCCAGATACGGCTCGGGGTGCGCCGTGTACCCCTCCAGGGCGGGGAAGCCCAGCGTCACGTCCACGGCCCGCCCGTCCCGGTCCGGCACCTCGGCCGACTGCACGATCCCGCCGTACGTGAGCACCCGCACCCGGACCCCGGCGCGCTCCAGCGTCCAGCGGTGCACCCGGGTGCCGTCCGAAAGTGTGCCGAAAAGTTCACTCATGAGAGAAACCCTAGGTCACGGGTTCGCGTGCCGTGACCGTTCGGTAGGCGATCTCCGCGAGCCGGGCCTGTCCGTCCCGGCTCGGGTGGAACCAGTCCCAGTGGCTCAACTGGTCCGTCCCGAAGCGGTAGTCGAAGACCGCGTTCCCGTCGAAGCGGCAGCGCCGGTCCTTGGCGCACACCTCGCGCAGCACCTCGTTGTACGCCTTCACCCGGTCGAACACCCGCCCGCGCCGGAGCGTCGCCGCCGCGTTCAGCGAGTCCGCGTCACCGAGCATCGACGGACAGATGCCGAGCTTCCACACCTGCTTGCCCAGCGGATTGCCGCGCCCCTCCGACCACAGCCGCTTCAGGTCCGGCACGCTCGACACGTACACCTGGGCCTTGGGCAGCGCGCCGCGCAGCGTGTCCATCGCCTCCTGGAACTCCGCGCGGAAGTCGTCCACGGACGTCATCGCCGAGGCGGACGAACGGCAGGCGTCGTTGGCGCCCGCCATCACCGTGACCAGCGCCGGCCCGCGCGTCGCCGCCTGGGCCATCTGCCCGGGAAGGTCGGCCATCCGCGCGCCGGTCACCGCGTAGTTCCAGCTGCGCTCGGCGGCACCCGACGGGCCGAGCAGTCGCACGGCGAGCGAGTCGACCCGCGGATCGCTGCCGGTCGCCCACGACACCTCGGGACAGTCGGACAGCACGCTGCAGGCGTCGAAACCGCGGGTGATGGAGTCGCCGACCGCGGCCATGGAGTCCGGACTGCGGTCCCAGACCGGGGTGGGCCTCGGGGACGGCCGGACCTCCGCTCTCCCGCCGGACGCGGAGGAGCCGCCGGCGTCGCAGGCGGCGGTGCCCAGGAGGGCCGCCGCGGCCGCGGCGGCGAGGACGGCCCGCGAACGGTGGCTGCGATTCCGCATCCCCTGGTCTCCTCGCTCGTTGTACAGGGTTGGTCGGCACCCGCTCCGCGCGGTGGGTCGCACCACGTCGTACACGGCCGGTCGCACCGTGTGTCCCACGGTGCGGCCTGCTCCGCCCGGGAGGCCGGCCCGTACCCCCGACAGGGAGTCCGGACACGTCCCGCCGGGTGAAACCTCGGCGGTTCACGGCGCTCGGACCGACGGTACGTCACACTCCTTGCGCCGCCGCAGGGTAGCCTCGCCACGTGGCCGCCCTGCCACTGCCGTTCCGCTAAGTTACAAGATGTCTCGCTCTGTCCGGAGGCCCCAGTGACGACACGTGGAGTTCTCTACGTGCACTCCGCGCCCCGCGCGTTGTGTCCGCATGTCGAGTGGGCGGTCGCGGGGGTGCTCGGCACACGCGTCAACCTCGACTGGATCCGGCAGCCCGCCGCGCCCGGCACCTGGAGATCCGAGTTCTCCTGGAAGGGCGAGGCCGGCACCGCCTCCAAGCTCGCCTCCGCGCTGCGCGGCTGGCACCTGCTGCGTTTCGAGGTCACCGCCGAGCCCTGTCCCACCGCCGAGGGCGAGCGCTACAGCTGCACGCCCGAGCTCGGCATCTTCCACGCCGTCACCGGCATCCACGGCGACATCCTCATCCCCGAGGACCGGCTGCGCGCAGCGCTGCTGCGCTCCCAGCGCGGTGAGAGCGACCTGGAGGCCGACCTCGCCAAGCTCCTCGGCAAGCCCTGGGACGACGAGCTCGAGCCCTTCCGCTACGCGGGCGAGGGCGCCCCGGTCCGCTGGCTGCACCAGGTGGTCTGACCCGCCCGTCCCGCACGCCCCGCCCGGACCCTGCGCGCCCGGACCTGCGCGCCCCGCCCGACGGGACCGCCGTGACGGGACCGGCCCGACGCCCCGTCGGCACCGCCCGTACACCGCCCAAGCACCTACGACGTGTGGCCCGTACCCCCGTGATCAGGGGGTGCGGGCCACACGTCGTACGGAGGGGACGCGGCGTCAGACCGAACGGAACGCCAGCACCACGTTGTGCCCGCCGAAGCCGAACGAGTCGTTCAGCGCGGCGATACGGCCCTCGACGGGCAGCTTGCGCGCCTCGCCGCGGACGATGTCGGCGGCCGCCTCGGCCTCGGGGTCGAGGTTCTCGACGTTGATGGTCGGCGGGGCGAGCCGGTGGTACAGCGCGAGCACGGCCGCGACCGACTCGACACCGCCGGCGCCACCGAGGAGGTGACCGGTCATCGACTTCGTGGCGGACACCGCGAAGTGGTCGGCCTCGTCGCCGAACACCTTGCGCAGCGCCTTCAGCTCGGCCACGTCACCGGCCGGCGTCGAGGTGGCGTGCGCGTTCACGTGCACGATCTCGGCCGGGTCCAGGTCGGTGTTGTCGAGCAGGTTCTGCAGGGCGTGCGAGATGCCGCGGCCCTCGGGCTCCGGCTGCACGATGTCGTGCGCGTCGGCGGAGATGCCCTGGCCGACCGCCTCGGCGTACACCCGGGCACCGCGCTTGGCGGCGTGCTCGGCGGACTCCAGGACCAGGACGCCGGCGCCCTCGCCGAGGACGAAGCCGTCACGGGCGACGTCGTAGGGCCGCGAGGCACCCTCGGGGTCCTCGTTGTTCTTGGACATCGCCATCATGTTGCCGAACGCGGCGATGGGAAGCGGGTGGATGGCCGCCTCGGTGCCACCGGCGACGACGACGTCGGCGCGGCCCGTGCGGATCATCTCGATGGCGTAGCCGATGGCCTCGGCGCCGGAGGCGCAGGCGGAGACCGGGGTGTGCACACCGGCGCGGGCGCCCACGGCGAGGCCCACGTTGGCGGACGGACCGTTCGGCATCAGCATCGGGACGGTGTGCGGGGAGACCCGGCGGACGCCCTTCTCCTTCAGCACGTCGTACTGGTCGAGCAACGTCGTCACACCACCGATGCCGGAGGCGATGACCGTGCCCAGCCGGTCGGGGTCGACACTCGGGTCCTCGCCCGCCTTGTCGGTGAAACCGGCGTCGGCCCAGGCCTCCTTGGCCGCGATCAGCGCGAACTGCGCCGAGCGGTCCAGTCGGCGGGCCTGCGGGCGGGGAATGACCTCGCCCGGCTCCACGGCGATCTGCGCCGCGATACGGACAGCCTGGTCGGCGGCCCACTCCTGCTCGAGCGGGCGGACGCCGGAGCGTCCGGCGATCAGGCCCTCCCAGGTAGAGGCTGCGTCGCCACCCAGCGGTGTGGTTGCGCCGATACCGGTGACGACCACGGTGCGATTGGTCGGGCTCACGGGAATTCTTTCTCCAACGGATACGAGGATTCAGCGGCGCCACCGCCGGGTGGCGGGGCATCAGCCCGGGGGAACCGGGGCGCGCGGCCCCGGTGCACCCAGGCGGTCGGCCCAGGTGATCGGAAGATCAGGCCTGGTGCTTGAGGATGTAGTCGGTCGCGTCGCCGACGGTCTTGAGGTTCTTGACGTCGTCGTCCGGGATCTTGACGTCGAAGCGCTCTTCGGCGGCGACGACGACCTCGACCATGGACAGCGAGTCGACGTCCAGGTCGTCGGTGAAGGACTTGTCCAGCTGGACGTCCTCGGTGGGGATCCCGGCGATCTCGTTGACGATCTCGGCGAGACCTTCGACGATCTCTTCCTGAGTGGCGGCCATGTCAGGCGCTCCTTCGGTGTGTTTCCAGAGGGGTGGCGATAATCCGTACGGACCGGATGATCCGGTACGGAGTGCCTAGGGGAGGGTAACGACCGTCGCGGCGTACACGAGACCCGCCCCGAAGCCGATGACGAGCGCGGTGTCGCCGCTCTTCGCCTCACCGGTCGCCAGGAGCCGCTCCATCGCGAGCGGGATCGAGGCGGCCGAGGTGTTGCCGGTGGTGCGCACGTCACGCGCGACCGTGACGTGCCCCGGCAGTTTCAGCGTCTTCACCATCGAGTCGATGATCCGCTCGTTGGCCTGGTGGGGAATGAAGACATCCAGGTCGTCCGGGCTGATCCCGGCCGCGTCCAGCGCCTGCTGAGCGACCTTCGCCATCTCGAACACGGCCCAGCGGAACACCGCCTGGCCCTCCTGCGTGATGGCAGGGAACTTGATCTCGCCCTTGGAGTCGAGCGGAAGCTGGGAGACGTCGCCGACCTTGAAGCGGTCCCACGGGACCGTCTGCTTGATCGTGCCGGCCTTGTCGCCCTCGCTGCCCCAGACCGTGGGGCCGATGTGCGGCTCCTCGGAGGGGCCCACGACGACCGCGCCCGCGCCGTCGCCGAACAGGAAGGCCGTCGCACGGTCCTCCAGGTCGGTGAGGTCGCTCAGCCGCTCCACGCCGATGACGAGGACGTACTCCGCCGAACCCTCGACGACCATGCCCTTGGCGAGGGTCAGACCGTAGCCGAAGCCCGCGCAGCCGGCCGAGATGTCGAAGGCCGCGGCCTTGTTCGTGCCGAGCTTGTCGGCGATCTCGGTGGCGATGGCCGGGGTCTGGGCGAAGTGCGACACGGTGGAGACCACCACGGCGCCGATCTGCTCGGCGGTGATCCCGGCGTCGGCGATGGCCTTGCCGGACGCCTCGACCGACATCGCGGCCACGGTCTCCTCGTCGGAGGCCCAGTGCCGGGTCTCGATGCCCGAGCGCGAGCGGATCCACTCGTCGGACGAGTCGATCGTCTCCAGGATCACCTCGTTGGGCACCACCCGGACGGGGCGGTAGCCGCCGACGCCGAGGATGCGCGCGAACGGAGCGCCCTTGGGTGCCTTGATCTTCGACATGCTCGGGCTCCTCAGGCCGCGCCGTGCTCGGCGATGAGCTCGCGAGCCGCGTCCAGGTCGTCGGGGGTCTTCAGCGCCAGCGTCGTGACGCCGGGCAGCGCGCGCTTGGCCAGACCGGTCAGCGTGCCGCCGGGGCACACCTCGATCAGCGCGGTCGCGCCGAGCTTCTGGAAGGTCTCCATGCACAGGTCCCAGCGGACCGGGTTGGCGACCTGGCCGACCAGACGGGAGACGACGTCGGCACCGGAGGCGACGGCCTGGCCGTCACGGTTCGAGACGTAGGTGACCCGGGGGTCCGCCGGCGTCAGGTCCTCGGCCGCCTTCGCCAGCGCGTCGACCGCGGGGGCCATGTGGTGCGTGTGGAACGCGCCCGCCACCTTCAGCGCCACGACCCGCCGGACGCCCTCGGGCTTGTCCGCCTCCAGGGCGGCCAGCTGCTCCAGCGTTCCGGCGGCCACGATCTGGCCGGCGCCGTTCACGTTCGCCGGGGTCAGCCCCAGCTTCTCCAGGTGCGCGACCGTCGTGTCCGGGTCCCCGCCCAGCAGTGCCGACATACCGGTCTGCGTGATGGCGGCGGCGTCGGCCATCGCGAGGCCGCGCTTGCGGACGAGGGTCAGCGCCGCGGTGTCGTCCAGCACGCCCGCGAACGCGGCGGCGGTGATCTCGCCGACGCTGTGCCCGGCGACGGCACCGGGGGTGACGTCACCGAGTGCCGCGGCCGACAGGAGACCGGCGGCGACCAGGAGCGGCTGCGCGACAGCCGTGTCACGGATCGCGTCCGCGTCGGCCTGCGTGCCGTAGTGGGCAAGGTCCAGCCCGATGGCGTCCGACCACGCGGCGAGGCGTTCGGCGGCACCGGGGAGGTCGAGCCAGGGAGTCAGGAAGCCGGGCGTCTGAGCGCCCTGGCCGGGAGCGACGAGTACGAGCACTCTCACACTCTCTCTTGTGGACGGCCACGGCCGCCCGTGGGGACAGGGACGAAGAACACGAGGGGGAATTGTAGGGCCCCGACAAAAGCCTATGTTTGTGGATCTCCATCGGCCAGACGCCCCAGGATCAGCGCGATCCGCAGCGTGAACGCCGACCGGACATCCGAGGGCGACCAACCGGTGACGTCAGTCACACGTCGGAGCCGGTAGCGCACGGTGTTGGGGTGGACGAACAGCATCCGGGCCGCCCCTTCGAGGCTGCTCGCCTGTTCCAGATAGACGCTGAGCGTCTCCAGGAGCGCCGAGCCCGCCTCCTCCAACGGTCTGTAGATCTCCTCCACCAACTGCTCACGGGCGGCCGGGTCTCCGGCGATCGCGCGCTCCGGCAGCAGATCGTCCGCCAGAACCGGGCGCGGGGCGTCCTGCCAGGCGAAACACGCCTTCAGCCCGGCCGCCGCGGCCTGCGCGGACCGGGTCGCGGCCAGCAGGTCGGGCACGATCGGCCCGGCGACGACCGACCCGGCGGCGAACGGGCCGATCAGCGACTTGGCGACGGCGAGCGGGTTGTCGCTGCCGCCCGCGATGACGACCAGCCGGTCCCCGAGCACCCCCGTCAGCACCTGGAGCTTGGCGTGCCGGGCGGCCCGCCGGATCGCCTCGACCGTCAGCTCGCTGTCACCGTCGGGCGCCGTGCCCAGCACCACGCAGACGTGTTCGGGGGAGTTCCACCCGAGCGCGGCGGCCCGGGAGACGGCGCCCTCGTCGGCCTCGCCGGAGAGCACCGCGTTCACGACGAGCGACTCCAGCCGGGCGTCCCAGGCACCGCGTGCCTCGGCCGCCTGCGCGTACACCTGGGCGGTGGCGAAGGCGATCTCGCGCGCGTAGACCAGGAGCGCCTCGCGCAGCACCGACTCGTCGCCGGGTGCCGCCACCTCGTCGATGGCCGATTCCATGACCTCGATTGTCGTCCGCACCATCTCCACCGTCTGGCGCAGCGTGATGGCCCTGGTCAGCTCGCGTGGCGCGGTGCCGAAGACATCCGTGGAGATGGCCTGCGGCGCGTCCGGGTGCCGGAACCACTCCGTGAAGGCCGCGATACCGGCCTGGGCGACCAGCCCGATCCACGACCGGTTCTCCGGTGGCATGGCCCGGTACCAGGGCAGAGTCTCGTCCATCCGCGTGATGGCCTGGGCGGCGAGACTGCCGGCCGACTTCTCCAGCCGCTTGAGGGTCGCGGTGTGCGAGTCGACGTCGTGCGCGGGGCGCTCGGTGTTGCTGGCTTCGGGTTCGGGCACGGGACAAGACTGCCTTATCCGGACGCGGCCGTGCGGCGGCGGGTCGCAAGTATCGGGAGGAGCGGCAGCCGGGCCCGGAGCTACCGTGGTGGGGTGATGGACGTCCGCCGCGCCGACGAGCGCTACCGCGGAGGGGACCCGGCGGCCGGGATCTCCTCGCTCCACGCCTTTTCCTTCGGCCCGCACTACGACCCCGACAACCTCCGCTTCGGCGCGGTGATCGCCTGCAACGAGGAGCGCCTGGAGCCCGGCGCGGGTTTCGACGAGCACCCGCACAGCCACACCGAGATCGTCACCTGGGTGGTGGAGGGCGAGCTGACCCACCGCGACTCGGCGGGGAACGAGTCGGTGCTGCGCCACGGGGACGTCCAGCGGCTGAGCTCGGCGGGCGGTGTCCGCCACGTCGAGCGCAACGACGGCGAGGTGCCGCTGGTCTTCGTCCAGATGTGGCTGGCGCCGGTCGAGCCGGGCGGAGACCCCGCCTACGAGACGGTCCGCGGCATCGCCGACTCCACCCCGTACGCGGTGCCCGAGGCGGGCGCGATGCTCCATGTGCGCCGGCTGACCGCGGGCGAGCGCACGGCCATACCCGACGCGCCCCACGTCTACGTCCACGTCGTGCGGGGTGAGGTCCGGCTGGACGGAGTGGAACTGGGGGAGGGGGACGCGGCCCGGGTCACGGACGCCAAGGACCTGGAACTGGTCGCGGGCGCCCCGGCGGAGCTGCTGGTGTGGGAGATGTCGGTCGTCTGAACCCGGACCGCGGCCCCGGGGCGCACCGGCGGTCCCGGGCCTCCCCGGCCTCCCGGGTCAGGAGGCGAGGTCGGCCAGCACCGCGTCCGTGAACGGGGTCCACGCCTCGACCGCCCAGGGGCCGAAGGCACGGTCGGTCAGCGCGACACAGGCCGCGCCGGCGACCGGGTCCACCCACAGGAACGTACCGGCCTGCCCGAAGTGGCCGAAGGTGCGCGGCGAGGACGAGGTGCCCGTCCAGTGCGGCGCCTTGGAGTCGCGGATCTCGAAGCCGAGCCCCCAGTCGTTGGGGTTCTGGTGGCCGTAGCCCGGCAGGACGCCCTTGGTACCGGGGTACTGCACGGTCATCGCCTCCGCGACCGTGCGCGGGTCGAGCAGCCGCGGCGCCTGGAGCTCGGCGGCGAAACGGACGAGGTCGTCCACCGTCGAGACGCCGTCCTTCGCGGGCGAACCGTCGAGCGTCGTCGCGGTCATGCCGAGCGGTTCGAGGACCGCCTGGCGCAGATATTCGGCGAAGGGCATGTCCGCCGCCTTGGCGATGTGGTCCCCGAGCACCTCGAAGCCGGCGTTGGAGTACAGCCGCCGCTCACCGGGGGTGAAGGACACCCGGTGCTCGTCGAAGGCCAGGCCCGAGGTGTGCGCGAGCAGATGGCGGACCGTCGAACCCGCGGGCCCGGCGGGCTCGTCGAGTTCGATCGCCCCCTCCTCGTACGCGACGAGCGCGGCGTACGCGGCCAGCGGCTTGGTGACGGAGGCCAGCGCGAAACGGTGCCCGCCGGGGCCGAGCGATCCGGCCACCGTGCCGTCCGCGCGGACGACCGCCGCGGCGGCGGTGGGAACGGGCCAGTTCGAGATCAGCGCCAGGCTCTGCAAGGACATGCCCCGAGCCTAAGCGGACGGCAGGGTCAGCCGCATCGAGGGGTCGCGCTTGCGGACGAAGCCGAGAGCGGCGTACAGCGGCTCCGCCTCGGCGGACGCGTTCAGGTCGACCTGGGCGGCGCCGCGTTCCCGGAACCAGCCGAGGAGCGCCTCCATGCAGGCGCGGGCGTAACCGCGGCGCCGGGCGTCCGGATCGGTGGCCACGCTGAAGACGTGGCCGACCGTGCCGTGCGGATTGTCCGCCCGCCCGATCCGGTACTCGACCGTGCCCGCGACGAGCGCCGCGAGGGCGCCCGGGCGGTCCGGGTGGTCGATCACGAAGGCGGCGAACGAACCCCCGGCATCGGAGAGCTTCGCGCGTACGGTGGGCAGCGACTCGGCGTGCCACTCGCTGGAGGAGTCCGCCGCGAACACCGAGTCGATCATCACCTGGCGCAGGCGCAGCAGTTCGGGAGCGTCCTCGGGCGTGGCACGGCGTACGAGACTCATGTTCCGCAAAGTAACCGGCGTCCCTCGGCCATGTCCTGGCATTTTCAGCCGGTTCGGCTTGCCTGGAGCGCACTCCAAGGTTTTAGCGTGGGGGCATGACCGTGATGGAGACGACAGCCGAGGCCACCGGGACCGACACGGACGTCTGCGTCGCTCCACCCGAGGGGGAGCTCCGGCGCCCGGACGGACGGGACAACTACACGATCAGCGAGGTCGTGGCCTTCACCGGCCTCAGCGCGCACACCCTGCGCTGGTACGAGCGCATCGGGCTGATGCCGCACATCGACCGCTCGCACACCGGCCAGCGGCGCTACAACAACGGCGACCTGGACTGGCTCGGCCTCGTCGGCAAACTCCGGCTCACCGGGATGCCGGTCGCCGACATGGTCCGCTACGCGGAGATGGTGCGCGCCGGCGACCACACCTACCGGGAGCGCTTCGAACTCCTGGAGGCGACCCGGCGGGACGTCCGCGAGCGGATCGCGGAGCTCCAGGACACCCTGGCCGTGCTCGACCGGAAGATCGCCTTCTACGGCGACGCGGGCCGCGCGCTCGCCTCGGAGCGCGCCTGACGCCTGACGCCGGACACCTGACGCCGGACACCGAACGCCTGACGCCGGCCCGGCCTGCGGCCGGGCTCGGCCCGCACCCCGGGAGCGCGGGCCGCTACAGCTGGGCGAGCAGCTCCGCCTTCTTGACGGAGAACTCCTCGTCCGTGACGAGCCCGGCCTCGTGCAGTTCCCCGAGATGCCGGATCCGGTCGGCGATGTCCGCCGGGTCGCGGTGCGGCGCCGCGACCACCGGCGCGGGACTCGAGGTGCGGCTGGCGGCGAGCACGGCCGCCGCGAACGGCAGCGACTCGTGGACGGGCCCGTACCCGAGCCCGAAGACGACCGCCGCCGGATCCTGGTCCGCCTGCGCGGGATGCGCCGGAGCGGGCTCGCGCCGCAGCAGCCGCAGATGCCCCTCGAACACCTCGGGGGAGCGCCACTCCACCCCGCACAGCTCGGAGACGGGGAAGCTCTGGTCGCCGGCCTTCCACTTCGCCGAGGACGCGCCCGTCCAGAACCAGCGGAAGGACACCGTCTTGCCGTCGAAGGACGCCTTCCCGTCGTAGGCCTTGAAGGTCAGCGGCCCCTCGGGCGGCTTCACCAGGAAGCGCTCGGCGGGCTCCTCGTCGGCGGTCAGCGCTCCGCGCAGCTCGTCCGCGTAGTACTCGGCGAGCGTCTCGCGGTCGGCCGGCAGTACCAGCCGGTAGGGATCGCACCCCTCCTTGAGCTGTCCCGCGGCCGCCTCCATCAGCGGATCGGCGCCGGGTCTCGGCACCGCACGCAGAACGACCGTGCCTCGCTTCCCGGGCGTCAGCGTCACCGCCGCGATCGCCTCCAGGGGGATACGGCGTTCACCGAGCGCCTGGAACAGCTTCGGTGTGCGGATCCCCCGTTCGAAGCGGATGAGCACGGAGTCGGACTCGAACTCCCAGGCGGCATGAAAACCGGCCAGTACGTCACCCATGCGGGCCATCGTATGCGGCACGCAAGCCTCCGTCGCCTCTCTGGACGTACCGCAGTTTTTCGTCCTCTACGCGCGTCAGACCGACGCGCCGGCGGACAAACCCGTCCGGCAGGCGTCATCATCGCGCGCGCAGCTGACAGCGCGGTACGCGCCGATCCCGATCTCCGCGAAGTTGCGAAGACTCTCCGTGCCCGGCTCGAAGTAGCCGGCGTGACCCTTCGCCCCCTCGGCGGACAGGACCCGCGCCCCGAACCCCTTGGACACCGGGTCCGCGCCGTGCCCGAGGCCGCCGAGCTCCATGTGCGGCACGTCCTGGATCCAGTCGTCCGCGTCGCGCATCGCCCAGACGCGGGCGCCGGTGTGCAGGTTCGCCGCCTTCGCCGTCCGCATCCCGGGGCTGCCCGCCACCGCTATGTCGGAGACCCGGGAGGGCAGCGAGGAGGCCGCGACCCCGCACAGGACCGAGCCGTAGCTGTGGCAGTACAGCGCCACCTCGGAGCTGCCGGGAAGCGCCCGCACCAGGGCGTTCAGCCGGACCGCGCCCTCCTCGGCCCGCATGGCGGTGGCCGAGTCGATGCCGAGCCCGCTGGGTGCCGTGTAGTCGGCCCACGCGATCACGGCCGTCCGCGCGGCCGGGTCCGCGTCGCGTTCCGCCCGGTACAGCGAACCCGCCATGCCGACCGGCGCCGAGTACTGCTTGTACGTGCGCTGGAAGGTGAGCAGGTCGGTGTCGACGCCGGGGACCACGACCGAGACGCGGCGGGCCGTGTCGAGGTCGCCGAACACCTCGGCGACCCGCCCCGAACCGTTGGGGTCGAAGGCGAGGATCTTGCGGCCCTTGTCCATCAGCGCGTCGTAGCGGTGCATCCGGCGGCCCGCGTCGTACTGGCCGAGCGAGGACAGCCGGTTGTCGTGCATGCGCTTGCGCTCCACGGAGCGCTCGTGCTTCAGCGCGAGACGGTTCGCCGAGTAACGCAGGGTCACCGGCGCGCCGTTCATGTTGCCGACCGCGAGCGGATAGCGGTGCGCGAGCTCCGAACGCTGCTGCGCGTCGAGCGAGCCGAAGAAATGCGTCAGCAGACCCGGAGCGGAGTCCGGGTCCGGCAGCTTGCGTCCGGCGAGGCTGCCGTGCTCCCACGCGGAGCGGGACGCCTGGAGCGGGGACGGTGCCCGGTGGCTGTGGAGCGCGGTCCAGCCACTGGTGGCCAGCATCACGAACACCACGGCCAGCGCGAGCAGTGCGCGCCAGACGTTGAGTTGGGGGGTGGTGTCGAAGGAAGTCACTGAGAGGACACCCTAGGAGAAGTGAGGAGCCTCCCGTTAAACGAGTGACCGGGATCACGTTTCTCGTGGGGCGATTGGGGCAAACCGGGTTCAGTTTGAGTTAAATGGTGACACTCTGTACGTGCATTTCTGCGACGCGTGTGCGATATGTGACGCTCCGTGCAAGGGTGTTGTGATTCCCCGGGCGGCTTTCACGGAGCGGCGCGCGTCGGCGTCCTCCGTACAACGAGCGCGGGTGTGCCCGGGGTTCCGTGACGGACGTGTGTCCGGTTTCCGTGGGTGACGCCGGGTCACCGGAGGGCAGCCCGCCGTCACCGCGGCGCGGGGCCCCACTTCTCCGCCAACGCGGGCCCCACCTGGTCGAGATAGGCCGCGGTCAGCTCGCGGATCGCCTCGACGCCCGTGTCCTCGCCGGCCCCCCACTGCCGGCCCGTGACCCGCATGACCCCGCCGAACACCGCGACCGCGATGCGCGGGCGCGGGTCCCTGTCCACGTCGAGTCCCTCGCGCTCGGCGATCAGGTGCGCGATCTCCTCCTCGATCTCCTCCGAGCGGCGCAGATGCGCGGCGAGCAGGGCCGGGGTCGATTCGATCAACCGGTACGTGCGCATGTGCAGTTCGATCGGCACCACCTCCTCGATCGCCTCGCCGATGGTGTCCCAGCTCTCCAGGACCGCGCGTCGCAGCGCCTCCAACGGGGCCTCGTGGGCCGGTCGTTCGCGTACGGCGGCGATGAAGTGCGACTCGGCGAGACGCTGCAGGAACAGGGCGGCGTCCTCCTTGCCGGCGAAGTAGCGGAAGAAGGTGCGCTGGGAGACGTCGACCGCCTCGGCGATCTCGTCGACGGTGGTCCGCTCGTACCCCTGCGACAGGAAGAGTTCGAGGGCGGCCCGCAGCAGCGCGTCCCGGGTGCGCTGCTTCTTGCGCTCGCGCAGTCCCGGGCGCGGGGCCGCCTTCGGCTCCCCGGGGGCCGCAGTACCGGCCGTCCCGGGGGCCGCAGTACCGGCCGGCTCCGTCGTCCCCGGCGCTCGGGCCGGCTCGCCCGCCGAGGCCGCTGCGGCCGTCCCGGCCGTGTCCACCGTCTCCGTCATGGTGTCGTGATCTCTCCCAACCGAACTGTTCTCCCAGTTCAGACTATCTGTGAGTGACGTGACAGTTACCGACTTGTGAATCGGTTTGTCATTTGTCAGTGGCTGTCACTAGCCTCGAAAAATGACTAGTCAGACCACCATCGACAAGACGGGCCCGGAGGACAAGACTCCGGTCTCCCCGTCGGACGGGGCTCCGTCCACGGGCCTGCGCGGCCATCCGTGGTTCACCCTCATCACCGTGGCCGTCGGGGTCATGATGGTGGCCCTCGACGGCACCATCGTGGCCATCGCGAACCCGGCCATCAAGGACGACCTCGGCGCGACCTTCGCCGACGTCCAGTGGATCACCAACGCCTACTTCCTCGCCCTCGCGGTCTCCCTCATCACCGCGGGCAAGCTCGGCGACCGCTTCGGCCACCGCCAGACCTTCCTGATCGGCGTGACCGGTTTCGCCGCCGCCTCCGGCGCGATCGGCCTGTCGCACAGCATCGCCTTCGTGGTCACCTTCCGCGTCTTCCAGGGCCTCTTCGGCGCGCTGCTCATGCCCGCCGCGCTCGGCCTGCTGCGGGCGACCTTCCCGGCCGAGAAGCTGAACATGGCGATCGGCATCTGGGGCATGGTCATCGGCGCCTCCACCGCGGGCGGCCCGATCCTCGGCGGTCTGCTCGTCCAGCACGTCAGCTGGCAGTCGGTGTTCTTCATCAACGTGCCCGTCGGCCTGATCGCCCTCGCGCTCGGCGTGCTGATCCTGCTGGACCACCGCGCCGAGAACGCCCCGCGCTCCTTCGACCTCGTCGGCATCGTCCTGCTGTCCGGGGCGATGTTCTGTCTGGTGTGGGCCCTCATCAAGGCCCCGACCTGGGGCTGGGGCGACACCAAGACCTGGCTCTTCATCGGTGTCTCGGTCGTGGGCTTCGTCGCGTTCTCCTTCTGGGAGACGCGCGTGAAGGAACCGCTGATCCCGCTCGGCCTCTTCCGCTCCGTCCCGCTGTCGGCCGGTGTGGTGCTGATGGTGCTCATGGCCATCGCCTTCATGGGCGGCCTGTTCTTCGTGACGTTCTACCTCCAGAACGTGCACGGCATGAGCCCGGTCGACGCGGGTCTGCACCTGCTCCCGCTCACCGGCATGATGATCGTCGGCTCCCCGCTCGCGGGCCTGGCCATCACCAAGCTCGGCCCGCGCATCCCGCTCGCCGGCGGCATGGCGGCCACCGCGATCGCCATGTACGGCATGTCGACGCTGGAGGCCGACACCTCCAGCGGTCTGATGTCCATCTGGTTCGCCCTGCTCGGCCTCGGCCTCGCGCCGGTCATGGTCGGCGCCACCGAGGTCATCGTCGGCAACGCCCCGATGGAGCTCTCCGGTGTCGCGGGCGGTCTCCAGCAGGCCGCCATGCAGATCGGCGGCAGCCTCGGCACCGCCGTCCTCGGTGCCGTGATGGCCTCCAAGGTCGACAGCGACCTCCCGGGCAACTGGACCGCGGCCAAGCTGCCGCCGCTCACCCCGGCCCAGCTCGACCAGGCCTCCGAGGCGGTCCGGGGCGGCGTCGCACCGGTCACCAAGGACACCCCGGCCGCGATCGCCGCGCAGATCACCGACGTCGCCCACGAGACCTTCATCTCCGGCATGAGCCTCGCCTGTCTCGTCGCGGCGGGCGTGGCCGTCGTGGCCGTCTTCGTCGCACTGCTGACCAAGCGCGGCGAGAACGCCGAGGCGGGCGCGGGCGTCGGCCACATCTGACGGACCCCGTACGCCGGACGCCGACCCGTCCTGCCTGCGGACGAGCCCGCCGGAAGATCCCTCTCAGGGGCCCTCCGGCGGGCTTTTCCGTGCCACCGGCCCCCCGACTCGGCCCCCGCCCGGCCCCGGCCGTGGGACGGGCAGGCCTGTCGGCGTGGAACGGGGGTACCCGGTCTTCGACCCGAACCGACCGACAGGTCACGGGAGTTCAGGAGTTGATGATGGCGGGCTTCGGAAACGGATCGCGCGGATACCCCCGGTCACGTGGCCGTACGGGATCACGGACCGGGCCGGACAGCGCGACCCTGGGGATCATCGGCACCGTGTGCGCGGTGGCCGGATTCTTCACCCTGGGGATCCTCCTCGGGCCGGCCGCGATGGTCTGCGGCTGGCTCGCGATGGGCCGCCGCTGGACCGGCTCGGGGCCGGTGCCGGCGCTGATCGCCCTCGTTCTGGGAGCGATCGACACGCTCCTGGCGGTCATCTGGCTGGCCGGGGGAGCGGGCGGCGGCCCGCTCTGACACCGGCGCGGCCGACACCGGATGAGGGCCCGCACGCCGTCCCGCGGCGCGCGGGCCCACCGGTGCGCGGGGCCGTTCCCCCGTTCCTCGGCTCACCGGTGTTCGGCCCGACCGCCTCCCGGCCGACGGATCACGTCCCCGGCCCACGGAGCCCTCGCCGCCGCGCCCCGGCCCACGCAGCCTTCGTCGCCGCCCCCGGGCTACGTCGGGAAGTGCTCCTCCGCCCCCGGTGACAGCGGGTGCGGCAGGATCCCCTGGGTGCCCTTCATGGCGGCCACCTCCGCGCGCAGCGCCCGCACCTCCGCCGTGAGCGCCTCGATCGCCGCGGTCTGCCGCCGTTCCTCCACGTCGTCCTTCTCGAACCGGGAGATGAACCAGGCGGCGATGTTCGCGGTGACCACACCGAGGAGCGCGATCCCGGACAGCATCAGGCCGACCGCCAGCACCCGGCCCATCCCCGTCGTCGGGGCGTGATCCCCGTACCCCACGGTCGTCATCGTCGTGAACGACCACCACACCGCGTCACCCAGCGTCTTGATGTTCCCGTTCGGCGAGTCCCGTTCCACCGACAGCACGGCCAGCGAGCCGAACATCAGCAGACCGACGACCGCCCCGCCGACGTAGGTCGTCAGCCGGATCTGCGAGGCCATCCGGGCGCGCCGCCCCACCAGCATCAGCGTGGAGACGAGCCGCAGCAGCCGCAGCGGCTGGAGGATCGGCAGGATCACGGCGCACAGGTCGAGCCAGTGACCGCGGACGAAGGACCGCCGCTCCGGGGCCAGGGCGAGCCGCACGAGATAGTCCGTCGCGAACGAGCCCCACACGACCCACTCCACCAGCGTGCAGGTCAGCGTCACCGGACGGCCGGCGTCGCTGTCCACGATCGGGACGGCGTACCCGAGGGCGAACGCCACCGCGAGGACGAGCAGGGGCCGCTGGGTGCGCCGCTCCCAACGGGCCTGCGCGGATTCTTCGCTCATGCCCGCATCGTAGAAAGAAAACGGGTGGGGGGCGGCGGGCCCACGGCCCGCCGCCCCCCACCCTCCTGCCCCTCGCTACGCGTCGCCGCCGGCCGGGCCCGGGTCGGCCGCCCGTACGTCGAGCAGCTGATACCGGTCGACCGCCTGCTTGAGCACCGAGCGGTCCACCTTGCCCTCACGGGCCAGTTCGGTCAGCACGGCCACCACGATCGACTGCGCGTCGATGTGGAAGAAACGCCGGGCCGCGCCGCGCGTGTCCGCGAAGCCGAAGCCGTCCGCCCCGAGGGACTGGTACGTGCCCGGCACCCACCGGCTGATCTGGTCGGGGACCGAGCGCATCCAGTCCGAGACGGCCACGAACGGCCCCTGCGCCGAGGACAGCTTCTGCGTCACGTACGGGACGCGCTGCTCCTCCTCGGGGTGCAGCAGGTTGTGCCGCTCCACCTCGACGGCCTCGCGCCGCAGTTCGTTCCAGGAGGTCGCGGACCAGACGTCGGCCCGGACGTTCCACTCCTCGGCGAGGATCTTCTGCGCCTCCAGGGCCCAGGTGACCCCGATGCCGGACGCCATGATCTGCGCGGGGATCGTGCCCGCGCTGCCCTCGCTGAAGCGGTAGAGGCCCTTCAGGATGCCCTCGGCGTCCACGTTCTCCGGCTCGGCCGGGTGCTGGAGCGGCTCGTTGTAGACGGTGAGGTAGTAGAAGACGTCCTCGCCGTGCGGGTGCTCCTCGGACGAGCCGTACATCCGGCGCAGACCGTCCTGGACGATGTGCGCGATCTCGAAGCCGAACGCCGGGTCGTAGGCGACGCAGCCCGGGTTCGTGGAGGCCAGCAGCTGGGAGTGGCCGTCAGCGTGCTGGAGACCCTCACCGGTCAGCGTCGTCCGGCCGGCGGTCGCGCCCAGGACGAAACCGCGCGCCAGCTGGTCGGCCATCTGCCAGAACTGGTCACCCGTACGCTGGAAACCGAACATGGAGTAGAAGACGTACACCGGGATCAGCGGCTCGCCATGGGTGGCGTACGCCGAGCCCGCGGCGATCAGCGAGGCCGTGCAGCCCGCCTCGGAGATGCCGTCGTGCAGCATCTGGCCGGTCGGCGACTCCTTGTACGCGAGCAGCAGTTCACGGTCCACCGACTCGTACTGCTGGCCAAGCGGGTTGTAGATCTTCGCGCTCGGGAAGAACGAGTCCATTCCGAACGTGCGGTACTCGTCGGGCGCGATCAGCACGAACCGCTTGCCGATCTCCTTGTCCCGCATGAGGTCCTTGAGCAGCCGGACGAACGCCATGGTCGTGGCGATCGACTGCTGGCCCGAACCCTTCTTCACGGTCGCGTACGTCTTGTCGTCGGGCAGAGCCAGCGGCTTCGACCGCACGAGACGCGTCGGCACGTACCCGCCGAGGCCCTTGCGGCGGTCGTGCATGTACTGGATCTCCTCCGAGTCCCGGCCCGGGTGGTAGTACGGCGGCGCGCCGTCCTCCAGCTCCTTGTCGGAGATCGGCAGGTGCAGCCGGTCGCGGAAGCCCTTGAGGTCGGCGACCGTCAGCTTCTTCATCTGGTGCGTGGCGTTGCGGCCCTCGAAGTTCGGGCCGAGCGTCCAGCCCTTGACCGTCTGCGCCAGGATCACCGTCGGCTGGCCCGCGTGGGCCTTGGCCGCCGAGAACGCCGCGAAGATCTTCTTGTGGTCGTGACCGCCGCGCCCCAGGTGCAGGATCTGGTCGTCGGTCATGTTCTCGACCATCGCGCGCAGCCGGTGGTCGTCCCCGAAGAAGTGCTCGCGGATGTACGCGCCCGTCTCCGTGGCGTACGTCTGGAACTGGCCGTCCGGCGTGGTGTTCAGCCGGTTGACGAGCACCCCGTCGCGGTCCTGCGCGAGCAGCGGGTCCCAGGTGCGGTCCCAGACCAGCTTGATCACGTTCCAGCCGGCGCCCCGGAACTGTGACTCCAGCTCCTGGATGATCTTGCCGTTGCCGCGGACCGGGCCGTCGAGGCGCTGGAGGTTGCAGTTCACCACGAAGGTCAGGTTGTCCAGGCCCTCGCGCGCGGCGATCGACAGCTGGCCGAGCGACTCCGGCTCGTCCATCTCGCCGTCGCCGAGGAACGCCCAGACGTGCGACTTGGAGGTGTCCGCGATGCCGCGCGCCTCCATGTAGCGGTTCATCCGCGCCTGGAAGATCGCGCCGAGCGGGCCGAGGCCCATCGACACCGTCGGGAACTCCCAGAAGTCCGGCATCAGCCGCGGGTGCGGGTACGAGGACAGTCCGTGGGGCGCCTTCGACTTCTCCTGGCGGAACGCGTCGAGCTGCTGCTCGGAGAGCCGGTCCAGGAGGAACGCGCGGGCGTAGATGCCCGGCGAGGCGTGCCCCTGGAAGAAGATCTGGTCGCCGCCGTCGCCCTCGTCCTTGCCCCGGAAGAAGTGGTTGAAGCCGACGTCGTAGAGGGAGGCCGAGGAGGCGAAGGTCGCGATGTGGCCGCCCACGCCGATACCCGGGCGCTGCGCCCGGGAGACCATCACGGCGGCGTTCCAGCGGGTGGCGTTGAGGACCCTGCGCTCGATGTCCTCGTTGCCGGGGAAGAACGGCTCGTCCTTGGTGGCGATCGTGTTGACGTAGTCCGTGCTGCGCATCTCGGGCACGGCCACGCGCTTCTCACGGGCTCGCTCGATCAGCCGCAGCATCAGATAGCGGGCCCGCTCGCGGCCGCGCTCGTCGACGGCCGCGTCGAGGGAGTCGAGCCACTCCTGAGTCTCCTCAGGGTCGAAGTCCGGGACCTGGCTGGGAAGGCCGCCAATGATGATCGGGTTGCGATCGGATCCGGAAGCCACGCTGTTCCTTCGCTGTCAGAGGGCTGTCTTCGGTGGGTTTCCCTGCGTCTGCACCGATCCCCATCGTGTACCCCGAGAACGCGTACGTCATCTCTACCAGGGGGTAACCGGGTCCCTCGTGCGGACCGTTGGGACGGTCCCGACCAAAACGTAACGATACGCTCAGGGCGTGACGCGTTCCGCAAAGTCGTTCGGCTTTCGCACGCCCCGAGGGTTCCGAAGGGAACAAATGGGGCAGAAGTGTGTGGTGCCCGTCACGTGGCGTCATGATGGCCCGCAGGGAGTTGCGTCGGCACTGCCAGGATCGTCACCGTTTCGGCGGTCTCGACGGCCGGGTACTTGCGCGATCCGCTCCGCCCGTGTGGACTACGGCCAACGCTTCGCGTACGCGCGTGGCTGAGATCCCCCGGCTCCGGACGAGCCAGGGGGACACCCCCATTCCGAAACATGATCAGGAGGCAAGCCGTGAGCGCGACCGCGGACCACGCGGAGGAGCGGACCAACCCGGCCGCCAGGCTGGGGTTCGAGCCCGGACAGGTGGTCCAGGAGATCGGCTTCGACGACGACGTTGACCACGAGCTCCGTGAAGGCATCGAATCGCTGATCGGCCAGGATCTGGTCGACGAGGACTACGACGACGTCGCAGACGTGGTGCTGTTGTGGTTCCGGGACGAGGACGGCGATCTCACGGACGCACTGGTGGACGTCATCGGTTTCCTTGAGGACGGCGGCAACATCTGGCTGCTGACCCCGAAGACCGGCAGGGACGGTTACGTCGAGCCCAGCGACATCAGCGATGCCGCACAGACAGCCGGCCTCTCCCAGACGAAGAGCATCTCCGTCGGCAAGGAATGGTCGGGCACCCGCCTGGCCACCCCCAAGTCGAAGCGCTGAGCTGCAGCCCCGTCTGCCAGCAGAGCATGTGTGAGGCCCCCGCCGAGCCACCTCGCCGGGGGCCTCACGCATGCCCCGAAACACCCCGGAGCGGCCCCGGCCCGCCCCGGTCCGACGTCCGGTTCGTCCCGGCGGGAGGGGCCGGCGCGCGCAGCCGGGGGACCTCGCGGGGGTCGCGCCGCCGCCCCGGGGCGATCACTGCGTAGGCTGGTCGTCACCCGAACAGACCCGTGGAAGGGAAGCGAGTGACTATGGCCATCGAGGTCGGCACCAAGGCACCGGACTTCGAGCTGAAGGACAACCACGGCGCGACCGTGCGGCTGTCCGACTTCCGTGGTGAGAAGAACGTGGTGCTGCTCTTCTACCCCTTCGCTTTCACCGGCGTGTGCACCGGCGAGCTGTGCTCCCTGCGCGACAACCTGCCGCAGTTCACGGACCGCGACACGCAGCTCCTCGCCGTGTCCAACGACTCCATCCACACCCTGCGCGTCTTCGCCGAGCAGGAGGGCCTGGAGTACCCGCTTCTCTCCGACTTCTGGCCGCACGGCAACATTTCGCGCGCCTACGGCGTCTTCGACGAGGACAAGGGCTGCGCCGTGCGCGGCACGTTCGTCATCGACAAGGAGGGTGTCGTCCGCTGGACCGTCGTCAACGCGCTGCCGGACGCGCGTGACCTGAACGAGTACGTGAAGGCGCTCGACACCCTGTGATTCATCGGTTCCAAGCCCTGCAAGGCACGGGAACCCGTCACTAGGATCGAACCGTTGATCCGATACCAACGCACCTACGGGGCTCCCCGCCCCTGAACACCATTGGGAGGACTCGTGGGAGTCAGCCTCAGCAAGGGCGGCAACGTATCGCTGTCGAAGGAGGCCCCGGGACTGACCGCGGTCATCGTCGGTCTGGGCTGGGACGCCAGGACCACCACCGGCGTGGACTTCGACCTCGACGCCAGCGCCATCCTCACGAACGCGGACGGCAAGGTCAGCACCGACCAGAACTTCGTGTTCTTCAACAACCTGAAGAGCCCGGACGGCTCGGTCGAGCACACCGGCGACAACATCACCGGTGAGGGCGAGGGCGACGACGAGCAGATCAAGGTCAACCTCGCCGCCGTCCCCGCCGACGTCGCCAAGATCGTGTTCCCGGTCTCGATCTACGACGCCGAGAACCGCCAGCAGTCGTTCGGCCAGGTCCGCAACGCGTACATCCGCGTGGTGAACCAGGCCGGCGAGGCGGAGATCGCGCGTTACGACCTCTCCGAGGACGCCTCGACGGAGACCGCCATGGTCTTCGGCGAGCTGTACCGCAACGGCGCCGAGTGGAAGTTCCGCGCCATCGGCCAGGGTTACGCCTCGGGCCTGCGCGGCATCGCGCAGGACTTCGGCGTCAACGTCTGAGTCACCGCCTTCGGGCAACCCGGTCCGGTGCCGCACCGCCTCGGTGCGGCACCGGACCGGCCGTACCAAGTGAAGATCGAACCTCGGGGAGGACCAGCATCATGGGCGTCACGCTCGCCAAGGGGGGCAATGTCTCCCTCTCGAAGGCCGCACCCAACCTCACAAACGTCATGATCGGGCTCGGCTGGGACGCGCGCTCCACCACCGGAGCCGACTTCGACCTCGACGCCAGCGCCCTGCTGTGCAGCGGCGGCCGGGTGCTCGGGGACGAGTGGTTCATCTTCTACAACCAGCTGAAGAGCCCGGACGGCTCCGTCGAGCACACCGGCGACAACCTCACCGGCGAGGGCGACGGCGACGACGAGACGATCCTGATCGACCTGTCCAAGGTCCCCGCCGTCGTCGACAAGATCGTCTTCCCGGTCTCGATCCATGACGCGGACAACCGCGGCCAGACGTTCGGCCAGGTCGGCAACGCCTACATCCGGGTCGTCAACCAGGCCGACGGCCAGGAACTCGCCCGCTACGACCTCTCCGAGGACGCCTCGACCGAGACGGCGATGATCTTCGGCGAGGTCTACCGCTACAACGCCGAGTGGAAGTTCCGCGCGGTCGGCCAGGGGTACGCGTCGGGACTGAGGGGTATCGCCCTGGACTTCGGGGTCAATGTTTCCTAGACCCACCTGTATCAGCTGAAGGCGGCCCCTTAGACTTCGTGGTCAACAGTAGGTAAAGCCGAGTACGGCACGGGGTTGCGCACTCTCCGAGCCACCGCTTGGGGGTGCCCCCACCTCACGATGATTGGGTAGCCAGTGCTTCTGAAAACCTTCGGCTGGTCGTTCGCGATCACCGCGCTCGGCCTGGCGGCGGCGGCCGCCTACGGCGGCTGGACCGCGTTCGGCATCGTCGCGATCCTCGCCGTCCTGGAGATCTCGCTGTCCTTCGACAACGCGGTCGTCAACGCCGGAATCCTGAAGAAGATGAATGCCTTCTGGCAGAAGATCTTCCTCACGATCGGTGTGCTGATCGCCGTCTTCGGTATGCGCCTGGTCTTCCCCGTCGTGATCGTCGCCATCAGCGCCAAGATCGGCCCGATCGACGCGGTCGATCTCGCGCTGAACGACAAGGACAAGTACCAGCAGCTGGTCACGGACGCCCATCCGTCGATCGCCGCGTTCGGTGGCATGTTCCTGCTCATGATCTTCCTCGACTTCATCTTCGAGGACCGGGACATCCAGTGGCTGCGCTGGATCGAGCGTCCGCTGGCCAAGCTCGGCAAGGTCGACATGCTGTCGGTCTGCATCGCCCTGATCGTCCTGCTGATCACCTCCATGACCTTCGCGGTCCACGCCCACCAGCACGGCGGCGGCCACGTCGACAAGGCGCAGACGGTGCTGGTCTCCGGCATCGCCGGTCTGATCACGTACATGATCGTCGGCGGACTCTCCGGCTACTTCGAGGACAGGCTCGAGGATGAGGAGGAGCGCGAGCACGAGGCCGAGGAGGAGGCCGAGCGCAGCGGCAAGCAGAAGCCGGCCATCGTCCTCGCCGGCCAGGCCGCGTTCTTCATGTTCCTGTACCTGGAAGTCCTGGACGCCTCCTTCTCCTTCGACGGCGTCATCGGCGCCTTCGCCATCACCAACGACATCGTCCTGATGGCGCTCGGCCTCGGCATCGGCGCCATGTACGTCCGGTCCCTGACCGTCTACCTGGTCCGCCAGGGCACCCTCGACGACTACGTCTACCTGGAGCACGGCGCCCACTACGCCATCGGCGCCCTGGCCGTGATCCTCATGGTCACCATCCAGTACGAGATCAACGAGGTCATCACCGGCCTCGTCGGCGTCGTCCTGATCGCCCTGTCGTTCTGGTCCTCCGTACGCCGCAACAAGGCACTCGCCGACGCCGAGGGAAAAGCCCCGGCCTCGGACGAGAAGGCTGAGGTCTCGTCCGGGGTGTGACACCCCCCTGGCTGAGGAACGCTCTGAGCGGGGCGGCCGTCGAGGACGAGTCCTCGGCGGCCGCCCCGTCGCATACCGACCGACGTGGGGGGCCGAATGGGCATCTGGCAGGACCTGTGGCGCGGCCGCTCGGCCGACTTCGACTCCGGCAGCGCGGCCACCAACTCCATCGAAATGACCAAGCGCAACCACACCGTCTCGCTCACCCGGCAGGGCGCGGCCGGCGGGAACCTCCGCATCAACCTGTCCTGGCGGATGCGCACCTCCGACATCGGGGGGCCCGAGCGGGGCAGTCTGCTGCGCAACCCGCTGCGCACGTTCAAACCGGAAGTGGTCCAGGCGCACACCCAGAGCATGGTCAACGTCGACCTCGACCTCGGTGTCATGTACGAGCTGACGGACGGCACCAAGGGCGTCGTCCAGCCGCTCGGCAGCTTCTTCGGCGAACTCAACGCCCCGCCGTACGTCAAGCTCAGCGGTGACGACCGCTTCGGCTCCGGCTCGGGCGAGACGGCGTTCGTCAATCTCGACCACCGCGACGACATCAAACGTCTGCTGGTCTTCGTCTACATCTACGACAAGACCCCGGCCTTCGACCGTACGCACGCCATCATCACGCTCTATCCGAGCAACGGCCCGCGCATCGAGATCGGCCTGGAGGAACGCCATCCGCAGGCCCGCTCCTGCGCCGTCGTCATGATCGAGTGCGACAAGGGCGAGGTGACCGTGCGCCGCGAGGTGAAGTTCGTCTACGGCTTCCAGGCCGAACTCGACCGGCTCTACGGCTGGGGTCTCGCGTGGGGCCGCGGGTACAAGTCGAAGGCCGACCGTTAGCCGCCGGCCGGCCCCGGACGGCGGGCGCCGCGTGCGCCCGCCGGACTCAGCGGCTCATGAACTGCGGACCCTGCGGCGGCAGCCGGAAGTCGGGGTCCGGACCCGAGCCCACCGCCTGCGGGAAGCCGTACGCGGGCTGCGTCGCCGGCGCGCTCTGCGGCTGCGGATAGCCGTAGGCGGAAGGATCCTCCGCCCGGCCCGCCGGCTGCGGGTAGCCGTACGCAGGGCCGGTCGCCGCGGCGGCGGGCCCCGGATAGCCGTAGGCGGGCTGCTGCGGGACGGGGGCCGGCTGCTGCGGGGGCGGGGCGGACTGCTCCGGCGGCAGCGGCAGCGAGGTCTCGGGAGCCGTGGCGGGCGAGGCCCAGGCGGTCGTCTCCGGCACCGCCCCGGCGTCGGACGCCGCGGCGGCCTCGGACTCGTCCACCGAGATCCCGAAGTCGGTCGCGAGCCCCACCAGGCCGTTCGAATAGCCCTCGCCGAGCGCCCGGAACTTCCAGCCGTCCCCGCGCCGGTACAGCTCGCCGCAGATCAGCGCGGTCTCCGCACCCGTCTCCGGCTTGATGTCGAAGTACGCCAGCGGTTCACCGTCCGCGACGGCCGCGTCGTACAGCAGAATGCGCAGATCGCGTACGTGGTCGAAGGTGACGTCGTCGGCCGATGCGACCAGGAGAATCTGTCCGACGCCGGGCTCGACACCCGTCAGATCCGTCTGGATCGTGTCGGTGAGGCCCTCGGCACCGCGCTTCTTGCCGAGCCGCCACACCTTGCCCGAAGGGTGGCGGGGCTGGTTGTAGAAGACGAAGTCCTCGTCGGATCGCACACGACCGTCGGGGCCGAGGAGCAGCGCGGAGGCATCGACATCGGGGACACCCTGGCCGGGAGTCCAGCGCAGGACGGCGCGCACCGCTGTGGCGTCCAGCGGGACGTTCGACCCTTTCAGCATCGCGTGCGTCATGCCGTCATCCTGCCCTGTCGGTCCTGGTCACGACAATGTGGGGTCGTTCCTGAACCGGCCGGTGATGGACACGGCGGAGTTACCTGTTCTTCACGCCCGGTGGGAATCGATGTCATGGATCCATACGTACTATTACCGGCCACATCACATTCGGCCATCTAGCCGCCGCGGGGGAGTCCCATGCGTCATTTCGGTCACGTCACCCCGGAGGAGCGGCAGCGCCTCTTCCACCGGGAGCCCGGCGTCTTCACCTCCGACTCGCCGGCCAGAGTACTGGCCGCCGCCCTCGGAGCGACGCTCTACAGCCCGGCCACCCGGCCCACGCTCGCCGACGACATCGTCAAGCAGACCACCCGAGGCGTCGTCTCCATGGTGCTGTGCCTGGAGGACTCCATCGACGACGCCGAGGTCACCGGCGCCGAGGAGAACCTCGTCCGCCAGTTCACCGACCTCGCGTCCCGCCCCGAAGCCGGCGAACTGCCGCTGCTCTTCGTACGGGTCCGCTTCCCCGAACAGATCCCCGACCTCGTGCGCCGCCTCGGCCCCGCCGTCCGACTGCTGTCCGGGTTCGTGATGCCCAAGTTCACCGAGGAACGCGGCACGCCGTTCCTGGAAGCGCTCGCCACCGCCGAGGCGGACAGCGGCAGGCGTCTGTTCGCCATGCCCGTCCTGGAATCACCCGAACTGCTCTACCGCGAATCACGGGTGGAGACCCTCGAGGGCATCTTCCGCGCCGTCGACAAGTACCGCGACCGCGTCCTCGCGCTGCGCCTCGGCGTCACGGACTTCTGCTCCTCCTACGGGCTGCGCCGCGCCCCCGACATGACCGCCTACGACGTCCAGGTCGTCGCCTCCGTCATCGCCGACGTGGTCAACATGCTCGGCCGCGCCGACGGCAGCGGCTTCACCGTCACCGGGCCCGTCTGGGAGTACTTCCGCGTCCCCGAACGCATGTTCAAGCCGCAGCTGCGCCGCAGCCCCTTCCTGGAGGGCCAGGCCGACGAACTGCGCGAGCGGCTCCTCGAGCACGCCATGGACGGACTCCTGCGCGAGATAGCACTCGACCAGGCCAACGGCCTGATGGGCAAGACCTGCATCCACCCCTCGCACGTACCGCCCGTCCACGCACTCTCCGTGGTCAGCCACGAGGAGTTCAGTGACGCCCAGGACATCCTCAGGCCGGAGCGCGGCGGCGGGGGTGTACTGAGATCGGCGTACACGAACAAAATGAACGAGGTGAAGCCGCACCGCGCCTGGGCCGAGCGCACCCTGCTGCGCGCCGAGGTCTTCGGGGTCGCCCGCGAGGACATCGGCTTCGTCGACCTGCTCCTCGCCGGAATCCCGGCGTGAGCCGGCCCGGCCGAGCGCAGCGCACCCCCGACAGCAAGGAACAGATGAACACCCCAGCAGCGCAGGACCCGAACCACCCCAGCGGCAGCGGCGGCCCGGACGGCCCGGACCGGCCCGGCGCCCCGCGGGACCCGGTGTGGAGCGGCACCTGGGTCGCCGAACGGCTCGGCGTCGAACTCGTCGGCGACGAGGAGCTGAGCGGCCTGCTGGGCCTCGCCCTGCGGCGCAACCCCAAGCGCGCCCACCTGCTCGTCTCGAACGTGCTCGGCAAGCACGTGCCGCAGTCGCCCGCCGTCGTCCACGGCTACGGCGTCGAGCTCGGCCGGCGGGTGCGCGAACTGCTGGGCGCCGAGGACACCCGCGCGGCCGTCGTCCTCGGGTACGCCGAGACCGCCACCGGCCTCGGCCACGCGGTCGCGGACGGCACGGGCGTCGCGCCCTACCTCCACTCCACCCGGCGCCCGGTCGCCGGGGTCCGGCAGGCGGGCGGCTTCGAGGAGTCCCACTCCCACGCCACCTCGCACCTCCTGCTGCCCGAGGACCCGGGGCTGCTCGCCGGCTCCGGCCCGCTCGTCCTCGTGGACGACGAGTTCTCCACCGGCAACACCGTCCTCAACACCATCCGCGACCTGCACCGGCGCTACCCGCGCGAGCGGTACGTCGTCGTCGCCCTGGTCGACATGCGCTCGCCGGCCGACCACGCCCGCTTCGAGAAGTTCGCCGGCGACATCGGCGCCCGCGTCGACCTGATCGCCGCCGCCTCGGGCACCGTGCGCCTGCCCGAGGACGTCCTCGCCAGGGGAACCGCCCTGGTCGCCCGGCACGAGTCCGCCACGCCCGCCGCCCCCGCCCCCAGGACCGCCGCCCCGGCCGTCCGCGTCGACCTCGGCTGGCCCCACGGCCTCCCCGACGGCGGACGGCACGGATTCACCCCCGGACACCGAATACGCCTGGAGGCGGCCCTGCCCGCCATGGGGGCACGCCTCGCCGACGCCCTGCCCGACGGCGCCCGCCGCGTCCTGGTCCTCGGCTTCGAGGAACTGATGTACGCGCCGCTGCGGCTGGCCGGAGAACTGGAACGGACCCTCCCCGCCGAGGTGCGCTTCTCCACCACGACCCGCTCCCCGGTGCTCGCCCTCGACGACCCCGGCTACGCCATCCGCAGCCGCATCGCCTTCCCGGCCCATGACGACCCCGACGACGGACCCGGCGAGCGCTACGCCTACAACGTCGCCGGAGCCGGCTTCGACGCCGTCGTCGCCGTCGTCGACTCCACCGCCGACACACCCGCGCTTCACGCGCCCGACGGCCTGTTGGCACAGTTGGCGGCCCACACCCCGCACGTCCTGCTAGCCGTCGTGCCCAGCCACGTCCCCGCACGGCCGTCCACCGAAAGGCCCTCCATGCTGCCCGAGCCCCTCCGCGGCCCCGCCTTCTCCTCGTACGCCCCCGACGAGGTCGGCTGGCTGCTGCAGGACCTGTCGGACGTCACGCTGGAGGCGCCGACCGAGGAGCGCGAGGAGGCCATCCAGAGCGGCGGCGCCCACTACGCCGAGTCGCTGCCGGTCGAGTACCAGCCGAGCACCGCGTACCAGGAGCTGTTCCACGCGGCCCTCGACGCCTCCGCCGCCCGGATCGCCGAGGCCGTCGGCGCCGTGACCGAACTCGTGCTCGCCGACCGCTCCCCGAGCCCCGTCCTGGTGTCCCTGGCCCGCGCCGGCACCCCCGTCGGCGTCCTCATGCGCCGCTGGGCCCGGCACCAGCACGGCCTCGACCTGCCGCACTACGCCGTCTCCATCGTCCGCGGCCGCGGCATCGACGCCAACGCGCTGCGCTGGCTCGCCGCCCACCACGACCCCGCCGACGTCGTCTTCGTCGACGGCTGGACCGGCAAGGGCGCCATCACCCGCGAACTCACCGACGCCATCAAGGAGTTCGAGGCGGCCGAGGGCATCACCGGCTTCGACCCCGAGATAGCGGTGCTCGCCGACCCCGGCTCCTGCGTGCGCACCTACGGCACCCGCGAGGACTTCCTGATCCCCTCCGCCTGCCTCAACTCGACCGTCTCCGGACTCATCTCGCGCACCGTCCTGCGCGCCGACCTGGTCGGCGAACACGACTACCACGGCGCGAAGTTCTACCGCGAGCTGGCCGGCTCCGACGTCTCCGTCGAGTTCCTCGACACCGTCGCCGCCCACTTCCCCGACGTCGCAGAAGCGGCCCGCGACCGGGCGAAGGAACTCCTCGCCGCCGACCGCACCCCCACCTGGGAGGGCTGGGCGGCCGTCGAGCGCATCAGCGAGGAGCACGGCATCCACGACGTGAACCTCGTCAAGCCGGGCGTCGGCGAGACCACCCGGGTCCTGCTGCGCCGCGTCCCCTGGAAGATCCTCGCGCGCGCCGGAGCCGGCGCCGACCTCGACCACGTACGTCTCCTCGCCGCACAGCGCGGGGTGCCCGTCGAGGAGGTCGACGAACTCCCGTACAGCTGCGTGGGGTTGATCCACCCGAAGTACACGCGCGGTGCGACCGGTGCCGACGGCAAGGCGGTGACCCTCTGATGTCCCTGCCCAAGGCCCTCGTCGCCAGCGACCTCGACCGCACCCTCATCTACTCCGCCGCGGCCCTCGCGCTCACCATGCCCGACGCCCGCGCGCCCCGGCTGCTCTGCGTCGAGGTGCACGAGAGCAAGCCCCTCTCCTACATGACGGAGACGGCCGCCGCGCTGCTCACCGAACTCGGCGACATCGCGCACTTCGTGCCCACCACGACCCGCACCCGCAAGCAGTACCAGCGCATCAACCTGCCCGGTCCGGCCCCCGAGTACGCGATCTGCGCCAACGGCGGGCACCTGCTCGTCGACGGTGTCTCCGACCCCGACTGGCACCGGTCCGTGAAGGAGCGGCTCGCCTCCGAGTGCGCGCCGCTCGACGAGGTGCGCGACCACCTGGAGGCGACGGCCGACCCGGCCTGGCTGCGCAAGCACCGTGTCGCCGAGGACCTGTTCGCCTATCTCGTGGTGGAGCGGGAACTGCTCCCCGAGGAGTGGGTCAAGAACCTGGCCGTCTGGGCGGAGAACCGCGGCTGGACGGTCTCTCTCCAGGGCCGCAAGATCTACGCGGTGCCGAAGCCGCTCACCAAGAGCGCGGCCGTGCGTGAGGTGGCCCGCCGCACCGGGACCTCCCTCGTCCTGGGCGCCGGGGACTCGCTGCTCGACGCCGACCTGCTGCTCGCCGCGGACCGCGGCTGGCGTCCGGGCCACGGCGAACTCGCCGAGGCCGACTGGACGGCGCTGGCGATCACCGCGCTGCCGGAGCGGGGCGTTCTGGCGGGGGAGCGGATCCTGCGGGAGTTCGTCAGTGCCAGTACGGGCTTCGGCACCGGTCCGACGGCGGTCTGACCAACCCAGGCCCGGGGCCGGGACCGGCGACAACCGCCCGGTCCCGGCCCCGGCCCCGGCTTTCCGCCGGGTCCCGGCCCGACCCCAAGCCTGCCCGGCCCGACCCCAAGCCTGCCCGGCCCGACCCCGAGCCTGCTCCCGGGCCGGACCCCGAGCCTGCTCCCGGGCCGGACCCCGAGCCTGCTCCCGGGCCGGACCCCGAGCCTGCTCCCAGGCCGGACCCCAAGCCTGCTCCCAGGCCGGACCCCGAGCCTGCTCCCGGTCTCGGCCTTCGGCCCGGTCCGGTCGCCGTTCCGGTCCTGGATTCGGGCCTGCTCGATCGGTATACCGAACTCCGTTCGGAAACCCGGTAAACGGAATGGCGAACTCCGCTTCATTCCCGCGGAGTCGGGAATCCATGACAGCCGCCCCCGCGATGTGCCCGGTTCGGCGGAAATCGGGTCACGTGTGCAACTTGGTCCCGATGCGGCCCTGTTGGGGGCACCGGGACCGTTCCGTCACGACACGCCGGAGCCGAACCCGAGGCGGCTGAAGAGTTGGTGAGAAATCCCGCGCTCAGCCGCAGCAACCGCCGCCGCAGCACCCGCCCCCGCCGCCGTTCGGGCGCGGCGCGGGCGCCGGCGCGGAGCCCGCGCCGCCCCTCGCGACGGCGACCGCCGACAGCAGTTTGACCGTGTCGTCGTGTCCGGCGGGACAGGCCGCGGGGGAGGCCGACTCGGCCATGGGGCGGCTCAGTTCGAAGGTGTCGCCGCAGGTCCGGCAGCGGTATTCGTAGCGAGGCATGCCCCCAGGTTAGCCGGAAGGGGCCGTCCTTCAGAGGGCTCCGCGCCGCCGGCCGCTCGTGGCGGTCCGGGGCCCCCGGGGCGGGCGTGACGGCTGGTCGCGGAGGGCCGTCGAGGGACGCCAGTTGACCTCTGAACTTTTTTGTCTCGTTGCTGATCGAAGGGATTGCGTTGGTCGCTGATAATTTAATAGGGCCGCGACGAGCCGCAAGGTCGGGGAGGGGGGCTCGCAGCCGCGAAAGCGGCCGCTGCAACTACCCGCGCGCGCAATTCCGAAGTGCGGAGGGAGACGCAGTCGTGACCAGGACAAGGCATCCCGGCGGTGCCCGAAATCCCCTGTCCCTGGGCCGCCCGTGCGCGGGGGTGCGCCATGGCTGACACCCCGGCACCGCAGCGCGGCCGCGGAAGCCGGCGCAAGCCCTCGAAGCCCTCCGCCCCGGCCCGGCTGGCCACCCGGCTCGCACCGTACGCCCGCCGCCTCAAACCCGCCTACCCGCGCCCCGGACGGACCGGACTGCGGCGCTGGGTGCCCTCCTGGCGGCAGTGGCTCGGCGCCTTCGCGCTGTCCATAGGCCTGAGCGGCTCGCTGCTCGTCATCGCCTACGCGGCGACCGACGTACCCCAGAACCTCAACACGTACGCCACACAGCAGGACAACGTCTACTTCTGGTCCGACGGCACCCCCATGGCCCGTACCGGCTGGGTGCGCCGCCAGGCCATGCCCCTCAAGGACATTCCCGAGGACGTCCGTTCGGCGGTCCTCGCGGCGGAGAACGAGAGCTTCTACAGCGACCCCGGCATCTCCGCCAAGGGCCTGGCCCGTGCCCTGGTGAAGACGGTCGGCCAGGGCGACACCCAGGGTGGCTCCACCATCACCCAGCAGTACGTCAAGAACGTCTACCTGAACCAGAACCGTTCGGTGACCCGCAAGTTCACCGAGGCCATGATCGCCCTCAAGCTCGACAACCGGATGAGCAAGGACAAGATCCTCGAGGGCTATCTCAACACCAGCTGGTTCGGACGCGGCACCTACGGCCTCCAGCGCGCCTCGCAGGCCTACTACGGCAAGGACGTGAGCCACCTCGACGCCAGCGAGGGCGCGTTCCTCGCCTCGCTCCTCAAGGGCGCGGGCCTCTACGACCCCACGCTGAGCAAGGCCAACCACAAGCGTGCCGTGGAACGCTGGTCCTGGATCCTCGACCGCATGGTCAAGACGGGCAAGCTCTCGGCGTCCGAGCGGGCCAAGTACACGAAGTTCCCCGAGCCGATCAAGCAGAGCGGCAGCTACGACACCGGCAAGCAGAGCGACTACCTCGTCGAGCTCGCGACCCAGTACGCCAAGAAGGCCGGGCACATCTCCGACCGTGACTTCGACCTCGGCGGCTACCAGATCTACACGACCTTCGACCGCCGGCGCGAGACCGCCCTCACCGACGCGGTGACCAAGGCCCGCAAGGCGACGAAGAAGAGCGACCCGGGCAACGCGAAGGCCGCCCACTACGGCGCCGCCTCGATCGCCGACGACGGCCGGATCCTCGCCGTCTACGGCGGCCCCGACCATCGCGAGCAGGGCTACAACGAGTCCAACGCGACCACCGTCCCCGCCGGTTCGGCCTTCCTGCCCTTCGTCTACGCGGCCGGCCTGGAGAACGGCGTCCACAAGACCCGCGAGGGCGCGGCCACCCCCGTCGGCCCCGAGTCCCTCTACGACGGCAACGACGGCGTCCCGGTGAGCACGCCCGAGGGCCCCTACTGGGACCGCGGCGGCAAGAAGGTCGCCGCCCACAACGAGGGCAACAAGAACTACGGCCAGATCACCCTGCGCGCGGCCCTCGCCTCGAACGTGAACACCCCGTTCATGCAGCTGGGCATGGACGCCGGACTGGACAAGGTGCGCGCGACCGCCGAGGCCTCGGGCCTGCTCTCCTCCAGCATCGGACCGCAGGTGCCGAGCATGTCGCTCGGCGCGGCCACGCCCAGCGCGATCCGCATGGCCAGCGCCTACGCCACCTTCGCGGCCGACGGCACGCACTACGAGCCGTACTCGGTGCACCGCATCACCCGCAACGGCTCCCGCGTCCGGCTGGACATGCCCGCACCCCACCGCGCGATGCGCGCGGAGGTGGCCCGCCAGGTCACCGACGCCCTCGCGGACTCCTTCCGCATCAGCCACCCCGGCGCGGCCCCCGCGACGGCCGAGGTGGCCGCCAAGCGCGGCTTCACGATGGACGACAAGGCCGCCTGGTACGTGGGCTCGAACGACTCCGTGTCGACGGCCGTCGTCCTGTATCGCATCGACCTGACCAAGAGCCTCGAACCGCTGCCGCTCAAGGGGATCGCCGGCACACCGCCCGCCGACGTGCCGTACGGCATCTGGTCGGGTGCCATGAGCCCGCTCCGCTGATCCTGTCGGCCGACCGCGCTCGGCCCCCGCCGCCGGCCACCCGGTGGCCGCGCCACGCTCCGCCCGTCCCCCTCGCAGAATGTGCCCCGTATGAACTCGAAGCACAGCCGGCGCCGACGCCGCGAGTCCGATCCGGTTTCCGCCGCAGCCTCGGCACGCCAGGGCTTCGCGGCCATGACGGCCTTCCTCGTCGTCACGTCCACGGCCGCCACCTACCTGGCCCTGAACACCGACCACACCACGCCGGCCGCCTCCGCCCGCGCCCACGGGCCCGGCGCCGCGAAGGTGAAGAAGGAACCGGCCTGGGACGGCAAGACCCATGTGCTCGGCGACGGCTCCACCTCCTACACCGGGCCGCAGAAGGGCGAGCTGAAGGCCGTACCGCTCAAGCCCGGCGAGAAGCCGCCCCAGTTCGTCGTCTTCTCCTGGGACGGTGCCCTCCAGGGCGACGACCAGCTCTTCTCGCACTACCGGGAGCTGGCCCAGCAGTACAACGCCCACATGACGTTCTTCCTGACCGGCATCTACCTGCTGCCCAAGGACAAGAAGAACCTCTACGAACCGCCGATGCACTCGCCGGGCTCGGCGGCCATCAGCTACGCCACCGACGAGCACATCCGCACCACGCTGGAGGAGCTCGGCAAGGCGTGGAAGCAGGGCAACGAGATCGGCACCCACTTCAACGGCCACTTCTGCGGCGACAAGGGCGGCGGGGACTGGAGCGTCACGGAGTGGGAGAGCGAGATCAACCAGTTCTTCTCCTTCGTCGAGAAGTGGAAGACCAACACCGGCTACTCCGACATGCCGGCGCTCCCCTTCGACCCGGCCCGTGCCATCAGCGGCGGGCGCGCGCCCTGCCTCGAAGGGCAGAAGAACCTGCTCCTGGCGATGAAGGCCACGGCCAAGAAGTACAACTGGCGCTACGACGCCAGCTCCGCGGGCGACTTCCAGATCTGGCCCAAGAAGAAGGAGGGCGTCTGGGACTTCCCGCTCCAGATGCTCCCCTACGAGAACGGCAAGTACCAGGGCCTGTCCATGGACTTCAACTTCCTCTACAACCAGTCCGACGGCGAGACCGAGGGGGACCCGGCGCAGTACCCGCAGTGGGAGCAGCAGACGGTCAACTCCTACATGGCCGGCTTCAACCGCGTGTACTACGGAAGCCGGGCGCCGCTGTTCGTCGGCAACCACTTCGAGGACTGGAACGGCGGCATCTACATGAAGGCCATCGACCAGGTCATCAAGAACGTCTGCACCAAGAAGGGCGTTCGCTGTGTGTCCTTCCAAGAACTGTCGAACTGGCTCGACGTGCAGAAGCCCGAGACGCTGGAACGCCTGCGCGGACTCGACCCCGCCCAGTCGCCGGACTGGTCGACCGTGGTGAAGTAGGCCCCGTCGCCGGGCCGGTGGCCCTCCGGCGATGCATCGAGATCAACTTACCTGCGACATATGGGACTTGGTTGTACCGGACGCCAACTCCCCCCAGAGTCACCACACTTGAGGGGGACATGTAAAGATTCCCTTCCCTGGAGTCCGACCGGGGATCAAGGAGAATCGCCAGTGACACCGAAGAACTTAAGCCGCAGCTGTTCCGTCGTAGGGGCGATCACGCTCTCCGCCCTCCTGCTGCCCCTGTCCACCGCGCAGGCGGCGGCCCCCGTCTCCCCGCGGGTGACCGCGTCCACCGCCGACGCCTTCGGCCGCGTGGCCGACGCCGTGTTCACCGACCGCACCGCCGCCCTGCTGGACCGGGCCCCCGCGGAGCGCACGGCCCTCGGGGCGACCACCGCCGGCATCCGCGTGCCCGCCGCCCTCACCCGCACCGAGAACACCGCGCTCACCTCGCTGCACGGCACCCGGTCCCGCCTCGCGGCCCTCGGCGAGGCCTACAGCGCAGCCGACACGAAGGTCACCGTGAACCGGACCCGGGTCAAGGGCCCGCTGGCCACGGCCTGGGTCACCGAGACCACCACCCTCACGTACCGCAGGATCCGCGGCGACGAGCCTCCCACCACCGGCTTCCGCGCCCACCACGTCCTGACGTTCGCCGCCCTGCCGGACGGCACCTGGAAGCTGCTGAGCGAACGCTCGACCGACAAGGGACCCCGGCAGGTCAACGAGCCCGTCCCCACGACCCTCCGCAGGGCCCCGATGGCCGCTGTCGACGCCCCCCGGGCAGCGACCACCTACCCCGCCCCCGCCAACCCCAAGACGCTCACCGGCGGCCCGTACGACTACGCGGCCATGGCCACGTACGCCGAGACGTACTGGAAGAACTACAACCCCGCCTACCGCAGCTTCAACTCCGTCGGCGGCGACTGCACCAACTACCTCAGCCAGTCCCTGAAGGCGGGCGGCTGGACCACGGTCGCGAGCTCGGGTGAGGAGTACGGCACCTGGAACTACACGGCCTCCACCCAGACCGACACCTGGGTCGGCGTCAACGAGTGGTCCTGGTTCACCCAGACCGCCAAGCGCTCCACGCCGCTGGCGAACATCTACCAGATGGACGTCGGCGACGTGATGCAGATGGACTTCGACAAGGACGGGTCCAAGGACCACTCCATGATCACGTCGTACCGCAGCGCGAGCGGGGTGCCGTACGTGACCTACCACGATACCGACACCTACCGCCGCTCGGTGTCCAGCCTGCTGGCGGCGTACCCGACCACGGCGTATTACGCGTACCGGACGTGATCGGGGTCTGACCGGAGGCTGCCCCGGAGCTCCTGACCTGCGGGGCGGTTCCGGGGGTGTGCCCAGCGCACATCCCCGGGACCCCCTGCGGGCCTCCCTGCCGGTTGCCGCGGCGGACCTTCCCCGGGCCCTCCGTGAGGCTTCAGGCGGCTCAGGCGCCCCCGCGCTCCTCGCGGATCTGCGCGACCACATGGGCCACCGTCTGCCGCACGGCCTCCGTCTCGGTCAGGAAATGCCAGTAGTCGGGGTGCCGGCCCTCCAGGGTGGCCACGGCCCGGTCGAGCCGGCCGACCGAGTCGTCGAGCGGGCGGGCGTGCCGGGGCTCGGGCGTCGTACGGCCCGACATGGCCAGCCGCTGCGCGTCCCGGATCGCGAACCGGGTCCGGTCGATCTCCTGCTGGGGATCCTTCTGCACGGCGTTCAGCCGCCGCAGCCGGTCACCGGCCGCGGACACGGCCTCGTCCGTGCCGTTCAGCAGCGCCCGTACCGTCGTCAGCAGCGAGGTCGCGTCCGGCCAGCGCTGCGCCTCGCGCGCGGCCCGTGCCTCCCGCAGCTTGGCCTCCGCCTGCCGTACGTTCTCCGCGGCCTGGTCCGGCACCTGCTGGAGGTCCTGCCAGCACGCAGCCGAGAACCGCCGCCGCAGCTCGCTCAGCACGGGTTCCACCTGCCCCGCGCGGGTCGTCAGGGCCTGCGCCCGGGTCCGCAGCGAGACGAGCCGGTGGTCGATCTCGGCGGCCCGCTCCGGCAGCCGCTCCGCCTCCGAGGCCACCGCCGCGGCCTCACGCGAGACCCGCTCGGCACGCTCCACCGTCTCGGGCACGCCGTGCTGCCCGGCGCCCTGGTTGAGCTTGGTCAGCTCGGGGCCGAGCGCGGCGAGCCGGGCGGCGAGATCGTCCGCCTTGAGGCCGGTCTGCCGTACGGCGTCGAGGGCGTTCGAGGCGGCGAGCAGGGCCTGGCGGGCGCGCTCGACGGCCGGGGCCAGCCGGGCGAGCTGGGTCTCCGCCTTGCCGAGCAGCGGCGCGAGACTCTGCTCGAACCGGTCCAGATCGGCCTTCACCCGGACCAGTTCGTCCTTGGCGGCCACGAGCTCGGTACGGGCCCGCACCGCGACCGAGGCCTCCAGTTCGTCCCGGTCGAGATCGTGGGCGTCGACGGCGGTGATGTACTTCTGGCTGGCCTCGTCGATCCGCCGCCCCAGCGCCCCGAAGTCGGCGACGGCGCGCCGGGCGGCGGGGGAGTCGTCCACGGCCGTGATCGTCTCGATCGAGATCCGCAGGTCGCGCTGGGCGGTGTCGAGTTCGTAGAACGCCGCAGCGGCCGCGTCCTTGGCGGCCTGAGCCTCGGCCCGCTGCCCCTCGGACCGCCCACCGAACCAGCGCCGCGTACCGCCCCCGGCGAAGGCGGCGGGCAGCGCGAGGGCGGCGATGAGGGGGAGGGCGACGAGTGTGAGCACGTCACGGGTGGCGGAGGAGCGCGGGGTGGAGGGGTGTGGGGCGGGGCGGCGGGTACTGGCACCCCGTGCCGGACGCGCGGGCCGCTGCACCGGCTCACGCCGCTCCGGCGAACCGGGCTGCTCCGGCGCCACCGTCCGCTCCCGCCGGGCGGGCCGTTCCTGCGGGGCAGGCCGTCCGGACCGCTGAGGCTGCCTGGGCCACCCGGAGTCCATGGCCCCGGTCGACGAGCCGGACGAGCCCGATGACCCGGAAACCCGGGGTGAAGTCGATGAGCCGGCCGAAGTCGCCGGGCTGCTCGGGCGTGGTGGCGGGAGAGCCCGCTGAACGCCACCGAGGGGGTGTGCGGGCCGCGTGGGCCCCGCGAACGGCGAATACGGCTGCGAAGGTGTCGCCGTCACATCCCTCTCCCGTGCTGTCATCCGCCTTGCCCGGCTGTCATTCTCCCACCGCTTGAAGACGAACACACGAGCCGGATAGTTCGCTTTCCGTACCGTGATCTTTCCGTCGGGGGCGAACGGACCCCGCCGGAGGCGGGAACCGTCGCGCGGCCCGCCCACCTGGACACCCGAACCAGTCCGCCTCCGCTCCCACCCACCCTGTCCCCCTCCACCTCCACACACGCCCGATACGGGTTTGCGGGGCAGCCCCCCGGGCAAGGTAGGCTGTCGCATCGTCCTGGGCGCGTAGCTCAGCGGTAGAGCGCCGCCCTTACAAGGCGGATGTCGGCGGTTCGAAACCGTCCGCGCCCACCAGTCTCAGGACACGAACAAGGCCCAGGTCAACCGGTGCGAATCCGGATGCCTGGGCCTTGATCTTTCTCGGCTGCTCTTGGGCCCTTGGCCGTGAGGCCGTCCGTCCGGGTCTCGGAGTACGAGCGGCGGACGGAGACGGTACGGGCCTCCAGGTCGATGTCCCGGCGCTGGAGCGCGGCGAACGCGGTCAGGAGCACTTGGACGCGGCAGTGAGGTGGGACGGCGTCGGCGAGCCGGTACACCTCGGGTACGGAGAGGAACGGCCGCTCGGTGTGGGTGACCGTGCCCGCGCCCTTGACCCGGCAGTTTTTGGACCGACCCGTCTAAAGGGTGTTGCACAAGGTCTTTCACCGATGAGAGGGCGCAAGCGTCCTGCGAGCAACCGCGTGGTCCGGCCAGGGACTGAGAGTCCGGTGTTCATACCTTGCTCGCGACCACCATGTAGTTCTCGGCCTCAAGATCGAAGGTGCTCACTTCCGTCTGGAGTCCGACCCGGTGCAGCTCGACTTCGAGTTCCTCGTACCGGTAGGGCCAGCAGGACAGCAGTTCCGAGCGGACAAGCACCAACCCGGTCGCATCAACTTGCGCGATTGCAATCTCGATGTGGTGCTCCTCCTCCCAATGCCGTGCAATCTCCCAGCGGTAGACCACGACGGCGTCGCGACCGTTCCGGCGGACGAGCCGGTCACTGATCTCCAGCCGGGAACCTCTGGCCCTCACACGTTCCCAAGTGCGGGATGTGAGTACCAAGTGCCCGCCGGGGCGCAGAAGCCGTGACATCGATTCCAGAGCAGCACCCCTGCCTGTCGCGCCCGCGGCATGGTGAAGCGAGTTGCCGACGCAGAACACCATGTCGAACGTGTTGTCCTGGAAATGGTCGGGCAACTCTTCCCAGTTCGCCCGTACGGCCCGGACGGATGCCCCGAACTCCTCGGACAACTCTGCAGTCCGACGAACCATCGCCTCGCTGGCGTCAGTTGCGACAACCTGCATGCCACGACCGGCGAGGCCAACCGCCAACTGTCCGGTTCCGCATGAACAGTCGAGGACGTGAGCGTTCGACGGCAGGAGATCGAGGACGTCGTCGAACGACGCAGCGAACTCGGCTGGAGGCAACTTTGCATCCGAGATGAGCCATTCGTACACCTCGGCAAGCACGCCATAGCCTGTCAAAACCACTACCTCCGTCACGCGGCAGACTCGCGGTAGGACTTCAGTCCATCAGCGGAGCAAGCCGGGCACCAATGGTTTTCACAAGGATGGCTCTGACGGTGTTCGTGGGTTGTCGGCTCATCTTGAGTCATCTGCCGATCGGCGGGATAGAACGTTCTCTACTTCATCAAGCCCCGACTGCGCTCCGCTCCGCCGGGGGCGCTCCCGGCTCCGCGCCGGGCGCCGCTCCAGCCTTCGGCCCGCTCCGCCTGCGCTGAGCCAACGCGCGCCCACATGTGGATAGAGCCGTTGCATTTGAGCCACTAAGATCAAGTCACATTGTCATGATCTGATCATTTCCCGTATCCTTCGCGACATTGATCTTGCCATTGGGCAAGGTCGGACCATTCGCAGGGGGAATCGATGAGGATGAAGAGAGTGGCAGTCGCAGCGGTCACCGCGCTGCTCGTATTCAGCGGAGCGAATGCTTACGCATATGGCACCAAGAGCACGAGCCTGAGCAACGGAACGCTGTACATCCACGGGGATGACGGCTGTCTCGTCAGTAACAACTGCTCGCTGTACTACTCCGCCACGGAGTACAAGAAGACGGGCGGCAGCAGGGTCACGATCCAGCTCGCCATGACCACGGGAGAAGAGCTGTTCCTCGACTCCCAGAAGACCGCAGTGGACGGCTCAGACATCAAGCACAGCTGGGGCGGCAAGAAGAAGTCCGCGGTGCCGGACTGCTCGATCGCCGGCTACATGAAGGCCAGCACTGGCAACTACTACACGCCGAACCTCAGCGTCTGCTGAACCCGGCACGCGACAGCCGGGGCGCTCAATGAAGCGCCCCGGCCCGTCTCTAGGGACCTTCCGTGATCGAAGCGTCAATCTCCGCCGTGCCGGGCCTGGTGGCAGCCTTCCTGGTCTTCGGTGCGCTGTTCGCCCTGCCCACGGTCTTCCTGCTGAAAGCCCGAAGCAAGCCATGGCGACTGCCGACCGCCCTCGCCGTATACGTGGCCGGCATCCTTTCCGTTACCACGCTGCCGGGCAGTGCTGGCCTGGAGGCCGCACAGTGCGATATGGGTGCGCCGATCCATCTGTTCACCGACGAAAGCGCACTGCTGAATGTTGCGCTTTTCGCTCCCGGAGCCTTCCTCGCTGTTCTCGCCCTGCGGCGCCCGGTGACTGTCGCAGCCGCCTTCGTGTGCCTCAGTGGAGCGGTTGAACTCATACAGTCGCTGGGGCACCTGGGGCGTTCGTGCACGCTGACGGATCTCGCAGCCAACGCGACCGGATCGGTCCTCGGGGCGGGTGCTGGGGCGGTCTGGTGCCTGATTCGCCCAACCCCCTTATCTCGCCCCAAGCGAGACGTCGCGTGGGGGGTATCCGTACTTGTTCTCGTCGGCGGCTTGTGCGCTGCCCTGTTCCTGACCCGCATCGAGTCAGTCGACATCGTTGCTAAGGATGACGCTCGCGAGCGGCGGGCCGACGTGGCGGTCGACGCGAACGAATGGCTTTCCACAGCAGCGAAAGCAACCTTCGGCGCCGACACTGAAGTCGTCAGCAGCAGTGTGAAATTCATCGGCGGCAAGCAGAAGGTCACCGCTGAGACCAGTCGCGGCAGTATCGCGGGATGGTGGCCTGAGAAGCACCTCGAAACTGCCTGGGCCAAAGACAACCGCGGCGACAAGGGAACCGCAAGCCAGAAGGATGCGGTGGCCACGGCCGATCGATTCGCCCGGAAATGGTTCCCTGGCAGCGTCGACGGAAGTACACAAAAGGTCCGTGTGCTAGGCGAAGGTCCGACTCGCGCCTACATGGTGACGTATCGGCGGTACAAGGGCGGCGTACTGATGCCCATGCGCCTGGACATCACGATTACTACCGCGAAGCGCATCCTCGGTTTCAACGCTCGAACGTTGGCAGACCCGAAGCTTCCCAGTGTCACCGTGAACGAGGAGAGGGCGCGTGAACTCGCACACGACGCCACTGGTAAGGCCACCGAATCCACGCTGCTCCTGGCGCAGCAGATAGCAGGCGCGTGGCGCCCTGTCTGGCTAGTTGGTGCCGGCAGTCAGGATATTGTCATCGATGCCTCAACAGGACAGCGAATAGTCAGCTCATCACCCTCCGGAAGCTGAAGCGGACGGGTGCCGGATAGGGGCACCGCGGCAGAACGCAGAAGATTCAGGGGTGTCGGGTGGCTCAAGGTGCGGTTCGCTCCGCAGGAGCCACCTCGGCCGTAACGAACCCCGGGCCCTGTCCAATGCGTGTCGAGGGCTGGCCAGAGGGGCGTCGGGGTGAGGGAGTGGTGCAAGTCAGAGACATTGCTCCGTGCGACGCACCAGGGGCCTTCAAAACGCCCGATCGTTCGGAACGTGCCACAGCCGTGCCACATCGTGCGGAAAAAGGCCCCCAGTCGATCATGGCTGGGGGCCTTTGACATCCGGATCTGACATCAGTGCCGTCGCTGCTCGCGCCGCAGTCGCCGCCTGAGCAGCCGATCCATGTGTCTGACGGCCTCGCGCTGCTTCAAGCTCGGTTCACTCTGAAGGGCCGTCCAGCGGGTCGGGGCGCGCGATCTATGGTCTCGTCTCAAATATGCCCAAGATCTCCAAAATCACTGCATCCCGGGTGCTGGAGTTCGGTCCGGTGACCGACCGGCGCGAGGACATGGACGGTTACACGGTCGAGTTCGTTTCTTTTGCCGCGGACGCCGACCTCGATGGCCCGCTCAAGGCCCTGCCCGGGAGTCACTGCCCCTGCCCTCACTGGGGCTACGTCTTCGCCGGACACGTGCGCTTCGTCTTCGACGACCACGAGGAGGTGTACGAGACCGGTGATGCGTTCTACACCCCGCCTGGTCACCGGCCCTACGTCGATGCCGGCACCGAACTCCTGCAATTCAGCCCGACCGACCAGCTCGCCGAACTTGAGCAAGCCATCGCGGATTGGATGAGCCGGCAGCAAGGCGGCTGAGATATCGCTGGGGGCGACCAGCACGGTAGGTGTCTTGTGCGCCGGCGGTCCGGTCACTCGGCCTGAGGCCCGCCACCATGAGACGGCTCGGGCTCTCGTCCCGGGACTTCCGTGGAGAACCAGGAATTCGGCGCCCCGGAGTTCAGCGCAGAGCCCGACGCTCGTCTACACGGCGTGCCGGCACACCCAGAAACACGTCGGGTGCCGCAGAGCCGTAAACGATGTTGAACGTTTCCAGTCGGTAGGACCAGGCGCCGTCACAACGGCCGACGAACCGGTGGTTGATCTGCCATTGCAGCCATTGGCCGGGAGCCAGACGAACGGCAGGCGGGCGCCGATCGCGTCGTGGCATGGCGAACATGCTCACCTCTGGCGGATCCACGCGCAGCAGCCCGTCAACCTCGCGAAGAATCATCCCGGGTGCCGACAGATCCCGTACTTGCACGCGAGGTTCGAAGGAGTCGGACTCCTGCATGGCGACCTCGTGAAGGGCGGCATTCAAGCGCCGGGGCAGCGCGAAGGCCGTCGGTGCGGCATTTCTGCGCGCAGCTCCAAGGCCGCCGCGCGACTTCTTCGTCCACGACGTCCGTATCCGCTGAACGACAACATCCATGGGACCAATCATCAGGTGGGACGCCGCACCGCGGCCACAGAGTTACGTGCCGTGCCAGAACCGTGCCGGATCGAGCGAGGAACCACGGGGAACAGTGGCGGGCGGCAGGCACCTCGAAGCGATCGGCACCTCTAAGCGGTCGCCCACGGCCCGGAAGGCGCAGCTCACGGCGCACCCTCCCCACCTCGCTCCTCGAGCGGTGGTTTCTTGACGAGCGGCAGCGGCCAGCCGGCGCAGGCCAGGAGTGCGCTGCCGTCCTCGGTGAGGAAGAGCAGGGTGGTCCATGTCCGATCGACGGGATCGATCAGCCCGGTACGCCCGGGCCGGCCATGTTCAAGGACGAGCCGCACCGCTCGTTCCAGCCCAAGCGGTTCGAGTCCGTGCATCCGCATGCGCTGAAGTCGGCCCCTGAAGACTCCGGCATGCACGCCGGCGGGTTGCGCCTTGTCTGCCACCCAGTGGGTGGCGCCGCTGCGGAGGGTGGCCAGAGCTGTCACGGACGCCTCGTCATCACCGGTCAACAGCGATTCCAGCACATGCCGTTCCATGGTCACCCCCGTCTGGATCCTGCGGTACAGCAGCCAAGTACCGCAACCCCGGCAACCGCCCCCGCACGGTGGCGTTCCTCTGGGCCTCTGGGCCTCGGGGCAGCCGGTGGCCGGCACTCGTCGATCCGGCTATAGCCACGGATCAGAAGGCCGTGTGCCACAGCCGTGCCACGTCGTGCGGTCGACCACGGTCGACGACGGCCGGCCGCGGTCGACATGCGCCGTCACACGGGCCGCCGCTGCTTGAATCGGCCCACGACGCATCGCCGGATCGACTCGGGCGTTGAGACTCGACCGGGTGCGCCCGTATCTCCGTGCCAGGTGCTTGCGCAGATGTTGTCTGCAACTGTTCGATGCCTCCGTGACGCAGCGATCTTCTGTGGGCGCGTTCAAACGCCGTTTCAGCCCGCATCCCACTCAAGTGCCCCGAACGACTTGGCAGAAATTCGTCAGAGCCAAAACGGATTCCGGCTGGCCACTGCTGGTACTCAATTTTCTTGCATCTGCCCTTTTTGTTGCAATTTTCATACACTTGGCACTCGCTGCCCATGTGCTGTCGGTCATCTATTGGTGGTTGAGCGTCGGCTGCGTCCTTGATCTTCTGCTGACTGGACACGTGATGGTCTGTGTCGCCAGAGGCCAGGCGGGACGGCTCGCACCAGAAGCGCCCGGAACTTCACCGGACCGTGGCATGCGGCAGGGCCGGCGCACCAGTTTTGGCGGGTACCCGGGCAAGCACACCTGAGGTCCGTACGCGCCCGGAGTTCACCCCTGTTCCCCGGGGCGGGCGGGAACGAGCCGACACGAACCCGCTCGCCCTCCGGGGAGTGCCGTATCCGCCGTTCCTATGGCGGTCCCCTGGTGCTCAGCTGCCCAAGATCTCAGCACGGCGAGGGGACTTGGTCGCAGCACCGGGACGCTGCCGACGGCGGAGACCGGGTGGAAGTACTGGGAGACTTCATCATGATCTATTCGAAGTCCCGGGCTTGCCTTGCCGTGTGTGCTGTGGCGGCGTCGGTGTTCCTGCTCGCCTCGTGCACCTCCAGTAAGGGAGAAGGGGAAGCCCACAGCGCGCCGGCGTCGCAGACCGTGCCGAGCGCGTCCCCGACGGCAACCGGGGCGTCCGAGAAGAAGCTCACCGAGCAGGTCCAGGCGGCCCTGGCCACCGTCCACAGCGGGACGATGGTCGAGGCCGGCGTCGAGCGGGTGAGCGACGGAGTCCACACCGAGCCCGCCCTCGGCGAGGGCAGGACCTACAAGCTCGATCTGGTCTGCTCCGGCAGCGGCAGCGCCCGGCTGACCTTCGTACCGACGAGCGCCGGCAAGGAGACCGAGGTGCCGTGCGATCGGTCGGTGGTCCAGCAGCGGATCACCACGCGCGAGCGCGTACACATCGATGTCGACGGCACCCAGGGATCGACCGGCATGGTCGCCTGGCAGATAGACGCACTCTGATCCGGGAGTCCCAGTGCGTCGTCCAGCACCTTCGCTGGACGGCCTTCGGTCCGCTTCGGGGTGCCCGCCGGTCTCAAGACGCGAAAGGGTTCAGGTCAGCCCCTGTGATTCCGGTGATCTGGGCCCCTGCCGTCCCGCTTCGGACGGAGACAGCCCGGCGGTGGCCCGGCGGCGCTGGATCAGGGGCGGAGCATCTCCGTCATGGGGGACTCCGGCGGGGTCAGGCCCGGCAGCAGCCAGGGCTGGAAGAGGCTCAGTACCGCGAGTACGACGAAGGCCGCCCCGACCACCTGCGAGAAGACGGGGCCCAGCCGCCAGAGCTTCTCGACGAAGACGACCACGGCCACCGCGGCCATCGCCAGGACGTTCATGACGCCCAGCGGGACGAGGACCACCATCAACCCCCAGCAGCAGCCCACGCAGTACGCCCCGTGGTGCGCTCCGACGCGCAGATCGCGGGCCCGGGGCCGGAAGCCCGCGTAGCGCACGAGCTGGCCCATCGGGCTTCGGCAGTGCCGCAGGCAGAGGTCCTTCCACGGGCCGAACTGGTACAGCCCGGCGAGCAGGAAGGCGCCGGCGCCGATCCAGCGTCCGGCGCCGGGGTGCTCGTCCACCAGGGCCCCGGTCCAGGCGAGGAGCCCGTAGGCGATGAGGCCGAAGACCGTCCAGGCCAGGAGGTATCCGCAGAGGAACTGGGCGGTACGCAGCACCCGCACGGCAGCGGTGGGCGACTGGCGCCCGATGGCCCGCGTCCAGGTCAGGGCGACCGGGGCCACCGACGGCACCATCATGGCGATCATCATGACCAGCCACAGCAGCAGGAACAGCGGGACGTCCATGCCCATCGTTCCCGGCTCGACCCCCATGTCACGGGCCTGGTCGACCACCAGCAGCCAGGCGAGGAGGGCGATCGACGCCATCAAGGACCAGGCGAACGCGAGCTGCCGGGCCGACAGGAGATTCGCCGGACGCAGAGGGGGTGACAGGGCCTTCCGGTCGAGGCGCACACCTCCAGCACATCACGGCGGACCGGCACGTGCGCGCGGAAACGCATGTATGCGGAACGTACCCTTCCGGGCGACCCCTGCGGTGGGAGAATCAGGGTGTATATGCCTAACCCGGGCTTGGGTCCGAGATGGCTCCCGGGGGTTCTGCCGTCCTCACGAGACCGATGTCCCGGCACGGTCAGGAGGAGGCTGGACGATGTCCGAGACGACGGCGACGGTTCCGCGGTGGCACGCGGCGGGCGACTGGTTCGACACCTGCAAGTGCAACGTGCCGTGCCCCTGCTCGTTCGCGCAGCTGCCCACTCACGGCGACTGCGACGGCATCCTGGCCTGGCACATCCGCGAGGGCCACTACGGAGACGTACGGCTCGACGGCCTGAACGTGCTGATGGTGGCCTCGTTCGTCGGCAACATCTGGGCCGAGCATTCGGACGCGTATGCCGCCGTCTTCGTCGACGAGCGCGCCGACGAGCCCCAGCGCGGGGCGATTCAGATGATCTTCGGTGGTCAGGCGGGCAGTTGGCCCGCCGAGATGGTGAGCATGATGGGCGCCGAGATGCGGGGCATGGAGTTCGCGCCCATCGAGATCGACGTCGCCGACGACCTCGCGAGCTGGCGGGCCGTGGTACCGGGCCGGATCGAGGCGAGCGCGGTTGCGCTCACGGGACCCACGACCCCGGAGGGCGCCCGCGTCCAGTCGACCAACCTGCCGGGTGCGGAGACCGGACCGGGCCAGGTGGCGACCTGGGGCCGTTCGACGGCCGACCGCGCCGATACCCACGGCTTCCTCTGGAGTCGCGAGGGCCGGTCCAGCAAGCACATCACCTTCGACTGGACGGGGCCCGACTGACCAGGTCGCCCCAGTGGCGGTGATCTGGCTCCGCTCCAAATGGACGCGCCGTCAGACGTCCGAGTGGTAGCGGGCGTCAGGGGTGGGCCAGCTGCGGGGCAGGAAGGGGGGTCGGTCCGTGCGGTCGAAGCAGCGGACCAGGAAGTCGCTGAAGGTGCCCGCCGTTTCGAACCAGTCGTTGGACTCGCTGCCCACGACGATGCGCCACTCGTCAGGGTCCGGCTCGAGCGCCAGGAAGTAGTACTCGTTGCCGCGGCCGGGCCCAGCCCCATGTCACCGGTTCCCCCAGCAACGCCCTGAGACGGTCGAGCGAGGACGACATGGCTTTCCATCCTTTCCGTGGATCCCGAGGCCGCACGGTGCACCACGAGGCGTGGTGATCCGGTCGGCGTGGTCTCAGCAGTCGTAGCGGTGCGTGTACGGGGTGTCCGGGCAGGTGCGGCAGACGAAGAAGTACATGCCGCCGAGGTCGCCCAGGTCCATCTCGTGACCGAAGGTGTCGAGGAGAGCGGGATCGGCCTCGGCCCGCCAGGACGGCACCGGGGGCCCGTTCTGGGGGACCCGGTCGTCCAGGGGAAGCCAACGGCCCCCGCCCGGCTCGCTCGCCGTGACGCTGAGCAGGTGCTCCATCCGGGTCCCGCACCCCGTGCAGTCGGGCCAGTTCGGCGGCTGAGTCCACCCCGGGTAGCCGCCGACCTTGCTCTGCTGCGTGGTGGCCACCTGGAAGTAGTCGTAGCCCCGTTCCCTTTCCATCTCCTCGAACCGCTCCGCGAGTTGGGCACCGAGTCCGTCGGGCATGTCCCCGTTCGGGTACTCCACCGTCGGCGTGGGGGACAGCGTGCACGGGCGGGGCATGAAGTCCTCCTCGACGGTGTGCGGGCGGGGCGGGTCCCCGGCGGCGGCACCCTCGGCCGTCGGCGCCGCGCTGCGCCAGCGCAGTCGGGGGGCCGCCGTGTACTGGCCGCCGTCATGGACGAGCGGGCACCAGAGGATCTGCAGCAGGTCCGTGCCGGCGGGAAAGACCAGGCCGGGCACGTCATGGGCGTAGAGCTGGACCACCGGGACCATCGCGACCGGCTCGGGGCCGACCGGGTTGTAGTGGTCCGCTTCGGTGCACATCGGCCAGGGCTCGTCGGCCGGCCACAGCAGGGGGCCGCCGATGGAGCTGTCACCAGGGCCCGGCTCTCCGGCCCGTGGGTACAGGAGAGTCACCTCGCGAGCGGTGCCGGTCAGTTCGGGGAAGACGGCCTCGACGTCGAACGGGATCGGCGCCAGCTGACGGGGGCCGGTCGGTCTGCCGCCGGTCGGCCGGTCTCCGGTCGGTCGGCTGCCGCCCGTGTTCTGCTGCGCGTGCTCCGACGGCATGGGTCCCCCGGGTGTCGAGCGGTCGTCCGGCGCCGACCCTAACTCCCGTCTCCGACAGCCGCGATGTCGGCCGGGGCGGCTAGAGTGCGGCGTCGTCGATCATGGAGGAGGGGGACGCGACATGGCGAACGCTCGGTCGGTCGACGACGAGGCGGTGGCGGCGCTTCTCACCTACTGCGCCCTGCTGGACATCCGCAGCATGGCGCGCCGCCGCAAGGCCTTGAACACCTGGCCCGACGACGACTATGTCGCCTGCATCGCCTGGCTCGCGGACCTGGTGCACAACATCGCGCTGGGCCAGAGCCGGGAGCCTCGGTGGATGCCGTGGCGCAAGCGGCGCCGTCGTATGCGGTGGACCTGGCGAACCGCGGACCCGGCCGGACGAGCATGGATCCTCGCCACCCTTGAGAAGTACGGGATGGCAGCCTGGGTCCCTCCGCTGGACGCCGATGAGGGATGACGGCCGTTCTGGACCGGTCTCGTGGCCGGCGCAGGCGGATCCGGGACGACCCGCCCCGCCCCGGCCCGACTGGGCTGAACCGGGCCGAAGCGATCAGACCCCGGCCGCCCTGATCCGGCCCCCGCCAACCCGAGCCCGAGCAGCCGAGCCAACCCGAGCCGAGCAACCGAACCGAGCCGCCGGAGGGCGGCTCGGCGACCGAACGACATGGCCTTCCCAGGCCCGCCGATCCGAGGACCAACTCTTGATCCACCACCGAGCGTCAACGCCGACCCTGATCCTGGTGCTCACAGCACTGATGCTCCCGGGATGCGCCCCGAGCTCATCCGCGCCGGCGAAGTCAGGCCCGCAGATGGTCCGCGACCGGCTGGCCGCGGCCGACGACGCCCCCTACTCGGCCGCACTCGACGCCGTCACGCTGTCCGGGACCAGGCAGCTCCAGCACATGACCGGACGGGTCAACCTCAACGCGCCCTTCACCGGGCGCACGAAGGACGAGACCGAGCAGTACACCGAGGACGTCGTGATCACCCGGCAGAAGGTGTACCGGAGGGCGACCGGCTCCCGCGGCGCGTGGCAGGAGTTCCCCGCGTCCGCGGCCAAGGGCGGCACCCCTGTGGACCGGCTCCCTCAGTACGTGGCGCTCATCCTCGAACACGGTGGCTCGGTGCACCGGGGCAGCGAACCCGTCCGCGTGTCGGGCCACCTCACCCCGAAGGAGATCGCATCGGTCGACAGGACCAGCGGACGCAACCTGCGCCCCGCCACGGCGATCGACGCCGACGTCTGGATGGACGAGAAGGGCCGGATCGTACGCGTACGCCAGGACATCCACTTCGCGTCCGAACCCGATATCCGGAGCACGCTCACGCTGACCGACTTCCGGGACGCCGTCCCGGTGAGCGCCCCGTCCGCGAAGTGAACGACGCCCCGCGGGCGTTGGGGCGCGGCCGGAGCCGGGGGAGCGCGCCTTGAACGTGCGGACATCCTGGCAGGTCAGGCTTTACCCGGTCGTGGGATCTTCCGAACCGGTACGGAGATACCCTCCCGGCGGAGGGGTGTCATGAGCGCGTTGATCATGTTGGCCTGTGGGTTCTTGATGGCGTTTCTCGGGGTGCTGACCTTGAGCGGGCGGCGTCCGGTGCGGACCGTGCGTCCTCGCTGGGCAGGGTGGGGATTCGTGCTGATCGGTGCCGGGTTCGTCCTCGACGGAGTGCCGAGGACGGCCGGTTGGTCCTCCGAGGTGGGCGCTCGGCTCGCCGGTGTGGCCATGGTCCTCATCCTGCTGGGCGGGGTGCTCGGCGTTCTCGGCGGACGGCCCGTGAAGCGCCGCGATGCCGCAGACGCGGACCTGGGGCGTACGACTCCGTAGGAGTCATCGGTCGTGCCACGTCGACTCCGGTCGGCCGGAGCAGGCTCATGTGCCTCGGGCCGGGCGGGGCCGGGGAGCCGCGCCCGGCGCCCCGGACGGGGCCTTCACGACGGCACGTCCCGTGTGTGCTTCAGCCTCATCCGGGCGTCGACCTTCTCCGCCGTGGCGACCTCCGACCAGAAGCGGTGGCCGGAGACGAACACCGTCAGCTCGCGTTCGCGACAGCGGAGTTTCTCCACCTCCGCCTGCTCGTCGTCGGTCCAGCCCGGGGAGGCGGGGCGCTCCACCTTGCGCCAGCCGCCGGTGTCGCTGAAGCCGTCCAGGGGCTCCACCGACCAGGGGAGTCGTTTCAGCAGGGCCAGCAGCTCGGCCCGGACCTGATGCAGCTCCTCCTGACCGGCGAGGAGGTCACTTGGAAAGTCATAGGTCGATGCCACGCGGCAATGCTACGCCTGTTCGATTTTGTGGTGCGAGTTCCTTCGGGGAGTTCACGCGAACGGGTGTTCCGAACGAGTGTTCGGGAAGTGGAGGGTTGGCTGGTTCGGGTGGGGTGAGTGTGGCTGGTGTGAGACGTGAGGTGGACAGGTGAAACTGTGCAGTTTCGACTGGACAGTTTGTGCTGGGTGTTTTAGCGTGGCGCCATGGAACAGAGCGGCGACCGGCCCGGTGACGTGGGCGTCTCGGAATCCGCGGCACGCGCCGCGCAGGACCTTCGCGTCGCCTTCAGCCTGCTCCGGCGGCGCATCCGCGAGGTGTCCGAGACCCCGGACCAGGCGCAGGCGCAGGGGCGGACTCCAGGCGGGGAACGGGGACCGGCGCAGGACCTGACGCCCTCGCAGATCTCCGCGCTCACCCTCGTGAGCAAGAGCGGCGCCGCCACGGCCAGCGCCCTCGCCGCGGCCGAAGGCGTACGACCGCAGTCGATGGCCGCCACCCTCGCGGCCCTCGACCAGTACGGACTCATCCAGCGCAACCCCGACCCCGGAGACGGCCGGCGCCAGCTGGTCACGCTCACGGACGCCGGGCGCGAGCGCGTCGAAGGCACCCGGCAGGCCCGCTCGGAATGGCTCGCCCGAGCCTTCGAGGAGCGCTGCACGGAGGACGAGCGGCAGACCGTCATCGCGGCGATGGCACTGCTGGAACGGCTCACCCGGTCGTGATACCCGCCCTCCGGGACTGGCTCCAGCACCGGCTCACCCCCGCACGGCACCGCCCGCCCGACCGGTTCGACCGCCGCCTGATCGCCCCGATGGTCCTCGGCACCGTACTGAACCCGGTCAACTCCTCCATGATCGCCGTCGCGCTGGTGCCGATCGGCCGGGCGCTCGGCGCGTCCCCCGCGGAGACCGCCTGGCTGGTCTCCGGGCTCTACCTCGCCACCGCCGTGGGGCAGCCCGTCATCGGACGGCTCGTCGACCTGTACGGCCCCCGCCGTCTCTACCTCTTCGGTACGGCCCTGGTCGGCGTCGCCGGGCTCCTCGGCGCCCTCTCCCCGAACCTCGGCGCGCTCGTCGCCGCCCGGGTCCTGCTCGGATTCGGCACCTCGGCCGCGTATCCCGCCGCGATGCATCTGACCCGCAGCGAGGCCGAACGCACCGGGCAGAGCAGTCCGGCCGGCGTCCTGACCGCGCTCGCCGTCTCCGCCCAGACCGTCGCCGTCGTCGGACCCACCCTCGGCGGCCTGCTCATCGGCGTGGGCGGCTGGCGCACCATCTTCCTCGTCAATGTGCCGCTCTCCCTGGCCTGTATGGTCCTCGGCGCCCTGCGACTGCCGAAGACCACCAGGAAGCAGAGGGGGCCGGCGGCCGCCCGTTCCGCTCGTCCCGGGGCGACCGGCCCGACGGCCGACGGGGCGACGGCCGACGAGGCGAAGGCTGCCGGGCCGGCCGCCGAACCGGCCACGCCCTCCCCGGCCTCTCCGTCCGCCACCCCCGGCGTCGACCTCCCCGGCATGCTGCTGTTCGCCGCCCTGCTCGTCTCGCTGATGCTGTTCCTCATGCGGCCGCGCGCCGACGACTGGTATCTGCCGGTGCTCGCGCTCGTCGCGGGCGCCGCCTTCGCGCGGCGGGAACTGCGGGTCCCGGGCCCCTTCATCGACCTGCGGGTTCTCGGCGGCAACGCCCCCATGCTCGCCACCTTCCTGCGCCAGTTCCTCAGCTACACCACCGCGTACGCCTTCCTCTACGGATTCACCCAGTGGATGGAGGAGGGGCGCGGGCTGCACGCGGCGAGCGCCGGACTGGTCCTGCTGCCGCTGTCCCTGAGCGGACTCGTCGTCTCCGGGATCACCGGGCGCCGGGAGGCCGTCCGCGCCAAGCTCGTGGTCGGCAGTCTCGTCCAGATCGCCGGGTGCACGGCCCTGCTGACGATGAACTCGACCAGCGCGATCTGGCTCCTGGCCGGCGTCGGCGCCCTCATGGGTGTCCCACAGGGTCTCAATGGCCTGGCCAATCAGACCGCGCTGTACCGGCAGGCCGAACCCGCCCGCATGGGCTCCGCGGCGGGGCTGCTGCGCACCTTCACCTACCTCGGCGCGATGGCCGCCTCCGCCGCCGACGCCGCCTTCTTCACCCACGGCGCCGACACCGGCGGGCTGCACCGGCTCGCCCTCTTCATGCTCGCCGGAGCCGTGCTGCTCCTGGCGGTGACCCTCATCGACCGATCCCTCCGCGATCCCGCCCCCCGAAAGGCCTGACATGGCAGTCACCACGCTCGACCCCCGCACCGCGCTCGTCGTCATCGACCTGCAGAACGGCATCGTCGGCAACCCCGGCCTCGCCCCCCACCCCGCCGCCGACGTCGTACAGCGCTCCGTCCGGCTCGCCGACGCCTTCCGCGGCCACGGCCTCCCCGTCGTCCTCGTCCGGGTCACCTCGGCCGCCGACGGCGCCGACGCCGTCCCCGGCCGCATCGACGGCCCGCGCCGCGCCCGCTCCTTCCCGGAGGGCTGGGACGTCGTCGTCGACGAACTGGCCGGGCACCCCGGGGACATCACCGTGACCAAGCGGAACTGGGGCGCCTTCCACGGCACCGACCTCGACCTCCAGCTGCGCCGCCGCGGGATCACCCAGATCGTGCTCACCGGCATCGCCACCAGCATCGGCGTGGAGTCCTCCGCCCGCGCCGCCCACGAACACGGCTACCACGTCACCCTCGCCACCGACGCCATGTCCGACCTCGACCCCGAGACGCACCGCAACAGCGTCGAGCGGATCTTCCCCCGCCTCGGCGAGAGCGGCACCACCGAGGAGATCCTCGAACTGCTCGACAAGACCCGGGCCTGACCGGCCAACTCCAGGAATCCGCGGGTACCTTGGGCCCGTGACCCTGGATGATCTTCGTGTGTTCGTCGCCGTCTGCCGGGCCGGGAGCCTGAGCGCCGTCGCCCGGGAACTCGGCTGCACGCAGTCGGCGGTGAGCCAGCACGTACGCCGGCTCGAACGCGAGGTCGGACTCGGGCTCGTCGAACGACAGGCCCGCGGTGTGGTGCCCACCCGCGCCGGGCGCGTCCTCGAACAGGCCGCCGCCGACGGCATCGCCGGACTCGACCTCGCGCTGCGCCGGCTCGACGAGCTGGTGCGCGGGGGCGGCGGTACGGTGCGGATCGCCACCGGCGGCACCACCGTGCGGCACTTCATGGCCGGGGCCGTGGTCGAGTTCCGGGGCCGGTACCCCAAGGTCAGCCTCGAGTTCCAGACCGAGAACTCCAGCCGGAGCTGCTTCGACGCGCTCGCCGACCACGGACTCGACCTCGCCTGGGTCACCCTCGGCCCGCCCGTGCGGGGCATCGAGCAGCGGCTCGTCGCCGAACTCCCCTGGGTGCTCGCCGTGCACGCCGACGACGAACTCGCGGGCCGGGAACGGATCGAGGCGGCGGAACTGGCCGGACTGCGGATCGTGGGGCTGCCCGAGCACTCCACCTCCCGCGCCCATCTCGACTCCGCCTACCGGGAGTTGGGGATACCCGCAAGCGCCTCCGACACCAGCGTCGCCGACTGGGACACCGCGATCCTGCTCGCCGAACTCGGCCTCGGCCACGCCGTCGTCCCCGCCCTGCCGGGCCTGCCCGGACCCGGCCACCCCGGCCTCCGCTTCCTGCCCGTACCGGCCCTGCCGCCCCTCGCGGTCGGCTGGGCCGTACGCCGCTGGGACGCCCTGTCGCCCGCGGCCCACGCCTTCGCCGACACGGTGGCCCGGCACTGCGCGGGGGGCGGGGCGGGCCAGTAGGACGGGCCGTCCGGCGCCCTCAGGCCCCGGCGATCGCCCGCAGGCGCCCGACGAGTTCGCTCGCCACGGGTACCGGCACCCCGGTCCGCTCCGCCGCGCGCAGCAACGCGCCGCCGATCGCGTCGAGTTCGAGGGGGCGGCCCGCCTCGGCGTCCCGTTGCATCGAGGACTTGGTGGCCGCGGGGAAGGCGTCGTACCGGGCGAGGGCGGTCGCCGGATCGGTGGCGGCACCGCACGCGCGGCCCACCGCGGCCGTCTCCTCGACCAGGGCGGCCAACTCCTCGCGGTGCAGGGTGCGTACGTCGCCCACCGGCACCCCGTACCGCGTCGTCAGCAGGGCGAACGGCGCGAGGAACGACATCTTCGCCCACAGCGCCGCCGACTCCCCCTCCTCGACCCGCGCGCGCACCCCGGCCCACTCAAGGGCCCCGGCGAACGCCTCGACCCGGGCCCGGGGGGCCGTCTCGGCGGTCAGGTCGACCTCGGCGAACGGGCTGCCGTGCTCGACCACCCCCGGGGCGATCCGCGTCGACTCCACGCGGATCACGGCGGGGGCCACCTGCCCGGAGCCGTAGCGCTCGCGCAACAGGGCCGGGTGCTCGACGCCGTTCAGGAACGGGACGACCAGGCCCTCCTCACCCAGGGCCTTCGCCGGGAGCCGTTCCAGCGCCGCGTCCAGGGCCGTCGCCTTGACCGCGATCACGCACACGTCGACCGGCTCGCGCAGTTCGGTGTCCGCCTCGACCCGGGCCGTGAAGTCGCCGAAGTGACCGCTGCGCACCTCGATGCCGTCCGCGGCCAGCCTGCCCGCCGTCTCGTCCCCGGCGATGCAGACGACCCGGTGGCCGGCCCGGGAGAGCAGCGCCGCAAGCAGTCCGCCGACCCCTCCCGGACCCAGCACCGCCACCGTCAGCGCGTCGTTCGTCATGGTTCCTCGCTCCTCTCGGCGGGACCCCGGAACGGGCCCCGGAGATCGTCACAAGTCCCGGTCGTCCGAGTCAATCCTCGGAGATCCTTGCCCAACTCCAAGATTTCGCTGGGGTGTTCCGTCGAACGGCGAGGCGGCGGACACCGTCACGGCACCTTGACCGACGCCCCGGGTTCGAGCAGCCGCAGCCGGTCACCGAGCCCGGCCCGCTCGTACGCCGCCGTCAGGGCCGCACCGTCCTCGGTGAAGTGTCCCCAGTGCTCGAAGTGCAGCGGGACCACCCGGGCGGCGCCGAGGATCTCCGCCGCCCTTGCCGCGTCCTCGCTGGTCAGGGTGAGCGGCGCGTCCGGAACCAGCGGGGTCTGCGCCGCACCCGCGAACAGCACGGCGACGTCGAAGGGGCCCTCACAGTCCGCGATCTCCCGTACGACGTCCAGGGACGCGTTGTCACCGCTCACGTACACCCGGGGCAGTCCCTCCCCGGACAGCGCGAAACCGGTCACCTCGCCCACGAGGGGCAGCGAGCCGTCGGGCCCGTGCTGCGCCGGGACGGCCGTCACCCGCAGCGACCCGCCGTCCGGACGCGGCAGCTCGACGGACTCCCAGGGACGAAGGGCCCGTACGGGCGCTCCGATCCGCTCCCGCGCGGACGCCGTCGACAGGGTCACCGGGACGTCCTCGAGGAGCGCGCGCCCGGACGCGTCCAGGTTGTCGGGGTGCTGGTCGTGCGAGAGCAGGACCGCGTCGACCGGTCCGACCTTCCCGGCGGGGAGCGCGGGGCCGGCGGTCTTCACCAGCTTCCGGGTTCCGACGGGGTACTCGCCGGGAGCGTCGAAGGTCGGATCGGTCAGCAGCCGCAGGCCGCCGATCGCGATGAGGGCGGTGGGCCCGCCGACGTAGGTGATCTCCACTGAGGTCATGTTCTGATCAATCCGCCGGACCGGCGGGGCTATTCCCGGCCGTGGCGCGCCCTGTTTCGCGAGCGGTGACCACGACGGCGCCGGACGCGCGAGACTGGACTCATGTGCCGCAGCATCAAGACACTCCGTCCGCCCGCCATCCCCGAGGAAGCGACCGAGGAGGAGATCCGCGCCGCCGCTCTGCAGTACGTCCGCAAGGTCTCCGGGTTCCGCGCCCCGGCCGCCCACAACCGTGAGGTCTTCGACCGGGCCGTCGAGGCGGTCGCGCTGGCCACGGCCGAGCTGCTGGACGACCTGGAGGTACGCGGGGCCCGCTCCGGCGCTCCGGTCGGCGCGTAGCGCGGCCGCCGCGAGCGGAGGGTGCTCGGGGCCCGAGGGTCCTTGCCGCCGATGGGCGGGGCGCGTGCGGGCCCGTCACGCCCGTCGCCCCGGGCCCCGCGGGGCGTGTGTGCCCGTACCGGCCGTGGCCGCGGAGGCCACGGCGTGCGTGCCTGCGTGCTCCGTATCGCCCGTCGCCGGGGTGCCGTCGCTCAGGCGCCGGTCTTCGGCTCCCGGATCGCGGGGCTGCGGACGAGGTAGGCCGCGCCCGCCCCCGCGATGAACAGGGCGCCGACCGAGACGGCCGTCGCCAGCCAGGTCGCGCCCAGCCAGTGGCCGCCGAAATAGCCGAGGGCCACGCTGTAACCGGCCCACGCCAGGCCGGCCAAGACCGACCAGGGCAGGAACTCACGGATCCGGCGGTGCGCGGCACCCGCGCCGAGCGAGACGACCGAGCGGCCCGCCGGGGCGAAACGGGCGACGACCACGAGCAGACCGCGGGCGCCGCCGCCGCGCGCCAGGACCTCGCCGAGACGTTCCTGCGCCCGGGTCAGCCGGCGCGACCGGGCGATGGCGCGATCCAGACGGTCGCCGCCGCGCCAGGCGAGGCGGTACGCCACCATGTCGCCGAGGACCGAGGCCGTGGCCGCGCAGAGGGTGAGCACCAGGATGTCGGGCACGCTGTGGGGGACGGCGCCGGTCGCCGTGGCGGAACCGGCCGCGGCCGTCGCCGCCGTGATGACCAGGACGCCGCTCGGCAGGACGGGCAGGAACACGTCGAGGACGATGGACACGGCGATCACCGCGTAGATCCATGGGCTGCCTGTCAGCGACCCCAGACTCTCCAGCACCGAAACTCTCCCCCGACCGCCCCGCCCCGTGAGTCCGTCCGCGCCGCTCCTCGCGGGAGTGGCGTGGCGGCCTGTGACAGCCATACAGCGTACGCCGCGGATGGGGCTGGAGATCCTCCGGGGACGCATGTGTCGGTCACATCACGTTCACGGTTCCGCACGCTGCGGTATGCGAGCGGGCTTCGGGGACCGTGAGGAAGGCGGTTATTCCGGGGTGATCCGGGACTCCGACACCGTGGTCAGCCGGGCGCGCGCCGCCGTGCGGCCGGCGCCTCCGCCCCGGGTCCGCCGCGCCTGTTCCAGCCGCAGCGAAGCCGAACGGCCTTGCAGGGTCAGGGTCATGAGCTGATTGCCGAACCAAGGGCCGCCGGTCTTGCGCCAGTCGACCGGCGGCGGTGCGCAACGGCCGTGCCGGGCGAGGAGGTTGCCGAGCAGCCGGGCGGGGCGGCTCCAGCCGAAGCGGAAGCCGAGCCGGATCGTGAGCGGGATCGAGTTGTGGACGGGGGAGCAGGTCAGCTGGAGGACCCGGGCGGCGGGCTGCCGGGCGGGGTCGGCCCAGACAGGATCGGCGACGTAGGCGTGGTGCACGTCGCCGGAGAGCACGCACACGGTCGCCGGCGCGTTCTCGCCGGAGCCGGCTTCGGCGATCAGGTCGGCCAGCTCGCCGAACGACTCCGGGAACGCCGCCCAGTGCTCCAGGTCGGCCGCGCGGCGCAGCTTCTCGCCGAACCGGGCCCAGCGCCGGCCCCGCTCGCCCCGGCACAGGGCCGCGTCCCAGGTCTCCGCCCGGTGGATCAGCGGGGGCAGCAGCCAGGGCAGCGACGTGCCGATGAGGAGGTGGTCCCGCGACCGGGGTGACTGGAGGGCCTGCTCGCGAAGCCAGGCCGCCTCCCCGGGATCGAGCATCGACCGGTCCTTCTCCTCCAGGACGCGGGCCGCGCGTGTGTCGAGCATCAGCACCCTGGTCCGGCCGAAGTCGCGGCGGTAGCTCCAGCGGACCGAGGCCGGGTCGGCGTCGGCCTGGGCGGCGAAGGCGCGCAGCACGTCCGTGCCGTCGGGGGTCTCACGTACGGCCGCGTACAGCAGGTCGGCGGCGAGTTCGGCGGGGGAGAGGTTGCCGAGGTGCTGGTGGACCCAGTACGACATCAGACCGCTCAGCACCCGCTCGCGCCACCACGGGGTGGCCCGGATCTCGGCGAGCCAGGCGGCGCTGGTGTTCCAGTCGTCGATGACGTCGTGGTCGTCGAAGATCATGCAGCTGGGCACCGTGGACAGCAGCCAGCGGATCTCGGGGTCGAGCCAGGACTCGTAGTAGAGGCGGGTGTACTCCTCGTAGTCCGCGACCTGATGGCCCGGGGGGTCCTCCAGGCCCCGGCGCGCGGCGATCCACGCGCGGGTCGCCGCGGAGACCTCGTCCGCGTACACCTGGTCGCCCAGCAGGAGCAGTACGTCCGGGCGTTCGTCCTCGGGGGCGGAGGCGATCCGGGCGGCGAGGGTGTCCAGGGCGTCCGGTCCGACCGGGTCGCGCTCGTCCGCGGGCGGGGCGGCCCAGCGGCAGGAGCCGAAGGTGACGCGGACGGCGGTGTCGTCGCCGGCGGGGGTGTGAACCGCCGAGGGCGGGAACGGCGAGTCCGGCAGCGGCCACACGGTCATGCCGTCCAGCAGGATCTCGTACGCGGTGGCGGTGCCCGGTGTCAGTCCGCTCACCGGAACCAGTGCGTAGTGGTGGCCCGCGATCTGGAAGGTCCGGGCGGCTCCGCGGGTACCGTCCGCGCAGCGCACCTCGGCGGTGCACGGGCGGCTCGTCTCGACCCAGAAGGTCGCCGACGAGTTGTCCACGTACCTCAGCAGCGGTCCCAGGCGCAGTTCGGCCATGGCGGCCCCCCTCCTCCGTCGCCCCGTACGGTACGGAACGACGGAGGCTCCCGGGGAGGTTCCGGACACCGTGAACATCGTGGGGGGCGGTGTCCGGAACCGGGCGGCCGCGGCCGCCGTCCGTGCCGGGAGCGGGGGCGGGTCAGCAGCCGTTCAGGACCGAGGTCAGCTTGGTCTTCTCCGCGGAGTCGACCTTCAGGTTGTAGTAGTACTTCACCTGCACCCAGGCGCGGGCGTAGGTGCAGGCGTACGAGCTGAGCGGCGGCATCCACTCGGCCGGGTCCTTGTCGCCCTTGGACTGGTTGACGTTGTCCGTGACGGCGAGCAGCTGCGGGCGGGTCACGTCGTTGGCGAAGGCCTGGCGCTGGGCCGTGGTCCAGGCGCTGGCGCCGGAGTCCCAGGCCTCGGCGAGCGGCACGAGGTGGTCGATGTCGACGTCGGAGGCGGCGGTCCAGGTGGCGCCGTCGTAGACGGAGTACCAGCTGCCGCCGGTGGCCACACAGGCGGAGTCGGTGGTGACGCCCGAGCCGTCGCGCTTGAGGATGTACTCACGGGTGTTGCAGGTGCCGCTGATCGTGATCCACGTGGGGAACAGGCTGCGGGCGTAGCCGGTGCGGTTCTCCGTCGCGACGGTGAGGGACGCGAGATAGGTGCGGGCGGTGGCCGCGCTGACCGGGGTGGGGAGGGCGGCGGAGGCGGTCGGGCCGTTGAAAACTCCGGCCAGGGCTATCAGTCCGGTGAAGGCCGCGAGTATGCTCAGCCGTCGACGCGCGTAGACCTTTGGCATGCGAACTCCCTTGGTTTGTGGGGGTGTTGGAGTACGGGCGAACGAATGCTCGCGGCGTCGTGTAGCCGTGAGGTAAGTGCGCGGTTAGAAAATAATGACGCGTTCATGACATGACAAGGTTCGGGACTGAACTTTCTCCGTGAGGCGGGGTGCGGGCTCGTCGCGAGGCGGGGTGCGGGGTCCTCCGTGAGGCGGGGCGCCGGGCTCGTCGCGAGGCGGGGTGCTGGGTCTTCCGTGAGGCGGGGTGCCGGGCTGCGGGACCTTCGGCCCTGGGGGGCGCTTCGGGGGTCGCGTACTATGGGCGGTGCAGAAGGGGAGTAGCTCTTCGCCGGACCGTCGACATACTGCTCAGCTCGTCTGAGCCGGCGCCCGGAGGCAGACCTCGGTCACGAGGCCGGCCAGCGAGACCTTCGGCAAGCAGTGCACGTGCCCTGCCGGGCCTTTCCGGCGTGGGCGCTTCTGCCCGCGCCCATCGGCGCGGGCGTCGCCGTGTGCTGCCGTGCCGAGGTGTCGCGCAGTCACAGCACGCGCAGTCGCAACACTCTCGGTGGGGCAGCCCGACCGATTGAGGGATTTTGATCAGCTTCAGCGTGATGGCGCTCGTCTTCGGTGTCGTCTTCCTTGCCGAGCTGCCGGACAAGACCGCGCTCGCCGGACTCGTCCTCGGTACGCGCTACCGCGCCTCGTACGTCTTCGCCGGTGTCGCCGCCGCGTTCGCCCTCCATGTGGCGCTCGCGGTCGCGGCGGGCAGTGTGCTGACGCTGCTGCCGCAGCAGATCGTGCATGCCGTTACCGGTGTTCTGTTCCTCGGCGGTGCCGCGGTGCTGCTGATGAAGAAGGACGAGGACGAGGAGGAGGTCCGCAAGCCGGAGAACCAGACCTTCTGGAAGGTCTCCGGGGCGGGCTTCATGCTCATCCTCGTCGCCGAGTTCGGTGACCTCACCCAGATCATGACGGCGAACCTCGCGGCGCGGTACGACGATCCGCTGTCGGTGGGGCTCGGTGCGGTGCTGGGGCTTTGGGCTGTGGCGGGGCTGGGGATCGTGGGCGGCAAGGCGCTGATGAAGCGGGTGCCGTTGTCTTTGATCACCAAGGTGGCGGCTGTGCTGATGATGGGGCTCGGGGTGTGGAGCCTGTACGAGGCTGTGGCGGGCTAGTGGCTGGTCGGCGGCGCCGGCTTTCCCCGCTCTCTTTGGTCGGCCGGGGTCGGGGTGCGCGGATTCGCGTGTCCCGGCCCTCTGCGGTTCGGGTCCGGTGGGTGGGTCGGGGCCGTGCCGGTGCATCAGCCCGTCGCCGTCGGACAGAGATGTGAGCGTTAGTGGCGACGGGCATCGATGCGTGGTGTCTGACCATTCCGGTCCCGGATGCTTCAGTCCCTCGCGCCGGATGCCGGGTGCCGGTGAGTCGTGGCTGCGGTTCTGCCCCCGGCACCGGGTCCCGGCTGCGGGAGGGTGGGTGTGGGGGACCGGGGTGGCGGCTTGGGTGAGGGTGCCCCCGTGCACGTCCATCCTCGTCCGTGGTCCATCTGTGTCTGTGGGGTCTGGGGGCGCTTCGACGTGGCGAGGTTGCCTCGAAGTGTCGGCGTGAGCGTCACTTTGGTGGACCTCGGAATGTGTGTGGACCCTGGGGTGTGTGGGTTCTGGGGTGCGGGTGGGCGATGAGGTCTGGATGGGCCCCGCTGTTGATCCTTTATGGCCCTGACACGGCTCTGAAATGCTTGCGATGGGGCTCTGACGTGCTGTGGTGGCGTTGTGGGGCATTGTTTTGTATCGTGTAGGAACAAAGTGGTTCCCGTCCGCGACTCCCTGACCGGCGGGCGGGGCCGCCTTGTTTTCCGGGGGTGTACTGGGTCCCCTCTTTGCGTTTTGGAGCTTGCCGATGACCACGGCCACCACTGTTCTGACCGCCCGCGCCCTCCTGCTCGACATGGACGGCACCCTCGTCAACTCGGACGTCGTCGTCGAGCGCTGCTGGCGGGGCTGGGCCGATCGGCACGGGCTGGACGGGGACGAGGTCATGAAGGTCGTCCACGGCAGGCAGGGATATGCGTCCATGGCGGTGCTGCTGCCGGACCGTCCGATGGAGCAGAACTACGCGGACAACGAGCGGATGCTGGCGGAGGAGACCGCCGACATGGACGGTGTCGTCGCCATCCCGGGAGCGCCGGAGTTCCTCGCCTCCCTGGCCGGAGTGCCGCACGCGCTCGTCACCTCGGCGGACGTGGCCCTGTCCACCGCGCGCATGGCGGCGGCCGGGCTCGGACTTCCCGACGTACGGATCACGGCCGAGTCCGTCGGCGCCAGCAAGCCCGACCCCGAGGGCTTCCTCAAGGGGGCGGCCGAGCTGGGGATCGCACCCGAGGACTGCATCGTCTTCGAGGACTCCTCGGCCGGGATTGCCGCAGGCCAGGCAGCCGGTATGCGGGTCGTCGGCATCGGCCCCCGCGCACCTTTCCACGGCCCGGACGCCGCCGTACGCGACCTGACCGAAGTCCGCGTCGAGATCGTCGGCGACGGCACCATCCGCCTTCACATCGCCTGAGGCAGAAGATCGAATGCGGATGATCAGATGATCAAATGCAGATGATCTGCTGTTGCGCCGGCTGATCTTTCGGTCGGATCGCGGTCCGGGCCGGTCCGGGATCCGGGGGCCCGGGCCGCCACCCCCAACCCCCACCCCCACGCACCCGCAGCCGGGTGCGAACGCGAGGGGCCGTGCCGGTACATCGATGCCCGTCGCCACTAACGTCCACATCTCTGTCCAACGGCGACGGGCTGATGCACCGGCGCGGCCCCGACCCACCCACCGGACCCGAACCGCAGAGGGCCGGGACAGGCCGAAGCCGGCGTCGGCGGTGCTCAGGGCTGGGACGTCTCCGCCTCCAGGCTCGCCCGTGTCGCCGGTCCGTACACACCCGGATCGTCTCCCGAGATGCCCCGCGCCCACTGGTACCAGCGCACCGCGTCCTCGAGGTGACGGTCGAACTGGCCGTCGGCCTGGTGCCGGTACATGTGGAGCTGGCCCAGTCGCAGCTGGAGCTCGGTCACCTCGGACCCGCTGTCCCCGCGCCGCAGGGTGGGCCCGGCCGCCACGTTCGTACCGCCGCCGCCCGTCGTGGCCGGGGCCGTCGCGGTCGCGGTGGGGCTCGGCCGGGCGGAAGTCGGCGACGCGCTCGCCGAGGAGGACGGTGACGCCGACTCGGACACGGACGCCGACGGCGACGGGCTCTCGCTCGCCGAGGCGGACGCGGACGCCGACGCCGAAGCGGACGAGGACGCGCTCGCCGAGGGCACCGCGGAAGCCGTGTCGGACAGGATGTCCGGTGCTGTGGTCCGTACGTCCTTGGGCTGGGCCTCGTCCCGCGAGGGCGGGTCGGAGGAGAGCAGTCCGCTCACGGCCCCCGCCGCGGCCACCACGGTCACCACGACGCCGGTGACGGCGAGGACCCCGGCGCGCCGACGGCGCTTGGGGCGCTCCGCGCCCGAGCCTCCGCGGCCGGACTCCGGGCGGCGCGAGCTATCGGGGAAGGGGCCGCCGGCGCGCGCATCCGAGGGGACGGCCTTCAGCTGCATGGTGGCGTCGGCCGGCGTCGGAGCCGACGCGGGGGTGACCTCCGGCGGCAGCGGAACGGATCGCGGCGCCGCGTCCCCCGGTACGGGGGCCAGCCGCATCGTCGCGTCGGCCGGGATCGCGGCCAGTCGCATGGTGGAGGCGGCCGCGTCCTGACCGCTCGCGGGCGGCATCGGCATCCCGCCGCCCTGCGCGGCCCCGTACGCGGAACCCGCCGGCTCGGCACCGGCGTACGGTGCGCCGCCGAGGAGCATCGGGTCGCCGCCGTGGCCCGGAGCGGGGTGCGCCGAGGCGCCCTCCGGTGCCCAGGCGCCCTGGGCGGCCGCCCAGGGCTCTCCGGCGGCCGGGGAGGCGTGCCAGGACCCCGGGGCCGCGCCGGCCCCGTCAGGACCGCCTGCGGCCTCGCCCGGGGCCGGGCCGGCGCCGGTGAGCCCGGCGTCCTCCGTGCCCAGCTCCACATAGGGCCGTATCCGCAGCGGGTTGAAGTCCTCCGCCGCGGCCTGCGCCGCGCGCTTGTCGCGCAGTGCGTCGGACATCGTGCGGGCACAGCCGCAGGACGGGGTGCCGTCCTGCGTCCGGTGCGCGCCGCACGCGGGGCAGACATGCCCGGTCGGTTCAGTCACGAGTGGGTCCCTCCCCCCTGAAAACTCCAGTGATTATGCGGAGGACCTTCATACAACCTTCAAGCAGCCCCCCTGAATCGCGAATTCCGGCCGCTTCGACAGGCCATAACCGGACACACCGCTCAGGATGGAGGGTGACCGGGACCCTCGGGGCTCAGGGAGGCCGCATGACCGGGGACGCGCACGGTTCGGACGCTCCGTCCGGCCGCGGGCCGGAAGGGGCGGAGACGGGCGGCGACGGTCCGGGCGAGCCGTCGGGAGCGCACGGCTCGGTCGAGCTGAGCGAATCGGCGCTGCGCCGCCGCAGCGCGGCCGCGGCCGACGCCCGGGACTCGGTGCACGGCAGCGTCTTCGTGTCGATCGGCGCCCTTCTGCTCGGCATGCTGCTCGCCGCACTGGACCAGACGATCGTGTCCACCGCGCTGCCGACCATCGTGAGCGACCTGGGCGGTCTGGAGCACCTGTCCTGGGTGGTCACCGCGTATCTGCTCGCGTCGACGGCGGCGACCCCGCTGTGGGGCAAGCTCGGCGACCAGTACGGGCGCAAGCGGCTCTTCCAGACGGCGATCGTGATCTTCCTGATCGGCTCGGCGCTGTGCGGGATGTCGCAGAACATGGGCGAGCTGATCGCGTTCCGGGCGCTGCAAGGACTCGGCGGCGGCGGGCTGATGGTGCTGTCGATGGCGATCGTCGGCGACCTCGTCCCGCCGCGGGAACGGGGCAAGTACCAGGGGCTGTTCGGCGCGGTGTTCGGCGCGACGAGCGTGCTGGGGCCGCTGCTCGGCGGGCTGTTCACGGAGCACCTCAGCTGGCGCTGGGTGTTCTACATCAACCTGCCCGTGGGCGTGGTGGCGCTCGCGGTGATCGCCGCGGTCCTGCACATCCCGAGGAAGTCGGCCCGGCACGTGATCGACTACGCCGGTACGTTCCTGATCGCGGCGGTCGCCACGTGTCTGGTCCTGGTGGCCTCGCTCGGCGGCACCACCTGGGACTGGGGCTCGCCGCAGATCATCGGGCTCGTGGTCCTCGGCGTGGTGCTGGGCGTCGCCTTCGTGGCGGTGGAGCGGCGGGCGGCCGAACCCGTGCTGCCGCTCAAGCTGTTCCGGGTCCACACGTTCACGCTGTCCGCGATCATCAGCTTCATCGTGGGCTTCGCGATGTTCGGGGCGATGACCTATCTGCCGACGTTCCTCCAGGTGGTGCAGGGCATCTCGCCCACGATGTCGGGCGTGCACATGCTGCCGATGGTGCTCGGACTGCTGCTGTCGTCCACGGTGTCCGGGCAGATCGTCAGCCGTACCGGCCGCTGGAAGGTGTTCCCGGTCGCCGGTACGGGGATCACGGCGCTCGGTCTGCTCCTGCTGCACCAGCTGGACGAGAACAGCGGCACCGGGCTGATGAGCACCTACTTCTTCGTGTTCGGGCTGGGCCTCGGCCTGGTCATGCAGGTGCTGGTGCTGATCGTGCAGAACGCGGTGTCGTACGAGGACCTCGGCGTCGCGACCTCGGGGGCGACCTTCTTCCGGTCCATCGGCGCCTCGTTCGGCGTCGCGATCTTCGGCACGGTCTTCGCGGGCCGGCTCGGCGACAACCTGACGAAGGCGCTGGGCGGGCAGCAATTGCCGCCCGGCATCACCACGGACTCCCTGAAGGCCGATCCGAAGGGGATCGCTCAGCTGCCCGCGGACCTCCAGCCGCCCGTGCTGCACGCCTTCGCGACCTCGATCACGGACGTCTTCCTCTACGCGGCCCCGGTCGCCCTGCTCGGGTTCGTGCTGGCCTGGTTCCTGCGCGAGGACCGGCTGCGCGGCTCCGTCACCACCCCCGACGTCACCGAGACCCTCGCCAGCAACCCGGTCGAGCGGTCCTCGTACGACGAGGTGTGCCGGGCGCTGTCGACGCTCGGCACCCGGGAGGGGCGCCGCGAGATCTACGAGAAGATCACCGCGCGGGCCGGCTACGACCTGATGCCGGCGGCGAGCTGGCTGCTGCTGCGGATCAAGAAGTACGGGTGGGCGGAGCCCGCCCTGCTGGCCGAGCACAGCGCCGTACCCCTGGACGTGGTGCTGGCCGCCGCCCGGCAGATCGAGGAACGCCGGCTCGCCCGCCGGGAGGGTCTGGACCTGGTGCTGACCGACGAGGGGCGGCTGACCGCCGGGAACCTGTCCAGGGCCCGTGAGGAGTCCCTGGCCGAGCTCCTGGGCGACTGGTGGACACCGGACCGTCCGACGGACCTCACCCGGCTGGTCGCGGAGCTGAACGAGGAGATGTGCGGTTCCGACGCGGAACGCCCGCACGAGGGCGCCCCGGCCGCCCGTACCCAGGGAGGACCCGCCTGAGCGGGCGGCGAGGCCCGGAGCCCTCGTCCCTCAGCCGGTCAGCTCCTTCCGGAACCAGTGCTCGGCGTACGGGTCGTCGTTGTGCGCGGCGGTCTCCTCGTAGCCGTGCCGGGCGTACAGGGCCCGCGCCTCGACGAGGTCGCCGCGGGTGTCGAGGATCAGCGTCCGGGCGCCCAGCTCGCGGGCGGCCGCCTCGGCCGCCGTGAGCAGGAGGGGCGCCGCGCCCCTGCCGCGCAGGTGCGGACGGACGAACACCCGGCTCAGTTCGCCCGTCGTGGCGTCGAGCATCCGTACTCCGGCCGTGCCGCCGGGTTCCCCGTCGTGGCGGGCGACGAGCAGCACACCCGTCGGCGCCGCGAACTCGGATCCCGTCCGCGCGGCGATCTCCCGCTCCAGCTCGTCGGGATCCGTCGTACGTCCCTCGTGCAGCTGGTACCAGCGGTCGCTGACCTCCGTGTAGTACGCCCGCCACAGTGTCGCGGCGGCGGGGGAGTCGAAGGGCTCGGGGGCCACGCTCCAGGTACTCGGCGTGCGGGCAGGCGATCGGGTCATGCCGGCCATTGTCGGCGGGCGTTGCCCCCGGTGCGCAACCGGATTCGGGGCGCGCCGGGCGAACAGCCGACCGGAGGACTGGTGTTGACGGTCCGTGCGGTCGGGGGGCCGTTTGAGGCGAGGGTTCCGGGCAACCCGGTCCAGGAACCGGCCCGTTGGGTCGAGAACCGGGAAGGCACCCATGTCCACAGGCGTGATCATCGCTCTGATCATCGTGGCGGCCGTTGCCGTTGTCGCGGCCGCCCTGACCCTCCGCGCCCGAAGGCCGCCGGGCGGGCGTGCCCTGCGGCGGCGCTTCGGACCCGAGTACGACCGGACCGTCGCCCGGCACGACGGCGACACCCGGGCCGCCGAACGCGACCTCAACGAGCGCGTGAAGCGGCACGGCGACCTGCGCGAGCTCCCGCTCGACGCGGCGGACCGGGAACGGTACGCGGCCGGCTGGACGGCCGCCCAGGAGCGGTTCGTCGACTCGCCCCAGGAGGCGGTGGCCGAGGCCGACCGGCTGCTCGGCGAGCTGGCCGGAGCGCGTGGTTTCCCCGACGGCGACCGTTACGAGGAGCAGGTCTCCGCGCTCTCCGTGCACCACGGGCACCATGTCCACGGCTACCGCCATGTGCACCGGGCCGCGCTGGCCCGCTCCGGCGGCGGCCGGGACGGCGGCGCCGACACCGAGGGCCTGCGCTCGGCCATGTTGGAGGCCCGCGACCTCTTCGACGACCTGCTGGCCCCGACCCGTCAGGACGCCTCGCCCCGCCGGACCCGTGACACCGAGGACACGAACGGGTCCCCGGAGGGCCGGCCGGAGCACACCCGGCGGTTCGCGCTGACCAAGGCCTCCCGGAGCGCCGAGCCGGCCGGGACGACGGACACCGCCGGGCGCACAGGGGAGCCGGAGCCGGCGCAGAGTGCCCCCCGCGCCGGGCGCGACACGAACGCCGAGGGCGCCGAGAACGCCGAGAACGGCACCAGGACTTCCACCCCCGACACTCGCTCCTCCCTGCCCTGGTCGTTCACCAGGCGGCAGGCGAAGGGGAGTTGAGAAAGGTGAGCGCCATGAAGCCGGAGCAGGATCCCGAGCGCGCCCCGTCCCGCGAGGGCGCCGCGACGAAGGGCCCGGTGACACCGGGCCGCACCGAACCGGGAGAGGCCGCGATGAAGGGCCGGGTGACCCCGGTACCGCCCGAGCGTTCTCCCGACGACCTGGCGCACGAGGGCGACGGCGGCACCGGTGAGGTGTCGCGCCGCGAGGCCCTGAAGGGCCGGGCCGAACCCCCGTCCACCGCGCCCGGCCCGGACAGGGCCGGAGCCCCGGACAAGGACGGAGCCCCGGACAAGGACGGCGGCTTCGAGAGGAACGGTGACGGCCGGGCGGACCGGCCGGCCGGGACCGGGACGACGGGCCGCGGCGCCGCCGGGCGGGACGCCCGGGGCGACGGCGAGGACCGGACTCCGGGCGGCCGCCCCGCGTCCCGTACGAAGGGTTCCCCGGACCTGCCCGCGCCTCCGCCCGTACCCCGGGACGGCGGCACCGGGCGCGACGAGCGGATGCTGCCGCTGGACCTGCAGGACAAGTTCTCGCTGCGGATGCGGCACGCGGTCGGCGGGTTCATCGACGGGCCGCAGGCCTCCGTCGAGGAGGCCGACCAGGTGCTGGAGGAGCTCGCGGGCCGGTTCACGGAGGCCGTGACCCGGCGGCGGCGTGACCTGCGCACGTCCTGGCAGTCCGGCGAGGCGGCCGAGTCCGACACCGAGCGGCTGCGGCTCGCCCTGCGCGACTACCGCGAGATGACCGAACGGCTCCTGCGCATCTGAGCCGGCCCGGACACCTTCCCCGGTGAGAAGTGAGGCCGCGCCCCGGACCATGCCCCGGGGCGCGGCCTCACGTCCTTCTCCGGCGCGGACGCGGTCGGGCGCCCTCGCGGATCAGGTGTCGCCGGCCCGTGGGGTTACGGGGCGTCCGGGGGCCGGGTCTCGCGGGCCGCGTGCCACTCCTGGACGATCTTCTCCACGTCGTACGGCTTGAGGCCGAGGGGAGGGCCCGGCGGGGGCTTGAACATGACCTCGCGGATCTTGGCGTTGATGTCCTCGATCGTCCGCCGCACGGCCCGCTCCGAGGGAAGCGCCGGAACGGCCGCGATCACGTCCTCCGCCTCCTTGCGCAGGGCCAGGGTGGGCGGCAGCACGGAGAGGCCCTCGCGGGCCATCTTCCGCTTGATCCACCAGAGTTCGTCGTACGGCGTGTCGGTGACCTCCGGCAGCGGTTTGCCCGCGCCGGGGAGCCGGCTGAAGTCCTCGGCGGCCTCCGCCTGGCGGATCTGCCGGTCGACCCAGGACTCGAAGCTGACACCGGGTGGCTTGCGCTCGGTCATGCGTCCATTGTGCAGGAGGTCACACAGCGAGGGGAAAGGTCGAATTATCATGCGGCGGCGACGGGGCAACCTCGTTCCCCGGCAGGACCATTGGACCAGCACCTCACGAAGGAGCGCGCGTTGCTCGAACTCACCATGGCCTCGGTGTCCGGAGGGGATGCCGGAGCGACGGCCGGGATGCAGATGGCCGACGCGCCGAGCGACCCCGGAGCCATGCTGCGGGTGGGCAGGGACCGGGCCGTGTGCCGTCTCGCGACCCCCGACGACTGGCTGTTCGTCTCCCGGGTCCACCTGGAGTTCCAGTGCGGCCCGGACGGCTCCTGGCAGGTCACCTGGCTCCGGGGCTCCCACGCGGAACCGTCCTCCGAGGTCCGGCTGATCCTCACGGGGCTGCAGCCGCAGCCGCTGCCGTACGGCGGGACCGCCAGACTCCCGGCGGGCGGCTCCGGCGAGCTCGTCATCCAGGACCGCACCGGACCCCACACCGTGAACGTGGGCTTCTACCACGAGGTCTAGGGCGGACCGGCCGGGCGGTGCGGGGCGCGGTGGGAAGTTTCCGGCGGTCGGTCAGGCCCGTACGCGGGCCAGGGCGAAACCGTCGTAGCCCTTGCTGCCCACGGTCTGCACCGCCGTGCCGTCCAACTTCGGGTGGGAGGCGAACAGTTCGAGCGCGGCCCGGGTGCCCAGCACGCTCGGGTCGGTGCTCGTCGCGTCGGTGACGGCTCCGCCGCGGACCACGTTGTCGAGGACGATCACGCTGCCGGGCCGGGTGAGCCGGACCGCCCACTCGACGTAGTGCGGGTTGTTCACCTTGTCCGCGTCGATGAACACGAAGTCGAACGGCTCCGGATTCTCGTCGGCCAGCTTCGGCAGGGACTCCAGGGCGGGGCCGACCCGCACCTCGGCGATCTCGTCGAGGCCGGCCCGCGCGAGGTTGGCGCGGGCGACCTCGGCGTGTCGGGGGTCGTACTCCAGGGTGATCAGCCGTCCGTCCGCGGGCAGCGCGCGGCCCAGCCAGATGGTGCTGTAGCCGCCGAGGGTGCCGATCTCCAGGATGCGGCGGGCGCCCTGGATCTCGGCGAGCAGCCGGAGCAGCTTGCCCTGGTTCGGCGCCACGTTGATGGGGGGCAGTCCGGCCGCGTCGCTGTCGCGCAGCGCGGCGGTGAGGACCTCGTCGGCGGGGGCCAGGAGGGTGGTGAAGTGGTCGTCGACGTCGTTCCAGAGCTGCGACTCGCTCATGCACCGGGCCTTTCATATGCCTAGTTAGATGCGCTAAGGACTTCCGGTGTCGAACCTATCCGCCGCCGCCCGCCCGTGCCAGCGGGATTCGGGCCGCCTGCCGCGCGGATGACGCGCCCCGGCAGCGCGCCCCCGCCGACGACGGCGCCGGGGCCCGGCCGAAGGGGTGCCGGGCCCCGGCGGAACCGTTCGCGGGACGGGGTGGGCGCGATGGCCGGGGGAGGGGGATGTCAGCGGTCCCCGGGTTCCACGGCGGGCGCCGAGCCCGGCAGCGGCCGGCCCGCCGACTCCTTCATGAACCAGACGGCCGCACCGCCGACGACGGCCGCGGCCATCATGTAGTACGCGGGCATCATCATGTTCCCGGTCGCCCCGATGAGGGCCGTGACGACCAGCGGGGTCGTGCCGCCGAAGAGCGAGACGGAGACGTTGAAGCCGATCGACAGCGAGCCGTAGCGGACCCGGGTCGGGAAGAGCGCCGGGAGCGCGGCGGGCATCGCCGCGGTGAAGCAGACCAGCAGCAGGCCGAGGGCGCCCATGCCGAGCGCGACGGCGAGCAGACTGCCCTGGCGGATCAGCAGCAGGGCCGGGACGGACAGGGCGAGGAAGCCGGCGCAGCCCGCGGCGATCACCGGGCGGCGGCCGATCCGGTCGGTCAGGGCGCCCGCGAACGGCTGCACGATCATCATCAGCGCCATCACGCCGAGGACCACGAGCAGACCGTGCGTCTCGTCGTACTTCAGCTCGCTGGTCAGATAGCTCGGCATGTACGACAGCAGCATGTAGTCGGTGACGTTGAAGACCAGCACCAGGCCCATGCACAGCAGCAGGGTGCGCCACTGGCCGGCGATCATCTCGCGCAGCGGCACCTTGGGGCGGCCGGTCTCGGACTTCTCCAGCTCCGCGGCGAACGCCGGGGTCTCCTCCAGACGCATCCGCAGATAGAGGCCGACGACGCCCATGGGGCCCGCGATCAGGAACGGGACGCGCCAGCCCCAGGACAGCAGGTCCTCGGTGGAGAGCAGGGCGGTCATGAGGGTCACCAGACCGGCGCCGCCGATGTAGCCGGCCAGCGTGCCGAACTCCAGCCAGCTCCCGAAGAAGCCGCGCTTCTTGTCGGGGGCGTACTCGGCGATGAAGGTCGAGGCGCCGGCGTACTCGCCGCCGGTGGAGAAGCCCTGCACCAGACGGGCGACGAGCAGCAGGACGGGGGCGCCGACGCCGATCGCGGCGTACGACGGGATCAGTCCGATCGCGAACGTGCCCGCCGCCATCATGATCATGGTGAGCGCGAGGACCTTCTGGCGGCCGATCCGGTCGCCGAGCGGGCCGAAGACCATGCCGCCGAACGGGCGGACGAGGAAGGCCGCGGCGAAGGCTCCGAAGGTCGACAGGAGCTGGGCGGTCGGGTTGCCCGAGGGGAAGAAGACCTTGCCCAGGGTCACGGCGATGTAGCTGTAGACGCCGAAGTCGAACCATTCCATCGCGTTGCCGAGTGCGGCCGCCTTCACGGCACGCCTGACCAGCGCGGGATCGGTGACGGTGACCCCGGGGGCGGTGACCTCGGGGGCGGGGCGGCGGGCGGGAGCCGCGGCCCGTACGGAGGGGGCTGTCGGGGTGGCGGTGGGCAAGGGCCTTCCTTTCGCCGGGGACAGGGACGGGTCCGTCCGGAAGCGGCAGGGGGCGCGCACGGGGGCGGCTCCCGGGGCTCGCGGGGTGGACCGGCGGCCCGCCCGGAGACGGGCCGAAAAGCGACCTTAGGACGGTTCGTGCACGTCACGTGGAGTGGGCGGACCACCACGCAGCGCACATAAGGACCGCGTACGCAGGGGCGACGGAGGAGCCGGAGGCGCTCTCGAGGAGGGCCGTCTGTGATCCATCTCGCGAGCCCGCGAGGGAACCGGACCCTCCGCCGGCGGTCGCGATCCGGACAAAGGCGGTGAAGTCCGACGGGGCGATCCGGGCCTCCCGCTCCTTCCGGGCAGGGTGGCCCTGTCGCACCCGGTCCTGATATGGGTGGACATAAGGGATCTGTGAGCAGCGGGCCGACCAAGGGGCCGGGAGGGTCGACAAGGCGTGGCGAACGTGGAGCACGGCGGACGACCGGGCGACGGCTTCGTGAGGGCACCGGAGACGGTGCGGGCGCGGCTGCACGCTCTGCGCGCCGGGCTCTGGGCCGTCGCCGCGATACTCGCCGTACGGCAGGTCGCCACCGCCCTCGGTACGCCCCGGGCGGAGCGGCTGACCGATCTGGGGACCTGGGTCGGCCCGAACGGCGTAGCGCACGTGACGGGCTCGCTCTACGACGGAACGCGCTTCAGCGGCACCCCGTTCGGCGGCCTCGTCCTCAGACCCCTCACCCGATCGGCCGAACAGGCCCTCGGCTGGGGATGGACCTTCGGCACCCTCCTCCTCATCGTCGCCCTCGGCCTGGTCGCCGCCCGCGCGCTGCCGCCCCCCGTGAGCCGGCGGACCGCGCTGCTCGCCGCGCCCGTGGCCGTCAGCCTGCTGATGCTCTCCCTCCCCGTCCGCAACGCCCTGAGCCTCGGCCAGACCGGAATCATCCCGGTGCTGCTCGTCCTGCTCGGCTGCTTCGCCGTCCGCGGGGAGCGCGCCTGCGGGGTCCTCGTCGGGCTCGCCGCAGCCCTCCAGCCGACCGTCCTGCTCTTCACCCCGCTGCTCTGGTGCACGGCACGCCGCCGCGCCGCCGTCTCCACCGCGGTCACCTTCGCCACCCTCACCGCGCTCGCCTGGGCCGCGATGCCCCGGGACTCGGCCGTCTACTGGGCGCACCACCCGGCGGGCGTGGGCCTCGGCGGGGGCGCGGACGATCTCGCCAACCAGTCGCTGCACGGCGCGCTGCTGCGGTTCGGCCTCACCGGGCCGCTGGAGATCGGGCTCTTCCTGGCCCTCGGCGCGGTCGTCGCCGTCGTCGGACTCCGGCGCGCGGTGCGCTACGCCCGGGACGGGCAGCTGCTGCTCGCCGTCGCGGTGACCGGCTGCGTGGCCGTCGCCGTCTCGCCCGCGACCTGGCAGCACCAGGTGCTGTGGGTACTGCTCGCCGTCGTCGGCCGGGCCGGCCGCAAGGCCTCGGACCGCCTCGTGTGGCCCGTCGCCGTCGTCCTCGTCATGACGCTGCCGACCCGCATGATGCTGCCGGACATGCCGATGCTGGACCCGCTGCGCGACAACACGGTGCTGATCGCCGCGCTGGCCGCCGCCGCCCTCGTACCGTTCCTCTCCCGCGCCTCCGCCCACTACCGGGCCCCGCTCCCCGCCGAGCGGGCTTCGCCCGTCCCGAGCCGGTTCAGGCGGATCCCGCTGCTGCCGTCCGGCCGGGTCCTCACCCGCCCGAACCTGCTGCTCGAACTGCTCCTGATCCGCGTCGGCTACTCCGCCTACCAGCAGGTCCGGCTCGCCGCGACGGGCGGCACCGTGGCCGGCGGACGGGCCGGCGCGGAACGCCACGGCGGCCAGGTCGCCGCCGTCGAGCGCTTCCTGCACCTGGACATCGAGCGCTGGGCCAACCACGCCGCGGTGCGCACGCCCTTCCTGCGGGACCTGTTCGACTTCTACTACGAGTCGTTCCACTTCGTCGTCCCGCTCACCGTCCTCGCCGTCCTCTACGTCCGGCGCCCCGCCGACTTCCGCTGGGCCCGGTCCGCCCTCGCGTTCGCCACCCTGCTCGCGCTCGTCGGCTTCTGGCTCTACCCGCTGGCCCCGCCGCGCCTGATGCCGGGCCTCGGCATCGTCGACACCGTGCACGGCGTGCAGGACTTCTCCAAGCCGGACTACGGCACGCTGACCGCGCTCACCAATCAGTACGCGGCGATGCCCTCGCTGCACTTCGGCTGGTCCCTGTGGTGCGGGGCCGTCGTCGTGGTGCTGGCGCCGCGCCGGTGGATGAAGGCGCTGGGTCTGCTGCACCCGCTCCTGACGCTCTCCGCGATCGTGGCGACCGGCAACCACTGGGTCCTGGACGCCGTGGGCGGCGCGGCCGTGGTCGCCGCGGGCTTCGCGCTGACCCGGCTCGCCCAGGGGCCGCGACCCCGGACGGCGGTGGCGGGGGCCGAGGAGGCGGTGAGACCGGCTGTGGGGGCGGGGGATCGGGGGCCGGGGTGATGGGGTGATGGGGTGATCGCGTGAGGGGGCGGGTCCGGTCCGGTGGGTGGGTCGGGGCCGTGCCGGTGCATCAGCCCGTCGCCGTCGGACGGGGATGTGGACGTTAGTGGCGACGGGCATCGATGTACCGGCACGTCCCCTCGCGCCGGATTCCGGGTGCAGCTGAATCGTGGCCGGGGCCAGCCCGTCGCGTGCGTGGCCGGGTGTCGGTGAATCGTGGCTGAGTTCCAGACCCCTGCGCCGGATCCCGGCTGCGGGAGCGTCGTGGTGGCGACGGCCTGTGATGTACCGGCACGGCCCCTCACGTGCGTCGCCGAGTGCGGCTGCTTGGTGGCTGACACCGTGGGCTTCGCGGGGTGGTGGGTGGTGGTGGGTGGCGCGGGGTGCGGGGGTGCGGGTGCGGTGCGGGTGGTTCGTGGTGAGGGGCGTCGGGGTGTCCGGGGGCGGGCGGGGCGTGTGGGCGGCGCGGGTCTCGGGGGAGGCAGGGGGTGAGCGCGGGAGAGTGCCCCTGCCTCCCCCGGGACGGGCCGGCGGCGCCGGGAGGCCGCCGGCCCGAGCGTGCGCGGCGCCCTAGCCGTGGGCGACCCGGAGTTCCTTCACCCCGTTCAGCCAGGCGGACCGGAGACGGCGGGGATCGCCCGCCAGCCGCAGGTCCGGCATCGCGTCCGCGATCGCGTTGAAGATCAGGTCGATCTCCAGCGTGGCCAGGGACTTGCCGAGGCAGAAGTGCGGACCGCCGCCGCCGAAACCGAGGTGCGGGTTGGGGTCACGGGTGATGTCGAAGACCTCGGGGCGCTCGAACACCTCGGGGTCGTGGTTGGCGGAGGAGTAGAAGATGCCGACCCGGTCGCCCTTCCTGATCCGCTGCCCGCCCAGCTCGGTGTCCTGGGTCGCGGTGCGCTGGAAGGCGACGACCGGCGTCGCCCAGCGGACGATCTCCTCGGCGGTGGTCCTCGGCCGCCGACTCTTGTAGAGGTCCCACTGGTCGGGGTGGGTGAGCAGGGCGTGCATCCCGTGCGTGATCGCGTTGCGGGTCGTCTCGTTGCCGGCCACCGCCAGCAGCAGGACGAAGAACCCGAACTCGTCGGAGGCCAGGTTCCCCTGGTCCTCCGCCGCCACCAGGGTGCTGACGATGTCCTTGGCGGGGCACTGCTTGCGGTCCGCCGCCATGTTCATCGCGTACGAGATCAGCTCGGTGGCCGACTCGGCGCCGATCTCCTCGGTGATCGCGTACTCCGGATCGTCGTACGCCACCATCTTGTTGGACCAGTCGAAGATCTTGACGCGGTCCTCCTGCGGGACGCCGATGAGCTCCGCGATCGCCTGCAACGGCAGTTCGCAGGCGACCTGGGTCACGAAGTCGAAGGTGCCGTCGGGGGCGGCCCCGGCGAGCGCGTTCGCCACGATCGAGGCGGCGCGGGCGCGCAGCGCGTCCTCCAGCGAGCGGATCGCCCGCGGGGTGAAGCCGCGCTGCACGATCTGGCGGACCCTCGTGTGCTCGGGCGGGTCCATGTTCAGCATGATGAGCCGCTGGACCTCGATCTGTTCCCGCTGGATGTGCTCGTTGAAGCGGATCACGGCCGTGTTGAGGAACGAGGAGAACAACTCGGGGTGCGTCGAGACGTACTTGACGTCCGAGTGCCGGGTGACGGCCCAGTAGCCGTCGTCCTCGAACCCCGCGACACCGGGCTGCTGCGGGACCCAGTGGACCGGTTCGGCTCGGCGCAGCTCGGCGAACTCCGGCAGGGGCACACGCTGGTGCAGCACATCGGGGTCGGTGAAATCGAACCCGTCGGGCAGCGCTGGACAGGGCATCGGCAACTCCAGGTCGCTTCTGACGGTCCATCAGAATAAGAGAACCGCCGTGAAGGTAGTAACGGGTTCTACAAGTGGCAAGAGGCGCGGGACCTCCAATTGCGTGCGGGATGCGTGCAGATCACGACTTCGGGAGCTGCACGACCCTTGCGGCGCGGGGGGTTCGCTCAGCAAACTGCACGCAGAACTGGTACGCGTTCTAGTTCTGCGCGGTGGGTGGGCCGGGACGCCCCGCGCTGCGCGGGTCAGCTGGGCCTGGCCGCCGGGCAGGCCTGAGGAGAGGACGAGCCCCCATGGCCGCGGAACCCGTGATCGTCGAAGCCGTACGGACCCCCATCGGCAAGCGCGGCGGCGCGCTCGCCAATCTGCACCCCGCCTATCTCCTGGGCGAGACCTACCGTGAACTCCTCGGCCGCACCGGCATTCCCGCCGACTGCGTCGAGCAGATCGTCGGCGGCACGGTGACCCACGCCGGCGAGCAGTCGATGAACCCCACCCGCACCGCCTGGCTGACGGTCGGACTGCCCTACGAGACGGCGGCCACCACGGTCGACTGCCAGTGCGGCTCCTCGCAGCAGGCCTCCCACATGGTCGCCAACATGATCGCGGCCGGTGTCATCGACGTCGGGATCAGCTGCGGTGTCGAGGCGATGTCGCGAGTGCCGCTGGGCTCGGGGTCCAAGCACGGACCGGGCAAGCCGTTCCCCGACGAGTGGAACGTCGACCTGCCGAACCAGTTCGAGGCGGCCGAGCGGATCGCCCGGCACCGCGGGCTGACCCGCGAGAACGTCGACTCCCTCGGGCTCATCTCGCAGGAACGGGCGGCCGTCGCCTGGTCCGAGGAACGCTTCAAGCGCGAGACGTTCGCCGTGCAGGTGCCCACCACCGAGGACGAACAGCGGGCCGGGCAGGGCATGTGGCGGCTCGTCGACCGGGACGAGGGGCTGCGCGACACGTCCATGGAGGCGCTGGCGAAGCTGAAGCCCGTGATGCCGACGGCCGTTCACACCGCCGGCAACTCCTCCCAGATCTCCGACGGTTCGGCGGCCATCCTGTGGGCCTCCAAGCGGATGGCGCGTGCGCTGAAGCTGCGGCCGCGGGCGCGGATCGTGGCGCAGGCGCTGGTGGGGTCCGACCCGCACTTCCACCTCGACGGGCCGATCGACGCCACCCGGGCCGTGCTCGGCAAGGCCGGGATGACGCTGAAGGACATCGACCTCGTCGAGATCAACGAGGCTTTCGCTTCCGTGGTGCTGAGCTGGGCCCAGGTCTTCGGGCAGGACCTGGAGAAGGTGAACGTCAACGGGGGCGGGATCGCGCTGGGGCACCCCGTGGGGGCCACCGGGGCGCGGCTCATCACCACCGCGCTGCACGAGCTGGAGCGGGCGGACAAGGAGTTCGCGCTGGTGACGATGTGTGCGGGTGGGGGGCTGGCCACGGGGACGATCATTCAGCGGGTTTGAGTTCGGGTGGGGATGGGGGTGGGGTGGGGCCCGCTTGGGTGTGGGTGTGGGTTGTCAGGGGTGGGTGGTGGTCTTCACTCGCGGCCCGAGACCGTTGCCGCCAGGGTCGCCGGGACCAGTGCGGCGATCAGCAGGGGGAGCGCCAGCCCCTGGTGCAGGACCAGCCACGCGCCGAGCAGGGCGCCCACCGCCATCGCCAGTACGGAGGCGGTCCGGCGCGGGGAGTGACGGCCCGCGCCGCCGGAGCCGGCGGACCGTCGCGTTGCGCAGGCCCATCGCGAAGGCCGTGACCGCGATCACGGTGTACGTGGTGGCGGTGGCGTGCGGGGCGGCGAAGGCGACCGCCGCGCAGGCGGCCGTCAGGAGGGCCTCGGCGGCGAAGGTGGCGCGGGCCCAGGTGCGGCGGGGGCCGGCGCCGAGGCGGACGGAGGTGCGGCCGCCGGTCGCCGCTCCGGCGACGAAGCAGCACAGGGAGGTGAGGGTGTGGGGGACCGAGAAGCCGGGGGCGCCGGCGGCGGCGAAGCCGAGGACCACGACGTTGCCGGTCATGTTCGCGGTGAAGACGTGGCCCAGGCCCAGGTAGCTGACCGCGTCGATGAGTCCGCTGACCACGGTCAGTGAGAGCAGCGTGGGGACGAGTCGCAGGCCTCGTGACTCCGGGTCGATGGGTGGGTCCGTCTGCGTGGTCATGGAGGTCAGTCCACCACGGCTCGGTCCCGGTCCGGTGGTGGGTCGGGGCCGTGCCGGTGCATCAGCCCGTCGCCGTCGGACGGAGATGTGGACGTTGGTGGCGACGGGCATCGATGTACCGGCACGCGCGCCGGATCGGCGGGTGCCGGTGGATCGTGGCTGAGTTTCAGCCCCTCGCGCCGGATCCTGGGTGCGGGTGCGCTGTGGTGCCTGGCCATGCAAACCCCGGCCGGCGAAGTTCCAGCCCCTCCGGCCCACCTTTCGGGTGCGGGGGAGATTTCAGCCCCTCCGGCGTTTGAGGAGCGGGGGTCCGGGGGCGGAGCCCCTGGTGCAGGACCAGCCACGCGCCGAGCAGGGCGCCCACCGCCATCGCCAGTACGGAGGCGGTCCGGCGCGGGGAGTGACGGCCCGCGCCGCCGGGGTGCCGGGGTACGGGAAAGGCGGCAGCCCCGGGGTGGGGGTGCCGCCTTGGGATTGCGGGCTGATCAGTACCAGCCGTTGGCCTGCCAGAAGCTCCAGGCCGCGGTCGGGCTGCCGTAGCGGGAGTTCATGTAGTCCAGACCCCACTTGATCTGGGTCTTGGGGTTGGTCTTCCAGTCGGAACCGGCGGAGGCCATCTTCGACCCGGGCAGCGCCTGGACCAGGCCGTACGCACCGGAAGACGAGTTGGTCGCGCTGACGTTCCAGCCGCTCTCGTGCTCGACGATCTTGCTGAAGGCGTTGAACTGCGAGGCGTCCGGAATCATCTCGTGAGCGATCGACTTCGCGGCGGAGGCGGTGGTCGGCGTGGCGGCCTGGGCGGGCGCCGCGGCCAGGACCATGCCGGCGGTGGCGGCGGCCACAGCGGTACCGGCGAGGGCCTTCTTCGGGGAGGAGACGATGCGGCGGAGAGCGGAGACGGACACGGAGAACCTGTTTCTTCGGGGACATGGAGTCGCTGGTGCGCCGTGGCCACGTGGTGTGTGGCAGGAGCGGCGTACGTCGGCGCCGCGGCCCGTGGGGGCTCGTGGTGCCTGGCGACGTCCCCAAGACAAACAGGATCCGAACCCGTCCGCAATGACCCTTTTTACTAGTTGTGGTCGCATGTGGGGGGAACGTCTGCCGTGTGACCTGGCTCTCAAACCGCAGGTCAGGGGGCGGATTGGTGGGGCCATGACATCCACTTCAGGCTACTAGGGCGCCTCGTATGTGACCTGCGCCCTGTGGGCCTCTTCACCCCGGGTCTGACGGACGGTGCGGGGCGGGCCACGCGGTGCTGCCGGGTGATGTGACCTGGGTCCCGGATCAGGGGGTGTCGAACGTGACCGGGCTCTCGAAGGCCGCCCGGCGCGTGGCCCGGCGCAGGGCCTTGAGCAGGGTCGTGCCGACCGTCAGGGTCAGGACGACGGTGACGACCGCCCGTCCCAGGTCCCAGCCGAGGGACGTGGCCAGGCAGTACGCGACGAAGCGGGCGAGGTTGGCGGGCAGGGCGGCGTGCGGGTCGAAGGCGATGTTCGAGGCCAGCGCGCTCATGAAGGGCCAGCCGGCCAGGTTCATGACCGTGCCGTACGCGAAGGCCGCCAGGAAGCCGTATCCGGCGAGCATCAGCAGCTCCGCGCGGCCGCGCAGCCGGTCGGGGCCCGGCAGGAGACCCGCCCCCATCGTGAACCAGCCCATGGCCAGCATCTGGAACGGCATCCAGGGCCCCACCCCGCCGGTCAGCAGGGCCGACGCGAACATCGTCACGGACCCGAGGACGTAGCCGAACCCCGGCCCGAGCACCCGGCCGCTCAGCACCATCAGGAAGAACATCGGCTCGATGCCCGCGGTCCCGGCCCCGATCGGGCGCAGCGCCGCGCCGGTCGCGGCCAGCACGCCGAGCATCGCGACCGCCTTCGGGCCGAGTCCCGACTCGGAGATCGTCGCCGCGACCACCGCGACCAGCAGGACGAGCAGGCCCGCGAACAGCCAGGGAGCGTCCTGGGCGTGCGCGCTGACCTGGGAGCCGGGCCCGGCGAACAGCGGCCAGGCGAATCCGGCGGCGCCGGTCGCGCTGACCAGGGCCAGGGCGGCCACGGAACGCGGGCCGAGGCGGACGGCCCGGGCCTGGGCCTGGGGGCGGGCGCCGGAGGCGGTCATGCGAGGGCCCTTCCGACCTGGGCGACGGTGAGCCACCGCGCGGGGGCCAGGATCTTGGCGACCTGCGGGGCGAAGGACGGGGACGCGACGACCACCTCGGCGGTGGGGCCGTCGGCGACGATCTCGCCGTCCGCGAGGATCAGCACCCGGTCGGCGAGTTCGGCGGCCAGTTCCACGTCGTGCGTGGCCAGCACGATCGCGTGCCCCTCGGCCGCGAGGCCGCGCAGCACGGTGACGAGGCGCGCCTTGGCCGCGTAGTCGAGGCCGCGTGTCGGCTCGTCGAGGAGCAGCAGCGGGGGGCGGGCGGTGAGGACGACGGCCAGCGCCAGGGCCAGCCGCTGTCCCTCCGACAGGTCACGGGGGTGCGTGTCGTCCGCGATGTCCGGCAGCAGCCCGGTCACCAGCGCCCGGCAGGTTCCGGCGGCGGCCCCGGCGTCCTCGTCGGCCGCCGCGCATTCGGCGGCCACCGTGTCCGCGTACAGCAGGTCCCGCGGTTCCTGCGGTACGAGTCCCACCCGGCGCACGAGGTCGCGGGGTGCCGTCCGGTGCGGTGCCGCCCCGCCGACCCGTACGGAGCCGGCGGCCGGTTCGACCAGCCCGACCAGTGCCGCGAGCAGGGTCGACTTCCCGGCGCCGTTGCGGCCCATCAGCGCGACGGTCTCGCCCGGCCCAGCGGTCAGGGAGACCCGGCGCAGTGCTTCGACCCGTCCCCGCCGGACGGCCAGCGACTCCACCACGGCCACCTCGGAGGAGGGCGGGACGGGGGCCGGGCCGCGGCCGCGCAGGAGGCGGGAGAAGGTGGAGCGGGGAGGAAGGGGGGAGGGGGCAGCGGTGGGGCTCGCGGGTGCCGGAGGGAGGGGGGAAGGGGAAGCGGGCGGTGCCGCGGGGAGGCGGTCGCGCAGGGTGGGCGCCCGGCGGCGGGCGTCGCGCACGGTCAGCGGGAGCGGGGACCAGCCGGCCAGCCGGCCGAGTTCGACCACCGGCGGACAGACCGGGGACACGGCCATGATCTCGGACGGGGTGCCGAGCGTCAGGGGTTCGCCCGGCGCGGGCAGGAGGGCGATCCGGTCGGCGTACTGCACGACCCGCTCCAGACGGTGTTCGGCCATCAGGACCGTGGTGCCGAGGTCGTGGACCAGGCGCTGCAGGACGGCGAGGACCTCCTCGGCGGCGCCGGGGTCCAGTGCCGAGGTGGGTTCGTCGAGGACCAGGACCCGCGGGTGCGGGGTGAGCACCGAACCGATCGCGACCCGCTGCTGCTGGCCGCCGGACAGCGTGGCGATCGGACGGTCGCGGAGGTCGGCCAGCGAGAGGAGGTCGAGGGTCTCCTCGACGCGGCGGCGCATCACGGCGGGCGCGAGACCGAGCGACTCCATGCCGTAAGCGAGTTCGTCCTCCACCGTGTCCGTCACGAAGTGGGACAGCGGGTCCTGGCCCACCGTGCCCACCACGTCGGCGAGTTCGCGCGGCTTGTGGGTACGGGTGTCCCGCCCCGCGACGGTGACCCGGCCGCGCAGCGTTCCCCCGGTGAAGTGCGGGACCAGCCCGCTCACCGCGCCCAGCACCGTCGACTTGCCGACCCCGGACGGGCCGGCCAGCAGCACCAGTTCGCCCTCCGGGACCTCGAAGTCCACGCCCCGGACGGAGGGTCCGGCCGCTCCCGCGTAGGTCACGGAGACGTCCTCGAAGCGGATCACGATGACTCCTCGGGGGCAGGGCGGCCGGGGACGGCGGCGGGGGCGGGCCGGGAGGCCGGGGCCGCGAAGGCGGGGAGCAGGCCGAGCAGGACCGCCGCCGCCGGCAGCAGCGGGAGGGCGGGGGCGACCAGCGGGATCACCCCGGGGCTCAGCCCCGCGGGGTCCTGGGAGGCGGCGAGGATCATGAGGGCGGCGACCGCGACGCCCGATCCGGCGACCAGCCAGGCCCGCACGCCCCAGCGGTCCGGGCGGTAGCGCGTCCGCGGGGTGCGGCGGCCGCCCAGCCACAGTCCGGCGAGCGCCGCGCCGAGTCCGGCCAGCAGCACCGGCAGGCCATAGGTGTCGCCCGCCGCGGTCAGCAGTCCGTACGTGCCGGCGCAGACGCCGAGCAGTCCGCCCAGGGTGAGGGCCCCGGTGGTCCGGCGGACGGCCGGCGGGACCTGGGCCGTGCGGCCGTACCCGCGCGCGTCCATCGCCGCGGCAAGCGCGACCGAACGCTCCAGCGCGCCCTCCAGGACGGGAAGTCCCACGTGCAGCAGTCCGCGCAGCCCCCGGTCGGGACGGCCGCGGAGCCGGCGCGCGGCGCGCAGCCGCTGGACGTCGGCGATCAGATGCGGAGCGAAGGTCAGCGCGACGACCACCGCGACACCCGCCTCGTACAGCGCCCCCGGCAGCGACTTGAGCAGGCGCGCCGGGTTCGCCAGGGCGTTGGCCGCGCCGACGCAGACGAGGAGCGCGGCCAGCTTCAGCCCGTCGTAGAGCGCGAAGAGCAGCCCCTCGGCGGTGACCCGGCCGCCGATGCGGACCCCCTGGGCCCAGTGCGGGAGGGGGATCTCGGGGAGGGTGACGATCACGTGCGTACCGGGGATCGGGGAGCCGAGGAAGACGGCGAACGCGAGCCGGATGACGAGGACGGCCGCGGCCAGCCGGACGAACGCGCCGTAGGAGCGGGCCCAGGGGGCGTCGGTGCGGTGGGTGGCCACGACGAAGCCGGCCACCGCCATCAGCAGCCCGAGCAGGAGCGGGTTCGTGGTGCGGGAGGCCGCCGTGCCGAGCCCCAGCGCCCAGACCCACCAGGCCCCGGGGTGCAGGGAGTTCGCCCGGCTCGCGGCAGGGGCGGCGAGGCGGGCCGCGGGAGCCGCAGGGGTGCGGGTGGTGCGGCCTGTGGTGCGGGTGGCGCGGCTCGTGGTGTCCGGGAGGGGGCGGGTGGTGCGGCTCGTGGTGTCCGGGAGGGGGCGAGCGGGGGAGCGCGGCGGTCGGCCCGCCCGGTCCCCGGGCGGTGAGGATCCGGCCCGGGGCGACGGTCCCGGGCGGCCGAGGCGCGGCGATCGTGTGCGGTTTTCGGCCGGCGACGCCTCCGTCGGCCCGGCGTCCGTCGGGCGCGGGGCCGGGGCGGCGACCGGGCCCGACGACGCCTCGGGCGTGGCCGGGTCCGGGTGCCGGGAGTCCTGCTCCCCGGATGTCCGGGGTTGTGCGGGCAGGCGGGAACTCCGCCCCGTCGCGGGGCGGTCGTCCATGGAGGCGGTCGGGCGGTCGGCGTCGCTCATGACCTGGCTAGCCCTTGCGCCGGCGGGCCTGCCAGACGGCCGCCGCGCCCAGCGCGGCCACCGCCGCCGCTCCCGCCAGCACGCCCACGGAGGGGCCGTGCCCGGCCGGCGCGGAGGCGTGCGGCTTCGTGGTGGCGGCCGGTGTTCCGGTCGGGCCGCCGGCCGCGACCGGGTCGCCACAGCCCGTTCTCGGATAGCCCGTGATGGCGCACAGCAGGGCGTTGGTGTCGTAGCGCAGCGGAGCCGCGACCGCGGCCAGGGCCTCCGCGGTGCTCGCGTCGGGGGCGACCCGGGCGCAGGCGGTGCGCGCGGCCGGGGGCGTCTCGCCGGACGGCGCGTCCGCGGCCGTACCAGGGTCGATGACCAGGGCGATCCGCTTCGTGCCGTGCCGGGCGGGCGTCTTGGCGCATATCGCCGCGAACTCCCGCTCCCCGCGCGGCTGTACGGCGTGCTGTGAGTCCTCGCTCACCGCGAAGCGGAATCCCTGGACGTCACCGTCGGACGGCCGCGCGGTCGACGGGCCCTCGGTGGCGTACGTCCACTTCCCGCCGGTCAGGTCCCAGAAGGACCAGTAGCGGTAGCCGACGGCCCGGGCCTGCCCCGCGCCGCCGAGGACGAGGAGCAGGAGGGCCAGCGCGAGGGCCAGGGCGGGCGCGGCCGTCCGACGGGTGGTCACAGCTGCTGCTTCTTGTTGCGTCCGCTGAGCAGGAAGCCGATTCCGATGCCCGCGACCAGGCCGATGCCGACGATCCACCAGACGCCGAGCCCGTTGCCGTCGTCCTTCTTCTCGTCGTTCTTCTTCTCGCTCGGGCTCGCTGTGGCGCCGGCCGCGACCGGGGCCGGGCCCGTGGCGGCGAGCCGGGCGACCAGGTCCTCGCCGCCGAAGTGGCGCGGGTCGGTGCCGCTGGTGTGCGCGGCGAAGATGAGCTGCGCGTACGCGGCGGGACCGGACTTGGCGGCCCAGTCGGCGGAGTTCTTCTCCAGCCAGGCGAGCGGCTTCTTCGCTTCCTTCGTCGCGCCGATGGCCGACAGCGCCACGACCGCGTCCGCCGTGTTGCCGTAGTCGGGCTGGTCCGCGGCGCCGGGGAGCGCGGACTTCAGGTACGAGGTCTTCGCCATGGTCTTGACGAGGTATTCGGCGCCGTTGGCCGCCGCGTCCGCCAGGTCGGGCTTGTCGGCGATGTGGCAGCCGGTGAGGGCGAACGTGTTGCCGGGCTCCGCCGCGAAGCCCTGGCCCATGCCGGCGGTCACGCCGGCCGCGGTGGCGTCCGCGTTGGCGGCCAGCTTGCCCTTCTTGTCGGGCTGGTAGGCGAAGGCGCCGTCGCCCTCCGCGTCGCAGGCCGTCGACAGCTTCAGCAGGGCGTCGGTCGGCGACTTGCCGTCCTTGGTGACGCTCGCGGGCTTCTCGCCGACCGCCTTCAGCGCGCCGATCACGACGGACGTCGAGTTGGTGTCGCTGGGGCCGCCGGCCATGTAGCCCCAGCCGCCGTCCTTGTTCTGTACGGACTTCAGCCAGGCCACGGCCTTGCCGGTGGCGTCGTCGTGTCCGCCGAGGGCGCCGAGCGCCTGGACGGCGGCGGCGGTGCTGTTGGTGTCGATCTGCGTCTTCGCGTCGCACGCGGCGCTCGCGTCGGCGCGGTACGCGGCGAAGGCGCCGTTCGCGCACTGCTGGCCGGTCAGCCAGCCCACCGCCGAGGAGGCGGGGCTCTGGCCGACGGTGTGCTGGGCGAGCAGCGCGAGCGACTGGCGCCAGACGCCGTCGTAGGTCGGGTCGGCGGTGCCGAACAGGCCCGAGGGGAGGGCCGCCGAGGGCGACGGCGAGGGGGACGAACCGGCGGCGGACGCGGCCGGTGCGACGACCGCCCCGATGACGGCGGTGGCGGCCAGTACCGCTGCGGTGCGGCGAACAAACATGACTCTCCCTGCGGGGAGCCGGGCAGCACCGGGCACGCTCAGGCATCCGGGCGGCTCCGGCTCCGTATGCCTCGACGGTGCCGGCCGTCGGCGGGCTGCCGAGGGCACGAGCCGGTCACGTCCCGTGCGAGGCGATCCGGCTCACCACCGAAGTGGCTCACGGTTGCGGGTCAGCGCCGGATTTGCACCGGCTTCTCCTCGTAAGGGTGTGATGACGACGCGCTCACTCTACCGGCCGCCCCGAATCCGCCGGGTGTTGCCTGGGGCACGGGCCCACAGTGACCTGGGCGACATCCGCTAGGTTCGGGTCATGCGTACGGGGAGACTGCTCGGCTCGGGACGTTCGGCGGACGTCTACGAGGTGGACGAGGCGTGGGTGCTGCGGCGGGATCGCGGCGGCTGGGGTGACGCGACGGCCGAGGCGGCGGTGATGCAGCACGTGCGCTCGCACGGCTATCCGGTGCCGGGCGTGCGGGCCGCGACCCGCGGGGACCTGGTGATGGAGCGGCTGTCCGGGCCGACCATGCTGGAGGCGTTCGGACAGGGACTGCTCTCCGCCCAGGAGGCCGGGCTCACCCTGGCGCGGCTGCTGCGCAAGCTGCACGCCCTGCCTGCCCGGATCTCCGCCGACCCCGCGGTCCGGATCCTTCATCTGGATCTGCACCCCGACAACGTGATGCTCACCCCGGACGGGCCGAAGGTCATCGACTGGTCCAACACCGAGGAGGGGGCGCCCGGTCTGGACTGGGCCATGTCCGCCGTGATCCTCGCCCAGGTCGCCGTCGGCGGCGAGACGATCGGGGACGTGGCCGAGGAGACGCTGGAGGCGCTGCTCGACGGGAACGAGGACCAGGTGACCGAGGCCGGGCTCGTGGAGGCGGGCGCGCGCCGGGCGGCCAACCCGACCATGAGCACGCGGGAGGTCGAACTCCTGGGGCCGGCCGACGAGTTGATCCGGAGCCTGCTGGGTTGAGCCGTCGGGCGTCGGGTCTCGGGCGTCGGGTGGCGGGTGGTCGGCCGTCGGTGGGTCGGAGGGTCGGTGGTCGGCCCTCGCAGGTCGGTGGGTGCCGGCCGTGGGTGCCGGGGGCTCACACCGCCGCGTACGTCACCGGGTCGCTGCCCGGCACCGCCTCCGCCCGGCCCAGTTTCACCAGCCGGCGGATGTGCGCCTCGGCCTCGGAGACGGCGATGTTGCGGGATCCGTAGGGGATCTCGGCCCAGGGGCGGTTCCACTCCATGCGCTCGGCGAGCTGCCAGGGCGTGAGCGGGGTCGAGAGCAGCGTGAGCAGTCCGTCGAGCCGTTCCTCGTGGTGCGCGAGCAGTTCCGTGACCCGCGAGGGGGCGTCGGTGAAGACGTGCTGGTGGGCGGGGAGCACCTCGGCGGGGGCGAGGCGTCCGACCCGCTCCAGGGAGTCGAGGTAGTCGCCGAGCGGATCGGCGATCTCGCCGAGGCTCTCGATGCCGTTCGCGGTGGGAGGGCGGCCGTGGGTGTCCGGGTCCTCGTAGAGACCGATGTGCGGGGTGATCCGCGGGAGCAGGTGGTCGCCGGAGAACAGCCGCCCGTTGCCCGGCAGTCGGGCCGGGTGGGCCTCCTCCAGGTGCAGGCACACATGTCCGGGGGTGTGGCCGGGGGTCCAGATCGCGCGCAGTCTCCGGCCGGGGAGGGGCAGGAGTTCGCCGGGGACGATCTCGCGGTCGGGCAGGGCGGGGGAGAAGCCGGGCAGCGTGCCGGGGCGGCGGGACGGCCGGTCCGTCTCGCGCAGCGGGGCGATGTGTTCCTCGGGGGCGCCGGAGGCCTCCAGTTTGGCGGCCATGTAGGCGAACCAGCGCTCGGGCCGGTTCTCCCGGGTGCGCCGGACGATCGCGGTGTCGGCGGCGTGCATCGCGATCCAGGCGCCGGACGCCTCGCGGACCCGGCCGGACAGTCCGTGGTGGTCGGGGTGGTGGTGGGTGATGACCACGCCGTGGATCTCCTCGACGGAGGTTCCGCAGGCGGTGATCCCCCGGGTGAGGGTGTCCCAGGAGGCGGGGTCGTCCCAGCCGGTGTCGACGAGGACGGGTCCCGCGTCGGTGGCGACCAGATACACCAGCGTGTGGCCGAGCGGGTTGTCCGGGATGGGGACCCTGATCGACCGTACGCCCCCGCCGTGATCGGTCACCTGCGTCATGCGCTTCCACCCATCGCCGATTCCCGCCACTATAACTAGAACGGGTTCCAATGGGAGCCCAAGTCGACTGTCCCGTCCGGGCGGAGGGGTGGACGGCGGTGTCAGCGCCGTGGACTCGTCCGGCTGGAACTGGTATCAGTTCTGGTATCTGATGAACCGTCAGACATGGCGCGGGAGCGCGCTCTGGGGAGGCAGTCGGCCATGACCGAGCTCGTGGAACACGGACAGCTGTTCATCGGCGGGGAGTTGACCGACCCGCTCGGCAAGGACGTCATCGAGGTGATCTCCCCGCACACCGAGGAGGTCATCGGCCGGGTGCCGCACGCCTCGGCCGCGGACGTCGACCGGGCCGTCGCCGCGGCGCGCCGGGCGTTCGACGAGGGGCCCTGGCCGCGCATGGACCTCGACGAGCGGATCGCGGTGGTGACCCGGATCAAGGACGCCATCGCGGTGCGCCACGAGGAGATCGCCCGGGTCATCTCCTCGGAGAACGGCTCCCCCTACTCCTGGAGCGTCCTGGCGCAGGCCCTCGGCGCGATGATGGTGTGGGACGCCGCGATCACGGTCGCGCGCGGCTACCCGTACGAGGAGAACCGCGACGGGGTCCTCGGCAAGCTGCTGGTCCGGCGTGAGCCGGTGGGCGTGGTGGCGGCCGTGGTGCCCTGGAACGTCCCGCAGTTCGTGGCGGCGGCCAAGCTCGCGCCCGCGCTGCTGACCGGCTGCACCGTCGTGCTGAAGCCGTCGCCCGAATCGCCCCTGGACGCCTATCTGCTGGGCGAGATCGCGCGGGAGGCCGGACTGCCCGAGGGCGTGCTGTCGATCCTCCCGGCCGACCGTGAGGTCAGCGAGTACCTGGTCGGACACCCCGGCGTCGACAAGGTCTCCTTCACCGGCTCGGTCGCCGCGGGCAAGCGGGTCATGGAGGTCGCCGCCCGCCGTCTCACGCGCGTGACGCTGGAGCTGGGCGGCAAGTCGGCGGCCGTCGTGCTGCCGGACGCGGACCTCACCACCGCGGTCCCCGGGATCGTCTCGGCGGCCTGGATGAACAACGGCCAGGCGTGCGTGGCCCAGACCCGCATCCTCGTGCCCCGCTCCCGCTACGACGAGTTCGCGGACGCCTTCGCCACGGCGGCGAACGCGCTGGTCGTCGGCGATCCGCTCGACCCGGCCACCCAGGTCGGACCGCTCGTCGCCGAGCGCCAGCAGCGCCGCAACCTCGACTACATCCGCATCGGCCAGGAGGAGGGCGCCAAGATCCTCGCCGGCGGCGGGCGCCCCCAGGGGCTGGACCGCGGCTGGTACGTCGAGCCGACCCTGTTCGGGGACGTCGACAACGCGATGCGGATCGCCCGGGAGGAGATCTTCGGCCCGGTGATCTGTCTGCTCCCCTACGGCGACGAGGCCGAGGCCGTGAAGATCGCCAACGACTCGGACTACGGGCTGAGCGGCAGTGTCTGGACGGCGGACGTCGCCCATGGCATCGACATCGCCCGGCAGGTCCGTACCGGCACCTACTCGGTGAACACCTTCAGCCTCGACATGCTGGGCCCCTTCGGCGGCTACAAGAACTCGGGCCTGGGGCGGGAGTTCGGACCCGAGGGGTACGGCGAGTACCTGGAGCACAAGATGATCCACCTGCCGGCCGGCTGGGAGGCCTGAGGATGGGCGACCGCTGGCAGGTCGGGGTCGACCGTTCCGTCTGCATCGGCTCGGCCCAGTGCGTCCACCTCGCCCCGGACGCCTTCCGCCTCGACTCCGCCATGCAGTCCCATCCCGTCGAGCCGGAGACCGACGCCAACGAGAGGATCCTCGAGGCGGCCGAGGGCTGCCCGGTCGAGGCGGTGATGATCGCCCTGCTGGGCAGCGGCGAGCCCGTGTTCCCGCCGGAGGAGTGACCCGCGCCGGGGGCGGCGCGGGGGCGTCGCCCGGGGGACCGGCCGGCGTGCGCCCGCCGGCCGCCCGGGCCGGGGAGGTCGCGGAGGCCGCCCGGGCCGCGGAGGCCGCCCGGGCCGTGGCCGTCGGCGCGGACCTAGCCGTCGGCCGGGTCGGTCAGGTCGATCAGGCGGCAGACCGTCTCGATGTCTATCTTGACCTGCGCGATGGAGGCGCGGCCGGACAGCCAGGTGATCAGGGCCGAGTGCCAGGTGTGCTCGATGACCCGGACGGCGGAGAGCTGCGCCGGCGTCGGGTCGTCGAGGCCCATCGCGTCCAGGATGATCACGGTGGTCTGCCGGGAGACCTGGTCGACCTCGGGGCTGACGCTGCGGTCCGCGAACGTGAGCGCGCGGACCATGGCGTCGGCCAGGTGCGGCTCGCGCTGGAGGGCGCGGAACGCCCGCATCAGCGTCTCCGCCACCCGCTCCGCCGCGCTGTCACCGGCCGGCGGCTTCTTGCGGAGCGTCCCGTGCATGTGCTCCAGCTGGTCCTGCATCGTGGCGACCAGCAGGTGCACCTTCGAGGGGAAGTAGCGGTACAGGGTGCCGAGGGCCACCTGCGAGGACTCCGCGACCTCGCGCATCTGCACCGCGTCGAAACCGCCCCGGCTGGCCAGCTGCGCGCTCGCGTGCAGGATCCGGCGGCGGCGCGCCTCCTGCCGCTCGGTGAGCGGGGGAGAGGCGGGTTGCGACATGGAGTGCGGCCGGGTGTGCGCGGCGTGGGACGGTGCGGCGGGCGTGCCCGCCCCCGGCGCCGGTCGCGCGCTGTTCGAGTCGGCCTTGGCTTCCGCAGGCATGGGTCCGTTCCGTGACATCAGCGAGGAGCGAGAAGCGGGTACGACAGGTGCGGCACCACCGAGTGGATCAGTCGATTCCGCCGCGCCGTCGTGGCGTGAATCACCTGATCCACCGCTCACAGCGGCGCTACCTGCCGGTAGATTCAGTGCTCCGTGAACGATCAAGTCTGAAACTTGTTCTAGATTAGCGTCCCGGCGTAATCTCGCGGGAAAGTGCAGGGAGAAGGGGACCGGAAGTGACCGCTGAGGCCATGGATGCGGACCCCGGGAAGGGCGCGGCAGCCGACGGGGAACGACCCCTGCGCATCGCGCTCCTGACCTACAAGGGAAACCCGTTCTGCGGCGGCCAGGGTGTCTACGTACGGCATCTCTCGCGCGAACTCGCCCGCCTCGGCCACCGTGTCGAGGTCATCGGCTCCCAGCCCTACCCCGTGCTGGACGAGGGACTCGACGGGCTGAGCCTGACCGAGCTGCCGAGCCTGGACCTCTACCGCCAGCCCGACCCGTTCCGCACCCCCGCGCGCGACGAGTACCGGGACTGGATCGACGCCCTCGAGGTCGGCACGATGTGGACGGGCGGCTTCCCCGAGCCGCTCACCTTCTCGCTGCGGGCCCGCCGTCATCTGCGCGCCCGGCGCGGCGAGTTCGACGTCGTCCACGACAACCAGACCCTCGGCTACGGCCTGCTGGGGGACGTCGGCGCCCCGCTGGTGACCACCATCCACCACCCCATCACCGTCGACCGGCAGCTGGAGCTGGACGCCGCCGAGGGCTGGCAGCGCCGCGCCTCGGTCCGCCGCTGGTACGCCTTCACCCGGATGCAGAAGCGCGTCGCGCGCCGCCTGCCGTCCGTCCTGACCGTCTCCGGCACCTCCCGCCAGGAGATCGTCGACCACCTGAAGGTGGACCAGGACCGCATCCACGTGGTCCACATCGGCGCGGACACCGACCTCTTCTCGCCGGATCCGTCCGTGCCCCAGGTGCCGGGCCGCATCGTGACCACGTCCAGCGCCGACGTGCCGCTCAAGGGCCTGGTGTTCCTCGTCGAGGCGCTCGCCAAGGTGCGCACCGAACACCCGGGCGCGCACCTCGTCGTCGTCGGCAAGCGCGCCGAGGACGGTCCGGTCGCCCAGGCCATCGAGCGGTACGGCCTCGACGACGCCGTCGAGTTCGTCAAGGGCATCTCCGACGCCGAGCTCGTCGACCTCGTCCGCTCGGCCGAGGTCGCCTGCGTCCCCTCCCTCTACGAGGGCTTCTCGCTGCCCGCCGCCGAGGCGATGGCCACCGGGACCCCGCTGGTGGCCACCACCGGCGGAGCGATCCCCGAGGTCGCCGGCCCCGACGGCGAGACCTGCCTCGCGGTGCCGCCCGGCGACCCGGGTGCGCTGGCGGCGGCCCTCGGCCGGCTCCTCGGCGACCCCGCGCTGCGGGCCCGGCTCGGCTCGGCCGGGCGCGAGCGCGTCCTCGCGCGCTTCACCTGGGCCAAGGCCGCCGAAGGCACCGTGGCCCACTACCGTGCCGCGATGGCCCACTCCGCGTCCCGGCCCCGCCCGCGCGCGGCCGGCGCGGGCACCGACGGGCGCGGCGGCGCGCCGGACGCCGGCTCCCCGGCGACCCCGGACCCCGACCGCGCCGAGGCCGCGGACACCCCTCCCGCCGCCGAAGAACTAGTTGCAGCCAACCGCGAAAGCAGGGCCACGTGCTGACCGTCGACTTCTCCCGGTTCCCGCTCGCCCCCGGCGACCGCGTCCTGGACCTCGGATGCGGTGCCGGCCGGCACGCGTTCGAGTGCTACCGACGGGGAGCCCAGGTCGTAGCCCTTGACCAGAACGCCGACGAGATCCGCGAGGTCGCGAAGTGGTTCGCGGCGATGAAGGAGGCCGGGGAGGCGCCCGCGGGTGCCACCGCGACCGCCATGGAGGGCGACGCGCTCGCGCTGCCCTTCCCCGACGAGTCCTTCGACGTCGTGATCATCTCCGAGGTCATGGAGCACATCCCGGACGACAAGGGCGTCCTCGCCGAGATGGTCCGGGTGCTCAAGCCGGGCGGGCGCATCGCGATCACGGTGCCGCGCTACGGCCCGGAGAAGGTCTGCTGGGCGCTGTCCGACGCCTACCACGAGGTCGAGGGCGGCCACATCCGCATCTACAAGGCGGACGAACTGCTCGGGAAGATCCGCGAGGCCGGTCTGCGGCCCTACGGCTCGCACCACGCGCACGCGCTGCACTCGCCGTACTGGTGGCTGAAGTGCGCGTTCGGCGTCGACAACGACAAGGCGCTGCCGGTGCGCGCGTACCACAAGCTGCTGGTCTGGGACATCATGAAGAAGCCGCTGGCCACCCGGGTCGTCGAGCAGGCGCTGAACCCGCTCATCGGCAAGAGCTTCGTGGCCTACGCGACCAAGCCGCACCTGCCGAAGACGGCCGCCGCCGAGGCGGACGCCACGTGACCACTCCCCGGCGGACAGAACACCTCGTCCTGCCCGGGGTCCTCACCGCCGAGGAGGCCGCCGCCACCGTGCGCGGAATCCTCGCGGTGCAGCGCCCCGACGGAGCCATCCCGTGGTTCCGCGGCCACCACCTCGACCCGTGGGACCACACCGAGGCCGCCATGGCGCTCGACGCGGCCGGCGAGCACGAGGCGGCCGAGCGGGCCTACGAGTGGCTGGCCCGGCACCAGAACGAGGACGGTTCCTGGTACGCGGCCTACGCCGACGGGGACTTCGAGGACGTCACCGACCGCGGCCGCGAGACGAACTTCTGCGCCTACATCGCGGTCGGCGTCTGGCACCACTACCTGGCGACCGGCGACGACGTGTTCCTGGACCGCATGTGGCCCGCGGTCTCCGCGGCCGTGGAGTTCGTGCTGCGGCTCCAGCAGCCCGGCGGACAGATCGGCTGGAAGCGCGAGGACGACGGACGGGCGGTCGAGGACGCGCTGCTGACCGGCAGTTCGTCCGTCCACCACGCGCTGCGCTGCGCGCTCGCCATCGCCGAACAGCGCGAGGAGCCGCAGCCCGACTGGGAACTCGCGGTCGGCGCGCTGCGGCACGCGATCCGTCGGCACCCGGAGCGGTTCCTGGACAAGAACCGCTACTCCATGGACTGGTACTACCCCGTCCTCGGCGGCGCCCTGACGGGTGCCGAGGCCAAGTCCCGTATAGAGGAGGGCTGGGAGCGCTTCGTCGTGCCCGGCCTCGGGGTCCGCTGCGTGGTGCCCAACCCGTGGGTGACCGGCGGCGAGTCGGCCGAACTGGCCCTGGCCCTGTGGGCGGTGGGCGAGTCCGACCGGGCTCTGGAGATCCTCCAGTCCATCCAGCACCTGCGTGATCCGAAGTCCGGTCTGTACTGGACGGGTTACGTCTTCGAGGACCGGGCCGTGTGGCCCGAGGAGCTCACCAGCTGGACGGCGGGCTCCCTGCTGCTGGCGGTCGCCGCGCTCGGCGGCGACGAGCCCACCTGCGCGGTCTTCGGCGGCGAGCGCCTGCCCGCGGGCCTGGACCCCGACTGCTGCACGTCCGCGCGCTGAAGGCCCGGACGGTCCCGGCCGCCGGGACCGTCCGGACCTTCGGCACGCGCCCGGTGCTCCCGGCCGCGGGTGCCCGTCAGTGGCGGTGGATGCGGTTGGCCACCGCGTGGCCGATGAACAGGTAGACGACGGCGGCGAGACCGTAGCCGGCGACGACCCGCGCCCACTCCTTGTCGAAGGTGAACAGGTCGCGCGACCAGCCGGCCAGCCAGGCCGCTGTGCTGTGGATGAACTGCACGAGATCGTTGCCACGATTGGCGTCGAGCAGATACATCAGGATCCAGAGACCGAGGATGACGGCCATGACGTCCGCGACGATCGCGATGACCGTCCCCGCCTGATTCGAGCCGTTGCGATATCTAGGGGACATGTCCAGCGGATTGCCCGTCCGCCCCGGATGAAACCCGAACGGTCCCGCCGGGTGGCGCCGTTGCCGGGGCCGGGTGAGGCTGCGGGGGAGAGCCGCGTCCTGCCGCGCGGGGTGAGCACCGGCGGACCGGGGAGAAGCCGTGTCCGCCCCTTCCCGGCGGGACCGGCGGACCGGGGAGAACCGTCCCCTCATCCGGAGGATCCCGTGCCCCTACCGATACGGCGTCTGATCGTGGCGCTGACCCTCTCCTGCGCGCTGATCGCCGGTGCCACGGCCTGCGGCGGCGGATCCGGCGGCCGGGACACGGCCGCCGTGGCGCAGATGGCCGCCACCCCCTCGCCGACCACGTCGGCCCAGAAGCAGAAGTTCGCCAAGACCCGCTTCGTGGCGAACGCCGGGCTCGCGGCCGGGGCCACCTACCAGTGGATCGTGAAGCCCTGGAAGGCCGGCAAGTTCAAGAAGGGCGCCAAGGGCCGCCGACTGGCGCTGGTGAAGGCCGGACTCGCCGGTGTCTTCGCCTACAACCGGCTCAAGGCCGCCTCGAAGAACGCCGAGGGCGACCCCGCGCTGTCCAAGGCCGTCGCCCCGCTCGCCGCGGGGATCGCCGCGCTCAAGGGCCTGCCCGCCAAGCTGCGCAAGGGCGAGTCCACCGACTCCGTCGTGAACTCCTTCGACGACGTCATCAACCAGGTCAAGGCGGCGGGGAAGAGCGCGGGCGCCGAGGTCAAGGACAAGGTGCCGTCGGCCTCGCAGCTCAGCGGTGGTTAGCGGCCGGGACCGAACAGGTGGACCCGCCCTAGGAGTTCAGCTCGGCCAGTACGCGCAGGGTGCGCTGGTCCGGGGACAGGACCAGCAGGTCGGTCACCGGGCCCTTGCGCCACAGCTCGAGCCGCTCGGCGATCCGTTCACGCGGTCCGACGAGCGAGATCTCGTCCGCGAAGGCGTCCGGGACGGCCCGTACGGCGTCCTCCCGGCGCCCCTCCAGGAAGAGCCGCTGGATCCGGCGGGCCTCCTCCTCGTAGCCCATCCGGGCCATCAGGTCGGCGTGGAAGTTGCGGGCCGCGTGCCCCATCCCGCCGATGTAGAAGCCGAGCATCACCTTGACCGGCAGCAGCCCGTCGGCCACGTCGTCGCAGACCTGCGCACGGGCCATCGGCGCGACGAGGAAGCCCTCGGGCAGCTCGGTCAGCGAGGCCTCGTACGCCTGCGGGCGCGTCGGCGACCAGTACAGCGGGAGCCAGCCGTCCGCGATCCGGGTCGTCTGCGCGATGTTCTTCGGCCCCTCCGCGCCGAGCAGCAGCGGCAGTCCGGCCCGCAGCGGGTGTGTGATCGGCTTCAGGGCCTTGCCGAGCCCGGTGCCGTCGGCGCCCCGGTAGGGGTGGGAGTGGAAGCGTCCGTCGAGCTCGACCGGCCCCTCGCGCCTGAGGACCTGGCGCACGACGTCGACGTACTCCCGGGTCGCGGTCAGCGGGGACTTCGGGAACGGCCTGCCGTACCAGCCCTCGACGACCTGGGGCCCCGACAGGCCGAGGCCGAGCATCATGCGCCCGCCCGAGAGATGGTCGAGGGTGAGCGCGTGCATCGCGGTGGTGGTGGGGGAGCGGGCGGCCATCTGCGCGACGGCGGTGCCGAGCCGGATCCGCGTGGTCCGCGCGGCGATCCAGGTGAGCGGGGTGAACGCGTCCGAGCCCCAGGACTCCGCGGTCCACACCGAGTCGTAGCCGAGCCGTTCCGCCTCCACGGCGAGCGGTACATGGTCCGCCGAGGGGCCGCGTCCCCAGTAGCCGAGCGCGAGACCGAGCCGCATGTCGCCTCCAGAGGCAGCGTTCTGACGAACCGTCAGTCACGGGGTGCGCTGCGACTGTACGACAACGGCCCCCCGCCGGAAAGGGCGAGGGGCCGAAGCGCGAGGGGCGGGCGGATCAGCCGCGCTGGATCCCTGAGGTGTCCTGGAGCACACCGCGGCGGCCGTCCTGCGTCTGCGCCACGATGGTCGCGCCACGCTGCTCGACGGCCAGGTACCAGGTGCCCGGCGCCAGTTCGGCGATCGGCGACTGCGCGCCGTCCTCCGAGAACAGCGGCCGCGCGACCGGAACGGCGAACCAGAACGGCGAGAAGTCCTGGGCCGGGGTCTGCGTCTGCGGCGCCGACGGCTGGCTCGGCTGTCCGCCGAACGGCTGCGCGGGCTGCGAGGGCTGACCGCCGAAGGACGGCTGGCCGGGCTGGCCGGGCTGGCCGGCGCCCGGGTAGCCGTAACCGCCCCCAGGCTGACCGCCGTAGGGAGCCGGGGCGTGCGGGGCCGGGGCGCCCACGAGGGCGGCCTGCAGGGCGGGGACGAGCGGGGTCGCGACGGCCGCGCCGGCCAGGGCCAGGGCGGCGATGAAGCCGAGGATGATACCCGCGGCGGCGTCCATCCGGTCCGGGGTGTCGACGATGGTCCAGAACATGATCCAGGCGACCAGCACCGTGAAGGCCACGCCGATGGCACCCAGGTCGAGGCCGAGGACCTTGCGCGGCTGCGGCAGGCAGCGGTTGACGACGATCAGGGCGGCGCCGACGACTCCACCCATGTAGACGCCCATGCCATCGCCGAGGCTGTCCCAGGCGTTCGCGTCGTAGGTGAACCCGGAAACGGAGTAGGGGTGCAGGAACGACGCGATGAAGAGCAACACCGCTGCTCCGATCACCACGCCGTCGCCTCGAGTGAGGGAGCGGATATTCACTTCAGGTCCTTCGTCAGTCGTCTCGTCATCGGTGAGGCATCGCTGTGCGCCGTGTCGCCGACATGGTGCCCGTTGTCAGGACTCGGTGTGAAGCGCGGGGGTGGCCCTTTATCGTACGGACGACACTATCGCCCGGACGATCAGGGTGTCGCCGGGTTGGATCCGTAGATCACTACCCGTGCAGGAAACCAACGATTCCTTCAGAGATCCCCCGTGCCGCTTTCTCACGCCAGGCGCCACTGGTGAGCAGCGCAGCGTCCTTCGTATCGCGCATGTTGCCGCACTCGATGAACACCTTCGGAACCGTTGACAGATTGAGACCGCCGAGATCCTTACGGACCACCAGTCCGGTGCCGTCGCCGACGTAGTTGGAGGGTGCGCTGCCCGTCTCGCGGACGAACAGACCCGCGATGTGCTCGCCCAGGTCGCGGGAGGCGGCCGCGATCGGGCGGGTGTCGGCGGCTCCGGCGTGCACGGACGCCGGGAGGATCACATGGAAGCCGCGATTGCCGGCCGCCGAGCCGTCGGCGTGGATGGACACGACGGCGTCCGCGTGCGCCGCGTTGCCGATGCGGGCCCGCTCGTCGACGCAGGGGCCGAAGGACCGGTCGCCGTCCTGGGTCAACTTCACGGTGGCACCCTGCTTTTCGAGGATGTCCCGCATCCGGTGCGCCACGTCGAGCGTGAACCGGGCTTCCGTGTAGCCCGCGTTGGTCGACGTCCCGGTCGTGTCGCACTCCTTCCAGTTCGTTCCGATGTTCACCTTGCGGTTGATCTCGGACGCGTGCTGGAAGTTGGCCGGGTTGTGGCCCGGGTCGATGACGACGACCTTGCCCTTCAGGGAGCCGGAGACGACGGGCGCCGAGGAGGAGGCCGCCGGGGCGGAGGGCGTGCCCGGTTTGGTGTCGTCCGTCGCCGAGGCGGACGGACGCGAGGGGGAGGGGGAGGCGGAGCGGGGGGTGGAGGACGACGCCGCGGAGGCGGTCCGGTCGGACCCGCCCTCCTTGTGGTCTCCCACGGCCTGCCACACCAGCCAGCCGGCCAGTGCGCCGGGCACGAGCGCGGCGAGCGCGACGGTGAGCGGTCCGCGCCGGGAGCGGCGCGGCTGGGGCGGTTCGAAGTCTGGGCCTACGTACGACACGTCAGCGACTCTAACCGTGCGCTCAGATCCCTGCTCCGGTTCGCCGCAGGACGCGCAGCGAGCCGGTCACCGCGATCTCGGTGAAGGCGCCCGATTCCAGGGCCCGGAGCCAGACGCGATAAGGGGCCTGGCCGGTGAACTCGTCCACGGGGTCCGGGAACACGTCGTGGATGACCAGGAGGCCGCCCTCGGCGACGTGCGGCGCCCAGCCCTCGTAGTCGCCGCTCGCGTGCTCGTCGGTGTGGCCCCCGTCGATGAAGACGAGGCCGAGGGGGGTGCCCCAGAACGCGGCGATCTGCGGGGAGCGGCCGACCACCGCGACCACGTGGTCCTCCAGGCCCGCCCTGTGCAGTGTGCGGCGGAAGGTGGGGAGCGTGTCCATCAGGCCGATCTCCGGGTCGACCGTGGAGGGGTCGTGGTACTCCCAGCCCGGCTGCTGCTCCTCGCTGCCCCGGTGGTGGTCGACCGTGACGGCGGTCACCCCGGCCTCGCGGGCCGCGTCGGCGAGCAGGATCGTGGAACGGCCGCAGTAGGTGCCCACCTCCAGGAGCGGCAGCCCGAGCCGTCCTGCCTCGACGGCGGCCGCGTGCAGCGCGAGTCCCTCGTCGCTCGGCATGAACCCCTTCGCGGCCTCGAAGGCGGCGAGGATCTCGGGCTTGGGTGCCGCGGGCATGGGGTCTCCTCCGACGGGACGGACAACGGGTACGCCGAGCATCGTGCACCACACCCCCGCCGCGTGGGCGGCGGGGGTGGCGATGATCACTTCGGGTGGGGCGGGCGCCCGGGTGCGGGCGTCAGGCCGTGACGTCGGCGTTTTCGCCCGGCAGCGACAGGTCGAGGGCGACCGGACGGTCGTCGCCCGTGTGCGTGGCCGACGCGGCGAGCGGGCCGTGGCCGGCCGCCCGGGCGGCGAGCACGTACGCACCCCGGGCCGGCACGGCGAGCGCGTAGCTGCCGTCCTCGCCGGAGTGGGTGGCACCCGCCTGGCGGCCGTGCCGGTCGATCAGGGTGACCTTGGCGCGGGCGACAGGGCCGCCGTCGGTGTCCAGGACCCGGCCGTGGAAGCCGCCGAGGATCTCGTGCGCCCGCTCCAGGGCCGCGTCCTCCTCGCTGCTGGCGACGAGGGAGGGCTTGGTTGCGGGGCGGCGGCCCGGGAGGAAGAGTGCCATGAGCAGACCGGCCGCGACGGCACCGGTGGCGATCATGAACGACACGCGGAAGCCGTGCATCGTCGGGATCGCGACCCCGCCGGCGTGGTGGGCGGTGTTGGCGAGCACCATGCCGATGACGGCGCTGGAGACCGACGTGCCGATGGAGCGCATCAGGGTGTTCAGACCGTTGGCCGCGCCCGTCTCCGAGGCCGGGACGGAGCCGATGATCAGGGCCGGCAGCGAGGAGTAGGCGAGGCCGATGCCCGCGCCGAGGATCACCGCGATGACCAGGGACTGCCAGGCGGCGCTCATCAGGCCGAGGCCGGCTCCGTAGCCGATCCCGATGATCACCATGCCGATGATCAGGGTGACCTTCGGGCCGTACTTCGCCGACAGCCGGGCGTACACGGGGGCGGTGAGCATCATCGTCAGACCGAGCGGGGCCACGATCAGGCCCGCCCGCACCATCGACTGGCCGAGGCCGTAACCGGTGGCCGTCGGGAGCTGGAGGAGCTGCGGCAGGACCAGGGAGACGACGTAGAACGAGACGCCGACCATGATCGAGGCGAGGTTGGTGAAGAGGACCGCGGGCCGGGCGGTGGTGCGCAGGTCGACCAGCGGGGCCTTCAGGCGCAGCTCCATCACGCCCCACAGCAGGAGGACGACGGCCGAGGCGGCGAACAGGCCGAGCGTGGTCGGGTCGGTCCAGCCCCAGTCGCTGCCCTTGGTGATCGGCAGCAGGAAGAGCACCAGTCCGGCGGACAGGCCGATCGCGCCCAGCACGTCGAAGGTGCCCTCGGCGCGCATCGGGGACTCCGGTACGACGAGGAGGGTGAGGGCGATGGACAGGACGCCGAGCCCGGCGGCGCCGTAGAAGAGGGCGTGCCAGTCGGCGTGCTGGGCGACGAGGGCCGCGGCGGGCAGCGCGAGTCCGCCGCCGACGCCGATCGAGGAGCTCATCAGCGCCATCGCGGAGCCGAGCTTCTCGCGGGGCAGCATGTCGCGCATCAGGCCGATGCCCAGCGGGATCGCGCCCATCGCGAAGCCCTGGAGGGTACGGCCGGCGATCATCGGCAGGAGGGTGCTGCTCAGCGCGCTGACCAGGGCGCCGGCCACCATCACGGCCAGGCTGGTGAGGAGCATGCGCCGCTTGCCGTAGAGGTCGCCGAGGCGGCCCATGATCGGCGTGGCCACGGCGCCCGAGAGCAGGGTCGAGGTCAGGACCCAGGTGGCGTTGCTGGGCGCGGTGTCCAGCAGCGTCGGCAGGTCCTTGATGACCGGGACGAGCAGGGTCTGCATGACCGCGACGACGATGCCCGCGAAGGCGAGCACCGGCACGGTCGCGCCGCCCGGCCTCCGTGCGGGTCCGCCGTTCGTCGTGTGCGTCATTGCGGGGGGCCTCCAGGCCGTAGGAAAGCGAGCTCTCGGGAGAGAGGAGGGGTGGGGTGGTCCGTGCGGAATGCGGGGACGGTCGGTCGGGTGATCCAGGGGGATGCGGTGACGTCGGTCGGGTGATCCACGCGGGTACGTGCAGGGGGAACCCGGTGCGCCTGGGCAACTATTCCGATGCTTCGGCGTACTAACGAATTCTTGACCGATCCATGGGTATCTGACCTACCGTCAGAATGGAACGTGTTCTAGTCTGGCGCGGATCCGCGCACCTCGGGTCGCCGGTGGACCCGCGCGCCGCCTCGGGTCCAGTGGATCCACGCACCTTGGGCCTTTCGGGAGGCACACATGGGCATCGCGGTCACACCGGAGCAGGGGGAGCTGGCCGAGGCCGTGCGCGGGTGGATCGCCCGCGCCGTGCCGGCCGAGGAGGTCCGCAAGCTCCTGGACGCCCCGGTCGGCGGCAGGCCGCCGTTCTGGGACGCGCTCGCCGCGCAGGGGCTGCTCGCCGTGCACCTTCCCGAGGTCTGCGGCGGGGGAGGCGGCGATCTCGTCGACCTCGCCGTCGCGGTGGAGGAGGCGGCACGGGCCGCGCTGCCCGGGCCGTTCGTGGCGCACGTCCTGGCGTCCGCGGTGCTGATCGCGGAGCGCGGTGGCGGGCCGGGCGAGGCGGCCGGGTCCGTACGGGCGCCGGGCCGCGTCGGCCTGTTGCGTGAGCTGGGCGGCGGGGAGCGGATCGGCGCCGTCGCGTTCGGCGCAGGGGCGCTGACCGCCCGGGCGGTGGACGGCGGCTATGTCCTGGACGGGATGGCGCCACCGGTCCTGTCCGGCGCCGACGCGGACGTGCTGGTGCTGGCGGCGAGGTGCGACGAGGGGGGATCGACCTGCTCTCCTGGCGCCTCCGGCGACAGTGCCGTGTCCGGCGAGGTTCTCGGCGGGGGTGCCGGGGTCGTGCGGGCGACTGGTCGGAGTGGCGGGCCCATGGGGGCCGCTGCTGGGGGTGTCGGCTCCGCGGAGGGCGCCGGGGGCGGTGGGCGCGTTCTCTGGTTCGTCGTGGACGTCGGCGGGCTGGACGTCCGGGCGCACGACTGTGCCGATCCGACCCGGGCGACCGCGGAGGTCCGGGCCCGGGGGCTGCACGTCCCCGGGGACCGCCTCCTCGCGGTCGATTGCTCCCTGGTCGGGGACCTCGCCGCCGTCGTGCTCGCCGCGGACGCCTGCGGCACCGCGGCCTGGTCGCTGGACACGGCCGCGGCGCACGCCCGGACCCGTGAGCAGTTCGGCCGCCCCATCGGACACTTCCAGGGCGTCAAGCACCTGTGCGCCGACATGCTGTTGCGGCTGGAACAGGCGCGGGCGCTCACCTGGGACGCGGCGCGCGCCGCCCAGGAGAGCCCAGAGGTACGGGAGTTGGTGTCCTCGCTGGCCGCCGGCACCGCCCTCGAGGCCGCCTGCTCGTGCGCCAAGGACTGCGTCCAGATCCTCGGCGGCATCGGCTTCACCTGGGAGCACGACGCCCATCTGTATCTGCGCCGGGCCCTGGTGGCACGGCAGTTGCTCGGGGCCGGGAGCACGCACCTGCGGCGGGCGGTACGGCTCGCGCGCGACGGCGTGCGCCGCGAGCTGCGCCTCGAACTGCCCCCGGAGGCGAGCGGCTACCGGGACGAGGCCCGTGCGGTGATCGACCGGGTGCGCGGGCTGGGTCCGGCCGAGGCCCGCAGGGAACTCGCGCCCACCGGGTACGCGGCCCCGCACCTGCCCCCGCCCCACGGCCTCGGCGCGGGGCCGGTCCAACAGCTCGCCGTGCAGCAGGAGCTGGCGGCGGCCGGCGTGCGGATCAGCGACCTCGGGATCGCGACCTGGGTCGTGCCCTCGCTCATCGCGCACGGGAACCCCCGGCAGCTGGAGCGCTATCTGCTGCCCACCCTGCGCGGCGACCTGCGGTGGTGCCAGCTCTTCTCGGAGCCCGGCGCCGGATCCGACCTCGCCTCCCTGCGGACCCGCGCCGAACGCACGCCCGACGGGCGCTGGCGGGTCAACGGACAGAAGGTGTGGACGAGCGCGGCACAGTGGGCCGACCACGGGATCCTCCTCGCCCGCACCGACCCGGCCGCGCCCAAGCACCGGGGACTCACCTACTTCGTCGTCGACATGAAGAACACGGCGGGCATCGACATCCGCCCGCTGAAGGAGATCACCGGCGACTCCCTCTTCAACGAGGTCTGGTTCGACGACGTGCTGCTGCCGGCGGACGCCGTCGTCGGCGCGGTCGACGACGGCTGGCGGGTCGCCCGCACCACCCTGGGCGACGAACGCATCCACATGGCCGACCAGTTGACCTTCGACACCGGACTGGAGGCACTGATACCGGCCGACGTGGACACCGCCCGGCTGGGCGCGCTGCTGGCCGAGGCGCACGCGCTGGCCTGCGTCACCCTGCGCACCACGCTCCGCCGGGTCGCCGGCGCGGAGCCGGGCGCGGGGGCCTCCGTCCGCAAACTCGTACAGACCGCGCACCAGCAGAAGGTCGCCGAGCTCGCCCTCGAACTCCTCGGACCCGAAGGCGCGTTGTGCGAGGGCCCCGGCGCCCGGGCGGTGCACGGATTCCTGCTCTCCCGGTGCCTGACCATCGCGGGCGGCACCACCCAGGTCCAGCTCAACGTCGTCGCCGAGCGTCTGCTCGGCCTGCCGCGGGACTAGGAGCACGCCATGAGGACGTACGTCGTCGGGGTCGGCATGACCAGGTTCGAGAAGCCCGAGACCCGGGAGTGGCAGTACTGGGACATGGTCCGCGAGGCCGGGACCGCCGCCCTCGCGGACGCCGGGATCCAGTACACCGACGTGGAACAGGTCCCCGTCGGTCACTGCTTCCAGCCCTCCACGGCCGGCCAACGTGCCGCCTACGAACTCGGCCTGACCGGTGTGCCCGTGTACAACGTCAACAACAACTGCGCCACGGGAGCCAGTGCGTTGATGCTGGCCCGGCAGTTCGTGGAGGGCGGCCTCAGCGACTGCGTCCTCGCGGTGGGCTTCGAGAAGATGAAACGCGGTTCGCTCGGATCGGGCGCCGACGGCGGGGACTTCGCCGCCTCGCCCGTCGCCCGGCACTACGGGGTCATGGCCGCCCGGCACGGCTTCGAGATGTCCCCGCCCACCGCGCAGATCTTCGGCGACGCGGCTCGCGAGCACATGGAGCGGTACGGCACGACCGAGGCCCAGCTCGCCGCCGTCGGCGCCAAGAACCACCGGCACTCGGCGCACAACCCGTACGCGCAGTTCCAGGACGTGTACTCCGTGGACGAGGTCCTCGCGGCCAAGGCCGTGCACCGGCCGCTCACCCGGCTCCAGTGCTCGCCCACCTCGGACGGGGCCGCCGCGGCCGTCGTCGTGTCCGAACGGTTCGCCGAGCGGCGCGGTCTGGAGGCCCGGGCCGTCGAGATCGTCGCCCAGGCGATGACCACCGACACCGAGGAGTCCTTCGCCTCGGGCTCCTGCATCGACGTCGTGGGCCTCCCGATGTCGAGGGAGGCCGCGCGCCGCGTCTACGAGCGCTCCGGGCTCGGCATCGAGGACGTGGACGTCGTGGAGCTCCACGACTGCTTCTCCGTCAACGAACTGCTGACCTACGAGGCGCTCGGCATGTGCGCGGAGGGCGCGTCGGGCCCGCTGGTCGAGTCGGGAGCGACGACCTACGGCGGACGCTGGGTGGTGAACCCCTCCGGCGGGCTGATCTCGAAGGGGCATCCGCTGGGAGCGACGGGGATCGCCCAGGTGGCCGAACTGGTCTGGCAGCTGCGGGGCCAGGCCGGAGCGAGGCAGGTCCCGGACGCCCGGGTCGGACTCGCCCACAACATCGGCCTGGGCGGCGCGGCGGTGGTCACGCTGCTGCGCGGGGGAGCCTGAGGGGGTGGAGGGCCGGTGACTCGGGTCTCCGGCCACCCCGGACGGGCGCCCGCATCCACCCAGGTCCTAGGTCCCCTGCCGTACGCCCGCCTGGGCCGAAATCCTGATGCAAGGACCGTAACCGGGTTGAGAGCATGACGGTCATGCTCCGTGCCGCCGAGGACACCCGGACCCCCGCCCGTACCGCCCCGCCCACGTGGATGGTGATCGCGCTCGCGTGCGCCGGACAGTTCCTGGTCGTGCTGGACGTGTCCGTCGTCAACGTGGCCCTGCCCTCCATGCGGACCGACCTCGGGCTGAGCGCCTCCGGACTGCAGTGGGTGGTGAACGCCTACTCGATCGCCTTCGCCGGGTTCATGCTGCTCGGCGGGCGGGCCGGCGACCTCTACGGGCGCAAGCGGATGTTCCTGGTGGGGCTCGCGCTGTTCACGCTCGCCTCGGCGGCCGGGGGACTCGCCCAGGAAGGCACCCAACTCCTGCTCGCGCGCGCCGCGCAGGGCCTGGGGGCCGCGGTCCTCGCGCCCTCGACCCTGACGATCCTGACGTCGGCCGTTCCCGAGGGGGCCGCCCGGGCGCGGGCCATCGCGACCTGGACCGCGGTGGGCGCCGGTGGCGGCGCGGCGGGCGGACTCGTCGGCGGACTGCTGGTCGACGGGCTGTCGTGGCGCTGGGTCCTCCTCATCAACGTGCCCGTCGGCGCGCTCGTGCTGGCCGGGGCCGCGTCCCGGCTGGTGGAGAGCCGGGCCGGGGACCGGCGACGGCTCGACCTGCCGGGCGCGGTCCTGGTGACGGCGGGGCTCGCGACCCTGGCCTACGGGATCGTGCAGACGGAGGCCGAGGGCTGGGCCGCGCCCCGGACGCTCGTGCCGCTGTGCGCGGGCGTCGCCCTCATCGGGCTCTTCCTGGCCGTCGAGGCCCGCACCGAGGCGCCGCTGATGCCGCTGAAGCTGCTGCGGCTGCGGTCGGTGGCGTCGGCGAACAGCGCCATGTTCGTCTCCGGCTCGGCGATGTTCTGCATGTGGTTCTTCATGACGCTGTACGCGCAGAACGTGCTCGGCTACTCGCCGCTGGACGCGGGCCTCGCCCTGGTGCCGAGCTCGCTCGCCGTGGTCGTCGGCTCGAAGTCGGCGCCCCGTCTCATGCCGGTCGTCGGCGCGCGCAGCACGGCCGTCCTCGGCACGCTGCTGGCCGCGGCCGGCTTCTTCTGGCAGTCGGCCATGACGGCCGACGGCCCGTTCCTGACGGCGATCATGCTCCCCGGCGTCCTGATGATGGCCGGTGCCGGTCTCGCCGCGACTCCGCTGGCCTCGCTCGCCACCTCGGGCGCGGCGCCGGAGGACGCGGGGGTGGTGTCGGGACTGGTCAACACCTCCCGGGTGATGGGCGGTTCACTGGGGCTCGCCATCATGTCCACGATCGCGGCGAGCCGGACCGGGGACAGCGTCTCGGGGGAGGACCTGACCGCCGGGTACGCGCTGGCGTTCCGTGTCAGCGGGGTGATGCTGCTGGCCGGGGCCCTGCTGATGCTGCTGTGGCTGCCGCGGAGAATCTCCCGGCGGTGAGGCAACGAAATCCGGTGCCCGCGGACTCCTTCAGTCATCTAGGAGGTGCTCATGGGGGATCGGAAACAGGCCCGGGACACGGAGTTCCAGGGCTTCGTCGTCGGCCGCTGGCCGCGGCTGATGCGTACGGCGTTCCTTCTGACGGGGGAGCAGCACGCCGCCGAGGACCTGGTCCAGACGACGCTGGAGCAGGTGTACGTGGCGTGGCGCAGGGTCGGTTCGGCCGACGACCCGGAGGCGTACGTGCGGCGCGTGATGATCAACGCGCACGCCCGAAGACACCGCAGGAAACTCAAGGAGTTCCTCGCGCCGAAGGACGACTCGGGGCTGAACCGCGAGGTCCCCGACAGCAGTGACCCGATCGGCCGCGCCGACGACCGCGGCGCGCTGGTCAAGGCCCTGGCCGGGCTGCCCCCGCGGCAGCGCCAGGCGGTGGTCCTGCGCTACTGGGAGGACCTGAGCGAGAGCCAGGCGGCGGAGGCCATGGGCTGCTCGGTGGGATCGGTGAAGAGCAACGCGGCCAAGGGGATCGCGAAACTCCGGGTCGTGCCGGGACTGGCGGACACGGTGACGGACGGAGGGCGGAACTGATGGGCACGAACCGGGAGACGCACCACGACATGGCGAGCGACGCGGACATCGCCTTCCTGCTGGCCCGTGCGGCGGACGAGGTCGAGATCGGCACGGCCCCCTACCAGGCGGTCGTGCGCGGCGGCCGGCGTCGCAAGGCGCGCCGCTGGGCCGTGGCGGCGGCCGCCGCCCTGGTGGTCGCGGGCACCACGGGAACGCTGGCGCTGGCGGGGGGATGGCGCGGGGACGACGGGGGCCGCCGGGCCGTTCCGGCCGTGAGCGTGCCGTCGACGCCCGAGCAGCGGCACGTGTACGACCCGCAGGAGACCAGCATCGGGCGCGGGACGGTGCACGGGAAGGAGTGGAGCGTCAAGGTCGTCGTGTGGGGGGCGCCGAAGAACGAGCGGGAGGCGCAGTACCAGCGGTCCAGGATGAGCGAGTACGCCCTCACGCCGACGGGCACCGAGGTCGCCTCCGACCTCGTCGGCAAGGGCTGGGTGTTCGTCCGTCTCAGCCTGGAGGACCAGGGGTCGACGACCGTGGTGGACGGGGCCGTCGAGAAGGGCGACTCGCTCGCGGGCCGGGACATCGAGTCCTTCTCGGGCCCGCTGAACCTCGGCGGCGGCGCTTCGGCGAGGACCTCCCAGCGGCTCGTGATCGGCAAGGTCGCCCCGACCGCCAAGGAGGTCACCTGCACCTGGGACGACGGCACCACGATCACGGCCGGGAAGGCGTCGCCGGGGACCGGCATCGGCCTGGAGACGGAGGACCTGATCCGTCCGGTGGACGGCTCCCAGCCGGACTGGTTCACCTGCGTGGCACCCGAGGGCAAGCACTACTCGTCGGGTACGGCGAAGGTCACGAAGTAGCGCGCGGGCGGGGGAGGGAACGGGGGGGGGGGGGGGGCGCGCGCGGGGGCGGACCGCGCGCCCGTCCCGCCTTACGCTGGGCCGCGTGAACGAGATGCCCCGGGACCACCGGCCCGCCAAGTCCGTCCGTGTCCTGACTGGGCCCGGCGCTCAGCGCGGCGGCGGCGAGCGCCGGGTCGATGACCGTCTCCCCGGTCAGCACCCGCCGGATCGCCTCGGCCAGTTCCTCCACTGGGCCGTCCTTGACCAGGAACCCGGCGGCACCCGCCTCCATGGCCCGGCGCAGATAGCCGGGGCGGCCGAAGGTGGTGAGGATCAGCACCCGGCAGTCGGGCGCCTGCTCCCGCAGCGCGGCGGCGGCGTCCAGTCCGCTCATCCCCGGCAACTCGATGTCCAGCAGGGCCACATCGGGCCGCCCGGTCAGCACCGCGTCCACGATCTCGTCCCCCGCGGACACCTGGGCGACGACCTCGATGTCCGGCTCCATGCCGAGCAGCAGGGCGAGCGCCCCGCGCATCATCTGCTGGTCCTCGGCGAGCAGGACACGGACGGACTTGGCGGGCCGGTGGTCCCGGGGCATCTCGTTCACGCGGCCCAGCGTAAGGCGGGACGGGCGCGCGGTCCGCCCCCGCGCGCGCGGGCAAATAATCGCCTCGGAATTCACCGCTCCCCTTTGTCGTTCCCGGCTCGGGCCGCTTTCCGCAAACGTTCGGAATTTCGACCGGGAATGAGTTCGGTATATCGATCGAACGACGTCCGGTATTTCGAACCGGACACCCGCACTGTCCTACCAGGAACGGAAGAGGTGCACCGTGTCGTCATCCTTCGTGCGCTTACAGCGCCTCAGAAACACGGCCCTGGCCGTGCTGTCGGTGCTGGCGGCCGTCGTCGCGTTCGCCGTCGGCGCGCCGCAGGCCACCGCCGCGGGGTCGCTCCCCTGCGACATCTACGCCACCGCGGGCACCCCCTGCGTCGCCGCGCACAGCCTCGTCAGGGCGCTCTACTCGTCGTACAACGGCTCGCTCTACCAGGTGCAGCGCGCCTCCGACAACGCCACCGCGAACATCGGCCTCCTGGCCGCCGGGGGGTACGCCAACGCGGCGGCGCAGGACTCCTTCTGTGGCGGTACCACCTGCATCGTCACCAAGATCTACGACCAGTCCTCGCGCCACAACGACCTCACGATCGAGGGCGCGGGCGGGGCGGGCGCGGCCGATGTCGGGGCTCCCGCGGACGCGCTGCCGGTGACCGCCGGCGGCCACCAGGTCTACGGCCTGGAGATCTCGGCCGGCATGGGCTACCGCGACAACTCCACCTCGGGGGTGGCCACGAACGGGGCGGCCGAGGGGATGTACATGGTGACCTCCGGCACCCACGTCAACGGCAGCTGCTGCTTCGACTACGGCAACGCCGAGACCAACAACCTGGACACCGGCAACGGCCACATGGACGCGATCAACTTCGGCACCGAGTGCTGGTTCTCGCCCTGTTACGGGCAGGGGCCGTGGGTGCAGGCCGACCTGGAGAACGGGCTGTTCCAGTCGGACGCCGGATACAGCAAGAACACCTCGAACACCGGAACCGGCGCGATCCCCTTCGTGACCGCTTTGCTGAAGAACAACGGTCAGGACCATTTCGCGCTGAAATACGGCAATGCCCAATCGGGCAGTCTGACGACCACCTATTCCGGGGGCGAGCCCACCGCCGGCGGGTACTCGCCCATGCACCAGGAGGGCGCGATCGTCCTCGGCACCGGCGGTGACAACAGCAACGGCTCCATCGGGTCGTTCTTCGAGGGCGTCATGACCTCGGGCATTCCGACGGACGCCGCCGACAACCTGGTGCAGGCGAACATCGTCTCCGTCGGCTACGGCGGATCCACCGGAACCACCGGCACGCTGACCGCCGGCTCTGAGATCTCGCTGCGCGCGACCACCTCGTGCTGCACGGCCGACTACATCCGCCACCAGAACAACGCGGCGGTCGTCTCGGCGATCACGTCGGGGAGTTCGGCGCTCGACAAGGGCGACGCCACCTGGATCGTCCGCAGGGGCCTCGCCGACAGCTCCTGCTACTCCTTCGAGTCGCGCAACTACCCCGGCGACTTCCTGCGGCACTACAACTACCAGCTCTACCGCCAGCCCATGACGGGCACCACGCAGTTCCGGCAGGACGCCACGTTCTGCGCCCAGGCCGGCAAGAGCGGTACGGGGACCTCGTTCGCGTCGTACAACTACCCGACGCGATACCTGCGGCACTACAACTACACCGTCTACATCGCGAGCAACGGCGGCTCCAACGCCTTCGACAGCGCCACCTCGTGGACGGACGACGTGAGCTGGGCCGTCACGGCACCCTGGGCGCCCTAGGGCCTGTCGCACGCCCCGGTCGCTCCCGCGTGGCCGGGCAGTCGTCGTGCGGCGACTGCCCGGTCCGTGTCGGTCACCGGCCCGTGGGCAGGGTGGTCCCACCGGTGCAGTCCAGGACGACACCGGTCACGAAGCCGTTGGTGGCCAGCAGGTGGAGCGCGCGGGCGATGTCGCCGGGCCGCCCGATCCGGCCCACCGGGCTGCTCTCGGCGAACCCGCGGAAGACGGCCTCGCGCTGCTCCGCGGGCAGCGCGTTCCACCAGGGCGTGTCGACGACACCGGGGGAGACGGCGTTGATCCGCAGCGGCGCCAGTTCCACCGCGAGCGGCGGGACCATCGCCTCCAGGGCGCCGTTGATCGCGGCGAGCCCCGCCGTCCCGGGGAACGCGGCCCGCGCCGAGGCCGCGGTCACCAGCGTCACGGAACCGTCGGCGCGCAGGTGCGGCAGGGCGGCCCGAAGGATGCGTACGTACGGCCAGAACTTCGCGGCGAACCCGGTCTCCAGCTCGGCGAGGTCCAGCTCGGCGAACGGGCCGGCGCCCGCGGCTCCGCTGAGCGCGAGGACCAGATGGTCCACCGGTCCCGACTGCGCGAAGAACGCGTCGATCTGCGCCGGGTCCGTGCCGTCGAGCCGGTACGCGGTCGTCTTGCCGCCGATCCGCGCGGTCGCGGCCTCCAGCTTGTCCCGGTCGCGGCCGGTGACGACCACCTCGGCGCCGTCCGCGGCGAAGAGGGCGGCCGTGGCCTCGCCGATGCCGGAGCTGCCGCCCATCACGACCGCGCGCTGCCCGGCGAGGGGAAGGTCCGCGGCCGTGCTCGCCGCGGTGCCGGGGGTGTTCGACGTGCTCGGGGTGTTCGACGTGCTCGGGGTGGTGCTCATGGCGGGGCTTCCCTTCCGGAGCGTCGTGACCCTGCCGGGCCACTTGACGAGACTGTCGGTCTCGTTAAAGTTTTATCGAGACTGGCGGTCTCGTCAAGGGAGTACGGAACCGGGGCGCCGGAATGGGAGAAGATCAAGCCATGGAAGCGAAGGACGCCGAGGGCCCCGCCCCGGACGCGGGGTCGCGGGGCGGTGCCGGGACGGCGGGAACCGGCGGCGCCCGGCCGCACACCGGGCGGCGGCGGAACGAGGCCGCCCGGCAGGCCGTCCTCGACGCGGCGCTGCGGCTGCTCGTGGAGTCGAAGGGCGCCCCCATCACCGTGGAGGCCGTCGCGCGTGCGGCCGGCGTGGGCAAGCAGACCCTCTACCGCTGGTGGCCCTCGAAGGGGGCCGTTCTCCTGGACGCCCTCACCGACCGGGCCGGCCAGGACGTGCCGCCGCCCGACACCGGATCACTGCGCGAGGACCTGCGCACGGTCGTCGCCGCCACCTTCGCCGCCGCCCAGCGCGCACCCTGGGCCCCGGCCCTGCGCACCCTCGTCCGCGAGGCGGCCACCGACCCGCACCTCGCCGAGTTGCTGCGCGCCTACACGGGCACCCGGCGCGCCCTCCTGCGCGAGGTCCTCGACCGCGGCCGCGCGCGCGGCGAACTCCCCGCCGACCGGGACCTCGACCTCCTGGTCGACCAGGTCTACGGCCTGTTCTGGTACCGCTTCCTGCTCGGCCACGCCCCCCTCGACGCGGCCGCCGCGGAACGCCTCACCGACTCCCTGCTCGGCCCGGCCGCACCCTGAGGGCGCGGCCGTTCAGGGTGTCGCCTCCGTCAAGTCCGCCGCCTCCACCGGGAGTTCGGCCCGCACCTCGAAGCCGCCGTGCGGTGTCCGGCCCGCCCGCAGCGAGCCGCCGGCCGCCGCGAGGCGCTCCGTGAGGCCCTTGAGCCCCGTGCCGCCGATGCCCGGCTCGGGCTCGGCCGCGGAAGTCCCGGTGCCGTTGTCCGAGACGGTCAGCCGGACGAGGCCGGCGGTCCCGTCGACGGTGATCTCGCAGCGCGAGGCGTCGCTGTGGCGCACGACGTTGGTGACGGCCTCGCGCAGCACCCAGCCCAGCAGGGCCTCCGTCTGCGGGACCAGGGGAGGCCCCGACTGCCGGACGACCGGCTCCACCCGCGCCGCGGACAGCGCCGAACGGGCCCGGTCCAGCTCCGTGGCGAGGCTTCCCTCGCGATAGCCGGTGACCGCCTCGCGGATCTCCGTCAGCGCCTGCCGGCCCACCGACTCGATGTCCGTGACCTGGACGAGGGCCGCGTCCAGGTCACGGGGCGCCAGCCGCCGGGCCGCCTCCGACTTCACCACGATGACCGAGAGCGTGTGCCCGAGCAGGTCGTGCAGGTCGCGGGAGAAGCGCATTCGCTCCTTCTCCACCGCCCGGCGCGCCAGCTCCTCGCGGGCCGCGCGCAGTTCGCGCACCGCCTCGGAGAGCGAGAGGATCGCGGCCGTCACCATCGTGGACAGGAACGTGCCGTAGGCGACGTTCACCGCGTCCCAGCCGGCCCGGAAGGCCGAGACCGCCGCGGCCAGGACCGTCAGGCCCAGCCCGATCTTCCCGAGCCAGGGCCCGCGCACCACCGCCCCGGTGGCCAGCCCGAGCAGCGGGAAGAAGTACAGCCAGCTCCCCCCGTACCCGAGGGCCAGACCGCAGGTGATCACGCCCATCAGGACGAGCGCGACCCGGGTGGCGCGGGCCTCCCGCTTCGACTTCACGAACGCGCGGAACGTGACGTAGATGTACAGCGAGTTGAAGGCGAGCAGACCCAGGCCGCCGATCCAGGGCTGCGGCGTCCTGCCCTGGAAGAGATTGGAGAAGGCCCCCATTCCCAGCAGCAGCCACGGCAGCAGCGCGAAGCCCGTCGGCGGCGGCCCCGGGTTCTCCGGCATCTCGCCACCACTCCGGCGCGCGGCCCGCTGCTCGGCCTTGAACCGCTCCATGTCGGCCTTCCAGCGTCGGCGTTCGGCCCGCAGCACGCGGACCTGGCAGCGGATGCCTTCCATCCAGGGCATGTCCGTTTCCCCCGTTCAGACGGTGCGTGCGGATCGACGGTAGGAGATCACGGCGTACGAACCGAACGCCAGCAGCCAGGCCCCCAGCACGGCCACCGCGGTGAGACCGGGCGCCCGGCCCTCGGTCACCGACACGCCCAGCTCGGCGAAGCGGTTCGTGGGGGTGTACGCGGAGACCGAGCGCAGCCAGCCGGGGAACAGGGCCAGCGGGAACCACAGGCCGCCGACCACCGCGAGCCCCAGATTGCACACCATGTTCGCGACACCGGTCGTCTGCGTGGTCATGCGGTAGCCGTTGCCGAGCCCCAGCAGGGTGAAGGGGACCGACCCGAGCCACAGCAGCACGGCCGTGGCGGCCCACTGCCAGGCGTCCAGCCGTACGCCGTTGACCAGGCCGCCGGCCGCGAGCACCGCGACGATCGCGGGCAGCACGGTCACCGAACCGGTCAGCGCCCGCCCGAGCACCACCTGGCGCGAGGTCATCGGGGTCACCCGGAGCTGCCGCAGCCAGCCGGTCACCTTGTCCTCGGCGACCCCGCCGCCGGTGTTCAGCGCCGAGCCCACCGCGCCGTAGGCGGCCATGCCGACCATCGAGGCGGTCTTCCACGCCCCGTCGTCGCCCCCGCCGAGGTTGGTGAACAGCAGGTACATCATCACCGGCATCGCGACGCCGCCGATCACGAAACCGGTGTCACGCAGCGTCCGGCGCACTTCCAGCCGCAGATAGTCGAACATCACACCGTCTCCCGGTTCTGTGAGGTGAGAGCCATGAACGCGTCGTCCAGGGACGCGGGGACGACCTCCAGGCCCCGGATCGCGCCCCGCTCGGCCAGCGCGACCACCGTCGCGTCGGAGTCCTCCGTGCGCAGCCGGGCCCGCTCCCCGCGCATCTCCACGGACACCACGCCCGGCAGCAGCGCCAGCTCCCCGGCACCGATCCCCGCCGGTTCGAAGGAGACGAGGGTGCCGCCCGCCGACCGCCGCAGCTCCTCCCCGGTCCCGTTCGCCACGATCCGCCCCCGGTCGACGACGACGATCCGGTCGGCGTGCGCGTCGGCCTCCTCCAGATGGTGCGTGGAGAACAGCACCGTGTGACCGCGTCGCGCGTAGGCCCGCATCGACTCCCAGAACGCGTGCCGCGCCTCCACGTCGAGCGCCGCGGTGGGCTCGTCGAGCACGATCAGCGCCGGGTTCCCGGCGAGCGCCACCGCGAACCGCACCCGCTGCGCCTGCCCGCCCGACAGCCGGTCCACGCGCCGCCCGGCCAGTTCCCCGACCCCCGCGAGCCGCAGCGCCTCGGCCACCGGCAACGGCGAGGGATAGCGCCCGGCCACGAAGGAGACCAGCTCCCCGACCGTGACCCGCGGCACCGGCCGCGCGTCCTGGAGCATCGCGCCGACCCGTCCCGCGCGCACCGACTCCCCGGGCGTCGCGCCGAACAGCTCCACCGAGCCCTCGTCCGGCTCGTCCAGACCGAGCAGCAGCGAGATCGCCGTCGACTTGCCGGCCCCGTTGCGGCCCAGCAGCGCCACCGTCTCGCCGCACCCCACCTCCAGGTCGAGACCGGCCACGGCGCGCACCGCGCCGAAGGTCTTGACCGCGCCCCTGAAGCGCACCGCCGGTGCCGTCCCCGTCGCCGATTCCGCCGCCGGCGGTGCGGGCGCTTCCTGCGGCTTTCCCGCCGTCGTCCCCGTGGTCTGTGTCATGACTACGACGCTAGGGGTCCGGGGCGGTGCCCCGGCAGAGGCACTTGTCGGCGATCGGCCGGGACAAATGTCATGGCCTCGGGTGCGACGCGGCTCGCTGAAGAAGGCGCCCGAAGACCGGATCTGACATGGCGTCAGTAGTCTTCACAAGTGCTGGGCGCTCGGCTATACAAGGGGGCGCCGTACTGGAACGCGTTCTAGAACGAGTGCCTTCCGCGGCCCGGTGTCGACCTCGGTGCGGCCGACGGTGCGGACGGCCGCGCCGAGGTCTTTCGCGCAGTCGAGCAAGGAGCCCCATGCCCATTGACGCCGCCAAGGCCCTCGCGGCACCCCCGCGGACCGGCGAGATCGCCTGGACCCACAAGGACGTCCAGCTCTACCACCTGGGCCTCGGGGCCGGCGTCCCCGCGACCGACCCCGACGAACTGCGCTACACCCTCGAATCCAGGCTGCACGTCCTGCCGAGCTTCGCCACCGTCGCCGGCGCCGGATCGCCCGGGGTGATCGGGGGGCTGTCCATGCCCGGCGTCGACGTCGACCTCGCCCGCGTCCTGCACGGCGGCCAGAGCCTCAGACTGCACCGCCCGATCCCCGCCGAGGGGACGGCCACCGCCACCGGCCGCATCGCCGCGGTCTACGACAAGGGCACCGCCGCCATCCTCGTCATGCGCACCGAAGTGGGCGACGCCGACGGCCCGTTGTGGACGAACGACGCCCAGATCTTCGTCCGCGGCGAAGGCGGCTGGGGCGGCGACCGGGGGCCGGGCACCCGCCTCGAAGCACCCGCGGGCCCGCCCGACAGGACCCTGGAACGCCCGGTCCGCGAGGACCAGGCCCTGCTCTACCGGCTGTCCGGGGACTGGAACCCGCTGCACGCCGACCCCGAGTTCGCCAAGCTCGCCGGGTTCGACCGGCCGATCCTGCACGGGCTGTGCACGTACGGGATGACCCTCAAGGCCGTCGTCGACACCCTGCTCGGCGGCGACGTGACCCGGGTCCGCTCCTACACCACCCGCTTCGCCGGAGTCGTCTTCCCCGGCGAGACCCTGCGCATCCGGATGTGGCGCGGCGACGGCACGGTCCGCGTGGCGGTGGGCGCCGTCGAGCGCGACGACGCCCCGGTCCTCGCCGACACCGCCGTCGACCACGTCTGACCCGTACGAACCGTCCTGAGGGGAGCCGCACCATGCGCGCAGCCGTACTGCACGAGACAGGCCAGGACAAGCTGGAGGTCCTCGACGACGTCGAGGCGGTGGGCTTCGGGCCCGGCAAGGTGCGCGTCCGGGTACGGGCCACCGGCCTGTGCCACTCGGACCTCTCCGCCATGAACGGCGTGCTGCCCCAGCCCGCGCCCTTCGTCCCCGGACACGAGGGCGCCGGGGAGGTCACCGAGGTCGGCGAGGGCGTCACCCATGTGAAGCCCGGCGACCGGGTCGTCGTCTGCTGGCTGCCCGCGTGCGGCGCCTGCCCCTCCTGCAAGCGGGGCCAGACCGAACTGTGCCTGGCCGGATTCATGAACGCGGGCACCCCCAACTTCAAGCGCCCCGGCGGTGACGTCTTCGGCTTCGCCGGCACCGGGACGTTCGCCGAGGAGGTCGTCGTCGCCGCCGGCTGCGCGGTCCCCATCCCCGACGACGTGCCCTTCGACATAGCGGCCCTGATCGGCTGCGGCGTCACCACCGGACTTGGCGCCGCCCTCAACACCGCCGACGTACAGGCCGGTTCGTCCGTCGCCGTCATCGGCTGCGGGGGCGTCGGCATCTCCGCGATCCAGGGCGCCCGGCTCAAGGGCGCCGCCGAGATCGTCGCCGTCGACCCGGTCGCCTCGCGCCGGGAGGCCGCCCTCGCCTTCGGCGCCACCAAGGCCGTCTCGCCCGACGAACTCGCCGACGCCAGGCAGTCGGTGACCGCCGGCGAAGGCTTCGACTACGTCTTCGAGGTCGTCGGCAGGTCCGCCACCGCCCGTACCGCCTACGACCAGACCCGCCGCGGCGGCACCCTCGTCGTCGTCGGCGCCGGCGCCATGGACGACTTCCTCCAGCTCAACATGTTCGAGCTGTTCTTCGACGAGAAGCGCATCCTGCCCTCCATGTACGGCGGCGGGGACGTCCTCAGCTCCTACGAGCGCACGATCGCCCTGTGGCGCGCCGGCCGCATCGACCTCGAAGGCCTGATCACCCACCGGGTCCCGCTGGCCGGGATCAACGAGGCCCTCGACCAGATGCGTTCGGGCACCGCGCTCCGCACCTGCATAGAGATCTGACCCCGCCGGCCGCCGTCGCGGACCACCACGACACCTGCTGAGGACTGTGATGTCACTGCCACTCGAAGGGCTCACCGCGATCGTCACCGGCGCGGGCCGCGGGCTCGGCCGGGCCGAGGCGCTGGAACTGGGGCGGCTGGGCGCGGCCGTCGTCGTCAACGACTACGGACAGCCCGGACGCGACGGCTCCGGCGAGGCCTCGGCCGGCCCGGCCGAACAGGTCGCCGCCGAGATCCGGGCGGCGGGCGGCCGGGCCCTCGCCCACACCGGGGACGTCTCCGACCACGAACAGGCCCGCGCCCTCGTCGAGTCGGCCGTCACCACGTTCGGACAGCTGGACATCCTCGTCAACAACGCGGGCATCCTGCGCGACCGGATGGTCTTCTCGATGACCGAGGACGAATGGGACTCGGTCATCAGGGTCCACCTCAAAGGCCACTTCAACACCACCCACTTCGCCTCCGTCCACTGGCGGGCCCGCGCCAAGGCGTCCGGCGGGCCCGTCCACGGACGGATCGTGAACACCTCCTCCGAGGCGTTCCTCGCCGGCTCGGCCGGACAGCCCAACTACGCGGCGGCCAAGGGCGGGATCGTCGGCCTGACCACCTCCACCGCCCTGGCGCTCGCCCGGTACGGGGTCACCGCCAACGTCATCTGCCCGCGCGCCCGCACCCGCATGACCGAGGACGTCTTCGCCGGATTCGGGCAGCCCGAGGACGGCCTGGACCCGCTCGCCCCCGAGCATGTCGCCCCGCTCGTCGGCTACTTGGCCTCACCCGCGGCCGCCCACGTCAACGGCCAGCTGCTCGTGGTGCACGGCGGCATGGTCGCCGTCGTCGAACGGCCCAGGGTGGCCGCGAAGTTCGACAGCAAGCAGGACACCTTCAGCCACGACGAACTCGACGCACTGCTCACCCCGTACTACGCGGACCGCCCGTCCGGCGAGACGTTCGCGGCGGCGGAGGTGCTCGGGCTCAGGCGGGAGGACCCTCCCCGCTGAGCAGCCGGCCGTCGGTGGACAGGGGAGGGTGCGCGAGCCGCGGCAGATAGTGCCGCAAGAACAGTTCGGCCACCAGCTCGCGGCGGCTGCGCACCCCCACCTTGTCGAAGATCTGCTTGAGATGGTCCTGCACGGTGTAACCGGACACCCCGAGCCGCCCGGCGATCTCGCTGGTCGACAGGCCGAGGAGCACGTACTGGGCGATCTGCCCGGCGCGCGGCGACAGCCCGTACACGTCGAGGACCAGCGCCGTCAGCTCGGCGGGATCGGTCGGGCCGACGGAGACCACCGTCGTGGTCTCGCCCCCCTGGTCGACCGGCCAGGCCCGCAGCGAGATCCACCGCCCGTCCCCCGCGGGCGCCCGCACGTGCGCACCGGCGCCGGTCGATTCGCCACGGGCCTGCACGGCCAGCGCCCGCAGCAGATACGGGCCCTCGGCGCCCCGGCCCGGCGCGTGCCGTTCCTGGAGCCGGTCGATCCAGTGCTGGGCCGTCGGCGACATCGACCGCACGGTCAGGTCGCTGCCGAGGACGACCCAGCCCGGCGCGTCCGGCAGCGGGCCCGCGTCCACCCCGGACAGCAGCAGCGAGCGGCGCAGCGCGGCGCAGGCGGGCACGCCCGCCGCCTCGGCGACCGCGAGGTCGGCGGCGGAGAACGGACGGGTGTGCGCGTCCCGGCACAGCACCAGCAGTCCCCAGGTGCGCCGGCCGTCCCGCAGCAGGAGCCGCAACTCGTCGGTGAGGCCCAGCGGATGGAGGATCTCGCGGTAGTACTTGCTGTCGCCGAGCCGGCCGTGGGTGGAACGGCTCAGCAGACTCGTCCGGCCGGGGCGGCGGGTCAGCGCGCGCAGGTTGTCGACGTCGTCCTGCTCGACGTGCTCGATCTCGAAGAGGCGGCGCATGCTCGACTCCGGGAAACCGGACCGGTGCTGGCCGCCGGTGTCCAGGAGCGTCGAGGGGTCGAGGACCACACCGCACCAGACGTCCGCGGGCACGGCGTCCAGGAGGACCCGGGCGGTGTGGTCCAGCACGGCCAGGGCGCTGGCCTCGCCCCGCAGTCCGCGTTCGAGGCGTGCGGTGGTCTCGGAAGGGTTCATCGGCGTGTCCCCGGAATCTCGGTCCGTCATGTCCCAGGAATCTGGGATGGTCCCGCGAATGCCTGCTCCGTACCGTGGGTCTCGATTGTGGAGGCCGGTCCACGCCCGGACAAGGGGGAGTCGGACGGCGTCCGCGCGCGTGGGACTTGGGGGAGCCCCACACGGATACGGCCCCGCTCGCCATGGTGCGAGCGGGGCCGTATGCCGTGCCTCGTGCCGCGGGGCCGGTCGGGCCGACGGGTGTGCCGACGGTGCCGTCCTCGGGCGGTGGTGCGGGTGGTGCCTGCTGTGCCTGCCGTGCCCCGCGTTCGGGTCACGGCTGCCGGGCGCGGTCCGCCCGGCCTGTGCGTCGGTCCGTCAGGCCGCCGTCGCGGGCTGGGCGGACGGCTTGCGGTGGCGGCCCTGAGGGGTCGCCTCGTCGTCGTGGCCGGAGACCGGGCCGCGGTGTCTGCCGTGGCCCTCGGCCCCGGTCGCCGACGTCTCGTGGACGTCCGTGACCGGCGCTTCCATGGTGCTCGAGTCGTTCATTGAAGTGTTCACCCCGTATGCAAGATCCTTCTTTACAGCCGGGGGAGTCTAACGTGCGGTCATCGCGCGGGAGTCGGAGGGTGACGTTTCTTCGCCCGTGCCGTCCCTTTTCTCCTCGTCCTTGTGGGCCAGTACACACGGATCGCCCGATTCCGCGGGGGTCTGCGGCACGGAGGCGAGCGGCATCAGCGCGACCTGTCCCCTGAAGTCGCCGACGGGCGTCACCGGGTGGGCGTCCGCGGCCTCGGAACCGGCGCCGGACGGAGTGTCGGACGGGGTGTCCGAACGGGTGTCGGCGGGCGGGGTCGGGCCGGCCGGCCCGGCGCCGGGGCGCATGCCGGGCGGGGGCGTGTCGGCGACCTTGGTCCAGGGTCCGGTGGCCCTGGCGTCGGCCCACGGGTTCTGCGGGAGCGGTACGGAGGGCCGGGCACCGGAGTTCACGGCCGGCAGCGGGCCGGCGCGCCCGGGTCCGGGGTCCGCGACGGCCGGAAGGGGGGCGGCGGTCCGGGGGCCGTGATCGGAGACGGGCGGGAGGGGGGCTACGGGGAGAGCTGTGATCGGGGCGGGGGCGGGGCC
>NZ_JNZD01000025.1 GCF_000725495.1 Streptomyces aureus
CTCGTCCGGGCTGGTCTCAACCCGGCTGGTGTTGATGGTGGAAGTCCTCTGGGAGCGCTGCTCCCGGGGGCGGCCTGAGCCAGGAATCCCCGTCCTTTGGGGCGGGGAGGATGTCAAACGACTGACATACAGACGTCACACTCGAACGGAATGCGCGCTCACCAGCGGCCCGTTCCTACTGACATGACTGTTGGCGTAGCACTCAACGCATCCGACGCGCGGAACCAGGTCGACGCCAGTGTGGAACTGGCCGGGGAGGCCGCGGCCGCCGGTCTGCGGTCCGTGTGGTTCGGCCAGACCTTCGGCGCGGACTCGCCGCAGCTCGCGGCGATCGTCGGGCGTGCGGTGCCGGAACTGCAGGTGGGCACCTCCGCGATCCCCGTCTTCGGCCGCCACCCGCTGCTGGTGTCCAGCCAGGCCCAGACCGCCCAGGCCGCGACCCACGGCCGCTACCACCTCGGACTGGCCCTGGGCACGAAACTCCTCACGGAGTCCGGCTTCGGCCTGCCCTTCGAGCGTCCCATCGCCCGTCTGCGTGAATTCCTCACCATCCTGCGGCAGTTGACCGAGACCGGCACCGCCGAGTTCCACGGCGAGCTGCTCACCGCCACGACCCCGGTCCCGGCGCGTGTGCCCGGCGCCGAGGACGGTGTTCCGCTGCTGGTCGCCGCGATGGGTCCGCAGGCACTGCGGGTCAGCGGCGAACTGGCGGACGGCATCCTGCCCTACCTCGCCGGACCGCGCGCCCTCGAGGAGCACATCGTGCCCGCCCTGACCGCCGCGGCCGAGGCCGCCGGACGGCCCGCGCCCCGGATCGTCGCCCTGGTCCCGGGCGTGGTCACGGACGACGTGGACGCCGTACGGGCCAAGGCCACCGAGAACCTCGCCTTCTACGAACAGATCCCGTCCTACGCCCGGGTCATCGAACTCTCCGGCGGCCGGCGCGCCGCCGACCTGGCCGTGATCGGCGACGAGAAGGCGGTGGAGGCCGAGGTACGGCGCTATCGCGACGCCGGGGCCACCGAAGTCGTCTTCTCCAGCACCGAGTTGGCGGGTCCGGCGGACCGGCGCCGGACCTGGGCCCTCCTGGGCGAACTGGCCCGCTGAGCCCGGGCGCCCCTTGACCACCCCCCGGTCCACCCTCCCCGTGTTCCCTCCCCACCGCCACCCCGCACATTCACAACGACCCCCGCACCCGCACCCCGAAGGAGCATTCATGACCACCGAGGCGACCTCGACGGACCTCCACACCTTCACCGAGCAGTGGCTGGAGTGGTACCGCGCCCAGGAAGCCCAACTCGCCCACCCGCACGGGTTCCTGGCGATCACCGGGCTGCACTGGCTCGACGAGACCCCACAGCGCTTCCCCGACGCGCCCGGCAGTTGGCACACCGGCCCCGACGGGGTCGTCGTCACCCTGGACGACGGCGAGGAACTGATCGTCGACGGCACCCCGGTGCGCGGCGAGCACCGGTTCGGCGTCCTGCCGGAGCGCGGCGGCGTGGACGCTCTCTGGAAGGCCGCCGTCATCGAGGTCGCCAAGCGGGGCGGTCACGACATCGTGCGCCCGCGGCACCCGAACGCGCCCCTGCGTACGGCGTTCACCGGTACGCCCGCCTACGCCCCCGACCCCCGCTGGACCGTGACGGGCCGCTACGTGCCCTTCGACGAGCCGCGGCCCACCACGGTGGGCGCTGCGGTCGAGGGACTTGAGCACGTGTACGAGGCCCCCGGCAGGATCGAGTTCGAGCTGGACGGGCAGCGGCTGGCGCTGACCGCGTTCCCCGGCCATGTACGAGGGCGGCTGAGCCTCCTGTTCACCGACGCCACGTCCGGGGTCACGACCTACGCCGCCAACCGGTCCCTGGCCGTCGAGGAACCCGCGGCCGACGGCACGGTCGTCCTGGACTTCAACCGCGCAGCGAACCTGCCGTGCGCCTACACGGACCTGGCGACGTGCCCGCTCCCGCCGGCGGAGAACCGGCTGCCGGTGGCGATCGAGGCGGGGCTGAAGATCCCGCGCGAGCGCGGCGGTTCCTGACCGACCGTCCCGGTCCCGGGGCGCCGGCGCACCCCGGCAGACCCCGGGACCGGGACTTGGCACGCCGGGAGCGGGACGCGGCACATCCCCGGACCGAGACACAGCACGCCCACGGACCGGGACCTGGCACGCCGTCCGGGACGCGGCTCATCCCGCTTCCGGCACCCGGACGCCCCAACCCGGGCGGCCGCCCCCGCCATTGACGTACGTCAGAACGGCTCCGTACGATCACGAACGGCATCGAGCGTCAGCGTCAAGCCCTGGCTTGCTGACCGGCAACCCTCCCCCGCGGTGGGGTGCTCCAGGTGAAAGCCCGGCGGGATCACCGACGATCCCCGCAAGCGCGTGGCCCCGTGTCCGGGGCCGGAGACGGGGAGGACCCTCATGCGGCACGACGGTTGCTCCGGCGCCTCGTTGGCCGTCGCCATGGTGTTCTCCCGGCTGGCGCGGCGGCGCCACATCGATCTGAAGCGCTCGACCAGCAGCTTCTGTCGCGCCTGACGGTCCGCCCGCAGCCGGGCGCCGACGGGCTTCCCCACCGACGGTCGACGTCCCCGACCGACCGTCGTTCCACGCGTCGGCCCCCGGCTGGCTCCTCCTCCTCCTGGTCTCCGTGACCCTTCCGGTCGCCATTCCGGCCCGCCGGTCCTTCCGCCTTCCGCCTTCCGCCTTCCGCCTTCCGCCCGGCCCCTGTCCGCAGGGCACTCCCCCGTACCCGGTGTGACGCCGGACGGGTCCGCGCGCCCCTGCGCGCTCGTGCCCCGAGCGGTGTCCCCGGCCGGGCGACACCCGTAGGAGAACCCGCCGTGAGAGCACTTCCCCCTGCCAGATCTCCCCGATGGACGACCCTCGCCGCGCTGGTGACCACCGGCGCGCTGCTGACGGCCTGCGGGTCGGGCACCGACGACACCGGGAGCGGTAAGCCGCGCTCGGGCGGCACCCTGACCTTCGCGGTCGGTTCGGACGCCGGCTGCGTGGACCCCCAGCAGGTCGGCAGCAACGACACCATCTACTCCGTGCGCCAGGTGGTGGACTCCCTGACGGACCAGGACCCGCGGACCGGAAAGATCGTGCCGTGGCTGGCCAGGAGCTGGGACATCAGCGCCGACACCACCGCCTTCACCTTCCACCTGCGCTCGGGCGTCACCTTCAGCGACGGGTCCCCGCTGACCGCCCAGGTCGTCAAGGACAACTTCGACGCGGTGCCGAAGCTCGGGGTCCTGGGAACCCTGGCCGAGGGCTATCTGAGCGGCGTGCGGAGCACCACGGTCGTCGACCCGCTCACCGTCAAGGTCACCTTCCGTCAGCCCAACGCCCAGTTCCTGCAGGCGACTTCGACCCACTCGCTCGGGATCGAGTCGTCGGCGAGCGTGAAGAGGTCCCCGCAGCAGAAGTGCAGTGACGGGGTGGTCGGGTCCGGCCCCTTCGTGCTGAAGCAGTACGTGCAGAACCAGTCGATCACCCTGGCCAGGCGCAAGGGCTACGCCTGGGGTTCCTCACGCTGGGCCAAGAAGGGCGAGGCGTATCTGGACCGGCTGGTGTTCAAGGTCGTGCCGGAGGCCGGGGTAAGGGCCGGCAGTCTGCGTTCCGGCCAGGTGGACGCCATCGGCAGCGTGGGCCGGGCCGACGAGGCCGCGCTCAAGGGCGGCCCGGTCACCCTCCAGCGGCGGGCCAACCCCGGGATCGTCTTCGGACTCGGCTTCAACAACGCCCGTCCGGTGCTCAAGGACGCCAGGGTCCGCAGGGCGATCCGGTCCGCCGTCGACCGCAAGCAGATCGCCGACACCGTCTTCCCCACCGGCACCCGGCCGGCCACCAGCGTCCTCGCGCACACCACGCCCGACTACACCGACCTGGGCACCGATCTGGCCTTCGACCCGGCCAGGGCGAAGTCCCTTCTGGACACGGCCGGTTGGAAGGCGGGCGGCGACGGCGTCCGCACCAAGGACGGCAAGCGGCTGAGCCTCACGATCGACTGGGTTCCCAACGCGGCCACGAACCAGCCCGCCTTGGAGCTGATCCAGCAGCAACTCAAGGCGGTCGGCGTCCAGGTGACCCTCAAGCAGCTTCAACTGCCCCAGCTGACACCGATCCAGCAGTCCGGCCAGTACGACGCGATCTGGGGGAACATCACCCGAGCCGACCCCGACATCCTGCGCAGCTCGTTCTCCACGAAGCTGGCCAACTTCTACCGCGTTCCGGCGGGCGGGCTCGACACGACACTGGCGGCACAGGCCGCGACCACCGACCCGGCCGAGCGCGGCCGGCTGGTGGAGCGAGCCCAGCGGTCGATCGTGCGGGACGCCTACAACGTGCCGGTGGTGGAACTGCAGACCCAGCTGGGCCTGTCCACGAAGGTGCACAGCCTCGCCTTCGACGCCTCCAGCCGGATCCAGCTGCACGACACCTGGATCGGCTGACCGTGCGCGGCTATGTGATCAAGCGACTCGCGCAGGCGGCCGGGGTGCTGTGGGCGGCGTACACGGTGGCGTTCCTGGTCCTGGACTACCTGCCGGGCGACCCCGTCACGGCGATGGCCGGCGCCGGGATGGAGTCCGGGCAGGTCGATCCTCGGCAGATCGCCGCCCTGCGGCACGAGTACGGGTTCGACCAGCCGGTGCTCACCCAGTACACGCAGTACCTCGGCCGGGCGGTGCGCGGGGACTTCGGCGACTCGGTGGCCACCGGCCGCCCGGTCACCTCGACCCTGGCCGACGCGCTGCCCCAGACGCTGCAACTGACCGCCTCCGCGCTGCTGTTGGCCGTCGTCCTGGGCGGCGGTCTGGCGGTGGCGGCGACGTACACCACGCGGCGCTGGCTGCGTCAGTTCCTGCTGTCACTGCCGCCACTGGGGGTGTCGGTCCCGACGTTCTGGGTGGGGCTGCTGCTCGTCGAGTCGTTCTCCTTCCGGCTGCGCTGGTTCCCGGCGTTCGGCAACGACGGGCCGAGAGCGCTGGTGCTGCCCGCGCTGACGCTCGCGGTCCCGACCGGTGCGCAGATCGCGCAGGTGCTGGCCAAGAGTCTGTTCACCGCGCTCGACCAGGCGTACGTGGAGACCGCCCGGGCCAAGGGCGCCGGCCGGTGGCGGGTGCACCTTCGGCACGCGCTGCGCAACGCGTCCCTGCCGGCACTGACGGTCGTCGGCCTTCTGGTGGGGCAGCTGATCGCCGGATCGGTCGTCGTCGAGACGGTGTTCTCGCGCGACGGCCTCGGCCGTGTGACGGCGGCGGCCGTCACGGCCCAGGACATCCCCGTGGTCCAGGGGGTGGTGGCGTTCGGCGCGCTGATCTTCGTGACGACGAACCTGGTCGTCGACCTGGTGTATCCGCTGCTCGACCCGCGGATCGTGGTGGCCGCGGGCGGAAGGGCGAGTGCCGTATGAGCGGGAGTCTTGTCGAGGATCCGGCCGGTACGGCGCTCGCCCCCGCCCGTCCGGCCGACCCGGTGCCGGCTCCCCCGCCGGGCCGTCGCGTCGACCTGCGGCGGGTACTGCGGTTCCTGGTCCGGCGCCCCGGTCTGCTGCTGTCGGCCGGGGTGCTCGTCCTGGTGGTGCTGGCGTCCTTCCGCCCAGGCCTGTTCACTTCGCAGGACCCGCTGCAGGGGGTGCCGGCGCAGAACTTCCGCGGGCCGAGCGGTGCGCACTGGTTCGGCACGGACGAGCTCGGACGCGATGTGTTCTCCCGGGTCGTGCACGGTGCCCAGCTCTCCCTCAAAGCCACGCTGATCGCGGTGCTCGTGGCGTTCGTGGTGGGCGGTCTGCTCGGTGTGGTCGCCGGGTTCGTGGGCCGCTGGGTGGACGACGTGCTGATGCGTTGCGTCGACGTGCTGCTGTCCATCCCCGCGCTGTTCCTGTCGCTGGCCCTGGTGACCGCGCTGGGGTACGGCACGGTGAAGGTGGCCGTCGCCGTCGGCATCGCCAGCGTGGCCTCCTTCGCCCGGGTCGCCCGCGCCGAGGTGCTCCGGGTGCGCCAGGCGCTGTTCGTAGAGGCGTCCCGCTCGTGCGGGGCCCGCTGGTACGCGGTGCTGGGCCGGCACGTACTGCCCAACGCGGCGGGACCGGTGATCGTGCTGGCCACCCTCGACTTCGGCTCCTCGATCCTCGCGGTGTCGGCGCTGAGCTTCCTCGGCTACGGCGCGCCGCCGCCGGCTCCGGAGTGGGGCACGTTGATCTCCGAGGGCCGCAACTACCTCGCCAACGCCTGGTGGCTGACCGCGCTGCCCGGTCTGGCGATCGCCGCGACCGTCCTGTCCACCAACCGCGTCGCGAGGGCCCTGGACGGCGAATGGTCCCGCCAGCGATGACCGACCGAGGCGAGAGGGGTGAGCATGCCGGGCACCGGTGAACGGCGTGAGGACGGTACGAGCGGGACGCACGACGAAGCGGCCGGAACGCGAATTGGTACGAGAGGGGTTCACGACCGCGCGGGCGGAACACACGTCGGCACGGGCGGGGTTCACGACAGACCAACCGGAACTCACCACGCCACGAACGGCGTTCACGGCAGGGCCGGCGATCGTCGTGCCGGGAGCGGCCACCCTCCGACCGCTCCGCTGCTGGAGATCCGGGGTCTGTCCGTCTCGTACCGCACCCGCGGCGGCACCGTCGCGGCCGTGCGGGGCGTGGACCTCGACGTGTGGCCGGGACAGGTGACGGCGGTGGTCGGCGAGTCCGGTTCGGGCAAGAGCACCACCGCGCACGCGATCACCCGGCTCCTGCCGGACAACGGCGTCCTCGAAGCGGGCACGGTCCGCTTCGGCCGGCACGACCTGGCCACGCTGTCGGAGCCGGAGCTGCGTGCCGTGCGCGGGGCGCGGATCGGTCTGGTCCCCCAGGATCCGACGGTCTCGCTCAACCCGGTCAAGCGGGTCGGCGAACAGGTCGCCGAGGTGCTGCGTCTGCACACGAAGGCAACCCGGCGCTCGGCCGCAGCCGAGGCCGTCGCCGTCCTGGAGCGGGCCGGACTGCCCGACGCGGCCGTCCGGGCCCGGCAGTACCCGCACGAACTGTCCGGCGGCATGCGGCAACGAGCCCTGATCGCCGTCGCGATCGCCGCGGGGCCGGAGCTGATCATCGCCGACGAGCCGACCAGCGCCCTCGACGTCACCGTGCAGCGGGTCATCCTCGACCATCTCCAGCGCCTCGCCGAGGAGTCGGGCACGGGAATCCTGCTGGTGACCCATGACCTCGGGGTCGCCGCCGACCGGGCACAGCGGCTGGTGGTCATGTCCCGGGGCCGGGTGGTGGAGGCGGGCCCGACGCGTGACGTCCTGGCCGATCCCCAGGACCCGTACACCCGGCACCTGCTGGCGAGTGCCCCGAGCCTGGCCTCCGCCCGCCGGCGGCCGACCGCGACCGTACGCACCGCGGACACGGCAGATACGGCGGATACGGCACCCGCCGGGGCCGCGGCGCCGTTGGTGGAGGCGCGCAACCTGGTCAAGGAGTTTCGGCTGCCCGGCTCCGGGGACGGTCCCCGGACGCTGCGCGCGGTCGACGACGTCAGTTTCACCCTCGGCCGCGGACGGACCCTGGCGCTGGTGGGCGAGTCGGGGTCGGGCAAGTCCACCACCGCCCGGCTGGTGCTCCGGCTCGCCGACGCGACCTCCGGGCGGGTCCTGTTCGACGGCACCGACGTCACCGCCGCCGGCGGCGCGCGGGCCAGGGAGCTGCGTCGGCGCTCCCAGCTCGTCTATCAGAACCCGTACGCGTCGCTCGATCCGCGCTTCTCCGTCGGTGAGGTGGTCGTCGAGCCGTTGCGGGCGTTCAAGGTCGGTGACCGCCGCTCCCGGCTCGCGCGGGCCCGCGACCTGCTCGACCGGGTGGCGCTTCCCGCGTCCGTGCTGGAGCGCCGGCCGGCGGAACTGTCCGGCGGACAGCGTCAGCGGGTGGCGATCGCCCGCGCGCTCGCGCTGTCCCCCGACCTGGTGGTGTGCGACGAGCCCGTGTCCGCGCTCGACGTGTCGGTGCAGGCCCAAGTCCTCGAGTTGCTGGCCGAGTTGCAGGCGGACACGGGGGTGGCCTACCTCTTCATCTCCCATGACCTGGCCGTCGTGCGGCAGATCGCGCACGAGGTCGCGGTCATGCGGGCCGGCCGGGTGGTGGAGTCGGGGCCCGCGGAGGACCTCTTCGCCCGCCCGCGCCACGCGTACACCCGCGAACTCCTCGCGGCGATCCCCGGCGGGCACGTCCTCTCGCCGGCCGCCGCGACCATCACGAACTGAAGGGCCCGCCTCCCATGACCACTCCCACCATCACGTCCCTGGCGTTCCTGACCCCGGGCAACTTCGCCGACGACGACCCGTACACCGGTCTGGAGGAGACGCTCCGGCTCTTCGAGTACGGCGAACGTCTTGGGTTCGACGGGGGCTGGATCCGGCAGCGCCATCTCGAACACGGCGTCGGCTCGGCGGCCGTGTTCCTCGCCGCGGCGGGCCAGCGCACCGAGCGGATCGAACTCGGCACCGCCGTCATCCCGATCGGTTACGAGAACCCGTTCCGTCTCGCGGAGGACCTGTCGCTCGCCGACGTCCTGTCCAGGGGCCGGCTCCAGATCGGCGTCAGCACCGGGATGCCGCACGCCGACCTGCTCGGCGACCTGGTGCACGACGGAGACTGGCGCGGCTTCGACCTGTCGTACGGCAGGATCGACCGCGTCCTCGGCCATCTGCGCGGCGACCACCTCGGCGGCCCGGACACGGTGATCCACTCCCCGGGCAACGTCCAGCGTCCGCGGTTGCAGCCGTACAGTCCCGGTCTGTCCGGGCGCATCTGGTACGGCGGCGGGAGCCTGCGCTCGGCGCGCTGGGCCGGCGAGAGCAACCTGAGCCTGCTGTCCGGCAACATCGTGACCGGCGAGGGGACCGACGACTTCACCACGGCCCAGCTGAATCTGCTGTCCGCGTACCGCCGGGCGCTGCCCCCAGGAGACGTCGAGCGTCCGGCACGGGTGGCGCTGGGCCGGGTGCTCGTGCCCTTCGACAGCGCGGACGCCGCCGGACGGGCCCGCTACCGCGCCTACGCGGCCGCCCGCCACGCCCGGACCCTGGCGCCCCAGGGCCCGAAGCGGACCTTGTTCGCCCCCGATGTGGTGGGCACCGCCGAACAGATCCTGGAGCACCTGACCACCGACCCGGTGCTCGCCCAGGTGTCCGAGCTGCGGCTGGAATTGCCGTACGAGTTCCACCGCGAGGAGTACGAGCAGATCCTGCACGACACGCGCCATCTGATCGCCCCCGAACTGGGCTGGACCCCGGCCACCGAGGATGCGTTGCCGGTCCTGGGGGGCTAGTTGGGCGAGGATGGTTGGCGTGACGTCCGGGCAGGCCGGGACTGTCCCGGGCGGTTTGGGGGCTGGTGCGGAGCCGGCGTCGGAGGCTCCCCTCCGGGTCAGGTCTGCCCACCGTCCGACAGTTCCGGCACCGAGGAGGGGACGGCGGACGGCACTGCGGAGGTCATCGGGCTGGGAAGCGGACAGTCCTGGTCCCACTTCTTGTCGCGCACCTGCTTCCAGATCTCGCTCCAGTCCGAGGGGCAGGCACTTCGCGGAGCCGGCACGGTCCCCGGTGACACGGTGGCCGACCGTGTACCCGTAGACGCAGGGTTCACGGGATGGCACTCCGCTTCGTACGCGCCACCGGTGCACTCGACCTCCGAACTGCCCGAGCACGCGGACACACCGCACACAGCGACTGTCAGGACCATCGCACTGGCGGCCCCGCCTGCCCAGGACGAACGACTTCTCCCCATGACAGCCCCTCCACGACAGTCCCTCCATGACGGCGCAAACGCCGCATTCTCCCGCAGGAACGAGGGCTTCGGCACCCCTGTCTCCGCCACACGCTCATGGCCGGATCGGAGCGGAGCACAACCGTGCCGTCCACACAGACCCCGGCCCCGGCCGCGCGTCGGGGCCGCGCCCAACCCGCGTGGGCGAACTCCGCGCGGGCGATGCGGCGTGGACGAACGCGAGACGGTGCGGCGGGCGTTGCTACGCCTCGTACACCCGGCCCAGCAGCTCCATCAGCTGTCTGCCCTCCGCCTCGCTGAGCGGTGCCAGCAGTTCGGCGTTGGCGCGCTCCGCCAGTTCCGCGCAGCGCTCCAGGGTGCGCAGGCCCGTCGACGTCACCGTGACCGCGTTCTTGCGGCGGTCGCGGGGATCGGGCCGACGCACCGCGAGTCCCGCGTCCTCCAGGTGGTTCAGCAGCAGGACGACGTCCTTGGCGTCGAATCCCAGCCGGCGCACCAGGTCCGCCTGGGCCACCGGGCCGTACTCGGCGACCGCCGCGAGCACGGCGTGCTGGGGCAGTCTCAGGCCCTCCTCGGCGATGGCGTCGGCGACCAGGCTCCGGCCGCGCGCGGCCACCCGGCCGACCAGCCAGCTCGGCAGTGACTGGATGTGCCCCAGGGCGTCCGGCCCCTCGAAACGCGTCATGGGAGAACCGTACCGCGAACTCGTTGGACTTCCCAACGAAATCCTCCTACGCTGAAATCCATGGGGGATCCCAACGATTCCTTTCGTGTGTCCGTCACGTCCGGAGGTGTCCATGCGTCGCGTCCGCCATGAGCCCGGCGGCGATGGGAAAGGTCTCGTCGTCGAGGAGGTACCCGTTCCCGAGCCCGGCCCGGGTGAGGTGCTCGTCCGGTGCGAGGCGATCGGCGTCACGCTGCCGACCGTCCGCAAGCTGCGCGAGGGCGCCGGGCCGGTGACCCTCGGCGGCGAGGTGGCCGGTGTCGTCGCCGCGGTCGGCGAAGGTGTCACCGGCTTCGCGGTGGGCGACCGGGTCACCGGCCTCTGCTTCTCGCACGCCTACGCCGAACTGGCCGTCGTCCACGAGAAGATGGCCTCCCTCATCCCCGAGCGGGCCACGGCGGTCGACGCCGTGGCCCTCGTCCGCAGCGGGCTGGTGGCACGCGGCGCGCACGAGGCCGGACGTCCCCGTCCCGGCGACGCGGTCCTGGTCACCGCGGCTGCCAGCGCGGTCGGCACGCTCGCCCTGCAGTACGCGAAGGCGGGCGGGGCCTCCCGGGTCGTCGCGGCCGTCGGCAGCGCGGACAAGGCGGAGTTCGTCCGCTCGCTCGGCGCGGACGAGGTCGTGCTCTACGAGGACGAGTCCTGGGGCGCTCCGGTCGATGTCGTCGTCGACGGCGTCGGCGGGGAACTGCTCGGACCCGCGGTGCGCGCCCTGGCTCCCGGCGGCCAGCTGGTCGCCTTCAGTTCCGGCGGCGGCACCGTCGACGCCTTCGAGCTGCTCGTCCGGAGCGCCTCGGTCGTCGGCTTCCAGATGGCCGCCGTCGCCAGGGACCGGCCCGAGGTGTACGCGCGGTGGCGCGACGAACTGTGGGAGTTCCACCGCAAGGGCACCCTGCGTACCCGCGTGCACGCCGAGATCCCGCTCACCGAGGCGGCGCGGGCCCACGAGGTCATCGCGTCGCGCCGCAATCTGGGCAAGGTCGTGCTGCGGCCCTGAGGGACCGGTGGGGAGGCCGGACGGGCGTGCCGCTCAGCGCCGGGATCGCCATCGGCCGCCGCCGGCCGCTGCGGATCACCGGGGCCCCGCGCGTGTCGGACCACCGGGCGCCACCGCCCGTCGCGGACGATCTGGGGCCGCCGCCCGCCGCGGATCACCGGGCGCCGCCGCCCGTTGCGAACACGGGCGCGGCTCCGGGACCACCGCCCTACAGCAGGCGCAGGACTCCGACGACCTTGCCGAGAATGCGCGCCCCGTCGCCCGGGATCGGGGCGAAGGCCGGGTTGCGCGGCATCAGCCACACCTGTCCGTCCTTGCGGTGCAGGACCTTGACGGTGGCCTCGTCCTCCAGCAGGGCGGCGACGATGTCGCCGTGCTCGGCGCTGTCCTGCTTGCGCACGGTCACGATGTCGCCGTCGCAGATCGCCGCCTCGATCATGCTGTCGCCGGCCACGGTCAGGGCGAACAGCTCGCCCTCGCCGACGACTTGGCGCGGCAGGGAGTAGACGTCCTCGACCATCTCGTCGGCGAGGAGCGGCGCACCGGCGGCGATGCGCCCGACGAGCGGCACCTCGACCGGCGCCGCGCTCCGGGCGCCGAGGTCCGGGGCCCAGGAGGGGCGCACGCGGTAGGCGCGGGGACGGTGCGGGTCGCGGTAGAGAACACCCTTGTGTTCCAGCGCCCCCAGCTGGTGCGCGACCGAGCTGGTGCTGGAGAGCTGCACGGCCTGGCCGATCTCCCGCATCGACGGCGGGTAGCCCTGCCGGGCGACGGACTCCGTGATGTACCGGACGATGGCCGCCTGGCGGGCGGTCAGCTCACCTTCGACGGTCTGTACGCCCGGGGGGCGTCCCCGCCGTGCCGGCGCGCTGTTCTCCATCTCCGGACACCTCCGTGCAAGATCCTCGCGGAACTTGACCCTAACCCGTCATCCGACGCACAGGGAACGCCGGGACGGGAAATGGCCTCTTCCGGGCGCGGAACCGACCGCCCGGCACGGGCGCGGCCGACGCCCGGCGTGCCACCAGGGGGGTATCGGAGGGCGGACCCGGTGACCACCGGTGCGGGATGATCACCAGTGCGGGGTGGGGACGGTCGGTGCGTCGCCGTCGGCCTCGCGCACCGGGCGCGGGGGCTGGTCGAGGATCTCGCGGGCCGCGGCTCCGTCCCCGCCGGGCCGGCGCTGCCGGGTGCGCATCCGGTGGCCGAGGAGGGTGAACCGTTCGAGGAGCAGGACGAATGCTCCTTTGGCCTGTTTCACAGTGATTCCTTCCGGGTGGGTCTGGGAAACTCCATCGCGCATCTGGACAATGGCCACGGCGGCGGCGGTCGGGGGTGACCGGCTGATGAGGGGGTCGGGTGGGCGGCATCGGTGAGGACGGCGGGCTCCAGGACGTCCGTACGGCGGCACATCGGCCGGCGCACGAGACGCAGTTGTCCGAGGACGCCGTCCGTGTGTTCCGGTGGGTGAGCGCCCAGGGGTCGTGCGACGTGGTGACGCTCGCCGCGGCCCTGGGGGTGCCGGAGGAGGTGGCGTCCTCGGCGGTGGCCACGCTGACCGAGCTCCTGCTGCTGCGCCGGCTGCCCGGCGACCCCGACCGGTTCGTGGCGGAGGCCCCGGACGCGGCCCTCGCCGCGCTGGTCGCTCCGCGGGAGGCGGGGCTGCGCAGACAGCTCGCCGAACTCGACCGGCTGCGGGCGGAACTCTCCCTGCTGACGCCCTTCTACGCGGACGGGCGGCGGCAGTGGCAGGGGCGGGCGCCCCTGATGGAGATCACGGAGCTGAAGACCGTCGTGGGAATGATCACCGAGGCGACCATGCGGTGCCGCAAGGAGGTGCGCACCTGCCACCCCGGCGGCGGCCGCTCCCCCGCTCTGCTGGAGCAGGCGTTCGTGCAGGACCGCGACATGCTGCGGCGCGGCATACGGATGCGCACGCTGTACCAGCACACGGCCCGCTATCACCTGCCCACGCAGGAGTACGCGCGGCGGATGACCGACGAGGGCGCGGAGATCAGGACGCTGAGCGAACTGTTCGGCCGCATGGTGGCCTTCGACGGGGAGACGGTGTTCATCCCGCACCAGGACGATCTGGACGCGGCCATCGTCATCCAGGACCCGTCCACGGTCTCCTATCTCTGCGCGACCTTCGACCACGCCTGGTCCCTGGCCGAGCCCTATCACCCGGCGTGGACGGAGAGTTCGGCCCGCGACGAGGTGAAGCAGGCCATCGTGCGGCTGCTGGCCGAGGGCATGAAGGACGAGATGGTGGCCCGCAGGCTGGGCATGTCGCTGCGGACCTGCCGCAAGCACATCGCCGAGATCATGGAGCAGTTGGGCGCGGCGAGCCGCTTCCAGGCCGGGTATCTGGCCCGCGTGCAGTCCTCGGGCCCGGCCTCCGCGGCCGCGGGCGGCGCCTGAGGGCGCGGCGGGACCAAGTGCCGGGCGCACCCTGACGAGCAGGGCGACGGACGGACCCGCGAGCCGCCCGCCCAAGGGCACGCCCCGGGACCGCGGCGCCGCGGGACGACCGTCCAGCCGCGGGCGCCGGCACCCCGGATCTCGCCCGGGGTCGTGCCGCCGGACAGGCGCGACGCCGCGAACCCGACCTAGCACCGCTCTCCCGACGCGGCCGCCTGTTCCCGCGCCAGGAGCAGGGACAGCCAGGGCAGTTCGTAGCGCATCACCTCCGGGGCCACGGCCGTGTGCGCGGTCACCTCGGGCAGGGAGGGCGGCGGCAGGACACCGACCTCGATGAGTTCCTCCAGGGCACGCTGTGCGCCCCGCCCGTCCTTGCCGAGGGCGCGGGCGGCGGCGGGCAGGGTGAAGGAGACGTCGGGCAGTGCGGCCAGGGCCTGGAGGGAGTCCCGGGCGGGTGCGGGCAGCCGGGTCCAGGCCCCGGCGAGGCGGGCGCGGACGCCGAGCCCGCCCGACGCGAGCTCGTCCAGGGCCTCCAGGGGATGTTCGAGCCGGTCCGCGTACTGGCCGAGCGACACGTGCCGCAGCACGGACAGGCGGTTTCCGGCCGCTCGCAGGGCGAACGGGAGGTGCCCGGTGGCACGGGCGATGCGGAGGGCGGCGGCGTGTTCGGCGGTCAGCCGGGTCCGTCCGATGATTCCGCCGAGCAGGTCGAGTGCCTCCTCCCCGGACAGTGGGGGGAGTTCCACCCGGTGCGCGGGGTCCAGACAGGGCAGCCGGCCGCGGGAGGTGACGAGGGCGGCGGCGGGGCCCGACGGCGGGAGCAGCGGGCCGAGGGCGGCGGTGTAGGGGGCGTCGTCGAGGAGGAGCAGGATGCGGCGCCCGGACAGCCAGGAGCGCCAGGCGGTGGCCGCTTCCTCCCGGTCGGCGGGCAGCCGCTCGGTGCAGCCGAGGGAGCGGGCCAGTTCCGCGAGGACCGAGGCCCAGGGCCGGGCGGAGCCGTCCTCGGCGCACAGCCGGGTGGCGACCACCCCGTCGGGGAAGCGCGGGGCGAGACGGTGGGCGACGTGGACGGCGAAGGCCGTCTTGCCGACGCCGACCGCGCCGGTGACCAGGACCGGCGGCCCGCCCTCGAAGTCCAGTTGCGCCGCCACGACGTCCAGTTCCGTCGCTCGCCCGGTGAAGTCGGCGAGGTCCGGAGGGAGCAGTCGTGAGCCGGTGGGGCCGCCGCGCGGCCGGGAGGGGGCCATGTCGTCGAGCAGGGACCGGTGGGCGCCGTGCAGGGCCGCTCCGGGCTCCAGACCGAGTTCGCGCGACAGACGCTGCCGGCAGTCGTCGTAGGCGGCCAGCGCCTCCGTCCTGCGGCCGACCCGGTGCAGTGCGGTCAGCTGGGCGGCGCGCAGCCGCTCGCGCAGCGGGTGGCGGCTCACCATCTCGTCCACGGTGTCGGCGACCGGGCCCGGGTCCCCTATGTCCAGCTGGGCCTCGGCCCAGGCCTCGTAGACGGCCAGGCGCCGGGCGTGCTGCCGCTCGACGGCGGCGCGCAGCACGTCGGCCCGGGGGGCCAGGTCGCTGAAGGGATCGTGCCGCCACAGGTCCAGGGCCTGGCGGTACGACCGGGCCGCGCGGCTCGGGACGCCGGCCCGGGCCTCGGCGTCGCCGCGCCGTGCCAGTTCCTCGAAGCGCAGGGTGTCGCACTCCTCCGCGGTGAGGTGCAGGACGTAGCCGCCGGGGCCGTGGCGCAGCCGGCCCAGGTCGTCGGGGTCGAGGACCCGGCGCAGGGTGGAGACGTACGCCTGGAGGTTCTTACGGGCGGTGCGGGGCGGGTCGTCGGGCCAGACGGCGTCGGTCAACTCCTCCACGGATACGGGCGTGTTGGGGCGGGTGAGCAGGACCGCCAGGACGAGGCGCTGCTTCAGGGGGCCGAGCGCGAGGGGCCGGCCGCCACGGAAGGCCCGTAAAGGACCGAGAACGTTCAATCGTAAATTGGTGACGGCGTTTTTGTTTCCGATGTCGACCGCGGGCTCTCCGGGAATTGCGGGATCCGACGCCACGCCGCGGTTTTCCGTGAGCGAATCGGTCATCTCGCGCCCTCAGCCCCGTCCCCAGCCGGTGTCGTCGGAGTTCTGACAGCAGGGGAAATGAATTCTGTGCACGAAAGCCTCCGAGGAGCGGCAGGGGGTGAGGGAATCCGCGAGGAGCCGTGAGCCTTCGGGAATTCGGTGGAATTCCTCCGGCCTTCACAGCATGCGCACGGGCCGATGCCGGGGCCATGGACTCGAGGATGGCTCAAGGTGCATGCAGCAACGCACCCGGCGGGACAAAGACCGAGCATGCCCGCAAACTGCCGTGAATCGACCGCCGTTGCCCCTTTCCGTCCTCCGACTGGTCAGGACCGTGCCGCGTACCGGCCTCGAACCGCCCGCCAACCGCGACCGAACCGGTGCCGCGCAGGCTGGGCCCGCACGTCGTGGTGGCCTACGGAGGTGACGAGATGCGGCTGGCGGAGATCATCGCGCTGCGTCCGGTGCCGGCGGCCGGGCTCCTCGCCACCCTCACCAGGCGCTGCCCGCTGAGCTGCGCCCACTGCTCCACCTCGTCGGGGCCGCGCGGCGAGGACACCCCCGGCGACGCGCTGCGCCGCTTCGTCGGCGGCTTCGCCCCCGCGGACCGGCCGGAGGTCCTCATGCTCACCGGGGGCGAACCGATGCTGCGGCCGAGGCTCGTGGCGGACCTGGCCGCCCTCGCCTCGGCGGCCGGAACACGGACGACGGTGCTGAGCGGCATGTTCTTCGCCGGCGACGGCCGGGTGCCCGCCCGCATCATGGACGCGCTGCGGCACGTCGATCACTTCTCGGCGAGCATGGACGTCTTCCACGAACGCGAGGTTCCCCGCTCGGCGGTCTTCCGTGCGATGCACCGCATCATGGACCGCGGAATCGACGTGAGTTTCCACGTCACCGGAACCGCCGCGGACGACGCCTATCTCGCGGACGTCACCACGTCCATCCGCAGCACCTTCCGTGATCAGGCGGCCGTCCTGGTCAACCACATCCGGCCGGTGGGCCGGGCGGCCGCGTGGGCCACCGCCCGGACGGTCACCCTGCCTGGTGCCGGGGAGGAAGGCGGTGTGCAGCCGCCGCCGACTCCGTGCGCGATGGCGGCCTGGCCGACGGTGGCCTTCGACGGCACCGTCGCCGCCTGCTGCAACCAGCGTGTGGTGGACGCCCGTCCCGTGCCCCGGCACCTGCGCCTGGGCCACATCGCCGAGGACGACTGGGCCGCGATACACCGCCGCTGCCGGCAGTCGCCCGTGCTGCGCACCATCCGTACCGCCGGGGTCGGCTCGTGCGCGGACTGCCGCGCCCTGGCCGACCGGCCCGCGGACCTGGCCACGGCCGAACGCGCCGGCGCACGCCCCGCGGCCGCCGCGGTGGACATGCTCGGCGCCCGCCTCCAGCACGAAGCGGGGGCCGCCGCGTTGCTGCGCCGGTACGGCAGCGAGCGGTACGCACCGCTGGTGCTGCTCGGCGGGGGCGGTGGCGGTGCCGGGAACTCTGACGGTGCCGGGGGTGCAGCCGGTCCCGGCGGCCACGGGGGCTCGGGCGGTGCGGACGGCTCCGGGGACTCGGACAGCATCTCGGACTCGGGCGGTGCGGACGACTTCGGGGACTCGGGCCGCTCCGATCGGCCCGGCAGCCCTGGCCGAGCCTCCGGTCCCGGCAATGCCTCCGGCCCCGGTGGCGCGTCCGACCCTGGTGGCGCCGTCGGCTCCAGCAGTCACCGCAGCTCCCGGCGCTCCACCGTCTCCAGTAGCTCCAGCGCCCCCGGCTCCAGTGGCTCCAGTGGCTCCAGTCGTCAGGAGGCGTCCGCGTGAGTCCGTCCGCCGTGGCGAGTCTGCGGGGCCAACTGGCGCTGGTGCAGCCGGTCCTGCACGCCGCGACCGCGCGCATGTGGCGGTCCGACGCCCGGCTTCCCGACCGGTACCGGCAGTACCTGCGCGCCATGCACCAGGTGATCCGCGCCTCCGTTCCGCTGATGGAGCGGGCCGCGGGGCGCTGCGAGGCGCTGCCGAGCGACCCCGTGGCGGAGCCGCTCGCGCGGTATCTGCGGGCCCACGCCGAGGAGGAGCGGGGCCACGACGACTGGCTGCTCGCCGACGCGGCGGCCACGGGGACCGCGCCGGCCGAGCTGACCGACGGCGTGCCCCCGCCCCATCTGGCCGCCCTGGTGGGAGCCCAGTACTACTGGGTCGAGCACAGCCATCCGGTGGCCCTGCTGGGCTACATCGCGGTCCTGGAGGGCAACGCCCCCGCGCCTGGCCTGGCCGGCCGGCTGGCCCGGCTGACCGGCCTTCCGGACGAAGCCTTCGAGACCGTACGCCTGCACCTGGACCTCGACGACGGGCACAGCGCGGACCTGGACCTGCTGCTCGACCGCCTGCCGCTGGACGCCGCACAGCGTTCCCTGGTCGCCGTCAGCGCGCTGCACACGGTCGCCTCCCTCGCCGAGCTGTTCGACCGCATCACCGCGGCACCAACCGAATGGGAGAGCCCCGATGACTGACCCCGCACCCGACCGCGACCGCCTCCGCGCGCTGGAGGACGCCGGGTTCCCGCTGCACAGCCTCTCGCCCGAGCAGCGGGAGGTGCTCCAGGACCTCAGCGCCCAGGAACTGACCCTGCTGCTGGGCCTGAAGGAGCGGCTGGACGCGGCCGAGCCGGAGGTGCAGGCGCACAGCGAGATCGCCGGCGGAGCGCTGTTCTGATGACCGGCGCGACGACCGGTGGCGCGAGCGTGAAGTGCCCCCAGTGTCCCGAACCCCCGCCGGAGGGCGCGGCGTTCTGCCCCCGGTGCGGCACCGCCTGCGTCCCCGCGGGCGACACCGCCGCGGCCGAGGAACGCCGGGTGGTGACCGTGCTCTTCTGCGACCTCGTCGGATCGACGGCGTTGTCGGGACGGCTCGACCCGGAGACCCTGCGCACGGTCACCCTCCGCTACTTCGCGCTGATGCGGGCGCGGATCGAGGAGCACGGCGGCACGGTGGAGAAGTTCATCGGCGACGCGGTGATGGCGGTGTTCGGCGTGCCCGTGCGGCACGAGGACGACGTCCACCGGGCGCTGGCCGCCGCGCGCGGCATGGTCGCCGGCCTGGACGGACTCAACGCCGAGCTGGAGCAGGCGCACGGAGTGCGGCTCGCCGTGCGCATCGGCGTGAACACCGGCGAGGTGGTGGTCAGCGTCGATCCCGCGGCCCGGCAGGCGCTGGTGTCCGGCGAGGTCGTCAACATCGGCGCGCGGCTCGAACAGCACGCGGGCTCCGGGGAGATCCTGATCGGCCCCGCCACGCTGGACGCGGCCGGCCCCTCGGCGGTCACCGAGGCAGCGGGCGCGCTGACCCTCAAGGGGGTCGGTGTCCCGGTCCCGGCCCACCGCCTGCTCGCGCTGCACCAGGACGACCCGGAGCGGGTACGCCGGTTCGACACGCCCTTCGTCGGGCGCACCCAGGAGATGGCCGAACTCGGCCTCCTGCTGCGCAAGTTGGAGACCGATCCACGCGCGCATCTGGTGACCGTGTACGGCGAGGCGGGCCTCGGCAAGACCCGGCTGCTGCGCGAGTGGCTGCGGGACTGCCCGGCGTACGGAGCGGGCCGGTGCCGCCCGTACGGCGAGACCGGCTCCCTGTCGCCGCTCGCCGAGGCCGTGCGCCAGGTGCTCGGCTCGGTCGGCGCGGACGCGGCCCTCGCCGCACTGCCCGCCGTCGAGCGGACGGAGGCGGAAGCGGCCCTGCGGCTGCTGCGGAGCGGCCTCCTCGCGGACGGCACGCCCAGTCCGTCGGCCGACGACACCCTGCTGGCGCTGGCCTGTCTGCTGGACGCGCTCTCCCGCGAGCGGCCCGTCGTGCTCGTCCTCGACGACTGCCATTGGGCGTCCGGACCGCTGCTCGACCTGGCCGACCGGCTGCTCGACGAACTCGACCGCTGCCCCGTGGCCCTCGTGTGTCTCGCGCGGCCCGAGCTGCTGGAGACCCGCCCCGGCTGGGGCAGCGGACGGATGCGGTCCGCGTCCCTGCTGCTCACCCCGCTCACCCGTGAGGAGGCCGCCGCTCTGGCCGGGGAACTGGTCGAGGTGACCGCCCACCGCCACGACGTGCTGGACGGCGTACTCGACCGCGCCGAGGGCAATCCGCTGTACCTGGAACATCTGACGGCAATGGCCGCCGAGGGCGACGATCTGCCGCTGACCGTGCACGCCCTGCTCGGCGCCCGGATCGACGCGCTGCCGCCCGAGGAACGGACCCTGCTCCAGGTGGCCGCCGTCCTGGGGCGGGAGTTCCGGCGCGCCGACCTGACCGAACTGGCCGGTGCCGAGGACCCCGCGGAGTCACCCGGCGGTCTGCTGCGCGGTCTCGTACGCCGTCGGCTCATCGAGGCCGGCGGCCGCGCCCGCTCCACCGGTCCGCTCCTCCGGTTCGGCAGCGGTCTGGTGCAGGAGACCGCGTACCGGGGGATGGCCAAGAAGGTACGGGCCCGGCGGCACGAGCACGCCGCCGAGGTGCTGGTCCGCCACGACGCCGGTGACGCGGCCGTCGGCTCCCATCTGGCCCGCGCCCACCGGCTGCTCGCGGAACTGGGGGTCCACGACGGCGACACCGACGCGCTGCGGACCCGGGCCGCCGCCCTGCTCACCCGGGCCGGTACGGCCGCCCTGGCCCGCTCCGACCTGCCCTGGGCCGACGACCTGCTCACCCAGGCCCTCGCTCTGACCGCTCCCGGTGAGCCCGCCGCCGGCGAGGTGGCGCGCCGGCTCGGCGAGACGAAGGTGGCCCGCGGCGAGCCGGAGCGCGGCCGGGAACTGCTCACGGAGGCGCTCGACGCGGCGGAGCGGGCCGGTGATCCGCCGGCCGCCGCCCACGCCCGGCTCGCGCTGACCGCCCTCGACCCGCGGCACGGGTCCCCGGCCGAGGTGGCCGAAGCCGCGCTCCCGCTGTTCACCCGGGCGGGCGACGACCAGGGCATCGCCCGCGCCTGCGTCCGCATCGCCCAGGACCGTCAGCGCCGCGGACGGCACGCCGAGGCCGAGGAACTGCTCCACCGGGCCCTGGAGCACGCCGACCGCACCGACGCCGAACCCGAACGGGCCCTCGCCCTCGGCGCGGTCGGCATCTCCCTGTGGCGCGGCCCCACCCCGGTCGCCCGGGGCGTGGCCCGCTGCGAGGAACTGCTGACGGTTCACGGCGCGGGCCGGCCGACCGTCCGGGCCACGCTTGGCTGTCCGCTGGCGGTGCTCCTGGCGCTCCAGGGCCGCCACGCCGAGGCGCGCGAGCGGCTGGACGAGGCGGCGCGCCTGGCCCGCGGCCTCGGCTACGCGGAGAGCGCCCTGTTCGTCCCGCTGTTCGCCGCCGAGGTCGAGGCACTGGGCGGGACCCCCTCCCAGGGGCTCGCCCTGCTGGAGGAGGCGGCCCGCGCCGGCCGTGAACTCGGCGCCACGGGCGCCCTGCCCGGCATCGCCCGGGAGCGGGCCCGGGTCCTGCTGGACCGTGGGGAGCCCGCGGAGGCCCTGGCACTGCCGGACCCCGCGCGAGCCGACCTGGCCCCGGCCGAGTCCGCCGACGCCTACGGCCTGCGGGCTCGTGCACTGGCCCTCGTGGGCGCGGCAGAACCCGCGCGTGACTGCGCGCGCCGGGCCGTCGCCGCGGCGGACGAGACGGACTCCCCGCTCGTGCGGGGCACCGCGGCCCTCGACCGGGCCCGGGCACTGCACGCGCTCGGCGAGACCGCGGAGGCCGCGCGCGAGGCCCGTACGGCTCGGGAGCACTTCGCCGCCAAGGGGCACAGGCCGGGCGCGGACCGCGCGTCCGCGTTCGCCGAGGAGACGACGGCCACCGCCCGGGACGGCAAGCGCCCGGACGCACGGGAAGGCAGGAGCCGATGACCACAGGAACGGCGGGAGGGCTCACCTGGAGCCTGCGTGACCGCTCCCCCGAAGACCTCGCGATGCTCGCCGACACGGTGCCGGACCTGCCCGCCGACCCCTCGGCGTGGTCGGGCGGCGGCGGGGTGCGCGTGTGCGTGGTCGACACCGGCGTGGAGTGCGGCCACCCCTCGGTCGGCTCGGTCCAGGGATCGTACGAGGTGGCGCCCGGCCCCGACGGAACCCTCGGCGTCGTCGACAGCGGGCCGCTGCCCGACGGCGCGGGTGACGCCTGCGGGCACGGTACCGCGTGCGCCGGCATCGTCCGCAGAGTCGCGCCGGACTGCGAGCTGTACAGCGTGCGGGTGCTGGGCGAGGGCTTCACCGGCAGTGGCGAGGCCCTGCTCACCGGGCTGCGGTGGGCCGTCGACCAGGGCTTCGACGTGGTCAACCTCAGTCTGTCCACGACCCGCCCGAAGTTCCTCGAGACCCTGCGGGCCCTGGCCGACCAGGCGTTCTTCACCGGAACCACGCTGGTGGCGTCCGCCCACAACACGCCGGTGGAGAGCTTCCCCTGGCGGTTCTCGTCCGTCATCTCGGTCGGCACGCACCGCGAGGACGACTCCGGACTCTTCCTCTACAACCCCGCACCACCCGTGGAGTTCTTCGCACCCGGCCAGAACGTCCAGGTGGCCTGGACGGGCGGCAAGACCATCCGTACGACGGGCAACAGCTTCGCCACCCCGTTCATCAGCGGGATGTGCGCACGCCTGCTCGGCACCCACCCGAAGCTGACGCCGTTCCAGATCAAGCACGCGCTGTACCTCTCCGCCGCGAACGTGCGCATCGGCGAACCAGGAACCCGAGGTGAAGCATGACCCAGTCCCCCGGCCTCGTCCCCGCCACCGGCGCGGGCACCGCGACACGCGCCGGCAGCGCGGAGCACGATCTGCTGCAATCCGTCGTCGACACCGCGCGGGCCATTTTCGGCGCCGCCGCCAGCTCCGTACTGCTGCACGACCGGGACACCGACGAACTGGTCTTCCAGGCCGTGGCGGGTGAGGGAGAGGAGTCCCTGGTGGGCTCGCGATTCCCGGCCGGCCGGGGGCTGGCGGGCTGGGTGCTGGTCTCGGGCGAGCCCATGATCGCGGACGATCTGCGGGAACAGGGGATGTTCGCAAAGGACGTCGCGAAGGCGACCGGGTACGTGCCGGACGCGCTGATGGCGGCGCCGCTCGCCCACCGCGACCGGGTCCTCGGTGTCCTCGAGGTCCTCGACCCTGCCCAGCAGTCCAGGTCAAGCCTCTCCGAACTCGACCTCCTCGCGCTCTTCGCCCGTCAGGCCGCGGCAGCCCTGGCCGTCATCACCGACCGACGCCAGGAGGAGCCGCCGTCGGCGGTCCGCGCACGGGGCCTGGAACTGGTGGCCGCGCTGCGGGACGTCCTGCTGGAGGGGGTGCCGGCCCAGGGGGCGAACGAGGGGTGAGGGCGGCGGGGCGGCGCTCTTTCCTGTGATCGGGCGGTCAGTGGCCGTTGCCGGGCGCGGGGAAGGGCGGCCGGCGGTCTGGGTCGCGCGTCGCCAATCGCCGGTCGCCGGTCGCCGGTCGCCGGGAACGATGGCCGGAGTTCCCCTCGTGCCGGGGGGACAGCGCGCGGCGGCCCGCCCGCTGTTCACCTCCGCGTGTGGTACCGCCCTTGGACAACACCGGGCGCGGGCCGAGCCCCGAGCCCCGAGCCCCGAGCCCCGAGCCCCGAGCCCCGAGTTCAGCGTGCCGCAGATTCCACCGCGTCCGCCGCGCGGGCCTCGCTCTTGCCCTCGGCGAACAATCCGCCGATCTCCTCGGCCCGCGAACGCAGCAGGGGATCGTGAGCCGTGCGCTCGACCGCCGCGCGCAGCTCCGCGGCGGACGCGCCGGGCTCCGGAAGCCTGGCGGCGACGCCGGCGCGCAGGCAGGCGGCGGCGAGCACCTGCTGCTCGGAGCCGTTGGGGGCGACGAGCAGTGGCTTGCCGTGCAGGAGCGCGCCGAGTACAGGGGCGGAGGTCGCGTTGGTCAGGACGAGGTCCGCCCGCCGGACGAGGGGGCCCATCCAGGGGCGGCGGCCGACGATCAGGTCGGCGTCCGGGGCCGCTTCCGGGGCGCCCGATCGTCCGAGTTCCACGACGGCCCGGTAACTGCCGGACGTGAAGGCCGCGTTGAGTCGCGGCCACAGGGAAGTGCCCCCGAAGGTCCGGCCGAGGTGGACGTACGCCAGGGCCTTCGCGTCCAGCGGCATCTCGACCTCCTCGGCCTCCGCGGGCTCGGGCTCCCACCAGCAGGGGCCCACATGCCGTACGGCCGAAGGGAGTTCGGCGTGGGTCGGCTCCAGCAGTGGGTGGCCGCGCAGAAGGAAGGTGGTGCCCAACAGGGGTGTGTCGGGGAAGCGGTCGCGCCGGGGCGCGAGGCCGGCCGCATCTCGTACCGCCTCGTAGTGCTTCAGGGTCTCCGTCAGGCGCCAGGTGCGGTCGTGTGCGTCCGCCGGTCCGGCGCCCCCGTCGCGGTAGGGCCACAGGTGCGCCGTCAGGCCGAGCACCACGACCGGCAGGCCCGCGGCCTCGGCGGCCACGAGCGCGCCGTGGTGGAGCACGGAGGTGACCAGCACGTCGGGCCGCAGCCGCCGGACCGCGCGCGCCACCGTCGTGTACTGCTCGGGCCCGCGCACCGTCCAGTGGGTGACCGAGAGGGTCGTGGCGTCGGGGACGGCGGACACCTCCAGGTCCGCCGTGGCCGCCGTCGCCGCCGCGCCCGGGCCGGCGAGGACGTGCACCGAGTGGGCGCGGCGGCGCAGTTCACGGCCGACGGCCAGGGCGGGGTACAGGTAGCCGGGGTCGTCGAGCGGGCACAGGAGCACCTTCATGGCAGCGGGTCCTCCGGCAGGTGAAGCCCCAGGTGGTGGGCGAAGAAGGCCATGACGTCCGCGTAGAGGCGGGCACTGCGCGAGGAGGCTCGGGCGGCGTGTCCGACGCCGCGTTCGGTGCGCAGCACGACGGGCGCGTCGCCGGTGCCGGCCCATTGCAGGGCCGCGCACATCTTGCGCGCGTGAGCGGGATCGACGCGGGTGTCGCCGTCGAAGACGGCCAGCAGCACGGCGGGATAGCGCGCGCCTTCGCGGACCTGGTGGTAGGGCGAGTACGACAGAAGGCGGGCGAACTGGTCGGGGTCGGCCGCGGTTCCGTACTCGTCGCACCAGCTCGCGCCCATGCCCGATCGCTCGTAGCGGGCCATGTCGAGCAGGGGTGCGGCACAGACGACGGCCGCGTAGGTCTCCGGGCGACGGGTCAGGGCGGCCCCCGCGAGCAGGCCCCCGTTGGAGCTGCCGAGCACGCCGAGCCGGCCGGGTGCGGCCCATCCTTCATGGAGCAGGTGGTCCGCCGCCGCGTCGAAGTCGTCGAAGGTGTTGAGCTTGTTCTCGCGGCGTCCGGCGCGGTGCCACTCCTCGCCCTCCTCGCCCCCGCCGCGCACGCAGGCCACCGCGTACACCCCGCCCGCCCGCACCCAGGGCAGGGCCTGCGGGGTGAAACCGGGGGTCATGGAGGCGCCGAAGCCGCCGTAGCCGGTGAGGACGGCGGGGCGGGGCCGGTCGGGACGGCCCGCGGGCGACAGCACGAACATGCGGACCTCGGCGCCGTCACGGGAACGGACGACCTCCAGGGTGACCGTCACGCCCGCGACGGGGGCCACGCCGGGGACGCCGCCGGGCCAGGGGCGCAGGTGTCCGGTGACGGCGTCGAAGTGCAGGACGGTGGTGGGGGTGACATGGTCGCCGTACCCGAACCACAGCTCGTGTCCCGCCTCCTGACGTGCTGTCAGAGCCGTGATCGTGCCCTGTCCGGGCAGGGGTACGGTTCCGGTGCGGGCGCCGGTCCGGGCGTCGTGCAGGGTCAACTCGCCCACCGCGTGCCGGGTTCGTACGACGGCGAGCAGCGGCCGGTCCAGTCGCGGCCCGTCCAGGACCGCGAAGTCCTGGAGCACGGTGCTGGGTTGTTCGGGGACCAGGGTGTGCCAGCCGCCGGGGTCCGAGGCGTCGTACGGGGCGGCGGCGATCCGGCCGCGCGGGGCGCCGTCGGTGGTGCGCAGCAGGAGCGGTCCGGCGCCCGGTCTGAGGCGGACGGCGGTGCGGCCGACGGCGTCGTGCCGAAGGGGGCGCAGGTCGGGTCGTTCGGGGCCGGTCCGGGTCAGGTCGGCGGTCCACAGGTCGGTGCGCGGTGAGGTGCCCTCGCTGGCGCCGACGACCAGGATCCGGCCGTCGGGGGCGGTGGCCACGGTGTAGTACTGGGTCGCCGACCGCCCGGCGCCGAAGATCTCCACGTCCTGGTCGGCCGGCGTGCCGACCCGGTGCAGCCGGACACGGCGGGGCGGGAGTCCGCCGTCGCCGGGCCCGGGCGGCAGCCGGCGCACGTAGTAGAAGCCCCGGCCGCCCGGCAGCCAGGCCACGGGGGAACGGCGGACCCGGTCCACGGGCCCGTCGACCGTCTCGCCCGTCGCCGTGTCGAGCACCCGCAGCACCGAGTGCTCCGTGCCGCCCGAGGACAGCTGGACGGCCACGAGGTCGCCCTCCCACGACGGCTCCCAGGCGTCGAGGACCGTGGTGCCGGACGGGTCGGCGTCCAGCGGGTCGAGCAGGGTCCGGGTCCTGTCCCCCTCGCGGACGGCCAGCGCGGCGAGTTCACGGCCGGGTTCCCGGCGTACGTGGAACTCCCGGCCGCCGCGCGCCACCGGAGGGCGGGCGCCGCCCCCGGCGAGCAGGGCGGTCATCCGCGCGAGGAGTCGGTCCCGGTCCGGCCACCGGGACTCCTCCTCGGTGTAGAGCCGGTCCTGGGCTTCGCACCACGCGATGGTGGCGGGGTCCCGCGAGTCCTCGAGCCAGCGGTAGGGGTCGGCCACCCGCAGTCCGTGGACGACCTCCACCGGTCCGCTGCGCGGGGCGGGCGGGTAGGCGTACGAGGCGGGCGACGGCCCTGCGTCGCGGGGTGGGGACTGGGTCATCGCGGCGCTCCTGGAAGGAAGGGTCACGTCGGTTCGCGTGCGGGGCGGGTGCTCAGGCCTCGCCGGCGCCCGGGCCTCGTAGCGGAGGCGCCGGGAAGGGTTCCTCCGATCCGGAGTCCTCCCCCGGGGGCCGCTCGATGTGGGCCTGGACCGCCATGCGGTCGTGCTCCAGGTCCTCCCGGTCGGCACCGCCCGCGGGGGCCGGGGACGCGGAACGCGCGTCGCTGTCCGCCGGCTCGTGCGCTTCCGGCCCGCCGGGGGAAGGAACCGCGGGACCGGTCTCCTTCGCGTCGTCGGTCACTGCGTCGAGGCTGGTCTCGCGCAGCAGCGGCACCGAGGACACCACCGTGACCACCGCCGCGGTCCCCGCGAGGGCCAGCCAGGTGCGGCCCGCACCCAGGGAGTCCACGAAGGAGCCCGCGAGCAGCGGTCCGAGGGAGGCGAGACCGGCCATCACCAGTCCGGTGGCGGTGCTGACCCGGCCGAGCAGGTCCCGGGGGGCGAGCACCAGCATGGCGCGGCCGACGACGATGCCCGCCGGCGGGCTGAAGAAGACGACCACGACCAGGACGGGACCGATCGTCCAGGGATGCGTGGTGGCGGAGAAGACGGCGAGTCCGAGGGCCCAGACGGTACCGATGAGCAGGAACAGGCGGGCGGCGGGAATCCTCTTGATCAGCCGCGGTGCCACGGCGGCGCCCAGCATCGCGCCGATGCCCGCGCAGGCCATCACCGCTCCGATCGCGGTCCCTCCGATGCCGCTCTGCCGCAGGGAGACGACCATGGTCGTCTGGGCCGCCGCCGAGACGACGTTGATGCCGGCGGCGAACAGGAGCGCGGCCAGCAGCGCCCGTTGGTGCGTCAGCCACCGCAGCCCGGCCGTGAGCCGGTTGTCGCGCTCGGCCGCGGCGGCCTGCCGTGCGGGCCGGGTGGCGATCCGCATCAGGAGCACGGCCGACACCCCGTAGGAGAGGGCGTCGGCGGCGAACGGCAGGATCGGGTCGAGCGTGTACAGCCAGCCACCGAGGAACGGTCCGATGAGCGAACTCGTCGCCATGGCGGCCTGGCTGCGGCTCAGCGCGTCGGTGAGGTCCTTCTCCGGTACGACGTCGCGCACGGCGATGGTGGCCGCGGGGGCGAACAGGGCGGTGGCCGCGCCCTCGACCACGGCGACGCCGAGCAGGTGCAGCTGCCCGAGCTCGCCCAGGGCCGACACCAGCGGGATGCTGGCGAGGGCCACGAGCCGTACGAGATCGGTCCCGACCATGATCATGCGCCGGTCGAGCCGATCCGCGAGATGGCCGGCGGGCAGGCGCAGCACGGTGCGGGTCACGAGCGAACAGGTGGCGACCGTACCGGCCTGGGCGGCGCTGCCGCCGATCGACAGGACGAGCAGCGGGAAGGCGAGCAGGGACAGCTGCGAACCGAGGGTGGACAGCGACGAACTGATCCAGTAGCGGCGGAAGTCGGCGTTGGTCCGCAGGATGCCGGCGCCTTTCATCCCAGCCGTCCGACGGCGTTGAGGCAGTCAAGGACACCCGCGTCGACGCGGTCCTGGAAGACGGCGCGGACGGCCGCCTCCTCGTCGTACTGGTAGTGGTCGTGGCAGCTGAGCCAACGGCCCTCTGTCTGCTCGGCGTCGAGGTAGCCGTCGGTGATGGTGCCGACCTCCATGCCGGGCTTGCCCGCGGTCTCCCAGCAACTGGCGAGCACACCATCGGCGTTGACGACCGCGCCGAAGCGGCCGTCGGTGAACGAACAGGCCTGGCAGGGCACATGGGCGCGCGGCCGGGCCACGGTGAAGCCGAGTTCCAGGGCGCGGGCGTGCCAGCGGACGAAGTCCTCGACGAGGCCGTCCTCGTGCATCAGGTTGTTCGCGTAGCCCACGCCGACGTCGCCGACGCGGGCGAAGTGGATGCCGCAGCGCGCGGAGTCCAGCTGGGTGCCGAGCCGTTCGACGAGCTCGTCCACGCCGTTCCGGTTGAGGTGCGAGACGTTGACCCGCAGCATCCAGCGCAGGGAGGTCTTCTCGATGGCGCGGGCGATGTTGGAGACGATGACGTCGAAGGTGCCGCCGCCGGAGCGCCGTACGCGAATGGCGTCGTGGTCGGCCCGGTCGCCGTCGAAGGTCACCTGGACGGACCCGAGGCCCGCCGCGTTGAGCTCCTTGGCGATCAGCGGGGTGAGCAGGGTGCCGTTGGAGGTCATGGACGCGGTGAGGTCCCCGAGTTCACCGGCCCGGGTGAGCAGGTCGCGGCAGCCGCGCGGGTTGAGCAGCGGCTCGCCGCCGAACAGGAGCAGCGACAGTTTGTCCATGCCGGCCGCGGCCATGCGATCGCGGGTGAAGTCCAGTACCTGGCCGACCCCTTCGGGGGTCAGACGGGCGTGCCGGATGCGCGGCGGCCTGCTGCCGCCCTTGGGGTCCTGCGCGGTGTTCTGGAAGCAGTACCCGCAGCCGAGGTTGCAGTCGGTGCTGGTCAGAACGGTGAGCGAGTACGAGGTGTACGGCTTGATGTCGTACAGGCCCGCTTCGCGGAGATAGCGCTCGGCCGAGGGGCGCAGGGTGCCGTCGGTCTGCACCTGGCCGGGCCGCATCAGCGCGTATCCGCCGGCGCCGAGGAACCACCACCCCCTGTCGGCCTGGATCAGACGGGCCCCGGCGGCGGGGACGGCGACGGACTGGGTACCGGGCACGGCAACCTCCGGAGCTGGGGCGGGAGTCGGGGTGGCGGGCGCGGCCCGGTCACGGTGGCGTCGGGACGCCACCGTGACCGGAGGACCGCAGCGGTGATGTGCCGATCAGGCGTTGTGCTCCTGGTGGACACCGCACCACGGGGTGTCCTCGCCCTCCTCGGAGTGCGCGACGACCTCGGGCTCGTCCACGGCCGACTCCTGGTGCACGCCGCACCAGGCCACGTTCGACGCGGCGTGGGCGACCACCTCGGGCTCGTCGGCGGCGGTCTCCTGGTGCACACCGCACCAGGCCACGTTGGACGCGGAGTGCGCGACGACCTCGGGAGTCTCCTCCGCGGGGGTCTCGGTGGTCTCCTCGTTGGGCTCGACGTTCTCGGCCATGATGGTCCTCCATACGACGGGCGTTCGGGACGACGGACGGCAGCGGTGCACCGACCGGCAGGAAGCTAGGAGGCCGGGGTTCGGGAGCGGTTCGACGGCGGTTGGACGGTGGTGAATCCGCTGGTCGGGGGCTGCTCGCGGCGGTGGTGGGGTACGGTCGCGGGCGTCGGGGGTGAGCGGGCGCCCTGGGTCGCCCCGTGGGGGGTGCGGTTCAGCGCCATGGCTGTCGCCGGCCAGGGCGGCACCCCCGGCATCTCTGCGCCTCGACGACCTCGGGGCGACCCTCGCCGACGTGTCAACGCCTCGGCACCCCGACGCAGGTCCGGCGAGGGCGGCGCATACCGGAATCGCACCGGCCCCGAACCGCCGGGCAACCACCCGTTCCTACGGTGGCGGCCGCACGCTCCGCGACCGCGAGAGGACGCCTCCGTATGGACACCGAGCCCGCCGTCACGGCCGCCCCTCCCGCATCAGCCGGAACGACGACGGCACGGGCCGGATCGGCAGGACCGGCAAGACCGGCAGCACCGGCAGCACCGGCAGGAAGGCAACGCCTGCCGGAGCCCCTCGGCGCCGGTTTCCTCGCCCGGCCGGAGGAGACGCTGGCCGGCATCCGGGAGACGTGCCCCGTGGCCCGGATCAGGACGCCCGCCGGACGGCCGGCCTGGCTGGTCACCCGCGCCGAGGACGTCCGCGCCGGGTTCATGGACCCCCGGCTCTCGCTGAGCGGGGGCCGCGTGCCGGACCCCGACGTTCGCCGCCGCGCCCTGGACGTGACGCTGGTCAACTACGACCCGCCGGACCACACACGGATCCGCCGTCTCGCGACACCGGCGCTCACCCCGGCACGCATGGCGACCCAGCGCGAACGGATCGAACGGGCCGCCGCCGAACTCCTCGACGCCGCCGACGCGGCCCGCGGACGGGGTCCGGTCGAGTTGATGGACGCTTTCGCGCGCCCGTTCGCCTTCCGGTCGCTGTGCGAAGTTTTCGACGTACGGGAGGAGGAGCGGGCGGCCCTGTATGCGCCGGTGGCGCTCCTGGCGGACAAGACGGGCTGCTCCGCCCGGGCGGTCGAGGCGAGCGTGGCCCGCATCGACGCGTTCGTCCGTACCGAGATGGCCCGCCGGGAGGTGGCTCCGGGGGACGACCTGGTCTCCCGCGTCCTCGCCGCGTGGCACGAGCAGGGGGGCGCGTCGGAGGACGAGGTCGCCTCGCTCCTGGCGATGCTGCTGCTGGCCGGCTTCGACAGCACGGTGCAGGCGATCGGCATGAGCGTGGTGGCGCTCCTCGGCCACCGTGACGTCCAAGACGCCCTGCGCGACGAGCCGGGACGGATTCCGCGCGCGGTGGACGAACTGCTGCGCTGGGACACCCCGGGGCCCTTCAGCACGAAGAGGGTGGCGCTGGAGGACGTCCGGTTCGGGGACACGGTGATTCCGGCGGGCAGTGGTGTGCTGCTGTCCGTGGCGGCGGCCAACCACGACCCGCGCTGCCACGCCGACCCGGGCACGCTGGACCCGGACCGCAGGACGGCCGCCCGCCACCTGTCCTTCGGCCTCGGCCCGCACTACTGCCCCGGCTCGGCACTGGCCCGCCTGGAGCTCACGGTCGCCCTGACGGCCGTACTCGCCCGCTGGCACCACCTGGAGCCGGCGGTGCCGCTTGACGAGTTGTCCTGGGGCGGCGGCTATCTGCACCGTCGCCTGGCGGCCCTGCCGGTGCTGCCGCACGGGGCGGTCTGAGGAGACGCCGGGGCGCGCTGCCGGCCCGACATGACACACCGGCGCCTCACCGCCGTCCCGCCGGCGGCCGTATTTCGTGCGACCCACACCGACCGGGAGTCCTACGATCACTCGACCGACTTCCGGAGGAACAGCAGTGATCAGGGACATCGACGGCGGCATGACGGCGGCTACGCGGCTCGCGGGCGGAGCACCGCTCGAGACCACGCTCGATGTCACCGACCCCGGCGACTGGCTCGCGCTGGACGCGGCGGTGCGGGAAGTGGCCTGGTATCGGGGGGCAGCCAAGCCCGATGGCCACCCCTCGCTTCCGCTGCCCGCCGACCTGGACGGCTTCGACGAGTCCCGGCTCGCCCTCGCCCTGTGCCACCGCAATGGCTGGACCCGCCAGGGGGCGGTGAGCCGCGCGGTCCGGTATCCCCGGCTGCTGCCGCTCGTCGTCGTCCGAAGCGCCGACTGGGCGGGCCCGGTGCGCGAGGCCGCCCGGCAGGTGCTGCGCGAGACGCTGGACGCGGACTCCGCGGTGCGCGTCGCGCCGCTGCTCCTGCGGGTCGGCCGAAGGGAGCGGGGCGCCTTCGGCACCGAGCTCCTCGGCCGGGTGCTGCGCGGGGCTTCCCGGGAACACGTGGCCCTTCTGTTCGCCGACCCGGACCGGAACGTACGGCGGTTCGCGTACCGGCTGGCCGTCGACGGCGGCCTGCTCGGTCCCGCCGAACTGGCCCGGGCCGCCGTCGGGGACCCGGACTCCGTCGTCCAGGACGTGTGCGCCACGGCGGCCCTGTCGGCCCTGGGCGACGAGAAGGACGCGTACGAGAAGGACGTGAACGAGGAAGTGCTCTCGGCCCTGCTGTCCGCGCGCAACCCGCGCACCCGCTCGGCGGGCGTGACCGGGCTGCGGCGGGCGGGTCGGCCGGGGCGGGCGGAGCCGTACCTCACCGACGGTTCCGGGCTGGTCCGCGCGTGCGCCCGGTATGTCGTACGGCAGCACGGCGTGGATCCGGCGGACTGGTACCGACGGCGGTGCGCGACGGCGGACACCCCGGGATCAACACCGGGAGCAACACCGGGAGCAACACCGGGACCGCCGCCGGGTGCGGTCATCGGGCTGGCCGAATGCGGCGACCGAGCGGACGCCGAGCTGCTCCGGCCGCTGCTCACCCACCCGGACGCCCGGGTACGGGCGTCGGCGGTGGCCGGACTGCGGACCCTGGACTGCGTGGACCCACGACAGATCCGGCCGCTCCTCGATGATCCCTCCGCCCACGTCGTCCGTGAGGCGGTGACCACCCTGCTGCCCGGGGCGGCGGACCTGCCCTCCGACTGGCTCGCGGAGCGCACCGGCCCCGGGCACGCGCGGCATGTGCGGCTCGGCGCGTTCCGGCTGCTCGACGCGAGTGGAGGCATCGCGGCGCTCCGGGCCGCGGTCGCGCTGCTGGAGGACCAGGAGGTGAAGCTCCGTACCTGGGCCGGGCAGTCCGTACAACGCTGGCACCCGTCGCCGGACCTGTGGGGTCAAAACGTCGAGGAGGTCGGCGAGTTGCTCGACCGGAGCCGACACCTCTTCAGCGACTACGTCCTGATCCGACGCAAGTGGGAGGCAGGACTGCGCGGTTGAGCCACCACACGGCGAACCGGCCGACGATGAGAACGCGTTCACCCGAGACCGGTTCGCCGGTCACGCGGCTGCCCTGAGTACTCCTACTCAGGACGGCGACCGTCGCCGACACCAGACTGACCCGGTGACGAGAAATGGAATGGGGCGCACGCGCGGACGCGGTGTGGGGTGCATCGCGGTGGTGGCGATCCTGGTCTTCGGGCTCTATTGGGTCAGCCCCCTCCACGATCCCGAGAACACCGGCCGGGCACGGTCCGACGCCGGGCGCCGGGCACAGTCGCTGGAGGATGCGCTGCACGCCAACTTCAGCTCACCGCTGGGGGGTTTCAGCCGCGGCAGCGAGAACGTCCTGGACCGGGTCGCGGACCGCTTCGGCGGTACGTTGGTCTCCGTGCAGGCCCGCACGGACGACGGGCGCCGGGACTTCGACGTCGTTCTCTCCGTACCGGGCTCCGCCACACCGAAGTTCTCCTTCGACGCACAGGACGTGACCGAGGTCCTGGTCTGCTACCGGTACGCCTGGCAGGGCTACGTGTACACGATCACGCACCGCATCGTGGACTGCCCGAAGGGTCTCCCCCAGCCTGCCCGCGGTCCGCGGCCACAGGACGACACGGTGGACCTCGCGACGAGGATCACGCGACGCGGCCCGTCGGCACTGCCCGGTTCCTCCTCCGCCGCCGGAACCGTCGACGCCCTGCTGCGCGAAGCCGACCTGCCTTCCGACACACCCCGGTCCATCGCCGCCAGGAACGGCATCCAGGTCTTCGCCATCGGCTCCGCACACTCCTGTGTCTACGGCGTGCTCGCACCGGACGGAACGCAGATCTGGCGGGCGCCCTGGGCAGGACCTTGCACCGCCGGGAGCGCGTACGCCGGTTACGCACTCACGCAGTGGCCTCCGATCGACGGGTAACCTCGGCCACCCGTCCGGCCGTACGACAGGAAAGCCACCGACCTTTGAGCGATCACGCGTCCCCAGACGACCCGCCCGCACCCGAGGCCCACGAACTCGTCAGGCTCTACCTCGACACGCTCGAGGACCTCATGGACCCCAAGGAGTACGCGGACCTGCGCACCCTCGTCCTCACCTTCATCGGGGCACTGGCCGAGCCCAACGGTCCGGACGACCCGCCCGCCCGGGTCCACCTGGACATCGAGCTGACCCCGGCCGTCCACGACGAGTGGTTGATCGTCCTGGGCATCCTGGGCAGTGGCCGTATGGACCAGAAGATCGTCGACGTCGGTGACGGGACCCGCACGGTCGTGAGCAGTGAACTCGCCGCGGATACCGAAGCGTTGGCCGTGTTCTGCGCCGAGGTCCGGGAGCGGAACCGGGTCCGGGAGGAGGAGCGGAGGTTCCTCGACGGGATCGAGGCCGAACTCTCCTGACCGGTCCGAATGCCTGATGGTCGTACCCTCCGGCCGGCCGCTCCTGAGCGCCAGGGAACCGTCCGACCGCTTCGTCCGACCGGTTCTTCAGAGCCGGGTGCTATCCGTTCGCCCCTCAGGGCCGGGCCGCGGGGTCGGTGCGGACGGCCGGGTCTGGCGGAACGTGGCGGCGGCCACCACCACGGGCGGCCGCACGTATCCCCCGACACTCTCGACCCGTACGACGAATGCCAGCGGCGACCTCGTGTCGTACGCCTTCGCCAGCCGGCGGACCTCGGCGCGGGCGAAGATCTGGGTCGCCCCCGCGGTCGCCAGGGTGTCGCAGCCCGCGATCATGACGAGGCGACTCCCGGCGGCGAACGGGTTGCGTGCCAGCACGACGATGGCGTGGTCGACCATCGTGGTCGCGCCCGGCTCCGACTCGCCGTACTCCGCGCCGTCCTGCGCCGACACGATGCAGTAGTCGCCGGAGCGCTCCTCGAAGGCGTAGGGAACATCCAGCCGGTCGGCCATCAGCTGCCAGACCCCGTTGTGCGCCGGACCGCCGATCACCACCAGGTTCTCCTCGGCGTCGGAGGCCATGACGAAGGCCCGGGCCCTGACCGTGAGCGCCTCGTGCAGACGCAGGTCCTGGGACAGGAACTGCCGCAGATTCATGGCGGCGAGGGCGTCGGCCTCATGGAGCTTCGGATACGCGGACGTCGCCCGGCCCGACTCACCGACGATCACCACCACGCGCCGGTCGCGGTCCAGCCGCCACACGCGGGCGGCCGGCAGGCGGGTGCGGTAGTAGTGCACCAGCGCACGGCCCAGCCAGCCCACCGTGAACGCCAGCAGCGAGGCCACGAGGTTGACCGTCAGGTCCTCCCCCACGAACGCCCTCCCACCCCCGGCTGCGACTCGGCCAGCAGTCTGCACCATGGAACCGGCGGAGGAGAAGGGTCCGCGAATCCCCACGGCACCGGCCGACCCCGAGGCGTCTTCCGGACCACCGGGTCGGCCGGTGTCGTCTGCGCGCAATCGCGGAGTCCTCCTTCAACTCACCCGCAGTAAGAAGCAGTTGAACGTCGGCAATCAGGCACGCACCGCCGCGGGCTCCTGAGTCTCGCGCGCCGCTCGCTCGGCGTCGCGCTTGGCGACCTCCTCGCGGACGATCGGGATCACGTACCGGCCGAAGTCGATGGCGTCGTCCAGCAGGTCGTAGCCGCGGGCCGAGAGAATGTCGACACCCAAGTCGTAGTAGTCCAGCAGTGCCCGCGCGACCGTCTCCGGGGTTCCGACGAGCGCGTTGGAGTTGCCCGCGCCGCCGGTCGCGGCGGCCGTGGGGGTCCACAGGGCGCGGTCGTACCGCTCCCCCGCCTCCGCGATGGCGATCAGCCGCTGCGAGCCGGAGTTCTGGGGCCGGCCGTCGAGGCCGCGCCGCCGGTTGGGCAGCTCGCCCTTCTCCTTGCGGGCCCTGATCGCGCCGACCGTACGGTGGGCCTTCTCCCAGGCCAGTTCCTCGGTCGGGGCGATGATCGGCCGGAACGCCGCCTGGATGCGGGGGACGTCGGTCCGGCCCGCCGCCCGCGCGGCGGCCTTCACCGACTCGATCTGCTCGGCGGTCTTCTCCAGCGGTTCGCCCCACAGGCAGTAGATGTCGGCCTCGGCGCCCCCGGCGGCGTACGCGGCGGGCGAGGAGCCGCCGAACGAGACGCCGGGGCGGGGGAGCTGGACCGGGAAGACGTCGCTCACGAAGTCATGGAAGCGGTAGTGCTCCCCTTCGTGGTCGAACGGCTCATGGGTGGTCCAGATCTTCTTGACGACCCGGATGTACTCGCGTGTGCGGGCATAGCGTTCGTCCTTGGTCAGGGTGTCGCCCTCGCGGCCCTGCTCGTGGTCGTTGCCCCCGGTGATGAAGTGGACGGTGAGCCGGCCCTCGCTGATCTGGTCGAGGGTGGCGAAGGTCTTCGCGGCGAAGGTCGGGTAGGACACGTTGGGACGGTGGGCGAGCAGGATCTGGAGGCGGTCCAGCCGGCTGGCGATATAGGCGGCGGCCGGGGCGGGATCCGGCGATCCGGAACCGTAGGCGAACAGCACCCGGTCCCAGCCGTTGTCCTCGTGCGCCCGCGCGAGCCGGAGTGTGTACTCCTTGTCGAAGGCGGCGCCGGAGCGCGGGGTGGTCTCGGAGCCGTCATGGGTGGCGGCGATGCCAAGGAACTCGACGGGCATGGGAAATGGCCTTTCTGGGGTGCGGGTTTGGGGTGGCCGGTTCGGGTCGATCGGGGAGGGCGGGGACGAACTGGTGGGACGACCGACCGGCCCTCGGGGTGATCCGGGGATGCGTGGGGGCGGCTGTCCGGGTGACCCGCGCGGCCGTCGGCCCCGGGCAGGCTTCGACCACCGGCACGGCTTCGGCCGCGGACGACTTCGACCACCGGCACGGCTTCGGCCGCGGGCGCACAACCGCGCTCACTGACAGGGCGCAGGGGTGGGAAAGCACGGTTCGGGCCGTGTCGAAATCGCTCGGGGCCACGGCCCGCGGGACGGGATCGCTCGAGCCGAAGACGCTTGAGCTCGGCGTCCGTTCACCACACGGGAAGCAGCGGTGCCGCGGAGAAAGCAGTCCGCTCCCGGCGACCTCACCCGAGGAGTGACGGGCAGCCCGGACGGGCCGGCGTCAGGTCAGGCGCGACACGCGGCGGACCACACCCGACCGAAGTCGATGTGGTCGCGGGTGACCAGGCGCTGATCGGCGTTCATCCACCTCATTGAGCAGGACATCTGGCGTCCCGTCAACTGTGGCCCGCATGCCGGACCTCGGGCCGTGGCCGGTACGCGTCGGGTCGCCACGCGGTCCGCGCGCTCACCTCTCGCCATTTCCTATCGATTTACTAGGAAAGCATTGACCGGACGTCCGGCGAGTGCGCAGGATGATGTACATGCCCCCCACACAGCAGCGACTGGTTCGCCGTCGGCACGTCGACTTCGGTCGCGTCGCCAGCGCCGTCTGTTGTAGCGCGTAGGGCACCCGGCACCCACGTCGTACGCGTGCCGCCCCATCCCCCGTCCCGAGGCGACCGGGCGCGTCCGCCTCCGCCCCGCCGAGCGGGGGAGGCCCATCGGCGCCGGGTCGTCACCGTACGGCGTGCGGCCCCGCGTATGCGCCCTGCCCGGCACGAGACCCCCAACGCGGCACCTTGCCGCCGACCTTGAGGAAACCGACATCATGGGCGTAGCCACCGCGCCGTCCGGAGCCCCCTCCGGAGCCGAGCCGACCGGACCGCATGCGACGGGACTCGACCCGGAGGAAGCGAACCCGGCCGGACCGGACCACGCGCACTGGCTGCGCGCGGCCCGCGAGACGGCGGAGGACCTGGCCACGGACGCGGTCACCAGGGAGCAGGCGGGCAAGGCCCCGTTCGACGAGGTGTCCCGGCTGCGGGAGGCGGGACTGCTGACGCTCCTGGTGCCGGCCGACGCCGGAGGGGGCGGCGCCGACTGGACGACGGCGTACGCGGTCGTCCGGGAGATCTCCGGCGCCGACGGCGCGATCGGTCAACTGCTGGGCTGTCACTACTTCCTGTCCTGGAGCGCGCTGTCCCTCGCCGATTCCGCCCGCTCCACCGAGGCCGTGCGCCGCTCCGCGCGCAAGCCTCTCGTCTGGGGCGGCGGTCTCGCCCGCCAGGAACCGCCGCTGCGGCTGACCAGGAAGGCCGGCGGCTACGTCCTGGAGGGGCGGCAGAGTTACGCCACCGGGGTCCTGGTCGCCGACCGCCTCGCGGTCCGTGGCGAGCGGTCCGACACCGGCGAGCCCTTCGCCGTCGTCGTCGACGCGGCCCATCCCGGTGTGCGGATCGACGCGGACGCGGACGTCTTCGGCCAGCGGCTCGCGGGCGGCGGCAGCGTCGACTTCGACGTTGTACCGGTCGCCGCCGCCGGCGTCCTGGGCTCGCTGTCCGCGGACGAGGAGGTCCTCTCTCCCCGGACCGCCTTCACCTCGCCCGTCGGCCGTCTTCTCTCCGTCCAGATCCTTCTCGGCATCGCGGAGGGAGTGCTCACCGAGGTGCGCGAGTACAGCAGGGCGGGCCAGTCGCTCTGGCATCCCGCCTGGCCGGTCGGCTCGCCCTCGGACCCGCGGATCCTGACCCTGCACGGAGAACTCACCGTGCTCACCCGCTCCGCCGCGGCGCTCACCGAGCAGGCCGTCCAGGCGGTGCAGGGCGGACTGGCCCGCGGCGAGGACCTGAGCTACGAGGAGTACGCGGAGATCTCCGTCCTCGTGGCCATGGCCGAGGCCGCCGCGTCCAGGGCCGCGCAGGAGTCCACCACCCGCGCCCTGGACGTCATCGGCGCCCGCTCCGCGTCCTCCCGGCTCGGCTTCGACCGCTTCTGGCGCAACGCACGGACCCACACCCTCTACGAGCCCGTCGGGCACCGGCTCCGCGACGTCGGGGACTACTTCCTCAACGGGGCGCACCCTCCGTTCGTACTGCCCGTCTGAGCGGGACGGCGACGGGAGGGCGTGGATACCGGTCCGAGCCGTACGGGATAATGCGCGCATGCGGATTTCAGCCAGGGCGGACTACGCGGTACGTGCCGCACTGCAGCTCGCCGCGTCCCGGGACGAGGCACCCTTGAAGGCCGAGGCGATCGCCGACGCGCAGGAGATTCCGCACAAGTTCCTCGAGGGCATCCTGAACGACATGCGCCGGGGCGGTCTCGTCCTGAGCCAGCGCGGCGGCAACGGCGGCTACCGCCTGGCCAGGCCCGCCGCGTCCATCACCATCGCCGACGTCATCCGCACCGTGGACGGACCGCTGGTCTCGGTGCGCGGAGTCCGCCCTCCGGACCTCTCCTACACCGGTCCCGCCCAGTCGTTGCTCCCGCTGTGGATCGCGCTGCGGTCCAACGTGCGCGAGATCCTGGAGGGAGTCTCCCTCGCCGACGTGGCCTCCGCCCAACTCCCCGCCGACGTCAGCGCCTTGACCGACACCCCGGGGGCCTGGACCAACCCCTGAGGCCAGGTGCGCAGCAGCACCCAGCACCCAGGGTCCCGGCGTTACGCCCATCGTCCGACGACCCGCCCGCCCACCGCGTCACCGGCGCATCCAACCCCCTTCCCCCGGAAAACCCCAGCCCGGACAGTGATCTGACGCCCCATCAAGTGGCGCAACACCGCGGCAACACGGCCATCCCTATCGGATCGGTAGGGTTTCATCCGTGCCTTCCACCGACCGCATCCGTGACCACGCCGGCCAGGGCGCGACCACCGTCGCCGCCCACCGTGCGCGGCGGCGGCTGCGCGCGGACCGGGCCCGACAGCTCGCCGATCTCCTCCGCCGCCAGTTGCTGACCGGCGGTTTCCCCACGGACACCTTGCCGCACGAGTCGATCCTCGCCGGTGACTACGGAGCTTCGCGCAACACCGTCCGCGAAGCCCTCGACCTGCTGCGCGCCGAAGGTCTGGTCGACCGCCAGCCGGGCGTCGGCACCGTGGTCGTGGCACGGAAGTACCAGCACGGCCTCGACCGTCTGATGGGCCTCGCCGAAACCCTCCACGAACAGGGCCGGGTCACCAACGAGGTCCGCACCGCAGGTCCCGCGCCCGCCCCGGCGCCGGTCGCCGAACGGCTCCAGGTGCCGCCCGGCACCGACGTCCTCTACATCGAACGCCTGCGCCGCCTGGGCGGGCTCCCGCTGTCCCTCGACCTCACGTACGTCCCGCTGGACATCGGCACCGCCCTGCTCGGCGCCGACCTGGAGAACACCGACGTCTTCCGCCTCCTGGAGAGCATCACCGGCCGTCCCCTCGGGCACGCCGAGATCACTCTGGAGGCGGTGACCGCGGACGCCCACTCCGCCGCCGTCCTCGAGGCCCCGCGCGGCACGGCCGTCCTCATGCTGGAACGGCTCACGCATCTCGCCGACGGCCGCCCGGTCGACCTGGAGTTCATCCGGTTCCGCGGCGACCGCATCACGATGAGCGGCCTCCTGCACCGCTCCCACTGAACACCGCCCCCATTCCTCCGCTCGACCTTTCCGGAGACAGCCATGCCCTTGGCGCCCCAGCGGGCCGACGTGCCCGTGACCATCGACCAGTCGAAGTGCATCGACGGCTGCACGCTCTGTGTGGACATGTGCCCGCTGGACTCCCTCGCGATCGACGACAGCAGCGGCAAGGCCTACATGCACGTCGACGAGTGCTGGTACTGCGGCCCGTGCGCGGCCCGCTGTCCCACCGGAGCCGTCACGGTCAACATGCCCTATCTGCTCCGCTGAAAGGTCCGAACTCCCATGAAGCGCACAGCTCTTGCCGCGAGCCTCCTGCTGCTCCTCCCCCTGACGGCCTGCGGCGGCACGGCCGCGGCGGGAGGGGAGGGATCCACCGTCACCGTCACGGTCGGCTACCAGTCCAAGACCATCAACACCGTCACCGCCGGAACCCTGCTGCGCTCCCTCGGCCTGTTCGAGAAGGAGCTCGACGCCCTGCACGACGGGCACACCTACAAGGTCGAGTGGCAGGACTACGCGACCGGCGCCCCCATCACCGCCCAGATGACCGCAGGGAAGATCGACATCGGCTCGATGGGCGACTTCCCCCTCCTCATCAACGCGGCCCGGGGCAGGCAGCTCGGCCGCCCCACCCACCTCGTGTCGGTCACCGGGTACAACCTGCGCGGCGGCCTCAACACCATCGTCACCGCACCCGGTTCGCGCATCGCCTCGCTCGAGGGCCTGAAGGGCAAGAAGGTCTCGACGAGCATCGGATCCGCCGCCGACGGCACCCTCGTACGGGCCCTGCGACGTGCCGGTGTCGACCCCGACAAGGACGTCCGGAAACTCAACCAACAGCCGGCCGTGGGAGCGTCAGCCCTGTCCGCCGGGAGTGTCGACGCGCTGTCGCAGTTCGTCGCCTGGCCCGGTCTGCTCGCCTTCCAGGGCAAGGCGAAGGCCCTGTACGACGGCGCCGAGCTCGACCTGCCCACCTTCCACGGCGTCACCGCCCGCGAGGACTTCATCAAGAAGCGGCCCGCCGTCCTGGAAGCCTTCCTCAAGGCCCAGGCGAAGACCACCGACTATCTCGACGCCCACCCCGTGCCGGCCGCCGAGAAGGTCGCCGAGGCCACCGGACTGCCCGCCGAGGTCGTCTATCTGTACAACGGCGCCCACGGCATCGCCACCTTCGACCCGGCGGTCAAACCGCGGCTCGTCTCCGCGCTGAAACAGGACGTGTCGATCCTGCGGTCGGCGAAGCTCACCGGCGACGTGGACGTCGACGCCTTCGTGGACGACCGATACGTCAGGAAGGCCCTCGGACCCGGCTACGCCCGACGCCTCGCCGCGACTCCCCCACCGGCCGCGAGCGAGGTCTGGCCCAAGGGCGCCCGGAAGACCCGCACCTTCGCGTCGCCGACGGAACTGCTCGGCTATCTCGCCGGGCACAGGACCGGCATCCGCGCCGCCTACGTGCCCGACGCCACCACCGGCACCCTGTGGTTCGCCGACCGGGCGGTCTGGGTCGCCGACGGCGAGCGGCTGCTCCCCTTCGTCGCACCGGCGACCGCGAAGGCGTACACCGCCGGACACACCGGCGCCCGCGTCGTCACCTACGCCGACGCGCTGCGGCGGGCCTCATGACCCGGAACGCGCACGGGGCCGACCGGCTGCCGCCGCGCCGCCCCCGGCACGCCGGCCGGTTCGCACCGCGGTATCCGCGCCGCTACGGCCGCTTCGCCCTGCGCCTCGCGTCACTGGCGACCGCCCTCGGCGCCTGGCAGCTGCTGACGGGTCTCGACGTCGACCTGTGGCTGCGCTTCTCGCAGTTCCCGACGGTCGCCGACGTGGCGCGCGCCTTCGCCGACCGTCTGACGGGCCCCGACTACTGGACAGACCTCGGCGACAGTCTCACCCGCATCCTCAGCGGCTTCCTGCTCGCCGCCGTCCTGGGCGTGGCCACGGGCGTGCTCGTGGCCCGATCGCGCCTGGCCGAGGACCTGCTCGGACCGCTCGTGGAGGTGATCCGGCCGATCCCCGCCATCGCGCTCGTCCCCGTGGCGATCCTGCTGCTGCCCTCCGACGAACAGGGAATCGTCTTCATCACCTTCACCGCCGCCTTCTTCCCGGTGCTGGTCTCCACCCGTCACGCCGTCCGGGCGCTGACGCCGGTCTGGGAGGAGGCGGTCCGCACCATGGGCGCCGGCCGTCTGCGGATCCTCGGCTCGGTGGTCCTTCCGGGTGCGCTGCCCGGTATCTTCGGCGGCCTCTCGGTCGGCCTCGGCGTCTCCTGGATCTGCGTCATCTCCGCCGAGATGATCTCCGGACAGTACGGCGTCGGCTACCGCACCTGGCAGGACTACACGATCGTCAACTACCCGGGCGTGTTCGTGGGGATGGTCACCATCGGCGTCCTCGGCTGGATCACCTCCACCGCCGTGGAGATCCTCGGCCGGCGCCTGACCCGCTGGCTGCCCCGTACGTCGTACGTCCCCGGCGCACGGGCCCCGCGGCGGAAGCCCGGCGCCCCCACCGCCGTCCCGGCGGCACCGGCGACGGAGAAGGAGGTACCCCATGACCAGCTCGTCTGACGTCCTTCCGGCCTCGCGCACCGGAGCGCGGCTCACCCTGACCGACGCCGGCCTCGGCCACCCGGACGCTCCCGTGCTGCACGGGGTGGACCTGGACGTGGCCGGCGGCGAGATCCTCACCGTCGTCGGCCCCTCGGGCTGCGGCAAGTCGACCCTGCTGCGCACCCTCGCCGGGCTGCTGCCTCCGCTGGCCGGTGAGGCCGCCCAGGACACGGAGCCGCTGACCGGCCCCTCGGCAGACCGCGCCCTGGTCTTCCAGGAGGACGCCCTGCTGCCGTGGCGCAGCCTGCGCGCCAATGTCGAACTCCCCCTCGCCATCCAGGGGTTGTCGCGCACCGAACGTCGCAGCAAGGCCGAGTCCTGGCTCGCGCGGGTCGGACTCGCCGAGCAGGCACGCCAGTTGCCGCACCGGGTGTCCGGCGGCCAGCGCCAGCGCGCGCAGTTGGCCCGGGCCCTGGCACCGGCCCCGCGCGCCGTCCTCATGGACGAGCCGTTCGGGGCGCTCGACGCCCAGACGCGCGCCGGTATGCAGGAGCTGCTGGTCGACGTGTTGCGGGGCACGGGCGCGACCGTGGTGTTCGTGACCCACGACGTCGAGGAGGCCCTGTTCCTCGGCGACCGGGTGGCGCTGCTCGGCTCCGGCGGACTCTCCGCGCTGCACGACGTGCCGCGCCCCCGCGACCGTACGGCGCACGACGATCCGGCGCGCGTGGCCCTGCGCCGCACAGTCCTCTCCTCGCTCGGCACCTGAAAGGCACCCGCGGTGACCACTCCCGAAACCACCCCGCCCGTCGTTCCCGCCCTCGCCGACGCCGAGGAACTCGCCTGCGACGTCCTCGTGATCGGCGGCGGCACGGCCGGCACCATGGCGGCGCTGACGGCCGCCGAGCACGGTGCGCGGGTGATCCTGCTGGAGAAGGCCCACGTGCGGCACTCCGGCGCGCTCGCCATGGGCATGGACGGCGTCAACAACGCGGTCGTGCCCGGGCGCGCCGAACCCGACGACTACGTGGCCGAGATCACCCGGGCCAACGACGGCATCGTCGACCAGTCCACCGTCCGCCAGACCGCCACCCGGGGCTTCGCCATGGTGCGGCGGCTGGAGGCGTACGGGGTGAAGTTCGAGAAGGACGAGCACGGCGAGTACGCGGTCCGCCAGGTGCACCGCTCGGGCTCCTACGTGCTGCCCATGCCGGAGGGCAAGGACGTCAAGAAGGTCCTCTACCGGCAGCTGCGGCGGCGCGAGATGCGCGAACGGATCCGGATCGAGAACCGGGTCATGCCGGTGCGCGTCCTGACGGCCCACGGGCGGGCCGTGGGCGCGGCCGGGTTCAACACCCGCACCGGCCGGTTCGTGACGGTCCGCGCCGGTGCCGTGATCCTGGCGACCGGCGCCTGCGGCCGGCTCGGCCTGCCCGCCTCCGGCTATCTGTACGGCACGTACGAGAACCCGACCAACGCGGGCGACGGCTACGCGATGGCGTACCACGCGGGCGCCGAACTCACGGGTATCGAGTGCTTCCAGATCAATCCGCTGATCAAGGACTACAACGGTCCGGCCTGCGCCTACGTGGCGAACCCCTTCGGCGGCTACCAGGTCAACCGGCACGGTGAGCGGTTCGTCGACTCCGACTACTGGTCGGGGCAGATGATGGCCGAGTTCGCCGCCGAGGTGACCTCCGACCGCGGCCCGGTGTACCTGAAGCTGAGCCACCTCCCGGAGGAGTCGGTCGCCGCCCTGGAGTCCATCCTGCACTCGACGGAGCGCCCGACCCGGGGCACGTTCCACTCGGGCCGGGGACACGACTACCGGACGCACGACATCGAGATGCACATCTCCGAGATCGGTCTGTGCGGCGGCCACTCGGCCTCGGGGGTGCGGGTGGACGAGCACGCCCGTACGACCGTCCCGCGCCTGTACGCGGCGGGTGACCTGGCCTGCGTCCCGCACAACTACATGATCGGCGCCTTCGTGTTCGGCGACCTGGCGGGCGCCGACGCGGCCCAGTACACCTCGTACGAGGGCGAGTTGCCGGCGGACCAGCTGCGCGAGGCGCACGAGCTGGTCTACCGCCCCTACCGCAACCCGGACGGCCCGCCGCAGCCCCAGGTCGAGTACAAGCTGCGCCGCTTCGTGAACGACTACGTGGCCCCGCCGAAGTCGGGCGCCCGGCTGTCCCTCGCCCTGGAGGCGTTCGAGCGGATGCGCGCCGAGGTCGCGGCGATGGGTGCCCGCACCCCGCACGAGCTGATGCGCTGCGCCGAGGTCACCTTCATCCGCGACTGCGCGGAGATGGCCGCCCGGTCGTCGCTGGCCCGTACGGAGTCCCGCTGGGGCCTCTACCACGACCGGATCGACCATCCGGAGCGCGACGACACGTCCTGGTTCCACCACCTGGACCTGTACAAGTCGCCTTCCGGAGCTATGGAGTTCACGGCTCGTCCGGTGGCTCCGTATCTCGTCCCGGTGGAGGGGTTCGACCCGGTCGGCGGCCCCTCCCGGAGCCTCGGGGAGGTCCACGCCGAGCAGGTGGCGACGGCGGGAGCCCGGGAGGCCGCGCCGGTGGCCCCGTCGCCCCTGCACGCCGCGGCCACCCGCCGTGACACGGAGGCGAGCGCACCAGCCTCCCCGCGGCTGCTCCGGCTTCTCGCGCTCGCCGAGGAGGAGCCCGAACTCGCCTCCGTCCAGCCCTACTTGGCCGACGCCGATCCCGTCGTCCGCCGGACGGCGGTCACCGTCCTGACGGAGACCGTACCGCCCGGCGCCGGACCCGCCCTCGCCGGGGCACTCGTCGACGTCGACCCCTCGGTGCGCGAGGCCGCGGCGAACTCCTTGCGAGAGCTCGTCGAGACGCTCCCGGCCGAGCGGGCACTGCGTGAGGGCCTCACCGCGGGGCTGGCCGGGGACGACCCGGTCGTACGGGCCGCGGCCCTGGACGTGCTGCGCGCGCTGCGCCTGGGTGACGCCGATCTGTTCCGCGCCTCGCTGTCGGACTCCGGCATCGCCGTGCGCATCGAGGCCGTACGGGCGCTCGTGTCCGTCGACGCCACCGCGGACCTGGCCCGCGCCGCCGCGGACCCGTCCCGGGAGGTCCGGGTGACGATCGCCAGGTCGCTCGGCACCGCCTCGGGGCGACCCGGCGACACTGTGCCCTCCGGTTCCCGGCCGGACACGGCCCGTGCGGCCCTGACCGTGCTCCTCGACGATCCCGACGCGCTGGTGCGCGCCGCCGCCTACGAGGCGCTGGGCGGCACCGGCTGCCCGGCTCCGCTGGCCACCCGGGCGGTGGCCGCCCTGTCCGATCCGGCCTGGCAGGTCCGGGCGGGTTCCGCGACCGCCCTGTCGGCCGCGGACCCGGCACTGGCCGTGCCCGCGCTCGCCAAGGCCTTGGCCGACCCGAACGCGGACGTGCGCAAGGCCGCCGTCCTGGCGCTGGCCCGGCACCGCGCCGACGGGGAGGCCCGCGCCGCGCTGTCCCTGGCGACCGCCGACACGGACGCCGACGTACGGGCCTACGCGGCGCGCGCCCTGTGACAGCACCCTGACGCGAGCGCTGATCCCTTTGCCCCGGATCGCACGAATTGAGCCGTTCGTGTGACGATGGCTGGAGGGGCAGAGTCCGACCGTCCCCGTTGAGCCACGCGAGGTGTCCGCACGGAAGACCGAGGAGGTCCTGATGACGGACCTGACCACCCGCTCCGCGACCCCCACCAAGGCGACGGGCGAGACCCCGCGCCCCGGCACCGGCGATCCGGGCGGCAAGGGACGGACCACCATCGCGGACGGCGTGGTGGCCAAGATCGCGGCGGCGTCGGCGCGCGAGGTCCTCGGCGTCCACGGCCTCGGCACCGGCATGGCCCGGGCGCTCGGGTCCGTCCGCGACCGGGTGCCCGCCGGGCGCCCCGGGCAGACCCGTGGTGTGAGCGTCGAGGTCGGCGAACGGCAGACTGCCGTGGATCTCGATGTCGTCGTCGAATACGGCTACCCGATCACGGACGTCGTCGCGGACCTGCGCGTCGCCGTGATCGACGCCGTCGAGCGCATGACCGGCCTGGAGGTCGTCGAGGTGAACGTCGCCGTCGGGGACGTCCGTCTGCCGGACGAACCGGAGGAGGAGCCGCAGGAAGGCCCGCGGGTGACGTGACCCGCCGCTCCGGCGCCGGAGGCCCCTGTCCGCCGGCCGCCGTGGAAGACCCACAGGAGGTGCGTCGCCGTGGACGAGAGCGACCGGACGGACGGTGTCCGTCTCACAGCGCGCGAACGGGCCGCGCTCGCGGAGATCGAGGAGGGGCTGCGGCACCAGGACGAGGACCCCGCACCGGAGCCGAGGCGCAGGTCCGGCGGGCGTCGCCTCCCCCTCATGGTGGCCCTGATGTCGGTGTGTTCGGTGGTCCTCGCGGTGGTCGGCATCCGCACGTCGCAACCCGCGCTCCTGTGGTGCTTCGCGGTCATGTGGCCGCTGACCGTGCTGCAGCTCGTCAGGCTGCTGGGCCGCTGGATCAGATCCACGGGCCCGTTCACCCCTTGGTTCTGACCGGCCCGCCCCGGAGCCGGCACCGGGGCGGGTGAGCGGGCGGGGCACGGGGACGTCACCGGCGTCCCCGGGTGGGCCGACCGGCCCCAGGACGGGGCCCGACGGCCTCTGCTCGTCCGTCCCCGGGGGCCGGAGGCTGGACTCGCGATCCAGCCCACCGCCCGACAAAGGAGACCGGCGTCATGGTCCGCTTCGTGTACGACTTCGCAGAAGGCAGCCGTGATCTCGCCGGGCTGCTCGGCGGCAAGGGGGCCAACCTCGCCGAGATGACCCGGCTGGGGCTGCCGGTCCCGCCGGGATTCACCGTGACCACGGACGCCTGCCGGGCCTTTCTGGCCACCGGCACCGAGCCCGACGGTCTGATGCGGGAGGTCTCCGACCATCTGACGGCGCTGGAGCGGTCGGCCGGACGGCGGCTGGGGCAGCCCGACGACCCCCTGCTGCTCTCCGTGCGCTCGGGGGCCAGGTTCTCCATGCCCGGCATGATGGAGACGATCCTCGACGTCGGTCTCAACGACGAGTCGGTCCTCGGGCTGGCGAAGGTCTCCGGCAACGACCGCTTCGCCTGGGACTCCTACCGCCGTCTGGTGCAGATGTTCGGCAGCACGGTCATGGGCGTGGACGCCTCCCTGTTCGAGGGCGTCCTCGACGAGCTGAAACGGGCCCGCGGCGCGGCGACCGACCTGGACCTGGCCGCCGAGGACCTGGCCGGGCTCGTCGAGTCGTACCAGAACCTCGTCCGCCAGGAGACCGGTGAGTACTTCCCCCAGTCCCCCGCCGAACAGCTGCGGCAGGCGGTGCTCGCCGTCTTCGCGTCCTGGAACGGCGAACGCGCCCGGATCTACCGCCGTCGCGAGCACATCCCCGACGACCTGGGCACCGCGGTCACCGTGCAGACCATGGTCTTCGGCAACCTCGGCTCCGATTCCGGCAGCGGGGTCGCCTTCACCCGGGACCCGTCCACGGGGCGGCCAGGACTGTACGGCGACTACCTCGCGAACGCGCAGGGCGAAGACGTGGTGGCGGGCATCCGCAACACGGTCTCCCTGGCGGCCCTCGCGGAGCTGGACCCGGTGTCGTACGACCACCTCCGCTCCCACATGAGCACGCTGGAGACGCACTACCGGGACCTGTGCGACATCGAGTTCACGATCGAGCGCGGCCGGCTGTGGATGCTGCAGACCCGGGTCGGCAAGCGGACCGCCGCGGCGGCGTTCGCCATCGCCGCGCAGCTGGCCGACGAGGGACTGATCGGCCCGGACGAGGGGCTGACCCGGGTCACCGGGGAGGGCCTGGCCCGGCTGATGTTCCCCCGGTTCGACACCGCGGCCGTCGGCGAGGCCCTCGCGCACGGGCTGCCGGCCTCTCCGGGCGCGGCCGTGGGCGCCGCTGTGTTCGACTCCGCCGAGGCGGTACGCCGGGCCGCGGCGGGCGAGAGGGTCGTCCTGGTGCGCCAGGAGACCACCCCGGACGATCTGCCCGGCATGATCGCGGCGCAGGCGGTGCTGACCAGCCGCGGCGGGAAGACCAGTCACGCCGCCGTCGTCGCCCGGGGCATGGGCCGGGTGTGCGTGTGCGGGGCCGAGGAGATCGCGGTGGACACCGGGGCGCGCCGGTTCACCGTGGGGTCCACGGTCGTCGAGGAGGGCACGGTCGTCTCCGTGGACGGCTCGGAGGGTGCGGTGTACCTGGGTGCCGCCCCGCTCGTCGACTCCGCGGTGATGCGGTACTTCGAGACGGGCGAGCGCTCCGACGCGCTGGTCGGGGCCGTCGCGGACGCCATGGAGCGGGCCGACGGCGCCCGGCGCCTGGAGGTGCGGGCGAACGCCGACACGCCCGAGGACGCGGCCCGGGCCCGGCGGTTCGGAGCGCAGGGCGTGGGGCTGTGCCGCACCGAGCACATGTTCCTCGGGGAGCGCCGCAAGCTGGTCGAGGCGATGATCCTGGCCGGTGACGAGACCGAGCGCGAGCGGGCCCTCGGCGCCCTGCTGCCCCTCCAGCGGCGGGACTTCAGCGGCATCCTGGAGGCGATGGACGGGCTGCCGGTCACCATCCGGCTCATCGACCCGCCCCTGCACGAGTTCCTGCCCGACCGCACCGAACTCGCCGTGCGGATCGCCGCCGCCGAGGCCCGGGGCGAGCGGCCGGACCCGCACGACACCGATCTGCTCGGCGCGGTGAACCGGATGCACGAGGAGAATCCGATGCTCGGGCTGCGTGGCGTCCGTCTGGGACTGGTCGTTCCGGGGCTGGTCGCCATGCAGGTGCGGGCGATCGCCGAGGCGGTCGTCGAGCGCACCCGCGCCGGGGGCGACCCCCGGGCCGAGATCATGGTGCCGCTGGTGGGAGCCGTCGAGGAACTGCGCATCGAGCGGGCCGAGGTGGAGCGCGTCCTGGCTGAGGTGTCCGAGGAGTCCGGCATCGCCGTGCGGCTTCCGGTCGGCACCATGATCGAGCTGCCGCGGGCCGCGCTCACGGCCGGGCGCATCGCCGAGGAGGCCGAGTTCTTCTCCTTCGGCACCAACGACCTCACCCAGACCACCTGGGGCTTCTCCCGCGACGACGTCGAGGCCGCGTTCTTCTCCACCTACCTCGACAAGGGCATCTTCGCCACCTCGCCTTTCGAGAGCCTCGACCGCGACGGGGTGGGCCGGCTGGTCCGCATCGCCGTGGACGAGGGCCGCGCCACGCGTCCCGATCTGAAGATCGGCGTGTGCGGCGAACACGGCGGGGACCCCGAGTCCGTGCACTTCTTCCACGCGGCGGGCCTGGACTACGTGTCCTGCTCCCCGTTCCGCGTCCCCGTGGCCCGCCTGGAGGCCGGCCGCGCGGCACTGACCGGGACGGAGCCGAGCGACAGCAGGTGAACGGGGCGCTCGCGCGGGGCCCGGGTCGACAGCCCCGGGCCCCTGGCCTCAGTCGGCCCGCCCCGACCGGCCCCCGGAGGCACCCGACGTCAACGGGCTGACCCGGCCCCGTACTTCGGGGCCGTTCGGCCCCCGGTGAGGACCCATCGGGACCTGATCACCGGTGCCGTCGGCAGGAGACGGTGTGAGTGCGGCAGGAACCGGCCCGCGGCCCCCGCGGCACCGCTCCCGCCCCAGCGCCCCACCCGCGTTGCGCCCCTCACCCGACCACGGAGGCCCGTCCCCATGACCCGCCACGACGACCGCACCGCGACCATCGACCCCGCAGGCGTGCCGTCACCGGCCGCGGGCGTGCCCTCCCAACCCGCAGGCGTACCGTCCACGGCCGCGGGCGTACCGGCCGACCCCACAGGTGTGACGTCACCGCTTACGGCCGTGCCGGCCGAACCCGAGGGCGCTCCGTCCGACATCGCCCTCGCGGTCGACCTCCTGGTGGAGAACGCGCTCAAGGCGCTCACCGCGTACGAGTCGCTGGACCAGGAGCAGGTCGACCACATCGTGAAGAAGGCCTCGGTCGCCGCCCTGGACCAGCACACCTCCCTGGCGGCGCTCGCGGTGGAGGAGACCGGACGCGGTGTCTTCGAGGACAAGGCCGCCAAGAACATGTTCGCCTGCGAGTACGTCACCCACAGCATGGGTCCGATGAAGACGGTGGGCGTCGTGGCCCGGGACGACATCGACGACATGACGGAGGTGGCCGAGCCCGTCGGCGTGGTGTGCGCGGTCACCCCCGTCACCAACCCGACCTCGACCACGGTCTTCAAGGCGCTGATGGCGCTGAAGACCCGCAACCCGATCGTGTTCGCCTTCCACCCCTCGGCCCAGCGCTGCAGCGCGCGGGCCGCTCGGATCGTGCGCGACGCGGCGGTCGCGGCGGGGGCCCCGGAGCACTGCGTGCAGTGGATCGAGACGCCGTCCGTCGAGGCGACCGGCGTCCTGATGCGCCACCCCGGCGTCGCGCTGATCCTGGCCACCGGCGGCAACGCGATGGTCAGGGCCGCCTATTCGGCCGGAAAGCCCGCCCTCGGGGTCGGCGCGGGCAACGTTCCCGCCTATGTCCACCGCAGCGCCGACGTGCGCCGCGCGGTCAACGACCTGGTGCTGTCCAAGTCGTTCGACAACGGCATGATCTGCGCCTCCGAGCAGGCGGTGATCCTGGACGAGGAGATCCGGGACGCGGTGCTCGCCGAGTTCCGCACCCTGCACGCCCATCTGGCCACCGCCGAGGAGAAGTCGAAGCTGGAGGCTTACCTGTTCCCGGCCGGTGCCGCGGGCGCGGGCTGTGAACCAAAGGTCAACTCCGCGGCCGTGGGCCGGAGTCCGGCCTGGATCGCCGAGCAGGCCGGGTTCTCCGTACCGAAGGACACCTCGCTGATCCTGGTCGAGGCCGACGGCGTCGGCCCGCAGGAGCCGCTCACCCGCGAGAAGCTGTGCCCGGTCCTCGCCGTCCTGCGGGCCGGCTCGGCCGAGCAGGGCTTCGACCTGGCGGCAGACATGGTCGCCTTCCACGGCCAGGGCCACAGCGCCGTCATCCACACCGGCGACCCCGGACTCGCCGAGGCGTACGGCCGCCGCATGAAGACCGTACGGATCATCGTCAACGCCCCCTCCTCGCAGGGTGCCATCGGCGGCATCTACAACAGCCTGCTGCCCTCGCTGACCCTGGGCTGCGGCTCGTGGGGGAGCACTTCGGTGTCGAACAACGTCTCGGCCGCCCAACTGCTCAACATCAAGCGGGTGTCGGTGCGCCGCAACAACCTCCAGTGGTTCAAGGTGCCGCCCAAGATCTACTTCGAGCCCCAGTCCATCCGCTATCTGGCCTCGATGCCGGACGTCCACCGGGTCACGGTCGTCACCGACGCGACGATGACCCGCCTCGGCCTCGTCGACCGGGTCCAGAACGTCCTGCGCAGGCGCCGGGAGCCGGTCACCGTCCAAGTCATCGACAACGTCGAACCCGAGCCCACCATCGACTCCGTGCGGCGCGGCGCCCGGCTCATGGGCGACTTCCGCCCGGACACCATCATCGCCCTCGGCGGCGGCTCCCCGATGGACGCGGCCAAGGTGATGTGGCTGCTGTACGAACAGCAGGCCGAGGGCAGGGACGTCGAGTTCGCGGACATGCGGCACAAGTTCTCCGACATCCGCAAGCGCGCCTTCCGTTTCCCGGCCCTCGGGAAGCTCGCGCGGCTCGTGTGCGTCCCGACCACCTCCGGCACCGGGGCCGAGGTGACCCCGTTCGCCGTCATCTCCGATCCCGCGACCGGCAAGAAGTACCCGCTGGCCGACTACGCGCTCACCCCGAGCGTGGCGATCGTCGACCCGCTGCTCGCCGCGAACCTGCCGCGGACCCTGGCCGCCGACAGCGGGTTCGACGCCCTCACCCACGCCATCGAGTCCTATGTCTCGGTCTACGCCAACGACTTCACCGACGGTCTCGCCCTGCACGCGATCCGGATGGTCTTCGAGAACATCGAGGCCGCGGTCGACGACCGCGCGGCGAGCGAGCGGGCGCGGGAGAAGATGCACAACGCGGGCACGATCGCCGGCATGGCCTTCGGCAACGCCTTCCTCGGCATCGTCCACGCCATGTCCCACACCCTGGGCGCCACCTTCCACATCGCGCACGGCCGCACCAACGCCGTCCTGCTGCCGCACGTCATCCGCTACAACGGCACGGTCCCCACGAAGCTCACCGGCTGGCCCAAGTACGAGAACTACCAGGCGCCCGAACGCTTCCAGGACATCGCGCGCGTCCTCGGCCTGCCCGCGGCCACCCCGGCCGAGGGCGTCGAGTCCCTCGCGGCGGCCGTGGAGCGGCTCCGGGACCAGGTGGGCATCGAGCCGACGTTCCGGGCCCTCGGCGTCGACGAGCGCGCCTTCCTCGACGCGCTGCCCCGGCAGGCTCTCAACGCCTACGAGGACCAGTGCGCGCCCGCCAACCCGCGCATGCCGATGCTCGACGACATGCAGGAGCTCATGCGCACGGCCTACTACGGCCGCGCGGCGCGCGGTGGCGCCGCCGGCGCCACCGTCTGACCGACCCCCTCTCCTTCCCTCACACCACCCTTCCCTGGAGGTTCGATGCTGTCCGCGGAGTCCGCAGCCCTCGTACGGGCCACCCTGCCCGCCGTGGCCGGGGCGCTCGACGAGATCACCACCCGCTTCTACGCGACCATGTTCCGCGACCGGCCGGAACTGCTCGACGGGATGTTCAACCGCGGGAACCAGGCCAGCGGAGCACAGCGCCGGGCGCTGGCGGGATCGATCGCCGGGTTCGCCACGGCGCTCCTGGACAACCCCGGCACTCGGCCCGACGCCCTGCTGTCGCGGATCGCGCACAAGCACGCCGCCGTCGGTGTCACCGACGACCAGTACACGATCGTCCACAAGTACCTGTTCGGCGCGATCGCCGACGTCCTCGGGGCCGCGGTCACCCCCGAGGTCGCGGCCGCCTGGGACGAGGTCTACTGGCTGATGGCCGGCGCGCTGATCGGCCGGGAGGCCCTGCTCTACCAGGACGCGGGGGTCCGGCCCGGCGGGACCTGGCGGCCGTGGACGGTCGTCGAACGGCGCCCGGAGACCTCCGACGCCGTGTCCTTCCTGCTGCGCCCGGCGGACGGCGGACCGGCGCCGCGGGCCCGCGCCGGCCAGTACGTGAGCGTCCGGGTGCGGATGCCCGACGGGGTGCACCAGGTGCGCCAGTACAGCCTGTCCTCGGACCCGGGCGGCGAGCTGCGCCGGATCACCGTGAAGCGGGCCGCGGGCGAGGGGGCGGAGCCGGACGGCGAGGTCTCGACCCTGCTGCACGAGACTGTCGGCGAGGGCGACGAGTTGCTCCTGTCCGCGCCGTTCGGCGACGTGTTCCTCGACGACCCGGCCGACGCGGACACGCCGGTCGTGCTGGTGTCGGCGGGCATCGGCTGCACCCCGATGACCGGCATCCTGGCCCACCTCGCGGCCCTCGGCTCGACCCGGCCCGTCCTGGTCCTGCACGCCGACCGCTCCCCCGCCGACCACGCCCTGCGCGCCGAGACGCACGAGCTGGTCGAGCGGCTGGCGGACGCCCGGTCGGTGTTCTGGTACGAGCGTCCGGGGCCGGAGGAGCCCGGCGCGCGGACCGGTCTCATGGACCTGGGCGGCACGGAGATCCCCGACGAGGCCACCGTGTTCCTGTGCGGCGCGCTCCCGTTCATGCGGGACGTGCGCGGACAGCTGCTGGCCGCCGGTGTGTCCCCGCGCCACATCCGCTACGAGGTCTTCGGCCCCGACCTGTGGCTGCCCGACGCCACGGCCTGACCTCCCCTGTCGTTCCGTTCCGTACCGATCCGAAAGAAGGATCCCTGTGACCAACGACAACACGCGGCCGACCCCCCAGGTCCGGCTGCGTTCCGAGGGCGCCGTGGACGCGGCCACCCTGGAGTACGCCCGTACGAAGATCGACGCCGTCCTCGGCCGCCCCGGCCTTCCCGCCGTCACCGGCGAGGTGCGCATCGTCCGGGCCGGGGCCCATCACTCCGGCCACCCGTGGTCGGCGACCGCCGACGTGCGCGTCGGACGCCGTCAGGTCGTGGCGGCGGCCGAGGAGTCGACGGGCACCGAGCTGGTCGACCGGCTCCAGGACCGGCTGCGCCGCCAGACCGACAGGGCCGTCCACACGTGGGACGACAGCCGTGGGACCACGGCCCCGCCGTGGCGCGGCGGTGCGCTCGACGACCGTGTGAGCCCGTGAGGAGCACGGGCCGGGCCGGCGCCCACGCGCCGGCCCGGCCCCCGACGCGGCCGTGGCCGCGCGCCGAGGAGGAGACCATGCACCGCCGTTAGCGGCCCGCCCGGAAGAACCGGCGATCCCGGCGTCGCGGTCCTGCCCCGTCCCCCGACGCGGGGCAGGACCGCAACCGTTCGTCAGCAGTTCCGGATCGGGTTTCCGTTCTGGTCGTTGGCGGTGTCGTTGCCCTGGCCGCTCAGGTAGTACGCGGAGACGTAGTCACGGCCACCCGTGTCCATGTCCGTGTACAACCACCAGTGATTGAACGCACCACCCGAACCGACCTGCGCACCCCACACACGGCACAAGACGTAGTTCTGCCCCGCGTACAGCGTGCCGCCGTGGTCCCGACCGGGAGCCGAGGCGAACGTGGTCACCCAGGAGCGGCCACCGCCGTCGTCCCCGGAACCACAGTTCGGGACGGGTGCTCCGGTCTCGTCGTTGGCGGTGTCGTTGCCCTGGCCGCTCAGGTAATAGGCGGAGACGAAGTCACGGCCACCCGTGTCCATGTCCGTGTACAACCACCAGTGATTGAACGCACCACCCGAACCGACCTGCGCAAACACGTAGTTCCGGCCCGCGTTCAGCGTGCCGCCGTTGTCGCGGCCCGGTGCGCCGGTGAAGGTGCGCACCCAGTATCTGCCGCCGCTGCGTCCGGTGCCGCTGGTCTCGCCGTCGCACTCGGGCAGCGGTGAGCCGTTCTCGTCGTTGGCGACGTCGTTGCCCTGACCGCTCAGGTAATAGGCGGAGACGAAGTCACGGCCACCCGTGTCCATGTCCGTGTACAACCACCAGTGATTGAACGCACCACCCGAACCGACCTGCGCACGTGGTCCCGTCCGGGCGCGGAGCCGTACGTCCGCACCCAGCTCTTGTAGCTGCTCGTGCCTCCGGCACCGCCCGTGCTGCCGCCCCCGCCGCCATGGAGGGGCCGGCCCTTGAGCACCGGACTGACGTAGCCGTCGATCGCCTCGGATCCGCCGAAGTGGGTGCCCGGCGCCCAGTCGAGGGTGTCCTGCCGGACCTTGGCGGTGTGGGCGTAGTGGGCCTGCTCGTCGCCTTCCGGACCGCGGGTGTTCTCCTCCCCGCCGACGTCTCCGCTGACGAAGGTCACCTCGCCGGTGATCGCCGAGACACGGACGACGATGGCCACGTGGTGCACGACGCCCCGGTCGCTGCCGAACCTGTTGTGGAACAGGACGGCGTCGCCGAGCTTGGGCGTGGAGTGTTCACCGCCGTAGGCGCCGGCCATGTGCTTGAAGCTGACCGCGGAGGGGTCGAGGCCGTCGGTGCGGAATCCGGCGTAGGCCCACACCCAGCGGGCGAAGTCGGCGCACCAGTACTCGCCCTTGCCACCGTTTCCGCTGCAACTCGTCAGGTAGCCGGGGCTGCACACCGTACCGGGCCCGTTGTTGTTGATGGAGAGCGACAACTGGCTGTTCGCGACGTTCGCGATCTGGTTGAGGGCTTCCCAGGGAGTGTCGTCGTCCGCCTGGGCCGGAGGGGCGGACACGCCGGCGTAGAAGGCGGCGGTGAGCAGGGCAGTCACCGCGACCGCGCCCCGGCGCAGCGGTCTGGTGAGGCGTCGGAAGTTCATGGCCAGGGAGGCTAGGGACGGGTGGGGGCCGCCGTCTTGGACGTATCCGATCCGCGCCGCTCCGGCGCGGAGGCGACGAGGCAGCCGCACGACCGCAGCCGGGAGAAGTACGTCGCCGGGGACACTCCCATGAACTCGCGCATGTCGCGATTGAGGTGGGGCTGGTCGCAGAACCCGTGCTCCGCCGCGAGCTCCGGCCAGTGCGAGCGGCCCGGTTCGGCGTGCCGGAGCAGTTGTCCGAGGCGGATCAGACGGCCGGCGGACTTGGGTGCCATACCGATCTGCCGGTGGAAGACCCGGCCGAAGTGGTCGGCGCTCCACCCGGCTTCCGCCGCCAGGTGCGCGACGGGCGCACTGCCCCCGGACCGCGTCAGGCGGTGCCAGGCCCTGATCACCTCGGGGTTCGGCCGGGCTCCCGCCTCGGCCCGGCGCAGCAGGAAGGCGTCGAGTACCGCGAGGTGGGCCGCAGGGCTGTCGGCACCGCGGAACCGGTCCGCGAGCACCCGGCCCGCCGGACCGAACAGATCACCGAGATCCACGACGCTCTTGCCCAGCTCGCCGACCAGTCCGCCGAGCAGGACGTACGCCCCGAGGGGGCTGAGCCGCAGGCCGACCCAGTCGACTCTCGTCGGGGGTAAGGACTCCCGGGCCCCGTAGTGGTACAGGTGGCCGGGTCCCACCGCGTACGCGGAGGGGAACCCTGCCGGGGCCGCTCCGATGTTGACGTTGATCGAGACGCCCGGAGCGGCGGGCACCGCGATCACCTCCCCCGGTGCGAGGAGCTCGGAACCCAGGTGATAGCCACCCGTGACCAGGCCGCGCAGGGCCGGGTGCACCGGGTGGACACGTGCGTGGACATCCATCGACCCGACCCCCGTGCCGCGTCCGTCTGACTGCTGTGCGATCGCTTCCTACGATCCCGGACGACCCGCGCGCCATCGGCCCAGGCGCCGCTGATTACCGGCCAATTCCCAACTGCGCGCCGGCAAGGAACCGGTGATCACCGGTCGCCCGCACCCGGATCACGGAACGCACCCGCTGACCGGCCCGCACACGCCATGCCCCCGTACCCGCACCTCCCGGGCGCTTGGCGCCGTGGCGTGTGCGGTCGCCCGGGTGAGCCGTGTCTCACCCGCGCGGTCACGCTTGCCTATGCAACGAGTTGCATAGAAAGCTGTGCGGTATGGCGCTCGAACACGCGATCCTCGTCTCCCTGCTGGAAAAGCCGGGTTCCGGCTACGAGCTGGCCCGGCGGTTCGAGCGGTCCATCGGCTACTTCTGGACCGCCACGCACCAGCAGATCTACCGCGTGCTCAAGCGCATGGAGAGCGAGGGCGTCCTGGCCGTCCTCGAGGTGCCGCAGCAGGGCCGGCCGGACAAGAAGGAGTACTCCGTCGCCGCCCCCGGGCGCGCCGTCCTCTCCCAGTGGCTGCACGAGCCGATCGAGCCGGAGAGCATCCGGCACGAACTGGCGGTGAAGATCCGCGGCGCCGCCTTCGACGATCCGGCCGCGCTCGTCGACGAGGTCCGGCGGCACCATCAGGCCCACAGCGACCGGCTCGCGCGCTATCTCGCCGGTGAACTGCGGGACTTCACCGGGCCCGACGCGCCGAGTCCTCTCGACACCGGCCAGGAACTGCAGCACGTCGTGCTGCGCGGCGGCATCGCGTACGAGCGCATGACGATCGCCTGGCTCGACGACGTCCTGGCCACCCTCCGCGGCCTGGCCGCGCGGGCCGGAAGCACCGCCGCTTCCCGGGACGGCGCCTCCTCGGAGCCGTCCGCCTGAGCCACCCCCGCTTGCCCCGTCCCGCACTCGGCACATCCTCGACCACCTCGTCCCGCACACGGCACACCCTCGACCCCCTCCCCCGGAAGGCGGACCCTCATGAGCACCCCCCTGCTGTTCAATCCGCACACCTACGACCCGGCGCACTTCGACCCCGAGACGCGCCGGCTGCTGCGCGCCACCGTCGACTGGTTCGAGGAGCGCGGCAAGCGCCGGATCATCGAGGACTACCGCACCCGCGCCTGGCTCGGTGACTTCCTCGCCTTCGCCGCCAAGGAGCGGCTGTTCGCGACGTTCCTGACCCCGGCCTCCGCCGCCGGGGACGCGGACCAGCGCTGGGACACGGCCCGGATCGCCGCCCTGAACGAGATCCTCGGCTTCTACGGCCTCGACTACTGGTACGCCTGGCAGGTGACCATCCTCGGTCTCGGCCCGGTCTGGCAGAGCGACAACGCGGACGCCCGCACCCGTGCCGCGGACCTTCTGAACCAGGGCGAGGTCTTCGCGTTCGGCCTCTCCGAGAAGGCCCACGGCGCCGACATCTACTCCACCGACATGCTGCTGGAGCCCACCGAGGACGGCGGCTTCCGTGCCACCGGCTCCAAGTACTACATCGGCAACGGCAACGCGGCCGGTCTGGTCTCGGTGTTCGGCCGGCGCACCGACGTCGAGGGCCCGGACGGCTACGTCTTCTTCGCCGCCGACAGCCGCCACCCGTCGTACCACCTGGTGAAGAACGTCGTCGACTCCTCCAAGTTCGTCAGCGAGTTCCGCCTGGAGGACTACCCGGTCGGCCCCGAGGACGTGCTGCACACCGGCCGCGCCGCCTTCGACGCCGCCCTCAACACCGTCAACGTCGGCAAGTTCAACCTCTGCACCGCCTCGATCGGCATCTGCGAGCACGCGATGTACGAGGCCGTCACGCACGCGAGCAACCGCATCCTCTACGGCCGTCCCGTCACCGCGTTCCCGCACGTGCGCCGGGAGCTGGCCGAGGCGTACGTGCGTCTCGTGGGCATGAAGCTGTTCAGCGACCGTGCCGTCGACTACTTCCGTTCGGCCGGTCCCGAGGACCGCCGTTACCTCCTCTTCAACCCGATGACGAAGATGAAGGTGACCACGGAGGGCGAGAAGGTCATCGACCTGATGTGGGACGTGATCGCCGCCAAGGGCTTCGAGAAGGACAACTACTTCTCCCAGGCCGCGATCGAGATCCGCGGCCTGCCCAAGCTGGAGGGCACGGTCCACGTCAACCTCGCGCTGATCCTCAAGTTCATGCGCAACCACCTGCTGGAGCCGGTCGCCCACCCCGACGTGCCGACCCGTCTGGACGCGGCCGACGACGACTTCCTCTTCCGGCAGGGTCCGGCCCGCGGCCTGGGTTCGGTGCGCTTCCACGACTGGCGCGCGGCCTACGACGCGTACGCCGAGGTCCCGAACGTCGCCCGCTTCCGCGAGCAGGCCGACGCCCTGTGCGCGTTCGTCACCACCATGGCCCCCGACGAGACGCAGAGCCGCGACCTCGACTTCCTGCTGTCCGTGGGCCAGTTGTTCGCGCTGGTGGTGCACGGACAGCTGATCCTGGAGCAGGCACGTCTGACGGACCTGGACGAGTCCGTGCTCGACGAGCTGTTCTCCGTCCTGGTCCGTGACTTCTCCGGACACTGCGTCGAACTGCACGGCAAGGACTCGGCCACGGAGGAGCAGCAGGGCTGGGCGCTCGGCGCGATCCGGCGTCCCGTCGTGGACGAGGCCCGCGCGGCGGAGATCTGGCAGCGCGTCGAGGCGCTGTCGGGGGCGTACGAGATGGCGCAGTAACGGCGCCGGAAAACGCGGTGGGACGGGCCCGGCGCGCGTCCCCGTCCCGCCGTCTCCGGGCCGCCGGTCCGGGGACGGCGGGCGTCCTGTCCGTCGCGAAGGGAGCGGCGGGCGTCACGTCCGTCACGGAGGGGCGGGTTCGTCCTCGCCCCTCCGTCTGTCCGCCTAGGGCCTGTCTGACAATTCGCGTCGTCGCCCGGAGGGCGGCCCGGCGGCGTCAGGTGCGTGCTCTCGGCGTGCCGGCCCCAGACCCGCGTACTGGATGTACTCGGGTCTGGGGCCGGTGCGGCGAGAGGGCGTGCATGGCGTCGCCGGGCAGACGGGAATTGTCAGACAGGCCCTAGCGCCCCTGCCCCGGGGTCGACGCGGAGCGGACCAGGTTGGGCCTCGCGACCGCCGCCGAGTCGGTGAGCCCCGGGCCCTCGGGAGACGGGGTCCTGGGCATCTGGAGAGCGGCCACCTGGCTGGTGACCTGCCCCATGCTCTCGTCCGAGGAGGACAGCGGACTCGGCGTGCGCCGGGGCGAGTTGTCGACCGAGGAGGAACGCTCGACCCGGTAGGGCAGGTGGGCGGGTCTGTCCAGTCCGTCGAAACCGAGGTCGGCCGCCCTGCTGACGCCGATGTTGCTGGCCTGGACGAGGGTGATCCGCTCGCCCTGGATGTTCGTCAGGTCGGCCGGGTTCTGGGTCGGATCGGTGCGCCAGGCTCCCTGGTTGTCCTTGCCGAGGCTGAGCTGCGGGAGCACCCGGACGTTGTCCACCTGGAACGCCCGCATGGTGATGTCGTTCCAGGTCTCCTGGTCCACCTGCATCGTCGGCATGTCCGTGCCCGGGCCGCCCGGGGGCGTGGCGGGTCTCCCGTACGCCGCGTGGATGCCGTCGGCCAGGGCGCTGATGTTCATGCGGCCGATGATGTCCGCGCGCCGGCCGTCCTGGGTGTTGTACTTGGCCCCCAGGTCGTTGCTCTCGTGGAGATTGACGGTGTCCGGCCTGAAGCGCTTGTTCGTGTCACCCGGGCTGAACGTGACGTTGCCCTTCAGGTCCTCGTCCTGGGCCAGCTTCGCGAGATAGCCGACGTGCATCACCGCCGCCGTCTGGGCCGCCTGCTGCCCCCGCGTGCCTTCCCGTGTGTAGAGGGCGAAGGTGTCGAGGTGCGGCATCATCTGAGGGTCGATGTTCGCGTCGCCGTGGTGTTCCGTCATCGACTGGAAGCCCGCGTGCAGGACGTTGCGCATATTGGCGTCCTGGCCGTGCGAGAGGTCGACGACCTTCAGCTCGGCGGTCGAGAAGTCGAAGGGCGCCACGGCCTCCGGTGTGAAGTTTCGGTCGGTCTGGACCGCCTGCCACTCCCCGTCCGTCATGCGGTGGTGCGACAGGTCCACACTCAGGCCGGTCTCGTTCGCCCGGAGGAGATACGTCGCCAGGTCCTTCGCGGCGATGTATCCGGCGTTGCTCATCTCCATCTTGAAGATGTCGTCGACGGTCTGGTGGTTGTACTTGGGCTGCATGAACCTGGCGAGCGTTCGCGTCTCGTCACGGATGTGGCGGACGCTGACGCCGTGCTGTTGCGCCTCGTTCCGGTATCCCTGCATCAGCTCCGCCGTGCGCTGCTGCCCGGCCTCCCCGGGACGGCGACGCGGCATGACCACCAGCTGTTTCTCGGAGTTGGGGAAGCGCGTGCTGAGCTCCTGCAGCCCCGCCCGCGCGTTCGCGCTGAGTTCGTCCCCGAACCAGATCATCTGGACCCGCTCCGGCTCCCTGGCCGGATCACGCTCAGGCATGTGCGTTCCTCCCTGCGCCGATGACCCCGTGCCCTCGGCCGACAGCAACAACGGATCGGGCAAGCGGCGGGTTCAACCGGTTGAACCGTCGGCGCCGCCCCTCCGTCGTGTGGGTGACGAAGGATCACTGGACGGACGGAGCACGGACATGACGGCCCTCGAAGCGCGAGCCGCCGAGGATCAGGAGAACAAGCCCGCCTTCATCCTCTACATGGACGGCTCCGAGTACGACGACGGACTGCACCGGCTGACCCTGTGGGTGCGGCACCTGCTGCTCCCGGTCTACGGCAGGGAGGTCACCTCGGGCGCGGCCTGGTGCTCCCGCTGGTGGCAGCACCCGGAGGCGGTGGCGCAGCTGTACGGCCTGTGGATGGCGTGGCAGGAGCTGACCGGCGCGGGGTCGGGTGCGACCGGCCCCTCCACCTGGCACCGCGACCATCTCGGCCCCGTGCTGGCCTCCCTGCGGGACCCCTCCGGCCCCTTCTCGGGCTGCCGGCCTGGCCGGCACCGCGCGAAGGAGGCACCCGAGATGGACCCGTTCCCGCACTAGGCGCCCTGGGACGCGGCGGCACCAGAGGGAGGGCAACACACCTTCGCCCTGCCCCGACGCCGCGAGATCAAGAGCGAGGTGGTGCTCCACGCCTCGGGGGCGGTGTCGCTCGGTCCGCAGAGGGTCGGCCGAGCGTCGTCGATCCCTGCCGACATGCGTCGCCTCCAGCGGCTCCCACGACAAGGTGCGGCACACCCTGGGCCGCACCGGGCTCTACGAACACTTCGCAGGACGCATCCACAGCACGCTCAGCGGTCCGGGGATGGATCGTCCCGGAAACCTCAATATCAAGCGTGGGGGTTGATCTCGGCTGCGGTCAGATCTGCGAGTCGTTGTGCCGTGTTGAAGTGGGGGGTGAGACGGGTCTTGGTCATGGCGAAGGAGGTGCCGGTGGCGGTGTCGGCGTAGACGTAGCTGCCGCCACCACCGACCCAGCCGAACGTGGTGGGTGCCTCGTCCGGCGGAGTACCGATGCGGCCGAGCGGATAGCCCAGGGCCAGCCGCGCATGGTTGCCGAAGACCTGGTCGGTGCCTTCGAAGGCCACCGCCGTCAACTCCCTGAGCTGGTGTGAGTCGATGAGAGAACCGGCGAGAAGTGCGGCGTTCATGGCAGCAATTCCCCGCGCGGTGAAGGTACCGACTGACGGGATGTCCGCTTGCAGGATCTCGTCGCTGTTGCCCATGGCCGCGGCCGGCTGCCGTTCCCAGGGCGCAAGGACGGCATCGCCGTCGGGTGGGGCGACGGGGTGCGGTGCGGCGTCTTCGAGTCGTGCCAGCCGGGCCAGGTCGGCTCGGGGGACGCCGAAGTACAGGTCACCGTCGAGACCCAGGGGCTCGGTGACCCACTCGTGCAGGAGTTGCCGCATCGGTTTGCCCGTGGCCCGGCGTGCGACCTCGCCGATGAGGAAGCCGTAGGTGAACGCGTGGTATCCCGTCTCGGTCCCAGGCAGCCACCGCGGTTCGGCGTCGGCGATCGCGGTACACACCCGCGACCAGTCGGTCAGGTCGGCAGGTCCGATGTCACGAGGCATCGCCGGCACGCCGACCGAGTGGGTCAGAACGTGTCGAAGAGTCGCGGTCACCTTGCCGTGGGCACCGAACTCCGGCCACAGCTCGGCCACTGGTGTCTCGTATCCGACAACGCCGGACTTGACGAGCAGGTGAGCGATCAGCGACGTCATGACCTTGCCTGCAGAGAAGCTGAAGATCGGGGTCGCTGAGGTCATGCCGCGCCCGGTCATGGCGTCGGCGACGCCCGCGACGGCATCGACGACAAGAGCACCCTGGTGATGAACGGCAACCTGCAAGCCGGTTTCGGCCCCGGTGTCCACGAGCTCGTCGAGGACGCTCTGAACCTGTTGCTGCAGTGAGGGCATCATCGTCACCCGCTCGGCCACGTGCAGTGGGACTGACTGGATGTCGGCAGCTTGCCGAAAGCGACCGACAGCCGGCTCGACTCGATACCGCCTGACGTCGCCGGCGATGACGGCCTCGCCCAATGGGTCGTGAGGCGGCGGCCCAAGGCGAGAGCTGAGGGGGCCGGCACGACAGCCGGCCCCCGTCCCGGCAATCCCCTCCGGGCCGTTTGGACTCAGCCGCCGCTCTTGCGCCGAAACGACCTCTGACTCGCAGCCGGGCCGTGCGCTCCACGGATCTTCGACGTGTCGGCATTCGCAGCGAGGGCGGTCGCGTCGGCCTGCATGCCCCGCTTGCGCGCCAGGGCGTCCCGGAACTTGCGTTTCAAATCATCCTGCGCGGCGCCGGGAGCCGACGCGGGCTCCTCGATGCCGGCCGGCTCCGAACCTTCTTGCGGCGAGGGTTCAGCAGTCATGGTGACCTCCGGTTCGGGCAGTGGGAAGCCCAGCTTGTCATGGAACATGGTGTCCATGAACAGGCCAACGCGGCCGACGCATCGATCCTGCGGCTGCCGTAGGCCATCGGTGGGGATCGAGGGGACCTAGGAGGGAAGAGGCAGGGTCCGCCCGCCTTCAGCGGGGCGGGTGAGGCGGGAGTGCACCGGGGTCGGCACCCTCGGCCCTGGCTGCGTCGGCGAGAGCCGCGGCAGCGGCTTCTTCCGCCTGGGCCTTGTCGTTGGCGGCCTGGGCGACCATGTCGTCCGTCGGCTTCTCGCGAGTGGCCTGCGACTGGGGCAGCACCTCGCTGAAGGCGCGGGACACGCCCTGGAGCGCGGAGGTGATCTCGCTGGGGATCACCCAGAAATTGTTGCCCGAGCCTTGCGCGAGTTGGGGGAGCGTCTGAAGGTACTGGTAGGCGAGCAGCTTGGGGTCGGGATCGTTGCGATGCACGGCCTGGAACACCTCGTCGATGGCCCGCGACTGGCCCTCCGCCTGAAGGATCGCAGCGGTCCGGTTGCCTTCCGCACGCAGGACAGCAGCCTGCTTGTCGCCTTCGGCGGTGAGGATCTGCGACTGGCGTTGCCCCTCAGCCCCGAGAATCGCGGCCCGCTTGTCCCGCTCGGCTCGCATCTGCTTCTGCATGGCGTCCTTGATGGACTGCGGAGGGTCGATGGCCTTGATCTCCACCCGGTTGACCCTCAGCCCCCATTTTCCGGTGGCCTCGTCCAACACGCCGCGAAGCTGGCTGTTGATGGTGTCCCGTGAGGTGAGCGTCTTCTCCAGGTCCATGGACCCCACGACATTACGCAAGGTGGTGACGGTGAGCTGCTCGACCGCCTGAAGGAAATTCGCGATCTCGTAGAACGCCGCTCGCGGGTCGGTGACCTGGAAATACAGAACCGTGTCGATCTCGACAACCAGATTGTCTTCGGTGATGACAGGCTGCGGTTTGAAGGAAACGACCTGTTCCCGCAGATCGATCATCGGTCGAACGCGGTCGATGTAAGGGATGACCAGGCTGAGGCCGGGATTCAGAGTCCGGTGGTAGCGGCCGAGCCGCTCGACATTGCGAGCGCGCGCCTGGGGCACGATCCGGACCGCCCGCACCACGGTGAAGACCGCGATCAGCGCGACGATCAGGCCGCCGATCAACAACGCCGTATTTTCCATGGTCTCAGTCCCGGGGGTAGACAATCGCGGTGGCGCCGCTGATCTCCATGACGTCGACAATCCTTCCAGGAGGAATCACCAACGTCTCGTCGTAGGCACGGGCCGTCCACTCCTCGCCACCGATGCGGACCCTGCCACCCAGGCCCGTCACCTCCGAGACGACATACGCGCTCCTGCCGATCAGCGCTTCCACGCCGAACCTCTCCGCTTGGGGCCGGCGAACGTGGCGCAGCGCGATGGGGCGCACAAACAGCACGCTGACTACAGCCACAACGGTGAACACCAAGAACTGCAACGGCAGCGGCAGTCCGACCGCGGCGGACCCCGCCGTGACCAACGCGGCCGCACTCAGCATTCCGAGCGCAGCGGTAACGGTGAAGATCTCGGCCGCAGCCAACAGGGCCGCGATGATCAACCAGATCAGCCATGGATCCATTGCGTGCCTCGTCTGACCGGTGTGGTGCGGAAGGGGCTGATCCCACCCGCACCCTGATGCGGGTCAGCTGGATATCCCCGGAGAAAAGGACCCTGCCGAGGCATTCAAGGCGTGTCCCCGAGCAGGCTGCTTCTCGCTTTCTGCAATTTTACCCGTGAGGGAAACCCGCGGACTCCTCAGCGTGGGCCGGCTGGCTGCGAACCTCTGTCACCCTGTACGCCACCCGTCCGTAGCGGGACGTCGACGCAGTCGACCGGCCCGTGATCGAGCGGCGGGGCCGTGGCCCTGAAGACCCTCCGGCGATGCCGTGCCCGGACGATGAGCAGGACCGCTTCGCGTGGGATCGCGCCGCGCCCCAGATCCGGTTACCCAGGGACTCCGCTCCTACCGCGTCCGTGTCCCGCCTGGCACGTCGTGAGCCGCCCGGCCCGTGTCGACCGCGGCCCCGACTGGCGCCGCGAGAACGACCTGGAACTGCGGCTCGGACTGCGACTGCACCGGCTCAGGGCGATCGCGAGCGCGTAGGCTTCGCCAGGCACGAACAGGACGGGGGCGCAGCACATGAAGTCCGAGGAATCCGAGGGAACACAGCGATGGGCGTCGGCACTCGACGCGGTCGTCGTGTACGCGCAGGGAGCGCTCTGCAGCCGGGTCGCGCGGGGAACCGTACCGCCGGACGGGCGGGTGCGGGTGGCGGGGCTGCCCCGCTCGATGGACCCGGACTCGTTGCGCGCCAAGGTCGCAGGCGGTGACGGGGTCCGCGTGACCGAGGTACGGGTGGAGGTGGACGCCGAACCGGCGGCCGCGGGCACGGCCGACGCCCTGCGGCGCGAGATGGAGCGGCTGCGCGAGGTCAGCGCCGCCGCCCAGGCCCGCCGCGACCGGCACGAGGCCCTGATCGCCGAGGTCGCGGCGCTGCGCCCGGTTCCCCCGGCCCGCAAGCGCGACGACCCGCACCGCATCACACCCGTGGACGCCTGGCTGCGGCTCGCCGACTTCGTCGACGAACGGCTCACGAACCTGCACCGGCGCCTCGCCGAGCTGGAGGAGGAACTGCGCCTCGCCGAGCACGAGTTCTCGATCGCCCTGGACCGCTGGAACCGTGCCTCCACCGACGCGGGGCCGGCGCACGTGGACACCACGGTCTGCGCGGTGCTGACCCTCGAAGGGTCCGGGGACGTCGAACTGGAGCTGGAGTACGGGGTGCCGGGCGCCGTCTGGGTGCCCGCGTACCGTCTGGCCCATCGTCAGGGCGACGACTCCGGGACCCTGGTGCTGCGCGCCTCGGTCGCCCAGCGCACCGGCGAGGACTGGACCGGGGTGCGCGTCGCCCTGGCCACCGCGGACCTGCGGCGCCGCACCGATCTGCCCCGGCTGCGCTCCCTGCGGGTCGGACGGCGGCAGACCGCCCCCGCGCCCTCCGGCTGGCGGGAGCCGCCGGCCGGGCTCGCCGACCTGTTCTCCGGGTACGACGCGGCGGGACCCCGCCCTGAAACCGGCCGTCCCTGGGCCGCGGGAGCCGGGGCCGCGCCCGTGGCCTCCGCCGGCCCGGTCGCGCCGCCCCCGCCGCCCCCGATGTACGGCATGCCGCCGGCCGCGCCCATGGCGGCGCCCGGTGCCGCGCCCGCGGCCTTCGGCGGCGCCCTGCCCGCTGCCCCGCAGCCGGTGGGGGCGGCACCCTCGGGCAGGCCCGCGGCCCGCGCCCGGAGCGCGTCCCTGGCACCCGCGGCTCCCGGCCGCGCGGCCCCGCCGCCACCCGGGCAGGCTCCGGTCACGGCCGGGCCCCCGCGGCCGAGCGACGCGGAGCTCGATTACGCCGCGCTCGTCCTGAACGGGCCCGACGTGCAGGCGGACACCCGGGGCAGGCTGTTCCCGCACACGCCCTTCGACCCCGTGGCGGTCGAGTACCGGCGGCGCGCCGAGACCGTCTCGGCGCTGCCGCTGCCCGGGCACGCCGTGCGACCCCGCGAGTCGGCGGGCTCCTTCGACCACCGTTTCGACGCCGCCGCGCGCGCCGACATCCCCTCGGACGGCACCTGGCACACGGTCACCGTCACGGAGATGCCGGTCGGCCTGCGGACCGAGTACCTGTGCGTACCGGCCCTGGAACAGACGACGTACGCCACGCTGGTGCTCTCCAACGCCACCGACCAGGCCCTGCTCGCCGGCCCGGTCGAGGTCACCGTCGACGACGAGTTCCTGCTGACCGCCGCGCTGCCCACGCTCCCTCCCGGCGGTGTCCGGCGGATGGGGCTCGGACCGGCCGAGGGCATCCGGGTCACCCGGCGCACGAACCTGCGCGAGTCGACCTCGGGCCTGCGCGGCAGCACCACCGTGCTCGACCACCAGGTGCACGTCGAGCTCGCCAACCGGCTCGCGCGGCCCGTCACCGTCGAGGTCCACGAACAGGTGCCGGTCACCTCGCACGCGGAGGTCCGCATCGAGGAGCGGGCCGACTGGACGACACCCCCGCAGGACGCCGGACCCGACAGCCTCGCACCGGGCACCCGTGTGTGGCGGGTGGACCTGCCCGCCGGAGGCAGCACCGCCCTCGACGGCGGCTACGAGATCCGTGTCCCGGCCGCCAAGGCCATCGTCGGCGGCAACCGCAGGAGCTGACCCACCATGCCCACCAACCCCCAGATCCTCCCGCTGCCCGTCACCGCCGTCACCTGTCTCGAGGACCGCGCCCATGTCGAGCGCACCACCGACCTCGAACTGGACGCCGGTATCCAGCAGTTGCGCCTCGGCCCGGTGAGCGCGCTCGCGGTCGACCGCACCCTGCACGCCGAGCTGACCGGCGGCCACGGGGCGAGTGTCCTGGACGTGCGGATCGTCCGCGCCTGGACGCCGCACGGGCCGGGTCCCGCCGACGACGACTCCGCGCTGCGGCTGCGCGTCGACGAGCTCGAGGCCGAGCAAGTCACCCTCGGCAGGCGCCGCGACCGGCTCCGGGCCCGCCTCGAAGCACTCGGCCGGCTCACCACCGATCTGCTGCGCGACATCTCCGAGGGGACCGGCTTCGGCGAGCCCGACGAGGACCGATGGACCCGTGAACTGGACCGCGTCGACGGCGAGCGCGACACCTGCGGCGAGGAACTGCGCGCCGTGGAAGCCGAGTTGTCGGCCCTGTCCACCGAGATCGACGAGACGTACCGGGCCCTCGACATGGCCGAGGAGCCGCCCGCCGAACTGCTCGGCCACGTGGAACTGACCGTGCAGGCGGCGGAAGCAGGTCCGGCGCGGCTGCGCCTGACCCACCTCACGCCGTGTGCGCTGTGGCGTCCCGCCTACCGGGCCGTGCTCGACGGGGACACGCTGACCCTGGAGACCGACGCGATGGTCTGGCAGCGCACCGGCGAGGACTGGTCGGACGTCCGTCTGACGCTGTCGACGGCCCGCTCGGCCCGGGCCGGCGAACCGCCCCGGCTCACCGAGGACCACCTCACGCTGACGGACCGGACCGCCGCCGAACGGCGCACGGTGGACGTGGAGTTCCGGGAGGAGGAGATCGCCGAGATCGGCCCCGCCCCGGTGCTCGGCCTGCCGGGCGTGGACGACGGGGGCCAGGCCCGCGTGCTGCACTCCCCCGTACCGGTCTCCGTGCCCGCGGACGGACGTGCGCACAGGGTCCCGGTCTCCGCCGTGACCAGTGCCGCGCGCAGCGAGTACGCCTCCTCTCCGGAACTGTCACCGCTGGTCACTCGGGTCGTGCGGTTCGACAACGGCTCCGGGCACGCGCTGCTGGCCGGACCGGTGGACCTCGTGCGCGACAGCGGCTTCACCGGCCGTGGCACGCTGCCCTTCACCGCCCCCGGTGCTCCCGTAGAGCTCGCCTTCGGCAGCCACGACGACTACCGGGTGGTCCGGCACGCCGAGGAGACCCGGGACACCACCTCGTTGACCCAGCGGACCGTCGTCACCCGCACGGTCAGGCTCCACCTTTCCCGCTTCTCCGCCCCCGGGGAGCAGGACGAGCAGGTCGTCACGCTGCGCGAGCGGATCCCGGTGTCCGAGGTCTCGGCGGTGGAGGTGCGGCTCCGCAAGGAGGCGTGCGCCCCGGAACCCGACGCGGTCGACGCCGACGGCATCGCCCGCTGGGACGTACGGCTGGCCCCGGGCGGACACCGGACGGTGACCCTGGTCTACGAGGTCTCCGCGAGCGGAAAGGTCACCGGGCTCTGAATTCCCGCGAGCCCGAACAGTCAGCGCCGGGCTGATGTCGGTCAGGATCGGACATCCGGCCCTGCTCGCGTGATCCCCTTGCTTGGCTCTTGTCCTCGGCCGACGAGCAGGGGGCGGGAGTACGTACATGGGGGGCAAGGGAGCCTCCGTCCACACGGACGGAAGCATCTCGGGGCAGGTCGTCGTCGGTTACCGGAACATCGTCGTCCACGCCGACCGCGGATCGACGGTGACGCTGCGGACCGAAGGTCCGCCGCCGATCCGTCGCCGCGGCAGCCCGGCCGGACGGAGGATTCCGGCACGGGGCGTGGCGCTGGTGGGGCGCGACGAGCAACTGGCGCACGTCGCGGAGTGGTTGGCGGAGGGGTACCCGGTCCAGATCAACGGCCCGGCCGGATGCGGAAAGTCCGCCCTGCTGCGGCACCTCGTCGCGGACCACGCGGCCGGCGACCGCGAGGTGGTGCTGCTGTCGGCCGCCGGACTCCCCGTGGAGGATGTCGTCGAGGACCTCTTCCACGCCTGTTACGACGCCGAGGACTACAAACCCGACCCCGACAGGCGCAGGCGTCTGATGGGCTCCGTCCAGGCCCTCCTGGCCGTCGACGACTTCGAGGGTTCGGACGACGACCTCGCCGCGCTGCTCGACGCCGCCCCCGGCTGCGACGTGGTGATCGCCTGCGCGGAGCACCGCGAGGGGGCCGAGGGACGAGCACTGCGCCTGGACGGACTGCCCGAGGAGGCGGCCCTCGCCCTTCTCGCCCGGAAGCTGGACCGCTCCCTGGACGACGACGAGCGCGCCTCGGCCAGACGCTTCACCGCGGCGGTTCACGGAAATCCGTCCGCGCTCGTCCAGGCCGCCGCGGCGCTGCGGGCCGCCGACCGGCACCCCGGGGCGGCCGAACCCGCCAGTTTCGCCCTCACCGAGGAGTCCGTCGCGGTCGGGCTCGCCGGCCGGCTGAGCGAGCCGGCCGCGCGCCTCCTGAACCTGATCGACGCGTTTCGTCCCCTGCCGGTCTCCGGGACCCTGCTCGAGGCCATGGTGGGGGACGTGAACCGCCAGGCCCTGGAAGAGCTCGAGTCCCTCGGCCTGGTGCGGGCGGAGGGAGACGGCCTCCGGCTCGGCGGCCGGTCGGCCGGACTCGTCGTGGCCCGGCTGGGCTCCGGCCACCGTGCGGACGAGTTCACCCCCGCGATCACCACGTGGGTGCGAACCCGGAGCCACCGCAGGGCCATCGCCGCGCAGGCCGCCGTGATCCGGCACGCCCTGAACGCCTCCGCACGGGCGCACGATCACGCCGCCGTTCGGGAGCTTGCCCGCGCCGCGGCCCCGGCGCTCGCCCGCACCCTGCGCTGGGGCACCTGGCACGAGGTCCTGGAACTGGGGCGTTCTGCGGCACGTGCGTCGGGGGCGGTGGAGGACGAGGCCTACTTCGCGCACGAAGAGGAGGTCCGCCGGAAGGTGCTGGGGGTCACCGCCGGGCTGGCGATCACGTCCGCCGCCACGGGCGGAGCCGCGCTCGGACACGCGGCGGCGATGCCCGCCAAAGCCGGGCCGGCCGCCGTGGCGGGCAACCCGGCCGTCCTCGGTGCGGCGGTGGCGGCGCTTCTGGCGGGCGGCTTCTACACCGCGTTCGCGGTCGGCGGGAACGGCGAGCCGCCGGACGCGACGGGCTCGGCTCCCGTTGCCTCACCGCGTCTCGTCGTCCCCTCTCCCTCACTGTCCGACCTTCCGACCTGGTCGTCCCCCGGCATGACCGTGACGATGACCCCGCCCCCGTCCCACGGGCCCGGTCCGCACGTGAGCAAGGTGCCGAACTCCGGCTCCGACAGTCCGGTCCCGTCCTCACCGACGGTCTCGGAGTCGAAGGTGTCCGACGGCTCCCAGTACTGCCCGCCCGCGACGGCCGTCCCGGACTCCGGCGATGCGCAGTTCGGGCCGGTGACGGCGGGTGAGGGCCAGGAATCGGTGTCCTTCTCCTTCGCATGGCTGAAGTGCGACAACGAGTCGAGCCTCTCGGTCCGTGACCAGGCGGCCTGGTCGGTTCGGCGAACGTCCTGCCCACCCGCCCTGGAAGAGGAGAGATGTGTGTTCAGCGTGACGTTCAGACCGCCGCGTCCCGGCGACTACCAGACCAGGGTGACCGTCCTGGACGACTGGGGACGGCCGACGGTCCAGCTGGACGTGTCCGGCACCGCGGTCGACGGCGACACCGCGATGCCGACGCCGACGGACACCTGATCGGCCACCGCTCGTCCCTTACCCGGCTTCTCGCCACGGAAGGCAGGACCCTCCATGCAGGACAACGACCCCGACCGCTACACCGTACGCACGAACGACGTCACCGGGCAGGTGGTCGTCGGCCAGGGGAACGTGGTCATCCGCACGAATGCGGCCTCCGCCGCGACGACTCCGGTGACGGACGAGGAACGGGGCCTGCTGCGTGCGGAGTTCGCCCGGGTCCGCGGGCTCGTCCCCGTCGACGAGCCGTCCGGCGATCGCGCCCGGGCACTGCTCGACGAGCTGGAGGAAGCCGTCACCGGTGAGATCGACCTGACGGTGATGGACTACGCCCGCGGATGGTTCTCGCGCCACCTGCCCGCACTGGCCGCGGCCGTCACCGGCTTGATCGTCCATCCGGTGGTCACGGCCCTCGTGACGACGGCCGGAGGGGATGTGGCCCAGGAGTTCCACCGGCGTTTCGGCGGCTCCTGACGGGGTCCGGCCTTTCGGAACGGCGCGGTACGCCGTTCTCCCGGCCGGTGTCCGGCTTGCGGCTCCTCGACCGGGACAGCGACGGGGCCGCCTCCCCAGCCTGGAGGCGGCCCCTGTCCTTCGGCGCGGACGGATTCCGCGCCGTCGGAGTCGCTACTCGATGTTGATCTTGAAGGTGCTGGTGGTGTTGCGGACGTCCTGGGCGTTGCCGCTCATCCGCAGGTTGCGGAAGGTGGCCTCGCCGACGGCGGGACCCTGACCGGGTTCGGGCAGCTCGTTGGCCCAGATGCCGAATCCGGACTTGGCGTCGAAGGCGTCGCCGCTCTTCTTGGAGTTGGTGATGGAGATGTCGGTGAAGATGGTGTCCTTCACCGGGAACTGGGGCTGTCCTCCTACGTAGTTGGTCTGGAACATGACGCCCCCGTAGGTGGAGTCGTCGATGTCGACGTCGTTGACCCGGATGCCCTGGAACACCTTGGACGCGGAGAACGCCCAGATGGCGGGGAAGACCTGGGAGCCCCAGAAATGGCCGCCGGTCCGGTCGAGGGACACGTTCTCGATGGTCGTGGGATCGGTCCCGAAGCCGTTCATCGGGTAGCCGAAGTCCAGCGAGGAGATGGTGATGCCGGAGTAGACCAGGGTGTCGGCGACGCGGATGTTGCGGAAGGTGTTGTTGTAGCCGCCGTAGACGGCGATTCCGGCAGCCCTCCAGGTGAGTGTGGACGTCAGGTTCTCGTAGAGGTTGTTCTTCTCGTCGGCGCCGCCGGCGTCGATCGCGGAGAAGAGGGCGAAGCTGTCGTCGCCCGTGGCCCGAGCGTCGTTGTTGACGACGTGGTTGTCCGTGGAGCCGTTGGTCATGTTGATGCCGTCGGCGAAGGTGTCACGGATGCGGGTGTTCTTGATGGTCATGCTGTCGGTGTTGGCGCCCCAGTAGAGGCACACCATGTGCTCGGCCCAGATGTTGTCGATGGTGATGCCGGAGACATTGGCGAAGTCGAACACCTTGCCCGGGCCGTCGATCCGGGACGTGTAGTTGCCGAAGTAGGCGAACCCGGCGAACGTCGAGCCGTTGGCCGTGGCGTCGGCCCGGAAGCCCACGTCGGTGTTCTCCTGCGAGGCGGGTGCGTGGAAGCGGGTGAACCAGGGCCCGGCTCCGACGACCTTGACCGCCTTTCCGTAGACCTGGAACTTGCTGGACGTCTCGTAGTCGCCCGCGGGCAGGTAGACGCCGACGAGCTTGCCGGTGGTGTCCATACGGACCTTGTCCAGGGCGTTCTGCACGTCCTGGTGGGTGAAGCCGGCCGGGACGGTGTAGGCCGCCGGGTCGGGGTTCGGCACGGCCGTCGCGAGCTCGGTGTTGATGAAGTCGATGGCGTAGGTGGAGGAGTTGGCCGCGTCCTTCTGGAGCCTGATCTTCGATCCGGCCTGGACGGTCCGGCCGAGCTGGAGGTTGGCCTCGTCGTAGATGTGCCGGGGCGCTCCGGAGCCGGGCGAGTTGCCGGGCGCCGTCTCGTTGCCGTACAGCCAGGCGTACTTGGAGGTGAGGTCGATCGTCTTCAGGAACTGGCCGTCCACGTAGACGGAGAGTGTCGTGTCGGTTCCGTCGGGGATCGAGAAGCGGGTCACCAGGGTGTTGGTGGCCGAGCGGGTGGTCCATTCGACGTACTGGCCGGTGCCGTTGAGGGTCACGGCCTTGCGTCCGCTCGCCTCGCCTGCGATGTCGCCGACGGTCCGGTTCGGTCCGACGACCTTGGCGCCGCCGCCGAGCGTTCCGTCCTCGGCCTCGTACATGTCGTACGGCATGTCGGCGCCGCGGCCGACGAACAGGGGCTGGGTGGTCGTGTTGTTGGTGCGCTTGACGGGAAGTTCGTTGGCGTCGTCGGCGATGACGGTCTTGACGGTGTATTTACCGTTGACGGCTGTCCAGGAGCCCAGGGAGACCGGGGCCGTGGTCTGGCCGGCGGCGATGGCACCGTCGTAGGAGCCGTTGAGCGTCTTGACCGTGGCGCCCTTGGAGTCCTGGATCGTGAGGGTCACGGCGTGACTGCCCGAAGCGGAGGCCACGGTGCCCTGGTTCTTGATCGCGACGGTGAACTTGACGTCGTCGCCCGCGGAGGCGCTGGTCGGGCTCCAGGCGACCGGTGCGGCCAGCAGGTCGGAGCTGGAGACGGGCTTGACGACGAGCGGGTCGGTGCGGGTGAAGGTGTTGTTCCCCTCGTTCTGCTCGATCACCTTGTTGGAGGGGTCCACCTCGGCGCCGACCGTGTAACTGCCCGCGTCCCGGGCCCCGATGCTCGCGGTGACGGTCTTCGTCTCACCGGCGGCGAGCGCGGGCACGTCCGCCGTGGCGGCCTTCGTGCCGCCGAGGGTGAAGTTGAGGTCCGTGGCCTTGGACGGCTTGGTGCCACTGTTGGTGACGGTCGCGGTGAGGCTGATGGCGTCCGACTCGACCGGGGCGGCGGGGGTGTTGGTGACACCCGTGACCTTGAGGTCGGGGTTGGCGGCCGGGGTGCCGATGACCTGGAACTCGGCGGCCTGGCCGCCCGGGGCGCCGGAGTTGGACGTGAACTTGAGCTGGACGTCCGCGACGGACCCGGAGACCGGGATGGTCACGGTGTTGCCGCTCGACGGGTTGAACGTGTAGTCCTTCGCCGCGACGAGGCTGGTGAAGGCGGTCGCGTCCTGGTCGCGGCCGAGCACCTGGATGTTCTGGGTACGGGTCGCCCAGGCGGCGTCCGGGTTGAGCTTGACGACGACCTGGCTGAGGTCGGCGTTGGCGCCCAGCTTGGTGGTGAGGGTGGCCGGGTAGGCGCCGCCCCCGCTCTCCCAGTAGGTGCCGATCTGGCCGTCGTTGGCGTTGGCGGCGACATAGGTGAACGTGGAGGAGGACGCCTCAATCGGCTTGCCCTCGGCGAGGTTGGTTCCCGAGCCTGTCGAGCCGGTCCGGGTGACGCTGTTGCTCGCCGCCGACACGTTCCCGGCGGCGTCCTTGGCCTTCACGTAGTAGGTGACCGTGGCCGTCGCCGAGGGAGTGTCGGTGTACGTGGTGACATCGCCCGCGACGGACTTGAGGAGCTGGTCGTTGGCGTAGACGTCGTACCCGGTGACCTTGACGTTGTCGCTCGACGCCTGCCAGGTCAGCTTCACGTCGCCGCCGGACTGCGTGTAGGCGAGGGCCCCCGGTGCCGTCGGCGCCTGGGTGTCGCCGCCCGATCCCTGCCGGGTGACACTGTTGCTGTTGGAGGAGACGTTGCCCGCGGCGTCCTTGGCCCGGACGAAGTACGTGACGTCGGTGCCGGCCGGCTGGGTGTCGGTGTAGGTCAGGACGTTACCGGCGACGCTCGCCCGCAGCTGCCCGTTGGCGTAGACGTCGTACCCGGTCACGGCCGTGTCGTCGCTCGCCGCGTTCCAGGTCAGCTTGATCTGCCCGGTGGCGGGCTCGGTGAACGCCAGGTTCGCCGGGGCGGTCGGCGCCTGGGTGTCGCCGGTGGCCGGCCCGTAGACCTCCAGCTCGGACGCCTGACCGGCGGGCCAGCCGGTGTTGGCCGTGAACAGGGCCCGCACATAGCGGGTCGTGGTCGTGTCGAGCGCGATGGTCGCCGACTGGTCGCTGCCGCTGTCGAAGGTGTACGCCTTCGAGGCCGTCAGGTCCGTGAAGTTCTGGTTGTCGGTGGAGCCCTGGATCTTCAGGGTCTGGCTGCGGCTCGGCCAGCCGCTCGGCAGCCGCAGGGTCACCTGGTTCACCTTGACCGAGGATCCGAGGTCGACCTGGAGCCACTGCGGGAAGGCGTTGTTGGCGCTCTCCCAGTAGGTCGACCGGTTGCCGTCGCCGGCGTTGGCCGCGCCGTACACGTCGGCGTGCCCGCTCTCGGTGAAGGGCCTTCCCTGGGCGAGGTTGGGGGTCTGGGCGGCGGAGGTCAGGACCTGCATCTCAGCCAACTGGGCGGTGGGGGCGACCGAGTTGGAGCTGAAGTCGGCTCGTACGTAGCGCGTTAAGGTCGCGGGGAAGGAGACCTTCACCGTGTTGCCGTCGGCGGGACCGAACACGTACTGCGCCGACGACTTGAGGGTGGCGAAGCTCTTTCCGTCGGCGCTGCCCTGGAGGGCCAGCGTCTGCTTGCGGGCCTTCCAGTGTGCGGGCAGCCGCAGCACGACCTCGCGGACCCGTTCGGTCCGTCCGAGGTCGGTCTGCACCCACTGGGCCGACTTCTTTCCGGCCTGCCAGTAGGTGTCGGCGTCGCCGTCGGTGATGCTGGCGGCCGTGTGGCCGCTGCGGGCACTGCCGGCCTTGGTGGGGGCTTCCGCGGCGGCGTCGGGGCCGCCGGCCGCGTGGGCGCCGACGGCGGGCAGGCCCAGAACCATGACGAGGGAAGCCAGCGCGGCGGTCGCTGCGCGGCTTCTCCAGGATCTCGGCTTGTGTGGAGTCATGCGGGGTTCACTCCCTGCGGAGGTTCGCGCGCCGGAGGGGCGGCGGGGTCGGCTCGTTCCTGGGCAGAGCGGTGGAGCGGTGCGAGGGATCGGCGACGGCGTCGGCATGGGCGTACACGACTCCCGATGACGGAACCGATCACGCACGCAGCTTCTTGCGTTGTTTCATCGCAATATTGCAGAGCTGTGTGAGCGCGTCTACGGTCTGGACACCACAAGTTTCATCGACGGCATTCACGCCTCCGCGCCGAGGACACGGCTCAAGGAGTCGGCTGATCGATACTGTGGCCAACGAGCCCCCGCATGGGCCCTCGACGCGAGGAGGGGGCGGATTGCAAGCGAACGCAAGCGACGCAAATTCTTGCGCGTTCATGCGTCGCCGCGAAGCCCTGTCACCGTGCGGACCGGGCAGCCCACCGTCACCGACCTGCCCCGTCACGAAGACCGCCGGTGGACAACGCCCGACACCATGACCGCTCACCGGAGCCGGTGATCATGTCGACGGGCCGACCGGTGCTACCGGCGACCGGCCGGCCCGACCGGGGGTCGCATGGCGAGCCATTGCTCGGCGCCCCATGCCTCGAACCGCTCCACCTCGGCGAAGCCCAGCTTCGCCGCGAGCCGCATCGAACGGGCGTTGGCGGTCTGGGTGGCGAGCACCACCGGCTCACCCGGGAAAACACCGTCGAACCAGGCCAGCGCCGCCGCGCACGCCTCGCCCGCGTATCCGAGGCCCCACGCGCGGGGCAGGAACATATAGCCGAGATCGGCCTTCCCCACCGCCGCGGGCCGCCGGTGCGCGGTCGCCCTCCTGAGCAGGATCTGGCCGATCATCACCCCGTCGAGCTCGACGACGAAACTCCCGGGCCACCGTTCGGGCACTTCGGGTGTCCGAAGCTCCAGTTCGTCCCGCGACCGGGGACCACCGAGGTAGGTGTGCACGTCCGGCGAGGCGAGCAGCTCGACGAACGCCGCCCGGTCCCGCGCCTCGGACCCGCGGAGCACGAGCCGCTCGGTCCGGATCGGCGCCGGCGGCCACGCCACGGGTCCCAGATCGTCCATCCCGGCAAGCTAACAGACGCTCACGACCCGGCGGACGTCGCGTCGGCCCGTCGTCAGCGTGCCGGCGGGGCCACGCAGGCGAACAGGCGCAGGGGGCTCATGCCGTGGCGGGACTTCATGGGCTGGTTGCTCCGGCCGCCCTCCACCCAGCGTTTCCCCCAGGAAATGGCCGTGCGGATCTCCGTGGCCCACAGCAGGTAGTTGGGGCTGAAGCCGTCCACGGTGGCATGGCTCGTGCCGCCCGCCCACATGTGCAGACGCTCCTCGTCCAAAAGAACGACCGCCGCCGCCAGCGTCTCTCCGCCGCGGTCGACGCGGACCACCCGGGCGTGATCGCCGAGGGCCAGGACGAAGTCGGTGAAGGCCGGCTCGGGATACATGCCCGCGCTGTCGTACTTGGCCGCGGTGCGACGGGTGAGGTCCCCCACCGTACGCAGGACCTCGGGCCGGGGCACCTCGACGGCCGTGATGACGCCGGCCTCCGCCGCGCGCCGCAGGTACTGGCGGATCGTGCGCCGGGTGCGGGCGCCCAGCGTCGTGAGATAGCCGTCGTAGGAGAGGAAGGGCTCTCCCGCCGCACCGTGCAGGGGAAGTTGGAAGCGGGTGACGATCGGGGCCACCCTCCAGCCCTTGTCCCGGGCGACGTCGAGGACGGGGTCGCCCTCGGGGACGCTGACGAGTCCCGCGGTCCGGGCACCGTCGGCGGCGGCCTGCTCGCGCAGGGCGTCCAGAACCGCTCCGAGCACACGCGCCCGCTCCCCGGGACCCGTCGCACGTACGGGCACACGGGTGTCGTAGCAGTACCAGTTGTGCCCGAGGAGCGCCGGTCCGTCGGCCTCCTCGATGCCGGCGCCGCGCAGGAACCCGTACGGATCGCCCTGCTTCTGGAGGTAGCACGGCAGCACGGCGAGGGTCCGGTCCCCTTCGGCGGCGGCCAGATAGCGGGCCGCGAGGAACGGACTCAACGGGTGCTTCTCATAGGCCCGCAGGTACGCGGGACCGTAGTGGACGGGCGCGGTCCCCGCCGCGGCGACCTCGCCCCACTGGACGGTGTCGACGTCGTCGATGGAATCGCTGACGGTCACGGCCACGCGCCGCATTCTCAACTCCGCTCCCCCTCGCCTTCCTTCACCCAGTCCGCTCCCTTCATCGCGGCCAGGAAGCGTTCACCGAAGCCCGCCTCCCACTCGATTCCCGCGTCCAGTGCGGCGGTTCGGACCACCTCCGCCGTGCCGGACACGCCGTCGACGCTCTGGGCCAGGGACATCGCGGAGGCGTAGAACCGGCCCCGGTCCTCGGCGAGCCGGCTCGCGAACCACTGCCGGTCGGCCTCGCTCACGGCCCCCATCAGGGCCCGCAGGTTGAAGGGCCCCGGCCAGGCCCGACGCACCGGCGGGCCCCCGCTCCCTTGGACGGGAACTTCGTCCAGGGCCCCCGCCAGGGTGTGGTGCAGCCCGTCGATGAGGTGCGTCTGCCGGCCGAGGACCGCGGGGTCGGCACCGAGCGTCCGCAGGGTGCCCAGTGCCTCGCGTCCGTACCGCGCACGGCGGGTCAGCGAGGCTGCGGCGAGCGGTCCCTCGTCGGGCGGCAGACAGGCGGTCATCCGGCGTGCGGTCCAGCGGGCGAGGAGATGGGCGAGCCAGTCGGCCTCACGCGGGCCCGCCGTCGCAACGAACGCGGCGGCGGACGCGGCGATCGCGGCGGACCTGCGCAGCTCCCCCGGGTCGACCTTGTCGAGCGTGTCGGCGCCGGAGTGGTTGAAGCGGTCGGGCCAGTGGCCCAGTTGGACCGACGGGCAGCCGATGCCCCGGTCGGCGAGGACCGCGTGGTCGGAGGCCCCGACGAAAGGCGTCGTACGCCACGCCCACACGTCGCAGCCCACGGCTCCGCTGTAGGAACGGGCCGCGGGCGGCAGGGCACGCACGCAAGCCTCGACCAGGGCGCTGGCGAAGTGCGGCAGGTACTCGGGGCTGTGTTCGACGATCAGCGGACCGCCACAGCGCCGCTGGTCCTGGCCCACCATGTCGAGGTCGATCGCCATCATCGGCAGCGGTCCCCCGCCCTCCTCCACGAGCCGGTGGACGTAGGCCGCCAGTCCCACGAACTCGGGTGCCCACAGGAACCGGACCGGGCGGCGCAACTCCCGGGCCGCCAGGACCCGCCCGGCGGCGAGGGCTGCCGCGACCCCGGAGGCGTTGTCGTTGGCCCCCGGGGCGGGGTGGCAGAGGTGCCCGGTGATCAGGCAGGCGTCGGACGAGTTCGGCGGCGGGGCGACGGGTCCCGACGGCGTACGGGCCACGACCACCGGCATCCGCGCGGGAGCGGTGTCGACCTCGACGGTCACCCGGGCCCGTTCGCCCCGGCGGTGGGCGCGGAGCAGGGCGTCCATCTGCCCCGGGACCACACTGAACCCGAACAGTCCACTGTCGCCGGGCAGTTCGACGCGCCCCGCTCCGTCGCGCCGGCCGGACCCGGTCGTCACGCAGAAGCCACTCGCCCGCTCCTCGCGCATACGGGCGAACAGCTTCCCGTCGAGTCCCGCCGCCGACGGCACGAGGACCACCGCGCCGGGCGGCCACCCGTCGTCCTGGGCGCGCACGAGCGGTGCTTCGCCGTGCGCGGCGGCCGAGTGGGCGGCCAGGGCGTACGGCTGGGCGGGGTAGTCGACCAGCGCGGCCCGGCCGGGGACCGACAGCCGCGCGGAGTGAGGGGTCCAGGAGAAGGGTGCGGTGAACGTCCACCACGCGGTCCGGCCGTCGGCGGGGAAGGACAGGACCTCCACCCCGGTCAGTCCGGCACGCTCGGCCTCGCCGGCCACGAAGTCGGCAGCGTCCGCGATCCCCGCCGACCCCTGGTAGCGATCCCACTCGGTGAGCCGCGCGACCCAGCGCATCGCCTCGTCGGCGTCGATGCCGTGATGGATCCCGGCGACGAGGTCGGTGAGGCTACCCGATCGGGGAACGCGTCACGGAAGGCGGCGAGACGGGCCTCGGAAAGGGGTACGGCGACCTTGTACACCGGGTCGTCACGCCGCCCGGCACCTCCCGACCCCTCGTCCGCCGGCCACAACCCCCTGACCTCCTTGACCCGCACCCCGTGCCTCTCCCACATCCCGCCCGTGTCCCACGCCCCCTCCACCGTCACCCACGGCAGACAGCCGTCCCCTTCGGTGACCTTCAGTCCGGCCCGCCGCAGCGTTCCGGCGACGATCGGCTTCACCTCGGCGATCCTGGCCCGCAGCGCCCCGAACACATCACCCTGCGCCAGGAGGCGGAGGGCGACGTCGAGACCCACGCCGCCGACGCCGAGCGGCGGCGTGATCTCACGCAGGCGTCGCGTCAACTCCGGAGCCGCGAAGGCGAATCCGACGCGCAGCCCGCCGCAGCAGTAGCCCTTCGACATGCTTCGGAGCACGACGAGGTTGGGGTGCTCGGCGACCGCCGGGACACAGCTCGCACCGGGCCCGGCGTACACGGCGTAGGCCTCGTCGAGGACCACGGTCGCGCCGTACGCCCGGGCCGTCCCGGCGATCTCGTCCAGCCGGTCCCTTCCGTAGAGGTCTCCGGTGATCGTGGGCCGGTCCAGGACGAGGAGTGAGGGGGCGTGCCGCGCGAGATCGGCGGCCAGGTCCTCCAGTCGGGTCGTGATCGTCCTCGCGCCGAGGCGCGCCGCCCAGCGGGGCAGATCCGGGTGGCCGCCCGCCAGGCACAGCACCGGTCCGGGCACGGCCAGTCCGGCGCAGGCGTGCAGCAGACCGGTGGCGCCGGCCCCCGCGGTCACCATGTCGGGCGTGAGGTGCGCTCCGAAGTGCCCGGACAGGACGGGGGCTGCCGATTCCGCGGAGTAGGGGTCGGACAGGGAGTAGGCGCGCGAGAGGTCGGCCAGGCCGCCCTCCTCGTAGGCGCGCCGGAAGGCCGCGTCGACGGACGGTCGCACGAAGGCGATCTCGTCCGGCGTCCAGCGCAGATCCAGCGTGGGCGCCCGGACCTCCGACGAGCCGGTCCCGGGCGAACGGGTCTCCCGCGTACGGCTCTCCGGCCTCCGGGTCTCGGGCGAACAGGTCTCCGGCGTCCAGGTCTCCCGCGTACGAGTTTCCGGCGTCCGGTCCCAGGCGCTGATCGCCCCCGCCGTGCGCGCGAGGCTCCGGGCGACGAACTGCACATAGCGCGTCGTCGTGACGGGATCCCTGCCGACGGTGAAGTCGGCGTCGGCGCGCTCGACTTCGAAGCCTGACCGGGTCAGCAGCTCCCTCACCTCGGCCGGCTGGTACATCCGGACGTCGTCATGGACGACCACCGCCTCCGCGTCGCCCCGCCGGACCTCGATCTCACCCGCACTGCGACCGGAGACCGGACGATAGGAGCGGCGGAAGTCGGCGCGCAGCCCTTCGGTCTCGAAGGTGGCCTCCGGTACGTAATTCCCGGCGATGGCCAGCACGTTGGAGTGGTCAAGGACGAGCAGTCCGCCGGGGACGAGCACCCGCCGGACCTCCTGGATCAGCCGTACCTGCTGCTCGTCGCTCCCCCAGCCGAACGACTGGACGCACACCACGGCGTCGAACTCGCCCAGGGACCAGGGCAGTTCGCGCAACAGATCGAGGCGCACCCACGCGATGTCGACCCCGCTCGCGACGGCCGCGGCCTCGGCCCGCTCCAGGGCCCACGCTCCCGCGTCGACCCCGGTGACGGCGAACCCCCGCGCGGCCAGGGCGACGGCGTGCCGGCCGGTGCCGCAGCCGAGGTCGAGGACGCGGCGCCCGGGAGCCGAGGCGTCGAGGACCGCGGCGAGGTAGTCGGCCTCGGCCGCTGTGCGTCCTGGCGTGTACTCGTGCTCGGCGACGGCCCAGAAGTCCTCCCCGAAGAAGGTCAGGTACCAGGGAGGATCCTCCGGCCCGCGGACATCGCTCATACCGCGTCCGCCCGCAACGCCTCCTGACGGTGCAGGAATCCACACACGTCGCACAGGCCCGCGGGGTTGGCCACGCCCTCCTGGAGCACGTAGCGGCCGTCGCACACCCGGCACAGGTCGTCGACCAGGGGCAGCAGGGTGCGCTGGACGTTCTCGAAGGCGTTGAAGAGGTAGTAGTCGATACCGGGCCACAGGTCGTAGAGGTGGTCGGCGACGGCGTAGGCGAGGGATCGTTCGTCGGACCCGGTCGTGAAGCGGCCCGGTGCCCCCTGCCGGTTGAGGTCGGGCGCGACCAGCTCCAGGTAGAGGGTGAGTTCCTTCTTGGTGATGCGGTACAGCGGGAACACGTACCGCAGGGAACCGAGTTCACGGACCGGGATGCCGCCCATGCGGTAGCCGGTGGTGAACCAGGTGACCATGCTGGCGACGAGGTCGTCGGCGTTGAAGCCGAACGCGACGACGGGGGCGCCCCGGCGTTCGGCCTCCCGTTCCAGCATGCGGCGCAGCACCTGATGACCGATGACCATGTTCATGTTGCGGTGTTCCCCGGCGACGACCTTGTTCATGACGTCGACGAACGGCTCGCGCAGCCGGAACACCTCGGCGACGTCGTCGGCGGTGACGACGACGTGGTCGACGCCGAGTCCGGCGCAGGCGTCCAGGGCGGTACGGAAGGTGGCGGGTTCGTCCCAGTCGGGCAGACCGGTGATGGTCACGGCGGTCATGTCGACCTCGGGCCAGCGGCCGCGGGTGCGTTCGAGCAGCTTGAGGTAGGCGACGCTGTCGCGGCCGCCGGAGAGCCCGATGACCACCTTGTCCCCGGCGCGCATGGTGGCGCCGGCGGCGATGCTCTGGACGAAGGTCTCCTCGACGTAGGTCACGAAGGTCTCGGCGGTGAACTGTTCGGTGCGCCGCTCCAGGGTGCCGCCGTGGTCGAAGAGGACGGACTTGGTGTAGACGGGGTCGGGGGCGGCGTAGACGTGTTCCTTGGGCCGGCGCAGCACGTCGAGGTCGTAGTGGCGCACCTGGCGGACCTCGATGACGTCGTCGGCGCCGACGACGGCGGTCGCCTCGGGGATCACCTCCCCGTCGCGGTGGACGAGCACGGCGTTCGCCGGGATTCCGTGGAGGCGCAGCACGTCCAGGAGTCGCTGTCCCGGTGTGGCGTGCAGGGTCTCCGAACCACCGGTCTTGTTGCGGAACACGACCGTGCTCACGGGTTCTCCTATCGTGTCGTGAGGTTCCGGGGGCGGGTCAGGGCAGGGCGGAGTGGTCGGGTGCGGGGTTCCAGGAGGCGAGGGGGACGAGGGTCTCGCCGTCGGAGACCGATCCGTGTTCCCAGGCCACGCCGGGGTCGGGGACGGGGAAGTGCGGGGAGGTGGCGAGGGCGACCACTTCGCCGATGCGTTCGCGGACGGCCGGCGTCGCGGTCAGCAGTCCGCGCGCGTGGAGTTCGTCCGGGGTGAGCACGAGGGCGTGGTCCGCGAGGCGGTCCCGCAGCATGTCGGCCACGCGCCGCTCGTGGCCGGGCAGGGGGTGGAGCCAGCGGACGCGGCCGGCGCCGCCGCCGGGCATACGGCAGTGGGCGGGGGCGTCGAGGCGGGCCCAAACGTCGGCGAGGGCCTCGCTCGGGGTCACCTCGACCTGGCCGTGGTCGGCATGGGCGAGGACGCTCCAGCCGGCGTCGGCCCAGCGGGCGGCCGCGGTGTCGAGCAGCAGCAGTGCCTCGCGCAGCCGGGCGTCGTAGCCGTGCCGGTGGATGTGGTCGTCGAGGTTCACGTACGCCCACACCAGCGGCGGGGTGTCGAAGGCGCGCGCGAGGACGGCCCCGACCTCGCGGACGGTCCGCTCGGCGACGGCCACGGGGTCGGTGGTGAGGGGTGCGCCGGCGGCCGGTGAGGGCACGATCCGGGCGCCGTGCAGCACCGCCTCCACCCATGGACCTGTGAGCCGTTCCAGTTCGGCGCCGATCGCGAGGGCCGGCCGGCCCTCGGCGGCCGCGTGGTCGAAGAGGGTGGGGGCGGTGTGCAGCAACGCGTCTCCGGGCGACCTCGGGGATCCGAAGCCGTACGTCTCCCCGGTGACGAGGTGGGTGACGTGGTCGGCGCCGGGTGCCCGGTAGACCATGCCGACGGCGCCGTGCCGGCCGGGGTCCGTGCCGGTGACCGCGGTGAGCCAGGCCGTCGTCGACGTGCTCGGGAACGTGGAGCGCAGTGGCCTGATGTGCGCGTGGGAGAGCGCGGACTCGGCCACGTCGAGCGACAGACCGTCGACCGCGAGGACGCACAGTCCCCGGGAGGCGGCGCGCAGGGTGCCCGCGACGACTTCGGTGACCACGCGCAGGTCGGCGGACGCTGTCGACTGTCCGCCGACGCGCGACGCCGTGCTCAGAAGTTCGGCACGCAGTCGGTGCAGGTGGTGCGGAACTTGACGATGTGCGCGGCCTGCCGCTCGGTGATCATGCGCTCGACCAGGCGGGGCAGCAGCATCACGGGCGCCGGGGTCGAGACGGACGTGACCTCGGCGGGTGTTTTCGCGGTGGGAAGTGGAGCTGTTTGCATGGATTCCTCCTGCCGGGAACGGTGCCAGAGAAACGTGCCAAACAACTTGCCAATTTGCATGCACAGGTCAGCACATGGCGTGCTCGCATGTCAACGTCATGCCGGAAATGCACCGCCAACTCGCTTTTTGTTGCTGCTATTTGACGGAGTGGAGAATTCCGTCGACCGCGCGGATCAATTCACGAAGATCAGCCTTTCCGCCTCCGCGACGATCTTTTCCGGATCGGGCGCGTTCACGAGGGTGTCCGAATAGCGCTCGGCGTCAGGGTCGACGGCGGCGCGGGCTCGGGCGATGGCGTCCTCGACGTCGTAGCGGCTCGTCCTGAGCGAGACGTCGGGTCCGAGCAACGCCCAGTAGGCGGTGCCCGGTTCACCGGTGTGGTACGGCAGCCCGACGCTCCCCGGGTTCACGCTGCGCAGGCCCGCGACGGCCCGGTCGAACTGGAGGTGCGAGTGTCCGGTGACCAGGACTCGGCCGTCGATGGCCGCGGACAGCTCGGCGAACCGCTCGGACGGCGTCCCCGGGGTGACCAGTTCGTGGTCGCTGCGCGGCGAACCGTGGCAGAAGTGCACCGGTCCGAGTCCTTCGATCTCGACGACGAGACCGAAGGCCAGGCGGTCGAGGAAGGCGATGGCCTCGGGCGAGTGCCGCTCCGCGATCCACGCCTGGCGCGGGGTGTCGGCGGTCAGCGCCGCCGTGCCGATCCCCGCGGCGTAGCGGTCGGCGTTGCCGCGCAGACACAGGGCGCGCTCGCCCAGCCCGAGGATCCGTTCGTACGTCTCCTGCGGCTCCGGCCCCCAGGTCAGATCGCCGCACAGGACGACGAAGTCGGCCCGGGCCACGTCGGGTTCGGCGAGGACCGCGTCGAAGGCGGGGATGTTGGCGTGCACGTCGGAGAGCACGGCGACCCGGGCCACCGGCCCGTGCCGGCGGGGCGGCCCCTCTCCGTGCGCGGGTCCGTGCAGTTCGACCTGGGCGTCGGCCATGGGTGGCTGTCCTCCTGGTGTGCGGTCGGGGTGCGGCCGTGCGGATTCGGCGCGCTGTCGCAGGGATGGCCGGTGACCTTCAGCGGTCCGCCACTGTCGTGGCCGCCGGTCCGGCGAGAGGCGCCGCGCGGGGACGGGTGAAGTGTCTGCCGGGCGGCGGACCGACCAGCGGCCGGCCCTCGGACGGCAGGCCTTCCACCAGCTCCGCGGCGATCACGATGCGGTCCCACAGCGGCCGTCCGTCCTCGCCCGCGGCGAGCTCCTCCACCCGCGCCAGCAGCACCGTCGGGTCGCCCGGAGCCTCGGAGGGCTGCGCGGGCCGGGTGAGGGGGTGCGCGGGATGGGCCGCGTACAACGCGCGGGCCACAGCGCCCGGTTCAGCCGCTCCCTGCGGGGACACGTCGGCGGCCAGCAGGGACAGCGCCCGCTCCCGCCGTCCCGGCAGCAGGACGCCCACCTCACGGATCAGGTCGGCGGGATCGTCGGGCGCGTGTGCGAAGTTGAGGCACATCAGTTCGCAGCCGAGCGCCCCGCGCAGCGAACCGCCGTTTCCCGCACGGTTCTTGGACGATCCCTTCAGCTCCGCGAGCCGTTCCGCGGCGGAGGTTCCGGTGCGCCGCGGGCCCCGGGTGTCGCGGAGCGCGACGAAGACGCAGGGCGGTCCGGACTCGAGGATCATGTCCACGGCGCGGATGACCGCCAGCGGCGCCGCGTTGATCTGGTAGCGCCACAGCTCCCGGCACACCCGCGCGTCCACCCGTACGGTCAGGGCGCCCAGCGGCTCGAAGCCGTGCCCGGCCAGGAAGGCGAGCGCCGGTTCGACGCGCCGGCCGACCACGGCGTCCGGTTTGAACATCACGAAAGTCGACGCCAGCAATGCCTGGTCGGTGCGCTCCGGTTCCCAGCCGTCCAGAAAAGCGGCCATTTCCCGGAAATAGACGTCGTCGGGATAGGTGTGGCGCCGAACCGGATCATGGGTCAGGGGTGCCTTCAACCACGCGTGGACGGTCATGCTCCTCCGGCATTCCGCTCGTCCGCCGGGCCTGGGCGGGCACCTGTCGGGCACGCCAAGTCCGCTGTATGCAAAGCGAGTTGCGTCATTGTCATGCACCATTCGAGGGCAATACGCTGAGGCTACTTTCCATGACCGACCACATCAAGGAGGGTCCCATGAGTGTCGCCTTCAAGCAGGTCAAGGTCCGCCCGAAGCCGGGCAAGTAGCCGTTCCCCGGATGCGATCGGGATCCGGGTGCGCGCCTGGCCGCGCGCAGCGGTCCTGATCGCATTCGTCATCGGCCCTCACGGAGCCCCGGCCGAGGGACTTCGTCCACCAGCACGCACCCACCATCACCCACCGGGGCGGAGCCGGCGTTGACAGACGCACCGACCGGAACGGCGACGGACGCGGAGGTGTCGACCGCGACCGTCCTCGCCCTGCTCGGCACCGGGCCCACGGCGTCGCGCGAGGCCGTGCTGCGCACCGCCCGCGACGGCCGGCACAAGCTCGCCGCGACCCTGCTGAGCCTGTGGGCCCGCGACGGCGAGGAACTCACCGAGGCGGAGTCGGCCGAACTCCGGCTGCACCGAGCCCGCGTCGAGCACTACCGCGAGGTCTGGTCACGGCTGCGGGCGGTGGCGCCCGGGGCCTCTCTGCTCAAGGGCATGACCATCGCCGGCCTCTATCCGCCCGGAGTGCTGCGCGCGGCCGGTGACCTGGACGTCGTCTGCGCCGGCCACGCGGACCTGTGGAGCTGCGCCCGCCGTCTGACCGCGGACGGCTGGGACCTGGCCGCCTTCACCGTGAGTCCCGCGAGGAAGGGTGACGGCGTCCCCGTCCACCTCGGCGCCGAGTTCCGCAGCCCGGCTCCCGAATCCTCCCCCGACCCGTACGCCGTCGGACTGTTCACCGCGGAGATCGTGACCGACGTACGCGCCCCCGCACGGCGGCTGACCCGCCCCTCCCGCTCCCCCCTCGCCGCCTGCGCGGTCGCCCTGGTGGCGGAACGCTGGGAGCGCCCCTTCCGCACCCGCGACCTGCTCGACCTGGCGCTGCTGCTCCAGCACCTCGACGACGAGGGCGTACGCCAGTTGCGTACCGACCTCGCCAAAACGGGACTGTGGCCCGAGTGGCGGGAGGCCATGGACGCCGTCGCCCGGCTCGGCCCGCGGCCCGCCGTGACCCTCCCGGGCACCCGCGCGGCCGCGGTCCGCGCCCGGCTGCTGCGGGCCGCCCGCACGACGGCACGCTGGAGCAGCCCGGTCCGGGCGCCCGCGCTGATCGCCCAGTCGGGCATCGAGGGCGAGGGCGGCCGGCTCACGGAACTCGCCTCCGACCTCACCCACCGTGCCATCGGCGCCCGGCGGCTGCTCGGCGCGGGACTGCCGCTGTTCGGCGTACCCCTGGACGACGAGGCGGCCGACGCGCTGCGCCTGGACGACGTGGGACGCCATCTCGTCGCGCGGACGCCGCTCGGTTCCTTCCTGCTGGTCTCCGGCGCCGCGCGGCGGGAGTGGCTCGAGAAGGCGGCCGGCGGCGGCCGGGCCGCCGTGGAGTCCGGCACGTGAACCTCCCGCGTCACCCCTCGGACGAGGACCCGACGACCCCCACGGCAACGGGAGCGCGATGACGGACGGCACGAACGGCAGGCCCGGCGACACCCGCCCGGGCGACGGCGAACCGGCCGTCGAGACGACCGGGTTGCGACGGGAGTACCGCACCCGGCGCGGTCCCGCGGTCGTCGCGCTCGACGACGTCTCGGTCACCGTCGAGCGGGGCGAGGTGCACGGCCTCCTCGGGCCGAACGGAGCCGGCAAGAGCACCCTGATGAAGATCCTCTCCACCGTGCTCCTGCCGACCGCGGGCAGCGGCCGGGTGCTCGGCCACGACCTGGCGACCGAACACCGGCGGATCCGGCCCCTGCTCGGCATCGTCTTCGGCGGCGAACGCGGCCTCTACCCGCGCCTGACCGCCCGTCAGAACATGCGCTACTGGGCCGCCTTGTACGGACTGACCGGACGGGAGGGCGCGGTCCGCAGCGACGCGCTGCTCGACGAACTCGGGCTCGCCGAGCGCGCCGACGACCGGGTGGAGACCTTCTCGGTCGGCATGCGCCAGCGCCTCCACCTCGCCCGCGGCATCGTCGGCGACCCCCGCGTCCTGCTGCTCGACGAGCCGACCAACGGCCTGGACCCGCTGGCCGCACGGCAGTTGCGCGAACTGATCCGGAGACTGGCCGGCGAGGGACGTACCGTCCTGCTCGCCACGCACGACCTCGCCGAGGCCGAGGCCCTCTGCGACCGCGTCACCATGATCAACCACGGGCGGGTCGTCGCGGCGGAGGCCCCGAAGACGCTCGCCCGCCTCGTCACCCACCAGGAACGCGTCCGCGTCCGCGCCGAGGAACCCCTCCTCGCCCTCGTGCGCGCGCTCCCCGGGGTCCTCGGCGTCGAACCCGACGACGACGGGACCGCGCTCGTCACGGTGGAGGACAAGGAATCCGTGGGCCGCGTCCTCGCGTTCGTCGTCGAACGCGGTGTGACCGAGGTGCGCACCGAACTGCCCGGTCTCGAAGAGGTCTACCTTCGCCTGGTGCACCGCGACGAGACGCGCAGCGTGGTGAACCGGTGAGCCTGCTCGCGGCGGCCGGCCGGTTCCAGGGCCGCCTGGTGCTCACCCACCGCGACTACCTCATCGACCTGGTGCGCACCCCGCTGCTCGCGGCGGTCTTCCTGCTCCTGATCCGGCACAACGACCGCCCCGACCTGCTTGCCAACGGCCTCCTGGCCCCCGTCCTGATGGGGGTGTGGAGCATGGCGATGCTGATCTCCGGGGAGGTCGTGGACAACGACCGCTGGCTCGGCACCCTGGAACTCCAGATCGCCGCACCGGCCGACTTCGCCCGCGTGGTCCTCAGCCGGGTCTGGGTGACCACCGTGATCAGCCTGCTGACGGTCCTGGAGGTCGCCGCCGTCGCGGTCCTCGGCTTCGGCACCGTCCCCCACGTCCCGCACCCCGGCGTCTTCGCCATGGCGCTCCTGGCCACGGCCGTCGCCACCGCGGGCACCGCCACACTGATGGCGGCCCTGTTCGTGGCCACCCGGACGGCCCGCACCTTCCAGAACTCCCTGAGCTACCCCGTCCTGCTGCTCGGCGGCGTGTTCGCCCCGCTCGACCGGCTGCCCGAATGGACCCATCCCGTCGGCCGGCTCATCTACCTCTCCTGGAGCTCCGACCTGCTGCGCGACGCGCTCACCCCCGCACCGGTCACCTCCGTGGCCTGGCGCACCTCGACGATCCTCGGCCTCGGCCTCCTCACCGGGGCGCTCGGCCGGCTGCTGCTCGGCAGGGTCGTACGGCTCGTCCGCGAGAACGGGACGGTGGGCCTGCGATGAGCCGGACCGCGTACGCCTCCGCGACGGGACGCCGCTCACGCGTGCTGGGCTGGGCGGCACGCGCCGGGGCCGCCGACTACGGCACCGTGTTCACCTGGAAGACCTGGCTGCTGGGCTGGTTCGTCCGCATGCTCGCCCAGGTGCTGTTCTTCGCCACCATCGGTCATCTGCTCGGCCCCGGGCAGGCCCGCTACCTCCTCGTCGGCAACGCGGTGGCGCTCGTCACGCTCCACGGAGTCTTCGCCAGCGCGTCCACCACCTGGGAACTCCAGTACGGAACCCTGCCCCTGCTGGTCGCCTCGCCCACCAGTCCCACGCTCGTCCTCGTCGGGCGGAGCCTGTTCTGGCTGCCCGACGGGGTCGCCTGCGGGCTGGGCGCACTCCTGATCCTCGGACCGACGGCGGGCCTCCATCCGACAGCCGTCTCGCTGGCCCTGATCCCGGCACTGCTGGTCCTGGTCGCGGTGACCAGCTACTGCCTCGGCCTGTTCCTCGGCTCCCTGGTGCTGACCGCCGTGGATCTGCGCAACGTCGTGTCCAACGCGGCGTTCACGGTGATGCTGATCGTGTGCGGGCCGGAGGTCCCGTCGGGCGCCGTCGGACCCGTCCTCGCCCGGCTCGGCCAGGTGCTGCCCCTCACCCACGGGCTGCTCGCGGTCCGCGAGGTCCTGGCGGGCCGGGCGGACGCCCACACGGCCGCACTGGCCGGATGGGAGACGCTGATCGGCGCGTGCTGGCTGGCGGCGGCACTGGCCGTGCTGGGGCTGCGGGCCCGCAGGAGCAGACGGGACGGGGCGGCACTGTTCCTGGACTGACGCACTCGTACGGACCCTCGCATCGCAGACAGCGCCCCCGGTATCTACGACGCGCGCGGAACGGCTCCTTCCATGCGTTGGGCGGGGTGGCTGCTTAGCGTGACCCCATGACCACTGTCCAAGCCCTGCCCGCCCCCGACCAGCGGCGGTGGAAGGCGCTCGCCGTCTGTCTGACGGCGGGCTTCATCTCCCTGCTCGACACCTCGATCGTGAACGTGGCCCTGCCCTCGATGGAGCACGGGCTGGCCGCATCGGAGGCCGCTCAGTCCTGGGTGGTCTCCGGTTACGCCCTGACGTTCGGTCTGGTGCTGGTCCCGGCGGGCCGGCTGGGTGACATGCGCGGGCGGCGCCAGGCCTTCCTGGTGGGGCTGGCCCTTTTCACGCTGGCCTCCGGGGCGTGCGGACTGGCCCCCAGCGCCTCCTGGCTGGTGCTGTTCCGGCTGATCCAGGGCGCGGCGGCGGGCATGGTCGCCCCGCAGACCTCGGGTCTCATCCAGCAGATGTTCCAGGGCGCCGAACGGGCGAAGGCGTTCGGCCTGTTGGGCAGTGTCATCGGGGTCTCCACGGCGGCGGGCCCCCTGGTGGGCGGTGTGCTGATCGACGCCGTGGGCACCGACGACGGCTGGCGCTGGGTGTTCTTCGTCAACCTGCCCATCGGCGTGGCCGCGTTCGCCGCGGGACTGCGGCTGCTGCCCCGCTTCCCCGCCACGGGCAGGCGGGAGCAGTTCGACCCGTTCGGCGTGCTGCTCCTCGGTTCCGCCGTCCTCGCGCTGATGCTGCCGCTGGTGCAGGAGCAGCAGTGGACCGGACGGCTGAAGTGGGCCCTGCTCCCGGTGGGCGCGCTGCTGCTCATGGCGTTCTGGGCGTGGGAGAAGCGCCAGAAGCTGCGCGGGCGGGCCCCGCTCGTCGACCTGGACCTGTTCGCCCTGCGCTCGTTCACGCTCGGCTCCCTGATCAGCCTGACCTACTTCGCGGGCTTCACCACGGTCTTCTTCGTCTACTCCCTGTTCCTCCAGAACACGGCCGGATACAGCGCGCTGGCGGCCGGTGTCTCGGTGCTGCCCTTCGCCGCCGCCTCGGCGGTCGGCGCGGCCGTCGGGGGCAAGCTGGTGATGCGCCACGGACGCAAACTGGTCGTCTTCGGCCTGCTCGCCGTGGTGGTGGGCCTCCTCGGGGTGGTCGTGGCGGTGCAGTTGGTGCCGCTGGACAGCGTCGGATGGGCCACGGCCCTGCCCATGGTCGTCGGCGGGCTCGGCTCGGGCCTCACCGTCTCCCCCAACACGACGCTCACCCTGACCCGCGTCCCGGTGCAGCGGGCCGGCGCGGCCGGCGGGGTGCTGCAGACGGGGCAGCGCATCGGCTCGGCGGCGGGCATCGCCGTGGTCGGCGCGGTGTACTTCGCCCACCAGGCCGGTCACGCCCGCTCCGTGACGGCGATCCAGCTCGGGCTGCTCACCGCGGTCGGGATGAGCATGGTCGCCCTGCTCCTGTCCGTCGCCGATCTGCGCGTCCGCCGGGCCGAGCCCGAACCGGAGCGGACGGCGCCGGCCGTGGGGCGGGGCTTCGAGGAGGGCGACGCCGAGGAGATGGTCAAGCGAGGCGGCTGACGTCCCGACGGGTGCGGCGTCCGGCGCGTAGGGTCCCCGTATGACCACCGTCGGCCCGCCCCGCGTCCTCGTCATCGGTTTCGATCCGTACCGGATTCCCGGCCCCTGGGATCCCGAGCCGGTGGCGAAGGCGATCGAGGCGGGGCTGGGCAAGTTCGCGGAACACGGAGTCGGCGTGGAGACCTGCCTGTTCGGGCTCGACGGGAGCGACGACGTGGAGGCGGTCGTCGGGGCCGCGCTGCGCTCCCGTCCGTGGGAGTGCGTCACCATCGGCGGCGGACTGCGCCACGAGGACGACCAGGTCGAACTCCTGGAGCAGGTGGTCAACCTGGTGCGCCTACACGCACCCGACGCGGCGATCGCGTTCAACAGCACCCCGGCCACGACGTACGAGGCCGCAGCGCGCTGGCTGTCGTGACGACGACTCGGCTCCAGTCAGCCCTTTGACGGGCACGGCGTCGCGGTCCGGCAGCCCGTTGACGGGCGTGGCGTCGCGGTCCGGGACGGCGAGCGCGACCCTGCGTCCCGCGCGGCTGTCCGGGTCAGCGGTCGAGCGCGGGCAGCTGGGCGAGCCCGGTGTCGAGCATGATGCGGTCGACGGTCTCCTCCAGACGGCTGCCGACGCCGATCACCGTCTCGACGCCGCCGGGCAGCAGGTCGAGCGGCAGATACCAGTCGCGCAGGGACGTCTCGTCGACCTCGTGGGCGATCGGCTTCGTGGCGTGCCGGGCCAGGGTCTCGGACAACGGCACGTCCAGGTAGTAGCCGTGCGTCGCCCCGCGATGGTCGGCTCGCAGCCGGGCGAGCATGTCGCCGTAGTGTTCGGCGCAGAGGATGCCCTCGACCACGACGTGATAGCCCGCGTCCAGGGCGTAGCGGGCGGTCAGGTCGATCAGGCCGATGTTGGCCGCGCCGGGCCGGTCCCGCTCGCGCAGCACGACGCGGCGGAGGTTGTCCTGGCCGACCAGGGCCAGACCGCGGCCGAACCGGTCGCGAAGTGCGGCGGCGACGGACGACTTCCCCGAGGCACTGTTGCCGCGCAGAACGACCAGCCGGGTGTCTTCCGTTCCCACCATCACGGCGGTCACCCTACCGACGGAAGCTGAGGGCGCCAGGAGCCTTTCACGGCGCCGCCGGGAGCGGTCTCCTCCTCGTTGCCGCGCGGGCGGGCCACTAGGCTGGCACCCGTTGACGGCCCCAACCCAGGAGTGGATTCCATGGTCGACCCGGCCGGGCGGCACCCGTACCCCGACGCGCTGCGAGCGGACGCGGCACCCGCACCGCACGCGCTGCTCGCGCCCGTGACCGGGCTCCTCGGCACCTGGGCCGGTGAGGGCCGCGGCAGCTATCCGACGCTGGACGGGGAGTTCGGCTACGCCCAGGAGGTCACGTTCAGCCACGACGGCCGCCCGTTCCTCCACTACGAGGCCCGGGCCTGGCTTCTCGACGCGGACGGCGCTCCGCTGCGCCCCTCGGCACGGGAGAGCGGCTGGTGGCGGTTGCAGGCGGACGGACGCGTGGAGGCGTTGATCACCCAGCCGACGGGCGTCGCGGAGATCCTGGTCGGCCGGGCGGAGGCCGGCGCCGTGGACCTGGCGACCACGCAGGTGGCGCTGGCTCCCACGGCCAAGGAGGTCGTCGCCACCCGCCGCCGGTACACCCTCACCGACGCCGGAACGCTCGGCTTCCTCCACGACATGGCGGCGGTGGGTGAAGCCTTGCGGCACCATCTGGCCGCGGAGCTCCGCCGCACGGACGGCGACTGAGGAGCGTCGGCCGCCCGCCGCAGCTCCGGGCGCCCCCGCCGCGACCCGGGCGCCTCCGCCGGGGTGCTCGTCGACGCCGGGGTGAACCCTTCACGGTGACAAGAGCGGCGCCTCACTGGCGCCGGTACCCATGCTCCGTCGTGTCCGTACCCTGGATGCATGCGCATGCGCCCCACACTGAGCTGGATCCCCTCCGGGGACCTGCCGCCCGGCACCACGGACCTGGAGCCGGTCGCCGCCGCGCTGAGCGCCGGCGGGGTGCTCGTGCTCAGCGGGGCGGGCATCTCGACGGAGTCGGGCATCCCGGACTACCGCGGCGAGGGCGGGAGCCTGAGCCGGCACACCCCGATGACCTACCAGGACTTCACGGCGACCGCCCAGGCCCGGCGGCGGTACTGGGCGCGCAGCCACCTCGGCTGGCGGACCTTCGGCCGTGCCCGCCCCAACGCCGGGCACCGGGCCGTGGCCGCGTTCGGGCGGCACGGTCTGCTCTCGGGAGTGATCACCCAGAACGTCGACGGTCTGCACCAGGCCGTCGGCAGCCAGGGCGTCGTGGAACTGCACGGCAGCCTGGAGCGGGTCGTGTGCCTGTCCTGCGGCGACGGCACGGCCCGCCGTGAACTCGCCCGGCGGCTGGAGGAGGCGAACCCGGGCTTCGCGCCGGTGGTCGCCGCCGTCAATCCGGACGGCGACGCCGACCTCACGGACGAGCAGGTCGGGGACTTCCACGTGGTCCCCTGCACGGTCTGCGGGGGCGTCCTCAAGCCGGACGTCGTTTTCTTCGGCGAGTCCGTCCCGGCGTCGCGGGTCGAGCACTGCCGTGCACTGGTCCGTGAGGCGACCTCCCTGCTGGTCCTCGGCTCCTCCCTGACGGTGATGTCCGGGCTGCGGTTCGTCCGCCAGGCGGCCGAGGCCGGAAAGCCGGTGCTGATCGTCAACCGGGACGCGACCCGTGGCGACCGGCACGCGCTGGCGCGCGTCGCGCTCCCCCTCGGCGCGGCCCTCACCACCGTGGCCGGGGAGCTCGGCATTTCTCTGGACGAGGCTGCGGCCTGAGCGGTCGCCTCAGCCGGGGCTGAGTCCGGGGCCCGGACCTGGGCCGGCCGTCCGGTCAAGGCCGGCGACCGGCGCAGGAACCGGCTCGCTGAGCGGCGAAGTGGCTCGAGCGACGACGAAGTCGGGTGAGCGTTCCCGGCGGGGCCGGATGCCCGGCGTACCGGCCCAATGCCCGGCAAGGCGCCGCGAACCTTCACCTCTGGCTACCCGTGGCTACCCGTGGCTACCCGTGGGCGCAGACGCCACGGGCCCGCCTCCGCAGTTCCAGCCGGGCCGCCGGCATCCTGCCCGGCCCGGACCAGAAGGGGTGCCACCACAGACGGGCCGACAGCACCAGCAACCGGCGGCGCAATCTCGTGTTCGCCACCGGGCGGGACACGGCCAGGGCGTCATAGGTGCGGCACCAGGCCACTTCCAGTTGGACCAGGTCGTCGGGAAAGGACATGCGGGACACGGACTCCATGAGTCCATTAGCTCACATGTTCGATTTTCGGCTCAAGCCGACGAGTCGCCTGCCCGGATGTACGGCCGGATACTGGTTTCATGGCCCAGAAGACCGCGAAGACACACGGGCCGTCCACCGTGACGGTCAAGGGGCGGGACTACCGGCTACGCAGCATCGGCTTGTTCGTGCTGGCAGCGCTGGCGATCTGGTTCATCGCCGCCAACACCAGTTCCGTGACCATCCGCCTCTGGATCCCCGAGGTGACCCTCCCCCTGTGGATCGTCCTCACCGTCACGCTCCTGGTCGGCATCCTGCTGGGGCTGTTGATCGCGTACCGCCGGGCCCGTCGCTAGCCCTCGCCACACTCATCTAGCGGCGCGCTGCCGATGTCAGCCGCCTGGAAATCGACGACTACCTCGCCCGCACGGCGTAGGTCAGATGGGTCACCCGCCCCGTCGGCTCCGCGCGGACCTGCTCCAGCGCGACCCGGGACGCGTCCACGCCCTCGAACAGACGGGTGCCGGTACCGAACAGCACGGGCGCCAGCGCGATCGTGAACTCGTCGACCAGGCCGGCGTTGACGTACTCCAGGATCGTCGCGCCACCGCCGGCGATGCGGACGTCGCGGTCCCCGGCGGCGTCGCGGGCCCGGTCGAGGGCCTGCTCGATCCCCTCGTCGACGAAGTGGAACGTGGTCCCGCCGGGCCGCTCCCAGGGGTCACGCTTGTTGTGCGTCACGACGAAGACCGGGGTGTGGAAGGGGGCCTCCTCCGGCCATGACTGCTCTCCGAAGTCGAACATGCGCCGGCCCATGACGCTCGCGCCGGTGCGCTCGAACGTCTCGCGCGCGATGTCGTTGTCGCGCCCTTCCTCGCCGCCCTCGCCGAGCTTCAGGTTCTCCCGGAAGAACCGGAGCGGGAAGATCCACTGCTGGAGTTCCATCCACTGCGTCATCCAGCGCCGGACCTGCGGATCGTCCTGGTTCTCGGGCGCGAAGATGTTGTCGACGGACGGGGACTCGGGTGCGATGAACCCGTCCAGCGACATGGACACACTGAAGAACACTTTCCCGGCCATCAGCTCTCGGTTCCCTTCCGGAGGGTTTCGGCGGCGTAGGCCGCCAGGTTGTCGAGGGTCTGCCGGCCACCCTCGACCGCATGGAACTTCTCGACCGCCTGGTCGCGCAGTTCCTTGGTGGAGAACAGCGTGCGCATCTCGATCCGGGTCGCCGCCGCACCCTCCGGTGCGAGGGTGATGGCCGATTCGAAGGCGTTCGGGTCGTCGCGGAACTCACCGTGCAGCAGCGCGATCCGCTCCGGCGCGGCGATCCGTACCCAGCGGATCCACTCGGGGTAGTCGGTGCCGTCCGGGCCGTGCAGCACGAAGACCCACTCCCCGCCCTCGCGGAACTCGAAGGACCGCGTGGTCGTGGTGAACCCGTCGGGACCCCACCAGTTCGACAGGTGCCGCAGCTCGGTGAACGCCTCGAAGACCAGCTCACGCGGGGCGTCGATGACCCGCGAGATCACGATCTCCCGGTCGGCCGTCGACGGCTCCGCCCGTGTTTCCTGCCTTGCCCCTGCCATCGGTCAGTCCTCCTGCCGTGCCTGCTTGAGGTCCTGCACATAGGTGTCCAGCCGGTCGAAGCTCTCGTTCCAGAAGCGCTCGAATCCACCGACCCACTCGCGGACGGGCCGCAACCCGTCGGCGTCCAGGCCGTAGAGCCGCTGCTTGCCCACCTCGCGGACCCGCACCAACCCCACCTCCCGGAGCACCCGCAGATGCTTGGACGCTCCCGGCTGGCTCATCCCCAGCTCCTGGGCCAGGTCGGTCACCGGCCGCTCACCCGCCCGCAGCAGCATCAGGATGTCCCGCCGCTGCGGCTCGGCGATCGCGTTGAACGCGTCCGACGTCGTCGCTGCTCGTGCCATGACACCCATCATATTCCCATATCGGCATGTGACAACCCGGCAGCGGATCAGACGTGTCTCGGCGTACGGCATTAGCCTTCTGCACCGGATGTTCGGAGAGAGGCTGCCGCACCGGCCCGCGGTTGCCTGATACGGACACCAGCGTCAACTGCCTTGCGGGGGGATACCGGTGGACATCGTCGAGCACGAGCTGAGCCATCCCTGGGAAGGGCTTCTGGTCGGTCCGGACGGGGGCGGTGACGTCGGCGTGCTGGTGCTGGCCGGGTCCAGCGGGCGGGTCGATCGGGAGCGGGCGCGTCTCCTCGCCCGGCAGGGCCTCACAGCTCTGGCCGTCCGCTGGTTCGGCGGGCCCGGACAGTCCCCCGGGATCTGCGAGATCCCCTTGGAGACGTTCACCGCCGGGGTCGACCTGCTCGCCGCGCGCGGCGCCCGGCGGATCGGGATCCTCGGCCTGTCCAAGGGAGCCGAGGCCGCCCTGCTCACCGCCGTGCACGATCCGCGCGTCGACGTGGTCGTCGCCCTGTCGGCGCCCTCGCACGTGTGGTGCAACGTGGGTCCCGGCCTCGACGGACAGGACCGCCCGTACCGCTCGTCGTGGACCTGGCGGGGACAGCCCCTGCCTTTCGTCCCCGGCGATGATTCCTGGACCCCGGACGAACCGGCAGACGGCCCGCTCGCCATCCGCGGGTGGTACGAACGGAGCGAACGGACCGCCGCGCATCTGCTCCCCCGGGCGGAGATCCCCGTCGAGCGGGCCCGGGCCGATCTGATCCTCGTCGCGGGCGGCGACGACGCGATGTGGCCCTCCCTCCCCTTCGCCGAGCGACTGGTGCAACGCCGACGCGACGCCGGAAGAACCGCGCACCTGGTCACCGTCCCGGACGCGGGCCACCGGCCGCGCTTCCCCGGCGAGAGCCCGGCATCGGCGTCCCCGCACTCCCTTTACGGAGGCACACGCGAGGCCGACGCGCGGCTGGGCGCCGCCGCGTGGCCGCACATCGTCGAAAGGCTCCGCGACCCGGCACCCTCCGACGCCTGACCGGAGGCGACCGGGCACCCCTCGGCCGCTGACAGGCTGCGATCCGGAGCCCGGCCGGCCTCGCCGGGCCGCCGACCTCCGCCACGCAGTCCGCTGCGAACACCAGGAGCAGTACGCCGCGCGCCCTCGCCTCCATGCGTACGTACGACGTGACGGCCGAGCGGCGACCGGCCTGGCGGTCCGCCGACACCGGACGGTATGCCCCCGGGCCAGCCCCGGCCCGCGGACTGGGGCGGAATCCAGATGACCGGAGCGGCGGGCACTGCTTACCATCGGGCGCTGCAGTCCTGCTCCACCGTTCCTGATCGGTCGCTTTCGTGAAGTCTTTGGTTCCTCCCGTGCTGCGCGACGAGTCGCAGTTCGCCCGCCTGTTCATCGGGCAGTCCCTCTCGGTGCTGGGCGATCGCGTGTCGTTCGTCGCCGTGCCGTTCGCCGTGCTCTCGATCGGCGGATCGGCCTCCGATGTGGGGCTGCTGGCGGCCGCGGGGCTCGTTCCCATGCTGTTGTTCTCCCTGCTGGGAGGGGTGTGGGCGGACCGTTTCCCGCGGCACCGGATCATGCTGGTGTCCGATCTTGTGCGGTTCGCCGTGCAGGGGCTCGCCGCGGTCCTGCTGCTGACCGGGGTCGCCGAGGTCCGGCATCTGGTGGTGCTGATGGTCGTGTTCGGCACGGCCGACGCGTTCTTCATGCCGGCGGCGACCGGTCTGACGCCCCTGCTCGTCGGGGCCGACCGGCTGCGGGAGGCGAACGCCCTGCGCGGGTTCGTGCAGTCGGCCGCGCTGGTCGTCGGTCCCGCACTGGCCGGCGGGCTGGTGGCACTGGGCGGCCCCGGCGGCGCGCTGGCGATGGACGCCCTCACCTTCGCGGCCAGTGCGGCGTTCCTCGCCCGGCTCACCCCCCGCGGCCGGGCACCCGAGACGGAGAGGACCTCACCGCGCGGCGGATTCTTCGGAGAGCTGCGTGCCGGGTGGGAACAGGTGCGCAGTCGCTCCTGGGTGTGGTCGGGCATGGTGGCCATCTCGGTCTATCACGTCGTCGTGCTGCCGTCGGTGTTCGTGCTGGGGCCGGTCCTGGCCGACAAGGAATGGGGCGGCGCGGCCGGCTGGGCCGTCGTCACCGCGGGCTTCGGCATCGGCTCCGTCGTCGGGGACGTCTGCGCCTACCGGCTCAAGGTCAGGCACCCGATGGCGCTCGCCGCGGCCGCGCTGGCCGTCGGCTCCTGCCAGGCCGTGATCATCGGGTCCGGCGCGAGCGTCCTCGTGATCGCCGTCCTCGAAGCGGTCACCGGCGTCGCCGTGTCCCTCTTCTTCGTGATCTGGGAGACGGCACTGCAGGCCCACATTCCGGAAGCCTCGCTGTCCCGGGTGAGTTCCTACGACTACCTGCTGTCGACGGGCCTCATGCCGCTGGGCGTCGCGCTCGCCGGTCCGGTCTCCGATTCCCTCGGGGTGCGCCCCACGCTGTACGCGATGACGCTCGTCGCGGTCCCCTCCGCGCTCGCGCTGCTCTGCGTCCCCGCGATCCGCCGCCTCCCGGCACAGGCCGAGGAGACGACCGGCGTCGGCCTCCCCACCGCGGCGGCGGACGGCCTCGACACCCCGGCGGCGGTCAGCGCTTCCTGAGACGAGCTGGGCACCCCGGCCGGTCCCGCGACGCGGGGCCGGCCGCGGTATCGAACCGCCGCTGTCCGCGATCCTCCGCCCGGCACGCCGACAGCGGGAGCACGAGCGGCTTCTGACGACGGCTCGGTTTTTCGGAGGGCCGTCGGGAGGGACCCGCCACATACGGCCGTACGTCCTCCGCCCGCTCGGGGATGAAGACAATTAGCCCATCCGCCTCCCGTCGCGACGCCGTCTCCGCAAGCGCGACCTGCGCAAACGCCGGGGCCGGTGCGCTCGCGGCGTCCGCCCGGGTGACGCCCCCTCCCGCGGCTTCCTGTTGCGGAGCTGACGGGGCGTCGGTTTTCTCGTCCGTGGAGACCACAGGAGCGCCGAGCAGACAGGCCGGCCACTGCTTTGTCGGAGGATTGCCTTGCGAAACACACATGTTGGCGTCGGTGTAGGACTGATCCTCGGGGTCATGGCGCTGCAGAGCCCGGCCGCCACGGCCGCGGACGACACACAGCTCCGTATCAACCCGGGCAACGCCCAGCCGGGCTCCACGGTCAGGGTCACCACAACGGCCTGCGGCCCGGACGTGACGTACGGCAAGGGCGAGTCGTCGGTGGCGGGGCAGTTCCACATGTTCGGGGGCAACCGCAAGGGCGTGCTCGCGGGCGAGTTCCAGATCCCGGCGGAGGGGGCGTCCGGCACGGACACCGTCACCGTGAAGTGCCCGCCGCGGATCAAGCTCACGGACACGTACGAGATCGCCGACCGGCAGCCGAACGGCGCCATCCAGGCCGGTTTCGGTGACGCCGGCGACAGCAACACGCAGATCGCCGTGGGCGGTGGCCTGATCACCGCGGCCGCGGCCGGTGCCCTGTACCGGATGCGCCGCCGCTCGCAGGTCGAGGCCCGTTCCTGACCGTCCCCCTCCCCCGCGGGCCCGGTGCGAGGACCGCCGGGCCCGACCCCGACCCGCCCACCTCCAGGCAAGAGGCCCGACGTTGAAGGATTCCAGGGACAAGGCCGGCACGCCCTCGCGCGTGTTCGTACCGCCGGTCGCCTATCTGGTCCTCGCCCTGGTGGCGGGCGTCCTGCTGGTGCTCGGCACGATGGTCGACCGGCGGCCCCCGCAGCCGTCGGCCGACCAGGCCTTCCCCACCTCGCCGGCGGGCCGTGCCGCCCCGCCGGCGCACCCCGTCGCCCAGCCGCTGACGTCGGCCGCGCCCGTTCGCCTGCGGATCCCCGCGATCGGTGTGGACGCGTCCCTGGCCCGGCTGAGCCTCGACGAGGCGGGGGCGCTGCGGCCCCCGCCCGAGGGCGACCCGAAGGTCGCCGGCTGGTACGCCGGGGGCACGGCGCCCGGTGCGCGGGGCACTGCCGTCACCACGGGACACGTGGACACCCGCGACGGACGCCGGGGGGTCTTCTACCGGCTCGGCGCCGTCACCAAGGGCGGGAAGGTCGAGATCGACCGGGCGGACGGGCGGACCGCCGTCTTCACCGTCGACGCCGTCGAGGTCTACGACAAGGACAGGTTCCCCGCCGCGAAGGTCTACGGCGGCTCGGGCCGGCCCGAACTGCGGGTGATCACCTGTGGCGGACCGGCCGGGGGCACCGGGTACCGCGGCAACGTGGTGGTGTACGCGACCCTCACCGGCGTACGGCCGACGACGGCCCGTTAGCGAGCCGTTCGGCCAGTCCGGCCGTCGCCGCCACGAGCCCCGCGGCGAGCACGGAGGCGGCCACGGCCGGGTGCCGGGCCAGGTGTGAATCCGGTAGCTGGCGCGCGGGCGGAGCCGGTGTCCCTCACGGTGCCGCGCCCTGGGTGTAACGGAGGTCGGCCAGGTCGAGGACGCTCGCGGCGACGGAGCCTGCGAGGGTGGTCAGGGTCAGTCCGGTGCGCCCGTTGCGCGCGCAGAGCGCGACGGTGTCGTGCAGCACCCGCACGCCGGCGCTGGCCAGGCGGGTCACGGCGGACAGGTCGACGGTGAGATCGGTGATGCCGCCGTGCGAGGCCGCCATCAGACCGGCCTTCAGCCGTGACGCGGTCGTGCTGTCGACGACGCCGCTGACCGCGAGACGCCCGACGGCGTCCGGCTCCTCCACGATCCGCAGCTCCCCGAACGGGGGCTTCCGGTGGGCGGGGCCCATGGTGACGGAGACGTGCCGGCGCAGCCGGTGACTGATCCGCACCGTCGTTCCCCTGCCGTCGGCGAGGGAGCCGCGGTCGACGGTGAAGGCCCCGGTGAACAGCTCGACCATGGCGAGCCCCCGTCCCCGCAGGGGATCCGACGGGCCCTGGTCCGACCAGTTGCCGCCGTCGGCGACCTCGACCTGCGCCGTTCCGTCATCCGTCAGACGGGCGCTCACCCGCACACTGCGGTCACCCGCCGACATCTCCTCGTCCTGGTAGGCGTGGTCGACCGCGTTGGTGACGAGCTCCACGACGGCGTGCTGGACGGCGGTCTCGTCCTCGTCGCAGCAGCCCAACAGCAGCAGCCACCGGCCCAGTTCGAACTGAACGGCGCGGACACTGTCGAGGACCGCGGGCAGCACCGTCTCGAAGGCGGGCGCGGGTGGGGTGCGGTGGGCGGCGAGCAAGGTGACGTCGTCGCCGTTCCCGCCCTCCCGCAGCAGGAAGGCGAGCGTGCGGGACAGCGTGCGTTCCACGACTTCCGGCGGACACCCGCGCTGGAAGGCACGGTCCAGGGCGCTTCCGGCGGCCGTCCTGGCCAGTTCCGCGCGCTCCTCGGCCGGAGTGGCGCCGGGGCGCTCGACGAGGCCGTCGGTGTACAGCAGGACCACGCCGTCCGCCGGTACCACGTCGTGCCGGTCCCGGTACGACGCCCGTGTCCCCAAGGGACCCGCGCCCTGCGAGAGATAGCGCGTGCTCCCGTCCGGGCCGATCAGCAGGGGTGCCGGATGTCCCGCCGATGCGTACACGAGCCGGCCGTCGCCGGGCACCACCTCGACGATGCAGCAGGTGGCCACGCGGCCTCGGGGCACCAGCGCCGTGAAACGGTCCGCCGCGGCCAGCGCGGCGGCCGGACCCTCCCCGCTGTGGAGGCGCTCGAGGACCACGGTCCTGAGCTGGCCCATCACCGTGGAGGCGGCCACACCGTGACCGACGACGTCCCCGACCACCAGGGCGAGCCGGCCGTCGGGCAGATCGACGGCGTCGAACCAGTCGCCGCCCGCCCCGGCATCGGCCTCGGCCGGCACGTAACGAGCCCCCACCCGCAGGGACGGCAGCACCGGTACGTACTCGGGCAGGAGGGAGCGCTGAAGTTCGAGGACCCTCTCCTGTGCTTGGGCGCAGCGGTGCTCCGCCTCCTCCGCCCGCCGGCGTGAGTCCTGGCGTTCGCCGCCCCCGCCGAGCGCGTCGGTGACGACCACGGACACGCCGGCGACCGTGCCGTCCGCGGCCAGCCGGGGCGCGGCGGTGCAGTCGTAGAAGCCTTCCACCGGACGGCCGCCGATCTCCGTCCGGACGCACCGGTCCCGTGAGGACTCCGTCCGTCCCGAGGCCAGCGCCCGGTCGCACACCTCGTGCACCTGAAGGCCCAAAGGTCCCGGAAAGACGCTGTGCACGGTCACGCCGAGCAGCAGACCTCCCTCCGCACGGGTCCGCGCGGCGCGGGTCGCGGCCACGACCCGGTGCTCGGGTCCCTCCAGGCCGGCCAGGACCAGCGGCATCTGGTCGAACACGGCACGGACGACGTCCGCGTCACCGGCCGCGGTGGCCTTTTCGTCGTGGGTGTTCACTGTGTGGCTCACCCCATGCGTGGTACCGGCCGCGCCCCGGCGCACCGGAACAGCGTCCGCCCCGTACGGCGCCCACCTCCGCGTGAGCCGAGGCCCAGGACCTGGACGAGGGGGCGGTGGCGTGCCCCCGGCGTGGGTGTACTCCCCTGGTTCCCAGAACGTCCGGTCTCTCACAGCGATCCGCCGGTGATCCGCGTGGATCGGGCCGGTGATTCGCGCGGATCAGCGGGGGAACCCGGTGCGGGTCCGCTCGGGCCCTGCCTCTCCGCCCGGCCGGGGGCCCGCCGTCCGGGCGATTACCCCGCGCGAGGAGCAGCGGCGCGGCACGGAACAGAAGGTGAGGAACCCCTGGTGGAATACGAGCTGCGCGCCGAATACGCGGGGCAGGCCCCGCCGGGGTCGTCGGAGGCCCGGGTCGCCCTGTGGCACATGACGGGGGTGGGCGAGACCTTGACGCTGTGTCGGCGGCGGCTCGATCCGGCCGCCTGGACCCAGCCGTCCAGCGCCTGGGGCACGGACGCGGCCGACCCGTTCTGTCCCGACTGCGGAGTGAAGTACCTCCGGATGAACGTCGGGTGAGGCCCGTCGGGCTGATTTTTCGGGATTCCAACGCACTCAGCCGGTTCCAGGCCCCACCGCACTCAAGGGCCATGGATCGGACCGCTGCGACCAGACTTCCGGCCCTCCGCCGTACCACTCGATGACGGCCCACTCGGCGACGTCGACCTCGTCCATGCCCTCCCACCCGGCCGCGTTCAGCAGCTCGGTCAGGGCGCGCAGACTCCGGGCCGATCCCAGCGACCTGCCGTCCACCCACACCTCACGCCCCTCGCGTCTGGTGGGGGCACAGACCCTCACGGACCGCTGGCTCATGGCCACTCTCCCGGGTCTCGCCGTGCTTCTCCGCGCGGCACACGGACGTGCCCGTCGTCGGAGGCGCCCTGTTCCACACGGTCCGCGGGAAGCGGCGCCGTAGTGGAGGCAGGGGCCCTCCGAGTGTCCGTCGGCCACGGCTTCAAACGTGGGGCGTCCCGTCGCCGGGGAGGGAACACCCGAAGCACGAGGCGGCCGTGTCAACCAGTCGGCGGTGGGCACTCGAAGGCACCGGACGGACCGTCCAGGAGCCGTCACCGCTGGAAAGGTTGAGGACATGGGTCACGGCGGAAACGTCATCGACGAACTGACGACCGACCACCGGGAGGTCAAGGAGATCTTCGGGCGCATCGAGCGCTGCGCGCCCGGCGACAAGGACCGGAAGGTCTACGCCGACCAGGCGACGATGGAACTCGTCCGGCACTCGGTGGCCGAGGAGGCCTATCTGTACCCGGCCGTCCGCGAGCACGTGCCGAACGGTGACGCGCTGGCCGACCGGGAGATCGAGGACCACTCCAAGGCCGAACAGATCATGAAGGATCTGGAGAGCTACGACGCCGGCGACCCCGAGTTCGAGCGGCTCCTCGCGACGCTGATGCTCGAGATCCGGGCCCACATCGCCGACGAGGAACAGAACCTCTTCCCCATGCTGCGTGCGGCGTGCCCTCCGGAAGCCCTGAACGACCTCGGCGACAAGGTGCGCCAGGCCAAGAAGGTGGCACCCACCCGCCCGCATCCCTCCGCTCCCGACACCCCGCCCGCCAACAAGCTCCTCGCACCGGGCGTGGGCATGGTCGACAGGCTGCGCGACGCGCTGAGCGGCCGGGGAAAGCTGGACTGAGCGAGTCGGAGTCCGTGACAGACCGGGCGGCGCCGCGCCACGAGCGTCCGGCACCCTGTCCGGTCGGCCGGCGCAGGTCGGCGGACGGGGCGCCCGTGCCGGTCCGGCAGGAGGCGCCCGTTCCGATTCGGAGGGTTGACGCCGGTGCCGCTCCGACGGAAGGCGCACGGACCGGTCGGACGGATAGGCGCCCCAGCCTGCGACGGGGTGATCGGCGGTGTCGGACGAGCAGGCGCCCGTACGACCGCACCCTCAAGCCACGAGCGTCTGGCCCGTTCCCAGCCGGCCGAGCAGTTCCTCGCGGTGGAGCGACGCCACCGGGTCGAGCAGGTCGGGGTGGCGCAACAGCGCCGCCGCGCGACGGTCACCCTCGTCCGGTGACCGCAGGCGCCCGAATTCCACGGGTGCGGCTGTCGTGTGCTCACCGTCGGCCAAGGCTGAGACGGCGAGGCCGGCCAGCCGTTCGTCGGTCAGGAGTGACGCGGCCCAGCTCACCACGGCCTCGTCCACCCAGGTACGCCAGGCGTCGTCCTCCGAGCCGTCGACGGAGCGTGTGGTGTCGGCGGTGTCCGCGCCGACGATCCAGTCGAGTCTCGCCGCGCCCCCGGGCCCCGCCATCGCGACCAGCGCGGCGTCCATCGCTGTCGGGTAGCGCAGCCACGCCGCCACCGTGACGGCCTGGCGCGCCTGGGCCTCGCACAGCGCGGACGCGAGCGCGCCACCGCAGGCGGGGTAGGCGCGCGTCAGCCATTCCGTGGCCGCGGCGATGAGCGGGGAAAGATCTGCGAGCACTGCCGGCCCTCCGGGGGCTGCCGGGACGATGAACCTTTCCCGGAAACGGTAGCCCCGGCCGGGGGCAGCGCGATGTGGCCCAGACCTCGACCCCGACGTGCCGTCCGACACACCTGGAGCCACGGGGTCGTGCCGGCCCGCGCAGTCAGCGACGGTTGCGAGCGGCCCGCCCATGCCTGACCCATGTGGGTCCGTGAGTGGGCCGGAATCCGGGTGCCTTCGGTGCGTTACTGGAGTGCCTCGCGGCGGACGCGGGCGCAGCTGCGGCTGATCAGCCGGGAGACGTGCATCTGGGAGACGCCGAGCCGGTCGGCTATGCGGCTCTGCGTCATGTCCTCGAAGAAGCGCATGTACAGCACCGCGCGCTCGCGTTCGGGCAGCGCCCGGAGCGCCAGCTTCGCCGCCTCGCGGTCGACGACGACGTCGTACGAAGGGTCCACCTGTCCGAGGGTGTCGCCCAGGCTGCGGACGGCGGCAGCGTCGTCGCCGGCGGTGGCGTCCAGGGACAGCGTGCTGAAGCTTTCCAGGGCGCCCAGTCCCTCTGTGACCTGCTCGTCGGTCAGTCCGGTGTGGGCGGCGATCTCGGAGGTACTGGGTTCCGGGGTGCCCGGCCGTTCGGTCAGTTCGCGGCGGGCGGTGCGGACCTGGTTGCGCAGCTCCTGCACCCGGCGGGGCACGCGCACGGCCCACATGCGGTCGCGGAAGTGCCGTTTCACTTCGCCGGTGATGGTCGGCACCGCGTAGCTCTCGAAGGCCCCCCGGGCGGGATCGAAGCGGTCGATGGCCTTGATCAGACCTACGGCGGCGACCTGGTTCAGGTCCTCCGCGGCCTCGCCCCGGTTGCGGAAACGGCTCGCGATCCTGCGGGCCATGGGCAGCCAGGCCGCCACCAGTTCGGCACGCACGGCGTCCCGCTCGGGACCTTCCTTCAGGCGTGTCAGGCGAGAGAAGAGCGCGGGAGTGCGGACGCAATCGTCACGCGTGTGTCCCGATCGGCTCGCCGGGGAGTCGTGCGGCAGGTGGACACCGCCGCCGGTGGTCGTGTCGGTGAGCATGCGGTTCGCTCCTGATCGGTGGGTCGCACGCCCGGTCCACGGGACGCGGCCCGTGACCCCTGCCTGAACGTGGAGCAGGTCTGCCGACGTGAGAGCGCTGTTCGGACCGGGAAAGGACCGTGGCAGCCGGCGTCTCCCGCTGAGTGGCGCGCCTCCGGTCCGAAGCACGGACGTCCGGGTGCCCTCGGCGCATGGCCGCAAACACGCCCTGGTCGCCGGTCTCACTCCTCGTCGGTCTTGATCAGCAGCACCGCGATGTCGTCGGTCGGCAGGCCGTGGGGCCAGGAGTGGTGGATGAGTTTGTCGACGAGCCGGTCCAGGCGGGACCCGCCCGCGAGCAGCTGGGCGAGGCCGCTGGTCATCCGGTCCAGGTCGGTGCCGGGCACCTCGACCAGGCCGTCGGTGTACAGGCCGAGGGTCGTTCCCGGGGTCATCGGGACGGTGGTGATCGGGTACGGCAGCTCGACGCCGACGCCGAGCAACGGCCCGGGGTCGATCTCCAGGACACGGGCCCGCTGCCCCGGCCGGTGCAGCAGGGGTGGCAGGTGGCCCGCGCTGGCCAGGCTGATCCGACGGTGGGCGAGGTCGAGGTGCGCGTACAGACAGGAGACGAGGAGGTCGGGTTCCAGGTCGGCGAGGACGCGGTTGGTGCGGGCGAGCACTTCGTCGGGCCGGGCGCCCGCGGTGGCGTGGACGGCGGTACGGACCTGTCCCATGAGGGCGGCGGCCGCCATGTTGTGGCCCTGCACATCTCCGATGACGGCCGCCGCGTTCGCGTGGTCGAGCCGGATCAGGTCGTAGAAGTCGCCGCCGATGTCCATGCCGTGACCGGCCGGGTGGTAGCGGGCCGCCCACTTCAGGCCGGCGATCGTGGGCAGGCTCCGCGGGAGGAGCGTCTGCTGGAGGGTATGGGCCAGGGCGTGCTTGGCGTCGTAGAGCCGGGCCCGGTCGAGGGCCTGGGCGACGAGGCCGCCCAGCGAGGTGAGGACCGCCCGGTCCTCCGCCGTGAAGGTGTGGGGGCGGGCGTAGGTGAGGATGCAGCAGCCGACGGGGCGGGCGTCGCTGAGGAGCGGGAGGAAGACCCAGGCCTGTTTGCCGCTGATCCGGGGTGCGGTCGGGTAGTTCCGGGCGAGTTCCTCGGGGTCGGCGAAGAACAGGGGGTTCCCGCTGATCAGCGCCTCGCCGGCGGGGGTGACGCTGGTGTCCACGGGCAGACCGTCGAGGCGCTCGATGGTCTCGGGGTCGTAGCCGTGGTGACCGACGATCTTCAGGCGTCCGGCGTCGGCCGCGGACAGGACCATGCCGTCGGCTCCGAACGCGGGCAGGATCTGGACGGCGATCAGGTCCACCACGTCCTGTACGCCGACCACGTCCGTCAGGGCGGCCGCCAGGTGCACCAGCTGATAGAGCCGGCCCACGGACGCCCTGGGCGAGGCGGCCCCGGGGGGTGCGGCAGTCCCGGAGGCGGTGTCCGGCCGACCGTTCCGGGGCGTGACGCGCACGCTGATGCCGCTGGAATCGGGATACAGCGCGATGTCGAGCCAGGTGTCGGGCGGCCGCCGGACGGTGAAGGAGACGGCCTCGCGGCTGATGAGCGCCGTGCGGTAGTGGTCCTCCACGAGGACCTGGTCCATCCAGGGCAGGGACTGCCAGGGCCGCGTGCCCAGGAGCCGGCCGACGCGGGAGCCGAGGAGGGAGGCGGCCCGGTCGGTGAGGAAGGTGATCCTGCCCTCCAGATCGAGGGCCACGAAGCCTTCCGGGAGCCTTGCCATGAGGTCGGCGGGCGCGTGGGCGGACAAGGAGGAGCTCTCCGAGGCACCGTCCACGGACATCATGTGGGGCTCGTCCGGCGGGACGAACGCCCTGCCCGATGCGTCGAGCACCCGGGCCACGCGCCGGCCGAGAGCCGCGAGATTGCCCCGCTCCCTGGGTGAGGCCCGGCCGGAATGACCGGCGGGCCAGATCAGGAACAGCGCTCCCCAATGACGCCCGCGGCCGGTGAGCGGTGCCGCGGCAAGGGTGAAGCGGTAGGGCAGCGCCGCCGCGGTCTGCGGATAGGACAGGGCCATCTCCTCCTGCGAGCCGACCCAGACCACACGGTCCTCGCGGAACGCGTCGCCCACGGGGACGGCCGCCGTGACGGGCACCTGCCGCCAGGACACCGCGACGTCGCCGGGCAGCCCGCACCCCACCGTCAGGCCCAGAAGTCGTCTGGACTCGTCCACGAGATAGATCCCGCCGCCCGACGCGCCGGTGCGACGGACAGCGACCGCGAGCGCTTCCTCCAGCGGCTCGACTCCGGCCGACTTCCCGGCGGGACCCGTCGTCCGCGGACGGACGCGCCCTCCGGGACCGCTCGGCTCCCCCGCACCGTCCGGCGCCGTGGCATCCACGCGGTCCAGCTCCTCCACGCGGTCCGGCTCCTCCACTCCGTCCGGCTCCGGGAGCGGCGTCGGCCTTCTCGGATCGGTCGGCACAGCGGCGAGCCTCCTCCTGCCAAGTTTGACGCTCGGGCTTCAGCTGCCCCGGCACCCCCACGGGCCGGCGCGACACGCCTACGGCTCTACCCGTCCGGCCACCACGTTCCCGCGATGTCCTTTCGCACCTCGGGGCGCGGTCGCTGTTCCGTCTGCTCCAGTCCGCGACGACTCGACTCGGACTTCCTGTCGGGCTTCTTGTGCACCGTCACTCGACGCATCTTCCTACCTCCTGCTCCTACACAAGTTCCGCAATTTAACCTTTTTAGGCGCATTACGTACTTAATCCTTCATTCCACCCTCCGTTTCCTCGTACGGTCCTGTCCACCCGTCTCCCGCACACCGCTGTTACATGAGCTGCCCAGGGGTACCCGTGGGACCTCGTCGACCGGCCCACGGCCGGTCGCATCCCACCCTCCGCATCACCTGCGGAAAGGAGTCCGCGATGACCACCGGGTCCATCACCGCGGCGGCCCCCGTCCGGTTCCGTCACTGGATCCCGCCGGGTGTCTACCGCCCGCAGACGGACACCGGACTGCTGAGACGGGCGCTCCGCCGGGAGCCGATCTCCGGCCGCACCGAGGTCCTGGACCTCGGCACCGGCAGCGGCGCGCTCGCCGTCGAGGCGGCGCGCATGGGAGCACGGGTGACGGCGGTGGACATCTCCTGGCGAGCGCTGGCCGCCGCGTGGTGCAACGGGCTGCTGAACGGGCAACGCGTGCGGGTACGCCACGGAGACCTGGCGTCCGCCGTGCCGGGCCGGCGGTTCGACCTGGTGGTCACCAACCCGCCGTACGTACCCGCCCCCGGCGGTGCTCCGCCCCGGGGCAGCGCCCGCGCGTGGGACGCCGGTGCGGACGGCCGTCTCCTGATCGACCGGATCTGCGCGGCGGCGCCGACCGTACTGCGTCCGTACGGTCGGCTGTTGATGGTGCACTCACACCTCAGCGGCGTCGAGGAGACCCTCGCCCGGCTGCGCGACGGCGGCCTCCGGGCGCAGGTCGTCGAACGGACGCGGCTGCCCTTCGGTCCCGTCCTGCGCTCCCGGCTCGGCTGGCTGCGCGAGCGGGGGCTGTTGGCCGGCCGCACGAACGAGGAGCTGGTGGTGATCCGTGCCGAACACGCCTGAACACCCGCGCCGCGTCCGCGTCCAGCGCGACGGACCACTCCTGGTCGAGGGACCGGTCGAAGTCGTCGGAGAGAACGGCGAGTCGGCGGTGTCACGGCGCTTCGTGGTGGCGATCTGCACCTGCCGCCGCACGCGGACCCCGCCCTGGTGCGACACCAGTCACCGCCGCCGCGCGAAGCCGGACACCACGTCATGACGGGCGTACCACTGCCGCAGCCGCGCGGCCCGTTGTCGGCCGCGGTCCTCGCCGCGCTCGCCGGGTCCGACGCCCCGTTCCCGGCCGTCCCCGCCGACGCCTACGGCGACGACCTCCAGCTCGCCCTGTACGTCCTCTACGAACTCCACTACCGCGGCTTCGACGGCGTACCGGACGACCGTGAGTGGGACCCACGACTCCTCACCCTGCGCGCCGCGTTGGAGGACCGCTTCCTCAGGGCTCTGCGCGCCGACGTACCGATCGACCCGTCCGACACCGCTCAGCGCGCGCTGGACGAGCTCCAGCTCGAACCGGTCGGCGAGGTCGACGGCAGCGTCTCCCACTTCCTGCGTGACCACGGCACGCTCGAACACGCCCGGGAATACGCGGCGTTGCGCTCGCTCTACCACCTCAAGGAGGCCGATCCGCACGCCTGGGTGATCCCCCGGCTGCGCGGGCGGGCCAAGGCGGGCATGGTGGCGGTGGAGTTCGACGAGTTCGGCGCGGGCCGCGCGGACGAGATCCACGCCCGGCTGTTCGCCGACCTGATGACGGACCTGGGCCTGGACACGTCGTACGGGCGCTATCTGGACGCCGCGCCCGCGCCGGCACTGGCCACCGTGAACCTCATGTCCCTCTTCGGCCTGCACCGCGCCCTGCGCGGAGCGCTCGTGGGCCACTTCGCGACCGTCGAGGTGACCTCCTCCCCCGCCTCCCGCCGTCTCGCCCAGGCGCTGGAGCGCATGGACGCCGGTCCCGCCGCCGTCCGCTTCTACACCGAGCACGTCGAGGCGGACGCGGTGCACGAACAGGTGGTACGGCACGAGGTCGTCGCCGGACTCCTGGCCGACGAGCCGTGGCTGGAGTCAGACGTGGTGTTCGGGATCCGGACCACCGGCCACCTGGAGGACCGCCTGGCGGCACCGCTGCTGACGGCCTGGCGCGAGGGCGGGTCCGCGCTCGGGGGCATCGGCCTGGAGACCGGACCGAAGCACCTCAGTACGTCACCTGATCCGAACTGAAGATCCCACGTCCGTCAGTTGGCGGTCGTGGTCTCCCAGGGATGTCCGAGAGGGACGTCGAAGCTGGGCCGGCTCGGTGAGCAGCGGCCGCGGGAGTTCCACCGCGTGACCGGACACCAACGGGGGGGGCGGAAGATCATTCACGGAATCACGGTCAGAGCCTTGAAATTGACCACCCCCTGCTCAGAGGTGACCCCACAACTGCTCAGCGGATTTCCCCATCCTCAGGGCGCCTCACCTGCCGACGGACTCCGTGAACCGTCACGCGTGAACCAGCGCCAGGAACGCCGCATCCTCGTTCCTCTCCCACCGGCAGCCCCTCGCAGGGCCCACGGACGCGTCGGCGCGTCCCTTCAGCTCCGTGCAGTACCCACTCGGTCCGCGGAGCAGGTATCTCTCGTCCGTGATGCCACGCTTCTTTTTCGTATGGCTCCGACGCCGCCTGCACGGCCCTGGGCAGTGGCACCCCTCGGAACTCCTGGTTCTACTTGTAGGGCGACCTTTGGAAGGAGTCTCGTCGTGACGCACATCTCGATCGTTGGCAAGGGCAACATGGGACAGGCCATCTCCGGCGTCCTGACCAAGGGCGGCAACACGGTGGAGCTGCTGGGAAGCGGTGACGCGGACAAGCCGCTCAGCGGTGAGATCGTGATTCTGGCCGTGCCGTTCCCGGCCGTCGACCAGGTGCTCGGCCAGCGCGCCGGACAGTTCGACGGAAAGATCGTCGTCGATATTTCCAACCCGGTGGACTTCGAGACTTTCGACGGGCTCGCAGTGCCCGCCGACTCCTCCGCCACCGCGGAGATCGCCCGCAAGCTCCCGAACGCTCGCGTGATCAAGGCGTTCAACACCAATTTCGCCGCCACCCTGGCCTCCGGCAGCGTTGGCGCCCTGGAGACCACAGTGTCCATCGCCGGCGACGACACAAATGCCAAGAGCGCCCTGGCCGATCTTGTCACCGCCGGCGGCCTGAAGGCGATAGACGCCGGGGCCCTCAAGCGCGCCCGGGAGCTGGAAGCCCTCGGATTCCTGCAGATCACCCTGGCTGCGGCCGAGAAGATCTCCTGGACAGGCGGCTTCGGCATCGCGGGCTGACCCGAACGATCACCATCGCACCGCGGGAGCCGCCCAGCTATTGCAGGGCTTCCTGCGACTACTCCGGCTTCGGAGACCGGAGGGCAACAGCACGGTCGTTCCGCTGAAGCAGCTACCCGAGCAGCGAGACGGGTTCGTATCCACGGGCTCTGAACGTGCGCACCCCTCCCTCGGCGCCAACAGCCATGCCATGATGATGAGTTATGACTGAGGGGGAGGATGTGCCCACCCGTGCGATCCGGGTCCGGCTGGACGCCACCGCGAATCAGAGCGACATCGGCGCTCTGAAGAAGTGGCTGGAGCGAGAGAAGCCGCTGGAGGACCTGGTCCGAAACGGGGATCTGCGGATCCAGGAGAGCGCCGGAACCGACGAGCAGGGCACAGACGAACACGGCACGCCCATGGGTGCCGGCATCGAGATCCTCATGCTGCTCTCCGGGGCGGCCGCGCAGACCTTGTTCGACACTGTGCTGAGGCAGGTGGGAAGGGGCGTCAAAGCCTGGTACGAAAACCGCCGTTCCGTGGAGAGCGGCGATCCGCCCGACTACGACGTCGACCCGGTGAACCTCGACGAGACGTAGACCGGTGCTTCGCTTCGACCCGCGTGGAGAGGTGAACCGGGCACTGCTGATCGGCGTGTCCGCGTACGACTCCACACGGCCGAACGACCCGCACGGCGTCCCCGGCGCCCTCGCTGCCGTGGCATACAACCTCCCTGTCCTGGAAGAGGCGTTGCTGCACAGTGGCGTCTTCCGCAAGGGAGAGATCGTCGTCTCCCGGTCGCCGTACCTGGACGCGTTCAGCGAGTCGCTGCGCACCGCCGCCGACGAGGCCGAAGGACTGCTCCTCTTCTATTTCGCGGGTCACGGGGCCGTGCCCAGCGCGGGCGACGAACTCTGGCTGCAGATGCGAAACGCGCGCGTCGTACCGGGCAGCCGAGCTGTCTTCCCGGGCGCCGACCCGTTTTCCAGCGTGCTGACCGTGCTCGCCACGAGCCGGGCCCGGCACGTGGTCATCGTCCTCGACTGCTGCAACGCGGGCAACGCCGCCCAGGTGTGCGAGGCGCTCGCCGACCGGCGTCGTTTCTCCGTGCTGATGAGCGTGCAGGCGAACAACCGGATCGACACGGGGAACGACAGGACGCCCACGCCGTTCACGGCCCGCCTTGCGCGGCTGCTGGAAGAGGGCATCGACAACCGGGACACCGACTTCTCGTTCCACGATCTGTCGGAGGCTCTCAAAGCGCACATGCGCACCCACCACCGGACCCTGCGCAACGAGCCGTGGGAGCCGCAGCGTTGGGGAGACACCGACCTCCTCCTCGCCGACCCCTCCCGCGGGGAACCGACCGCTCCCTCGGCTACGGTCCCGCAGCCTCCGCCGACTTCCGTGACACCGCCGCGGGACGCCTCGAAGACGGCAGCCGACAGGTCGGCGGAGTCCGGCGGCGACCGGGATCAGTGGTCCGGTTCGCCACAACCCGGGCAGCCTCGGCAACCAGACCTACCGGCGGAGGTGAGCGGAGGCACCGGTGGACTGCCCTGGTGGCACAACCTGTTCACCCGGCTTCGTTCCTGGGCCCTGGCCGTGCCGGCGGCCGCCGCCCGGGTGCTGATGTGGCTGCGGTGCAGGCCCGGCCACGCGGCGGTCGCCGCGGCCCTCGTCACAGCCGCGGGCATCGGCGGCTACCTGGCCCTGGCCGGCACCGGCTCCGACCAGCCGCCCTGCGGCCCGCCCCTCGAACTGCGGCTGCTCACCGACCCTGACATCGAATCCACCGTGCGCAAGGCCGCGGACGCTTACCTGACGTCCACACCGAACACCACACACCTTGGCTGCCGGCGCAGCGGCATCACGGTGTACAGCGCGGGCTCGGCACAGGCCGCGGCGGGCTTCCACGACCAGTCCGACCCCTGGCAGCGCCCTGTCAGCGACGACCTCGACCCCCAACGCGACATCGGCCCGCAACCGGACATCTGGATTCCGGCATCCTCCGGGAGCGTGGCCCGGGCACAACCGGTGGAGCCGCCCCGGAAGTACCTTGCACTGGAACCCGACAGCCCGTTCGCCTACTCCCCGATGGTGCTGTCCGTGCCGCAGAACATCGCCGAGGCCTCGGTGGGCGACCGGACGGGACATCCGCTCACCACACTCAGGGAGCTTCTCACCCGACAGCAGAAAGGCGCCGACGTGCGGCGCCCGGACCCCGAGTACACGGATTCCGCACTGCTGGCGACCATCGGCCTGTACGGCACCGGCGCGAGCGGGGTGAGTGAAGCCGAAGCAAGCGTGGCGCAGTCGGGACCGCCCTCGCTCACGGGCTCCGATCTGCTGTGCACGCTGCCGGACGACAGCAGCACCGACAGCCGCACCGCCGCTCTCGTCCCCGAGTTCCTGATGGTCAGCGGTGTCGACTGCGACCGGACGACGCGCAGCCGGCGGATGGCCGAGTACCCCACAAACGTGCCGGCCCTCGACCCCACCTTCGTCCGCGTGCGCTGGCAGGACGCCGACCGCGACCGAGCGGCTCGCGACGAGGCTGTCAGTCGCTTCCAAGTCTGGCTCACTCAAGGCGGTGGCACCGCCGGGAAGCCCGTCGGCGGTCTGGACATCTTCGGCGAAGACGGCTTCCGCAGGGTGTCAGGCGCTCATGACTTCCTTGCCACGCCCGAAACGGACACCGGGACCCTCGCCCACCCCGGACGGCTGCCCGGCCCCGCCGATGCCCACACGATGGCCTCAGCCCTGCGGAACTACCGGAACGCCAACGGCCCCGGCCAGGTTCTGTTCCTGCTCGACAGCTCCGGTTCGATGGGTGATCTCTGGGAGGGGCCGGGCGGTGCCCCCGGCATCCTCAAGCAGTCGCTCGCAGGCCTCGGCGACCAGGACGAGTACGGCGTCTGGTCCGTGACCTCGGGCGGCGGCCGAACGTCGGACGTGCTGCTGCCCTTCGGCCGCCACCGGCGGGCGGACGCCGAGAAGACGATCGACGAGAAGGCAGCGGTCCGTGACGCCGAATCCGACCCGGACGGCGCGCTGAGGGCCGCCATGAAGTTCATGGCCGGGCGGGGCAAGGACGACGAGCACCCTCAGCTGATCGTGTACGTCACCGACGACGAGGACAACAATCATTTCACCGGCAAAGGACTGGACGTTCTCTCCGACTCGGTGAAGAGAACGGGGATTCCGGTGCTCATGGCAGCCCTGGACAGCGGCGGTTGCGACCGAGGCAAGCCGGACGCGCGCATCTCCGAGGCGAGCGGCGGACGCTGCCTGGACACCAAGGGCGACCTCGTGGCGGGCCTGCGGGACGAGGTAGCCCGAACCGGAACGGGGGACGAGTGATGCGATCACGGACACCGGCCCTGCGATGGGTACTGGCCGCGCTGCTCACGGCCTGCACCGCCTGCACCGGCGACAGCGCCCCCACGCCGTCCGGTACCACGGCCGTTCCCGACAGCTCCGGGGACATCGTCGTGGCCAGCGGGCGGGACGTCACAGGCAAGGGCGGCATCCGCCAACAGCTCATCGACACGTGGAACGCGCGACAGGACCGGCTGCACACGGGCCGCCACGCGCGCCTCGTGGAACTTCCGGGCTCGGCGGACGAACAGCGCAGCCAGCTCCTCGGGGCGCTGCAGTCCGACAGCGCGCAGTACGACGTCATCAACCTCGACGTCACCTGGGTACCGGAGTTCGCCGAGGCGGGGCTGATCCGCCCGCTGCCCATGGGCATGGTGGACGCGGACGTCATCCCGTCGGTGGCCGCCACCGCCCGGTGGAACGGAGAGGTCTACGCGGTCCCGTTCAACAGCGATGTCGGGCTGCTCTACTACCGCACCGACTACCTGAAGAAGGCGGGAGTCCAGAACACCGACCTGAGCAAGGGCCTGGACTGGGCGAGGCTGAAGGAGCTGATCGACACGCTCGACGAGTCGAGCGGCAAGGACAGGCCGAGAGGCTACGAGAAGGGCTGGACCGCACAGTTCGGCGCGTACGAGGGCCGCACGGTCAACGGTGTGGAAGCATTCGAGTCCGCCCAGGACACCGTCACCCTCACCGACGACCAGGGCCGCTACACCGCCTCGGTGCAGGATCTGGAGAACGGCCTCGCGGAACTGCGCGGCCGCACCCAAGGCCCGTACCTCCTCAAGGACGCCCTCCACTCCGACGAGGACGAGTCGCTCACCGACTTCACGAACGGCCGGACGGCGTTCCTGCGGCATTGGCCGTACGCCTACCGCACCTTGCACCAGTCCCTGGGCGGCACGCAGCTGGGCGTGGCACCGCTGCCCGGCAAGGCGGTACTCGGCGGGCAGAACCTCGCGCTGACCCGGTCGTCCGGGCAGCAGCCCGGGGCGCGTGACCTGATCGGGTTCCTGACCGGCGCAGAGAGCGAACGGTGTCTGCTCGACGCGGGGTTCGCCGCCACACGCACGTCCGCCTACCTGAACGACGACGTCACCTGCGGCTCCGAGACGCCCTCCGCGGCCGCGAGTGCCAGCGCATCCCCCTCGCTGGCGGGCGAGAGCACCGACCGGATGCCACGCGACACCCGCGGACGACCCCGGTACGCCCCTGACATCCTTCTCCCGGCACTCACCGACGCCGTGTCCCGACCGCGCACCCCTCTCTACGGAGCGTTCACCCAGACCTTCGCCACCGAGCTCGGCAAGCTCTTCACCAACGACCCGCCGAGCGACAGCGAACTCGCCGAGGAGCTGGACAAGTCACTCCGCCATGTCCTGCCCGCCGGCTGAGCCCCGCACCGAAGCTTCACGGGGTCGGACAGGTCGAGCCGGACCTCCGTCGCTCTGGTCACAGGACTGGGCGAGCTGCGCAACGGAGTCCGGGTGAGTGCCTGTGACGCTCTCATCGCAATGGGGGCAGATGGGGAACGCTCCCGCTGAGACCCCCAAAAGCGTGGCCATGCGTGTCTGTGCAGGTGACTGGCCGTCACGGACTGGGCCGGCGGCTACAGGCCACGTCCATTCGTGGTGTGGCAGGTAGAACGGCTTATCGATGCGAACGGTTTCCGAGACCGTTCCACTAAAGAGCCAATCGCGGCATATGCCAGCGCGTCGTGACATCTGTAGTTACGGAGAGTGTTTGGGTGACATGAAGTAGACAGGGACCTGGCTCAGGTTCTTGTTCTGCGCTCCGATCAATCCCAAGGAATAGGAGCAGGACGTGGAAGCTCTCTTTGGCGTGAAGCGGAAAATCGCGCTGGGAGTCACAGCACTGGCCGCGATCGCTGTCTCGGCTGTCCCAGGGTCAGCAACGCCCTCCGCAGCCGGAAACCAGGCCGGCTCGGATCATTGGGGCGTGATCACCCGCAACACGATCGGCTCGCCTGTCGCCGCCCTGAGGAACGGCCCGTTCGGGTCCTTCGGCGTCACCGGCCCCTCCGCGAGGCCGCCCTACGGAACGGGCAGCCTCGGCATCGAGGTGGCGGACAACTCCACCTCCCTCACTCCGCCCAGTGAGAAGGTCGACTTCGGCAACGAGGTCGACTTCTACGGCAACCCGGTACTGGGACTGAACAAGGTCGGTTTCCACGTCTTCCAGACCGGTGAGAACACCTCTCACGGCGGTCCGGGGAACATGCCGAACATCAAGTTCGAGATCAACCCGAACCTCACCGCAGCCCCGGCCACCACCTACTCCTCGATGGTGTGGCTGCCGCCCGCCGCCCCCGTGACCGACCGCTGGAGCCCCTACCTGGACGCCACTACGACCGGCCAGTGGTTCCTCACAGGCAATGCGGGCACCACGACCGGCTGCAACCAGAGCACTCCGTGCACCTTCACCCAGTTGAAGACCGCTCTCAACGACGGCGGCCCGGCTCCCACCATCTACACCGCCGCCGTGGGCAAGGGACGCGACAACCTGTGGGCCGGCGCCGTCGACGGCCTGCGCATCAACCAGAACATCTACGACTTCGAGGCCCACGGAGTCAGAACTCTCCGGGCCAACTGAACGGCTCGGCGACCGCGAAGTTGCCGGCGCGTCCGTGGCGGAGTGAAGGGTGGCGGGGCCGCCGCCCGGGCATGGTCCCAAGGGTGCCGGAGAGGCGATCAAAGCCACCAAGAGTTCGACCCTCACTGCGGATCTACTCGATGTGAACCGACCCAGGGGCCTCACTGCGGTCAACGGCACGCGGTTCCGGCTCGGCCGCCCACCGACGGACATCCGAGCCGGACCGTGCCTCCCGATGTGCAACTGCGCAGAGCACCGAAGCTGAGCCGACCGAGGTTCGCCGCTCTGCACGACCCCGCCTCCCGCAGCTACGACGACCGCTGCCGAGCCCGGGGCGAGCCCCACGCGCAGGGCCCTATTCAGCCACTGGCCCGACCGGGCGAGCCACGCGTGACTGGCGGCGGATGGCTTCCTCAAGGGCGATACGGATGCCGAGGTTCAGTTCACCGCTGGCCACCCAGGCCGAGAGGAGTTCGGCTATGCGGCGCAGTGGGATGTGGGCACGCTGGGAGACTTCTCCCAGAACAGGTCGCGCCTCGTCTGCGCGCAGACGGCCGAGAGCCATCACAATCCCCACAGCCTGTTCTACCGTTTGAGACACACCGTCCTGCTCTTGTCTGTTCACCTTGTCTAACAAAGGCACGACCTCGCCCCCTCGCGGTAGCTGCGGGTTGGGGGGCGCCGCGGGGTCGTCGGTGTGGTGGTCTCGGTCTGGACCAGAGCGCAGCGGCTCAGCCACCCGCTACCTCCTTTTCATGGTGAGCCGCCCGAACTCTTTCCCCACGGTTGTCTCGCTCCGTGAAGATCAACGACGCGTCGCCGCTACATGGCTCCGTATGAACTGTAGAAAAAGAATCGGTCTGCCCTCGCCTGGCTTGTTCGTCGGACGCAGGCGCACCAGCGAACGTCCTGAGGCAGTCGCACCGGCGGGTGCCCGCCCAGGGGCGGCGCCAAACTCCAGTCCTGGGGAATCGGGGTTCGCCGGGCGCGTACCGCTCGACGTCGCCCAGGCAGGGCTTCCGAGGCCGCAAAGATTGCACGAGGGTCTCCGTGCAGAGGGGCAGCAACCCCGTGGCACCGTCGGCGAAAGCCCCGGACCCTCAGCGGATCGGCCAGCACGGCCTGGAAATCGTCACCGCCCTCGCCCTGGCCGTGACAGTCGAGCCCACCATGGTCGGAACGCATCACTGCCGACATCGACCTTGCCGCCGCAGCGTAGCGAACCGTTTCTCCAACACAGGACACCTGGCGCGGCCCTGGCGCGCATGCCGTACGGCACCGACTGCTCGAGCCTGACACGCATGCTGTTTTCGAGGTGGGGTACGCAGCACTGGCCGGGCTTGGCAGCCGGTACCGACGGGGGTCGGACGATTGGGGAGGGACTCGCCATGCCGGCGACCACGACGACGCACAAGGAGACCGCCGCCGAAGCGGCGGAGATCGCGGCACTGCCGGACATCGCGAATCCAGCAGCAGTCACGCCCAAAGACGCCCGGGAGTTGACCCGGCTCTTCCTGAACCAGCTCGCCGTTCTCGAAGAGGGCACCCATGAGTACCACTACGCGCGCAACACCCTCATCGAGATGAACGTCTCCCTGGTCAGGTTCGCCGCATCCCGCTTCCGCAACCGCGGCAGCGGGGAGATGGATGATGTCGTCCAGGTCGGCACGATCGGACTGATCAAGGCCATCGACCGGTTCGACCTCACCCGAGAAGTCGAGTTCACCTCCTTCGCCATCCCTTACATCGTCGGTGAGATCAAACGCTTCTTCCGCGACACCTCCTGGGCCGTCCACGTCCCGCGCCGACTGCAGGAAGCACGTGTGGAACTCGCGAAGGCAACGGAGGAGCTGCGCAGCCGTCTCGGCCGTACCCCCAGCGTCCAGGAACTCTCGCAGCTCATGAACCTGACCGAAGAGCAGGTGGACGAAGCCCGTCTGGCCTCCAACGGCTATGTCTCCTCATCCCTCGACGCGGCCATCAGCGCTGACAGCGAAGGCGAGGCAGCGCTCGCCGACTTCATCGGCGCCGACGACCACGCTCTCGAACTCGTCGAAGACTTCCAGGCCCTCGCCCCCATGATCGCGTCCCTCGACGAGCGCGAACGCCGCATCATCCACATGCGGTTCGTCGACGAATGCACCCAAGCCCAGATCGGCGAACACCTCGGTATCTCCCAGATGCACGTCTCCCGCCTCCTGGGCCGCACCCTCACCAAACTCCGAGCAGGCATGCTCACCACCCAGTAGGAACAGCTCCCCACACCGTGCAGTACGAACCCGTCCGCCGCTGGAAGGCGCCAGTACTCGGCCGTGAGCTCCAGTCTGCGCTCGCATCCCCGCCTCGCCGACAACACTCCACAATGATCAAGGAGTGTCGCGACAAGGATCAGCTCCAGGGTCGCATCTTGGCTCCGGCGGATGATCGCTGAGTTTTTTGGTGAGGACCTGCTGCCAGCCACGTCCTCCGCTCCGGGCGATGCCGTAGTGCTCGTAGAGGCGGTGCTCCTCGTCCACCACAAGAAAGCCACCGGCGTCGACGTCGACGTAGGGCGCGTCGTCGACGGTGGCCCTGGTGTAGGGAACCTCTAGGTGGCCACACACCACGGTCGCCCCGCGAGCGGGCACGAGGGACTCGCCGGCCCCGACGAGACCGGTCTCGACGCTGACCCATTCAGGCTCGCCGCTCGCATCGTCGAGGAAGAGCTGTCTGGTCTCGCCAAGTCTGATTCCGTTGGTGTCATACACCGGGTGGTCCAACACGCCGGCAATCTGCCTCTGAGTGATCATCTCGCCTCCGACCTCTCTTGGCCTTAATTCGTGTAACCGGCAGGAAACTACACAAACAAGACCATGAGCGCCTATAACGCTTATTCGGGTGATCCATGGTGATGGCGCGGGCCCCTGCCAGCACTCCGATCGGCGGACTTCACCGGCGGCACCGGCCGTCACTCCGGCACCACGCTGGGCGTCGGCGCCAGTGCATCGACGTGCGTGGTCGATCGCCGGCAGGCCCGTCTCCGCGACGACTGGGGCAATCGGACGGCTCGTGAGAGAGCCGGCCCAGACGGTCACGACCTAGAGCCGAAGTACCAGGTGGAGTCTCCCGCGGGAAACAGAACCGGCATCATGGGCGGGCCGTCCGGCGTCCCGACGCAGCAGCCCTGTCGCGAGACTTGCCCGGCTGGTGACAGCCGAGCGCTCGCGGTCGAGGGCCAGTTTCGGCGCAGCGAGGTGATGGTGGGCCCGGTCAGGTCGTGAGGGCCTGGGCGAGGGTCGGGTAGCAGGGGATGATCGTGTCGAGGCCGACGATTTCGACGACCCGTTGGACCGGCCCACTCAGGGCCGCCATCCGGAGCCGGCCGCCCGCCGCGCTGGCGTCACGGTTCGCCGCGACCAGGACGTTGATGGCACTGGAGTCCATGAAAGTTACCGCGCCCAGGTCCAGTACCGTCAGCGCCGACGCGCTCTCCTCCCCCAAGCGCAGTGCCTGGCGCAGTGTGCCGACGTTGTCGGCATCGAGTGCGCCGGCCACGGCCAGGACACGGGTTCCGTCAACGGTGGTCTGCGTGATCGACAGGCGCGCAGGTGGTCCCGCCGGATGGTGAATGTCTGCCACGCGCCCTTCAGCAAGTCTCGTCGCGCACGGTCATCGCCTTCGAGGTGAAGGCCCCTCAAGAACCGCATCCTACGGACAATGTGTCTCTGTGGCTGTGCCACAGGTAACGTCCCGGAGGGTGCGTGGGCGGTGCCGGGCGGGGTACACGGCGAGAACGTGGAAGCGGGCGGAGATGGATCGATCATCCAAGGACACCACAGGCAAGCAAGTGGAGGCACCTTCGTCAATGAAGGCCTACCTGTCCGTGGACGTGGACGGCTCCCCTATCGCGCAGGCCCGCCACCTCGCCGTGTCCTTCCTCTCCACGGTGCGCGACACACACGACATCCCGGTGACAGACTCGACCGTGGAGATCGTCCAGCTGATCGTGAGCGAACTGGTCACCAACGCACGCAAATACGCGCCCGGCCCGGCCCTCCTGGAACTGCACGTCACCGGCAGCACCCTGCGCATAGAGCTGTGGGACAGCAACCCCCTGCCTCCCTCCGTGAAAGCCCCCGACCCCGGGCGGATCGGACAACACGGCCTGGAGATCGTCACCGCCCTCGCCCAGAGCATCACCATCGAGGCGACGCCGCCCGGCAAACGCATCGTCGCCACCGTCGTACTCGCCAAGGCATGACAGCCCCAGAGGTCGAGGCGACCGACGGCAGCATCGGCAAGGTCGACAAGCACTCGGACGACGTCAACTCCGCCTACCAGAACCACCGCCGCATCTGACCCTCAACAGCAGCCAGGAACGGGCCCGCGGAACTCCGCGGGCCCCGCTTCTCATGCCACAGGCCGCGCCCCAACCTGGTCCTGCGGATAGGCAGTTGTGCGGCCCCTTCACCTTCTCATGCCCCCCTTCAAAGGCCCCTCCCGAAGACGAGCGCCACCAAGGACACAGCCGGCCCGACGCTCCTCACCCCTGCTGCCCTGCCACCTCTCACGCATGTATGGGCGTGTCCTCGTCGACGTCGCGGCGGGCCCGGACGCAGCGAGCCATCTCCTCGGCGTACGGCAGGGCGACGCAGAGGCCGACTCCCGCGGCGATCGCCGTGAGGTAACCGGCCGACAGCGGCCCGTCCTTGGGCACCAGCTTCCAGTCGGGCGGCCACCGCTCCGGAACGCCCGGCGCACCTGGTCCCGGTGCAGGCAGGCCGTGAACGCCGCCGCCGTCACGGGCAGCACCTCCAGGAAGCTGTGGATGTGCTGCTCGACGGGACGCACCTCGCGCTTGTGGGTGGCCAGCGAGACCTCCCACAGCACGGTGGCTCCGTGCGCCAGGGCCGCGCTGCCCATCAGGGACAGGACGAGCGGATTGATCTTGGCGGTGAGGCCCGCGACGACCGGGATGCCCGCCTCGGTCATCATCAGGGCGTGCACGGCGGACTCCCGGACCCCGCTGGTGTGCTCGATGTCCGAGCGGCAGTGCATCACCCAGTCCGCGACGGCGGGAACGAGCCACAGGAGCAGGACGCCGTTGAGCCGGAAGGGGCGACTGGCATTCCCGACGTCGTCGGCGCCGTAGGGGATGCGCAGCGGCGGCCGGGAACGCCAGCGCCGCCAGCGGGTGGGTGTCGATGCGCGGTGCGGCCTCATGGATTCCCTTCCTGGCCGGAACACCGAGCGCCGGGCCGGGTATCCGGAAGGGCGCGAACGGAACGACGAGCCGCGCGTTTTCCGTCGGCCTGGCCTTGGTGTCGTCCCGGACGACGCCCGTTGTTTCCCCGAGCGACGTCCATGTGCCACGGTCTTTCAGGAGCTGTCCGGCAGTTGACCATCGCGAGGGTGGGTACCCGGTCGCCATGAATCACGGATACTGGGACATCGCGCTCTCGAACGTCGCGTACGGCACGATCGGGGCCCTCGTGGGCGGGCTCGTGATAGCGGGGGGTCTGATCTGGGCCGTACCCCTGGGAATTCGCATGCGCCGAGGCGAGCCCGCGCCGCCCAAGGCCCATGAGCAACCGTCGCTTCCCGAATCGGGGCCGGTGCGCGAGACCTCGGAGATCAGGGAGCCGAACGAGGTGCCCCGGGCCGCGAACGAGGGCGAACGCCTGACTCCGCACCAGCTCGGCGGCCCCGGCAGCAAGCGCAGCGACCGGCAGGACCGTCCGCGCTGGGACTCCGGTTCCAGTGGCTCGTTCGACAGCGGCGGGTCCGGCAGGGCCTGAGCCGAGCGCGGTTCCCGCCGGACCTGAGCCCAGCGGAGTTCCCGCCCGACCCGAGCCGAGCGGAGTTCCCGCCGGACCTGAGGCGAGCGCGCCCCACCTGGCGTCCGACGCGCCCCACCCCACATCCGAAGCGTTCCAGCGAGGTGATGACAGTGGCACCGACTTCACGCCGGTCGGATCTGGACGGTCTTTCCGCACTCGTCACGGGTGGCTCCCGAGGGCTGGGGCTGCTGCTGGCCGCACGACTGGCCCGGCGCGGCTGCCGGGTCACCGTCGCGGGCCGCGACGAGGAAGAACTGCGCCGCGCCGCATGGATCGAGGAGAAGACCGGCACCGCCGTGGCCACCGCCGTGTGCGACGTCCGGGACCGGCGCGCCGTGGAGTCGGCCGTCAGGCATGCGGCCGACCGGCACGGCGGGCTGGACATCGTCGTCGCCAACGCGGGCGTCATCCAGGTGGCGCCCGTGGCCTCGCTCGACAGCGGGGCCTTCGAGGACGCCATGGCCACCATCTTCGGCGGCACGGTGAACACGGCGATGGCGGCGCTCACCCGGCTGCGCGCGAGCGGGGCCGGGGGCCGGCTGTGCCTCATCGGTTCCGTCGGCGGTCAGCTCGCCGTTCCGCATCTGCTGCCCTACTCGTGTGCCAAGGCCGCCGTGGGGGCGCTCGGCGAGGGGCTGCGGGCCGAGACGGCGGGCGGAAATCTGAGCGTGACGACGGTCCATCCAGGGCTCATGCGCACCGGTTCGCACCTTCAGGCCGAGTTCGGCGGACGGTCCTCGGAGGAGTTCGCCTGGTTCTCCGCCCTGTCGGGGGCACCGGTGGTCTCGATGGACGCCGACCGCGCGGCGGAGCGCGTCGTACGGGCTCTGGAGAAGCGCCGGACCCGCCTGGTCCTCACCCCCGCGGCACGCGCGGCGGGGGTGGCGCACGGGGTGGCGCCGCGCGTGGTGACCCGGCTCAGTGGGTTCGCGGCCCGGCTTCTGCCCCCACCCCCGGAAGGGGACCCTCCCGTCGGCGGGGCGGGGCACGATATCGAGCAGGGGCACGGCATCGACCGTGCCGCCTCGACCTGGACGGAGAGGATCCGCCGGCTGGGCAGTGCCCTCAACGACCGGGCGGCGCAACGCTACAACCAGCGGGTTCCCGGACCGCCGACCAGCGCTTGAGCCGGTTCCCGGACCGCCGACCAGCGCTTGAGCCGGTTCCCGGACCGCCGACCAGCGCTTGAGCCGGTTCCCGGACGGCCGAACATCGCCTGAGCGACGGGCGGAACGTCAGGGAGCTCACGGACAAGAGCGGCGCGGGCAGCGGCACGGACAGGGCGGTGCACGCACGAGGCGTGCACCGCCCTGACACAGCGACCGAGTTCGTCCGGCGGGCGCCCGGGGACGCGGCCGGGGACGTCAGCGGTCCGCGGCCTTCCGGGCGGCCGCCGCCTCGGTGGGGGCGTCGGCCGTGCTGAGCGTGCCCCCCGCGGTCTCCAGGTGCGCCCGTACGAACCACTGGAACTGCTCGAGATCACGCAGCTGCTCGATGAGCAGGTCCTCGGTGGCCGGATCGGTCTCCCCCGCCGTCCGCACCGCGGCGCGCAGATCCTCGATGAGCCCTGTGTACACGACGTCGAGCGCGCCGAGATGGGCGATGGCGTCGGCGCGGCCGACGCTGTAGTCCTTCCACGAGCGCTGCTCGACCAGCACGCCGGGAGTGCCGTAGGCGACACCTCCCAGCGCGGCGAGGCGTTCGGCGACGTCGTCCGCCATGGCCCGGACGCGGTCGACCTGCGGGTCGAGCATCTCGTGCACGGCGATGAAATGGGGGCCCACCACGTTCCAGTGGACGTGCTTGAGCGTGAGGTGGAGATCGTTGAGCGAGTTCAGCCGCTGCTGCAGCATCTCGATGAGCGAGGCGGCGTCCTGCACGGCGAGACCCGGGACGGTGTAGCGGGGCGTGGAGTCGGAAGCCACGAAATATCTCCAATCTGCTCTTTTCCAGGGGGCACCGCCTCCGGTACCCGCCGTCGACGGACACAAGCCGGCCTCGGACCATGGAAATCGTCGGGACCACCGCCGCACGGTCCGTGGACCGATGCGGCGGCACCCCCGGCCGGATCGGTTCGAACGAGCGGACCGGACATCCCGGGTCGCTCCCGGGGCACTCGTCGGGTGGACGGCCGGAACCCAGTCGTCCTGGTCAGGAAGGGAGGCCCGGGATGACACAGCGCGACGACGGCATGCTGTCGATGTTGAGGGGGCTGCTGGTCAGCAGCCACGTGATGTCCTTCGAGCGCCTGCCCTCCCAGGTCGCCGAACACGCTTCGGAGGCCGGCTTCGACGACGTACGGATCTATCTCGGCGACCTGCAGCGGGACGTGCTGCGCCTGCTCACGGGCAGGGGACCGGATGCCGCGCAGGACACGGGCGAGACGCCGGCCGAGATTCCGGTCGAGGGAACGGTCGCCGGTCGCGCCTACCAGTACGGGCACATCATCGCCGTCGCGGGCGGCCGGACCGGCGCACACGACTGGTGGGTACCCCTCCTGGACGGCACCGAGCGACTCGGCGTGCTGCGCGTGACGAGCACCGTGGACGACGACCAGTGCCACCAGGACATGCTCACGCTGGCGTCGCTGGTGGCCATGCTGGTCGTCAGCAGCAGGGGAACCAGCGACTCCCACGCCCGCCTCACCCGGGTCAAGGCGATGAACGTCGCCGCCGAGATGCAATGGACCCTGATGCCGCCGCGGACCTACGCGGACGACCGGGTCATCATCAGCGCGGTGCTGGAACCCGCCTACGAGGTGGGCGGCGACGCCTACGACTACGCGATTGCCGGCGACACCGTGCACTTCTCGGTCTTCGACGCCATGGGCCACGACACCTCCGCGGGTCTCACCGCCAACCTCGCCGTGGCGGCCTGCCGCAACCACCGCCGGCAGGGCACTCCCCTGGACCATCTCGGTGACCGCATCGAGAGCGTTCTGCTGGGGCAGTTCGGCCACAGCCGCTACGTGACCGGCGTCCTCGCCGACCTGAACACCACCAGCGGCATCCTGACCTGGATCAACCGCGGCCACCCGCCGCCGATCGTGATCCGCGGCGGACGCTGGTCGACCCTGCTGAAGTGCCCGCCGTCCCATCCCATGGGCACCGACCTCGATCTGCCCACGACGCCCTGCCACGAGCAGTTGGAACCCGGCGACCGGCTCGTCCTCTACACCGACGGCATCACCGAAGCACGCGTCGGAGGCGAGGAGTTCGGCCTCGCCCAATTCATCGACTTCCTGGTCCGCCACCACAGCGACGGCCTCCCCGTCCCCGAGACCCTCCGCCGTGTGATCCGCGCGCTGCTGCAGCACCACGACCAGCAACTCCAGGACGACGCCACGATCCTGGTCTGTGAATGGCTCGGCCCCCAGGCACGAACCATCGCGACCGTCGCACCCCAAGCGGGCGTACCGCTTCCCTCGGCCGGGACGTGAGCGCACCTGGGATCGGGGCAGCGCTCAGGTGGCGGCCAACGGCCGGTCGGTTCCACGTTCCTTGGGGGCGGTGGAGATGCGGGCCGTGGCCGCGGACGGGGAGTCCAGGTAGACGCGCGCGGCGGCCAGCGCGTCGGTGACCTCGCGCGTGCCCATGGACACGCAGAGGGTGTACGCGAGGTCGCGGAGGCGCTCACCGGAGGGTTCCTCCTGCTCCGCGAGGAGGTCCTCGTACTTCCTCACGAGTGCGCGCAGTGTGGCGGGGTGCGGCATCAGCATGGGACCAGGCTCCTCGGGGCGTAGGTCCGTCGGCCGTACCCGCTCCGTTTCGGCAACGGACGGGAGGGGCCGACGCAGCGGGTGGGGGCGCCTCCGGTCCGAAGCACAGGCCCCGGTTTCCCCTGGGGCGGGGCCGCAAACACCGCGGTCAGTCGGGGCACGCAGGGCACTTCGGTCATCTGTGGGGATGCCCCTGTTCGGGGTCCTCGTCGGGCGTGCTCCACTCCTTGCCGTGCTGAGGGGGGTCCTCGATGGCCTTGCGCGCCTGCTCGACCTGCGCCGGTGACGGGGTCGACGCGGACTTGTGGCGCTCGGCGGTGCGTCTGTGGCCCAGGAGGAACGCCGCGAGGATCACGGCGATGACGACGACCCCCACGAGGAGCCACAGGCCCCCGGCCGTGGAGAAGGCCAGGACGAGGTGCGGTTGCGGTTCGGTAGCCATTCACGCCAAGTTCCCGAACCGGAAGATTTCAGTCGATCTCGTGCGCCTCTTCGCCGCGTGTGTGACTCGGCCGGCCATGGGAACGCGCTAAGGACGTGGCACTTCGACCTGCGGAGGCTCGCATGGCCGTACGGCATCGTCTGATCCGGAAACCCCCTGAAGCCGTCTGGGCCGTCCTGTCCGACGCCGAAGGCTTCGAGCACTGGGTGGTCGGCACGTCCCGCGTCCGGTCGGGCGAGGGGCGATGGCCGGAGCTCGGAGCGACCCTTCGGTACGAGATACGGATCGGCCCCCTCACCCTGCGCAACCGGACCATCGTGCGCCGCAGCGAAGCGGCCCGCGTACTGGAGCTGGAGGCCGACAGCGGAGCGCTCGGAACCGCGAGGATCGCGATGGAACTGCGGCCCTGGGGCGAGCACACCCTGCTCATCCTCGACGAGCACCCCCTCCGCGGCCCGGGAGGCGCCCTGCACAACGGTCTGCTGGACGCGGCCCAGCAACTGAGACACCGGGCGATGCTCCGGCGTCTGGCCCGGCTGTGCGAGGCGGGCGAAACCCCGTCCGGCGCACGCGTCGGGCCGCCGCGAAGCGCGTGAGCCGGCGCACCGCCACCCCACAACCGACCGAGCCGGGAGCACACCATGCCGGACGCCGTAGTGATCGGGGCAGGTCCCAACGGGCTGGTCGCGGCCAATGTCCTGGCCGACGCCGGCTGGAGCGTGGAGGTGCTGGAGGCCGAGGAGGCCCTGGGCGGCGCGGTGCGGCACGATCACGGAGTCGATCCCGATTTCACCAGCGACCTCTTCAGCGCGTTCTATCCGCTGGCCGCGGCCTCTCCCGTCCTCGCCGCGCTGCGACTGGAGGAGGAAGGGCTGGTGTGGAGCCACGCGCCCCAGGTCCTCGCCCACCCCTTGCCCGACGGCCGGTGCGCCGTGCTCAGCCGCCGGCTGGACGAGACCGCCCGGAGTCTGGAGGCCTTCGCACCGGGTGACGGGCGGGCGTGGAAGGAGCTCTGGCGGGTCTGGGACACCGTGCGGGCAGACATCCTCGACGCGCTGTTCACCCCCTTCCCGCCGGTACGCGCCGGAACCAGGCTGGCCCTGCGGCTGCGCGCGGCGGGAGGGCTGAGACTCGCCCGGACCATGGTGCTGCCGGTCCGGCGGCTGGGCGAGGAGGAATTCAGCGGAGAGGGAGGCCGGCTCCTGCTCGCGGGCAACGCCCTGCACGCCGACCTCGCCCCCGAGGCCGCGGGCAGCGGCGGCTTCGGGTGGATCATGTCCATGCTGGGCCAGACGTACGGCTTCCCCGTACCCGTCGGAGGATCCGGTGCGCTCACTGCCGCCCTGGCCCGTCGGCTGACGCGGCGCGGCGGCACCGTCCAGTGCGGGCAGCGTGTCACCGAGGTCGTCGTGCGCGAGGGCCGGGCGGTCGGCGTCCGCACGGCCGGCGGCCGCGCGGTCCCGGCGCGCGGCGCGGTCCTGGCCGACGTCTCCGCACCCGCCCTGTACGGATCCCTGGTGGCCGAGGAGCATCTGCCCCGAAGGCTGTTGGACGACCTCGGGCGCTTCCAGTGGGACTTCGCCACCTTCAAGGTCGACTGGGCCCTGAACGGCAAGGTGCCCTGGACCTGCGCCGAAGCGGCGGACGCGGGCACCGTCCACCTGGCCGACGGCGTCGACTCGCTCACCCGGTTCGCCTCCCAGATCGCCATGGGCCGCGTCCCCGACGAACCCTTCGCCCTCTTCGGCCAGATGACCACCGCCGACCCGAGTCGCTCGCCCCGCGGCACCGAGTCCGCCTGGGCCTACACGCACGTACCCCAGGCGGTTCGGGGGGACGCGGGAGACGACGGACTGACCGGCGCGTGGGACCGGCGGGAACAGGAAGCCTTCGCCGATCGCGTCGAGGCCCAAGTCGAGCGGTACGCCCCCGGCTTCCGCGGTCTCGTCCGCGCCCGGCGCATCCTCGCCCCGCCCACCCTGGAAAGTCTGGACGCCAACCTGCGGGGCGGTGCCATCAACGGCGGGACCACGGCGCTGCACCAGCAACTGATCTTCCGGCCCGGCCCCGGCACCGGCCGCCCGGAGACACCCGTCCCCCGCCTCTACCTCGCGTCGGCCTCCGCGCACCCGGGCGGCGGAGTGCATGGCGCACCCGGCGCCAACGCCGCGCGGGCGGCCCTGCGCCACCGTCGCACCGCCGCGTTCTCCCGCGTGCAGAACCTGCTGACCCACCGCGACCGCCGCGGCCGCCGATGAGCGGGCCCGCCCCGGCTATCCGTCCGCGCCGAGGATGCTGTAGATCAGCTGGTCCAGCATGAGGTACTGCGCCTCGGCCCCACGGGGGATCAGCCGGAGCGGGAAAGGTGGGCAGTCCTCGGAAATGATGACGGCACGGCGCATCAGACAGGCTAACGGAAATGGATTCGTCTCCCGCAGGGAAACCGAGATGAAGGGAGGCAAGGCAGCCTTTCGAGACGCCTGGTGGATTACAGGGGAAGCGGCCCGCATTTTCGGCCACAGCGCTTGTGGTCCCAAGCGCATCGCCTGAGTGCCCCCTTGTTCTCAGGGGAAACCCACTCATGCCGCCGGTCCGCGACTCGTTGGCCACGGACCGGGAAAACTGCGTGATTTCTAGTCCTCGCCTCTGACGACGTTCCCTTCGGCGCTCGGGCGCGTGAGGGGTGTGGTGGTCTCGTCGGCGATGGCGGCGACGCAGGTGCGCGCGCCTCTGGGCAGGCGACGTGCCTTCGCCCAGCCGGTCCTGGCCACTCGGAGGACGGGTTTCTCTGCGGTTCGCCTGGTCACGACGTCTCATCTTCTCTCGTGTCGCTGCTGTATTGAGTTGCCCGCCGTTGCGTCTTCAAACGTCACCGGTCATCGCTTCCGCGCGGCCGAAATGGATACCCGTCCCGCCGGGGACAGCAAAAAAGCAATGCATGGGTCCGAGTGAATCAGGGCACCCGGTCGTCCGAGGAGGCGTCGCCGAATTCGTTGACGCCAAAAAGGACTTCACGGCGCAGCCGTGGAGCGACAATGCAGCGCGAAAGGGAGCCGTTCCTCATGAGTGACAGCATCTGGGGTTACCAGCCGACCACCGGCCACATCGCCGGCACCGATCTGACCGGGTACAAGGTCGAGGCGACCGACGGCAGCATCGGAAAGGTCGACAAGCACTCGGACGACGTCGGCTCCGCCCATCTCGTCGTGGACACGGGCGTATGGATCTTCGGCAAGCACGTTCTGCTGCCTGCCGGGACCGTGCAGCGGATCGACGCCGACGAGCGGAAGATCTACGTCGCCCTGACCAAGGACCAGATCAAGGACTCCCCCGAGTTCGACAAGGACAAGCACGTCGGGGACGCCGGCTACCACGAGCAGATCGGCGGCTACTACGAGGGCAACCGGGGCTTCTGACCGCCCCGCCTCCCGTGACAGGGGCCCGCCGGAGACACTCCGGCGGGCCCCTTCTCAGGTGGAGGTGGTGGCGCGCGGCCTCTTCACGGGTGAAGGTGGTGGCACGTTCACCCGTGGATGTTCACGCGTGGACGTGCCGGCGCGGGGCGGGCGAGCACGCGAGAACGTGGAACAGGACGCGCCTCAGGCGCAGGAATCGCCGGAACACGGGCGCAGCACCTCGTCTCGCTCGAGCCATCACGTCGGCCGGGCGCGGGGGCGCTCACGTCCACAGGGCTGCCGCGGACACCGGCCGGACGGCCGCAGATGGGCAGTTCCCCCGGCACATGGGTCCGAACCAGGGGAACCCTGGCCGCGCCGGACCCGTACGGAGGCCGGCCGGCCTGCCTTCCGAGTGTTCCGTTTCCGTGGTCCTTAATCCTCCCGTGTGCGACGTGCGGTCACGGTTGGCGTCGCTCCTTGCCCTTCGGCTCGGGACGGAGCAAGGTGGAACGACGGTCAGGAGCGGCCGAAAGCCTCGGAGAGGACTGGCCGCATGGCTGGGGAAGAACGGGTAGCTCCGGTCACCGGCCGCCGGGAGCTGAACACGTCGCTCATGGTGCAGCAGGTGACCGACCGGGTGGAGGTGCTCTGCCTGTCGGGTGTCCTGGACACCGAGGGCGCCGCCGCACTCGGCCGGGAACTGGCGGGCCGCCTCGGGAGCACTCCCCCCGAGCGCCGTCTGATCCTCGATCTGACGGGACTGCGCCTGCTGAGCGCGGCGGGTATCCAGGTGCTGGACACCCACACCCGGCACCTCTCCCACCGACCGGTGTTCGTGGTCGTCGCCGCTCCGCACGCGCGCGAGATCTTCTCCATCGCGCCCGCGCCCGGTCTGCGCGTCTGCGCCACCCTCGACGCCGCGCTGGCGTCGCTGCCCGACGTCGCGCTCCCCACCGCCGTCGAGGCGACGGACACGTCCGAGGTCCTGTCGGAGGAAGTCCTTGGTCTGCGGGCCAAGGCCCGTACCGGCGCCGTCATCGGCATGGCCCAGGGCATACTGCTGGAGCGCTACGGGCTCGTCGACTCCCAGGCCGCCTTCGATCTGCTGCGGCAGGCGTCGCAGCACCACAACGTGCCCCTGCGGGTCCTCGCCTCCGCCGTCGTGACCGCCCCGGCCCCGACCGCGCCGTCGGCCGAATGGTTTCCCGGCCGCCTGCCCGCGCCTCCGCCGTCCTCGAACCTGCTCGCCATGGGGGATCAACAGGCTCTCGACCGCGGTCAGTTGCTGCGCGCCCTCGTCTACGAGGTCGTCACGGTGGCCGACGCGGACGCCGCCGAGATCCACCTGGTCGACCCGGCGATGCACAACTCCCTCGTCCTGGAGGCCCACTCGGGCCTCGACGCCGCCTACCGGGATCGCGTGGCGCAGGTGAACGACCCCCGAACGGTGCCCGGTCGGGCCCGACTGCGCGGCGAGCCGGTGCAGGTCGCGGACGTCCTGACCGACCCCGCCCTGGTCGCGAGCGACGAGGGCCGCATGCTGCCGGCCACGGGAAGCCGCAGCCTGTGCTCGGTTCCCGCACTCTCCGAGGACGGGGAGTGCGTGGGCACGATCACCGTGCACAACACGCGACCCGGCACCTGGCTCACCCAGGTCCAGGTCTCGGCCCTGCGGACGCTCGCCGAGGACCTGGCCGCGTGGCACTCGTGGTACCGGAGGACGGTCGTTCTGGACGCTCTGGAGTACGTCCACGCCCACGGTCAGACGGCGAGGGCTTCGTGAAGGGTGGCATAGGAGGGGATGACTTCGTCGACACCGACGGCGCGCAGGGTGCGGTGCACGGAGGCGGGAACCCCGGCCAGGCGTAGCCAGCCCTGAGCCCGGGTGAAGCCACGGTGGGCGGTGAGCAGGGTGTTGATGCCGCTCGAGTCCATGAACGACACCCGCTCCAGGTCGACGACGACTCGGGGCCGGCCCGCGAGTGGGCCGAGATCCAGTCCGTCGACGAGAGGGCGCACGGTGGCCTGGTCGATCTCACCCGAGACGGTCAGTACGACGACGTCCCCGGAGTTGGCGGAGGTGACCGTCATCCTTTGCGGCAGGTGTGGGTCTTGTGGCTTCACGGCGTTTCCCATGCTTCTCGAGCGGACTCCTTCAAGCGGGCTCGGACACACACGAGACCAGAAGCCGGGGGCGCACCCCGTCTTCGTCCTCCGGCGACGCCGGCACCCGTGGAGGTACGGCCCCACGGCCGGCGCGTCGCGCATCGGTGCGCCCCGGCGGAGGGGACGACAGCAACTCACGGACTCCGACGAGGTCGAACAGCCTCCCCACCGCCGGGCCGACGGCGTGGACGGTGAAGGTCTTGCCCTGGTCCAGGGCCCGGCACCGGAGCTCCAGCAGCAGGTTCAGACCGGCACAGTCACAGAAGGCGAGCCCGCCCAGGTCCAGCCGGAGACCACCGGCGGACTCGTCGAGGGCTGTTCCCAGCCGCTCCCGGACCCGACGGCTCGACGCAAGATCGAGGTCGCCCTCCACGGTCACCAGGGCCGGATCACGCCGGCTTCGGTACGTAGGTTGCTGCATGGCTCGCTCCCGCGTGCGTCGCGTGGTCTGCTTCCAACGTTCCCCCAGGAAGGCAACGTACGTCAACCGATACGTGAACGGATGTACGTGTTTTTGGATACGCGTATGTTCGCTCGTAGAATCGCAGGATGGATGGGGTACCCGAGTCACATAACGGTTGGACGTTCCTCACGAACCACGCCCGCGTCCTCGCGGCCATCGCGGACAACCAGAGCGCGCGCGTCCGAGACATCGCCGCCCGGTGTCGGCTGACCGATCGGGCGGTGCAGAAGATCATCGTGGATCTCGAAGAGGCCGGCTACCTCTCGCACATCCGTCAGGGCCGCGGGAACAGCTATCAGATCGACCCCGCCAAGATCCTTCGCCATCCGACCGAAGCGGGGCAGGGGCTGACGGTGGCCTCCCTCCTCTCGCTCCTCATCCACGACGAGGCCCATCGCACCGCACCGTCCGGCGAGCCCACGCACTCGCCGGGATGACGCGCTCGCCCCGATGACCTCTCCGCGGATCGGATCCCCGCCAGCAGGCCGGGACGAAGACTCTCCGAGCCGCCGGATGACATCCTCGCCGGCGGCTGCCGAACGCCGGGCCGCGCATTGCACCCCCGGGCGCACGGGAGGCAATGTGGAGGTACAAATCGGTCAAGGAGCGGCCGGCTGCCAGAGGAGAGGCCGTCATGCCCAAGCCACCCCTCGTCGCCCCGGCGCCGCCCGGGACCAGCCTTCCGTACGGCATGGCGCTCACGGTGACTCCGACGGACGAACGCGTCGAACTTCTCTGCCTGTCCGGAGTGCTCGACACCCTCGCCGCCGACGTCTTCGGCCAAGAACTGGAAGCACGTGTCCGGCGCAGTCGTGACAGCGGCCGGCGCCTGGTGCTGGACCTGACCGGTCTGCGTCTCGTCAGCGCGGCGGCCCTGCAGGTCCTGGACCTCGCCACCCGCAATCTGACCGCCACCCCCGTGCTGGCCGTCGTCGGTGCCCCGCACATTCGTGAACTGCTCCTGCTGTCACCACCGGCCGGTCTGCGCAGCTTCCCCACCCTGGCCGCGGCGCTGGCCTCCCTGCCCACGACCGATGAGTCCCCCGACGGCGCCGCGGCGGGTCCCCTCGCCCGCGAGCCGCAGGACGCGCTGTCGGGACGCACGGCACTGCGCCAGGAGGTGTTCGGGCTCCGGGCCAAGAACCGCACGGGTCCGATCATCGGCGTGGCTCAGGGCATCCTGCGGGAGCGGTACGACCTACCGGACCTCGACGCGGCGTTCGGCCTGCTGCGGGACGCGTCCCAGCATCTGAACGTCCCCCTGCGGATCCTCGCGTCCGCCGTCGTCACGGCTCCGCGTCCCAGGGCGGACGGACCGTGGTTCCCGGGCCGACGGCACACCCCGATGCCCGCCATGACGCTTCTGGGCGTCGGCGAGAGCGGACACGATGACCGACGCACGGTCATCGAGAGCGCCGTCGACGACGTGATGACGTTCACCACCGCGGACGCCGCCGAGATCCATCTGACCGACGCGGCTCTCGACGACGCGCTCGTCCTGGAGGGACACGCAGGTCTGGACGCCGCCTACCACGACCAGGTCGCCCTCCTGACGGGCCCGCCCGCCCTCGCGGCACAAGCCCGGGCAGCGGGCGAACCCGTCTTCGTCCCCGACATCGCCGCCGACCCCGTACTGGGCACCTCGGCGATGGGCCGGGCCGCCCTCGCGGCCGGAAGCAGCGCCGTCTACGCCCTGCCCGCGCTGACCGGCGACGGCTCGTGCATGGGAGTGATCACGGTTCACCGGCACCGGCCCGGTTCATGGATGAACGCGGCCCAGCGCACCGCCCTCGGCGCGCTCGCCACCGACCTGGCCGCCTGGCGCTTCTGGTACCGGCGCACGGTCGTCCTCGACGCCCTCGAACACCTCCACACCCAGGCCCAGGCATCTGACCCGCGGTGACCTGAACGGGGCCGCCTGGCCAGAAGGCGCAGCAGCACGATGTGCGCTGGCGTACTTGTCGCGGCTCTGGGGCGTCCGGACAGCGTCCGGGGCCAAGCCCGGCCGCCGGGAACCTTTCTCGCGGGCAAGGCCGAGCGCAGGACCGAGCCGGGGTGGTGATCGGATGGACTCGCTGGAGTTCGACAGCGACGACCTGGGCGTGACCGAGGACTTCCTCAGCCGCGCCTACGCCCGGATGCGCATCAGAGCAGCTCCACACCTGGCTCCGTCCGGGCCCGCATCCGCCGCGACGTCGTCCCGGCCGTCAGCATCGACGAACTCGACCTCGATTTCGACATGAGCTACGCGGTGACACCGCTCGGGCGGATCTGCCTGTGCCTGGTGCACGACGGCACGATCCGGGACCACACCTTCCACGGAGTCCGCGACGACTTCGGCCCCGGCGACATGGTGCTCTTCGCACCCCACGACCTTCCGTACGCGGGACGCGTCTGCTCCGCCCGCTACAACATCACCATGCTGGACCCCGCGCTGCTGGAACAGGTCGCCACAGGGGACGGGGCACCACGTGAGCCCGTCCGGCTGACGGACCACCGGCCCCACTCCCCCGCGGCCGCCCGCCATCTGACGAGGACCATCCTCTATCTACGGGATCACGTCCTCGCCGACCCCGAAGTGGCCTCGCAGCTGCTCGTCGCCTCGACGAGCAGCCAACTGCTGGCCGCCAGTGTGCTGTCCGCCTTCCCCAGCACGGCGCGCACCGAGGAGACCGCGCAGGACCGGGGCGACGCCCACTCCGCCACCCTGCGCCGGGCCCTCGTCCACATCGACGACCACGCGGCCGAGCCGCTGACCGTCGCCGGCATCGCCGCCACCGCTCATGTCACCGTACGGGCCCTCCGGTACGCCTTCCGCCGCCGGCTCAGGACAACGCCGCTCGCCCATCTGCGCGAGGTCAGGCTCGCCCACGCCCATCACGATCTGCGGGCCGCGGAGCCGGGCGAATCCACCGTCGGCGAGATCGGCGCGCGCTGGGGCTTCGCCCATCCCGGGCGCTTCGCCGCCCTGTACCGCACGGCCTATGGCTGCCATCCCTCCGAGACCCTGCGCGGCTGAACACCCGGACGATCAGGTGCCGGACCGGAACCCGGACCGGCTCATTCCGAGTGGCAGGCTTCCGGCCGCGGGTGTCCGGTGGCCGGGGCACGCAGGACCGACCGGTGCGGGGCGGGACCGCGGACGCTCAGTGCGGTGTCCAGACACTCGCGGATCTCCGCGGGCAGCCACAGAGCGCTCGGCCACCGCACGAGCTGTTCCGCCACCGTGCGCAGCTTGGTGTTGGTGTGCTGCGAGATCTCCCGCAGGACCTCCCAGGCCACCTCGGGCGGCACGCCGCCGTACGTGACGACGACTCCGATCGCCTGGTCCACGACGGCGTGCGAGACGACGGCGTGCCTCAGTTGCGCGATCTCCGCCTGGAGGGCGTCGACCCCTTCCGCCTGGCCTTGCTGCTCTGGCATACGCGTTCTTTCTGCTGGGGCGGTTCTTCCTTTCGGGTTCCCTGCCCCGCTCGTCCGCACATCGTGGCGCCGGATGCGAAGTACTCGTCCCGTCACTGTCCAGGGAACGAAACCCGGCGTGGCCGCGTGAACCGGCTCAGGTGCCGAGGTAGGTCACCGTGGATTGCTCCGCGTGCGGGGTGAGCAGGTCCCTCAGTTCGTCGGCGGCGGTCGTGAGGATCCGCTCGTCACGGGTGGCATCGACCGTCTCCAGCAGGAAGGCCACGCGGGTGGAGTCTTCGGTGACCCGCGTGCGGTGGGCGTCGCGGTGGTTCCAGTGCCGGGTGAGGACGTCGGTGGTGTCGATGTAGATGATCTCGCCGGCCTTGGGGTTCTCGACGGTGCCGGGTTCGCCGAGCGGGGTGAACCGCTCGCCGCCGTCCGCGTGCCGGATCTCCACGTCGCCGGTGACGTGGTCGAGGTCGAAGGCGCCGGCGGGCAGACCGTGGCGCACGGAGACGGCGTTGTAGGAGTCGACGGCGGGGTTGATGCGCGGCAGGGTGCCCTTCTTCGCGAGGCGGCGGCCGAGGGCGTCGACGCTGGGGCGGATACGGCGCGGGTTGGTGCCGAAGGCTCGGTACGCGGTGTGCCAGGACTCGATGCGCGGGTCGTTCTCGTCGGCGGGATGCCAGGTGCCGTCTGCGAGCCGCCGCTCCAGGTCCTCCACGGCGGCGTCGGTGGCGGGCCAGGGTTCGTGGCCGCGCAGGCCGGTGGCGGTGACGACGGCGATCAGGGTGTCGGGGAAGGCGTCGGCGACGGCGGGGCCGATGCGGAAGACGGTCATCGCGTGGGTCCCTTTCGGGGGTCGGGTGGTCAGGTGAGGGCCAGGAGTCCGACGGCGACGGCCGCGGTGCCCAGGCCGATCAGCTGGCCGCGGTGGATCCGTTCGGCGAGGACGCTCCGGGCGAGCAGGACGGTGCCGGCCGGGTACAGGGCGGTGATCACGGCGACGACGGCCAGGTCGCCGCCGCGGACGGCCAGGAGGAACAGCAGGTTGGCCACCGAGTCCAGTACGCCGGCCGTGGCCGACATGGCGTACGCGGGCTTCTCGGTGCCGAGCCTGCGGAACATCACCGCGGCCGCGGCGAGGGTGACTGCGGTGGACACGGCGCGGCCGACGATCAGCGGACCGACGCCGCTGTCCGCGGGCGCCTGGTGGAGGAAGACCAGTTGCAGGGCGATCGCGGCGCCCGCGCCGAAGGCCAGGAGCAGCGCGGTGCGCGAGGGGCGGGCGCCGCCGGTGCCCTGTCCGGCGCTGACGAGCACCACCGCGGCGAGCGCCAGCGGCAGGCCGATCAGGCCGGCCGGGCCCAGGTGTTCGCCGCCCAGCAGTCCGACGCCGACGGGCAGCATCGCCGAGACGAGCGCGGTCACGGGCGACAGGACGTTCATCGGGCCGATCGCCAGCGTGCGGTAGAGCAGGGCGAACGCGGCCGCCGACGCGACTCCGGACGCCGCGCCCCAGGCGAGGGTGGCGGGTGCGAAGGAGGCGCCGAGGAAGGGCCACAGCAGTAGTTCGACGGTCAGCGAGGCCGGGGCGGCGACCATCACGGTCCGCAGCACATGGGCCTTGCGGGAGCCCAGGCCGCCGAGGAAGTCGGCGCAGCCGTAGGCCAGGGAGCTGCCCAGGGCCAGCAGCAGAGCGATCACGGAGTCATCCCTTACTATCAATGGAACGACTACACCGTACAACGCACCGACCGGCCGTCGTCAACCGAACGACCGCCCGGTGCATTGCACCGACCAGCCCGAGAGGTGACGATGGCCGAGACCGAAGCGGCACTGCGGACGCTCGCGCACAACGTCCGCGCGGCCCGCACGCGCGCCGGGCTGTCCCTGGACGAACTCGGCCGCCGTGCCGCCGTCAGCAAGGGCTCCCTCGTGGCACTGGAGAAGGCCCAGGGCAACCCGAACTTCGCCACCCTGGTCCGTCTCGCCGACACCCTCGGCATCTCGGTGTCGGCACTGATGGAGGGGCCCGCCGAGGGCCGCGTCCGGGTCGTGTCCGCCGACGCCGTCGCCCCCCTGTGGGAGGCGGACAACGGCAGTGAGGCACGGCTCATGCTGACGACCTCGGGAGCGGCCCCGGTCGAGATCTGGCGCTGGAGGCTGGAACCCGGCGAGGAGTACTCCAGCCACCCCCACCAGCCCGGCGTCGTCGAGACGGTGAGCGTCACGGCCGGGCGGATGATCCTCGTCGTCGACGGGACCGAGCATCCGGTCGAGGCCGGGCAGACGGCGGCCTTCGACAGCGACACCCCGCACGCCTACCGCGGAGCGGGCGGGGAGACCTGCCACCTGATCATGACCGTCCACATCCCGCCAGGCCCGGGCTCCACGGTCTGACCGAGACGTGCGGCGGCCTCGGCGCGGCACGCGCCGGCCGGTGGGCCACCCCCGAAGCGTGGCGATCCGGCACATGCGGCCGCCGCGGTGCGCCACCCTCCGTACGGCGGGTCACCCCGGAAGGGTGGCGATCTGGATCAGGTTCCCGCAGGTGTCGTCGAGGACGGCGGTGGTGACGGGCCCCATCTCCAGGGGCTCCTGGGTGAAGCGGACGCCCAGGGCGCGCAGGCGCTCGTACTCCGCGTGCACGTCGTCCACGGCGAACTGGGCGAGCGGGATGCCGTCCTGGACGAGGGCGTCGCGGTAGGGCTTGACGGCCGGATGCCCGGCGGGCTCCAGCAGCAGCTCGGTACCGTCCGGCTCGTCGGCCGAGGTCACCGTCAGCCACCGGTGCTCCCCGCCCATGGGCACGTCGTGCTTGACCGCGAAGCCCAGGATCTCGGTGTAGAACCGCAGCGCCTTGGCCTGGTCGTCGACGAAAACGCTGGTCAGACGGATTCTCACGGGGTGTTCTCCTTCGCTTCGGACCCCCCGGGCGCCGGCCACCGCTCGGTGATCCGGCGCAGCGGGGCGGTGTTCAGGTCGTGGAACTTGTACCGGCCCTCACGACGGCTCTCGACGAGCCCGGCGGCCTCCAGCACGGCGAGGTGCTGGGAGACGCCCTGGCGCGAGATGCCGAGCCGGTGCTTCATGCTCAGCCGGGAGCAGATCTCGAACAGGGTCTGTCCGGACTTCTCCACGAGCTCGTCCAGGATGAGGCGACGGGTGGGGTCGCCCAGGGCTTTGAACAGCTCGTCGTCGGCCACTCCCCCACCATAGGCAAGTCCACGCTTGCCTATCAAGCGGGACACGCCCCCGGGCGCGTGGGGCGGAGCGCGCCGACGTGGCCGTGCGGGCACCCGGCCCGCACGGCCACGCGAACCTTCCCCCGGCACTACTCCTTGGCGGTTGCCACCGTCACCGGGCGCACCCGCAGCGCCGCGCGTCCGGGCAGGGCGGTGGCGACGAGGGCGAGGAGCCCGGTGACGGCCACGACGGCGACGTACAGCAGCGGGGTGACGGCCGGGGCGGCGCGGCCGGTCATGCCGACACTGAACGCGGTCAGGACCGCGAGCGCGATGCCGCTGCCGAGCGCGGTGGCCAGGAGCAGCACCGACAGGGCCTCGGTCCGCAGCATGCGCAGCACCTGCCGGCGCGTGGCGCCCGCGAGGCGGAGCAGGGCGAACTCACGGATCCGCTCCGAGACCGACAGGGCGAGGGTGTTCACCACGGCGATGGCGGTGAAGGCCAGGACCAGCCCCATGGCCAGGTAGTTGACCTCCGCGTTCGCCTGCTGCCGCTCGGCCTGGAGGTGATCGGCGTCCCGCGGGGAGACGACGCGGACGCCGGGGACGCCGTGGAGCGCGGCCTCGATCTCGGTCCGTGTGCCGGTCGTGGCGACCAGGACGGAGGCGGCGAGCGGGTTGTCGACGTGCCGTGCCAGCAGGTCGTGACCGAAGGTGAGGTCTCCGAAGCCGAGGCCCCTGCCGTAGACGGCGACGACCTTCAGCCGGGCGGGCGTGCCGTCGCCGAGCGTGAGCCCGAGGGTGCTGCCGGGCTTCAGGTGGAGCCGGTCGGCGGCCAGTTCGCTCACGGCCACGGTGCGGTCGGTGAGCCGGCCGAGCGAGCCGGCGGTGACGTCCGGGTCCCAGGTGCGGGTGAGCCCGGCGGGCGTGACGCCCTGCGCCGCGTACTTGTCGAGGCCCACCCGGACTGTCGTACGGACCACTTCGGTGGCCGCGTCGCCGCGCGCCCGGAGTTCCCGGGCTACCCCGGCCGGGACACCGGGCCCGGACGGGACGACGACCCAGTTCGCGCGCACGCCCTCGCGGGCCTGGGCGCGGGCGGCGTCGCCGAGCGTGGGCGTGACGAACAGGACGGTGCAGGTCATGCCGACGAGGAGGGTGAGCGGGGTGACGACGGCGGCCATGCGGGCGGCGTTGCCGCGCAGGTTGGCGGTGGCCAGCCGGCCGCCCGGTCCGACGAGCCCCAGCGGGCCGCCGAGGAGCAGCACGGCCGCCTTGACCAGGAGCGGGCCGAGCAGGGCGACGGAGGTGGACAGGACCACGACCGCGAGGAAGGTGACCGGTGTCGAGGCGGGCTCGGTGCGCAGGGAGGCGAGGAGGACGACGAGGACGGTGCCGCCGGCCAGCAGGAGGAGTCCCGCGAGAACGCGTCCCCACGGGAGCCGCGGGGGCTCCGTGCGGGACTCGGCGAGTGCCTCGGCCGGCCGGATCCGGGTGATCCTGCGGGAGGCGATCCGGGCGGCGGCCCAAGCCCCGGCCAGGGTGGCGGCGACGCCGGCGATCACGGGGAAGACGCCGGCCGTGTGCTGGAGCGTCGCGGGCACGGCCGTGGCGACGAACCTGCGGTGGAGCAGACCGCCCAACGGGAGCCCGAGCAGGGCACCGGTGAGCCCGGCGACCGCGCCGACGATCAGCGCCTCACGGCCGAGCAGACCCCGGATCTGTCCCGGTCCGGCGGCGACGGCCCGGAGCAGGGCGAGTTCGCGGTGGCGCTGCTGGACCGTCAGCGCGAAGGTGCCGACGACCACGAGCACCGCCACCAGCAGCGAGGTGCCGCCCATGGCGCCGCCGAGGCTGACCAGCCGGGTGCGGGCCGTGGCGGCGTCCAGGAATTCGACGGCTCCGCGGGCGTCGCCGGTGCGGACCTGGGCGTGGGTGCCTTCCAGTGCCGGGCCCGGTGCCGTGCCCTCCAGTGCCCCCGCCACAGCTCGGCGCAGCTGCCCGGTGTCGATGCCCGGATCGGGGAACACGCCGAACGCGGTGACCTTCCCGGGACGCGCGGCGAGCCTGTGGGCTTCGGCGGTGGAGAAGAACAGGGACGTCTGATGCCGCACGTCGGCGTCGGGCGCGGCGATTCCGGTGACGCGGTAGCCGCGGGGTTCCCGGGTGGACTGGACGGTGAGCCGGTCCCCGACCCTCAGGTGGGCCCGCCCGGCGAGCCACGCGTCCACGACGAGATCCGTCGCGGCCTGCGGCGCGCTCCCCGCGGTCAGCCGGTACGGCGTCAGGGCGGCGGAGTCCCAGGCATGCCCGTACGCGGTACGGCCCCCGGTCCCGCCCTGCGTCAACGGCTGGGCCATGAAGGTCAGTTCGGGGACGACCCGGGCGACACCCGGGGTGTGCGCGAGGGCGGCTTCCAGTCCCTGGGGGAGCCAGGCGCGCTCGGCGACGGGCTTCGCCTTGTGCTTGACCTTGGTCTTGCCCTTCTTGTGCTTGACGGTGGTCCGATGAACGTTCTGGTCGGCGGAGACCACGACGGGGGTGGCGGCGTACCGCTCGGTCCGGATCGTCCCGCGCAACCCGGTCTCCAGAAGGGTGCCGCAGGCGGTGATCAGGGCCGCCGCGCACATCAGGGCGAGGAAGGCCCCGAGGAACCCGGCCTTGCGAGCGCGCACCGACTTCAGGGCGTAACGCAGCATCATCGGAGCTCGGTCCTCTTCGCCGTGGGCGGACTCGTACGGGGTTCCTGTGCCATGCGTACACAGTCGTCCGTAGGGGGGTGCCGGCACACTGCGGCGGTCCGGCGTCTGGGGCCGGGGGGTAGCCCTACCCGGGCGAGGGCACGAAGGAGTCGGCTCGGCCACGCGGGCGGCGCGGGTCGGCGGACGCGGATCCTGCGGGTGGGCGGCGAATCCCCGGGTTCGGGTGTGGCCCGCCGCAGGTGAGGTACCCGTGACGCGGCGGCCGCAGGGCCGACGCGGGGGCGGACGACCGGTCGAGCTCGGCGTCACCCGAGGACGGAGACGGGGCATCTCCGGATCGGCGAGCCGACCCTTCCTGAGGGGCCCGGGGACCGCCGACACAACGCATGCCCGTGTGCCCCGGCCGCGAGACCGGGGCACACGGGGATCCAGCCGGGCGCTCGGCGCCGGCGTGGGGCTGGGTGCCGGTGGCTCAGGTCGGGAGCTTCCAGTTCTGGGCAGCCGAGCCGTTGCAGGTGTAGAGCTGGAGCTGGGTGCCGGTCGTCGTCGTGGAGTTGGGGTCGTCCAGGCACAGCTTGGACTGCGGGTTGACGAGCGATCCGTTGGCGCCGGCGGTCCACTGCTGGGCGCCGGTGCCGTTGCAGGTCCACAGCTGGATCAGGGTGCCGTTGGTGGTCCCGCTGTGGTCGACGTCCAGGCACTTGCCGAGCGATCTGATCGTTCCGTCACCGGCGACGATCCAGTCCTGGGCGTAGGTGCTGTTGCAGGTCCAGATCTGGACGTGGGTGCCGTCGGCGGTGGCGGAACTCGCGTCGTCGACACAGAGGTTGGACGCCACCGCGGAGGTGATCGCCCCGATGCGCGGCGAGGCGGGGGCCGTGGTGTCACCGGCGTAGGAGGGCGGGGCGGCGGACGCGGCCGTCGCCCAGGAGGTGTTGGCGCTGGTGCCGAGCGTGAAGTTCAGCGTGCCGCCCGCGGTGATCGCCGAGGTGGGTGCGTAGGCGTTGTTCCAGGCGGAGCCGTTCCAGCTGGCGGACTGGACGTACGGGGCGTTGTCGGCGGCGCCGTTGCCGTTGATCGTCAGCGTGTTGCCCGACGGCAGCGTGATCACGGCCTGGGTGAACAGGGGCGAGCCGAGGGCCAGATCGGCGGTTCCCGGGGTCTCGGGGAACATGCCTAGCGCCGACCACACGTACCACGCGCTCATCGCGCCGAGGTCGTCGTTGCCGTCGGCGAGCCCGCCCGGGGTGTTCGCCCAGATCTGGTCCTGGATCGCCCGCACGGTGCCCTGGGTCTTGTAGGGCTGGCCGATGTAGTCGTACTCCCAGGGCAGTTCGATGCTGGGTTCGTTGCCGACCCAGGCGTAGCCCTTGTCACCGGTGTAGCTGCGCAGCACGGTGTCCAGGTAGTGGCTCATCGCCGTGTTGCCGCCCTTGGCGCGGGCCAGACCGCCGATGTTGAACGGGACCATCCCGGTGTAGATCCAGGAGTCGGCCTCGACCATGTCGGTGCCGCTGGTGGGGTCGAACCCGCCGGTCCAGGAACCACTGGCGTTGCGCGGCTCGACGAAGCCGGAGGCCGGGTTGAGCACGTTGCGCCAGCCCTGGGCGCGGTTGGCGTACGTCTTCTGGTTGGCGGTGTCACCGAGGGCGCCGGCCATGGCGGACAGCGCGAAGTCGGCGGTGTTGTACTCCAGCGTGGTGGCCACGGGACCGTAGAAGTTGCAGCAGCCGTAGCTGCCGTCGTGCGGCATGTACCCGGGAGAGTTCAGGTAGTTGAGGCCCGGGCGGTCGTTGTTGGCGGTGCTCGCCTGCTTGACCATGTCGGCGAGGGCGGTCCCGGTGTCGAAGTCCCGGGCGCCGAAGGCGTAGTAGTCGGCGAGGATGGCGTCGGCCGGGTCTCCGACCATGACGTAGGACTCGCCGTTGTTCTCCGACCACTTGGGGAAGATCCCCGTCTGCGCGTAGTCGTCGACCATCGACTGCGCGGTGTCCGAGGCGACCTGCGGAGCGACCAGGGCCGCCAACTGCGCCTGCGAACGGTAGATGTCCCAGCCTGAGTAGTTGGCGTACACCGCCTTGTGCCCGCTGTCGACGGTGTGGGTCCTGCCGTCGAAGCCGAAGTACTGGCCGTTCGTGTCGCTGATGACGTTCGGGTGCAGCAGCGAGTGGTACAGCGCCGTGTAGAAGATCTGCTGCTGCGCCGCGGTGCCGCCCGCGATCTGCACCTTGCCGAGCGTGCTGTTCCAGGCGTTCTGCGCCGCGGTACGGGTCGCGTTGAAGTCCCAGCCCGCGTTCTCCGCCGCCCGGTTGGCCGTCGCGTTGGCCACCGAGACGTACGAGATGCCGACCTTGGCCTGCACCACCGGGTTGGAGGTGGTGTTGAAGGTGACGTAGCCGTTCGAGGCGGCGGCCTGGGGAGCGGCGCTGTCCTTGGCGGCCTTCGAGGTCGCGACAGCGGGCAATTTGCCGTGCAGGACAGGCTTGTTGGGCTTCTCGGCCGCGTTCTTGGAGGCCGTCTCGGGCTTCTTGACGGTGGCCGCCTTGGCGAGCGAGGTGCCCTGCGAGGCGAACGGCTGGTCGAAGACCATGTCGAAGTACACGGTGTACGTGTTGCCCGCGCCGCAGAAGTGGCCGCTGGTGACCTGCCCGCTCACCTCGGTGTTCGAGACCTTGGTGAACTGCGTCGACGTGGCGCCGTTCTGACTGCCGGTCAGTTTGAAGACCAGGTTGGACTGTGTGCTCGACGGGAAGGTGAAGCGGGCCATGCCGCTGCGGGTCGTGGTGGTCAGTTCGGTGGTCACCTGGTTGTTGAGGGCGACTTTGTACGAGCCCGCGGACGCCGACTCGTTGGCGTGCGAGAACGCGTCCGTCGCCCCGGTGTTCACGGCACCGACCGTGGGCAGCACGGGTATGTCGCCGGCCGCGCCGCAGCCGGGCCCGGCGATGTGGGTGAGGCTGAACCCGGTGATGGACGAGTCGTTGTACTCGTACCCCCCGCCGTCGGGGCGCGACGGCGTGTCCGGGCTCCACTGCACCATGCCGAAGGGCACGTCGGCGCCCGGGAAGTCGTCGGCCTGGTTCGAGGTTCCGATGAAGGGGTTGACCACGGTGGCGGGCGACGCGACCAGCGCGGCCTTCCCTGCGGCGGCCCACGCGGGCGCGCACAGCCCGGCCGTGGCCAGCGCCGTGGCCGCCACCAGGCCCAGCACTCTGGTTCCTGGGCGTCTCGACAATCGGGTTCTCACAGGGGTTTCCCCTCTACTCGGGAGCGGGAGGTAGTGCCTGACAACGTTGTCTTCCTGGCGGAGCGCTTCACTTGACCGGCGAGCGGGTTCACTGAGCGGCAGTCGAGGCCGACAACGTTGTCGCGATGTCGGGACGAGGTACCGGTGGTGCGAGCGCACTGACGGGGTCCGGGCCGCGTCGGAGCCGGGGGCGCGGACGAGAACTCTTCGTGAAGCTAGCTACAGGGCAGGGTCATGTCAACGATTCGCGCAAGGGGCCGCTCTTTCCGTCGCCACTCCCCCCACAGCGCTTCCGGGGGGATCCGCTCAGCGGGCGAGAGCGACAGTTCCGTACGAAGATGCGCCGCCTGTCGTTTGGACGGACCGTTGAGACATGACACATCCACTCGTACCGCCCGGTGAGACGCCGCCCGTGGAGGGCTCCATCGCGGAAGCGCATCAGGAGCGGCCCGACGGCGGGATCTGGGAACACCCCTACATCTGGCTCACGTTCATCGTCGTGGGCTCGGTGATCGTCGCCGGGTACTTCGTGGCCCGCATCAGCGGATACTGACCCGGCCGGTAACGCTGCGTGCATGAAGGCGCGCACAAGAAGCGGTGATTGGTGCTCTGTTGGTGGCTTGTTGCGACCGTCCCGGATGATCCCTGTCGTGCGGCGAGGGCCGCACGAGAGGGAGGGAACGCACCATGAACGCACGTACGCTCGCACGCCGGGCCGTCGTCGGGGCCGGCACGCTGGCCGGGGTCGCCACCCTGGTTCTCGGCGGCAGCGGGGTCGCCTCCGCCGAGACCGCGCGCTCCACGGTCTGGAGCAAGAACTGCTCGGGCACGCTCATGACGAACTACGTCCAGGGCGGCGGCGGCTGGCAGGTCCGCAACTATGTGAACAACACCGCCGGCAGCACCACCTGTTCGGGCTGGATCGACTGGGCCGAGTTCGGCAACACCAGCGACTTCGACGGCCTGGTGAACCGGGTCTGGGTCGACCCCGGGCGCAGCCAGGAGTCCCTGTTCATGCCGGACAACGCCCCCGCGCTGGCCCGGGTGTGCGTACAGGCGAACGGCGACAACACGGCGCGCTGCAGCGCCTGGTGGTAGTCCGTCGACGCCGGGCGTCACCGCTCCCGCCGGGGGAATCCCCGTAGGCGCCGGGTCCGCCTGAGGAGCAGCGTCCTGATGTCGGCCGGGGGCCGCGGGGGAGTCGAGGTCCACTCCCCCGCGGCCCGCCGCTGCGTCGCGGGGGCTGAACGGGGCGGGCGGGTGGTCGTGCGCGGCGCCACGACGGGTGGGCGGTCGTTCTCGGCACCCCGAGGCCGCGCCACCGGCGAATCACCGCGGCCTCGCGGGGGACGGAACGGCGCGGGCGGGCGGGTGGTCGAGCCCGGCGCCACGGGGTGGGTGGTCGTCCTCGGCACAGCGGGGCAGCGCTACCGGCGGACCGCCGCTGCGTCGCGGGTGACTGAACGGCGCGGGCGGGTGGTCGAGCCCGGCACCACGGGGTGGGTGGTCCTCCTCGGCACAGCGGGGCAGCGCTACCGGCGGACCGCCGCTGCGTCGCGGGGGCTGAACGGCGTGGGCGGGCGGGTGATCGTGCGCGCCACCTCGATGCAGCGCTACCGGCGGACCGCCGAGATCAGACCGCCGGGTCCCTCCGCGTGCCGCGGCGGGGTGCCGATCGGGCGGCCGTAGGCGGCGCCGCACTCGCGCAGGGTGTGGCTCGTGGCCTCCCAGCCGTGCCCGGCCAGCCATTCCACCGGGTCGTCGGGCATCTCCGAGCGCCAGAAGGACGCCGCCGATCCCGGCACCGCGTCCGCGGCGAAGCGGTCGATCGCACCGCGCGCGCTCCACGTCAGTCCCATCCGACTGCCTGCCGCGGACCGTGCGCCGATCCGGGCGAGCAGCTGCTCCACCGCGTCCTCGGGCAGATAGATCAGCAGTCCCTCGGCGATCCACACGGTCGGCGCGGCCGGGTCGTGCCCCGCGGCGGCGAGCGCGGCCGGCCAGTCCTCGCGCAGGTCCACCGCCACGGTGATCCGCTCGCAGCGTGCGACGGCCCGCTCCTGGCGCAGCACCGACTCCTTGAAGTCCAGTGGCGCGGCGGTGTCGACCTCGAACAGCCGAGTGCGCTCGGACCAGTCCGTCCGGAAGGCCCGGCTGTCCATGCCGGCGCCGAGCAGCACGACCTGCCGGATCCCGGACGCGACGGCCCGTCGCAGCAGGTCGTCGAGGAACTTCGTCCTGATCACGATGGAGTACGACACGGCCAGCCGCCGGAGCCTCGCGCTCTCGTCGTCGGGCGGCGGCGAGGAGGGCCACAGGCCGCCCGCGGCGGCGAAGGCCCTGGCCAGCGGGTCGCGGAACAGCGCGTCCTCGCGTTCGGTCTCGAGCGCTCGCACCCTCGCCACACCCACCGCCGTGGACCACACTCCCGACGGCCGCACCCGCTCCCGTTGATCAGCCACCGAGCCAGCCTAAGGGCTGCCCCAGGGCGACCCGATCCGAGCCCCCGGCTCAAGTATCCGGATCCGAGCCCCCGGCTCAGGTATGCAGCCACGGCCCCCGACTCAGGCCTGCCGCCACAGAGCCCCGAGCGTCAGACGTGCAGCCACGTGTCGGACAGCCGTACCCCATGGCGCGTGCGCAGCCGCCGCAGCTCCCAGCGGGCCAGCAGCACCAGGGTCACCGGTCCGGTCAGACCGAGCACCAGCCGCATCGGCATCGAGACCTTGTCGTACATGGGGTCCCCCATCGAGGGGAGGACGACGGCCAGGACGGTGAAGAACGGCACCAGCGCAGGCAGGGCGTCGTTGATGTCGGCGACGCGCCCTCCGTTGAGGATGAGCAACAGGCCGCCGTAGGCGCTGAAGGCGAGCGCCCACATGCCGTACGCGACGGCCCAGGGTGAGGACCAGTAGGGCCACCGGGTGAGGTCAGCGGGCTTGAGGACGATCGAGGCGGCCGTGAGGAAGAACGCCAGGAACGGGCCGCGCCAGAGCGCCACCGCGGCCCACTTACGGCCCCGGGGCGTCATCGCGATGATCCCCCAGGCGACGTAGACGTTGAACAGGACGGCGGTGAAGCCGTAGGCGAAGCTCCGGTAGAACTGGGCCGGCATCTCCCGCACGGGCACCAGTTCGAAGTACCACCAGGCGCCCACGGTCAGCAGCAGTCCCAGCACCATGCGCCCGATCCTGACGCCGTCGATCACCCGGTCCACGACCCGGCCCTCGCGGGTCGGTGAGCACACCCGGTGCGCGGCGATCACCGGGATCAGCCAGCCGAGCCACCACAGGATCCCGCGCCGCGCCCGGGGGACGGTGAGGAAAACGGGGGGCGGCGTCCGGCGGGGCGGCGTGGCGGGCGGCGTCCCGGGCGGCGGAGGGACCGTCGGGTCACCTGTGGTCGGATGTATCACTGCCACCGCCCCCGCAGTCGCGCTCCCGGCGGCGCGCAGGCGCCCCCGTCGGCCATCAGTGTCACGTCAACCACCGTAACGGACACCCGAGTTGTGGTCAGGCGGCTTCCGTCGACGCCTCGCCCCGCGCGGCCACCGGCAGCCACACCGCCGTCGGCCCGCCCGCCGCGCCGGGCGCCTCGCCTCCGGCCGGCGGGCACCGAAGGGGGCACATCCTTGACAGCTACGGCACCGGGGACCACGATAGTTAAATCAAACGTCGTCTTATAACGACGTTGTATTTACGGAGGGGAACCCGTGCCACCCCTCCGCTCCCGCCGCGCGTTCCGCCCCGGGGCGCGCCGTCGTAGAGGCGATCATGGAACACGACTCCCCCGCCACCGAACCGTGGCAGCTCTCGGCCGTCGAGCTCGCCGCCGCGGTCCGCGACCGCACGCTCTCCTCGGCCGACATCGTGCGGTCCTGTCTGGACCGCATCGACGCCGTCAACCCGCGCGTCAACGCGCTCGCCGACCTCCGCCCCGAGGAGGCGCTCGAGCAGGCCCACGCCGCCGACCGGCTCACCGCCTCGGGCGCCGAGCTCGGCCCGCTGCACGGCATCCCCGTCTCCACGAAGATCAATACGGACCAGCGGGGATACGCCACCAGCCACGGTGTCGCCGCCCTCGCCGGGACCCTCGCGGCGCGCGACGCCGCCTGTGTGACGGCGCTGCGCGAGGCGGGAGCCGTACTGGTCGGCCGCAGCAACGCCCCGTCGTTCTCCTACCGCTGGTTCAGCACGAACGACCTGCACGGCCGCACGCTCAACCCGTGGGCGGCCGACCGCACCCCCGGCGGCTCCAGCGGCGGGGCGTCCGCGAGTCTGGCCGCCGGCATGACGCCGATCGCCCAGGGCAACGACATCGGCGGCTCGATCCGGTACCCGGCCGCCTGCTGCGGCGTGGTGGGCATCCGCCCGACCGTCGGCCGGGTGTCCAACTGGACGGAGCCGGTGTACGTCGACACCCCCGGTGGCCGCCAGCAGCTCGTCATGCCGCCGACCGTGCTGAACTGCGCCGTCGAGGGCCCGCTCGCCCGCACCGTGGCCGACGCCCGGCTCGCCCTGCGGGTGATGAGCACCCCCGACCTGCGGGACCCCGTCGGCGTCCCGGGCCTGCCGGACCGCCCCGCGCCGGACGCGCTCCCCCGCGTGAGCGTCGTGCGCGGCATCGGTACGGTCGCGAACCACCCTGCCGTCGAGAAGGCCCTCGACGAGGCCGTCGCCAAGCTGACCGACGCCGGGTACCAGGTCGAGGAGCTGGACGGACTCCCCCTGCTCGCCGAAGCGGCACGGCTGTGGTCCCTGCTCATCTACGAGGACTTCCGGCCCACCATGCCGACCGTGGAGATGATCGGGGACGCGGACATCCGCACCTCGCTGACGTACTCCTTCGCCGCGGCGGCCGGCCAGTGGGGCGACTCCCCGACGCTGGCGGAGTACATCCACGGCTGGTCCCGGCGCGGGGCGCTGGTCACCGAGCTCCAGGAGCTGCTCGGCCGGGACCGGCTGCTGCTCACCCCGGTGTCCGCGGAGCCCCCGTTCGAACAGGACGCCGACATCGCGAGCCCCGAGCGGGCCGCGCAGCTCGTCGCGGCGATGTGGCCGATGGCGGCCGTCCCGATCCTCGGTTTCCCCGCGGCCACGGTGCCCAGTGCCCTCATCGACGGCCTGCCGATGAGCGTGCAGCTGATCGGCGGACGCTTCGAGGAGGAGACGGTCCTCGACGCCGCCCAGGCCGTCGAGGACCGGACTCCCCGGCTGACGCCGACACTCTGACCTGGCGGGCGTGAGGCAGGGGGTGGGCGCTCCGTCCAGGGGCGCCCGCCCGTCTGTGCCGCTCCGGGTGCCGGAAGCGTGTCGGCAGGGGGCCGTGCGGTTGGGATCCCGGCCGCACGGGCGCTCGGTCGCGGTCGCAGCACCTGCACGGTCCCAGGGCCGTCGCGGTCGCTGGTCCCAGAGGCAGCCTCAGGTCGTAGCCGCCGCCCGCCGCCCGCAGCCCGCAGCCGGGAACATGATGAAGACGAGTGAGGGCCTCCGGGTCCGGTACGGATGCAACTGCCCGTACCGGACCCGAAGGCCCTCACTCGTGTCCCGGCTCCCGCCTGCGCCCACCCACCCCCACCGGCGGCACGCCACCGCCCGGGGCAGGGCACGGTCCCCGCCCCGGGCGGCCCCCGGTCAGGCGTAGTGGCGGTACACGGCCTGGGCCACGCAGGCCGGCTTCTCGCTGCCGTCGACCTCGACGGTGAAGGTCAGCGGCATCTGCACGCCGTTGCCCTTGACCTCCTCGACCTCGCCGACGGCTCCGTGCAGCCGGATCTTCGCCCCGACCGGCACGGGTGCGGGGAAACGGACCTTCTCCAGGCCGTAGTTGACGCTCATGGAGATGCCGGTGATGTCGAGCAGCTCGCCGAAGAGCGGAATGATCAGCGAAAGGGTGAGGTAGCCGTGGGCGATCGGACCGCCGAAGGGGCCGCCCTTGGCCTTCTCGGGGTCCGTGTGGATCCACTGGTGGTCGTCGGTGGCGTCGGCGAACGTGTTCACCCGGTCCTGGGTGATCTCGCGCCACGCGGTGCGGCCGAGATCGGCGCCGCTGAGTGCCTTGAGTCCGTCGATGCCGAGGGCGGTGGTGGACATGGTGGATCCTTTCGATGGCGCGAAGGCGCGATGTGCGATGGCGTGATGTGCGATGGCGTGTTGAGCCGTTCGGACGCCGCTCCACGCGGCGGAGGCCACGACACGGCGGTGCTTGCCGGCACAGCCGGGCCGACGGAAATGGCGAGACAGGCTCCTAGGGAGAGCCGTCCTCGGTCTCGTGCGGTCCGTGTGCGTGGAGTGCCCGAACCGCGGGCTTGACGATCTTCCCCGAGGCCGTACGGGGCAACGTGTCCGTGACCACCAGAGACTTGGGAATCTTGTACTTGGCGAGCCGGCCCGTCAGATGGCCGAGGATGTCGTGCCTGTCGGCGCGGGAGCCGGGCCGAAGGACGACGACGGCACGGCCGACCTCGCCCCACACCGGGTCGGGCACCCCGATGACCGCGCACTCCTCGACGGCGGGGTGGGTGAGGAGCACCTCCTCCACCTCGGCCGGATAGACGTTCTCCCCGCCCGAGACGAACATGTCCTTCACCCGGTCGACGATGTACGCGTAGCCGTCCGCGTCGACCCGGGCGACGTCGCCGGTGCGCAGCCAGCCGCCCTCGGTGAACGCGGCCTCGGTCTCCTCGGGCCGGCCCCAGTAGCCGGTCATGACATGGGGGCCCTGGACGAGGATCTCGCCGCGCTCCCCCGGACCGGCGTCGCGGCCGTCGGCCCGGACCAGGCGGGTGTCGGTGAAGAAGTGCGGCACACCGGCCGAACCGGCCTTGGCGGAGGTCTGCTCCTTGTCCAGGTAGAGGACTCCGGGGGACGCCTCGGTCATGCCGTAGCCCTGGCTGAAGGCCAGACCGCGTTCCAGATAGGCGGCGATGGTCCGGGCGGGGACCGGGGCGCCGCCGCAGTTGACGGTGCGCAGGCTGGACATGTCAGTGGTCGCCCAGCGGGGTCGGGCAGCCATGGCGTCGTACATCGTGGGGACGCCGAACAGGTACGTCACCCGCAGGCTCTCGACGAGTTCGAGGACGCGCTCCGCGTCGAAGGCGCCGAGCAGCACCACCCGCCCGCCCTTGAGCAGCGTGGGCAGACAGGTCATGTTGAGGCCGGCGGTGTGGAACAGCGGTGCCGCGACGAGCGTGACCTCGTCGCCGGCCAGGTCGGTGTCGACGAGGACGTTGACGCTGTTCCAGGTGATGTTGCCGTGGGTCAGGACGGCGCCCTTGGGACGGCCCGTGGTGCCGGAGGTGTACATGATGATGCACGGGTCGTCCGGCATCACGGACTCGTCCAGGGCGCCGGTACCGGCTCCGGCCAGCAGTTCCTCGTACCCGGGTGCGCTGTCGTCGGGGCCCGCGAGGGCGATCCGGTGCCGTACCCCCGCCGCCGCCGCCGCGGCGCGGGCCGCGCCGGCCTGTTCGGGGGCGTGGACGAGGACGGTACTGCCGGAGTCGGACAGGTTGTGGGCCAGTTCCGGGGCGGCCAGCCGTGTGTTGAGCGGCACGAAGACCGCGCCGAGGGCGCCGGCGGCGAACAGCGTCTCCAGGAACGCCGGGTGATTGGGGCCCAGATAGGCGATCCGGTCGCCGGGCCCGGCGCCGAGTCCGCGCAGGGCGTGAGCGAGCCGCAGGACGCGCTCGTGGAGTTCCCGGTAGGTCCAGGTGCGGTCCTCGTGGACGACGGCGATCCGGTCGGGGGTCTTGCGGGCCCGGCGCGCCGGCCAGGACCCGATGCCTTGGTTCAGCACGTACGGCTCCTTCAGTCCGTGAGCAGGCCGAGCAGACGGGCGGCGTTGTCCTTGAGGATCTTCGGCCGCACCTCGGGCTTGATGTCGAGCTTCTCGAAGTCGGCGAGCCACCGGTCGGGGGTGATGACGGGGTAGTCGGAGCCGAAGAGGACCTTGTCCCGCAAGAGGCTGTTGGCGTAGCGCACGAGCTGCGGCGGGAAGTACTTCGGGGACCAGCCGGACAGGTCGATGTGGACGTGCGGCTTGTGGGTCGCCACCGCCAGGGCCTCGTCCTGCCAGGGGAAGGACGGGTGGGCGAGGATGATCCGCAGCTCGGGGAAGTCCACGGCGACGTCGTCGACGAGCATCGGGTTCGAGTACTTCAGCCGGATTCCCCCGCCGCCCGGGACGCCGGCGCCGATGCCGGTCTGGCCGGTGTGGAACAGCGCGGGTACGCCGAGTTCCTCGATGGCCTCGTACAGCGGGTAGGCGAGCGGGTCGTTCGGGGCGAACGCCTGGATGCTCGGGTGGAACTTGAACCCGCGCACGCCGTACTCCTCGACCAGCCGCCGCGCCTCGCGTACACCCGCGCGGCCCTTGTGCGGGTCGACGCTGGCGAAGGGGATCAAAACGTCGGCGTGGGCGGCGCAGCTCTCGGCGATCTCCTCGTTGGCGATCCGGGGGTGGCCGGTGGCGTGTTCGGCGTCGACGGTGAACACCACGGCAGCCATGCGGCGTTCGCGGTAGTGCCCGGCCATCTCGTCGATGGTCGGCTGCCGGTGGCCGTGTGCCTTGAAGTACTCCTCGGAGGCGCCGAAGAGTTCGGGGCTCAGGGCGCCGTGGCCGTCCTTGGAGATCTCCGCGTGCGTGTGGACGTCGATGGCGGTCAACCGGTCGAGGTCCAGGGCGAGGTCGGCCATCTCATGCCTCCGGGGTCGTGGGCGCGGGGATGCCGTAGGTCTCGGGTTCGGCCCCGACACCGGCGGACCACTCGGCGGCGATGGTGTCGGCGCTCCAGCCGCCGTCGGCGAAGGCGACCGCCTTCTCCTTGGGGTGCGCCCACAGGGCCAGGCGGTCGCCGCCGATGCCGATGGCCTGTCCGGTGACGTCCTTGGAGTCGTCGGAGGCCAGGAAGGCGATCAGGCCGGCGACGTCCTCGACGGTGCCGAGGCCCTCGTCCTTGCGCAGCCAGTCCGGCAGCGGCGCACCGGTGCGCTCGGACTCCTCGATGACCGGCTCGAAGGCCGGAATGGTCTTGGTCATCTCGGTGGCGGCGACGGGGACGACGGCGTTGACGCTGATTCCGGCGCGGCCCAGCTCCAGGGCCCAGGTGCGGGCCATGGCGACGATGCCGGCCTTCGCGGCGGCGTAGTTGGTCTGGCCGAAGTTGCCGCGCTGCCCGGCGGGCGAGGAGATCAGGATCAGCCGGCCGCCGGTGCCCTGCTCGCGCATGCGGACGGCGGCGGCCCGGGCGCAGGTGAAGGTGCCCCGCAAGTGGACGCGGACGACGGCGTCGAAGTCGTCGTCGGTCATCTTCCAGAGCACCCGGTCGCGCAGGATGCCGGCGTTGGTGACGAGCACGTCCAGGCGGCCGAACTCCTCGACGGCCGTGTCCACCAGGCGCTGGGCCGCCTCGCTGTCGCCCACGGCGGCGACGGCACCGGCGGCCCGGCCGCCCCGGGCACGGATGGCTTCTACGGCGGAGTCGACGGCGGCCCGATCGACGTCGTTCACGACTACGGCCGCGCCCGCCGCGGCGAGGGTCTGGGCGTAGGCCAGTCCGAGCCCGCGACCGCTGCCGGTGACGACGGCGACTTTGCCCTGGAGATCCATGAGGGTGCCTCTCGTACGAGGTGGAAAGGGGGAAGGGAGGGAGGGGTGGGAGGGAGTCGACAGGGGATGCCGAAGAGGCCGACGGAGGGCGCATCGACAGGAATCCTGATGAACGCCAGTCTTGGCAATCAACAGGATTCCTGTCAATGCCTTAGGGTGAGATCGTGCCGACGCCACCCCGGCGGCACCCGGCAGGGGACCGGACGCGTCCGCCCCCGCACCGGTACCGCCGCGACGGAAGGACGGACGTGGGCACCTCGCTGCTCTACCTGCTCAAGAGGACGGAGCTCGCGGTGCGTGCCCGCCTGGAGGAGCTGCTCAAGCCCGCCGGGATCACGGCGTTGCAGTACACCGCCCTGACGGTGCTGGAGCGGCACGACGGCATCTCGGCCGCGCAGCTCGCCCGCGACTCGTTCGTCACCGCCCAGTCGATGGCCGACATGGTCCGCGCCCTGGAGGGTCGCGGCCTGATCCGCCGCGAGCCCAATCCCGCCAACCGCCGCGAACGCCTGATCGCGCTCACCGAGCAGGGGCGGGCTCTGCTCGCCGAGTACGCCGAACCGGCCCGCCACTTGGAGGAGCGCATGGTCGCCGGCCTGAGCGACGAGGAGGTTGGCGTACTGCGGGAGGCCCTGGTCGGGGCCTGGCGGTCCCTGTCCCGGCCGGGGCAGCCCGGCTAGGACCACGGCACCCCGGGCCGCCCGTCAGCCGAGCGCGTACATGCGGATGACGACGGCGTCCTCACCGTCCGGGCGGGCGAGCCCCACGAACACCGTCTCCGCGAGCCAGCGGTGGGCCGGGGAGTCGGTACGGAAGACCGGCGAGGTGCGGTAGTAGTGGCCCGCCTCGGAGACCTTCAGCTCCCCGTCGAACTGGTCCGGGGCCGCGGCCTTCGGGACGTAGTAGCCGCGGTTGACGATGTCGATCACCGCACCGTCCTCCGCCTGGAGCAGATAGCGCGCGTCGAGCTCGCACACCTCGCCCCGCGTGCTGCTCCAGTCGCCGCCGCCGGGCAGGACCTTCCCGCGCAGCCGAGGGCCTTCCACGCTGCCCCCGGTGATGGGGGTGAACTCGGTGACCTCTCCGTCGCCGTTGCCGATGTGCAAAGTGCCGGCGACCTCGGCGCGGATCTCGAAGGCGAAGTCGAGGGCGGGAGTGAAGGACATGACAGTTCTCCGCTTCTGTGAAGGGGGCGGCACGCGCCGGTGCGGCCCGGTCGGCCCACCGGCGTGACGCCGGCGGCGACCGGGGACGGACGCCCCGCGGGACCGGACGGGTTCCGCCGACCCGGCGCCGCGCCACGCCGGTGCGGGCCCGGCAAAGCCGGCACCCGATCCGCGAGACGGCCGCCCCTTGCTCTTGACGCGTCAGCTCACCAGATGCAAGCGTGACATGCAACAACGTTATATGACGTTCGTTTACGACGTCTCGTCGGCGTGCCTCACTCCGCCCCCCATGTCGAGCGTCCCCCGCCTCTCCTCACCCTTTCTCGGCAAGGAGCATCAGCTATGGCTGCGAAGAAGACGGTGCTGACTGTGCTCACGAGCGTGGGACTGCTGGCCGCCACGGCCTGCACCAGCTCGTCGGACAGAAGCGACGGCACCCCCGCCAAGGAGCGCCTGACCACCACCACGGCCCGCGGCACGGCCGAGGTCGGCCGCGTGACCTGGGCCCTGCCCTACGGCGAGCCCACGACCCTGGACCCGGCGAAGGTGGGCGACTACTCACCGCAGACGGTCGAGTCCAACCTCTGCGACACGCTCACGCGGATGAACGCCGACTTCTCCCTGAGTCCCGGACTCGCCGAGAAGGTCACCTGGAAGGACGACCACACCCTGGTGCTCGACCTGCGGTCCGGGGTCACCTTCTGGGACGGCTCGGCGATGACACCCGCGGACGTGGTCTACAGCCTGGAGCGCCAGCGCGATCCCAGGACCCAGGCCCTGTACGGGAACTACCTGGCCGCCGTGAGCTCCGTCAAGGCCTCCGGCGCCCACCAGGTGACCCTGCGGACCAAGGGCTACGACCAGACGCTGCCCAAGGCGCTGTCCACGTCGTTCGGCGCGGTCAGCCAGAAGACGTACACCGAGAAGGCGGGCGCGGCCTACGGCACGGCCAAGGGCGGGCTGATGTGTACCGGGCCGTTCAAGCTGGCCTCGTGGAAGTCCGGCGGCGGCATCACCCTGGAACGCAACAGCGCTTACTGGGACACCGCGCTCATGCCCAAGGCCAAGCGGGTCGACTTCAAGTTCATCACCGACAACAACTCGCTGACCAGCGCCCTGCTGTCTGGTGAGGTCGACGGCACCTACGAACTGCCGCCCGGCAGCGCCACCGCCCTCGCCCGGTCCGACAGCGGTTCGGTCCACCTCGGCCCGTCGACCCAGAACGTGCTGCTGATCCCGGGCAACGCCGCCTCGCCCGCGGCCGACCGCAAACTGCTGGACGCGCTCTCCCTGGTCGTCGACCGCAAGGCGCTCGTCAAGAACGTGTTCGGCGGCGCCGGCACCACCCTGAAGTCCCTCGTCCCGCCGTTCACCTGGCACGGGGACAAGGCCGCCGCCCAGTACGACGCCGCCTACGCCGCCCTCCCCGACGTCCCGGCGCCGGACCTGGACAAGGCCAAGAAGCTGGTCGCCGAGGCCGGAGCCCCGTCCCGTCCGCTGGTCGCGGCCATCCCGGCGGGTGACCAGCGCTCGCTCCAGGCGCTCACCTTCATCCAGGCCGCCGCCAAGAAGATCGGCGTCGACATCACGATCAAGCAGCTCCAGCCCACCGAGATGTCCGCGCTGTTCTACGACCCGTCGGTCCGCAAAGGGCTCGACCTCGTCCTCACCTTCGGGTACGTGAGCATGCCCGACCCGGCGTCGTACGTGGCCGAGAGCGTGACCCCGAAGGGCATCTTCAACTGGACCGGCTACAGCAACGCCGAGGTGACCCGGCACCTCGACGAGGCCCGCACCGCCTCCGACCCGGTCGTGTCGGCCAAGGCCTACGCCAAGGCCCAGGCCCTGTACACCCCCACCACCGCGGCGGTGTACCTGGCGACCACCTACGAGCGGATGTACATGAACAAGCGCATCAGCGGCGCGCCGTCCTCCTTCGCGTACATGGGCATGCCCTGGGCCGCGTACCTCGGCGGCACGGGCAAGTAGTCACCCGCCCGGAGAGGAAACCCGGACAGGAAACGAGGTCGACCCTCCTCCCCCGCCCCACGGCGGGGGATTTCCCGTGCCCGGCCGCCGGGTCTTAGCGTGCACCGACCACGTGTCGGCGGCGGCGTCAGCCCAGCTCGTACTCGAACCAGATGCGATGCGTGCCGTCCGCGTCGACGGCCATCCCGCCGGCTCCGGCGATGCCGGCCAGCTCGCCGGTGCCGCTCGACGGAACGATGGTGAAGAACTCCGCGGTGCGGTCGCTCCCGGAGGTCGTCGCCGAGTGGACGAAGTTGAAGGCGCCCTCGCGGCCGTGCAGCGATCCCTCGAAGGACTCCATGGCCACATAGGTGCCGACACCGGTCGTCTGGTCGAACGCGGCGGTGAACAGGGTCGCCGAGCGGCCGGCGGCCTCTCCGTCGAACCGCTTCTCCATGGTCGCGACCCCCACGGGCAGCCCGGTGAACACGGCCGGCTCCGGCTTCAACTCGGTGGGCACGAACGCTTTGACGGCGAAAGTTGCGTCAGCTCTCATACCGCGACCGTATCGAAGGGGTCTGACAACGGCGGCACATGACGAAGACGCCCGCCCCTCGGGGACGGACGTCTTCTTCGCGGTGGGCCGCCCGGCGCGGCACGGTGTCAGGCGGCCTTCTCCCCCCTCCGCCGGGGCTTCCAGCCCGGTTTCGGGATGGAGTCGATGAGGCGTCGGGTGTACGGGTCCTCGGGGGCGTCGAGGACGGACCCGACGGGGCCGTGCTCGACGACACGGCCCGCCCGCATCACCAGGACGTCGTCGCTGATGTGCCGTACGGCGCCGAGGTCGTGGGTGATGAACAGCAGGGCCGTTCCGGTATCCGCGCGGATGCGGGCGAGCAGGGCCAGGATCTGCGCCTGGATGGACACGTCCAGGGCGGCGATGGCCTCGTCCAGGATCAGCACCCGGGGCTGTGCGGCCAGTGCGCGGGCTATGGCGACGCGCTGGCGCTGGCCACCGGAGAGCGCCTTCGGCAGCGAGCGCGCCTGCCGTTCGTCCAGCCCGACGAGGTCGAGCAGTTCGGCCACCCGGGCCCGGCGCCCGGCCGCGGGCAGGTCCTGGTGCAGGGCGACCGCCTCGGCGACGGCGTCGCCGACCCGCTGGTGCCGGTCCAGGGAGGAGTAGGGGTCCTGGAAGACCATCTGGATCCGCCGGCCCCGGGCCCGGCGCGCACGCGGCCGGGGCCGCCCGGGTCCGCGCTCGGCGCCCGCGACGGCGACGGTTCCGCCGCTCGGTGTCTCGAGCCCGGCGATCATGCGGGCGGTGGTCGTCTTGCCCGATCCGGATTCGCCCACGATCGCCAGCGATCCCTGTTCGGGAAGGGAGAACGTCACGTCGTCCACGGCGACGAAATCGCCGAACTCCTTGCGGAGGCTGCGTACCTCAAGCATGACGGCCGGTCTCCTCGAGGGTGAGGGGGTGAGGGAAGTGGCAGGCCGCGGTGCCGTCCTCGACGGAAGCCGGTTCCGGCCGGTCGGTGCGGCACAGGTCCCGCGCGCGGGGGCACCGGTCGCCGAAAGCGCATCCGCCGGGCACCTCGAAGCCGGACAGCGGTCTGCCGGGGATCGAGCGGAGCTGCGCGCCGATGTCGGAGACCGAGGGGCGGGAGGCGAGCAGGGCCCGCGTGTAAGGGTGGGAGGCGCGTCCGCGCAGCCGGTCGGCGGGGAGTTCCTCCACCGTCGTACCCGCGTACATGACCGCGACCCGGTCGCACACGGCCGCCGCGAGTTCGAGGTCGTGGGTGATGAACAGCAGGGCGAGTCCGCGTGCCGCGCGGGCCTCTCCGATGATGGCCATCACCTCTTCCTGGGTGGTCACGTCGAGGGCCGTGGTCGGCTCGTCGGCGAGGAGCAGGCGGGGTTCGGCGGCGAGCGCAGCAGCGATCATGACGCGTTGGAGCAGGCCGCCGGACAATTCGTGGGGGCGTTGGCGCATGCGCCGCTCGGCGTCGGGGATGCCCACCTCGCGCAGGATCGCGGTGACCTTCCTGGACGCCTCGGCGGCCGGGACACCGCGTGCGGTGGTCAGTCCCTCGATGAGGAAGTCGCCGATACCGCGGGCGGGGTTGATGTGGGCCCGTGGGTCCTGGAACACCATGGCGACGTCGGTCGCCCGGAAGGCGCGCAGCCGTTCGGGCCTCATCCTTGGGACGGACTCCCCGGCGAACAGCACCTCTCCGTGGACGCGGGCGCCGGGCGGCAGCAGTCCGAGGACGGAGCGGGCCGTCAGGGACTTGCCGGAACCGGACTCCCCCACCAGGGCGACGGCCGCTCCCTCGGGGATGCCGAGGTCGACGCGGTGGACGACGGTGCGCAGTTCTCCGTCGAGGGGCAGGTCTATGCCGAGCGCGTCGATCCGGAGCAGGGGTTCTGTGCTCATGCGTTGTCTCCGAGCAGTCGTCGGGACAGTCCCGTGCCCAGCAGGTTGAAGGCGACGACGACGATCAGGATGGCGAGGCCCGCGTACAGCGACTGCTGCGGCTGGCCGGACAGGATGGAGGGGGCTCCGTTGGACACCATGAGGCCCCATTCGGGGTCCGGGGGCCTGCTGCCGAGGCCGAGGAAGGAGATGGCGGCGACGTCCAGGAGGGCGTAGCCGAAGCCGATGGTGGCCTGGACGAGGACCAGGGGAAGCAGGTTGGGCAGCAGGTGCCGTGTCCAGATGCGGGCGGTGGGCGCGCCGAGGAGCTGGAGCGCGGAGACGTAGGGGAGGTTGCGTTCCCTGAGGGCTGCGGATCGTACGACCCGGGTGATCAGGGGGAGGTAGGCGATCGACAGGGCGACGATCGGCGCGGTGAGGCCGGCGCCGAAGACCGCGGCGACGAGGACGGCCAGGATGAGCCCGGGGAAGCCGAACACGATGTCCAGGGCGCCCGAGACGAGGCGGTCAACCCAGCCTCCGGACCAGGCCGCGGTCAGCGCGAGGAGGGTGCCGAGGACGGTGGACACGGCGACGACGACGGCGGGTGCGGCGAGGCTGGCGCGGGTCCCGGCGATGAGCCGGGACAGGAGGTCGCGTCCGGTGTCGTCCGTGCCCAGCAGGTGGGTGGCGGAGGGTCCGGCGTAGACGTTCATGGGGTCCACGGCGTTCGGGTCGTGCGGGGCGAGCAGGGGTCCGAGCACGGCCAGGAGCACGAACAGGCCGACGACGCATCCCGCGCCGAGGGTCAGCCGGTCGCGGGGGCGGGTGCGCTTCGCCTTCGTCCGGCCTGTGCCGGTGGTCGTACCGCTGAGCGGGGCGGTCGTCATCGTGCCTCCTTCTGCGCGGCGCGGGGGTCGAGCGCGGTGCTGATCAGGTCGACGGCGGTGTTGATGAGGACGAACACGACGACGAAGATCAGGGAGACGGCCTGTACGACGGCCATGTCCTGCTTGGCGGCGGCCTCGATCATGAGGGCTCCGAGTCCCCCGGTGCCGAAGGCCTGTTCGGCGACGGCCGCGGTGGCGATGATCCCTGCGATGCCGACGCCGGAGACGGCGAAGACGGGTCCCGAGGCGTTGTGCAGCACGTGCCGGCGGATCACCGTGCGTTCGGGCACTCCCCTGCTCCGGGCGGTCTCCACATGCTCGGAGCGCATCTCCGCGCGGACCGCGGTCCGGGTGACCTGGGCGACGTAGCCGATCCAGGTCATCGCCAGCGCCGCGGCGGGCAGGGTCAGATGCGTCAGGGTCCCGGTGAAGCCCTCGCCGGAGCCGTAGACGGGGAACCAGGGGAGCTTGACGGCGAAGAGCCAGATCAGCAGGACCGCCATGACGAAGGTGGGGACCGCCATGGCCCCGGCGGTGACGGTCGTGGCGAGCGTCTCCGTGCGGCCGCCGCGCAGGGCGGCGACGGTGCCGATCACGGTGCCCGCGGCGAGGACGAGGACGGAGGCGTAGAGGACGAGCGCGAGGGTGGTGCCGGCGCGGTCGCCGATGAGGTCGGCGACCGAGTCGCGGTAGACGAGGGACTTCCCGAAGTCGCCCCGCAGACAGTCGCCGAGCCAGTGCCAGTAGCCCTGGAGGAACGGGTCGTCCAGGTGGTACGCGCGGTGGATCTGCGCCAGGACGGCGGGATCGGGGTTCCGGCTGCCTCCGACGAGCAGGGTGGCCGGGTCCCCCGGGGTCAGGAACATGGCGCCGTGGATGGCGAGGCTGGAGACGAGCACGGTTACGACCAGCATCGCGAGCCGGGTGGCGGCGAAACGCGGGCTCATAGCGCGTCACCGCCCTCGGCGCTCCCGGGCAGGACGGCCAGGCTCAGGCGGGAGGGACGGGCGCAGCCGGTCCACAGCGTCTGCCGGCTCGCCTTGGGGGCGGTCGTCAGCCACGGGCTCTCCAGCGAACCGGAGTTGGGCAGATGGTTCGGGAAGTCGCTGCCGGCGATCATCAGGGCGAGGCGGTGGCCGGGGCGGACCCGGTAGCCGGTGTGTCCGAGGTCGATCCGCAGCTCTCCGGGCGCGTCGGCCTGGGCGCAGCCCCGCAGGATCAGGCGCGCCGTGCCGTCGGGTGCCAGGTCGAGGAGCCGTACGAAGACGTCGAACGTGGGTGCCGTGCTCTCGACGTGCAGCACCGCGTGGGCGGGGCCCGCCAGGTCGAGCGGGTGCTCGGAGGCGGGCGTGGTGAACACGAGGACGTCGTCGCGGTCGAGGGTGCGGCGTTCGTCGGCGTGGTCGCGCAGCTGGAGGAACGTGTCGGGTGCGGCGGACGGCACGAGGTCGTCCGGGTCGTAGCGCCACTCGGCGCGTTCCGTGGGTTCGGCCGGGTGGGGTGCGAGGGTCCCGCCGGGGACTGTGCCGGCCGCGACGGCCGGGTCGGTCAGGTACAGCTCGGTCACGGTGACGCCGGGCGGCGGCCAGGCGGGCGAGGTGTGCCAGCCCTCGTGTCCGAGCTTCCAGCGCACCCGGGGCAGCGAGTCGGGCCGGGCGACGCCCTTGAGGAAGACGTCGAAGAACTCGAGCGCGGGACCGGCGTAGGAGTCGAGCATGCGCTCCAGCGCGGTGTCGCCGGCCAGGTGGTCGGTGGCGGGGGTGGCCGGGGCGTCCTCGAGGAAGTAGTTCTCGTGGTCGATCGTGTCGGCGATCAGGTACTGCACGGCCGCCCAGCCGGGGCGTCCGGCCAGTTCGGTGTAGTCCCGCATGTGGGCGATGCCGAGGTTGTCGAACCAGCCCACGCAGTGGAGCACCGGCACGGGCCGGGCGTCGTAGGGGTGCGGCCCGTTGTAGGGGGCGAGGGGGATGCCGCCGACGATGAGGTCGAATCCCGGCGAGCGCTTGCCGATGGTCTCGAACGCCTCCTCGTAGGCTGCGATGACGGGGCGTCGGGTGAGGTCGACGTCGAACTCGTGGATGTCGTTGTCCGTCCAGACCTGCGCCTGGTACGTCGTCCCCTCAAGCCACAGGGGCTGGCGTCCGGAGCCGGAGTCGTAGGTGGCGATGCCGGGGGCGTTCGACGTGCAGGTGACGCGGGGGACGATGGCGCGCAGGGCGGGGTGCTGGCTGGAGACCGCGGACCACTGGGTGAAGCCGTAGTACGAGTCGCCGAACATGCCCACGGTCCCGTCGGACCAGGGCTGGCGGGTGATCCACTCGAGGGTGTCGAAGCCGTCGTCGACCTCGCCGGTCCAGCCGAGGGTCCTGCCCTCGGAGCGGAACTTGCCGCGGACGTCCTGGACGACCACGGCGTATCCGCGGGCCGTGAACCGCTTGGCGATCCGGTCGAAGAAGACGTAGCGGCTGTTCTTGTCGTAGGGCAGCCGGGCCAGGACGGCCGGCACCGGCCCCTCCCGGTCGACGGCGTAGACGTCGGTGGCCAGCAGCGCTCCGTCCCGCATCCGCACCATGTGCTGGCGCGCGTGCGGGGGGACGGGCTGCGGGGTGACGCGCTGGACGGCAAGGCTCATGCGGCCCTCCACGGAAGCGAATCTTTAGACAACATCGTGATACAACAACGTTGCATCTCGCTCGGCGGACGTCAACCCCCGGTCGGACACACCCCGTCACACGGGGGACGACCGAAGCCCCGGGGCCCCCGCGACGCATCCCCGAGGGCGCGGGCGGGGCATGCTCTCGACCCGACCGGGCACGGACAGTGGGACGGAGACGGACGCGAAGGCGCGCGTGGAGCCGTCCGCCCGCCGGTGCAGCAGGAACCGCTCGGACAGGGCGGAGACCATCGGCAGACCGCGCCCCCTGACCCCTTCCAGGTCGCCCCAGACCCCGGCTCCGCGGACATCGGGAAGCGGCCGGGAGCATCCGGTGTCGACGACCTCGACCTCCAGAAGGCGGCCGCAGCAATGGAGGCGGACGGCCATGTCACGGCCGCCGTGTTCCGCCGCGTTGGCCAGCAGTTCGGCGAGGACGACGATCGCGTCGCCGGCCGGGACACCCCAGCCCGCCAGCAGCCGGGCGGCGCAGGAACGGACGAGACGGGCGGCCTCGGGAGTGGCAGCGAGAGAGAAGACCGCGGACCTGCAGGGACCGGCGCCGCGACGGCGGCGGGTCCGGACGGGCGAGGCGGCACGGGACGGGCTGTGCATCGGGATTCTCCTCCCGGATCGTCCGGGCAGGCGCCGCACGCGGGTGCGCGGCACCGACGACGGGCGCGGGTCGGTGCGTTCGAGGGGCGGCCGCGCCGTCCACGTCCGGTGGCCTCAGGGGCATCGAATGCGTCGCCGGCACGACCTCGGGCGGGCGGGAAGGGGCACGGGATCCGCCGGACGGGCGGCTCGCGTCCGGCCCCGGATCACAGACCAAACATCGTGATATAACAACGTTGCATTACATGGTGTTCTACGTCAACCCGCCTCTGAGCTAGGTTTCCTCCATGCCGATCGACGTCGACGAAGTCCAGCGCCGCAAGGCAATCGCCCGGGCGACCCTCGCGGTCGCCGCCCGTGACGGGGCGCACGCGATCACCATCCGCGCCGTCGCCAAGGAGCTCGGCGGCTCCACGGCCATGGTCACCAACTACGTCCCCACGCGGACGGCCCTGATCACCAACGCCGTCCGCGCGGCGGAGTCCCAGTGGCGGGCCGACCTCGAGTCCCACGTCGGCGACCGGACCGGCGCGGACCGGCTGCGCGCCACGGTCGAATGGCACCTCAGCACGGAACCCGAGGACCTCCTCCTGCGCACGATGTGGGTGGAGATGCTCTCCTCGGCGCACGTCGACCCGGCCGGGGTCGACCGGCAGGAACCCCGCGAGTCGCGCCAGGAGTTCCTCGAGGCCGCCGCGGCCGCGGGCGTGCCCGACGCGGCCCTCGCCGCCGACGTCCTCTCCCTGCTGACCCGCGGCTACTACGTCAGCTCGATGGAGGAACCCGGCTACTGGACGGCCGAGCGGGCCGCCCGCGTCGCCAAGGCCGTGGTGGAGGCCCTCGTCACCGACTGAACCGGAGCCGCGGCGCGATCACGGGGGACCGCGGCGGGGAGCGGCGCGAGAACCGGGTGGGCCTGGGTACTCGCACTGAAGGAGCACGCCGGTCCGTACGGCGCCGGGCACCTTCACGCCCTCGTGCGCGGGATCGTGCCCACCACCGGGCCGCCGCGCCCCTCCGGCGGACACCACGACACCGGACCCGACACACCGGTCAGTGAGGCCGATCATGAGCGAGCCATTCCCGACCCCGTCCCAGGCGGAGGGCGAACGTACCGACGACCAGGCGGAGACGGTCCATCCCGACGTCCTCCGCACGACGCCCTCGCAGGCCGAGGGCGAGGACACGCAGGACCCCGACGGCGACAACGCCCCGGACACGCAGACGCGTTGAGCATCCACGGGGCGGTCCACGGCGGTCCACCGAGCGCGGAAGGTGATGTCAGACCCCTGTGACAGGGTGAGTCCCGGACGGAAGACGCGTCCGGGACGATCCCGATGACCCCAGGGAGCAGCACGTGACCAGCCCCGACACCGCCCCGCCCGGGCGCCGTTCGACACGGCGGCGCTCGGACCTCAGTACGATCACGGCCTGGTGGCGGGAGCTCGAACGGGATGGCTTCCTCGCGCTGCCTCCGCCGAGCCGGGCCCGTTACACCCAGTCCGAAGGCCATGGCGACGCCGCCGAACTCCTCGCGGCGCGCGGGCTCACCGGCCCCGCCTCCTTCGCGTACTGGCACTGGCAGTCGCATCAGCGCGCCTTCGACCGGTCCGGCTCGCTGACGGGCGAACTCCTGCTGCACTGGGGCGGCGACCACGCCACCGTCGCCGCAGGTCTCGGCGACGGACCGGAAGGTTTCCATGTCGTCGACGGCGGGCCGAAGAGCGCGTTCCGGCTGGACCGGACAACGGCCCGGGACGAGGCGGGCCTGCCCGACCCCGCGGACCCGGACGGAGTGCGCCAGTTCCTGGCCGCGCTCGACGAACCCGTGGACCGCGGCGCCTCCTCCCTGCGCTACCGCCCGCTGTCACCGGCCGAGGCCGCCTGGCTCCACGACCGGCTGCACGACCCCCTGGACCTCTCGGCCGTCACCCACTTCGTGACCGCGCTGGAACGGCGGGACGAACTCACCCCCGACGAGACGGACCGACTGCTGACCGCCTGCCGGCGGGAGCACGAAGGACAGTTCACCGAGTGGGGCCCTTGGCGGGACCTGCTGCACGCGCTGCTGCGCCACGACCGCGCGGAGGCATGGGAGATCGTCGCCGACCTCGGCCCCGGCGCGTCCGCCGTGCTGCGACAGGTGCCGTCCGAGCGGGGACTGGCCGCGGTGCGGGGATACGCGCTCGCGGGCGACCGCGCCTCGGTGTACTCCTGGCTGGCGCTGCACCGCTCGCTCCGCGAGCCCGACGCGGTGGACGCCGCGTCCGCACTCGCGTCGGAACTCATCGCGGCCGGCGCCCCCGACACCTCCCTGCGCGGACTGTACGACGCCCTGATCGGGGCCGTCACGGCCGACTGGCGCCGGGAGACGGGCGCGGACCATCACGCCGGTCTGTCGTACGCGGCGTTCTCTGCGGTCCGCTTCGGCACCGACGAGCGACTGCCCCACACCCTGCGCGTCCTCGCGGCGGGGGTCGCACGCGACCAGACCGATCTCGTACGGGAGGAGGCGCTGAAGCCCGGCGGTTCCGCGCTGACCGGCATCGACACCGCCGAGGTGCTGGCTGCCGTGGGGCGGTTCGAGGCCGCCCGGGAGGGGCTCCTGTCCGGCACGGGGCCCGATCTCACGGCCTACGAAGGGGCGTTGGGTCGTGTCTGGCACCGGTACCGGACGCTCACGGACACCGACGTGCGCTGGCTGCGGGAGCGGGTGGCCGACCCGGACACGGATCTGCAGGGGCTCGGGTTCTGCCTCGAACTCCTCGTCGCCCACGGCCTGGCCACGGAGGCGGAGGTCGACGCGCTGCTGCCGCGCCGGATGAAGGACCTCACCAAGACGTACCGGACCACGTACACCGAATGGCGGCACCCGCTGGTCACCTTGACCTGCCTCGCCCTTGACCTGGGCCATCCGGCCGCGGGAAAGCTGGTCTCCTGGTGGAGCGGAGCCCGGCCGGTGTGGAAGGACAAGGTGCGGCTCCTCACCCACCTCGGCGCCCCCGACGAGACGAAGGCCGCCGAGCTGTGGGACTTCGTGGTCTCCCCCGCCCACGACGTGGGCCAGCTGATGACCTGGGTGCTCCTCCGGGCCCGGCTGGACAGGGAGCACCCCCTGCTCGTGGCCGACCGACTGCTCGGCACCCCGGGCGTCAACGGCCATGTGCTGCAACGGGTGTTGCTCGGTGTGGCCGATCCCTTGCAGCCACTGTGGCACTACTCCGTCAATTCCAGCAGCCGGAGCTGGTGGCAGCGCGCCGTGGAGGTCGCCGACCACCCCGGGCTGTCCCCGCAGGCCCGCGCCGCCGGACTGCGCGCCGCCACCGAGCACTGCCTGATCCGCTACCCCGGCCGACTGGAACCGGCGGCGACCGAGGCCGAACGCGCGGAGGCGCGGGCCTGGCTCGACGGGCACACGGGCGGCGGGGGCGGGGGCACGTCGCCGCGCTGACGGACGCTCGCGCAAGGGGTCGGCCGGGCGGGGCCACAACCGCCGGCCGAGGACCCGGTGGCCGAGGGGAGTCAGCGGGTCGGCGGGGTGAACTCGGGCTGGTCCAACAGGCGCAGCCAGCTCCCGTCGCTCTGGCGGCGGACGACCTGTGCCCGGGCTCCGGCCCCGTCCCTCGGCGGGGTCGAGGTCAGGGCGATGTCGCCGCTGACCAGGGTCGGCAGGGGCGGTTCCGGCGCGAAGCGCGGAGCGTGGGCCAGCACCTTCTCCCACAGGGCGCGGATCGCCTCCCGTCCGACGGTCAGTTCGCCGGGCGGGTAGGCCATCACCGCGTCCTCCTCGTAGAGCGCGGCGACCCCGGCGGCGTCACCAGCGTTGGACCGCTCCACGAACAGACGGGTGATGTCCTCGGGACGCATGGCCCTCTCGTACTCCGGCATGGATTCCTCCTGGGGTCGGGCTCCGGTGGTTCCCAGCCTGGTCGCCCACCCATAAGAAGTCCAACAGATGGATCTTCTGTGAACTAGAATCTCCAGTCATGGACCTGAGGCAGCTCGAGTACTTCGTCGCGGTCGCCGAGGAGCGGAACTTCACCCGGGCCGCCGAGCGGGTGCACATCAGCCAGTCCGGTGTCAGCGCCCAGATCCGGCAGCTCGAACGGGAACTCGGCGCCGAGTTGTTCGACCGGTCGGCCCGTGCCGTGACCCTCACGGTCGCGGGGATCGCGGCACTCGACCACGCCCGGGCGGCGCTCGCCGCGGCCGGGGCGGTCGGCCAGGCGGTGGGCGAGGTGACCGGTCTGATCCGTGGCCAGCTCACGGTGGGGATGGTGATCGGCTGCACCCTCACACCGCTGTTCGACGCCCTCGCCGCGTTCCACACGGCCCACCCCGGTGTGGAGATCACACTCCTGGAGGACGGTTCCGACCGGCTCGCCCAGGGAGTGCGCGACGGCACGATCGACGTGGCGCTCGTCGGCGCCGCGAACACCGCCCCCGACGGGCTGGACGCGCTGACCGTCATCAGCGAACGGCTCACCGCGGCGGTCCCGGCCGGGCACCCCCTGGCGAAGCGGCGACGGGTCACCCTGCGCGACCTGATGCCCCACCCGATCGTCTGCATGCCCCCGGGCACCGGGCTGCGCGCCGTGTTCGACCAGGCGTGTGCCGCGCAGGACCTCCGGCCCACGATCGCGCTCCAGGCCAGCGCCGCGGACGCCATCGCCGGCCTCGCCGCCCGCGGGCTCGGCGTCGCCGTCCTGAGCACCTCGATGGCCCGGAACCACGGCGACCGGCTCGTCGCGCTCCCCCTCGACGACGTACGGGCACCGGCGTTGCTCACCCTGGTCTGGAAGAACGCGCACCACCCACCGGTACGCGAGCTGGTCCTGCACTGCCGGAAGGCGTTCGCGGGCTTCCCGCCAACGCCCTGACCCGCACCCCCCGGCCCGGGCATCAGACGCCGGACACCGGACACCCGACACCAGCCCCCTCAGGGACGGTCTCCCGCCCTCCCCTGCCGCTCTGCCGGGTCCTGCCCCGCGCGGATCATCAGTTCGACCGCCTGCAGGGTCCCGGCCACCTCCGCCACGTCGAAACGGCTGTCGATGAGGTTGGCGACGGAGGTCGCGGCGGTCGAGAAGTCGGCGGTGCCCCGGCGCGCGGCGCTCATCACGACGTTCAGGGTCTCGTTGAGGGCGACGGTCTGGAAGCCGGCGCCGAGCTTCCACGGTTCGGCCATGGCGAGCCCGGCCAGGTCGGCCACGTACATGTCGTCGAACTCGGCGCGGCACGCGTCGATGGTGTCGAGCAGGTGGGGGATGCCCCAGACGACGAACGTGAAGTCCTGGGTCCCGGTGTGGACGGTGATCTGCCGTGTAGCGGCGAACGACGAGTCCCGGACCTCCTCGACGCACGGGAGGAAGACGCTGAACGTGCCCCGCACCCGGTTGAAGCGGTGGGCCTTGAACACCAGCCGGTAGTTGGTCAGATAGAGCCGTCCGCCGATGGCCTCCGCGTTGCGCATGCCGACCAGCCACATGAGGTCGTCGAACGCGAACCGCGACAGACCGGCCGCCCGGACGTCGATGACCGCGTTGGCGTTCTTGCGAAGGATGATCCCCTCGCCGGGCAGCAGGTCCCCGGATCTCAGCGGTGCTATCGCCACGACTCCCCCTCCATGTCGGATGCTCGGCGGAGCAAGCATCGCAGGCGGGCCGCCACCGGCGGCGAACACCCCGGAACGGCGCCCCACTCGGCAGCCCACGGCACCGGGAAGGACGGCGGCGCGCCTCCGTCGTGGCCGCGCGCCCGCCCGTACGGCCCGCGATCAAGGACTGCTCCGAGTGGAGGTCATGAGTGGTGGACCTCCGTCCCCGCGCCCAGGCTGGCCCACGTGGTGCCCGCCCGCGGCTCACCGTGACGGGCCGGGCCCGGGTGCCCGCGCCGCGACGGCGGCGCGGCCAGGACGTCGGAGAAACGGGATCGCATGAGCGAACAGAGCATCAGAACGGGCTGTCCGCCGCCCGTTCACGGGAACGGCGAGGACCGGCACACCGAGAACGACGAGGACCACGAGCGCGGTAGACGCAGGAGCGGCAGGGACGAGCTGACCGGCGGAGGCAGCGGTGGCGGTGGTCATCGCGCGGATCGTCGTCGCCGTGGCCGCGCCGGGTCCGGACCGGGACGTCCGCCGATGAGGTCCCGGCGGCACACCGGGGGTGCACGTACGCGGGTGGCCGTCGCCGCGGCGGGCGTCGCCTTCCTCGGCGCGCTGGCCCCGACACCGGGTCACGCCGCGACCGGCCCGGCGAGCGGCCCCCGGCCCTCGGCACCCGCGCGGTTCGTGCCCGGCCCCTGCCCGGACACACCCGAACCGATCCCCGGACGGTGCGGATACCTGGAGGTTCCCGAGAACCGCGCCCACCCGCACGGGCGGACCGTGAGGCTGACCGTCGTCATCGTCCCCGCCGTCTCGGCGCGGCCCGCCGGGGACCCGGTGGTGTTCATGAGCGGCGGCCCCGGCGGCGACGCGATCGACGACATGCCGTTCCTGATCAGCTCCGGCGTGAACAAGGACCGCGACCTGATCGTCATGAGCCAGCGCGGGACGCTGCACACGCGGCCGAACCTGGCCTGTCCGGAGATCGACCGCTTCTACGCGGACTCCGTGGGCCTCCGCTACGACGCACCGTCGACCGGTCGGCTCCTCGTCCGCGCCGCGAAGCAGTGCCGGGACCGCCTCACGGCCGGCGGCGTCGAGCTGAGCGCCTACAACACCACCGAGAACGCGGCGGACTTCGCCGATCTGCGCCGGACGCTCGGCATCCGCCGGTGGAACGTGTACGGCTACTCGTACGGCACCGATCTGGCCCTGACCTATCTGCGCCGTCATCCGCAGGGGATCCGTTCGGTCGCGATCGACTCCGTCGTCCCTCCCCAGATCGTCAGCCTGCCCTGGACCTGGGACAGCGCCCACGAAGGCATCAACGCCGTCTTCGCGGCCTGCGCGGCCCAGCCCGCGTGCCGGAACCGCTACCCGGACCTGTCGCGCACCCTGACCCGGCAGGTGCGGCGCCTCGAGGCGCACCCCCTGACGGTGATGGCACAGCCCCCGTCAGGGGGTGCGCCGGTCAAGGTCGTCCTCGACGGCGGCGCGCTAGTCAACCTGCTCGTCGCCAACGCCGTCCCGGCCGTCGACGTCCCCGCGGCCCTCGACGAACTGGCCCACGGGAATCCCGAGCGCTTCGCACGGGCCCGCGCCGCCGGGGCCACGCCCGACATCGGCACGTTCGCGCACGGCCTCACCCAGTCGGTGGCGTGCAGCGAATGGGTGCCGGGCTATTCGCGGTCCGACCTGCTGGCGGCCGGGCGGCGCGCCTTCCCCGGCTGGCCCGACTCGGTGCTGGCCCAGGCACCGCAGCTGCCGTTCGAGCACGACGTGTGCCGCGTCTGGGACGTCCCCGACCGCACCCCGGTCCAGCGGGTGACGACGGTCAGCGACGTGCCGGCGCTCGTGCTCTCGGGAACCTTCGACGCCAAGACGGGGGCGCGCTGGGGAGCGTACGCGGCGCGCACGCTGTCCCGCTCGACCACGGTACTGATTCCCGGGATCGGTCACTGGGTGGTGCCGCAGTCGCCCTGCGCCCAGAGCGTCCTGGCGTCCTTCCTCACCCGTCCGAACGCGCCCGACACCGGATGTGTGGCGGGCCTGACGCCGAAACCGTTCACGATCACTCCCGCACTGGAGACCCCATGACGTCCCTCCGCCCACCCCGTGACCGGCGCTCCGTGCGACGGCTGCCCGCCGCGCTCGCCGGGGCCACGGCCGGCCTGCTGCTCGCCGGTCTCACCGCCGCTCCGGCCGGTGCCGCACCGGACGGTTCCGCACCACCGGGCGCGCGGGCCGGTTCGGCCGGACCCTCCCGGTTCGTGCCGGGCCCTTGTCCCCGGACACCGGACCCGATTCCCGCGCTTCAGGGGGCCCGCTGCGGGGCGCTGACCGTGCCCGAGGACCGCTCCCGCCCGAGAGGCCGGAAGATCACCCTCTCCGTGGCCGTCGTGGCGGCCGCCGGCCGCCGGCACGCGCCCGACCCGATCGTGTGGTTCGCCGGCGGGCCCGGCGACGACGCCATCACCGAGGCCCAGTTGGCGATCGACGGCGGACTGAACCGCGACCGGGACGTCATCTTCATGTCCCAGCGCGGAACGTACACGGCCGACCCGCGGCTCACCTGCCCGAACATCGACGAGTTCAACGCCCACTCCCTCGGGCTCGTCTACAACGCCCCGTCCACCGGGCGGCTCCACGTGCAGGCCACGCGGGCCTGCCGCGACAACCTGACGCGCCGTACGGCGAACCTGGGCGCCTACAACAGCCTGGAGAGCGCCGCCGACTACGCCGACCTGCGCGTGGCCCTCGGCATCCGGCGCTGGAACGTCTTCGGCATCTCGTACGGCACCGACCTGGCCCTCGCCTACATGCGCACGCACCCGCAGGGCGTCCGGTCCGTGGGCATCGACGGTGTCCTGCCGCCCTCGCTGGCCGGGGGCGCGGTGACCTGGAAGGCGGCGCGCGAGGGCTTCGACGGCCTGTTCGCGGCGTGCGCGCAGCAGCCGGACTGCAACCGGCGCTATCCGCACCTGTCGAGGACCTTCGAGGGCCTCGTCCGCAAGCTCGAGGCCCACCCGGTGACCACCACTGTGACGGTCCCCGGGCAGCCCGGGCCGGTGCGGGTCACGATCGACGGCGGGGTCCTCGTGACCTGGCTGACGTCGGCCACCCATGTGGCGGCGGGGGTGCCCCGGTCCATCGACGAACTGGCCCACGGCAACCCGCAGCGCGTCGCCGAGCAGTGGGCCGGGGGCAAGCTCAGCCCCCAGGCCATCGGACGGGTCGCCCACGGACTGGCCTTCGGGGTCTTCTGCGGCGAGTGGACCCCGTACGAGTCCGAGGCGGACGTGATCCGGGGCGGGCGCCGCGTGTTCCCCTCGTTCCCCCGCTCGGTCCTGGCCAACGCCCCGCAGCTGCCCTTCCTGCACGCCGACTGCCGTGCCTGGAACGTCCCGGCGCTGCCGCGCTCGGTGCGTGACGTGACGCGCAGCGACATCCCGACGCTGGTCATGTCCGGCGGGTTCGACGCGCAGACCGCGCCGAGCAACGGCCCCTACGTGGCCCGTACCCTGAGCCGCGCCACCACCGTGACCGTCCCGTACGTGGCCCACGTCGTGTTCGCCGACTCTCCCTGCGCCCAGTCGATCACCAGGTCGTTCTTCGACTCCCCGACGTCCCCGGACAAGTCCTGCCTGAGGGGGCTCCAGCCGCCACGGTTCGAGATCGCACCGTAAGTCGACGCCTCACCGGCACCCAGGGAAACAGCGGGGCGGGCGAGCGGCCGGAACACCGGCCCGCTGTTTCCCTGGGTGCCGGCTTGGTGACCTTCCAGGTGGGCTTGGTCTGGAACGCGGTTCCGAAGGACACGACGCCTTCGAAGTCGCCGGTCAGGGCCAGGCCCTTCAGCTTGTACAGCGGGATCTTCACCAGTCGGGGGCCGCTGTAGACGGAGGCCCCGGCATTGTTGTGGGCGACCGCGGGGGACAGCCTGATGGACAGGAAGTAGTTGCCCGTGAGCGGGACCTTCCGCCCGGAAGGGTCGTAGCGCAGGGTGTTGACGCGGCTCACGCTGACGGACGGGGTGCCGCCCTGTACGTCGATGACGAGCCGGTCGTAGGTGCAGTGTCCGCCCCAGCGGGCGTTGACGACGCGTGCGGGCGACGTGGGCGTCGCGGCCGACTTCGGCTGGACGAGTGCGGACGCGGGAATCGACGCGCCGACGGCGGTGAGGACGAGGCCGGCGATGACGGCCGCGCGGGATGGGTGATGGTGCATGACGCCCCCAAGGCTCCTGGTGAAGGGGACAGACTCTTTCATTGGTGGAGACATGTCCGGGGGGCGAATGGTTGCAGTGCCGGGGTCGCGTTGCGGCGCGTTCGCCCGGCGGCTCGATCAGGCGTTCGCTGCGGCCCCGCGCACCGCCGCGTGCACGGCCCTGGCGAGGCGGGAACCCCACAGGGAACGCGGCCCGGCGAACGTGTGCGCCTCTTCCCCGGGACCCGGGATCCGCGCGGCGACGCACACCGCGTCGGTGGGCGTGCCGGAGCAGTCGTAGCCGGCTTCCAGCAGGGCCTGGACCTTGGCCTCCGTGGCCGTGGCCACCGCGTTCACCAGCGCCGCGTCGCTCAGCGGTACGGGAACCGCGGCGACGATGTTGATGGTGCCCGGCGCGACGGGGCGGGGTACGGACTCGGCCGGTACCGCGGCCCAGCCGCGCACCCCCAGTCCCGCCGTGGCGAGGGCCTCGGCGCCGCTGTCGTGGCCGACGGCGTACCGCGTGACGTCGGCGGCCGTCATCAACCCGACCCCCGGCCCCTCGGCACCCGCCGCACGGGCCAGTTCGGCGAGGTGCGCGCCCGGGTCGGTGCGCCGGTAGCCGTGGGAGACCTGGGCGTTCAGGACCCAGGCCCGTTCCCCGATGCCACCGCCCAGAACCGCGCTGCTGACCATCCGCCACCCGGCGCCGGCCCGCCAGAACAGGGCGTTCAGCCGCTCTCCGTCCTCCACGCGCGTGAGGGGCCGTACGGGGATGAGACCGGCGACGGGGCGGGGCGGGGGAACGACTGCGGTCACCGGTCGGACTCCTTGCGGGGGCGGGAACCCGATGATCGTACGGCGGGCCCGAACCCGCGCCCGGTCGCTCGGGAGCCGGCCACCGGACCTCGTACGGGGTGGAGCGGGCCCGGCAGCGCGTGATCGCGGGACCGCTGTACGGGGCCGGGAGTTCCCCGGCGCGCGGCGCCGGGCCCGGGTGCCGGGCGGGCGGTCGGGTCGGGGCTAGGGTGCGATGCTGACGAACCATCACGAAAGGATCTTCCGTGGGCAACCGTCTCAACCCCTACATCAGCTTCGCCGGCAATGCCAGGCAGGCCTTGACCTTCTACCGGGGGGTCTTCGGCGGAGAACTGGTGATCCACGAGTTCGGCATGTTCGGTTCCGAGGCGCCCCCCGGATTCGCGGACAAGGTCATGCACGGCATGGTGGAGGCCCCGAACGGCTTCTGTCTCATGGGCGCGGACGTCCCCCCGGGCATGGAACGCCGCGTGGGCAACAACATCTCCGTGAGCCTGAGCGGCGACGACGCCGAACAGCTGCGCGGCTTCTGGGCCAAGCTGTCCGCCGAGGGCACGGTGTCCGTCCCGCTGGAGAAGCAGATGTGGGGCGACACGTTCGGCATGTGCACGGACCAGTTCGGTGTCGACTGGATGGTCAACATCACGAAGTCCTAGGCCTCCGGGGTGTCCGGCCCGGCGGTCGTCCGTCCGGGCCGAGCTCCCTCCCCCGTCGCTCGACCGCCCGGAGCGGGCCTCCTCGGAAGCACCGGCCCCGGACCTCTCATCCGGAGCGGAGGACCCGGAAACGGTCGGGGTCGTCCCGGTCCCGCTCCGCCACCTGGACCGGCGCCCACGCCCATTGCCAGACCCCGATGTCCGGTACCCGGGAGAACCGGATCCGGCCGCGGGTCCCCTCGACGTCGACGCCCGGCCAGGCCGCGGCGATGCGCTCCCGGTCGTCGCCCTCGGTGCGGAGCACGTCGGCGAGCACGGTGATCGCGTCGTAGCCCTCGAAGGCGACGAACGACGGCGGCTGTCCCAGCCGCTCGCGCAGCACCGTCCCGACGCGCGCCCCCAAGGTGTTCAGACGCTCGGGCAGATAGCGCAGGAACGGGACGGCGGCGCCGTCGTCGCCCGACTGTGCGGCCCAGTCCGCGAGTTCCGGCTGTCCGGCCGGGGCGCCGACCAGCGTCCCGGACAGGCGCCCGTCCGCGCGCACCGCCCTGACGATCGACACGGCGGGTTCCGGGTGGCCGACCAGCAGCAGGAGTGCCGTCGCGCGATGGCGGACCAGTGCGTCGCAGACGTCCGCGGGCGTCAGCGCGCGCATGTCGAGTTCGGCGACGGAACCGCCGTGCGGGGCGAGGTGCTCCCGCAGGACGGCGGTCCCGGACGCCCAGTAGACGCTCGGATCCGCCGCCACGGCGATACGGCGGTGCCCCGCGTCGAGCAGGAAGTCCGCGTAGATCCGCCAGCCGCGGGACTGCACCGGGGCGAGGCGTGCGACCCAGCGCGTCGGCCGGTCGGTGAGCGTGTCGAGCACCGCGGACGAGCACAGGAACGGCACGCCGAGGGCGTCGGCCCGGGCGGCGACGGCGCGTGCGACGACGCTGTGGTACTCCCCCGCCAGGGCCGCGACGCCGAGCCGGGCCAGTTCGTCCACGGCCGCCTCGGCCTTCCGCGGATCGGCCGCGGTGTCCCTGACCACCAGTTCCAGGGGCGTTCCGGCGATGCCGCCGGTGTCGTTGACCTCGTGGACGGCCAGCTCCAGTCCGGCGAGCAGATGCCGGCCCGCCTCGGCCCAGCCGGGCCGGGTCAGCGGTGCGAGGGCGCCGATCCGGAGGGACGGTCCGCCGCTCCGCGTCCCCGGGGAGGGCGGGACGGGCGGCGAGGGTGGGGTCTGCATGCGGTGCTGTCTCCCTGTGAACCGTGCGGGCGGTCGTGGTCCCCGGGCCGGCCGCCCTCGACGGCAGGAGCGGGGATCCCGACGGCCGTCGAAGGCGCCCGGTCGCGAAACGGTGTGAAGCGCTCCGCGACCGGGCCCGGGTCGTCCCAGGAGACTAACTCGCCCCCTTCTCCCGGTAGGTGACGGTGATCGGCGTCCGCACGCTGTGCGGCGGGAGCGTGATGGTCAGCACCTTGGAGGCCGCGTCCCAGTGGTACGCCCGCGGGGACAGCCGCTGCCCGGTCGCCGAGACCTCGGCGGGCGCCTGCGCGCCCAGGAGCGCGATCGTCCACCGGCGGCTTCGCACCTGGCCGGTGAAGGAACCCCGCGCCGCCCCGATCGACACCGTGTGCAGCCGCCCCTTGTTCCGGTAGCGGATGGTCGTCGTGGCGCTGCGGCCCTTGTGCCGGGCGGTGGCGCCGTCGTCCTCGTAGAGACGGAACGTCCCCGGCCGGCCCCCGGCGACGGTGAGCGTGACGTCGGTCAGCGGGTTGCGGTCGTTGCCGGTCACGTCGTGGGTACGGGTGGGCAGGATGCCGCCCGCCCTGACGAACACCGGCATCGTGTCCAGACCGGTGGTGACGTCCCGAGTGCCGCCGCCGGTGTAGGTCTCGCCGGTGAAGTAGTTCGTCCACTGGCCGGGCGGGAGCCAGACCGAGGTGGTGGCGGAGGTGCCCGGCGTGGTCACGGGGGCGACCAGGACGTCTGAGCCGTAGAAGTACTCGCTTCCGGCGGTGGCGTAGGCCTGCGGCTCGTCGGGGTACTCCAGGTAGGTGGGCCGGACGATGGGCACGCCGGTGCGGTTCGCCTCCTCGGCGAGGGTGTAGGTGTAAGGCACCAGGTTCTCGCGGAGGTTGAGGAACGTGGCGGCCGACTGCCGTGCCGCGGTGCCGTACTGCCAGGGCAGCCGGTCGCTGTGGTTGCTGTGCAGCCGGTCCACGGGCTGGAACGTGCCGAACTGCACCCAGCGGGCGTACAGGTCGTCGGGGAGTTTGCGCGTGGTGCGGCTCTGCCCGCCCTCGGTGTACTTCTCCGAACCGGTCAGCCCCGTCGTGTCGTTGTGGCCGCCGATGTCATGGGTGATGGCGGCCATGCCGGTCGCGGCGGACTCGCCGGGGGTGTAGCCGACCTCGAACTTCAGCGCGCCCCAGGTCGAGGAGGTGTCGCCGGTGAAGTGGACGGTGCTGCGCTTGTCGGCCCACGGTCCGGTCGGCAGCCCCTGCTGGCCGCTGTACCCGGCCGCCTGCAACGAGCCGTAGGCGCGGGAGAGGACGAAGCCGCGGGCGCCGAGGTTCGCCGAACTGAGCGTTGCGTACTGCTGGTTGATCCAGGCGTCGGGAGTGACGCCCCGCAGCGAGGACTGCGACGCGTCGCAGCACCAGTCGAGCCACCAGAAGTCGTTGCCCTGCCGGTCCATGGTCCGGTGCAGGTCCAGGTACGCCTTGAGCTGGTCGGGGTCCCCGAAGTCGAAGGTGTAGCAGTTGTTCTCGACGGAGGCCCCGGACGCGCAGCCGCCCTTGGTCAGCTTGCCCTTGGCCGTGGCCTGCGCCTGGGCGAACTGGGGGTCGGACGCGAGGATGCTCGGGTGCACGTTGAGCGTGTTGTGCAGTCCCTGCGCGGCGGACCAGTCGAAGAAGCCCTGGGGGTCGGGAAATTTCGCCGGGTCCATCTCCCAGCCGCTCCAGGTGTTCACGGCCTTGAAGTCCGTGTCGGTCACCAGGACGTCCAGCGGGACGCCTTCGGAGCGGAACGCCGGGAGGATCGTGTTCCGGTAGTCCGCGGCGGTGCGGTCGATGTACTCCGAGTACCAGACGCCGTAGGCCCATTGCGGCAGCAGTGCGGGCGGGCCGGTCAGGGTGGCGAGATCGGTCAGCCCCCGTTTGTAGTCGTGCCCGTAGCCGAAGACGTAGCCGTCCTGGTAGGGCGTGCCGCCGTGGTCGGGGCGGGGTGTCGCCGTGTGCGCGGTGGCGTCGTAGACCGCGGACGTGGTGTCGTCGAGGAGGTACCAGCCGTCCCGGTTGAGCAGGCCTGGCGTGGTGGGGACGGAACTCTCGTTGCCGGTCACGCCGTCGAGGCCGCGGCGGTAGCCGCCGAGCGCGAGGTGGGGCGGGGGCGCGGCCGCGTCGGGGGCGGCGAGGGACACGGTGTCCGCGTTGACGTGGCAGCTCGCCGTGCCGGGGCAGCCGAGGGTGATGTCGTTCGCGCCCGCGGTCAGGGTGACGGGCAGCGAGGCGGTCTGCCAGTCGTCCCAGTCGCTCGTCGCGGGGAAGGACAGGGTGCTGTCGGTGCCGCCGGCGGTGACGGTGGCGGTGCGCTGCTGGTGCAGTCCGTCGCCGCCGACGCCGTTGGCGTACCGCACCCGCAGGGTGTAGACGCCGTCGGCGGGAACGCCGACCACATGGGTCGTCAGGCTCGATCCCTGGTGCAGGTCGCCGACGAAACCGCTGCCCGCGTATCCCTTGTGGTCGGTGGCGGCGACCGCCGTTCCTCCGATGCGTCCGGCTTCCGCCTCGCAGCTCGTGGCGTACGCGCAGTCCGGGATCGCGGTGCTGGAGACGGGCGGGTACGGGTCGCCGGGCCGGACGAGGGCGACGCTGTCGACGTTGACGTCACCGGAGTCCGAGGCCGTCCGGGTGAGGGCGACGGTGTGGTGGCCCGCGCCGAGGGCGACGTCCGCCGAGGTGACGTTCCAGGTGTCCCAGTTCGCCGTGACCGGCATCGACACCGTCTGCGGTGCTCCGCCGTCCACGGTGAGTGTGAGGGTGCGGGTGCGGGTCTGGCCGTCGCCGCCGCGGGAGTTGGCGTAGCGCAGGGCGAACCGGTAGGTCCCGCCGTCCTTGACATCGATGTCAGCGGTCGCCGAACTGCCGGTGCCCTCGAAGCCCGCGGCGAATCCGCTCCCGGTGTGCCCCGCGTGGTCGGAGGCCACGGAGGCCCCGTCGAGACGCAGGCTCTCCGCCTCGCACAGCGCGCCGAGCGTGCAGGTCGGACGCTGCCAGGGTGCCGACGTCACCGGGGTGGTGCCCGCCGTCGACCGCAGGGAGAAGTTCTGGGCGGTGAAGGGACCCGAGTCGACCTTGTAGCGCAGGCTCATCGCGCTGGTCCTTATCGTGAGCCAGCCGTCGGCCGTCGAGGTGCTGTAGGGGGCCGGCGCGAACGCGTCGCGACCGATGGCGTTGAAGGTCGGCTCGTCGGTGAACCGTCCGTCGCCCGCGTACTCGGTGCGGATCACTGTGGGCGAGAGGATCTCGAAGCGGGCGCCGCCCGACGTGACGGTGGGAACGCGTGCGTCACGCGCGGCATCGTGCGACGGCCGGCCGGCGGCTGTCAGTGTCGTGGTGGCGGTCACGGCGAGGACGGCGGCGACACTCGCCCGCCGCCGTAAGGACGTCTGCCGTCGCTTCTTCGAACCCATGGACGCCCTGGTCGCCCCGGACGCCTCTGGCGCGGTCGTCATACGCAACATCCGTTCTGCTCTCAGCAGGGGACGCGCCCCTGCGCCGGACGAGATCCGGAGTTGCCTTGCCGCGCGCGGGCAGTGGTCGGGCTGCGGCATCCTCCGGCGGTGCGGCGGTGCGGCGGTGCGGCGGTGCGGCGGTGCGGCGGTGCGGCGGTGCGGCGGTGCGGCGGTGCGGCGGTGCGGCGGTGCAGGGTCGAACGGTCCGCGGCCCGTGTCGCAGGAGATCAACCCTGGGAATCAGAGCACGTCGGCTCGCGCGGTGTCCATATGCCCGACCTCGGTGTTCTTGCGGCCAGGGCGTTGGCATAAGCCCTCTGGCGGGGGTGCGCGGAGCCCGCGCATCAGGGGTTCGGCGCGCTCCCCGTGCCGGGGGTGCGACGCGCGCGGGCCCACGCCAGTTGCTCCGCCGCGCTGTTCAGCAGGGTGTCGAGGACGACGGGGTAGGCGCTGTGGTTCATCCGCCCGGCCAGGAGCCGGGCGGTGGCCGCGATGTGCGGGTGGGTGTCGGCGGGCAGTTCGGCGTACGTGGACCGCCACATCTCCTCGTCCGCCACCCGGGCCTGCTCCGTCAGCGCCAGCGACCCGGCGTCCAGGGCCGCGAAGGCCAGGGTGAGGTCGATGAACGCGTGATAGACGACGACCGCGTCCACGTCCGGGAAGCCCGCGCCGCGCAGGATGCCGAGGATCGTCTCGTCCACGGCGATCTCCCGCGGCCGGCCGGTGACCCGGCTGGCGGTCAGGACGGCCGCCTGGGGGTCGGCGAGGTAGGAGGCGTGGATGGCCCGGCCCAGCGCGCGCAGATCGGAGCGCCACTCCCCCGTGGCCGTCCAGGTGTCCAGCGCCCGGCCCATCAGCTCCTCGCCGATCGCCCTGGTCAGGTCGTCCAGTCCGGCGAAGTACCGGTAGAGGGTGCTGGGATCGGCACCCAGGGCGGTGCCCAGCCTGCGGGCCGTCAGCCCGGTGCCGCCGTGCTCCCGGAGCATCCGCAGCGCCGTCCGCACGATCAGCTTCTCGGACAGCACCGTGCCCTGCCGGGTCGGCCGGCGTCTGCGCCGTTCCGTCTCCGCCACCACCTGCTTCGCCATGCCGAGCCCTCCCTGCTCCCGACGCGCCGAGCGCCCTTATGCCAACATGATTGACCTTAACCCGGGACATCCCGTTGCATCGATCCGGCCAGGAGGCACGCGTCTCCGGCGACGAAAGGTGTGTGACATGCGAGTACTTCTCGTGGGCGCGGGCGGCGTGGGGACCGCCGTCACCCGGATCGCGGCCCGGCGCGGATTCCTGACCCACATGGTCGTCGCGGACTACGACCTCGCCCGCGCCGAGGCGGCCGTCGCGGCGCTGAAGGACCACGGGGAACGGTTCACCGCGATCCGCCTGGACGCCACCGACGAGGCCGCGGTGCGCCGGGCACTCACCGAGTACGAGTGCGACGTGCTGCTCAACGCGACCGACCCGCGGTTCGTGATGCCGCTGTTCGACGCGGCCCGCGCCGCGGGCACCCACTATCTCGACATGGCGATGTCCCTGTCCGCCCCGCACGCCACCCGCCCCCACGAGGAGTGCGGGGTCAAGCTGGGCGACGCCCAGTTCGAGCAGGCCGGGGCCTGGGAGGAGTCGGGGCGGCTGGCCCTGGTCGGCATGGGGGTGGAGCCGGGCCTCTCGGACGTCTTCGCCCGGTACGCGGCGGACGAACTCTTCGACGAGATCGAGGAGATCGGTGTCCGCGACGGCGCGAATCTGATGGTCGAGGGCTACGACTTCGCCCCCTCCTTCAGCATCTGGACGACCATCGAGGAGTGCCTCAATCCCCCGGTGGTCTACGAGAAGGACCGCGGCTGGTTCACCACCGCACCCTTCAGCGAACCCGAGGTCTTCGACTTCCCCGAGGGCATCGGCCCGGTGGAGTGCGTCAACGTGGAGCACGAGGAGGTGCTGCTCATCCCCCGCTGGGTGGAGGCCCGCCGCGTGACGTTCAAGTACGGCCTCGGCGACGACTTCATCGCCAAGCTCAAGACCCTCCACGAGCTGGGCCTGGACTCCACACGGAAGGTCACCGTCCCCTCGGCGGACGGACCCGTCGAGGTGTCCCCGCGCGACGTGGTCGCCGCCTGTCTGCCCGACCCGGCCACCCTGGGCGACCGCATGACCGGCAAGACCTGCGCGGGCACCTGGGTCAAGGGCACCAAGGACGGCGCGCCCCGCGAGGTGTACCTGTACCACGTGGTCGACAACCAGTGGTCGATGCGCGAGTACGGATCCCAGGCCGTGGTGTGGCAGACGGCGCTGAACCCCGTCGTCGCCCTCGAACTCATCGCGAGCGGAGCCTGGTCGGCGAGCGGCGTCCTCGGCCCGGAGGCCCTGCCGCCCCGCCCCTTCCTCGACCTGCTCGGCGAGTACGGGTCGCCGTGGGGGATGCGCGAGGAGGGCTGACGCCCGGGCGTGGCCCACGGCACACGGCGAGGGCGTCGGCACCGGCGGAAGGTGCGGTATGAAGTGTGCTGTGCATGATCAGACCCGCCCCGAGACCGTCCGCGTGTTCATCGCCCTCGCCCCGCCCGACCACGCGAAGGAGGAGCTGGCCCGGGAGCTGCGCCCCGCCTACGGCACCCACCCGCACCTGCGCTGGAACCGCATCGAGGACTGGCACATCACCCTGGCGTTCCTCGGGGAACTGCCGGTCGCGACGGTTCCGCTGCTGCGTCCGCCGCTCGCCGCCCTCGCGGCGGGGAGCCGGCCCCCGTCGCTGGCGCTGCGCGGCAGCGGGGAGTTCGACGACCGGGTGCTGTGGAGCGGGATCGACGGGGATCTCGACGCCCTGCACACGCTGGCCGCGGATGTCCGTACCACCGTCAAGGACTGCGGGGTCGTCCTGGAGGAGCGGCCGTTCCGGCCCCATCTGACGCTGGCCCGCGCCCGTCGGGGAGACCGGTCCTCGGCGCACGAGATCGCCGAGGGGCTCGCCGGGTTCTCCGGGCTGCCCTGGCCCGCCGAGAAGCTGCATCTGGTCGGCAGCAACGCCGGGCGCAGCAGCGGTCCCATCCACTACCGCGACATCGAGGCGTGGCCCCTCGGCGACGGGAAACCGACGGGCCCCTGAGGCACTTGGCCGGGGGTGGGGGACCGACTCCGGTCGATCACCTTCGCCTAGGGGCCCCCACGCCGGCCCGCCAGTGCCGAGGGTGACACGCACCCCCCGGGCCGGCGGCCGGCCGCGTCACTCGTCGGAGTCGGGCTTCCCGCGCGCCGCCGCGTAAGCCTGAGCCGGCGTCATCGGGACGCCGTTGAGGCTGACCGTCCTGTACGGGCTGACGTTGGCGCACTTCTTCGCCTCGGCGGTGGAGGCGTGGGCGTCGGCCACCGCCGCCTTGCCGTCGTCCTGGCCGGACGACGAACCACCGGGGTAGGTGCTGCCGCTGGGCCAGTCGCTGCCGACCACCAGCACCAGGCCCGCGCCGGTGCCCTGCTTCAGATGCGAGGCGGGCAGCCCCAGGGCCTTGGCCGCCGTCTGGGCCGCGCCCTTCTCGCCGGCCCCGTAGGTGAGGGTCGTCGTAGTGGCCGAACTCGGGGCGTTGGCCGTGGTCGTCCGCGGGCTGAAGCCCTTCTGTGTGAGCGCGGCGGCGACCCCGGAGGCGCGGCCGGTGATGCCCGTACCGTTCTCCACCGTCACGGCGACCTCGGAGGCGGGCACGGCCGAGGCGCTGGGCTTCTTGGTCGCGTCGGCCGCGGCGGACTTCTTGCCGGATCCGGTGGTCAGCGACTTGTCGTCGGCTATCGTCGCGAACAGGCTCTTCGCGCCCTCGCCCACGACCACCCGGTTCTTGTCGGCCGGGTCGGGCGCCGTCTGCATCGTCGTGAAGGTCATCCGCTTCGACGGAACCTTGTCCAGGTCCGAGGCGAGTCCGATCAGCTTCTTGACGGTGCCCAGGCCCTCGTCGACCGTCAGCGCCTTGGTGGCGGCGTCCGCGAGGTGGTAGACGGCGCTCGGGTCGGTGAGCGTGCCCGCGCTCTTGAACTTGCGGATCATCGCGCCGAGGAAGATGTGCTGGGAGACGGTGCGGCCCAGGTCGCTGCCGTCGCCGAAGCCGTGCCGGGACCGGACGAACTCCAGGGCGCCGACGCCCTTGAGGGTGTGATCGCCCTTGGACAGCTTCAGGTGCGAGTAGGTGTCGTACACGTCGTTGTCGACGCACACGTCGACGCCACCGACGGCGTCCGACATCTTGACCACGCCGGAGAAGTCGAGCTTGACGAAGTGGCTGATCGGAATGCCGGTGAGCTGGTGGACCGTCGCCACCTGGCAGGCCGGGCCGTACTGCAGGGCGCTGTTGATCTGGCCGTAGTAGCCGGTCGTCGACTGTCCGGACTCGCTGTCCTTGCAGGCCGGGACACGGGTCATGGTGTCGCGCGGGATGCTCATCACGGTGGCGTTGGAACGGTCGGCGGAGACGTGCACGACCATCTCGACGTCGGCGTTGCTGCCGGTCTGCACCCCGGTGTGGGAGCAGCCGCCGCCGAGCTTGCAGTCGGCCTTGTTCGTCCGGCCGTCCGAGCCCATGACCAGGATGTCGATCGGGGTGCGGCCGAAGGCGTCCGCCTTCTCCGTGCCGCCCTTGCCGTCGAGCGGGAGGCTGTCGATGTTGCCGTTCAGGTGCTCGTAGAACCAGTAGCCGACACCCGCCGTGCCGAGCACCAGGATCGCGAGACACATCCCGGCGATCCGCAGGACCCGCCTGCCGCGCCCCGCCCGCCGTCCCCGTCTGCCGCCGTGCGAGGGGGCGGCCCCTCTGGACGCGGACCGTCCTCCCGGAAGGGGGATCTCGTCCGGTTCCGGCGCGCGCTGTCCGGGAACCCGGGAGGTCCGGCGGCGGGTCGTCTGGCCACCCGAGCCGTCCCAGGGGTCGCTCATCTCCCACTCCCAATGAACTGTCGGGCCCGTCGGACCCGGTCCGTCGGTACGGCGGCCGGGCGGGTGCTGCTGCGGTGCACGGGCGGATGAAGCGGGCGTCTACATGAGTTGCACAGTTGCGCAATCTAACAAATCAATGGCCGGAGCAGCAGGGCTGCCCGGTCGATTCACGGGTGAGGCATGTCATGGAACCCGTGGGGCGCGTGGTGGATCGGTCTCCTGAGGAGACGAGTGACCGGGCCGTTCAGTTCCGTGGATCCCCTGCCCCGGGCGTATGTCACGCCTCTCACCGGTCACCGCGGGGCGGCTGTCACGCCTCTCACCGGTCACCTCGGGGCGTATGTCCCGCCTCTCACCGGTCGCCCGGGCCCACCCGTCGTCCGCCCCGTCCGCCGCCGCCGCGCGGCGGCGGACGCGGCGGGTCCTGACCGCCAGGAGACCTCCGGCGTAGGCCGACAGGACCGCACCCAGCAGCGGGTAGGACACCGCGGGCGGTGCGGCGAGCCCGAGCACCGGTCCCAGCGGGGAGAAGGGCAGCGCCAGGCCGACGGCGGCCAGGGAGGTCGCGGCCCACACGACCGGGCCGGGCCGGCGGGAGAGCGCGGGACGGCGGCCCACGCTCAGCACCACCATCACCGCGGCCTGGGTGAGCAGGTTCTCGGTGAACCAGCCTCCGTGGAACACCGCCTCGCCGTTCCCGCTCCCCGGTCCGTGCGAGTCGGGCGCGAGGATGCCGAAGGTGGCGAGGTCGGCGACGGCGTTGAGGACCCCGAAGCCGGTGATGAAGCGCAGCAGCCTCCGCGGGTCCAGGACCGTGGGGCGGTCCGGCACGCGGGGGTGGGGACGGTGGCGGGCGAAGGCGAGCTGGGCCGCGTCGAAGCACAGGTTCTGCGTCAGGACCTGTGCCGGGAGCATCGGCAGGAAGGGCAGCAGAAGTCCGGCGCAGAGCATCGCGAGGACGTTGCCGAGGTTGGACGACAGGGTGACCCGCAGATAGGTGGCGATGTTGTCGCCGGCGCGCCTGCCCGCGTCGACCGCGTGGGCCACGGCGCCGAGGTCCTTCTCGGCGAGCACCAGGTCGGCGGCGTCCCGGACGACGTCGGCGGCGCCGCGCGGGGCGATGCCGACGTCGGCGGTACGCAGGGCGGGCAGGTCGTTGACGCCGTCGCCGAGGAAACCGACGGTGTGCCCGGCACCTCGCAGGGCCTCGGTGATCCGGGCCTTGTGGTCCGGGGTGCAGCGCGCGAAGACGGTCGTACGGGCGGACGCCCCGACGAGTTCGTCGGCGGTCAGCGCGTCCACGTCCTCGGCGGTGAGCACGGCACCTTCGGCGACCGGCACGCCCAGGTCGAGGCACGCGCGGACCGCCGTCCCCGGGTGGTCGCCGGTGAGGACCTTGACCTCGACGCCCCGGTCGGTGAGGCCCTTGAGGGCGTCGGCGGCGGTCGGCGCGAGCACGTCGCGCAGGGTGATCAGCCCCAGGAAGGCGAGGCCGCGGACATCGGCCGGGGTGTACGGGCGTCCGCGCGCCGCCCGCTGCGCCGTGGCGACCGCCAGGACACGCGCCCCGGTCCCGGCGTGCCGGGCGGCCAGGGCGAGCAGCCGTTCCCTCTCGTCGTCCCCGAGCGCGCAGCGTGCGAGGACCGAGGCGACGTCTCCCTTGACGGCCAGGGTGTGGGTGCCGAGCCGGCCGGGGGTGCGGACCACGGCGGTGGCGTGGCGCCGGTCCGGGGCGAAGGGCACGGCGGCGACACCGTCGTACGCCGTCAGCTCGTCCTCGTCGGCCGCGTCGAGGATCGCCTCGTCGAGCGCGTCGGGCCGGGGCAGGTCGCCGAGTTGGAGCGTCCACCAGGCGCTCACGGCGGCCCAGTGCAGGACCCCGGGGTCGTCCCGGCCGTCCGGGCCGAGGGCACGGTCGACGACCGGCCGGTCCTGGGTGAGGGTGCCGGTCTTGTCGACGCACAGGACGTCGACGGCACCGAGGTCGTGCAGGGCGGGCAGTCGTCTGACGATGACGCCGTGCGCGCGGGCGAGCGGTGCGGCTCCGCGGGCCAGACAGAGCGTGACGAGGACCGGCAGCATCTCGGGGGTGAGGCCGACCGCCACCGCCACCGCGAACGGCAGGGTCTCCAGCCCGCGTCCGCGCAGGGCCGCGTTCGCCATCAGCACCAGCGGCGGGGTCAGCAGCATGAACCGGATCAGGAACCAGGAGATGCCGTGGACGGAACGGTCGAAGGCACTCGTCCGGGGCCTGGAGGAGGTGCGGTCGTGGGCCTCGGCGAACCGGGTCAGCGCGCCGGTCGCGATGACGACCGCCGTGGCGCTGCCGGAGACGATGCTGCTGCCCTGGAAGCACAGGTGCGGCGGGTCGAAGACCCCGCCGCCGGCGGCCCCGGCCGGGGCGTGGGCGGTTCCGGGGAGGTCGTCGGGGGTCTTGGGCAGGTGGGCGGCGGTCTTGGTGAGGTTGGTGGCGGTCCCTGGCAGGCCGTCGGAGATCTTGGTCAGGTCGGCGGCGATTCCGGCCAGGTCGGCGGCGGTCCCGGGCAAGCCGTCAAAGGTCCTGGTCGGGTCGGCGGCGGTTTCGGGCAGGTCGTCGGCGAACTTGGCGACGGGTGCGGACTCGCCGGTCAGCGCTGCCTGATGCACGGTCAGGCCGACGGAGCGCAGCAGCCGGACGTCCGCGGGGACCAAGTCGCCGGGGCCGAGCCGGATGACGTCGCCGGGCACCAGGGCGTCCACGGGTATCTCGCGGGCCGCCGGGGCCGCCCGCTCGTCGGGCCGGCGGACGACGGTGGCGGTCGCGGCGACGAGCTCGCGCAACGCGGCCGTGGACCGGTCGGCCCGGTGCTCCCCCGAGGCCCGCAGGGCGCAGCTCACCAGGACGAGCAGAAGGATCACCGAGGCGGTGCCCCAGGCGGTGACGGCCGCCGAGACCAGGCCGAGGCAGGCGAGCACCGCGGTGAACGGGTCCCGCAGGCTGCGGACGAACAGGCGGGTCCAGGAACTCTCGCGCCGGGTGGGACCGCGGTTCTCGCCCGACCGGGCCGCCCGCTCCTCCGCCTCGGTCTCGGTCAGGCCGCGCGGGCCGCTGCCGAGCCGGCGCAGGACCTCGAGGACCGTCGGCGCGGTGTGCCCGGGCGGGACGTCGGCGGCCGGCGCGCGGCCCGGCGAAGTGGGTGTCCCCCTGCCCTCGTTCCAGGCGGCGTTGGCCTCAGCCACCGGTCCGGTGTCCCTCGCGCACGGGCGCGAGGGCGGGCCGCGAGCGCGCGGTGAGCTGCCCGACCATCACCCGCACCACGGTGACGATGTCGGGGTCGTCGACGTAGTAGACCTGACGTCGGCCCTCGCGGCGGGAGCGCACGAGTCCGGCGAGCTTCAGTTTGGCCAGGTGCTGGCTGACCGCCGGCAGGGCGCCGCCGACGCGGTCGGCGAGATGCGTGACGTCGCACTCGCCCTGCGAGAGCGCCCACATCAGGTGCAGCCGGGCCGAGGAGGCGAGGAGTCCGAACGCGGCGGCCGCCTCGGCGAGAACCTCGGCGGACGGATCCTCGAAACCACCGGTCGTCCCGGTCACAGCCCTCTCCCGCCCGTCCACGGCCTCACTCGTGCGCCGAACCAGTGTAGGGGGCCCGGAGCGCGCGCCTCCGGTCCACCGTGGAGGTCCTGCCTCCCGCACCGGGGGCGGACCCGGCGCACGAAACCACCACCGTGACGGACCACCACCCCGGGGGTCGGAATGGTGGTGGGCGATGCCCGGCCGGACGAGCGGAAAACCGCTGGGCAAGCCGTCGGTGACCTGCCATGATGCCGCCGTCGATCAGACGGAGGGCATTTGTTCGTTTTCGTGTGTGCTGGATGCGGTGCCGAGCTGACCGTGCCGTTGTCCCGGGTCACGCTGCCCGCCCACGCCCGTCAGCAGTACGGGAACGGCCTCCAGTTGCCGGTGCTCATGGAACCGGGCACCTTCGCCGTGGACCCGGAACCCTGGGGTCCGCCGTGGCGCACATGGGAGGAGGTCGGTCCGGAGGTGGCGGCCGCCCGAGGCGTGTACGCGCCGGTCCCGTATCTCTCCGACGCCCCGCCGGGAGCCGTCGTCATGGCACCGGGCGACACGCGCGGCACGGTGCTGCTTCCCGAGCGAGCCGGCGGGTACTGCTGCGGTCTCGGCCCGGGCGACGGCCCCAACATGGCGTGCGAGGGCTGCGGTCTGCCGGTGGCGACCCGCGTCGACGACTGCTCGCTCTGGCAGGCGGTGTGGCTCGCCCGGGACGCCGTACACCGTCTCCCCGTCGACGGCACCCGTACCGCGCCGCTGTCCTGGGAGGAGCTGCCGACCGAGGGAAGGGCCATGCCTCCGTTCGAGCCGAGGGGCCGGTGGGGGTTCAGCCCGGAGCGGCAGGACGGTTCCTCGTGGAGCCCGCGGTGGGAGGCGGCGGCCGGCCAGGCGCTCGCCCATCTGCTGGCGGCCTCGGAGGGCGGACCGGTGAGCGTCCCGCACGGTCTGGCGGAAGTCGTCTTCCAACGCTCCCTCGACCTCCTGCTGCCCACGGGCCCGCCGCCGCGCCGCGCCGTCCTCGCCGGGCCCGGACTGCCCGCCTTTGAGGGTGACGCCCCCATCCTCCTCGTGCCCGCTCATCCGGAGACGGGCCGGACGTGGACCCCGGACGGCGGGGCCGCCTCGGCGTCGTGCGTGCCGCTGCCGTTCGGGGTTTGGCTGTGGCTGGTCTCCCCCGAGCGGTACCTGCCCGCGCCCGCGTCGGGCGCCCTGCCCGAGGGCGTGCTCCGTGACGACCCGCCACCGGCGCCGCCGGACCGCCTCTTCCGCGCGGACCCGGGAGTGTTCGGGCAGACCCTGGCCCGGTTGCCGGCGGTCCGAAGTCCCTGGCTGCGGACGATCCACGAGAACCTCTCGCCGTATCTGCGGGCCCGTATCTTCTAGACCTCGGAGCGCACGCGGCTCGCCTCCAGCGGGGTCGGGGTCAGGATCGGCATCGGTTTCGGCCACACGGGAGTCGGCGGCGGCTTCGATGGCCCCGGGCTCTGATGCGCGGACCCCTCTCCTCACCGTCGTACGAGAGTTGGGCCGGGCAGCCGGGCAGCCGGGCAGCCGGGCAGCCGGGCAGCCGGGCAGCCGGGCAGCCGGGCAGCCGGGCAGCCGGGCAGCCGGGCGAAAACGCCCACCGGTGGCGCAACAGCACGGCGTCGCCGGTGCCGGAGGGTATCCCTGGGGACGTCGATCCACTGGACGAAACGGACCCACCATGCCGACCCGGCTCCCCCGCTCCCTCGTACGCCACCGACGCACCCCCGCGCCGCTGCGGCGGCGTTCCCGGCTCACCGTCCTGCTCTCCGCCACGCTGCTGGCCCTGACTCCCGTCGCACCGGCCCTGGCGACATCCGCCGGCCCGGGTGAAGTCCACCGCCCGAAGGACGGCGCCCCGCCCTTCGCCAAGACCCTGACGCCCGATCTGATCGCGGAGATGCAGCGCCTGCGCATCCCCGGCGCTGTGGTCTCGATCCGCACCCCGCAGTGGGGCACCTGGACCAAGGCGCTCGGGACCGAGTCGCTCAAGACCGGCAAGCCGATCTCGGCCGGCGGGCACTTCCGGGTCGGCAGCATCACCAAGACCTGGACCGCCACGGTGATCCTGGAACTTGTCGACCAGGGCCGGGTCAAGCTGGACGCTCCGGTGTCGCGCTACCTGCGCGGTGTGCCGAACGGGCGTCACATCACCGTCCGCCAACTGCTCCAGATGACCAGCGGCCTCTACAACTACAGCGAGGACCTGCACTTCAACCAGGTCCTCGACGACCGTCCCGAGAAGCAGTGGACACCCCAGGAACTGCTGGCGATCGCCTTCCGGCACCAGCCGTACTTCCCGCCCGGGCAGGGCTGGCACTACTCCAACACCAACTACGTGCTCCTCGGACTCATCGCCGAGAAGCTCACCCATCGGCCGCTCCAGTCGCTGATGCGCGACCGCGTCTTCCGCCCGGTCGGCATGTCGCACACCAACCTGGCCACCGACACGGCGTTCCCCAGGCCCCATCCGCGCGGCTACCAGTTCATCAGCAACGTGGACAGCCTCACCGCGCCGGTGCTCACCGGGAAGGACGCCGCCTGGGCCGACTGGTCGGCGGGCAACCCGATGGACGTCACCGACGTGAACCCCTCATGGGCGTGGGCGGCCGGCGCCGGCATCTCCACGCTGGACGACCTGCTCCGCTGGGGTCCGGCGCTCGCCGACGGGAAGCTCCTCAGCCCGCGGACCCAGCGTCAGCGGCTGACGTTCGTCCCGACCTCCGACGTACCGGGGACCCCCACGTACGGCCTGGGGATCGTCAACTTCTCCGGCTTCCTCGGCCATGACGGCCAGATCCCCGGCTACAACAGCTTCGTGGGCTACGACCCGAAGCGGAAGGCGACCGTCGTCGTCCTGGTCAACCTCAACCAGTCGCCCGACGGCACCGCGCCCTCCGACCAGTTGACGAAGCTCATCCTCTCCGAGGTGTTCGGCGTCCAGCAGCCCTGAAGTACGGGCACCACGACGGGGCCGGGCCGCCGACACGGCCCGGCCCCGTCCGGTTTCCCGCTCGCGGCGACCGCCGTTGTGCCCGCCGTGGGGCGGGTGCCCTCACAGTCCGTCAAGTCCCGCCAGCAACCGCGGCCAGGTGGAGGCGAATCCCGGGTGCAGCCGCAGCGAGGCGAACTCGGCGGGGGCGCACCACCGGTAGGCGGCCCCCTCGCCGTCGCCACGGCGCGGGGAGAACGGTTCGGCGAGGTCCGCGACGACGGTGTGATAGGCCCATCCGCCGTGGTCGTCGACGAAGGTGTGGACGGGGCGCAGGGCCGGAACGCCGCCCAGTTCCTCCGCGAACTCCCGGCGGGCCCCGTCCCAGGGGCTCTCACCGGCATGCAGTGCGCCTCCCGGAACGCTCCAGGTGCGGCCGTGGTGCACCCGCCACGAGCGACGCTGGAGCAGGAACCGGCCCTCCCGGCGCAGGAGAAGTCCCGCCGCCCCGTGGGGTCCCCAATGGCGGCATCCCCGCCGGTCCCTCACATATCCGCGACCGCTGTCGGCCATGCCGCCTCCTTCGTCCTGCGCGCCGGGGCCCTCCGAACGGCGCGTCACCCGTGTTTATCCCGCGCGACAAAGGAAACGCGGCAGGGGTAGGGACGCCCGCAGACGACGTCCCGCCCACCGGAGGACGCCATGATCATCCTCGGAGTCATCCTTCTTGTCATCGGCCTCATCGCGGGCATCGGAATCCTGTGGACCATCGGGATCATCCTGGTCGCGATCGGCGTCCTGCTGTGGATCCTGGGCGCGGTCGGCCGCGAGGTCGGCGGACGACGTCACTATTACTAGTCCACGACCGACGGATCGCACCTGCTGGTCCGTGTCCGACGGATCGCGCGATCGAGCCATGTTCCGCGTGACCGGTGACACGAAACGCCCTGTGGGGCCCGGCACCGCCGGGCCCCGGGCGTGTGCCGCGGTCCGGGCCGCCGGGCCCCGCCGCCCGTCCGGCTCGGCGCTCCGTGCCGGGCAGCGCCGGACACGCCGTCGCCGAGGCGTCAGCCCTCGATCAGCTTCCTGTATTCGGCCGCCGAGAGCAGCTTGACGGTGGATCCGCCGGCCTGCGGCTTGATCTTGAACAGCCAGGCTCCGTAGGGATCGTCGTTCACGTCCTCGGGCGACTCGGCGAGGTCCTCGTTCACCGCCGTCATCTCGCCGCTCACCGGAACGAAGACCTCGGAGGCCGCCTTGACCGACTCGATGGTGCCCCCGGCGTCACCGGCGTCGACGTTCTTGCCCCGCAGGGGCAGATCCACGAACACGACGTCCCCGAGCTGCTTCTGGGCATGGTCGGTGATGCCGACTGTCACCGTCCCGTCCGCCTCGCGGCGCACCCACTCGTGGTCGTCCGTGTATTTGAGCTCTTCCGGAACGACTGGCATGACGTCCTCCTTCACAACGTAATGTGATCACTCGGTGGCACAGTGCCACGTCAGGGCGCGCGACGAGGGATTCCACGCGGGCGGGCCGCCGAAGGATGGACAGTGTGCCCCGGGACCCAGCCGTCCGGCAGGACCGTGTTGCTGACATGATCCGGACGCATGACCCCGAAACCCTCCGACGACCTCGCCGGCACCTTCGCACGTCTGGGCGGCGCGGACGACGGACCGGTGTGGAGCGCGCTGTGGGACGACCTCTGCCATCAGGAGTCCGTCTACGACGACAGCTTCCTCGCCCTCCCCTATCTGGCGGCCATCGCCGACGGCCGCGCCCCCGGCGCCCCGGCGGACGCCGTCCTGATGGCTGGTCTCGTCATGTCGGCCGCCGACGACGAACGCACCGCCCGCTACGCCGACGAGGTCGCGGTCCTCCTCCCGACGGCCCGCCGCCTGCTCGACACCGAGGGCGGCGACGCCTCGACGTTCCTCTACTACCTCCAGTGCGTGCTCGCTTTCGAGGGGGACCGGGTGTGGAGCGCGGGGCGCTTGGAGGGCCTGCGCGAGCAGGAGTACGAGATCGAGTGCCCGAGCTGCTGGTCGGATCTGTTCATCGTCTTCGGCGACGACGGCGCCTTCGCCTCGGCCGGCGACCCCGTGACGGTCGACGATCCGCCCAAGGCCGCGCTGTTTCCCGCCGATCCGGCCGCCCTGGCTCCCCTCCCGGCGCGTCTGCACCGCACCGCGACCCGAGCCGGACACGAGGACGTCGCCCGCGGCCTCACGTATCTCTTCGGCCGGGCCACCTGCCCGGACTGCGGCGACGTGTTCGCGGTCTCGGACCGGGTCGAGGCGTGCTGAGCATGGGCGACCCGACCGCGCGCATCGAAGCCGTGGACTGGACGGTCCTCAACCATGCCTACGGGACGGCCGAGGACGTTCCCGAGATGCTGCGGAACCTCCACCACCCCGAGAAAGCCGCCGACGCGGCCGACGATCTGCTGACCCACGTCCACCATCAGGGAGGCGGTGTGTACTCGTCGGCGCCCGCCGTACTCCCCCACGTGGTCGCCGCCGCCGCGGACCCGGCCGTCGCCGCGGACGTCCGGGGCGACCTCTTCCACCTCGTCAGATCCCTGGCCCACTCGGGGAACACCGCCCTCCCGCGCTTCGTCACCCCCGACTGGCCGACGGCCTGGGAACGGGCGGTCCCGGATCTCCTGCCGCTGCTCGACGACCCGGTGGCGGAGCATCGCACGGCGGTGGCGCACTGCCTCGCCGAGGCCCATGTCCGGGCCGACGAGGTGATCGTCGCCCTGCGGGCGCGCTGGGAGGCCGAGCCGGAACCGGCGATACGGCTCCGCCTCGTCGACGCGGTCGGCTCGCTGGTCACGCGCTCGAGCGAACAGCGCGAAGCAACCCTCGGATGGCTGCGGACACTCAGGGACGGCACCGAGCCGTCCGTACGACTGGCCGCGGTGCAGGCACTGCGCCGGGCGCGGCCGGAGTCGTCGGCCGCGTCGGCGACCACGTCGGCACCGGCGCACGCAGCCTCATCCGCACCGGCGTCCGTGACCTCGTCGGAGTCGACTTCGGCATCGACTTCGGCATCGGCATCGGCATCGGCATCGGCATCTGACCACCCTGCCGACCCTGCGGACGGCCGGACCGTGTCCGAAGTCCTGTTCGGCAGCGATCCGGACGTCTGGCGGCCGGGCGGCAGGATCAAGGGGAACGTCATCTGGGCGGTCGGTCTGCTGGGATACGACCGGACCGGCCGGACCGACGTGATCGGCAGGCTGCTCGGACACCGGGATCCCGAGGTGCGCGCCGGTGCGCTGCAGGTGGCCGCCCAGGAACTGGGCCGTCGGCGCTCCGCCGTCACCGATCTGCTGCCGGACGTGGCCCGGTCGCTCTCCGATCCCGAACCGGAGAACAGGGTGTTCGCCACTCGGATCCTCGGCATGTGCGGGTACGCCTCCCGGCCCTGGGCGGACGCGCTGGCCGCCATGGTGAGCGAGCCGGGCGAGGCCCACGCACCCGCCCGGTCCCACGCCTTGTGGGCACTGTCCCGTCTCGGTGACGCTCGATGCGTGCCGGCGCTGGCCCGCTGTCTGGCCGAGGCGGATCCCGGGTTCGCGTTCCACGGGACCCATGCCGACGGCTGGTGGACGTACCGGCTGGACCTGGTCGAGGTCGCCGGGGGTCTCGGCGCCCACGCCGACGTGCTGCTGCCCCCGCTGCGGGCACGCCTCGCGGCCGCCGCCGGACTCGACGAACGCCGCGGACTCTGCCAGGTGCTGACGGAGTGGGGCCCCGCGGCGGCTCCCGCGATCCCGGATCTCCTCGCCCTCCTCGACACGGATGCCGCGGTCTGGGCCCTGGACGCGCTGGCCGCGATCGGGCCGGCCGCGGCGAGGGCCGTACCGGCCGAGCGACTGCGCGCCCTGCTCGACGATCCGCCCGCCGGCCAGCGGTTCGCGCCCCGTGCCCTGGCGCTCGCCCACGGCCGGCTGACCGGCGACCGGGAGCCCGCGCTGCGGCTGGTCCTGCCCGAACTGGACGAGCCGTACGGTCAGGAGGCCGCCGCCGCACTGCTCGCGGAACTGGGCCCGACGGCTGCCCAGTACGCCGGGCGGCTGCGCGAACTCCTGCCCCGGCGCACCCAGGGCTGGCTGCCGCTGCGGGTCGGCGAGGCCCTGTGGCGGATCACCGGACGGACCGACGAGGTCGTTCCGGCGCTCGTCCGGGCGATCAGCCCGTTCGCCGAACAGGGCGGCGCCCATCGGGCCGTCATCGAAACGGTGAAGCTGCTCGCGGAGATCGGTGCGGACGCCGCCCCCGCGGAGTCGGTACTGAGGGCGTTCCTCGACGCCGACGAACGGCCCGTCGAGCACGGCAGCTGGCGCTCCGTCCCGCTGGACGACGAGCTGTGCGAAGCGGCTCGTGCCGCGCTGCTCGCCATCGCGGCGCGGGACGGTGCCGTCTGACGGCGCCCTGCTCTGGTCGGCAGGCCTGATCCGGCCCGGCCGAGCCCAGCCCAGCCGGGCCGGGCCGGCTCTGGCCGGCGGGCCTGGATCGGCCCTGCTCGGCCCAGCCCAGCTCGGCCCGCTCGGCCCCGCCCGGCTCAACTCGGCTCGGCCCGCCTGGCCAAGACAACAAGAAACCCCGTCCCGCACATCGCGGGACAGGGCTTCGTCAGAGCGCCGGGCAGGCCTTGCACCTGCATTTCCCCGCAGGAAGCGGGGCGTCTTTCCTTGGACCACCAACGCATCACCAACCGGAGCGACTTCCTCCGACCGGCTCTGAGGAAATAGTAGCGCACAGATGTACGGGCGATGAACCGCACCTGAGCGGGAAACCGGCCGCCACGGCCTCGGTCGGCCGGCGGTACCCGGGAATTCGGCGACCCGCTCGCACGCGAGGCCACCGGAACCGCGCGGAGCGACGCCGTCCGGCGACCGCGTCACCGAGCTCGCGGAGGATTCCGAGCGGTCCGATGGAACATTTCCCGCGCCCTCTACCGGTACGACAAATCCATCGCTCCTGTACGGACCGCGCGCCCGGGTCAAAGCCGTGAGCGCCCCGCATCCGGCATATGCCGTTTTAATCGCGCCACCAGGGCCCAATTGACCAGCGTCCCCGACGCGGCTCACCCCCATGGAACGACCTGGTCAGAGGCTCGGGTGGGCGGCCCCCGCCGTCGTCGCGCCCGTGACGGCGCGGCGCCCCCGTCCCGTCCGGTGATCCGGTGTGCGCCTGGGCGCTGTCGACGCTTCGCGGCCGCGTCATCACGCCGGGGCGAATATCTTCAGAAAAGACTTCTTTCGCGCCGTTGTGGTCGAAGTATCGCTTTCCCAATACTTCGAGTGGCCGGGGACTTCCCCACGGCTCCCGGCCACCACCCCCACGGTGCGCAGCCCGCCCCGCTTCCCGGGCCCGGCGCACCCCACCACTCCCCCCACACTCCCCACTCCCCACTCTCCGCCGGCTGCTGGCCGGCCGGATCATCGCCTCCCTTCGCTGTGCCGCCTGCACACGTCCCTGCCCTGAGGAGAAGTCCGATGGACAACCGGTACGAGGCCTACGCCTACGCAGACCCGATCTTCTACGACTCCCCCCGGCGCTGGGGCGCACAGGAGGAGTTCGCGGCCGTCACCCGGCCCCTGCCCGACGGTTGGGAGCGGGGCGACCTGGAGATCTGGGCGGTCGTGCGCCCCACGGACGTCCAACTGCCCTCGCAGGGCTGGAAGATCCATGTGTCCTCGTGCGCCGAGGACGCCGAAGCGGTGCTGGAACAGGTCTACGACTACTGTCTGCGCGAACGCGTCACGTTCAAGTTCCTGCGCGGGATGCCCATCCTGCAGATGCAGAACTCGAAATACTCCCCGCGCGGTTCGAGCGGAAAGTTCTGCACGCTCTACCCGTTGGGCGACGGCGAGTTACTGCGATGTCTGGAGGAGCTCGGCCCCCTGCTCGCCGGCCGGCGCGGCCCGTACATCCTCAGCGACCTGCGCTGGGGGGAGGGTCCACTGTTCCTGCGCTACGGGGGATTCGCCGAGCGCCACTGCCAGAACGACGCAGGTCAGCGGGTGCTCGCCCTCGAGGACCCGGAGGGCCGGCTGGTCCCCGACGTCCGCGGGGCCGGTTTCTCGGTCCCCGACTGGGCCCCCGTCCCTCCGTTCGTCCGGGCGGCCATCGCCGAACGCGACGCCCCTCAGGCGGCCACGCTGCCGTACACCGTCGAGCGGGTCCTGCACTTCTCCAACGCGGGCGGCGTCTACCTGGGGCGCAAGGACGCGGACAGTCCGCAGGTGGTGCTGAAGGAGGCCCGCCCGCACGCCGGTCTCGACCAGCGCGGCGTCGACGCCGTCACCCGGCTGCGTCAGGAACACGACATGCTGGCCCGGCTGGCCGGCTCCCCCGGGGTCCCGGAGCTGCACGAGCTGCTCACCGTGTGGGAACACCACTTCCTGGTGCAGGAGTTCGTCGAGGGACAGTCCCTGAGCGAGTGGCTGACCGCGAAGTACCCGCTCATCCATCCGGACGCCGACGACGGGGCGGTCGCCGAGTACACCCGCGAAGCGATCGCGATCGTGGACCGGATCGAGCACGTCCTGAAAGCGATGCACGCCCGTGGGGTCGTCTTCGGAGACCTGCACCCCCGCAACCTGATCATCCGGCCGGGCGGTGACATCTGCTTCATCGACTTCGAACTCGCCAGCCCCGTCGACGCGTTCGTCCGGCCGGCCCTCGGGGCCGCGGGCTTCACCGCGCCCAGGGGATACACCGGACCCGAGATCGACCTGTACGGACTCGCCGCGATCCGGCTGTGGTTGTTCCTGCCGCTGGCCCAACTGCCCACCCTGGACGCGGGCAAGGGCATCGAGCTCGCCGACGTCATCGAGAGCCGGTTCCCCGTGCCGCCCGGATACACCGCCGAGATCCGCCGCATGCTGGCCCCCTCCCCCGACGACGGCCGCACCCCGAGGCCCGAACTGGGCCTGCGCAGGGCCGAGACACAGGCGCTGCTCAGCGGGCCGGGCGCCGACTGGCCGGCGATCCGTGACTCGCTCGCTGCGGGCATCGGGGCCATGGCCACCCCCGATCGCGACGACCGGCTCTTCCCCGGCGACATCGCCCAGTTCACCCAGGGCAGTCTGGGCCTGGCCCATGGAGCGGCCGGGGTCCTCTACGCCCTGCACGTCACGGGGGCCGGCACGGACGCGGACCATGTGCGGTGGCTCGTCGACGCGGCCCGTACCCGTCCGGTCCGGCCCGGTCTCTACACCGGCGGACACGGAGTGGCGTACACCCTCGATCTCCTCGGCGAACGGGACGCCGCGCTGGCCCTGTTGGAACGGCTCGCCCCGGAGGACGCCGACAGTCCGCCGGGCCCGGATCTCTCCTCGGGCCGTGCCGGAATCGCGCTCACCCTGGCCCACTTCGCCGCCGTCATGGACGACCGGGACCTGCTCGACACCGCCCTCGCGCACGCCCGGACCGCGGCCGACGAGCTGGAGAAGGAGGGCCCGTCGAGCGGGCGCCGCAAGGCGGGCCTGATGGCCGGGGCCTCCGGCGCGGCCATCGCCCTGGTCCGGCTCTACGAGCAGACCGGCGACCACGGACTCCTCGAACGGGCCCAGACGCTCCTCGAACTGGACCTCGAGCGGTGTGTGACCGCGGCGGACGGCACCGTGCAGGTTCTCGACGAGTACCGGGTGCTCCCGTACATCGAGACCGGCAGCGTCGGCATCGGGCTGGCCCTGGACGCCCTGCTCGTCCATCACCCCGCGAGCCCCACCGCCCGCTTCCGGGCACCGATCAGCCGCGCCGCCGAACCCGAGTTCATCATCCAGCCCGGTCTGTTCAACGGCCGCGCGGGACTCCTCGGTTACCTCGCGCTGACCCGGCCCCGCCCCTGCCCTCCGGGTACCGGGCACTCCCCGCGCCCCCGGACTCCGGAGGACGTGGAGGCGGCCGCCCACCGGCAGACCGCACTGGACCGTCACCGCAGGCTCCTGGCCCTCCACCAGATCTCCTACCAGGGCCATCTCGCCTTCCCCGGTGACCAGTTGCTGCGGCTGTCCGCGGACCTGGCGACCGGCTCCGCCGGAGTGCTCCTGGCCCTGGGCACCGCCCTGGCCGGCACCCCGTTCCTCCCCTGGACCGGCACCACCGGAGCCGCACGGCCCGGTGCCGCGGCGGACACCGGCCGGCTCCGGCCCGCGCCGGCCGCGGCCGGGCACGCCTGACCAGTCACGCCAAGTCGCAACGCGCTCAGCCGAGTTGCGCACCACAGACTCCCGGCCGCCCGGCCGGGTGATCCACCCGTCAGTGAAATGAAGGAGAAACGCCATGATGATCCTCGACCTGCAG
>NZ_JNZD01000026.1 GCF_000725495.1 Streptomyces aureus
GGGGGGTGGGGGGTGCGGGGGGTGAGGTCGAAGCTGGTGTCGTTACCGGCTCCGGCTTCGGCTCCGGCTCCGGCTCCGGTGAGGTGGCTGGGCCCTATCGGCCTCGGGGGTCGTACCGGGCGCCGAATCCTGACACCAATCCGTATCTGAGGGTGCCGGACGAGGTGCGGGAGCCCGAGGATCGGGCGCCGGGTGATGTGTACGGGGCACCGACGATGGTGGGGCCGGTGGAGCCGTCCTCGAAGCGCAGGCCGGACGGGCCGCCGCCGCTGCCTCCTCCCCCGCCGCCGATTCCGCCGCCGCCGGGCGAGGGACCGCGTCGACCGCGGCGCTGAGGCACGCGTCGGCGGTTCGGGTCCGGTGGGTGGGTCGGGGCCGCGCCGGTACATCCGCCCGTATCCGAACGGATCGAACCGGGGTGAGAAGGTGCGGGCGGCTTCCGATCCATCCGGATACGGGCATCTGATGTACCGGCACGTCCCCTCCCGAGCACGGCCGACTGCGGGTGCATGGTGGCTGACGCCGTGGCCTCGAAGCCGGATCCCGGCCGCGGGAGCACCGTGGCCCCATGGGTGACGCCGGATCCCTAGCGGGAGCGTCGTGGCTGAGCCGTGGGCTTCGGTTGACTCTGACGCCCCCGGGCACCTTGCGGCTCCGGCCGGGGAAATTCAGCCCCTCCGGCGTTTGAGGAGCGGGGTCTGGGGCGGAGCCCCAGGGGTGGGACGGGTAGGGGCGGAGGGGGCGAGAAAGGCTTGGCTTGTAGGGCGTGGCCGCTGGGCTGGGGTGGCTGGAGGGTGCGGGGCTCGGCGGGTGGGTGGGGTTCTTCATCCTGGGGATTCCCGGGTGTCACCCAGTGTTCCGTGTCCGCTAGGCGGACCGGGCGGGCGGGAGGCACTGGGTGCCGGATACGGTGGGAAATACCATGAGCGCTTCACATACCCCTGATGTGCCCACTCTTCTTGTCAAGATCTTCGGCAAGGACCGGCCGGGCATCACCGCCGGACTCTTCGACACCCTCGCCGCCTTCTCCGTCGACGTGGTCGACATCGAGCAGGTCGTCACCCGCGGCCGGATCGTGCTGTGCGCGCTCGTGACCGAGCCCGCCGGGGGCCTCGAGGGCGATCTCCGGTCGACCGTCCACAGCTGGGCCGAGTCGATGAAGATGCAGGCCGAGATCATCTCCGGCCTCGGCGACAACCGCCCCCGCGGCCTGGGACGTTCGCTGGTCACGGTGCTCGGGCACCCCCTCACCGCGGAGTCCACGGCCGCCATCGCCGCCCGGATCACCAAGACCGGCGGCAACATCGACCGCATCTTCCGCCTGGCCAAGTACCCGGTGACCGCGGTCGAGTTCGCGGTGTCCGGTACGGAGACCGAGGAGCTGCGCACCGCGCTGGTCACCGAGGCCTCGGCACTCGGTGTCGACATCGCGGTCGTCGCCGCCGGCCTGCACCGGCGGGCCCAGCGTCTGGTCGTGATGGACGTGGACTCCACCCTCATCCAGGACGAGGTGATCGAGCTCTTCGCGGCGCACGCCGGCTGCGAGGCCCAGGTCGCCGAGGTCACGGCCGCCGCGATGCGCGGTGAGCTCGACTTCGAGCAGTCCCTGCACGCGCGGGTGGCGCTCCTCGAAGGGCTCGACGCCTCCGTGGTGCACAAGGTGCGCGAGGAGGTGCGGCTGACGCCGGGCGCACGGACCCTCATCCGTACGCTGAAGCGGCTCGGCTTCCAAGTCGGTGTCGTCTCCGGCGGGTTCACCCAGGTCACCGACGATCTGAAGGAACGGCTCGGGCTGGACTTCGCCCAGGCCAACACCCTGGAGATCGTCGACGGGAAGCTGACCGGCCGGGTCACCGGCGAGATCGTGGACCGGGCCGGCAAGGCTCGGCTGCTGCGCCGCTTCGCCGCCGAGGCCGGGGTCCCGCTGGCCCAGACCGTGGCGATCGGCGACGGCGCCAACGACCTCGACATGCTGAACGCCGCCGGCCTCGGCGTCGCCTTCAACGCCAAGCCGGTCGTACGGCAGGCCGCGCACACCGCGGTGAACTTCCCGTTCCTCGACACGGTCCTCTATCTGCTGGGCGTCACCCGCGAAGAGGTCGAGGCCGCCGACATGCACGTGGACGACGCCCCCCGCTGAGGGGCGGTCCCGTGACGGACGGGGGCCCGGCACCGTGGCGGTGCCGGGCCCCCGTCCTTCGTCGGGACGGGTTCACTCCGTGGGAGCCCAGTATTCGGTCAGGACCGCCGATCCGGGCTCCAGGGACTTCCAGGGGCCGTCGAAGGTGAGGACCGCGAACGCGGCGGTGTGGAAGCCGTGGGCGTTCATCCGGGCACGGGTGTCACCCTCCGCACGGCCCGCCAGGATCTCGGTGAGGCCGTGCATGCCCGGGTTGTGACCGATCAGGATCGCGTTCTGGGTGTCGTCCGGGGTCTCGTTGATCACCGCGATCAGCTCGCCGGGCGAAGCTTCGTAGATCCGCTCCTCGTAGACCGTTTTCGGCCGGTGCGGGAGCTCCTGGACGGCGTGCTTCCATGTCTCGCGGGTCCTGATCGCGGTGGAGCACAGGGCCAGGTCCAGGGGGATGCCGCTGTCCGCCAGTTTGCGGCCGGCTATGGCGGCGTCCATGCGGCCCCGGTCGGCGAGCGGCCGCTCATGGTCGGAGACCTGGGGCCAGTCGGCTTTCGCATGCCGGAAGAGGATGATCCTGCGGGGTTCTGCGACGCTCATGCGTCCCAGCTTCGCACGAAACATGCCATGGGGCGCAGGGAGTTGATGCGGTGCCCCGGCGGGGGTGACGCCCCGCCCCGTCAGGGGTGATGACGTGCGCCTCGGGGGCGTGCGGGCCCGGCTGCCGGGCTCCGGGGAGCGGGCCGGGTTCCTGGGATCAGGAGGCGTTGTGCTGGACCGCCTGCTGGACGCGTTCGAACAGATGAGTGATCGCCGGGTCGCCGGTCGCCGCGTGCGCGTCCACCGGGTTGAGGATCATGATCAGCAGCGTGATGAAGGCGAGCGTGGGCAGGGCGAGGGCCCACCAGGGCAGCCGGATGTCGACACGGCCCGTGGTCGCCGGGTGGGGCCGGGTGTGCGTTGGGGCCGACATGCCGCCTCCGTGAGTCTTCGCGTGCTCCCCGACCGCGATTGCGGTCACGATTCGAAGGTACGGAATCCGCGGTCGCGGGCCCATCCGGTGATCCACCCACTTGACCCTGACACCCACCCCCTAGGGGATGGGGGGGTTATCCCCACCCCGGGTCCCGGGTCGCGGGTCGCGGGTGCGGTGGGAGGGGGCGGGGGCGGGGGCTGCCGGGCATGTGGCGGTGGTCTGCGGCGGGGCGCCGTCGGGTGGGGGCTGCCCCGGCCACGGCCTCGTGCGGTCGGTCGGTGGCGGCCACGCGGACAGGTGGGTTCCCTCGGGCGCGGGGGCCTGCCGGCCGGGTCCGCGGCGGGGGTCGGGGTCCTGACGGCCGGCACGCGGGGCGCTCCCCGCAGGCGCGCGGGCCCATCGGCAAGCGCGAGGGCTCATGGGCGGGCATGGAGGCCCTGACGGCTATCGGCTGGCGCGGGCTCGGTCGCCGGTCGCAGGAGGCAGCGGGCTGCCGCGCAGGCCCCGTGGGCCGGCGGGTCGCCTCGCAGGTCATGGGGGCTGGCGTACCGCCCCGCAGATCACCGGGACCGGCGTGCCGCCCCGTGCCTCACGGGGACGCGACGGACGCGATGATCCCGATGATCACCGTGATGGCCAGCATCGCGCCGAGCACGATGAGCAGCTTCTTCTGGCCGTTCTGGGGGTTCGGGTCGAGCACAGGCATGCGGTCAGTCTCGCATCCCCCGCCCGCCGTGCCGTCGCCGGGGCCCGTTCGCGGCGGCCGGTCAGCCGGCGGCCTCGTCCTCCACCGTACGGTCGCGGCCGGCCAGGATGCCGACCGCGATCTGCGGGATCATCAGCCCGGCCATCAGCGCGATGGGCAGGCCCCAGCCGCCGCTGTGCTGGTAGAGCACGCCCACGAGCAGGGGGCCCGGGATCGAGATCAGATAGCCCGCGCTCTGTGCGAACGCCGACAGCTTGGCCACACCCGCGCCGGTCCTGGCCCGCATGCCGACCATGGTCAGGGCCAGCGGGAAGGCACAGTTGGAGATGCCCAGCAGCAGGGCCCAGGCCCAGGCGCCCGCCGCCGGGGCCAGGTACAGGCCCGCGTATCCGGCGAGTCCGCACAGGCCGAGGACGACCACGATGGGACCCTGCCGGGGCAGTCGGGTGGCCAGGCGCGGGATGACGAAGGCCAGCGGCACGCCCATGACCATGGTGACGGCGAGGAGCAGTCCGGCGGTGCCCGCGGCGACGCCCGCGTCCCGGAAGATCTGTGCCATCCAGCCCATCGTGATGTAGGCGGCGGTGGCCTGGAGGCCGAAGAAGACGGCCAGGGCCCAGGCGGTCCGGCTGCGGGTGATGCGCAGGTCGTCGCCGTCGGTGGACGCGTGGCGGGGGACGGTGCGCGCGGCGGGCGCGGCCGGATCCTGGGTGCCGGTGGGGGCCATGGCGGCAGGGGGCACGGGGGCGTCGGCTCGGAGCGCGCCGGGTGACGTCGTCGCGCGGTCGGCCGCGCCGTGCGTCCGTGTCAGCACGATCCAGGGCAGGACGGCCGCCGCCGCGAGGCCCGCCCACACCACGAGGCCGAGGTGCCAGTCGTCGCCCAGGGCGCCGGTCAGGGGCACGGTCACCGCGGCGGCGGCCGAGGTGCCGAGCGCGAGGGCCATCGAGTACAGCCCGGTCATCGAGCCCACCCGGTCGGGGAACCAGCGCTTGACGATCACCGGCATCAGGACGTTGCTGACGGCGATGCCCATGAGGGCGAGCGCGCTGGCGGCAAGGAAGCCCGCCGTACCGCCGAGGTAGGGCCGTATGACGAGGCCCGCCGTGATGGCCGCCATGCCCGCACAGACGACGGCGGCGGGCCCGAAGCGGCGGGCGAGCCGCGGTGCCGTGATGCCGAAGACGGCGAAGCACAGGGGCGGTACGGAGGTGAGCAGTCCGGCGACGCTGCCGCTCATGCCGAGTCCGTCGCGCACCTCCTCGAGGAGGGCTCCGAGGCTCGTGATGGCCGGGCGCAGGTTGAGGGCGGCGAGCACGATGCCGGCGACCACGAGCCGTATCGTCCACGCGCTCGGAGCGGGCGGCTCGGCCGCCGGGTCCGCGAGGGAACGGGTGTCCGCGAGGGGACGGGTGTCCGCGGCGGGGCGCGGCAGCGGCGGGGACGGGGTCGGGGTGCGGGTTTCCTCGGGGGCCATGAACCCCATCATAGAATCATGGGATGATTGGCTGTCCAATCCCGCTGCGTTACTCTCCGGAGCCTCCGGCCTCGCGCGAACGATCACACCCGGGCCCGTACGAAGGACCGTCATGCCGCTGAGCCATCCCCGCCGTTCGGCCCTGTCCGAGCAGGTCATCGCCGAGCTGCGGAACCAGATCACGTCGGGCGAGTGGCCGGTGGGCTCCCGTATCCCCACCGAGCCGGAGCTCGTCGACCAGCTCGGCGTCGCCCGCAACACCGTGCGCGAGGCGGTCCGGGCGCTCGCCCACAACGGGCTGCTGGACATCCGGCAGGGGTCGGGGACGTACGTCGTGGCGACGAGCGAGCTGGCGGGCGTGATGCACCGCCGGTTCGCGGACGCCGACCCCCGGCACATCGCCGAGCTGCGGTCCACGCTGGAGTCGAGCGCGGCGCGGCTGGCCGCCGAGCGGCGCACCGAGCGCGATCTCAAGCAGTTGGAGGCTCTTCTGGTGCGCCGGGAGGAGGCCTGGGAGTCGGGCGACGCGGAGGCCTTCGTGGCCGCGGACGCGACCTTCCATCTGGCGGTGGTGGCCACGTCCCGCAACGACGTGATGACGGCGATGTACGCCGACCTCGGGGAGGTGCTGCGGGACTGGCTGCGGGTGGACGTCGGCAAGGAGCTGACGCCGGAGTCGTACATGGACCACGCCCTGCTCGTCGACGCGATCCGGGCGGGTGACGCGGACGCGGCGGCCGCGGAGGCGGCGAGCTACCCCTTCCAGTGCCGGCCCGGCCCGGCGGCCGGCACGGAGTGAGGGTCGCGGCGTGAGGGGGCGCACCGGTCCGCCTCGCACCGGAAACCTCGCGGCTCACTCCTCGTGGGTGATCCAGACCGTTCGGATCTCCTCCCAGCAGCGGCCCGTCAGCCGGACCGTCATCGCCGGTCCGACCTCGACGGGGTCGCTGTCGGTGTCGATGTCCCACCAGCGGGCGCATTCGACGTGCAGAGCGACGTGGTCGGTGCCCACATAGGGGTTGTGGCAGTACGCGACGACATGGGAGCCGGAGACGACGGTCCGGCACTCGGCGCCGAAGGGCTGGGGAACGGCGGGCGGCCCCGCCGTGTCGCCGCCCGCCGGGCGGGGGCCCTGGCTCACGCCCCCCGCGCGCGGGTGCGGCATCGCGTCGTGCGGGACGGCCAGGACCAGGGCGACAGCGGCGAACACCGGAGCAAAGCGGCGGGACAGGCGCACAAGGGGACCTCCTCGGCCGTACGGCTGCGGGGCGGGCGGTGCGTACTCCCAGGGTGCCGTCGGCGGGGTCCGGGCCGCCCGGCCGACTGGGCCGAACGGGCGACGCCCCGCTCCCCGCGAGCGGCGGGGAACGGGGCGTCGGAACGAGCGTGAGGCGGTTACGCGCCGATGGCGTGCAGGCCGCCGTCCACGTGGATGATCTCGCCCGTGGTCTTCGGGAACCAGTCGCTCAGAAGGGCGACGACGCCCTTGCCGGCCGGCTCCGGGTCCTTCAGGTCCCACTCCAGCGGGGCGCGGGTGTCCCACACGGAGGCGAGCTCGCCGAAGCCCGGGATCGACTTGGCGGCCATGGAGCCGATGGGGCCGGCGGAAATGAGGTTGCAGCGGATGTTCTGCTTGCCCAGGTCGCGGGCCATGTAGCGGCTGGTGGCCTCCAGGGCGGCCTTGGCCGGGCCCATCCAGTCGTACTGCGGCCAGGCGTACTGCGCGTCGAAGGTGAGGCCGACGACGGAGCCGCCGTTCTGCATCAGCGGCAGGCAGGCCATCGTGAGCGACTTCAGGGAGAACGCCGAGACGTGCATGGCCGTGGCGACCGACTCGAACGGCGTGTTCAGGAAGTTGCCGCCGAGGGCGTCCTGCGGCGCGAAGCCGATGGAGTGCACGACGCCGTCGAGGCCGCCGAGCTCCTCGCCGACGACGTCGGCCAGGCGCCCCAGGTGCTCTTCGTTGGTGACGTCGAGCTCGATGACCTTGGTGGGCTTCGGCAGCTTCTTGGCGATGCGCTCGGTCAGCGTGGGCCGCGGGAACGCGGTCAGGATGATCTCGGCGCCCTGCTCCTGGGCCAGCTTGGCGGTGTGGAAGGCGATGGAGGACTCCATCAGCACACCGGTGATCAGGACGCGCTTGCCCTCAAGAATTCCGCTCATGGTTCAGTGACCCATTCCCAGTCCGCCGTCAACCGGGATGACGGCTCCAGTGATGTACGAGGCGTCGTCCGAGGCGAGGAACCGCACCGTCGCGGCGATCTCCTCGGGCTGCGCGTAACGGCCGAGCGGCACCTGGGACACGATGTTCGCGCGCTGCTCCTCGGTGAGCGCCTGCGTCATGTCGGTGTCGACGAAGCCTGGCGCGACGACGTTGAAGGTGAGATTGCGCGAGCCGAGCTCCCGGGCGAGCGAGCGCGCGAAGCCGACGAGGGCGGCCTTGGACGCGGCGTAGTTCGCCTGGCCCGCCGAGCCGAGCAGCCCGACGACGGAGGAGATCAGCACGACGCGGCCCTTCTTGGCGCGCAGCATGCCGCGGTTGGCCCGCTTGACGACGCGGAAGGTGCCGGTGAGGTTGGTGTCGATGACCGAGGTGAAGTCCTCCTCGGACATACGCATCAGGAGCTGGTCCTTGGTGACGCCGGCGTTGGCGATCAGGACCTCGACCGGGCCGTGCTCGGCCTCGATCTCCTTGTAGGCCTGCTCCACCTGCTCGCTGTCGGTGATGTCGCACTTGACCGCGAGGAAGCCAGCCGGCGGCTCACCGGAACGGTACGTGATGGCGACCTTGTCGCCTGCGTCTGCGAATGCGCGGGCGATGGCGAGGCCGATGCCCCGGTTGCCTCCGGTGACGAGAACCGAGCGGCTCAACGGATCACCCTTTCGTTAGCGGACTGAAACCCCTGCAGTACAGGCGCCTTCCTCGAAAACCTATCGGTCCGCCCGGCCTCTCAGGGAATCGGGCACCGACAGTGGGTTCGGGCGACTGCTGTCGGGTCTCTACAGAAATTCGCGGGCGTACGCCCGGAAGACGGACGGCCCCCGGCCGAAAGACGCGCCCGGTCACGCCAAAGGCGTGGCCGCAGGACCCGCCCGCGCGACATGATCGGACCTGACGGGCCACGACAACAGGGAGACCTCGGTGCCTCATTCCATCGACGAAGCCTTCACGGCGCTACCGCTGCGCGCCCTCGCCGACGCCGCGCTCGCGCGGGCGCGGGCGCTGGGCGCCGAGCACGCGGACTTCCGCTTCGAGCGGGTGCGCAGCGCGTCCTGGCGGCTGCGGGACGCCAAGCCGGCCGGGTCGTCGGACACCACGGACCTGGGGTACGCGGTGCGGGTCGTGCACGGCGGGACCTGGGGGTTCGCGTCGGGGGTCGACCTGACGATGGACGCCGCCGCGAAGGTCGCCTCGCAGGCCGTGGCGATGGCCAAGCTGTCGGCGCAGGTGATCAAGGCTGCCGGGTCGGAGGAGAGGGTGGAGCTGGCCCGGGAGCCGGTGCACGCCGAGAAGACGTGGGTCTCGTCGTACGAGATCGATCCCTTCTCCGTGCCGGACGAGGAGAAGGCGGGGCTGCTGGCCGACTGGAGCGCGCGGCTGCTGGCGGCCACGGGCGTCAACCACGTCGACGCGTCCCTGCTGACCGTGCACGAGAACAAGTTCTACGCCGACACCGCCGGGACCGTGACCACGCAGCAGCGGGTGCGGCTGCACCCGCAGCTGACCGCGGTGGCCGTCGACGACTCCAGCGGCGAGTTCGACTCGATGCGGACGATCGCGCCGCCGGTCGGGCGCGGCTGGGAGTACCTGCTGGGCACCGGCTGGGACTGGGACGCGGAGCTGGAGCGGATCCCGGAGCTGCTCGCGGAGAAGATGCGGGCACCGAGCGTCGAGGCGGGGGTGTACGACCTCGTCGTCGACCCGTCCAACCTGTGGCTGACCATCCACGAGTCGATCGGGCACGCCACCGAGCTGGACCGCGCGCTCGGCTACGAGGCCGCGTACGCCGGGACCTCGTTCGCCACCTTCGACCAGCTCGGCAAGCTGCGCTACGGCTCGGATCTGATGAACGTGACCGGTGACCGCACCGCCGAGCACGGCCTGGCGACCATCGGGTACGACGACGAGGGCGTCGAGGGCCAGTCCTGGGACCTGGTGAAGGACGGGACGCTCGTCGGCTACCAGCTGGACCGGCGGATCGCGAGCCTGACCGGCTTCGAGCGCTCCAACGGCTGCGCGTACGCCGACTCCCCCCGGCACGTGCCCGTGCAGCGCATGGCCAACGTCTCGCTGCAGCCGGACCCCGGCGGACTGTCCACCGAGGACCTGATCGGGGGCGTCGACCGCGGCATCTACGTCGTCGGCGACCGGTCCTGGTCCATCGACATGCAGCGCTACAACTTCCAGTTCACCGGCCAGCGCTTCTTCAAGATCGAGAACGGCCGGATCACGGGCCAGCTCCGTGATGTCGCGTACCAGGCGACGACCACCGACTTCTGGGGTTCGATGGCCGCCGTGGGCGGCCCCCAGACGTATGTCCTCGGCGGTGCCTTCAACTGCGGCAAGGCCCAGCCGGGCCAGGTCGCCGCGGTGTCGCACGGCTGCCCCTCCGCCCTGTTCAAGGGCGTCAACATTCTCAACACCACGTCGGAGGCCGGTCGATGAGCGCGCGTACGAGCAAGCCGCACGAGGTCGTCGAGCGTGCCCTCGAGCTGTCCCGGGCCGACGGCTGTGTGGTGATCGCCGACGAGCAGTCCACGGCCAATCTGCGCTGGGCGGGCAACGCGCTCACCACGAACGGGGTCACGCGCGGGCGCACGCTCACCGTGATCGCGACCGTCGACGGCCGCGAGGGCACCTCGTCCGGGGTGGTCTCGCGCTCCGCGGTGACCGCCGACGAGCTGGAGCCCCTGGTGCGGGCGGCCGAGGCCGCGGCGCGGGGCGCCGGTCCCGCCGAGGACGGCCGGCCGCTGGTGACGGGCGTACCGGAGTCCCCCGACTTCGCGGACGCGCCCGCCGAGACCTCCTCCGGCGTGTTCGCCGACTTCGCGCCGGCGCTCGGCGAGTCCTTCGCCCGGGCGCGGGCGGGCGGCCGCGAACTGTACGGTTTCGCCAACCACGAGCTCGTCTCCAGCTACCTCGGCACCTCGACGGGGCTGCGGCTGCGGCACGATCAGCCGAACGGCACGCTGGAGCTCAACGCCAAGTCCCCGGACCGTACGCGGTCGGCGTGGGCGGGACGCTCGACGCGGGACTTCAAGGACGTCGACCCGGCCGCGATGGACGCGGAGCTGGCGGTACGGCTCGGCTGGGCCGAGCGGCGCGTCGAACTGCCCGCCGGGCGCTACGAGACCCTGCTGCCGCCGACCGCGGTCGCGGACCTGCTGATCTACCAGATGTGGTCGGCGGCCGCCCGGGACGCGGCGGAGGGCCGGACGGTCTTCAGCAAGCCCGGCGGCGGCACCCGCATCGGCGAGCGGCTCAGCGAGCTTCCGCTGACGCTGCGCAGCGACCCGAACGAGCCGGGCCTGGAGTCCGCCCCCTTCGTGCTCGCGCACTCCTCGGGCGACGACGCCTCCGTGTTCGACAACGGACTGCCGCTGAAGGCCACGGACTGGATCCGGGAGGGCGAGCTGCGGCATCTGTCGACCACCCGGCACAGCGCCGCGCTGACCGGGCTGCCGGTGACGCCGTCGATCGGGAACCTCGTCCTGGACGGGGGCGAGGACCGCTCCCTGGAGGAGATGGTCGCCGCCACGGAGCGCGGGCTGCTGCTGACCTGCCTGTGGTACATCCGCGAGGTGGACCCGGCGACGCTGCTGCTGACCGGGCTCACCCGGGACGGCGTGTACCTCGTGGAGGACGGCGAGGTCGTGGGCGAGGTGAACAACTTCCGGTTCAACGAGTCGCCGGTGGGGCTGCTGGGCCGGGCCACGGAGGCGGGGCGGACGGAGAAGACGCTGCCCCGCGAGTGGAGCGACTGGTTCACCCGGGCCGCGATGCCCGCACTGCGGGTGCCGGATTTCAATATGAGTTCTGTCAGCCAGGGCGTATAACCTCGTACCTGATTCACGAGACCACCCGAGGAGATACGAGAACCGTGACGGACATCGTCGACGAGCTGAAGTGGCGGGGCCTGTTCTCCCTGTCCACCGACGAAGATGCTTTGCGCAAGGCGCTCGCGGACGGTCCCGTCACGTTCTATTGCGGCTTCGACCCGACCGCGCCCAGCCTGCACGTCGGCCACCTGGTACAGGTGCTCACGATGCGCCGGCTGCAGCGGGCGGGGCTGCGGCCGCTGGCCCTGGTGGGCGGGGCGACGGGCCAGATCGGCGACCCCCGGCCCACGGCCGAGCGCACCCTGAACGACCCGGAGACGGTCGCGAACTGGGTGACGCGGCTGCGGTCGCAGATCGAGCCGTTCCTGTCCTTCGAGGGCGAGAACGCCGCGGTCATGGTGAACAACCTCGACTGGACGGCCGGGCTGTCGGCGATCGAGTTCCTGCGGGACATCGGCAAGCACTTCCGGGTCAACAAGATGCTGACCAAGGACTCCGTGGCCCGCCGGCTGGAGTCCGAGGAGGGCATCAGCTACACGGAGTTCAGCTACCAGCTGCTGCAGGGCATGGACTTCCTGGAGCTGTACCGCCGCCACGGCTGCACCCTGCAGCAGGGCGGCAGCGACCAGTGGGGCAACCTCACGGCGGGCCTGGACCTGATCCACCGCCTGGAGCCCGCCGCCCAGGTGCACGCGCTGGCGACGCCGCTGATGGTCAAGGCCGACGGCACCAAGTTCGGCAAGACCGAGGGCGGCGCCGTCTGGCTCGACCCCGAGATGACGACGCCGTACGCGTTCTACCAGTTCTGGCTGAACGTGGACGACCGTGACGTCTCGACGTACATGCGCATCCTGTCCTTCAGGTCCCCCGAGGAGCTGGCGGAGCTGGAGAAGCAGACCGAGGAGCGTCCGCAGGCCCGGGCGGCCCAGCGCGCGCTGGCCGAGGAGCTGACGACCCTGGTGCACGGCGCCGACCAGACCACCGCCGTGATCGCCGCGTCGAAGGCGCTGTTCGGCCAGGGCGAGCTGACCGACCTGGACGAGCGGACCCTCGCGGCCGCGCTGTCCGAGGTGCCGCACATCCAGGTCGCCGAGGCGGGCCTGGTCGTGGACCTCTTCGCCGAGGTCGGGCTGGTGGCGAGCAAGTCCGCCGCCCGCCGCACGGTCAAGGAGGGCGGGGCCTACGTGAACAACGTGAAGGTCGGCGCCGAGGACGCGGTCCCCGCCAAGGAGGACCTGCTGCACGGACGCTGGCTCGTGCTGCGCCGGGGCAAGAAGAGCCTGGCCGCGGTCGAGGTCACCGGCGGCTGAGCGTTGTGACGACAGCGAAGGGCGGGGGCCGCTTCCGGGAAGCGGCCCCCGCCCTTCGTCGTGTTCGGGCGGGTCACGCCCGCTGCTGCACCTTCTTGTTCCCCCACAGGGCCATGTACATCATGTCGCCCAGCGCCACGATGACGATCGCGGCGATCAGCTGGAACAGGTGACGGGTCCAGTCGATGCCGGCCGTCGCCTCGACGCCGAAGGCCCGCGCGAGGGCGTTGCCCACGATGGCACCGAGCATGCCGAAGATGGTGGTCAGCCACAGCGGGCTGTGCTGCTTGCCCGGGATGATCGCCTTGGCGATCAGGCCCAGTACGAACCCCACGATGATCGCCCACAGCCAGCCCATGTCCGCCTCCTCGTACCGCTCCGCGTGAGCCGTTACGGTCAGTGTCCGGCCGTCCGCCATACGGCGCATGTCGGGCCGGGCCGTACGCGCTACGGCGCACCGGTTCCACCCGGACAGGACGTGCCCCGGTCTCGAAGGCGGCGCAGGCGCGGCGTACGGTGGAAGCAGTCCCGGCCCGCCTCCCCGACGGGTTCGTGCCGGGTACGGACCGGGAGCGTCCGACACAGGCAGGTGGTGGAGTGTGATCAGGAAGCAGAGCAACGTCCAGGTCTTCCGGATCACCGGAGCCAGACAGAGCCTGGACGACGACGTGCGCGGCCGGCAGCGCCGCTATGTCATCTCGATGTCCGTCCGTACGGTGTCGGTGATCCTGGCGGCCGCCCTGTGGAACGTCGAGCGGCCCGTCGCTCTGGTCGCTCTGGTCCTCGGGATCCTCCTCCCCTACATCGCGGTGGTCATCGCGAACGCCGGACGCGAGAACGCGCCCTCGCTGCCCTCGACGTTCGTCTCCGCTCCGCTGCGTCCGATGATCGCCGCGCCCCGCGAGGACGACCCCGACGAGCCGTTCCGGAAGGACGCCGGGACCGGCTCCGCGACGCCTTCGGGGGCCGAGCCGAACACCTCGGGCTGAGACCGGACCGGAGCCGGGGCGCGCGTGAACTCGCCCCGGGACAAGGCCGGTTCAGCTTCGGACGAAGGCCCGCGCAGGCGCCGGAAACGGAATGGCGCCGCACGGGCAAGCTCAAGAAAAGCTCAGATCAATCATGTTGTTCCGGTGCCGGGCGACGGGTTACCCGTGACATACTTCGTACGCGCTCCGCATCCCCCGTCGGAGCGACGGACCGACGCCGGGCAGCTCCCCCCGTGGCTGCTCGGCGTCGCCTTTGCAGCCACCCGGAGCACCGCCCGCGGCCGTCGCGCCGCCCGCTTCCCCGACCGCGCGGAGCGTGGGTCACGAGGCCTCGGCTAGGGTCGGCAGGGTGATGTCGAACGCCCCCGGATCCGGCCCCTCCTCCCCCGTCTGCTCGGCCAAGGCCTGCCGTGCGGACGCCGTGTGGGTGCTCGCCTGGAACAACCCGAAGCTGCACACGCCCGAGCGCCGCAAGACCTGGCTGGCCTGCGAGGAGCATCGCGAGCACCTGTCGCAGTTCCTCGGGGTGCGCGGGTTCCTGAAGGACGTCGTGACCCTGGACGAGTGGGAGGCCTCCGGGCCCGCGGAGTCCGAGGGGCGCTAGGGCGTGTTGCGAAAGTCCCGCCTGCCGCGCGACGCCATGCACGCACTCTCGCCGCACCGGGCGAAAGCCCAAGTACATCCAGTACGAGGACTTCCGCCCGGCACGCCGAGAGCACGCACCTGACGCCGCCCGGCCCGCCCTTCCCGCCGCGCCGGTCAGCCGCCGATCGCGGACATCGGGCGGTCGGGCTGCACGAACGACGGGTCGTCCAGGCCCGCGCCCGCCTTCTTGCCCCACATCGCCGTGCGCCAGATGCCGGCGATCTCCTCGTCGGGCACGTCCGAGCGCAGCGCGCCGCGCAGATCCGTCTCCTCCGTGGCGAACAGACAGGTGCGCACCTGGCCGTCGGCGGTGAGCCGGGTGCGGTCGCAGGCCGCGCAGAACGGGCGCGTGACGGAGGCGATCACACCGACGCGGTGCGGGCCGCCGTCGACGATCCAGCGCTCGGCGGGGGCGGAGCCCCGTTCGCCGGCGCCCTCATCGGTGAGACGGAAGCGGGTGCGCAGCGAGGTGAGGATGTCACCTGCGGTGACCATGCCGTCGCGCTTCCAGCCGTGCTGGGCGTCCAGGGGCATCTGCTCGATGAAGCGGAGTTCGTAGTCGTGCTCGACGGCCCAGGCCAGCAGGTCCGGGGCCTCGTCGGCGTTCAGGCCCGGCATCAGGACCGAGTTGATCTTCACGGGGGTGAGGCCGGCCGCGTGGGCGGCTTCGAGGCCCTCGATGACGTCCTTGTGCCGGTCGCGGCGGGTGAGGGTCTTGAAGACGTCGGGCCGCAGGGTGTCCAGCGAGACGTTCACCCGGTCCAGGCCGGCGGCCTTGAGGGCGGCCGCGGTGCGCTTGAGGCCGATGCCGTTGGTCGTGAGGGACATCTGCGGGCGGGGGGCGAGGGCCGCGACCCGCTCGACGATGCCGGGCAGTCCGGGGCGCAGCAGGGGCTCGCCGCCGGTGAAGCGGACCTCTTCGATGCCGAGGTGGGTGACGGCGATGCCTATCAGGCGGACGATCTCGTCGTCGGTGAGCAGGTCGGGCTTGGCGAGCCACTGCAGGCCTTCCTCGGGCATGCAGTACGTGCAGCGGAGGTTGCAGCGGTCCGTCAGTGAGACACGCAGGTCGGTGGCCACCCGGCCATAGGTGTCGATGAGCACGTGGGCCCCCTCCCTCGTCGCCGATCTCTTTCTCCCGATACCTGCGAGCCTACGTGACGCCACCGACAACGACAGCGGCCCGATCCCACGAGACGCGGCGCGGGCCCGTCGTAGAGACCTACCAGTGGTGATCCACCGGTGTCCCCCGACGGGCCCGCGCGATGCCGGTGTCCAGGGCCGGGCGGACGGGAACCGCCCGTCGGGACCTAGTGGGCTCCGGTGCCGGTCAGGGCGCGGACCTCCAGTTCCGCGTACTTGCCGGCGTCCGGTTCCTCCTTGGAGAGCAGGGTGCCGAGCCAGCCCAGCAGGAAGCCGACCGGGATGGAGATGAGGCCCGGGTTCTCCAGCGGGAACCAGTGGAAGTCGACGTCGGGGAACATCGAGGTGGGCTTGCCCGAGACGACCGGGGAGAAGAGCACCAGGCCGACCGCCGTGGCCAGGCCGCCGTAGATCGACCAGAGCGCGCCGGCGGTGGTGAACCTCTTCCAGAACAGGCTGTACAGGATCGTCGGCAGGTTGGCCGAGGCCGCGACCGCGAAGGCCAGGGCGACCAGACCGGCGACGTTGAGGTCACGGGCGAGGGCGCCCAGCAGGATGGACACGGCGCCGATGCCGACCGTCGCGTAGCGGGCTGCCTTCATCTCCTCCTTCTCCGACGCCTGTCCCTTCTTGATGACGTTGGCGTAGATGTCGTGCGCGAAGGACGAGGACGAGGCGAGCGTCAGTCCCGCGACGACCGCGAGGATCGTGGCGAAGGCGACGGCGGAGATGGTGGCGAGCAGGATCGCGCCCCAGTTGGAGTCCACGCCGCCGAGGTGCAGGGCGAGCAGGGGTGCCGCCGTGTTGCCCGCCTTGTTGGAGGCGATGATCTCGTCCGGCTTGATGAGCGCCGCGGCGCCGAACCCGAGGGCGAGGGTCATGAGGTAGAAGGCGCCGATGAGGCCGATCGCCCAGTTGACCGACTTCCGCGCGGTCTTGGCGGTGGGCACGGTGTAGAAACGGATCAGGATGTGCGGCAGGCCCGCGGTGCCGAGGACCAGTGCCATGCCGAGCGAGATGAAGTCCAGCTTGGTGGTCGACGTGGCGCCGTACTTGAGCCCTGGTTCCAGGAAGGGCGAGCCCTTGCCGCTGTTCTCGGCCGCCTTGCCGAGCAGGTCGGAGATGTTGAAGTGGAACTTCAGCAGGACCAGGAAGGTGAGCAGCAGGGCGCCGGCGATGAGCAGGACCGCCTTGACCATCTGCACCCAGGTGGTGCCCTTCATGCCGCCGATGGTGACGTACACGATCATCAGGACGCCGACGAGCGCGACGATGCCGATCTTGCCGCCGTCGCTGGTGATGCCGAGGAGCAGCGAGACGAGGACGCCCGCGCCGGCCATCTGGGCCAGCAGGTAGAAGATCGACACGACGATGGTGGAGGTGCCTGCCGCGGTGCGCACGGGACGCTGGCGCATGCGGTAGGCGAGGACGTCGCCCATCGTGTAGCGGCCGGAGTTGCGCAGCGGTTCGGCGACCAGGAGCAGGGCCACGAGCCAGGCGACCAGGAAGCCGATGGAGTACAGGAAGCCGTCGTAGCCGAAGAGGGCGATGGCTCCCGCGATGCCGAGGAAGGACGCGGCGGACATGTAGTCGCCGGAGACGGCGAGTCCGTTCTGGAATCCGGTGAACTGGCGTCCGCCCGCGTAGAAGTCGGCGGCGTCCTTGGTCTGGCGGCCGGCCCAGACGGTGATGACGAGGGTCGCGGCGACGAAGACCGCGAACAGGGTGATGATCAGCGGGCGGTGCTCGCTCGCCTCGCCCGCGGCCAGCAGGACCGGGTGCGCGGTGTTCTGTACGGGGCTCATGCGCCACCCTCCATCCGGGACTTGATGGCGTCGGCCTTGGGGTCGAGGTGAGCGGCCGCGTGCCGCGAGTACCACCAGGCGATGAGGAAGGTGGTGAGGAACTGGGCGAGGCCGAGCACCAGGGCGACGTTGACGTTGCCGAACAGCTTGGTGCCCATGAAGCCGCCCGCGTAGTTCGAGAGCAGCACGTACAGCAGGTACCACAGGATGAAGCCGACGGTCAGCGGAAAGGCGAACGAGCGGTGGGAGCTGCGCAGTTCACCGAACTCGGCGCTCTGCTGCATCTCGACGAACTTCTCGGTGGACGGGAGCTGGGCTCCGGTGTGCGCGGGCGGTGGTGCGTCGGTGGCCACGGTGTCTCCTCGCGTTGCGGGTGCGGTTACGACGGTGGACGGGGGAAGGTCGGGGGCCGCGGACGGGGACGGTTCGGGTTCGGACATGGACTTCGACCTCACATCGGCGGGCGTCACGTGACGGACTGCGACCGTTCGCATCCTTTCCGTGATCCAGGTGGCGGGCTCGATCGTCCTCGGGCTCCCTGCCCGAGGTCACGGCGCCACGCGTGGACCGGTTCAACTCGCCCGGGTTCTTTCGGAAGTCGTCGTCGCGGGTCGCCGGGTTCTTTCGGAAGTCGTCGCCGTAAGTCATTGCTGGCCCGGGCGGCGGGAGGATAGCTTCTGGCTGCGCCATTCCGTCATGTACCTGCCCGGGCACCATCCGTGTTCGGGCAGCTCGGTTTTCCGGATGATGTGGAGATCCCATGGCTCATCTGCGTTCCAGACACCGTCTCGCGCTCGCCGTGCCGGTCGTTCTGTCGCTCACCGCCTCGCTCGGCTTCCTGCCGGGCGTCGCGGCGGCCACGCCCCTCGCCGCGCCCGCCGCCACCACCACCGCGGACGGGCCGAACCTCTCCTACGTGGTCAACACGACGACGGACCACCGCACGATCGAGTCGGTGAAGCGGGCGATCGGCGCGGCCGGCGGCACGGTCGTCATCGCCTACGAGCAGATCGGCGTGATCGTCGTCCACTCCGCGAACCCGGACTTCGGCCCGCGGATCCGGGCGGTGCGCGGGGTGCAGTCGGCCGGTGCCACCCGTACCTCGCCCCTGCAGGCCGCGGGCACGACGGACGAGGGCGCGGTGCAGGTGCTGTCCGCCGCCGAGGCCGCCAAGGTCGCCAAGACCGCCGAACCGGGCCAGGAGCCCCTCGAGGCGGACCAGTGGGACCTGCGCGCGATAGGCGCCGACAAGGCTGCTGCGGTCGACCCGGGCAGCAAGAAGGTGACCGTCGCGGTCATCGACGTCGGCGTCGACGACACGCACCCCGACATCGCGCCGAACTTCTCCCCCTCGCAGTCCGCGAACTGCGTCGGCGGCAAGCCGGACACGACGTACGGCGCCTGGCGCCCGGTGGACGCCGCCCACTACCACGGCACGCATGTCGCCGGTGAGATCGCGGCGGCCCGCAACGGCGTCGGCGTCGCCGGTGTCGCGCCGGGCGTGAAGGTCTCGGGCATCACGGTGGCCGAGCCGGACTCCACCCAGCTGTTCTACCCGGAGAGCGTCGTCTGCGCCTTCGTGTTCGCCGCCGACCACGGCGTCGAGATCACCAACAACAGCTACTACGTGGACCCGTGGCTGTACAACTGCCTCGACGACCCCGACCAGAAGGCCATCGTCGACGCCGTCAACCGCGCCCAGCTGTACGCCCAGCGCAAGGGCACGCTGAACGTCGCCGCGGCGGGCAACTCCAACGACGACCTCGACTCCGACGCCCTCACCGACGCCTCCAGCCCCGACGACTCGACCGCCACGACGCGGACCGTCGACCCGCACAAGTGCTTCGACATCCCGACCCAGCTGCCCGGCGTCGTCACGGTCTCCTCGACCGGCGTCAAGGGCGCCAAGTCCTACTTCTCCAGCTACGGCGACGGGGTCATCGACGTCGCGGCGCCCGGCGGCGACCGCTACCAGATCCCGGACACGCCCTCGGGCAACGGCCGCATCCTCTCCACGCTGCCGAACAACACCTACGGCTTCCTCCAGGGCACCTCGATGGCGACCCCGCACGTCGCCGGCGTCGCGGCGCTGCTGAAGTCCAAGTACCCCTGGGCGAGCCCGGCCCAGCTCCAGCTGCTCCTCAAGGCCGAGGCGGACAACCCGGGTTGCCCGACCGAGCCGTACGACGGCAACGGCGACGGTGTCGTCGACGCGACCTGCGTGGGCGGCAAGCATGTGAACGGGTTCTACGGAGCCGGCATCGTCAACGCCCTGCGGGCCGTCAAGTAGCGTCCGCCGAGGTTCCCCCGGCCCCGGCCGCCCCCGTGGCGGCCGGGGCCGTGCCGTCGAGGGGCCCGCCTCCTATGTTGATCGCGTCCACGCTGCATAGTGCCCGTATGACGCTTGCACCGATGGCCGCCGTGTGGAAGGAACTGGGCGGGGACCCGGAGCTGCTCTCCGGGGTCTCGACCGTGGCGCGCGCGGGGACGCTCGAATCCAGCCTCCCTGTAAGGGAGTTGGCGCGAGCCTGCGTGGGCGCCTGCGCGTTGGCGGCAGCCGAGCTCGGGGCCCTGCGGGCCGGGCTCGCGTGGGTGCCGGGGGTGGGCGTGGACGACGGCGCCGTCGCCACGGCCTTCGTCAGCGAACGGCATCTGCGGATCGACGGGCGGGCTCCCGTCAGCTTCGCCCCGCTGTCCCGGTTCTGGCGGACAGCGGACGGCTGGGTGCGGACGCACGCCAACTATCCCCATCACCGGGCCCGGCTGCTGGCCGCGCTCGGCGCCCCGGACGACGCGTGCGCCGAGGACGTGGCCGCCCTGCTCGGCGGACGGTCCGCGCGGGAGGTCGAGGAGAGCGTGTACGCCGCCGGCGGGCTGGCGGTCGCGCTGCGCACGCGGGAGGAGTGGGCCGCGCACGACCAGGGCCTCGCGCTGGCGGAGCGCCCGCTGATCGAGTGGGACGGGCCGGGCGGGCGGGGCGGACCCGCCGAGCCGGGCGGGACGGCAGGCGGGACGGCGGGCTGGCGCCCGCGGGGGCTCGGGCCGCTGTCCGGCGGCGGTCCGCTGCTGCCCGCGGCCGGGGTGCGCGTCCTGGACCTGACCCGGGTCATCGCGGGCCCGGTCGCCACGCGCACGCTGGCCCTGCTGGGCGCCGACGTGCTCCGCGTCGACGGACCGCGGCTGCCCGAGGACCCCGACGCGCACGCCGACACGGGCTTCGGCAAGCGCTCGGCGGTCCTGGACCTGGAGTCCGGCCGACGCGACCTCGACGAGCTGCTGGCCTCGGCCGACGTGGTCGTCACCGGGTACCGGCCGGGCTCGCTGGACCGCTTCGGGCTCTCCCCCGAGGCGCTGGCCGAACGCAGGCCGGACCTGGTCGTGGCGCAGGTGTCGGCGTGGGGGACGTACGGGCCCTGGGGCGGGCGCCGGGGCTTCGACAGCCTGGTGCAGGTGGCCACCGGGATCGCGGCGGCCGAGGGATCACCGGAGCGGCCGGGCGCGCTGCCGGCGCAGGCCCTCGACCACGGCACCGGGTACCTGCTGGCGGCGGCCGTGCTGCGGGCCCTGACCGAGCGGGAGCGGTCGGGCCGCGGCCGCGTCGTACGACTGGCGCTCGCGCGCACGGCGTTGTGGCTGACGGACGGGATCGGGCGCCGGGAGGGCCCGGGCGCGGCGCCGGACACCGTGCGGGGAAGGCCGGCCGCGGCACCGGGCCCCTCTCACCGCCCTTCGCCGCCGCTCGCGGCAGGGGAACCGGACACGGGGCCCGCGTCTTCGGCCCGGGAAGGGGGCACCGGCCCGGACACCCCGGCGGCGGAACCCGGTTCCGTACCGGACGCCTCGGCGGGAGAGCCGTACGGCCGCCCGGATGCCTGGCTGGCCGAGCGGAGCGGTCCGCTCGGGGTCGTCCGCCACGCCCTGCCGCCCGTCTCCTTCGCGGGCGGCCCCGTCGACTGGTCCCGTCCGCCGGGCCGCTGGGGGACGGACCCCGCGCGGTGGGCGTGAGGGGACGGGACGCACGGCGGCCCCGGAGAGCGGGGCCGCCGGGCGCACTCCGGGTCAGCCGGTGACGAGGACCTTCAGCGCGGTCCGCTCGTCCATCGCCTTGTAGCCCTCGGGCACGCCCTCCAGGCCGACCGTCATGTCGAAGACCGGCGACGGGTCGATGGTGCCGTCGAGGACGTCGGGCATCAGCTCGGGGATGTACGCGCGCACCGGCGCGACCCCGCCGCGCAGGGCGATGTTCCGGTCGAACATGACGCCGAGGTCGAGGCCCGTGCCGCTGCCGTGGGGCACGCCGACGAAGCCGATGGCGCCGCCGTCGCGGGTGATGTTCACCGCCGTGCTCATGGACTGCTCGGTGCCGACCGCCTCGACGACGCAGTGGGCGCCCTGGCCGCCGGTCAGCGCGCGGACGGCCTCGATCGCCGCCTCGCCGCGCTCGGCGACGACGTCCGTGGCGCCGAAGCGGCGCGCGATGTCGGTGCGGACCTCGTGACGGCCGAGCGCGATGATCCGGTCGGCGCCGAGCCGCTTGGCCGCGAGGACGGCGCACAGCCCGACGGCCCCGTCGCCCACCACGGCGACGGTGGAGCCCTTGCGGACCCCGGCGCCGAGGGCCGCGTGGTGGCCGGTGCCGAGGACGTCGGACAGGGTCAGCAGCGCGGACAGCAGGTGGTCGTCGGAGGCCGCCTCCTTGGGCAGCTGAACGAGCGTGCCGTCGGCGAAGGGGACGCGCACGGCCTCGCCCTGGCCGCCGTCGTAGCCGACGGAGCCCCAGAAGCCGCCGTGCACGCACGACGTGGTGAGCCCGTCACGGCAGTAGTCGCAGACGCCGTCGGACCACATGAACGGCGCCACGACCAGGTCGCCGCGGCGCACACCGCTCACCTCGGAGCCGGTCTCCTCGACGATGCCGAGGAACTCGTGCCCGATGCGCTGGCCGGGCTGCCGGGCCGCCTCGCCGCGGTACGCCCACAGGTCGCTGCCGCAGATGCAGGACCGCAGCACCCGCACGATCGCGTCGGTGGGCAGCTGCACCATGGGTTCTGGCACGTCCTCCACACGCATGTCGAACGGGGCGTGGATGGTGGTGGCGCGCATGGCGAGGATCCCTCTCGTGGAGCGTCTGTGAGATGCGCTCAGGGGGTGGTTGAGCGCATCTCACCGTACGCCGCCACGGTCGGGCGTCGCGCGGCGAGGGGGCCGAGCACGCCTCGGACCAGCAGGAACTGGGCCACGATGTACGTGAGCATGATCCAAAAGGCGGCCTTCGGCAGCTGCGGCCAGTCGGCCACACCGGTGGCGATCAGCGTGTCCGACAGCATGAAGAGGACCCCGCCGAGCGCCGCGACGGGCCCGAGGCGCGTGGCCCCGTACGCCATCGCGGTCAGCAGCAGGCTGTAGCCGGCGACCGGGACGCGCAGCCCGGCCGGCAGGCCGGGCCACAGCAGCACGACGAGGGCGACCAGGGCGGTGGCGTACCCGAGGACGAGCCGCGCGTCGCGGACACGTGCCGTCCGGCGGAACAGCACGAGGTAGCACACGTGCCCCGCCGCGAAGCAGGCCATGCCGGCGAGGAAGGCGGGGCCCGCGTCGGACAGGAGCGCCAGGTCGCCGCACCAGCCGAGGAGCAGGGCCGCGAGGAGCAGCCGGGGCGCGCCGCGCACACCGGCGTACGCGGCGAGCAGCGGCATCAGGAACGCCTTGGCGACCCGGTGCGCGGGGTCGTACCCGGCGAGCAGCGAGAGGACGTCGACGGCCGCCGCCAGCGCGAAGCAGACGAGCAGGACGCGCGCGGATCGAGGGCTCACGCGACGGGCTCCGTGACGGCCGGGGCACCGGCGGCCGCGGGCGGCGCGGGCTGCCAGCCGGGCCCGCCGAAGAGTCGTCCGGCGCGCTCGCGCCAGGTGGCGGCCGCGCGCACGTCCCGGGCGATGGCGGTGTACTCGTGGGTGGCCACGCGCAGCGGGTTGTACGTGGTGATGTTCTTGGTGAGCCCGTAGACGGGCCGCTCGGTCTCCGCGACGAACGAGCCGAAGAGCCGGTCCCAGACGATGAGGATGCCGCCGAAGTTGCGGTCCAGGTAGCCGCCCTGGGAGGCGTGGTGGACACGGTGGTGGGAGGGCGTGTTGAAGGCGAACTCGAACCATCGGGGCATCTTGTCGATGCGCTCGGTGTGGATCCAGAACTGGTAGACGAGGCTGACGCCCGAGCAGAACGCGAGCGCGGCCGGGTGCACCCCGACGGCCACCATCGGGAGGTAGAAGGGCCAGGACGTCCAGCCGGTCCAGGGCTGGCGCAGGGCGGTGGTGAGGTTGAACTTCCTGCTGGAGTGGTGCACGACGTGGCAGGCCCACAGGAGGCGGATCACGTGGTGGCCGCGGTGGGACCAGTAGTAGAAGAAGTCCTGGGCGAGCAGCATCGGCGGGATCGTCCACCACAGGACCGGCACCCGCAGCGGGGTCAGTTCGTAGACCACCGAGTAGACCGCGACGATCGGGATCTTCCAGAGGGCGTCGAAGAACAGGCTGCCGAGCCCCATGCCGAGGCTCGTGGCGGCGTCCTTCTTCTCGTACCCCGCGGCGTCGTCGTCCGGATGGAGGCGGACGCTCACCATCTCGATGACGGCGAGGACGATGAAGGCGGGGATCGACCACAGCACGACGGGGGGCAGGTTCGGCATGGGTGAACCGTAGATGCGCTGGTCGGCCGCGTACAGATGCTGTTACCGATAAGTATGACCGGGGGTACGCGCTTGCTTCTTGGCGATCTCCGCCAAGAGGTGCCGCGCATCCGGCCGGGTGCTCACACTCCGGCCGCTCCGAGCAGGGCGCCGGCCGCGTAGGTGACCGCCATGGCGAGCGCTCCCCCGCCGGTGTTGCGCAGCACCGCACGCCGAGGGTCCGCCGCGCCCAGCCGGGCGCTGCTCCAGCCGGTGAGGGCGAGCGCGGCGAGCACCGAGACCACGGTGACGGTGAGCCGCCACGAGGCCGGCGGCAGCACGATGGCCAGCAGGGGGAGCAGGGCTCCGGCGGTGAAGGCGAGGAAACTGGCCCAGGCCGCGTGCCACGGGTTGGTCAGGTCGTCGGGGTTGATGCCGAGTTCCACGGAGGCGTGGGCCCGCAGGGCGTCCCGCTCGGTGAGCTGTTCGGCCGCGTCGCGGGCCACCTCCCGGGACAGGCCCCGCTGTTCGAGGAGTCCGGTCAGCTCCTCCAGTTCGGCCTCGGGCCGCTCCCTGAGCTCCCGCTTCTCCGTGGCGAGCGCCGCCAGTTCGGAGTCACGCTGGGTGGAGACCGACACGTACTCGCCCGCCGCCATGGACATCGACCCGGCGAGCAGGCCGGCGATGCCCGCGGTGAACAGCGCGGCGCGGTCGCCGGTGGCGCCGGCCACGCCGACGACGAGGCCCGCGGTGGAGACGATGCCGTCGTTGGCGCCGAGGACGGCGGCCCGCAGCCAGTTCAGCCGCGAGCCGAGGGTGCCGCCGTGGGCCTCGCCGTGATCGCCGTCCCGGCCGTCGCGGGGCCTGCCCCCGTCGCCGTCCCGGCCGTCGTCACGGGGCCGGTCCCGGTCGCCTTCCGGGCGGTCGTCGCGGGCCTCGCCGTGATCGGGGTCCTCGTCGTGATCGTGGTCCTCGTCGTGCGTCGGTTCCGTCACACGGGGAGGATCGCACCCGGGGCGGCGCGCGGGACGCACCGACCCGGTGTTCACCACACGCGCACGGAGCCTCCCCTCGCGAACACCGGGCTCGTCGCGTCAGCGGGCGGGGTGTCCAGGGGTTCGGCGATCTCGGCCACGGTGGGTCCCACCTTGGCGGCGATCCCGTCGAGCTGGGCCAGGTCGAAGCCGTAGACGCGGGCCGCGTTGCCGCCGACCATGGCGGCGACCTCCGCACGCGGCAGGCCCGCGTAGGCGAAGCGCAGTCCCTCGCGGGTGTAGGGGTGGGTGCCCTCGTCGTGCGGGTAGTCGCTGCCCCACATGATCTTGTCGAGGCCGATGCGTCCGCGCAGCGGGACCTCGTGCGGGCGCATGAAGCTGGCGCCGACGAAGCAGTGCTCGCGCCAGACCTCGGAGGGGCGCTCGCCCATGGTCGCGGCCAGCCCCGCGCCGAACTTGGACTCGGCCGTGGACGCCCGGCCCGCCGCCGCGACGAGCCGCCCGTGGTAGTAGTCCAGCATGTCGAGCACTCCGGGGATCCAGCCCGAGCCCTGCTCGGTCAGCACCAGTCTCAGGCCGGGGTGGCGGCGGAACGCCCCGCCGAACACCAGGTGCCACAGCGCCCGGTGCGAGAACCAGGTGGTCTCCACCATGTAGACCGCGCGGGCCGCCGGTTCGTCGCCGAGCGGCGGCGAGGCGGAGCCCGCGTGGTGGTTCACCGGGACGCCCAGCTCGGCGCAGGCCGCCCAGATCGGGTCGTACGTCCGCGAGTACAGCTCGGGCAGGCCCGAACCGGGGGGTGTGCCGGGCAGCAGGAGCCCGCCCTTCAGGCCCGCCTCCGCCGACCGGTGGATCTCCCCGACCGCCGCGTCGACGTCGTTCAGAAGGATCTGGAAGACACCCGCGCGCCGGCCGGGCGCCGCCGCGCAGAAGTCGGCGAGCCAGCGGTTGTGGGCCCGCAGCCCGGCCCAGCGCCGCTCGAACTCCGCCACCGTCGGGGCGGGTGCCATGAGGGAGCCCGAGGGGAAGAACGGCGGGATGGTGTTGGGGAAGACGACCTCCGCGACGATCCCGTCCTCCTCCAGCTCGGCGAGGCGCCGCGCGGAGTTCCAGTTCCGGTCGGCGGTGTCGGCGAGCAGGTCCTCGTACGGGTTGACGTAGCCGGCCGCCCAGGCGTCGAAGTCGTCGTGGAACCGGCGCTCCAGGTACGGCCTGTAGTCGAGGAGGTCGGCGCCCGCGTGGCAGTCGGCGGAGACGACGGTGTAGCGCTCCTCGGCACCCGTGCCCTCCGCTCCCGTGCCCTCCGCTCCCGTGCCCTCCGCTCCCGTGCTCCCGGCTCCCGGGCTCCCTGCACCCGGGCCTCCCGCACCCGCACCCGCGGGGTTCCCGGCGCTCACGGGCTCACTCCGAGCACGGGGAAGTCGTGGTCCGTCAGCCAGTGGCGGCCGACCTCGCGCGAGCGCGCCCAGGACGCCTCGACCGCCGTCTGGTCCGCGTCCTGGCCCAGTTCGGCCGGGGTCGGGCCGATCCGACGGGCCAGCGGGGCGAGCGCGCCGACGTCGAAGCCGAACACCTCCGCCGCCGCGAGGCCGAGCATGCGACGGGTCTCGGCGACCGGGATGTCGTGGAAGGTCCGCGCCAGCCACGCCCTGGTGTCGGGCCAGGTGCCCTCGGGGTGCGGGAAGTCGCTGCCCCACAGGATGTTGTCGACGCCGATCTCGTAGCGCTGGGCCAGCTCGCGGCGCTTGGTGTTGGTCGCGCAGACGAACACCTGCCGGTCCAGGTACTCGTGCGGGGGCCGCCTCAGCTCGGCGAACGGTGACAGCTTCTTGCCGCCGTGCGCGCCGAGGTAGAGCCGGTCCATGAACCACAGCAGGTTGGGCAGCCACCAGCAGCCCGACTCGGCGACACCGAACCGGAGTCCGGGGTGGCGTTCGAAGACCCCGGACCAGAGCAGGAACCACAGCGGCCGGGCGGGCCACCAGGTCACCTCGGAGACGTAGATGCCCAGGTGGTCGCCGTACTCGTGGCGCGGGGCCGCGCCGGAGTGGGTGAGGACGGGCATCGCGCACTCGGCGGCCGCCGCCCACACGGGGTCGTAACGGCGGTCGTGGTAGGGCTCCTTGTCGACCCACATGGAGGGGATCATGAGCGCGCCGAGGCCCGACTCCTTGGCGCGGTGCACCTCGGCGACGACCTCGCCGGTCTCCCCGGTGACGGGCAGCAGGGCGACCCCGCAGTGCCGTTCGGGGTGTTCGGAGACGAAGTCGGCGAGCCAGCGGTTGTGGGCCCGCGCGCCCGCCATGCCGAGCGCGGGGTCCTGGTCGCCGGAGAGGCCGAGGCCCACGCCGAACGGGGCCGCGGTGCGGCTGTCCACGGCGTCCGCGTCGGGGAAGACGACCTCGGCCGCCACCCCGTCGCCGTCCAGCTCCTTCAGGCGCTGCGCGGAGTCCCAGCCGCCGCGCAGGCCCTCCTCGTTGTCCTGGAACCACTTGTCGGCGAACGCCTCGTTGCGGATGCCCAGGCGGTTCATCTCCTCGCGGCGCCGGCCCTGGCCCGCGAGGAACTCGTCGAACTCCCGGTGGAACCGGGTGTCCAGATAGGGCCGGTACTCCTCGGTGGGGAGCCCGGCGTGGCAGTCGGAGGAGATGATCAGATACGGGTCCTGTTCGGTCACCGCGCCCCCTCAGTCGAGGATGAAGCTTTCCAGGTAGGACGGATCGGCCCGGTCGAGCATCGACCGCGACCGGGCCCGGATCTGCCGGTCGCTGTGCTCGCTCTCGGGCAGCAGCCAGAAGCGGCCGGCGCCGATCCCCTCGGCGACGAGGTCGGCGACCTCCTCGACCGGGGTGAACCGCACCTCGTGGCCCGCCTCGTTCATCGCGGCCTCCCACTGGGCGAGGCTGCGGTACGGGGTCCTGCGGGGCCGTTCCTTCGCGTACCGCCCTGGCCGGTTGCGGTGCGACTCCCACAGGCCCGTACGGAGCATGTGCGGCCCGGGGAACAGCACGGAGGCGCCCACGCGCGCGTGCTCCGCCTTCAGATGGGCGTACAGCGACTCGGTCAGCGTCACCACGGCCGCCTTGGTGACGGCGTACACGGAGGCGGTGGGCAGCGGGGCGATCCCGCCGTCGCCGGAGGACGTGTTGACGACATGGCCGGGTTCGCCGCCCGCCAGCATCCGGGGCACGAACGCCTGGACGCCGTGGAAGACGCCCCACACGTTGACCGCGAAGGCCCACTTCCAGTCGTTCGGGTCGTGCTCCCACATCCGGCCCTCGGCTCCGGAGCCGACCCCGGCGTTGTTGCACAGGACGTGCACGGCGCCGCAGGTGGCGTACACGTCCTCGGCGAGCGCGAGGACCTCGGAGCGCTCGGAGACGTCCACCACGCGCGCGTGGACGTCGGCGCCCTCCTCGCGCAGTTCCCCGGCCGCCTTCTCCAGCGCGGCCTCCTCGACGTCGGCGAGGACCACCGTCAGGCCGTCCGCCGCGAACCTCCGGGCCATCGCGAGCCCGATGCCGCTCGCCGCGCCGGTGACGACGGCGACCTGTCCCGCGCGCAGTTCCATCAGGCGCTCCCCTCGGGCGGCCCGTCGAGGATCTGCCGGGGATCGTCGTAGCGCTGGTGGATGTACGGCAACAGGGCCTGCGCGCCGACGCGTTCGGCGACCCTGCCCCGCTGGGCCGAGGTCTTCTCGCCGAAGGTGATCTCCACCAGCCGCCGCACGGGCAGGTCGGCGACCGGGTCGTACATCGACTCGCGCAGGAGGACGTCCCCGGTGACCCGTTCCAGTCTCCGGACCTTCTCGTCCCGCAGGCAGTGCACGAGGACCGGGTCCGCGTCGAAGCCCGAACCGTCCACCGCGGGAAGGAACTTGAAGTAGAAGTCCGTCCTCTGCGCCGGCTCCGGCAGGGGCAGGGTGCCGCTCACCGCTCCGCGCACCTCGACGAAGGCGATGCCGTGCCGGGCGAGCACGCCCCGCACGACGAGGCCGTCGCGCTCGACGGTCACCTCGCCGAGCTTCTTGGGCTCGCCGAACACCTCACGGCCGCCGATCAGGGCCCGCTCGTGGGTCATCGGCATGACCAGCGGATACCAGCCCTCGACGTCCCCGTGCGCCGCGGCGACGGCGAACGAGCCCGCGCCCAGGGGGTATCCGGGCAGGTCGACCTTGCTGACGGTGACCCGCACCAGGGGCCGGGCGACGGGTTTCAGCGGGGGCGGCAGCACCGCCGCGACCGCGTCCGGGTCGCTCTCCCAGACGGCGGTCACCCCCGTGGACCAGATGTCGGGGAGCCGGGAACCCGCGGTGCGCGAGGCGGTGATCTCCGCCTCCGTGCGCGCGCCGTACCTCACTCGTGCCATGTCCGTACCGCCCTTCGTAGGCGCTACCTGCTGGGGCGCGCAGCACGCTTGCACCGCCGGGGTGAAAGGTCCATAGCCGTGCGCGGTCCGGGATCCGCCGGTCCTGTGCCGTGACGGGACGGCCGTCCCCCGGGTCCCGGAAATAATCGGTGGCCCCACGGACGGCGTCCTGCCTAGACTCACCGCTCGCGGGGGCGGCTCCGCAAGCGTGCTTCCTTCTCACTTTCTGACACCCGTAGCGCGCTCACTCTCCGCCCCGCCTCACCCACCTTTTCCGGCTCCCGGGGGATTTCCGCTTGTCCGTACTGTCGTCCGTGCTGCTCCGCCGCCTGCGAACCGTCTATGTCGACCAGGCCGGGCCACGGCCGGGGGACCCGGCGACGACGGAGGGCCTGGCCGCCCTGGAGGCCGAACTGCTCGACCGGGGATTCGCCCCGGCGGCACCATTGCGCGCCGCGCTCGCCTGGCTCGGCCCGACGGGACTCGCGGACGCGGGCGGCACACTGATCCGGCAGCTCGACGCGGAACTGGGCGCCGACCGCACCCATATGCCGCTGTTCCGCAGCTTCCCGGCGTCGGTGCCCGACGACACCTTCCAGCTCTACGTGGACCGGGTCTTCACCCTGCTGCTGCAGTGGCCCGCGCAGCCGTGCGTCCTGTGCGCCACCGTCGGCACCGTGCATCCCGTGTCGCCGTGCGCCCATCTGGTGTGCCGCTCCTGCTGGGACGGCGGCGACTACGCCGGCTGCCCCCTGTGCCACCGCCGGATCGACCCCTCGGACCCGTTCCTGAAGCCCGCCCCGCCCCGGGTCCCGCGCGAACTGTCCGTCGGGCCGCTGAAGTTGCTGGCGCTCGGCACCGACCTGCGGGGCGACACGATCACGGCACTGCTCCGTCTCCTGGCCCGCAGGACGCCCCTCCCGCCGCAGGACCGGGACGACGTGAAGCTGCTCCTGGCGCACGCGCCGACCGTCCTGGACTGGTTTCCCGGGGACGTCCCGGTCCGCGAGACGAAGGCGCTGGCGCTCGGGATGCTCCTGCTGGACCGGCGCACGCGCGCTGCCGTGCGCCCGCTGCTCGCCGCGCACCTCACCACGGCCACCGACGTGCTGCGGCTGCTCCAGGTCTGGTCCGGCGGCGAGGCCGATCTGATCGAGCCGCGTCCCTTCCGCACGCTCCCCCGCCCGCTGCGCCGCGAACTCCTCGCCGTCCTGGACGGGTTCGAGGCGTCCTCGCTGGTCGAGGACGTCCTGCGGCATCCGGTCGCGTGGAAGCGCGCCGCGCAGATCCTGCACCCGCACGAGCACCACGAGCGGCATCCGAAGGCCGCCCTCGCCTTCGCGGTGCTGCGCGGCACCGACACCTCCGCCACGCCGCTCGGTGAGGCCCTGCTGCGCACGGCGGCCGAGCACCCGGAGGCGGTCCGTGTCGACGGCTCCCGGATCAAGCCGGACTCCTGGGGCGCGCACACCGAACAGGCGCTGCGCGAGCGGGACCTGCCCCGCGCGCTCGGCCTGCTCGCCGGGCGGCCGGGCGAACTGCTGCGCAGACTCGACCACTTGCTACGCCTGGACGCGCTCGAGGAGCTGCCCGAGGGGTTCTCCGACACCTTGCGACGGGTGCTGCCGAAGGCCGGTCCCGGGCCGCTGCTCGCGGCCCTCGGCCGGCTGCGCGTGCGTCATCTCCCGGGCGAGCGGCGGGTGTTCTTCCCGCGCGGCCGGGTGACCCGCTCCTTCACCCTGGACGACACCCGGGCCCCGCTGGCCGAGGCGGTCACCGAGGCGGTCTGCGCGCTGCTGGAGGAGGAGGCCGTGCGCCGGCTGTCGTCCGCCCCGCGCTTCGACCTCGCCGTCCTCGACGCGGAGCTCTCGGGCCTGGCCGTCCCCTCCGTCGAACGCGCTTCGGCGAAGGCGCTGGTCTCGGTGCCGCGGGGCAGCAGCCAGCCGCTCCCGGAGGGGGAGGTCCTGCGTCTCTTCCTGCACTGGACGCAGCCCTCGAAGGTCCAGGTCGACCTCGATCTGTCGGTCGCCCTGTACGACGAGGACTGGACGTACGTCGGGTTGTGCGACTACACGAACCTGGTCCACGGGGAGCGCGCCGCCGTCCACTCCGGGGACCTGACCTCGGCCCCGGCGCCCGACGGCGCCACCGAGTACGTGGACCTGGACCTCGCGGCCCTCTCGGGCGGCCCGGTGCGCTTCGCCGTGCCCATCGTCTTCAGCTTCAACGACATCGCCTTCGAGCACCTGCTCGACGCCTTCGCCGGCTTCATGGCGCTGCCCTCGAAGGACGGGCGTGACGCCTTCTACGACCCCCGCACGGTGCGTCAGCGCTACGACCTGGAGGGCGACTCGCGCATCCACGTCCCGCTGCTCGTCGACCTGGAGCGCCGTTCGTTCCTGTGGACCGATCTGCATCTGCCGTCGTCCGAGGGCTTCCACAGCGTGTACCGGCACAGCGCCGACCTCGGGCGCGTCGGCCGGGACCTGTTCCGGTACTACACCACGGGCCGTACGACCCTGTGGGACCTCGGGGTGTGGCACGCGGCGGCCCGGACCGACGAGGTCGTGGTGGTCCGGCGCATGCCGTGGACCGGCGAACTGTGGCACTACACGCGCCGGGAGGGCGAGACGGACGTGGCCTTCGCCACCCGGATCCGGGCCCTGGAGCCCCCCGAGTGGAGACGGCCGGCGGAGGATCCGGAGGGGACGGCCGCCGCGGCCGCGGCGAAGAAGCACGTGCTGCTCGCCCTGGTGCACGGCGGGATCGCCCCCGAGGGCGCGAGCGGCGCCCTGTACCGGCTGCTGCCCGGACCGGCCGACGGCTGCGGTCTGACGCCGCTGACGGCCGGGGACCTGGTGGCGGCGCTCGGCTGAGGGGGTCAACGACCCGGCCTCCGGGACCCGTTGCCGGGCCGGTGCTCGCGGGGCCCCTCGGCGGACCCCCGGGACCCGGGGGCGGGGAGCGCGGAGGGCCGGTGCCGGGACGGCGGGGGCCGGGATGTCGGCCCGGGCCCGTATCCTCATTGACCATGCTCGAAGACCTCACGACCGCAGCGCCCCCTGCCTCCTGGCCGGCCGCGTATCCGCAGGGATACGCGGTCGTCGACGTGGAGACCACAGGGCTGGCCCGCGACGACCGGATCATCTCCGCCGCCGTCTACCGGCTGGACGCGCGCGGCGAGGTCGAGGACCACTGGTACACGACGGTCAATCCGGAACGGGACCCCGGCCCGGTGTGGATCCACGGTCTGACGAGCGAGGTGCTCGAAGGGTCGCCGCTCTTCGGGGAGGTCGCCGAGGAGTTCGCCGCCCGGCTCGACGGCCGGGTGCTGGTCGCGCACAACGCGGTCTTCGACTGGTCGATGATCGCGCGGGAGTACGCGCGCGCCGGGCGCGAGGCTCCGGTGCGCCGGCGCCTGTGCACCATCGCGCTCTCCAAGGAGCTGGGGCTGCCGCTGCCCAACCACAAGCTGGAGTCGCTGGCCGCGCACTTCGGCGTCGTGCAGCAGCGCGCGCACCACGCGCTGGACGACGCCCGGGTGCTGGCCGAGGCGTTCCGGCCGAGCCTGTGGGCCGCCGCCCGCGACGGGGTGCGGCTGCCGCTCCTGGAGTGCCTGCCGCTCAAGGAGTGGACCGACAGCGCCGCGGCTCCGCGGATCGGACGCCAGGCGAGCCACGGCTCCGGCGGCTACCCGTCGGGGAGTTGGCGGCCCTCCCGCAAGCGCCCGGCGTGCCCGTATCCGAACCCCGGACGGTACACGGCGGACAAACCGCTCAAACAGGGCATGCGGGTCGCGTTCTCCGGGGACACGTCCATCGACCGCGATCTGCTGGAGGACCGCGCCGTCGAGGCCGGACTTCATGTCGCGACGAGCCTGTCCCGGCTCACCAGCCTGCTGGTCACCAACGACCCGGACTCCGGCACGTCGAAGGTGGTCAAAGCGCGACAGTTCGGGACACCGGTGGTCGACGAGGCCGCGTTCGGACAGCTGCTGCGCGACGTCGAACCCGCGTCGGAAGGGTGACGGGCGTACGGGTGATTGACGGGCGACTCGCCCCGCGCCCGCTCGCCCGCACCGCCCCCGCACCCCACCCTGTGGCGCATGGCGAGATGCGAAGTATGCGGCAATGACTACGGAATGACCTTCGAGGTGCACGCGCAGGGTGCCGTGCACGTCTTCGACTGCTTCTCCTGCGCGATCCACCGGATGGCCCCGATCTGCGAACACTGTCGTGTCCAGGTCATCGGTCAGGGCGTGGAGGTCGAGGGCCACTGGTACTGCGGCGCGCACTGCGCCCGCGCGGAGGGGAAGGCGGGGATCGTCGACAAGGTCTGACCCCCGTCCCCCGGACGGGGCATCGCGCGGCCCTCGGCGGGACCCTCCCGTCGGGGGCCGAATCGTGCCGAGTACCGTCAATGGGGTGTACCGCTTCCTGTTGTCCCGGCAGTGGGTGATCCTCACCCTCGTGGCCCTCGCGCTCATCCCGACGATGATCAAGCTGGGCTTCTGGCAGCTCCACCGGCACGAGCACAAGGTCGCCCTGAACACGGTGATCTCCGACTCGCTCGCCGCGAAGCCGGTGCCCGCGGAGTCGGTCACCGCGCCGGACCGGCAGATCCGCGACGACGACCTGTTCCGCCGGGTCACCGCGAAGGGCCGTTTCGACACCGCGCACGAAGAGGTCGTCCGCCGCCGCACCAACGCCGACGGCGAGGTCGGGTACCACGTGCTGACCCCGTTCGTCCTGGACGACGGCCGGGTCCTCATGGTCAACCGGGGCTGGGTCCCGGCGGACGGGGCGCAGACCGCCTTCCCGAAGATCCCGGCCCCCGCCTCGGGCGAGATCACCGTCACGGGCCGGCTGATGGCCGACCAGACGACCGCCGAGAGCGGCATCAAGAACGTCCGGGGCCTGCCCGCCCGTCAGGTCATGCTCATCAGCAGCGGGCAGGAGGCGCGGCGGCTAGGCAAGCCGGTCCTCGGCGGCTACATCGAGCAGACCGCGCCGGCGCCCCGGGGCGGCTCGCCCGAGCTGATCCCCGACCCCGAGCACAGCGACATCGGCCCGCACATGGCGTACGCGATCCAGTGGTGGCTGTTCTCCGCGGGCGTGCCCGTCGGCTGGGTGGTCCTGGTCCGCCGCGAGCGCCGCGACCGGGCCGAGGCCGCCGCCCAGAGCACTCCCGAGGCGGAGCCGGCGGGCGTGTAGCCGAGGGCGGCCCGTCACACCGCGGGGCCCCACGCCACTCTGGCGGCCCGATTGACCGTTGCCCCGTTCGGGAACCCGTCCACCGTGCACCGACGCATCGAGGACTACGCGCTCATCGGGGACGAACAGACCGCCGCTCTGGTGGGCCGCGACGGCTCCGTCGACTGGCTGTGTCTGCCCCGCTTCGACTCCGCGGCCTGCTTCGCGGCCCTGCTGGGCGACGAGGACAACGGCCACTGGCGGATCGCTCCCGAGGGAGCGGACGTGTGCACCCGGCGCGCCTACCGCCCGGACACCCTGGTGCTCGACACCGAGTGGGACACCCCCGAGGGCTCGGTGCGGGTCACCGATCTGATGCCCCAGCGCGAGCACGCCCCCGACCTCGTCCGCGTCATCGAGGGCCTCAGCGGCCGGGTCCGTATGCGCAGTCTGCTGCGGCTGCGGTTCGACTACGGCTCGGTCGTGCCCTGGATGCGCCGCGCGGACGGCCACCGGGTCGCCGTCGCCGGGCCCGACTCGGTGTGGCTGCGCAGCGAACCGCCCGTACGCACCTGGGGCCAGGACTTCCGCACCCACTCCGAGTTCACCGTGGCGGCGGGCGAGAAGGTCGCCTTCGTCCTGACCTGGCACCCCTCGCACCGGCCCCGGCCGCCCCTGTGCGATCCCTTCGAGGCCCTGGAGACCAGCGTCCAGGACTGGAGGGCGTGGGCGGCGCGCTGCCGCTACGACGGACCGCACCGGGACGCCGTCGTCCGCTCGCTGATCACCCTCAAGGCGCTCACCTACGCGCCGACCGGCGGCATCGTGGCCGCCCCCACCACCTCGCTGCCCGAGGAGATCGGCGGCGTCCGCAACTGGGACTACCGCTACTGCTGGCTGCGCGACTCCACCCTCACCCTCGGCGCGCTCCTGTCGGCCGGCTACCACGAGGAGGCCGAGGCCTGGCGCGACTGGCTGCTGCGCGCGGTCGCGGGCGACCCGGCGGCCCTGCAGATCATGTACGGCCTCTCGGGTGAACGGCGGCTGTCGGAGTACGAGATCCCCTGGCTGTCCGGCTACGCGGACTCCTCGCCCGTCCGGGTCGGCAACAGCGCCGTGGAGCAGCTGCAGCTCGACGTGTACGGCGAGGTCATCGACTCGCTGTCGCTCGCCCGGCGCTCGGGCCTGCCGTCGCGGCCCCACATGTGGCGGGTGGAGTGCGCCATGATGGAGTTCCTGAGGGTGGCCTGGCGGCAGCCCGACGAGGGGATCTGGGAGGTGCGCGGCCCGCGCCGGCACTTCGTGTACTCCAAGGTGATGGCCTGGGTGGCCGCGGACCGCGCGGTGCGCACCCTGGAGGACGACCCGGCGCTCGAGGGCGACATCGAGGCCTGGCGGGCGATGCGCGACGAGGTGCACCGCGAGGTGTGCGAACGCGGCTTCGACCCTGTCCGGAACACCTTCACCCAGTCCTACGGCTCGACCGAGCTGGACGCCTCCCTGCTGCTCATCCCGCGCGTGGGCTTCCTGCCCCCCGACGACCCCCGGGTGGTCGGCACGGTCGACGCGGTCCGCGCGGAACTCGCCCCGGACGGCTTCCTGGTACGCCGCTACAGTGCCGCCACGACCGGGATCGACGGACTCCCGGGCGACGAGGGCACCTTCGTCGTCTGCTCGTTCTGGCTCGCGGACGCGCTGCATCTGACGGGCCGTACGCAGGAGGCGCGCGACCTGTTCGAGCGGCTCATCGGCCTCACCAACGACCTGGGGCTGCTGTCCGAGGAGTACGACCCGGTCGCGGGCCGGCAGCTCGGCAACTTCCCGCAGGCCTTCAGCCACATCGGTCTGGTGGTGTCCGCCCTCAGCCTGTTCGGCTTCGACGAGGTGGACCGGACGGACGGGGTCGTCCCACCGGGATAGGGGAGGATGGGGCCATGGATCTTGGACTGAAGGATCGTGTGTACGTCGTCACGGGAGCCACCCGGGGCCTGGGCAACGCCGCCGCGCGCGAACTCGTCGCCGACGGCGCCAAGGTGGTCGTCACGGGACGCGACGAGGCCACCGCGGCCGGCGCCGCCTCCGCGCTCGGCCCGAACGCGGTCGGGGTGGCCGCCGACAACGGCGCCGCCGAGACTCCGGCCCGGCTGATCGCGGCCGCCCGGGGGCACTTCGGCGGCTTCGACGGCATCCTGATCAGCGTCGGCGGGCCGCCGCCCGGGTTCGCCGCGGACAACACCGACGAGCAGTGGATGGTGGCGTTCGAGGAGGTCTTCCTCGGCGCGGTGCGCCTCGCCCGCGCGGCCGCCGACGAACTCGGCGAGGGCGGGGTCATCGGCTTCGTGCTGTCCGGCTCGGTGCACGAGCCGATCCCCGGGCTCACCATCTCCAACGGTCTGCGTCCGGGACTCGCGGGCTTCGCCAAGTCCCTCGCCAACGAACTGGGGCCGCGCGGCATCCGGGTCGTGGGGCTGCTGCCGTCCCGGATCGACACGGACCGGGTGCGCCAGCTCGACGGCCTGTCCGCCGACCCCGAGGCCACCCGGGCGGCCAACGAGGCCCGTATCCCGCTGCGCCGCTACGGCACCCCGGAGGAGTTCGGCCGCACGGCCGCGTTCCTGCTCTCCCCCGCCGCGTCGTACCTCACGGGCCTCATGCTGCCGGTGGACGGCGGGATGCGAAGCGGGTTCTAGGACCCCGGCACAACAGAACACCGGCCGGGGCTCCAGGCCCCCGGCGGGCCACGCGGCCCGGCGGGGCACAGGGGAACGCCGGGCGGGGTTCCGGCCCCGGGCTGGGGACGGCGGCACGCGGGGCGGATCTCCAGCCCGCTGGCGCGCACGCCAGAACACTGGGCGGATTCCGGCCCCCGGCGGCGCACGGCGGCACGCGGGGCGGATCTCCAACACCCGGCGGAGCACGGCAGAACGCCGGGCGGGGTTCCAGGACCCTGGTCATGGCCCACGGCCCGTCACGTCACGCGTTCGGCGCGGTGCTTGACGCCGCGCAGCCGGACCTCCGCCGGGAGGGCGGCCAGGCCTGCCGAGTCCCGCGCGTGCGCGAGCGCCTCCTCGGTCAGCAGCCGCAGCGCGTGCCCGGGGTCCACGTGCGGTTCCAGCAGGAGCCGCACCCGCGCCTCGGGCAGACTGCGCCGGCCGGTCAGCCGGACGTCGGCGTGATCGACACCGCCCAGCCGGGAGGACTCGGCGGCCAGCACACCCTCCAGGGCCCGTCCGCGCAGCAGCGCGCCCGCGCCGTCGCCGGTGTCGACCAGCACGTCGGCGAGCCTCCGGCGCCGTACGACGGCGACCAGCCACCACAGGGCGAGCAGCAGGAGCACCGCGAGCGCGGCGATGACGGCGGGCCACCACCAGCCCTGGTCCCGCCACTTCATCCGCCGGGCGGTGCTGAGCAGCACGTCGTGCCGCCCCTCGTAGATCCACCAGGACGGCGGCCGCACGCCGAGTCCGACGGCCAGCACGGAGCCGCCGAAGACCAGCAGGACGAGCCCGATGAAGCCGATCAGTACCCGGTTGACGATCCGCAGCACGGACCTCACCCCTTCCGTCCGGGGCGCGCGACGTGCACCGAAAGGGCGGGCGAACGGGAGAGGCCCAGTCCCCTGATGCCGTCGGCGAGGGTGGTGTCGAGGTCGGCGCGCACGTCGTCGAGTTCCCGGAAGTGCGCCAGCGCCCGGACGTCCACCTTCCGGCGCTTCACCCGCACGCGGACCGACTGCACACCGGCGATCTCCATGGCACGGTCGCGGAGCGCCGTCGCGGCGGCTCCCCGGTGCAGTCCGGCCCGGACGTCGGCGTGGGTGCGCCGCATCGGCAGCACGTCCCGCAGTCCGGGTGTGGCGGCCAGGACGAGCAGCCACAGTCCCAGCACGGCGGCGATCCCGGCGCCGACGAGGACGGCGGTGTCGTCGAGGGGCCGTTCGGCGAGCTGCCGGGCCAGCCAGGTCCGCCAGTACAGCGCGGTGCGTCCGGCGCGCACGGCCACGACGTCGTAGAGGAAGGCGCCCGCGGCGACGAGGAGCACGAGCGCGAGGATGCCCGCGGGGATCCGGCGGGCGGACCAGAAGCGGCCCTGGCGACCGTCCTCGTCGCCGGTGGTGTCCAGCGGTTCGTACGCGGCGGCGGAGGCGGACTGCCCGAGGGCACCCGTGCCGTCCCCGTCGCCGGACTTCTCCAGGACGGGCGTCTTCCGGGTGTCCTCGGAGCCCTGGGGCTCGCTCATTGCGTCCTCCCCCGTACCGCGCCGGACTCGGGTGTCAGATGCAGCCGCTCCACCTGGACTGCCACCTCGGGCACTTCCATGCCCGCCAACGCCTCTACCCGCTCGGTGACATGACGACGCACCGCGCCGCACTGGGCGCCGATGTCGGCGGGGTATCCGAGCTCCAGGCTGACCCGGACCCGGGCGCTGTGCGTCGGGGTGCCGTCCGTGCCCCCGGTGCCCGACGCCTGCCGCCGTACGACGACCGACGCGTGCGGGGGGACCGCGTCGGCGGGCGGCGGGGGCAGCGCCTCGCGGGCCGCGCGCGAGGCGATCTTCGCGACGACGCGGTCGGCGATCCTGGTGGCGCCCCGCTCGGGGGGCGGGACGGTCACGAGGGCCGGCCGCGGCGCGCCGGGCGGCTCGGGGTGATCGGGCACGTGTCACCGCCGCCGGTCGCCGCGGGCGCGGAAGAAGTCGCCGATGTCCAGGTCCCCCTCCAGGAGCCGCCCGACGACGAACCCGACGGCCCCCAGCGCGGCCACCAGGAGGAACGCGCCGAAGCCGCCGAAGTACCCGGCGAAGGCCAGCGCCATTCCGGCGATCATGCCGATCACGGCCAAGCTCATGGTGCGCTCCTCAGCGGTCGGTGGCCGGGTCACTCAGGGTGCGGCGGGCCGGGGTCGGGGGCGTTCCGGCGGCCCCGGGGGGTCACTGGAGCCGTGACTCCGGCTCTTCTTCCTCTTCCTCGGGAAGCTTCACGTCACTCACCGCGATGTTGACTTCCACCACTTCGAGCCCCGTCATGCGCTCGACGGCGGAGATGACGTTCTCCCGCACGGCCCGGGCCACGTCGGAGATCGACACGCCGTAGTCGACGACGATCTCCAGGTCGAGCGCCGTCTGCAGCTCTCCGACCTCGGCCTTGACTCCGCGCGTCACCGATTTGGTGGACCCGCCGGGCACCCGGTCGCGTACGGCTCCGAAGGTGCGGCTGAGCCCGCTGCCCATCGTGTGGACACCGACCACGTCCCGGGCGGCGAGCCCGGCGATCTTCTCCACGACTCCGTCGGCGATCGTGGTCCGTCCCCGGGTGGCGGGGTCTCCGCCGCCGCGCCGGGTGGGCTTGCGGGTCTGCTGGGACTCCTTCTCGGTGTCGGGGCTGTCCGTCCGGTTCCGCTCGGTCATGTCGGTCATCGCCGTACGTCCCTTTCGGTCGTCCTCCTCTGCTCACAGTAGGTCGGGTCGCGCCGTCGCGCGCCGTGGATGAGGCACGCTGGAGCAATGACGGCGGACCGGTGGACACAGGCGGTACGGGATCGGCTCGGGCTCGGCAGACTCCTGCCGCTGGGGCTCGCGCTCGACGGCGCGTGGATCACGGAGCAGGCGGCCGCGTCGGTGCTGCGGCGCGAGACGGCGGCCGTGGCGGGGGTGCGGCTCGGGGCGCTGCGGCTCGCGCTGGCCGACCCGGACGGGGCCGGTGAGCCGGCCGTGCCGCCGCCGCCCAGTGCCCTGCCGCCGGGTCCGCTGCGCGTCACCGCGGAGTTCGCGGTCGCGGCGGATCCCGGGTTCCCCGGCGCCGAGCCGCTGCCGGCCGTCGCGGCCCGGCTGCGCCTGGCCGTGGTGTCCGCCGCGACCCGGCTGCTGGGCCTGGACGTCGCGGAGGTCGACCTTCGGGTGACGGACCTGCTGGAGGAAACTCCCGCGGAAGACGGCGTACGGGTGAATCCCCGGGCCGGTTCGGCCGACGGGACCCGGGACGCGGCCGGCGAGTCGGGGCCCCCGTCGGTGCCGAGGGACCCCGAGGAGGCCCGGATCGCGGCGGCGGTGTCGGCCGTTCCGGGGGTCACCCGGCTGACGGACTCGCTGGGCCGGCCGGTCCACGTCGAAAGCGTGCCCACCGTGGAACCGGCCCTGCCGCGCCGCCACGTCCGGGTCGAACTGGAGGTCTCCGGGGACGAACGCGCGGTGGACGTGGCCCGGGCGGTCAGAACAGCGGTCACCGAATCCACACGGGACACCCCGTCGGTGGCGGTCCTGGTGACATCCGTGACCTCGGGTACCCCGTCCCACCGACCGTGACCGTCGCGGGGCGGGGCGCACCCGCCCGGGAACATGCCCTCGCGAACGCGGTCTCCGGGTGCGCCCTTCTCTGGGCCGGTCGGGGTGGCGGGGCGCCCGGCGGCGCCGGGTGCCCGCCTGGAGGGGGCGCGCCGAAGAGAATTCGTGCGCGCCCGGAGGGCTATTCGCCGACGCCCGCGAGGTCGCGGAGCCTGCGGGCCTGGGAGGCGCGCTCGGCGGTGCGCTGCTCCTCGTAGGTGCGCTCCTGGGCACCGCGCAGCAGCGCCTTCGTCTCGATCACGGCGTCCCGGGGCGCGGCCAGCAGCGCCGCGGCCAGGTCGGCGACCGCCGCGTCGAGCTGGTCGCCGGGCACGGCGAGGTTGGCGAGCCCGGTGCGCTCGGCCTCCTCGGCGAGCACGAAGCGGCCCGTGGCGCAGATCTCCAGCGCACGGGCGTACCCCACGAGGGCGACCAGCGGGTGCGTCCCGGTGAGGTCGGGCACCAGCCCGAGGCTGGTCTCGCGCATGGCGAACTGCACGTCGTCGGCGACGACGCGAAGGTCACACGCGAGGGCGAGCTGGAAGCCGGCACCGATGGCATGCCCCTGGACGGCGGCGATGGACACGATGTCGCTGCGCCGCCACCAGGTGAACGCCTCCTGGTACTCGGCGATGGTCGCGTCGAGCTCGGCGTCCGAACCGCGCGCGAGGTCGATGAACGACGGCTCGCCGTCGAACCCCTCGGGCGTGAACGCCTGCCGGTCGAGCCCCGCGGAGAAGGACTGGCCCTCGGCCCGCAGGACGACCACCCGGACGGAGCCCGGCAGTGACCGACCCGCCTGCGTCAAGGCCCGCCAGAGAGCAGGACTCTGGGCATTGCGCTTGGCCGGATTGGTCAGCGTCACCGTGGCGGTCGCGCCGTCGACGGTGAGCCGTACGCCGTCCTGGTCGAGTACGGGGTCGAGATCCTTGTCGAGCGAAGCCATGGGGTGCCTCCGATGGGTGCGGTCGGATCAGGGGCGCGCCTCGCACGGCGAGGAACGCACCTAAGTGACTGCACAGTAACCACCCGGTCGGTCACCCGACCGACCGGGTGGTCACCACCGAAGCCGATGGGGACGCCCGGCCTCAGGCCGAGGCGGCCTTCTTGCCCCGCGTCGCACCGCCACGCCCTCGGAGCGTGACGCCCGACTCGCTGAGCATCCGGTGGACGAAGCCATACGAGCGGCCGGTCTCTTCGGCCAGCGCTCGGATGCTCGCACCGGAGTCGTACTTCTTCTTCAGGTCTGCCGCGAGCTTGTCGCGCGCGGCGCCGGTAACCCGGCTGCCCTTCTTCAGAGTCTCGGCCACCCGGTCCTCCTCATGGGAAGTGCGCTCTGGACTCTCATGATCACCCCTTTCGGGCGTCATGGCCACCCATTCGGCAAGGTCCGTAAGACAAGGTTTTGACGACAGGAGTCCGTCCCCACGAGTGGAACCAGTGATTCCGGGTGGTGCGGCCCCTGCGCCCGAACGGGTCCTCCGGCGAAGTACCTGGTCAGCGACGCAGGACGGCCGAGCCCTTGGGAACAAAGGACTCGGCCGTGAAATCGATGTACGACACACCGCGGTACGAGGAGATCTCACACAGATGATGGATCACGGATCGGCCGAATGATCCATACGCAGTGGATCACTCCATCGATCAGGCGCCGCCGGCCCCGCGAGGGGGCCGGGCGGGACTCAGGCGAGGGCCACGAGGTCGGCGTAGTCGGCGCCCCACAGGTCCTCGACGCCGTCCGGGAGCAGGATGATCCGCTCCGGCTGGAGCGCCTCGACGGCACCCTCGTCGTGGGTGACGAGGACGACGGCGCCCTTGTAGGTGCGCAGCGCGCCGAGGATCTCCTCACGGCTGGCCGGGTCGAGGTTGTTCGTCGGCTCGTCGAGCAGCAGGACGTTCGCGGACGAGACGACGAGGGTCGCGAGCGCGAGCCGGGTCTTCTCGCCGCCGGAGAGCACGCCGGCCGGCTTGTCGACGTCGTCCCCGGAGAACAGGAACGAGCCGAGGGTCTTGCGGACCTCGACCAGGTCCAGGTCGGGGGCGGCCGAGCGCATGTTCTCCAGGACCGTGCGCTCGGGGTCGAGGGTCTCGTGCTCCTGGGCGTAGTAGCCGAGCTTGAGGCCGTGGCCCTCGACGACCTCTCCGGTGTCGGGCTGCTCGGCACCGCCGAGCAGGCGCAGGAGGGTCGTCTTGCCGGCGCCGTTCAGGCCGAGGATGACGACGCGGGAGCCCTTGTCGATGGCCAGGTCGACGTCGGTGAAGATCTCCAGCGAGCCGTACGACTTCGACAGGCCCTCGGCCATGAGCGGGGTCTTGCCGCAGGGCGCGGGCTCCGGGAAGCGCAGCTTGGCGACCTTGTCGGAGACGCGGACGGACTCCAGGCCGGAGAGCAGCCGGTCGGCGCGCTTGGCCATGTTCTGCGCGGCGACCGTCTTGGTGGCCTTGGCGCGCATCTTGTCGGCCTGGGCGTTGAGGGCGGCGGCCTTCTTCTCGGCGTTCTGCCGCTCGCGCTTGCGGCGCTTCTCGTCGGCCTCGCGCTGCTGCTGGTAGAGCTTCCAGCCCATGTTGTAGACGTCGATCGTGGCGCGGTTGGCGTCCAGGTAGAACACCTTGTTGACGACCGTCTCGACGAGGTCGACGTCGTGGGAGATCACGATGAAGCCGCCGCGGTACGTCTTCAGGTAGTCGCGCAGCCAGACGATGGAGTCGGCGTCGAGGTGGTTCGTCGGCTCGTCGAGCAGCAGGGTGTCGGCGTCCGAGAAGAGGATGCGGGCCAGCTCGATACGTCGGCGCTGACCGCCGGAGAGCGTGTGCAGGGGCTGGCCGAGCACGCGGTCGGGGAGGTTGAGCGCGGCGGCGATGGTCGCGGCCTCGGCCTCGGCGGAGTACCCGCCCTTGGTCAGGAACTCCGTCTCCTGGCGCTCGTACTGTCGCAGGGCCTTCTCGCGGGTGGCGCCGGAGCCGTTGGCGATGCGCTGTTCGTTCTCGCGCATCTTGCGGATCAGGACGTCGAGGCCGCGGGCCGACAGGACGCGGTCGCGCGCGAGGACGTCGAGGTCTCCGGTGCGCGGGTCCTGCGGGAGGTAGCCGACCTCGCCGGAGCGGGCGACGGTTCCGCCGGCGGGCTGGCCCTCGCCGGCGAGGACCTTGGTGAGCGTCGTCTTGCCCGCGCCGTTGCGGCCGACCAGGCCGATGCGGTCACCCTTGGTGATGCGGAAGGTGGCGGACTCGATGAGGATGCGGGCACCGGCGCGCAGCTCGATACCGGAGGCGGAGATCACGGACAGACTCCAGAGCGGGATTGATGGCGGGGTGGACGGCCGAGGACGTTCACGCCGTCTAATGCGCGAGGAGAGTGGCCATGGGCCAAGTCTAACGGGGCGGTGCAACCAGTTTTCCGGGTGTGTGGTGTCCGGCACCTGTGATGCTCGCCCCCTTCCGGGGGTCCGGCGGCCCCGTCGCCCGTTCGGACCGCGGCCCGGGGCCGGGTGCCCGAGGGCGTACGAGGATGGCGCCACGGAGCGACGAAGGCGGTGTGCCCATGCGGTTCGACGACGACGCCGGCCTGGACACCTCCGAGGTGCAGGACCGGCGCGGCGGTCGCGTCCCCGGCGGCGCGAGGCTCGGCGGCGGTCTCGCCGCGCTGATCGCGCTCGTCCTCGGACTGCTCTTCGGGGTGGGCCCCGACCGGCTCGGGCTCTCCTCGGACGGTGACGGGCAGGGGGCCACCGGCTCCTCCCTCGCGGAGGTGCAGCGGTCCTGCCGGACGGGGCGGGACGCGAACGCCCGGGAGGACTGCCGGACCGTGGCGGTGGTCAACAGCGTCCAGGACTACTGGACCCGGGAGTTCGCGCGCCGGGGCGGCGCGTACACCCGCGCCCCCACGGTGTTCTTCGACGGCCGGGTGAACACCGCGTGCGGCACCGCGTCCTCGGCCGTCGGGCCCTTCTACTGTCCCGGCGACCGCAAGGTGTATCTGGACCTCGGCTTCTTCGACGACCTCCGGACGAAGTTCGGCGCCGGCGGCGGACCGTTCGCGGGGGCCTACGTGGTGGCGCACGAGTACGGGCACCATGTGCAGAACCTCACGGGCGCCCTGTCCCGCGCGAAGGGCGGCGGGACCGGTGCCGGCGGCGACGCGGTGAGGACGGAGCTCCAGGCCGACTGCTACGCGGGGGTGTGGACGCGGCACGCGACCACCACGCCGTCCGCGTCGACGGGAAAGCCGCTGCTGACCTCGCTGACGGACGCCGACGTCCGGGACGGGCTGGACGCGGCGGCGGCCGTGGGCGACGACCGGATCCAGTCGCGGTACCAGGGCCGGGTGACTCCGGAGACCTGGACGCACGGGTCGGCGGCGCAGCGGCAGCGGTGGTTCTACCAGGGCTTCACCAGCGGCGACATGGCGCAGTGCGACACGTTCCGGTGAGCCGCTCCGCCGGGACACGGGGCGTTGTCAGTGGCCGGTGCCAGACTGGGCGGCGTACCGGATCAAGGCAATGCGTGACGAGACGGAGGTATCGGCATGGCCGGCACGAACGGCGGGCGCCCGAGCATCTACCCCTCGATGCTGTACGCCGACGCGAAGGGGGCGATCAGACAGCTCACGGAGGCCTTCGGCTTCACCGAGCTGTCGGTCTACGAGAGCGAGGACGGCTCGGTGATGCACGCCGAGCTGGTGCAGGGCAACGGCGCGGTGATGCTCGGCTCGAAGGGACGCGGGGGCCGCTTCGACGAGGCGATGAAGAACGCGGGCCCGTGCGGGGTCTACATCGTCGTGGACGACGTCGACGCACACCACCGGCGGGCGGTGGAGCACGGAGCGGAGATCCTGATGGCCCCGACCGACCAGGACTACGGCTCGCGCGACTACATGGCCCGCGACCTGGAGGGCAACATCTGGAGCTTCGGCACCTACGCCCCGGAGACGGGCGCGTAGGACCGCTCCGGGGTCCGGCCCGGGGGGCGTCGGCCGGCCGGGCCGGTCAGCTCCCCCCGGTGTGCACCTGGAAGGCGGCCCTGCGCACGGCCTTGGCGAGCGCGGGGTCGGGGTGCGCGGCGGCGAGAGCGACCAGCACCTGCACCGTGCGCGGGTGGCCGACCGCGCGCACCTCGTCGAGGAGCGCGGGCACGGTGGGCTGCACCGCGGACTCCAGGTGACGGACGAGGAGCGGGGCCTCGCCGTGGTCGGCGACGGCCGCGGCGGTGTCGACCCACAGCCAGGTGGACTCGGCGCGGGTGAGGACCTCGTGGGCGTCCTCGGGGTCGTAGCCGTCGTGCTCGGCCAGCCACAGCAGGGCGTACGGGCGCAGCGAGGTCTCCTCGGCGACCGCGCGCACCTCGGGCTCGGCGGGGGCGCCGACCACGCGCAGTGCCTCGAAGGCGAGGCCGCGGGTGAGGGCGTCCTCGCCGCGGGCCGCCTCGATGAGTTCGGTGACGGCGCCGCCGACCGGGCGGGCGGCGAGCCAGGCCCGGTACTCGGCGCGGGCCGCGTTGGGGCGGAGCTGGGCGCAGCCGCGGAGCATGTCCTCGGCGGACTGCTCGATGTTGCCGGCGGGGCTCTGCGCGGCGACGCAGATCTGCTCCAGCTTGACCCAGACCGCCCAGCTGCCGAGCCCGGTGAGGGTGGCCTGTCCCTCGCCGTAGGTCAGCGCGCCGACGTGGGCGAGGGCTCCCAGGGCCCAATCGAGGAGCGGGGCCAGGGGTGCGTCCGGGACCTCGGCGGGTTCCGGGGCGGGCTCGGTCGCGGGCTCGGGGCCGTAGGTGATCTCGCAGCGCTCGGTGCGCAGTTCCGTGACGCGCTGGCCGAGGAGGTCGAGGAGCTGGTCCACCGGGACGGGCCCGTTGGAGAGCTGGAGGAAGGAGAGCACCTGGGGCATCGCGGAGACGACCTCGGCGACGGCCGCGGGCTCGCCGTCCGCCGGTTCGGGGTAGGCGAGGGACCAGGCGTCGAAGAGGGCGACCCAGCCGCGCAGGACGGCGCTGTCGTCGCGGCTCCAGGCGCGCAGCCGCCATCCCGGGCGGGCGTCGTCGCCGTGCACCTCGATGAGACCGGCCAGCCGGGCGGTGTCCCAGTCGCCGCGGACCTGCACCGGGGTGAGTCCGAGATCCGAGGCGGCCCGGTGGGCGGTGGCGTCGGAGAGGGTGCCCTTGCCGTCGGGGTTCGCGGTGTCACGCCCCGGGCGCAGGGCGGCGTCGGCCCAACGGGCCACCCGGGCCGCGTCGGACAGCCGTGTGCGCGCCATGCGGGCGAGCTCCGCGGGCGGCGGTGTGCCTTCCGGCGGCCGCGGCGCGGGGCGGCGGGTGCGGCGCTGGGTGACCGCTCGGGGGGCGGTCGCGAGGGACCGCGGGCTGACGAGTCGGAGCCTGGAGTCGCGCGGGTTACGGGACGTCACGAGTGCAGTCTTGCGGTTGACAGTCCGAAAACCCAAACGGAATGCCCTCGCAGGCCACGGGCACACCGGAGGCCGGACCGTTCCCGGGGTGCCCGGCACGCGGGAAACGGCGCGGCGCGGAGTTGTCCCGGCCTCAACCGGAAGCGTCTTCCCGGGCGGGCTCGGGGAGCCGTGCCGGCGCCCTTCCGGCGGGCCCCGCGCCCTACATCAAGGGGACCAGGAAACGGCGCAGGGCTTCCTCGTAGGCCGCCGGGTCGGCGTTCCACATGGCGCCGTGCGGGGCGTCCGGGACGGTGTGCAGGGTGACCAGGTCGGGGCGGCTCGCGGCGAGCCGGCGGGAGGCGCCCCAGGGGGCGATGCGGTCGTCGGGACCGTGCACCAGCAGGGTCGGCACCTTGACCTGGTCGGGGTGGGCGGCGTGCGCGATGCGGTCGCCGCGAACGCCGGTGCGGCCCTGTGCGGCACGCACCGCCAGCGGCAGCAGGAAGGCCGGGGTGTGGCGGGCGCCGGCGAGGGCGCGCAGGGTGGTCTCCCAGTCGAGGACCGGCGAGTCCAGGACGAGGCCGGAGATCCGCTCGCGCAGGGCGGAGTGGGCGGCGGCGCGCAGGGCCATGGTGGCGCCGGTGGACCAGCCGTAGAGGACGACCCGCTCGGCGCCGAACCGCACGGCGTAGCGGATGGCGGCGTCGAGGTCGCGCCACTCGGTCTCGCCGAGGTGGTTCAGTCCGTCCGGCGGGCGGGGTGCCCCGAGGTCGCCCCGGTAGGCGAGGTCGAGGACGGGGAAGTGCCGTCCGTTCAGGAACCCCATGAGGTTCATGGGCTGTTCCCGGGTGGTGCCCAGGCCGTGCACGGTGATGACCCAGGTGTCGCGGACGGCGGGTACGAACCAGGCGGGCAGGGCGCCGAGTTCGCCGGGCACGTCGACGTCGGCGTGTTCGAGTCCGAGGGCGGATCCAGGGTCGCCGACGTAGAGGTTCGGGGTGAGCCACACCTTGTCGCCGGGTTCCAGGGAGCCGTGCGTGACCCGTTCCAGGGTGCGTACGACGGTGTCGGCGGTGTGGGGCACGGAGTTCTGGAGGGGGCCGACGACCGCGTGGGAGCCGTCGCCCGCCAGGCCGTAGGTGCCCGGGCGCCGGGAGGCGAGGGCCCTGGTGAGGGTGATGCCGCCGGCCGTCGTGGCGTGCACGGTGAGCCGGGGCTCGGTGGGCAGGGGTTTGCCGGGCCGCGTCTTGAGCGCGGCGTCGCTGGCGAACCGGCCCGCCGCCACGGAGGCCGCGCCCGCGGCTATGGCTACGGTGACGGCCGCTGCCGTGGCTCTTAGGGTGCGCACCCGACCAGTTTCCCGGGGGCGACGGCCATCGGCCAGCGGAGGCGCCTCCTGGGGTGACGCGCGGGGCCGGCGAGGCCTGCCGGACGGACGCCCACCAGACCGGCACGGGTGGCGCCCGCGGAGCCCACGGGGGCAAGCACGGGCGGGGCCCGCGGGGCAGGCCCGGTCGTCGAACGAGGAGGCGGCAGCCCGCACGCCCGGCGCCCGGGAAGCCGGCACGGCCGGGGCCCACGGAGCCCGCCCGACCGAAGCCCGCAGCACCGGCACCGCGCACGGCATGTGCCCGCGGTCCAGCACAGCTGATGCCCCGGAGCCCTCACCGCGGGCGCCCGCAGGATCCTGCGCGGCCGGGGCCCGCGGCCGGGCTCAGCCCTTCTGGCCGTACCCCTTCAGCCGCTCCCCCGCCTCCGCGAGCTGGTCCGGTGAGAGGAGGGTGGGGGCGAGGCCCGGGACCGAGGAGGCCAGGAGCCAGACGCGGCACATCCATTCCAGCTGGGCGGTGCGGTCGTACGCCTGGTCCAGCGAGGCCCCGTGGGCCAGGGTGCCGTGGTTCTGCAGCAGGCAGGCGGTGCGGCCGGCCAGGGCCCGGAGGGTGTTCTCGGCCAGTTCCGGTGTGCCGTAGGGGGCGTAGGGGGCGACGCGGACCGGGCCGCCCATGGCGGCCGCCATGTAGTGGACGAGCGGGAGTTCGGGGACCAGGAGCGAGGCGGCCGTCGCGTGCGGGGCGTGGGTGTGGACGATCGCCCGCGCGTCGGTCGCGCGGTACACGGCGAGGTGCATGGGCAGTTCGCTGGTCGGACGCAGCGAGCCGAGGACCTGCCGGCCGTCGAGGCCGACGCCGACGAGGTCCTCCCGGGTCAGCCGGTCGTAGGGCACGCCCGTGGGGGTGACCAGGACGGTGTCGCCGACGCGGACCGAGACGTTGCCGGAGGTGCCGACGACCAGTCCGTCGGCGACCGTGCGCCGGGCCGTCGCCACCAGCTCGTCCCAGGCCCGTCCGAGTGCGTCCTCCGTGTTCCGCGGAGCAGTTGCCTGCCGTCGGCCGGCCCGGCCGGTCGTCCCCGGCCGCTCATGCCCGTCCGCGGCGTCCCCGTTGCGCTCATTCATGACGCGATCCTGCCAGGCGCCGCCCCGAACGCACCCCGTACGGGCTCGCCCGGGGACGCTCGAGGGACGCACGGGGGACGGAAGACGGACGGACGGGGGGTGCATCCGGCCACCAAGTCCTCATGGTTGTATGTGATTTACATCACGTCATACCGATGGAACGCCTACGTAATCCCGGTCGGACATTTACGGCGGATCACACCCCGTGGTCGACCCGCTACGAGCCGGTCAGGGCCCCGACGCCACCCCCGGGACGGCCATTTCGACCCCTCGGCGGGTGTGACGACGGCTACAGCCTGGGCGTGACGGGGATCTCGTCTCTCAAACCTGTCTCGAGCCACCCGGTCGGACCGGTCCCGAGAGGCCAATCGGAGCACGGAATTCCGCATCCGTTCGAGCCCCGCGAACCACGCCCCGACACAAGCGGAATGAGGGTCCACCGTTCGGGACACCGTTGCGCCCGACCCAGTTCACCTTCCGTTCACCCAGGTTGCCTACGGTCCACCTGCCACTGACGTCCAACAGAAGCCTGGGTAAATGGAACACATCACGCTCCTCCTCGGAATCGTGATCGTCACCGCTCTCGTGTTCGATTTCACGAACGGTTTCCACGACACCGCCAACGCGATGGCCACCACCATCTCGACCGGCGCACTCAAGCCCAAGGTCGCGGTGGCCATGTCCGCCGCCCTCAACCTTGTCGGCGCCTTCCTCTCCGTCGAGGTCGCCAACACGATCTCCAAAGGCCTCGTCGACGAGACGGGCATCCGGCCGGAGGTGATCTTCGCCGCCCTCGTGGGCGCGATCCTCTGGAACCTGGTGACCTGGCTCGTCGGACTCCCGTCCAGCTCCTCGCACGCCCTCATGGGCGGTCTGGTCGGCGCCACCATCGCCTCCGCCGGCACCGGCGCGGTGCACGGGGACGTCCTGGTCGGCAAGGTGCTCCTGCCCGCCGTCGCGGCACCGATCGTCGCGGGCCTCGCGGCGATGGTCGCCACCCGGCTGTCGTACAAGCTCAGCGGTGACGCCGACACCAAGGCCACCAAGAAGGGCTACCGCGCCGGCCAGATAGCCTCCGCGGGCCTGGTCTCGCTGGCCCACGGCACCAACGACGCGCAGAAGACGATGGGCATCATCACCCTGGCCCTGGTCGCCGGTGGCGCCGTCGCTCCCGACTCCGACCCGCCGGTCTGGGTCATCCTCTCCGCCGGTCTCGCGATCGCGCTCGGCACCTACCTGGGCGGCTGGCGCATCATCCGCACGATGGGCAAGGGCCTGACCGACCTCCAGCCGCAGCAGGGCTTCGCCGCCCAGACCAGCGCGGCCACGGTCATCCTGGCCTCGTCGCACATCGGCTTCTCCCTCTCCACCACGCACTCGGTCTCCGGTTCCGTGATGGGTGCGGGCCTCGGCCGCAAGGGCGGTGTGGTCCGCTGGTCCACCGCCACCCGCATGGTCGTCGCCTGGGTCCTCACGCTGCCCGCCGCCGCCCTGGTCGGCGCCCTCGCCGAGTGGGTCACCGGATTCGGCACCTGGGGCACCGCGCTCGTCGCCGTCTTCCTGGTCGCGTCCAGCTTCGCGATCTGGCGCCGCTCGCGCCGCGAGGTCATCGACCACAACAACGTGAACGACGCCGAGGAGCCCGCCGGAGTGGTGACGCAGGCCATCGCCGCCGTCACCCCGCCCCCGGCCGGCACCGTCACCGACGGCCTCACGGCCACCATCCCCGCTCCGGCCGAGCCCACGGCGAACCCGTCGGCCCCGTCGCGCGTGGCCTGAGACCCGAAGGAAGAAACAGCATGAGCATCGACTGGTCAGCCCTCGGTTCCGTCTTCGGGGTCAGCCTCGGAGTGACCGTGGCCCTCGTCGCCCTCTTCACCCTCGGCGTCGCCGGCCTCTCCAAGAAGGAGTCGTCCCAGGGCGGTTCCGCCGTCGCGGCGGCCACCGGCGCCTACGTCTGCTTCGCGGCCTGCGCCGCGGCGGTGGCGTACGGCATCTCCCTGATCATCACCAAGTAGCCCGCTCGGCGCGGCCCGGAACCGGGTCGCGCCGAGCGGAACCGCGCGTGGGGCGCGGGACGGATCACCGTCCCGCGCCCCACGCGTATGTGGGCCTGCGCACACTGTCCCTCCGCAGGTCAACAGCCAGTTGACGGCCGTTCTCGCCCCGTGGTGGACTGCCGGAGCCAAGTACGGCGGCATGAGAGGAAGCCGGTGCGAATCCGGCGCGGTCCCGCCACTGTCATCGGGGAAGAAACTCCCCGGGAGCCAGGAACTCTCACCGCCGGTCTCGTCGAACCAGGGCGTGGACACCCTGAGTGAGGACATATCGCCATGCGCGGCTGCCCGTTGCCCGTTCCGCTGAGTACGAAGGTTCCGCCGCACCCCACGGCCGGCTGACCCCGTGCGTGCCGATCGCGTCTTCGCGTACGGCGCCGCCGCCGGCCTTCTCGGCGACCTGCTGCTCGGCGATCCCCGCCGAGGGCATCCGGTCGCCGCGTTCGGGCGGGCCGCCGCGACCGTGGAGCGGACCCTGTGGCGCGACCACCGCGGGTGGGGCGCCCTGCACACCGCCGTCTGCGTCGGCGGCGCCACCGGACTCGCCGTGCTCGCGAGCCGTCGTGTCCGTACCTCGCCCGCCGCGTCCGTCGCGCTGACCGCCGCCGCCACCTGGTCCGTCGTCGGGGGAACCTCCCTCGGCCGCGAGGCGCGGGCGATCGGCGGCGCGCTCGCCGCCGGTGACCTCGCCGTGGCCCGGGAGCGGCTGCCGCACCTGTGCGGACGCGACCCGCAGGCGCTGGACGCCGACGGCGTCGCGCGCGCCGTCGTCGAGTCCGTCGCCGAGAACACCTCCGACGCCGTCGTGGGCGCCCTGGTCTGGGGCGCCGTCGCCGGCGTGCCCGGACTCGTCGCCTTCCGCGCGGTCAACACCCTCGACGCCATGGTCGGACACAAGTCCCCCCGGTACCGGCGCTACGGCTGGGCCTCCGCCCGGCTCGACGACCTGGCCGGCTGGCCGGGAGCGCGGCTGACCGCCGTCCTCGCGGCCGTGGCCGGGCCCGACCCGCGCGGCGCCCTGCGTGCCTGGCGCGCCGACGCCCGCCGGCATCCGAGCCCCAACGCCGGTCCCGTGGAGGCCTCGTTCGCGGGCACCCTCGGCGTCCGGCTCGGCGGCACCCTCGCGTACGGCGGGCGGGTCGAGCACCGGCCCGTGCTCAACGGCACGGGGCGCGCCGTCGAGGTCCACGACATCGAACGGGCCGTACGGCTCTCCCGGCGCGTCGGCTGGCTCGCGCTCGGGGTGAGCGCCGCCGCCCGGATCCTGCTCGGCCGGACCGGACGGGCTTCGTCCACCAGGAAGGGACGCACCGTATGAGCGGCGGGCTGCTGATCGCCGGGACCACCTCCGACGCGGGCAAGAGCGTCGTGACCGCCGGGATCTGCCGGTGGCTGGCGCGCCAGGGCGTCAAGGTCGCGCCGTTCAAGGCGCAGAACATGTCCCTGAACTCGTTCGTGACCCGCGAGGGCGCCGAGATCGGGCGGGCGCAGGCCATGCAGGCGCAGGCCGCCCGGGTGGAGCCGACCGCGCTGATGAACCCCGTGCTGCTCAAGCCGGGCGGCGACCGCACCAGCCAGGTCGTCCTGATGGGCAGGCCGGTGGGCGAGATGAGCGCGCGCGGGTTCTTCGGGACGGCCGGGTCCGGGACCGGCGCCCCGGGGAGCGCGTCCCCCGGGGACCGGTTGCGCGGGGGGCGCCAGGAAGCACTCCTCGCGACCGTCCTCGACTGTCTGGCGACGTTGCGGGGCACGTATGACGCGGTGATCTGTGAAGGCGCCGGGAGTCCGGCCGAGATCAACCTGCGGCGCACCGACATCGTGAACATGGGGGTGGCGCGCAACGCCGGGCTTCCCGTGCTCGTCGTCGGCGACATCGACCGGGGCGGGGTGTTCGCCTCGTTCTTCGGGACGGTCGCGCTGCTGTCTCCCGAGGACCAGGCGCTCGTCGCCGGGTTCCTCGTCAACAAGTTCCGCGGTGACGTGAGTCTGCTGGAGCCGGGGCTGGACATGCTGCACGGCCTCACCGGGCGGCGCACGTACGGCGTACTGCCGTTCCGGCACGGGCTCGGGATCGACGAGGAGGACGGACTGCGGGTCTCGCTGCGCGGGGCCGTCCGCGAGTCGGCGGTCTCCTCCCCCGTCGGCGAGGACGTCCTGCGGGTCGCCGTCTGCGCGATCCCGCTGATGTCCAACTTCACCGACGTGGACGCGCTGGCCGCCGAACCGGGTGTCGTCGTGCGGTTCGTGGACCGGGCCGAGGAACTGGCCGACGCCGATCTGGTCGTCGTGCCCGGCACCCGCGGCACGGTCAAGGCGCTCCGGTGGCTGCGCGAGCGCGGCCTCGCGGACGCCATCGCGCGCCGGGCCGCCGAGGGGCGGCCCGTCCTCGGTGTGTGCGGCGGTTACCAGCTCCTCGGCGAGCACATCGAGGACGAGGTCGAGTCCCGCGTCGGCCACGTCGACGGGCTCGGACTGCTGCCCGTACGCGTGCGGTTCGCGCGGGAGAAGACCCTGGCCCGGCCGGTGGGCAGGGCCCTCGGCGAGCACGTCGAGGGGTACGAGATCCATCACGGCGTCGCCGAGGTGACGGGCGGCCGGACGTTCATGTCGGACGCCGACGGAGCGGGCCTGGACGGCTGCCGGGTCGGCGCCGTGTGGGGCACGCACTGGCACGGGTCACTGGAGTCGGACGGTTTCCGGCGGGCCTTCCTGCGCGAGGTGGCCGCCGCCGCGGGCCGCCGCTTCGTGCCGGCCCCCGACACGTCGTTCGCGGCGCTGCGCGAGGAGCAGCTGGACCGGCTCGGCGACCTGATCGAGGAACACGCGGACACGGACGCGCTGTGGCGGCTCATCGAGTCCGGCGCGCCGCAAGGACTGCCCTTCATTCCACCGGGAGCACCCGCATGAGCACTGTGTTGTTGTTGTTGTCGACCGCCGACACGGATCTGCTGGCCGCCCGTGCCAGCGGCGCCGCCTACCGGATCGGCAATCCGACCCGGGTGGACGTCGGCGCCGAACTGCCCGCGCTGGTCGAGGGCGCGGACCTGGCCGTCGTGCGGCTGCTCGGCGGCAAGCGCGCCTGGGAGGACGGGCTGGCCTTTCTGAAGGCGTCCGGGATCCCGACCGTGCTGCTGGGCGGCGAGTCGGTGCCCGACGCCGAACTGATGGCCGAGTCGTCGGTGCCCGCGGGCGTGGTCGCCGAGGCGTTGCGCTACCTCGTCGAGGGCGGTCCGGCCAACCTCGGGGAGCTGGCCCGGTTCCTCTCCGACACCGTGCTGCTGACGGGCGAGGGCTTCGAGGAGCCGCACCGGACGGCGGAGTTCGGCGTCCACGGCGAGCGTGCCTTCACCGAGGGCCGGCCGACGGTCGGCGTGCTGTTCTACCGGGCGCACGAGCTGTCCGGGAACACCGCGTTCGTGGACACGCTGTGCGACGCGATCGAGGCCCGGGGCGCCAACGCCCTTCCCGTGTACTGCGGTTCGCTGCGCGGGGCAGACCCGGGCCTGTACGGGATCCTCGGCCGCGCCGACGCCCTCGTCGCCACCGTCCTCGCGGCGGGCGGCACCCATGCCTCCGAGGCGTCCGCGGGCGGCGACGAGGAGGCCTGGGACATCGGGGCGCTCGCCGACCTCGACGTCCCGGTGCTCCAAGGGCTGTGCCTGACCTCGTCGAGGGCCGCCTGGGCCGCCTCGGACGCCGCGCTGTCCCCCATGGACGCGGCGATGCAGGTCGCCATCCCGGAGTTCGACGGCCGGCTGATCACCGTGCCGTTCTCGTTCAAGGAGCAGGGCCCTGACGACGTCCCGGTGTACGTCGCCGACCCCGAGCGGGCCGCCCGGGTCGCCGGGATCGCCCTGCGCCACGCCCGGCTGAAGCACAAGCCGAACGCGGAGAAGAAGCTCGGGATCGTCTTCACCGCCTATCCGACGAAGCACTCCCGGGTCGGCAACGCGGTGGGCCTCGACACCCCCGCCTCCGCGGTCCGGGTCCTCGACGCGCTCCGGGACGCCGGCTACGCGCTGACCGAATACCCGGACAACGGCGACGAGTTGATCCACCGGCTGATCGAGGCCGGCGGCCACGACGTCGAGTGGCTGACCGAGGAGCAGCTGGCCGCCGCTCCGGCGCGTGTGCCCCTCGCCGACTACCGGGCCTGGTTCGAGACCCTCGACCCCGCCCTGCGCGAGGGCATGCTGGAGGCCTGGGGCGAGCCGCCGGGCTCCCTCTACGTCGACGGCGACGACATCGTGCTCGCCTGCCTGGAGTTCGGGAACGTCGTCGTGATGATCCAGCCGCCGCGTGGCTTCGGCGAGAACCCGATCGCGATCTACCACGACCCCGACATGCCGCCGTCGCACCACTACATGGCCGCCTACCGCTGGCTGGAGAACAGTTTCGGCGCGGACGCGGTCGTGCACATGGGCAAGCACGGCACGATGGAGTGGCTGCCGGGCAAGGGGCTCGGGCTCGGCGGCGGCTGCGCGCCCGACGCGGTCCTCGGCGAACTCCCCCTGGTCTACCCGTTCATCGTGAACGACCCCGGTGAGGGCACGCAGGCCAAGCGCCGCGGGCACGCCACCGTGGTCGACCACTTGGTGCCGCCGATGGCCCGCGCCGACACGTACGGCGACCTCGCGAAGCTGGAACAGCTCCTCGACGAGTACGCGCTCGTGTCCGACCTGGACCCGACGAAGGCCCCGGCGGTGCGCGCGCAGATCTGGACGCTGGTCAAGGCGGCCGAGCTGCACCACGACCTGCACGTCGACGAGCAGCCGGACGACGGCGACTTCGACGAGTTCGTGATGCACATCGACGGCTATCTGTGCGAGATCAAGGACGTGCAGATCCGCGACGGTCTGCACATCCTGGGCGGCGGCCCGGAGGCCGAACCGCGGGTGAACCTCGTGCTCGCCGTGCTGCGCGCCTCCCAGGTGTGGGGCGGCACGGCGAACGCCCTGCCCGGCCTGCGCGCCGCGCTCGCCGAGCACTTCGGGCTGGTGGAGAAGGAGCTGCTGGCCGAGCCGGGGGCCCCGGTGAAGGCGCCCGTCGAGCTGACGGACCTCGTGGAGGGTCCGGCCCGCACGGCGGCCGACGCGATCGACCTGTTGGAGCAGCTGTGCCGGCGGGCGGCCCTCGGCATGGAGGAGCGGGGCTGGGAGACGGCGGCCGTGCCCGCGCTGGTGCGCGAGGTCCTCGGCACCGAACTCCCGGACGCCGTCGCGGTGCTTGAGTTCGCCTGCCGCGAGGTGGTGCCGCGGCTCGCCCGCACGACGGACGAGATCGGCCACATCCTCAAGGCCCTGGACGGCGGTTACATCCCGGCGGGCCCCTCGGGCTCACCGACGCGCGGACTCGTCAACGTCCTGCCGACCGGCCGCAACTTCTACTCCGTCGACCCCAAGGCCATTCCCTCCCGGCTCAGTTGGGAGGTCGGGCAGTCCCTCGCCGACTCCCTCGTCCAGCGCTACCTCCAGGACACCGGCGCCTACCCGACGTCGGTCGGGCTGACGGTGTGGGGCACGTCCGCCATGCGCACCCAGGGCGACGACATCGCCGAGATCCTCGCGCTGCTGGGCTGCCGTCCGGTCTGGGACGACGCCTCGCGCCGGGTGACCGGCTTCGAGATCGTGCCGCTGGAGGAGCTGGGCCGCCCGCGCATCGACGTCACGGTCCGTATCTCCGGCTTCTTCCGGGACGCGTTCCCGCACGTGATCGCGCTGATCGACGACGCCGTACGGGCGGTGGCCGAGCTGGACGAGCCCGCGGACCGCAACTTCGTCCGCGCGCACGCCGACGAGGACACCGCCGGGCACGGCGACCGGCGGCGCGCGACCGCCCGCGTCTTCGGCTCCAAGCCGGGCGCGTACGGCGCCGGTCTGCTGCCGCTGATCGACGCCCGCAACTGGCGCTCGGACGCCGACCTCGCCGAGGTCTACGCCGTCTGGGGCGGCTACGCCTACGGGCGCGGGCTCGAGGGACGGGCGGCGCGCGGCGACATGGAGACGGCGTTCAGGCGGATCGCGGTGGCGGCCAAGAACGTCGACACCCGCGAGCACGACCTCGTCGACGCCGACGACTACTTCCAGTACCACGGCGGCATGGTCGCGATGGTCCGCCACCTCACCGGGGCCTCCCCCGAGGCGTACGTCGGCGACTCCGCGGTGCCGGACCAGGTGAAGACCCGCACGCTGGGCGAGGAGACCCACCGGGTCTTCCGGGCCCGGGTGGTCAACCCGCGCTGGATGGCGGCGATGCGCCGGCACGGCTACAAGGGCGCCTTCGAGATGGCGGCGACCGTGGACTACCTGTTCGGCTACGACGCCACGGCCGGGGTCGTGGACGACTGGATGTACGAGAAGCTCAGCGCGGAGTACGTCTTCGACGCGGAGAACCGGGACTTCATGAAGAAGTCCAACCCGTGGGCCCTGCGCGGCATCACGGAGCGGCTGCTGGAGGCCGCGGACCGGGGCCTGTGGGCCGAGCCGGACGCGGAGACCCTGGAGCGGCTGCGCGCCACGTATCTGGAGCTCGAAGGCGACCTGGAGGGCGACGACCAGTGAGCACCCCCTTTCCCTTCACGGCCGTCGTCGGCCAGGACGACCTGCGGCTCGCGCTGCTGCTGAACGCCGTCTCGCCCGCCGTCGGCGGAGTGCTGGTCCGCGGCGAGAAGGGCACCGCCAAGTCGACCGCGGTGCGGGCCCTTTCGGCGCTGCTGCCGGAGGTGGCCGTCGTGCCCGGGTGCCGGTTCTCCTGCGACCCCGGCTCCCCCGATCCCGGCTGCCCGGACGGACCGCACGAGGCGGGTACCGGCACCGGGCGCCCGGCCCGGATGGTCGAGCTGCCCGTCGGCGCCTCCGAGGACCGGCTGGTCGGCGCCCTGGACATCGAGCGGGCGCTCGCCGAGGGCGTCAAGGCCTTCGAGCCGGGGCTGCTCGCCGACGCGCACCGCGGGATCCTGTACGTCGACGAGGTCAACCTGCTCCACGACCACCTGGTCGACCTGCTGCTGGACGCGGCCGCGATGGGCGCCTCGTACGTGGAACGCGAGGGTGTCTCCGTACGGCACGCGGCGCGGTTCCTGCTCGTGGGGACGATGAACCCCGAAGAGGGCGAACTGCGGCCGCAGTTGCTCGACCGGTTCGGGCTGACGGTCGAGGTCGCCGCCTCGCGCGAGCCCGACCAGCGGGTGGAGGTCGTACGGCGACGGCTCGCGTACGACGACGACCCGGCCGGCTTCGCCGCGCGCTGGGCCGGCGAGGAGGCCGCCGTACGGGCGCGGATCGTGGCGGCGCGCGCGCTGCTGCCCTCCGTGCGGCTCGGCGACGGCGCGCTGCGGCAGATCGCGGCGACCTGCGCGGCCTTCGAGGTGGACGGCATGCGCGCCGACATCGTGATGGCCAGGACCGCGACCGCGCTGGCCGCCTGGGCGGGACGCACCGAGGTGCTCGCCGAGGACGTCCGGCAGGCCGCGCTGCTCGCGCTGCCGCACCGGCGCCGCCGCAACCCCTTCGACGCGCCCGGGCTCGACGAGGACAAGCTGGACGAGACGCTGGAGGAGTTCGGGGGCGGCGGCGACGGGACGGACGACGACCCGGACCCGGACCCGGACCCCGGTCCGGACGGGCCCGGCGGTGGCGGTCCGCCGCCGCAGGACGGTCCGGACGAGGGCTCCCCGGCCGGTGACGTGCCGGCGCAGGGCGAGCCGGCGGAGAACGGGAAGGCGCCGGCCGGACAGGGCCCCGAGCAGTCCCCGGTCCGGGCCGCCGAGCCCTTTCGCACGAGGACGCTGAGCGTGCCCGGGATCGGCGAGGGCGCGGCCGGACGGCGGTCACGGGCGCGGACCGAGCACGGCCGCACGACCGGGTCGCGCCGTCCCCGCGGGTCGCTGACCAAGCTGCACCTGGCGGCGACCGTGCAGGCCGCTGCTCCGCACCAGCGGGCACGGGGCCGCTCGGGCCCGGGGCTGGTGGTGCGGCGGGACGATCTGCGGCAGGCGACGCGGGAGGGCCGTGAGGGCAACCTCGTGCTGTTCGTGGTGGACGCCTCCGGATCGATGGCGGCCCGGCAGCGGATGGGCGCGGTCAAGGGCGCGGTCCTGTCACTGCTCCTGGACGCCTACCAGCGGCGGGACAAGGTCGGTCTGGTGACCTTCCGTGGGTCGGCCGCCGAGGTCGCGCTGCCGCCGACCTCCTCGGTGGACGCGGCGGCGGCCCGGCTGGAGTCGCTGCCGACGGGCGGGCGCACTCCGCTGGCGGCCGGGCTGCTGAAGGCGCACGAGGTGCTGCGGGTGGAACGGCTGCGGGACCCGGCGCGCCGTGCCCTCGTCGTGGTGGTGACGGACGGACGTGCCACGGGCGGGGCCGAGCCGGTGGCACTGGCCGGGCGCGCGGCGGGGCTGCTGGCGGCCGGGCAGGTCGCCTCGGTGGTCGTCGACTGCGAGAGCGGGCCGGTCCGGCTCGGGCTCGCGGGGCGGCTCGCGGGTGAACTGGGCGGCGCGGCGGTGACGCTGGACGAGTTGCGGGCCGACTCGATCGCCGGTCTGGTCAGGGATGTGCAGGGGACGTCGACTTCGAGGAGGGCCGCCTAGTGCCGCAGGGACAGCCGAGTGTCGTGCCGGACGACGGTCTGACGACCCGCCAGCGCCGCAACCGGCCGCTGGTCGTCGTGCACACGGGCATCGGCAAGGGCAAGTCGACCGCCGCGTTCGGGCTCGCGCTGCGCGCCTGGAACCAGGGGTGGCCCATCGGGGTGTTCCAGTTCGTCAAGTCGGCGAAGTGGAAGGTAGGCGAGGAGAACGCGCTGCGGGTGCTCGGCGCCTCCGGCGAGGGCGGCAGCGTCGACTGGCACAAGATGGGCGAGGGCTGGTCCTGGGTCCAGCGCGACGCGCAGATGGACAACGAGGACAAGGCCCGCGAGGGCTGGGAGCAGGTCAAGCGCGACCTGGCCGCCGAGACGTACCGGCTGTACGTGCTCGACGAGTTCGCCTATCCGATGCACTGGGGCTGGATCGACACCGACGAGGTCGTCGCGGTGCTGCGGGACCGGCCGGGCACCCAGCACGTCGTGATCACCGGGCGCAACGCCCCCGAGAAACTGGTGGACTTCGCCGATCTGGTGACCGACATGTCCAAGGTCAAGCATCCGATGGACGCCGGCCAGAAGGGCCAGAGGGGCATCGAGTGGTGATGTCCTCCGTCCCCCGGCTGGTCGTCGCCGCACCCTCCTCGGGCAGCGGCAAGACCACCGTCGCCACGGGGCTGATGGCGGCCCTCGCCGGTCGGGGGCTCGCCGTGTCCCCGCACAAGGTGGGGCCCGACTACATCGACCCCGGGTACCACGCGCTCGCCACCGGGCGCGTGGGGCGCAACCTCGACGCGTACCTGTGCGGAGCGGACCTGATCGGGCCGCTGTTCGCGCACGGGGCGCGCGGCTGCGACCTCGCGGTCGTCGAGGGCGTGATGGGGCTGTACGACGGGGCCGCGGGCGAGGGCGAACTGGCCTCCACGGCCCATGTGGCGAAGCTGCTGCGGGCGCCCGTGGTGCTGGTCGTCGACGCGTCCTCGCAGTCGCGGTCCGTGGCCGCGCTGGTGCACGGCTTCGCCTCCTGGGACCCGGAGGTGCGGATCGGGGGCGTGATCCTGAACAAGGTCGCCTCGGACCGGCACGAGGCGCTGCTGCGCGACGCGCTGGACTCCTCCGGGGTGCCGGTGCTCGGTGTACTGCGGCGGGCGCCGCAGGTGGACACGCCGTCCCGGCACCTCGGTCTCGTGCCGGTCGCCGAGCGGCGGGCGGAGGCGGTCGCGGCCGTCGCGGCGATGGCGGCGCAGGTCGCCGAAGGGTGCGACCTGGACGCGCTGGCGGCGCTGGCGCGCACTGCCGGTGCGTTGTCGGGTGCGGCCTGGGACCCGGCCGAGGCCGTGGCCCCGCCCACCCACGACCACCCGACTCGCTCCGCCGACAAGCGTGCGCCCGTGGTGGCCGTCTCCGGAGCCGAGGCGCTCAGCGGCCACCCGACCCGCCCGGCCGGGAAGCGGGTGCCCGTGGTGGCCGTCGCGGGCGGGGAGGCGTTCACCTTCTCCTACGCCGAGCACGCCGAGCTCCTCGCCGCCGCCGGCGCCGAGGTCGTCCCCTTCGACCCGCTGCGCGACGAGCAGCTGCCCGAGGGGACGGGCGGGCTGGTGATAGGCGGCGGTTTCCCCGAGGTGTACGCGGCCGAGCTGTCCGCCAACGAGCCGCTGCGCAAGGCCGTCGCGGCCCTCGCGGAGTCGGGTGCGCCGGTGGCCGCCGAGTGCGCCGGGCTGCTCTACCTGTGCCGGGAGCTGGACGGGCGGCCGATGTGCGGGGTGCTCGACGCGCGGGCCCGGATGGACGAGCGGCTGACCCTCGGCTACCGGGACGCCGTGGCCCTCGGCGACAGCGTGCTCGCCCCGGCCGGCACCCGGATGCGCGGGCACGAGTTCCACCGCACGGTCGTGGAACCGGGCGCCGGGCCGTCCCCGGCCTGGGGGATGCGCGCCCCCGAACGGCGCGTCGAAGGTTTCGTGCAGCGAGGCGTGCACGCGAGTTATCTGCACACGCACTGGGCGTCCGAGCCCGGCGTGGCCCGTCGGTTCGTCGAGAGGTGCCTGACGTCATGAGCAGCAAGCTGATCGGAGTCGGGGTCGGTCCCGGTGACCCGGAGCTGGTGACCGTCAAGGGCGTCAACGCCCTGCGCGCCGCGGACGTCGTCGTCGTCCCCGTCATGGCCGCGGCGGACGGGACGGACGGCGGGGAGCGGGGACGGGCCGAGGCGACCGTCCTGCACTACGTGTCCGAGCAGAAGGTCGTCCGGGTGGTGTTCGCGCTCAACGAGCGCAGCGACCGGGAGCGGCGCGAGGCCGCCTGGGACGCCGCCGGCGACCGGGTCGCGGGCCTGCTCGCCCGGCACGGCACGGTCGCCTTCGCCACCATCGGCGACCCCAACGTGTACTCCACGTTCACCTACCTCGCGCACACGATCGGGGAGCTGGTCCCCGGCACGGTGGTGGAGACGGTGCCCGGCATCACCGCCATGCAGGACCTCGCCGCGCGCTCGGGCGCGGTCCTGACCGAGGGGACCGAACCGCTCACCCTCGTCCCGGTGACCGCGGGCTCGGCCGTGCTCAAGGACGCGCTGAACGGGCCCGGCACGGTGGTCGCGTACAAGTTCGGGCGGCAGGCCGCCGAGGTGGCCGAGGCGCTGCGGGACAGCGGGCGGCTCGAGGACGCCGTCTGGGGGTCGGCGCTCGGTCTCGACGCCGAGTCGATCCGCCCGGCCGCCGACCTCGACGGCGAACCGCTCCCGTACCTGTCGACGCTCATCGCGCCCGCGCGCCGCGACGGGACCCGCGGCGGAAAGCTGTGACCCTCCCCCGCCCGGCACGCCCGGCCGGCCCCACGGGCTCAGCCCGCGAGGCCCACCACCAGCCAGATGAAGGCCACCCCCGCGACCGTGCAGAGCAGGGTCGAGCGGGCCGGGTGGTCGTGGTGCGCCTCCGGGAGGATCTCGGCGGCGGCGAGGTAGAGCAGCACGCCGCCGAAGAGACCGAGGTACCCGCCGAGCACCCGTTCGGGGATGGTGAAGAAGAGCGTCGAGGCGGCACCGATCATGGGGGCCGCCGCGTCCGCGTACAGCATGAACAGGGCCTTGCGGCGGGCGTTCCCGTACAGGCTCGTGATCGTGTACGTGTTGAAGCCGTCCGCGAAGTCGTGCGCGATGACCGCGAGGGCGACGGCCAGCGCCATGCCCCCGCCGACCTGGAAGGCGGCGCCGATCGCGACGCCGTCCATCGCGCTGTGGCCGACCATCGCGGCGGCCGCCGTCAGGCCCACCTCGGGCGCCCGTCCGTCGTTCTCCCCGCCCCCGTGCGCGGCCCGGCGGTGGGCGAGGAGCCGTTCGACCAGATGGGCCAGCAGGAAGCCACCCACGAAAAGCAGCAGCGCGGCCGGGACCCCGAACACCTCGGTGCCCGCCGCGTCCAGCGCCTCCGGCAGCAGGTCCAGGCCGACCACGCCCAGCATCAGGCCCCCGGCCAGGCCGAGCACCAGATGGCGGCGGTCGGTCACCCGCTGCGCCGTCCAGCCGCCGGCCAGCGTCATCAGGAACGCGCCGAGCGCGACGAGGACCGCCATAGGCCCTTGCTATCCGATCCACCCCCGTGTCCGCACCTCAGGCGACGGCCCCGGGCCCACTGAACCCCTCGCAGCACCCCGATCTTCCGTAGGAGAGGACCCATTCCCATGGCCGAAGCCCCCACCGGCAAGGTGACCTTCGTCGGTGCCGGCCCCGGCGCCGCCGACCTGCTGACCTTCCGCGCCGCGCGGGCCATCGCCGAGGCCGACGTCGTGATCTGGGCGGCGAGCCTGGTGCAGGCCGAGGTCCTCGGCCACGCGCGCGAGGGCGCCGAGATCCTCGACTCGGCGACGATGTCGCTGGAGGACGTCGTCGCCGTCTACGAACGGGCCCGCGACGAGGGCCTGCGGGTGGCGCGGATCCACTCCGGCGACCCGGCCCTGTGGGGCGGGACGCAGGAACAGGTCGACCGGTGCGCCGAGATCGGCATCGACACGGAGATCGTGCCGGGCGTCTCGTCCTTCTCCGCCGTCGCCGCGATCGCGCAGCGCGAGCTGACGATCCCCGAGGTCGCCCAGTCCGTGATCCTGACCCGGCTCGGCGGCGGCAAGACGCCGATGCCGCCCGGGGAGGACGTCCGCGAGTTCGCGAGGCACGGCACGACGATGGCGCTGTTCCTGTCGGCGGCGCGCAGCGGGCAGCTGGTGCGGGAGCTGCTCGAGGGCGGCTATCCCACGAGCACACCGGTCGTCGTGGCCTACCAGGCGACCTGGCCGGAGGAACTGATCGTGAGGTGCACGGTCGGCACGCTGGAGGAGACCGTCAAGGAGCACAAGCTCTGGAAGCACACGCTCTTCCTGGTCGGCCCCGCCCTCGACGCGAGCGGCACCCGCTCGCACCTCTACCACCCGGGTCACTTCCACGGCTTCCGCAAGGCCGACCCGCAGGCGCGCGCCGAGCTGCGGGCCGCGCGCCGGGCCGGTGCGGGCGGTACCCAGGACCCGGCGTCGTGAGCGTGGACGTCACCGGAGCGGGGGTCCGGCCGGCCGGCGGGCGGGACGCGTCCGCCCCTCCGGCGGGCCGGCCCGGTGTGATCACCGTCGTCGGTACGGGCACGGGTGCGCCGCTCTCCCCGGAGGCCGAGGCGGTGCTCGCCGGGGCCGGGCTGGTCGTGGGCGCCCGGCGGCATCTGACGGCCGCCCGGACACCGGAGCGGGCGGAGCGGGTGGTGCTCGGGCCGCTGGCACCGGCCCTTGACCGGATCGAGCGGTACGCGGCCGAAGGGGAGCGCGAGGGCCCGGTCGTGGTGCTCGCCTCGGGCGACCCCGGATTCTTCGGGATCGTGCGGGCGCTCGCCGAGCGGTTCGGGTCGGAGCGGCTGGACGTGCGCCCCGGGGTCTCGTCGGTGGCGGCCGCCTTCTCCCGGCTCGGGCTGCCCTGGGACGACGCGGTGGTGGTCAGCGCGCACGGGCGTGATCCGCGCACGGCCGTCCTGATCTGCCGGTCGCGGCCCAAGGTGGCGGTGCTGACCGCTCCCGGGTCGGGGCCAGCCGAGCTGGGCGCGGCCCTGGCCGACGCGGGCGCGGAGCGCGTCCTGGTGGTGGCGAGCGCCCTCGGCGATCCGGAGCGGGAGCGGGTCGAGCGGGTCACCCCCGCCGAGGCGGCCGCCCGCGACTGGGGTCCGGCGGTCAGTGTCGTGCTGTGTCTGGACGAGGCGCGGGCCCTGGCGCCGGTGCGGACCGTCGCCGGCCCGGTGGCCGGCCCGGACCGCTGGGCCCTGGAGGAGGGCGAGTTCGCCCACCGCGACTCGATGATCAGCAAGTTCGAGGTGCGGGCGCTGGCCCTGGCCCGGATCGGGCCCGGGCTCGGCGACCTGGTGTGGGACATCGGCGCGGGCTCCGGTTCCGTCGCCGTGGAGTGCGCGCGGTTCGGCGCCGCGGTGACCGCGGTCGAGAAGACCGAGGACGGCTGCGAGCGGGTCCGCGCCAACGCTGCGGCGCACGGCGTGGACGTGCGGGTCGTGCACGGGGCCGCGCCTGGCGCACTGTCCGCCCTGGACGCTCCGCACGACCCGGACGCGGTGTTCATCGGCGGCGGCGGACGGGAGCTGCCGGAGATCGTCTCGGTGTGCGCGCGGCGGGCCCGGCGGGCCGTCGTGATCGCGATGGCCGCGCTCGACCGGGTGCCGGCCGCCCGGGACGCGCTCACCGCCGCCGGACTCGTCTGCGACGGCGTCCTGTTGCAGTCCTCGCGGCTCGCCCCGCTGCCGGGCGGGGTCTCCCGGCTCGCGGCGGCCAATCCCGTCTTTGTGCTGTGGGGCGTCCGGCCCCCGGCCCCTACCGAAGGAGTCCTCCAGTGATCGGCCTGATCTCCGCCACGGCGGCGGGCACGGCGGCCCGTGACCGGCTCGCCGCGGCCTGGCCCACCCGTACCCGGGTCTACGACGGACCCGTGGCGGAGGCCGTGCGGCGGGCCTTCGCGGAGTGCGACCACCTGGTGTGCTTCCTGGCCACCGGCGCGGTCGTACGGCTCGTCGCGCCGCTGCTCGGCGACAAGGCGTCGGACCCCGGTGTGGTGTGCGTCGACGAGGCGGGACGGTTCGCCGTGTCGCTGATCGGCGGGCACGCGGGAGGGGCCAACGAACTCGCCCGCGAGGTGGGGGAGTTGCTGGAAGCCCAGCCGGTGGTCACGACGGCCACGGACGCGGTGGGCGTGCCCGGACTCGACACCCTCGGCCTCCCCGTGGAAGGGGATGTCGCCGGGGTCTCGCGGGCGATGCTGGACGGCGAACCGGTCGTGCTGGAGCGGGAGTCGCCCTGGCCGCTGCCCGCCCTGCCGCCGAACGTGGGAAGCCCCGCGACGCCGGGTGCCGCCGTGGTCCGGGTGAGCGACCGTGACCGGGAGCCCGTCGCGCGCGAGGTCGTCCTGCGTCCGCCGACCCTGGTCGTCGGTGTCGGCGCCTCCCGGGGCGCGCCCGTGGAGGAGGTCCTCGGCCTCGTCGGGGACACCCTGCGCGAGGCCGGGCTCTCGGCGGCGTCGGTGGCCGAACTGGCCACCGTGGACGCCAAGTCGGAGGAGCCCGGCATCGTCGGGGCCGCCGCCCGGCTCGGGGTCCCGGTCGTCACGTACACAGCCGAGGAACTGGCGGCGGTCGACGTCCCGAACCCCTCCGGCGCGCCGCTCGCGGCCGTCGGGACCCCGTCCGTGGCGGAGGCCGCCGCGCTGATCGGCGGGGGCGAACTCCTGGTGCCCAAGCGGAAGTCGGTACGGGACGACGGGCGGCCCGCGATGGCGACCTGCGCGGTGGCGCGCCGCCCGGCGCGCGGACGGCTCGCGGTCGTCGGCCTGGGCCCCGGGGCCCGCGATCTGCTCACCCCGCGGGCGACGGCGGAACTGCGGCGGGCCGCGGTGCTCGTCGGGCTCGACCAGTACGTCGACCAGATCCGCGACCTGCTGCGGCCTGGCACCCTGATCCTGGAGTCGGGGCTCGGCGCCGAGGAGGAGCGGGCGCGCACGGCGGTGGCCGAGGCCCGGCGCGGACAGGCCGTCGCGCTGATCGGCAGCGGCGACGCGGGCGTGTACGCGATGGCCTCGCCCGCGCTGGCCGAGGCGTCGGACGACATCGACGTCGTCGGGGTGCCGGGCGTGACCGCGGCGCTCGCGGCGGGGGCGATCCTCGGCGCGCCGCTCGGCCACGACCATGTGTCCATCAGCCTGTCCGACCTGCACACGCCGTGGGAGGTCATCGAGCGCCGGGTGCGCGCGGCGGCCGAGGCCGACATCGTCGTGACCTTCTACAACCCCCGCAGCCGGGGCCGGGACTGGCAGCTGCCGAAGGCGCTCGCGATCCTCGCCGAGCACCGGGAGGCGGCGACGCCGGTGGGGGTCGTGCGCAACGCCTCCCGGCCGGACGAGTCGAGCCGGGTCACGACGCTGGGGTCCCTGGATCCGGCGATCGTCGACATGATGACCGTGGTGACCGTGGGCAACACGGCGACCCGCGAGATCGCCGGGCGCATGGTGACCCCGCGCGGCTACCGCTGGCAGAAGGAGACCGAGTGAGCCCCGTGAGCCAGGCACCGCCCCGGACCGGGCACCCGCTCGGGCGGGGTTCCGCCGGAGTCCGCCTCCCGGTCCCCGGGGCCGAGCGGGCCTCGGACGAGGCCGTGCGGGCCGATCTCGCCCCGCAGACCGTGGGGGCCGACCCGGCCCCGCAGACCGACCGGGCCCACCAGGCCTCGAAGACCACCGCGGCCGACGCCGCCGAGGAGACATCGTGACCACCCCGCCCCCCGCCCTGCTCGTCGCCGGACACGGCACCCGGGACGAGGCCGGAGCCGAGGCCTTCCGTTCCTTCGTACGGGAGCTGGGCCGCCGCCATCCCGAACTGCCCGTCGCCGGCGGGTTCATCGAGCTGTCGCCGCCCCCGCTGGGCGAGGCCGTCGGCGAACTCGTCGCCCAGGGGGTACGGCGTTTCGCCGCCGTGCCGCTGATGCTGGTGTCCGCCGGGCACGCCAAGGGCGACATCCCGGCGGCGCTGGCCCGCGAGAAGGAACGGCACCCCGGGATCTCGTACACGTACGGCCGTCCGCTGGGCCCGCATCCGTCGCTGCTCGCCGTGCTGGAGCGGCGGCTGGAGGAGGCGCTGGGCGACAGCGTCACGACGCCCGAGGAGCGGGCCGAGGTGACGGTGCTGCTCGTGGGCCGCGGGTCCACCGACCCGGACGCCAACGCCGAGGTGCACAGGGCCGCCCGGCTGCTGTGGGAGGGCCGCGGCTACGCGGGCGTCGAGACCGCGTTCGTGTCCCTGGCGGCACCGGACGTTCCCTCGGGCCTCGACCGCTGCGTGAGGCTGGGCGCCCGCCGGATCGTGGTCCTGCCCTACTTCCTGTTCACCGGCATCCTCCCGGACCGGGTGCGGCGGCAGACGGAGGACTGGGCGGCCGCGCATCCCGAGGCCGAGGTGCGCTCCGCCGACGTCATCGGTCCCGAACCCGAACTGCTCGACCTGGTCATGGAGCGCTACCGTGAGGCAGTGGCGGGCGCCGTGCGGATGAACTGCGACTCCTGCGTCTACCGCATCGCGCTGCCCGGCTTCGAGGACAAGGTGGGGCTCCCCCAGCAGCCGCACTTCCACCCGGACGACGACGGCGGCCACGACGGACACGGGCACCACCATCACGGGGGGCACACGCATTCCCATGCCCACTGACGAGGCCGCCGAGGGCGGGCACGATCTGCGGCACCACGGCGACGCCGAGGTGCGCGACGACGGTTCCAAGCTGACCGATCTGGCCGTGAACGTCCGGGCGGACACCCCGCCCGGCTGGCTGCTCGACCGGATCACCGCCTCGCTGCCCTCGCTCGCGGCCTACCCGGACGGGCGGGCCGCGCGGGCGGCGGTGGCGGCGCGGCACGGGCTGCCGGTGGAGCGGGTACTGCTCACGGCGGGCGCGGCCGAGGCGTTCGTGCTGCTCGCGCGCGCCCTGGAGGTGCGCCGGCCGGTGGTCGTGCACCCGCAGTTCACCGAGCCCGAGGCCGCGCTGCGGGACGCCGGGCACACGGTGGGCCGGGTGCTGCTGCGCGAGGAGGACGGCTTCCGGCTCGATCCGGCGGCCGTCCCCGAGGACGCGGATCTGGTCGTGATCGGCAATCCGACCAACCCGACCTCGGTGCTGCACCCGGCCGGGGTCGTCGCGGGGCTGGCCCGCCCCGGGCGGGTGCTGGTGGTCGACGAGGCGTTCATGGACGCGGTGCCGGGCGAGCGGGAGGCGCTGGCCGGGCAGACCGACGTGCCCGGACTCGTCGTGCTGCGCAGCCTCACCAAGACCTGGGGTCTCGCGGGGCTGCGGATCGGCTACGTGCTCGCCGACCCCGCGACGATCGCCCGGCTGGAGCGCGCCCAGCCGCTGTGGCCGGTCTCCACGCCCGCGCTCGCCGCCGCGGAGGCGTGCGTGTCCTCGCAGGCGCTGGCGGAGGCCGCCCACGCGGCCCGGCGGATCGCCAAGGACCGGGACCATCTGGTCGCGGGACTGCGGGAGTTCGCCTGCACCGACGGGTTGCGGGTGGTGGAGCCCGCGGAGGGTTCCTTCGTCCTGGTCCGGCTGCCCCGGGCCGCCGGGGTGCGCCGGGGGCTGCGCGATCTCGGGTTCGCGGTGCGGCGCGGTGACACGTTCCCGGGGCTCGGGGACGCGTGGCTGCGCATCGCGGTACGGGACCGGGCGACGGTCAACCGCTTCCTCCAGGCCCTGGACCGCGCGATGACCATCGCCGGGGACGGAGCGGGGCCCGCACCGGCGCAGAACGGAGGCACGGCCCCCGGGAACGACGGAGGCGGCGGCCCCGCTGCTGGACGGGACGGGGATCCGGCCCTCGGGCACGACGGAACCGGCGGCGGCCCCGCTGCTGGACGGGACGGGGGCCCCGCCCTCGGGCACGACGGAACCGGCAAGCCCGGCGGCGCAGAGGACGGCCGGGAGGCCACCCCCGGGAACGGCGAGACCGGAGGCCGGCAGGGCCGTACTGCCGGGCAGGGCAAGGCCGGGGGCTGGCGAGGCCACGTCTCCGGGAACGGCGAGACCGGAGACCGGCGGGGCCGTACCGCCGGAGAGGGCGAGACCGGAGACCGGCGGGACCACACCCCCGGGAACGGCGAGGCCCGAGACGGGCAGGACCACACCGCCGGAAAGAGCGAGGCCGGGGACTGGCGAGGCCACACCCCCGGGAACGGCGAGGCCGGGGACGGGACCGGGATCATTGCGCCCCGGCAGCCGCCGACGCCCTCGCCCTGCCCCCGTCCGAAGCCGCCCCGGAACTCCCCCTGACCTGAGCGGCCCGGCGCGGACGTCCGGTCCCGGCACGACGGCCACCGGGGCAGCCCGCGTCGCGCCGGGGTCGGCATGGGCCCCACCCCGGTCCGCCCCGTCAGGTGCGCCCGCGCCCTCGCCGACCGGCCCGGCGGGCGGGAACCGGGCTCCCGCCGTCGGCCGGCCCGTCAGGCACACTCCCGCCGCGGCCTCAGCCGCGGCCCCCGGCCTCCCGGCGCCGTCCTGACCGGCCCCTCGCCCGGGACCCGTCGCCCTCGTCAGGGCACAGGCCCGGTCCCCCTCCGGTCCCCCTGCCTCGGGAACCGCCCCGCCCCTCGGGCCGGACCGGCCGCCGCCGGAGTCAGCTCCTGCGGCGGCGGGAGAGGGTGACCGCTCCGGCGCCCGCGGCGAGCAGGACCGCCGCGCCGCCGGCCAGGTACGGCGTCATGGAGCTGCCCCCGGTCTCGGCGAGGCCCCCGGTCTCCTCCTCCTGCCCGCCCTGCGGGGACGCCTCGGCCACGGGGGCGTCGGCCTCCTTCGAGGGGGCGGGGGACGCGGACTCCTCGGCGGCGGGCGCGGCCGGGGACTCGCAGGTCGACTTCGCCAGGGTCACCGTGCCCTCGACGGCGGCCACGCCCAGCTTCAACGGGTCGACGGACACGTTGAGTTCGAGCGCGGAGGCGGCCGCGGTCCGGGAGGTCGTCTCGGTCTTGGAGAGGTCGAGCCGCACCTCCCCGACCCCGGGCACCTTCACATGCGTCGGGCCGCCCGTCGTCACCGTGACCTTCTTGCCGAGCACGGTGACGGAGCCCAGCAGATTCGCGGTGGCGACGGGCTGCTTCCCCGCCTCGCAGGTCGCCTTCGAGGTCACCTGCTCGACCTCGATGAGCGACAGCAGCGGCAGCCCGGGGACGTGGACCACGGCGTGCGCGAGGTGGGTCGAGCCCTCGGCCTTGGCGGCCGAGACCGTGGCCTCGGCGTGGGCGACGTCCGCGCGCAGCACGCTGAACGGCCGCCCCCGGTCGACGCCGTCCAACTGGGCGGTGAGCGCGGTCTTGTCGGCGCTCTGCGGTGCCTGCACCTCGTTCAGGGAGACCGCGAGCGGGACGTCCACGGTCTTCTTGAGGAGGGACACGTCGAGCCCGGTGCGGAGCACGACGGCGCTCGCGCGGCCGTGGTCGTCGCTCGCATGGGCGGTGCCCGCGCCGGCCAGCGCGGTGGGACCCGCGGCGAGGACGGTGGCGGCCGCGGTGACGGCGAGACGGCGTGCGGGAGTGCGGTGGGTGTAGCTGTTCAAGGGTGGGACCCCCCTAGGAGAAAGCCTGGGACCCGGAAAGAATTACGCACTGAGAGTGAACAGTCAGGCACCTGACGTGAGTTCACTCCTTCGTGGGTTTACCGCGCACGCCTTCGAATCCCGGGGCACGGCTGTTCCCTGCCGTCACTCGGTCAACACCCCCGGGTGAACGCGCCGGTTGACGCGCCTGCCGGTGAACCGTTCCCGCGCGGGGCGGGCCCGAGGGTGCTCAACGAGCGCGCCCTCGGGACCGTCACGCTCCGTCAATCGATGACGCGTCCGTTCAGGACCACCCGGCGCGGATCCGCCAGGACCCGCACGTCGGCGCGCGGATCCGCGTCGTAGACCACGAGGTCCGCGGGCGCTCCCTCGTCGAGTCCGGGCCGACCCAGCCAGCGCCGGGCGCCCCAGGCGGTGGCGGACAGCGCCTCGACGGGCGGGATGCCCGCGGTGACGAGCTCGGCGACCTCGGCCGCGACGAGGCCGTGCGCGAGGGAGCCGCCCGCGTCGGTGCCGACGTAGACGGGGATCCCGGCGTCGTACGCGGCCCGCACGGTGTCGTACCGGCGCTCGTACAGCCGCCGCATGTGCGCCGACCAGTCGGGGAACTTGCTCTCCCCGCCGTCGGCGAGCCGCGGGAAGGTGGCGATGTTCACCAGGGTCGGGACGATGGCGACCCCGCGCTCGGCGAAGAGCGGGACGGTGTCCTCGGTGAGCCCGGTGGCGTGCTCGATGCAGTCGATGCCCGCCTCGACCAGGTCCCGCAGCGAGTCCTCGGCGAAGCAGTGCGCGGTGACCCGGGCACCGAGCCGGTGCGCCTCGGCGATGGCGGCCTCGACGGCGTCGCGGGGCCAGCAGGCGCTCAGGTCGCCGGTGCCGCGGTCGATCCAGTCCCCGACGAGCTTGACCCAGCCGTCGCCGTTGCGGGCCTCCCGGGCGACGTACGCGACGAGGTCCCCGGGCTCGATCTCATGGGCGTAGTTGCGGATGTAGCGGCGGGTGCGGGCGATGTGCCGGCCGGCCCGGATGATCTTCGGGAGGTCCTCGCGGTCGTCGATCCAGCGGGTGTCTGAGGGCGAGCCCGCGTCCCGGATCAGGAGGGTGCCGGCGTCGCGGTCGGTCAGCGCCTGCTTCTCGGAGACGTCCGCCGGGACCGGGCCGTGGGCGTCGAGCCCCACGTGGCAGTGCGCGTCGACGAGGCCGGGCAGCGCCCAGCCCTCGACGGTGCGGACGTCACGGGCGCCGCCGGGGCGCTCGTACGAGATCCGGCCGCCGACGACCCACAGCTCGTCGCGGACGTCGTCGGGTCCGACGAGGACCCGCCCCTTCACGTGCAGTACCGGGTGATCGCTCATGTACGGCACCTTAGTGACGCGGTCCGCCCGCCCCCACTCCCCCTTCACCGGTGCGGCCCCGGCGGGTACGGCGGTGCTACTCCCGCGTGTCCTCCGTGTCCGCCGTCTCCTCCTCGACGTCCGCCATCGCCGGGTCGAGGAGCCGGGACAGGAAGTGCCGGGTGCGCGCGTGGGCCGGCCTGCCGATCACCTGGGCCGGGGCGCCCTCCTCGACGATCACGCCGCCGTCCATGAAGACGACCCGGTCGGCGACCTCGCGCGCGAAGGACATCTCGTGGGTGACGACCATCATCGTCATGCCCTCGTCGGCGAGCATCCGCATGACGGCGAGCACGTCGCCGACGAGTTCGGGGTCGAGCGCCGAGGTCGGCTCGTCGAAGAGCATCACGTCGGGGCCCATGGCCAGCGCGCGGGCGATCGCGACGCGCTGCTGCTGGCCGCCGGAGAGCGAGGCGGGGAACGCGTCGGCCTTCTCCGCGAGGCCCACCCGGGAGAGGTTCTCCGCGGCGATCCGGGCGGCGTCGTCCTTGCTCCGGCCGAGCACCCGGCGCTGCGGGAGGGTGAGGTTCCCGGTCACCGAGAGGTGGGGGAAGAGGTTGAACTGCTGGAAGACCATGCCGATGCGGCGGCGTACGGCGTCGATGTCGACGTCCGGGTCCGTGATCTCCGTACCGCCGACGAACACCCGGCCGGCGGTGGGCTCCTCCAGGAGGTTCACACAGCGCAGCAGGGTCGACTTCCCGGAGCCCGACGGGCCGATCACGCAGACGACCTCGCCCTGGCCGATCTCCAGGTCGATGCCCTTCAGCACCTGGTTGTCGCCGAAGGACTTGTGGAGGTCCTGGACCCGGATCTCGGGTGTGCTCACTTGTCGGCCCCCTTCCTCTTGTCCTCGAGACGCCGCGCGAGGAAGCCGAGCGGGATCGTGACGAGCAGATAGCACAGGCCCGCGACCAGGATCGGCGTGGAGTTCGCGGTCTCGCTGGCCAGGTCGCGGCCGTACTTGGACAGTTCGCGTTCCTCCAGCGTGACACCGAGGAACAGCACCAGCGAGGAGTCCTTGAACAGCGTCACGAGTTCGTTGGTGAGCGGCGGGACGATGATCCGGAACGCCTGCGGGACGACGATCGAGACCATGGCCCGGGCGTGCGAGAAGCCCAGCGAACGGGCCGCCTCCATCTGCCCCTTGGGCACGGCCTGGATGCCCGCGCGGAACGTCTCGGCCATGTACGCGGCCCCCACCGTGCCGAGCGCGATGGCGACCTTGCCGTACGTCCCGCCGGGGATCTCCGTGCCCGGGAAGGCGAGCGGCACCGCGACGCCCACGAAGATGAAGATCAGCAGGGCCGGCAGCCCCCGGAAGATCTCGATGTAGAGGCCGGCGACCCAGCGGTAGGGGCCGACCGAGGACAGCCGCATCAGGGCGAGGACGATGCCCAGCACGAGACCGACGACGAAGCCGAACGTCGTGTAGAGGACGGTGTTCTTCAGCGCCAGCGTGATGACGTCCGGGAACATCTGCTTGACCAGGTCCCACTGGAAGAACTGGTTCTTCAGACGGCCCCAGTCCGCCGTGACCGCGAGGGCGATCACGACGGCGGCGAAGACGGCGTACTGCGCACCGCGCGAGATCTGGCGCTTGCGGCTCCGGCTCAGGCCAGTCCTTCGGGGCTGGAGGGGCGTGCCGGGATCGGTCATGAGGCGGACGGGGAGGCGGCGGCCGCGTCGTACGGGCCGATCCACTTCTCGTAGAGCTTCTTGTACGTGCCGTCGGCCTTGGCGTCCGCGATGGCCTTGTTGATGGCCGCGAGCAGCTTGGTGTTGCCCTTCTTCACCGTGAAGCCGTACTGCTCACCGGTGTTGATGTTGTCGGCCACCTTGAACGCGTCGGCGTTGGCCTTGTCCTTCAGCCAGCCCTGGACGACCGGGTAGTCGATGATGACGGCCTTGACCTGGCCGGTGCGCAGTCCGTTCAGCACCGCGTCGGAGGACTCGAAGGAGATGGGGTCGAGGCCCTGCTTCTTCGCGTAGTCCTCACCGGTGGTCTGCGCCTGGGCGCCGAGCTTCACGCCCTTCGCCTTGATGTCGGCGAGCGAGGTGACGCCGCTGTTCTTGTCGACCAGGACGGCCTGGGTGGCGTCGAAGTACGGGTCGGAGAAGTCGACGTTCTTCTTGCGCTCCGGCGTGATGGTCATACCGGCGGCTGCGAGGTCGCACTGCTCGGAGTTGAGGAACGCGCCCGTCTTGAAGTTCTCGAAGGGCGTGTCGACGATCGTCTGCTTCACGCCGAGGTCGCTCGCGACCAGGTCGATCAGCGACACGTCGAAGCCCTGCACCTTGCCGTCGATCTCCGACTGGAAGGGCGGGTAGGGCAGGTGGGTGCAGGTCGTGAGCTGACCGCTCTTGACGAGCGGGACCCCGCTCGCGGTCGTGGTCTTGCCGCCTCCGCTGTCCGAGGAGCAGCCGGCCACGAGCAGCAGCCCGGCCGTCGCGGTGGTGGCGGCCAGGATGCGGGTCCGGCGTCCGGGGACCGAGTACACGGAGACCTCCAGTGGGGGGGCGCAGAGGGTCGTCTGACGGGAACACAGGGTTCCGATTATAAGGAAAGGTTTGGGTTGCTCAAATCATTCCGATGGCCACTGGTCCGTCTGGCCTCAGAATTCGCCGCTCCGGGTACCTCGGGGTCGGCGGTTACGCTCTGATCGTCGACCCTGCCGCGAGTGAAGAGAGCAACGCCGTGACCCACCCCCTTCTTGACCTCGCGCCGCTGAGCGCCGCCCGCTTCGCGTCGATCGAGGACCGTGTCGCCCGGCTGCTCGGCACCGTGCAGGACGTCGTGATCATGCAGGGCGAGGCACTGCTCCCGCTGGAAGGGGCCATCCGGGGGACGGCCGGTCCCGGCACCACCGCGCTGAACGTCATCACCGGTCCCTACGGCCAGACCTTCGGGAACTGGCTGCGGGACTGCGGGGCGACCGTGATCGACCTGGCGGTGCCGTTCCACACCGCGGTGACCGCCGCGCAGATCCGTGAGGCCTTCGCCGAGCACCCGTCGATCGACTTCGTGTCGCTCGTGCACGCCGAGGCCGCGACCGGGAACACCAACCCGGTGGCGGAGATCGGCGAGGTCGTCCGCGAGCACGGGGCCCTCTTCTACCTGGACGCCGTCGCCTCGATCGGCGCCGAGCCGGTGCTTCCGGACGCCTGGGGCGTCGACCTGTGCGTGATCGGGGCGCAGAAGGCGATGGGCGGTCCCGCCGGGGTGTCGGCGGTGTCGGTGAGCGAGCGGGCGTGGGCACGGATGGCGGCGAACCCCGGCGCGCCGCGCCGCTCCTACCTGTCCCTGCTGGACTGGAAGGAGCGCTGGGTCGACGGCGGCCGCACGACGCTGCTGCACGCGCCGGCCCAGCTGGAGATGCTGGCGCTGGAGGCGTGCGTCGAGCGGATCGAGGGCGAGGGCCTCGACGCGGTGACGGCGCGTCACGCGGCGGCCGCCGCGGCCACCCGGGCCGGGGCCGTGGCGCTCGGCGGCGGCCTCGCGCCGTACGTCGACTCCGCGTCCGAAGCGGCGCCCGTGGCCACCACGCTGCGGGTGCCCGAGGAGGTGGACGCGTCCGTGGTGGTCGCCAAGGCGCTGGCCGCCGACCCCGCGCTGCCGCTCGCGGCGGGCGGCGGCGCCCTCGCGCAGTCGATGATCCGCGTGAACCACTACGGCCCCGACGCCACGCCCGGCGCCGTCCACGCCTGCCTCGCGGGGCTCGGCGCGGCCCTGGCCGAGTCCGGCCACGCGGTGGACCTGGAGGCGGCGCGCCGGGCCGTGACACTGGCCTGGGGCTGACCCAGGGCATCCCGGTGGAGGCGTGCACGCCTCCACCGGGCGTCCGGCGCCGGGGCTGGAGCCTCCCGAGCCTCCCGCCGGAGAGCCGGACCGGGGCGCCCGCGCCGGGACGGGGGATCCGCTCCGGGAACGGGCGGCTTCGGCAGGACCGCCACGACGGGGACGAGCGGCCACGGCAGGACCGCCACGACGGGACCGCCGTGCCGGGGACGGGCCGCTTCGCCCGGACCTCCCGGCCGGGTCCGGGGCGCCCGGGAGCGGGCCGAGGAGCCGCGCCGGGGACGGGGGTCTTCGGCAGGACCGCCGCGCCGAAGTCGGGCGGCCGCGGCCGGACCGCCGAACCGAGGACGAGCAGCCCCGCCCGGACCGCCCGGCCGGAGTCGGGGTGTCCGGGCGGCGCGCCCGTCAGGGCGCGGGAATCGCGCATCCACTCCGCACCTTTATTCCGCCGCCCTATTCTCCAACGAATACCCGCGACATTTATTCGGAATAGCTTCCCGCGTTCTCCTGCCCGCTTCACCGGTACCTAAACTCAAAGATTTCGCGAACGCCGAATGGCGCGATCCGGCGGAACCCTCACACCTTCAACTACTGTGATGCACTCCACAACGCACCCCTTTTCTGCGGTATTTTCCGGGCAAAAGCACGCATAAACCTGTGGTCGCCGCCACTCCTTCACGGGCGCGTGATAACACACCGACGCCCCATCCGTAACCCGGTCCGACGATGCAATCCGAACTTTCCGTCGGTAAATTCAATCCGCATGACCGTCGCCCATGCAGACCTGTCAGCGGAATTCCTGGAAATGCCGGAGGGCCTTCGGATCGACCGTCCGGAGGTGGCCGACGGGGCCGCCCTCTGGCGTATCGCCAAGGACTCCCGGACCCTCGACCTGAACTCCTCCTACAGCTACCTGCTGTGGTGCCGTGACTTCGCCGGCACCTCGGCGGTGGCGCGCGACGCCGACGGACGGCCCGTCGGCTTCGTCACCGCGTACGTGCGCCCCGAGCGTCCACGGACCCTGCTCGTGTGGCAGGTCGCGGTCGACGACGCCCACCGCGGCCGCGGACTGGCCGCGCGCCTGCTCGACGGACTGACCGCGCGGGTGGCGGCCGAGCGCGGGCTGTCGGCCGTCGAGACCACCATCACCCCGGGCAACACCGCCTCCGAGCGCCTCTTCACGTCGTACGCACGGCGTCACGGGGCGGCCGTCGAGCGCGAGGTGCTGTTCGAGTCGGGCCAGTTCCCCGACGGACCGCACGACCCTGAAGTGCTGTACCGCATCGGCCCGTTCACGGCCTGAGCCGACCGGGCCGACCCGACCGACCGGCCCCGACTCCCCTACTTCTCCCCTCCCCCCACGCTTCGAGGAGCGAATCGTCTTGACCATCACCCAGCCCGACCTCAGCGTCTTCGAGACCCTCGAGTCGGAGGTGCGCAGCTACTGCCGCAACTGGCCCACCGTCTTCGACCGGGCCCGGGGCAGCCGCATGTACGACGAGGACGGACACGAGTACCTCGACTTCTTCGCCGGCGCCGGATCGCTGAACTACGGGCACAACAACCCCGTGCTGAAACGGGCCCTGATCGACTACCTGGAGCGCGACGGCGTCACCCACGGCCTCGACATGTCGACGACCGCCAAGCGCGGTTTCCTGGAGGCCTTTCAGAACCTGGTGCTGCGGCCGCGCGACCTGCCGTACAAGGTCATGTTCCCGGGCCCGACCGGCACCAACGCGGTCGAGTCGGCGCTGAAACTGGCGCGGAAGGTGAAGGGGCGCGAGGCGATCGTGTCGTTCACCAACGCCTTCCACGGGATGTCGCTCGGCTCGCTCGCCGTGACCGGCAACGCCTTCAAGCGCGCGGGCGCCGGCATCCCGCTGGTGCACGGCACCCCGATGCCGTTCGACAACTACTTCGACGGCCAGGTCCCGGACTTCCTGTGGTTCGAACGGCTCCTGGAGGACCAGGGGTCCGGGCTCAACCAGCCCGCCGCGGTGATCGTCGAGACGGTGCAGGGCGAGGGCGGCATCAACGTCGCCCGGCCCGAGTGGCTGCGCGCCCTGGCCGACCTGTGCACGCGCCGCGACATGCTCCTGATCGTCGACGACATCCAGATGGGCTGCGGCCGGACCGGGGCGTTCTTCTCCTTCGAGGAGGCGGGGATCGTCCCCGACATCGTGACCGTGTCCAAGTCCATCAGCGGGTACGGGCTGCCGATGTCGCTGTGCCTGTTCAAGCCCGAACTGGACGTCTGGGAGCCGGGCGAGCACAACGGCACCTTCCGCGGCAACAACCCGGCGTTCGTGACGGCCGCCGCCGCCCTGGAGGCCTACTGGACCGACGGGTCCGCGATGGAGAAGCAGACCCGGGCGCGTGGCGAGCAGATCGAGCAGGCGCTGATCTCCATCACCGAGGAGAACCTCGCCGACGTCAAGGAGTACCGGGGCCGTGGACTCGTCTGGGGGCTCGAGTTCAAGGACAAGGCCCGCGCGGGCCGGGTCGCCCGGCGCGCCTTCGAACTCGGGCTGCTCGTCGAGACGTCCGGACCGGAGAGCGAGGTGGTGAAACTGCTGCCCGCCCTGACCATCACCCCCGACGAACTCGACGAGGGACTGCGCACGTTGACCCGCGCGGTCTCCGAGACCGTCTGACAAGGACCCGGACGGCCCGCAGGAACGGGCCCGGGCCTACAGCACCGCAGACCCGGGCACCGACACGGTCACGGGCACACGCGGTCCGGGCGCGAGCAGCACGCGAGACAGGCACGAGAGACACGAGAGAGAGGCATCGCACCACCGTGATAGTCCGTTCGTTCAAGGATCTCGAAGGCACCGACCGGCACGTGAAGGCGGCGACCGGCACCTGGGAGAGCAAGCGCATCGTCCTCGCCAAGGAGAAGGTCGGCTTCTCCCTGCACGAGACGATCCTCTACGCGGGCACGGAGACCCGGATGTGGTACGCGAACCACATCGAGGCCGTGCTCTGCGTGGAGGGCGAGGCCGAGCTCACCGACGAGGAGACCGGCGAGAAGCACTGGATCGCCCCCGGGACGATGTACCTGCTCAACGGCCACGAGCGCCACACCCTGCGCCCCAAGAGCGACTTCCGGTGCGTCTGCGTCTTCAACCCGCCCGTCACCGGACGGGAGGACCACGACGAGAACGGCGTCTACCCGCTGATCACCGAACCCGAGGAGGTGTGACACACCGATGACCACACTCACCGATCTGTACCCCAGCCGCGCCGCCACCGAAGTGGCCGTGCCCCGCCAGGACCCGGTCGTCTGGGGCGCCCCGGACGGCCCCGGCCCGATCTCGGTCCCCGATCTGCACGCCTACGAGCGCGACGGCTTCCTCCCCGTCGAACAGCTCATCGCCGACGACGAGGTCGCCGTGTACCGGCGGGAGCTGGAGCGGCTCGTCACCGATCCGGCGATCCGCGCCGACGAGCGCTCCGTCGTCGAGCCGAGAACGCAGGAGATCCGGTCCGTCTTCGAGGTGCACCGGATCAGCGAGGTCTTCGCCCGCCTGGTGCGCGACGAGCGCGTCGTCGGCCGGGCCCGGCAGATCCTCGGCTCGGACGTGTACGTCCACCAGTCGCGGATCAACGTGAAGCCCGGCTTCGGGGCGAGCGGCTTCTACTGGCACTCGGACTTCGAGACCTGGCACGCCGAGGACGGTCTGCCGAACATGCGGACCGTGTCCGTCTCGATCGCGCTGACCGAGAACCTCGACACCAACGGCGGCCTCATGATCATGCCGGGGTCGCACCGGACGTTCCTCGGGTGCGCGGGGGCCACGCCGAAGGACAACTACAAGAAGTCGCTCCAGATGCAGGACGCCGGGACACCCTCGGACGAGGCGCTCACGGAGATGGCGACCCGGCACGGCATCAGGCTCTTCACGGGCAGGGCCGGTTCGGCGACCTGGTTCGACTGCAACTGCATGCACGGCTCGGGGGACAACATCACCCCGTTCCCGCGCAGCAACGTCTTCATCGTGTTCAACAGCGTGGAGAACACCGCGGTGGAGCCGTTCGCGGCACCCGTGCGCAGGCCGGAGTTCATCGGGGCGCGGGACTTCACACCGGTCCGCTGACGTCCCGTCCCACGGGGTGCCCGCCGTCCGTCCGACGGCGGGCACCCCGTGGTGCCGCGGGCGCTCAGCCGGGCACCGCGTCGAGCAGCCGGTCCACGTCGTCCTCGGTGTTGTAGAGGTGGAAGGCCGCCCGCAGCCGGCCGGCGCGGTCGGAGACCTCGACCCCAGCCCGGCTCAACTCCGCCTGGAGACCCCCGAGTCCGGGCACGGAGACGATCGCGGAGCCGGGCGCGGGAACCGGTTCGTGGCCTCGCCGGAGCAGCCCGTCGCGAAAGCGCGCGGCGAGGGCGAGGTCATGGGCGTGCACCCGGTCCACGCCCAGTTCCTCCACGAGTTCGAGCGAGTGGCGGGCGCCCGCGTAGGCGAACAGACCGGGGCTCTCGTCGAACCGCCGCGCCGAGCGGGCGAGTCGGTCGACGGGTCCGTAGCAGCTCTCCCAGGGGGACTCGCCCGCGGCCCAGCCGGCGAAAACCGGTGTCAGTCCGCCCAGGTCCTCCGGGACCACCAGGAAGGCCACCCCGCGCGGGCAGACGAGCCACTTGAAGGCGACGGTGGCGACGAAGTCGAAGGCGTCCGCGCGCACGGGCAGCCAGCCGGCGGCCTGGGACACGTCGACGTACGTACGGGCCCCGTGCTCCCGCGCGGCCTCCCCGATCGCCTCCAGGCAGGCGATCCGGCCGTCGGCGGACTGGGCGGCGCTCACCGCGACGAGCGCGGTGCCCGGACGCACGGACTCGGCGATCCGCTCCAGCGGTACGGCGCGGACCTTGAGGTCGCCACGGACGTGGAAGGGGTTCACGACCGAGCTGAAGTCCGCCTCGGCGGTGAGGACTTCGGCGCCCGACGGCAGCGAGGCGGCGATCAGCCCGCTGAACACGGCGACCGAGCCCCCGGTCGCCACCCGGCGGTCGGGCACCCCGACGAGGCGGGCGAACGACGAGCGGGCCGCCTCGACGTCCGCGAACATGTCGGAGGGCTGCCCGGCGGCCACCGACTCCACGGCGAGACGCATGGCGGTCACGGTGCGGGCCGGCAGCAGGCCGGTGCTCGCGGTGTTCAGATAGGTGTTCTTCGGGGCGAACTCGGCACGGACGAGAGTCTCGAAGGTCTCCATGGGACCACTGTGGGCCCGGACGGTGCCCAAGTCCATCGCGAGGCTTTACCGGGTTTCCCCAAGCGATGCTTATGCATGGGCCCCGACCTGCGGTTTCCCGCGCCGGGGCCCTGTTCCGGCGCCGCTCAGCCCTGGGGGACGGCGCAGCCGTCCGGACCACAGGCCTCGGCGTTCCCGTCCTGGACCAGCGTGAGCTGGGGACGCGCGCCCCATGCCTGGGCCAGCGCCTGGGCGAAGACCTCGGCGGGCTGCGCTCCGGAGACGCCGTAGGTGCGGTCCAGGACGAAGAAGGGGACGCCGTTGGCGCCCAGCTCGGCGGCCTCGCGCTCGTCGGCGCGGACGTCGTCGGCGTAGGCGGCCGGGTCGGCCAGCACCGCGCGGGCCTCCTCGGCGTCGAGCCCGGCGGCGGCGGCGAGCTCCACGAGCCGCTCGTCGTCGCCGAAGACGGTCTCCTCCTCGGCGAAGTTCGCCTTGTAGAAGAGGCCGATCAGCTCGTCCTGGAGGCCGCGCGCCTTGGCCAGGTGCAGCAGCCGGTGCATGTCGAAGGTGTTGCCGTGGTCGCGGTCCCGGGTGCGGTAGGCGAGGCCCTCCGCGGCGGCCTGGGTGCCGAGGTTCTCCTCGCCCGCCTGGGCCTGCGCCGCGCTCATCCCGTACTTCTTGGTGAGCATCGTGATCACGGGCTGGACGTCGCCCTTGGCGCGGCCGGGGTCCAGCTCGAAGGAGCGGTGCACGACCTCGACCTCGTCACGGTGCGGGAAGGCGTCGAGCGCCTTCTCGAAACGGGCCTCCCCGACGTAGCACCAGGGGCAGGCTATGTCGGACCAGATCTCGACGCGCATTCTTCGGCTCTCTCCAGGTCGTGCGGATACGGGACACCCTCCGGGGACGTCGTTAGGTGAACATTCAAGCGGCTCGGGTCATTCCCGGGGCGTGCCCGGACGCTCCTGCGCGCCGCCGTTCCCGTCCGCGCGCCGGGCCACGGCGTACCGCAGGTAGAGGTGGTGGTCGCCCTCCTCGGGCGGGTTGTCCGGGTCGGGGACCCAGCCCTGGCGGGCGTAGAAGGCCTGCGCGCGCAGGTTGTCGGTGTGCACGTCCAGCGTCGCCGTGCGCTTCCCGTCCGCCTGCCACTCCTCCACGCAGGCCGCGTGCAGGGCCCCGCCGATGCCCGCGCGCCAGCGGTCGGGGTCGACGTGGAACTGGAACAGCTTGACCGTGTCGGCGCTCATTCCCTCGTCGGTGCGGAACGAGGCGATGCCGACGATCCGGCCCTGGGCGACGGCGCACAGCACGTGTCCGTCGGGGCGGGCGATGGAGCCGCGCCACGCCTCGGTCCAGTCGGCGTCGCCCGCCGGGACGCCGTCCGGGTAGTACGTCGAACGGGCCCGGAAGTGCAGATCGGCGATGGTCTCGGCCTCGGCGGGCAGGGCGGTGCGGATCACCAGCGCGCCGGTCACACGTTCACTGATCATGCAACGGAGGACGTCACCGTTCCGGTCGCGGTTCCGTGCCGGCCGAACTGGGCCCGGTAGGCGCTCGGGGTGAGCCCGGTCCTGCGCACCACGTGGACGCGCAGCGAGTCGGCGGTGCCGAGTCCGCAGGCGGCGGCCACCCGGTCCATCGGCAGGGTCGTGGTCTCCAGGAGTTCCCTGGCCCGTTCGACGCGCTGGTGGAGCAGCCACTGCAACGGGCTGACCCCGCTCTCGGCGTGGAACCGGCGGGTGAGGGTGCGCACGCTGACGCCCGCGTGCCGGGCCAGGTCGGCGAGGGTGAGCGGCCTGTCGAGGTGGCGCATGGCCCAGCCCCGGGTGTCGGCACAGGCGTCGCCGCGCTCCGGGGGCAGCGGGGTGTGGGTGAACTGGGTCTGGCCGCCGGGCCGCACGGGGGCGACCAGGGCGCCGCGGGCGACCTCGTTGGCGACGGCGGCGCCGTAGTCGGTGCGGATGACGTGCAGGCACAGGTCGATGCCGGCGGCGTAGCCGGAGGAGGTGAGGAACGGCCCGTCCTGGACGTAGAGCACGTCCCCGCGCAGGTCGACCTGCGGGTAACGCCTGCGCATCTCGTCGGCGTGGGCCCAGTACGTGGTGGCCCGGCGGCCCTGGAGCAGGCCCGCCTCGGCGAGCTGGAAGGCGCCGGTGCAGATGGACGCCACGCGCTTGCCGGCGGCGGCCGCCTCGCGGACGGCCGCCACGATCCGCGGGTCCGGCTCGAACGGCGCACCGGTGCCGGCGACGACCACCGTGTCCGCCTCCCGTACGGCCTCCAGACCGTGGGGGACGTACAGGTCCAGTCCGCCGGTCGTGGGCAGGGGTCCCGGTTCGGCCGTGCAGACGACCACCTCGTAGCCGGGCCGGCCGTCCACCTCGACCTTGCCGAACAGCATCTCCGGCATCGCGAGGTTGAACAGCGCGACCGGGGACGGGGCGATGACGGCGACGCGGTGCGGGGCGGGACGGTCGGGCATGGCCAGAACCTCCGGACGTATGGCATTCAGGCCACTACTGTACGGAGCCGGCTGTCACCAGCATGGGGACATGCCGACGAACCAGATCTCCAGAGCTCCTGAACCCGGCCTCGGACGGCGGGACTTGGAGCCCGGGAAGCCCGCGCTCACCCTCGCCGCCGCCCTGCTCGGCTTCGCGCTGACCTGTCTCGACGCGTCGGTGGTGAACGTGGCCCTGCCCGCGATCGGCTCCGCGTTCGGCGCCGGGATGTCGGGCCTGCAGTGGGTGGTGGACGCCTACACCCTGGCCTTCGCCGCGCTGATGCTGTCCACCGGGGCCTTCTCGGACCGGGCCGGGGCGAGCCGGGCGTACGCGCTGGGGACCGCGCTGTTCACGCTCGCCTCGGCGGCCTGCGGGCTGGCTCCGGACCTGCCGGCGCTGATCGGCGCCCGGGTGGCGCAGGGCGTGGCGGCGGCGGTCGTGCTCCCGGCCTCGCTGGCGCTGGTGCGCCAGGCGTACCCCGAGCCGGCGCGGCGGGCCCGGGCTGTGGCGGCCTGGGCGGCGGGCGGTTCGCTGGCCGTGGCGCTCGGTCCCGTGGCGGGCGGCGCGCTGACCACGGCCTGGGGCTGGCGCGGTGTCTTCTTCGTCAATCTGCCGGTGGGCGCGGCGATCCTCGTGCTGCTCGTGCGGGCCCCGCGCTCCCGGCCCCGGCCGGCCCCGCTGGATCTGCCCGGCCAGCTGGCGGCTGTGGTGGCCCTCGCGGCGCTGACGTTCGCGGTGATCGAGGGCGGGGCGGCGGGCGGTGCCGCGGCCGTGGTGGCCGTCGTCGCGGTGGCCGCGTTCCTGTGGATCGAGAAGCGGCAGCCGCATCCGGTGGTGCCGCTCGGTCTGTTCCGCGACCGGACGGTGGCCACGGCGGTCGCCGTCGGCTCGGCCGTCAGCGTGGCCTTCTACAGCGTGGTGTTCGTCTTCTCGCTCTTCTTCCAGGAGGTCCAGCACCGCTCCGCGCTGGGCGCCGGGCTGCTGTTCCTCCCGATGACGGGTCTGATCGCGGTGACGAACGTGGTGGCGGGCAAGCTCACCGAACGCCACGGGCCGCGGCTGCCGATGCTGGTGGGGCAGCCGGTGGCCGTCGCCGGGCTGCTCGGGCTCCTGTGCGTCGACGCCCGCACTCCCCCGGCGCTGGTCGCGCTGCTGCTGGTCCCGCTGGCGCTGGGGTGCGCGCTGACGGTGCCGCCGCTCACCGCCGCGATGATGGACGCCGTGCCCGCCGAACGGGCGGGGCTGGCGGCCGGGGTGCTCAACTCCGCCCGGCAGGTGTCCGGGGGCCTCGGGATCGCGGTGTTCGGGGCGCTGGTCGCGGGCGGGTTCGAGGCCGGGATGCGGCTGAGCCTGGCCGCCGCGGCGGCCCTGCTCACGGTGACGTCCGCCCTCAGTGTCCGTCTCTCAGGTCGCTCGGCCAGGCGGGCCTGAATTCGATGTGGTCGTAGGTGACCACGCAGCCCTCGCCCATCGGCGACTGGGTCATGAACCCGACCAGCGCCGCGCCCGTCTCCTTCTCCCCGCCCAGCGTGAACAGCCGCACGAAGGTCCACCGCTCGCCGTCGCGGGAGGCGTGGAAGGCGAAGGCACGGCCCGTGCGGCTCACCCGCAGCCAGACGGAACTGCCTTCCACGGTGAAGGAGTTGGCGTCGTCGGAGTGTTCCCGGGTGACCACCGTGCAGACGGTCGGCACGTCCGGGGAGTACTCCAGGCACAGCTTCGCCCAGGCCCGCTCCGCCACATGGACGTAGAGCACGCCCGCGTCGAAGGCCGCCCCGAAGCCGACGGTCACGCGGGCGATCAGCTGGAAGTCGCCCTCCGGCGAGCCCAGCAGCCGCGGTGCGTCGGAGGCCGGGTCGAGCCCCTCGCCGGTGGGCGGCACGAAGCGGTCCTGCCGGGGCCCGGCCCAGCCGGTGAGCACGCCGTCCTCGTACGACCAGTTCCCGTCGGGGCCGTACGTGCGGAAGGAGAAGGGGAGTTCGGGGAGCGTGACGTCCATGCCCCGAGTCTCTCAGGTCCCCACCGGGCCCACCGGGGCACTCGGCCACGCCGGGCGGACCGGTGCGGAACGGGACGTGCCCGCCTCCGCACGGCCCGCCAGCCGCCAGGCGCACCGCACCGGTCCGCCCGCCGGGTGCTAGCGCTCCAGGTTGCCGTCGTACCGGCGCGGGAGTCCCAGCGGGTTGTCGTCGCGGAGTTCGAGCGGGAGCAGGGCCTCGGGGACGCCCTGGTAGGCCACCGGACGCATCCACCGCTCGATGGCGGTGCCGCCGACCGAGGTGGACGTCGAGGTCGTCGCGGGGTACGGCCCGCCGTGGTGCTGGGCCGGAGCGACGGCGACGCCGGTCGGCCAGCCGTTCACCAGCACCCGGCCCGCGAGGGGGGTGAGTTCGGCGAGGATCTCCGCGCCGCGCCCCTCGCCCGCCGCCTCCTCGGCGGAGAGCTGCACGGTGGCCGTGAGGTTGCCGGGGAGCCGGGAGAGCACCGCGCCCGCCTCGGACTCGTCCTCGTAGCGCGCCACGACCGTGAGCGGCCCGAAGCACTCCTCGAGCAGCAGGTCGTGTTCGCCCTCGGCCGCGAGCCTGCTCGCGGGGACGGTCAGGAAGCCGGGGCTCACGGTGTGCTCACCGGCCGCGCCGGGGGTCACCGGCGACTGGACGTCCGGGAGCCCGGCGCGCTCGGCCACCCCGGCGATGAAGTTGTCGCGCATGCGGTGGTCGAGCAGGACGCCGGCGGCGGTGTCGCTCACCGCGTCGGTCAGGGACTTCAGCAGCCGGTCGCCCGCCGCGCCGGCCGGCGCGAGCACCAGGCCCGGCTTCACACAGAACTGGCCGACGCCCAGGGTCATCGAGCCGGCGAGTCCCGTGCCGATCTCCTCGGCGCGCTCGGCGGCCGCGGCCTCGGTGACGACGACGGGGTTCAGGGAGCCCAGCTCGCCGTGGAACGGGATCGGCACCGCACGCGCGGCGGCCGCGTCGAACAGCGCGCGCCCGCCGCGGACGGAGCCGGTGAACCCGGCGGCCGTGACCAGCGGGTGCCGGACCAACTCGACACCGGCCTCGAAGCCGTGCACGAGACCGACGACGCCCTCGGGGATCTCGTGCCGGGCCGCCGCGCGGCGCAGCACGGCCGCGACCAGCTCGGAGAGCGCCGGGTGGTCGGGGTGGGCCTTGACGACGACCGGGCAGCCCGCGGCCAGCGCGCTCGCCGTGTCGCCGCCGGCCACCGAGAAGGCGAAGGGGAAGTTCGAGGCCGAGTACACGGCCACGACGCCCAGCGGCACCTTGTAGCGGCGCAGGTCCGGGATCGGCGGGGTCGCGGTGGCGTCGGGGTGGTTGATCACCACGTCGAGGAAGGCGCCCTCGTCGACGATCCCGGCGAACGCGCGCAGCTGGTAGCAGGTGCGGGCGAGCTCTCCGGTGAGCCGGACCGGGCCGAGCGCGGTCTCCGCGTCGGCGGCCTCGACCAGCAGGTCCTTGGCGCCTTCCAGAAGGTCGGCGGCGGTGCGCAGGAACGCGGCGCGGACGGCGCGGTCGGCGAGCGCGGGACGCGCGGCGTGCGCGGCGCGGACGGCCTCGTCCACCTCCTGGCCCGTGGCCTCCACCGCAACCTGTTCCCGCTGCTTCCCGGTACGGGGGTCGACACTCCAGACTGGTGCTGCTGCCACCGCGGGTCCCTTCACATGTGATGCCACGTTCTTGTGTCACTCACCAGGGGTGTTCGATATGCTGAACGCTGTCTCTGATGGTGAATCTCCTGTCGGAGACTATTTCCCGTCCAACGAAGGGGTCAAGGGCGATGTCGGCAGGCGAGACAGGCGGCGGGGCGCAGGTCAAGTCCGCGGTGCGGACCGTTGAACTGCTGGAGTACTTCGCCGGCCGGCCCGGTATGCATTCCCTCGCCGCGGTCCAGGAGGCCGTCGGATATCCCAAGTCCAGCCTGTACATGCTGCTGCGCACGCTCGTGGAACTCGGCTGGGTCGAGACGGACGCGACGGGCACGCGGTACGGCATCGGCGTGCGCGCCCTGCTCGTCGGCACCTCGTACATCGACGGCGACGAGGTGGTCGCCGCGGCCCGTCCCACCCTCGACCGCCTCTCCGACGACACGACCGAGACGATCCACCTCGCGCGCCTGGACGGCACGAACGTCGTCTATCTGGCCACCCGGCAGTCGCAGCACTATCTGCGCCCCTTCACCCGCGTCGGCCGCCGGCTCCCCGCCCACTCCACCTCGCTCGGCAAGGCGCTGCTGGCCACGTACAGCGACGAGCAGGTCCGCAAGATGCTGCCGGAGGCGCTGCCCGCGCTCACCGAGCACACGATCACCGACCGGGAGAAGCTCATCGAGGAGCTGCACCAGGTGCGGGAGCAGGGCTTCGCGGTGGACCGCGAGGAGAACACGCTCGGACTGCGCTGCTTCGGCGTGGCGATCCCGTACCGCACGCCGGCCCGGGACGCGATCAGCTGCTCGGTCCCGGTGGCCCGGCTCACCCCCGCGCACGAGCAGATGGTCAAGGACGCCCTGTTCGACGCCCGGGACCGGCTCACCCTGGCCACACGCAGGCTCTGACCCCCGGCGGCCCGCCCGGTGGCCTCGGAGGAAAGGGCCGCCCCATGAGGAACGGATGAGAAATCCGGCCGGACGGGAACGATTCGCCCCTGATCGCTCGTCCTTTTGGTCGGAATGAACAAGACGATCAGGCGTGCCGCCGTCTTCACGCTGCTGCTGGTGCTCTCCCTGCTCATCAGGGCGACCTGGGTGCAGTTCTACGACGGTCAGGCACTCGCGGACGACAAGGACAACCGGCGGAACGCGATCGCGCTGTACGCGAACCCGCTCGGGAACATCATCGTGGCCGGCGAGGCGATCACCGGTTCCGCGCAGACGACAGGGAGCGACCTCAAGTACAAGCGGACGTACAAGGACGGCAGCCTGTACGCGGCGGTCACCGGCTACAGCTCCCAGGTCTACGGGGCGACGCAGCTCGAGGGCATCTACCAGAAGCTGCTCGACGGCTCGGACATCCAGCTGAAGAACCCGCTGGACACGCTGACGAACAAGCGCGCCTCCCCCGGTGACGTGGTCACGACCATCGACCCGGCCGTGCAGAAGGCCGCCTACAACGCGCTCGGGAGCAACAAGGGCGCCGCCGTCGCGATCGACCCGAAGACCGGCAAGATCCTCGCGGTCGTCTCGACGCCGTCGTACGACCCGACGTCGATCAGCGCCGGCAACAACAGCGTCTGGAAGAAGCTGACCACCGACTCCGACAAGCCGCTGGTCAACCGCGCGCTGCGGCAGCCGCTGCCGCCGGGCTCGACGTTCAAGCTGGTCGTGGCCGCCGCCGCCCTGGAGGACGGGCTCTACGCCGACGCGGACGCGAAGACGGACAGCCCCGACCCGTACCTGCTGCCGGGCACGACGACGAAGCTGAGGAACGAGAACGCGTCCGCGCCCTGCAAGAACGCCTCGATCCGGGTCGCGCTCCAGTACTCCTGCAACAACGTCTTCGGCAAGATGGCGGTCGACCTCGGCCAGGACAAGGTCAGGGCCATGGCGGAGAAGTTCGGCTTCAACGACACGAAGCAGGACGTGCCGGTGCGGGCCTTCACCAGTGTGTATCCCTCGGGCATGGACAAGTCGTCCACGGCGCTGACCGGCATCGGCCAGTACGACGTGACCGCGACCCCGCTCCAGATGGCCATGGTGTCCGCGGCCCTTGCCAACGACGGCAAGCTGGTCTCGCCGCACATGGTGTCGCAGACCAGCGACGCCGACGGCGACGTCCTCAAGGACTACGACGACAGCGCCGGGACCGAGCGGATCGTCAGCTCGGAGACCGCGCGGCAGCTCCGGTCCGCGATGCAGACGGTCGTCGAGGACGGCACCGGCACCAACGCCCTGATCCCCGGCGCGACCGTGGGCGGCAAGACCGGCACGGCCCAGCACGGCGAGAAGAACAGCAAGACGCCGTACGCCTGGTTCACCTCGTTCGCGAAGTCCGACTCGAACGGCAAGGAGGTGGCCGTCGCGGTCATGGTCGAGCAGTCGGACGCGGCCCGCTCGGAGGTCAGCGGCAACGGACTGGCGGCTCCGGTGGCCAAGGCGATGATGCGCGCGGCCCTGAAGGACTGAGGCCCGGCCACCCCGAACGACAGGCGGCCCCGCACCCGATGGGGTGCGGGGCCGCCTCGTCGCGTGCGGGACCCGGTGCGCGGACCGGCGCCTCACGGACCGGCCGCCTCACGTCACGTCATGTCATGTCACTTCACTTGACGCCGCTTCACGTCACTTCACGCCGAGCAGCTGCTCCAGCGGGTCGATGGCGAAGTACACGAGGAACAGGGCCGAGACCGCCCACAGCAGCCAGTTGACCTCCTTCGCCTTGCCCAGCACCGCCTTGATGAGGACGTAGGAGATGAAGCCGGCGCCGATGCCGTCGGTGATGGAGTACGTGAACGGCATCGCGGCGATCGTCAGGAACGCCGGGATAGCGATCTCGTACTTGTCCCAGTCGATGTGCTTGACGTGGGTCATCATCAGGAACCCGACCGCGATGAGCGCGGGCGCCGCGGCCTGGAGCGGGACGATCGTCAGCAGCGGGGTGAGGAAGAGCGCGAGACCGAAGAGTCCGCCGGTGACCAGGTTGGCGAAGCCGGTGCGGGCACCCTCGCCTACACCGGCCGCGGACTCGATGTAGGCGGTGTTGGAGGAGGCGGAGCCCAGACCGCCCGCGACGGCGGCGGCACCGTCGATGAACAGCACCCGGCCGATGCCCGGGACCTGCCCCTCCTCGTCGAGCAGTCCGGCCTCCGCGCTGATGCCCACGATGGTGCCCATGGCGTCGAAGAAGTCCGACAGGACCAGGGTGAAGACCAGCAGGACCGCGGTGAGCACCCCGGCCTCGGCGAAGCCGCCGAACAGGTCGACGTGGCCGATGAGTCCGAAGTCCGGGGTCGCGACGATCTTGTCCGGGACCTTCGGGGTGGTCAGGCCCCAGCTCTTGATGTCGGCGACGGCGTCGATGACGATCGCGACGACGGTCATCGTCACGATGCTGATGAGGATCGCGCCCTTCACCTTGCGGGCGAGCAGCGCGATGGTCAGCAGGACGCCGAGACAGAACACGAGGACGGGCCAGCCGGTGAGCCGGCCCACGGCGCCGAGCTGCACGGGCACGGTGGTGTGGGCGATGTCCGGGATGCGGCTCACGAACCCGGCGTCCACGAAGCCGATGAACGCGATGAACAGGCCGATGCCGACGCCGATGGCCTGCTTCAGCTGCTGCGGGATCGCGTTCATGATCGCTTCCCGGAGGCCGGTGAGCACCAGGACGCAGATCAGGAGACCCTCGATGACGACGAGGCCCATCGCCTCGTCCCAGCTCATCAGCGGGGCCAACTGGAAGGCCACGACGGCGTTGAGGCCGAGGCCCGCGGCGATGGCGAGCGGAAGGTTGCCGCCGATGCCCATGGCGACGGTCATCACGCACGCCACCAGCGCGGTGGCGGTGACCAGTTGGCCGGTGTCGAGCGTGTGCCCGAACTTGTCCTTGGCGCTGCCGAGGATGATGGGGTTCAGGACGAGGATGTACGCCATGGTGAAGAAGGTGGCGAATCCGCCGCGTATCTCCCGGCCCATGGTGGAGCCTCTGGCGGATATCTTGAAGAACCCGTCGACCCCGCCTGCCGCCGGTGGCGCGGCACTTGGCCGGTTGTCGACCTTTTGAGCTTCGGACATGGCGATTCTCCTCGTTGCCTGCGTGCGCGGTGTGCGGATGCTGGCTGGATTGTTCCCCTCTTCCGGCACTTTCAGGTTTTCCTTGTGTTACGGAATAGGGTTCGGCCCGCCATACGCCGTTCGAGGCCCCGTACGGCCGGCTGATACGCTCACGCCTCCCGCCCCGCCCCAACTCCCGTGCGCCCACCGGAATCACGGGGCCGCACTCACCGCACCCGCACCGGTGCGCCCGGCCGACGCGAGGGGAGGTAGCCCGTGGGCACGGTCGTCGACGACGCCGCCTCCGTGGAGTTCCACGCCTTCTTCGAACGCCACCATGCCGAACTGGCGCGTTTCGCCCGTCTGTTGACGGGCGAGCCGGACGCCGCCGATGATCTGGCCGCCGACGCGCTGCTGGCGCTGTGGCACCGCTGGGACCGGGTGCGGTCCGCGGAGCATCCGGCGGCGTACGCGCGCGGGGTGGTCGCCAACCTCGCCCGCACCCGGATCCGCGCGGCGGTGCGCGAGCGCCGGCGGATCACCCTCTTCTGGTCGCAGCGCGAGGACAGGACCGAGAATCCCGACGTGGCGGGCACGGTCGACGTCCAGGAGGCGCTGCGCCGGCTGCCGTTCCGCAAGCGCGCCTGTGTCGTGCTGCGGCACGCCTTCGACCTGTCGGAGAAGGACACCGCGCTCGCCCTCGGGATCTCCGTGGGTACGGTGAAGAGCCAGACGTCCAAGGGCATGGCGGAACTGAAGCGGCTGCTCGGCACCGACGAGGCGTCGGTACGGATGCACGCGGGGGCGTTTCCCGCGGGCGGGGCCGCCGGAGGACGAGACCGATGAGGGAGCCGCGCGAGGTGCACGACGAGCTGCGGGCCCGGCTGCGCGAGGAGGCCGGGGCCCACGAGCCGGACCGCGCGCGCATCCTGGCCCGGGTGGAGCGCGGGATGGCGGGCCCAGGTGAGCGGCGGCCCGCGCGGCGCGCGGCCCGTCCGCCGCTGCTCGGCTGGGTCCGTGTCCTCGGCGCGACGGCGGCGGTCGCGGGCATCCTGGCGGTCGGGGGCTACGCGGTGGCCTCCGCGGTACGGGAGGAGGCCCCGGCGGGGCGGCCCGTGGCGGTCCCCCCGGTCCCGGACGTCTCCCCGGAACCGACCACCCCGGCGTCGAACTCCCCCTCCCACGGCTCTCGTTCGGGATCACCGAGCGGGCCGGACCGGCCGCGTCCGTCCCGTTCGGGCACGCCCGCGGCGAGCGCGACCCCCACCGCGTCCCGGACGCCCGCCGGACACACCGCGGACGGTCCGCTCTGGTCGGACGGCTCGGTCGACCCGCACGGCAACGAGTTCTGGGCCCAGAGCGACGTCACCCTCAAGACCTCGGAACAACTCACCTCGCTCACCGTCACGTTGAAGGTCCGGCGCACCGAAGGGGTGCGGGACACGGGAGCCTGGCGTTCGCTGCCCGAGGCCGACTTCACGACGACGGTCGACGAACGGGACGGCTTCCTCGTCTACACCTGGGCGCTCGAACCCGGGCGCACGGTCTGGCCGGGCGAGTGGGTCTTCGCCGGCCAGTACGACCATGCGCGCGGCGGCCGGGACGCGAAGGACGACGGCTACACGGTGACGGCGACCGCGAAGAGCGGCGAACAGGCCGCCGTGAGCGGTGACTTCGCGGCCCAGGGAGCAGCCGGTAAGGGTTCCTAGCACGGGACGGACGCGCACCGGGGAGAGAAAGATCCACAGGGGCGGCAACCCTTTCCCCGGTGGTGGCGACCAGGAGACGCACGATCTCCCCACCACGCAAGGAACCCGGTTCATGACTGCACGAGTTGAACAGCGCGTCCGCCACCGCCGCCGCATCGGCGGACGGCGTGCCGCGATCGGCGCCCTGTCCGCCCTCGCCCTCACCGGCGCGGCGATCGCCACGACCGCGACGCTGGGCTCGGCCGGGGCGGCGACGGCCTGGCCCACGGCGAAGGGCAGCAAGGCGGTGAGCTCCACCATCCCGGTGTCGGGCACCTTCGACGGCAAGCTGACGAAGTTCTTCGGCAGCGGCGCGCTCGGGACGAGCGGCCAGGACGAGGACCAGGGGCCGATCTTCGAACTCGCGGACGGCGCGGTGCTGAAGAACGTCATCATCGGCGCCCCCGCCGCCGACGGCGTCCACTGCCTGGGCAGCTGCACCCTGCAGAACGTGTGGTGGCTGGACGTCGGCGAGGACGCGGCCACCTTCAAGGGCACGTCGCCCTCGGCCGTCTACAAGGTCTACGGCGGCGGCGCCAGGGGCGCGGACGACAAGGTCCTCCAGTTCAACGGCGCGGGCAAGCTGGTGGTCGGCAAGTTCCACGTGGAGGACTTCGGCAAGCTGGTGCGCAGCTGCGGCAACTGCAAGAAGCAGTTCAAGCGGACCGTGATCATCGACGACGTGGACGTCACCGCTCCGGGCAAGGCGATCGTGGGGGTCAACTCCAACTTCGGCGACACAGCCTCGCTGCGGAACATCCGCATCCACGGCGACACCAAGAAGAAGATCAAGACGTGCGTCCGGTTCCAGGGCAACAGCACGGGCAAGGAGCCGACGGAGCTGGGCACCGGCCCGGACGGCACCACGTGCAGGTTCACGGCGTCGGACGTCACGTACGACTGAGTCCGGAATTCGTCCGCCCCCGGGAGACAACCTCCGGTCCGCTCTCCTCGTCATCCAGGGTGCGGACCGCCGGCCCGGTCCCCCCTCGGCCGGCGGGAAGACGAACGCCCCCGCCCGGTGACGACCGGCGGGGGCGTTCGACCGTGGGGCCGCGTCAGCTGACGAAGTACGTGGGGTTCGGCAGCTTGTAGGTCTTGTCGGCGTAGCCGCCGTCGAGGTCCGAGTACTGGTCGCCGAAGTTGGCGACGATGTCGTACCCGAGGGACTCGATGTGCTTGCGGGTGCCGGCCTTGTACTGGACGGTCGTGCAGTTCCAGGCGGCGGCGGTGGCGCAGTCGCTCAGGTAGGCGGGCGGGTTGGCCGCGTCCTTGAGGAACATGTGCGCGGAGTCGAGGTTGACGTCGACGCCGACCTTCTTCAGGTTCTCGACCGCGGAGACGCGCTGCGACTCCTTCAGGCCCGAGTTGTAGAACACCTCGACGCCCTTGGAAGCGGCGTAGTTGACGAGGTCGGGGCTGCCGAAGACGGCCGGACGGTCCGCCTGGGCGACGTAGGCGGCCCAGGAGGCCGAGTTGTAGGTGTAGTTGGTCTTCTTCTCGTAGTCGAGCGAGAGCAGCAGCGTGTCGTCGATGTCGAAGACGACGGCGGCCTTCTCGTGCCGGTGGTGGGCCTTGCGGGCCGCCTGGTCGATGTGCCGCTTGGCGGCGGCGTCGAGGCGCGCGAGGTCCTTGGCGTACTGGCTGTCGGGGGACGCCTGGTAGACACCGTTGCTGTCGGCGGTGGTGCCGTAGTAGGTGTCGATGTCCTTGACGAGGACGCCTATGTTGTACGGCTCGTGCGTCGAGTTCGCCGTCGACTGACCGGCGGTGGCGACTCCGGTGCCGTACAGGGCGGCACCGGCGACGACACAGGTTGCGGCGACGGCCGCGATGCGCAGTGGCTTATGCATGACAGATTTTCTACGCGCGTCACGTCCCTGGGCGCGAGACCCTTTGCCGGATCGATACATACTTTTCGGCCGACTTGGGCCCCGCGCCGCGTTCTTCGGGCCTCCCGCCCTGCGGGAAGGGTCAGTTCATGGTCGCGCCGATGGTCGTGCTGCCCGTCGTGAGGAAGGTGGTCGCGGGCAGGGTCCCGCCGGAGGAGCGGGAGTTGTACGTGGTGCTCGCGTCCGTGGAGACGAACGACGGGGTGGAGACGCCGGAGTCCCAGTTGTTGCCGGCCGATGTCACCGAGGAGCCCTTGGACACCGCCGCGGTGCCGTTGCCGACCGCCAGGTTCTTGCCCAGCCGGGCGGAACCGGTGGCGAAGTAGTAGCCGTACTTCCCGTTGGCGTAGGCGGTGGTGCGGTTGATGACGATGGCGCCGGTGTTGGAGTTCTCGGTGAACCCGCTGCCCGCGTCGTCCCAGGCCGCCGAGTTGTTGACGACGTGGGCGACGACCTCGCCGTCGCCGCCGAGCTTGTAGCCGTTGCCGTCGCCGGCGAAGGCCGAGTCACCCCAGCGGTTCTTGCCGTTGCCGAAGGACCAGGTGTGTTCGACGGTGACCGGCGAGGAGAAGGACCAGAAGTCGATCCCGTCGTCGGAGTTGTTGTAGAGGCGGGCTCCGGTGATCAGGTTGCCGGTGCCGGAGCCGAACTTCACGGCGACGCCGTCGGCGTTCTCGCCGTGGGTGGCGGCGTCGTAGTTGCCGTACGAGTCGAGGTTCCTGACCGTGTTGTTGACGGTGCCGTCGCCGGTCAGCGTGAAGCCGGAGTCGCCGCCGTCGATGGTCTTGACGTTGTTCCAGACGGTGCCGGTGCAGGACTGGCAGACGACCGCGCTGTCCGGGGAGTTCTGGAACGTGATGCCCGAGACGTTCCAGTAGTCGGCGGTCAGCTTGAAGATCCAGTCGCCGGACGGGAGCGAGGATCCGTCGATCTTCACGGTCTCCGAGCCGTACGCGGTGAGGGTCACCGGCGAGGAGGACGTGCCGTTGGTGGTCGACTGGAGGGTGGCCGTCGGGTAGTAGGTGCCGCCGCGCACCTGGATCACGGTTCCGGCGGTGGCTCCGGAGATCGCGCTGGTCAGTTCGGCGGTGGTGTCGACGACGACGGTCGCGGCCCGCGCCTGCGCGGGAAGGGCGGCAAGGCCCGCGCCCAGCGCCAGGGCGGCGCCGAGACTGAGAGCGGTACGACGAGACATGGAGTGGGGTCCTTTCGTCGTGCTGTCGGACGGAACGGGGGAATCACGGACACCAGTCGCCGAGATACGCGGCACGCGTGTGCTGCCCGGCCTCGGCGTCCGTGAGCTGGGGACGGTTCTCCGGAACGGTGATCACCGCGCCGGGCCCGGTGTTGCGGTACTCGGCGAAGCGCTGGGCCTGCCACGGGTGGGCGGCGGACATGTCCGTGTAGGGCGCGACGGCGTCGACGCCGGCGTCCAGGCGGGTGTCGCGGACGGTCAGCATCGGGCGGGCGGTGGGGTCCGAGCCGGGCACCCAGGGACGGGCCAGCTTGTAGTACGCGTCCGGGGCGGAGCTGCTGATCCTGCCGCCGGTGACCAGGTAGCCGCGCGGGTCGGCGACGGCCGTGGACGGCGCGAACACGAAGCCGTACGGGGCACCGGCCAGGTCCGTGCGGTCCAGGGTGTGGAAGTGGCAGTGCTCGAAGACCGCCGTCGCGCGCCCGAAGACGAAGTCCACGTCCCCCTCGACGTAGCAGTCGCGGTAGTACTGCCGGGCGAAGACGGCGAGCGCGGTCGTGTCGGCGTACAGGGTGTCCTGGTGGCCGAGGAAACGGCAGCGGTGAAAGGCGGAGCGGTCGCCCTGCACCTTGATCGCCACGGCCTGGGTGCCGGTGATGTCCGGGTGGTCGGCGCGCAGCCAGTCGTTGGCGAAGGTGACCGAGCGGGCGGTGAAGCCGTCGGCGCGCACGGTGGTCGTCGCGGACCCGGTGGTGCCGTAGGTGCCCGAACCGTCGGGTTTCGGGGTGCCGTTGGCGTTGTCGTAGACCACGACGACGTCGCGCGGATCCCCGGAGGCGCCGATCCAGGTCATCTCGGAGGCGACGGGGCCGGGCAGGCCGGTCGCCGGGTCGACCGCGCCGACCGACACCGTCTCGCGGTACACCCCGGGCCCGATGACCAGGGTGAACCCGGCTCCGGTCGCGGCGGTCACGGCGGCCTGCACGGTGGTGTGGTCGCCGAGGCCGCCCGGATGGACGTACAGCGTCCTCGCGTCGAGCCGCGCGGACGGCGAACCGTACCGCCCGAACGGCCGGCGTCCGTTGGCACGGGCCGGGGCCGCGAGCACGGGAGCCAGCACGGCTCCGGTGCCCGCGGCGACGAACGCCCTTCTGCTGACGTGGTGTCCGGCCATGGTCAGCAGATCCTTCCGGCGCCGGCCCCGCGGTCGACGATCCGGGCGACGGTCCGCGCGGGATCGACCTCGCTCCGCAGGACCGGGGTCCAGCCGGCACCGGCCTGGAGGGTCTCGGCGGGGATCTCCGCGTTGTGCACGGCGATCAGATCGGTGAGGACGCCGTTGACGTAGTTGTCGGCCGCCGTCAGCGGGGCCTCCTTCCACTTCTTGAGGATCGTCCCGGTTCCGACCGAGGCGGGCAGGGTGAACGCGTTGTGCTCGGCGACGAGCTGGGACTCCATCCCGATGCCGTAGCTGTAGCCGTATCCGGCGTCGGCCACGAAGTGGTTGTTGTAGGAGTCCACTTGTCCGAAGCGCACCCGCGGGGCCCGCTCGACGAGGCGGGTGAACAGGTTGTGGTGGAGGGTGACCTTCAGATGGCCCCGGTCCACCGCGGCGGTCGACGCGCTGTCGCTGTTGCCGATCAGGATGGTCTTGTCGTGGTCGGCGAAGACGTTCCAGGAGACGGTCACGTGATCGGCGCCCTTGACGATGTCCAGTTCACCGTCGTGCTGTTCGTAGATCCGGCCGAAGTAGCTCGGCAGCGAGCTGTCCGGGTGGTCGCCGTCGGTGAACGTGTCGTGGTCCAGCCAGACGTGCGTGGCGCCGTACACGACCGCGCTGTCGTACTCGGAGTTCCAGTTGCCGGTGTCGCCGTCGGTGGGGTCCCACTGCGGGAAGCAGTCCAGGGGGCTCTCGAAGGCGAGGTTGCGGACGATGACGTTGTCGACGCCCTTGATCTGGAGGCTCGCGCCCTTGAAGCCCGCGTCCGGACCGAGGCCGATGATCGTCGTGTTGGCGGGGACGTACGCCTTGATGGCGGCGTCCTGATGGGCCGCGGACGCGGCGCGCAGGTCCTCCTGCTCGCCGCTGACGACCTGCTCGTAGCCCCACACGGCCGGGTCGTAGTCGGCGAGGTACTGGTCGAAGTCGTAGCCGGGCGCGGCGAAGGAGCCGCAGCCCTCGGCGCCGGCGTCGATCGTGCCCCGGACCTTGATGATCTTCGGGGCGCTGCCGCCCGCGGCGAGCGCGGCCTTGAACTGCGCCCAGGTCGTGACCGTGCTGACCTGCGCGGCGGTCGCGGCCGAGCCGCCGGTGGTGCCGGTCCCCTCGGACGCCCAGCCGTCGCCCGCGGCGAGCGTCTGCCGGGCGGGGTCACGGGGACGGGCCTCGGCGGTGGTTCCGGTGACGGTGAGCACGAGCGCGGTGCAGCCGATCAGCGCGGCGGCCCTGCGTACGGCACGCCCGCGCCAGGTGGTGGCATGCCCATGCCATTTCTGTGTGTCCGTCATACGACTCGCTCTCCTTCGGCTCAGGGGGTCAGGCGGTGGGCCAGGTGATCCAGGACTCGGGGATCTCCGCGCCGAGACGGCGGACGTCCCGGGGCGTGAGCACCCGGCGGTGCAGCAGCGCGCCCGCGACCAGGCGGGCCACGGCGATGGCGCCGGGCGGGTTGAAGTGGGTGTTGTCCTGCTCGGTGGCGGTCCAGTTGAAGTACCTCTTCGTCTCCTCGACGCCGAGCCGCTGCCACAGCGCGATGGACAGCGCCTGGATGTCGAGGAGGGCCACGTGCTCGTCCGCGGCGAGCGCGCGCATCGACGCCGGGTAGTCGCCGTGCGTCGGCACCGCGTTGCCGTCCGCGTCGAACTTCCTGCGCTCCACCGGGGTGGCGAGCACCGGCCGGGCACCGCAGGCCCGGGCTCCGTCGAGGTACTGCCGCAGACAGTCCTGGTACGTCGTCCACGGCTCGGTGTAGCGGGTGGGGTCGGCGCTCTTCTCGTCGTTGTGGCCGAACTGGACGAGCAGGAGGTCGCCGGGCCGGATCACGCCGAGGATCGCGGCGAGGCGGCCCTCGTCCAGGAAGCTCTTCGAACTGCGGCCGTTCACCGCGTGGTTGGCGACCACGAGGTCCTCGCGGAGGAAGAACGGGAGGGCCATGCCCCACCCGGTCTCCGGTGCGGCGTCGGCGTACTTCTGGGCGGCGGTGGAGTCGCCGGCGATGTACAGGGTGCGCGGCCGGCGGCGCGGTCCGGCGGACGCGGGGCCCGCGGCGGCGACCGCGAGCGGCAGGGCGGCGACGGCCGCCGAGGTGACCTGTCTGCGCGTGAGGGACACGGGCGTGTTCCTTTCGACAGAGGTTCGGGAGGGTGCCGACGGGGGTGTGGCACGGAGGTTCGAGCGCGGCTCGGGGGGTGCGGCACGGAGGTTCGAGCGCGGCTCGGGCGCGTGCTCGCGGGAGTGCGGCACGGAAGGAGGAGCCGGGAGGGCCGCCCGGCCCGGCCGCGGGGCGCACCACGGCCGGGACCAGGCGTACCGGGACCAGGCGTACCGGGACCTGGCGTGCGGGGACGGATGCCGTCCGCCGGGCGCTAGTGGTGTGCCTTCCAGTCGGCCTGTGCCTTGTTCAGCTGGTCGGCCAGGGTGTCCAGGAAGTCCTTCACGCTCATCTTGCCGAGCAGCACCTTCTGGAAGTTCGGCTCGTTGTCGGCCTTGGAGATGGTGTTCCAGTCGGGCAGGTAGTACGGCAGCTGCACGATCTTGGTGCCGGTGCCGTTCAGCGCCTCGGCGGCCAGCCGGGTCGGCTCGGCCTGCTGCACCCAGTTGTCCTTGGCGGCGTCGGTGTTCGCCGGCACCTGCCCCGCCGACTCGTTGAACTTGGAGTTCTCCGCCGCCGAGACGGCGAACTCGATGAACTTCCAGGCGGCCGCCTTGTTCTTGCCGGACTTGAACAGGCTCAGCCCGTCGACCGGGTTGGAGACCTGCACCCGGGTGCCGTCGTCCAGGGTCGGGTTCGGGACGCCGCGGAACTTGCCGGTGCCCAGTGCCTTCACATGGTCCTGGTAGGAGCCGAGGTTGTGGCTCAGCATGCCGATGGTGCCGCTGTCCCACTGCGCGACCATCTTGGTGAAGTCGTTGTTGACGTCGGCGGACGGGGTGTCCTTCTTGTAGAGCGCGACGTACTTCTCCAGGGCGGCCACGTTCTTCGGGTCGTTGACGGTGGTCTTGTCGCCGTTCCAGAACGAGGTGATCCCGGTCTGGCCGTACGCGGCGTCCAGCGCCGGGGCGATGGAGCCCTCGCCGCCGCGGATGGTGAAGCCGAACTTGTTCTTCCCCTTGTCCGTGAGCTTCGCCGCGGCCGTGTAGAACTTCGACCAGGAGGTCGGCGCGTCCAGGCCCGCCGACTTGAACAGGTCGGTGCGGTACCAGAGCGTGCCGTTGTTGGCGGAGGTCGGCACCTGGTACAGGGTGTCGCCGCCGCCGGCGGCCCGGCTGACGTCGAGCAGGTTCCGGCTCAGCTTCCCGTTCAGCGGGCTCTTCTCGATCCGGCTGTCCAGCGGCTCCAGCGCCCCCTGGACGGCGACCTCGGCGAGCATCGCGGTGCCCACACCGCCGACGTCGGGCAGACCGCCGCCCTGGATGGCGGTGTCGTACTTGGACTGGGCGCTCGCGGCCGGGATGCCGACGTACTTGACCTTGATGTCCGGGTACTTCTTCTCGAAGTCGGCGATGATCTGCTTCCAGATGTCGGTGCGGACACCGCCGTTGTTGTCCCAGAAGGTGATCTCGCCCTTGCCGGACCCCTCGGTCCCCTTGTCCCCCGCGCTGCCGCTGCCGTCGTCGCCGCAGGCGGTGACGGTCAGCGCCAGTACGGAGCCGAGGGCGACGGCCAGGGCGGCGCGCCGGGCTCCGCGCACGCCGAAGCTGCGCCGGCCGGCTCCCGGCGGGAGGGCGGCCGGGCGGTTCTCGCGTCTGCTGATCTTCATGGGTCGGCTCTCTTCTCCGGGATCCAGCGGGGCGGTGGGGTCGGTGAGGTGCACTCGGGGCGCGGTGTCCGGCTGCTTCCGGAAGGGACGCCGGGGGAACGGACGCGCCCTTCCCTCTCCATCCGGTAAGCGCTTGCTACGAAGGTGTGGCATTGCGGCTCCCAACAGGCGGGCGATACGACGGGCGAACTGCGGACGAGCGGCGGGCGGAGGACGGGCTCCGGATGGCGGACGAAGCCCGGAAGGGGGACGAGCGGCGGGCGGCGGACCTCAGCGGGCCGCGGTGACTCGGAAGCGGGTGAAGCCGGCGGCCCCTGCGGGCCCCGCGCCGGGCGGGGCGAGCGCGAACAGGCCCAGCAGGGCGCCGATCCAGCCCTGTCCGGTGGCGGCGAAGACCTGCCCCGAGGGCTGCCGGCCCTCTCCGGTGTCGTAGGAGAAGCGGCAGCGGGCCCCGTCGCCGATCTCGATCCACAGCCGGGCCCGGCCCCGGGGCGCCGGCCGTGCGGGAGCGGCGTCGCGCTCGCGCCCGCCCGCGCACCCTCCGGACCGGGGGACGGGTGCCGCCGGGTCCACCGGTTCGGCGAACCGGTGGACCAGCCGTACCGCTCCCCCGGGCTCGCGTTCGAGGCCGATCCAGGCGAACGCGTCGCCCAGCACCACGAGTCCGGCCCGCGCCCCCGGCTCCTCGCTGTCGAGGCACAGGTCGACCCGGACGGTGGCGGGCCGGCCCGGCATCCGCTGGGTCAGGACGTGGGGCACCGCGCGCAGGTCGTGGGCGAAGGGCGTACGGACACAGCTCAGCCGCAGTCCGTCACCCGAGTGCTGGGGGGCCCAGCCCTCCTGGGGGTTGGCGGCCCACTGCCACTGGCGCCCGAAGCGGCCCCCGGGGAAGTCGTCGTCGGTGGCGGGCGCGGACGGCGGCTGGGCGGGCAGCTCCGGTTTGCGGTGCACGGCCACGGGAGTGCCCCGCTCTCCGATCACCGGCCAGCCTCCCCCGCTCTCGGCTTCGCTCGAACGGGGGGACCCCCATGAGCGGGAGGTGCCTCCACCGCCCCAGCGCATGGGCTGGAGGTGGACGACCCGCCCGTAGGGCCCGCGCTGCTGGAAATGGAGGAACCAGTCCTCGCCCGCCGCCGTGCGCACCCAGCCGCCCTGGTGCGGGCCGTTGACCCGGGTGTTCCCCTGCTCCAGGACCACCCGTTCCTCGTACGGGCCGAAGAAGCCGCGTGAGCGGAAGGCGCCCTGCCAGCCGGACGCGACTCCCCCGGCGGGGGCGAGGATCCAGAACCAGCCGTCGTGCCGGTAGGCCTTGGGCCCCTCCAGGGTGAACCAGCCGGGGATCAGGTCGCCGTCGACGATCACCTTCCCCTCGTCGAGCAGCCCGGTGCCGTCGGGGCGCATCCGGTGTCCGGTGAGGCGGTTCTTCACCCCGGACCGGGACCGCGCCCAGGCGTGCACCAGATACGCCTCGCCGCTCTCCTCGTCCCACAGCGGGCAGGGGTCGATGAGTCCCTGGCCCTCCTTCACCAGGTACGGCCGGGTCCAAGGGCCCCTGATGTCGGGCGCGTTGACCTGGAAGATGCCGTGGTCGGGGTCTCCCCAGAAGATCCAGAAGCGGTCGTCGTGACGGCGCAGCGCGGGTGCCCACACACCCCCGCCGGGCCGGGGGGAGCTGAACTCGCGCGCGGGTTCCAGGCGTTGGAGCGCGTGGCCGACGAGGGTCCAGTTCACCAGGTCCCGGGAGTGCAGCAGGGGCAGGCCGGGGACTCGGCCGAAGCTGGAGGCGGTCAGATAGAAGTCGTCACCGACGCACAGCACGTCGGGGTCGGACCAGTCGGCGTCGAGGACCGGGTTGCGGTAGGTGCCGTCACCCAGGTCGGCGGAGGGCAGGGCCATCAGGGGCTCACCGCCTTGCGGACCAGCGCGGCGGCGCCGTCCCGGTCCGGGGTCCCGTCGGCGACGACCGTGACGATCCTGCGGACGAGCGTGCCGCCCGGCTCGACGGTCAGACGCTCGTCGTGGGCGAGGGAGGAGCCGACGCCCGGGTACTCGGCGGCCCGCACGAACCAGGGGTCGCGGCGGGTCGCGGCGGTCGCCCCGGCGAGGACGAGGGTCCAGCCGGCGCCCGCGAGGGCGAGCCAGTCGGCGGGGCGCCCGTGCACCGCGTCCTCTCCCTCGGCGTCGGCGGTGAACACGCGCGGGGCGTCCGGCTCCTTGCGGGCCCGCCAGAAGAACCCGCCGTAGGCCGCGCCGGGCCGTCCGTTGGTGGCGGGGCTGCCGATCGACAGACCGCGCCCGGTGACGTTCGTGAGGGAGAAGGTGAGGTCCAGCGCCCAGGCGGTGTCGGTGAGGGCGACGGCGGCGACCGTACGGCGTTCCCTCAGCAGTTCGGTGCCCGCGGCCGTCCAGCGCAGTTCCTCCACGAAGCCGTCCGGGTCGCGCAGCTGGAAGCCGAGGTGCCGCTGGGCGCCGTGATTGTCGAGCTCGGTCGGACCGCGGTCGCGGACGTAGGTCCGCCCGCCCCAGAAGTTGTGCCCCTCGACGTCGGGGACGGCGACACCGGCGCCGAGGTGGTGGGGGTGGTCGGCCGGGCCCAGCTCGGTGACGGCCGTGCCGGCCAGGGTGGTGACGGGGTGCAGGTACGGGCGCGGCGAGAGCCGGCCGGGCACTGCGGGCCGGGTGACGTAGCGGGCGACGGGGCGGCCGCCGATCCGCAGGACCGTCGAGTCGTCGTTCATCGGGTGCTCACCTCCTTTGGGAGCGCCCAGGGAGCGCCCAGCTCGGAGTAGAGGGCGAGGGTGTCGGCGGCGGCCGCGACGAATCCGTCGACGCCGGGCACGACGCGGCGGCCTTCGCCGGGGAGCGTCTCCCAGGCGTCCGGGGGCAGCGGGACGGGGTCGGGCGCCCGCCGGATCGCCTCGACGACCTTCATGAAGGCCTCCGTCGACGCGGGCGGGACCAACAGGGCGGCGCCCGCGCCCAGATGCTCCGCCAGGTTCTCCAGCAGATCGGTGCGGCCGTACCGCAGCTCCTCGGGGCCGTGCCCGGCCCGCTGGACGAGGACCCGGTCCTGCTTGTACCAGAAGGTGATCCGGCCGCCCGTGCCGTGCACCAGGACGTAGGGTTCGCCGGGTTGTTCGGCGCAGAGGGTCGCGGCGACCGTGATCCGGCCGCCGGTGGTCGTCACCCGGACGCACGAGGTGTCGTCGGACTCGATGGCGTTGGCGCGCAGCAGCTCGGTCTCGACGTCGGTGACGTCCTCGGCGCGGGCCGTGCCGGCCAGCGCGAGGGCGGTGGCGACGGCGTGCGCCAGCGGGTTGGTCAGCACCCCGTCGACCACGTCCACGCCGTCGAGCCGGCGCCGGCCCGCCCAGGGGGCGCGCCGGAAGTACGCCTCGTCCCGGGCCCAGGCGCCGGCCCCGCCGATGCCGGTCACCCGGCCGAGCGCGCCTTCGGCGATCAGCTTCCTGATGGCCGGCACGGCGTGCGAGCCGAGCGACTGGAAGCCGATCTGGCAGACGACTCCGGCCGCCGCGACCCCGTCGGTCATGCGCCGGAACTCGGCGTAGGACGGCGCGGGCGGCTTCTCCAGGAGCAGATGGACGCCGCGGCGGGCGGCGGTCAGCGCGAGGTCGGTGTGGGTGGGGATGGGGGTGCAGATCACGGCGACGGCGGCGCCGGTCGTATCGAGGAGGGCACCGAAGTCGGCGGACTGCTCGACGTTCCGTCCGTCCAGCTCCTCCTCGGTGAGCGGGGCCAGCTCGCAGATCCCGGCGAGGCGGACGAGTCCCTTGTCCTGGAGCCGGCGGATGTTGTCCAGGTGCCGGCGGCCGTGGCCCCGGGCGCCGGCGAGGACGACGGGCAGCGGGAGGGGGTGCGGGCCGGCGGGCGCGGTGCGGCGGTCGCCCGGGTGCCGGTCCCGGCGCGGGGCGGCGGTCATCCCTTCACCGCCCCGGCGCTGAATCCGGTGATCAGCCACTTCTGGATGAACGCGAAGACGACGACCACGGGGACGGCGGCGACGATGCCGCCCGCGGCGAGCGCGCCGAGGTCGACGCTGTCGGAGCTCATCAGGGTGTTGAGGCCGACCGGGATGGTCTGCTTGCTCTGGTCGCTGAGGAACATCAGGGCGAACAGGAAGTGGTTCCAGGCGTGCACGAAGGCGAAGGAGCCGACGGCGATCAGCCCGGGCCGCAGCAGCGGCAGGACGACGATCCGGAAGGCGTCGAAGCGGTTGCAGCCGTCCACCCAGGCGGCCTCCTCCAGGCTGTAGGGCACGTTCCTGATGAACCCGCTGATGAGGATCATCGACAGCGGCAGCTGGAAGACGGTCTCGGCGATGACGACGCTGACCAGGGAGTTGATCATCCGGAGCTCGGCGAAGATCTGGAAGAGCGGGACCAGCAGCAGCGCGCCCGGCACGAACTGCGAGCAGAGCAGCGCGAGCAGGAAGCCGCGCTTGATCCTGAAGTCGAAGCGGGCGAGCGCGTAGCCGCCGGCGAGGGCGACGAGGGTGGTCATCACCAGGGTGGCGACGGCGATGATCACGCTGTTCTGGAAGTAGGTCCCGAAGCTGCGCTCGGTCCAGACCTTGCCGAAGTGGTCGAGGGTCATGGGCCAGGGCACGAGCGCGGTGGACCCGGCGGGGCGCAGCGCGAAGAGCAGGATCCAGTAGAAGGGGACCAGGGTGAACAGGAGGTAGCAGCCCAGGGGGAGGTAGATGTGGCTGCGCGGGACCTCGTCCCAGGCACGCCGCTTCCCCGGCGCGCCGGGGCGCGGTGTCCTGGCGGGCGGTGCGGGTGCGGCCGGGGCGGTCGCCACGGCGTCCTTGGTGATCATTTGTCCCCGCCTCCGAACTTGCTCAGCCGCAGATAGACGATCGAGCAGAACAGCAGGATCACGAACGCGACGGTGGTGAGGGCCGAGGCGTAGCCGAAGTTGTGGGCGTCGACGCTGGTGTTGGCGATGTAGAGCGGGAGGGTGGTCGTCTCGCCCGCGGGTCCGCCGCCGGTCAGGGTGTAGAGCAGGTCGACGTTGTTGAACTCCCAGACGGCCCGCAGCAGCGTGGACAGCACGATCGCGTCCTTGAGGTGCGGCAGGGTGATGTGCAGGAACTGGCGGACGCGGCCCGCCCCGTCGACCTCGGCGGCCTCGTAGAGGTCCTTGGAGACGGACTGGAGGTCGGCGAGGATGAGGATCGCGAAGAAGGGGACCCCGCGCCACAGGTCGGCGACCACGGCGGCCGGGAAGACGGTGGAGGTGTCCGAGAGCCAGCTCGTCCCGTACGCGCCGATGCCCGCGTCGGCGAGGTAACGGGTGATGCCCGTCTGGGAGTTGTAGAGCAGGACCCAGATCGCCGAGGTCAGCACCCCGGAGACGGCCCAGGGCGAGAAGACCAGCGCGCGGGCCGCGGCCCGGCCGACGAAGGTCTGGTTGACGATGAGGGCGAGCGCCAGGCCGAACAGCAGTTGCAGGCCCACCTCGACGACGACCCACTTGGCGCTGAAGGTCAGGGTGTCCCAGAACTGGGGGTCCTCGGTGAAGGCGTGCGTGAAGTTGCCCAGGCCCGCGTAGCCGTTGCGCCACGGCTTGGTCGGGTTGTAGTTCTGCAGGCTGTAGTAGAAGACGCTGATGACGGGGTAGGCGATGAAGCCGAGCATCAGCAGCGCCGCGGGGGCGATCAGCAGGTACGGAAGCCCCCGCGGGGTCGCGGAGGCACGGCGCCGCGGGGGTGGCGCGGGCGGTTTCGCCACGGCTGCGGCTTGGGCCATGACTGTTCTCCGTTCGCAGTGGGTCACGTACAGCGAGTGCAGGAAGCGCTTGCTACGACCGCATGGGCCGAGCACGTCGACGGGCGGGTGTTGGGGGGCGTCAGCCCGCGTACGGGTCCGGCACCTGGCCCGGACGGGCCAGGAACGCGAAGTCGCAGCCGGTGTCGGCCTGGGTGATCTGGTCGTTGTAGAGCGCGCCGTATCCGCGTTCGTACCGGACGGGCGGCGGGGTCCACGCGGCCCGTCTGCGCTCCATCTCCGCGTCGTCCACGTGGAGATGGAGCGAGCGGGCCGCGACGTCGAGGGTGATCCGGTCGCCGCTCCGTACGAACGCGAGCGGGCCGCCGACGTGCGACTCGGGTGCCACGTGCAGCACGCAGGCGCCGTAACTCGTGCCGCTCATCCGGGCGTCGGAGATCCGCACCATGTCCCGGACGCCCTGCTTCAGCAGATGGCCGGGGATGGGCAGCATCCCGTACTCGGGCATGCCCGGCCCGCCCTTGGGGCCGGAGCCCCGCAGCACGAGGACGCTGTCCGCGGTGATGCCGAGCGACGGGTCGTCGATGGTGCGCTGCATCGTGCGGTAGTCGTCGAAGACGACCGCGGGACCGGTGTGCTTGAGCAGGCGCGGCTCGGCGGCGATGTGCTTGATGACGGCGCCGTCGGGACAGAGGTTGCCGCGCAGCACCGCGACCCCGCCCTCGGCCGCGACCGGGTCGTCCCGGGTGCGGATGACGTCGTCGTTGTGCACCCGGGCGCCCGCGAGCTGTTCGCGCAGCGTGTCGTGCGCGACCGTGGGCCGGTCCAGGTGCAGCAGATCGGTGATCCGGGACAGGAACCCGGGCAGACCGCCGGCGAAGTGGAAGTCCTCCATGAGGTACGTCCGTCCGCCGGGCCTGACGTTCGCGAGCACCGGAACGGTCCTCGCGATCCGGTCGAAGTCGTCCAGGGTGAGGGTGACACCGGCCCGTCCGGCCATGGCGATCAGATGGATCACGGCGTTCGTCGAACCGCCGATGCCGAGCACCGTGGTGACCGCGTCCGCGAAGGCGTCCGCGGTGAGGATGTCGGACAGTTTCCGGTCCGTGCGGACCAGTTCGACGATCCGCAGCCCGGCCGCGGCCGCCATCCGGTCGTGCCCGGAGTCGACGGCCGGGATGCTGGAGGCGCCGGGGACGGTGACGCCGAGCGCCTCCGCGGCGGCCGTCAGCGTGGACGCGGTGCCCATCGTCATGCAGTGCCCCGGCGACCGGGCGAGCCCGCTCTCCAGTTCCGTCATCTCGCAGTCCCTGATGAGACCCGCACGCCGGTCGTCCCAGTACTTCCACATGTCCGTGCCGGAGCCGAGGACCTCGTCGCGCCAGTGGCCGGGCAGCATCGGCCCGGCGGGCACGAAGACGGCCGGCAGATCCGCCGAGGCGGCGCCCATCAGCAGCGCGGGCGTGGTCTTGTCGCAGCCGCCCATCAGGACGGCCCCGTCCACCGGGTACGACCGCAGCAGTTCCTCGGTCTCCATCGCGAGCAGGTTGCGGTAGAGCATCGGGGTCGGCTTCTGGAAGGTCTCGCTCAGCGTGGACACCGGGAATTCGAGCGGGAAGCCTCCGGCCTGCCACACGCCCCGCTTGACGGCCTGGGCGCGCTCGCGCAGGTGAACATGGCACGGGTTGATGTCGGACCAGGTGTTGAGGACCGCGATCACCGGCTTGCCCAGGTGCTCCTCGGGCAGGTAGCCGAGCTGCCGGGTCCTGGCCCGGTGGCTGAACGAACGCAGTCCCTCGGTGCCGTACCACTGGTGGCTCCTGAGCTCCTCGGGCCGTTTCACAGCGACCATCCGGCGGCTATGGCGGCGACCTCGGACCGCTCGCTCGCGGGCAGCGGCCGGCTCGGCGGGCGCACGTCGGGGCGGCACAGACCGAGCGAGGACAGGGCCTCCTTGACCACCGTGACGTTGTTCGCCGAGGCGTCGGCGGCGCGCAGTTCCTCGAACCGGCGGATCCGCTCCCAGATCTTCATCGCGGCCGGGTAGTCGCCGCAGCGCAGCGCCTCGATCATGTCCAGCGACACGGCCGGGGCGACGTTGACCAGGCCCGAGGTGAACCCGGTGGCACCGGCCGAGAAGTACGAGGGGGCGTACGGCTCGGCGAGGCCGGCCACCCACACGAACCGTTCGAGTCCGGCGTCACGCGCGAAGGACGCGAACCGCGCCGCGTCCGGGACGGCGTACTTCACGCCCACGACGTTCGGGCAGGCGTCAGCGAGTTCGGCCAGCCGCGAGCCCGCGAGCGCCGGATTGCGGATGTACGGGACGACACCGAGCTCCGGCACGGACTCGGCGACCGCCCGGTGGTAGTCGACCCAGCCGCCCTCCGAGACATACGGGTGGACGGGCTGATGGACCATCACCATCGGTGCGCCGAGGGAGCGGGCGTGCCGGGCGGAGGCGACGGCGGTGGGCAGGTCGTGACCGACGCCGACGAGGACGGCCGCGCGGTCGCCGGCCTCCTCGACGGTCAACTCGGTGACGGAGCGCCGCTCTTCGGGGGTGAGGGCGTAGAACTCGCCGGTGTTGCCGTTGGGAGTGAGGGTGCGGACGCCGCCGTCGATCAGCCGGCGCAGCAGGGCCCGGTGGGCCTCGCGGTCGATCGTGCCGTCCTCGGCGAACGGCGTCACCGGGATCGCCACGACCTCGGCGAGCGCGGCCCGCTGCGTCTCGAAGGTCGCTGTCATCGCTGTCCGTCCTCCTCCTGGCCCTGCGGGAAGGCCCGTCGTACGAACGAGGCGATGTGCGCGTGCAGCGCCCCGGCGGCGCCCTCGGCGTCACCGTCCAGGGCGAGGCGCAGGATCTCCCGGTGCTCGCTCGCCTCCCGCTCCCAGGAGGGGTCGGCGGCCCAGGCGACCGCCGAGACGAGGGCCGCCTGGTCGCGTACCTCGTCGAGCATCCGGCCGAGCAGGGGGTTGCCGCAGGGCGCGTACAGGGCGCGGTGGAACTCCCTGTTGGCCAGGGAACGTTCGGCGGTGTCGGCGGCGTCGTCGGCACGGGTGAGCGCGTCGCGGGCGGCGTCGAGGGACTCGCCCCGGCGCACCACCCGCCGCAGCGCCTCGGGTTCGAGGAGCAGCCGTACGTCGTACACCTCGCGCGCCATGTCCGCGTCCACCATGCGCACCGTGACGCACTTGTACTGGTTCATCACGACGAGCCCGGTGCCGGCCAGGGTCTTCAGCGCCTCGCGCACCGGGGTCTTGGACACCCCGAACTGCGCGGCGAGGTCGGTCTCGACCAGGGCCTGTCCCGGGGGCAACTGCCCGGTGAGGATGCGGTGTTTGATCCCCTCCAGCACGAACTGCGTGCGGGACGGGATCGGGGTGGGCACAGAGGTCATGCGCGCCTCTCCGGTCTCACGTGGCGGATCGTGCGAGCCCGGTCACCGGTGACGGACACCGGACTCCGGGTCTCGCATATCGCGTCTCATATATGACGTACGAAGTACGACGCGTCGAAGGTAGGAGCGCGACCGCGTTTCGTCAACGCTTCGGACAGAGGGAATTCCGGGGGGAGTTGGGGAGACGCGGGGGCGGCGGTGGGACGGTGGAGGTGCGGCACTCACCCCGGGGCGGGGCACGCCGCGCGGTCCGGGCGCTTCCCTGGGCGGGTCTTGGCGGGCTGTCCGGCCACCTCGCCAGGCAGGTCTTGGCTGGCAGTCCGGCCGCTGTCCCGGCGGGACACGCGGGCCGGTCACTCATCCCGGCGGGCCGCTCCCCCGGGGCCCGTGTTGGCGGGCGGTACGGCAGCCCAGGGACGACATGGGCCGGCCGTACGCGCCTTTGCGGGCCACTCCTCCCAACAGGACTCCTCCGCCGTTCGCTTCCGCGATGCCCTGCCGGGGAACGCGTACGGGCCGCCCGCTCGGCGGGCGGCCCGTGACTCACTGCGGGGCGGCGACGATTCGGCAGGTAGACGGACGTTGCAGGCTTGGCGGCGGCCCGGCGGCCGGCCCGCCTCAGCCCGCGCCCACCTCGACCTGCGGCACCGCGCGAACCGTGTGCTTTCGTGACGTGGTGGCGTCGGATCGACGCCCGCCGACGCCCCTGCCGCCCGCCGCGCTCTACCGCTTCCAGCCGGGGTCGCGGCCGCTGAGGCCGATCACGCGGTCGAGGAGGGGCGCGCCGTCGGGCACCGGCACGACGGGGCCGAAGATGCCGCCGACGCGGGTCGGGTCGTCGGCCACACCGGCGAGGAACCGGTGCGTCACCTCCAGGAGGACGGGGTCGGGGTCGTACTCCTGGCCGGTGGCCCGCGCGAGGTCCCAGCCGTGCACCACGAGTTCGTCGGCGGCGACGGCCGCCGCGACCTCGGCGGGCAGGTCCACCCCGCCCGCCCGGGTCGTCCCTGTCCAGGCGGCCGGGTCCCGCCAGGCGTCGGCGAGTTCGTCGAGCGCCTTGGGCAGGGCCTCGCGCCAGTCCGGCCCGATGTCGGGCAGGGAGGCGGTCGGGCTGGTGTCGGTGGTGGGGCCCAGGTCCTTGCGCCCGGCGTCGCGGAAGGCGACGGCCAGTCCGGCCAGATGCCCGAGCAGGTTGCGTACCGCGTACCGCGGACAGGGCGTGACCCCGTCGAGCTGCGCGTCCGTGACGCCCTCCGCGAGGCGCGCCACGACGAGGGCCTGCGGCCCGAAGTCGAAGGTCTGGCCGGTCATCCGAATCTCCTCAGAACGCGTGTCCGATGTGGTCCGCACTGCCACGGGAGCCCGTCGGGGCACTCCCGTGGGGTAGACCCCGGGCGCCCCCGGAACTCATCGGTTCCCCGCGCGCGAGGTCACGGACGTGAGGCAGCCGGACGGCCCCGCGCCGGGCACAGAACCGGACGACCCCGCCCGCCGCCCCTCGCCGGGCACCCCACCGCACAGCCCCGCGCCCAGCGGCCCGCGCCGGGCACACAAGCGGACGACCCCCGTCTGCCGGCCCGCGCCGGGCCCCCAGCCGAACAGCCCGCTCCCGACGGCCCGCACCGGGCACACGACCGGACAGCCCCGCCCCCAGCAGCCCGCGCCAGGCACACAACCGGCCGACCACCCGCCCGCCGGCCAGCTCCCGCCCAGCAGCCCGCGCCGAGCACACAACCCGACGCCCCCGCCCGCCGGCCCGCACCGGGCACACCACCGCACAGCCCCGCGCCCAGCGGCCCGCGCCAGGCGCACCACCGCGCAGCCCCGCGCCCAGCGGCCCGCTCCTCCGTATGCAGCAGCGGCGCGGGCGGGGCGGCCTGCCGGGATCGAAGCTGGGCGTGCCCACGCCCGCCCGACCCGGGAGAACCCCCATGCCCCTGCCCCGCCGCCCCCGGCTGCGCCCCTCCCTCGGCGCCCTGCTGGCCGCCGCCTGTCTGACCGGCGCCGTGGCCGGACCGGCCGACGCCGGTTCCGGCACCGCGGACCGCGACCAGGACCGCGCTCTGCGCAAGCAGCTCGAGGAGCTGGTGCGCAGCCCCGGCGGCCCGCCCGGTGTGATCGCCGTGCTGCGCCGCGAGGGTGCGTCCCGCGTCGTGCGCGCCGGAGTCGCCGACCTCGACAGCGGGCGTCCGATCGAAACGGACGACCACACCCGGATCGCGAGTACGGCGAAGGCGTTCAGCGGCGCCGTGGCGCTGAAGCTGGTGGACCGGCGCGCGCTCTCCCTGGACGACACCATCGGCCGCCGGCTGCCGTCCCTGCCCCGGCAGTGGGCCTCCGTGACGCTGCGCCAGCTGCTGAACCACACCAGCGGCCTGCCCGACTACTCGAAGAGCCCCGAGTTCATCGAGGTCCTCACCGCCGATCCCCACCACCACTTCGACTCGCGCCGGCTGCTCGACTACGTGGCCGGCGACCCGCTGCTGTTCCGGCCGGGATCGCGGTACAACTACTCGAACTCGGACAACATCGCGGTCGCGCTGATGGCCGAGGCGGCGACCGGGATGCGCTACGAGCAGTTGCTGCGGGGCCTCGTCTACCATCCGCTGGGCCTGCGCGACACGAGCCTCCCGCAGGGCTACGAGATGCCGGAGCCGTACATGCACGGCTACGACGTCACCCCGCCGAATCCGCCGGAGGACGTCAGCGAGGCGCTCAGCGCGTCGGGCGTGTGGGCCTCGGGCGGGATCATCTCGACCCCGGCCGACCTGACCCGCTTCATCCGCGGGTACGCGAGCGGCGCACTGATCTCCAAGGCGACCCTGCGCGAGCAGCGGCGCTGGATCGAGGGGGCCTCGGAGCCCGCCGGGCCCGGCCGGAACACGGCGGGAGCGGCGATCTTCCGCTACTCCACCCGCTGCGGGGTGGTCCTCGGGCACACCGGCAACTTCCCCGGCTACACCCAGCTGATCGCCGCCACTCCGGACGGCCGGCGCTCGCTGACCTTCTCGCTCACGACCCAGGTGAACGAGTCGACCAAGCCCGAGCTGCTGAAGGAGCTGCGCACGGTCGAGGAGAACTTCGTCTGCGCCCTGCTCAAGAACTGACCGTCGGGTCCGCCCGCGGGGCGTCCGGGCCGTCCCGGACGCCCCGCGGTGCGTTCACCGACATTCCATTGCAACAGATCCTGGCGGGCGCGTTGCATTAGAGTCAGGACCATTGCAATGAATTCATGGCATCCACCTGCAATAACAGGGAAGTTGAGCAACAAGCTTGTTGCCTGATCTTTGAATGCAACGTAGCGTTTCCATTGTCAGAAACAAACGCGGAACGCACGCGACGCAGCCAGAGGAGAGCGTCATGCAGAAGTTCGACACCCCCGCCCCCGTCTCCGCGGTCGTCGACGTCCCGGCGGGACGGATCCGGTTCATCGCCGCCGACCGGGCCGGTCGAGGTGACCGTGCAGCTGCCGGCCGGCTCCGGCGTCGAGGCGAGGACGGCCGCCGCCGAACTGCGGGGCGTGGGACGCCTCGGCGACGTCACCTTCGAGGGCGGCCACCGCACCGTCAAGCTCGACGAGGCCGACCGCGTGCACCTGACCGGACTCGACGCCGACATCACGATCGGCCGCCTCAACGGCCCCGCCGAGATCAGTACCCAGAAGGGCGACATCACCATCGCGCGGGCCGCCTCCGCGACCCTCACCCTCAGCGCCCAGGCCGGCGACATCACCGTCGGCGAGGCCGCCCCCGGCACCCTCACCCTCACCACCCTCAAGGGCGACATCACCGTCG
>NZ_JNZD01000027.1 GCF_000725495.1 Streptomyces aureus
GCGTGGGGGTGGCGGTGTGGGCGGCGGGGGGCGTGTGGGCCTGGGGGCCGGTGGACATACCAGCGCTGACACCCGGACCCGCGCCTGTCTCCGGACCCGGACCCGCGCCTGTCTCCGGACTCGCGTCCGAGTCCGGACCGGTGAAGATCCCGGCCTCGGCCTCGAGGGCGGCGACGGTGACGGTGGCTTCCGCGCCGGTGCGGATGCCCGCGTCGGAGGTGGCGGTGCTGTCCGCTCCCGCGCTCGCTCCCGCCTCCGTCGTGTCGTCGGTCGTGGTCGTCGGAAGCGGTTCGGCCGATTCGGCCGGTTCGAGGGTCACCGTCATGCCGCCGGGGAGCGTTCCGTCGGCCCTGGTCCTGAGGCCCATGCCGGGAGGGGGTGTCTCGGCGACCTTGGTCCAGAGGTCGGGACCGGTCGCGGGTGCCCCGGCGGGCTCGGCCCGCCGCGTCCGCGTCGGCGTCGGCGTCAGGGACACCCTGGTCCAGCGGCTGGGCCGGGCCGGGGCATCGGCGTCGGGGGCGCGTCCGCCTGCCGGACGGAGCGATTCGGCCTGCTCCTCGGTGAGACGTACGAGCGGCGGGAGCGTGTCGCCCGGCTCCTGACCGGGGTGCGCGTCCTGCCGCCCGGCCCCGGCGGGTGCGGTCCGGCCGGTGAGGCGCGTGACCGTCGACAGCGGCTCCCGGCTCTCGGGCGCGGGGCCCGGACCGACGGCCGGCGCCCCGGTCGGCCGGACCGCACGGACCGTCTCGTCCCGCGCCGCGCGAGGGGTCCCGGTGGGCCGGGGCCGGAGTGCCCGGGGCGGACCGGCCGGTCCGCCGGTCCGCAGGGGCGCCTGCTGGAGGGGGACCGGACGGGGTGCGGGGAGACCGGGGAGACCCTGATCCCCCGTGTCCGCCGGCTCCGCCCCCTCCGGCGCCTCCAGGAGCGCGACCCCGCACGGAACCGCCCCGGTGACGTACGGCAGCCGGAGCACTCCTTCCGCGCTCCACAGCCCGGTGCCGGGCAGCCAGCCCTCGGGCGCCGGACGATGGTGGATCCGGCGCTCGGACGGGCGCCACACCCCGACCCACGTGCCGCCCGGGCCGTCGATGCGCAGGGCGACCGCGCAGGACTCCGGGGTCAGCACCTGGCCGGGCTGGATCGCGAACGGGCTGATCACACAGCCCGTCGCGCTCAGACAGTCCGGGAAGCGGACCGGCAGGGTGCTGCCGAGCACGCCCCAGCCGAGCCGGTCCCGGCCGGGGGACGGCGCGTCGGAGCGGATGAGCAGCAGTCCGCTGTCCGCGTCCGCGAGGAGCAGCCGGTCGTTGCTGTGCTCGGCGATCTGGAGGAGCGGGGACACCTCGCCGCCGCGTTCCAGGTCGACGACGACGGTCTTGGTGCGGCCGTCGTGGACACGGTCCAGCGCGAGCAGCCGTCCCGTGCCGTCCAGCCACACCCCGCCCGAGCAGTGGCCCGGCACCTCGGCCAGGTGCTCCGGGCCGAACGCGCCGCCGGCCACCAGCCACACCGCCGTCGAGCCCCGGCCCACCGCCAGGGCGTACGCGCGCTCCCCGTCCGGACCGGGCGGCAGCAGTCGCAGCACCGTGCCCGCGTCGGGACACTCCACCGCGCCGAGCGGAAGCTCGCCGGTGCCCGGTCCGGTCGGATACAGGAGGGAGAAGGTGTGGCGTCCGTCGTCCGCGCGGTGGATCAGGACCCTGCCGTCGCTGAGCGGCAGCACCTCGGCGCCGGGCGCCTCGGGCTGGGGACCGGGCAGCGGCACGGTGTACGGCTCGGGGCCGTCCAGCGTCCAGCGCTCCGGGTACCAGCGCTCGCCGTCGCGGGTGAGCCGTGCCCCGTAGGCGCCGTCGGCGGTGATCACACAGCCGGGAGGAGCGGCCCACCGGCCCATGGCGTCGCCGTACTCGGCACCGTTCACACGCTCGCTCCGCACCAGGGGTTCTCTCGCACCGGCCGTCATCGTTCGGTCACCTCCGGCGACGAAGGTAGTTTTCGCACGCACAGGCGGGGGAGCGACGGGCTGCTGCTTCACACATAAGGGTGGCCGTGTTCGGATTCGCCTGAGGGAACGGGACGGATGTGCTGAGGATGGCGGGAAGTCGCGCGCCGGGATGGCGGGAAGTCATACGTTCCTAGGACAGGAAGCCCTGCGCCGGGAATGCGGGAAGCCCTGTGCCGGGAACGGGGGGACGTGGTGCGCCGGGAACGGGGGCGGGCCTTAGGCCGGGAACGGGGGGAAGCCCCGGGGCGGGTACGGCGGGAGCCCCGGGCCGGGGACGGCGGGCAGCTGTGATCCGGGAACGGCGGGAAGCCGCGGGCCGGAGCGCCGGGAGTCCCGTGTCGGGGATGGCGGGCAGCGCCGGGCCGGGTACGGCGGGAGCCCCTGTGCCAGGGGTTCTGGGAACCCCGTAACCCCGTACCGACGGCCCCCTGAGGAGGACCGGCGGATCCGCCACCCCGCGGCCCCCGGACGGACTCCTCGCGTTGTCCGTTCGCTCAGCTCCCGGGCGGAGCCCTCGTGTCCTCCGGTCGCTCAGCCCCCCGGGCACGGGACCCTCGCCCGTGACCGGTCGGGGAGGGACGCGGGGCAGGTAGCCTTTTCCCCGTGCCCCGTCTGTCTGAAGTCATCGCCGCGCTCGACGCCCTGTGGCCCCCGGAGCGGGCCGAGGGGTGGGACGCCGTCGGCACCGTCTGCGGCGACCCGGACCAGGAGGTCACGCGCGTCCTGTTCGCCGTCGACCCGGTCCAGGACATCGTCGACGAGGCGGTGAAGCTGGACGCCGACCTGCTCGTCACCCACCACCCGCTCTATCTGCGCGGTACGACGACCGTGGCGGCCGGCACCTTCAAGGGCCGGGTCGTGCACACGCTGATCAAGAACGACATCGCGCTGCACGTCGCCCACACCAACGCCGACCGTGCCGACCCGGGCGTCAGCGACGCGCTGGCCGGGGCCCTGGACCTCCGGGTCGTACGGCCCCTCGTGCCCGACGCCACCGACCCCGAGGGACGCCGTGGCCTCGGCCGCGTCTGCGAGCTGGACCATCCGCTGACCGTGCGCGAACTCGCCGCCCTCGCCGCCGAGCGGCTGCCCGCCACCGCGCAGGGCATCCGCGTCGCGGGCGACCCCGACGCGCTGGTGCGGACCGTCGCGGTCAGCGGCGGCTCCGGGGACAGCCTGTTCGACGACGTGCGCGCCGCGGGCGTCGACGCCTTCCTCACCGCGGACCTGCGGCACCACCCGGTGTCCGAGGCCCGCGCCCACAGTCCTCTCGCGCTGCTCGACGCGGCGCACTGGGCCACCGAGTGGCCCTGGTGCGAGCTGGCCGCAGCCCAGCTCGACGAGATCTCCGACCGGAAGGGATGGGGACTGCGCGTCCACGTCTCCCGGACGGTCACCGACCCCTGGACCGCCCACGCGGCCTCACACCACGACACCTCAGGAGCCCCCAACTGAACGCCGCGCCCGCCGACCAGATCCGACTTCTCGACGTCCAGGCTCTCGACTCCCGTGTGCAGCAGCTCGCGCACAAGCGGAAGTCGCTGCCCGAGCACGCCGAGATCGAGTCGCTGAACAAGGACCTCACGCAGCTGCGCGACCTGCTCGTCGCCGCGCAGACCGAGGAGAGCGACTGCGCCCGCGAGCAGACCAAGGCCGAGCAGGACGTCGACCAGGTGCGCCAGCGTGCCGTCCGCGACCAGCAGCGGCTGGACTCGGGCGCCGTCACCTCGCCGAAGGACCTGGAGAACCTCCAGCGCGAGATCGTCTCCCTCGCCAAGCGCCAGGGTGACCTGGAGGACGTCGTCCTCGAGGTGATGGAGCGCCGCGAGTCCGCCCAGGAGCGGGTCGCGGAGCTGACCGAGCGGGTCTCCTCCGTGCAGGCGAAGATCGACGACGCGACCTCGCGCCGTGACGCCGCCTTCGAGCAGTTCGACGGCGAGAGCGCCTCGGTCACCAAGGAGCGCGAGGTCATCGCCGCCTCCGTGCCGGCCGACCTGCTCAAGCTGTACGACAAGCTGCGCCTGCAGCAGGGTGGGGTCGGTGCCGCCCGGCTCTACCAGCGCCGCTGCGAGGGCTGCCGTCTGGAGCTCAACATCACCGAGGTCAACGAGGTGAAGGCGGCCGCTCCCGACGCCGTGCTGCGCTGCGAGAACTGCCAGCGCATCCTGGTGCGCACGTCCGAGTCCGGCCTGTAGGGAGACTCGTCCGTGCGGGAGTTCATCGTCGAGGCCGACGGAGGTTCCCGGGGCAACCCGGGGCCCGCGGGCTACGGCTCCGTGGTCATCGACGCGGCGACGGGGGAGACGCTGGCGGAGCGCGCCGAGTACATCGGCGTCGCCACCAACAACGTCGCCGAGTACCGGGGCCTGGTCGCCGGTCTGGAGGCGGCGCGCGACCTCGACGCGTCCGCGACGGTCCGGGTCCGGATGGACTCCAAGCTCGTCGTCGAGCAGATGTCGGGGCGCTGGAAGATCAAGCACCCGGACATGAAGCCGCTCGCGGCGCGGGCGGCCCGGGTCCTTCCGGGCTCCCAGGTCACGTACGAGTGGATCCCGCGCGAGCGGAACAAGCACGCGGACCGGCTGGCCAACGAGGCGATGGACGCGGGCAAGCGGGGCGAGGCGTGGTCGCCGTCGGAGTCGACGGCCGAGCTGAACGCCCGGGCGGCCCGCGCCGCGGCCCCCGCCCCCACGGGCCCACCCGGAGACGCGACAGCAGGCGCAGCCAGAGCCCGAGCAGCCCTGGCCTCCACCCGCCAGGGCGCCGAAGCGCCCGCCGAGCCCGAGGAACTGCGCGCCCAGCCCACGACAACCGTCACCCGGCCGACGGCCACAGGCGCCACCCGCCACCCCGGCGGCGAAGCCGCAGAAGCGACCGGCGGGGGCGGCGAAGCCGCAGAAGCGACCGGTGCGGGGAAGGGGCGCGAGGAACTGCGCGCCCAGCCCACGACAACGGCCGGTCGGCCGACGGCCACAGGCGCCACCCCCCAGCCCGGCGGCGAAGCCGCAGAAGCGACCGGCGGGGGCAAGGGGCGCGAGGAACTGCGCGCCCAGCCCACGACAACCGCCAGTCGGCCCCCGGCCAGAACCGGTCCCGCACAGCCCGGCGGCGAAGCCGCAGAGACCCCTGCCGCCGCGAGGCCGGGCGACGACGTGCGGGCCGCGAAGAACGTGGCCGCCGCGCAGACCACCCCGGCGTCCGGCTGGACCGCGCCCCCCGACATGGGCGCCCCCGCCACCTTCGTCCTGCTGCGGCACGGCGAGACCCCCCTGACCCCGCAGAAGCGGTTCTCGGGCAGCGGCGGCAGCGACCCGTCGCTGTCCGCCGTCGGCCGGGAGCAGGCCGAGCGGGTGGCCGCCGCGCTGGCGGCACGCGGCACGATCCAGGCGATCGTGGCCTCCCCGCTGGCCCGGACCCGCCAGACCGCCGCGGCCGTCGCCGCCCGGCTCGGCCTCGACGTGCTCGTCGAGGACGGCCTGCGCGAGACGGACTTCGGCGCCTGGGAGGGGCTGACGTTCGGCGAGGTGCGCGAACGCCACCCCGAGGACCTGAACGCCTGGCTCGCCTCGCCGGAGGCCGAACCGACCGGCGGCGGCGAGAGCTTCGCGGCGACGGCACAGCGCATGGCGGCCACCCGCGACAAGCTGATCGCCGCCTACGCCGGCCGTACGGTCCTGCTCGTCACGCACGTCACCCCGATCAAGACCCTCGTCCGGCTGGCCCTCGGCGCCCCGCCGGAGTCCCTGTTCCGGATGGAACTGTCGGCGGCGTCGCTCTCGGCGGTGGCCTACTACGGGGACGGCAACGCGAGCGTCCGGCTGTTCAACGACACCTCCCACCTGCGCTGACCTCGGGCCACCCCGGCCCCGGGTCGTCCAAGGCGCCGCAGGCACCGGTGCCGAGGCCCGCGGCGGGACTCACCCCCGCCGGGCCGCCCGGTCCCGGAGGACGGCGGCGGTCTCCCGGTCCGCCGGGAGGAACGCCTCCAGATGGAGCTCGGCGAGCGTGACGTCCACCGCGGTGGCGAACGACGTGAGCGTGGTGAGCAGCCTCAACTCGCCCTCCGGGCACCGCAGTCGCAGCGGGACGGCGAAGCCGAGGTAGTCCGCCCCGGGCTCGCTCGCCGGAACGTACCCCGCCAGCTCCTCGACCAGCGCGTCGAGGCGGGGATCGGGGCTGCGCAGCGAACGGGCCCGCAGGTTCTCCACGATGTGCCGGCCCCAGGCGTCCAGGTTGACCACCCGGGACGCCATGCCGCGCGGATGCAGGGCCAACCGCAGGACGTTCACCGGCGGTTCCAGCAGTTCGGGAGCCGCCCCCTCGGTCAGGACGTCGAAGGCGGCGTTGGCGGCGACGAGTTCACCGCACGGCCCGGCCACCACCGCCGGACAGGGCAGATGCCCTTCGAGGATGCCGTCCAGCGCCTCGCGCACGGGCTTCAGCGCGGCGGAGTCGAGTGACGACTCGACGAACGCGGGGGCGTAACCCGCCGCCAGGAGCAGCGCGTTGCGCTCCCGCAGGGTCAGGTCCAGTGACTCGGCGAGCCGGATCACGATCTCCCTGCCGGGCACCGAGCGCCCGCGCTCGATGAAGCTGACGTACCGCTGGGTCGTGCCCGCGCGGGAGGCGAGCTCCAGCTGGCTCACCCGGCGGGCGTGCCGCCAGCGCAGCAACTCCCGTGCGAAGGGAGGGGGTTCGGCGGAGATACCGGTCGTCATGCGACCAGTTGTACGTCACGCCCCCGACACCGGGACGACGGAGCGGGTCCCACCCCGCCCGGCACCGGCACGACGGCGCTGGTCTCACTCGGCCGGAGCCCGCCCGGAGCCGGGCCCAGGGCCGGCAGAGGCCCGCGGCTACCGGCGCAGCGCCGACGCCGCCCGTGCCAGGTCCTCGACCCTGCGCCAGTCGCGGGCGGCGACCGCGTCCGCCGGGAGCATCCAACTTCCGCCCACACAGCCCACGTTGGACAGTGCGAGATAGTCGGGCGCGCAGTCGGGGCCGATACCGCCCGTCGGGCAGAACCGCGCCTGCGGGAGCGGTCCCGCCAGGGACTTCAGATAGGCCGTACCGCCCGCCGCCTGCGCGGGGAAGAACTTCATCTCGCGCACCCCCCGCTCCAGCAGCGCCACCACCTCGGAGGCGGTGGACACCCCCGGCAGGAACGGCACCCCGGACCCCCGCATGGCCTCCAGCAGCGCGTCCGTCCAGCCGGGGCTGACCAGGAAGCGGGCGCCCGCCCGGAGCGCGTCGCCCACGTGCTCCGGAGTCAGGACCGTGCCCGCGCCCACCACCGCCTCGGGCACCTCGGCCGCGACGGCCCGGATCGCGTCGAGCGCCGCCGGGGTCCGCAGGGTCACCTCGATCGCGGGCAGCCCCCCGGCGACGAGCGCCCGCGCGAGCGGCACCGCGTCAAGGGCGTCGTCGATCACGACCACGGGGACGACGGGTGCCAGATCCAGGACGGAGGCAGGCGGAGCCGGGGGCGGTGACGACGTCATGCCCCTCATCCTGCCCGGGGTGTGCAGCCTGCGCAAAGGTCGTTGCACATGCTGCAACGGCGGGGTGGATCAGTGGATCTCGCGCACCACCACGTCGAGAGCCCACGGCCTGCCCGCCCCGGCGGGGGCCTCGGCCTCGACCGTGTGGCCGAGGTCCCGCAGCGCCTCCACCAGCTCGGCCGGGTTCTTCGGCGCGGCGTTCGCGGTGAGCAGGCTGCGTACGATCCTGCCCTTGGTCGCCTTGTTGAAATGGCTCACGACGGACCGCTTCTCGACCCCGTTCACCAGCTGTGCGTGCAGGACCCGTACGGTCGCCGTCCGGGTCGCCACCTCGCCCTTGGGCTTCCATGCGGCGGTGTAGGCGGAGGAGCGCAGGTCCAGGACGAGTCCGTCGCCCGCGGCCTCGGGGAGCGCGTCGGCCATCGGCGCCCGCCAGTGCGCGCCCAGCGCTCCGAGGCCCGGCAGCTTCACTCCCATCGAGCAGCGGTAGGAGGGGATCCGGTCGGTCACCCGCACCGCGCCCCACAGCCCGGAGAAGACGAGCAGCGAACGGCCCGCGCGGCGCTTGGCGGCGGTGTCCAGCGAGGCCAGGTCCAGGGCGTCGTAGAGGACGCCCGTGTAGATCTCCCCGGCCGGGCGCGTGCCCGCGGTCCGCAGTTCCGTGTTCTTCGCGATCTCGCCCCGCAGGCCCTCGCTCAGTCCGAGGACCTCGCGGGCCTTCTCCTCGTCGGCCACGCACAGCTCGACCAGCTCGTCGAGGACCGCCCGACGCGCCTCCGCGAGACCCGGCAGGGACAGCGACTCGGGCTTGAGCGCGGTTCCCCGGCCGGAGGGCGCCTTGCCCTCGGAAGGCGGCAGCAGCACGAGCACGGTGGGTTCTCCTCACAACGGATACGGACCTCAGCCAGCGTACGGGGTGACCCCGGCCCCCTTTCCCCGCCCGGAGGGCGCCTCGTTCCGGGTGCTGACCCGTGGCCCCCGGCCTACGCTCGACGCATGCCCCGTCGTCACGTCCGTGTCACCGGTGCCCCGCAGGCCCCGCTGTGCGCCGCTCTGCGCGCGCTGCGGACCGAACTCGGCGTGCCCGGGAGTTTCCCGGCCGACGTCCTCGCGGAGGTCGGGCCCCCGGCCCGGCTGCCCGCCCACGACGCGACAGACATCCCCCTGTTCACCATCGACCCGCCGTCCGCCGAGGACCTCGACCAGGCGATGCACCTCTCCCGCCGTGAGCGGGGCGGGTACCGCGTCCAGTACGCCATCGCCGACGTCGCCGCCTTCGTGACGCCCGGCGGAGCCCTGGACGCCGAGGCGCACCGGCGGGTGACGACCCTCTACTTCCCCGACGGCAAGGTCCCCCTCCACCCGCCCCCGCTCTCCGAGGGCGCCGCGAGCCTGCTGCCGGGCCAGACCTGCCCGGCCGTCCTGTGGACGATCGACCTCGGCCCCGACGGCCGCACGGAGGTCACCGACGTCCGCCGCGCCCTGGTCCGCAGCCGCGCCAAGCTGGACTACGCGACCGCGCAGCACCGGATCGACGACGGCACGGCGGAGGAACCCCTCGCCCTGCTCAAGGAGGTCGGCACCCTGCGTGAGGCACTGGAGGCCGAGCGCGGCGGCATCTCGCTCAACGTGCCCGAGCAGGAGATCGTCGAGAAGGATGGGACGTACGAACTCGCCTACCGGGCCCCGCTGCCCGCCGACGGCTGGAACGCGCAGATCTCCCTGCTCACCGGGATGGCGGCGGCCGACATGATGCTCGACCACGGCACCGGAGTCCTGCGCACCCTGCCCGCCGCGCCCGACGGGGCGGTCGGACGGCTGCGCCGCACCGCCCGGGCCCTGCGCATCGACTGGCCGCACCACGTCTCGTACGCGGCGCTCGTCCGCTCGCTCGACCCGCGCCTGCCGTACCACGCCGCGTTCCTCCAGGAGTGCACGACCCTGCTGCGCGGCGCCGGGTACACCGTCTTCCGCGACGGAGTGCTCCCCGAGGTCACCGCGCACGCCGCCGTCGCCGCGCCCTACGCCCACTGCACGGCCCCGCTGCGCCGGCTCGTCGACCGCTACGCCACGGAGATCTGTCTCGCCGCCGCCGCGGGACTGCCGACGCCCGAGTGGGTCCTCGCCGCGCTCGACGCCCTGCCCAAGGAGATGGCCGAGGGCAGCCGGCGCGCGGCCACCGTCGAGCGCGAGTGCGTCGACATCGTGGAGGCCGCCCTCCTCAAGGGCCGGATCGGCGACCTGTTCGAGGCCTGCGTGGTGGACGTGACGGAACACGACCCCACGGTCGGCACCGTGCAGCTGGAGTTCCCGGCGGTCTTCGCCCGGGTCTCCGGCGGCACCACACCACTGCCCCTGGGCGAACGCCTGCGGGTACGGCTCACCCGGGCGGACCCCGGCACGGCGAAGGCGCAGTTCGAACCCGCCTGACCCGGCGGACGGCCCCGCGGCCCGGAAACGATCCGGCGGGCGGCCCCGCGGCATGGAAACGGGGGACGCGGGTGTTGCCCCCGTAGGGCGGACGCGGCGGACGGGTGCGGCCGCGGCGGGCGGGGGGAGAGGCGGCCATGACCGGCGGGACACGGGCGACGACGGGATCGGGCACCGGGACGGCGCCCCGGACCGCCGCGGGTTCCTCGAAGCACACCGGGACCGCGGAGGGTTCGTCGGGGCACACCGGGACCGCGGAGGGTTCGTCGGGGCACGCCGGGAGAGCCGAGGGTTCCGAGCGGCGCACCGCGACCGCGGAAGGCTCCTCGGGGCGTACCGGGAGAGCCGGGAGGGAAGAGGCCCGCTGGACCCGGGCCGTCCTCGGTCCCGGCGGCCGGCCCCTCGACCTGCTGACCGCCCGCTTCGACCGGCACCGCTACGCCCCGCACACCCACGACGAGTTCACCATCGGCGTCAGCGTCGGCGGCTCGGAACTCATCGGCTACCGCGGCGGCCAGCTCCGCACCGGCCCCGGCTCCATCGTCGTGCTGGCCCCCGGCGAGATCCACACCGGCGGTCCCGCCGCCCCCGAGGGCTACGCCTACCGGGCCCTGTACGTGGAGCCGTCCCTGCTCGCGGAGGGCACCGCCGGCGGCCTCCCGCACTTCAGGGAAGGGCTGCTGGACGACCCCGAACTCGCCGCCGCGCTGCGTGCCGCGCACACCGAACTGAGCCTCTGCCCCGACCCGCTGGAGGCCGAGTCCCGACTGCCGTGGCTGCTCGCCGCGCTGACCCGGCGGCACTCCACGGCCCGCCCCGACCGCGACCACGTCCCCGGCGCCCCGCACATAGCCGACGCCGTACGCGACCGCCTGTCCGGCGAACTCCAGGCCCCGCCCTCCCTCGCCTCCCTCGCCGCGGACCTGGGCCTGTCCCGCTACCAGCTCCTGCGCGCCTTCCGGTCGACGACGGGGATACCGCCGTACGCCTGGCTGGCCCAGTACCGGGTGCACCGGGCCCGCGGTCTCCTGGAGTCCGGGCTCCGTCCCGCCGAGGCCGCGGCGCTCGTGGGCTTCGCCGACCAGGCGCACCTGACCCGCTGGTTCCGCCGGGTCCTGGGCGTCACCCCGGCGGCGTACCGCGCGAGCGTGCTGCCGCCCGGGACCTGAGCGCAACAGCGTTCAAGACCCCGGGTGGGCCGGTGGCCGAGACTGCGTCCATGACTGCACGCGGCTGGTTTCTGTTCTCCCTGATGGGAGTGATCTGGGGCATCCCCTATCTGATGATCAAAGTGGCGGTGGACGAGGTGTCCCCGTCGGTGGTGGTGTTCACCCGCTGCGCGATCGGCGCCGCGCTGCTGCTCCCCTTCGCGGTGCGCCAAGGCGGACTGGCGGAGACCGTACGGGCCCACTGGCGGCCGATGCTGGCCTTCGCGGTCATCGAGATCATGGTCCCCTGGTGGACCCTCACGGACGCCGAACGGCATCTGTCCAGCTCCACCGCGGGCCTGCTGATCGCCGGGGTCCCGATCGTCGGCGTCGTCGCGGCCCGCTTCCTCGGCGACGCCGAACGGCTCGGCGCCCGGCGCGTCACCGGCCTCGCCCTCGGCCTGACCGGGGTCGGGGTCCTCACGGCGCCGCACCTGACCGGCGGAGACGCCCGCTCGCTGGCCGAGGTGCTGCTCACCGTCGTCGGCTACGCCACCGCCCCCCTCATCGTCGCCCGCCGCCTCAAGGACGTGCCCTCGCTCCATCTGACCGCCCCCTGCCTGGCCCTGGCGGCCCTGGTCTACGCCCCCGCGGCGGCCTTCACCCGGCCCGCCGAGGTCCCCTCGGGCCAGGTCCTGGCCGCCCTCGCGGGCCTCGGTGTGGTCTGCACGGCCGTCGCCTTCGTGGCCTTCCTGGAGCTGATCAAGGAGGCGGGCCCGACCCGGGCGACGGTGATCACGTACGTCAACCCGGCCGTCGCGGTCGCGGCGGGCGCCCTCTTCCTGGACGAACACCTGACCCCCGGGATCCTCGCCGCGTTCGCCCTCATCCTGGCGGGCTCGGTCCTGGCCACGGCCACCGCCGGTCCCCGGCGTCCCGCCCGGCCGGTACCATGGTCGGCACGGCAGACGAGCCGGGCGGACGGCCGCGTGGAGGTTCTTGTGGACCTTCCCGAGGAACGTCCGGACTCCATAGGGCAGGGTGGTGGCTAACGGCCACCCGGGGTGACCCGCGGGACAGTGCCACAGAAAGCAGACCGCCACGAACTCCGGTTCGCGGTAAGGGTGAAACGGTGGTGTAAGAGACCACCAGTGCCCAGGGTGACCTGGGCAGCTAGGTAAACCCCACCCGGAGCAAGGTCAAGAGGAGCCGTCCTCTCGCGAGGGAAGGCGGCTCTGCGCGGACGTTAGAGGGCTGCTCGCCCGAGTTCGCGGGTAGACCGCACGAGGCCGGCGGCAACGCCGGCCCTAGATGGATGGCCGTCTCCCCGGCCGCCGCGAGGCGACCGGGTGACAAAATCCGGCGTACAGCCCGACTCGTCTGCCACCACGGCGATGGCGCAGGAAAGGGCCTCCGACCCACGTCGGAGGCCCTTTCCCGTGTTCGCGTGTTTCCCGTGTTCCCGGACCCGGAGTCCGGGCGGCGCGGCGGCGCCCGGGGTCACATGCGCTGAGCGGGCAGCGCCGTGTAGTGGAACTCGATGCCGCACAGCAGGACGGTCTGGCCCGGGGGGCAGACGATCTCCCGTTCCGGCCGGCCCGCCGTACGGCAGCGCAGCCGGATCGGAGGCTGCTCCCGCAGCGGTCCCGGAACGCTCTTGATCCTGACGGTGCCCGAGCCGTCCAGCAGCGGGGAGAGGTCGGCGGTGACCTCGCGCCGTCCCTGCAACGGGATCTGCAACGGCACACGGGCGTCGACCGCCTCGGCGGACACCGTTCCCTGGACGGGACGGTGACGGCGCAGCAGCCAGAGGCCGCACGGGAGCAGGAGCACCAGGAGCAGGCCCACCAGGACGGTCCAGCGCACCGGATCCGTCGTCGTGCGCACGGTGCCCGCCACGGCCAGGGGCCCGCCCGCCGGAGCGTCGGCGAGCCGGACGTCCTTGCCGACGTAGCGCCGGGCCGCCGACGCCAGCGGCGTACTCACCTTGCCTGTCACCGAGAGCTTCCACGTCTGCGGGTCCGAGCCGCCGCTCCAGCCCTCACCATGGGCCGTGGTGGAGCGCAGCGACAGGTCGAGGTCCGTGGACTCGCCCGGCTTGAGGTCGACCGAACGGGGCAGGGCCGAGGCGAGGGCGACCCCCTCGGGAAGGCCGTCGATCCCCAGGCCGGTGAGCCGGACGGGCAGCGCCTTCGTGGTCGCCGTGAGCCTCACCCTGATGTCCGACGCGGCGGGCACGGACCCGCCCTTGCGGACGCCGGGCCAGGAGACGGCGATCCCCCTGCCCCGGTCGCCGTCCACGGACAGGGCCGCCTGCCGCAGCCGGGTGTCGTCCTGGGCCTGCGTCATGGCCTCGCTGATCCGGGTCCCCGAGGTGTCCAGCATCCGGTAGCTCGGGAACACCTTGGCCAGCACGTTCTTCACGTCGGTGCCGGGCCTCAACGAGATGCCGTAGCCCGTCAGGCTGCGGTCCGAGGGCAGGCCGGAGGCCTGTCTGCGCAGCGCGGACCAGCCCTTCGCCTTGAAGTCGCGGTAGCGGGGATCGTCGGGCGCCACCAGCTCCGCGTCGGACAGCAGCAGCACCCCGCAGGCGTCGGTGTCCGTGCGCTGGAGGCCGTCCAGGGCCTGCTCGAAGGCGCGCCCGAAGTTGGAGGCGGTTCCGTCCGGGCTGGCCGGCAGGGTGTCGTCGAGCTTCTGGAGCGCCTCGTCGGGGGAGACCATCTCGCAGGCGGAGGCGCCGTCGCTGAAGGGGATCAGGCAGACGCGGTCCTCGGCGCGGAGCGACTTCAGGAACGTCGGCAGGACCGCGCGGACCTTGTCGTAGGAACCGTCGTCGGCCATGGACCCCGAGGTGTCGACGGCCACCGCGTAGCTCGCTCCCCGGGGGCTCGCGACCGTGTCCAGGAAGGACTCCAGGCCGGGGGAGTCGTCCGCGCCGGCGGACGCGCAGGGCCCCAGTGCGAGAAGTCCCGTGGCCAGCAGGGCCGTCAGGACGCGCCGGGCGGGTGCGAGCCGGTTGTCTGATGTCATTGGCTGCTTCCTTTTTTCCACTGCTTCTTGTGTCTGCGCGGCCTTCCCGAGGACAGGTTGAAGGCGGACAGCACCCGTACCCAGCGCAGTTCACGCACCCGGGAACGCTGCCGCCTCAGGTCCCTCCTGCTCTGCTTGAGGATCGTCTTGGCCCGCCACCCGCCACCGCCGTGACCGGAGGCCCGGCCGGCCACGATCAGCCGCCGGATGTCGTGCAGCACCTCCGCGGTCTCGCGGGCCGTGCACCGGTACGTGGTCAGGAGCCCGCGCTCCAGGTGTTCGAAGAGCGCCTCCCGGTTCTCGTTCAGGGCCTTCTCCCACCAGCGGCCCGCCAGTTCCAGGGCCTGCCGCCCGTCCGAGGACTCGGGCTGGAGTGCGAAGGGCGCCCACATCGTCGCGATCTCATGGGCCGGGAGGGACTGGCGGACGGCGATACCGAGCCGCTCCAGCGGCGTGTTCGCGTCCTGCTCCGCTTCGCCGTGCCGCCTGCCGTCCAGGGAGTTCGGGGCCGGAGCTCCGCCGCGACCGCGTCCCGTCGTGCCGCCGGCCGGGCGCGCACCCCCTTGGCGGGGGGCCGTGCCGGGGCGGGGCGGGGCGACGAACGGCCGCTGCGACCGGACGGCCGCCGGCTGTTCCTCCCTGCGCCGGGCGGCGGTGGCCCGGGCGGCGGCCGCCTTCTCGGCCTCCAGCCGTTCGTGCCACGCGCGGTCCCGCTCCGCCACCCGCCGGTGCAGTTCCGCCACGGCCTTGGGGTCCGGCGCCCGTTCGAGGGCCGCAAGCACCAGCGCCTCGCCGTCCTTGCCCCAGGGCTCGGTGAGCACGGGCCGGACGAGTTCCTCCAGCAACAGGTCCATGGACGAACGCAGCCACTTGTCCTTCAGCAGGAAGCCCAGGCTCTTCGCGTACGAGATGCAGGCCTCCCTGCGCCACTGCGGGCCGACCACCGGCATCCCCACGAGACAGCGCAGGACGTCGGACCACGCCCGGCAGTCCGCCCACGCGTCCTCGCCGAGGAGCTCCGCGAGCAGCTCCGCGCCCCGCTCCTCCGCCTCGTCCGGCGAGGACGCGTTCCGTGTCCCCCCGCGGTTCATGAAGGGCAGGGTGAAGCCGTCCCGGCCGTTGCCGGCGGCCCGGTGACGCGATCCGAGGGCCAGGGTGCGCAGCGCGCCCCACAGACCCCGGACGGTCTCCGCGGTCAGGTCGGGCTGCCCGGCGCCCACCGTCGCGGAGAGGACGTACAGGGCCTCCAACGGTGCCGGAAACGGCTCCCGGTAGGCCGAGCACTCCCCCGTGCCGTGGACCAGGACCGACCAGGCCCGCAACCAGGCGGGTGCCACGGGGCTGTTCGCGGCGACGGCCTCCAGCCACTGCCGCAGCCTGACCGGGTCGGAGCATTCCCTGGCGAGGACTCCCTGGGTGAGCAGGGGCGCCTCCCACAGCGCCTGCGCGACGGCGGGACTGTCCCCGATCACCTTGGCCGGTCCCAGGGTGCGCAGACAGTCGACCACGTACGGGAGTTGCTGCTCCGCCCCGGCGCCCTCGTCGTCGGCGAGCAGCCGCAGGACGTCGGCCTCCTTGCCGCAGTCCTCCACCATCTGCCACAGCCGGCTCAGCCGCGTACGGCAGGACGAACTGTCGGTGCCCGAGGCGGCGACGCTCAGGGCCACGCTCAGCAGGTTCTCCGCCACGGCGATGGACACCAGCGGTCCGTTGTCCTCGTCCACCCACAGACGGCGCATCACGTCGTCCATCTCCCGGGCGGTGTCCTCGACCACGTAGTCGATCCCGCGCTGGACGAGCCGCTGCACGGCGGCGGAGTCGGGATCGGCGTTGCCCGTCAGGCTGTTGAGTCCTTCGGCGACGACGTGGACCGACTCGTGGCCGGCCTCCACCGCGTTCACCGCCACCTGGAAGGGGTCCAGCCGGTCGAGGCAGCTCAGGACGGCCTCGTGGTCGGACAGGGGGACCGGGGCGTCGTAGGACAGCAGGGTGTGGGCGACCGCCAGGAACCCCTGGTCCTTGATCAGATGGGTCAGCCGGCGCCGGTACTGCTCGGGCCGGCCATCGGGCACCTGGGGAAGGGTGCCCAGCCGGACGGTGGTGGCCTCCGGGGTGTGCCCCGGTCCGAAGGCCAGATGAGTGGGCGGTTGGTCCCCGCCGTCGACGCAGCTCCCCACGGCCAGTCCGCTGCGCACCCCGTACGGCAGGAATCCGGCGACGGCGTCGAGGACGGCCAGCCGGGTCCTCGGCTCCAGCGTGCCCGCGCCGGTGATGACGACTTTGCGGCCGCCGAGGAGGAGGGCCGCCACGGCGGCCGCCCACAGCGCGGCCGCGGTGCGCCGCAGCTCCTCCTCCATGTCGGACGCGAGGCCGGGCACGTGGTCGGCGACGGTGTCCAGCCCGGTGAGCAGTCCGTGGCCCGGTTGCCCGGCGATCGCCAGCGGGATGCGCTCCTCGTGGTCCTGCGGCAGCGGCACGTCCGCCACGGCGTCCCACAGGGCCACGTACTCCACGCGGTGGGGCGCCAGTTCGGGAGTGTTCAGAAGGAAGTAGCGGGTCGGGGTGACGTCCCGGTTCGCGCCGTCGCGCAGTTCCGAGGACTCCATCACGGAGATGCCGGTCCAATCGCCCTCCGGGAAGCGCAGCCCGAACACGGAGACCCACGGCAGCCGGTCGTGCAGGGCGTTGGCAGGCGGCGGGTTGCCGAGGCCCGCGGCGGCGACGTACTGGGCGAACACGTTGCGGCGCTGGGCTCCTCCGGCGCAGTGCAGCACGTCGTACTCGCCCAGGGAGCCGGGTCTCTTGCTGTACCAGGCCCACCACGCCCTCGGGGCGAACACGTCGTTCATGCGCGGACCCCGTCCCGCATGCCGAGCAGCAGTGCCACGAGCGGGTCCATCACGTTGTACGGGCTCAGCGGGCCGACGATGCGGTAATTGCCGTCGACGACGTTGACGTTGCCGAACCGCTTGAGGTCGATCGAGCCGCCCGGCATGGTGCCGAACCCGATCGCGGAGGTGGTGAAGTAGTGGATGCGCGAGGGGTGGAAGTTGGCGCGCAGGGTCTGTCCCACCAGCCGCATGGTGCTGCCGTGCAGGTCGTCGGCCAGCCAGTCGAAGAAGCCGGCCGGGTCGGTCACCACGGGCACGCCGTTGCGGCCGAGGTCGGTCCAGCCGCCGCGCCGGGCCCGGTCGAACACCTCCGGGTCGTCGAACTTCGTCAGACAGACGGCGATGTGGTGCGGCAGATAGGGGCCGTCCAGCCGGTTCTCCTCCATGCAGATGCGGGTGATCCGGGTGAGCGTTCCGTTGAGATAGGCGAAGGAGTCGCTGTCCTGGGCTTCGCGCAGCGGGTCGAAGAGATAGACGAGGCCCTGGGCCTGGGCCAGGTGCTCGATGCTGCGGCCGGCGATGGCACCGCCCCTGAGGTCCTCGTACGCGCCACCGGGCACGTCCAGCACGCTCAGGTCGAACTCCATGCGCTGCGAGGGCCGTGAGCGCCAGAGCCTGCGTCTGCCGAAGGAGGTGCCGCTGACGTCCCCGCGGAACCGCCACGCGTAGGACCGGACCTGCTGGGTGGCCTGCGGGAAGACCCGGTCGATGGCCAGCTGCCGGGAGGTCTCCACCAGGAACGCCTCCGACGCGTCGTCCGAGGGCACCACCTGCCAGCGTCCGAACGGTCCGTCCGGGTCGAGCGCCGCGAGCCGCAGGGCGCCCAGGAACGTGGTCTTGCCCGAGGCCGGGGAGCCCCACACACCGATCCGGGTCGTGCCGTCCTGGTGCCGGGCGGGCGCGGGATCGCCGGGGGAGTCCGAGGCGTCGTCGCCCCCGCGCTCGCCCGTGCCGGGAACGGCCTCGACGGGCCAGCCCTGTTCCGGGTCGTCCTCCGCGGCGGGCTCCCCGAAGAGGTTCGGCGGCAGCAGCGCCGGGGGGAAGCGGGTCTTGTCCGACTCGTCTTCAGTCATCGTGCTCACTGTCCTTCAGGCTGAGTCGTGCCGGAGCGGGGCCGAAGCCGTACGGCACGGCGGAACGTCCGAGGGCGGGATCGGTCAGCAGTCCCGGCGCCTCGGCGGGGCGGCCCAGGGCGCCGCTGACGCACAGGGCGACGTCCTCCGGCGTGTGGGTCCCGAGGGCGAAGAGGTGGTCGCGGCCGAGGCCGTCCCACGCCTTCCGCTGTCGTTCGAGGGTCTTGGGGCGCCAGTGCCGGGTCCCGGCGGTGGCCGGGTGGCGTACGCCGACGACGGTCAGGCCGGGGCAGGTCTGCGACCGCAGCCGGTCCAGGGACCGCTCGTAGTCGCGGCCGTCGGGGCAGGGCAGGCAGAGGTCGGCCTGCTGGCGCACCGGGTGGGGCGGCCGCCGCGCCAGGACCAGCAGGACCTGCCGGGCACCCTCCCGCCAGTGCTGCCAGCGCGCCGCCGCGTCCAGGGCGTCCTCCAGCGGGGCCGCGTAGTCGTGCCGTACGGGCTTCGGGGTGAGCCTGCGGACGGCCTCGGCCGCGGCCGCCGCCGGGCCGGGGCCCCAGGGCCGGAGCACGTCGGCGGGCGTCCTGGCGCGCGCGGGCACGAAGGTGTGGTCCTCGTAGCCGATGAGACCGACCCTCAGTCCCCGGGGCGTTCCCCCGCCCGGCGCTTCGCCCGCGCGGGACCGCCGCCAGGCGCTGTCGACCTGCTGGAGCAGCGCGTGCAGGAACCCCGCGCGGGCCTCGAACTCGGTCCGTTCTCCGCCGAGTTCGAGCAGAGCCAGCAGATCGGCCGCGCCGGCCGGCGGCGGGGCGGGGGTGTCCGGGTACGGCAGGGTGTGTCCGCCGCGCTCCTCGGTGAACAACTCCGGCTCGGTGAACCGCAGTCGGCCGTCCCGGTCGAGCGCCACGGTGACGGTGGTCCGTCCGCCGGGGCGCACCCGGGCGCGTCCGGTCCGCAGGACGGGCCAGTCCTCGGTGCGGGCCCCCCAGGCGGTGACGAGGGGCAGGGCGTACACCCCGGAGGTCTGCCCGGGTTCCGCCAACAGCTCGACGGAGGACAGCAGTTCACCTTCCTGGGGCAGGGTGGTGCCGCCGGGGAAGAGGATGCGGCCCGCGGCTTCCCTCCGGTCCGGCGCATCGGTGGGGGCGGGGCGGGTGAGCAGGGCGTAGCCGTGGCGCAGCGGCACCCGGCGGCAGGCCTCGGTCACGATCTCGTCGAGGGTGCGGGGGTCGTCGGCGTCGGCCAGCACCCGGGCCGCCGCGGGCGCGCGGGCCGCCAGGGCCTCGGCCGCGCGGCCCGGCCAGCGCCAGCCGGCCGCCTGCCAGACGAGGATCAGCGGCACCAGGCGGCCCCGGGCGCGTGCGGCGCGCAGGGAGGCCAGCGCGGTGGCCAGGGCCTGGTCGACGACGGGCTCCCAGGCGCGGTCGGCGGCCCGCTGGAGGCCCCGGGTGCCGTAGGGGGGTGCCGTGCCGATGCCTCCCGCCAGGACGAAGGCGCGTTCCGCCGGGGAGGAGGGCAGCCAGGGCGCGGCCTGAGTCCAGTCGGTCCCGCCGTCGACGGGGGTGCGGGTCCAGCCGGTGCCGGCCGGGTCCCGCCCCAACTCCCGTACGGCCAGGCCGGTCACGGAGACGCCGAGGACGTGCACCGCGTCGCACTCGCCGGCCGCGAGCCCGGTGAGGACGGACACGGCTCCCGCGAGGGCGCCGCGCGGCACCCCGTCGCTCTGCCCGCCGTCGAGGACCCGGAGGTCGCGGACCGGGCGGTGGGGGGCGCGCCGGACCAGCGACCGGATACGGACGTCGACGGTGGCACCCGGCGGCATGCCGCGTGCTTCGCCGACGGCCGCCAGGTGGCCCGAGGCGAGGACGGCGGCGGAGGTGTCCCAGGACCAGCAGGCGGCGATCTCCGCCTCGCGCGCCTCGGGGCCGGTGGCGGCGTCCGGCTGCCGGCCGCAGGTGGCGCAGCGGCCGGGGCCGGTCTCCGACCAGCAGACCGGGCACGGTCCGGTCCGCCCGGCGCCCGGGGGCCACGGCTCGAAGGACCCGGATCCGTCCCGGCGGGTGCTCGTCACCGGCGGCGTCCGCGGGCCGGACGCTGCCGGCAGGGCTCGGGTGTCGGGCGCCTGCGCGCCCCGGTAACGCTGTGCACGGTTTCCCCCTCGGACCGGCGTCCCCGCGGCCGCACCGGGGCGATGAACTCACGGTGCGGGACTGGCAGCTGAGGATCGCCAGCGATCGTAGTGGGCTCTCTGACCGATGTCTGATGAAATGACATACTTCGTCAAAATTTGCCATATTGAGAACGCATATGTCAGTGGATGCGATGGAGATCGACTGCTCGGGTCGTCGCCGACGCGTCCGCGCCGCCCAGCGACATCCGGCGCACCGCGCCGTCCAGCCCGACCGCGACCAGGCCGCCCTCGACCGGGCGCAGCGCCGACACGGCGGGCAGGTCCCAGTGCCGCCGCTCCCGGCCGTCGGCGAGGTCCAGCAGCCGGATCCCGTCCTCGTCGGCGAGGCACACCGCCGAGCCGTCCGCGAGGACGTCCAGGGCCCGGGGACCCCGGCCGGCGGCGGCCCTCGCCGTCCATCTCGCCCTGCCGTCCCCGGCGTCCAGGGCGGTCACCGTCCCCTCGACGGTGGCCAGCACCACCACCCCCGCCCGCCCGGCCATCGGCACGTGCACCGTGCCGCCCGCCGACGCGCTCCACAGCCGGCGGCCCGAGTCCCGGTGCAGCGCCTCGACCCGTCCGTCCGCGCCCGCGACCACCACGGCGTCGCCGAGCGCCGTCGGACCGGCCGGACAGACGGCACCGAGCTCCACCTCCCACAGCCCCTCCCCGTCGCCCGTCCGCAGGGCGCGCACCGAGCCGCGGTCGGTGCAGCAGACCACCGCCGTGCCGGTCGGCAGGATCCGTCCCGTCACCGCCCCCACGTCCTCCACCGCCCAACGCCGGTTCCAGGTCCCGGCGTCCACCGCCCGCAGCCCCCTACCCGCCGCGACGACGAGCCGGCCGGAGCCTCCGTCCCCCGCCCAGCCCACCGCGTGCACCGGCGCCGGGAACCGGTGCCGCGTGTGCGCGAGGCCGTCCGCCCCGGGCCGGACGTGATGGACCGTTCCGTCGGCGGTGCCCACGGCCACCGCGTCGTCCGCCGCCACCATCCCGCCCCGCACCGGCGCCCCGAGGTCCAGACATCGCAGTGGCTTCCCGCTCCGGTAGTCCATCGCGTAGAGGAACCCGGACGCCGTGACGGTCAGGAGCACGTTCCCGCACAGCCGGGGGGGAACACGGATCCAGTCGTGGAACGGCCACACCCACTGCTCGCCGACAGCGGCCGGCGGCACTTCCGGCGGATCGTGGCGCGGCCGGCCGCGGCGCCGCTCCCGCCCCGGCGCCTCCTCCCGCTCCAGGCGGTCGGCCCGCGGCCCGAGGAGGGCGCGCAGCGCGTCCCGGTGCCGCTCGAACACACGCAGCGCGGACGCCGGATAGGGAACCGGGACGGGCTCCGCCCCCCGGGTCAGGACGGCCCGCACCTCGTCCATCGACGGGCGCTCGGTGTCCGTGAACCGCAGGCAGGCGGTGATGAGTTCGAGGAGCGGACCCTCCGGCACACCGCTGATGTCCGGTGGTTCGGTGAGCGCCCGCAGCCGGATGTCGAACTGGTTGCGGCCGCTGTAGGGCGGGTGCCCGGTGGCGGCGAACAGCAGGGTCGCGGCGAACGCGAACACGTCGGCGGGCCCCTGCGCCCGGCCCAGCCCGCTCGCCTGCTCGGGCGCGGCGTACTGGAAGCTGCCCATGGCGTCCGCGGTGACGGTCAGACTGGGGTCGGCGGCCAGGCGCACCAGGCTGAAGTCGATGATCCAGGGCCGGGCCCGGGTGACCAGGACGTTGCTGGGCTTCATGTCCCGGTGGTAGAGCCCGGAGCCGTGCAGTTCGGCCAGGGTGCCCGCCAGGTGGTGGCCGAGGGCGAGCACGGTGTCCTGCGGCAGCGGACCGGCCTCGTCGACCAGCCGTTGCAGCGAGGGGCCCGGCACATAGCGCGTGGCCAGCCAGGGCCTGCCGGCCGCCGGGTCGGCGTCCAGGAGCTCGGGAATGCCCTCGCCGCCCGCCCGGTCCACCGCCTCGATCTCGCTGCGGAACCGCGGCCGCAACCGCTCCGACTCGGCGACGTCGGCCCGGATGAGCTTGATCGCCGCGAACCGGCCCGAGGGCGGCTCCTCCTGCCCGAGGAACACCTCGCCGAAGCCGCCCGCGCCGATGCGGCACAGCAGCCCGAAGCGTCCGAGCCGCCGGGGGTCGTCACTGCGCAGCGGATCCATCGATCAGTCCTTGGGGTACGAGTCGAGGGGCCGCGCCCGCGGCGGGGCGCCGGCGGCGCCGGGGAACGACGCGGGGTCGGTCCGCTCGGCCAGCGACCGCAGCAGGCCGAGGGTGCCGAGCTCCCCGTGCAGCAGCCGAAGCCTGGCCAGATGGGCTCGGGCCGGGGCGGATACGGGGGTCGGCGCTTCGCCCTCGGACACCGGGAGCCGCGTCGGCGAGGACCCCCGCGTGTAGCAGATCCACGGATCGGCCGCCGTGGCGTCCGGGGCCCAGGTCGAGGCGGTCAGCGCGGCCCGGTAGCCGAAGGGCAGCAGGGCGGCGATCGCGTCGATCGTGCCGATCCGCACCAGGGCGAACCGGTCGCCCGGGGCGGACAGGGCCAGCGGCGACTCCAGCGCCGCCGCCGCGGTGGCGGCCACCCAGTGGAAGCCGAGCTCGTCCACCGTCCGCGCGGTCCGCTCCAGGTGGTCGGACTGCGCCTCGAGCAGCACCGGGGCCACGTCCTCCCTCGCCTCGGACGGCAGTTGCACGGGCCGCACCGCGTTCCACAGCGAGACCAGCCCCACGCGCTGCCGGGCCACCTCCGCGTACGGCACCAGGAAGCAGCGCGTGGTGGCGGAGCGCCGTCCGCTGGAGTCCCAGGTCGCCTGCACGGGGCTGTTCCAGTCCGTCACGGAGACGCTCACCCACCGGCCGCCCCCGGCCGCCGGCCGGGCGTCGCACGCCCCGAACGAGATCCACGGCAGGGTCTCGCCGGGCCGTCCCGCGGTGGACCACGGCGGCGGGGTCCCGAACAGCGTGTCGCGGACGACGTGTTCGAACCAGGACACCGCCGAGGGGCCGTCACTGCACACCAGGACGCGGTAGTCGCTGCTGTCCGCCTGGGGCTTCGACAGCACGGCCCACCGCGCTCGCAGGGTGAGGGAAGGTTTCACGTCAGATGCCTCCCGACGCCCGGCCGAGAGCGATCAGCGGCTCCAGCACGTTCAGCGGCCGGGCCGGACCCCGCAGCGCCCTCAGACCGTTCTCGTCGTACGTCTGGTTCGAGCAGTCGTCCAGGTTCAGGAAACCCTCGCGGGTGCGGTGGAAGCCGATCGCCGACACCGCGTACCAGCGCACCCGCTGCTCCAGGAAGTGCGCCGCCACCAGGTGCCGTGCCCCGGCCACCTCCACCGAACGCCGGCTCAGCCAGGCCACGTAGTCCCGGGCGTCGTCGGCGGGCACGCACGGGTCGCCCTGCTCGGTCTGGCCGACCCAGTTGCCGCGCCGCGCCTCCTGGAACACGGCCGGGTCGTCGAACTTCGTGACGCAGAAGGCGACATGGTGCGGCAGGCGCCCGTCGACCAGCCGTCCGCCCTCGTGGAACTCCTGCGTCAGCCGCTGGAGATGGGGGATCAGCAGCTCGGCCTGACCGCCGTGGTTCAGCGGGTCGAGCAGGATCACCAGGTGCCCGGCGCGTCCCAGATGCGCGTCGAGGACCGGATTACGGCCGTAGTTCTCCCGATTGAACTCGCCGCCCCCGACATCGCAGAAGTCCAGCGCGAAGTCGACCCGTTCGGCGCGCCGCCGCCCGCCCACCTCGGCCCGGAAGACGTACGAGAACGCCGTCGGGCCCATCGTCGCCTCGGGGAAACGGCGCACCACCGTCAGGGCGTTGGTCTGCTGCACCAGGAAGTTCTCGGCCTGCTCGCTCTCGGCGACGATGTTCCAGCGGCCCAGTCCCTCCGGGGCCGTCGTGGCGGCGAGCGAGGCCGCGGCCAGGAAGGTGGTCTTGCCGCTGTTCGCCGCGCCGAGGACGGCGATCGTCCGCCGCGGCTGCCGTGCGGCGGCCCGGTGCGGTGCGTCCTCCGACGTGGCCGGGTCCGCCGGGATCGGCGGCGGGAACACGACCGGGGGGAGAAGGTCCCCGGGCGTGGGAAGGGGCTCGACGGAGCGCGCGGAGACGAGCACCCTGTCGTCGCCGCGGATGCCGCGGGTCCGGTCCCCCTCGGGCGCGCCCGTGTCGGGCGGTTCGGTTCGGGGCGTGCCTGGTCTGCCGGTCACGGGGGAGTCGGGGGTGCCTGTCGCGTCGGGCGTGCCCCTGTCGGGCGGTTCGGTGCCGGTCACGGGGGTCTCGCGGGTGACGGTGCCGAGTGTGGTGCCGTGGGTGGCGGACTCCCCCGTGTCCGGGGGGCCGGGCGCGTCGGTGGTCTCGGTGAAACCGGCGACGGCCGCCTCGATCCGGCGCACCGCCTCGCCGTAGGCGGGCCCGAGCCCCCTCAGGATCCGGGCCGCGACCTCCGCGAACGGGCGCGTCTCCGGGTCGATCTGCTGGACGAGCCCGGCGTCGCGCGGCGAGGCCAGCAGCGCGGGAAAGGCGAGCGCGGCCCGGCCCATCGTCGAGGACACGTACGCGGAGACGGTCTGGAACGTCCGTACCGCCTCGACGCGGTCCATGCCTTCCAGGAGCGTCTGCCGGACGTCCCCGACGAACTCGTACGCCGGCGCCCCGTCGTGCCCCCCGCCGCCCGGCGCGGGCCGGGGACGCAGCAGGCCGCTGAAGAGGACCTCGGCCAGCGGCGCCGGGTCGTAGGGCTCCCGGCGCCACCGGCTGGTGGCCATATGGGTGAGCCACATGGTGGACAGGTTCAGCGGCACCGCCGCCAGACTGCGCAGCAGCCGCCGGGCCCTCGGAGTGGCGGTGGCGTCGAAGTCGTCGAGCAACTCGTCCTCGCCAAGGGTGAGTTCCTCCGCGATGTCCGGGGCGGGTACGGGGGCGACCGTCCCGTTCGCCGGCCCGGGAGCCACCACCCAGGCCAGCGCGGACACGGCGCGGGCGCGCGGCCCGGTCACGAACGAGGCCCACCGGCTCAGGGACTCCGGCTCCAGCGGCACCACCGGCACCGCGTGCGGGTGTCCGCCGCCCGACGGACGGCCCGCGGGCCACAGGTCCCGCAGCGACCAGCCGGCCGGGCTGAAGCGCCGGGCCTCCGGCGCCGACCACCCGCTCCCCGCGCCCTCCGCCCGCGGGGGGAAGGAGACCGGCAGCGGGGCGACACCCGTGCGGTCCCACAGATGGCGGGGGAGGAGATGGACGATCACCACCGGCCCGTACGACGCCAGCAGATGGACCTGCGCGGCCAGCCGCCCGTCGTGCCAGCCCCGGCCGACGCCGTCGGTGACGAAGGCGATCACGCGTCTGCCGCCGGGCGCGAGCAGGGTGCGCAGACCGGCGCGGCCGCCCCCGGCGGAGGTCGGCGTGGTCAGGGCGGTGTCGGAGTCCAGCCGGCGCACGGTGACCGACCGGAAGGCGCCGAAGCGGGCGGCGGCCCGGCTCATCTCCCGCATCAGCGGCGACCACAACTCCATGGAGGGCGTGGTGTCGCACACGAGCGCGAGGTCGTAGTACGGCTCCTCGGCGGGCTTGACCATGGGCACGACCATGCCCGTCGCCGCCGCCCACTCGGCGGTCCGCTCCTCGTCCACCACCGTCCGCACCGGCGAGGGGCCGGTGCGCCGCAGCGGGCGCAGCGCGCCGCCCAGCTCGGAACGGCGCGGCAGCCACTGGGCGGGGAGGGGCGCCACGACGTGACCGGCGACCCCGCCCATCTCGGTGATCGCGGGTTCGGCGTTCCGCGCCCACACCCCGAGGTCCGGGCCCGGGGCCCCGGGCGCCCGGACGGTGTCCTCGGCGGCCCGGCCTCCCTGCCCGCCCGCGCCGTCGCGCCCCGGATCCGCCCGGCCGTCCCCCGCGTCGCCCGCGGCCGGCTCCGACCGGGGCAGCCGTGCGGCCAGCCAGGCGACGTCGAGGACCTCCTCCATGCCGATCCCGGGGTCGCAGTCCAGCAGCACCCTCGCGAACTCGGGGCCCACCGCGTCACGCCCCGGACAGCGGGTGGAACACCGCGTTCGCGATGGTCTCCAGGTCGTCCGGCCCCAAGCGGGCCGTGAGCCGCAGGCGTACGGCGTTGATCAGCTGGTCGGGCGACAGCTGGCGGCCGTCGGTCGTCAGCCGGTCGTAGCACTTCAGGACGTCCTCGACCTGGGACAGGTCCCGCATCTGGGGCACATGGGCCCGCAGGATCTCGTGCAGGCGGTCCCCCTCGGGGCGCTTGAGCACCAGGAACAGACAGCGGCGGCGGAAGGCCGGCGAGAACTCCCGGTCACCGTTGCTGGTGAGGATGACGACGGGGAACTGGGCGCACTGCACCCGCCCGTTGTGCACGGGAGCCGGTTCGTCGCCGTCCCAGCCGAGCACCCGCACCGGGGACTCGGGGATCCGGCGCAGCTCGGGGATCTCGTAGCCCCCCGTCTCGAAGACGTGCAGCAGGTCGTTGGGCAGGTCCACGTCGCTCTTGTCGATCTCGTCGATCAGGAGGACCCGGGGCCGGCGCCGGGGCAGCAGGGCGTCTCCCAGCGCCCCGAGCCTGATGTACTGCCCGATGTTCTCGTGCTCGCCCCTGACCTTGACCCCCTTGCGGTTCGGGGCCGAGCCGTTGCGCAGGTTCATGTCGTGCAGGCGGCCCAGCACGTCGTAGTCGTAGAGCCCCTCGCGCAGGGTCGAGCGGCTGGTGATGCCCCATCGCAGCACCGGGCCCAGACCGAGTTCCCGGGCCACGGAGGAGGCCAGGGTGGTCTTTCCGGTGCCGGGCGGTCCCGTCACCAGCAGAGGGCGGCGCAACTGGATGGCGGCGTTCACCAGGTCGTGCACCTCGCTGTCGCCGCGGTAGGAGACCGCGACCCGGTCGTCCCAGGGCTTCTCGCCCGCGGCCGCGGGCGGCGGCACGGGCAGGCGGATGTCGTCCGGGTCCTGCTTCCGCAGGCGCACCTCGTCGGCGGGGTCGACCAGTGAGGACAGGCCGAAGGAACGCCAGGGCGGGGGCTCGGGAAGGGCGGGCGGCCCGGACTCCGGGTCCCGGGGAGAGCCCCAATGCCCGCGGTAGACCCACCAGTCGGGGGCCTTCGAGGCGTCGCTCGGGACTTCCGTCATCGCTGTTCCCTTCTGCTCGCCGGACCGCTGCCCGGTCACGGCATGGCCACCGGGGTCCGCACCAAAGGAGAACGACGTGGATCGTCGAAGAGCACGACCATGTCGCGGAACACCTCGGCCTCGTCGCCGCCCTTGCAGCGCAGACCGAAGACGATCTCGGGCACGTCGCGCAGCGGACGGCCCTCCAGCTGGCGGAGCAGGCTCTCGCGCACCAGCGCGCCGTCGCAGAGCGCGCCGCCGTCCCCGCCGCGCACACAGCCGCCGGAGGCGGACCGGTCGGGCCAGATGGCCAGGACGGCGCCGTTGTTGAGGGCCGTGCCGACGATGTCGGAGGACGCGCTGTCGCGCAGGGGACGGGAGAGCACGATCCCGGCGCACACGTCCTGCGCCTCCGGGGCGGTGAAGACGTACTCCATGGCCCCGCCGCGGTCCGCGGACGGCGCTCCTTCGGGCGCGCACGGCACGGTGCAGTCCAGCCACTTCAGCCGTGCCGCGGGGACGGAGTCCAGCATCGCGCCCAGGCGGGCCCAGTTGAGCGTCTGCGGGCCCCGGCGGTGCCGCCAGCGGTCGCGCAGCACCACCGGGGCCTTGTCCCCGAGCCGCGGCGCCTTCCCGCTGGGCACGGTGAAACTGGGGATCGTGTCGAAACGATGGCCGAAGAGGTCCCGGTCGACGATGAACTCCACCCAGGCGTTCTGCAGTTCGGAGCGGACCTTGGCGTGGGCCCGGTCGTAGATCTCCTCGACGAGGGTGGCGAACTCGTCCTTGCGCCAGGTCCGTTGCGGTACGGCGATGCGGCGGGGCCTGGGCCCGGTGTAGAACCACGCCTGGGCGCGGTAGCCCGGGTCCCGGGGGTCCTCCGGTGAACCGGCGGCGCCGCCGTGGGTGATCTCGTCCTGCCGCTCCAGGTCGATGACCAGGTGGGCCGGCGGCCGGGGCGGCGGCAGGTCCGGGTGCTCCCGGGGCAGTGGCGCCAGCCTCTTGTCGGCGGCCACGGAGCCGTACCAGGCGTGGATGCCGTCCCGCAGCCGCTCGACCCGGGCCAGGACGGCGCAGAACCCGGTGATGCCGTGACCGCCGTCCGCCTGGTGCGGCAGCCGCGTCAGATGCACCGCGAACTCCGCGAGGGTCAGATCGTCGTCCTGTACACGGGGGCCCAGGGTGTGCGCCCAGTCCCACACCTCGCCCTCCTCCTGGGCGGTCAGGCGGGCCTCGTCGATCAGGGCGCGCAGGCGCTGCGCCTGGCGGGGAGTCACCGCCATGCCGGGCCGGAAGTCCCTGTCCACGAGCGGCACGCCCCGCTGGGAGAACCAGTAGTGCGTGGGTATCTGGCCGTAGTCGGGATCTTCCTGCTCGTAGGCCGCCCGGAACCGTGCGGCCAGGTCGACGGCGGTCCGCTCCATGAGGGTGAGGTCGAGCCGGGTGACGCGAGGCAGCGTCCCCAGGGCGTCGAGCAGCCGGCGGGTGAAGATGCCGCCCTGTTCGTCGAAGAGGGCCTGCTCGCCGTGGCGGGCGCCGTAGAGCACGAGGCCGTTCCAGTCCGGGTGCGGCAGAACGCCCTTGGCGACTTCCAGCTTCGGGCCGCCGGCGTCGGGGCCGGCTCCCGGGTCGCCCTCCCGGCAGGCGTCGACCACGAAGAGCAGCCGTCTGGGTCCGCCGGGGCCGGCCATGCGGGCCTCCAGGTCCTCCAGCTCGACGTACCCCTTGTGGGACAGGTACAGGCGGTGGCGGTAGTTCTCCCGGCCGATCGCACCGTGGCCCAGCCAGTACAGGACGAAGGCGTCCTCCTCCCCGAGCTCGTCCAGGGGGCTCTGCCGCAGGAAGAGGTCGGACAGGGAGGCGAGTTCGGCCCGCCGCACGGACACGCCGGCGGTGCGCAACTCGTCGGGCAGCCGGGGGGCGTTGGTCAGGACGGTGACGGAAAGGGGCTCGTCGACGTGCCGTGACAGCCAGGCGACGAAGCGGGCACCGGCGGCCGCGGAACCGGGCAGTTCGCGCAGCGACGAGCCCTCGTACGTCTCCGGACACACCACGAGGGCGTGTATCGCCACCTCAGCGCTCCTCGACGGCCGCGCGGACCGCCTCGTAGACGTGTGGGGTGGTCCAGTAGGCGCCGTGCGCCCGGGGGAAGGGCTCCCGGGTGTCGACCTCGACGTCCGTGACCCGGCCGGGGAAGGCGTCCCCCGCCGTGAAGGCCAGCAGGTCCTCCGGGTCGACCACGTTGACCCACCGGGCCCGGAAGTGCTCCGGCAGGGGCGCGCCGAGGCGGTGGGTGGCCAGCGCGTCGAGGCCGTACAGGTACGGCACCTGGCTGCCGACGGTCACCAGGAGCCGTACGCCGGGCAGGTCGTGGGCCACCAGGCTCTCGAAGCAGGCCACTCCGCCGAGGCTGTGCCCCAGCAGGACGACGGGCCCGTCGGCCTCGCGGACCCGTTCGGCCAGGAGGGTCCGCAGCGGCTTCCCGCGGGCCTGGTAGAGCAGGATGTCGCCGAGGGCGGGCGTCGCCCCGGTGAGCAGCCGGTCGCGATGGCGCCGGACGACCGGACGTGCCATGTGCTGCGCGGTCGACCAGGCCACCGCGCGGGCCTTGTCGCCGAGGCCCAGGGGCGCGGCGCCCAGGCACTTCTCCAGCACGTGCCACAGCGCGTCGCGTTCCGCGGCGGAGACGACCACGGTGGCGCCGTCCTGTTCGCGGACCCGGATGTGCACGGCCGTCAGACAACGGGCGACGAGGTCGTGGGATTTCCTGGCGGCGAGAAAAGGGAGGGCCGCGGTGAATTCCGCGTTCCGCAGCAGTTCCTCCGCCGCTTCACGGAGTTGGTCGCGCGATTCGCCGGGCGGGACGGACGCCTGGACCACGGGGTCGTCGGAGGCGTTGCGGACGCGCGACACGAGCCGGTCCAGAACGCGCGGTGCGCCGGCGGACGCGTCGCCGGGCTCCGCAGACACCGCCAGCCGGATCTCGAACAGCGGGTCGTCGTAGAGCCGGGCCCACACGGCCCGTTCGGCGTCCGACCAGGTCACCCGTAAGCCGCCCGCGGGTGCCGGGTCGTCCCCGCCGTCCTCGTCCGCGGACCGGCCCGCCGGGGTGACGCCCAGCGCGTCCCCCCAGGAGCAGGTCTCCACCGTGACGTCCGGCAGGGCGCGCCGGAAACCGCCCTCGATACGGTCGAGCGCTTCCTTTTCCCGTCTCGACCGGACGCCCGTCCCGTGAACGAACAGAATTGTCGTCACTTTCCCCCCAACCCCCGTGTCACGGCAAGGATCACCGTGACGGAGGTCAAACGGTAGCGGCTCGCGGTAGTCCATGAACCGCGCTCCGCACATTCAGCCGCGATATCAAAGGAACGGGCATTTCGTAAACATACTCGAATTCGAATCGATCAAAAATGGTCGCGCCCTGTCCCGTGACGCGTTCAGCGGTCCGTCCCGCGGCCCGTCAGAGGGGGGACGGTCCGTCGGGGGAGGGGCCCGCTGCGGACCCCGGAGCGGGCGGTCCGCCGAGCGACCGGCCGGCGACCGACGCCAGCCGGTCCGCGAAGACCTCGCGCGCGTCCGGCGCGAGCTCGCGCAGCGCCACCATCGCCGTGATCACGACGTCGCACAGCTCCGAGCGGACGTCGTCCCAACTGTGGCTGACGCCCTTGCGCGGGTTCTGGCCCGTCGCGCCGATCACCGCCTGGGCGACCTCGCCGACCTCCTCCGACAGTTTGAGGATCCGCAGCAGCAGCCCCTCCCGGCCGCCGTGCGCCCGCCCGGCGTCCAGCCAGGCGTGCAGCAGGTCGATCGTCGGCCAGGGGTCCCCACCGTCGGCGGTGTGCCCGGCAGGGGTGTCGTTCGGGGCGTGATCGGTCATGGGGTGAGCCTTTCCGGCGGGCGCCGGGCCGACTCCTACTCGTCGAACAGGGCTTCCTGCTTGCCCTCCCGGGCCCTGCGCACCCGGTTGTTCCGCAGGCCCACGACGACCGCGGTGACCGCCGCCGTCGTGCCCAGCGCGATCGGCACCATCCAGCCCCGGTTCACCGCGTGGCCCATCAGATGGTCCACGGACAGCCGCCCCGGACCCGTCACCGCGAGGCCCGCCGCCGCCAGCCCGAGCGAGGCCGTGTACTCGTAGCCCCCGCTCTGCGCGAAGAAGCCGTTCGGTACGTGCACCGCCGCCGCGCCCGCCATCGCGCCGGCCGCCGCGGCGCCGGCCGCGGGGGTGGCCAGGCCCAGCGCCAGCAGGGTGCCGCCGCCCGCCTCCGCCAGACCGGCGGCGGTGGCGCTGGCCCTGCCGGGCGCGTACCCCATCGCCTCCATGGCCTGTCCGGTGCCCTCGATGCCGCCGCCGCCGAACCAGCCGAACAGCTTCTGCGCTCCGTGCGCGGCCAGGACACCGCCGGTGCTCAGACGGAGCAGCAGCAGTCCCAGATCACGCCGGTCGATACAGGTCACGGTGACTCCCAGTCCAGTCGGCGGCAGCGGATTCCTCCCGGGTCTCCACCGTCGCACCGATCGAACGGGTCCGGCGGGCACGCGCAGCCGTTCGGGTGGCGGGCGCGCGGGGCCGGTGTGAGGGTGACTCGCATGACCATTCAGGTAACGCGACTCAGCGACCCGGCCGTCCGCGCCTTCGTCGCCGCGGTGAACACCCACGACCGGTCCGCCTTCGACGCGCTCCTCGCGCCCGGCGCCACCATGGCCGACGACGGCTCCGACCGGGACCTCGCCGACTGGACCGACCGGGAGATCTTCTCCTCGCGCGGCCACATGGACGTCGACAGCGAGTCCGCGGGCGGGCGCACCCTGCTCGTGCGGTACCGCAACGACACCTGGGGCGAGATGAAGACCCGGTGGAGCTTCACCGTCGACGACGGCGGCAGGATCAGCCGCTTCGAGACCGGCCAGGCCTGAAGGCCGCCGGTTCCCGGGGTCTTGCCTTCGAGCGGGCTCCAACTCCTAGTGTCCCCAGGCATGGAGACCACCGGGAACAGGACCCTGGGCGACAGCGGGATCGAGGTGAGCGCCCTCGGCTTCGGCTGCTGGGCCATCGGCGGCGAGTGGGCGGCGGCCGACGGGCAGCCGCTGGGCTGGGGCGCGGTCGACGACGAGGAGTCCGTACGGGCCGTGCGGCGCGCCCTCGACCTCGGCGTGACGTTCTTCGACACGGCGGACGCCTACGGCGCCGGACACAGCGAGCGGGTGCTCGCGCGGGCCCTCGGCAAGCGGCGGGCCGACGTGGTCGTCGCCACCAAATGGGGCAACACCGTCGACGAGGAGCGGCGGCTGCTCACCGGCAGCGACGACTCCCCGGCGTACGCCCGCCGCGCCCTCACCGCCTCGCTGCGACGGCTGGACACCGACTGGATCGACCTCTACCAGCTGCACCTGTCCGACGCCGACCCGCGGCGTGCGGCCGAACTCCGCGACACCTGCGAGGAGTTCGTACGGGAAGGGCTGATCCGGGCGTACGCGTGGAGTACGGACGACCCCGCGCGGGCCGAGGTCTTCGCGGCGGGCGAGCACTGCGCGGCCGTCCAGCACCGGCTCAACGTCCTCCAGGACGCGCCCGAACTCCTCGCCCTGTGCGAGCGGTTCGGCCTCGCGAGCGTCAACCGCAGCCCGCTGGCGATGGGGTTGCTCACCGGCCGGCGCCCGGCGGGGCGCGCCCTCGCGGCGGGCGACATCCGCAGCGCCCCGCCCTCCTGGCTGGAGGGATTCACCGAGGGCGGCGGCGCGGACCCCGAGTGGCTCGCGCGGGTGGACGCCCTCAAGGAGATCCTGACCAGCGGCGGGCGCACCCTCGCGCAGGGCGCCCTCGCCTGGCTGTGGGCCCGCAGCCCGCGCACCGTGCCGATCCCGGGCTTCCGTTCCGTCGCCCAGGCCGAGGAGAACGCGGGCGCGATCGCCAAGGGGCCGCTCACCGCCGCGCAGTCGGCCGAGGTCGACGGCGTGCTGGGACGGTGAGCGGCCCGGGAGGCGCGTGGCCCGGCAGGCGTGGCCCGGGAGGCACGCGGCGGCGGCGCGGTGGAACGTTCGGCGGGACCGCTCGGCGGGGCGTTCGGCGGGACGGTCCGGTGCGGGAGGCCGGGTGCCGGGCCCGCCGGGGGCTCAGTAGCCCTGGGCCGCGCCGTAGTGCTCCTGCGTGAACTGCTCGGGCGCGTAACCCTGTTGCGCGTACTGCCCCTGTCCGGGCAGCGGAGCGGGGGCGGCCCGGCGGGCGCCCGCCTGCTCGGTCAGGGTGATCTGCCCGGCCTTGATGGTCGCCAGACGCGGGGCGCGGCGGGCGATGGACGAGTCGTGGGTGACCATGACGAACGTCAGCCCGTACTCGTGCCACAACCCTTCGAGCAGGCCCATGATGTCGTCGCGGGTGCCTTCGTCGAGGTTGCCGGTCGGCTCGTCGGCGAGCAGCACCTTCGGCTTCTTGACCAGGGCGCGGGCGATCGCGACGCGCTGCTGCTGGCCGCCGGACAGCTCGGTCGGCACGTGGGTGAGCCGCTCGCCGAGACCCACCGAGCGCAGCGCCTCGGCGGCCCGCTCGCGCCGCTCGGCGGGCTTGACCCCGAGGGGGACCAGCGCGGTCTCGACGTTCTCCTGCGCGGTCAGCGTCGGGATGAGGTTGAACGACTGGAAGATGATGCCGATCTTCTCGGCGCGCAGCCGGGTCAGCTTGGCCTCGCTGATGGCGGCGAGGTCCACGCCGTCCAGCTCGACGCCGCCGGAGGTCGGTCGGTCGAGACCGCCGATCATCTGCAGCAGGGTCGACTTGCCGCCGCCGGTGGGGCCCTGGATGACGAGTTGGTCGCCGTCCTCGATCGTGAGGTCGATGCCGCGCAGCGCCTCGACCGTCTCCTTGCCCCGCGTGTAGCGCTTGGTGACGCCGGTGAGCTTGTACATGAGGTTTCTCCGAGGATGAAGGGGGTGGGGGCGCCGCGGCCCGGGGGGAGTGGTCGCGGCGCCCCCGCTCAGGGGGTGGCCCGGGGAGGGCCTAGGAGACGCTGCGGAGCGCGTCCGCCGGGCGCATCCGGGAGGCACGCCAGCCGCCCATCGCGCCAGCGATCAGACCGCCGGTGATGGCCAGGCCCGCGGCGAGCGCGATGGTGGTCACCGAGACCGGCGCGGTGAGGGCGATGTCGACGGTGTTCTTGGCCGCCGAGGCCGCCTGGCCGGGACCGCCGCCGCCGGGGCCGCCCATGCCGCCTCCGCCGGTGGAGCCGAGCTCCGCCGTCAGTTTCGGGCTGATCGCGGTGACGGTGTAGGCCGCGGCCAGTCCGAGGGCGATGCCGAGGGCGCCGCCGAGCAGACCGTTGACGATCGACTCGCCGACGACCTGCCGGGTGACCTTGCGGGACGGCCAGCCGAGCGCCTTCAGGGTGCCGAACTCGCGCACCCGGCGGGAGACCGCCGAGGAGGTGAGCAGGGCCGCGACCAGGAACGCGGCGATCAGGACCGCGACGGACAGCCACTTGCCGACGCTGGTGGCGAGGTTCGAGGCGGTGGACAGCGAACCGGAGACGGTGTCGGCGAGGTCCGCGGAGGTGGTGACGGTCGTCCCGGAGATGTTCTTCTGGATGGTGGCCTTGACCGTGGCGATCTGCTTCGAGTCGGTCGCCTTGACGTAGATCGTGGTGACCTTGTTCTTGGCGTCACCGAGCTTCTGGGCCTGCTTGAGCGGCAGATAGACGTCGGTGGTCGAGTCGCTGCTGTCGGGCGTCGCGATGCCGATGACCGTGTACTTCGTACCGGAGATCTTGAGGGTCTTGCCGACCTTGTACTTGTTCGTCTTGGCGTACGACTTGCTGAGCACCGCGACCTTCGCGGAGGTCTGCGAGGCCGTGAACGTCTTGCCGGTGGTGATCTTCGAGGTGGCCAGCGGACCGAGGTCCTGGTGGGTCACGTCGACGCCGGCGACCGAGTAGGAGTTCACGTCGAAGGACGCGCCGCCGCCCTGGACCTGGGGAGCGCCGGTCCCGCCGCCCTGCCCGCCGGGGCCGCCCTGGCCGGAGTTCGACGTCGAGGACTTCGCCTTGCCCTGGGTGAAGGAGCCGTCGACCTTGACGACGTTCAGGCTCAGCGCGCCCACCGCGCTCGCCACGCCCTTCTGCGCGGCGACCTCGGTGACGAGCGAGGACTTCAGCGACTGTCCGCCCTGCGTCATGACCCGGTCCGAGCTCTGGGTCTTGCCGCTGTCGGACTTGGCGTCGAAGTCGAACTTCGGGCGGCTGGAGGAACCGCTCTTCGGCGCGGTCTGGGCCTTGGTGACGGTCATGTCCGTGCCGAGCCCGTACAGCGACTTCAGGACCTTGCCCTGGGCCTGCTGCATGCCGGCCGACACCGAGTTGACGGTAATCACCAGCGCGATACCGAGCGCCAGACCGAGGGCGATCACCAGCGCAGCCTTCTTGCGCCGGCTCAGTTCACGCTTGAGATAGATGCCAAACATCCCGTTCCTCAAAGGTTCTTGGCGCCCCGGTGGGCGCGGCCAAAAACTATGGAGAAACCTTTGAGCCGGGCTGAGTAAGAGATGTGTGAGGGCTGAGAATCCGGACCCCGGAATCAATATTGGGTCAGACAGCCCATTCTCAGCCTTTCGAGGGCCCTTTGCCAGGAAACCCCTGTTGAGTGACCGCGCGACCCGACGAGCGGGCCCGGCGCAAGGGCATTTCCGGCGGATCCCCGGCCGTCGCCGGCGGGCGTGCCCGCTTCCGCGCGCCCTGTTTTGCCCCCGCTTTGGGATCGGCGTTCCTTCTCTTTGTCACCCCGCTGTCAGGCGTGCCGGACGGACTTTGTACGGTCCCGGGATGCGTGATTCTTCCGGGCTCTCCCGCCGTGCCGCTCTGGGCCTCGCCGCCGCCCTGCCCCTCGCCGCCGCGACGGCCACGACCGCCGACGCCACGTCGACGATCGGAGGGGAGAGACTGGCCCGCGCCGGGATCCAGGTGAGCGGAGCGTCGGGGCTGCCCAAGCACCTCACGGCCCGGTCCTGGCTGGTCGCGGATCTCACCAGCGGCGAGGTGCTCGCCTCCTACAACGCGCATCTGCGGCTGCCGCCCGCCTCCACGCTGAAGATGCTGTTCGCGGACGCCGTGCTGAAGAAGTTCGAGCGCACCGAGACCTACAAGGTGGTCGACGCCGACCTCGCCGACGTCCCCGCGGGCTCCAGCCTCGTCGGCGTCAAGCCGGGCATCACCTACACCGTCCACCAGCTGTGGCAGGGCGTCTTCCTGCGCTCCGGCAACGACGCGGTGCACGTGCTGAGCCACATGAACGGCGGGTTGCCTGCCACCGTCGCCGAGATGCAGGCGCTCGCGAAGGACCTCCAGGCCCTGGACACCCATGTGGTCAGCCCCGACGGCTTCGACCACAAGGGCCAGCTCTCCTCCGCCTACGACCTGACCCTCTTCGCCCGGCACGGTCTCGCGGACGCCGACTTCCGCGGCTACTGCTCGACGAAGACGGCGGACTTCCCGGCCGGCGGCAAGAAGACCTTCCAGATCCAGAACACCGACCGTCTGCTGACCGGCGCCTGGGGCGTGAAGCCGTACGAGGGTCTGATCGGGGTCAAGAACGGCTACACCAGCCACGCGGGCAACACCTTCACCGGCGCCGCGACCCGCGACGGACGGACCCTGCTCGTCACCGTGATGCACCCCAAGAGCGGCGGCAGCGGCGTCTACGAGGAGACGGCCCAGCTGCTCGACTGGGGATTCGGCAAGGGCGCGCAGGCCCAGCCGGTCGGCACGCTGGTCGGTCCGCTCAGCGAGCAGGGCGCGAGCAAGGCCCCCACCAGCGCGGCGAAGGCCGCCGCCGGAGCGCCGGCCTCGGCCGGAGCGGCGAAGTCGGACGGCGCGCCGTGGGGACTGGTCGGCGGGGCGGGAGCGGCGGTGGCGCTCCTCGCGGGCGGCGCGCTCGCGCTGCGCCGCAGGCGCCGGGCCGCCGGTGAGGCGTCCGAACCGGTGGATGCGGTGGAAGAGGGGGCGGCGGAGCCGTCCGAGGCGAAGGGGCGTCGCCGGCGCCGATGACGGGACAGCCGCACCGCGGCCCGGTGCACACCTCGCGGTCGCGCGCGAGGTCCGCCCCCACCCGGGCCGCGGAGCGGCTGTCACCTCCCCCATCGGTGTGGACCGTGGCCGTGCCGAAGCGGTGGCCGGAGCGAAGTCGGGTGCTCCGCCTGTGAAGCTCTGGAGGGGGAGTTCCCGAGCATAAGCGCACCAACGGCTTATATGGTCCGGAGATTCAGCTTCCGTATGTGAGGGTTGAGGCGTTGACCGTTCCGTGGTGAACCGCCGGAGCCCGGGGTCCGTGGAAGTCGGCCGCCCCGACGCGGGGCACGGCGGTGGCCGGGACGGTCGCGAACCGGGCGTTCGCCTTCAGAGGCGGCCCGGCCAGGGGCCCGGTCGCTACGCCGTCGTCTCGCCCGGGTAGCGGACGCCGATGCGCTCGCGGATGGTGTCGAGCGTCCGCATGACGGCGAGGGTGCCGTCGAGCGGGACGAGCGGGGACTCGGTCTCGCCGGCACGCAGGGCCCGCATCACCTCGGCCGCCTCGTGCCGCAGGCTGGTGCGGGGGCCGGAGGCGGGGTCGGCGCGGAAGGTCTCCGGCTCGCGTCCGTCGCGGTGCAGGACGAAGTACTCCGGGAAGAAGAAGCCGTCCGGTACGTCGATACGGCCCGCGGAGCCGGTGACGGAGGCGGCGACGGGCGTGCCGCCGTTGATGGAGCAGTGCACCGAAGCCAGAGCGCCGCTCTCGAAGGAGAGCACCGCACCCGTCTGGAGATCGACGCCCTCGTCGGAGAGCACCGCTCTCGCCACGATGTCGGAGGGCTCCCCGAGCAGCAGCTGCGCGAACGACACCGGGTAGACACCGAGATCGAGCAGGGCGCCGCCGCCCTGCGCCGGGTCCCGCAGCCGGTGCGAGGGCGGGAACGGCCCCGCGAGACCGAAGTCGGCCTGCACCGTGCGCACTTCACCGATGACCCCGTCGTCCACCAGCGCCTTCAGCCGCCCGACCAGCGGATTGCAGTACATCCACATGGCCTCCATCAGGAAGCGGCCGCGGTCACGGGCCAGCGCGACCAGTTCCCCGGCCTCCCGCGCGTTCAGCGTGAACGCCTTCTCGCACAGCACATGACGCCCCGCCTCCAGACACATCCCGGCGGCCACCCGGTGCGCCGCGTGCGGTGTCGCGACGTACACGACGTCGACGTCCTCGTCCGCGGCCAGCGACGCCCAGTCCCCGTACGCCCGGGGGATGCCGAAGCGCTCCGCGAACGCCGTCGCCGAGGACTGCGACCGCGAGGCCACCGCCACCACCTCGGCGTCCGGCATGTCCACCAGGTCCGCGGTGAACGCCGCGGCGATCCCGCCGGTCGCCAGAATCCCCCACCGCACGCGTTCACGCTCGCCCGTCATGCCCGCCCCTCGATCCGTGACTCCGAACCCGCTGTTCGAACTGAGAGCATAGGGGCCGGATCTTTCGGAGAGGGGGGCACATGCCCGAGCGTGGCCGCACCGCGCGGGACCAGGAGGACCCGCGCGGGCACATACCGGAGGCAACCACCACGGGCACGGCACCGGCGGTCGTCGAGGCGTCCGCCGGCGCCGTACCCGCGGGCGGGGCACGGTCCGCCGCGGCGCGGGCGGGCGATGGCCCCGGCGCGCGCGGCCGCACCGGGCTGCTCGTCACGTTCGTGCTGGGCGGCCTCACCGCCACGCCCCCGCTCGCGATGGACATGTACCTCCCCTCGCTGCCCGAGGTCACCGGCTCGCTGCACGCCCCCGCGGCCACGGTGCAGCTCACGCTCACCGCGTGCCTCCTGGGCATGGCGCTCGGCCAGCTCGTCGTCGGACCCATGAGCGACCGGTGGGGCCGGCGCCGCCCGCTGCTCGCCGGTCTCGCGGTCTACGTCGTCGCCACCGCCCTGTGCGCCCTCGCGCCCGGCATCGGCCTCCTCGTCGCCTTCCGCCTCGTCCAGGGCCTGGCCGGCGCGGCCGGGATCGTGATCGCCCGCGCCGTCGTCCGCGACCTGTACGACGGCGTGGCGATGGCCCGCTTCTTCTCCACCCTCATGCTGATCTCCGGCGTCGCCCCCGTCGTCGCCCCGCTCGTCGGCGGGCAGATCCTGCGCTTCACCGACTGGCGGGGCGTGTTCGTCGTCCTCACCGCCGTCGGCCTCGCGCTCACCGCCCTCGTCTGGACGAAGCTGCCCGAGACCCTCGCGCCCGAGGACCGGCACGCCGGCGGTGTCGGCGAGGCCCTGCGCGCCATGCGCCGGCTGCTCGCCGACCGCGCCTTCACCGGGTACACGCTCGCGGGCGGCTTCACCTTCGCGGCCCTCTTCGCCTACATCGCGGCCTCCCCGTTCGTGATCCAGGACCTTTACGGCGCCTCCCCGCAGACCTTCAGCCTCCTCTTCGGCGCCAACTCCGTCGGCCTCGTGATCGCCGGGCAGGTCAACGGCAAGCTGCTCGCCGGCCGGGTCGCCCTGGAGAAGGTCCTCGCCACCGGCCTCGCCCTGGTCACCCTCGCCGCGGCCGCGCTGCTGCTCATGTCCACCGGCGCCCTCGGCCAGGTCGGGCTCGCCCCGGTCGCCGTCGCGCTGTTCGTGCTGATGTCCGCCATGGGCCTCGCCCTGCCCAACACCCAGGCGCTCGCCCTGACCCGGGTGCGGCACACGGCCGGCTCCGCCTCCGCGCTGCTCGGCACCACCTCCTTCCTCATAGGGGCGGTCGCCTCGCCGCTCGTCGGCGTCGCCGGGGAGCACACCGCCGTCCCGATGGCCCTTGTCCAGCTGGTGGCCGCACTGGTGGCCGTCGCCTGCTTCGTGGGACTGTGCCGTCCCCGGCGTACGGGACGCACTGCGAACGGAAAAGGGGCGGAGAGCTGAGCGCGCCAAGACTGCGGACCGGTACGCCGGAACGGGCCGGACTCGACCCCGGTGAACTGCGGCGGCTGGTCCACGAGGTCCGTGCCCTCACCCGGGGGGACGACCCGTGGGCCGCGGGCGTCGTGGTGGTCGCGGGACGGGGTCCCGTCGTCGCCGTGGCGGACGCGGCGGGCTGGGCCGTGCGCTACGCGGCCCACGACGAGGACAAGGACATCGGTGTCGAACTGCCCGCCCGGGCACGCGTGCCGATGACCGTGAACACGCCCTTCGACCTGGCCTCCCTCACCAAGCTGTTCACCGCGGTCGCGGCGGTGCAGCAGTTGGAGCGCGGCACGCTGGGCATCGACGCGCGTGTCGGCGCGTACCTGCCGGAGTTCCGGGCGGCCCGCGAACACGGCGTCACCGTACGGCAGCTGCTCACCCACACCTCCGGGCTGCGCCCCGAGCTGCCGCTGTACGACTGCCCGGACGACACGGCCCGGCTGGCCCTGCTGCGGGCCGAGGCCCCCTCGTCGCCGCCGGGCGAGTACCGCTACTCCGACGTCAACCTGCTCCTGCTCCAGTACGTGCTGGAGCGCATCACCGGCCGGGGGCTCGACGTCCTCGTGCGGGACGGCATCACCCGCCCGCTCGGGATGAACGCCACCGGCTTCGGGCCCTGCCCCGGCGCCGCGGCCACGGAGGACCAGCGGCGCCCCTGGGCCAAGGCGGACCGGGGCATGCTGCGGGGTGTCGTGCACGACGAGAACGCCTGGGCGCTCGGCGGGGTGGCCGGTCACGCCGGCCTGTTCTCCACCGCGGGCGACCTGGCCGTCTTCTGCCGCACCCTGCTCGCGGGCGGCTCCTACGGCCCGGCCCGCATCCTCGGCCCCGACTTCGTCGAGCTCCTGCTCACCCCGCCCGGCCTCGGGTTCGCCCTCGACCAGCCCTGGTTCATGGGCACCCTCGCGGGCCACGGCGCGGCCGGCCACACCGGGTTCACCGGCACCTCCCTGGTGCTGGACCCGGCGACGGACACGTTCCTCGTCCTGCTCGCCAACACGGTCCACCCCCGGCGCCGCCCGGCGGACAACGCGCCCCGGGCGGCGGCGGCCACACGGCTGCGCCGGGCGGTGCGCGGCACCTGAGAGAATCGGGCCGTGAACGCCCCCGTACCCACCGCCGACACCCTGCGCAGCGCCCTCGCCGGACTGCTCGACGGCCTGCCGCCGAAGGCCGCCGCACAGGCGGTCGAGCGGCTGATCGCGAACTACCGGGGGACCACCCCGACCCACACCCCGGTCCTGCGGGACCGCTCGGACGTCGCCGCGTACGCCGCGTACCGGATGCCCGCGACCTTCGAGGCGGTGTGCGCGGCGCTGGAGGCGTTCGCGGACGCGGTGCCCGGCTGGAGGCCGGGGAGCCATGTGGACGTCGGCGGCGGCACCGGCGCGGCCACCTGGGCGGTGAACGCCACCTGGGCCGGGGCCCGCCCGGTGACCGTGCTCGACTGGGCCGAGCCGGCCCTCGCGCTGGGGCGGGAGATCGCCGCCGCCAACCCGGAGCTGGACGGCGCCGCGTGGCAGCGCTCTCGTATCGGAGCGGCGCTCACCCTCGAGAGCACTGATCTCGTCACCGTCTCCTACGTCCTCGGCGAGCTCACCGAGGCGGACCGCGCCTCGGTCGTGGACGCCGCCGCGGGCGCCGCCCAGGCCGTCGTGGTCATCGAGCCCGGCACCCCCGACGGCTACAGCCGGGTCCTCGCCGCCCGTGAGCGTCTGACCGGCGCCGGATTCCACGTCGCCGCCCCCTGCCCGCACAGCGCCGCCTGCCCGATCGTCCCCGGCCAGGACTGGTGCCACTTCTCCGCCCGGGTCGCCCGCTCCTCCCTGCACCGCCAGGTCAAGGGCGGCTCCCTGCCCTACGAGGACGAGAAGTTCAGCTACGTGGCCGCGACCCGCTTCCCGCCGGCTCCCGCGGCCTCGCGCGTCGTGCGCCGGCCGCAGATCCGCAAGGGCCAGGTCCTGCTCGACCTGTGTGGGCGGGACGAGGCGCTGCGCCGGGAGACCGTGACCAAGCGCCACGGACCGCTGTACAAGGCGGCCCGCGACGCCGAGTGGGGCGACGCCTGGCCGCCGCCCGGGGACGATGCCTAGGACCCGCCCAAGTCCCCGCCCGCAGCGGCGACGCCGGACGGGCCCGGGTTCCGCCCGGCGCTCCCGTCCGGCCCGAGAAGCGCGGTCGTGATCCCGCCCTCGTCGAATGCGCCCGGCAAATCACCCCACATCATGCAATAACGCCTGATCAGAGCCTGGTGAACGCATCGCCCCACCTACCCCGGTTGTCGGCTCCGGCCCCCCGGAGCGCAGGATGGTGGGACGATGGGGCGAGGACGAGGTGCACGACGGTGAGGCGAGGGGATAGATGAGCGCAGAGTTCGGCCGCCGCTCCGGCACGTGGGACAGGATCTCGAAGTGGTTCGGCGGACGCCGGCCCAAAGCCCCGGCGGAGACCTCCGCCGACGGCCGTGAGGCCCTGCTGCTGGCCGCCGCCGCCGCCGGGCTGCCGCTCGCGCAGGCCGCGTATCCCTCCGGCTACCGCTGCTCCTGTGACCGCGTCGGCTGCCCGACGCCCGCGCGTCACCCCGTCTCCTTCGCCTGGCAGACCCAGTCGACCACCGACCGCGCCCAGATCGAGCGCTGGGCCCGGCACCAGCCCAAGGCGAACTTCATCACCGCGACCGGCATGGTCCACGACGTCCTGGACGTCCCGCTGGACGCCGGCCGCCTGGCACTGGAGCGGCTGCTCGCCTCCGGTATCGAGGTCGGACCCGTCGCCGAGACCGGCGACGGACGCATGCTCTTCTTCACCCTCACCCGCGGCACGCCCGAGGACGAGGACGAGTGGTGGCCCTGCGAGCTGGACTGCCACCCCGAGACGATGGACGAACACCCCGGCTTCCGCTGGCACTGCCGCGGTTCGTACGTCCTCGTGCCGCCGGCCCGGCTGCCCGGCGGTCTGGGCGTGGACTGGGTGCGCGGCCCCGAGCACGCGCTGCCGGACCCGCTCACGCTGCTGGAGACCCTCACCGACGAATGCGCCCGCCACGCCGGCCGTGACGACGCCGACCAGCTCGCCGCCTGGCCGCACCGGGGCTGAGCCCCGCGGGGGCGCCGGCCGGGCTACTCGCCCTTGGCGCCCGTCAGCCCCTCGACCCGGCCGAGCACGGCCACCCGCCCGTCGCCCGAGCCCTTCGGCGGATCCAGGGCGGCCTGGTTGGAGACGAACTCCAGGGTCAGGGACTGGTTGATCTCGCCGGTCGTCAGGGCCTGCACGTCCGCGCCGGGAGCGGGGATCTCGGTGCCCGCGGCGGCCGTCTCCTTCTCGAAGCGGCGCGTGGTGAAGAACACCAGCGCCCCGCCGTCCGCCGTGCGCAGCCCCACCGGCGCGTAGGAGCCCGAGGACAGCGGCTCGTCGATGTACTGGCGGGCGAGACCGGGCCGGCTGGCGTACTTCTCGCGCTGGGCCCGCCACTGGGAGGTGTGGATCCCCGCGGCGAAGGAGTCGCCGCCGGACCTCAGATACGTCGCGTACGACCGGCCGAGCTTGCCCGGCTCGACGGCGAGCGCCGGGTCGTCGGCCGCGACGGGCTGCGCCCAGCCGTCCGCGTCCGTCGCGAACCGCGGCACGTCACCGGCGCCGAGGACCGTCAGATACGAGGCCTGCCAGGGCTCGCGGAGATCGTCCCGGGTGAAGACGAGCAGCCACCGGCTGCCCGCCACGCCCTTGTTGGCGGTCGCGTCCGCGACGAACCAGCGCGGCCAGCCCGCCTTCGCGGGGATCGAGAACCGGGCGTCGTCGAACGCCAGCGGCGAGTGCGCGGGATTGCCGCCCGGGTGGCCGGCCCGGCCGGCCTTCAGCCGGGCGGCGTCGATGGCGGCGAGCGGACCGGTCACCCGGTCCGCGTCCTTCGAGCGGTCGTACGTCGCGTCCGCCTTGTTGTACGCGGCGGTGAAGTCCGCGAGCGCGCGGGCGGCGTCGGCGCGGGTCGTGGCCGGCACGACCTCCCGCTCGCCGTGCACCACCACGCAGCCGCTCGCCGCCGCCCACAGCGCGGTCACCGTCGTCGCCACGCGGGCGAGACGGCCGAGACGGCCGGGACTACGAGGCCTTCGAGGGCTGCGATCCGTGCGATCCCTGCGCATCAGGTGCCTTCACCTTCTTCTTCCCGGAGGCGAACCCTACCGGGGCGAAGAAGATCGTGAGCGTCGGGACCAAGTACAGCGCCCACACCGTGACCTGAAGGACCGTGGGGTCGGGCTGGAAGTTGAAGACGCCCTTCAGCAGGGTGCCGTACCAGCTCGTCGGGTCGATCGTGGAGCTGATGTCGAAGGCCAGGTTCGTCAGGCCCGGGACGAAGTCGGCCTCCTGCAGGTCGTGGACGCCGTACGCGAGGACGCCCGCGGCGACGACGACCAGCATGCCGCCGGTCCAGGTGAAGAACTTGGCGAGGTTGATCCTCAGCGCGCCGCGGTAGAACAGCCAGCCGAGCAGGACCGCGGTGGCCAGGCCCAGCGCCACGCCGATCAGCGGGCGGGGGGTGCCGTCGCTGGCCGCGTGCACCGAGGCCCACACGAACAGGGCCGTCTCCAGGCCCTCGCGGCCGACCGCCAGGAACGCGGTCGCCACCAGCGCGCCCGTGCCCATGGCGAGGGCCGCGTCCAGCTTGCCGTGCAGCTCGGACTTCAGGTGCCGGGCGGTGCGCCGCATCCAGAAGACCATCCAGGTGACCAGGCCCACGGCGAGGATCGACAGCGAACCGCCGAGCGCCTCCTGGGCCTGGAACGTCATCTCCTGCGAGCCGAACTCCAGCGCGCAGCCGAAGCCGAGGGCCACGGTGATGGCCACGCCGATGCCGGCCCAGATCGGCTTCAGGGCGTCCGTGCGCTCCGTCTTCACCAGGTAGGCGATGAGGATGCAGACGACGAGGCTGGCCTCCAGGCCCTCGCGGAGTCCGATCAGGTAGTTGCTGAACACGGCTACGCCTCCTTGGAGAACAGTGCCCGGCCCCACCAGTCGTCCTTGTCCCGGACGCCGGGCGGAACGGCGAAGACAGCCGAACTCACGTGCTGGATGTACTCGTTGAGCGCGTCGGAGCGCGACAGGCTGCGCTGCAGGGGGATGAAGCCCTTGCGCACGTCCCGCTGGTAGGCGAGGAAGAACAGGCCCGCCTCCAGCCGGCCGAGGCCGTCCGTGCCGTCCGTGAAGGAGTAGCCGCGGCGCAGGATCGTGATCCCGTCGTTGGAGTCGGGGTGCGCGAGCCGGACGTGCGCGTCGGGCTTCATCGCCTTCAGGAACGGCTTGTCGTGCTCCTTGGCCTTGCCGACGGGGGCGCCCTCGCCCTTGTCGCGGCCGAAGACGTCCTCCTGCTCCTGGAGCGAGGTGCGGTCCCAGGTCTCGATGTTCATGCGGATGCGCCGGGCGACGAGGTAGGAACCGCCGGTCATCCAGGCGGCCTTCCCCGCATTGTCCTTCGCGTCGGCCCACACGAACTTCTTCAGCCGATCGGTCTCGGTGCCCGCGATGTTGCGGGTGCCGTCCTTGAAGCCCATCAGGTTGCGCGGGGTCTGCGCGTCCGGGGTCGTCGACGACGTCTTGCCGAAGCCGAGCTGCGACCAGCGGATGGCGACCTTGCCGAAGCCGATGCGGGCCAGGTTGCGGATGGCGTGCACCGCCACCTGCGGGTCGTCCGCACAGGCCTGGACGCACAGGTCGCCGTCGCTGCGGGCCTTGTCCAGGTTGTCGCCCGAGAACGCCGGCAGATCGACGAGCGCCTCGGGGCGCCGGTCGGCCAGACCGAACTTCGCGAACAGCGACGGACCGAAGCCGATGGTCAGCGTCAGCCGGGACGGCTTGAGCCCCAGGGCCTCGCCGGTGTCGTCCGGCGGCGCCTCGGCGAGCCCGCCGTACGCGCCCTCGCCGACCGCGTGTCCGGCGGTCATCCGGGCGGCGGCCTCGGTCCAGTCCTTGAGGAGCTGGACGAACTCGGCGCGGTCCTCCGTCTTCACGTCGAACGCGGCGAAGTGCAGCCGGTCCTGCACCGCGGTCGCGATACCGGCCTGGTGCGGGCCGTGGAAGGGGACGGCGGCACCGGTGTCGGCACCGGCCGGATCGACGTCGTTGCCGGCGCGGGTCATCGCGACGGCGCCGCCGGCCGCGGCGGCGCCGAGCGCGAGCCCGGCACCGCCCCAGCCGATCAGGGAGCGCCGGGTGGGCGCGGAACCGGCGGGCGCGGGCTCTGCGGCGTCCGCGGCCTGCGTGCTGTCCTGGGTGTCCGTCATGGCGCTGGCTCCTACTTCACGACGGCGGCGGCGAGCTTGGACAGGGGCTCGGCGAGCGCGTTGACCGCGTCCGAGAGCTTCTTGCGGTCCGCCTCGCCGACCTTGTCGTACGAGACGAAGCCGTCCGAGGTCTTGTCCGTGCGGTACGTGTCGAGCAGCTTGTTCAGCGCGGCGAACTGCTTGTCGAGTTCCGCGGTCAGCGCCGCGTCGTTCTCCGAGGCGACCGGCTTGAGCAGCTCGTACGCCTTCTGCGCGCCGTCGACGTTGCCCTTGAAGTCGCTGAGGTCCGTGTGCGAGTAGCGGTCCTCCTCGCCGGTGACCTTGCCGGTGGCGACCTCGTCCAGCAGCTCCTTGGCGCCGTTGGCCATGGAGGTCGGGGTGATCTCGGCCTTGCCGACGCGCTTCTGCCAGTCGGTCAGGTCGGTGACGAGCTGGTCGGCGAGGGCCTTCTGCTCATCGCCGATCTTCTTGTCCGCCCACAGGGCCTTCTCCAGCGCGTGCCAGCCGGTCCACTTCTGGCCCTTCTCCAGGCCGTCGGCGCGGGTGTCCGTCTTGGGGTCGATGTCACCGAACGACTCGGCGATCGGCTCGGTGCTCTCCCAGCCCACGCGCGAGGGGGCGTACGCCTTCTTGGCGGCCTCCAGGTCGCCGGCCTTGATCGCGTCGGTGAACGTCTTCACCCGCGGGATCGTGGCGTCGGCCTCCGACTGGGCCCACTCGCGGTAGGAGGCGACGGCCTTGTCCAGACGCGGGTCGCGCTTGGCGACCTTGCCGCCCGTGACGGTGAGCTTCTGGCGGACGCCGTGGCCCTTCATCCCCGGGCGGCAGGCGATCTCGTACGAACCGGCCTTCACCTCGGCGGTCAGCGTGTACTTGGTGCCGGGGCCGATGTTCTCCTTCTCGGAGACGATCCGGTCGTCGGGGAAGACGATCTCGACCTCGGTGGCCTGGGACCCCTTGTTCTCGATCTTCAGGGTGACCTGGCCGGCCGGCACGGTCTTGGCGGAGGTCTGGCACTTGGAGTCGGCGGCGGTGACCTGGATCGCGTCGCCGTTCTTGGCGTCGCTCTTCTGGGTGCAACCCGTGACGGCGGCCAGGGCGGCCGCGGTGGCGGCAGCGGTGACGACGGACAGTCGGACGGCTCGCATGCAGGCTCCAAGAGAAGTCGGACAAGCCGCACGGCTGGGCCCGTTCGGCATGGTGAGGCTGGCCTAACTTATCTGAGCCTTGCCTCACTGATACCCACCCATGCGGTGATTCACCTCTCACAGATGCCGTACAGGAACGGCTTGATCACGGCGACTCAAAACGAACCCCATGAAAGGGTCAAGGGAGGGTCAAGGGGATTGGTTCGTCGCGTTTCGGGGTGATGAGGGCCGCGCCGGTACGGGGGTGCGGGACCACCTCGACCGGCTGCCGGTACACCTCCGTCAGCAGAGGGTCGGTGAAGACCTCCGACGGCCGGCCGCGGGCCGCGACACGACCGGCGCACAGGATCACGACCCGGTGCGCGTAGGCCGCCGCCAGCCCCAGATCGTGCAGCACCACGACCACCGCGTCACCCGCGCCCGCCCTTGCGCGGCAGAGCCGCAGCACCAACTCCTGGTGCCGCAGGTCGAGTGCGGCGGTCGGCTCGTCGAGCAGCAGCAGCGGTGCGCGCTGGGCCAGTACCCGGGCGAGCGCCACCCGCGCGCGCTCGCCGCCGCTGAGGGCGCCGAACGTGCGTGCCGCGAACGCGGTGACCTCGGTGGCCGCCATGGCCGCGGCGACCGCCGCGTCGTCGTCCTGCCGTGCGTGGGCCCAGGGCGCCCGTCCCATGCGGACGACCTCCTCCACGGTGAACGGGAAGGAGAGCGTCGCGGACTGGGGGAGCACCGCCCGCCGCAGGGCGAGTTCGGCGGCGGACCAGTCCCGGGCGGGACGCCCGTGGAGCCGTACGACTCCTTCCGCGGCCGGCAGATCGGCCGCCAGCGCGGCCAACAGCGTCGACTTCCCGGCCCCGTTGGGCCCGACCAGCGCGAGCACCTCGCCCGCGCGGGCCCTGACGTCGACACCGCGCAGCACCTCCCGCCCGCCCAGCCGGACCCGGAGGCCCTCGGTCTCGGCGAGGACGTCGCCGGGGGCGGGTGCCGGCGGAGGCAGGGGCCGCACCGGACGCGGGAGCCGCAGGCGCCCGACGCCGGCGCTCCCGGCGCGTCCCGCGAACGGACGCACGGCGGATCGCTCGGAGGGTGGCACGGCGGATCGCCCAGAGGGTGGCACGGCCGGTGGCACGACGGGTCGCGCGGGGTTCTCGGCGGGTCTCATGCCCAGCCTCCTTGCTTGCGGCGGGTCCTGCGCAGCAGCCAGAGGAAGAACGGACTGCCGAGCAGGGCGGTGAGGACGCCGAGGGGGAGTTCGGCGGGATGGGCGACCGTGCGCGCGGTGAGGTCGGCGGCGAGCAGCACGGCGGCGCCGCCGAGGGCGCTGCCCGGGACGAGGAAGCGGTGTCCGGGCCCGGCCGCCATGCGGAGCAGATGCGGTACGACCAGACCGATGAAGCCGATGATCCCCGAGACACTGACGGCCGCCGCGGTGAGCAGCGCGATGACCAGCACGAGGACGAGCCGCAGCCGTTCGACGTCCACGCCCAGGTGCCGGGCCGGGCGTTCGCCGAGCGACAGCAGGTCGAGCCGGCGGGCGTACAGCGGTGCCACCGTCAGTCCGATCGCGGCGCAGGGAAGGATCGCGAGGACCTTCGGCCAGGTCGCCTGGGCCAGCGATCCGAGCTGCCAGAAGGTGATCTGGCTGACGGCGGCGGAGTCCGCGAAGAACAGGAACAGACCGATGAGGGCGCCGGTGAAGGCGTTCAGCGCGATGCCCGTGAGGATCAGTGTGACGACCTCGGTGCGGCCGCCGGAGCGGGACAGGGCGTAGACGAGCAGCACGGTGGCCAGACCCGTGACGAACGCGACGGCCGGGACGGTGAAGGTGCCGAGGAAGTCGAGGCCGAGCGCGATGGCGGCGACCGCGCCGACCGCCGCGCCCGACGAGACGCCGATGACCCCGGGTTCGGCCAGCGGGTTGCCGAACACGCCCTGCATGAGGGCGCCGGCGCAGCCCAGCGAGCCGCCGACGAGCAGCGCGAGCACGATCCGCGGGAAGCGCACGTCCCACAGCACCGACTCGGGGACCCGGTCCAGGGCGGCGCCCCCGAGACCGGCGCGGTGGGCGAGGGAGGCGAGCACGTCGCCGGTGGGGATCGGGTAGGCGCCGAGCCCGGCGGCCACCGGGACCAGGACGAACAGGGCGGCGACCAGCCCCGCCGCGAGGAGCCAGGAGGCACCGCGTCCGCGTTCCCCGGCGTGAGGCACGGGGGCGGCGCCGGCGGCCGGTTCGGAGCGCGGCTCGGTTACGGGTCCGGTGTCGGGTCCGGCGTCGGGTGTGCGGCCAGGTTCGGTGTCCGATGCGCGGTCCGCCCCGGTGTCGGGGTCGGTGTCGGGTGCGCGGTCCGGCCCCGCGTCCGGTGCGCGGCCCGGTCCGGTGTCCCGTCGGGGGTTCGGTGCGCGGCCTGGTCCGGCGTCCCGGTCGGTGGCCGCTGCGTGGCCCGGTCCGGTGTCCGTCCGGGCGGTGTGCTCGACAGCCGGTCCGGCGTCCGGTCCGGTGGGTGTCTTCGGTGCCGGCCGGCCGAGTGCGGTCATCGGGTGTCCCCGTACAACTGCCGTACCAGCGACTTGAGTACCCGGTCCGTGCGCGGCCCGTAGTTGAGGAGCACCCCGTCCTCGACGGACACCACCCGCCGGTTCGCGCCGGCCGGCGTCTGCGCCACTCCGGGGATCCTGACCAGCCCGTCGGTTCCGCCGACCGACGCGAGTCCCTTGGACATCACGAGGATCGCGTCGGGCGCGGCCCGGACGAGCGCCTCGGTGGTGATGGCGGTGAAGTCCTTGTCCAGACCCGATTCGACGCCCGCGTCGCGGGCTCCCGCCGCCTCCAGCAGCGAGGTCGCTCCCGAGCCGCGACCGCCGATGAGATAGACGGAGGCGGACCCCCTCAGGTAGAGGAAGGCGACGCGCGGGCGGTCCGCGTGGGCCGGGATCGCCCCGCGCACAGCGGCGATCCGCTGCTCGGACCGCTCGGCCAGCCGCCGTCCCGCCGCCGGCACGCCGAGCGCGTCGGCCACCGCCCGGATGCGGGTGCCCACATCGGCGAGGCCGTGCGCCGGGGCGACGACGAGGACGGGCACACCGGCGTCGCGGATCTGCCGCAGGGCCTCGTCCGGCCCCGTCGTCGACTCGGCGAGTACGAGGTCGGGGTGCAGGGAGAGCACGCTCTCGGCGGAGACGTCGTGGTTGCGGGTGACCAGGGGCAGTTTCCTCGCCTGGTCGAAGGTCGCGGTGATGTCGCGGGCCACGACCCGGTCACCGAGCCCGAGCGTGAAGACGATCTCGTTGAGGCCGCCGGACAGCGGAACGATCCGGTCGGCCTTCTCGACGGTCGTCCTCTTTCCGCCGAACGACCGCACGGTGACGGGGAGTCGGGGTGTCCCCGGGGACCTCAGGGGTTCGACGCGGTCGGTGCCGCCCGATCCGTCCGCCCCGGCCGTTCCGGTCGCCGCCGGGGTCGCGGGGCCGTCGGGGCCCCCGCATCCGGTCAGGGCGAGGGTGAGGGCGAGCGCCGACAGCAGCGCCCCCGCCAGTCGTGTGCGCAAGCGTTGCACTGTCCCGTCGTTCCTCTCGGTTCTCTTCCAGCACTCCGGTTCGTAGTTTAGGTTAGCCTTACCTAAGTCGCCAGGGGTTCCCGAGCCCCGGAAACCGGAGGACAGCCATGCCCGCGCGTTCGAGGGCCCTGGCGGCCGCCGTGGTCTGCGTCACCGTGCTGGGAGCACTGCTCACCGCCACGGCCGCCCACGCGACGAGCCGCACCGTGCGGGGCGGCCGGCTCGACTGGGGCATCAAGTCGTCCTTCCAGAGCTATGTCACCGGGCCCATCGCGAAGGGGAGTTACTCCCTCACCGGGGGCGCGGCCACGATCGGCGCGAGCCGGTTCCGCTTCCACTCCGCCACCGGCTCCTACGACGGCGGCACGGGCGCCTTCACCGCCGCCTACTCCGGCGGGGTCCGCTTCGTCGGGCACCGCCGAAGCGGCGGCTACGAACTCGACCTCACGATCAGCCGCCCCACCGTCCGCGTCCTCGGCGGTGGCGGCACCCTCTACGTCGACATCACCAGCAAGGCGAAGGGCACCGGGACGGTCACGACGTCCAGGCAGGTGCCCTTCGCCTCCCTCTCCCTCGGCGGCATCGACATGAAGGGCGGCGGAACCGCCGTCCGGCTCGACAACCTCCCGGCCACGCTCACCTCACAGGGCGCCAGGTCCTTCGCCGGCTACTACACGGCGGGCACGGCACTCGATCCGGTGAGCCTGGAGGCGGACGTGCCGGCCCCGGCCCGGCCGTCGACCGCACCCACCGCCACGCCCTCCGCGTCCCCGGCGCGGAAGGCAGGGAAGGCGACCGCGGGCGCGATCGAGGACGGGGCCGTCGACTGGGGTGTGCGCCGCACCTTCCGCGAGTACGTCACCGGACCCGTCGCCGACGGCCGGTGGACGCTCACCTCCGGGGCCCGGGACGGCGGCGCGCTCTTCCGCTTCCCCTCGGGCGAGGGCACGTACGACAGGAAGAAGCACACCCTGAAGGCCGGCTTCGAGGGAACGCTGCGCTTCACCGGACACCAGGGGCTCGACCTCCGGCTCGGCGGACTGCGCGTCACCGTCGGCGACGGCGAGGGAACGCTCTACGCCGACGTGAGGAGCCCGGGCCTCACCGGGAAGCGGGTCCCGCTCGTGACCTTCGCGGCCAAGCACCTGACGTCGAAAAGCGGACTGATCCAACTCACCGAAGTGCCGGCCGAGTTGACCGCACGGGGAGCCAAGGCGTTCGGCGGGATGTACCGGGCCGGCACGGCGATGGACCCCGTGACCCTCTCCATCGCCCTCACCGACGACGTGAAGCTCCCCGCCCTGCCCGACCTCGGCGAGTCCGCGGTCCCCTCGCCCACGCCGAGCGCGTCGCGGGCAACCGGTGCGAAGACCGTCACCGCGCCGCGCACCGAGAACACCGCGAGCGGTGGACCGGCAGGCGGGGCGGTCCTGCCGGTCGGCCTCGCCGCCGGGGCGCTGCTCACGGCCGCGGCCGTCCTCGGACTGGTCCGCAGGCGCCGCACCCGCTGACCCCGACGCCCCGCCCCCGGCCCTCACCCCAGCCCTCACCCCCGACTGCGGTCATCCGCACCCCTGTGGCCGCTCATCCCGGACCTCGTCGACCGGACCGATCCCCGAATCTCAGAGGAGACCCACGATCATGGCCGCCCACCGCCGCCGCCCCCTCGCACTCGCCGCCGCCGTCGCGGTCGCCCTGGGGGCCGGAGCCCTCGCCGTCACCAGCGCCTCGGCCGCCGAAGCGCCGCTCAAGGACTACGAGTTGACCTGGGGCATCAAGCAGTCCTACCGCTCGTACGTGACCGGCATGGCGGCCGGTTCCTTCACCCCGGCCGACGGGGCGACGCAGGCGGCGGGCAACGGCGCGTTCACCTTCACCGCGGGCAGCGGGACGTACGACTCCGACACCCACGCCGTACGGCTCGGCTTCGAGGGCAGTCTGAAGATCGCCTCCAAGCTGCACGGCTTCGAACTCACCCTGTCGGACGTGAGATTCGACAGCGGTGCCGCCGAGATCACCGCAGACGTGACGAGCGGCGGTACGACGCAGAACGACGTGCCGCTCGCCGATGTCACCGTGACCCGCTCGATGACGGACATGGAGACCAGGCTGACGAAGGAGGCGGCGACCGTGCTCGGCAGCGCGGGCTACGAGGGCGCCGCGGGCGACCCCCTCACCGTGACGCAGAAGCCGGCCGCGACGCCGACCGCCACCGCGACGGCGACGGATTCCACGTCCCCGAAGCCGACGTCCTCGGAGCCGACGTCGTCCGCGTCCGCGTCCACTTCCGCCTCGCCTTCGACCTCCGTCTCGTCCTCGTCGTCCGCTTCGTCCTCCGCGTCGCCCTCCGATCCCGCCTCCCAGAGCCCGAGCCCGAGTGCCTCGGAGTCCGGGACCGGCGCCGCACCGCGCGGCGAGATAGCGGACGGCACCCTCGGCTGGGGCGTGAAGCAGTCCTTCCGTACGTACGTCGTGGACGGCGCCGCGCAGGGGAGGATCACCGCGTCGGGCGGGGCGACGCAGGCGGCCGGCAACGGCGCCTTCACCTTCCCGGACGCCACCGGCACCTATGACACCGACGCCGACACCCTCTCGGCCTCCTTCAAGGGAGCCGTCAACTTCAAGGGCCACGAGGCGAACGGCGAGTACGGCCTCGACCTCACCCTCAGCGACCTCAGGGTGGAGCTCGACGGGGGCTCCGGCGAGCTGACCGCCGACGTCGACAGCCTCGGCGAGACCTCCGACGACGTCGTCCTGGCCGAACTGAGCGCGGACACCGCCGACCTGACGGCGACGGACGATGTGATCACCCTGAAGGGCGTGACTGCCACGCTCACCGAGGCGGGTGCCGAGGCGTTCGGCGGCTTCTACCCGAAGGGCACCGAACTCGACCCGGTCGGTCTGTCGGTGGCCCTGAGCGAGGACGCCCAGCTCCCGGACGGGGACGGCGGCTCGGACTCCGGCTCGGGCTCCGGCTCCGGGTCGGGCTCGGGCGGCTCCGGTACGTCGTCGGGCGGCACCACGGGCGGCGCGGGGACGACCGGCTCCACCACGGGCGGTGTCGGCGGTGCGCTGGCCTCCACCGGGTCGGAGGTCCCGGCCGGGGCGCTCGGGGCGGCGGCGGCCGTGACCGTCGCCGCGGGCGCCGGTGTCGTGGTCGCCATGCGCAGGCGGCGGACCGTCTGATCCGCCGGACCGGTCGGTGCGCCCGCCGACCGGTTCCGCCGGACCAGGTCCGCCCTCCTCCGGAACGGTTCCCCGCTGGCCGGGGGCCCTCGGAGGAGGGCGGTCCGGTTGTGTGGGTAACCGATCGCGCGGATGAATGTTTGAATGCCGGAGTGACTGACTACGACGTGCTGCGGGTCTTCTGCGGACCAGGCGGCGGGTATGGCAATGAGCTCGGTGTCGTGCGCGAGGGTTCGGTGATGCCGGACCGCGCGGAACGGCAGGAGTTCGCCGCGAAGCTCGGCTTCAGCGAGACCGTGTTCGTCGACGACCCCGAGCGCGGGGTCATCGACATCTACACCCCGTCGTCGCGGCTGCCGTTCGCGGGACATCCGTGCGTCGGGGTGGGCTGGCTGCTCGACGTGCCCGAACTGGTCACGCCCGCCGGTGTGGTGGGGGTCCGGCTGGACGGCGAGTTCAGCTGGATCGAGGCGCGGGCCGAATGGGCGCCGCCGCGGACGCTGCGGCGGCACGGGAGCGCGGCCGAGGTGAACGCGCTGGCGGTGCCGCCGTCGGGGGAGTGGATCTACGCCTGGGCCTGGGAGGACGAGGCCGCCGGACGGGTACGGGCCCGCGCCTTCCCCGGCCGTAACGACGGCGTCGACGAGGACGAGGCCACCGGTGCGGCGGCGCTGCTGCTGACCCAGCAGCTCGGGCGCGCCCTCAACATCACCCAGGGCGTGGGCTCCCAGATCCTCACCGCCCCCCAGCCGGGCGACTGGGTGGAGATAGGCGGCCGAGTCCGCCTGGAACGCTGAGCCGAAGCCGAAGCCGAAGCCGAAGCCGAAGCCGAAGCCGAAGCCGAAGCCGAAGCCGAAGCCGAAGCCGAAGCCGAAGCCGAAGCCGAAGCCCCCGGGTCCCGCTTCGCGCCCGTCGGGGGCCCGCTGGATTCTCCGGTGGGCGCCGGTGCCGTCAAGGGGCGCGGGGAACCGCGCGACCAGCCCCCACCGGCCCGCAGTGACCAGGACCGCTCAGCCGCCCCGGGACCCGAACCCGAGCCAGGGGCGCCCCCTCAGGCGGAGAGCGGAAACTCCTCCCCGAGGGCCCCGAACACCCCGGTGTTCAGGGCGAACGCCCGCTTGCACTCCGCCACGATCCGCTGCTTCTCCAGGTCGTCCGCCCGCACCCCGTCCAGCAGCTCGCGGTAACCCCGCTTGAACGCGGCCGGGTTGGCGATGTCCTCGAAGACATAGAAGCGGACGCCGTCGCCCTTGCGGCCGAACCCCCAGGCCCGTTCCGCCCGGTCGCGGATGATCTGGCCGCCGGACAGGTCGCCGAGGTACCGCGTGTAGTGGTGGGCGACATAGCCGCCCGGCCACGTGCGCGCGCACTCCGCGACCCGCTCCGCGTACGCGAGGGTCGCCGGCAGCGCGGTGAGCGAGTCCCGCCAGCCGGGGCCGCGCAGATGGGCGAGGTCGCGCTCCAGCGCCGTGCGGCGCAGCAGCTCGGGCCGCACGAAGGGCCCGGCCACCGGATCGGCGGCCAGCCGCCCGGCGTCCGCCTCCAGCGCCTCGTACACGAACCACAGCTGCTCGGTGTAGCGCGCGTACGCCTCGATCCCGAGCCGCCCGCCGAGCAGGTCGCCCATGAACGTCGAGGACTCCGCCTCGGTGTGCGCCTCGTGCGACGCGGTGCGGATGAGTGCCGAGAACGGCGTGACCGCCGGACCCGAGGTGTCCGGGGTGTCCGGGGTGCTCGTCGTGTCCGAGGTGTCCGACGTTTCCGACGCGTTCATGGGGCCTCCGGAGCCGATGGCGCAGGGCGCGAGCCGTTGCTGGATCACTCGAATCTTCTATGGTTAGGCTTACCTAAGTCAAGGGATTTCCCGACGCCCTGTCGGTAAAACCGTACCCCGATCGACGGCCCGCCCACCTGCGAGAAGCCCACGAAAAGACCCGCCCTGGGGACAGGGCGGGTCTCGGTGGTGCCTGGAAGGGGGCTGCTACGGAAGCGTGAGGATCTCCGCACCGCTCGCGGTGACGACAAGGGTGTGCTCGAACTGCGCCGTGCGCTTGCGGTCCTTCGTCACGACGGTCCACCCGTCGTCCCACATGTCGTAGTCGTGCGTGCCGAGCGTGAGCATGGGCTCGATCGTGAACGTCATCCCGGGCTGCATGACGGTCGTCGCGTGCGGGTTGTCGTAGTGCGGGACGATCAGCCCGGAGTGGAACGAGGAGTTGATCCCGTGCCCGGTGAAGTCGCGGACGACCCCATACCCGAAGCGCTTCGCGTACGACTCGATGACGCGCCCGATGATGTTGATCTGGCGTCCCGGCCTGACCGCCTTGATCGCGCGGTCCAGCGACTCCCGGGTGCGCTCGACGAGAAGCCGCGACTCCTCGTCGACGTCGCCGACCAGGTAGGTCGCGTTGTTGTCGCCGTGCACGCCGCCGATGTACGCCGTGACGTCGAGGTTCACGATGTCCCCGTCGCGCAGCACCGTGGAGTCGGGGATGCCGTGGCAGATGACCTCGTTGACCGAGGTGCACAGCGACTTGGGGAAGCCGCGGTAGCCGAGGGTCGACGGGTAGGCCCCGTGGTCGCACATGTAGGCGTGCGCCACCCGGTCCAGCTCGTCCGTCGTCACGCCCGGCGCGATGAGTTTCGCGGCCTCGGCCATCGCCTGCGCGGCGATCCGGCCGGCGACACGCATCGCCTCGATCGTCTCGGGCGTCTGCACCTCCGGTCCGGTGTACGGCGTGGGCGCGGGCTTTCCGACGTACTCGGGACGCCTGATGTTTCCCGGCACGGAGCGGGTGGGAGAGAGCTCCCCTGGTACGAGCAGCGACTGGCCAGACATGGCAGCGAGTCTAACCAGCGGGCATGGGGGAACATGTCCTAGGCGAAAGGAGCTGGTGATGGCCCTGTTCAAGAAGCGGACGGTCGGCAAGCCCGGCGAGTGGTTCTACTGCCTGGAGCACAAGAAGGTCGAGGAGGGCCCCGACTGCCCGGGCAAGGACCGCTTCGGCCCGTACGCCACCCGTGGGGAGGCCGAACGCGCGATGGATCTCGCGCGCGAGCGGAACCTCGAATGGGAGACGGACCCGAAGTGGCACGACGCGTCGGGCAAGGCGCCGGGCACCGAGGACGACTGACCCCGGCGGCCCCTCGGCGGACCGCGAGCCTCTGCCGACCGGGGCGGCGGCGCAACCGCGCTACCGCCCCCGGCGCGTCCGCCGGCCGCGCGTCCCGCCGCCGACGTGTCCACCGGCCCGCGCGTCCCAACCACCGGTGCGTGCACCGGCCGCGTGTCCTGCCGCCGACGTGTCCACCGGCCGCGCGTCACGCCGCCGGTGCGTTCAGCCCGCCGCAGGTCCCGGGCGTCGGCGCGTCCACCCGCCGCGTGCCGTACCCCCGGGTGCCTTCGCCGCCGCGTGCCGTACCCCCGGTGCCTTCGCCGCCGCGCGACCTACCACCGGTGCGACGGTGGCGCCGTCAGCTGGTCGGCCAGGCGGGAGAGCCGGTCGCGGAAGCGGTGGCGGCCCCGCGGCGAGGGCAGCAGGTTCTCCCCGGCCGCCGCGCCGACCAGATGCTGCACGGTGTCGAGGTCGAGCTCGGGGTCCGGGGGCACCGCCAGCGACTCGTGCGCCAGCGCCGACAGCTCGCCCTCCCCTTCGGACAGGGCCAGCACCGTCGCGCCGGCCCGCCGGGCGTCGTGCACCCGCTCCAGCAGTGCGGCCCCGGGCTCGTCCGGCGCCACCACGAGCAGGGTCTCCCCGCGCCGGGCCGCCTCGATCCGTCCCAGCCCCACCGCCAGATGAGCCGGATCCGACTCCCGCGCCCCGTGCCGCACCAGCGTCGGCGACAGCTCCGGCGTCCCCGACCACGCGGCCTCGTCCACCAGATGCGCCGCGAGGTGCCAGGGTTCGTACGACTCCGATCCCACCAGCAGCAACCCGCCGCCGTGCGACACCACGGACGCCCGCAGGGTCCCCCCGAACCGCCGTGTCGCACCCAGCCATTCGGTCCCGGCAAGCACCTCGCGCAGCAACGCGACCCGTACGGCATCCATGGCCGCATCCTGCCGCAACGGTCCACTCGTGACCCGGAGTTCACCGCGAATTCGCCCGAGCCGGGCACAAGTCCGCACCACCGACCCCACCAGCGAGCGCGGCAGGGAGCCCGGCCATGACACAGTCGAGCGCGGAACCCGGCACCGGCACCGACGGGACGACGGGCACCGGGACGAGTACGGGAACGGACACCCCCGCGGGCGCCGACACCGCGGTGAGCGTCCCGTTCCGGGCCGGACGCGAGGGCTACGCCAGCTTCCGGATCCCGGCGGTCGTCGCCACCCGCACCGGCACCCTGCTGGCCTTCTGCGAGGGCCGGGTCGGCTCCGCGCAGGACCACGGGCACATCGACATCGTGCTCAAGCGCTCCCTCGACGGCGGCCGGACCTGGGGCCCGCTCCAGATCGCCGCGAACAACGGGACCAACCTCGCCGGCAACCCCGCGCCCGTCGCCCTCGACACCGGCCGCGTCCTGCTCGTCCACGTCCGCAGCGCCGCGAGCGCCTCCGAGGACGCGCTGCTGCGGGGCCGGGTGAAGGCGGCCGACGGGCGGCGCGTCTGGGTGCAGCACAGCGACGACGACGGGCTCACCTGGTCGTCCCCCAGGGAGATCACCGCGCAGGTGAAGAAGGCGGGCTGGCGCTGGTACGCCACCACGCCCGGGCACGCCCTCCAGCTCGGCACCGGCCGGGTCGTGGTCCCCGGCAACCACACGCTGCCGCCCGCCGGCTCCGACAACGGCACCGAGGCGAAGTACAACAGCGGCCACTGCCTGCTCAGCGACGACCGGGGCGCGAACTGGTACCTCGGCTACATCGACGAGAACACCAACGGCTACGTCAACGTCAACGAGACCACCGCCGCCGAACTCCCCGACGGCCGCGTCTACTTCAACACCCGCAACGACTCGCCCTCACCCGGTAACCGCGCCGACGCCCACTCCCGCGACGGCGGCCGGACCCTGGTCAGGCCGTTCCGTCCACAGGCCGGCCTGGTCACCCCGGTCGTCCAGGGCAGCCTGCTCCAGCTCCGCGACCCCGACCTGCTGCTGTTCTCCGGGCCCGCCGACCCGGAGTTCCGCGCGCTGATGACGGTCCGCGCCTCGGCCGACGGCGGCACCACCTGGCGGTCCGCGCACACCGTGGACGGCCTGCCCGCCGCGTACTCCGACCTCGTCCGCGTCGACACCACGACCCTCGGACTCCTCTACGAGACGGGCGACTTCGGCGCGTACGAGACGATCACCTTCCGGCGCATCCCGGTGGCCGCGCTCGGGTGACCGTCCTCACCCCGGGCGCCCGGCCGCCCCGGGCGCCCCGGCCCGGTCCGCGCACGTACAGTCGGCCCATGACCTCTACTGACAGTGCACAGAAGGCCCCCGCCAAGGACCCCTGGGACCTGCCCGACGTGTCCGGACTCGTCGTCGGCGTGCTCGGCGGCACCGGCCCGCAGGGCAAGGGCCTCGCCTACCGCCTGGCCAGGGCGGGACAGAAGGTGATCATCGGCTCGCGCGCCGCCGACCGCGCGCACGCCGCCGCCGAGGAACTCGGCAACGGCGTCGAGGGCGCCGACAACGCCGAGACCGCGCGGCGCAGCGACATCGTGATCGTCGCCGTGCCCTGGGAGGGCCACGGCAAGACCCTGGAATCGCTGCGCGGGGAACTGGCCGGGAAGCTGGTCGTCGACTGCGTCAACCCGCTCGGCTTCGACAAGCAGGGCGCCTACGCGCTGAAGCCGGAGGAGGGCAGCGCCGCGCAGCAGGCCGCCGCCCTGCTGCCGGACTCCCGGGTCACCGCCGCCTTCCACCACCTCTCCGCCGTGCTGCTCGCCGACCCGGAGATCGAGGAGATCGACACCGATGTGATGGTCCTGGGCGAGGAGCGGGCCGACGTCGAGATCGTCCAGGCCCTCGCGGGCCGCATCCCCGGCATGCGGGGCGTCTTCTCCGGCCGGCTGCGCAACGCCCACCAGGTCGAGGCGCTGGTCGCCAACCTGATCTCGGTGAACCGCCGCTACAAGGCCCACGCGGGCCTGCGGGTGACCGACGTCTAGAGCGGTCCGTTCGGATCGACGAGCGGTCCGCCCGGATCGATGAGCGCGGACGCCCGGATCGATGGGCGGGGCCCGTCCGGATCGATGGGAGCGGCCCGTCCGGGTCGGCGAGCGGCCGGGCGGTTCGGGGAGCGGCCGTCCCGTTCCACGAGCGGCCCCCGGGTCGGCGACAGGTCCCGGGGGGTGCGCGGGCCTCCCGCTCCGGTGGGGGACACTGGTGCCAAGCAGTGTCCCCCCGACAGGAGCCGACCCCATGCCCCGCCTCGCCCTCTACGCCCTCGCCGTCTGTGTCCTGTCCGTGGCCGCGGCCGTCGTCTCGTTCGTCCAGGGCAGCTGGCTGGGTGTCGTGTGGGTGCTGCTGGCGGGCCTGTCGTCCAACATGACCTGGTACTACGCGCGCCGCGGCAGGGCGTAGCGCCGGGCCGGGAGCCCGCCGGCGCGGGTCAGGACCGGACGCAGATGTCGCTGTTCGGCTCCCAGAAGCGGTACAGCCACTGTCCGCAGTCGGAGTCGCGGACGTCGATGCCCAGGCCGCCCAGGATCGTGTCGATCAGGTGGAAGAACTCGCGGTTCACCGACGGGATCCACAGCAGGCCGAACACCGCGAGCAGCCCGAACGGCGCGAAGGGCTCGACCTGGCGCCGGACGCCGTACGACAGCCAGGGCTCGATCACGCCGTAGCCGTCCAGGCCCGGGACCGGCAGGAAGTTCAGGATCGCGGCCGTGACCTGGAGCAGCGCGAGGAACGCCAGCGCGTAGCGGAAGGCGGCCGGGACACCGTCCAGGGCGTGCAGCCAGAACGGCGCCGTGCACACGACGGCGAACAGCACGTTCGTCAGCGGACCCGCCGCAGAGATCAGACTGTGCTTCCAGCGCCCCTTGATGCGGCTGCGCTCGATGAACACCGCACCGCCGGGCAGTCCGATCCCACCCATGATCACGAAGAGCACCGGCAGGACGATGCTCAGCAGGGCGTGCGTATATTTCAGAGGATTCAGCGTCAGGTAACCCTTGGCGCCGATCGAGATGTCGCCGCTGTGCAGGGCGGTCCGGGCGTGCGCGTACTCGTGCAGGCACAGGGAGACGACCCAGGCGGCCGTGACGAAGAGGAACACGGCCACGCCGGGCTGCTCGGCGAAGCCGGTCCAGGTGGCCCAGCCGGCCACCCCCATGACGGCGGCGATGCCGAGGAAGACGGGACTGATCCTCCGGTCGCTGCGGCGGGTCGCTGCGGTGGTCATGACGCTCCCTGGACTGGCTGGGCCGACGGCGGTGTGCTCGAGGCCTGCCCGACCGTACCGGGCTCATGCCGACAACGTCTCGCGATCCCGCGCGGGTTCCGGGCAGGCCGGGGGCAACGGGAACGCGGCGGATGTCCCACCGGGGACCGCCGGGCGTGCCTGGGGGACCGGCGGGCGTTCTCCGCAGGGGCCGGTGGGTGTTCTCAGCGGAGGCTGGTGGGTGTTCTCGGTGGTCCGGAGGTGTCCTGTCCCGTCGGGACGGGGTGGCCGTACGTCCTGGGGTCAGGCATCCTGCCCCGCGGACCGGCGGCCGTTCTCCGTGGTCCGGAGGTGTCCCATCCCGCGGGGACGAGCTGGCCGAACTTCTCGGGGCAGGTGTCCTGACCTCCCGGGTCTGGTGTCCTGCCCCGCGGACCGGCGGGCGTTCTCCGCGGCTCGGCGCGTGTCCTGGCCCGCGGGTGCGGGTGGCCGTACTCCCCGGGCCACGTGTCCTGCCCCCGCGGGCCGGCGCGTGTCCCGCGCGGACCAGCGGGCCTTCCCGTGAAGCGGTGGGCGTGGATCGGTGGACGGGGTCGCCGCCCGGAACATCGACGGCCCCCGGCCGGGGGCGGTCGCCCGGGACGGGCGGCTCGGTCCGTACGATCCACCTGGTGCACCGGGACTCCGCGCGGACGGCGCCCGGCGCGCGCACCCGGGAACCGGTGCCCGGGCCGGGCTCGTCGCAGCCCGTGGACCGCATCCCCGGACGGTCCGGGGAGGGCGGGGCCGCGGTCCCCGCCGAACTCCCCGTACCCGGCCCCCGCACCTGACCTCAGCGGAGACAATGGACCCCGTGCGCTATCGCATCCTCGGCACCACGCAGGCACTCCGCCCCGACGGCACGCCCGTCCCGGTCGGCGGGGCGCGTCTGCGTGCCCTGCTGACCGTCCTCGCGCTGCGGCCCGGCCGGACCGTTCCCGCGAGCGTCCTGGTCGACGAGGTCTGGGGCGGCGACCTGCCCGCGGACGCGCCCGGCGCGCTGCAGGCGCTGGTCGGGCGGCTGCGCCGGGCGCTCGGCGCGGACGCGGTCGAGTCCGTCGAGGGCGGCTACCGGCTGGCGGCGGCGGCCGACGACATCGACCTGCACCGTTTCGCACGGCTCGCGGGCGAGGGCACCCGGGCCCTCGCCGACGGCGACCCCGCCAAGGCCGCCGCCGCCCTGGACGACGCCCTCGCCCTGTGGCACGGCCCGGCGCTCGCCGACCTCCCGGACCGCGCCGCCGAGGCGGCACGCTGGGAGACCCGCCGGCTCGACGTCCGGCGCGCCCGGCTCGCGGCGGCCCTCGCCCTCGGCCGTGCCGAGGAGGCCCTGCCCGAGCTCACCGCCCTGTGCGACCTGCACCCGCTGGACGAGCCGCTGCACGTCCTGCGGCTGCGGGCGCTGCGCGACGCGGGCCGGCCGGCCGAGGCGCTCGCCGCCTACGAGTCCGTCCGCGCGCTCCTCGCCGACCGCCTGGGCTCGGACCCGGGCCCGGAACTGCGCGCCCTGCACACGGAACTGCTCACCGGCCCCGTCGGCGGAGCCGGTTCCGGGGTCTCCGCGCACGCCTCCGCCGGGGGCGCCCCCGCCCCGGGTGCCGGTCCCTCGGTCGCCTCCGCGGACAGGACCGGAGTCCCGGGCCCGGGTGCCGGCCGTTTCGTCCAGGGCGCCGGGCACCCGCCGCCGTACGGGGTCACCCGCGACGACCCGGCGGCCCGCACCGCCGGCCGGGCCGCCCGAGTCCCTGCGGAGCCGTCACCCTTCCGTACCCGCCCCGCCGCACCGCCGCCCGGCAACCTCCGGGCCCGGCTCACCTCCTTCGTGGGGCGCGAGAAAGACATCGATGCCATTCGGGGCGACCTCGGTTCGGCCCGGCTCGTGACCCTGCTCGGGCCCGGTGGCGCGGGCAAGACCCGGCTGTCGCAGGAGGCGGCCGAGGCCCTGGCCCCGACCCTGCGCGACGGAGTGTGGCTGGCCGAGCTGGCCCCGGTCGACGACCCGAAGGCCGTGCCCGAGGCCGTGCTGACCGCCGTCGGCGCCCGCGAGACCGTGCTGCGCGGAGCCGGTGCCGAGGAGATGCGCGCGGTGTCCGACCGGCACGACGACCCGCTCACCCGGCTCGCCGAACACTGCGCCAAACGCCGGATGCTGATCGTCCTCGACAACTGCGAGCACGTCGTCGACGCTGCCGCGCATCTCGCCGAGGCGCTGCTGGAGCGCTGTCCCGGTGTGACCGTGCTCGCCACCAGCCGTGAACCCCTCGGCGTGCCGGGGGAGTTGCTGCGGCCGGTGGACCCGCTGCCGGAACCCTCCGCGCTGCGGCTGCTCGCCGACCGGGGAGCCGCCGCCCGGCCCGGCTTCCGTGTCGAGGACGACCCCGGGGCGGCGGCCGAGATCTGCCGGCGTCTCGACGGTCTTCCGCTCGCCATCGAACTCGCCGCCGCCCGGCTGCGGATGCTCACCCCGCGCCAGATCGCCGACCGGCTCGACGACCGGTTCCGGCTGCTGACCTCGGGCAGCCGTACGGTGCTGCCCCGCCAGCAGACGTTGCGCGCCGTCGTCGACTGGTCCTGGGACCTGCTCGACGAGGCCGAACGGGACACCCTGGGACGGCTTTCCGTGTTCGCGGGCGGCTGTGATCTCGCCGCCGCCGAGGCGGTGTGCGGCCCGGCGGCGCTGGACGTCCTCGGCTCGCTCGTCGACAAGTCCCTGGTCGTGGCGGCCCCTTCGGGCGAGGGGGACACCGAGATGCGCTACCGGCTGCTGGAGACCGTCGCCGAGTACGCGCGCGAACGCCTCGACGAGTCCGGCGCCCGCGCGGCCACCGAGCGCGCCCACCTCACGTACTACCGCGAACTCGCCCGCACCACGGACCCGTTGCTGCGCGGGCCCGGACAGCGTTCCGCGATCGACCGCATCGAGCGCGAGTACGAGAACCTGCGCAGCGCCCTGCGGCACGCCGTCGCCGAACGCGACGAGCAGGAGGCGCTGTGCATGGCCCACTCGCTGGCCTGGTACTGGCAGATCCGTGACCAGCGCATCGACGCCCGTGCCTGGTCCCTGGAGGTGATGGGCCTCGGCCCGGACCCCTTCGCCCCGCCCGTGCGTCCGGCCGTCCCCCTGTACGAGCGCTGCACGGACTTCCCGCCGCCGATGCGTGAGGAGGTCCTCGAAGAGGCCCGGCGCGGCGTGCACCTCGTCCATCTCGCCTACATGGACATGGACATGGGTGCCTGGCAGACCCCGGAGGCCCAGGAGAAGCTCCGTACCATCAGCGCGACCTACGAGCCCGGCATGCCGCAGACCTGCCGCACCCCCGGCTACCTCTGGTTCTACGCCGTGCTGCTCACCGGCACGATGGAGCGGCTCACCGAGGTGATCAACAAGACGGTCGGCACCTGCCGGGAACTCGGCTACGACTGGGAGTTGGCCAGCGCCCTGCAGATGCGCGCCAACATCCTCGCCAACCGCACGGACATGGCGGGCGACGCCACCGTGGACGCCGACGAGGCACTGGAGCTCTTCGGACGCATCGGGGACGCCTGGGGTGCCGCCGAATCACTCTCCGCGCGCGGGGAGGCCCATGAGCGCAAGGGCGACTTCCGGGCCGCCGCCGCGGACTACGCGAAAGCGGCCAAGTACGCCGAGCGCTTGGGAGCGCGCGCCCAAGCGGCGGTGCTCGACGTCCGGCTCGGCAGCATGTACATGGAGCTGGGGGAGACCGAGCGGGGCGAGCGGATGATCCGCGACGTCCTGGCGAACGGGCACGGCGCCCACAACGAGGCCCTGCCGGCGGCTCACCTCTTCCTCGCGACCTGGCTCGGCCGCACCGGCCGGACGGACGAGGCGCGCGAGCAGATACGGCTGCTCCGTCAGGACTTCGGAGCTGGTTCCTTCGTCCTGTTCGACGGATTCATGCTGGGTGTCGAGGCCTGGCTGGACGCGATCGACGGGCAGTGCGAGAGCGCTCTGGAGAAGGTGCGCCGGGCGCTGGGGTCGGCCGACCGGCTGTCGCGGATGATCGCGCCGCACATGCCCTCCGCCCATCTGATGACTGCGGCCATCGCCCTGAACGGTCTGGACGGCGGCGGTCGCGCGACGGACGCGGCCCGGGTGCTGGGCGCCGCGGACGCGCTGCTGCCGCCGGGCCATTTCGCCGCTCCCATGGAGGTCGAGGTCCGCGACCGGGCCGAGAAGGGCGCGCGGGCTCGGCTGGGTGACGCGGCGTACGAGACGGCATACGCGGAGGGCGGCGGCCTCTCCCTGGAGGAGGCCACCGCCCTCATCTGAGGCGCGGACGCGAACCGGCCCGTCCCGGCCCCGCCGACGGGGGCCGGGTCCGTGCGCCGGACGTCAGCTCTTGGTGCGGAACTTGTGGATGGCGATGGGCGCCATCACCACGGTCAGACCCAGCGACCAGGCGAGCGTCACCCACAGGCCGTGCTCGACCGGGCCGCCCACCATCAGCCCGCGGGCCGCGTCGGCGAGGGAGGACAGCGGGTTGTACTCGGTGAAGTTCTGCAGCCAGCCCGGCATCGACCTGGTCGGCGCGAAGATCGACGAGCCGAACTGGAGCGGCATCAGCACCAGGAAGCCCATCGCCTGCACGGACTGCGCGCTCTTCATGATCACGCCGAGAGTGAGGAACACCCACATCAGGGCCGAGCCGAAGACCGCGGACAGTCCCACGGAGGCGAACAGACCGGGCCAGTTGGTGATGTGGAAGCCGACCAGGACACCGACGACCATGAGGACCGCGGTCGCGATCAGCATGCGCATCAGCTCGACCGCGATCTTGGCGAACAGCACCGAGCCGCGCCCGATCGGCAGGGACCGGAACCGGTCCATGACACCGGAGTTGAAGTCGGTGTTGAAGCCGGTGCCCACTCCCTGGGCCATGTTCATGCCCATCATGGCCATCAGGCCGGGCACGACGTACTGCACGTACCGCTCCTGGCCGCCGCCGAGCGACTGCCCGATGGAGCCGCCGAAGACGTAGACGAACAGCAGCGTGAAGATGACCGGGAACAGGATCGCGTCGAACATCGACTCGGGGTCCTGGCGGATCCACAGCAGATTGCGGCGGATCAGCGCGCCGGTGTGCCGCAGGTGAGCGCGCGGCGAGATGCGGGGGTCGCCCTTGACGGCGAGGGGGGCTTCGACGGTGGTGGCGCTCATGCGGAGACCTCCTCGTAGGCGCGGGCGGGGTTCTCGTCCTGCGGGGTACTGGCCTTGTGGCCGGTCAGGGAGAGGAACACCTCGTCCAGACTGGGCAGTTCGGTGGAGATGGAGGCGATCGTGATGCCGCGTGCGGTGACCGCGCCGACGACGGCGGTCAGCTGCTCGTCGCTGAGGACCGGGACCAGCACGCTGTCGGTCTCGGCGTCCACGATCGTGGTGGCGAGGCCGGTGAGCCCCAGCTCGTCGAACATGGCGGCCAGCGGGCGCAGTTGCAGCGGGTCCGCCGGGCGGATCCGCAGCGTCCGGCCGCCGACCCGCGCCTTCAGCTCGTCGATCCGGCCGCCGGCGATGACCTTGCCGCGGTCGATGACGGTCAGCTCGGAGGCCAGTTGCTCGGCCTCCTCCATGTACTGGGTGGTGAGCAGCACGGTGACGCCGTCGGCGACCATGCGCTTGACCTCCTGCCACACCTCGTTGCGGGTGCGCGGGTCGAGGCCGGTCGTCGGCTCGTCCAGGTACAGCACGGCCGGGCTGCCGATCATCGAGGCGGCGAGGTCGAGCCGGCGGCGCATACCGCCGGAGTACGTGGACGCCGGGCGCTTGGCCGCCTCGGTGAGGGAGAAGCGCTCCAGGAGCTCGTCGGCGCGCCGGCGGGCCTCCTTGCGGGGCAGGTCGAGCAGCCGTCCGATCAGATAGAGGTTCTCCCAGCCGGGGAGCTTCTCGTCGACCGAGGCGTACTGGCCGGTGAGGCCTATCACCCGGCGCAGCTGCCGGGGCTGGCGCAGCACGTCGAAGCCGGCGACCGTGGCCGTTCCGGCGTCGGGGGTGATCAGGGTGGACAGGCAGCGCACGAGGGTGGTCTTGCCGGCGCCGTTGGGACCCAGTACGCCGAGAACGGTGCCCTCGCGTACGTCCAGGTCGACCCCGTCCAGGGCCTTGGTCTCGCCGTAGTGCTTGACCAGCCCCCGTACGGTGACGGCGCTGCGGCCGGTCGCAGCTTGCCGGGGCGTGTTGTCGATTCGCGTCATGTCCGTCAAGGTGCCAGCCGCCACCGACAAACGACCGACAGGCCGCCTACAGGCTCCGACTGTCACCGATAGGTCGCCGACAGTCGACCGATGGGGTGCCCGGAAGGCGCCGGAAACGGCGACAACCCGCCGACGGGGGAAGATCGGCGGGTTGTCCCTGGTGCCGCGATGGCTCTGATGCCTCGGGAGTCCCGAGTGCCTCGGTGGTGCCGCGGTGGATCAGGTACCTCGGGTGATCCGAGTGCCTCGGTGCCTCGGGTGTCCCGAGTGCCTCGGTGCCTCAGCGCCTCGGGCGTCCCGAGTGCCTCAGTGGACGGAGTGCTCCTCCAGCGGGAACGTCCCGCCCACCACGTCCTCGGCGAACGCCTTGGCCGCGTCGCCCATCACCCGGCGCAGGTCGGCGTACTGCTTGACGAACTTCGGCACCCGGCCGCCGGTCAGTCCGAGCATGTCGGTCCACACCAGGACCTGGGCGTCCGTCCCGGCGCCCGCGCCGATGCCCACGGTCGGGATGTGCAGGGTGCGCGTGACCTCGGCCGCGAGCTCCGCCGGGACCAGTTCGAGGACGACGGCGAAGGCGCCCGCGTCCTGGACCGCCTTGGCGTCCCGCAGCAGCTGGTGCGCGGCCTCCTCGCCGCGGCCCTGGACGCGGTAGCCCATGGCGTTCACGGACTGCGGGGTCAGGCCGATGTGCGCCATCACCGGGATGCCGGACTCCACCAGCAGCTCGATCTGGCGGTGCGAGCGCTCGCCGCCCTCCAGCTTCACCGCGCCGACCCCGGCCTCCTTGACCAGCCGGGTCGCCGAGCGCAGCGCCTGCACCGGGCCCTCCTGGTAGGAGCCGAAGGGCAGGTCGCCGACGATCAGGGCCCGGCTGGTGCCGCGCACGACCGCGGCGGACAGCATGGTCATCTCGTCCATGGTCACCGGGACGGTCGTCTCGTAGCCCAGGTGGCAGTTGCCCGCCGAGTCGCCGACGAGCATGACCGGGATGCCGGCCTCGTCGAACACGGACGCGGTCATCGCGTCGTAGGCGGTCAGCATGGGCCACTTCTCGCCGCGCTCCTTGGCGGCGGTGATGTCGCGCACCGTGATACGGCGGGTGCTCTTGCCCCCGTACAGCGCCTTGTCGGCGGTGGCCTTGAGGGCACCCTCCGCAGGCTGCTGCTTCCGGGCAGCCGAAAGCTGCGTCATCGCAACGGCTCCTTATGTCATCTCGAGGCACCCTGACGGCGTCCCCGGATCCCCTCCATGGTGGCACCTCGGCACACGCGCGGCTAGACCGGCCCCGCCGGTCCCGGTGTCGTTCCCGCCACGTTCCCGCCAGGTTTCCGGCCGACCTGTGCCCACCCCTCACGGCGGCCGACCTGTGCCCACCCCTCACGGGCCTGGACCGTGCCCGTTCCGTACCGGGGCCCCGGCTTCTTCGTAAGTTCTCCGTAAAGGCTTTCCGATACGAGACGGTTCCGTTTCGAATTGACCTTAGGCTGGTCGTCATGACAACTTCCGCTCCCTCGCTCGACCGACGGGTGCCCGAGGCGGTGCACCGGCGCCGCTGGGCGATCCTCGGAGCGCTCATGCTCAGCCTGCTGATCGTGGTGCTCGACAACTCCATCCTGAACGTCGCGATCAAGACGATCTCGACCCCCGCCCCCACCGGGCTCGGGGCCACCCAGGGTGAGCTGGAGTGGGCGATCAACGCCTACACCCTCGTCTTCGCCGGTCTCCTGTTCACGGCGGGCCTCCTCGGCGACCGGCTCGGCCGCAAGAAGGTGCTGCTCGGCGGTCTCGCCGTCTTCGGCATCGGTTCCGCGCTGGCCGCCGAGTCCGGCTCCCCGACCCAGCTGATCGTGTTCCGCGCCGTGATGGGCCTCGGCGCCGCGTTCGTGATGCCCGCCACCCTCGCCGTCCTGATGAACGTCTTCGAACGCGACGAGCAGCCCAAGGCCATCGGCATCTGGGCCGGCGGCGTCGGCCTCGCCATCGCGATCGGCCCCATCACCGGCGGTGTGCTCCTCGACCACTTCTGGTGGGGTTCGGTCTTCCTGATCAACGTGCCGATCGTGGTCCTCGCGATCGGTCTGATGATCTGGCTGGTCCCCGACTCCCGTGACCCGAACCCGGGCCGGCTGGACCCGGTCGGCGTGGTCCTGTCGATCATCGGCCTCGTCCTGCTGGTCTACGGCATCATCAAGGGCGGCCAGCTCGCCGACTTCACGGACCCGCAGGTCCTCGCGACGATCGGCGCCGGAGTCGCGGTCCTCGTCGGCTTCGTGCTGTTCGAGAAGCGCAGCGACCACCCGTCGATCGACGTCACGTACTTCAACAACAAGGTCTTCTCGGCGGCCATCTCGGCCATCGCGCTCGTGTTCTTCGCGCTCATGGGCGTGACCTTCTTCTCCGTCTTCTACACCCAGAGCGTGCGGGGCTACTCGCCGCTGCAGACCGGTCTGCTGATGCTCCCGCTGGCCGTGGCCCAGCTGATCTTCGCGCCGCGCGCCCGGCTGGTCGTCGACCGCTTCGGCAACCGCGCCACCTGCACGGCCGGCCTGATCATCATCGCCGCGATGCTGGCCGCGTTCGCCACCCTGGAGGCGGACACCCCGATCTGGATCCTCGAGGTCGTCTTCTTCCTGATGGGCACCGGCATGGCGCACATCATGACCCCGACCAGCGTCGTCATCATGCAGGCGCTGCCGCGCGAGAAGGCCGGCTCCGCGTCCGCGCTGAGCAACACCTTCCGCCAGGTCGGCGGCGCCCTCGGCATCGCGGTCCTCGGCTCCGTGCTGTCCACCGCCTACCGCAACGGCATCGACGACAAGCTCGCGCTCGTCCCGGCCCCGCTGCGCCACACCGCGGGCGAGTCCATCGAGGCCACCCTCGGCGTCGCCGCCAAGCTCGGCCCGCAGGGCAAGGCCCTGATCACCCCGGCCAACGACGCGTTCCTGCACGCGATGCACGTCACCGCCCTGTGCGGCGCCGGTGTCGCGGTCGTCGGCGCGGTGATCGTCGCCCTGTTCCTGCCCGGCCGTCCCGCGGCCCGGCCGGAGGGCAAGGACGAGGCCGAGCTGGTCACGGCCGACCTCGGACAGGACTGACGTACCTGGCCCGCGCGGCCGTGGGCGCTCCCGGGGACCGGGGGTGCCCACGCCGGGCGGGCCGCGCCGCGTGCCCGCGGCCGCCGTGAACGGGGGAGAATGACACCTGGTCGACGATGGGAACGGAGTTCGACGTGAGCCTCGCGGACAGCCGAGACAGGCAGGTGTGCCCCGGCCGGGGACGGCCCCGCAGCGAGGCGGTGGAACGCGCCATCATCGAGGGCGTGATGAAGCTCCTGGAGGACGGCGTCCCGCTCGCGGACATCTCCATCGAGCGGCTGGCGCGCACCGCCGGAGTGGGCAAGGCGACGATCTACCGCCGCTGGAGCGGCAAGGAGGAACTCTTCGTCGACGTCCTGCGCGGCGCCGAACCCGCCGACCCCGAACTCCCCGGCGTCTCCATGCGCGACGACCTCGTCGTCCTGCTGGAGTCGCTGCGCCGCCGCGGTCTGGTCAGCCGCTCGTCGGCGATCCTGCACAACGTCTACGCGCAGATGAAGTCCAGCCCCAAGCTGTGGGCCGCGTACGACGCCACGGTCATAGCGCCCCGGCGCCAGCTCGGCTACGAGGTGCTCCGCCGCGGCCAGCGGAACGGCGAACTCCGTGACGACGTCGACATCGAACTCCTCAACGACATCTTCGTCGGCCCCATGCTCGTCCGCTCCGTCATGCGCCCCGACACCGACCTGCCCGAGGGCCTCGCCGAGCGGATCGTGGATACCCTCCTGGAGGGCCTGCGTCCCGTCCGTCCGTGACACGAACCGTTTTTGACGGCATGAATGTGCGCGTTTCGTCACAGAGGCCGCACCTCGTGCCAGGATGCGGAACTCCCGGCGTCACGTTCTACGTCCCCTTGCCTGTACGGCCGTCCCGGACGGCGAGAACGACACCGGACATCCCCTAGGGTCGTAGCCGAGGGACAGACGGTGCGCACGGCATTTTGTGAGGCGACGGTATGGCGCAGGCGTATATGACGGAGACGGGCAGCGACGGCCGGGGGCCGGAGCGCAGAGAGTCCCGGCTCCGGCGCCTGTTCGACGGCTGGCGCGGGGACCGCGGCATCTGGCGGCGCGGGCTGGTCCTCGCCGCGCTCGCGCTGCTGCTCGCCCTGGTGATGCTCACCCATGCCCGGATCCCGAACCGGATCGGCAACCTCGGCTCGCTCACCGAGACGTTCCTGCCGTGGCTCGGGGTGTTCATCCCGGTCCTGCTGGTCCTGGCGTTCGTGCGCAGGTCCGCCACCGCGCTGATCGCCGTGGTGCTGACCGGCGCGGTCTGGCTGAACCTCTTCGGCGGACTGCTCACCGACAAGGCCGGTACGGGCGGCGATCTGACCGTAGCGACCCACAACGTCAACGCCGACAACCCGGACCCGTCCGGCACCGCCCGCGACGTCGCGGCCTCCGGCGCCGACGTGCTCGCCCTGGAGGAGCTGACGGCCTCGGCGGTGCCGGTGTACGAGAAGGCGCTCGCGTCGACGTACAAGTACCACTCGGTCCAGGGCACGGTCGGGCTGTGGAGCAAGTACCCGATCGGCGACGTCCGGCCGGTGGACATCAAGCTGGGCTGGACGCGGGCCATGCGGGCGACCGTGACGGCTCCGGCGGGCCCGGTCGCGGTGTACGTGGCCCATCTGCCCTCGGTGCGGGTGAAGATGAAGGCCGGCTTCACCGCCCGGCAGCGCGACAAGAGTGCGAACGCGCTGGGCGAGGCGATCGCCGACGAGCCGCTGAAGCGGGTCGTCCTGCTGGGCGACCTCAACGGCACGATGAACGACCGGGCGCTCAACGCGGTCACCGCGCAGATGCGTTCCACGCAGGGCGCGGCGGGCGACGGCTTCGGGTTCAGCTGGCCGGCCTCGTTCCCGATGGCCCGCATCGACCAGATCATGGTCAAGGGCGTCGAGCCGGTCACCTCCTGGACCCTGCCGGCGACCGGCAGCGACCACCTTCCGATCGCGGCCCGCGTCACGATGGACGCCACCGCCTCGTAATCCGCCCGGAACCGCCTTTCAACCTCCAGGAATACTGGATCGAGCAGACTTTGTTCACCGGCTAAACTTAATAGGTCGGTGTCCGACCGACCGCGTCCCGCGCACCCCTCGCGCGCGGGCGCGCCGGTACCCGGACGGCCGCACCGGTACGCCGCCCCGCTCGCCCCAGCTCCTTCGAAAGGCCTCTCATGCCTCTGGCCCTGCTCGCCCTTGCCGTCGGCGCTTTCGGCATCGGAACCACCGAGTTCGCCATGATGGGCCTGCTGCCCGACGTCGCCGGCGACCTCGGCGTGTCGATACCGTCCGCCGGACACCTGGTCTCCGCCTACGCGCTCGGTGTCGTCATCGGCGCCCCGCTGCTCGCCGCGGCCACCGCCCGGATGCCCCGGCGCACGGTCCTCATCGCCCTGATGGGCCTGTTCGTCGCGGGCAACGCGCTCTCCGCGCTCGCCCCCGACGAGAACTGGCTGCTCGCCGCCCGCTTCCTGAGCGGACTTCCGCACGGAGCGTTCTTCGGCGTCGGCGCCGTCGTGGCCACCGGCCTCGTCGCCCCCGAACGCAAGGCCCGCTCCGTGTCGCTGATGTTCCTCGGCCTGACCGTCGCGAACATCGCCGGAGTCCCCGCCGCCACCCTCGTGGGACAACACCTCGGCTGGCGGGCCACCTTCCTCGGGGTCTCCGCGATCGGTGTCGCCGCCGTCGTCGCGCTGTTCCTGCTGATCCCGGCGGTCCCCGGACCCGTCTCCGGCGGCGGTCTGCGCGGCGAACTCGCCGCCCTGCGCCCGCTGCCCGTGTGGCTCGCCCTCGGCACGACCGTCGCCGGCTTCGCGGCCCTCTTCTCCGCCTACAGCTACATCGCGCCGATGCTGACCGAGGCCGCCGGCTACACCGAGGGCAGCGTCACGCCGCTGCTCGCGCTGTTCGGTGTCGGGGCCACGGCGGGCAACCTGCTCGGCGGCCGGCTCGCGGACCAGGCGATGCGCGCCACCCTGTTCGGCGGCCTGGCCTCGCTGGTGGTCGTGCTCGCCGCCTTCCCCCTGCTGATGCGCACGCAGTGGAGCGCGGCGGCCGCGGTGCTGCTGCTCGGCACGGCCGCCTTCGTCACCGGCTCGCCGCTCCAGCTCATGGTCATGGAGAAGGCCGCCGCCGCGCCCTCCCTCGCCTCCTCCGCCAACCAGGCCGCGTTCAACCTGGCCAACGCGGGCGGCGCCTGGGTCGGCGGTCTGACCCTGGCGGCCGGCCTCGGGGCGAGCGCCCCGGCGCTCGCCGGTGCCGCACTCGCGGTCCTCGGGACCGCGGTGGCGGGCACGGCGTACGCGGTGGACCTGCGCCGCGCCAAGCGGCCGGCCGAGCGTGCACGGGTCGTCGCCACGCACGTGCCCGGCCGGCCGGAGGCGCTGCGCCGCTGAACCGTCAGTCCGCGGACGCGGCCTCGTCCTCCGGGGCGTCGAAGCGGGCCAGGTCGCGCAGCCAGGCGCGGGCCGAACCGTCGGACGGGGCGCGCCAGTCGCCGCGCGGCGAGAGCGAACCGCCGGCCGAGACCTTCGGCCCGTTGGGCATGGCCGAACGCTTGAACTGCGCGAACCCGAAGAAGCGGCGGCAGAACACCTCGAGCCAGCGCCGGATCTCCGGCAGGTCGTACGCGACCCGCTCGGCCTCGGGGAAGCCGGGCGGCCAGGCACCCGCGTCCGGGTCCTGCCAGGCGTGCCAGGCCAGGAAGGCGATCTTCGAGGGCCGGAAGCCGAAGCGGAGCACGTGGAAGAGCGTGAAGTCGTGCAGCGCGTACGGGCCGATCTTCGACTCGGTGGACTGCATCTCCTCACCCGGGACGAGCTCCGGGCTGATCTCCGTGTCGAGGATCGCCGCGAGGGTGCGGTCGGTGTCCTCGTCGAACTGGTGGCTGCCGATGACCCAGCGGATCAGATGCTGGATCAGCGTCTTCGGCACACCCGAGTTGACGTTGTAGTGGCTCATCTGGTCGCCCACGCCGTACGTGGACCAGCCGAGCGCCAGCTCCGAGAGGTCACCGGTGCCGAGCACGATGCCGCCGCGCTGGTTGGCGAGCCGGAACAGGTAGTCGGTGCGCAGCCCGGCCTGGACGTTCTCGAAGGTGACGTCGTAGACCGGCTCGCCGGAGGCGAACGGGTGGCCCATCTCCTCCAGCATCAGCCGGGCGGTGGGCGTGATGTCGAGCTCGGCCGCGGTGACGCCGAGGGAGCGCATCAGCTCGTGCGCGTTGCCCTTGGTGTGGTCGCTGGTGGCGAAGCCGGGCAGGGTCCAGGCCAGGATGTCGCTGCGCGGCCGGCCCGCCCGGTCCATCGCGCGGGCGGCGACGATCAGCGCGTGCGTGGAGTCGAGACCGCCGGACACCCCGATGACCACCTTCGGGCCACCGATCGCCTGGAGCCGCTGCTGGAGTCCGGCGACCTGGATGTTGTAGGCCTCGTAGCAGTCCTGGGCCAGCCGGTCGGGGTCCGCGGGCACGAACGGGAAGCGCTCGATGCGGCGCCGCAGACCCAGGTCGCCGCTCGGCGGGTCGAGCCGGAAGGGCAGGGTCCGGAAGTCGGCGGTGCGGGTGGTGTGGGTGCGCCGGTTGTCGTCGAAGCTGCCGGTGCGCAGCCGCTCCTGGCGCAGCAGGTCGAGGTCGACGTCCGCCACGGAGTACCGGTCGTCGAGCGGGAAGCGGTCGGACTCCGCCAGCAGCGTCCCGTTCTCGTAGATCATGGTCTGGCCGTCCCAGGACAGGTCCGTGGTCGACTCGCCCAGTCCGGCGGCCGCGTAGACGTACGCGGCGATGCAGCGCGAGGACGCCGAGCGGCACATCAGCTTGCGGTCCTCGGCCCGGCCGACGGTGATCGGGCTGCCGGAGAGGTTGGCGAGGACGGTGGCGCCCGCGAGGGCCGCCTCGGCGCTCGGCGGCACCGGCACCCACATGTCCTCGCAGATCTCCGCGTGCAGCACCAGCCCCGGTACGTCCTCGGCGGCGAACAGCAGGTCCACCCCGAACGGCACGGACGCGCCGCCGACCCGGATCGTGCCGCCGCGCTCGTCGTCGCCCGCGGCGATCTGCCGGCGTTCGTAGAACTCCCGGTAGTTCGGCGGGTACGACTTGGGCACGACACCGAGGACCCGGCCGCGGTGCACGACCACCGCGCAGTTGTAGACCCGGTTGCGGTGGCGCAGCGGGGCGCCCACCACCAGGACCGGCAGGAGGTCGGCCGACCCCGCGACCACCCTCGCGAGCGCCTCCTCGACCTGGTCGAGCAGCACGTCCTGGAGCAGCAGGTCCTCGATGGAGTAGCCGCACAGGCCCATCTCGGGGAACACGGCGACGGCGACGCCCTCCCCGGCGCAGCTGCGCGCCTGGCGCAGGACGGCCTCGGCGTTGGCGAGCGGTTCCGCGATGACGGTGTGGCCCGTGCAGGCGGCTACGCGTGCGAAGCCGTGCTGGTAGAGCGACCGGAAGTTCGAAGGAGGCACCCGGCCAGTGTAATCGTCAGAGCGACGCGATGGGGTGGCCGGGGGTATGGCGGGCCGCTTTTCGCGGGGCGGCGGAGGCTGTGCGCGCGGCCCTCGGGACAGCCGGTTCCGCGTGCGGTCCCCAGGACGCACGACGCGCCCGTCTCCACGGGGGAGACGGGCGCGCCGTTCATGACGTGCCGTTCAGCGACGGCTCATGAGTGCCGGTCAGCGACGGCTGAACGAGTCGACGTAGCCCGGGGCGGGCGAGCCCACACCGGTGACGTCGTCGTAGCCCTTCACGGCCTTCAGCGAGCTGTCCTGGCCGAGGCTGCGGACGGAGACGACCTGGCCGTCGGCCGCGTCGAAACCGTTCGCGAAGTCGACACGCGCCACGGCGAGTCCGGAGGCGCCCGTGGGCTTGTCCGTCACGTCGTGGTACGCCTTCGACCCGGCCTTGGCGTAGATCGACGGGTTGGCGAAACCGATCGCCTTGCCGCCGCGCGCCTCCTGGGCGAGGGCCTGGACGGCCGCGATCACCGGAGCGGCGAGCGAGGTGCCGCCGATGCGGTACTCGCTGTACTGCTCGGTCCCGTCCGGGAAGGTCTGCGTCTGGCCGACGCGGAATCCGGTGTTGGGGTCGGCGATCGCCGCGATGTCCGGGACGACCCGGTTGCCCGCCGCGTTGTTGGCCTTGGCCAGCGCGTTCGGGACGATGCCCTTCTGGTAGTACGGCTGCGCCACGGTCTTGCTCGTGCCGCCGCCCGCACCCGAGGTGAACGCGCCCGGGAACCCGGTCCAGCTCTTGCCGTCCGTGGACAGCGTGGCCTTCTCGGTGCCCCAGCCGGTCTCCCACAGGTACTTGTCGCCCTTGCCGACCGCCAGCGAGGTACCGCCGACCGCCGTCACCCACGCCGAGTTGGCCGGGGTGTCGACCTGCTTCGTGCCGGTGTTGGCGACCTCGTCGCCGTTGTCACCGGAGGAGAAGTAGAAGCCGATGCCCTCGACCGCTCCGAACTGGAACGTCTGGTCGTAGGCCGCGGCCAGGTCCGGGGTCTGGTTGGCCTCGATGTCGCCCCAGGAGTTGGAGACGATGTCGGCCAGGTGCCCGTCGACGATCTTGTTGAGCGAGGCGAGCAGATCGTCGTCGTAGCAGGAGGCGGCACCCACGTACGTGATGTCCGCGCCCGGCGCGACGGCGTGCACGGCCTCGACGTCGAGGGTCTCCTCGCCGTACCAGCCGGCCGCTCCGCACTCCTCGGTCTTCGTGTACTTCTTCGGCAGCACCTGACGGAGCTGACCGCTGGAGTACGCCGCGTCACCGTGCTTGGAGGCGTAGGTGGCCGCGTCGAAGGCGATGGTCGGCGAGGCGTACGCGTCCGTGATGGCGACGCGCACGTGCTTGCCGGTGCGCTTGCCCGCTCCGTAGGCCGCGCGCAGCTGCTTGCCCGTGTAGCCCTGGACCGCGTACGGGATCTTCGTCCCGTAGGCGTCCGGCAGGGTGCTCGCGATGTTCGAGCCGTAGTACGAGGAGAACGGCCCGGAGTTCTTGAACACCGCGTCCGGAGGAGGCAGTTGGTCGGCGTGCCGCGCCTTGTGCGGGGCGTTGTCCAGGCCGGTGACGGTCAGGACGGCGCCGTTCAGGGCGGCGGGCGCGGAAGCCGTCTTCGACGGCGCCCGGTAGACCTTGCCACCCTTGGTGTAGTTGTGCAGCTGGGTGCCGAACGCCTTCTCGGCGGCGGCCACGTCACCGGTGACGGAGACGTAGTGCTGCGTCGTTCCGGTGACCTTCAGGCCCGCCGACTTCAGCCAGGTGGTCACCGCGGTGACCTGGGCCTTGGTGGCACCGTAACGCGACTGCGCCTTCTTGGCGCTGAGGTACTTGCCGTACGAAGCCGAGTGCGGGTCGGACACCGACCTGGCGTACGCCGCCAGGCCCTTGGCGTCCCGCCCGGCGAGGTACACCCGGGCGGCGACCTGGGAGCTGTCGGACGCCGCTCCCTTGTCCGCGTGAGCGGTCGCCCACGCGGGCTTGGTGCCCGCGAGGCTTACCCGGCCCGGGCCGTCCGCGGCGTGGGCCGCGGGTATGCCGAGCGCCAGCGCGCCGGCGAGCAGGGGCAGGGTCGCCGCCATGCTCACTCCGGCACGCGCGGTGGCGCGCTTGGATCTCATAGAACCCCCTGCGATGCGATTCGTCGCATGTAGTGGTTGCGGTGATCCACGCGAAACCCCCACCTCCTTCCGGAGTGTGAGGAATGGATCACAGATGGGGCCACTCTTACGGTGAACCGTTCATGCCAGGGGAATGAAAACCCCAAGGAAAGACCAAGTGGCGGCAATTGGCGATCATTTGGGGCGGTTTGACGTGCACCCTCACACAGAATCGAGGGTTTTCCCTCGATCCCGATCAGAGCCCTGTAAAGGGGCGGCCGACTTCCGTGAGCGGATCGAGTCCTTGCGGCGCGCTTCCGGCCGGAACCTGCCGAAATGCGGTGCCCGCCGGCGCGGTTGACCGCCGCCACGCGAAAGCCGAAGGGGTCCGGGGTGCGCAAGCCGAAGGGGTCCGGGGCGGCGCCCCGGACCCCTTCTTGAACACTTCTCAGTCGCGCGGCTTCGCGCCCCGCGCCTTCAGCATGTCGGCCATCATCGTGATCTCCGACTGCTGGGCGTCGACCATGCCCTGCGCGAGCCGCTTCTCCACGCCCACCGTGCACTTGGCGACACAGCCCTCGGCCATGTGGATGCCGCCCTTGTGGTGGTCGGTCATCAACTGCAGGTAGAAGACCTCGGCCTGCTTCCCGTTCAGCGCCCCGAGCCGCTTCATCTCCGCGTTGGTGGCCATGCCCGGCATCAGCGCGCCGTCCTTGCCCGACGCCATGTCACCCATGCCCATCCAGGTCATCGGCGCGTCCGCGGACACCTTCGGCAGCTCCCACAGGTCGAGCCAGCCGAGCAGCATGCCGCGCTGGTTGGCCTGCGTCTGCGCGATGTCGTACGCGAGACGCCGCACCTCCGTGTCCTTCGTGCGGTCCCGCACGATGTACGACATCTCGACGGCCTGCTGGTGGTGGACCGCCATGTCCCGGGCGAAGCCCGCGTCCGCGGAGTCGGCGGCGGGCGTCCTCGTCCCGGAACCGGAACCGGAACCGTCGCCGTCCGCGACCGCGTACGTGATCGCCCCGGCCGCGACGAGCGCGGCCGCCGCGGCCCCGGCGGCCCACCCGACGTGCCTCACTGCGACAGGCCGTTGGTGCAGGCCGCGCCCGGCTCGGGGGTCTGCTTGCCCTGGACGAACTCGGCCAGGAACGCGTCGACGTTCTTGTCGTTCGCGCCGGTCACCGTGCGCTGCTTGCCCCAGGCGCTCATCATGATCGGGTCCTTCTGGTCCTCGACCGGGCTCATGAACGTGTACGGGGTCTTCCTGACCTTGGCCGCGAGCGCCTTCACGTCGGCCTCGGGCGCCTTGCCGTTGTACGTCACCCAGACCGCACCGTGCTCCAGGGAGTGCACGGCGTTCATGTTGTTCACGGCCTTCGGGTAGACGTCGCCGTTGCAGTTCATCCAGACCTGCAGGTGGTCACCGCCGACCGGCGGCTCCATCGCGTAGGACACCGTCTTCGTGACGTGGTTGCGGGTCAGCGTGCCCTTCCAGGTCTTCACCCCGTCCGTGCCCGTGACGAAGTGCCCCGACGCCTGCTTCGCGTCGCCCGCCGTGTCCTTCCTGGCGTCGTCCGACTGTGACCGGACGAGCACGACACCACCGGCGACGAGGCCGGCGACCACGACCGTGCTGGCCGCGATCACGAGGAACCGGTTGCGCCGCTCGCGGGCACGCTCGGCACGGCGCAGCTCCTCGATGCGCTCCTTGCGCGATCCGGTGCTGGTGTTCTGGGCGGAACCCATGGTGAGTCCTTATGGGGATGGGACGGACGGGTCCGCCGATCGTAGACGGGGCGGCGGGGGCACCGGCAGGGAGGGCGCGGGAATGGCCCGGGGAGCGCGCCGGATTGGCCGAAGAGGGGGTGGACACGTCCGGCCGTACAGGGGTGCCGTACCCGAACGGATATTTGAACCTGAGATGCGCATTATCTAACCTGGCGGGTATGCGGTTGCTGCGCTCCACCGATCTGGCCCTTCGCGTCCTGATGCGACTGGCCGTCGCCGGCGATTCGACGCCCACCACGCGCGAGGTCGCGGCCGACATGCGCGTCCCCTACACGCACGCCGCCAAGGTCGTCGCCGAGCTCCAGCACCTCGGACTGCTCGACGCCCGGCGCGGCAGGGGAGGCGGACTCACGCTCACCGAGAAGGGGCGCGGGGAGTCGGTCGGCGCGATCGTGCGCTCCTTCGAGGGGGAGGGCGACGTCGTCGAGTGCGAGGGCGAGACGCCCTGCCCGCTCGTCTCGGCGTGCCGGCTGCGGGGCGCGCTGCGGCGGGCCCAGGAGGCCTTCTACGCCTCACTGGACCCGCTGACCATCGCCGACGTGGTCGCCGAACCGACCGGGCCCGTCCTGCTGGGCATCACCCGGAGGCCCTAGCGGGCCCGGCCGGTGTCCCGGATCAGGCCGGGGTGTCCGCGGTCTTCATGGAGGCGACGGCGTCCGCGACCGTCGAGCGGTACAGGCCGAGCTTCGGCTTCAGCACGAGGGCGCCGGAACCGAGCGGGAAGTTGCGGGTGTCGGCGTCGGGCATGTGGTCGCCGTCGGCCAGGACGTTCAGCTCGTCGATGCCGGTGACCGTGCCGGAGGTCGCCCCGCTCGGGTCGAGGTCGATGACCGCGTAGGCGGTGCGCCCGGCGTACACCGGGTAGGCGGGGGCTCCGCCGAGCCCGCCCGGGATCAGCGGCTTGACGGTCCTGCCGCCCGAGCCGTCCAGGTGGACCTGGGGGTAGTAGCTGAGCCCGCAGGCGTTCGCGCCGTTGTTGCGCACGGCGATCACGCGCCGGCCGGACGCGTCGGCCGGGGTGGTCACGCCCACCGAGAGCTGCCCGGCCGCGCAGGGGTGCTTGTAGGCGTAGCCGTCGCTGGTCGCGTTGCCGCCGCCGGCGGCGGACCCCGACCCGGCCTTCGAGCCCGAGCCCGAATCCGTCTTCGTGCCCGAGCCGGACGACGACTTCCGGGCCGAGGAGCCGCCGGCCGTACCGGTCGGGTCCGTCGTGCCGGCGTCGCCGGCCGTGCCCGCCGCGGAGGCCGACGGAGAGGTGCTCCGCGCGGCGCCGTCCGTGCCGGAGCCCGCGGACCTCGTCCCGGATCCGTCGGACCCGCAGGCGCCGAGGGCCACGACGAGCCCGGCCGTGACGGTGACGGCGACGAAGATGGTGCGGTTACGGATGGTGTTCACGTCTGGTCCCCCGAAGGTGCGTGCGGCGAGCGCCGGACCCGCCGGCGTGCCGTCCCTGAACTGCTGACACGCCTCAGTCTTGGGTCCGCCGCTCACGTCGCGCTGACGTCGCGCTGCCGTTCCGCTGACGTCCGTTCCGTGACCGTGCGCACACGGTCCCCGGTCCCCGCGGGGGTGGACTCCTAGCCCTGGGCCAGCCAGAGGTCGGGGCCGAACACCTCGTAGTGGATGTCGGAGGCGGGCACGCCCTTCTCCAGGAGCTGGGTCCGCACCGCGCGCATGAAGGGCAGCGGACCGCACAGGTAGGCGTGCGTGCCCGGCCGCACGGTCACCCCGGTGAGGTCGACGAGGCCGGTCCGCTCCGCGGGGTGGCCCGGCTCGGGGTACTCGTACCAGAAGTGCGTGGCGGCGTCGGGGAGCTTGCCCGCGAACGCCTCGTGATCGGCGCGCAGCGCGTGCTCGGCGGGGGAGCGGTCGGCGTGCACCACGGTGACGGGGGCCTTGTGGCCGGAGATCGCCAGCTGCTCCAGCATGGCGATCATCGGGGTGACGCCGATGCCCGCCGAGGCGAGGAGCAGGGGGGCGTCCGTGTCGTCGAGGACCAGGTCGCCGTACGGCGCCGAGACCTGGAGGACGCTTCCCTCGCGGACGTGGGTGTGCAGATGCGTGGAGACCTCGCCCTCCGGGGCCGGCATCCCGCCGTTCTCGTCCGCGCGCACCCGCTTGACGCTGATCCGCCGGACCGGGGAGCCGGGCGCGCTGGAGAGGCTGTACTGACGGATCTGGCGGGCGCCGTCCGGGAGTTCGACGCCCACGGACACGTACTGGCCGGCGCGGAAGTCCGGCAGCGGCGCGCCGTCGGCCGGGCGGATCGTGAAGGTGGCGACGTCGGCGGTCTCCTCGACGCGCTCGGTGACCACCCAGGGGTGGAGCGCGCCGTCGTCCGCGTTCTCGTCGTACAGGCGTCGCTCGATGGCGATGAGGGCGTTCGCCATGAGCCAGTACACCTCGTCCCAGGCGGCGGCGACCTCCGCGGTGACCGCGTCGCCGAGCACCGCGACGATGGCGGCGAAGAGGTGCTCGTGCACCACCTCGTACTGCTCGGGCGCGACCCCCAGGGAGGCGTGCTTGTGGGCGATGCGGCTCAGCATCGCGTCGGGCCGCTCGTCGGGGTGCTCGACCAGATGGGTGGCGAAGGCGGCTATGGACCCCGCCAGGGCCTGGCGCTGGGTGCCCGCGGCCTGGTTGCCGCGGTTGAACAGGTCGCGGAGCAGCTCGGGGTGGGCGGCGAACAGCCCGGCGTAGAAGCGCTCGGTGATCTCACCGATGGCCGCGCCGACGACGGGGAGCGTCGCGCGGACGGTGACGGCGGATTCTTCGGACAGCATCGGGACTCCTCAAAGCCGGGGCCGGAGCGGTGGGTTGCACCCCTCCGCATGCCCCGCACACTAATAAAACTTGCATCTGAGATGCAAATTAAAACCCGGGCGGCCGGCGAGTACCGGCCGGCCCTTACGGGTGCGCGGGTGAGCAGGCAAGATGTGCGACAGAGCAGGACACCTGCCGTACGCGAGGCGTTCAGGCCGAGGTCGCCCGGTCGATCATGGTCCGCAACGCGCATGAAATGGTGTTGTGGTGGGATGCTCAGGTGCGCCGATCGTCTTCGAGGCGTGGGAGCAGGCGGCCTGACCAGCAAGGATGGGGAAGCGGAAGATGGACAAGCAGCAGGAGTTCGTGCTCCGGACGCTGGAGGAGCGTGACATCCGGTTCGTACGTCTGTGGTTCACGGACGTGCTCGGCTTCCTGAAGTCGGTGGCCGTGGCCCCGGCCGAGCTGGAACAGGCCTTCGACGAGGGCATCGGCTTCGACGGCTCCGCCATCGAGGGCTTCGCCCGCGTGTACGAGTCCGACATGATCGCCAAGCCGGACCCGGGCACCTTCCAGGTGCTGCCCTGGCGGGCCGAGGCTCCCGGCACCGCCCGCATGTTCTGCGACATCCTCATGCCGGACGGCTCCCCGTCCTTCGCGGACCCGCGCTACGTCCTCAAGCGCGCCCTCGCCAAGACCTCGGACCTGGGCTTCACCTTCTACACCCACCCCGAGATCGAGTTCTTCCTGCTGAAGGACCGCCCGCTGGACGGCTCCCGGCCCACCCCGGCCGACAACTCCGGCTACTTCGACCACACCCCGCAGAACGTCGGCCAGGACTTCAGGCGCCAGGCCATCACGATGCTGGAGTCGATGGGCATCTCGGTCGAGTTCAGCCACCACGAGGGCGCCCCCGGCCAGCAGGAGATCGACCTGCGCTACGCCGACGCGCTCTCCACGGCCGACAACATCATGACCTTCCGGCTGATCATGAAGCAGGTCGCGCTGGAGCAGGGGGTGCAGGCCACCTTCATGCCCAAGCCGTTCTCGGAGTACCCGGGCAGCGGCATGCACACCCACCTCTCCCTCTTCGAGGGCGACCGCAACGCGTTCTACGAGTCCGGCTCCGAGTACCAGCTCTCCAAGGTCGGCCGTTCCTTCATCGCGGGCCTGCTGCGGCACGCGGCTGAGATCTCCGCGGTCACCAACCAGTGGGTCAACTCCTACAAGCGCATCTGGGGCGGCTCCGAGCGCACCGCCGGCGCCGGCGGCGAGGCCCCCTCGTACATCTGCTGGGGCCACAACAACCGCAGCGCCCTGGTCCGCGTGCCGATGTACAAGCCCGGCAAGACCGGCTCCGCGCGGGTCGAGGTCCGCTCGATCGACTCGGGCGCGAACCCGTACCTCGCCTACGCCCTGCTGCTGGCCGCCGGCCTCAAGGGCATCGAGGAGGGCTACGAACTCCCGCCGGGCGCCGACGACGACGTCTGGGCCCTCTCCGACGGAGAGCGCCGGGCGATGGGCATCGAGCCCCTCCCGCAGAACCTCGGCGAGGCCCTCTCTCTGATGCAGCGCAGCGAACTGGTCGCCGAGACCCTCGGCGAGCACGTCTTCGACTTCTTCCTCCGCAACAAGAAGGCGGAGTGGGAGGAGTACCGCAGCGAGGTCACCGCCTTCGAGCTGCGGAAGAACCTGCCGGTGCTGTAAGGCGAGGCCGGGGGCGGGTGCTCCGGGTGATTCGGCGCGAGGGGCCGACGGTCGTGGACCGTCGGCCCCTCGCCGTTCTGCAGCCTCCCGGGCCGTCTTCGGGCCGTGCTCCGCCCGCGGCCTGAGCGACGGGCCCCGCCGCCGGGCCGGGGGTAATCGCTTGTTGGCCCCGTGCGCGAGTGGGCATACTTGCCGCCCATGATCACAAAGAAGCTGAGGCGGACTCTGGTCGGCGCGGTTGCGGCAGGTGCGGTGGTGCTGTGCGGTTCGCCGTCCGCCCACGCCAACACCGGCAATGAGAGGCTGACCCTCTCGAGCGGGCGTGGGTCCGTCACCCACATCGACGACGGTGACCACTTCATGGTCTGCGACCTCAAGGCCGACGGGGCCGGTGTCTCCGGTGCTCTCTGGGAGCAGTTCTCCGACGGTTCCGCCACGATCGTCGCCCGCTACGACGATGGCGGTGACGCGGGATGCGACCAAATAACGTATGACATCAAAACCGGACACACCTACTTCATGACCCTGAGGTGGAACGGCTCCCCTTCCTCGACCGTTTCGGAGAGCATGTACATCTGGGAGTAGGCGGCTCCGTGGGGCCCGCGGTCGGTGACCGCGGGCCCCACGGCTGTTCGCCCGTGCCGGCGGATTCCGCGGCGTCGGGCCGTTCTTCCCGCTCTTCTCGAACCGGCGTACAACCCTCGGCGGTCTCCGGGTGTCCAGGACGTGGCCGGACGGCGAAGCTCCGGTCGGCGTCCCGCATGCTTCGACGAGGAGACCCCACCGTGCGCCAGTCCACCCGCCCCTCGCACCTTCGCAAGTCGGCGGCCCTGGTGGCCGCCGCCGCGGCCGCCGTGGCCGTTCCCGCCTTCGCGGGTTCCCCGGCGTACGCGGATCCGGGCGAACCCTCCCTGGCGATATCGAGCCTGCCGGGCGCGTCCCCCAAGCCCGGTGAGGTGTACGACAAGAACGTCGTCGTCACCAACAACGGCACCGCGGCGGCGGACGGCTTCACCTTCCTGGTCCGGCTGACCCGCGGGCTCGACTTCCCCGAGGAGGTCAAGGGCTGCACGTACTCGACCATCGCCGACCAGGTCAGGCAGGCCGTCTGCGAGCTCGACACGGTCGTCGAGCCCGGCGCCTCGGTCCGGACGCCCGTACGGTTCAAGGCGCTGCCCAAGGCGCTGATGGAACAGGTCGAGTACGGCACCTCGGCCACGGGCGCGCTTCCGGGCGAGGGATTCTCCGACAGCTACCGGCGCCTCGACCTGACCGCGGACAGCTCGGCCGACCTCGTCGCGGTCGGCGAGGACACCGAGGCCCTCGCGGGCGGGCAGCAGTCCATCAACGTGGGACTCCGCAACGACGGCCCCGGCTGGATCAAGGTCCAGACGAGCGACGACCAGCCGGCGCTCATGGTGCGGATACCGAAGGGCACCACCGCCAGTAAGGTCCCCGACGACTGCTCGCCGTTCGGGATCGACGGCCCCGACGCGCCCGGGGGGACGCCGGGCAGGGCCGTCTACGTCTGCACGCCCGACGACCACGTCATCGAGGTCGGCCAGACCCTCACGTACACCTTCATGCTGGACATCGCGAAGGGGACGAAGACCACCGACGGCTCGGTCAAGGCGACCTCGGTCTACGACATCCACCCGGACTTCGACAAGAACCCCGCCAACGACACGGCCAAGATCCACGTCGCCATCCCCACCGACAACGAGGAGGACCCCTCGCCGTCGCCCTCCGCGACCACCCCGGGAACCTCCACCGGCGGCAACGACCCCTCGGGCCAGTCCACCGGCGGTTCCGGCAGCACGGGCGGTGCGGGCGGCACGGGTTCCGCGTCGGGCGGCTCCACCACCGGCGGCTCCACCGGCGGTGACGTCGACGGCAGCCTCGCCAGCACCGGTTCCGACGGCACCCCGGTCCTCGCCGCCACCGCGGCCGCGACGGCCGCCCTCGGCGCCGGCCTGGTCGTGGTCGTCCGCCGTCGCCGCGCGAGCGCCGGTTCCTGACCCGCCCCTCGTCCCAGGGACGGTCCTAACCCACGTACGCGGGGGACACGGCCGCGGTGCTGATGCGCCGCGGCCTTCCCGTGCCGTCGGACGGGAGCGTCCACAGGTCGGCCCCGTAGTCGCCGGGGAGGGCGTAGACGAGGGTGCGGTCGTCGCGCCAGACCACCTGGTCGTCGACGCTGCGCGGTTCGGCGAGTGCCGTCTCGTGTCCGGTACGCAGGTCGAGGACGTACAGATGCCAGGGCGCGTCCTTGGGAAGTCCCTCGACGCGCTTCTTGTAGGCGACGCGGGTGCCGTCGGGGGAGAGGGACGGGCATTCCACGTCGGTGTGCACGGTGGTGACGGTGCGGGCGGCCAGGTCGCCGCGGACCAGGTAGGTCGTGCCGTGCGTGGCCATCGTGGCGTAGAACCCGCGGTCGTCGGCCGTGAAGGTGACGCCCCAGAAGTTGACGTCGGCCGACCGGTACGTGCGGCCGTCCTTCACGATCCGGTACGCCTCCAGGGACGAGGTCAGCTTCCCCGTGCGGGTGTCGACGATCGCCGCCCGGGTGGAGAAGTTCGTGCCCGCGTACGAGTCGCCGCCCACGAACGCCGTCCAGGCCGCGTACCGGCCGCTGGGCGAGACCCGGGCGCGGGACGGGATCCCGGGAACGTCGTAGTGGTCCCTGACGTGCAGAGAGGCGTCGAGGATCACCGCCCGGTAGGTGTCCTGGACCGGGCCGTGCACCGCCTGAAGGCACACCCCGGTGCCCGAGGCCGCGTAGAAGCGCAGGCACTTGACCCCGGACGCGGTGCGCGGGCCCGCCGGGTCGGAGGCCGGGACGGACGTCAGCTCGTCGCGGTGCGGGCCCCACGCCATGTTGCGGAAGACCAGCCGCCGGGTGGCGGTCAGCGAGACCGGACCCGCGGCGATCCGCGGACCGCCCCGCTGTGCCTGGTCGCGGCGTTCAGCGCGGGCCGAGGCGTGCAGTACGGAGGCCGTGGCGACGCCCGCGAGGACGGCCAGGGCCGAGAGCAGGACCAGGATGCGGGTGCGCAGGGTCATACGAGGCCTTCCGTGGGGGGACCGGACGGGGCGCCGGGTCATGCGAGGTCTTCCGTGGGGGGGCCGGACGGGGCGCCGGGTCACGCGAGGTCTTCGGCGGGGACGGGGCGGACGAGGTTCCGGGTCACGCGAGGCCCCTGGCAGAGGCGGGGCGGACGGGGCTCCGCGTCATGCGAGGCCGTCTTTCGCGAGGGCGGGCCGGACAGGGCTCCGGATCATGAAGAACAGCGCGCACAGGGCCAGCGCCACGGTCGCCGCCATGAGCGCTGTACGGTCGCCCCACGCCGTCCAGGCCGCGCCGAAGGCCAGCGAGCAGACGAAACGGGCCAGTGCCTGTCCCGTCTGGACGAGCGCCAGTCCCGAGGAGCGCAGTTCCTCGGGCACGCCGTCCGAGGCCGCGGCCATCAGCACGCCGTCCGTGGCCGCGTAGAAGCCGCCGTGCAGGAACAGGACGGCGAACGGCAGCGCCGAGCCGTGCCAGGACGTCAGCAGCAGGGCGTACGCCAGGAGCAGGGCGCCGTGACCGGCCAGGAACACCCGCCGGCGGCCCCACCGGTCCGCGAGCCGGCCGAGTGGGACGGCCAGCAGCAGGAAGGAGGCGGCGGTGCCGACGGGGAGCAGCGCGAACCAGCGGTCCGGCACTCCGAGCCGGTGCTGGAGCAGCAGGAACACGAACGAGTCGCTGACCGTGGCGAGTCCGAGCAGGAGCGCGCAGAGCGTGATGCCACGCAGCTCCGGGCGGCGCAGCAGCGCGAGGGCCGCGCGCAGGGTGGGGCGGGGCGCGGTGCCGGCGGCGGACCCCGCCTCGGGCGCGGGCCGTGCGGCGACGGCGGCGGATCCCGCCTCGGGCGCCGGCCGTGCGGCCGTGCCGCCGGGGACGAACAGCACCAGGACCAGGACGCCCAGCACGGCCACGCAGAAACTGACCATGAACACCGCGTCGTAGCCGTCGACGGTCGCCCGCAGGATCAGGAACGCGACGAACGGACCCAGCAGGGCGCCCGCCGTGTCCATCGCACGATGGACGCCGAAGGCCCGGCCCCGGGTCTCGGGGCTGCTCGACAGGGAGATCAGGGCGTCGCGCGGGGCCGTGCGCAGCCCCTTGCCGGTGCGGTCGGCAGCGAGGACCAGACCGATGGGGGTCAGGGTCCTGGCCATCAGGAGCAGCGGTTTGCACAGGGCCGAGAGGGCGTAGCCGGCGCCGGCCACCCACTTGTGGCGGCCGCCGCCCCGGTCGGCGAGATGTCCCCCGGCCAGCCGGACGAGGGCCGAGAAGCCGTTGTAGATGCCGTCGAGGAGCCCGAAGCCGAGCGGGGAGAGGCCGAGGCCCGCCACCACGTACAGGGGCAGGACCGCCGTCACCATCTCCGAGGAGACGTCGGTGATCAGACTGACGGTGCCGAGGGCCAGCACCGTGGGTCCGACCGCGGCGAGGCGCCGCCCGGCGCGGGGCCGGGCGGCGCTCTCCGCGGACGGCGCCGCGCTCTCCGGTGTCCCGGCGCGGCTGTCCGCTAGGTACATGTCAGGACGTCCAGATGCCGGTGATGTCCTTGGCGGAGGCCGCGTTGCCGGCGTGCGACGTGAGGCCGTGCATGTCCTCCAGCGTTCGCAGCAGGTCGTAGTGGTTGTAGGTGGTGGAGGAGGTGGACCCCGCCGTCACCTGCTGGCCGTAGAGCACGGTCGGGATCTTGTTGCCGCTGAGCCGGTTGTCCTCGTCGAAGGTGACGACGAGCAGGCTGTTGTGGGTCTTGGCCCAGGTGGCGTACGCGCCCAGGTTGTTCTTCAGCCAGGTGTCACCGGTGGACACCGAGCAGTCGTGCATGTCGCTGCACAGGTTCGGGACGACGAAGGAGACCTGCGGCAGCGTCGAGTAGTCCGTCGGGAACTGGGCGAACGTCTTCGCGCTGGACGTCGGCACGTTGCTGAAGCCGAACCAGGGGTTGTGCTTGCGCGCGTAGTTCCCGCTGCTGCACGTGGTCGAACCCTGGCTGGGCAGCGTCTCGTTGTAACTGCCCCAGGTCTTGCCCGCGGCGATCAGTTCGGAGGCGAGGTTCGCGGCGGAGGAGAAGCCGGGGGTATAGCAGCTGTCGTCCGTGATGCCCTGGGTGGAGCCGGAGAACAGGGCGAAGTAGTTGGGCTGGCTCGGGTGGGTCTCGGCGTAGGACTGGGTGAGGTTGGCCCCGCCGGTCTTGAGCGAGTTGATGTACGGGGCGCTGGAGGAGCCGATCACCTGGCTGTAGGCGTGGTTCTCGAAGACCACGACGACGACGTGGTCCGGGGTCGGGACCGTGGCCGCGGCGTGCGCGGGGGCCGAGCCGGCGAGTCCGCTCCACAGCCCCACCGCGGCGGCGGTGAAGGCGAGGGCGGATGCCACGACGGCACGGCTGCGGGTGTACACGTTTCTGCCGGACACTTCAGACCTCCGGTGGGGGGAGAGGCGACGGTGGCGGTGCGGACAGAGCATGCGCACGCCAACATTCCCCGGGTTCACATCCCTCAACCCGAGGGATGAAGATCGGATGAACTGCTGCCTCCCCTCCCTTTCTACCGCCTGCCCGCCGCCTCGCACGGACGTCGGCACGGGGCGCGACCGTGCGAACCGGGGATAGGCTCGGGCGCGTACGGCCTTGATCGGACCGGTGTGCGGGACAGGGCGTACACATCGCATCGGGTCCGGGACGACGGGAGGCCGGGATGACGGCGCCGGGGCGCAGGAGCAGTACCTTCACGCGGCTGCTGCGGCACGGTTTCACCGATCCGTCGGCGGCCGAGCGGCTCCTGGAGGGGCCCGAACTGGCCCCCGTACGGTCCGATCCGGTCCTCCTGGACGCGCTGGGCGCCACCGCCGACCCCGACCTCGCGCTGCTCGGACTCGTCCGGCTCGTCGAGGCGCAGGACGGCCCGCAGGCCCAGCGGGAACTCCTCGACACCCTGATCGCGGCCAAACCGCTGCGCGACCGGCTGCTCGGGGTGCTCGGCGCCTCCGCCGCGCTCGGCGACCACCTCGCCCGCCACCCGCACGACTGGCAGGCCCTCGTCACCTACGAGGCAAGGGACCTGCATCCCGGCGTCGAGGAGTTCGAACGCGGTCTGGCGGACGCGACCGACCCCGTCTCGCTGCGCGTCGCCTACCGCCGCTGTCTGCTCTCCATCGCCGCCCGGGACGTCTGCGGCACCACCGACCTCGCCCAGACCGCCGCCGAACTCGCCGACCTCGCCACCGCCACCCTGCGCGCCGCGCTCGGCATCGCCCGCCGCGCCGCCCCCGACGACGCCGCCCTGTGCCGGCTCGCGGTCGTCGCGATGGGCAAGTGCGGGGGCCACGAGCTGAACTACGTGTCCGACGTCGACGTGATCTTCGTCGGCGAGGGCACCGAGGGGGCCGACGAGGGCAAGGCCCTGCAGGCGGCCACCCGTCTCGCCTCGCACATGATGCGGATCTGCTCCGAGACGACCGTCGAGGGCAGCATCTGGCCCGTCGACGCCAATCTGCGCCCCGAGGGACGCAACGGCCCCCTGGTGCGCACCCTCAGCAGCCACCTCGCCTACTACCAGCGCTGGGCCAAGACCTGGGAGTTCCAGGCGCTGCTCAAGGCCCGCCCGGTGGCCGGGGACCTGGAACTGGGCGAGGAGTACGTGGCCACCCTCGCCCCGCTCGTGTGGCAGGCCGCCGAGCGGGAGAACTTCGTCGCCGACGTGCAGAAGATGCGGCGCCGCGTCGTGGAGAACATCCCGGCCGCCGAGATCGAGCGGGAGCTGAAGCTCGGCCCCGGGGGACTGCGGGACGTCGAGTTCGCCGTCCAGCTGCTGCAGCTGGTGCACGGCCGGGGCGACACCACCCTGCGCAGCGGTACCACCCTGGACGCCCTCAAGGCGCTCGCCGCCGGCGGGTACGTGGGGCGCGCCGACGCCGTGCAGCTCGACGACGCCTACCGCTTCCTGCGCTCGATGGAACACCGCATCCAGCTGTTCCGGCTCCGGCGCACCCATCTGGTGCCGCAGGACGAGGCCGAACTGCGCCGGATCGGACGCTCGCTCGGGCTGCGCGCCGACCCGGCCGCCGAACTGAACCGGGAGTGGAAGCGGCACACCGCCATGGTGCGGCGGCTGCACGAGAAGCTGTTCTACCGGCCGCTGCTCGACGCCGTCGCCCAGCTCGCCCCGGGCGAGAGCAGGCTGAGCCCCGACGCGGCCAGGGAACGCCTCGTCGCCCTCGGATACGCCGATCCGGCGGCCGCCATGCGCCACCTGGAGGCGCTGGCCTCCGGGGTCAGCCGCAAGGCCGCCATCCAGCGGACCCTGCTGCCCGTGCTGCTCGGCTGGTTCGCGGACTCCGCGGACCCCGACGCCGGACTGCTCAACTTCCGCAAGGTCTCGGACGCCCTGGGCAAGACCCCGTGGTACCTGCGGCTGCTCCGGGACGAGGGCGCCGCCGCCGAGAACCTCGCCCGGGTGCTCTCCGCGGGCCGGCTCGCCCCCGACCTGCTGATGCGCGCCCCGGAGGCGGTGGCCCTGCTCGGCGACGGGGAGAGCGGCGGCCTCGAACCGCGCGGCCGCGCCCATCTGGAGCAGGAGATCCTCGCCGCGGTGCGCCGGGCCGACGGCGGCGAGCCGGCCGTGACCGTGGCCCGCGGTGTCCGGCGCCGGGAGCTGTTCCGGATCGCGGCGACCGACATCGTCGCCAGCTACGGCACCGAGGAGACGCCGGCCGTCGCCGACCAGGGGGCGCTCGTCGACCTCGTCGGCGGGGCGGTCTCGGACCTGACGGCGGCCACGCTCGCGGGCACCCTGCGGGCCGTGGTGCGCGACGGCTGGGGCGACACCCTGCCCACCCGCTTCGCGGTGATCGGGATGGGCCGCTTCGGGGGCCACGAGCTCGGCTACGGCTCCGACGCGGACGTGCTCTTCGTGCACGAGCCCCGCGAGGGAGAGGACGAGCAGGAGGCGGCGCGGGCCGCGAACGCCGTGGTGTCCGAGATGCGGCGGCTGCTGCAGATCCCGAGCGCGGATCCGCCGCTGCTGATCGACGCGGACCTGCGCCCCGAGGGGAAGTCCGGGCCGCTCGTGCGGACCCTGAAGTCGTACGAGGCCTACTACCGGCGCTGGTCGCTGGTGTGGGAGTCGCAGGCGCTGCTGCGGGCGGAGGTCGTGGCCGGGGACGCCGACCTCGGGAGCCGGTTCATCGAGCTGGTCGATCCGCTCCGGTACCCCGCGGAGGGGCTCGGCGAGGAGGCCGTACGGGAGATCCGGCGGCTGAAGGCCCGGATGGAGTCGGAGCGGATGCCGCGCGGCGCCGACCCGACCCTGCACGCCAAGCTGGGGCGCGGGGGCCTGTCCGACGTGGAGTGGACGGTCCAGCTGATGCAGCTGCGGCACGGCTGGGCCGAGCCCGGTCTCAGGACGACCCGGACCCGCGAGGCGCTGGCGGCGGCGTGCGCCGCCGAGCTGCTGTCCGCGGAGGACGCGGCGACGCTGGACGAGGCCTGGGTGCTGGCCACCCGGGTGCGCAACGCGGTGATGCTCGTCCGGGGCCGGGCCGGCGACACCTTCCCCTCGGACGGGCGCGAGCTGGCCGCCGTGGGCCGCTATCTGGGGTACGACCCGGGGCACGTCGGGGACATGCTCGACGACTACCGGCGGACCACCCGGCGGGCCCGGGCCGTGGTGGACGAGCTGTTCTACGGGGCCTGAGCGAAACGGGACCTGAGCGAACGGGGCCTGACCGAAACGAGGCCTGACCGAAACGAGGCCCGAACGAAACGGGGCCCGAGCGAAACGGGGCCTGGACGCAACGCCCGGCGGTCACCGAGCGTGACGCCGGGCGGGGCCGGGCGCCGGACCGCGCGGGTTCTCACCGGCCCGGTTCCGTGCCCGGCCGGGCAGGGCTCCGCTCAGGGTTTCACCGGCAGGACCGGTGTCCCGCGCGTCCCCGGCGCCCACTGCGGCAGCGCGTACGGCAGCGCTCCGTACCAGAGGCGCGCCACCAGGAAGCCGAAGGCGAGGCAGAGCACGCCGCCCACCGCGTCCAGCCAGAAGTGGTTGGCGGTGGCGACGATGACCACGAGGGTGGCCACCGGGTACAGCACGCCGAGGATCCGCGCCCAGGGCGCCTTGGCCAGCGCGAACAGGCTCAGCCCGCACCACAGGGACCAGCCGATGTGCATGGACGGCATCGCGGCGTACTGGTTGGACATGTGTTTGAGGTCGCCGGAGGCCATCGAGCCCCAGGTCTCGTGGATCGCGACCGTGTCCACGAAGGTGCTGCCGGTCATCAGCCGGGGTGGCGCGAGCGGGAAGAAGTAGTACCCGACGAGGGCCACCACCGTGGTGGCGAAGAGGACGAGACGGGCCGCCGCGTAGCGGCCGGGATGACAGCGGTACAGCCAGACCAGGACACTCAGCGTCACCACGAAGTGCAAGGTCGCGTAGTAGTAGTTCATCCCGATGATCAGCCATCCGACCGAGTTCACCGCGTGGTTGACCGACTCCTCGAAGGCGGCGCCGAGATGGTGCTCGAGCGACCAGATCCAGTCCGCGTTGCGGAGCGCCTCGTGCCGCTGCTCGGGCACGGCGTTGCGGATCAGGGAGTAGGTCCAGTAACTCACCGCGATGAGCAGGACCTCGAACCAGAGGCGGGGGCGACGCGGGGTCCGCATACGGCGCAGGAGCGCGTTCCCCGCCTTCTCCTCCGCGACGGGTTGTGGAGTGGCCTGACGGCCTTCCAGTGACGACACGGTCGTATCACCCATAGGCACAGAGTCTGCCAGAAAAGGCTTCCCCCACCGATGATCCCTGGGTCGGGTCCCGGCCGCACTTTCTACGCCTGTGGGTGTGGATGGTCCGCTTTGTCGTCCTGCTCAGGGACGATTCCGGTCCCCCGGGGCGGAAGCGGTCGAACCGCGCACCACGAGTTCGGGCATGAAGACGAACTCGCTGTGCGGCGCCGGCGTGCCGCCGATCTCCTCCAGCAGCGTGCGCACCGCGGCCTGGCCCATCGCCGGCACCGGCTTGCGGACCGTCGTGAGCGGCGGGTCGGTGAAGGCGATCAGCGGGGAGTCGTCGAAGCCCACGACCGAGATGTCCGTGGGAACCTCCAGACCCCGCTGCCGCGCCGCGCGTATCGCGCCGAGCGCCATCATGTCGCTGGCGCAGACGATCGCCGTGCAGTCGCGGTCCATGAGCGCGCTCGCGGCGGCCTGGCCGCCCTCCAGCGTGTACAGCGAGTGCTGGACCAGTCGCTGCTCGATGTCGGCGGGGGCCAGCGCGAACTGCTCCTGCATCGAGCGCACGAAGCCCTCGATCTTGCGCTGCACCGGCACGAACCGCTTGGGACCGAGGGCGAGCCCGATGTTGGTGTGCCCGAGGGACGCGAGGTGGGTGACGGCCAGCGCCATCGCCGCCCGGTCGTCCGGGGAGATGAAGGGCGCCTGCACCTTGGGAGAGAAGCCGTCGACCAGGACGAACGGGACACCGCGGCCCCGCAGTTGCTCGTAGCGCTGCATGTCGGCCGAGGTGTCGGCGTGCAGCCCGGAGACGAAGATGATGCCGGCGACCCCGCGGTCGACCAGCATCTCGGTCAGCTCGTCCTCGGTGGAGCCGCCCGGGGTCTGGGTCGCGAGGACGGGCGTGTAGCCCTGGCGCGTCAGAGCCTGCCCGATCACCTGCGCGAGGGCAGGGAATATCGGGTTCTCCAGCTCGGGGGTTATCAGGCCGACGAGGCCCTCGCTGCGCTGCCGCAGCCGCACCGGACGCTCGTACCCGAGGACGTCGAGTGCGGCCAGGACGGACTGGCGCGTGGTCGCGGCGACGCCCGGCTTCCCGTTCAGGACGCGACTGACCGTCGCCTCACTGACCCCCGCCTGGGCTGCGATGTCGGCAAGCCGTGTGGTCACAGGATTGGACTGTACCGGTCGCATCTCACCCTGCCCACCAACCAGACGCCGTGTGCGGGCGGTTGCTCGGCCCGCTCCGGGCTGCTGAGTCATCGCGCTCCCTCGTGTTCTGGTCGGCTCGGTCGTCCCGTGCGTGCGCCGCGCGGGAAGGGGTGGCTCCTGCAAGACGCTGACGGGCCGATGATCCCTGTATGCGACATGCGTGGCAAGAGCTTGCAGAGTCTTGCACAGACGTCCGGATGTGCGCTGATCGGCCTGGCGGCGGGGTTTCGGGACGGCTGCCGCGAGGTCACGGGCGCATAACTGATGTCAGCTCTTTCACTTTTTTTCTGCAAGGTCTTTCGCGCCGCTTACATGGCTGTTACGTTCCAGTCGCCCGGCGGACGCAACGGCGCAGTCGGCAAGTCGGCAAGGGGACCGGGCGGGACCGGTTCCCCACCCACTCGGGCTTTCACCCTCAAGGAGAACTCATGCGGCGTGGCATAGCGGCCAGTGCGCTGGTGGCGTCTTTCGCCCTCGCGGCGACGGCCTGCGGCGGCAGCGGCAGTGACAGCAGCGACAAGGCCAGCGGGCCGGTCACCATCACGTGGTGGGACACGTCCAACGCCACCAATGAGGCGCCGACGTACAAGGCCTTGGTCAAGGAGTTCGAGGCCGCCAACAAGAACATCAAGGTCAAGTACGTCAACGTGCCGTTCGACCAGGCGCAGAACAAGTTCGACACGGCCGCCGGCTCCAAGGGTGCCCCGGACGTCCTGCGCTCCGAGGTCGGCTGGACCCCGGCCTTCGCGAAGAAGAGCTACCTCCTGCCGCTCGACGGCACGGCGGCCCTCACGGACCAGGCGAAGTTCCAGCCCAGCCTGATCGAGCAGGCGAAGTACGAGGGCAAGACGTACGGTGTGCCGTTCGTCACGGACACCCTCGCGCTCGTCTACAACAAGGCGCTGTACAAGAAGGCCGGCATCACCGACGCCCCCAAGACGTGGGCCGACCTCAAGAAGGACGCGGCCACCATCAAGGCCAAGACCGGCGTCGACGGCTACTGGGGCTCGACCCAGGCCTACTACGCCCAGTCCTTCCTGTACGGCGAGGGCACCAACACGGTCGACGCCGCCGGCAAGAAGATCACGGTGAACTCGCCCGAGGCCAAGAAGGCCTACGGCACCTGGCTGGGCCTGTTCTCCGGCAAGGGCCTGCACAAGGCGGACACCACCGCCGACGCGTACGCCCACATCCAGGACGCCTTCGTCAACGGCAAGGTCGCCTCGATCGTCCAGGGCCCGTGGGAGATCACCAACTTCTACAAGGGCTCGGCGTTCTCGGACAAGGCGAACCTCGGTATCGCCACCGTCCCGGCCGGCTCCACCGGCAAGGCGGGCGCCCCGACCGGCGGTCACAACCTCTCCGTCTACGCCGGCTCGGACAAGGCCCACCAGGACGCCTCGCTGAAGTTCGTGAACTTCATGACCTCCGCGAAGTCCCAGGCCACCATCGCGCTGAAGAACTCCACGCTGCCGACGCGCGGTGACGCCTACACCGACGAGGTCAAGGCCAACCCCGGCATCGCCGGCTACCAGGGCGTCCTCCCGGCCGCCCAGCCGCGCCCGGCGCTGCCCGAGTACGGCTCCCTCTGGGGCCCGCTCGACACCGAGCTGCCCAAGATCGCGGGTGGCAAGGAGTCCCTGGACAAGGGTCTGAGCAACGCCGAGCTGGCGATCTCGAAGCTGGTCCCGGACTTCAGCAAGTGAGCCCGTGTGGCCGCCGGTTCCTTCCCCGGCCCGACTTCCGTCGGGCCGGGGGGACCCCTACAAAGGGGTGAGGGACCCGGCGGCCACCGGCTGTGTGAGCCCTAATCCTGATCTTGCAGAAGGTGTCCAACCATGACAGTCGCCATCGACCGTGCGACCGGCAGGCGCAGCGGTGACCGAGCACCGCGCCCCGGCCGGATGCAGCGTCTCAAGCACTCGTACCAGAAGTACTGGTACGCGTACGCGATGATCGCCCCGGTCGTCGTCGTACTCGGCGGATTGGTTCTCTATCCCCTGGTACGGGGCTTCTATCTGACGTTCACGGACGCCAACAGCCTCAACTCGGCCCGCACGATCGGCGTCAACCACATCGACGCCACCTACAAGTTCATCGGCCTGGACAACTACAAGGACATCCTGTGGGGTCCGACGTCGTACGACCGCTTCTGGTCGCACTTCATCTGGACCATCGCCTGGACCGTCATCTGTGTCGCCCTGCACTACTGCGTCGGCCTGGGCCTCGCCCTGCTGCTCAACCAGAAGCTGCGCGGCCGCACGTTCTACCGGCTGATCCTGGTGCTGCCCTGGGCCGTGCCCACCTTCGTCACCGTCTTCGGCTGGCGTTTCATGCTCGCCGACGGCGGGATCATCGACTCCATGCTCCACGCGGTGCACCTGCCGTCTCCGGCCTGGCTGGAGGACACCTTCTGGCAGCGCTTCGCCGCCATCATGGTCAACACCTGGTGCGGTGTGCCGTTCATGATGGTCTCGCTCCTCGGCGGACTGCAGTCCATCGACGCCACGCTGTACGAGGCCGCAGAGATGGACGGCGCGAACAAGTGGCAGCAGTTCCGCTTCGTGACCCTGCCGGGTCTCAGGTCGGTCAGCTCCACCGTCGTGCTCCTCGGCATCATCTGGACCTTCAACCAGTTCGCCGTGATCTTCCTGCTCTTCGGCAGCACCGCCCCCGACGCGCAGATCCTCGTCACCTGGGCCTACTACCTCGGCTTCGGACAGCAGCCGCGTGACTTCGCCCAGTCGGCGGCCTACGGCATGCTGCTGCTGGCCATCCTGATCGTGTTCACCTCCTTCTACCGCCGCTGGCTGAACCGCAACGACCAGCAGCTCGCGATCTGAGGCAGGAGTCTCCATGAGTACCACCACACTTCAGACGCCTCCGGCCGACCAGGCCACCAGGACCGACGCGTCGCCCCGTCCGGCCCGCGGGCGCGGCCGGCGCAGCCTCGCCGGCTCGCTCGCCTCCCACGGCATCCTGATCGTGGCCAGCCTGGTCGCGCTGTTCCCGATCGCGTGGCTCGTCTTCCTCTCGCTCGGACCGGGCGAGGACGACTATCTGCACCCCGGACGCATCTGGCACACGATGACGTTCGGCAACTACTCCTTCGTGCTCCAGCACACGAACTTCTTCGAGTGGATGAAGAGTTCGCTGATCGTGTCGCTCGGCACCACGGTCATCGGAGTGATGGTCGCGGCCACCACCGGCTACGCGGTCTCGCGCATGCGCTTCCCCGGCTACAAGAAGTTCATGTGGGTCCTGCTGGTCACCCAGATGTTCCCGATCGCCGTGCTGATCGTGCCGATGTACCAGATCCTCTCGGACCTGCAGCTCATCGACTCCTACTTCGGCCTGATCCTCGTCTACTGCTCGACGGCGGTGCCCTACAGCGCGTGGCTGCTCAAGGGCTACTTCGACACCATCCCGTTCGAGATCGACGAGGCCGGCCGGGTGGACGGACTGAGCCCCTTCGGCACCTTCTTCCGGCTGATCCTTCCGCTGGCCAAGCCCGGCCTCGCGGTCGCCGCCTTCTACAACTTCATCACCGCGTTCGGTGAGGTCGCCTTCGCCTCGACGTTCATGCTGGACGACTCGAAGTACACCTTCGCCGTCGGACTCCAGAGCTTCGTCAGCGAGCACGACGCGCAGCGCAATCTCATGGCGGCCACCGCCGTGCTGGTCGCGATACCCGTCTCCGCGTTCTTCTACCTCGTGCAGAAGAACCTGGTGACCGGACTCACCGCGGGCGGCACGAAGGGCTGATCCGCGAGGACGCCCCCGAACGCCCCAAGCTCCCGTGCGCTCGTCGCGCGGGTGGCGGCCGCGGTGCCCATCCGACCCCGCCAGTACCGCGGCCGCCTCATCTCTCTCCCCCCGCCCCGACGCCTCGTGCCCCGTGCCCCGGCCTCGCGCGAGCAGGGGACTGCCCCCACAGCCGATTTCCTCCCCACGTCCGGCCGCACCCGGACGAGGGGACCCTCATCGCATCAAGGACGCCATGAGCCAGCACTCCGCCGACCAGGCCCCGAACTCCGTTCTCGCCACAGTCGCCGCGCATCGCGACTGGTGGCGCGACGCGGTGATCTACCAGGTCTATCCGCGCAGCTTCGCCGACAGCAACGGCGACGGCATGGGCGACCTGGAGGGCGTACGCTCCCGACTCCCGTACCTGCGCGACCTCGGCGTGGACGCCGTGTGGCTCAGCCCCTTCTACGCCTCGCCGCAGGCCGACGCCGGCTACGACGTGGCGGACTACCGGGCCGTCGACCCGATGTTCGGCAACCTGCTGGACGCCGACGCGCTGATCCGCGACGCCCACGGTCTCGGGCTGCGCGTCATCGTCGACCTCGTGCCCAACCACTCCTCCGACCAGCACGAGTGGTTCAAGCGCGCGCTGCGCGAGGGCCCCGGCTCCTCGCTGCGCGACCGCTACCACTTCCGTCCCGGCAAGGGCGAGAACGGCGAACTGCCCCCCAACGACTGGGAGTCCATCTTCGGCGGCCCGGCCTGGACCCGGGTCACCGAGCCCGACGGCACCGCCGGCGAGTGGTACCTGCACCTGTTCGCGCCCGAGCAGCCCGACTTCAACTGGGAGCACCCGGCCGTCGGCGACGAGTTCCGCTCGATCCTGCGGTTCTGGCTGGACATGGGCGTCGACGGGTTCCGCATCGACGTGGCGCACGGCATGGTCAAGGCGGAGGGCCTGCCGGACCTCGGCGACCGCGACCAGCTGAAACTGCTGGGCAACGATGTCATGCCGTTCTTCGACCAGGACGGTGTGCACGAGATCTACCGGCAGTGGCGCACGATCCTCGACGAGTACTCCGGCGAGCGCATCTTCGTCGCCGAGGCGTGGACGCCCACCGTCGAGCGCACCGCCAACTACGTGCGCCCCGACGAGCTGCACCAGGCCTTCAACTTCCAGTACCTGGGCTCCCACTGGGACGCCGAGGAGCTGCGCGCGGTGGTCGACCGCACGCTCGACGCGATGCGCCCGGTCGGCGCCCCCTCCACCTGGGTGCTGTCCAACCACGACGTGACCCGGCACGCCACCCGCTTCGCCAACGAGGCCGGCCTCGGCACCCAGATCCGCACCGCGGGCGACCGTGAGCTCGGACTGCGCCGGGCCCGCGCGGCCAGCCTGCTGATGCTGGCGCTGCCCGGCTCCGCCTACGTCTACCAGGGCGAGGAGCTCGGCCTGCCCGACGTCGTCGACCTGCCGGACGAGGTGCGCCAGGACCCGGCCTACTTCCGCGGTGCCGGACAGGACGGCTTCCGCGACGGCTGCCGGGTGCCGATCCCGTGGACCCGTACCGGCTCGTCGTACGGCTTCGGCGACGGGGGCAGCTGGCTCCCGCAGCCCGCCGAGTGGGCCGAGCTGAGCGTCGAGGCGCAGACCGGGGTGGCGGGTTCCACCCTGGAGCTGTACCGCGAGGCGCTCGCGGTCCGGCGGGAGCGCGCCGACCTCGGCGCGGGCGACGCCGTCACCTGGCTGCCCGCCCCCGAGGGTGTCCTCGCCTTCCGCCGCGGCGACTTCGTGTGCACCGCGAACACCGGCTCGAAGGCCGTGACCGTCCCGGCGTACGGGCGGGTGCTCGTCGCCAGCGGCGAGGTGACCCCGGCGCAGGACGGCAAGGCCCAGCTGCCCGCCGACACCACGGTGTGGTGGGCCGTCTGACCCACGCGTGACCTGACCCGCGCGTGAGACGACCCGCGCGGAAGCGGTGTTCCGGTCCTGACCACCGGAGCGCCGCTTCCGCGCGGGCCTTTTTCGTTTCCCGGGCCCCTACCTCACTTCCAGGTGTCGCTCACGGAGTACCCCGCGCCCGAGCCCGTCGAGTAGGAGCGGTTGTCGCCGGACTCCCAGGTCACCGCGCCCGAGGCGTCCTTCTTGATGTACTTGTACGTGAAGGACGTGGACTTGGGCACGATCGCCGGCCGGCCCCAGTACGGGTACGAGGCCGCGGACAGCGGGATCGCGTCGGCGGTGTTCCAGGAGCCGAGCGCGGGGATCGAACCGACCACGTACACGTTGGTGCCGTAGACGGTGGTCGCGGTCACCCCGAAGGTCAGGTCCGTGGCGTCGGCGTCGGCCACGTTCCAGGAGTTCTGCAGGGTCACCGCCGCCGTGCCGGTGGTCAGTGTCCGGTTGGCGTTGGACTCCCAGGTGACGTTCCCCGAGGAGTCCTTCTTGATGTACTTGTACGTGATCGTGCTGTTCGCCGGGACCGACACGTCGGTCTTCCAGACCGGGTAGCCGGACGAGGACAGCTTCACCGCGCTCGCCGTGTTCCAGCCGCCCAGCGCGGCGGCGGAGCCGACCACGTAGACGTCCGTGCCGGAGGTGGTCGACGCGTACTCGCCGAAGGTCGCCGTGACCGTGCCGGTGCCAGGTTCGGTGCCGCCCCCACCGCAGTCGACGGTGCAGACGTAGTCCGGGTCGTAGAACGCGATCGCGCTCTTGGCGGGCACGGTCAGGGAGGCCCGGCCGCCGGAGACGGTGACCGAGGTGGCGCCGCCGTCGATGACGTTCGGGTAGGTGCCGTCCGCGAGACCGGTCGTGTAGGTGGAGGTGTTCGCGGCCGAGCTGTTGTTGATGGCCACGAAGCCGGCACCGCCCCGGCCGAAGCCGATCACGTTGGACGCGGGGGACTGCCAGTTGGCGACGGAGTACCCGGCGGCCGCGTTGTGCCAGCCGATCATGCCGGAGACCGCGGTGTCGCGGTCCAGGCAGTACCAGCCCGAGGAGCAGTTCGTGTCGGTGACGAAACCGCTTCCCGAGTTCGGCGGGGCCTGGTCGCTCTGGCTGAAGGTCCATCCGGCGTACACCGACGGCCGGCCGTAGCCGCGCGCCAGCTGGTACACGTTGGCGAGCACGGCGGTGGCGCCGTCCTTGTAGCTGAGCGAGTAGCCGTTGCGCTCGGTGTCGTGGTTGGTGACCATGGTGGTGGAGTGCGCCTCGGAGACCAGTCCCCAACTGCTGCCGAAGCTCGACAGGTTGGCGATGTCGCCCTGGAACTGCGACTTGATCTGGGAGGCGAAGGCGAAGTCGAGGACGTCACCGCTGCCGTAGTACTCGTCGACCGAGGGCGGGGTGCCGGGGTACACCTCCTGGGTGATGTAGGGCGCCGAGCCCGAGGTCGTGGTGTGCAGTCCGGCGACGATGGCGTTCATGTCGGCGGCCTCGATGTGCTTGGCCGCGTCGACCCGGAAGCCGTCGACGCCCAGGTCGATCTGGGCGTTCAGGAATCCGGTGATCCTCGAGCGGACGTTGCTCTCGGCGGTGTCCAGGTCGGGCATGCCGAGCAGTTCGCAGTGCTGGACCTGGTAGCGGTTGGTCCAGTCGGTGATGGTCGTCGTGCAGTCGTCGCTGTCGGCCGGGTCGTAGTCCGGGGTGTCGTACTTGTTCGTGACGACCGTGCCGTTGTAGCCCGTGCCGGTCTGCCCGGCGGTGTGGTTGATCACCGCGTCGGTGTAGACCTTGATCCCGGCCGCGTGACACGTGTCGACCATGGCCTTGAAGCCGGCCGCCGTGCCGAAACGGCTGTTCAGGTTGTACGAGTACGGCTGGTAGACGTCCCACCAGTAGTAGTTCGCCTGCTTCAACGACTCGGCGGGCGGGGCCACTTGGACGGCCCCGTAGCCGGCCGGGTCGAGCACGTTCGTACACTCTGACGCGACCGACTTCCAGTTCCACTCCCACAGGTTGGCGATCACATCACCGTTGGGGACGCCGGTGTCCGTGACCGCCGCCGCCTGCTGGGCGGGCAGCGCGGCGAGCCCGCCCAGCGTCAGCAGGGCGGTCGCCAGCAGCCGGGGAACGCTTCTTCGTCCTAATGCCATCGGGGGTGCGGCTCCTCTCCGGATCGGGTCGGCGCGGCCGCGGGGGTGCGGAGCCGACCCGTGTGGAGCGTGGGGCTCCCCAAGAGGGCGCGTCAATAAGGAAGTTGAAAGTTCTTTCGACATCTTGCTGAAACATGATTGCAAGCGGTACGTTCCGATCCCCCCACCCGCACGACGTAGTGCAGGAGTACACACACATGGCTAGGAAGACGCTTGCCGCCTCGTTCGCCCTCGTGGCGGGCCTGGCGGTCTCGGTGACCGTTCCCCCTGGTACGGCGGCGGCCTCGCCGCCCGGCACCAAGGACGTCACCGCCGTCCTGTTCGAGTGGAAGTTCGACTCGGTCGCCAAGGAATGCACCAACACGCTGGGCCCCGCCGGGTACGGCTACGTCCAGGTCTCCCCGCCCGCCGAGCACATACAGGGCTCGCAGTGGTGGACCTCGTACCAGCCCGTGAGCTACAAGATCGCCGGTCGGCTCGGTGACGCCACCGCCTTCAAGAACATGGTCAGCACCTGCCACGCGGCCGGTGTGAAGGTTGTGGCGGACACGGTCATCAACCACATGGCCGCCGGTTCCGGCACCGGAACGGGCGGATCGTCGTACACGAAGTACAACTACCCGGGCCTCTACTCGTCCGCCGACATGGACGACTGCACCTCCACCATCAGCGACTACACCAACCGCGCCAACGTCCAGAACTGCGAACTCGTCGGGCTCGCCGACCTGGACACCGGCGAGGAGTACGTCCGCAAGACGATCGCCGGCTACATGAACACCCTGCTCGGCTACGGCGTCGACGGCTTCCGCATCGACGCGGCCAAGCACATGCCGGCCGCCGACCTCGCCAACATCAAGTCCCGGCTGAGCAACCCGTCCGTCTACTGGAAGCAGGAGGCCATCTACGGCGCCGGCGAGGCCGTCCAGCCCACCGAGTACACCGGCAACGGCGACGTCCAGGAGTTCCGCTACGCCTACGACCTCAAGCGGGTCTTCAACAACGAGAACCTCGCCTACCTGAAGAACTACGGCGAGGGCTGGGGCTACATGAGCAGCTCGGTCGCGGCGGTCTTCGTCGACAACCACGACACCGAGCGCAACGGCTCGACGCTCAACTACAAGGACGGGGCGAACTACACCCTCGCCAACGTCTTCATGCTGGCGTACCCCTACGGCGCCCCCGACATCAACTCCGGCTACGAATGGTCGGACGCGGACGCCGGACCGCCCAACGGCGGTACCGTCAACGCCTGTTGGCAGGACGGCTGGAAGTGTCAGCACGCCTGGCCGGAGATCAAGTCGATGGTCGCCTTCCGTAACGCCACCCGAGGACAAGCGCTTTCCAACTGGTGGGACGACGGAAACGACGCCATCGCGTTCGGGCGGGGCAGCAAGGGCTTCGTGGCCATCAACCACGAGACCTCGTCGCTGACGCGGACGTACAGCACCTCCCTCGCCGCGGGGACGTACTGCAACGTCCAGAACAACACGAGCATCACCGTGAACGGTTCGGGCCAGTTCACGGCGACGCTGGGCGCCAACACGGCCCTCGCGATCTATGCGGGCAAGTCCAGCTGCTGAAAACCCTTTCCGCACGTTGCAAGACTCTTGCTGTAAACCTTGCGTGAGCGATACGGTCACGCGGGCGTTCGGCATCGTGGCCGAAACGCTGCGCGGGGTCGGACCCGAGTACGCCGTAATCGCTAGGAGTTCACGACTGTGGACCTGATACCGAGAGGGCCGGCGAGCCGCTCCAGCCGCTCCAGGCTGCGCGCAGCCGTCCTCGCCGCCGCACTGGCCGTATCGCTTGCGCAACCCCTTGTGGCGCGGGCCCAGACCCCGCCCGCACCGCCGTCGGACGCGGCACTCGCCGCCCAGTCGTCCCGGCACGACTCCACCCGTGACCAGTTCTACTTCGTGATGCCGGATCGTTTCGCCAATGGCGACACGTCCAACGACAAGGGCGGTCTGACCGGCTCCCGGCTGTCGACGGGCTACGACCCCACCGACAAGGGCTTCTACCAGGGCGGCGACCTCAAGGGCCTGACGAAGCGGCTCGACTACATCAAGGGCCTCGGCACCACCGCCATCTGGATGGCGCCGATCTTCAAGAACCAGCCCGTCCAGGGCACCGGCAAGGACGCCTCCGCCGCCTACCACGGCTACTGGATCACCGACTTCACCAAGGTCGACCCGCACTTCGGCACCAACAAGGACCTGGAGACCCTGATCTCCAAGGCCCACGCCAAGGGCATGAAGGTCTTCTTCGACGTCATCACCAACCACACGGCCGACGTCGTCGACTACAAGGAGAAGTCCTACTCCTACCTCTCCAAGGGCGCCTTCCCGTACCTGACCAAGGACGGCAGGCCGTTCGACGACGCGGACTACGCGGACGGCACCAAGGGCTTCCCCTCGGTGGGCACCGGCTCCTTCCCCCGCACGCCGGTCGTCCCGGCCGCGAAGAAGGACGTCAAGGTCCCCGCGTGGCTCAACGACACGACGATGTACTCCAACCGCGGTGACTCCACCTACGCCGGCGAGTCCACCACCTACGGCGACTTCTCCGGCCTCGACGACCTGTGGACCGAGCGTCCCGAGGTCGTCAGCGGCATGGAGAAGATCTACGAGCGCTGGGTCCGCGACTTCGGCATCGACGGCTTCCGCATCGACACCGTCAAGCACGTGAACATGGAGTTCTGGACGCAGTGGGCGACCGCCCTCGACGCGTACGCCGCGAAGCAAGGGCGCAAGAACTTCTTCATGTTCGGCGAGGTCTACTCCGCCGACACCTCGATCACCTCGCCGTACGTCACCCAGGGCCGGCTCGACGCCACGCTCGACTTCCCGTTCCAGGACGCGGCCCGCTCGTACGCCTCCCAGGGCGGCAGCGCGCAGAAGCTCTCCGCCCTGTACGCGGACGACTACAAGTACACGACCGACAAGGCCAACGCCTACGAGCAGGTCACCTTCCTCGGCAACCACGACATGGGCCGCATCGGGTACTTCCTGAACCAGGACAACCCCAAGGCGAGCGACGCCGAGCTGCTGAAGAAGGACAGGCTCGCCAACGAGCTGATGTTCCTCGGCCGCGGCAACCCCGTCGTCTACTACGGCGACGAGCAGGGCTTCACCGGCTCCGGCGGCGACAAGGACGCCCGCCAGCCGATGTTCGCCTCCAAGATCACGGACTACCTCGACGACGACGAGATCGGCACCGACCGCACGGCCGCCAGTGACGCCTACGACTCGAACGCGCCGCTGTACAGGACCATCAGCACCCTGTCCAAGCTCCGCAAGGACAACCCGGCCCTCGCCGACGGCGTCCAGACCGAGCGCTACGCCGCCGACGGCGCGGGCGTGTACGCCTTCTCCCGCACGGACGCCAAGACCGGCACCGAGTACGTCGTCGCCGTGAACAACGCCGACGAGGCGAAGTCGGCCACGTTCGCGACCGGTTCGGCCGGCATGGACTTCCGGGCCGTATACGGAACGTCGGACTCGGTGAAGAGCGACGCGGACAAGAAGGTCACCGTCACGGTCCCGGCCGGTTCGGCGATCGTCCTCAAGGCCGCGGGCCGGCTCGCCGCCCCCGCGACCAGGCCCACGCTGACGCTGAAGGCCCCCGCCGCGGGCGCCACCGGCACCGTCGAACTGTCGGCGGACGTCACCGGCGGACAGCTCGACCGGGTCGTCTTCGCCGCCCAGACGGGCAACGGCAAGTGGCGCACCCTCGGCACCGCCGACCACGCGCCGTACAAGGTCACGCAGGCCATCGGCAAGGACGTCCCCGCCGGAACCGCCCTGCGCTACAAGGCCGTCGTCGTCGACTCGGCCGGACGCACCGCGAGCGCGACGGCCGAGTCCACCACCGGCAGCGCGCCCGCCGCCGAGGTCCCCACCGCCTCCTCGCGCGACTACGCGATCGTCCACTACAAGCGCACCGACGGCGACTACACCGACTGGCGCCTGTACGCCTGGGGCGACATCGCCGACGGCGAGGCCACCACCTGGCCGGCCGGCCACGACTTCGTCGGCCGCGACGCCTACGGCGCCTTCGCCTACGTGAAGCTGAAGCCCGGAGCCTCCAGCGTCGGCTTCCTCGTCATCGACAAGGACGGCAACAAGGACGTCGCGAGCGACCGCACGATCGACGTCACCAAGACCGGCGAGGTCTGGGTCGAGCAGGGCAAGGACACCGTCCTCACCGAGCAGCCCGACCTGCCCGCCCAGGACAAGACCAAGGCGGTCATCCACTACCACCGCGCCGACGGCGACTACACCGGCTGGGGCCTGCACGTGTGGACCGGGGCCGCGACGCCCACGGACTGGACGAAGCCCCTGGAGCCGGTGCGCACCGACGCCTACGGAGCCGTCTACGAGGTGCCGCTCGCCGAGGGCGCCGGCAGCCTCAGCTACATCATCCACAAGGGCGACGACAAGGACCTGCCCACCGACCAGTCGCTGGACCTGACGGCCAACGGCCACGAGGTGTGGCTGCTGAACGGCCAGGAGAAGTACCTGCTGCCGCAGCCCAAGGGCAGCGCCGCCGCGCTCGACCTGACCACCTCCAAGGCGATCTGGATCGACCGCTACACCGTCGCCTGGAACGGCTCCGACGCCGCCGTCTCCACCCAGCTCCTCTCGTCCCACGACGGCTCGATCGCCGTCAAGGACGGCGGGCTGACCAGCGACGACGAGCGCTGGCTGCGGCTGGAGAAGACCACCCTCACCGACGCCCAGAAGGCGAAGTACCCCCACCTGAAGGCGTACACCGCCTGGACCGTCGACCCGCGCGACCGCGACCGGGTGCGCTCCGCGCTCGGCGGCCAGCTCGTCGCCTCGCAGCGGGCCGCGAACGGCGCCGTGCTCGCGGCGACCGGCGTGCAGATCGCCGGAGCCCTCGACGACCTGTACGACGCGACCAGGGCGCACCTCGGTCCCGTCTTCCACGACGGAGTCCCCACCCTCTCGGTGTGGGCCCCCACCGCCCAGTCGGTCGCCCTCGACCTCGACGGCTCCACCGTCGCCATGAAGCGCGACTCCGCCACCGGCGTCTGGTCCGTCACCGGCAAGCGCTCCTGGACGGGCAAGCCCTACCGCTACGTCGTGAAGGTGTGGGCGCCCACCGTCCGCAAGATCGTCACCAACAAGGTCACCGACCCCTACTCACTCGCCCTGACCACCGACTCCAAGCGCAGCCTGGTCGTCGACCTCGGCGCCAAGTCGCTCGCCCCCTCCGGCTGGTCGGCGCTCAAGAAGCCCAAGGCCGTGCCGCTGCGGGACGCGCAGATCCAGGAACTGCACATCCGTGACTTCTCGGTCGCGGACGGCACCGTCCCGGCGAAGGACCGGGGCACCTACCTGGCCTTCACCGACAAGAACAGCGACGGCTCGAAGCACCTGAGGAAGCTGGCCGCGTCCGGCACCTCCTACGTGCACCTGCTGCCCGCCTTCGACATCGCCACCATCCCCGAGAGGAAGGCGGACCAGCAGAGCACCGACTGCGACCTGCCCTCCTACGCCGCCGACTCCGAGAAGCAGCAGGACTGCGTGGCGAAGATCGCCGCCAAGGACGCCTACAACTGGGGCTACGACCCGTACCACTACACGGTCCCCGAGGGCTCCTACGCCACCGACCCCGACGGCACCGGGCGCACGGTCGAGTTCCGCAAGATGGTCAAGTCGCTGAACGAGGACGGCCTGCGGGTCGTCATGGACGTGGTCTACAACCACACCGCCGCCAGCGGCCAGGCCGACACCAGCGTCCTCGACAAGGTCGTCCCCGGCTACTACCAGCGGCTCCTCGCCGACGGCAGTGTCGCCAACTCCACCTGCTGCTCCAACACGGCGACCGAGAACGCCATGATGGGCAAGCTGGTCGTCGACTCGATCGTCACCTGGGCCAAGGAGTACAAGGTCGACGGCTTCCGCTTCGACCTCATGGGACACCAGCCCAAGGCCAACATCCTCGCGGTCAGGAAGGCCCTCGACGGCCTCACCGTCGCCAAGGACGGCGTCGACGGCAAGAAGATCATCCTGTACGGCGAGGGCTGGAACTTCGGCGAGGTCGCCGACGACGCCCGCTTCGTCCAGGCCACCCAGAAGAACATGGCCGGGACGGGCATCGCGACCTTCTCCGACCGTGCCCGTGACGCCGTCCGCGGCGGGAGCCCCTTCGACTCCGACCCCGGGGTCCAGGGCTTCGCCTCGGGCCTGTACACCGACCCCAACTCCTCCACCGCCAACGGCACCCCGGCCGAGCAGAAGGCCCGCCTGCTGCACTACCAGGACCTGATCAAGATCGGTCTGACCGGCAACCTGGCGGCGTACCGCTTCACCGACAGCGACGGCAAGGAGGTCAAGGGCTCCGAGGTCGACTACAACGGCCAGCCCGCGGGCTACGCGGCCGCGCCCGGCGACGCGCTCGCCTACGCCGACGCGCACGACAACGAGTCGCTGTACGACGCGCTGACGTACAAGCTGCCCGCGTCGACGAGCGCCGCCGACCGGGCCCGGATGCAGGTCCTCGCGATGGCGACGGCCACGCTCTCGCAGGGCCCGTCCCTCTCCCAGGCCGGCTCCGACCTGCTGCGCTCCAAGTCCCTGGACCGCAACTCCTTCGACAGCGGCGACTGGTTCAACGCGATCCACTGGAACTGCCAGGCCGGCAACGGCTTCGGGCGCGGACTGCCGATGTCCGCGGACAACTCCTCGAAGTGGCCGTACGCCAAGCCGCTGCTGACCTCCGTGAAGGTGGGCTGCGGCCAGATCGACGGCACCTCGGCGGCCTTCCAGGACCTGCAGCGGATCCGTACGGGCGAGAAGGTCTTCTCGCTCGCCACGGCCGCCCAGGTGCAGTCGCAGCTCTCCTTCCCGCTGTCGGGCAAGGACGAGACCCCCGGAGTGATCACCGCCCGCCTCGGCGACCTGGTGATCGTCTTCAACGCGACCCCGGAGAAGCAGAAGCAGACCGTCGGCTCCCTCGCCGGTACCGGGTACGAGCTGCACCCGGTGCAGGCGTCGGGCGCGGACGCGGTCGTCAAGTCCTCGTCCTACGCGAAGGACACGGGCGCGTTCACCGTGCCGGCCCGGACGGTGGCGGTGTTCACCAGGACCCCGTGACCACGGCCTGAACCCGTGACGGAGTCCTGACCCGGCGGGGGCGGCTCCGGAACACCCGAGCACGAGGGGTGTCCGGAGCCGCCCCCGCCTTCCGTTCCCGAGGGGTGGGACGTCCGCCCGCACACACCCGCCGCCCCGCCGGGCGGCGGTTAGGGTGACCGGAGACCCCCGGAACAGGAGCACCCATGCCGCAGATCACCGTCGAGTACTCCCCGGCGCTCGACCACGTCGACTGGCGGGCGTTCGCGCTCGCGCTGCACCCCGTGGTCGTCGAGACGGCCGCCGCCCGGCTGGAGGCGTGCAAGACGCGCACCCTGCGGACCACGGACGAGGTCGTGGGCGACGTGGTGGGAGGCGACAGGGGCCCGGCCGTCGTGAACGTCACGCTCGCGCTGCTCGCGGGCCGCAGCGAGGAGACCAGGGCGAAGCTGTCCGAGGCCACGCTGGAACTGCTGCGCAAGCACATCGAACCCGTCGACGGCGTCACGCTGCACGTCTCGGCCGAGGTGCGCGACCTCGACCCGTCCTACCGGAAGTTCGAGGAGTAGCGGGCGCGGTCCACGGCCCGGCCGGCGGAGCGGTCCACGCCCCCGGCGGCGAAGCGGTCTACGCCGTCGGCGGCTCGGCGAGGGCGAGCAGCCGGACGACGAGGTCGGTGAACGGCCCGTCGCCCGGTTCGCCCCGAAGTCCCTTGCGCAGCAGGTCGGCGACCTCCGGGTCGTAGGCGGCGGCCACGGCCGACAGGGCCGCGAAGTCGTGCACGAGCTGCACCTCGAGCTCGGCGCGCGGGATGCGTCGTCCGTCCAGCCAGATCAGCGCGGTCGACTCGACGAGCGAGATCCAGGACCGGATCACCAGCTCGAGCCGGGCGGGCGGCTCCTCGACGTCGAGATGCGACAGTATCCGGAGGTAGGCCGCCTGCCGCACGCCGTCCACGAGCGCGTTGGTGGTGGACGAGCCGACGGCCGGGCCGCCCCGCATCAACGCGGCGAAGCCGGGCCCGTGGTCGTCCACGAAGTCGAAGAACCGGCGCATCACACGCAGCAGCCGGGCGCCCAGGGGCCCCTCCCGGGGCTCCACGAACCGTCCGGCGAGGTCGTCGGAGGCGCGCTGCAACGCGGCTTCGTACAGGCTGAGTTTGCCCGGGAAGTAGTGGTACACCAACGGGCGCGAGATGCCCGCGGCCGAGGCTATCTCGTCGATGGAGACCTCGTCGGGCGAGCGTCGGCTGAACAGTTCCAGGGCGACGCCGATGAGCTGCTGCCGTCGCTCCTCGACACCCATCCTGCGGCGTACCCCGGTTGTCATGCGGACACCTTACCGATCGGATCCGGCCCGGAACGGGCCGGTCCGATCGGCGGATGTTCACATGTCCAGCACGATGGGGCCACCTCGTGTCCGCGAGACGCAGATGAGCATGGAGTCGTCACGCTCCGCGTCCGTCAGCAGGTCGTCCCGGTGCTCGACCTCCCCTTCCAGGACCCGTTGCCGGCAGGTTCCGCAGAATCCCTGCTCGCAGGAGTACATCATGTCCGGCAGTTCCGCGCGGACGGCCGCGAGGACCGTCGAGCCGGCGGGCACGGTCACCGTGCGTCCGCTGCGCCGCAGTTCGACCTCGAAGGCGGTGTCGCCCGCGGCGGGCGCGCCGGCGGTGAACCGCTCCAGGTGCAGCGCCGAACCGGCCGGGATCCGTGCCTCGACCGCGGCCATGAGCCCGTCGGGACCGCAGCAGTAGACCGCCGTGCCCTCGGCGAGGTCCGCGAACAGCGCGTCCAGGTCCGGCAGTCCGTCCTCGTCCTGGGCGACGACGGTGACCCGGGTGCGGTCCAGCTTCCCGGTCTCCTCCAGGAACGGCATCGAGGCGCGGGTCCGGCCGCCGTACAGCAGCCGCCAGTCGGTGCCCTCCGGCAGGGACCGCAGCATGGGCAGGACGGGGGTGATGCCGATGCCGCCCACGACGAAGACGTACGCCGGCGCCTCCACGAGCGGGAAGCGGTTGCGCGGTCCGCGGACCTCGACCCGGCTGCCCACCCGCAACCGTTCGTGCACCTCCCGCGATCCGCCCCGCCCGTCCTCGACGAGCCGGGTCGCGACCGTGTACGAGGAGCGGTCCTCCGGGTCCCCGCACAGCGAGTACTGCCGGACGAGCCCCGAGGGCAGCACCAGGTCGAGATGGGCTCCCGGCTCCCACGGCGGCAGGTCCGTCCCCTCCAGACGCAGCAGCACGACCCCGTCGGCGACGCGCTCGTGCCGGGCGACCCGCAGCGCGAGGGTCCGGGAGCGGGGCCGGCCCGAGACGGGGTCCTCCAGCGCGGGCAGGGGCCACAGCGGTGACGTCCCGATCCGGCGGCGCAGCGCACGCCGTACGAGCACGGCGGCGCCGGCGACCGCGACGACGGTCCGCAGCCTGGGCGTCACGCGGCACCCGCCTCCCGCTCGGCGGCCGCGGCGGCCGTCGCGGCGGGGGAGGAGGCCAGATACGCGGCCGCCTGCTCGGTGGAACCCTCCTGCGAGGGGTGGTAGGAGCGGCTGAGATAGCGGGGGACCGACTTCAACAGGTCCCCGGTCGGCGGCAGCACACCCCGCTTCCCACCGGTGTAGAAGTCCTTGAGGCTCGCCCTGCCGTCCAGGAGCGTCGGGTCGTTCTCCATGAAGAACCGGGCCCCGCGCTGCCACAGGAAGACGAGCGCGGTGAACGCGGTCGCCCAGGTCCGGGCGCGGCGGCGGTAGCTGCCGTCGACGTGCTGGAACAGGTCGAAGGCCACCGAGCGGTGCTCGACCTCCTCAGCGCCGTGCCAGCGCAGCAGATCCAGCATGACCGGATCGGCGCCCCGCCGGTCCAGCTCGTCCGCGTTCAGGATCCAGTCGCCGAGGAAGGCCGTGTAGTGCTCGATCGCGGCGATCAGGGCGACGCGCTCCAGCAGCCACCAGCGGCGCGCCCGTCCCGGGGGCAGGGTCCGGTCGCCGAGCAGCTTCTCGAAGAGCCAGTCGACCTGCGCGGTGTACGGCGTCGGGTCGAGTCCGAGCTCCGCCAGGTGGGGCAGCACCTCGTCGTGGGCCTGCGAGTGCGTCGCCTCCTGCCCGATGAACCCGATGACGTCCTCGCGCAGCCGCTCGTCGCGGATGAGGGGCAGGGCCTGCCGGTACACGTGCACGAACCACCGCTCGCCGGCCGGCAGCAGCAGGTGCAGCACGTTGATGGTGTGCGTGGCGAACGGGTCGTCCGGCACCCAGTGCAGCGGTGTGTCCTGCCACGAGAACGACACCTTCCGCGCCTTGAGAGCCGTCCGCTCGGACTCGACCGGCCGGGGCGGCCGGGCCTGGGTGTTAGACATGGCGTCAATGTACTGATGGGTAGGCGCTCGGAGAAGACCTCTGCGCCCACTTGTTTACATCAGTGTCAGCAACTCCGCCGGCGGGGCCGTGGGGCCCCGGAACTCAGCGCAGCCCGCTGATGTCCCGGCCGTCCGCCAGGGTCCCCTTCAGCTCGGCCCGCGCTCCCTGCTCCGCCCGCACGGTGAGCAGCGGGCCCGCCGCGGAACCGCTCACCCCGCCGGTCGCGGTGATCGACGCCGTGTCCTTGCCGCCGGCCGCGAGGAGGTACCAGTTGCCCCCGGCCGACTTCCACAGCACACCGGCCAGCACGTGCGGATCGCGGGAACCGCACGCGGGGGAGTTCTCGGCCTTCGCGGTGACCGCCCCGTACGTCCCGCCGGGGGTGCGGAACTGGGCCAGCACCCGGGTACCGCCGCCCCGCCAGGTGTCGGCCCGGGTGCACACCCAGGACGCCGGTCCGCTCCCGTCGGGCAGCGGCTGGCGCGCGTACTCCCAGGCGTTCACGGTTCGCACGCCCCCCGAGCGCAGCGTGGCCAGCGAGCACGAGAAGGGCGCCCACTCCCGCAGGTCCTGCGCCCCCGCCGTGTCCCGGGGCGCGGCCGGCCGGCCCGCGGTGAGACGGGCCGGGACCAGTTCCCCGAGGTCGGTCAGCAGTCGGGTGCCCGTGGCGTCCTTGACCTGGAGCACGTTCCACGACGTGCACGCGCCCGTCGCCGGCGGCCCGGCCAGCGGGGAGGTGGAGCCGTCCGCGGACAGCGTGAGGTCCATCGCCCCGGCCGAGGGCTTCAGCAGGTCGCGCTCCGCCGCGCCGGTCACCCAGGGCGCGGTCAGATAGCGGACGTTGCCGTCGGCCCGGCCCAGCACCACCGCGCTCGCCTCGGCGCCGCTCGCCCCGTCCACCCGCGCGAAGTCCAGGGCCGCGCCGCCGGTGCCGTCCTTCGGCTCGGCGTAGCGCACGATGCGCAGACCGTCGTAGAGGAGCACCACGCGGGCCTGGTCGACGACGCCCGCGTACAGCAGCTGGGGCGGTCCCGGCGGGGCGCCGGAGGGAGTGCCGGGGGTCGCCGAGACCTGGACGGACTCGCCCGGCCGGGCCCAGACGGCGAGCGCGCGGCGCAGCAGCGCGGTGTCGTCGGCGAGGCCGCCGCGGGCCGGCCACACGGAGAAGTCGGTGCGCGCGGCGGACTCCCAGGCGGCGGGCGCCACCCGCTCCAGCCGGGCCGGGTCGAGCGCGGCCTCGGCGGCCGGGTTCTGCGCGTAGGACGGGGCGGCGGCGCCGTCCGGGCCCCAGCCGTCGCCCGGCAGCAGGAGCAGCGCGCCGCACACCGCGACGGCGGCGGTGGCGGCGAGCGCGGCCTTGGTGTGCTGCCTGCGGCGCAGCAGATCGGTCGGCCGGGCCTGGAGCGAGCAGGGGTCGAACTCGGGGGAGCGGAGCAGCGCGTCCCGCGGCTCGACGCCCGCGGCCTCCTTCAGCGCCGCGGCCGGGTCCCCGACCCCCGCGGCGGTCAGCACCCGGCGCAGCGGAGCGTCGGCCAGCCGCTCCAGACCGCGCAGCGCGTACGCGGCGCGGGCCGGGGCCGAGAGTGCGGACAGCCGCTGGTCCAGGGCGAGTTCGTCGGCGCCGCCCGAGCGCGGGAAGAGCCGCAGGCCCCACACCTGGGGGAGCAGCGGGGGCAGCTGGGACCGCTTGGGCCATGCCCACCGCCGCAGCGGCAGCCCCGCCTCCAGCGCGGCGCGCACCACCTGGAGCCGTACGAAGGCGTAGCCCGGGTCCCCGTCGCGGCCGCCGCCGCTCTGCTGGGCCGGGATCACCGACGTGTCGCCCGCCGCCCGGCCCCGCGGCAGGGCCCGCTGGGTGAGGGCGTGCGCGGTCAGCACCCTGCGGTTGCGGCCGAGGCTCGGCGGAAGCATCAGATAGGCGAGCCGGACCAGCCGCGGGTAGTGCTCGACGAGCGCGGCCTCGGCCTGCTCGACGTCGACGACAGCTCCGGAGGAGGGTGCGGGGCGCGGGGCTACATCCTGTGACTGCACGTTCAGCAGAACGAGCGAACCGGTGGATGGTCACCGGCCCCGCGCGGCGCTCAGTCCGCGGACTCCCCGGGCTCCACGAGAAGGCGCGCGTAGTTCGCCATCGACCGCTGGTAGCGCGGCAGATGAGGGGCCAGCGCGCCGATCACCAGGGCCAGGCCCTCGCGTTCACGGCCGAGATCGGCGAGGCACAGGGCCAGGGTGGCCCGTACCGCGTCGTCCAGTTCGTCCGAGGGGGCGACCAGTTCGGGGGTGAGCAGCTTGACGCCCTCGTCCGCCTGGCCGACGTTCCGCAGCGAACTGGACAGCTGGATCTTCGCCCGGCGGCCCTTGTACCCGCTCAGGCCGCGGGACAGTGCCTCGCGGTAGAGGGGGACGGCGCGGTCGGAGTGGCCCGTCGAGTCCCAGGCGCAGGCCTGCTCGAAGGGGCCGAGGGGGCTGTCCGCGGGCAGTTCGGCGACCAGCGCGTCGATCACCGCCCGGAAGTCCGCCGCCTGCTCCTCCGCGTAGTCCTCGAAGCCGGCCCAGGCCGCCGCCGTACGCTCTTCCCAGTCTTCGTTCACGGGTGCCACCCTCGCACAGCCGTGTCCCCGGCGGTACCGGGTTCCCCGTCCGCGCCGGGGGCCGATTGAGCGCCGGGCGGCCGGGAGCCGTATCGAAGGCAGAGCCCTCGCCGGGGCTCTTCTCGGCGTGGACGCCGACAGGTACCGGAGGAACGTATGAGGTTGACACGCGGGACGCTTCTGGCCGGGGCGGCCGTGGCCGCCCTGGTGGCCCTGACCGGCTGCGGCGGCGGATCGGACGGCAAGGACGCGGCGGCGAAGCAGACCGTCCCGCCCACGGCGACCGGCAGTCTGGAGGAGCTGGCGGCCGAGGTGAAGTGCAAGCCGAGCATCCAGACCGACGCGGACGAGATCCGCCAGGGCGTCTGCAAGATCGGCTCGGGCAAGTTCATCCTGGCGACCTTCGCCACCGACCGCGGCCAGCGCGAGTGGCTCGACGGGGCCAAGGACTACGGCGGCTTCTATCTCGTGGGCGCGAAGTGGGTCGCCGTCGGCGAGCAGAAGATGGTCACGACGCTGCGCGGCCGGCTGGGCGGGACCCTGGAGCAGGGGACCCAGCACGGGGCCGGTCACTCCGGTCACCACAGCGGCTGACCGCGGGGTCCCGGCCCGGTCGCCGCGGCGGCCGGGCGGGCAGGATCCGGGCGGACGACACGACAGAAGGCCGGTGACGGGAGATCCCGCCACCGGCCTTCGTCTCAGGGTGTCACCTGAACCGTCTCAAGGTCCTACCTGCAACGCTGACCGTTGTTGATGCAGTTGACCATCTTGTTCATCAGGTTCTCGTCGAAGACGTTGATGAAGTCGTCGTGGTCGGTGGCGGCCTTGTGGAGCTGCTCCGGGAAACCGTCCACCGCGTAGGCGTTCTTGATCTGCCCGTTGGTGAGGGTCGGGGCCCGGAAGCCGTAGACCAGGCGCATCGTGAGCTGCGGGATCGCCTTGAAGCCGTTGGCGCAGTTGCCCTGGGCGTCGGCGAAGGCCACGTGCGTACGGTGGTTCGCGCTGTCGGCGTTCACACCGTCCCAGCAGCTCTGGAAGGCGAAGGTGCGGACCACGGTGCTGCCGCGCGGGCAGATCGGGTACTGCTGCGTGAGCTGCACCTTGTTCTCGAAGCCGGTGCAGCTCCAGTGAGCGTTGGCGTTCGCCAGACCGTTGGTCGTGGTCTTGGCGTCACCGGTGATGATGCGCAGGAACTTCGGCATCGCGACGACCTTGCTCTTCGCGTTGCCGACGAACTTGATCTGCGCCTGCTTCACCTGCTGGATCGCGCCGACGTTGAGTTCCTTGCCGCCGCCCAGGTTGTTCTGGTCGAAGTCCTGCGTGCCGTTCTGGATACGCACGACCGGCCAGTAGTACGACGACTTGTCGCCCTGGTTGGAGCACGACGTCTGGGCCGCCGCGAAGGTGTCGTTGGTGGCGAAGGCGTCGTTCGACTGGTTGCCGACGTAGTCGTGCAGGTGGTGCGCACCGTTGGTGACACCGGGAGCCACGATCACGTTGTCCGTGTTGAACTTCTTGTTCGCGTTGACACCGCAGGAGCTGCTGAACGTACCGGACGAACCGCCGGCCTGGGTCCGGGCCTTGGCGGGAACGTTCGGCTGGACCTTGGTGATGTCGACGAAGTCGGCCGCGACCGGACCGTTGCCGGCCTGTCCGCCGTTGCCCGCCTGGGCACCGCCGGCCGGGGCGCTCGCGCTCGCGGAGGCACCCGCGCCCGCGTTGCCGCCCGCGTTCCCGCCGGCCGGGGCGCTCGCGGACGGAGCGGCGGTGGCGCCGCCGTTGTTCTGCCCGCCGTTGTTCTGTCCGCCGGTGTTCTGCCCGGCGGCAGGCTGGCCCGTGCAGGTGGAGAGACCGTCGAGCCAGCCCGGAGCCTTGCCGCCGACGCGGTTGATCTCCAGCTTGATCCGGTCGATGATCACCTGCCGGTTCTGCTTCAGCGGCGTGAGGATGGAGTTCTGGACGAAGCTCGCGTCCCTCGTCTGCGCGTCACGCGTGGTGGCGAGCCGCTGGTAGGCAGCCGTGATCTGCTGGTCCAGCGTCGCCAGTTCCCCGTCGACCTGGCCACGGGCCTGGTTCGGGACGTTGGACAGCTTCTGGCCGACGTCCGGACACTGGATGGTGGCCACCTGCGCCGGAGCGGCCTTGGTGGTGTTACGGCCCGAGTTGCTCTCGTGCGCCGAGGCGTAGAAATTCGCCCAGACCAGCCCACCCCCACCGATCGCGAGCGCTGCCGACGCGGCAACGGCGCGAACGGCCATCGGCGAACGTCGTTTTCGAATGTTGCGTCCCATGGAACTCCTCTGACTTCCTTGCGGGGCAGCGAGGCGCCCGACAGGAGTGAAGCGGCTCCATTCCATACGCAGGAGGTGCGCGAGGTGTTCAGGGGTCTCGAAAGAATCTTAGAAAGCCGTGAGACCAATTCGGTCACAATGGTCCCAGAAGCCCGCGAATTCCCGGGAGTTGATCTCGGAATTCAGGTTTGAGATCGCTTTTTTTGACTTGTGTTCAGTGGATGCCAGGGCCTGGACGGACTCAACTGCCCTTCCAGGCAGTCGAGTTCGTGATCGTCCAATTGTCGTGGTGCTCCCGGGTCCGGGGAAATTGCCGGAATTTCAGAGGCCGAGGACCTTCGCCTCCACCGCGGGATCCAGTCCGACGGCCGGCCGGTCGGTGCGCCGGGGCGCGGCACCGCCGAGCGACCGGAGCCAGTGCCAGGTGTCCTCGACGGTCTCCTCGACCGGCCGGCACCGCAGCCCCGTCCGCAGCGTCCGCCCGACGCCGAGCGCGTACACCGAGTCGTGCAGTTCGCCGGTGGGCGGGACCCACACCGGAAGCTGCGTCCACGGGTCGATCCCGGCGGCCAGCACCGTCTCCGGGTCCGTCCAGCGCAGTTCGGCCCGCGACCCGGTGGCCCGGACGCAGGCGTCGAGCAGCGCGCCCATCGTCGCGTGCCCCGGGGCGGAGGCCAGGTTGTACGCCCCCGTGTGTTCCGCCTCCACCGCGCCGAGGATCCACTCCGCCAGGTCCCGGACGTCGACGTACTGGAGCGGCAGTTCGCGGGGTCCGGGGGCGAGTACCGGCCCCCCGGCCGCGATCCGCCCCAGCCACCAGGGCAGCCGTCCGACGTTCTCGTACGGTCCGAGGATCAGCCCGCACCGCACGAGCAGCGAACGCGCGTCGCCGAAGGCCTCGACGGCGGCGAGTTCCCCGCCGCGCTTGTCCAGGGCGTACTCCGTCGCGTCGGCGCCGGCCGAAGCGCCCTCCACGAGCGGCGCCTCCTCGGTGTACCCGGCGGCGCGGGGCCAGGTGTACACCGAGCAGCTCGACACGTACACATGGCGGGCCACCCGTCCGGCCAGCAGGCGGGCCGCGTCGCGCACCGGCCGCGGGGCCGCCGACCAGGTGTCGACGACGGCGTCCCAGGTGTCCGTGGTGCCCGCGAGCGCCGCGAGCCCGTCCGGCGAGGTGCGGTCGCCGAGCAACGACCGTGCCCCGGGCGGGGGTTCGTGGTTCCCGCGGTGGAGGAGGGTGACGTCCCACCCCCGGGCGAGGGCCGCCTCCACGACCGCGCGCCCCACGAACTCCGTACCGCCCAGCATCAGAAGTCTGCGTGTCATGGGGACGACTGTGCCCGCCCGGGCCGCCCGGGGGAACGCGAATCTGCCGACAGGAGATCCGCGGGTACGGCCGGGCGGGCCGGGCAGACGGCGGGAGTGCCCGCCGGAAAGGTCAACGGCCGGTCGGCGGCGTGTACTTGTAGCCCACCCGGCGCACCGTCTGGATCGTCTGCCGGTGCCGGCTGCCGAGCTTGCGGCGCAGCCGTGCGACATGGACGTCGACGGTCCGTCCGTCGCCGACGTGTCCGTAGCCCCACACCGTGGACACCAACTGGTCGCGGGTGTGCACCCGGTGCGGATGCCGGACGAGATGCGCGAGCAGCTCGAACTCCAGATAGGTGAGGTCCAGCGCCTGCCCGTCGACCTCGGCGGTGCGCTGCACCGGGTCGACGCGCACGAGCGGGTCGGCGGGAGCGTCACCCGCGTCGTCCGGGAGAGCGCCGCCGACGGGGGCGGGGCCCGTCACGGCGGCCGGCAGCAGGGGCTGCTGGTCCGCCGGCACCAGGACCAGGTAGCCGATCATCGGCGGCTGTCCCGGCAGGACGGGCAGCGCGTTCTGCGGGGCGGGCAGCCAGGTGGCGCCCGGCGGAAGGAAGGTGGCAACGTCCGCGACCTCGTCCCGGTCGACTGCGCGCAGCCGGTGCCGCGCCGGGGCGGCCGGGGGAGCGGGGGACGGGGAGGTCGCGACGGAGGAGAAGGAACGGGTGGTCGCCATGAGAGGTCAGCTCTTTCGCGCGAGAAGTTCGTCGGGAGGTTCGACGGCCGCGAGTTCGTGGTCGGGGCGGTCGAGGACGTACGTCGTGCGCGCTGGCCGAAGGCCGGGGTGTACGGCTTTAGAGGGCCCGCGCGTTCGTCGCGCGACAACACACCCGGTCGAAGTCGTGGTGCTGACGGGAAGGCCAGAAGGGCTCGAGGTCATGGCGACCCGTCGCGAGGCACTTCCGGAAGTTGGCCATGCACCCATTGAAGCAGACACGCCCCCGCAACAGGAGCCTCCTCTCACTGCTCGGACGCCTCCTTGGCGGGAAGTCGCCGCGGAACGGATCCGCCTGCCGCGACCGGGCTCCTGACAGGGCCTTCGACCGGGCCCTCCGACGCCGGTCACGGGTCCGCGGACAGCACGAGGGGGCGCCCACCGTGACGGTGGACGCCCCCTCGGAAGTGCTGCGCGGGATCAGACCTGGCCGGCCTTCTCCAGGGCGGTGCAGCAGGTGTCGACGATCAGACGCGTCACGACGTACGGGTCGACGTTCGCGTTGGGGCGGCGGTCCTCGATGTAGCCCTTGCCGTCCTTCTCGACCTGCCACGGGATGCGGACCGAGGCACCGCGGTCGGAGACGCCGTAGCTGTACTCGTTCCACGGGGCGGTCTCGTGCAGACCCGTCAGGCGGTCGTCGATGCCGGCGCCGTAGTTCTTGACGTGGTCCATCGGCTTCGAGCCCTCGCCGAGCGACTCGCACGCGGTGATGATCGCGTCGTAGCCCTCGCGCATCGCCTTGGTGGAGAAGTTGGTGTGCGCGCCCGCGCCGTTCCAGTCGCCCTTCACCGGCTTCGGGTCCAGCGTCGCGGAGATGTCGAAGTCCTCGGCGGTGCGGTAGAGCAGCCAGCGGGCCACCCACAGCTGGTCCGAGACCTCGAGCGGCGACAGCGGGCCGACCTGGAACTCCCACTGGCCGGGCATGACCTCGGCGTTGATGCCGGAGATGCCGAGACCCGCCTTGAGGCAGTTGTCCAGGTGCGCCTCGACGACGTCACGGCCGAAGATCTCGTCGGCGCCGACACCGCAGTAGTAGCCGCCCTGAGCGGCCGGGAAGCCGCCCTCGGGGAAGCCGAGCGGGCGCGAGCCCTTGAAGAAGGTGTACTCCTGCTCGATGCCGAAGATCGACTCCTGGGCGGCGAAGCGCCCGGCGACCTCGGCCAGCGCGGCACGGGTGTTGGACTCGTGCGGCGTCATGTCGATGTTGAGGACCTCGCACAGGACGAGGATGTCGTCGCCGCCGCGGATCGGGTCCGGGTAGCTGGCCACGGGCTTGAGCACACGGTCCGAGGAGTGCCCCTCGGCCTGGTTCGTCGAGGAGCCGTCGAAGCCCCAGATCGGCAGTTCCGCACCCTTGGCGTCGTCGGCCAGGATCTTCGTCTTGGAACGGAGCTTGGCCGTCGGCTCGGTGCCGTCGATCCAGATGTACTCAGCCTTGAAGCTCACGGGCCACATCCTTCGGGGTGGGTCTTGATCGCACTTGCGGGTGCTGCGGCGCTGCGGCACTGGGGCGCCGCCGGGGATGACCGGAAGCCTGTCAACCAGCGATTTCCCGAGCATTGCCCGAATGTGAACCCCGTGTTACCTGGGCCCTATGTGCCCGGTGTCACACGCCCCGCGCCGCCGCCCACGCCGGCCCTTGGCCGTTCGCGGCTGCGATCGTCCGCCCGGCCGTCCCGCGGCGCCGCGGTGAGCCCGCGCGGGGCCGCTCGTATGCGATCGGTGTGAAGACCGCGGGGGCGATCCGTCCCGGTGGTGCCCGTACGCACCGGGGGACCGGGTGTCCGCCCCCGTGCGGGCCGGCACAGCCGGAAGCCCTGCCGTCCCCGGCCCCGGGACGGGTCGGTGACGGCAGGGCTTCCGGTCCTTTCTGTCCGTTATCCCACCTTCTCGATGCGGGCCCGGCGGATCAGGAACTTGCCCGGCTCGCGGACCTGCTCGAAGGCCGCGTTGTTCAGCAGCACGCAGCTTCCGGAGACCGACGTGACCTGAACGGTCGTGGACTTGTTGTTGTCCAGGTTGGTGACCTTCAGTTTCGTTCCGGCCGGGAACTGGTTGCTGGACGCGGCCGGTGCGCCGCCCTCGCCGGAGAGCGTGACGGTCGAGCCGTTGCAGACCTGCTGGCCGGTGGCGGCGCCGCCACCCGCGTTGTTCGCGGGGGCGCTCTGCGCCGGGGCCGCGGGGGCGGCCTGGGCCGGAGCGGACTGCGCGGGCTGCGTGGCGGCCTGCTGGCCGGTCTGGGAGCCCTGAGCCGACTCCCCGACAGCGCAGCCCGAGGCCTGCTGCTGAACCTTGATCTGCGCGACGACCGCTTCACGGTTCGCGATTCTGGCCGCCGACTGGGAGTCGGGGTGGGCCTTCTGGTCCGCGATGAAGTTCAGGTTGTTGCCGAGCGCGGTGGCCAGGCCCTGACACGCGACCGAGGTCTGAGCGGTCTGCACGGACGCCGCGTTCGAGGTGGCGGCCAGGGCGAAGGCCCCGCCGCCGGCCACGGTCGCCGCACTGACGAGCAGAGCGATCTTCTTCTTGGTGCTGAGAGTTCTCCTACGCGACATGCGCGCCTCCAGAGAGTGGGGGAGCGGTACGTCGCTATGTACGAGATGCCGAACGGAGTTACTCAACGGTTACGGCATTCACTTAAGTAACGTGGATCACACGGGAGTTGGAGCGGGCGGCCCGCTACCGCGACAGGGCCTCCCGCACCGCCTCCTCCGTGCGGCCCACCAGCGCCGTTCCGTCGTCCGCGGTGATGATCGGCCGCTGGATCAGCTTCGGGTGCTCGGACAGCGCCGTGATCCACCGCTCCCGTGAACCGGCGTCCCGCGCCCAGTCCTTGAGCCCCAGCTCCTTCGCGTCCGCCTCCCCGGTCCGGGTGATGTCCCACGGTTCGAGGCCGAGACGGTCGAGGACGGCGCGGATCTCCTCCGTACTGGGCACGTCCTCCAGATAGCGGCGGACGGTGTACTCGGCACCCTCCGCGTCGAGCAGGCTGATCGCGCTGCGGCACTTCGAACAGGCCGGATTGATCCAGATCTCCATGCCGCACACGTTACGGCAGACCGCATCGGAAACGGCCGTCACGGCACCCCCAAAGGCCCCCTGGCCAGGGGCTTTTGTCAGTGCCTGGCGGTAGAATAGAAGCAGTGTTCGAGGGTGTCGCCGGGGGGTCCGGACGACGCCCTGACCGCGACAGGAGGATGCCCGTGCCCGCTGCCGCACTGAAGCCACAGCCCACCCGGTCCACGTCCAGGAGAGCGGTCCAGCCGGTCCTGCCCTACGAGCCCGTGGAGAAGCGCCCGCTGCCGCCGGGGCGCCCGCGTGACTGGTACGTCACGCACAACCGCCGGCTCAAGGCCATGCGACTCGCCATAGCCCTGCTCGACTCCGGCGTGTACGTGCCGAACCAGGCCCGCAACGAGAAGATCCGCAGCACCGCGCTCCTCATCGGGGTGCACCCGCCGTCGGACAGCACGTGCCACATGGTGCGGGCCCTGATGCGGTACGCGCGCTGAGGAACCGAGCGTCCGTCGACCGGTGCCGGGGGTTCCGCCTCGCGGCGGGGCCACCCCGGCCCGGTCGTGTCGGCGCCAGCACCGCTCCGGGTGCCGGCGCCGTCCTGTCTCCCGGCGCCGGGACACCGCCCGGTCTCACCCCGACGACAGCTCCCGCTCCAGCGGGGTCCGGAAACGCGGGGTGACCCGGGTGTCGCCGACCCAGGCCCGCAGCCGGTCCGCCTCCGCCCCGATCGCCGCCCGGGCCTCGCGGCCGACCTCCTCGGTGTCCAGCAGCCGCCAGGCGATCTCGCCGTCCGGCCGCTGCGCCCAGCCGCCGACCACCCGCCCGTCCCACCACACCGTCGGACCGACGTTGCCGCTGCGGTCGAAGAGGGCGGGCCGCATCGACGGAGCGAGGTACCAGTCCCGCTCCTGCCAGCTCATGGGCGTCGGGTCGAGGGCGGGCAGCAGGGCCGCCCAGGGTGCCTCCGGCCCGCCGACGGGGTCCTCGTCGCCCGCCGCCACATATCCGGTGAGCCCGTCGTCGAGCGCCACGGCCACCGCCCCGCACGCGGCCAGCGCCGCTCGCAGGTCCTTGGCCTTCCATCCCGTCCACCACTTCAGGTCCGCCTCGGTGGCGGGCCCGCACGCCGTCAGCCAGCGGTCCAGCAGCGCCGAACGGGCCTCGGCGGGCGGCAGTTCGGGATGCGGCGGCGCGACCGCCCAGCGGAACTGCGTCGACGTCCACGACCCGAGCGGACGCCCCCGCACGACCCGGCCCTCGACCCCGAGGACCCGCATCAGCCGGGACGACACCGTGTGCACGCCCTCGTAGCTCTTCCCGGGCGCGTAGGCGAACTGCTCCCTCAACCGCGGCTCCTCCCCGGTGAGTTCGTTGACCGTGGCCTCGCCGCGCCGGGCCAGCACGGCGAGCGCCGACGCCTCGACCTCGTCCAGCCACGCCTCCGTCAGCCGCCCGTCGCTCCCGGCGATCATGTCCTTGACGAGGGCGGTGCGAGCCTTCGCGGCGATGTCGAGTCCCGTCGAGGCGTGCACGACGGCCGTCAGGGCGGCCGGGAACACGAACACCGTGTGCCGCATGCCGTGCATCCGTACGAGGGAACGGTCCTCGTACAGGGCCCGCTCCACCCGCTCCACCGTCGACCCGGAGTCCGCGAGCCGCGCGCCCACCGCCAGGTACACCGTCGCCGGGTCGGTGCCGTGCAACGCGACCAGCGAGTCGGCCACCTCCTCGGCGGTCGCCGCCCGCGCCGGGGCCGTGAGCCGCTGCCGCAGCCCGAGCCGTGCCCGCCGCTCCTCGGGCCCGATGTGCCGCGGCCTTCCCGTCACGTCGTCTTCCCCTCGCCGTGCCCTGCGCGCTCCCCGATCCGTGCTCCCCATCCTCGCGGACGCCCGCCCGTCACGGGGCGGGGTTCACCCGTTGGCAGCAGCCGGGCATGCGGCGGCCCCCCGCGCGGCCTTGACTGGGGGCCACCGCGAGGAAGCGGGATCCCGGAGGCGAACCAGGACCACGTGGGGAGAGACGATGCATCAGAGGGACGGCATACGAGGACCGGTCCGACTGATCCTGGCCGCGTCCGTGGTGGTGGCCCTGGCCACCCAGCTGGCCGCCTGCTCCGACGACAGCACCCCCTCCGGCACTGCCTCGAAGGCCGCCTCCGCGGCGTCGAAGGCGGCGTCCGCCGTGTCGGAGGCCGCCACCCGGGCCGGTGACGCCGTTGCCTCCGCGACCGCCGAGGCCGGCCGGAGGTTCGACGAGTTCAAGGGTGGCGTGGACGCCAAGAGCGAGGTGAAGACCGCCGGGGCCGCGAGCCCCGACTCCGACGGGCGCGCCACGGTCAAGGTCACCGCCACCAACCCGACCTCCTCGGCGAAGTCGTACGTCGTTCAGGTCGACTTCCGCGACCAGAGCGGCAACCTCCTGGACACGACGGTCGTGACGGTCGACGACGTCGCGGGAGGCGGCTCCAAGGACGCCACCGCCCGCAGCAACCGTTCCCTCACCGGTGACGTCAAGACCGACGTCGCCCGCGCCGCGAGGCACTGACGGCGTGCTCCGCGACAGTGTCACGGCGAGCACGGCGGACCGGGCCGCCCGGGGCCGGGCGGCCCGCAAGCGGGTGCCCCGCTCCGCGCACGGCACCTGGATCCCCGCCGCCGACCGCCCCGATCCCGTCGGCCTCCTGCAGACGCAGGGCCGGGACCGGCTTCCGGAACTGCTGCCCATCCGCTACGCCCGGATGGCGGGCTCCCCCCTCGCGTTCCTGCGCGGGGGCGCCGCCGTCATGGCGGCCGACCTGGCCGCCCAGCCCCACACCGGGCTCACCGTCCAGCTGTGCGGCGACGCCCACCTGCTCAACTTCGGCCTGTACGCCGCCCCGGAACGCCCCCTGCTGTTCGACCTCAACGACTTCGACGAGACCTTCCCCGGCCCCTTCGAGTGGGACGTCAAACGGCTCGCCGCCAGCGTCGCGGTCGCCGCCCGGGAGAACGGGCACAAGGAGGAGCACGTCTTCGGCGCGGCCCGGGCCGCCGCCGGGCAGTACCGCGAGGCGGTCCGGCGCCTGGCCCGGCAGGGCGAACTGACCGTCTGGTACCAGCACATCGACGCCGATCTGCTGCTGCCGCTGGTCCGCTCGGGACGCCGGCGCCGGCGCGCCGAGGCCACCCTCACCCGGGCCCGCCGCCGCACCAGCCTGCAGGCGCTCGGCAAACTCACCGAGACCGTCGGCGGACGCCGCCGCATCGTCCACGACCCGCCGCTGCTGGAACCGGCCGGATCCATGGACATGGCCTCGCTCCGCAAGATCTTCAGCGACTACCGCTCCACGCTCCCCGAGGAACGCCGTCTGCTCCTCGACCGGTACCGGTTCCTCGACGCGGCCCGCAAGGTCGTCGGCGTGGGCAGCGTCGGCACCCGCTGCTTCATCGTCCTGCTCGCCGGGCGGGACGCCGACGACCCGCTGTTCCTCCAGATCAAGCAGGCGGGCCGCTCCGTGCTGGAGGAGCATCTGCCGAGCGGTCCCTACGTCCACCCCGGGCGCAGGGTCGTCGCGGGGCAGCGGCTGATGCAGGCCGCGGGCGACGTCTTCCTCGGCTGGACGACCGGCCCAGAGGGGCGCGCGTTCTACTGGCGCCAGCTGCACGAGCGGACGGGGGCCGCGGACGTCGCCGGCATGAGCCCGGGTGAACTGCGCTCCTACGCCCGGCTGTGCGGCACGGCCCTGGCCCGCGCCCACGCCCGCTCCGGAGACCGGGTCGCCATCGCCGCCTACCTCGGCGGCGCCGACACCTTCGAGCGCGCCGTCGCGGACTTCGCGCTGCGCTACTCGGACCGCAACGCCGCCGACCACGCGGCCCTGGGCGCGGCGGTCATCGCGGGCGTGGTCCCGGCGGCACCGGGCGTGTGAGACGGCGGCCGCATCCTCGGCGGCCGTCCCGTCGGGCGCCGCTTCCTGGGCGCCGTCCGCTCAGGCGCCGCCGTCCGCGCGGGCGCCGGCGGCCGGGCGGACCGGCGCCCGGAGTCCGGTGAGCGCGAGGTCCACCAGGCGCCGCCGGTCCTCGGCGTGGTCACGGAACCAGAGCCCCAGCAGATGGTCGGCGTCGGGCAGTTCGAGGCGGGAGAAGTCGGCGCGGGCGGAGAGCGCGTCGGTCACGGCCCGCGTCACCTCGGGCGGGATGACGGCGTCCGCGGCGGGCACGGCGAGCACCGCCCGGCCCTCGTACGCCCGCAGCACGTCGAGCGCGGGAGCCTCCCGCCAGGTGCCGGGGGTACGGATGATCCGGCTGAAGCGGCTCTGCACGCCCTGGGCCTCGGACCGCGTGACGCCTGTGGGCTCCTCGGGCCGGGCGGGGCCTTCCGGGGCCTCGGACCGCGTGACGCCTGTGGGCTCCTCCGGCCGGGCGGGGTCTTCCGGGTCCTCGAAGGGGAGGGGCCAGGCCTCGGCGGCGTACACAGCGGGCGCGCACAGTACGAGGGCGACCGTGCGCCGTCCGTAGTGCCGGGCGAGATCGGCCACCGTCTGACCGCTCATGCTGAACCCGGCCAGGATCAGCGGGGCCCCGGCCGGAACCGTCGCGTCGATCACCGACACGGCCTGCTCGAACCGCCGCCGAAGGCTCAGCGCGCCCAGGGTGCCGGTGCTCTCGCCGTGCCCGGAGAAGTCGAACGCCAGCCCTGCGCAGCCGCGGTCGGCGAAGTCGGCGAGCAGCGGGAGCAGCCGCTCCTTGCTGCCGTTGCCCGCGCCGTGCAGCAGGACGACGGTCGCCGCGCCGTCACCGGCGAAGTCCCCGCCGCCGCGGACACAGCTCAGTCGTTCACCGTCGTGGTCGTGCGTGAAGGGAGAGAGCATCTCCCCATTGACGCACGCGGACCGGGCACCGCGGTGACCGGGGGCCGCCGGAACGGCCGGTCAACCACGGTGACGACAGGGGGCGTTGACGGGGGGAGAGGCAGACTCAGGAGGAGGCGGCGGGAGTGCCGTCGGCGTCCGGTGCGGTGGTGCCGGGCGCTGCCGCCGGGGGCTCGGTGGTGCCGGCCGACGCCGCCGGGGCCTCGGTCGCCGGGGCCTCGGTGGCCGCGGACGCCTTCGCCCGGGCCGCGGCGACCGCCTCCCGCAGGTGGTCCTCCTGCTCCTGGCTCAGCGAGGTCTGCACCAACTGGCCGCCGAACTCGGCGATCTGGGGGATGACCTTGTCCCCGGCCGCCTGCTTGACCAGGACGAACAGCGCGGCCGCGCCGGGCCGCAGATTCTGGCTGAGATCCTTCATGAACTTGTCGTTGATCCCGGTGTCCGTGACCGCGCCTCCGGCCGCGCCGGCCGCCGCGCCCACCGCCGCGCCGAGCAGCGGGGCCAGGAAGAGCAGACCGATGACACCGCCCCACAGGGCGCCGCCCGCCGCGCCGATGGCCGTGTGGCTGACCGCCTGGTGGAGCTTGATCCTGCCGTCCTCGCTCCGCTCGACGACGACCGCGTCCTCCAACTCGACGAGGTGCTGCTTCGACAGCTCGAACAGCTTGTCGCGGACTTGCCCGGCGGTGGCGACATCGTCGTAGGCGACGACGAACAGATTGCTCATGAGGGCACCCCTTGTGTCGATTCCGTCCGACTTTATAGCGATATGGGGCGGGGTGCAGTCGGGAGGAAACGGGGTGCGGACCGGGGTGTCACAGCCCCGGTGCGCCCCAGATCGGGAACCAGCGGGCCAGGTCCGTCTCGACGCGCAGGTCGTCGGTCAGGACCGCCTTGATCTGGAGTTCGAGCGCGTTGTCGCGCCGCTCGCCCTCGCCGGGGAGCGGCGCGAAGGGGTAGAAGGTGCCGCGCTTGTACAGATAGACCAGACCGAGCCGCCGTCCGCCGGCGTCCTCGAAGCCCACCACGGAACACAGCAGCTGGGGGCCGAAGCCGGAGCCCTCCAGCGAGCTGTTGACCGCGTGCAGATCGCTCACCAGCGCCGGCAGGTCGTCCGGGGCGCGGCGGGAGACCAGCCACGAGTAGCCGTACTCGTCCCGGGTCCGCTCCACCGGCGGACCGGTCCGTTCGGTGTCGGCGTCCAGCAGCGCCTGCGCCTCCTGATGGGCCTGGGCGAAGGCGCCGCCCTCGGCGGACGCGAAGCACACCGCTCCCGTGCCGGTCGGGGTGAACCCGGCCGCCGCCTGGAGGGTCACGGCCGCCGACGGCAGTCCGAAGAGCTGGTCGAGATCGGGAACGGCGGGCTTGCTGCGGCCCAGCAGGATGTCCAGGAACCCCATGCGGTCAGAGGGCCTCTCCGGTCGGGGTGCTCGTGTCCGGCACCGCGGGCTCGCCTAGCTCGGCGGAGATGCGGGCCAGCTGTTCCAGCCGCTGCTCCAGGCTCGGGTGGGTCGAGAACAGGTTGGCGATGCCCGGCTGGGCGCCGAGCGCGGGGGTGAAGTAGAAGGCGTTGAAGGCCTGCGCGGTCCGCAGGTCCTTCGTCGGGATCCGGCCGATGTCCCCGGTCACCTTGGTCAGCGCGGACGCCAGCGCCGAGGGGCGGCCGGTGAGCAGGGCGGCGGCCCGGTCGGCGGCCAGCTCGCGGTACCGGGAGAGTGCCCTGATCAGCATGAAACTGATCGCGTACACGGCCGCGGACACCGCCATCACCGCCATGAAGATCGCGACGGTGTTCTGGTCCTTGCGGCCCCGCCCGCCGAACAGCTGCGAGTAGAACGCGAACCGCACGATCAGCCCGGCGAGGACCCCGAGGAAGGAGGCCACGGTGATCACGGCGACGTCCTTGTGCGCCACGTGCGACAGCTCGTGCGCGAGGACGCCCTCCAGTTCGTCGGGCTCCAGCCGGCGCAGCAGCCCGGTGGTCACGCACAGCACCGCGTGATCGGCGTTGCGTCCGGTGGCGAACGCGTTCGGCATGTCGATGTCCGACACGGCGACCAGCGGCTTCGGCATGTCGGCCACGGCGCACAGCCGGTCGACGACTCCGTGGAGCTGCGGGTACTCCTCGCGCTCCACGATCCGCCCGTGCATGGCGTACAGCGCGATCCGGTCCGAGAACCAGTACTGCGCGATCAGCACCCCGGCCGCGATCACGACGACCAGCACCCACGACTTCAGCAACACGATCAGCGCGGCGACGAAGGCCACGTACAGCAATCCGAGCAGGAACAGCGTGACCGTCATCCGCACGGTCAGCTGCCGATCGTTCCGGAACCGGCTCCGCATCTCGCACCACCCCGCAGTCAGGCACTCGTCCCGCTTTCCATTGTGCGCCCGCGATTCCCCATGAACCGGTGCCGATCGGCCCTGCGGCGGGCAAAGAACCACCCACGGCAGGGGACCCGGCAGCGCCCGTGGTGCCGGGCCCGCACCGCACGCGGCGGGGGGAAACGCGCCGGCCGCGCCCCTCCCGGAGGAAGGACGCGGCCGGTGACGTGTGCGGCTGGAGCGACGGATCTACACGTCGAAGTACAGCTCGAACTCGTGCGGGTGCGGACGCAGCTGGAGCGGCGCGATCTCGTTGGTGCGCTTGTAGTCGATCCACGTCTCGATCAGGTCGGACGTGAACACGTCGCCCGCGAGCAGGAACTCGTGGTCGCGCTCCAGCGAGTCGAGGACGGCCGGGAGCGAGGTCGGGACCTGGGCCACGCCCGCGTGCTCCTCGGGAGCCAGCTCGTACAGGTCCTTGTCGATCGGCTCGGCCGGCTCGATCTTGTTCTTCACGCCGTCCAGACCGGCCATCAGCAGGGCCGAGAACGCCAGGTACGGGTTGCCGGAGGAGTCGGGCGCGCGGAACTCGACGCGCTTGGCCTTCGGGTTCGAGCCCGTGATCGGGATGCGCATGGCCGCGGAGCGGTTGCGCTGCGAGTAGACCAGGTTGACCGGGGCCTCGAAGCCGGGGACCAGACGGTGGTACGAGTTCACCGTCGGGTTGGTGAAGGCCAGCAGCGACGGCGCGTGCTTGAGGATGCCGCCGATGTAGTAGCGGGCCATGTCCGACAGGCCCGCGTAGCCGGCCTCGTCGTAGAACAGCGGGGAGCCGCCGCTCCACAGCGACTGGTGGACGTGCATGCCCGAGCCGTTGTCGCCGAAGATCGGCTTCGGCATGAAGGTCGCGGTCTTGCCGTTGCGCCAGGCGACGTTCTTCACGATGTACTTGAAGAGCTGGAGGTCGTCGGCCGCGGCGAGCAGCGTGTTGAACTTGTAGTTGATCTCGGCCTGGCCGGCCGTGCCCACCTCGTGGTGCTGGCGCTCGACCTGGAGGCCGGAGTTGGCCAGCTCCAGGGAGATCTCGGCACGCAGGTCGGCGAAGTGGTCGACCGGCGGGGTCGGGAAGTAGCCGCCCTTGTAGCGGACCTTGTAACCGCGGTTGTCCTCGAGGGCACCGGTGTTCCAGGCGCCGGCCTCGGAGTCGATGTGGTAGAAGGACTCGTTCTCGGCGGTCTTGAAGCGCACGCTGTCGAACACGTAGAACTCGGCCTCGGGACCGAAGTACGCGGTGTCGGCGATACCGGTCGAGGCGAGGTAGGCCTCGGCCTTCTTGGCCACGTTGCGCGGGTCACGGGAGTACTGCTCGCCCGTGATCGGGTCGTGGATGAAGAAGTTGATGTTGACCGTCTTGTCGCGGCGGAAGGGGTCGACGCGCGCGGTGGACAGGTCGGCGCGGAGCGCCATGTCGGACTCGTGGATGGCCTGGAAGCCGCGGATGGAGGAGCCGTCGAAGGCGAGCTCCTCGGCCGGGTCGAAGGCCTCGGCCGGGATCGTGAAGTGCTGCATCACACCCGGCAGGTCGCAGAAACGGACATCTACGAACTTGACGTCCTCGTCCGCGATGAACTTCTTGGCCTCGTCGGCGTTCTGGAACATCCAGCTCCTCCTACTCCCGCCCACAGTGGACCGGGGTGGTAGTTCGTTCGTGCGGCCAGTGCGGTGGCACACGCTGGAGCCGACCTTAGGGACGGGGGATTTCTCCAGCGTGACCCGTTTGTTTCGCCCAAGTTAACCGACTGCGGCCCTTCGGGCCCCTCCTGTCCGTATGGCAAAACGGGCACAGTACCTTGGACGGGTGGACAACAGGCAAGCAATCGGATCGTGGCTCTCCGGCCCCCGCGCGGCGGCGGAGGATGCCGGTGTCGACTTCGGATACCGGGGCGAACAGCTCGGTCTCCCGGAGCACGGACCGGGCTCGATCGCCCGCCCCGGCCGCCGGCTGGGCGCCCTCGCGGTCGACTGGGGTCTGTGCCTCCTGATCGCATACGGGCTGCTCACCGACGGCTACGGCCAGGCCACGGGCAACTGGGCCCTGCTCGTCTTCTTCGTCCTTGGCCTCCTCACGGTGGGTACGGTCGGCTTCACCCCGGGCAAGCGACTGCTGGGCCTGCGGGTCGTCGCCGAGGGCGGCGGCCGCCCGAACCCGCTGCGCGTCCTGCTGCGCACGGCTCTCCTGTGCGTGGCCGTCCCGGCCCTGATCTGGGACCGCGACGGCCGAGGCCTCCACGACCGCCTGGCCCGCACGATCGAAGTCCGCATCTGACCCGAGCCCCCTCACGGGGGCCCGCGCTCCCGGGCGACCCTCCGCCCCCCGCCGGCCGCCAGAGCCCGCCGAGCCCCACCTCCGCGGAACGACACCCGGCGCACCCCTGCCGGTCGGCAGAGCCCGGCACGTCCCGCCCCACGGAGCGAAACCCGGGCCGCACCCCGGCGCAGCCGCCGGTCGGCAGAGCCCGCTGCGCCGCACCTCCGCCGAAGGACACCCGGCCCCGCCCCCGGTGCACGCCGCCGGCCTGCAAAGTCCGGCACGTCCCGCCTCCGCGGAGCGGCACCCGGGGCGGACCTGGGCGCATCCCGCCGGTCGGCAGAGCCCCAGCCCTGCTGTGAGACACCCGGCCACGCCCGGAGTACCCGGCTCCCGGGGCGGCGGAGCCGGACGGCCCGACGTCACGGCGACCTCGCCTCGCTCCGCCGAGCGGCAGCCCATGATGCCCGGCGCGCCCGTTCCGGCGAGGACGGCCGAGCGGCCCACCCGCTGCGATCGATCCCGGTGAGGGCCGACTGGATACGCGGCGGCAGGCCGGCCCCGGCTGGGCACGCCCGCGAAGACCGGCCCCGGCGCGGGCCGGAGCACTCACCGCGACCCGCCCCCCGGCGCTGGCCGGAGCACTCACCGCGACCCGCCCCCCGGCGCGAGCCGGAACACTCACCGCGACCCGCCCCGGCGCCGGCCGGCGTGCCCACAACGACCAGCCCCCGGCGAGGGCCCGCGCAGCCGCCGTGACCCGCCCCGTCGAGGAGGTCCGCGAACGACGATGGGGCGCCCCGGAGATTCCGGGGCGCCCCATCGTCGTAGGACTGGTCAGGCCGGCGCGAGCACGTTCAGCGGCGCGGGCCGCCGCGCGGCATCCGCATGCCCTTGGGCATCGGGCCCTTCGGCAGGGGCATGTTGCTCATCAGGTCGCCCATCGCGCGCAGCCGGTCGTTGGTCGCGGTGACCTGTGGGCCGGCGAGCACACGCGGCAGCTTCAGCATGGTCGTGCGGAGCTTCTTCAGCTCCACCTGGCCCTCGCCCGTGCCGACCATGATGTCGTGCACCGGGACGTCCGACACGATCCGCGCCATCTTCTTCTTCTCGGCGGCCAGCAGGACCTTCACCCGGTTCGGGTTGCCCTCGGCCACCAGCACGATGCCGGCCTTGCCGACGGCGCGGTGCACCACGTCCTGGCTGCGGTTCATCGCCACCGCCGGAGTCGTGGTCCAGCCCCGGCCGATGTTGTCGAGCACCGCCGCGGCCGCGCCCGGCTGGCCTTCCATCTGCCCGAAGGCGGCCCGCTCGGCCCGACGGCCGAACACGATCGCCGTCGCGAGGAAGGCGAGCAGAAGCCCGAGAATCCCGAGATAGACCGGGTGGCCGATCAAGAAGCCGATCGCGAGGAAGACACCGAGGGTGAGAATTCCGACAGCCGCGAGTACAAGACCGATCTTGGAATCGGCCTTGCGGGTCATTTTGTACGTCAGAGCGATCTGCTTGAGTCGCCCGGGGTTCGCAGCGTCCGCTGCGGGTTCCTTCCTCGCCATGCCCACGAGTCTACGTGGCCCGGACGGCGCGGACGACGGCAGTGGGGAGTGAGCTGGACCGCTCTGCCGGAGGAACGACGACGGAGGCCCGTCGTTCAGGAGTGCGAGACGGATTCCAGCACGCGCTGCGCCTCGACCCGGTCCTTGGCCCGGCGGCGGTCCTCCAGGACGGAGGTCCAGGCGTTGCGACGGGCGGTGCGCTGCCCGCTGCTCATGAGCAGCGACTCGACGGCACGCAGTGCATCGGTGAACGACGGAATCGGTGTGGCGCGTACGGGCGCGGCCTGCATGATGTGGATCCCCCCTCGGGATCGACGGCTCGGACGGGGACGTGTGGTGACGTGGAACCAGAGTCACTGATTGGTGTTACCAGTACGTGACCGAGCGGTCAAACACCAATGAAGCCTTGATACCGCGGGTCCTTTTCCCGCCCCGTTGCTGATGCGCGGTTCAACTGGGCGGATGCCGTGAGGGGGTGTGAACGGGCCGTTGTGAAGGGGGAGTTGCTTGTGCGCGGATTCACACGAAAGCGGTGGCACCGAGTGCCACCGCTTTCCTTTCGCAACGTGTGCCGTTCGGGGGATCAGACCGCCTGGGAGGCGACGTACGCGCCGCGCTTCTCGACGGCCATCTGGTACAGGCGGCCGGCCCGGTACGAGGAGCGGACCAGCGGGCCCGACATGACGCCGGAGAAGCCGATCTCCTCGGCCTCCTCCTTGAGCTCCACGAACTCCTGCGGCTTGACCCAGCGCTCCACGGGGTGGTGGCGCACGGAGGGACGCAGGTACTGCGTGATCGTGATGAGCTCGCAGCCCGCGTCGTGCAGCTGCTGGAGCGCCTCGCTGACCTCCTCGCGGGTCTCGCCCATGCCGAGGATCAGGTTCGACTTCGTGACCAGACCGTAGTCACGGGCCTCGGTGATGACCTTGAGCGAGCGCTCGTAGCGGAAGCCGGGGCGGATCCGCTTGAAGATCCTCGGGACCGTCTCGACGTTGTGCGCGAACACCTCGGGACGCGAGGAGAAGACCTCGGCCAGCTGCTCGGGCTCGGCGTTGAAGTCCGGGGCGAGCAGTTCGACCTTGGTGCGGCCGGCCTCGCGGCCCGCCGTCTGCGCGTGGATCTGGCGGACCGTCTCGGCGTACAGCCAGGCACCGCCGTCCTCCAGGTCGTCGCGGGCGACGCCGGTGATGGTGGCGTAGTTCAGGTCCATCGTCACGACGGACTCGCCGACCCGGCGCGGCTCGTCGCGGTCGAGGGCCTCGGGCTTGCCCGTGTCGATCTGGCAGAAGTCGCAGCGCCGCGTGCACTGGTCACCGCCGATGAGGAACGTGGCCTCGCGGTCCTCCCAGCACTCGTAGATGTTGGGACAGCCCGCCTCCTGGCAGACCGTGTGCAGGCCCTCGCTCTTCACCAGGCCCTGCATCTTCGTGTACTCGGGGCCCATTTTCGCCCGGGTCTTGATCCACTCGGGCTTGCGCTCGATGGGGGTCTGGCTGTTCCGGACCTCCAGGCGCAGCATCTTGCGTCCGTCGGGTGCGACTGCGGACACATCGGCTCCCTGTAACTTCGATTCTTCGGCGTACACCAGGGTACGCCCGTGCGGTGCTCGGCCCCCGACGTGGGCAACCTTCGGGAGCGGGGGTGCATTCCCGGAGGGGTTTCGCCGCGGGCGGGCGGAGTCTAGGCGGTCGCGCGTTCCACGACGCGCGGCCTCAGGTCCGCGTTCGCCAGGACGTCCCTGAGGTGCCGCTCGGCCACCGGCAGGACCTCGGCGATGGTGACGTCCCGGCCCAGCTCGGCCGCGAGGGAGGCGACGCCCGCGTCGCGGATGCCGCACGGGATGATCCGGTCGAACCAGACGTTGTCCGGGTTCACGTTCAGCGCGAAGCCGTGCATGGTCACGCCCTTGGCGACACGGATGCCGATCGCGGCGATCTTGCGGTCCTCGCGGCGCTGGCCGGCGTTGGAGGGGGCGTACTCCGGGCCGTTGAGCCGCGGGTCGAACTCCTCGTCCGTCAGCCGGGGGTCGAAGTCCAGGGACAGGCCGCCCAGCCCGGAGGAGGTTCCCTGGGCGGGGTCCTTGGGGTCGCCGAGGACCCAGACGCCGCTGCGGCCCTCGACCCGGCTCGTCTCCAGGCCGAACTCCGCGCAGGTGCGGATGAGCGCCTCCTCGAGACGGCGCACGTGCGCTACGACGTCCACGGGACGCGGAAGCTTCTGGATGGGGTAGCCGACCAGCTGGCCCGGACCGTGCCAGGTGATCTTGCCGCCGCGGTCCACGTCGATGACGGGGGTGCCGTCCAGGGGCCGCTCGTTGTCCGCCGTGCGCCGGCCCGCCGTGTAGACCGGGGGGTGCTCCAGGAGCAGGCAGGTGTCCGGGATCTCGTCCAGGAAGCGGGCCGCGTGGACACGGCGCTGCTCGTCCCACGCCTCCTGGTACTCGACGGCCTCGGCACCGAATCCCATGCGGACGAACCGCAACTCACTCACGGCAAGCGCCTCCCTAGAAGCTTCCTCGGGCACGTGGTGGTCCCCGTGCGGGGCACGCGGAGGAACCTTTCGTCAGGTCCGTGGCGCGCCCACGCCACTGTACGTCCGACCGCGCCGCGTCAGCTCGACGGTCAATCCTCACACGATCGGATGAATGAATGTCGATGTGTGCGATGACGTGCTCACGCTCCGCTACATTCGCGCCGTTCACGAGGCCATAAGGGCTGCTCACAGGCAATCCGGGCACAGGGGGGCCTCGGGAGGCGCAAGCACGTTCTCACGCCGTCCCGAGACAGCCCTGGGGACCCGAAGGCAGGAGACCGCACCGCAGATGACGGAACGACCCGCGCAGCGCACGCCCAACCGACAGCTCGCCGCGCTCATCGCAGAAGCGGGGTTCTCCAACGCAGGTCTCGCCCGTCGGGTCGACCAGCTCGGACTGGAACACGGACTGGACCTGAGATACGACAAGACATCGGTGACCCGCTGGCTGCGCGGCCAGCAGCCCCGCGGGACCACCCCCGCGCTCATCGCCGAGGTGTTCACCCGCCGCCTCGGCCGCCGGCTGAGCGCGCAGGACCTCGGGCTCGACGCCTGCGCGCCCGTGTACGCCGGGCTGGAGTTCGCCGCGACCCCCGAGGAGGCCGTGGACATCGTCAGCGGTCTGTGGCGCAAGGACTCCGGGAGCCACGCCGAGCTCCGCAAGATCGCCTTCACCCCGGCCGGGCTCGTCGTGCCCAGCCGCGACTGGCTGATCGGCCGGGCCGACGACCGGGTCGCCCGCGGCGAGCAGCCGGCCCGCATCCCCGCCCAGGGCCGCCCGGCCGTGCCCAAGCTCACGGCACCGCCCGAGCAGGGGGGACCCGCCTCCCGGCGCGGCCGGACCGAGCGGGGCCCCGGCCAGCGCGTCAGCGGCGGGGACATCGCCGCGCTCCGCTCGGTCGGCGAACTCTTCCGCGCCCTCGACCACGCCTACGGCGGCGGCCACGCCCGCCAGGCCCTCGTGCGCTACCTGGAGCACGAGGCCGAGCCGATGCTGCGCGGCGCCTACGGAGAGCAGACCGGCCGGCACCTGTTCGCCGCGGCCGCCGACCTCACCCGGCTCGCCGGCTGGACGTCGTACGACATCGGCGCGCACGGGCTCGCGCAGCGCTACTTCGTCCAGGCGCTGCGGCTCGCGCAGGCCGCGGGCGACCGGGTGTACGGCTCGTACGTGCTGATCACCATGAGCCGCCAGGCCGTCTACCTCGGCCACGGGCGCGAGGCCGTGCAGCTCGCCCGGGTGGCGCAGCAGGGCCTCGGCTCGGGGGGCCCGCAGGTCGTGCAGGCGCTGCTGCACGCCGTGGAGGCGCGCGGTCACGGGGTGCTCGGCGAGGTACGGGCCTGCACGGCCTCCCTGGTCCGGGCCGAACGCGCGCTGGAGGCGTCCCGGACCGGCGACGAGGTCCCGCACTGGGCCCGGTACTTCGACGAGGCCCAGCTCGCGGACGAGTTCGGCCACTGCCACCGCGACCTGCAGCAGTTCCGGGCGGCGGCGCAGCATGCCGAGCGCTCGCTCCAGCTGAGGGCGCCCGGCTACGCGCGCAGCCGGCTGTTCTGCCGGGTGGTGCTCGCCTCGGCGCGGCTCGGCCTCGGCGAGCTCGACCAGGCCTGTCTGCTCGGCGCTGAGGCCGCGGGGCAGGCGGCGGAGATGCGGTCGGCGCGGGCCGTCGAGTACGTGCGGGACTTCGAGAAGCGGCTCGAACCGTACAAGGACGCGGCTCCCGTGCGGGGGTACCGCGACAAGGTGGCCGCGCTGAGCTGAGCGGGGTCCGGGCCGTCCCCGGTCTCCGGCCTGGGGAACCGGAGACCGGGAAGCTCGCTGACCGCTTCCGGGCGCGGGCGGGGTGCGCGCCCGGGTGCCCCCGGCCCCCGGGGGGCCGGGGGTCAGGCGGCGGCCGGCTCCAGGGGTTCGGCCAGCGGGGCGGCCGGGTGGACGTCCAGGTCCCTCAGGAGGGCGTGGGCGGCCCGCCGGGCCGAGTGCAGCGCCCCCTGCGCCGTGCTGGTGTCCCGGTGGTCACCGCACACGTACAGGCCCGCGAGCAGGCGTACGGGACGGCGCGGGTCGTGCGGCGGCGGCATCGCCGGGACCGCCTCGGGCTCGTGATGGACCGCCAGCAGCTCCCAGCGCGCCGTCGAGGTGCCGTAGAGACGGGCGAGCTGGGCGCGGACGGTCGCGTCCAGGTGGGCCGCGGCGGGCGGGGTGCCGAGCACGGTCGAGGAGACCAGGGCGCGGCCGGCGGGTGCCCGGGTCGGGTCGACCTGGCTGACGACCGCGGTGTGCGCCACCGGACCGCTGCGGTCGGCGTCCAGGATCAGCGCGGGTTCGGTCAGCGGCGGTTCGTCCGTGGTGTGGTGCAGCACGGTCACCGGGTGGAAGGCGGGGACGTGCAGTCCTGGCAGGAACCCGGCGGCGGCGCGCGCCCCGGTCGCCAGCAGAACGGCCCGGCAGCGGACCTCGCCGTGGTCCCTGGTCGTGACACGGGTCGTGGAGACGGCGGTGACCTCGACGCCCGTGTGCACGGTCCCGGGCGGGAGGGCGGCCGCGAGCAGCTCGGGGAGCGCGTCCGCGCCGCCCTCGGGCAGGCACAGCCGGCCGGTCGCGAAGGAGTGCAGCGCGAGGTCGGCCAGGCGGCTCGACGTGCCGAGATCCGGGTCGCACAGCAGGGCCGCGAGGAGGGGGCGCAGAAAGGCGTCGACCGTACGTGCCGGTAGTCCCCGGGCGGCCAGCGCCCGCGCCGCGGTGAGGTCGGGGCGGGTGAGCAGGCGCTCCGGCGGAGTGGAGGCGATCCGGGCGAGGGCGACCCCGAGCCGGGACTGGTCGAGGGGGCTGCCGAGCGGTCCGGGGCGGGCGGTCACGCGCGCGGGCCGGGGCAGCGGGATCCGGGGGGCGCTCGCGAGGGCGCGCGCGGTGGTGAATGCGCCCCTCGCGCTCCGTCGAGAGCCCGGCACGCCCGTGGGGTGGCGGTGGCCGTCGCTGTGCAGGAGCACGCCCGGTGCGAACGGACGCAGGACGAGGCCCTCCAGGCCCGGGGTGTGGCGCAGTTCCGGGTACGAGGTGGACAGGAGCCGGCCGAGCCGGTCCAGCCGGAAGCCGTCGACCTTCTCCGTGGACATGCGGCCGCCCACATGGGGAGCGGCCTCCAGGACGGCGGTCCTCAGCCCCGCCCCGGTCAGATGCCGTGCGGCCGCGAGGCCGGCGACACCGGCTCCCACGACGACGACGTCGACGTCTTGCGCGATCCTTGCCGTGTGCGTGGCGTGGCGTGCGGGCTCTAGCACGTGCCCCTCCTCGAGGTTGCGCGGCCGGTGGGGACGTCATGCCCCCAACACGCTTCTGGAATGCCCGGGTTCGGATCGAGGGTGCGAGGTCCGGCCACCCCGGGGAAGCGGCGCGGCGGCCGTGCACGGGGGCATGGGGGGTGCATGTGCCCGCCGGGCGGGGGCCGTTGGCCCTCCCGGAGACGGCAACCGCGTTCCGTCCGCCCGGGACACGTTCTTCCCCGAGCCCCGGCGGGCCTCCGGTCGCGCCCCCGTCGGGCTGCCCGTCCACTCCCTGGCAGGCTTCCCACCCCGGCCGGGGACGCGAGGGGGTGACTCGGCGTCACATGCGGAGGGAGCGGCCCCGCGCGGGGGCCCCTCTCAGCCCAGGGCCGCTCGCAGGGCTCCCTCGATCGAGGGGAACGCGAAGGTGAAGCCCGATTCCAGGAGGCGGGTGGGCAGGACCCGCTGGCTGCCCAGGACGTCCTCGGCCATGTCGCCGAGGGCGAGGCGCAGCAGCGGGGCGGGCGCGGTCAGCAGCGTCGGGCGGCGCAGGACCCGGCCCATGGCCTCGGTGATCTCGCCGTTGGTGAGCGGGTCGGGAGCGGTCAGGTTGACCGGTCCCGACAGCGACCCGGTGTCGATGAGATGGCGGAGGGCTGCCACCTCGTCGTGCAGCGCGATATGGCTCCAGTACTGGCGCCCGTTGCCCATCCGCCCCCCGAGCCCCGCCCGGAACAGCGGGATCAGCCGGGCCCAGGCCCCGCCCTCGCGGGCCACCACGAGCCCGGTCCGGGGCAGCACGGTGCGCACGCCCGCATCCTGCGCGGGAGCCGCTGCCTTCTCCCACTCCACGCAGACGGAGGACAGGAAGCCGTCCCCGGGCGGCGCCGACTCGTCCACCGCGCGGTCGCCGGTGTCGCCGTAGAACCCGATCGCGCTTCCGTTGACGAACACCCGCGGTGGTTCGTCGAGCGAGGCCACCGCCTCGGCGAGCGTCGCCGTCCCGAGCACCCGGCTGTCCCGGATGGTCCGCTTGTACGCGCTGGTCCAGGGCCGCCCCGCGATCGGGGCCCCCGCCAGATTGACCACCGCGGCACAGCCGATCAGCCCCGCCGCGTCGATCCGCCGGCGCTGCGGATCCCAGCGGATCTCCCCCGGCGAACGCGGCTCGCGCCGCACGAGCCGGACCACCTCGTGTCCCTCGGCGCTCAGGGAGCGCGCCAGCGCGGAACCGATGAGGCCGGACGCGCCGGCGATCACGATGCGGGAACCCGGGGACAGCGGTGAGTCGCTCATGGGTCCATCCTGCCCGCGCCGCCGCGGACTTCACGGAAGGGGCCGCCGCGCGGCGGTCGTACAGTGACCGCTATGTCAGCTGCTCCGCGGATACGCACCGCCACCCTGGACGACGAGGACGAGCTCGGCCGGATCGACCGTGACACCTGGTCCACCCTGCACGCGGTCATGCCGCGCCCCCGGCCGCCGTACGAGCCCTTCTACACCGAGCGGTTCGGCCCCCGGGACCACATCGTCGCCGAGCTCGACGGCCGCCTGGCCGGCTACATCCGGCTGGGCTTCCCGACCCCGCTGGCCTGCAACGCGCACGTCCGGCAGATCCTCGGCCTGGCCGTCGCCGACGACGCCCGCGGCGCCGGGGTGGGCCGGGCGCTGCTGCGGGCCGCGGGCGAGGAGGCGAGCCGCCAGGGGGCCCGGCGCCTCACCCTGCGCGTGCTCGGCCACAACACCCCGGCACGGACGCTGTACGCGTCCGAGGGGTTCGTCGTCGAGGGAATCCTCCCCGGCGAGTTCCTGCTGGACGGCGTCTACGTGGACGACGTCCTGATGGGCCGCCCGCTGCGGCCGTGATCGCCCCGGTCAGGAGGTGACGAGGTCGCCCGTGTCCACGCGGGCCGTGGCGTGGGCGCCCTTGCGGGCGTCGCCGGCGACCTCGTGCGCCGTCAGGACGTAGCCCGTCTCGTCGTCCGAGGTCGAGCGGGCGAAGACCACGCCGTAGACCTTGCCGCCCGGGGTCAGCAGCGGACCGCCGGAGTTGCCGGGGCGGACGGTCGAGCGGATCGAGTAGATCTCGCGGGTGACCGTGCCGGTGTTGTAGATGTTCTGGCCCGTCGCGTTGATGCGGCCCGCGACGGTGGCCGCCTGGAGGTCGAGCCCGCCGTCCTGCGGATAGCCCGCGACCACCGCGGAGTCGCCGCGCGAGGCGACCCCGTCGAAGTGGAGGACCGGCGCCCGCAGGGCCGGCACGTACAGCACGGCGACGTCCCGGCGGGGGTCGAAGAGGACCACCCGCGCCCGGTAGGGGCGGCCCACCCCGCCCACCCGCACGGTCGGCCCGTCGATGCCCGCCACCACGTGCGCGTTGGTCATCACCCGGTGGGGGGCGTAGACGAAGCCGCTGCCCTCCCGGCCCTGGTTGCCCGAGGTGCCCTCGACCTTCACGGTGCTCAGCTTGGCCGCGTTCGTCGCGGACGGCGTGACGCTGTCGCCGGAGGGCTTGGCGACCCCGGCCGTCGGTTCGTTCTCGAAGGGGTTGAAGACCTGCGGGAAGCCCGCCTCCGTCAGGGCCGAGGTGGCGCGCGCGAACCAGGTCGGCGTGGTCTCCGGCATCGAGTTCTGCACGGCGCCCAGCAGCGCGGAGTTGCGGATCGACTGCGTCACCACCGTCGAGGAGGACGCGCCCAGGACGCTCGCCGCCACCCAGGCCACCAGCAGCACGGCCAGGGTGTTCGCGGCCGCCCCGCCGATCCCGTCGGCCACCCGCAGCGGCCCCTGGTCCAGCTCGCGGCGCAGCTTCAGCGCCAGCCGTCCGGCCAGCTCGTGGCCCACCACGCCGGGCACCAGGACCGTGAGCACCGCCGTGACCGTCGCCGCCGGTGTCCCCGCCGTGACCAGCTCCATCATCCAGGGCAGCACCCAGACGCCGATGACGGCGCCGCCCACGAAGCCCGCCAGCGAGACGCAGCCGGCCACCAGGCCGCGGCGGTACCCGGACGCCGCGTACACCAGGATGACCAGCATCAGCAGGAGGTCGAGCACGTCCACGGAGCCGCCTTTCTCTAGGGCCCCTTAATACGCGTCGGGCGGGCCCGGTGATCAGCCACGCGCGTTCGGGTGGCCGCCGCGACGGCCACCCACCCGTGGACCTGTAAAAACGTCCCGGACACGCACGATGGTTCCACCAGGTGGCACACCACACATCGCGGCCCGCGCGGATCCGGGTCAGGGTGGCTCCATGCGTGTCTTCCGGAAGCCGCGGGGGCCTCGGATACGGACCGGGCAGGGAACGTCCCGCCACGCACGGCCCGGGGCGCGCGGACGCCCGGCGCCACGGGCCCGCACCGGCCCGGGGCGCGCCCCGCGCGCCCCCGTGCCGTCCGGTGCGCCCCGGCGTGCGCCGGTCGGGATCCCACGGCCGGCCCTGATCCTGCTCGGGTGCGTGCCCGGCCTGCTCGCCGTGGCGGCCCTGGTGATGTGCGCGGCCGGGGTGGACCTCTCGGCGGCCCGCGCCCCCGCCCCGCCCCCGGTCGCGGCCCGGATCACCGTCCCGCGTCCCGTCGCCAGGCCGCCCATCGTGCCGCGGTCGACATGGCTCGACGCCGAGAGCACCCGCGAGCAGCCGCCGCCCCGCTACGACGACCGCGTCGTGGCCGTCTTCATCCACCACACCGACTCGCCGAACGGCTACGACTGCGCCGACACGCCCCGCATCATCCGTGACGTCTACGCGGGCCAGACCGGCGCCAAGCAGTGGGACGACATCGGGTACAACTTCCTCGTCGACCGCTGCGGCACGATCTACGAGGGCCGCGCGGGCGGGGTCGACCGGCCCGTCACCGGGGCGCACACCCAGGGCTTCAACCACCGCTCCGCCGGGATCGCCGCGATCGGCACCTTCACGGCGGGGTCGCCGGTGCCGAAGGCGATGACCGACGCGATCGCCCGTCTCGTGGCCTGGAAGCTCGGCCTCGCCGGAGTGGACCCGCGCGGTACCGTCCGCCTCGTCTCCAGCAACAGCCTCAGCCGCTACAGCGCGGGGACCGCCGCCGTGCTCTCCACCGTGTCGGGGCACGACGCGGCCTTCATGACCAGTTGCCCCGGCGCGGCCCTCAGCGCCAGGATCCCCGAGATCCGTGAGCTGGCGGCCCGCTACCAGGGCCGCTGACCGCCCGCCCGGCCCGCCCGGGCGCCGGGCGGTCACAGGCACGTCCCCGGCCGCTCACAGCCCCTCCAGAGCCGCCGCTCCTACGGTCGTCGTACGGCGCCGTCCGGCGTCGTACGGGTACCGGCCGAGGGCGGGGATCATGGGCATGAGCACGAGGCGGACGAGGACGGCACGCGGGCCCTGGGCCGTGGTGTGCGCGGTGGTGACGGTCGTCCTGGGTCCCGCTGCGGCCACGGCGTCGGCACTGGACCGGGCGAACGCGGCCCCGCAGCACCACACGGAGCGCGCCGGTCCGGGTCAGTCCTCCCTGAACCGCTCCCACAGCTTGGGGTAGCGCTCCGCGATGACGGACTCGTTCTCGAACTCGAGCGGAGTGCCCTCGGGCTCCGCGGGCGCGGCCGGGATGCCCAGCGCGGGCGCGACGGCACCCGTCAGCTGCTCGTAGGCCTCGTCGGCCGCGTACCCCAGCTCCTCGCCGTCGCCGTCGATCTCCTCGTCGAAGTCGTCCAGCAGCTCGGCGAGCGTGTCGGGGTCGTGCATCGCGCCCTCGAAGACGTCCCTGCCCTGGCCGATCAGCCAGCACCGGAAGAAGTCGAAGGCGTCGTCGCTGGCCCCGTCCAGCAGCAGCCAGGCCGCGCCCCACAGGTCCCAGCGGTAGGCGCGGTTGTAACGGGACTCGAAGTGCCGGGCGAAGTCCAGGACGGAGTCCGGGTCCAGCTGGACGAGCCGCTCGACGAGCAGATCCGCCTGTTCCTCGGGGTCGCCCTCGGCAGTCTCGCGGGTCGTGTCCACCAGCTGCCAGAACTCCGTCTCGTCCATCACGGGTCCAGCATCGGCCCTGGGCGGGAGGGACGCACGTGGAGTGGCGCAGATTGTTATGCATGCACATGCCGAAGGAAAAACCGCCGGGTTCCTGCGGTTTTCACGCGGGTGGCCGTGTCACCGGTAGAGCCCCGCGGCCTCCTCCGCGTCCCTCGCGCAGCGCTCCCGCAGGGCCGCCGGGGCGAGCACCTCCACCTCGGGCCCGAGCCCGCGCAACTGCATCCGGGCGACCTCCTCGGACTCCACCGGCAGGGCGAGCGTCACCCAGCCGCGCCCGTCGGGTGCGCCACGGCTGCCGAGCCCCGCCTCCGCGGACGTCCTCCCGACGGCGCCGGGAAGCTGCCGCACCCCCTCGGGGGACAGCCGTACGACGATCTGGGACCGCAGCACGGACCGGGCGAACTCCTCGGCCCGCTCCGCCCAGAACCCCGGCAGATCGAACCCCTCGTCCCGCCGGAACCGCTCCTCCCCGGGCTCGGCCGCGGTGAACCGGTCGATCCGGTACACCCGGAACGCCTCCGCGTCCGCCACTCGCGCGCACAGGTACCAGAGCCCGGCCTTCAGGACGAGCCCGTACGGTTCGAGCGCCCGCTCCACCTCCGCCCCGCCCCGCCGGTAGCGCGCGCGGACCGGGCGGTCGTCCCACACCGCGTCCGCGAGCACGGGCAGCAGCGCGGGCGCCTGCGGCTCGCTGAACCAGGCGGGCGCGTCCAGATGGAACCGCTGGGCCGCCGACCGCGAGGCGCCCTGGGCGGAGGGCAGCAGGGCCGCCGAGACCTTCAGCCGGGCCGCCGAGGCCGTGTCCTCGAGCCCCATGTCGCGCAGCGCCCCCGGCACCCCGCTCAGGAACAGCGCCTCCGCCTCGCTGCGTGCCAGTCCCGTCAGCCGGGTGCGGTACCCGCCGACCAGGCGGTAGCCCCCGGCCCGGCCCCGGTCCGCGTAGACCGGGATGCCCGCCTCCGACAGCGCCTGGGCGTCCCGGGAGACCGTGCGCTCGGACACCTCCAGCTCCCGCGCCAGCTCGGCGGCGGTCATCGACGCGCGGGTCTGGAGCAGCAGCACCATCTTGATCAGACGAGCGGCACGCATGGCTTCATGATGCCGGGCACCGGCGACGTCCGGCCGGGCGGCCACCCCGACCCCCGGAAGCCGGGAGCGGGCCCGGGAAAGCCGGGCGAGCCAGGAAGGCCGGGCGGGCCCGGGAAGGCCGGGCGGGCCCGGGAAGGCCGGGCGAGCCGGGAAGGCCGGGCGGGCCCGGGAAGGCCGGGCGGGGCCGGGAAGGCCGAGCGGGATCGGGAAGGCCGGGCGGGGCCGGGAAAGCCGGGCGGGATCGGGAAAGCCGGGCGGGGCCGGGAAAGCCGGGCGGGGCCGGGAAAGCCGGGCGGGCCCGGGAAAGCCGAGCGGGCGGGAAGGCCGGGCGAGCCAGGAAGGCCGGGCGGGATCGGGAAGGCCGGGCGGGCCTGGGAAAGCCTGGCGAGCCGCGAAAGCTGGGCGGGGCCGGGAAGGCCGAGCGGGGCCGGGAAGGCCGAGCGGGCCCGGGAAGGCCGAGCGGGATCGGGAAGTCCGAGCAGGGCCGCGCAAGCCGAGCAGGCCCGGGACAGCCGAGCAGGGCCGCGCAAGCGGAGCGGGGCCGCGCAAGCGGAGCGGGACCGGGAATGCCGAGAGGGGGTACGGCGAGCGCCGTACCCCCTCTCCGGGTTCACCCCGGGTGCTACAGGCCGTAGCGCTCCCGGGCCTCCTTCACCGCCGACGCCTTGACCTCGCCGCGGCGGGCGAGCTGCGCCAGCGCGGCGACGACGATCGACTGCGCGTCCACGCCGAAGTGGCGGCGGGCCGCGTCACGGGTGTCGGACAGGCCGAAGCCGTCGGCACCGAGCGAGGACCAGTCCTGCTCGACCCACTGCGCGATCTGGTCCGGGACCTGGCGCATGTAGTCGGAGACCGCGAGCACCGGACCCTCGGCGCCCTGGAGCGCCCGACGGACGAACGGCACCCGCTCCTCGCCGCGCAGCAGGGCCGCGTCGGCCTCCAGCGCGTCACGGCGCAGCTCGGTCCAGGAGGTCGCGGACCACACGTCGGCGGCCACGCCCCACTCCTCGGCGAGCAGCTTCTGGGCCGCGAGGGTCCAGTGGATCGCCGTGCCGGAACCGATCAGCTGGATGCGCGGGGCGTTCGCCGCGGCCACGTTCAGACCGGCCGACTCCGCCGTGTTGAAGCGGTACAGGCCCTTGACGATGCCCTCGTCGACGCCGGCCGGCTTGGCGGGCTGCGGCATCGGCTCGTTGTACACGGTCAGGTAGTAGAAGACGTCCTGGTCCTCGCCCGGGGCCGCCTCGCCGTACATCCGGCGCAGACCGTCCTTGACGATCGCCGCGATCTCGTAGGCGAACGCCGGGTCGTACGACAGCGCGGCCGGGTTGGTCGCCGCGATGACGGGGGAGTGGCCGTCGGCGTGCTGGAGGCCCTCACCGGTCAGGGTCGTGCGGCCGGCCGTGGCGCCGACGAGGAAGCCGCGGCCGAGCTGGTCGCCGAGCTGCCACATCTGGTCGGCGGTGCGCTGCCACCCGAACATCGAGTAGAAGATGTAGAAGGGGATCATCGTCTCGCCGTGCGTGGAGTACGCGGTGGACGCGGCGATGAAGTCCGCCATGGAGCCGGCCTCGGTGATCCCCTCGTTGAGGATCTGGCCGTCCTTGGCCTCCTTGTAGTACATCAGCTGGTCGCGGTCGACCGGCTCGTACGTCTGGCCCTTGGGCGAGTAGATGCCGAGCGAGGGGAAGAGCGACTCCATACCGAAGGTACGGGCCTCGTCCGGGACGATCGGCACCCAGCGGCGGCCGGTCTGCTTGTCGCGGACCAGGTCCTTGACCAGACGGACGAACGCCATGGTCGTCGCCACGTTCTGCGTGCCGGAGCCCTTGTCGAAGGACGCGAACGTCTTGTCGGCGGCGGCCGGCAGCGGGGCCAGGGCGTGCGTGCGGCGGGCCGGGGCCGGGCCGCCGAGGGCCGCGCGGCGCTCCTGGAGGTAGCGGACCTCGGGGGAGTCGGCGCCCGGGTGGCCGTAGGGCACCACGCCGTCGACGAACTGGCTGTCCGAGATGGGCAGTTCGAGCAGATCACGCATCTGCTTGAACTCGTCCGTGGACAGCTTCTTCATCTGGTGGTTGGCGTTCTTCGACGCGAAGCCCGGACCGAGGGTGTGGCCCTTGACCGTCTGGGCCAGGATCACCGTCGGCGCGCCCTTGTGGGCGAGGGCGGCGCGGTAGGCCGCGTACACCTTGCGCGACTCGTGACCGCCGCGCGAGAGATGGAAGCACTCGAGGATCTTGTCGTCGCTCAGCAGCTTCGCCATCTCGGCGAGCGCCGGGTCGGCGCCGAAGAAGTCCTGGCGGATGTAGGCGGCGTCGCGGGTCTGGTACGTCTGGACCTGCGCGTCGGGCACCTGGCGCAGACGGCGGACGAGCGCGCCCGTGGTGTCGAGCTGGAACAGCTCGTCCCAGGCCGAGCCCCACAGCGACTTCACGACGTTCCAGCCGGCGCCGCGGAACTGGGCCTCCAGCTCCTGCACGATCTTGAAGTTCGCGCGGACCGGGCCGTCGAGGCGCTGCAGGTTGCAGTTGATGACGAAGGTCAGGTTGTCCAGACCCTCGCGGGAGGCCAGGGCGAGTGCCGCGGTCGACTCGGGCTCGTCCATCTCGCCGTCACCGAGGAACGCCCACACGTGGGACGCGGAGACGTCCTTGATGCCGCGGTTGGTGAGGTAGCGGTTGAAGCGGGCCTGGTAGATCGCCGACAGCGGGCCGAGGCCCATGGAGACGGTCGGGAACTCCCACAGCCAGGGCAGCCGGCGCGGGTGCGGGTACGACGGGAGGCCGTTGCCGCCCGACTCCTGGCGGAAGTTGTCCAGGTGCTGCTCGGTCAGCCGGCCGTCGAGGAAGGCGCGGGCGTAGATGCCGGGGGAGGCGTGGCCCTGGATGTAGAGCTGGTCGCCGGACCCGTCACCCTCCTTGCCCTTGAAGAAGTGGTTGAAGCCGGTCTCGTAGAGCCAGGCGGCGGAGGCGAAGGTGGCGATGTGGCCGCCGACGCCGTGCTTCGCGCCCCGGGTCACCATGGCGGCCGCGTTCCAGCGGTTCCACGCGGTGATCCGGGCCTCCATCGCCTCGTCGCCGTCCACGGTGGGCTCGGCGGCGGTGGGGATGGTGTTGACGTAGTCCGTCTCGAGCAGCTTGGGCAGCGCGAGACCGTTGCCCTCGGCGCGCTCCAGCGTGCGGCGCATCAGGTACGCGGCACGGTGCGGCCCGGCCGCCTGGGTGACGGCGTCCAGGGAGGCCTGCCACTCGGCGGTCTCCTCGGGGTCGCGGTCCGGGAGCTGGTCGAGCTCGCTCGGCTGGATTGCGGTGGGGTCGGTCATTGCGCCGCCTTCCGGATGCGGAGGGGGGTTCCCTCATCGGCAAGGGGTTTTCGGGAGGTGCCCTTGGTCTTTGGCAGGACAGGGCGGCGGGCTCTTGTTGGAGCCCGTCGAGGACTGTAACCCCCTGATCGATGATCGATCAAAGGATTCCGGGGTAAATCCTCTTCAGATCGCAAAGTCGGCACCGGGTGCCTTGAAGCAGGGCACCGGGTGCCGTGAAAATCGACGGTTTCCGCAGGTCGGAGCACGGTTGAGCATGGGTCCGCTCCCCTGCGCCGACCCCGTCGCCGACTCGCTCAAGGGCGCGGGGCGCAGCCGAGGACGTGGGCCTTCACGAGGTCGGCGATCAGCGGGTCGCGCCGCCGGAAGGCGTCCACGAGGGCCTCGTGCTCCTCCGCGTACGACTGCTGCACGGTCCCGAGCCAGCGGATGGACAGGGCCGTGAAGACCTCGATGCCCAGGCCCTCCCAGGTGTGCAGCAGCACGGAGTTCCCGGCCGCCCGCACCAGCTCGCGGTGGAAGCCGACGGTGTGCCGCACCTGGCCGGTGCCGTCGGCCAGCCGGTCGGCCTCGTACAGCGCCGCCACGTGCGGCTCCAGGGCCGAGCAGTCCTCCGCCAGCTTCCCCGCCGCCAGCTCCGCCGCGATGGCCTCCAGACCGGCGCGTACGGGGTAGCTCTCCTCCAGGTCGGCCGCCGTCAGGTTCCGCACCCGGACGCCCTTGTTCGGCGCCGACTCGATCAGCCGCAGCGACTCCAGCTCGCGCAGCGCCTCGCGCACCGGCGTCTGGGAGACCTCCAGCTCGGTGGCGATCCGGCGCTCCACGATCCGCTCGCCCGGCTTCCAGCGCCCGCTGACGATCCCCTCCACGATGTGCTCGCGGATCTGTTCGCGCAGCGAGTGGACGACGGGCGCGGTCATGAAGGCTCCTTTGGGAGGGGCGGCGACACCCCGGGGCGTTTGACCTTTAGACAATAAGGCCGGGGCTCTGTCGGCGTCGGGTGCATGGCGGCGCTTTCCCGCAGGTGAGACGAGACTTACACGCTGTCAGAGTGTTCCCGGCCGTACGGGCTCGTACCGGGTGAAGTCCGGATTCGTTCCGCCGATGTGATCGCCGGGGCCCCGGCGCGACGGAAGAACCGCGGCCGTGGGAACCCGGGGCCCGCACGAACACGGCACCCCCGCCCGGGAGTCCCGGGCGGGGGTGCCGTGTCGCTGTTTGGCGGGTGAGGCGGTGCGGGTTACAGGCCGAGCTCGACCTCGAACTCGCCCGCCTCCAGGATCGCCTTGACCGCGGTCAGGTAGCGGGCGGCGTCGGCGCCGTCCACCAGACGGTGGTCGTAGGAGAGGGTCAGGTACGTCATGTCGCGGACGCCGATCACGGTGCCCTCCTCCGTCTCGATGACGGCCGGACGCTTGACCGTGGCACCGATGCCGAGGATCGCGACCTGGTTCGGCGGCACGATGATCGTGTCGAAGAGCGCGCCGCGCGAGCCGGTGTTGGAGATGGTGAAGGTCGCGCCGGACAGCTCGTCCGGAGTGATCTTGTTCGCGCGGACCTTGCCCGCGAGGTCGGCGGTGGCCTTCGAGATGCCGGCGATGTTGAGGTCGCCCGCACCCTTGATGACCGGGGTCATCAGGCCCTTCTCCGAGTCCACCGCGATACCGATGTTCTCGGCGTCGAAGTAGGTGATCGTGCCGTCGGCCTCGTTGATCCGGGCGTTGATGACCGGGTGGGCCTTCAGCGCCTGGGCCGCCGCCTTCACGAAGAACGGCATCGGGGAGAGCTTGACGCCCTCACGGGCCGCGAAGGAGTCCTTCGCCTGCGCGCGGAGCTTCATCAGGCGGGTGATGTCGACCTCGACGACCGAGGACAGCTGCGCCTGCTCGTGCAGCGCCTTGACCATGTTGTCGCCGATGACCTTGCGGATGCGGGTCATCTTGACGGTCTGGCCGCGCAGCGGGGAGACCTCCAGGACGGGGGCCTTCTTCGCGGCGGCCGGGGCGGCAGCGGCGGCGGGCGCCTGGACCGCTGCGGCGGCCTTCGCGGCCTCGGCCGCGGCGACGACGTCCTGCTTGCGGATGCGGCCGCCGACGCCGGTGCCCTTGACGGCGGCCAGGTCGACGCCGTTCTCGGCGGCGAGCTTGCGCACCAGCGGGGTCACGTAGGCGCCGTCGTCACCGGCGGTCGCGGCGGGCGCCGGGGCCGGGGTGACGGGGGCGGGCGCGGCCACCGGCGCGGGGGCCGGGGCGGGGGCCGGGGCCTGTCTCTTATACACATCTGACGCTGCCGACGAAGAGGATAGTGTACGCGGGGATCTCGGTGTCGACCTTGTCCGTGGAGACCTCGAGCAGGGGCTCGTCCTCCGCGACCTCCTCGCCGACCTCCTTCAGCCAGCGGGTGACGGTGCCCTCGGTGACCGACTCGCCCAGGGCGGGCAGCACGACGTCGGTGCCGGAGGCGCCACCGGCCGGAGCGGCGGGGGGGGCGGCCGGGGCCGGGGCCGCGGGGGGCTCGGCGACCGGGGCGGGGGCGGCCGGAGCGGCGGCCGGGGCCGGAGCCTCGGCGGCGGCGGGAGCCGGGGCGGCGGCGGGCGCGCCCGTGCCGTCGTCGATGACGGCCAGCTCGGCGCCGACCTCGACGGTCTCGTCCTCGGCGACCTTGATGGACGCCAGGATGCCGGCGGCGGGGGAGGGGATCTCGGTGTCGACCTTGTCCGTCGACACCTCCAGCAGCGGCTCGTCGGCCTCGACGCGCTCGCCCTCGGCCTTCAGCCAGCGGGTGACAGTGCCCTCGGTGACGCTCTCACCGAGTGCCGGAAGGGTTACGGAAACCGGCATGGTTTCTGTTGCTCCTTATTGGGTCTCCCCTGCCCGACCGGGGTCGAGGGCTCGGGGAAGTGCGGAAGTCTGTGGTCGTCGTCGAGCCCTGCTCGACGCGGTGACTGGGACGGCCGGTGGCCGGGGAACGCCCCGGCCGGACCGGATCAGTCGTGCGCGTGCAGCGGCTTGCCCGCGAGGGCGAGGTGGGCCTCGCCGAGCGCCTCGTTCTGCGTCGGGTGGGCGTGGATGAGCTGGGCGACCTCGGCCGGCAGCGCTTCCCAGTTGTAGATCAGCTGGGCCTCGCCGACCTGCTCGCCCATGCGGTCGCCGACCATGTGGACGCCGACCACGGCACCGTCCTTCACCTGGACGAGCTTGATCTCGCCCGAGGTGTTGAGGATCTTGCTCTTGCCGTTGCCCGCGAGGCTGTACTTCAGGGCGACGACCTTGTCCGCGCCGTAGATCTCCTTGGCCTTGGCCTCGGTGATGCCCACGGAGGCGACCTCGGGGTGGCAGTACGTGACGCGCGGGACACCGTCGTAGTCGATCGGGACGGTCTTCAGACCGGCCAGCCGCTCCGCGACCAGCATGCCCTCGGCGAAGCCGACGTGCGCGAGCTGGAGCGTCGGGACGAGGTCGCCGACGGCGGAGATGGTCGGCACGTTCGTGCGCATGTACTCGTCGACCAGGACGTAGCCGCGGTCCATCGCGACGCCCTGCTCCTCGTAGCCGAGACCGGCCGAGACCGGGCCGCGGCCGACGGCGACGAGCAGGACCTCGGCCTCGAACTCCTTGCCGTCGGCGAGGGTGACCTTGACACCGTTCTGGGTGTACTCGGCCTTCGAGAAGAAGGTGCCCAGGTTGAACTTGATGCCGCGCTTGCGGAACGCGCGCTCAAGAAGCTTGGAGGAGTTCTCGTCCTCGACCGGGACCAGGTGCTTGAGACCCTCGATGACGGTCACCTCGGCACCGAAGGACTTCCACGCCGAGGCGAACTCGACGCCGATGACGCCGCCGCCCAGGATGATCGCGGACTGCGGAACGCGGTCCAGGACGAGCGCGTGGTCCGAGGAGATGATGCGGTTGCCGTCGATCTCCAGGCCCGGCAGCGACTTCGGCACGGAGCCGGTCGCGAGGAGCACGTGGCGGCCCTGGATGCGCTGGCCGTTCACATCGACGGAGGTCGGGGAGGACAGACGGCCCTCACCCTCGATGTACGTCACCTTGCGGGACGCGATGAGACCCTGCAGACCCTTGTACAGACCGGAGATGACCCCGTCCTTGTACTTGTGGACCGCGGGTACGTCGATGCCCTCGAAGGTGGCCTTGACGCCGAACTGCGCGCTCTCGCGGGCCTGGTCGGCGACCTCGCCCGCGTGCAGCAGGGCCTTCGTGGGGATGCACCCGCGGTGCAGGCAGGTACCGCCGACCTTGTCCTTCTCGATCAGGGCGACGTCCAGGCCCAGCTGCGCTCCGCGCAGCGCCGCGGCGTAACCGCCGCTACCGCCGCCGAGGATCACTAGGTCGAAAACGGTGCTGGCGTCGTTCGCCACGTCACGTCCTCCATGCATGTGCGCCGTTACGCCGGGCACCTTTGTCCCTTACGGGTGGTTGACCGGTCGGTCGGCTGGTGTCCGGCCGCTCTTTCTACGGCCCTGTGGTGGGGGCCCTGTCCTGCCGAGAACCCATCTTCGCACTTGTCGAGGGCGAGCGAGACGCCGGGCCGGTGTGTGGGGCGTCTGATCCATCACGTCGACGGGGTGCGGAACCGGGTGAACCTGCGGATTTCGTCGAGGGCGAAACCTCCGTTCGGCCATACGAGCGGCCCCGGGCGCCTGGACGCCCGGGGCCGTACGGCGTACGGGGACTCAGCCCAGGTCGCCGGCCGCCGTCAGCTCGGCGAGACGGACCAGGGTGCGGACCGCGGAACCGGTGCCGCCCTTGGGGGTGTAGCCGAACGGGCCGGCCTCGTTGAACGCGGGGCCCGCGATGTCCAGGTGCGCCCAGGTGATGCCCTCGCCCACGAACTCGCGCAGGAACAGGCCGGCTACCAGGCCGCCGCCCATGCGCTCGCCCATGTTGGCGATGTCGGCGGTGGGGGAGTCCATGCCCTTGCGCAGGTGCTCGGGCAGCGGCATCGGCCAGGACTCCTCGCCGACCTCCTCGGCGGCCTCGACGATCGCGGCACGGAACGCGTCGTCGTTGGCCATCACGCCGAAGGTGCGGTTGCCCAGCGCCAGCACCATCGCGCCGGTCAGGGTCGCCACGTCGACGATCGCGTCCGGCTTCTCCTCGGACGCCTTCCACAGCGCGTCCGCCAGGACCAGCCGGCCCTCGGCGTCGGTGTTCAGCACCTCGACGGTCTTGCCGCTGTACATGCGCAGCACGTCACCCGGACGGGTGGCGGAGCCGGACGGCATGTTCTCGGCGAGCGCGAGCCAGCCGGTGACGTTGACGTCGAGGCCCAGGCGTGCGGCGGTGACCACGGCGGCGAAGACCGCGGCGGCGCCGGCCATGTCGCACTTCATCGTCTCGTTGTGGCCGGCGGGCTTGAGCGAGATGCCGCCCGAGTCGTAGGTGATGCCCTTGCCGACGAAGGCGAGGTGCTTCTTGGCCTTCGAGGAGGTGTACGACAGCTTCACCAGACGGGGACCGGCGGCCGAGCCGGCGCCGACGCCGAGGATGCCGCCGTAGCCGCCCTTGACGAGCGCCTTCTCGTCGAGCACCTGCACCTTGATGCCGTGCTCCTTGCCGGCCGCGGTGGCGACGGCGGCGAAGGACTCCGGGTTGAGGTCGTTCGGCGGGGTGTTGACGAGGTCGCGGGCGCGGTTGAGCTCCTCGGTCAGGGCGGTGGCGCGCGCGAGGGCCGCCTTGTAGGCCGCGTCGCGGGGCTTGCCGCCGAGGACGGCCACCTCGCCGAGGGGGCCCTTGCGGTCCTTGGCGGACTCGCTGCGGCCCGCCTCCTTGTAGGCGTCGAAGCCGTACGCGCCCAGGCGGGCGCCCTCGGCGACGGCACCGGCGTCGGCGGCGTCGGCGACCGGCAGCGCGAACGCGGCCTTCTTGGCGCCGGAGAGCGCGCGGGCGGCGACACCGGCGGCGCGGCGCAGGACCTCGGCGTCGTAGCCGGCCTCGTCCTCGGGGACCGCTCCCAGGCCGACGGCCACCACGACGGGGGCCTTGAATCCGGACGGCGCGGGCAGCTTGGTCACCTCGCCCTCGGAGCCGGAGGCCCCGAGGGTCTCCAGGATTCCGGCGAGCCCGCCGTCGTACGCGTTGTCAACGGCCTCGGCGCCCGGTGCGACGACCGGGCCCTTGGGGCCCTTCGCGACACCGACGACGATCGCGTCGGCCCGCAGACCGGACGCTGCGGCGGTGCTGAGAGTGAGAGCAGTCACGGTGGTGAGATCTCCGCTTCCATTGAAAGTTCGTGTGGCCGAGAGGGGGTGGGTCGACCGGGCCCGACGGCTGACCCTAGATCCGTCCTCGGGGGCGGTCCTTGCCGGGGCCCCTCGACAGGGCGGGCGAGTACCCGGGACGAGCCTACGCTCGGGGCCGGGTTTCGCTCATTCCTGCGGACGTTCACCCACAGGTGGCGGCGTCCCGGATTCCCGCCCCTCACTCCCGGTGACCTGAGACACACTCATCGTGTTCAGTGGACACGCCGTCCACTGCTTTGCACGATTTCCACAGATTCCCCGTGGTTTCCACTCATGGGGGATGCTCGAGGGGGAGAAAGCTACATATGGCACAGAGTCTGCAATGGTGGAGAGGGACGGCTGCCGTCCTGGGGGCCGCCGGACTCCTGGCGCTGGGCATGGGGGCACCCGGCGCGGCCGCGGCGCCCACGCCGCGGATCGATCTGAAGGTCCTGGTCGTGGACAACGGCGCCGGCCAGGTCGGAGCCATCACCGCGGAACTGAAGAACTCCGGTGTCCCGTACACCACGGTCAACCTGGGCGACGCGAACCGCCCGACCATCAACGCCACGTTCCTGAGCGACACCGTGAACGGCGTCCCGCGCGCCAAGTACCAGGGTGTCGTCCTGCCGAACGAGGCACCGTTCGGCTCGGGTTCCGCCGAACAGAGCGCCCTGGAGGCCTACGAGAAGACGTTCGGCATCCCGCAGGTCGACGCCTACACCTGGGCCCACCCCGAGGTCGGTCTCGACTACACCGACCAGAACGGCGGCTGGTCCGGTGTGCTGGACGGCCAGACCACCCAGATCACCGCGGCGGGCACGGCCGGCCCGTTCCGCTACCTCGACGGACCGCTGACCTTCGAGGACAACGACCCGGCCGTCCAGGAGACCTACGGCTACGCGGCCCACCCGAGGGACGGGTTCACCAGCTACCTGAACGCGCCCAGCGGCGGTTCCATGCTCGGCCAGTACGAGCACGACGGGCGCCGCGAACTCGTGGTGACCTTCGCCTACAACCAGTACCAGAAGCAGTTCAAGGTGCTGGCGCGCGGCATCGTCGAATGGCTCACCCAGGGCGTCCACCTCGGGCAGGCCAGGAACTACTTCTCGGTCCACGTCGACGACGTCTTCGCGCCCGACGCCCGCTGGGACTCCGAGCGCAACTGCACCCCCGGCGACATCGACTGCGTCGGCGGCAACGGCGAGGACACCACCACGCCGATCCGCATGACCGCGGCCGACGCCGCCTACGCCGCCCAGTGGGAGGCCGACCACGGCTTCACGCTGGACATGGTCTTCAACGCCGGCGCGGGCGAGGAGTGGAAGTCCGAGAACGGCGGCACCGACGCCCTCACGGACCAGCTGCTCGCCGACAAGGCCAAGTTCCGCTGGATGAACCACACCTACACGCACCCGTTCCTCGGCTGCGTCCAGGACACCACGACCGTCCCCTGGACCTGCTCGAAGAACGCCGACGGCTCCACCCAGTGGGTGAGCCGGTCCGACATCTCCGCGCAGATCTCGGACAACAACAACTGGGCGGCCTCGCATGGACTGGCCACCGACCGCACCGAGCTGGTGACCGGCGAGCACTCGGGCCTGAAGACGCTGCCCCAGCAGCCCGTCGACAACCCGAACCTCGCCCGCGCCATGGCCGCCAACGGCGTCAAGTGGACCGGGTCCGACAACTCCCGCGAGCCCGAGCAGCGTTCGGTCGGCAACGGCGTGATGACCGTCCCGCGCTACCCGATGAACATCTACTACAACACCGGCACGCCCCAGGAGATGGCCGACGAGTACAACTACATCTACACCTCCAAGGCCGACGGCGGCAGCGGCGTCTGCGAGAACAACGCGACGTCCACCTGTCTGCCGGCGCCGCTGAACACGGCCACCGGCTACGCCGACTACATCGTCCCGGCCGAGGCGCGCACCGCCCTCGGGCACGCGATCGGCAACGACCCGCGCCCGCACTACGTCCACCAGTCCAACCTGGCCGAGGGCCGCATCCTGTACCCGGTCCTGGACAAGGTGCTCGCCGACTACAAGGCGATCTACGCGGACAACACCCCGCTGCAGAACCCCCGTCAGAGCGCCATCGGCACGGAGCTCCAGCGCCGCGCCGACTGGCAGACGGCCCTGGCGAGCGGCAAGGTCACGGCCTACCGCATCGGCAACCAGGTCACCGTCACCGCCCCGTCCGGGACGCAGATCCCGGTGACCGTGCCCGAGGGAACCAAGAAGCAACTCCTGGTCGGCACGACCGCGTTCGGGACGGCCTACGCCGGAGCGCGCAACGACTGGACCAAGCCGGAGCTCCTCCAGTCCGCGGTCAAGCTGAACCTGCCCGCGTAGGCGCGGCGGCACAGCGGCTCGCGACGCGCACCCCGGCCCGACCGGCCGGGGTGCGTTCGTGAGCCGTGCGACGGGGAGCCGGGGGGCTCCCCGCAGGAAACAGTCCCAGGGGGGAACCACACATGATGCGCACCGGCCGTCATGTCACCATGCTCACCGAAGGCACCTACCCACATGTCCACGGCGGGGTCAGCACCTGGTGCGACCAGCTGGTCAAGGGCATGCCGGAGGTCGACTTCCACATCGTCTCGCTCACCGGCAGCGGCCGCGAACCCGTGGCCTGGGAACTGCCGCCCAACGTCTACCGGCACACCCGCGTACCGACCTGGGGACCGCGCCCCGGCCGGGCGCGCCCGCCGATCGGCCGCGCCCAGCGCCGCTTCGCCGAGATCTACGAACGCTTCCTGCTCTCCTTCCTCGACCCCGAGTCGCCCGAGGACTTCGGCGACGCCCTGTACGAACTGGCCGAACTCGCCCGGGACGGACGCCTGTCCGCCGCCCTGCGCGGCGAGGCGGCGCTGCGCTCGCTGATGTGGATCTGGACCATGCCGCATCTGCCGACCGCCGCCGCCCGGCCCACCGTGCACGACGCGCTCACCGCGACGGACCTACTGGAGCACGCGCTGCGCCCGCTGGGCGTGCGGATCCCCGAGGACTCGGTCGCCCACGCGGTCAGCAGCGGCCTCGCCACCCTGCCCGCCCTCGCCGCGCACCGCCTGGACGGGGTCCCGTTCCTGCTCACCGAGCACGGCATCTATCTGCGCGAGCGCTACCTCGGCTACCGCGGCGCCGGACAGCGCTGGCCCGTCAAGGCGTTCATGCTCGGCTTCTACCGCGAGCTGAACTCCCTCGGCTACCGCGCCGCCGACCTCATCACGCCGTGCAACCAGTACAACCGCCGCTGGGAGGAGCGCGGCGGCGCCGACGGGGACCGGATCCGCACGGTCTACAACGGCGTCGACCCGTACGCCTTCCCGCACGCGGGACCCGAACCCGCCGTGCCCACCCTCACCTGGTGCGGCCGCATCGACCCCATCAAGGACCTGGAGACGCTCCTGCGCGCCTACGCCCTGGTGCGCGCCGAACTTCCCGAGACCCGGCTCCGGTTGTTCGGCCCCGTGCCGCCCGGCGGGGAGGCCTACCGCACCCGCCTGGAGAAGCTCGCCGCCGAACTGGGCGTGACCGACGGACTGACCTTCGAGGGCCGGATCACCGAGGTGTGGCGCGCCTACGCGGCCGGCCACGTCGTCATGCTGTCCTCCATCTCGGAGGGCTTCCCGTTCTCGATCATCGAAGCCATGTCCTGCGGCCGCACGACGGTCTCCACCGACGTGGGCGGGGTCCGGGAGGCGGTCGGCGACACCGGCATCGTCGTCCCGCCGCGCGAGCCGGAGAAGATGGCCGCCGCCGCCCTCGCCCTGCTGCGGGACGAGGAACGCCGCCTGGACCTCGGCGAGTTGTCCCGGCAGCGGGTCATCGACCGTTTCACGCTGCGGCGTTCCGTCGACGCGTTCCGCACGGTCTACCAGGAACTGGCGGGCCGGCCCACGGTGTACGAACCCGCCGTGGAGACCGTCGAGGACTGGACCCTCGAACTGCGCGACCCCTGGTACCAGGCCGTCGCCACGGACGGGACCGGCTGGTGAGCGGCTCCCTGCGCACGCAGCCCGGCGCCCCCCGGTCCACCCGTCCCCTGGTCCCGGGCCAGCGCCGCGCGACCAGCTGGGCGAAGCCCGACCCGATCGACGAACTCGCCGCGGAACTGGGGGAGTCCGTGACCGCCGCCGTCCACCCCGACGAGGTGGCGGCGCTCCTCGAGTCCGACGGCCTCTCGGACGACCAGATCCGGGAACGGTACGGCGTCAGCGACTCCTTCGCCCTCGCCGAGGCGCTGTTCGCGCGGGTCGACCGGGGCTATCCCGAACCGGAGGGCCCGGCCCACGACCCCTGGCGGATCGGTCTGGTCGGCTGCCTCCTGCGGGGCGTCGTCTTCGCCCTCCCCGGCCTCGGCTACGTCCTCGCCGCCCCCCTCCTCGCCGGTCCGAGGGGCGCGTTCGGACTGCCCGCCGGGACCGTGCCGATGCTCGCCGGGGCGCTGTGCGGCTGGACCTGGAACCAGGGGCTCGCCCACCGCGCGTACTCCTGGATGGGGCTCGGCGACCGCACGGCCGCGCGCCGCGCGCTGCTCGTCGGGACCCCGGTCGGCGTCCTGCTCGGCACCCTGGTGGCCCTCGCGGCGGCGGGATCGGCCGGCCGGGGCGCCGTGGCCTTCGCCGCCGGGCAGTCCGCCTACCTGGGCGCGGCCACCGTCCTGCTGGTCATGGGCAGGGAGCGCGTCCTGCTCGCCGCCCTCGCGCCCATGACGGCGGGCGCGGCCGTGACCATGGTCAACCCGGTCCCCGATCCGGTGCGGGTGGCCCTGCTCCTGGGCTCCCTGGCGGCGGTCGCCCTGCTCGGACTGCTCGAAGTGGCCCCCGCCGTCCGCGACCTGGGGGAGGGGAGCTGGGGCGCGGGACTGCTGGCGCTGCTGCCGCGGGCGGCCGTCCCCGGCGGCGCCGAGCCGTCCGTCCGGGCCGGCGCGCCCCGGTCCGCCTCCGCCGGCAGGCCGGCCGCCGGGAAGCCGGGGACCGTCCCGGGCCGCCGCGGCGGGATCGCCGCACGGCTGCGCGCCCGCCGCTCCGTCCCGCGCCGGCACGCCGGAACCGTCGCCTACGCCCTGTTCGGGCTCGGCAGCGGTGTCCTCGTGCTGTACGCGGCGCTCGGAGACGTCCTGACGGGAGCCCGCGCGGCGGTCGCCGCACCGGCCGCCGTCGCCCTCACCCTCAGCATGGGCCCCGCCGAATGGCTGCTCTTCCGGTTCCGCAGCGGGAGCCTCGCCGGACTGCGCTCGACCACCTCGGCACGCAGCTTCCGGCGGGCCGCCGCACTCGCCCTCCTGAGATGCCTGAGCGGCTACCTCGCCGCGCTGCTGGTCCTCGGCCTGGGCGTCTCCTCCCTGTGGCCGCACGCGCCCGCGGCCGCGGACGGGGTCAGGCTCGGCGGACTGCTCCTGCTGGGCGTGGTCATGTGGACCGGACTGCTGCTCCAGTCCTTCGGCGCCGTCACCGGCACCGCCGCCGTGGTCTGCGCCGCGGCCCTCGTCCAGACCGCGGCCCTGGCCACGCACACCGGGGACGCGCACTGGGTGGGGCTGATCGTGCACGGCACCGCGGCGGGCGCCCAGACCGCGCTCGTCTGCGCCCGGCTCGGAAAGGTGACGGCACACCGGTGAAGTCGCTCCTCGTCCCGTACTACGAACACCCCGACGTCCGCCCCGCCGAGTGGGAGGCGCTCCTCGCCGCCGCGCCCCGGCTGTACGGCGTGGTGCTGAACCCCGCCAGCGGCCCGGGCGAGCGCCCCGACCCGGCGTTCGCGGCCGTCGCCGCACGGCTGCGCGCCGCGGGTGTCCAGGTCCTCGGCTACGTCGACACGGCCTACGGGCGCAGGCCGCTCGACGACGTCCGGCGCGAACTGGCCCGGCACCGCGACTGGTTCGCCGCCGACGGCGTCTTCCTGGACCAGGCGGCCGCGGGGGAGGGGGAGTTCGACCACTACCGGCGGCTGGCGAGGGAGGTCCGGGGCCTGGGCGGCGGCACCCTCGTCCTCAACCACGGCACGGCGCCGCATCCTTCGTACGCCCGGATCGCGGACGTCCTCGTCACCTTCGAGGGCACCTGGTCCACGTACCGCAGGAAGCCCCCGCCGCCGTGGACGGGCGACGGCGCGGTCCTGTGCCATCTCGTGCACGGGGCCCCGCCGGGAGCCGACGCCCGGGCGGAGGCCGGGGAACGGGGGGCCATGCTCTCCTGCACGGTCCCCGGCACGGGCGACCATCCCTGGGGCACCCTGCCCCACGGGCTGACGGGCTGACGGGCTGACGGGCTGACCGGCCGGCGTCCCGTGCGGGCGCCGGTCAGCCCAGCGAGAGGACCACGAGCGCGGTCGTCGCCGCCGTCTCCGCCAGACCGCCGAACACATCGCCGGTGACCCCGCCGAAGCGCCGGACGCAGTGCCGCAGCAGCAGTTCGGCGGCCAGGAGGGCGAGGCCCACGGCCGCCGCCGCGCGCACGACGTCGTACGTGCCGACGAGCGCGCCCGCGCCCGCCGCCAGACAGGTCACGGCCGCCGCGACCAGCAGCGCCCCGCGCGTCGGCACGGAGCCCGCGACCGCCGCGCCCAGACCTTCGGGCCGGGCCGCGGGCACGGTCGCGCGGGCGGCGAGCGTGAGGGCGAGGCGGGCCGCGGCGGCCGACACCACGGCCGTGAGGACACCCCGGCCCCACGAGATCTCGTAGGCATGGGCGAGTGCGGCCACCTGGGCGAGCAGGACGAACAGGAGGGTGATCACACCGAACGGGCCGATGTCCGACTGCTTCATGATCCGCAGCGCGTCCTCGGCGGGCTTCCCGCTGCCCAGCCCGTCCGCGGTGTCGGCGAGACCGTCGAGGTGCAGGCCCCGGGTGAGCGCGGCCGGCACGGCGGCGGTGGCGACGGCCGCGAGCAGCGGCCCCGAGCCCATGGCCAGCAGGGCCAGGCCCGCCAGGGCCGCGCCCGCCCCGGCCACGAGCCCGACCAGCGGGGCGCACAGCATGCCCCCGCGCGCCGCCTCCCGGTCCCAGCGGGTCACCCGCACGGGGAGCACGGTGAGGGTGCCGAAGGCGAAGCGGAGGCTGTCGGGCCCCGAGGCCCCGGACGCGGTCTTGGACATCGGCGCAGGCTACCCGGACGCCCGGAGGGCGGATACAGCGGTGCTGGATAAAGTTCACATATGGGTCATTGGTTGTATCGGAACATCGTCGAGCCCGGGAAGCTCCCCCTGTTCCTGGCGCTGGCCTCGTTCGTCGTGACCTTCGTGGTCACCCGCGTCATCGTGCGGCTGATCCGGGCCGGCAGAGGGCCCTTCGGCAACGTCAAGGCCGGGGACCTGCACATCCACCACGTCGTGCCCGGCGTCGTCCTCACGGTGATCGGCGGCTTCGGCGCGGTCGCCGGCAGCCGCTACGGATTCTGGCCCTGTGTGAGCGCCGTCGTCTTCGGCATCGGAACCGGCCTCGTGCTCGACGAGTTCGCGCTGATCCTGCACCTCGACGACGTCTACTGGACCGAGGACGGACGCAAGAGCGTCGAGGTCGTGGTGATCACGGCGGCCCTCCTCGGCCTGATGCTCAGCGGCTTCTCCCCGCTCGGCGTCAACGACGTCAGCGACCAGGAGGCGCAGGACCGCGCGAGCGCGATCGTGACCATCGTCCTGAACTTCCTCTTCGTGCTGCTCGCCCTGAGCAAGGGCAAGGCCCGCACGGCGGTGTTCGGGGTGATCGTCCCCTTCATCGCCCTCGTCGGCGCCGTCAGGCTGGCCAAGCCCGGCTCCCCGTGGGCCCGGCGCTTCTACCGGAACCGGCCGCGGGCCCGCGCCCGGTCCCGGCTGCGCGCCTACCACCACGACCGCCGCTGGGCGGTCCCCGCCCGCAGGCTTCAGGAGTGGATCGGCGGCAAACCCGACCCGGCGCCCGCCCGCTCCCTCTCCGACCGCCGGTGACGCACCGCGGACAGGAGGCACACCACCAGCACCGCCGCGATCGCCGCCAGATGCTCCTTGCCCGCCAGGTTGTCCTTGACGGCCACCTCGGCCACCATCGCCCCGATCACGATCCCCGCCGTCGCGTACGCCCGGTAGCGCCAGCCCAGGAACACGGCGAGGCCCACCACAGCCGCCGACGGGCCGGTGTCCACCACCAGTGCGTCCGCCCCGGGCAGCCCCAGCGGGCGGTGCGGGCCGAGCGCGATGCCGACCCGGGCGTAGAGCGTCCCGGCGAGCGTGGCGACGTACGCGAGGACGAGCGTGCGCCACCAGCCCAGACAGATCTCGGCGATCCCGAACACGATCAGGACCTGCGCGAGCGCCCCCCACACCGGCAGGTCCAGCGCCGGTACGAACAGGGAGAGCGGGGTGCGCAACAGCGCCAGCCACAGCGGGTCCTCGGCCCGCACGGCACCGGCGTCCTGCACCGGCCCGTAGCCCCAGGACTGGTTCTGGACGAACTGGAGGGCGGCCGTCAGGCACACCGCGCCGAGCGTCATCGGGACCGCCCGCCACCCCTTCACCCACAGCGCCCGGCGCACGGTGGCGTACAGCAGACCCCACTCGGCGCGGGCCCAGCGGGCGAGTGCGCTCATCCGGTCGTCCCCACGGCTCTCCTCACCTCGGCCCGAGGCGGGCTCATCTGTGTGACTCCAGGTGCTTGCGGTGCAGCCACTTCGGCAGCCCCGGCGCCTCCAGGAACCCCTCGGCGCGTGCCGAGGCGACCCCGATGCGCAGCAGGTCCGCGCTCTTCTCGAAGAGCAGGAACCGCGGCTCCCAGATGGGCCGGTACTTGGCGTTGGCCCGGTACAGCGACTCGATCTGCCACCAGCGGGAGCAGAAGCTGAGCAGCGACCGCCACAGCCGCAGCACCGGACCCGCGCCGAGACGCGCCCCCCGTTCGAAGACCGAACGGAACATGGCGAAGTTGAGCGAGACCTGGGTGATCCCGATCTCCTTGGAGCGCCGCAGGAGTTCGATCACCATGAACTCCATGAGCCCGTTCTCCGCGTCGCGGTCGCGCCGCATCAGATCGAGGGAGAGCCCGTTCGGCCCCCACGGCACGAAGGACAACACCGCCCTCAACTCGCCTTCGGCGTCCGTGCATTCGAGCATCACGCACTGCCCGTCCTCGGGGTCGCCGAGCCGGCCGAGCGCCATGCTGAAACCGCGCTCGGTGGCACCGTCGCGCCAGTCGTCCGCGCGCCGGAGCAGATACGCCATCTCGGCGGCCGGGATGTCCTCGTGCCGCCGGATGCGCACCCGGTACCCGGCCCGCATGACCCGGTTGTAGGCCTGCCGGACGGTGCGCATGGCCCGCCCGTCGAGGGTGAACTCGGCCGTCTCGACGAGGGCTTCGTCACCCAGCTCCAGGGCGTCGAGGCCGTGCCGGGAGTAGACGGTCCCCGCCTCCTCGCTCGCGCCCATCACCGCCGGGACCCAGCCGTGCTCCCGGGCCTCGGCGAGCCAGGGCTCGATCGCGCCGGGCCAGGCCTCCGGATCGCCGATCGGGTCGCCGCTCGCCAGGGAGACCCCGCCCACCACCCGGTACGCCACCGCCGCCTTGCCGGTGGGCGACCACACGACGCTCTTCTCCCGGCGCAGCGAGAAGTAGCCGAGCGAGTCCCGGTCGCCGTTGCGCTCCAGCAGCGCGCGCAGCTTCTTCTCGTCGTCCTCGGTGATCGGGTCGACGGCGCGCCGGGAGCGGAAGGCCGCGTAGAGCACGGCGAGGAGCAGGAGGGTGCTGAGCACGTTGATGCCGACGTCGACCCAGTTCGGGGTCGCGATGCCCGGATAGTGGGAGTCGTCGGCCGCGACCGAGACGAGCCGCAGGGTGCCGTAGCGCCAGCGGTCCAGGAACGTCGAACGGTGCGCGTCGTGCGCGTCGTTGGTGACCGTGACCAGCAGCGCGGCGAGCAGCGAGGTGACCAGCAGCCCGCCGGCGGCGACGGTGCCGGCGAGCTTCGGGTTCGAGCGGTCGCCCTTGGCGTAGAACTCCCGGCGGCCGGCGGCCAGGGAGACGACGAAGGCCGCGGTCAGCACCAGCGAGACCCAGTTCTGGGCGTACTGGCGGATCTCCGGGAACGCCATCGCGACCCCGAACAACAGCAGGAACAGCCCGCTGAGCACGGAGTTGAGGATCCACGCGGCCCGCTTGCGGCGCCCCATCGTGATGGCCAGGAACATGGTGAACACGCCGGAGGCGAAGCCCGCGGTCAGCAGATAGGGCGTGAAGTAGTTCTCGGTGTTGTGCCGCCGTACGTCCTGCCCGAGCGTCACCCAGGCGGCGCTCAGGAAGTTGATGAACGTGACCGCGCGCAGGTACCAGACAGCGAACGCGGCGGACCGCCGGGAGACGGCGCTGGACCGCCGCTCCCCGTCCCCCCGCCGGGCCGACGCCCGTTCCCGACCAACATCAACGGCAATCCGGGCATCTCCCATAAACCGTGATGATATGGGTCACAATGCCCACGATTGCCCCAGCCTGGCCGGGGAAAGTGTCAGCCTCTCAGCCCCGGCCAGGGAAGTTCAGCCCCTCTGGCGTTTGAGGAGCGGGGGTCCGGGGGCGGCGCCCCCGGTTACGGGTCGGGTAGGGGCGGAGGGGGCGAAGAAAGCCTGTGTCCGGCCGCCCCGAGCACGGGCCGACCGGACAACCTGCCCCCGGGGGCTACGCCTCGGCGCCGGGTTCGGCGTCGGCCTGGGACTCGGCGTCGGCCTCGGACCCGGGCTCGGCGTCGGCCTCGGACTTGGCGGCCTCCGCCGCCACCTCCTCCGGCTCCGGGGCGGGCGCCTCCGGCAACTCCGCCGCAAGACTCGCCGCAGCCCGCACCAACAGCAACGCCAGCAGCGCGCCCGCACCCTCTCCCACGGTCACCCCATGGTCGAGCAGCGGTTCGAGAGCCATCCGGTCCAGCGCCTTGGCCTGCGCCGGCTCCCCGCTCCGCTGCCCCGCCAGCCACCAGTCCGGCGCCCGGAAGGCGACCCGCTGCCCGACCAGCGCGCACGCGGCCGACACGACCCCATCGAGGATCACCGGCATCTTCCGCACCGCGCTCTGCAGCAGGAAGCCGGTCATCGCCGCCAGATCGGCGCCGCCCACCGTCGCGAGCAGCTGCAACTGGTCCCCGAGCACGGGCCGGGCCCGCCGCAGGGCGTCCCGCACCGCGGCGCACTTGCGCATCCACGCCAGGTCGTCGATGGCCTGGCCGCCCCGCCCGGTCACGACGGACGCGTCGGTTCCGCACAGCGCCGCGACGAGGACGGCCGCCGCCGTGGTGCCGCCCACGCTGATGTCGCCGAGCACCACCAGATCCGTACCGGAGTCCGCCTCCTCGTCGGCGAGGGTCATGCCGGTCCGGAACGCGGCCTCCGCCTCCTCGAGCGTCATCGCGTCCTCGACGTCGATCCGCCCCGATCCCGCGCGGACCCGGTGCCGTACGACGTCCTCGGGCAGCCCCGCCGGATCGGCCTCCAGCGACAGGTCGACCACGCGCACCGGCACGCCGAGTCCCCGGGCCAGCACCGACGCGGGGCTCGCGCCCTCCAGGACCGCCCGCACCAGCCGGCCAGCCCCGCCCGCGGGACGTGCCGACACCCCGAGGGCGGCGATCCCGTGGTCGCCCGCGAACAGGACGGCACGGGGGTGCTCGATCGGCCGGACCGGCACCGCGGACTGCGCGGCCGCCAGCCATTCACCCAGGTCGTCGAGGCGGCCCAGCGAGCCGGGCGGCACGATCCGGCGCTCCCGGTGCGCCTCGGCGTCGCGGCGCACGCCTCCGTCGGGACGCTCGATCAGATCGGTGAAGTCGTCGAGATTAAGCGAGCTCATTCGCCGAACAGTACCGGCACGGATCGAACGCGTCCGCGCCACGTCGCTCCACTCCTGATCCCCTTCACCTACGTACCTTTTGTATCGGATTGTCGTACGGCTCGTCCCCGACAGGAGCGTCCATGCCCCCCACCCCGCCGCCGACCGCCGAACGCCGTGCCGCCTACGCGGCCGAACTCGCCCGGGGCACCGACCGGTTCCACGAACCGCGCCGCGACGACTGCCCCTGGTGCGGTTCGACACGCCTGCGCACCCGGCTGCGCACACCGGACCTGCGCCGGCGCAGACCGGGGACGTTCGTCGTCGACGAGTGCGGCGACTGCGCGCACGCCTTCCAGAACCCCCGGCTCACCCCCGAGGGGCTGGCCTTCCACCAGCGGGACCCGCGCGAGGGCGTCCCCGACGGACTCGCCGAACGGCTGCTCGCCGCCCGCGGCGGAGCCGGGCACCACCGCTCGGCGGCCCGCGCGATGCTGCCCTTCGGGGAACCGGAGAGCTGGCTGGACGTCGGCACCGGGCTCGGTTGCTTCCCCGCGGCGGCCAAGGAGGTCCACCCGTACACGTCCTTCGACGGTCTCGACCCGACCCGGCGCGTGGAGCGGGCGCGGGCGGCGGGCCGGGTGGAGGAGGCGCACGTCGGGCGGCTCACCGACGGGCCGGTCGCGACGCGGCTGCGGGCCCGCTACGACGTCGTCAGCATGTTCCACCACCTGGAGCACAGCCCCGAACCCCGCGAGGAGCTGCGGGCCGCGCTCGCGGTGCTGCGGCCGGGCGGGCACCTGCTGGTCGAAGTGCCCGACCCCGACTGCGCGTTCGGCGCGCTGCTCGGCAAGTGGTGGCCGGCGTACGGCCAGCCGCATCACCTGCACCTCGTGCCGCTGCCCAATCTGCTCGGCGAGCTGGAAGCCCTCGGCTGCGTGGTCGTCGCGACGGACCGGCGCGCCCCGCACGTCCCCCACGACCTCTCCGGGGCCCTCGCCCTGGCGCTCGGCCGCGCCCTCCCCGGCCCCGACGCCCCCTGGCGCCCGGCACCGCCGACTCCCCTCCAGCGCACCGCGCGCCGGGCCCTCGGCCGGGCGGCGGCCCCCCTGCTGGCCTCCACGGCCGGCGCGGAGCGCCTGCTGGCCCCGCTGCTCCGCCGCACCCGCTTCTCGAACGCCTACCGAGTGATCGCCCGCAAGGAACCCTGACTCCACCCTCCAACCACCCCGACCGTACGCGGCACCGCACCCCGCACCCGCGTGCGAGCCCGCACCGCGCACCCCGCACCCGCGTGCGGGCCGTGGCGGCGCGCAGCCTGCGGCTCATAGTCCGTGGCCGGCGCCGGCGGCCGGCATCCCGCGGCTCGAGGCGTGCCGCCCGGGGCCGCACCCCGTGGTCCGGCGTGACCGGCGGGGCGGCCCGGGCTCAGCCCCGCAAGGTCAGGGACTGGCCCGCCACCACCAGCAGGACGTGTTCGCACTCGGCGGCGAACGCCGCGTTCAGACGGCCGAGTTCGTCGCGGTAGCGGCGTCCGGAGGCGGTGGCGGGCACGATGCCCGAGCCCACCTCGTTGGAGACGGCGACGAGCGTGCGGCGGGTGGCGCGGACCGCGGCGACGAGTTCCTCCACCCGGGCGCGCAGGGCACGTTCGCCGCCCCCGGACCACTCGGCGTCGTCCCAGGCGTTCACCTCGTCCATGGCGTCCGTCAGCCACAGCGACAGACAGTCCACGAGCAGCGCCGGGCCCTCGTCGGCCAGCAGCGGGACCAGGTCGCAGGTCTCGACGGTCCGCCAGGAGCCGGGCCGCCGCTCACGGTGGGCACTGACCCGCCGCGCCCATTCCGTGTCCCCGCCGCGGGTCCCTCCCGTGGCGACGTACAGCACGTCCGGGAAGGCCTCCATCCGCCGTTCCGCCTCCACCGACTTGCCCGAGCGCGCCCCGCCGAGCACCAGCGTCCGGCGCGGCACGTCGGGAACCTCCTCGTAGACCCCCACGTCGAGCGTCGTCCCGTCCGGCACCGCCCGCGCGCCCGCCGCGGCGAGCCGCCTGCGCAGCTCCTGCCCCGGGTGCACGTCGTGGTCCAGGTGCACGGCGATCACGTCCGTCGTGGGGTCGACCGCACCGGCCGCGCGCAGCCGTGCCAGCGCGTCGGGCCGTCCGACCACGTCCAGGAGGACCATGTGGTACGCGCCGCCGTTCTCGTCGAGGCCCGCCGGCGCCGCGCCCGGCGGCAGGTACAGCAGCCGCTGCCCGGACGGACCGGTCACCGCGTACCCGGTGCCGGGGGCGTCCATCGGCACCGCCCGCACCCTGTGCCCCGTCAGCAGTGCCAACTCCCGTCCGTCGGGCACCCGGCCGGGCCCCGGCAGCCCGGCCGGCACCTCCACGGCGGGTCCGTCGTGCGGATGGGAGAGCAGCACCTGGCGCACGCCACCCAGCGAGTGCCCGGCGCGGGCCGCGGCGAACGCGGCGCCCGGGGTGAGGTCGAGCAGCAGGGTGCCGTCGACGAGCAGCGCGGTGGCCGCCCGCGCCTCCCCGCCGAGCGCGCTCGCGCAGGCGGCGCAGGGACAGTCGGGGCGGGGCAGGCCCGCGGGGGCACCGGTGCCGAGCAGAGTCAGTTCCACGACGCCGATTTTTCCGTGTCCCCGGACGTCTTGCGCGTCCGGCTAGGCTTCGGACGGGAGACGGATCTTGTCCGGCTTCCGCTGTGCAGTGTGCTCACACCTTGGAGGCGTACATGGCGGCATGGACGTGGCGGTTCGAGAAGTCCGACGGGACAGAGGTCCAACCCGCGGTGGAGCCCGAGGAGTTCACCACCCAGGGCGACGCCGAGTCCTGGATCGGCGAGGTGTGGAAGGACCTTCTCGCGGGCGGCGCGGACCAGGTGTTCCTCTTCGAGGACAGCACGCAGATCTACGGTCCGATGAGCCTGCACGCCGACGCGGAGTAGGCCGGCAGGGGTTGCCGGGGAACCGCCCCGGCAACCCGTCGCCGCCCGCACGGCCACTCGTGCGGGCGACATCGGTACCGGGCCGCCCGATGGCCGGGCCACCGGGACGGCGGGAGTGTTCAGCCCCGTACGCCGCACAGGTGCAGCAGGGCCGCCACCTGGCGGTAGGGGTCGGTCCGTCCGGCCCGCTCCTCCGCGGCCAGCAGCGTCTCCGCGTCCGCCGGCAGCGCAGCGCCGTCGGCCGCCGTGTCCGTGAAGACGCGCACTCCGTACCAGGCGTGCAGCGGGGCGCCGATCCCGGCGAGGGTGGCGGTCAGCGTGGCCAGCCGGTCGGCGCGCACGTCGAGGCCGAGCCGGTTGGTGTAGGCGGTCGTGTCGAACGAGGCCAGCGCCGTCGCCCAGTCACCGCCGATCCCGGGCCGCATGGCCAGCGCGTCGGCGTTGCGCACCAGCAGCGACAGCAGCCCGCCCGGGGCCAGCATCCGTGCCACCCCGGCCAGCAGGGCGTCCGGCTCCTCGACGTACATCAGCACGCCGTGGCACAGCACCACGTCGAAACTGCCCGGCAGGAAGTGCACACCGGTCTCGTGGCCGTCGCCCTCGACGAGGCGCACCCGGCCGCGGATGCCCTCGGGCTCGGCGGCCAGCGCCTCCCGGGCCACGGCCATCATCGTGGCGTCCCGCTCGAGCGCGGTCACCTGATGACCGGCGCGGGCGAGCCGCAGGGCCTGGGTGCCCTGGCCCGCCCCGACGTCGAGCACCCGCAGGCGCTGACCCACCGGATACCGCCCGGTTATCTGCTCGTCGAGCTGCCGGGCCACCAGTTCCTGACGTACGACATCCCGCAGCCCGCCCAGCCTGCTCAGCCAGGCATCCGCCGCGCCCCCGGAGAACGACGTGGTGCTCAGGGCCGCTCTCCGCGCTTGACCTGCGGCTTCGGCAGCCGGAGGCGACGCATCTGGAGGGTGCGCATCAGGGCGTAGCGGACCGCGCCCTTGGTGTTCTCGTCCGGGAAGCGCGTGGTGAGCTGCTTCCGCAGACGGATCGCGATGACGACCATGTCGACGACGATCATCACGATGATGACCAGCCAGAGCAGCAGCGCCACGTTCTTGAGGATCGCGGACGGCACCACGCTCAGCATGAGGATGATCACGGCGAGCGGCAGGAAGAGCTCGGCGACGCAGAACCGCGAGTCCACGTAGTCGCGCGCGAACCGGCGCACCTTGCCCTTGTCACGCGCGGGCAGATAACGCTCGTCCCCGCTGGCCAGCGCCTGGCGCTGGCGCTCCATCGCCGTCCGGCGGTCGTCGCGCTGGCGCTTGGCGGCCTCCTTGCGCGTCGTCGGCGTCTGGGCGACGCTGCGGCGCTGGGTCTGGGCCTCACTGCGCTTCGGCGTGGGGCGGCCCTTGGGGGCCTGGGGGTCACGGGTCACTTTGGAGTCGGTCACCGGCGCCTTGTCGGCGGGGGCCTTCTCTTCCTTCGCACGGCTTCGGAACACAAAACCCAAGGGTACGTGGTGGGCGGGCATGGACGTCGATCGAGTGGGGAACGATCCGGCAACACCGTGCGTCTGTGCTGGACAGAGGGGGAGTCGCTCAGGGGTGTACCCCGGGTGTCACCTACTCCTCACGCCGGAGCGGTGGCGGGCGCAGTCGTCCTTGGGGATGAGCGCATCCGTCCCCGAACAGTGCGGTAATGGATGTGGGGCCCGTACTGTGGGTCCTGTTGCAGTACCTGGAGCTGGAGTCCGTCAGAAGGGGGCGCGCGAAGCCCATGAGCGGTGTCATGAAGCGTATGGGGATGATCTTCCGCGCGAAGGCGAACAAGGCCCTTGACCGGGCCGAGGACCCGCGCGAGACCCTCGATTACTCCTACCAGAAGCAGCTGGAGCTGCTGCAGAAGGTCCGGCGTGGTGTCGCCGACGTGGCGACCAGCCGCAAGCGACTCGAACTGCAGCTGAACCAGCTCCAGAACCAGTCCTCCAAGCTGGAGGACCAGGGCCGCAAGGCCCTCGCGCTCGGCCGCGAGGACCTCGCCCGTGAGGCGCTGTCGCGCCGTGCCGCGCTCCAGCAGCAGGTCACGGACCTGGAGACGCAGCACCAGACCCTGCAGGGCGAGGAGGAGAAGCTGACCCTCGCCGCCCAGCGTCTGCAGGCCAAGGTCGACGCCTTCCGCACGAAGAAGGAGACGATCAAGGCCACGTACACGGCGGCCCAGGCGCAGACCCGGATCGGCGAGGCCTTCTCCGGCATCTCCGAGGAGATGGGCGACGTCGGGCTCGCCATCCAGCGTGCCGAGGACAAGACCGCGCAGCTCCAGGCGCGGGCCGGCGCGATCGACGAGCTGCTCGCCTCCGGCGCCCTCGACGACCAGTCCGGGCTGGCGAAGGACGACATCCAGAGCGAGCTGGACCGGATCTCCGGCGGCTCGGACGTGGAGCTGGAGCTGCAGCGCATGAAGGCCGAGCTGGCCGGCGGCTCCTCGTCGCAGAAGCAGGCGATCGAGGGCGGCACGGGCCAGGACCGGCCGTCGTCGCAGCCGCAGGACACTCCGCGCTTCGACAAGCAGTGACCGGGCGGGCCCAGGCCTGAGGAGGCGACATGATCGTACGGATCATGGGGGAGGGACAGGTGAGACTGGACGACGGCCGGCTCACCACCCTGAACAAGCTGGACGACGAACTGCTCGCCGAGATGGAGCGGGGGGACGAGCCGGGCTTCCGCCGCACTCTGGGCGCACTCCTGGACGCGGTGCGCGACGCCGGGACCCCGCTCCCCGACGACTCCCTGGAACCGTCGGAGCTCATCCTCCCGTCCGCGGACGCCACCCTGGACGAGGTCCGGGCGATGCTCAGCGACGAGGGCCTGATCCCCGGCTGATCCCGCTCCGCCCAGGGACTGATCCCGGGCCGAAGCTGTCCGCCCAGGGCCCGGTCCCGGGCTGAAGCCCGCCACTGAGGACCCCGCGCACCAGGCCCCGCACTCCGGAATGCCGGGACGGGACGAGGGCCGGGGTCCGGGCGTACCGCCCCCACCCCGTACGAAAAAGGGCGCGGCTCGGAGCAACCCCTTTCTTCCCGTGCGTGGGCGGGCCGAGGACACCGTTACCCCCGGCCACCTCCGGCCCCCGGGAGACCGCCCCGCGCGCAGTCGTCGCGTACCGCCCGGTCACAAGCCCGGCAGGGCCCCGTACCGTGGACCGGATGAGCACCCTGGAGCGCATGAGGGACTGGCTGCGGGACCACCGCCTCGCCCTGGACGCCGCCCTCGCCGCCGGCGTCCTCGTCGCCATGGTGGCCGGCTCCTTCGTCGAATCGCACGGCGCCGACGGGACCACCTGGAGCGCCCGCACCCCGGAGACGCTCAGCCTCGCCCTGATGGTCCTCGCCGCCGCGGCCCTGGTCTTCCGCCGCCGCGCCCCGATGACCGTCCTCGCGGCGACCGTCGGCCTCTCCCTGGTGGAACTGGCGACCGCCGACCCGCGCGCCCCGGTGGCCATGTCCGCCGTCGTCGCCCTCTACACCGTGGCCTCGGCCACCGACCGCCCCACGACCTGGCGCGTCGGCCTGCTGACCATGACCCTCCTCACCGCCGTCGCCATGCTCGCCGGACCGCTGCCCTGGTACACCCAGGAGAACCTCGGCATCTTCGCCTGGACCGGCATGGCCGCCGCGGCCGGTGACGCCGTCCGCAGCCGGCGCGCCTTCGTGAGCGCGATCAAGGAACGCGCGCTGCGGGCCGAGCGCACCCGCGAGGAGGAGGCCCGCCGCCGCGTCGCCGAGGAGCGGCTGCGGATCGCCCGCGATCTGCACGACGTCGTCGCCCACCACATCGCCCTCGTCAACGTGCAGGCCGGGGTCGCCGCCCATGTGATGGACAAGCGCCCCGACCAGGCCAAGGAGGCCCTCGCCCACGTACGGGAGGCCAGCCGGTCCGCGCTGAACGAGCTGCGCGCCACCGTCGGCCTGCTGCGCCAGTCCGGCGACCCCGAGGCACCGACCGAGCCCGCCCCGGGACTGGCCCGGCTGGACGAGCTCGCGGACACCTTCCGCAACGCGGGCCTTCCCGTCGAGGTGGCCCGCTCCGACGCCGGCACGGTGCTGCCCGCGGCCGCCGACCTCGCCGCGTACCGGGTGATCCAGGAGGCCCTGACCAATGTGCGCAAGCACGCCGGCGCGGGGGCGAAGGCCGAGGTCAGCGTCGTCCGGGTCGGGCCGGTGGTGGAGGTGACCGTCCTCGACAACGGCCCCCGGGACGGCGAAGGACCGGGACCGGACGGCGGCCCGGGGCAGGACGACGGAGCGGGACCCGGCCACCGTGGCGCGCAGGACGACGGGGCCGACGAGGGCGGCGGCGGCCACGGACTGCTCGGCATGCGCGAGCGCGTCACCGCGATCGGCGGGAGCTGCACGGCCGGTCCCCGCTACGGAGGCGGGTTCCGCGTCCATGCGATCCTTCCGGTCAAGAACCACACACCCGCCCTGGGGGACCCCGTATGACGATCCGCGTCGTGCTCGCCGACGACCAGGCCCTGCTGCGCAGCGCCTTTCGCGTGCTCGTCGACTCGGAGCCCGACATGGAGGTCGTGGGCGAGGCGTCCGACGGCGCCGAGGCGGTGGCGGTGACCCGGGACGAGCGGGCCGACGTCGTCCTGATGGACATCAGGATGCCCGGCACCGACGGCCTCGCCGCCACTCGGATGATCACCACCGACCCGGGCCTCGCCCACGTACGGGTCGTGATGCTGACGACCTTCGAGGTCGACGAGTACGTGGTGCAGTCGCTGCGCGCCGGCGCCTCCGGGTTCCTCGGCAAGGGCGCCGAGCCCGAGGAACTGCTGAACGCCATCCGGATCGCCGCCGGCGGCGAGGCCCTGCTGTCCCCGGCGGCGACCAAGGGCCTCATCGCCCGCTTCCTCGCCCGGGGCGACGACGACGAGGCCGGAGCCACCCGCTCCCCGCGGCTCGACGCGCTCACCGGGCGCGAGCGCGAGGTGCTCGTCCAGGTCGCGGCCGGACTCTCCAACGACGAGATCGCCGAGCGCCTCGAAGTGAGTCCGCTCACGGTGAAGACGCACGTCAACCGGGCCATGGCCAAACTCGGCGCCCGTGACCGGGCCCAGCTGGTGGTCATCGCCTACGAGTCGGGACTGGTCCGCCCGAGGGTGGACTGAGCGCCGGCTGTGCGTACTGCGCCTGGAGTAGGTTCCGGGTAAGGAAATGGACCCAGGGGCTACGGATCGTCGCCCGTCCATGGTCCAGGGTGTGGCGTGGGGGAATCCCCCGTCCCCCGCGTTCCGCTCGAACCACGGAAGAGAGACCCACCACCCATGTCCTGGCTGTCCAGATTCAGCCTCGCGCAGCGGGCCCTCATAGGGCTGATGTCGATCATCGCGCTCGTCTTCGGGGCGATAGCGATCCCCCAGCTCAAGCAGCAGCTGCTGCCCACGATCGAACTGCCCGTGGTGTCGGTGCTCGCGCCGTACCAGGGCGCCTCTCCCGATGTGGTCGAGAAGCAGGTCGTCGAGCCCGTCGAGAACAGCCTCCAGGCCGTCGACGGCATCACCGGTGTCACCTCCACCGCCAGCGAGGGCAACGCCGTGATCATGGCGTCCTTCGACTACGGCAACGACACCAAGCAGCTCGTCGCCGACGTCCAGCAGGCCGTCAACCGCGCCCGCGCCCAGCTGCCCGACTCGGTCGACCCGCAGGTCATCGCTGGTTCCACCGACGACATGCCGACCGTCGTCCTCGCCGTCACCTCCGGCCAGGACCAGCAGGCGCTCGCCGACCGGCTCGACCGCACCGTCGTCCCCGCCCTCGAGGGCATCGACGGCGTCGGCCGGGTCGACGTCGCCGGTGTGCGGGACCTCCAGGTCGCCGTCACCCCCGACGACAAGAAGCTCGCCAAGGCCGGCCTCACCACGGCCGCCCTCGGCCAGGCGCTCCAGGCGGGCGGCGCGACCGTCCCCGCCGGTTCCTTCGACGAGGACGGCAGCAACCGCACCGTACGGGTCGGCGGCGGCTTCACCTCGCTGCGCCAGATCCAGGACCTGATGGTCACCGGAGCGCCCGGCAAGAAGCCGGTGCGCCTCGCGAGCGTCGCCACCGTCGCGCAGACGCAGGCCGCGGCCGACTCCATCACGCGCACCGACGGCCGCCCGAGCCTCGCCGTGACCGTCACCATGGCCCACGACGGCAGCGCCGTCGCCATCTCCGACGCGGTCAAGGACAAGCTGCCCGGCCTGCGCGCCGACCTGGGCAAGGGGGCGGCGATCACCGTCGTCAGCGACCAGGGCCCGGCGGTCTCCAAGTCCATCCACGGACTGACCACCGAGGGCGCCCTCGGTCTGCTCTTCGCGGTCCTGGTCATCCTGCTCTTCCTCGCCTCGGTCCGCTCGACGCTGGTCACCGCGGTCTCCATCCCGCTGTCCGTGGTGCTGGCACTGATCGTGCTGTGGACCCGCGACCTGTCGCTCAACATGCTGACGCTGGGCGCGCTCACCATCGCGATCGGCCGGGTCGTCGACGACTCGATCGTCGTCCTGGAGAACATCAAGCGGCACCTCGGATACGGCGAGGAGCGCCAGGAGGCGATCCTCACCGCGGTCCGCGAGGTGGCCGGTGCGGTCACCTCCTCGACGCTCACCACCGTCGCCGTCTTCCTGCCGATCGGGCTCACCGGCGGCATGGTCGGCGAGCTCTTCGGCTCCTTCAGCCTGACGGTCACGGCGGCGCTCCTCGCGTCCCTGCTCGTCTCGCTGACGGTCGTCCCCGTCCTCTCGTTCTGGTTCCTGCGCGCCCCCAAGGGCACCCCGGCCGACGCCGAGGAGGCCCGCCGCAAGGCCGAGGAGAAGGAGGAGCGCAGCCGTCTGCAGCGCTTCTACGTCCCCGTCCTGCGCTTCGCGACCCGTCGCCGGCTCACCAGCCTGCTGATCGCGGCCGTGGTCCTCGTCGGCACGTTCGGCATGGCGCCCCTGCTGAAGACGAACTTCTTCGACCAGGGCGAGCAGGAAGTCCTCACCGTCAAGCAGGCGTTGAAGCCGGGCACCAGCCTGGCCGCGACCGACGCGCAGGCGAAGAAGGTCGAGAAGCTCCTCGCCGGCGTCAAGGGCGTCAAGGACTACCAGGTCACCATCGGCTCCTCCGGCTTCATGGCGGCCTTCGGCGGCGGCACCGACACCAACCAGGCGTCGTACCAGGTCATGCTGGAGGACTCCGCGTCCGCCAAGGACGTCAAGAAGCGCATCGAGAAGGGGCTCGGCGAGCTCTCCGGTCTCGGCACCACCACGGTCGCGGCCGGCGACGCCTTCGGCAGCCAGGACCTCAAGGTCGTGGTGAAGGCGGCGGACGCGGACGTGCTGCGCAAGGCGGCCGACCAGGTCCGGAGCGAGGTCGCGAAGCTCGACGACGTCACCGACGTCAGCAGCGACCTCTCCCAGAGCGTGCCCCGCATCTCGGTGCGCGCCAACTCCAAGGCGGCGGCGGCCGGTTTCAACGACGCGACCCTCGGCGCGGCCGTCACCCAGGCCGTCCGCGGCACGACCACCGGCAAGGCGGTCCTGGACGACGCCGAGCGTGACGTGGTCATCAAGTCCGCGAAGCCCGTCGGCACGATCGCGGAGCTGCGCGCGCTGCGCCTCGGCGCGGTGAAGCTGGGTGACATCGCGGACGTGGAGCTGGTCGACGGACCGGTCTCGATGACCCGCATCGACGGCCAGCGGGCCGCCACGATCACCGCCAAGCCGGCCGGCGACAACACCGGCGCGGTCAGCGCGGACCTCACGGCCAAGCTCGACAAGCTGAAGCTGCCCGCCGGCGCCACGGCGTCGATCGGCGGTGTCTCCTCCGACCAGGACGACGCGTTCAAGAACCTGGGCCTGGCGATGCTCGCGGCGATCGCGATCGTCTTCATGCTGCTGGTGGCGACGTTCCGTTCGCTGGTCCAGCCGCTGATCCTGCTGGTGTCGATCCCGTTCGCGGCGACCGGCGCCATCGGCCTGCTCGTCGTCACCGGCACCCCGATGGGCGTCCCGGCGATGATCGGCATGCTGATGCTCATCGGCATCGTCGTGACGAACGCGATCGTGCTGATCGACCTCGTCAACCAGTACCGGGCGCAGGGCCACGGCGTGGTCGAGGCCGTGATCGAGGGCGGCCGGCACCGGCTCCGCCCGATCCTGATGACGGCGCTGGCGACGATCTTCGCGCTGCTGCCGATGGCGCTCGGCGTCACCGGCGAGGGCGGCTTCATCGCGCAGCCGCTCGCGGTCGTCGTGATCGGCGGTCTCATCTCCTCGACGCTGCTGACGCTGCTGCTCGTCCCGACGCTCTACGCGATGCTGGAACTGCGCAAGGAGCGCCGCGCGAAGAAGAAGGCGGCGAAGCGGGCGGCGAAGGACGGGGCCGGCTCCGCCGGTTCCGGCGAGAGCCCCGTGGGCGACGCGGACAAGTCCCCGGAGCCGGCCGGAGTCTGATCCGGTTCCAGGAAGCGGCCCCCGCCCCGGCGTTCACGCGCCGGGGCGGGGGCCGCCGCTTTCCGTCCGGGCCGGCCGACGTACGACGAAGAGGCGCCCCCCGGTCACGAGGGGCGCCTCTTCGATGTCGCGCTTCGACGGCGTCGCGGTTACGGCAGTGCCAGCATCCGCTCCAGCGCCAGCTTCGCGAACTTCTCCGTCTCCTTGTCGACCTCGATGCGGTTGACGAGGGTGCCCTCGGCGAGGGACTCCAGGGTCCACACCAGGTGGGGCAGGTCGATGCGGTTCATCGTCGAGCAGAAGCAGACCGTCTTGTCGAGGAAGACGATCTCCTTGCCCTCGGGCGCGAACCGGTTCGCCAGCCGCCGCACGAGGTTCAGCTCCGTGCCGATGGCCCACTTGGAGCCGGCCGGGGCGGCCTCCAGGGCCTTGATGATGTACTCCGTGGAACCGACGTAGTCCGCCGCCGCGACGACCTCGTGCTTGCACTCGGGGTGCACCAGGACGTTGACGCCCGGGATGCGCTCGCGCACGTCGTTCACCGAGTCCACGCTGAAGCGGCCGTGCACCGAGCAGTGGCCGCGCCACAGGATCATCTTCGCGCCGCGCAGCTCCTCGGCGGTCAGCCCGCCGTTCGGCTTGTGCGGGTTGTAGACCACGCAGTCGTCCAGGGACATGCCCATGTCGCGGACGGCGGTGTTGCGGCCGAGGTGCTGGTCGGGCAGGAACAGCACCTGCGAGCCCTGCTCGAAGGCCCACTCCAGGGCGCGCTGGGCGTTGGAGGAGGTGCAGATCGTGCCGCCGTGCCTGCCCGTGAACGCCTTGATGTCCGCGGACGAGTTCATGTACGAGACGGGCACGACCTGCTCGGCGATGCCGGCCTCGGTCAGGACGTCCCAGCACTCGGCGACCTGCTCGGCGGTGGCCATGTCGGCCATCGAGCAGCCCGCGGCGAGGTCCGGCAGGACGACCTTCTGGGCGTCGCCGGTGAGGATGTCGGCGGACTCGGCCATGAAGTGCACACCGCAGAAGACGATGTACTCGGCCTCCGGGCGGGCCGCCGCGTCACGGGCCAGCTTGAACGAGTCACCCGTGACGTCAGCGAACTGGATGACCTCGTCGCGCTGGTAGTGGTGGCCGAGCACGAAGACCTTGTCGCCGAGCTTCTCCTTGGCCGCCCGCGCGCGCTCGACCAGGTCCGGGTCGGACGGCGAGGGCAGGTCGCCGGGGCACTCGACGCCCCGCTCGCTCTTCGGGTCGGCCTGGCGGCCGAGCAGCAGCAGGGCGAGGGGCGTCGGCTGTACGTCGAGCTCCTGGGTCTGGGCGGTGGTCACGACACGCACCCTTTCTGTTCTGCGGGTCGCCGGGCTCTCAGGGGAGCGGTCCGGCGGTACGATGCCTTTTCGTCTCTTTGACGCTATCTATCATAACCGCTTCACGTCACGTTGACGATGGCCATAGCGTCCATGTGACGTGAATCCCGGTCGCCTCTCCGGCGGGTGACACCGAGGTGGACGTGGGGTTGTCCACAGGGCGGTGTTCGCGCACGGGCGTGTGTGCGAGCATGAAGAGAGAAGGCAGTAAGACATGAGCTCGGCCCGGAATGAATCCGCGGCCCCGCCGGTTGCAACCTGCGGCAAGCAGTCTCCGTACAACCCGGGAGAGAAGCAGATGTCCGTATCGGACGAGACCACCACCGTGAACGACGGCATCATCCTGTCCGACGCCGCCGCCGCCAAGGTCAAGGCCCTGCTCGACCAGGAAGGCCGCGAGGACCTGGCGCTGCGCGTCGCCGTTCAGCCCGGCGGCTGCTCCGGCCTGCGGTACCAGCTCTTCTTCGACGAGCGCTCGCTCGACGGCGACGTCGTCAAGGACTTCGACGGTGTGAAGGTCGTCACCGACCGCATGAGCGCCCCGTACCTGGGCGGCGCCTCGATCGACTTCGTCGACACCATCGAGAAGCAGGGCTTCACGATCGACAACCCGAACGCGACGGGCTCCTGCGCCTGCGGCGACTCCTTCAGCTAAACGGGACGCGTCCGGGTCCGGCCGATGCCCGGCCCGGGGGCAGCCCGCGCGTGCCCGGCACCGGACACGCACGCACACGCCGGTACGGACGAAGGCGGCGTCCCCCTCACCAGGGGGACGCCGCTTTCGCGTGTCCGGGGCCGGTACCTTCCGGGGCCGGCCTCGTCGGGGGCCGGCCGGTCCGCGCTAGCGGGGCTCCGCCGGTGTCGCGGCGGAGGTCTCGGGGATACCGAAGCGCCCGTGGTGGATCGCCTTGCCGTCGCTGCCCACGACCTCACGGCCGTCGAGCGGCGCGTCCAGCCGCACGGTCCGCTCGTAGATCTTGGCGATCATGATGCAGACCTTGTTCTTCCAGGGCTTCTCCGTGACGGTGACGGTCACCTTGTCGGAGGTCTCGTGCGCCGAGACGGTGTAGTCGGCGCACACACCGCCGGTGAAGTCGACCTTCAGCTCCCTGCCGTCGGCCGTGTAGCCCTGGACGGCGACGCCGTGCCGGGCGGCCGGCGAGGACGGCTGTCCGGACGGCACCGGCAGCGTCGGCTCCGCGCTCGGCGGCGCCGGTGACTGCGGGGAGGCCAGGAACGCCGGGTCGACCGCCGTGTGCGTCACGGTGTACGTGTCCTGCGCGCCCGGCGACCGCACCTCGAACAGCCAGGACGGCACCAGCGCCTGGCGCCCGTTGGCGCGCTGCGCCGCCAGCCCGAAGGTGGCCTTCTCGACCGTCGTCGCCTGCGGCTTCGCCGGGGAGGGGTGCTCGCACGGCATCTCGTCCCGGTCCTTCAGCGGTACAGGGCTGGCGCAGCCGCCGATGCCCATGCGCCGGCCGTCCGTCGCCGGAGCCGAACCGTTCATCAGGTCCAGCGTCTTGCGCGCACTGACGACCGGGTACGCGTCGCCCTCCACCGGTGCCTTCAACTGGCCGCTGCCGCCGACGACATGACCGGACGAGCCGATCCGCAGGCCCGTCGTCCACCCGTACGTGGGCAGTCCGCCCAGCACCGGATCGGCGTTCACCACCCGCACCTGGCCCATCAGCTGACCGGTGTCCAGCTTCGCGCCGTCCTGGCCGAGCGCCTTCAGCACGGGCGCGGCCGCCTTCCTCGCCGTCGCCTCGCTCACCGGGTCCGACGCGGAACCGGCGGCGGAGCCGGGGTCGCCCGGCGAGCACGTCGTGACCTTGACGCAGTTGTCGCCGCCCGGCAGGGCGGAGGCGAAGGTCCAGGTCCCCGGCGCGTCGGCGGTGACCCGCAGGTTCGGCTCGTTCCCGTCCTTGACGGCGCCGACCGTCCAGGCGTCCCCGGTGAGCCGGGGCGCGCCGGCCAGCCCGAGGGCCTTCGCGAGCCGGGCCACCTCGGCGCGGGTCACCTTGCCCTCGGCCCAGCGCACATGCGCCGAACCCGGTCCCGCGGGCAGCGCCCCGCTCGCGCGGTAGGTCGAGCCGTAGGGGTCGGGCTCGCCCGGGGCGATGCCGGCGTTGCCGCCCGTCGCCCCGGTGGCCGTGGTGTAGCCGTCGAGGGCCAGCGGCGGGGGAGTGGCGTCGGAGCCGGCCGTACCGGACCGGCCGCCGCCGGACGCCGTCGCGGTGAGGTACGCGCCGCCGCCTCCGACGAGCAGCACGGCGGCGACGACCGAGGCGACGGCCGCCGGCGTGCGCCGCCGGCGCCCCTCATGGGCCCCGGCACCCTCGACGGGCACGACGACCTCGTCCGCCACGGACCCTGCGGGGGAGGAACGGTCGGGCTCCTCGTCCCGGGACCCCTCGGCGCGTCCCGGGGGCACGTCCCCGGGGGTGTCCTCGCCCCGGTCCTGTCCGGACGGGGCGCTGGAGCCCGCAGCCACCGTGTCCTTCCCGGGGTCCTCCCCGGCGGTGTCCTGGGCCGTGTTCTCGGCGGGGCTCGCGGGGCTGTCCTCGGCCGTGTTCTCGTCAGTGCCCTCGGGGCCGCCCTCTTCCGTGTCCGCGGCAGGGCTCGTGGGGCCGCCCGCAGCAGCGTTCGCGGGGTCGGCCTGCGCAGCGCTCGCGGGGCTGTCCTCGGCAGCGCCGGCAGGGGCGCCGTCCTCGGCATCCGGCGTGACGGGCTGCCCGGCGGAATCCGTGACGGCCCCCTCGGGGGAACCCGTGACGGCCTTCCCGGCGGGGCGCTCGTCCCGGTCCTTGCCGGAGTCCTCACCGGGGGCTGCGGTCACCGCGCTACCGGCGGTGGTCTCCCCGGGGGAACCCGTGACGGCGTCCTCGGCGGTGCCGTCGGCGGGACCCCGGGCGTGACCCGCGGCGGGATCGGTCGCGTCGTTGTCGGGTCGCTCGGTGCTCACCGCATCGCTCCTTCGGCTCCACTGCTGTCCCATGACCCGGCCCTGTCGACGACGGGCACTCCTGGGTCGTAGCGCGCATCCCCGGTACGGGGGACAGCGATGGGACGCGGCGGGGGAGCGCACGGTTCCCTGCGGGCGCACTCCTTTTCACCCGTTCGGCGCCGCCGGGGCTCTCACCCGTACGGCGGCACCGCCCGGAGACCGCCGGTCAGTCGCCGTATTCGGACATCGCGTCGAGGAGTCGCGCCGAGGCGGGAGGCACGGTCACCCCGTGGATGAGGGAGGGGGACACATGGAGGGGAACGGCCGGGGCGGGGGCCGCCCAGTGACCGGCCATCCGGGCGCAGTCGCCGCGCAGCGACGCCAGATCGCCTTCCAGGTCGCTGACCGGGCCGAGCGGAGCGGTGTCGTGGACCTTGAGGTTCGTCATACCGGAACCGTATGCACCGTTGCCGTCACGAAGAAAGATCTACTATCGGGTAGTTTTGGCCCTTCAGGGGTCGCGTGCGGACCCGGTAGCGTTAACTGTCAATCCCCTCCCCTCGCAGGAGCGTGTCCTAGCCGTGCGTATCGCAGTCACCGGCTCCATCGCCACCGACCACCTCATGACCTTCCCCGGCCGATTCGCCGACCAATTGGTCGCCGATCAGCTGCACACGGTCTCCCTCTCCTTCCTGGTCGACAACCTCGATGTCCGCCGGGGAGGGGTCGGCGCGAACATCGCGTTCGGTATGGGCCAGCTCGGTACCCGTCCGATCCTGGTCGGAGCGGCCGGCTCGGACTTCGACGAGTACCGCGCCTGGCTGGACCGGCACGGTGTCGACACCGCCTCCGTGCGTATCTCCGAGGTGCTGCACACCGCGCGCTTCGTGTGCACCACGGACGCCGACCACAACCAGATCGGCTCCTTCTATACCGGCGCGATGAGCGAGGCCCGCCTCATCGAGCTCAAGGCCGTCGCGGACCGGGTCGGCGGTCTCGACCTGGTCCTGATCGGAGCGGACGACCCCGAGGGGATGCTCCGCCACACCGAGGAGTGCCGTTCGCGCGGCATCCCGTTCGCCGCCGACTTCTCGCAGCAGATCGCGCGCATGAACGGCGACGAGATCCGCGTCCTGCTGGACGGCGCGACGTACCTCTTCTCGAACGAGTACGAGAAGGGGCTCATCGAGTCCAAGACGGGCTGGAGCGACGAGGAGATCCTGGCCAAGGTCGGCCACCGGGTCACCACCCTCGGCTCGCGCGGTGTCCGCATCGAGCGCGTCGGCCACGACCCGATCGAGGTCGGCTGCGCCGAGGAGCAGCTCAAGGCGGACCCGACGGGCGTCGGTGACGCGTTCCGCGCCGGCTTCCTCTCCGGTCTGGCCTGGGGCGTCGGCCTGGAGCGCGCCGCCCAGGTCGGCTGCATGCTCGCCACCCTGGTGATCGAGACGGTCGGCACCCAGGAGTACCAGCTGAGCCGCGCCCACTTCATGGACCGCTTCACCAAGGCGTACGGCGACGACGCCGCCACCGAGGTCCGGGCGCACCTCGCCTAGACCCGGTACGGCCGGTACACCGGACCGCAGCAGGGCCCGCCCCCGTACGACGGGGGCGGGCCCTGCTCGTCCCGGCGGGCGTGCGTCCCGCCTCGGCCCGGGCGGGCCGGCCGTCCCCGCCGAGGCAGGGCCCGGTCTCCGCACCCGGCCCAGGTGCGCCGGCCGTCCCGGCCGAGGCGGGACCCGGCCTCCGCGCCCGGCGCTACGACAGCCGGCGGACGACGTAGGCCGAGCCGTGCTCCGCCTCCTCCTCGCCCATGTACTCCTGGCCCCGCATCTCGCACCAGGCGGGGATGTCGAGGCGGGCCGCCTCGTCGTCGGACAGGACCCGGACCGTGCCGCCGAGGGGCACGTCCCCGATGACCTTGGCCAGTTCGATGACCGGGATCGGGCACCGCCGGCCCAGGGCGTCGACCACCAGCGTGTCGACGGACGCGGGCACCTTCGTCACCGCGGTCGGCGCCCCCAGCTTCTCGCGCACCCCGGAGACCACGCCGGGCAGGACCGACAGGAAGCGGTCGACGTCCTCCGCCGCGGTGCCCGGCGGCAGCGACACCCGCACGTTGCCCTCGCTCAGGACGCCCATGGCCTTCAGGACATGGCTCGGGGTCAGGGTGCTGCTCGTGCACGACGAGCCGGAGGAGACCGAGAAGCCCGCCCGGTCCAGTTCGTGCAGCAGGGTCTCCCCGTCGACATAGAGACAGGAGAAGGTGACGATCCCCGGGAGCCGGCGGTCCGCGTCGCCGACCACCTCGACGTCCGGCACCAGCGCGGGCACCCGCGCGCGGATCCGCTCCGTCAGCCCGCGCAGCCGGGCCGCCTCGGCCGCCGCCTCCGCGTGGACGGCCCGCAGCGAGGCCGCCGCGGCGACGATCGCCGGGATGTTCTCGAACCCGGCCGCCCGCCCCGACTCCCGCTCGTCCGCGGGCCCTTGGGGCGCGAACCGGACACCCTTGCGTACGACGAGCAGTCCGACACCCGAGGGTCCGCCCCATTTGTGGGCACTCGCCGTCAGCAGGGACCAGTCGCCCTCGACCCGCCCCCAGCCCAGCGACTGGGCGGCGTCCACCAGCAGCGGCACTCCCGCCTCCCGGCACACCCGTGCCACCTCGGCCACCGGCTGCTCCGTGCCCACCTCGTGGTTGGCGGACTGGAGGCAGGCCAGCGCGGTGCCGGGACCGAGGGCGTCGGCCCAGGACGAAGCGGACACCCGGCCGGTGCGGTCCACCTGAACACGGGTCACGGATCCACCCGACGCCTCGTGGAGGTCTGCCGAATGGAGCACCGAAGAGTGTTCGACGGCTGACACGATCAGGTGGTCTCCGACGCGCCGCCGGCCCGCCAGGGCGCCCCCGACACCGGCGTGCACCGCCCGGGTTCCGGAGGGGGTGAAGGCCAGTTCGTCGGGACGGCAGCCCACCGCCTCGGCGGCCGCCTCGCGCGCCGCGTCGAGGAGCAGCCGGGCCCTCCTTCCCTCACGGTAGAGACGGGCGGGATCGGCCCACCCCTCGTCGAACGAGGCCTGCAGGGCCTGCCGGGCGACGGGATGCAGCGGTGCCGCGGACGCGGCGTCGAAGTAGGACACGCCCCCAACGCTAGTCCCGCGACCCGTGCGGCCGGTCCGCCGCGGGGGTCCCCAAGAGGGCGTCAGAAGCCATCCGGACCGGGGCATTCCAGGTGCTCCCGAAGGGTCTCACCGGCCGAACGGCACTCCTTCGGGGAGTCGGGCGGCGCGTTGGGCACCCTCCCCGCGCGACCCCAAATAGCGTCCAGTAGGGTTTGGTCCGCATAAACATCCAAACCCCTGCCCGACGCAGGGCGGCGACCGACCAGCGAGAAGGCCGCAGCCAACAGCGCGGGCGAGACTCTCGGGAAGGCGCTACGTGAGTCCCAACGGCTCCGACCGCTCGCCGCGGCGCCCGATGCGGCGGAAGCTGCTGCAGGCAATGACTGCGGGCCTGGTCCTGGCGACAGCCACTGGTTGCTCGTACAACTGGGAAGACTTCCCCCGCCTTGGTATGCCCACCCCGGTCACGGAGCAGGCTCCGCGGATCCTCTCCCTCTGGCAGGGCTCGTGGGCGGCCGCGCTCGCAACGGGCGTGCTGGTCTGGGGCCTGATCCTGTGGAGCGTCATCTTCCACCGGCGCAGCCGGACCAAGGTCGAAGTCCCTCCGCAGACCCGGTACAACATGCCCATCGAGGCGCTGTACACGGTGGTCCCGCTCATCATCGTCTCCGTGCTGTTCTACTTCACGGCACGCGACGAGACGAAGCTCCTCAGCCTCAGCCCGAAGCCCGACGTCACGGTCAACGTGGTCGGCTTCCAGTGGAGCTGGGGCTTCAACTACATCGAGGACGTCCCCGGTTCCGCCGGGAACGCCAAGACCGACCCGAACCTGGCCGCCATTCCGGACCGGTTCAAGAAGGACTTCCCGGCGAACGCCGGCGGTGTCTACGACGTCGGCACGCCCGCCACGAAGAACCCGCAGACGGGCAACCCCGGTCCGACCCTCTGGCTCCCCAAGGGCAAGACGGTCCGCTTCGTCCTCACTTCGCGTGACGTCATCCACTCCTTCTGGGTGGTGCCGTTCCTCATGAAGCAGGACGTCATCCCGGGGCACACGAACTCCTTCCAGGTGACCCCCAACCGTGAGGGCACCTTCCTGGGCAAGTGCGCCGAGCTGTGCGGCGTCGACCACTCCCGGATGCTCTTCAACGTGAAGGTCGTCTCCCCCGAGCGCTACGAGGCCCACCTCAAGGAGCTCGCGGCCAAGGGACAGACCGGTTACGTCCCGGCCGGCATTGAGCAGACGGGCCACGAGAAGAACCGGGAGACGAACAACCTGTGAGCATCCTCAACGAACCCCAGGGTGCCGCCGAAGACTCGTACGAGAACGAGCTGCCGGTGCGGCGCAAGCAGCCCGGCAGTGTCGTGATCAAGTGGCTCACCACCACTGACCACAAGACGATCGGTACGTTGTACCTCGTCACCTCGTTCGCGTTCTTCCTGATCGGCGGCGTCATGGCGCTGCTGATGCGCGCCGAACTCGCCCGTCCCGGACTGCAGATCCTCTCGAACGAGCAGTTCAACCAGGCGTTCACGATGCACGGCACGATCATGCTGCTGATGTTCGCGACGCCGCTGTTCGCCGGTTTCACGAACTGGATCATGCCGCTGCAGATCGGCGCGCCCGACGTGGCGTTCCCGCGGCTGAACATGTTCGCCTACTGGCTGTACCTCTTCGGCTCGACGATCGCGGTCGGTGGCTTCCTCACCCCCCAGGGTGCGGCCGACTTCGGCTGGTTCGCCTACAGCCCGCTGTCGGACGCGGTCCGCTCGCCGGGCATCGGCGCCGACATGTGGATCATGGGTCTGGCCTTCTCCGGCTTCGGCACCATCCTCGGCGCGGTCAACTTCATCACCACGATCATCTGCATGCGCGCTCCGGGCATGACGATGTTCCGTATGCCGATCTTCGTGTGGAACGTGCTGCTCACCGCGGTTCTGGTGCTGCTGGCCTTCCCCGTCCTCGCGGCGGCGCTGTTCGCCCTGGAGGCGGACCGTAAATTCGGTGCGCACGTATTCGACGCGGCAAACGGCGGAGCCCTGCTCTGGCAACACCTCTTCTGGTTCTTCGGCCATCCAGAGGTGTACATCATCGCGCTGCCGTTCTTCGGCATCATCTCCGAGGTCATCCCGGTCTTCTCGCGCAAGCCGATGTTCGGCTACATGGGTCTGATCGGCGCGACCATCGCGATCGCGGGTCTGTCCGTGACTGTGTGGGCGCACCACATGTACGTGACCGGTGGCGTACTCCTGCCGTTCTTCTCCTTCATGACGTTCCTCATCGCCGTACCGACCGGCGTGAAGTTCTTCAACTGGATCGGAACGATGTGGAAGGGCTCGCTGTCCTTCGAGACACCGATGCTCTGGGCCGTCGGCTTCCTCATCACGTTCACCTTCGGCGGTCTGACCGGCGTCATCCTGGCCTCGCCGCCGATGGACTTCCACGTCTCCGACTCCTACTTCGTGGTGGCGCACTTCCACTACGTGGTGTTCGGCACCGTGGTGTTCGCGATGTTCTCCGGCTTCCACTTCTGGTGGCCGAAGATGACGGGCAAGATGCTCGACGAGCGTCTCGGCAAGATCACCTTCTGGACGCTGTTCGTGGGCTTCCACGGCACGTTCCTGGTGCAGCACTGGCTCGGTGCCGAGGGCATGCCGCGTCGTTACGCGGACTACCTCGCGGCCGACGGCTTCACCGCGCTGAACACGATCTCGACGATCAGCTCGTTCCTGCTCGGCCTGTCGATCCTGCCGTTCCTCTACAACGTCTGGAAGACGGCCAAGTACGGCAAGAAGGTCGAGGTCGACGACCCGTGGGGCTACGGCCGTTCGCTCGAATGGGCGACGTCCTGCCCGCCGCCGCGGCACAACTTCCTCACCCTGCCGCGGATCCGCAGTGAATCCCCGGCGTTCGACCTGCACCACCCCGAGATCGCCGCTCTCGACCAGCTCGAGAACGCCGGTCACGGCTCGTCGGCCCTTCCTGGTGGAAAGGAGGCCGGCAAGTGAAGGTCCAAGGCAAGATGTTCATCTGGCTGGCGCTGTTCATCCTCATCATGGGTGTCGTCTACGGCGTCTGGTCCAAGGAGCCGGCCGGCACCACGGCCCTCTTCATGGGCTTCGGACTGAGCATGATGATCGGCTACTACCTGGCCTTCACGGCCCGGCGGGTCGACGCCATGGCGCAGGACAACAAGGAGGCCGACGTCGCGGACGAGGCCGGCGAGGTGGGCTTCTTCAGCCCGCACAGCTGGCAGCCGCTCGCGCTCGGCGCCGGTGGCGCGCTCGCCTTCATGGGCGTCGTCTTCGGCTGGTGGCTGCTGTACTTCTCGGCACCGCTGATCATGCTGGGCCTGTGGGGCTGGGTCTTCGAGTACTACCACGGTGAGAACCGCACCCAGTAGCACGCGCTGAACACCCGGGAGCCCGGACACTCCGTCAGGAGAGTCCGGGCTCCCTCGTTTGCCACGCCCGCCGTCCCTCGCACGGCTCACCCGGCGCGCCGTGCTTGACGGACGTTCATAGCGTGGACTCATGAACCACTCACCGCGCATCCGCACGGTCGTCAGCTGCACCGCGCTGGTGGTCGCCCTCGGCGCAGGCGCCGTCGCCTGCGGCTCCGACGACCACCCGCTCTCGGCGAAGCCGTACGACGCGGCGGGACAGATCTCGTTCAAGGGTCTCTCCGAGGACAGCCGGAAGCAGACCAAGATCGACCCCGACAAGCCCCTCGAAATCACCACGGAGAGCGACGCGGGGCGGATCACCGACGTGACCGCCACGGACGCCTCAGGACGCTATGTGGTGGGCGAACTGTCCGCCGACGGCAGCCGCTGGCACAGCACCTCGCCGCTCGCCGCAGGCACCCACTACACGGTCCGCGTGAGCACCGAGGACTCGGACGGCGCCCCCGGCCGCAAGGTCATCGGCTTCGACACCAGCACGCCGAAGACCAAGAAGCTGCTGAACGTCGAATTCGGGCCCAAGACGGGCAGGTACGGCGTCGGCCAGCCCATCACCGCCGAACTCAGCGCCCCCGTCAAGGACAAGGCCGCCCGCACGGTCGTCGAGCGCGCCCTGCGGGTCGACTCCACCCCCGCGGTGGACGGCGCCTGGTACTGGGTCGACGACAAGACGCTGCACTACCGCCCCAAGGAGTACTGGCCCGCCCACGCCACCGTGACGGCCCACAGCAACCTCGCCGGCCTCAGGATCGGCGACCGTCTGTGGGGCGGCGACGCCAAGCCAGTGAAGATCACCACAGGGGACAGCCTGGTCGCCCTGACCGACGCGGCCACCCACTCCATGACGGTCTACCGCAACGGCCAGGACATCAAGGAGATCCCCGTCACCACGGGCAAGCCCGGATTCGACACCCGCAACGGCGTCAAGGTCGTGCTCGGCAAGGAGTCCCTCGTACGGATGCGCGGTACCAGCATCGGCATCGCCGAGGGCAGTTCGGACTCCTACGACCTGGAGGTGCGCTACGCGACCCGGGTCACCTGGAGCGGCGAGTACGTCCACGCGGCGCCCTGGTCGACCGGCTCCCAGGGGTACGCCAACGTCAGCCACGGCTGCACCGGCATGAGCACCGAGAACGCCGAGTGGTTCTTCAACACGTTCAACGAAGGCGACATAGTCAAGGTCGTCAACTCGGACGGCAAGACGATGGACGCGTTCGGCAACGGCTTCGGCGACTGGAACCTCGACTGGAAGAACTGGCGCCAGGGCAGCGCGCTGGTGGCCGGGTCTCCGGACGCCCCGAACCCGGCCCAGCGAGCCCGGCTGCGCCCCGAGAGCGTGTGAGGCCGGGCCCCCGGAGCCTGGTGAGCCTGTGAGACCGCGCCCCGCGAGGGGCGCGGTTCCTCATGCGCTCTGCAGGTTCCTGCGGCGCAGCAGGGAGGCCAGTGAGGCGGCGAACTCGACCGGGTCGACCGGAAGGGTCACCGCGGCGTCCGCGCGGCTCCAGGTGGCCAGCCAGGCGTCCTGAGGGCGGCCGATGAGCACCAGCGCGGGCGGGCAGTTGAAGATCTCGTCCTTGATCTGCCGGCACACCCCCATGCCGCCCATCGGCACCGCCTCGCCGTCCAGGACGCAGACGTCGATGCCGCCCTTGTCGAGCTCCCTGACGACGGCGGCCGGCGTCGCGCACTCGACGAACTCGACGAGGGGAGCGTCCGGAGCGGGCCTGCGCCCGGTGGCGAGCCGCACCTGTGCGCGGGTGTTGGAGTCGTCGCTGTAGACCAGCACCGTGGCGGTCGGCTGCATTCTTCCTCCGAGACGTCAGCGTCGTACGGACTGCGTGCGCATCGGGCTGATCGTCCCCGCCCGATGCGCGGATGCTACTCCCTTGAACACCTCGTCAACACCGGTTCGGACACGGCTTCGATGGTCCATACGGGCTGGACACACCCCGTCAACACCCCGAACGGCACCCCCCGGCGTGAGGGCGGGATAAGCGACCGACATAATGTCGGTCGTGGCGACAGCAACGACAGTAGAAACCGGGCACGCGCACCCGTCGGTCAATCGGCCGAACCTCACCAGCGTCGGAACCATCATCTGGCTGAGTTCCGAGCTGATGTTCTTCGCGGCCCTCTTCGCGATGTACTTCACCCTGCGATCGGTGACCGGGCCGGATCACTGGAAGGAAATGGCCTCGAGCCTGAACCTTCCATTCTCGGCGACGAACACCACGATCCTGGTGCTCTCCTCCCTGACCTGCCAGCTCGGCGTCTTCGCCGCCGAGCGCGGGGACGTGAAGAAGCTCCGGATGTGGTTCATCGTCACCTTCGTCATGGGTGCGATCTTCATCGGCGGTCAGGTCTTCGAGTACACCGAACTGGTCAAGAAGGACGGGCTCTCGCTCTCCTCCGACCCGTACGGCTCGGTGTTCTACCTGACCACCGGCTTCCACGGACTGCATGTGACGGGCGGACTCATCGCCTTCCTGCTGGTCCTCGGTCGCACCTACGCGGCTCGGAGGTTCACTCACGAGCAGGCGACCGCCGCCATCGTCGTGTCCTACTACTGGCACTTCGTCGATGTCGTCTGGATCGGCCTCTTCGCCACGATCTACCTGATCAAGTAATCGGGCCCACCGCCCGAAACATCCAGAAGCACCGACGCAGAAGATCCTGACACCGGGGTAATCCGTGAAAAAGCTCTCCGCACGACGACGCCATCCGCTGGCGGCGGTCGTCGTCCTACTCCTCGCGCTGGCGGCCACCGGGGGGCTGTACGCCGCGTTCGCACCCGCGGGCAAGGCGCAGGCCGATGAAACCGCCCAGTCCCTCGGGATCACCGAGGGCAAGAAGCTGTACTCCGTGGGCTGCGCAAGCTGCCACGGAACCGGCGGTCAGGGCAGCTCCGACGGGCCGAGCCTGGTGGGTGTGGGCGCCGCGGCGGTCGACTTCCAGGTCGGCACCGGCCGTATGCCGGCCCAGCAGCCCGGCGCTCAGATCCCGCGCAAGAAGGTGATCTACACCCAGGCCGAGATCGACCAGCTCGCGGCCTACATCGCCTCGCTCGGCGCCGGCCCCGCGATCCCGACCAAGAACCAGGTCAGCCCCGGCGGCGCGGACATCGCCAAGGGCGGTGAACTCTTCCGCACCAACTGCGCCCAGTGCCACAACTTCACCGGCAAGGGTGGCGCGCTGACGCACGGCAAGTTCGCGCCCAGCCTGGAGGGTGTCGACCCGAAGCACATCTACGAGGCCATGCAGACGGGCCCGCAGAACATGCCGTCCTTCCCCGACACCACGCTGTCGGAGAAGAACAAGCAGGACATCATCGCGTACCTCGACGCGGTCAACGGTGACGAAACCGAGAGCCCGGGCGGTCTCGAGCTGGGCGGCCTCGGGCCGGTCAGTGAGGGCCTCTTCGGCTGGGTCTTCGGTCTCGGAACCCTGGTCGCCGTCGCCGTCTGGGTCGCCGCTCGGACCGCAAAGGCCAAGAAGTCATGAGTAGCCAAGACATTCCAGAAGAGAACGTGCCCGCCGAGCGGGCCTCCGACGACCACGGTCACGGTCACGCGCCGGTAGTCGTCGCGGACGAGCAGAACCCGTTCGCGGACCCGGGGCTGCCGCCCCACGAGCACCGCATCCAGGACATCGACGAGCGGGCCGCCAAGCGGTCCGAGCGTCTGGTCGCCATGCTGTTCGTGCTGTCGATGGTGGCCACCGTCGGCTTCATCGCCTCGTACGTGGCGATCCCGAACGACAAGTCGATCTTCGTGTTCCCGCTCGGGCACATCAGCGCGATGAACTTCTCGCTGGGCATGTGCCTCGGCGTGGCGCTGTTCTCGATCGGCGCGGGCGCGGTCCACTGGGCCCGCACCCTGATGTCGGACGTCGAGATCGCCGACGAGCGTCACCCGATCGAGGCGGAGCCCGCGGTCAAGGCCAAGGTCCTGGCCGACTTCAAGCAGGGTGCCAAGGAGTCCGCGCTCGGACGCCGCAAGCTGATCCGCAACACGATGTTCGGCGCGCTGGCCCTGTTCCCGCTCTCCGGCGTCATGCTGCTGCGCGACCTCGGTCCGCTGCCCGGCACGAAGCTGCGCCACACCCTGTGGTCCAAGGGCAAGCTCCTCGTCAACATGAACACGAACGAGCCGCTGCGTCCCTCGGACGTGGCCGTCGGTTCGCTCACCTTCGTCAAGCCCGAGGGCCTGGAGGAGCACGACGAGGACTTCCAGAAGGAGATCGCCAAGGCGGCCCTGATGATCATCCGGCTCCAGCCGGAGGACATCAAGGACAAGCAGGAACTCGAGTGGTCCTACCAGGGCATCGTGGCGTACTCGAAGATCTGCACCCACGTCGGCTGCCCGATCTCCCTGTACGAGCAGCAGACGCACCACGCGCTCTGCCCGTGCCACCAGTCCACCTTCGACCTCTCCGACGGAGCCCGAGTCATCTTCGGCCCGGCCGGTCACGCCCTGCCGCAGCTGCAGATCGGCGTGAACGCTGAGGGCTACCTCGAAGCGCTCAGCGACTTCCAGGAGCCCGTCGGTCCTGCATTCTGGGAGCGCGGATGAGCACTACCACCACTTCCGACTCGCGCCCCTCGCGCGAGAAGGCGCCCGCCGGTGAGCGGGTCGCCGACTGGGCGGACGGCCGTCTCGGGATCTACTCCCTGGCCAAGTCCAACATGCGCAAGATCTTCCCCGACCACTGGTCGTTCATGTTGGGTGAGGTCTGCCTCTACAGCTTCATCATCATCATCCTCACGGGTGTGTACCTGACCCTGTTCTTCCACCCGTCGATGAACGAGGTGCAGTACAGCGGCAGCTACGTCCCGCTGCAGGGCCAGCTGATGTCCGAGGCGTTCAACTCGACCATGCACATCTCCTTCGATGTGCGCGGTGGTCTGCTGATCCGCCAGATCCACCACTGGGCCGCGCTGATCTTCCTCGCCGGCATGTTCGTGCACATGATGCGCGTGTTCTTCACGGGTGCGTTCCGCAAGCCGCGTGAGGTCAACTGGGTCTTCGGCTTCCTGCTGTTCGTCCTCGGCATGTTCACCGGCTTCACCGGTTACTCGCTCCCGGACGACCTGCTCTCCGGCACCGGTGTCCGCTTCATGGAGGGCGCGATCCTGTCCGTGCCGATCGTCGGCACGTACCTGTCGTTCTTCCTCTTCGGCGGCGAGTTCCCGGGCGGCGACTTCGTTGCCCGCTTCTACTCGGTGCACGTGCTGCTGCTGCCGGGCATCATGCTCGGCCTGGTCGTCGGCCACCTGATCCTGGTCTTCTACCACAAGCACACGCAGTTCGCGGGCCCCGGCAAGACGAACAACAACGTCGTCGGCATGCCGCTGCTGCCGGTCTACATGGCCAAGGCCGGAGGCTTCTTCTTCCTGGTCTTCGGTGTCATCGCGGCCATCGCGGCGATCGCCTCGATCAACCCGATCTGGGCCATGGGTCCCTACCGTCCGGACCAGGTGTCCACGGGCGCCCAGCCCGACTGGTACATGGGCTTCTCCGAGGGCCTCATCCGCGTCATGCCGGGCTGGGAGATCAACCTCTGGGGCCACACGCTCGTCCTGGGCGTGTTCATCCCGCTGGTGATCTTCCCGCTGGTCCTGGTCGCCATCGCGGTCTACCCGTTCATCGAGTCCTGGGTCACCGGCGACAAGCGCGAGCACCACATCCTGGACCGCCCGCGCAACGTCCCGACCCGGACCGCGTTCGGTGCCGCCTGGATCAGCTGGTACTTCGTCCTGCTCGTCGGCGGCGGCAACGACATCTGGGCCACGCACTTCCACCTGGCGATCAACTCGATCACCTGGTTCGTGCGCATCGCCTTCTTCGTCGTGCCGGTGCTCACCTTCCTCGCCACCAAGCGCATCTGCCTCGGCCTCCAGCGCCGGGACCGGGACAAGGTGCTGCACGGCCGCGAGTCGGGCATCATCAAGCGCCTGCCGCACGGTGAGTTCATCGAGGTCCACGAGCCGCTCAGCCAGGACTCGCTGCACACGCTCACCGCGCACGAGCAGTACAAGCCGGTCGAGATCGGCCCGACGGTCGACGAGAACGGTGTCGAGCGCAAGGTCTCGGGCACGCAGAAGCTGCGCGCCAAGATGAGCAAGGGCTACTACGGGGAGGAAGGCCAGATCCCCAAGCCCACCGTCGAGGAGTACAAGGAGATCACGAGCGGCCACGGCCACCACTGATCCCCGGCTGTTCGCCACGGCAGGAGCCCCGTCCATGCAATGGACGGGGCTCTTTGCCGTCTCCCGGGCTGGATAGGGTGGACTCACCCGGTGCTGCGGGACGATCCACCCCGCGTCACCCCCGACCGTGTCACCCGCGACCGCGTGACCGACGAACCCAGGAGCGACCATGAGCGCTGTGAACCCCGCTGGAGGCGACACCGCGGCGGGCCGTTCCTGGCCCGCGGTACTGAACGGCCTGCTGGAGGGCCGCGACCAGAGCGCGGAGGACACCTTCTGGGCGATGGACCGCATCATGCGCGGCGAGGCCACCGACGCACAGATCGCCGGCTTCGTGGTGGCGCTGCGCGCCAAGGGCGAGACCGTCCAGGAGATCACCGGACTCGTCCGGGCGATGTACGAGCACGCCAACGTGATCGAGGTGCCCGGACGCACCGTCGACATCGTGGGAACGGGCGGCGACGGCGCGAAGACCGTCAACATCTCCACGATGTCCTCGATCGTGGTGGCGGGCACCGGCGCCAAGGTGGTCAAGCACGGCAACCGCGCCGCGTCCTCGGCCTCCGGTTCCTCGGACGTCCTGGAGAAGCTCGGCGTCAACCTCCAGCTGCCCGTGAAACGGGTGGCCGAGGTCGCCGAGGAGGCCGGGATCACCTTCTGCTTCGCGGTCAAGTTCCACCCGGCGCTGCGTCATGTGGCGGCGGCGCGCGGCCAGTTGGGCATCCGCACCACCTTCAACGTGCTCGGGCCGCTGACCAACCCGGCGCGGGTGAAGGCCCAGGCCGTCGGTGTCGCCGATCCCCGGATGGCACCGATCGTGGCGGGCGTGTTCGCCGAGCGCGGCAACTCCTCGCTGGTCTTCCGCGGCGACGACGGCCTCGACGAGCTGACCACCACCGGGGGCTCCGACGTGTGGGTGGTCCGCGACGGCAAGGTCGCCGAGGAGCGCTTCGACCCGCGGGACGTCGGGCTCGCCGTCGTCCCGGTGGAGGCCCTGCGCGGCGCCGACGCCTCGTACAACGCGGAGGTCGCCCGGCGGCTGCTGGACGGCGAGAAGGGGCCCGTACGGGACGCGGTCCTGCTGAACTCGGCGGCGGCCCTGGTGGCCCTCTCGCCGACCGGCGCGCCGCTCGCCGGCCAGCTCCGCGACCAGATGGAGAAGGCGGCCGAGGCGATCGACTCCGGCGCCGCGAAGCGCACCCTGGAGCGCTGGGTGGCCGCCAGCAACGCCTGATCCGCCCGAGCCCCGCGCACGGCACAGTCCAGGATCCGGACTGCGTCTTGCGCGGGGAAGATCCTCTGGCAAGATGCTGTACCAGGTCATGAGTGACAGCCATCAGGCCCCGGCCGGCTGTCCGGCAACCCTCCGTCCGTGGCGGGGTGCCCCGGGTGAAGACCAGGTCGTAGGCAGCGAGGCCTACGGCAAGCGCGGACCCCTCCCGCTCTCCGGGCGGACCACCAGGGGTCCTGGTCGTTCGAGGGAGCCTTCTGTGAGCAAGCGAATGCGTTAGGGCTGCGAGCCCCGCCTCCGCACACCCTTCTCTCCTTTTCCCGCGCCGTGCCCCGCCCTGTCCGCGGCCGGCCCGCGCGGTGATTCCGCCTGCCTCTCACAGGAGCTCGCCATGTCTGTCTCCACCGTTGCCGCCGACCAGACCGTTTGCCGTGACTCTTCGGGGGCTCTGCCCGTTCTCGGCCGGGATGTCACCGTCCCGCTCGTCACCGGCGGCGAGGTGACCTACGCGGCCCTGGACTACGCGGCCAGCGCGCCGGCCCTCCAGCGGGTGTGGGACGACGTCGCCGCGTACGCGCCGTACTACGGCAGCGTCCACCGGGGCGCCGGCTACCTCTCGCAGCTGTCCACCGACCTGTTCGAGAACGCCCGCAGGACCGTCGAGGAGTTCCTCGACTGCCGCGCCGGCGACCAGGTGGTCTTCACCCGCTCCACCACCGACTCGCTCAACCTGCTCGCCGCGGCCCTCCCGGCCGACTGCCAGGTCTTCGTCTTCGAGACCGAGCACCACGCCTCGCTGCTGCCCTGGCGCGACGCCCGGGTGACCTACCTGAACGCCCCGCGCACCCCGGGCGAGGCCGTCGACACCCTGGAGCGCGCCCTCGCCGCCCGCGACCCCTACGGACCTGCCCTGGTCTGCGTCACCGGCGCCTCGAACGTCACCGGTGAGCTGTGGCCGGTGCGGGAGCTGGCCGCCGCCGCCCACGCCCACGGCGCCCGCATCGTCCTCGACGCCGCGCAGCTCGCCCCGCACCACCCCGTCTCGGTCCAGGACCTCGACGTCGACTGGGTCGCCTTCTCCGGGCACAAGCTGTACGCGCCCTTCGGCTCCGGCGTCCTCGCGGGCCGCGCCGACTGGCTGCGGGAGGCCGAGCCCTACCTCGCGGGCGGCGGCGCCAGCCGCAGGGTCACCCGGCGCGAGGACGGCGGCGTGGACGTGGAGTGGCACGACAGTGCCGCCCGGCACGAGGCGGGCTCGCCGAACGTCATCGGCGCCTACTCCATCGCGTCGGCCTGCAAGGCGCTCACCGAGGAGGGCTTCGACCGGATCGTCGCCCGTGAGCAGCACCTGATCCGCACCGTCCGCGCGGGCCTCGCCGAGGTCCCCGAGGTCCGGGTGCTGTCCCTCTTCGGCGACGACGCCCCCCGGGTCGGCGTCATCTCCTTCGTCGTCGAGGGCTGGAACAGCTCGCACTTCGCGGCCGCGCTGTCCGCCGAGTACGGCATCGGGGTGCGCGACGGCCTCTTCTGCGCCCACCCGCTGGTCCGCACGCTGCTCGGCAGCGCCCCCGAGGCCCAGGGGGAGTGCGGCGCCCCGGAGGCCGCCCCGGGCGAGAAGTCCCTCAACGCGATCCGCGTCAGCTTCGGGGCCGGTACCCCCGACGAGCACGTCGAGCGCTTCGTCCGCGCGGTGCGCGAGCTCGTCAGGGACGGCGCGCGCTGGCAGTACCGCACCGAGGGCGGCCGCTGCGTGCCCGCGGTCTGACACCCGCGGTCCCTCCGCCCGGGGGCGGCGGCGCGTCGGTCAGGAGTCCAGACCGATGGCGAACGCCGCCTCCAGGTCGTGCTGGGAGTACGTACGGAACGCCACGTGCGTGTCCGTGGCCTCGACCCCCGGGATCTTGCTGATCTTGCCGGGGATGACGTCCGCGAGGTCGTCGTGGGCCTGGACCCGCACCATCGCGATGAGGTCGTAGGTGCCGGTCACGGAGAAGACCTCGCTGACGCTCTCCAGCGACGCGATCGACTCGGCGATCTCGGGGATGCGGTCCACGCTGGTCTTGATGAGGACGATCGCGGTGATCACGGCTGGTTCTCTCCCTAGGGGGCCGCTGCTGGGGATCTCACCCTACTCGCGGTCCACCCGGCCCGGCCGCTCCACCGGGGGCCCCGGCAGCACCCCCACGGCGGGCCGGAGCGCCGGGCGGCGGCGGAAGCGCGCCCACGCGTAGACGAACCCCAGGGAGAAGCCCACCAGGTGGGCCAGATAGGCGACCCCGGGACCCGAGGTGCTGCGGCCGGCCGCCAGCCACTGCAGGCTGAACCAGAAGGGCAGCACCACCCAGGCCGGGAACCGCAGCGGCAGGAAGAACAGGAACGGGAAGAGACTGGTCACCCGGGCTCTGGGGAACAGGTACAGGAATGCGCCGAGCACCGCGGAGATCGCCCCGGAGGCCCCGACCAGGGACTGCTGCGAGGTCGCGTTCGCGGCGGCGTAACCGAGCAGGGCCAGATACCCGCAGCCCAGGTAGAAGAGGGCGAACTCCAGACGGCCCATGCGCTCCTCGGTCATCAGCCCGAAGACATAGAAGAAGAGCATGTTGCCCAGGAGATGGAGCCAGCTGCCGTGGATGAACAGGGCGGTCGCCGGGGTGAGCGCCTCGCCCGGGGCCCCGTCGAACAGCCCGGCCGGCACCACGCCCCAGCGGCGGAAGTACGCCCGCTGGGCGACCAGCAGCTCGTCCCCGGTGCCGTACGCGGGGTCCAGGCCCGAGGCGGGACCGATCACGAAGATCAGACAGCACAGGACGATCAGTCCGTACGTCACCGGCGCGGGCCGGCCCCTGAGCGCCCTGCCGACCGTCGCACTCCAATTGCCGATCATGGTGCAGAGCATGACGTAACCGCACCAATGGGTACGGGCCGCCTCGCCGCCGTGGACACCCGAGCGTCGGGTACCCGCCAGGCCGTAGGGTTACGGCCAGACGCGCCGGGAGACCGGTGTCGGACGGACACTAGTAAGGAAAGCGGCTGCCCTATGACAGTTCCCCTGCCCGACGCCAAGACCCGCTGGCGCTGCACCCTGTGCGGCAACCTCACGCGGTTCGATGTGACCCGTTCGTCGAAGGTCGTCGAATATGTTCACCTCGACCTGGCCGGTGAGCCGAAGGTCGAGGAGCGCGAGGTGGTCAGTGAGACCATCGAGTCGGTGCGGTGCCGTTGGTGCAACGCGGTGGATCAGGTCGAGCTCGTGGACAGGCCGGGCGCCGGCTCCTGACGGAGCGGGCCCCGCACGGATATTGGGGTGAACGGATGGTGGAGACCACAGGCGGGGAGCCGGACGACGGCACCGCCGAGGTGCTCGACCGTCCGCTGCCCGACGGCGTGCGCCGACGCGTCGTGCAGATCGTCTCGGACGGCTTCGGCGGGCTGACGGTGACCGAACTGCCCGCACAATTGCGGCAGTACGCCCGATTCGCTCCGAATCGTCGCGCCAAGTTCGCCGGCAACGCGATGGCGGCGGCGCTGGAGACGGATCCGCTGTTCAGACAGCGGATCGCCGAGAAGCTCAGAGAGGCCCAGCCGGAGATCGTCGGCGCTCTCGACTCGGGCGCGCCGCCCCCGGCCGCGGATCCGCTGGACGTGGCGGCCGCGGCCTATGTCGTGCGTCCGGCCGGCTGGGTGAAGCTGGTGACCGCGGCCGGCGAGGAGGCCGTGCGGGCGGACGCCGAGCGTGCCGACGAGGAGAACCGCGCCGAGCTGGACCGGCTGCGCGCGGAGCTCGTGGAGGCTCGCGGGCAGACCCGCGCCGAGACCGAACGGCTGCGCGCGGAGCTGGAGTCGGCCCGCAAGGAAGCGGAATCGCTTCACCGCAAGCTGCGCGGGGCCCTCAGCGACGTCAAGCGCGGCGAGGCGGCCCTGCGCAAGCTGCAGGCCGAGACGGACGGGGCGAAGGCGGAGAGCCAGGCGCAGGTGTCCGCGGCCGAGAGCGAGACGCGACGGCTCAAGACGCGGCTGACGGAGGCCGAGGCCGCGCTGGAGGCCACCCGCAAGGCGGCCCGCGAGGGGCGCAGCGTCGAGGACATGCGGGTGCGGCTGCTGCTGGACACCGTGCTGGACGCGGCCCAGGGGCTGCGCCGGGAACTGGCGCTGCCCCCCGTCTCCGTGCGGCCGGCGGAGACGGTCGAGGCGGTCGAGCCGGGCCGGATGACCCCGAAGGACATCGCGACGCGCGCGCTGTCCGAGAACGACCCCGCGATCCTCGACCAGTTGCTCGCGCTGCCGCAGGCGCATCTGGTCGTCGACGGCTACAACGTCACCAAGACCGGCTATCCCCAGATGCCGCTGGAGAAGCAGCGGCTGCGGCTGCTCGGACAGCTCTCGCAGCTCGCCGCGCAGACCGGCGCCGAGGTCACCTGTGTCTTCGACGGGGCCGAACTGGCGGCGCCGGTCCTGCTGGCGCCCCCGCGCGGGGTGCGGGTGCTGTTCTCCAAGCCGGGGGTCACGGCCGACGAGCTGATCCGTCAGCTGGTGCGGGCCGAGCCGCCGGGCCGCCCGGTCATCGTCGTCTCGACCGACCGCGAGGTGGCCGACGGGATCGCCAAGGCCGGCGCCCGGCCGGTGGCGTCCGCCGTGCTCCTCAAGCGCTTCTCGCGTGGCTGAACGCCCCTTTTGACACCTTTTCGGATAGGGGTGGGTTTTCGGCTCGGGCTCTCGCCCGCACCCGGAACCGATGCCTCCGTCGATCCGGGCCCTAAGTCGCAAGGGCCCCGTACGCACCATGCGTGACCTCTGCGTTTCGATGCCCGAATTGATCGGATCTTCACGCGACGTAGCGTCAAGCGGACATCACTGCAGGTGAGTTGATGGCAAAGAATGCGCTCGGTGACAAAGAATTTTCAGGTTTGGATTTGAACTGATCACAAGTAGGTCACTAGGGTCGTGGCTCGAACCTCTAACTCGGGTGATCACTCATGGGGAGTGACGGTGGAGGGGCACCGCCCGTCGGCGTTTTCGGCAGGCGGCTGGAGGAAGAAGGAGCTCGCCTTCGTGGCGTCCCACCGTCGACCCAAGCAGCCGAGCCGCGCCCGTGTGACCGTGCTCACCACCGCCGCCGCAGCAGCCGTTGTGCTGAGCGCCAACGCCGCCAACGCGGCCCCGTCCGAGAAGCCCAACAAGGACGAGGTCAAGACCAAGGTCGACAAGCTCTACGAAGAGGCCGAGCAGGCGACCGAGAAGCTCGACGGCGCCAAGGAGAAGCAGCAGAAGCTGC
>NZ_JNZD01000028.1 GCF_000725495.1 Streptomyces aureus
ACCCGCTACGAGAAGACAGCGACCATCTACCTGGCCGGACTCCACGTCGCCGGCATCTTCCTCTGGTCCGCACGATGATCCAAACGAAACCGCCTAGGCGTCGAGGCGCGGCTCATTCGCCGGGCGAACCGGCTGTCCGAGGCCGCCGAACGGGCGGCTGAGGACTACCAACAGGCTGTCGTGGCGGTACGAGAAGCGGGCCGCCACGGTGTCTTGTCTCAGGCTTCCGACGCTGGCCCCGACGCCCGGCTGGTCACGGCGCTTTGGCTACTGCGGGAGGCGGGGCCGCAAGCGCGCGAGACAGCGGCCCTTGGCCGGAAGCTCACGAGTCAGCTTCACGGGCTGTTGGACGACGCGGCGCCGGCTGCTGGAGTGCGAAGCATGCTGCAGGCCGGCCCGAGGGCCCGGGGGCACGCCGCCCAGGCAGTTGCAGAGCTGCGGCTCCTGCTGACCGACGCCGAGCGGAACGGCCTGTCCGAGCGTTTCGCACAGACCTCGGTCGACCTGCTTCGTGGGCAGGACGGAGACCTGGCTGCCCTCGCGGCCGCCACGGACTTCGCACAGGACCCCTCCACCTACAGACATCTCTTGGTGCAGTTGACGCTGCCCGAACCTGCGCCCAGGTCGCGGTGGAAGTCGTAGAAGCTGGGCGTGGTTGATCGTCGCCGGGGCGTAGCCGGCTTTGAGGTACCGCTTGCCGGTGCGCGGGTTGACCGAGCCGGCTGCGGCGCATCGGGCCGGGTGCGGCGGCGCCGCGGATTCGGCGCGGTACGAAGCCATCCCACTATCACCGCCACCTCGCCTTCCGCCGCCTTGTCCCAGGACACGTTGAGCAGCCACAGGAACCGGAACCACCTCAGGAGGTCATTGGCATAACTGCGTTTCGTTGATGGGCTGTTGTCGTTCAGAGTGAGATCCTCAGGTACGGCGTCACGGACTCGACAGGCTTCCTGTCAGGGCCGAGCAGGACGTACGGCGGATGCTGGGTCTCCAGCTGAACGACCGAACCGACGCGAGGCAGGACGGCCCGCCCCTCCAAAGCTCATTGCGTTCTCCACCTGCTCCCCGCCCGCGAGGAAAGCTCGTTCGGTGAGACTGCCAAATGAGTGGGTCTGTCCCGTAGTCGGTGGTGACGCCGGGTAGCAGTCCATGATCATGATCTCGGGTCGGATATCAACTCCCTGGTGGGAACAGTGTTTTAGGGGCTCTCGCTGTTGGTCGTCGAGGATGTGGCGGACGGCGGCGACTCGGTCGTGGTCACAGTCCGCACCCAGGAGCCGCGGTGGAGTGCCCGGCGTCGAAGGCGCACGGGTACCACGTGAGGATGGTGAGGGACCTGCCGTCGACGGGCGGTCGTAGTTGTGCATCTGCAGGTCCGGCGGCTGTTCCGTCCCGTTCTTGGCTGTCGGCGGCAGACCTTCCGCGCAAAGATCCCCGCACCTGCTGGCTATTCCGGCCTCCCGCAGCACCGCGCTGCGTTGTCCGAAGTGCTTGCCGCTGCCCGAGCGGGCCGTGCCTAGCGTGAGCGGTGTGGACGATTTCGCCCTGCGGCGACACCACTCCCTGACCGTGAGGTGGCCACCCTTGAGTCCTGGCTGCGGACACACCCAGGTGCCGAGATTGTCTGCCGGAATGGCTCGGCCGGCTACGCCGAGGTATCTGCCGTGCTCTGCCCGACGCGGTGCAGGTCGGTGATCGCTGGCACCTCTGGCGAAACCTCTGCGGCAAAGTCCTGGTCGAGGATCCGCGTGCACGTCGGCTGCTGGGCCACCATCAAACCGCCCCACTCCGGCGGTGTTCGCGAGCAGACCACCCGCGAACGCTGGAACAAGATCCACGGCCTCCGCGGCCAGGGCGTCGGCCCGCTCGACTGCGCCCGTCGCCCGAGTCTGGCACTGAACGCCGTCAAAAGGGACGCCCGTACACCCGAACCCCGGGCCCTGCGCAACGCTCCCGCCTACCGCCCTACCCCCGCCGCCCCCTGCCGAGATCACCTGCGCGAGCGGCGCAAGGCCGACCCGGCAGCGCCAGTCACCCACCTCCTGCAAGAGATAGGAGAGTTGGGCTACAGCGACAGCGCCAACCTAGCTGCTCCGCTACCTCAGCCAGGGCCGCGCCGAGGGCGGTACGACAGGGACGAAGGATGCCAGGGTTGGAGGGGGCTTGTCGGTGTGCTGTGACAGCATCCTGGTTGTGGTTGATCACATCGACGACGTGGAGTGGTCCGCGCTGTTCCATGCCGAGGGCCTCGCCGACGACACACCGCGGCATCTGACAGCGCTCCTCGGCGATGATGCGTGGGCTTTCGTCGACTGGTACTCGCATCTGTGGTCGACGACGCTTCGTCGGGAGGGCAGGGCCTGGCCGGTGACGGCGCCGACTGCGCTGATCGTCGTCGAACTCCTGGATGATCCGTTGTTGGCACCCAAGGACCCTTCTCTGGCGGATGCGATGCTCGTCTACGTGTACGCGGTCGGTGTCGCAGCCGACCTTGGAGACCGGGCCCCGGACATCCGTGCGCTGGTCGAGAAGCGGACGCCGGAGCTGCGGTCCTGGACCGACGCCTACCTGGCGGCCGATACCGACGTGCGGGTCCGGATGTGGCAGGACGGCACGGGCCTGGGGGCACTCGTCCTTGATCAGGCGGCGCTCGCCTGCTTCGACCTGGTGCCCACGCTCTTGCAGCGGACGGTGCCGTACCTCGCCTCGCAGAGGGCCCGGCGCAGGACGTGCGCGGCCGCAGCAGTCGGGTCGCTGGCCCGTCATCCGTCGGCGTTGGCGCAGCGTCCGGTTCTGCTGGAGCAGTTGATGGCGGTGGCCGACGCCGCCCAGTCCGCACACGACCTGGCAACGATCCTGATCGCGATCGGCCATCTCGGCGGCGACACGCGCCCCTGGCTCACGGACCCGAACGCGGGCGTGCGCGGCTGTGCGGCCCTGGCGCCCGACCTCGCCGGCGATGACACGGCGGAACGCGTGCTGCTGGAGCTGGCACGATCGCCGCGCGAGTTCGGCGAGTCCTTTGGTGACATGGCTCCACCGCTGCAGTTCCAGTTCAAGCCGTACCAGGACCTTCTGGCTTCCGGATTCCGGCCGGTTGGCAGCCCGGGGAGGTCTACCCCGGGTGCCCAGTGCTGACTTCCCAGGACGGAGGAGAGATCGGCGACCGGGGGTCAACACGACGCGCGCATCGGGCAATAGGTCGTGACCGAGGGGGACCTGGGAGAAGGAGGGTGTGGCTCGGCCCTGCCAGAGCGCGGACACGGGCCGGGCCACTGCTGAGAGCCCTAGACCGGGCAGCGGCATCCAGAACCCTCAACGTTCGCGCATCAGGTCCACTCCCACGTACGCCACCTCTGGTCTAACGACTTCCTGCCAGCCTGGACACGGTGTTCCACCTGTGGAGATCACCCCAGGAGAGCCGCTGCCAGGAGAAGAGCGGCGAATGCCGCCAGCCCCTCAGCGTTGCGTACCGGCTGTGGACGGGCCAAGGTACCCGGCCGGGTTCGCCAGCGACGAGCTTTGGGGGCGTCCTCCGGGACCGTCTTGCCTACAGCTCGAACCGGGGTGCGGGAGACTGTTGAGTTGCATCTCAAGGCCGTGGGCGCGGCGGCCCTTGTCGTGGAAGCGGATCTGGCCGAGTGCAGCCGCGGTGACCTGGCGCAGGTTGTCCTCGTTAGTGCCGTCCCGCTGGGCCAGCCGCCGTGGTGGGTGGGCAAGGGGCGAATGCGGGCCTGGCCGGTGCAGCCAGCGGCTGTTCAGTTGAACCAGCCCTGGGTATCGATCACGACGCCGTTCAAAGGGACGGCAGCATGCTCGGCCGGGGGCCCTGACCTGCGGCTGCCACCGGGCGGGCGTCTCGCGGTGCGGCCGTCGGCAAGCTGGATCGCAGCTTCTTGCCTCACCTGTGGTAACGGCTGTTACCATGCGGGTATGGCGAAGACACAGCTCGGCGCACGCGTGGACGAGGACGTGGCGGAACTCGCGCGGAAGCGAGCCGCCGACCTGGGCCTGAGCATCGGCGACTATCTCGCCCGTCTGGTGCAGGACGACACCAGCGGCCTGCGCGCCCGCGCGGTGGACGCGGCCGCCCGGTTCCTGGCCGAGCACCAGAGCGTCTTCGACGACGCGGAAGACGCCCAGCAGCCCCCGCGGGGAGCGCACGCGGCCTGATGAACGTGCACATCGACGTCCCCTGGATCCTGCAGGTCGCCGAAGCCGCCGGAGCCGACGACCCGGCCCCCGACGACTACGGCGTCCCCGTCTGCGCGGTCGCCCGCCACCGTGCCGACGTGTTCGAACAGCCCGTCTACGACGGCCCCTACGCCAAAGCCGCCGCCCTCGTCCACACCCTGGGCCGCTGCCGCTGGCTGGAACGCTCCAACATGGCCGTCGCCGCCGCCACCGGCGTCATGTACCTCGAAGCCGCCGGCATCCCCGTCAAACCCGCCCACCAGGACGCCATCGCCCTCAAAGACCTCCTCCTGGACCCCACCTGCACCGCCGCAAAGATCGCCGCACTGCTACGCACCTGGCCCACCACCACCTGACCCCACCCCCCCCGGTCCACCCCGCGGCCGAGAGCGCGCACGCGTGGCTCGCCGGATACCGGAGCGCCGGTGTGTAGTTGGTCGTGCGCCCTGTTGTCTCCCTGCGGCCCTTGCAAGGTGGCGAGGAATCGGTGCGCCGCTGCGCGCAGTGCGAAAGGCTGCTGCCCCGGGATGCGGGGCCGAACAGGCGGTACTGCGACACGACGTTGCCGCAGCCCCACTGGCGGCGCGTGCAGCGCGACGAGGCGATCTAGCAGCCAGCCGTCTACGACGGCCTACAGGTGATCCGTGAGGAGTATCTGTGGGCGCAGGGACTGTGCCCGGTGTGCGGGGTATCCGTCTCGCTGCGCAAGCGGACCGACTCCGTGACTGCTCCTCGAAGTGCCACACCCGGGCCTGGCGGCTGCGCCGGGAAGCTGTCAGTGCGACTGGTGACGGATCTGAACGGCCGTTGCCACAAGCGTCACCCGGTCCCTGACACGTCGGCATGGGACGCCCATACCAGCGCTGTTCGCCGTTCCGCCGATGCCGCAGCCAGCGGTAGCGGAGCCCCGGGCGCTGGTTGCGTACATCCCTCGTATCAGGGGAAATGTCGTATCCTGCACTCCTTTTGTATATGACCAATCCGCAGCACGCGTAGCCCCGGATTACGCAGGGATGATCCGGCCTGTCACGCACACGGGAGACGCATGGTGAAGGAACCAGTACACATCGGCACGCGGCAGCCTGTGAAACCTGACCTGCAGAGTCTGCTGCATGAGGTGGCGCTGGGCGATCAGGAGGCATTCGCCTCCGTCTACGACGCTGTGGCCGGTTCCGTTCTCGGTGTCGCCCGGTCCGTTCTGCGTGATCAGGCTCAGTCGGAGGAGGTGGCGCAGGAGGTGCTGGTGGAGGTGTGGCGTACGGCTCCGCGCTACCGGCCCGAGCGGGGCACGGCCATCAACTGGATCCTCACCCTCGCCCACCGGCGCGCGGTGGACCGGGTCCGCTCGGTGGAGGCGGCGGCGGCCCGTGACACCAAGGCCGCGCTGCTCGAGCATCAGCCGGCCTACGACGAGGTGACCGAGCAGGTCGAAACGCGGCTGGAGCAGGAGCAGGTGAGGCGCTGTCTGCGCACGCTGACCGAACTGCAGCGCCAGTCGGTCACTCTTGCCTACTACCGCGGCCTGACCTACCGGGAGGTCGCCGAGGCGCTGGCACTGCCGCTCGGGACGGTCAAGACGAGGCTGCGCGACGGGCTCATCCGGCTCCGTGACTGCCTGGGGGTGACCGCATGACCACGACCGATCTGCACGCTCTGACCGGCGCCTATGCGCTGCACGCGCTGGACGGCGAGGAACGTGTCGGCTTCGAGCGGCATCTGGCCTCGTGTGATCCATGCGGTCAGGAGGTCGCAGAGTTCGCGGCCACTGCCGGGCGGCTGGCCCTGGCCACCACGGTGCGCGCACGCCCCGTCATGCGTGAGCAGGTCCTGCAGCGGATCACGACCGTGCGGCAGGTGCCTTCCAGTGCCGCGCCGCTGGAGCGGGTGCGTAGAGGTGCGTTGCGGGAAGGGGGCCTGGCCCGGTGGGCGCTGGCCGCCAGCGTGGCCGCCGCGGCCGCGTTCGGAGGAGCGGCCGCATGGCAGTACGAGCGCGCCCAGGCCGCGCAGCACCAGGCCGCGCAGGCTCAGCGGCATGCCGCGGATCTGGCGGGCGTACTAGCCGCGCCCGATGCCAAGTCGCGTTCGGCGAAGGTGGCCGGCGGTGCGGGCACGCTGGTGGTGTCCGCCAGCCGGGGCCGGGCCGTGTTCGTCACCTCGGGGATGGCTGCTCCTCCGCGGGGCAAGGTGTATCAGCTGTGGTTTGCCGACGGCGGGAAGATGCGCTCGGCCGGTCTGATGGACCCCGACCGCGGCAGCCAGGCGGTGCTGATGCAGGGTGCGGTCGACGGCGCCTCCGGAGTCGGCATCACCGTGGAGCCGGCCGGAGGATCGAAGCAGCCGACCTCGACACCGGTCGCACTGCTGGGCGTGCCGACCTGACGGCGCTTGGGGAGCCCGTCCGCCGGACGGGCTCCCCAAGCGGTTATGTCAGGGTTTGGTGCGATGGCGGGGGAGTAGGCGACGGCGGACCACGTATGCGTCCCGGCCGGGACGATTGGCCATGTGCTTCTTCGGCAGCCGTTTTCCGCCTCCGCGCTGATCAGCAGTCCCTCATCACCAGCGGTCAGACAACGGACACCGCGGCAGCCTGCCTTCCGCCGTCGCAGCTGACAAGGAACAACCCCGCCAGAGAGGTCCCCGAAGCAGTCCGGTCCGGACCTCGGCTCAAGCACCACGGACCCTGCGCTTTGGCGGGTCCGCCTTGAAACGGGAGAGGCTAGGCATTGCCGACGGTCTGGAAGAACAAGCCGACAGCTCAGACGGCCGTGTCGGCCCAGGCCAGGGCGGACAGCCCGTTGGGCGTGTGACGGACCGCCCTACACCGACCTGGGACATCAGCCACACCTGCGCTTCATGCGGCAGGTAGATCAGCCGCGGGGCGTGCAGATTTTCGGTTGTTTACGCGCGGCCGGCAGCGCCTCTCACCGCGGGTCCTTGCCGTGGCTGCTGCCCGGCGTGCGGTGCACCGCACGCCTCAGCCTCCACACCACGGCGAGACCGGAGACCAGCAGGCGCCAGGCCGGATCACCTTGGCCCTCCGAGAGGGCCAAGGTCACCACGGCCGCCGCGGCGAAAGCCGGATTCCCCAGGCGCTATCGACACAGGGTGCAGGCCCGTTCGGGGCAAACAGGGGTGATTCGGCCCGGCGCCTGCTCTCGGGTCCAGGTGCCGAGCATGACCGCCAAGGCCGTTGCGCCGCCCACTCCAGGTTGGCAGCGAACGCATCCACCGAAGAAGCTCACAGCTCCGCCAGCTGCCGGTACCAGCCGGCCGCTTCGGCCCCGGTCAGGCCACTGTCCCCCGTGGCCACCGGGCGTACGGCGAGGAACTGGTCCACCCCCATGCGCCGCTCCTCGAAAGCCAGGGCCCCGCCGACCAGGTACAGCCGCCACACCCGGGCCGTCTCCTCGCCCACCAGCCGCACGAAGTCCGGCCAGCGCTCTTCCAGCGTTTGGTGCCAGGCGTTGATGGTGCGCACGTAGTGTTCGCGCAGCGATTCCACCGAGCGGACCTCGAGGCCGGCTGCTTCGAGTAGCCCGACCGTTTCGCCCATCGGCCGCATGTGCATGTCCGGGGCGATGTACGCCTCGATGAACGCGCCGCCGCCGGGCGCGGTCGTACCGCGGGACATCTGCTGGACCAGCACGCGTCCCTGGGGGCGGACCAGCCGGTGCAGGGCGGCGGCGAAGGCCGGGTATTCGTCGTCTCCGACGTGCTCGCCCATCTCGATGGTGGCGACGGCGTCGTAGGCGGAGCCGGTGATGTCCCGGTAGTCCTGGCACACCACCTCCACCCGGTCCGTCAGCCCTCGCTCGCGTACCTGTTCGCGCACATAGGCAGCCTGCTCACGGGCCAGGGTGACGGCGGTCACCTGCACCCTGTGCTGCTGGGCTGCATACAGGGTCAGTGACCCCCAGCCGCAGCCGATGTCCAGCAGCCGGGCTCCGGGCACCAGAGCGAGCTTGCGGCAGATCAGCTCCAGCTTCGCGCGTTGCGCCTCGGCCGGGGCGGCTTCGGTCTTATCGTCCGGCCAGTAGCCGCAGGAGTAGGCCATGGTCTCGTCGAGCAGCAGACGGTAGAAGTCGTTGGACAGGTCGTAGTGGTGGCTGATCGCGGCCCGGTCGCGGGCCTTGCTGTGCAGGCTGCCGCGCAACCGTGCCTGAGTGACGGGAGCGGGCACGGGCGGGCCGACCACGCCGAGCCGCAGCACCTCAGCGATCGCTCGGGTCCAGTCGGCAGGCGAGAGCTTCGGGGCGTGCAGGCCCCGCTCCCTGACAGCGGCCCACATGGCGCGCAGCCCGTGCGCCAGGTCGCCCTCCACGTCGAGTTCGCCGGTGACGTATGCCTGTGCCAGGCCGAGTTCGCCGGGCTGCCACAGCAGCCGGCGCAGCGCGCGCTTGGAGCGCACGACAACCACGGGGGCGTCGGCAGGGCCGGTCTCGCTGCCGTCCCAGGTACGCAGCCGCACCGGCAGCGGACCGCCGAGTGCTCCTTCCAGGAGGACGGCGAGCCGCTGCGCGGCCCCGGAACGGACTGCAGTGCGGGCGGTCGTCATCGGGCCGGGTCCTCCTTGGTGAGCAGGTATTGCTGGACGTCGAGGTAGCCGGATCGAAAGCCGGCCTCGGAGTAGGCAAGGTAGAAGGTCCACAGACGGCGGAAGGTCTCATCGAAACCAAGAGCGTCGACCTCGTCTGCGCGGTCGGTGAACCGCTCGCGCCACAGGCGCAGCGTCTCGGCGTAGTGCGCGCCAAAGGCGTCCCGGGCGGTGACCTCCAGCCCAGTGTGGTCGCGGACCGTTTCCTCGATGGCCGTGGTGGAGGGGATGAGGCCGCCGGGGAAGATGTACTTCTGGATCCAGGTGTGGGTGTCACGGCTGGCCAGCATCCGCTCGTGGGGCATGGTGATGGCCTGTAGCGCGACCCGGCCGCCCGGCGCCAGACGCTCGTCGAGGGTGTGGAAGTAGGCGGGCCAGAACTCGGCGCCGACGGCTTCGATCATCTCCACGCTGACGATCGCGTCGTACCTTCCGCGGATCTCGCGGTAATCGCGCAGGTCGACTGCTACGCGGTCGGCGTACCCGGCCTCGCGTACCCGGTCCAGGGCCAGAGCGCGTTGCTGCCGCGACAGGGTGAGCGATGTGACGTGCGCGCCGCGGGCGGCGGCCCGCAGGGCGAGCTCGCCCCAGCCTGTGCCGATCTCCAGCAGGCGGGTGCCCTCACGGACTCCAGCCAGATCGAGCAAGAGGTCGATCTTGCGGTGCTGGGCGGCCGACAGCAAGGGCCAATCGGCAGGGAAACCCCGGAAGATGGCCGAGGAGTAGGTGAGCGTCTCATCGAGAAACAGCGCGAACAGGTCGTTGGACAGGTCGTAGTGACGGCTGATGTTGGCACGCGACCCGTCCGGAGTGTTGCGCTGCGCTTCCGGTTGCCGCTGCGCCCATACCTTGCGCAACCGCTGCAGCGGAGTGGGAATCAGGTCGGCGGCATGCGCGGCGAGCACGGTGAGTACGCCGACCAGGTCCGGTGCGTCCCATTCGCCGGCCATATATGACTCACCGAAACCGATGAGCCCGCGTGTGCCGATGCGGGCGTGGAACGCCTTTGGATTGCGCACCTCTATGAGCGGGCCGCCCAGGCCGAGAGTGGCGCCATCGGTGAACCGCACGCGCAGAGGCAATCGTCGCAGGGCCGCTTTCACTACGGCCTGGGTAACGACTCGAGCCGGCCAGGGCGCCGTGGGTACGGCGGCGACATCGGGCCAACGCTCGGCGTCGATGGGCAGGGTTCGGTGGCCGCGGGTGCGATGGCAGCCGGGGCGGGGTTCGACTGTGGTCACGATGCTTTCTCCTGTGCGCGTCTGCAGCGGGCAGGTCTCGCTGAAACGGGCGGATGCCGTGGAAGGGGATGACGGCCTACACCGTTGGGGTCGACCAGGGGTGACGTAGGGCCAGGCACGGCAGGACGGGCTCCGTAGCATGGCGACGCTTACCGTGGACCGAGGCTGTGAAGGGTGGGCTGCTCCAGCTCTGTCGACAGTCGCAGTCGCTCGTCGTCGGCCGGGTGGAAAGGTGAGGCCAAGGGCTGGGCGGCAGACCGTGAGGTCTGCCGCCCAGCCCTTGGATGAGGGGCATCCGCCAGGCCCTGCCGGTGGGTGGTTGGCGGATGCCCCGGATGAGGACGGGCGCCGCCCGACTCGCTCCGCTCAAGGCGGCCGGACGGGGCGTGCGTCCTCGGTCTGCGGGGGTGTCAGCTCTTGGGCATCAGGACGGTGTCGATGATGTAGACGTTGGCGTTGGCTGTCTTCACGTTGCCGCAGACGACCTTGGCGGAGTCGTTGACCGTGTACGACTCGCCCGAGCCGGAGGTCGTGAGCTTCGACTTCTCCAGGGTGGTGAAGGAGCCGTTCTCCAGGTCCTTCGGGGTGAGCTTCTGGCCGACGACGTGGTAGGTGAGGATCTTCTTGTTGAGGGTGTCGACCAGGCCCGCCTTCTTCACCGCCGTCACCAGTGTGGACAGTGCGGGGTTGTTGGAGGCGGCGGTGGCGACCGGGTCCTTGGCCATGCCGTCGAAGGAGCCGGCACCGTCCTTCGGCACGGAGGAACAGGCAGGACCGAACGGCTGGTCCATGGTGCTCGAGGAGGCCGTCGAGCCGCCCATGTCGTCGCTGCTCTTCGTGGCCGGAGCCGACGCCTTGTTCGATGCATCGGACTTGCCTGAGTCATTGCTGTCGCTGGAACAGGCACTCAGGGCCAGGGGGAGCACGGCGGCCGCGGCGAAGAGACCGGCGGTGCGGCGGATACGGGTGTTCATCATGTTCTCCTATTTGAACGGTGCAGCAGGGTGCTGCGTATGGGGGTTAGGGGAGGGGTGGCTTGAGAGGGGGGCGCGAGACCCCCATGGAGCGCGGCCGGCGCTCACTCGACGGTGACGACGACGGAATGCCATCCGCTGGCGCCGTCGGGGATCGTGCGGGTGCGCTTGTCGGTCTGCACGGCGCCGGTGCGGTCGGTGGCGCGGACTGTGAGGGTGTGGCCGCCCGTGGTGGCCCGCCAGGGAAGCGACCACTGGCGCCAGGTGTCGCGGGTGTCCTCGGCAGCCAGATCGGCTTCCTGCCAGGGGCCGTCGTCGATGCGGACCTCGACCTTGTCGATGCCCCGGTGCTGGGCCCAGGCAACTCCCGCGATCATCACCGTGCCGGCCTTGGGCCGGGCGAACGGCTTGGGAGTGTCGATCCGCGACTCGGTCTTGATCGGGGCCCGGCGGGCCCAGCCACGCTTGACCCAGTAGGGATCGTAGGAGTCGAAGGTCGTGAGCTCGATGTCCTTGATCCACTTGCAGGCCGAGACGAAGCCGTACAAGCCCGGGACGACCATCCGGACCGGAAAGCCGTGCTCGAAGGGCAGTGGCAGGCCGTTCATGCCGAGGGCGAGCATGGCATCGCGGCCGTCCATGACGTCCTCGACCGGGCTGCCGATCGTCATGCCGTCCACCGACCGGGACACCAGTTGGTCCGCCGGCCCGCCACGGGAGGGAGGCTTGATGCCGCACTCGGCGAGCAGGTCGGCCAGCCGTACGCCGATCCAGCGGGCGTTACCCACATACGGGCCACCAACCTCGTTGGAGACACAGGTCAACGTGATGTCCCGCTCGATCAGCTCCCTGCGCAGCAGGTCGTCGAAGGAATAGGTACGAGGACTCCGTACGCCTTTGCCGTGGATCCGCAGCCGCCAGGAATTCGCGTCCACCTTCGGCACCACCAACGCGGTGTCCACCCGGTAGAAATCGGCGTTGGGGGTGAGGAAAGAACTGATCCCCGGGATGTGGAGCCCGGCCCTCATGGGAATTGGCTGCGCCGGTGACTGGGGAGAAGGCAGCACAAGCTTGTTACGGGAGGTGACCGCGCCCTGGCCGCGCGAGGCGTTCAATGACCGGCCGACCGCGCCGGCCGCGACAGAAGCCGCTGCGGCGGAGCCGGCCGCCAGGACGAATCCCCGCCGGTCCCATCCCTCGGAGACAGGCGGACCACCTGCCCCCTCTTCGCTCAAGGAGCCGGACTCGCCCGCCTTCGATCGGGCCGGCGCAGTGAGGCGCCCCACCAGGACGTAAAGAAGCAGGGCTGCGGCAACGGCTCCTACGACGGAGGGAAGCGCGTCGGTGAGGCTGCTGGAGTCGGGCCGACTGACAGCAGCCGCCGCCCCGATACCCCCGAACAGCAGGACCCCGGCTGCTCCAACCCGCCGAAACCGCACCGCCAGTCCACCCAGAGCCAGAGCCAGCACGGCCAGCACGGCCAGGATGCCGAGCTGCAGCACGAGCTTGTCATTGGTGCCGAAGTGACGGATCGCCCAGTCCTTGACCGCAGCGGGTGTCGCGTCGATGGCCGCCCCGCCCACCGCGATGACCGGACTGGACTGGGGCCGTACCGCCGCGGCAACCAGTTCGGCCACCGCCAGCGACGCGAAGCCGGCCAGCGCCCCGCTCAGCGCACCCAGCGCCACGCGGGGCCAACCCGGCCGAACTCGCTGATCCTTCTCTTCATCCCTCACGAGGGGGAATCCGGTTCTGCCCGCAGGGTGGATTGGTCCCAGACCTGATCAGGTGAAAAAAGATCCCGGACCAATCCGCCCGGCATTCCGCTCCGTATCAACCAGTTAAGCGTCGACAGACATCGCCGGACCTGAGGGGCGTGCGTCGACTTGCTCACGGCTTCTGTGCTGGAGCCCGGGCACCCCTCGGTGCACTCGCTGTGCTGGTGGCTGCCCCATCACATGCCGGTGTGCCAGCCGGTGTTGACGCAGGCGTTGCCGAAGGCAGGGTTCAGCAAGCCGATCACGTTGACGGTGTTGCCACAGGCATTGACCGGGATGTTGATCGGGATCTGCACCACGTTGCCCGACAGCACGCCCGGAGAGCCGACCGCAGCCCCCTGCGCGCCGCTGTCGGCCGCAGCGGCCGCAGCGGCCGCAGCGGCCGCGAGCACCATCGCGCCCGCGACACCCACCAGACCCGCACTCCGCATCACCCGAGACCGCAGACAGATCATGTTCACGCACCTTCCTCCTCCTTGCGGCGGCAGTCGCCGCCGGTCGGCCGCGTGCCGCGACCAGGCACTGGTAATGCGCTGCCACCCTGCGCGCGGACTGCTCACGGCGGTGTGAATCACCCGATCGCACTACGGCACGGATTCCGCGGCGAAGCCCTCCTGCCTTCGTCCTCATCACCGCCAGGCCGTCGTGTCGAACTACCCCCGTCTAGCGTTCGCCGGGAATGACGTCCCTCCGGGGTGACCGCACGTGCAAGGCCGCACAGCCGCGCGGCAGTGGCCACTGATGCACCCACGCTCATCACGTCGCGGAAATCGGGCACGCGGCGCACCCGGTCTCCAGCGCTGACAGGCACCAAGCCTTTCCGCCTGCGGCTGCGGATTCTTTGCGCGATATGTCACTGCGCAACGGCTCCTGGGAGGAAGGCATCGTGTCGACCATGCAAGATCACGAAGGCAAGTCAGCCACATCGGCACTATGGCTGCGCCACCTCCCACAGCGGCCCCGCGCCGCGATCATCACCCTGCACGGAGGACGAGCGGACAGCTACCGGACCTCACAGCCCTGGCACCTGGCCGCACTGAGAATGCGTCCCGTGCTCCGCGCCGCGGCAACCGCCGTTCCCCTCGACGAAACCGTTCTGGCCCACGTGCGCTACCGACACCGCGGCTGGAACCAGGACGATCCTCTGAAGGACACCTACCGGGCCCTCAGCGAACTCCAGCAGACCGCGGGACCAGTACCGACCATCCTCATCGGGCACTCCATGGGAGGCAGGGCAGCCCTGCGGGCCGCCGACCACCCGCAGGTGCACGGCGTCCTCGCACTCGCACCATGGCTGCCGCCAGGCGAACCGGCCAGCCAGCTGAGCGGAAAACGCGCCGTCGTCGTGCACGGCGACCGCGACCGGCTTACCAGCCCCCACAACTCTGCCGTCCACATCGAGCGGGCCCGAGCGGTCGGAGCCCGCGCCGGCATCATCCTCATCCACAATGGTGATCACGCCATGCTCCGCCGCTCCATTCTCTGGCACCGCACCGTCACCACCCTGGTCGCAGACCTGCTGCACCCCGACGAGCGGCCGCTCGGTCTGACCCGTATCAGCTGGACAGCCGACGCCCCCCTCGTGCTGTAGAGGTAGAAGCTCTGGGTCGTGAAGCAACCACAGGCTTTCGGGACACTCCTGTGCGCCGAGGGATCCCCCCCGGGCACTGTTGCCACTCAGCGGAGCATGGGACTTCACCGGGAGTCATCCGCGGCCAGGGCGGCATCGAATCCCTGATGAAGGCGCGTTTCTGCCCATCGTTCAAGGAGCCGGTGTCCGCCGCCGACGCGTCCCGTCCGCACGATCTGCAGGTGTTTCACCCCGGCTTCGGCCCAATGCCCCACCGGACGCACCGAGCTCCGCTCGAAGCCGATCGCGCATGTGCAGATGCTGGGGACCGCTCAGGATTGGCGGTGCGGAATGCGAAAGGTACGGGCTGTCTGCCCACCTAGTTGCAGTTCGCGAAGTAACTGCACACAGGTTGCAGTAGTGATCTGCTTACTCGGATGGGCTAAAGGGCGCGAGCGTGTCGGCATAGGAAAATTACGCCCCTCTGATGCGCCATCACGGCTCCCACCTGTGATTTCGCTGTGTCGGGAGCTTTTGTGACGCCCCCTCAGGCTTGACCGCGTACACCATCGGTTCGCCCGGCGTGCTTTCCTGCGGCTTGCGCAGTTGATGCGTGGTGGTGTGTCCCTGGCCGGCAGTCCCCGTTGCCTTTCCTGCCGTCCTGGACAGTGCGATTTCTCTCGCCGCGGTGCCGACCGTCAATGCCACCCACCCCTCAAGTCTCCGTCCGTGCCGCCCGCAGGGCATCGGCCGGAACCCGCATCCGAAAGGAAATCAGTGAAGGCAACGACATCCGGGCCGCGTTCGCGACGTGTCCTGGACCACTCCCTGCTCGTGCTCGGCACCGGCGCCCTGGCGACCGCGGTGAGCATCCTGAGCCTGGCACCCGGCGTCAGCCAGGCGTCCAGCCACCGCGAGGCGCCGCTCATCGCCGGCGACCCCCGCGCGGACAACACCGACGTCTACGCGTTCACCAGCCGTGACAAGTCCGACAGCGTCACCTTCGTCGCGAACTGGATCCCGTTCGAGGAGCCCAACGGCGGCCCGAACTTCTACGCCTTCGCGGACGACGCCCGCTACAACATCAAGATCGACAACGACGGTGACGGCAAGGCCGACCTCACCTACACCTGGCACTTCCGCAACAAGGTCAGAGACGCCGCCAACCAGTTCCTCTACAACACCGGCCAGGTCACGTCGCTGACCGACCCGGACCTGAACTTCCGCCAGGTCTACGACCTGGTCCTCACCAAAAACGGCCAGAGCAGGACCATCAAGTCCAACGTGCCGGTGGCGCCGTCGCGGGTGGGTCCCGCCTCCATGCCGAACTACGGCGCGCTGCGCGACCAGGCCGTCAGCCCGCTTGCCGGTGGCGGCAAGACGTTCGCCGGTCAGGCGGATGACCCGTTCTTCGCGGATCTGCGGGTCTTCGACCTGCTCTACGGCGGCAACCTGTCCGAGCGGGGCCAGGACACCCTGGCCGGGTACAACGTGAACTCCGTTGCCCTGCAGATCCCCAAAAGGGAGCTCGCCCTGCGGGGCAACAGCTCCCGCAATCCGGTCATCGGTGTCTGGTCCACGACCGACCGCAAGGGTGTCCAGATCTCCGACTCCCGCACCCGTCACGACAAGTGGCGCCAGGTCTCCCGCCTGGGCAACCCGCTGGTCAACGAGGTCGTCGTCCCGCTCAAGTACAAGGACGCCTTCAACACCCTCAACCCGGACCAGGACCGCACCGTCAAGCCGGTGGTGGACAAGGTCTACGACCCGACCCTGCCCAGGCTGATCCAGAAGGTCTACGGGATCCCCGCACCCGCCACGCCGCGCAACGACCTCGCCGAGATCTACCTGACCGGCATCTGCAAGGCCTGCGGCCCCATCAAGGCCGACCTCAACGCCCACCGGCTGAACAAGGATGCAAGCCTTGGGCGGATCGTCCCCGCCGAGGAACTGCGCCTGAACATGGCCGTTCCTCCCACGGCCAACCCCCAGCGATACGGGGTCCTCGCGGGTGACCTGGCCGGCTTCCCCAACGGGCGTCGCCTCACCGACGACGTCATCGACATCTCGCTCCAGGCCGTCGAGGGTGCTGCCCAGACCGGCAAGCTCGTCCCCGCGCTGGCCGACGGGGACAAGGTCAACGCCAACGAAGTACCCTTCGGCACGTCGTTCCCCTACCTGGCCCTGCCGCACACCAAGTCCGTGAACAGCGGCCCCGGTGGCAGCGAGACGCGCCAGTCGTCGCTGAGGACCCCGAGCGCGGCCGGTGCCGGAGTCTTGGGCTCGCTCATGCTCGGCGTCGGCGGCTGGCGACTGCGCCGCCGCACCAGGACCAGCTGACATCTGAAGCTGGCGAGGCACCTTGCCGGTGCCCAGCCCCCTGCGGGCGGGGCACCGGCTCCTCAGCAGGGAGCACCCCATGGACAAAAAGGCCTCATCGCGCTCCGGCCACCGCGTTCGTAATACCGTCATCACGCTGACCCTCGGCGCGGCCCTGTTCACGGCCGGCGCCATCGGGCTGGCCCCGAACGGAAACACCAGCGGAGCGCCCGCCCGGCCCTCGGCACCGGCCAGAGGCTCACTCGACGCCCTGCAGTTCCGCGTGAAACAGATGCCGAAGGACGCGGGCGCGTGGGCCGCGCTGGGCATGGCCTATGTCCAGCAAGCCCGCAGCACCGCAGACCCGGCGACCTACCAACGGGCCGAGCAGGCCCTTCGGCGATCACTCGCCGTACAACACGACGACAACACCAACGCGCAGATCGGTATGGGCGCCCTCGCCGCAGCCCGCCACGACTTCCCCACCGCGCTCGACTGGGCCCGGCAGGCCATCAGGTCAGACCCGTACAGCTCCGTCGCCTACGGAGTTCTCGCCGACGCCTACACCCAGTTGGGCCACTACCCCGCCTCCTACCGGGCCGTGCAGCGCATGAATGACCTGCGTCCCGACGCGCCCGCCCTCGCCCGCGCCTCTTACACCTTCGAGCTGCGCGGTGACACCAAGCAGGCGGCGACTCTCATGCACAGATCGCTGGACGCCGCGTCGACCACCGGTGAACGCTCTTTCGCCCACACCATCTTGTCCACGCTCGCACTCCAGACGGGCGACACCCGCCTGGCTCTGCGGGAAGCGGCGACGGGACTGCGCAGCGCCCCACACGACTCAGCCCTCCTCGAAGCCCGCGCACGAGCCCAGGCCGCTTCGGGCAACACACGACAGGCCATTGCGGACTATGAGGCCGCCATCGACATCGCGCCGCTTCCCCACTATCTCCTCGGACTCGGCGAACTTCAGCAGTCACTGGGCCACAAGCAACAGGCCGAGGCTCAGTACGCCGTCCTACGAGGCCAGGAGACCATCCGCCGGGCCGGCTCCACCCCGGCCGACACAGACGCGATCCTCTTCGAAGCCGACCACGGCAGCCCCGCACGCGCCGTCGCGATGGCCCAGGAAGCCCTGAAAACAAGGCCGTTCATCGCGGTCCACGATGCCTATGCCTGGGCTTTGCACCAAGCCGGCCGCAACCGTGAGGCACTGGGCCAGGCCGACCAGGCCCTCGCGCTCGGCACACGCAGCGCGCTCTACCGGTACCACCGCGGAGTCATCCAGCACGCCCTCGGTAACAACACCGCAGCTCGCTCGGACCTCGAAACGGCGCTGCGTACCGAGCCGCACTTCCATCCTCAGCACGCGGCCACGGCACGTGCCCTGCTCAAGCGGATCGACACAACCTCATGAGTCACGCACTTCGACGCGCCACCCTCGCCGCAGCTCTCATCGCCCTGGCCACCGCGGGCGGACTATCGCCCGCAGCCGCCGCGCCGGCACACCCCTTGGGTAACTTCACTGTCAACTACCACACCGGCCTGGGCCTCCACCCCGACCGCCTCGACGCCACCGTAGTCATCGACCGCGCGGAGATCTCGACCCTCCAAGAACGCACCGTCGTCGACGCCGACCACAACGGCGCCATTTCCTCCGCCGAGGCCCGCACGTATGCCAAGGCCAGCTGCTCCACCCTCGGCCGCGAACTCCACGCGACCGTCCAAGACACCTCCCTCACCTGGGCAGCGGTCTCCTCAGGGCTGACATACGAACGCGGTCAGGCCGGTCTCAAGACCAGCCGCCTCACCTGCGCCTACACGACGGCCGTCGATCTCTCTCGCCCAGCCGACCTGGACATCCGCACCACCTACGACACCCAGCGCATCGGCTGGCGCGAGATGACCGTCCAGGGCCACGGCGTCCGCACCACCGGAACCGATCTGCCCGCCGTCTCCCCCACCGACGAACTACGCCACTACCCCCGCGACCCGGCGGCCAGCCCGCTCGACCAACGCACTGCCCGGATTCACACCACACCCGGCGCAGACACGACGCCAAAGCCCAACAACGCCTCCGTTCCGGGAGCCGACTGGTTCAACCACCTCATCGCGACGACCTCATCCGTCTTCAACTCCCTGGTCGGCAGCCGCGAACTCACCGTCCCCATCGGGCTCCTGGCCATTGTGCTGGCCCTGATCCTCGGCGCGTCGCACGCCGTGCTTCCAGGGCACGGCAAGACGATCATGGCGTCGTACCTCGCCGGCCGACGCGGAACCCGACGAGACGCGATCACCGTCGGTGCCACCGTCACCTTGACCCACACCGCGGGCGTCCTCGTCCTCGGCCTCGCCCTCCCCGCAGCCACACACCTTGCCGGTGAGACCGTGCTGACATGGCTCGGAGAGGCAAGCGGTCTGATCGTCACCAGTATCGGACTGTGGCTCCTCAGCACGGCCCTGCGCAATAGGCCCCTTCACGGTCACCATCACCACCATCACGGCGACGGGCACAGCCACCACCACAGCCGCCACGGCCATCACCCTCACAACGATCACGCACCGCACCAACACACACCACACCCCCACGGTCACCATGCCCAGCATCCAGAGCACCTCGATCCGCAGCCGATGAGCGTCGGCGTGGCCACACTCCAGGCGCCGCGGGACAGCACGGCCGCCGGCCCGGATCACCACCACGACGTCCGCTCTCACCGTGCCGGCCTGATCGGCATGGGCATCGCTGGTGGCCTTGTCCCCAGCCCGTCCGCCCTTGTCGTCCTCCTCGGCGCTGTCGCCCTGGGCCGGACAGCCTTTGGTGTCCTCCTCGTTGCTGCCTACGGTCTCGGCATGGCCGCCACCCTCACCGTCGTCGGTCTCCTCCTCGTGCGGCTGCGCGAACGTCTCGAAAGCCGTCTGGAGTCTGCCTCCGACCGCCGACACCGCATCGTCCGCATTTTCACCAGAATCGGCCCCGCAGCGACCGCTCTGCTGGTCGTGGTCGTTGGACTCGGCCTCACCTTGCGTGCAGCCGCTGCCTGAGCTGCTCGACAGCCGTGGAGCCGATGCTCCTCACACGTGCGGTGCCACCGCGCTTGGAGACCACTGCGGCGCAGCGGCTGGATCGATCGACGAGAGCCCCGGATAGGCCAAGCGCTCTCCGGGCCTCCCAGCGCGCACGGATGCCGAGCAGGCTCTACGCAACTCTCAGGGTTGGATCAACTCGCTGGTAGCTATGCATGGCCTTGGGGGCCAAGCGGAGTACGAGAGCATTCCTGGCGTGTGCGGCGCGTCCCAGTCGCCCGGTTTCCTGTTCAGCTCGTCGGCTCTCCGGAACATCGTTCCGAGAGCTATTTGCGGTCCGTGGCCGACTGCACGGATACCGAAGCAGGCGACACGCAGGGAGAGTGGCTCGGCATGAGACCGGTCCTCACGCCTGAAGCACCCACTGGAACCCAAGCGCCGACCGCATGTGCGGGCTGTAGTTCGGCGCACCGGATCGCCCAATCGGGGGAAGAGCAGCATTCAAGCCAAGCCTTCCGCTCATCAGCACCGGATCTAGATGTGAGGGCACTGCCGGACAACAGCCACCTGTCCGGCAGACCAGCGGAAGGCCCTCGAAGTCGGTCCACATCCGCTAACGGGGCGGCGTGGACCGGGCGGTCTCTTAAGCCAGCAGATGCAACCAGTCGGCAAGGGGCCCAACGGTGGGTGGCGGTCGGCACCGCCACCCACCGTGCTCACAGCCCCGGCCGGGCGAAATCCTGCCGCTGGGCAATCATGGCGGGAACGGGCGGGCCGTCCGGTGTGGCGCGGCGCCCCGCGGCTCTAGGCCGCGCCACTGTTTGAGGCGGTTGGTGCACCGCTCGACGGTGTTGCGTTGCTTGTAGGCATCGGCATCGAACCCGAGCGGACGACCGCCTTGGCGGCCCTGCCCCAGACGATGGCCGATCTGGTCCGACGGCTGCGGGATGAGTACGCACGGTCCGCCAGGACCATGGCGGGGCGGGTTCGAGGCCAGCCGGCCACCAGTTCTGCATCACGACCCAGGCCTGACCAATGATCGGCCGACCGATGACCACGACAGCGCACCCCGGCAAGGGAGCCGAACTCGCCACCGTCATGCTGAGCATCGCGCAGCGGCTGCGCAGATCCCCCGGATGCGAGATCTACCTGATCAGCCAGGACGCGAGCGACTCGGATACGGTCCGCGTCACAGAAGTCTGGAGGGGCGAAGCCAGCGCACAGGCCGCTCTCGCTACCCCGCCGCCTCAACCAGGCGGGGCTGCCTTGCCGTAATCGCGGGGAAAGGTTCCAGGGTTGAGGCAGGCGCGGCTGGCGTGTGCTGCGGGCTGGTTGAGCGATGTGACGTCCAGTGCTGCGTGCACGGTCTTGCCGCCAAGTTCCGGAACAACTTTGATTCTTCCGCCGAGGCCTTGGATGAGGGCGATTCCGTAGCCGCCGTGCTCGCCTCTGGTGGTGGGTGTATCCGGCAGCATTTCGCTGTGGTCGGCGACAGCGATGTCGAGCTCATTCCCCCGAAGGGTGAGGATAAGGGTGCAGGGCTGACGGGTGTGTCGGACGGCATTGGTGACGAGTTCGGAGACGATGAGCACCGCATCGCGCCTGCGGGATGGGACATCGGCTTCATCGGCCAGCCACTGAGCGGCGATATGCCGAGCGATGTGCGGTGCGTACGGTCCGTAGGGCAGAGCGACGGCCAGCTGGCGCTCCACACACCGATCACCCGTCGGAGGGGTCGTGTGGGTGAGCGTCGATGTAGTGACGGTCATGGCCAGTGCCTGCTCTCGAAGGGGTGTGTGGTTGCTCTATCAGTGATCCGGACCTGAAGCCGCCGTGGATTGCATGAAAGCACCCGTTGACCATAAAAATAATATTCTTCTCATGTCGCGCCATACGGGACGGCTGTTGCTTCGAATGCCTTGTGACAGACACGAGGCGGCAGATCGTCGCCTTCCTTTTCGGAGGAGGAGTCTCGATGCGAGCACTCTCTCGCGTTCAGCGTCTGATGGCCGGTGCCGCGGCGACCGGCCTGCTGGCAGGCGGTGCGGCCCTGGGTACGGCGGGTGCGGCGTCGGCGTCGGCGCCGACATCCGCGCCGGCCACTGTGGCCGGCCAGCACGACCATGGCGGGCACCACTGGAACAAGGGCCACTGGGAGAAGAAGTGGGTCAAGGGCCACTGGGAGAAGAAGTGGGACTACCGGTCATGGCACGACGGCTACCGTGACCACTGGGGCCACTGGCACCACGGGTACTGGGAGAACCACTACAAGTGGGTCTACGTTCCCGGCCATTGGGTCTGGTTCTGGAGTGACGGCCACTGGGACTGACTCACCCCAGCCCGCTCCCCTCTCGCCCGCCGGAGGCAGCTGCCGGCGGGCGAGTCGTGTTCAGGCGCGCGGCCGTTCTTTGCCGAGTGTGGGGACGGCATGACCCGATGACATCCGTCAGCGTCCGAAGCCGAAGGCCGGGACGGTCGGGAACCGCGCACCCCCGCTCCGCCAGGAGCGTGCGCACCTCTCCGATCGCCCGGGTGACGGCGGACCGGTCGACACCGAACAGCAGGCCCAGACCGAGTGCGGCAGGTCGTGCCGCAGAGGGATCAGCGTGGCCACCAGCCGGTCGACGAACACCCGCTGATGGTTGGCGCCGGCACCCGCGGCCCGCTTCCTGGCCCCGCCCCGCGCGGCATGACGACGGCCCTCGACCCCGGCCCGCCCACGGCTCGGCCAACTCCTTTACCAGGCAGCCAAGATGAGACCGAGAGAGCCCCGTGAACAGCCGATGCGCCCGCACCGCCCGATTGACCATGATCGCCACAGCGGGATCATGCCATCCACCTGGCACGACGCCTCACCCGCTATCAGCCGAAGACCGACCAGCATCGACGACTCGGCACGCTGGAAATGCGGGTAGTAGGCTCTCTGGCTTGTCGACACCTGGGGAGGGGTCCTTGCACGACTACCGGAACAGGCAGTACGAGCACTGGCCGCGCTTCGAAGACATCACTGAGACGTACTACAGGTCCGGCCGGTTCTTTTACGGCGAGGACGAGGGCGGGCGGCTGCGGGTAGGGCGGGTCGTCGCCTTCTACCGGGCGCTAAACGGGGTCATCACCCCTGCTATCGAGCCGGTCGTACGGTTTTTCGATCATCAGTGGGAGGAAGGCCCGCCCGAGTATGTACCTCTGGGGAGCCGGACTGAGAGGTATTGGATGGGCCGCACGGTCCAGGACGTGGAAGAGGCATGGCGGCAAGCCTCGTCCACGGGATCTTGGCCGCAGCCGCACGGCCGGCAATGGATTCACAGCGCTGATCCGTTTCACGTCGACCCAGCGCATTACCTGCTGTACTACGCCGCCCTGGGTGAGGAGGGGGAGACGTACCTCGGCCGGGTCGTGGGGTGGGACCCTCCCCAGTTCGCTGACGAACTCCCCACGCCGGTAGTCCGCCTCTATCGAGAGGGCGACGATCTCGACGAGGAGGGCAAGTACGTGGGGTCGGACCTGCCGGACATCTACCAGGTGACGGGCTCCCTCGAATCGGCCCGGGAAGGCATCGCAGAGAAAATCACCCAGAGGGCAGCGGAACCAGAAGACCTTCCTGACGATCCCTGGACGCGTGCCGCCGAAGGGTGACCTGAAGCGCTGGATATAGGCGGCCGCGGAACTGCTCAGGTCGCTGACGCGGGCTTGGACTATCTTCCGGAGGACACCTCGGCTGGCTGCCGGGCACATCAGAACAGACACGTAATCGTGCTGCTCGAGGGGCCGCTTCCGGCGAAGCAGCGCCAGGCCTTCACGGGTGCGGCGGGCCAGCCCCCTGAGGCAAAGCCACGGTCGTGTCGGCGCTGCATCTGGTGTGGCTGGCTCTGCTGCCGACGGCCAACGGTTACTGGCCGGGATGGACGGCTTGGACGCCGGTTCCCGCGTACGCCTTGGGCGTCAGAGTGAGCAGGAACCGCCCGGCGGGGTGGGCGGGGGAGGGGCGGGCGGCGTGGATGGCGTGGACGGCGGCCCAGGAGTGCCCGAAGCGCAGCAGTTCGGTCGCGGTGACTGCGGCGTCGGTGTCGAACGCCTCGATCCGGATGAAGCGCAGCCCCTTGATGTAGCCGAGCAGCCCGGGACGTTCGGTGTCGCCGGCTGTCAGGGAGAGCGCCGGCGCGCACAGGTCACCGAGTCCGCCGGAGGCCTGGACGTAGAACGCGGCCACCGCCTCGTTGAATGGATCCTTCGGGTCGTACAAGGCACCCGCGGTCGTGTGGTCCAGGACGACCGCGATCGCCGCCACTACGCGGCCGCCTGCGGGCTGTGCGCAGTCCCGCCCAGGCGCTCCAGCAGAGCCTTGGCCTTCGCCTCGGCCTCCGGGCTCGGCGCGCTGCCGAGGGCGGAAGCGAGCTCGGCGCGGGCCAGTTCGGCCCGCTCGGCGTACTCGGCCTGTGTGGGCGTGCCCTGTGCGAGGTCCTCGACCAGGCTGCGGATGGTGGTGCCGTGCTCGGTCGCCAGCTGGGCGAGCCGGTCGCGCGCCGCCGTGCTCACTTTGATGCTTGTCTCGTCTGCTGCCATACCTCACTCTAGCCCATCCCTCTACCGTGGGTAGAGGAGGTGCTGAGAAGCGAGTGCTTTCGCGTGCTTGGCCGGATCGAGGACTGGTGATCGGTGCGCGCTACCCTCTCGGCCATGTCAGAGACCAGGCGAAGACTGGGGCGGGCCTTTTGGGCCGTGGACCGCCTGCTTGGCGGTGAGCGCCCACCAACACGCACGCAGAAGTTCGCGGCCCGGCATCCGCTCGTCCTGTCGCTTCTGACGGGAGCAGTGTGGGCTGTCTACTTCCTGGTGCTTCCGGACGTGCAGCCGTCCGACTACGTGATCGCGCCGTTCGGCAGCCTTCTGCTCGGCGGGATCTTCGGGTTCACGGCGCTGTATGAGAGGCGTCGGCAGCGTCGTTTGCGACGGCTGGGGCTGTGGAACGGCTCGTGAGAGCAGTACCAGACGGTCCCGCAACCTGGCGCGATCTGCCGCCCCACACGGTGCCGCTGGGCTACGCCGTCTGGTGGTTCGTGGATTTCAGCACGTCAGACGGGCGCGGAGCTGGGAACTGAATTCACGCTGTGAGCAAAACCATCTCTTCCGGAGCGATTCACCCTGGCGCAGTGGCTGACGGACTGGCTGGACGGGAACCGGGCCTTCCCCGAGCCGCCCCCTTTGACAGATTGTCGCGACTGCCGGAACCAAAGCTTGTTCCGCAACCCTCCTGTGGGGGCGTCAGGCTTTTACCGCGGTCCCGTGCGGTGGTGTCGGCGTACACGTGAACGTGCCCAGTCACGTACGGATGAACGTGCCCATTTCGTGACGTACCGGAGCTTGATCGTGGGCAGTCTGCTGCCGGCCTGTGAAGGGTGGCGGAGGGCGGCTGACCGTGGTCTTGGACCCGCAACGATGGATGGAGCTTCGACGCTTCCGCGGGCTGCTCGAGTCCGGGGCGATGAGCCTGTCGGAGATCGCGAAGGAGACCGGGCTCAACCGCCGCACGGTCCGCAAGTACCTGTCCTCTGAAGGCCCGGTTGCCCCGCCTCGTCGGGTTGCGCCCGGACATGGCCGTCGGCGGAAGGTGGATGAGATCGCGCCCCTGATCGACGCGATGCTGCGGTCGGAGATTCTGATCAAAGGTGCCGTGGTTCACGAGCGGCTGGTGGCCGAGTACGGCTTCACCGGCACCTACCAGCGGATCAAGCTCTACATGCAGGAGGCCCGGCCTCGGATCGCGGAGGAACTGGGAATCAGCCCGGGCGAGCTGGCTGGCCTGCACCGCAGATTCGAGGTCGTGCCTGGAGCGCAGGCCCAAGTCGACTGGGGCGACGAAGGGTAGACCCTCGCCCACGTCGGCATCCCGAAGGTCTACTCGTTCCACATGACCTTGTCCTACTCGCGAGATCCGTTCTGCTGCTTTACCACCAGCCAGGACCTGGCCACCTTCTTCGACTGCCACCGGCAGGCGTTCGCCCACTTCGGCGGGGTGCCAATGTCGATCGTCTACGACCGCACCACGACCGTCGTCCGACGTCACGTCGCACCGGGCGAGGCCGTTCCCCTGCACCCGGAAGCGGTCGGGTTCGCCGGGCACTACGACTTCGACATCGATGTGCTGGCGGCCTACCGCCCCACCGGGAAAGGCCGCGTCGAGCGGCAGGTCCTGATCGTCCGCGACCACGTCCTGGCCGGACGGTTCTCCTCCTCCATCGAGGAGCTGGACTCCGCTTTCAACGCCTGGGTTCCGTTGCGCCGAGCGAAGTCCCACGTACCCACGGCGAAGTCATCGGGCACCGCGCGATCCGCGACCACATGGCCCTCAGGCCCCTGCCGGCGACACCCTATGTGGTCACCCAGAGACACCTTCGCTACGTCGGCAAGGACTGCCTGGTCGCCTTCGACGCGAACCTCTACTCGGTGCCGGCCCGCAAGGTCCGCGCACGTCAGCTGGTGGAAGTCAGGGCAACAAAGTCCCAGATCACTCTGCATTCCACCGTTCCCGACGCCAACGGCGACACCCTGCTGGCCATTCACCGCAGGGCTGTCGGCCGAGGAGTCTGTGTCGTCGACGAGAAGCACTGGGACGGTCTTCCCGACGGCAGGAACCGGCGATCGGCAGCGGCGAGGCGAGTGCGCGCAGCACCATCTCCTTGGCCAGCTCTGGTTTGGTGGCGAAGGTCCGTTCATCGGGAATCTTTGCGGCGCGGCAGCGTTCGCGGTCGTCCGTCCAGGACTTGGGCAGATACAGCTCGCGGTCCACCAGGGCGCGTGCCCGGGTGGTGGCGTAGGCGGCGAAGACGCCGATCTGGCAGTCCTCGGTGCGTCCGGCGGTGCCGGAGTACTGGCGCTGCACGCCTGCGGAGGTGGTGTCTTTCTTGACGAAGCCGGTGTCGTCCAGGATGAGCACCCCGCACCTTGGGCTTCGGGCCGTCGCCCTCCCGCCATGGCCGTACCTTCACCGGCTTTGAACTGCGACTTGCCCGGACGACGTCCTGGGCTTGGGCGTGCGTGGGGCGGCTGGCCAGCAGGCGGAAGGCGGTCGGCGGTTAGCTGGAGGTGTCGGCCATCTGTTGTTCGTGGTGGTGTTTGAGTGCGGTACGCGCTGCCAGGACGTCGGCTGAGGTGAATTGGCTCCAGTAGGTGTGCGTGACGATCGTCTGGGCGAGTTCGAGCTCTCGCCCCCGGAGCCGGGCGATCTCCCTCGCATCCTGGGGATCCCAGCCGGGGGAGGCGGGGCGGGAGGTGGGTCGCCAGGCGTTTTCGTGCGTCTTCCACCCGTCCAGTGGCTCGGCCGACCACGGCACCCGCTGGTAGAGGTTTTGCAGTTCAGTGCGGACCTGACGGAGTTCGTCCTGGGCGTCAATCAGGTCCTGGGGGAAGTCGTACGAAGCTGCCACGAGCCAAAGGTACTGCCGCTCGAACCGCGCTCTGGACCGAGTCGGCCGACCCCCCGGACAGGCCTTCGCCGTCCCGCCCGGTACCGACTTGTTGCTCGCGGGCGACACGAAAATCTATGTTGGCCGGAGTAGACATTGGTTGATCGTCTAGCTATGGTTTCTCTCGTAACCGAGGTCGGCAAGGCCTGGCAGACACGAACTGCCAGGGAGCAGTACTGGTAGTTGCAGTTGGCGAAACGGTGCGGTGGTGGAGTTCCGAAGCCAGGGTTGTCGCAGGTCGGCGACGGGGCTGACGACCGGACCGGGCGGCCCGCAGTGATCAGGGGCTGCCGTGAGCAGGACCGCAGTTGAAGTTGCAGTACCTGAAGGTGCAGTTCGCGGTATCCAGCAGTGCAGGTGTGTCAGTTGTACCTCGGTGAAGGCGTCGGCTGCGGGCGCGCGCACCGGGAGGTCCGGCAGTGGGGTTCCAAGCCCAGAGCAGATGCAGGACGGGCGACGGGGCTGGCTGCCGGAGAGTGACGCTTCCTCAGGTCACGACGGAACACGCAGTAGAGCAGTGCCAGCATTACGCAGTCCCCCTTTGGTAATTGTTGGTCAAGAGGGAAAGAACGGAGGAGCGTAGCGCCATCAGGATCGCCCGGGCGTAATGGCTGAGCCCGGGTACCGCAGGACATCGATAGTGAGGTGGTCTCCGGTCGAGCAACCGCGATCCCCGCGCACCCGACAGCACCACGGTCGGACCCGCGGAAACAAGAGGCCGGCGCAGAGCCGGCAGATGGTGTAGCAGTTCCTTCGGGGCCCTGGCACACATGGTGCCAGGGCCCCTCGACGCGTTCCATGAGAGAGGTGCAATGACGGCAGAGGACTCATACGGCCGACTCGACGACGATGACTACCCCGCCTACACGATGGGCCGGGCCGCCGAGATACTCGGCACCACCCAGGGCTTCCTCCGCGCGATCGGCGAAGCCCGCCTGATCACGCCGCTGCGCTCCGTGGGCGGCCATCGCCGCTACTCCCGCTACCAGCTACGCATCGCGGCCCGTGCGCGTGAGCTCGTGGACCAGGGGATGCCGATCGAGGCCGCGTGCCGCATCGTCATCCTCGAGGACCAGCTCGAAGAAGCTCAGCAGCTGAACGCTGCATACCGCCGCAAGGGCGAAGCGGCAGACCCGACGGCCGCGGGGTAAAGGCGCCTCGACCTGACCCCCGTTCCCGAGCCCGTTCATGTCCCAGCCCGATGAGCGGGGTACGGACCGAGCCGAATCAACAGTCACGAGAGAAGGCCGAATTTTGCCGACCACGTGCCCCGAGCTTCACCGGGGTGAGATCGAGCGCGGCCATGCGGCACCGCGCGTGGTGACCCGCTTCAGGCGCCGGGCCCCGATGGGAAACGTATGACGGAGTGGACATACCCCGGCCTCGGCTCGCTCCTTACCGTCACCCGCCAAGTCGGCCGCGCGGCTGAACTCCTCGACGTGTTGTGGGAGCAGGACCGCCATGTCGGCCCGTCTCCGTACCTCTCTGTCGCGCAGTTGCGCGTGATGTACCTCGTCGACCGCGACCAGGGGATCCGCATGCGAGCCCTCACCCGGCTCCTGTCCGCATCGCCGCCCTCGGTCTCCCGCTTGGTCGACCGCCTCCAGGCCCTGGGCTTCGTCGACCGCAGGCCCTGCCACGACTCCCGCCGTGAAGTCATGCTCCACGTGACCTCTGCGGGCCGTGACTATCTGGCCCACATCCGCGAGCGGCGCGACCAGGCTCTCCTCCAGGCCATTGAGGCCATGCCCGGCTCCCAGCGTGCCGCACTCACCGAAGGACTTGCCGGACTTCAGCAAGCACTGACCAGCCACCCCCTGCTCCGCCTCGTCGCCGAAGACACCACGCCCGTGCCCACGCCGACGCGGCAGGATCCAGCGCTGTCCAGCCGGCACTCCGATGCACCACAACCCTCGGGAGTTGTCTCAGAGGGGCGAGGAGCCGCAGGCCACCTGGGCGAGTAGGGAAGCGGAATGAGGAGTCGCGGAGCACCGCAGCCGCGTAGCGGCCGTTCGCGGCGAGCCGGTCCGCGAGCCGCTCCCGCCCGCCGCGGTGTCCGCGCTCCCGACTTCCTGCACTGGGCTTGAGGCGGACATCTGCCCGGCGACGGTCAGTGCGGCCGGTCCGCAACCTGAAGACCACAGGCCCGGCATCGCCGCCGACGGCCAGCGTTGGTCAGGGGGTAGTGAGGGTGTCGAGCCGGACGGCGAGGTCGGGGTGTGCGGCGGCCAGATGGGGGCGGGTGGCGGTCAGTGGGGCGATGAGGTCGGCGGGGTCGTCGTGGGCGAGGGCCGCGTGGAGTTCGCTGAGCGGGCGCCGGGCCGCGGCGGGCAGGTCGGTGAGCGCGGTGATCTGGCCGGCGAGGCGTCGCAGGTCGGCGGCTTTGTGGCGGGCCCAGTTGGCGGTGGCGCGGTCGGCGGCACGGGCCTGGCGGGTGGCGGTGACGCGCTGTTCGCCGGTGGTCCCGGCGGGGCCGGGGCGGCCGCGCAGGTAGCGGCGTTCGGCAGCCTGGCGGCTGGCGACGCCGAGGGGCGGGGCGAGGTCGGCCCAGCTGGCGCCCGCGTCGCGGGCGGTTTCGATCAGGCCGGTCTCCCATCCGGCGAGCTGCTCGCGGACCTGCCGCAACAGCATCAGTGAGGCCAGCGCCTGTTCCGGGCCGGGCCCGGCACCGGAAGTGGTCGGGGTCTGCTGTCGGGCTTCGCGCAGGGCATCGTCTATGGCGGTGAGGGCCGCCGCGGCGGCGAGGAACGACGCCGGATTGTGGGCGTCGTTGCCTGTTGCGGGCGGCTGGTCGGCCGGGGTCACGGACACCTCCCTGGGGTTGTGATCGGGCTGACGACATCATGTTTGTCATCCATTGGATGACATGTTACAACGGTGTCAGTGAGGCGCATTGGCAGTAACTGCCTGAACCTGCTGGAGGTGTTTTCACGATGTTGATGCGCACTGATCCCTTCCGTGAGCTGGACCGGCTGACGCAGCAGCTGATGGGCCCGGGGACCTGGTCGAAGCCGTCGGCGATGCCGATGGACGCCTACCGAGAGGGTGACCAGTTCGTGGTGGCCTTCGACATTCCCGGCGTCAGCGCGGACGCGATCGATATCGACGTCGAACGCAACATGCTCACCGTGAAGGCCGAGCGCCGGCCGGTGGCGAAGGCCGACGACGTGCAGATGGAGCTGTCCGAGCGGCCGCTGGGCGTCTTCTCCCGCCAGATCGTGCTCGCCGACACCCTCGACACCGAGCACATCGAGGCCGACTACGACGCGGGCGTGCTCACCCTGCGCATCCCGATCGCCGAGCGCGCCAAGCCCCGCAAGATCTCCATCGGCGTCGGGTCCGGCCACAAGGAGATCTCCGGCTGACACCGGCCCGACCGGTGCGGAGGACGGGCATCTGATCCCCCTCACCCCGCCCTCCGCACCCCTGGCGGTTTGAAGACCAAGAAGGGGTGGCGTCGAGATGACACTGCGACGCGAAGCGTTCCTCGATCACGTCAAGGAACGAGGCGAGTACGGCACTGTGGAGGAAGCCGAGCGAGCGGCCCGGGTGGTACTCGCCCTGCTCGGCGCACACCTGGTCGGCGAGGTCCGGGCTCTGCTCGCGGCACGCCTGCCGGACGAATTCGCCCTGGTCCTGCTCAACCCGCTGCAGAGCGCCGAGCCGCTGTCGCCGGAGCGGTTCGTGCGGGCGACCGCGGCCTGGATCGATGGCGCCACCGAGCAGACCGCGACCTGGGACGTCAGCGCCGTGCTGTCCACGACCGCGGACGCGGCCGGCGACGACCTGCTGGGGCAGATCCTGCTTCAGCTCCCCGCCGGCTACGACCTTCTCTTTGGCCGCCTCCAACCCACCTGATCACCGGTGCCGCCCATCGGCACCCACCCGACCCCGGCTTGAGAAAGGCATCCACCGCAGTGATCACCGACGTACGTGTACCGCTTGAGGACCGGCAGCAGTACTCGACGGCGTATGAGCAGATGCTGGAGAAGGTCCGCTACGAAGGCGCCTACCCCGACCGCGAGCGAGCCGACGAAGCCGTCCGCCTGGTCCTGGCAGGGCTGGGACGCCAGCTGACCGGCGAGGAACGCGTCGAGCTGGCCGCCTGTCTGCCGCTGGAGGCCGCCCGCGTCCTGACCACGCAGATCCCCGCCCTCCAGCCGCTGGAAGGCTGGGACTTCGTCAAGGACCTCGCCGCCCGCTCCGGCGCATCCCTGGCCACCACCCGCTGGGACACCGGATCCGTCTTCGCCGCCGTCACCGCCCACGCCGGCCGCGACCTGATCACCCGCATCCTCCACCGGCTCCCCACCGGCTGGGCCCTGCTGTTCGGCCAAGCCGAACTCAAACCGACCGCCTGAAACGAACACCCGGCGCCCAGGGCCACAACAGGGTCTACCCGGACCCTCCTGCCCGGCTCACCAGGCGAAGTCCCTCGATCCGTGCGGTCGGGGGACTCCCGCCCTGGCCGCTCGCCCTCCCGCCCGTCGGCCACTCCTGGTCCGGGCCCTCGACGCCTGTCGCGATCGCGTCTTTTGCGCTGTCTTCCGGGCCGCTGAGAAGCTGTTTCACAAACCTGTTTTAGCTGGTCACAGTGTTGTCGAGCTCCGCCTGCTGAGGGCTATCCGATCTTCTTCCAGGGCTTGCAGTCCGTGGTCTGGAAGGCTTTGTCACTTGCTGCGACCTTGACGATTGCCGGACCTTGGACGTTGCCGTTGGCGATGATGGCGTTGAGTTCGCCGGTTGTGTCGCTCAAGCGCGCCCAGTAGCAGCCGTACTGGTTCTTTCCCTCGGTGCGGTAGGTGCCGGCCTTAATGTCGTTGCCCACGAGGAAAGTTCCGTCGCCGGGAATCTCTCCCTTGGGTTTGCTCTCGTTGTGCGGTGCCGCAGTGGCGCTGGGGGTAGCGGCAGCCAGCTCTCGGCCTCGGGTTGCGGTGGCGGTCACGGTCACGGTTGCGGAGGCGATTTCTTGCCGCCTCCTGACCCGCTGACGCCGATCAGGATGCCCACCAGCAGGTCGCCGAGAGCGAAGGCGGTGTGAGTGAGCCAGCGGCGGCGGGACGAGACACGGGCAGCAGGGGACGGCGCGCGATCCGACGTCGGGCCTGGTGGTGGGCCTACGGGTCTGTTTCCGCTCATGTCCACAGAGTGCGCCAGCCTTGTGCGGGGTGCACGACAGCGGTGTCAGAGGAAGGAAGCACCGCACCCGGGCCTGGCGGCTAATAGCCACCGCAGTGACCGTTTTGCCCGAGGAGTCGACAAGCGCGATCGCGTCCCGCTTGAACTCCTCCGTGTACCGCTTCGTGTACTTGCTTCCCACCTGGTGCTACTTCCTCTGAAACCTCAGGTCCCAGTCTCCAGGTGTCCACGATCCAGGGGAAGCTTCACAGCGGCGAGATCCCCCTGGTGACCGGCAGGCAGCGAGTCAGCCTCCACCAGGCACTGGGCGGCCGGATCCACCGTGGATCATTGCCTGTGCCGCGGATCATCGCGGGTGGGGGGGGTGGCGTGCTGCTGCCGGGAACATGCTGAGGAGCGGTAGTGGCGACGAAGTTCGGGGTACTGGGCGAACTGACCCTTCATCTGGAGGGACAACCGCTCACGATCCAGGGGAAGAAGGCCGGAGCGCTGCTGGCTGTGCTGCTCCTTCGTCGTGACCTCCCCTTGACGGCAGATCAGTTGATCGATGTGTTGTGGGGGCGAACTCCGCCCCGGACGGCCAACGCTTCGCTGCACAACCACCTCGCCCGGCTGCGTGCGCTGCTCGGTCCGCAGCGGGAGCGGCTGGTCCACCGTCATGGCGGGTACCGGCTGGAGCTTCGTGCCGGCGAGCTCGACGCCGAGGTCTTCACGGTCCGGCTCGCTCAGGCGCGGGACGCCCATGCGGACGGCCGCTGGGAGGCCGTGCACGCCGCAACCACCGCCGCCCTTGGTCTGTGGCGGGGCCGGCCTCTACCCGAGTTCCCACAACTCCACGATAGTGCGGCCGTCACGCACCTGGCCGAACTCCACCTGAACGCGGTGGAACTGCATGTGGAGGCACGTATCCACCTCGGACGTCATCACGACATCGTCGGGGATCTCACGCAACACACTACGGATCACCCGTTGCGGGAGTCGTTCCACCGGCAACTTATGACGGTGTTGCACCGTGAGGACCGGGCCGCCGAAGCCATCGCCGTCTACCACGACCTGCGCCGGCGGCTCGCCGACGAACTCGGCATCGACCCTTCCCCCGCCATCCAGAAGTGCTTCCAGGAGATCCTCGACTCTCCCCGCCCCGGCTCTCCTGCCGCGACCGTCACCACCCAGACGCCCCGGACAAAAGCGCAGCAGCCGGTGGCGGCGCCGGAGCCCGCGGAATCACCCAGGCCGACATCGGCGGCGCCGTTCCAAACGCCCCGCGACATCGGTGACTTCACCGGGAGAAGAGACGAACTGGCTACTCTGCTCGCCGCGTTGCGCGAGCAGGCGACGGCACTGCCCACCGTCGCGCTCGTCTCCGGGATGGGCGGTGTCGGAAAGACGACCCTCGTGCTGCGCGCGGCGCATCTGTGCCACGAGGACTTCCCTGACGGGCAGTTGTACGCGGACCTTCGCGGCTTCGGGACCGGAACACCACGCGCCGCCCACGACCTGCTGGCCCGCTTCCTCGCCGACCTCGGAGTGTCGCCACGGCTGATCCCCGACGACACCGACGACCGGGCCTCCCTCTACCGGACAACGCTCGCCGGGCGGCGCGTGCTGCTGCTCCTCGACAACGCCCGCCACGTGGAGCAGGTCCTCCCTCTTCTGCCGGGCGCCGGTCCCAGTGCGGTCGTCGTGACCAGCAGGCACGTCCTTGCCGGGCTCCCGGGGACTTCACGCATCACCCTCGCACCGCTCGACAGAGCGGATCAGGAGACCCTGCTGGCGTCCATCTGCGGCACCGAACTGGTAGCTGCGGACCTGTCGGCGACAGAGCGTGTGCTTGACGCCTGTGCCGGACTCCCGCTCGCCCTGCGCATCGTGGGGGTCCGTCTCGCCCAGCACGGCGGCCGCTCGATGGCGGGAACCGCCGACCGGCTCGCGCGCACGGGACAGCGTCTGAACGCGTTCACTGTCGACCACCTGGACATCCGCAATGTCTTCATGCTGAGTTATCGGGCTTTGCCTGGATCGGACGGGCAGGGGCATCGTGATGCTGCCAGGGCCTTTCGTCGTCTGGGATTGTGGCCCTCACACCCCTTCTCGGTCGAGGCCGCCTCCGCCCTGCTGAACCAGCCGCTCGAGCACACCATGGATCTGCTCGACCTGCTGGTAAGCGCGCATCTACTCCAGAACCCCTCCCCGGGCGTCTTCCGGTTCCACGACCTGCTCGGTGAGTTCGCCGCCGAACGCGCCCGCGCGGAGGAGTCCCCCGCGGACGCCGAGGCCGCCCTGCTTCGCCTGCTTAACTGGTACCGCGACGCGACCGAGTATGCGGAACGGGCCAGCGGCATCGGCCGCGCCAGGCTGACCGTCGACACCACCTCGGCCCTGCCCGTGTTGCTGCCGGAGTTCACGGACGGCCAGCAGGCACTCCAGTGGGTGTCCAATGAGCTGCCCGCTGTGACAGCCGCCGTTCAGCTCGCCGCGAGCAGCTCACGGCCCGAACTCGCCTGGCACACCGCGGCCGCCCTCTTCGCATGGATCCAGGGGAACTGGTGGTCCAAGGAGTGGGAGGAGCCCGTCGCCACGGCACTAACCGCCGCGGAGCGCGAGTCCGATCTGAGCGGCCAGGCCGAAATGCACAACCTGTTGGGCATGGCGCACGGTTCGGCGCACCGCAACGACATCAGCCTTCACCACCTGCGCGCGGCGCTCGCGTTCTACGAGCAAACAGGAGCGACCGAACGTCAGGTCGCGGTCCTCGCCAACATCTCCAACGCGTGTTCTCAGGCGGGCCGGCTGGACGAGGCCCGGACTGCGATCGAGGGAGCCATCCGCCTCGCGGACGAGTCCGGGCTGCCCAGCGCGCGGTTCGATCACACACTGGGTACGGTCCTCCTCAAGTTGGGTGACACCGATGGCGCGGCTGTGGTCTACCGGCGCGCGCTGGACTTCTGGCGCAAGGAAGGACGGGTGTTCTTCATCCACATCTGCCTGGTCACTCTAGGTGACACGTTGCGTGCTCTCGGTGAGCGCGAGGAATCCCTCGCCTTGCTCGAAGAAGGGCTTCGAATAGCCCGGAAGGAGAATCATGAATTCTCCACCGCCGACACGTTGGAGGCGCTCGGGCGCGCGCACTTCCACTTCGGTGACCGTCAACAGGCGCGCCTGCACTGGCGGGAGGCCCTGTCCATCGCGGAACGACACCACCTGCAAAGGGTCGTCATCGACTGCCGCAAGGGACTGGAGTCGCTGGAAGGCGGCCGCTGACCCGCCTCGCCCCGCCGGTCGCGGCCGGTCGTCCGTACCAGGTGCCATCCGATGCCCGGGGTACCACCGCATCGGCCAACGGCCCGCCTTGGGATCGTCCTGCCTGCGTTGGCGGCTCGTTGTTCAAACATTGGCCCCACCTGTTGTGATCAGTCCAGGCCTCCCCGGCAGGGACACGCTGACCGGGGCGTACATCTGTCGCTTCGCGACGATGTCGTAGGTCTCGTATGCCGGGCCGCTGAAACCACGGCCCGTAGCCGGCACATTCGGGGAGAGAGACGCGTGAGCGTAAAGAGCAGGATCGCCCAGAGCATGGCGGCCGTCGTCTGCACGGCCCTGGTGGGCCTCGGCGGCACCGCCCAGGCCAGTACAGGCGCACCGACCATCGGCGATGGTTACGCCAACAACACCCACGCCGTGTGGTGCGTCCAGGAGAGCCTGAACTACTTTCAGACGCACTGGAACCAGCAGTACAAGTGGGGTCCGACCATTCCGACGGTGGCTCAGGATGGCGTGTGGGGCGCGAAGACCAAGCAGGCCGTGATGTATTTCCAGCAGGCCATGAACCACGCCGGCCCCAACCTCGATGTCGACGGCTACGTCGGCCAGCAGACCGGTAATTCCATCGTGGCATTCGGTGACCCCTACTACACCGGAGGCGCCACGAACAGCGACGCCTACTGCTTCCAGTACCTGCCCACCCTGTACAACTGAAGATGACGGTCCTCCGGTCCGGCCGCGAGGACCACCTCAGTTATGGGACAACCGCCTCGATTCCCGGCCGAAGAATCCCAGGAGAGTTCTCCCGCTCGCCTTTCTGCCCGACTCCGGATCGTATGCAGCTGTTGCGCCGCGCCCGCCATGCCGGCGCACTGTAGTAGAAGTCGGCGGTGCCAAATTCGTTGTCTCGCCGCCCCCGAATGCTTTGCGTAGCTGTGGTTCAGCGCCGCGACGCAGGTTGGCCATGCGAAAGTGCCCACAGAAATAGAAGCCCGGGGCGGTGATCAACGGCATATGCCGTTACGGACTATGGGTATGTGCTGCTGGATGTTGGCGGCACAGGCGAACATTGTTCCTGCGCAATCTGGGCACCCAACGCGCTCATGGCTGACGAGCCGGAATCCTCAAAGATCGCCCGGTGGGGGCGCGACCTGCATTCTCTATTGGCACGAAGCGCTCAGATGCCTCGATGAAGGCGACACAACGTCCGGTCAGCGGACGAAGTCCCGCTATCCCCGCTCACGTACTACGTCACGCGCCTGCGAGACGCGCGATCGGTTATCCAGAAGGAGACCCGCATGAATAAGAAGCCTGGGCTCATCACGGCCTTGTTGACCACCATGACTGTAGCGGCCACACTGATGACTGCCACCGGTTCGGCGAATGCCAATAGCGGCGACTTGGTCACGTGGAAGAACCACAAAACCAACTACTTCCTGACCTTCGAGAAGGGGGGCATCGTGAAGGGCAACTACGGCACCGGTTCTAACAACCACTGGCAGGAGATCAAGAACAGCGACGGTAGTTGGAACCTCATCACTGACGATGGGTACCGATACTGTCTGACCGGCTACTACCGGCAGGTCTACACCGAGCCTTGCGACGGGGCCCCTAACGGGACGAACACGTGGGAACGCTGGTACGAGATCCCGACTCAGACCGGCTGGGCACTGAAGAACCGTCAGACCGGCTATATTCTGGACGACGACGGCAATGGCAACATCTACGCTAACTCTAACGACGTCGGCAACTCGGATCCGAATCAGCGCTGGTACTAGCCTCGATCTTGCATGAGGGTCCGCCGACGGAGTCGGTGGCCCCTTTCGCTTTCTGTGGCTGATGGCAGGCTGGCGGCCCGGCTGTCGCGTCGGGTGGGCGCCGGGTTCCACTTCCCGGGGCGGGTGATGTTGTCTTCGGGAGGGTTGACGTTGCTGGTCAGCCGGGGTTTGGCAGGAGTGCGAGCCGTTCGAGTGCAGCGGTGATCTCGCTGGTCCAGGGCCAGTGCTGGCTGAGGCGAAGAATCTTGCGCCGACCGGTGGTGACGAGGTGGGCGGCCGTGGAGAACAGGCGGAATCGCAGGCGGCGGGGTTCCCAGAGCCGGGCCTTGCCGGTGAGAGCGAGCATGGGCATCCAGGCCAGCAGTTCGAGGGCGATCTGGACGATCTCGAGCCAGACCTTGTTCTGCGCGGTGTGGTGCAGGGGCAGGTTGCGCAGGCCGGTGGCCCGGGCGGCCCGGATCCGGTCCTCGGCTCGGGCCCGCAGCCGGTGACGGAGTTCGAGTTCGGCGATCGGCCGGTGGGGGGTGTTGGTCGCGAAGCACGTGATCCACATGCCGTCCGCGTCTGTGATCCTCAACTGGGCACCAGGATGGGGCCGTTCCTTTCGGACGATCAGGCACATGCCCTTGGGCTAGCCGTCCAGGAGCTTGCCCGTGAGCTCAGCGACCCAGGCCCCGTCAGGGGCCTCGCCATCGGTCTCGACGGCCGGGGTCCAGGCCGAGGCGGGGACCTTCAGCACGTGTTCGTGGATCGCTTCGGTGACCGTCATGCCGACCGAGTAGGACAGCCATCGTCCTCGCTTCGCGAGCCAGGGCACGAAGTCGTGAGTGCCGCCCGCGGAGTCCGTGCGGATGAGGGGCTGACGCCCTCGCCGGTAGTGCTTGGGCATTTGGGCCAGGGCGAGTTGGGTGGTGGTGATGTGGTCGGCTGCCGTGTTGGAGCCCGCGTTTCCCGGTCTCAGGAGGGCGGCGACGGGCTCACCGGTTCCGCTCGGGCCGTGGTCGCGGAAGGCAGTCAGCGGGTGATGGCCGTAGGTCTTCTTCCAGGTCGCGGCCGTGTCTTCCTTGTCGGAGTGGGCGATCACGAGGACGCCGTCGAGATCGATGGCGACCTGGCCGTCGGTGTCTGGGGCGTTCTCGCCGGCCAACGACCAGGCATGGGTCCGGGCTTCGGACCGTGCGGACCCGATGGCCTGCAGAGATTTCTCGCCGGAGGCGGCGAGGGCGTCGATCAGGCGGGAGATGGTCGGGTCGGAGGCGACCGGGCCGAAGACGGCCGGTTCACATCGCTGCATCGCGACGTCCGCGAGGCAGTCCCCACCGAGTGCGACCGCGAGGGCGACGTCAAGGAGGGCCTTGCCTGGATCGTGGACGGCCCGCGGTTTGCGCCACGGAGCCAGGGCCTGGGACATGGCCTGGTCAAGTCCGGTCTTGCGGACCGTTTCGACGAGCAGGACCGACCCGGCCTGCGAGACGACCTGGCGGCCGTCGTCCCGGACACGGACACGGGGATAGGACCCGATAGACTGCTTCACCTGGGAAGTGCCTCCGGCGGTGGCAGGAACAAGGACCTCGACAATCCTCATTCTTGCTGGTCAGGGGCACTTTCTGCTTTCCTGACCGCCTGTCGGGCAGCCCACCTCGTGAAAGCGCGAGGCTAGGGCTGTCACGATGCGGAACGTACCGTCTGGCGTACGCAGGCTGTCACCCACCCGCAAGGCGGAGACCGGCGTCCAACCGCGGGCCTTGGCGAAGAAGCGGTGGCCTCTCGTACTGGAGATCACCCCGTCGGCCAACGTGATGTCCACCAGCTGTCGGGTGTCGTGCCGCATGGTGTCGGTCACTGGCCCCGAGCAGACGGCCGACCGGTCCGCGGATCCGTGGCACGGACCAGGTCCCTGACGCGGACGTCTGCGATCGATCTGCGCGTCCCGTCGGCCATCAGGACCTGAGTGCCGCCCGGGAGCTGCACACCAATGTGGAGTTTTACGCGGGAGTGGTCATGGAACTCTGCGGGCTGCCCCGCGAGATGTTCACCCCGACCTTGGAGCGCCAACGGTATTCGTCGTCTCCGACGTGCTCGCCCATCTCGATCGTGGCGACAGCGTCGTAGGCGGAGCCGGTGATGTCCCGGTAGTCCTGGCACACCACCTCCACCCGGTGCATCAGCCCTCGCTCGCGCACCTGTTCGCGCACATACGCGGCCTGCTCCCGGGCCAGGGTGCCGGCGGTTGTACTTCACCTCCTCCACGGCCTCGTTATGGCCGCGCATTGAACGATGCACGTTGGGACGACAGTGCGGGGCCAGACCGCCTCGACCGCATCCGGCAGGCCCTTCAGCCCGTCGCAGAAAGAGCATCAGGACATCTTCAACTCCGCGATTCTTCAGCTCGGTGAAGACCTGCAGTCAGTGCTTGGCGCCCTCACCACCGTCACCGGCCCAGATCCCGAGAACGTCCCGGGTGCCCTCGACCGTGACGGCCATCGCCACCTGGATCGGCGGGTTGGCAACCTTGTTGTGTACCGCCTTGGCCACTCGGCACCGCACGGCCACCCTGCGTCGACGTGACGTCCGAGGGCCGTCGGCGCGCAGGATCGGATTTTCCGGGTCGGCAGGCAGTGTCGTCCGGATGGGGCGTGGAGAGCCGGGAAGGTCTGGAGTGCGGTGAAAGGAAGGACGTTTCCGCGCTGGGCTCAAATATCAGGCTGGGACGGCAGCGGGTTCTGCTCCAAGACGAGCGTGATCACGAGCGTTCCCTCAGAGAGGCGAGGACGGTGCGGATGTCGGTGCGAGGGCCGCGGTTGTAGGGCAGTTTGGACAGCAGCATGCCCATGGCGCAGGTGTTGCTGAGCGCGGCGAACGTCAGCCCGGCGCCGATGGCGGTGCCGATCAGGTGCGCTCCCGGCACGAACACGCCGACGAGGCCGGTGACCATTACGACGGATCCCGCGATCAGGCGGACCTGGCGTTCGAGGTCCCACCGTGCTTCGCCTCGGTTGACGGGCGCGCCGGTGGCTTCCCAGGCCATCATGCCGCCGTCCAGCACGCGCAGGTTGGGCAGACCGGCCTCGGCGAGGGCCTGCTCGGCCTGGGCGGCGCGGGCGCCGGAACGGCAGACCAGGACCACGCCCTCGTCGAGGTGGGCGAGGAGTTCGCCACGGTGCTCGCGGAGGGTGTCCAGCGGGACGTTGTAGGAGCCGGGGATGTGGACCGTCCGGAACTCGCCCGGGGTGCGCACGTCCAGCACACGCGGTCCGCGTCCGTCCTTGATCAGCTGCTGAAGGGCGGCGGGGGTGAGACCGGCGGCACGGGAGACGTCGATGGTCATGAAAACTCCGTCGTGGTGAGGTGACCCGCATGGAGGTGCGGGAGGGGTATGTGCGGGTACAGGTGGGGGCTTGCGCACGCGCGCGGAGCCGGTCAGGGCTTGAGGGCTCCGCGCGGGTGCGCCGGCGGCTCTCGCGGCTGGGCGGTGGGCCGGCCGCTTTGGGGACGGGCTGCCGGATCAGACCGCGGCGGGGGTGTTGAGCAGGGCCCAGGCGGCGTAGCCGCCGAGGATGTCGGAGACGTCGGTGAATCCGTGGTGGCGCAGCAGGCTCGCGGCGATCGAGGAGCGGTGGCCGCCCGCGCAGTGCAGGACCAGGGGCTTCTCGCGCGGGATCTCGTCCAGGCGGCGGGGCAGTTCGCCGAGCGCGATGTGAAGGGCTTCGTCGATGAAGCCGTGCTCGCCGCGTTCACCGCAGTTGCGGACGTCGACGACGACCGGCGGGTTGTCGCTCTCCAGGGCTGTACGGACCTGGGCGGCGGTGAGGCGGCTGGCGGGGGTGACCTCCTCGGCCAGTGCGGTCAGCGCGTCGTCCGGGGAGCGCAGGTAGCCGGCCACGCGGTCGAAGCCGATCCGGGCCAGACGGGTGACGATCTCCTCCTCGCGGTTCTGCGGGGCGATGACCAGCAGGTCGGCGTCGGCGGGCAGGACGGTTCCGGCCTGTTCGGCGAACCGGCCGTCGGCAGGCACGTTCACCGACCCACGCAGGTGCCCAGCGGCGAACTCCTGTGGATCGCGGGCGTCGACGACGACGGCGCCGGAGGTGCGGAGGCCGGCGAAGCCCTCGACGGTCAGCGGCCGGGGGGCGGTGGCCGGGTCGAACAGCGGGCGCTCACTGCGGTTGAGAATCGCGTCGTAGACGAAGTAGCCGGGGGCGGCGGTCTGGCCGGCGGTCACGATGGCCACGAACTCGCCCTCACTCATCGGTGCGCACGCGTAGTTGGTGGCGCGCTGCTCGCCGATGGTGGACTGCTTCTCGGTCGAGAGGTTCTTGCCGCAGGCGGACCCGGCGCCGTGCGCGGGGAAGACCCGTACCTCGTCCGGCAGGCCCATCAGTTTGTTCTGGACGCTGTCGTACAGCATGGCGCCGAGTTCGTCGGCGGTGACGCCGATGGAGGCGAGCAGGTCGGGGCGGCCCACGTCGCCGATGAAGAGCGCGTCGCCGGTGAGCACACCGTACGGGACGGTCTGCTCGCTGTGCTCGTAGATCAGCACGCTGATCGACTCCGGGGTGTGCCCCGGAGTCTCCATGATCTGCAGGGTGACGTCACCGAGGCTGATCGTCTCGCCGTCGGCCAGCTTGCGGATCGGATACTCCGTCTCGGCGTGCCGGCCGTAGCCGATCCATGCGCCGGTACGGGCTGCCATCTCCAGGTGTCCGGCGACGAAGTCCGCGTGGAAGTGCGTGTTGATGACACCGACCACGGTGAAACCTCGGGCCTCGGCGTCCGCCAGGTACTCCGAGACATCCCGGCGCGGGTCGACGACCACGGCCTGGCCGGTGGCCTCGTCGGCGATCATGTACGACGCCTGCGACAGGCAGTCGAGGTAGTACTGGGCGAAGAACATGGGAACCTCCGTAAGTGAGACTCAGATACCCGAGGGGGTATATGAGAGGCCGAAAGGTGGCCTGCTCCCCGAAGGGGCAGGCGTGCAAGCGGGGGAAGGTCAGGCCGTCCCCGGGGTGGACCCCGTCGCGAGCGGGCGGCCGGCGCCGGCCCACCCCCGGGTCCCGCCGGCGACGGAAAGGGTGTCCATCCCGGCGGCGGCGAGCCGGTCCGCGGCCCACTGGCTGCGGTTGCCGCTCGCGCCGATCACGTACACCTGACGCCCCCTGGGCAGGTGGGGCGGTGCGGCGGCCGGTGCGGACAGTGGAGCAAGCTGCGCGCCGGGCGCATGTCCCGCCTGATACTCCTCCGGCTCCCGCACGTCAAGGATGACGGCGCCGGCCCTCCAGGCGGCGGTGAAGGACTCCAGGTCGACTTCGCGAGCCATGAGTGCATTCACCTCCAGATACCCCCCTGGGTATTACCTGAACGACGGTAAAGGACTCCCGTCCACCCTGTCAAATACCCCTGGGGGTATCGATTCCGCGATCATGCGACTGCCGTGCGGCCACACGTCGCCAGGCGACATCGTCGGACCCGGCACGCCTCCGACGGTGACGACAGGAGAGGCGATACGCCCTCCCGTGAGACTTGAGGCCCCTCTCGTCGGCGCTTCAGAGGAATCTCAGATCTTTCGTGACTACGTCAGTAAGCCGTTCAGCCCGGAGGAGGCCAGCGCTCGGGTGCGCAGGCCGTTGTGCCGAGCTGGCGTGGCGCAGCAGTCGGTGGAGGGCCCAGGCTGCGGTGGTCGAGCTGAAAGGACTTCTCACCGGACGTTGCGACGAACAGTTCGCCGAGGCAGGCACGCGGTTTCCGGTGAGCCTTCGGCGTGACGGCAGGCTGCCCGGCGGAACGAGGGCGACGAGCGTGGCGACGCGCCGCCAGGCCACGGGCACCACCCAATGACAGAGGAAGGACAGAAGGTCGTGGGCCGACTCACTTCGGGTAGCGGCCGCCGTGTATGCCGCGGACCGGTTCCTGCGCCGCGAATGCCGTCAGCGAGGTCGCTGACTGGATCGTCGGCCTTCGGCTCCTCGAACGCCGGTGTATGCCGTGGCGCATGGGCATGGCGAAGCCGGCGTACGGGCCTTCGCTTGGGGTTGCTGAACTTATGCCGGGTGAAGGCCGGTTGAGAGGCTCTCGCTTCCCGTGCCCGGTGGCCGCGATCACCGTGATGGCCGCCTGGTCTGGGCGGCTGCGGTCCGTACCGGGTCGGCACGGCCCCATTCGGGAGTGTCGCAGCCTGGGTGCGTCAGCTGTTGCGCAGGCGGGCCAGCGTCGCGTCGAGGTCGGCCTTGCGGGGCCGGTTGTGGGGAAGCTTGGCGAGCATGGCGGCCATTTTGCAGGTGTTGGTCGCGGCGGAGAAGACCAGGCCGCTGGCGATGCCGGCTGACAGGAGCCGGAAGGCCGGGTGGACGAACTCGCCCAGGGCCAGGCCGAGCAGAACCATCGAGCCGGCGGTGAGGCGGACCTGGCGCTCCATGCCCCAGGTCGCCTTTTGGGTGCCCTCGGGTCGGTGCAGGTCGTGTCCCTGGGCGGTCCAGGCGCCGGTGCCGCCGGTGAGGGTGGCGGTGTGGATGCCGTTCTCCGCGAGGATCCGGCAGGCGTTCTCGGAGCGGGCGCCGGAGGCGCAGACGACGAGGACGTCACCGGTCTGGGCGGCGGTGCGGAGATCGGGCAGTGCTCGGTCGAGCTGGTCCAGGGGGATGTTCAGGGCGCCGGAGATGTGGCCGCCGGCGTACTCGCCGGGGGTGCGGACGTCGATGACGGTGAGTTCGTGCAGGCGGGCGTGGGTCTGGTGGGGGTCGAGGGCGGTGGGGGTGGTCATGGTTGTTGTCATCCTTGTGCATCGGGGTGTCTCGGACGGAGGAGCTCGCGTGCCGATGGGGTGTGGGTGAGGACGTGGAGCTTGGTCACCCGGTGGGGAGTCAGACGAGGACGTCGACCAGCATGAAGACGGCGACCGCGAGAAGTACGTAGGCGAAGACCCGCTGAAGTGTCTGGCCCTTGAGCCTTTTCGAGAGGCGCTTGCCGTCCCAGGCGCCCAGGATCGCTGCGGCGGTGAACGGTGCGATGACGGCCCACTCCAGCTGCGTGCCGGAGCCGGCCCGTGCGGTGAGGGCTGCCATCGAGTTGATCGTGATGACCAGGAGGCTGGTGCCGACCGCCCGGCGCATGGTCAGTCCGAGCACGCCGACCAGGGCCGGTACTGCGAGGAAGCCGCCGCCCACGCCCAGGAATCCGGTGACCGCGCCGAGTCCGGCGCCGGCTGCCCCGGCCTTGCGGGGGTTGACCGGGCCGGGCGGTTCGGTATGTGCCGGGCGCAGCATGCGCAGGGCGGCGAGTGCCGCGATGACGGCGAAGGCGATGGTCAGCACGGCGTTGGGCAGGTGGCTGGCGACGGCTCCGGCGATCATCGCGGGCACGATGCCCGCGGCGGCGAAGAGCAGCCCGGTGCGCCAGGCCACGTTGCCGTCCCGGGCGTGGCCGGCCAGTGCCGTGACGGAGGTGAGGGTGACGATGATGAGGCTGGCCGTCGTCGCCTGCGCCGGGGTGAAGTGGAGCAGGTAGATCAGGGCGGGGACGGCAAGGACGCTGCCGCCTCCGCCGAGGCCGCCCAGGGCCAGGCCGATGACGCCACCGGCGACGAGTGCGAGGATCAGGGCGGTCATGCTATCGAGCCGTCGTTCCCGTGCCTGTCGACGACGGGGTGTCCGGCGGCAGCCCACGCCTGCATACCGCCCTTGACGTCGACGGCGTCGGAGCCGCGCTCTGTCAGCAGTTCTGCTGCCTGCTGCGAGCGGCGCCCGCTGCGGCAGATCACCACCAGCGGCCTTGCCTGGACCCTGCTCGGCAGGGCCGCCCCCGCGGCCAGCCGGGACAGCGGCGCGTGGATGGCGCCGGGTGCGTGTCCGGCGTTCCACTCGGTCTGCTCGCGCACGTCCAGCAGGACGGCCGGGGCGTCCGCGCCCTGGGTGCGGCGGTGGGCCTCGTCCACGGTGACGCGGTTCGCGCCGCGACGGAAAAGGAACATCTCACAACCTCTCGAAAAGTTCTCGGGTACGGGCCGCCTCGTCGAGCCGGCCGCGGGCGGCCGACGCGTTGGCAGGGCCGTTTCGTGCCAGGGGGCTACGGTCAGCTGGTGACGACGGTGAGTCCGGCGGCCTCGGCGGTGTCGAAGTCGTCGTCGACCGCCACCACGGCGCGGCCGGACGCGTCCAGCAGGGAGGCGGCGATACCGGCGCGCATGCCGCCGGCGCAGTGCACCCAGACGGTGCCGGCCGGCACCTTGCCGAGCCTCTTGTGCAGCTGGTGGATTGGAATGTGTACGGAGTTCTTGATGTGTCCGGCGGCCCGTTCGGAGTCGCGCCGCACGTCCAGGACGACGATGCCGTCCGTGCCCCGCCCGGCCAGACCGGCGAAGGTGGAGCGCGGGAAGGATGCGAGCGTGTCGCCCTGGGCCGTCCACTCCTGGGGCGTGCCGGTGGCGGCGGCCGCGGGGCGGTCGATGCCGACCCGGACCAGTTCCCGCTGCGCGGCGGCCAGTTGTTCCGCAGACTCGGCCAGGAGCGTTACCGGCTTGCCCCACGGGATCATCCAGGCCAGATACGTGGCGATCTTGCCGTCCGCCTCGAAGTTGAACGACCCGGCGACGTGGCCCTCGGCGAACGCGACCCGGTTGCGCAGGTCGACGACCCATTCACCGGCCGCGAGGCGCGCGGCGATCTCGTCGGCGTCCGCGAGGGCCGGGGGAGTCAGGTCCACGGGTGCGGGACCGGCGGCGTTGGCCGGCCCCATGCGCGTGTAGTAGGCGGGGATGGCGTCGAGGTCCGCGAGGAGCTGCGCGACGAAGGAGTCCACGTCCGTCGTCAGGGCCGCGTTGACCGCCTTCTCCTTGCCGATCGTGGTGGCGTCTCCCTCGGCCTGCGCGGAGGAGCAGAAGCTGCCGAAGCCGTGCGTGGGCAGCACAGGGGTCTCGTCGGGTAGTTCGGCCGCCAGGCGGTGCGCGGAGGCGTGCTGGGCGCGGGCCAGGTCTTCGGTCAGACGCGGCTCGACGAGGTCGGGACGGCCCACCGTGCCGATGAGCAGGGAGCCGCCGGTGAAGGCGGCCACCGGCTGCCCCTGGTCCAGCAGCACGTAGGAGGTGTGGTGCGGGGTGTGTCCCGGGGTGGCGACCGCCCGCAGCTCTAGCTCGGCGTCGACGGTGACGGTGTCTCTGTCGGTTACCGGGACGCGGGTGAACGACACGTGCGCGCCGACGGGCACCAGGTAGGAGGCGCCCGTGATCCGGGCCAGCTCCAGGCCGCCGGTGACGTAGTCGTTGTGGATGTGCGTCTCCACCACGTGAGAGATCCGTACCCCCCGGCGCGCGGCGGCCGCCAGAACCTGGTCGATGTCGCGCGGCGGGTCCACCGCCACGGCTGCCCGTGCGCCGCCGGCCAGGTAGCTGCGGTTGCCCAGGCCCTCGAGCTCGATGGTGTCGATGAAGAACACGGAGACGCTTCCTTCCCGTCGAATGTACCCCCCGGGGTATATGCATCCTAACAGTGGTACCCCGGGGGGTATTCCGGTCGGGGTTTCGACCTCAGTCCGGCCATCGGTTGCAGGCCGCTGCCTGCGTGGTTCGAATTGCGGTTCCAGCCGTGCCCTCTGCCGGCTTCTTGAGACCGGGACCGGCTGCCGTCGCGCTCCCTGGCCGACCGCAGGCCCTCCGCAGCAGGCGGACAGATGTGCCATCCCGGTCACGCCGCTGTTCGCGGCCCCCCGGCGATTGCCTTGTCGGTACCGGTGGCGACCTTGGCCGGCCCGGGGCCGGGACGCCTCCGACCCGGCCGGCAACACCACCCTCACGGGACGAACGTCGCCTGCGGTTCCCGGTGACAGGCCGCAGCCTGGCGACATGACCTGCGAGGCCCAGGCGCTGCAGTGGCTCTGGTGACCTCCGGTCCGCATCTGGGGGCGGGATGCCATGTCGCTGCATCTCGGCCGGCCGACAGCCGCGCCCGGAATACGGCCCATGGCGATGCTGGGTCAGGGCTTGGCTGACCGTCCGGGCATGCCGGAACAGTGCAGAACAGGCGGGGTATCGGCGAGCAGCGCCTGAATGAAGAAGCCGACGGCCAGGCTGCCAACCGCCGCGACCGCCCCAGCAACGAACTGGGAACCGTGCGGGCAGCGGGCCGAGTTGCCGGTTTCGAGAAGAGTTGTCGGCTCAAGCTTGGACACGGCGGTGTCCGGAGCCGCGGTCAGACCCCCGCGCGGCCGGAAACGCCGGTCGCGACCGGCGGCACGGCTTCGTCGCCACCCTTTGCGCCGGGGTACGGAGCGTTGTCGCTCGCACGCGGGCTGCGGGTGGCGATCAGGTACACCAGCGCCCCGGCGAACAGCACGAGGGATACGTAGTCGTTCAGGCGCAGACCCAGGAACTGGTTGGCATGGTCGATGCGCAGTGCCTCGATCCAGGCCCTGCCGGCGGTGTAGGCCAGTACATAGCAGGCGAAAAGCCGCCCCCTGCGGAGCCGACGGTGGTATCGGCCGTCCAGCCAGAGCAGGAGTGCCACGATGCCGAGGTCCCACAGCGACTCGTACAGGAAGGTCGGGTGATAGAGCGCGACCGAGGCGCTGTCGGCGGGGCGGTGTGCCGAGTCGATGTACAGCGCCCAGGGCAGGTCGGTGGGACGGCCGAAGAGTTCCTGGTTGAAGTAGTTGCCCCAGCGGCCGATCGCCTGCGCCAGCACCAGTCCTGGCGCGGCAGCATCCGCGAAGTCGGACAGCCTGATACCCCGGCGTCGGCAGCCGAGAAAGGCGCCGACTGCGCCGAGCGCCACCGCACCGGGAATGCCCAGACCGCCGTCCCAGATATACAGGGCGTGCAGCGGCTGCCGGCCCGCGGCGAAGTACAGCTCCGGATCGGTGACGACGTGATACAGGCGGCCGCCGAGTATGCCGAACGGCACGGCCCAGATCGCGATGTCGGCGATGTCCTCCCGGCGCCCGCCCCTCGCTGCCCAGCGGCGTCCGGTCAGCCACACGGCGGTGAAGATGCCGGCCAGGATGCACAGCGCGTAGGCGCGAAGCGGCAACGGCCCGAGGTGCCACACCCCCTGCGAGGGGCTCGGCAGGTACGCCAGGTTCATCGACTCGACCGTTCTTCACGTGCACGGGGACCGGCCGGTGGGCCGCGACAGCCCGCCCGACAATACATCGGACACCGAACTATCCGGAATCGGCTGCGGCCTTGCCGCTGCTCTTCCCCTTCGACGCACGAGCGGCGGTACCCGCGTGGGCCCCGGCTACCCTTGCCGCATGTCCGCGCAGCCCCACTCCGAGGCCTCCCTGCCCCGGCCCACCGGTGGCGTACCAGATGCCCGCCCGCTCACCGAGGCTGTCACCCGCCTGCGCCGCGCACTGCGCGTCTCCATCCGCACCGACTACCCGTGGGAAACCCTTCCCATGGCCCAGGTCGAACTGCTGCAGGTGCTCGGCGAGCACTCACCTGCCCGGATCAGCGACCTCGCCGGGCGCCGGCGGCTGGCGCCCAGCACGGTCAGCGGCCTGATCGGGCAGATGATCACGGCGGGGCTGGTGACCCGTGATGTCGATCCCGCCGACCGCCGCGCGTCCGTCGTCGCGCTCACCACCGCCGGACGCGACCGGCTCGCCGCCTGGACCACCGCCCACGAACACCGCATGGACGCGGCACTCGCCGCCCTCGACGACGCCGACCGGGCGGCGATCGCAAACGCGCTGCCGGCTCTCTTCCAATTGGCCGAGCGCCTGAGTGAGCCGGCGGACGCTGCGACTGAACGGTGATCAAGACGAGGAATTCTGCGGCCTTCCGCCTCTGAGGAGAGTCGCCCCCGTCGTGTACCGGCCGCCGGCACCCAGGGCCGAGCACTGAAGCGTGATCCGGGCGGTGAGGGGCGCTTCTGAGGCTGCCGGGCACCGCCGCCGCGTCGGCGTCTTCTTCAGCCGGTGTTTCCCCGGCCGTCGTGCCCAACACACCCGGTGCTGCTCGCAGGCGTCGCGCGGCACCAGGTCACCGGCGATGTGAAGGGGGCCGGGACCCGAAGTGCGTCAGGTCCGTCGCCGGTTCGCCGGTAGCCAAACCGGCGTCGGACCGAGGGGGCTCCTGGGCCCGGGGATCTCAGCTGCCGGTATCGGCTGCAGAGAGTGAGGCGAGGGCGGCATCGAGGCGACGGGCGGCCTCCTCGGCGACGGGGCGCAGAGCCTCGAGTTCGCTGAGGGTGACCATGGTGTTCGGGTCGATGGCCTGGACGGCCGTGCGGTCGCCGTCCCTGCGGACGACCACGTTGCACGGGAGCAGCAGACCGATCGAACGGTCGGCCTCCAGGGCACGATGTGCGAGGGGTGGGTTGCAGGCACCGAGGATGACGTAGTCCTCCATGCCCTGGTCGAGCTTCGCCTTGAGGGTCGCGGTGACGTCGATCTCGGTGAGGATTCCGAACCCCTGTTCCGCGAGGGCGTCGCGGGTGCGGGCGACAGTGGTGGCGAAGTCGGTGTCGAGGTGCACTGTGCGGTCGTAGCGCATGGCGTCGGTCCTCCTCTTCGGCCGCTCGCAGGGCGCGGGACGAACAGCCCTTCATCAGCGGTGCTGGCCCGGTGTTTTCAGATCTTTCCCACCCCTGTGGAGATCTCCTGGGGTACCTGGATCGGCGTCACGGCCGTATGTCCACAGGCGTGCTTCAGCTGATCTTCCCGCTGAGGCTGTTGACCGTCGCCGGGTGCATGCTGAGCGACGCTGTTCTGTGACGGCCGCAGCGGCATGAGCCCTTAAGCCAGTGACAGGAACAGTTTCTCCAGCCGGGCACGCATGACGTCCGTGTTCTCACCGTTGTGCCGACCGGAGTCGAGGTCTGCCACACACTGCTGCAGGCCGGTAGCGATGATCGCGAATCCCGCCCGGTCCAGCGCGCGCGAGGCGGCGGCGAGCTGTGTGACGACGTCCTCGCAGTCGCGCCCCTCTTCGATCATCCGGATCACACCGGAGATCTGCCCCTGCGCGCGGCGCAGCCGGTTCAGTACCGCCTTCAGGTCCGCACCCGCGAGTTCTAGTTCCACGATCACTCCTCGAAAAATACCCCTAGGGGTATTGTACGTCCCGTTTCGAGACGGCGTCGACCATTAAGAATCACACGTGCTTCGGCTGGCTCTGTCGCCTGTCGCCTGCCGCCCTGCCTGGCGGGCACGCACCCGCTCCGCGAACTCGGCGTCATGGACGCAGGCACTCCTGCCGCGCCCGGTCCGAGTCGCGACAGACTTGTCAGTTCGCCGCGTTCTCGTCACCGGCGAGACCCGTGTCTGGGGTGCCGCGGTTCGCCGCTCTGCGCACCGGCTGAACTCCACGCTTCGGGAGCCCCGCGGAGGTGGCGAGGGTGTCCCGGGCCTCAGTTCGCTATCGCCGAGTCCGAGGCCTGTCGGCGGCGCACGTCCTGCATGTCCACGGTCCGAATCCCGCCGATGAGCTCCTCGAGTGCCTGCGGCGGTAGCGCGCCCGGCTGGGAGTACAGCACGGTCCGCTCGCGGACGGCCATCAGCGTGGGGATGGAAGTGATCTGGAAAGCCTCTGCCAGTTCGGGCTGCGCCTCGGTGTCGATCTTGCCGAACACGATGTCCGGGTGGCGCTCGGCCGCCTTCTCGTAGATGGGGCCGAACCTCCGGCACGGGCCGCACCATGCCGCCCAGAAGTCGATCAACACGATCTCTGAACCGGTGACGGTCTCCTCGAAGTTGTCCTTGGTCAGTTCAACGGTGGCCATGGGACCCGATCTCCTCTCATATACCCGGTGGGGTATTTGACTCAACAGGTGCTCGTACGGGTTTGTTCCAGTCAGGCTCCAGGGAGGATCGGACCGTATGCTTCCGGCGAGAAGCCCCCTTGTTCACGTGGGGGAGGAGTCACCATGCAGCCCACGGCGCCGCCGCCGAGCAGCAAGATCTAGATCTCGGCGTCAATTCTCCCGGTACGGCTGTTCCGACCCAGGGGGTTCCGTCGTGGCCATGCAAGGCTCGGCGCTCAGCGCCGACGGCGGACCGGCGCAGGGTCCGGCTCGCCGTCGACTGCCTGTTCTCCGGGTTATCCGGTGCGGGTGCGGGTGCGGGTGCGGGTGCGGGTGCGGGTGTGGGTCTCGTCCATGCGTACCGCGATGACAAGTCCGGCGGCGGCGGTGAGGGCGGCGCCGGCCCAGATGGCAAGGGTGAGGCTGAAGGCATCGGCGAGGACGCCGGCCAGGACGGCGCCGACGGCGAAGCCGCCGTCGCGCCAGAGCCGGTAGACGCCTACCGCGCGGGCCCGCCAGGCGGGGTGGGCGACGTCGCCGACGACGGCCAGCAGGGTCGGGTAGACCATCGCGGTGCCGGCGCCGAGCAGGACCTGGGCGACGGCCCAGACCGGGAACGCGGTGCCGACGGCGACCAGGCCGATGGCGGCAGCCTGCAGCAACATCCCGGCGGTGATGAGGTGCTTGCGGCCGATCCGGTCGGACCACCAGCCGGTGAGGATCTGGCCCAGGCCCCACACGGCGGGGTAGAGGGCGGCGAGGAGGCCGATCTGTGCGATAGACAAGCCGTGGGCGACGTACAGGAGCGGGAAGATTCCCCAGGCGAGAGAGTCGTTGAGGTTGTTGACCATGCCCGCCCAGCTGGCGGAGGACAGCGACTTGTCCTGGAGGCTGGTGAGCCGCGCGATCTGTCCCGTGGTCAGTTTGCCGTGGTGGTCGGGGTTTGCTGGTACAGGATGGCGAGCTGCCTCGGCGCGGGCGTGCTCGCGGGTCTCCTTCACTGTGAGCACGGACAGGCCCAGTCCGAGGGCGGCGTAGGCGATGCCGAGGGAGAACGGCTGGGGCCGCAGGCCCCAGTGAGCGGCGATGGCGCCGGTGGCCATGGCGGTGGCGGCCAGCGCCCCGTAGCCGGCGGCCTCGTTGAGGCCCATCGCGAGGCCGCGCCGGTCGGGGCCGACCAGGTCGATCTTCATGATGACGGTGGTGGACCACGTCAGGCCCTGGTTGACGCCGAGCAGGACGTTGGCGAAGACGACCCAGCCCCAGGACGGCGCCCAGATCAGCAGCAGCGGTACCGGCAGCGCGATCAGCCAGCCCGCGACCAGGACCGGTTTGCGGCCGTAGCGGTCGGACCACGTTCCGGCGAAGAAGTTCGTGACGGCCTTGGTCGCGCCGAACGCCACGATGTATGTCAGGGCAGCGCTGTACGCGGACAGGTGGAAGGTTTGGTCGGCGAGCAGGGGCAGCACCGTGCGCTCCTGGCCGAGCATGCCGCCGACCAGGGCGTTGATCGCGACGAGCAGGGTGAACTGGGCGAGGTTGGCGCGCAGTCCGAGGCCTATGCCGCCCGGGGCTGCCGGGGTGGTGGCAGGAGCTGGCCTGGTCATGTGCCGTTCTCCAGGCTCGGGTCGGCGGCCTTCGTCCGGTCGTCGGTGCCACCGGTCGAAACTCGCCGGTCCGCCGCTCTGCGCAGCGCAAGCAGGTCCCGAGAGGTGTCCACGGCCAGGGCGCGGTCGTCGTCGAGGTCGGCCAGGTAGATGCTGTTGCCCAGCTCGTCGTCAACCAGGGGTATCAGGTGCTCGTCGGTGAAACCCACGTCGTCCTCCAGGCGGACAGGGATCGAGGTGGCCATCCCACCCGGCTGCTCATACAATATTCCATGGATTTATGGAGGATGTCTTGGGAGACCCCACCCGCAAGGCAGAGTTGTTCGACGCCCTGGCCCAGACCGGCAAGGCGCTGTCCAACGGCAAGCGCTTGGAGCTGCTCGACCTGCTCGCTCAGGGCGAGCGCAGTGTCGATGCCTTGGCCAGGGCGGCCGGGCTCGGCCTGACCACGGCCTCCGCCCACCTGCAGGCGCTGAAACAGGCCGGGCTGGTCACGACCCGCCGCAGCGGGGTGCGCATCCACTACCGCCTGGCCGGGGAGGATGTCGCCGCCCTGTACGCGCTGCTGCAGCAGGTCGCCCGTACCCACCGGGCCGCCACCGAGCAGGCCCGCACCGCCTACCTCGGCCCCGAGGACACGGAACAGCTGACCCGAGAGGAGCTGCTGGAGCGTGTCCAGGCCGGCACCGCCACCCTCATTGATGTCCGTCCCGCCGAGGAGTACGCCGCCGGCCATATCCCCGGCGCCCTTTCCGTTCCGCTGGACGAGCTGGAAGCCCGGCTCGCCGAGCTGCCCGACGGCGTGGAGGTCGTCGCCTACTGCCGCGGCGCCAACTGCGTGCTCTCTCACGAAGCCGCCCGCCTGCTCGGCAGCCGCGGCCACCGTGCCCTCCGGCTTGCTGACGGCATGCTCGAATGGCGCCTGGCCGCCCTGCCCGTCGAGGGTGGCGCCGCATGAACGAGACCAGGAGGCCTTGGTAATGCGGCGACGAACGCGACTGCCGACGCCGACAGCCCCGGCCGGATCGTCCTACAGGAACGTGCCGAGCATCCGCACGATCTCCCACCGCAGCACGCAGCACGCAGCCCGGCCAGGCCGTGTCACGCTGCTCGGCGAGCCGAGCTCTCGAGTCCGGGCGTCCGGACGAAGAACTGCTCCAGCTCGCCCTGCGTGGGCCCAGCGGCGAAACGACCGAAGCAGGAAGCCCGGCCATCAGGCGGGAAACCAACCGGCATGAGCCAGAGCACAGGCGCGTCGGGCAGACCGAGTCACTGGTCCCGGCATCGAGATCATCCGTCTACCGTCAATCCGCTCCGGTCCTCGCGGGGGCCAGGCAGACGGGTGGCAGCGGGAACCAGCGCATGCGCTCGAAGTCGGCCGGCAGTCCGGTGGGGCCGTCGTCCAGGTGGTCGGAGCGAGAGGCAAGCACCTCGCGGGCGCGGCCCAGCTGACCGGGCAGTGCCTCCTCGCCCATCCGGTTGCGGGGGACGGTCCGGGGGCTGATGCCCTCATCTGCGCTGAAGGCCAGGTCGGTCAGCCGTAGCGGGGGATCGGCGCTACCGGTGTGGTGGTGCCACTGTCCGTTGTGCGGGTCGAAGCGGTAGTCGGGCAGGAGCCGATGGCCGTGGGTGGCGATCAGGTCGACGGCGTCGATGAGGTAGTCGCGGACGGTGTCGCTGATGAAGTAGTTGAAGTTGAGGCGGGTCCAGCCGGGTTTGATGCCGTCACAGCCGTGGACGACCTCGTCGAGCAGGGCGTCGGAGGTGGCCGCGTCGATGGCCAGCAGACGGTGGCCGTACGGGCCGGCGCAGGAGCAGCCGCCGCGAGCCTGGATGCCGAACAGGTCGTTGAGCAGGGCGACGACGTAGTTGTGGTGAAGGTAGGAGCGATCGGCGTGGCGGACGCGAAAGGAGATGATGGACAGGCGTCGGGCGTGGTGGTTGCCGAGGATCTCGATGTGCGGATGGGTGTCCCAGCGGGCCAGCGCCTGCCGCCAGTGGCGCTCTTCGGCGGCCTGGATCGTGTCGGTGCCGACTGCTTGTTTGAGGGCGAAGACCAGTCCGGCGCGAATGGATTCGACGATCGCCGGGGTGCCGCCTTCCTCGCGGGCGACGGGGTCGTCGAGGTAGCGGTGGCCGAGAGGGCCGACGAAGGCGACGGTGCCGCCGCCGGGCGCGGTGGGTACCGGGTTGCGGACCAGTTCACGGCGTACGACGAGGAGGCCCGGGGTCTGAGGGCCGCCGACGAACTTGTGCGGCGACAGGAAGACCGCGTCCTTGTGGTCACCCGCGCCGGGGGCGCTTTCCGCGACCCGGATCGGAATGTACGGGGCGGCGGCCGCGTAGTCCCAGAAGGAGAGGGCGCCGTGCGCGTGCAGCAGACGGGCGATGCGGTCGGTGTCGGTGAGGATGCCGGTGACGTTGGAGGCGGCGGAGAAGCTGCCGATGAGCCGCGGCCGGTCGGCGTAGCGGACCAGTTGTGCCTCCAGCTCGCCGAGATCGACGTGACCGTCCGCGTCCTCGTCGATGACCACGACGTCGGCGACCGACTCCCGCCAGGGCAGTTCGTTCGAGTGGTGCTCGTAGGGGCCTACGAACACGACCGGCCGTAGGGCCTGGGGGAGTGGGGCGGGCCGATGCAGTCTCAGGATGCCGACCAGCTTGTTGACCGCCGCGGTGGCTCCCGAGCCGCAGAAGATCACGAGGTCGTCTTCGGTGCCACCGACCGCGTCATGGACGATGCGCCGGGCGTCCTCGCGCAGCCGGGTCGTCTGCAGCCCGGTGCTCGAACTCTCCGTGTGCGTGTTGCCGTAGAGGGGGAGCACCTGCTCGTGCACGAAGTCTTCGATGAAGTCCAGGGAGCGTCCGGAGGCGGTGTAGTCGGCGTAGACGAGGCGACGCGGCCCGTAGGGGCCCGCCAGTACTTCGTCATCGCCGATCAGGCCGCGGCGGATGCGGTCCACGAACGGTGTCACAGGTGCGGCGATCGGCGTGCTCATGACGCCAGCTTGATGTTGATCTCGGGTGGCTGGTGCAGGGTGTTGTGGACTGTGCAGCGCGAGGCGACGGCGAGCAGGGCCGCGCGGTGCTGCTCGGTCAGCCCGGGCGGCGGAATGATCGTGACGTGGACGGAGGCCACCCGGGCCGGGCGGTCGGTGGCCATCGTGAATTCCGTACGGACACGCAGTCCGGCCTGCTCCAGGCTGTGGCGGTGGAGGAATCGGCCCGCGTAGAAGGCGACGCAGGTGGCCAGGGAGGCAGCGAACAACTCGGTCGGGGTGGGCGCGAGGTCCGAGCCGCCGGCCTCGAGAGGCTGGTCGACCTGGAAGTGGTGACCGCGGATGTCCACGGCGTAGATGTCGCGGTCGACGTGAGTGACCTCGAAGCTGTGTGCCTCCGCCTGCGGCGGTTGGCTTGTGGTGATGGCCTGGGGTGCGGTGCCGGTCATGGCCGGGCCCCTTCTCTTCGACGTCGGCTGGTGCCAGTTCCAGTCGACCGCGAACCGCACGGCTGATCGAGAGGCCGACGGGGTGAGAGAGGGCCCGTTCGGCCCTCGCGCCGGCCGCCCCAGAATTATACCCTGGAGGGTATTTTTTCGGGGCATGTGTGGCAGGCGTGCGGCGTGCGGGGCGGAGAGGTGGAGCGAAGATATACCCGGGTGGGTACCGGTGTGGGACCAGTGGCCCATGTCCGGGCCTCATCTCCCCTACGACAGTGGGGACATGGGCACACACATCGTGATACTCGGAGGCGGCACCGCGGGCACGCTGGCCGCCAACCGGCTGCGCCGCATGTACGACGAGCACGCATGCCGGATCACCGTCGTGGACCAGGACGACGACCACGTCTACCAGCCCGGCCTGCTGTTCGTCCCGTTCGGCATGGCTGAGCCGCACCACCTCGTCCGGTCCCGCCCGCGGCAGCTGAGCGCTGCCGTCGACTACAAGCAGGCGACGATCGAGCGGGTCGACCCGGACGCGCGGACGGTGCACCTCGGTGGCGGCGTCCGGCTGACCTACGACGTTCTCGTGGTCGCCACAGGAGCCACGCTCCTTCCGGAGGAGACCGAGGGGCTGACCGGGCACGGCTGGGGCGAGAAGGTCTTCACCTTCTACGACCTGCCCGGCGCCGTCGCACTGCACCACGTCCTTGAGCGCTTCGAGCGCGGGCGCCTGGTGGTGAACGTGGCCGATCTGCCGGTCAAATGCCCCGTGGCGCCGATGGAGTTCGCCTTTCTGGCCGACTGGTACTTCCGGCGGCGCGGCATCCGTGACCGGGTCGAACTGACCTACGCCACCCCGCTGGACGGTGCCTTCACCAAGCCGGTCGCCGCGAAGGCGCTCGGCGGGCTGCTGGAGCAGAAGGGCATCGAACTGGTCACCGAGTTCACGCTGGGAGAGGTCGACGGCGCAGGTGGCCGGCTGGTTTCGTACGACGAGCGCGAAGTGCCGTTCGACCTGGCAGTGGTCGTGCCGCTGCACGGCGGCGCTTCGTACGTCGGCTGCTCCCCGGGCCTCGGCGACGAGCTGGGCTTCATCCCCGTAGACCAGCACACCCTCCAACACCCCGACCACCCAGAGGTGTTCGCGATAGGCGACGCGGCCGGACTGCCGGCGTCCAAGGCCGGCTCGGTGGCGCACTTCGCCGGGGAGACGCTCACCCTCAACATCGGCCGCTTCCTCGTCGGACAGTCGCTGGACGCCGCCTTCGACGGACACACCAACTGTTTCGTCGAGACCGGCTTCCACAAGGCGCTGCTGATCGACTTCAACTACGACACCGAACCGCTGCCAGGTCACTTCCCGGCCGAGGTCGGCCTGCCGCTGCTGAAGGAGTCGCGCGCCAACCACCTCGGCAAGCTCGCCTTCGAATGGCTGTACTGGCACAGCCTCCTGCCCGGCCGGGAACTGCCCGGCATCGACTCGGCGATGCCCGAGCGCGGCAAGCACCGCGTCGACGCCTGAACGCCTGAACGTCTGAATGAAGGAGAACGCAGCCATGCCCACCGCCACCTACGGCGAGACGGCCGTCCCCGTTGACGACGAGGGCTTCTTCACCGACCCCGCGCAGTGGACCGAACCCGTGGCCGAGCAGATCGCCCACGAGTCCGGCATCGAGACGCTGACCGACCGGCACTGGACGGTCATCCGCTTCATGCGCGCCCAGTACGCGGAAAAGGGCACCAGCCCCACCGTGCGCGTCCTCGGCAAGACGTCCGGCGTGAGCGTCAAGGAGCTCTACCAGCTCTTCCCCAAGGGCCCGGCGAAGACCGCCGCGAAGATCGCCGGCATCCCCAAGCCGCGCGGCTGCATCTGACATCCCAGCCATCGTCCCCGCCACCGAGGAGCATGCTGTCATGGCCGACACCGCCACGCTCGAGAAGGTCTCGATCATCGTCTCCAAGGGATCCCTGGAAGGGATCTACCCGGCCCTGATCATGGCCAACGGCGCCCGCGCCGAAGGCATCGAGGCCGACCTGTTCTTCACCTTCTTCGGCCTCGACGCCATCACGAAGAAGCGCTGGGAGCACATCAAGCTGGCCACCGTCGGCAACCCGGGCCTGCACCTGCCCACCCTGCTGGGCGGCATGCCGGGGGTGCCCGACCTGATCACCCGGTACATGGAACGCAAGATGGACAAGCTCGACATCCCGCCGATCCCCGAGTTCATCGAGATGATCTCCGACACCGGCGCGGGCGTCTACGCCTACAAGGCGTCGGTGGACCTCTTCGAACTCGGCAAGGACGACCTCGTCGAGCAGGTCCAGGGCATCATCACGGTCGGCGAGTTCTACGAGCGCGCGGCCGGCGGCCAGATCATCTACACCTGAGACGACCGGCACCCTGCCCGGCCTGCAGGACGGAGCACGGCACGTACTGGCGGTGGTCCCCCGACGACGAGCCGTTCGGGCCGGGCGACCTCCTGGCCCTACTGTCCGACGGCGTCGCCCTGCCCGCCGGTGTCAGTTCCGGGCTTGAAGACCGTGACCGCCAGGCTCGTGCAGGCGTTGGCGCTCGCGGCGACGGCGACGGTGGAGTCGAGCGCCTGCGTCCAGGTTTCCGGCGGAAGCGCCACGTTGCAGGTGCTGCCGGTGGGGTTGTCGACGGCAGTGCCGTCGGTCGTGGGCGCGGCGGGGCTCGAGCTGAAGCGGTCGATCACCACCGGGCCGTCAACGGTCTGGGCGACCGGCCCGCGTCGGGGGAGGTCCCGGGCCGGCCAGTCACAGGCGGCCGGTGAGCATGCCGTGCCAGTACGCCGGCGGCAGGCCGTACCGCTTGAACACCCACATCGTGCGCCGCTCCTTGAAGGGGTCGATCAGCGGGAACGTGGGGGTGGGGTTCAGGTCGTAGTCGAACTCGGCGAGCAGCATCCGGTCGCGGGCGGTCACCAGCGGACAGGATGTGTAGCCGTCGTACCGGTGCGACGGGGCCCGGCCGTTCATCACGTCGAGCAGGTTGCCTGCCACGACAGGGGCCTGCTTGCGTACGGCCGCGCCGGTCTTCGAGGTGGGCAGGTTCGCTACGTCCCCAAGAGCGAAGACGTTCTCGTAGAGGGGGTGTTGGAGCGTGTGCTTGTCCGCGGTGACGAACCCCTGGGGGCTTGCCGGGTCGGCCAGCGGGCCCTTTTTGATCCACTCGGGCGCGCTCTGCGGCGGTACGGCGTGCAGCAGGTCGTAGCCGATGGTTTCCTTCGTGCCGTTCGCGTGGTCCGTGATGGTGACCTCGCGGCTGCCGCCGTCGAGGGCGGTCATCTCCGAGCGAAGCCGCACCTCGATCCCGTACCGGGCGGCCACTTTCTCCAGTACCTGCGACCAGGCGGGCACCTTGAACATCACCGGGTCCGGGATGACGAGGATGATGCGGATGCGGTCAAGCACTTTCTGCTTGCGCCAGTAGCCCGCGGCCAGGTAGGCGATCTTCTGCGGGGCGCCGCCGCACTTCAGCGGGCTCGCCGGGTGCGTGAAGACCGCCGTGCCGGAGCGCATCCGCCTGATCAGCTCCCAGGTGCGCGGGGCGTACTCGGGCGCGTAATTGCTGCTCACCCTGTCGTGGCCGACGGCTTCGGCGAGGCCCGGCACACTACCCCAGTCCAGCTGGAGTCCCGGTGCCAGCACCAGGTACTCGTAGGTGAGTTCGGCGCCGCCGGACAGGGGCACGGTGCGGGCGGTGGGGTCGACGGCCAGGGCGCGCCGACGGATCCAGCGCACACCGTCGGGGATGACGGATCCTTCGGGGCGGCTGGTTTCGCGCAGGGGGGCCTGACCGCCGCCGACGAGGGTCCACAGCGGCTGGTACCAGTGGGTGTCGGACGGTTCGATCAGGGTGATGTCGGTGACGCCGGCTCGGCGCAGGCGGGCGGCGACGCTGATGCCCGCGCTGCCGCCGCCGATGATGGCGACGCGGTGACGGCCGGAGATCGGCTCGCCGACGGGTGAGGGGGTGGCGCTCAAGGCGGAGCTCCTTCTCTTGCGGAGAGGGGTGTCGGGTGTCGGTGTGAAATCAGGCCGCGTGCGATGGGGCCTGTCGTGACCGGGCGCCCGCCAAGTACCCAGGCGGGGGTTCTGTCGGTCACGGAATGGGCGTCGATGCTGCGGGAGTTCATCCAGCCGGCGGCGGTCCTGCTGCGGTTGCCGCTCGCGCAGATCGCGTACACCGGTCGGCCGGCAGTCAGTCCACCGCACCGGGCAGGTGCGGTGCGCAGCGGCATCTGTCGGCGCCCGATGCGTGTCCGGACGCGTACTGCTCTGCCTCCCCTGCGCTGACCACTGACCGTCATCGCCCGGGGGCCGCAGCGAACGTCTCCTGCGTCACTTCCTGAGTCATTTCATTGCCTCCTCGAATACCCCCGGGGGTTTCGTGCTGTCGAGCGTACGGCGGCTTCGAGAGAGGCGTCATATACCCCTAGGGGTATATGCCTGGGAGGTAATATCCGGCGCTGCGCGCGCCCGCAGGGCCCGGAGTGCTGCGCGACCTCAGCATCGAGAACGTACGGGCCTGTCTGCTACCCCTGGACAAGACGGGTGCGGTCAGAGAGCTGGAGAGCGCGGGTGCAGCGTGCTGGTGTCGTGGACGGTGTCAATGACGCACCAGCACTGTTCGTCGTGCACACCGGCCTCGCCATGGGTCAAGGCCGCCGCTATCGACCCACGCCGCCCAGCCGCCACGCTGAAGGCCGAGCTGAATTCCGCCGCCCAGTACAGGAGGCAAATTGCCTCGACGCGGGCGAGCGGGCCAACGTCATCGTCGTACAGCCCTCCCCGGACGGGCCGCAGGCGGGCGACCGGTCTGCTGACTCGAAGCGGAACAACTCGGACGCGAATCTGGGGCAGCAACGACTGGCAGCATCAGGGACTCGGCCGCGAAGCCCTGCGCTTCCCTGCCAACTTCTCCATACAGCCCACCGATGGACCACGCAGCGCAGAGCCGGCAAGGGTGGGCCTTCTCTTCGATGCGATTGCCCGCAGGAGTCGCACCGTTTGCTTCCCTCGTTTATGCCCACGTGAGGCCGTGCCGGCGGGCCGGCGCCTTCATACGGGGGACGACGGGTATACCGGCGACCGGGTCGTTCACCCGCCCGGACGACAGACCGGGCGCGGCACGTGATCCTGTCCGCGCAGGGAGGGCTCCATGCTGGTCCGATGCGGATGAGCACGGGAGGTTCCATGGAATGGCTGGTCACGCTGGTCGGTGCGGCCGTGGTCTTGATCATCCTGCGGGATGTGTTCCATACCTTGTGGCATCCCACCCGGCATGGAGGCCTGAGCAGGGTCGTCATGTCGCTGTTGTGGCGGCTGTCGACCCGGGGCCGCAGGAGCAGCAGGACTGCCGGGCTGGCCGGGCCCGTCGGCATGGTGACGGTGCTGGCCACGTGGGCCGGCGCCGTGGCCGTGGGCTGGGCCCTGGTGTACTGGCCGCACATGCCGGAAGCGTTCTCCTTCTCCGGCACGTTGAAGCCGTCCGAGCACTCAGGACCGGTGGACGCCCTCTATCTCTCACTGGTGACTGTCGCCACGCTCGGCCTCGGCGACATCGCACCCTCCGCCGACTGGCTGCGCATCGTCGCACCGCTGGAGGCGCTGGTCGGCTTCACGTTGTTGACCGCCACTGTCTCCTGGATTCTCGGCATCTATCCGGCTCTGGCCCGGCGGCGGGCGCTGGCACTGCGCATCTCCCAGCTGCGCCGCGCCGATCCGGTGGAAGGACACCCTGCCTCCGGCGTGGGGGCCGCCCCCCTTGGTCAACTTGCTGCCGATATCGCGCGTACCTGCGTGGACTTCCTCCAGTATCCCGAGTCCTACTACTTTCACGACGGACCCGGCGACATCTCGCTGGCCCTCGCTCTCGGTCACGCCGCCGACCTTGCCGAGCTGACAAAGCGAGCAGAGTGCCCGGACGCCCGGAGCGCCGCGGCCGTGCTCGACATCGCCCTCGACGACCTCGCCGCTGTGCTCGACGACCGCTTCCTGCACACCGGAGGCCCGCGGCAGCGCGTCCTGGCCGCTTACGCCCGCGACCACGGCAAGCCCTGAACGGCCGGCCTTGTTCCAAGGCCAGAACGGTCCGTGAAGGCTGCCCAATCTGCCGGTCAGACACAGGTTCTCGGTGTAGTCGACGGGGCAGGCGATCACGGAAACCGCGTCGCCGTCGAGGGCGCGGCGCAACACGGGCAGCAGCTGGCGAAGATGAAGTTCCAGTACTGCGCATTGCTCGTCAGCGGCCCAAACAGCGTGCTCGCCTCCGAACAGCGGCGCCAGCGCCTTGTCGGACCCTTCGAACAGCAGCACCCGGGCCCCCGCCGACCGCTCCAACACCCAGGGCAGTGATGGTCTGCCAGCCAGCGGACCATGTAGCCCAGACCGCAACCGACGCCGACCAGACGGTACGGACCGGCCTGCCCTGTGCTCTGTCGAATTGCGGTGAAGAGCGGCCGAGCAGATGAACCAGCAGTTCGCCGATCCGCAGCTCCTGCCAGCTTCCAGCACGGCCGCTGCCTGATCTGCGAAGACGCCCTAACCCCAAGCGTTGCCACCGCAGTCGACGGATGTTTCTTCTACTTCCTTATATGCCGCTTCGTGGGCGTCGGCGCTTGACACGGGGTGGACCTGGACGCCCTGTGGAACCTGTCCCCGCACACGCCACCTGCAACGGAGCCAAAGCGACCGGTTGCCGAGGCAGACGGAACTCGCTGACCGGGCTGTCCGGTACGAAGCCATCATGAACTCGCCCCATCCGCTGACGCCATGTCCGTGATCGGGTCGGCAGTCTGCCATGGACCACTTCGGTTATGCGGCCGTTCGGTGCTTCGGGGTGAAGCATGGCTCTGCCTGCCTGTCTGCCGTCGGTGGGATGGGTGCATTCTCCCGCGGCGAGTCGGGTGACTGTGACTAAATTGGCGCATGTCTTCGTCGTTGCGGCAACGCCCTCTTATCGCGGTCGTTGGAAGTGTGGACGGTACGCGAGAGTTCGCCCCGCCCTTGCAGAACGTGGAGCAAGGTCCGGAGGCCTGCCGTCAGTTGGGGCGCGCGCTGGCGCAGGCGCAGTGCGACCTGGCGGTCTTCTCCAGCAAGGACAAGTACATCGAGGCCGAGGTTGTTCGTGGTTATGCAGAGGCGTGTGAGGACGGCCAGGGTCGTGTGGTCGGCTACCCTCCGCGGCATCGCAGCATGGATTTCGGTCTTCCGGAGGGCAGTGCCGTCACCGTGGAGGTGGTGAGGGATACCAGCGGTGAGTGGGAGGTTTCCTATTACCGGACGTTGATGTCGTGCGACGGCGTGCTGATGGTGGGTGGGGGACAGTCCACACGAGTGGCTGGCGTTGTTGCTTTGGCGCAGCGAATACCTGTGGTGCCGGTAGCCGCCTTTGGCGGTGGTGCAGGACAGGTATGGATCAATCTCGACAAGGTGCGCAACGATACCGATGACGCTGATATTGCGCTGCTGGGCGCGGACTGGTCATCGGATTCCGCCCGGAAGCTTGTGACCTGCTTGCTAAGGCAGCGTGATCGACGGGTGCGGCACGAGCGCACCATGGCGCGAAGTCGGAATCTGCAAGCATGGTCGGGAGCGTTGGGCTGGGTTGTGGCGGTGGCGTGCATGGCTGTCGCAGTGCTCGGTCTCGTGACCGCGGCGCCAGCTCGTGCTGCGACTTCGATGGACCTGGCGGTGCTGGTAGGAGCCCCGCTCTTTGCCTCGGTGGCAGGTGCCGTCATCCGCAATTCGTTCGAAACCGAGTCTCAATGGCCGCGCGCCTGCATTCGAGGGCTCGGTGCCGGTCTGGTCACGGTTCTTCTTTACGTTGCTTCGCAGTTGTTGAGCGTGCCTACGCTGTTGGACCGGCTGGATGTGCGGCGGCTGCTGTTCATGACGATTCCGTTGGGCTTCACTGCCGGCTTCACCTTCGATCTTGTTTTTGAGCGGTTGAGGAGTGGGGCGGCGGCAGGGGCTCCACCCGGATCGGATCTGCTGTCGAGCGCTGCTCCATCCGGGGGGCAGGTGGATCCGTCAGAGTGACGACACCGTCGCAGAGCGCTTCCATGCTCGTTATGGCGGGTACTTAGCAGGCAGGATCGTCGCCTGGGGCAGAGCTTGTTCGTCTCGGCCGACGGAAGGGGGGACTGTGGACGTGGTGCCGGTTTCGGCAGCCTTGCTGGTGGAGGCGGCGTTAGACGCTGCTGGCTCTGGTGCATCCGGGTGGGTGCGACTCAGATCGATTCTGGATCGCTGGCGTGGGGGCAGTGGCGTCCTGGACGCAGATGTACTGGAGGAGCTGGCGAAGGCCCCGTTCAACGTGTCGACTGCGCAGGCTCTCTCCGCGCAGCTGGCTGAGCGGGCTGCCGCAAGTGCTGCATTTCGTGAAGAGTTGACGTCCTGGGCTCAGAGTGTGTGGCAAGCTCTCGGCGAGGTGTCGGCAGATGAGGGGCCCGATGGTGCTGCCATCGCTGCGGCCATTGCGCAGAGACATCCAGCCGAGCCACGGTTCGCTGTGTTCGGCATGGGGGACACCGTGGCAGGGGACGCTTCGGCGGGTGCTCTCTCAGACTTTTGACGGCTGGCCCAGCAGTTCTACCGCGGACAAGGCGCGGTATGCCTCATCGACAAGTCCGGCTGCCTCGAGCCGGTGGCTGACGCGCAGGATTTCCGTGATGAGGGTGTGTGTTTCGTCGCGTAGTGCGTTTTCCCGTTGTGCTTGCTCGGCCAGTCCGGCGTTGCTCTGTCCTTCGCGGGGCAGTGCAGTGGGGTAGGCCTGTTCTGCCGTGAGTTGGCTGTAGAGATCGGCGCATCGAATCAGGGCAGAGGAGGCTTCCAGAAGGTTGTCCTCCTTGATGCAGGCTTGGGCTAGTGAGCGGAGGGCGCGTGCCTGTCCGTGTTGAACACCCAGGATTTCCAGGTGAGCACTTGCGCTGCGTAGAGCGGGGATTGACTCAGCTGGGCGGCCGGTTTGCAGGAGGAGTACTCCGATGGCGCGTAGGGCCTGCGCGGCCCATTCCTCGTTGTTGTTGCTCTGGTGCAGCGTGCGGGCTGTTTTGAACCAGTCCAGGGCTTGGCTGTGTCTGTCGAGGACGCGGAAGGTCTCCGCCAGGGCCTGACAGGCTTCTGCCTCGGACTCGGGGTCGTTCAACTGCTGGAAGAGTGTGATCGCTGTTTTCAGATGAGGAATAGCCAGGTGCGCCTTCTCGGCCTGCAGGTAGAGGGAAGCGAGGTCCTGGTGGAGAAGGGCTTGAACGGAGAGGTCTCCGGTCGCCAGATACGCCTCGAGGGCTGTGGTGAAGCTGGCTGCCGCGCGGTCGAGGTGCCCCGTTGCTTTCAGGGCATTTCCCAGACTGCGGAACAAAGGTCCCTTCTCCTCCAGGGGTAGTGGGTGTTGTTGAGCAAGATCTTCGGCTGCCTGCAGGGTGGCGATGGCCTCATCGTGGTTTGCTGCCTGTAGCAGGGCGGTGCTGAGGTTGCAGAGCAGCAGCACCGTGGCTGCCGGGTTCTCGCTGCGATTTTGTGAGATTGCTTCGGAGAGTAGGTCGATGGCTTCCTGCGTTTGGTGCGCACTGATCAAGATGGCGCCCATGTTGACGACGATCTGCACGTTCTGCATGCCAGCCACGGAACGAGAGAGATCGGTGACAAACGCCAGAATCTCTCGTGCGCGTACAAGGTCACCGTTGGCGGCGAAACTGACGGCGATGTTGCTCAGGGCGGCCGCTCGCAGAGTGAGATGGCCGTTGTCGTTGGCCCAGCGTTCGACCTGATTCATCAGTTCCAGGAGGATGGCGTGTTGCTTTTCCTGGAATATGAAGCGGGCGGCGCTCATAGCGATTTTGGTGCCCGTCAGCGGGTCTTCGTTGGCGAAACACCAGCGGGCCACAGCGGCGACGTTGCTCAGTTCGACGCGCATCCATTCCAGGGCGGATGTACGTCCTGGACGAGGGGCTGGTTGCTGGGACCACAGAGCGCGCTCGGCGTTTGCGGCGCGCGTGCGGTAGTACGCCACGATTCGCGCGCGGGTGTCTCTGATCTCCCTGGTGGAGAGGTGGTCTCCTATGACTGCTTGACCGTAGATCTGCAGCAGGGACGGAATTTGCCAGCGCTCGGCGGTAGCGGTCGGTGCGATGAGGTGACGCTGGGCCAGTTCGTCCAGCAGGGTGATTGAGGCGGAGCCCCAATTGAGTGCTGCTTTGACCGTGGCCGTTGCAAATTCTGATCCGGGTAGCAGGGCCAGGGAGCAGAGGGCCTTCTGCTGTGCCGGCGAGGCGCCGTGGAAGGTGACGTCGAGTGCGTGGCGCACGGGCAGTTCGCCGTGGTGTTCCAGTCCGAGCGCGGATTCGAACTCCAGGAGCTTCAGCAGTTGGCGCATCGTGCGACGCGGGTCAGCCGTCAGCCAAGTGGCCGCGGTGGCCAGTGCCAGCGGGAAACCGCCGCACAGTTTGGCTACGTCTGCGGTGGCTTCGTGGTCGCGGTCGGCGCGGGTGTCATTGCGGTCATGCTGCAGCAGCAAGGCTTCCAGGAGCTGTGTTGCCTCGGGCTGGGGGAGGGAGCCGACGTCGATGATGTCGAGGCCGGTGTCGCCAGGGGCGTGCTGGCTGGTTGCGATCAGTGCGTATCCGGCGGGCATGGCGGATGTGACTTGCGCGATGTCGGCGGGCCTCGCATTGTGGAGCAGGATCAGCACGCGGCGTGCGGGGCCGCCTATCAGCTTGAGCTGTGCCGTGGACCAGGTCTGCGCATGTGCTGGGGTCGCCGGATCGTTCAGCCCGAGCTGGCGGGCGATGGCCATCCATAGCGAGGGCTTGTCCGTGAGGGTAACGATGAGCAGGCCGCCGGGAAACCAGTCACGGGCGCATGCGTCCTGAGCGGCTCGTGCAGCTAGTACCGACTTGCCGATGCCGGCCGCTCCGGTGAGGACTACGACGGCTCGCGACTCGGTGCTGGGGTCCAGAGCGTGGAGGAGCCGCTGGAGTTCCTGTTGGCGACCGACCACAACTGGCGGGAGACCCTCGGATTCTGGGGTCGTTCTGGGGTAGGCACGGGGACGTGGTGCCCCTGGCCAGCCTTGACTCCTGTTGAGGTCGACAGTGCTGGCCTTGTGGAGCAGTGATGTTGCCGCAGGCCCCATACGGCTCAGCAGCTGGGTGCCGTCCCGGATTGTCCCCAGTACTGCGACCGGGTACCGGCTCGGATCGTCCAGCAACTCCAGAAGGGCTTCGGCAAGTTCTTCGCCGCCCGGAGCCGCGAGGCTCTCATCCAGATCGTCCAGCCACACCACTGTTTGTGACCCGACGCCGTCGTCGGCCAGGGCCTTCAGCACGCATTCATTGCGGTCGATCAATGCGGGTGCCCAAGCCCACCATTCTGCAAGCTCGTGCCGCATGGCCTCCCACAGTGTGCGGGTACGCCCGCTGTGGGGTTTGCCGCGCACCAGGATGATTTTGCTCTGCCAGGGGACGCCTCCGATGCGTTGACGCAACTCGCTGTCAATGCGGCGTGCTTGATAGGGGGCAAGCAGCGTTCTGACCGAAGCCGCCCGTCGTTCGTTGAGGTCAGCGATCGGGATGCCGAAGTACCGTGCGTCTGCATCTGTGAGTTCCTCGATGCGTTGCCCCAAGAGGCGACTGGAAGCAAGGCGGCCTGCCGTCGGCGGTCGGGTGACGACTTCGGCTTCGCCCGGCGCACCCACACGATAGATCTGGCCGCGCGCGGTGCGTACGAACATCGGCACGGTGTGAGCGGGACAGGCAGTGAAGCCGCCGCGGGGAACTCTGACCTCTTGGGCCTCGCCCCAGGCGTCGTGGCGGGACGACACATGCAGGATGCGTGGTTGCGTGTCGGGAACGAGGATGCCCTCGGACGGCCAACGGAAGTCTCCGAAGCCCAATTTGCTGCCGTCATGGCGGACTGGCAGCACGACGTCGGGAACATCGTCCGAAACGGGGGTGCCGAGCGGACCGCTCATGAACCGGCGTGTGCCGGGGCCGCCGAGCAACTCGACGAGATCCAGTCCGGTGGCCGTCTGCCTCACCGACTCGGGGAATCGGGACCATGCCTGGGTGAACCATCGCTGCAACGCAGCACGTCGCAGCGGCTCGTCGACGGCAGTCCGCAGAAAGGATTGCAGGAGCGTGTCGACGTCGGCCTGGGACTCATCGGTGATTCCTGCATCATGCAGCAACGCGGCCCAGGTGACTTGTTCCTCATGAGCCAGGACGGGGGAGTGGCCGATATGGGCCTCATGAATGGTGCGGCCAGCCAGCCGGATCGGATCCTCCGGCCGGCTCGTCCTCAGTTCCTCGACCAGCATGCTGCGTGCCTCAAGCATCACCGGTGGGCGCAGGACCATGTACTGACCGCCGCGATGTGCTGCCCATGGCCCGTACCAAAGACCGGTCTCGGCCCCGACGTTCAACGTAGGGCGCACTGTGATTCGGATGCTGCGGATGAGCTCTGGCTCGATGCGCACCGCGCTCGCCAGCGCGATTGCCAGGCTCTGTGCATCGCCCGGGAGGTCACTGAGAGATGGCTGGGCGAGGGCGGGAGCATTCCAAGAAGCCGGCACGCCCCTCATCGCAGCCTCGCGTGAGCCGTTGATGCGGTCGTGGAGCGGTCCCAGCTGAGCAGCGGCATCAAGAGGCGCATCCAGGCTGGTTGCTGGCGTGCTGACAGGGGAGCCAGGCCGACCGGCAGGCAGTCGGCCCTGTGCCACAGTGCTGCCGCACGTTGCCATACCTTACGGTTTTCCGCTTGCTCGGCGCGGGGGACTGTATTTTGGCCGAAGTCGCTAATGATGAGAACGCGCGTCCCAGACGGAGGAGCGGTGTATGGCTTCCAGCTCCACCCGGCCGACCGTCCACTGCGCAGAGGATTTTGTGCGAAGTAGCGGACGTCGCAGGCGTGTGCGCCGGCGATCGCTGTAATCCGGTCGAGCAGTTGTTGCTGGTCCCGGGCGAACAGTCTGGTTCCCTCGTTGATGTCCACCAGCACCTGGACGCCGAAGCGCAGAGTCCGCACGGGCAGGCGGGGGAGCTCGGCCACGTGGCGGCCGTGGGCCATCGCCGTCAGGACCCTCTGCACGTCGATCGGGCCTTCGTGGACCACCCGGGACAGAAGCAGCCGCAAGATGGCGGATTCGGAGCGGGGCGGAAACAGAGGCAGGTAGGGATGGGGCGGCGTCGGCCCTCTGTTGGGAGTGGGCTCCGTCGCCACGGGCGGCTGTGTCCACTGGCGGCTTACGGCGAGCTCGGTTCCCATCGGAAACAGCAAGGGGATGGGGCGCGGTGCCTCGAGCGGCGTCCCGGCCTGGCGCAGGCCGCCAGACGACGTCGATGGCGACGGCGTTTTGGCCCGCCGCGGAGACAAGGAGGCGTGCGCAGAAGGTTTGGAAGGTTCCTGCGTTGTCTGCACGGCCTTCGGATGCAAGCCGAGCATGGCGGCCGCCGCGTGGAACGTTGCCTCGTCGGAGACGTCAACGGCAGCCATCACACGGGCCATATCGCCGATCCAGGCTTGGGATCTCGGTGCTTGCTCCACCCTGCCTGCGGGCGGCAGACCAACGTGCCTGCTCTTTCCGGGCATTCTCAGCCCCTCATCTGCTGGGGTTTGAGTAGGGTCAGACCGCGCAGCTTCTCCCAACGGCCGTCGCCGACTTCAATCTCCAGTGCACGGCATGCCCACAACGCATCGAGATACTCTGCGGTACTGGGCGGACGGATTCCGTCCCTGGTCGCCACACGCCGGACAGCGAGCAGTTCATCCGCCAGAGCCGCTGCCAGCCTCGCGTCCTGGGGGTCGACCTTGCGCAATCGGGATTTGAGATGGGCTTTGGCGATGTCCACCAGTTCCCCCGGGGTCCCGGGCTCCGGGGCGCTGGCGATGACGCAGCGTCGAAGGAATGCCTGAGGCAGCTCGCGCTCCTCGTTTGTCGTAATGATCACCAGGTGGCGGGAGAACGGTTTACCTGACTGCGGTCGGGCCGAAGCCGGCTCCACAGCGACGCGGCGTCCGGTTTCCGCCACCGTGAAACCGTTTGAAGCCAGCGGTACCAACAGCCCGTTGGGAACGTCGGGATCCGCCTTGTCGATCTCGTCGATCAGGACGACTGCGTGGTCGGCACGGCGGTTGCGATTCCATCGCTCCTTGTGTGGTCCCGAGGCCGTGTCATCTCCAAGGTCGCGCTCGTGTCTGGCCTTGCGAGTCTTTTCTGCCACGACAGCAGCCGATTTGGGCGCGAACGCCCACCACAGCGGACCGGGCTCGATGTAGGCGTCCTCATCGAGCGCGTCTCCGTTGACATCGTCGAACCTAGCTCGTTGTGCGTCGGCCAGACGGCGAACCCCGTCGAATGACCACAGCAGGTCCGTCGCGCGGGTCTGAGAAGTCACCACGTATTCGTAGTAACGCCAGCGGAGTTTCCGGGCGATGTACGGGGCCAAGGAGGACTTGCCCGACCCCGGGTTCCCCCTCAGCAGCAGTGGGCGGCCGGTGGCCTTGGCCACCTCAACGGCCAACTCCAGATCCTGCGGCATGACGTAGACCAATCCGTCACGGCGGTCCGGCATGTCCTTCAGCCCGGCTGTGCCAGCGCCTGCTTGCCGTTTACCCCTAACGGCCATGACCTGGTGTCCTTTCGGTAGTGCAGGCATTGCGAGATGAGGTCAACCACACTGCTCGAGCAGTTCGTCCATGGCCATGTAGAGCTGGTAGGCCCGGCGCTGCTCGGCGTCCGTGGGACTGGGGTGCACCACTACGGCATCCGTCAGACCACATCCCTCGAGTTCCTTCGGCTCAGGTACGTCTTCCGGGGCGAGCACGACCACATTGAGGACCTTCAGCCCCTCGAATTCTTCAGCCAGTGACCGCACCACTTCGATGATCGTCTCCAGCTCGTAGTCCTTGAGATTCACCACCAGATACGGAAGAACCCCCGGAATCGCTTCAACGTCCGAGAGCGTGTTCCAGGGCGGTACCCTGAACAGGTCGTGCAGCTGCTCCATACATGCGGCTCTCAGACGGCTCGCGGGCGACTCTTCCGACCACGGCAGGTCCGATTCCTCAGCCAAGGTGCTGACGCGCCAGCTCATGGGTTTTCTGCAGAGGGCGCGTTCCACGTGGTGCTCGGCCATCCAGGGCAGGCGAGCCGGAAAGATGATCACTCTGGTGTCGTTGGGGGCGTCGTCGTCCTGGGCCGGGAGAAAGCACTCCGCGGCCTCCTGATCAGCCCAGCCCGGAAGCAACTCCTGCACCAGGCCCGCCAAGGATCCATCAAGGACTGGGCGTAATTCCGCAACTGCCTGTGCGAGACGCCCGCCCTCCTTGGCAGCGGCGAGGAGACGGAATGCCAGAAGGATGTCCGATCCGATCCTCGCCTTGAGCTGCTGCAGATCACCATCCTGCAGCCCGAGACGCTCAGCTGCAGTCAGTACCCGCTTGGGGCTGCTGCGAGCCGCCTTGTCCAGGTAGTCGGCAATCCTCCCCGCCCACTCGAACACCCTCTCGTCGCGTGCAGCTTCACCGAAATTTGCGAACTCCGCCAGCATCCAGTCGACGAACACCGTCACCGAACAGTCCAGGCTCGGTGGCGGATTGTAGGGGGCGACCCGGTCCTGGATGCAGGCCTGCAGCCGAAACAAAGGTCCGAAGCCCACTTTGCGAGCCTGCTTGGGATCCAGACCGCCCATCAGCCCGGGCAGCACGTGCGGCAAGTCCTTCATCACGTGACGCGATACCAGCACCTCGGTCTCGCGCCGCACCCATTCGGGAGCCTCAAGCGTCTTGGGACCCAGCAACACAACTGCGGCGTCGCAAGCGAAGAGTTCCATGTAGAGCTCTTCCGCCCACACGTCCCCTACGCGCAGGCTTTCGACGTCGAAGAACACCTCGTAGCCGCGTCGTTTCAGCTCGGGCACCAATAAGCTCACGGCATCCTCGACGCACTGGTCCTTGCCCTGGTCCTTGCCAGATCCATGGCTGATGAACACACGTAACGCCATGGTGCCCCCGCCCCCATGCCTCAATGCCAGACGATCCGTCCAGGCTCCCCAGAACAGCGAGTGTGACGCACAGTCACGTTTCGTGCAGCCGATTCGGCGAGATCAGTCCCACCGAGACCAGATCTTCATCTGCCGCGCCCTACCAGCCGAGGCGCAGCCTGAGCGCCGCTGGTCGTCGTCCTCGGCCACGACTCGTGCGGGGCGGTCGCCGCGGCCCGCTCCGCCCTGGAGAACGGGCAGACGCCGGGCGGCTTCGTCCGGGACGTTGTCGAACGGGTGACCCCGAGCGTGCTGGCAGCTCGCGCCGCCGGACGCGACACGGCCGAAGAGATCCTGGCCGAGCACATCGAGAACACCGTGGACCTGCTGCTCGAACGCTCGCGCGTCCTGGCCGACGCGGTGGCTGCCGGCCGCCTCTTCCGAGGCAGCGCCGCCAAATACGACAAGACCGCCACCTCCTCCGAGGCGGCGGTCAGTCTCGCGTCATTCCTGCTGTGGGCAAGGCCCGTTTGCCGGTGGACCCTAGTTCCATCCGCCGAACAGTCCGCCGCTGAGCTGTGCGGAGCAGATGTTGTATCCGCCGCGGGCGTGGCCCGTCTTCGTTTTGCCGTCGACGTCATCGGCAGGCCGTGGCCGTCCAGGTTGTCGGTGTCGCTGCCGTAGGTTATGTCCACGCCTGCCGGCGCCGATCCCCACACCTTGAAGACAACCTTGTCCTTCGGTGCTGCCGACTCCGTCTTCTTCGGCTTGGCTTTCGCGGGCGCGGCCTTCGCGGTCTTCGTCACGGTGACGGTCGGGGCGGGCGCGGCTTTGGCCTTGGCCGCTGCGGTGGCGGTGACGGTTACACGGGGAGCGGGCTTCGCACTGGCAGCTGTCTTCTGGTCATCGCCTGAGGATCCGATCCCTACGCCGATGAACAGGATGAGTATTGCGGCGGGGATGGCAATCCGCTTGCGCGCCCACTTCGGGGCCTGCGGCGGTGTCGGCAACTGCCCGAAAGGCGCTTGTCCCGGGTAGGGCGGCTGAGCAGGCGGTGACTGGTTGCACCTTCCACTCACCGGACCCCGGCAGGCGGCCTCCCCCGATTCCGTTTCCTGAGATCCTCGCCACGCGAACTCGGTTGCGAGTCCGCTTGCGCCGCCGAGGTCCCCGGCGGCGCAAGCCGGCTGATCGACGGCGACCGCTTACGAGAGTCGCTTGCCGATGGCTGCGGTGGCGATCTCGTGGTCCTTGCAGCGCCACCACTCGTCGATGTTCGCCGAGATGATCAGCGCCGCGGTTCGGAGATCCGCCTCCTGCGCGCCTTCGTCCAAGAGGTTGCTGGCGTCCTCGTCGAAGTCCAGGCTCAGCAGCCAGCGCTGTGGCTCGTTGTTCGGCTGAGCCACCGATACCTCGACTTCGAGGAAGGTTCGTTCGGTCTCAACCGCCCCTGCGGCGAGCCTGCGCTGCGTCAACTGCAAGTGCTCGACACGGATCGGGACGGCGTACGTCGGCTCGTACTCGCGAAGCAGATCACCCAGCCGGGCCAGCGTGTCAGGCGTGAGGATCATGGAGCTCCATCAGCAGGCAGGACGGCGCGGTCCGGCGGACGATGCGCGGCTGGAGCCGGGTGCGTCATCCATAGAGTAGGCCGTGATGATGCCCTGCGGGTTGATTCTGGGCGTGCGTCCGTAGGCGTTCGGGTTGTCCAGTACTCCGAAGTACTTGCTGCACGGAGGCATGGCTTCCATGTAGTAGTGCCATCGGCCTCCGGGGATCGGCACCGCAGTGCCGCGCCAGATGGCGTGACTGATTTTCCTGTCGAAGTCGGCGCTCCAGCGGCCGCGATACACCAGGTGGCGGTACCCCCAGGTGTTCGAGCCGCATCGAAGTGGGATGACGAGTGGACCCTGGTAGTAGTTCTTCACGATGTGTGCTGCCGACTGCCCGGCGCACGGGTTCGCCGCCGGTGCGGCATGCGCACTCCCGACGACAGACGAACTGGCCGCGGCCAGCACCGCCGCAACAGCAGCGGTTCGCTGAGCAAGTCCCATACGGATCTTTCCCCCGTTCACGTGTGACGCTCCGGAGATACCCGGACTGGTCAGGTTCTGGTACCGGAGCTCAGGCACCGACAACGCTCTCGCACGCATGTGCTAACGGGCAAGTGAATTAAGTGTCGTTATGAGCCAAGTTCATGAAATAAACGGAGAGTTGGAGAATCTGTGGCCAATCATTCCCATTCCGCTCTTTCCTGGTCGTCGAGCCCGCAGGGGGGCGACGGGACAGGTGCCTCGCCGTCGCTGGCGCACGAGGAAGAGCAGGACGACCCTTGGCTGTGTTCGCGGGTTTCGGCTCTGGCACAGCGTGTGTCGGGCGCCAGCAGTGGGGGTGCACTCGTACCAAGGTCGTGTTGTGGGGCAGCTGCGACAGGTACGCCTTGCCGCCCGGCCAGACCATGGGCTCGGAGGTTTGGGGAGGACACGAATCAGGGTCGCAGTACGCGTGAGAGCTTCTGTTGCTCTCCCGCTAGCAGCCGTCCAGGGTGAGCATGTCCGCTGCGGTCTGTTGGTGGGAGCAAGCCAGCAATGGCCTGGACGGCGTTGCTCATCGAGAGAGACCTCTCATCAGATCGGGGATGCCATGTCCGGCTCTCAGGGAGAGCGTTTCTGCTGAAGTCTTCTGATGGCTTGCCAGCGGCGTTCGTAGTCGTGTGAGTGGTTGAGGATCTCGTTGGCTGTGATGGCCCGGTTGTACTGGGCGGTGATTCCTTGCCGAGCGCAGGTCTGAGCCACGGTGTGTGCTGAAGGAACGGTGCTCTCGAGCCGGCAGTCTGCCCAGATCTCGTAGATGCGAAAGTGCAGGAAGTACCGGCGCAGTGTGGAGGGGCTGACTGGGCTGCCGCCGCGGCCTGTTGTGCCCTTTCCGGCGAGGTGTGCGGAGAGCTCGTTGCCGGAGGGTTGTTCGCCGTACACGTCCTGGTAGTCCCTCCAGGCGAGGTAGTACCGGTCGACCACAGTGAGACCACTGGCGCTTCTCGCCTCTGGCTCCTGCTGCTCTTCGACATCCGCGTTCACTTGCGTTTTGCGCGTTTCCTTGGCGGGGTGCGCTCTTACATCTGAGGGCGGCGCCGGGGCACGGCCGTGGTCCAAGCCGTCTTTGGGCTGGCTGGGGTCGGCCGACGGTTCGTCGGCGGCTGACTCTCCATCGCCGAAGCTGTCGTGCTGTTCGCTTGCCCCAGCCCGTACGTCCTGCGCAGCACGGAGCTCACCCGCTACGGTGATAGCGCTGTCGCGCTCGAGGACGTACTGAGGTAAGGCGACCGTGCTCGGGAACCAGTCGTCCGTGAACTCATCGATGCCGGCCGCGGCGAGGCCAGCGGGGGCCGTCTGTGCGAGGGGTACGCCGTAGCGGGCCAGACGCAGCGGCATCAGCGACTCGACCGGCGCCTTGCGGCGCCAGGCGCGGCCGAAGCGGGAATGCAGCCGGGCCTGATAGACGAGACGTTCCTGCTCCAGCTTGATGACGTGCTCGTAGGAGCGCAGCTCCCACAGCTTCATCCGGCGCCACAGCAGGAAGGTGGGAACGGGGGAGAGCAGCCAGCGGGTGAGGCGGACGCCTTCCATGTGCTTGTCGGCCGTGATGTCGGCTATTCGGCCGATCGCGTGCCGGGCCGCCTCCACCGCCACCACGCAGGAGTTTGTGCGGGCGGCCGAGCCTGACTGGGGAGATCGTTTCCGTGCTCCTGCGCTGCCGGTCCTTCCCGGCGGCCGCGGTCATAAGGCCTGCTCCTCTTTGCTTCTGCGGTGCAGGAGCTCGTTGATGAGCTGCTCCGTTTCGGTCTCCAGGCAGCAGTCGAGGGGCGCGTTGACCTGTTGGATGCGGGCGATGGCGGTGTGCAGGCCGCCCCGGTTCCCGGCCGCCGATTCGAGGACCATCAGGCCCCGGTAGAGCAGTTCTGCCGTCTCGTCGACATCGAGCCCCGCCGCGATGGCTTTCCGCGCGCCACCGAGATTGCGATGCGGGCCTTTCGCGGTGCGCAGAGTTGCCACGGTGTGGGCGACGTCGACGATCCGAGTGATCATCTCCTGCTGGTACGGCTGCGCCCATGCCGGTGCCCGTGTACCGAAGGGCCGGCCGCGCACGATGGACAAGGCCTTCTCCAGATCGGGCAGTCCGTCTGGGCCGTGGGGGAGTGCGCGTTCGGCGAGCTGGGGGAAGCGTGTCCAGTCGCAGCGCACACCGTCGGCCAGTCGGTAGGGGGTGTCTGCGTTGTGGCGGCGCGGCACGTACGGGTCGCCGTTCGGGTCGTTGCCCAGCGCACGCCGTAGTCCCTGGAGGCGGGCGTTGAGGGTGGCGGGCGACCAGGGGCTGATCGGGTCCATGTCGGCGCACAGGACGTCGACTGTGCGGGCGGGGCGGAAGTAGAGCAGGGCCGCGAGCTGGGCGGAGCGCGGTCCGTGGCCGGTGTGGGCGACCCCGTCCACTTCCACCGACCCCAGCACCCGGATCTCCGGCCCGCGAGGGATTTGCGCGCTCTCTCCTTCGTCCGTGCCCGCGGCCGACGTCGGGGCGTGGGGTTGTGTCCCAGCCGCCTCGGTGTCTCGCTCGCTCCCGTCCGCTCCGTCGTCCCCCCTGCCGGGCTGCGACGCCGGCGGGAGCGAATTCGACGGGGCAGCCGACCGAGTGGTCGGCGCCACCGTCCCGAAAACGACCGTTTTTGGGACGGCTTCGCGTGCACACGCGAAAGCCATACGCCGTGTGTCACGCACTCACGGATGCTTTGACTGATACGTAGAAGTCGGCGGGCATCTCGGTGGTCTCGTCAGTTATCGCCAAACTGGCCTGCCGCAGAGCAAGACCATTTGTTCCGGACAGGTCGACGTTCGTGAGCGTCGCCCTAAACAGGTTGGCGTTCGTGAGCGTCGCCCCGGACAGGTTGGCGTTCGTGAGCGTCGCCCCGGACAGGTCGGCGTCCGTGAGCGTCGCCACGGCCAGGTTGGCATCCGTGAGCGTCGCCCCGGACAGGTTGGCGTTCGTGAGCGCCGCCCCGGCCAGCTTGGCGTCCATGAGCGTCGCCCCGGCCAGGTAGGCGTTCGTGAGCGTCGCCCCAAACAGGTCGGCGTTCGTGAGCGTCGCCCTGAACAGGCTGGCCTTCGTGAGCGTCGCCCTAAACAGGTTGGCGTTCGTGAGCGTCGCCCCGGCCAGGTTGGCGTCCGTGAGCATCGCCCCGGCCAGGTTGGCGTTCGTGAGCGTCGCCCCGGACAAGTCGGCGTCCGTGAGGTCGGCTTGGCCGAGTCGAGCGCCAGCGAGGTGGAGCTCGCGGAGGTCGAGCTGTTCGCGGGGGTCGACGTGGGTGCGTGATTCGGCAAGGGTGAGAGCGGTGAGGGCGGCCTGTACATCGGCAGCCGGCTTCCTGGGCAGCGGATGTTCTTCGCCGGCGGCTTTGGGGGCGCGGTGGCGGATGAAGTGGCCGAGGACGCGGGCGGCGTCGGTGGCGGCCTGTTCGGGGGCGTCTTGCACGATCTGTTCGAGGGCGAGGATGCCGCCGATGCGTACGTAGATCTCGTTTGAGCCGAGCCGTTCGAGGGCTTTGGTGAAACGGTCGGTGATCTGGCCTCGTCGGGTGAGGCGGTAGGTGCGGGCGGTGTAGAGCAGGGCGATGCCGGCGCCGAGAGCGGCGGTGAAGGCGACGACTGCGGTGCGCAGGCCGGTCACGAGGGCCGCTGATCCCTTTTTTAGCTCGGCCTCGTCGATGTGGTCGGCGTCGATGACGTAGGGGCCCTGCCAGATCAGCCAGGGCAGCACCACGAACAACACGAGCACTCCGGCTGCAATCAGAGCGGTCATGGCCCGCCGCTGGTTGCGTACCTTCCGCCGGACGCGTTCACGGCGCTGCTCTAGATCGGATGTGGCCCACCGACGGGCTCGTTGTCTGCGTAGCCGCACGGCGCGTGGTGTTCTCATGCCCTATACAGGCTGGTCTGGTGGTGTTTGGTTGCAGCTCTCTCGAGTCGAGTTGTGGCCGCGGATCGTTCCCCGCCCGCATCCGTTTCCGGGGTCCCTTCGCGTGCACACGCGAAAGGATCACCCCGTGCGATGCGAGCGCTCGGGCCGCACTCTTGGATCATGGAAGAGCCCGTGCGCGTAGCCCTGGCGGAGGCGGTGGCCGTCCTGCCCGTTGGTGAGGGCTGGTGGTATGAGCCCAAATTCGACGGGCACCGGGCGGTACTGCTGCGGGATGCCGACACGGTCCGGCTGCAATCGCGCTCCGGGCGGATTGTGACGTCGTGGTGGATGGACATTGCCGTACCGGCCATGGCGCTGCCGGCGGGCACCGTGCTGGATGGCGAGCTGGTCATTTGGCGGGATGGGCGCCTGGATTTCGGGGCGGTGCAGTCGCGGGCGGCCTCTGCGCCGGCTCGGGCTCGGGCGCTGGCCGAGGACTTCCCCGCGTCGTACGCGGTCTGGGACTGCCTGCACCATCCGGTTCACGGGGACGTCCGCGGGCGGCCATGGACGGACCGGCGCGCTCTCCTCCTGGACGTGCTCGCCGATATCCCTCCGCCGATTCAGGCGGTCCCGGCCTCCGACGACGTGGCCACGGCTCGGGACTGGTACGAGTCTCTGCGTCCGCTGAATATCGAGGGGGTCGTGTGCAAGCGCGGATCGTCCCCGTACCGGCCAGGGCGGGTGTGGGTGAAGGTGAGGCACTCAGAGCCGGTTGACGCCATGGTCGTGGGCTTCACGGGGCCTCGCTCACGGCCACGGGCGCTCGTCGTCCAACTGCCTGACGGACGCCGGGCTTTGTCCCAGCGGTTGACGGCTCCGCTAGCGGCACATGCAGCAGCGCTGCTGCCAGACCCCGGACCGGACCGGTTCGGGTCGACGCGGGACGGCGAGCGCTACGCCGAAAGCGGTCCAGGGCTCGTTGCGGAGGTGCTGGCGGGCAGTACGCGGCACCGCGTGGTGACCGTCACGCGCATCCTCGCGGCAGAGTGAGTGGGTCCTCGAAACCCGAAGCAGCCGCGCCCGCGCTCGCCCGGCGCAGGGCTGCCCATGCAGCGGGAAGCCCCGCTCGTCCGCCTCGGGGGGGTGCGGACGAGCGGGGCCCGTGTCTGACGTTAGTCCTGGCTCTGCCGGTGTGTGTTCCAGGCCCGCGCGGCGGTCTTCATCGTCTGCGACCAGTTGTCGGGGCTCTGCTTGGCGATGGAGTCCCACAGGCGTTCTTGGACGCGGGCGAGGGTGTCGAGCCCGGCCGGTGGGGCGGTCTTCCACGCGGGGTGCGTGGCGGCGACGCTTTCGGCCTGCTCGGCTGTGTGGCCGTCGGCGATCAGCCACAGCAGCCACAGCGCGGGGTCGATCCATGCCGCTCCGGTCGATGCCCACGCCCAGTCGACGAGCACGGCGCCGGCCTTCGTGATGATGACGTTGTGCGGGTTCCAGTCGGTGTGGAGAAGGCTGTCCCCCTCGAACCACTTCAGCTCGGCGGGGCTTTCGACGTACGTCCTGTACCGGTCCGCCATGGTCTTCAGCTCGACGCCGGGGGCTCGCAGCCGGGCGAGCTGCCCCATGGTCGCGGAGATCTGGGACAGGTCGGAGGCGCCGGGCGTGTAGTCGGCGTGGTCTCCCTCGACGTACTCGAAGCCGAGAAGGCTCCACCCGTCGGCTTCCTCGTACCAGTGCAGCGCGGGGGTGAGGTCGCGGACGTGCGGGTTGATCTTCGCCTCGCGTGCCTGTGTCCAGACGCGGGGGTGATCGAGGGGGAGGCCCTTGACGAACAGGGTGTGCGGGGAGCGGCGGCCGGTTCGGACACAGGCGGCAATGGAGCTGTTGTAGCCGCCGTGAACGGTGCCCAAGTCGGTGATCGGGCCGCTGTTCTTCTCGATCAGTGCTTGCACTGCGTCCGGCAGCTCGGTGATACGCGGGGTGGGCATGGAATCTCCAGAGGTGCGGGGAGTTGGGGCCGCGCGGGGAGGCGCGGCCCCAACTGGTGGCGCTACTTGTACGGGTTGTCGTCGTTGCAGCCGGACTCCACGCTTGCGGTGAGCGCGGACACGTCGTCGACCAGGACGATCCCCGCCGGGTCGGCGGGTGCCTCGGCCGCGGGCGGGGGCGTGATCTCGACCATGACAGCAGTCATGACGACCTCTCTCCGTGTTGGCAGTAGTTCTTGAGTGGCGCCTTCGCGGCCTGGAAGACCTGTGCCATCGGTCGGCACACCCGGCAGGTGGCGGAGAGCTTGCAGCCGCTGCATCCGCCGGTGCGAAGCATGAGGGACTCGGCGATCTGGCCGAGTCGGGCAAGGCCTGGCACGCCTTCGGCGGTCAGGTCGATGTTCGGTTCCCGGCCGACCTTGCAGATCGAGGCCCGGCCGAACGGGTCGGCGTGGAAGAACGTCACGCCGGCCGGGCAGCCGGTGAACGGCTTCCGGTCGGTGAGGTATTCGGGGGACTGGGACGGCAGAGTTTCTGCGGTGCCGTGGATGGTGGGGGAGATGTTGGCGTACTCGCGGAACGGCATCCCGAGCTCGGCGGCCCAAGCGCGCATGGCCTCGGCCTCATGCGCGTTGGTGCGCACGATGATCAGGCTCAGGTCGATGCGCAGGCCCGCGGCGAGTGCCTTGTGTACGCCTTCGCGGAACCGGTCGAAGCCGCCGCGGCGGCGGGTCACCGCGTCGTACGTGCTGGCCGTCGCGCCGTACAGGCTCAGTGTCAGCTTGGTGGGCGGGTAGGCGCGGAGCACGTCCAAGACCCTGTCCCGGCGCAGCTGTGACCCGTTGGACAGGACTTCGAGCTGCATCCCCATCTCGTTGGCGAGCCGGTACGACGCGGGGAAGTCGGGATCGATCAATGGCTCCCCGCCGGTGATCTGGAGCCAGATCACCCCGGCGTCCCGCATGACCTCCAGGAGCCTGCGTTTGCCGGCCATGTCCAGGCCCTCAAAGCGCTTCTCGCCGAGGTAGCACATCTCGCAGTCGTAGTCGCAACCGAGATTGATCTCCCACGTGGCGCGGCTGAACTCGTACGGCCCCGCCTCGCGCATCAGCAGCACATCCGTGAGGGCCTGGCCGCAGACGTCCATCTGCCACTGTGCAGCGACGGCGTCGCCAAGCCACCCGGGGACGGTGCTCCGCGTGCGCAGCTCTTCGAATCGGGCATGGGGGAGCTGCACGGCTTTCGGGCTTCCCCGCCGCAGTACCAAGCGGTGGTCTCCGAACGGTGTGGCAATGAGCTCGGGCATGACGTTTCCCCTCACGGTTGGGGTCCCTGCTGCCGGGGGGAGCCAGGTCAGTTGCCCGGCGGCAGGGAGCAGGCCGCGTGCGGCGGCGGGACTGGGGCGTATGCCGCCACCGCGCGCGGGGATCAGGAGTCGGTACTGAAGAACCCTTGGAGGAGTGCCTCCTCGGGGACCGGGCCCGGCTGGAAGCGGTGGAGGAGATCGGCCAGGGGCCAGTGCGGAACGAGACGGTCACCGCGGCACGGACGGAGCCAGTACGGGCCCGCTGGAGCCGTCTGCCGCACGGCGGGCAGGGTGAGCTCGTAGGGGGCGCCCCGGCACACGCCGTGGGCGCTGTCCCAGACGGCGTGCGTGCCCGGAGGGACGAGCCATATGAACCAGTCCCGCTCCGGGTCCGCGATCACGGGTCCGCAGGCGGGAGCGTCCGAGCGGGCGCCGCGCGGTCGCTGGACTTCGTCCATGAGGTCCACGACCGCGTAGGCCTCGGGGCCGGCGGCCGTCACGACGGCGTCGAAGAACTGGCCGCCCAACGGCAGGCGACTCGGCCGACCCTGCTGGACGTCCATCAGGTTCCGCACCCGTGCGGCGAGGGTGCCCATGTCCGGCGCAACCTCTTCGGGCGCGACGGCCAGGTCCCGCGCCGCAAAGTCGACGCGTTCCGGAAGTCCGCGCAACCGCGCCGCGCGCTGGGGGAGGGGCGTGTGCGTCATGCCGAGCCGTCCCACGTCGCAGGGAGGATGACTTGCACGGTCTTGCCGACGTCCGCGCCGTCGTCGTCCCGCTTCACGTCCCACGAGACGGTTCCGCGGTAGTGGGCCGCCCACGCCAGCCCCGTGGGGGCGGGCCTGGTCTCGTGGCTCTGGTTCGCGACCTGCTCGAAGTCCGGGAAGTCGGGGCGCGCGTCGTCGACCTCGATGAGCAGTTCGCTGGTGCCGGGATGAGCGATCAGCCGGACGACGATCTTCCCGTCGTGGAAGGGCTGTCCGTGCCGGGCGGCGTTGTCGGCCAAGTGCCCGATGACGCGGGCGGCGGCGTCGACGTTGCCGGGCCACCCGCAGACGGCGAGGCGGGGCCGGGATCGCAGCCGGGCGTTCGCCCCCGCTCCGCGATCGGCGATCAGACGGGTGGACCACCGGAACGGGCCCGGTTCTGCGGGCAACGGCAGGAGCGCGGTCGCCGTGCCGGCCGGACTCAGCGCGGTGACGCTTGATCCTTCTGCGGTGGCGGCGTGACGCTTCTCTGGGGGGTTCACGGGTGGCTCCTTGTCTGGCTGTGGTGCTCCGTGCATCCGTCTCCCAGCCCGGAGACACCTTCTGTAGCTGGTGCTGCTCTAGTCACCGCTGCTCCAAGGGCTGAGAACGATCGCTTCTTGTAAGAGGTAATCGCGTGGTCACGCTCTGCGGGTACCGTTGATGACTGGTGGGACCGTGAACACCGTGAACGCCATGAGCTGTCGGGAGTTGAGTACATGGCCACGAGGAATCGCACACCCAACCCCGCCCTTGCCGGGCTGCTTGACCAGGCACGATGGACGCGCACACAGCTCGCTCAGCAGGTCAACAGGCTTGGCCCACAGGCCGGGTTGGAACTGACGTACGACCGGACGGCGGTAGCGCACTGGATCGCTGGCACGCCGCCGAAACCCGAGGTCAGGCCGCTGATCCTGGAAGCGCTGTCCGCGCGCTTAGGCAGACCGGTCACGCACGCGGAAGCTGGCCTGCAACCCGCTCTGCCCGTCGGTGACTCTCTCTCAGTCGACACTGTGGAGGAGCTGATCGACCTCGGAAGGGCGGACATGGACCCATCTCGTCGAAGCCTCCTGGCTGCGACTCTCTTCACCGCAGCACTCTCGGTCCCCGCCTTTCAGCAGGATGCACGGGCGGCCGACGAGCCGATAACACCGGGCAAGGCCACCACCCGCATCGGAGCGTCACAGGTCGCCTCCGTCCGGTCCATGACGGAGCGCATCGCGGACATCCTCGACGAGTTCGGGGCCGGGCACGCGCGCCCGATGGCCGCCGCGTTCCTGGTCAACACCGTCGGGCCGTGGCTACGAGCGCAGGCCTCCGAGCCGGTGAAACAGGACATGCTCGCCGCCGCATCAGACCTGACGTACCTCACCGGCTGGATGGCCATGTACGAGAAGGCCCACGGCCTTGGCCAGACGTACTACGTGAACGCGCTCAGGCTCGCCAACGAGGCGGAAGACCACGTCACCTACTGCCGGACCCTGCGCGGCATGTCGCTCCAGGCATCGAGCCTGGGGCACGGGCGTATGTCCCTTGAGCTCGCGGACTCGGCCGCAGAAGCAGCGCCCTCGGCCGGCCCCCGTCTCGTGGCCTTCCTGCGCGGGCAACAGGCGCATGCGGCCTCGATGGTGGGCGACCGGCGGCAGGCTCACACCCGGCTCCGGGAAGCCGAGACGGCCCTGTCGAAGGCGGACAACCGGCGGGACGCGATCGGCGGATACGACCAGACCGCCTACCTCTTCCACGTGTCGCACGTGCTCATGGAAGAGGGAGACCTGGAGGGCAGCATCGCAGCGATGCGGCAGTCCATCCGGGTGCAGCCCGCTGAAGAGCGCCAAGGCCGCGTCCACGCCTACGCCGTGCTCGCACAGCGTCAGCTCCGCATCGGGCACGTCGATGCGTCGTGCGAGTCATGGGGGCGGTTCCTGGACGAGTACGAGCATGTTTCTTCCGTGCGCGGTGACGACCACTTCGGAACGATGCGCAGGGAGCTCGCCCCGCACGCCGCTTCCCGCTCGGTCAAGGAGCTGGGCGCGCGTGTTCGCGAGGTAGCCGCGGCTAAGGCCTGAAACGATAGGTGCTTCCGGGGGAGCTGTCGGAACCCCCCCCGGAAGCAGCCGTCGCGATAGGGCCATCCTGCCGCAGACGTGTAGGACAGGCCGAGATCGGTATGCGCGTCGATGATGCGGGATCATCCTCTCTGTCATGTGCACGTTGAAGTGTGGCGTCATGGCTGTGGTCCGCTGTGGAGGGACCGTCCGCCCCGACGATTCCATCCAGATCGGCCCCCGCCGCCGCCTCACCGTCAGCTGGAATGGGACTAGGTTCTTGTTCCGTGGTCAGCGACGTGCCCAAGATGGCGGCAAGGCGGAGTGCAGCCTGGTAGCGTCTCGCGCTTCGCCAGGGAGCGGTGCTGCCTGATTGGATCTCGGCGATGACATCGGACACCGAGGCAATGCGGAACCACTGGTGGTGGCGGCCCGGTTGGAGCGTGGGCCGCCGTTTCTACACGTGGCACCTCACCTTCGAGGGGCAGGACGATGTGCACCGGCTGGCCGCCGAGTACCGGGCCGCTCTCGCTCCGCTCGGCGAATGCGTCACCCTGATCCCCGATCAGTGGCTCCACCTCACCATGCAGGGCATCGGCTTCGTGGGGGAGACGAGCGAGAAGGACGTCGACAAGATCGTGGCCGCCGCTGGGGAGCGCCTCGCCGAAGTGCCGGCCTTCGATACCGAGATCGGCCCTGCCGTCATTGACCCGGAAGCCATCCTGTTGCACGTTCACCCGGATACGCCAGTGCGACGGGTACGCGACAGCATCCGCGCGGCCATCGGCGACGTCCTCGATGAGGTACCGGAGAAGGCCGAAGGGTTCACACCTCACGTATCCGTGGCCTACAGCGCCAGCGATGGTTCGACCACAGCGGTTACAACTGCCTTGGCAGGCCTTGATCACACGTCCGCCCGTGTACGAATCACCAGTGCCCAACTGATCGTGCTGCACCGCGACCGGCAGATGTATGAGTGGGAGACGTACGCCACGGTTCCGCTGGGCTGATCCAAGGCGGCATTGAGGCACAAGGCACACTGCGGTGCCGCCAATACCTGAGCAGACCGCGCATCAAAAGCCACGCTCAGGAGCGTTGACCGAATGGAGGGCCGGTCCTTGGGTCTCGCACCGGTGGGGGTCGTGGTGGGGCCACGGCCGGGCCCGCTCCAGAGCAAGATCTTTTTGGCGCCCGGAGCTCCACGCGTCTGTCGCGCTGGCCTGCGCTGGTGGGGGCTGTGGTCGGGTCCGGAGAGGTACCGGTAGAGGCTCGTTACCGGAAATTGATGTGGCTGGTCGGGTTGCTTTGGTCGGCCCCGCCACTCCTACGGTGAAAGCAGTACGAGTCTGTCCCGACTACCTGGCGGCATAGGCTCGTGCATGTCGTACGGAGGCAGTTTTGACGCCACGGCGCCGGCTTTACGGGCTGGCCTGTAACCCGCCCTCGTGCGGGCCAGCAAACTGAGCAACCTGGGACCCAGGACGGCGGGTGTACGAGGGGTTGCGCAGTCGGTCTCGGAGCGTTGCCCGTCACCGACTGCGCAACGTCCATCTCCACGTCCCGCATTGGGCAGTCGATGCCGCACCGACTGCGCACTGGTCGCTCGCAGTGGTGCGAACACTGCGCAACACGGCCACCCATTGCCGCGCCGGCGCACGTGGCCTGAGCCCAACAGGTGCGGTGCTCTCCGGGCTGCCTAGAGCACCGCGATCCCGAACTTGTGCAGGTCAAAGCCATGATGCGCAGCTGTTGCGCAGGCCGGGCGGTGAGGGGGGTTCGGTGGGGGGCTCGAAGACGTATCCGTACGGGTCGACGAACGCGGTGCGCGCGCAGGTGCTGGCGGCGCTGGGGGTGTTGAAGTTGGCGACGGCGGGTCAGATGCACCGGCTGATGGCGCCCGGCCACAAGGACAACAAAGCCTTCCGCAACGCCGCTCTGGACCTGGCCCGGCACGGCCTGACGGTCTCCGAGGGCAGCAGCCGGGACGGGCACAAGATCTGGTCGCTGACCCCGCTCGGCCTCGACGCGGCCGCCGAAGTCCTGGGACGGCCCGTGGGGGAGATGCGCGGCACCGCGCGGGGAGCTGCCCGTTCGGGCGCCCCGCACGCGATGGCGGTGAACGAGACAGTCATCGCCATGACCCGTACGCCCGCCGCGACGACCCGCCCGATACCCCGCCGGCAGCAGACAGAGGAGCCGTCGACGGCCCCGGCCGCCGTCGCGCCGACGCCGGACGCCGAGCCTGATCCCGTCGCGTCGGGGCTGGGGTGGATCGGCTCCTGGACGACCGAAGTCCCTCTCAGCGCCTCCAGCAGCAAGACGAACCGGGCCGGTGTGCGGGTGGACGCGGTGCTGCAGGCGCCGGAGGCGGAGTTGCCGGTGCTGTTCGTGGAGGTCGACAACTGCACTGAGTCGGCCGACGTCCTGGCGGCGAAGTTCGAGAAGTACGTGCGCTACTTCCGCGCGCGGATGAAGAGCTCACTGGGCACCGAGATGCCGGCCTGGCGTGCTCACTACCGGCCCTCGGGACGTGACGGGCACCCGCCGGTGCTGATCGTGTTCAACCCCGGCACACGGATCGGCCCACAGGCTTTGAAGAACCGCATGAACACCGTCATGCATTTGACCCGCACCGTGTGGTCCGGCGCCTGGCATGCATATCCCGACTACGGCGCCCAGGACGGCTACTACGACTACGACGACGCGATCCCCATCCTCTTCACCACTCTCGACCGACTGCGGGACGGAGGGCCGCGCGGGGTGGTGTGGTGGCGGTGCGGCCACGGCCGCTGGGAAACCCTGACCGGTGCCCTCGCCAACCCCAACGACCGCGCGGCATGGTCGGCTCGTACCGAAGAACGCCGCGCCTTGCGCCGGCAGGCTGATCAGGAGCGCGAATGGGGGCAGGAGCAGGCGGCCGCATCCGCACGACGGAACGCGCGACAGGCTCCGGAGCTGTGGCCCGGCGAGCCTGCTCCATCACCTGCCTCAGTGGTACCGGCCTGCGAGCGGTGCGGAGAGCCCCTTACCGGCCGCGGCGAGGACGCTCCCGCTGGGTCTGAGGACGGGCGGCACTGTCCGTCGTGCCGCAGCGATGTCTACCAGTACCCGACTTTGCGGCAGGCGCTCTTCGGGCGCCGACCACGCGGTACGTAGCCATACCCCCTCCAGAGCGCGGCCGGAGCCGGACTACGGCTGGCACTCTAGACCGGGCAGCGACGTCGAATGCTCAGCCCTCGCGCCCCGGTTCACAGGCAGGGACGCGAGCGACGCCCTGTTCCACGACGCCTGAGATGACCGGACACCCGGTGTGCAGGTCCCGTGTCTGTTGTGAATGGTTACGATGAGCTGCTAGCCAGTTCGGGCTCGGGGTGGCGCTCTCTGCTGCGACCAGCCAGCGGCGCGATCCTTGCGTGTGGTCAGAAAGCCGGTGCACCGCTGCGCAATGCAGGGAACTGTGGCCCCAGGATGCGGGGCCGAACGGGCGGACTCGGTGTACTGCTTGCCGAAGTGCCGCACCCAGGCGTGGCGGCTACGACGAGAAGCCGCTGAGGCGCCGGGTGACCGTTGCGAACGGCCGTTGCCGTAAGCATTACCGTGTGACGGCTGTCCATCGTGATCGCAGGCGCACTGGCGCATCCTGCGCGGCCCGAGCAGCTCCCGCGCGCGGATGGTTCGCAGGAAATGACGGTGCCAGCTTGGGTCGGCGACCAGACTTGAAGTGGTGGTGCCGTTCTCATGCCCACAGCCGGTGTCTCGCCCGCAAGTTCCGGGCCTGGGGCAGCGATTCGGACGGACCCCTGTGGCCCGGCACTTCACCCAACTTGCTGAGCCACATGCTGGGCCGATGCGCGCGGCGCCGATTCCCCTACCGGTACCCCTACCGATCCCCCTACCAACTTCCCTACCGGCACCTTCACCTGCCCATCCCGATTCACGCAGGTCGCACCCCTTGACCAGCCCCAACCAGCCGTCCCGACAACCCTCTTACCGCTCCTCCGTCCTGTTCTGCCCCCTAGAAGGCGGGGGCAGAACAGGACGGAGGAGCGGTAAGAGGGTTCGGGCATCGTCAGGTGGGCGTCGCACGTCGGGCGGCGGCCCTCCGCGCTCGCGCCGACCGAGCCGGCGCCCCGGCGAGGTGGTGAGGCGAGGAGCGGCCGGACACTGCACGGGCCCCTGGGGGATTTGCTCTGACATCTCCCGGTGTTCGCGCTGTCCCAACGACTGATGCGTCTCGACGTCACGAGGTCGGGCAGCGAAGCCGAAGCCGTCTGTTCTTTGGCAGCGCTGCCCACCCACGCCACCTGCCGACCTTCACGGGTGCGGCCTCAGTGGGGTTCCTCCATCGAGTCCTCGTGACCGTCGGGAAGGACGCTGAGCCGCCCCCAGGGGCCGTGCTTGCCCGCACAGGTCCCAGCCGAGGCGGACCAGATCGCCATCCCGCACAGCCTGGCATAGCAGTCCTGGAATGGCGGGAGAGCGGCGGACAGCTCGATGCCGAACTTCGCTTCCGCGGCCTCGACGCGTGCCCCTGCTTCCTGCACGCCAGGGTCGGACTACATAGCAAGCGGAAGTTGGGCAGGGAATGGGTCATCCACCCGGGCGGCGGCTGCGGTCCTGCTCGCTTCGTCTGCCGTCGGGAATGTCCGGGCACGGGGTCGTGTTGTGGGGGGTGTGGTTGTGAAGGGGACAGTGTCCCCGGGCCTCACCTATAGCCCATGAGGACGATCGTCCGGCTGAAGCCTCATGGTGCCTTTCGCCGCGTAGGCGACCGCCCTTCACCGCCACACGCACGTCGACGGCCCGCCCGGTACTACGGGGCGGGCCGTTTGCGTCTTTCGCCGTCTGCGCCGCCTCGGCGGAACACCCTCGTGTCGGCGGGGTAGACGGCGGCAGCAGCTGCGCTCCCTCTTGGGCTTCGGAACACCCCCGCTTCGGCGGGGAAGACACACAGCCCGCACAGCCAGTCCGCGACCGGGACGGAACCCCCCCCACGTCGGCGGGTAAGACGTGACCCAGGCCCGGAACCCTGGTCCCGGTCAACGGAACACCCCGGCGGCGGCGGGGAAGACACGTTCTTCGGCAGGGGACCGGCCTTGGGCAGCGGAGCGCCCCCGCGTCGGCGGGGAGGACCGCGGGCGTGCTGCGGGGTCGTCGACCTTCAGCGGAACACCCCCGAGTCGGCGGGGAGGACTTCGGCCTTAACACGGGCCCGCGGAGACTGATCGGAACACCCCCGCGTCCGCGGGGGTGTTCCGATCGCCAAGGACTTCGGCGTCCAGTACCTCGGGTCCTCCCCGCCGATGCGGGGGTGGTCCGACGACGAGGACTGGGCCTAGGAACGGCCGTCAGAGTGTTGGGCCGACGCGACAAGGGGAGTGGTGTCAGCCTGATCGAGAACCTGTGCCAAGGCCAGTGTCGGCGGCCAGGTGGTGCGGGAGATCGTCAAGAACCTGCTCGGACGCGGCACGCCGACCCGCGAGGAGTTGAGTTGATCATGACCGTCGGTAACGCTTTACCCTGATTGCGACCACGCGTTCGAAACGCACGCAAATGCGAGGCGGCCCGACCAGCCGCCCCGGGGGAAACGCGGACTCCTGCCGTTGAACGGCGACTTGGGGTCCGTGCTCTGAGGAAAACATGCACCTGCACGTAAAACAGAAGATCGTCACACTCGCGACCGCCCTGTGCCTGACCCTGGGCGCGGGCACCGCCTCGGCGGCCGGGACGCCGTCGAAGCCAGCGGCGGAGCCCACCCTGCTGGAGATCGCGGCCAAGGTGGCGCAGTACTCCGACTGCGGCTCCCAGCCTCTGCTGGAACGGCCCTCCTGCCTCAAGGAGTTCGCCCTCAAATCCGCCAAGCTCGGCCTCGGCGTGGGCGTCTTCCTCTACGTCACCCGTGACGCGATGAAGGACGAGGGCAGCTCGTTCAAGGAACTGGAGACGGCGCTGACCGAGCTGCACAAGCTCAAGCCCTACCTCCTGCTCGACCCGGACAAAGAAGCCGACCCGGCCAAGAAGAAGCAGATCTACGAGCAGACACTCAAGGCCTTCAAGGCCGCCAAACCGCATGTGGACAAGCTGCGCACCGACCTCGTCAGAGCTTCCCGCCTTCTCGACGCCCACACCGAGTCGGTTGAGGCCCTGGCCGTCCTCGCTGTCGCGGTCGGCGACTACTACCCCGATCCGAAGCCCGTCGATGACCGGCCAGCGAAGGACACCTGGGACATCGCGGGCTTCTTCAAGGACATCGGCAAGAGCCTGGACCAGATCAACGCCGGCTTCGACAAGATGAACGGCGCCCTCGATGACATGAACAAGGCCACCACCGAGGTCAACCGAGGCCTGGATCAGGCCAACAAGGGCATCGAGAAGGCCAACCGGGGGATGGACAAGCTCAACGAGGGAGTCAAGGAAGCCAACAAGGGGCTGGACGAGACCAAGAAGGCCGTCGAGGGCATCGACAAGGCCGCCTCCAAGCTCCACGAGATCCCGGACTTCGACTTCGACTTCTCCCAGCTCGCCGAGAGGATCGGGTCGAAGAACACGACCGCCGAGGAACGGGCCGCCCAGGAGCGCCGGATGTCCGTGCTGCTCAACCTGATGCCCGGGATCGGGGACGCCAAGGGCGTCATCGAAGCCATCACCGGCAACGACCTGGCCACCGGTGAGAAGGTGAGTGGCACCGACCGCGTGCTGGGCTCGCTCGCGCTCATGCGCTGGCTCAAGTACGGGGGCAAGCTGCTCCCGGAAGACATCAAGGCCGCTCGCAAGGGCGACAAGATGCCGAAGTGCAACAGCTTCCCGGCAGGCACGCGGGTCCTCATGGGCGACGGCACTACGGTGCCCATCGAGCAGATCACCGTCGGCGACAGTGTCCTGGCCACCGACCCGGAGGCGGGGATCACCGGCTCGCGGCCGGTCGAGGACACCATCTACACGCCCGACGACGAGGACTTCACCAGTGTCACTCTGGCCGGCGACGGGGGAGCGGAGCCGGCCACGCTCACCGCGACCGACCACCACCCCTTCTGGGTCGAGAACCGGGGGCAGTGGTCGGACGCCCGCGAGCTCAACTCCGGTGATGCGCTGCGCACCCCGGACGGCACCGCGGTGCGCATCGACAAGGTCGCGCACTGGAAGGAGCCGCAGGGCGCCTACAACCTGAGCGTCAACGACCTGCACACCTACTACGTGCTGGCCGGATCCACACCCGTACTCGTCCACAACGCGTCCTGTGGTTTCATCAAGGGAGAGATCCCCGACGCGGCGGCCATCGAACGAGGCTCTCTGGTCAAGATCAAAGAGAAGCAGCTTGAGAAGGCGCTCAAGACCGTCGGAGAGGACCCCCACGGCTTCAAGGCCGACTGGGTGGGGAAGAACAACGTGTCGCGGTTCGACGCGATGCGCGACGGCGAGGGCAGGGTCGTCCTCGTGAGCAAGGACGGGAAGATCTTGGTTCCGACGAATTACAGGTACCGGCCGTGAGCGCGTTCCGGATGTACCTAAGGGTGGTCAGCGAATCCCTGCAGCCGCAGGAGATCTCCGCACGGCTGGGGCGCGAAGCGGACGAAGCGACCGCGATCGGCAGCCGCAGGCGCCCCCAGTCCCCACCCCGCAAGCACGCGACCTGGATTCGCCACGTCCGGGCCCCGGGCGAGTCCCCGCGACCGGAGGCCCTCGAACCGGTGGTCCTGGCCTGGGGACCGGAGTTCGCCGCGGCGCTGGGGCGCTTGGCCGACTCGAAGGACGCCTATGTCTCCCTCGTGGTGGTCCAAGAGATCACCGACCCGGAGGACCCGCAGCAGAAGGGCATTTTCCTGCGCGCGGACCTGTTGGCCTGGCTGGCCCGGGCCGGAGCGTCGCTGGACATCGACCAGTACGTGTATCTCGACTGAGCCGACCGCCGGGGCAGAATCCGGCCCCGGCTACACCAATGCCGGTAGCCGATGACCTGGCCCAGGACAGTGTCTCCGGGCCTCACCTATAGCCCATGAGGATGATCGTCCGGCTGAAGCCTCATGGAGCCTTTCGCCGCGTAGGCGACCGCCCTTCACCGCCACACGCACGTCGACGGCCCGGCCCGTGATTCCACGGGGCGGGCCGTTTGCGTCTTCCGCCGGCTGCGCGACAGCATCGAGCCGCCTCGCAGCCCACGGCCTGTGCCGGGCGGTCGATCCCGGGCGCCCATCGGTACCGGGGTTCAGCGTCTGCCGGGGCGGTGCTTGGCCATGAGCAGGGTCAGTGGTCCCGCGGGCAGGAGGAATCGCTCTTGATTGCACGCCCCGTGATGGAAGGTCCGTGGCCTTCCCTGGGGAAGGGAGCCGTGCCGTTTTCGACGACGAGCGGCCCACGTCGGGAAGGGGGTGTGGCCCGGCCCCGCCAGAGCGCGGACAAGGAACGGGCCATGGCTGAGAACCCTAGACCGGGCAGCGGCATCCAGAGCTCTCAGGCGTTCGCGCATCAGGTCCACTCCCACGTACGCGACCCTGGTCCAACGATCTGAGGCCCGTCCGGATACGGCGCAGCGCGCGATGACGGGGGTCTCTGGGGCCACGTCGGGGCAGCAGTGGTCGACGCTGTTCCAGTCCGTCGTCAGGCAAGGCCGTCGGCCTCCCGCCCGAGCCTAAGGCCGCGCAACGCCAGGCTTTCCTCAGGGGCCTGAACGCCATCGACACCGACATCGTCCACGGCAAGGACGACAAGGCGGTACATCGCGGCATCGACACGTGCGGCATCCTCAAGAGGTTCCCGGGCGACAAGGCCAAGCAGATCGATCAGACCAACCAGCGCTGGAGCAGCCCCACCCACCCGGAGGGGCATGGCCTGACCAAGGCCGCAAAGATCCTCGACGTGGCGCACCAGAACATCTGCCCCGACTTCTGATCAACCCGCTCATCGGCCCGGCCGTGCACAGCACGGCCGGGCCCGCGGGCACGACTCGGTCACGAGTACGGCTGCCCGGTGTGTGGCGAAGCTCCAGAGGCTCTGCCGGCTGTGGCGGGCTGGGGTGCGTAGAAGGCGTCGTCGGCCTCGTGTTCATTTGTACCGCTGGGAACCTACTGGGGGTCGGTGCTGCCGGGTTCGGGGAACATCGAGGGCTTCGTGAGCGGCGAGCCTTTCAGGCACGGAGTGTTCGCGAGCACGTCCGTCTCGCCGAAGCCCTTCACGTAGGAGACAAAGATGGTGAATTTCCCGAACTTGCCCGGGGACGTGTATCGCCCCCTTTTGCCCTGAGCGCGCCATCCGCCCATGGTCCAACCCTGTTTCTGGAGGTCGGCTCGGACTTGCGGGCCAACGTCCGCAGATCCCGCCCCCTGAAGGAGCGACATGATGACCGTGTGTCTGGCGGTGCCCGGATCCTGGCAGTTGGGAGCGGTCTTCACGGCGGGATGTACGGCGCCGATCGGGGGCGGTCCCGACTTCCGTGCAGCCGCGGTCACCTTGAGCAGCAGTTCGTGGAGGCGCTCATCGGCTTGGTTGAGCGTGGTGGCCGTAGTCAATGACTGCGTGGTGGCCGTAGTCGGTGACTGCGTGGTTGCGGAAGTCAAGGGCTGTGTGGTGGACGTGGGGGAGGCCTGTGAGTCCGAGCAGGCTGTGACCAGCGCGAGAGTTCCCAGAGCGGCACATATGGATACTCGACGTCGACGCACGGTTTCCCCTAGAAGATCGCAAAGAGAGCCGATGGTATCTCCAGAGGTCCGGCCGGGCCATGGGGGCTTCCTGCGGCCGTCCGAGGCCGACCATCGCTACGCGAACACGGCCGTTACCCAGTTCCTCCCGTCGGCTTACGCCGCGGACGTGCGGCACTCGGTCATCGACCAGGTCACCCACTGAAGCTCCGTGCTGGTGCACCAGCACCTTCACCGAGGACCAGCACCGGCCCCTGGCCCACTACTGCCACCGCATGCTGCGCCGACTGCAGGAGCACTGCACCGCGCGGGCCCGAGCCCACTGACCGGGTGGGCGGTTTGCAGCTCACGGCGGTCACCATCACCGGGCATGACCAGCCTTGATAGAACGGCTTCATGAGTGCGAACGACGACCAGATCGCGCAGGCCGAGCGCCGCTTCGGAGCCCGGCTTCCCGAGGACTACCGGCGCTTCCTGGCCGCGGAAGGGAGCCTCGCCCGGTTCGTTCCTCCTGCGGACGACTTCCTGATGATCAATCCTGTTGAGGAGCTGATCGCAGTCAATGAGGCCGACGACTTCCAGGAACGCTTCCCCGGGAGCGTCGTCATCGGAGGAGACGGAAGCCGCGAGCTGCTTGCCTACGACTTTCGGCAAGAGCCCCCGCCCCTCGTCCTGCTCGACGTCTCCGCTCAGGACTGGTCGTCCGCCGTCCACCAGGCACCCTCGTTCTCTGCCCTGCTCGAGCAGTTTCCCGAAACCGGATGGAAATGGGACGATTCCGAACCCCCTCCCTCCTGACGGGCGTAACGGGTGCCTGATCCGTCTGGGCTGGCGAAGTGCGCCGCTGCGACGCAGGCCGTAATTGACGACCGTTTTGGTGACGATATGCCTGTGACCTGCAGGTCAGCCGTATCCGTATCGAGATCCGCCTCCGCCTGACCCGTACCGCCTGGGTGCCTAAGATCCACTGATGCACCGATCCCCCTCCGAGCTCATTGCGCAGTGCCGGGAAAACTTCGGCTCCGGGCCGCGGTCGTTCTCCTGGCGAGAGCGGCGGACGTATCTGCGCATACCTCGTCGGATATGGATGTCCGGCGATCCCCTGCTCGAGATTCTCAAACGGCAGGACTTTCTCCTGGAGCAAGGCGTCGTGGTCTGGGCGTCCTTGGTGCAGGCCAACAATCTTCTGTACGAACCGGGCCGTACCGATCACCCGGCCGTCGTGCTCTACTGCGCGGACCAGGAGTTCGACGACCATCCCGAAGACCTGCGCTACGTGGCACGCACTCTGTTCTCCGTCAAGGGCAAGCTTTTGCCGGAGCCGCTGCTGCAGCCCTTCGCCAACATGCTCTGCAGGGAACTGTCCCGCGAGATGCGGATGCCGGTCCCACCAAGCCTGACCGGCAGCCCCGCCGTGTACTGCACGAATGTGATGGTTGCCCGGCGGCACTTGCCGGCAGGAACACTCGACCACGCACTCTTCCCGTTGATCATCCATCCCACCTGCGACGAAACGATGATCCTGCCCAGCCGCTTCTGGCCGGACGACTTGCGTAACGCCTGGGAGAGCGTGCCGGCCTGAGTCCGCACACCGTGCACGACGACGAGGCCGTTGCGGCCCGGTTCACCTGTTCGCATCCGCTGGCTTACACCCTGCGTTCCAGCACGGGCCGCGGACGCCGGCCCGGTGGGGGAGGGCGGTAGCCGGTGGTGGAAGCGAGGTGCTCGCAGACTCCGCCGAATTCGGGCAGCGCGACTACCCATTCCTTCTCCAGGACCGGGAAGAACTATTTGGCCTGGGGGGACTGGTGGGTGGTCTGCCAGGTGTAGCCGGGACTGCTGACGAGGGCCCGGTGGCGGGCTCCGACACCCTGCGGAGGCGTTCGCATGACCTTGACCTCGGCCCACAGCACAGATGGCGTTCTCCTCGAAGGCCGGGCGCAGAGGCTGATCACGTCGGCCGCGTCCGTCGGCGAGCGGGCCGCCGGGCAGGCTCTGGTCGAGGAAGAGACGATCCTCGCCTGCGAGAGTGTGCAGCGGGGGCTCGGTCTCAGCGTCTCGCTGGCCGCGGTGTCCGGCCTCGACGAACGGCGCCTGGCGGTCATGCTCCGCGCCATTGCGCGCCTCGCAGGGAATGACACCCTCGCGGTGGGCACCCGCATCTGACTCTCGCCCCCCGCCCCGTGGCCACCAGCGAAGAGGTACCCGCTCCCTGAGCCAAGGGCGGGCCGGTGTCGGCTGTCCGTCCGTCCTCGGCACCCCAGGCGACATGAGGGCGGCGGGCTCGGCTCGAACTGACGAACCCACCGCGCACCGCCTCTGTAGCCCGCCAATCTGGGTGTCTGGCCATTCCGGTGATCGCGTACTCGCCCGACGAGGAGGGCGGCCGCCGCGTCGGCGTAGACGGGGTGATGCCCGGCCTGGCCTATTCAGTTCGCGACGTTGCCGCGCTGGCCCAGACCGCGGGCCCTCAGGACTTCGACGAGATGGCCCATGGGTCGTCGCAGTGCTCAGGATCGGTCTGGTCGGGGTGGAGCATCTTTCGTACGCAGCGGTGCAGTCCCGTTTCGCCGGATCCGCTGGCAGCGGTCATCCAGGGCAGGGCGTCCATGGTGTGGGCGCGTTCGTCGGTGGCGAGGTCGTCGACGGCGGCGCGCAGGTCGTCGGGGACGGGTTCGTCGGTGAGGCAGAGCCAGCCGATCGCGGCGGCCAGCTGGACTTCGGGCGGCTGTGACCGGTGCTGCCATCGTTCGCGTATCCAGGCGATGGTCGGTGCGTGGGGGTGGGTTCGGGTGGCTTCGGCGGTGGCGAGGACCAGGGCGGCGCAGACGATCGGGTCCTGCTCGGCGGCGAGCCGGGCTCGGAAGGAGGAGCGGACCGTCCCGTGGGGGTCTGTGGCGGTGGCCAGTGTGTAGGCGGCGTGGATGCGTGTGGACGGGTCGGGGTCGCTGAGGAGGGGCTGGAGGAGGGCGATGTCGGCGGTGATCGCGGTCCGGGCGGCGGCGACCGACCAGCCGACGGGGTAGCCGGTCACCTCGACGCCGTAGTCGTCGTACTGATCGCTGTCCTGGGTGTCGGTGCGGTGGAGCAGCAGTTCGTCGCGGGAGGCCACGCCGAAGTAGCGGGCGCGGGCCGGGGCGGAGGCCTCTGCGAGCGCGCCGGCACGGTAGGGGTGGCCGGTATCGGCGGCGATGCGGATCAGGAACGGCACAGCCAGAGCGGCCGCGGCCCGCATGTCGTTGGCGCACATACCAACCACAACGAGCCTTCCGGTGCGAGCGGACGAGTCGTTCACGTGCATCAGGTGAACGGCTTCCCTGACACGATCTCCGCCCGGGAAGTGCTCCCAGGGGACTTGGTCGAGCAGGAAGCCGTCCTTGACCTGGGGCCGGAGGGCGGCCACCGCCGCCCGAACGTCATATGGTCCGCCCGCGAACGAGGACAGTTCCGCCCCGTCCGTCAATGCCCGGCACACCGCAAACGCCGGATCAGTCCGCCATCCGCCCACGTCATCCCCTATTGTCGAGCCGGTCGGAGCCGATCATGCCACCATCAGGTCCGCCTGTTCGAAGGCGCCCAGGGCCGTCTCCCGCTGTCCGTCGACGGCGCTTCGGCCCTCTTCCAGGTGATCAACCAGAAGGTCGGCCCCGAAGCTTTTCGGCTTCCGCCGGGAGCGCAGCAGGCGAGGGCCGACGGACCTTGGTGCGGCAGGGAGCCTTACCGAAGAACGAGGCGAGAACTGCTCGTACGAGTCCTCGCCGCGGTCGTTCATCCACCGGGGAGTTTGCTGCCGTCCCTCAACGTCAGGCGCGCGAGGAGTATTGCCTCGTTTAGTACACACACGGCGTAGGCCGCCACCCTCAACTCCTGCTTCATGCGACGACGTTAGAAGCAACGGTAGCCACCGCTGTGCGCCGGCTCCCGCCGATCTCGGTGAGGTCCGCGAAGGGTTGCCGCGGGGCGTTGGAGGCGGCTTCTTGCCGTCAGCGGGCTTGCGTTTTTTCGGTTCGTTCAGCAAGGAGTTCAAAGACACAGTCGTACGGGCGTCCGCATGCGATTTGCAGTTACGCCAGGTGATCACGATGCTGCAGGGGTTTCTCCACCGTGGCTGGTTCCCATCGTGTCTGTGGGTACGTGAGGGCGAGGCTAGTCCCTTTGCCTGTGGTCTATCTGATGCCGCGGGAAGGGCAGATTCTTCGGGTGACTCCGTGCAAGTGCGTGGCTTGAATCCTTCGGCGGTGTCTTTCTAGTGAACACGGGGGGTATTGACAGTCTTGGTCTTGATGGGGTGTCGCGCATCGGATGATGGCGGACATTTGTGCTGGTCATAGGGCTGTGCGGGACCGGTTTTGTGGTTCAACTCTCCTTGACGGGGCAATGTGAGTCGTCATTAACTCTGGCTTCCTGTGCACAATCTGTGATGCTGGGGTGAGAACTGTGGTGCTGCGGCGGGGGAGTTGTCGTGTGCGTGCTCGAAGAAGGGCCGTACGCGGTGTAGTTGGGGGCGTGTCTGCGGCTGCGGTGCTGCTGTCTGTGCTGCCGGGGGTGACGGTAGTTGCGGCTGGTGATGCCCGAGCCGCCTCGCGGGCGTCGGTGGTGTCGGAGGAGTCCGCATCCCAGCGGGCTGCGGCGACCGGTGAGCCGGTAGAGGTCACTGCGGCACGGTCCGAATACACGACCACGGTCGCCAACCCTGATGGCACGTTCACGCTGACCCAGACGACCGAACCCCAGCGGGCTCGAGGCACGGACGGCGCCTGGCGGGACATCGACGTCACGCTGGAGAAGCGATCGGACGGCACGATCGGCCCGAAGTCGTCCGTCGTGGATATGTCGTTCTCCGGCGGGGGAAGCGGCTCGAGTCTGCTGCGGCTTGACCACGAAGGCCAGGAGCTTAAGCTCGGCTGGCCTTCCTCGCTGCCTACCCCGACTCTGGACGGGGCGACGGCAACCTACTCCGATGTGCCGGTTACCGGCGCGGACTTGCAGCTCACCGCGACGGCAGAGGGCTATCGAGAGGTCGTGGTGGTCAATACGGCCGAAGCGGCGTCCAGCCCCGAGCTGGAGAAGATCAAACTCACCGCCACGGGCGACGGCCTGAGCGTCATTCCCGGCGAGGGAGGCGGCGTGCGAGCCGTGGACGCGGACGGCAACGCCGTCTTCCGCGGTCCAGCCGGCCAGATGTGGGACTCCGCCGGAACCGACAATGCCGGCCCGCACACCCAGCTTCGCGCGAGCTCAGCCGCACAGCAGACCCAAACGCAGCAGGAAAACCCGGGTAACGATCCTGGTCCCGCACAGCCTGACGACGGCGATGCCACCGCAGAACTCCCCGTCACCGTGAGCGGCGGCTCTCTATCGGTGCGCCCGGACCTGGACCTGCTCCGCGGACAGAACACCATTTACCCGGTGTACATCGATCCGCCTGTGGGCCTGGGCGTCTCGGAATGGACCAAGCTGTCCTCGGACGGCGACAAGTTCTGGAAGTTCAGCGAGCCCAAAGGCGTGGGCCGGTGCGGGATCGCAGACGGATACGGCTGCGCCGCCAGTGCCTACACCGACCGCATGTACTTCGAGTTCGGCCCCGGCGCCTTGGCCGGCAAGCACGTGCTGGATGCGACATTCCGCGCCTATGAGACATGGTCGTTCAACTGCTCCCCGTACTGGGTTGATTTGGAGCGGACGGACAACATCAGCGAAGGCACCAGATGGCCGGGCCCCAAGTCTCTGGACCAGATGGGTGACAGGTACGTCTCCGCAGGCCGCGGGGACCTGTGCTCTCCCGAGCAGCCCAAGTCGTGGATCGAGTTCAACGACAACCCGCAAGAGCCGGACGAGAACCTCACCTCGACCGTGAGGGCCTTCGCGGACGGCAAGTTCCCCCGCCTGACGCTCATGCTGCGAGCCAAGGACGAGACCGAGCCGCGGGCCTGGAAGCGTTTCGACAACAACGCGGAGCTGAAGGTCTGGTACGTGCACACGCCCGGCGTCCCGACATCGGTCGGTGCCATCCCGGGCACGGGCACAACCGCCGCCTGCAAGACCTCGGCATCCGACCCGCTGACGGCGACCATGGACACACCGACCGTCCAGGCTCGAGTGCAGACCAAGGTCGAACCGCGCCAGGGCGAGGAAGAAGGTTCCCTGCAAGCCGAGTTCGTCATGCAGCGATCCAGCACCGACACCCCCTCCGGCAGTTGGTCGCAGGTGTGGAGTGACTACAAGCCGGACTCCGGATGGGTGCCCGACGGCACGCTGGAGAAGGCCACAACGAGCAAGCGCGCGGATGGGGGCCTGTACCGCTTCCGTGCCCGAACGCAGTCGCACTGGAGCTACGACGGGACACCCGGAGACCTGTTCTCGCCCTACTCGGCATGGTGCTACCTCAGGATTGACTCAACGGCCCCGAAAGAACCGTCCATCACATCGGCCGGCCCCTACACGGCGTGCCTCACCGATGACTGCGCCCCCCATGGCGGCCCGGGTATCGCCGGCACGTTCACCTTCAGCCCCAACGCGGCAGACAAGGACGTGAAGGCATACCGCTGGCGGTTCATGACCAGCGATGCCGCCGCGACCAAGACGGTGAACGCGTCGACGACCAATGCCCCAGTGACCCGCACGGACATCAAGCCGAGCCTGTCAGGCCTGCAGACACTGTCCGTCGAGGCCAGCGACCTGAAAACCGACAAGAGCGGAAACGTGCGCTGGGGTCCGCCCGCCTACTTCTACACGAAGGTGGACCTAGCACCCGGCGCCAGCGGCCGCTGGCACTTTGGGGAACTCAAGCCCGGATCCGGCACCATGACGGCGACCGACACCGCAACTGTCGGCAGCCGACACAACGCAACCCTGGTCGGCGAGGCGGGAACCGGCGGCTCCACCCGCGCACGCCGCGGGGCCGGGGACTACTCCCTGCGTCTGAACGACGACACCGCAGTCCCGGCGGAGCAGACCGGCCATGCGGCGACGGCCTCGCCCGCGGTGAACACTCAGAGCGCGTTCACCGTGTCCGCCTGGGTGTACCTCACCGATGCCTCCGTCAACCGGGTGGTGCTCTCGGAGCCAGGCTCCAACACCAGCGCCTTCGCCCTGTACTACTCAGCAACCTACAAGAAGTGGGTCTTCAACCGCGCCGACAAGGACAGGTCGAGCCCGGTCTTCATCCGCTCCCTTGCTGACGCCTCTAATCCGCCGCTGAAGGTGTGGACCCACCTGACCGGGGTTTTCGCCACCAACAAGGACAGCACCACAAGCGACGACACGATCCAGCTGTTCGTCAACGGACAGCCCCAGGGCGATCCCGTGGTCCTTGCCGACGACGCCGCCTCCTACGAGCCCTGGGCCGCAACCGGCGGACTGCAGTTCGGCCGCTCGGTGTCCGCAGGAACAGGAGCGGATCACTTCTTCGGCCTCCTGGACGAGGCGGCCGTCTTCCAGGACGCCCGTCAGCCCGACCAGGTCCGGCAGGAGTTCCGTCTCGAGCAGGACGGCGTGCCGGCCAACGAACTCGTCGCGCACTGGGATGCCACCATTTCACCTCCGTCCGGAAGCCAGATGATCGAGAGCCCGGAGGATCCGGACAACCCGGCCAGTACATCCTTCCCCTACCAGCGCGGCGGCCTGACACTGCATGCGGGAGCCGCACTGACGGGCGAGGATGCCACCGCCCTGGTCATGAACGGCACCTCCGGGTACGCCTCCGCCACTGGTCCGGTGGTCGACGAGACCGGCTCGTTCACGGTCTCCGCACGCGTGCGGCTGAACAAGACCTTGCTCGAGTCCAAGCCGGACGGCTACCGCGGACTGGTCGCGGCCCAGGCCACACCGGCAGGCAAGGAATCCTCCTGGGCGCTGTGGATCGAGAAGATCGCAAGCGGCATCTATCAATGGAAGTTCGGGCGGACCGCTGTCGACTCCACCGGCAAGGTCGTAGCAACCGCGCTCGCACCGGCCGAGGAACCCGTCGGTGACAAGGAACTCAACACGTGGGTCGATGTCACAGGTGTCTTCGACGCTGCCGCTGATTTCGTCGGCAAGAGCGACGGAGCCCAGCATTTCGGAGTCGCCAAGCTCTATGTCGGACCCTTCGCCCAGGTCGGCGAGGAAGATGCCGGACTTGCCGCAGCGCAGCAAGGCAACGGCACGCTCTCGGCAGGCAGCGGCCAAGCGGCCGGCGCGACGGGCAACTACCTGCCCGGCGACCTCGCGAAGCTGCGCCTGTGGACCGGCGCGATGACAGGGGACCAGGTGAACAACCAGATCGCCCAGCCGTCGACATAGACGCTGCCGGCACCCCCTTCCATCGAACACTCTTCCCCCAGCAGACCTTTGACAGCGTGCGGCCGCTCTCTGAGCGGCCGCACGCGAGGAGACCCGTCATGAACCAGTTGGCTTCCGGCACGACCGGCAGAGGCCGCACCCAGGCCAGACCCTGGATCCGACGCTTTGCAGCAGCAGCGGGATTCGCCCTGGTCCCCGGACTGCTGACCCCCGTGGCATTCGCTGCCGGAACCGACCCTCTGGGCGCGCCTCACCTGAACAAGCCCGTCCCCGCCAAGGTCTTCCCGCTCAAGTCCCACACGGACAGCAAGAACGCTGCACTCGTAGCGAAGTCGGATGCGGCCGACCGCGCAGCATCCCGGCGTGCCCGCGCCGACCAACGACGCACCGTCACCTGGCCCAGCGCCGGCACCGCCACGCTGAAACTGACCAAAGCCGACATGGTGCAGGCCCATCCGGGAGCCCTTCCGGTGACGCTCAGCGCACCGAAGACAGACCAGGCTGCGTCCCCGTCCGCCAAAACCCTCAGCGTCAAAGTCCTGGACCAGGCAGCAACCAAACGGCTCGGAATCAAGGGCGTCGTCTTGGCCGTAACCGGCCCCGCTCAAGGGGGCAAGGCCCGCCTTGGCATCGACTACGCAGCCTTCGCCACCGCCTACGGCGGTGACTGGGCTGGCCGCCTGCAGATACACAGCTACCCTGCCTGCGTACTGACGGCACCGGACAAGCAGACCTGCCGCACATCCCACCAGCTCACTTCGGTCAACGACCGTGCACACGAGCGCCTTTCGTCCACCCTCGCCTTCACCCCGTCATCCAGCGCGCCTCAGACCACCGTGCTTGCCGTGGCCGCCGGCACTCAGTCCGGCGCCGGCGACTACAAAGCCACCCCACTGGCCGCCTCCTCCACCTGGGATGCCGGCGGCTCCTCGGGAGCCTTCACCTGGTCCTACCCGCTGCGCACACCCCCGGCAGCCGCCGGGCCGACACCCAGCCTGGACATCTCCTACAACTCCGGCAGCGTGGACGGGCGGACCGCCTCGACGAACAACCAGGGCAGCCAGGTCGGCGAAGGCTTCGACCTCACCTCCTCCTACATCGAACGCAAATACGGCTCGTGTGACGACGACGGACAGAGCGATAAGTTCGACCTGTGCTGGAAGTACGAGAACGCCTCCCTGGTCCTCAACGGCAAGGCGACCGAACTCGTCAAGGACGACACCAGCGGCAAGTGGCGTCTGAAGGACGACGACGCCTCCACCGTCACCCACTCCACAGGCGCCGACAACGGCGATGACGGCGACGACATCGCAGGCGGACAGGGAGACGGCAAGGGCGAGTTCTGGACCGTCACCACCGGCGACGGCACCAAGTACGTCTTCGGCCAGAACAAACTCACCGGCGCGGGCACCGACGACCGCACCAACTCCGTATGGACCGTCCCCGTCTTCGGCGACGACGCCGGCGAGCCCGGATACAGCAGCGGAACATCCTTCTCCGGCCGGGCCAAGACCCAAGCCTGGCGCTGGAACCTCGACTACGTCGAGGACACCCACGCCAACGCCATGACCTACTGGTACACCGCCGAACACAACAACTACGACAAGCTCGGCGACGACACCACCGGCACCGACTACACCCGCGGCGGCTACCTCAAGGAGATCCGCTACGGCCAGCGCGCCACCACACTCTTCTCCGGCTCACCCGCCGCCTCCGACAAGGTCGTCTTCTCCTACGAAGAGCGCTGCGACCCCTCCATCAGCACCTGCGACACGCTGACCAAGGACAACCGCGACAGCTGGCCCGACGTCCCCTTCGACGCCCTGTGCAAGGACGGCGACAAGTGCACCGGCAACGTCGCCCCCACCTTCTTCACCCGCAAACGCCTGACCGGCATCACCACCTACGCCTGGAACGCCGCAGCCACCACACCCGCCTTCGAGTCGGTGGACACCTGGGCACTCAAGCAGCACTACCTCGACCCGGGCGACACCGGCGACTCCACGGACCAGTCGCTCTGGCTCGACGAGATCAAGCACACCGGCAAGCACGGCACCGAACTCTCCCTCGACCCGGTCAAGTTCACCCACCTCTTCCTGCCCAACCGCGTCGACGGCGCCTCGGACAACATCCTCTCGCTCGACAAACCACGCCTGCAGACCGTGACCTCCGAGGCCGGAGCACAAACAGCCGTCACCTACGCCGAGGCCGACTGCGTCGCAGGGCAGACCATGCCCAAGGTCGACGAGAACACCAAGCGCTGCTACCCCGTCTACTGGTCACCCAACGGCGGCAAGACACCAACCCTCGATTGGTTCCAGAAATACCCGGTCACAGCCGTCAGCACCTCCGATCCTTTCGGCGGCTCGGAGTCGGTCCAGCACACCTACCAGTACTCCGGCGGCGGAGCCTGGCACTACAACGACGACCCGATGACACCGGCCAAGGAACGCACCTGGTCCATCTGGCGCGGCTTCAGCAAGGTCACCCACCTCACCGGTGACAGCGACAGCGACCGCATGAAAACCGTCACCGTCTACATGCGAGGCATGAACGGCGACCGCGTTCTCGGAACAGACGGCAAGACCCCCGACGCCGACGCCCGCAAGAGCGCCGACATCACCGGCATCAAAGCCGCGAAGATCACCGACTCCGAGCAGTACGCAGGCTTCACCAGGGAAACCGTCACCTACAACGGCGCCGACGAAGTCTCCGGCACGATCAACGACCCCTGGTCGCAAAAGACAGCCACCCAGCACAAGTCGTACGCGGACACCGAGGCCTACTACGTCCGCACCCAAGCACGTCACGCACGCACCAACGTGACCAGCGGCATCGCCCCCCACGACCGCGTCCGCACCACCATCACGACCTACGACGACTACGGCATGGCCTCCAAGGTCGAAGACCGCGGCGACGACGACGTCGACGGTGATGAGACCTGCACACGCAACACCTACGCCCGCAACGACGCCATCGGCATCAACACCCTCATCTCCCGCGTCCGGGTGGTCGCCAAGCCCTGCGCCACACTCAACGCGGACCTCGACCTGCCGGCAGACGCTACACGCCCCGGCGACGTCATCTCGGACACGGCCACGACGTTCGACTCCAAGACGTACACGAGCACCCAGACCCCCACCAAGGGCGAGGCGCAGTGGACAGGACGGGCCAAGGGCTACGCCGCCGACGGAACACCGAGCTGGCAGAAGATCGGCACCGTCGACTACGACACCCTGGGCCGCCCAAAGCTGGTCAAAAACGCCAACGACCTGGCCGTCTCCTCGACACACACCCGTCGCTGCGGGCCCGCTGACCGCCAGCGACGTCACCGACGCCGCGACATACAAGACCACGTCCGCGATCGACTTCGCCACCGGCTCGGTCCTCAAGGTCACCGACCCCAACAACAAGATCACCGAAAGCCAGTACGACAGCCTCGGACGGGTGACCAAGGTCTGGCTGCCCAACCGCTCCCGCGCGCTGCAGAAGACCCCGAACTACGTCTACGACTACCACGTCACCAATACGGCGATGTCCTGGGTCTCCACCGCATCCCTCAACGGCGAGGCGTCCGGCTACAACACCACCTACCAGTTCTACGACTCGCTCCTGCGCAGCCGCCAGGTACAAACTCCCACCCCCGTCGGCGGCCGCCTGGTATCCCTGACCCTGTACGACGACCGCGGCCTGGCCGTCAGCGCACAGGGCGACATCTGGGACAACACCTCCGCTCCGTCCAACCAACCGGTACAGACCGCGGGCGGAGCAGCCCCAGCCCAGAGCGACACCACCTACGACGGCGCCTCGCGAGCCATCAAGACGGTGACGAAGAACTTCAACGTCCCCCGCTGGACCATCGACACCACCTACACCGGCGACACCGTCTCGACCAGCGCACCCGACGGAGGCCACGCCACCACCGTGGTCACCAACGCCCTCGGCCAGACCACCGAGCGCCGCGAATACGCAGGCCCCAAGCCCACCGGCACCGACTACACCACCACCGGATACCTGTACACGCACGCAGGCCAGCAGGAGACCATCACCGGCCCGGACAAGACCACCTGGTCCTACACCTACGACCTCTTCGGCCGCCAGGTCACCACCAGCGACCCGGACAAGGGCACCAGCGCCACCGAGTACAACAACCTCGACCAGGTCGTCAGCACCACCCCCAACAAGGACGCCAGCAAGAAGCTGCTCTACGCCTACGACGACCTCGGCCGCAAAACCGGCATGTGGCAGACCGACAAGACGGATGCCAACAAGCTCGCAGCCTGGGGCTTCGACGCCGTCGCCAAGGGACAGCCCGACACGGCAACCCGCTACGACGGGGGCACAACTGGCAAGGCCTACACCCAGAAGGTCACCACCTACGACAGCCTCTACCGGGCCACCGAAAGCCAGCTGATCCTCCCCGCCACCGACCCCCTCGTCACCGCCGGCGTCCCCGCCACGCTCTCCTTCACCACCGGCTACAAAGCAGACGGCACGGTCAGCCAGACCTCCCAGCCGGCTGTCGGAGGCCTCCCCTCCGAAACCGTCTCCTACACGTACAACGCCACCGGGCAGCAGACATCCTCCGTCGGCACCACCGGCTACCTCCAGCACGCCGGATTCTCACCCCAAGGCGACCTGACCCGGCTCGAACTGGGCATGGACGGAGCCGACTCCGCCAAGAAGGCCTACCTCAACTGGGAATACCAGCCCGGGACCCGCCGCCTGACACGCTCCTTCGTCACCGACGACGTCCACGGCTACATGCCGCAGGACACCCGCTACACCCAAGACGACGCCGGCAACGTCACCTCCATCTTTGACGCCTCCACCCAGGGCGGCACCACCAAGACCGACAACCAGTGCTTCACCTACGACAGCAACAGCCGCATAACTGAGGCCTGGACCCCCAAAACCGCCGACTGTGCCGCCACGGGCCGCACCACCACCAACATCGACGGCGCAGCGCCCTACTGGACCTCATACACCTACACCACCGCCGGCCAGCGCAAAACCGAAACCAAGCACACCACCACCGGCGACAGCACCACCACCTATCAGTACGACGCCACCACCGACACCAAACCCCACACCCTGGACAACACCTCAGGAGCCACGACCGGCACCTACACCTACGACGCGCAGGGCAACACCACGGCACGCCCCGGCCCCAGCGCACAGCAGGCCCTGCTCTGGAACGCCGAAGGCAAACTGACCAAGACCACTGAGAAGAGCAAGGAGACCAGCTACCTCTACGACGCAGGCGGCGAACTCCTCATCCGCCGCGCCAAGGCAGACGGCGACACCGTCCTCTACCTCGGCGGCACCGAGGTACGGCTGACAGTCGCCGGCACCACCAAGACGCTCACCGGCACGCGCTACTACACCGCCAACGGCCAGACGATCGCCGTCCGCACCGCCAAGTCCGGCACCTCCGGCACAAAGCTCAGCTTCCTCGCCACCGACCCCCACGGCACCGCAAGCCTCGCCTTCGATGCCACCACTTACGCCATCACCAAGCGCTACACGACACCGTTCGGCGCACCCCGCGGAGCGAAGGCCACCACCTGGCCCGACGACAAGGCCTTCCTCGGGAAACCCGCGGACGAAGCGACGAGCCTCACCCACATCGGAGCACGCGAATACGACCCGGCCATCGGCCAGTTCATCAGCGTCGACCCACTCCTCAGCCTCGACCAACACCAGTCACTCAACGGCTACAGCTACGCCAATAACAGCCCCATCACCAACAGTGACCCCACCGGGCTCGTCACCGAGCCGACCGAACCCGGTGGCGGCGGAAGCGTCGACGACAGGCAGTGCCCGCCATTCTGCAGCGCGGACGGCCAACCGCACGGCCCCAGCGTCAGCAACGGATCCAGCAACAGGAAGTCTGACGGCACGGCCGGCGGAGGAAGCGTCTGCCCTTGCGGAACATCGCACACTGGCAGTGCAGGGGCCACCAGCAGTGGTGATGACACCTTCTGGGGAAACGAAAGCCAGGTGATTTTTGGCTGGGGACATGGAATTGCGCAGGTAAGCGAATGGGGGATGAAGGTCGGGTACCCTCTCTGTTGGGTTGGGTGGGAAGACTGCGAAGTCACTGATTCCTACGATGCCTGGGCAGCCTCTCACGGGGCAGCACCACACGATCCTCTGTACGGACGGGCTGAGTCTGAGGTCTACGACAACCTCCTCGCTGCCGTCGGCGGCAGAGGTCAGGTATCGGGAAAAATGCGACCGGGTGGCAACCTTAAGGGTGTCAACCCGTCAGGATCGCGAACCAATTGTGCCAAGTGCGCAGTGGCCACCGATGAACGGCTCCAAGGACTCAGTTCGGTGGCGAAAGAGGGGGGCATCACTGACGCGCGCGCCCTCGAAAAGCGCTACGGATCGACCTTCAAGGCGACGAGTGGCTTTGATGGAATATCCGGTGAACTGCTGCGAAAGGGAGATGGGGCACGAGGTATCGTTTACGGATTCGACACCGACGGTGCCGGAAACATCCCGTACCCGGGACACTTCTTCAATGCTGTGAACGATGGTGGAAACATCAAGTTCCTCGATGGCCAGATGGGCGGGTACGCCGTGGACGAATGGGAGTACTACGACTTCATGTATACGGGAGGGGGAAAGTAGAGTGCAGCAGCAAGAGGCCGCGAGCATCGCTGAGGGGTTTGGTAGGTCTATGATTCCCGAGTGGGATGAATGGGGATGTCGCATCGTACCCGCCGATCGGTTGCACTTGACTGGCCATCATGTCTTTGTGTATCCGCCAAGCGAAGAAAGCGGCGCGCGGCTGGGCGGGAACTGGCCCATCGTTGTCAACGATGCAACCGGTGAATGTCGATTCGTGCGAGGGATTGATGAGTATCGAAAGCTGAAACCAGCTCGTCCCTCGTAGATCCCAGTAGAAGTGCCAAGGCTGACCTTTTATCGGCCTCCACAAGGAGGCTCGCTGGCGCCTTGTCGGTAGATTTTAAGATCTCAGTGTTCCTGACCAGGTAAATGCATGACCTGCTCGGATCCTGAGTCTTTTGAAGACCCTGTCCCGTTCTGAGGGGCAGGGTCTCTGCCGGAGTAATTGCCAAGACCTCTCTGAGACCGCGTTTGAGATCTGCCGTGGAGCTGGAGGACCGACTGAGGTTGAAGGAGCGGCAAGGCGATCCGTTTTGCTGATCAGTAGGATCGGCAGGTCGGAGGGGATGTGATGTTGCAGGTTCTGTACAGCGGGGAGACCAGAGAGCTTGAGCTCTCTGGGACGCGTCGAGAGCTCCTGGCGCTCGGGCAGCTGCTGCGGGGGAAGGCTGGAAGCTGTGATCTCTCGGAGAACCGGCACCCCTTTCCCTATGAGAGGTCGCTGTCCGAGATCGCGTTCCGGGAGGATCCGGGGCGGGACACCGCTTCGATCGTCGCGGAGGGTCAGATCCTGAGGATCCAGGGGGGACGGGGAGCTCTCGACCTCCTGGCCGACAACATCGAGGACTTCGCTTCCGAGGCGGATGCAAGCGATCATTGCCACGTCGACTCCCCGACATACGACTCCATCGCGCCAGAGTCGGACCCTCTGGTGATCGCATTCATGAGGTGAGCGGAGAGCCTTCGGCCGTAAGGCGGTTGAGCCCGCAGGCCTCGGCGCGAGAGAGCGGTCGTGGGCCTGGTCGGGTTGCCGGTCGGCCTCGGGTGAGGCGGCGGACCATGATGCCGATCATCGCCCAGCGGATCATCGCCTCCGAGTGGGCGGGGCTGGTCTCGTAGTCCCTGGCGAGGCGCCGGTGGGTGGTGAGCCAGGAGAAGGTTCGCTCCACCGCCCACCGCTTGGGCTGGACCTGGAAGCCGCGCTGGCCAGGGTCTTTGCGGACGATCTCCAGCTCGCGGCCGAGGATCTGGGCGGCCCAGCCGACCAGGCGGCCGGCGAAGCCCTGGTCGGCCCAGACCTTCCGGACTCCGGGGTGGTCGAGCCTGGTCCACAGCAGCGGCCGCTTCGCGCCGTCGCGGTCCTGGATGCTCGCCGCGACGACGTGGACGGCCAGGAGCAGGCCGAGGGTGTCGGTGACGATGAACCTCTTGCGGCCTTTCACCTTCTTACCCGCGTCGAAGCCCCTGGTGGCGGCGGGGACGGTATCAGCAGTGCGGACGGACTGCGAGTCGATCAGCCCGGCGCTCGGCTCCGTGTCGCGGCCGTCGGCTTGACGGACCTTGCCGCGCAGGGCGTCATGGATGCGCTCGACGGTGCCGTCGTCGTGCCACCACGTGAAGTACCAGTACACCGTTGGCCAGGGCGGGAAGTCCTTCGGCAACTGCCGCCAGGCACACCCGGTCCGCACCACGTAGAAGATCGCGTCGACGATCCGCCGCCGCGGATGCTTCTCCCGCCGACCACCTTTCGGACCCACCCGAGCCGGAGGGAGTAGCGGCTCCACCAGCGCCCATTGATCATCTGTCAGGTCCGACGGATACCCACCCCCAGCACCGCTCACGAGAGGCTCAACGAGCACTTCAGTCCGGGGGATACCGCAGATCTCAAACGCGGTCTGAGCGGGGCTGCGCGCCCTTGGGGCGCCCAGCCGGATGGGCGGCTGAGGGGCGGGCGGAGTGGATGGTGTTCCTCGTCTGGCGGGACTTTCCGCGATGTGGAGCCTGTCAGGAGAGCACCTGGGCGAGGACGCCGGTGAGGGCGATGGCCAGTGAAGTGTGAGGACGGCGGCGAAGGTGGCCGCGGCGCGCATCAGGGCGGCGGGATAGGTGGCGCCGTCCAGGCGGGTGAGTACGCCGGCTGCCGTGGCCGCGAGGAGTGCGAGTACGACAACCAGACCGGTGCTGAGCAGGACTGTGGCGAGGTGGTTCACGGCGATCTCCCCGAGGAGGGCGGATGCTGACCCGCCCCAATTTCACGGAACAGGTGTCCGCCCGGGTCCAGCTGGACAAAGATGGACTTCTTTGGACGTGCGGGACTCAGGGGGGTATGTGGAGGGGGACGCCGATGGGCGTAAGGCAGCGGCACTGGCCGAGTTGCGTGCCCGCCTGAAGGACGCCGTGGCTCTCTCGGGGCTGAGCAAGGAGCAGCTCGTCGGCCGCGTAGCCACCAGTAAGTGGCCAGTAGGCCGCAGTACCCTCTTCGAGGCCCTTCGGCCCGGCGCTCCCGTGCCGAAGGAGAGGACGGTCCGCGCGTTCGCGGCCGGGCTGGCATTGTCGGAGGAGCAGACACAGGAACTGCTGGACTTGCGACGCACTGCGGCCAGCAAGCCTGTTCCAGCACCGGAAACGACCTCAGGGCCAGGCCGAGAGTTAGGCAGGCCGGTCGACGGTACTGGGGCGGTAGCTGGCGTCGGCCACGGCCCGACAATCCCCCATGTCATGCAGCTCCCGCCGACGGCGATCCGCTGGGCTGCCGAAACCGAGGCCCGTGGCGAGTTCGACCTGCGCTCTCCGAAGGAGACCTTCACCGGCCGGGCGAAGGAGCTGGCCGCGATCCGGACCGAGCTGCTCCGGCTCGCCGACGGCGTCGGCATCCCGGTTGTGGTGGTGCATGGCTTGGGCGGCGTCGGCAAGACCGAGCTGGCCCGGAAGTATGCCCAGACCCATCGGCATTCCTACGACCTGGTCTGGTGGATCGATGCAGCCGCCCCCGGGGCCGTCGATGCCGCGCTCGCCGAGATCGCGGTCCGGCTGAGTCCGTTCTGGGGCGGCACCGTGCCGTCCGAGCGCGCGCTCATCGCCTGGGCCCTGTCCTGGCTCCAGCAGCACGACAACTGGCTGCTGGTCCACGACAACGTCGAGGACCCGAACCTGCTCTGGCAGCGCCTGGGCAGCCTCGGGCGCGGGCACCATCTGATCACCAGCCGCCACGCCACGGGATGGAACCGCCGGGTGACGCTGATCGGCCTGGACGTTCTGCCGCGCGAAGACTCCGTCGCGCTGCTCAACGCCTGGGGGTCCTTCAGCTCCCTCGAGGAGGAGTGGCATGCAGGTCAGCTGGCGAAGGAACTGGGCGACTTGCCACTGGCGCTGGAACAGGCTGCCGCCTACATGGCTCAGACGGTGACCAGCATTCAAAGCTACCGCGACAGCCTCGCCGAGCAGTTGGACGAAGCTGCCCAGGACCACTCCGGCGAGGAGCGGACGGTGGCCCGGGTCTGGAAGCTCACCCTCACCGCGCTGGAAGAGACCGTCCCGCTGGCCGTCGACCTGCTCCACGTCCTGGCCTGGCTCGATCCCGACAACTGCCCCCGGTCCCTGCTGGCCTCGCTCGCCCCCGGCAAGCTCCCGGTTCCCAGTGCCCTGGGGTGGCTGAACGCCTTCAGCATGGTCACCCTCACCGACAAGACGGTCTCCGTCCACCGCCTGGTGCAGGCCGTGCTGCGCGACAAGGCGATCCGGCACGCCAGCCTCGATACGGCCGAGGGCAGCGTCCCTCCGCCGCCACGCGGCCGACCGAAGGCCGAGGGCCTCCTGCTCGAAGCCGTGTATCCGGACGGGGCCGAAGCCTCCCCAGGTGAAGCCCCGGACGAGGCACTGCTCGCCCGACTCGCTCTGCTCGCACCGCATGTGATCGCTCTCTCCGGCACCGACCCCGGGGACTACCGCCCGGGCCTGGCCCGGCTCTTCCGCGAGACCTCGGCGCACCTGCACCGGCAGGGCCAGATAGTCCGATCCCTGCCGGTGCGCCGGGCGTACGCGCGGCAGGTGGTGGCGGGTTTCGGCCCCGACGACGAGACCGCCCTGATCGGCTGCAACGCACACGCCTCCGCTCTAGCGGCGGCCGGCGACCTCGGCCAAGCGGTCGAGGTCTTGGAAGAGCTTCGCGAGCGGAGCATCCGGGCGCTTGGCCCGGGCGACCTCACCACCCTGAACATCCGGGCCGACCTTGCCTCCGCCTACCACGACAGCGGCCGATTCGATTCCGCCATCGAGGAGTTCATCGATGCCGCCGCTGTCGCCGCCGAGCACCTTGGCCCGGAGCACGCCCGGACCCTGAGCCTACGCAACGGCCTTGCCCTGGCGTACGAGGACGAGGGCCGTCCCAAGCAGGCGATCAAGATTTACGAGGACCTGCTCCGGAACCCGGAGCGCCTGGTCCGCCGGGAGCACGACTCGACCCCGCCGATGCCCACCGCGGCCGCGGTGCGGAACAACCTTGCCGGGGCGTACGAGAGCGTCGGCCGGTACGAGGAATCGGTCGCGCTCTACCGTGAGGTACTTGCCGAGCTGACCGACGCCCTTGGGTGTGAGCACCCGACCACCGTGGACTGCCTCGGCAACCTGGGCTTTGCCCTGGAGTCGGCCGGTCGGTTCGACGAAGCGTGCGACATCTATCGGGATGTGCTGGAGCGGCGGGTGGCGATCCTGGGCGAGGACCACCCAGACACCCTGCTGAGCCAGAGCAACCTTGCGAACCTGCACCTGACGAACGGTGAGATCGACACCGCGCTAAATCTGTGTAGCAAGACGCTGGTCCAACGCGAGCAGATCCTGGGCCGGATTCACGTCGACACCCTGGTGAGCCGGAACATGATGGCCGGGGCCTACGAGTCCGCCGGGGAGCTGGAGCAGGCAGCCGAGCTGTACGAGACCACCCTCGAACAGCGCCGTGAGGTCCTCGGGAGCGGGCACCCCGCGACCCTGCTCACCCTGGCCAACCTGGCGTTCTGCCACCTCCAGCAGGGCAACGCCGCGGTAGCCGTCCCGCTGCTCGATGAGGCGTGGACCTGCCAGGAGCAGCTCTCCGGGCCGGACAGTCCCGATACCTTGCGCCACCTCCACAACCTCGCCTCCGCCTGCAGGGAGGCCGGAGACCTCGACCGGGCCCGGAAGCTGTTCACCACCGCACTGGACCTGCGCACCCAGGTGCTGGGCCCGAAGCACTTCGAAACCCTCAAAACGCTCAGCGGCCTGGCCCGGCTGAACCAGGCCGAAGGAGACCTGGAACACGCCATCCCCCAGTACGAGGAAGCGATCGACGGTCTCACCGAGGTACTCGGCCCCGACCACCCCACCACCCGAACCGTCTCCGGCTACCTCGCTGAAGCCCGCACCCCCTGACCGCCTCGAACCGGGCCAGCTCACCGCCGACCGGCTGCGCTGCCAACTGGTGCAGGTGCCACAGCCAGGCATCCTCCTGATCCCAGCCTGCTCCCACCACCGGGCCACCACCGAGTGCGCCAGAAAGAGCACCTGCTGACGAGGACCGGCCCAGCTACGGGACCGGTCCTCTTGGCGCACCACCGGCGCCGCTACCTGCAGTCCTGGGCCCCGACCGCTACACCACCTGTGAGGCGGTCCAGCACCTTGAGTGCCTCACAGGCGCCGTGCCCGAAGAAGCGCCCGAGCCGGTCTGGACCATCATCGGTCGGCATATCGCCCCGACGGCAGCTGACAGCCCGGCCCGGACGTCCCGGCCAGGCCTGCCGACCGGGCCGGGATCCAGGTAGCGCGTTCACCAGCTGAATGCGCTGCGGCAGACGCGTCGCGGCTGGGAACCGGTCAAAGAGGCGGATCCGGGCCCCCTCAGGGCCGCCCATGAGAGCCACAGCGCTGAACTTCCAGAAAGTTAGCCGGTGGCGAGTGGGGACGCCGGGGGATGGAGGCCAGCCTCAGCCGGCACCGACCGCGGCAGGGCTGATGGTGCGCATCCTCCGACGACGCCCGTGCACGGCCGCCATCGGCCGCACCGGCACAGTCCACTTGCCAACCAGGGCCTTCATCTCGCGTTGCGCCTGCATCTGCAGCTCCTGCACCTCCGGGATCTCCGCCTCCCGCGAGCGCCTCAGCAGCTTGCAGTACTCCTCTCGCAGCACCTTGCGGTACTTCTCGTTGACCACAGGGGCCATCCACTCGTTCAGACGTGCGAACTCCTCGTCTGTTCGCGGGAAGCCGCAGACCCGCACCCAGGCCCTGAGCCACTTCCCGAGTTGCAGACCGGTGATCCCGCACGCCTCAAGGAAGGCGACGTACTGTCGCAGGTCGCGCGGAAGGGTCCGCGCCGTGACGATCATGTGCGCCGTGCTGCGCGACACCCACCGCTTCGTCTCCTGCTCGATACGGCGGAACGGCGGCCGTCCGGCATAGGCCCACTGATCGCGCAGAGCGCCGCTCAGATCCCACGCGCCACGGGCGAACTCCGGCTTCGCCAAGACAGTCGAGCCCCGGTCCTTGTGCCTGTGCTCGTCGACTGCCTGCTGCGCCTCGGCGTGCAGCTGCGCTACCCGGCTCAGGTCAATGTCCTCGACTCGGGCGCAGCAGACCGAAGCGTAGGCGAACGCCAGCGGGAACGGCGGCAGATAGCTGCCGCCGGCCGCCCGCTTCAGCTGTGCGGCCGAGTACGGCACCAGCTCGGCAAGCTCGCGGTACGTCAGGCCTGCCGCCTTTCGCAGGCACCGCAGGTACTGCGCGAACACACCCCGCTCCGGCACGGTGAAGTCGACGGGAATCTCAGGACGTCCCATGCCCGCCCCCTCAGCTGCCGGTGCCGTTGTTCAGCGCCGCCCTCAAGAAGTGCTGCACCAGACGACGGCTTCCCGTCCCGCCGCTCGCGCAGATCAGCACGGCGACGGAGATTCCGCCACCGGCTGACAGCAGCGTCACGATGTCCGCGGCACCCATTCCCGCACCGATCCGCAGGGTGACCGTGGCGGTGACGAAGCCCAGAACGACCAGGGCCCTGGCCATGCCGAAGCCGTACCCGGCCGACGACGAGGGGGACACCTCGCACTTTCCACTCATGAAAGAAACGTCTCCTGTCCGAAGGGCGGGCGGGACCATCGCGGTGACCGCCCGCACCACCTGTTTGCTGCTGACTCCGCGAACCCGGCTGGCCGCGCAGGGGCTTGGCAGGCCCCCGCGAAACGCGGCCGTGAGTTCGTGACGGGGATCGGCCACCGGCCATTTGACGTATGGCCGCGCATGACACCGGTCCTCCGGTGCCCTAGCCTCGCACCCAACGCCCTTAGCGTGCGGACGAGTTACGGGTTGGCTCATGTTTCGTCTAAGTTGGAGGGCTACACCACTCACCCGTCTGACCTGGGCGTTCGCCACCGTACAGAGGGTTGGCTCATCATTTGTCCAGCTCAAAAAAACGGATTTCCATTGGTTTGTATCTACACTCACATCTGTAAGTGACCGTGGATGAACATGCTTCTTCACGCTCACGCTGTCCCCTGCATTGCTGCTGACTCCAACAGTCCGGGGAAACGAGGAAAGCCGCGATTGACGCGCGGCCGCGGTCCGGGGTGCCTCTGCCTGGCAGCGAGGCACCCCGAACCGCCACACAGAAGCGGGCGCCGCCCGCCGATCAGGGACGCGGTCGACCCTTCGGCCAGCCATACGGTCCTCCGCGCTCCTAGCTCCTCAGTGTCTTGCCGCTGTTCTGCTCAGCACCTTCGAGCGGCCACGAAAACCACCCGCTCAGGCGCCATACGCGATATTCCCCGGGCCGACCGCAGCCGCATCAAAACGGCTACCTCGCGCGGTCTTTGCGTTCTACCGTTGTCCGGCATGGGCATGCATGCCTTCCAGGGCCCCTGCCTTCTGCGGCTGTTCCACGCGATCGAGCAGGCCCGCGGTGAGCATGCCTACCGGCAACTGCCCGCACCCGTACCGGTCAGCAGCCTGGCCGCCGACGACGCCCCGCTCAGCCCGTACTCGCCGCGCACCTGATCCAGAACTTCTACACCGCGGACCTCGCCCTCACTGACGCGCTGCGCCGCCTGACAGCAACCGGCGAGGTCGATCCGACCACTCCCTGGCCGCTGCTGCGCGGCGCCCTGGAGAACTTCGCCATGGGCCTGTGGCTCCTCGACGGCACCGGGCGCGGCGAGCGCCGACGCCGCGCCCTGTCGCTGTGGGACGAGGACATGCGCAACCGGCAGCAGCACGAGACGGACACAGGCCACCTCCCGTCCAGCGGCGGCATGACCGGTGCGCAGCGCCGGACCGAGATGGGTGCGGCTCTTCTGGAGGGAAGGGCTGAGCTGGAAGAACGCTGTCGGGGCTGTTCGCGGGGCTGTCACGAACTCAGCACTCTGCGGTCTGGGCGGTGGACGCCGCCGCGTCGGCTTCCTTGACGAGGTTGTCGCCGGTGGCCTGGTAGCCGCCGCCCTTGCCCATCCACTGTTGTACGTCCGCAGCCGCCGTGGATTGCAGTTGGGTGACGTCGGCCACGGAGGTCACTTGGGCGGTGTACTGCGGTTGCATCGCCTGGGGCTGCTGGAACGTCGACCAGTCGGTCTTGAGTTGGCTCAGGGCACTCGGTCGAGGGCCCTGAGCCCTGCCGCTTCGCGGCGGCGTCCTGCTGTGTCTTTGCCAGTCGCTGCGGGTCTGGGCGAGGGCATTGTGGAAGCTGGAGAAGTCGACGCCCTGACCCTTCAGCGTGAGGGCTGCCCCTGGAGGTACGGCGGGATGGGCTGGCCGGTCATCTGTCGGTACTGTCGCGCAACCGCTTTCGGAGCGCCCGCGTGCGCGGTGCGGATCAGGTCCCCGATCCACGGCCCGATGTCGTAGCGTCGGTCTTCTGGTAGTTCAGGGACGAAGTTCGTGGCGAAGAGGAGCGGGACGACGGCTTCGGCGTACCGGCCGCCCCTGATGAGGACGTGGGCGAAGACGGCGGTGTTGCGGATGTAGCCCTCTCGGTGGGCGTCGGGGTCTGCGTCGAGGAGTTCCTGGAACCAACCTGTTGCCAGGCGGCAGTGCTCGAGGGCTTCGCCTTGCCGTCCGCTGTCCGCGAGGCGTGCCGCGTGGTCGCTCACTCGTGCCGCCAGGTCGGGGAGGTTGACGTCGGGGTCGTCCTGGTAGCGGCTGTAGGCGATTTCAATGGCCTCTGCCGAGTAGGTGAGCATCTCGGTGAGGCGGCCTGCTTTTTCGAGCCACAGGGCATGCCAACCGGCGGCGATGGGCAGGTCGACGGTGTCCGCCGGTCCGCCCTTCAGGTCGGCAGCTGAGGACACGGCCTCCAGGGAGAAGGTGAGGGCTTCGTCGACGCGGCCCGCTTCCATGAGGCGTGACGCGTGGGGGATCAGCGCGCGGACGAGGTCAGCGACGCTGTCAGCGGTGCGCTCACGCTGGGTCATCTCCCGGTGCAGGGCGATCGACTGCTCGGAGTATCGCAAGAACAGAGGCGTTGACGCGTCGGCTTCCCCCAGCAGGAGCAGGTGCAGCTTGATGGCTGCGATCAGGGGCGGCAGGTGCGTGGCGCGGTCCTCGGCAGCCAGCTCGCGCCGCTGGATAATCCCTTCCTCGGACACCAGCAGCGCTTCGGCCGCACGGCCCAGTTCGGACAGGCGCAGCGCGTGTCGTGCCAGTTCCTCCGCGAGTCGCGGGCGGTAGGCGCCTGGGTCGGTGTTCGCCAGTTCCTTCAGGGAATCGACGGATTCTGCCGAGTACGGCAGCGCGTCGAGGGGGCGGCCGGTCTGTTCGAGCAGGTCCGCGTGGTCGCGGAGGAGAGCGGGAAGTTCTGGCAGGAGCCGGGTGCGGTCCAGCCGGACGAGGTCCCGCAGGCCAGCCAGGGACAGTCGGGACAGGGTGAGGGCTTCGTCAGTCCGTCCCAGGTGCGCGAGGAGTTGCGCGTGACGGGCCGCGGCGGCGTTCAGGTCGTGCAGGGACGGCAGGTGCACGACGCCGCCGGGCCGCAGGGCGAGTTCACGCAGCTCGTCGATAGCGTCCTGAGACCATCTCAGGGCTTCTTCGTGACGTCCTGCTTCCGCGAGCCAGCCAGCGTAGTTGTAATGGGCTACGGCCAGTTCCGGAAGGAACCCCTCGCGGTCCTGTTTCGTGAGGATCATCAGCCACAGGATGGTCGTGTTCGCGTGGACGAGCGCGTCCTCAAGACGGCCTGCTTGGGCCAGGCGGACGGCGTAGTTGCCTTCGGCGAAGGCCGTTTCGGGCAGATACGCCGGGATGCCGTCCGGCGTCTGGCCGAAGAAACCGCCGGGGATGTCCTCCCTCTCCAGGGAGACGTAGCCCTTGAATGACTCCTCAGCCAGAATCAGGGCCCGTTGGGTCTGCCCGACGTTCGCGAGGCGGTTTGCCAAGCTCCCGCGGATCCGGGCGCGCTCAGCGTCGCTGGCGCCGTCAAGGCGACGCTCCAGCAGCCTGTCCGCGACGGCGGCGGCAGCCGGGGCCCACTCGCCACGCTCCTCAGGCAGTACCGCGTCGATGGCTTCCAGAACGTCCAGGTCGATGTGCGCGTGCGCGGCCAGCGCGGTAACGGTCGTGCTGCCCGCTTGCAGGGCAAGTGCCGGCCGGGCGAGAAGCAGTGGATACAGCTGAGTACGCGCCAGGTGAGGCCACCGGCCGGCCGCTTCAACGAGAGTCGTCAGCGCCCGGCGAGTCCACACAGGGCCGATGGCGTCCGCGCCGGCGCCGGTGCCGTCCGTCAGGGGCAGGAGCCGCGCGGGGGCTTCGTCGGACCACAAGTCGTCGGCGAAGTCGACGGAATGACCGGGCGTGAGGAGCGCGAGGTAGTCCTCGCCGAGGCGGTCCGGGTAGAGCGGCTCCAGGACCGTCAGGTGCGCCGGCGAAGCCTGGCCGGAATGCGCCCAGGCCGGGTAGCAGCGTGCGTGGTCCTTCAGAAGCGTTCCCGGCATCTCCGTGCTCTCGACGGACGCGCGACGGACCGCCCGCTTCGCGTCCGCGTAGCTGAGCGGGCCCGTGAGCGTGGCGGTGTACACCAACTGTCCCATCGCGTCCGCGGTCACCGTGAGAGGCTCCTCGCGCCGGCCGCGCAGCGCCACCCAGTGGTCGCGTTCCCGCTTGAGGAGGTAGGCCGACACCGCTGCCGGTTCACCGGGCGCCTGATCGCCCTGCCGGGCCGCGAGGACAGCGCAGAGCGCGGCCATGTGCACCGACAGGATGAGCTGGTACTCGGCGCGGACGAGCAGACCCGGCGGAGGTTGAACGCCTCGGGCTTCGGTGACTCCCAGCAGCCGGGCGAACGAGTCCCGGGCGGCCGTGAACAGCCCCTCCCGGGACACCATCGGGTCGCTCTCCACCGGCAGCAGTTCGAACCGTTCCGCGGGGACACCGACGTCCCGGTCGACGCGATAGGAGAGGTTCTGCCACCACACCCCACTCGGCCGGCTCAGCAGAAGAACGCGGACCCGAACACCCCGGCCCGCACCCACGGCCGTGTCCGCGAGCAGCGTCAGCAGGTCCTCGGTGTCCCACCGCTCCGCGTAGTCCACGACCACCAGGACCCCGGCCGCCTCCTCCAGACCGTCGGGGACGTTGAAGGCGGGCGGCGCCTGTCGATCCCGGGCATGAAACGCCTCCAGGACGATCCAGCCCTGCGCACCCCACTCCGCTGCGAGCTGCATTGCGAGCCGCGTCTTTCCCTGACCGCCAGGCCCGTGGACCAGGCCTACCCGCATCGGGCCGTCCGCGTCACGCCACTGCCGCGCCTGCGCCCGTTCGGCCAACCTGCCCGCGAACGCCACCGTAGCGGCGCCCGCCTTCAACAGCGCGCTCGGAGGCATCGAGCCTGCCTCCCCGGCGGACGGGTCGTCACCTCGATTCAGCGGCCACGGAGCGAGTCGGTACGGCTCACCGCCCTCGTACACGACCATGTCGCCGACCGCCTGGAAGACCCGGGCGAACCCGGACGCGACCGCGCGCTGCTCGATTGCGTCGCCGTTCGTATCCGCGGCTCGGTGGCCGTCCGCGGCCGTCACTGCGCTCGCTCGTGGATCGTCACGTCCCGGCCAGCCTGGATGATCTTGCTGCCTCCTGACGCGTCAGCCTTCTGATGCACGCCTCCCGGCTCGTCCGGTCCGCTCAGGTGACGGTCCAGCGCGTCGACCAGCGTCTGCAGCTCGTCCGCGAACTCGGTGTCATCCTCGGCGTGCTGCGCTACCGCGTCGCTGACGCGGCGAAGTGTACGATCGCTGACCTCTCCGTCACCGCCATCAACCTCCGTGACGAGGGTCTCCAGCGCCGGATCACCGGACAGATTCCGGGTCACGAGCTCGTGGATGGCGTCCATCCCAGTGTCGAGAACCTGATCGACTTCCTGGTCTGCACGTCCCGCCACCCGCCGCAACTTGCGGACCATATACCCGACCACGGCCCCCGCCAGCAGCTCCACGCCCGTCACCGAACCTCCCCCAGACCCAAAATGCGACGCCTTGTCCGCCCAGGCATACCCATCAGCACCACCCGGGCCACCTCCAAAGGGAACGAAAAGGGGTGCGGCTCCTCTGAAGTGAAGGTCGTGGGACTGTAAATCGTTCGGTGTAACTCCCGATCATGGAAGATGCATCGATGACCAGTGAGAACGTGTCCGAGTCCGAGACCGTCGAGCCCACGAAGGCTGCGTCGGTGAAGGCCGTGGACGACCAGTTGATCGACGAGCTGGTGGGTCGTGCCCGAGCCGAAGGCCTGCAGCTGACGGGCGAGGGCGGTCTGCTGCAGCAGCTGACCAAACGGCTGCTGGAGTCCGCCCTGGATGGCGAGATCACCGATCATCTCGGCTATGACAAGCACGACCCGGCCGGAAAGAACGGCGGCAACTCCCGCAACGGCACACGTTCCAAGACGGTGCTGACCGACGTCGGTCCACTGGAGATAACCGTGCCCCGCGACCGCGACGGCTCCTTCGAGCCGAAGATCGTCATGAAGCGACAAAAGCGCCTGACCGGCGTCGACGAGATGGTCATCTCTCTGGCTGCGAAGGGCCTGACCACCGGCAAGGGACAGGCCCGCTGGACCATGCGCTGGAAGACCGCACTGAACGCCTTCGACATCACCTTCGACGGCCGCCTCTCGGTAGCCCGTCAATAGCTCCAACTACCCCAATTACACCGCTCGTTTGACAGACCCGGCCCTGGCTGTGGCGGCAGTACCCCTCCTCCAGCCTGCTGCTGCGCGATGACCGGATCGTCGACGAGGTCCAGGCGGACACCGACCCGCGCACCCTGTGCGAACTGTTCGGCCTCACCCACAACGCCGTCACCCGCTACACCTGGCCTTACCAGGACGCCTCTCACCCACCCCGCACACCAGGATCCTGACCACTACTTCTGGCCCGGCCCGCCAGCCGTGGACCTTCGGGGCGGGCCGTCCGCTCCGGTGGTGGCCGCGGTCCTGCTCGCTTCGTCTGCCTTCGGGAATGTCCGCGTGCCGGGTCGTGTTGTGGGGGGTGTGGTTGTGAAGGGGACAGTGTCCCCGGGCCTCACCTATAGCCCATGAGGACGATCGTCCGGCTGAAGCCTCATGGAGCCTTTCGCCGCGTAGGCGACCGCCCTTCACCGCCACAGGCACGTCGACGGCCCACCCCGCGATTCCGCGGGGTGGGCCGTTCACGTTTTCCACCGGCTGCGCGACAGTATCGAGTGCTCCGCAGCCCACGGTTTGTGCCGGGTGGTCGATCCCGGGCACCCTTTGGTACCGGGTGCCGGCTGCTGCTGAAGCGGCGGTGTGCGGGGAGCAGGGGGCGTGGTCCGGCGGGCAGGAGGAACCGTTCCTCGAGCACGGCGCGCTGCGCATCCTTCACGGGCCAGGCCCTCAGTGGGAAGTCCTGCTCGGTCGCGGTCAGCTTCTTCGCTCCCAGGGTCAGGTGGCGGCCAATTCGAAGAGGTGGACGCGTGCGGGGGACTTCGAAGTGATCGCGTGCGCGCCCTGCGGTGTCCAGTGCCCGGCGCTTGCGCCGGCGTTCCCGGGGAGCTCGCGGCGGGCCAGCGGGCTCTCGCTCTCTTCCTGCCGTCCTTCGGGAAGGAAGAGATAGGCGCCGTCGTGCGCGGGGAAGTCGGCGCTCAAGAGCGTGACGAGATCGTTCTTGTCGCGCGCTACGACCACCGAGGCATCGCGCCGGGATTCATCGCTCCTGTCAGCTTCTCGAGAGCCGGTCGGTGACTGCGGGCGGCCGTGATGCGCACATCAGGCAAGAGGCCTTGAGCGAGGCGGACCGAGGAGAAGGGGGTGTGGCCCGGCCCTGCCAGAGCGCGGATTGGGCCGGGCCACGGCTGAGAACCCTAGACCGGGCAGCGGTATCCAGAGTCCTCAGCGTTCGCGCGCGGCCTGCGGGTCACCGATGACTCCACCAGCATCACGTTCCTGCCCGGCTGCTGCGACGGGCTGGAGGACTGGCGCGACTGGCACCGGCTCGTCGATGGCGGCGGCCTGCTCGGTTTCGGCCACGACCCCGTGTCACCGGTTGCGGAGCGCTTCGGCGACAACGTCCGGAGCAGATCGACAGCCCGGTGATCGAACTGTCCGTCGTCGAACTCCGCCACCTGCTCGCTGGTGCCGAGCGTGATCTGGCTGACTTCCTCGCACTGGCCGCCGACTGGGCCCTTCACCACCTGCCCGGGCACTGGGCTTCCGTCACCGCCGCCCTCGCCCGGGTCCTCGACCTGCCTGCGCCGGCCCTATCGCCAGAGCAGTAACAGCGGGCCCGGTTCCGCCAGCCGACGCAGACCGAGGCGGGCACAGTCATCGTGCGCGCCACGGTAAGCACGTCCGCGTGTACCCACCCGGGTGCTTCGTCGTGTACGCCGACAGCTGTTCGCTTGTGCGGAGGAGCGGAGCGCGGCGGTGGTGCTGCGCCGGGTCGGCGCGCTGCAGCCGTTTTGCGCGGTGCCGGTGCCCGGCCGGCAGCGGCTCGGTGCCGTGCGCGTCCTCGTGGGGCGGGGGCGGTAGGGCGACGGTTTCCGGCTGGTGCGCGGTGTCGCTCCAACGGGCGATGGCGGATCGGTTCTGCGCGCGGGTGTCAGGGTGTGGCGGGTGTTGGGCGGCGGAGCGTTCGGGCGTTGACTCAATGGGTGTGACGTGCGCCACGGTTGTGCTCGTTCTTACCGGCAGGACCGTGCTCCTCTTGCGCGTTGCCGCTGCTCACGGGCCCTGTCTTGAACAGGAGGACCCACAGAGAACTAACGTTCCGCTTACGTTGATGATCGGTGAGTAATATTTTTCGAGGTCGGCATGAGTCTTACGCCTCCGAAATCGAGAGTGTGGTGCCTGAGGACCCCGATCAACTGGGGCCTTACGCGGCCTGGTTGGCCCGCGTCTGGATACGCGCCGCTGCCCGATGAGGAGCAGGCGGGGCTTGCATCGCCTGGAGGTTTCATGGGCACTGGCGACATCAGCACCGACGTGTCGCCCCAGGACGGCGGTCATACGGCCCCTCCTGATCTGCCCCTCGACTTCGAGGGTTTTTACCTCGGCCATCAGGAGTTCTTCCACGACTTCGCGGAGATCCACCTCGGTGGCCGCCGGGTCGCGGAGGAGGTGGTGCACCAGGTGTTTCTCCAGATCCTCGGCGGCTGGGACGAGCTGCTGCAGCAGGGTGATCTCGAGCAGCAGACGCTGGCCGTGCTGCACCGGGGTGTGACGCAGCGTCTGCAGGAGGACGACCGGCCCCCGGCCTTCCTCATCGCCGGGCCGATAGCCAAGAACCTCGAGGCGGTCCGCAACCAGCTGGAGATCACCGGTGCGGCCGGCGGCCTCTACGAGGCGATCCTGGGTCTGCCGACCCGCCAGTTCACCGTCATCGTCCTGCGCCATCTGCTCGGGTATCCGACCAAGCGGATCGCCCGCTACATGGGCCTGGACACCCGCACCGTCGACTACCACGGCCGCAAGGGCAAGGAACGCCTGCGCATCCAGCTGGGCCTGCCCGCTCCCGCGGGCAAGATCGTCAAGAAGGGAGCAGGACAGTGACTGCCATCGATGACCTCCTCGCCGACGCACGGATCACCACCACACTGCGCGACGGGTTCGACGTGGGTGCGGCGCTGCGCCGCCTGGCCGCGGATGCCGCCGGCGCGGCGGCGCGGCCGAACCCGGACATGCTGCGGGCCGCGCAGGCCGGCCAGCGGCTGTCGACGGTGTGCCGGTGGATCCTCAACAAGCCGGATGCGGCCCACCACGTGGACCGTCTCGCGCAAGAACCGGATGCTCCTTCGGATGTTGCGCATCTGGATGTTGACGGCGCGCTGGTGTTTGCGTGCCTGCTCCATCTGACCGGTCATCCTGAGAGCGCCCAGTTCTGGTGGCAGCTCGCCGCGGGCGCCGGGCGCCGTGCGGCCGCCTACTGCCTGCACCTGCACCACCTCGCGCTGGGCGAGGCCCGGGAGGCGCGGCACTGGCTGCATGAAGTGACCGACGGCGTTCTGGACTCCGAGGCTCCCGATGACGCCTTCCTCGCCTTCCTGGAGAGCGTTGCCACCTACGTCCGCAAGTCCGGCCTGAGTCAGGCCAGTTCTCCGACCGGGGGGCTGGAGATGGAGGTCGACCGCCTTGCCACCGCGAAAGCCGGTTCCTGCATCATCGTCCAGCGCCCCGACCGGCGCCTGGCCGACCGGCTCTACGATTTCACGCGCCGCTGATGCCCCGGGGACGCGGCCGGCCGATGCGCCCGGGCACCCGCAAGCTCGCCGCCGGCCGGCCGCCCGCTCACCGGACGTCTGTCCGCCGGAAGCTGCTCGGTCGGCCGGCGCGGCGCAGAAGCCCGCTGCTCTCCTCTCGCGCACCCGCCCGCCATCCCCGGCTCCGCTCTTCGGCCTGGCGCGGGGGTGCGAGCGGTGCGGGAGGCGGCGGCCGTCTTCCGCCCCCCCGGGACTGTCACCGGTTGCCCCTTCCCGGCAGCAGAGTTCGCATCCCGGCCGGGGGAGGAGGCTTGGAGATCGGGACGGTGCCGCCTGACGTTCTGAGGGTGGCCGGATCTCATGCAATCCGTCACTTCACGTTGCTCAAAGTCAGACCCAAGGGCAGCGCAGGGTGAGATCATCGGGCCGTACTCATGCCGGGCGTTTTCGCCTGCCATGGGCGAGGGCTGGGCGCCGGTGCCGAGGGGGAGCCCGCCTCGCCTCTGCCGTCGGGCGACGGTCCTGCCTGTTCACTGGAAAATCTGGGGCCGTACATGCACTGGTATCAACACACGTGGTTCACCGATTTCGCATTACCGGCCGGGATCTGCGCGGGTGTCGCCTGGTTCGGTCTGCTGCGGCAGTTCGCCGGCAAGGGGCGGCTGCTGGGCACGCACCGCTCCGCGGCCCTGGCCTTCAGCGTCGTCGCCCTGATGTGCGCCATCGCCGTCGGAGCGGGCCTGCTGCTGCCGCACCTGGCGAAGGTTCCTCCGGCGGCGGCAGGCTTCGCTCTCGGCGCCACGGCAGCCCCCCGCCGCAGGCAGGACGGCACGGCCCAGCCGGTCGTCAAGTTCATGACCCTGGGCGTCGCCTGGCTCCTGGAGCGCCTCGAATACCGGATGCGCACCGACGCCCTGAACTGGAGCACCGAATTCCTCGCCGACTTCAGGGAATCACGGCAGCTGCGCCTGTTCATCCATGAACTCCAGCAGTACCTGCTGGCCCGGCAGGACCACGCAGCCGTCATCAAGTCGATCAAGGCCCAGTACGAGGCCGCCGAGAAGGCGATCGACAAGGCACTGGAGGTACAGACGTCGACCGACGACGCGTGCAACGTCCAGACGCCCTGGCTCAAGAGGGAACCGGACGCCGACGAGGAATTCGCCTGCCGCAGCACGTTCGCGGAAGCCCGCACCCTGAGCGAGCACTTTGTGAAGCTCGCCTACCTGCACGGGCGCCGGTCCGAGCATCCTGCACTGGAAGTCCTGCGGACGGGAGCCCTCAACGCCGGCGCCCACCACCGCGTCCCGGTGCCGCCGCAGAGGCGCCGGCCGTCCTGGCGCCGCAGCCGCCGCTGAAAGCGCCGCTCATCCCGCCAAGGCGAGCAAACACCCCGGGCCCGGGCAGCAGACGTCTCCTCAGCGATGCGAGGGCAGGCTGGCACCGCGCATCGGCGACGAGTCCCCGCTGCCCTTCGACGGCACGTGAGCGGTCTGGGGATGCACCGAGAACGTGATCTCGACCTGGGCTCCCAGCGCCTCGGCTGCTGCCGCCAGCGTGCGCACCGTCAGATTTGCGTCCCCGGACATGATCTGACTCACGCGCCCCGGGCTGACACCCATCGCTTTGGCCAGGTCGGAACGCGATCTGCCAAGGCCCGCAAGGATCCCCGCTAGAGAGGCAGTCGCCTGCCGCGCCAACTGCGCACCGGCTAAGTCTGTGCTGTTCTCACCTCGAGCGAAGAAGCTCATAGAGGACCCCCAAGTCCGTTGGCAGCAACGAACGTTGCCTCAACTAGAATGCCACCTTTAGCTCTAACTAAAAACTCGGTTCTCGCAAAAACCACGGAACATCATCTGCTCCAACCCGGCACGCACCCACTCTGGCCTGCACATACGCAGCCCAGCCAGGCAGCCGCGCCCCGGCAGCCAAATCACCCTGACGGCGGCTCTCCACAGCCTTTGCGACTGCAGTTCCAGCCACAGCCGCAAACCGGTCAAATCTGCGGGCGGCTGCGGTAACGGGAGCGTCTCACCGCCCCGGCAGCTGCTCGGCGCGAACGCGCATTCCCCGCAGATCCCTACGCCAGCCCGGAAGAGGTCGAAGTCCGCGAGACGGGGAGGTTCTGCATCGCTCCCGTTACGGATGGTGAGTGGTAGTGCGGCAGGTGGGGCATGCGAGGGGGCTTCGGGGGCCGTAGCGGTGGATGGGGGTGGCGCACAGGGTGCAGGGCCCGATTTCCCAGGGCGGGCATTTCAGTTCTGCGGCGATGACGAGGCGTTCGCGGGGGGAGAGATGCAGGGCGATGGGCCGGCTGGGCTGGAGCAGGGTGTGGTCGGGTGCTTGGTCGAAGGTGTGGAGTCCGGTGGCGGAGGTGGTCTCGCGTAAGGGGCGCGGGCTGCTGGTGTGGGGGCCGTCTTCGCCGTATCGGCAGGAGCTGTCGATTTCTTCTTCGGTGTAGGTGACGTGTTCGTCGTCGCTCTGGTCGGGTTCGGCCGGTGCGTCGGATTCGCCGGTGATCTCGCGCCAGCGCTGCACATCGCGGGCCAGTGCCCACAGGTAGGTGACGCGCCGGGGGTCGTGGGGATTGCGGGAGCGCACGGCCACGTGTTCGCCGTCGGCGCTGGTGATGACGAGTTCATCGAGCGCAGTGGCACGTTCCTGGGGCAGGCACAGCGCGGCCAGGTACCACCCGCAGTGCCATTTGCCGCAGGCGTCGCCCGTATCGGGGCAGGCACGCTCGCTGGCTGGCGTGCATTTCCATATCTGCAGGTGGCGGACGCCGGCGCGGATGATGAGGGCGAGCGGGGAGATGATGCGTTGCCAGGGGACGTCGTCGACGCGGGTCCAGGGAGCGCTGTCGATCAGCTGGGAGGTCGCGTCGCCGGTCACCCACAGGGGCGCGATACCGCGGGCCCGGGCTTTGGCGGAGCGCCGGCGGACGGTGTTGGCGGTGATGGGGGAGTACTGGGCTTCCCATCCGACGCGTGCGCCGGCTCCGGTCACCAGGACATCGGTGACCACTCGTCCGTCCTCGGACCGTGCTTCGGTCTGTACGTCCAGCCCGTGCCGCGTTGCGGTACGGGCGATCCGTTCCTTCATCGCTTTGTGCTTGTCGCTCTCCTGGGGTGTGGCGACGTGGGTGAGCGGCAGGTGGGCTGCCTCCCAGACCAGTTGGCCGTTGCGGCGCTGACGGCGGACGAACATCCAGGGGGTTTTGCCGTCCAGCGCACATTGGCATTCGCCCCCGTTGCGGTCCTCCAAGCACTGCAGCAGGTCGCGGGCGCGCTGGCTGACAGGCTGGGTGATCTCCTCCAGCAGGTGTTCCCGATCGGGGTTGGCGAGGTCTTTGCGGTGCAGGTTGATCTCTATGCCGTACCTGGTGTGAAACACCCCGTTGGCCATGCATTCCACGGTATGCGCAGACAACGGGTTCAGACAGAGCGCCGGAACCTGCCGGCCGTCCCCGGGAACGGGGTCTGCAGGCTTGAGGGTTGCGTGATGCGGGGGAGACAGCCGCAGATACCGATGGCGGGTCCGAAGCCGGCTCGGGTGCTGCCCCCCGGGCGGATGCCAGGGATGTCGTGCCTGGCATCCGCGGCGGGGCCTCAGCCGACGGGCGGTGTCGGGTTGCTTTTGCTGCGCCGGCCGCGGGACAGAAGGCGGCGCCAGGAGAAGCGGCTGCGTCGTGCAGCGGGGCGTTCGGGTGCCGCGGCGGCCCGACGGGGAAGGGATCCTGCCGGCGCCACGACGGGTGCTGCAGGGGGTGTGCTGGCGGGCTCCGGCAGACCGGCGGTTGCCGCGGAGTTCACGGCGGCTGTCACAGCTGTCTGCTGGGGTGCATGGCTTGGGGGCTCGTCTGGCGTGGGCAGTTGCAGTTGCTGGGGCGTGTGGTTGTGGGTGGTGGAGTGGGGTGCGTGGTCGCGGGCGAGGCGGCGGCGGTGGCGTTCGCGTCCTTGTTCGGCGTGTGCGAGGTCGGCCATGACCTGGAACGCTACTGAGGCGCGCAGGCCGGCCGGGCGGTCGAGGACGGAAAGCGGGACCGGGACCAGCCCCCACCAGTCGGCGTCGCCAGCTGGGCGGGGGCTGGAGATGCGCCAGTCATGGCGCCAGGACGCCATGTCGCCACTCCAGTCCTCTCCTTCCCGGGCGGCGTGCTGGTGCGCGTGTCCGCCGTAGGGGATGAGCAGGGTGTCCTCGGCGAGCCAGCACACCGCGCCGCCCCTGGCGTTGATCTGCCGCTGGGCGGAGGTGGGCTGCACCTTGCGATGGGTGAGGGCCCGGCCGCGCGACCGCACAGAGAGGCTGCCGGCGCTGGTGTAGTGGGCGGGATCGTCGCTGTCGAAGATCCACCAGTGCTGCGCGGCGGCGCCCTGCTGCGCGCGCACGGCTTTGAGCTGCTGGTCAACGAGGGCGGGGGAGAGCGGCCGTCGCGGGCGTTCGATGACCGCGGTCTCGTTTCCGCGGCGCATGATCAGAGCCGGTGGCACCTCCCAACGCTGCCCTGCCTGGCCGGGGTTGATCTGCAGCCACGCGGTGACGCCCGGCAGGGCGGACAGCCGGTCGCGCAGGTCGAGGACGCGTGTGAGGTCAGCCTGGATGTCTGCCTGCTGCTGCGCCGGGGCGCTGCAGTGGTCTGATCCGGGCCGCCTGCCGTCGTGACGGAAGCGCGGGGTGAAGTGGGAGGCGGTGTTGGCGGGGCCGGTGAGTATCAGCCGCTGTCCGCAGGCGCAGCACCGGTAGCGGCCGCCGGCCAGGCCGCGCGGCAGGCTGTGCGGGGCCTGCGGGTCGCGGCGCAGGTCGATGATGCGTCCTGCGGCGGACTGGTCGATGGCGAGTTCGCTCATGCGGGGCAGAGCGGTGCGGCGCCGGCCGGTCCGTGCGACAGGCAGCGTGGCGGGAGCTGCGGGTCCGGACAGGGCGCGCGGACGGGAGAGGGAGGAGCGGGAAGCGGCGGGGCGGGTCATGGACGACTCCAGGCAGCAGGTGTGGGGACGAGGCGGGCGGGACTGTTCACAGCCTTGCTCCGCCGCCTTTGTCCGACACGTTGTCCGCGCCTTTGACCTGGTGAAGTGCGGACATGGCACAGCAGCGCCGGACCGTCCGGGCGCCGTCGGGCCCGTCATCATCGGGCCATTCGGTGTCCTGAGGAGGCTGGTTGGTGCCCTGCCGCCCTGGGCACGATCTTCGTAAGCTGGGGCCGTCAGTGAACTGCGCACGGCGTCATCGGTGCGCTGCTGACGTGGGCGAGGGGGGCTATGGCGGAGAAGAAGGCTGGCCGGGGATGGGGCGACCTGCAGGCCGACACGGTCGAAGGCCAGGTGCTGGCGACCTATCTGCGCCAGCTCCTGGACCGCTCCGGAAAGCAGCTGAGAGACCTGGAGCCGTCTGTCGACTACGGCCGCAGCACGATCTCGGAGTTCTTCAGCGGCAAGAAGGTTCCATCACAGCAGTTCATCGTCAAGGCCGTCGACGCCCTCACACCGCGCCTGGAACGGGAGATCCGCCGCCAAGAGGCCCTGGCGCTGTGGCAGCAGGCAAAAAACCCCGCGCCGCCCTCAGCCCATCTGCCCGCCCCACGGCCCGCCGAGGAGGCCGCGGCGGCCGCGCTGGCCAGCGTCGCGGCCACAGCCCAGGACCAGGCGGCCCACGCGCAGGAACAGCTCACCCAGGCGCACGAGCGCAACGACCTCCTGGCCCAGGAACGCAACCGCGCTCAGCAGATGGTCACCGCCCTCAGTATGCTCACCGTCGACCTCCAGCAGCGCATGAGCAACCTCAAAAACCACCAGAGCCAGGAAACCCAGCAGGAACTGGCCCGGCTGACCTACCAACTTGACACCGCACAGCAGGACCTGGGACGAGCCCGAGCCAGCCGCGAGGAAGCCGAGCAGCTCACCCGACGCCTGCGCCAGCGCAGCGACGAACTCGAGGAACAGCTCGCCCGCCTGCGCGCCACCACACCCGCCCCGGGCGGCGACAGTGACCCCACACTCCTGCCACCCATGCCCGAAGACCTCCAAGAAGCCTTCTTCCGAGCAGACTTCGACCAGATGCTCGACACCGTGCACGGCTTCCTCGACGAAGGCCAGGCACTGCGCGACGAAGCCCGCGACGCATGGGACCTGACCCCGCCCCGCCGCACCGCCACCCAGATCATCCAGCGCTGGCAGACCGCCACCCACCTCCTGGGCCGCGCCCTGGGATGCCTGCTGCTCATGACCGCAGCCGTCGCCCTGCTCGCCGTCACCGACGCCGGCGCCCCCGGATGGGCCCCGTTCCTGGTCCTGCTCGCCGTGAGCGGGCTGGTCCTGACCGCCGACCCGTGGGAGCCGGCACGACAGCTGTGGCCCGCGCTGCGCAGCTTTCTGAGAGGCGAACCGCTCACCCGGCAGATCCGCTTCAGCGCCCAGAACCTGTCAAACCGCCTTGTGCGCTGGCTGGCCGCCGGTTCGGCTGCCGGCGCGGCAGCCTTCAGTCTGTTCACCGCCACTCGGTGGAGCTCCTGGTGGCTGCTGGCACTGCTCCCGACGACTGCGGTCCTGGCCGCCTACACCGTCGTCGGCAAAGACCGCCGCGTCCTGCCGATGCTGCAGGACGCCGTCGGCAGCATCGCCGCCGACCTGAAAGCACCTCGCAGCCAGCCGCCCGAGCCCACACCGCGCCCTCTGCTGCGGCTCACCGACCGGGATTGGCTCGACGCGCGCCGCCGGGAAGTCGCCGACGCCATGACCGGCCCGTGGCGCCAGACAGCGCTGTGGATCAAAACCGTGGTGGTCATCTCAGCCTTCCTCGTTCTGACATCCGCCACAGGAGCACTCCTGAGCGCGCTCTCCAGCCACGCCGCGAAAGCCTGGAACGGCAGCGGACTGACTGCCACCGTCGACCAGCCGGTCCGCACCTACCTGGACGCCCACACCGCGGGACTGCCCGTCACCGCCACCACCCTGCACCTGGTCTGGGTCGCCTCAGGTGCCGGACTGCTGGCCTTCTCCTTCCTCACCGGGACCTTCGGAGCACGGCTCACCTGGATCCTGTGGGGCGCCGCCACCACCGCCATGGTGTGGTCAGGAACGCCCGACCCCGCCCGACCGGTCGCCGCCGGACTTGCCCTCATCGCCTGGGGCATCGCCTCCATCCCAGGCCTGCGCGGCCTCGTCCTGCATCCTCAAGCGAGCCACAACGTCACCATCACCAATAACAACGACTAGCCTTCCCACCCCTCCTGATGACGGTGGCACGCCCGTATTTCCCCCGGTTCGGGGCCGGGGGTAGTAGGGACGACCTGGTCAGAGTGACGGGGGTCTCCGTCTCTGCCGCCCGATCCCAGCAGCATGTAGAGGAGTGTCACCACGCCGACACCGACCAACAGGGCGACTCCGGCAGCCGGGTGGAGGTACGCGAGGTAGGCCGTACCCGCCCCGGCAAGGAACAGGACCAGGACGCGCAGATCGAGGGGACCGTTCACCGGGGCACCGCCGAGCTGACCGAGGGGACGACGATGAAGTCGGCTGCCGCGAGTTTGCGGGCACGGCCCCGGACCCGGCTCAGGCGCCGCTCGACCGACTTCCGCGTGGTTCCGAGCCTCTGCGCGATCTCTTCCTGCGTGGCTCCGGTCAGCATCGCCTCGCAGACCGCCCGCTCCTCGCCAACCTGGAACGCGCATCGCGTCGTGTAGGCGGAGTTGCCGTGCCCGTACGGCGTCGTCCTTCCCGTCGTTCGCTGGTGCTCTTCATGTGGGGGCCGTGGGTCGACCGGACGCCGTTCATGCCCGTACCTACGTCGTCGCAGGCACAACGCTGTTCACGAACGTGGGCGACGGCGTGTGCAGTCCTAAGGAGAGCGCCGGCGAGCGCAAGCTCCTGGGCGAGGACGGACGAGTCCTCGTGACCGGCTGGGGATCTCAGGGAGAGATCCTCCTCCCGGTACGGCGACCTCGCAGGGCTGTGCCTGTATTACACCGAGTACCGCGATGTGCCCGCCGGTGAGGACGCTTACCACACGAGCCGAGCAACCCCACCGTCCACCTGTGGGTAGGCACTCTCCACCGCGCCATCCCGCTGCCGGCCGCCCTCGGCCCGATCCGAGAGGCCCTCACCTCACCCGACCCGGCCCGCGCAGCCGTCCCCGTCCTGCTCACCCTCCACGCCTTGCGCACCACCGAAATTCGCACCCTCACCCTCGACTGCCTGCGCGACCTCGATTAGCGCCGGCTCAACCCGCCGGACCGCACCGTCATGCTCGCCGATCCGGTCCAGGTCCGCGCCTGAGCGCCTACCGCCCCGTGGCCTGGCCGTACACCGCCAACCTGCACCTGTTCTTGACCCGCCGGACCACGATCTCCACCACGCCCGTCAGCCGTGCCTGGCTCGACCACCGCTACCCCTGCTCCAGTCACCTCCTGCGTGCCGACCGCCTTGTCGACGAAGCCCGCACCGCAGGGGACACTCGCATGATCTGTGCACTGTTCGGGCTCACCTTCAACACTGCGGCCCGCAATACCCGCCCGTACAGGGACGCGGCGGCTGTGAACGTCTTGGAAGTGTGCTGAGGAGTCCAGGGAGCGTGGAGGAGGTTTCCCGTTGCTGGCAGCGCGCGCTCCGAGTCCATGTCTGGGGGAGAAATTTCTGGTCAGTGCCGATGATTCTCAGTGACTCATGCCCTTGGCGCGGCGGCCCGCCACAGGGAGGCTGTTCCGGGCAGGATCCGGGCGGTCAGACGGGGGGCGATGGCGGAGCCAAAATTGACGGTGGTGCTGATCAGGTGGCAGGTGTCCGCGACGAGGGGGTCGTCGATTTGGATGAGCTCGCCGGTGTTGAACCAGTGGTCCGTATCGACGCTGAAATGGACGTGTCGCAGGGTTCCGGGTTCGAAGTCAATGTCGGTGACGTTCTGCACGAGCAGGGGACCTCCGTAGAGGGCGAGTTGACCGAATACGTCACTTGCGGCGAGTTCCACGAGCTTGTCTGCGTTGTCGAAGGCGTCGGCGAACTGCCGGGCGGGGCCGGTGAGTGTTGCGAGTTCTTCGTCGAGCACGGTGCAGCGGTAGTTGTGGCGCGACAGGACGCGGCTTGTTGCGTGGGCGTCGACGGCGGCGCCGGAGAGTCGCTGTTTGAGGCGTGCGCGCGCTGCGGTCAGCTCTCTGCGGCTGGCCTCATCTAGAGCCTGCCGGGCAGCGGCGAGTTGCTGCCATGGCTGGCTTGCCTGCAGTGCGGCGGCCAGGGCGCGGGCACTCTCCTGGAGTGTCCGCGTTTGACCAGCTGTTGCCTGCAGCGTGCTGGTGGCTTGGGGCGGCAGGTTCTTCATCTGGAAGCCGGCGGCGCGTTCGCCTGGTTGCCAGGCGAGGCGGCGCGTGAATTCGGTGGTGGTCAGCGCGGTTCCTGGGGCGAGCTGCGGGGCCGGTAGTTGCGGGTAACCGGGCATGCGGGAGCGCAGCCATGCGATGGTGGTGCGGTGTGCCGCCTCGATGCGTGCCGCCGCCTGCCGCCAGGCGCCCCACTGCGCCGGATCGAGGGGAATATCCGGGGCCAGATTGGGCAGTTGGTCGAACATGTGCACTTCGCGGGACAGCCGCAGGGGCAGACCGGAGACGTCGGCGCCGCCCGCCTGCATGTGCTGCAGCTTGCCTGGTACCCCGCACGTCGGATCGGACGAATTGCGGGGCAGTTGGTGGGCAAATTCCTGAACGATGGGCAGGGCTGCCCAGGCGTCTGCTTGCTGCGATACGGCTTGCCAGACGGCTGTGTCGGTCATGGTGCGCATCCGTTCGGTGGACAGGGCGGCTGTGAGTGTTAAGGCACGAGCCATGACTTGATGGTGAGCGCTTCCAAGGCTTCGCGTACGCGTCGAACAGCAGTAACTGCAGGCGAGCTGTCGAGCAGGTGCTCGAGGGTTGTGGAACCCCCGTTCTCCCCGCTCGGGAGTTCTGCCTCCCCGGACGTGTCGGTGATGTCGATGCCGGTCGCCCGCTGATAGTCGAGGGGCGTATGCGTGCCCAGCGCGTCCTGCCGCGGCTGGCCGATCACCGCCCGAAGGCCCAGCGGCCCCACCTGGGCTTGCAGGCGCCCAATGTGGCCTGGCGGAGCGACACGGGCGATTAGCCGTTCAGCCATGACGGCGGTCTGTTCAATGTGCTTGGTCAGCAGCACAACAGGGGTCGACCCGGGTTCCTGACAGAGTGGAGGAGCCGCGCGGTATCTGAAGCAGTCGAGTACTTCCTGACGCCAGATCCTCGTCGCAATCCCCAAGGGGCCGGTGTCGCTGTCCACCACGACTGCATGACAAGTCTGAGCGAGTTCAAGGGCGGACACCTCGCCGATCCACTCTGACTCGGCTCTGGGAGAGTGCACCACCAGCACTCTTCCGTCTCTCAGCCGGCTTAACACGACCGCTCGATCTTGCGCTGATGACAGGCAGCGCAGTAGCGCAGTTACCTCAGCGGGCGCCTGCGGGCCCAGCTCTCTGCGGTCATGGCGGGCCAAAGGCACTGTGGTGAAGGGCAGATCACGGGCCACCAAGCCTGCCGCATCCTCACTCACACCGCTGATTTCTGCACAGAACAGCATGCGCTGGTCGTCGCCGGCCGCGAGCCGTTTGGGAAGAGGCTCGGTGCCAGCTGCATGTGCTGCTCCGGCGAGGTAGTCCGCGAAGGAATCGTGCATGGCGACCACCGTCTGATCCCACCCCAGCGCAGTGATAAGCCCGCAGCGGCGAGCTGCTTCGTGGAGGGCCGATGTATCAGCTGGCAACCCCACGTTTCGAAGGGCAGATACGGCCTGGCTGAGGAGGTGGTGCCATTCGTAGACGTCGGCGTAGCGGCGACCTTCATTCAGCAAACGGGCAAACACGATGCCCAGCGCGGTACGCACAACCGCGATGCCAGACGCCCCGCTTCGTGCAGCCAACTGCTCGATGAAGGCTCGGTAGAGGGCCGCTCTGCTGCTGGGAGCGGGCTGGGTGCCTTGGAGTGACAGAGCCATGGTGAACAGCAGGGGGTTGGCTGCCGCGTCATTTAGCGCCTTTTCGAGAGGCACAACGACAGAGCGGGCCGTCTGCTGCAGGCATGGCGTACCGGCAGCGGCCGTTGCCTTCTCCACCAGTTCGACCCGCTGCTCGTGCTCCAGACCCACCATCTGGTACGTGGCTGGGGTCACGCTGCTCGGCAGCATGTCACGCAGCGCTGCCACATCGCGTCCCACCAGGACAAGCCGTGCTCCGCGACCGGCGGAAGTGGGAGCGAGTAGCTCCTGGTGCATGGCTCGACGCATCGGTTCAGCGATTTCAGAAGCGCCGTCAATCACCAGAGTGACCGTGGCGTCGGAGAGGGCCTGTGCGCCGGTGGTGATAGGAAATGGTTCTCCCAGTACTGCGGCCAGTCCATCTGCTGCCAGTGCGGCCAGGCGTCCGGGCAAGTAGCTTTCGGCGTGCGCCATGATCACGGGGTGGCCGGATTCCGCGGCCTGTTGGCGCAGGATGTGTACCGCGGTCGACTTACCGGTTCCCGTCCGGCTGGCAAGGAGCACGGGGCCGGTCTGATTCAGTAGTTCGTCGAGCTGCGCCTTCTGTTCCTTTCCAGGTTCGTGCTGTCGCATGAGAGCGGGGGCTTGCACCTGGATGTCGGCCACCGAAGGCACAACCGCCTCGTGCACAGCACAGAGCGCCGCCGCCTGCAGATAGCTCGCGCGCACAGTTGCCCAACGGTGTGCAGGTGACTGTTCGGCTGGTACGCCCAGGAGCGCTGCGATGAGACGACGGTCGATCTGACGGTGACGCGGCTCGGCGTTGCTGGTGAACTCGAACAGGGCACGAAACAAGCGGTCAACAGCCATGCAAGCCTGTTCCTGCAGGTCCTCCGCAGTACGTGCTGAGGGCAGCATTGCAGCCACCTGGTGCTCTGCACGCGCCAACAGAGCACCAGTGTTGTAAGGGTCCTGACGGATCGTCGCCTTACCCAGTGCGACGTACACAGGGTCGTCGACGCCGACACCGAGCAGCTCGGCGAGAGGATCCGTCTCGCCTTTAGCCGCAGACTCGAGAGCCTGTTGGACACGCTGACCGCTCGGACCGAGTCGGCCGTCCGTGAGGAACTCGAACGTTGCGTGCCTGGCTTCCGGGAGGATCGCCCAGCGCTTCAGAACTGCGAACAGTGCTGCCTCGCCCCATGTGTAGTCAGGGGCACGCACCTTGACCTGGATGGCGTGACGCAGGGTTCCGTCACGGCCAAGCAGTTCAATGTCGACGGCGTCGTCAGCGCCTTCGACACGGAGGGCCCCCAGGTCGGGGTTCTCCAAAACCTCGATCGCCTGGAGCACACCTTGTGCCTGTTGATACGCAATACCTCGGACCGTGTCTACGCCGCTCACAGATGCATGCTTCCACGCCCCTCTGACAAACCGGGCTGGCTCGGTGGTAAGCGCTGGGCTCACTGGGGTGACCGCGATGCCCAGCGTTCTCATCTATGTCCAACGGCCACGTCGACTCCAGTATCCCGATGCCGAAGCAACCGCCCTGCTCACCGCGCTGGTCGCGCTCTACGGCCTGACCGTCCACCATGGTCAAACGTCTCCAGCACCGACCTCGAGAGTGCCACCCTGCCCTCGGCAACAGCCGCGGCCTGCTGGCCGAACGGGTCCGCCACCGCCTGGCCGCCTGCCTGCCCACCGCCACCAGCACTGGCCTGCCACCCAAAACCGCGACCTCCTCATCCACTTCCGCAACGCCCGTACAACCGTGCATGTCGACCACCGCCCGGGTGAACGGCCACTTGGGTCCTCACCTCGGGCAAACCGCGCGATGACCGCCTCCGGAACGAAGTCAATGCGGACGGCGACACCAAACACCTCTTGGAACTCTTCGGCCTCAGCTTCCGCGCCGCTCATCGCTACACGACCACCCCTACCTCGCCACCCCACACCCCGGCACGCGCCCGGAGCAGTCCTCCCGCCACGTGCACAGGGAGCCGATCAGCGCTCGGCGATCGGCCACGGCATCCTTCGACGGCCGTCGCGTACGGCTGGCAACAGGTGTCCCCGACCGGCCGAGCTGCTCTTCGCGGCACGTCACTGCAAGCCGTTCACCCCGTTCTGCCACGTCCTGCGCTTCCACTGGCCGTTCCGGGAAGCGTGTTCAGTGGTCCGCGAGCCCGGAAGGCGCGTCTACGGGCGGTCATTGCGGCGCAGGTCCAACGCCGTGTGCTCTCAGAACCGGTGCGGCCAGGAGAGCGAGTCGGGGATCTGAACGGTGGGCGGGCGTCGAGGGACGACGACGCCGATAAGGTCCTCGGCGGCTTGCAGGGCTTGGCTGTGGCTGCCGCTGCTGAGGTGGTGAGCGGGACAGTTTTTGCAGTCGCCGGTCCGGGAGTGGGCACCGGGGTTGCCGTTGAGGCCCCGGACGTGGCTGAAGGCGTGTTGGGGGAAGTCGGCTCGCACGGTGTGCCAGGTGCCGCGCTGCTCTTCTTCGGTGAGGCCGGCGGCCACCTCCGGGTGCATCGGCGGGTACAACTGGCCGTCGTGCTCGCGGAGCATGAAGACACGGTCGAGATAGTCGACGGTGTCGCCCGTCGGCTGTTCCGCGTCCAGCCAGGCCAGCGCCTCGCTGCGGCTTCCCGGCCCCCAGAGGTACTCCGAGGGGAACTGCGTAGTCTCGAACCGAGTGTCGAACGCCGCCCAGTGCGGATCCTCGTACTGGCTGCCGGGGCGCGAGACGCTGAGGATCAGGATGTAGAGGAAGCCTTCGGCACCGGTGTCGTCGCGCAGGGCATCGGCCTGCGCCATATGGATGCTTCCCTCGTCGTTCCAGGCCATGACGACCACGTCGCGGTCCACGGGAGCGGGGTACAGACGCCCGCCAGGGGTCGGGTGCCCCCACAGCTGGTTGACGAATTCTGCCAGGTCGTGCAGGGTCCGTGCCGCCTCCACGGGCGTCGTGCGGTGGTAGCTGGTCGGGTGGGCGACAGCGTTGCGCAGATGCGACATCGCATGCTCGATGCCACGCGTGCGCTGCCCGCGCAGCAGACCGGCCGCTCGCGCCCAGGCACGCAGCCCGGCGAGCATCCCATTGAAGTCGATCGATGTGCGGCCGGCCTTCAACTGCCAGTGCGGCGACGGCTGCTGCCTCGGTCGATTCCTCCTGCCCAGCTTCTTCACCGCAGCGAGCACCTCGTCGTAGGTGCCCACGGGTTCGATTCTCGGCGGCTCCAAGCCGTTGGCGTCTTCGAACGCCACCGCGCCAGCACACCACTGGATAAACCGCTCGCGCAGCGCCTGCTCCATCACCAGCAAGGCGCGGTCGTCGACCACGGTGAAAACGTCATAGTCGAACAAGCCGTAGGCGAAGAGACGCTGAAGCCGATCGAACTCCCGGCGCGTCCCCTCCGCCACGCCCGGAGCGATCTCACAGCCCGCGACCAGTTGCTGCAGAAACTCGGCTGACCTCTCGGCCGGCATCGGAGCACCCAGCCCGTACGGGGTGAACACGAGCGCGGTGCTGTCCGGCGTCTGCAACTCCTCCAGTGAGCGAATCTCTGCCATCCTTGCGACCTCCTGCGTAGGCAACAGGCCAGGATGCATGAGGCGCCCGCACTGCGCCAATTCATTTGGCTCGGCCATGGCGGAAGCGGACGGAACGTAAGGCGTCGAGGGGAGGGACGGGGGAGAGCGACGCCAGTCCCTGCGCACCCAAAGCCTGCTCTTCGCTCGTCCCGGGCGCTGGGCGCGATCACCCTCATACGACAGTGAGGCAATGATCTCTACACGTCTTCACGAAACTCCCTCAACTCCTCCGAAGGGATGTCATGATCACGCGCATGGATGCGGACAACAGAACGACTGTGTGGCTCCTGTCCTTGGGTGCGATCGTGGCAGCGATCGGCCTGTACCTGGGGGCTGCACCGATGGACGACTGCGGATCACCCTGGTTTCCCGACTGGCAGGCTGCAGACAAGGAAGCGCGGATAGGAAAGTTGACCGGGGCGATGACTGGCTTCGGATACGACGGAGACCCGCGTCAGTCCTGTCGTGACCAATTCGGGTCCCGCGGCACCCTGGGGACCGGCCTGGTAGTGCTTGGCGGAGGGTCCCTGGTCGCCGGCGCGATCACCCGCAGCAAGAGCGGGCCAGGGCCGCAACCGATGCCGAAGGCAGCCGCAGCAGGGGGTCCGCCGACTACGCCACCGGACGCGGAAGGGTCGCAGGCCGGCGCATGACGGGTACCCGTGCAGCCAGGTCGGCCATCGTTCCATCTGGGGCGGCCGGTTCAAGGAGTTGTTCCAGGGCATTGCCGTGGCAGCAGGCTTGAGAAGACAAGAAGGCGTGACGACGGGCGATCGGGGGCGTGATGGGTGTTGCGGCGTTGATGGTGTCGGTGGTGGCCCTGGGTGTGTCTGGCTGGGCGTCAGTGCGGCAGCTGAGGCTGGCTCAGCACGCCAACACCCTGCCGGTGCTGGTAGACCTGTTTCGCGAGCATCGCAGTGCCCGTCTGGCCGGTGCCCGGCAGTTCGTGCACGAGCAGCTGCCAGGCTGTGATCTGTCGGCGGGACTGGACGGGGTCCCCGGAGCGCACAGGGAGTTGGTGCGTGAGCTGGCTTGGTTCTACGACAACCTCGGTGCCTTGGTCGCCCATGGAGTCGTGGACATCGAACCTGTCTCCGGGTACCTGGGCGGGTCAGTGATCTCGGTGTGGGAAGGCATGCGTCCGATGGTGGAGGCGGAGAGGGCCAAGCGGGCCGGGAACGCGATGCCGGATCCCAACCGCTGGCAGGAATACTTCGAGAACCTCTACCACCTGGTCCGTGAGATCCCTGCAGACCAGGCCCGTGCAAAAACCGAGCTCTGGAGGCTTCCGCTCCCACCGCGTCCATGATGCCCGACGAGGTGTTCACGCCTATGGCAGCCGCATTCAGGCAGGCAGCGCGGCGGATACGGTGAGGCTAAGTTGCCTCCGGAGTGAGGGCTGGCCTACGTCCTCCGGGAGACCTTCGGGCCGGATCACTTGGATCCAGGGCAGCGCCCTTCTGAAGATGGAGCACTTTTGCACATGAACGTCACCCCGAAGCGCCCGTTGGTCGGCACAAAGGTCAGGGTGTGGACCACCGAACGAGGCACCATTGCACCGAGCAGTGCTGAAGTATCGGCGACGTTGGTGAATGTCATGTTCGACGTGACTGGCGAAACGCGGGCACTCCCGCTGTCGAGCCTCGAGGTTCCTCGGGTTCACCGACCGCTGCAGTGGATCCCTCTGGCGGGTGATCGAGCAGCCGACGACCCCGAATTTCACTTTCCGGTGGTCCGCAACGGTATGGACTACCTGCTCAGCGTTTTGGAGTTCCTCGATGAACCTACCGCCCGTGACATAAAGTACGCAGTGCTGCACTTGCAGGCAGGCACTGAGGTTCTCCTCAAGTGGCCCCTTGCCCGCCGCGACTGGCGACTTGTCGTCGAGGTCAACAAAGAGGGCGAGATATGCGACGAGGCGCACTTCCAACGCGGCGATTTCCGGAGCATCGGTATCCCTGCTGCGCGCCGACTGCTCAAAGATAAGCTCGGTATCGCCATCTCGAACCGGGACTTTCGTGCCATTAAGGCCCTGGCCGAGTACCGTAACCGGTTGCAGCACTTCGGCATGGCCGGGCTGGCTGCCGCTCCAGTGGCAGCTATCGAGGCGCGCGCGGTCAAGGTCTTGGATTTCCTGCTCGACTTCATCCACAACCATCTGCGGCCCCACTTGGATGCTGGTGACAGTCACCACGTTGACGAGCAGATGGAACTCGTGCGAGCTGGGCTGAACCGAGTGAAAGCACTGGTTGAGCTGCGGATGGAGCGAGTGAGGAGCGACCTCGCGGCCGGTGCCCCTTGGGCGGTCGAATGTCCGCAGTGCGGCCAGTTCGCAATGGTCGTCGACGCGGACCAGGCGAAGGTTGAGTGCCGGTTCTGCCACGGAGCCTGGAGTTCCCAGGACGCGGCCGACGTGTATGTCGACGCGGTCTTGAAGACCTCGACGTTTATGTCCGTCAAGGATGGTGGTGAGCCGCCAGTCGTCTCCTGCATCGAGTGCGCGGAGGAGACCTTGTTCCCGCGAATCGTGGTCGCAAGTGATCGGAGCGGAACCACGGCGCGCTGTTTCACATGCGACCTGATCGCAGATCTGGTCCTCTGTGACACCTGCGGCCATTGGATGTACGAGGATGAGACTGGGATGTGTGATAGTTGTCTCTCCTGGGGGCAGGGTGACTAACCCGAATGCACAGTTGAGTGCTTTTTTCATGCTCTGCCAGTGCCATGCCCAGACGGACTGCGCGCCAATCGTTCTGGTCCTTCGCGCGGGATTGCACGGCGGGACAGCGATTCACCGTGGAGGAGATGGCACGCACGGACACCGGACTACGCTTCGAACGGGACTGGGCACCCACGCAAGGAACTCGCCAGCCTCCGCAACCTGGGACAGCTCCAGGCAACAGACCGCCGGCCTGCCTTGGATCCCGCCGACCGGGGACAACTCGCCTTTCAGGCGATCCTTTTCGATCCGCCGAAGCCTCCCACACCCACTGGAGGAGCCGCAAAGGAGCGCGATGGCCAGCATCAGCGGCTACCTGAACGTCATCTGCCGCCAGCCTCGGCATGATCCTGCGTACGCCAGACGTGACCGTGAGAGGCCCCGCACACGCGGCCCCTTGCGGCTGACTGGTCGCACTTGTTGCGGGGCTGCGGGTGCCGGGCCATCCGGTCACGGTGCCTCACCGGCTTCTGGTCAGGTGCTTTCCGCCGTGTGACGTGTGACGATGTCTTGGATGACGATCGGTGCGGGTGCCCGCTCGGACAGGACGTCCAGCAGGTCTGGGCGGATCACGACGGCGCAGCCGGTTGTTCGCGGCCAGGGCAGGCGGTAGGTGCTGCGCTCGTACTCGGTGCGCCAGCAGATGAGCCGCAGGGCCGGCCCGCGGTCGTCGTCCAGTGTCAGCGGGGCTCCGGGTGTCAGGCACAGTGTGGTCCGCAGCCAGAGGGTGGGTGTCAGGGCGAAACCGGGCAGGCCCAGGCCTTGGGCTGCGTCTGCGGCGGAGATCATGGTGCGGTCGAGGCCGAGGAGCGGGGTAGCCGGCGGGGCGTCGGCGGCGGGGTTGTGCCCTGACGGTCGGGGGGTCCACTCTTCGAGGTCTCCCTCTGAGAAGGCGAAGACGCTGCCTTGCGGGTTCCCGGTGTTCGTCACTTGCGGGCCCGAGAAGCTCCCGGTGGTCAGGCCGATCGTCCTGGTTTTTGGTGACAGGAACTTGCGTTCCTCTGCGGAAGCGAGGATGCGCCAGCCCGGGAGGGTCTGTCCGGTAAGGACGGGGGCCTGCGCCAGTGGCCGTGTGGAGATGGTTTCGGTGGTTGTTCCGGCCTGCGTGGTGTCCTGGCTGGACGGGTCGTACGAGCCGGGTGGCGGCTGCAGGTTGGGGCGCGGCCAGCGTGCTTCTTCGAAGGCCAGCGGGATGCGGGGGTCGTCTGTCAGCACGGTGGCCAGCTGGTCCTCCCAGAGGGCCGGGTCGCTCGCGCCGAGGCCTTGCGAGAGCCTGTACGCGCGACTGCTCGCCGCCACTGTCTGGATCGCCTCTTCGATGGCCTCTTCGAGGGCGAGGTAGGCGTTCGGCAGCTCGTCCTCGTCGGCACTGCGGTTGGCGCGGAGCTGGGCCTTGTTCCTTTGGATGGTGCGCTCGGTGTCGAACTCGTAGCGGACCTTGGCGAGGACCGCTGGGATCAGCCCGGGCTGCAGCTGCTCGGCTTCGTTCAGCCGCGCCCGGGCCACTTCTGCGACCATCCCCTTCACGAAACGGTCTTTCTGGCTGTCTTCCTGTGCGGCGGAGATCCACAGGCGGCTCGGCGGGTTCAGCGCGGCCGGCTCGGAGGGGCCCATGGGCACGCCAGCCGCATCGGTGAGCAGTCGGCGGGCGAGGGCGCGGACGGTGAGCAGCGGCCCTCGGGCCAGTGCTTCGAGCGCGTGCTGGCAGTGGTCCACGATGGGTTGGGCCGCCGGTTGCAGTTCCTGGAGGAGGCACAGCAGCCACATCAGGGACGCAGGATCGGACAGTTGCTCCAGGGCGAGAGCGACGGCGGGGGCCGTGGCTTCGGGGCGCAGTGCGATCAGGTACCGCGTCGCGACCATCGCGCGGCGTTTGCCTTCCCTGTCGGCGTGGGCGAGTGCGGCCAGGGCCGCGGTCGTGAAGGCGAGGTCGAGGTCGCCGGGTACGGGGATGCCGATGTCGTTGTCGGGCGCGCGGTAGGGGTGCTGGGGGTCGTCGCTGTCGTGGACGCGTGGTGCTCTGCTCTCGATGACCGTTGCGGCTTCGTCCCAGAGGGCAAAGGCCATGTCGAGGGAGCGGTTCGGGGGCAGGGCGAGGGCCTGGTGGGTGAAGGCGAAGATCAGTGCCTGGGTGATGCCATGGGTCCCGTACCGGCCGGAGCCCACCACTGCTTCGACTTCTTCGGTGATGACGCGGTGGGTAAGGGTGGAGTCGAGCTGTGAGGCCGTGCGAAGGGCGTCGAGGGCTGTCTCGCCTCCGAAGTTCAGCCATCCGCCTTGTCCGCGGGTACGCACCCAGGTCAGGGCGTAGGCCTCTGCAGCGACAGCGTCGTGGCCGTTCTGGTGGAGCTTGTCCGCGAGTCGGCGCAGCAGGAGAGGGCCGTCGCGGAAGTCGAAGGGGCCGGCGATGGCACGCAGAACCTGGGCGGCCTCGTCGGTCTGTCCTTGGGTGGCGAGGTCGAGCAGGCTGTTGCCGAGGAGGTCTGTCATCTGCTCGAGGGTGTGCTGTGGTGCGCCGGCCTCGTACGGGCTCCGGTGCCATGCGCGCAGTACCCGGATCAGGCCCACCGGTTCGGAGGGCGCGTGCGAGGGGGCAGCAGGAGAGGCTGGGGCCGGGGTCGGCTGCGCGGGGACGGGGGCGGTGGGGCGGTTATGGGGTTCGTCGGTGACCGGTGGTTCGGGCAGGGGGGTGAGCTGCGGGGCGCCGATGCGTTCGGCGACGGCGTTGAGTTCCGCGACCAGCTGTGCGTCGGCCGGCCTGGTCTCGTCGACGGAGGAGTCGCGGTTGGCCTGCCTCTCGTCGGCCCTGCTCAGTGCGAGGCGCAGCAGCTGTGGAACGTCGTCGGGCGTGGCGGGCCCGATTGCCTGGGCGAGCCGGTCCAGAAGCGCGGCGTCGCCCTGGAGGAGAGGAGTGTTCAAGGTGAGGCGCAGGGCGGTGGCCGCGACAGGGTCGACGGTGTCGCTCCACGCGTCCCAGAGGTCTTCTCGGGCGCCATGGAGGAGGGTGTTTGGGCCGTTGCAGTCGCTGAGCAGGCCGGTGGCGGCGAAAGTGGCGAGGGCCGCAGGATCGGCCCTGGCCAGGACGCTCCACCACTGAGGGCGGGCCGCCCTGGTCTCCTTGCCGTCGGTGTGATTGACCAGACGCTCGCACAGTGGCTGGATGCGCGCCACGCGTGCCCGGCCCCGGGCCGGGTCTGCGGCGACCAGGGCGGGCAGCGGATCCAGGACCTCGTAAACGGTGATGTCCTTGCGCCAGCCGTACGCCACCAGGAAGCGGCAGGCGGCCAGCCATAGTTCTTCGGCCTCGGCGAGGTCGTCGGCGGTGAGGGCGAGGCGGGCGTGGATGAGGTGGTAGCGGGCGAGGTCGCTGTAGAAGAGTCCGCCGGCCTGCTGTAGCGACTCGCTGCGGACTGCTTCGTCGACGTCGGCCTGCCGTGCGGGCGTGGTGAACTCGACGGCGATCGTCAGGAGCGTGTCGGCCGGCAGCGGTCCGCCCATCTCGCCGCGCAGGCTGACGCTGATTTCCCGGCTGACGTGGATGAGGGTCCTCCACGCCTGCGGCCATTCCTGGTCGGACACGAGGGCGGCCGCCCGGCGTACCGACTCTTCGATGAGTGGATGGATCGGGTAGAGGTCGCAGGCGCGCGGTTTGCCGGTGAAGGGGTTGAGGTCTGTGGCTAGGAGATCGAGGGCCTCGATGACCAGGACGGACCGGGTGGGTGCTTCGGCAGCTTCGGCGCGGGCCAGGGCGATCGCGTACCGCAGCCAGCAGGGGTACCAGCCGGGTCCCTGGACAAGAGCCGGTGCGGCATCGAGGGCGATGGGGTCGGTTCGTGCCGTGATCGCCAGCGCGTCGAGCCACCTGGCCACGGTCTCGGGGCTCCACCGGACCTGTTCGTTCTGTACGTCGTAGGTCAGGGCGAACAGGGTGTCGCGTGCCGTCGAGGCCTCTCCTGGCGCAAGTTCTGCGGCGAGATCGGCGGCGCCGACCCCAAGGGCGAGCAGCCGGTGCGCCGTTCCCATCACGTATCCCAGCTCGGCGGCCTTCTGCGCCCAGTTGCCGGCGCTGGTCGCCGTTCCGGGCACCGGGCCTTCGGCGATCTGCTCGGCGAGTGCTAGGCATACCGGGCCGCCCATCGCAAGGCGCGGCACCAGGTCGGTGACGGCCTCGATTCCGACGGTGTCGAGGAGCGTCTTCACGACGGCGTCGGCCGCTGCCTGGTCACTCCGTTCGTCAAGCCACTCGGCGATGTGGTCCAGCGACACCGGCCGGCCGGGCCCGACCTGGTGCGGCTGCTCTCCTGTCCCCTGATCGGTCGCCGACAGGCGCAACCGGCCCCGCAGGTATGCCAGTTCGACGGCCTGGTCGGACTCTGCGCCGTAGGAGGTGTTGTCCGATTCCGCCTCGTGGTCGTGTGCTGTCATGTATTCGTGCCAGGGTGCCACGGCGCCTGCCGCGTCGAGGACGGCGCACATCTGCAGACCTGCCCGGGCGGGCATGACGGTCCGCCCGTCGTACATCAGCCGGTCCGCCAGCTTCTGGGCCCCCATCAAAGCGATCGGCACATCAGCGAATTCCACCAGAACCGCGTCGAAGCGCTCGAACTCGAATGTCTGTGCGGCCCTGGCGAGTTCGACGTAACGAGCGACGAGGGGCCAGTTCGCAGTCCTGGCGGCGCAGCGCACCCCGGTCGCCAGATTGTCCGTGATCGCCGAGGCCGGGTGGGCGGTGGCGACAGCACAGGTGACGAAGTCCCGTCCGATGTAGTCGAGCACCTCCGTGTCTCGCCCCGCTTCGGCGAGGATCTGCAGGAGGCGGCGGAAAGCCCGCGAGTCGTCGAACAGTCCCTTCTCGGCTAGCCAGGTAGCGATCAGCGCCAGCGTCGATTCCAGGGCCCCGGGGTCGTTCTCGTAGCCCAGGCGGAGGTAGCGCGCGAACGACTCGTGGTAGACGCGGATTTCTCCGGGTCCGGCTGTCTCGGAGAGCACCGGGGCCAGCACCTTCAGCGCGCTGTCGATCCTGTGCACCCGGTCCGGAATGATCTCCCCAAGCTCCTCGCGAGTGACGGACATGCCGAGCAGGGCGATGATGTCCGCGACGACGTCGGCTTCGGCGCCGAGCGTTTCGTACAGGTGGGTGTAGTACCCCTCCAACGATCCCTGGTAGGCCGGGAGCGCCCTTACCACTGCCGCGGCTTTCGTGACCGTCTCTGGCCGGAGGTAGACCTCGCGGCAGAGGTACGTCGCGTACAGGGCGTTACCGCCCGAGCGTTCCTGCAGAGCGTTCAGGAAGTCAGTCACGTCGTGGTCGTCGGTCAGGAGCGATTCTGCGCGCTCCTCGTCCACCGCCGGGACAAGCCCGATCCGCTGCGCGAGGGCGCGGCACTCGTGCGCGGTAAGCGGCGGCACGGCGACGGATGCCGCACCCGCGTCCTGGAGGGGGACGAGGTGGTCTCCGGGCTGGCTGAGGACGATGAGGATGCTGCCGGCCGGAAGCGACAGCGAGCCGAGGACCGCGGCGAGGGCAAGGGACGGATTGGCTCTCCTGGTCCTTCCTCCTTGCACGCGTGTGACATGGTCCAGTCCGTCCACGACGAGCGCCACGCGCCGGTCGGGGTCCTTGCCCAAAGCGGCTTCCACCGCCGCGATCAGAGCTTGAGCATCAGCAGCGAAACGTGGGCGCTGCTCCTGGACGAGGTCGGGGTCTGACTCGGCCAGCCGGCCCAGCAGACTACCGAAGATCGTTTCAGTGACCACCCGGGTCAGCTGGTCGCCATCGGCATCGCCCAGGTAGCAGTAGTGCTCGGCGACCAGCCAGCCGTCACTGCTGAGTTGGTCGACCAGCTGCTGGCACGCCCAGGATTTGCCCTGTCCCGGAGAGCCCGTGACCAGCAGAACTCCGCCGGAAGCTGCTGCTGTCGCGGCCGCTTCCGCCAGGACGCTAACCGTGGCGGGCCTAGCCACTTCCAGGGCGCGGTTGACAGGGTTCGCGCGCACGAGGGCACCGAGATCGCTGCGCAACTGGGCCTGGCGCAGCAGCTCACGGGGTGTCACGTCCGTGCCGCGCTGCCGGGCGGAGCGGACCGTGCGGATCAGCGCCTCGGCAACGTCCACCGGCGAGCGCCCCTGGTTGGGATAGATTCCCGCGCCGAGCTCGCCGTGCACCCGTTGGAGGAGAAGCTCTTCGGCTGGCCCTGGCCGCAGGAGGTCCGTCGTCATGGCCGGAGCATTGACTTCCACCACCAGGTGCTCGCACAGCCATTCCAGGTTCTCCCTGGGCACGGCCTTGTCGCCGCTGGTCAGGAACTCGAAAATGTTGCCCGCCTTGCGCCGGCCCCGCGCGGGCAGGTCGAACCCTCGCAAGAGCGCTTCAGCGTCGAACCGCAGGAGTGTGGTGTTCATCCCTGCCAGGAACGGCAAATCTCCAGAGCTGGCTGGCACCATCACCGCGTTCAGGACATCGTCTTCCGGAGGAGCGTCGCGCATCACAACGCGCAACCGGTGGGCGGTTGCGCCCGCGCCGGGGCCGTCCCGGTCGGCGACTGCAGCCGCCGCGAGGCGGTCCAGCCTCAGTCCGCGGGCGTCGGACGTGAACGTCGTGTATGCGAGGGGGCTTTCCTCGTCCGAGTGCTTGAACTGGGTCCGCTCGCGGGATCCGTCGGTGGTGATCACCGTGAGGTCGTCGAAGCGGTCGTCCGTCACCAGTTTCTCGTCCACATGGACCCTGGCGATCCCACCGAGCAGCAGGTCGACGATGCGCCCTGCCTCCATCAGATCCTGGTACTCGTACCCGCGGTGCGCGGCAGTCAGTTCACTCATGTCGGCCGCATTCTTCCCGGTCGAACATCCGGCTGGCGCGGAAGTGACCAAACCGCGGCGAACGCTCCGGATCTGGGTCTGGTAGCGACCGGTCTATGGCAGCGCAGAGGGTGGGCCGGGCACTTTGGGGTCTGCCCAGCGGCCCGCTCACGGCAGTTCTTCCTACTTGAAGCGGGCGATCGGCTGTGTGTGGCGGGCATCGGGAGCTATAGTCCGGTCAGGGCCGGAGGTACTTCGGGTACGGCGATTCATCATCGCACCGGCTCACCAGGAGGAGACCGGGGTTCGAGTCCCCGCCCGGCTTTCGAGCCGGTTCGTTCAGTTGGCAGGACACCTCCACTCTCCCTTCTTCACTCCGACATCACGGGCGGTCCAGACCGGTCGATGTGGGACTGGTCAGGTGCGTCAGATTCAGGCCGCGGGCGCCCTTGTGCTCAAGATCCTCAAGGATGGACTTCTGGCGTGTGCCGAGGTCGCTGACAACCTTGCTTGCCTGGTCCCTGGTGCTTGCGTGCTGGTACCAGTTGCCGAGGACCTCCAATGTGAGATCGACCAGGGCCCGTCCGCCCAGCGCGTCAAGTGTCCCGGTCTCGGATTCGAACCGGCCTTCGTGCAGCGCGGTGTTGCGGGTGGCGTAGAGCCATTCCAGCGCTGCTTTGAAGCGGCCCTCGACTTCCTTGATCCACTCTGTGGTGGCCTCAGTGTCGGAGAGGCGCTGCTGCCAGGTTCGCACCACGTGGGCGGCCCATCCTCCGACGGCGCGGGTCAGGTCATCGAGCGCGCTGATGGCCTCCGCAAGGTCTGCGGGCACTACGGGGGGCGGCGCCAGGACGTCGAGCCAGCGGTTGACGTCCGCGATTCGTCCACGCCCGCTCGCCTCCGTCCAGCGGTCAAGCACCTCCAGCGGCTGGCGAAAGGCGGCCTCGGCCGCCGCGCACTCGCGCGTGCGAGCCTCGACAGCCTTCCGGCACGCTTCCTCAACCTCTTGGAGCTGGGGCGGGACCGTGCGGCCCTCGGCCGTTGCCCGGTCGTATTCACGCAGCACTTTTGCCCTGCGCTGCTCAGCGGAGGCGAGCGCACTGGTTGCGGCAGTGTGCCTTCCGAGCGCCGCCACGCGTAGCTCCTGGTAGGCGGAGGTCACCTGCTGGCGCAGGGCCTGCAGGCTCAAGGTCTTCGCGAGGGCTTGCGTTTTGGACTTCAGGCCCAGTGCCTCGAGGGTCGCCCAGCACAAGCCCGTGCTGGCCGTCAGGCCCTGGGTGGACCGGGCGATGTGAGCTGTTCGCATGCCTTCGCGCAACTGCGGTGGCCAGTGGCGGGTCAGCGGCTTCGCCGCAGCGGGGGCGGACAGGCTTCCCGCGAAGCGCCTCGTGCTCCCCGTAGTCTCCCCGCAGACCAGGGTCTCTTCGCCCAGACGCAGCTCGGCGAGACGGTGACCGGCCACGTACTGGTCCAACAGCTCTGCAGCCTTACGGCGACCAATGAGCATCGCCGCGCCGTGATCGCAGGCAGGCACCCGGAACGTCAACAACACCGCTTTGGAGCTGCCGCCCGCCCACTTCCCCCGCTGTTTCATGCGCTCCTTCACCAGCGTGGCAAGGGCGGCCAGTTCGGCCTTCCCGTAGGCCCACTTCTCGGGCAGCCCATCGACCGGGAACTGAACGCAATCGGCGCCCGCAGGCATCAGCCGGCCTGCGGTGGCCAGCCCGGCAGCGCCCTCCACCACCACTACCACTCGAAAAGGCGCCGCTGCCGGGAGCAGCACATCGACCAGGTCCTTGCCGCCAATCGGGTCTGGCCAGCGCAGGAGGGCGTGCACGTCGTCGAGTAGGAGGTCGTAGTTCCGCTCGCTCGCCAGACACAGCGCCGCTGCCTCGGCGGCAATCCACGCCAGGCACTCGTCCGACGGCGGTGACTGCCAGGCGTGCGCCGTGAGGTCGGCGATCGCGTCCTGGAAATCGCGCCGGTGGCCGTCCACCACCTTCGCCAGCGCACGACACTGCGCAGGCTGCTTCAACTTCCCGGCACCGTCATTCACGATCTTGTGGAGGAAGGACTTGGCATCGGCGAGACGCTGATCGGACGCGGCGAAGGCGCAGACCCTGTCGACCGCGTCCTTCGCGTCGATCTGGATCCGGAAAGCCCGGTCCTCGTAGGGCTGCGCCGCCTGGGCACTGGCCGCGGTACCGCGGGAATGCAGGACCGCGTGCGCCCTGGAGAGCGCGACCGCAGCTGTGCCCGGGGAGGCGGCGTGCTGAGTGAGCAAGCCACGCGGATCCAGTGCACGCAGGATCCCGCCCAGTAGAACCTGCTGGCCGTCCCCGATCCCTCGCTGCGCGAAGCGCTGGACCAGTTCAGCTTCCGCTCCCACATTCGACATGACCGCACCCTACCTTTCTGCGAGTGGCGAATTGCCCTCCCGAGCTGGGCAGTTGGTCTCGCTAAGTCCCAGCGCCCGTCTTCAAAGGGATTTGCCCAGAGTAGAAATAACGCGAGACCGCTGCCCCGTAGGAGGTGGCGGTCTCGTCATACCTGGTGCTGATCCGCAGAAGCTGTTGAGTCGGTCGAAGCAGCGCTCGACGACGTTGCGGCTGAAGCTCTGCCGGTCGAATGCTGGAAGGCCGACCATCGGTGTTCGACGCGGACACGTCCGACGAGGGCTTCTCCACATACTCGCTTCAACAACGAGATCCCAACGAGCACCTGCCATGACCGCGACGAGCACACTGAGCCCGGCGTTCGTCGCGACCTTCCCGACACCGATGGAACCGGCAACTCTGTACGTCTCCATCTCCTAGGCAACGTGCGGCCGCGTTCCGTTGGGGGAGTAGCGGTGGACCATGTCCAGGCTGTCGGTGTTGTCGAAGATCGACGGTCAGGGGGTACGGCCGCCACTCGTGCAGTGCCTCTCGTACCAGGGGGGCTGGTGATACTGGCTTGATTGCTGGTGAGGGAACTCAGCTGTTGGGCCAGTGCCACAAGAGCCTGTCCGATCTGGTCGGGTCGATCGGTGGGGATCCACTAGATGACGTGGTAGCGCCAGCTGGGTCCTGCCGACGCCGCCCACGTGGTTGTCCCTGCGAAGGCGCTTGCTCAGTGGTTCCAGAAGGTTCACGCAGCTGGTGAAGTTCGGGTTGTGCGGAGGGACGTTGCCCCAGAGACATGGCCCTCGAGGCGGCAGCGTTGAGGACTGCACCGGCCTCGTAGCGTAGTAGGGGCGGTATGAGACACCTTCTCGTCTCGTCCGCCCCTTGTATGGGTGGAAGGTCGCGATGCCCGGGGCAGATACGGGGCACCTCCGCTCCTTGTCACTCGGGCTTGGATGCCGGCGGGTGCCTGCCCCATTCGATGTCTGTGACCCGGCGTACTTCCAGTACGTGGCTTTCCAGTTCTAGGGCGGTACGGGCCTGATGCGCCGACCGTGCAGCAATGTGCAGGACGTCGATCTGGCCGGTCTCGCTCGGGTCGGTGAGCGATTTACGCTCAGGCAGGAGCGCTGCCTCCAGGGTTTCCAGGCGAGAGCGCAGGCCCGTGAGGCTCTCTGCGAGCTCGTTCAAGCGGTGCCCGCGGGCCCGCTTGAACAGCGTCCCGCTGTTCGGACGGGTGCGGGTGTCAACGTGTTCCGGGCTACAGCCTGCTACAGCAGCCCGCGCTGCCGTCCAGGCCGCGTGCCGCGTACGCCGTCACCAGCCCCAGCCCCAGACCCCGCCAGCCGCCGGTGAATCCGCCGGCCCTGACGTGATCCCCTAACCACGCCTGGGCATCCAGGCGGGCGGGCGAGGCAGCCCGGGCATGCCGCCGCGCCGCCAATCAACGCACGAGACTCCGCAGTCTCACACCCTCCGACTCAGTGCCGGACCGTGATGTCCAGCTGATGCCCAGTCCCCGGGGACCTCCAGGCTGTCCACGCTGAGTGGACAGTTGAGGATGAGATCTGTTCGCTTCGGTGGTCAGACGTTGACGCCGAAGTCCAGGGCGATCCCTCGCAGGCCTGACGCGTAGCCGTGGCCCACGGCGCGGAATTTCCACTTTCCGTGGAAGCGATACAGCTCGCCGAAGAGGACGGCTGTGGCTGTCTCTGCGGAGAGGCTGTAGCGAGCGATTTCATGGCCACCGTGAGGAGCGATGCGGATGTAGGCGCCGCGGACCTGGCTGAAATTCTGGCCTCGGTAATCGGCTTCGTAGATAGAGACGGGAAAGACGATCCTGTCGAGGTCGGCTGGGAGGGCGGCGAGGTCGACGAGGATTCTCGCTTGGTCGCCGCTCTTCACGGGTTCGCCGCTATGGAGGATAGAGCCGTCCGGGGTGCGCAGATTGTTGAAGAAGACGAAGTAATCGTCCGAGTAGACCGTGCCCCCCGCCGTTCCGATTGCGGACGCGTCCACTTCGAAGTCTGAGCCGTTGTGGTCGGGGGTCTGCCAGCCCAGGCTGACGGCGAGTGTGATTCCGGAATCCTGTGTCGTCACTTCGACGTTGCCACCCTTACGGAGCAACACGGATGCTGCGGCGGACTGAACGGCCAAGAGGCCTGCTTCTACGAGATCCGCTACAAGAGTCCTGGCAGTCGCAGGGGGAAGGGAAAGCTGCTTGGCGATGCGGCTGATGGTGTGCGGCTCCCGGCAAAGATTACAGATGCGTTGGTGTTCGGGCAGGTGCCGGAGCGGCGAGGCGTCGGCTGTCGTGCGAACGACGGTATCGGGCGGAAAAGCATGGCGCGATCGTGCGGAATCTCCGTCGGCCGTTGCGTATGGATGTACGTGATTTTCGTCCTTGGCTGTGCTGGTTCCCTCTTCGCCTTCACTGGTCAGCAAACGTGCCGGTCGTGGACGTGGGGGGAGAGAGGCTTCACGAGCGGCAGATCCTTCGCGCTGGCGGTGTGCGCGCTCGATTGTTGCAGCGCTGGCGGGCCGGAGGCGGCGCAATTCCTCTGCCAGAGGCGGTAGTTCGTCCAGGGAGCGGTCCCGGCAGGCTGCGTCCAGGATCCAGCGAGCATCGTGCTCGTCCACTTGTGTGAGGACCTTCAGGACCTCCAACGGGGGGCAGTCTCTTCCGGCAGCACCGAGAACCCGGTACGCCTCGGAACCTTGCCCCGCATCGCGCAGACACGTCACAGCCTCGACGATGGACGATGCCGGCCACGATCGCGCCATCTGATTCAGGATCTGGTAGAGCTCGGCATCGCGTTCGAAGCGGCGCAGTCCGCTAACAAGCGCGGGCACGTCGCCAGGTGGAGTGTTGGCTGCCACATCAAAGATCAGTTGGGTGGCCTGGCTGGCCAGGCCACCCTCGTGTAGTCGAGCGGCCGCCCGCAGGGCATCCGCGATGGAGAGCGTCTGGCCTGCCCTGCGGATAAGGCTCTGAGCCTGGGCCTGTTCCCCCGGGCCGTTCACCAGCAACTGGATGTTGGCGAAGACCCCTTCCGGGGTCAGGATGGCATCTTCTGCGGGGGACATGGGGGCATTGTCCGAGACGTTGTCCGGCGTATCTTCCGAGGCAGGGGGGTTGTCCGGGGGGTTGTCCAGGTGAAGTTCGCTGGCGAGCTGGTCGAGGCGGTCGGCTCGGTCGTCCAGATGCCGGGCAGCCCTGGAGAGAGCCAGATCGATGTCGTCGACTTCGACGTCGAGCGGCGCCTGCACTGCCGGCATCGTCGGTTCTGCTTCTGTGGTAGCGGTGGCGTCGGGTAGTTCACCGCGCAGTCGTTCGAGTTCCTCGGTGAGGAGCCGGACTTGTTCAGCAGCTTCTTCGGCGAGCTGGTCTGCCTTCTGACGCTCAGCTTTGGCTCGTGCCAGTTCCGTTTCGGCCGTGTCGCGTTGCTGCTCGCTTCTGGCCAAGCGCTCGTAGACCTGTTTCACGGGCTCTGCTGCGAGGTCAGAAACGCGGAGGCGGTCGCGTTCCCGATTCAGTGTGGTGATGTCGCGCTGGAGCTTGTCCACCATGGCCAGCAGGATGAGCACCATCTGATTGGCGTCGTTGCGTTCATGCTCCAGCTGCTGCTGGCGTTCCAGGGCTCGTAAGAGCCGGTCGGAGATTTCCAGTGATCGCTGTTGCACGATCACCAGCTGGCTCGCGGGGCCTGTGGACGTTGTCGGTGCAGCGCCTGCGGTACGCGCACGCTGCCGGGTGACGTCAACCGCATCGAGGAGCTGTCGCTGCGTGACGTCGCTGGATGAACAGATGTCCGCGACAGCCTCGATGAAGTCCTGCCGAAGCGCCACGCCGGCCAGCCGGTCGGACAGTGTGCTGCGACCAGGAACCCGCCCGTCCGTGAAGTGGTCTGGCGTCAGCCGGCTGTGAATGTCGTCCATGCGCAGGCTGGCGTTGTCCAGCCACTGCCTCAGCAACGTGGCGACAGCATTGTCCTCAGCGGACTGTCCCTTTAACGGTCCCCACGGACGCGTCCGTCTTCCCACGCCACCCCCCGGTATCGCGAACTACTTCGACCTTATCCGGGCTTGTCCGGCGTGAGGACCGAACATGTAGACCGGCCCTGCCGGACCTAGTGAGAGTGGGCGCTATTCAGTCCGCCCACGGCGGCCAACCGAGCAAGCAGGAGACCAACCGTGACTACCTATCTGCAGCATGCCTTCGACCTGGTGATCGAGGGAATCCTGACGCAGTTGCCCGCCCAGCTCATCACTGCTGCGGTCGTCGCTGCGGGCGCCGCATGGATGCGAACGCGGAAGAAGAACCGAGTACAGGCTCAGGACGCACTGAAGGATCCGGCGTAGGCAACCCCGGCCCGCCTCAACGCTGGGGATGCTGAACACCAGGCGCCGCCGCGAACTGGCACCCAGCTCCTGGTCGACCTTGAAGGTAGCCATCTCGCGCCGGCCGGCCGAGTGGGGTAGCTGGCCCAGGGTCTTCACCACCGGCGTCTTGGCCGTGGCGGTACCAAAGCCCCCGATGTCCACGAGCAGTCGCAGTAGGCGAAGCGCGCGGGGCGCGGCGTGAGGTAGGTCTGCCCCTGCATGGGCGGATCCCCGTCATCGACGTGGGTCCGGTGCATGGGGAAGGTGCGCCGAGAGCCCCCAAGAGTGTGCATGGCGACTCTCTGCTTCTGTTCGACCGCTCATTGTCACAGGATGGTCATGGCCGACACGCCCACGCTACGGGTGTGCCAGCGTGACGGGTGATCACATTTCTGGACTTGGGGGAGATCCTGTGCGCCACCGTTCGTTCCTGGCCGCCCTTGTGCTGGCCGCTCTCGCGCTTGTTGCGGGCTGTTCCGATGATGACGCGGGAAGCTCCTCCGGTGCCTCGACCGGTGTTGATCAGTGCGTCGACGCGATCCTTGCGAACCCGGACGGCAGTACGCCAGACGAATGTGCAGGCCTGTCACCCGAGGAGCAGGACGAGGCGAAGGACGCAGTGGAGATCAACTTGGAGCTCCGGCAGAAGGGGCGGGACAACGCCCGCGACCTGGTCGGCTGATCCGGTTCGGGCGTGTCCGCGGCCGCCTGGCGGTGAGGGGTGATGCTGCCCGCACCTGAGAGGCGGGCCTCATCCGCTGCTCCTGGTAGTCCGAGACGCCACCAGCCCAGAGTCGATGACGCTGACGGGGGCTTGTGCGTTCCGGTGCGCCGCGCCCTGGCGACCGGCACCGTCCTGGCGGAGGCGCGGGTCACCATCCCGCGCGGCTCGTAGAGGGCGCTGTGACGCACGAGGCTGCGGGCTCTGACGGCGTGCCCGGAGTTGCATGAGAGCGAGGGGAACAGCCGGCCCTCTGCTTCGGCCAACTGTTCTGCGGCGGCGCGTATAGAGGAGAGGTAGGCGAGGCCATAGCGGTGTGCTGTCCAGGACACGTAGTGACGTGTCGTCGGTTGTGCGCCTGCCGAGCCGGGCCCAGAGCTGGTGTGCCAGCGGGCCCTCGTCGGGGTGGTCGAGGCGCACGGTCGGGAGCGCGGCGACGAGGGTGGGGATGAGGGTGGTGGCGGTCTTGGCCGGGCTCAAGCCGGGTCGGGGGCTGTACACCAACGTGGAGTTCTGCGCCGGAGTGGTCATGGACCTCTGCGGGCTGCCCCGCGAGATGTTCACCGCGACGTTTGCCGCTGTCCGTGTGGTCGGCTGGAGCGCCAACATCATGGAGCAGGCGAGGGACGCGAAGATTATCCGCGTGCTGGCCGGCTACGGGGGGCCTCAAACGAGAGGTCCAGCACCGGTCGGGGCTGGACCTCGGGAGGTTTCTATCGAGCGCTTCGGCCTGGGTTGAGCGCCGGCGCCGCGTCGTGCAGGAACATGAGCAACCCTGGCCTCGGCAGAGTCAGAGAGTGCGCCTGTGCCCGAGGGAGCTTTGCTGGTGTCAGGTGCGGTTTCCGCGCGGGGGTCGGGCAAGTGCTCGGCGGCCTAGGCGGTTTCGTTTGGATCATCGTGCGGACCAGAGGAAGATGCCGGCGACGTGGAGTCCGGCCAGGTAGATGGTCGCTGTCTTCTCGTAGCGGGT
>NZ_JNZD01000029.1 GCF_000725495.1 Streptomyces aureus
CGGCACGCCGAGAGCACGCTCCCCCGAGCTCTCGGCTTCGCTCGAGCAGGGGGCACCCCCATGACGCCGCCGGGCCGCCCTCCGGGCGACGACGCGAATGGTCAGGCAGGCCCTAGCGTGGAGGCATGATTCCTCACGACGCACACGATGAACGGGACCCGGAACTGCCCGGTCTGCTCCTGCGCACCGAGCGCGACGCGCTGATCCCGCTGCTGCGGGCCCGCCCGGAGGGGGACTTCTCCCGTCCGACGGCCGGGTGTCCGGCGTGGACGGTGCGGGAGGTGCTGGCGCACTGCTCGTCGGCGCTGATGCGGGTCGTGGAGCGCCGCTACGAACCCGGGGTGTTCTCGCCCGAGGCCAACGACCGCGACATCGCCGAGCGCGCCGACTGGCCGACGGAGCGGGTCGTCGACGAGCTGGAGCGCGGGATGACGGAGGCGGGACCCGTGATCGCCCGGACCCGGGGAGCGGTCGACGCGGTCGCGCTCGGCGAGTGGATCCACGCCGGGGACGTACGGGAGGCGTTCGGCGAACCGGACGCCTACGAGGGGCCCGCACTGCCGCACGCGCTCCGCCTCCTGGCCCGCATCAGCCGCGAGCGCGACCTGGTGCCGCTGCACGCGGACCTCGACGACCTGGACGATCCGCTGCGCCTGGGCGGTGTCCCCGGCGACCGTCCCCCGGCCCGCTACCTCGGCGACGCCGCGACCCTCGTGAGGCTCTGCTCGGGCCGGCCGGTCCCGAGCACGACGGTGTACGAGCTGGTGGGGGCACGGGAGGAGGAGCTGAACCTCTACGGCTGACCCACTGAACCCACTGGGCTTGCTGGACCCGGTGGTCCTGGTGGGCCTGCGTGACCCGCTGGACCCGCTGGGCCCGCTGGACCTGCCTGACTTGCCGGCCCCGGCGGGACTGTGTGACCCGCTGGGCCCGCCAGACCCGCCAGACCCGCCAGACCCGCCTGACCCGCCTGACCTGCTGGACCCTGTGCGCTCGCGTGCCCCAGTGGGCCCGCCTGACCCGCTGGGCACCGCCCGGCCCGGCGAAGGGCCGCCTCCCCGGTGCCATGCGGCGGTTCGGGGTACCCGGTACCGGGTGATCCCGCTCACGCCGGGCCGGGGTGTCCCGCCGGGCCGGACGGGTGACCCGTGCCGGTCCGCGGTCGCGCGCGGCGATCTTCTCGCGCCCCCGTTCCCGTCCGCGTACTGTTTGATTGGACTAGACCTATAGCGGCCCAGGAGAAGAGGTCCGATGAGTGAGCGGAAGAGCGCGGTCCTGGAGGTGATCGCCCTCGACGCCGAGGACGCGGTCGCGGCCCAGGCCGGGGGTGCGGACCGGCTGGAGCTGGTCACGGACATGGCGGCCGACGGACTGACCCCGTCGGTGGAGACCTTCGCCGCGATCCGTGCTTCCGTCGGCATCGCGCTGCGCGTGATGCTGCGTCTGTCCGACGGCTTCTCGGCGGGCGGCGCGGCCGGCGCCGACGCTCTCGTGCGGGCCGCGGGGGAGCTGCGGAACGCCGGCGCGGACGAGTTCGTGCTCGGTTTCCTCGACGAGCACGGCGGCCCCGACCTGGCCGCCGTGGAGCGGATCGTCGCCGAACTGGACGGCTGCCGCTGGACGTTCCACCGCGCGATCGACCGCGCCGCCGACCGCGACGCCCTGCGCAAGCAGCTCGCGGACCTGCCCGGGCTCGACGCCTATCTGACCGCCGGGTCCCCGGCCGGTGTCGACGACGGACTCCCCGTCCTGGTGGCCGAGGCCGCCCGCCGCGGCGAGCCGGGGTACGAGCCGCGGATCATGGTCGGCGGCGGACTGCGCCTCGACCATCTGCCGGAGCTGCGCGCCGCGGGCCTCGACGCCTTCCACATCGGCGGGGCGGCGCGTCCGGGGGGCTGGAGCGGGCCGGTCTCCGCGGAGTCGGTGCGGCAGTGGCGGACGGCTCTCGACGCGTAGGACCCCCTCCCCCTCCCCTGCGGCGGGGTCCGGTCCGCCGTCGTCCGACAGGTCACGGATCCATCTCCGCCACGTAGTTGTTGTGTTGTGAGCGTCACGAGGCGATCAATCGAACCGCTTTTCGGGTGCATATTTGATCGAGCCCCGATCGGCCGGGGCATGACAATCACACATGTGTGCCTGTCGGCGACAGCGGCAGGGCAGCACAGCAGCCTCAGGGGGAGAAGGCTCCATGCCATCCATACGCAGCCGCACGCTCGCGGCCGCCGCGGCCGTGATCGCGGCCGTCATGATCACCACCACGGCCTGTGAGGGCAAGAAGGACGACGAGGGCGCCGGGTCCCGGCCCTCGTCGTCCGCCCAGGCCGACAAGGGGGTCGACACCGGCCAGGACGACGGCTCCGTCTCGATCGGCGGCTACAAGCTGCCCTCGGGCATTCCCACCGAACTCAGCGGCGCCGCCCTGGACAAGTGGAAGAACGGGGGGTGGCAGGACTACAGCAAGTGGGCGTCCAAGGCCGAGGACTTCGCCAACCCCTACATCAAGGACTTCTGGTCGCCGGAGAAGATGGCCGAGGCCAAGGCCAGCATCCCGGTCGCCCGCACGGGCAGCACCAGCTCGGGCTCGGGCAACGGAGCCACCTCCTACCTGCCCGACGGCAGGGTGACGAAGCAGGCCGCCGCCAAGGTCCGGAGCACGTACCACCACTACGCGCCGCCGGTCGGCAAGATGTTCTTCTCCTCGCCCCAGGGCAACATGGTCTGCTCGGCCGCCGTGGTGACCGACCCGGCGCACCCCGGCAAGTCCAACCTGGTGTGGACCGCGGGCCACTGCGTCCACGCGGGCAAGGGCGGCGGCTGGTACCGCAACATCGCCTTCGTCCCCTCGTACAACAACAAGGCGAATCTGAGCAGCCGCCAGATCACCAACCCGCGCGCCAAGGCCGTCTCCCCGTACGGCATCTGGTGGGCCGACTGGGCCACCACCTCCTCGCAGTGGATCAGCGGCGGTGCCCACACCGGCAACGCGGCCTCCGGGTACGACTACGCCGTGCTGCACGTCAAGCCCGAGAACGGCGGCAAGTCCCTCCAGGAGCAGCTCGGTTCGGCGCTGCCGGTGTGGTTCGGCGCCCCGGCCGCCAACAAGATCAAGTCGATGAAGGTCCGCGGCTACCCGGCCGAGGCGCCCTACGACGGCTCGAAGATGTACGACTGCCACGGCGCCACCAAGCGGATGGTGCTCGCGAGCAACGTCCCCGCCCAGTACATGATCGGCTGCACCATGAACGGCGGCGCCTCGGGCGGCCCCTGGTTCATGAGCCACAACGGGCGGACCTACCTGGTCTCCAACAACTCCCTGAGCGACCGCAAGACGTTCATCACCGGTCCGCGCCTCGGTGCGAACGCCAAGGGCGTCTACCTGGCGACCAGCAGGAAGTTCAAGTAGGACCCCGCGCACCACGACCGACGGCCCCCGGCGTCCGCGCCGGGGGCCGTCGGCCTGTGTGCCCGCGTGCTCGCGGGCCCATGTGCCGGGCCGGTCAGGCCAGTTCGGCCGGGAGCGGCGCCGCGTGCGTCACGATCAGGCCCGAGACCGCACGGGTGAGCGCCACGTACAGCCGGCGCAGCCCGGTGCGCTCGTCCGGCTCGCCGTCGACGACCGCCCGCGGCTCGTCCAGGACCACGTAGTCGTACTCGAGGCCCTTGGCGAGCGAGGCCGGCACCAGGGTCAGCCGGGTGTCGGCCGTCGTCTCCTCGCCCGGTCCGAGGTACGTCCGTCCGGCCGCCGTCAGCGCCTCGGCGAGCGCGGGGATCCGGGCGTCGGCCGCGATCAGCCCGACCGATCCCTCGTGGCCCAGCAACTCCTCCACCGCGCCGAGGACTTCGGAGTCCGCCGTGCTCGCGCGCACCTCGAAGAAGCCCGGGTTCTCCCGCACCGAGGCGACCGGCGCGAGACCGGGCGCGATGTGCGGCAGCAGCCGGGACGCGTAGGTGATGACGTCCGTGGGGACACGGAAACCGGCGGTCAGCTCCTCGACCACCGCGTCGTCCTTGCCCAGATGGGTCAGCGCCTCCTCCCAGCTGCGGGTCGCCCACGGCGTCGTCCCCTGCGCCAGGTCGCCGAGCACGGTCGCCGACCCCGTCGTGCAGCGCCGCCCCACGGCGCGGTACTGCATCGGGGAGAGGTCCTGCGCCTCGTCGAGGACCACGTGCCCGAGAGAGTGCGTGCGCTGGACCAGGTCCGTCGCCTCGTCGATCAGCACCGCGTCGGCGGCCGACCACTTCGCGCTCTTCACGCTGCGCACCGGCTTCGCCCAGAGGATCTCCTTCTGCTCGGCCTCGTCCAGCAGCCCCTCCGCGTGCGCGGCGAGGAAGTCGGCGTCGGTGAGCAGCCGCAGCACCAGCCTGGCGGGGTCGACCTGCGGCCAGATCGCCTTGACCGCGGCCTTCACGGCGGGGTTGCGGGCTACGGCGTCCTGCACCCGGTCGTCCGGCGCCTCCCCGGAGCGCTCCATCTGGACCAGCACGGCGTGCGCGATGCGCTGCGGAAGGGCCTGGTGGGCCGCGCCGTAGCGGATGTCCCGGTCGAGGAGCTCGCGGACGATCTCCTCCAGCTCGTACGCCGGCACGCGCCAGCGCCGCGAGCCCCTGACGACGACCACCGGCTCGGCCGGGATCGTCACGTGCGAGCGCACGGCCCGGCGCAGCACCCGGGCCATGCGGGCGTCGCCCTTGATCACGGCCGCGGGCGCGTCGTCGCTCCCGCGCACCTCGACATGGGCGACGAGGTCGTCGACGGTCGCCTGCTTGACCTCCAGCTCGCCGAGCGCGGGCAGGACCTGCTCGATGTAGTGCAGGAAGGACTTGTTCGGCCCGATCACCAGCGTGCCGGTGCGGGCGAGCCGCTCCCGGTGGGCGTACAGCAGATAGGCGACCCGGTGCAGGCCGACGGCGGTCTTCCCGGTGCCGGGCCCTCCCTGCACACAGACCGAACCGGACAGCCCGGACCGGACGATCTCGTCCTGCTCCGGCTGGATGGTCGCCACGATGTCGCGCATGGGACCCACGCGCGGGCGCTCGATCTCCTGCTGGAGCAGCTTGCTGGTGGCCGCGGCCTCGGCCGGGTCCGAGAGGTGCTCGTCCTCGTAGGCGGTGAGGTCGCCGCCGGTGTAGCCGAAGCGGCGGCGCAGCCCGATGTCCATCGGGTCCTTCTTGGAGGCCCGGTAGAACGGCTGGGAGACCGGCGCGCGCCAGTCGATGACCATCGGGTCGCCGTCGGCGTCGTGGACGTGCCGGCGCCCGATGTAGAACCGCTCGCCCTCGGCGCCCTCGGCCAGGTCGGAGCCCGGGGCGTGCAGATAGTCGAGCCGTCCGAAGAACAGCGGGGTGTGGCTGAGGTCGGCGAGGGCCTTGATGCGCTCGGCGATCTGCCGGTGCAGCACCTCGGCGTTCACCCAGTTCGCGGTGACGTCGCGGATGTCGAGGTTCTCGGCGTCCTCGCGCATCGCGCGGAGCGCCGAACGGGAGTGGCTGAGGTGGGAGCGCTCGCGGGACAGGGGGTCGTCGGACGTGGACGGGGCGCCGGACGGGCCGTCGGACGGGGTGGACACGGGGAATTGCCTCCGGGAAGCCTGCTGTGGGGTGCTGCGGGAGTGCCGCGGTGCTCTGGCAGTGCTGCGCGCGTGGTGCGGTTCGTGAATCGCTTCGGATTCCGTCGTGAATCCGTCGGGAATCCCGACGGAATCCGGTGTGAATCCGGGTGCCGTCCGGTTTCCGTCCGGGCGGCGGCACTCCGCGAAGGGAGGCGGGCAAGACCGAAGATTCTAGGTGACCCACCGATGCGGGGGCCAATGGTTTTTCCGCCGCCGGGGCGGGCTCTCGGGGTCGGACCCGGGGTTCCCTAGGGGACGGGGTCCGTCGTGAGGCGGACGGCCGGGGTCCCTGAGCCGTACGAGAGGGCCGGCGAGGTTCGGTCCAGGGACCGACGCCGTTCGGGTCGGTGTGCCCGCACCATGGAGATATGAGCGCAGCCACTTTCACCCCAGGTCCTGCCCATCCCGGGCCCGTCGCGCGGGGCGCGACGGCCGTCACCTCCGTCACCCACCGCCACCGCCTCGGCGACGCCCTGAAGGCCGTCAAGGTCTTCGGCCGCGCGGCCCTCGGGGTCGTCCTGCTCGGCGAGTACGGCGAGGAAGCGGGCGTCCGGCGCCACTGACGCCGTCCGCCCGCCCCCGCCCGCCGGTGATCCTCAGCCGAGGATCTCGTCGGCGTCCATGATCCGGTAGGCGTAGCCCTGCTCCGCCAGGAAGCGCTGGCGGTGGGCGGCGAAGTCCTGGTCGATCGTGTCCCGGGCGACCACCGAGTAGAAGTGGGCCTGGTGACCGTCGGCCTTCGGCCGCAGCACGCGGCCCAGCCGCTGGGCCTCCTCCTGGCGGGAGCCGAAGGTGCCCGAGACCTGGATGGCCACCGTGGCCTCCGGCAGGTCGATCGAGAAGTTGGCGACCTTGGAGACGACGAGCACGCTGATCTCGCCCTCCCGGAACGCGTCGAACAGCTTCTCCCGCTGAGCGTTGCTGGTCTCGCCCTTGATCACGGGCGCGTTCAGATGCTCACCCAGCTCGTCGAGCTGGTCGATGTACTGGCCGATCACGAGGATCTGCTGCCCCTTGAACCGGCGCACCAGCGCCTCGGTCACCTTCCGCTTGGTCGCGGTGGTGGCGCAGAAGCGGTACTTCTCCTCGTTCTCGGCGGTGGCGTACGCGAGCCGCTCGGAGTCGGTGAGGTTCACCCGCACCTCGACACAGTCCGCGGGCGCGATGTAGCCCTGCGCCTCGATCTCCTTCCAGGGCGCGTCGAACCGCTTGGGGCCGATCAGCGAGAACACATCCGACTCGCGCCCGTCCTCGCGGACCAGCGTGGCGGTCAGCCCCAGCCGGCGCCGGGCCTGGAGGTCGGCGGTGAACTTGAAGACCGGGGCGGGCAGCAGATGGACCTCGTCGTAGAGGATCAGGCCCCAGTCGCGGGAGTCGAACAGCTCCAGGTGCGGGTAGACGCCCTTCCGCCGGGTCGTCAGCACCTGGTACGTGGCGATGGTGACCGGACGGATCTCCTTGCGGGTGCCGCTGTACTCGCCGATCTCGTCCTCGGTCAGCGAGGTCCGCTTCACCAGCTCGTGCTTCCACTGCCGGGCGGAGACGGTGTTGGTCACGAGGATCAGCGTGGTCGCCTTGGCCTCGGCCATCGCGCCGGCGCCGACGAGCGTCTTGCCCGCGCCGCAGGGCAGCACGACCACGCCGGAGCCGCCGTGCCAGAAGTTCTCGACGGCCTGGCGCTGGTAGGGCCGCAGCGCCCACCCCGTCTCGTCGAGCTCGATGGAGTGCGCCTCGCCGTCGACGTACCCGGCGAGGTCCTCGGCCGGCCAGCCGAGCTTCAGCAGGGTCTGCTTGATCTGGCCGCGCTCGGAGGGGTGCACGGCCACGGTGTCCGGGTCGATCCGGTTGCCGACGAGCGGGGTGATCCGCTTGGAGCGCAGGATCTCCTCGAGCACGGGCCGGTCGGTGGTGGTCAGGACGAGCCCGTGGGCCGGGTGCTTGCTCAGCGTGAGGCGTCCGTAGCGGTCCATCGTCTCGGCGATGTCCACGAGCAGCGCGTGCGGGACCGGATAGCGGCTGAACTCCACGAGCGCGTCCACGACCTGCTCGGCGTCGTGCCCGGCGGCCCGCGCGTTCCACAGGCCGAGGGGCGTGACCCGGTAGGTGTGGATGTGCTCGGGCGCCCGCTCCAGCTCGGCGAAGGGGGCGATGGCCCGGCGGCAGGCGTCGGCCCGCTCGTGGTCGACTTCCAGCAGAAGCGTTTTGTCGGACTGGACGATGAGGGGTCCGTTCACACCCGTCCCTTTCTGCGTGGCGGCATCCGGCGCGGATGCTCGGCCAAACCTCCAGTGTGCCCTACCGGCGGGCGGTCACGGCTGGTCGTCGGCCAGCTCCGCCACCCCCGTGACCCGGTGCAGCGGATAGGTGCGGACCTCGTCCGCCGTGTGGTCGTACGCCGTGACGAAGCCGCCCTCGACCCGGATGGGGGCGATGACGCGCTGGCTGGCCGAGCCCTCGGCGTTGACGTAGCCGATCCACACCGCCTCGCCCGTCATCACCGCGGCCTGCATGGTCGCGAGCGTCTCCGCGGAGCTGGTGCGGGGCAGCGCCCCGTCGCCGGGGCGGCCCCCGGCCGGGTCCTCCTTGCGCGGGGCCGTGGAGGCCAGGTCCCCGGCCCGGATCGCCCTGATCGCGGCGCCGAGGAGCGTGGCGTCGGGGACCGGCGGCCCGTCCGGGACCGGCTCGGGCGCCGTGCGCGGCGGGGTGCGGTGGGCGTGCGCCCGGCTGATCAGCACGTCGCCCTCGGCGGACTCGGCGGCCGGCGCGAAGCCCATCGTCCGGAGGCCGGCGAGGAGGGTCGTCGGGTCGGACTGCGCGACCAGCACCGTCGGCGCGATCCGCCGCAGCCCGTACTCCTGCGACCGCTTGTCGGCGAGGATCTCGTTGAGCACCGCCTCGTCGTCGCAGCGGACGTACGCCGACGCCGCCCCGATCCGCAGATGGCCGTGCCGGCGCGCCATGTCGTCGATCAGATAGGCCAGCGGCTGCGGGACCGGCGTGCGGGAATGGGCGGCGAGGAAGGCGTGCAGGTCGGAGGCCGAACGGCCCGCGTCGAGCGCCCGGCGCACCGAGGCCGGGGTGAAGCGGTACACCGTCGCCCCGCCCTTGGACTCGACGTCCGCGAGCACCCCGAGCGTCTCGGCGAGCGGGCGCTCCAGCGGGCCGGGCGCCACCGCCGTCAGGTCCGCCTGGAGCAGGACGTGGTCGAGCGGTTCCGGCAGCAGCGGCGCGAGGAGGGCGGCGGCCCGGGCCGCCGCGGCGGCCTGCTCGGCGGGGGAGTGCGGGGCAGCGGCCACGGGGGCTGCCACCGCGGTGCGCCGTTTGTGGTGGGCGGGAAGCCGGTCGCCCGGACCCGAGGGCGGGGGCGTCCGCGTGGCCTTCGGGGCGGGCAGACCGAGCAGCGCGCGCCCCTGCGCGGACAGCGCGCCCCGGCCGGTCACCCCGAGCAGCTCCGCCTCCGACAGCGTCCAGCGGGCCAGCCGGGCCCGCAGGTCCTCCGGCGCGGGCCGGGCACCGCGCGAGGGCCGCTCCCAGTACAGCCGGGCGAGCAGCGAGTCCGGGTCGGGCGAGGACCCCTCGGGCAGCTCGGCGAGCAGGGCGAGGACGCGGTGGCGGACCTCGGGGGCCGACGAGCGGTCCAGGCCGGGGCCGAGCGCGGAGAGCGTACGGTCCTTCGCGTCCCGTCCGCCGACCAGACCGGCCGTGCGGGTCGCCGCGAGCCACGCCGAGGCGAGCCGCGCCCAGCGCTCGGCGGCGGGCAGCTCCAGCCAGCCGTCGTAGGCGGGCGTCGCCGCGAACCGCTCGTCCGCCTCGCCGTCGGAGGCCACCAGTCCGGCCGCGAAGGCGAGTTCCACCCAGAACGCGGCGACCGGCTCGGGCAGGTCGAGCGCCACCGCCGTCCGCTTCAGGTCCCGCACGCTCATCCCGCCCGCGCGCAGCACCGGGGGACCGCCCTCGTGCCACTCCTTCAGCAGCTCCTCGACGGTGGCCAGCGTCGTGTACGCCTGGCCGGCCGCGGTGCTGTCCACAGCCTGTGGACCGTGGGTGCCCGCGGCCTCGACCGCGGGGGCGGCGGGCTCCGTCACCCGGTGCGCGCGACCGGCCCGCAGATGCAGGGCGACCTCCCGGGGCAGGACGACCGTGCCCGGGGCCGTCGGCAGCAGCAACCCCCGCGCGATCAGCCAGCGCAGATGCGCCGCGGGTTCGGCCGTCACCTGCCCGTACGGCGGCCCCCACACCAGCCGGGACAGCACGTCCACCGCCTCGGCGGGCGCCCCGTCGAGCAGGGCCGACATCCGGGCCCGGTCGGAGAACAGGGCGCTCAGCGAGGCGACCGCGGACACCGAGTCATGGGTGGAGGGCAGCCCGGCCGTGGCCACGATCTCCTGGATGCGCCCCGGAGACATGCCGGCCGTGGCCTCGCCGACCGTCGGCCCGAGTCCCGTCGGCGAGGGGTGCTGCGGGGACGGCGCGAGCAGCTCCCGTGCCGTGCGCACGAGCCGGAGCCGGTCGTCGGGCCCCCAGAGCAGTGCCTGGTCGCGCAGGGTGCCGAGCGCGTGCGGGAAGGCCGCCGTGACCGCCGGGTCGCCGTCGTCGCCGGCCAGCAGCCCGAGCAGTTCGTCGTACGTCGCCGGGTCGTGCGCCACCGCGAGCGCCTCCGCCGTCTGCAGCGTGAAACGGTCCAGCCGCTCCAGCGCGCGGACGACCGACGCGCGGGTGCCCGCACGGGTGGCCAGCTGGGTGAGGTCCGTGGGCACGGGGGTGATCAGGTCCGGCCGGGACCGCAGGAGGGCGGACAGCGAGGCGTCGTCCCGCGCGCGGAGTGCTTCCGCCAGGGACCGCGGGGCGGTCGTCTCGGGGCTCATCCTGTCAACGGTAGCGGGTGGCACGCCTCCTGGGCCCGGCCCCCGCCCGGTGGACCGTACGGCGACCCCGCGACGGCCCGGGCGCGGGGACGTCGTACGGCTGCCCGAGGCCCGGACCGGCCGCTCCCGGCCCGGGGAGAACCGGTACCTTCGTCCCGCACGGGGTATTCAACGCACGCGCCCCGGAGGGGACTTCGTGGGGATCGAGAGCGACCAGCTGGTCTTCGACTATCTGAGCCGGGTCGGCGACCTGGCCCAGCGACGGCAGCTGCCGTCCGCCACCCGCATGCGCCTGGTCACCGAACTGCGCGAGGAGATCGGGCGCCGCCGGGCCGGCGCCGCCGACAGCCCCGCCGCCGTCCGCCGCATCCTCGACCGCCTCGGCACCCCCGACGAGATCGTCGCCGCGGCCGGAGGCGAGGCGGCCGGGTCCGGCACCGGGAGCTGGGCCGCCGTGCCGTCCCAGCGCGCCGCCGCCGAACCGGGGGAACGCCCCAAGCGGCTGCGCCGCGCCGTCCCCCGGCCCCGCCAGGACCCGGAACGGGCCACCGGGGACGCCGGGGCCGGGGCCCCGTCCCCGCCCCATCTGGCGAGCGCGTCCGAACTGGGCGACAGCGCCACCCGGCCCGACTGGTGGCGCTCCACCGACAGCCCCTTCGGGCTCGGCGACAGCGTGCCCGGGTTCGTCGGCGGCGTCGAGATTCCCGAACTGCTCAAGCCGCCGCCGGCCGACCGGGACGGGGGAGCGGTCCCGGAGGCGGGAGCCGCCGCGGAGACGGCGCCGGCCGCCGAGGACGAGCCCGCCGCCGAGCCCTCCGTCCCGCGCCGCGGACCCCGCCGCCTTCTCCCGCGCCCCGGCGGCTACAGCAACCCGCTGCTCCTGCTCGCCGCCGCCCTCCTCGTCGCCGGCGCGGTCCTCGGCAACTGGATCGCGCTCGGCCTCGGCTGGCTGATCGCCTACGGCTCACGCAGGCTGACGCAGGCGGAGTCGAAGTGGGCCGTCCTGGTCCTGCCCGGCCTGTCCGCCGCGGCCGGTGTCGTCTGGCTCTGGGGCCGTTCCGACGGCCGCTGGGGCGATCCCGTCGCCCAGGGCCACATGAACGAGGCGATGGCCCAGACCTGGCCCTTCGTGGTCCGCGGCGCGGCGGTCGCCTCGGCCCTGTACCTGGTCTGGCGTTCCCAGCGCCCCCGCTGAGCAGCGGCCCCGCTCGAAGTCGCGGACCTCACCGGCGGCCGGACCTCGTCCGACGGCGCGGCCCCTGTCCGCCGGCCCGGCTCCCCGCCTGACGGTCAGGACTTCGTCCGACGACGCGGCCCCTGCCCGATGGCGCGGCCCGCACTCGACGGCCCGGACCGCTCCAACGGCGCGCGGACCCCGCCCGACACCCGGCCACCGCCCGACGTTCCGGACCGCGCCCACGCGCGGACCGCCCCGGCAGAGCTGCCCCCCTGCCGCGCCCTCGCCGAAAGAGCGTGGACGGGCTCAGCGGCGCGCTGGGCACAATGGCCCATATGACCTCACCTGCGCTGACCGTCGGCTTCGACCTCGACATGACCCTGATCGACTCCCGCCCGGGGATCCACGCCTGCTTCACGGCGCTGTCGGCCCGGACCGGGACGCCCGTCGACGCCGATCTCGTGGTCACCCGGCTCGGGCCCCCGCTGGAACAGGAACTCGCGCACTGGTTCCCGGCCGAGCGGATAGGCGAGATGGCCGACCTCTACCGCGAGATGTACCCCGAGCACGCGATCACCGGCTCGCTCGCGATGCCCGGCGCGCGCGAGGCCGTCGCGGCGGTGCGGGCGGCGGGCGGCCGCGCGCTCGTGGTGACCGCGAAGTGGGAGCCCAACGCCCGGCTGCACCTGGAGCACCTGGGCATCAAGGCGGACGAGGTCGTCGGCGGCCTGTGGGCCGAGCAGAAGGCGGTGGCGCTGCGCGAGCACGGCGCGAGCGTGTACGTGGGCGACCACACCGGCGACGTACGCGGGGCGCGCACGGCGCGCGCGTACAGCGTGGCCGTGGCGACCGGCCCGTGCGACGCCGGGGAACTGCGCGCGGCGGGCGCGGACGTCGTCCTCACCGACCTCACGGAGTTCCCGGCGTGGCTGGAGAACCACCGCTGAGAGCCCGGCGGTCCCGGCACCGACCCGCCGAGACGGGAGCCGCCCGCGACCGTCCCGGGGAACGGCCGCGACGACGGGCGGCCGCCGCCGTCAGGAACGGGCGGCGCGGGCCCGGCGGCGGCCCTGGGCGGCGGACTGGAGCACTCCCGCCGCGGCCAGCAGGAATCCGACGCCCATGAGCATGCTCAGGCCGAACATGTAGAACGGGAAAGGTTTCGTTCCCAGCAACAGCGGTGCCACGGTGACCAGTGTGGCGAGCGCTCCGATGAAGAACACGATGGCACCGGCACGGATCAGCCGGTCACCGGCTTCGGGGGAATTCGCTTGGGTTTTGTCACGCACCGGACCAGGGTAGTTCCCTGCGCGAAGGAAGAATCCAGCGACGTCCTGTCACGAGCCGACGGACCCGTCCACGGGCGGAACCAGGGGGGCCGACGAGAGCGGGCGGCAGGTCTGCACGACCTGGTTGCGCGAGCACGACACCACTTGCCGAGGCCGGCACCGTCAACACCCTGGGAAGGGCTCGATGTTCGACAAGGACGGCAACTTCTCACGAGCGTGGAGGAGGCTCTGTCTCTGCGTCGGAGCGTCGTGACGAGTCGCGTCGGCGTGCCATCAGAGTGGTACCGGTGACCACCAGGCCGATCGCCACGACCTTCGCGGCCTGGTAGATCAGTGAAGGGCTGGAACTCGTCCGGCCCAGGAACGCCCACAGGAGCAGACCGAGTCCGGAAAGCGTCAAGAGGGAGCCGCCGATCGGGCCCAGGCCTCCCCAGCTCCAGGGAGACGCCGCTAACTCGTCTTCCGTACCAGGCTTTTCACGTTCATCAGCTGTCATGACTCGCACATTAACGCAAGTCCGGCCCGTGGTCGTACAGGCCCCTGGCCAGGCCAAGTGAGCGACGCCCACAGGCCGCGCAGCCTGTGCGCGAGGGACCTCGTCGGCGTCGTGCCCGCAGCCTCTGGACGTGTGCAGGCGATCTGCTCAAGGCTGCTCAGGGGGCAAGGATCGGTGTCGTGCGAATGCCGAATTCGTGCCTCAGTGCGGAGCGGGCGGCCAGGTAACCGGACATCCCGTGCACGCCAGGTCCCGGCGGTGTGGATGCGGAGCACAGGTACACACCGCGGAGCGGCGTGCGGTAGGGATTCACCCGGAGGGCCGGGCGGAGCACGCTCTGCTTCAGGGTCACAGCACCGCCGTTGATGTCCCCGCCGACGTAATTGGGGTTGTAGGCCTCGTAGTCGCGGGCGCTGATGCCGCGGCTGGCGACGACGGTTTCCGTGAAGCCGGGCGCGTACTGTTCGATACGTGCCTGCACCATGGGCACGGGGTCCTGGGAGCTTCCGTTCGGTACGTGGGCGTAGGCCCACACCGGCCGTTTTCCGCCCCGGGCCCGAGTGGGGTCGGTCACGGCAGGGTCGACGACCAGTACGAAGGGCTCTGGTGCGGCGGCACCCGCGGCGGTGAGGCCTTCCTGGTGACGTATCTGCGCCTGCGTCCCACCGAGATGTACGGTGCCCGCCAGGCCCACGTCAGGATCCTTCCAAGGGATGGGAGCGTTGACGAGGAAGTCCACCTTGGCGGCCCCGGGGCCGTGGCGGAAGCGGGAGAGCTGGCGGGCGTAACGGGCGGGGAGCAAGTCGCCGGCGGCTTGGAGAAGACCTTTCGGGGCGGTGTCGAACAACACCACCTTCGATCCCCGCAGTTGCCTCAGATCATCGATCTTGCATCCTGTGTGGAACGTGCCACCGTGCGCGGTGATGTCCGCGGCCAGGGTCTCGGCGATGCGGCTGCTGCCGCCTTCTGGGAGGGGCCAGCCGCTACCGTGGGCAAGGTGCCCCAGCAGCAGTGCGATCGCGCCGGACGCGAGACTGGGAAGTCGTCCCACAGCGTGTGCCGCGACACCGGTCAGCAGGGCCTTGCCGGCTTCGGTCGTCAGAGTGCGCTTTCCCAGCCGGGTGCCGAGCGTGAGAGTCCGCGCGGCGAACCCGATGGCGACGCGCAGGTCCCGCGGAACGGCGCGCTGGTGGGAAAGGGCGAGGTCGATCACGTCGGAGCTGTGCTCCAGCAGTGGAGTCATCATGCGCCGCCAGGGTCCACCGTCCGCCCCCAGCCGAGCACAGGTTGCCTCCAGGTCGTGGTGCGCCAGGGCGGCTGTGCCGTCGGGCAGCGGGTGGGCGTAGCTGATCTCGGGCAGACGTAAGCGCACCCCGCGCGAGGCCAGATCGAACTCCCGGAAGAACCGCGACGCCGCTGCCATGGGATGAACGGCCGCGCAGACGTCGTGTGTGATATCGGCGTCGAACAGTGACGTGGTGCGCAGGCCGCCACCGATCTCGTGGTGACCTTCGAAAAGTTGCACCCGCAATCCGGCGCGAGCCATGACGACTGCGGCCGCCAGTCCGTTCGGCCCCGTCCCCACGATGGCGACGTCCGCCTCTGTCACCGACTGCTCCCTTTCGTCGACAGGCGCTGCCTCCAGGGTCAACCGACGCGGGGCCCATCGGACGGCTCACTCGATACGCGATAAAGCAAACATGAAACGCCGCGGCTCGGCAAGGCGCAGTGTCGAACGTGTCCGTTCGCTTTGTCTCATTCATCCCGTAAGTGATCGTTTCATGTGTCGCTTTTCAGTCACATGAGCCTCATAAACATCACTTGTCTCATGATCACGAGCGCGCTAAGTTAGAAATCAGGAGCGAACGCGACCAAAGGTCCTGACTTTCTAGATGTTGGGATTTGTTTGCTCCGCATGGTTGCCATGCAGTCGACTCCAGCTCCGAACGCGGGGGACATCCCCGATCACCAGTGGCGCTCTCATCCGGAGGCGCCGATGGGATCCGGGAACCGTGGAGCTGTGAGCAATGATCGAAAAATGAAATGGGGAACAATGCAAAAGCGAACTGTCGGTGCCGTCATCGGTGCCGCTGTCGCGGGTACGTGCCTTGCACTGACCATGCAGGGCTCGGCCCAGGCCACGTCCGCGGCGCCGGTGGCCGAGAAGGTGGCCGTCAGCAAGGGTGAGGGCGTTGCGCCCAAGGCAGCCGCGAGCGCGGTCGGCCGGGCGGCCGCCCGGGCGGCCGTGCACGCCCGGGCTGCCTGCCCTTCCGTGGGCCACGCCGTGGGAGCGCTGACGGACAACCTGAGCCTCGGCGGGATCTTCAGCCCGCCGGCCAACATCTCCGGCAGCGTCTCCAGCGCGACCGCGTTCGATAGGTGACGGCGACTCGTCGCGTCCAGAGGGCGGTACTGCTTGTCGGTGCCGCCCTCCTGGGTGCCCACTTCTCCATTGCGGCCTTCTCGCAGACGCCGCTGAGTCCTGCCAAGGTGCAAATGGCGCCACTCCTGGACGCCTATCTCCAGCCGTACTTCTCGCAGAACTGGATGCTCTTCGCCCCTGATCCGGTGATGGTCGACCAGGGGATCATCGCGCGGGGCCGCTGCAGCGACGGTGAGGTCACGAAGTACTACGACGTGACGGGCCCGTCCATCCAGAGGGTCCAGAACGACAGGCTCTTTCCCTCGCGCATGTCCCGGGTGGTCAGCAACGGCATCCAGCAGTACAACTCGACCGACGACCTCCTGAGGCGCCTCCGCGATCAGAAGGAAAAGGGGAAGGCGAAGAAGCCGGGAAAGAATCCCATCCCGCTGCTGCCGTACGAGAAGCGCACGCGCAATCAAGCGGTGAACTACCTCTCAAGGTATGCCCTGACCCAGATGGATCAGGCGTGCACGGGAGGTCGTCGTCTCCAGGCGGTGCAGGTCCGGATGTATGTCCATTCCCTCCCGCCCTGGTCGCAGAGAGACAACCCTCACGCACGCGACAAGGTCGACGCCTACGAGTTTCCTTGGAAGGAAGCTGCTGATCTGCAGTGAAACTATTAGACAAAATCGACACCTGGGCCAGCCGTCCTGTCGCGGTCCTGGGCGTTTCGGGAACCCGTGCGTTACTGGGATTCGTCGGCCTCATGTTCTACGTCAGCCAGTACGGTGACCGGAGCTATCTCTTCGGCCCGGGAAACGACACGCTGCTGCCCTACCACCTCTTCCTTGACGAGTTGAGGGACTCGGGGACTTTCAGTGTCTACGCGTGGAGCAACTCGCCGGTCGTGTTCGAGGTGTTGTTTCACCTCGGAATGATCGCCGCTTTGGCTGTCACGCTGGGTATCGGAGGCCGGCCCGTCCTGGCCGTGCACGCCATATTTCTATGGTCGCTCTACCAGCGGCAGTCGGCGCTGATGGACGGCGGCGACAACCTCATGCAGCTCGTCGTTCCGATGCTGCTTCTCACGCGCTGCTACGATCATTTCTCCTTGCGCTCTCCTCTGGGGCAACGGGTGATACGGCGCATACCCAAGGCCCTGCGAGCTGCCGGTACCCCACTGCACAACCTGGGTGTCACCGCGATCGCGGTGCAGATGTGCCTGGTCTACATGGTCAGCGGGCTTTACAAGGTGCAGGGGCAGGCGTGGCAGGACGGAACCGCGCTCTTCTACATCATGCGGGTACCGGAATTCGAACTCCCCGGAATTTCTCAGTTCGTCTACAACAACGATCTGTTGGTGTACCTCGGCACCTATTCGACTGTCCTCTTTCTTGTCTATTTCCCCATGGGTGTCCTGGTGCGGTCCCTGCGGCCATGGGCGGCCGCCGCATCCATCGGTTTCCATGTCTCCATCGGCTTGTTCATGGGACTCACCGGATTCGCATTGACGATGATCGCGTGTGACCTCGTCTTCCTGTCGCCGGAACTGTCCCGCGCACTGCAGGCAGCGCGAAAGCTGAGCGCACGCCGCAAGGAGAAGGCGGCGGCGGGCGGGACCGGAGGCAGTGCGGCACATGACCGCGAACCGGTAGCGGCCGCTTCCGCCGACTGAAAGGCTCCCCGTGCGACGCCCTCCCACCTGTGTCATCGGCAGTCACCTCGATGCTCCTCGTGTGACCGGCGGGCATGATCCCGACGCGTACGTGGAGCTGGGCTCGTTCACCAAGGTCCTGACCGGAACCGTGCTCGCCGTGCTTGCCGAGAAGCAGGTCGTTTCCCTCGACGACCCGGTCGAACGGTGGCTGAGCGCGCCGGCAGGTACCGGTGTCACCCTTCGACACCTCGCCGCCCACACCTCCGGCCTTCCGCGGCTGCCTCCTGACACGGGCCTCTTCGACCCGTACAGGGACTTCACGCGGACTCAGCTCGAACAGTTCGTGGGACGTCTCGACAGTTTGGTCACCGCAAGCCCGGGTGAGCGCGAGGAGTATTCCAACTTCGGGTACGCCGTGCTGGGCGCTGCACTCATGTCGGCTGCCGGCCAGGACTACGAGGAACTGGTCAGCCGTCATGTGCTCGTGCCTCTCGGCCTGCCCGCAGGGGCGGTGACCGCCAGACCACCCGCGGACCAGCGTCTCTTGGCGTCGAACTGGTTCGGCCGCCCCGTGAAGCCATGGGACTTGACCGGAGCCGTCCTGCCCGCGGGTGGCATGTGGGCCAGCACGCGCACGACCGCCGGCCTGCTCACCGGACTGCTCGTCGACAAGACCCTCGGTGAGCCGGCGCTCACCTGGCGTCGGGTCGGAGATCTGCCGCTGACCTACCACAACGGTGCCACCCGAAAATCGAGGGTCTTCGCCGGAGCACTGCCCGACGGCCGCTGGGTGGTCGTTCATCGCCTCTCCGGATCCGTCGAGGACACGGATGCAGCGGGAATCGACGAACTTCGCGCATCGGCCAAGGAAGGCGGATGAGGCAGCGGCATCCACCATGCTGCAATCGAACGGCTGTGGTGCGCGGGGCGGTCCGCGTGAGCGGACGGCGCGGCACAAGCCGTCCCGGGCGGGACGCGGCAATGTGCCGTGCGGCGCTGATCTGCGGAAACAGCGTCGCACGGCACGAGTCGGCACCACCCCTCCCGATCGCGGCAGCCCTCGTCATGTGCAGGTCTCGGGTCCGAACCCTGAAGGCGGCTCCACTCAGGAGCGGGTCAGAACCTCCTGGAGCGTGCTTTCGCGCTTGAACTCCTCTTGCAGCTCTATCGAACCCATGCCGATCGGTGGGGGTCTTCTGCTTCTGCCGGTCCCGCGCAATTCGGTACCGGCACGGGTTCGGCCGGGCGGCAGCCTTACGCGGCACGGGGGAAGGCAAGGGGGACCGAACGTCCCTCGGTAAACCTCTGCAACCACTTTGAGCCCTTGCCTACCCGGTAAGAGCTCACTCCCGTTTTAAGGCGTGTTCGGCTGGAGAGACCCCCGGTAGGCTGTCATGACGGCAGTTCAAAGGCGTCCGGCCGGTCCGGGGCAGACAGAGGGAGCGTGTGCTTTGCCGACTGGCAAGGTCAAGTGGTTCAACACCGAGAAGGGCTTCGGCTTTCTCTCCCGCGACGACGGCGGCGACGTCTTCGTCCATTCCTCGGTCCTGCCCGCCGGAGTAGACGCCCTCAAGCCCGGCCAGCGCGTCGAGTTCGGTGTCGTCGCCGGTCAGCGCGGCGACCAGGCCCTCTCGGTGACCCTCCTGGAGCCGACCCCCTCGGTCGCGGCCGCCCAGCGCCGCAAACCGGACGAACTCGCCTCCATCGTCCAGGACCTGACGACCCTCCTCGAGAACATCACGCCCACCCTGGAGAACGGCCGCTACCCCGACAAGGCCTCCGGCAAGAAGATCGCCGGTCTGCTGCGCGCGGTCGCCGACCAGCTCGACGTGTGAGCCGCCGTCAGGGGAACGACAGCGCGTCCGGTCCGAGGGGAGGCACCAGCCCCTCGGCCGCCGCGCGGGTGAGCAGTCCGCGGACCGCCGCGTAACCCGGCTCGCCCAGATCGGCCGTGAACTCGTTGACGTACAGGCCGATGTGCTGGTCGGCGACGGACGGGTCCATCTCCTGGGCGTGCTCCAGCACGTAGGGCCGCGAGACCTCGGGGTCGTCCCAGGCGGCGCGCACCGAGGCGCGGGCGGCCTCGGCGAGCTCCAGGAGCCGCTCGGCGCCCAGCGAACGCCTCGCGATGATCGCGCCCAGCGGGATCGGCAGCCCGGTGGTGTGCTCCCAGTGCTCGCCCATGTCGGCGAGCTTGTGCAGCCCGTAGTTCTGGTACGTGAAGCGCGCCTCGTGGATGACCAGGCCCGCGTCGACCTTCCCGTCCCGCACGGCCGGCATGATCTCGTGGAACGGCATGACCACGATCTCGCCGACCCCGCCGGGAACGGTGTCCGCCGCCCACAGCCGGAACAGCAGATACGCCGTCGACCGCTCGCTGGGGACGGCGACCGTACGGCCCGTGAGGTCGGCGCCGGCCTCCTTGGTCAGCACCAGCGGACCGCAGCCGCGCCCCAGCGCGCCGCCGCAGGGCAGCAGCGCGTAGTCGTCGAGGACGTACGGCAGCACGGCGTACGACACCTTCAGCACGTCGAACTCGCCGCGCTCGGCCATGCCGTTGGTGATGTCGATGTCCGCGAAGGTCACGTCCAGCGCCGGGGCGCCCGGGACGCGGCCGTGCGCCCAGGCGTCGAAGACGAAGGTGTCGTTGGGGCAGGGCGAGTAGGCGATCCGCAGGGCATCGGCGGACTCAGTGGGTGCGCTCATGTGGGTTCCAACTCTCCAGCAGGGGCTCCAGCTTCCCGAAGGCGCCGGTGAGGGCCGTGAGGGCGTCGCCGATCCGCCAGGCGGCACGGTCCCGGGGGCCGACGGGATTGGACACCGCGCGGATCTCCAGCACCGGCACACCGTGCGCACCGGCGGCCTCGGCGACCCCGAAGCCCTCCATCGCCTCGGCGAGGGCCCGCGGGTGCCGGGCGCGCAGTTCGTCGGCGCGGGCGGTGCTGCCCGTCACCGTGGACACCGTCAGGACCGTGCCGACGCCGCCGCCAGTGACGGCGGCGACCTCACGTACGAGTGATTCCGGAGGCCGGTGGCTGACGGTCCCGAAGCCGAGTTCGGTGACCGGGAGGAACCCCTCCGGGGCCTCGGCGCCGAGGTCGGCCGCGACGATGTCGTCGGCGACCACGAGCGATCCCACGGGCGCGCCGGGCAGGAATCCGCCGGCGATGCCCGCGCAGACGACGAGGCGGTAGGGCGCCCCGTCGAGGGCGGCGGCGGTCAGTGCGGCGGAGACGGAGGCGGCGGCGAGGGCGGGACCGACACCGGCGGCGAGCAGATCGAGCCCGCCGGTCCGGTGGAGCGTCGCCCCCGGGAGCCGTACTTCGTGCGCCGAGCCGGACGATCCCGCGGCCACCGCTTCCCGCTCCACGGGGACTGCGGTGGCCACGAGCACCCTCGGCCCGGCGGCGGCGGTCAGCTGTCCGAGTCCTTCTTGAACTTGAAGGACCACAGGCCGGTGGCCGTCGTCTTGCCCTCCTTGATGGAGACAAGCGTCGAGTTGCCGCTGGCGCCGTACTGCTGGTTGAAGAAGACGCTGCCCGGGATCGTCAGGTAGGTCTTGGTGGTGGTCTCGGGCAGCAGCTGCTGCCCGTTCATCAGGATCGTCCAGCCTTTGTCCGCGATCTTCGGGTCGACGCCGAACCGCACGGTCGCGTCCGGGTCCACGGTGATGGACTTGATGTCCTTGGACCGCAGGCAGCTCGTCAGGTCCGCGGTCTTCAGGGCGTCACCGTCGTTGTAGCAGTCGGCCTCGGAGCTCACCGACTTGGTGCCGACCGTGACGGTGGCCATCGGGGTCGGCTTGTCACAGGCCGACAGGGCGAGGAGTCCGGCGGAAACGGCGCCGACCGTGGCGACGGCGCGGCGACGGCGCGCAGCGCGGTGTCCATTAGCGGCTCTGCCGCGGGGCAGGGAGGTCATGACCGAAGGTTATCGGGCAGGCCCACCGGTGCCCCCACGTGGGGTGCGGCGTGCCGTGCGCGGCCCCCGCGCGGCTCAGGACACGCGGGCGCGCCCCGATCCGCCCCGGCGCGCCACGACGAGCAGTCCCCGGACCGTCGTGAGCCATCCGACGGCGACGATCCCGGCGGCCACGGAGAGGCCGAGCGGGCCGTTGAGCGGCATCGCGATCCCGATGGCGCCGCCGAGCACCCAGGCCATCTGGAGCAGCGTCTCGGAGCGGGCGAACGCCGAATTCCGGACAAGTTCGGGGACGTCCCGCTGGATCAGGGCGTCCAGGGACAGCTTGGCGAGGGCCTGCGCGAAACCGGCGATCGCGGCGAGGGCCGCCACCATCAGCGTGCCGAAGAAGAGCGCCGCGACGATGGCCGTGGCCAGGACGAAGGCGACCACGGTCACGACGATGATCTCCGGGGCGCGTTGCTTCAGCCAGGCCCCGACGGCCGTGCCGAGCGCGTTGCCCACGCCCGCCGAGACGACGACCAGGCCGAGCGAGACCGCCGCGCTCTTGCCGGTGAGCGGGTGCTCGCGCAGCAGGAAGGCGAGGAAGAAGATCAGGAAGCCGGACAGACAGCGCAGCGAGGCGTTGGCGCCGAGCGCGTGGGTGACGGCCGTGCCCACCGTCCGCAGCCCCGGGCGCGGGGGTTTCTTCAGGTGAGGGCCGTGCAGATGGTCGGCGTCGGAGGCGAGCAGCGCCGTGTCCTCGCCCTTGGCGGAGTCGACCTTGGGCGGCAGGGAGAACGACAGGAACGTCCCCGCGATGAAGATCGTGAAGGCGCCGTAGAGCGGATAGCGCGCCCCCAGCGACTGGAGCAGAGCGGCCACGGGTCCGGCCACACCGGTGGCCAGCAACCCACCCAGAGTGACCCGGGAATTGGCCTTGACCAGCGAGAACGTCGGTGGGAGAAGTCGAGGCACGACGGCGCTGCGCACCACGCCGTACGCCTTGGAGGCGACGAGCACGCCGAGCGCGGCGGGGTACAGCTCGAAGGTGCCGGTGACGACCGCGCTCGCCAGCATCAGCGCGAGCATCGCCCGGGCGAGCATCGAGCCGGCCATCGCGGCCCGCCGGCCGTGCGGCAGCCGGTCGAGCAGCGGGCCGATCACCGGGGCCAGGACGGCGAAGGGCGCCATCGTGATGCCCAGGTACAGCGCGACCCGGCCGCGGGCCTCGTCGGTCGGGACCGAGAAGAACACGGTGGACGCCAGTGCCACCGTGATCATGACATCGCCCGCGCCGTTCACCGCGTGCAGTTCGATCAGTTTTCCGAGGCCCGACTCGCCCGCTCCGTGCGCGTGCGTGGCCTTGCGGATGCCGCGCGCGGTCCGGGACACCGGGAAGTGCAGGGCACGCCCCACCGCGCGGACGGACCCGGTCAGCCGGCCCGATCCGCCGTTCCCGTTGCTCCCCTTGGCGCCACCGACACCGGTTGCTCCCTGGGGTGACCTTGCGGACGCCACTCCGTCATAGTGCCCCGAGTTCGGGGTGCGTAGTGCGGTTACCGCGCGTACGGGGGCCGAGTGGGGCTCATCGGGCGGGGTGGGCCGACGGGGGACATCCGGCGCGGAGCGCCGCGGAAGGGCGGACTCCGGGGGTCCGGGGAGGCTCGAAGATCCCGGCGCGGGGCACCGAAGACGGCCGCCGGTGTGGGCCCAGGGCCCAGGAGAAGGTAGCGTGCGTAACGCGCCTGCGGCGATTGTTCTCGGCCGCGCGCCTCTCGGCCATCCCGCAGAATGGATGGCGTAGGTGCGCCCGAGTGCGATCGGGCGCGGACGTCGACGCGGCCCACCGGTCCGCTCCGTCCGCACCCCCGCCGAGGCAGGGCGCACCCGTGAGACGGCGTAGGAGAGAAGCGATACCTGTGAGCGCAGCGACAACGCGAAGCCGCACCCCAGACCGTCTGTGCGCCGAGGCCGTCGACCTCGCCCGCGCGGCCGCCGAGGAAGCCGCCTATCCCGGCGTCGTCGGCGAGCATCTCGGGATGGTCTCCGAGGGGGACCGCGTTGTCACGCACTACTTCGAGTGCAAGGAACCCGGGTACCGCGGCTGGCGCTGGGCGTCCACCGTGGCCCGCGCCTCCCGCGCGAAGGTCGTCACGCTGGACGAGACGGTGCTACTGCCGGGCACGGACGCCCTGCTGGCGCCGGAGTGGGTGCCGTGGAGCGAGCGGCTGCGTCCCGGCGACCTGGGGCCCGGGGACCTGCTGCCCACGGACGCCGAGGATCTCCGGCTGGAGCCGGGCTGGTCCGGCGAGGACGAGCCCGCGCCGAACTCCGCGGTCTCCGACGACATGGCCGAGCTGGTCGAGGCGGAGGACGCGGAGGTCACCGCGGGGACGCCCGCGAACCTGCCGATCGTTCCGCGCCGGGGGTCCATCGCCAGCGTGGCCGAGGAGCTCGGGCTGCGCCGGGCCCGGGTGCTCTCCCGGTACGGGCTGCACGTCGCGGCCGACCGCTGGGAGGACTCCTTCGGGGCCCGGACCGCGATGGCGCAGGCCGCGCCCGCGACCTGCGTCAGCTGCGGCTTCCTGAACCGGATCGGAGGGTCGCTCGGGCAGGCGTTCGGTGTCTGCGCGAACGAGTTCTCGCCCGCCGACGGGCGTGTCGTGTCCCTCGCGTACGGGTGCGGGGGGCATTCGGAGGCTGCGGTGATGCCGACGCCTCCGCGGCCGCCGTTGCCGGTGATCGACGAGACCCAGGTGGACCCGTTCCCGCTCCGCCCGTCCCCCGACTCGGGCTCGGTCCCATCGACCCCGGACGACTCCCAGTCAGAACTGGGCCACTCCTAGCAATCTCCGGTCCCCGGGCGGTTCGAGTGCCCCCGGGGTCCCGCCGGCCCTCTAGGCCCGCCAGCCCCACCTCACGGTCCCGCCACCCCCACCCCAGGGTCCCGCCAGCTTCCCAGCCGGCCCCGGCGCACCCGCCCCACCCCAAGCCTTTTTCGCCCCCTCCGCCCCTACCCATCCCGAACCCTTTTCCTCGCTCCCCCGCCCCCCCCCCCCCCCCCCCCCCCCCCCCGTAAAGGGCGCCCCCGTGGGGGGTGGGGGGGGCCCGGGTCCGGGGCGGAGCCCCAGGGGTGACCATCCCCCTAGCCCACCTCCCGGATGCGGGGCCAATGCCAACCCGGGCTAGGGGGATGGTCACCCCTGGGGCTCCGCCCCGGACCCGGCTCCTCAAACGCCGGAGGGGCTGAACTTTCGCCGGGCGGGGGCTGGAATTGGTCCCGCGCCCGAGAGGGGGCCGGAGGTTGGTACCCCTGGAGCACCGGAGGAGCTGGATTTTCGCCGGCGGGGGTTGGAACGTTCCCGGGCCGGGGCTGGATCTCGCACAGGCCACCGCGCACCCGCCACCCGGGATTCGGCGTGAGGGGCTGATCCTCAGCCACGATTCAGCGGTACCCGGGAACGCACGTGAGGGGCCGTGGCGGTACATCGATGCCCGTCGCCACTAACGTTCACGTCTCTGTCCGACGGCGACGGGCTGATGCACCGGCTCGGCCCCGACCCACCCACCGGACCGGACCCGCGGAGAGCGCGCGGTACCTTCGTGCCGCGACCCGGTGCAGCGTTCGCGGTCGCGCCAGGCGAGAGGGAGAGTGAACCCGTGAGTAAGTTCGTGCGGCCGGCGGCCGAGGGCGCGGACCCGTTCGGCACGGCGCGACTGCGCCGCGGCGTGCTGGACGCCTGGGCGGCCAGCCCGGCCAGGTTCCGCGAGGACGCCAACGCCGAGGAGGACCTCGTCCTCGGCGGCTACCGCGACCGCCTCGTCGTGGAACTCGCCCAGAACGCCGCCGACGCCGCAGCCCGAGCCGGCACCCCCGGCCGCCTCCGCCTCACGCTCCGCGACGGCATCCTGGTCGCCGCCAACACCGGCGCCCCCCTGGACGCGGCCGGCGTCGAGTCCCTCGCCACCCTCAGGGCCTCCGCCAAGCGCGACGCCCCCGACACCGCAGTGGGCCGCTTCGGCGTAGGCTTCGCCGCGGTCCTCGCCGTCACCGACGAGCCCGCCGTCGTAGGCCGCGGCGGCGGCGTCCGCTGGTCCCTGGCCGAGGCCCGCGACCTCGCCGCAGACACCGCCGCAGAGAGCCCCGCTCCCACCGCGGAGAGCCCCGTCACCGCGGACACCCCCGCCCTCGCCGACGAGATCCGCCGCCGGGACGGCCACGTCCCCCTGCTGCGGCTGCCCTTCGCGGCCGAGGGCACCGCCCCCGCCCCGTACGACACCGCCGTGATCCTCCCGCTGCGCGACACCGCCGCCGAGGACCTCGCCGAACGCCTCCTGCGCACGGTCGACGACGCCCTCCTGCTGGCCCTCCCGGGCCTGGAGGAGGTGGTCGTGGAGATCGGCGACACCGAACTGCGCACGATCACCCGGACGGGTGCCGAGCACGGCACCCGCATCGACGACACCCGCGACGGCACGACCCGCTACCGCACCGTCGCCGCCCACGGCCCCCTCGACCCCGCCCTGCTCACCGACCGCCCGGTCGAGGAACGGCTGCGTCCGCACTGGTCCGTGACCTGGGCCGTCCCGGTGGACTCCGAGGGAGCGCCGGCCCGCCCCCGGACGAGCCCGGTCGTGCACGCGCCGACGCCGAGCGACGAGGCACTCGGCGTGCCCGCGCTGCTCATCGCCTCGTTCCCGCTCGACACGGCCCGCCGCCACGCGGCCCCCGGCCCGCTGACGGATTTCCTGGTGGAGCGCGCGGCGGACGCGTACGCCGAGCTGCTCGCCTCCTGGCGTCCGGTGGACGCCGGGATCATCGACCTGGTGCCCGGCCCGCTCGGCAAGGGCGGACTGGACGGAGCGCTGCGGCAGGCGATCCTGGACCGGCTGCCGCGCACCGCGTTCCTGCCGCCCGCCGCCCCGCCGGAGCGGTTGCCGACGGTCGAGGCCCCCGAGGACTGGCCCGCGAGCAGCACCGCGGAGAACCCGGCGGCCCTGCGGCCGCGGGACGCCGAGGTGGTGGAGGGCGCGGGCGCCGAGACGGTCCGGGTGCTCGCCGAGGTGCTGACCGGCCTGCTGCCCGCCGGGCTCGAACGGCGGGTGGAGCTGCGCACGCTGGGCGTGGCCCGGGTCGCGCTCACCGAGGCCGTGGACCGGCTGGCGGGGCTGGAGAAGGACCCCGAGTGGTGGTACCGGCTGTACGACAGCCTCGCCGGGGTGGACCCGGACCGGCTGTCCGGGCTGCCGGTGCCGTTGGCCGACGGCCGGACGACGATCGGGCCCCGCCAGATCCTGCTGCCCACCGCGGAGGGCTCCCTGGTGGCCCCGGCCACGCTCGCCCGGCTCGGCCTGAAGGTGGCGCACCCGGACGCGGCCCACCCGCTCCTGGAGAAGCTGGGGGCCCTGCCGGCCTCGCCGCGCGCGGTGCTCACCACTCCGCAGGTGCGGGCCGCGGTGGCCGCCTCGCTCGACGACGAGGGCGGGGCCTGGGACGAGGACACCCTGGACGCGGAGGAGCTCGCGGACACCGTCCTCGCGCTGGTCCGTGACGCCGCGCTCGACCCCGGCGACGAGCCCTGGCTGGGTGCGCTGGCGCTGCCGGACGACGAGGGCGAACTGGTGCCCGCCGGTGAACTGGTGCTGCCCGGCAGCCCGTTCGCGGCGATCATGCGCGAGGACGAACTTGCCTCGGTGGACTCCGAGTTGGCCGAGCGCTGGGGCGAACAGCCGCTCGCCGCCTGCGGTGTCCTGGCCGGCTTCGCGCTGGTGCGGGCCACCGACGTCGTCCTCGATCCGGACGAACTGGAGCCGCGGGACACGGACTTCGCCGAGCCGGACGACGCGGGTCTGCTGGACGCGGTGGACGTGTGGTGCGAGGACGTCCTGGACCGGCTGCCCGACTCGCCGGTGCCGCCCGTCGCCACGGAGATCGTGGCCGTACGGGACCTGGACCTGGTGGACGACGACCGGTGGCCCGAGGCCCTCGCGCTGCTCTCCCGTCCGCCGCTCCGGGACGCGATCATCCAGCAGGTGCGCATCCTGCTCCCGGACGGCACGCACGAGATCGTCCGCCCGTACACGGCGTGGTGGCTGCGCGGGCACCCGGTGCTCGACGGGCGCCGGCCGGCCGGTCTGCGGGCGGCGGGCGGCGATCCGCTGCTGCGCGGCCTGTACGACGAGGCGGACGCGACCGGGTTCGAGGACGAGCAGGTGCTGCGCGCACTCGGCGTCCGTACCTCCGTGGCCGCCCTGCTGGACGAACCGGGCGGCGCGGCCGAGCTGCTCGACCGGCTCGCCGACCCCGGGCGCCCGGTCACCGGAGCGCAGCTGCACGCCCTGTACGGGGCGCTGGCCGATCTCGACCCGGAGCAGGTGACGCTGCCGGAGGAGCTGCGGGCGGTCGTGGACGGCGAGGTGCGGGTCGTGGACGCGGCCGACGCGGTCGTCGTGGACTCACCTGACCTGCTGGCGTTCACGGCCGGGGTGCCGCTGCTGCCGGTGCCGCCGTCGCGGGCCGCCGAGCTCGCCGAGCTGTTCCAGGTGCGGCGGCTGAGCGAGTCCGTCACCGGCGAGGTGACCTCCGAGGGCGCCGAGCACGACGTACCGGAGTCCGTACGGGTCCTGCTGGGCCCCGCGACCCCCGCCTCGTACGTCGAGCACGAGGAGCTCGTCGTGGACGGCACCGAGCTGGACTGGCGCCGTACCCGGGACGGGGTGCTGCACGCCGCCACGCTGGAGGGCGTCGCCGCCGGACTCGCCTGGTCGGCGGGCCAGTGGCCACGCCGCTTCGAGGTCGCCGCGCTCCTGGAGGACCCGTCCCGCACGGAGGAACTGGCCCGGGACCGCTGGTTCGACTGAGGCTCGCCCGGCCACCGGGCACAATCGCCCCGCCCCCGGGCCCGACCGGCCTCCGGGCCGAACCCGCCGTCAGAACCGATCGTCGCCTGCTGTGCCCGGCCCCGGGATCCCCGGGGCCGGGCCTTTCTCCGTGTTTCACCATCCCCGCGTAATGCGGATCTAAAAACTCCGGTTTCCCCACCCCACCCTTACAACCGTCCGCACCCGTCACTAATCTCACCCCTGAGTCAACAGACTCAGCGATCACTTGGGTCCCGTGCAGACGACGAGCCGTGAGGAACGACCACCGCCGGGACCCCTTTCTCCACCTGGGGAATCCATGCGCATACGAGCCACCGTGGCCGCCGTGACCGGCGCCCTGGCCCTTTCCGCTCTCGCCGTGCCGGCCGCGCAGGCCGCAGGCAACCCGGTGTCCGGCGTCACCTTCTCCAACGTCGTGATCAACAGTGGCAAGAGCATCGTGGTCGGCGCCTCGGCGACGGTCACGGTCAGCGCGACCTACACGGTGACGAAGCCCGCGAACGTCAGCGCGAGCTCCTTCGAGACCGGTCCGGTGCTGTACCGCGGCACCTCGATCACCTCGCCGACCGACATCCTCGGCGGCGACGACGCCGGCGTCTGCACCGCGTCCTCCTCGACGGTGCTCACGTGCACGGCCAAGCTCCCGTTCCGTCCGGACGCCGATGTCGAACTCGGTGATCTGACCTCCGACGAGGCCGGCGCGTGGAAGGTCGGCGCGCTCGCCGTCGACGTCAGCAACGAGGACAACGTCAAGTGGCAGGGCGACCTGGGTGCCAAGAACCTTCAGCGCCTGTCGAAGCTGACGGTCGACGCCGCCCCGGAGCCGGTCAAGAAGGGCGCGACCGTCACGGTCACCGGCGCCCTGACCCGCGCGAACTGGGACGACAACGCGTACCACGGGTACACCGGCCAGCCGGTGAAGCTGCAGTTCCGCAAGGCCGGCAGCACCACGTACACCACGCTCAAGACCGTCACCACGGACAGCACCGGCAAGCTGAAGACGACCACCACGGCCACCGCCGACGGTTACTTCCGCTACAGCTTCGCGGGCACCACGACCACCCCGGCGGTCAGCGCCGCGGGCGACTACGTCGACGTGCAGTAGCACCGGAACACCCGGCTCCCCCGAAGGGGCCGGGTGACCACCGATGTCACCGGAGATCCCCGGCCTCAGGGCCGGGGATTTCTGTTTGGCCAAGCCCGCAACGTGTCTGACCTGGCACAACGTCAATGATCCTCACGGGCGGACTGGTTGAAGAAAAAAAGTTCACATCCCGTACAACTATTCGCCCAGTTGGATGATCTTCTCTGCTGAGTCATCAGACTCCGCCATCACTTGGGCCCCTGTGACCACGAGCCGCGAGGTACGACCACAACGGGCCCTGATTCCACTGGGGGATCGCATGCGTATCCGTGCCACTGTGGCCGCCGTCTCCGGCGCCCTGGCCCTCTCCGCTCTCGCCGTGCCCGCCGCACAGGCCGACGGTCATGTCTCGCTGGCCTCGCTGGCGCCGACCGTCTCGAAGATCACGCCGTTCACCGGCTCCGCGCCCGCGGACGAGCGGGAGGGCGACACCCAGATCACGGGTGTCACCGTCAACGCCGGCAAGGACATCGTCGTCGGCACCACGCAGAAGAAGACCTTCACCATCTCGGTGACGGCCACCGACCCGTCCGGCATCGCCGACGGCTACGCCATCCTGTGGCACGGTGCGGACATGGACCACGTCGACGGCGCGATCACGCCGGACGCCGACACGGGCACCTGCACCGCCACCAGCGCCACCACCGGCACCTGCAAGGTCACGGTCGTCGCCGACCCCAACGAGAACATCTACTCGAACATCCTGGCCGGCACCTGGAAGGTGTGGGCGGGCGCCCAGGGCAACGACGGCGACTACGTCATCACCGAGGCCTACAAGACCGCCCGGGTGCAGCGCGCTTCCACCCTGACGGTCAACGCCGCCCCGGAGCCGGTGAAGAAGGGCAAGACCGTCACGGTCACCGGCAAGCTGGCCCGCGCCAACTGGGACGACCTCAAGTACCACGGCTACACCGGCCAGTCGGTGCAGCTGCAGTTCCGTAAGAAGAACAGCGACACGTACACCACGCTGAAGACGGTCAAGACGGACAGCACCGGGAACCTGAAGACGACCACGACGGCCACCGTCGACGGTTACTTCCGCTACAGCTTCGCGGGCACCTCGACCACCCCGGCCGTCAAGGCCGCGGGCGACTACGTCGACGTGCAGTAACACCTGACGCGACCAGGGATCCCCGGCCCCAGGGAGGGCCGGGGATCCCTGTGCGTTCCGGCTGTCCTCGCGCCCGCCCCGGTCTTCGGGGGAGTCGTACGAAGATTCCGCTTGTCGTGCAACCGTTCGGGCGTCTCGGCGATCGTCTCTGGCGAGTCATCAGACTCCGTCGTCATTCGGGCCCTTGTGACCACGAGCCGTAGGAACGTGCACGTCCGGGCCCTGTCTCCCCTGGGGGATCGCATGCGCATACGTGCCACCGTGGCCGCCGTCTCCGGCGCCCTGGCCCTCTCCGCGTTCGTCGCGCCGGGCGCCCACGCCACCGGGTCCGCCGATCACCGCTCGGACATCGCCAAGGTGCTGGAAGCGGTCCGCGCCGCCCCCGGCAAGACCCCGTTCACCGGTTCCACGGGTTCCGACGGGGAGCCCTACGAACTCGACCTGACCTTCTCGGACGTGAAGGTCAACAACGGCAAGCCGATCGTCGTCGGCATCTCCAAGAAGGTCGTCGCTCCGATCACGTACAGCATCAGGCACGCGGCCTCCGTCGACATCAACGCCGACGACTTCATCATGGAGATCGGTCTCTACCGCGGCGGCGGTCTCGGCGAACCGACCGAAGCGATTTTCGACGAGAAGCGGACCTGTACGGAGACCTCGTCGACCACCGCCACCTGCAAGTCCGTCATCGGCTTCACCCCGGGCGGCAACCTGAGCCTCAACGTCAAGGCCACCACCTGGTGGGCCAGCGGCATCGCCGTCGCCCTGAACGGCGTGGACAGCGACAGCGACAGCAGCGACTGGAGCAAGGTCGGCCGCGTCTACCAGGACATGCCCACCACCACCGCCAAGATCCAGCGCGCCTCCAGGCTGACGGTCAACGCCTCGCCCGAGCCGGTGAGGAAGGGCAGGACCGTCACGGTCACCGGCAAGCTCTCCCGCGCCAACTGGGAGGACAACGCCTACCACGGCTACACCGGCCAGTCGGTGCAGCTGCAGTTCCGTAAGAAGAACAGCGACACGTACACCACGCTGAAGACGGTCACGACGGACAGCACCGGGAACCTGAAGACGACCACGACGGCCACCGTCGACGGCTACTTCCGCTACAGCTTCGCGGGCACCTCGACCACCCCCGCCGTCAAGGCCGCGGGCGACTACGTCGACGTGCAGTAGGACGCGCCGGTCCGGTGACGTGCGGCAGGCCGCATCGAACCGGTGACGCGATGCGCCCCTACGCGGGAACGCGGCGGTCGACCCACCTCCAGAGGAACTCCAGGACGGCCGCCGCGATCACCGAGATCAGCACCGCGATCCACGGCATCGTCGTGCCGACGAGCTTCAGTGCGAAGAAGTGCTGGAGCCGCGGCACCACGAGCACGAGCAGGAACGCCCCGCCCATCGAGGCGACGAGGCAGATCCGCCACCAGGTGTAGGGCCGGGCGATGATCGCGAGCACCCACATCGAGACCAGGAACAGCGTCAGCGTCGCGGCGCTCGTCTCGGCCTCCAGCGAGCCCTCGCCCGTGTAGTAGTGGCGTGCGATCAGGTACATCACGAACGTCGCGGCCCCCGCGACGACCCCGCCCGGGATCGAGTACCGCATGACCCGCCGCACGAAGTGGGGCTGGGCGCGCTCCTTGTTGGGGGCGAGGGCGAGGAAGAACGCCGGGATGCCGATCGTCAGCGTGGACAGCAGGGTCAGATGGCGCGGCAGGAACGGGTACTCGACCTGCCAGCACACCACCAGGACGGCCAGCAGCACCGAGTAGACGGTCTTCACCAGGAACAGGGTCGCGACCCGGGTGATGTTCCCGATGACCCGGCGGCCCTCCCCGACCACCGAGGGCAGGGTCGCGAAGCTGTTGTTCAGCAGCACGATCTGGGCCACCGCCCGGGTCGCCTCGGAGCCCGAGCCCATGCTCACCCCGATGTCGGCGTCCTTCAGCGCCAGGACGTCGTTCACGCCGTCGCCGGTCATCGCCACCGTGTGCCCGCGGGACTGGAGCGCGCCGACCATGTCGCGCTTCTGCTGCGGGGTGACCCGCCCGAAGACCGTGCCCTTCTCCAGGGACCCGGCCATCTCCTCCGGCCCGGACGGCAGCTCGCGGGCGTCCACGACCTCGCCGGTGAGCCCCAGTTTTCCGGCGACCGCGCCGACCGACACCGCGTTGTCGCCGGAGATGACCTTGGCCTTGACGTCCTGCTCGGCGAAGTAGCGCAGGGTGTCGGCCGCGTCCGGGCGCAGCCGCTGCTCCAGCACGACCAGCGCGGCGGGCCGGGCGGCCTCGGCGACCCCGGGGTCGTCGAGGTCCTTGGTGGTGCGTGCGAGCAGCAGCACCCGCAGCCCCGCCTCGTTGAGCCGCTCGGTGTCCTTGAGCGCCGTGTCCCCGTCCGGCAGCAGCACGTCGGGGGCGCCGAGCAGCCAGGTGCTGGACTCGCCGTTGCCCTCGCTGAACCCGGCGCCGCTGTACTTGCGGGCGGAGGAGAAGGGCAGCGCCTGGGTGCACCGCCACTCCTCGCTGTCCGGGTAGGCGGCGATGATCGCCTGGAGGGAGGCGTTGGGCCGGGGGTCGGACTCGCCGAGCGCGCCGAGGACCTGGCGCAGATACGTCTCGTCGGTGCCGTTCAGCGGCCGCAGCTCGGTGACGTCCATGCCGCCCTCGGTCAGCGTGCCGGTCTTGTCGAGGCAGACGGTGTCGATGCGGGCGAGGCCCTCGATGGCGGGCAGCTCCTGGACGAGGCACTGTTTCCGGCCGAGGCGGATGACGCCGATCGCGAAGGCGACGGAGGTGAGCAGGACCAGCCCCTCGGGGACCATCGGCACGATTCCGCCGACGGTCCGCGCGACGGAGTCCTTGAAGCCGTGCTGCTTGACGACCAGCTGGCTGATGACGAGGCCGATCGCGGTCGGGATCATCATCCACGTCACGTACTTGAGGATCGTGGAGATACCGGTGCGCAGCTCGGAGTGGACCAGCGTGAACCGCGAGGCCTCCTCCGCGAGCTGGGCCGCGTACGCCTCGCGGCCCACCTTCGTGGCCGTGAACGCGCCGCTGCCGGCGACCACGAAGCTGCCCGACATCACCGCGTCGCCCGCGTGTTTGACCACGGGGTCGGCCTCGCCGGTGAGCAGCGACTCGTCGATCTCCAGCCCGTCGGCCTCCGCGCAGGTGCCGTCGACGGCGACCTTGTCGCCCGGCCCGATCTCGATGAGGTCCCCGAGCACGATCTGCGACGATCTCACCTCGGCGGCGACCCCGTCCCTGCGCACGGTCGGCCGCACCTCGCCGATCACCGCGAGCGAGTCCAGTGTCTTCTTGGCCCGCCACTCCTGGATGATGCCGATCCCGGTGTTGGCGATGATCACGTAGCCGAACAGGCTGTCCTGGAACGGCGCCACGAACAGCATGATCAGCCAGAGGACTCCGATGATCGCGTTGAACCGGGTGAACACGTTCGCCCGGACGATCTCGCCCACGGAGCGGCTGCTGCGGACGGGTACGTCGTTGACCTCGCCGCGCGCGACCCGCTCGGCCACCTCGGCGGCCGACAGCCCCTCGGCCCGCCGCGAGCCGGGTATGGGCACGGGGTGAACGGGATCGAGTCCGGCGCCCGCGTCGGTGTGGGTCATGCCTTCGACGGTACGTGCGGATATGCGGCTTCACCCGCCGAGTGACCGGAAGTTCCGACCTGGGGAGGAGCCGTGACGGCCGGGCATGCTGCCCAGGGTGGAGACGGGGCCGTTACTCCGTCACGGGGATGCCGGCCGCCTCGGCGCGCTTGATCGCGGCGTCCCGCTTGCGGACGTACCAGATGCCGATCAGCCCGAGGCCCGCGCCGGCCAGGCAGGTCCACAGCCACCACAGGTGTCCGTGGTCGTCGAACCAGCCGTAGAACGGCAGCTGCACCAGGAAGAGGACGAACCAGAGGATCGTGCCGCCCGTGATGGTGGCGACCACGGGGCCCTCCAGGGGCTCCGGCGCCTCGTGCTTGGGGGTCCACTTCGCCATGTGCACAGCTTACGAGGGTCGGCGACCGCTTGTGTTCGCACCCGGTCACTCCTTGCGCGAGAAGGGTCTACGCGCGGAGATAGCGATTTCGAACTCATATGTTCATACTGAAACTGTCCGAGTCTGGCCAGTTGTATTCGTAGAAAACACCAACAGCGACCTGGGGGAACCTGCTGGTGAGCGATCACTGACCAGGCTCGATCACGTCCTGATCCCCTGCACGTTTGAGGACCCGCATGTCCACCTCGGCCGCCACCAAGGCCCCCGCCCCGCAGGAGCCGGAGTCCCGGCCCGCGCAGAGCGCCCTCGACCGCTACTTCAAGATCTCCGAGCGGGGCTCCAGCCTCTCCCGCGAGGTCCGCGGCGGTTTCGCCACCTTCTTCGCGATGGCCTACATCATCGTGCTGAACCCGATCATCCTGGGCAGCGCGAAGGACATGTACGGGCACCACCTCGACAACGGGCAGTTGGTCACCGCGACCGCGCTGACCGCGGCGTTCACCACGCTCCTCATGGGCGTCATCGGCAACGTGCCGATCGCGCTGGCCGCCGGCCTCGGCGTGAACACGGTCGTCGCCCTCCAGCTCGCGCCCCGCATGACCTGGCCGGACGCCATGGGCATGGTGGTCCTCGCCGGCTTCGTCGTGATGCTCCTGGTCGCCACCGGTCTGCGCGAGCGCGTCATGAACGCGGTGCCGCTCGGCCTGCGCAAGGGCATCGCCATCGGCATCGGCCTGTTCATCATGCTGATCGGCCTGGTCGACTCCGGCTTCGTCACCCGCATCCCGGACGTCGCCCAGACGACCGTCCCGCTCCAGCTCGGCACCGACGGCCACCTGCACGGCTGGCCCGTCCTGGTCTTCATCCTCGGCACCCTGCTGACCCTGGCGCTCATCGTGCGCAAGGTCCCCGGCGCCATCCTCATCTCGATCGTCACCATGACGGTCGCCGCGGTGGTCATCAACGCCGTCACCACCATCCCCTCCTGGGGTCTGACCACCCCGAAGTGGCCCGGCAACCCGGTCGCCAGCCCCGACTTCGGGCTCATCGGCCAGTTCAGCCTCTTCGGCGGCTTCGGCAAGGTCGGCGTGCTGACCGGCATCCTGTTCGTCTTCACCGTGCTGCTGTCGTGCTTCTTCGACGCGATGGGCACGATCATGGGCATCAGCGACGAGGCCAAGCTGACGGACGCGCAGGGCAACATGCCCGGCATCAACAAGGTCCTCTTCGTCGACGGCATCGCCGTCGCCGCGGGCGGCGCCTCCTCGTCCTCGGCCACCACCTGCTTCGTGGAGTCCACGGCCGGTGTCGGCGAGGGCGCCCGCACGGGCTTCGCGAACGTGGTCACCGGCGGGCTCTTCGCCGTCGCCCTCTTCCTGACCCCCGTCGCCACGATGGTCCCGTCCCAGGCGGCCACCCCCGCGCTGATCGCGGTCGGCTTCCTGATCATGTCCCACTCGGTCAAGGAGATCGACTGGGCGGACTACACGATCGCCATCCCGGCCTTCGTGACCATGATGATGATGCCGTTCACCTACTCGATCACCAACGGCATCGGGATGGGCTTCATCACCTTCGTCGTGCTGCGCCTGGCGGCGGGCCGCGCCCGTGAGATCCCGGTCGCCATGTACGTGGTGTCCGCGGTGTTCACGTTCTACTACCTCATGCCGGCGCTCGGCCTGACCTGAGCCCCGTCAGCCCGAGCGGTGTCCACGGCCCCGGCCGTGCGCGGGGTCAGGTGACCCCGTAGAACTTCTCCGTCTCCTCGACGGCGGTCTGGAACCGCTCGTCGAAGTCGTCGCGAATGAGCGTCCGGACCACATAGTCCTGGACGCTCATTCCGCGTTTCGCGGCATGGTCGCGGAGCCGGTCGAGCAGCTCCCCGTCGATACGCAGGCTGAGCACGCTGGTCCCCATGGAGTCGAGGGTCGCCGCTTCCCGACCGGAATCGGGTCATTTTCCGGAGCAATCTCACTCATAAGAGTGATCCCCACGCCGGATGGCGCGTTTCACAGGGGCCCCATTGTTCTTTAGCGAGAGTAATGAGTTACGCTAAAGAACATGCCTGACCTGACCCATGGCGACGACGAGGCCGCCGTGAACGCCTTGCGCTCCGCAGTGATGCGGTTGTCGCGTCGACTCAAGCACCAGCGGGTCGACGAGTCGCTGAGCCCCACCGAGATGTCGGTGCTCGGCACCCTTGCCCGTTGCGGCAGCGCCACGCCGGGCGAGCTCGCCCGCAAGGAACACGTGCAGCCGCCGTCGATGACCCGCATCGTCGCGCTGCTGGAGGCCAAGGGGCTTGTCAGGCTGGAGCCGCACCCCGAGGACCGCCGCCAGAAGGTGGTGACGCAGACCGACAAGGCGGAGGCCATGCTCGAAGAGAGCCGCCGCCGGCGGAACGCGTTCCTCGCCGGACTGGTCGACGCCCTCGACGAGGACGAATGGGCCAAGCTCCGCGAAGCCGCTCCCGTCCTGGAGAAGCTCGCGCACATCTGACCGACGGCGGCCCTTCCGCGCTCCCCGGTCCCGGCCTGGAACGCTGATCTCGGCCTGGATCGTCGATCTCGGTCCGGAGCACTGCTCTCGGCTCGGATCGGCGGTCACGGTCCGGATCGGCGGTCACGGTCCGGAGCACCGGTCTCCACCCGGAACTCCGGTCATGGCGGTGAGCACCGCTCTCGGCCCGGATCGTCGGTCTCGGCCCGGAGCGCTGCTCTCGGCCCCGATCGCCGGTCACGGTCTGGAGCACTGCTCTCGGCCCCGATCGCCGGTCACGGTCTGGAGCACTGCTCTCGGTCCGGATCACCGGTCACGGAGCACGGAGGGTCCGTCCCCACCCCGCAAGCGCCGACGCCCCACACGACGCCGACGTCCCCGACTGCCCTGGAGGCGAGCCCTTTTGAGTACGGGACCCGGAGCACACTCCGCCCCCGGACCAGCCACCCACGACTCCACAGCCACCCGCGACTCCCCCCGCTCCTCCTCGATGTTCAGCTCGCTGAAGATCCGGAACTACCGCCTGTTCTTCCTCGGCCAGGTCGTCTCCAACACCGGCACCTGGATGCAGCGCATCGCCCAGGACTGGCTGGTGCTCAGCCTGACCGGCTCCTCGGCCGCCGTCGGCATCACCACCGCCCTGCAGTTCCTGCCGATGCTGCTCTTCGGCCTGTACGGCGGTGTCCTCGTCGACCGGCTCCCCAAGCGCCCCACGCTGCTGGTGACCCAGACGGCGATGGCCCTCACCGGCCTCGTCCTCGCCTTCCTCACCCTCTCCGGGCACGTCCAGGTCTGGCACGTCTACCTCGCGGCCTTCGCCGTCGGCATGGCCACCGTCGTCGACAACCCGGCCCGGCAGTCGTTCGTCTCCGAGATGGTCGGACCCGGCCAGCTGCAGAACGCGGTCAGCCTGAACTCGGCCAACTTCCAGTCCGCCCGTCTGGTGGGGCCCGCCGTCGCGGGTCTGCTCATCACGGGCGTCGGCACGGGCTGGGCCTTCCTGCTCAACGGCCTGTCGTTCGTGGCCCCGCTGGCGAGCCTGCTGCTGATGCGCTCCCGCGAGCTGCACGTCGTCGAGCGGGCGCCGCGCGCCAAGGGCCAGCTCCGGGAGGGGCTGCGCTATGTCGCCGGCCGGCCCGAGCTGATCTGGCCGATCGTCCTCGTCGGTTTCATCGGCACCTTCGGCTTCAACTTCCCCGTCTGGCTGTCGGCGTACGCGGACGACATCTTCCACGCGGGCGCCGGGGCCTACAGCCTCTTCAACACGCTGATGGCGCTGGGGTCGCTGACCGGAGCGCTGCTCGCGGCCCGGCGCGGCACGGCCAGGCTGCGCGTGCTGATCGCGGCGGCGGTGGCCTTCGGGGCGCTGGAGGTGGTGGCCGCCACGGCCCCCGAGCTCTGGCTGTTCTCGCTGCTGATGGTGCCGATCGGCATCTTCGGGCTGACGGTGAACGTCACCGCGAACACCTCGGTCCAGATGGCCACCGACCCGGCCATGCGCGGCCGGGTCATGGCGCTGTTCATGATGGTCTTCGTGGGCGGCTCGCCGCTCGGCGCGCCGCTGATCGGCTGGGTCACCGACGTCTACGGGCCCCGGATCGGCTTCGCCCTCGGCGGGCTGGTCTCGATGGGCGCGGCGACGGCGATCGGTCTGGTCCTGGCCCGTCTCGGCGGGCTGCGGGTCTCCCTCGGGTGGCATCACGGCCGCCCCCGGATCCGGTTCGTCCCGCGCGCCGCCGTGGCAGAGGAGCAGTTCGCCGGCGCGGCCTGACCAGGTACCCCGGAGGCGGCCACCCACGAGGTCGGCCGCCTCCGCCGTACCCGGGGCCTCCGACCCCGTCTCAGCCGGTCCCCGCCGCCCGCACTCGCCGCCCGGCGTGCCGCTGTCCGTCTGCGCCGCCTGGCGCCCGGCACTCACGAGGGCGGCGGGGGGCCTCCGACCCCGCCTCACCCGCCGCCCGCCGCCGGTCCCCGCCGCCCGCGCCCGCCGCCCGGCGTGCCGCTGTCCGTCCGCGCCGCCTGGCGCCCGGCGCTCACGCGGCTGGGCTGCGGGCGCTCACGCGGCCGGCCGCCTCCGCCGTATCGGGGCCTCCGGCCGCGCCTCACCCGCCCCCACCACCGCTCCCGTCACCGCTCCCGTCACCGCCCCCGTCACCGCCCCCGTCACCGCTCCCGTCACCGCCCCCGAAAAGACCCCGCGCATGATCCCCAGCCCCGATACCCCCGTGTGTCGGTGGCCGTTCCCTGGGAGGGTGGGGGCATGAGACTCTTCGCGGCGGTGCTGCCTCCGGCCGATGCGGTGCGGGAACTGGCCCGGGAAGTGGACCTGTTGCAGCGGATGCCGGGTGCGGACGCGCTGCGCTGGACGGGGCGGCCCGGCTGGCACTTCACCCTCGCGTTCTACGGGGAGGTGGCCGAGGAGGTCGTCCCGGACCTGGAGGCGCGGCTGGGGCGGGCCGCCCACCGCACGGAGCCGTTCCCGCTGGTCCTGCACGGCGGCGGGCACTTCGGCGACCGTGCCCTGTGGGCCGGCGCGGCGGGGGACAGGGAGACCATGCGGCTGCTCGCGGACCGGGCGGAGGCGGCGGGCCGCAAGGCGGGCGTCGAGATGGAGGAGCACCGCCACTACCGGCCGCATCTGACGGTGGCCCGCAGCCGCGCCTCCGCCGACTTCAAGCCGTACGTCGCCGCCCTGGACGCGTTCGCCGGGACGGGCTGGACGGTGCGTGAGCTGTGTCTCGTCCGCAGCAACCTCCCGGTCTCGGGAGTGCCCCGTGAGCAGCCGCGATACGAAACGGTGGCGAGCTGGCCGCTGGGGGCGGGCGACGGGACGGTCCCGGCGGGCGGCTAACCTCGGTGGCGTGAACCCCAAGACCCGCAACCGCATCATGGCCGGTGTGCTCGTGCTGATGTTCTTCGTCGTCGCCATGGCGGCGGCGGTCAGATAGCGACCGCCACCGCCGGACCGCCTCGCTACCAGGCGAAGGCCTCGGGGGACGGCCCCGGGCCGGGGAAGATCTCGTCGAGGCCCTCCAGCACGTCCTGGGACAGCTCCAGCTCCACCGCGCGCAGCGCCGATTCGAGCTGCTCCGCCGTGCGCGGGCCCACGATCGGGCCGGTGACCCCGGGACGGGTCAGCAGCCAGGCCAGAGCGGCCTCTCCGGGCTCCAGACCGTGCTTCTCCAGCAGATCCTCGTAGGACTGGATCTGGGCGCGTACAGCGGTGTTGGCAAGGGCGTCGGCGGACCGGCCGCTCGCCCTGCGGCCGCCCTCGACCTCCTTCTTGATCACCCCGCCCAGCAGCCCGCCGTGCAGCGGCGACCAGGGGATGACCCCGAGCCCGTACTCCTCGGCGGCCGGGATGACCTCCATCTCGGCGCGGCGCTCGGCGAGGTTGTAGAGGCACTGCTCGCTGACGAGACCGATGGTCCCGCCCCGGCGGGCGGCGATCTCGTTGGCCTGGGCGATCTTGTAGCCGGGGAAGTTGCTGGACCCGACGTAGAGGATCTTGCCCTGCCGCACCAGGACGTCGATCGCCTGCCAGATCTCCTCGAAGGGGGTGGACCGGTCGACGTGGTGGAACTGGTAGACGTCGATGTAGTCGGTCTGGAGCCGCTTCAGGCTCGCGTCGACCGCGCGCCGGATGTTCAGCGCGGAGAGCTTGTCCTGGTTGGGCCAGGGCTCGCCCTCGGTGCCCATGTTCCCGTACACCTTGGTCGCGAGGACCGTCCGCTCACGGCGGTCGCCGCCCTGGGCGAACCAGTTCCCGATGATCGATTCCGTACGGCCCTTGTTCTCGCCCCACCCGTAGACGTTCGCCGTGTCGAAATAGTTGATGCCGGCGTCCAGCGCCGCGTCCATGATCGCGTGGCTGTCGGCCTCGTCCGTCTGCGGTCCGAAGTTCATCGTGCCGAGGACGAGTCGGCTGACCTTGAGCCCCGTGCGTCCGAGCTGTGTGTACTTCATGGGCCACCAGCCAACGGCGTGGAGTGCGCTCTAGGCAAGAGCGGGACGGGTGACGGCGGGCGCCATGCCAAGGCGCTCCCCGCCGGCTCGCCGCGGCCGTCAGACGGATGCGGCCCGGTACGGCTCGCCCAGGTCCCACGCCTGGTGCATCGCCTCCGCGAAACCCTCCGCGATCTTGTGCTCGCCGCTCGCGTTCGGGTGGGTGCCGTCGTAGGTGTCGAAGTCGATGTCGTACGAGGCGGGCGGGGTGGCGAGCAGGATCGGGGAGCGGGGTTCGTCGAGGTCGGCGGCCGTCTTGGCGAGGAGTTCGTTGAACGCGCACACCTCCGCGGCGAAGGGGGCGTCGTCGCGGGCCCGGACGTTCGGGATCACCGGGAGCAGGACCATGCGCAGGCGCGGGTTCGCGGCGCGGGCCTCCTCGACGAAGAGGCGGACGTTCGCGGCGGTCTGGACGGCGTTCGTGTAGAAGCCGAGGTCGATGAGCCCGAGGGAGACGAGCAGGACGTCGGCGCGCTGCTCGCGCACGCAGCCGCGGATCAGCGGGGCCATGTGCAGCCAGCCCTCGCCCCAGCCGGCCAGATGGGCGCGGGGGAACTCGGGGTCGGCGTACTCGTAGGAGTCGGGGGAGTCCGTGGCCTTGTCGTAGAGCGTCTCGCGCGGTCCGACGATCTTGAACGGGCCCCCGTGGGTCGCGCGCAGGTGCTGCCACATCCGGTAGCGCCACGTGTGTTCGCCCGCGCTTCCGATCGTCATGGAGTCGCCGACGGGCATGAACCTGAGCATCCGATCATCATGGACGATCGGCCCCTGCGCCATGGGCCCGCGCGGTGTGAGGCTGGACACGCGGGCGCGCCGTGCGGCGCGGGGCACGGGGCAGGTGCGGTACGGGGTGCGGGCGGCCGGCGTCGGGGAGGACGGCGGCGACGTGAACGGGCCGACGGGATGGCAGGCTTGGGGGCATGCGCCGATCCCACTCGTCCGTGTCCGGAGCCGCCGCCGGAACCCTCGCCGGAGCGGCCCTCGTGCTCGCCCTGGCGGCGCCCGCCCTCGCCGACGGCGGGGACGGCGGGTTCACCATCAAGGACCCCCGCATCAAGGAGTCCAGCGGTCTCGCCGCCTCGCGCATCCACCCGGGCGTCTACTGGACCCACAACGACAGCGACGACGGGCCCTATCTCTACGCGGTCGACAGCAGGACCGGTGAAACGGTCGCCACGGTCACCATGAGTGGGGTCGGCGCGCCCCGGGACGTCGAGGCGATCTCCCTGGGCCCCGACGGCGACCTCTACGTCGGCGACATCGGCGACAACCTCGGCGGCAAGTGGGACCACGTGTGGATCTACAAGCTGCCCGAGCCGAAGGTGCTCAAGGACCAGACGGTCCGCGCCACGCAGTACGTCGTGAAGTACGCGGACGGTCCCCGCAACGCGGAGGCCCTGATGGTGCATCCGAAGACGGGGCGGGTCTACATCGCCGACAAGAACGAGGACGGCGGCCACCTCTACGAGGGTCCCGCCGAGCTCTCGGCCACGGGCACGAACGTGTTCAAGCCCGTCGCCACCATCGACCTGTGGGTCACGGACGGCGCCTTCTCGCCCGACGGCCGGCAGCTCGCCGTGCGCGGCTACTTCGGCGGCATCGCGTACACGTGGAACGGCGGCCGGATCAAGCGCCTCGAGCGCCTGAACGTGCCGCTCCAGGGCCAGGGGGAGTCGATCACCTACACGCCGGACGGATCGAAGCTCATGTACGGCAGCGAGGGCGCGGACAGCCCCGTGGAGCCGGAGGACGCCCCGGGCGCCTCCGGGTCCGGCTCCGACTCGTCCTCCAAGGGCGGCGGTTCGGCCGCCGGGGGCGGAAGCGGGGACGGCATGGGCGGTCAGGTGAAGGTCGGCGCCTTCGCGGTGGCGGCCCTGTTCGCCGTGGTCCTCGGCTACCGGCGGCTGCGCCGCCGCTGACCCCCGGGCCCCACGGGAAGTCCCGTGCACACGCCGAGGGGCGCCCCGCACGTTCCCGTGCCGGACGCCCCTCGGTACCTGGATCGGTTACAGCTTCTCGATCACGTAGTCGATGCACCGCGTCAGCGCCTCGACGTCCGCCGGGTCGATCGCCGGGAACATGGCGACGCGCAGCTGGTTGCGGCCGAGCTTGCGGTACGGCTCGGTGTCCACGATGCCGTTGGCGCGCAGGGCCTTGGCCACGGCGGCGGCGTCGATCTCGTCGGCGAAGTCGATGGTGCCGATGACCTGCGAGCGCTTGGCCGCGTCCGTCACGAACGGGGTGGCGTACTTGCTGTCCTCGGCCCAGCGGTACAGACGGGTCGAGGAGTCCTTCGTGCGGGCCGAGGACCAGGCGAGGCCGCCCTGGCCGTTGATCCACTCCAGCTGCTCGTTGAGCAGGAAGATCGTGGCCAGCGCCGGGGTGTTGTACGTCTGGTTCTTGCGGGAGTTGTCGATCGCGGTGGGCAGCGAGAAGAACTCCGGGACGTGCCGGCCCGAGGCGTGGATCCGCTCGGCGCGCTCGATCGCGGCCGGGGAGAACACGCCGATCCACAGGCCGCCGTCGGAGGCGAAGGACTTCTGCGGGGCGAAGTAGTAGACGTCGGTCTCGGCGATGTCGACCGGGAGGCCGCCGGCGCCGCTCGTCGCGTCCACGAGGACCAGCGCGCCCTCGTCGGCGCCCGCGACCCGCTTGATCGGGGCGGCGACACCGGTGGAGGTCTCGTTGTGGGTGAAGGCGTAGACGTCGACGCCCGCCTCGGCGACCGGCTCGGGGTGCGTGCCGGGCTCGGAGGAGACCACGGTGGGCTCGGCGAGCCACGGGGCGAGCTTGGCCGCCTTCGCGAACTTGGAGGAGAACTCGCCGAACGTGAGGTGCTGCGACTTGTTCTCGATCAGGCCGTGCGTCGCGACGTCCCAGAACGCGGTGGAGCCGCCGTTGCCGAGGACGACCTCGTACCCGTCGGGCAGGGAGAACAGCTCGCGCACGCCCTCGCGCACCTTGCCGACCAGGTTCTTGACCGGGGCCTGGCGGTGGGATGTGCCGAGCAGGGAGGTGCCGGTCGCGGCCAGCGCGTCCAGGGCCTCCGTCCGCACCTTGGAGGGGCCAGCGCCGAATCGTCCGTCGGCGGGCTTGATGTCAGCGGGGATCTGGATATCAGCCACGCCAGGAGCCTAGCCGTTCGGGGAAACCTCGGTGAAACGTCGTCCGTCGGCTGAGACGGGGCGTGTTGACGGCGGGGGCCGCCGGAGGTCCCGCGAAGGGCTCTCCGGCGGCCGGCCGGCTCATCCGTTCCGGTTCACTGGGCGGTGAGCCTGACGGGCAGTTCGAACAGGTCGTTCTGCGTCACGACCGGCTTGTTGCGCAGTTCCGACAGCGGGACGGCGAGGTCCAGGGCCGGGAAGCGCTCGTAGAGGGCGGGCAGGGCGACGCCCGCCTCCAGCCGGGAGAGGGCCGCGCCGGGGCAGACGTGGGGCCCGTGGCCGAAGGAGATGTGCCGGTTCCTGCTGCTGCGGGTGATGTCGAACTCGCCCGCGGTGGGCCCGTGGGCGTTCTCGTCGCGGCCGATCGCGCCGTAGGACACGATGAGCGCGTCGCCGGCCGGGATCACCTTGTCGCCGACCGGGACGTCCTCCGTGGCGAAGCGGATGAGGACGTGGGAGGTGGGGGTGGCGTAGCGCAGGGTCTCCTCGACGACCGCCGACCACTCCGCCTCGCCGGACAGCACGAGGGCGCGCTGCTCGGGGTGGGCGGACAGGTTGACGACCGCGTTGACGATGAGGGAGATCGTCGTCTCGTGGCCCGCCGCGACCATCAGCTGGAGCGTGGAGACGATCTCGGCGTCGGTGAGGTGGTCGCCGTCCTCGGAAGCGAGGATCAGCGCGCTGGTCAGGTCGTCGCCGGGTTCGGCGCGCTTGGCCGCCACCGTCTCCGCCATGATCCCGGCCAGCTCGGTGAGGGTCGCGATGACCTCCGCGGGCGGGGTCTGGGTCGAGAAGAACTTCTCGAACAGCTCCTTGAGCCGCGGCAGCCGGGACTCCTCGATGCCCATGAGGTCCGCGATGACGTACATGGGCAGCGGGTAGGCGAAGTCGGCCTTGAGGTCGGCGACGTCCCCGGTGAGGTTGTCGAGCAGGCTCTCGGTCAGCTTGGAGATCCGCTCCCGCATCTGCTCGACCCGGCGCGGCGTGAGCGCCTGCGCGACCAGGGTGCGCATCCGCCGGTGGTCCGCGCCGTCCACGGTGAGCATGGAGCGGCCGGGGTTGGCGAGCCCGATCAGCGGCCAGTCGGGGGCGATCTCGCCGCGCTGCCAGGCACCCCAGACGTTGATGTCCTTGACCAGGCGGGGATCGGTGAGCAGGGCGCGCGCCTCGGCGTGGTGGGTGACGGCCCACACCGGGACACCGCCGGGCAGTTCGACGGCGGCGAGCGGACCGGCGGCACGCAGCGCGGCGCTCTCGCCGTCGAGGTCGGTGACGAAGGGGTCCAGGGCGATGCGGGTCTCTTCGGTACCGGTGGTCATGCGGGGGTGCCTCCAAGGGCTGGGGTGGGGGTGAAGCGTTTTCCCCGGGGCATGGGGACAGCCCCGGGACCCGGCCGGGACGGGGTGTTCCGGCCGGGTGGCGAGGGGGGTCTCAGAGGACGGGTACGGGCGTGAAGCGCACGGGCAGGTCGGTCAGGCCCCGCAGCCAGGGGGAGGGGCGGCGGGTCAGCGACTCGGCGGGCACGGCCAGGTCGATGTCCGGCAGCCGGTCCAGTACGACCTCGATCCCGGTCCGCGCGATCACCTCGGCGACCTCCTGGGCCGGGAACGGGCAGCGGTGCTCGCCGTGGCCGAAGGAGAAGTGGGCGTTGTTGCCGCCGGTGAGGGCGGAGCCGACGGTGCGCACCTGGGGGTCGGAGTTGGCGCCCTGGAGGCCGAGCAGCAGCAGGTCGCCGGCGCGGATCGTGCGGCCGCCGAGCTGGGTGTTGCGGGAGGCCCAGCGTCCGGCGACGTTCTGGGTCGGGGTGTCCTCCCACAGGACCTCGTTCATGGCCTCGGCGACGCTGTGCCGGCCGCCGAACAGGGAGGCGGCGAACCGGTCGTCGGTGAGCATCAGACGCAGCGAGTTGCCGATCCAGTCGGCCGTGGGCTGGTGGCCGGCGGCCATCATGACCATCAGGTCCTGGACGATCTCCGTCTCGTCGAAGCCCGCGGTGTTGGCGAGCATCCGGGAGACGACGTCGTCGGCGGGCCGCTCCTTGCGGTCGGCGATCAACTGCGCCATGGAGACGGCGAGATGCTGCTGTCCGGCCAGCGCGCCCTCGCGCCCGTTGATCATGTCGTTCAGGGCGGTGACCAGGCCCGGGCCCTGCTCGTCGGCGAAGCCGTAGAGGGTCGCGAGGACCCGTACGGGCAGCAGGGCCGCGTAGTCGCCGATGAGGTCCGTCTCGCCCTTGGGGCAGACCGCGTCGATCAGTTCGTCGGCGAACTTCTCGGACTGGGAGCGCAGTCGGAACGGATCGACCGCTTCGAGGGCGTCGCTGATCATCGCGGCGCGCTCGCGGTGGCGCTCGCCGACGGTGTACAGGATGGAGGGCTGGCGGCGGCCGATCATCGGCAGCAGCGGCCAGTCGTCGGGGATGTGGTCCCACTGGCTCCACAGTTCCGAGTCCCGGCTGAACAGCTGGGGGTCGCCGGTGACCTGGTGCAGTTCGCGGTAGCCGAGCACGAGCCAGGCCGGGATGTCGCCGTCGAGGACGACCGGCACGACGCTGCCGTGGTCGCGCCGCATCTCCCGGTACAGCTCGGCGGGTTCGGTCTGGAACCGCGGTCCGCCGAGGGGGACGGGCGCGGATGCGGTGGCGGGGGTCACAGCACGGGCTCCGGTGAGTGAAGGGCGCCTTCCGCGGCCGCGGCGCCGTGGCGGGTGTACAGGGACTGGAGGTGCTCGACCAGCGTGATCAGCACCCGCTTGCTGGACTCCCGGGAGCGGGCGTCGCAGTCGAGGAGCGGGACGTGCGGGTCGAGGTCGAGGGCCTCGCGGATCTGCGCGGGGGTGTGCGGGGGGCCGCCGAAGTCGTTGCAGGCCACGATGAACGGCGTGCCGTGGTGCTCGAGACGGTCGATGGCGTACCAGGACTCGTCGATGCGGCGGGTGTCGACGAGGACGATCGCCCCGAGCGTCCCGGAGAACAGCCGGTCCCACAGGAACCAGAACCGCTCCTGCCCGGGCGCGCCGAACAGGTAGAGGATGTTGTGCGTGTCCAGCGTGATGCGGCCGAAGTCGAAGGCGACGGTGGTCGCGGACTTGCCGCGGACCTCGCTGATGTCGTCGACGGCCTCGCCGGCCTGCGTCATCGTCTCCTCGGTGTTGAGGGGACGTATCTCGCTGACGGAACGGACGAGGGTCGTCTTGCCGACACCGAAGCCGCCCACGACCACGATCTTGAGACCGTTGTCGGCGGACGCGGACAGGGGCGCACGAGCGTCAGAGGTTACGGAGTCCAACGAGCACCTGCTCCAGGATGTCGGGATCGGGAAGACCGGAAGGAACAGTGGTGTGCGGGTGGCGGGCGCTGACCCGGCCCGTGGAGAGCAGGTCGGAGAGCAGGACGCGGGTGATGGACACCGGCAGTCCCAGCTCCGCCGCGATCTCCACGACCGCGGTGGGCCGTTCGCACATCCGCAGGATCGCGGCGTGCTCGGACTGCATGCCCACCGCCGGGTCGCACTCGGCGACCACCAGGGTCACCAGGTCGAAGGGGGTGTCGGGGCCGGACCGGGTGCGCCCTCCGGTGAGGGTGTACAGCCGGTCGGGCGCGTCGTCCCTGCCCGGACGGCTCATGACGTCCGGGGCGGCGCGGTCAGGTACTCGCCGAGTTGTTCCACGAGTTCGCTCATGTTGTGGCCCACCAGTCCGGCGTCGGCGTCCTCGGCGGTGACGACGGCGAGGTGCGCGCCGTCGCCGGCCTCCACGATGAACAGCACCCCTCCGTAGAACTCGGCCATCGCCGAGCGCACGCCTCCGCTGCCGTCGCCGAACTCCATGGAGGCGCCGTGGGACAGCGACTGGATGCCGGCGGCGATGGCGGCGAGCTGGTCGGCCTGGTCGACCGACAGCTCCGGGGTGCGGCACAGCTTCAGTCCGTCGCGGGAGAGCACGAGCGCGTGCCGTGCGCCCGGGGTGCGCTCAAGGAGGCCCTCGATGAGCCAGGTGAGCTTCTCGTCGGCGGTGAGGGTGCCGGTCATGGGGTGGTGTCGCCTTCCGGGAGCGCGTGCGTGGTGGGGGTCGTGGGGGCGGGGGTACCGGTGGATGCGGGTGGCTGGTCCTCGGACCCTGCCGGGTTCTCGGCCCGGGGCGGTCCGTCGGCCGCCGCCGTTCCGGGGACGCCCGGCGCCGTGCCGCGCACCGCCTGGCGGAAGGTGCCGAAGCGGGCCGCCGGCCGGTTCTTGGGGTCGTCGCCACGGGATTCCGGGCCGGCCGCGGGAGTGGTGTGCGAGCGGCTGCGTTCGGCGTGGGCGAGGGTGCGGCCGCGGCGGCGCTTGGGGAGGCCGCCGGTGGCGGCGGAACCCTGCTCCTGCCGGGGCGAGTCGTGGGTCGGGACGGGGTCCGGGTCGAGGTCGCCGGCCGCGCGGGCGGCGGCGTACGAGGCGGGGGAGCCGGTGTCCTCGCGCGGCGCCCGGGGCGCGTGCCCGTCCTGCGGCCGTGCGGACTCGGTGACTCCCCCGGCGTCGGGCGCGGTGGCGTGTCCGGCGACGGCGGCCGGGACGGGGGGCTCGGGACGGACCTGCGCCGGGGCCGCGGGGTGCGGGACGCCGGCCTGGGTGAGGATGTCCTGCGGGATGAGCACCAGGACACCGGTGCCGCCGCGCGCGGAGGGGCGGAAGGACACCTTGAGGCCGTACTTGCGGGCCAGCCGGCCGACGACCGCGAGGCCGAGGCGGGTGCCGGTGCCGAGGTCGGAGGCGTTCACCAGATCCCCGGAGACGGCCCGTTCGGCGCGCCGCAGCTGTACGTCGCCCATCACCAGGCCGCTGTCCTCGACGGAGACGATGACTCCCGCCGGGACCTCCTCGACGTACACGTGCACTTCGGCGGTGGGCGGCGAGAAGGTGGCGGCGTTGTCGAGGAGTTCGGCGAGCGCGTGCATGACGCCCTCGGCCGCGTGTCCGGCGACGGCGGCCTCGCTGGCCGAGTGGACGCGCACGCGCTGGTAGCCGCCGATGCGGCCCATGGCGCCGCGCAGGATCGACTCCATGACGATCGGGCGGGCCCAGCGGCGGCCGGAGCGCGCGCTCGCGAGGACGGCTATGGAGTCGGCGAGGCGCCCGACCTGGGCGGTGCGGTGGTCGAGGTGGAGGAGGTCGGCGAGGACGTCCTCGTCGGAGTGCCGCTCCTCCATGGCCCGCAGGTCGGCGAGCATGCCGGTGGACAGCGCCTGCATGCGGGCGCCCGCGTTGGCGGTCGCCGAGACCGCGGCGGTCCGGTTGCTGTCGGCCTGCCGGGCGCGCTCGGCGAGTTCGGCGTTCTGTTCCGTGAGGCGGGCGAGGCCGGCGGTGAGCCGCTCGCGCTCCTCGGTGAACTCCGCGGTGAGCCGGGCGTGTTCGCGGGCGGCCTCGTCGGTCAGGCGGATCCGCTCCTGGGCCGCGGCCTCGGCGGCGCGGGCGCGTTCACGGGCGGCCTCGCCGGTGAGGCGGGCCCGTTCCTGGCCGAACTCCTCGGCCAGCCGGGCGCGTTCCTGCAGCAGACGGCCGGTGTCCTTGGCCACGTCGTCGAGGCGGCGCAGGGCGATTCGCCTTCCCTGCGCGGCATGGGCGGCCGCCGCGACCGCGGCGCACAGCAGTAACGCGGCGGTGCCGGTGCCCCAGGCGAGGGGGACGCGGGCCGGTCCGGGGGCCAGCAGGACGACGGCCACCACCGCGGCGGCGGCCGGGACGGCAGCGGCCAGCGCGGCTTTCGCCGTGGTGCGCGGAGTGGGTCGTTCGCCGGAGGGCAGGGGCGGGGTCATCAATCGGTCCTCGGTCGTGTTCTGGGGGGAGAACGTGTCCTCGGTCGTGTCCTCGGTCGGTCCTGGGCGAGAAGCGACACATGATGCTCAAGTCGTCGTCACTATATGAGAGTTCGCGATCCGATTGGGAGGCTTCGGGAAGCGGTTTCATGATCGCCCCCGCATACCGGGGCCTTTCGGCGCACGTCCGCCGGGCCGTCCCGGATGCCCGGCGGCATCCTGGAGACATGACGGATCTGGGCGGACGACCCGAGGGACGGTCGGCAGGGCGGTCGGACGGGCGGTCGGCAGGACGGCCGGACGGACGGTCCGCGGGGGCCGTCGCCGCGCTGCGGGACGCGCTGGCGCGGGAAGTGCGGGGCGAGGTCGCGTTCGACGCGACCGCCAGGGCGCTGACCACCATGGACGCGTCCAACTACCGGCGCGTACCGCTCGGTGTGGTGGCCCCGCGGGACGCCGACGACGTGGCCGCCGCCCTCGCGGTGTGCCGCTCCCACGGGGTGCCGGTCGTGGCGCGCGGCGGCGGCACCTCGATCGCCGGACAGGCCACGGGCACCGGCGTCGTCCTGGACTTCACCCGCCACATGAACCGGGTCCTCGCGCTGGACCCCAAGGCCCGCACGGCCGTCGTCCAGCCCGGCGCCGTCCTGGACCGCCTCCAGGAAGCGGCCGCCCCGCACGGTCTGCGCTTCGGCCCCGACCCCTCCACGCACAGCCGCTGCACCCTCGGCGGGATGATCGGCAACAATTCCTGCGGCTCCCACTCGGTGGCCTGGGGCACCACCGCGGACAACGTGCGCGAGCTGACGGTCGTCGGCGCGGGCGGGGACACCCGCCGCCTCGGCCGCGGCCTCCTGGGCGCACCCGACGGCCTTCGGGCCCTGGTCGAGGGCGAGTTGGCGCTGCTGCGCACCGGCTTCCCCGAGCTGCCGCGGCGCATCTCCGGGTACGCCCTCGACGCCCTGCTGCCCGAACGGGGCGGCGACGTGGCCCGCGCCTTCTGCGGCTCCGAGGGCACCTGGGGCCTGCTCACCGAGGCGGTCGTCCGCCTGGTCGAGGCACCCCGGGCGCGGGCGCTGGCGGTCCTCGCCTACCCCGACGAGAGCGCCGCCGCCGACGCCGCGGCCGGACTGCTCGGGCACGGGCCGCTGACCGTGGAGGGCATGGCCGCCGATCTCGTGCCCGTCGGCGCGGGGCTGCCGCGCGGCGGGGCCTGGCTGTTCGTGGAGACCGGCGGCGGATCGCCCGCCGAGGCCCGCGCCCACGCGGACGCGATCGTGCGGGCGGCGGACGTGCGGGACGCCCTGGTGGTCACCGACCCGGCGGGGCAGCGGGCGCTGTGGCGGCTGCGGGAGGACGCGAGCGGCACGGCGACCCGGATCCCGGACGCCGGGCGGGCCGGCTCCCCGCCCGGCGCCGGCCGCGGGCACGGCGCCGAGGCCTGGCCCGGCTGGGAGGACTGCGCGGTGCCGCCCGCCCGGCTCGGCGCGTATCTGCGGGACTTCAGGGCCCTGCTCGCCGCCCACGGACTGCGCGGCACCCCGTACGGGCACTTCGGCGACGGCTGCATCCACGTCCGGATCGACTTCGACCTGATCTCCGCGGCGGGCGTGGCCCGCTTCCGGCGCTTCTCGGAGGAGACGGCCCGCCTCGTCGTCTCCCACGGCGGCTCGCTGTCCGGCGAGCACGGTGACGGGCAGGCCCGCGCGGAACTGCTGCCCGCCATGTACGGCGCGGACATGGTCCGTCTCTTCGAACGGGCCAAGGACCTCTGGGACCCGGACGGCCTGCTCAACCCCGGCATGCTGGTGCGCCCGCACCGGCTGGACGAGAACCTGCGGTTCGCGGTGCTGCCCCGGCGCCCCGTGGACGTGGAGTTCGGCTATCCGGCGGACGGCGGCGACTTCTCGGCGGCGGTGCGCCGCTGCGTGGGCGTCGCCAAATGCCGTACGGCGACGGCTCCCGGCGGCTCCGAGGTCATGTGCCCCTCGTTCCGGGCGACCGGCGACGAGGCCCACTCCACGCGCGGGCGGGCCAGGCTGCTGCACGAGATGCTCGCCGGCGAAATCGTCACCGACGGGTGGCGCTCGACCGAGGTCCGGGACGCGCTGGACCTGTGCCTGTCCTGCAAGGGGTGCAGGTCCGACTGCCCGGTCGGCGTCGACATGGCCACGTACAAGGCGGAGTTCCTGCACCACCACTACGCGGGACGCCGACGCCCCGCCGCCCACTACAGCCTGGGGCGGCTCCCCTTCTGGCTCGCGGCGGTCGCCCGCACCCGCTCGGCGCGGCTCGTCAACTCCCTCACCTCCGTCCGGGTGTTGGCCTCCCTGGCCAAGCGCCTGGCCGGGATCGCGCCGGGCGCGGAGATCCCGCGGCTGGCGCCGGAGCCGTTCAGCCGGTGGTGGTCGGCCCGGTTCCGGGACCGGGCACGGGCGGCCGCGCGCGCCCGGCGCCCGGGCGGGGCGGCGGGCCTTGGTGGTCCGGGGGGTCACGGCGGTCCGGGCGGTCCGGGCGGTCCGGGCGAGGCTTCGGGGCCGGGCGGGCCGGCCGGTCGTGGGGGTCCGGGTGGTCACGGCGGGGCTTCGGGGCAGACCGGGGCGGAGGGCGGGCGGTCCGGTGCCGGCGGACTCTTCCCCGGGTTCGCCGGGAAGACCGTCCTCCTGTGGCCGGACACCTTCACCGAGCACCTGGAACCCTCCGTCGGACGGGCCGCCGTACGGGTCCTGGAGGCCGCCGGGCTGACCGTGCTGCTGCCGCCGCGGACACCGTGGCGGCACGGACCCGTCGGCGACGGGGTCACCCGGGGCACCTTCCGCCCCGGCACCCTGCTCCCGCGCCCCGGCGGGCGCGTCTGCTGCGGACTGACGTACGTCTCGACCGGCCAGCTCGACCGCGCCCGCGCCGTCCTGCGCCGCACCCTCGACCTCATGGAGCCCTACCTCGACATGGACGGCCTCCCGGTCGTCGTGCTGGAGCCCAGCTGCGCCGCCTCCCTGCGCACCGACCTGCCCGAACTGCTGCCCGGCGACCCGCGCTCGGCACGGCTCGCGGCGGCCGTGACGACCTTCGCGGAGGCACTGGAGCGGCACGCACCCGACTGGACCCCGCCCCGGCTCGACCGCCCGACGGTGGGCCAGCACTGCCACCAGCACGCCGTCCTCGGCGACGGGGCCGAACGCCGGCTGCGGGAGGCGGCCGGACTGACCGGCACCCTCGCCGGCGGCTGCTGCGGCCTCGCGGGCGACTTCGGCCTCGTGAAGGGCCACGAGGAGGTGTCGCGGGCCTGCGCCGAGGAACAGCTGCTCCCGGCGGTCCGCGCCGCCGACGGCACGGCGGTGGTCCTCGCCGACGGCTACTCCTGCCGGACCCAGCTGGCCCGGCTGTCCCACCGCCGGGGCCGCCACCTGGCGGAGGTACTGGCCGAGGCGCTGGAGACGGCCCCGTCGGACGCCCGTTCCGCGGGACCTGCCTAAGTACGCTGGCGGTTCACCGGCCGAAGGACTTCGAGGAGCCACGCGCATGAGCCTCCGCCTCCAGGCGATCACCCGTGACGAGCACCTGGCGTTCGTCCGCTCCCGGCCCTCGGCCAGCCATATGCAGGTGCCGTCCTGGGGCGACGTGAAACCGGACTGGCGCGCCGAGAGCCTCGGCTGGTTCGACGCGGACGGCCGCCTCCGGGGCGCCGGTCTCGTACTGCTGCGCCCGCTCCCCAGGCTCAAGCGGTACCTCGCCTATCTGCCCGAGGGCCCCGTCATCGACTGGCACGACCCGGACCTCGCCGAACGCTGGCTCCGGCCGATGATCACGCATCTGAAGTCGCGGGGCGCGTTCACCGTGAAGATGGGCCCGCCGGTCGTCGCCCGCCGCTGGAGCGCGGACACGGTCAAGACGGCCATCGCGGATCCGGCGGCCCGGCGCCTCGGCGAGGTGACGGCGACCTCCCACGAGCCGGGCGCCGAGGAGATCGCCGGCCGGCTGCGGGCCATGGGCTGGACGCGGACGGAGCCGGGCGGCGAGGACGGCTTCGCGGCGGGGCAGCCGCGCTACGTCTTCCAGGTGCCCTTCGCCGGGCGGTCCCTGGAGGAGATCCACAAGGGCCTCAACCAGCAGTGGCGGCGCAACATCAAGAAGGCCGACAAGGCAGGCGTCGAGGTGGTCCGGGGCGGCTACGACGATCTGCCCGCGTTCTACGAGCTCTACGCGGAGACGGCCGAGCGCGACCGGTTCATCCCGCGCCCGCTCTCCTACTTCCAGCGGATGTGGACCGCGCTGACGGCCGAGGACCCGGACCGCATGCGGCTCTACCTCGCCCGCCACGACGGCGAGGTCCTCGCCGCGGCCACCATGCTCACCGTCGGCAGCCACGTCTGGTACTCCTACGGCGCCTCCACCAGCCGCAAGCGCGAGGTCCAGCCCAACAACGCCGTCCAGTGGCGGATGATGACCGACGCCCACGCGCTGGGCGCCGCCGTCTACGACTTCCGCGGCATCACCGACACCCTCGACGAGAGCGACCACCTCGTGGGCCTGCTGCGCTTCAAGGCGGGCGCCGGCGGCGAGGCCGCGGAGTACCTCGGAGAGTGGGACTTCCCCATCAACCGGCTGCTGCACAAGGCGCTCGACGTCTACATGTCCCGGCGCTGACGAAATTCTCAGGCGACTTCGGGAACACCCAGCTTTCCCCAGGGTATTCACAGCGCCCCTTTGCCATTTTTGCCGTTGTGGGCGGCGGGGGTGCGTGTAGGTTCATTGGCATCGGGAGCCGGACGCGGAATTCCCGGACCAATGGACCGTCGAACACCAGGAGTCGGAAATGAGCTTCAGGAAGCTTGCCCCGCTGCCCCCCAAGCCCAAGTCGAAGCAGCTTCCCCCGCCCCCGCCGCCGAAGCCGAAGAAGCGCGCCCACAAGCCGCTGCCCAAGCCGCTTCCCGGCCAGGACCGCTGATCGTCGGGTGAACGCGCGAGGGGGGTCGATGGTGCACCGTCGGCCCTCCTCGCGCGTTTTTCGAATTCGACGAATACCGGATGACGGGGGCCGGGCAAAGCCGCCCGGGTCCGGGTGACGGGAAAGCGTGGGGAATGTGAAATGCGTGACGAGGAAATCGGGAACGCCGAAATCGAGGGCGAGGAATCCCCGGCCATTTCGGCGCGTGCCGCCTTCCGTCGATTCTGGCCGCTGACCAGGGGACTGCGCCGCCCGCTGCTGATCGTCTGGCTGTGCACGGTGCTGGCCGCGCTCGCCGAGACCGAGGCCGTCCTGCTCTTCGGGGACCTCACCGACCACGCCCTGCAGAAGGGCTCCCTCGACGCCTTCTGGAGTCCGGCCGCCCAGTGGCTGGGCGTCGCCGTCGCCGGAGCGGTCGTCGCGTACGCGGGCAACTCCCTGGCGGCCTGGGCGACGGAGCGCTTCGTGATGCGGCTGCGCGAGCACGTCTTCGACCATGTGCAGCAACTGCCCCCGCACTTCTTCCAGCGCCACCGCCAGGGCGATCTGCTCTCCCGGCTGACCAGCGACGTCGAGGCCATCGAGACGATGGTCGTGTCCGGGCTCGTCGGCGCCGCCTCGGCCGTCTTCAGCGCCCTGTTCTACGCGGCCGCCGCGTTCTGGCTGCGCTGGGACCTGGCCGCGGCCACGTTCGTCCTCGCCCCGCTGTTCTGGCTGGCGGCCCGCCGCTTCTCCGGCTCCGTCAAGGAGGTGGCGCGCGCGGGACGCGTCGCCGACGGCGCGATCACCTCCGTCGTGGAGGAGTCCCTCGGCAACATCGTGCTCACCCAGGCCTACGACCGGCGGGACGCGGAACGCCGCCGGCTGGCCGAGGAGGCGAACGCCTGGTTCCGTGCCGCGGTGCGCTCGACGCGCCTCAACGAGGCGTACGAACAGCTCGTCCAGGTCATCGAGACGGTGTGCGTCCTCGCCGTGATCGGCATCGGCGCCTGGGAGATCTCCACCGGCCGGATGACCCTCGGCCAGTTGCTGGCCTTCTCCGCCTTCCTCGGCTACCTCTACCCGCCCGTGCGCGGACTCGCCCAGCTGGGCCTCACGGTCACCGCGGCCACCGCGGGCGCCGAGCGGCTCATCGAGATCCTCGACGCCGGACCGTCGGTGGACGACCCCCGGCACCCCACCGGGACCGGGCGTCCCGACGGAACCGTGGAGGTCCGGGACGTGGAGTTCGGCTACCCGGGCGCCGGGAGCACGACCCTGCGGGGGCTCTCCTTCGCGGTCGCCCCGGGCGAACTCGTGATCGTCACCGGCCCGAGCGGCGCGGGCAAGTCCACGGTCTCCAAACTCCTCCTGCGCTTCTACGACCCCGACGCGGGCGAGGTGCTCCTGGACGGGGTACCGCTGCGGGACTTCCCGCTGGCCCGGCTGCGCGAGTACGTCACCCTGCTCCCGCAGGAGACCCTCGTCCTGCACGACACGGTCCGCGCGAACATCGCCTGCGGCCGGCCCGGCGCCAGCGAACGGGCGATCGTCGAGGCCGCGCGGGCGGCCGACGCGCACGACTTCATCGAGCGGCTGCCCGACGGCTACGACACCCGGATCGACCCCAACTCGGCCCGGCTGTCCGGCGGCCAGCTCCAGCGCCTCGCCATCGCCCGGGCCATCCTGCGCGACGCTCCGGTCCTGGTCCTGGACGAGCCCACGACCGGCCTGGACGCGATGGCAGCGCGCCGGGTGGTCAAGCCGCTGCGCCGGCTGATGTCCGGCCGTACGACGATCATGATCACCCACGATCTCAACCTCGCCCCGGACGCCGACCGCATCCTCGTCGTCGACCGCGGCCGGATCGTGGAGACGGGCCGTCACGAGGAACTGCTGGCCCGCGGCGGGGCGTACTCCCGGCTGCACCGCTCGCAGAACGGCTCCGCGATGGACACCGCGGAGCTGCGGATGCCGCTGTTCGAGGAGGAACCGCGTCCGCGGCAGGAGCAGGGGCAGGGGCAGGGGCAGGAGCAGGTGGAGGGCCGGGAGCCGGCGGCGCAGGTGTACGCGTACGCACCGGAGCACGGGTCCCCGGCCGGGTACGGATACGCGGCCGAGGGGTCGGCCGCCGGGTTCGGGTACCCGGCCGCCGGGTCCGCCGCCGGGTACGGGTACGCGGCCGAGGGGTCGGCCGCCGGGTTCGGGCACTCGGCCGACGGGTCGGCCGCGGGGTACGGATATGCGGCCGAGGGGTCCGGTGCCGGGTACACCCCCGCGGGGTCTGCGACCGGGTACGCGACCGAGGGGTCCGGTGCCGGGTACACCCCCGCGGGGTCCGCGACCGGGTACGCGACCGAGGGGTCCGCGACCGGGTACGCGTACGCGCCCGTGGGGCCCCCGGTCGGGCCCGTCCACGCGCCGCCCGCCCACGTCCGCGCCGCCGGGCCGGGGGCCGGTCCCACCGGCCCGTATCCCGCCGGGAACTCCGGGCCCTCGGGCGCCCCCGAGACGTACGGGACCGTCCCCGCCGCCCTCCCGGACGGCCGCCCGCTGTTCCGCGACGAGACCCCCTGGCCGGGCATCTGAGTCTCAGCATCCAGGACAGCTACATAAGCGGTTCACACTCCTGACGAAGTCCACTACCCTGGACTCGGTAGTGCATCGTGATGAACACCCACCGAGCCAGCCCCAGGACCGCCCGTGAGCACCCCAAGCGCCACCACCCCGCCGTCCGCGCCCGCCGCCGGGACGGACCACGTCCCCGTGTCCGCGGGCGGCGAGCCCGGCCGTCTCGGTTCCCTCGGGCCCGTCGGGCTGGTGCTGGCCGGCGGCATCTCGGTCCAGTTCGGCGGCGCCCTCGCGGTGACCCTCATGCCGCGGGCCGGAGCGCTCGGCGTGGTGACCCTGCGCCTGCTCGCCGCCGCGGTGATCCTCCTCGTGGTCTGCCGTCCCCGGCTGCGCGGCCACTCGCGCGCCGACTGGGGGACGGTCGCCGTCTTCGGCATCACCATGGGCGCGATGAACGGCCTCTTCTACGAGTCGGTCGCCCGCATCCCCCTCGGTCCCGCCGTCACCCTCGAGGTGCTCGGCCCCCTCGCCCTGTCGGTGCTGGCCTCCCGCCGCGCGATCAACGCCGTGTGGGCGGGCCTCGCCCTGTGCGGGGTCTTCCTGCTGGGCGGCGGAGGGTTCGGCGACCTGGACCCGGTGGGCGTCGCCTTCGCGGTCGGGGCGGGCGCGATGTGGGCGGCGTACATCGTCTTCAGCGCCCGTACGGGCCGCCGGTTCCCGCAGGCCGACGGACTCGCGCTGGCCATGGCGGTGGCGGCGCTGCTGTTCCTGCCGCTCGGCATCGCGTCCTCCGGCTCCCTGCTGCTGGACCCGGTCACGGTGGCGCTGGGCTCGGCGGTGGCCGTCCTGTCCTCGGTGCTCCCGTACACCCTCGAACTGCTCGCCCTGCGCCGCCTGCCCGCCTCCACCTTCGCGATCCTCATGAGCCTGGAGCCCGCCATCGCGGCGACGGCGGGCTTCCTGATCCTGCACCAGGCCCTGTCGGCCACCCAGGCGGCGGCGATCGCCCTGGTCATCGGCGCGAGCATGGGCGCGGTGCGGACCCAGGTGGGCCGGGGCAAGGCGACGGTCCCGCTCGACGCCTGAGCATCCGGATTCCCGCACGGGCCCTCGGGCCGCCGGGCCACACGCCCCGGCGACCCGAGGGCCCACGCGGTTCCGGCCGTCCCCGCCCACGCGGTTCCGGCCGTCCCCGCCCACGCGGTTCCGGCCTTCTCCACCCGCACGGTTCAGGCGGTCTCCACCCACTCGGCGAACGCCGGGCCCGCCAGCCGTGCGTCCGGGCCGGGAAGCAGGCCGCCGTTCTCGAAGAGGTCCCGCTCCGGGTTGGCCGGATCGCTCACGGCGACCACCTTCACGGCCGGGTCCCGGCGGGCCATCAGCAGCCGGGCCGCGCCCTCCAGGCTCTCCTCGCGGGGACCCGCGATCTCCGGGAACGGGGCCCGCGCCCCCGGCGCCTCCTCGGCCTCCGCCAGCTCCACCAGCGCCTCCGCGACGGCCCGCGCCGCGACCAGCTGCGTACGCATCCTCGGCACGTGGACGGTGTCGCCCTGCCGGCCCCACTGCGCCAGCTGCTCCACGAACTCGTGGAACTGCGCGGCCCGCAGCACCCGCACCGGCACCGGGCCGGCCAGCACCGCGCGCTCGTGCTCCAGCTTGGCCGCGTTGTAGCCGGCGACCGGGCCGTCGATGCCGATGATCGACACGACCACCATCCGGGTCACCCCGGCCTTCTGTCCCGCCTCGTGCAGCGCCCGGGCCGCCGCCGTGAAGAACTCCGTGGCCACCCGGCGGTCGGGGGAGGGCGTGCTGGCCGCGTCGATCACGACGTCCACCCCCTCCAGCGCCTCGGCGAGACCGGCGCCGGTGACGATGTCGACCCCGGTCGCCCGGGACATCGGTACGACCGTGTGCCCGCGCTCCGTCAGCACGTCCACGACCTGGCGTCCGAGCCGTCCCGTCGCCCCGGCCACCGCGATCTTCATGGTCTCGCTCATGGTCCTGTCTCCCTCTATGTCCCTCTGTCTGCGTCGTCACCGGTATGACGGAGGGCGGACGGGAAGTGTGACCGCCCGGCGGAGGAATTCCCCGACGGCTTCCGGGGCCGGTCGCCGGGGACGGCTTCCCGGGTCGACCACCGGGGACGGCCGGTCGGGACGCCCGGCACGACGGCGGCGGGCCGTGGGCGGACAGCGGGGAAAGAAATTGATGCAAGCATGCTTGATTGTTTCTGGGGCCGCTGACATGCTCCCCCCATGTCCGATCCGACGCCCGTGTTCGACGATCTGCGTGACGAAAGCGAAGAACTCGACCGGCTCGTGGCCGAGTCGAGTCCCGACCGGTGGGCGCTCTCCACCCCCGCCGCCGGCTGGACCGTCGCCCACCAGATCGCCCACCTCGCCTGGACCGATCACTCCGCCCTCCTCGCCGTCACGGACGCCGACGCCTTCCACGGCCTCGTGGAGAAGGCCCTCGCGGCGCCCACGACGTTCGTGGACGAGGGCGCCGACGAAGGGGCCCGGCTGCCGTCCGCCGAGCTGCTCGCGCGATGGCGGGCGGGACGTACCGCGCTGGACGCGGCCCTGCGCGCGTCCGCGCCCGGCGCCCGCTTCCCCTGGTACGGCCCGCCCATGTCCGGCGCCTCCATGGCCACCGGCCGGCTCATGGAGACCTGGGCACACGGCCAGGACGTCGCCGACGCCCTGGGTGTGGTCAGAACCCCCACCGACCGGCTCCGGCACGTGGTCCGCATCGGGGTGCGGGCACGGGACTTCGCCTTCGGCGCCCGCGGCCTCGCCGCCCCCGCCGAGGAGTTCCGGGTGGAGATCCTCGCCCCCTCCGGCGACCTCTGGACGTACGGTCCCGAGGACGCGCCCCAGCGGGTCACCGCCCCCGCCCTCGACTTCTGTCTGCTGGTCACCCAGCGGGCGCACCGCGCCGACGTCGACGTGAGCGCCGAGGGCCCCGACGCCGACCGCTGGCTCGACATCGCCCAGGCCTTCGCCGGCCCGCCCGGCGAGGGACGCCCGCCGAAGGGGGGAGCGGAGTGACGCTGCGCATAGGCAACGCCTCCGGCTTCTACGGCGACCGCTTCGACGCGATGCGCGAGATGCTCACCGGCGGCGAACTGGACGTCCTCACCGGCGACTACCTCGCCGAGCTGACCATGCTGATCCTCGGCCGGGACCGGCTGAAGGACCCCGCCGCCGGCTACGCCCGCACCTTCCTGCGCCAGCTCGAGGACTGTCTCGGCCTGGCGCACGAGCGGTCCGTGAAGATCGTGACGAACGCCGGCGGCCTCAACCCGGCCGGGCTCGCGGACGCCGTGCGCACCCTCGCCGGCCGGCTCGGCATCCCGGTGCGGGTCGCCCACGTCGAGGGCGACGACCTCACCGCCGCATACCCGGGGGCTCTCGCCGCCCATGCCTACCTCGGCGGCTTCGGCATCGCGGAGTGCCTCACGGCGGGCGCGGACATCGTGGTCACCGGCCGGGTCACCGACGCGGCGCTCGTCACCGGGCCCGCCGCCGCCCACTTCGGCTGGAGTCCCACGCAGTACGACCGGCTCGCGGGAGCCGTCGTCGCCGGACACGTCCTGGAGTGCGGCACCCAGGCCACCGGCGGGAACTACTCCTTCTTCGCCGAGGGCGACGTGCGCCGGCCCGGTTTCCCGCTCGCGGAGATCCACGAGGACGGCAGCTGCGTCGTCACCAAGCACCCCGGCACCGGCGGATTCGTGGACGTCGGCACGGTCACCGCCCAGCTGCTCTACGAGACCGGGGGCGCCCGGTACGCGGGACCCGACGTCACCGCCCGCCTGGACACCGTCCGGCTGAGCCAGGACGGCCCGGACCGGGTCCGGATCGAGGGCGCCTGCGGCGAGGCCCCGCCCCCCACCCTCAAGGTCGGCCTCAACAGGCTCGGCGGCTTCCGCAACGAGGTGACCTTCGTCCTGACCGGACTCGACGTCGAGGCCAAGGCCGCGCTGGTGCGCGAGCAGCTCGGCGACGCGCTCGCCAAGTCCCCGCCCGCGGACGTGCGGTGGGAGCTGGTGCGCACCGACCGGCCCGACGCGGACACCGAGGAGACCGCCAGCGCCCTGCTGCGGCTCGTCGTCCGCGACCCCGACCAGGCCGCCGTGGGGCGCGCGCTGAGCGGGGCGGCCATCGAGCTGGCGCTCGCCAGTTACCCCGGCTTCCATGTGGTGGCGCCACCGGGGAAGGGCGCGCCCTATGGAGTTTTCGAGGATGTGTACGTCCCCCAGGCCGCCGTCGACCACACGGCCGTCCTGCCCGACGGAACCCGCCTCTCGGTGATCCCGGCCCAGGACACGCTCGTACTGGAAGCGGCCGAAGAACCGGACCTGCCCGAGCCGTTGCCCGCGGGTCCCACCCGCCGCGCCCCCCTGGGCCTCGTCGCCGGGGCCCGCAGCGGTGACAAGGGCGGCAACGCCAACGTCGGCGTCTGGGCCCGCACCGACGAGGCCTGGCGCTGGCTCGCCCACGAGCTGACGGCCGACCGCTTCCGGGAACTGCTCCCGGAGAGCGGGGGCCTGACCGTGGTCCGGCACCTCCTGCCCCGCCTGCGCGCCCTGAACTTCGTGGTCGAGGGGATCCTCGGCGAGGGCGTGGCCTCCCAGGCCCGCTTCGACCCGCAGGCCAAGGCCCTCGGCGAATGGCTCCGCTCCCGTCACCTGGATATTCCGGAGGCCCTGCTATGACGGTCCTTTCGTCCGCCCTGGACGTGGGCGGCCAGGACTACCGGGCGAACCGCGAGGCCATGCTCGCGAAGCTCGCCGACCTGGACACCGAGCACGCCAAGGCCCTCGCGGGCGGCGGCGAGAAGTACGTCGAGCGGCATCGGAAGCGCGGCAAGCTGCTCGCCCGCGAGCGCATCGAGCTGCTCCTCGACCCGGACACCCCGTTCCTGGAGCTGTCCCCGCTGGCCGCCTGGGGCAGCGACTACACGGTGGGCGCCTCCCTGGTCACCGGCATCGGGGTGGTCGAGGGCGTCGAGTGCCTGATCACCGCGAACGACCCGACCGTGCGCGGCGGCGCCAGCAACCCGTGGAGCCTGAAGAAGGCGCTGCGGGCCAACGACATCGCGCTCGCCAACCGGCTGCCCTGCATCAGCCTGGTCGAGTCCGGCGGCGCCGACCTGCCCTCCCAGAAGGAGATCTTCATCCCCGGGGGCGCGATCTTCCGCGACCTCACCCGGCTGTCGGCGGCCGGCATCCCCACGGTGGCCGTGGTGTTCGGCAACTCCACGGCCGGAGGCGCGTACGTCCCCGGCATGTCCGACCACGTGATCATGGTCAAGGAGAAGGCGAAGGTCTTCCTCGGCGGTCCGCCGCTGGTGAAGATGGCCACCGGCGAGGAGAGCGACGACGAGTCGCTGGGCGGCGCGGAGATGCACGCCCGTGTGTCGGGCCTCGCGGACTACTTCGCCGTCGACGAGCGGGACGCGCTGCGCCAGGCCCGCCGGGTCGTCGCCCGGCTCAACCACCGCAAGGCGTACGCCGATCCGGCCCCGGCCGCGCCCCCCAAGTACGACGAGGACGAACTCCTCGGCATCGTCCCCGGGGACCTCCGGCACCCCTTCGACCCGCGCGAGGTCATCGCCCGGATCGTCGACGGCTCGGACTTCGACGAGTTCAAGCCGCTCTACGGGACGAGCCTGACCACCGGCTGGGCGAGCCTGCACGGCTATCCGGTCGGCGTCCTCGCCAACGCCCAGGGCGTGCTGTTCAGCGCCGAGTCGCAGAAGGCCGCCCAGTTCATCCAGCTGGCCAACCAGCGCGACATCCCGCTGCTCTTCCTGCACAACACCACCGGCTACATGGTCGGCAAGGAGTACGAGCAGGGCGGCATCATCAAGCACGGCGCGATGATGATCAACGCGGTCAGCAACTCGCGGGTCCCGCACCTGTCGGTGCTCATGGGCGCCTCCTACGGAGCGGGCCACTACGGGATGTGCGGCCGTGCCTACGACCCGCGGTTCCTGTTCGCCTGGCCCAGCGCCAAGTCGGCCGTGATGGGACCGCAGCAGCTCGCGGGCGTCCTGTCGATCGTCGCCCGGCAGTCGGCCGCCGCGAAGGGCCACCCCTACGACGACGACGCCGACGCGGCGCTGCGCGCCATGGTGGAGCAGCAGATCGAGTCAGAGTCGCTGCCGATGTTCCTGTCCGGGCGGCTGTACGACGACGGAGTCATCGACCCCCGCGACACCCGCACCGTCCTCGGCCTGTGCCTGTCCGCGATCCACACGGCGTCCTTCGAGGGCGCGCGCGGTGGCTTCGGCGTCTTCCGGATGTGAGGAATCACGTGATTGCGAGTCTGCTGGTCGCCAACCGGGGCGAGATCGCCTGCCGGGTCTTCCGCACCTGCCGCGAGGCCGGGGTGCGCACCGTCGCGGTGTACTCGGACGCCGACGAGAACGCGCTGCACACCCGCGAGGCGGACACGGCGGTGCGGCTGCCCGGCGCGACCCCCGCCGAGACGTATCTGCGCGCCGATCTCGTCGTGCGGGCCGCGCTGGAGGCGGGCGCGGACGCCGTGCACCCGGGGTACGGGTTCCTGTCGGAGAACGCGGACTTCGCGCGGGCCGTGACCGACGCCGGGCTCGTGTGGGTCGGTCCGCCGCCCGAGGCGATCGAGGCGATGGCGTCCAAGACCCGGGCCAAGAAGCTGATGGGGCTCGAACCGCTGGAGCACGTCCGTGCCGAGGACCTGCCGGTGCTGGTCAAGGCCGCGGCGGGCGGCGGCGGGCGCGGCATGCGGATCGTGCGCGAACTCGCCGACCTGGAAACCGCGTTGGAGGCCGCCCGGGCGGAGGCGCTGAGCGCCTTCGGCGACGGGGAGGTGTTCGTCGAGCCGTACGTGGAGGGCGGCCGGCACGTCGAGGTGCAGATCCTCGCCGACGCGCACGGCACGGTCTGGCCGCTCGGCACCCGTGACTGCTCCCTCCAGCGCCGCCACCAGAAGGTGATCGAGGAGGCGCCCGCCCCCGGCCTCGGGGACGAACTCACCGACAGGCTGTACGAGTTGTCGGTACGGGCCGCCCGCGCCGTGGACTACGTCGGCGCCGGCACGGTCGAGTTCCTGGTCGCCGACGGGACCCCGCACTTCCTGGAGATGAACACCCGGCTCCAGGTCGAACACCCCGTCACCGAGGCGGTGTTCGGGATCGACCTGGTGGCCCTGCAACTGCGGGTCGCCGAGGGCGAGCGGCTGGAGGGCGAACCCCCGTCCGCCCGCGGCCACGCGGTGGAGGCCCGGCTGTACGCGGAGGACCCGGCGGGCGGCTGGGCGCCGCAGACCGGCACCCTGCACCGGATCGCCGTCCCCGACGGCGTCCGGCTGGACACCGGGTTCGCCGACGGCGACCCGATCGGCATCCACTACGACCCGATGCTCGCCAAGGTCGTCGCGCACGGCGCCACCCGCGCGGAGGCCGTGCGGAAACTGGCCGGCGCCCTGGAGCGGGCCACCGTCCACGGCCCGGTCACCAACCGGGACCTGCTCGTACGCTCGCTGCGGCACGAGGAGTTCGCCGGGGCCCGCATGGACACCGGGTTCTACGACCGGCACCTGGCCGCGCTGACCGAGCCCGCCCCCGACCCGTACGCCCCGCTCGCCGCCGCCCTGGCCGACGCGCACGGGCGGTCCCGGTTCGGCGGCTGGCGGAACCTGGCGTCGGCACCGCAGACCAGGCGCTACCGCATGCACGGCACCGAGCACGAGGCGGCCTACCGGCACACGCGCGAGGGGCTCGCGGCCGACGGGGTGCGCGTGGTGCACGCCGACGCGGGCCGGGTCGTCCTCGAAGTGGCGGGCGTGCGGAGGACGTTCGAGGTGACGCGGTACGACGGCGGCCGCCTCTTCGTGAACGCGACGGCGCTGACCGAGCTCCCCCGCTTCCCCGAACCGGGCGCGGACCGGGCACCGGGCTCGCTGCTCGCGCCGATGCCCGGCACCGTGGTCCGGGTCGCCGAGGGACTGGCCGAGGGCGCCGCCGTGCGGGCCGGGCAGCCGCTGCTGTGGCTGGAGGCGATGAAGATGGAGCACAGGATCTCCGCGCCCGCCGCGGGGACGCTCACCGCCCTGCACGCCGTCGTCGGACAGCAGGTGGAGGTGGGCGCCCTGCTGGCCGTCGTACGGGAGGAGACGGCGCCCCGGGAGGCGCCGGCGGACGGCGCCGGCTGACCCGGCGCCCCGCTCCGGGGCGCCGGTCCGCACCACCGCGCCCGTGCGCGCCGCACGGGCCCGACCACTTCGCACAGGCCGCATTTTCCGTTCTCTCCGTACCGAGGAGCCCTCATGAGCCCTGTCACCGAGACCGACGAACACAAGGCGCTCCGTGCGGCGGTCGCCGCGCTCGGCAAGCGCTACGGCCGCGCCTACCTCACCAAGGCGGTCGCCGAGGGCGGCCACCCCGACGAACTGTGGGCCGAGGCCGGCAAGCTCGGCTATCTCGGCGTCAACCTCCCCGAGGAGTACGGCGGCGGAGGCGGCGGCATCGCCGAACTGTCCATCGTGCTCGAGGAACTGGGCGCGGCGGGCTGCCCGCTGCTGATGCTCGTCGTCTCGCCCGCCATCTGCGGCACGGTCATCGCCCGCTTCGGCACCGAGGAGCAGAAGCGGGCCTGGCTGCCCGGGCTGTCGGACGGCACCCGCACCATGGCGTTCGGCATCACCGAGCCCGACGCCGGCTCCAACTCGCACCGCATCACCACCACGGCCCGCCGCGACGGCACCGACTGGGTCCTCAGCGGCCGCAAGGTCTTCATCTCCGGTGTCGACATCGCCGACGCGACGCTCATCGTGGGCCGCACCGAGGACGCCCGCACCGGCAGCCTCAAGCCCTGCCTGTTCATCGTCCCGCGCGACGCCGAGGGCTTCGGCCGGCGCCAGATCGACATGGAACTGTCCAGTGCCGAGAAGCAGTTCGAGCTCACCCTGGACGAGGTGCGGCTGCCGGCCGACGCGTTGGTCGGCGACGAGGACGCGGGGCTGCTGCAACTGTTCGCCGGCCTCAACCCGGAGCGGGTGATGACCGCCGCGTTCGCGATCGGCATGGGCCGCTACGCGCTCTCCCGTGCCGTCGAGTACGCCCGTGAGCGGACCGTCTGGAAGGCGCCGATCGGCGCCCACCAGGCGATCGCCCACCCGCTCGCGCAGGCCCACATCGAACTCGAACTGGCCCGGCTGATGATGCAGAAGGCCGCGTACCTCTACGACGAGGGGGACGACATCGGGGCGGGCGAGGCCGCCAACATGGCCAAGTACGCGGCCGGAGAGGCCTGTGTACGGGCCGTCGACCAGGCCGTGCACACCCTCGGGGGCAACGGCCTCACGCGGGAGTTCGGCCTCGCCTCCCTGATCACGGCGGCCCGTGTGTCTCGTATCGCACCGGTCAGCCGGGAGATGATTCTCAACTACGTCTCCCACCAGACCCTGGGTCTGCCCAAGTCGTACTGAGCGCTCTAGGAGGAACCGTGTTCCGCAGCGAGTACGCAGATGTCCCGGCCGTCGAGGAGCCCATCCACGACGCCGTCCTCGGTCACGCCGCCGAGCGGGGCGAGGCCCCCGCGCTCGTCGACGGCGTCGACGGCACCACGCTCACCTACGCGCAGGTCGACCAGTTCCACCGGAGGGTGGCCGCCGCGCTCGCCGAGGCGGGACTGGGCAAGGGTGACGTGCTCGCCCTGCACAGCCCCAACACCATCGCGTTCCCGGTCGTGTTCTACGGGGCCACCCGGGCGGGTGCGTCGGTCACGACCGTGCACCCGCTCGCCACCGCGGAGGAGTTCGCCAAGCAGCTGCGGGACTCCTCGGCCCGCTGGATCGTGACGGTCTCGCCGCTGCTGGAGACGGCCCGGCAGGCCGCCGAACTCGCGGGCGGGATACGGGAGATCCTCGTCTGCGACCAGGCGGAGGGCCACCGCTCCCTGCTCGACCTGCTCGGCAGCACCGCGCCCGAACCGGAGGTCGCCATCGACCCGGTGGAGGACGTGGCGGCGCTCCCGTACTCCTCGGGCACCACGGGCGTCCCCAAGGGCGTGATGCTCACCCACCGGTCCATAGCGACCAACCTCGCCCAGCTCTCGCCCGCCATGCCGATGGGCCCGGACGACCGCATCCTCGCCGTCCTGCCCTTCTTCCACATCTACGGGCTCACCGCCCTGATGAACGCGCTGCTGCGGCAGGGCGCCACCGTGGTCGTGCTGCCCCGCTTCGACCTCGACACCTTCCTGCGCGCCATCCAGGAGCACCGCATCACCGGCCTGTACGTGGCACCGCCGATCGTCCTCGCGCTCGCCAAGCACCCGGCCGTCGCGGAGTACGACCTGTCGTCCCTGAAGTACATCGTCTCCGCCGCGGCCCCGCTGGACGCCGCCCTCGCCGCCGCCTGCTCGGCCCGGCTCGGGCTGCCGCCGGTCGGCCAGGCCTACGGCATGACGGAACTGTCGCCCGGCACGCACGTCGTCCCGCTGGACGCCGAGAACCCGCCCCCGGGCACCGTCGGCAAACTCGTCGCCGGCACCGAGATGCGCATCGTCTCCCTCGACGACCCGGACAAGGACGTCGCCGTAGGGGAGCGCGGCGAGATCGTCGTCAGGGGACCCCAGGTCATGAAGGGATATCTGGGCCGGCCCGACGCGACCGCCGCGATGATCGACCCGGACGGCTGGCTGCACACCGGGGACGTCGGCCATGTCGACGCGGACGGCTGGCTGTTCGTCGTGGACCGCGTCAAGGAACTCATCAAGTACAAGGGCTTCCAGGTCGCCCCCGCCGAACTGGAGGCCCTGCTGCTCACCCACCCCGGCATCGCCGACGCCGCCGTCATCGGGGCCTACAACGAGGACAACAACGAGGTCCCGCACGCATTCGTGGTGCGCCAGCCCTCGGCCGCCGGCCTGTCCGCGAACGAGGTCATGCTGTACGTCGCCGAGCACGTCGCCCCGTACAAGCGCGTCCGCATCGTCACCTTCATCGACGCCGTCCCGAGGGCCGTCTCCGGGAAGATCCTGCGCCGCGAACTGCGAGGCCTGTCATGACCGTCGTCCGCACCGCCCACGAGCGGGGCGTCACCACCCTCACCCTGGACTCGCCGGACACCCGCAACGCCCTGTCGGCCGTCCTCGTCGGCGAGCTCACCGACGCGCTCACCCGCTGCGGCAAGGACGGCGACGTACGCGCCGTCGTCCTGACCCACACCGGGAACACCTTCTGCGCCGGCGCCGACCTGCGCGACCCGCCGCCGCCGGAGGCCTTCGTCGGTCTGCTCCGGAAGATCGTCGAGCTGGGCAGGCCCGTCGTGGCCCGGGTGGACGGGCACGTCCGCGCGGGCGGCCTCGGACTGCTCGGGGCCTGTGACATCGCGGCGGCGGGGGCGGCGGCGAGCTTCGCCTTCACCGAGGTGCGCATCGGGGTCGCCCCCGCCGTGATCTCGCTCCCGCTGCTGCCCCGCGCCGACCCCCGCGCCCTCGCCCGCTACTACCTCACCGGCGAGCGCTTCGACGCCGCCGAGGCGGTCCGTACCGGGCTCCTCACGGCGGCCGGGGACGACGTGGACGCCGTCCTCGCGCCCGTCCTGGACGGGCTGCGCAGATCGGCGCCCGAAGCCCTCGCCGAGACGAAGGCGCTGCTCACGGCTAAGGTGCTTCAGACCTTCGACCGGGACGCGGCGGACCTGACCGCGCTCTCGGCCCGGCTGTTCTCCTCCCCGCAGGCCCGCGAGGGGATGACGGCCTTCCTCGAACGACGGGATCCCGCATGGGTGGTGTGAGCGCGACGGACCACACACGGACTCCGCACGTCCCCAAACAGGACCGCAGCCGGGCCACCCGGCAGCGGCTCCTGGCCGCCGCCGTGGCCTGCCTCGCCGAACACGGCTGGGCGGGCTCCACGGTGCTGGTCGTCGCGGAGCGCGCCGGTGTGTCCCGGGGCGCCGCCCAGCACCACTTCCCCACCCGCGAGGACCTCTTCACGGCGGCCGTCGAGTACGTCGCCGAGGAACGCTCCACCGCCCTGCGGGACCTGTTCCCCGACGGCCCCGCCGACCGGCAGGCCGTCGTCGCCGCCCTCGTCGGCCTCTACACCGGGCCGCTGTTCCGCGCCGCCCTGCACCTGTGGGTCGCGGCCTCGAACGAGGACCAGCTCCGGGCCCGGGTGACCGAGCTCGAGGCCCGCGTCGGCCGCGAGAGCCACCGCATCGCCGTGGACCTGCTGGGCGCGGACGAGTCCCGGCCCGGGGTGCGCGAGACCGTCCAGGGGCTGCTCGACATGGCGCGCGGCCTCGGCCTCGCGAACCTGCTCACGGACGACACCGCGCGCCGTGAGCGGGTCGTGGCGCAGTGGGGGACGATCGTGGAGGAGACGCTCGGCTGAGCGACGGGCGCGGCCCCCGTCCGGGGGCTGAGCCGCCGGGTTCCGGCGGCCGGGCCGCGTGGTCTCAGGGGCTGAGCCGCTCCAGGCGCCAGCCGCCGTCGGGCTCGGCCACGTACCGGAGCCGGTCGTGCAGACGGTTCTCGCGGCCCTGCCAGAACTCGACCGTCTGCGGGGCGACCCGGAATCCGCCCCAGTGCGGCGGCACCGGCACCTGCTCGCCCTCCGGGTAGCGGGCGCTCAGCTCCGCGTACAGGGCGTCGAGGCCCTCGCGCGAGTCGATGACCTCGGACTGCCTGCTCGCCCAGGCGCCCAGCTGCGAGCCGTGCGGGCGGGTGCGGAAGTAGGCGGCGGTCTCGTCCCGGCCCGTGCGCCGCGCCGTCCCGGTCACGATGACCTGCCGGGCCAGCGGGTGCCAGGGGAAGAGCAGCGAGATGTACGGGTTGCGGGCCAGCTCCAGGGCCTTGCGCGACGTGTAGTTGGTGTAGAAGACGAAGCCCTGGTCGTCGTACTGCTTGAGCAGCACCGTGCGCGAGCTGGGCCGGCCCTCGGCGTCCGCCGTGGAGACGACCATCGCGTTCGGCTCGTGCACGAAGCCGTGCACCGCGGCCTGAGCGGCCTGCTTGAACCAGCGGGAGAACTGCTCCATGGGGTGGTCCGCGGCGTCGCCCTCGTCGAGACCCTCGGCGCGGTAGTGCGCCCGCATGGAGGCGGGGTCGTCGGCGATCTCCTCGTGCGCGGCCTCGGCGGCCTCGGCCGCGGCCTGGATGAGGGGCTCTTTCGTGGATTCGTCCGGGAAACGATCGTTCACGCGGTCATCCTGCCGTATCGGGTTCGCTTCCGGGGCGGGTGCGCGGGCAGGTGTGCTTCGTCACGCGATGGCACTCAGTGCCGCGTACTCTCCCTAAAGATGGCACTCGAAGATATCGTGCTGATGCCGTTCCGGTTGGAGGACCAGCCGTACGGGGCATCACCGGGGTGACCGCTTTCGGACCGCGAGTCGGCGGGGACCGACCGAAGAACTTTCGGGAGTCTTCGCGGATGACCGTGGATCCGGCAGGCGAAGCGCCTCACCGTCGACCGCCGCCCCCACAGAGGCACCGGTCACCTCGACCCCGACAACACCATCCGTCGTTCACATCACGAGGAGCCGCCTGATGTCCGACTTCGTACCCGGACTCGAAGGAGTCGTCGCGTTCGAGACGGAGATCGCCGAACCCGATAAGGAGGGCGGCGCTCTTCGGTACCGGGGCGTCGACATCGAGGATCTCGTCGGCCATGTCTCCTTCGGCAACGTCTGGGGACTCCTCGTCGACGGCGCCTTCAACCCCGGCCTGCCGCCCGCCGAGCCGTTCCCGATCCCCGTCCACTCCGGTGACATCCGTGTCGACGTGCAGTCCGCGCTCGCCATGCTCGCGCCCGTCTGGGGCCTCAAGCCCCTCCTGGACATCGACGCGGAGCAGGCCCGCGAGGACCTCGCCCGCGCCGCCGTCATGGCCCTGTCGTACGTCGCCCAGTCGGCCCGCGGCCAGGGCCTGCCCATGGTCCCGCAGAACGAGATCGACAAGGCCCACTCCATCGTCGAGCGGTTCATGATCCGCTGGCGCGGCGAGCCCGACCCCAAGCACGTCGCCGCCGTGGACGCCTACTGGACCTCGGCCGCCGAGCACGGCATGAACGCCTCCACCTTCACCGCCCGGGTGATCGCCTCGACCGGCGCGGACGTCGCGGCGGCGCTCTCCGGAGCCGTCGGCGCGATGTCGGGCCCGCTCCACGGCGGCGCCCCCTCCCGCGTCCTCGGCATGATCGAGGAGATCGAGCGGACCGGGGACGCCGAGGCGTACGTGCGCCAGGCCCTCGACAACGGCGAGCGGCTGATGGGCTTCGGCCACCGCGTGTACCGAGCCGAGGACCCGCGCGCGCGGGTGCTGCGCCGCACCGCGCGCGAGCTGGGCGCCCCCCGCTTCGAGGTCGCCGAGGCCCTGGAGAAGGCCGCCCTCGCCGAGCTCCACGCCCGCCGCCCGGACCGTGTCCTCGCGACGAACGTCGAGTTCTGGGCGGCCATCGTCCTGGACTTCGCCGAGGTCCCGGCGCACATGTTCACGTCCATGTTCACGTGCGCCCGTACCGCGGGCTGGTCGGCGCACATCCTGGAGCAGAAGCGCACCGGCCGGCTGGTGCGTCCCTCCGCGCGCTACGTGGGCCCCGGCACCCGGGGCGTCGGGGAGATCCCGGGGTTCGAGGACATCGCCCACTGACGCCCGCCAGGGCCGCCGCCGTCACGCGGGAGCGAGCAGCTCCGCGTGGTGGCGGGCGGCGCCCAGCGGGTGCGCCCGCAGCTTGCCCTTGAGCTCGTTGAAGCCGTACTCGGCGAACAGCGGGTTCGACGGGTCGGCGGTGACGCCGGGCGCGCCGGACGCGTGCGGGAAGGGCAGCGGCTCGATGCGGGCGTCGAGGCGCGGGTTGTAGAAGAACGGCACCGAGAACCGCTCGGTGGCGCCCGCCGGGCTCACCACCCGGTGGTTGGTCGCCACGAGGTACCCGTTCGTGGCGACCTCCAGGAGCTCGCCCAGGTTGACCACGAAGGCGCCCGGCAGCGGCGGCACGTCGTGGAAGCGGCCGTCCTCGCGCTCCACCTGGAGACCACCGATCCGGTCCTGGAGCAGCAGCGTCAGGAAGCCGTAGTCCTTGTGCGCCCCCACGCCCTGTCCGGCGCCGTCGTCGGAGCTTCCCGGATAGCGCACGAGCTTCAGATGCGGATGCGCGTGCTCGCCGAAGACCTGGTCGTAGAAGCCGGCGGGAGCCCCGATGGCCGTGAGCAGTTCGCGCAGCAGCCGGGCCGCGACCTCGCTCAGCAGCTCCATCCAGGTCAGCGCGGCGGTCCGCAGCTCGGGCAGCGCGGCCGGCCACTGGTTCGGGCCCTGGAGCCACCAGTACGCGGGCTCGCCCGGGCGCGGCGGACGTGCGGGGCGCTCGGCGCCTATGTCGAGCTGGTCGCGCCAGTCCCGGCTGCCGCCGGTGCGTTCATCACCCGTTCGGGTGTATCCGCGGAAGTGCGGTGAGCCGGTGTTGTCCAGGGCCAGCCGGTCGGCCTCGGGAAGTGCGAAGAACCGGTGCATGGCCCGCAGCAGGGCGGCGGTCTCGGCCTCGGTGACTCCGTGCCCGACGAGCTGGAAGAAGCCCACGTCGTGGGCGGCGCCGTGGAGCTGCGCGTGCAGCAGCGCCCGGTCCCGGGGACCGCGGTCGGCCGCCGAGAGGTCGATGATCGGGAGCTGACGGTACGAGGGGAGCTGCCCGTTCGGGGCAGGCGTGGAAGACGTGTTCGTCGTCATGGGATGCGTCCGCGGGGTGTACGGGTACCCGGACGGCCGCCAGGGGTGGGGCGGGGTCCACGGGTGCCGGGTGAAGGAAGGGGGCGGTGCGAGAGGGCCGGGTCAGGCGGAGCGCCGACAGCCCATGCTCGTGACGCGCAGGAAATCCACGTGGCGGCGTCGGACGAGCATCGGAAGCATGGCCACAGCGTACTGCGGCCTTCGCGATAGCCCTGTGACCCGGGTCACTCCGGGGTCTTCCGTCCGGGCGGAGGGGGAGTGGCCGGGGCGGAGCGGTCCGCCGGGCGCGGGGGCCGGTGAACGCAGACGACCCGTGAGCTCGGGTCCCTCTGCCTTGCGGCGACGGGGCCGGCCGGACGCACCGGCGAGCTCACGGGTCGGGTGACTGCGTTGGATTGGGCCGGCTGCATGCGCTTCGCGCATGCCGGTCCGGCGCCGAACCGAGTTCGACAACGGGCCGTCAGCCCGCAGCCACCTCGTATGTCCGGGTTTCCGTCATGAGCCGAACCACCTCCTCTCCTACGTGGGGAGAACTCTAGGAGCACCTCCCGCGGGCCTCAACCGATTTATCGCGAGGCGCCCTGAAGGGGCCCTGAAGGGGCCCTGAAGGGGCCTGGAGCGGGCCCGGAACAGACACGGAACGGGCCCGGAGCAGGGGTTCCCGGGGCGCGTGGTGCGGAAATCCGGAGTGCAGGGATTTCCCTCGTTCTTCGGGGAACGAGGTGTGGGCTGGGTCACGTTCGAGTTGAATGGTGACGACTGAGTGAACTGTCGCGTCGTGCACACGGACGCAGCCTGCAGGGGGTCCAGGTGAGTGCTTCCCGGCGTAGTGGGACCACCGACGAGCTCGGGCCCGGCGAGCCCGGGCGGGACGGCTCGGATCTGCTGGCCGCGCTCCTGGACGGCATGGACGCGGCCCTGTGCGCCTTCGACGCCGACGGCGTCCTCACCCACTGGAACCGCGAGGCCGAGCGCATCCTCGGGTGGACCGCCGCCGAGGCCGTGGGGCGGCGCGGATTCGCCGGCTGGGCCGTGCGCACCGCGGACGCCGAGGAGGTCGAGGGCCGGCTCATGTCCGCCATGGAGGCCCCCGGCCGCCAGGTGCACGAGTTCGCGCTGCTCACCAAGGAGGGCGGCCGGGTGCTCGTGCGCACCCAGTCCGCCGCCGTGCGCGGCCCGGACGGCAAGCCCGCCGGGGTGTACTGCGCCTTCAGCGAGGTGCACACGCAGATCGACCTCGAACGGTCCATCGCGCTGAGCGAGGCGCTCTTCCAGGACGCCGGCTGGGGCGTGGTGCTCGTCGACGCCGACCTGCGGCCCGCCGTGGTCAACACGCACGCCGCCCAGGCCTTCGGGACGACGCCCGGCTCCGTCCTCGGCCGGCCGCTGGGCGACCTGCTCTGGACGGGCGTCGAGGAGCTGGAGAGCGCCCTCACCCACGTCCTGTCCGAAGGCGCGCCGCCGGCCCCCGCGGACATGTGGGTGGGCGTGCGCGCGCCGGACGGCGACCGGCGGCGGTGCTGGCTCAGCGGCTTCGTGCGGCTCGCCTCGCCGCTCTCCGAGGAACCCGTGCCGCTCGGCGTCGGCTGGCTCTTCCAGGACGTGACGGAGGCCAAGACGACCGAGCAGGAGGCGGCGATGCTGCGCTTCCGCGCCAACCAGCTCCACCGCGCCGCGCGCGCCGCCGCCGAGTGCGAGAACCCGGGCGAGGCCGCCGCCGTCCACCTCGACTTCGCCCTCGCGGGCTTCGCCGACCACGCCCTGGTCGACCGGGTGGCCCGGACCGGATCGACGGACGAGCAGGCGCCGCTGCGGCTCGTGCGGACGGTCGCCACCCCCACCGGGGCGCCCGGACCGAGCCACCTCACCGGCAGGGCCGGACTGCCGCTGCGCTACGCGGAGGGCCACCCGGCGCTCCAGTGCGTGGAACGCGCCGGTTCGGTACGGGCCGACGCGGCCGCCGCCGACCCCGAGCAGGCGCGCGAGTGGGCCCTGGCCCGCCAGTGGCCCCGGGACTCCGTGCACGCCCTGTGCGCCGTGCTGCGCAGCCGCGGGCGGACGCTGGGCGTCGTCACCTTCCTGCGCGCCGCGGGCCGCAGCCGGTTCGAGCGCACGGACGCGATGTACGCGGAGGACGTGGCCGTACGCATCGCGATGGCCCTGGACCTGGAGGAGCTGGAGGAGCTCGCGAAGAAGCCCTGAGGCGGCTCCCCTGCCGGGACGCCGACCGGAGAGCCCCGGGAGGGCGCGCCGGTCCCGGCGCCGGTAGGGCACGCCGGTCTCAGCGCCGGTAGAAGATCCGGTCCCCGTACTCCGTCATGACCCGGCCGTTCCACTCGTGGCCGCCGTCCACGTTGCCCGAGCGGAGCAGCGGCGGTTCGATGCCGCGGTCCGCGAGGGCGCCCGCCGCGGTGGCCATGACGGCCTGGAGGAGGGCCGAGGTGACGACCGTCGAGGCGGGGGCGAAGGGGGCCTCGATGGAGTCCAGGGTGAGCTCCGCGTCGCCGATCGGGATGCGCGAGTCCAGGACGACGTCGCAGTGGTCCTTGAGGTAGGTGCCCGACACGTGCCGCGAGGTCGTCTCGTCGGCGTAGGCGACGGAGGTGACGCCGATGACCTTCACCCCCAGGGCGCGGGCGCTCATGGCCATCTCCACCGGGAGCGCGTTGCGCCCGGAGAGCGAGATGATCACCAGCAGGTCGCCGGAGCGCAGCGGGCTGCAGTCGAGGACCGCGCTCGCCAGACCGTCGACCCGCTCCAGGGCGGAGCCGAGCGTCGCGGGCATGACGTCGACGCCCACGACCCCGGGCACGGTGAGCAGGTTCATCAGGGCGAGGCCGCCCGCGCGGTAGACGATGTCCTGGGCCGCGAGCGAGGAGTGCCCGGCGCCGAAGGCGAAGAGCCGGCCGCCCTCGACCACGGTGTCGGCGATCAGGTTCCCGGCCGCCTCGATCTCCCCGGAGTCCTCGTCCCGCACCCGCCGCAGCAGGCCGATCGCGGCGTCGAAGAACTGCCCGGCCAGCTTGCTGTCGCTCATCGGCGAAGCCCCTTAGAAGTCTCGTCGGCGTGCACATCCCGTGGTGTCGCGGATCACGTTGCGGTCTGGACCACTGCCCTGTCAATACGGCTTCCCGGGACGCTCCGGGGGCGCCGGCAGGGTGTGGGCGGGGCGCGGGCCGGGGCGCGCGGAGGGCGGACGGGCGCCGTGTCCGCCGGGATCGCGGGGAGATCGACGGCAAGGGGTTCGACCGGCGAGGCACGGTTGTCAGTGCTATGCGTCAGAATTGAGTCCAGGGCCAGCGCACACGCCGGTGGGCCATCGAGTCTCCGGCAGAGCTAATCGAGGGGCACGAATGTCCGGACTGATCGACACCACGGAGATGTATCTCCGCACCATCCTCGAGCTGGAGGAGGAAGGCGTCGTCCCCATGCGCGCCCGGATCGCGGAGCGGCTCGACCAGAGCGGCCCGACGGTGAGCCAGACGGTGGCGCGGATGGAGCGCGACGGTCTGGTGGCGGTGGCGAGCGACCGGCATCTGGAGCTCACGGACGAGGGGCGCCGGCTGGCCACGCGCGTGATGCGCAAGCACCGGCTCGCCGAGTGTCTGCTCGTCGACGTCATCGGCCTGGAGTGGGAGCAGGTGCACGCCGAGGCCTGCCGCTGGGAGCACGTGATGAGCGAGGCGGTGGAGCGGCGGGTGCTGGAGCTGCTGCGCCACCCGACCGAGTCGCCGTACGGGAACCCGATCCCGGGCCTGGAGGAGCTGGGCGAGAAGGACGGCGCGGACCCGTTCCTGGACGAGGGCATGGTGTCCCTGTCCGAGCTGGACCCGGGTCTGGACGGCAAGACCGTGGTCGTCCGCCGGATCGGCGAGCCGATCCAGACGGACGCCCAGCTGATGTACACGCTGCGGCGGGCGGGCGTGCAGCCCGGTTCCGTGGTCAGCGTGACCGAGTCGGCCGGCGGGGTCCTCGTCGGCAGCGGCGGCGAGGCCGCGGAGCTGGAGGCGGACGTTGCCTCTCATGTGTTCGTGGCCAAGCGCTGACCGGGCCCACGGGCCCGTCTTCCGCCGTACCGCCGGTGGCGGCGCGGCGATGTCCGGACGGCCGGCCACCGGGCTCCCGGTGTCCGGACCCCCGGCCTCCGCACGTCCGGTGATCGAGCCTCCGGTATCCGGTCCTCCGGTATTTCCGGTTCCGGATCCCGGCCTGTCGTCCGTCCGCGCTTCCGGTACCCGCGAGGGGCAGCTTCCGGGCGCCGGCCGAGGGGCCGGCACCCGCTGACCTCCTCGTCGGCGTCCGGGAGCACGCCGGACACCGTCGGACCCACCCGTCCGGAACCGCCGACGGCCTGTCAACTGCTGTGACTGCAGGGGCAGTTGTGATGTCTTCGCGACCTTCCGCAATCCAAGATTCAGTGTGCCGAATCGCAGCGCCGGGACCGTTTGCGTGCGAGGCTGTCGCGTGAGGCATATGACCTGAGGGCTCTTGACCGTGTCCGAGAGCGATGGTGCACGGTCGGGGAGGGGCGTGAGGATGTGCCGCAGATGCGGAGAGGGCCCCGGCGCCTTCCGGCGCCGGGGCCTGTCCTCCCCTGTGCTGACCCGGAGCCCCGAGCTCCCAGGGTCATTCCCTTCGGACCGTTTTCCCCGAGCGGTCCGCCTCCCGCTGAAGATCTCCCCCGGGCGACGGCGGTCAATCCTGGTGGGCGGTCACTCGAACGAGGGGTGTTGCGGCCGGAAAGGCCATCTTCGAAACCCCATTCGATAACGTGACGATGTGGCGGGAGGACGCGACGGGCACCGACCGGTGCGGCGGTGACAGCGGCAGGAAGCGGTACGGGTGGACCGGCCGGGAAGAGTGGGAGCGGCCCGGTCCGAGCGAGCTAGGGGGGTGCCATTACCGATGGTGCGGCGCATCGACGTGACGGGGGCGGGCGGTGTACGCCTCGCTGCCTGGGAGTACGCCGATCCCCCCGAGAACGGCCGGCCGAGGGCGTCCGAGGCGCCCGGGGTGCTGTTATTGCACGGCCTCATGGGCCGCGCCTCGCACTGGGACTCCACCGCCCGCTGGCTCTCCGAGCGGCACCGCGCCGTCGCCCTCGACCAGCGCGGTCACGGCCAAAGCGACAAGGCCCCGGAGGCCGAGTACACCCGTGAGGCCTACGTCGAGGACGCGGAGGCCGCCCTCGACCAGCTGGGTCTCGGACCGGCCGTCGTCGTCGGCCACGCGATGGGCGCACTGACCGGCTGGCAGCTCGCCGCCAAGCGCCCCGATCTCGTCCGCGCCCTGATCATCTGCGACATGCGCGCCTCGGCGCTCGGCGCCGCCTCCCAGCGTGAGTGGGAGGACTGGTTCAAGGCCTGGCCCGTCCCCTTCGCCACCCTCGCCGACGCCCGCGAGTGGTTCGGCGAGGACGACCCCTGGGTGGAGCGCCGCAACCCCTCCCGCGGAGAGTTCTACGCCGAGGTCATGCACGAAACCCCCGACGGCTGGCGGCCCGTCTTCGAACCGGAGCAGATGCTCAAGTCCCGCCAGACCTGGGTGTACGACGCCCACTGGGAGGAGCTCGCCCAGGTGAGGTGCCCCGCCCTGGTCGTCCGCGGCCTGGACGGCGAGCTCGGCCGGGCGGAGTCCCAGGAGATGGTCCGCGTCCTGCCCCGCGGGCAGTACGCCGAGGTCGCCGACGCCGGCCACCTCGTGCACTACGACCGCCCCGAGGCCTGGCGCGCCGCGATCGAGCCCTTCCTGGACGGCGTCCTCACGAGCTAGGACCGTTCGCGCTCCGCTCGCCCGGGGACCGGCCGGCGTTCCTGCGGCGGCGTGGGACCGGAATTCCTGGTTCCGTACCGAGATGTGACACCGGCCGTCGTCACAAGATGATCACGAACCTTCATAGGATCTTCATCTTCCGTTTGTGCGCCGAGTCAAATGACACCGGCGGTACGGCGCGCCGTCTCGGCCGCTCAGCCGACATCCCAGGAGACGCGCGCCGTCACGCCGTCCGAACGCCGCACCGCCCGCTCAGCCCTTGCTCACCGCCGCCAGGATCTCCGGGAGGCGGTTCGCCGTTCGGGGGGCGGCGAGTCTGAGGCCCAGGAGGGTGATCAGGGCGCCGTAGGCCGTTCCCACCGGCAGGAGCAGCCAGGTCCAGGCATCGCCGTCGGCGCTCACGTTCAGCCAGATCGTGAGGGCGATGACCGGGGAGGCGAGCAGGGCGGCCGAGATCAGACCGCCGAAGATGGCGATCCAGGCGAGACCCGCCTGACCGGGGGCCACGTTCTTGTAGCCCTCCTGGGGGATGGAGTACGGGAAGCGGGCCGAGGACCAGGCACCGGTCGCCAGCATCGCGCCGAGCAACGCGAAGGACAGGCCGAGCACTTCGGGCAGCTTCTGCCACGCGCCGAGCAGCCCGGTCGTCACCGTGCTCACGAGCGTCGCGTACGGCAGGGTGATCACCAGCAGCGCCAGCGCCCGCCCGCGCAGTTCGACGTAGGCGTCACGCGGCGAGGAGATCGTGAGGGCGACCATCCAGAACGCGGACGTGTCCTGTCCGAACTGGTTGTACATCTGGATCCCGAGCATCCCGGCCGCGAAGCACGCGAAGTACACCGAGCCGGTGCCCTGGAGTGCGTTGAAGACCGGCACGATCAGTCCGATGGCCAGCGAGGTCACCCAGGCCGCCTTGGTCTTCGGATCGCGCCACACGTACCGCAGGCTGCGCTCCATGACCGTCCCGGTGCGCCCGGCCGGCAGCAGCCGGGCGAGCCCCGACGAGCCGCGCTCGCGGGCGGCGGGCTCCGCGGCCTGGAGGGTGGACCCGTCGGGCGAGGTCATCAGCTTCGTCAGATGGCGGGACCACAGCGCCAGCAGTCCCGCCAGCGCGGCGGCGCACAACGCGAGTTGGACGATCCCGGACCCGTACGACCCCGCGCTCACCGAGTCCACGGCGCCGACCGCCGACGCGGGCGGGATCCAGCGCAGCACGTCCGCCGCCGGGTCCAGCTTCGCCAGCCCGCCCGTCGAACCGAGCCGCTGCGCGCCGAAGTTGACCAGCTGGGCGCCGACCGCGACGACGAGCCCGCTGAGCACCGCCAGATCCCGGCCCTTGCGGCTGGACAGCAGCCGGATGTTCGCGGCCGCGACGGCCCGGGCGAGGGCCACACAGACCAGCAGCGCGAGCACCAGCGCGAGCACCGCTGTCACGTACGCCGCCGTCCCGTGCGCGACCGAGATCACCGCGCCCAGCAGCAGACAGAACGTGAAGAGCGGCCCGATGCCGACCAGGGAGGCGGCCAGCAGGGCCCGGACGAGCGGCCGCGGCCGCAGCGGCAGCATCACCAGCCGGGTCGGATCGAGCGTCTCGTCGCCGCTGGGGAAGAACAGCGGCATCACGGCCCAGCCGAGTGCCAGGACCGCCACCAGCAGGACGCCGACGGCGGCGGCGTGGCCGTTGCCGCGCAGCGCGATCAGGCCGAGCAGCTGGAGCGCGGCGAAGAGCAGTACGAGCACCGCCGACGCGATGAACGCGGCCCGCCGGCCGGTGGACTGCCGCAGCCCGTTGCGCAGCAGCGAGAGCTTCAGCCGGACGACGACCGGGGTGATCGACGCCGCGGAGACGCCGGCCGAGGTGCCGGAGGGGGCGCCGGCGGAGACGCCGGAGGGGGCGCTCACCGGGGAGTCCCGCCGCCCAGCCAGTCCAGGTCGGCCGTGGTGCCGCGGCCGTGCGCCCCGACCAGCTCCAGGAAGGCCTGCTGGAGCGAGGGAGCGCTGCCGCGCACCTCGGCGAGGGGACCGTGCGCGCGGATCCGCCCGGCGGCCATCACCGCGACCCAGTCGCACAGCGACTCGACCAGCTCCATCACATGGGAGGAGAAGACGACGGTCGCGCCCGAGGCGGTGTAGCGCTCCAGGACACCCCGGATGGTCTGCGCGGAGACCGGGTCCACGCCCTCGAACGGCTCGTCCAGGAAGAGGATCTCGGGGTTGTGGAGGAGCGCGCAGGCCAGGCCGATCTTCTTGCGCATGCCGGTCGAGTAGTCGACGACGAGCTTGTGCTGCGCGCCGGCGAGATCGAGGACGTCGAGGAGCTGGGTGGCGCGCTTGTCGACCTCGGCGCCGGGCAGGCCCCGCAACCGGCCGGTGTACGCGAGCAGTTCGCGTCCCGAGAGCCGCTCGAAGAGCCGGAGCCCCTCGGGGAGCACACCGATCCTGGCCTTCACCTCCGCCGGATCGCGCCACACGTCGTGGCCGACGACCTCGACGCTGCCCTGGTCGGGCCTGAGCAGCCCGGTCACCATCGACAGGGTGGTGGTCTTGCCGGCGCCGTTCGGCCCGACGAGCCCGATGAACCGCCCCGCGGGAAGCTCCAGATCGATCCCGGCCACGGCGACCTGGTCACCGAACCGCTTCCAGAGCCCCCGCACACGTACGGCGGGCGCGCCGCCGTCCTTCGCTCCCTCGCTCATAGCAGGCACCCTACGGGCCCCCGGCCGCCCGCCGGCCGTCCCCGGGCACTCCTGATCGATCCACCGCCCCCACCGGCGCCGACCGTCCTTCGCCGTCCCCGCGGACCGCCACCCGCCCCCGCAGCCGCTGCCGGTTCCCGTCGGCCCCCGCGGACCGCGGCTCGCCCCTGCCCGCCGCTACCGGTCCCGGCCGCAGGCGTAGGCCAGCGGCGAGACCACCTCCTCCGCGTCCGGCAGCCAGCGGTTCGCGGGTGTGGGGCGCCAGGCCCACTGGACGGCGCCCCGGGAGCCGACCCGGGTCGGCGGCGCCGCCACGTACGCCCCCTCGCCGAGCGCGGTCAGATCCAGCGAGGCCGGCGGCCAGCCCAGCCCCCGCACCAGGTCCGGGATCTTCGCCGCCGCTCCGGGGAGCACGAAGAAGTGCATGCGGCGGTCCGGGGTGCACGTCACCGGACCGAGGCTGAGGTCCATCCGCCGCATCCGGGCGAGCGCCAGGAACCCCGCCGACTCGGGCACCTCGATCGTGTCGAACGCGCGCCCCGTGGGCAGCAGGATCGACGCGGAGGGCTGGAGCGACCAGAAGCGGCGCGCGACGGTCGCGCTGCCCGTGGCCTGGGCCGCCCAGTCCGCGCGAGCCGGATGCGCGCCGGGCGCGGCGCAGGCGGGTTCACCGCAGGAGCAGAGCTGCGCCCCGCTGGCCGTCACCAGCCAGGTGCCGGGGAACACGTCCCAGTGACGTTCCTCGGCATAGCGCACGGCGGTTTCCGACAGGGATTCGCCACGCTGCTGGGGAACGTGTGCGGACTCGGTTCCTGTGATGATCTCTTCCACGTTGATCTCAACTTCCGCGTCCACCCAGGGTTACGGGGGACACGCGCGCGGGGGAGGAGCACCGGTTCCCCGGCCGGGGCGCATGGATGCACGTGCGGGGGCGCGCGGGGGGAACGGCAGCCGGTAGCGGGTAACCAGGGGTGGGGTCGGGCGACCGCCCTTACCCCGGCAATCCTCACATGTCTCGCATCTTCGGTATGTCTGCGGGGCATTGATCTTCCCGGCCGGTCCGCGTCGGCGACCGGCCGGTGAGGACACATCAACTCGGTGCGCGGGCAGGCACCGCAGCCACAGGGGGTACGCCATGGCCGCAAGGCCGCTGATCGCCAGGCAGCCGAACGAACGGCTCCAGGCACTCATCCAGGAAGCGGGCTGTTCGAACGCCGGGCTGGCCCGCCGGGTCAACATGTGCGGAGCGGAGCACGGACTCGACCTGCGCTACGACAAGACGTCGGTCGCGCGCTGGCTGCGCGGCCAGCAGCCCCGGGGGCGGGCTCCGGCGATCATCGCGGAGGCGCTGGGCCGCAAGCTCGGCAGGACGGTCACGATCGACGAGATCGGCATGGCCAACGGCAAGAACCTGGCCTCCGGCGTGGGCCTGCAGTTCTCGCCGACGATACTGGGCGCCATCGAGCAGGTCTGCGAGCTGTGGCGCAGCGACGTGGGCCGGCGGGACTTCCTGTCCGGGTCCTCCGTCGCGGCCTCCGCGCTCGTCGAGCCGAGCCGCGACTGGCTGATCTCGTCGCCGGACTCGCAGGTGGCCCGCTCGGCCGGCCCGCGCGTCGGACTCTCGGACGTGGCGGCGGTCCGCGCGATGACCCAGGCCCTGGTGGACCTGGACCACCAGTACGGCAGCGGACACGTGCGCCCGGTCGTCGTGCACTACCTGAACAGCGTGGTCTCCGGGCTGCTCGCCGGCTCCTACCGGGAGGCGGTCGGCCGGGAGCTGTTCGCGGCGGTGTCCCGGCTCACGGAGCTCGCCGGCTACATGGCCATCGACACCGGCCAGCCCGGTCTCGCCCAGCGCTACTACATCCAGGCGCTGCGGCTCGCGCAGGCGGCCGGCGACCGCGGATACGGCGGGTACGTCCTCGCCGCGTCCATGAGCCACCTCGCCGCCCAGCTCGGCAACCCGCGCGAGATCGCGCAGCTGGCGCGGGCGGCCCAGGAGGGCGCGCGCGGGCGGGTGACCCCGCGGGCGGAGTCGATGTTCCACGCGGCCGAGGCGCGCGGGCACGCGCTGATGGGCGACGTGCGGGCCGCGCAGGTGGCGTCCGGCCGGGCCGTCACGGCCCGGGAGAACGCGGACGCGGCCTCCGGGGACGACCCGACGTGGATCGCGCACTTCGACGAGGCCTATCTGGCCGACGAACTGGCCCACTGCCACCGTGACCTCGGCCAGGCCGAGGCCGCCGCGCGGTGCGCCGAGGAATCCCTGGCCGGCCACCCCGAGTCGCGGGCCCGCCGCCGGGCCATCGGCTACGTCCTGCTGGCCACGGCCCAGCTCCAGCAGCGCGAGGTGGAGCAGGCCTGCCACACCGGTCTGCGCGCGGTCGAACTGCTCGGCACGCTCCGCTCCAACCGCGGCGCCGAGTACCTGGAGGACCTGCAGCATCGTCTGGAGCCGTTCCGGGACGAGGCCGTGGTGCGGGAGTTCGGGGCGCGCATGGAGCTCCAGGCGGCGGCCTGAGCGGACGCGGTGTCCGCGGGCGCGGCGGGTGTGATCATTTCTCCGCCGTGCCCCGTGGGACCGCTCCCGTGAACATATGGGCCGTAGGGGAGTGAACGCCGGGAAAACGAGGGCGTCGCGACGGAACGGAGTGAGATACAGCGCATTCGGGGGCGGATTCGTTACCCCTGTCACAGGGGGCGGAGGTCAGCGCAGGTGCTGCGTGGCAAGGGGTTGTGGGGACCCGGTAGCGTGAGCCGATGATTCCGAAGGTCCCCCATTCGTAGGAGTCCCGGTGACGCAGAGTGGACAGGGCGAGGAGCCCTCGGCGCGGCCCGCGCGCGAAGGCATCGTGCTGCCCTCCGACGGTAGCGAGCCGATGCCTCCGGGCACGACGGGCGACCCCGTGGCCCCGGCCGGCGGTCCGGCCTGGGGCGGACAGTGGGGCCCCGACGCCTCGGCGGCTCAGGCACCGCAGTCCGGTGACGGCTGGGGCGCGCCGGTGAACGGCACGTCGTCGTGGAACGCCTCCGCGCCCGGCGGGCCCCAGGGCTGGCCGGCGGCCGACCCGCACGGCGCACAGCAGGCGCAGGGCTTCGGCGGGCCGGGCTCCGGCTCCGCGCCGCTGCCGCCCGAGAGCGCGCCGGCCTCGGCGTACGGCGCCCAGAACGGCTATGCGCCGGGGGCGCACGGCGCGCACGGCGCCGGCGGATACGACGGCTACGGCGGTTACGGGTCCCAGGAACAGCAGGCCGGCCAGGGCGCCCCGCTGCCGCCCGGCGGCGAGGACGGCGCCACGCAGTACATCCCGTACATACCGGCGGCCCCGGGGGCCGCCGAGGGCGCGACGCAGTTCATCCCGCCGGTCGCCGCCGCGCCGGACGAGGGCGCCACCCAGTTCATCCCGCCGGTGGGGCCGGGCGCCCTGCCGCCGGAGGTCGGGGGCGGTGCCCCGCAGTACCCCGGGCAGGCCGCGCACGGCGGTCCGGACGCCGACGCCACCCAGTACATCCCGCCCGTCCCCGCGCAGCCTCAGGGCTCCTTCGGGATGCCGGCGGGCGGGCCCGAGGAGCGGCAGCCCCCGGCCGAGTTCGACAGTCTCTTCCGCAGCGAGCCGGAAAACGCCGGATCGACGCAGATGCTGCCCCGTATCGACGGGGGCACCCCGCAGCCGTCGTACGGCGGCGACCCGTACGGAGGCGACGCGTACGGCGCCGACCCGTACGGAGCCCAGTCCGCGCCCGGCGGCCGGTCCGCCGGACGACGCGGTGACGGCGACGGAGGGGGCGGCTCCGGCGGCCGGTCCCGTGTCCCGGTGATCGCGGCGGTCGGCATCGGCATCATCGTGCTCGGTGTCGGGGCCGGCGCCCTGCTCAGCGGCGGCGGCGGAGGCGACGACGGCAAGGACGACACCGGCAAGACGGTGGCGGCGACCGCGCCCGCGACCCAGGGCTCGTCGGCCCCCGCGGCGGACCCGGTGAAGGCCCAGGCCGTCGAGCTGGACAAGCTCCTCGCGGACAGCAGCAACAGCCGCGGCTCGGTGATCAACGCCGTGGCGAACGTGAAGGCGTGCAACAACCTTCCCCAGGCGGCCAGTGATCTGCGCGACGCCGCCAAGCAGCGCGGCGAGCTGGTCACCCGGCTCTCCGGGCTGTCCGTCGACAAGCTGCCCGACCACGACGCGCTGTCGACCGCCCTCACCAACGCCTGGAAGGCCTCCGCGGCGGCCGACAACCACTACGCGGCCTGGGCCGACCAGGTCGGCGGGAAGAAGGGCTGCCACAAGGGCCGCGCCCGCACCACCGGGCAGACCCAGGCGGGCGACTCGGCCAGTGGCACCGCCTCGGCCGAGAAGGAGAAGGCCGCGCGGCTGTGGAACTCCATCGCGTCCAAGTACGGCCTGACGCAGCGGACCCGCGTCCAGCTGTGACCCCAGCGAAAAGCCCGTCCTCCTCCCCGAACGGGGAGGAGGACGGGCTTCGTCGTGGGTGGCGGCGGCGCCGTCCCGGCCGGTCCCGGGGCCCGGAGCGGCCGGACGCTCCTAGCCCTTGACGGAGAGCGTCTTCGCCATGTTCACGAAACCGCCCCGCTGCGAGGTGAGCCGGCCGTCGCGGATGACCTGGAAGGTGACGTCGGCGTTCACCAGCCGCGGGAAGTCGGCGGCCGCCGTCTGCGCGTCGAAGCGCCAGCTCAGGGTGGGGGTCAGCCCGCCCGTGGTCACCTTCAGACCGTCGTCGAGCTCGCGCCGGATGGTGAGTGGCGAGACCTCGCCCGCACCGAGGGACTCGATGACCTTCCGCAGCACGGTGTAGGCGATCCACGTCGTCTGCACCCCCGCGTCGGCGGGGTCGATCCGGTTGTCGCCGAAGGCCTGCTCCTTGATCACCGCGCGCATCGGGTTCCAGCGCGAGTCGTTCGCGGTCGGGTACCAGCCGGTGACGTACGACCCCTCGTAGGGACCCGACCTGCCGCCGGTGGCGTCGATCTGCGACTGGTCGATGCTGCCGATGACGGTGCCGGTGTGCACCTTCCGGTAGTCCGCGCTGTCGCGCCGGAAGGAGTCCATGAAGGTGTTCGTGCGGTCGCCGAGCGCGGGGACCACACAGCCCTGGACGCCCGGCTCGGAGGTCGCGTGCTGGAGCGCGAGCCGGGTCGGGCGGGAGTACTCGGTGGCGTCCTCGGCAGCCCGCTGGTCCGCGGCCTGCGCGTGGCCCTGCGCCTTCAGACCGGAGTTCAGCAGGACCGGCAGCTCGTCACCCGCGATGGTGTCGGGGCGTATGAGCGAGACGGGTCCGCAGTTCTTGCCGAGCTGCTCGCCGAGACCCGCCAGCAGGACGCCCTGACCGCCGTTGACGGGATAGGAGACCGGGCTGGAGAACTCGTCGTCGGTGACGCCGAAGCCCCCGATGTAGGGGATGCCCGCGCTCTCCAGCGGGGCGAGGAACGCCCGGCTGTGCTGGCTGTAGGAACCCACGACCGCGACGACCTTCTCGTCCGCGGCCCGCTCGGCGCAGTGCGCGGCGGCGACCGAGTCGTTGTGGTCGTTGCAGGTGAGGACCTCCAGCCGGCGGCCGTTGATGCCCCCGTGGGCGTTGACCCAGCGCGCGTACGCCTTCGCCAGCGCCGGCATGCCGGGCTTGTTCGTCGCGTTGGTCTTCTCGGGGGCCCAGGTCATCACCTTGACGGGGCCATCCCCGGAGCCCCCCGTGGCACCAGGGATGGCCCCGCATCCGACGGCGACCGACGCGCAGGCGATTAACGCGCTCGCGTACAGCAGCTTGGCCTTGCGGGGCCGGGGCGGAGTGGGGGAGGTGGTGCGGGTACGTCGCCTACCGGTCATGGGCATGCACGATTCCCCCACACCAGAAACCCCTGTGTGACCCTTGGTCGACACCGGGTGACGCAGAGGTGAATTACAGGGGTCGATGAACGGTTTTTCACAAGGAACGTACGATCGATGACCGTGCAAGACTCGGAGAACTCTTCCCGCCGCGGCCGTCGCTCCTCCACCATGGGCGGTATGCCACTGAACGACATGCCGTGGTGGCGCTGGCGCAGCAATGTGCGCTCCGCGCTGCACATGCTTTCCGACCCCGTCTTCCAGAGAGACGTCTGGCTCGCCGGCGTCGACGGATACGGCGACGTGACCGACGCCGTGTACCGCCTGGTCGAGGACACCTGGCTGGACAACTGGTCGGCCGAGAAATACGTCGGCACGATCTTCCGGGACTCCCAGGAGGCCGCCCTCGTGGACAGCGCCGTCCTGCGGGTCCTGCGGATCATGCACCAGGTCGGACCCGACGCCCCGGTCTCCGCCTACCTCGACCACCAGGGCTGGCCGGACGCCCTGGCGGCCGCGCGCGCCGCGCACGTACGGCTGGCGTCGAGCGACGGCGAGGACCCGGACGCGCCTCCGCGCACCCTCGAGGTCCTGCGCATCCTGACGCGGACCGCCTAGCCGGACCGCCTGACGGCCTGACCGCCCGACCGCCTGACCGCCCGGCCGCCCGCGCGGCCCCGGCGGCGGGCCGGGGCGGCGCCTCGGAACGGCCCCCGGCCATGTGCCGGAGATCGCCCGCGGGGCGTCCGCGTGGCGGGACGGCACTCCTGCGCGGGCGCCCGGTGTGAAAGCCTGTCCCGCATGAACGAGACGTCCGTGCGCGGGACCGCGCCCGCAACCGACCAGTACGTCCTCACGCTGTCCTGCCCCGACAAGCAGGGCATCGTGCACGCCGTGTCGAGCTATCTGTTCATGACCGGCTGCAACATCGAGGACAGCCAGCAGTTCGGCGACCAAGACACGGGCCTCTTCTTCATGCGCGTCCACTTCACGGCGGAGTCGCCGGTGAGCCTGGAGAAACTGCGCGCGAGTTTCACGGCGATCGGCGACGCCTTCCACATGGACTGGCAGATCCACCGGGCCGAGGACCGGATGCGGGTCGTCCTCATGGTGAGCAAGTTCGGCCACTGCCTGAACGACCTCCTGTTCCGCGCGCGGATCGGGGCGCTGCCCGTCGACATCGCCGCCGTGGTCTCCAACCACACCGAGTTCGCCGAGCTGGTGGGGTCCTACGACATCCCCTTCCACCACATCGCGGTGACGAAGGACACGAAGGCCGATGCCGAGCGCCAGCTGCTGGAGCTGGTGCGCGAGAAGGGCGTCGAGCTGGTCGTCCTCGCCCGCTACATGCAGGTCCTCTCGGACGACCTGTGCAAGCAGCTCAGCGGCCGGATCATCAACATCCACCACTCGTTCCTGCCGAGCTTCAAGGGCGCCAAGCCCTACCACCAGGCGCACGCCCGTGGGGTCAAGCTCATCGGCGCCACGGCCCACTACGTCACCGCCGACCTCGACGAGGGCCCGATCATCGAGCAGGAGGTCGAGCGGGTCGGCCACGACGTCACCCCCGACCAGCTCGTCGCCATCGGCCGTGACGTCGAGTGCCAGGCGCTGGCCCGCGCCGTGAAGTGGCACGCCGAGCGCCGCATCCTGCTCAACGGCCGCCGCACGGTCGTCTTCGCCTGAGACCGCCTGGCTACGCGACCGCCCGGCCGCCCGGCCACGAGTCCGGCCGGGCGGTCACATCCGGCTCAGCGACGCGGCGGCGAAGAGCACGTCCCTGATGACCTCGCGGTCGCCGTCCTGTCCGGCGGCCGCCTCCTCCGGGGACACATGGCCCGCCGCCAGCCGGCAGAACTCCACCCCGTCCAGCGCGACGTGGGCCACCTCGTGCTCGGCGGAGCCGACCGCGCCGGGCGAGTCGAGCGGGATCAGCCACTCGCCGCCCCCCGAGCCCTCGATCTCCAGCCGCAGGCTGCGCCCCGGGGCGCCCGCCGTGACCAGGTGCCGGACCGACCGGTCCGCCAGCCCGGCCCGGCGCCGCTCCGCGAGCGCGACCGGCAGCATCCGGGCGGCCAGGTCGATCATCCGGTGCAGATGCCGGGGAGCGGGCGGTTCGTACGGGTAGTCGACCGCGTCGGCGATGTCCCCCGCGTGCACCCAGCACTCGAAGGCCCGGTCCAGCATCGAGTCGCTGAGCGGCAGCTCGAACCCGCCGTAGGCCACGGTGAGCCGCCCGGAGGCCTCGCCGCCGGCGACCCCGCGGGTCGCCGGAGCGTCCTCCTCCACGAACGACACCGACCGGACGATGCCGTGGCTCTGCTCCCGCCAGGGCTCGCGCACGGACCGGGTGGGCGGGACGCGCGCGGCACGCCAGTACGCCTCGGTGCGGCCCTGGGGCGTCGCCCCCTTCGCGTCGGGCCCGTCGAGCGGATCGTCCAGACCCAGCGCCACCGCGACCAGTCCGTCGACGCTCAGCAGATGGGCGATGACCCCGGCGACGGTCGTACGACGGCTGACGGGCCCCTCGCCCTCGAACCAGCGCAGCCGCACGGGCGCGTGCCACTCCGAGCCGCCGATGTCCTGGAGCAGGGCGTCGAGCCGGGCGGTCTCCGCGTCGTACGGAGCGGCCCACTCGGGCACCGGGATGCGCGGCGGGCGCCGGTCCAGGCAGCTCGTCAGGACGCGGGTGCGCAGCGTCGGGTCCAGGTCGAGGCTCTCCGGCGGGTGCAGCAGCCCGACCGCCTCGCGCAGCCGCAGTGCCTCCTCCGCGCAGGGGCCGCAGTGCCCGAGGTGGTCCTCTACGGCCAGGGTCTCGTCCGCCGAGCAGGCGGCCAGGGCCCACGCGCCCAGCAGCGACTTCAGGACCCGGTGTTCGAGGACCGGCGGCACGGGGGCCGCGGCGGGCAGCGGCAGCCCGGTGTCCTCCACGGAGGTGCGGGGCGGCGGTATGCGCGGCGGTCCGTCCGGGGGCGGCCCCGCGCCGCCGCCCGCGTCCTCGTGCCCGTCCTCCCGCATACCGCTGTGCCCGTCCTCGTCGTTCTCGTCCGTGTGCCCGTGCCCGGGGCCGTCCCCGTTCCCGTACCCCGGCCCGTCCTCGTGTCCCTCGTCGGGCGACGGGAACCGGCCGGATTCCGCGCTCACCGCGCTCCCCCCGGTTCCGGTGGCGCGCCCGCGGGCCCGGCGTCGTGGGCGGTGGACAGGAGCTGGAGGCCGAGACGGAGCCGGCGGCGGGCCTCGTCCTCGGTGACGCCGAGGTCGGCGGCGGCCTGGCGGTAGTCGCGGCGCTGGAAATACGCCAGTTCCAGGGCGGTCCGCAGCGGGGCGGGCATGGACGTGACGATGTAGTCCGCGCGGGCGGCGACGGACGCGCTGCGCACCTTGCGCTCCAGTTCCTCGGCGGTGCCGTCGCCGCCGCGGGCGAGGGCGGCGGTCTCGGTGGCGCGCAGCCGCTGCACGGCCAGACGGTGGGTCAGGGTCGCCACCCAGGAACGCAGGGGGCCCTGCTTGGGGTCGTAGGCGTCCGGGTTCTCCCAGACGTGGGTGAAGACCTCGCGGGTGATCCCGTCGGCGGCGCGCTCGTCCCCGAGCACGCGGTGGGCGAGACCGTGCACGAGCGAGGCGAAGCGGTCGTAGAGCTCGCCGAGCGCGGCGGCCTCGCCGCGCGAGAGCCGCTGCTGCATCCTGCGGTCCCAGCGGGGCGGTGCGTCCTGCGTCGCCATACGGCCCCCTCACGCCTGGTCGTGACCGGCGCCCGTCGCTGCGTCCGGCCGGTTTCGCGGCCCTGTCCCCTGTCGCTTCCTGCCCCGCGGTGCCGTCGTCCAGCCTGTCCGCGCCCGCTGTCTTGAATGTAGTCGGCACGCCGGACGGCGCACGCCCCTTTGCGTCAATGTGCGCCCCTGGACGGGCCGTAGATGGTAGGAGCGGGCCCCTTCCACCCTGCTACCTGACCGCGTCTGGCCGAGTGCGACCGAAAGAGGACCCTCCCGGAGCTTTTTCGACCGTAGACAGGCCTTTCTTCCTGGCGGGATCCGTGTTTCATGGAAGGACGGCGGGGCAGCCGCGCTGGAAGGAAGCGTACGAAGTGCTTCCGTTTCTGCTGGGCGAGCGAGCGAGAGGCGTGGCGGTGACGCTCAAGGTGACCCACGTGACCGACGTGACCGACGGCGAGAGCGGCGCGGACGGCACAGGGAGAGGGAGTGCGGGCGGTCCGGCCGCCCTGCGCCGCCACGAGGACGGCTGGGCCGTGCTGCGGGTCTCGGGCGAACTCGATCTCGTCACGTCGCCGGCCCTGCGCCAGAGCGTCCACGACGTGGTGGCCGCGGGCGGGCACAGCGTCGTCCTGGACCTGTCGGGGGTCGTGTTCTGCGACTCCAGCGGAGTGGGCGTCCTGATCGCCGCCCGTCGGCTCATGCGCTCCTGCCAGGGACGGCTGCGGCTGATCCTGCCCGCGCGGGGGGCGGCCGACGGCTCCCACGTCAACCGGGTCCTCGGGGCCCTCGGGGTGCGCCGGCTCTTCGACGTGTACCCCGACGTCGACGCGGCCGTGGACGAGGAGTCCCGCCCGCTGTCGGCCTGACGCCGGATCGCGGGCCCCGCCCTCACCCGATGCGACATGCCCTGCTCGGGGGGCCGGACACCGCGCCGCACCAGCACGTCGTTGTCCCGGAATTCTTGCGTTCTTGGTACAACCGTCGCTTTCCGGCACCCCGGGCGGTTCCGGCGTCGTACGCTCCGTCCCGGAGGAAACGCAGTCCGGCCCGAGGCCGGCTGAGTAGTGAGGCGGTCCGAACACCCATGGTCAGTTCCGAGTACGAGCGCAGGATCGCCGCCCGGTTCGCCGGCTTCGACCAGGACGGCAACGGCTACATCGACCGGGAGGACTTCAGCGCCGCCACCAAGGCCGTGCTGGCCGAGTTCGGCACCACGGCCCGGTCGGACAAGGGCCAGGCCCTGTACGTCGGCGCCGAGGCGTTCTGGCAGGGGATGGCCGGGATAGCGGACCGGGACGGCGACCAGCGGATCACCCGCGAGGAGTTCGTGAGCGGAGCCGTGAAGCGCCTGCGCGACAACCCCGAGCGGTTCGCCGAGATCGCCCGCCCCTTCCTGCACGCGGCCCTCGCCGTGGCGGACACCGACGGGGACGGCGCGGCCACGGTCGGGGACACCGCGCGCGTCCTGAGGGCGCTCGGCGTGGGCGAGGGCCTCGCCGCCACCGTGGCCGGCGCCCTGGACGCGGACGCCGACGGGCGGATCGGCGAGACGGAGATCGTGAGCGCCTTCGCCCGCTATTTCACGGTGCCGGAGTAGCGGCACCGGGCCTCACCCCGAGAAACGCTCCCTGAGCCGGTACTTGAGCACCTTGCGCAGGGCCTCGTTGCGCGGAAGGGCGTCCACGACCTCCAGCTGCTCCGGCAGCTTGTGCACGGACAGCCCTTCCGCGCGCAGGTACGACGTCACCGCGGCCAGCGTCAGCTCCGGCGCCCCCGGCGGCTGTTCCACCACCGCGCAGACGCGCTCCCCGCGTTCGGCGTCGGGCAGTCCGATCACGGCGGCGTCGCCGACCCCCGGGTGCCGGTGCAGCAGGTCCTCGATCTCCTTCGCGGAGATGTTCTCGCCCTTGCGGATGATGATGTCCTTCACCCGGCCGGTGAGGACGAGATGGCCGTCCGCCGTCAGATGCCCCACGTCCCCGGTGACCAGGAACCCGTCCGCGTCGAACGCCTCCGCGCTCTGCGCCGGGTCCAGATACCCCTGGCACACGGCCTCGCCCCGCAGCCGTACGTCCCCGTCGACACCGGCCGGCCGGGCAGCGCCCGCCGCGTCCACGATCCGTATCTCCATGCCCGCGGGTGGCCTGCCCTCGGTGGTCGCGAGGTTCTCGGCCGTGTCGTCCGGCGCGCCCATCGTGATCATGGGGACCTCGGTCATCCCGTACCCGTGGGTGAGCTGGACGCCCATCTCCCGGACGACCGCGTGATAGACCTCCGGGGGCTTCGGGGCGCCGCCGCCCGCGAGCAGCCGCAGCGTCGGGATCACCGGCTCCCCGGGCCGCTTGCGCTGTTCGGCGAGGAACATCGAGTAGAACGCGGTCGAGCCGCCCGCCACCGTGACGCCGTGCCTGCGGTACTCCGCGAGGGCGTCGGGCAGCGCGAAATGCTCGAACAGCACGGCCGGGAAGCCGTACAGCAGCAGCATCACCGTGTAGTCGGGCCCGGCGATGTGCGCGTAGGGGAAGGCCATCGAGCCCACGTCGTCCGCGGACAGGTGCAGGGCGTGGGCGAGGCAGGAGCCGCCCGCGATCAGTGAACGGTCGGTGTGCAGCACGCCCTTGGGGTCGGAGGTGGTGCCCGAGGTCCAGTAGATCCAGCGGACCGAGGTGCCCTCGGAGGGCGGGGCGGGCAGCACGGCGGGATCGCCGTCGGGCAGCTCGTCGTACGCCTCGAAGACGTTCTTCGCGCCGAGCCGGTGGGCCATCGCGGTGTGGTCGAAGCCGCGCCACCCGCCCGGTACGGCGAAGTACTCGGCCTTCGACTCCCGCAGTGCGAAGCCGACCTCCCGGTCGCGGTAGAAGGGGATGACCGGCGACTGCACGGCACCGAGGCGGGCCAGGGCGAAGGACAGCAGGGCGGTCTCGATCCGGGTGGGCAGCTGCCAGGCGACCACCGTGCCGGGGCGCACGCCCCGCTCGTACAGGCCGGCCGCCACCCGCTCGGCGCGGTCGCGCAGGGCGCCGAAGGTCAGGGAGCGGTCGCCCTGGAGCAGGACCGGCAGGCCCGGGGTGAGCCGGGCCCGGCGGTCGACCAGTTCCCACAGCGTGCGCGCGGAGCTCAGGGCGTGTGCGGTGTCGTTCACTTCGGCCCCCTGCGGTCGGTCGCTTCGGCATCCGTAGCTGACGGGCAGTCAGATCGTGCGCAGAGCGTAGGGCCCGCCGCCTTGTCGGTCCATAGGTGCGGGGCTAGCCTGCTTCCGGAGAGATATCTGACGATCCATCAGAAACGATCCACGGACCTGGCCGGACACCTCCGGCGGGGCCCGATCGTCGGAGCCGGCTCGTCGGACACGGCCCATCGGACGCGTCGCGCGGACCCCCGCCGGCGGACCCTTACGCAGGCGGAGGGGACCATGACCGAACTGCCCCGCATCATCAGTGTCGACGACCACGTGATCGAGCCCGCGCACCTCTTCGAGACCTGGCTGCCGCGCAGGTACCACGACCGGGGACCGAAGCCGCTGACCGCCGGGATCGGCGAACTCGCCTACGTCGGCGGCAAGTACCGGATCACGATGGACCCCGACGGTCCGCCGACCGACTGGTGGATCTACGAGGACCTGCAGTTCCCGTACAAGCGCAACATCGCCGCCGTCGGCTTCGACCGCGACGAGATGACGCTGGAGGGCATCACCCGCGCCGAGATGCGGCCCGGCTGCTGGGACCCCGCCGAGCGGCTCAAGGACATGGACCTCAACCACGTCGAGGCCAGCCTCTGCTTCCCCACCTTCCCGCGCTTCTGCGGCCAGACCTTCGCCGAGGCCCACGACAAGGAGGTCGCCCTGGCCTGCGTCCGCGCCTACAACGACTGGATGGTCGAGGAGTGGTGCGGCGACAGCGGCGGCCGGCTCATCCCGCTGTGCCTGATCCCCCTGTGGGACATCGACCTCGCGGTCGCCGAGATCCGCCGCAACGCCGCCCGGGGGGTCAAGGCCGTCACCTTCTCCGAGATCCCCACCCATCTCGGCCTGCCCTCCATCCACTCCGGCCACTGGGACCCGTTCTTCGCCGTCTGCCAGGAGACCGGGACGGTCGTCAACATGCACATCGGCTCGTCCTCCCAGATGCCCGCCGCGTCCCCCGACGCGCCCCCCGCCGTCCAGGCGGCGCTGTCCTTCAACAACGCGATGGCCTCGATGATGGACTTCCTCTTCAGCGGCGTCCTGGTGAAGTTCCCGCGCCTGAAGCTGGCCTACTCCGAGGGCCAGATGGGCTGGATCCCCTACGCCCTGGAGCGCGCCGACGACGTCTGGTCCGAGCACCGGGCCTGGGGCGGGGTGCGGGACCTGATCCCCGAGCCCCCGTCGACGTACTACTACCGGCAGATCTTCTGCTGCTTCTTCCGCGACAAGCACGGCGTCGCTTCCCTGGACGTGGTGGGCCGCGACAACGCCACCTTCGAGACCGACTACCCGCACGTCGACTCGACCTTCCCGCACACCAAGGAGGTCGCCCTCGACCATGTGAAGGGCCTCGACGACGAGACCGTCCACAAGCTGATGCGGGGCAACGCCATCCGCATGCTGGACCTGGACCTGTAGTGGACCTCGGCCTCACCGTCGAGGAGGAGGAGTTCCGCGCCCGGCTGCGGACCTGGCTCGCCGGCGTCCTGCCGACGCTGCCGCCGAAACCGTCCCCGCACGACTGGCCCGCCCGGCGCGCCTACGACCTCGGCTGGCAGCGGAGGCTGTACGACGCCGGGTACGCGGGCCTGCACTGGCCCGTCGACGCCGGCGGCCGGGGCGCCACCCCGACCCAGCACCTCCTCTTTCTGGAGGAGACCGAGAAGGCGGGCGCCCCCTACGTGGGCGCCAACTTCGTCGGACTGCTGCACGCCGGCCCGACCATCGCCTCCGAGGGGAGCGCCGAACAGCGGGCGCGCTGGCTGCCGCCCGTGCTGCGCGGCGAGGAGGTCTGGTGCCAGGGCTTCAGCGAACCGGACGCCGGCTCCGACCTCGCCGCCCTGCGCACCCGCGCGCGGCGCGACGGCGACGACTACGTGGTGAGCGGGTCCAAGATCTGGACCTCCCACGCCGAGGTGGCCGACTGGTGCGAGCTGCTGGTGCGCACGGACCCGGACGCACGCCGGCACGCGGGCATCACCTGGCTCGCGATGCCGATGGACGCGCCCGGGATCACCGTCCGCCCGCTGCGCACCCTCGCGGGCTCCACCGAGTTCGCGGAGGTCTTCCTCGACGAGGTGCGCGTCCCGGCCGCCAACCGGGTCGGCGCCGAGAACGACGGCTGGCGCGTGACCATGGTGACGCTCTCCTACGAGCGCGGCACCGCCTTCGTCGGCGAGGTCGTCGCCTGTCGCCGCGTGCTGTCCGAGGTCGCCCGCGAGGCGCGCCGGAACGGCCGCTGGGACGACGCCGTCCTGCGCCGCCGTCTCGGCAGGCTCAACGCCGAGTTCCGCGCGCTGTGGCGGCTCACCCAGTGGAACGTCAGCGAGGCGCAGGGGACCGGAGGCGTGCCCGGCACCGGCGGCTCGGTCTTCAAACTGCGCTACTCGCACGCCCGCCAGGAGCTGTTCGACGCCGCCGCGGAGGTTCTCGGCCCCGAGTCCCTGGACCTGGGGCGGGAGTGGACCCTGGACCGGCTGTCGTCGTTGTCGTACACCATCGCGGCGGGCACCTCGCAGATCCAGCGGAACATCGTGGCCGAGCGGATCCTCGGCCTTCCCCGGGGGAGGTGAGCGGACCGGTGGACTTCCGGCTCACGGACGACCAGCGCGCCCTGCGGCAGGGCGTACGCGATCTGCTGGAGGGACGGTTCGGGCGGGAGGCGCTGCGCGCGGCCCTGGACCGGGCGGACGGCACGGGCGCGACGGGAGGGAGGGCCGGCGGCGGGGGTGCGACCGGCGGCCGGGGAGAGACCGGTGCGACCGGCGGTGGCGGCGCCGAGGGCAGGGGTGCGGCTGCGGCGCCGGTGGGCGGAGGCGGTGGTGCCGAGGGCGGGCGTGCGGCCGGGGTGCCGGTGGACGGTGGCGGTGCGGCCGGGGCTGTGGCCGACGGGAGCGGTGCGACCGGGGCCCCGGCGGGCGGCGGGGGAGCGGGCCGCTCGGCGGGGGGCGGGAGGGTGCTCGACCGGGAGCTGTGGCGCGCGCTGGGCGCGGCCGGTTTCTTCGCGCTGCGCCTGCCCGAAGCCGCGGGCGGCGTCGGACTGGGCCTCCCGGAGACCGTGCTGGCCTTTGAGGAGGCCGGCCGGGTCCTGCTGCCCGGGCCGCTGATCGCCACTCATCTCGCCGCGGGCACCGTGCCGGGGGCGGCCACCGGCGAGGTGGTCGTGACCGCCGCCGACGGCGGGCTCGTGGAGTGGCTGGACGAGGCCGACGTCGTCCTCGGCGACACGGGCGGGGCCGAGCCGCTGGCCCCGGTGGACCCGCTGACCCCCCTGCACCGGCTGCCCGCGCGCGAAGGGCCCGTGCACCGGCTGCCCGCGCGCGGCGGGACCCCGCACCGATGGCCCGCGCCGGGCGGGCCCAGGGACGCCCGGACCCCGGACCGGCTGCTCGTCTCGCTCCTCACGGCCGCCGAACAGCTCGGCAGTGCCGCCCGGACCTGCGAGACGGCCGTGCAACACGCCCGGACCCGTGAGCAGTTCGGGCGGCCGATCGGCGCCTTCCAGGCTGTGCAGCACCTGTGCGCGGACATGCTCGCGCGCCTCGAGACGGCCCGCGCCGCCGTCTACGCCGCCTCGGTCACCGCCGACCCGGCGGACGTCGCGGCGGCCCGCCTGCTCGCCGACGAGGCCGCCGTGCGCGGCGCCCGCGACTGCCTCCAGGTGCACGGAGGCATGGGCTTCACCTGGGAGTCCGACGTCCATCTGCACCTGAAGAGGGCCTGGACGCGCACGCACCGCGCGGGCGGCGGCACACAGAGTGAGGAGGAGCTGGCGGAGGATCTGCTCGCCGGGACGGCCTGACGGGGCGCTGTCCTGGGGTTCCGCGGGAGGAACGCGGACGGATGTCGCGGATCGTGGCGAAACGGGATCACGGAGCGTTGTGACCGGGTTGTGTCCTAGGCGTGACTTGTCACGGCCTGGAGTCGGCGCCCTGCTCCGGTACCTTGTGTGGGATGCGAGTGGTTCTGAGGCTGAGCCATCCCGGTGTTGCCCCCGAGGCCGCGCCGGACCCGGCGATGCGCGCCGCTCGTACGGCAGGACGGAGCCCCGTACCTGCCTGTTCGACTCCCCGTGGCGAGCGTCGCACAGTATGCCGCACGCGTACTCCTTCGCGCTGGAATATGCCCGAAGCGCTTGTTGGGGTGACTGTACGTCAACCATGCTGTCTCGCAAGGGAATCACGTTCCGTGATCCTTGTTCTGGCCATGCAGAAAATGGCTACGATCGTGGCCCTTGTGAGGCGCGAGGCGATGTGTCCGCCGGTTCGGATGGTGTGAGCGGTGCAGGTGCTTCAAGTGCAGCTGGAGATCCGGCCCGACCCCGCAGAGGTGGGGCGAGCCCGGCGCTGGGCCCGTTCAAGGCTCGCGGGGTCCGGGATAGACGCCGATGAACCACTCGCCGAGACGCTGATCCTGCTCGTCTCCGAACTCGTCACCAACGCCGTGGTGCACACCGGGTGTCCGGCCGTGCTGCGCCTGTGCCTGCCCGGCGGCGCCGGGGCCGCCACCGTCCGTCTCGAGGTGGCCGACAGCAGTGCCCGGCCGCCGATGCCCCGGCACGCGGACGGCGACGAGACCAACGGCCGCGGCCTGGAGCTGGTCGACGGCCTCGCGGACCGGTGGGGCTGGAACCCCGAGGGTGCCGGCAAACGCATCTGGTGCGAACTCGACCGCTGCGCCTCGGACCCGGCCCAGGACTCCCCGTACGGGGCCTATGGAGGCTTCGCGTACGAGGCGGTCTGAGGGTCGGACCCGCGCCCTGTCCGCTCAACGCGGCTGCCCCGTGCCGGGTGGCCGCGTGCATGTATGCATGAAACCCCTGTACACGGCCGCCGTTGTGGCCGAATGCGCCGGGTCGTGCTTCCGTACGCGCTGTCTCAAATAGGGTGTAACAGCGTAAATCCCCGATCTGGTGTTGACGTGACGTGTCCGTTTGATCACGCTTGTGTTCAGCGATTCGCCGCGAGGGGACGGCGGGGGCTCCGGTGACGGGAGCCCTCGGCGAGTGCGGGTCGCGATTCGGCGTCGGCTCCTCCGCGGCCGGGGGAGGCAGGGCGGGTGCGCCGAGACGGATGGCGGCGCGCGATGCCGTGCCCGGGGCGAGGTGGGGACCTTCCGGCCGGGCGCAGTCGATAGTGGGGGAGGCGCGCCGCCAGCCGGCCCTCCGGGCGGATACGCGCGGCCGGCCGCCGTGCTGACGCACGGTGGGGAGCGGGCGGCCGAGGAGTGGACGCCGGGAGCGGACGGTCGGGGAGCGGACGGTCGGGGATCGGGCGGTCAGAGGATCGCCACCGGGGCCACCGGTGTGCCGGTGCCGCCGACGAACGGTTCGGGCATCGCCGACAGCAGGAAGGCGTACCGGTTCTCTTGTCCACAGGCTGTGGACAACTCTTCGAGATTCCAGTTCTGGCCTTGCAGCATCCCCATCTCGACCAGGTCGAGCGCGTGCACGGGCAGCCACAGATCCTCGATCTCGGGCGGGAAGATCTCGAAGGTCAGGGTGTCGTTGGCGACCGCCGCCACGTCGCGGGCGTGGAACCACTCGGGGGTGCGCACCGAAAGGCCCGGCGACGGATAGCCGTACCCGTGCTTGTCGCCCGCCAGGTACACCTGGATCTGCCCGGTCCGCACCAGCACGATGTCGCCCGCCCGCACCCGCGTCCCGGCCAGTTCCTCCGCCGCCTCCAGGTCCTCGGGAGTGACGGCGTGTCCGCCGGCCAGCCGGTGTTCGCCGCGCGCCCGCGCCACGTCCAGCAGGACACCGCGCGAGACGATGTGCCGCGCCTTGTCGATCCCGCCGAACTCCGCGCCGCCGTGCGGGGTCACGGTGGAGGCCGGGCGGCCGTTGTAGAGCAGGCCGGAGTGCGAGACGTGCGGCAGCGCGTCCCAGTGGGTGGCCGCCTGGAGGCCCATGGTCACGGCGTCGTCGCTGCACGCCACCGTGCCGGGGCCGAAGATCTCCTGGTTGATCTGCACCATCGCGTGCAACGGGTTGACCCGCCCCGGGATCATCCCGGTCTGCACACCGTCCTGCTGGAGCGGCAGCGCGAGCGGAATCCGGCGCCCGCTCCGCACGGTCGCCGCGGCCTCCCGCACCACCGCGTCGGTGATGAGGTTCAGCGTCCCGATCTCGTCGTCGGCCCCCCAGCGCCCCCAGTTGTTGACGCGCTTGGCGATCTCGTGGAACTCCGGACGGAGCGCGGGCTGCGACATGAGTCCTCCCCGGGGTCTTGTCTCCAGGCATCTGACGGGTCGTAGAATCCGAGTTGAATCTAACGGACCGTCAGAAACTGCGGGAAGGGGCCGGGCATGGGGAACTTCCTTGCGGGCAAGGTCGTCGCCGTCACGGGGGCGGGCCGGGGGATAGGCCGGGCGGTCGCCCTCGCCGCCGCCGCCGAGGGCGCCCGCGTCGTCGTCAACGACCACGGGGTGTCCATCGAGGGCTCCGAGCCCACGAGTTCGGTCGCCGACACCGTCGTCAAGGAGATCGAGGCCGCCGGCGGGGAGGCGGTCGCGGTGGCCGACGACATCTCGACGATGGAGGGCGGACAGCGTGTGGTCGACACCGCGCTCGCCTCGTACGGACGGATCGACGGGGTGGTGTGCGTGGCCGGCATCCTGCGCGAGCGGATGCTGTTCAACATGACCGAGCAGGAATGGGACCCGGTCGTCGCCACCCATCTCAAGGGCACGTTCACCCTCTTCCGGGCCGCCTCCGCGGTGATGCGCAGACAGGGCTCGGGCACGCTGATCGGCTTCACCAGCGGCAACCACCAGGGGTCGGTGGCGCAGGCCAACTACAGCGCGGCCAAGGGCGGGATCATCTCGCTGGTGCGCAGCGCGGCCCTCGGACTGCACAAGTACGGGGTCACCGCGAACGCCGTCGCGCCCGTCGCCCGTACCCGCATGTCGGCGAACGTGCCCATGGAGCTGAAGGAGATCGGCGAACCGGAGGACGTGGCCGCGCTCGTGGTCTACCTGCTCTCGGACCGGGCCCGCGAGGAGCGCATCACCGGGCAGGTCTACACGATCGCCGGCCCCAAGATCGCCGTCTGGGCCCAGCCGCGCGAACTGCGCGCCGGATACGCCGAGGGCGCCTGGACCCCGGAGCGGATCGCCGACTTCCTGCCCGGGACCGTCGGCGTCGATCCCATGCCGCTGCTGGAACAGCTGGAGGCGATGGCGCGGGCCGCGGCGGACCAGGCACGCCCCAACGCCTAGCCGCTTCCGGTCCGTGGGAGGAGAGCGCGTGGACTTCGCATTCGGTCCGCAGGACGAGGACTTCCGGCGCGAGGCGCGGGCCTGGCTGGAGGAGCATCTGACCGGTAGCCCCGCGCGCCGCGCCTGGGAGCGGGAACTCGGCGGCGCCGGCTGGATCGGGCTCGGCTGGGCGGAGGACGGGTACGGCAACCGGCGCGTGGACCTGACCCGACAGGTCGTGTGGGCCGAGGAGTACGCCCGCTCGAAGGCGCCGGCCCGCTCCGGGCACATCGGCGAGAACCTGCTGGCGCCCACGCTCATCGCGCACGGGAGCCCGGAGCAGAAGCGCCGCTTCCTGCCGCCGGTCGCCCGCGGCGAGGAACTGTGGTGCCAGGGCTACAGCGAACCCGGCGCCGGCTCGGACCTGGCCGGCGTCCGCACGACCGCCGTACGGGACACGGGAGCCGGCGCCACGGGGGCCTACCGGATCACGGGACAGAAAATCTGGACCTCGCTCGCGCACGAGGCCGACTGGTGCTTCGTGCTCGCCCGCACGGAGCCGGGGTCCGCCCGCCACCGCGGACTGTCCTTCCTGCTCGTCCCCATGGACCAGCCCGGCCGGATCGAGGTCCGCCCGATCCGCCAGCTGACCGGCACCAGCGACTTCAACGAGGTGTTCTTCGACGGGGCGGTGGCGTCGGCCGCGGACGTCGTCGGCGGCGAGGGCGACGGCTGGCGCGTCGCCATGAGCCTGCTCGGCTTCGAGCGCGGGGTCTCCACCCTCGCCCAGCAGATCGGCTTCGCCGGGGAGTTGGCGCGCGTGCTGCGCACCGCCGCCGCGACGGGAGCGGACCGGGACCCCGTCGTGCGCGAGCGACTGGTGCGGCTCTGGGCCGAGTTGCGCGTGATGCGCTGGAACGCGCTGCGAACGTTGGGTGGTTCGGGCGGCTCTGGTGGTGCGAGCGCGCCGAGTGTGGCGAAGTTGTCGTGGGGCGGCTGGCACCGGCGGCTGGGGGAGGTCGCGGTCCTGGTGAAGGGGGCCTCCGCGACGGTCGGTCCGGCGGACTGGTCGGCCGAGCGGCCCTACGAACTGGACCCCGCCCAGCACCTGTTCCTGTTCAGCCGGGCCGACACGATCTACGGCGGCTCGGACGAGATCCAGCGCACGATCATCGCCGAGCGCGCGCTCGGCCTGCCGAAGGAGCCCCGGGGCCGGCCATGACCGGCCCCGGAACCAACAGCCCAGGAGCTGCCCGGGGAGGCCCGGGAAGAGGGGAGCCGGCGCGATGCGAGGCGTGATCTTCGACGGGAAGAGGACCCGGGTCGTGGACGACCTGGAGATACGGGATCCGGGTCCCGGGGAGGTCCGGGTGGCGATCTCCGCGGCCGGGCTCTGCCACAGCGACCTGTCCGTGGTGGACGGGACCATCCCGTTCCCCGTCCCCGTGGTGCTCGGCCATGAGGGGGCGGGCGTGGTGGAGGCCGTGGGGGCGGGCGTCACCCATGTCGGGCCCGGCGACCATGTGGCGCTGTCCACCCTGGCCAACTGCGGGACCTGCGCCGAGTGCGACCGGGGGCGGCCCACGATGTGCCGCAAGGCGATCGGCATGCCGCAGCGGCCGTTCACCAGGGCCGGCGAGCCGCTGTACCAGTTCGCCGCCAACTCCGCCTTCGCGGAACGGACGGTGGTCAAGGCGGTGCAGGCGGTCCGGATTCCCGAGGACATCCCGCTCACCTCGGCCGCGCTGATCGGCTGCGGGGTCCTCACGGGCGTCGGGGCGGTCCTGAACCGGGCCCGGGTCGAGAGCGGGGACACCGTCCTGGTCATCGGCACCGGCGGCATCGGCCTCAACGTCCTCCAGGGCGCCCGGCTCGCGGGCGCGACGACGATCGTCGCCGTCGACTCCAACCCGGCGAAGGAGGCCGTGGCCCGGCGGTTCGGGGCGACGCACTTCCTGACCTCGGTCGACGGGGTGAAGGACGTCCTGCCCACCGGTGCCCAGCACGCCTTCGAGTGCGTCGGCCGGGTCGAGCTCGTCCGCGCGGCCGTCGACGCGCTCGACCGGCACGGCCAGGCGGTCCTGCTCGGCGTCCCCCCGGCCACGGCCGAGGCATCCTTCCGCGTCTCCTCGATGTACCTCGACAAGTCCATCCTGGGCTGCCGCTACGGCTCGTCCCGCCCCCAGCGCGACATCGCCCGGTACGCCGAGCTGTACCGCCGGGGCCGTCTGCTGCTGGACGAACTGGTGACGGCGACGTACCCCGTCGAGGACTTCGAGCGCGCGGCGGAGGACGCGCACGCGGGGAAGGTGGCGCGGGCGGTGCTGACGTTCTAGAGCGTGTTGCGAGGCAGGCGGGACTTTCGGAACACGCCCCAGGAACGGCCGCGGACGCCGGGGAGCGGGTGCCGGGAGGTCATCCGCTGGTGCCGGTGCCGGATCTGAACGTGCGGCGGTAGGCGGTCGGGGTCACGCCGAGGGTCGCCTGGAGGTGCTGGCGCATCGACTGGGCCGTGCCGAAGCCGGCGTCGCGGGCCACGTGGTCGACCGGCAGGTCGCTGGACTCCAGCAGATGGCGGGCGTGTTCGACGCGCTGCTGCGTCAGCCACTGGCCCGGACTGACCCCGACCTCCTCGCGGAAGCGCCGGGTGAAGGTGCGGACCGACATGGACTCCTGCTCGGCCATGTCACGCAGCTGGATGGGCTCGTGGAGGCGGCCGAGCGCCCACGCCCGGGCGGCGGTCGTCCCGGACGACCGCGCCTCCGGGACCGGGCGCCGGATGTACTGCGCCTGCCCTCCGTCGCGGTGCGGCGGTACGACGGTCCGGCGGGCCACCTCGTTGGCGACAGCCGCGCCGTGGTCACGCCGTACGAGGTGCAGGCACAGGTCGATCCCGGCCGCGACCCCGGCGGAGGTGAGGACGTCGCCGTCGTCGACGAACAGCACGTCCGCGTCGACCTCGATCCGCGGGAACAGCCGCTGGAAGTGCTCGGCGTGCATCCAGTGCGTGGTGGCGGGGCGGCCGTCGAGATATCCGGCGGCGGCCAGGACATAGCTGCCGGTGCAGATGGAGACGAGCCGGGTGCCCGGACGGACATGCGTGAGGGCGGCCGCCAGTTCCGGCGTCAGGACGCCCTTCTCGTGGACGGGACCGAGTTCGTACGAGGCCGGGACGACGACCGTGTCGGCGCCGGCCAGCGCCTCGGGCCCGTTGGGGACCATGACCGAGAAGTCCGCGTCCGTCTCGACGGGCCCCGGCGGCCGCACCGAGCAGGTGACGACCTCGTACAGCGGGCGTCCGCCGGTGTCCCTGGCCTTGCCGAAGATGCGCTGCGGGATGCCCAGCTCGAAGGGGAGCAGCCCGTCGAGCGCGAGGACGACGACGCGGTGCGGGGGCGGCGTACCGGGAGTGGCCATGGCCCGATCCTAACGAATGCTGTCCCTCGGGCCAGTGGTTCAACGGTGTCCGTTCCCCGAAGCTCTAGGACGTGACCCAGACAACCGAAGCCGCGCAGGTCCCGGAGGACTCCCGTCCCGTCCGCCCCGCCCCCTCCCACCGCATCCACCGGGCCTGGTTCGTCGCCGCCGTCACCTTCGTGACGATCATCGGCGCGGCCGCCTTCCGGTCGCTCCCCGGACTGCTGATCGACCCGCTGCACCAGGAGTTCCACTGGTCGCGCGGCACGATCGGCGCGGCCGTCTCGATCAACCTCGCGCTGTACGGACTCACCGCGCCGTTCGCGGCGGCGCTCATGGACCGCTTCGGCATCCGCCGGGTCGTGGCCGTCGCCCTGACCGTGATCGCGATCGGCTCCGGACTGACCGTCTGGATGACCCAGGCCTGGCAGCTGATGCTCTGCTGGGGCCTGCTGGTCGGTCTGGGCTCCGGTTCGATGGCCCTCGCCTTCGCGGCCACGGTCACCAACCGCTGGTTCACCGAACGCAAGGGCCTCGTGACGGGCATCCTGACCGCGGCCTCCGCCTCGGGCCAGCTCATCTTCCTCCCGCTGCTGTCCTGGATGGTCACCGATCACGGGTGGCGGCCGGCCGCGGTCACCGTCGCCCTCGCGGCCCTCGCGGTCGTCCCCTTCGTCTGGCTGCTGCTGCGCGACCACCCGGCCGACGTGGCTCAGATGCCTTACGGGGCAAAGGAGTTCGTGCCGAAGCCCGCGCCCGTGCCGGGTGCCGCCCGGCGCGCGGTGACCGTGCTGCTCTCCGCCGTCCGCACGGGCCCGTTCTGGCTGCTGGCCGGGTCGTTCGCTATCTGCGGGGCCTCGACCAACGGGCTGGTCCAGACGCACTTCGTGCCCGCGGCGCACGACCACGGCATGCCCGTCACCGCCGCCGCCTCGCTCCTCGCGGTCATCGGCGTCTTCGACGTCGTCGGCACGGTCGCCTCCGGCTGGTTCACCGACCGCTTCGAGCCGCGCCGCCTGCTGGCCGTGTACTACGCCCTGCGCGGCATCTCACTGCTGTTCCTCCCGATGCTCCTGGCACCCTCCGTGCACCCGCCGATGGTCTTCTTCATCGTCTTCTACGGCCTCGACTGGGTCGCCACCGTCCCGCCGACCCTCGCCCTGTGCCGTGAGCAGTACGGCGAGGACAGCGCCATCGTCTTCGGCTGGGTCCTCGCCTCCCACCAGGTCGGCGCCGCGCTCGTCGCCTTCCTCGCCGGCGTCGCCCGCGACCACTTCGGGCGCTACGACGTGGTCTGGTACTCCTCGGGCGCGCTGTGCGCGGCGGCCGCGCTGATGGTCCTGGTGATCCGGCGCAGGCGTCCGGCCTCCCCGGCACGGACCGCGGGGGTGACGCCGGCTGCGGCTTGAGGGGTGAGGTGGTTTTGGGGCGGGGGGTGCGGGGTGGCGCCGGGTTCGGCGTGGGGG
>NZ_JNZD01000030.1 GCF_000725495.1 Streptomyces aureus
TGCTCGAGCGGAGCCGAGAGCTCGGGGGAGCGTGCTCTCGGCGTGCCGGGCGGAAGTCCTCGTACTGGATGTACTTGGGCTTTCGCCCGGTGCGGCGAGAGTGCGTGCGTGGCGTCGCGCGGCAGGCGGGACTTTCGCAACACGCCCTAGGGGACGGCCGCGCCGTTCTCCTCGGCGGGGAAGAGCTGCTCCGCCAGGAGTTCCGAGCGGGTCAGTTCGAGCAGTCGGCCCACCCAGTTCCGTCCCCGGCCGTCGGGGACGTCCCTCCAGAAGGGGGCGTCCCACAGACCGGTGTAGCTGATCCTGGCGTCGCCGGTGGAGAGCAGGACCCGGGCGAGTCCGGGATGCTGGGTGTACTTCGCGCGCAGGAGCCCCGCCATGACCGCGAGGCGGACGTCCGCCCAGTCGCTGCGGTGCCTCACCGCACCGCCCAGGTCCCGTGCCTCTCGCCCGGTGGCCGCCTCGCGGATCCTCTCCCTGTCGGCGTCCTCGGCCGCCGCCAGCGCCCAATAGGCGTGCACGACGGAGGCATACGAGGCGCCGGCGAACTCGATCCGCGCCGGGAAGTCGTTGCGGAGCATGAACGGCCCCGGCTCCTCGGGCCAGCCACGGGGGTGGACGGTCTCCAGGGAGACGAGTACCGGCCTTCCGGGTCCCGATGGATCGTCGGAGTGCTGGACGGCTCGCCGCTCCCGCTCGCTCTCCACTCCCCGGTCTCCTCGGTCGAAGTACTCCAGGACCTCCTGGTGCATCTCCGCCGTCACCACGGGGCCGTCGCCGTCGGCCCGCTCGCCGACCTCCGTGAAGAGGATCCGCAGCGGCCGGTCCTGGCGGTCCATGTCGCCGAGGACATAGATCCGGAGGTGCGGCGGGACCGCGAGATAGGCCGCCCGGAGACGTTCACGGCCGGCCTCCCCCGGGTCCTGCTGAAAGCTCCGGATCGCGTCCCAGCAGCGCTGCGCGGCGGTCGGCCGCCCGTTGAGCTGCTCGACGCGGTCGGCGACCTCCTGGAGGAATCCCTCCGGTGTCAGCGGTTCACCGTTTCGCGAAGCCCATTTCGAGGGTTCCCGCGGGAACGGCGGCGCCTCGGGGTCGGTCGGCGCCAGCAGGTCCTTCGCCAGCAGCCTCCCGAGGCCGTCCAGGTCCGTGCGCCCTCCGCAGCCGATCGCCCCGTCCGCGTAGACGGTCAAGTCCGCCACGAAGTAACGGCTGTCGACCCGGTGCCGCCGCCAGACGTGACACCAGGCCCCGTCGATCCTCTCTCCGTCCACCATCCGATAAGTCGGTATCTCCCAGAACATGGGCGCACGCTACCGGTCGGGAGACGATCATGGGAGGGCCGGCGGGGCCGGGTGCTCAGCGTCGGTGCCACTCCTCGGCCAGCAGCTCGTACGACCGCACCCGGTCCTCGTGTCCGTGGGTGATCGTGGTGATGAGCAACTCGTCAGCTCCCGTTGCCTCCTGAAGCTGTGCCAGCCGGTCGGCGACGTGCCGGGGCGAGCCGACGAACTGGGTGTCCAGGCGGTCCTGGACGAGCGCCCGGTCGGCGTCCGACCAGACATGGGCGCGCGCCTCGTCCGGGGTGGGGAACGGGATGGCTCCCTCGGCGGTGCGGATGCTGCGGACCCAGGGGCCGTAGCCCGTGGCGAGTTCGCGGGCCGTCTCGTCGTCCTCGGCGACCACGACGTCCGCGCTGACGCTGACGTACGGCTTCTCCAGGACGTCCGAGGGCTGGAACGCGGCACGATAGCCGTCCACCGCCTCCAGTACGGTGCCCGGGCTGACGTGGTAGTTCGCCGCGAACCGGAGGCCGCCCCGGCCCGCCACCTCGGCGCTCTGCCCTCCGCTGCTGCCCAGGATCCATATCTCCAGGTCGGCGCCCTCACCGGGGACGACGTGCGCCTCGACGCCCTCCGGGGAGCGGTAGGTGCCCGCGAGCAGGGCGAGGATGTCGTCGACCTGCTCCCCGTAGTCCTGCGAGCCGGCACCGGGCTGCTGGAGAAGGGTGCGCTGCAGGGCGACCCGCGGTGAGCCGAGGAGGTGCTCGAAGGAGAACCGGGGCGGGATGCGCAGCCCGTTCGGGGCCCGGCCGTCGACCACCGGGGTCACGGTCGCGGGTGAGGCGGCCGGCTTGCCGGAAGGCCGGCCGCCGGAACGCCCGAGCCCGAGGTCCACGCGTCCGGGGTGCAGCGCGTCGATCAGACCGAACTCCTCGACGGTGGACAGGGCGGTGCGGTGGCCGAGTTGTACGGCGCCGGCGCCCAGCCGGATGGTGGAGGTCGCGGCCGCGGTCAGCGCGATGACGACGGCGGGCGAGGTGCCGGCGACGCCGGGGTTGAGATGGTGTTCGGCGAACCAGTAGCGGGTGTATCCGAGGCTCTCGGCCCGCCGGGCCAGGTCGACGGAGTTGCGCAGGGCGTCTGTGGCCGTGGAACCCGAGGAGACCGGAACCAGGTCGAGTACGCCGAGTGGGATGTCGGACATGTGCGGGGCCTCCTCAGCGGGCTGCGGACAGGGGTGCGGTGGCGCGTGGTGGTCCGGGGCGGCCGCGGCGCGGCTCCCGGGCGGGGGTCCGGAGCGTCATGAGGCGACCCGGTCGGCCGGGGTCCCGGCGTCGGGGTGGGCGAGTCCGAGGTGGTCGCGCAGGGTGGAGCCCTCGTACTCGGTGCGGTAGACGCCGCGCTCCTGGAGCAGCGGTACGACGGTGTCGGCGAAGGCGTCCAGGCCGCCCGGCGTGATGTGCGGGACGAGGATGAAGCCGTCGGAGGCGTCGGCCTGGACGAAGTGGTCGATGGTGCGCGCCACCGTCTCGGGGCTGCCCACGAAGGCCTGCCGGCTTCCGGTCTCGATGACGAGGTCGCGGATGGACCAGTTGTTGACGGCGGCCCGCTCCCGCCATTCGCGGGCGGTGGCCAGCGGGTCGCGGTACATGCGGACCTGGGCGCGGCCCCGGGAGACGGTGTGTTCGCCGAGGTCGGGATCGATCTCGGGGAGCGGTCCGTCCGGGTCGTACGCGGACAGGTCGCGGTTCCAGACGAACTCCAGGTGCTTGATGGCGGTGGCGCCGCTGACCTGGAGGCGCCGCACCTCGCGGGCGTGTTCCTCGGCCTCGGCGTCGGTGTCCCCGAGCACGAAGGTCGCGGCGGGCAGGATGAGCAGCTGCTCGGGCCGCCGGCCGTGGCGGGCGAGGCGCGCCTTGACGTCGGTGTAGAAGGCCTGGCCCTCCTTGAGGGTGGAGTACCTGCTGAAGATCGCGTCGGCGCTCGACGCGGCGAACTCGCGGCCCTCCTCGGAGTCGCCGGCCTGGAAGATCACCGGGCGGCCCTGCGGGGAGCGGGGAACGTCGAACTGTCCCTCGATGTCGAAGTGCCGGCCCTCGTGGACGAAGGCTCCGGCCTTGGCGTCGCTCAGGAACGTCCCGGTGTCCCGGTCGGCGACGATCTCGTCCCCGCGCCAGGAGTCGAAGAGTTCGTTCGCCGTGCTCAGGAACTCCTTGGCCCGGGAGTAGCGCTCCTCCTGCGGAAGGAAGCCGCCGCGGCGGAAGTTCTCGCCGGTGAAGGCGTCCCAGGAGGTGACGACGTTCCAGGCGGCGCGTCCGCCGGAGAGGTGGTCGAGGCTGGCGAACTGGCGCGCCACCTCGTAGGGCTCGTTGAAGGTGGAGTTGATGGTGCCGGTCAGCCCGAGGTGTTCGGTGACGGCGGCGAGCGCGGCGAGGACGGTGAAGGTGTCGGGCCGGCCCACGACGTCCAAGTCGTAGATCTTTCCGCCCTGTTCACGCAGCCGCAGCCCTTCGGCGAGGAACAGGAAGTCGAACTTGGCGCGCTCGGCGGTCCGCGCGAAGTGCGCGAACGAGCTGAACTCGATGTGGCTGCCGGCCTCGGGGGCGCTCCACACGGTGGTGTTGTTGACGCCGGGGAAGTGCGCCGCGAGGTGGATCTGCTTGAGCGGCTTGCTCATGGTCGGGGTCCTTCCGGCTCAGGCGGTCGTGGCGTAGCGGTTCGCGGGGCGGGACAGTCCGAGCAGTCCGCGCAGGGTGTCCGCTTCATAGGCCCGCCGGAACGCGCCCCGGCGCTGGAGTTCGGGCACCAGGGCGCGGGTGACGGCGGTGAGGTCGTGCCCGGCGACGGCGGGACGCAGCCGGAAGCCGGACAGTCCCGCCTCACCCAGTTCCTGGAGCAGATCGGCGAGTTGGGCCGGTGTGCCGGCGAAGATGCGGGCGTCGCTCGCGTACGGGCTGCCCGCGAGGGTGTCCAGCCGCTCGCGGCGGGCCGCGGCGGCTCCGGGAACGTCGTCGAGGAAGACCACGAGGTCGCCGAAGACGTGCAGGGTGTCCTCCTGCCGCCCGGCCGCGGCCTGTTCGGCGCGGATCTCCGCCACGACGGCCCGGGCCTGGGCGGCGTCGTGCGGGGTGACGTAGCCGATGTCGGTGGCCCGGGCCACCAGCCGGTAGGGGACGGTGGCGTGGGCCAGGGCGCTGACGACCGGCTGTCCCTGCGGCGGCCGGGGAGTGATCGAGGGGCCCTTCACGTTGAAGTGCCTGCCCTCGAAGTCGATGTAGTGGAGCTTGTCGCGGTCGACGAAGCGGCCGGTGGCGTGGTCCCGGATCTCCGCGTCGTCCTCCCAGCTGTCCCAGAGCCTGCGCACGACCTCGACGTAGTCGGCGGCCTCGTCGAAGAGTTCGGTCACCAGTTCCTGCGTGGCAGGTGTGTCGTAGTCCTCGATGCGGAACGGCGGGAAGGTGCGCCGTCCGAAGTGCGCCGCCTCGTTGGGGCGCGCGCTGACCTGGACGCGCAGTCCGGCACGGCCGGAGCTGACGTAGTCGAGGGTGGCGATGGCCTTGGACAGGTGGAAGGGCTCGGTGTGGGTGGCCACCACGGTCGGCACGAGGCCGATGTGGCGGGTCAGCGGCGCGACCCGGGACGCGACGAGGACGGCGTCGAGGCGGCCGCGGACCTGGTCGGTGCGCCCGTCGGGACCGGTGGGCGAGGAGGACTGGAGGCCGAGCCCGTCCTCGATGGTCACGAAGTCGAGCAGACCGCGCTCGGCCTCGGTGACCAGACCGGCCCAGTAGCCGGCGGTCAGCAGGTCGTGCGGGCGGGCCACGGGCTCGCGCCAGGCGGCCGGATGCCAGCCGGCGCCGTCCAGGGCGACGGCGAGGTGCAGCGGGGAGGGTGACGAGGACACGGAGGTGCCTTCCTGATCGACCGTACGGGAAAGCCCGCCCCGGACGGCGGGGCGCGGCTGCGGGGAACGGGTCAGGGGCGACAGAGTGCGCCGGCGGTCCGCAGCAGATCGATGTGCGGACGGCCGTACAGGCGCGGGCGGCGGGGCGCGACGGGGCTCGGCACGCGGTGGGACACCCGGTGCATGTACCTCGCCTCCGCCCGCTCGGCCCGGTGCGCCCGGGTTGCCTCGCCTTCCGGCGGCCGCGGGTCTCGGCCGGGGCGCCGGGTGCTCCTGAACAGAGGCAACCTCACGGCTGTGCCGTTTCTTCCGGCCGGCGGGCTTCTTCCCGTCGTCCCCGCCGGACTTGCTGTCCGCCGGGGGCGCGGACGAGCTGGAACCGGGTGCGGCGGCGCAGGGTGAAGCCGATCGATTCGTAGAGCCGGATGGCGCCGGTGTTGTCGGCGGCGGCGTGGAGGAAGGGGGTGTCCCCCCGTTCCACGATGCCCGCCGCGACGGCGCGGACCAGCCGGGTGGCCAGCCCCCGGCCCCGGTGTCCCGGACGGGTGCACACCGCGCTGATCTCGGTCCACCCGGGCGGCCGCAGCCGTTCGCCCGCCAGGGCGATCAGCCGGCCGTCCTCGCGGATGCCGAGATAGGTGCCGAGTTCGACCGTACGGGGCAGGAAGGGGCCCGGCCGGGTGACGGCGATCAGGTCGAGGATCTCGGGCACGTCGGCGGGGCCGAGGCGTACCGCGTCGGGCGCGGGCTCGGCGCGAAGTGTTGTGGCGGTCAACTGGACTCCCTCACCGGCGTGTTCGACGCCCCAGCCGACCGGGACGGTCCGGGCCCCGGTGACCGGGGTGAGGGCGCCGGGACCGACGAGTTCGGCCAGGTCGTCCCAGGAGCGGGGGTCGTCGGGGTCGGCGAGGGCGGCGAACGGGGACACGTCCCCGGGGTAGCGGGCGGCCCGCCCCAGGCGCTCGGCGAGATGGGCGTGCGGGCCGGTGAGCGCGGCCCACGCCGGGTTGTCGAGGACGTGGGATGCGGCCGGGGCCGGGGAGGGGGCGGAGTGGACGCTGGTGGACATGGCGGTGCGGGTCTCCGTATCTGGAACGCTGCCGGACGCGCCCGGGGGACTCCGCCGCAGGCGCGGCGGAGTCCCTGCGCGGGCGGTGTGGTTCAGGAGTTGTCGAGCGGCAGGCCGGGCGGGTTGACCTCGGACGTCTTCACGGCCTCGTTCGAGAGGTTCCAGGCGGCCAGCCACTTGGCGTACTGGCCGTTCTCGATGAGGTGGTTGATGGCGTCGGCGACCGGCTTGGCGAGCCCGCTGTCCTTCTTCGCGGTGGCCGCGATCAGACCCTGGATCGTCGCGCCCGCGCCCGAGAACTGACCCGCGTTGCGGGTCGGGGCGGGGGACTTGGCGTTCTGGGTGACGTGGTAGGCGACGGCGGGGTTGGGGCCGAAGGAGGCGTCGATCTTCCCGCTCCTGAGGGCCAGGGCCGTCGCGTTGTTGTCCTGGTAGTACTTGACGGTGAGCTTCTTGCCCTCCTCGGCCAGCTTCGCCTTCCACTCCAGGAGGATCTTCTCCTGGTTGGTGCCGGCGCCCACCGCGATCGTCCGGCCCGCAAGGTTCCGGTAGTCGCCGGCGAAATTCCAGGTGCTCTTCTTCAGCACCTCGAAGGCGAGGTTGTCCTGGCGGTAGGAGGCGAACTCGTACTTTCGCTTGCGCTCCTCGGTGTCGGTCACGTTGGAGAAGGCGACGTCGACCTTGCCGCTGTCGACCCCGACGAACAGGTTCTCCCAGGTCGAGTTCTTCACCACGGGCTTCAGCCCGAGGACCGCGGCGACCAGTCTGCCGAGGTCGGGTTCGCTGCCGGTGAGCGTCTTCTGGTCCTGGCCGACGAAGTTCAACGGCGGTGATCCGGCGGGCAGTGCGCCGATGCCGACCACCAACGTGCCTCTGGCGGCTATGGACTTGGGCAGCTCGGCGCTGATCGCCTTCACCTCGGACACCTTGAGCGTGGTCTCCTTGGCGGCGCCGTTGGACAGCGCGCCCACGGTCACGGTTCCGGCCGCGTCGCTCCGGGTGCGGGTGGCGGCGTCGCTGTCCGCGCCGCACGCGGCGAGGGAGACGGCGAGGGAGGCGACGGCGGCGGTCGCGGCGACGCCGCGGAGGGTCCTGCTGCTGGGGCTGAGGGTGCGCATGGCTGTCCTTTTCGGGTGTGCGGTGGGAGATGTGGGGGGAACGGTCCCGGTGGACCGCGGTCTTCGGGGCACGACGCCTCGTGGCGCCGCGCGGGTCGGGGACCCTGCTGTGGCACCGGCGGGTCGGAAGGGACCTTGCCGTGGCGGCGCGCGGGACGAAGGTCGGGCGGGTCGGAGGGGCTTCGCCGTGGCGGCGCGGGTCAGAGGACCTTGCTCAGGAAGTCCCTGGTCCGTTCCTGCCGCGGATGGTCCAACACCTCGGCGGGCGTGCCCTGTTCGACGATCCGGCCGTCGTCCATGAAGACCACCCGGTCGGCGATCTCCCGGGCGAAGCCGATCTCGTGGGTGACGATGACGAGTGTCGTGCCGCTGTGGGCCAGGTCCTTGATGACGGCGAGGACTTCGCCGACCAGCTCGGGGTCGAGCGCCGACGTCGGTTCGTCGAAGAGGATGACTCCGGGCCGCAGGGCGAGGGCGCGGGCGATGGCGACCCGCTGCTGCTGTCCGCCCGACAACTGGCGCGGGTAGGCGAGGGTCTTGTCCGCCAGGCCCACCCGGGCGAGCAGATCGCTCGCCAGGTCCCGGGCCTGAGGCTTGGAGAGCCTGCCGACCGCCACGGGAGCCGCGGCCACGTTGTCCAGCACGGTCAGATGCGGGAAGAGGTTGAAGTTCTGGAACACGAACCCGATGCGGCTGCGCTGGGCCAGGATGATCCGCTCGCTCAGTTCCTTCAGACGCGTGCCCTGCCGTCGTACGCCGATGAGCTCGCCGTTCAGACTGACGTGACCGCTCTCGGGCTTCTCGAGATGGTTGATCACGCGCAGCAGGGTGGACTTGCCGGAGCCGGACGGGCCGACGACGACGGTCACCTCCCCGGGCCGCACGGTCAACCGCACGCCCTTGAGCACGTGTTGGGCGCCGTACCACTTGTGGACGTCGAACACGTCGACGGCCGCGGGCTCCGTGGCGGTGGCTGGCACGCTCATGCCGCCGTCTCCTTCCGGACCCGGGCGCGGGCATCGCGCAGGCCGCTTCGTACCTTCTGCAACGGGGTCGGCGGCAGGGTGCGCAGCGCGCCCCGCGAGTAGTACCGCTCGACGTAGAACTGGACGACGGACACGACGCTGGTGAGGATCAGGTACCAGGCGGTGGCGACGAGGAGCAGCGGAACGATGTCTCCGGGGTAGGTGCTGCCCATGCTCTGTACGGAGCCGAACAGGTCCAGCAGGGACACGTAGAAGACCAGCGAGGTGCCCTTGATCAGCCCGATGAGCTGGTTCACGTAGTTGGGGGTGATGGAGCGCAGCGCCTGCGGGAACACGATCCTGGCGAACTGGTACCGCTTGGGCAGGCCCAGGGCGGAGGCCGCCTCGTGCTGCCCCTGGTCGACGGACAGCAGACCGCCGCGTACCACCTCGGAGGCGTAGGCCGCTTCGTTCAGGCTCAGTCCCACGACGGCGACGGCCATGTCGGTGGCGAGGCGGGACTCGTCGAAGGTGAGGAAGGCCGGCCCGAACGGCACGCCCACGCTCAACGTCTGGTAGAGCGCGCTGAAGTTGTAGAGGAACAGCAGGACCACGATGAGCGGCACCGACCGGAACAGCCAGGTGTAGACCCAGCTCACCGCGCGGAGCACCGGGCTCGGGGAGAGCCTGGCCAGGGCGAGCAGGATGCCGCCCAGCAGTCCCAACACAGCGCTGTAGACGGTGACTTCGAGGGTGATGAGCAGGCCGTCGAGGATGGTCGGACGGAGGAACCAGTACTGGAACCGATCCCACTGGTAGAAGGGATTGGTCACCAGGCCGTGGGCTGTCTGGGCGACCAGGACGAGCACGACGGCCGTGACGATCCAGCGGCCGGGACGCCGGAGCGGAAGGACCCGCTGGGCCGCCAGGGGTTCGGGCGGGGCGGGGACGTCGATGCGGGGGACGGCCTCGGCGGGCGTCGCCGCGCCCAAGGACAAGGCGGTGCCAGGAGGTTGACTCATGAGGAGCTCCAGCGGATGCGGACTCCCCGCCGCCGTGCGGGCGCACAGCGCCGTGCCGGCCGGAGGACGGCCATAGGCACGGCGGTGCGCGGTCGCAGGCATGACGGGGGCTGGACAGGAAGGGACGCACCGCGAGAGCGGCGGTCGTCAAAGACGTGAAGGAGGCGTCAGCCCTGGCTGACGGAGCGACACGGGCCCGTACACAGCGCGCTGTTGACGCGCAGCAGGTCGACGGAGCGGTCGGCGCAGAGCACATCGCGGCCGAGGCGCCGCCATGCGGCCGTCCCCTCAGCTGTGTGCATCGCCGTCACCTTTTCGTCTCCGGTCGGAAGGCATCCTGTCGTGGCCCGCACGTTAGAACTGTCCGGAAAAGAATGTCAATGCGCGTGACCACCAGGTGAGACCGCGCGCCCGGCCTTCTTGACGGCGCAACAGAGCGCCCCGAGACTGGCGGGGACGGTCACGATTGTCAGCGCCCACGGTGCGGGTCCCCCGCACCTGTGGTCATCGGCCCCGGCCCGCTGACAGGCAACCCTTCCGCCGCGACGGGGTGCCCCGGGTGACGACCGGGTCCCGCCGGTGCGGCGGGGCAAGCGTGGTCTCGCGTCTCGCGAGCCCTGAGGTCGGGACCGGTGGGAATGCCAAGGAACGGCTTGACGAGGCGCCTGCACATCGATCTGTTGCGTGTCTCCAGCGCCTACTGATCCGCTGCCGGTCCGTTCGATCCGGACCGGTGCGACCAGCGCAGTCGACCCGTTCTCCGGCCGCCGGTGCCCACGAAGCGGCGGTGGCTTCCGTCTTCCCCCCAGGGAGAGTCATGCCCGAGACAGCTTCGCGCACGTCCAGCACCACCGATCCCCGTCCCTGTGAGCAGATCTCGATCCCCTCGGCCCCCCGGCTCAGGCCCGTGACCCCGGCGCCCGCACTCCCCCACCGCGTCGACAGCCGCATCGGTGTCGGCCTCGCCGGCGGCTTCTACCCGGCCCCGCACCGCTACGAGCTGTATCTGGCGCAGAGTTGTCCGCATTCGCTGCGGATCGCCATCACCCTCGGACTGCTCGGCCTGAACGACTCGGTCGCCACCACGCTCCTCACGGACACCGCCCGCACCCCCGACGCCTTCGCGTCGCTGCGCCGTGCCTACGAGGCCACCGAGCATCACTTCGACGGTCCGCTGACGGCGCCCGCGCTGTGCGACCGGTGGAGCGGACGCATCGTCAGCAACCACACGCCCGACATCCTCCGCGACCTGGCGGGGCTGCTCTCCGGTCACACGACGACCCGGCCCTCCGCGCTGTGCCCTCCCGCCCTCGCCGGCGACATCGACGCGCTGCGGGACCTGCTGGAACGCGATGTCACACCGTCCGCCCCGCCCTCGGAGCTCGCGGCAGCCCTGGACCTGCTGGACTGTCAGCTCGCCTCGCGTGCCTACGTCCTGGGCGACGCCCTGACGGCCGCGGACGTGGACGTGTGGGTGGCACTCACCGGCCTGGGCCGTTGCGCCGCCCTCGGCGCACGTCCCCGGCTGCCGGCCTACGTACGCCGTCTGGGCGAGCACCCCGCGTTCCACGGCGCGGCCGGTGTGGGGCCCCGGCCCCGGGCGACGGGGGTCTGACACCGGGAGGGGCGCCCGGCGCCTTGGGGTCGGCGTCCGGCCGCGGGGGTGCCGGGCCTGCCGGCGCCCCCGGGGTTCACTCGCGCGGCACCAGCAGAATGCTCACCCCGTTGACCGTCGCGGCCCACTGCCGGCCCTGGTCGAGGACCGCCCGGGCGTCGGCCAGTATCCGGTCCTGCAGCAGCAGCGCCGACTCCAGGAGTTCCTCCCACGGCTCCGGGGCCTCGAAGGCCCGCCGGGAGCGCTCCACCGAGCCGACCAGTGAGCGGCAGGCGGCCTCCACGTCCTCGACGTTCTGGCCGGCCGATCCGACCCCGTCGATCGACCACGTCATCCACAGACGGCCCATGGCACCACTGTGTCCCATCCCCGGAACCGTCGCATGCCGGATGCCCCGGGCCTCCTGCGCGGGGGCACGGAGCGTTCCACCGGCCCGCCCCCGTCCGCGTGCGGTCCACCGGCCTTCGGCGCAGGCTGTGACCGTAGGAGCTCGCGTCCCGCACCACACGTCCGGCGGCCTGAAGGAATGACGATGGCTGAATCCGGCCCCGCGAAGCGGCCGTCGGCGGCACAGCGCCGCGTTCTCGCGCCGCTCGCCCTCGCCCAGTTCATCTGCAGTTTCGCCGGCTCCAACATGAACGTGATGATCAACGACATCAGCGAGGACCTCGACACCACGGTGCAGGGCGTGCAGGTCGCCATCACGATCTTCCTGCTGGTCATGGCCGCGCTGATGATCCCGGGCGGAAAACTGACGGACCGCTACGGCCGCAAGCGCTGCTTCCTCGCCGGTCTGACGGTGTACGGCGTCGGCGCGCTGCTGAGCGCGGTCTCCCCCGGTCTGGGTGTCCTGATCCTCGGCAACTCGATCCTCGAAGGCATCGGAACGGCCCTGCTCATCCCGCCCGTCTACATCCTCACGACGCTCCTCTTCGAGGACATGACCTCCCGCGCGCGGGCCTTCGGCGTCATCATGGCGCTCGGCGGCATCGGCGCGGCGGCGGGCCCGCTGATCGGCGGGCTGATCACCTCCTGGATCAGCTGGCGCGCCGCCTTCGTGTTCCAGGCGCTGATCATCGTGCTCATCGTCGTGCTGAGCCGGCACCTCGAGGACCCGCTGCCGCCGGATCCCGAGCGCCCCTTCGACACCGTCGGAGCCGTCCTGTCGGCCGCGGGGCTCGTCCTGGTGGTCATGGGCATCCTGGCCGCGGACAACAACGTATGGCTGATGGCGGGTCTGCTCGTCCTGGGTGCCCTGGTGCTGCTGTGGTTCTTCCGTCACGTACGTGCCCGCGAGTCGGCGGGCGAGGAACCGCTGCTGTCGGTCGGTCTGTTCCAGGACCGCACCTCGAACCTCGGGCTCATCACCCAGAACCTTCAATGGCTGCTGCTCATGGGGACCTCGTTCACCGTGGCCGCCTATCTCCAGGTCGTACGCGGCTACGACGCGATCGAGACCGGCGTCATCTTCACGGCCGCCACGCTCGGTCTGCTCGCCACCTCCCTGGCGGCCCAGCGCCTCGCGGAGAGACGGCCTCAGCGCACCCTGATCATCACGGGGTTCGTCGTCACGATCGCCGGGATCGTCGTCCTGATCGCGATGGTCAACAGCTTCGACAGTGCCTGGGCCTTCGCGCCCGGACTGCTCCTGGTCGGGCTGGGCCTGGGCGTGATGCTGACCCCGTCGGTCAACATCGTGCAGTCGAGCTTCCCCGAGGACCGGCAGGGCGAGATCTCCGGGCTGTCCCGCAGCGTGTCGAACCTCGGCTCGTCGCTGGGCACCGCGGTCGCCGGCACGATCCTCGTGGCCGGCTTCACCACCCGCTCCTACGCCGCGGCCATGGTCACCCTCGCCCTTCTCGGGCTCCTCGGCCTGGCCGCGGCGGCGCTGCTGCCCCACGGCGCCAGGAGCGGGCGGGGCGCGGTGGAGGTCCCGGCGACCGACGGCGGCTGAACCCGAAGTCGCTCCGCCCCCGTACTCCTCGCCGGCCGACCTGCTCGCCCGTAACGCTTTCCGCACCCGCGCCCAACAACAGGTGAACCGGCTCTGCGGCACACCGGGATCCTCCGCCGCGACGGCGGGATCTCCGCCCGCCCGGGTACGGCGACGGACCGGAACCCCGACCGGCTGGACACTCCTCCCCGGCCCGGGGGCTCCAGCCAGCCTCAGCGGGCGGGCCCCGCCGCCCCCACGTAGCCAATCCCGGCGAACCCCGTCCCGGGCGGGCGTGTCCCGTGCCGTGCCGCCGGGCGCCCGCACTTCCATGGGGAATCCGCTGCGCGGCACCCGCGGCCCCGCGCAGCGAGCGCCGACCCGGCACACCGCCGCCACCTCACGAACCGGGTTCCGCCAGGCCACCTGCCCCAAGCCACTCCCCTGGCCGTGCCCGCTTCCCGGCCGCCCCCAGCCCTCTCCTGAACACCTACCCCTCCCTCCACTCACCCCGTCCGCCGTTCCCGCCTTCCCCGGGAACGCGGTCCAGGCAGGCGACTCCATGGCAACCGCACCTCCCGTTCCCGACCCGCTGTCCGCCGCGGACTCACCCGCGCAAGCCGGATCCGCCGGTCCCCCGCGGCTCGGCTGGCTGGACGCGCTGCGCGGGCTCGCCGCACTCCTCGTGGCGGTCGAGCACTCCTCGTACTCGTTCATGGCCCAGACCCGGGAGCTGCTGACGCCCCAGCTGAACATCGGCCGGTACGGCGTCATGCTGTTCTTCCTGGTGAGCGGCTATGTCATCCCCGCCTCGCTGGAGCGCCGGGGCCGCGTGCGGACCTTCTGGGTCGGCCGGGCGTTACGGATCTATCCGCTGTGGGCCGCCGTGGTGGGCTCGGCCCTGGTCCTGGATCTGCTGGGCGTCACGCGTCTCGGCACTCGTTTCGCCGGCCAGGACCCCGTCACGGTCGTCGTCGCGCACGTCACCCTGCTCCAGGAACTGCTGGGGACGCCCAGTGTCGTACGCGTTCTGTGGACGCTGTCGTACGAGCTGGCCTTCTACTTGCTGGTCGTCGCCCTGTTCACGGTCCGGCCGGACCATCGGCCGGCGAAGGTCTCGGTGGTGCTGGCGGTTGCGGCCGCGGTGAGTGCGGCGGTGGGGTTCGTGCCCCGGGCCTCGGCGCTGTCCCGCGCGGTCGGCACCGGCCCGCTCGTCGCGCTCGTCACGGTGGCGCTGGTGATCGCCGTTCTCGGCGCGGGTTGCCGGTCGTCCGCGCCGCGGGTTCTCGGGGCCGTGACGGGAGGAGTGCTCGCTCTGGTCCTGGTCGCCTTCAACGGCACCGTCCCGCTCTGGGAGGGCCTGGTGATCCTGGCCGTGATGTTCCTGGGAGCCGCCGTCCGGCGGGCGGAGAGCGGGCGGGGCACCTGGCCGAGCACGGCCCGCTCGGCGGTCGTGGTGCTGATCTGCGCGGTGGGGACCGCGTACGGGCAGGGCGGGGCGGCCGGGTTCGCCCGGCGCGGCTGGATCACGGCCTTCCTGCTGGCCGCGCTCACCTTCGGCGCGGCCCTCGCCCTGCGCAGCCGGAGGTTCCCACGCGTGCTGACCCGGCTGGGGACGATCAGCTACTCGGTGTACCTGGTTCATCCGGTCCTGCTGGCGGTGAGCGACGGCGTGCTCGGCCGGTACCGGCAGGACCGTCCCCTCCTTGAAGCGGCATTCTTCGCCGTCCTCCTGCCGCTGTCCGCGCTGACGTACCGCCTGATCGAGCTACCGGCTCTGGTCCGGGGCCGGAAACGGACCGACCGGATCGACCGGATCGACCGGATCGACGGGATGAGCCCGACGTGACCCCGTCGGCCCTTTCACCGGTTTCCCCTCGGGACGGGCCGCGGCCATGTCACTCTCCACGCGCGGCAACCTTTTCGCTCCCCGCGGCGACTGACGGGCATACCACCGGCTCGATCACCCGAACGGATGCACATGAAGAAGACGAGGCAGGGCGCGCGTCGGCAGAAACCCCGGCCGAGGATGCGGTTCGTCGCCCCGGTCGCCCTGATAGCGGCGGGCGCCTTGGTCTGTCTGGTCGTGGCGTTCCGGCCCGGTGGCGGTGACCGGGCGGCCGATGCGAGCAACACCGCGGCCTCGGCGGCCACCGGTTCCCGGGGGACCCCGGCTGCCGACCGGTCGACGCCGGCCGGATCCGCCTCCCCCTCGGCCGACCCCTCGGCGTCACGGCCGCCGAGCCCGGCCGCCTCCGCGACCGCGAAGGTCCGTCCCTCCGCCACCTCGGCGCGGCCGTCGGCCGCACAGGGTTCCCGGACCACGGCCGCGACCGCTTCCCTCGCGGGGCGCATCCGCCCGGGAGCCGACTACCGGGGAGTGGCGACCACGTATGACGCCGGCACCGGCGACGGCGGCTCATGTTCCTACGGACCGAGCACCGACCTGCTGACCGCGGCGATGAACCACACCGACTACGAGACGTCCAAGGCGTGCGGGGCGTACGTACGCGTCCGGGCGGCCGGCGGGGCGACCGTCACGGTCCGGATCACCAACGAATGCCCCACGGGCTGCGCCCCCGGGCAGCTGGACCTCAGCGCGCAGGCGTTCGCCCGGCTCGCGAACCTGTCGGCCGGACGCATCCCGATCACCTGGAACCTGCTGAGCCCCGCCGACTCCGGCACGGTCGCTCTCCGCTACAAGACCGGGTCCAGCCGCTACTGGTGCGCCCTCCAGGTGATCGGCCACCGGAACCCCGTGGCGCGGCTCGAACTGCGGGCCGGCGGCGGCTGGCGGCAGCTGCCCCGCACCGAGTACAACTACTTCCTCGCCGAGGACGGCGGCGGCTGTGGCGGCACGATCAGGATCACCGACATCTACGGTGAACGGCTGACCGTCGAGGGCATCGCGGTCCGCCCCGACACCGTCCAGTCGACCCGGCTCCAGTTCGCGCGCCACTGACCCACTTCCGGAAAGCCTCGAAAGCCCGGGAAGCCCACCCGGCCGAACGCCGAATGCACCCGCCGGATGCCGGACACCGGATGCACCGCCGGACGCCGGATGCGCCCCGCGTACTCCGGAGCGCAGCCGAAGCGAGAGGCGGTCTCGCCGTACCCCCTAGCGCGCGCCCCTGGGGCACGCCGCTTCCGCGACGGCGGGCGCGGGCGGGGCGGGGACGCCGGTGGTGCCGCCGCTCACGACGACCGCGGGTGCCGGTTCGGCGGCGGCCGGCTTGCGGAGCAGCAGCAGGGCCGCGTCGTCGTGGAGCGTGCCGCCCACATGGGCCTGGAGCTCGGCCTCGAGCCCGGCGAGAGTGGTGGCCGGCTCGTCGGACACGTGCCGGGCCAGGCCTTCCGCGAGGGCGTAGAACTCCCGGCCGTGGTCCCGGGCCTCGGTGACGCCGTCGGTGTACAGCAGCAGCTGGTCGCCGTCGGCCAGGGGCAGCACCTGCAGGCTCGGGGTCTCCCCGGTCAGGGCCCGCAGCCCGAGGGGCGGAGCGGGGTGGACGGGGTCGACGGAGGCGACGTCGCCGGAGGCGCGGACGTGCAGCGGGGGCGCGTGCCCGCAGTTCACGACCTCCAGGCGGCCCGGCTCGGGGTACCCGGCGACCACCGCGGTCACGAAGTCGTCGTGTCCGAGGTTGCGCGCCAGACTCCGCTCGATCCTGGCGACGACGGCCAGCAGGTCGGGCTCGTCGTAGGCGGCCTCGCGGAAGACGCCGAGCACGAGCGCGGCCGTGCCCACGGCCGGGAGTCCCTTGCCCCGGACGTCGCCGATGATCATCCTGACGCCGTACGGGGTCGGCACCAGCGCGTACAGGTCCCCGCCGATCCTGGCCTCCGCGGCGGCGGCGCTGTAGCGGACGGCCACCTGGAACGGTCCGACGTTCGCGGGTATGGGCGCGAGGAGCGCGTGCTGGGCCGCCTCCGCGACCGAGCGGACGGCCGCGAGGACCCGCTCCCGCCGCCAGCGCAGCGCGCTGGCCAGGGCACTGGCCAGGGTGACGGCCGCCAGCGCGGACAGCACGGCCGTGAGTTCGCCGCCCGGAACGCCGTCCCGGAGGCCGAGGACAGCGCTCAGCGCCGCGGCGAGGAAGCCGACGCCCAGGACCCCGCACGGCCGGCTGGTGGTGGCCGCCAGCGCGGGTCCGGCGGCCAGCAGCGGCAGCCAGATGACCCCCGCACCGCCCGCCAGGTCGATGAGCACGATGGTGGCGACGATCAGAAAGGGGAGCATCGAGGTGCCGAGGGCGAGACGGGCGGCGGCCCTGCGGCCCGCCGCCCCGAATCCGACGGCTCGGCTCGTGAAGGTCCGTCCGTGCCACTTCTGGCTAACGTGTTCTCGGGCCCGACTCATGCTTGTGCGTAGTCCTCACCTGGGTTCATCCCCGAAATGTCCGGTTGGACCAGGAAAGACGTTCGAGGCGGGCACCACAAGAACGCAGATTTCAGATAGTGAGCGACAGGCCCCTGGTCACCCGGTTCGCCGTCGGGATCAGCCGGGTCAGGACCTCGTCGAGCCGGGACAGCCGCTCCGCCGGGAGCGAGACGCCGAGCGAGCCGAGCGTCTCCCCGCAGTAGACGGGTACGGCCACGCACACCGTTCCGAGAGAGTACTCCTCCAGATCCGTGACGGCCGGGGCGACCGGCGACGAGGCCAGGCTCCGCAGCAGTTGCCGCCGGCTGGTGATGGTCCGCGGGGTGAGGTCCGGGAGGGTGTGCCGGGCGAGGTAGTCGTTGCGGGACTCCTCGTCCAGTTCTCGCAGCACGGACTTGCCCAGCGCGGTCGCGTGCCCGGCGTCCTCGAACCCGACCCACAGGTCGACCCGGGGCGCCCGGGGCCCGTCGACGATCTCGGCCACCCTGATCTCGCCCTCCTCGTAGAAGGTGAGGTAGGCGGCCGAGGCCAGCTCGTCCCGCAGGGCGGCGAGCGTGGGACGGACACGGCTGAGGAGTGCCTGGCCGCGGCCCTGGACCTGGAGCGTCTGCATCTTGTCACCCAGGATGAAGCCACCGTCGTCAAGTTTGCGTATGTATCCGTCGTGGACGAGGGTCCGCAGCAGGTGGTAGGCGGTGGCCAGCGGCAGCTCGGTCTCGCGTGCCAGCTGTTTGGCGGGCGCGCCGTTCTCGTGCGCGCTCACCGCCTCCAGCAGACGGAAGGCCCGCTGTACGGAGGTGATCAGCGTGGGCCCGTCCCGAGCTCCCATGCCACCAGCCTGCGCCGAGCTCCCGGGACAGGCAAGACGTCACGAACCCCGCCCGGCTCCGCGGCCCGCCTCGCCCTCGGTCCCGGTCCAGGTCCCGGTCCAGGTCCCGGTCCAGGTCACGCTGCGTCGGCGGGCTTCTCCCAGACCGAGACGTGCCGGGCGCTGTCGCTCGTGAAGGGCTCCCGTGTCCAGCCGTCCCACCGCTCGCGCAGCCGCAGCCCGGCGAGCTGGGCCATCAGGTCGAGCTCGGAGGGCCAGACGTACCGGAACGGAATCGACCGGTACGAGCCGCGGCCGTCGACGACCTCGACGTAGTTCGAGCTCGTCGCCTGCGTGGCCGGGTCGTAGACGTCGAAGGCCCAGCGGGTCGGGCTCACGTGGAAGGGCACGACGTTCTGTCCCGCCGGGAGCTTGCGCAGTTCGGGGATCACGACCTCGACGACGAAGCAGCCACCGGGTTCCAGATGCGCCGCCGCGTTGCGGAAGCAGGCCACCTGTTCGGCCTGGGTCGTGAGATTCATGATCGTGTTGTAGACCAGGTAGACGACGGAGAACGTCCCGTCCACGCTCGTCGTCGCGAAGTCGCCGATCGTGACGCCGATCGCGTCACCGCCGGGCTTGGCGCGCAGCCGGGCGACCATCGCCCGTGACAGGTCGACGCCGTGGACCGGCACCGCCCGCCCCGCCAGCGGCAACGCCACGCGGCCGGTCCCGATGGCGAACTCCAGTGCCCGGCCGTCTCCGGCCAGGTCCGCGAGGAAGTCGACGGCCGGGTCGATGGCGCTTGGCTGGAACATCTCCCCCGACGGATCGTCGTAGGTCGCCGCGACCCGCTCGCCGAAGTAGCCGTCCTGATCGTTCTGATCGTCGATAGCCATCGCCGGACCGTACCGAAGCGGGCCCGCCGGGCGCGCGTCCTTTTTTCGGGGGCGAGAGACCGAGCCGACCGACGCACGGGCGGGCGGGAGACGGCCGGAAGTCGCGGTAGGGGTCGGCCGGGCCCGGAAGCTCGGCCGACCCGTACCCGATGAGCTCAGGAGCCGACCGACCCGTACCTGACCGACTCAGGAGCCCGCCGACCCGTACCCGATGAGCTCAGGAGCCGGCCGACCCGTACCTGACCGGCTCAGGAGCCGGCCGGCCCCTGCCCCGCGATCCCCGTGCCCCCGAGGCGGCCGAGCAGCCCGGCGAGCAGCTTCGTGTCCTCCTCGGTCCACGCCGGCTCGGCGAAGACCTCCTCGGCGACCCGGCCGGCGGTGGCCCGCATCTCCGCCAGGCGTTCCCGGCCGGTGTCCGTCAGCGCCGCGTAGGCGACCCGCGCGTCCCGGGCGTCCGGGTCCCGTCGGACCAGGCCGATGCGTTCCAGCGGTACGAGCCCACGGGTGACCCCGGAGGCGGTGAGCCCCAGCGCCTCCGCCAGGTCCACCCGGCGCATGCGGTCGCCCGGCGCCTCGGACAGCCGCAGCAGCAGCGTGAAGTCGGCCAGGCTCACCCCGTGCAGTCCGCCGAGGCTCGCGTCGAACCGCTTCACCAGGACGGCCTGGGCCCGCACCAGACGCAGGACGGCGTCCAGCCCTCCATTCATTGACATCTCCTTGACTGCTCAAGCATATGGGAAAAAGGAAGCGCCTGAAACCCTCGGCGGATCAGGGGGTGTTCTGCGCGATGGCCCGCTTCTGGCGTTTGCCGAGGGGGGCCTGGGAGAGATCCTCCGCCTGGGACTTCAGCCGCTTGAAGCCGTAGCCCCGTTCGGTGAGCCAGGCCGTGGCGGCGGCCTCGGCCCGCTCGACCGCCTCGAGGATGTCCTCCTCCGCCTCACCCGAGTCCACGAAGCGGAAGGTGAAGGCCGGCCGCGCGGCCAGGTCGTAGCTGAGGTGCCCCTCGGGTGTGAAGGCGGCCCGGAGGACGTCGTGTTCCGGCGCGCGCGCCAGCAGCTCGGCGCGCTGGTCGGCGTCGAGCCCGTCGAAGACTCCGCGAACGGTGACGCGGAAAGTGCGTGTGGTCATCGGGCGAGCCTAACCGGCCCGTCCAGCACCGCTCCACCACGTTTCCGGTGCGCTCACCGCTCGGGAGTACTCAGTGGACGGGGTGATGGTGCCGGCAGTCCCAGTGGCCCTTGACCCAGACGTGGTCCCAGTGCCCGGGGACGTAGACCCACTTCATCACCCAGCCGTGATGGTGATGACCGTGGCGCCAGGAGTCCTGGTGCACCCACTTCTTGACCCAGTGGCCCGGCACCCACTTCTTCTCCCAGTGCCCCTTCTTCCACTCGCACCGGTCGTGGTGGCCGTGATGGCTCGGGGCCGTCACGGAGGGCGTGGGCGAGGGGGCCGGGGTCGCCGCGGCGACGCCCGTCATGCCGAGCGCGGCCCCGGAGGCCAGCAGGCCCGTCGCGGCCGCACCGGCGAGCAGACGCCGTGCGTTGACGCGTGTGGCCATCGGATCTCACCTTCTCCGATAAGCGACAAAAGGCATGAACCAGGATAGACCTCGGTAAGTTTTCCGTTCGATTTTTCGGGGGCCCGGCCCGCACGGCACCCATCGCATCCCCGCGCCTGCACGACCGGATCGACATATGGTCGAGTTAAAGGGATGTCTCCAGATTTGGTGCAATTCATCCTTGATCATCCTATTGTGAGATGAGGAGGGGGCTCGGGCGGCGGTCAACGGCCGGTCCAGAACCGGCGGGAAGCGGGCTTCCATGACTGATCGGTTCAAGAACGCGGGGATCATCGGCGAGATGTCGGCCGAGTTCCTCGGCACGATGATTCTCATCCTCTTCGGTTGCGGCGTGGTGGCCCAGGTGGTCGCCGGCGGCGCACTCACGACACCTCCGGGCGGCCTCGGCAACCACGACAGCATCGCGTGGGCCTGGGGCATCGGCGTCACGATGGGTGTCTACGTCGCGGCACGGCTGAGCGGCGCGCACCTCAACCCGGCGGTCACCGTCGCGCTCGCCACGTTCAAGGGATTCCCGTGGCGCAAGGTGGCTCCCTACGTCGTGGCCCAGACCATCGGCGCGTTCGTGGCAGCCATGATCGTTCGCTGGAACTACACGGAGGCCCTGGCGAAGGCCGACCCCGGCCACACCATCAAGACCCAGGGCGTGTTCTCCACGCTGCCCGCCAACGGCAACCCGAACCTGCCCGTCCACGAGTGGGGCGCGTTCCGCGACCAGATCATCGGCACCGCCATCCTGCTGCTGGTGATCCTCGCCGTCACGGACCTGCTCAACACCCCGCCCGGCGCGAACCTGGGCCCGTTCATCATCGGCCTGCTGGTCGTGGGCATCGGCATGGCGTGGGGCACCAACGCGGGCTACGCCATCAACCCGGCACGTGACTTCGGACCGCGACTGGCCAGCTTCCTCACGGGATACGGAGGGGCCTGGCGAGATCAGTACGGCAACTTCTACTTCTGGGTGCCGATCATCGGTCCGCTGATCGGCGGTGTGCTCGGAGCAGGCGCGTACAAGCTCTTCGTCGGCCGGTTCCTGCCGACGGCGGAACCCGAGCCCGCGGGACGCATCCCGGTCCCCAAGGACTGACACCCCCGGCAGACTGACACCCTCGGCAGAGGCGGCAACCCATGGCTGACTTCGTGGGCGCGGTGGACCAGGGGACCACCAGCACCCGATTCATGATCTTCGACCACGCCGGCAACGAGGTGGCGAAGCACCAACTGGAGCACGCCCAGATCCTTCCGCGATCCGGCTGGGTCGAGCACGACCCGGTGGAGATCTGGGAACGCACCAACTCCGTGATCCAGAACGCCCTGCGGCACAAGAACCTGACCGCCGAGGACCTCGCGGCGATCGGGATCACCAACCAGCGGGAGACCACCGTCGTGTGGGACCCGCGCAACGGGCGTCCCTACTACAACGCCATCGTCTGGCAGGACACCCGGACCGACTCCATCGCCGCGGCCCTGGAACGGTCGGGCCAGGGCGACGTCATCCGCCGCAAGGCGGGGCTGCCCCCGGCGACCTACTTCTCGGGCGGCAAGATCCAGTGGATCCTGGAGAACGTCGACGGGGTCCGCAAGGCGGCGGAGGACGGGCACGCGCTGTTCGGCAACACGGACGCATGGGTCCTGTGGAACCTGACCGGCGGTCCCGACGGCGGCATCCACGCGACCGACGTGACCAACGCCAGCCGCACCATGCTGATGGACCTGGAGACCCTCGACTGGGACGACGAACTGCTGGGCTTCTTCGGTGTCCCGAGGTCCATGCTGCCCAGCATCAACTCCTCGTCCGACCGCGAGGCGTACGGCACGACGCGCACGTCCAGGCCGCTGCGCGCCCCGATCCCCATCACCGGAGTGCTCGGCGACCAGCAGGCGGCCACCGTGGGGCAGGTCTGCTACGCGCCGGGCGAGGCCAAGAACACGTACGGCACCGGCAACTTCCTGGTCCTCAACACCGGGACGGAACTGGTCCGTTCGCAGCACGGCCTGCTGACCACCGTGGCCTACCGGTTCGGCGCCGACCCCGCGGTCTACGCACTGGAGGGCTCCATCGCGGTCACCGGTTCCGCGGTGCAGTGGCTGCGCGACCAGATGAAGGTCATCACGGACGCGGCGGACAGCGAAACCCTGGCGCGCACCGTGGAGGACAACGGCGGGATGTACTTCGTCCCGGCGTTCTCCGGCCTGTTCGCCCCGTACTGGCGTTCCGACGCCCGCGGCGCGATCGTCGGACTCGCGCGGTACAACAGCAACGCCCACCTGGCCCGGGCGACGCTGGAGGCCATCTGCTACCAGAGCCGCGACGTCGTCGAGGCGATGGAACAGGACTCCGGAGTCCATCTGGACGTGCTCAAGGTCGACGGCGGCGTCACCGCCAACGACCTGTGCATGCAGATCCAGGCCGACGTCCTCGGCGTACCGGTCAGCCGTCCCGTCGTCGCCGAGACGACGGCGCTCGGCGCCTCGTACGCGGCCGGGCTGGCCACCGGCTTCTGGCGGGACACCGACGAACTGCGCACCCACTGGCAGGAGTCCAAGCGCTGGGAGCCCGAGTGGTCCGAGGACCGGCGTCAACAGGGCTACGCCGACTGGAAGAGGGCGGTGGAGCGCACGCTCGACTGGGCGAAAGTGGAATAGGAGGGACCCACCGGTCCCACCGGTGACCGGCGACGTTCCGTCCGGCCCCGGGCACCCTGTGTGTCCGGGGCCGGAGCCCGTCACGGCCCTCCGCGTGTGCGGCCGCGAACCCCGCGCCCGCCGCGGCGGACCGCCGGTCCCCGGTGTCCGTGTCACCGGCGGCCACTCGCCGCCCCGCTCCGGGCCACCTGCCCGATGATCACCCCCGGTCACGCGCCCACCGGCTCAGCTTCTCTATGCTCGGAGGCGAAGCATCGTATCCATGAGGAGCAGAGCAATGAGCCAGAACGTCTTCTTCGAGGTCACCGCCGACGGCAAGCCGCTGGGCCGCATCGAGTTCAAGCTCTATGACGACGTCGTCCCGAAGACCGCGCAGAACTTCCGCGAGCTCGCCACCGGCAAGCACGGCTTCGGTTACGAGGGCTCGCCGTTCCACCGCGTCATCCCCGGCTTCATGCTCCAGGGCGGCGACTTCACGCGCCAGAACGGCACGGGCGGCAAGAGCATCTACGGCGAGAAGTTCGCGGACGAGAACTTCACGCTCAAGCACACCAAGCCGGGTCTGCTGTCGATGGCCAACGCGGGTCCGAACACCAACGGCTCGCAGTTCTTCGTCACCACCATCGTCACCGACTGGCTGGACGGCAAGCACGTCGTCTTCGGTGAGGTCGTCGAGGGCATGGACGTGGTGAAGAAGATCGAGGCGCTCGGCAGCGACTCCGGCCGCACCAGCGCGAAGATCGTCGTCTCCAAGAGCGGCACCGTCTGATCGGTCCGGCAGCCGGTCCGGGGGTCTTCCCGCGGACAACCTGCCTATGGGGGCGGCGGATCACCCATCCGCCGCCCCCGCCCCGCTCCCGCCCACAGGTCATCGGGGCCCGCAGAAGTGCCCGCCGCACGGGACTCCGCCGCCACCTGGTTCGATCACGCCCCACGCGTCGCGGCGCCCCGAAAGACTTCGGCCGGATTCATGGCCGGATCCCGTACACCAGGGGACCGTCCCGCCCCCGAGGGGTACCCCTCCCCGAACGCGCCGAGGCGCGCGAGGGTTGGGGGCCCGGGTGGGGTGCAGGGGGCGGACACCGGGAAAACGCCTGTCCGGACGCGCGCGGCGACGGTCGGCCGTCCGCCGGTTGCGTGCGGAAGGGGCCTACGGGCCCGCACTGCGTGAGGTGCTGCCCGCGCTCACGGCGCTCGTCGTCGTGATCTGCGCGGTCGTCGCCGGACTCGCCGTCGGCTACCGCGTGGCCGGCGTCGCCGTACCCCTCGGTGCCCTGGCCCTCGTGGCCGTCACCACGCCCGCCGCGATCCGGCGCTACCGTCCGCGGGCCCTTCGGCGCGGGGGCATCTACACCCCCGAGGAACTGGCGGAGCTCGACACGCAGGGGCTGGCCCTGGCCGTCTCGAGGATGCTGCGCCGGGACGGCTGGCGCGTGTTCCCGCAGCGCCGGGCCGAGGACCGGGTCCGGGTCCGCGCACGGGACGGGCACGGCCGGCGGCTCGAGGTCGCGTTCCGGCCCGTGGCCGAGCCCCTTCCCGACGAGGACACCCCCTCGCGTCCGGCGCGGCCCGGCGGTCCCGGCCCACCGCTGCGTCTCGTGGTGCACCGTGGGGCGTTCACCCGGCGTGACGTCCTGTGGGCACGGCGCCAAGGGGGCGTGCGGCTGATCGACGGTTCGTGCCTGCGGCGCTGGGCGCACGGAACTCCGCTCAGCGAACTGCGCGACTCCTCCTGAACGCCGGCCGGGTCCTCGAACGCGCACCGGCCCGTCGTCGGAGTCGAGAGCCACGCCGGGCGCACGCCCGGAGTCCGGGATCCGCACCGGACCCGCTCGCGGACGCCCGCGGTCCCGTACGGCGACACGCGCCACCCCGTACCACCGACACGCGCCCTCCCGCGCCGGGGACACCGGCCGCATCCTGCCTCCGTCGGCCGCCCGGACCACCTCGTCGACCGACACCAGCGCACTCGGCGCACCGCCTCACGGCGGGTCCCGTGCCGCCGCCGCGTGCACCGTCCGTCCGTCCCCCAGCGCGCCTCAGCCCTCACTCCGAGCCCGGGCGCAACAGCGGTTTCTTCGACAACAGACGAGGTCAGAGGCATGCCAATGCTCCGACCAGGCAGTTGGAGGAAAGCCCTTCGCACGGGCCGAGGAGCCGAATAGCGTGCGAGGACCCGAGCCGTCCCCCACCGTCCCGCGGTCCGTGCACGCCGGGCCCGCACCCCACCAGGAGACCGGCATGTCGTACGACAGTCCCACCCCCCGGCCCGCGCGAGCGCCGCGGGGACACCCCAGCTCCTTCGCCCGCCACGTCCCCGACCCGGCCGCGGCGGAACCCTTACGCGGCGGGGCATCACCCCGCGCCCGGACCGGGCACCACCGCGATCTGCGCATCCTGCGCCGCGCCTACCGCCGGCAACGGCGCGTAACCACGTTCGTGGTGCTCGGCTGCTTCACTCTCTTCCTCGGCCTGACCGCCGGCTGCCCCTCCCTGATGGAGCGGCCCGTCACCGGCGGTCTCCCGACGGGCCTGGTCGTCGCCCTCGCCCAGATCCCCGCCACCTGGCTCGCCGTGCTCGTCTACGAACGCACCGCCCGCCGCTACGTCGATCCCCTCGCACACCGGGTGAACCGGAGCGTCCCGTGGGCCGGCGGCGAGCAGGAGCGGAACCGGTGAGCGCCTTCGCCGGCACCACCCAGTCCTGGTCGCTCGTCGCCTTCTCCATCGCCGTCACCATCACCCTGCTGCTGTGCGTGCTGACCGGCCCCGACAGCGACGATCTCGCCGAGTTCTACACCGGCTACCGCTCGCTGTCCCCGCTGCGCAACGGACTGGCCATCGCCGGCGACTACATCTCCGCCGCGACCGTGCTGACCATCGGGGGCGTGATCGCCCTGTGCGGTTTCGACGGTGTCGTGCTGGCCCTGAGCACGCTGCTGTCGCTGCTGGTGTTGATGTTCCTGCTGGCCGAACCCCTGCGGAACACGGGCGAGTTCACCATGGGCGACGTCCTGGCCCGCCGCATGCCCGGGCGGGCGGTGCGGATCACCGGCTGCGGTGTCACGGTCGCCGCCCTCGTGCCGATGATGCTCGTCCAACTGGCCAGCACGGGGCAGCTGTTGGCGTTCATCCTCGGCTTCACGGACAGCTCCATGAAGACGGGCTGCATCGTCGGGGTCGGGGCGCTGATGATCACCTACGCGGCCATCGGCGGCATGCGGGGCACCGCGCTGATCCAGCTCCTGAAGATGGTCGTTCTCCTCGGTTCCGGGATCGCCGTCTCCGTGCTGATCCTCGGCCGGTTCCACTGGGACCCCGGTGAGCTGTTCACCACCGCCGCGCACCGCAGCGGCGCGCCGGAGGCGTTCCTGCACGGCGGGCTCCAGTTCGCCGGCGGCCCGCATCCCCGGCTCGACATGATCAGTACGCAGTTCGCCATCGTGCTCGGCGGAGCCTGTCTGCCGCACGTGACCATGCGGATGTTCACCGCCAACAGCGCCCGCCAGGTGCGGCGTTCGATGTCCTGGGCGGTGTCGTCGGTGGCGTTGTTCATGCTGGTGGCGGGCGTCGTGGCCGTCGGCGCGACGGCGATGATCGGCCGGTCCGGCGTCACCGCCGCCGATCCGCGCGGGCACACCGCCTATCTGCTGGGCTCACGGGCCGCGTTCGGCCCCGTGGTGTCCCGGGCGGAGACCCTGGTGTTCACCACGGTCACCACGGCGATCTTCCTGACGCTGCTGGCCTCGGTCGCCGGCATGACCCTCGCCTGCGCCAACTCCCTGGCCCACGACGTCTTCGCGGGCCGCGGCAAGGGCATGTCGTCCCAGCGCGAGACGGCCTTCGCCCGCGGCTCGGCGCTGGTCGTCGGCGCGCCCGTGATCGCGCTCGCGGTGGTCGTCCAGAACAGGAGCCTCCAGCCGCTGGCCACCATGTCCTTCTGCGTGGGCGCCTCGGCGATCGCCCCGGCCCTGGTCTACAGCCTCTTCTGGCGCCGCTACACCCGCGCCGGTCTGCTGTGCACCCTCGTCGGCGGCACCCTCGCCGTCCTGGTCCTGATGCCGGGCACCCGGCTCGTGTCGGGCTCCCCGACGTCCGCCTTCCCGGCCGCCGACTTCAACTGGTTCCCGTTCACCACCACGGGCCTGGTGTCCATCCCGCTGGGCTTCCTCTTCGGCTGGCTCGGCAGTCTGCTCTCCGGGCGCCGCGCGGCCGACCGGGAACGCGGGGTGTACGAGAGCGTCGAGAGCCTGATCCTCGCGGGGCCGCGGCAACGGGGGCGGTGAGCCCGTCGGGACCCGGGCGGACTCGGGAGCTGGATCGGGAGCGGGAGCGGTGACGGCGGGGGGCGGCTTGGGGGCCCGGCGCCGGCGGCGGGGGGCGGCTCCGGGTCCCGGTGACGGCGGCGGGGTGGCCGTCGTCACCGGGATCCTCTTCCTCAAAGGCTCACGGGTTTGTCCTCAAGGGCTCACGCCCCCGTCCTCAAGAGCTCACGCGCCGTCGACCACGATCTCGCGCTTGAGGATCTTGCCCGTGGGGCCCTTGGGCAGTTCGGCCGTGATCTCGACGATCCGGGGGTACTTGTACGCCGCGACCCGCTCCTTGGCGTGGGCGCGGATCTCCTCGGCCGTGGCCTCGGCCCCGGGCCTGAGGGTGACCACGGCCGCGACCTCCTCGCCGTGCAGGGGGTGCGGCACGCCCACGACGGCGGCCTCGGCGACGGCGGGGTGCTCGTACAGCACCTCCTCGATCTCACGCGGGTAGACGTTGTAGCCACCGCGGATGATCATGTCCTTCTTGCGGTCGACGATGAAGTAGAACCCGTCCTCGTCGACACGGGCCAGGTCGCCGCTGTGGAACCACCCGTCGCGGATCGCCTCCGCGGTGGCCTCGGGGCGCTTCCAGTAGCCGGTCATGACGTTCTCGCCGCGGATGGCGATCTCGCCCACCTCGCCCGGCGCGGCCACACCGCCGTCCTCGGCGACGAGCCGCATCTCGACCCCGCGGATGGGTACGCCGATCGAGCCCGCCTTGCGCGGCCGGTCGGGGTGGTTGAACGCGGCGACCGGTGACGTCTCGGAGAGTCCGTACCCCTCGAGGACGGCGGCGCCGAAGCGCCGCTCGAAGCCGTGCAGGACCTCGACCGGAAGCGCGGCCCCGCCCGAGACGGCCAGGCGCAGCAGGCCGGCGTCGAAGCCCTCGGGCAGTTCGGCGTGCAGCAGGGCGGCGTACATGGTGGGCACGCCGAGGAAGACGGTGACCTTGTCGCGTGCGATGACCTCCAGGGCGCTCACCGGGTCGAACCGGGGCAGCAGGGTCAGCGTGGCTCCGGTCGCCACAGCCACGTTGAGCGCGCACGTCTGGCCGAAGGCGTGGAAGAGGGGCAGGCCGCCGAAGAGCACGTCCTCCGGGCCGACCTGGAGGAGGGTCTCGGCCGTGGTGAGGGTGTTGCGGGCCAGGTTGCGGTGGGACAGCTCGGCGCCCTTGGGCGTGCCGGTGGTGCCCGAGGTGTAGAGGATCAGGGCGGCGTCGTCGTCGGCCCGGTCCGGGGTGTCGTGCAGGGGCTCGTGTCCGCTCAGCAGGGCGTCGAAGGTCGCGGGGTCGGTCACCAGGCAGTCGGTGCCCGTCTCGGCGGCGGCCTTGGTCACCTCCTCGGCGAAGAGCGGGAAGACCAGGGCGGCCCGCGCTCCGCAGTCGCGCAGGGTGAAGGCGACCTCGCGGGCCTTGAGCAGCGGATTCATCGGGACGACGACACCGCCGGCCCGCAGGATGCCGTAGTAGAGGACCGGGAACAGCGGGACGTTGGGCATGGTCAGCGCGACCCGGTCGCCCGGCGCGACGCCGCGGTCCCGCAGCAGCGAGGCCACCCGGGCACTGGCGTCGTCGAGTTCGGCGTACGTGAGCGTGCTGTCGTCGTGGCGGACGGCGACGCGCTCCCCGTGGGCCCGGGTGGTGGCGGCCAGAAGGGTGACGAGGTTGGTCATGCCGGCTTTCTCCTTGAGTTCGTCGCGCGGGGCGCGGCGGTGGCGCGCGGTCGGATCACATCGCGAAGCGTGACCCAGGGGGGTGTGTCCTGGCTACCGGCACCCCGGGGTGAGGCCAGCCACAGTCGCAGCAGGTGGCGCCCGGGTTCCGGTGGACGGTGGTCCTCGAACGCCGAGCGGGCGTGCATCACCCGGTGGGTGTTGACCAGCAGCAGGTCCCCGACCCGGAGGTCGAGGTCGAGCCGGTGGTCCGGGGAGGCGGCCACGGAGTCGATGAGGTCGAAGAGTTCCCGGTCCTCGGGCTCCAGACGGGGCACCTCGGGGAAGCGCTGGGCGGATTCGAGGTAGCACCGGTTGTACCGCATGCCGGGCGCCCCGGCCGGCCCGCCGGGCCGGGTGACCAGCGGGGCGCTGGTGCAGGGCGGCTCTCCGGGGGCGTGTTCGTCGCGGCGGTCGAAGTGGTACGTGCGGTGGAGGCGCCCGGCGAGATCGGGGCGCAGCTCCAGGACGGCGTCGTGCACCGCGGCCGAGCTGACCAGGGAGACCTGTCCGCCGGAACGGGGCTCGCGCAGCGGCATCAGGGCGAGCAGATCGGTGGGGTCGGTGTGGAAGGGCAGGGCCTCCCGGGTCTGGTAGCCGCGTACGGCGGGGTCGCCCAGGCTCCGGCCGGTGTCCCGGACGTGGCCGAGGACGACACCGTCGGCGTTCTGCGGCACGGGGTGCCCCAGATGGCGGCCGATCCCCCAGAACACGGTGCTCGCGGCACTCTCGCCGAGCCGCTCGACGGGGATGCCCCGGACGACCGCGAACCCACGTCCTTGGTCCAGGACCGCGGAAAGGCGCGCCAGGTCGGCGGCGAGGCCGGGAAGCGGGAAGTCGGCGGCGGTCAGCCTGAGCAGGGTGAGATCCCGTCGGCGGGTCTCCTGGAGGGCGGCGTCGATCTCGGCGAGCCGGGTCTCCGACAGGTCGAGCCGCCACTCCTCGGGCCCGCCCAGCTCGGGCCCCTTCCACACCGAGGGGTCCGGGCGGGGCATGGGCGCGGACGCCGCCCGGTCCGTGCCCGGCCTGGGAGCGGATGCTGCCTGATCCGCGCCCGGCCGGAGAGCGGATGCTGCCTGATCCGCGCCCGGCCGGGGATTGGACGGTGCCCGGTCCGCCGTTCCCGTCATGTTCGCCTCCCATCCGTCGGGTGTTCACCCGTGGACGAGGGGTCACCCCGCTCGGACCCTGCCGGTGAACGGCGTCATGCTAGGTTCCTCGACCACCGCCGCGCTTGTTCTGGCGGGACAGGAGACTTTGCTTTTCGGGACATTCCTGGAGCGTGCCCATGAGACCGCTGGTCCGCACCGCCGCCCTGAGCGGCTATGTCGAGCTGTGCCGCTCCCTCGGGATCGATCCGCAGGCACTCCTGAAGCGGGTGGGTCTGGACACCGCCGCCCTCACGGTCCAGGACCGGTGGATCTCCGGCACCGCGGCCGTCCAGGTGCTGGAACTGTCGGCGGCCGAGTCCGGTCACGAGGACTTCGGGGTCCTGCTCGCGGAGTTCCGCCGTTTCTCCACGCTCGGCCCCATCAGCCTCGTGGTCCGCGAGGAACCGGACGTGCGCAGCGCGCTCGAGATGCTGATCCGCCACCAGTACATGTACAACGAGATCCTGCACACCCGGCTCTCCGAGGGGGACGGGCTGGCCACGCTGAAGGTGGATCTGCGGCTCGGTGAGGCGATGGAGTCCCGGCAGGCCACGGAGCTGGCCGTCTCCGCGTACCACCGCATCCTGACGGACTTCCTGCACGCCCGCTGGCAGCCGCTCTCGGTCTGGTTCCGGCACTCCGCGCCGGCGGACACCTCGGCGCACGAGGCCGCCTTCGGCACCGTCGTGGAGTTCGGCCGCGAGATCGACGGGATCGTCTTCTACGCCGACGACCTGGACGCGCCCAACGCCATGGCGGACCCGCTGATGCGCGAGTACGCCCGTCAGTACTTCGACGCGATCGCCGTCCCGAAGGACACCACCGCCGCGGACCGGGTACGCGAACTGATCGAGATCCTGCTGCCGACGGGGCGCTGTTCGATCGAGCAGGTCGCCCGCAGCCTCGGCGTCGACCGGCGCACCGTGCACCGTCATCTGGCCGCCTCGGGGGAGACGTTCTCCTCGCTCCTGAACGTCACCCGCCGGCATCTCGCCGAGCAGTTCGTCGCCAATCCCCGGCGGTCGCTGACGGAGATCTCCGACCTGCTCGGGTTCTCGTCGCTGAGCGGGTTCTCCCGGTGGTTCCGCGAGCAGTTCGGATGCAGCCCGCGAGCGTGGCGCGGCAGCAGGACGCCGTAGCAACTCCCTTTACGCGCCCGGAATCACGGGGCCGGGCCCGCACCGCGGCCCGGTGACGGCCCAAGCCGGCCTCCGCGTGGGCGATGTCCCCAAATGACAAATCATCCGTCCCCTGAGGGCAAGCACGCCTCCTGACTCGGCCCTACCTTGGCACCACCGCACAGAAGACGCGGTCGGCCGTCGGAGGGAGCCGCACACTCCCCCTGGCTCCCTCCGGACCGGCCGATCGCAGTGGGCCCCGCCCGCGCCCGCTGTCACCGGTGACCCGCATCGATCCCGCCGGATTCCCGAGGCCCCGCGCCGTACGCGGCGACGCCCCCGGCACGTGATCGCAGATCCGACGAAGGAGACGGACCGTGCACTTCCACGACGACTCGCTCTTCCCCGAGAACCAGGAAAAGCTCGTCATCCAGGCCGCCCCGTACGGCCCCGAATGGCTCCCCGGCGACGCCGACGACCTCCCCCTGACGATGGACGAGCACGTGCAGGCGGCCGTCGACTGCTACAACGCCGGTGCCACCGTCCTCCACATCCACGTACGCGAGCTCGACGGCAAGGGCTCCAAGCGCCTGTCCATGTTCAACGAGCTGATCGGACGACTGCGCGAGGCCGTGCCGGACATGGTCCTGCAGATCGGCGGATCGATCTCCTTCGCCCCGGAGGGCGAGGGCTCCGAGGCCAAGTGGCTGGACTTCGACAGCCGGCACATGCTCGCCGACCTGGACCCGAAGCCGGACCAGGTCACCATCGCGATCAACACCAGCCAGATGAACATCGTCGAGATCATGACCGACGACGATCTGGAGGGCACCTCGATCGCCAAGCCCGACTACTACAAGGCGTACCGGGACATGTACCTGGAGGCCGGTCCGGACTTCTATCTGGAGCACCTCAAGCGCCTCGGCGAGAGCGGCATCCAGCCGCACTTCCAGCTCGCGACCCTCGCCCAGTTGGAGACCGTGGAGCGCCTGATCCGCTCCGGCGTCTACACCGGCCCGCTGGTCCTCAACTACGTGGCGATCGGCGGCGGTTTCGCGGGCCGGCACCCCGCCGACCTGATCGAGTTCGTCCGCCGCGTGCCCGACGGCGCCGTCCTGACCATCGAGAGCTCGATGCGTGCCGTGGCGCCCATGAACGCGATCGGCATCGCGCTCGGTGTGCACGTCCGGGTGGGCAACGAGGACAACCTGTGGCGCCGCAAGGGCGAGCGGATGTCCAGCGTCGAGCAGGTCGAGCAGATGGTGCAGATCTCGCAGGCTCTCGGCCGTGACATCGCGACCGGCGCGGAGGCCCGAAAGATCTACAGGATCGGCGAGACCTTCTCGAGCACCGACGAGACGCTGGCCCAGCTCGGCATGGTGCCCAACCGCCGTCCCGGACAGCGCGGTTTCATGCTCCGCGACGCCTGACCCGACGCCCCGCCCCGCCCTCCGGACCCGGCCCACCGGACCCACCTCTCCGGACCCCGCCGACCGGCCCCCGCCCACCGGGCCCGCCCGGCGTGGCACGCCGGACCACGGCGGAGCCCGCAGCGGTGCGGCCCGGTCCCCGCGGCCCGGTCCCCGCGGCCCGGGACCGCCGGGGCCAGACCCCCCGGCCCCGGCGGTCCCTTCCTCCCCTCATCCATCCGACACGAACTACGGAGCGCCCCCGTGGCCCACGCCATTCGATTCAAGGAGACCGGCGGTCCCGAGGTCCTGCGCTGGGAGGAGGTCGTCGTCGGCGACCCCGGCCCCGGCGAGGTCCGGATCCGGCACCACGCGGTCGGACTCAACTTCGCCGACACCTACTTCCGCACCGGTCTCTACCCCGCGCCGCTGCCCGCCGGTCTCGGCGTCGAGGCGGCGGGTGTGATCGAGGCAGTGGGCGAGGGCGTCACCGGATTCGCCGAGGGCGACCGGGTCACGTACACCGGAAGCCCGCTCGGCGCGTACAGCACGGAGCGGGTGATGCCCGCCGGCTCCCTGATCCGCCTGCCGGACGGCATCCCCTTCGAGACCGCCGCCGCCATGACCATGCGCGGTCTGACCTCCGCGTACCTGGTGCGCAGGATCCACCCGCTCAAGGAGGGCGACACGGTCCTGCTCACCGCGGCGGCGGGCGGCGTCGGCCTCATCGTCTGCCAGTGGGCCAAGCTCCTCGGACTGAACGTCATCGGCACCGTCTCCACCGAGGAGAAGGCCGAACTGGCCCGGGCACACGGCTGCGACCACGTCATCCACTACCGGCGCGAGAACGTGGCCGAGCGGGTGCGCGAACTCACCGACGGCGCCGGGGTCCCGGTCGCCTTCGACAGCGTCGGCAGGACCACCTACGCCTCCTCGCTCGCCTCGCTGCGCCGCCGCGGACTGCTCGTCTGCTTCGGCACCGCCTCCGGGCCGGTCCCGCCCATCGACGCCATGCAACTCGCCGTCCAGGGCTCGCTGTTCGTCACCCGGCCCGCGCTCGCCGACTACATCGCGGACCCCGCCGAGCGGGCGGAACTCGCGGACGAACTCTTCGGCCACGTCCTGTCCGGACGCATCGGCATCCAGGTCAACCAGCGCTACGCGCTCGAGGACGCCGCCCGGGCGCACCGCGAACTCGAGGCGGGCACGACCACCGGGTCGTCCGTCCTCGTGCTCTGAACCCACCACTCCCCCGCGGTCAACTCCACTGCCACCAGGAGGAAGCACCATGGAACACACCCTCGCTCCCCCCGAGGGCGCGCCGGTCCGCGCCCATCACCGCGGCTCCATCCGGGTCGAACCGCTGACCTGCTCGATCGGCGCGGAACTGTCCGGCGTGAACCTCGGCGACGCCGCACGGGACGACGACCTCTTCGAGGAGATCCGGTCCCTGCTGCTGCAGTACAAGGTGCTGTTCCTGCGCGACCAGGACATCACGCGCGCCGAACACGTCGCCTTCGCCGAGCGGTTCGGCGCGCTGGAGGACCACCCGGTGGCCGGCAGCGATCCCGAGCACCCCGGCCTGGTGCGGATCTACAAGGATCTGGACAGCCCGGCCGAGCACTACGAGAACGCCCTGCACACGGACGGCACCTGGCGCGAGAACCCGTCGATGGGCGCGGTGCTGCGCTGCATCGAGGGGCCGGCCGTCGGCGGGGACACGATCTGGGTCAACATGGCCGAGGCGTACCGACGGCTGCCCGAGGACATCCGCGCCAAGGTCCGGGGGCTGCGGGCCCGGCACAGCATCGAGGCCACCTTCGGCGCCGTGATGCCCGAGGAGAAGCGGCACGCCCTCAAGGCGCAGTTCCCGGACGCCGAGCACCCGGTGGTGCGCGTCCACCCGGAGACCGGCGAGGAGATCCTCTTCGTCAACGCGTTCACCACCCACTTCGTCAACTACCACACGCCCGAGAACGTCCGGTTCGGACAGGACTTCGCCCCGGGCGCGGGCCTCCTGCTCAACTACCTGATCGCCCAGGCCGCGGTCCCCGAGTACCAGGTGCGCTGGCGCTGGACCCCGAACAGCGTCGCCATCTGGGACAACCGCTCCACCCAGCACTACGCCGTGCAGGACTACTGGCCCGCCGTCCGCCGCATGGAGCGCGCGGGAATCGTCGGCGACAGACCGTTCTGACCCCCTTTTTCCAACAGCGCGTGAGGTGATGACAATGGAGTTGCACACCACTGCCGGCCCCATCCCCGGGACGGACCCGACCGCCTCGTCCGGATGGCCCGTGTCCCGTCGTTACGCCTGGGTGGTCTTCGCCCTCAGTTTCGGTCTGCTGCTGTCGGACTACATGTCCCGGCAGGTCCTCAACGCCGTCTTCCCGGACCTCAAGAGCGAGTGGCTGCTCACCGACGCGAAGCTCGGCACCCTCAGCAGCGTCGTCGCCCTCATGGTCGGCCTGCTCACCTTCCCGATGTCCCTGATGGCCGACCGCTGGGGCCGGGTCAAGAGCCTGCTGCTGGCCGCGGTGCTGTGGAGCGTGGCGACGCTCGGCTGCGCGGTCTCGGCGAGCTACGACCAGATGTTCGTCGGCCGGCTCTTCGTCGGCATCGGCGAGGCGGCCTACGGAAGTGTCGGCATCGCCGTCGTCCTGAGCATCTTCCCCATGGGCCTGCGGGCCACCCTGTCCGGCGCCTTCATAGCCGGCGGTGCCTTCGGCTCGGTCCTCGGTGTGTCGATCGGCGGCGCGGTCGCCCAGCACTTCGGCTGGCGCTGGGCGTTCGGCGCCATGGGCGTCTTCGGCCTGGTGCTGGCCGCGGTCTACGGCGTCGTCGTCACCGAGAAGAGGCTGACCCCGCCCGGCGGTTCGACCGACGCCGAGCCCGGTCCCCAGGGACGGCTGCGCGCGCTGCTGCCGCGGCTGTTCTCCTCCGTCTCGGTGATCAGCGCCTACGTGGGCAGCGGACTCCAGTTGTTCGTCGCCGCCTCACTGATGGCCTGGCTGCCCAGCTACTTCAACCGCTACTACGACATGCCGACCGCGAAGGCCGGCGCGACCGCCGGGATCTTCATCCTCGTCATCGGTGTCGGCATGATCGGCGGCGGCATCGTCTCCGACCGCCTCAGCCGGGCGTTCCCCATCCGCAAGTGGATGGTCGCCATCGGGTTCAGCATGGGCTCCCTCGTCCTGCTCATGGCGGCCTTCCGGCTGCCGACCGGTGCGCTCCAGCTGGCGGTCCTGGCCGCCGGTGCCCTGCTGTCGGCCGGCACGGCGGGCCCCGCGACCGCGATGGTCGCCAACCTGACCCCGGCGTCCATCTCGGCGACCGCCTTCGCCACCCTCACCTTCGCCAACAGCCTGCTCGGACTCGCGCCCGGCCCCGCCGTCACGGGTGCGCTCGCCGACGGCTCGAGTCTGCTCGGCGCCCTGCGGATCGTCCCGCTCACGGCGCTCGCCGCCACCCTCGCCTTCCTGGTCGGCCGCCACTTCTACGAGCGCGACCTGCTCCGGCTGACGAGCGGACCCGCCCCGGAGGCGCGGCCCGAGGAGGCGGTGGTGACCGCGTGAGCGCCTCGCCGGAACCGGTGGTCGTGATCGTCCCCGGACTGCGCGATCACGTGGCCGAGCACTGGCAGACCCTGCTGGCGGAGCGGCTGGCCGAGGCCGGCCGCACCGTCCGCACCGTCCCGCCGCTCACCGAGGACGGACTGAGCCGCGAGGCCCGGGTCGCGGTGCTCGACAAGGTGGTCGCCGAGGCCGAAGGACCCGTCGTGCTCGTCGCGCACAGCGCCGGGGTCATCACGACGGTCCACTGGGCCCAGGGAAGCACGGCACAGGTGCGCGGAGCGCTGCTCGTCACCCCGCCGGACTTCGACACCCCGTTGCCCGAGGGCTATCCGACGCCCGAGGTGCTCGGCGAGAACGGCTGGACACCGGTCCCCCGGACCCCGCTGCCCTTCCCGAGTGTCGTCGCGGCCAGCGCGAACGACCCTCTCGGCAGCGCCGAGCGGGTGGCGGCGCTGGCCACCGACTGGGGCGCCGCCCTGGTGGAACTCGGCGAGGTCGGCCATCTCAACCCCGCGTCCGGCTACGGCTCTTGGCCGCGGGCGGAAGAACTGCTCAGCGGCCTGGAAGCCGGCTGACCCGCCGCGTCCAGCCCAGAAAGGCACCCCGATGAACACCGACACCGACCTGCTCTGGTCCCCCGGTCCCCGCGAGTTGGAGCACTCCAACGTCGCGGACTTCATGACCTGGGTGGGCGAGACCCGGGGACTCAGGTTCTCCGGCTACGCCGAGCTGTGGCGGTGGAGCTCCACCGACCTCGCGGGCTTCTGGTCGGCGGTGTGGGAGTTCTACGGGCTGGACGCGGTCAGCGGCTACGACCGGGTGCTGGGCGAGGCCTCGATGCCCGGCGCCGACTGGTTTCCCGGCGCCCGGCTGAACTTCGCCGAACGCTGCTTCGCCCGGGCCACGGACACCCGCCCCGCCCTCGTCTGCCTGACCGAGGACGGCACGCCCGAGGAGACCTCCTGGCAGGAACTGCGGCGGCAGGTCGCCGACGTGGCGGCGGCGCTGCGCGGGATGGGCGTGGAGCCCGGCGACCGCGTGGCCGGCTACCTCCCCAACCTGCGCCAGACCGTGGTGGCACTGCTCGCCACGGCCGCGGTCGGCGCCGTGTGGACGGCCTGCTCCCCGGACTTCGGCACCCCGAGCGTGCTCGCCCGGCTCCAGCAGGCCCGGCCCACCGTCCTCGTGGCGGCGGACGGCTGCCGCCACGGCGGCAGGACCTACGACAAACGCCCCGACGTCGCCGAACTCGTGGACGGCCTGCCTACCCTCCGTCATCTCCTCGTCGTCGACAGTCTCTTCCCGGCGCCCACCGAGCCGTGGTCCGCCCGGCCGGACGTGCGCCGGCACACCTGGTCCGCGCTGCCGACGGCGCAGGGCCCGCTCGCCTTCGCCGACGTGCCGTTCGGCCATCCCCTCTGGATCCTGTGGTCCTCGGGGACCACGGGCATCCCCAAGGGGATCGTGCAGAGTCACGGAGGCATCGTGGTGGAGCTGCTCAAGGCCCTGGGCCTGGGCGTCGACCTGCGCCCCGAGGACCGCTACCTCTTCATCACCTCCACCAGCTGGATGGTGTGGAACTTCCTGGTCGGCGGACTGCTGCACGGCAGCACCGTCGTCCTGTACGACGGCAGCCCGACGTATCCCGGTGTCGACGGCGCCTGGGAGATCGCCGAGCGGACGGGCGCGACCGTGCTCGGACTGGGCGCGGCCTATCTGACCGCCGCGGAGAAGGCGGGCAGCCGCCCCGCGGACACCTACGGGCTCGGGAACCTGCGGACCGTCCTGCAGACCGGGTCGACGCTGCCGCCGAGCACCTGGCACTGGGTCCACGAACGGCTGACACCGGGGGTGCGGCTCCAGTCCATCTGCGGCGGCACCGACGTGTGCTCGGTCCTCGCGGGGAGCACCCCGCTGCTGCCCGTGCGGGCCGGCCGGATCCAGGCCCCCGCCCTCGGCGTCGCCCTGGCCTCCTGGGACCCGGAGGGACGCCCGCTGACCGGTGAGCAGGGCGAGCTGGTGGTGACCGCACCGCTGCCGTCCATGCCGCTGCACTTCGTCGGCGACCCGGACGGCGCCCGTTACCGGGCCAGCTACTTCGACACCTACCCCGGTGTCTGGCGGCACGGTGACTGGGTCACCGTGGACGCCGACCTCTCGGTCGTCGTCGCGGGCCGCTCCGACTCCACCCTGAACCGCTCGGGCGTGCGCATGGGGTCCGCCGACATCTACGCCGTGGTCGACCGGCTCCCCGAGATCGCCGACAGTCTCGTCCTCGGCGTCGAACAGCCCGACGGCGCCTATTTCATGCCGCTGTTCGTCGTGCCCGCCGACGACGCGGAGCTGGACGACACCCTGCGCGCGAGAATCGTCTCGGCCATCAGGAGCGGGCTGTCCCCGCGCCATGTGCCCGACGTCATCGTGCGGGTCCCGGCCGTCCCGCGCACGCTCACCGGCAAGAAGCTCGAAGTCCCGGTCAAGCGGGTCCTCCAGGGCGCCCGCCCCGGCGAGGTGAGCAGCCCCGGGTCCGTCACTCATCCGGAGATGCTGACGTGGTTCGCGGAGTTCGCGGCCCGCGAGGCGGGTGCGGGGCGGCTTCGCTCGTGAACGACATTCGTGATCATCCACCAGTCAAAGGCGATCAATTCAACGCCTCCCGAAGTGCTCTTCGGCGCTCCTTCCGCCAGTCCCGAAACAACCCGGCCGCCCACTGCGGACGGTCCGTAGGGTCCGGGTCACCGGCCGGTCGGGAACTCCTCCGTCCGCGCGGTGACCCGAAGGAGACATCGGTATGGCAAATGTGGAGATCTCCCTCAAGGAGACGATGACGTCGATCGAGGGCGCGCTGGGCGTGGCCCTCGTCGACTACACGAGCGGCATGGCCCTGGGCACGCTGGGGGGCGGCAAGGACCTCGACCTCAACGTCGCCGCGGCCGGCAACACCGACGTGGTCCGTGCCAAGGTGCGCACCATGGAGCACCTCGGGCTCAAGAGCAAGATCGAGGACGTACTCATCACGCTCTCGGGTCAGTACCACCTGATCCGGCCGCTCACGGGCCGCGACGGCAACGGCCTGTTCCTGTACCTCGTGCTCAACAAGGCGACGTCCAACCTCGCCATGGCCCGCCACCAGCTCGCGCGCATCGAAGCCGAACTAGAGGTGTAGACAGCCACGTCCTCCGCGCCTTCGCATGCCCACGACTTGAAGACTTCTTCAATTAGGTAAATCCAGATCGAGTCAATCACGTGGGCATGCGGAGGCGGAGCCGCCAGGATCGGTCTTCGGGCACGGTTCGCGGCGGGCGGGCGGACGACCACCGCACGAGCCGGAGAAACAGCCCGTCCCCAGGCGGCAGGGAGCGAACGATTTGACCAGGCAGGTTCCCCTCTACCAGGCCAAGGCCGAGTTCTTCCGCATGCTCGGACACCCTGTGCGCATCCGCGTCCTGGAACTGCTGCAGACCGGCCCGGTGTCCGTGCGTGACCTGCTCAGCGAGATCGAGGTCGAACCGTCCAACCTGTCGCAGCAACTGGCGGTGCTGCGCCGCTCGGGCATCGTGGTGTCCATCCGCGAGGGCTCGACCGTCAGTTACGCGCTCGCGGGCGGCGACGTGGCGGAACTGCTGCGCGCCGCCCGCCGCATTCTCACCGAACTGCTCGCCGGACAGACCGAGTTGCTGGCCGAGCTGCGGCAGGCCGACGACGACCCGGTCCTGCCCCCCGGTCCGCGCGAGGCGGACCTCGTCGTCACCCGCTCCGCGCGGCCCTCACCCGCCGTGCGCGGACGCTGACGGCCGCCCCGGACGCGCCGTCGGGGCCCCTCAGGCCCAGCCCTTGCGCGCGGCGTGCCAGCCGAGCTGGATGCGGCTCTCGGCACCGGCCCGCGCCATCAGCTCACCGATCCGCCGCTGCACGGTCCGCCGGGACACTCCGAGACGGGCCCCCACCGCCTGGTCGGTGAGCCCAGCGAGCACGAGGGCCAGCATCCGGGCGTCGAACTCGTCTATCTCGTCCGGGCGTTGCTCCACGAGGCCGTCTCCCGCCGTGTGCGGCGACAGGGGGTACGCCTGCTCCCAGGCCAGCTCAAAATAGGCGACGAGGGCGTCCAGCAGCCCTCCCGGGTGCACCAGCACCGAGTCCGCGGCGGTGTTGCGGCCGCTGAACAGGGGCAGCATGGCCAGGTCGTGGTCCGCGATCATCAGCTTGACCGGCACCTCGTCGGCGACCCCGATCTGCTGTCCTTCGGCCAGCACGGCGAGGGCCTGGGCGACCACGCCCGGTTCGGTCAGCGCGTCCCGGTGCAGGATCGTCCGGTAGAGCACGCCCCGGCGGATCCCGGCCCCCTCCGCGGTGTTGTCGTCGCGCGTGACGACGCGCTGTTCGGGGACCATCATCGAGCGCACCTCGTGCCGGGCGGACTCCTGGAGCTGCCGGAACCGGTGCCGCACGGCGTCGATGTCGCTGATCACCTCCACCACGCCGCCCTCGGCTCCGGTGCGGTGCTGCTCCGCCAGGGTGAGCACCGCATGCTCCGCCGCGCTCAACTCGTCGCGGCGGCGCCGCAGTTCGCCACCCAGCGCGACCGCGGGAGGCGCGGCCACGAACAGCGTCTCGGAGCCCTCGACCGGCTGGGGCACGACGAGGCCCCGCTCGGCCAGGGCGGTGATCAGGTCGTGCGTCTCGGGCTCGGGACGGCCGCTGTGGACCGCCAGTTCGGCGACGGCCGCCCGTCCGCGCGCCACCAGGAGACGGTAGATCTCCTCCTCGGCCGGACCGAGACCGAGCGCGGCGAGCATGGGCCACTCCTTGAAGTCGGCTGGTGGGGGCCGGGCGGGGCGCCGCCGGGGAGGCACGCGTTCCGCTCGCTCCCCAGGTCTACTTCACCGCCGGGGCCCCTGTCACCTCCGCGTGAGGCAGTTGCCCGCATCGCCCGAAGTGTGTGTCCGGACGAGGCCGCCGAAGGGGCATTGTCAGTGGTGGCAGGCAGGATGGCGGGTATGACAACACCTGTTGCAGTGATCGTGGACGCCGTCGCCTACGCGCAGGCGGTCGAGGACGCGGTGAAGGCGTCCGCCGCCTACTACGCGGGCGGCACCTCCGTGCTCGACGACGACGCGTACGACCGGCTGGTGCGGGGCATCGCCGCGTGGGAGGCCGCCCATCCCGATCAGGTGCTGCCCGAGTCGCCGACCGGAAAGGTCGCCGGCGGCGCCGTCGAGGGGGACGTTCCGCACACGGTGCCGATGCTCAGCCTGGACAACGTCTTCTCGGCCGAGGAGTTCACCGCCTGGACGGCGTCGCTGGCCCGGCGTACCGGTCACGAGGTGGAGCGGTTCAGCGTCGAGCCCAAGCTCGACGGCCTCGCCATCGCCGCGCGCTACCACCAGGGCCGGCTCACCCGACTGATCACCCGCGGGGACGGCACCGCAGGTGAGGACGTCTCGCACGCGATCGGCACGGTCGAGGGCCTGCCCGGCGAGCTCGCCGAGCCCCTCACCCTGGAGGTACGCGGCGAGGTCCTGATGACGACGGCGCAGTTCGAGCACGCCAACGAGGTGCGCACCGCGCACGGCGGGCAGCCCTTCGCGAACCCGCGCAACGCGGCGGCGGGCACACTGCGGGCCAAGGAGCGCGCCTACACCGTTCCGATGACCTTCTTCGGCTACGGACTGCTGCCGGTGCCCGGCACCGACGCGGACACGGCCGCCGGGCTCGACGACCTCGCGCACAGCGAACTGATGGCGCGGGCGGCCGGGCTGGGCGTGAACACCACCGCGAGCACGGCCGTCCCCGGCATCACGGCGGCGTCCGTCGAGCAGGTGCTGGCCCGCGTCCAGGAGATCGCGGCGCTGCGCGCCGAGCTGCCGTTCGGGATCGACGGGATCGTCGTCAAGGCCGACCTGGCGGCCGACCAGCGGGCCGCGGGGTCCGGCTCGCGCGCGCCGCGCTGGGCGATCGCCTACAAGCTCCCGGCCGTCGAGAAGATCACCCGGCTGCTCGAGGTCGAGTGGAACGTCGGACGTACGGGCATCATCGCCCCGCGCGGCGTGCTGGAGCCGGTCGAGATCGACGGCTCGACCATCACGTACGCGACCCTCCACAACCCGGCGGACATCACGCGGCGCGATCTGCGGCTCGGCGACCATGTGATGGTCCACCGCGCCGGGGACGTCATCCCCCGGATCGAGGCGCCTGTGGCCCATCTGCGCACGGGTGAGGAACAGCCCATCGTCTTCCCCGAGTCGTGCCCGAACTGCGGTTCCGGCATCGACACCAGCGAGCAGCGCTGGCGCTGCGAGCAGGGCCGCAACTGCCATCTGGTCGCCGCGCTCTCGTACGCCGCGGGCCGCGACCAGCTCGACATCGAGGGACTCGGCCACACCCGGGTGGTGCAGCTCGTCGAGGGCGGTCTGGTGACCGATCTCGCCGGTCTCTTCGCTCTGACCCGCGAGCAGCTCCTCGGTCTGGAGCGGATGGGCGAGACCAGCACCGACAACCTCCTCGCGGCGATCGAGACGGCCAAGGGCCGGCCGCTGTCCCGGGTGCTGTGCGCGCTCGGGGTGCGCGGCACGGGCCGGTCGATGTCCCGGCGCATCGCCCGGTACTTCGCGACGATGGACGCGATCCGCGCGGCGGACGCGGAAACGATCCAGCGGGTCGAGGGCATCGGCACGGAGAAGGCGCCCTCGATCGTGGCGGAACTGGCCGAGCTCGCGCCGCTCATCGACCGGCTCGTCGCCGCCGGGGTCAACATGACCGAGCCCGGGGCCACCCCGCCGCCCGCACCCGGCGAGGAAGGCGCCGAGGCGGCGGAGGGCGGGGCGGCCGGCGGTCCGCTGGCCGGGATGACGGTGGTGGTCACCGGCGCGATGACCGGGGCGCTGGAACAGCTCAGCCGCAACCAGATGAACGAGCTCATCGAGCGGGCCGGCGGCCGCTCCTCCTCCAGCGTGTCGAAGAAGACGACCCTGGTCGTCGCGGGAGAGGGCGCCGGGTCCAAGCGTGCCAAGGCCGAGACCCTGGGGATCAGGCTGGCGGCGCCGGAGGAGTTCGCCGAGCTGATCGCCGACTTCCTCTCCTGACGCCAGCTCTCCGGGAGGGTTCGCCCCCTCCCGGCCGCCACCCACCCGGAGCTGTGCCTCGCGGCCGCGGGCCACGGGGCCGTCCTTCGTGACCGCCGCCCGCGCGGAGCTGTCCCTCCCGGCCGCCAACCACGCGGAGCCATCCCTCGCGACCGCCACCCGTGCGGAGCTATTCCTTGCGGCCGAAGCCCCCGCGGGGCGCGCCGACCCGCCGGGCCAGCACCTGGCCCGGCCAGGCCCCGGACAGGAACGGCTCGGTGGGGGTGAATCCCTGGCGCTCGTAGAACGCCACGAGTTCGCCTCCGCCGCCCGCCCAGCAGTCGACCCGCAGCAGCTCGACGCCGGCCCGCCGGGTCTCCTCGGCGGCGTGGGCCAGCAGGGCGGCCCCGATGCCCCGGCCCTCGTACCGGCGGTCGGACACCAGCAGCCTGACGTAGCGCTCGGGTTCCCCGGCGGGCTCGATCGGCATCTGCGGATTTGGCCCGTTGTCGAGGACCACCGCTCCGACGGGCGTCCCGTCCGCCTCGGCGAGGAAGGCCGCGTTCTCGGTCATGTACCGGTGGACCAGCTCCACCATGCGCGACGACGTCGAGAACGGGGTCGTGCCCCACTGCTCGGTGTTGCCGCGGGCGTTCATCCAGACCACCGCTCCGTCGAGCATGTCCAGGATCGCCGGTGCGTCGGACGGGCCGCCCGGCCTGATCCCTATCTCCCGCGAGATGTTCCGCTCTGTCTCGTTCACGCCGGAAGCCTAGGCGGCACGGGTGGGCCGCCACAGGTCCTGTCGCCGGAAGGATCACCGCCGGCGAGCCGGCCGGCCCGTCGGTGTCCATGGTCGGACGTCGGCCGGGTTCCGGGCGGATGCTAGGCGCAGGACGGGCACAGCCCCCGGTAGGTGACCTCGACGGCGGCCACGGTGAATCCGAAGCGTTCCGTCGCCGGCAGGTCGGCCAGCGGGTTGCCGGTCGGGTGGACGTCACGGACGGTGCCGCAGCTGGAGCACACCAGGTGCTGGTGCGGGTGGTGCGCGTTCGGGTCGTAGCGCTTGGCCCGCCCGTCGGTGGAGACCTCGATGACCTCACCGAGCGAGACCAGTTCTCCCAAGGCGTTGTAGACGGTCGCCCGGGAGATCTCGGGCAGCCGCTCGACCGCGCGGGCGTGCACCTCGTCGGCGGTGAGGTGCACGTGGTCGCCGTCGAGGACCTCCGCAACGACTCGCCGCTGGGAGGTCATGCGCCAGCCGCGCCCTCGCAGTCGTTCCAGCAGGTCACTCATATCGGTTCACCTTTTCGGGATCAGTGGGAACCCGCAGTTTATCTGTGCGCATCCTGGGTCCGATCGGATATGGGTCTGGTGTCCTTCTTGACTTGGACTCTGTCCATCGTAGGATCGGTTTTGGCACTGGCCAAGGGACAAGAACACTTCGGTACGGGCAGGAGAGACACAGATGTCGGGACCACCGCCGTGGAACCACACGGCGCCGGTCTGCGGGTGACGGCCGTCGTGACCTGCAGCCCGGGACCCTCCCGGAACCCCGGACCCCCTCGGCGACGACACCGTCGCCGCCGTGGCGGGCGCCTCGGCGCCGTACCTCCCCGCACGACCCGCACAGCCCTCCGTCCGCTCGCCGTGGCGGGATGCGTACCCCGTTCCGGACCGGCCCAGCCGGTCCGGGGCGTGCCGTGTACGCCGTCCGCGTCCCCGGCCGTGCGGCCGGCCGGCCCCTTCGTCCGTTTCCACCCGAAGACCGCGGCCTCCCCGTCGACCCCGTCGGCGGTTCCGAGGCCCACCGCCGGGGCTCCGCCCCGGTCGTTCCCCCCACCCGCAGTCGCTGAGCACCGAGATCGGCCCTTCCGGAAGGATTCCCATGTCTGAGAACCATGACGCGATCGTCACCGACGCGAAAACGGAGGGCGCAGGCGGCTGCCCCGTCGCGCACGAGCGCGCTCCGCACCCGACCCAGGGCGGCGGAAACCGTCAGTGGTGGCCGGAGCGGCTCAACCTGAAGATCCTCGCCAAGAACCCCGCCGTGGCCAACCCGCTCGGCGAGGACTTCGACTACTCCGCCGCCTTCGAGGCCCTCGACCTCGCCGCCGTGAAGCAGGACATCGCCGAGGTCCTCACGACCTCGCAGGACTGGTGGCCCGCCGACTTCGGCAACTACGGCCCCTTCATGATCCGTATGGCCTGGCACAGCGCGGGCACCTACCGCATCAGCGACGGCCGCGGCGGCGCCGGCGCCGGTCAGCAGCGCTTCGCGCCGCTGAACAGCTGGCCGGACAACGGCAACCTGGACAAGGCCCGCCGTCTGCTGTGGCCCGTCAAGAAGAAGTACGGCCAGAGCCTCTCCTGGGCCGACCTCATGATCCTCACCGGCAACGTCGCCCTGGAGCAGATGGGCTTCGAGACCTTCGGCTTCGCCGGCGGCCGCGCGGACGTGTGGGAGTCCGAGGAGGACGTGTACTGGGGTCCCGAGAAGGTCTGGCTCGACGACGAGCGCTACACCGGCGACCGTGAGCTCGAGAACCCGCTCGGCGCCGTCCAGATGGGCCTCATCTACGTCAACCCCGAGGGCCCGAACGGCAACCCGGACCCGATCGCCGCGGCCCGCGACATCCGCGAGACGTTCCGCCGGATGGCGATGAACGACGAGGAGACGGTCGCCCTGATCGCGGGCGGTCACACCTTCGGCAAGACCCACGGCGCGGGCCCGGCGGAGAGCGTCGGCGCCGACCCCGAGGCCGCCCCGATCGAGGCCCAGGGCCTGGGCTGGAAGAGCACGTACGGCACCGGCAAGGGCGCCGACGCGATCACCTCCGGCCTCGAGGTCACCTGGTCGAACACGCCGACCCAGTGGAGCAACGGCTTCTTCGACAACCTCTTCGGCTACGAGTGGGAGCTCACCCAGAGCCCCGCCGGCGCCAACCAGTGGAAGCCGAAGGACGGCGCGGGCGAGGGCACCGTCCCGGACGCGCACGACCCGTCGAAGAAGATCGCCCCCTCGATGCTCACGACGGACCTGTCGCTGCGCGTCGACCCGATCTACGGACCGATCTCGCGGCGCTTCCACGAGAACCCGGCCGAGTTCGCGGACGCCTTCGCGCGGGCCTGGTACAAGCTGACCCACCGCGACATGGGCCCCAAGTCCCTCTACCTCGGCCCCGAGGTTCCCGAGGAGACCCTGCTGTGGCAGGACCCGCTGCCGGAGGCCGAGGGCCCGGTCATCGGCGCCGAGGACGTCAGCGCCCTCAAGGCGAAGATCCTCGCCTCGGACCTGACGGTCTCCCAGCTCGTCTCCACCGCCTGGGCGTCGGCCTCGACGTTCCGCGGCAGCGACAAGCGCGGCGGCGCCAACGGCGGCCGCATCCGTCTCGAGCCGCAGCGCGGCTGGGCGGCCAACGACCCCGACACGCTGGCGGGCGTGCTGCGCACGCTGGAGGGCATCCAGCGCGACTTCAACGCCGGCGACAAGCACGTCTCGCTGGCCGACCTGATCGTCCTCGGCGGCGTCGCCGCGGTCGAGAAGGCCGCCAAGGACGCCGGTCACGACGTCCAGGTTCCCTTCACCCCGGGCCGCGTCGACGCGACGGACGAACACACCGACGCCGAGTCCTTCGCCGCGCTGGAGCCGACCTCGGACGGCTTCCGCAACTACCTCGGCAAGGGCAACCGGCTTCCGGCCGAGTACCTGCTGCTCGACCGGGCCAACCTGCTGACCCTGAGCGCGCCCGAGCTCACCGTCCTCGTCGGCGGTCTGCGCGTCCTCGGCGCGAACCACGGGCAGTCCTCGCACGGTGTCCTCACCGCGACGCCCGGACAGCTCACCAACGACTTCTTCGTCAACCTGCTCGACCTGGGCACGACGTGGAAGGCGACCTCCGAGGACGCGACCACCTTCGAGGGCCGCGACGACGCCACCGGCGAGGTCAAGTGGACCGGCACGCGTGCCGACCTCGTCTTCGGCTCGAACTCCGAGCTGCGCGCGCTCGCCGAGGTCTACGCGAGTGACGACGCCGGGGCGAAGTTCGTGAAGGACTTCGTCGCCGCCTTCGACAAGGTCATGAACCTGGACCGGTTCGACCTCGTCTGAGTCCCCCGCTCGGCCTGAGGGCCGGCCCCACCCGGGGCCGGCCCTCTCGCGTGCCACGCCACCGGCGGCCCCGGGCCCCACGGCCGCGCCCGTCCCGTCGCCGGGGGCGCTCGCGTTCTAGGCTGGCCGCCATGAGCGCACACTTTGACGTGGTGGTCCTGGGCGCCGGCCCGGGAGGATATGTAGCGGCGATCCGGGCCGCCCAGCTCGGACTCAGCACGGCGATCATCGAGGAGAAGTACTGGGGCGGTGTGTGCCTGAACGTGGGGTGCATCCCGTCGAAGGCGCTGCTGCGCAACGCGGAGCTGGCCCACATCTTCACCCAGGAGGCGAAGACCTTCGGCATCCAGGTGGACGGCGAGGTGAGCTTCGACTACGGGGCCGCCTTCACCCGCAGCCGCAAGGTGGCGGACGGCCGCGTCAAGGGCGTCCACTACCTGATGAAGAAGAACAAAATCACCCAATACGACGGCCGCGGCACCTTCCGCGACGACCGCACCCTCGACGTCGCCCTGTCCGACGGCGGCACGGAGACGGTCACGTTCGGCCACTGCATCATCGCCGCCGGCGCCACCACCAGGCTGCTCCCCGGCACCTCCCTGAGCGAGCGGGTGGTGACGTACGAGGAGCAGATCCTCTCCGACACCCTTCCGGACAGCATCGTCATCGCGGGCGCCGGCGCCATCGGCGTGGAGTTCGCCTACGTCCTGCACAACTACGGCGTGCAGGTCACCCTCGTCGAATTCCTCGACCGGATCGTGCCGTTGGAGGACGAGGAGGTATCCGCCGAACTGGCCCGCCGTTACAAGCGGCTCGGCATCAACGTGCTGACCTCCACCCGGGTCGAGGCGATCGACGACTCCGGGGACAAGGTCAAGATCATGGTGACCACGGGCGGCCAGAGGCAGACGCTGGAGGCCGGCAAGGTGATGCAGGCGATCGGCTTCCAGCCGCGTGTGCAGGGCTACGGGCTGGAGAACACCGGGGTCAAGCTGACCGACCGCGGGGCGATCGACATCGACGGCCGCTGCCGTACGAGCGTGCCGCACATCTTCGCCATCGGTGACGTGACGGCCAAGCTGATGCTGGCCCACGCGGCCGAGTCGATGGGCATCGTGGCCGCCGAGACGATCGGCGACGCGGAGACGATGGAACTCGACTACGTGATGATCCCCCGCGCGACCTACTGCCAGCCGCAGATCGCCAGTTTCGGCTGGACCGAGGCGCAGGCGCGCGAGCGGGGCTTCGACGTCAAGGTGGCGAAGTTCCCGTTCACGGCGAACGGGAAGGCCCACGGTCTCGGCGAGACGGCCGGGTTCGTGAAGATCCTCAGCGACGCCCGCTACGGCGAACTCCTCGGCGCCCATCTGATCGGCCCCGAAGTCACCGAGCTGCTCCCGGAGTTGACGCTCGCCCAGCAGTGGGACCTGACGGTGCACGAGGTCGCGCGCAATGTGCACGGGCACCCGACGCTCGGCGAGGCGGTCAAGGAGGCGATCCACGGGCTGGCGGGTCACATGATCAACATGTGACCCGCGACAATCACCCGTATGGATGAAGGATCGAACGACACCGAGAGCCGGCTCGTCAGGATCGAACGGCTCCTGGAGTCCGGCGGGCGCGAGGTGGCGCCCGCCTGGCGGAGGGCGACACACGGTGAGCCGCGCTGGGCGGTGACCGCCGCGATCCTGGTGGCGGTCGCCCTCCAGCTGCGGCTGCCGGAGCATCTGACGCTGCTGCCGTTCGGGGTGCTGCCGGGCCTGGAGGCGGTCCTGCTCATAGGCCTCGTGGCCGCGAACCCCCGCCGGGTCGAGCCCCGCAACAAGCGGCTGCGGTCGCTGGGCCTGGCGCTCATCGGCCTGATCAGCCTGGCCAACGGCTGGGCCGCGGCCCAGCTGGTGCGGGGTCTCGTGCACGGCACCGAGTCGTCGGGCCCGGCGACGCTGCTGCTCACCGGCGGCAACATCTGGCTGACGAACGTCATCGTGTTCGCCCTGTGGTACTGGGAGTTGGACCGGGGCGGACCGGCGAACCGGATGATGGGCCACCACCAGTTCGCCGACTTCCTGTTCGTCCAGATGCAGAGCCCCGAGTCCGCGCCGCCGGACTGGGAACCGGCCTTCCTGGACTATCTGTATCTGTCCTTCACCAACTCCGCCGCGTTCAGCCCGACGGACGTGATGCCGCTGTCCCGCTGGGCCAAGATGCTGATGATGCTCCAGTCCGTCGTCTCCCTGATGACCGTGGTGCTGGTGGTGGCCCGGGCCGTGAACATCCTCAAGTGACCGCGTCCACGGAGCGGACGGACCGGCAACAAGATGCCCACCACATCTAATGTGCGGGGTGCGTCGACCTAGCGAGGGGAGCCCGGACATGACCGTGGTGCGGACCGAGTCGGACGTCGTGGACAGGGAGACGGTGGTCGCGCTCACCGACGTGAGCGTCCACCGTCACACCACCCGCCAGGTGATCCTCTCGGAGATCGACTGGACGGTCCGGGCCGGTGAGCACTGGGCGCTGCTCGGCGCCAACGGCGCGGGCAAGACGACCCTGCTGCGGCTGCTGGGCGCCCTGATGCATCCGACCACCGGCAGCGTCGAGGTGCTCGGCTCCCGGCTCGGCCGGGTCGACGTGCGCGAGCTGCGGACCCGCATCGGCCATGTGAGCACGGCCCAGCGCGTGCCGCAGGACCTCGACGCCCACGGCGTCGTCCTGACCGGCCACACCGGCACCGTCCAGCCGCTCTGGCGCAAGTACGACGCCGAGGTGCGCCGGCGGGGACTCGAACTGCTCGCCGAGCTGGACATCAAGGAACTGGCCGACCGGCCCTACGGGGTCTGCTCGGGCGGACAGCGGGCCCGGATCCTGATCGCGAGGGCCCTGATGGCCGAGCCGGCCCTGCTGCTGCTCGACGAGCCGTTCAACGCCCTGGACCTGCCCTCGCGCGAGGACCTCGTCGAGGCCATGCAGCGGCTGGCCGCGAGCCGGCCGGACCTGGCCACCGTGACGGTCACCCACCATCTGGAGGAGCTGTCGCCCGCGGTGAGCCACACCCTGCTCCTGCGCGAGGGGCGCGTCCTCGCGCGGGGTCCCGTCGACGTCACCCTGACCGACTCCTGGATGACGCACTGCTTCGGGCGCCGGATCACCGTGGCCCGGCACGGTGGCCGATGGGCGGCCTATTCCGGCTCCCACCAGGGTAGTTGACAGCGGTACGAAGCAACTCGCGGCGCGGGAAGGGAAAGTGACGGTCGCTCCGGTCGCCCGCGAAGCGCGGACGTTCCGTGCGGACCCGTGGGACCACATCGCACACGGGGCGCACCGACCGAAGGGGTGTGCCCTGTACGCGCCCCCGTCCGTACGGTGAAAATGCGCCTGTCGACGGCGATTTCGCCAAGGCCCGTACCCCGCCGCCAAGTCACCAGGAAAGCAGGTCGGCTGTCGTGCTGTTGCGTCTGCCCACGTCCGTGTCCGAAGCGCAGGAGTGTCTGGCCGAAGGGGCGGTGCCGATCGGCGGCGCCACGCTCGTGTGGGCCACCTGGCAACGGGACGGGTTCCCCGACCGTGCCATGTCATTGCGCGAACTCCCCGAGGCCAACACGATCGGGCACGAGGTCCTGGGTGCCGCCGTGGTGCTGAACCGGATAGACGACCGGGTGCCGGAGGTGCTCCGCCGTGCCGCGGCCGGCGTGGGGACCGGAGCCGTCCGCAGGACCGCCACGGTCGGCGGCAACATCGTCGGCAGCACGCTGCGGTGTCTGCTGCCCGCGGCGCTCGTCCTGGACGCCCGGGCGGTGATCCTGGAACCGGAGGGGGTCACCGAGACCGATCTGGCCGAGGTGCTCGCCAAGCGTCAGCTGCTGCTGAGCCTGCGCTGGCGGACGCCGGTCGCCAGCAGCCACCACAAGGCCGCGGCCGCGCCGGGCGAGGCGTCGCCGCTGGTCGTGGCCGCCGCCCTGCACGCCCTGGACGAGGGCGGGACCCTCCTGCGCGTCGCGGTCCGCTGCGACGACGAGGTGTTCAGCGACAGCGCCGTGTGCGAGGGCGGATCCGAGGACGTCCTGCGCGGCCTGCGCGAGGGTTCCCTCGGCCGGCTTCCCGCCCCGGCGTGGGAACTCGTCGACCGCCAGGTGACGGACCTCCTGAACCGGCCCGGAACCACCGGGACGGACTAGCCTTCGGGTCCTCCTAGGGCCTGTCTGGCAATTCGCGTCGTCGCCCGGAGGGCGGCCCGGCGGCGTCATTGGGGGTGCCCCCTGCTCGAGCGAAGCCGAGAGCTCGGGGGAGCGTGCTCTCGGCGTGCCGGCCCCAGACCTGCGTACTGGATGTACTCGGGTCTGGGGCCGGTGCGGCGAGAGGGCGTGCATGGCGTCGCCGGGCAGACGGCAAGCGCGGTGGCGAGCACAAGGCCGGTCCCGGGCACGGGCCCAGGGCCGGAGCCTTGCAGCCCCGGGTACGGTACGGAGCCTTGCGCGCATGGGCATGGGACAACGGGCACGCCCGCTCGGCCGGGGGTTGACGGCCCGGGCAGCGCAGGCTCGGCAACGGCCGTGCCCGGCCACGGGCACGGGCGCGGCCACGGGCGCGGGCCAGGAATTCAACAAGTCCTGGCAGACCCTGCCAATCCTGGGCCGGCGGCCCTCGCCCGCCCACTCCCGATAGACCGCCACTCCGACACCGACAGCGATCCGACCTGCCCTTTCGCCCTGATTCCCGCCGAGGGGCCGCACCCTCACGCACCCCCTCGGCGAGGTCAACCGCCCCGCTCCCCTAATTCATCACCATGGAAATCGCAGGGCCGACTCCCGACTCTGGATCCAGGCACCGGGAACCTCCCGGACCGCTCGGACTAAGGACGGAGCCCATGTCCTCCACTCTCACCCCCGCCGCCGGACCCGCACCGGCCGCGCGTCACAACCTGGTCCTGGTGGTCACCTGCCTCGCCCTGGGCACGGTGGTCGCCGCCATGGCGTCGCTCAACGTGGCGCTGCCCGACCTCGCCCGCGAGACCCACGCCACGCAGACGCAGTTGTCCTGGATCATCGACGCCTACAGCCTGGTCTTCGCCTCGCTCCTGCTGCCGGCCGGCGCCCTGGGCGACCGTTTCGGCCGCAGGCGGGCCCTGCTCGCCGGACTGGCGATCTTCGGCGCCGGGTCCGGTGCCGCCGCGCTGTCGAGCGACCCCGCCACGCTCATCGCGCTCCGGGGCGTCCTCGGCGTGGGGGCGGCGCTCGTCATGCCGGCCACCCTGTCGACCATCACCAGTACGTTCCCGCGCGCTCAGCGGGCCCGGGCGGTGAGCGTCTGGGCGGCGGTCGCCGGGGCCAGCGCCCTGGTGGGCCTGTTCGCCACCGGGGCCCTGCTGGAAGGCTGGTCGTGGCGCTCGGTGTTCCTGCTGAACGTCGTCCTGGCCCTGGTCGCCCTCGTAGGGACGCTGCTGTTCGTGCCGGAGTCCGCGGAGCCGAAGCAGCCGAGGCTCGACACCGGCGGCGCCCTCCTGTCCGTGGCGGGGCTGGTCCTGCTGGTCTACTCGGTCATCGAGGCGCCGACCCGCGGCTGGGCCGACCCGGTCACCCTCACGGGCATCGGACTGGGACTGGCCGTGCTCGCCGGGTTCGTGGTCTTCGAACTGCGCCGCGAGAACCCGCTGCTCGACCCGCGGCTGTTCCGCAACCGCCCCTTCGCCGCGGGCTCGCTGTCGATCATGCTTCAGTTCTTCGTGTTCTTCGGGTTCATCTTCGTGATGATGCAGTACCTGCAACTGGTGCGGGGCGACAGCGCGTTGATGGCGGCGACCTCGATGCTGCCGATGGCCCTGACCATGGTGCCGGTCTCCCGCGCCGCCCCGGTCCTGGTCGGCCGGTTCGGTTTCCGGGGCCCCTGGGTGGCCGGACTCGTCGGTGTCGCGGTGGGCATGGGCGTCCTCTCCCGGCTCGACGCGTCCAGCCCGTACTGGCTGATCGCGACCGGTCTGGTGCCGCTGGGCGCGGGGATGGGCCTGGCCATGACGCCGGCCACGACCGCCATCACGGACGCCCTGCCGCGCTCGCTGCAGAACGTCGGCTCGGCCATGAACGACCTGGCGCGCGAGCTCGGCGGCGCTCTCGGGATCGCCGTCCTCGGCAGCCTGCTCAGCGCCACCTACCGCGGCCACCTGAGCCTGCCGGGTCTGCCCCCGCAGGTGGCCGAGGCGGCCCGTTCCTCGCTGGCCGCCGCCCACGCCGTGGGCGGCCCGGTCTCTGCCCGGGCGACGACGGCCTTCGTCGACGGCATGCACCTGGCGCTCCTGGGCGCGGCCGGAGCCGCCCTGCTCGCCGCCCTCGCCGTCGCGGCCCTGCTGCGCTCGGCCCGGCGGCCGGAGGCGCCCGCGGAAGTGGCGGCGGCGGACACCGACACGCGGAAGCAGCCCTCGTACCACTGAGCGGGCCCTCGAAACGGCCACGATCCCCCGGACCGGCACCTCGCCTCGCGAGGCGCCGGTCCTCGGCGCGTAGGGCACGGGTTCGGGGGCGCGGGTCCTGCCCTGAGGGACCGAACCGGCCGGCAGCTCAGGGGCGGGGCACCGGGCGTCCCTCGGGGCGGACCCTGCGGACCGGTCGTGCGGGGCCGATCAGGGCGAGACGCAGTTGCGGGCCCAGACTGCGGACCACGTCGTCGGACGACATGGAGACCACCGGTTCCAGGCGCAGCAGATAGCGGGTGGTGATCAGTCCGGCGACCACGGCGGTGAACGCGGCGGCACGGTGTCCGGCGTCGCGCCCGGGCACCAGGCCGGCGATCCGGTCGACGATCTCGCGTTCGACCGCCTCCTTCACCAGCGCGCCGAGCGCCTCGTCGTCGACCGCGCTCTTCAGCATCGCGATCAGGGGCGGGCCGGTCACGGGGTCGTCCCACACGGCGAGGACCTGGCGGACGACCCGTTCGGGGACCGTCGCGAGGTCGCCCTGCTCCACGACCCTGGCGAGCAGTTCGGCCGGGTTCGCACCCAGTGCCAGGGCGGCGCCGAACAGGCCCTTCTTGGACCCGAAGTAGTAGCTGATGAGGGCGAGGTCGCACCCGGCCTCGGCGGCGACGGAGCGCAGGGTCACCGCGTGGTAGCCGTCCTCGAGGAAGCGGCGCCGGGCGACGTCCAGGATGGCGGCCCGGGTGTCCGGGCTTCCCGGCCGGCGACCGCGCTGCGACCCGGATTTATTCATCACGGACGAATTCTACGACCGGGGCAGGATAACCGCGCGTCCCGGTACCGACACCCGGAGTCCGGTCGCGTCACCGTCCGCACGGACGGGTCGCAGGGCGTGTCCCTGGGTCGCCGTGTGTTCCGGTGCGTCACCCTGCGTACCGATGCAGGACACTTCTTACGAAATGGCATCGTTAATCCGGATGAGTGGTACATCACACATCGAAGCCGTAGCGTCGAGGCAGAGCCGACACGCTGACGGCCACATGACAGAGCGTCCCGCACGGAGCTGATATGCGCACAAACTGGATCCGGACCGCGTTCACCGTCCTCGCGGCCGCGGCGCTCACAGCGGTGATGGGTACCGCTTCCGCCACTCCCGCCGCCCACACCGCCTCGCACCACCCCGCGAAGCAGCGGCAGGCGACCCCCGTACTCGTGGACTGCCTCTGGCATCCGGATGTGCGCCCCGCCGATTTCATCCTGGCCTGCGGCGACGGCAACAGCCGCCTGACCTCGCTCCACTGGTCCCACTGGAACGCGAACTCCGCCGTGGCCCGGGGTGTCAACCTCGTGAACGACTGCAAGCCGTACTGCGCGGCCGGCAAGTTCCACTCGTACCCGGTGGTCGTCGTGCTGGACCACCCGCAGCAGTGGAAGAAGCAGCCGCGCCTGCAGCACTACACGCGGATGACACTGGTCTACACGCACGACCACCCGGAGGGGTACGCGCACAAGGTCAGCTACCCGCTGTGGAACTGACGCCGGCCCTCGGCGGACCCGGCACCCCGCACTGACGGCCGCGACCGCGGCCCGCCGGGGCGTCCCGGAACCGAGGCTCGCGCCGGACGCGCGACGGTGACCACCGTCCGGAATCCCGCAGCCACGGAAACAGGTACAAAATGGGGCATGTGGGAATGCGGCGCATGTCAGTGGACCGTCTCGTGGAGCAGCCGTCGAGCCGCGGCCTGGTGGCGATCCCCCTGGCGTTGATCGTCGTGATCACGGTGGTGGACATCCGCTCCCCCACCGACGTCCATCTGGGCCCCCTGCTGGTCATCGCACCGACCCTGACGGCCTCGCTGGCAGGCCCGGGGCTGACCGCCCTGGTCGGCCTCCTGGCCATCGCCGCACAGGTCGTGATCGGCGCCCTGCACGGCGGACTCGGCACCACCAACCACATCGCGCAGCTCATCGCCCTGGTGGTGCTGACCGCGCTGGTGGTGTTCGTGTGCCACGTCCGGGAGCGGCGCGCCCGGGAGCTGGTACGGGCGCGCTCGGTCGCCGAGACGGCCCAACGCGTGCTGCTGCGGCCTCCCCCGCGGCGCATCGGCCCGCTGCGCGTGGCCTGGCTGTATCTGGCCGCCGAGGACGACACCCAGATCGGCGGCGACCTGTTCGCGGTCACCCGGGCCGCCGGGGCGTCCACCCGCGCCATCATCGGGGACGTCCGGGGCAAGGGGCTGGCCGCCATCGGCGAGGCCTCGGTGGTGCTGGGCGCCTTCCGCGAGGGTGCCCACCGCTACGCCACGCTGCCGGAGCTGACGGCGGCGCTGGAGGTGAGCGTGTGCCGGGACCTGGACGAGGTGGCCGACACCGAGCACGACCCGGGCGAGCACTTCATCACCGCACTCGTCCTCGACATCCCCGACGACGGCAGCCAGGTGGAGATGATCAACTGTGGTCATCCGCCGCCCCTGCTCCTGCGCGACCGGCGGGTCACCGTCCTGCACGCTCGGCATCCCGTGCCCCCGCTCGGCATGTGCGAGCTGCCGGCCGCCAGCCACCACACCGATCCCTTCGTCTTCGAGCCCGGCGACTTCCTGCTGCTGTACACCGACGGCGTGATCGAGGCCCGCTCCCCCGACGGCGCCTTCTACCCGCTGGCCGAACGGGTCGCCGGCTTCCCGGCCACCAGCCCCGACGTCCTGCTGCGCCACATCCACGACGACCTCGTCCGGCACGTCGGTGACCAGCCCGGCGACGACGCGGCCTTCCTGATCGTCGAACGCACCCCCGCGCACCACCTCCGTCTCCCGCACCTCCCGGTGGACGGCCATCACCGGCTCGGGAGCGACGGCTCCGCGCCGCCCGCGTCGCGCTGAACCGGCCGCACCCCGCCGCGGCCCCATCGGGCCCGCGCGGCGGGACTCGCCCGGCCGCAGGACCGAACCGGACCCGCGCCGCGGGAAGGCCCGGCCGCGACCGGCCCGAGTAGCGGGGCCGGTCGCGGCCGGGCCACGATAGGGAGGGATCGACGCGACACAGGGGGCTGACACCGGGAGGCTCCCGTGGCGCACACCTTCGCAACCGACGTCGTGGTGGCGGGCGCCGGCCCCGTGGGGCTGACCGCCGCCGCGGAACTGCGCCGACGCGGGGTCCGCTGCCGTATCGTCGACCGCCTCCCGGAGCGGCTCCCGTACGCGAAGGCGGTGGGCATCCAGCCGCGCACGCTGGAGATCTGGGACCACATGGGCCTCACGCGCACGGTCCTGGAGGCGGCCGTCCCCATGTACGGGCAGCTGGCCTACCTCAACGGCGTCGAGCAGCCCCGGATCGATCTGGTCCTGCCGCCCGAAGTGCCGTACCGCTTCGCGGCGTTGCCGCAGTACGAGACCGAACGCATCCTCGAGGAGCACCTCGCGCGGTTCGGGACCGCGATCGAGCGGGGCACGGAACTGGTCTCGTTCGCGCAGGACGCCAATGGGGTGACCGTCGCCCTGCGGACGGCCTCCGGAGCCGAGGAAGAGGTCAGGGCGCGCTATCTGGTGGGCTGCGACGGCGCGCACAGCATCGTGCGCAAGCACCTGGGGCTGACCTTCGAGGGCAGCGCGTTCCCCGAGGAGTACATGCTCGGGGACGTCGAGGTGGACTGGGACATGCCGCAGGGCTACGGCGTGCGCGCCATGCACCGCAACGAGAACGGCGAGCTGGTCGACATCCTGGTGTGCATCCCGCTGCCCGGCCGGAACCGCTACCGCATGTCGATGATGGTCCCGCCCGCGCTCTCCGCGGCCGGGCGGGCCGACGGGCCGGCCGACGGCGTCGTCCACGGCCTGCAGGGCGGCGAGGGCCCCGCGCTCGCCGACATCCAGGCCGTGCTCGACCGGCTGTCCCCCCAGCCCACGACGGCCTCCCGGCTGCGCTGGGCCTCGGTCTTCCGCATCAGCCACCGGATCGTCGACCGCTACGGCGAGGGCCGGGTCTTCGTCGCGGGCGACGCGGCGCACATCCATCCCCCGACCGGCGCCCAGGGCATGAACACCGGTATCCAGGACGCCTGGAACCTGGCCTGGAAACTGGCCCTCGCCGTCGAGGGCGGGACGCGACCCGAGCTCACGGCGAGCTACGACGCCGAGCGGCGGCCCGTCGGCGAGGAGGTCGTCGAGCGCACGGTCCGCCACGCGAACCAGGGCATCCAGGCCGACCGGGCAGACCCCGAGACCCTCATGCTCCGCGAGGCCCAGCTCCTGGTCGGCTACCGCGGCAGCCCGCTGGTGGACCCGTCCTCGGAGGGCCCCGGGCCCCGGCCGGGCGACCGGGCACCGGACTGCGCCGGTCTCGCGGCGCACATCGCCGCCTTCCCGCTGCGTCTGTACGACCTGCTGCGCGGCCGCGGGCACGTGCTGCTGGTGTACGGGGACGGTGAGCAGGCCGGTCCGCTCGCCGAGGCGGCCGACGCGGTCTCCGGCGGGCGGATCGGCACCTGTGTGATCCGGCCCTCCGGCACCGCCGTGGAGTCCTCCGTCCCGCCCGTCTACGTCGACTCGCTCGGTGAGTTCGCCCGGCTCTACGGGGTCTCCGACGGGACGACCGCCTTCCTGGTCCGGCCGGACGGATACCTCGGCGCCCGGCTGTCCCCGCCGTCGGCGGAGGGGCTGACGGCGCACCTCGCCCGTGTCTTCGCCCCGGCCGGCTCCGCCGGCTGACGGCGTGGGCGGGGCGCCGGCCTCGACAGTCCGTGTCAGTCCATGAGTGTCAGTCCATGAGTTGGGCCGCGAGGGTCGCACCGAGTTCCCAGCACGCCTCGGTGTCGGCCTTGCCCGGCTCGCCGGTCACCTTCACCGCCTCGGCCGCGCGGCGCCAGCCCAGGCCCGTCGTCACGGACTCGATGGCGCGCACCGCTCCCGTGACGTCGTTCCCGCCGTGCACGTAGAAGCCGAAGGGGCGCCCGGCGGTCGTGTCCAGGCACGGGTAGTAGACCTGGTCGAAGAAATGCTTCAGTGCTCCCGACATGTAGCCGAGGTTGGCCGGCGTGCCGAGCAGATAGCCGTCGGCGGCGAGCACGTCCGAGGCGGTCGCCGCCAGCGCGGCCCGCCGCACCACCTCGACGCCCTCGATCTCGGGCGCCGTCGCCCCGGAGAGCACGGCCTCGAACAGGGACTGACAGTTGGGCGAGGGCGTGTGATGCACGATCAGGAGAGTAGGCACACCCCGCACCCTGCCCCGCGGCCCGCCGCCACCGCAAGCACCACCAGGGGCACCGCCCGGGCACCATCACGAACACCGACGCGGGCCCCGACGCGGGCTCCGGCCCGAGGAGCCCGGCCTCCCGCCCCAACCCGCCCCGGTCCGACGGGTGTTGACCCGCCGGTCACCCGCCGACCGCGTGGGAGCGCACCGGGGTGGGTCCCGTCACAGACGGTCAAGTCCGGGTGTCGGCAACGCCGCTCACCTGCGCGGACTCCAGATGCGCACACCGTCCGTCACCCCCGGCGGACGCCCCGCAGGCGCCGCCCCGTCCGGCTGCGTCATCCGGCGGGCGATGCCAGGCTGGAGGTAATCCGGAGCCGCTGGAGCCCGGCTGTTTCGGCACACCGCGACCGAAGGGTGATCCGATGACCAGCCGCCGAAAGAAGGACGGCCAGCACTCCTCCGGGGCCGGCGCGGCCGCCGTGTCCACAGTTCGATCCGGCTCCCCCGGGGTCGAGCAGGACGTGGACGACCTGGTGGCTCGCGGCCTGGAGGCATTGGAAGAGTATTCCGACTACACCCAGGAACAGATCGACCGCATAGTGAAGAAGGCCAGTCTGGCCGCGCTCGCCGAGCACACCCGGCTCGCCATGATGGCGGTCGAGGAGACCGGGCGCGGTGTCTTCGAGGACAAGGCCGTCAAGAACATCTTCGCGTGCGAGAACATCACCCACTCGATGAAGGGCGTGAAGACGGTCGGCGTGATCCGTCGCGACGACATCGACGGGATCGTGGAGATCGCCGAGCCGGTCGGGGTGATCGCGGGCGTCACGCCCGTCACCAACCCCACGTCCACCACCATCTTCAAGGCCCTGATGGCGCTGAAGACCCGCAACCCGATCATCTTCGGCTTCCATCCGGCCGCGCAGAAGTGCTCCGCCGAGGCCGCCCGGATCGTGCGGGACGCGGCGGTCAGGGCGGGTGCTCCGGCCCACTGCGTGCAGTGGATCGAGCGGCCCTCGAAAGAGGCGACCAGCGCGCTGATGAACCACCCCGGAGTGGCGTCGATCCTGGCCACGGGCGGCAACGCGATGGTCCGGGCCGCCTACAGCTGCGGCAAGCCCGCGCTGGGCGTCGGGGCCGGCAACGTGCCCGCGTACATCGAGAAGACCGCGCAGATCCGGCGTGCGGTCAACGACGTGGTGCTCTCCAAGACCTACGACTACGGCATGGTGTGCGCCTCGGAGCAGGCCGTGATCCTGGACCGGGAGATCCGCGACGAGGCGATCTCCGAGTTCCGCCGACTCAAGGCGTACACGGTCGACGACCGGGAGAAGGCGCTGCTGGAGGCGTATCTCTTCGGTGTCGCCGCCGACGAGCAGGGCGGACGCGACTGCGCGGGGGCCCGGCTCAACGCCGACATCGTCGGACAGAGCTCGGTGGCCATCGCCGAGGGCGCCGGCTTCGAGGTGCCCGAGGACACCTCGGTTCTCCTGGTCGAGGTCTCCGAGGTCGGCGTCGAGGAGCCGCTGACCCGGGAGAAGCTCTGTCCGGTGCTGGCCGTGCTGACGGTGGACGGCCGGGACGAGGGCGTCCGGCTGGCGACCGAGATGGTGGAGTTCAACGGTCTGGGCCACTCGGCGGCCGTGCACACCGAGGACGCGGCCTTCGCCGAGGAGTACGGGCATGCGGTGAAGGCCTGCCGGGTGATCTGGAACGCGCCGACCTCGCAGGGCGGGATCGGTGACGTCTACAACGCGTTCATGCCGTCGCTGACGCTGGGCTGCGGTTCGTACGGCAGCAACTCGGTCTCCGGGAACGTCACCGCGCTCAACCTGATCAACATCAAGCGGATCGGGCGGCGGAACAACAACATGCAGTGGTTCAAGGTGCCGCCGAAGATCTACTTCGAGCGCGACTCCATCAAGTACCTGGCGGATGTGCGGGGTTCACGCAAGTTCGTCATCGTCACCGACAAGACGATGGTGGAGATCGGGCACCTGGAGCGGGTCCGCAACGTTCTGAGCCGCCGCTCCGAGATCCCCGAGATCCGGGTGATCGACAACGTCGAGCCCAACCCCAGCCTGGACACCGTGCAGAAGGGCGCCGAGATGATGCGCCACTTCGAGCCGGACACCATCATCGCCCTCGGCGGCGGCTCGCCGATGGACGCCGCCAAGGTGATGTGGCTCATGTACGAGCACCCGGAGCTGGAGTTCGCCGATCTGAAGGAGAAGTTCTTCGACATCCGCAAGCGCGCCTTCACCTTCCCCGACCTGGGGGAGAAGGCCAGCCTGGTGTGCGTCCCGACCACCTCGGGCACCGGCAGCGAGGTGACCCCGTTCGCGGTGATCACCGACACCGCCACCGGCCAGAAGTACCCGCTCGCGGACTACGCGCTGACCCCGAGCGTGGCGATCTGCGACCCGGCGCTGACCCTGGACCTGCCCCGGAGTGTCGCCGCCGACTCGGGATTCGACGCGCTGACCCACTGCCTGGAGACCTATGTCTCGGTGTACGCCAACGACTTCACCGACGGACTCGCGCTGCAGGGCATCAGGCTGATCTTCGACAACCTGGAGAAGGCCGTCAACGAGGGCGCGGCCGACCCGGTGGCCCGGGAGAAGATGCACAACGCCGGCACGATCGCGGGCATGGCCTTCGGGTCCGCGTTCCTCGGCGTGGTCCACGCGATGGCGCACACGCTGGGCGCGACCTTCCACGTCGCCCACGGCCGCACCAACGCGCTGCTCCTGCCGCACGTGGTCCGCTACAACGGATCGCCTCCCACCAAGGTCACGAGCTGGCCGAAGTACCACAGCTACATCGCCCCCGAGCGCTACCAGACCGTCGCCCGGATGCTGGACCTGCCGGCCGACACCCCGGAGGAGGGGGTGGAGTCCCTCGCCCACGCGCTGGAGGAACTGCGCGAGAAGGTCGGCATCCCCCGGTCGTTCAAGGACGCCGGGGTCGACGAGGCGGCGTTCCTGGACGCGCTGCCCGAGCAGGCCATGAACGCCTACGAGGACCAGTGCGCCCCCGCCAACCCGAGGCTGCCGATGCTGGCCGACATGCAGGAACTGATGCGCCGCGCCTACTACGGCGACGCGGTGTGACCACCCGCCCCCGCGGGGCGATCCCGAACGACCGCGAAGGAGTCAGGCACCGATGACCACGCAGCAGCAGCGGCCCGTCCGCAGCGCCTGGGACGGCTTCCGGGGAGGTCTGTGGCGGGACGAGATCAACGTACGGGACTTCATCCAGCAGAACTACACCCCGTACGAAGGCGACAGCTCCTTCCTGGCCGGTGCCACCGAGCGCACTACGGCCGTGTGGAAGAAGATCACCGACCTGTTCCCCGAGGAACGCGCCAAGGGCGTCCTGGACGTGTCCTACGACGTCCCCTCCACCATCACCGCGCATCCGCCGGGCTACATCGACCGCGACCGCGAGCTGATCGTCGGGCTCCAGACCGACGCCCCGCTGAAGCGGGCGATCATGCCCTTCGGCGGCTGGCGGATGGTGGCCGGGGCGCTGAAGACGTACGGCTATCCCGTCTCGCCCGAACTGGAGAAGGTCTTCACCCAGTACCGCAAGACCCACAACGCGGGGGTGTTCGACGCCTACACACCGGCGATCCGGGCCGCCAGGAAGGCGGGCATCGTCACGGGCCTGCCCGACGCCTACGGGCGGGGCCGCATCATCGGCGACTACCGCCGGGTACCGCTGTACGGAGTGGACCGGCTGATCGAGGCCAAGGAGGAGGAGAAGGCCTCCCTGGACGCCCTGCCCCGCGACGCCGCGCGGCTGGAGGAGGTGATCCGCGAGCGCGAGGAGGTCGCCGAGCAGATCCGGGCCCTCTCCGAGCTGAAGGAGATGGCCGCCGCCTACGGACTCGACGTCTCGGGCCCGGCGCGCACCGGACGCGAAGCGGTGCAGTGGCTGTACTTCGCCTACCTCGCGGCGGTGAAGGAGCAGAACGGCGCCGCGATGTCGCTGGGCCGCACCTCCACGTTCGTCGACGTCTACCTCCAGCGGGACGTCGACGCCGGGATGCTCGACGAGAGCGCCGCGCAGGAGATCGTCGACGACTTCATCATCAAGCTGCGGATCGTGCGGTTCCTGCGCACCCCGGAGTACGACGAGCTGTTCTCCGGCGACCCGACCTGGGTCACGGAGTCCATCGGCGGCATCGGCTCGGACGGCCGCACCCTGGTCACCCGGACCTCCTTCCGCTATCTGCAGACCCTGTACAACCTGGGGCCCGCGCCGGAGCCCAACATGACGGTGTTCTGGTCGCCGGCGCTGCCGCAGGGGTTCAAGGAGTTCTGCGCACAGGTCTCGATCGACACCTCCAGCCTGCAGTACGAGTCGGACGAACTGATGCGTCCGCGCTTCGGCGACGACACCGCCATCGCCTGCTGTGTCTCGGCGATGGAGGTCGGCAAGCAGATGCAGTTCTTCGGCGCCCGGGTCAACCTCGCCAAGACGCTGCTGTACGCCATCAACGGCGGCCGCGACGAGCTGTCGGGCCATCAGGTCGGACCGGACACCGGGGCGATCGACGCCGAGGTGCTGGACTACGACGAGGTGCTGGGGCGCCTGGACCGGCAGATGGAGTGGCTGGCCGAGACCTACGTCCACGCCCTCGACGTCATCCACTACATGCACGACAAGTACGCCTACGAGCGGCTGGAGATGGCGCTCCACGATCGTGACATCCGGCGCACCATGGCCTGCGGCATCGCCGGGCTCTCGGTCGCGGCGGACTCCCTGTCGGCGATCAAGTACGCCCGGGTCCTTCCCGTGCGGGACGAGACGGGGCTCGCGGTCGACTTCCGCATCGAGGGCGAGTACCCGGCGTACGGCAACAACGACGAGCGCCCCGACGCCATCGCGGTGTGGCTGGTCGAGGAGTTCATGCGCAAGGTGCGCAAGCACCCCACCTACCGGGGCGCCGAGCACACCCAGTCCGTGCTGACCATCACCTCCAACGTGGTCTACGGGAAGAAGACCGGCAACACGCCCGACGGCCGCCGCGCGGGCGAGCCGTTCTCGCCGGGCGCCAACCCGATGAACGGCCGTGACACCCACGGTTACGTCGCCAGCGCGCTGTCGGTGGCCAAGCTGCCCTACGAGCAGGCGGAGGACGGGGTCTCGCTCACGAACACGATCACCCCGGACGCGCTGGGGCGCACTCCCGAGGACCGCATCCGCAATCTGGCGGGCGTCCTGGACGGCTTCGTCACCTGCCAGGGCTTCCACATGAACGTCAACGTGCTGAACCGGGACACGCTGATCGACGCGATGGACCATCCGGAGAAGTACCCGCAGCTGACCGTCCGGGTCAGCGGCTACGCGGTCAACTTCGTCCGGCTGACGCGCGAACAGCAGCTCGACGTCCTGGGCCGCACCTTCCACGGCTCGCTGTAGCCATCACTCCTCCCGGGGAGCGCGCTGGGCGTTCCCCGGGAGGACGGCGGCGAGCCCCGGACGTCTGGAGGCCGGGAGGCTCCGTCATGACCCTGATCCACCCGGGCGAGCTGCTGCCGCTCGTCCCCGTCAGCACCGACACCCCCGCCGAGCAGGCGGCCACCTTGCGCGGCATCGGCCCGGTCAGCGGCTCCGTGCACTCCTGGGACCTGTCCACCGGGGTGGACGGGCCCGGCACGCGCTTCGTCGTGTTCGTCGCCGGCTGTCCGCTGGCCTGTCTGTACTGCCACAACCCGGACACCATGCGGATGCGCAACGGCACACGCACCACGGTCGACACGGTCGTCGCCGAGGTGAACAAGTACGTGCCGTTCATCCGTGCCGCGGGCGGCGGGTTCACCATCAGCGGCGGCGAACCGCTGCTCCAGCCGGACTTCACCGGGGAGATCCTGCGGATCGTCCACGAGGAGCTGGGGCTGCACACCGCTCTGGACACCTCGGGCTTCCTCGGGGCCCGCGCCTCCGACGCGCTCCTCGCGGACGTCGACCTGGTGCTGCTGGACATCAAGTCCTGGGACCGCGAGCTGTATCTGCGCCTGACCGGGCGGCAGTTGGAGCCCACGCTGGCGTTCGCCCACCGTCTGGCCGCGCTGCGCAAGGAGGTCTGGGTCCGTTTCGTCCTCGTTCCGGGCCTGACCGACGCTCCGGAGAACGTGGAGGGCGTGGCCGCGTTCGCGGGGTCCCTCGGCAACGTGAGCCGGGTCGACGTCCTGCCCTTCCACAAGCTCGGCGCGGCCAAGTGGGAGGAGCTGGGCAAGGAGTTCACCCTGGCCGACACGCCGGTCCCGACCTCCGCCCAGGTGGACCGGGCCCGCTCCGCCTTCACGGCGCACGGTCTGAACGCGGTGTGACCGTGGCGGGCGCCCGCCACGGAGTGGGCCCGGGTCACAGCCGGTGGCCCAGCGGTCGCCCGTCGGCCCGGCCCCGTAGTGCGCTGGTCCGGCCCCGCAGTGCGTCGCACGTCCGACAGCGCGGCGACACGCCCGGCGGCCCTGACAGGTGACCCGCTGAACTGCTGATATGCTCACTCTCGAGCCCGCACCGAACACTCGGTGTCGAGCCAGGCGTTGGTGGTCCAAGGAAAGACGTCCCGCTTCCTGCGGGGAGATGCAGGTGCAAGGCCTGCCCGGCGCTCCATGAGCACCGCCTCCGGTCGTACGACCGGAGGCGGTGTTTTTTTCGTGCGGTGCGACGCCTCGCCTCGCCGGGTTCGGCCCCTGGTGCGAGACCGGCGGTCCGGCCGGCTCCCGATGGCTTGCCCGTGCCGTGCCGGCGTGTCTTCCCGGTCAGTGTCCGGGGACCACGAGATCCGCCCGCTCATGGGGGCGCGTCGTGCTCAGATAGTGCTCCTCGGCCAGGCGCCAGCGGGCCTCCCAGTCGACGGGCCCGTGGTCGTCGCCCCGGGCCCGCAGCCGGCGCATCGACTCCTCGGGCGGGGTGTCGACGTAGACCACCAGGTCGTAGTGGTCCACGAGTTCGGGGCGGGCGGTGTAGACACCCTCGACGAGAACGATGCCGGCACAGGCGACGGAGTGCACCTCGTCCGTCGCCAGCGATCCGCTCGGCCAGTCGTAGCGCCGGTAGTACGCGTCATGACCGGTGGCGAGCGGGGTGAGCAGCTCGTCGCGCAGCCGTTCCCAGTCGAAATAGCGGTCGTAGCCCTCGGCCGGGGTCAGCGCGGCGCGTTCGTCCGCGTCCATCGGACGGTAGAAGTCGTCTCCGTGCACGACCACGGCGTCACCGAGCCGGGCCACCGCGGACGCCAGGGTCGACTTGCCCGAACCGCCCATGCCGTCGACCGCGATCAGCACCAGTCCTTGGTCGCCGCGGGCGCGGGCGGCTGCCACCACGCGCTCCGCGACTGTATCGATCTTCGTCATGGGGTGATTGTGGCGGCATCAACCAACCGGGCTCCGCCGAATGCGCACACTCGTATGTTCCGATGACCGGCGACCCCCGGCGGTTCTGGAGCACCGTACGACAGCAGGGCCCGTACGCGGCCGGAGGCGCACGACAGCGGATCCTGTACGCGGCCGGGGGCACACGCCGGAGGGGCCGACGCATGGCGTCGGCCCCTCCGGTTTCGAGTAGCGGGGACAGGATTTGAACCTGCGACCTCTGGGTTATGAGCCCAGCGAGCTACCGAGCTGCTCCACCCCGCGTCGGTGAACACAACTCTACGTCATCTTTTCCGGGCCCACGACCATGATCGCCCGCGAGCGGGCGACCGGGCCGCTCCGAGGGTGTCAGACGTCGGTCGGCAGACCGCTCACCTCGGCGATGCCGCGCAGTTCCTCGTCCTGGCGGTGCCGCTCTCCGATGAAGTCGGCGATCTCCCTGCAGCGCTCGGGATCGTCCGCGGTGCCCGAATCCGTCACGACCCGGACGACCCCGATCTCCTCGGTCTCCAGCTCGACGATCCGGTTGTCCAGTCGTCCCGTGACGGCCACGGCGACCACCAGGGACGCCTCGTCACGTACCTCCTGCGGGACGCTCTCGGGTTCCGCGCCGTCGAGGCACAGTTCGATCGCTCCCACCCTCTCCTCCCTGATCGCTTCGAGTACGGGCTCGACCATGCGCAGCAAGAGCGCGTAGTCCGCCGGAGCCATACGCAGGCGGAGCATTTCGAGGTACAGGTCGAGGGGCCGGTCATCCGGTGCCTGCTCTGATGCGTCCATGGAGCTTCGCCTTCCCCAATGTGGACGACATGATCGCGTCTTCCACAAGCATGCTGTGAATCGGCGCGCGCCGCCGTTCGAGACGGCCGTCCGGCGCACGCCCGAGGGGGCCCGTGCCCTGTCCTCACAGGTCACGAGCCCCCTCGAAGTCGTCACTCAGGACTCATCCGCCGGATGGGTCCGTCCGGACGGTCCGGATCACACGTACGTGCGCCGGATCCGGTAGAGCACGAAGGCACCGGCGATCACGCATATGCCGCCGATCACGCCGGGCCACAGGTTCGCGCCGGTCTCGGCGAGCCCGCCGGTGCCGACCGCCTGCGGCTCGATCCCCGAGGTCGCTGGCGGGTAGGTCCCGGCCGCGGGCTCGGTCTGCGCGGGGGTGCCCACCTCGCCGCCCTGGTCGTCGCCCGGGGTCTCCTGCGCGGCGGACGAGCCGCCGCCGGCCGACGACGTCACGTCGGACTTGGGCTCCACGGTCGCGGCGGGAGGCGCGTCGTCGCCCGCCGGCTCGGTGGCCTGGCCCCCGCCGTTGCCGTTGTCGTCGCCGCCGTTGCCGTTGTCACCGGCGCCCGTTCCACCCTTGCCGTCGGACGGGTCCGCGGTGGGAGCCGGCTCCTCGGAGGGGTTCTCGGAGGGGTTCGGGTCCGCCTCGGACGGGTTCGGGTCCGCCTCGGAGGGGTTCGGGTCGGCGCTCTGGGTCGGCTTCTCGGTGGCCGGCGGGTCGTCCTGCTGGCCTCCGCCGTTGCCGCCGCCGTTCCCGCCGTTGCCGCCCGCGTTCCCGCCGTTGTCGCCGCCGTTCCCGCCGCCGTTGCCCCCGCCGCCGTTGCCGGCGCCTGCGCCGCACTTACGGCCGCTGTTGATGCAGTCGACCATGTTGTTCATCGTGCCTTCGTCGAAGACGTTGATGAAGTCGCCGTGGTCGGTGATCGGCTTGTGGAGGTTCTCCGGGAAGGAGTCGACCGCGAACAGCGGTGTCGTACGGCCGCCGTCCTGGAGGCTCGGCGCGTCGATGTCGTAGACGATGCGCTGCACCAGCTGCGGAATGGCCTTGAAGTTGGCCGGGCAGTTGCCCTGCGCGTCCTGGAAGGCCACGTGGGTGCGGTGGTTGGCGCTGTCGATGTTCGCGCCGTCCCAGCAGCTCTGGAACTTGAAGGTGCGGACCACGTCACTGCCCTGCGGGCAGAGCGGGTACTTGTCCTTCAACTGCCGGTCCTCGAAGCCGGTGCAGCTCCAGGAGGCGTTGGCGTTCGCGGGGCCGTTGACGAAGGCCTTGGCGTCACCGGTGATGATGCGCAGCAGCCGGGGCATCGCCACGACCTTGCTCTTCGCGTTGCCGACGAAGGTCAGCGTGACCTGCTTCGGCGTGACGATCTGGCCGGAGTTGCCCTCGGTGCCGCCTCCGGGCGCGCCCGCGTCGCGTTCCTGCTTGCCGTTCTGCAGGCGCACGACGGGCCAGTAGTACGAGGACTTGTCGCCCTTGTCCTGGCAGGAGGTGTCGGCCTTGGCCAGGTCCTCGTCGCTGGCGAAGGCGGTGTTGGACTGGTTGCCCACGTAGTCGTGGAAGTGGTGGGCGCCGTTGCTGACGCCGGGGGCCACGATCACGTTGTCCGAGTTGAACAGGCCGTTGGCGTTGACGCCGCAGCTGGACGCGAACTCGCCCCGGGAGGCGTCGGCCTGGGGCTGCGGGTTCTGCACGTTGGGCTGGACGGACTTGATGTCCGCGAAGTCCGCGGCCACGGGACCGTTGCCGGCCGGAGCGGCGCCGCCCTGCTGCTGGCCGCCGCCCTGGTTCTGGCCCGCGCCGCTCGCACTCGGCGAGGCGCTCTGCTGGTCCTGCGGCGCGGAACTCTGGCCGGCGTCCGCGCCGGTGCCCGGCTGGTTGCCGGAGGGCCGCAGGATGCAGGCCGCGAACCCGTCGAGCCCGCTCGGCGGGTCGCCCGCGGCGTCGATGGCGGCCACGATGCGGCCGATCGACTCGGAACGCTTCTCCTTCAGCGGGTTCATGACGGCGTCGGCGCCGCTGTCACCGCTCTGCTGCATCTGGTCCGCGTTCGCCTGGAGTTGCCGGTAGGCCTCGGCGATCTGCTGGTCCAGGTTCGCGAGTTCCTTGTCGACGTCCGGCTTCGCGGCGTCGGGGACCGTCTTCAACTGTTCGCCGACATCGGGGCAGTCGATGGTGGCGGATCCCGCGGACAGCACGTGCACGCCCGCCTCACCGCCCGCCCCGGTCTCGCTCGCCGATGCGTAGACGTTGACTGCTACCAGTCCGCCTCCGCCGAGGATGAGTGCGAAAGCTGCAGAGGTCGCGCGGCGTGCGCCTGTTGGGCGTCTGCGCTTGTTGCGTCCCAAGGTGGTGCTCCTACGCGTCGTGGTCGGCTCGACATGGAAATCCCCCGGCCCTATACGCACGCGCGTCGCATTGTGTTCAACCGACTTGCGGATTCACAGCGATCCCGTATGGAGCAGTGGCACAAGGGCGCCTCAAGGAGTATCCAGGGCCACACCCGCCCCGGCTGTCGGGGGTCGGTTCGAGGGCCGCGTCCGCCCGTGCGGTTGCACGAGGCGCGGACCGGTGGCCTGATGGGAACACTGCACCACGGGTACGCCCGACGCGGGCCGACGCGGTCCCCGGTCACGCCCCGGGCCGGTGGGACAGGGCAGGGTGCTCCGCCGCTTCCCCCGTGGACACGGCCAGGACAGCGGCGCGAGGCGGGTGAACAGGGTGACCGGAGCGGAGATCGACTTCGGCGAGGTCTTCCACGCCCTGCCCGGCATGGTCGCGCTGCTGACCCCGGACATGGTCTTCCTGGACGCCAACGACGACTATCTGAGCAACTCTGGCCGCTCACGGAAGCAGTTGGTCGGCCGGTACCTCTTCGACGTGTTTCCCGACCGGCCGGGCGACCCCGCCTCCACCGGGATGCGGAACCTGGCGGCTTCGCTGCGCCGGGTGGTGGAGACCGGGGAGCGCGACGCCATGGCCCTTCAGCGGTACGACGTGGAGTCCCTGGAACGGCCGGGTGTCTGGGAGGAGCGCTACTGGAGCCCGGTCAACGTGCCGGTGCTCGACGAGGACGGCGCCGTGGTGCTGGTGGTCCACCGGGTGGAGGAGGTGACCCAGTTGATCCGCGCCCGCGGCGGCCTCGGGCAGGAGGAGCGGAACCCGGTGCTGGAGGCCGAGCTGTACACACGGGCCCGGGAGCTCCAGGAGCTCAACGAGCGCCTGCGGCGCGCCCACGCCCGCGAACGGGAGGTCGCCGTCGCGCTCCAGGACGCGCTGCTGCCCTCGCCGAACCTGGTCGGGACGCACCAGGCCGCCGTGCGCTACCGGCCGGCGACGAGTTCGCTGAACGTGTGCGGGGACTGGTACGACCTGGCGGCGCTGAGCGGCGACCGGATGGCCGTCGCCGTGGGCGACGTCGTGGGCCACGGGCTGTCCGCGGCGTGCGTCATGGGCCAGTTGCGCAGCGCCCTGAGCGCCGCGTCCCGCGCCGCCGCCGGTCCCGCCCGGGCGCTCGAGGTGCTGGGGCTGTACGCGCGTTCCGTCGAGGGCGCCGAGTCCACCACCGCCGTGACGGCGTGGATCGACTGGGAGGCGCACACCATCCGGTACAGCAGCGCAGGGCACCTTCCGCCCGCCCTACTGCGCGGCGACGGGCAGGTGGAATTCCTGGACGGGGCGACCGACCCGCCGCTGGGGGCCCGGCCCGAGCACGTGGACCGGCCCGAGGCCGCGACGGACTTCGCCCCGGGCGACACCCTGGTCCTGTACACCGACGGCCTGGTCGAACGGCGTCGCGAGGACATCGACGTGAGTCTGGAACGCCTGGCCACGGCGCTGACCCGGCACCGCGGGGCCGGGCACGAGGCCCTCGCCGACGCCCTGCTGTCGGACCTGCTCCCGCCCGGCGGCGTCACCGACGACACGGCCCTGCTCGTCCTCCCGCTGTGAGTGCCCCGGGCCCGCGGCCCGGGCGGGCCGGTGTCACGCCGTGGGAGGCGACGGGCCGAGCCGGTGGGAGCGGACCACCGCGAGGGCGCAGGCGGCGACGAGCGCGGCGGCCAGGGCGGCCAGCTCGCGCAGCGGCCCCGTCGTCACGGGCCCCGCCGCCACGGCGCGCGGCGGCGTCCGCCCTCCGGGGTGGACGGCGGCGCGCACGTCCCCCGGCCGGGTGCCGCGCCCGCATCCCCGCAGGACGCGGACCTGGACCGGGGCGCCGGCCCGGACGACCGGCGAGCAGAGCTGACGGGCGCGGCCGCCGTCACCCGTTCCGCCTCCCCCGACGGACCTGACGACCGTGGGTGCCACCCGCTCGCCGTCCGCCGGCACCACGTCGGCCGCCGCCGGCGGGGCCTGGAGGGCGAGACAGACGCCGAGCAGGGCGACGATCCCGACCAGCGCCCGGCCCGCCCGCAGGTACACCAGGTGCAGGACGAGGGCCCCGGCGCACACGAGCCCGGCCTCACCGCTGACGAGGACGGGCACTCCGGTGCGGTCCCCCACGGCCCCGGCGCCCACGATGGCCCCCGCCCCGAGCCCCCCGACGAGGATCCCCTCCCCCACCAGCCGCCGGGGCGGCCACCCGGCGAACTCGGCGGGCCCCCACACCGTGCTCCGCAGATACGCCGTCAGGTCCGATTCCTGCACGGCCGGAGGACGTCCCCACCGGCGCATACCCGTACCACCCCCAGCGACGTTCCCCGTCTGTCGGCGCCTCGTATCCTGCCGCCCTGGTACGGACCGGGGCGCTGCCTCCGTCCGGAACAGATGAGGTGGACAACCTTTCCGGGAGTCGGCAGCGAAGCCGTCGCCCCGCGACGTTCCCCGGGAGCCCTCGCGCAGCTTCCCGGGAGCCCCGGCGCCACGGAGCGACGGGTATGGCCGATGAACCGACATGACGGTTCATCACTTACGTTGCGTGCAGGGCGAGTTGTCGACCCTGCCGTCACGTTCCGGAGATCTCAAGGGGCCGGGCCGCCGCGGACCGCGCCAGCAGCACCCGCCCGCCGAGGCCGGCCGTCAGGAGCCCGGCCACCATGGCGACGAGGGACAGCGCGGGCCCCGAGGACCAGTCGACGGCGGAGGCCCGGCAGGCCAGCACGGCGGCGAAGGCGACCCCCGTGCCGGGCAGGGCGGTCAGCGCGGGCCCGGTGCGCCCGAGGTCGTCCTCGGCCAGCGCGGCGAGGACGCCGACGCCGAGGGCCAGCGCCCACACCCCGAGCGCCTGCGCGTCGAGGCGTCCGACGCTCCACGGCACGAAGCCCGACCAGAATCCGGGACGCACGAGCAGCCCCGTACCGATGCCGAGCCAGGCCGAGCCGAGGACGGCCAGCGCCGGTTTCGACCAGGCGGGCAGCGGCGCGGCGCTCGGGCCGCCCGGCCGGCCGGGCGTGAGGTACTGCCAGGTCAGCGTGATCAGGGCGAAGACGCACAGCAGGCCCAGCACGAAGAGCCAGCCGAGGCTGAACAGCACCGGGACGACGGGGCCGCCGCGGGCGATGTAGAGGCTGCCGGCGTTGAGCAGGCTCACCGTGAACAGCCCGCAGAGGACCACGGCCAGCGGAAGGACGAGCGAGCGGACCTCGTGCCAGGCGCGGGCCCGGCCCACCGCGAACAGTCCGGGCGCCGTGCCGAGCATGGCCGCGCCGACGAGTCCCTGAGTCAGCGACTGCGCCGAGTGCCACGCGCCGAAGACGTGCCCGGTGAGGGCGACGGCCCACAGCAGGCCGCCGACGAGGAGGCTGACCACGGCGACCGCGGTGGCCAGCATCGCCACTCCCGCGGTCAGGTGCCGGCCGTCCGGGGCGGGAGCGGCTTCGTCGGGCCGGGGCGGATCGGTCGCGTTCGGCATGGGGATTCCGTTCCGGACGGGGTCCACGATGAGGGGCGGCGAGGGGACGGGCGGGGACGGCGGCGAGGAACCTCCGCGCCGACGGACAAGGGGCTACGGGACCGGCGTCGACGGACGACGGACTACGGGAGCGGCGTCGACGGACGACGGGCTACAGGAGCGGCGTCGAGAGCCGGGCGGCCGAACCGGCGGCGGGCACGGCCCTCTTGAGCACCTCCCGTGCGTACATGACGCGGACGCTCACCGCCACGGTCGCCGCGAACGCGGTCATGCCGCAGCCGATCGCCGCCCCCGCGGCCAGCGCCGTGAGTCCGTCGAGCCCCAGGGAACGCTCGAACAGCGGGGCGGCCCCGACCGACAGCACCGGCGCCAGGCACAGGGCCAACCAGTGCAACCGCCACTCCTCACGCGCCCAGAGACGCCCTTCCCGGCCGGCGCGCCGCGCGCGCAGGGCCATCACCGCGTACGTGACGGCGTAGGGCAGGAGATAGGCGAGCAGGAGCCGCCGCCCCTGGGCGCCGTGTCCGAGCGAGGCATGGGTGATCCAGGCCAGGGCGGCGGCTCCGGCCAGGTGCGCGAGGACCAGGACGGGTACGGGGGCCCACGAGCCGGACATCCCGGCGACCGTCTTGCGCGGGTCGAGGGAGCGCGAGGCGATCAGGGCGCCGAAGGCGACCACGGACCCCAGGTGCATGGTGGCGAGCTGGTTGATCTCGGCCATGGACAGCCCCGGCAGGAACAGCGGCAGGCCGCCCCACTCGAACCGGAGCAGCGGGGCGGTCAGCAGGAAGCCGTAGCAGAGGAGCATCCAGCGCTGGTGCAGGTCGGGATGGTGGCCGACGGCGGCGAGCACGCCGAAGGTGACGCTCATGACGGTGCCCACCAGGATGGTGGCGAGCACGATCCAGAAGGCGGCGCCGCTGAACGCGTCCTCGGGTGCCGTGCGGGCCAGATACAGCCCGGCGGCCGCCATCGAGGCGTACACGGTGACCGCGAAGAGGACCCCGAGCGCCCGGTGGAGCCGTACGCGCCCGCGTACGGCGGTGAGGACCTGCGCGGGGCCGAGCAGCATGAGCACACCGCCGAGCACGGAGTGCACGATCATCGGCACGAGGCTGTGGCGGTACGGCCCGATCCGGGTGGCCAGCGCGTCGGCCACGTACCGCGGCGAGACGACGTGGGCGAGGATCCACTCGCCGAACGCCGGGGCGCCCGGGTGTGCGTACGGCCACAGCTCGGTCATGGCGATCGGGGCGTAGCCCACGCACACCGCCGTCACGGCGATGACGGCGAGGCGGCGCCAGGTGGTGCCCGCGGGACGACGCACGACGGCTCCCTGCCCGTGGCCGCGACCCGGCCACCGATAGTCTCGATTGGACTGTCTCGATTGGACTGTCTCGTTTGGACTATCGAGACGGTAGGGCCGTCGACCGCCGGGGTCAACGGTCCGGCGTGTCCTCGTCCCGGCGCTGCACCCATCCCCAGAAGTCGACCATCATCCGTTCGTACCGGATCCCGAACTCCAGGGCGTCCCGTTGGCCGCGCGTCAGCAACTCCCCTACGGTCTCGGCCAGTTCCTCGTACTCGGCCAGGGTCCTGCGGTGTTCGCCGAGCTGGACGGGGCCGAGCACGCCGGGCTCGCCGCCGAACCACAGCTTGAGGATGCCGCGCTCACGGGCCTCCACCGGGACGAACTCGGAGTCGTCGAGCCAGCCCCGCAGGGCCGCCCTGCCCTCGTCCGTCAGGGCCAGCACCCTGCGGTTGCGGCCGCTCTCCTGCCGCACCTGGGACAGGAGTCCGGCGTCGAGGAGTCGGTCGCACTGCGCGTACACCTGCGCGTGCGGCACCGACCAGAAGGGCGCGACCGTCCGCGCCGCCTCCCCCTTGACGTCGTACGCGCTGGCCTCGCCCAGCTTGTCGATGATGCCGAGGACGAGATACGAGGCGGTGGTCAACCGAGCGTCAGCCATGGGGCGACCGTATCGCCAGGCGATCACCGGGCGGCAGGCACCGTCGGTGACGGTCACCGCACGGTGGGACGTGTCCGGCGCGAAGATGATCCGGATGCCCGGCACAATGCGGGGTAGACGGGCGATCACACCGCCGGGCGCACGTCAGGCCCGCGCGCCATCCGCACGAGGAGTTCCTGTGACCACCTACGTCATCACCGTTCCCGGGACGTTCGTCCACGGCCTCCCGGACGCCTCCCGTGCCGACGTGGAGCGCAGGCTCCGCCCCCAGGACCCGCAGAACACGGATCTGGGCGAGACCGAGGAGCTGAGCCTGCTGACCGTCGACGAGGACAACAGGTTCTCCGTCCGGCTGGAGGTCGAGGCGGCGGACCGCCGCAGCGCCGAGGCCGAGGCCGTACGGCTCGTCTCCGGCGCGCTCCAGGACAGCGGGCTGTCCGCCGACGACGCGCCCCTGGGGCCCGCCGCCGTCACCGGGATCGACCGGGAGTTCTGAGCGGTTCCGAAAGGGACCGGCCCGGCGGGCGCCTCCGAGGACGCCCGCCTTCCCGGACAGCTGCGATGCCCGGGGCGGGACTCAGACCGGGCGTACGACGCTGTGGACGGCCGCCCGCCCGACGTGGTCGACGGACTCCTCGGTGATCACCGCTCCGGGGCTCGGCGCGTGGACCATCATGCCGTCGCCCACGTAGATGCCGACGTGGCTCACGTTGGCGTGGAAGAACACCAGGTCGCCCGGCTGGACGGCGGCCAGGTCGATCGCGGGGCCGTTCTGCGCCTGGTCCTGGATCGCCCGGGGAAGCATGACCCCGGCGCTCTTCCAGGCCGCCTGGGTGAGACCGGAGGGGTCGTACGAGCCCGGTCCGGAGGCTCCCCACACGCACGGTCTGCCGACCTGGGCGCGGGCGAAGGCGACCGCCTGCGCGGCCCTGCTGTCGAGCGCGGCGACCGGCGGGGCGGCGGCGACGAGACTGTCGATGTCGAACCCGGGGCTCGTGTCGACGGCACCGGCGGCCGGCCACGCCTGCTGCGAGCCGGTCTGGCGCAACGACTGCCGCCAGGCGTCCTCGGCGGGCGCCGCCGCCGGCTCGTTCGCGGGGGGCATGGGTGCCGACGGGAAGGCGGCCGCCCGCGGCGCGGACTCGTACGCGGGCATCTGGGACGCCGGCTCGCTCATCGGCGGCATGGGCGCCGACGCGTACGCGGCCGCCCGGGGTGCGGACTCGTACGCGGGCATCTGGGGTGCAGACTCGTACGCGGGCATCTGGGGCGCCGGTTCGCTCACCGGGGGCGCGGGGGGCGGCTGATAGCCGCTGGGACGGGTCGGCTTCTCGTACGAGAGCGGCAGAAGCACCGACTTGAACTCGGCTTCCGGCTGCGGCACCTCGTACGAACGGGGCAGCACCACCGACTTGGACTCCGGGACAAGGAGCGCCTGCTCCGGCACCCGCGGCATGGAACCCGTCTGCGAGACCTGCGGGATGGGACCCGTCTGGGAGACCTGCGGGATGGGACCCGTCTGGGAGACCCGGGGCATGGAACCCGTCTGGGCGACCTGGGGTATGGAGCCTGTCTCGAAGACCTGGGGCATGGAGCCCGTCTCGTACATCTGCGGCATGGGCGCGGCCGGGAATGCGGCCGTCTGAGGCGCCGCCTCGTACGCACGGGGCATCGACCCGGTGTCGAAGGCCCCGGGCATCGCCGCGGCCGGGAACGCCGCCGCCTGAGGCGCGGCCTCGTATGCACGGGGCATGGACCCGGTGTCGAAGGCCGTCCGGGGCATGGGCGCGGCGGGGAGCGCGGCGGCCCGGGGCGCCGGCTCGTAGGCGCGGGGCATCGACCCCGTGTCGAAGGGCCCGGGCATCGCGGCGGCCGGGAACGCCGCCGCCTGAGGCGCCGCCTCGTACGCACGGGGCATCGACCCGGTGTCGAAGGCCCCGGGCATGGGCGCCGTCTGGAAGGCCGGTGCCTGAGGAGCCGGCTGGAACGCGACGGGCATGCTCTGCCGGGCCGCGTGCCGCGCCATCAACTGCTGGGCGGCGGCGATCTTGCGTCGTGCGGTCTGCTTCCTGTCGTTCAGCGTGGACCTGCCGGACGTGGCGGCCGGGGCGGGCCCCGCGGGAAGCGCCGCGACCGCCGTCCCGGCCCCCTGCACCGCCGGCGTCCGACCGGTCATGGCGTCGCCGCCCGTTCCCGCGGTCAGTTCCAGGGCGGGGCGCGCGGCCGGTTCCGCGGCCGGACCAGCGGTCAGCTCCCGCATCGGGGCCGCGGTCAGCTCGGCGACGGGCCGGATGATCTGCTCCAGCTCGTACACGGTGGGAAGGTCCGAGGAACCCTTGGAGCCCCGGCCGCTCTCCTTCGGGCGGGGGGCCTGACCGCCGCGGTCCGGCAGCCGGTCGGCCGGAAGCGCGGCCGGAGCCGAGGGTCCGTAACGGGAGCGCGCCCCGTTGAACCACTTGCGCATCAGGTCGTCCTGGCCGGGATCGGAACTCCCGCCCCCCTGACCGGCGCCCCGGCGGGCCGGCCCGCGATTGAGGTTCGCCGAGGCCCGGGTCCCGTTGAAGTTACCGGTGGCGAGCTCCGCCTGGTCGTAGAGGGACGAGAGCCGTCGGGCGACTTCTTCGCCGCTGGGCGGGGTGCGTTCCGGCGCCATGGAGTGGTGCTCCTTCCGTCGTCCGCCTACCGGGTTAGCTGTCGGGTTCGGGCGGACGACTCCGGAAGGTATGCCCTACGGCCTCTGCCTCGTAAGGCAGTTGGCCGATTCACCCCAGGTTCGGTGGGTCCCCGGCTCCCGCTGCCACGAGGACAGACAGGACTCGGCGGAGGTCGCACCGCCCGGCGAGCTCCGCCGGAGGGAATCGGGCGACCAGGTCGCCAACTTAGCCATGATGTGCACCCGATGTGAAGATCGACGTCCCAGATGTCCGATACATTTTCGTGACCTTCATCGCACTGTCCCGCAGTGCGACGGTGAGGACACGGGGCGTGCTCGAAACGGCGGCCGGGCAGGCCCGTTGACGTGGCCCGGCGCCGACTCCCGCCGGGACCACGGCTCTTGCTCCCCCGCGCGCCGTGCGAGCGGGCGGCGCGCCCGGGTTCCCGGCAGCCGGAACCCTCCCGGCCCACCCCTGCCCGCCCCGGCCGGCCGGTCACGCTCGATGCGTCCTGGATGTGTCGGAAGTGTGCACAGAACTGGCTTTCCCTGGCATGTCGTTCGGCATCGGCGGCACCCGTTGGTCACACCTTGACCGGTTCTGGCCGAGCTGGCCGGATCACCGCTGCGGACGCGCCCCGGCCGTACCGTCGAAGCACGTCAGACCACGAGAGCGAGTCGAGGATCCCCACGTGCACGATGCGCCGATCTATGCCCAACTGATCTCCGAACGCGGCGACATACCGACGCTCGTGCGCAGCGAGGCCCGTCGGCTGCAACGCGACTTCGAGTGGATCCTGAGCTGGGATCCGTCGACGGGCGCCCCGCTTCCCGCGTCCGCCGCCCGTCCGGCCCCCGGCCCCTCCGGATCGCGCCGCCCGTTCTCCCCCAGTCCCGACCCCGACGATCGGCTCGACACCCCTTAGATCACGCCCGGCTCCCCGCCCGGCCGTTCGGCGGGGAGCGGGGCGAGCCCCTCGGCGATCCGGTCCACCAGACCGGCGACCGTCGCGCCCGTGGCCCGGTGCCAGGTCCGCGCACGGCGGAGCATCGCATGGTCCCCGCCCTCCACCCGTACGGCACTGGCCGAGGAGCCCGCCTCCGCGGCCCGCCGGACGAGTGCGAACGACTCCGCCGGATCGGTCACCCGGTCCCGGTCGCCGTGCAGCACGATCACCCGCTTGTCCCGCAGATGGGCCACCGGTTCCCCGTCCGGGCACCAGGGCGCCAGCGCCACCACGGCCCGGACCCGCGGCGAGGCCGCGGCCCGCAGGGCGGCGCGCCCGCCCATCGAGTGGCCCACGAGCACGACCGGCACCTCCCCCACCAGATCGGTGAGTTCGTCCAGCGCCCGCAGGACGTCGGCGACGGGGTCGGCGTCCGTGCCGTTCCACCCCCGGTAGCGGTAGCGCACCTGCCCGACGAAGGTGCTCGCGTCGGGCACGGCCCGGGTCACGGACCGCACGAAGGGTTGCATCCGGGCGCGTGCGACGTTCCACGGCCGCAGCGGGGCCTTGCTGTCCACGGTGCCGCCGTGCAGGACCAGCACGGCCGCGCGCGCCGCACCGGAACCGGGCGGGGGAACGCGGCACGGCCGCAGCGCCGCCGGCGCGCCGGCCGTTCCGGTCCGGGACACGTCATCGGCGGACATCCGCGCAGAGCCTCGCATGACACCTCTCCACCTTCGCGGCGCTTCTCCGCGCCGCGCACCGGACCGTGAGGAGGGATCGTCTCACCGACCGCCCGCCACCGGCCACCGGCCCCCTCGGCCGGGGCCCTCGGCCTGCGCTCTCAGTCGGTGCTCTCGGGCCGGGCCCGGTAGCTGCTGCGCCACTCCTGATAGTGGCGCCAGAGACGGGCGGCCTGTGGGCAGCGCCCCGACTCCCGTTGGCACGTACGGCAGTTGCCGACGTGACTGATGTAGGCGGTCTCGGGGGCGTCCCGCCCCGGCTGCGGATTCGGCATGATCCTCGGCACCTGTCGGCGCGACGCGCACGAGCACGGCGTCGCTTCTGATGCCGTGCTTCGGCGCCGAGCGCCCCGGCGGATGCACCTTCCCGGGTCCGAATCCGGAGCGTGGGCTCCCGGCACACGTCAGTCGAGGACGCCGGCCTCGTGCTCCGCCGTCGCGGGGAAGGGCAGCCCGACCCTGGGTCTGCGAACCGTCAGCCGGGCCACCTCGAAGTCCATCTCCGTGGCCTCCGGTGGCGGCGGCGGGTGGTACCGCCCGGCACACACGGACAGGTTGACGATGAGGTAGGCGTGCCAGGACCGGCCGACTCCCCGACGGTCGTCGAAGACCCGGACTCCGTTGACCCACCACACGACGTTGTGGGCGCCGAACTCGACCACGAGGTCGACCCAGGCACCCGGCGCGATGTCCGGATGACGGTAGTACCGGTGGGTGTTGTGCACATGGTTGGAGAGTTCGAGCAGGTCGGGGTTGTCGGGGTGGTACTCGAAGACGTCGATCTCCTGACCGCCGTCCCTCCAGGTCCAGACGGCCGGCCAGGCGCCCGTCACCGTCGGCAGTTTGACCCGTGTCTCCAGCACGTCGCCCGTACGCACCATGAAGCCGCCCGCGCTGCCCTCCGTGGTGAGGAGGCCCGCGTTCCAGTCGCCGTCCGGCCGCCGGGTGGCCCGGAAGCGGCCGGTCCGGCAGTAGGACGGGTCGGTCACCAGGTGGTCGAGCTTGCCGTCGTCCGGATTGACCGGACCGCCGTCGGGATAGGCCCAGGAGTGCCCCGCGACCCATTGGCGGGTCGAGGCGAAATCCGCCGTGAAGACGACATCGGACACGGCGGGCCTCCTCGGCAACGGCGATTCGCGTACGCCCAGGTTCTCCCCAAGACTCCGACATCCACGCCCTGTTCACCGCAACCCGCCACAAAACAACCCTTCGGGGTGAACCGGCCGCACTCCGGCGCGCGGGACACCGCGCACCGCGCCCCGCGCACCGCGCACCGCGCACCGACTGCCTGGCTGTCCCCACTGCCCGGCTGCCCCGCTGGCCCGGCAGCCCGGTGCCCGGCCGGTTGTGCCGTCCTCGGCACCCCCGGCCGGGCAGCAACTGACCAGCGAAACGACCGCCTAGAGATACGGGCGGGTGATCAGCTCGATCGCGTGACCTGCCGGGTCCTTGAAGTAGACGCCCCGGCCGCCGTGCTCGGTGTTGGTCTCGCCCGCGCGCCGCATCTGGGGATCGGCCCAGTGCTCCACGCCGTCGTCGCACAGGCGCCGGTACGCACGGTCGAACAGCTCGTCGTCGATCAGGAAGGCGTAGTGCTGCATCTGGATGTCCACCGGCGGCTCGGCGAACTGCAAGAGGACACCGTCGGAGAGCTGGATGTTGACGAACGGCCCCCAGGAGGGCGCCTCCGGCAGTTCCAGCAGTTCCCGGAAGAAGCGGGCCGACGCGTGACGGTCCTTGGACGCGATGATGGTGTGGTTGAAGCTGACGCTCATGGTGGAGTGCCTCGGTTCTGCTCGACACGGAAAGGGACTCGAGGTGCCGAGGCACCAGGAGGTCCGCGTGCCGGATCCGCGGGCGGCCGTCGGCGCACCCGTCGCCCGATCAGCCCTCCACCGGATCGCCGTTCCGTGCATGGCGCGAGGCCGGTCCGGTGTTCATGTCACGTGACCCTACTCGATCCGCACCGGCCCGGAAACGGGAAAACGGCCGCCGGGACGTGAAGGAGCGGCAGACTGGACGCCATGACTCCCCCGGACGCCAAGGCCGATCTCCACCGCTATCTGCAGTCGGCGCGCGACGCCCTGGTCTGGAAGCTCGACGGCCTCTCGGAGTACGACGTCCGCCGCCCGTTCACCCCGACCGGGACCAACCTTCTCGGGCTGGTCAAGCACGTGGCGACGATGGAACTGGGCTACCTCGGCGACGTCTTCGGACGGCCGTCCGGTGAACCGCTGCCCTGGCTGGAGAACGCGGCCGAGACCAACGGCGACATGTGGGCGACCGCCGACGAGTCGCGCGCGTTCGTCGTGGACCTCTACCACCGGGCGTGGGCACACGCGGACGCGACGATCGAGGCGCTGCCGCTGGAGGCGACCGGCAGGGTGCCGTGGTGGCCCGCCGGCAAGGACGAGGTGACGTTGCATCACGCGGTCGTCCGCGTGATCGCCGACACCCAGCGGCACGCGGGGCACGCCGACATCGTCCGTGAACTCATGGACGGCGCCGTCGGGATGAACGCGGAGAACGACAGCGTGATGCCGGGCGACGCGGCGTGGTGGGAGGACTACCGGGCCCGGCTGGAGCGGGCCGCGCGGGACGCCGACAAGAACGGCTGACACCGGGCGACGGCGCGGGCGACGGCCACCGGGACCGCATCGACCTCAGGGCGTCGGGAAACGGCGGGACGGCCGGACGGCGGGACGGCGGCGGCGGGACGGCGGCGGCGGGACGGCGGCGGCGGGACGGCCTCAGAGAATCAGGGACCGCCGGGGAGGAACCGTCGGGACGGCGTCCCGGCGGCGACGGTCCTCAGGCGTCCGGCCAGGAACCACGCTTCGCCAGGCCGAGGACGAGTGCGGCGATGTTCCACGCGTCGTCCTCGCCGCTGTGATGGCGCCCCTCCAGCGGCAGTCCGGCCACCCGCAGGGCCTGCGCCATCCCGGGCCGTCGCCGCAGTCGGTGGGCGTCGGTGAAGACGGCCTTCGCGTTGGTGTGACGGCGGCCGAAGGGGTACGCGGTCCCCGTCGCGGCGCACTGACGGGTGAACTGATTGCGGTCGTAGTCACCCCAACTCGCCCACGGCCGCTCCCCCGCAGCATGCTGTGCGGCCAACACCCGGCAGGCCTCGCGGAATTCGAGTCCCCCGTCGACCTCCTCCTGCGTCAGCCCGGTGAGTTCGGTGCAGAACGCGCTGACGGTCGAGCGCGCGGGCCGCACCAGGATGCGGTGCTTCTCGAGCCGGACGCCCTCGTCCAGATCGACGACGGTCAAGCCGATCTCGATGATCTCGTTCACCGCGCCGGGCGGAGGCGCGCCCTCCCAGCAGGTCGCCTCGACGTCCACCACATTGATCAATCCCCCTGTTCTGTTCATGCGGGGGAGCGTAGGGGGCGGCGTGCGGACACGTCACCGGATTTTCCGCGCGCCCAAGAGGCGTCGAGCGGACGGCCGGACGCGCCGGAGAGGCGTCGAGCCGCCGGCCGGTGCCTCAGGGGCGCGGCCAGGGACGTCCGCCGATGCGCTCGATGTCGGTGTTGAACCGGCGCAGATAACCGGCGAAGGCGGCGATGTCCTCCTCCGGCCAGTCGGCCATGACCCGGTCCAGCGAGCTGATGAGACCCTGCCGCTCCTCGTCGAGCAGCCGCGCCCCCTCGTCGGTGATGCGGAACTTACGGGCCATGCCGCCCTCGGGGTCGGGGATCCGCTCGACGAGCCCGGCCCGCATCGCCGCGGCGGTCTGCCGGTTGAGGGTGGAGGCGTCGAGCCCGAACGCGTCGCTGAGTTCGCCGATCGACATGGGCCCCTGGATGCGGATCCGGCTGAGCAGGATGTACGCGCTGCGCTCCAGGACACCGTCCTTGGTCCGGCCGCCCCGGTGGTTCATCCATCCATGGCGGCTGAGCAGCATCTGCTCGTACTCGACCTCGTGTGTGGGCCTGACCATCCGCCTGCCGCCTCCCGCCGTCCTCGTGAGCCGCGCGCCCCGCGCACGCGGGTGCGGCCCTGCCCATGGTCCCACACCCTCATGCACCGCCCACATCACATGCATGGGCCATACCTCATGCGTTATGCACAGGACATGTACGATGCACATCCCTTGCCCCGAAGACAGAACCCGAGGAGTCCCCCATGGACGCCCCCCAGCCTTCCGCCCGAGCGGGCGGCGTGGTCGCCACGCTCGCCCTCGCCGGCACCGTGGCGGCCATCATGCAGACACTGGTCACCCCGCTCATCGCGGAGCTGCCGCAGATCCTGCACACCACGCCGGCGAACTCCGCCTGGGTGATCACCGTGACCCTGCTGGTCGCGGCCGTCTGCGTCCCGGTGTCCGGGCGCCTCGGCGACCTGCTGGGCAAGCGGCGGATGCTGCTCGCCTGTTCCGTCCCGCTCGTGGCCGGATCGGTGGTGTGCGCGCTCTCCTCGTCGGTCGTCCCGATGATCGTCGGCCGGGGTCTGCAGGGCATGGGCATGGGCATGGTGCCCCTCGGCATCGCCCTGCTGCGCGACGTGGTGCCCGCGGAGAAGCTGAGCTCCTCCATCGCCCTGGTCAGCGCCTCGATGGGGATCGGCGGCGGCCTCGGCCTGCCCATCTCCGCCGCGGTCGCCCAGTACGCCGACTGGCGCGTGCTGTTCTGGGGCTCCGCCGTGCTCGCGGTGGCGATCGGCACCCTGATCTGGTTCCTGGTCCCCGACGTGCCGGCCGGCGCCAAGGGTCAGCGCTTCGACCTCCTCGGCGCGCTCGGGCTCGGTGCCGGACTGGTCTGTCTGCTCCTCGGCGTCTCCAAGGGCGCCGACTGGGGCTGGGGTTCCGCGACCACCCTCGGCCTGTTCACCGCCGCCGTGGCGGTGCTGATCGGCTGGGCCGTCTGGGAGACGCGCACCCAGGACCCGCTGATCGACCTGCGCACCACGGCCCGCCCCCGGGTCCTGCTCACCAACGTGGCCTCGATCTTCGTCGGCTTCGGCATGTACGCCAGCATGCTGATCATCCCGCAGCTGCTCCAGTTCCCCGAGGCGACGGGCTACGGGCTGGGCCAGGAGATGCTCGCGGCGGGCCTGTGGATGGCGCCCGGCGGCATCATGATGATGATCGTCTCCCCGCTCGGCGGAAAGCTGACCGACGCCCGGGGCCCCAAGTTCACGCTGGTCTGCGGTGTCCTCGTCATCGCCCTCGGCTACGGTCTTGCGCTGGTCCTCATGGGCTCGGCCTGGGGCCTCATGGTCACCGGCATGGTCATCAACAGCGGCGTCGGACTGGCCTACGGCTCGATGCCGGCCCTGATCATGAGCTCGGTCCCGCTCTCCGAGACCGCCGCCGCGAACGGCTTCAACACGCTGATGCGCTCCCTGGGCACCTCGGTCGGCTCGGCCGTCGTCGGTGTCGTCCTCGCCCAGATGACGACCAGCGCGGGAGGCTACACGTTCACCTCCGAGAGCGGCTTCCGCACCGGTCTGGTCATCGGCGGCTGTGTCGCCCTGGTGGCCGCGGCCATCGCCGCCCTGATCCCGGCGGCCCGCGCCGCCGCAGGTGACGAAAAGGCGGGCCCGACGGCCACGCCGGAGACGGCAGCGGCCACGCGCTGACTTCACGCCCGCACCACGGGACGGCAGCGGCCACGCGCTGACTACACGCCCGCACGAAAGGCCGCGGCCACACGCCGAGGCCGCACTCCCCGCACCGGTTCCCGGCGGTCGCATCCGCCGGGGCCGGTGCGCCCGCGTTTCCCACGGCGACTCCGACACGGGGACAAGGCTTCGGCCGACGGCCGGGACGGCGCACTCGCGCCGTGGCTCAGTTGCGAACGAGCCCTTCCCGCACGGGAGTTCGCGCTCCGTCGGCCGCCCCGCGGCCCGGCCACGCAAGATCGTCGACGGCGAGGAACGGCTCGGCCGCCACCGCCCTCGGGGTCGTCCCGGTGAACGCCATGACGTCGCGGTGCAGATGGGACTGGTCGGTGTAGCCGGTGTCGGCCGCGACCCGGGCCGCGCCCTCGCCCGCGACCAGACGGTGGGCGGCGTGGTCGAAGCGGACCAGCCGCACCGCGCGCTTGGGCGGCAGACCGACCTGCGACCCGAACCGGGACCACAGCCGCTTGCGGCTCCAGCCGACCTCCGCCGCGAGGTCGTCGACCCGGACCAGGCCACGGCCGGCGACGATCCGGTGCCAGGCCCGGGCCACCTCCGGGTCCGCCGGCGGCCCCGCGCCGTGGCGGCGAGCCAGCAACGCCTCCGTGAGCGCGAAGCGTTGATCCCACGACGAGGCTTCCGCGAGTCGCTCACGGATCCGTGACACCTCCCGGCCCCACAGATCCTCCAGCGGCACCACCGATCCGGCGAGGCCGGCGGGCGAGACGCCCAGCACCGACCGAGCGACGACCGGGGACAGCCGCACCTGCACGCACTCCAGGTCCACTCCCCGCGCCCGGACCGCGCCCGCCGCCCCGAGTCCGGGCCCGGCGACGACACTTCCCCGGCACCGTCCCGCGGCCCCGTCGACGACCGGCGAGCCGGCGCCGAACTCCAGGAGCAGCGTCACGGCCGGGTGCGGGACGATCCGGAGCGCGTCCAGATCACCGACCCGGAACCCGGCCATCGTGACCCCTGCGATCCGGCCCGGCGAAGGCGGACACACGACGCCCCACGTGGCCCCACCGTGCGCGAAGGTTCGCATCCTCCCATTCTACGGAGGCCCGTTGAGGGGGAACATTCGTCCAATCCACCGGCGGTCGGGGGCGCGGACAGTGGGCCCATGCCCCTCAGCCGCGGCGCACGCCGCGCGGGCGGACCGAACGAAAGGCAGGGCTGCCATGCGGATCCTCGTCTCCGGCGCGAGCGTCGCCGGTCCGGTGCTGGCCTACTGGCTCACCAGGAACGGCTTCTCCGTCACCGTCGTCGAGCGCGCGCCGGGTCCGCGCCGGACCGGCGGACACGCGGTCGACCTGTTCCGGCCCGCCCTGGACATCTCGGCGAGGATGGGGGTGCTCCCGCGCATCGCGGAACGGGCCACCGGGACGAACCGGCTGACCGTCCACCCGGAGGGCTCACGGCACCCCGTCCGGGCGGACCTCTCGAAGATCTTCGACGACGCCTCCGGCCGCCACGCCGAGATCATGCGGGACGACCTGAGCGAGATCTACTACGAGGCCACGCGCGACGACGTCGAGTACCTCTTCGGCGACTCGGTCACCGCGGTCTCGCCCGACGGCGAGGTGACGTTCGAGAGGGCCGCGCCGCGCCGCTTCGACCTCGTCGTCGGCGCGGACGGGCTCCACTCCCGGGTGCGCCGCCTCGTCTTCGGCGAGGAGTCCCGCCTCGGTTCCTTCATCGGGGCCTGCTTCGGGGTGCTGACCCTGCCGAACGCCTCCGGTCTCGACAGGGAACTCGTCATGCACGTCGGTGTCGGCCGCACGGCGGGGCTGTACGGCGCGCGGCACATCCAGGACGCGCGGGCGCTGTTCCTGTTCCGCAGCGAGCGCGAGCCCGAGGGCGATCACCACGACGTCGGCCGGCAGAAGGAGTTGCTGCGCGGCGCGTTCACCGGGCTGCACCCCCAGGTGGACCGCTGGCTCGACGAGCTCGACCGCACCCCGGCCTTCTACTTCGACTCCATCACCCAGCTTCGCATGGACACCTGGTCACGGGGACGGGTGACGCTCGTCGGCGACGCGGGCTACTGCCCCGGCGCCGTCGTCGGCGGCAGCACCAGTCTGGCCGTCGTCGGCGCGTACGTCCTCGCCGGAGAGCTGGCGCGGGCCGGTGGTGACCACCGGCGCGCCTTCCCCGCCTACGAACGGGAAATGGCGGAGCACGTGCGCGGCAGCCGCGCCGTCGCGCTGAGCGCGGCGGGGACCCTGCTGCCGACCTCCCGCCTCGGCGTGTGGGGGCTGGCCCAGGGCGCCCGTCTGATCTCGGCCCTGCCCACCGGGCCCGGGCGCGCCCTCCTGCGCCTCACCACCCGCAGCGCGCGCTTCCACGACTCGGTGACCGTGGACGACTACCCGCTGCCCGCCGCCCCCGGAGCCCGGAGGGGCCTGACCTCCGCCCCCGGGAGCGGGCCCGGGACGGACTGACTACGGACGTCCTGGCGCTCCCGGAACGGACACCGCCGAGGCTCCCGCCAGGTCGTCGGCACCGTCCACCGCCGTCGTCCGGCCGAGATAGGTGAGCGGTCCCGGGTCGGCGACGGGGATCACATGGAAGCCGAGGCGGTCGTAGAACGCCCGCGCGGCCGTGTTCGCGGTGACCATGCCCAGGTGGACGGCCGGTACCCCGCGGGCGCCCAGTGCGGCGAGGAACGTGTGCATGAGCCTTCTGCCGTGGCCGCGCCGCTGGAAGTCCGGCAGCAGGTCGATGTGCAGGTGGGCCGGGTAGTCACCGAGTTCGGGGAGGATCATGCGCTCGGGGGTGTGCAGGAGTTCGACCATCACCTCGCTGGGCGTGCCGGGCTCCGTCGTCGGTGCCGGGTAGCGGTGCGCCACGCGCGGGATCCAGGTGTCGCGGAACCGCTCGACGAACTCCGCCGTGTCGCCGGTGCCGACCACATAGCCGACGGCGCGTCCGCTCCCGTCGTCGAGGACGAAGGCGAGTCCGGGCTCCAGATGGCAGTAGGGGGCGGCGAAGAGGGTCGGCATCAGCTCCTCGTCGGGGTAGAGGGCCCGCGAGTCCCCTCCCTCGTCGGCGGTGCTCACGCACACGTCGGCGACGGCGGCGCGATCGGCGGGCCGGTAGGCGCGGATGAACGGCGATGGCTTCATGACCGCATCCTGACGCCTTGGGAGCGCTCCCACAAGGGGTCGTGGCCGCCTGCCCCGCGGTCGCCGCCCACCCTCACGGGTCCCGGCGCCGGGACGCGCGAGGCGAGCCGCATGGTGCGATGCTGAAGTACCGGATCATGACCTGGGAAGCAGGGAACGACGGCAGCGTGAGGACAGTGACACGGCCGAATCGAGCGGCGATCTGGAACCGGTTCGTGGCGTCCGACCCGGGCCTGCTGCGGCTCATGGCCGGACTGCGGACCGTCGGCGCCATCGCCCTCACGCTCGTCGTGCTCGGTCTGCGCGGAGCCGGTCCCAGCCTCATGGTGAGCGGAGCCATGACCGCCATGGTCGCCACCTTCTCCATCAAGGAGAGGCGCCGGCGCTCCCAGGCCCTCACCCTCGCGCTCGGACTGCCCGTGGCCCTCATGGCGATGACGCTGGGCGCCGTGCTGAACACCCACACCCTCGCGGGCGACGTGTGCTTCATCGTGCTGATCTTCGTCGCGGTCTACTGCCGCCGGTACGGCGACCGCGGTACGGCGCTCGGTCTGATCGCCTTCCAGATCTACTTCCTGTCCCTGTTCGGCGGGGCCGCCTACTCCACGCTGCCCGACCTGTGCGTGGCACTCATCATCGCCTTCGCGTGCAGTGCCGTGGTGCGCTTCGGCGTGGTCGCCGAGTCGACCGAGCGGGTCCTCCGCCGGCTGCGCAAGGCGTTCCGGGCCCGCGTGGCCCAGTTGGTCTCCGCCCAGATCGATCTGCTCGACGCCGGTCCCGACGACGTCGAGAAGGCGCTGGACGACGTACGGCTGCACACCGCGCGGTTGCACGAGAGCGCGATGATGATCCAGGACCGGCTGGACGGAGGTACGTCGGACGGTGCGACCGCCTCGCTGCTCCAGCGACGGGTCGCCGAGGCCGAGATCGCCGCCGAGCGGCTCGGCGTCCTCATCCTCACCGCGCGCAGCGCCGAACAGGCCGACACGCTCGCCCTGCATCTGCCGCACGCGCCACTGCCCGAGCCCGGGGACCGGCTCCAGGAACGTGACGACACCATCGCGACGCTGCACCGCGATCTCGAGGCCCTGGGAGTGCTCGTGGCCGGCCCGGCCTCCGGTGAGCGCGGCGCCGGAGTGGCCCAGCTGCGCAACCGGCTGCTCGGCTACCGGGAGGAGGAGAACCTGCCGCGCGCCCCGGCGGCCGTGCAGGACGTCTTCCGTGGCATCGGGGAGGCGGCCCGCGCGGCCCTCGGACTGCGGCTGGCGCTCGACGGCCCCCAGGACGAGGCGGACGACTCCCCCGAGACGCAGCGCTCCCGCGAGGAGCTGGAGGCCGAGGACGCCTCCATCGCCGCCGAGGGGGAGGAGCAGGAGGAGCCGGATCCCACCGGACTCGACCGGCCCACGACGCGGGCGGCGGTGCAGGTCTCCGTGGGCTCGACGCTGGCCATCGTCGGGGGTGAACTGCTCTCCCCCCAGCGGTGGTACTGGGCGGTACTGACCTGCTGGGTCGTGTTCCTGAACACCGCCTCGACCGGGGAGATCCTGGTCAAGGGCTACCGGCGGCTGCTGGGGACGGTCCTCGGCGTGGTCGCCGGCGTCATCCTGGCCGGTGTGATCGGCAACCACACCTGGACGGCGTTCGCGCTGGTGCTGCTGTTCATCTTCGCGATGTACTTCACCGCCCCCGTGTCGTACGTCCTGATGTCCTTCTTCGTGACGGCGATGCTGGGGCTGCTGTACACGGTGCTCAACACCTACAGCCCGGCGGTGCTGGTCCTGCGGATCGAGGAGACGGCACTGGGCGCCATCTGCGGGATGGTCGCGGCCGTCCTGGTCCTGCCGGTCCACACCGACCGCCGTACGGACGAGCTCCTGGCCGCCGTGCTCGTCCGGCTCGGGGACGTCACGAGCGCGGCCGTGGAGCAGCTGAGCGGCGGGATCGCCCTCGACCTGCTGGACAAGGCCCGCGAACTCGACACGGCGCTGGACAAGCTGCGGGGCTCGACCAAACCGCTGACCCATCCGATCACGCCCTGGCGGGCCCGCCGTCAGACCGCCCGCTACATCGTGGCCCTGCTGGAGACGTGCGCCTATCACGCGCGGTCGCTGGCGGCGACGGCCGAACTCCTCCCGTACAGCAAGTCGGTCGCCGCGGACCCCCGGCTGAAGGTGGCGGGCGTCCGCATCGGCCACAACATCGACGCGCTGGTCGCCCGGGTGGCCCACGACGTCCCGGACGGTGTGGCGGAGACCGGGGCGAGCCTCGCCGCCATGCTGGAGCCGGGGACCTCGGACGCGCCCCGCCACGACCGGGTCACGGGCCGGGTCCTGCGGCATCTGCAGCGCCTGGACGAAGGGGTGATCGGACTGGCCCGGCCGCTGGGGGTGCGGGTCTCGACGCCGGGCAAGAAGACACCGGCCAAGAGCGGGGCACGGTAGCCGCCGCGCGCCGCCCTCGGGAGCCGGTCCCGAGCCGCCGTCGCAGTGCCGGGAGCGGGATCAGCCCACTCACGGTGCCGAAAGCGGGCTCAGCCCACTCGCGGTGCCGGGAGCGGGCTCAGCCCACGTTCCACAGGAAGCGGTGGGTGTGGATCCCGAAGTAGGGGAAGGACTGCACCTGCCGGACGCCCTCGATCTGCCGTACGACGTCGTTGACGAAGTCGAGCAGGTCCCGCGGTCCGGGGCAGACGACCTCGGCGAACAGGTCGAAGCCGCCCGAGGTCAGCACCGCGTAGACGACCTCGGTCCGTTCGGCCAGCTGGTCGGCGACCGCTCGCGGATCCCCGTCCACGGCGATGCCGAGCAGGCCCATCGCCTGCCCGCCCATACCCATCGGATCGGTGACGCCGACGACCTGGACCGCCTGCGAGTCGAGCAGCCGCTGGAGGCGCTGGCGGGCCGCCGAGGCGGACAGTCCGACCTTCGGGCCCAGTTCGGCATAGGCGATCCGGCCGTCGATCTGCAGTTCTCGCAGGATGGCCCGGTCGATGTCGTCCACGCTGTTCCTCTCCGGCTGACCGGTCCCAGGTTAACGGCGCCGTTCAGCCGGCCAGTTCGGCCAGGGCGGCGGCGAAGACCTCGGTGTGCCGGTCCACGTCCTGCTCGGTGGTCGCCGGGCACATGAGCGCCATGTTGTGGAACGGGGTCAGCAGGATGCCCCGGTTGGCGAGGTACAGGTGGAGGAAGTCCTCCAGCTCGGTGTCGGCGGCCGCGGCCGATTCCGTTCCGGTGCGCGGCGCGGGGTCGGCGAACCGGTATTCCGTACGGGCTCCGAGCCTGCTCACGGACCACGGCAGGCCGAAGGCGTCGATGCCCGCCCGCACCCCGGCCTCGAAGCGTTCGGAGAGCCTGGCCATCGCGTCGAACGCGGCGTCGGTGAGGACGTGCTCCAGGGTCGCGCGCGTCGCCGCGGTGGAGAGGGCGTTGCCGGCGAGGGTGCCGCCGACGCCACCCATGTCGATCAGGTCCAGGTCGTCGCGGCCGAGCAGCCGGTCGGCGAGTTCGGCCGAGAGGCCGTAGGCGCCGGCCGGGATCCCGCCGCCGATCGCCTTGCCGATGGTGAGCATGTCCGGCTCCAGGTTCCAGGCGGCGGTGCAGCCGCCGGGGCCCGCGGAGAAGGTGTGCGTCTCGTCGTTGATCAGGAGGGTGCCGTACCGGCGCGTCAGGTCGCGGACGCCCTCCAGGTAGCCCGGTTCGGGCAGCACGATGCCGATGTTGGTGAGCGCGGGTTCCATGAGGACGGCGGCGACGTCCCCGTGGGCGAGCTCGCGCTCCAACTGCTCCAGGTCGTTGAACTCCGCGACACGGCTGGTGAGGGTGACGTCACAGGGGGCGCCGACGTTTCCGGGGCGGGCCGTGCCGTGACCGTCCGGGCCGACGACGATCAGCGACTCGTCGACGCTGCCGTGGTAGCTGTAGCTGTTCACCAGGATCTTCGGGCGGCCGGTGACCGCCCGGGCCAGACGGATGGACCAGCGGTTGGCGTCGGTGGCCGTCAGCGAGAAGCTCCAGCGCGCGAGCCCGAAGCGGCGGGTCAGTTCGGCGCCCACCCATTCGGCGTCCTCGGTGGGCAGCATCGCGGTGGCGCCGCCGCTCACGGCGAACCGGGTCCGCACCGCCTCCGCCACCACCTCGGGCGAGTGACCGGCCATCGCGCCGGTGTCGCCGAGACAGAAGTCGATGTACTCGTGGCCGTCGATGTCGGTGACCCGGGCGCCGCGCGCGCTGTCCAGATAGCGCGGAAAGGCTCCGGCGGTCTTGTTCATCCACGTCATCGGGACCCGGCCGAACAGGTGCTCGGCCCGCTCGTACGCGGCCCTGGAGCGCGGGTTGCGGCGCTCGGCCTCGGCGCTCTCGCGCACCAGGAGCTGCTGCAGGCGGGTGCGGTCCATCGAGGCTCCTCTGTCGGTGGGCTCGGCGGACACCGGGTTCGACGAGCGGATGCCGCAAGAGTACGAATGAATATGTCTCCGAGGCAAGGAAACGCGATGGATTCCGTCGCCTGAACAATCGATTCAGCTGTCGCCGCGCCCGAAACGGCGGTCACCGCCTCCCACCCGGCCCGGCACCCCGCGCACCCCCGCGAGGCGCTCCCACCCCGCCCGGCTCCCCGCGCACGCCCGCGAGGCGCTCCCGTCCGTCCCGGCGGACCGGGCGGACGGGAGCCGCTCCGGTTACCGGGAGACCTCCGGCGCCCACACGCGGTCGGCGTAGTCCAGGAAGTTCTTTCCGAGGATCTTCTCGATGCGTTCAGAGCGGTAGCCGCGCTGCTCCAGGAGGCGGACGAGTTCGCGGAACTGGTCGACCCCGCGCAGGTCGATCACGAAGGGAAGGGTGTCGTCGCGCTCCCCCGCCGCCCCGACACCGGCCGCGCGGCGCAGGGCCACGTGCTCGGCGAGATGCGCGCGGTAGGCGTCCAGGTCGTCGATGGACGTCACGGTCCCGTCGGTGCCGATGCCGACGTGGTCCTCGCCGCACACGTCGACCGCGTGGACGATGTGCTCCACGACGTCCGCGGCCGTGGCGTGGCCCGACACGTTGAGGAAGGGCATGAAGTAGATGCCCACGAAGCCGCCGCGCGAGGCGACCAGGCGCAGTTCCTCGTCCGTCTTGTTGCGCGGCAGGTCGGCCAGGGCCCGGCAGCCGGTGTGGTTGATCGACACCGGTCGGCGCGCGATCTTCGCGGCCTCCAGACAGGTGCGCTCACCGCTGTGGGAGAGGTCGACCATGAGGCGGTGTTCGTCGAGGGCCTCGACGAGGGTCCGGCCGAAGTCCGTCAGCCCCCGGTTCTCCGGCGCCATGGAGCCGTCGCCGATGTGGTTGGCCTGGTTGTACGTGAGCTGGACGACCCGGACGCCGAGGTCGGCGAACGTGGCGACGCGCCCGGCGTCCTCGCCGACCGCGACGGCGTTCTGGAAGCCGTAGATCACACCGATCCGGCCCTCCTCCCGGGCCCGGCGGATGTCCGCCGCCGTCCGCACCTTGAGGAGGTCGGCCGCGTTGTCCCGGACGATCCCGTCCCAGACGGCGATCTCGTGCAGCGTGTGCTCGTATGGCGGCATGTCGCCCATCGTGTAGCCGAGGGTGACGTTGACGGCGGTGAGGCCCGAGGCACGGGCGTCCGCCAGCGTCCGGGCGTCGATCGTCAGCTGCTCGCTGGAGGGGTTCAGCTGCGAGGCGGCCTCGGCCGACCCGGGGGCGTTCGGATTGTCGAGCTGCCCGAGCGCGTTGATGATCATGGGGAGGTCGGTCATCGGGTCTCCTCGACGGGGTGGGTCGCTTCGGCGGCGTGCGGGGCGGGGGGCGTGACCTGGACGGTCGCGGCGAGGGTGGTCGCGGAGGCGCTCTCGGCGGTGGGCTCGTCCCCGCCGGACTCCCTCGCGACCTCGGGGCGTGCCGCTCCGGGCGCCGCGGGAGCGAAGTCCCGGCGCTCGAAGCGCCGGCCGCGCTTGACGGTCAGCGTGACGCTGCGCAGGTTCGCGATGTCCCGCAGCGGATCGTCCTCCAGGACGACGAAGTTGGCGAGCTTGCCCGGCTCGACGCTGCCCATGACGTCCTCGGCGCCGGCGCTGCGGGCACCGATCAGCGTGGCCGAGCGGAGCACCTGCGCCGGGGACATCCCGCAGCGCTCCACGAGGAACGCCAGCTCGTCGTAGAGCGCGGGGAAGGGGTCCCCGGCGTCGGTCTCGTAGTCCGTGCCGGTCGCGATCTCGACACCGGCCCGGTGGGCCTGGGCGGTGAGGACGGCGGCGAGCGCGGTGTTGGCCGCGGCGCGCTCGGCGTCCTCGGGCCCCTCGCCCGCGAGAGCCTCGCTCGCCCACATGCCCGCGGTCGCGTCGAGGACCGTGCCACGCTGCTTCATGAGGGCGAACAGCTCCTCGATCCGGGGGTCGTCACCGGCCGCGAACCGCTCGTGGTCGACCTTCGGCTTGGTCTTGTAGCTGGTCAGCGGTTCGTCCGTGCCCTCGAAGGCGAGCAGGGTGACATGCGAGACGCTGTCCGCGCCGGCCGCGACGATCTCTCCGGGCGAGGCGGGAAAGACGGTGGCGTGGGCCCAGACCGGGACGCCCTGCCGGTGCGCCTCCTCCGCGATCGCGGCGACGGTCTCGTGGTCGAGGTCCGCGTACACCTTGATCGCACTGGCGTGGGTGCCCCGGGCCAGTGCGACGGCGATCCTGAGGTCGGTGTCCTTCGTGACCGCCTGCATCCAGGGCACGGCGCCGGGCGTCTCGCCCTGGGACACCTGGTGGGTGCGCGGGTCGTCGAAGAAGCCGGGTCCCGCCATCAGCGCGGCGTAGCGGATGTCGGGGCCGGGGATCTCCCCGACGAGCGCCGCCCGCGCGAGGTCGCCGACCTGGCGCAGGTCGTCGGCCATGTCGCGGATGGCCGTGACCCCGCTGTGGACGAGCCGGCGCAGCACCGCCTCGGCGACGGGCCGGTCGGGCGGCGTCGCGATGTGCTGGTGGGAGTCGATGAGACCGGGGATGACGAAGCGGCCGTCGAGGTCGAAGACCAGGGCGTCGGCGGGCAGGTCCGCGGCGATCTCGACGTCGTCGCCGACGGCGCGGATCACCGGGCCGTCGATCACGATCGACGTGGAACCACGGGCCGGAGCCCCGGTTCCGTCGAACAGCGTGGCGCCGCGGTATACCGCGACGGTTCCCTTCGCCGCGGGCGCGTGCGGGGCCGGTGCGCCCGAAGTCTCGTCCGTCATCTTCACCTCAGCAGTAGCTCTGACCGGAGCAGTCCGGTCCGGACCGATGGGCCGCTCGATCGATCTTGTTACGCTCTACGTAACACACGTATCATCTCTCGCAACATGCGCTACCGTACGCGCACCGCTCACGACGTCACAAGGAGGGGCCGGACGTGCCCGAGGCACCCCGTACCGCGGTGGACAAGGCCCTGGACCTGGTCGAGGCCGTGGCCCGCGCGTCCCAGCCGCCGCGTCTGACCGACCTCGCCGAGGAGGTCGACCTGCATCGCGCGACCGCCTACCGGGTCCTGGTCGACCTGGTCCGGCGCGGCTGGGTGCTGCGGGCCGGCGACCGCTATCTGCCCGGCACCGCGGTGCTGCAGCTGTCGGCCTCCGCTGCCAGGAACTCGCTCGGCGCCCTGGCCCGGCCGGTCCTCGCGGCCCTGTCCGAGCGCACCGGCATGATGGTCAACCTCCAGGTGCCCGAGGTCGACCGGTCCCGGGTGATCGACGTCGTACGTCCCGACCGGCTGGCGATGATCAGCAGTCTGACCGGGCAGGCCCTTCCCGTTCACCGGTTCGCCGGCCCGCTCGCCCTCGTCGCCGCCCTCACCCCGGCGGACCGGGTCCCCTATCTGCGCGCCGCGGAGGAGGCCGGGTACCCGCTGGAGGGGCCCGACGGACTGCTGGTCGACATCGAGGACGCGGAGCGCACCGGATTCGCGGTCGAGTACGGGCGCAACGAACAGCCGGTCGCCTCGCTCGCCCGGGCCGTGGTCACACCCCAGGGGGCACCCGTCTGCGCCCTGACCCTGGTCGGCCTTGGTCCGGACTTCGAGGAGGCCCGGCTCCCGGACCTGCGCGAGCGGCTGCGCGAGGCGACGGACGACCTGGCACGCATCCTCCTGGGCCCGGGGCCCTCCGAGGCCCGGACCTCCGAAGCGGCAACCGGGTCCGCGTCACCGTCCACGACCCCCTCCACCGAAGGCCCGGCATGAGCGAGATCCTCTTCCTCGACGGGGCGCGGACACGCGCCGCGCTCGAACCGCACCGCGTCCTGGACGCCGTGGCCACGGCCCTCGTCGCCGTCGCCCGCGACCAGGTGTCCGTGCCGCCGCGGATCGCCGCGCACACCCCGCACGGCCTGCTCGGCGCGATGCCCGGTCATGTGCCCGGTCTCGGGCTCGCGGCCAAGCTGGTCTCCGTGTTCGCCGACCCGGCGCGCCCCGGCCGCAGCAGCCACCGGGGCCTCGTCGCGCTCTTCGACGAGCGGGACGGCCGCCCGCTGGCCCTGATGGACGCGGAGCCCCTCACCGAGATCCGCACCGCGGCGACCGCCACGCTGAGCGCCCGCGCCCTGGGCCGTCCGGACGCCGGGCCCGTCGCCGTCGTCGGAACCGGTGCCCAGGCCCGCGCCCAGGTCGCGCTGCTGGCCGCCGTGGACCCCGGCACCCCTGTCCTCGTCGCCGGCCGCGATCCGGAACGCGCCGGAAGCACCGCCGCACTCCACCCCGCCGGCCGGGCCGCGAACAGCATCGAGGAGGCCGTGCGCGGGGCGGGCACGGTGTTCTGCTGCACCGGCGCGGTGCGCCCGGTGATCCGGCGCGCCTGGCTCGCCCCCGGCACGCACGTCAGCTCGGTGGGCGGCTCCCACGGACCCGAGCTGGACGCGGACACGGTCCGGGACGCCTCCCTCTTCGCCGAGTGGCCCGGCGCCGCCACGACCCCGCCGCCCTCCGGCGCCCACGAACTCCAGGACCTCCCGGACGGGCGGCGGGTCACGCTGCTCGGCTCGGTCCTCGGCGGTGACCACCCCGGCCGGCGGCGGGACGAGGAGATCACTCTGTTCAAGTCCACCGGTCACGCCGCACTGGACGTCGCCGCGGCCCATGTCGCCGACGCCGTCGCCCGGGCGCACGGATGGGGCACTCGCGTGGCCCTTTGAGCCGACGGCCGGGGTCGCCGGCTCCGTGGACTTTCCGCCCCCGGTTCGGCCATGCTGAAAGGTGCTTCCGCCGGTCCGTGCGGGCCCGCACCTCCCGGTCACGGGCCGGATCGCGGCCCCGGGCACGCGGTCCGGGAACGGGCCCGGACCCGGCGGGACACGACGCGAAGGGAGACCGGCGCCCCATGAGACGGACCGGAGCGGACGGCGGCGGGGTACGGGAACGGCTGGGCAGCGCCCTGTTCAGCCGGGTCGCGGGCCCGGACGGGCCGGAGAACCGCGCCCGTATCCACGGCACGCCCGGACCCCGCTGGTTCGGCCCGGACCGCCCCATCCGCACCGTGCACGGGGACGCGTCGATGTTCATCGGCGGCCTCTCCGCGCTGCTGCTCCAGTCGCTGCACCCGCTCGCCATGGCCGCCGTCTCCGCGCACTCCGGCTTCCGCGGGGACCCCTGGGGCCGGCTCCAGCGCACGAGCACGTTCCTCGCCGTGACGACGTACGGGACGGCCGACAGCGCCGAGGACGCCTGCGACCGGGTCCGGTCCGTCCACGAACGGGTGCGGGGCGTCACCTCCGAGGGGGTCCCGTACCACGCGGCGGACCCGCATCTCCTCGGCTGGGTCCACGTCGCGGAGGTCGACAGCTTCCTACGCGCGCACCGGCGGTACGGCGCGCGGCCGCTGTCCGCGGCGGAATACGACGGCTACGTGGCGGACACGGCCCGCGTCGCCACCGCGCTGGGCGTCCTGGACCCGCCCACGAACCGCGCCGAACTCGCGGCGCGGCTGAACTCCTACCGCGGCGAGGTCCGCACGTCACCGGAGGCGCGCGCAGCGGCCCGGTTCCTGCTGCTGAACCCGCCGGTGCCGCTCGTCGCCCGGCTGCCGTACGGGGTGCTCGCCGCGAACGCCGTGTCCCTGCTGCCCTCCTGGGCCGCGGCCGAACTGCGGCTGCCCCGGCTGCCGTTGGTGGACAGCGTGTGCGTGAGGCCGCTGGGGTGCGCCTTCACCTCCGCCGTGCGCTGGGCGATGGCGCCGCAGCGGGCGCGCACGGTCCAGGCGGTCGCCTGACCACCTCGGGCACCGTTCCTCGTACGGGGCGCCCCTCCCTCACCGGCTCACGAACCCGGTACCGATCGGGCGAAGTCGGCACACAGCGGGGCCCCGGCCCGAAAGACTGTGCGTGTGCTGAGAAACCTGCCGAACGTTCCTCCCGGTTTCGTCGGACGCCAGGGCGAACTCGCCCATCTGGACGACGCGTTGACCGAGGAGCGAGTCGTCACCCTGACCGGGGCCGGCGGTGTGGGCAAGAGCCGGCTGGCGCTGGAGGCGGCGGACCGGGTCCTGCGCGCGCAAGAGCGGGGCGTGGCGTGGGCCGACCTGTGGCCGCTGCCGGACGACCGGCTGCTCGTCGCCTCCGTGGCCGACGCGGTCGACTTCGCGGACCACACCACGCACCAGGCGCTGGACTCGCTGACCGACTGGCTGGCCGACCGGGACGCCCTGCTGATCCTGGACTCCTGCGAGCATCTGGTCGCCCCCTGCCGCCGGCTCGTCGCCCGGCTCACCTCGGCCTGCCCGCGCCTGACCGTCCTCGTGACGAGCCGGGAGGCGCTCGGCGTATCCGGTGAACACGTGATCGCCGTGGAGCCGTTGCCGGCCGCCACGGACGCCGTGGAGATGTTCCGGCTGCGCGCGGCCGCGGGGGGCACCCCGGTGTCCTCCCCCGCGGACCTGGTCGCCGTGGCGCGTCTGTGCGCGCGGCTCGAAGGCATGCCGCTGGCGGTGGAGCTGATCGCGGGACAGCTGGCGCACCGCACGGTCGAGGAGGCCGAGCTGGAACTCGGCCCCCGTCTGGACATCAGTGCGGAGGGCAGTCCCCCCGGTCCGCCGCGCCACCGGGCGGTCCGCACCACGATCGGCTGGAGCCACGAGCTGTGCGCGCCCGCCGAACGCCTCTTGTGGGCTCGGATGTCGGTGTTCCGGGAGCCGGTGGACGCGGACACCGTGCGCGTCGTGTGCGCCGGGGGTCCGCTGCCCGCGGACGAGGTCCCGGGGACCCTGGAGGGGCTGTCGAGGAAGTCGGTGCTCTCGCGCGACGGCTCCGGGTATCGGATGCTCGACACCGTCCGGGAGTACGGCCGCATGTGGCTCGAGCAGGTGGGCGAGGGCCGGGCGCTCGCGGACCGGCACGCGGCGCACTTCGTGGAGGTGGCCCGCGACGCCGACCGCGGCTGGCTCGGCGAGCGGCAGGCAGCGTGGTACGAGCGGCTCGGCTCGGCGCACGCCGACCTGTGCGCGGCGCTCGACCATCTGCTCTCCGAACGGCCGGACTCCGCCGTCGAGTTGATCGGTCTGCTCGCCTTCCCGTGGAGCTGCCGCGGACATCTGCGGGAGGCCGCGGACTACCTGGAGGACTCGCTGGCGCTGTCCGCCGCGGCCGGCCCGGTCAGGACGCGGGCCCTGTGGGCGCTGGGCATCACCCGGGTCCTGCGCGGCGAACACGAACACGCGGGCCGGCTGGCCGCGTTCTGCCGCGACCGCGCCGACGTCCAGGACGACGCCCAGGGAACGCTGCACGCCGCCTATCTCCTGGGCCTGACCCATCTGCTGCAGGGCCGGCCCATGGCCGCCCGGAACGAGGTCGAGGCCGCTCTGCGGCGAGCGGGCGGCTCGGCGTTCACCTCCGCGGGGCACGTCCTGTGCCATCTGGTCCGGGTGTTCTCCCTGACCGGGGAGGGACTCCTGGAGACGGCACGCCGGGAGGCGGAGGAGCTGCGGCGGGGCTGTGTCGCGCGGGGCGAGTGGTGGACCCGCTCGTACACCGACTACCAGCTGGCGCTCATCGCCCTCTTCGAGGACCGGGCCGAGGACGCCACCGCCCACGCCCTGTCGATGCTGGACGGCAAGCGGCACATCGGGGACAGCTTCGGCATCGCGCTCGGTCTCGATCTGCTGGCCTCGGCCCTGGCCGCGCAGGGGGCGGGCGAACGGGCGGTCGCCGCGTACGGCGCCGGGGAGACGTACTGGAGCGCCGTGGGCCATCCCCAGCGCGGCACCCCCGAGCTGGGCCCGGTCCGCGAACGCTACGAGGACACGGCCCGATCCCTCCTCGGCGACGACGGCTACGAACGGGCCCTGCTGGTCTCGTCCCTCAGCGACCCCGAGACGGTCCTGCACCGCCTGCTCGACGGTCCCCGCGGGGATTCCTGAGGGACGGCGGGCGGGTTCCCGAGGCGCATCGGGCGGGCTGCATCCGGGGGGCCGTCCGGCGCCGAAGCAGGGGTGAGCCCGGCGGACCGGCCGGGTGCACGACGGCTCGGGAATCGAGGTGAGGCCCGTCATGCTCGGCCCCAGCCCTGCATCGGTCCCTGTCTCCGGCACGCGCGACGCGGCCGCCATCACGCACCCCGTCCCGGGAGCGGCGCCGTGGAACTGAGCGCCGGCGGGGAGACGCGGACCGTGGAAGTGGGAGTCACCACCGGATTCCTGGCGCGCCGGCTCGGGGTGTCGCCCACGACGCTGCGTTCCTGGGACCGGCGCTACGGTCTGGGACCCGCGGTCCGCGCGGACGGCCGGCACCGGCGCTGGTCCCCCGGAGACGTGGCCATGGTCCAGGAGATGTGCAGGCTCACCGCCGCCGGTCTGCCGCCCGCCGAGGCCGCCCGCGCCGCGAAGGAGGCGGCCGGCCGCCGGGTCGCGGCTTCCCCGGCGCTCGCCTCCCGGCCCCGGACCGCGGAGCGTACGTGGGCCGACGTCCGGGTCCCGGAGCGGGTGCTCCCGACGGAACCGGGCCAGGGCGGATCGCCGGGGACCGGGCCCACGCCGGGTGCCGCGCCCTCGCCGGCTGCCGGGCCATCACCCAGGACCGGGCCCTCGCCGGACCTCGGGCCCCTGCCCGCAGACGTGGCCCGGGAGTGCCGGGGCCTCGCCCGGGCCGCCGTCCGGCTGGACGCCCTCGCCGTCCAGGAACTGCTGGCGGCGGCGGTCCGCGCCCATGGGCTGACCAAGGCGTGGGAGGAGGTGATGGTGCCGGCGCTGCGGGCCGTGGGCCGCAGATGGGAGACCTCGGGAGACCGGCACGTCGAGGTCGAGCACCTCATGTCCTGGCACGTCTCCGCCACCCTGCTGCACGTGTACATGTCCGCCGCCGGACACGAACCGCCCTCGCCGGTGTCCCCGGTGCTGCTGGCCTGCGTTCCGGGCGAACGGCACACCCTGTCCCTGGAGGCGCTCAACGCGGCGCTCGCGGAACGGCGGGTGCCGGTGCTGATGCTCGGGGCGTCCGTCCCGCCCGAGGCGCTCACCGCCGCGGTGCGGCGCGTCGGCCCCCCGGCGGTGGTCCTGTGGTCCCAGACGTGGACCTCGGCGAACCTCCCGCTCGCCCGGCACATCGCAGGAACGCGTCGGGGAGTGAAGGGAGCCCGCACCCGGAGCCGGGTCCTGCTGGGCGGCCCCGGCTGGGGCACCGAGCCCGTCCCCGGGCTGCTGCGCCCCCGCCATCTCGCCGAGGCACTTCACCTGATCACCGCGCCCGGGGACCCGGCGGCCGACACGCCCGCTCCGACGGGCCCCTGACCGGGCGTCAACGGCGCGGATGCCGAACGCCACCGGCGGCATGTCGGGCGACCCACGGCACATCAGGCCCACCGGCCGCGCCTCGTCGCGAAGACCGCCCGCCCCTCTCAGGCAGCCGCGGCACGTGGACCGGACCGGCCGCGCGTCACAAGGACCGGAGGCACGCGGGCGCGACCGACGGCACATCCGCACGGCTCGCCGCGCGCCGGGAGATCCGGCCGGACGCCAGGTGCGTCCCGGCCCCCCCAAGTCCCGCCCGGCCGCCGGAACCCGCCCCGCTCCTACGACCGCAGGAAGGCCTCGAGTCCCTCCAGCAGCCGGTCCACGTCGTTCTCGTCGTTGTAGGGCGAGAGCCCGACCCGCAGGCCGCCGGTGTCGCCGAGGCCGAGGTGCCGGGACGCCTCCACCGCGTAGAACGAACCGGCGGGCGCGTGCACGCCCCGGGCCGCGAGGAACACCGAGGCGTCGGCGGACGTCCGGCCGTCGAACGTCAGCAGCAGCGTGGGCGTGCGCTCCGTCGCCCGGGAACGCTGCGTGACACCGGGCAGTCCGGCGAGGCCCGCCTCCAACCGCTCCCGCAGCGCCCCCTCGTGGCGCTCGATCGCCGCGAACGCCGTCCGCAGCCGGTCCCTGCGTCCGCCGGGACCATCGCCCGCGAGCCCGGCGAGCCCCGCGAGGACGTCGATCGCGGCGATGGTCCCGGCGAGCGACTCGTACGGCAGCGTGCCGAGTTCGAAGCGCTCCGGAACGGTGTCGGCGGACGGCAGCAGCTTGTCCGGGCGCAGCCGCTCCAACAGCTCCGGGGAGGCGGTGAGAACGCCGTGGTGCGGGCCGAGGAACTTGTACGGCGAGCACACGAAGAGGTCGGCGCCGAGCCCCGGCTGGTCCACGAAGGCGTGGGCCGCGTAGTGCACGCCGTCCACGTGCAGCAGCGCCCCGGGGTGCCGGTGGACCAGGCGGGCGATCCCGGCGACGTCGGGAACGGTGCCGAGCAGGTTCGAGGCGGCGGTGACCGCGACCAGCCGGGTGCGGTCGGTCAGCAGGTCGCCGACCGCCGAGGGCGGGAGCTCACCCGTCTGCGGGTCGAAGTCCGCCCAGCGCACCCGGGCGCCGGCCCGCTCCGCCGCCTGGATCCAGGGCCGGATGTTCGCGTCGTGGTCGAGACGGCTGACGACGACCTCGTCACCGGGGGACCAGTCCTTCGCGAGGGTGCGGGCGACGTCGTACGTGAGCTGGGTGGCGCTGCGGCCGAAGACGACTCCCGAGGGGTCGCCGCCCACCAGGTCGGCCACCGCCCGCCGGAAGCCCTGGACGAGGTTCTCCGCGTTCACCTCCCCCGGCGTCAGCCGCCCCCGGATCGACAGCGGGCCGGTCAGCGCGTCCGCGATCGCCGCGGCCACCCGGGCCGGGGTCTGGGTGCCACCGGGCCCGTCGAAGTGGGCGACACCGGACTGCAGGGCGGGGATCTCGGCACGCAGCGCGCCGACGTCGTACGTCACTGGGGCTCCTCACTGGCGGCGGCGCGGTCCGGCCGGCCGGCCCGGAACAGGGCTCGTGACCGGGCGGGCCTGCGCGTTCTTCGGTGATCATGGCAGGAGGCCCGGCACCGGGGAAGGCGGCACGGGACACCCGGCGCGCTCCCCGGGCCGCGCCGCCCCCGGACGGAGGAAACACCGACGACGTACGGCCTGGGACCGGCACCGGATGCTTCCGGTCGCCGGCCCCAGGCCGTACGTCGTGACGCGTCGTGCGGGCCCCGGCCCGTCACGCGTGGCGGTGCGAGCGGCTGTTGCCCGTCAGCACCCGGTACAGGACCAGGAGAATCAGCGATCCCGCGATGGCGGCGATCCAGGTCGACAGGTCGAAGAACCCGTCGATCGAGTCGACGCCGAAGAGGACCTTGCCCAGCCAGCCGCCCAGCAGGCCGCCGGCGACGCCGATCAGCATGGTGACGATGATGCCGCCCGGGTCCTTGCCGGGCAGAAGCAGCTTGGCGATGGCGCCGGCCAGCAGACCTATCAGAATCCAAGCGATGATGCCCACGGTTCCTCCGTCGTCCGTCCGTACACGAGGTGTTCCTCAGTCCGTGTGCGCCGTCCCGGCCGGAACAAACCTGCGAACCTCACGGAACCGGGCGGTCCACCGGCTCGGCGGCCCGGTTCAGCTCGGCCGTGAACTGCGCGCCGGCCAGCAGTGCGAGGTTCGACAGCCACAGCCACACCAGGAAGACGACGAGGCCCGCGAGCGAGCCGTACAGCCGGCTGTAGGCGCCGATGACGGAGGCGTACAGGGCGAATCCGGCCGACACGGCCAGCCAGAGGAAGGAGGCCAGGACGCCGCCGGGCAGGCTGTGCCGGCGACGCCGGGCGGACGGCGGCCCCGTGTGGAAGACCACCAGCACGAGCAGGGCCACCAGGCACATCAGCACGGGCCAGCGCAGCAGGTTCCAGGCCAGGGCGACTTGGCCGTCCACCCCGACGACGCGGCCGGCGGCCTCGGCCACGGTGCCGGTCAGCAGCAGGACGAGCGCGCTCACGACGAGCAGTCCGAGCAGCGCCAGCGCGGTCAGCACCAGCCGGTGCGCGGTGCGCCAGGCCGAGCGGTGGTCCGCCGTGTCGTGCATGCGGTGCAGCGCACGGCGGAACACCGCGAGGTAGCTCGACGCGGACCACAGCGCGCTCGCCGCCCCGGTGATCAGCAGCGTCCAGGCGGCGGAGCGCCGGCGCAGCATCTCCCCCAGCGCCTGGTGCAGTTCGGCCCCGGACTGCGCGGGCGCGTACGCGGTGACGTGCGCGACGAGCTTCTCGGCGGTGTCCGGACTGATCAGGCCGAACGCGACGACCATGACGAGCAGGGCGGGCAGGACCGCCAGGATCGCGTAGTACGTCAGGGCGGCCGCCCAGTCGGACACGTCGTCGTTCCACATCGACACCGGGGTGCGGCGCAGTGCGGGCCACCAGTGGGCGGACCCCCGCGGTCCGTACCGGCGACCGGGCCGGGCCGGCCGGAAGGCCCCGACGGCCCCGTCCGGCCCCGGTCCGGCGGGGGGCACCGCCGCGGTGGCGTCCCGTGGCTCGGCGGAGTTCCGTGCCTCGGCAGAGTTCCGGGCTCCGCTGGAGTCGTGCGCTCCGGTGGGTGCCGGCCCGTACCCGGGTTCGGCTCGGCGCGGGCCGGCGATGCCCCACGGCAGCGGGAACCTCGCGTCGATTCGTCTGTTCATGCCTCACCTCTCCGCGCCGGTCCCCCCGGCGTTCCCGGTCCGCTGTCCGGCGGTGCCGGTCGAGGCTCTTCTTCCACGCCCGATGGCCCCTACGCCTGCCGACCGGGGAGGTCACGGCCGTACGGGACGCTTGTGCACGGCGGAGAGGGGTGGGGCACGGTTCAGGCGAGGGGGACGAACACCCGGATCGTCTTGCCGCCGCCGGGGCGGGGTTCGACGACGACCGAGTCGCAGAGACGGACGATCAGGGGCCAGCCGTATCCGTTGGTGCGGTGCGTGCCCGGTATCCCTCCGGTGGTGTGGGTCCGGGCGGGGAGGGCGTCGCTGTGGTCGCGGACGGCGAGGCGCACGCCGGCGTCGGTCAGCGTCGCGTCGAATCCGGCGAGCCCGTCGCCGTGCCGGATGGCGTTGGTGACGAGTTCCGAGACGACGAGCAGCAGGTCGATGACCGCGTCCGGGTTCGGCCCGCCGGTCCGGCCGTGAGCGCGCAGCAGCGCCCGGACGTGGTCGCGTGCGGCCGCGGCGCTCGTGACCGCGGCACCTGTTCCCGGACCGCGGTCGGCGGCGGGGGTGCTGTTGGCCGGGTTCATCGTCCGGTCGCCGGGTCCGGGAGTTCCAGTGCCGCCCCGACACTGTCCGCGAGGACGAAGAAGCCCTCGGTCCCTGTCACGTCGAACAGCCTCCGAACGATGTCGCTGAACGGCCCGCAGACCACCATGAGCGTGCCGCGGGCCCGGTGCGCGCGCTGCGCCTCGAGCAGGACGTGCAGGATCGAGGAGTCGGCGAAGTCGGTCGCCGACAGATCGACCACGGTGCGTTCCGGGCCCGTCCGGTGCGCCAGGCTCAGGGCCTCCTCCAGCCGGAACGCGCTCGCGTGGTCGATGTCGCCGCCCACGCGGACGACGAGGGCGTCCCGCGCCGTCCCTCGGGTCACGGTGGCTTCGGCCCCGTCGGACATGTGGACACTCTTTCTCGTGCGCTCCCGTCACGGAGCCTGATGGTCGGGGTGCGGCGGCCGGCCGCCGGACACCACTGGCGTGGGCCGGTCTTCGGCGCCTCACGCGGGCTGCCTCGGGGGCAGGCTCCGGTAGTAGGACCCGACGCTGGTCAGGTAGGCCGGGTCGGAGGTCTCCCGGTCGGTCCGGAATACGGGCGCCGACTTGATCTCGTCGCGGGTGCAGGCGACGGTGATCTTCTGGCCCGCGGTGTCGATCCCGGCTACGACGCCCACGGGAACCAGGACGCTCTTGCCGAACACCCAGATACCGGTGTCGACGACCAGATGGCGCATGCCCGAGTCGTCGGCCTGCCGGTCGACATGCCCTATGGTCCCGTCGGTGGCCTCGACGCTGTAGCCGGCCAGCTCGTGCGCCTCGGGGTGGTCGAACTGCGGTGCGTAGGACCAGATTCTGTCGATGGTCATGTGTTCCTCCGTCGGCTCGCCGTCTCTCACAGACCCCCAATACCCTGCTGTCCGGCGGGCATTCGACGGATTCCGGCGGAATGATCCACGCCGCCGGGACCCCGTTCACCCGGGTGGACCACCGGGCCCGGCGCCGGCCCGGCCGGCCTCGGGACCGTACGCGCCGCCGTTCTCGTCCCGGGGCGCGGTGAGGTGCTCCAGCGTTCCCGTGATCTCCAGCAGCCGGTCCAGGCCGCGGGTGCGCCGGTCGAGGTGCAGGCGGACACCCATGGCGTCCGTGCGGCGCCTGACCATCAGCAGGGCGGCCAGGCCCATGGAGTCGATGCTGTCGAGACCGGCGAAGTCCAGGCGCAGTTCGAGCGGCTGTCCCTCAGGACCGCGGAGGCCGGCGAGGTTCCGGTCGACGGCCTTCGTCAGCTCGTCGCACGTCTCGTGGTCGAGGTCTCCGGCGACGTGGACGACGACGGTTCCGGGCTGGACGTCGACGGTCAGGGTGAAGGCGGGGGGATGCGAAGTGGTCATGCGGGCTTTCCGGGGCCGGGGGTCTTGGGGGGCGGCGTTCGGTGTCCGAGCGCCTCCCGCGCGCGGGCCAGGGTGTGGCAGGCGCGCGGGAAGTCCTTGAGTTGCAGGGCCAGCAGGTCCAGCGCGGGGTCCAGACCGCGGGCGGGGACTCCGCGGGCGGTGAGGATGTCCGCGGTCCACAGGATGAACCGCGTGAACAGGTCCTCGTCCGCGACGTACAGCGAGGTCGCCAGGTACTCGACGATGTGGGCGAGGTCCTCGGCGGTGTGCCGGCGCTGCCGTTCGGTGTAACCGCGCAGCGGCTCGAACCGGTCCTCGAGGTCCGCCAGCGTCTGCTTGACGAGCTGGTGCGTCGTCGCTGCGACGATCGTGTACTCCTGGTCGGCCAGGTGCGGCAGGTCGTCCAGGCCCCGGTCGACGCCCGGGGGGCCGGGGCGGTCGAGGCCCCGCGCGAGGACGGCCGCGGCGCTCCGGGCGTCGGGGGCCCAGCCGTCGGCGCCCAGGGCGCGGGCGTAGCGGCCGTCGGGTCCGAAGGCTGCGCCGCCCGCGATGACGGGCACGCCCGCCGCCTGACAGGCCGTGACGGCCATGTGGGCGGTGGGCAGATGGGTGGGGATCGAGGAGGAGAGCGCGACCGCGCGCGGTCCCGTCTGGTGGAGGTGCGCGATCAGATGGGGCGTGGGCACGTGGGAGCCGAGGAAGTCCACCCGCCATCCGCGCAGCCGCAGCACCTCGGCGAGGAGCCTGGCCGGCAGCGCGTGCCATTCGCCGTCGACGCAGGCCACCGTGACCCGGGGGCCGTCCGGGGTCCCGCCGCGGCACTCGGGCCGGTGGGCGAGGACGGCGATGACCCGTTCGTGGATGGCGGTGGCGGTGTGCTCCTGCGCGACGGTGAGCCGGTTGGCGGCCCACTCGGCGCCGACCTTCGCCTGCACCGGCGCGATCAGGTCGAGCAGGACGGTCTCGGCGTCGGCCGTCGTCTCCAGCGCGTCGACGACGATCGTCGCGGCCCGGTGCTCGTCGCCCCCGCGCACCGCCGACCACAGAAGGTCCCGGGCGGGACCGAGCGCCACGGCGCCGGGGGACTTCGCGGGTGGGGTCATGCTGTGTACCTGCCCCGAGTGTGGCCGTTCACCGCGCTCAGGTGCGCGTGATGCGGAGCGGTGACCGCGACCGTGGCCATGTCGTCGTGGCCGCCGCGTCCGACCCACTGCGCGGCGAGCATCTGGACGTGCTCCACGACGGCCTCGGCGGGCATGCCCGCGCATCGCGCGAGCGCCGACTCCAGGCGCGGCAGGCCGAAGTACTCGTCCCCGAGCGGTCCTCCCCTGGCCTCGGTGATGCCGTCGGTGAAGAAGAGACAGGTCTCGCCCGGCGCGAGTTCGACCTGGGCGGTGGTGGAACTGACGTCCCAGAAGGCGCCGATGAGCGTGCCGCGGGTCCGGGCCTGTTCGACGGTGCCGTCGGCCCGCACGATCAGGGGCGCGGGGTGTCCCGCGCTGGTGACCCGCAGCCGGACGACGCCCGCGCGGCGTACGACGGAGGCCATGGCGAGCGTGGCGAAGCGGGTGTGGTGGGAGTTCATCAGCGCGCCGTTGAGCAGTCCGAGCAACCGCTGGTGGTCCTCGGCGAGCGGCAGGAGCGCCTGCACCGTGTTGCGGATCTTGCCGGTGAGCACGGCGGCCTCGAGTCCCTTGCCGCAGACGTCGCCGAGGACGACGAGGGTCTCCTGTCCCTCCTCCGCCGCGGGGTGGACGTCGTAGAAATCCCCGCCGACGCGTTCGGCCATGCCTGCCGGGCGGTACCGTCCGGCGAACTCGACGCCGTGCACCGCGTGCAGCCGGGGCGGCAGCAGCTCACGCATCAGCGTCGCGGTGATGGCGGCCTGTTCGGCGTACATCCGGGCCGCGGACATGGCGGCTCCGGCGCGCGAGGCGAACAGCCGGGCGAAGATCTCCTCGCTCTCGGTGAAGGCGGTGTGGCGGCCGGACCGGAGCAGGATCAGGGCGCCCGCGGGCACGCCGTGGCCGGGCAGCGGGGTCACGACCGCCGATCCGACCGGTCCGGTGAACCCCTCGGGCACGGCCCATGCGGGAACGGCGGCCGGATCGATCCAGCGGGACGGTACGGGCGGGAATCCGCGCAGCGCCTCGGCGAGCCCCGGCAGGTGCCGTACGTCGTCCTGGACCGTCCGGTGCACGACCTCGCCGTCGGGCCCGCAGAACGTCAGCCGGACCTTCCGGCCGCGCGGAGGGGCGACGATGACGGCGGCGTCGGCGAGGTGCTGCGCGGCGAGCTCCGCCGTGACCTCCATGCAGCGTTCGAGGTTCAGCGACGACAGCAGCGCGCTGGACGCGCCGGCCAGGAAGGCGGCGCGTTCGCGTTCGGTCCTGAGGGCGTCCTCCGCGAGGCGCCGGTCGGTGTCGTCGAGCAGCCACCACATGACGTCGCCGTCGCCGGTGGGGGTCGGGTGCGCCTCGAAGGTACGGTCGCCGACCGTACCGTGGACGATCGTGCCGGGGCCGGGGCCGGCGGTCCGGGGGGCGGGGACGATGCCGCGCAGCCGTGCGTGGGCGTCGGCGATCCAGGCGGGGACCACGTCCCGCAGCCACGTGCCGGCGGTCGCGTCCGGGAAGAGCACGGCCGCGGCGGCGTTGGTGCCGACCACGCCTCCGGACGGGTCGGCGACCACCACGGGGCAGGGGGCGGACCCCCATGTGGCGCCCGCCCCGGCGCCACGGGGGCCGGCGGAAGGTTGCTGGGAGATATCCACGAGCACGGGCCCGCTCCGCGGGCCCACCACCTTTCCGGACGACAGACTGTTTCCGTCCGACAACCATCTCCTGGCGGACCCCGCCAAGGCAAGTCGCCCGGGCGAAGTCGCACGAAAGGGGACCGTTCCGGCGGACGGCACCGGTCAGCGGCGGCGGCGCGTCGTCCAGCCACCGCCGACCCCCGAGAGGTGCAGGGCGAGCAGGGCGAGCCCTATCAGCATGACGTTGGTGGACGTGAAGACGTGGTTGGTCGCGACGTCACCCGCGTTGATCAGGAACGCGATGAACAGCAGGACGGCGGCAGCGATGCCGAGCATGATGACTCCTTCGTGAAGGTCCGGTGACCGGACGATGGGGTCCGGTTGCCCCGGGACCGCGGTTCGACACCGGTCCGCGCGACGGTTCCGCCGGGTCCGCGCCCGGCGGAAGGGGTGCAACCGCCGGGCACCCTTCGACGGAAGAGGAGGACGAAAGGGACATGAGGGGCACATCGTGACCGTGCTCCCCGGTGCACGAAGGGACGGGCGATGAAGCTGCAGGACGAACTCCCCCTCGACCACCATCTGGCCGCCGTCTACCGCTGGGGTTCCGCGTTCTGCGGGGTGGTCCTGCTCGTCTTCGGCGCCCTCGGCTTCGCGGACGAGCTCAGTCCGTTCGACACGGACGGGGACAGCATCGCGGGCATGTCCACGAACGGGGCCCTCAGCCTGATCTCGGTCGTCGTGGGCCTGGTCCTGATCGCGGGTGCCGTCGTCGGCGGGAACGTGGCCTCCACGCTCAACATGGCGGTGGGCACGCTGTTCCTGCTCAGCGGATTCGTCCACATCTTCATCCTGGACCGGCCCGCCAACGTCCTCGGTTTCGGCATGACGAACGTCGTCTTCAGCTTCGTGATGGGGCTGGTGATCCTGACGTTCGGGATGTACGGGCGCGTGTCGAGCAAGCTGTCGCACGACAATCCGTACTGGAAGCGCCGCCATCCGCGCGAGGCCGCCCGGGAGTCCCTCGCCCGGAACCGCCGGGGCGCTCCGGGAGGCGCACTCCCGGCGGGCTCGCCCCGGCCCGCCCCGCAGGCGGTGACGGGGAACACGGGCTCGCACCGGGGTGGTTGAGCGGTACTCCCCCGGCGGTCCTCACCGGAGCGGTCGATCAGTGGCCGCCAGATCAGTGCCCTCCGGACGGCACCCGACGGGGCGACCGACCGGTGCTCCCGGGCGGCTCGCGCCCGCGCTGCCGGCGCCCGCGCGGCCGGCCGGAAACGCCGGCGGCGCTCGGCCCGGGTGTTCGCCCGGCGAGCGCCGCCTCGATCCGGCCCCGCGGATCGGCCCAGGGGGCCAGGAGGCCCAGGAGGCCCAGGAGGCCTAGGAGATGCTCACGGCCGAGGCCCGCTCGGCCGCCTCCGTCTCCGCCGGGCCCGCCGTCGCCCGCCACACGCTCTCGTGGTCCTCGGCCAGTCCCAGTCCGGCCAGGCCCTTCAGATGCCCGAGGACGGTGGAACGCGTGAAGCCCACGGCCTCGGTGAGTTCGTCCACCTCGACCCCGTCGGCGCCCGCTTCCGCCAGCCGTTCCCACGTCCGCACGGCATGACGGCTCAACCCGCTCCGGCTGACCGTCCTCGACACGGCCTCGGCCCTCTCGCCGTCCGTGTCCTGCCCGGGAATGGGGGGCCTGGCCCCGGCCGGCGGCGCGGCGAGCGCGCCCGCCTGCTCCCGGGCCTCGTGCGGCGATCTCCTCGGTCCGGCCGGACGGGGCGTCATGTTCACCTTGCGGTGCCTGCGGCCTTTGCTGTGTCGGCTCATCGATTCCTCATCTCCGCCTCGACGATGCTCACAGCAGGACAACGAGCGGGAGTCGACTAGGTAGTTCAGCCGTTCGAAGGACAGGAACCCGTCATCATGGAGCCCTCACCATCCGGGCACGGGCGCCGTCGGGACGGGTTCGGCCGACGTGCGCCCAAGCGGCCGGCAGCACGTCGAAAGCGGTAGGGCGATGCTCAACACCTTTACCCCGAAGGCCTGTTCTCCACGGGGAGTCCCGTCATGACGGCGGCCCGCGTCCCCGGACTGATCCTGCCCCTGGTCTTCCTGGGCGCCCTCGTCGCGGGCCTCGTCTGGTACTGGCGGCACCGGGGCGAATGACACGCGGCCGGCGCCCGGTGTGCGTACGGGGTGCCGCCCGGACCGGTCGGCACCCCCGGGCCCACGCCCGCGGCGCTCAGCGGAGCGGCCCCGGAACGCCGAGACCCCGGCTGTGCAGCGTCCGCACCTCGGTGCCCGGCTGAGCGAGCCGGGGAGCCGCGGCGGACACCGCCTTCGGCGAGGGCGCCGGGGCGGTCCCGCCCGCCAGCGACGCGGCCTGCCGCGCGTCCCGCCGCTGCTCCGCGGCCACGAGCAGCGCGTCGGCGGCGGCCACGGCGTCGCGCACACCGGTCGTTCCCGTCATCACGCACAACGTGTAGGTGACGTCCTCCAGACTGCGGGCCGTCTCCGGCGTCTCCTTCTCGGCGTACGCGATCTTCAGGGCCGCGTAACGCGTCAGCAGCCTCCGGACAACCTTGGGGTCGGGCACGAGCACGGCGAGTGCTCCTCTCTCGAGTTTTCGTCCCTGTGCCCCGGTTCGCACGGATTCATTCACAACAGCCGCCCCAGACAACCTATGTGGCCCAATGTGGCCTCAGGACGGCTCCGATTCCCCTGCCGGATTCCCGCGCCACGAACGGTGGCGAGACCGGTGCCGCGACCGGTACGACGACCGGTTCACAGGCGGCGCCCCGCCTCGGCCGGATCGCTCAGGCGCGGGCGAGGTAGCTGCGCACCGTCGTGCCGGTCCCGTCGGTGTGCACCCGCACGAGGTCCGAGAGGAAGTGCACGAGGAACAGGCCCCGTCCGCCGATCTGGTCGGGGCGGACCGGGTGCCGGCCGGCCAGCGGATCGCTCAGCAGGCCCGTGTCCTGCGCCTCGCACACGATCTGCTCGCTCTCGGCCCAGATCCTCACGGTGCCCGAACCACCCCCGTGCACCACGCTGTTGGTCGTCAGCTCCGCGACGACCAGGTTCAGGTCCTGCAGCCGGAGCGCGCTCATCCCCCGGTCCCGGGCCTCGGCCAGCGCGAAGTCGCGCGCCGCCGGGAGCAGTTCCGCGTCGAACCGGAGCGTCGCCGCGCCCGGGGGGTGGGGCAGCGGCCGGTTGAACCGGGCCAGGACCGCGTCCGGGTCGTAGAAGAGACTGGCGCTCCGGCGGCCCGCGCTGATCACGACGGGGTGCGTGGCGTGGGCGTCGGCGATGACCCCCTGGGGAAGGGAGCGCGCGTCGTACGGGCACAGGATCGTCACGTCCCGTCCCGCGAACGCCCGGTTGATCAGGGCTTCGTGCTGGACGCAGGCCGGGTACTCGGCCGCGGTGCGGCCGTGCCAGACGGGTTCGCCGATGATGCGGACGCGGACCCCTTCGTGGGCGTCGGTGAACGCCCGCAGGACGGAGGGGATGATCCGGCCCGGGTTCCGGCCGGCCAGGCCCATGTCGATCCAGCGGACCTCGGCACCGACCGGCCCCAGCGCGTCCCGGATGAGTTCGAGGCGGGCGGCGGGAACGGCGACGGCCACCGGCTCGCCCGCGGCCACGCCCTCGGAGACGAAGCGCGTCGTGCGTTGCACGTACTCGTGGTCGTCGCAGTAGATGAGCGCGGGGTGGACGAAGGGATCGCCGTCGAAGGTCTGCGTCGTCATGCCGCGACCACCGCGCCCCGGGGCCCGCGCCCTGCGAACGGTCCCGTGCGGGCGCACGCCACGGAGCGGCGCGCCTGCGCCCGGCCGACTCCCCACCCGATGCCCACGTAGCTGCCCACGGACTCACCCCGTGAAGCATTTTACGTCGCTGCATCCGAACGGTGTCCCCGGCCGGAAGCAACCCCCGATCCGGCGTCCGCGCGGGGCGGGACCTACGCGTCTCGCGGAATTCCGGAATCGGTTGGCATGAGCGGTGTGATGCAGGGCAGACGGGCCCTGTCATCAATTCCTTAGGACGATGTGGGGTGGGCGGCATGGCAGCCGTGACGGCAGCGAGGGCAACGGACACGGCGCAGCAGGCAGCGACGACCGCGGACGGGGTTCTTCCGCTGATCGACGAGCCGCTGAAGATCAGCCCGAAGGACGCGCGGGAGCTGTCGCGTCAGTTCTTCGACCGGCTCGCCGTTCTGGAGGAGGGCACGCACGAACACCAGTACGCGCGCAACACCCTGATCGAGATGAACCTCTCGCTCGTGCGGTACGCCGCCGCGCGCTTCCGCAGCCGCAGCCAGGGCGAGATGGAGGACATCGTCCAGGTCGGCACGATCGGGCTCATCAAGGCCATCGACCGTTTCGAGCTGACCCGCGAGGTCGAGTTCACCTCCTTCGCGGTGCCTTACATCGTGGGTGAGATCAAGCGCTTCTTCCGTGACACGAGCTGGGCCGTGCACGTGCCGCGCCGGCTGCAGGAGGCTCGCGTCGAGCTGGCGAAGGCGACGGAGGAGCTGCGCACCCGCCTCGGCCGTACGCCGACGACCCGTGAGCTGTCCGAGCTGATGTGCCTGTCCGAGGAAGAGGTCATCGAGGCGCGCAAGGCGTCCAACGGCTACAACTCCTCGTCCCTCGACGCGGCGCTGACGGCCGACGGCGGTGCGGACGGCGAGGCGGTCCTCGCGGACTTCATCGGCGAGGAGGACCCCTCGCTGGAACTGGTGGAGGACTTCAACTCGCTGGCCCCGCTGATCGCCCAGCTCGACGAGCGGCAGCGCCGGATCATTCATCTGCGTTTCGTCGAGGAGCGCACCCAGGCGCAGATCGGTGAGGAACTCGGCATCTCCCAGATGCACGTCTCCCGGCTGATCACCCGCATCATCAAGCGGCTGCGCGCCGGGCTGCTCGATCCCGCGGTCGCCTGACGCCCGCGCAGGTCAGCGCCTCTGAGGCCATCCCGTCGGCCCGCCCCGGACTCCGGTCCCGGGGCGGGCCGACGGCGTTTCGCGCGCCCGGCCCCGGTGACCGGGAACGAGAGGGTCCTGTCTATCCCGTTCGCCGCGAGTTATTCCTGTCACCGGCCACATTCCCGGGCCGTCGAGGAATTCCCCCGCACGCTTTGTTCCGGTCCTGTGATCTGGGTTAGCCTGCGGCGTATTTTCTTGACGGGATGACCCGTGATCTGCGGGAACCCCACGGACAGGCGGGGGGCCGTCCGTGGGCCCGGCGCGGTTCCGAGTTCCGTGACACGGGACTCCTGGGGAGCGGAACGAGGGTGGCCATGACCAGGGCAGCGAGCGGGACGTCCGTACGGACACCGGGTGAGCAGGAGCTGCGGCAACTGCTGGCCGGCCTGACCGCCGTGCGCGACGGCGACTTCGGCACCCGGCTCCCGGACGAGGCCGGAGGTCTGCTGGGCGACATCGCCACGGTGTTCAACGGCATGGTCGACCAGTTGTCCGTGTTCACCTCGGAGGTGACCCGGGTGGCGCGCGAGGTCGGTACCGAGGGCACGCTCGGCGGCCAGGCGGAGGTGCCGGGCGTCTCGGGCACCTGGGCCGACCTCACCGACTCCGTCAACGCGATGGCGGGCAACCTCACGACACAGGTCCGCGACATCGCGCAGGTGGCCACGGCGGTCGCCAAGGGCGATCTCTCGCAGAAGATCGACGTTCCCGCCCGGGGCGAGATCCTGCAGCTGAAGGAGACCGTCAACACGATGGTCGACCAGCTGTCCGCGTTCGCCGACGAGGTCACCCGCGTCGCCCGCGAGGTCGGCACCGACGGACGCCTCGGCGGGCAGGCGCAGGTTCCCGGCGTCGGCGGCGTCTGGCGCGACCTCACCGACTCGGTGAACTTCATGGCCGGCAACCTCACGGCCCAGGTCCGCAACGTGGCCCAGGTCACCACGGCGGTGGCCCAGGGAGATCTGTCCCAGAAGATCACCGTTGATGCCCGGGGCGAGATCCTGGAGCTCAAGAACACCATCAACACGATGGTCGACCAGTTGTCCGCGTTCGCCGACGAGGTCACCCGCGTCGCCCGCGAGGTCGGCACCGACGGACGCCTCGGCGGCCAGGCCGACGTGAAGGGCGTCAAGGGCACCTGGCGCGACCTGACCGACTCCGTGAACTTCATGGCGGGCAACCTCACCGCCCAGGTCCGCTCCATCGCGCAGGTGGCCACCGCGGTCGCCAAGGGCGACCTGTCGCAGAAGATCACCGTCGACGCGCGCGGCGAGATCCTCGAACTCAAGGAGACCATCAACACGATGGTCGAGCAGCTCTCCGCGTTCGCCGACGAGGTCACCCGCGTCGCCCGCGAGGTCGGCACGGCGGGCAACCTGGGCGGGCAGGCCACCGTGCGGGGTGTGTCGGGCACCTGGAAGGACCTCACCGACAACGTCAACGTGATGGCGTCGAACCTGACCGGCCAGGTCCGCTCCATCGCCCAGGTGGCCACCGCGGTCGCCCGCGGCGACCTGTCGCAGAAGATCACCGTGGAGGCGAAGGGCGAGGTCGCGGCGCTGGCCGACGTCATCAACACGATGGTCGACACGCTGTCCGCGTTCGCCGACGAGGTCACCCGCGTCGCCCGCGAGGTCGGCACCGAGGGACGCCTCGGCGGCCAGGCGCACGTGCCCAACGTGGCCGGCACCTGGAAGGACCTCACGGACAACGTCAACTCGATGGCCAACAACCTCACCGGACAGGTGCGCAACATCGCCCTGGTGACGACGGCGGTGGCCAAGGGCGACCTTTCCAAGAAGATCGACGTCGACGCGCGCGGCGAGATCCTCGAACTCAAGACGACCATCAACACCATGGTCGACCAGCTCTCCGCCTTCGCCGCCGAGGTCACCCGCGTGGCGCGCGAGGTCGGCAGCGAGGGCAGGCTCGGCGGCCAGGCCGAGGTGGAGGGCGTCTCGGGCACCTGGAAGCGGCTGACCGAGAACGTGAACGAGCTGGCCGGCAACCTCACGCGCCAGGTCCGCGCGATCGCCGAGGTCACCGGAGCGGTGGCCGAGGGCGACCTGACCCGGTCCATCACGGTGGAGGCCTCGGGCGAGGTCGCCGACCTGAAGGACAACATCAACTCCATGGTGGAGTCGCTGCGGGAGACGACCCGCGCCAACCAGGAACAGGACTGGCTCAAGACCAACCTGGCCCGTATCTCCGGTCTGATGCAGGGATACCGCGACCTGGACGTGGTGGCCGACCTCATCATGGACGAGCTCACCCCGCTGGTCGCCGCGCAGTACGGGGCCTTCTACCTCGCCGAGGAGACCACGAAGGGCACCGAGCTCAGGCTCGTCGGGTCCTACGGCTACCCGGACGAGGACGGGCGACCCACACGCATCCCGCTGGGCCGCTCGCTCGTCGGACAGGCCGCGCGCAGCCGGCGGGCGATCACCGTGGACGAGGTGCCGCCGGGCTACGTCACCATCTCCTCGGGCCTCGGACGGACCGCGCCCACCGCGCTGGTGGTGCTGCCGATCGTCGTCGAGGAACAGGTCCTCGGAGTGATCGAGCTCGCCTCGGTGACCCGTTTCACCCAGGGTCACCGGACCTTCCTGGAACAGCTGATGGAGACGATCGGGGTCAACGTCAGCACCATCGTGGCCAACGCCCGTACCGACGAGCTGCTGGGCGAGTCGCAGCGGCTGACCGCCGAACTCCAGGCACGCTCCGAGGAGTTGCAGGTCCAGCAGGACGAGCTCCAGCGCTCCAACGCCGAGCTGGAGGACAAGGCGTCCCTGCTCGCGACGCAGAACCGCGACATCGAGGCGAAGAACCTCCAGATCGAGCAGGCCCGGCAGGAACTGGAGGCCCGGGCGCAGCAGTTGTCGCTGGCGTCCAAGTACAAGTCCGAGTTCCTCGCCAACATGAGCCACGAGCTGCGGACCCCGCTCAACAGCCTCCTCATCCTGGCCCAGCTGCTGGCGCAGAACCCGTCCCGCAATCTCACGCCCAAGCAGGTCGAGTACGCGGGCATCATCCACTCCGCGGGCTCCGACCTGCTCCAGCTGATCAACGACATCCTCGACCTGTCGAAGGTCGAGGCCGGCAAGATGGACGTGACCCCCGAGCGGGTCCCGCTGCGACAGCTGCTCGAGTACGTCGAGGCCACCTTCCGCCCGATGACCTCGCAGAAGAGCCTGGACTTCACCGTCAGCACGGCTCCCGGGGCCCCGGTGGACCTGCTCACCGACGACTCCCGGCTGCGGCAGGTGCTGCGCAACCTGCTGTCGAACGCGGTGAAGTTCACCGAGCAGGGCCGGGTCGAGCTGCGCATCGAACCGGCGGCCGACCAGGAGATCCCCGCGGGCGTCCGGCGGGGCGGCACGATCGCCGCGTTCCGGGTCAAGGACACCGGCATCGGCATCCCGGAGCAGCAGCTGGAGACGATCTTCGGCGCCTTCCAGCAGGCCGACGGCACCACGAGCCGCAAGTACGGCGGCACCGGTCTCGGTCTGTCCATCACCCGTGAGATCGCCCATCTGCTCGGCGGAGCGGTCACCGTGGACAGCACGCCCGGCCAGGGCAGCACGTTCACGCTCTTCCTGCCGGTCGCCCGGCCCGAGTTCGAGGAGCTGCTGGCGGGTGTCCGCACCGCGGAGCCGGCCCCGCAGGAGGACTCCGCGGCGCACACCGAACCCCGGCACTCCGCTTCCGGCACGATCAGCCTGCCCCGCCAGCGGCGCCGCCGGCTGCTGGTCGTGGAGGAGCGGCCGCGGGGTCTGCTGACGCTGGTGGCCGAGAGCGCGGTCGGGGACGTGGCCCGCAGCCGTGACGAGGGGGACGCCCGGGAGAGCGTGGACGTCGTCACCGTCGTCGGGGCGCAGGAGGCCGCCGGCGCGCTGGCGGCGGAGCCGTGGCACTGCGTCGTGCTCGAACTCGGCATGCCGGAGGGCGAGACGGCCCGGTTCCTCGAAGCCGCCAAGGGCGACTCGGCTCTGGCGACGGTGCCTGTGCTCGTCCACAACGGCAGCCGGGTCGACCTCGCGCAGGAGCGTGCGCTCCAGTCGCGCTCGGGCGCCCGCTCGCTGGAGTTCCTGTCCAGCCTGGACGAGCTGCGCGAGCGGATCGCGCTGCACCTGTCCGCGGAGCAGCCGGGCGACGTGGTGCCGCTGGTCCGCGCGGAGGAGGCGAGGCATCTGCCCGCGGGGCCGGTCGACGGCGCCTCCCAGGGCCGTACGGTCCTCGTCGTCGACGACGACGCCCGCAATCTGTTCGCGCTCAGCGGGATCCTGGAGCTGCACGGCTTCCAGGTGCTGCACGCGGAGAACGGCAGGAAGGGCATCGAGACCCTGCTCGGCCGGCCCGAGGTCGCGCTGATCCTGATGGACGTGATGATGCCCGAGATGGACGGGTACACCGCGACCGCCGAGATCCGCAGGATGCCGGAGTACGCCGACCTGCCGATCATCGCGGTGACGGCGAAGGCCATGCCCGGCGACCGGGAGAAGAGCCTGCTGTCGGGTGCCAGCGACCATGTCACCAAGCCGGTGGACACCGAGGACCTCATCGCGTGTGTCCGGCGCTGGCTCGGGGAGTGACATGACACCCGGCACCGCCCGCCGCGGCCGCCCGGCGGGACTCCCGCCGCGGCCGCCCCTCCCCCGCCCAGGAGCGGCCGCACGATGAACAGTCCCGAGACGACCGGCGCGGACGCGGACGCCCCCGGTCCCCCGGACGACGCACTGGACGCCGGGCCCACCGGCGATCTCACGCGCACGCCCAGGACGTCCCCGGTGGGCCGGCTCGCGGCCACCGTCGAGCGGCTGCGCCACGAGGTGCGGGCCGCCCAGGCCGAGGCCGACGGGCGCGCCCTGATCGAGCTGGCCAAGGGCATCCTGGTCGAACGGCTGGGATGCGGACCGGCACAGGCCGCCCGTCAGCTCACCGAGCTGGCCGCCCAGGCCCGTGTGCCGCAGCTCCAGCTCGCGGTCGAGATCATCAACCAGGCGGCGCACGACCGGCTCTCGGAGGTGACCAGCACCTTCCTGTCCGCGACGGGTGAGCGGCCGTCGCGGGACGACGCTCCCGCCGTGCGACTGCGCGCGGCCGAGAGCGGCGCCCTGGCGGCAGGAGACACCCAGGCGGTGGCCGACTCCCTGCTCCAGCACGCGCTCACCCCGCTCGGGGCGGTCGCCGTGGCCATCTGGGCGGCGGACGCGGACGGTTCGCTGTCCCTGGCGGGCAGCGCGGGGTTCTCGGCGGCGGAGGCCCGGCGCTGGCGTTACGTTCCTCCGGGGGTGGCGACGGTGGCGCGCCGCGCCCTGTCCGACCGTGCGGCGCGGTGGGTGCCCTCGCTGGCGGGCACCGGACTGCCGACCATCGGGCACACGGAGCATCCGGACGGCGGCCGGGTCGCGGTGCCGGCCGGTTCCGGGGGCCGCATCCACGGCGTCCTGGAGATCGCCTGGCCCTCGGTCCTCGGGCCGCAGCCGCCACAGGTCGTCCGTCAGGTCGAGGCGCTGGCCGAACTGTGCTCGCACACCCTGGAGACCCACGCGCTGCCGGGCGACTGCCAGGACGTACGGGGCACCGCCGACGTCTGCGAACTCATCGACCTGGTGGACGGACTGCACGATCCCGCCCTGGTCCTCGTGCCCCAGCTCGACGACGAGGGACGGCTCGCCGACTTCCGCATCCGCCATGTGAACGGGCGTTTCCTCGACCCGGCCGGCCGGCCGCGCGGCACCGTCCAGGGGGCGCTGCTGCTGGAGGCCTATCCGCTGGCCGCCGGACAGAGCGGCCTGTTCGCCTGCGTCGAGCGGGTCTACGCGACCGGGGAGCCGTTCCGGGCCCGCCGCATGGATCTGACCGCGCTGGTCGACCAGGTGCCGCTGTCGGCCGTGGCGGACATCAACGTCAGCCGGCACGGCGGGACCGTGCTGCTCATCTGGCGCATAGAGGACGAGACGGCACGCCTTGCGAGTCTGCTCCAGCACGCGCAGCGGCTCGGCCGGATCGGCGGGTTCGAGGAGAACCTGCTGACCGGCGAGACCATCTGGAACGAGACGCTCTTCGATCTGTACGGCCGCTCCCCCGCGGGCGCGCCCGTCCCGCTGGAGGAGCTGGCCGCGCACGCCCATGCCGACGACGCCGTCGGCATCGGCCGATTCCTGCGCACGGTGCTGCACCATCGCCGGCCCGCCACCGCCGCGTTCCGGCTGCAGCGTCCCGACGGCGTGACCCGGCACATCCGGGTGGTGGCCGAGCCGGTGCTCGACGCCGAGGGCCGGCTGTTCGCGGTGCGCGGGGCCTACCAGGACATCTCGGCGCAGCACTGGACCGAGGTGGCGCTGGCGGTCACCCGCGACCAGCTGGCGCACACCGAGCAGCAGGCCCATGAGCGCAACCGGCTGACCCTTCAGCTGCAGCACGCGATCATGCCGCCGACCCAGGCGCCGCTGCGGGCCCCGGGGCTCGACGTGGCGGTGCGCTACCGGCCGGCGGAGACCGAACAGCTCGTCGGGGGCGACTGGTACGACGCCGTCGTGCTGTCCTCGGGGCTGGTCCTGCTGTGCGTCGGCGACGTGGCCGGTCACGGCATAGAGGCGGCGACGAGCATGGTGGTGCTGCGCAACGCGCTGCGCGGACTGGCCGTGACGGGCGCGGGGCCGGGGCAGCTGCTGTCCTGGCTCAACATCGTGGCGCACCACCTGACGGGCGGGGTCACCGCCACCGCGGTCTGCGGGATCTACGACCCCGAGCGCCGTGTGCTGCGCTGGGCGCGGGCCGGACATCTCCCGCCCGTCCTGGTCCGGGACGCGGACGCGAGCCCGCTGCCGCTCCTCAAGGGCATCCTGCTCGGTGCCGTCCCCGAGGCGACGTTCGAGGAGGACGAGGTCCAGCTGGAGGTCCACGACACGCTGTTGATGTACACGGACGGTCTGATCGAGCGGCGCGACCGCTCGGTGGAGGTGTCGCTGCGGCAGCTGCTCACCGCGGCCCGGACGACCTCCGGGACGCTGGACCAGCAGCTGGACCGGCTCCTGACCTACAGCAGGTCCGACACCGACGACGACACCTGCATCGTCGGCATCCGGGTCGAGTAGGGCGGGAGGGCGCCCGGCCGCGGGGTCCACCCGGCCGCGCGGGCGGCGGGGCGGACCCCGCGGTACGAGTGCGGCCCCGCCGGCAGCCGGGGGGAGTGGCTGCCTGCGGGGCCGTGCAGCTCGGGCTTCGCCAGGGGGGTAGCTTCCCGAGCTGTCTCAGGATGCTGGTGCCCGGCTTCCCGGGATGCATGCACACGAGTTTCGGGCGGGTTTTCCCCTCGTATGGCCGAGCGGCCGGATCAGGGCCGCCGCCGCAGGGCGTGCAGCAGCGGTTCCAGGGACGCCGTGACGCTCTGCGGGGGCACACCCGCCTCGTGCAGCGCCTTCGCGCGGACGGGATGGCGGGCGTATCCGAGGAACGGAACGCCTGCCCGGTGGGCCGCCGCGTGTTCCGCGGGCGTGCCGCCGATCACGAGCGAGGTCTCCGGTTCGGCCGCCATGGTGTCGAGGGCGAGTTCCAGGACCCCGGGGCGCGGCGCCCGGGTGTCCGGGTCCGGGGTACGGCCGAATATGTGCGGGGCGAAGCAGGGGGTGAGGTCCCGCGCGTTCAGATACGAGGTGACGCTCCGCGCCGAGGTGTCGGTCGCGACGGCGAGCCGTGCCCCGACCGCGACCCAGGTGCGGACCAGCGGGTCCGCGTACGCCGTCGGCATCGCGGTGCGCACCGCCTCTTGCTCGGTCCGGCCGAGCCACGCGTCGAGGCGGGCGGCCGCCTCGCTCCCGGGATGCCGTCCGGTCAGTGCCGCCAGGGCGCGGTAGGGGTCCGCGTGCCCGTGCTCCTCCTCGGTGAGCACCGCGGCGAGGCCCTGTTCCGTCAGCCAGTCCCGCTGGGCCCGGACGACGGCCGTCGCCGAGGGCCCGGAGAACAGCTGGCACAGCGGACCGTCGAAGCCGAAGACGACATACCGGGTCCGCGCGATCAGTTCCCGAACATTTTCGATCCGACTCGTCACCACATTGATCTGTCCCGTCCCGGCCGTCACTAAGCGGGCGACGGCGGGCCAGTCGATGTGATTCGGCCGGACCCCCTTGCCTCTCCCCCGGTTCCGGGTCCGAATCGCCCGTCCCGGACCGGCCCGGACGGGGTCAGTGGGCCATGTCCGCGAGGTGCGGAACGACCCGGGTCAGCCGCAGGACGCCCCACAGGACCAGCGCGGCGCCGAGCAGCTCGGGCAGCAGCCACCAGCCCGTGCGGATCGTCTCGCCGAAGAGGGTGACTCCGAGCACCAGGCTGAGCGCCGCGTCGCCGATCGTCAGCGCGGGCTGCGAGGCGGCCAGGGGGCCGGCCTGGAGGGCGTTCTCCAGCAGCAGGACGGCGGTGATGCCGGTGACGACGAATCCGTAGGTCTGCCACGCGCCGAGGAAGGCGGTGAAGCCGTCGTCGTCGAGTGTGCCCATGGCCGACTTGAGGAGCGCGGCGGTGAGCGCGTTGCTGATCGCCGACGCCGATCCGAGGACGGCGGCCCGGAACAGCGGCGGGCGGCCCGGACGGGCGGCGACGACCGCGACCGCCACCGCTCCCAGGCACAGGACCAGCACCGGGATCCAGCGCTCCATGGAGGCGTACGAGCGTGCCCCCGAGGGCGCGGCCGACAGGAGGACGAGCCCGAGCCCGGCCACGACGGCGGCGACCGCCTGCCAGGCCGCGGGCGACAGGCGGCGGTGCAGCAGCGGCACGGCGATCATCAAGGCGAAGGGCAGTTCCAGGATGAACAGGGGCTGTACGAGGGACAGCGGCCCGTTCGCCAGCGCGAGGGCCTGGAAGAGTGCCGCCCCGATCACGCCGCCGATGCCGATCAGCCAGGGCGGCTGCCGGGCGAGGCGAAGGATGAACCGCAGCCCGCCGCCCTCGGTGACACGGGAGGCCGCCTTGCGCTGGAACGCCGTTCCCATCGCGTTGCTGGCGGCCCCGAGGAGCGCGAACAGCACGGCCAGTCCTGTCACCCCTCCACCATGCCCCGGGACGGAGATCCGGGCCTCCCCGCGGAGACGAGAACGAGGACAGGGACGGGGGATGAAACTCATGCGGCGGGGCACCCGGTCCGAGGAGCCCCGTCATCTCATCCCCGTGATGGCGGGGCTCCTTGCCGCCCGCGGGCTACCTGGGCCCCCTCGGGCTCCGCCCACGCGGGCCCATCCCCCCTTGGGCCCCGCCCACGCCCCGCCGCTCCGCCCCCCCTCGCCCCGTCGGTCCCTCTCCGGCCCCGCCCCCGTCCGCGAACCGATCAACGTGCGCGACGCCGGGGAAGGGAGGAGCGTGGTGGCGAAGGAAGGAGTGCCATGGCCACGAAGGCCGCGCCCGGGAAGCGGGACGACCACCGGGGCTGGCTGCGCGGCTCACCCCCTCCGCGCTGGGTCCGGCTGCTCCCGCCGCTCCTCCTGGTCGGCGTGTGCGTGGCGGAGCTGGTCAGCAGCGAGCCACTCGACATCGGGTTCCTGCTGGGCGCGATCCCCTCCCTGGCCGTCCTTTCCTACGGGCCCGTGGCGACGGCCGTCTTCGGTGCCGTCGTGGTCGTCCTGCTGAACATCCCGGCGCTCCAGCTCAACCATCCGGGCAACGCGGACCTCCTCACCATCAGCTTCATCGCCGTGCTGAGCGTGTTCGTGGCCCTGGTCCGCAGCCGCCGCGACGCGCATCTGGTCACCGTGCGCTCGGTGGCGGAGGCCGCTCAGCTCGCCGTGCTGCCGCCGCTGCCCGACCGCGTCGGCGCGGTCGGGTGCGCGGGGCTGTACCGGCCCGCGCAGCAGGAGACCCTGGTCGGCGGCGACTTCTTCGACGTGCGGGACGGCCCCTTCGGGGTCCGGGCCGTGATGGGCGACGTGCAGGGACACGGGCTGTCGGCCGTGGGGACGGTCGTTTCGCTGCTCGGGGCGTTCCGGGAGACGGTGCTGGACCAGGGCGACCTGGAGGCGGCCGCGGCGCGGCTCGACCGCAGGCTGGTGGTGGACTCCTCGTCGGTCGACCACGCCGAACTCTTCGCCACCGCGCTGCTCCTGGAGTTCCCGCCCGGCGCCGGCACGGTGCGGCTGGTGTCCTGCGGGCATCCCGCCCCGCTGCTGCTGCGCGACGGGAAGGTCCTGGAGCTCGACAGCCGGCCGGGGCCCCCGCTGGGGCTGGGGTTCTTCGAGCTGTCCCCGCCGCGGGGGCGCACCGTCGAGCTGGAGCCGGGCGACCGGCTGTTCATGGCGTCGGACGGCGTGAGCGAGAGCCGGGACGACACCGGCGCCTTCTATCCGCTGCCGGACCGGCTGGCCGGGTTCGCCGAGCAGTCCTCCGACGCGCTCGTCGAGCACCTGTGGGAGGACCTCGTACGGTTCTGCCCGTCCATCCGCGACGACGTCTCCGTCCTGGTCCTGTCCCCGGGGCTCCCCGAGGAGCGGGGCGGGAGCGACGAGGCGGCCCCGGAGGCGAGGGGCCGGGGCGGCGGAGCCTGAGGGCCGCGCTCCGTCAGGTCGCCGCGAGGTCGAGGGCGGCGATGTAGCCGAAGGTCATCGCGGGGCCGATCGTCGACCCCGCTCCCGCGTAGCTGTGGCCCATGACGGCCGCGCTCGCGTTGCCCGCCGCGTACAGGCCGGGGATCACCGTGCCGTCCGGGCGCAGGACGCGGGCGCGGGCGTCGGTGCGCAGACCGCCCTTGGTGCCGAGGTCGCCGGGGACGATCCTGAACGCGTGGAACGGAGGCAGCCACAGCGGGGCGAGGGCCGAGTTCGGGAGGACCGCGGGGTCCGTGTAGTAGTGGTCGTAGGCGCTGTCGCCGCGGTGGAAGTCGGGGTCCTTGCCGGCGAGGGCCAGGCCGTTGAAGCGGCTGACGGTGGTGCGCAGGGCGGCGGCGGGGACACCGATCCGGCCGGCGAGGGCGTCGAGGGTCCACTCCTTGCAGGCGGCGCCCGAGGTGTACCAGGAGTCGGGGAACGGGAGCGTCGGGGCCACGTCCTTGAACAGGTAGCGGTTGCGGTAGTTCTGGTCGGTGACCAGCCAGGCCGGGATGTCCGGCGCGGTGGGGTTCCGGTCGTACATGGTGTGCACGACGTCGCTGTAGGGGCCGGCCTCGTTGACGAAGCGGGCGCCGGCGGCGTTGACGAGGAGCCCGCCGGGCAGGGTGCGTTCGGCGAGGCAGAAGTAGGGCTGGTCGGGCAGCGGGACGGCCGGGCCCCACCACGCGTCGTCCATGAGGTCGAGCGCGGCCCCGGCGCGCCGGCCGGCCTGGATGCCGTCGCCGGTGTTCTCCTTGGCGCCCACCGTCCAGGCGGTCCCGATGGGCTGCCGCTGGAACTCGGCGCGCATTGCGGCGTTGTGCTCGAACCCGCCGGAGCCGACGACGACCCCGCGCCGGGCCCTGACCAGACCGGGCGTGCCGTCGCGGGTGACCAGCACGCCGGTGACGGCGCCGTTCTCGACGAGCAGGTCGGACAGCGGGGTGTTCAGCCACACCGGGACCTGGGCGGCGAGCAGGCCCGCGCGCAGCCCGGCCGCCAGCGCCTGGCCCATGGTCAGCGGCTTCTGGCCGAGCAGGGCCGCGGTGGTCCCGCGGGCCAGGCACTCGGTGGCGACGGCCGCGCCCTTGGCGCTCACGGCGGCGAGGGTCAGCCACTTGTAGTCGGCGCTGAAGACGACCATGCCGGCCGGGACGGCCATGTACGGCGGGTTCAGACGGGCCAGTTCGGCTCCGAGGAGGGTGCCGTCGAGCTGGTCGGGCTCCATGGAGCGCCCGCCCGCGAGGCCGCCGGGGAGTTCCGGGTAGTAGTCGCTGTATCCCTCCATCCAGCGGAAGCGCAGCGGGCTGTTGGCCAGGACGAAGGAGATCATGGCCGGTCCGTGGGCGAGGAAGGCGCGCTGCCGGTCGGCGGAGACGTCCGGGCCGACCACGGCCGCGAGGTAGGCGGCGGCCTTCGCCGGGGTGTCGGGGACGCCGGCGGCGAGGATCACCGGGTTGTTGGGGATCCAGATGCCCGCGCCCGAGCGGGCCGCCGAGCCCCCGAACGTGGCCGCCTTCTCCACGACCAGACAGCTCAGCCCTCGTTTCGCGGCGGTGAGCGCCGCGGTCATCCCCGCGGCTCCCGAGCCGGCCACGACCACGTCGTACGTTCCGAGCAGGGGCAGGTCCGCCGCGGCGGCCGAGCCGGTGGCACCGGCGGTGCCCGCGGCGAGCGCGAGGGCCGTTCCTGCGGCCGTGCCGAGCACACTGCGCCGGGTAGGGCCGGGAGCCGGGAGGGGGTCGGTGCGTCCGTCGGGATCCGCGCTCGGGGACATGGCAGGGCACTCCAGCGGGGCGGGGGAAAGGGGAGGCGTTCCGTTGCTCCGGGGGCGCGGCCGGCCCCCGCCGTACGGGTTCTGATGCGGCGTCAGGAATGTCGCGCGAGGGTCTTGTGAAGTCAAGGGCAAGTCGGCCAGAGGTCGCCGATCACCCCAAGATCGGACAGAAGTTACCAACCGGTATGTAGTGACTTGACAAGCCGGTAACAGTAGAACCTGTTCCCACTCGTCGAGAGTGAGGAGTGTCACGTGGGTGACAACAACCAGCGGACCAACGATTCCAGGGGTGTTTCGCGCCGACGATTCATGGCTGGAACAGGTTCTATTATTGGGACAGTGAGTCTCGCCGGCCGCGCCGTCGCGGCCCCCGCCCGGATCGCCTCGGCGGCCACGGCGATCCCTTCCGGAGCGCATGTTCCGGTCCTCGTCATCGGCACCGGATACGGCGGCTCGGTCGCGGCCCTGCGCCTCGCCCAGGCGGGCGTCGACGTCCAGATGGTCGAGATGGGCATGGCCTGGGACACCCCCGGTTCGGACGGCAAGATCTTCGCCAACACGACCAGCCCCGACCAGCGTTCGTACTGGCTGCGCACGAGGACGAAGCAGCCCCTCAGCAACTTCCTCGGCTTCCCGATCGACAAGGACATCCCCCGCTACACGGGAATCCTGGACGCCGAGGAGATGGGCCAGATCATCGTGTACCAGGGCCGGGGCGTGGGCGGCGGCTCCCTGGTCAACGGAGGCATGGCGGTCACACCCAAGCGGGAGAACTTCGGCGCCATCCTCCCGTCGGTGAACGCCGACGAGATGTACGCGACCTACTACCCGCGCGCCAACGCCACCCTCGGCACGGGCCTCGTCGACCCCGCGTGGTTCGACACGACCGACTGCTACCAGTACGCCCGGGTCGGCCGGAAGCAGGCCCAGCGCTCCGGCTTCCCGTTCGTGTTCGTACCGGACGTGTACGACTGGGACTACATGAAGCAGGAGGCCGCGGGCACTGTCCCCAAGTCGGCCCTCGCCGGGGAGATCCTCTACGGCAACAACTACGGCAAGAAGTCGCTCCAGAAGACGTATCTCGCCCAGGCCAGGGCCACCGGACGGGTCACCATCTCACCGCTGCACAAGGTCACTTCGGTCGCGCCCGCGGCCGGCGGCGGCTACACCGTCCTGATCGACCAGATCAACACCACCGGTGACACCACGGCCACCAAGACGGTGACCGCGGACCGGGTGTTCTTCGCGGCGGGAAGCGTCGGGACCAGCAAGCTCCTGGTCAAGCTGAAGGCCACCGGCGCCCTGCCCGCGCTCAACGGCGAGATCGGCCAGGGCTGGGGCGACAACGGCAACGTCATGTGCGGCCGTGCGAACCAGATCTGGGATCCGACCGGCTCGCTCCAGGCCAGCATCCCCTGCGGCGGCATCGACAACTGGGCCGCGGGCGGCGCCTTCGCCGAAGTGGCGCCGCTGCCGACCGGCATCGAGACCTGGGCCTCGTTCTATCTGTCCATCACCAAGAACCCCAACCGCGCCCGGTTCACCTGGAACGCCTCCACCGGAGCCGTCGACCTCAACTGGCAGACGGCCTGGAAGCAGCCCGCCATCGACATGGCCAAGACGATCTTCGACAAGATCAACGCGAAGGAGGGAACGATCTACCGGACCGATCTGTTCGGCGTGTACAAGATCTGGGGCGACCACCTCACGTACCATCCGCTCGGCGGCGCCGTGCTCGGCAAGGCCACCGACAACTACGGCCGCCTGCAAGGCTATTCGGGCCTGTACGTCATCGACGGAGCGCTGATCCCCGGCAACACCAGCGTCAATCCGTTCGTCACCATTACCGCCCTCGCCGAACGCAACATCGAGAACATCATCGCCGTGGACCTCTAGGGATCGCCGGACCGGCCCGGGACCCGTCCCGGGGGACGGGCCCGGGGTGCTCAATGGGTCGGCAGCACGCAGACGGCGTCCAGACCCAGGACGTGGTTGAGCCGGCCGAACGCCAGCCAGGAGCCGACGCTCATGGTCAGCTCCACGATCTCCCGCTGGCTGTAAAGCGCCGTCATCCGGGCCCAGAACTCCTCGTCCAGGCCGTGGTGATCCAGGGCGTACCGCTCGGCGTACTCCGCGGCCAGCCGTGTCCGGTCGTCGAAGGCGTCGGTGGTGCGCCACTGGGTCACCGCGTCCGCGAACTCCTCCTCGACCTTGTCGCCGTCCCGCTCCGTGCGCCAGTCGAGGCAGAACAGACATCCGTTGATCTGCGCGATGCGCAGCCGGGCGGCCTCGAACTCGCGCAGGCCCAGCGTCGTGTGCTCGTACACCGACAGCGAGAAGTTCGCGGCCGCCATGCCGATGCCGGGCACCAGGTCGCCCCAGACGTATCCGATCGGTTCCTGTCCCTCGGGGATGTCGATGCGCAGGGTCATGGGTCACTTCCTTCCGAGTCGGCCGGCCGCGGGGCGCAGCGGGACGTCGAGTGCGTCGTACAGCCCTGGTTCCGCGTCCACCAGCCAGTCGATCGCGCCGACCAGACGGCCGACCGCGGTGGCGTTCCCGCCTGCGGAGCGGTTCTCGCCCTCGTCCGTGGCGGTGACGGTCACCTCGATCCGCGGGCGCCCCTCGATGATCACGCGGTGGGCGCCGTCCCCGTCGGGCGGCGACGGCCAGTCCGGCGCAGCGGAGGCGTGGATCCGGGTGATGTGCTCGATGACGATCCGGGGCTCCCCGGCGACGATCCCCTGGACCTCGAAGCGGATGGCGCCCTGGGTGCCGGCCGCGAACTCGCCCATGGTGCGGGTGCTCACGGTGTCGGTCAGCGGGCGCCGCTCCATCGTCTCGCGGATGTCGTCGAGTTCGACGCCCAGGGCCCGTGCCATGAGCCGGATCTGGCCGCCCCAGACCATGGTCGGCACGGAGGGGGCGAGCATCAGCGGCTCGTAGTCCATCGGCTGCCCCATGCCGACCAAGTACCGTACGGACTCCTCCTGTTCGTACGTGGAGTAGTCGAAGATCTCCTGGCAGCGGACGGCGTCGACGGTGGTGCCGAGGCCGCTGATCAGCAGGGGCAGGACATCGTTGCCCCAGCCCGGATCCACCCCGGAGACGAACAGGGAGCCGCCGCCGTCGGCGATCGCGGAGAGCACCGGGTCCCGGAACTCGGGCGGTGCGCTGCGCTGGTCGTAGAGCGGGTAGAGGGCGGGCGTGACGACCACCGCGCCGGCCCGGACCGCCCGCGCGATGTCGGCGAGGGCCTCGTCGGGGCGGATGTCACCGGTGGCCGCGTAGACCACGGCCCCGGGGCCCGAGGCCAGGACGGCGTCGATGTCGTCGGTCGCCGCCACGCCGAGGCCGTGTTCCAGTCCCGCGAGGTCGCCCGCGTCACGGCCGGCCTTGCCGGGGTCGTGGACGAGAACGGCCGCGAGTTTCAGTTTCGGATGGGCGTCGACGGCGCGGATGGCCGCGCGGCCGACATTGCCGGTACCCCAGACCACCGTGGAAATCATGCGGCGGAGGGTAGCGAGCGGGCCTCGATGTTCCCATAGCCGTGACCGGGATATTTCCGGCACGCGGCCGGAGCCGGTGTCACCGGCCGGACGCCCGGGGCGGGGGCCCCTTCCACGGGCGGCCGGTGCTGTCCGGGCGGGTGCCGCCGGGAACAGCCCTTAGGCTCGAAACATGGCCAAGTACTTCGACGTTCACCCGGAGAACCCACAGCGGCGCGTCATCTCGCAGGTGGTGGAGATCGTCCGTAGCGGCGGGCTGATCGTCTACCCGACGGACTCCTGCTTCGCCCTCGGCTGCGCGCTCGGCAACCGGGACGGGATCGACCGCATCCGCTCGATCCGGCAGCTCGACGAGCGCCACCACTTCACGCTGATGTGCGAGGACTTCGCCCAGCTCGGGCACTTCGTACGGATCGACAACGCGGTCTTCCGCTCGGTCAAGGCGGCCACGCCCGGCAGCTACACCTTCATCCTGCCCGCGACGAAGGAGGCGCCGCGCAGGTTGCTGCACCCGCGCAAGAAGACCGTCGGGGCGCGTATCCCCGACCATGTCGTGGCGCAGGCGATCCTCGCCGAACTGGGCGAGCCGCTGCTGTCGAGCACCCTGCTCCTGCCGGACGAGGACAAGCCGCTGACGCAGGGCTGGGAGATCAAGGACCGGCTCGACCACGTGGTGGACGCCGTCATCGACTCCGGCGACTGCGGCACCGAGCCGACGACCGTCGTCGACTTCTCCGGCGGCGGGGCCGAACTCGTGCGCCTCGGGGCGGGTGACCCCTCCCGGTTCGAGTAGCCCCGGACGACGGCGGGCGACGCGGGCCTCCTCGCGGAGGACCCACGTCGCCGTCGTGGGGGGATTCCCTGTACCGGGGGTCAGCTGGTCGTCACGGCCGTGTCGTCCACGACGAAGCTGGTCTGCAACGAGGAGTCCTCGACACCGCTGAACTTCAGGGTGACGGTGGAGCCGGCGAACGAGGACAGGTCGAAGGTCTTCTGGCTGTACCCGGTGGCCTTGTTGAGGTTGGAGTACGTGGCCAGCGTGGTCGATCCGGCGGTGACCGTCAGCTTGTCGTACTGCGAGCTGGTGGTGGTCTCGGCGGTGTCGATGTGGAGCCAGAAGGTGAACGAGGCCTTGCAGCCGCTGGGGATGGTCACCGACTGCGAGAGCGTGTCGGTGTGCGTGGAGCCGTAACCGTCCAGCCAGGCCTTGTACGAGCCGCCGTGGGACGCCTCGCCCGAGTCCGTGGTGATGACTCCGCTGCTCGCGGTCCAGGTGGTGTTGCCGGACTCGAAGCCCGGGTTGCCCAGCAGCTGCGCCGAGGTGCAGGTACCGCCGCCACCGGAGGAGCTGACGGTCCAGGTGAACGACGCGGTGCCGGTCGCCCCGGTGCTGTCCGTGACGGTCACCGTGGTGCTGTACGTTCCGGCGGTGGTCGGGGTCCCGGTGATCGCGCCGGTGGAGCTGCTGATCGACAGGCCGGTGGGCAGGCCGCTCGCGGAGTAGCTGAGCGAACCGCTGTTGGTGCTGCTGGCCGCGATCTGCAGGCTCACCGCGGTGCCGACGGTGGAGGACTGGCTGCCCGGGTTGGTGACGGTCACACCGCTGGTCGGCGGGGTGACGTGACCGCCGACGGCGATCCCCGCGAAGGCGTTCGCCACACCCGCGTACTGGGTGGAGCTCGCGCCGTACAGCGCGGTCGCGGCGTTCAGCGCGGCGGTGCGGGCGCCCGCGTAGTTGGTGGTCGACGTCATGTACGTCGTCAGCGCCTTGTACCAGATCTGCAGCGCGGCGGCGCGGCCGATGCCCGCGACGGCGACACCGTCGGAGGTCGAGCTGTTGTACGTGACGCCGTTGATGGTCTTGGAGCCGCTGCCCTCGGAGAGCAGGTAGAACATGTGGTTCGCCGGGCCCGAGGAGTAGTGGACGTCCAGGTTGCCGACGCCGGAGTACCAGGAGTCGGCGGACGAACCGTCCTTGGACGGCTTGTCCATGTAACGCAGCGGGGTGCCGTCGCCGTTGATGTCGATCTTCTCGCCGATGAGGTAGTCGCCCACGTCGGTCGAGTTGTTGGCGTAGAACTCCACGCCGGTGCCGTTCAGGCCCGCGGTGTTGGAGGTGACGCCGTGGCTCATCTCGTGGCCCGCGACGTCCAGCGAGGTCAGCGCGTGGGTGCTGCTGGTGCCGTCGCCGTAGGTCATGCAGAAGCAGCTGTCGTCCCAGAAGGCGTTGACGTACGCCGTGCTGTAGTGGACGCGCGAGTAGGCGGCGACACCGTTGTTCTTGATGCCGCTGCGCCCGAAGGTGTTCTTGTAGAAGTCCCAGGTCATCTGGGCGCCGTAGGCGGCGTCCGCGCCGGCGGTCTGGGTGTTGGAACCCGCGCCGGTGCCCCAGACGTCGTCGGCGTCCGTCATCAGCGTGCCGGTGCCGGACGTGCCGTTGTTCAGCGAGTACGTCTTGTGGCCGCCGCGGGTGGAGTCCGTCAGCTGGTACGTCGATCCCGACAGCGTGGTGTTGAGCGTGACCGAGCCGCTGTACTGGGTGTTGCCGGTACCGGTCTGGATGCCCTCGTAGCGGGTGATCTCCTTGCCGGTGGTGGCATCGGTGACGACGTGCAGCTTGCTCGGCGTGCCGTCGTCCTGGACACCGCTGACCACGGTCTCCCAGGCGAGCCTGGGGGTACCGGTGCCGGCCCAGATGACCTTGCGGGCGCTGTCCGTCGCGGGCTTCTCCGCCTTGAGCGACTTGGCCGTCTTGAGGGCCTGGGCTCCGGCGGCCGCCTTGGTGACGGCGGCGGTGGTGCTCGCGACCTTGATGGTGTGCTTGTTGGCGAAGGTCGTGCTCACCGTGCCCGTCGCCTGCGAGGCCGGCGGGGTGTGGACCACGAGGTCGCCGCCGAGCACCGGGAGGCCGGCGTAGGTGCGCTCGTAACGGGTGTGCAGGGTGCCGTCGTTGTCCTTGACGACATCCTTGACGACCAGCTTCTCCTTCGACCCGAGGCCCAGGGTTCCGGCGGTGGCCTTGGTCTGCTTCGATGCCTTCGTCAGCAGCGCCAGGTGCTGGGCCGGAGTGAGCTTGGCCTCGAGTCCCCCCGTGCGCAGGGGGGTTGCGTGGGGGGAGGGTTTGGCGACAGCCGGGACCGTCTGTATGCCGACGGCCAGGAACGCGGCGGTGGCCACGAGGGCTCCGGCCGCGGTCGCCTGACGGGGGAAACGTCTCACTCGTACTCCTACTGCTTCGGCCGCGGTCGGCGGCCGGTGACAGACCGGGCAGACGGGATGTGCTGTCCGGGAAGAGCTGAGCAGGGGCGCGCGGGAACGCGACTGTGGGCAGGCCATGGACGACCTGTCCCACAGGTGTGGGAAGGATTGCACTTTTGACCTAGCCATGACATGGGCTTGATGGCGATCGAGGGTTATCCCTACGCCCCCGCCCCGAAACCCCTTTCCACGTGCGGCGTTTGCGGAGGACGGGGCATGCGCGCGGGTCACCGCGGCCCCCCGCAGGAACCTGTGCGACCGCTGTGCGAGGGCTGTACGACCGCTGCGCGGATCCCTGACGGCGCCCGCCCGGTACCGGCGCCGGGGGCGGACGCCCGCGCGTCAGGGCCGGCCCGCTCCCGGCACCTCGACCCGGGTGGCGAACACCCGGCCGGAGCCGGGTTCCACCAGTCCCGGCTCCGTCATGCCGCGCCAGACGGCGGCGACGACGAACAGGGTCCGCCGGTCCCGGCCGCCGAGCGCGCAGGCGAACCCGCCGCGGTCGAGGTCCACCCGGTCGAGCACGGCGCCGCCCTCGGCGACACGGACACAGCACCGGCCCGGCACGTCGGCGTACCAGACCGCGTTCCGCGCGTCGGCACAGATGCCGTCCGGGGTGCCCTCCCCCAGGTCGGCCCAGACACGGCGGTCCGACAGGGTGCCGTCCGGGGCGATGCCGAAGGCGACCAGGGCGTGCCGGTACGAGTCGGCGACGATCAGGGTGGAGCCGTCGGGCGTCACGGCCATCCCGTTGGGGAAGGCGATGTCGTCCGCCACCTCGCGCACCGAGCCGTCCGGGGTGACGAGCGAGACGGAGCCGGGCGAGAACTCCTCGCCCGCCAGGGGGTCGAACCCGGCCCGGTTGACGTAGGCGTTCCCGCGTCCGTCGACCACGATGTCGTTCCAGCCCGGCCGCCCCAGGTCCGCGTACGGGACGAGGGAGCCGTCGAACGCGCGGCGGAGCAGCAGGCCGTCCGCCGAGGAGACGATCAGCATCCCGCCGTCGGGGTGCCGGTCGGTGCACAGCGGCAGCGACGCCACCCGCGCGACCACCTCCGCCCGGCCCGTCGCCGGATCCAGCGCGAGGACCTCGCCCGCGCTCCAGTCGGAGAGGAAGAGCCGGTCCCCGTGCCAGCGGGGCGACTCCAGCAGTCCGCGTCCCTCGAGCAGCGTCCGCACATCGCGCATCCTCATCACAGCCTTCGCCTCCCACCGGCCCGGCGCCGGTGTCCCACCCACCGAACGAACGGGGACCGGCCGGATCGACAGATCCTCCGCCGGACGGCACGGACCTCGGACGGGCCGGACCCCGAACGGGGCGGACCCCGAACGGCACGGCCGTCGGCCGGGTCCACCGGACTGCGGGGAGGAGGTGGCGCTCGGCGGGCCGCGATGATCGTCACATCGTTTAATGACGGAGTCGGAGGAGTCGTCCTCGAGCAGGAGCTGCCCATGTCGGCGACACAAGCCCCTTCAGCCAGCGGGCCGACCAGGCCCGGGGTACTGCAGCGGCTGGGTGAGTGGTGCGCCCGCCATTTCGTGATCGTCATCGTGGCGTGGCTCGTCGCGCTCGGCGTGCTCCAGGGGCTGAACCACTCGTTCGGCGGTCAGTACTCCGACAACTTCCAACTCCCAGGAGTGCAGTCGACCGAGGGACTGGACGTACTCAAGGCGCACGACCCGGCGGCGGGCGGCTACAGCAGCCAGATCGTCATGCGGGACACGCAGAAGCCGTTGACCGATCTGAGTTCCCAGATGAGCCAGACCGTCAGCTCGCTGGAGAAGCTGCCGCATGTCCTGTCGGCGCAGAACCCGCTGCCGCCGCCCGGGTCCAATCCGTCCTCGAGCCAGTCCCAGCAGCCGAACGTGGGCCCGCTGTCCAGCGACGGGAAGACGGGCTACATCACGGTCCGCTTCGACGTCCAGCCCTCGACCCTCGGCGACGACTACCTCCACGGCGTGGACAGCGCCGTCCAGCCGCTCCGCTCCGCGGGTGTCGACGTCGAGTACGGCGGGCCGCTGGGCGAACTGGCCAGACCCGAGGCGAACGACAGGATCAGCGAGCTGATCGGGTTCGCGGTGGCGATCGTGGTCCTGCTCGTCGGGTTCGGCAGCGTCATCGCGGCGGGGCTGCCGCTGGTGACCGCCCTGGTCAGCGTCGTGGGCGGGCTCGCCATCCTCGGCCTGGTCGCGGCCGCGACGACCTTCGCGACCGTGTCACCGACGCTCGCCACGATGATCGGGCTGGGCGTCGGCATCGACTACGCCCTCTTCCTCCTCACCCGTCACCGGCAGAACCTCATCAACGGCGCCGACCCGGTGCACGCGGCGGGCCGGGCCACCACCACCAGCGGGCGGGCCGTCCTGGTCTCGGGCTGCACCGTCATCATCGCGCTGGCCGGACTCTCCGTCTCCGGAGTCTCGTTCATCAGCAAGCTCGGCCTCGCGGCGGCCATCACGGTCGTCTCGGCGGTGATCGGCGCGCTGACCCTCGTCCCCGCCCTCCTCGGGCTCATCGGCAGGCGCATCGACCGCTACCACGTGCGCACGCCGATCGCGGAGACGAACGCCGAACCCGGGGCGCCCGTCACCGGCACCTGGCACCGCTACGCGCAGCGCGTCGAGCGGCGCCCCTGGTGGTTCCTGGCCGGCGGCCTCCTGACGGTGTGCATCCTGGCCATCCCGGTGTTCACCATCCAGCTCGGGCACATCGGCGACGGTGCCGACCCCACCTCCTTCACGGACCGGCGGGCGTTCGACATCATGTCGGACTCCTTCGGGCCCGGCTCCAACGGCCCGCTGACGGTCGTCGTCGACCAGACGGACGTCCCGTCGGACAAGCGCTCCGCACTGGCGTCACAGGCGCAGAAGACGGTCGCCGGTGTGTCGGGTGCGGCCGCGGTCACCCCGCTGACGGCCACCAAGGACGGGGACGTGCTGGTGGGCACCGTCTACTCCAAGGTGTCTCCGCAGAACCAGGACACCACGGACCTGACGAACCGTCTGGTGGACGACACCCTGCCCAAGGCCGTGGCCGGTTACTCCGCCAAGGGCTATGTCACGGGCACGACGGCCGCGCAGGTCGACTTCCGCAACATCGTCGCGGACCGACTGCCCCTCATCATCGCGGTGGTGGTCGGGCTCGCCTTCATCATCATCCTGATCGTGTTCCGCGGCATTCTCGTCGCGCTCAAGGCGGCGATCCTCAACGTGCTGTCCATCGCCGCCTCCTACGGTGTCGTCGTCGCCGTCTTCCAGTGGGGCTGGGGCGGGCCCGCGCTCGGCGTCTCGGGCAAGGTGCCCATCGAGAGCTATGTGCCGATGATGATGTTCGCGATCATCTTCGGGCTCAGCATGGACTACGAGATCTTCCTGCTGTCGCGGGTCCACGAGTTCTGGCTGCGCAGCGGGGACGCGAAGGCCAGCGTCGCGCATGCGCTGGAGATCACCGCGCGGGTGATCACCTGCGCGGCCCTGATCATGATGAGCGTCTTCGCCGCGTTCATCGTGAGCGACAATATCGTCGTCAAGATGCTGGGCCTCGGACTCGCCGTGAGCGTGCTGATCGACGCCACGGTCGTACGGCTCCTGATGGTCCCGGCGGTGATGACCCTGCTCGGTCCGCGCGCCTGGTGGACACCGCGCTGGCTCGACCGGATCCTGCCCCACATCGACCCGGAGGGCGACCAGCCGTAGGCACCCCCGGCGGGCGCCTGTCGGAGCCTTCCAGGCGCCCGCCGGAGCGCCCGGAAAACCGCGTGCCGCGGCCCGGGCGCCTCCCTAGCATGGCCGGATGCCCAGGATCGAACGTCTCCGTACCGGCCACGCGCACGCGCTGCTCGCGTTCGAGCGGGAGAACCGCGCCTATTTCGCGGCGTCGATCCCCGACCGCGGCGACGCCTTCTTCACCCGGTTCGACTCGGTCCTTCGCGAGCGTCTGGACGAACAGGGGGCGGGGCTCGCCCACTTCCACCTGGTGGTGGACGACGACGGCACGGTCCTCGCCCGTCTCAATCTGGTCGACGTGGCGGACGGTTCGGCCGACCTCGGCTACCGCGTCGCCGAGCGGGCGGCGGGCCGGGGACTCGCCACGGCCGCCGTGCGGGAGGTCTGCGGCCTGGCGGCGGGCCCGTACGGGCTGCGCACCCTGCGGGCCGCCGCGACCGTCGGCAACACCGCCTCCCGGAAGGTGCTGGACCGCACCGGTTTCACCCTCACAGGACGGACCGAGCTGAACGGGCTCCCGGCGCTCACCTACGCCAGGGAGCTGCCGGCCGGGGGCCCGGGCGTTCCCCCGGCCGGTCCCGGCGACGGTCAGGAGAGCGGTTCGGCGACCGGGTTGATCGGCGACTGGTAGGCCCCGCTGGCCAGCATGCGGACCTCGCCCGCCGGGCTGATCTCGGCGCGGAGGATGCCGGTGGGATCGCTGTACACCGGGTGACCGCCCGGCCCGCTGGCCGTCGTCCGCTCGACGACCACCTCGTCCGTCACCATCCGGTCGTCAGGTCCGGGATGGGTGAAGGTCAGCCGGTAACGGTCCACGCTCTTCATCAGGGCCTCCGCGCCGAAGCGACACATGGGGGTCTTGGGGACTGTGTCTCCATCATGCGGCCATACGCCCCCGGGCCGCGCCGCGCCCTGCGCCGACCGGCCCCGCACCCGGCACCACGGCCGGTCACTGTCCGTGACGCCCCTCGCCAGCGGGCGCCCGGCAGTGTAGACATGGCTCATGGTCGGACTATTGGGTCGAACCCGGGCTCAGTCGACCCGTCGCCCCGGTACGGCGCACCCGGAGCGTGGGAAACACGACGGCAAGCGCGGGCAGGGCCCGTCCGACGGGCTGCGTTACGCCCTCGGCGGGCGCAGCGTCGCCGGACAGGTGTTCGTCCTGCAAGTGGTGATCGTGCTGCTCCTGGTCGTCGCCGCGGTGGTCGCACTGGTGCTTCAGGTGCGGCACGACAGCACGCAGGAGGCCCGCAACCGCTCGCTGGCCGTCGCGGAGACCTTCGCCAACGCGCCCGGCACCCGCGCGGCCCTGAACGCCCCCCATCCGACGGCCCTGCTCCAGCCCAGCGCGGAGGCCGCGCGCAAGGCGTCGAACGTGGACTTCATCGTCGTCATGAACACCGACGCGATCCGCTACACCCACCCGAAGCCCGACAGGATCGGCAAGAAGTTCATCGGGACCACCGCGCCGGTCCTGGCGGGTCGCCCGGTCGTCGAGCAGGTCGTCGGAACGCTCGGACCGCTGGTGCAGGCCACCGTGCCGGTCAGGGCACCCGACGGCAAGGTCGTCGGCATGGTGTCGGCCGGGATCACCACCGAGAACGTGGGCGGCGCCGCGAACCACCAGCTCCCGCTCCTGCTCGGCGCGGCCGCCGCCGCGCTCGCGCTGGCGACCGTGAGCACCGCGCTGGTGAGCAGACGCCTGCTGCGCCAGACGCACGGCCTCGGCCCGTACGAGATGACCCGGATGTACGAGCATCACGACGCCGTGCTGCACTCCGTCCGGGAGGGCGTGACCATCGTCGGCGCGGACGGGCGGCTCCTCCTGGCCAACGACGAGGCGAACCGCCTGCTCGGGCTGCCCCCGGACGCCGAGGGGCAGCACGTCCAGCGACTCGGCCTCGACGCCGGCACCGCCGAGCTGCTGGGCTCCGGACGCGTCGCCACCGACGAGGTGCACCTCGTCGGGGACCGGCTCCTGGCCGTCAACCAGCGGCCGACCCACCTGCGGGGCGGACCGGCGGGGGCCGTGGCCACGCTCCGTGACTCCACGGAGCTGCGCGCGCTCTCGGGGCGGGCGGACATCGCCCGCGAGCGGCTCAAACTCCTCTACGACGCCGGCGTGCGCATCGGCACGAGTCTGGACGTCACGAGGACGGCCGAGGAACTGACGTCGGTCGCCGTGCCCCGGTTCGCGGACTTCGTGACCGTGGACCTCGCCGACGCCGTGCTGAACGGCCAGGAACCGGACGCGGGCACCGGTCTGCGCCGGACCGCCTACGGCGGCATCCGCGAGGACGCGCCGCTGTATCCGGTCGGCGAGCACATCGGCTTCGTCCCCACCACGCCCCAGGCCCACAGCCTGCGCACCGGGGAGGCCGTGGTCGAGCCCGATCTCGGCGGTGCCCCGGGCTGGCTGGCCCAGGACCCGCGGCGCACCGCCCGGGTCGTCGACTACGGGATCCACTCCCTGATCACCGTGCCGCTGCGGGTCGGACCGCTGGTCATGGGCGTGGTCAACTTCTGGCGCTCCGAGAAGCCGGACCCCTTCGACGGGGACGACCTGGCCCTGGCCGAGGAACTGGTCGCCCGGGCGGCGGTCTCCATCGACAACGCCCGCCGCTACACACGCGAGCACACGATGGCCGTGACCCTGCAGCGCAGCCTGCTGCCGCGCTCGCTGCCCGACCAGAGCGCCCTCGACCTCGCGTACCGCTATCTGCCGGCGCAGGCCGGGGTCGGCGGCGACTGGTTCGACGTGCTGCCGCTGCCCGGGGCCCGGGTCGCGGTCGTCGTCGGCGACGTCGTCGGCCACGGGCTGATGGCCGCGGCGACGATGGGACGGCTGCGTACCGCGGTCCACAACTTCGCGGCGCTCGATCTGCCGCCCGACGAACTGCTCGGGCTGCTGGACGAACTCGTCGGCCGGATCGACCAGGACGAGTCCCGGGACGACGGTCGCGCCGCCATCACGGGAGCCACCTGCGTGTACGCCGTCTACGACCCGACGACCCGGCGCTGCACCGTCGCCCGCGCCGGTCATCCGCCGCCCGTTGTGGTGCGTCCGGACGGCAGTGTCGAGTTCCCGGAGGTGCCGGCCGGTCCCCCGCTCGGCGTGGGCGGTCTGCCGTTCGAGACGGCCGAGCTGGACCTGGCGGAGGGCAGCCGGCTGGTGCTCTACACGGACGGTCTGATCGAGGACCGGAAACGGGACATCGACGTCGGCCTCGACCTGCTGCGCACGACACTGGCCGGCGCCGACCGCTCGCCGGAGGACACCTGCCAGGCCGTGCTCACCGCGCTGCTGCCGGCGCGGCCGGCCGACGACATCGCGCTGATCGTGGCACGGACGCACTCCCTCGACGCCGACCGGATCGCGACCTGGGAGGTGCCGTCGGAACCGGCCGCGGTGGGCGGTCTGCGTGCCGCGGTCACCCGGCAGCTGGCGCACTGGGGGCTGGAGGAGATGACGTTCACCACGGAGCTGGTCCTCAGCGAGCTGGTGACGAACGCGATCCGCTACGGCAGCGGGCCCATCAGGGTCCGTCTGCTGCTGGACCGGGCGCTGATCTGCGAGGTCTTCGACGCCAGCAGCACCTCACCGCATCTGCGGTACGCGGCGACGACGGACGAGGGCGGGCGCGGCCTGTTCCTGGTCGCGCGGCTCACCGACCGCTGGGGTACCCGGTACACGCCCGGGGGCAAGGTCATCTGGGCGGAACAGCCGCTGCCGTGAGCGCCTCGCCGGTCCCCGTGGCGGGCCCGGTCAGCCGGGCGCGGACGGGCCGCCGTCGCGGGTGTCCGGCTCCCCCGTAGGGCCCGCGCCCGTGGACGCGCCGGCCTCGTCGCCCGCCCCGTCCACGGGCGTCATCGCGGCGGCGCCGCCCTGGAGCCGCTCCAGATCGGAGGGGCGCACCTGGATGACGATGAGGGCGACCAGCGCGGCGACGACCGCGAAGGCGGCGGCGGCCACGAACGCCCCCGTGATGCCGGACGTCAGCACCTGGCCGCTCCAGGGCGCCGGCAGCTGACCCGTCCTGCGGAACTGGAGCTTTTGGGCCGGGGTCGCGGTCGACAGGAAATTGGCGACCTGGTGCGTCGCCTCGTTGCGGCTGGCGGTGCCGAACACCGTGACCAGGACGGACAGACCGAGGGACCCGCCCACCTGCTGGGTGGCGTTGAGGATGCCGGAGGCGGCGCCCGTGTCCTTGGGCTGCACGCCCGACACCGCCATCAGGGTCAGCGAGACGAACTGCAGACCCATGCCGAAGCCGAAGACGAGGGTGGGGCCGAGGATGCTGCCGAGATAAGTGCTGTTCACGTCGGTCAGCGTCAGCCAGCCGAGGCCCAGCGCGGCCAGGATCGCGCCCACGGCCATGAAGGGTTTGGGGCCCCAGCGGGGCAGGAAGTTGGACGCGACGCCCGCGCCGATGGCGATGATCACGCTCACCGGGAGGAAGGCGAACCCGGCCTTGAGCGGGCTGAAGCCGAGGATGTTCTGCACGAAGAGCGTGAGGAAGAAGAACATCCCGAAGATGGCCGCGGACAGGCTGAGCATCATCGCGTAGACACCGGAGCGGTTGCGGTCCTTGAACATCCACAACGGTGTGATGGGCTGTCTCGACCGGCGTTCGACGGCGATGAACGCGATCAGGAACGCCAGCGCGGCGCCGAAGGCCGCGAGGGTGAGCGGGTTGCTCCAGCCCTTCTCCGAGGCCCGGATGAAGCCGTAGACCAGCAGCACCATGCCGAGTGTCGAGGTGAGGGCGCCGGAGAGGTCGAAGTGGCCGGGATGGCGCTCGGACTCCCTGATGTAACGGGGGGTGGCGAGCACGATCAGCAGGCCGATGGGGACGTTCACGAAGAACACCCAGCGCCAGTCGAGCCATTCGACGAGGATGCCGCCCGCCAGCAGCCCGATCGCGCTGCCGCCCGCGGACACCGCGGCGAACACGCCGAAGGCCCGGTTGCGCTCGGGGCCTTCGCGGAAGGTGGTGGTGATCAGCGACAGTGCGGTGGGTGAGGCGATGGCCCCGCCGACGCCCTGCAACGAGCGGGCGGCGAGCAACTGCCAGGATTCCTGGGACAGTCCGCCGAGCAGCGACGCGAACACGAAGAGCAGCACGCCGAACATGAACATCCGGCGTCTGCCGAGGATGTCGCCGGAGCGTCCGCCGAGCAGCAGCAGACCGCCGAAGGTCAGCGTGTAGGCGTTGATCACCCAGGAGAGGTTCTCGGTCGAGAAGCCGAGCGAGGTCTGGATGTGCGGCAGCGCGATGTTCACGATGGTGATGTCGAGGACCACCATCAGCTGGCACGAGGCGATGACGAGGAGTGCGATACCGCTGCCTCGGCCCCGCTGCGGGGACTCGGCAGACTCGGAGGATGTCACGTGATCGGCCGTCATGGGAGAGGGCCCTGCATCGCGGGTCGGCGGTGAACGCGGACGTTCACTCCATCGACGTTAAGCCTGCCCGCCCCGCCTCACCAATCGATCACCGGGCCGGGCGCGGTCACCTGGCCAGCCGTCCGAGCAGCGACGAGGCGGACCAGACGCCGAGGGCCGCGGCGACGGTCAGGACGCCGTAGTCGAGGGGCAGGTGCGCGGGCGTGCCGAGCAACAGGCCGCGCAGGGCGTCGACTTGGTAGCTGAGCGGGTTGACCAGACTGACGGCTTGGAGCCAGCCGGGCATGACGGCCACCGGGTAGAGGGCGTTGGAGCCGAAGAACAGGGGCATGGTGATGGCCTGCCCGATGCCCATCAGCCGGTCGCGGGTGAGCACGATGCCCGCGATCGTCATCGACAGGCAGGAGAAGAACGCCGAGCCGAGCACGACGGCCACGGCCACGCCGAGCAGGCGCAGCGGGTTCCAGGTCATCGCCACCCCGAGCAGCGCGGCGATCACGACGACCACCACGGCCTGGATCAGCGCCTTGACCCCGGCGGCGAAGGCCTTGCCGGTGATGAGCGCGGACCGGGGCGTGGGGGTGACGAGGAGCTTGGTGAGGATTCCGGCGTCCCGCTCCCAGATGATCATGATGCCGTAGAAGATGGCGATGAACATGGCCGACTGGGCGATGATGCCGGGGGCCAGATAGTCGATGTACGGGATGCCGCCGGTCGGGATCGCGTGGATCCGGGTGAAGGTCTCACCGAAGATCAGCAGCCAGAGGGCCGGCTGGATCGCCCGGGTGTACAGCTCGGTGCGGTCGTGGCGCAGTTTCTGGAGTTCGACGGCGCACAGGGCGGCGACCCGGGCGGGCAGCAGCCGCCAGCCCGTCCGGGCGCTCGGCGGGACCACGAGCAGGTCGAGGCTCCCGGGGCGGACGCTCTCAGCCGACGCGGGAAGCGGTACGGCGGGTGCTTCGGACATCGCTGAAGTCTCCTGATCGGTCGTCGAGTCCACTGCCGGCGACGTCACGGAAGACGTCCTCCAGGGTGGGCGGTTCGCCCTCGCCGCTGTTCCCGCGGCGTGCCGCGAGGCCGTCCCGCAACTCCCTCGGCGTGCCGAGCGCGCGGACCCGGCCCCGGTGCATCAGCGCGACCCGGTCGCAGTACTGGTCGGCCTCGTCCATGTAGTGGGTCGTCACGAGGACGGTCATGCCGGTCGCGGCCCGTACGGCGTTGATGTGCTCCCACACGCTGGTGCGGGCGATCGGGTCGAGGCCGATGGTCGGCTCGTCCAGGATCAGCAGCCGCGGCGCGCTGACCAGGGCCTGGGCCAGTTCGAGACGGCGGACCATGCCCCCGGAGTACGTCTTGGCGAGCCGGTCGGCCACGTCGCCGAGGCCGACCGCGTCGAGTGCCTGGGCGACCCGGGCCGCGCGCTCGCGCCGGGACACGTCGAAGACCCGGGCGAACAGGGTCACGTTCTCCCGGCCGGTCAGCCCCGAGTCGGCCGACAGTTGCTGCGGCACGTACCCCAACAGGCGTCGTACCGCCATGCGTTCACGGGTGGCGTCGTGCCCGAAGACACTTACCCTGCCCGCCGGGACCGGCAGCAGGGTGGTGATGCACCGCAAGGCCGTCGTCTTGCCCGCGCCGTTGGGCCCGAGCAGTCCGAACACCTCGCCGTCGCGGACCGCGAGGTCGAGGCCGTCGACAGCGGTCGTCTCTCCGAAGGCGTAGACGAGTCCGGCACAGGAGACGGCGTCCGCGGGGCCGTCACCCCGCACCGGGGTATCGGGGCCGGGTTCGGCCTGTCCGGCGGATTCCGGGCCGGGACCGGGTTCGGCCTGTCCGGCGGATTCCGGGCCGGGGCCGAGTCTGTCCTGTCCCGCGGATTCCGGCCTGGTGCCACCGCGCCGTCTCATCGCTCCTCCGCCTCCTCGTGCAGCTGTGCCGCCAGTGCCCGCAGGGCCGGAAGCGCGGCTTCCAGGGCGGCGCGGTCGGCCGTGTCGAGGCCGGCCATCCGGCTCCGTACGAGCACCGCGCGCCGCTGCCGCCAGTCGCTCAGCCGGGCGTCGGCCGCGGGTGTGGACAGCAGCCGCGCGGCGCGCCGGTCGGCCGGGTCCGTCTCGCGGATCAGATAGCCGTCCCGCACCAGCCGGTTGACCAGCGTCGAGACCGAGTTCCCCGCGAGGTAGAGCTCCTTGGCCGCCTCGGACACGCGGATGCCCGGCCGGTCGACGACCAGCCGCAGCAGGTCGACCTCGGCACCGCGCAGGCTCGGCCCGGGCGTGTCCGCCCGCAGCCGCCGTCGGATCAGCCGCTGGAGGCCCGCCAGGGTGTCCGCCAACGTCTCGGGGAACGGGTCCGCTTCCGCCTTCACGTTCCTGAGATTACCTCTGTGTCAGAGGTAATTCGGGAAAGGGAGGGTCAAGGAAGGCGGGCCCCCGGGGCGCGGACTCCAGGTGTGCACCTCGGTTCGGGGGGTAACCGTTGACCTGCCCGCCGGCGTACCCCCGCGCCGGATCGATCCCGACGGGCCAGTTCCCCCTTGGAGGTAACCGTGGCGGCCGAAGAGGCTCCTGTGTCCATCGACGCGACCGCGTGCGGTGAGGGCATCGCCCTGGTCACCGTCGCCGGGGAGCTGGACGTCGAGACAGCTCCCGAGCTGCACAACCGGCTGGCCGACCAGGTCCGCGGCGGCAGGCGGCACCTGCTGCTCGACCTGTCGGCGGTCCCCTTCATGGACTCCTCCGGCATCAACGCGCTGCTCAAGGCGCACGACACCGCCGGACGCGCCGGAGGCGGCGTGTGTCTGGTGGCGCCGGCGCCGGTGGTGCGGCGGGTGCTGGATCTCACGGGCGTCAGTCTCGCGATCCCTTCCGTGGACGACCTGGACGCGGCGCTCGTGCGCATAGGCGAGGGGTCGGCCCGGCACTGATCGGCCGGGGCCCGGCCCCGCGCGGGGACCGCGTACACCGCCGAACGAAACGCCCGATACCGACCCAGGAGCCCGCCGGACCCGTGGAAGCCACGGGCGCCGGAAGCGCATGGGCAACAGTTGCCATTTGACAACTATGAGCGTGAGACAACAGAGTGATCGCCTCACAGAAGGAGAGTGATCACCCGGGACCGAAGGAAGGAGCCGAGATGGCGCAGTGCGCGAAAGCGGCCGCACCCGTGCGGCCGCGGCACACCGGTCACCGACGACCGGATCCCGGTCCGGGCCGTCGCGCCGTTCAGGCCGAGCGGACGTCGACCGCGTCACCCTCGTGGAGCTGTGCGGCAGCGGCGGCACAGAAGGCCGAGAGCCCCTCGACGAGCGCCGCCCGTCCGGCGGCCGGCATCTGCTGGAGAACCGCCTCCACGGCACCCTCGCGGCGCTCGCGCAGTTCCGCGAGGAAGGTCCGGCCCCTGGGGCTGAGGAACAGCCGCAGCTCCCTGCGACTGACGTCGCTCGGGGTCCGTTCGACGAATCCGACGGCCTGCAGCCGGTCACAGAGCCTGCTGGTCGAGGGGGGCGTGGAGCCGAGCGCGTCGGCGAGGGTCCGCAGGTTGATCCCCTCCTCGTGCTCCAGGATGAACATGACCCGCAGCTGCGAGGCGGAGACCGGCGCCGTCGAGGCACGGCCCCAGAGGATCTCCAGCAGCTCGGCCGCCTCGGCGGTCACGCGAGCCACCTCACCGGAGTGCGGACGCGGGCTGGAAGAAGTCACCGTCCAACTCTCCCAGTCTTCTCTGGCGCTGTCAGCCTGCGGAAGCGACAACAAGGACAAAACAATGGATACCGAAGCCCGCACGTGCTGAACCGCCTCCTCGGCGGCTCACCCGGAGCGTGGACCCGGCATCGTACTAGTCGAAGAATGGCCTATCCGACATCGTGAACAGATTCGTGGCCGCGGAGCGCGCCCTGCGTACCGCGGCACCCCACCAGTTGCTGGACGCCGTCCGTGACGTGCTGTGCGGTCACTACGCGGCCGACTCCGTCGAACTCTTCATGGCCGACTACGGGCTCACCGTACTGCAGCCCGTGTCGGTGCTTCCGCACACCCTGGAACCGATCCCGGTGCACACCAGCCCCGAGGGCCGCGCCTTCGGAGCCCAGGAACCCTTCGTCGAGGAGTACGGACAGGAGGCCGTCCGCGTGCACCTGCCGGTGACCGTGCGCGGCGACCGGCTCGGCGTCCTGTCCGTCACCCTGCCCTCGGCCCGCTGCGACGAGGAGACCGTCGCCGAACTCGCCGAGGTCGCCGAGGTCCTCGGCCACGAGGTCCTGGTGGCCGAGCGGGACACCGACCTGTACCTCCAGGCGCGCCGCAAGGACCGGCTGACGCTGGCCGCCGAGATGCAGTGGCAGCTGCTGCCCGGCCGTTCCTGCTCCCGGCCGGAGTACGAGCTCGGCGCCCAGCTGGAGCCCGCCTACGCGATCTTCGGCGACAACTTCGACTGGTCGGCCGACGCCGCCCGGCTGTCCCTCTACGTCACCAACGGCATGGGCGAGGGCATCGAGGCGTCGCTGCTGACCAACCTCGGCATCAACGCGCTGCGCAACGCGCGGCGGGCCGGCATCCCCCTGCACGACCAGGCGGCGCTGGCCGACCAGGCGATCTATGCCCAGTACCGGGGAGAGCGCTATCTGTCGGTGCTGATGCTCGACTTCGAGCTGGCCACCGGCCGGATGCGGGTGATCGACGCGGGATCGCCCCAGATGCTGCGGCTGCGCGGCCGGACCGTGGAGCGCGTCGACTTCGAGGCCCAGCTGCCCCTCGGCATGTTCGAGGAGACCGACTACCGCGTGCAGGAGTTCCGGGTGGAGCCCGGCGACCGGCTCCTGTTCGTGAGCGACGGCGTCCACGCCGTCGCCGGCCCGGGCGGGGAGAAGTACGGGGAGAAGGCCCTCGCCATGGCGATCACTTCCACCCGGCTGCTGCCCGCGACGGAGGTGCCCCGCGCCGTGCTGAGGGAGCTCAGCGGACACCGGGGCCTGCCCAGGCCCGAGGACGACGCCCTGGTGGTGTGTCTCGACTGGCACGGGCCACAGGACCCGGGGACGTAGCCGGACCGGCCGCTCCGGAAGGGTCCCCGGGCCCGGCCCGGGCCGGCGGGCCGGGCCCGAGCCGCGGTCCCCGCGGGAAGCGCGGATGCCGCGCGCGACGGGGCCATGATTACAGTTGTCGCACGACAAGAAACCGTGGCGGGGCGGATCCCGCCCGGCACACGGACCGAGGAGAGACCACGTGGCGGACCACCGGACAGCGGTACAGCAGCAGGAGTCGCCGGCGCATGAGGTCGGCGCGTTCCTGCGCCGCCGCAGTGAACAGATCGCCCAGCGCTGGGCCGACGAGGCGCTCTTCCGCACGGTGTTCACCGTCTCCCGGGACGAGGCCGTGGAGGCGGGCCGGGCCGTCGTGGAGGCACTCGCCTCCGTGGCGGCCGCGGACCGGGCCGAGGACCTCGGAGCGGCCGGATTCGCCACCGTGCGCGAGCAGCTGGCGCGCATGGCGGCCTCCCGGGCCCGCACGGGCGCCGCCTCCGTCCAGATCGCCGACGAGGTGGCGGCGCTGCGCCCGGCCGCGTACGAACTGCTCGCGGCGGATCTCGCCGACGCCCCCCGCGCGTTCGCCGAGTCGTGCGCCGTCACGCTCACCGCGCTGCTGGGCACCCTGCGCCTGGTCGTCCTGGAGACGGCGCTCAGCGCCGGGCAGGAACTCATCGACCGGCAGCGCCTCCAGCTGCTGGAAGTGGCCACGCCGGTGATCAAGCTGTGGACCGGAGTGGTCGCCGTCCCGCTGATCGGCACCCTCGACAGCGCGCGCAGCCAGGTGGTGATGGAGAGCCTGCTGGACGCCGTCGTCAGCCAGCAGGCCCGGTTCGCCATCCTGGACATCACCGGGGTGCCGACCGTCGACTCGCTGGTCGCCCAGCATCTGATGAAGACCGTGGCCGCGGCCCGTCTGATGGGAGCGGAGTGCGTCGTCTCCGGCATCCGGCCCGCGATCGCGCAGACCATCGTCCACCTCGGCATCGACCTGGGATCGGTGGTCACCCGCGCCAGCCTGGCCGACGCGCTCGAGTACGCCCTGCACCGGCAGGGCATCGCCGTCGTCGACCAGGACCGCAACGGCCCGAGCGCGCGGTGAGCGCCCCGGCCCCCGGCACCTCGGGCCCCCACGTCCCCGTACTGAAGATCGGCAACATCCTCCTGGTCACGCTCCAGGGCGACCTGCACGACGAGGCCGCGGAGGAGCTGCAGCGCAACATCGGCGAGGCCATCGCGGCCAGCTCCGCCGCCGGTGTGGTCATCGACATCTCCGGGGTGGAGATCGTCGACTCCTTCCTGGGGCGGGTGTTCGCCGAGGTGGCCGCGCACGCCAAGCTGCTCGCCGCGCAGACGGTGGTCGCGGGCATGCGCCCCGCCGTCGCCATCACCCTGGTCGAACTGGGACTCACCCTGCCCGGGCTGCGCACCGCGCTCGACGCCGAAGAGGCCATGCGCCTGCTCGCCCCCGCGTCCCCTCACCTCCACCGCAGCCCCGTACGCCAGGAGAGCCCGTGACGGACACCTCCGGCAGCGTCACCGCCTCACTGCCGATCCGTACCGACATGGATCTCGCGTGGGTGCGCCAGCACGTGCGCCAGGCGGCCGCCGGACTCGGCTTCGGACTGGTGGACCAGACCAAGCTGGTCACCGCGGCCAGCGAACTCGCGCGCAACACCCTCGTGCACGGCGGGGGCGGCCAGGTCGAGTCCACCGTCCTCGGGGCCGGGGCGGCCCGGGGGCTGCGCCTGACGTTCTCCGACGAGGGTCCCGGCATCCCGGACGTCGAACGGGCCCTCGGCGACGGCTACACCTCCGGCGGCGGTCTGGGCCTGGGCCTCGGCGGAGCCCGCCGTCTGGTCCACGAGTTCTCCATCGACTCCCGGCCCGGCGAGGGCACGGCCGTGACCGTCGTCTGCTGGACCGCGGGCGCGCCGCGGCAGCGTGAGGAGAGCCGATGACCCGCGTGTGGGACGTGCCCGTCCACGACTCGACCCGGGTCCGTGACGTCCGGGTCGCGGCCGAGGCCGCCGCCGGGCACACCGGACTCGGCCGCGACCGGGCCGCCGCCGCCACGCTGGTCGCCACCGAGCTGGCCACGAACCTGCTCAAGCACGGCGGCGGCGGCCGGATCCTCATCGAGACCGTGCACACCGACCTCGCGCTCCCCGGCACCGGGCGCGGTCCGGCCCTGCAGATGGCCGCGATCGACCACGGCCCCGGCATCGCCGACCTCGCGGCCGCCTCGCGCGACGGATTCTCGACGACGGCCTCGCTCGGCGCGGGGCTCGGCACCTGCCGGCGCGTCTGCGACCACTTCGAGGTGCACACCGTTCCCGGCCGGGGCACCGTCGCCCTGGCCCGGGTCCACGCGGCCCGCAGGGACCGGGCGGGCCACCGCTCCCCCGACACGAGCGCCCCGGTCCGCGCGGGCGGCGTCAACATCCCGCTCGCCGCGGCCGAGCACTCCGGCGACGCCTGGGCCTGCGTCCGCTCCGGGGACCGCGTCACCCTGCTGCTCGCCGACGGCCTCGGCCACGGCCCCGCCGCCGCGGAGGCCTCCGGGGCCGCCGTCGCCGAACTGCACCGGCTCGCGCATCTGCCGCCGGACGAACTCCTCGGCGCGCTGCACCCGGCGCTCCGTCACACCCGGGGGGCGGCCGTCGCGGTGGCCCGGCTCGATCTCGTGGACCTGCACCTCGACTTCGCGGGGATCGGCAACATCGGTGCCCGGCTGCGGTCCGGCGACACCTGGAGCCCGCTGCTGTCCCACCCCGGGATCGTGGGCGCCCACCGCCCGGCCCGGCTGCCGCGGAGCCGGCTGCCCTGGACCCCGGACAGCCTGCTCGTGATGCACAGCGACGGCCTGCCCAGCCGCTGGGTTCCCCCGCCGCACGCCCCGCTCACCTCTTGGGACCCCGCCGTCACCGCCGCCGTGATCACGCGCGACTCCAGCAGTGCCGCCCGGCCTGCGCGGGACGACACCACCGTGGCCGTACTGGCCCCCGCCCCGCAGGATCACCGGACATGACGCGCACCTGGCAGATCTCCACGGTCGACGACGCCGCCCGTGCCCGCATCGCCGCCGCCCGGATCGCCGCGTCGCACGGCGTCTCCACGCTGGAGCGCACCCGCCTGGTCGCCGCGCTGAGCGCGCAGCTGCGGCAGTGCCTGGTCAAAGGGGGCGGCTGGCGGCTGACCCTGCGGACGACCGCACCGACCGGCGAGCGGCGCGGCGGCCTGCTGACCGTCACGCTCGACGCGGAACCGGAGGCGACGGGGGACTCGGGCACGGATCCTGCGGGAGCGAGGGTCGGGAGAACGAGCGTCGGGAGAACGGGGGTCGGGGGAAAGGAACCTGAGGCGACGGCAGCCGAGGGGACGGGAGCCGACGAAACGGGGTCGGAGACAACAGCGACCGGGAGAACCCGGGTCGTCGGAACCGGCGCCGGAACGAGCGGCGAAGGCACGGGGGCCGGCGGGACGGACGGCGGCGTGGGCTGGCAGGCGAGCGTGGCCACCGCCGGTCCGGGCGCCGGCGTCCCGGGGCCGGCCGACGGCGGCCGGGCCGTGGACCGCCCGGTCCGGGTGCCGCGCAGCCGGGCCGCCCTCGCCGACGCCCTGCTCGGCGCCGACGAGGACGCCGCCTTGGTCCTCGACAAGCTCGCCGAACAGGAACAGCTGGTCGCCTTCCACCGGGAGGAACTGCACCAGACCAACCAGGGCGTCCTCGCGCTGCACGCGGAACTCGACGCGGCCGGCCGGGTCCAGCGCGAGCTGTTCGGTGCCGAACGCCGGGCCCGCACCGAGGCCGAGAGCGCCCGGCGCAGACTCACCTTCCTCGCCGACGCCAGCGCGGCCCTCTCCGCCTCGCTCAACCACGAGGAGATCCTCGGCCATCTGCCCCGGCTGCTCGTCCCGGACTACGCCCGCAGCGTCGACGTGTGGCTCTTCGCCTCCGACGACCCGGCCCGCAGGCACACCACCCGTCCGGCCGCCGCCGTCGCCGCCGCCCGCACCGGCCGCCCCCAGTACGCCGCCGACCATCCGAGCCGGCTGCCCGGGGTCGACGACCTGCCGCCCTCGGCACTGGACCCGGACCAGCCGCTGCTGTGCATCCCGCTGCCGAGCCGGCACACGCCCCTCGGTGTCGTGACCCTGACTCCGCCACGGGAGCGGTGGAGCCCGGACGACGCCGTGATGCTCGTCGAACTCGCGCGCCGGGCGGGCATCGCGGTCGATCACGCGCAGCGCTTCGAGCACAACCGCGACATCGCCGAGACCCTCCAGCGCGCTCTGCTCACCGACCTGCCCGCCACCCCCGGGCTGAACCTGGCGGCGCGTTACCTCCCGGCCACCCACGGACTGAACATCGGCGGTGACTGGTACGACGCGTTCCGGCAGCCCGACGGGGGCCTGGTCGCCGTCATGGGCGACGTCACCGGCCACGGGCTGCACGCGGCCGTCATGATGAGCCAGCTGCGCACCGCGCTGCGGGCGTACGCCGTCGACGGCGGCACTCCCGGGCGGCTGCTCACCCGGCTGCACGCGTTCCTGCACCACCTCCAGCCCGATCTGTACGCCACCGCGGTCATCGCCCGCTTCCACCCGGACGAGCCCGAGGTCACCTGGGCCGCCGCCGGACACCCGCCGCCGGTGCTGCGCACCCCGGACGGTCAGGTGCGGGTCCTGGACGCCAAGCCCGGGGCGATGCTCGGCATTCCGCTGCACCAGGAGATCCGCGACCACGCGGTGCGGGTCCCACCGGGATCCACGCTCGCCCTGTACACGGACGGCCTGGTGGAACGGCGGCGGGAGGGCATCGACCCGGGCATCCGGCGGCTGGCCGAGGCGCTGTCCGCCGAGCACCCGACCGGCCTGGAGGGCGATCTGGAGGGCGCGGCGGACCGGATCCTGGACCCGATGCTCCACGACTCCCAACGCGACGACGACGTGTGCCTGCTGCTCGTCCACCGCACGGACGCGGAACGGGGAGACGGCCCCGAGGGGGCACCGCCTCTCTGACGTCCACCGGCAGGACGCGGGCCGGGCGGCCGGGTTCCGCGCGGACTCGACCACCGGGCGATCCGACGCGGTGCCGCCCTCGGGCGGGCCGAGAGGGTGGAAGGGCCCGGGGAAGCACACTCGATCTCCACCAGAGGGACGCAGGGCCCGACGGCCCGGATTCCGGACGAACTCGGCCACTGGGCGCACCCGTTCGGCATCACCCCCGAGCCGGCCGGCGGGACGATGCCCGTGCCCGAACGGCACCGATCGGGGCTGGCTCAGCAGCAACTCAGGGCCGGGAGCGCCGAGTTCGATGTCCACTCGTCGGCCGGTCGGAGGGGATCGGGGTCAACTCCGGGGCCCGAAGGGCGGCTTACCCGTCTCGTCGTCCGGGTCGCGGTCGGCGGGTGTCGCGGGCCGGGCCGTCCGGAGGGCGCGCAGGCCCTCCTCCAGCGCGGTCCGCTGGAGCGGGGTCATCCCCGCGAGCACCGCCGCGAGGTCCCGCGTCCGCCGCGCACCGATCTCCGCGAGCAGCCGTCCGCCCTGCGGGGTGAGGAGCAGGCTCAGCGAGCGCCTGCTGTGGGAGTGCGGGATCCGCCGCAGCAGGCCCGCGGCCTCCAGCCGGTCGCACAGTCTGCTCGCCGCCGGCAAGGTGATGCCGACGCTCTCGGCCAGGTCGGTGAGGGTGGCCGCGGGGCGCCGGGCGACGGCCGTCAGGGCCTTCAACTGCTGTGCGGACAGCGGCGGTCCGACCGACCGGCCGGCCGAGGTCCACAGCTCCACCAGAGCCTCGACGGCGTCCGCCAGCCGCCGGGCGATCACCTCGGGACGGGGCCCCGCCGCCCCGGCCGGATCGAGGTCCCCTTCGTGCGTCACGGCCTCGTCCCACGCTTCCCGGGGCTCCGCCGGACCCGCCCGGCGCCGGGACGGGGTGTGTCCCGGCCCGGCGGACGGCACGCGCCACGGGGAAGAGGAACCCCGCCGCGCGGACGAAGCGTCCCGTCGCGGCCGGCGGTCGCAGCTGAATCGCGGATGATGCTCGTTCCTCGGGATCGTCGGAAGCGGATCGGGCCGGGCCTCGGGAGGTGTCAGAACAGGACGACGGCGCGGACCGTCTTGCCGTCCGGGCGCGAGTGCACGGTCAGCTCGGAGGAGAGCCGGCTCACCAGCGGCCACCCGAGGCCGCCCTGACCGGTCAGGTCCAGACGCCGGGGACGCGGCGGCTCGGGGTCGTCGTCGGACACCGAGATGCCCACGCCGTGGCCCACGTCGCTCAGATCCAGGCTGCACAGCCGGCCGCGCGCGTGCCGGACCACGTTCGTGACCAGCTCCGACACCACGAGCATGACGGCCTCGGCGGCCTCTCGCGGCACCGTGCGCGGCAGATCGCCGAGGAACGTGCGGACCATCCGCCGGGCGTTCACAGCGGCCTGCGGATCCCTCTCCAGCCTCGCGCCGAGGCCGGATCCGAAGTCGCAGGGCGGTTCGACGGTGGTCATGCCTTCGCCTCCCTTGCCGTACGTCCGCCCCCGCGCCGCGCTGCGGCGCCCTCCGTGTAGGTCCGGTGTGCCGGGCGGGCTGTCACCCCTTCTTCCCGGACCTCGGTGGGCCATGTCACGGGTTCCCCCACCTTCACATCGCGGTCACACGCGTCCCGTCGGCCCTCTCACCGGGCCCGCCGCGCAAGCCCGTCGAAGTCCTCGGACCGGGGGGACTGCCGGCGCGGATCGGGGGCACAAGGTCACGCGTCCCGGACGCCCACGGGCGCTTCGGCGACATCGCTCCCGCGACGGTCGTACGGGGCCGGGCGACCCCGGATCCGGCGCGGTCGAGCGGCCGGGGTGGCGGCTCGCGCCGGGCAGGGGCCCGCGGGGCCGCCACCCCGGCACCTCTCCCGGCCCGCCCGGGGCGACGGGACGGAACACGGCAGGCAGCAGACACGGACGGCAGGAGGCGGCGTATGTCCGGGACCATCACGGCACGGGCCGAGACGGACGAGGCGGTGGACCCGGAGGAGGTCCGGCGCCGCAAAGAGCGGTTCCGCAGACGGCTGGAGCGGCTCATCGGCATCGCCGCGACCGAGGGGAACGAACTGGTCCCCCTGCGCAACGGCGACCGGATCTTCGCCGCCATGCTCGCCGCGGTGCGCTCCGCCGAGCACACGATCGACATGATGACGTTCGTCTACTGGCGCGGCGAGATCGCCCGCGAGTTCGCGGCCGCGCTGGCGGAGCGGGCCCGCGCGGGCCTGCGCGTGCGCCTGCTGCTGGACGGCTTCGGCGCGAAGCGGATCGAGGAGGACCTGCTCCGGGCCATGACCGACGCCGGGGTGCAGGTGGCGTGGTTCCGCAAGCCGCTGTGGCTCTCGCCCCTGAAGCAGAACCACCGCTGTCACCGCAAGGCGCTCGTGGTCGACGAGCACACCGCGTTCACCGGCGGTGTGGGCATCGCCGAGGAGTGGTGCGGCGACGCCCGCGGTCCCGCCGAGTGGCGGGACACCCATGTCCAGGTGCGCGGTCCCGCGGTGGACGGCATCGCCGCGGCGTTCGCGCAGAACTGGGCCGAGTGCCACGACGAGCTCTTCGACGACCGGGACCGCTTCACCGGTCACGACCAGCCGGGCACGGCCACCGTGCAGGTGGTGCGGGGCTCGGCCAGCTTCGGCTGGCAGGACATGCAGACCCTCATCCGGGTGATGCTCGGCTCGGCCGAGGAACGCTTCCGGCTCGCCACCGCGTACTTCGCCCCGGACACCTACTTCGTGGACCTGCTGTGCGCGACCGCGCGCCGCGGGGTCCGGGTGGAGATCCTGCTGCCCGGCCCGCACACCGACCAGCGCGCCTGCCAGCTGGCCGGCCAGCACCACTACGCCGCGCTGCTGGCCGCGGGCGTCGAGATACGCCAGTACCAGCCGACCATGCTCCACACGAAGATCATGACGGTGGACGGGGTGGCCTCGCTGATCGGTTCCACCAACTTCAACCGCCGCTCTATGGAGCACGACGAGGAGGTCATGCTGGCCGTCCTCGACGAGACGTTCACCGCCTCCCTCGACCGGGACTTCGACGAGGACCGGGAGAGGGCCGTGGGCATCGATCCGGGCCGCTGGCGGCGCAGGTCCCCCGTTCAGCGCGCCAAGGAACTGGCCGTCGCACCGGTGCGCCGCTTCCTCTAGTCGCTCCGCCCGCGGGCCGGTCCGAACGATCCGCCCGCCGCACCCGGGGACCCGTCCGGCCGAACCGTCGGCCAGGTCCCCGGGGCCGGGTGGTCAGCGGGGGCGCTCGCCGGTCTCGCAGACCTTGCGGGCGACCTCCCGCAGTTTGATGTTGTGGTCCTGGGACGCCTTCTTCAGCACGGCGAACGCCTCCTGCTCGCCGAGGCCGTGGCGCTCCATGAGGATGCCCATCGCCTCGCCGATCTCGTGCCGGGTCTCCAGGGCGTGGCCGAGCTGCTGGTGCGTACGGGCCGCCGACAGGGCGACCGCGGCGTGGGAGGCCAGCACCCAGCCGGCGCTCTGGGCCGACGCGTCGAACATGTTCGGCCGGCGCGAGTACACGTTGAGGGCGCCGAGCTCGTCCTCGTCGGTGAACAGCAGGAAGCCCATCATGCTGCCCATGCCCAGCTTTCTCAGCTCGGGCGCGAAGCGGGCCCACTTCGCGTGCGGCCGACGCAGGTCCTCGATGGCGTAGAGCTGCTCGCGGTCGGTCACCGCGTCGAAGCAGGGGCCCTCCCGCAGGTCCTGCTGGATCCGGTCGGCCATACGCACGATGTCGCTGGTCGCGGCCAGCGCGCTGACCTCACCGCGGCGGACCGTGAGGATGCCGCTCTCGTCGCAGCCGTTGATCAGCACCTTGGCGTGCTCGACGATCCGGTCCAGGGTGGCCTGCACCGAGTCCTGGGCCAGCAGGTCGCGCGCCATGTCCGCCAGGGCGACGGCAAACTTCTCCCAGACCTCGCCGGACTCCTGCGTCATGGGCCATCCCGTTCATCGGTCGAAACGAAAACCAGCCTTCACCAGGGGTTCCATCTTGCCATCCCGGACCGCTCCCGCCCCGGGGGCCGGGGAACCCGTTCCGCACCGCCCCCCGCCCCGTCTCCAGGGACCGGCGCACCCGCCCGGCCCGGTCGCGTGACCGTCCCGAGGCGGCTGTGTGCCGCGCGGAAGCTCCGGTGTCCACCGGATGTCCACGACTTACCGGTTTCATACGGCGGATCAAGGGTGACCCGGGAAGGGACCGGATTCCGGAGAACGCGCTCGACCCGATCAGGAGGTTCGCATGGAGAACTGGCGCGAAGGCGCGTCCTGCCGCACCGTAGACCCCGATCTGTTCTTCCCCATCGGCAGTACCGGACCCGCGGTGCTGCAGATCCAGGAGGCGAAGGCGGTCTGCGCGGGCTGCCCGGTCCGTGAGGAATGCCTGAGCTGGGCCCTGGACACCGGCCAGACCGTCGGTGTCTGGGGCGGCACGAGCGAGGCGGAACGACGTGCGCTGGCACGCCGCCGCTCCCGTCGCCGCTCCCACGGCACCTCCGCGTAGAGAAGTGAGAAGGGGACGGGTGCGGCACCGGGCCCTCACCGAGGGCCGGGTCCGGGCGCAGGTGACCGGGTCGCAACGCGGCGGGAGGCGTTCCGCCGACGAGATCCGAACGAAGGGCACGATGGACATCGATCCGAGCCGGAACAGGAAGCCGTCCGTGGAGGAGTTCGGCACGCTCACCAGCGCGTTCGGCGGCGAACTGCGCAACGTGACGGACGCGCGGCTGGCTGCGGACGGCTATCTGCGCGCGCTCGCGAGATCGACTCCGCCCTCGGCGCCCGAGCACTGGGACGACATCCTGCTGGTGGTCACCGAACTCGCCGCGAACACGATCCAGTACGCTCCCGGCCCCTTCGAGCTCCAGCTGCGTCCCACGGTGGACGGTGTGCACGTGACACTCCACGACAGCAGCACCACCCCGCCGGCGCCCCGCCGCTTCCGCCCCTCCCAGGGCGGGGGCGGCATCGGCTGGCATCTCATCCACGCGCTCTCCGACCAGGTCAGCGTGATCGTGCGGCCCGACGGCAAGGACGTCCACGCGTTCCTGCCCTGGTGAGGGGACGCGTCCGGGGCCGCACCGAACGCGGCGTCCGCCGAGGACGCCCCGAAACGCGCAGGTGTCGTCGCGCGCCGCCTGGGCACTCGGTCCCGGTGAAGGCAGCCGTCCCTCCGAACGATCGAGGTGGAGCGTTGAGCCCGGAGCCGCAACCGTCCGAACAGGAACCGTCGGAGCGGGAGCACACCGTGTGGGACCGGGTGCGCCGCGCCGCCACCGGGATGAACCACCATCAGGCGAAGGAGGCCCTCGGCGAGGCGCGGAAGGCCGCCGAGGACGCCCCGGACGACGGTGACACCGCGGCCGACGCGCGGACGGAGGCGGAGGAGTGGGAGCGGATCACCGACGCCCTGGCCGATCACGCCGGTGCCTACGACCCCGCCACGGACCCCTTCGTCCAGGGGCAGCTCGCCGCCCGCTCCAACCGCGGGCGGGCGGCCGTCGTCGGCAGCGCGCGGACGTCCGTACGACATGACTGACCATCACCCCTCCCGCGATGTCAGTGGTTTGCGGAAGAATGCCGATCAGCAGGAACGTCACCGCACCGGTGCCGCACGATCCCGTCCGTCCGTCGAAAGGCCGCCCGCACATGACGCCGACCTCGCACCTCCGTGCCGTGCCGCGAGCGCCGATCGGAGGCCGGTGACCATGCTGCGGCCCCTGCCCGGCACCCGTGCGCCGCTCGGGCCCGAGGGCGCCGAGGTTCTGCGTCTGATCACCCAGCGCCGCTTCCCCGTCCGTCTCACCGTGCACGCGAACGGCCGCCGCCGGTACGGTTACTGGCTTCCGTTCGATCCCTCGACGGGACGCGGCGGCTGCTATGTCGCCCTGCCCACCGGCGAGTGCGACGCGCTGCACGCCGCGGGCCGGATCGTCCTCGGTGATCCGCTCGTCGACCCCGCGAAGACCACGTACGCCGTCCAGGCGGCGGCCCGCACGGGTGCCACCGGCCGTGACGACGTGGTCCGGCGGACGGAGCCGGAGAACCGGAGCCGGGTGAGCAGCCGGACCGGGACGGACGGCCGGAGCGGAGCAAGGAGCCGCACCGGGGCGATGGACCCGGGCGCCTTCCGCGCCGCCCTGACGGCCTGACACCTCTTCCGGGACGGACGCCACAGGCGGAACATCCGCACAACGAGACCCACCCGTACCACCGGCACTTACTCTGCAGTAATATCCGCGGCAGGCTTCCTGGAGGAGGAACCGTGCCACGGCCCGACCGATCACCCCTGCTGCTCGCGGGCCTGCTGGCCACGGCGGGCGTCGCCCACTTCGCCGCACCACGGCAGTTCGACGCCATCGTCCCGCGCGCGCTGCCCGGATCACCGAGGACCTGGACCTATGTGAGCGGCGCCGTCGAACTCGCCCTGGCGGCCGGGGTGGCACTCCCCCGCACCCGCCGGGTCGGCGCGCTCGCCACCGCCGCGTTCTTCGTCGGGGTCTTCCCCGCCAACGTCCAGATGGCCGTGGACTGGCGCCGTCGCCCCGCGCCGCTCAGGGCCGCGGCCCTCGCCCGGCTCCCGCTCCAGGTGCCGCTCGTACTGTGGGCGCGCGGAGTCGCCCGGTCCGGAAAGGGACAGTCATGACAACTCAGGTGACCGTGGGCGACCGCGTCGAGGACTTCGCGCTGCCGGACGAGACCGGGGCGACGCGGAGCCTGTCCGCGCTGCTGGCCGACGGACCGGTGGTGCTCTTCTTCTACCCCGCCGCCATGACGGCCGGCTGCACCGCCGAGGCCTGTCACTTCCGCGATCTGGCCACCGAGTTCACGGCCGCCGGCGCCCGACTGGTCGGGATCAGCGGTGACGCGGTCGAGAAGCAGCAGGAGTTCGCCGACCGGCACACGCTCGGTTATCCGCTGCTCTCCGACGCCGACGGGACCGTCCGGGAGCGGTTCGGGGTGAAGCGGGGCTTCACCCTCGCCCCCACCAAGCGGGTCACCTTCGTCATAGGGGAGGACCGCACCGTCCTGGAGGTGGTCCGCAGCGAACTGCGGATGAGCGTCCACGCCGACCGGGCCCTCGCCGCGCTGCGGGCGCACCGGGGCTGACAGCTCCGCCCGCGTACACCAGAACGGGGAACTCCCCTGCGGGCGCACCGGGAGCGAGGTCCCCGGGACCGGCCCCGAACGCAGTGAACGGGCCCCGCCCCTATGCGGATGGAGGGCGGGTCCCGTTCACTGCGCCCATTGTCGGCACGCTCCACGTCCGCCGACAGGGAGTGCGGGACGGCGGCGTGGGGACACCGCGCACACCCCGTGCGCGCCGCGCGCCTCCCGTGTGCGCCCCCTCCCCCGGCACCCGCTCGCCGGGCCCGGAACCGCTTCCGAGGGCGAGGCGCCCTGTCCGGTCCCGGGCCGAACGGTCATGCTGGAGCCGGCGGAACGGACCCACGCACCACGGAGGCCCCATGACGGACCAGGTCACCCCCCTCGACGTGAGGCCGGCGGCGGGACACATCGGCGCCGAGATCACGGGAGTGGACCTGGCGCAGGCGCCGACGGACGAGACCGTGGCCGCGATCCGGGCGGCGCTGCTGCGCTGGAAGGTACTGTTCTTCCGCGGCCAGCGGCTCGACCACACCGCGCACGTCGCCTTCGCCCGCCGGTTCGGGACCCCGGTACGGCTCCGGTCCCGGGGCAGCGCGTCCCCCGGGGACTTCCCCGAGGTCGAGACGACCGCCGACCGTCTGGAACTGGGCGGGCGCTACGGCATGGACCACGACGAGTGGCTGCGCAGACGCCGTCACTCCCTGCTGCGCGGCTGGCACTGCGACCACGGCGCCCGGATCGATCCTCCGGCCGCCACGATCCTGCGCGCCGAGACCGTACCCCCGTACGGCGGCGACACCACCTGGTCGAACCTGGCGGCCGCCTACGCGGGTCTGTCGGCTCCCGTGCGCGCCTTCGTCGACACCCTGCGCGCCGAGCACCGGCTCGGGGTCGGGTACCAGAGCCGGCCCGGGGACGACGCGTACGTCCGTCATCTGCTGGACCGTCAGATCGCCACCGAACATCCGCTGGTGCGGGTGCACCCCGAGACGGGCGAGCGACTGCTGTTCGTCAACGGCTACTACGTCGAGCAGATCCGCGAGGTGTCCCGGCCGGAGAGCCGGGCGCTGCTCGACATGCTGCTGGAGCAGGCGACCCGGCCCGAGTACACGGTCCGCTTCCGGTGGGAGCCGGGCAGTGTGGCCTTCTGGGACAACCGGGCGACCATCCATCTGGCGCCGGGCGACACCGCCCACCTCGACCACCCCCGGGTCATGCACCGGGTGATGCTGGCCGGTGACGTCCCGAGGGGGGTGGACGGTGAGCCGTCGGCGCCGATCACCGGCAGCGAGCCGGGACGCTGGTGAGCGGCCGCGACGCCCGCCGGCCCGGGCCCCGGTGAGCCGGACGGCGGGCGGACCGGGCCGTACGCCGGGTGCCGGTGCCGACGCCCTTCCCGGTCAGAAGACGCCCTGCCCGGGGACCAGGATCCCCCGGGGGTCGTACGTGTGGCGGGCGGTCGCCAGGCGCCGGTAGACGGGGCCGAAGTGCTCGCGCCAGTCGGCCGCGTCGAAGGGGACCGAGCCGACCGGGTAGTGGGTGCCTCCCGCGGCGCGGACGGTGTCGTAGGCGGCCCGGTTGGCGGCGAGGAGCCGGTCGACGGTCGCGGTGTCACCGGGCGGGGTCGTGCGCAGGACGGCCAGCAGGTACGCCACCGGGTCGTCGGGGGTGCGCAGGAGCGGGGCGTGCAGTTTCTCGCGGAGCACCGGGTACAGCAGGACGACACCGGGGCCGAGGTCGGCGGGGGTGAGGTCGGCCAGCAGGGACTCGGTGAGCGCGGCCGCCGAACGGCCCGGGAGCAGCAGGTTCAGCCAGGGGTGGGCGAAGGCCCACAGGCCCGCTTCCTTGAGGGCGGCGACCGAGGCCGCGAGCCGGTCGAGGAAGTCGAAGTAGCCGAGGTCGCTCGTCTGCACCCCCGCGGGGTCGTGCCGCAGCCCGCGCAGCAGAGCCGTGTCGTCGGGCGCGGGGCCGACGGGCGGGCCGTAGGCCACGGCCTCGATGACGTAGCCGCGGAAGGCCCCGTCGGCGTCGGCGTTCACCTGGCCCTCGACATAGCCGAACCGGCCCTCCTGGACGAGCCGGCGCTGGTCGTCCAGGAAGGTGCGCAGGTCCGTGTAGGGCAGGAGGTAGTGCCGTACGGTCTCGGGCGCGGGCACCAGACGCAGGGTGGCGCCGACGATGACCGCGCACTGGCCGAGTCCGGCGAGCACGGCGTGGAACAGGTCGGCGTGGCGGGCCGGGGAGCAGCGGACGAGGTCGCCCGCGCCGGTGACGACCTGGAGTTCCGTCACGTTGTCGACCTGGGCGCCCTGCCGGTGGGTCTGACCGCCGAGGCCGCCGACGGACAGGGTGCCGCCGACGGACAGTTCGAGGTAGTCGGTGAAGGTGGGCGGGGTGAGTCCGTGGGCCAGGGCCGCCCGGGCGACCTGGCTCCAGCGGGCGCCGGCGCCGACGGTGACCGTGGTGGCGCCGGGACGGACCGGGCCGATGGAGGCGAGCGGCGTGGTCTCGATGATCAGGCCGCCGTCGACCTGGGCCTGTCCCTGGGTGGCGTGGCCCTGGCCGCGGGGTGCGACGGGCACGCCGTGCTTGTTGCAGAAGCGGATCATGGCGACGACGTCGCCGACGGAGCCGGGCCGCAGGACCGCGGCCGGACGCCGGTGGACGATGTGGCCGAAGTCGTCGGAGTCCGCCGTGAGCGAGGCGTCGTCGGTGTGGACGCTGCCGTCCAGGCGCGGCAGGCCCGCGAGCGCCCGGCCGTCGGCGGACGTCGCCTCGGCGGCCCAGCTGCGGGTGAAGGGATCGAACCCGACGACCGCCGCGCCGGCGGCGGCAAGGCCCTGAAGTGCGGTACGACGCGAGGGTGTCCGGGGCATGCGCTCCTCCAGGGGCGGCCGCTTCGAGATCAACTGGGGCCGAGTGTAAGGGACTTGAGTGCCCCTGGGGCCGGTTGATCCGAACGCGCCGCCGGGTGCGCCGCCGGCGCCGGAAACGGCCGCGTCCGCCGCCCCGGGAGGGACGACGGACGCGGTGGACCGTTCCGGGGAACGTCAGTTGGCCGACGAGCCCTCCGGCTCGTCCCCGTCGACGTCGACCGGCGTACGGCTGTACCCCTGGAGCTGGAGCGGGACGTTCGTCTTCGCGGCACCGCCCTCGGAGTTCTGTCCGCCCAGGTTCTGGCGGACGGAGTCGAGGATGGTCAGGCCCTGGGCGACCAGGCCGGCGGCGATCTCGCCGAGGCCGTCGGCGCCGTTGAGGACGTTGACGTTCGCACCGGCGAGACCGCCGGCCGCCTCCTTGACGATGAGGGGCAGCTGGTCGATCAGCATCCGGTCGAGCGCGACCCGGTCGTGCGAGGCGGCCGCCTCGGCCTGGATCTTCATGCGCTCGGCGTCGGCGATGGCCAGCACCTTGATGCGCTCGGCCTCGGCCTCGGCCGGCTTGACGACCTCGGCGACCAGCTGCTGCTGACGCAACTGGGCGGCGCGCTGCGCGAGTTCGGTCTGCGCGGCGAGCACCTCCTGCTGGGCGTGGGCCTGGGCGAGCGGACCCGCCTGGGCGGCCTGCGCCTGCGCCCGGTCGACCTCGGCGGAGTACTCCGCCTTCACGATCGCCGTCTGCCGGGCGTACTCGGCCTGGTTCCGGGCCGCGACCTGCTCCGCCTCGACGGAGGCCTGGGTGGCCTGGGCCTGGGCGATCTGGGCCTGGCGCTGGATGGCGGCCTTGTGCGGAGCGGACATGGCGTCGATGTAGCCGGTGTCGCCGTCGTCGATCGACTGGATCTGGAGCGAGTCGACGATCAGACCGATCTTCGCCATCTCCAGCTTCGAGGTGTCGAGGACCTCGGCGGCCAGCTTCTGGCGCTCGGTGACGATCTCCTCGACCGTCATCGAGCCGATGATGGCGCGCAGATGGCCCGCGAAGATCCGGCCCGTCAGGACCGACATCTGGTCCTGGTCGGACAGGAAGCGCTGACCCGCGTTGATGATGCTCTCGGTGTCGTTGCCGACCTTGAAAGCGATCACGGCGCGGACGTGCAGCGAGATGCCCTGCTTGGTGACACAGGTCTCGGTGACCTCCGCCTCGCACATGGACAGCGTCAGGAAGCGGGTCTTACGGAAGACGGGCAGCACGAACTTGCCGTGCCCCGTCACCACTCGGAACGGCGCGCCCCCCAGTCCCCGCCTGCCGCCCGAGATCAACATCGCCTCGTCGGGAGCGGGTACGCGATAACCGAACATGCTTCTCCTTCTCAACCGGCGCCGACGGCGTCGCCGTCCAGCGCGTCCAGCGGATCGACCCACGCGATGACGTCGACCTCGCGACATCCCCTGGATTCGATCACCAGCACGGTCGCCCCCTTCGGCAGGGGTTCCCGAGACCAGGCATGGAAGGTCTCGGATCCGCCCCTCACGCGCACCAGGATCTCGCCGGGACCGGCGGTTCCCCGGGTGCCGATGAGCAGTTCCCCCGTGCAGCCGATCACGGCATCGTCCTGCACCACAGTCGGCCACCCCCCATCACTCTGAATCTGCCTCTGACCTTAGACCCAGCCTTTTCGGGTCCCGCACGCCCCCCGTCGGTCGACGGCCCCTCCGGGGTGCCCGCCCCGGGTCCCGGGATCAGTGTGTGCTCAACCCCGGGCGAAGCGATAGGGCCGCGCGGGAAGGAGGCGTGACAACGTTGCCGCTCCGCCCGCTCGCCGAGGGAGCGCCACCGCCACGGTCCCGGGTGCGGCTCCCCGGACACGGCCGAGCCCGGCGGTCCACTCGGGAGGGAGAGGGGACCGCCGGGCTCGGGCCGCGCTGCGGGTCGGGGCGATGCCGCCCCGACCCGCGGACCGTCAGCTGTTGGAGCAGCTGTTCGCCGCCGCCGGGTTCAGCAGCGCCACGACGTTGACCGTGGTGCCGCAGAGGTTGACGGGGATGTGAATGGGGACCTGAATGACGTTGCCGGACAGGACTCCGGGGCTGTTCGCCGCGGCACCGACGACCGGTACGGGGTCGGCGGCGGCAGCGGTCCCGGCGGTGGCCAGCATGGCCACACTGGCAAGGCCGGCGGCGGCCATCAGACGAATACGCATTCCAAAGCTCCGTTCATTCGCAGTGGTGCGAGCTCCTCCACCATCACCTCCGCGAACAAAAGCCGACATTCCAGCGCACCCGAACGGGGGTTCGCCCTCTCCGGCGGGCGTGGCCGGGGCCCGGCACCGGGCGTGTCGCGCGGGGCGTACGGAATGCCCGTAGCGTGAGTACATCCGGTGGAAGAGGGAGAAGCCAATGCCGACAAGCCAGCCCGACGCGTCCCTGCCCTCCGAGGACAGGGCGACCCCCGACGCGCTGCTGCACACCGGGACCGAGGGCCCGGTGACGGCCGAGGACCTCGTTCTCGGCTCGGGTCGCGATGTCACACCGCAGAACCTCGCCTGGGCCGAGGCGAAGCTCCAGCGGGAAGGTTCCGCGGCCGTGGACAAGCTGCTGCCCTGACGCACGTCCGCTGGACGGCGTCATGGGCCGGCTCGGCCGGCTCCGATGCGGCGGAGCCGGCCGAGGACCCGCGTCACGGGAGGCGGGTCAGGCGGCGGGGCACTCCTTCCAGGCCAGGTGGTAGACGGTGCTGATGTCGCCGTCCGTCGAGTCCATGGTCATGAAGCTGGAGCTGCCGGGCGCCGACGTGCCCGCGTTGACGCGGAGTTCGGTGTTGATGTTGAAGTTGCGCTGAACACCGCAGGGGGCCCAGACCAGTTGGGCCCAGTCCGTGGTGTCCGTGGCCTGCCAGTCGTCGCCGTACGGGCCGCGGAAGGGGTGGGTGATGGACGCCGTGTTCGGGGATCCCTGGAAGTAGTACGAGGCCTTCTCCGTGCTGCTGGCCCCCGTCTGGAGCGAGGCGAAACCGCGGTAGTCCGCGCTGGCGATGGCATAGGTGAAGCCCTGCGGGACGTGCACGTTCAGGTTGAGCTGGCAGTTCTTGCGGAACGCGGTGGGGTCGGCGTTGCCTCCGACCTGGGCGAGGTAGTCGCTGTAGGTCACGGTGAAGGCGGTGTTGTCCGGGGACACGGCGACGGCCGCCGTTCCCTGGGGACAGCCGGACCCGTTGACCGTGGCGACACTGATGACGATCTTGTCCGGAGGCGGGTTGTCGAACACCGGGTTCGAGTTCGACAGGGGAAGCGCTGTGGCGAACAGGGCGGCGATCGCGCCACCCATGAACAGGCCACCGGCCATGGTGCTCCAATCCGTTGCGTCGGTGTTCCGGCGACCGCGCGGGCGCATGCCGCCATGAATGGGGGGTGCGGCTCCCCGAACGGACGGGGAACCGTCGCGGACCAGTGCGTTGGATCAAGGCTGAGCTTCATTTGTGCATGCGCATGACAAATACGCAGCACGTGTCCACTCCTGGCTGTGAAGGAGCTGTGAAGGCCGGGAGCGACGAAATCGTACGTACGGGGGGTCGCGCTGGACAGGGCCATCTCCGGCCATTCGATACGCGCCGTTCACACCCGCCGCCACGGTCACCGGCCCGGGTCCACCGCGATGCGCGCCATCCACACCCGTCACGGGGCGGCCCTCCCCCGGCGCGCGCCCTCGCCCCCGCATCCCGGGACCGGGTCCGGGCGGGGGACGGCCGGGGCGGGAACACGCGAATCGCCCGCCCCCTCGGCACGTCCCGGGCGCCCCTGCGACACTGAGACACATGGATCCACGACACCTGAGACTCGGCCGCCGCCGGATATGGATGAGCAGTGCCGTCTGTTTCCTGGTCCTCGGGCCGCTCGGCTGGTTCTTCGGTGGCTGGATTCCCTTCGCGCTGCTGGCAGTTGCCCTCGTCATCGCCACCGCGGTCTCGCACTGGCGGGCCCCGAAGTGGCTCGCGCCGGCCGTCGCCAAGGGCCAGTCGGAGAGCCGCCGGGACGTGGCCACGTTCTGCGTGGTGATAGCGGTGAGCGGCTACGCCCAGCCGCCCGCGCAGCCCGCACCCTCCCCCTCCGCGCTCGCGGCCCTGCGGCTGGAGGCGTACCGCGCCGCCGCCGACGACGATCTCGCCGAGGACCTGAGGCTCCTCGCCGCCGACGCGCTGGCCGCCGCGGACCAGGCCAACACCGAGGACACGCCCGCGGGCTGGCGGGCGGCCCGAGCGAGCGCCGAGAAGCTGGCGCACGCCGCCCAGGAGGGCAATCCGTACGTACGCCAGCTGCTCATCCAGTGGGTGGAGGGCAACCAGGCCAGCGAGCGGTAGGAGTCCCACCGGGGCCCTGCGCGGATCGGCGGCGGGGCGGGGCTCGGATCAGCGGCGACGGGTGAGGGGCCGGAGCCGGGCGCGCGGATCAGCGGCGACGGGTCAGGAGCCGGGGACAGGCGCGCGGATCAGCGGCGCGGGCCGGAGGCTCGGGTCAGGGGCGTTCGAAGTACTGGATCACTCCGCCGGCCGCGAAGCAGAGCGCACCGGCCAGGGTGCCCCAGTTCGCGATGTCGACGTTCACGAGGCTGCCGGTCGCCGGCCGGGTGTAGGCGGCCAGCGCCGAGACGAAGAACAGCACGGATCCGAACTGGTTGACCGCGACGATCCACCAGCCGAGGTCGTCGGCGAGCACCCGCGGACGCCCGTGGCACACCTCGACGATCGCGAGATGGCCGGAGACCAGGAACAGGACGCAGCCCACCAGGTCCGGGGCCCAGATCAGCCGGTCCACCTGCTGGACCGAGAGCCCCTTCATCAGCGAGTCGACGAGGTTGACCCCGAACACGAGGGTTCCCGCGAACAGCAGGAGCGTGCTCAGCCAGTCGATCCGGCCCGGTTCGAAGCTCCACCACCTCCAGCGCCGCCCGGCCAGCGTGTCGGACTCGCTGTCGCGGCGCGGGGCGTTCACCGCCTGGAGCAGCGACGCGTAGCCCCCGGTGTTGAAGAACAGACCGCCCGCGAAGTAGATCCAGACGCCGGTCACGCCCCGCGAGCCGAACTGGGCGAACCCGGCGCCGAGGGCGAACAGCAGCCCGCCGACCGTGAACGCGGTGGCGGCGACGGCGTTCAGCCGGCGCAGCCGGGCGATCGACACGATGTCCGCGCGCCGGGCACTGGCCTCCGCCTCCCCCGGAGCGCGCACGGTGAGCAGACCGCGCTTGCGGGCCCGGCGTGATTCCCAGACCGCGATGCGCCCGTCCATGAGACGCCAGGTCAGCCGGGTCGTGAAGGGACCCGCCCCTTCGGAGCGCGCTTCGGTTCGACTCACCCGGCGACCATAGCCCGCCGCGGCGATATCAGGCGTTCGTCCGCCCCGTCACCTTTCGGGTGGTTCGCACGGGCGGTCGAGATGTTCCCGTCGCCCGGACCGGGGGTGGGGCTCAGGACTCCGCTTCGCGCCGGAGGAAGTTGCTCACCTGGCACGCGAGACTGTCCCGGCCCGCGTCGGGCCGCGCGCCCGCGTCGACGGCCGCGTCGTGATCGACACCGCCCGCCCAGAGGAAGCGCTCGGTCCACTCGTCGTCGACCTTGAGTGCGATCTGGATGTCCATCCGGTGCAGGGCCGCTTCGGGGCCGGCCGCGAACAGGACCGCGGTGGCCCGGCGCAGCGGATAGACGTCGTAACCCTCGATGAACTGCGAATTCCGCCAGTCGAGGAAGGCGCTCTCGCCGTCGGCGCCCACGCGGATGTCGATCTGGCCGTCTTCGAGGTGGATGCCGATGTGTTCCGTGGAACGGTTCTCCACGGTCACCCGAAACCGGAAGTACGTGAGTTCGTCGGCGGCCTCGTCGCGTCCCTTCGGGGGCTCCGCCTTCTCGACCCCATGAACCCGAACACGCAGGCCGGCCTGCTCGTCGTACTCCTGCCAGTCCCCGACCACGTTGGGCTCGCGCACAGTCCACCTCTCCACTTCAGAGGTCGTTCCTATCTGTGCCCTCAACGAAGTGTCAAATGCGCCGAACGTACCTTGGCCAGCGATTTCTCCTTTCTTGATCGGTGATCAAGCCGTGCCCAGCCACTATCTTTCCGCGCCACCCGAACGGGGTATTTCCGGGCGTGCTGCACATCACGTTCCCCGGAGGCCCCATCCGTCGTCGCGCGGCCGTCCGCCGGTCGCGACCCGGTGTCCGCGGCCGGACGCGGCGGGCCCGCGATCAGCGCAGGCCGCGCAGCAGCATCGAGAACCACACCTTCTTTCCCGTGGTGCCGGGGTCGGCCGGAGCGACGCCCCAGTCGTCGGTCAGCGCGGCGACGATCGTCAGTCCGCGTCCCGACTCCTCGGGACCGTCCGCCGTCCGCCGCGCGGGCAGCGCCGGGGAGCGGTCCGCGACGGACACCCGCAGTTCGTACGGGCCGCACTCGATGCCGACGGTGATGGTGTCCCCGCGCTCCGGGCTGCCGTGTCTGAGGGCGTTGGTGAAGAGTTCCCCGGCCGCGAGCACCGCGTCGTCGAGGCGATGGGCCGGAAGCCGCAGCAGGGCGAGGTGCTCGGCGACCAGGGCCCGCACCCCGGGCACATGGGAAGGGTGCGCGGGGACCGTGGTCCGCAGACCGTGCGCCCCGTGCACCCGGCCGGTGCCGGCGTCCGCGGGGACCGCGGCCCGCGGGGGCTCGGCGGCGGCCCGGGCGGGCCGGTCCGGTGCCGACGACTCGACGGGATCGGCCGGCCTGGGCCGCGGGGCCTGGTCGTCCGCCGGGTGTGCCCCTCGTTCCGGAGTCCGCTCGTCAGAGGTCCGGGGCCGCGCCGTCCTCGTCTCGTGCGCCGGTGCCCCGTCGCCATGGGCCGCCGAGGGCGACGGCTCGCGGCGCGGTGCCCTGGGTACCGGCATCGGTCCTCCTTCGGGTGCAGCCCGTGGGGGGCGGCTGGCTCGGCGGCTGCCCGTGCAGCCAACACGCCGGACTGCCGGGGCGACCAGGGGGTATTCGGGTTGTCCGGTTGCAAGGACGTAGTGGCGTGGGATGTATGTTCGATCTTGTGAGGAACGGGAGCGGGGGCGGGGCTGCGGTGTCCCTTGACGGTGACACCGGCCCGGCGGGACTGCGCGACAAGCGGGTACTGGTGACCGGCGGCACGCGAGGACTCGGCGAGCAGATCGTGCGGCTGCTGTCCGCCGAGGGCGCGCGGGTGGCCACGTGTGCGCGCACCGCGCCGGGGCTCGAGGCGCTGGCCGCCTCGATGGGCCCCGGGCTGTTCACCCGGCGGCTCGACGTCACCGCGCCCGGCGACCTGGAGGGGTTCGTCGAGGACGCGGCACGGCGGTTCGGGGGCCTGGACGGGATCGTGGCCTGCACGGGCGGTTCCCGCGGCGGCGGCTTCGAGGAGGCGGAAGCGGAGGACTGGGCCGCGACCTGGGCGGTGAACGTCGGTCACGCGACCCGGCTGGTGCGGGCCGCGGTACCGCATCTGCGCGCCGCCGGGGGCGGCTCCGTCGTGGTGATCTCCTCGATCTCCGGCTGGAAGCCCGGGCCGCCGGCGCAGTACTCGGTCGCGAAGTCGGCGCAGATCCAGCTGGCGGCCTCGCTGGCCCGCGAGCTCGGTCCGGACGGGATCCGGGTGAACGCGGTCTCCCCCGGTTCGATGCTGATCCCCGGGCGGCGCTGGGACCGGATGCGCCGTGAGGAACCCGAGGCGTTCGCCCGGTTCGTGGCGGCGGAGCTGCCGGGCGGCACCCCGGTGGCGCCGCAGGAGGTCGCCCGGGTGGTGGCGTTCCTGCTGTCGGACTGGTCGAGCGGGATCTCCGGCGCACATCTCCCGGTCGACCGCGCGCAGAACGCACCTTCCCCCGACGGGTACTGAGCCGCTTGGTCGCTGGACCGCCTGGGTACTGAACGGCCCGGGTACTGAACGGCCCCGCTGCCGAGCGACCGGGTGCGGCGCCGCCCGGGTATTGAGCGGCGGCCCGGCTGACGAACCGCCCGGGTACTGAACGGCCCGGGTACTGAGCAGCCCCGCTGCCGAGCGACCGGGGGCCGCGCCGGCGCCGCCCAGGTATTGAGCGGCGGCCCGGCTGACGAACCGCCCGGGTACTGAACGGCCCGGGTACTGAGCAGCCCCGCTGCCGAGCGACCGGGGGCCGCGCCGCCACGGTACGGAGCGACCCGGGGGACGGGGGCACCCAGGGCCGGTGGCGCCGCGACCGGTCGGCCCGCCGGCACGGTCGGGGGGCCGGCACGGTCGGGGGGCCGGCACGGTTCGTGCGCCGCGGCCGGCCCGCCGGTGGTCGGATCTCCCTCAGGCCGCCGCCCCGAGCACCCCGCGCGAGCGGCGTTCGAACTCCTTCACGACGGGCTCGGCCCGGCGGGGTTCCAGGCGTCTGCGGAAGTCGCGCAGCGCCTGCACGGAGCGTTCGCTGTGGACCGCGCCGAGGGTCTCCAGGGCCAGGGTCGCGGTGCCGACGGCCTCGTCCAGCCGGTCCTGCTGGAGATGCGCGGTGGCGAGGACGGACCGGCTGATGGCCTGGCGCCTGCGCCGGTCGGCGCCCGAGCCGAGGGACTCGCTCGCGGTGCGCTCGGCCTGCCGGGCCAGTCCCAGGTCGCGGAAGCACAGGGCGGACTCGGCCTGGAGGTAGTGGTGGTCCAGATACCGCACCCAGGGCGACTCCTGCTCGGCCCCGCGGCTCGCCGCCAGCTGCCCCTCCGCCAGGCGCAGCGCCTCGCGGGCGTCGTCCGCGCGGCCCTGGGCGGCGTGGCCGCGCGCCGCCATGGCGTACAGCCGCATCAGACCGAGGGGGCTGCCGGCCCCGCGCGCGGTGACGATTCCGGCGCGGGAGAGTGCGACCCCCTCGTCGGGGCGGCCGAGGCTGGTGGCCAGGTGGGAGAGCCCGGCGAGGATCTGTCCGCCGAGCACCCGGTCGCCGCCCTCGGCGCACAGCCGCAGGCCCTGGGTCATGTAGCGCTGGGCGAGTCCGTACTCCCCCGCGTCGTACGAGCTCCAGCCGGCCATCGCGGCCAGGCGCGCGGCGGCGGCGTAGAGCCCGCGGCGCTGCCTGGACGCCGTGCCCCGGCGCTGGAGCATGGGCACGACCTCGGTGGACAGGTAGTGGACGATGCTGGTGCGGACCCCGCCGCCGCCGTAGTGGTTGTCCATCTGGTCGAACACGGCGATCATCGCGTGCACCCGCTCGACGGGACCGCCGTTCACGGGCAGCGGCGCGGAGAGCGTCTCCTGGTTCTCCAGCAGCCACAGCAGCCAGTCGCGCTGGGGGTTCGTCAGGGCCGCGGCGACGAAGGGGACCGCGCCGGGGAGGCCCCGCCTGGAGATGTCGGCGGAGCCCAGTTCGGCGAGCGTGTGCAGGGTCCCGGCCACGTCCTCGCCGTAGACGAGTGCCCTGCCCGCGACCGGGCGCTGGGGATCCGGGTGGAAGCCGAGGTCCGCGGGGGCGAGGGCCCGGCCGAGCCGCTCGGACAGGACAGCGGCGATCAACTCCGGTGTGCCGCCCCGCGGTTGCTGCCCCTGCAGCCAGCGGGTCACCGACGCCTTGTCGTAGCGGGACTCCGCGCCCTGGCGGCGCCCCAGTTCGTTGACGCGCAGGGCGAGGGAGGCGTACGAGCAGCCGGCCTCCTTGACCGCGGCCGCCAGCACCGGGTTCCCCCCGGCGCTCCGGCCCGCGTTCCCGGTCGGTCCCTCGGTCACGGCGGCCATCGCCCTCGCCTCACATCCGGTGCGGCTGCGCTCCGGCCCTACCTGGCGTGACGTCAAGTGCGGTACTGAAAGGCGCAGTTGAGCGTGATCGTCGTCGTATGTGCGCAGATCACTCGATCACTATGGTGGCCCGCCCGCCGCCTGTGCAACCGAGGTTCCGAGAATTCACGGCGATCCGCGGCACGGCTCTCCCCTCCTCGGGAGCCGGCTCCTGGAAGACGGCTCCCTGGAAGACGACTCCCGCACCCGGGCGTGCCGCAACCACGCCCGCACGACCGGACAACCGGCACGCGCCCTCGCGCCGAGGGGAGCGACGCTCCCCTCCGCACGGTTCAGTCGCTCGTCGCCGGCTCGATGTTCTGGTTGAGCCGGAACAGATTGCCGGGATCGCGGTCGGCCTTCACCTGGGCCAGCCGCGTGTAGTTGCCGCCGTAGCTCGCCCGGACGGCCGCCTGGTCCTCGGCCATCACCATGTTCACGTACGCACCGCCCGCGGAGTACGGGTGGAGGGCGTCGGAGTACTCGACGCTCCAGCGCTTGACGGTCTCGGCGTTGGCCGGGTCGGGGTCCACGCCGGCGTACACGGCGGCCCAGCCGGAATTGCGGTAGCCCCAGGCCGTGTCCGTCGGGCCGATGTCGTGGACGGCTCCGTCGATGGGGTAGAGGTGCATCGTCGACTTCCAGGTCGGCATCTCGGCACCGAACCTGGCGTGCAGGTCGACGGCCTCGCGCGGGAGTTCGTCGACGAAGTCCGCCCGCCAGTACCACTGGTCGCCGGGCGGGTAGACGCCGTCGAACGCGGACTGGATGGCGGGGTGCGGCATCGGCGCGGGGCCGTGCAGCAGGGGTGCGGGCAGGGCGTCGAGCAGCGGGGCCATGTCCCGGGCCGCCGCGTCCGTGTCGTCGCCGACCCGGCACCACAGCACGCCGCAGACCTTCTTCAGGTGCAGTTCCTCCGGGAACGGCGGCCCCGGCGGGACCGAGCCGAAGAGGAAGAAGCCGCCGAGTTCACGCGGCGCGCCGGAGATGAAGTCGAGGTAGGCGGCGAGGACTTCGGCGCCGCTCTCGACGGGCCAGAACGTCGGGCCCGCGACGACGGTGCTCACCTCGTGCAGCCGGAACTGGAAGGAGGTGACGACGCCGAAGTTGCCGCCGCCGCCACGGATCGCCCAGTAGAGGTCCGTGTTCTCGTCCGCGTTCGCGCGCACCTGCTCACCGCTCGCCAGGACCAGCTCGGCCTCCAGCAGGTTGTCGATGGCCAGCCCGAACTTGCGGGTCATGTGGCCGATGCCGCCGCCGAGGGTGATGCCGCCGACCCCGGTGGTGGAGATGATGCCGCTCGGGGTGGCGAGGCCGTGCTCATGGGTGGCGCGGTCGACCTCGCCCAGGAGGCATCCGCCGCCGACGCGCACCGTGCGCGCCGCCGGATCGACCTCGATGTCCTTGAGCGGGGAGAGGTCGAGGACCACTCCGTCGTCGCAGGTGCTCAGGCCCGCTCCGTGGTGGCCGCCGCCGCGCACCGCGAGCGGCAGGGCGTGGTCGCGGGCGAAGCCGACGATCAGGGCGACGTCCTCCGCGGAGGTGCAGCGCGCCACCAGGGCGGGCCGCCGGTCGATCATCGCGTTGTAGACGGCACGCGCCTCGTCGTACCCGGAGTCCTCGGGGCCGATCAACTCCCCTTTGAACGCCGAGAGTTCCTGGCGTGCCGCTTGTACCGGTGTGATGGACATGTGTATCCCCGTATCTGGAGACAGCCCCACGTCCCGGCGTCCGAACCAACGCCCCCGGATCCCGGCGCCCGGGCCGGGGGCCGGCTCCCGCCGATGGGTCCGCTGTGCCCGGTTTCAGCCCGATCAGAGTCAAGCCTAACCCCGTGCCGACCGCCCGGCTCGGCGGTCCGTGCCACCGGCAACCGCCCGGCTCGGCGGTCCGTGCCACGGGCGACCGACCGGCCGGGCGTTCCGCGGCGCCCCGAGGTACGGGCCCGGGGCACGAGCACGGCGAACGTCGCCGAGCGCGTCGGTCCGTGGGGATCGACGCGCTCGGCGACATGAGCGGGCGGTGCTGCCGGGTTCACCGGCGGCTCACCCGAGGGAGGCGGCCGGTTCGGTCTCGTCGCGTCCGGCGGCGAGGGCGGGCTCCGGCAGTACGGCGTACAGCGGGGTCGAACGCGCCACGCGCAGACAGGGCGCGGGCACCGACGGGTCCAGCAGGGCGCGGTCGGCGGCGCGGGCCCTCCACGAGGACCAGATGATCTTCCCGCCGGCGTCCGTGGCACAGCAGCCCCAGCCGTCGCTCAGAGCGGCGATCTGGGCCAGACATCCCTGCGGCGCCCGGTGCGGGCCGATGTCCTGGCTGTTGTCCGAGACGGCGGCGAACAGCCGGCGGCCGTTCCACCACATCTCGATCGTCGTGTTCTTGTCCGCCGAGTGCTGCTCGATGGTGCGGAGCAGTGCTTCCGCACAGCGGCAGACCGACTCGACGAGGTTCTCCAGGTTCCAGTACCGGAGGTGCGCGGCCAGGATCCGCCCGACCTGTCCGACCCTTTCCTGACTGAGCTCCACATCCAGGTGGTAGTAGCAGGGGACTGCGGATTTCATCTCGTTCGCTCCTCACCGGCGAAGCTCTCGCTCGTTCTCGCCCCCCGCGGGACCGGGCCCCGATCGCTGAGCGTGAGCACTCATCGCTCCTGAGTCACCCTCAGCATGAGAGTGCTACTCCATTCGTGCAACACGAGCGCACCCCCAGGTGGTTGAAGAACCAACAAGACGCTCGGTCTCCGTACAGGCACCATGAGTGAGGGTGTCGCTCCGTGACGGACCGGCCCCCCTTCGCGTACGGCCCCCATCCGCCGGCCAGGCGAGCCGTGCGCGGTCGAGAGATCGGGAAGGTGACCAGCGTGATGCTGCTGCCTGCCAAAGCCGAGGTCGCCAGGCATCTGGAGCGTTACCGGGCGTGGGAACGCCTGCTTCTCGCGACCCCCGCCGACCGGGTGGTGCGGGGGAACTTCGAGAACACCGGATACACCCTGTGCGTCCTGATGGGTAAGCGCTGCGCGCGGGAGGCGGCGAACGCCGCCGAGGTCTATCTGCAGGACGTTCCGGCACGGATCTGAACGACGGTCCCCGGGGACCGCACCGAGAGGGCCTTTCGCGGCGACGACGACAGGGGCCCGCAACCGCGGAGGCGACACGCATGGACGCGATCATGGACGCGCGCACGACGACCGGCCGCATACCCGTCAGGGACGTGCGGCCGGTCGTCGATTGCGGCAGACGGCCCGCCAAAGCGGTTGTGGGCGAGACCTTCGAGGTCACCGCCACCCTGTTCGGCGAGGGTCACACCGTCGTCGGCGCCCGTGCCGTCCTGTGCGACCCGGAGGGCCGGCCCGGTCCGTGGGCGCCGATGCGCGAGCTGGCCCCTGGGAGCGACCGCTGGGGCGCCTCCGTCGCTCCTCCGGCGACGGGTTCCTGGACCTACCTCGTGGAGGCGTGGAGCGATCCGGTCGCCGAGTGGCGGCGCTCCGCCGGGATCAAGGTCCCGGCCGGGATCGACGTCGGGCTGGTCCTGGAGGAGGGCGCGGCCCTGTACGAGCGCGCCGCGGCGGGTGTGCCCGAGGCCGCCGGCCGGGCCACGGTGCTGGCCGCCGCGGCCACCCTGCGCGACGACTCCCTGCCTCCGGCCGACCGGCTCGACCCGGCCCTGGCGCCCGAGGTGACGGCCGTCCTGGTGGAGCATCCGCTGCGTGAACGGCTCACCTGCTCCCTCCCGTTGCCGTTGCTGGTGGAGCGGGAGCGGGCGTTGTACGGGGCCTGGTACGAGTTCTTCCCGCGTTCGGAGGGCCTCTCGGGTCCGGAGAGCCTGTCGGGTTCGGAGGGCCTCTCGGGTCCGGAGAGCCTGTCGGGTTCGGAGGGCCTCTCGGGTCCGGAGAGCCTGTCGGGTTCGGAGGGCTTGTCGGGTTCGGAGGGCTTGTCGGGTTCGGAGAGCGGTGGGGTGGGCGGGCCGGTGCACGGGACGTTCCGGACCGCGGCGGAGCGGCTGCCGGCGATCGCGGGCATGGGTTTCGACGTGGTCTACCTCCCGCCGATCCACCCGATCGGCACCAGCCACCGCAAGGGCCCGAACAACACGCTGTCGGCGGGGCCCGAGGATGT
>NZ_JNZD01000031.1 GCF_000725495.1 Streptomyces aureus
CGACGGTGATGTCGCCCTTGAGGGTGGTGAGGGTGAGGGTGCCGGGGGCGGCCTCGCCGACGGTGATGTCGCCGGCCTGGGCGCTGAGGGTGAGGGTCGTGGAGGCGGCCCGGGCGATGGTGATGTCGCCCTTCTGGGTGCTGATCTCGGCGGGGCCGTTGAGGCGGCCGATCGTGATGTCGGCGTCGAGTCCGGTCAGGTGCGCGCGGTCGGCCTCGTCGAGCTTGACGGTGCGGTGGCCGCCCTCGAAGGTGACGTTGCCGAGGCGTCCCACGCCCCGCAGTTCGGCGGCGGCCGTCGTCGCCTCGACCCTGGAGCCGGCCGGCAGCTGCACGGTCACCTCGACGGAACCGGAGGAGCCGAGGATCCGGCTGCGGGCCCCGGGGATCTCGATGCGCAGGACCCCGTCGGCGTAGGAGACCTCGGTGCGCTCGGCCGCCTTCACGTCACGGCCCTGGGAGGCGTCGGCGGGCAGGACCTCCACGGTGGTGTCGGCCCGGTCGTGATGCGTCAGATTGCAGTAACAACAGGTCATTGCGTTGATTTTGTTGCAACCACCCTGCCGCTTAATGCAATACGAGGTGTCGCGCTCGTTGCAATGGATGGCGCTGAACGCACTGCCGGACGCGCGTCGGGGCAGGAGCCGACGCGCGGAGCGCCGAAGTCGGCCGTGAGGCGGTGAGATGTCACGCGCCGCACACCCTGGCGCGGCGCGCACGCTGGCCCGTACGGGTGAAGAGGCGTGACCCACCCGTGGCCACAGGTGGCCCGCGGCGGGCCGGGTCGGCATCGTTGCCTCCGCACGATCGACCGACGTCCTGGAGGACCCCTCATGCTCGGTACCGACTTCAGCACCGGATCGCCCAACTGGCTCGACCTCGGCAGCCCCGACACCGAGGCGGCGGCAGCGTTCTACGGCGCCGTGTTCGGTTGGCAGTTCGTCTCCGCCGGTCCGGAGGCGGGCGGGTACGGGTTCTTCCAGATCGACGGGAAGACCGTCGCCGCGCTCGGGCCGCTCACCCAGGAGGGGGCGCGGTCCGCCTGGATGATCCACTTCAAGGCCGACGACATCGGGGCCACCGTCTCGGCCATCACGGCCGGCGGCGGCACCATCCGGATGGAGCCCATGGACGTCATGGGCGAGGGCCATCTGGCACAGGCCACCGACCCGCAGGGCGCCGAGTTCGCACTGTGGCAGCCCGGCAAGACCGCGGGGCTGGAGATCGCCTCCGCCCCGAACACGCTGCTCTGGGCGGAACTGCACGTCCCCGACCCCTTGGCCGCCATCGCCTTCTACGAGGGCGTGTTCGGCTGGCGAAGCCAGGACATGCAGACGCCGGGCATGACGTACCGGGTACTGAGCACCAAGGACGGCGACCAGCAGGACGCCTCCTTCGGCGGCGTCGCCCCGATGGGTGACGGCCCGGGCGAACGGCCCCGCTGGGTGCCCTACTTCTTCGCGGAGGACGCCGACGCCACGGCCGCCACGGCCACGGCGAACGGCGGGTCGGTGCTGATGCCGCCGGCCGACGTCCCGGAGGTGGGCCGGATCGCCTGGCTCGCGGACCCGTCCGGCGCGGCGTTCGCCCTTCTCAAGCCGGACCCGCGGATGTGACGGCAATGAGCCGCCGGGCGGAGGCCCGGCGGCCCGCTCGCTCCGGTCAGGCGGCGCGGCAGAGTTCCGCCTGACCCCCCGGTGCCGCGACGCGGCCCGCGACCGCGGACACGGGGCGTGCGCCAGGAATGGGGCCCAGGCCAGGAACGGGGCGCGCCCCGGGAACGACGTCCGCCCCTCCCGCACGGCCCTGACGGGTGGCCACGGCCGCGCCCCGCGCGCCGCCCTTGTGGCCGCGCGCGAAGACGACCAGCCGCAGCACCACGAACCGCGCCGCACCGGCGAGTCCGGAGGCGGAGAGGTAGACGGCCTGCTCGAGCACGGCACCGGGCGACGCCACCACCAGGTGGAGGGCCAGCATCGCCGCACAGGTGACCGCGTACGCGGCCGCGGCCGAGCCGGACGACTGCACGTGCTGGCGCCAGGTCGCGCGCCCGCCCGCACCGAACGTGAACCGGGCGTGCAACTCGGTGGCCAGGAGGGTGGACGCGGCGGTGACCAGGGCGTTGGCGAGTCCCCAGTACATCCAGGAGGCGAGTGCGGCCACGGCGAAGCTCGAGGCCAACCCCACGCCCCCACCGCAGAGCACGAAGCGCGCGAACGCCGCTAAGGCGCCCGGACCGGCGGCGCGTCGGCCGCCCCGCACTGTTTCCATGATCCCCACCCCTGTCGACCGCCCGCTCGATCCGGCCGCTCCCCGAACACGCGCTCCCGGGCGCGCGAACCCTCCGACCTCTGTTTCCAACAACGGAAAAGCTACGTTGCCTTCACACTGGCGGCAACACATTTATCTCGAGTATTGGTCGATTTCGCAGGCAGACAGCGGGAAATTGTTGCAATGATTCACCACCTAACGCAACAACGCCTCGACAACTCCATTGCAATGAACGCGCGTGAACACTACGGTGAGGTGGACCAGGAAGCACGACGAGGGATCACCGAGGAGACCGCGATGCCGGGAGGCCGACTCACCCAGCAGGAGCGCCAGCAGATCGCGCTGGGGCTGGCCGACAACCTCCCGTACGCCGAGATCGCCCGGAACCTGGGCCGGCCCACCTCGACCATCACCCGTGAGGTGATGCGCAACGGCGGGCCCACCTCCTACCGGGCCGAAGTCGCCCACCGCGCCACCGAACGCCGCGCCCACCGCCGCAGGACCGCCCCGTCCCAGGGTCCGGAATCGGCGCCCCAGCCGCACGGGCGCGACGCCCAGGCCGTGGCGGACTACGAGGAGACCTTCACCAACGTCCTCATGGCCTCCGGCGTGTCCAGGATCCCGGCACGTGTCCTGACCAGCTTGTTCACCTCCGACGCGGGCAGCCTCACCGCGTCGGAGCTGACCCGGCGCCTCCAGGTCAGTCCGGCCTCCATCTCGAAGGCCATCACGTTCCTGGAGAGCCAGAGCCTCGTGCGCCGCGAACGCGACGAGGGCCGCCGGGATCGCTACGTAGTCGACAGCGAGCTCTTCTACCAGGCCACCATCGCCAGCGCCCGCGCCAACGACGAGGTCGTCAGGACCGCTCGCGAGGGCGCCGCGGTGCTCGGCCACGACACCCCCGCCGCGATCCGGCTCGAGAACGTGGCCCGCTTCCTCGACCACATCAGCGAGAGCATCATGCGTGCCGCCGAACAGGCCCGCGAGGTCCTGCACTCCAAGCCCACGCCCACCGACCGCACCTGACGCCGGTTCACACCACGGTCGGGCAGGCCCTAGGACCGCTCCCACTGCTCCCGGGTGATCTCGTACCGAACTCCCCCGTGCTCGGAACCCTCGACCATCTCCATGTCGGGCGGAGTCGGGATGGTCTCCGTGTGCGTCATGGCGAGCTTCTCCATGATGTTGCGCGAACCGCGGTTCACGGTCATCGTCTCGGCCCAGACCGTGCGCACCCCGAGCTCCGTGAACGCCTTGGCGAGCAGGGCCCGCGAGCCCTCGGTGGCGTACCCGCGGCCCCAGGCGGCCTGCCGCAACCGGTAGCCGAGTTCGACCTCGTCCCGCGGGCCGTCCGGCTCGGGGCGCAGGATGAACCAGCCGATGAACGCGTCGCCGTCCTTCTCGTGGGCGGCGAACAGCCCCAGGTCGCCGTCCCACTTCGCGTAGCCGGCGAGGATGTTCGGAATGTAGCGCTCGCGGACGATGTCCGGCGCGGTGGGTTCGCCGCCGGACAGATAGCGCATGACCGCCGGGTCGCTGTCCAGCTCGATCAGCAGGTCCGCGTCATCGGCGGTGAAGCGGCGCAGCGTCAGGCGGTCGGTCTCGAGATAGGTATCCACAAGCGGATCATGCCCGGAAGCGGGTCACGGACCCAGTGATTTTTCTCGGGGGCTCGTGGCAACGGCACTCCACCACCGCCCCAGCGCGGACCGAGCCCCACCCGGAACCATGGGAACCGTGAACGGCTCCGCGCGGGACCGTGATTCCGCCCGGAGCGCCGTACCGCCCGCCGGCGTCCTGTCATCCCCCGCGGACCCCGGCGGGCCCCCACGGCCCCCCGCGACGACCGTCGGAAACGGTGACGTCAGGGCATGCGCCTCACGGACCCCCGACCGCCGAGAGCAGGCGCTTCACGGCCTCGTCGACCGTGGAGCGGGGACAGCCCAGGTTCACCCGCATGTAGCCGTGTCCCTCGGCTCCGAACTTCTGGCCCTTGTCCAGCCACAGCCGTGCCTTGGTCAGCATGAACCGGTCCAGCGACTCGGCGTCCATCCCCAGGCCCCGGCAGTCCATCCACGCCAGGTACAGGGAGTCGGCCGGCAGTACCCGTACCTTGGACGTGGCCGAGTTGACCGCCTGTGCGAAGGCCGCGTGGTTGGCGCGCAGGTAGGTGAGCAGTTCCTCGAGCCAGGGCTCGGCGTGCGCGTACGCCGCCTCCGCCGCGACCATGCCCAGCACATTGACCAGCGGGAACACATTGCGATCGTACTGGCGGGCCAGTTCCGCCCGCAGCCGGGGATCCGGCACGAAGACGTTGGCGCTCTGCAGGCCGGGCAGGTTGAACGTCTTGCTCGGGGAGGTGCAGGTGATGCTGTTGCGCGCGAACTCCTCGCCGAGCGAGGCGAAGGGGATGTGACTGCCGTCCGGATCGAGGACGAGGTCCTGGTGGACCTCGTCGGAGACGACCAGGACGTCGTGCCGGGCGCAGATCTCGCCCATGGTCCGCAGTTCGTCCTCCGTCCAGACGTTCCCGGTGGGGTTGTGGGGGTGGCTGAGGATGAACAGCTTGGTGTCGGGACGGATGGCCGCCTCGAACGAACGGGCGTCGAAGCGGTAGCCGTCGTCGTGGCGCTCGAGGGGCGCGAAGGCGAGGTGACGGCCGTTGAGCAGGACGTCCTCGTGGAAGTGGACGTAGACCGGGGGCTGGATCAGGACCGAGTCGCCGGGTGCGGAGAACGCCTGCACGGCGGTCTTGAGCGTGGTGATGATGCCGGAGGTCTGCATCACCCACTCGCGCGGCACCTCCCAGCCGAAGCGCTTGGCCTGCCAGCCGGTCACGGCGTCGAGGTAGCTGTCGGTCGCGCCGCCCGGGTACCCGAACACCCCGTATTCCACGGCCTGATGGAGCGCGTCGATCACCACCTGAGGAGCCCGGAAGTCGGTGTCGGCGACCCACATGGGCAGCGGGTCCGCGGCGATCTCGTCCGCCGTCAGGAACTGGTCGGCGGCTGCCCACTTCATGGAGTTGCTGTTCCTGCGGTCGATGACGGCGTCGAAGATCGATCCGTCCCTCGCCACGGCACCGCTCTGCCGTGCCCGACCGCGAGGTGCGCTCTCAGGTGACATGCCTGGATGGTAGCCAGGGCGTCCCGTTTGATCGCTCTTGAAACTCGATCATTCTTGAACGGGATCGTTCCTGAACGCGATCGCTGGAAGGATCCCATCGGTAGGGTCGGGGCCCAGGAACATGTCACCTGGGGGGACCGATGACGGACGCAGTGCCCATGGTTCTGGTCCACGGGACGCGCTTCAGCGCGGGGCAGTGGAGCGTTCAACTCGCCGCGCTGCGGGACGAGTTCCCGGTGGTCGCCGTCGATCTTCCCGGCCACGGCGAGCGCGCGGCCCAGCCCTGGAGCCTGAGTGCCGCGACCGAGATCATCGCCGCCGCGGTGGACTCGCTCGACCGCGGGCCCGCCCTGGTCGTCGGGCACTCCCTCGGCGGGTACGCGGCGCTGGAGTTTGCCCGGCTCAGTCCGCACCGGCTGCGGGGGCTGGTCCTCGCGGGAGCCAGCGCGTCCACCCGTGGTCTTTCGGCCCTGCCGTACCGGTGGATCGCCGGGCTCGTCCCCCTGGTGACCGCTGATCGCCTGACCCGGTGGAACGACCGCTTGCTGCGGCGCCTCTACTCACGGGACGTGGTGGAGGCGACCATCCGGTCGGGCTACGCGTTCCACACCCTCCCGGCGGCCTGGGGCGAGGTGCTCGGACGCTTCGACGCGAGCGCGATGCGCCATGTGAAGGCCCCGGTCCTCATCCTGAACGGCGAGAAGGACACCGTCTTCCGGGCGGGGGAGGCGGACTTCGCCCGCGCACATCCGAACGCCCGCGTCGAACTGATCCCCCGGGCGCGGCACCTCGCCAACTTCGACGATCCGGAGGCCTTCACCGACGCCGTCCGCCGTTTCGCCCGCGAACTCCCCGCCGTCGACTGAAGACGCGGCCCCCTCGATCGCCCGACGTGTCACGTCTTCCGAGGGATCCCGGGTGCGGGAGCGGTCCCGGGTGCGGGAGCGGTCGCGGGCTCGACCTCGGCGTCCGGGGCCAGCCGCAGCCCTGCTCTGGTGAGGAAGTCGCCGAGATCGATCCGGCCGCCGCCCGTTCCGTCGTCCCAGCACGTCCGAAGCCTCGACTCCTCACCGTCCCAGGTGTCGGTGTCCTCGCTCGGGTGCTGCTCGACGGTCCCCTCACCGTGGCGGTACCTCAGGTACAGGTACTGGCCTGAGGTGGTCCAGGCGTCCCACTGGGCCGGAAAGCCGCCGCAGGTCTGCACGACGCGCGCGATGGTCGCGTCCTCGTGCGGACGGTCCCCGGCGGCTCCGGCATGCTGCTCGTCGTCGCTCACCCGGCGATGCTCGCACGGCCTCTCCCAAGGGGCACCCGGATTTCAGCCCTGTCCGTCCCGCAGCGCCGCTCGCCCCGGAAGGCTGACCGCGAGCAGGCAAAGGCCGACGGCGGTCGCGGCGAACGCTCCGTAGACCAGTGGGGGAACGTACGGGGACTCACCCGTGAGACCGCGCATCATCGGGACCAGCGTGGCGGCCGCGATGGCGGTGCCCAGGACCACGCCCGTCACCGCCACGAGCAGGCCCTCCCAGCGAAGCATCCGCATCACCTGGAGCCGGGTCGAGCCGACGAGGCGGAGCATGCCGAGTTCGCGGCGGCGGTCCAGGACGGTCATCACCAGGGTGTTGACCGCAGCGACGGCCGCGAAGCCGCCGAGGACACCGGCCATCGTGTAGTTGGCCCAGGCGTTCAGCTCGTGGTCCTCGTCCTGCTGGACGGCGTACCCGGAGGCGTCGGCCACCTCCCCGAGGGAAGTCAGGGCTCTCGCCTCGCCGCCCCGTACGAGCACTGTGCTGTCGAAGCCCGACGTGACATGGCCGGCCAGGGACGCGCGGTCCATGGTGACCGCGGCGAGCCCGAGGCCGCGGCCGTAGACGGCGACGACCTCGGGGCGGGCCCTGGTCCCGTCCGGGAGGTAGAGGGACAGCCGGTCGCCGACCCCGGTCTTCGCCGCGGTCGCGAGGGTCTTGTCGATGGCGATGCGGCCACTGCCGACCCGGTCCAGGCTCCCGCTGCGTACGTCCAGGTCCTCGACCCGCGCGAGCTGTGCGGCGGAGCCGGTGACGCCCTGGGTCGCCGCACCCTGGAGCCATCGGTCGCCGCCGGAGCCGACGGGCACGAGGACCTGTGTGTCGAGCAGGCCGACCGCCGCGTCGACGCCCGGCGCGCTGGCCGCCCGGTCGACGGCGCCGGCGGGCAGTCCGCCGGGACGCGTGACCACGTGGTCGGCCGTGACGCCGGCCCGGAGCTGGCGCGCGGCGACGTGGCTCTCGCTGGTGTGCATGAAGACGAGGGTCGAGGCGAATGCCACGGCCAGCACGATCGGCGTGATCGCCGAGGCCAGCCGTCGCGCGTTCGTACGGGAGTTGGCGGCGGCCAGCGAGGCCGAGGGTCCGCCCTCGCGCAGCACCAGTCCGAACAGCGTGGCGCACACCCACGCCACGAGCGGGCCGAGCAGGGCGACGGCGAGCATGAAGAGCATCACGACGCCGAGGGCGGCGTTGGCGGCGTCGTCCCCGGCGGACCGGGCGGCCAGGCCGGTGAGGAACACGCCGCCGACGAGGGCGCCGACGCCGAGCGCGGTACGGACCACGCCCGGCCGCAGCCGCTGGACCGACGCCTCGGTGAGCGCCTGGCCCGGCTTCGTCTTCGCGGGCCTGCGGCCGGCCGCCCATCCGGCGACGAGCGCGGTCAGCAGGCCGGTGCCCACCGCCACGAGCAGCGGTACGAAGGACACGTGCAGGTGCACGTCCGCCGGGACGGCCCCGCGGTCCTTCAGCTGACCGAACCACCAGTGCGCGAGCCCGGCGCCGGGCAGGCAGCCGAGAAGACCGGCGACGGGGGCGACGAGTACGGCCTCGGCGGCGACCGCGCGGCGGATCTGTCTCGGCGTGGCCCCGATCGCGCGCAGCAGTGCGAACTCCCGGGCCCGCTGGCCGACGGACAGCGCGACGGTGCCGGCCGCCGTGAACACCGCGACCACGGTGGCGATCCCGCCGAAGGAGCCTCCGAGGCCGGTGAGCGTCTCCTTGGCGTACCCGAGCCCGTGGTCCTCGACGGCGCCACGGCCCGCGCCGGTGTAGACCTCGGCGCCGGAGCCGGAGACCGCCTTCCGCACGGCGGTGGCGAGGGTGTCCACGTCCGTGCCGTCCTTCGGCATCACGGCGATCGCATCGGCCCTGCCCGCGTGCCCGGCGAGCGTGGCGGCCTCGGCGTCCGCGAACCAGTCGGTGGCGCCGCCGGCCACCTCGCCCGAACCTGCCGTCGCCAGCCCGGACACGCGGAAAGCGGTGCGCCCGGTGGCGGTTTCGAGCGCGACGGTGTCACCGACACCGGCCTTCGCGGCTCGCGCGGCCGCCGTGTCGAGCACGACCTCGCCGGTGCGGGGCGCGGCTCCCGCGGTGAGCGCCGTACCGGTGAAGACGTGTGATCCCCAGCCGTGCCCGGTGAGCGTGTCCTGGCCCTGACGGACCGGGAACGTCTGGTCCGCCACCGCCGCCTTCACACCGGGCACGCGCGACGCCCGGTCCGTCAACGCCGCGTCCAGTCGGGCCGTGTCCGGCAGGAGGGCCGGGGAGTCCGAGCGGCCGTCGCCGCTGCCGGTGATCAGGTGCGCGTACTGGTCGGCCCCGACGACGACCGGCGCCTTCGCGTACCGCTGCGCGGGCACGGAGGCCCGCACACCGGTCTCCAGGAGGATTCCGCAGGCGGAGACGATCAGTGCCGCCATCATGAGGGCGACGAACGTGCCCGCGAACGAGGCGGGTTTGAAGCGGACGGCCGCGCGGGCCAGGCCTTGGGGGCGAGGCTCCTCACGCCGCGGCCCTCGCCATCACGCGCGTACGGGAGCCGAGGGTGGCCATCCGCGCCGCGATCTGCTCCGCCGAGCCCCGGTCGAGGGCGTCGGCGAAGACGCCGTCCGCGAGGAACAGCACGCGGTCGGCCCACGCTGCCGCCACCGGGTCGTGGGTGACCATGACGACCGTGGCGCCGAGGACGTCCACCGCCTGGCGCAGCAGGCCGAGGACCTCGGCGGCGGTGGTGGTGTCGAGGGCGCCGGTGGGTCCGTCGGCGAAGATCACGTCCGGGCTGGTCACCAGGGCGCGGGCGATGGCGACCCGCTGCTGCTGCCCTCCGGAGAGCTCGCCCGGCCGACGCCCGGCCTTGTCGGCGAGCCCGACCTGCGCGAGGACTTCGGCGGCCCGGCGGCGGTCCCGTCGCCGGCCGGCCAGGCGCATCGGGAGCAGCACGTTCTCCTCGACGGTGAGGGAGGGCAGCAGGTTGAACGCCTGGAAGACGAAGCCGAGGCGGCTGCGGCGCAGTTCGGTGAGCTGGTTCTCGCGCATGCCCGTGATCTCCGTACCCCCCAGCCGTACGGACCCGGCCGACGGCCGGTCGAGCCCTGCGGCACACTGCAGGAACGTGGACTTCCCGGAGCCCGAGGGGCCCATGACGGCGGTGAACGTCCCACGGCCCAGGGCGAGGTCGACCCCGGCGAGGGCATCGACGGCGGCGCTGCCACGCCCGTACCGCCGCCGGACCCCGCGCAGTTCGACAGCGGTCCCGGACCGAGAACCCTGGACCCCCGTCCCCTCGTCCGTGGTCCGTCGCCTGTTCCCACGCAGCCTCAATGTCCCGCCCTCTCACGATCTCCTCGTAGCGACACTTCGACGCTACGGATCACGGCCACGCCGGACCATGGCGGCTGCCGGCGGATCAGAGGTGGGGATAACCCGAGAACGAACGGGCGCGGGCCGGAGGCTACTCGTCGCGATCGGAACCCTGGGCGCATTGACTGCACGGAACATGGTCACTCAGCTGGTACTGACCGTGGCTACGAGGCATCGGCATAGGCGAGGTGGGCCCCGCACTCGGTGCAGCGGAAGAGCATCGCGGTCGCGCCGACACCGAGGTTGGTCAGAAAGGTCTCGAGTTGGCCCTCGTCGTGCCAGCCGCTCAGGCGGAGCTCCGTACGGAGCCCGTCGAGCGCGTCGGGGTGGCGAGCGAGCTCGGCGTGGCCGACCTCGCCGATGAAGGCCGCGGCGTCACCGCAGTGGACGAGCCAGTGCGGATCCTGCCAGGCGCTGAATCCGGGGGTTCGGCGTGTGACCTGCTCCAGGATCTCGGCGCTGACGCCGTCGAGCCCGTACGCGTCGGTGAACTCGCCTTCGAATCGTGCGGCGGCACTGCCGTCGGCGATGCACCAGGGGCAGAATCGTCCGCTGACGTCCTGCGCCGTGTAGAAGCTCGCCGTGTAGATCCAGCCGGTGGCCCGTCCGCAGCAGGCGCAGACCTCGGTGCTCGCGCGGAAGGATCCGCTGGCGACGGGATCGGGGTGGTAGCGGAAGGAGGGCAGGTCGACGCTCACGCGTGCGCCTGCCGCACGCGGTGGGCCACGACGACACGGGGCTGAGCGTGGGTGGGGCTGCTGGACAATCTCATGGGTCGCAGTCTGTAGCGCAAGCACCGCCGCGATCAAGAGCCAGGCGTGGATTTCTGCTGGTCAGGGAGGTGGCGGCGCGCAGGCTCGCGAGCTGCGCGGTGAGGGTGGCGGTCCTCGAGGTCGCAGTGCGGGCGACGGTACGGCCTCGGGCTCGGTCGGCTGGGTACGAGGGGTCGGGGTGACAGACGGGTCCTCGGTGCGGGACGATCGCGACGTGTGCGGGGCCGCTGTCGTCCAACACCTCGGGCGGTGGGCCGCGTACGGACGACCAACGATGCTCGGCCTCGTGCCTTCCATGCGGGGCCGGAGAGGACACATGTGTCGCTCGCTCTCGAAGACCGCCTGGCCATCACCGAACTGGTCTCCTTGCACGGTCACCTCATCGACGACGGAGCCCTCGACCGGCTGGACGAGTTGTTCACCGCCGACGTGGTCTACGACCTGACCGACTTCGGCCAGCGGCCGCTCTCCGGAGTGGCGGCCATCCAAGAGGCCGCCCGGGTGCTCGGCGCGGCCAACCCCGTCGCACACCACGTCACCAACGTCGTCGTCACGGCCGCCGAGGAGGGCCGGGCGCTGGTCCGCTCGAAGGGGCTCGGCATCACGGCGGACGGCTCCTGCGGTTCCGTCACCTACGACGACACGGTCGTGCGGACCCCGCGTGGCTGGCGGATCAGCCATCGCAAGGTGTCGCCACGCCGGATCCCCTTGAGCGGAGCGACGGCGGCGGGCTGACGACTCGACAGGGGCGGACCGTCCCTCCCGCGTGGCTCTTTCAGCGCCCCGGGTGACTTGTCTCGTCCGCGTCCGGCTGTCAGTCCAGGTAGCTCGCGCGCCCCTCGTCGTCGAGCTCGAAGGGGCCCTCAGGGATGACGCAGAACTCGTTGCCCTCGGGGTCCGCCATGACCAGGAACCCACCGTCGGCGTACTGCTCCAGCCTGCGCCCGCCGAGTGACTCGACCCGTTGCTGCTCGGCGGCGGGGTCGGAGGCAGTGATGTCGAAATGCATCCGGTTCTTGCCCGTCCGGCTTTCGTCGGTGCGCTGGAAGCCCAGGCCCAGGCCGTTCTCCCGCCGCAGCCACACGTAGGGGCCCATGCGGCCCACGATCGGCCTCCCGAGCAGTTCGGACCAGAACGCGGCGAGCCGTTCGGGGTCGTCGGCATCGACGATGAGGGCATTGATCTGCGCGGATGAGTCGGCCATACCGCGATCTTCTCAAACCGCCGCTCGTCGCGGACCACGTAGGGGATCTTGAGCCTACGAGCAGCCCATGGCAGGCTCGTGACGCATGATCAATGATTTCGCGAAGGACAACCTGCACCGGAGACTGCGGCGGGACCGCGAGGCCCTGCTCTGGAAACTCGACGGCTTGTCCGAGTACGACGCCCGCCGACCTCTGACAGCGACCGGGACCAGCCTGCTCGGCCTGGTCAAGCACGTGGCCGGCGTCGAGGCCAGGTATTTCGGCGAGGTCTTCGACCGCCCCTCCCCGGAACCACTGCCCCGCTGGCAGGACCACGACGGCGGCGATCTGTGGGCGGCCGAGCACGAGACCCGCGATCAGATCATCGGGTTCTACCGGCGTACGTGGGAGCACGCGGACGCGACGATCGAGGGGCTTCCCCTCGACGCCCCCGGCCACGTGCCGTGGTGGGCGGAGCCCTCCCCCAACACGAACCTGTTCGCCGTCATGGTCCATGTCCTCGGCGAGACGAACCGGCATGCCGGGCACGCCGACATCCTGCGCGAGGGCATCGACGGCCGGACCGGGATGCGTCCGGAACATGAGCAGCAGATCGACGAGGAAGCGCGTGCGGCCTACTTCTCGAAGGTCGAGCAGGCCGCCAGAGCGGCCGCACCGATCAAGTCTTGACCACCAAGGCTTGACGATCAAGGCTTGAACGACTGGCTCCACCGGCGCCTCGAAACCCGGCCTACTGGTCGCGCTCGGGCCAGACGGGGCGCTGGTCGATCCACTGGACACCCTTGTTGCGGCAGAGGCAGAAGGGGTGGCCGATGGGGTCGGAGTAGACGCGGAAGCCGTACCCGCTGGAGCCGACGCAGTCCCGCTCCAGGGTCGCGCCGAGGGACAGGACGCGGCGCTGTTCGGCCTCGATGTCGTCGACCTCGAAGTCGAGGTGGAACTGCTTGGGGTGCTCGCTGTCGGGCCACTGCGGGGCGCGGTAGTCCTCCACCTGGATGAAGGCCAGTTCAATGTCGCCGAACTCGATACTGGCCCAATCCGCGTTGCTGCCCTCCTTGACCGGGAGCCCCACCACCTCGGAGTAGAAGGCGGCCAGCTTCATCGTGTCCGGGCAGTCGATGATGAAGTCCGTCAGTCGCAGCATCCCACGATCTTGTCACAGGATCGAATGGGCCGGACTTCGAAAACGCCCCCTGTCCGCCCCGGTTGACGAGCTGTCGGATCCTGCGGGACGGCCGCCTTCGAGAGAACGCCGCTCACCGGGCCACGCTCACGGGGGCATCACCCGGCTTCACCATCCCGCCCTCACGGCACGAGCCGGCTGCAACGAGCACCGGTATGCCTGAGACGCCCGCACTCGTGAGTGACGGGAGCGAACCCGACAGGGACGTCAGCGGGGGCTCTCACCTGCGGTTCGTCTGGCCAGCGGGTTTCATTCAGCTGGAGTGCACCCTTCGTCAAACTTTGAACAGCACAGTTCGGCCTCGTGCCTTCATCTTCTTCGCGCAAGCGCCTCGCCTCGGTAGTCGCCGGGGCCTTGACCGTCTCAAGTCTGCTCATCTCCGGGCTGGTCGCCGCGCAGCCCGCCGCTGCGGCGGACCCCGCCGGCTTCCAGAACGTCCGGATCAACGAAGTCACCTCGTCGAACAACGACACGGTGGAGCTGTACAACGCCGGGTCGGCCGCGGTCGGCATCAGCGGCTGGAAGATGTCCGACGACAGCTTCTCGCAGCAGTCGTTCACCCCGTCGTCCACCACGATCGCGGCCGGCGGCTTCGTCACCTTCGACTCGCCCAAGGGACTGGGCGACGCGGACAAGCTCGTGATCTACACCGCCGACGGCACGCTCGTCGACCGGGTCGACTGGGCCAGCGGCAAGGCGAAGCCGGCGATGGCACGCTGCGGCGGTGACGGCTCCGGTGCCTGGGTGACCACGACCACGGCGGCCACGTTCGGCTCCGCGAACGCGGGCGGATGCCCCGCGTCGATCCCCGCGGCGAGCAAGGTCCGGATCAACGAGGTCACTTCGGACGGCTCGGACACCGTCGAGCTGTACAACGGCGGCACGAGCGCCGTCAGCCTCAGCTCGTGGAAGTACGTCGACAACGACACCACGCACTCCGCGGTCACCGTCTCGTCCTCCTCGCCGAGCGCGACCAGCATCCCCGCGGGCGGCCGCGTCACGTTCAACTCCACCATCGGACTGGGCGGCAACGACTCCGTCCTCCTCCTGGACGGCAGCGGCAACACGGTCGACTCGGTGACCTGGGCGGCCAACGGCGCCACGCCGTCGGACGAGCGCTGCGCCGACGGCACCGGCTGGTTCCAGACCGCCGCGACCGCGACCTTCGGCAGCGCCAACTCCTGCTCCGGCAGCGGTGGTGGCGGCGGCGGTCAGACCGGCCAGCTGCTGGGCGGCGGCGGCTCGCTCACCAGCGGGTGCACCCCCGAGGCGCCGAGCGGCACAGGTTCCACCCCGTCGGGCACCCTGGCGTGGCCGGGCGGTCTTGACGTCACCATCGCGGACAACGTCTGCGCGTTCACCACGTCGACCGGCACGGAGGGCCGTGACGTGAGCGGTCTGGCCTTCGATCCGTCGAATCCGTCGGTGCTGTGGGCGGCCAAGAACAAGAACTGGCTGTACAAGCTGGTCAAGAGCAACGGCAAGTGGATCCCGGACTCCTCCTGGAGCGCGACCGGCAAGCAGATCCGCTTCTCGAACGGCTCCGGCCAGCCGGACTCCGAGGGCCTGACCGTCGGCGCCAACGGCCACATCTACGTGACCTCCGAGCGTGACAACGCCAACAACACGGTGCCCAAGGACACGATCATGGAGTTCGATCCCGCGGCCACCGGCTCGACGCTGACGCCGGTCCACCAGTGGGACATGACCGCGCAGTTCCCGCAGCTGAACACGGGCAGCAAGGACGACGCCAACCTCGGCTTCGAGGGCGTCGGTTACGTCCCGGACAGCTGGCTCACCGCCAACGGCTGGGTCGACCCGCTCACCGGCTCGGCGTACAACCCGGCGAACTACCCGCTGCACGGCTCGGGCCTGTTCTTCGCCGGCCTGGAGTGGGACGGCTCGCTCCACGTCTACGGCCTCAACTCCGACGGTACGTTCACCACGTTCGGCACCATCGCCACCGGCAAGGCCTCGGTGATGGACGTGACCTACGACGCCGGAACCCAGCGCATCATCGCCACCTGCGACAACACCTGCGGTGAGACGCACACGTTGATGAAGGTCAACGCGAGCGGCGCGATCGTCCCGGACGTGACCTACACCAACCCGGCGGTCATGCCTGTGGACAACCTGGAGGGCTTCGCCGTCGCGCCGGCGTCGACGTGCGTCAGCGGCTTCCGCGAGGCGGTCTGGTCCGACGACGGCATCTACGGCTTCGGCTCCGGCACCTCGTCCTACGGCCACGCCCTCTACAGCGGCACCTTCCCCTGCTGAGTCCGCCAACCGGCCAACAGCACTGAGGCTCCTGGCAGTCGGGGCACGACCAAGGCCCCCGACTGCCAGGAGCTTCTCGCCACCCACCCGAACCGACCTCGCACCCACCGAGCCCCCGGCAGCTCCGTTTATTCGGTTGACCCGGTCCGTACAGTGTTCGGGTGATGGACAAGTTGATCAACGATCTCCGTGACGCGTACGACGCGCAGTTGCGTGGTGTCACTCCGCCCGGCGGGAGCACCCGTGTCGAGACGGACGGTCCGCTGACGCGTGTCGTCGGCTGGCATCGTGGCTTCGTCACGGGGCCGCGAGACCTCGGGGTGCGTGGGGAGGAACTCGACGAACTCATCGCGCGGCAGCGTGACTACTACGCGGACCGTGGCGAGGCCGTCGAGTGGAAGACCCGGGCCCACGATCTGCCCGGCGACCTCACCGACCGGCTCGTCGCGGCCGGTTTCGTCGCCGAGGACCCGGAGACCGTGCTCATCGGACGCTCCGCCGATCTCGCCGCCGACCCCGTCCTGCCCGAGGGGGTGACCCTTCGCCGTGTCACCTCCGGCGAGGACCTGCGGCGCATCGCCGCGATGGAGAGCACCGTCTGGGGCGAGGACTGGAGCTGGCTCGCCGACGACCTCATTGCCCGGGTCCAGAGCGCCCCGGAGAACATCGTGGTCCTCGTCGCCGAGGCCGGCGGGGAAGTCGTCTGCGCGGCCTGGCTGGTGTTCAAGGACGGCGTCGACTTCGCCGGGCTCTGGGGCGGTTCGACCCTGGAGGAGTGGCGCGGCCGGGGCATCTACCGGGCCATGGTCGCCCACAGGGCCCAGCTCGCCGCCGCCCGCGGCGTCCCCTACCTCTACGTCGATGCCTCGGCGGACAGCGCCCCGATCCTCGGCCGCCTCGGCCTGCACGCCGTCACCACGACGACTCCGTACGTCTGGTCGCCCTGAGGGCTGTCAGGGCGGGAGCCCGGACGTGTGACATGGTCCGAGGCGAACGGACACGGCACCGGCCCCGCACGTCCTGCGTACGGGGCCGGTCTCGTCGGAATGCGGTCCGGATCAGGGGCAGTTGAGGCGGGTGTCGCCCGTGTCGGTCGTGCAGGTGTCCGTGTTGGGGCCGCCGTCGGCGGTGTCGTTGCGGGAGACACCGTCGACGGTGTTGAGGTTGTCGCTGCCGACGTTGCCGAGCAGCGTGTCGTTGCCGGCACCCGCGTTGAGGGTGTCGTTGCCGGTTCCGCCGTCGATGCGGTCGTTGCCGTAGCCGCCGAGGACGGTGTCGTTGCCGGCGCCGGCGTTGACGGTGTCGTCGCCGCCGAGGGCGCAGATGACGTCGTTGCCGCTGGTGCCGGTGATGCTGTCGTTGCCGCTGGTACCGATGCGGGTGCAGCCGTGGGCGTTGTTGACCGTGGTGCCCGCCGTCGCGGTGTTGTTGCCGGTGTTCGGGTCGGTCTGGGTGGCGGTGGCCGTGGCCCGGTCGGTGAGGGTACCGGTGGCCCGCGGTTCGGCTGCGACCGTCACGGTGACGGCGGCGCCGGGCGCGAGGGTGCCGAGGGCGCAGCTCGCCGTTGTGGCGGTGGTGGTGCAGGTGCCGGAGGTCGCGGTCGCCGAGACGACGGAGGCGGCGACTCCGCTGAGGGTGTCGGACAGGGAGACATTGGTCGCTGCGGTCGTCGTGCTGGTGTTGGTCACCCGCACGGTGTACGTGGCCCGGTCGCCGATGCTGACCGTGGCCGGACCGGACTTCGTCACCGACAGGTCCACCCCGGGCGGTGGCGGCGGGGAGCCGCCGCCCTCGAAGCGGGCCAGGGCGAAGTCGCCGTCGGGTCCGCCACCACCGGCCGCGACGATTTTCCCGTCCGGCTGGAGGGTCAGACCGCGCGCGGTGTCCGTGCCGCCGAAGTCCGCGGTCGCGAGGCCACCGGTGCCGAAGCCGGTGTCCTGGCTGCCGTCGGGGTTGTAGCGCAGGACGGCGAAGTCGCCACCGGGGCCGTTGGTCCCGGCGACGACGATCCGGCCGTCGGCCGGCTGGAGCGCCACGTCCGCCGCCCCGCCGCCCGGGGTGATCACCTTGCCGTTGCCGTCGAAGCTGGTGTCCAGGGCGCCGTTGGGAAGGTAGCGGGCCAGGGCGAAGCGGGCGCCGCTGCCGCCGGCGGCGACGATCTTCCCGTCGGGCTGGACCGCGAGTCCTTCCACGGAGTCGTAGTCGCCGAAGTCGGTGCGGACGATGCCGTCGCCGTCGAAGGTCGTGTCCACGCTGCCGTCGGTGTTGAAGCGCATCAGCGCGAAGTCGAAGGCGGTCGTGCCGACTTCGCCTCCGACGACGATCTTCCCGTCGGGTTGCAGTGCCAGCGCGCGGCCGTCACCGCCTTCCTGCAGGGTCTGCCCCGCCGGGTTGGCGGTCACCGACCCGTCGCCGCCGAACGTGGGGTCCGGGGTGCCGTCGCTCGTGAGGCGGAGCACCGCCATCCGGCCCCCGCTGTATCCGGCCGCGACGATCCTGCCGCTCGCGTCGACCGCCACGTCGCGGGCCTCGGTCGGCCCGTCGAAGTCGGCGAACACCCGGCCGTCGCCGCTGAAGGTGTTGTCCAGGGTCCCGTCGGGGTTGTAGCGGGCCACCACGAACCAGCAGCAGTCCTCGTACTCCCGCCAGCTGCTGCCCACGACGACGATCTTGCCGTCGGACTGAAGGGTGACGGCCTGGGCCTCGCTCCACTGGAGGCTCGAGCCGAGGTTGTTGACGGCGGTCGTGACCGTGCCGTCCCCGCCGAAGCCGGTGTCCGGGGTGCCGTCGGGGTTGTGCCGGGTCAGGGCGAAGTCGCTCTCGACCGCCCTGTCGTCGACGGACGCCCCGACGGAGACGATCTTCCCGTCGGGCTGCACCGCCACGTCGTTGGCGTGATCGTCGTCGGCGATGCCCGTGAGCACCTTGCCGTCGCCGCTGAACGTGGTGTCCAGCCCGCCCGGGGCCGCGGCCGCGGTGCCGGGGAGGGTCAGGACCAGGGCGAGGACGGTCGCGGCGACGGTACCCGCCCGCGCGCCGACGGACCGGCGGCGTCTGCCCTGCCGGTCCGTTCGAACAAAGGGTGTGAACATGCGCGACAGCCTCCCGGCGTCCGCACGCCCCGACGGCCACCACGAGGGGGGTTGCCCTTACCGGACGTACGATTCCATCCGCCCGGGTGAGCAGGGTCGATATGGCTTTCACATGGTCGACGCCGCTGGTCCGGCCGGGTCCCTAGCCCCAGGTCCGGCGGCACAGGTCGACGATGCCGGGGGCGGTGACCCCGTTCGCCCTGCGGCACAGCTGACGCATCTGGCCCTGCCGGGGCTGCGGACGGACGCGCGGCGCCTGCGGACGTGGGCGATGACGCTGGGGACGCGCGTGGGTCCGCGACGCCTCACGGTGCTGGGGAACGACTAGTGCGTGCGGCACCCGGCGCGTCGGCGGGATCACGCCCGGCGCGCGTCGTACCGGGCGCACCGGCCGGTGCCGGTGCGTCCTGGCGGCCTTGGGGCCGCGCCGGGGCGGCCGGTGCTCGGTTCGTACCAGAGCGGACCGGGACGACGGCTGCACCTGCGTCACGGGCGTCGGCGAAGCCGGGCCGTCGGCGGCGAGCGAGGCGCGTACACCAGGGCGGCCGTCGGCCGGCGGGGCATCGGGCGTCACGGTGGTGCAGCCCGTGATGCTCAGCAGGGCCAGGAGGAGAAGGGTCAGCGGGCGAGGAGGCACCGGCCCACTGTGCTCCACCGTCCCCGGGAGCCGAGGGGCGCCACGCGGTGGCTCACCACAAGGCGGGACGGTGCCCCGGAGGTTGACGAACGTCGTTCGCGGGCGGGCTCGCGGCGGCTGCGGGTCGGTGTGCCGGTCCGCCGTACGCCCTTCGGGCAGCGGGCGCCTGCCGGATGCGGCGGCCCCGGGGACCACGGCCGACTCGGCCCTGCTTCCTGTGGCAACGGGAGTTCCGTACTGCCTGATTCCAGCCGACCGTGACGGCGCCTTGACCGGCGCCCGGTTTGCGGACCGGCACCCCCGTGCACGCCGGTCAGGTCGACCGCCCGCTCCCCCACGGCATGGACGGACACCGCTCCAAGAGGGTCGGCGCGATGGCGATGAACCGATGCGGCCGTTTTGACGTCCCGACAGCCGGCGGCCCGGGCCGCCGGACGGGTGCACAGAACGGGCACAGGGCGATGCGGAAGGCATCATCCCTACCCACTCCCAAGGCCCCGAAACAGCCCCGAGCGCTTTTCGGAACGCGGGATCATGGCGGCCTTTCGGCGTGTCCTCGGCAACAGACCTCACGTGAAGCAAGTCACGGCTGCGTGCTGTGCCGAAGAGCCTGTTCCACCATGTAAGTTCCTGCGTCCAAGGGGCGTGGACTCCCCCTGATCACCCATTCCCGCCTGCACCTCCGCGCCCTCTGAGGGAGACATCGCCATGCCCGCACAAGAATCGGCCCAGCATCCGCCCCAGCGCATCGGAGTGGTGGCCGAGTCCACTCCGGGCGAGACACGTGTCGCGGCTACGCCCGCCACGGTGCGCCAGTTGGTCGGGCTGGGCTACGAGGTCGTCGTCGAGTCGGAGGCCGGCACGGCGTCGGGCTTCACGGACGAGGCCTACACCGGGGCGGGCGCACGGATCGGGGACGCCTGGGGCGCCGACGTCCTGCTGAAGGTCAACTCCCCCTCGTCGGGCGAAATCGCGCGCGTGCCCGACGGAGCGACCCTGGTCGGTCTGATCAGCCCCGCCCAGCGGGCGGACCTCCTCGCCGAGCTCGCGAGCCGCCCCATCACCGTACTGGCCCTGGACGCGGTACCGCGCATCTCGCGCGCTCAATCGATGGACGTACTCAGCTCCATGGCCAACATCGCCGGATACCGGGCGGTGATCGAGGCGGCGCACGTGTTCGGGCGCTTCTTCACCGGCCAGGTGACGGCCGCGGGCAAGGTCCCACCGGCGAAGGTGCTGGTGGCCGGTGCCGGTGTGGCCGGGCTGGCCGCCATCGGTGCCGCATCCAGTCTCGGCGCGATCGTCCGGGCGACCGATCCTCGGCCGGAAGTCGCCGACCAGGTGCGGTCGTTGGGCGGTGAGTACCTCCCGGTGAACGTCGCACAGGAGGAGAGCACCGACGGTTACGCGAAGGCGACCTCCGCCGACTACGACCGGGCCGCGGCCGAGCTGTACCACGATCAGGCCAAGGACGTGGACATCGTCGTCACGACCGCGCTGATCCCGGGCCGCCCGGCCCCGCGTCTGCTCACGGCGGAGGACGTGGCGGCGATGAAGGCGGGCAGCGTCATCGTCGACATGGCCGCCTCCCAGGGCGGCAACGTGGCGGGGACCGTCGCGGGCCGGACCGTGGTCACCGACAACGACGTGACCATCATCGGCTACACGGATCTCGCGTCCCGGCTGCCCACCCAGGCGTCCCAGCTGTTCGGCACGAACCTGGTGAACCTGCTCAAGCTGCTGACGCCGGGCAAGGACGGCCGGCTGGTCATCGACTTCGACGACGTCGTCCAGCGCGCGGTGACGGTGGTGCGCGAGGGAGAGGTCACCTGGCCGCCGCCGCCCGTTGCCGTCTCGGCCGCGCCCGCCCAGCCCGCTCCCGCGGCCACGGCACAGGCCGCGCAGCCCAAGGAGTCGCGGCTCACCCCGGCGGCCCGGTTCGCCCTGATCGGCGCCGGCATGCTGGCGATGTTCGGCCTGGTCGCGTTCGCCCCGGCGCAACTCGCCGCGAACTTCACGGTGTTCACCCTGGCGGTGGTGATCGGCTACTACGTGATCGGCAAGGTCCACCACGCGCTGCACACGCCGCTGATGTCCGTCACCAACGCGATCTCCGGGATCGTGGTGATAGGAGCGCTGCTGCAGATCGGGCACGAGAGCGCGGTCGTCACCACGCTGTCCTTCGTGGCGATCCTGCTGACGAGCGTGAACATTTTCGGCGGCTTCGCCGTCACCCGCCGCATGCTGTCCATGTTCTCGAAGGGCTGAGCCGCAATGACTACCACTACAGCGTCCCACGCTGCGGACCTGGTCGCCGCCCTCCTGTTCATCCTCAGTCTGGCGGGACTGTCCCAGCACCGCACCTCCCGTGCCGGTGTCGTGTACGGCATCGCCGGCATGACCCTCGCCCTGGTCGCCACCGTCGTCCTCGCGGCGCAGAGCATCACCGCGGGCGCGGTCACCCTCATCCTCGTCGCGATGGCACTGGGCGCCGCGATCGGCATCTGGCGGGCGCGGCAGGTCGAGATGACCCAGATGCCCGAGCTGATCGCCGTGCTGCACAGCTTCGTCGGCCTCGCCGCGGTGCTGGTCGGCTGGAACAGCTACCTGGAGGTCGAGGCGCACGGCGCCGCGCAGAAGCACGTCACCTCCGACCTGCTGGGGATCCACCACGCCGAGGTGTTCATCGGCATCTTCATCGGCGCGGTCACCTTCACCGGCTCGATCGTCGCGTTCCTCAAGCTGTCGGCTCGCATCAAGTCCCAGCCACTGGTCCTGCCGGGCAAGAACGCGCTCAACGTGGCGGCGCTCGCGGCGTTCGTGGCGCTGACGGTCTGGTTCACCATCAGCCCGAACCTCGGTCTGATGATCGCCGTGACGGTCCTCGCGCTCGTGCTGGGCTGGCACCTCGTCGCCTCGATCGGCGGCGGTGACATGCCGGTCGTCGTCTCCATGCTCAACAGCTACTCGGGCTGGGCCGCCGCGGCCGCGGGATTCCTGCTCGACAACAACCTGCTGATCGTCACCGGCGCGCTGGTCGGATCCTCGGGTGCCTACCTGTCGTACATCATGTGCAAGGCGATGAACCGGTCCTTCATCTCGGTCATCGCGGGCGGATTCGGCATCGAGGCCCCCACGAGCGGCGGCGAGGAGCAGGGCGAGCACCGCGAGGTCCAGGCCCAGGAGGTGGCCGAGCTGCTGACGCAGGCCCGGTCCGTCGTCATCACCCCCGGCTACGGCATGGCCGTGGCCCAGGCGCAGCACCCGGTCGCCGAGCTCACCCGCCGGCTGCGGGAGCGCGGTGTGGAGGTTCGCTTCGGCGTCCACCCCGTGGCGGGCCGTCTGCCCGGGCACATGAACGTGCTGCTGGCCGAGGCCAAGGTGCCGTACGACATCGTCCTGGAGATGGACGAGATCAACGACGACCTCGCCGACACCTCCGTCGTCCTGGTCATCGGCGCCAACGACACCGTCAACCCGGCGGCGGAGGAGGACCCCACCAGCCCGATCGCGGGCATGCCGGTGCTGCGGGTGTGGGAGGCGGAGCAGGTCGTCGTCTTCAAGCGCTCCATGGCCTCCGGTTACGCGGGCGTGCAGAACCCGCTGTTCTTCCGGGAGAACAGCGGCATGCTCTTCGGCGACGCCAAGCAGAGCGTCGAGGACATCCTGCGCGCGCTGCCCGCCGACCCGCGGGCCCAGGCCCCGAGCGAGGCGGCCCTGGCGCGCTGAGCCCTGCGGGGGCACAACGCTCCCGCCCGGCCCGACCGGTCACGGCAACGGCCCACCGGCTGTCCGTCCCCCACGGGGGGCGGCAGCCGGTGGGCCGTTGCTTTTGTGTGAGGGCACCCGCTCCCCTGGTCGCGTCGATCCGCGAGCGGAACAGACGCGTTGTGGAGCTCACCCGGTCGGCACGGCGTCAGTGGCCGACGGGTTCCGGCTCGTTGCGGAGGGTGTGGCCGGATCCGGTGCGCAGGACACCGGCGGCCGCGGCGGTCGTGACGCACAGGAGGGTCAGCAGGACGAAGGCGTGGTCGAGGGCGACGAGGTGGGTCAGCCAGCCGATGAGGGCGGGCCCGGCGAGCATGCCCACGTAGCCGAGTCCGGCGACGCGGGAGACGTTGGCGCCCGCGGCGGCGGGGTCGGCGTGGCCGGCCGCGCTGAACAGCTGCGGGACCGTGCCGGACAGGCCGAGGCCGAACAGGGCCCATCCGGTGAACGCGGCCCACATCCAGGGGCAGAGCGCCACGAGCGTGATGCCGACGGCGGCCAGGGCCGCGCCGTGGCGCAGGACCGCGAAGGAACCGTAGCGGGCGACGATGCGGTCGGCGAGGAGCCGGCCGATGGTCATGGCGGCGGCGAACGTTCCGTAGGCGAAGGCGGCCGTACCGGCGGGAGCGCCGAGGACGTCCTTGAGGTGCAGCGCGCTCCAGTCGTTGGCGGCGCCCTCGCACAGCATGACCATGAAGGCCAGGGCGGCGAGGAGCCAGACGCGTCCCCCGCCCGTACCGCGGGGCGCGGCGGCCGCCGGTGACCCGCTCTCCGCCTCGGGGCCGGGGTCCGCGCCGGTGTCGGTGGTACGTGCGTCCGCACCCGCCTCGGCGGGGTCGGCCGCGGGGCCCTCGGGCAGCAGGGCCCGTACGGTCGCCAGGGCGATCACGATGCCGACGGCCCCGATGACGGCCATGCTCGTGACCGGCGTCAGACCGGCGCTCGCGGCGGCCGCTCCGAGGAGCGCGGCGAGGACGCCGCCGACGGAGAAGGTGGCGTGGAAGCCCGACATGACGGGCCGGCCGTAGGCCTTCTCCACGTGGACGGCGTGGGCGTTCATGCTCACGTCCAGGGAGCCGTTGCAGAACCCGAAGACGAGCAGGGCGCCCGCCAGTGTCCAGGGGTCGTCGGCCAGGCCGGGCAGGATGAGGGACGCTCCGCACAGCACTCCGCTGACGGGCACGACGATCCGGGCGCCGAACCGGTCGGCCAGGGGACCTGCCACCTGCATCCCGGCGAAGGCGCCGAGGCCGAGCAGGACCAGCAGACCGCCCAGGGTCGCGTGGCTGACGCCCACGCGTTCCTCGGCGGCCGGAATGTGCACCACCCAGGCGCCCATCAGGGTGCCGCAGAGGACGAAGTAGACATAGGTGGCCACACGGGCTGCCCGAAGCGAACGTTCCATGCCGCTCACCGTAACGAACGTTTTGGATGTGCGAAAGCTCGAGAATTGAACACATTGTGCGTTCGTTACGGGATGGTGTTCAATCCCGGTATGAGCAACGCAGACCGGCACGGGCTGATCGCGAAGGCAGTCAGGGACTCCGGCGGCGCCACGGTACAGGAGCTCGCGGAGCTGACCGGCGCCTCGGAGATGACCATCCGGCGCGACCTCGACACCCTGGCCGCGCAGGGCGTGCTCGAACGGGTGCGGGGCGGGGCGCGCACCCTGCTGCTCAGGGGCGAGGAGCCCCCGTTCGCCCTGCGCACCAACGAGTCCGTCGACGCGAAGCGCCGGATCGCCGCCGAGGTCTGCGCGCTCGTCGCCGACGGCGAGAGCGTCCTGCTGGACAGCGGCACCACGTGTCTGGAGGTCGCCCGCCTGCTGCGCGAGCGGCCCGTCACCGTCATGCCGCTGTCCTTGCAGGCCATCCATCTGCTCGGCGAGACACCCGGCACGGCCACGCTGGTGGTGCCCGGCGGACAGCCCCGCGCCGCCGAGGGGGCGCTCACCGGCCCGCTGACCCTCGCCTCCCTGGCGGCCCTGCGGTTCGACACCGCCGTCATGGGCTGCTGCGGGCTGAGCGCGGCCGACGGCCTGACCGCCTACGACCTCGACGACGCCGCGGTGAAGAAGGCGGCCATCGCCTCGGCGCGCCGTGTCGTCCTGGCCACGGACGGCAGCAAGCTCGGCCACTCCGCCTTCGCCCGCGTCTGTCCCTCCACGGCCCTGCACACCCTGGTCACCGACGCGGGGGCCCCCGCCGACGAGGTGGCGGCACTGGAGAGCGGCGGCACGATCGTCAAGACCGTTTGACGATCCGGCCTCGCGGGGCCCGTCCGGCCCCCGGTCAGCGGGCCATCCACCGGTCCATCTCGCCGGCCCGGCCACTGAGCGCCTCGGCGACGGCGCCCGGCTGCGGCCGGGGTCCCGGCGGAACCTGTACGTCGAACCGGGCTCCCCCGGCCATGGCATCGACCTCGGGCCCGGGTATCACCACCTCGATCCCGGCCCGCCGGGCGAGCGCGACCGCCGCCGCCACGAACCCTTCGGAGAGGGCGAGGATCACCCGGTGCCCGGTCCCGCAGTGCCAGGCCACCAGGTGCTGGACGAACTCCTCGTAGAGGACCGGGTCGACGGCCAGCGTGTCCGGGTCGCCCCAGAACCTGCCCTGGCCGATCCCCGAGGGCAGTCCGAGTTCCGCCTCGAACACCTCGATCTGCCGCATGAAGAGGCGGCCGGCGCCGTTCGAGGGGTCCCACAGCGTCTCTTCACCCAGCTCGAAATCCATGCTCACGTCGTGCCCAAAGCGCTTTCCAGGAGGGGAAGCAGACGCTCCCAGTGGCGCTCCAGCCCGGCCGCGTCGAAGGCGTCGGTGTCGGTCATCGTGAAGCCGTGGACGGTGCCGGGGTAGATCTCGCAGGTGTGCTCGACACCGGCGGCCTCCAGGGCCTTGTCCAGCGCGCCGACCACCTCCGGGGTCATGTCGCTCTCGGCGATGCCGAGGTGGACCTTGGCCGTGATCTCGGGCAAGAGGAGGTGCGGGCTGTCGGGAGCGTCGTTCATCAGGGGGCTGGGGTGGAACCCGGCGAGGGCGGCGACCTTGTCGGGGTGGGCGGCGGCGGTACGGACCGCCACGTTGGCTCCCATGCAGTACCCGACGACGGCGACCGGTCCGGCGGCGACCTCGGGCTGTTCCGTGAGGAAGCCGAGGTAGGCGCCCGCGTCACGCAGGGCCCGCTCGGCGGTGTGGGCCTGGATCAGGGGCATCACCTGAGCGAAGACCGCGGGCCGGTCCTCCTGCGTGATGTGCTCGGGCAGCTCGACCACCGGCGCCGGTCCCTGCCGGTAGAAGACGTTGGGGACGAGCACGTAGTAGCCGTGCCCGGCCAGCTTGCGGGCCATCTCCTCCAGCACGGGCCGCACGCCGAAGGCGTCCATGTAGAGCAGCACCCCGGGGTGCCGCTCGCCGTTGTCGGGGTGGACGGCCAGGGCGTCGGCCTGACCGTCGGGAGTGGGGATCTGCACTGCCTTGACGACGGGAATGACGGAACTTCCTTCCTCGGACCGGTGAAGCGGGGCGGAAACGGTCCCCGCACGCGCGGCCGCGAGCCCGGACCGTCCTCGCGTTCGGGCTCGCGGAGCCCGCCCGACGGGCCGGATCATCGCACCCGCGGCCGGGCCACGGAGCTCCAACACCCCGTATGCAGCTGTGCGTTCATCCTAGGCGGGCTCGGTTGCGGCGGGGCGAACCGGGGCGATCTTGCGTCCGCACGGAAAATCGCCGCCGAGGGGTGGGGTGTCAGGCCGGGATGCGCACGGTCTCCACCCAGTCCGGAGGCTGCGGAGCGGAGGATCCGATCAGCGCGGCGATGACCCGGCAGGGCGGGTGTTCCTCGGGCCAGGGCGTCAGTCCGTCCGTCAGGACCACGACGATGTTCGGGCGCTCCGCCGTCGCGAGGGCGGCCTCGATGCCGACGCGCATGTCCGTGCCGCCACCGCCGCCCAGGGTGATCTGTTCGGTGGCCGTCACCCGGGACACGGCGTGGACGTCGGCGTCGCAGGCGAGCACGGTCACGCGGTTGCCGCGGATCCCCACCTCGCGCAGGACGCCCGTCACCTCCCCCAGGGCGGCGGCCAGTTCGGCGTCGCCCATCGAGCCGGAGGTGTCGATGACGACGGCGACGCGCGGCAGCGGCCGGCGCAGGCTCGGCAGGACGACGCCGCGCAGCGCCGGGGTGCGGCGCGAGGGGTGGCGGTAGGTGTAGTCGACGGCTCCGCCGGCCCAGGCGGCGGCCTCCCGGACCGCGCCGGACAGGGCCTGGCGCCAGTCGACCGTGGGTTCCAGGACCTCCTCGGCCCAGCGCTGCCAGCCCCCGGGCAGGGTGCCGCGGGTGCGCTGGTGGACGCGCATCGCGTCGGCCGTCTGCCGGCGCAGGGCCTGCGCCTCGACGTCGCCGAGCCGTGCGGGGCCGCCCGGGCCGGTGAGTTCCCAGGGAACGGAGCGGCCGTGGGCGCCCGGTCCGCAGTCCGGCGCGTGCTTGGAGGGCGGGAGCCGGTCGACGTACTCCTCGAACAGCCTGCCCTCGGGGAGGCCGAAGCGGCGCGGTTCCATGCGGCCCTCGGGGAGGCGCAGGCCGTCGGCGAGGAGATCGTCGTTGATCTCGCAGTCCTGGGCGATGTTGACGCGGTGCCAGTCGCGCTGGGTGGCGGCGGGCAGCCGGTCGGCGCGGCCGTGGTGGTCGCGCAGCAGGTGGGCCGCTTCGTGGATCCAGACGCCCGCGAGTTCGGGCACCGGGGTGGCGTCGACGAAGGCGGGCGACACGTAGCAGCGCCAGTGCCGGTCCACGCCCATCGTCGGGACCTCGGTGCTCGGGACGACGGTCAGGGCGTAGAGCGCCGACGCCAGATACGGCCGGTCGCTCGCCGCCCGGTAGCGGGCGGCGAGCAGTTTGGTCATGTCCAGGGCGGAGCGGGAACCGTCCGCCTTGCCCGCGGACCTCACCGGCCCAGCGCCCCGGACATCTGGAGCAGGTCCAGGAAGCCGTCGATCCCGGGTGGTACGGGCCAGTCGAGGTGCCGCATCGAGGCGAGGTCGGTGGCGGCGCGGGCGGCCACGTCGGGGACGCCCGCGTCGACGGCCTTCGCGAGGACCGTCCAGCCGGCCTCCCAGCGGGGCCGGGTGAGGTCGCTCTGGATGGCGGAGACCACGGCGATGAGGAAGGCCAGTTGCCGGTCTCCGCGGTCGGGCAGGGCGAAGGCGTCGGGGTCGGCGAGGACCCGGTCGGGGTCGGGGAGGTCGAGGTGTTCGAGGTAGGACAGCAGCTCGATGCCCGCGCCGTCGCCGACGGCACCGGTGAGCACGGCGGCCAGCGCCTCACGGCCGCCGCCGGCCGCGTAGCTCGTGGCGAGCAGTTTGAGCGCCATCTCCCAGGTGCGCGGGGACGGCCAGGACCGGCCCCGGCTCTCGGCGTCGCCGGGGATGTGGTGCACCAGACCGGGGCGGGCCGTGAGGAAGCCGGAGATCGCGCCGCGGGCCCGGGCGACGGCACCGGGCACCTTGGTCGCTCCGACGACGGGCACGGTCACCTCGGGCCAGGTGCCGGCCAGACCGCGGGCGACGGTGCGCGGGTCGTGGGTCCATTCGAGGTGGACGAACCGGTTGGCGAGCGGCGGGCTGAGGTGCCAGCCGTCGGCCGCGCTGGAGGGCGGGTTGGCGGCGGCGACGATACGGACCGCCTCCGGCAGGACCAGGCTGCCCACGCGTCGTTCGAGCACCACGCGCAGCAGGGCCGCCTGCACGGCGGGCGGCGCGGAGGAGAGTTCGTCGAAGAAGAGCAGGCCCTGTCCGGCGGTCGCGAGCCGGACCGCCCAGTCGGGCGGGGCCATCGGGACGCCGGTCGTGGCCGGGTCGTCCCCGACGATGGGCAGTCCGGCGAAGTCGGAGGGCTCGTGGACGCTGGCGATGACCGTCTCCAGCGGCAGGCCGAGCCCGGCCGCGAGCTGTTCCAGCGCGGCCGACTTGCCGATGCCCGGCTCGCCCCACAGCAGCACCGGCTGATTGGCCGTCACCGCGAGCGCGAGCGCCTCCAGTTGGGGGTTCGCGGCGCGTTCGGTGCGGTGTGTTCGCAGCCTGCGGTTGAGGTCGTCGGCGGCCGCCAGCGGACCGGACGGCGGGGCGGTGGTGGTGCGGTCGGCGTTCACAGGGCCGGCCTCTCCTCTTCGCCGGACGCGCCGGCGTCACCCGAGACGGGCTCGGACTCGGACTCGGACTCGGGCTCGGGCTCGCCGGATTCCTCGGACGGCTCGGACTCCACGGACTCCGTCTCGGCTTCCTCGTCCTCGTCCTCCTCTTCGTCCTCGTCGGTGCCGAAGTACTCGTCCTGCTCGTCCATCCATTCGTCCCACCAGTCGGCGCCGACGTCCGGGTGCTCCGCCTCGACCCGCTTCTGGAGGAAGGCCAGGTCGGGGCGCTTGTAGCGGCGGACGATCTGGGCGATCGAGAGGTCGGTCTGGTCGACCGCGTCGAGCCGGGCCCCGGCGGCGACGAGCGCCTCCACCAGCGCCTTCGAACCGAGGTCGTTGGCCGCCACGTACAGCGCCGTGCGATCGCGCCGGTCGGTGGCCTCCAGGTCGATTCCCGCCGCCAGCAGCCGCGACAGGAGCGGTTCGTGGTCGAGGAGGTTGAGCGCGTGCAGCAGGGTCCGGCCGTTGGCGTCGCGTACGCGGGGGTCGACACCGGCGTCGAGGAGTTCGACCACGCCGGGGGTGTCGCCGTGCTGGGCGCGCTGGAACAGCTCGTTGCGCTGCTCCCGCAGGGCCCTCGGCAGCCGGCCGCGTCCGGAGGACCACGTCTGCTGCACGGCGAAGCAACCGGCGACGGCACCGCCGAAGGCGCGCAGGGCCCGTTCGCGCTGCTGCTCCTCGTCGGTGTGCGGCATGTGCAGCAGGCCGTCGGAGCGGAAGGACACCTCGTGCCATTCGCCGCGGCACCTGACCCTGACCGGCGCGGGAGCCGTCGGTCCCGGTGGCCCCGCCGGGCCCGCCGGTGCGGGAAGGGCGGGGAACAGCGCCTCGCGGACGAGCGGGTGCAGATGCTCCGCCGCGACGCCTCCCACGCGCATCAGGTCGAGGTCGGGAAGCCTGCGCCACAGGGCCTCGGCCAGAACCGGCACGTACTTGGCCGCGTCCCGCTCGACGGCGCGCGCCCGCAGTCCGCCGCCCTCCCTGGGCTCCAGCAGGATGTACGTCCGCCAGTGCGCGGTGATCACGAAGCGGTCGCCGACGCCCGCGGCGACCTGGCGGCGGATCTCCGGCTCCAGGCGGGTGTACTCGACCGCGATCCCGTCGAAGAGTCCCCGCAAGCCTGGGTTCTGAGGGCCGGTGGAGTCCGCCTCGATGCCTGCGGCAGCCAGCGCGGCGAGCGTCTCGCCCTTCTGGTGGAGCAGCTCGACCCACTCCGCCCGCGCCACGGGGTCGCCCGTTCCGGGATCGGCCACGGGCAGTTCGTCCGTCGCGCGCGGGGTGGCGTCGGCGTGGAAGAACGGCGGCCGGTCCGTGCCGCCGGAGCGGGCCGGCAGATCCGCGGCGCACCGCGCGTCCCAGAGATGGCGGGCGTGCCGCCAGTCCTCGGTGGTCGGGCCGAAGGCGCCCACGGCCTGCTCGTCCTTGACCGTGCCGAACCGCAGGGCGATCCGCTGCGGTCCGTCGATCATCGCGGGGGTGGTGACGTGCAGGTACGGCGTGGTGCGACGGTCCTCTTCGGACGCCTTCGGACGGTAGCGCGCGAGGACGACGGTCCGGTCGGTGACGAGCGTGGTACGCCCGCCCAGCATGCGCGGCAGGTGCCAGCGCAGCAGGTCGGGGGCGAAGTGGCGCAGGTCGTCCAGCAGGGCCGAGGCGACATCGGCGCCGCACCGGTCGCCGACCTCGGACAGGTCGAAGGCGATGTCGACGTTCGCCGCCGCGCAGGCGCCCCGCCAGTCACCGGCCAGCCGGGACGCGGTCGCGCGTTCGATCATCCAGCGGGGCACGGCGTACCGGCGGATCCGGCGCCGGCTCGACACCTCGTCCCGGGGAAAGCCTCGGAGTTCGACACGGGCGCTCAACGGTAGACACTCCCTATCGCGCGCAGGTCGGGGTGCGCCCTGCCGACGGGCCGCAGGCGCTGGGTGAAGGACCGCTTCACCTTGCGGGGCAGGCCCGGCCCCAGACCCACGTACTCCAGGGGTGAGCCGTCGGGCACCGCGGCCAGCAGCGTCTTCGCGCCCCGGCCGGTCAGGCCGGTGTGGCACAGCTCCAGCCGGCGCAGCGGACTGCCGGGCAGCGCAGCGGCGAACGCGTGCGCGCCTTCGTCGCCGGTGGCGTTGGCGGGGGCGCCGAGGGTGCGTGCGGACAGGGGCCGGCCCAGGTCGAGTGCCTCGATGCCGCCGAGCGCGTCGGCGAGGGCGCGGGCTCCGGCGGGTCCGATGCCGTTGCCGCCGAGGCCAAGGCGCACCGGGCGCCCGGGGTCCATGGCGGCGGCGAGGATCGCGGCGCCTTCGTCCCCGAGGTGGTTGGCGGGCAGGTACAGCTCGCGCAGGCCGGCGTCGCGGATCAGGGTCGCCAGCAGTGGGGCGGCGTCGGCGGTCAGGCCGTTGCCGCCGAGGAAGAGGCGCTCCACCGGGGCGGGCCGGTCGACCAGGGTGTCGCACAGGGCCCGCAGACCCTCGGTGGTCAGGCCGGTGTTGACGAGGTCGAGGGTGCGCAGCGTGGTGTTGCGGCGCAGTGTCGCGGCGAGGGCGTGGGCGCCGTGGTCGCCGACCGGGTTGCGCTTGAGCCACAGGGCGTGGACCGTGCGGTCCGTCGTCAGGGCGTCGGTGAGCGCGGTGACGCCCTCGGGGCCGATGCGGTTGCAGCCGAGGTACAGGGTGCGCAGGCCGTGGCCGTCGGCAAGTGAGGCGGCGACCGAGCGGGCTCCCTCGTCGCCGATGGCGTTGGTGCCGAGCAGGACGTGGGTGGCGTGCGGGGAGGCGGCGGCCACGGGCATGAGCCGGGCGGCGCCGCCGGGTCCGAGGCCCTGCTTGCACAGGTCGACGCGCCCGTCCGCGCGGACGGTGCCGAGCGTGAACGTCTCGTCGGTCTCGACCGGCAGGGCGGACCGCAGCCGGGCGAGCAGCGGCTCCAGAGCAGCGGGTTCGCTGATCGGGATGTCGGGGTGCTCGATCGCGGGGCAGCGTACGGGCGTCGGCTGCGTCATCACCACTCCACCGGTCCATCGCCGGTGCCCGGAGAGCCGAGAGCGGCATCGCCCCCCGCCCGCTCAGGCTGAACCGACGCCAATCGACTTTCGTCTACGACAAAGGTGGCAAGACCGGTCGGATTCGAACCGACGTCCTCCAGCTCGATGCTTGGGCGCGACGACCTCTGCGCTACAGCCTTGCCGTGGTGGATCATAGCGGTTGCCGGACCCGCGTTCGAACCCGGCCGGACCACCGAGGGGGCCGACCGGTGCAAGCGGCCAGGGCCGGGCCAACGTCCGCCCCGGGAGACGCGCTTGGGAGCGGGCTCGTCGCAACGACCCATGGGTGCCCGGGGTGTGGCCGAACGCGCGGCGGAAGACGTCGACATACGCATCAGAAGCCCCACGGGCTGAGTTCCACGATCGCCGCGAACAGGTGCTCCCAGACGTTCTGCGCGGGCTCTTCCTTGTTCACGCAGAGCGGTTCGAGCGCGGCGACTTCGGCCAGGAAGTCACCGCGGCCGTCCTCGCCCGGGTACGAGTCCCAGCAGGCGCCCATGAACCGGTACACGGCTTCCAGGAGCCTTACGAACGTCTCGGTGTCCCGGGCGAAGGGGAAGGGCTCCTGGCCGTTGCGGATCATCGACACCGCGCCCGTCCCGGGGTGGACGAGCACGCGGCCGGTGTCGGCGTAGGCCAGGTCGAAGGTGCCCAGGTGCAACAGGCCGTGCTCGTCGGTCTCCAGCTCCCGGGCCTGCCCGTCCCTCCAGGCCAGGGTGAACGAGGCGACTCCGGCGGCGAACCAGGTCGGCAGACCGGCCGTGACGGCCAGCTCCCTCGTGGGCCCGTGCGTCAGGGCCGCGGGCAGTTGGTCCTCTGTCAGCAGTGCCGTCCCGTCGGCCCCGAAGGCCTCCCTCATCCGGGCCGCGTCCAGGGGCAGTTGGGCTGCGGTGGGCCCGGTGAACCACGGTCCGTCCTCTCCCCAGGAGACGCCGTCGGCGTCCGCCGGCTCGTGGACCGCCGTGCCCTCGCGCTCCAGAACCACGACGCCGCGCGCTTCGAAGAACATGGCGCGGCCGCGACCGAGGGGCGCGGGCTCCTCCCAGGTCTCGGGCAGGTGGAGTCCGTGGTCCTCGTCCGGGTCGAAGAGGACGGGCCCTTCGACCGGGGCGTCGTAAGGTCGCTCGGTGAACTCGCCGTCGGTGGGGGCTGGAACCCGCTCACCGGTGTCCGGATCGAGCCAGTGCTCCGGGGTCCACTGCGACCACACCTTCAGCAGGAGGCGTCCGTCGGCGGCCTCGTGGACCTGGACGTCGGCGTCTCCGCTCAGGTTCGGCCGGGCGCGGTAGGCACCGACCGGCCGCCACCAGGCCCAGACGGTCCGCCACGGCATACCCGGCTCGGCTTCGGCGACCAACTCGGCGTAGCCATCGTGGCCCAGAACCTTGGCGCTGAAGTGCAGCCAGGAAGCGAATTCGGCCCGCGGCACTTCCGCTCCGCCGAGGATCGTGACGGCCTGGGCCCAGACCTCACGGCCCACGCCGCCCCCGGCGGCGGGCACGTCGCGAAGCGCCACGGGTCCAGCGGCGAGCAGCGCCCCGGGCGAGGCGAACAGCGTGTCAAGATCGTCACGGGTCATGAGCACATGCTGCCACCCACCACTGACAACGCCGTCGCGAACCCGGGCCTCACGCACGGCCGTTCCGGCACCGACCCGCCTGGGTGGCGAGGGGACTCGGCAGGTGCGGCAGCACGGTGCGGCGAGGGGACGGGTGCGGCAGCTCGGGCGGATCTTCGATCAGGTCCAGCGGAGTATCGTCGCACCGCCGGCCGTCCAGGCCGAGGGGTTTCAGTTCACCGGGGGTTGATCGTGGCAGCGAACACGGACACGTGGTGGGGCGTGCTCGACGAGGAGCACCGCCTCGCGTGGACGTTCTCACCGTTCGAAGGGGTCGGGCCCTTGAAGTTCGGCATGACGCACCAGCAGGCAAAGGCGGCGGTCGCCGTCTTCATGGAGTCCGGCATGGAGCAAGGTTTCGCCGGCAACATCCGGCTCGCCGAGTTCTGGGCCGATCCGCCGCTCGACGCCCCCTTCTTCGGGCCGGCGGTCACCGCCTACTACGACCCGTCGCTCGGCCTGTCAGCCATCGCGGTCAACGCGCTGCGCGGTCCGCAGGTCACGTTCGCCGGGATGCCACTCGTGGGGCAGGTGCCGTCCGTACTGGAAGGCCTTTTCATCCGCTACCTCGAGACGCACGAGAAGCGACTGGCGTACTCACAGGCCGGCGACCTGTGCGCGGAGCATCTGGGTCTGGTGCTGCGCGCCCAGCGGGCCGGCGACCTGGTACTGAGCCGCCCGGTGATGGTCGCCGAGGCCTGGTCCGACCGTTGCGGAGACGTCACGGAGGGCTTCATCCCCCGCGAGGAGTGGCAGACCTTCGAGTGGTGAGCCTCGGCGGCTCCGCGTCCCGACGGCGGCCGATCGGAAGCCACTCACTCGCTCCCTCCACCTCCGAGAGCACCCGTCCATGTCCGGCCGTGATGGGAAAGGGCCCGCTCCGTGACCGCTTCGCTGGTCTGTAAGAAGGTGTTTTCCCTTGCCGCGGGGGCCGTGTACTCCTGGGAGACCGTCGAAGGGCTCACCGGGTACGTGCTGATCGATGCGGGGGCTTCGGTCGTCCGCGTCTCTACGCCTGAGGGCGGGCCGTGCGGGGGCATGTCGCTGGACAAGGGGGTCGGCAATCTCGAGAACCCCGATCCGGACCCGGCGCTGCGCCGGGCCTTCGTCGCCGTGGCGGCGGCGATCCTTCGGGACGCGGAACGGCAGGGGCGCCTGCCGGAACGGGTCTCGCGTACCTATTGGTAGGCCCGTTGCCGGGTGATCAGGGGGCGTCCCCGGTGTAGTGGAAGCGGCAGGTCACGCCCGGGCCGGGGCGGCGGGGCTCCGCGGGGTCGGGGTCGTACAGTGCGCGGCCGCCGGGCCAGCGGGACAGCTCCGTCGCCAGGGCGACGCCGTCCCCGGCCTCCTCCGGCTCCCGGTCGGTGATGTCCAGGAGCAGTCCGTCCAGGGGGCCGCCCATGAGTGCGGCGTACGTGCGGTGCGGCAGCGGGCCGGGGTCGGGGTCGTCGTGGTCGCGGCCGTAGACCCGGCCGCGCAGCAGCTGCTCATCACCGTTCATCCGATCAGCGTCGCAGACGGCACTGACAACGCCCCTGGCCCCTACGTCGCCGACGGCGGGCGTCCGTGCGGTCAGGGGGCGTGGACGCCGCCGGCGGACGGGGGCCGATCGGGCTCGAGGTGTCGGGCGAGGGCCACCCGGGAGCGCACGCCGAGCTGGGTGAAGACGTTCCGCAGGTGGTACTCGACCGTGCGGACGCTGATCGACAGCTGACGTGCCACCTCGCGGTTGGTGGCGCCCTGGGCAACCGACCGGGCGATGCGCAGTTGCTGCGGCGTGAGCAGCGTCAGCGCGTCCGGGGTCTCCGGGCCGGACGGGGGCGGCGCGGTGGGTGTCTCCCCGGCCGCTCTCAGCTCCGCGTCCGCCTGCTCCGTCCACACGGCGGCACCGCACTGGTCGAACCCCATGACTGCGCGGCGCAGCTGGGCTCGTGCCTCGACGGGACGGCGTCGGCGGCGCAGCCACATCCCGTACGCGAGATGGGTCCGGGCGTGCTCGTAGGGGCTGTCGACCTGCTCGTGCCGCGCCAGGGCCGCGATGAACAGGTCCTCGCTGTCCTCGTCTCCCGCGACCAGGGCCCGGCAGCGCAGGACGACCGCCGGAGCCGGCGGATCCACCTCGCCCGAGGCCCGCGGACGACCCGCTAACCGGAAGTGCCCCGCTGCCGCCAGTCCCTGACCCCGAGCCGCCGGATGCGCCAGCTCGGCAGGGGGTGGCGCGCCTCCCCGGTGAGGAAGTCCATCATGTCGATCAGCATGCGCCGGACGTCCGCGACGGGGACCGTGGTCTCTTCCCACTGGCCGTAGTGGGCGCGCAGCCGGATCCGGTCGCCGGGGACACGCTCCAGCAGGCAGCTCTCCACTCCCAGCTGGAGCTCGTCCCCGGCCTCGATCCTGAGCCATTGCAAGAGCACCGACGAGGCCGCCCAGTCCGGTCCGCACTGGGAAACGATCTCCTCAGCGGCCCGGCTCAGCGCCTGGGGCGTACCTTCGGGTGCTCTGATGACGGTGGTGTCGAAGACGCAGGCGACATGGACGGACTCCCCGTCGTCGTCCACGTCGGTTGCGGGGATCTCCTCCAGGCCGAAGACCCAGCGGTCTTTCGGGATGTCACGGTGTCCGTTCGCCTCGCCCATCCGCGCGATCATGCCAGGCCGCGTCGTGGGGCCGGGTGGTCGCCCCGTCAGGAGCCCTCGACCGTGACGGTGTGCGCGTGCGACGCCGCCGCCGCTCCGTAGGCGCCGGGTCCGACCCGGCGCCTACGGGCGCGGATCGCCAGCACCGACAGCACCATGCCCACGCCGGAGGCGATCGCGAGGAGCAGGCAGGCGCTCGACAGGCCCGACGCGAGGGCGTCCGCCGCGCCCTCGCCCTCTGCCGTGTGCGACGCTCCCACCGTCGCGTTGACCGTCGCCACGGCCGCCGTGAACGCCGCCGCGCCGATGTACCGCGCCATGTTCGAGATCCCCGACGCGGCGCCGACGTCGTCGGCGGACACCGCCGAGGTGGACGCCGAACTCGCCGGACCGTTGACGAGTCCCAGACCCGCGGCCAGGAGCACGAGGGGCAGGACGAAGGCCGCGTACCGCCAGTCGCCCTGGACGAACGCCAGCAGCGCGCAACCCGCCGTCGCCGCCGCGAATCCGGCGGCGATCACCGGTCCGATGCCGAGGCGCTGGACCATACGGGGCACGAGCGGCGTGACCGCGATCAGACCCACCGTCGCGGGCAGCGTGGCCAGCCCCGCCTCGAACGGGCTCAGGTCGAGGGTGGCGGGGTTCTGGAAGTAGAGGCTGACCAAATACATCAGACCGTTGATCACGCCCGCGCTCAGCAGGATCCCTACCGTCGCCCCGATCAGGACGCGGTTCTTCAGCAGCCTCAGGTCGACGAGCGGTGCCTCCACCCGCCGCTCCACAGCGACGAACGCCACACACGAGACGGCCGCCACCGCGAAGCAGCCCAGCACCGCGGCCGACGTCCAGCCCCAGGTGGCGCCCTCGCTGAGCGCGAGCAGCGCGGGGGCGAGAACGGCCGCGATCAGCACGGTCCCGGCGAAGTCGATCGAGCGACTGCGCTCCGGGTCCCGGGACTCGGCGACCCCTTTCAGCGTGACGGGCACACAGGCGAGCGCGATCCCCGCGTCGATCCAGAACAGGCCCTGCCATCCCGTGCCGTCCACCAACAGTCCACCGACCAGGGGACCGGCGGCCGCGCCCACCGCGGACGCGCCGCCCCACAGCGTCACCGCCCGTACCTGTCCCTCTCCCGAGGTCGACACGGACAGCAGGCTCATTCCGCAGGCGAGGATCGTCGCTCCCGACGCGCCCTGGATCGCCCGGCCCGCGATCACCCCGCCTCCGGTGTCGGAGAGCGCGATGAGCACGCAACTGGCGATGAACAGTCCCAGGCCGCCCAGAAAGACGAGCCGCCGTCCGAACACGTCGCCGAGGGCTCCCGACGTGACGATCACCGCTGCGCCCACGAGCGAGTAGCCGGTGACGGCCCACTGGAGGACGTCGAGCGAGGTGCCGGTGTCGGCGCTGATGGCCGGGAGCAGGATGCTCACCGCCGAGGTGTTCGCGTTGACGACGAGGGTCGAGACGCAGGTCGCGATCAGCACGGCCAACGGCGCCGACCGGCCGGCGCCGCCCGGTCCCGAGTGCTGAGTCTGGGCATCCACACCAGCAGGTTCACACGCCCCGTCCCGCCCCGCACCCCGTGGACGCCGCGTCAGCAGGCCATCCCGGGGCGCCAGTCCGGGGAATCCCCTGCCCCCGGGCGGACTTGGCCGAAGGAGCTCGCGAGGTGCAGGGACCGGGCAGCGGTTCACGACACACGCCGTCCCCCGAGCCGGCTGTACGCCCGACCGTCCCCGAGCCTGCTCACCCGGTGCGCGTCGAGCCGGCCGCGTGCCGGGCCGCGCGCCTCGACGTCGACCTTGTCGAGTAAAGCCACTTGTTGCCGGAACGCACGGCAACCACCGATCCAACCGATATGCCGAGCCCCGCTGTTCGCGGGATTCTCCCTTGCCGATCGCCGGCCCTGCTGTTTATAGTCACCTCGACCATAAAGGAGTCGCCCCGTGAACTGGAACCTCAGCTGGACCGAAGCGCTCGGCTTCGCCACCGGCGCCGTCTGTGTGTGGCTGGTGGCCCGTCAGCACATAGCCAACTGGCCTGTCGGCATAGCCAACAACGTCTTCTTCATCGTGCTCTTCCTCCAGGCCGGCCTGTACGCCGACGCGGGCCTCCAGGTCGTCTTCATCGCGCTGGCCGGCTACGGCTGGGGGATCTGGGCCCGCGGCGACGGACCGGCCACCGGCGACGCCCTGCCGGTGCGCCGCACGACGGGCACCGAGTGGCTCTGGCTCACCGCCGCCGGGGTCCTGGGCACCGGCGCCCTCACCCTGCTGCTGGACCGAGCCACCGACTCCACCGTCCCCTTCTGGGACGCGCTCACCACCGCGCTCTCCCTGGCCGCCACCTACGGCCAGTGCCGCAAGCTGCTGGAGTCCTGGTGGCTGTGGATCGCCGCCGACCTGGTCTACATCCCGCTGTACGCCTACAAGGGCCTGTACCTGACCTCGCTGCTGTACGTCGGCTTCCTCGCCCTGTGCGTGGCCGGACTCCTCGGCTGGCGGCGCACCCTCGCCGCGACCGGCCCCCGCAGTGCCACGGCGGTGACCGCATGAGCGGCACCGACCGCCCGTACCGGCACGGCCTGGTGCTCGGCAAGTTCTATCCGCCGCACGCCGGCCACCACCACCTCGTCCGCTCCGCCCTGGCGCGGTGCGAGCGGCTGACCGTCCTGGTCTGCGCAGCCTCCGTCGAGTCGATACCGCTCGCCGACCGGGTGGCGTGGATGCGCGAGGCCCACCCGGAGGCCGAGGTCGTCGGCGCCGTAGACGACCACCCGGTCGACCTGCTCGACCCCGCGGTGTGGGACGCCCACATGGCCGTCTTCCGCGCCGCCGTCCCGGAGCCGGTGGACGCCGTGTTCACCTCCGAGTCGTACGGCACCGAGCTGGCCCGCCGGTTCGGCGCGGCCGAGGTCGGCGTGGACCCCGACCGCACCGCGTACCCGGTGTCCGGCACCGCCGTACGCAAGGACCCGGTGGGCTCCTGGACCTTCCTCGGCCCGGGCGTGCGGGCCGCGCTCACCCGGCGCGTGGTCGTCCTCGGCGCCGAGTCCACGGGCACCACCACGCTCTCCCGGGCGCTGGCCGCCCACTACCGCACGCGCGGCGGCATCTGGAGCGAGACCGGCTGGGTGCCCGAGTACGGGCGCACGTACAGCGAGGAAAGGCTCGCCGCCCTGCGGGCCGTCGACCCCGGGGCCGACTGGACACAGGTCGAGTTCGGCTCCGAGGAGTTCCCCGTCATCGCCCGGCGCCAGGACGCCGACGAGGAGCGGGCCGCCCGGGACGGCTCCCCGGTGCTGTTCTGCGACACCGACTCGTTCGCCACGACGATCTGGCACGAGCGCTATCTCGGCACACCGAGCCCCGAGGTGGCGGCGGTCGCCGCCCGCACCTCGCGCCACCTGTATCTGCTCACCGACCACGAGGGGGTGCCCTTCGAGGACGACGGACTGCGCGACGGCCCGCATCTGCGCCCGTGGATGACCGGGCGCTTCCGTGCGGAACTGGAGCGCAGCGGCCGCCGGTTCCTGCTCGTCACCGGAAGTCCCGAGGAGCGGCTGCGGACCGCCGTGGCGGCGGTGGACGGGCTGCTCGCCGAGGGCTGGCACTTCGCCGACCCCCTGCCCGAGCGCAGGTGACTTCGCGCCCCTGGCCGGAACCGCTCGCCCGCTGTGGTCGTCTTGTGCGCTGACTGTGTACGAAACGGAAACGCGGGGGACGCTGTGACACGGAACGTGACGAAGGCAGGGATCGCGCTGGCGGTCGCGGCGACGGTGCTGGGGGCCTCGGCCTGCGGCGGGAACGCCGGGGCTCGGCCCACGCACAAGAAGGCCGAGGCGGTGGCCCCCTTCGGGAACGGGGCGTCGGCCGGCTGGACGCCGACGAGGGGGACCTCGTCCAAGACCGCGCAGAGCGCGGCGGCCCGCCTCACCCGGAACGTGCCGTGGAACCTGGACATTCTCGACCAGCGGAGGCGGCCGCTGAACGGGAAGCTCACCACCACCGCCACCGGCAAGGGAGTTCACGTCTATGTGATCGACACGGGCATGGACATCCACCACGCGGAGTTCGGCGGACGCGCCCACCTCGGGGCCGACTTCGTGGGCCGACAGGACTCCGGCGACTGCTTCAGCGAGTCCGGCATGGGTCACGGCACGTTCGTGGCGGGCATCATCGGCGGGACCAAGTACGGCGTGGCGCCGAAGGCGGACCTCGTACGGGTCCAGGGCGTCCTGTGCGACAGCTCGGGCGGCGGTTCCGCCGCCGCGGCCGAGGCCGCGGTGGTGAAGTCGGTCAAGTGGGTCACCGCGCACGCGCAGAAGCCCGCCGTGGTGAACATGTCGCTGAACTTCGACCACCGGTCGGCCACCGTGGAGGCCGCCGTGAAGAAGATGGTCGACGCGGGGATCCCGACGGTCGTGTCGGCGGGCAACTTCCACGACGACGCGTGCAAGCACTCCCCGGCCGGGGTCCCCGGCACGATCGTCGTGGCGGCCTCCACCTCCGACGACCGCGCCTGGACCGACAGCGGCTCCTACGGATCGGGCTACGGACGCTGCGTCGACCTGTACGCGCCCGGCCAGAAGGTGACGGCCGCCCTCTCCGGCGGTGGTACGACCACGGAGGACGGCGGGGCGACGTCCTGGGCCGCGCCGCACGCGACCGGTGTGATCGCGCTGTACCTGTCGGCCCACCCGCACGCCACGGCCCGCGAGGTCCACGTCTGGCTCGACCACACGGCCACCACCGGTGTTTTGCGCGGTGTCCGCTCCGACACCCCCAACCGGCTGCTCTACACCGGCGGCATCTGACCCGCACCGGCCGGTCCGGCCGCCGGCCGCCCACGCCTCGGGTGCCGCTCGCTGCTCAAGGGTCCACGTACTCGACGGACTGCATCATCCCCAGGTCCTCGTGGTGGAGCTGGTGGCAGTGGGCGATCGCGCGGCCGGTGAAGTCCTCGTACTTGACCAGGAAGGTGACCCGGTCTCCGGGGGTGCCGCCGGCCAGGCCGATGGTGTCGTGCCAGACCGGGGGGTCGAGCCGGGCGCCGTTGCGGTGGGTGAGCAGGACCTGGTTGGTGTGCAGGTGGAAGGGATGGCTGTGCGCCGGGATCGTCTCGTCGGTGCGGACGGTCCAGCGTTCCACGGCGCCCAGGCGCAGCGTGTGGTTGGTGTAGCCGGGGTCGAACAGGCCGTAGGACGGGTCGCGGGTGAGGTCGCCTTCGGGGTGGGCCGCGGGGGTGGCGTTGGTGCCCAGGACACGGAAGGCGTTGGGGAAGGGCCCGGCGAAGACGCCCGCGTCGGAGTGGAAGACGACCTCCCGGTCGGCGTCGGGACGGTCGATGTCCCGCTCGTCGAGGAAGGGTCTGCCCTGCGGCAGCGCGGCCGGCAGCGTCATCGGCGGCTCGACCGGTGCTCCCGCGACCTCGACCGTCAGCAAAGGCACGGGGAGCGCGGCGTCCCGGAGTTCATAGCGGCCCGGTGCGCCACCGCGGACGAGGACGTCGGCGCGGTTGCCCATCGCCAGGTCGACCTCGTCCCGGGCGACGGGCGTGGCGAAGGTGACGCCGTCCTGGGCGATCTGGTGCAGCGTCAAGCCGTCTGTTTCGCCTGTCAGTTGGAGTCGGAGCGCGGTGAAGGCGGTCGCGGCGACCAGTCGCCACCGCTGCACCTCGCCGGGGCGCAGGCGGAGGGTGGGGTTGACCGCGCCGTTGACGGCGAAGGTCGACGGGACGCCGGTCACCCAGCCACCGGAGGTGAACGCGGGGACTCTGCCGTTCACGAGTTTCAGTTCGTTGATGCAGACGACCAGGTCCGCCGCCGCCTTGATCTCCGGGATCTCGTCTACGTCGCCTTCGACGACGATCCCCCCCGCCATGCCTCCGACGATCTGCTCGGCGGTGGATCCGTGCAGATGCGGGTGGTACCAGTAGGTGCCCGCGGGGTGGTCGGCCGGCACCTGGACGCACGTCTCGTACACCGGCTCGGCGGCACCGGCGGCGGCCTCTTCGGCGGTGCGCGGGGCGAATTCCCGCAGGACGTTGTCGGCATGCCCCGAGGGACTGACGTGCATTCCGTGGGTGTGCAGGTTGAAGCTGTTGGGGTGGTGCGGCGTGTGCGGGCCGCCGGTGTGGGGCGGGTTGGGCGGCAGTCCGTTGACGTGCGCCAGCCGCAGTGCCTGTCCGCCGCGGACGCGCAGGGTGGGCCCCGGGATGCTTCCGTTGTAGGTCCGCGTGGTCACCGTTCCGTGGCCGGGGACCAGTACGTCCGTGAACCGGACGTCGAACGTCTGCTCCACGACCGGCGACGACACCGGACCCGTAACCGGCCGCGCAGCCGTGACGGCAGGCTGGCGCAGTGGCCCTGCGGGCGGCACAGCGCCGCGCCCGTCCGGGGGACCACCGCGAACCGCCGCGAAGCCCGCGACGGGCAGGGCCTTGAGCATCGACCGCCGACTGATTCCCTCCATTGCACTCACAAGCGGGCAATATAGACCAAGTTGACGGCCTGTCCGCGCGGCACTCTCCGAGGCTTCCGGGCGTTCGGGCGCACCACGCGGCAGGACCGGGTGTTCGCACTGCGGAGGGGCCCGGCATGATCTGATGCCATGAGTTCCGACAGCGAAGGGCCGCACACGAACGGGCCGCGAACGAACGCGCCGCAGACGAACGGACCGCGGACGAACGGGCCGCAGACGCGCGTGACGTGGTGGCTCGGCCGGGGGCCCGGCCCACAGGACCTTCATGACCTGTTCGTCGATCCCTTCAACGCCGGTCAGGAGCAGGTGCGGTTGGACCTGGAGGTGCTCACGTCCAGGGCCCGGGACCGGACGGTGGAGGCACTGGAGGCGGGCACCGCCCCGGACATCGTCATGGTGCCCCGCGCCGGGGACTTCGTGTCGCTGGCCGCGCGCGGACTCCTGCTCGACCTGACCCCCTATGCCGATCGCCACGGCTGGGGTTCCCGGCTGCTCGACCCGGCCCTGCGGCTGGCCACCCTCGACGGCCGGCTGTTCGGAGTCCCGCGCAGCGGCGAGACGATGATGCTGCTGTTCAACTCGCCCGTGCTGGACGAACTCGGGCACGCGGCTCCGTCGTCGTCGCCGGAACTGGAGAAGCTCGCCGAGGACGCGCTCCGCCGGGGCATCACCCCCTTCGGGGCCGGCTGCGCCGACATGCCGGAGTCGTGCGAGCTGCTGTGGACCCTGGTCCTGAACCACTACGCGGGTCCGGCCGCCGTTCGCGCGGCCCTGCTCGGCGAGATTCCGTGGACCGACGAGGTGTTCGTCGAGGCGATGGACCGTCTGCGGGGGTGGTTCGACCGGGGCTGGTTCGGCGACCGCTACTTCGAGGACACCATCGATCAGGGGCTCGACCGGGTGGTGAGCGGCGGGGCGGCGATGGCGCCCGCGATGACGGGCCTGCTGCCCCAGGACCCTTCCCGGCTCGGCGCGGTCCCCTTCCCGGTCCTGCGGGACGAGGTGTCCGCGCCCCTGTTCGTGTTCGGTACCGCGAGCCTGATCGGCGTCAGCGCGCGGTCGCGGCAGCCCGAGGCCGCGGCGCGGGTGCTCGACGCCCTGTTCGACGGGGACGTTCGCCGGCGCTTCTCGGCACGGGTTCCGGGCGACTGGAACATCCCGCTGTCGGACACGGACGCCGACGCGTTGCGGTCACTGGCGCCCGGCGTCTTCGCCAACCCCGCCATCGGTCTCACCGAGTCCGTGGCCGGGGGCCGCCACGGATACGCGAGCTGGTCCTTCCTGCCGCCGAGGAGCGAGGCGCTGGTCGTGGCGCAGGTCCGGCCGCTGGTCGAAGGCGCGCTGACGGCCCGGGAACACCTGGCCGAGCTCCAGGCGGTGTTCACCGAGGAGGCCGCGTCCGGCCCCGTACCGGGAGTGGTCCGGGCACCGTAGGGAGCACCGGCCGGTGCGCGTGCCCAGGGCCACCGGTGGTCCGCCTCGTCGTGCAGGCACCGCCGGATACAACCCTGGGCGAACGTCGCGTGTCTTGTGGGTGAGCGGACGAAGGCGTCGCCCTCGCCGCACTGTCTGTCGACAGACCTCGCGCCTCGGCCGAACCGGACGCCGCGGGCCGGGAAACGAGGAGGTTCGCTCCTGTGCGTCACATCGACCGCGCGGCCCTGACGGCCGCGGCACTCTTCGCCCTCGGGGGCGGTGCGATCATCGCGGCGCCCGCGGCGCAGGCCGTGGTGCCCTTCCCGTCCATCGGCTGGCAGCAGCACAATTGCGACTTCGACGGGAACGGGTACGACGACGTCCTGATCGGCGCCCCGGGTGCCACGGTGGACGGGGCCAAGGGCGCCGGGTACGTCTCCGTGCAGTACAGCTCGTCGAACGGTCTCAGCACCACCCGGAAGAGCGTCCTGCACCAGAACACCGCGGGCGTTCCGGGCGCCGCCGAGGCGGGCGACGGCTTCGGCCGCGCCGTTGCGTCCGGCGACCTCGACGACGACGGCTATGACGACGCGATCGTCGGCATCCCGGGCGAGGACCTGGCCGGGCTGTCCGACGCGGGCGGCGCCGTCGTCTTCTGGGGCTCACCGAGCGGGCTGCACGGGTCCGACAGCAGCTGGCTCGAGGACACCGGCGGGCCGCGGGCCGGCGCGAACTTCGGCCTGGCCGTCGAGGCCGCCCGGTACTTCGCCCCGGATCCCGCCGACCCGGACGCCGATCCGCGCGACAGCGTCGCCGTCCTGGAGAACGACTCGCTCCTGTTCTTCACCGACACCCCCGCCACGGCCAGGCGGCTGACGGCGGCAAACCCGGGAGTACGCGCCCGGGACCTGAGCCCGACGGACGGCGGCTTCGCCTTCCGGTCGCTCAGCCACGGCAACTACAACGAGGACTCCTGGGCCGACCTGGCGGTCTCCGGCGTCACCACGGGCGCACAGCCCGGCATCGGCGCCACCCGGGTGCTGCACGGCGCTCCCGATGTCTCGGCGCTGGGAGACGGCGGCACGTTCGAGGGCGGTCCCGCCGCCGTCTCCGGCGACTTCAACCACGACGGCCAGGACGACCTCGCGATCGGGGACACGGGGGTCGGCTCGCCCCTGGGCGGAGCGGTGTCCGTCTACTTGGGCCGGGGGGACCTCTCCGGGCTCGACCGGACGCCGGCCCAGACGTGGACACAGGACTCCCCCGGTGTTCCCGGCACGGCCGAGGCCGGCGACCGCTGGGGTGCCGAGCTGTCCGCCGGTGACACCGGCGGAGACGGCCGTCCGGATCTCGCCGTCGGGGCGCCGGGCGAGGACGTCGGGTCCGTGGTCGACGCCGGAGCGGTGTGGACGCTGCGCGGGGCACCGGGCGGGCTGACCGCGAGCGGGGCGCGCAGTTTCGACCAGAACTCCGCGGGGATCCCCGGTACGGCGGAGAAGTCGGACCAGTGGGGCGGCCAGGTACGGCTGATCGACGCCGACCATGACGGCCGCGCGGGACTGCTGGCGGCCGCGCCGGGTGAGAACTCCGGCAACGGCTTCGTCTGGGTGATCCCCGCGTCGTCGTCGGGCCTCGTGGCCCGGGGTTCGTGGACCTACGACGGAGCACGCCTCGGGGCCCCCGCGACCGGGGCACGCTTCGGGGCGGCGATCGACGAGTAGGAGCGGCGAGCGGGGGCCGCGCTGGTGAGGCGGGGCCCCCGCGTCAGGACGAGGCCGAGCGTGCGCCCTTCGGGCCCCGCAGTCGGAAGGCGCTCGCCACCAGCGCCGCCGTCCCCAGGACGAAGAACCAGGCGCCGGCCGCCACGAAGGACAGGTCGCCCCTCGCCACCAGACCGGCGGAGAGGTAGCAGGAGACGAGTCCCACGGCGAACGCGGTCACCAGGTAGTGCAGGCGCCGGACAGTGCGAGGCACCGGCCCTACGGGGAAGCGGCGCACCATTGCCGTCACGGCGACACAGGCGGCCACCGCGAGCACGGCGGTGAGCGCGAACGGCCAGGAGCCCCCGAGCGTCCACCCGCGCGACCACCACGGCCACCAGTCGGCGAACAGGAGCGCGAACACCGATGCCTGATCGCTGAAGGGAAGAAGCGTCGCCAGCACGAACGCGATGCCGGCGACCGACAGGTACAGAACGCGGCGCACGGCCCAGGAGTCGGGTGCGCCGAGCGCTACGCCGGGCACGACCCCAGCCCCTGCCGCTCCGGCGGACGCAGGACCGGTGGTGGCCGTCCAGGTGGACCCCCGTGCCGTGGTCGTCTTGCGCACCGCGGTTCTCTTGCGCGGCTCGGTGGACTTGCGCGGCTCGGTGGACTTGCGCGGCTCGGTGGACTTGCGCGCCTCGGTGGTCTTGCGCGGTCCGGACGGTGATCCGTCGGCAGCCGGGCCGCCCGGCGCCTGGGCGGCGGGCTTCGGGGGCGTCGGAGCCGGTGACGCCGGCTTCGGGCGGGTGGCCTTTCGGGGGCCGGCGGAGGCTGGCGCCTTCTTGGGTCCACGCGGAACCGCCGGCACCGTACGGGGCTTGGCGGCAGTGGCCCGGACCTCGGCCTCGCCGGCCGGTGCCAGAACGACTGCTGCCGTCACCGTGGCCGACACGGCTACGGCGACCTGCTCCGGCAGCCAGGCGACGGCGTCGGGGACGATCTGGGTCGGCGTGTAGCCCATGTCGTCGCCGGTGTCGGCGAGTTCGGCGATGAGGGTGCTCACGTCCGGGCGCCGTCCCGGGTCCTTCGCAAGACAGCGGGCGACGATCTCCAGGCCTTCCGCGGGCAGGGCGTCGAGTCGTGGTTCCTCGTACGCGATGCGGAAGTTGAGGGACTGCGCGGAGCCGGTCCCGAACGGGCCGGTGCCGGTGGCCGCGTAGGCCAGTACCGCTCCGAGGGCGAACACGTCGGTGGCGGGGGTGACGGGGTCGCCGGTGAGTTGCTCGGGGGACATGAAGCCGGGCGTTCCCACGGCGGTCCCGGCGCGGGTCAGCACGGTGGCCTCGGCCGCGACGGAGATCCCGAAGTCGACGACCCGGGGGCCGTCCGGCGCGATGAGCACGTTGGACGGTTTGAGGTCACGGTGGATCAGACCGGCCTCGTGGATGGCTTCGAGCGCTTCGGCCAGGCCCGCGCCGAGCGTACGCACCGAGGCCACGGGCCAGGGACCGTGGGCGGCGACCGCCTGGTCCAGCGCCATGCCGGGCACGTAGGCGGTGGCCAGCCACGGGGGTGTCCCGTCGGGGTCGGCGTCGACCAGGGCGGCCGTGAAGAAGCCGGTGACCTTCCGGGCCGCCGCGACCTCGCGGGCGAACCGGCGCCGGAACCCGGGATCGTCGGCCAGTTCGGGCCGCACCACCTTGACCGCGACCAGCCGCCCGCTGGGCGACCGCCCGAGGTAGACGCGGCCCATCCCGCCGGCCCCCAGCAGGCCCGCGATGCGATACCGCCCGACCCGCTGCGGATCGCTCGGCTTCAGCCCCTCCATCGGGCTCCCCCTGACTCCCACCCGTCCCTGTTCAGGCGCCATTAGACACCACGCGCGCCGTCCCTCCGGATGATCCGTAGGGAGAGGAACGCGGACATGGAGGAGCCGGCAGATCGCAGCGCCGCCCTCGGCTGCGCCTTGGCCGACCTCGATGCCACGGTCCTGCGAGTCGACCGAAGGAAGCCGAAGGAAGCCGAAGGAAGCCGGGCGGGGGCGGCAGTCGCCGCCCCCGCCGTGCGTGCGCCCCGGGGAGGTGGGGCACGGTCCGTGGATCAGTTCCGGAACTGGTTCTCCGGGACCTTCAGGCCGTAGTGCTCGCGCAAGGTGGTGCCTTCGTACTCCTCTCGGAACAGGCCCTTGGCCCGCAGGATGGGCAGGACGTGGTCGGCGAAGGCGGCGAGGCCGGACGGCAGGGCGGGTGCCATGATGTTGAACCCGTCCGCCGCGCCGCCCTCGAACCAGGCGATGATCGTGTCCGCGACCTGTTCGGGCGTGCCGATGAACTCGAAGTGGCCGCGTCCGCCGCCGAGTCGGGAGATGATCTGACGGACCGTGAGTCGCTCGCGCACGGCGAGGTCGATGATGAGGTCGGAACGGCTCTGCGAGCCCTCCAGTTTCGGCCGGGCGAGGATGAAGTCCGGCAGAGGCGCGTCGAGTTCGAAGACCGAGGGCTCGGTCTCGAAGACGGCGGCCAGCTGGCGCAGCCCGTACTCGGGAACGCGCAGCTCGTCGAACTCCCGGGCGAGCGCCCGGGCTTCCGCCTCGGTCGACCCGATGTACGGGACGATGCCGGGCAGCACGATCACGCCCTCGGGGTCGCGGCCCGCGGCCGTGGTCCGTGCCTTGATGTCGGCGTAGAAGGCGGCGGCGCGCTCGTACGTGGTGTGGGCGGTGAAGATGGCCTCGGCGTGGCGGGCCGCGAAGTCCCTTCCGTCCTCGGAGGAGCCGGCCTGCACGAGCAGCGGGTAACCCTGGGGCGGGCGTTCGACGTTGAGCGGTCCGGCCACCTTGAAGTAGGTGCCCTGATGACCGGGCCGGTGCAGCCGCTCGGGGTCGGCGTAGCGTCCGGCGGCCTTGTCGGCGACGACGGCGCCTGACTCCCAGCTGTCCCACAGGGCCTTGGCGACCTTCAGGAACTCGTCGGCGCGGGCGTAGCGCTGGGCGTGGCCGGGTCGGTCGTCGAGTCCGAAGTTGGCCGCCTCGTCCGCTCCCGCCGAGGTGACGATGTTCCAGCCGGCGCGGCCGCCGCTGACGTGGTCGACGGAGGCGAGCCGGCGGGCCAGGTTGTAGGGCTCGTTGTAGGTGGACGAGACGGTGGCGATGAGGCCGATCCTGCTGGTCGCCTGGGACAGGGCGGTCAGCAGGGTCAGTGGTTCGAGCTGGCCCGGTGGCCTGAACTCACCGGTGCCCATGAGGGCGGGGCCGTCCGCGAGGAACAGCGAGTCGAACTTGGCGCGCTCGGCGAGCTGCGCGAGCTCGATCCAGTGGCGCAGGTCGAAGTCCGCCCGGGCGTTGCTGTGCGGGAGCCGCCAGGCCGCCTCGTGGTGGCCCGCCTCCATGAGGAAGGCGTTGAGGTGCAGTCGGCGCTGTGTTCCGGTCATGGGTTCTCTCCTTCGTGGGTCGAGGTGGAGGGCAGGGGTCAGTTGAAGGTCAGCTTGGAGCTGTCGTATCCGGCGGGGAGCAGATTGTCGGTGATCGACGGGAGATCGACCTTCTTGGTGATCTGGCCCGCCTCCAGGAAGGCGTCCGCGAGCTTCTGCTCCAGCTCGATGTCCGACTTCTCGACCGGCGTGACGCGGTTCGAGTAGGCGGCCAGGGACGCCTTGGCGTCGGCCAGGGGGATGCCCTGTTCCTGCGAGAGCGCCTTCGCGTACTGGTCGGGGTGCTTGATCGCCCAGGCGTACTCACGGGAGAGCCGCTTCAGCACGTCGGTGAGGGCCGCTCGCCTGGTCTTGTCCTTCAGCGAGGTGTCGCTCGCCACGTAGTAGCTGCTCGTCTGGTCGATGGGCGGGAGTCCCTTCACCAGGACCCGCGCGCCGTTCTTGACCGCGATCGCGGACTGCGGGTTCCAGATCGACCAGGCGTCCACCTTGCCGGTGTTGAACGCCGTCGCGGCGGCCGCGGGGTCGAGGAAGACCAGCTTGGCGTCCTTGGGGCCGAGCCCCGCGCTCTTCAGCGCGTTCAGGGCCAGTCCGTGGGCGGAGCTGCCCTGGGGGACGGCGATCCGCTTGCCCTTGAGGTCGGCGGCCGTCCTCAGCTTCGATCCCTTGGGCACGATGATGTTCTCCACCGCCTGGTCGGGTGTGAGCGAACGGTTCACGGCGACGATCTTGAAGCCGTACTCCTTCGCGGCGCCGGTGATCGGCGGTACGTCGCCGACGCTGCCCAGGTCTATGTCCCCGGACGCGGCGGCCTGCACGAGCGGCGGTCCGTAGGTGAAGCGGGCGAACTTCACCTTGTAGGGCGCGCTGTCGAAGACGCCGGTCAGTTTCGCCAGGGCCTCGCTGCCGTCGCCGCCGTTGTCGCCGATGGTGAAGGTGTACTTGCTCCACTCGGGGTGCTTCGCGGTGCTCGCGTTGCCGGCGTTGCTCAGCGGCGCGGAGGTCTCCGAGGACGAGCCGCAGGCGACGAGGGTGCTCGCCAGGGCGAGAGGAGCGGCGGCGGCGACGATTCTGCTGGTGGTCTTGCGCATGATGATGTCCTGAGCTTTCTGTGCTGGGTTACGGGATTGGGCGCGTGTCGGTGTCGGGGGCCGTCAGTGCTGGCCGGCCAGGCCGAGGTCCTCCAGGAGCCGGGCGCGCAGTTCCTCGCGGGCGACGCTCGCTTCGCGGTCGGCGGCGGTGAGATGGACTTCGTGCGAGCTGCCGATGCGGCCGTCGTTCATCACGAGAACGCGGTCACCGAGGGCGATCGCCTCGTCGATGTCGTGGGTGACGAGCAGCATCGCCGCCTGGTGCTTCGTCCGCAGGGCGCGTACGAGGTCGTGCATGCGCAGCCGGGTGATGGCGTCGAGGGCCGCGAACGGCTCGTCGAGGAGGACGAGTTCGGGCTCGGAGACCAGTGCCCTCGCGAGCGAGACCCGTTGGGCCTCGCCGCCGGAGAGCTCCTTGGGCCAGGCCTTCTCGCGGCCCGCGAGCCCGACCTCCGCGAGCACCTCGCGGGCGCGCCGGTCCGCGTCGGGTCCGTGGAGGCCGAGGGTGACGTTGGGCAGGACGCGCTGCCAGGGCAGCAGCCGGTCGGCCTGGAAGACGATGGCCCGCTTCGCCGGGACCTCGACGCGTCCTCCGTCGGGCCGGTCCAGTCCGGCGAGGAGCCGCAGGAGGGTGCTCTTGCCGCAGCCCGAGGGGCCGAGCAGGATCACCAACTCCTCTTCCTCGATGGTGAGATCGAGCTGGTCGAGGACGGCACGGTCGCCGAAGCGCCGGACGACCCGCTCGACGACGACACCGGTCCCGCGGCGGAGATCGGTCGCTACGGTGCTGCTCATGACGCCTCATAACTGGGGCGCCACCGCAGCAGCACCCGCTCGAGAGCCCGGACGAACTGGTCGGCGAGCAGACCGAGGAGCGAGTAGATGACCAGCCCCACGAACACCTGGTTGGTCTGCAGATAGGTCTGTCCCTGGGTGATGAGGAAACCGAGTCCCTGGTCGGCGTTGACGGTCTCCGCGGCGACGAGGCCCAGGACGCTGTACGCGAGGGAGAAGCGGAGCCCGACCAGGAAGCCGGGCAGGGACCCGGGCACCAGCACCCGCGTCACCAGGCGCCAGGTGCCCGCCCCGGTGGTGCGGGTCATCTCGATCAGCCGTTGGTCGACACCGCGGATCGCGGCGAACAGGTTGAGGTACATCGGCACGCCGGCGCCGAAGGAGATCAGCAGGACCTTGGTGAGCTCGTCGATGCCGAACCACACGATCATCAGGGGCAGGACCGCGAGGAGCGGGATCGTGTTGAGGACCTGTACGAGGCCGTTGAAGAGGTACTCGCCGCTGCGCAGCAGTCCGCCGAGGACCCCGGCGGTGATGCCCACCGACAGTCCGAGCGCGAGTCCGAGGCCGGCGCGTTGCAGCGAGATGGCCAGGTCCGGGCCGAGCACGCCCTGCTGCCACAGGTCGACGGCGGCCTTCACGATGGAGGTCGGCGCCGGGGCGTAGGTCTTCGTGAGCACTCCGGCGCGGGCGAGAATCTCCCAGGCCAGGAGGATCACGACCGGGGTCGTGTAGATGCCCAGCGGCCAGCGCAGCCGCTCGCGGAGGGCGCCGAGGGTGGTACGGCGACGGGCGTCGCGCGGGACGAACACCTCACGTTCCCGGGCGCGTTGCGGTGTGGCGCCCGGCCCCTTGAGGACGGCGGGCGCCGCGAGAGGGATCTCGGTCATGCCGCCACCGCCAGGACGCCGGTGTAGTGCGAGGCGTCACCGACGAGCTGTTCGCTCGGGCGGCCGTCGACGCCGACCGGTACGTCTCCGGCGACGGTCACCCGGTTCAGGAGCCGCGGGTGGTCGTCGTAGTTGTCCACCGCGTAGTGCTGGGTGATCCGGTTGTCGAAGATGAGCAGCTGGCCGGGCGACCAGGTCCAGCGCAGAATGTTCTCCGGCCGGGTCACGTACGACTGGAGGATGCGCAGCAGGTCCGCCGAGTCGCTGTTGGAGAGGCCGACGATCCGCTTGGCGAACCCGCCGATGAACAGGCCGCGTTCGCCGGTCAGCGGATGGACGCGCACGACCGGGTGCTCGGCCTCGTAGGGCGTCGAGACGAAGACCCGGTCATACTCCTGCCGCCGGCTGTCGGCGGGTGCCGGGCGGGCGTAGTCGTACTGGTTGCTGTGCACGACGCGCAGGGAGTCGGCGAGGGCGCGCAGCGGTGCGGGCAGGTCGCGGTAGGCGGCAGCGGCGTTGGCGATGAGCGTCTCTCCGCCGTAGGGCGTGGTCACGAGGGACCTCAGCGTGGTGACCTGCGGCGGGTTGACGACGAACGTGACGTCCGTGTGCCATTCGTTGGCCTTGGAGGTCTCGCTGTCGACGGCGAGCACGTTCGTGGTGCCGTCGAGGGCCGGCACGTTCGGGTGTGCGGTGGTGAGTTCACCGAACCAGCGGGCCACCCGCTCCTGGCCGGCGTCGTCCAGGCCGGCGCGGTCGAAGACGAGTGCCTTGTGCTCGTTGAGGGCGGCACGGAGTGCGGTGAGCGTGGAGTCGTCCGGCGGGGCCGTCAGATCGACGCCCTCGGCCACCGCGCCGATGCGGCCGGTGAGCTTGCGGATGGACAGGGACATGAGGGGTCCTCTCGGGAGGGGGTGGGCGTACCACCCCGGAAACGGGCATGGGCAGGAGCGGCCAGCGGCAACGACGGCAAGCGTCGACGGACCGGGAAGGCGGGAAAGGCGGCACGTCAGGGCATGGAGGCAGGCAGCCCTCAGCCGTGCCGTGGGCACACGGCGTCACGGACCCCCTGCCGGCCGAGGCCGAGAGGGACAGGCAAGGGGAGGAACCTGGAAGCGGTCGCTCAGAAGACGGAGACGACAAGCCCGCGCGACAACAGCCAGATGTCAGTCATTTGACCGTGCGTCGACCGCGTTCGTGCGCGGTGCGGGGTCGTTGCGACCGATCGCTGCCGGGGACGGCTACCGGGTCAGCGACAACAGAACGTACTGGCGACGAGCGCCAGATCGATGTGGCGCCGCCGGGTGAGGTCCACGTGCGGGGTCATGGGACGGGAGTTCAGCAGACCACCGGCCGGGTGGTCAAGAAATTTGGAGCGAGTCTTGCATCGCGGACACGGAGGAGTCCTCCGCTTGCCCGGAACTCCTGTACACGGCACGCCGATTCCGCGTCGGCCGACATCACGTACGGGGTCCTTGGGGAATGTCGGCCGGGTCGGACGGACGGCCCCTGAAGCAGGGGATCCGCCGTTCCCCCCGACGGAGGAGAAACCGCCGTCTGGCTGGTTCGTGACGTCCTCATGTGGTTACCTGGGCCCATGACCGTGCTCGTGACCCGCCGCCACGTCGATTACGTGCGTGTCACCACCACCGGTTGTCCCGCCGGTAGCTGACCTCCCGCTCCGGCTTCTGACCAGCCTCTTCTTCACCGCCTAGCGCCGACCCCTGCCTTCTGACGGCAGTGGTCCCAGGCGCCGTGTTTCCGCACGTCTTCCCTTTCTCACCCTCCGTACAGGGAGCAGCACCATGAGCCAGCCTCTCGATTCCGTCACCGCAGGCCACACCCCCGACGAGGTGCCCGCGGGTCCTGACACCTCGGCATGGTCGTTCGAGACCAAGCAGATTCACGCCGGAGCGGCACCCGATCCGACGACCGGCGCCCGGGCCACCCCGATCTACCAGACGACGTCGTTCGTGTTCCGGGACACCGGGCACGCGGCCGATCTGTTCTCGCTGGCCGAGCCCGGCAACATCTACACCCGCATCCACAACCCCACCCAGGACGTCTTCGAGCAGCGGATCGCCGCGCTGGAGGGCGGGGTCGCGGCCGTCGCGCTCGCCTCCGGGCAGGCGGCGGAGACGCTGGCGATCCTGACGCTCGCGAGCGCGGGCGACCACATCGTCTCCAGTACGTCGCTGTACGGCGGTACGTACAACCTCTTCCGGCACACGCTCCCCAAGTTCGGCATCGAGGTGTCCTTCGTCGACGACCCGGACGACGTCGAGGCCTGGCGCGCCGCCGTCCGGCCGAACACGAAGGCGCTGTTCGCGGAGACGCTGGGCAATCCGCGCGGCAACGTGCTGGACGTGCGCGCGGTCGCGGACGTGGCGCACGCCGAGGGTGTGCCACTGATCGTGGACAACACGGTGCCGACTCCGTATCTGCTGCGGCCCCTGGAGCACGGCGCGGACATCGTCGTGCACTCGGCGACCAAGTTCCTGGGCGGGCACGGCACCACGATCGCGGGCGTCGTCGTCGACGGCGGCACCTTCGACTTCGGTGCGCACACCGACCGCTTCCCGGACTTCACCGAGCCGGACCCGAGCTACCACGGCCTGCGCTACTGGCCGGCCCTCGGCCCCGGCGCCTTCGCCGTCAAGCTGCGGGTCCAGCTGCTGCGCGACCTCGGTCCCGCACTCTCCCCGCACTCCTCGTTCCTGCTGCTCCAGGGTGTGGAGACGCTGAGCCTGCGCATCGAGCGGCACTCGGCGAACGCCCAGGCGCTGGCCGAGTGGCTGGAGCAGCGCGACGAGGTCGCCGCCGTCCACTACCCGGGACTGCGCTCCAGCAGGTGGTACGAGGCGGGGCAGCGGTACCTCCCGCGGGGTGCCGGTGCCGTGGTCTCCTTCGAGCTGCGGGACGGAGTGGAGGCGGGCAAGCGGTTCGTGGACGCCGTCGAGCTGTTCAGCCACCTGGCCAACATCGGCGACGTGCGCAGCCTGATCATCCACCCCGCGTCCACCACCCACAGCCAGCTCGACGACGAGCAGCTCGCGGCGACCGGCACCGCACCGGGCCTGGTGCGGCTGTCGGTCGGCATCGAGAACCTCGCCGACCTCAAGGCGGACCTGGAGGCGGGCTTCCGCGCCGCCAAGGGCGCTTCCTGAACACGATGGTGACACTCCATCAGGAATCCCTCCCGCCGGCCACCGGTGCCTGGCGGGAGGGGGACCCGCCCGGGCGGCGCCAGTGGTACGTCCGCCCGACGCCGCTGTCCCTCGAGGCCGGCGGTGAACTGCCTGGCGCCCGGCTCGCGTTCGAGACCTGGGGACGGCTCGCGCCGGACGCCTCCAACGCCGTCCTCGTCCTGCACGCCCTCACCGGGGACAGTCATGTCGCCGGCCCCGCGGGACCCGGGCATCCCACCCCCGGCTGGTGGGACGGACTCGTCGGACCGGGCCGCGCCCTGGACCCGGACCGCTGGTTCGTCGTGGCACCGAACGTCCTCGGCGGCTGCCAGGGCAGTACGGGACCGTCGTCGCGCACGGCGGACGGGCGCCGCTGGGGCGGCGACTTCCCCTTCCTCACCCAGCGGGACCAGGTGGCGGCCGAGGCCGGCCTGGCCGACGCGCTCGGCATCGACCGCTGGGCGCTCGTGATCGGCGGTTCGATGGGCGGGATGCGCGCCCTGGAGTGGGCCGTGACGCATCCGGAGCGCACCGGCGCGCTCCTGCTCCTTGCCACGGCGGCCTCGGCGAGCGCCGAGCAGATCGCCTGGGCCGACGTCCAGACACGGGCCATCCGCTCCGACGCGCACTGGCTCGGCGGCCACTACCACGACACCGGCCGCGGCCCGCACAGCGGACTCGGCCTGGCGCGGAGCATCGCCCACGTCACCTACCGCAGCGAGCCGGAACTCCAGGTCCGCTTCGGGCGGGCGTCCCAGGGCATGGAGGACCCCTGGAACGGCGGCCGCTACCAGGTCGGCTCCTACCTCGGCCATCACGCCGCCAAGCTGGTGCGCCGCTTCGACGCGGGCAGCTACGTCGTGCTGTCCGAGGCGATGAACAGCCACGACATCGGGCGGGGCCGCGGCGGCGTCCGGGCCGCGCTGAGCCGGGTGAGCGCCGACACCCTCGTGGCCGGGGTCGGCTCCGACCGTCTCTATCCGCAGGCCCAGCAGGCGGAACTGGCGGCGGGCATCCCGGGCGCCGACGGTCTCCGGCTGATCGAGTCCCCGTACGGTCACGACGGCTTCCTCATCGAGGTGGAACAGGTCGCGGCGCTCGTACGGGAACTCCTGGCCGGGAGGCGGACCGGCCGAGAGGAGGGGTGACCGGGAGGAGGGGTGACCGCGGAGAGGGGTGACCGGCACGAACGGACGGGCAGGGTCGACCGGGCCCGGGACGGGGACCAATGGCCCCTGCCGGGCCGATGCCCCCGAGGCCTTTCATGGAAGGGGTGGCGGCGGCACTCCGTGACCGTCCCGTCGGCCGGTCCGGACGTCGCCACGCCAAGGGGTGGGACGAGGAGCCGCACGAAGGGACAGCACCGTGAACGCCGAACCGCTCGATGCCGACACCGTCACCGCACTCGTGGCGGACGCCACCGCCGCGCCCTCACTGCACAACGCGCAGCCCTGGGCGTTCCGCTGTCTGCGGGAGACGGGCGTCCTGCGGCTGTACGCCGACCTTCGGCGGGCACTCCCGCACACCGACCCCGACAACCGCGGCCTGCTCATGGGCTGCGGTGCCGCGCTGCTCAACCTGCGGGTGGCCGCCGCTGCCGCGGGGCTCGCGCCGGACGTACGGCTGCTGCCCGACCCCACCTCCACGGAGCTCCTCGCCGACGTACGTCTGCTCGGCAGCGCTCCGGTCGACGACACGCTCGCCCGGCTGGCCCCCGCCATCCGGCGGCGTCACTCCAGTCGGCAGCCCTTCCGCGACGCCGACATCCCCGCCGCCACGAAGGAACGGCTGGCGGAGGCGGCCCGGCTCGAAGGCGCGGAACTGTTCTTCCCCGACGCCTGGCACGTGCGGGCCATCGTCGAGCTGGTCCGGGACGCCGAGGACACGGAGGCACTCGACCCCGGTGTGCACGAGGAGACGGTGCGGTGGACCCACCCGGAACCGGCGTCCGCCACCGGGACCGCGGACGGCATCCCCGCCGGGGCGTTCGGTCCGCGACAGCGCGGTACCTCGGTCCCGGTCCGCGACTTCGCCGTCGGACGTCCGGTCCCCGGGCGCGAGACGGCGCACTTCGAGAAGAGCCCGAACATCGTCCTGCTCGGCACGGCCGGTGACGAGCCCCTGGAGTGGCTGCGCGCCGGTCAGGCCCTGGAACGGGTCCTGCTCCAGGCGACCGCGGACGGGCTCGTCGCCTCCATCACGTCCCAGCCGCTGGAGTGGCCGGACATCCGGTGGGCCGTCCGCGACCCCCTGTCCGCCATGGCCAACGTCCAGATGGTGATCCGGCTCGGTCACGGCCCCGAGGGCGAACCGAGCCCGCGCCGGCCCGTGGCCGACGTACTGGAACTCCTCTGATGACCTCCGCCCGACGAGGAGCACGGTCATGAGGATCTCGGCGGCTATGACGGCTCCCCCGGTGTGCGCGGCCCCGGACGCGTCCCTGGCCGAGGTGGCCGGGCTGATGGCCGAACGGGCCGTGGGTTCGGTGCTCGTGGTCGAGGACGGTGTCCTGCGCGGCATCGTCACCGACCGCGATCTCGCCGTGCGCGGCATGGGCGAGGGCCTGGCCCCGGGGACGCGGGTGGCCACCGTCATGTCGGCGGCCGCCGTCACGGTCGCCGCCGACGACGACCTCGAGGTGGCCTACCGTGCGTTCCGCCGGACCGGGATCCGCAGGCTCCCGGTGCTGGACGGAGGCCGGGTGGTGGGGATGCTGACCGTCGACGACCTGCTGCTCGACGTCTTCCGACGCCTCACCGACCTGCTCGGCCCGGTCGCCTGGGGCATCCTCCAGGAACCGCCGGCGACGCCCCGCGGGGCCGGGTCCCGCACGTGAGGCGCGGTTGCCGTGACACCCGGCCCGCGTGATGGGCGGCCGCCCGTGACACGGGACCCGGACGCGCACCGCAGCGTCCCGGTCCACCCCCTCAGGACTTCTCCGCCCTCACGATCACGACCGGGCAGGTCGCGTGCTGGGCCAGGTGCTGGCTGACGGAACCGAGCAGGGCGCTCGCGAACCCGCCCCTCCCCCGGCTGCCGACCACCAGGATCTCGGCGCCTTCGGCGGCCCGCAGCAGCACGTCGGTGGCGTTGCCGTGCACCAGCCGCGTACTGACCGCGTCGGCGGCCTCCGGCCCGAGCGCCTCGGCCATCTCGGTCCGCATCCGCCGTCGTGACTCCTCCTCGTCGAAGTCCATGTCCACGGCGGGCCCCGACCATCCGTACAGACCCGGCAGCTCCCACACCGCGACCGCGTCCACGGCGCCACCGACCAGCCCGGCGTATCGCAGAGCCCAGCGCAGGGCCTCGTACGAGGACGCGGACCCGTCGACGCCCACCACGACGCGCGCCCCGGAGACTTCGTTGCCCATGCGTTCCGCCTTCCTCGGTCGGTGGTCGCCCACCTGGCAGGTCCGCCCCTGATCCCCACGGTGGCGGACCCACCGCGGTGCCGCCAGAGAAGGGCTTCCGGCGGTGTGACGGGCCGTCGCGCTCCGGGTCGTCCGTGCCATCAGGGCTGAATGTCACCGATGAGGGCTGAACGGCCCCTGCCGTCGTCCGGTGGCGCGTACCACCGTGGAAGTGACACCCCCTACCCGCATCCACGCGGTCGAGAGAGAAGGCGGTGGGGACGATGACACTCCCCCTGGTCGTGGGCGTCGACGGATCGGACGGCAGCCTCGTGGCCGTCGACTGGGCGGTGGACCTGGCCACACGCGGCCGGCTTCCGCTGCGGCTGGTCCACGCGTCGCTGTGGGAGCGGTACGAGGGAGCGTTGCCGACGCTGAGCCGTGAACGTTCCTCCGAGCGGGTCCTGGCGGAACACATCGTCGCCTCGGCGGCGGAACGGGTCCTCCGGCAGAACCCCGACCTGAGCGTCTCGACGCAGACGGTGCCCGCCGAGGCCGTTTCCGCGCTCCTGGACGAAGGGCGGAACGCCACCGCCCTGATCACCGGTTCGCGGGGCCGCGGCGAGTTGAAAGGGACGCTGCTCGGTTCCGTGGGGCTGTCGGTCGCGGCCCGCGCCGCGTGCCCGGTCGTCGTGGTCCGCGGGGACAAGGCCGCTCTGGCCGGATCCCATGAGCGCATCGTGCTCGGTGCGGGTGACCTCGACACCTGTCGGGAAGCCGTCGCCTTCGCGTTCCGGGAGGCCGAGGCCCGCGGGTGCGAGCTGGATGTCGTCCGGGCCTGGCGGTGTCCGGTCCGGGAGGCGGACGGTTCCACCGCCTCGGCGGAGGATCCGGAGCACCAGCACGAAAAGCAGGCCGCCGCCCTCATCGCGGATCTGGTCGCCGACGCGTCCGCCGCGCACCCGGACGTCCGGGTGTCCCGTACGGCGGTCGAGGGAGCGGCGCGCAAGGTGCTGGTCCACCGCTCGGCCGCGGCCGACCTGGTGGTCCTCGGGGCGCGTCGCAGGTCCGGCCGCGTCGGGTTCCAGCTGGGGCGGATCAGCCACACCCTGCTGCACCACGCCGATTGCCCGGTGGCGGTCGTACCGAACCGGGCTTGATGGGCCCTTGCCCCCGACTGTCTCGCCCCGGCCCGGCAACTGCCCTGGCCGCTGGGTGACTTCGAGGATTCGCCGGCCGGGAAGCGCGTGCGGTCTGGATGCACGCGCTTCCCGGCCGTCGCAGCGGAGACCGGGCCCGTCAGCCTTCGTCGCCCCCGTGCGAGGCCGTCTTCGAGTAGCCGTCGTGCCACGCCGCCTTCGCGCCCGAGTCGCCGATGCGGTACACGTCCACGACGGCTCCGGTGGCCACCGCGAGCGACAGCACCGCGGCGGCGACCCGCACCGGCGTGCCGGGGCGGCGCGGGGCGTCGGAGTCCGCGGACGCCGGGGTGCGACCGACCTTCCACCACAGGGCGAGGGCCAGCACGAACAGGCCCCCGGCCCAGGGAAGGAGCCCGTCCCCGAGCTCGGCGTGGCGGCGCACCAGTGCGTTGTCGGCGACGTGTCCCTCCAGCCATTCACCCGCGTTCGAGGTGAGCGGCACGCTCACCAGCGTGACCAGCGCGAGCAACGGCAGCACGAGGCCCAGACGCCGGGCCGCGGCGGGCCATATCGCGCAGACGACGAGGGCGAGCGCGGTCAGGGGAACGAGGACGACCACGAAATGCACCAGCAGTACGTGCGCGGGCAGGCCGTTGACCAGGCTCATCGGCAACTCCAAGAGAAGGGTGGGTACTCACCGTGTTGATCAGGCGCGCCAGCGTGGCACAGGAATCTCTCAGGTTCCTCTGAACTCCGCGCCCGTCCGTCGCTCCCGGCGCCGGGCTGCCAGGGTCCACCGGGGCAGCGGAAGGGACCGTCCGGCCCAAGCGGCCTCGGGGGGCCCGGCGGAGAGTTGAGGTGGCACCCATGACAGGGCGTGGACGCGACGGCCGACGGCCCTTATCGCTCGCCGAGCCGCACGACCGCTTCGACGTCAGGTCAGGACCGTACCGAGGAGAGGTGTTGGGACATGTCCGGCACTCCGCACATCGTCAGCGACGTGATGACCCAGACGGTCGTGGCCGTGGGTCGGGACGCTCCGTTCAAGGAGATCGTGCGCACCCTGGAACAGTGGAGGGTCAGCGCCATGCCCGTGCTGGAGGGCGAGGGACGCGTCGTCGGCGTCGTGTCCGAGGCCGACCTGCTGCCCAAGGAGGAGTTCCGGGACGAGGAACCGAGCCTGTCCCGGCAGCGCGAGCGCCTCGCCGACTCCGCCAAGGCCGGTGCGACCAGGGCCGCGGAACTCATGAGCACTCCGGCGGTCACCGTCCACGCCGACGCGACGCTCGCGCAGGCGGCCCGGATCATGGCCGTCCGACGGGTCAAGCGGCTCCCCGTGGTCGACGACGTCGGCATGCTCCAGGGCATCGTCAGCCGCGCCGACCTGCTCAAGGTGTTCCTGCGGCCCGACGACGAGATAGAGGAGGAAGTCCGCCGCACGGTGGTGTCCTACCTCTTCCCGGGCTTCAGCCACGCCATCCACGTGACCGTGGACGAGGGGATCGTCACCCTGCGCGGACACGTCCGCGACACCTCCCTCGTCTCGGTCGCGGTGCGCCTCGTCCACGCCATCGAGGGCGTCGTGGACGTCGTACCCCAGCTCAGCGGCGAGTCCGCGGAGGCCACGTCCTGAGCGGACGGCACGTCCTGACACACCCCCCGGCACGTTCTGACACACCCCCGGCACGTCCCGACCGGCATGTCCTGACGCGCACGCCACCTCCTGAGGCGGACGACACCCGCGACGGGGTGCTCCCGTTCAGGGTCACATGACCGGCAGGTCGGGGCGGACCAGCGTGCCCGACGCCCCGTGGACGATCTCGTACGCCGCGTCCAGCGCGCCGATCGCGGCCAGCCCGCCGGTGCGTTCCACGAACCGGGCCGCCGCCTCGGTCTTGGGTCCCATCGAACCCTCGGGGAAGCGTCCCCGGCGCAAGTCGGCGGGAGTGGCGCCGAGAACGGGCCGCTGGGCCGGCGTGCCGAAGTCGGCGTAGACGCAGGGCACATCGGTGAGGATGAGCAGGAAGTCGGCCTTCAGTTCCTCGGCGAGCAGGGCCGCCGTGAGGTCCTTGTCGACGACCGCCTCCACCCCGGTGAGCGCTCCGGTGTCGGCGTCGGCGGTCACCGGGACACCTCCGCCGCCCGCGCAGACGACGAGCGCGCCGCCGGCGAGCAGCTCGTGGACGGTGTCGGTCTCCAGGACCCGTTGCGGCGCCGGGGAGGGGACGACACGGCGCCAGCCGGTGGTGTCGGCCGCGATGTGCCACCCGCGCCGACGGGCGAGCTCCGACGCGATGTCGTACGGATACACCTGGCCCACGAACTTCGTGGGGTGCTCGAACGCGGGGTCGTCGGCCCGGACCAGGGTGTGGGTGACCAGGGCGATCGTCCGGTGTCCGGGCAGGGCGTCGTGCAGGCTGCGCACCAGCAGGGAGCCGATCAGGCCCTGGGTCTGCGCGCCGAGCAGGTCGAGCGGGTAGGGGGCGCTCAGCGCGGGATCGGCGGCGCTCTCGGCGGCGAGCAGGCCGATCTGGGGGCCGTTGCCGTGCGTGACGACGACCTCGTGGTCATGGGCGAGGGCGGCGATCGCGCTGGTGACGCGGTCGATGTTCGAGACCTGGACGGCCGCGTCGGGGCGTTCGCCGCGGTGCAGCAGGGCGTTGCCGCCCAGAGCGATGACGATGCGCATGACGCGGACCTCCAAGGTGACGGCCGGGACGGCCTCGACGGTGTGCGGCGGGCGCTCCGCCCGGTGGTCGACACCGACGAAGACCGGTGGGAGGAGACCGCCCGACGGAGGCCGGTGGGAGAAGACCTCACGATTCTCGGCAGTGGACAGGGACCGAGGTCAGTGGCCGACCTTCCCCGTCCGAGGCCGTTGGTCCCGGCCGCCGCCGGCCGAACGGCCCCTGGGGCAGGGGCCGTTCGGCCGGCGCCGTGAGCGGGCGAGCCCTCCTGTCGTCAGGCCGTGGGAACGGCGAGGTCCTCGTGCGAGGGCGCGCCGAGCACCACCTTGAGCGCGCCGGTGTCCGCGGCCCGCGAGAAGACGTCGTAGGCCTTCTCCATGTCGTTCAACGGGAAGGTGTGGGTGACCAGTTGCGAGGTCGGCAGCCGGCCGGCGGCGGCCATGCGCAGCAGGGTGGGCGTGGAGTGGGTGTCCACCAGGCCGGTGGTGATGGTCACGTTCTTGATCCACAGGTCTTCCAGGTGCAGTGTCGCCGGCCGGCCGTGGACGCCGATGTTGGCCACGTGTCCGCCGGGCCGCACCATGCGCGTGCACAGCTCGAAGCTCTCCGGTACCCCGACCGCCTCGATGACCACGTCCGCGCCGAGCCCGTCGGTGAGGTCGGCGATCAGCTGCTCGGGGTCCTCGTCCGCGTCGGCCACGGCGTCGGCGCCCAGCTTCCTGGCGGCCTCCAGCCGGGACGCGGCACGGTCGACGGCGACGACGCGCTCGGGCGAGAAGAGACGGGCCGTGGCGATCGCCGCCAGACCGATGGGGCCCGCGCCGACGACGGCGAGGGTGTCCCCAGGGCGCACGCGCCCGTTGAGGACACCGACCTCGTACGACGTCGGGAAGATGTCCGCGAGCAGGACGGCGTCCTTGTCGTCGACGGCTCCGGGCAACGCGTGCACGGACAGGTCCGCGTAGGGCACGCGGACGTACTCGGCCTGGGTGCCGTCGATCAGGTGGCCGAGGATCCAGCCTCCGCCGCCCCGGCACTGGCCGTACATTCCCTCGCGGCAGAAGCGGCAGCGTCCGCAGGAGCTGATGCAGGACACCAGGACCCGGTCGCCGGGACGTACGGTCCGCACATCGCTGCCGACCTCCATGATCTCGCCGACCGCCTCGTGGCCGAGGACCGTTCCCGGACGCACCTCGGGAACATCGCCCTTGAGGATGTGCAGATCCGTGCCGCAGATGGTCACGGCGCCGACCCGCACGATGGCGTCGGTGGGTTCCTTGATCGCCGGGTCCGGGACATCCTCCCAAGCGGACTGTCCGGGACCGTGGAAGACGTAGCCCTTCATGGTCGCCTCACCCTTCCCTGCTCGGTCCGAGATGGTCTCTCAAGTCCAGCTTGTCCCGTCGCGCGGTGCTCCGCTTGGGCCGTCCGGCCCTCGATGTCCGCCGCTCGGCACCCGACGAGGTCCGAGCGGCCCTCCCGCGACGCCTGGTCGGCCCCTGCTCCCGGACGGCTTCGGGTGCCACCGTCGGAAGTGTCACCACGAAGCGACGCTGGAGACGAAGGAGGTGCGGACCGATGCCCCGTGGCGGGTACGCGAGGAAGCGGTTGTGGCGGTGGCGCGCCAACCCGCTGCGACGACGCGAGGACGTCGCCGAGGCCTGGATCGTCCTCGCCGTCTGGACGGTCTTCACCGTGGGCGGAACGGCCGCCGGAATGGTCACCGCCCGGGCCGCGGACGACGCGTTCGCGCGGCAGCGGGCCGAACGGCAGCCCGTCACCGCCCTGGTCGTGCGCGGCGTCCCGGCGACCGCCACCGTGCCCCGCGGGACCTCGGGCCGGCTGATGACGTCCGTGCGCTGGACGGCACCCGACGGTTCGACCCGCACCGGACGGACCCTGGTGGACACCGGCACCACGGCCGGGTCCCCGGTGACGGTCTGGCAGGACGGCCACGGCCGGCTCTCCCCCGCGCCGCCGACCTCCACGCAGGCGGCGGTCGAATCGGGCGTGCTGGGAACCGCGTCCGCCGCCGCGCTCGCCGGCCTGGTGTTCGGCGCGGGCGCGGCCGCGAAGTGGCGCCTCGACCGCCGCCGGCTCGACGCGTGGGGCCGGGAGTGGAGTCTGGTGGAGCCGGGCTGGGGACACAGGACTCCGTGACGTCGGGGGCATCGGACTCCGTGACGTCAGGACGGGGCTCGGGGACCGGGTGGCCTCCCTACGGTTTCGGGCCCGGTCGGCATACGCGACGAGGAAGGGCCCCGGACCGCCACGGTCCGGGGCCCTTCCTCGTGCCGATCCCTCAGCCGGCTCGCGCCGCAGGGACGCCGCACACACGCCGTCGCCTACACGCGGGCCAGCGACGCCCCGATCCCCTTCGCCCACTCCTTCACGGCGTCGAAGTCCCGGAAGTCCCCGCCCTTGCCGGAGCTGAGGATCATCTTGGCGATCCGCCCCTTGGCCCCTTCCTTCAGGCACCCGCCGAAGGTGACGTGTCCCCTGGCGTCCAGCCGGGTCATGGCACGCTGGACACCTCGTACGGGCGGGATGTCGCGTTCTCCGGCGGAGGCGTCGAGCGGTCCGCTGCTGAAGAACCACACCGGTCGCTCCGCGAGCGGCGCGCGGTACCGGCGCACGAACCGCCGGGCGTCCTTCTGCCAGCGCCCCGCGTAGAGCCCGCCGCCGACCACGACGGCGTCGTAGGACGTCAGGCTCGTCACGGACGCGGCGGGAAGGACCTGGACGCCGAGCCCCTGCTCCCGCAAGATGTCGGCGACCGCTTCGGCGATCTCCGCCGTGGATCCGTTCGTCGTTCCGTAAGTGACCAACACGGTGCCGGTCATGACGGTCCGCCTCCTTTCACAGCCGGCGCAGCCAGTCCTCGGCCACGCCGTGCGGCGCGCGGTCGTCGGGACGCAGTCGCGCGTCGTCCAGCCGGTGGGTGAGGTGGGAGACCACGTCCACCACACCGTCGAGCCGCCGCGTCATCGACACGGCGATCACGGTCTCGCTCTTGCGCTCCATGCTGCCGGTGAGGGTGACGACGCCCTCCGTCACGGAGACCTCGACGCTGCGCGGCGCCAGCCACAGCGAGCGCACCAGGACCTCGTCGATCACCTCGCGCCGTATGTCCTCGTCGGGCCGCAGGAAGACCTTGAGGAGGTCGCCGCGCGTGACGATCCCGACGAGCCGGTCCTCCTCGTCGAGCACGGGCAGCCGGTCTACGTGCCTCTGGGCCATCGTGCGGGTGGCCTGGACGAGGGTGTCGTCGGCGTGCACGGTGACGGCCGGCACGGTCATCAGCCCGCCGGCGGTACGAGCCTTCTTGGCGGCCCGGCGCCGGGCGCCGGGGATCAGACCGGTGAACCTCGTGTGATGGTCCGGCTCGTACGGGTCCGGCGTGCTCGCCGTGTGCGCCAACAGGTCCGTCTCCGACAGGACGCCGATGACCTTGTCGTCCTCGTCCACCACCGGCAGCCCGCTGATCCGGTGTTCGGCGAGCAGCCGGGCCACCTCCTTGAACGGTGTGCCGTACTCGGCGCGGACGACGTCCGTGGTCATCACGGAGCCGATCTTGTCGTGTCGCATGGCCGTTCCTCCTCAGCGCAGTCTGCGCAGGTACGGGTCCTTGGGGCGGCGCGGCAGCAGCCGTACCCGTGCGTCCAGCACGGTGATGCCGCCCGGTGTCGCCAGGACGGGATTGAGATCGGCCTCGGCGAGCTGCGGCAGGTCCGCCGCCATCCGGGACAGCCGGTGCAGCAACTGTTCCAGCCGTTCGAGGTCGACGGCTCGGTGGCCGTCCGCGCCCAGCAGCAGCGGGGCGCAGCGCGGCGAGGTGATCAGGTCGTGCACGTCGCGGTCGGTCAGGGGGGCGAGCCGGGCGGCGTGGTCGGCCAGCACGTCGGTCGCCGTACCGCCGAGCCCGAACAGGACGAGCGGGCCGAAGACCTCGTCCTGGACGACGCCTGCGAGGAGTTCGGTGCCGCGGTCGGCGAGGGGCTGCAGGACCACGCCGGTCATGAGGCCGGCGAAGCGGGTCTCCAGGTCCCGGTACGCGGCCCGGATCTGGGCGTCGCCGCGCAGGTCGAGGTGGACGGCGTGCTGCTGCGTCTTGTGCAGGAGGCCGGGCCAGTGGGCCTTCATCACCACCCGGCCGTCGAAGCCGCGCAGCCGGTCGGCGGCGAGCACGGCGTCGTCCTCGTGGTCGGCCCAGGCCCACGGGATCTGCGGGATGCCGTAGCAGGTGAGCAGGGCGGCGCAGGTGCGCGGGTCGAGCCAGCCTCCGTCGGGGTGGAATGCGAGGTACTCCTCGACGACCGTACGGGCCCGCTCCGGCTCGATGCCCTCCAGGCCGGGCACGGTTCCGGCGGGCTGGGCGAGCCAGGCGGTGCGCCGGGTGGCGTGGGCCAGGGCGCGGGCCGCGGACTGCGGTTCGGCGTACGACGGGACGGTGGTGTCGTCGGCGGCGGGCAGCAACCGCACGGAGCGGTCCTGGTCCAGCCGTACGGCGACCACCGGCCGGGCCCTGCGCCCGGGTGCGGTGGTAAGGGCGCGGACGAGGTCGTCGCCGGTGGCGGCGGCGATCGCGGTGGGGACGAGTGCCACGACGACGGTGTCGATGCCGGGGCACCGGACGAGACGGTCGACGCATGCGGTGAGCTGCTCCTCGGACACGGCGGCCGTGGCGTCGACCGGGTTCCCGGCGGTGGCGCCCTCGGGCAGGACGGCGAGGAGGTCGTCGACCATCGCGGGGGTGAGCGGGGGAAGGACGAGCCCCGCCTCCGCGCAGGCGTCGGCGGTGAGTACGCCGGCTCCGCCCGCGTTGGTGACGACGGCGACGCGAGGGCCTTCGGGCAGCGGCTGGGAGTGCAACAGGGCCGCGGTCTCGAGGAGTTCGCCCACCGAGCGGGTCGCGGTGATGCCCGCCTGGGTGAAGAGGGCTTGGCGGGTCATGGTGCGGGTGGCGGCGGCCGCGGTGTGGGAGGCGGCGGCCCGGCGGCCGGCGTCGGTGCGGCCCGCGTCCACGGTGAGCACCGGGATCCGCCGGGTGACGCGGCGTGCGGTACGGGAGAAGGCGCGCGGGTTGCCGAAGGACTCCAGGTGCAGCAGGGCGAGTTCGGTGCGGCCGTCGCTCTCCCACCACTGGAGCATGTCGTTGCCGCTGACGTCGAACTTGTCGCCGAGGGAGGCGAAGGACGACACCCCGATGCCGAGGCGGGACAGCCCGTCGAGCAGGGCGATGCCGACGCCCCCGGACTGCACGGCGATGCCCGCGGTGCCGGGGCGGGGGTGGCCGGCGGCGAAGGTCGCGTCGAGGCTCAGGTCCAGGGCGGTGTTGGAGACCCCGAGGCAGTTGGGCCCGACGAGCCGCATGCCGTGCGTACGGCAGGCGGCCAGCAGGGCCTCGGCCTGGGCGTGGTCGAGTCCGGCGGTGACGACGACGAGGGCGCGGACCCCGGCCTTCCCGCATTCCTCTGCCACGGCGGGCACCGCGGCGGCCGGTACGGCCACGACGACGAGGTCGGGCGTCTTCGGCAGGGCCGCGACCGACGGATGCGACGGCACCCCGAGCACCGACTCGACGTGGGGGTTCACGGCGAAGAGGCGACCGGTGAACCCGCCGGTGCGCAGGTGGTGCAGCACGGCCCGGCCGACCGAGCCCGGTGTGCGTCCGGCTCCGACCACGGCGACCGTGGAGGGCTGGAGCAGGGGCAGCAGACTGGCCACGTCGGCGGCGCGGCCACGGGACTCGACCGCGGACAGGTAGGCGTTGTCCTGGTCGAGGTGGATCGTGCAGCGGACCTCCGGCCCTTCGAAGCGGCGCGTGGTGCGCAGGCCGAGGTCGGCGAAGAGCCGGAGGACCTCGTGGTTCTCGCCGAGGGCGTCGGCGGTGAAGGTGGTGATGCCCTCGGACCGGGCCGCCGAGACGAGATGCTCGACGAGGAGTGTGCCCACGCCCCGGTGGTGGAGGCCGTCGGCGACGGCGATGGAGATCTCTGCGGCGCCTTCCTCGGCTCCCCCCGGGGCGCTCTCCGCCACGGTGTCCTGCGGTCCGGTGTTCCGCGTTTCGGTGTCCTTCGCTGCGGCGTCTTTCGCTGCGGCGGCCCGCGTTCCGGTGCCCTGCGCTGCCGTGGCCCGCGTTCCGGTGCCCTGCGCGCTGGTGCCCTGTGCTCCGGTGTTCTGGCTTCCGGTGTCGTACTCGGCCAGGCCGATCACCCTGCCGCCGGCCTCGGCCACCAGGGCGCGGTAGCCCGGGCGGGCGGGGGCGCAGGCCCGATCCGCGGCCTGGGCACCCGAGCGCCGGCTCGCCGAGAAGAACCGCAGCCGGAGGTTCTCGAGCGCCATCCGTTCGTAGAAGTCGCGCAGCCGGTCGTGGTCGCCGGGGAGCACCGGCCTGATGCAGGCGGTGGTGCCGTCGGTGAGCAGGGCGTGGACGGGGTGCCGTTCGAGCAGGTCGTCCGTCATCGCGGATCTCCTCCGATCACTCGGTACTTCGATCGTCCGGCGAAGCGGACGGGGAACCCAGGGGCTGGACGGGGCCGCCCCGGGGCCGGTCGGCCCACCCTCCCCCGCCGACCGGCCCCTCCCCTCCCGGACAGTGGCCCTGAGCTGCTGCAGCACCGGGGCGGTGTACGGGAGACCTGGGCCTCTTACTCCGCTTCGGGGACCACGGCGACCGGGCAGGCGGCGTGGTGCAGGACCCCGTGGGCGACGCGGCCGAGCTGGAGGCCGAGGCGTCCGGGACGGCGCCGGGCGCCAACCACGAGCAGCCCGGCGCCCTCGGACGCGGCGAGGAGGACGTGGCGGGCGGGCCCCTCCACGGTGCGGCGGCCTAGGTCGAGGTCGGCCGGCGCACCTTTCAGCGCCTCGTCCAGCGTCGCGACGGCCTGCTCCTCGTGCAGCCGCGCGGGCTCACCGGCGAGCAGCGGATGGTCGACGCTCTCGTGCGCCGGGCAGCGCCAGGCCCGTACGGCCTCCAGGGGCACCCCGCGCAGCCTCGCCTCCGCCACGGCGAAGCGCATCGCCGCCGAGTCCTTCCCCGACTCGCCGACCCCCACGACCACGCGCCGCGCGGTGGCGTCGGCGACGTGGGTGTCGTGGCCGCCGCGGAGCACGATCACCGGGCAGTCGGCGTACGCGGCGACCGCGAGGCTGACGGAGCCGAGGAGCATCTCGACGAAGCCGCTGCGGCCCCGAGTGCCGAGCACCAGAGCGGCGGCCTCGCGTCCCTCCCGCACCAGGGCGTACTCCGGCTCCTCGGCGAGGACCGCGGTCGAGACGTCGAGGTCCGGGTGCCGCTTCCGTGCCCGGCGCGCGGCCACCCCCACGATGTCGTCGGCGCGGACCTCCTCGGACGGCCGGTGCTCACCGGCGAGTGCCGTGCCCTCGTAGCGCTCCCAGAGGGAGGCGTACACCACCCGCAGCGGCACGCCCCGCAGCGCGGCCTCGTCGGCCGCCCAGTCCACGGCCCGCAGGCTCGGCTCGGATCCGTCCACGCCGACGACCAGGGGCCGTTCCGCGGGGTCCGTCCCACGGGCCTGGGGTTCACCGGATTCTCGTACGACTGCTGCGTTCATGCGTCTGCTCTCCTCGGGGACGGTGGTCAGTCGTGCGGGACGACGGCGACGGGGACACCGGCGTGGTGCAGGACGGAGTGCGTGGTGTGGCCGATGTGGGCGCCGAGGGGGAGATGGCGGGCGTTGCGTCCCACGACGATCAGGGCGGCGCCTTGGGAGGCCTTGACCAGGTGATCCGCGGGGCTGCCGTACCGGGTGAGTTCGGCGACCTCGACGTCCGGGAAGCGGGTCCGCCAGGGGCTGAGGACCTTCTCCAGTTCCGCCTCGGCGCTCAGCGCGAGGGCCTCGTGGAGCGCGGGATTCACCGGGGTGCCGTACGCGTAGTACGGCGGCGGGTACCAGGTGTGGACGACCCGCAGCGAGGTCTCCCGGCGCCGGGCGGCCTCGAAGGCGAAGGCGATCAGCGCCTCGTCCGGGTGCTCGACGTCGAGCCCGAGGACGACCGGCGGGACGGGGATGGACGCGCCGTCGGCGTGGGTCGCGGGCTCGTCGGCGGCCTGCCCCGGCGCCCGGACCAGCACCACGGGGCGCTGGACGCGCGCGACGACGGACAGGCCGACGGAGCCGACCATGAAGCCGCCGAGTCCACCGAGGCCGCGGGAGCCGAGCACCAGCAGTTCGGCGTCCTCCGCCGCCTGCACCAGCACGTCGGCCGGACGGCCGGGGAGCTGCTCGGTGACCACCTCGAGCTCCGGGTGGAGCTGCCGTACGGCCTCGGCGGCCTCACGGGGGATCCTCCTCCGGCCTTCGGCCGGGGGTACCCGCATCTCGCTGCGCTCGCTGCGGTGCTGCCGCGTCCCGGTGTCCGTACCCGAGGCCTGCGCCATCGGCTCGGGCACGGGCTCCCACACGTGAACGAGCTTCAGGGGCAGGTCACGCAGTGCGGCCTCGCGCGCCGCCCATGCGGCGGCGGCCCGGCTCTCGAGCGAGCCGTCGAGACCTACGGTGACGGTGCGGGGCATGGTGTTCAACTCCTGTGGGGGTGGTGCGGGTTGCGGGGCGTTGTTCGGGGCGGGGTGCGGGATGCACAGGGGTCGGTCGGGGCGTTCAGCGCAGCCAGCGGTGGTCGCGTACGAACGGCAGCCGGGCCCAGATCCGGCCGGCGCCCAGCGTGTCGCCGGCGGCGGTGAGGGCCAGGACGATCAGGGCGGCGGCGTACACGAGGTGGTAGTCGGCGAAGGGGTTGGTCGACATGCTCGGCGATCCGTCGGCCAGGTGCCGGGCGGGCGGCCACTCGGCGAGCCACATGAACGCCATCATCACCGTGCCCGCGACGGCGGCGAGGCGCAGCGCGACCCCGGTCGTCAGGGCCACACCGATGCCGAGCAGACCGAGCATGAACAGCCAGTCCGCCCAGGCGGCTCCGGCCCAGGCATGGAACGTGGACTGCATCGGCCCCGCGGCGACCGAGCTCAGGAAACCCTTGGTCGGCGAGCCGCCGTCGATCCAGCCCTTGCCGGACTGGGTCGCGTAGCCGAGGCCGAAGGTCTTGTCGAGGAAGGCCCACAGGAAGACGAAGCCGGTGAGCACGCGCAGCAAGGCGAGGGCGTAGGCCGGGCCGGTGTCCGTCGCCACGGCGGTCCCGGAGGCCGACGCGGTCCGCCGCCCGCGCAGGACGGCGGACAGACGGAAGCCGGAGCCACGGTGCGGGTGCTGGTGAACGGCCATGACGGGAGTCCCCTCGGGAGAGCCGGGTCGTTGCCTGACGCGTCCTACTCTCGTGGCGCGCGACGCCGGGTGCCCGATGCCGAAAGGCTGTCTCTATGGGGCCGAACGGCCCTGTGTCGAAGGCCTGTTGGAAGCCTCCTCCGAACACCGCAGCGCGTGCTCTGCACAGCCGGGTGCGCCCCTGGGCCAGCTAGTCTCCGATCATGGCCCTACGACCTGACGAGTTCTACGACCACGCACGCGCCGCCGCCGACAGCGAGCTTCGGCTTCCGTTGGCGCGCATGACCGGCTGGGAGATAAGTCCCTTCGAACCAGAAGGACTTCGCGTCTCGCCGCTCCGGCCGCCGACTCTGCCCGAGGCGGATCGGCACGGCGAGGATCCGGCGAACTGCGACCTGTGCAGCGAGCGGGACCAGGGCGTCTGGTTCAACGAACGCTGGCGGCTGGCCCGCGTCACGGGCGTGGGCGTGCCGTTGGTCCTCATGCTGTTCCCCCTGGACCACCACGACATGGCGGACCTGCCCGACGACATGGCCGCCGAACTCGGGGTGCTCACCACGCACATCGTGCGCCATGTGCAGGCGCTGCCGCATGTGTCCCGGGCCCACGTCTACCGGATCGGCGACGGAGCCGCGCACCTGCACATCTGGTTCTTCGCCCGGCCCGAGGGACAAGCCCAGCTGTACGGGTCGTGGCTGCCGGTCTGGGACGACCTGCTGCCGGAGTATCCGGCGGAGGTGGCCGACGCGGACGCGGCGGCGGTCGCCGACGCACTGGTCATCTCATACGGAGGCCGTCGCAAGCCGACCGACGAGCAGGCACACGCCTGAGCTGTCCGCACGACCGCATCAACCGGCGTACGGGTCACCGGTCCGGTTGACCCACGACAGCGAAGAAGCCCACAGCGTCGACCAGTTCAGACGTTGTGGGCTTCCGCCGTTCCACGGATGTGGCTGCGCTACTGGCCGCAGGCGCATCCGACCCCTGCGGGGGTCACTTCTTCGGCGGCCTGGCCGGTGCAGCAGCCGTCGCCGGTCCCGGTCGCGTCGGCGCTCTTGCCGAGGATGTCGGCGTCGGCCTTGACGACGTACACCTCCCACGGCTCCCTGCCGGGGCCGTGGACCCACACCTTGTCCTGGAGGGCGTAGCAGCAGGAGGTGTCATTCTCCTCGAAGGTGGCCAGGCCGGCGTCCTTGAGGCGGGTCGTGGCGGCGATGACCTGGTCGGTGGACTCGACCTCGACGCCGAGGTGGTCGAGGCGGGTCTCCTCACCGGGGGCGCCCTCGATGAGGACGAGCTTGAGCGGGGGCTCGGTGATGGCGAAGTTGGCGTAGCCCTCGCGCCGCTTGGCCGGTTCGGTGCCGAACAGCTTTGAGTAGAAGGTGATCGACGCTTCGAGGTCGCTGACGCGAAGGGCGAGCTGGGCACGGGACATGGCGGATCTCCGTTCGGCCTGCATTGAAGTTCTTCGATGCAAGCTTGCATCTTGGATCGACGGGTGTCAATATTGATGAATGTCGAAGCAAGAGCTTGTGGTCCTCGGCCAGGACGAGGAGAGCGACGCGTGCTGTCCCGGTCTGGCGACCGCGCCACTGGACGAGGATCAGGCGGCCGAACTGGCCAAGCTGTTCAAGGCGTTGGGTGATCCCGTGCGCCTGCGGCTGATGTCGATGATCGCCTCCCGGGCGGGCGGCGAGGTCTGCGTCTGCGACCTGACCCCGGCCTTCGACCTGTCCCAGCCGACGATCTCGCACCATCTCAAACTGTTGCGGCAGGCCGGTCTGATCGACTGCGAACGCCGGGGCACGTGGGTCTACTACTGGGCCCTGCCCGCCACCCTCGACCGCCTCGCCGTCTTCCTCACGACGTCACGGCCCACCGAGGCGACCGCGTGAGCCTCCCCCTGACGCGACGGGTCGTCGCGGAGTTCGTCGGCACGGCCGCCCTGGTCGCCGTGGTCGTGGGCTCCGGCATCCAGGCCACCGAGCTGACCCATGACGTGGGCGTGCAACTGCTCGCCAACTCGCTGGCCACGGTGTTCGGTCTGGGCGTGCTGATCCTGCTGCTGGGACCGGTGTCCGGCGCGCACTTCAATCCGGCCGTCACCCTCGCCGCGTGGGCTTCGGGCCGCCGCAGCGCGGACGGACCGTCCTGGCGCGAGGTCGCCGCCTACGTCCCGGCCCAGATCACGGGGGCCGTCGCAGGCGCGGTCCTTGCGGACGCGATGTTCGGCAGGCCCCTCGTCCGGTGGTCCACCCACGACCGCTTCGCGGGTCACCTGTGGCTGGGTGAGGTCGTCGCGACCGCCGGGCTGATCCTGCTGATCTTCGGCCTGGCCCGCACCGAGCACGCCCGGTTCACACCCGCGGCCGTGGCCTCGTACATCGGCGCGGCCTACTGGTTCACGTCCTCCACCTCGTTCGCGAACCCAGCTGTCACCATCGGCCGGGCCTTCACCGACACCTTCGCCGGGATCGCCCCCGGCTCCCTCGGCCCGTTCGTCGCCGCCCAACTGGCGGGTGCCGCACTGGGCCTGGGCCTGGTGACCCTGGTCTTCGGGCGCCCGGCGCCCACACCAGCGGCGCCCGTCGGCATTGCGGCCGAACCCGAACTCGCCGCCCCGGCAGCCCCCTGATCCGTTCTCTCCACCAGAAGGCACATCCGCCATGAACACTCCCGCAGAGCAGCCCTCCGTGCTCTTCGTCTGCGTGCACAACGCCGGTCGCTCGCAGATGGCCGCCGCGTTCCTCACATACCTCGCGGGCGACCGCGTCCAGGTGCGCTCCGCCGGTTCGGCGCCCGCCGCGACGGTCAACCCGGCCGTAGTGGAGGCCATGGCGGAGGTGGGCATCGACGTCTCGGCCGAGGTCCCCAAGGTCCTCACCACCGAGGCCGTACGAGCCTCGGACGTCGTCATCACGATGGGCTGCGGCGACACCTGCCCCGTCTTCCCCGGCAAGCGCTACCTCGACTGGACACTCCAGGACCCGGCCGGACAGGGCGTGGACGCCGTACGCCCGATCCGCGACGAGATCGAGACGCGCATCCGCGTCCTGATCGACGAGATCGCGCCGACGAGCCAGCCATGACCGCCGCGACCGAGGTTCGCCTCGTGGCCATGGCTCCCGAGCACGCCGACGAGGTGTTGAGGATCTACCAACTCGGCATCGACGAGGGCAACGCCACCTTCGAGACGACCGCGCCCAGCTGGGAGCACTTCGACGCCACCAAGCTGTCCGGCCACCGACACGTCGCCCTCGACGCTTCCGGCGCGGTGCTCGGCTGGGCCGCCGCGGTTCCGGTGTCGGACCGGTGCGTGTACGCGGGAGTGGTCGAACACTCCGTGTACGTCCACCCCGACGCCCGCGGCCAGGGCGTCGGCGCGACCCTGCTCGACGCCCTGATCAAGTCCACCGAACTCGCGGGCATCTGGACCATTCAGTCAGGCGTCTTCCCGGAGAACACCGGCAGCCTCGCACTGCACCGCAGGATGGGCTTCCGGGTCGTCGGAACCCGCGAACGCATCGGCCGGCTTCACGGCACATGGCGGGACGTCGTCCTGATCGAGCGACGGAGCCACTCCGTGGCGTAAGACGATCAGGGCGTTTCGTGCACTCATCGGATCCGAGCCGCACACGTTGCCACCGCAGGTTGGACCGCCGGCTCCCGGCTCCCCTGTGGCCCGGCTTCGGCACCGTCCCAAAGGTCCATTCGGCCCCGGGAAAGGGCATCGTGGCCCCTGCCCCTCCGGGCCGTGCTCCACGACCCTGGTGGTGCAGGCCCGGGGCCCCTGGCGCCGGGCGCCGGCCAAGATCCGGGAGGTGTTGACCGTGCTTCGCCCCGTTGTCGTAGGACTGGACGGTTCGCGGGAGAGCCTTGCCGCCGCCGACTGGGCGGCCCGGGAAGCGCTGCGGCGTGGCGCGCCGCTGCGGCTGGTGCACGCGTGGGAGGCGATGCCGGCGGAGCCGTCCACGCTCCCCGAGCTCGACGCGCCCCGCTACTGGGCCCGGCGGATCCTGCGCGAGGCCGTGGACCGGCTCGATGAGCGCTATCCGCGGCTGTACCTGAGCTCCGAACAGCTCTCCCTGCCGCCGGTCGAGGCTCTCGTCGCGGCCGCGGAAGAGGCCGAACTGCTGGTGCTCGGCAACCGGGCGCTCGGCGGCGTCGGGGGATTCCTGGCGGGTTCCGTGGCGCTGGCCACGGTGGCCCGGCTCACCCGGCCGGCCGTTCTGGTGCGGGCCGACGAGACCTCCGGGAGTGCGCGGGAGGCAGTAACCGACGGCGATGCGACGGGGCGCCGCCCGCACCGCGAGGTCGTGGTGGGCCTGGACCCGGACCACCGGTGCACGGACGTCCTGGCGTTCGCCTTCGAGAGCGCGGCCCTGCGCTCGGCTCCGCTGCGCATGGTGCACGCGTGGCGTCCGCCGGGTGCCCTGGGACCGGGCGCGGAGGATCTGACCGGACAGGAGGACGCCGAGCAGGCCGTGGCCTCGACGCTGAAGCGTTGGGGAGACCGGTTCCCCGGAGTCGAGGTCCTCGCCCAGGTGCGGAACGGCCGTCCCGCCGACCTGCTGCTGCACGCGGCCCGGGACGCGTGCCTGCTCGTCGTCGGCCGCCGGATTCGTCCGGCCCGGCTCGGTGCGCACACCGGTCCGGTCACCCACGCCGTCCTGCACCACGTCCCGTGCCCGGTCGCCGTCGTCCCGCACGAGTGACCGACGCGTGTACGGTCAAGGCCCCGGCCGGAGCCCCCTCACCTGCTGGACCCGGACGGGGCCGTCAGACGACGCTCACCGGATGCCGTACCACCCCGTCGAACAAGTACCCCTGTGTGTTGGGCACGGCGATGTCGGGCTGGGTTCGGCCCGTGGTGTCAGTGGCACGGGCCAGAAGGTGGGTGGGACCCGGTGTGCCGGGGTTCCAGCCGAGCGACCAGCGGGTCCACGTGCCGCTGCTGGGCTTGTCGCGCAGGTGGGCGGGCCGCCAGGTGGTGCCGCCGTCCGTACTGACGTCGACCCTGGCGACGGCTCCCGCGCCCGACCACGACCGGCCGTGCAGCACGTGCCGGCGGCCCGCCTCGAACGTGGCCCCGCTCGCCAGCTCGAAGGCGCTCTTCGTCACCTGCCGGGTGAGCGGGGCGCTGCCGCCCTCGGGGTAGGCGGGTCCGAACAGCCGGTAGAAGGTGGTGTTCCAGGGTGAGAACAGCGGCTGCGCGGACACCTCGATGTCGCCGACCCACTTGATCGAGGCGATTCCTATCCAGGAGGGCACCAGCACCCGTACCGGATGACCGTGGTCGTACGGAAGCCGCTCGCCGTTCATCTCGTACGCGAGCAGGACGTCGTCCAGGGCCTTGGCGAGCGGCAGCGGTCGGCGCACCCGGCCCAGGTTCTCGCCGCCGCTCACATATTCGGCGTCCAGGCCACGCGGCTGTATGTCCACGGCCCCGTGTGACAGCCCGGCCCTGCGCAGCACGTCGGCCAAGCGCACCCCGCGCCAGCGTGCGACGCCGATCGCACCCAGGGTCCACGGGGTGCCGGCGACCGTCTCGCCCTGTTGCGTCGTGTAGTACGAGCGGCCGTTGCCGGTGCATTCGACGAAGGCGGTCCTGGTGACGGCCGGCAGCTTGCGCAGGTCGTCGTACCCGAACTCCACCGGTCGGTCCTCGCCGGGGGCCCCGCGTAGTCCGCTCCCCCACAGGCGCAGCCGCCAGTCGTCGGCGTCCAGGACCGGGGTGGCGGTGTGGTTGCGCACGAAGAACAGCTCGTTCGGGGTGTGGTGGCCCGTTCCGCTCAGGGCTTCCCAGCGGGTCTCGGCGTTGGTGCCGCGTTCGATGAACCACTCGGGGGGCAACGGTTTGACGATCGTCCGGTCGGCGGCGTGGGCGGGCCGCACGGTGCCGAGGGCGCTTCCGGCGGCGGTCGCGGCCAGCAGTGTGAGCAGCCGACGGCGGGTGACGCCGTCGGCTCTGGCCTCACCCGCGAGCCACTGGCGCAGTCTTCGGCGGTCGTACTCGGCTTCATGGCGTCGGCCGGCAGGAACGGGTAACGGCATGGCAGGTCCTCGTCATGTCGGGGCGAGCGGGACAGGGCGTGGGATTGAAGCGGACGGGGCAAAAGCGGGCGCGACCCTTCCCGGTGGCGGCCGCTCGGCGCGAACCGGGGCGGTCACGCTCAGGACGGGCAGATGCTCACCACCGGGCCGGCCCTGGGCAGCGGAGGTCGGCGCGGGCGCGTGGGGCAGACGGGCAGTCGGTCGCTCGACACAGCGCGGCGGCCACGCGAACGAGGTCCACGGAGCGGCGGCGGGTCAAGGGAACCGGCATCGGCATGGCGGGATGTAAGCATGCGGGGTCGAGCGCGTCAACGCGCCCTCGAGGGAAGGTCGAGGACCGGTCCGGCGGGCCTGCTGTCCGATGGACCGGCTGACCGGCTGACCGGTTGACCGGCTGTCCGGCTGTCCGGCAGCCGAGCGACCCCACAGTCCCCAATCCCCAGTCCCCAGTCCCCAGTCCCCAGTCCCCAGTCCCATGGTTCCCCGTCCCAGAGTCCCGCCGCCTCACCGTCCCGCAAACCGCCGATCCAGCAGCCGCGCAGCCCCACGGCCACTGCGGCCCCCGCATCACCGGGAACCTCCGAGGATGCCCCGGTCTTAAGGCCGGGGTGGGGGTACCTCCCGCTTGCGGGGGAGAATCGGACTCCTGCGGAGCAGGGCAGGGAAAGCCGAATCGCCGTCAGGGCGATTCGGCGTCTGCCACCGTGGCGCGGTAGTCGCCCTCGATGCGGTGCAGGATCTCCGAGTTGAGAGACCGCCGATTGGCTTTGGCCTGGGCGACCAACCACGCGTGGAGGTTGGTGGGCAGGCGCAGCGTGATGCGTATTTCTTCATGATTCATACCCCAATCGTGTTGGTACGGTGGTGGCATGACGGCACGACAGGGGACGGATGGGGAGTCCGGGCACGCCCGATACACCTACCGCCTTCGCGTGTCGTCGACCGCGCGGGCCGGCCTCATGGCCGAGTGGGCGCGCTGCCGGTGGGTGTGGAACGAATGCGTGGCCATGTCCCGCAAGGTCCACGGCCTGAACCGGGGCACCGTCGAGAAGACGACGTGCGGCCCCGCCCAGCTCGACAAACTGCTGACCGAGGCCAGGGCCGCGATGGCGTGGCTGCGTGAAGGCGCCTCGGTACCGTATGCCTCGTTCGTCGTTGAGACGGCCATCGAGCCACTCCCGGAGACCGGCCGGGTGATCGGGATCGACTGGGGCGTCAAGGAGACCGCCACCACCACCAGCGACAGCCACGACCTTCCCCACCCGCAGCACGGCAAGACCGCCGCGGCGAAGCCGGCGCGGTACCAGAAGCAGATGGCGAGGCGGAAGCCAGCGCGAGGAAAGGCCGCGTCGAAGGGCTACCGGACGGCGTCCCGCGCGGCGGCCAAGGTCCACAAGAAGGTCGCCCGGCAGCGCCAGGACACCGGCCGCAA
>NZ_JNZD01000032.1 GCF_000725495.1 Streptomyces aureus
TCCCCCGAGCTCTCGGCTCCGCTCGAGCAGGGGGCACCCCCATGACGCCGCGCGGCCCGCCCTTCGGGCGAACGACGGGACTTTCGCAACACGCCCTAGGGCACGTGGTACGTCTCGCCGTACACCTGCCACCGCAGCGGGGTGTCCAGGCCGAGGTTCCCCTCGTCCAGGAAACGGCGCTGGGCCGTGTCGATGCGGGTGGTGTCCCGGTCCGGGTCCTTCGCCTTCATGGCCGCGCGCCGGACGTCCAGGAACGTTCGGAGGTACGTCCTCTCGTCGCCGCCCTCGGACGGCGGGGCCGCCTCGCGCAGCGCGCGCTCGCGCAGCCCCTGGAAGCCGTCACCGGTGCCGGGACCGTGCATCACCAGGGCGTCGTAGTAGATGAACTGGCCGAGCGTGCCGAGCCCGTCCAGCTTGGCGAGCCGGACCGCCGGGTCGAAGTAGACCCGGTCGCGCTCGGAGTCCTGGGCCTCGCGGAACGCGGCCACGCGGGCCTCGTGGCGCCAGGCCGCGACGAAGTCCGGGCCGAGCCCCGCGTGGGAGTCCGTGCCGTCGACCGCGCGCAGGGCCGGGAGGTAGCGGGCGAGCCCGTTGTCCGGGTGCGCCCTCGTGTAGCGCTCGACCAGGGTGAGCAGGTCGTGCGTGCCGGTGCAGAAACCGACGACGCCCGCCGTGTAGCCCTGGCCGTCACCGATGTCCTCGATGTAGCCGTACGCCGTGCGCCAGTTCAGCGTGGAGTTCTCGGCACTCGCCACGATCTGCTGGGCGAGCTCCTTCTTCGCCGGGGCGGCGAGTCCGGCCGGCCTGGCGGCGACGGCCGCGTCGTCGGCCGCCCGCTCCACCGCTGCCCGGCCGTCCGCCCGCTCCACCGCTGCCCGGCCGTCCGCCCGCTCCACCGCTGCCCGGCTGTCCGCCGCCCGGGACTGCGACGCCGGCGGCCGGCCGCCCTTGGCGTCGGCCGCGGCGTGCTCGGACGTGGCGCCGTAGACCGCCGCCGTGATCAGCACGGGAGCGAGGGCGAACAACAGGAAACCCGTACGTTTCATGACGGACAGGGTAGGCCGCGCGGGCCCGCGGGCGGGGAGGCCGGGCACACCGGACCCACAACCCCAGGTCCGGCCGTCACACCCTCGCTCCGTGTCGCCCCGGCCGGTCCGTCACACCTTTGCTCCGTGTCGCCCCGGCCCGTCCGTCACGCGCCGGACCGTGTCGCCCGGGGCGGCCCGTCACACCGCCGGACCGTGGACCCACTCGCGGCCTGTGGCAACCGCGGCCGTGTGGCCCCGAGCGGTCCGTCACATCCCGCCCGTCACACGGCGCCCGTCACACCGCGCCCGTCTTCAGCGCGGACACCTTCAGCACCGTGAGGGCCACCAGCAGCGCGAGCAGCCCCACGCAGACGGCCGCCTGGATCACTGCCCGCCGGGGGCCGCGGGGCGCGTACGCGTAGGCCGCCGTCACCACGCCGCCCGCGAGCAGTCCGCCGAGATGGCCCTGCCAGGACGTGACCCCCGCCGAGACCAGCAGCCAGATCAGCAGGCCCGCCATGTACCGGTTGACGCCGCTCATGTCCGCGCCGAGCCTGCGCGCCATCACGTAGTAGGCGGCGCCGATGCCGAAGATCGCGCCCGAGGCGCCGACCGTCTGGTCGCCCGGCGCGATCAGCAGCACGAGCACCGAGCCGCCGAGCGCCGACAGCAGGTACAGCGCGAGATAGCGGACCCGGCCGAGCTGGGCCTCGACAGTCCGGCCGATGTTCCACAGCGCGAACATGTTCATCACGATGTGGGCGATCCCGAACGTGCCCTCGGTCGGCGACAGATGCAGGAACGCGCCGGTCAGCAGCCGGTACCACTCCCCGGCGACCACGCCCTCAGGGTGGTAGAAGGAGGAGTGCACGTGGTCCCACAGGTAGTGGTTGCCGTCGGCGTCCACCAGGCCCGCGCCGAGCATCGAGAAGCGGTCCTCGACCGAGGAACGCACCAGTTCGCCCAGATAGGCCAGCACGTTCAGACCGATGAGGACGTACGTCACCGCCGGCACCGTCGAGATCCGGCCGCCGAAGGCCGTACGCGCCTGCCGGATCGACCGCGCTCCCTCCTTCACGCACTCCACGCACTGGTGGCCGACGGCCGCCTCGCGCATGCAGCCCGGACATATGTAGCGGTCGCAACGGGTGCAGCGCACATGCGACTCCACCTTGGGGTGGCGGTAGCAAGTGGTGACGGTGGACTCGGACTCCACGGCCGGCTCCTAGGAACGCGCGGGGAAAGGGGAAGAAACGAGCCGGTGGGGACGGCGGTGATCAAACTATCCAACGTCTCTGACAACGGGGAACGGCAGGGCCACGATCCGTGGCCGCCGTCCGCGGACCCCGGCGCCCGCCCTCCGGTCCCGGTCGCCAGGTGACGTAATCTCGGCGTTCCGCAGTCCGCGCACGACGGGAGCCCGCATGGCCGGAATAAGCCTCACCAAGATCGAGGAGGCCGCGCCGGCGCTGGTGGGCCCCTACAAGAGCGCCGGGATCAGCCTCGTCAAGCACGGACTGAGCGGCCAACGGGCCGCCGTGTACCTGGTCGTGGACTACTCCGGGTCGATGAAGCCGTTCTACGACGACGGCAGTGTGCAGGCCCTCGCCGACCGGGTGCTGGGCCTGTCCGCCCACCTCGACGACGACGGCACCGTGCCGGTCGTCTTCTTCTCCACGGACGTCGACGCCGTCACCGACATCGCGCTCGAGAACCACCGCGGGCGGATCGAGCGGATCGCGGCCGGGCTGGGGCACATGGGCAGGACGAGCTACCACCTCGCCATGGACGCCGTCATCGACCACTACCTCGACAGCGGCTCCAGCGCTCCCGCGCTGGTCGTCTTCCAGACCGACGGGGGGCCGATCAACAAGCTCGCCGCCGAACGGTATCTGTGCAAGGCCGCCCGGCTGCCGATGTTCTGGCAGTTCGTGGGTTTCGGCGACCGGGGCAGCAAGCAGTTCGACTTCCTGCGCAAGCTCGACGAACTGGCCGTGCCGCAGAAGCGGGTCGTCGACAACGCGGGCTTCTTCCAAGCCGGTTCGGACCCGCGCGCGGTGAGCGACGGGGAACTGTACGACCGGCTGGTCGCGGAGTTCCCGCAGTGGCTGGCAGCGGCACGGGCCCGGGGCATCGTGACCTGAGGGTGTGCGCCGTGGCCGGTGCGGGCGGGCACTGCGGTCCGACCGCACCGGCCTCTTCCTTCCCAACACCTCGCCGATGACGCCCCGTTGGCTTCGACCGGTCGACGTGCCACCCTGGTGGGCCGAGGGGAGCGGCGAATGGACGCACGAGAGATCGACTCCGGCAGGGCCGCACGGACTTCGGTGAACGGGGCACCTTCGAGCGGGACTTCGGGGACCCCCGGGCCGGAGGGGACCCTACGGGCCCGGCGCGGGCCGGAGACCGGCAAGGGGGAGCGGTTCGCCGACTGGGCCGACGGACGTCTCGGCGTCTACGCGCTGGCCAAGGCCAACATGCGAAAGGTCTTCCCGGACCACTGGTCGTTCATGCTGGGCGAGGTCTGCCTCTACAGCTTCCTGATCCTCATCATCACCGGTGTCTACCTCACCCTGTTCTTCGAGCCGAGCGGTGTCGAGGTCGTCTACCACGGTTCCTACGGGCCCCTGAACGGCGTCCTCATGACCCGGGCGTACGAGTCCACGCTCGACATCAGCTTCGACGTGCGCGGCGGACTCCTGATCCGCCAGATCCACCACTGGGCGGCGGTCGTCTTCCTCGCCGGGATGCTCGTCCACATGATGCGGGTGTTCTTCACCGGCGCGTTCCGCAAGCCGCGCGAGGTCAACTGGCTCTTCGGCTGGACCCTGCTGATGCTCGGCCTCATCACCGGGCTGACCGGCTACTCGCTTCCCGACGACCTGCTCTCCGGCACCGGCGTCCGCTTCGCCGACGGAGCGATCCTGTCCATCCCCGTCGTGGGGACGTACCTCTCTTTCTTCCTCTTCGGCGGGGAGTTCCCCGGGCACGACATCATCTCCAGGTTCTTCCCCATCCACGTCCTGCTGCTGCCGGGCATCATGCTCGGACTGGTCGTCGCCCATCTGATCCTGGTCTTCCACCACAAGCACACCCAGTACCCGGGGCCCGGGAAGGACCAGAAGTCGGTCGTCGGCATGCCGTTCCTGCCCGTCTACATGGCCAAGGCCGGCGGCTTCTTCTTCCTCGTCTTCGGAGTCCTGGCGGTCATGGGCGCGATCGCCACCATCAACCCCGTGTGGGCGTTCGGGCCCTACCGCCCCGACCTGGTCACCACCGGCGCGCAGCCCGACTGGTACCTCGGCTTCTCCGAAGGGCTCATCCGCGTGATGCCGGGATGGGAGGTCAACGCCTTCGGCCACACCCTCCAACTGGGCGTCTTCATCCCCTTCATGCTCTTCCCGCTGATCATGACCGCCATCGCCGTCTACCCGTTCATCGAAGCCTGGGTCACCGGCGACAAGCGCGAGCACCACGTCCTGGACCGGCCGCGCAACGCCCCCACCCGCACCGCGCTCGGCGTCGCCTGGCTGACCCTGTACGCGGTCCTGCTGATCGGCGGCGGCAACGACCTGTGGGCCACCCACTTCCATCTGTCGATCAACGCGATCACCTGGTTCGTCCGCGTCGCCGTCTTCGCCGGACCCGTCCTCGCCTACGTCCTCACCAAACGGATCTGTCTCGGGCTCCAGTACGCCGACCGTGACAAGGTGCTGCACGGACGCGAGTCCGGCACGATCACGATGCTGCCGCACGGCGAGTACATCGAGGTCCACCAACCGCTCACCCCGGAACAGCGGTTCACCCTCACCCAGCACGAACAGGCGCCGCCCTACGAGCTGGGCCCGCTCGTCGACGCGAACGGGGTGGCCCGCCGCGCCGGACCGGCCCGGCGGCTGCGCGCCCGGCTGGCGCGCGGCCTGTACGGGCCCGGCACGAGGGTCCCCAAGCCGACGGCCGAGGAGTACCGCGCGCTCACGAGCGGGGACGACCACCACCACTGAGCCCGGCCAGCGCCTCGGCCCTGCACACGGCCGGGGTGCCCCAGGCGCTCCGCAGGGCGCGGGCCTTGGTGAACCACAGGGACAGGTCGTACTCGGCGGTGTAGCCGATCGCGCCGTGCAGCTGCAACGCGGTCCTGGCCGTGCCGTACGCGGCCTCGCAGGCGGTGACCTTCGCGGCCGCCACATCGGCCGGCGCCATCGACAGCGCGGCCCCGAACAGCAGCGGCCGCGCGAACTCCAGGGCGATCAGCGCGTCCGCGAGCCGGTGCTTGACCGCCTGGAACGAGGCGACCGGAACACCGAACTGGGTCCGCCGCCCCGCGTACTCGACGGTCCGGCCGAGCAGCGCGAGCCCCACCCCGAGCGCCTGGGCGGCGGTGGCCAGCCGGGCCCAGGCCAGCGCCCGGAGCGCGGCGCGGGCGACCCCCGGTCCGGCGGCCAGGAGTTCACCGCCGCTGTCCGGACGGGCGAGCCGTCGGGCCGGGTCCAGGGACGCCCGCACCGGCCCGTGCCCGGCCGCGAGCCACAGCCCGTCACCGTCCACCACGAGCGAGACCGCGGCGGCGTCCGCGTCCAGCGCGTGACCGCCGGACAGGGCAGCGGGGTCCGCAGTGCCGCTTCGGGGCGATGACTCCGCCGGGTCGGGCAGGAGCAGGGTGGCCGGGCTCTTGCCCGAGGCCAGGTCCGGCAGGAGCCGTTCGGCCGGGCCCGGTTCACCCAGCGCGCTCAGCCCGCCCAGCAGGGCCGCCGCGGCGACCGTCTCCACCACCGGGCCGGGAACCGCGTGCCGCCCCAGCTCCACGAACGCCACCGCCAGGTCCACCGGCAGCGGGCCCAGCCCCTCGTACGCCTCCGGGACCGCCAGCGCGAACACGCCCGCCTCGGCGAGCCGCGACCACAGGGCCCGCCCCGGCACGTGATCGCCGCCGGCCCACGCCCGCACCGCCGCCGGGGTGTCCGCGGACCCCAGCATCGCGTCCAGCGAGGCGGCGAAGGCACGCTGTTCGGTGTCGAGGAGGAAACGCATCAGCGGCGGCCCTTCGGCAGGCCGAGCAGCCGCTCGGCGATGATGTCGCGCTGGATCTCGTTGGTGCCCGCGTACACCGGGCCCGCGAGCGCGAAGACGTACCCCTCGCACCAGGCGCCGTCCGCCGACTCGCCCCCGGCGCCCAGCAGATCGAGCGCCGTCTCGTGCAGCGCGAGGTCCAGCTCCGACCAGAACACCTTGTTCAGACTGGACTCGGAGCCGATGCCCTCCCCTTCGAGCAGCCGGGAGGCGTGGGCGTACGTGAACAGCTGGTAGGCCCGCGCCCCGATCACCGCGTCGGCCACCCGCTCGCGCAGAGCCGTGTCCGACGGGTCGCCCCGGTCCCGCCACAGCGCGGCCAGCCGGTCCGCCGCCGCCAGGAACCGGCCCGGCGAACGCAGCGTCAGCCCACGTTCGTTGCCCGCCGTCGACATCGCCACCCGCCAGCCCTGCCCCGGCTCCCCGATCACGTCCTCGTCGGGCACGAACACGTCGTCCAGGAACAGCTCCGCGAACGCCGGCCTGCCGTCCAGACGCCCGATCGGGCGGACCGTCACCCCCGGCGCGCGCAGGTCGAACATCAGATACGTCAGGCCCCGATGGGGTTTCTCCAGGCCCGGCTCGCTGCGGAACAGGCCGAAGGCCCGGTCGGCGAACGCGGCCCGCGACGACCACGTCTTGTGCCCGCGCAGCAGCCAGCCGCCGTCCGTCCGCACCGCCCGCGACCGCAGCGAGGCCAGGTCCGAACCCGCCTCCGGCTCGGACCAGGCCTGCGCCCACACCACCTCGCCGGTGGCCATCGACGGCAGCACCCGCGCCCGCTGCTCCGCCGTGCCGTGCTCGAACAGCGTCGGCGCGAGCAGACTCACGCCGTTCTGCCCGACCCGCCCCGGCGCGCCCGCCGCGTGGTACTCCTCCTCGAACACCAGCCAGCGCACCAGGTCCGCGTCCCGGCCGCCGTACTCCGCCGGCCACGACACCACCGACCAGCGGTCCGCCGCCAGTTCGGCCTCCCAGACGCGATGCGCCGCGAAGCCCTCCGCGGTCTCCAGCGAGGGCGGCGGGACCGCCGGGACGTGCTCGTCCAGCCAGGCACGGGCCTCGGCGCGGAACGCCTCGTCGGCGGGGGAGAGGTCGAGATCCATCGGCGGCACCTTCCGGCAACCTTCCCTAACAAGTGTTTGGTAGGTTAGCTTGGAGGCATGAGCGACGTCGAGAGCCCGGCGTACGTACCCGGCCACGGACTGCTGAAGGGCCGCAGCGCCGTCATCACCGCCGCGGCCGGCGCCGGCATCGGCGGAGCCACCGCCCGCCGGCTCCTCGAAGAGGGCGCCCGCGTCGTCCTCAGCGACGCCCACACCCGCCGCCTGGGCGAGACCCTCGACACCCTCACCAAGGAATTCGGCCCCGGCCAGGTCGCCGCACAGCCCTGCGACGTCACCGACGAGGACCAGGTCCAGGCCCTCTTCGACACCGCCACCCGCCTCCACGGCCGGCTGGACATCGTCGTCAACAACGCCGGCCTCGGCGGCATCGCACCCCTCGTCGACATGAGCGACGACCAGTGGTCCACCGTCCTCGACGTCACCCTGAACGGCACCTTCCGCTGCACCCGGGCCGCCCTGCGACGCCTCAGGGACGGCGGCCACGGCGGAGTCGTCGTCAACAACGCCTCCGTCCTCGGCTGGCGCGCCCAGTCCGGACAGGCCCACTACGCCGCCGCGAAAGCGGGCGTCATGGCCCTCACCCGCTGCGCCGCCGTCGAGGCCGCCGCCTACGGCGTCCGGGTCAACGCCGTCGCGCCCAGCCTCGCCCTGCACCCCCACCTGGCGAAGGTCACCACCCCCGGACTCCTGGAGGAACTGACCGCCCGCGAGGCCTTCGGCCGCCACGCCGAACCCTGGGAGGTCGCCAACGTCATCGTCTTCCTCGCCTCCGGCTACTCCTCGTACCTCACCGGCGAGGTCGTGTCCGTGAGCAGCCAGCACGCGTAGGACGACAATGACCCGGTGCCTACCAAGAAGAAGCCCCAGGTGACCGCCACCCCGGAGCGCCGCCGCGAACTCCTCGGCACCGCAGCCGAGGTGTTCGCCGAACAGGGCTACAACGCCACCACCGTCCGCCGCATCGCGGACGAGGCCGGGATGCTCGCCGGCAGCCTCTACTACCACTTCGACTCCAAGGAATCGATGCTGGAGGAGATCCTGCGCACCTTCCTCGACGAGCTCTGGGAGGGCTACGACACCGTCCTCGACGCCGGACTCGGCCCCCGGGAGACCCTCGAAGCCCTCGTCACCGAATCCTTCCGGGAGATCGACCGGCACCGCGCGGCCGTCGCCATCTACCAGAAGGAGTCCCGGCACCTCGCCGCACAGCAGCGCTTCGCCTTCCTCACCGAGTCCCAGCGCAACTTCGAGAAGGCCTGGCTCAGCACGTTGGAACGCGGAGTCGACGCCGGGGTCTTCCGCGCCGACCTCGACATCCGCCTGACCTACCGCTTCGTCCGCGACACCGTCTGGGTCGCCGCCTCCTGGTACCGGCCCGGCGGCCGGCACAGCCCCGAGGAGATCGCCCGCCAGTACCTGTCGATGGTGCTCGACGGCATCTCCGTGCGCGAGGAGACGTAAGCGGCACACCCACACCCCCAAGGAGCCGTCATGGCCGAGGCCTACATCGTCGAAGCGGTCCGCACCCCCGTCGGGCGACGCGGGGGAGGACTGAGCACCGTCCACCCCGCCGACCTCGGCGCGCACGTGCTCAAGGCCCTCCTCGAACGCTCCGGCGTCGACCCGGCGGCCGTCGAGGACGTCGTCCTCGGCTGCCTGGACACCGTCGGACCGCAGGCCGGGGACATAGCCCGCACCAGCTGGCTGGCGGCCGGACTGCCAGAGGAGGTCCCCGGGGTCACCGTCGACCGGCAGTGCGGCTCCTCCCAGCAGGCCGTCCACTTCGCCGCCCAGGGCGTGATGTCCGGCACCCAGGACCTCGTCGTCGCCGGCGGCGTGCAGAACATGAGCCAGATCCCCATCGCCTTCGCCTCCCGTCAGGCCGCCGCCCCCCTCGGCCTCACCGAAGGCCCCTTCGCCGGCAGCGCGGGCTGGCGCACCCGCTACGGCGACCGCCCCGTCAACCAGTTCCACGGCGCCGAACTCATCGCCGCCACCTGGGGCATCAGCCGCCTCGACCAGGAGGAGTTCGCCCTCCGCTCCCACCGACGGGCGATCCGTGCCGCAGACGAGGGCCGCTTCGCCCGCGAGACCGTCCCCCACGGCGACGTCACCGCCGACGAAGGCCCCCGCCGCGACACCACCCCCGAGAAGATGGCCGCCCTCGCCCCCGTCGTCGAGGGCGGCACCATCACCGCCGCCTGCTCCTCCCAGGTCTCCGACGGCGCCGCCGCGATGCTCCTCGCCTCCGAACGGGCCCTGCGCGACCACGGACTGACCCCCCGCGCCCGCGTCCACCACCTCTCCGTACGCGGAGAGGACCCCATCCGGATGCTCTCCGCCCCCATCCCCGCCACCGCCCACGCCCTCAGGAAGACCGGCATGTCCATCGCCGACATCGACCTCGTCGAGATCAACGAGGCGTTCGCCCCGGTCGTCCTCGCCTGGCTCAAGGAGACCGGCGCCGACCCCGAGAAGGTCAACGTCAACGGCGGCGCCATCGCCCTCGGCCACCCCCTGGGGGCCACCGGCGTCCGCCTGATGACCACCCTCCTGCACGAACTGGAGCGCACCGGCGGACGGTTCGGCCTCCAGACGATGTGCGAGGGCGGAGGCCAGGCGAACGTCACCATCATCGAACGCCTCTGAGCACCGGGCCCCGGCGAGCCGCGCGGCCGAACGGACACCTGCCGTCCGGCCGCCCCGGCACTCAGCTGCCCGGCCGCCCCGGCACCCAGTCGCCCGGCTCCACTGGCACCCAGTCGGCCGGCCGCACCGGGACCGAGTTGCCCGGCCCCACTGGCACCCAGTCGGCCGGCCGCACCGGGACCGAGTCGCCCGGCCGCACCGGGACTCAGTCGCCCGGGCCCCCGCCGCAGGTCTCGGCCCACGGCGGGCGCGCCCCGTCCCGTCGGGGCAGGGTGTCCAGGACCTCGTGGGCCTGTGCCATCACCCGCCCGACCAGTTCCGCGCACGACGGGAGGTCCTCGATCACGCCCGCCACCTGACCCGCCGCCATCACCCCCAGGTCCGTCCGGCCGTCCACCATCGACGCCTTCAGGAGCATCGGGGTGTTGGCGGCGAGCAGGACCTGGCTCCAGCTCAGATCGCGGCCGTGCCGCATCGCGAGACCGTCACGGACCATCCGGGACCAGGAGAGCCCCGATATCCGCCGGAACCCCGCGGCCCGCCGCACCGCCCGGACGAGCGCCCCGGTGCGCCCCGCCCGCTCCAGGCCCTCGACGAACTCGGTGCGCAGCATGCGGTGGGGCAGCCCGTCGACGGCCGTCGTCACGGTGACGTCCTTCACCGTCGCCGCCAGATACCTCGCCTTCACCGCGTCCGGGACCGTCGAGTCGGAGGTCAGCAGGAAACGCGTCCCCATCGCGATGCCCGCCGCCCCGTACGCCAGCGCCGCCACCAGCCCCCGCCCGTCGTGGAAACCGCCCGCCGCCACCACCGGGATGTCCACGGCGTCCACCACCTGGGGCAGCAGCACGCTCGTCGCCACCTCCCCGGTGTGACCGCCACCCTCCCCGCCCTGCACGATCACCGCGTCCGCGCCCCAGGCGGCGACCTTCTCGGCGTGCCGCCGGGCACCCACGGACGGCACCACGACCACCCCGGCCTCCTTCAGCCCGGCGATCAGCTCCCGGGACGGGGCCAGCGCGAAGGAGGCGACCCGAACACCCTCGTCGATCATGATCCGCACCCGGTCGCCCGCGTCCCCGGCATCGGCACGCAGGTTCACCCCGAAGGGCTTGTCCGTACGGGACTTGACCTCCCGCACCGCGTCCCGGAGCTGGTCCGTCGTCATCGTCGCCGAGGCCAGGATGCCGAGCGCGCCCGCGTTCGCCGCCGCCGAGACCAGACGGGGCCCTGCCACCCAGCCCATACCGGTCTGCACGAGGGGATGCCGGACCCCGACCAGCCGGGTCAGCGCGGTCTCCATCAGCGCCCGCCTCCACCGGGACCGGCGGGTATCCCTCCGCCCCGGGCACCGCCGTCCGCGTCGGCCGCCCCAGGCGCGTCAGCCGCCCCGGTCGCGCTCGCGCCGCCGGCCCCGCCCGGACTGACGCCTGTACGGCCGCCCGGACCGTCCCGCGGATCGGGCACCTCGCGTTCGCGCAGACCCCCTGGGTCGATCACTGTGCGGATCAGCTCCAGCTCCTCCGGCGTCGGGTCGCGGGTGAACGGCACTTCGTCCGGGACCGTCAGTGCGAAGCCCGTCGCCTCCGCGACCTGCTCGACGCTCACGCCCGGGTGCACGGACACCAGCCGCATCGAGTGATCGGGCGTCGCGAAGTCGAGGACGGCCAGATCGGTCACCACCCGCGGCAGCCGGTGGAAGCGGGCGGCGCCCGGACCCGCGGCGGCGATGCGGTCGTATCCCACCCCGCACACCATGTCGACCCGCTCCACGAACACCCGCGGCGAGTGCCGGGGGATCCAGTAACTGGTCGGGTTGTTCAGGGTGTTGACCGGTGCCCCGCGCACGCCCAGCAACTGGCGCCGGGGCCGGGACCAGTCACCGACACACGCGATGTTCTGGTTGCCGAACCGGTCGATCTGGCTCGCCCCCATCATCACGTGCCGCCGCCCGCCGGTCACCGCCGTCAGATGCCTGCGGTACGGCAGCCAGCCCTCAGGTGTGCCGTCCGGGGCGACGAGCAGCGCCTCGCCGTCCGTCAGCAGCAGATCCGGCGAGAAGGTGAGCCGGGCCAGCCGGGCGCCGACCGACGGGATCGCCCCCATCGGACTGGCCAGCACCTCGCCGTCACCCCGCCATGCCTCGGCACACGCGATCACGCAGTACTCGGCTCGGGTCACCCGGACCGCCCCGACGCCGTCCCCGCTCATCGCCACCGCTCCCTTCACCGCCCCCGCGCCCTCGTTCACCGCTCCCGCTCCTTCCGCCAGGTCCGCACCGCGTCCTGATAGTCCTGTTCGCCGCCGCCGAGGAACCGCTCGGCGAACTCGGCGTAGGGCGTGCTCGCGTACAGCCGCAAGAACGCCTCGTCCCGTCCGTAGTCCGGTGCGCACGAGGTGAAGTGCGCGCCGTTCGGCGTCTCCACCACCCCGGTCACGGACGACCGTTGGAGCAGCAACGTCTGCGGCGCCGCCTCCTTGGCCAGCTCCGCCGTGTCGACGATCCGCTCGCAGGAGACGTACGCCGTGTCCGCCGCCTCGCAGAACAGGTCGTCGAAGTACGGGTCGGGGCCCAGATACTGGCCGTTGCCCGCCCGGTCCGCGCGGTTCATGTGCACCAGCGCCGCGTCCAGGCGCAGCGCGGGCATGGCCACCAGCTCCTCCCGTATCCCCGACACCGGGTCCGGGTACGGCGAAGTGACCGTCCTGAGGTCAGGGTTGACCCGCATGACGTCCGAGCCGAGCCCCGCCCGCACCGGCAGGAACGGCAGTCGGTTCGCCGCCGCGTGCAACCCCCACATGAACATCGCCTCGTCCACCTCCCGCAGCTCGAACGCACCGCTCTCACGGGCCGCGCGGTAGTGCGGTTCGAGTGGGACGGAGTCGAGCGTCGCGAACGCGGTGACCAGGGTGCGGATCCGGCCGGCGGCCGCGAGCAGCCCGACGTCCGGGCCGCCGTACGACACGACCGTCAGATCGGTGATCTCGCTGCGGAGCAGCGCTCTCACCAGGGCCATCGGCTTGCGCCGCGCGCCCCAGCCGCCGATGCCGACGGTCATCCCGCTCTCCAGCCGGCCGACGACGTCCTGCGCCGACATGGTCTTGTCGCTCACCGGGGGGCCTCCTTGCCGAAGGTGTCGCGGACCCGGGACGCCACCCCGGCGAGAGCGGCCTCGAACGTGAAGCCCTGTTCGAAGCGGTAGCTGCGGCGCACGTCGACGGGGTCGATGCCGTTGATGGCGGCCTTGGCGAGCCGGATCAGCCGCCCGTCCTTCGCCGCGATCTCGCGCGCCAGCTCCAGCGCCGCCGCCCGCAGCTCCCCGCCGGGCACGACCCGCCACACCGAGCCGTGGTCGCGCAGCTCGGCCGCCGTCGCCGTGCGCGAGGTGTAGTACAGGACGCGCAACAGATGCGGGGGGACCAGGCGGGCCAGATGCGTGGCCGCGCCGAGCGCGCCCCGGTCCAGCTCGGGCAGGCCGAACACGGCGTCCTCGCTCGCCACGATCGCGTCCGCGTTCCCCACGAGCCCGATGCCGCCGCCCAGACAGAACCCGTGCACCGCCGCCACGACGGGCACCTCGCACTCGTACACCGCGGCGAACGCCTCGGCGCAGCCCCGGTTCGCGCCGATCAGCGCGCCATGACCGGTGTCGCGCTGGAGCTCCTTGATGTCGACGCCCGCGTTGAACCCGCGTCCCTCCGCTCTCAGGACGACACACCGGACGCCCGGGTCCTCGCCCGCCGCGCGCACGGCGTCGGCGAGCTCGAACCAGCCCCGCACCGGCAGCGCGTTCACCGGCGGGAAGTCGACCGTGACGACGGAAATCCCCTTTTCCGGGGACGAGGTGGAGACACCCATGGGCACATCAGCTACCTTTCCACCAAACGTTTGTTAGGTGTGATGCGAAGCTAGCAGCGATCGCGGCCCCGCGGGAGGCCCTGTGGACAACCCGGACACCACGAACCGACCCGGCCCCTCCGACCGGCCACCCCGGTCCGCCGACCGGCCGCCCGAATCCGCCGACCGCCCGCCCGGGGGGCCCACCGAGCGGCCACCTCGCTCCGCCGGTCGGCCCAGCCCTTCCGGTCGGCCCGGCCCCTCCGACCGGCCAGGTCCCCCGACCGGGCCCGAACCCCCGGACCCGCCCCGACCCCCGGACCCGCCCGGACCCGCCGTGGACCTCGCCGGTCGCACCGTCGTCGTCACCGGTGGCACCCGAGGGGTCGGGGCGGGCATCACGCGCGCCTTCGAGCAGGCCGGTGCCCAGGTCGTGGTCTGCGCCCGACGGCCGCCCGAAATCCCTCTGGGCAAGGCCGAGTTCGTCCCCCTCGACCTGCGCGACCCGGCCGCGGTACGGGCCTTCTTCGACGCCCTGCCCAGGCTCGACGTCCTGGTCAACAACGCGGGCGGCGCCCCGTACCGGCCCCTCGCCGAGGCGGACGCCGAGCGGCACGCCCGGGTGATCGAACTCAACCTCACCGCCCCGCTCACCGCCTCGCTCGCGGCCCGCGCCCACCTCAGGAGGTCCCGGGGCTCGATCGTGATGATCGGCAGCGTCAGCGGCTCACGCCCCTCGCCCGGTTCCGCCGCCTACGGCGCCGCCAAGGCCGGACTGGAGAACCTGGCCCGGTCGATGGCCGTCGAATGGGCGCCGGAGATCCGGGTCAACACCCTGGTCGTCGGCATGGTCCGCACCGAACTGGCCCATCTGCACTACGGCGGCGAGGACGGCCTCGCCGCCGTCGCCCGCACCGTCCCGCTCGGCCGTCTCGCCCGGCCCGGTGACGTCGGCGCGGCCGCCGTCTTCCTCGCCTCCGACGCCGCCGCCTACATCAGCGGCGCCTCCCTCCTCGTCCACGGAGGCGGGGAACGCCCCGCCTTCCTCGACGCCGCCACCGCCAACAAGGACCAGCCGTCAAGGGCCCAGCCGTCAGCCGACCAGGACCAGCCGTCAAGGGCCCAGCCGTCAGCCGACCAGGACCAGCCGCCAAAGGCCCAGCCATCAGCCGACCAGGACCACCAGGGAGCATCCCGATGAGCGCACCACCGCTGTGCCACGGGCGAGTCGTGATCGTCACCGGCGCGGGCCGCGGGCTCGGCCGGGCCCACGCGCTGGCGTACGCCGCCGAGGGCGCCCGGCTCGTCGTCAACGACCTCGGGGTCGGCCTCGACGGCACCCCCGCCGAGGACAGCCCGGCAGCGCGGGTGGCCGAGGAGATCCGCGCGGCGGGCGGCGAGGCGGTGGCCCACGGCGGGGACATCGCGACGACGGAGGGCGCCGCCTCTCTCGTCCGCACCGCCCTGGAGACGTACGGGCGGCTCGACACCCTCGTCAACAACGCCGGGTTCCTGCGCGACCGCATGCTGGTCAACCTCGACGAGGACGACTGGGACGCCGTGATGCGGGTCCATCTCAAGGGGCACTTCCTGCCGCTGCGGCACGCGGCGGCGCACTGGCGCGCGGAGGCCAGGGCCGGGCGCGCGCCCGACGCCCGGGTCGTCAACACCAGCAGCGGGGCGGGCCTGCTCGGATCCGTCGGGCAGGGCAACTACAGCGCCGCCAAGGCCGGCATCGTCGGCCTCACCCTGGTCGCGGCGGCCGAGATGGAACGCTACGGCGTCCAGGTCAACGCCATCGCCCCGGCCGCCCGCACCCGGATGACCGAACGCGCCTTCGCCGACGCCATGGCGGCCCCCGGCAGCGGATTCGACGCCATGGACCCCGGCAACGTCTCGCCGCTGGTGGTCTGGCTCGGCTCGGCCGCCAGCGCCGGGGTCACCGGCCGCGTCTTCGAGACCGAGGGCGGCCGGATCACGGTGATGGAGGGCTGGCGGCCGGGTCCGAGCGTGGACAAGGGCGCCCGGTGGACCCCGGCGGAGGCCGGCGAGACGGCCCGCGCACTGCTGTCCCGGGCCGAGGCGCCGGGCGCGGTGTACGGGGCGCTGTAGCGGATCCGCCCGCTTCGCGCTCCTCGGCGGCTCAGAGGCCGTGGCGGGTCGTGCTCGCCTTCAGCAGGGCGACGATCTCCGCGTGGCCGGTCTCCAGGTCGTCGCCGGCGAACGGACTGCCCTGCGCGTCCAGGAGCTGGACCTCGACGACCACGCCCTCGGGCGAGGAGTGCCGGTGGGTGACCGAGGCGTGCCCGGGACCGTGCGTGCGGGCCAGCGTCTCCCGCAGCTCGGCCTCGACGCCGACACCGAGCAGCCGGCGCGCCTCCGCCAGCGCCTCGCCCCGCGCACCCGCCCCGTGCGCCAGCAGCGCCCGTACGCAGCCGGGCGATCCCCGGTGCGCGGCCGCCACCAGCGGGGGTTCGCCCGCCGGTCCGGGCCGGCCGGGGTCCGCGCCCGCTCCGAGCAGCGCCTCCGCCACGGTGGTGTGACCCCGGCGCAGCGCCCAGGCCAGCGCGGTGAACCCGAACGCCTCCACGGTGTCCGGGTGCGCCCCCGCGGCGAGCAGGGCCCGGACCACCTCCGTGTGACCGCCGCAGGCGGCGCCGCACAGGGGAGCGTCCGTGCCCAGGCTGAGCCGGTCGGGCTCGGCGCCGGCGACCAGCAGCAGCCGTACGACGCCGGGCCGGTCGCTGACCGCCGCCAGGTACAGGGCGCTCTGGCCGTCCTCGTCGACCGCCTCGGGGCTCACCCCGGCGCGCAGCAGCCGTACGACCGTGTCCTCGTCACCCTCGTACACGGCGGGGAAGAGAAGCGCGGTCGGGTCGTTCGTGCTCATCCTTCGACCCTCGCTCGCCACCGGCGCGCGAGGCAAAGGCTTTCGGGGTGTTCTGCCTCACCCAACCCGGGGCCTGCGCCCGGCCTGCTCCGGACCCGAGCGCCGCCCGTTCCGTACCCGCACGCCGTCCGTACTCGGCCCGCGTGCCGTCCGTACTCGGCCCGCGTGCCGCCGGAGCGCGTCGCACTCCCCGAGGCGGACACGAGCTAGGTGTCGCACTCCAGCACCGTCCGGCACAGCCCGCAGCGCGCCCGTACCCGGCCCCGGACCGGCACCCTGATGCGCTGGTGGCAGGTCGGGCAGGGGAAGGCGACGCGCAGCGGCCCGCGGTCGTCGGGCGCGAACGAGTACGGGACGCCGGGGTCGTCGGGGGCGCGGTGGTCCTGGGCGTGGCGGCGGTCGCGGGCGTAGCGGCGGCGGCCCGCCCAGCCCGCCGCGGTCAGCGGCGGCTGCCGCGCGTCGTGCCGGGCCAGCTCCATGCCCTTGGTGTACGCGGTGTACGCCTGCGGGCTGGTGAACCACACCGACGGGTCCTCGCCGAAGACCAGGGCGCGCTTGGCGAGGACGTACCCGAACTCCTCGGGGGTCAGATAGCCGAGCTTCTGCGAGGTCGCGCCGTCCTCGCGGTAGGCGTCGAGCAGGAGCCAGCCCGCGCCGAGGTAGGCGGCGGCCGTGTCGGTGAGGATCTCGGTGTCGCGGATGCCGGGGAACGAGAGGTCCAGGCGGTGCAGCACGACGTGCATCACCTCGTGCGCGAGGGCGGCGCCGATGTCCCTGCGGTGGGTGCGGAACCGGTCGTTGAGCTCGATGAAGTACTCGGGTCCGGCGGCGAGTTCGACGTGCGCCGCATGGGTCATCTCGCGGAAACCGACGATCATCCGGGCGTCCGGCAGGTGATAGTGCCGCACCATCTCCCGGGCCACGCGCTGGGCGCCCAGATGCAGGTCGTCGACGTCCGCGAAGGCCACGTCGGCGGGCGCCACGCTGGTCGCGAAGGTGTGGACGGTGTCGTAGGAGAGCCGTCTGTACAGCGCGGTGATCGACGCCCGCACCGTGTCCAGATGCGGGTATCCGTGCTCGACGGGACCGCCGTTCGCCACGCCCGCACCCCCTGAAGACGCCGGAACCCCCTCTCCACTGTAAGCGGGGACCCGCCCGCCGGCGGGGCAGCGGGAAGGGCGGGGCGGCACCTGGCCGGAATGCGGCTCTTGCCCGGTAGTGCGGACGGTCCTCATAATCCCCACCAGCTTGGCAGGTGCATGCCATCGAGCCATCCGGCGTTCTCCGTGCATCCGCCCTGCGGACAACCCCCCACGGAAGGAACCACGTTGAAGTCTCCCAAGAAGTACGGCGTGATCAGAAGACTGCTCGCCATCGGCGCGGTCACCCTCGCCGCCGTCTCCCTCCAGCCGCTGTCCGCCCACGCCGCCCCCGCCCCCGTCGTCGGCGGGACCCGCGCCGCCCAGGGCGAGTTCCCGTTCATGGTCCGCCTCTCCATGGGCTGCGGCGGAGCGCTCTACACCAAGAGCATCGTCCTGACCGCCGCCCACTGCGTGAACGGCTCCGGCAGCAACACCTCCATCACCGCCACCGCCGGCGTCGTCGACCTCCAGAGCAGCAGCGCGGTCAAGGTCAAGTCGACCAAGGTGCTCCAGGCCCCCGGCTACAACGGCAAGGGCAAGGACTGGGCCCTCATCAAACTCGCCCGGCCCATCGAACTGCCCACCCTGAAGATCGCCACCAACACCGCCTACAACAACGGCGACTTCACCGTCGCCGGCTGGGGCGCCACCCGCGAGGGCGGCGGACAGCAGCGCTACCTGCTCAAGGCCACCGTCCCCTTCGTCGACGACGCCACCTGCCAGCGGGCCTACGGCAGCGACCTCGTCCCCGGCGACGAGATCTGCGCCGGATTCGTCACCCAGGGCGGCGTCGACACCTGTCAGGGCGACTCCGGCGGACCCATGTTCCGCAAGGACGACACCGGCGCCTACCTCCAGGTCGGCATCGTCAGCTGGGGCCAGGGCTGCGCCGAACCCGGCTACCCCGGCGTCTACAGCGAGGTCTCGACCTTCGCCGCCGACATAGCCCGCGCCGCCGCCGGCCTCTGATCCCCGGCCCGGCCGCGCCACCGGCACGAACGGGCCCGCGCCACCGGCACGAACGGCGCGGGCCACCCGTACGACCGGCCCGCGCCACTCGTACGTACGGCGCGCGAGCCCCGTACGAATCGTGAGACCCGCGGACCGCACGACACGTACGACGCGTACGACCCGCGAGACTGGTACGACCCGCGCACACGACGCCCGCGGCCCCGGCCGCGGGCGCCCCCGCACGCCCTCCCGTCAGGACCGGGCCCCCGCCCGCCCCGTAGGGTTGGCTGTCATGACCACCAGCAAGCCCCAGGAAGCCGGACCCGACGTCAGCGCGGAACTCGCCCGGCTGCGCGACAGCATCGACAACATCGACGCCGCCGTCGTCCACATGCTCGCCGAACGCTTCAAGTGCACCCAGCAGGTCGGCCACCTCAAGGCCGCCCACCAGCTGCCGCCGGCCGACCCCTCCCGCGAGGCTCACCAGATCGCCCGGCTGCGCCGCCTCGCCGAGAGCGCCAAACTCGACCCGGCCTTCGCCGAGAAGCTGCTGAACTTCATCATCGCCGAGGTCATCCGCCACCACGAACGCATCGCCGACGACGCCGGCGGCGCCACGACGGACCCCTCCGACCCGTCCGAGTGACCACGGCGGGCCGCGCCCGCCCCCGCCGCGCGACACCCCGCACCCCGGCACACCCCCTCCGCCGCAGCCCGTGACCGGGCGGCACCAAAGCGCACATACCGCACCACCCCTGTGTGCCGACCTCGCCATCGGGCAGCATGGGCTCATGTCCGTACTGACGCGCGACGAAGCGCAGACCCGTGCCAACCTCCTCGACGTCCACCACTACGGGATCGAACTCGACCTGACCGGAGGGGACGAGACCTTCGACTCCCGGACCGTCATCCGGTTCACCGCCCGTACCACCGCGGACACCTTCGTCGAGCTGAAGCCCGCACAACTGCGCTCCGTCACCCTCGACGGCCGGCCCCTCGACCCGGAGACCCTGGACGAGAACCGGCTGCCCCTGAAGGGACTCACCGCCGGCGAGCACGAACTGCGCGTCGACGCCGGCATGCGCTACTCCCGCACCGGGGAGGGCATGCACCGCTTCACCGACCCCACCGACGGCGAGACCTACCTCTACACCCAACTGTTCATGGAAGACGTCCAGCGCGTCTTCGCCGCCTTCGACCAGCCCGACCTCAAGTCCGTCTTCGAACTGACCGTCACCGCCCCCGAAGGCTGGACCGTCCTCGCCAACGGCGTCACCGAACACCTCGGGGACGGCCGCTGGAAGGCCGCCCCCACCCCCCTGATCTCCACCTACCTCGTCGCCGTCGCCGCAGGCCCCTGGCACTCCGTACGCACCGAGCACGCCGGCCTCCCCTTCGGCCTCCACTGCCGCCGCTCGCTCGCCCCCTACCTCGACGCCGACGCCGACGAGATCCTCGACGTCACCCGCGCCTGCTTCGACCGCTACCACGAGAAGTTCGACGAGCCCTACCCCTTCGACTCCTACGACCAGGCGTTCGTCCCCGAATTCAACGCCGGCGCCATGGAGAACCCCGGACTCGTCACCTTCCGCGACGAATTCGTCTACCGCTCCGCCGTCACCGACACCGAACGCCAGACCCGCGCCATGGTCATCGCCCACGAGATGGCCCACATGTGGTTCGGCGACCTCGTCACCCTGCGCTGGTGGGACGACATCTGGCTCAACGAGTCCTTCGCCGAGTACATGGGCTACCAGACCCTCACCGAGGCCACCCGCTTCACCGACACCTGGGTCGACTTCGGCGTCGCCCGCAAGTCCTGGGGCTACGACGCCGACCAGCGCCCCTCCACCCACCCCGTCGCCCCCGACCCGGACGCCGTCCCCGACACCGCGTCCGCCATGCTCAACTTCGACGGCATCTCCTACGCCAAGGGCGCCTCCGCACTGCGCCAACTCGTCACCTGGCTCGGCGAGAAGGACTTCCTGGCCGGCATCAACACCCACTTCGCCCGCCACAAGTTCGCCAACGCCACCCTCGCCGACTTCATCGACAACCTCGCCTCCGCCACCGAGCGCGACGTCCACGCCTGGGCCGACGCCTGGCTGCGCACCACCGGGGTCGACACCCTCACCCCCGAGATCACCGACGCCGACGGCCAGTGGCAACTCACCGTCGGCCACCAGGGCAGCCGCCCCCACCGCATCGCCGCAGGCGCCTACGACACCGTCCCCGGCGAGGACGGCCGGCTCACCCTGCGCGACCGCTTCGAACTCGACGTCCCCCAGGACGCCCCCACCGACCCCAGGCCCGGCCGCCGCCCCGACCTGCTCCTCCTCAACGACGGCGACCTCACCTACGCCAAGGTCCGCTTCGACGACAAGTCCTTCCAGACCGTACGGGCCGCCCTCTCCGGCCTCCCCGACCCGCTCACCCGGGCCACCGTCTGGAACGCCCTGCGCGACGCCGTGCGCGACGGCGAACTGGCCCCCACGGCCTACATCGAGGCCGCCCGCGCCCACCTGCCGCACGAGACCGACCTCGCCCTCGTCCAAGGCGTCCTGACCTTCGCAGGCGTCCACGTCGCCGACCGGTACCTGCGCCCCGAACAGCGGCCCGCCGCCCTCGCCACCCTCACCGACCTGTGCCGCGACCTCATCCGCCGCACCGAGGACGGCTCCCACCCCGGCCTGCGGCTGACCGCCGTGCGCCACCTCATCGACGTCGCCGTCCACCCCGACACCATCAGCGCCTGGTTCTCCGAGGGCACCGTCCCCGGCGGCCCCGAACTCGACCCCGAACTGCGCTGGCGCATCCTCGGCCGGCTCAGCGTCCTCGGTGCCGTCGACGACGCCGTCATCGAGGCCGAACTCGTCCAGGACCCCAGCGCCACCGGCCAGGAAGGCGCCGCCCGCTGCCGCGCCGCACTGCCCGACCCGGAGGCCAAGCGCGCCGCCTGGGACGCGATGTTCTCCGGCGACGACCTCTCCAACTACCTGTTCAGCGCCACCGCCCAGGGCTTCTGGCAGCCCGAACAGACCGACCTCCTGAACGGGTACGTCGAGCGCTACTGGCCCGACGTCGTGGCCCTCGCCGCCCGCCGCGGCCCCGCCATCGCCGAAGCCGCCGGCCGCTACGCCTTCCCGGCCTGTGTCGTCACCCCCGAGACCCTCTCCCTCGGCGAGGCCTGCCTGCGCGACGCCGACCCCATCCCGGCCCTGCGCCGCAAGCTCGCCGACCAACTCGACGACCTCGCGCGGGCGCTGAAGGTGAGGCAGGCCTAGGCCCCACCACCCGGTGACCGGCCGCCGAGGCCGGTCCCCCGACCGTCCTCCGGACCCCCGGAGCGATCCCGAACGCCGGACAGCCGCCCAAGGCCGTCCGGCGTTCGCCGTGCCAGGCCCGGGCCGTCCACGGCGCCTTGGCTGTTCCAAGGTGCGTGCGGCCGGCCCCCGGCGCCGCCGGCCGTTCGACGGCCTGTGCGGCCGTTCCGTGGCGTTCTCCGGTCCTTCTACGGCGTTTCCGTCCCGTCCACGCTGTCCGCGGCCGTTCCACGACGTCCGGCCCCGCTCACACAAATCCTCCGTACGGCAGTACCCCCGCCGGGGCCGAATCGTTGTCCTTGGCGGGCGCACCTGCCCAAAAACTCGTACACGCCGGGAAGGACCCGCCGCACGTCACCGGAGGACACCCATGAGCACGGCGCCCCTCGCCTCAGGCCCTTCTGGCCCCGACGCACTGCGGCCGTTGCTCGACACCGTCCTGGACGCCCTCACCCAAGGCGCCACCGCCCGGGGCGGCCCCCTCCCGGCCGGAGGGCCCACCGAGGTCGCCCAGCGCCTGCGGACGGCCCTCGGCGACCCCCTGCCCCGGTACGGCAGCCCCGACGCCCTGCACACCCTCGTCCGAGCCCTCGCCGAAGGCGCCGCCGACCCCGCCGACCCGCTGTGCGCGGCCCACCTGCACTGCCCGCCCCTGGCCGTCGCGACCGCCGCCGACCTCGCCGCCTCCGCCCTCAACCCCTCCCTCGACTCCTGGGACCAGGCCCCCGCCGCCTCCGAACTCGAAGCGGCCGTCGCCCAGGCCCTCGCCCGGCTCGTCTACGGCCCCCCGGACACCGAGGCCACCCCCGACGGCCAGGACGCCCGGGACGCCCCCGCCCCCCGGGACGCCCCCGACACCGAGGCCGGCCCGGACACCCAGGCCGCCCCGGAAAGCCGATGCGCCCGGAGGAGTCAGGACCGACAGGCAACCCCGGGCACCCAGGGCGTGCGAGACCCACACAGCGGCCCGCCCGCCCTCCCCGCCGACGCCCTCGTCACCACCGGCGGCACCGAGTCCAACCAACTCGCCCTCCTCCTCGCCCGCGAGAAGCACCACGGCATCCAACTCGTCTGCGGGGCGAACGCCCACCACTCCCTCCACCGCGCCGCCTGGCTCCTCGGTCTCCCCGAACCCGTCGTCCTCCCCGCACCCGCCGGCACCCTCGACCTCGCCGCCCTCGACAGCGCCCTGACCGACCTGCCCGGCCCCCTTCTGGTCGCCGCCACCGCCGGCACCACCGACGCCGGACTCATCGACCCCCTGCCCGACATCGCCCGCCTCTGCGCCGCCCACGGGGCCCGCCTCCACATCGACGCCGCTTACGGCGGAGGCCTCCTCTTCAGCGACCGGCACCGCGGCAGACTCGACGGACTCGCCCACGCCGACACCGTCACCCTCGACCTGCACAAACTCGGCTGGCAACCCGTCGCCGCCGGACTCCTCGCCGTGCGCGACCCCACCGACCTCGCCCCCCTCGCCCACCGCGCCGAGTACCTCAACGCCGACGACGACACCGAGGCGGGACACCCCGACCTCCTGGGCCGCTCCCTGCGCACCACCCGCCGCCCCGACGTCCTCAAGATCGCCGTCACCCTCAAAACCCTCGGACGCGACGGCATCGGCCGGCTCGTCGACCAGGTCTGCGCCCACGCCGAGGAACTCGCCGACCTCATCGCCGCCCACCCCGGCTTCGAGCTCCACGACCACCCCACCATCAGCACCGTCCTCTTCCGGCCCCACGGCGCCACCGACGACACCGTCGCCGCCGTCCGCCGCACCCTCCTCGACCAAGGCCGCGCCGTCCTCGGCCGCGCCACCCTCGACGGCCGCCGCTGGCTCAAGGCCACCCTCCTCAACCCCCACACCCGGCCCGGCGACCTGGCCACGCTCCTGAAACTGGTGGAAGGACACACCCCCCGATGAGACCGACCCCGCACCCCCCCCCCCCGCGCCCCCCCCCCCCGACCCCCCCCCACCCCCAGCGCCCCACCGCCGAGACCCCCCGCGACCTCGTCGGCATCGGCATCGGCCCCTTCAACCTCTCCCTCGCCGCCCTCGCCCACCCACTCACCGAACTCGACACCGTCTTCTACGAACAACGCCCCGGCTTCGACTGGCACCCCGGCCTCCTCATCGACGGCGCCACCCTCCAAGTCCCCTTCCTCGCCGACCTCGTCACCCTCGCCCACCCCACCAGCCCCTGGTCCTTCCTCAACTACCTCAAGGAACGCGACCGCCTCTTCCCCTTCTACTTCGCCGAGCGCTTCCACATCCAACGCGCCGAATACGACGCCTACTGCCGCTGGGTCGCCGACAACCTCCCCGGACTCCGCTTCGCCCACCAGGTCGACACCGTCCGCTGGAACCCCGAACACGACCTCTTCGAAGTCGACTTCACCCAGCTCGACAGTCACGGACAGGCCCAGGCCCTCGGCCGCACCCACACCCGCAACATCGTCCTCGGCGTCGGCACCGCCCCCCACATCCCCGAACCCCTCAAACCCCTCGTCGACGCCCCCGACGCCCCCGTCATCCACGCCGCCGACTACCTCAAGCACCGCGACCGGTTCCTCACCGCCGACCACATCACCGTCATCGGCGCCGGCCAGTCAGGAGCCGAGGTCTTCCTCGACCTCCTCCGCAACCGCCCCATCGGAAAAGAAAAGATCCACTGGCTCGCCCGCACCGAGGCCTTCGCCCCCATGGAGTACTCCAAACTCGGCCTCGAGCACTTCACCCCCGACTACACCCGCTACTTCCACGCCCTCACCGAACCCGTCCGCGACCGCCTCCTCGCCGCCCAATGGCAGCTCCACAAAGGCATCGACGCGGACACCATCGCCGCCATCCACGACGAGCTCTACCGCCGCACCCTCCACGGAGGCTGGCCCGACGCCGTCCTCACCCCCGCCGTCACCGTCCGCACCGCCGGACGCATCGCCACCACCAAGATCGAACTCCACCTCGAACACGTCCAGCAGGGCACCCGGTCCCGGCTCACCACCAACGCCGTCGTCCTCGCCACCGGCTACCGCGAACGCCCCATTGCCCCCCTCCTCGCCGGCCTCGACCCCTACCTCCGCCGCGACAACGCCGAACGCCCCGACATCGACGACCAGTTCCGCCTCGTCCTCGACCCCACCGTCACCGGCCGCGTCTACGTCCAGAACGCCGAACTCCACACCCACGGCGTCGGCACCCCCGACCTCGGCCTCGCCGCATGGCGCAGCGCCACCATCCTCAACTCCCTCACCGGCAAGGACCCCTACCCCCTCCCCGGACGCACCGCCTTCACCACCTTCGGCCTCGAACACGCCCCCCGCATCCCCGCCGCCCGGCAGGAACCCCGGACCCTCACCCCCCTCGTCCCGCTCATCCCGCTCGTCGACGGGCGATGAGAACCACCCCCGCATCCCCTCATCGGATCAGCCGCCCCGATCGGTTCACGCACCGGCCGGAACCGTCCGACCACCCCGCACACCCGCCGAAAACGCGACGGCGCCGACGCGAGAACCGCGCCGACGCCGCCACCTGAACCACCCACGCCCTAGAACACGGGCACACCCTCACGCGTCAGCTTCCAGTCCACCGACGCGAAGTCCTTCGGGTCCAGCACACCCTTCGCCGTGACCCACTCCGCGATCCGCGTCCGGATCTCCGTCGACTCCGACCACACCTCGGTCGCCGAAGCGACGAACGGGAACGCGCCGCCACCGTTCGCCCGGTAGTTGTTCACCGCGAACACGAACTGCTGCGCGTCGTCCAACGCCGCACCGTTGTACGTCAGGTTCTTGATCCGCGAACCCTCCGCCTGCGCGATGTCGATGTCGTACCCAAGACCCGACACATAGTCGTAGTTGTAGTCGGGGCGGTTGTTCGCGTTCGTCAGCTTCTCCGTGTCGACCGCCGCGCCCACCGGCGTCTGCACGAAGTAGTTCGCCGAATACTCCAGGTACGCCCGCACCTGCGCACCCGTCATCACCTTCGCCACCAGCGTGTTGTCGTACACGTACAGGCTCGACAGGTCCCGGATCGTCACATTGCCCGCCGGGATCTCCGACGTCCGCGAGAACGGCGACGCCTGCGCGATCACCGGCAGCGACGCGTACTGCGTCCCCACCAGCGCCGCCCGCACCACGTCCTCCTGCACCTTCGTGATCAGATCGATGATCGGAGCGTCCTTGTAGCGCGCCTCCACCGTCGTCAGCGTGTCCGTCGCCCGGCCCACCACCTGGTTGACGTACGTCACCACCGCGTCGTGCTCGTCCTTCAGCAGCCGCGTGATCCTCGGGTCGTCCGCCACCGAGTTCGCGTTGCGCACCGAGGCCGACACCGACTCGACGTGCCAGCGCCCCTTCTCGAAGACCAGCCCGAAGTCGAACACCGACAGCCGCTCCGCGAACGCCAGCGGCTCCGACAGCACGACCGTCTTCCCCGTCGCCGTGTTCGTGACCTTCAGCTCCGGGATCTCCAGATGCGCGTGACCCACCAGGATCGCGTCGATCCCCGGCACCTGCTGCGCCACCAGCGCCGCCGAGTTCTCCACGTACGGCACCTGGTCACCGTACGACGACGTCCCCGACGTACCCGAATGCGCCGACACGACCACCACGTCCGCACCCATCGACCGCAGCTTCGGCACCCACTTCGCCGCCTGCTCCTCGAGCCCCTGGAACGTCAGCTTCCCCTGCACGTACGCCTTGTCCCAGATCGCGATACCGGGATTCGTCAGACCCAGCACCGCCACCTTCACCGGCGGAGCCCCGTGCACATGGAACTCCTTCATGAAGTACGGGGGAAACGCCGGCTTCAGCGTCTTCGCGTCCAGCGCGTTCGCCCCCAGCAGCGGGAAACGGCACTGCGACTCGAACTTCCGCAGTGTCTCGATCCCGTAGTTGAACTCGTGGTTCCCGAGCGCCACCGCGTCGTACCCGATCGCGTTCATCGCCTGCGCCATCGGGTGCACCGGACCACCCTTGGCGGTGATCGGGTCGACCTTCGCGTAGTAGTACGTCAGCGGCGTGCCCTGGATCGTGTCACCCGCGTCCAGCAGCAGCGTGTTGCAACGCCCCTTCTCCGCACGGATCTCGTTCACCAGCGTCGAGATCCGCGCCAGCCCCTGGGCGTTGCCCGCCTTGTCCGCGTACTCCGCGTCCTTGAAGTAGTCCCAGTTGAAGACGTGACCGTGCAGATCGGTCGTCCCCATCACCGTCAGCTCGTACCGCTTCACCGGCCGGCCCCCCTTCGCCCCCTCCGCGGCCTGCGCCACAGGAGCCGCGCTCACACCCGCGAGCGCCACCCCCGCACCTGTCACGGCGGACTCTTTCAGAAACTTCCGGCGGTTCAACGGCATCTCTGGAACTCCTCGGGAAAAGGTCAATGACGCGCGTAGATTCTGACCCAACACCCGCCCCCGCAAAAGACCCTGGAGGTTTCCATCTGATGGCCGGACGGCACCGGAGACCCTCCGGGTCGTGACAGACCAGGACGTACGCCCCCACATGCCCGAGCGGACGCCCGCCCCCGACCCGCACACGCCCGACCCGCACACCCCCGGTCCGGACCGAACCCGCACTTCTCGACCGCGGACCCCCGGCCGCGGACCCCTCGACCGCGTACCCCTCGACCGCGTACCCCCGACTCGGGACCACTCGACTTGGGATCACTCGACCCCGGACCTGCGGCCCCTGCCCCGCACGTCCCGCCCGAGCGCGGATCGACGCCCGCTTCACCGGCACGCCACCGCGACTCCAGCCCCACCTGGCAGCATCACGGAATGTCACCACACAACTCGTCCGCGCACCCACCCCACCGCCCGGAGCACACTGGACGGAAACGGGAACGGCAAAGCGCCGACCGCACCAGGAGCGATCCTCCGCTCATCGGAGCGGTGCGGCGCACAATTCAACAGTTGTCAATAACCCTTCACGCAAAGGTTGTTGAGTAGTCATGCGCGACCAATTCTCTACCGACCGGTAAGGCCTAGGCTCGAATCATGCGCCGAGCAAAAATCGTCTGCACACTGGGCCCCGCCACCGACTCGTACGACCAGATCAAAGCCCTGGTCGAGGCCGGAATGGACGTAGCCCGCTTCAACCTCAGCCACGGCACCCACGCCGACCACGAAGAGCGCTACCGGCACGTCCGGAAAGCCTCCGACGAAACCGGCCGCAGCGTCGGAATCCTCGGCGACCTTCAAGGCCCGAAGATCCGCCTCGGCCGATTCACCGAAGGCCCCGTACTCCTTGAACGCGGAGACACCTTCACCATCACCGTCGAAGAAGGCGCCCAAGGAGACCGCGAATCCTGCGGAACCACGTACGACGGCCTCGCCGCCGACGTCACTCCCGGTGAACGCATCCTCGTCGACGACGGCAAGGTCTGCCTCGAAGTCACCGACGTCGACGGCCCCCGCGTCCACACCACCGTCATCGAAGGCGGCATGGTCTCCGACCACAAGGGCCTCAACCTCCCCGGCGTCGCCGTCTCCGTCCCCGCCCTCTCCGACAAGGACGAGGACGACCTCCGCTGGGCCCTGCGCACCGGCTTCGACGTCATCGCCCTGTCCTTCGTCCGCAGCGGCAAGGACATCCAGGACGTCCACCGCATCATGGACGAGGAAGGCCGCCGCCTCCCCGTCATCGCCAAGGTCGAGAAGCCCCAGGCCGTCGACAACATCGACGACATCGTCGCCGCGTTCGACGGCATCATGGTCGCCCGCGGCGACCTCGGCGTCGAAATGCCCCTCGAGCAGGTGCCCATCGTCCAGAAGCGCGCGATCAAACTCGCCAAGCGCAACGCCAAGCCGGTCATCGTCGCCACGCAGATGCTCGACTCGATGATCGACAACTCCCGCCCCACCCGCGCCGAGGCCTCCGACGTCGCCAACGCCGTCATCGACGGCACCGACGCCGTCATGCTCTCCGGCGAGACCAGCGTCGGCAAATACCCCATCGAGACCGTCAGGACCATGTCCCGCATCGTCGAAGCCGCCGAGGAGGACATCCTCGCCAAGGGGCTTCCGCCGCTCACCGAACGCAACAAGCCCCGGACCCAGGGCGGAGCCGTCGCCCGCGCCGCCGCCGAGATGGGCGACTTCCTCGGCGCCAAGTTCCTCGTCGCCTTCACCCAGTCCGGCGACACCGTCCGCCGTCTCTCCCGCTACCGCTCGCCCATTCCCCTCCTCGCGTTCACCCCCACTCCCGCCACGCGCTCCCAGCTCAACCTCACCTGGGGCGTCGAGACCTTCCTCGGCCCCCACGTCGACTCCACAGACGCCATGGTCGACCAGGTCGACGAACTCCTCCTCAAGTACGGGCGCTGCAACAAGGGCGACATCGTCGTGATCACCGCGGGCTCCCCGCCCGGAGTCTCCGGCTCCACGAACCTGGTCCGCGTCCACCACGTCGGCGAGGACGACAGCCCCAAGTAGCCCCACCCGCCCGAAGGGCCCCTGCCGGGCCGGCGATCCCACCCCGACCGCCGGTCAGTACTTGGGGCCCACATGGGCGTCCAGGAGGGCTACCGACGCCTTCTTGGCGACGGAGATGTTGCGGGAGTTCGGCTGTTTCCATTCGACGCCGACCGCGTCGAGCGTGCCGGTGAAGAGGCGCAGGATGTCGGCCGACCTGTTGGTGAAGAAGTACCGGGGATATTCGTAGCGCTTCGTCTTTCCGGCGACGACGCGGGTCGTCCAGTTGGTGACGCGACAGCCGTCGGAATGGATGAGTCCCCGGACGAATTCCCAGGGATGGGCATCGACGATGCGCTGCTGCCACGGCTCAAGGGCGATCTCGCGCTCGTGCTTCTTGCCGGGACCGTGCTGGGGGAACAGGCAGGGCCAATGCTTGCTCGAACCGGTGACGTATTGGCATCCCGCGCTCCGGACACGGCAGACCCTGTTGTCGGGACGCAGGAGTTGTACGGCCTCCACGCATGCGTCGATGAGTCCTGGCCAGGCGTCGGCGCATGCGATGCGGAGTGAGTAGACGCCCCGGCGGAGGGGGCTGATACACCCGTCCCCGAGATAGAGGCCAAGGAGATAGGCGTACGCCGCGGGCTCGTCGGGATCCTCGGGTGTGGCCCGGCATCTCGGACAGGGCCGCGAGCGGTTGTCGTCGAGCGGTTCGACGCGTATCCGCCATGAGCGGATCGCGGCTCGGGAGATCCCGGTCTCCTTGCTCACCGAATTCAGGCTGCGGCCCTGATCGGCCAGAGCGAGAGCTCGCCTGCGTGTGCCCATGTCGTACATGAGCTCCACTCTGTGGATGATGGAGGCGTGACACGCAGCAAAAAGCGGATGTTCACGAGAACGGGAACATCCGCTTCTGGATGGCGACCTTGGAATCCAAGGAAAAGTGCCCCGAGTCGGACTCGAACCGACACTGTATGGGTTTTGAATCCATTGCCTGCTGCCAATTGGGCTACCGGGGCCCGCTGAATCGAAGGTTAACCCCGACCCGCTGCCCGACCACCATACCGCAGCTAGGTAGGCTCTTGGGAGCAGTACCCGGCCTGAACGAGGAGCCCCCGTGACCGCCCCCGAGTCGCCCCAGCCCGTAGACGCGCCCGACGACGACAAGTCGCACGTGCCTCCGCTGACGACCCGTGTCGTCATCGCCGAGGACGAGGCGCTGATCCGTCTCGATCTCAAAGAGATGCTGGAGGAGGAGGGCTACACCGTCGTAGGTGAGGCGGGTGACGGTGAGCAGGCCGTCGAGCTGGCCCGGGAGCACAAGCCGGACCTGGTGATCCTGGACGTGAAGATGCCGAAGCTGGACGGCATCTCCGCGGCCGAGAAGATCGCCGAGGAGTCGATCGCCCCGGTGCTGATGCTGACCGCGTTCTCGCAGCGGGACCTGGTCGAGCGGGCCCGTGACGCGGGCGCGATGGCGTACCTGGTGAAGCCGTTCAGCAAGAGCGACGTGGTGCCGGCGATCGAGATGGCGGTGTCCCGGTTCGCGGAGCTGAAGGCGCTGGAGGGTGAGATCGCGGATCTCACGCAGCGTCTGGAGACGCGGAAGCTGGTGGACCGCGCGAAGTCGGTGCTGCAGACGGAGTACGGACTGACGGAGCCGGCGGCGTTCCGGTGGATCCAGAAGACGTCGATGGACCGTCGTATGTCGATGCAGCAGGTGGCCGAGGCGGTCATCGAGGACGCCGCGGAGAAGAAGGCGGCGAAGGGCTAGTCAGCCGGTCCCGAGCCCCGCAGCAAAGCATGGTCCGCGTCGTAGCGGCGGACGGAAGAGGCCCGCACCCCTGACGGAGGTGCGGGCCTTTTCGTGCGACCGGGGTCGCGGGGGTGTCAGTCCTCGCCGAGGTACGCCTTGCGGACGGACTCGTCGTGGAGCAGGTCCTGGCCGGTGCCGGAGAGGACGATGCTGCCGACCTCCATGACGTGGGCCTGGTCGGCGAGCGAGAGCGCCGCCTGGGCGTTCTGCTCGACGAGCAGGATGGTGGTGCCGGACGCCTTGAGTTCGGCGATGGTGGCGAGGATCTTCTGCATCATGATCGGCGAGAGGCCCATGGAGGGCTCGTCGAGCATGAGCAGCTTGGGCTGGGACATGAGCGCGCGGCCCATGGCGAGCATCTGCTGTTCGCCGCCCGAGAGGGTTCCGGCGGCCTGCTTGCGGCGCTCTCCCAGGATGGGGAAGAGGTCGTAGGCGCGCTGGATGTCCTTCTCGATGCCCGCCTTGTCGCTGCGGAGGAAGGCTCCGAGCTGGAGGTTCTCCGCGATGGTGAGGCGGGGGAAGATGTGGCGTCCCTCGGGGGAGTGCGCGAGTCCGAGGGAGACGATCTTGTGGGCGGGGATGTTGGCGAGGGGCTTGCCGTCGAAGAGGATGCGGCCTCCGCTGGGCTTGAGAAGCCCGGAGAGGGTGCGCAGGGTCGTCGTCTTGCCGGCGCCGTTGGTGCCGATGAGGGTGACGATCTGGCCGGCTTCGACGGTGAAGGAGATGCCCTTGACGGCTTCGATCTTGCCGTAGGCGACCTTGAGGTCTTCGACCTCGAGCAGTGCGGTCACTGGGCGTTTCCTTCCTTGGTGGTGCTGCCCTGCGCGTCGGAGGCGTCGGACGCGGTGGCGTCCTCGGTCTCGTCGGCGGCTTCGGGGGCCTCGGATGCTTCCTCGGCCGCGGGGGCGTCGTCGGTGTCCGTGCCGTCCTCGGCTGCGGGGGTTTCCTCGGCGTCCTCGGCCGCGGGTGCTTCCGGGGCGTCCTCGGCCGGGGTGGCCGCGGCCTCGGGCTCGGCCGGGGTGGCCGCGGCCGTTCCGGCGGCCTCGGCGGCTTCGACCTCGGCGACTTCCTCGTCGCCGGGGGCGCCCTCGAAGGGGGTGCCGAGGTAGGCGGCGATGACGCGCTCGTCGCCCTGGACGACGTCGGAGGTGCCTTCGACGAGCTTCTGGCCCTGGACGAGGCAGGCGACGCGGTCGGACAGGTTGAAGATGAAGCGCATGTCGTGCTCGATGACGAGGACGGCGATGCCGCGGTCGCGGATGGCGAAGACGAGCTCTTCGGTCGCGCGGGTTTCCTGGGGGTTCATGCCGGCGGTGGGCTCGTCCAGGAGGAGCAGGCCCGGCTCGCTCGCCATGGCGCGGGCGATCTCCAGCTTGCGCTGCTCGCCGTAGGGGAGGTTGCGGGAGAGGTGGTCGGCCTTGTGGGCGAGGCCGATGAACTCCAGCAGTTCCATGGCGCGTTCGCGGGAGGCGGCTTCGGCCTTGCGGAAGCCGGGGCCGCGCAGGAGGGCGGACCAGAGGCCCTCCTTGGTGCGGGTGTGGCGGCCGACGAGCACGTTCTCCAGGACGGTCATGTTGGCGAAGAGCCGGATGTTCTGGAAGGTGCGGGCGATGCCGGCGCTGGTGACCAGGTGCGGCTTGGGGGGCAGCACGGTGCCCTTGTAGGCGACTTTGCCCTCGGTGGGGACGTAGAGGCCGGTGAGGCAGTTGAAGAAGGTGGTCTTGCCCGCGCCGTTGGGGCCGATGAGGCCGACGATCTCTCCGGCGTTGACCGTGAGGTCGACGTCGCGGACGGCGGTGAGGCCGCCGAAGCGCATGGTGACACCGGTGGCTTCGAGGACGGGGCTGGGGGCTGTGGTGGTGGTCATGTTGGTTACGCCCCTGCCTTGGTGACGCCGACGGTGGAGTCGGGCAGGCCTTGTTCGGGGATGTGGACGGTCTCGTCGCTGTCGTCGCTCTCGTGGAATTCGAGCTGGTTGCGGCGGTTGGCGATGATGCCCTCGGGGCGGAAGCGCATGAGGAGGACGAGCGCGACGCCGAAGGCGAGGAGTTGGTACTCCTTGAGGAACTGGAGCTTCTCAGGGAGGAGGTAGAGCATGGTGGCGCCGAGGATGGGTCCGCTGACGGTGCCCATGCCGCCGAGAACGACCGCCGCGAGGAGGAAGGCGGAGTTCGGGGGCACGGAGCCGGCGAACTGGTACGGGGCCGGGTTGACGCTGTAGCCGACGTGGGCGCTGACCGTTCCGGCGAGGCCGGCGAGGGAGGCGCCGAGGGCGAAGGCGACCAGCTTGACGCGGAAGCCGTTGATGCCCATGGCGGTGGCGGCGGTCTCGTCCTCGCGGATGGCGATCCAGGAGCGGCCGATACGGGAGTCGGCGGCGCGGGAGAAGACCACGACGACGAGTCCGGTGATGAGCAGCATCAGCAGGAAGTAGTTGGCGAAGCGGCCGAGGGCGTGGCCGGCGACGTCGTGGCTGGTACCGAAGTCGAACCCGAAGATGTTGAGGTCCGGGATCATGGAGATGCCGTTGGGGCCATTGGTGAGGTTGGGTCCGGAGGCGCCGTCCAGGTTGTTGACGGCGATGCGGAAGATCTCTCCGAAGCCCAGGGTCACGATGGCGAGGTAGTCGCCGCGCAGTCGCAGGGTGGGGGCGCCGATGAGGACGCCGAAGACGAGCGACGCGGCCATACCGGTGAGCATGGCGGCCCAGAAGGGGAACTGGACGCCGGAGAAGCGGGAGAACTCGGAGCCGGAGACGAGGGCTGCGGCGTAGGCGCCGACGCCGAGGAAGGCGACGTATCCGAGGTCGAGGAGTCCGGTGAGGCCGACGACGATGTTGAGGCCGAGGGCGACGGTGCCGACGACGAGAATGCTCACGCCGACGTTCGAGTTGTGCTCGTTGTTCGCGAAGTAGGGGAAGATCGCCGCGGCGAGGAACGCCATGGTGGTGGCGAATCCCTTGTGGCGGGCGTTGAGCTGGGCGAAGCGGTCGAAGAGTCCGGCGGTCTGGAGGGCCCAGGTGCCGAAGACGACGAGGAGCAGGTAGCCCAGGAACGTTTCGCTTGCGTCGGGGTCGACGCCGATGCCGTACGTGAACGCGGTGAGCGCGACGGCGGTGGCGCCGGTGATGACGAGGCGCTCGGCCCAGCCGGGCAGCTTGGCGGCCGGCGGGATGAGGCCGGGCTTGGTGACGTAGTCCTTGAAGGTGTCACCGGGCTTGGGGAGTGCCAGGGTGCCGAGGAGGGCGATCAGGGAGCCGACGGCGGCGAGGTAGGCGCCGGGGTCGAGTGCGACGAGGCCCTTGAGGTCGACGGCGATGGCGATGGCGCTGAACCAGCTCACGGCGAACGCGGAGGCGGCGGCGAGGACGACGGGCTGGGTGGCGCCCGCCGGGTTGAGCCAGCCGAGGCCGCGGACGTTCCAGAGGGTCAGCGCGAACAGCAGGGTGAGGACGCCGGCGACGATGTCGAGGACCTGGAGTCCGGCCGGGGAGCCGTAGTAGGTGAGGTCCCCGGGGAAGTCGGACGTGTAGGTCCAGGACATGAACGTGCTGGCGATGGTGGCGATGGCGCCGACCGCGACGAGGACGCGGGCCGCGCTCTCGGGGAGCGCGATCAGGCCGCGCTCGGGGGTGGTGGTCTCGGTGGTTGCCATGGTGCTCACGCCCTGTCCGCGACGCGTTCGCCGACGAGGCCCTGTGGCCTGAACAGCAGTACGAGGATGAGGAGTACGAAGGCCCAGACGGAGGACCAGCCGCCGCCGCCGAGCTGCTGCATGCCGGGGATGCCGTCGATGTAGCTGGTGGCCATGGTCTCGGCGAGGCCGAGGACGAGGCCGCCGATCATCGCGCCGTAGATGTTGCCGATGCCGCCGAGGACCGCCGCCGTGAAGGCCTTGAGGCCCATCTGGAAGCCCATGTCGTACTTGACTGTGCCGTAGCGCAGGCCGTACGCGACGGCGGCGACGGCGGCGAAGAAGCCGCCGATGGCGAAGGCGATGACGATGATGCGGTTGGTGTCGATGCCCATGAGCTGCGCGGTGTCAGGGTCCTGCGCGGTGGCCTGCATGGCGCGGCCGGTGCGGGAGAGGCTGACGAAGAGCGCGAGGGCCGCCATGCACAGGGGGGCGGCGACGATGACGAAGACGCTGCCGCTCTGGATGCTGATGGAGCCGATGTGCCAGGGCCCGAAGGGGAGCTGGGGGAACGTCAGGTCGGTCTTGGCGTTCGGGTAGGCGTTGAAGACGACCTGCTGGAGGGCCAGGGACAGACCGATGGCGGTGATGAGGGGTGCGAGGCGTGGTGCTCCGCGCAAGGGGCGGTAGGCGAAGCGTTCGGCCCCGACGGCGATGAGGACGGAGACGATGCCGCCGCCTATCAGCATCGCTGGGAGGGCGATCCACATGGATGTGCCGTTTGGCAGAACGTAAAGGTAGACCGAGAGGGCGCCGAAGCCGCCGGTCATGAAGATCTCGCCGTGGGCGAAGTTGATGAGCTGGACGATGCCGTACACCATCGTGTAGCCGATGGCGATCAGCCCGTACATCGAGCCGAGGAACAGCCCGTTGGCCAGCTGCTGCGGCAGGGTGTTCACCGCGTGGCCTCCATGTGGTGGGGAGAGTTGAGCAGGGCGTATGAAGCGGGCCGCGCGGTGACGTGTGGTCGTGGCCGCGCGGCCCTGTGGTTGTGCGGAGGGCCTGTCCGGTGGATCGGACCGGGCTGTGGTGCCGTCGGGGCGCCGTGCCTGGTTGTGGACCGATCCACCGTCAGTGGCCCGGGTGGTGCTGATCAGCCGTTGAACGTACCGCTCTTGACGGCCTTCCACTTGCCGTCGACGACCTGGTAGACGGTGAGCTGCTTGTTGGTGGTGTCGCCGTACTCGTCGAAGGAGACCGGGCCGGCGATGCCGTCGAACTTGGTCTTCTGGACCTCGGCGACGATCTTGGCGCGGGCGCCGTCCGGGATCTTGCCGTCCTTCACGACAGCGCCGATGGCCTTGATGATCGCCGTGGCGGCGTCGTAGGAGTAGCCACCGTAGGTGCCGTAGTCACCCTTGAGGCCGGACGCCTTGTACTTCTTGATGAAGTCGGCGGCGGAAGCCAGGGAGTCGACGGGCTGGCCGACCGAGGTGACCAGGTCGCCCTCGGAGGGCTTGCCGGCGGTCTGGATGTAGGTGTCGGAGAACATGCCGTCGCCACCGAACAGCGGGATCTTGGCTCCGCCGTCCTTCAGCTGCTTCGTGAGCTTCTCGGACTCGTCGTACTGACCGCCGTAGTAGACGAGGTCGGCCTTGGAGTTCTTGATCTTGGTGACGAGCGCGGAGAAGTCCGTGTCGCCGGTGTTGACGTGGTCCTCGCCCGCGAGCTTGCCGCCGGACTTGGTGAAGCCGGCCTTGAAGAGCTTGGCCAGGCCGGCGCCGTAGGTCTGCTTGTCGTCGACGACGTACACCTTGCGCTTCTTCAGCGTGTTGTAGGCGTAGTCGGCCGCGAAGCCGCCCTGGAGGGCGTCGGTGGTGGCGGTGCGGAAGTAGGTCTTGAACGGGCGGGTCTTGGAGGTCTGCCAGTTCTTGCCCTGGGTGAGCTCGGGGGCCGTGTTGGACGGCGAGATCTCGACCAGGTTGGCGGTGTCGAAGACCTGCTGCATCTGGGTGGCGACGCCGGAGTTCAGCGGGCCGACCACGCCGAGGACCTTGTCGTCCTGGACGAGCTGGGTGGCGTTGGCCTGGCCGGAGGCCGGGATCGCCTTGTCGTCGAGCGCCTTGACCTTGAAGGTCACGCCGGGAACGGTGTTGTTCTTGTTGGCGTCGTCCACGGCGATCTGGACGCCGCCCTGGATGCCGAGGCCGGTGGCGGAGTTCTGACCGGTCAGCGGCGCGTCCACGCCGATGATGATCTCGGTCTTCTTGCTGCCCTTGCTGTCGCCGCTGTCGTCGCGCGAGCCGCAGGCGGTCAGCGTGAGTGCTCCTGTCGTGAGCACGGCGGTGAGTATGACCATGGAACGCTGTCGCACGTTGAATCCTCTCCCTGGCGCGGCACCCCAGGGTGGGGGCCGTGATTCTCGCCGGGCCGTACTTGGTGAAGCAGGGCCGTGCAGTGACGCGCCCGGCGGCGCGGTGACTGGCCGTGACTATAGGCGCAGGTCGGGGGGGTGGGGAGGAGCGTGGGGAAGGCTGTGACGCTCTTGTTATCCGGGGGGCGTCTCGCGGGGTGTGGGCCGGACGATCGGAGCATTTCGGCGCTTTGGCCGGACGCGGTTGTGTGTTCGCATGGTGAGAACGCGCAGATCCGGGTTGATGGCGGATACCGGAAGCAGGCGGCCCGGCGGCGGTCCTGAGGGCCCTCGCGGGCGCACTGCAAGGCGGCCCGCGGGACGGGCATTGATTTATTGCGGCAGAGGTAACCGACTGTTACCACCGTGTGATGTGGCCGCGGGTGTTCTGGCTGGGCGAAGTGGGTGTGCAGGCGGGCCTGTTGGGGCGTCAGGGGGCGTGCGGGGCGGGGGTGTGCGCGGGAGGGCGCACGCCGCCGAAGTGAGCCTTTGCGGTTGCTGTGCGTTGCCGTCGCGGACGCGCAGGTCGGGGCGGGGGCCCTCGGGGACGGGTGTCGGCCCGGCGCGGTTGTATACGGCGCCGCGCAAGGCGATGAGGCAAGGGGTTTCCGGCCTTCACTGACAGTGGCAGCGGCGCAGGGCCGGCGCGCTCAACTCGTTCGGCGCGGGGCCCACTTGGCGGACGGTGACGGCGGTGCGGTTCGCGCGGCCGGCCGGGAAGCGGAAGCAAGTGCCCGCCTCGGCAGGGTGGTTGGCTGGGACGGTGGCGGCTCCGTCGGCGACAGGCCGGATGGGTGCGGGACGCCGGGGAGGCCGGTTGCGATCGCGACGGGGGCCGGGGCGGGCGGCGTCGGTGCGGGCCGGGGGTGGGGGGCGTCGGTGCGGGCCGGGGGTGGGGGCGGGGCTTCGGCGGGCCGGGAGGCTTCGGTGTCCCGGGTCTGCCCGGGCTGGTCTGCGCATCAACGAGGCGTTGCGGGGCGGGAGTTGAGTCACCGGAGGGGCCGGCGTCTGGAGTGCGCACGCTCGGCGGTGCCCGGCGCGCCCCGGTCGCAGGTGGTGCTGGGCCTGAGGAGGTGGGGTGCGCTTGGCCCAGGGGAAGTGCCCGGCCGGGCGGATGCCGATAGGTCGAGGCCCTCTGCGAGCGGGTTGGCGTTGAGCCTGAGCGGAACCCCGCTCGCGGGTGGTGCTGGGCCTGAGGGGGTGGGGTGCGCTTGGCCCAGGGGGAGTGCCCCGGCCGGGCGGATGCCGATAGGCCCGGAGGCAGGCCCTCTGCGGGCGGGTTGCCTTTGAGTCCGAGCGGAACCCCGCGGGCGGGCCGGTTGGCGCTGGGCCCCAAAGGATGCCCCGGTCGGGCGGCCGGAAACCCTTGCCCTCAGGTCGCGGTTCACACGCCCTGAGGGTGCCGACGGTCCTACGGGAGCGATTCCGAACCCCGGGGCCTTTTGGCGGGCCCAGCAGCGTCCCGGCGCGTCTTGCGCGTCCGGGTGAGCCTCGCAGCGTTCGGACGGGTCCTGGGGCGTTCGGGAGCGTCCGGGAGCGAGGTCGGCCCTCGGTGTGCCCGGCCGATCGGTCGGACGGGTTGGTGATCCGCCCGGACTGCTCCAGCGGGCCGATGATCGGCCCCGACCACTCCGGCGGTCCGATGATCGGTCCCGGCTGCTCCGGCGGGCCGCGACGATCCGCGCCCGTGGCGCCCGGCCCGTACGTACGGATCCCCGGCCTCCCGCCCTCTCCAGTGGCCCGGAGGGGCTCGGCGCCCCGGAGCCCTCGGCCGCCCGGAGTCGCCCGGCCCCTATGTACGGATCACCGGCCTCCCGCCCCCGGTGGCCCGGAGCCCTCGGCGAGCCCTCGGCCGCCCGGAGTCGCCCGGCCCCTATGTACGGATCACCGGCCTCCCGCCCCCGGTGGCCCGGAGGACTCGGCGCCCCGGAGCTCTCCGGGACCCGGCCCCCTCGGGTACCCGGAGTCGCCCGGGCCTCTTCGGGCACCCGGAGTCGCCCGGGCCCCGAGATGCCCGGACCTCAGCCCTGGGGCACGTCCTTGAGGATGCAGGTGAGGCGGGCGCTGCACACACGCTTGCCGTCCTCGCCGGTGATGGCGATCTCGTACGTCGCCGAGGTGCGCCCGCGGTGGACGGGGGTGGCGACGCCGGTGACGAGGCCGGAGCGGACGCCGCGGTGGTGGGTGCAGTTCAGGTCGACGCCGACGGCGATCTTTCTGCTGCCGCCGTGGAGCATGGCGCCGACGGAGCCGATGGTCTCGGCGAGGACGGCGGAGGCGCCTCCGTGCAGCAGGCCGTAGGGCTGGGTGTTGCCCTCGACGGGCATGGTGCCCACGACGCGGTCCGCGGAGGCCTCGATGATCTGGACGCCCATGCGGTTGCCGAGGTGGCCCGCGGAGAAGAGGGCGGGCAGGTCGACGCCGAGCGCGGCGTACTCGTCGATGACCCCTTGCGGGAACTTCGGGGTGTGCTGTTCGCCCATGGGGCCCGGCTCCGTTCGTCGTGGACCGCTGCGTCGCGGAGGTCTCCTGCTGAGCGAACGCTCAGTCGGCTGTCGATTGTTCCAGACGGACGACCACGGATTTGCTGGCAGGGGTGTTGCTGGTGTCGGCGGTCGAGTCGAGGGGGACCAGGACGTTGGTCTCGGGGTAGTAGGCGGCGGCGCAGCCGCGGGCGGTGGGGTAGTGCACGACGCGGAAGCCGGGGGCGCGGCGTTCGACGCCGTCCTTCCATTCGCCGACCAGGTCGACGTAGGAGCCGTCGGCGATCTTCAGCTCGCGGGCGTCGTCGGGGTTGACGAGGACGACGCGTCGGCCGTTCTTGATGCCCCGGTATCGGTCGTCGAGTCCGTAGATGGTGGTGTTGTACTGGTCGTGGGAGCGCAGGGTCTGCAGGAGCAGGCGGCCCGCGGGGAGTTCGGGGTGTTCGACGGGTGCGGCGGTGAAGTTGGCCTTGCCGGTGGCCGTCGGGAAGCGGCGTTCGTCGCGGGGGGCGTGGGGGAGGGCGAAGCCGGCGGGGTCGGCCACGCGCGCGTTGAAGTCCTGGAAGCCGGGGATCACGCGGGCGATGCGGTCGCGGACGGTCGCGTAGTCCTTCTCGAATTCTTCCCAGGGAGTGGTGCTGGCCTCGCCGAGGACCGCGCGGGCGAGGCGGGCGACGATGGCGGGTTCGGACAGCAGGTGGGGGCTCGCGGGCTCCAGGCGGCCGCGTGAGGCGTGCACCATGCCCATGGAGTCCTCGACGGTCACGAACTGTTCGCCGCTGCTCTGGAGGTCGCGTTCGGTGCGTCCGAGGGTGGGCAGGATGAGGGCGCGCGCGCCGGTGACGGCGTGCGAGCGGTTGAGCTTGGTGGAGACGTGGACGGTGAGGCGGGCGCGTCGCATGGCCGCCTCGGTGACGTCGGTGTCGGGGGAGGCGGAGACGAAGTTGCCGCCCATGGCGAAGAACACCTTGGCGTCGCCGTCGCGCAGGGCGCGGATGGCGCCGACGACGTCGTAGCCGTGTTCGCGGGGTGCCGTGAAGCCGAACTCCTTCTCCAGGGCGTCGAGGAACGCGGGGGCGGGGCGTTCGAAGATGCCCATCGTGCGGTCGCCCTGGACGTTGGAGTGGCCGCGGACGGGGCAGACGCCGGCGCCGGGGCGGCCGATGTTGCCCCGCAGCAGCAGGAAGTTGACGACCTCGCGGATGGTGGGGACGGAGTGCTTGTGCTGGGTGAGGCCCATCGCCCAGCACACGATGGTGCGCTCGGAAGCGAGGACCATCCTCAGGGCTTCGTCGATGCTGTCGCGGGTGAGGCCGGTCGCGGTGAGGGTCTCGTCCCAGTCGGCGGCGCGGGCGGCCTCGGTGAAGGCCTCATATCCGTGGGTGTGTTCGGCGACGAACGTCTCGTCGACGGCGCCCTCGGTGTCCAGGATGAGCTTGTTCAGCAGGCGGAAGAGCGCCTGGTCGCCGCCGATGCGGATCTGGAGGAAGAGATCGGTCAGGGCCGCGCCCTTGACCATGCCCTGGGGGGTCTGCGGGTTCTTGAAGCGTTCCATGCCCGCTTCGGGCAGCGGGTTGACGGTGATGATCTTCGCGCCGTTGGCCTTGGCCTTCTCCAGGGCGGAGAGCATGCGCGGGTGGTTCGTGCCGGGGTTCTGTCCGGCGACGATGATCAGGTCCGCCTTGTAGAGGTCCTCCAGCAGGACGCTGCCCTTGCCGATGCCGATCGTCTCGTTGAGCGCGGAGCCGGACGACTCGTGGCACATGTTCGAGCAGTCGGGCAGGTTGTTCGTGCCGAGTTCGCGGGCGAAGAGCTGGTAGAGGAACGCGGCTTCGTTGCTGGTGCGGCCGGAGGTGTAGAAGAGCGCCTCGTCGGGGGAGCCGAGCGCGGCGATCTCCTCGGCGACGATCTCGAAGGCGCGGTCCCAGCCGACGGGCTGGTAGTGGTCGGCGCCCTCGGGGAGGTACATGGGGTAGGTGAGGCGGCCCTGCTGGCCGAGCCAGTAGCCGCTGCGGCCGGCGAGGTCGGAGACGGGGTGCGCGGCGAAGAAGTCCGGGGTGACGCGGCGCAGGGTCGCTTCCTCGGCGACGGCCTTGGCGCCGTTCTCGCAGAACTCGGCGGTGTGCCGGTGCTCGGGCTCGGGCCAGGCGCAGCCGGGACAGTCGAAGCCGTCCTTCTGGTTGACGCGCAGGAGGGTGAGCGCGGTGCGGCGGACGCCCATCTGCTGCTGGGCGATGCGCAGGGTGTGTCCGATGGCGGGGAGTCCGGCGGCGGCGTGCTTGGGTTCGGCTACCTGCGGAGCGTCCTGGACCGGATCGCTTTTCGGCGGCTTGCTGGCCATCGCTGAACCCCTTCGCGTGCGCACGGCGGTGTGCGTGTGTTCGTACCTCTTCGATCCTCGCACGCGTGGCCGACAGCCTTGGCCGTGGGTTGTGGGAATCCGGGGCGGGAGGCCGGTGCGCGGGGCCGGGAGGGCCCGCGTTGTCAGCGGGCCGTGGCAGGATCGGGGGTGTGGCAGAGACAGCATCGAAGAAGACCGAGAAAACCGCAGGTACGGGCCGCCCGCGCCTGATGCTCATGGACGGGCACTCGCTGGCCTACCGCGCGTTCTTCGCGCTGCCCGCGGAGAACTTCACCACCGCGACGGGTCAGCCGACGAACGCCATCTATGGTTTCGCGTCGATGCTGGCGAACACGCTGCGCGACGAGTCGCCCACGCATTTCGCCGTGGCGTTCGACGTGTCGCGCAAGACCTGGCGTTCGGAGGAGTTCACCGAGTACAAGGCGAACAGGTCGAAGACCCCGGACGAGTTCAAGGGGCAGGTCGAGCTGATCGGCGAGCTGCTGGACGCGATGCACGCGCAGCGGTTCGCGGTCGACGGCTTCGAGGCCGACGACATCATCGCGACGCTGGCGACCCAGGCCGAGGCCGAGGGTTTCGAGGTGCTGATCGTCACGGGCGACCGTGACTCCTTCCAGCTCGTCTCCGAACACACGACGGTGCTGTACCCGACGAAGGGCGTCTCGGAGCTGACCCGGTTCACTCCGGAGAAGGTCTTCGAGAAGTACGGGCTGACGCCGGCGCAGTACCCGGACTTCGCGGCGCTGCGCGGTGACCCGTCGGACAACCTGCCGGGCATTCCCGGGGTGGGCGAGAAGACGGCCGCGAAGTGGATCAACCAGTTCGGTTCGTTCGCGGAGCTGGTCGAGCGGGTCGAGGAGGTCAAGGGCAAGGCCGGCCAGAACCTGCGCGACCACCTGGAGGCGGTGAAGCTCAACCGCCGTCTCACGGAGATGGTCAAGGACGTCGAGCTGCCGCGGACGGTCGCGGACCTGGAGCGCGCGGCGTACGACCGCACGGCGCTGGCGATGGTCCTGGACACGCTGGAGATCCGTAACCCCTCCCTGCGCGAGCGGCTGCTCGCCGTGGATCCGGGCGCCGCGGAGGCCGAGGAGGCCCGGCCGGCCGTCGAGGGCGTCGACATCGACGGAGCGGTGCTGGGCGCGGGAGAGCTCGCGCCGTGGCTCGCCGGGCACGGCACCGCGGTGCTGGGCGTGTCCACGGTGGACTCGTGGGCGCTGGGTTCGGGGTCGGTCGCCGAGGTGGCGCTGGCCACGGGCGAGGGTCCCGCGGTCTGGTTCGACCCGTCCCGGCTGGACGAGGCGGACGAGAACGCGTTCGCCGCGTGGCTCGCCGACGCCGGCAGGCACAAGGTGATGCACAACGCCAAGGGCGCGATGCGGGTCTTCGCCGAGCACGGCTGGAGCATCGAGGGCGTGACCATGGACACGGCGCTCGCCGCCTACCTGGTCAAGCCGGGCCGTCGTTCCTTCGCGCTGGACGCGCTGTCCCTGGAGTACCTGGGCCGGGAGCTCGGGCCCGCCGCCGCGGCCGACGGACAGCTCGCGTTCGGTACGGACGAGCAGGCCGAGGCCGACGCGCTGATGGCGCAGGCCCGCACGATCCTCGATCTCGGGGAGGCGTTCGGCGAGAAGCTCCAGGAGGTCGGGGCCGCGGATCTGCTGCGGGACATGGAGCTGCCCACCTCCAGCCTGCTGGCGCGTCTGGAGCGGCACGGCATCGCCGCGGACCGCGCGCATCTGGAGGCCATGGAGCAGATGTTCGCGGGCGCGGTGCAGCAGGCCGTGAAGGAGGCGCACGCGGCGGCCGGGCACGAGTTCAACCTCGGTTCGCCCAAGCAGCTGCAGGAAGTCCTCTTCGGTGAACTGGCCCTGCCGAAGACGAAGAAGACGAAGACGGGTTACACGACGGACGCGGACGCGTTGGCCTGGCTGGCGACGCAGACCGAGAACGAACTGCCCGTGATCATGCTGCGGCACCGTGAGCAGGCGAAGCTGCGGTCCACCGTCGAGGGTCTGATCAAGACGATCGCGACGGACGGGCGTATCCACACGACGTTCAACCAGACGGTGGCGGCGACCGGCCGGCTGTCGTCGACCGATCCGAACCTCCAGAACATCCCGGTGCGCACGGACGAGGGCCGTGCGATCCGCCGCGGGTTCGTCGTCGGGGAGGGCTTCGAATGCCTCATGACCGCGGACTACAGCCAGATCGAACTGCGGGTCATGGCCCATCTGTCCGAGGACGAGGGGCTGCTGGAGGCGTTCACCTCCGGTGAGGACCTGCACACCACCGTCGCCTCCCAGGTGTTCTCGGTCGAGCGGTCCGCGGTCGACGCGGAGATGCGCCGCAAGATCAAGGCGATGTCGTACGGCCTCGCCTACGGGCTCTCGGCCTTCGGTCTGTCGCAGCAGCTGAACATCGAGGCGGGCGAGGCCCGTGCGCTGATGGACACCTACTTCGAGCGGTTCGGCGGAGTACGGGACTATCTGCGCCGCGCGGTCGACGAGGCCCGGGCCACCGGCTACACCGCGACGCTCTTCGGACGCCGCCGTTACCTGCCCGACCTCAACAGCGACAACCGGCAGCGCCGTGAGGCGGCCGAGCGGATGGCCCTGAACGCGCCCATCCAGGGCACCGCCGCCGACATCGTCAAGATCGCGATGCTGAACGTGGACCGGGCGCTGCGCGAGGCGAAGCTCGACTCCCGCATGCTGCTCCAGGTCCATGACGAAATCGTCCTGGAGATCGCTCCCGGTGAGCGGGAGCGCACCGAGGAGCTGCTGCGCCACGAGATGGCCTCGGCCGTCCAGCTGGACGTCCCGCTGGACGTCTCGGTCGGCGCGGGCCGTGACTGGGAGTCGGCCGCGCACTAGGGCACCGCGCCGCGTCACCAGAAGGGCGGGGGCCCGGCACCTTCAAGGTGCCGGGCGCCCGGTTCCGCGGCCGGTTTTCAGGTGTGCCCCGGTTTCCGGGCGGGGTTCAGACATCCCCGGCTGCGCCGCGGTGCTGCGGTGACCCTGCCTCCCTGGGGGTGGCCTTCGGCCTCGGGCGCGGGGGCGCTGCTCCGTGGACCACGGCGGGGGCCGGGACGGGTGCCCTCCTCGCCGGGGCCGGGTGTCCGTGCTCCCGTGCCCGGTGGCCGGGGACGCGCCCCGGGGCCGTCGCTCGTGGCGCTCCAGGCCGTCACCTCCTGGCGTCCCGGGCCGTCACCCGCCTGGCTCTCCCGGGGAGCCCCGGTCCTTGGGGTGCCGTGAGGATGCGGGCATGGGTATACGCACGCCGCACCGCCGTACGGCCCTGGGGTTGCGCACCGTCCATCGCCGGACCGCCATGGCCACCACGGTGGTGGTCGCGACCGCCACGGTGGCCGCGGCCGTCGTCCCGGTGCTGTTCGCGCAGGTCCCCGCGGTCGCGGCCGAAGCGGCCACCGTCCAGCTGCCGGGATCCGGCCTTTTCCGGGCGAGCCCCTCCCGCGCGGACGAGGACCGCGAGGAGGACTTCGGGGCCCGGCTGTCCCGCGATCTGCAGGCGGCACTGTCCGCGCGTCCGGGGACGGTCCTGGTGTCGGTGCCCGACCCGGTCCCGGCGGACGTCGGTGCCCGCCCCGCGGGCGCCCGGGTCCGGCGGCTGCCCGTGGCGCTGGCCGACGGCGTCCGCGCGGTCCTGAGCTCCGGCGCGCACCGACTGCGGCTGCTCGCCCGGCTCCGCGACGGCCGGGGCCGTGGCGCGTTCTTCGGCCTCACGCGCGCCCTGGGGGCGCACACCTCGGCGGGCCGGCTGCCCCGGGCCGGGAACGGCGGGCGCGTCCACGGCATCGGTACCTTCACCGGCCCGGCCCGCAGCTACCGCGTCATCGTCCTGTCGTACGACCAGCCGACGCCGGCCTACGGCGCCGGGGTCGTCCAGCGGGTCGTGCGGGCCGTGCACCGGAGCCTCGGCCAGGGACGCGGGCTGCTTCGCACGCTCGCCGCCGGCGCCCCGGTCAGCGTGCGCCGGGACGGCTCGGCTCCGCAGGCGCCGGAGCGGGACCGGGACGAGCCGGAGCGGGACGCCAGATCCTGACCGCCACGACGTACAGGCACAGGCCGAGGACCAGGCCGGCGCCGCCGCCGAAGCACAGCGGCGGAATGAGCTCCCACGGCTTCGCCACGGACTTCCAGTACGCCCACCAGCGCACCGCCCGCTGCACCGCGGCGGCCAGCGCGAGGCCGCCGATCACCGCGAAGGCCAGCCGGCGGTCGGCGGCGGACAGTACGGGCACGGCGACGAGGGGGCCGTCCGGAGCCCGGCGCAGCGCCCGCACCACGAAGGCCACGATCACGACGGCCGCGACCGCCGAACTGCCGTACTGGACGTACCAGTACAGCGGCTGGCCCGCGAGGGTCCGTCCGAGGACGGGCAGGAGCTCGACTCCCCACCGGTCGTGATGCGTGAACGCGTCCCACACCACATGGGTCAGCGCGCCGAGCGCGGCGGAGGCGTACCACCACCACGCGATCGGCGCGCGCACCGGCTCGCGCGCGGCTCCACAGCGCAGGAGCTGTGCCGTGCGCCCCGCTCGTGCCGCGGGCATCAGGGCGACGAGCGGCTCGCGCAGGATCAGCCAGGCACCCACCAGCATCCATGCGATGAGCACATCGACGGTGAACACTCCGGTGAACGAGTGGGTGAACGTGCCGAACTCCATCGCGCCGGGCACGACGCTCGCCGCGTAGTAGGTCAGGTCGGGGGCGAAGGAGCCCGCCACGAGAACGGCGGGAATCAGTCGGCCGCGGCCGTTTCCGTCCCCGCGTATCGCGGGCAGCACCGCGGCCGCGTGACTGAGAGTGAACGGCAAAACATCCCCCTGCGTCACCTGTTGACCGGCTATGGTCGGCCGGTTGATCACCAGAGGCCAGTATGCGTGACGACGGTACATGGCCAAGTGGTGAATATCGGGCGCGAACAGCTCCCTGGGCAACGGAAGTTGTCGTAGGGTCACTTGGGTTGCCGTGCGGGGGAGCGCGGCCGGAATCAGCGGCATCGCACAGGTCTGAGCGACGACGGGGCATCCCGGTCGTCCACGGGAGGGGTTCTAAGGATGGCGGCGCAATTCGGCAGGAGGCTGCGCAAGGGCGCGGCAACCACCGCTGTGGCCGCGGTCGCGGTCGCGGCCCTGTCCGCTTCCCAGGCCCCGGGAGTGACCGTCGACGACCACGGCAGACAGTCCACGGGCGCCGACCTCGGCCTGGGTACGGGCGACACCGGAGGCGGCGACGGCACCGCGACCGGCAACTCGCGCTACTTCACGGACCTCCCGCCCCTGCAGAGCCCCAACCCCGCGCCGACCACGGGAAGCCAGACGCCCGCCGCCACGGGCTCCGCCGAGGCGGGCATCCCCGCGACGGTGCTGGCCGCCTACAAGCAGGCCGAGTCGTCGCTGCGGGAGTCGAAGCCGACCTGCAACATGCCCTGGCAGCTGCTGGCCGCCATCGGCAAGGTCGAGTCGGGCCAGGCCCGGGGCGGCCGCGTCGACGCGAACGGCACCACCTTCTCGCCCATCCTCGGTCCGGTCCTCAACGGCAACGGCTTCGCCAGCATCAAGGACACCGACCACGGCGCGTTCGACGGCGACAGCACGTACGACCGCGCGGTGGGCCCCATGCAGTTCATCCCCTCCACCTGGGCGTGGGCGGGCCGTGACGGCAACGGCGACGGCAAGAAGGACCCCAACAACATCTTCGACGCGGCGCTGGCCGCCGGGCACTACCTCTGCCGCTTCGACCACGACATGGCCGTCCAGGCCCAGATGAACGCGGCGATCCTCAGCTACAACAACTCGACGGCGTACCTCAACACCGTCCTGTCGTGGCTCGAGTACTACCGCAAGGGCACGCACGAGGTGCCCGACGGCACCGGCACGCTGCCCTCGCACCACAGCGACGAGCCCACCTCGCCGAGCCCCAGCCCCACGCCCCCGCAGCCGTCCCCGCCGAGCAGCCCCCGGCCGGACGGGCCGAAGAGCCCCTCCCCGAAGCCGACCCCGCCCGCCACCCCGACCCCGCCGCCCACGCAGCCGCCGACGGGGACGCCCACGCCCACGCCGACGCCCACCGAGACGGTCGACCACCTGACGAACGTGGGCTCCGGGAAGCTCACGGCGACGGCGGGGGACACGTTCGCGCAGAAGATCGCCGTGCGCACCGACGACAAGGCCGGCAAGGCCGTGGCCAAGGTGCGGGTGCGCTTCTCGATCGTCGGTGACACCGACGCCACCTTCACCGGCGGCGAGAGCGTGGCCACCCTGGTCACCGACAAGACCGGCACCGCCACCGCGCCCGCCCTGGTGGCGGGGGAGAAGACGGGCGACTTCACGGTCCGCGTCACCGTCGTGGGCCGCGTCATGGCCGGCCTCGACTACACCGCGAGCGTCACCGAGCGCCGGGCCGACACCCTGGCCCGCACCGGCGACACCGCGCTGACCTGCGTCCCGGGCGGCGAGTTCGCCGACCAGGTCGAGCTGAAGGCCACCTACAAGGGCGCCCCCGCGGGCAAGGTCGCCGCGACCGCGACCCTGGTCAAGTCCGCCGACGACACGGGCGAGAACGACAAGGGCCCCTACTTCAAGGACGCCGACGGCAAGCCCGTCCGCACCCTCGCCGCCCTCACCACGGACGCCGACGGCCTGCTCAAGCTGCCGAAGCTCTACGCCGACGACACCACCGGCACCTTCCTGCTCCGCGTCACCACCGCGGGCGGGGCGACGCTGACCGTCGAACTGACGGTGGCCGCCGCCGAGACCACCACCCCCGCCACGCCTTCCGCCACGCCTCCGGCCACGGCCTCGTAGAACCGCGCCGCCCCGGCGCGGCCACGGCTCGTCCCAGGGCGCCCTCCCGGCTCACGCCGAGGGGGCGCCCTGATCCGTTGTGCGTACGACGTGTTCTCATCTCGGGCCGCCGTTGCTACGGTGCCGGACCTGACGATGTATCAGCTCCTGCTCCGGGAGGCCCGTATGCGTGCCCTCATCGCCGCCGCGACCGGCCTCGCCGCCGCGCTCGCGCTGGTCCTGGCCGTCACGGCCATGGGCTCGCCGGCCGGACACACCTCGCCCAGGCCGCTGCTCACCACCGTCCCCCAGCACCCCTGACCCAACGCACCGGGAGGGCCGCCGAGATGCGCCGCAAGGCAAGCCTGATCCTGCTCGCGCTCGCCGTGTTCTTCGCGGCGCTGTCCCCGCTGCTGCGCTGGTACGCCTTCCCGCGCCTCGCCAAGATCCCGGCCGGCCAGTACCAGGACATGGTGCTGGAGGCGAAGGACGCGACCCTCCTCGATTACGGCACCATGAAGGCAAGGAAGGTCTCCAAGGTCACCGTCGTGCAGACCCTCAAGGGCAACGTCGAGGCATCCGAGAAGATCGAGCGCAGTGCCGGCCGTGACGTCGTCGTCTGGGACTCCCTGTCCTACGTCCAGGGCCCCGACGGGAAGATGGTCTCCAAGCTCCCGGAGCGCTACATCTTCGACGCGCACAGCCAGGAACCCGTCCACGCCACCGGCGAGTCCGTCGACGGCGACCCCGTCACCCGCCGGGGCATCGAGTTCAAGTGGCCCTTCAGGACCGAGAAGCGGGACTACGAGTACTTCGACGCGCAGACCCGCACCTCGGCGCCCATCCACTACAAGGGGACCAGGACTTTCCGGGGCGTCGAGGTCTACTACTTCGAGCAGACCATCCCCTGGACCAAGGTGCGGTTCCCCAAGATCATGCCCGTCCAGGGCGTCACCCCCGAGTCCCTGGCCAAGACCGGCACCACCCGCTGGTACACCACGGTCCGCAGGTTCTGGGTCGAACCGGTCACCGGGGCACCCGTCTACGGCGAGGAGAGCCACAAGGAGGAACTGCGCGGCGGCACGCTCCTGGGGGGCCGGGACAAGGTGACCGCCTTCTCCGGAGACGTGAAGATGCGCGAGGACTACATCCGGCACACCGTCGACCTCGTCAAGGCCAACCGCACCCTCGTCCTGCTGATGACCTCCTACCTCCCCTGGGGCTTCCTGCTCCTCGGCGCGGCCCTGCTGGCCCTGTCGCTGTACCTGGAGGCCCGCGGCCGCAGGCCCGGTGAGCCCACGCCCGCCCCGGCCACCGACCCCGAGCCCGTCAGCGCCTGAGCCGCGCGTTGGTGAACCGCGTCGGCTCGGCGGTGGCCGGGTCCTCGGGCCAGGGGTGCTTCGGATAGCGGCCGCGCAGCTCCGCACGCACCCCCTTGTAACCGTCCTTCCAGAAGGACGCGAGATCGGCGGTCACCGCGGCCGGCCGGCCCGCGGGGGACAGGAGGTGCACGAGCACGGGCACCCCGGCGACGACGGGAGACGCCTGCAGCCCGAACATCTCCTGCAGTTTCACCGCGAGCACCGGCCGCGCCGGGTCGGAGTAGTCGACCCGGATCCTCGAACCGCTCGGCACCTCGATCCGCTCGGGCGCGAGCTCGTCGAGCCGGGCCGCCTCCCCCGTCGCCCAGGGCAGCAGCCGGTTCAGCGCCTGCCCGGCGTCGATACGCGCCAGGTCCGCCCGCCGCCGCGCACGGCTCAGCTCCGGCTCCAGCCACTCTCCCACGCGCGCGTGCAGGGCCTCGTCGTCCACGTCCGGCCACGGGTCGCCGAGCCGTCCGCGCAGGAACGCGAGCCGCTGCCGCAGCACCATCGCGTCCGGCGACCAGCGCAGCAGCCCGAACCCCTCTTCCCGCAGCCCCTCCAGCAGCGCCTCCCGTACGAGACCGGGGTCCGCGTCGCGCAGCGGCCGCACGGCCAGCTCCACGGCCCCGAGCCGCTCCACCCGCCGGGCGACGACATCGCCCCCGTCCCAGTGGACCTCCTCGCCCTCGCCGTACAGGCCGGCGGCGCCCCGCCGTGCCGTCGGCTCGTCGATCACCGCCGCGAGCCGGATCCGTGCGTGTCCCCTGCCGACGGGGCGGTCGGCGACGGCGACCGCGAGCCAGGGCGCGCCGCGCAGGACCGAACCCTCACCGGCGTCCGCGCGGGTGCCGCCGACCATGAGGTGGGAGCCGCCCCGCAGACTCGCGACGCGCTCGGGGAACGCCAGCGCGGCGACGAGCCCGGCGACCTGGTCGTCCCCGGACCCCGCACCGGCCGCGTTGCCCGGCCGGCCGACGTGGCTGCCCGGAGAGGAAGGGGTGACGGAGGGGGCGGGGGTGGGGGCGACGGGGGAGGCAGGCGAGGACTTTGGGGCGGTTGAGGACTTTGGGGTGGTTGAGGCGGCAGAGGACACTCGGCCAGGGCCAGGGCCAGGGCCAGGGCCGGTGCCAGTGCCCGTGCCCGTGGCAGGTCCGGAGGCCGACCGGCCGACGGAAGCCGCCCCGGTGTCTCCCGAGGCCGGACCAGAAGCGGGGGTGCCGGGGGAGGCCGTGGTGTCCGTCAGACCGGCTGCCGCCGTGCGCAGGCGGCGGGACTCGGTCCGCCAGCGGGCGGCGTAGCCGTCGCCGCCGCGCCGCGCGGTGCGCCAGACCGCGGCCAGGTCGTCCCCGTACTCGCGCGGGGGCTCCTCGCTCAGCAGGGCGACCACCTCGGCGGCCTGTGCCGCGCCCACCAGCGGGGCCGCGTCCAGCAGGGCCCGCGCCAGTCGGGGGTGCAGGCCCACCCGCGCCATCCGCCCCCCGCGTTCCGTGGCCCGGCCGGCGGCGTCGACCGCGCCCACGGCCGCCAGGACGGCCCGCGCCGCCGCCATCGCCCCGCCCGGCGGGGGATCCAGCAGGGCGAGCCCGGATGCGTCGGGATCGCCCCAGCAGGCCGCCTGGAGCGCGAACGCCGTCAGGTCGGCCACCTTGATCTCGGGAGCCGGGAACGGCGTCAGTCGGCCGTCCTCCGCCTCCGCCCAGCAGCGGTAGACCGTTCCCGGCGCCTCGCGGCCGGCCCGGCCCGCCCGCTGCCGTCCGGCCGCCTGCGACGCCCGTACGGTCGCCAGGGCGCTCAGTCCGCGCGCGTGGTCCACCCGCGGCTCGCGCGCGAGCCCCGAGTCCACGACCACCCGCACCCCCGGGACCGTCAGCGACGACTCGGCCACCGAGGTCGCGAGCACCACCCGACGCCGGGCACCCGCCGTGAGCACCGCGTCCTGGACGGCCGCCGGAGCCCGCCCGTGCACCTGGAGGACGTCGACGTCCCCGGCACCGCCCAGCTGCCCGGCGACCCGCGCGATCTCTCCTACCCCGGGCAGGAAGCACAGGACGTCACCCGTCCGTTCGGCCAGCGCCCGCCGCACCGTGGAGGCCACGTGCGTCAGCAGTGCCGGGTCCACCCGCGTCCCGTGCGGAGGCCGTACGGGACGCGTGGGCGGTGCCCACACCGTCTCGACCGGATACGAGACGCCCTGCGCCTCGACGACCGGCGCGTCGCCCAGCAGCCGGGCCCAGCCCCCGGCGTCCGTCGTCGCGGACGCGGCGACCAGCCGCAGCTCGGGACGGAGCGCGGCCCGCACGTCCAGCAGGAATGCGGCGACCGTGTCGGCGTCCAGGTGGCGTTCGTGGCACTCGTCGAGCACGACCACGTCGACGCCCGCGAGCTCCTGGTCCCGCTGCAGCCGCTGGAGCAGGACCCCGGTCGTGACCACCTCCACGCGCGCGTGGGGGCCCACCCGCCGCTCCCCGCGCACCGTGAAGCCGACGCTCCCGCCGACCTCCTCGCCCAGCAGCCACGCCATGCGCCGGGCGGCGGCCCGCGCCGCGATCCGCCGGGGCTCGGCCACCACCACTCGCCGGGCCGGGCGCCCGCCGTCCAGCAGGCCCGCCAGGGCCAGCGGCACCAGCGTCGTCTTTCCGGTGCCGGGCGGGGCCACCAGCACCGCGCCGCCGTGCCCCGCCAGGGCGTCGTCCAGAGCGGGCAGGGCGCCGCGCACGGGCAGCGCGTCCAGGGCTTCGTAACGGATCACGCCCCCAGTCTCGTACGAGCGCGGGACCGGTGGGCCCGAAGGGCGGGAGGGCCCCACGCGAGGGCACGAACCGATGGGAGGGCCCCACGCGGGGGCAGGAACAGACGGAGGGCCCCCACGCACGCGTGGAGGCCCTCCCGCCCGTCCCGTCCTCGGGCCGGTCCCGCCCAGTCGTCAGTCCCGCTCGCAGACGAAGATCGCCGTGCCCGGGATCAGGTTGCCGCGCAGCGGGGACCAGCCGCCCCACTCCTGGGTGTTCCAGGCGGGCCACTCGGGCTCGACGACGTCGACCAGGCGGAAGCCGCCGGCCACCACGTCGCGCACCCGGTCGCCGAGCGTCCTGTGGTGCTCGACGTAGACCGCGCGGCCCTCCTCGTCCTGCTCCACGTACGGGGTGCGGTCGAAGTAGGACGCGGACACCGAGAGTCCCTCGGGGCCGGGCTCGTCCGGGAACGCCCAGCGGACCGGGTGCGTGACGGAGAAGACGAAACGGCCGCCGGGACGCAGGACCCGGTGGACCTCCCTCAGCACCAGCACCGGGTCGGCGACGAAGGGCAGCGCGCCGTACGCGGAGCAGGCGAGGTCGAAGGAGCCGTCCGCGAACGGCAGCGCGCTCGCGTCCGCCTCCACGAGGGGCACGGCGCCGCCGATGCGCAGCGCGTGCTGGAGCTGGCGGTGGGAGAGGTCCAGGGCGACAGGGCGCGCGCCCTGTCCGGCCAGCCAGCGCGAGCACTGGGCCGCGCCGGCGCCGATCTCCAGGACGTCCTTGTCCTTGAGGTCCTCCGCGGGGCCGAGCAGCTCGGCCTCCACCTCGTCGAGACCCTCGGGGCACCACACGAAGCGGTCGTCGCCCAGGAACGTGCCGTGCTCGATCTGGTAGTCGTCCGCGTTCCGGTCCCACCAGCCCCGATTCGCCCGGGAACTCTCGATGAGATCCGCATCACGCCGGGTGGCTTCCGGTTCGAACGGTTCGGGCTCTTGGATGATCGGCTCCCTCGTCGTACTCTTCCGTCCAACCCGTCTCGGGCGTGTCACGACAGAGGCGTCCTACTGCCCGCGTGGCCTTGTGAGACAGGTCTTGTGCCGGGATTGCGGCGATCCGCCCCGGGTGTGCGCCTTCGCGCATTGACCCTGCCCGGCTGCCCCCGTATGCTACAAGTTGCGCTGCGGGCCTGCGCTCCTCAGACATAGCAGGCTGTGCTCGCATCTGTATGTATGTCCCCTCGGTTCTCGAGGCGCCTACCCGGCTTGGCCGGAACGGGCGCTTCCTTGGCTGTCCGGCTTCTACAGGGCGAAACGGGCTCCCGGCGTAAGCAGTACCTACGACTCACTGTCCGTACCGGAGCCCTTTCCCACATGACGAGCAGCACCGAGACCACCGCCACCACCCCGCAGGTTGCGGTCAACGACATCGGTAACGAGGAAGCCTTCCTCGCCGCGATCGACGAGACGATCAAGTACTTCAACGACGGCGACATCGTCGACGGCGTCATCGTGAAGGTCGACCGGGACGAGGTCCTGCTCGACATCGGTTACAAGACCGAAGGTGTCATCCCGAGCCGCGAGCTCTCGATCAAGCACGACGTCGACCCGAACGAGGTCGTCAAGGTCGGCGACGAGATCGAGGCCCTGGTTCTCCAGAAGGAGGACAAGGAAGGCCGCCTGATCCTCTCGAAGAAGCGCGCCCAGTACGAGCGCGCCTGGGGCACCATCGAGAAGATCAAGGAAGAGGACGGCATCGTCACCGGCACCGTCATCGAGGTCGTCAAGGGTGGTCTCATCCTCGACATCGGCCTCCGTGGCTTCCTGCCGGCTTCTCTCGTCGAGATGCGCCGTGTCCGCGACCTCCAGCCCTACGTGGGCAAGGAGCTCGAGGCCAAGATCATCGAGCTGGACAAGAACCGCAACAACGTGGTCCTGTCCCGCCGCGCCTGGCTGGAGCAGACCCAGTCCGAGGTTCGCCAGACGTTCCTCACCACCCTGCAGAAGGGTCAGGTCCGCTCCGGCGTCGTCTCCTCGATCGTCAACTTCGGTGCCTTCGTGGACCTGGGTGGCGTCGACGGTCTGGTGCACGTCTCCGAGCTCTCCTGGAAGCACATCGACCACCCCTCCGAGGTTGTCGAGGTCGGCCAGGAAGTCACCGTCGAGGTCCTCGACGTCGACATGGACCGCGAGCGCGTCTCCCTGTCGCTCAAGGCGACGCAGGAAGACCCGTGGCAGCAGTTCGCCCGTACGCACCAGATCGGTCAGGTCGTCCCGGGTAAGGTCACGAAGCTCGTTCCGTTCGGTGCGTTCGTCCGCGTGGACGAGGGCATCGAGGGTCTGGTCCACATCTCCGAGCTGGCCGAGCGCCACGTGGAGATCCCGGAGCAGGTCGTCCAGGTCAACGACGAGATCTTCGTCAAGGTGATCGACATCGACCTCGAGCGTCGTCGCATCAGCCTCTCGCTGAAGCAGGCCAACGAGTCCTTCGGTGCCGACCCGGCCTCGGTCGAGTTCGACCCGACCCTGTACGGCATGGCCGCGTCGTACGACGACCAGGGCAACTACATCTACCCCGAGGGCTTCGACCCCGAGACCAACGACTGGCTCGAGGGCTTCGAGTCGCAGCGCGAGGTCTGGGAGAACCAGTACGCCGAGGCGCAGCAGCGCTTCGAGCAGCACCAGGCTCAGGTCATCAAGTCCCGCGAGGCCGACGCTCAGGCCGAGGCCGAGGGTGCCACCTCCGCGAGCGCGGCTCCGGCTGCCTCGGGTGGCGGCGGTTCGTACTCCTCGGAGTCGGACGACAACTCCGGCGCCCTGGCGTCGGACGAGGCGCTCGCCGCCCTCCGCGAGAAGCTCGCCGGCGGCCAGAGCTGACGCTCACCGCTAGCAAGTAGCTGAAAGAAGCGGGCCCGCACCGATCCGGTGCGGGCCCGCTTCGCTGTGCCCGGACCTGTGCCACGTGCTCCCAGCGCCGGACGGGAATGTCCGTGCTCCATGCCACGTTGTGCAGTATGAACACGAGGAGGAGCGGTCACAGTGCTTGATCCGCAGGGTTTGTACGCATGGGAGCCGAAGGGCCTCGCCGTGGTCGACATGGCTCTCGCCCAGGAGTCGGCCGGTCTGGTCATGCTCTACCACTTCGACGGATACATCGACGCGGGCGAGACCGGCGAGCAGATTGTCGACCGGGTGCTCGACTCGCTGCCCCACCAGGTCGTGGCCCGCTTCGACCACGACCGGCTCGTGGACTACCGCGCCCGCCGTCCGCTGCTGACATTCAAGCGCGACCGCTGGACCGAGTACGAGGAGCCGACCCTCGAGGTACGGCTCGTGCAGGACGCCACCGGCGCGCCGTTCCTGCTGCTGTCGGGACCCGAACCGGACACCGAGTGGGAGCGCTTCGCCGCCGCCGTCCAGCAGATCGTGGATCGGCTCGGGGTCCGCCTGAGCGTGAACTTCCACGGCATCCCCATGGGCGTCCCGCACACCCGACCGGTGGGCCTCACCCCGCACGGCAACCGCACCGACCTGGTGCCCGGCCACCGCAGCCCCTTCGACGAGGCACAGGTCCCCGGGAGCGCCGAGTCCCTCGTCGAGTACCGCCTCATGGAGGCCGGATACGACGTCCTCGGTGTCGCCGCGCACGTGCCCCACTACATCGCGCGCTCCGCGTACCCGGACGCCGCGCTCACGGTCCTGGAGTCCATCACGGCCGCGACCGGCCTGGTGCTGCCCGGGATCGCGCACGCCCTGCGGACCGAGGCGCACCGCACGCAGACCGAGATCGACCGTCAGATCCAGGAGGGCGACGAGGAACTGGTCGCGCTCGTCCAGGGCCTTGAGCACCAGTACGACGCCGCCGCGGGCGCCGAGAGCCGCGGCAACATGCTCGCGGAACCGGTCGACATCCCCTCGGCCGACGAGATCGGCCAGGAGTTCGAGCGTTTCCTCGCGGAGCGCGAAGGCGACGCCTGATCCCTCACTCCCTCCCGGGTCCGCGGGGGATCGGGCTCCCGGGGAGAGGGGCCGTCCGAGGCAGGGCCTAAGCTGCGAGGCATGCTGAAGGTGGGCCTGACCGGCGGTATCGGCGCCGGCAAGAGCGAAGTGTCACGACTGCTCGTCGAGCACGGCGCGGTACTGATCGACGCGGACAGGATCGCGCGCGAGGTCGTCGCCCCCGGAACTCCCGGGCTGGCGGCGGTCGTCGACGCCTTCGGGGAGGACGTCCTGGCTCCCGACGGGAGTCTCGACCGGCCCAGGCTCGGCTCGATCGTCTTCACCGACCCGCAGCGGCTCGCCGTCCTCAACTCGATCGTCCACCCCCTCGTCGGCCACAGGTCGCGCGCTCTCGAGGAGGCCGCGCCGAAGGACGCCGTCGTCGTCCACGACGTCCCCCTTCTCACGGAGAACGGCCTGGCCGCGCTGTATGACCTCGTGGTCGTCGTCGACGCCCGCCCCGAGACACAGCTCGACCGGCTCGTCCGCCTGCGCGGCATGACCGAGGAGGACGCCCGAGCGCGCATGGCCGCCCAGGCCTCCCGCGACGAGCGCCTGGCGATCGCCGACATCGTGATCGACAACGACGTACCGCTGGAGCGACTGGAGCTGCGCGTGGCGGACGTATGGGCCGATCTCGTGCGCAGAGCCCGTACGCCCCAGGAATAGCGCCCCTCCGAAGGGGCGTTGAACCCTTGCACCGAGGGAAGGACTCTGCCGTGCCCGAGACCAGCGGATCGATCGGACGTACTCCCGAGACGCACGTCATCGACTTCCGCGCCGCCGAGCAGCTGCTCGCCGCGCGCGACCCGCGGGGTGCGGTGAAGCTGCTCGACCCGGTGATCGCCGCCCACCCGGAGAACACCGCGGCCCGGCTGCTGCGGGCCCGCGCCTTCTTCGCCGCAGCGCAACTGCGGCCCGCCGAGCTGGAGTTCACGATCGTCCTGGAGCGCGAGCCGGACAACGCGTTCGCGCACTTCGCGCTCGCCCGCACCTATGAACGCCAGCGGCGCCCCGAACAGGCGAAGCGGCACTTCAGACTGGCGGCCGCGCTCGACCCGAAGCCGCAGTACCTGCAGGCTGCGCAGTTCGACACGTAGAGCTTCCGCGCCGGTCCCGGGGGCGGCTCAACGGCACCGGGACGTCCGCCCCGGTCGCGGGACAGCCCAGGCCGACCGAGCGTGCGCCGGGCCGTCTTCCCGCACGGATCCGGTCGCCTCAGGGATGCGAGGGCCTCGACGGCCGGCGGCGCTCGGGCGGCCGGTACGTCCGCCGTTCGTCCACGGGCTCGTACGGCGGGACGTCACGGCCCGGCTGGTAGTGCGGGCCCTGCCGGATGTGCCGAAGGATCATGGTCATGTCGACCGTGACGACCACCCACAGCACGGCGCACGCGGCCGCCCACCCCGGTCGTCCCACCAGGATGAACGCGACCGTACCGAAGATCGCCCAGACCAGGCCCCAGACGCTCAGCCAGAGGCGCATCCGCAGGGCACTGCGCGCTGTCACCGGTTCACTGCCCGTACGCATCAGGATCACCACTCCTACGAAGAAACGTACTCTTCGTGGTGCACGTTCACCAAGGGAGCGCGGTCCGCGGACGGCCGCCGGGGGAGGCGACGGTGCTGCTGGAGGCGTTGCGGGCGGACGCGAGGACCGCCGAGTGGCTGAGAGACCTGGAGAACGGCGGTCCCGCCCCGCGGGAGGCGGTCCTCCCGGACACCGACGAGCTGCCCGATGTCCTGCTCGATCTGGCGGTGCCCCATGAACACATCAACGAACTCGTCGCGCTGCGCGCCCGGCTCGCCGCCGACCCCGGGGCCATGGCCCTGCTGGCCCGCTGCGTCACCCGCTTCGTCCGGGACATGGGTGACATGGGGAAGGGCTGGGAGCCGCCCGTGTTCCCCGAGACGGCCGGACTCCTCGGGCGCTGCTTCCACCTGTACGTGTTCATAGCCGCGCTTCCCCACATCCGCGCCCACCACCGGGAGCGTGGGGTGCCGGAGGAGGTGTCGCGGCGCACGCTCGCCGACCTCGGCCGCCATGTGGCCGTGCACCACAGAAGGGCGGGCGGCCCCGGACTGCTGTTCCCCTGGTGGATCGCCCTGCACTTCCACGGAGAGCTGTTCCAGCTCGGCCGGCTCCAGTTCCAGCGGGCACCCCTGGGACGGCGCACGGCGGCTGCGATCGGGGCTGCGGGCCTCGATGCGCGCCCCGGCACGCCGTGTCTGAGCCTGCACATCACCGACTTCCGCGGCCCGCTGTCCCCGGAGGCCTGCGACCGGTCGCTCGGGCTGGCGCGGGAGTTCTTCGCCCGTCACTATCCCGAAGAGCGCCACGAGATAGCCGTCTGCGACTCCTGGCTGCTCGATCCGCAGCTCAGGCACCGTCTCCCGGCCGACTCCAACATCGTCCGCTTCCAGGACCGCTTCCACCCGGTGCACGAGGAGCGGACCCCGGACGACACCTTGCCCATCGGCTTCGTCTTCGGCGACCCGGACCTCCCGCTCGACGAACTGCCGCGCCGCAACAGCGTCGAGCGCGCGGTCGTCGACCAGCTGCGCGACGGCGGGCACTGGTACGGAGGCCGGGGCTGGTTCGCGCTGTAGTCGATCCCCGCCCGAGCCCGGTGATCGGACGCGTGTCCCTCGAACACTTCACTCGAACGAGTGAGGGGGTGGGGGAACGAGCCCTCGGAAGCCGTCCGTTGGACGGGTATGAGGATCGAAATGCGTCAGGGACACGAGGGAACAGGACCCGGTGCCATCACACCGGACGGCTGCGCGGTCGAGCTGTACACCCGCCTGCCCGTCGGGACGGAGCCGGACATCATCACCGCCGCCGTTCCGGCCGCGGCGCGCATCCTGGAACTGGGCAGCGGTGTCGGCCGGATGACCCACCCGCTCCTGGAGCTCGGCTTCGCGGTCACCGCGGTGGACGAATCCGCCGCCATGCTGGAGCACGTCAGAGGGGCGCACCGGATACACGGCAGCATCGAGGACCTGGACCTCGGCGAGACGTTCGACGTCGTGCTGCTGGCCTCGTTCCTGGTGCACGCGGGAGACGTCCGGGTGCGGCGGGCGCTCCTGGACACGTGTGTCCGGCATGTCGCGGACGACGGCTGCGTGCTGATCCAGCGCGAGGGCGAGAACTACCACACCGACGTGCCCCGTGAGCGAAGAGACCCGTCCGGATTCGTCGTGCGCATCGTGTCCGCCGAACCCGTCGGGGACGGGGTCAACTCGGTTCGCGCGGAGTACACGTTCCCGGACGCCACCTGGACCCAGACGTTCCTGGCCCGCCCGCTGACGAAGGACGCCTTCGAGGAGGCGCTGGCGGAGGCGGGGCTCAAGGTGGACCGGTATCTGACGGACGACGGGATGTGGGTGAGGGCCGTGAAGGGGTGAGCGGCGCCGCCGGGCCGGACGGTGTCTTCCGGTGCCGAGGGCGAGGCCTTGGTGTGGACGTGTGCGGGCACCTCGACCGGGTGAGGGCTGCTTGGCCGTGTGCAGGCTCTGCGGCTGCGTGGGGGCTCCTCGGCCGGGCTCCGTGAGCGCGCGTGTGCGGGCTCCGCGGCTGCGTGGGGGTTCCTCGACCGGGCTCCGCGGTGGGTGCGGGTTCCTGGACCGGGCTCCGTGGTGGCGTGCGGGCTCTTCGGCCGGGCTCCCCGGCCGCGACAAATACCTTTGGTGACCGATGAGTTCCTGACGGCCCTCAGGTCTACCTCGGTGAAAGCAGCCACCGCTTCCCCCAGGAGACCACCGTGTCCGAGACCACCCTCCCCCTCGCCGCCACCCGTGCCGCCGTCACCCCCCGCTCCCGCGCCGCCCGCGTCTCCCTGACCGCGCTGCAGATCGTCCTCGGCCTGTTCTACGCGTTCGCGAGCGCCCTTCCCAAGCTGATCGCCCACCCCTCGGCGACGGAGGCGTTCGACAAGCTGGGCTGGGGCCACACCGGCATGTACATCATCGGGGCCCTCGAACTCGCCGGAGGACTGGCCCTGTTGGTCCCGCTGCTGGACGCGGTGGCCGCGATCGCGCTTGGCGCGCTGATGGTCGGCGCGTTCATCGTGAACATCACCGTCGTGCACGGCCCGTACGTGGCGACCCCGCTCATCCTGATGCTGCCGCTCGGCCTGATCGCCTGGGCCCGGCGCGGCCACACGGCCGAACTGCTCCGCCTGGTGCGCCGACGGCTGCACCGGACGGCCTGACGGGCTGAGCCCGGACACGGGGCTCCTCCGCGACCGGGGGAGCCCTCGTTTCCGCGTGCCGGGAGAGTTCAGTGGCGGGGGGACCGCGCGGAGCCGGTCGTGCCCGTCGGGCCGGCGGTGGGGCCCGTCGTCCGGACGGGGCCGGACGAGCCCGTCTGCATGCCCCGCAGGCGCTCCATGTCGCGGCGGTCCCGCTTGGTCGGACGTCCCGCGCCCCGGTCGCGGACACCCGCCGGAGCCACGGCCTCGCGCGGCGGTGGCGGCGGGCTGTTGTCGATGTAGCACTCGGCTGCGACGGGAGCGCCGACCCGCTTGCGGATCACGCGCTTCACGACGACGATCCGTTCACGGCCCTCGTGCCACACGCGCACCTCGTCGCCCGCCCGGACCGAGTACGCGGGCTTGACGCGCTCCCCGTTGACCCGGACATGGCCGCCCTTGCAGGCCGTGGCACCGATCGAGCGGGTTTTGACGAGACGGACGGACCAGATCCAGGCGTCGACCCGTACGCTCTCGCCCCCGGCGGGTCCGGCGGCGACCGCGGCCTTGACGGCGGCGGTCTCGGAAGCCGCGGGGGAGTGCCGGCTGGTGGTCCCGGAGGCGGCTCCGGAAGACCGGGTGCCGGTCCGGGAAGCCTCGGTGCCGGCGGGGGAGGCCTTGGAGGCGTTCTCGGAGGCGCTTGCGGAGCCGGGCACGGCTCCGTTCTCGGGCGTGGTTCCCGAAGCGGCCGGGGCGGTCCGCGCGCCGTCCGCGCCGCGCCCGCCCGCGGCGGTCGCGCCCTTCATCTCCCCGTCAGCACCCTGAGAAGCCATGAACCGACTCTAACGCCCGCGGCCCGGCGCACCGCATGCCTTTTCCTGGCAGGGCGAACGGGCCGCGCTCGCGGAGATCGATGACGGGCTGCGGCACGGACCACGGACCACGCCGGAGGCGTCGCCCACCGGCCGGGCGGCCGTACGGTGGTCGGATGGACAGCAGCGTTCCGGCGGACGACGCGGCCCGCTCCGACGATCTCGACGCCCTCGACGTACGGATCGCCGGTTGCCGGGCCTGCCCGCGGCTCGTCGCCTGGCGCGAGGAGGTGGCCGCCACCAAGCGGGCCGCCTTCGCCGACCAGACCTACTGGGGGCGTCCGGTGCCCGGCTTCGGGCCGCCCGACGCCTCCCTGCTCCTCGTCGGGCTCGCGCCGGCCGCACACGGCGGAAACCGGACCGGACGGATGTTCACCGGGGACCGGTCGGGCGACGTCCTGTACGCGGCGCTCCACGCCGTCGGGCTCGCCTCCCGAGGAACCGCGGTGAGCCTGGACGACGGCCTGGAGCTGTACGGGGTGCGGATCACCTCTCCGGTGCACTGCGCGCCGCCCGCCAACAAGCCGACGCCCGAGGAACGGGACACCTGCCGGCCCTGGCTGGTCAGGGAGCTGGAGTTGCTGCGGCCCACCCTGCGCACGGTCGTCGTCCTCGGGGCGTTCGGCTGGCAGGCGGCCCTGCCCGCCTTCGCGGCGGCGGGGTGGACGGTGCCCCGGCCGCGCCCGCCGTTCGCGCACGGCGCGCGTGTGACCCTCGACCGTGCGCCGACGGCCCCGGCCCCCGGCCCGGCCACCGCCGCCGGGCGCGGCTCCATCGAGCTCTTCGGCTGCTTCCACGTCAGTCAGCGCAACACCTTCACCGGGCGACTCACTCCCGAGATGCTGCGCGAGGTCCTGACCACGGCGGCACGGTCCGCGGGGCTGAGGACGCGGACCCCGTAGGAGCTCCGTGGCAGGAGCGGCGGGCGGTCATCGCTCGGGGACGACCGCGGTCGCCGTGATCTCCACGAGCTGTCCGGTGTATCCGAGACAGGCCACGCCGAGCAGGGTCGAGGAGTGCGGGCCGATGCTCAGCCCCGAGGCCTCGACGACGGCCCAGACCGCGGACAGCACCGCGGTCTCGGCGCTGACCACGTACACGTCGGTCGACACGACATGGGCCATGTCGCTGCCCACGGCGCGCAGTTGCTCGTCGAGGTTGGCCAGGACCTGCTCGGCCTGGCGCACGGGGTCGCCCGGGCCGACCAGCTTTCCGTCGGCGTCGAGCGGCACGGACCCGGCCAGGAAGGCCAGCTTCGTGCCTGCCTCGACGACGGAGGCGTGCGCGTAGACGGGCGGTGCGAAGAGGCTCGGGACGGTGACGCGCTGGACCATGGAGGCTCCCTCTGGATGGATCGGTCGACGGGGACGGCCGGACAACCTGCCGATGATGCGGGTCCGGGGCGGGCCCGCGCATCCCCATTTGTCGTCCGTGGAAGCCGCCCCTCTGTTCAGATAATCCTTCGAGTGATCGCCGCGGCACTGCTACCGTCACCGGCGTGGCGAAACTCAATCAGATCATCGCAGTGGAGAAGGGCATCAAGTCCAAGTCCCATCAGGACCTGACGGCCGCTCATCACGGGCTGCAGAAGCCTGCCCTGCTCGCGGGCATCTCGCGGACGTACCAGCCCAAGGACGAGGAGGGCGAGCAACTGCCGCCCGAGTCGACCCGGGTCCAGGTGCAGACCGAGAGCGTGCTGCGGGACACCGCGGCGACCCTGACGCGGCTGTTCGACGTGACCGCCACGAAGGACTGGGCCAACTGCACGGCGAGGGCCGACGTGGTGGTGGACGGGCGGGTGCTCGTCGCCGAGGTGCCGGTGTCCTATCTGCTCTTCCTCGAGAAGCAGCTCACCGATCTCAACACCTTCGTGCGCAAGCTGCCCGTCCTCGACGCCTCCGAGTCCTGGGTGCGGGACCCGTCCACCGACGCCTGGAAAACCGAGCCGGTGCGGACCCTCCGTACGAAGAAGGTCCCGCGGAACCACGTCAAGGCCGAGGCCACCGAGAAGCACCCGGCCCAGGTCGAGGTGTACTACGAGGACATCCCCGTCGGTTACTGGACGACCGTCAAGTTCTCCGGCGCCCTGCCCGCCCGGCGTGTGAACGAACTCCTCGACCGCGTGGAGAAGTTGCAGCAGGCGGTCAAGTTCGCCCGCGAGGAGGCCAACGGCGTGGACGTCGTCGACCAGCGCGTCGGCGACGCCGTTTTCGGCTACCTGTTCACCCAGGGGTAGCCTCTGAAACTCCCCGGCCACAACGCACGACGGCCGGGGTGCGCGAGGAGCGCAAGCTGAAGCTGAGGCTTGTCGTGAAATGCACGGTTCCAGTGGAGGTTCGAGTCCTCCCCGCGGCACCACAGAACACTCCGGCCGACAACGTCGGCCCCGGAGCCGTTCACGCGCCGCGGTAGCCCAATCGGAAGAGGCAGACCGTGATCAATCTCAGACTATTGCTCCAGACTCAGTATTCGCCGCCGATCGCCGGATCGACCGGGCCCAGGCCCCAGTACGCCGAGATGCTGGTTCAAGTCCAGCCCGCGCAGCTCGATGCGTGGTGGTCCAAAGGCAGGACGCGGCGACATAACGACTGACCTGGGTCCTCAAGCGTGCCGGTGTGCGACATGGTGGCATCTCAGGGTCCGGGGGCCGGCTACGCCCTCGGACCCGCTCCTCCTCTCCTTCCGGACCTTCTGAAATCCCATCCGGTCCTCCTGAAATGTCACAGGGCGGAAATCCCCGCGTTCGTCCTCCGAGGGCCGCGCGCACTACCCTGATCACGACCGAGCCCGGCCGACGTCGCCCGAAGGCATCCCGCCCTCGCCCGACTGGAGCCCTGTGCGTCCCACCCGCCCCGCCGCCCCGCCCTGGCTCGCCCACGCCCTGCGCGCCCAGCGGGGACCGGTCCCCTGGAACGCGGTCCTACGGGGTGCCCTGGCCGCCGGGCCCCTGCTGCTCGCGGCCGTTCTGAGCGGCCGTACCCCCCTCGGAGTGATCGCCGCCCTCGGCGCCATGCTGACCGGGATCAACGACCGGCCGGGCAGCCGCCGGGTCGCCGTCGTACGGCTCGGCGTACCGGCCCTCGCCGGTGCCGCCGGTCTGCTCCTCGGCTCGTACGCCGGAGCGCACACCGGCGCCCTGACACTCACCCTCCTGCTCACCGGGCTCGGACTGCTCGCCGGCGCCGTCAGTGCCGTCGGACCCGTGGCCTCCGGAGCCGGAACCCAGCTGCTGGTCGCCTCGGCGATCGGGGCCGGGATGCCGCTGCCGGAACCGGGATGGGTGCGCGCGCTGCTGTTCCTCGGCGGGGCGGGCTGGCTGCTCACGCTGCGGCTGGCCCTGCCCACGACCGCGGTGAACACCGGCGACTACCGCTTCGACGGGGAGCGGGACGCCGTCGCCGGCGTGTACGACGCGATCGCCGAACTGCTGCTCGCCGTGGGCGGACCCGACGCGACCCGGCGGCGCGTCGCCCTGACCGCGGCCCTCGACCACGCGCAGGACGCGCTCGACGGCCCTCGGCTGCGGCGGTACGCCAGCTCCGCCGCCGAACGGCGGGTGCACGCCCAGTACGCCGCGGCCCTGCCGCTCGCCGAAGCGGCCACCGCGCTCGCCTGGGCGGACGAGACCGTGCCCGCGCGGGCCGCGGAGGGACCCCGCCGCCTCGCCGCCGCCGTCCGCACCGGCGCCCCCACCGGACCGCTGCCCGCACCCGCCGTCCCGGGCGCCCGGTCCGGCCCGGCCGGGACCGCACCCGTCGTGCCGGGGCTGCGCGCCCTGCACGACGCCCTTCTGCACGCCGCCGAGAGCTTCGACCGGGGCTCCGGGAACGCCCTGCACAACCGGCGCCGCAGCGCCGGATCCGTCGTCCGCACCGCGCTCGGTGCCGCAGGGCGCGAGTACGGCGTCCGGGTCGCCCTCTGCTTCGGGGCGAGCGTCGCCGTGGCACAGGCCCTGCACCACGCGCGTTGGTACGGCAATCACCCGCACTGGTACTGGCTTCCCGCGACCGCCGTCTTCCTGGTCAAGCCCGACCTCGGGCCGCTCGTCTCCCGCGTGCTGTGCCGGGCGGCCGGAACCGTCCTCGGCGCGGTCGTCTTCGCGGGGTTCGCCCTCCTGCTGCCGCGCCCGGAGGGGTTCGTCGCCCTGGTCGCCGTCAGCGGCGCCCTCATCCCCGTGGCCACCCGGCACTTCGCCACCCAGACCGCGGTCGTCACGGTCCTCGTCCTCGCCCTGGTCATGGTCGGCGGGGAGCCGCAGGCCTCCTGGAACCGGATCGTCGAGACCCTGCTGGCCTGCGCGATCGTCCTGCTCGTCGGACATCTGCCGACCCTCGGACAGCGGGGCGGGACCGTACGGGCGAGGCTCAGCCGGGCCGAGCGGGCCGCCGACGTGTATCTCACCCATGTGCTGGGCGACGGCACGGCCGGTGACCGCGCGGACCGGTGGGTCCTGCGCCGGGAGGCCTACCGCGCGCTGGCCGAGGCCCGCGCGGCGATCGACCTCGCCGCGGCCGAGCTCCCCGCCGTGGCGCGGCACTCCGCCGGCGCGGACGCGGTCGCGGCCACGCTGGAACGGCTCGTCGACACGGCCACGGCCTGCGCCGTCCAGCTCGACGACACCGGGCGGCTCACGCCCCGGCACACCGAGCGGATCGACGAACTCCTCGGCGAGCTGGCCGAGCGGCGCGAACGGGCCGGCCTGCGGACGGCGCCCGCGCGTCCCGTCACGGTGTGACGCCCGGGGCGCGCGGTGGGGGTCCTGGCCCGGTCGGCTGCCCGCCTCGCGCTGTGACACCGCGCGCGTGTGGCCGGGTTCCGGCGTGCGGGTTCGCCGCCCGGTGTCGACTTCGTCTCAGTACCGTCACCGCCAGAGCCGTTCACCCCATCGGAGGCGTTTAACTCTCCACAGCACCGCGACATGGAGGTACAGGGTGAACGGGCGAAGGGTTCTGGAGCGCTTTCCCGCCGGCGGGCCGCGCGGGTCGTGGCCCGCGGAGGAGTTCGCGCAGGCGCGCCGACAGGAGGGTCAGGCGGCGGAGGTCGTCATGGATCTCGCGTCCGACGCGTTCCTGGTCGTGGTGGGCGGTGCCGACGGCGTCGAGTGAGGGCGTCCGTGCCCACGGCGTCGAGTGAGGGCGTTCCGGGTCACGCGCTGACGGGACGGGACCAGGCGGGTGTCGTCCCCGTGACCTGGCACAGGGCCAGATAGAGGGGGATCGGCGGCGTATACGGAAACGTGCCGTCCGGTTTGTGGATGAGCCCGGGAATCCGAGGTGAGTCCGGCACGACGGCCCCCGTGACGTAGTGGGCCGGCACCGGCCACTCCAGGGAGACGTCGGAGTCGGAAGGAACGATCCACCACCAGTGCGCCCCGTCGGCGTACACGCAGCCGACACGCGGGAGCCGCGACAGCAGCTTCGGTCCGAAGCGGGCGGGCACCGACACCGCGTCGCAGCCCAGCGGCACGTTCATGTCCTCGGGGACGGGCAGACGCCTCGGCGGCCCGGGCCTACGCCGTCCGCGGTGCACGCGGACCAGCGTGTCCAGGCTCAGGACCTGCGCCGCAGGCCCAGCCGGAGACGTACGGCTCACAGGCTCTCCCGATCCCGATCCCAGTCCCGATGGTGTGCCTGACGCTGTCCCTGGTCCGGCCCCGGATCGCGGTCGTGACGCGGGGCCATGCCCCGGTACGGGGTTCCGCTCTGCCGCAGATCGCGGTCCTGGCTCTTGCCAGGGGCGGAGGGGGACTGGGGGTTCCCCACGGTTCCCGCCCCCCAGAATCCCTCCGCCCCCGTGCCCCGACCGTCGTTCGGGGGCTTCTTCGCGCTCCAGCCGAGGTCCGCCCGCGGGCCGTCGTTCCCGTCGGGCGAGTCCGCTGCGCGCCGGACCGCACCGATCCGGCCGGGCGGAGCCGTGCGCGGCCCTTCCCCGAACCCGGCCTCGAGCGCGGCCCGTTCGTGCCCGCCGTCCCGGCCGTCCTGGTCGCCCAGGCCGTTCCGTTCGTCCGGGCTGTTGCCGTCGTCCGGGTTGTCCCGGTGGCCGTCGGGGTAATTCCGGTCGTCGTCCGGGTTGATCCGGTCGTCGTGGACGACCGATTCCGGACGGCTCTCCGGGAGGCCGTCGACGGAGTTTTCGGCCCGGCCTGCGGAGCGTGCGATCTCCGCCCACACCAGCAGGCCGGGCCCGGTGTCCTGGGCCCCCCATGCCCTGGACACTGCCGCGACGAGAAGCAATCCCCTCCCGTGCTCCTCGTCGGGCCGCCGCGGGGAGGGGTGCGGCTCGCCGGGAGCGCACCCCTCGTCACACACGGCTATGCGCACCAGGTCGCCGGCGTCCTGCAGTTCGCAGACGACGCGTTGACCGGCGGCATGCACGATCGCGTTGGTGACCAGTTCCGAGACGACGAGTTCCGCCGTGTCGCAGGTGTCCTCGCACACCGCCCAATGGGACAGGCGGGCCCGGCTCAGGCGTCTCGCCTGGGCCACGGAGCCCGGATGTGCGGCCAGCTCGAAGCGGAACCGGCGCTCGGCGGCCGCGCCGGGGTGCTGTCCCATGGCGGCACGGAGACCGAACCGGTCTTCGGCGGCGTCTGTTCCTAACGGCGCGGACGGAATCACGCTTGCCACTATCGCGTCGCCGCGAACACTTGGCAAGACTCACTCTGAAAAATGCAGAGTGCCGTGTGACGCCGTGGGGGCGCGTGGCACACTGCTGGCAACAGCAAGCCGCGCGGCGCCAGTTGGGATCGTCGAGGCAGACGAGGAAGACCCCGGAAGGCGCCGGCCGGGCTGCCCGGACTCAGTGGAGGTGGGACGTGAGCGAACCGCGGTCCGCGCCGACGGTCGGTCAGGTCGTCCTCGGACGGCGCCTGCTGGACCTGCGGGAACGCGCGGGTCTCAAGCGCGAGGAGGCCGCGCGCATCCTGCGCGTCGCCCCCGCGACGGTCCGCCGCATGGAGATGGCCGAGGTCTCCCTCAAGATCCCTTACCTCCAACTGCTGTTGAAGTCCTACGGCGTCGGCGACCAGGAGGCCGAGGCCTTCGTCCAGCTCGCGGAGGACGCCAACAAGCCGGGCTGGTGGCAGCGGTTCCACGACATCCTGCCCGACTGGTTCTCCATGCACGTCAGCCTGGAGGGCGCCGCCTCCCTGCTGCGGTCCTACGAACCGCACTTCATCCCGGGCCTGCTGCAGACCGAGGACTACGCGCGCGGTGTCCTGGAGGCGGGAGCCATCGGGCAGACCAGGCCCGAGGACATCGAACGCCATGTGGCGCTGCGCATGCAGCGCCAGGACCTGCTGACCCGCGAGGACGCGCCCCGGATCTGGGCGGTGATGGACGAGACGGTGCTGCGCCGCACCATCGGCGGCCCCGAGGTGATGCGCGCTCAGATCGACAAGTTGCTTCAGGCCACGAAGCTGCCCCATGTGACGTTGCAGGTGATCCCGTTCTCCTCGGGTCCGCACCCCGGCACGTACGGGCCCTTCGTGCTGTTCCGATTCGCCATGCCGGAACTCCCGGACATGGTCTACAGCGAGTACCTGACCGGCGCCGTCTACCTGGACTCGCGCTCCGAGGTGGCGACCCACCTGGAGGTCATGGACCGCATGGCGGCCCAAGCCGCCACGGCACATCGCACGAAGGAGATCCTCCGGGATCTCCGCAAGGAGCTGTGAATGGAACGCATCACGCCGGAACGCATCAACCCGCGAATAGGCGACGTGCGCATCTACAACGGAATGCCCGCCCGTGAACTGGGCAGCGAGGGCTGGCACAAGCCGTGGAGCGGGGGTAACGGCGGCAACTGCCTGGAGGCGATGAAGCTCGCCGACGGGCGGATCGCCGTGCGTCAGTCGGCGGACCCGGACGGTCCCGCCCTCATCTACACGCCCGGCGAGATGACCGCGTTCATTCAGGGCGCCAAGGCCGGAGAGGCGGACTTCCTTCTCTCCTGAACGACTTGCCTTGGCACGACTTGTTTTCCCTTGACCACGACTTGTCTGACTTCTCTGACGTCCTTGAATTTGGTTGTGAGTTGATCACCCGCGACATCGCGGGCTTACGGAGACCGTCCCGAGGCCGTCTACGCGGTCATCGGGCGGTCGTACGGTCCGATCGGTGCCGGCAGACGGGAGCGGGCCGCGCCGCTCAGTGCCCGGTCCACCGCCGAGGCGACGGCCCGGCCCTCGGCGATCGCCCACACGATGAGCGACTGCCCGCGCGCCGCGTCTCCCGCGGCGTACACCCCGGGAACGTTCGTGGCGAAGTCGGGGCCGCGGGCGATCGTGCCGCGCGGCTCCAGCTCGAGACCCAGCTGGTCGATCAGCCCGTCGTGCCGGTCGGGTCCCAGGAAGCCCAGGGCGAGCAGGACCAGGTCGGCGGGCAGGGTCCGCCCGGAACCGGGGACCGGGCGCCGCGTTTCGTCGACCTCGACCACATGCAGCGAGGTCACCCGGCCGTCCGCGTCACCGTCGAACCGGAGCGTGGACGCCGCGAAGAGCCGGGCGTCCGCGTCGGCGGCGGGCGCCGTACCCAGCGCGCCGGCCTCCTCGTGCGCGGCGGAGAGCCGGTAGATCTTCGGATACGTCGGCCACGGCTCGGCGTCCTCGTCTCGATCGGCGCCCGGCTGCCCGTAGATGTCGAGCTGAGTCACGGAGGCCGCGCCCTCGCGCACCGCGGTCCCCAGGCAGTCGGCGCCGGTGTCACCGCCGCCGACGATGACCACATGCCGGCCCGCAGCCGACAGCGGTGAGACCTCCAGATCCCCCTCGCACACCCGGTCGGCCAGCGGCAGGTACTCCATCGCCTGATGAATGCCGGACAACTTCCGCCCGGGCACGTCCAGTTCGCGCCAGGCGGTGGCGCCGAGCGCCAGGATCACGGCGTCGTAGCGGGCCTTGAGCTCGGCCGCCCCGATGTCGGTGCCGATCGCCGTCGACGTACGGAACTTGGTCCCCTCCGCGCGCATCTGCTCCAGCCGCCGGTCGAGATGCCGCTTCTCCATCTTGAACGCGGGGATCCCGTACCGCAGCAGACCGCCGATCCGGTCGGCCCGTTCGTACACGGCCACCGTGTGACCGGCCCGGGTCAACTGCTGTGCCGCGGCGAGCCCGGTGGGCCCCGACCCGACGACCGCGACCGTCCGGCCCGAGAGGCGGTCCGGCGGCCGGGGCGGCGTGAACCCGTCCTCCCACGCGCGGTCCGCGATGGCGACCTCGACATTCTTGATGGTGACCGCCGGCTGGTTGATCGCCAGCACACATCCCGCCTCGCACGGGGCGGGGCACAACCGTCCGGTGAACTCGGGGAAGTTGTTCGTCGCGTGCAGCCGGTCGCTCGCCGCCCGCCAGTCCGCGCGCGAGACGAGGTCGTTCCACTCGGGGATCAGATTGCCCAGGGGACAGGCGTCATGGCAGAAGGGGATGCCGCAGTCCATGCACCGGTCGGCCTGTTTCTCGATGATCGGCAGCAGGCCTCCGGGAACGTACACCTCGTCCCAGTCCCGCACCCGCTCCTGGACAGGGCGGCGCGGAGACTCCTGGCGGGGCGTGGTCATGAAACCCTTGGGATCGGCCATGGCCGTCTCCCTCATGGACGCGTACGGGGGGCGGAGCCACCAGGCCGTAGGCCCGCGTCGGCCACGGAAACCGGGCGCGCTCCTTTCCCGCCACGATACGTCGCCCCGGCACACACCGCCGCCCCGGACGACAGCGGGTGGACGGCTCCGGCGAGGGCGTTCACCGTGAGCACCGGGACGTGCGGCTCAGGTGAGGTCGAGGGTCCCGGCGAGTGAGCACTGCTCAGGCGAGGGCGAGCGCGTACGACACCGCGGCGGCGGCCGACGCGACGGTGCGGACGTGGTTCCACAGCGTCCACTGACGTATGTACGTGGGCCAGTAGGCGGCGGCCTCCGGTGTCCCCGGGTCCAGCTTCATCAGGGCGTCGTTGCGCGGGACGTTCGCCGCGATCGTCACACCGAACGCACCGAACAGATACAGCGCGCTGCCGAGCAGCAGCTCCACCGTCCCGTCGTCGGGCAGCAGTACGAACGTCACCACCGCCAGCACCGAGCACAGCACCGCCGACCCGATGAACACCAGCATGAACGGGGGCCGGACCGCCGCGACGTTGATCGCCTTCATCGCGGCGACCCCCTGCGCCGGCGGCAACTGGGCCAGCGCCCGCATCACGAAGGTCGAGAACCCGCAGAACACCCCGGCCACCAGCCCGCAGCCGAGCACCCCCAGCAGAGTCAGCACGAAATACGGTCCATCGATCATGTCCACTCCCGTGTCGAACCGGCCGGACCCAAGATCCTGCACAGCGCCGGCCACCACCACAAGCGAAATCCACCACGACGCGAACGGCCATGGCCGAGCGGCGCGCACTCATGCGCGAGCGTCTCCGCACGCCCCCGCCGGAGCTCCCGCACGCTCCTTTCGGTCGGCCCTTCACGCCCCAGTGGCCACACCCTCGCGCCATTCCCACAGCCGGGTGTCCACCACGGCCGCGATCCGGCGGCGCGCCTCGTACCGCGGGACACCGCTCATCAGCAGCTGGTCGTACGGGGTCTCCGTGTGGCGTACCGACGCGCGGACCGCCGCGGTCACCGCCGTCTCGGACAGCGCCCGGCCCGCCGAGCTCCGCCCGACCCGCCCACTGCCGCGCACCGACGCGTGCGCGGCGATCGCCCGCGCCCGGCCGGGGGGACAGTGAGGGAACAGCCGGGATATCTCCCGTGCGAACGCCTCCGTGAAACGGACGTCCTCCGCCTCCCGGCGCCGGGCGTCCCTGGCCCGGCGTCGCCGTCTCGCCTCCGCGTCGGCCAGACACCGCTCCTCGGCCAGGGCGAGCGCGGCCTCCTCGACCATGACCCCTGCCGTTCGTACCGGCCCCGCCTCCGGTTGAAGCGCACCACCACGGCCGACAGCGTGCTGCCCTCCCGTGACCTGCGCGTCAGGGCGGTGTCGCCACGTGGCAGGAACACCAGGTGCCCGAGATCCGAGCAATCCAGACACCGGGGCGCCCCCTCCTCCAGCACCAGCAGGGGGAGCGGACCGCCGCGGCACTCGACGCAGTGCCGCTTCCTGAGCGGCTGGACGACGAGCGGTCCGTTCCGCTGCGGGGGTTCAGCTATCGGTGCCATAAGCGGTTTCTTCCCCGGACCGATGCCACATCTACGTCGCGACGCCCGCGCGGCATCATGGGTGCTGTGCGACTCGAAGCGATCACCTGGGAACGGCTCGGCGACCACCTCGCGGAGCGGGTCCTCGACCTGAAGCCGCAGGACGGCAGCCCCTGGCCCCGCGTCGCCTTCGACGGAGCACCGGCCGCGCACCCCGGCGAACTCGCGCAGCGCCTCTTCGAGGCGCTGCGCGTACGCGGCCGCCCCGCGCTGGTCGTCGGCACGGAGGGGTTTCTGCGCCCCGCCTCCCTCCGGCTCGAATACGGTCACCAGGACGTCGAGGCCTATTACGACGGATGGTTCGACACCGGCGCCCTGTGGCGCGAGGTCTTCGGTCCCCTCGAGGCCGACGGCGACGGCAGGATCCTGCCCGACCTCCGGGACCCCGTCACCGACCGGGCCACCCGCAGTCCCTACGTCCAACTCCCTCCTGGTGGTGTGCTGTTGCTTCATGGCCCCCTCCTCCTGCGCCACTGGTTCCCGTTCGACCTCAGCGTTCATCTGCTCCTCTCCCCGGGGGCCCTGCGCCGCCGCACTCCGGAGACGGAGCACTGGAGCCTTCCCGCGTTCGCCCGCTACGAGAGCGAGATCGGTCCCGGCACCGCCGCGGACGTCCTGGTCCGGGCCGACGACCCCCGTCACCCCGCCTGGAACGGCTGACCGAGGGCCGGGAACGGCGGGCCGAGCCGGTCCCGTCTCCAGGTGCGTGGCCCCTGGGGCACAGCGAGAATGAAGGCGCCGGTACCAGTGGTGTGTTCCGCGCCGCGCCGGCCGTCCGGCACCGGGAGGTACTCCATGACCACCGCCGGAGACATCATGCACCGGGGTGCCCAGTGGATCCCCGCGCACGAGACCCTGGACCGCGCCGCCCAGCTCATGCGCGATCTCAACGTGGGCGCGCTGCCCATCAGCGACCAGAACGAACGCCTCTGCGGCATCCTCACGGACCGCGACATCGTCGTCGGCTGTGTGGCCATGGGCCATGACCCGGCGAAGATCACCGCGGGCGAGATGGCTCAGGGCACACCGCGCTGGATCGACGCCGACGCCGATGTCGGCGAAGTGCTCTCGGAGATGAAGGAGCACCAGATCCGCCGGCTTCCGGTGATCGACGACAAGCGGCTGGTCGGCATGATCAGCGAGGCCGACCTCGCCCAACACGTCAGCGACGAACAGCTCGCCGCCTGGGTCGAGAGCGTCTACGCGAGAGGCACGGGCAGCGCGATGGGCTGACCCGGCCGCACGGTCCCGCTCCCCTCCCGCCCCGCCGCGGCCGCCCGTGCGGGGTGAGCGGTGTGTCAGAGCCAGCCGTTGCGCCGGAATCCCCGGTAGAGGACGAAGCAGCCGATGGATATGACGCCGATGACGATGGGGTAGCCGAACCTCCAGTGCAGTTCCGGCATGTTGTCGAAGTTCATGCCGTACACACCGCAGACCATGGTGGGGACCGCGATGACCGCCGCCCATGCCGTGATCTTCCGCATGTCCTCGTTCTGCGCCACCGTCACCTGCGCGAGATGCGCCTGCAGGATCGAGTTGAGCAGTTCGTCGAAGGCCGCTATCTGCTCGGTCACCCGCAGGAGGTGGTCGGAGACGTCACGGAAGTACGCCTGTATCTCCGGGTCGACCACACGGGCCGGCCGGGCCGCGAGCTCCTGGACCGGCCGGGCGAGGGGGACCACGGCCCGCTTGAGTTCGAGGAGTTCACGCTTGAGCTGGTAGATGCGGCCCGCGTCGGCGCGTGCGCCGTTCTCGGCGAACACGTCGGCCTCGACCTGGTCGATGTCGGCCTGGACCGAGTCCGTGACGCTCACGAATTCGTCGACCACATGGTCCGCGATCGCGTGCAGGACCGCGGCCGGCCCCTTCGACAACTGCCGCGGGTCGGCCTCCAGCTCCTCGCGCAGCGGCCCCAGGGAGCCGTGCCGGCCGTGCCGCACGGTGATGACGAAGTCGGGGCCGACGAACACCATGATCTCGCCGGTGTTCACCACCTCGCTGGTCGCCGTCAACTCCTTGTGCTCCACGTAGCACACGGTCTTGAACACGGCGAACAGCGTGTCGTCGTACCGCTCCAGCTTCGGACGCTGGTGCGCCTCGACCGCGTCCTCGACGGCGAGGGGATGCAGGTCGAAGAGTTCCGCGATGCCCGCGAACTCCGCGTCGGTCGGTTCGTGCAGGCCGAGCCAGACGAATCCCTCGTCGCGCTTGCGGATGCGCTGGACGGTGTCGACCAGATCGCGGCCCTCGGGGATCCGCACGCCGTCCCGGTACGCCACACAGTTCACCACCGCGGAGCCCAGCGGCGACCGGGCGGGGTGACTCAGGTCGACGCGGCGGCTCCGCCGTGTCAGCCGTGCCACTCTGCGGAGGCCGTCGACCGCGCCGAGAGCCGTCACCCTCCGCAAATTCCCTGCCATGGACATCTGGATCTCCTCGCGTGGATCTCCTCGGGCCGCACTTTGCGCCTGGCGCGCAAGTCTGCCAGGCCTGGTCGGACACCGGAAAAGCCTGTAGGAACGGAAGGTTCCGTTCCGCTTTGTGAGAGTGAGGAGCGTGGGGGCGCGAGGGGAGCGGGGCCGACGGATGGGCCGGACGGACGCCTCGTACGACGCCCGTACAGGCAACGGGAGCGTCGGCGATCCGCCGCGGCCGGACCGACTGGAATGATCTCCCCATGACGCGAGCCGACGGGTATCTCCTCGACAACCAGCAGACGGAGGCGGGCCGGCGCTTCGAGGCCCTCGCCACTCTCTTCGACCCTTCGACGTTCCGGCACATGGAGCGCTTCGGCGTCGGGTCCGGCTGGCGCTGCTGGGAGGTCGGCGCGGGCGGCACGTCGGTCGTGTCCTGGCTCGCCAAGAAGGTGGGGCCGACGGGCAAGGTCCTCGCCACCGACATCGACATCTCGTGGGCGGCCTCCGTGGCCCGCTCGCCCGTCGAGGTCCGCGTCCACGACGTGGGTGCCGAGGAGCCGCCGGGAGAGGGCTTCGACCTCGTGCACGCCCGCCTCGTACTGGTCCATGTGCCGGACCGGGAAAGGGCGTTGCAGTCCATGATCAAGGCGCTGCGGCCCGGCGGCCGGCTCCTCGTCGAGGACGCGGATCCCGCCCTGCAGCCGCTGCTCTGCCCCGAGGAGCACGGACCCGAGCAGCGGCTCGCGAACCGGCTGCGCCAGGGCTTCCGCAGCCTGCTCGCGGATCGCGGTGCCGACCTCGCCTACGGACGCAAACTCCCGCGGCTGCTCCGGGAGGCCGGGCTCACGGGCGTGGAGGCGGACGCGTACTTCCCCGTCGCGTCCCCCGCCTGCACGGCACTGGAGGACGCGACGGTCCGTCAGATCCGCGACCAGCTCGTCACCGCCGGCCTGGCGACCCAGGAAGAGATCGAACAGCACCTCGCCAACGTCGCCGCCGGATCCATGGACCTGGCGACCGCGCCGATGATCTCGGCCTGGGGCCGCAAAGGCTGAGTGAGGGGGAGGGAGCAGCCGGGCGACGGGGAAGGGGCGAGGGGGAAGGGGCGAGGGGCGCCACCGGGGGCCGCCCCTCGCTTCAGTCTTCCGGGGAGGACCCCGCGGGTGGCCTCCCGCCTATGCGTTCCACCGCCTTCGCCCCGGCCGCGCACCCCGCGGTCGCCGCCTTCTCGGGTCCGGCGCCCGCGAGCAGCGCCGCGAGGAACGCGCCGGTGAACGCGTCTCCGGCGCCCGTCGTGTCGTGCGGGGTCGCCAGGACGGCGGGGACCCGGGCCCGCACGGCTCCGGAACGGGCCACCAGGGCCCCGTCACCCCCCAGTTTGGCTACGACCAGCGGGAAGCGACGGCTCAGCTCGGCCGCCGCGTCGGCCGGATCGGGCAGTCCGGTCAGCAGACGAGCCTCGTCCCGGCTGGGCAGCAGGACGTCGACGCCCGCGCACAGGTCGAGAAAGCGGTCCACGCCCAGCTCGGTGAGGAATCCCGCCGACGCGGGGTCGAGGCTCACCGGCACCCCCCGCTCGCGCGTCGACTCCAGCACCGCCGACACCAGCGCCCGGCTCGGCTCCGAGAAGAACAGGTAGCCCGACAGATGCAGCCGTGCGACGCCGTCGAGCAGCGCGGGCGACCAGTCCTCCGGTGACAGCCGCAGCGAGGCGCCGCTGGCCGTGAGGAACGTGCGCTCCGCCGACGCGCCGCCGTCCACCAGACAGATCACCGTGCCGGTGGGCGTCGTCGGATCGGTCACCAGGAGGGGCCGCACCCCGCTCGCCGTGAGTTCGCGTTCGTGCCACGCGGCGGCGTCGGCGCCCACCCGGCCGAGCAGTCGTACGTGGTCGCAGCCCTCGTGCACGGCCCAGCACGCGACATTGGCGCCCGCGCCGCCCGGCACGGTGCGGATGGCGGCGACCGTGTCGGTGCCGGCCGCCAGCGGTCCGTGAAAGCGGGCGACGACGTCCGTGACCACGTCACCGACGACCAGCAGCGCACCCCCGGCGGGACCGCCCCCGTCCACGGGTCCGCCTTCGCCGTCGGACCGGGCCGCCGGGGCCGCTTCGCTCATCTCCTCGCTCGGGCCGTCGCTCACGCCCCCGCCCAGGCCGCCGCGATCCGTCCCGCCAGGCGCACGTTGCCGCGCACCGCGGCCAGGTTGGCGGCGAGCGACGCGCCGTCCGTGTGCCGGACCAGATAGGCGAGCAGGAACGGCGTCACCGCCTGTCCGGTCACGCCCTCCGACGCGCACGCCTCCAGCGCCTCGGCCAGCACGCGCGCGTGCAGCGCGGGATCGAGCTGCTCCTCCTCGGGGACGGGGTTCGCGACGATGAGTGCCGAGTCGTGGGCGTCCAGGTCGTCCTGGGCGCGCATCACCTCCGCGACCTGCCCGGGGGAGTCCAGGGTCCAGTCCACGGGGTGCCCCGAGTCGGACAGGTAGAAGCCGGGGAACCGGTCCGTGCCGTACCCGGCCACCGCCACGCCCAGCGTCTCCAGGCGCTGCAGGGTCGCGGGCACGTCCAGGATCGACTTCACTCCGGCGCACACCACCGTGATCTTCGTACGCGCCAGCAGGCCCAGGTCGGCGGACTCGTCCTGGGTCACCGTCCACTCGCGGTGCACCCCTCCGAGCCCGCCCGTCGCGAACACCCGCACCCCCGCCCGGGCCGCCAGCAGGGCCGTCGCGGACACGGTGGTCGCCCCGCTCGCCCCCGCGGCCACCGCGAGCGGCAGGTCGCGGTGGCCCAGTTTGCGGATGCCGTCCTCGTTCGCGACCCGTTCCAGCTGACCCTTGTCCAGACCCACGTGGGGCCGGCCGTCGAGCACGGCGATCGTCGCGGGTACCGCGCCCTCCTGCCGGACGACCTCCTCCAGTTCGAGGGCGACCTGCAGATTGCGTGGGCGGGGCAGCCCGTGGGCGATGATCGTGGACTCCAGGGCCACCACCGGCCGACGCGTGTCCAGCGCCTCCCGCACCTCTTCGGACGTCACGATCACGCGCCTGCCTCCTGTCGTCGGTCGACGTACCCTCCTCTGGATCTCTGGCGAGCGGCGCGCCCGGCCAAACCCTCCCGGCCCACGGCGTACGGCGGCCCGAGAGGGCGACCCTCCCCGTCCCGGGCGGCGGGTGAGCCCTTAGGGTTCCGCTCATGAACACGAACTCCCAGGCCACGCCGTCGTTCGCCGTGCACATTCCCGATGCCGAGCTCGAGGTCGAGCCGCTGGACCCGGGCCAGATCGTCTCCGGCGACCCCGTCGTGACGGGCAAGGTGCTGTGGGAGTCCGCCGACGGCAAGCAGTTGCGCGGCATCTGGCAGATCACCCCCGGTGTGGTGACCGACACCGAGGCCAACGAACTCTTCGTCGTCGTCAGCGGCCGCGCCACCATCGAGGTGGAGGGCGGCGACGTCATCGAGGTGGGTCCCGGTGACGCGGCGTTCCTGCGCGAGGGCGACCGTACGACGTGGACCGTCCACGAGACGCTGCGCAAGGCGTACCACATCAGCCTCTGACGGACCGGGAGCGCCCGCTTCACCGACGGTGGAGCGGGCCGCTCGCCGGCCTGCTAGCCCGGATCCTCCGCTCGCCTGCCCGAACCCTCTGCTTGCCCGTCCTGCCCGCCCAGGCCGGCGGTCCGGTCACGGTGTCAGAACAGCGGCTCCGGGAGGACACCTTCGAGGGCGAGCAGCTTCCGCTTGGTCTCCAGACCGCCGCCGAAGCCGCCGATACCGCCGTCGCTCTCGACCACCCGGTGGCAGGGGACGACGACCGGCAGCGGATTCGAGCCCATGGCCACCCCGACGGCCTGGGCCGCCCCGGGCGCGCCGACCCGTCCGGCCAGGTCGCCGTAGGCCACGACGGAACCGAACGGGACGCCCGAATGCAGCTCGCGCAGCACCTGGCGGTTGAACCCCGAGATCAGCGACCAGTCGAGCGGCAGATCGAAGTCATGCCGCTCGCCCGCGAAGTACGCCTCGACCTGGCGTATCGCCTCGGCGAGCAACGGCGAGCCGGGCGCCTCGGCCGGCTCGCCGCCCAAGCGGGAGGCGAGCCGGCCGAGGGCCTTGTCGCGCACCGGGTCCGAGGCGTGGAAGACGACGTTGACCAGGCCCTGGGGCGTCGCGGCGAGGAGCAGCGGACCGATGTCCGTCCCGACGACGGACCAGACGATCCGCTGCTCGTCCCGCGCGTGGCTGTCCATGGGCCCCACCGTACGACCCGCCACTGACAACGCCGCGGGCGCGCACCCCGCGCGCGCCCCGCACCGGTCCGAGCCCTGGCGACGGTTCACCTGTTTGTGTCCCGGCGAAGGCCCGTCAGCGCAGCGCCGCGCGGATCAGGTCGGGTGCGTTCGTGATGACGCCGTCCGTCCCGAAGCCCGCCAGCCGCCGTGCGGTCAGCACGTCGTCCACCGTCCAGGCGAACACCTTCATGGGGCCGTGCGGACCGTGGAGCGCGTGGACCGCGGAGACGTACTCGGGCGACAGCGAGCGGTGATCGGAGTTGATCTGGTCCGCGAACCGCGCGTACGCGGGCAGCCGCGTGACCGGAGGCGTCCCGAGGAAGGCCGTCGTGACGCCGGGCCGTAGCCGGTGCACGGTCCGGACGCTGTCCGCGCTGAAGCTCTGGACGATCAGCCGGTCGCGCAGATGCACCGGATCGAGCCAACCCTCGTTGTTCAGGAGCCTCAGGGTCTGCCGCTCGATCCCCGGATACAGCTCGGGATTCTTGATCTCCAGGACGAGTTTCTGGTGGTTGCGGGAGAGACGATCCATGTATTCCCGCAACGTCGGAACCTTCGCTCCCGCGAACCGGGGGCCGAACCAGCTCCCGGCGTCCAAGCGGGCGATCTCGGCTGCGGTGAAGTCCTTGACGTTCCATGGGCTGCGGTCGGGATAGACCGTCCGGGCGTCCGTCGTGCGCGCCAGCGAGGCGTCGTGGAGCACCACCAACTGGCCGTCACGGGTGCGCTGCACGTCGTTCTCGACCCAGTCGAAGCCCAGCTCCGCCGCCCGGTCGACGGCGTCCAGCGTGTTCTCCGGGGCGTAGGAGGACGCGCCGCGGTGGGCGACGACCAGCGGTGTCGTGATCCGCCCGCCGGCCTTGGCGTGCGAGCTGGGCAGTATCAGAACGGCTCCCCCAAGAAGCGCTGCGGTCGTGGCGGCGGCAACGCGCGCGTGCATGCGTTCTCCTCGCGTCTGGCGATCACGGACAGCACAAGACTGACAGCAGAGAGTCAATGGAGGGGGGAGGCGAGATGGCCGTGGATTGAATGGAGTTGCCCAAGTCGGCTCGCCGCAGGCGCACAACTGGGGAGAGGTCGTGATTGTTTGCAGGATTATCGTTCGACCATTCCGGTGGTGGTCGTAACCTCAGCCTCAACCGGTCCGCTCCGGCGGTCCGGGCCGCGGGGGTGTTTTCGGACGGTTCCAGGAGCAACAGGGCGGGAAAGGCAGCCGCGCATGCAAGGCACGGTCGACGGCTTCACCTACGGGCTCGTCACACCGCTGGTGGCGTATTTCATGGCCTGCCTGGGCGGTGCGCTCGGTCTTCGCTGCACCACCAGGTCCATGCTCGTCGGCGGTTCCTGGCGGGCGGGCTGGCTCGCGCTCGGCTCGGTCGCGATCGCCTCCGGCATCTGGACGATGCACTTCATCGCGATGATGGGGTTCACGGTCGAACAGAGCCCCGTCCACTACGACCGGCCGACAACGTTCGCGAGCCTGGGCGTCGCCGTCCTGATGGTCGGCGCCGGGATCTTCATCGTGGGCTACCAGGGCGCCACCGGGCCGGCGCTGTTCACCGGAGGGACCGTCACCGGCCTCGGCATCGCCTCGATGCACTACCTCGGCATGGCCGGGATGCGCCTCAACGGGACCCTCGCCTACAACACCCTCACCGTCTCCGCCTCGGTCGTCATCGCCGTCGTCGCCGCCATCGCGGCCCTGTGGGCCGCAGGACAGGTACGCGGTTTCGCCTGGAGCGTGGGCGCGAGCCTCGTCATGGGGCTGGCCGTCAGCGGCATGCACTACACGGGCATGGCGGCGCTCAGCGTGCATCTGCACGGCCCGGTCGACGGCACCCCCGCCGGGGACTCGGCGGCCGCGCTGCTGGCGCCCATGATGATCGGCCCCCTCGCCCTGCTCTGTCTGTCGGGCGTCGTCGTGATGTTCGATCCGCAGATGGTGGCGGGCAAGCCCGACCGGCGTCCCGCGGAGATCAGGCGGCCGGGCGTCCCGGCCCATCCCCGCCCCGCTCGCGGCGGCCGTCGCCCGGCGGTCCACCCCGCCGGGGAGCGCGCCTACCGCCGCCCGCGGAGCCCGCAGAGCCGGTGATCCGGCCCGGTTGTCAGTGCGGGGTCGTACGGTGGATCCATGCGGCCCGTATCCAAGATCGAACGTTCGGTGGCGCCCTTCGAGGTCGTCAGCCAGTTCCAGCCGAGCGGTGACCAGCCCACGGCCATCGCCGACCTGGAGAAGCGCATCCGCGCAGGTGAGAAGGATGTCGTCCTGCTGGGCGCGACCGGCACCGGCAAGTCCGCCACCACCGCGTGGATGATCGAGAAGCTCCAGCGCCCCACGCTCGTCATGGCACCGAACAAGACGCTGGCCGCCCAGCTGGCCAACGAGTTCCGCGAGCTGCTGCCGAACAACGCCGTCGAGTACTTCGTCTCGTACTACGACTACTACCAGCCCGAGGCCTACGTCCCCCAGTCGGACACCTACATCGAGAAGGACTCCTCGATCAACGAGGAGGTGGAGCGCCTGCGCCACTCCGCGACCAACTCCCTGCTCACCCGCCGGGACGTGGTCGTGGTCGCCTCGGTGTCCTGCATCTACGGCCTCGGCACGCCGCAGGAATACGTGGACCGGATGGTCAGCCTCAAGGTCGGCGACGAGATCGACCGCGACGCCCTGCTGCGCCGCTTCGTCGACATCCAGTACACCCGCAACGACGTGGCCTTCGCCCGCGGCACGTTCCGGGTCCGCGGCGACACCATCGAGATCTTCCCGGTCTACGAGGAGCTCGCGGTCCGCATCGAGATGTTCGGCGACGAGATCGAGGCCCTGTCCACGCTCCACCCGCTCACCGGCGAGGTCATCAGCGACGACGAGCACATCTACGTCTTCCCCGCGTCCCACTACGTGGCCGGTCCCGAGCGCATGGAGCGCGCCGTCAACGACATCGAGAAGGAACTGGGGGAGCGCCTCGCCGAGCTGGAGAAGCAGAGCAAGCTCCTGGAGGCCCAGCGCCTGCGTATGCGGACGACGTATGACATCGAGATGCTCCGCCAGATCGGCTCCTGCTCCGGCGTCGAGAACTACTCGATGCACTTCGACGGCCGCGAGCCCGGCTCCCCGCCGAACACGCTGATCGACTACTTCCCGGACGACTTCCTGCTCGTCATCGACGAGTCGCACGTCACCGTTCCGCAGATCGGCGCGATGTACGAGGGCGACGCCTCCCGCAAGCGCACCCTCGTCGACCACGGCTTCCGGCTGCCCTCCGCCCTGGACAACCGCCCCCTGAAATGGGAGGAGTTCCAGCAGCGCATCGGCCAGACCGTCTACCTCTCGGCGACCCCGGGCGCCTACGAGCTGTCCCGCTCGGACGGCCATGTCGAGCAGATCATCCGCCCCACCGGTCTGATCGACCCCGAGGTGGTCGTCAAGTCCACCGAGGGCCAGATCGACGACCTGGTGCACGAGATCCGGCTGCGCACCGAGAAGGACGAACGCGTCCTGGTCACCACGCTCACCAAGAAGATGGCCGAGGACCTCACCGACTACTTCCTGGAACTGGGCATCCAGGTGCGCTACCTGCACAGCGACGTCGACACCCTGCGGCGCGTCGAGCTGCTGCGCGAACTGCGCGCCGGGGAGTTCGACGTCCTGGTCGGCATCAACCTGCTGCGCGAGGGCCTAGACCTCCCAGAGGTCTCCCTGGTGGCGATCCTCGACGCCGACAAGGAGGGCTTCCTGCGCTCGGGCACCTCCCTGATCCAGACCATCGGCCGCGCGGCGCGCAACGTCTCCGGCCAGGTCCATATGTACGCGGACAAGATGACCCCGGCGATGGAGAAGGCCATCGACGAGACCAACCGCCGCCGGGAGAAGCAGATCGCGTACAACAAGGAGCGCGGCATCGACCCGCAGCCCCTCCGCAAGAAGATCAACGACATCGTGGCGCAGATCGCGCGCGAGGACATCGACACCGAGCAGCTGCTCGGCTCCGGCTACCGCAAGTCGAAGGACGGCAAGGGCGCCAAGGCGCCGGTGCCCGCGCTGAGCGGCAAGGCGGCCGGCGCGAAGGGGGCCAAGGCGGCCAAGGGCAAGGACTCCACGCCGACCGACCGCCCCGCGGCCGAACTCGCCCAGCAGATCGAGGACCTGACCGAACGCATGCGCGCCGCGGCGGCCGACCTGCAGTTCGAGATCGCCGCCCGGCTGCGCGACGAAGTGTCCGAGATGAAGAAGGAACTGAGGCAGATGAGAGAGGCGGGAATCGCCTGACGGCCCGGCCGACGGCGCCGGACCTCGGACGACGCGTGATGTGTTGCAAGACCGACACAAAGTCCGCCCCGGGGTTCGGCGCTGTCAGTGGCGCTGCGTAGGGTTCTGTTCATCCGCGGATTCCGCGGCAACAGGGGACAGTTCGAGAGGGGAACAGCGCGTGACGGTCAACATGACCAAGGGTCAGGCCATCAGTCTGCAGAAGAACGACGGGGGCACGCTGACCGCGGTCCGTATGGGTCTCGGCTGGCAGGCGGCTCCCCGGCGCGGCCTGTTCGGCTCGCGCACCCGGGAGATCGACCTCGACGCGTCCGCCGTGCTCTTCGCGGACAAGCAGCCCGTCGACGTGGTGTTCTTCCGCCACCTCGTCAGCGACGACGGCTCGGTGCGGCACACCGGTGACAACCTGGTCGGCGGCGCGGGCCAGGGCGGGGACGACGAGTCCATCCTCGTCGACCTTCAGCGCGTCCCGGTCCACATCGACCAGATCGTCTTCACCGTGAACTCCTTCACGGGCCAGACGTTCCAGGAGGTGCAGAACGCGTTCTGCCGTCTGGTCGACGAGACCAACGGCCAGGAGCTCGCGCGCTACACCCTCGCGGGCGGCGGCCAGTACACGGCCCAGATCATGGCCAAGGTGCACCGCGCCGGCAGCGGCTGGCAGATGACGGCCCTCGGCACTCCGGCCAACGGCCGCACGTTCCAGGACCTGATGCCCGCCATCCTGCCGCACCTCTGAGCGGCCGGCGCATCCGCACACCACGACACAGGGGGACAAGACGATGACGGCCGAGCTGGTCAGGGGGCAGAACCACCCGCTCCCCGAGGTCCGTCTCGAGGTCCGGGTCTCGGCCGGGAAGCCGATCGTGGCCGGAGCCACGCTCAGCGACGAGCACGGGAAGGTACGGGGCGTCGAGTGGGTGGCCCATCCCGGCACGCCCACCCTTCCCGGGCTCGAGGTCTCCAAGCAGGCGGCTGCCGACCACCGGCTCGCCTTCGACCTGGACGCCCTGCCGGGAGCCGTGCACCGGGTCAGCGTGCTCCTCGCGCTGCCCACCGGCGTCGGCGGACCGGTCCGGTTCGGCGCCGTCGCCGCCCCCTTCGTCGCGGTCACCGGCCTCGACGGTCTCGAGGTCGCCAGCTACACCGTCACGGGACTCGACACCGAGTCCGCCGTCGTGGCCCTGGAGCTCTACCGCAGGCAGGGCGCCTGGAAGGTGCGCGCGGTCGGCCAGGGCTACGCGGGCGGACTCGCCGAACTCCTCACCGACCAGGGACTTCCCGAAGCCCGGGAACTCGCGGGCAGCATCAACGAAGCCGTGGCCCAGGGCCTGGCACGGTCCGTCTCGGCACCCCCGCCCCGCACCCCGGACGCGGACCGGTCGCGGCAGACCGCCGCCCCGGGCCCGGACCAGCCCCACACGGGAACCGGGCCGCAGGGCGCCCCGGGGACCGTGCCGCCGCAGCACACCCCGTACCCGACCGGTGCGCAGGGACCCGCGGGCTCGCAGCCCGGCATGCCGGGAGGTCCGGTCCAGCCCGAACCGTCCACTGCCCAGCCGTCGCCGCCCACCGCCGGCGGCACGATCAACTACAGCCACCCCGGCCGGCAGACGTCCGCTCCGCCGCCGCCCCCGCCCACCGCTCCGCCGGCCCAGCCCGGACAGCCCGCGCAGCCGGTGGCCGGAGACGCGACCGGCTGGTCCATGGAGGAGCGGCTCTACAACCAGGTCTGGGGGATGTTCGAGGACCTGGCGCGTACGGTCGCCGCGTACCGCAGCGCCGTCGACTTCGCCGACTCCCGCATGGAGAAGGAGCTCGACCAGGTCCTCTCGGACCCGCGCAGCCGGATCGGGGGGCAGGGCGACGCCGCTCGCGAGGCCGCCCGCACCAAGCACGCACAGCTGGTCGACCAGGCCCGGGCCGCCCTCGACCGCGATCTCGCCCAGCTCGTCGCGGAGGCCGAGGTGGTGGAGCCGGCGCTGCCGCTGGCCTACGCGAGCTGGGACAACCCGGTCTGGCACGGCTACCGCGCGCCCATGGAGATACCCATGGCGGTGCGGCTGGGCGACCTCAGCCTGCCCGAGAGCGAGAACCTGAGCATCCCGATGCTCGTGCGGCTCCCGTTGGAGCGCGGCCTGTGGATCGACAGCGGGCGCACCTCCCTGGAGGGCACGCTCGCCGACTCCGACCAGATGCGCCGGCTCGCCATGGACACCGCCGTCGCACACGCGGGCCGGCTGCTCGCCGTGTATCCCGCGGGTGAGTTCACGGTGCACGTCATCGACCCGGCCGGTTCCGGGGCCTCGTCCTTGGCGCCGTTGACCGGGTCCGGTGTGCTCGCCGCCCCTCCGGCCGCGGGCGCCGCCGGGGTGACGGAGGTGCTGAACCGCCTCACCCAGCGCGTCGACCTGGTGCAGATGGCGATGCGCGGGGGAGCGGCCGACTCGCTGCCGCCGGGGTTCGACACCGCCGAGCAGCTGCTGATCGTCAACGACTTCCCGCACGGCTTCGACGACCGCGCCGTCACCCGGCTCCGCTACCTCGCGGACGAGGGGCCGGCCGTCGGCGTCCATCTGATGATGGTGGCCGACCGGGAGGACGCCGCGGAGTACGGGCCCCTGCTCGACCCGCTCTGGAGGTCCCTGTTGCGGATCACTCCGGTGCCGGACGACCATCTCGCCGACCCCTGGGTCGGTCACGCGTGGACGTACGAGCCCTCGCTCGTGCCCGCGAACAGCCAGGTGCTGCAGCAGGTCCTCGCCGCGGTGGCGGCGAGGCGCCGGTCGTGGAACCGCTGACCCCCGCGTCGGCGCTTCCGGCCCCTCACACCCTCGGGTGTGGGGGGCCGAGCTGTTCCACCAAGCAATCGCAAAGGTCTCTGACCAGGGGACTTGGTACTTCTTTTACTCAGCCCTTTACCTTTCCTTGGTGATTCGGGTACTCTTTTTCCATTCGGAGGGGAGTACTCCCTAGCTGTTGCGGCGTACCCGTCAGTACGGATCGAGTCGGATCCCGGGGCGTCGGTCCGCGGGCTCCGGGGCGCGTCGAGCGCACCCGGGAGGCCCCGGGCGGAAGAGACCTCCGGTGGCGAACGACTCTGAAAATTGCCGTTACGTACTGCCGGAGGCGCAGTGGATGTTTCCCTGACCCTGTGGGTCCTGACCATCGTGGGGCTGGCCGCACTGATCGCGGTCGACTTCTTCATCGGCCGCAAGCCGCACGACGTATCGATCAAGGAAGCCGGAATCTGGACCGTCGTCTGGATCGCCCTCGCCGGGCTGTTCGGACTCGGACTGCTTCTCTTCGCCGGCGGACAGCCGGCCGGAGAGTTCTTCGCCGGCTTCATCACCGAGAAGTCGCTGAGCGTCGACAACCTCTTCGTCTTCGTCCTGATCATGGCGAAGTTCGCCGTGCCCTCGAAGTACCAGCAGCGCGTGCTGCTCGTGGGTGTCCTGATAGCGCTCGTCCTGCGTGCGGTGTTCATCGCCGCCGGCGCCGCGATCATCGCGAACTTCGCCTGGGTCTTCTACATCTTCGGCGCCTTCCTCATCTACACCGCCTGGAAGCTGATCCAGGAGGCCCGCGCCGACGAGGACGACGAGGAGTTCGAGGAGAACCGGCTGCTCAAGGCCGCCGAGCGGCGGTTCGGCGTGGCCGACCGCTATCACGGCACCAAGCTGTGGATCCGCCGGAACGGCAAGCGCGTCATGACCCCGATGCTGGTCGTGATGCTGGCGATCGGTACAACCGACGTGCTCTTCGCGCTGGACTCGATCCCCGCGATCTTCGGCCTGACCCAGGACCCGTACATCGTGTTCACCGCCAACGCCTTCGCGCTGATGGGGCTGCGGCAGCTGTACTTCCTCATCGGCGGCCTGCTCAAGAAGCTGGTCCACCTCAGCTACGGCCTCTCGGTCATCCTCGGCTTCATCGGCGTCAAGCTCGTGCTGCACGCGCTGCACGAGTCCGGCGTCCACGTACCCGAGATATCCATCCCGGTCTCGCTCGGCGTGATCTGCGCGGTCCTGGTGGTCACCACGATCACGAGCCTGATCGCCACCAGGAGGCAGGCTGCGGGCGAGCCGGCCGAGAGCGACTCCAAGGAGAGCGTTGACGCCTGACCGCGCCGACCACGGCGAGGCCCGTCCCCGGGAGCGGAGCGTGCGGCACCTGCCGCCACCGCTCCCGGAGATCGCCCGGGTCCGGCCGACGCGGCGGCGGAGCGCACCCCGCTCCGCCGGAATGCGGGCCACGTCTTCGGCTGGGACGATCGCGGCATGATCGTTCGGCTCGGCTCACTCGTGACACGGTGGACCGTCGTGGTGCCCGTGATCGCGGTGGTGCTGCTGGCCCTCACCTGGGGGCGCGACCTGCCGGGCGCGGTCGTCGTCCTGGTCACGCTGGTCCTCGCCGGCTCCGTGCTCGCCGCCGTGCATCACGCCGAGGTGGTCGCCCACCGGGTGGGGGAACCCTTCGGATCGCTCGTCCTCGCCGTCGCCGTCACGATCATCGAAGTCGCCCTCATCGTGACCCTGATGGCGGACGGCGGCGCCAAGAGTTCGACCCTCGCCCGCGACACCGTCTTCGCGGCGGTGATGATCACCTGCAACGGCATCGTCGGCGTGTGCCTGCTCGTCGCGTCACTGCGCCATGGCATCGCCGTGTTCAACGCCGAGGGAACGGGAGCCGCCCTGGCGACCGTCGCCACGCTCGCCACCCTCAGCCTCGTCTTCCCGACCTTCACGACCAGCAAGCCGGGCCCCGAGTTCTCGTCCGCGCAGCTCACCTTTGCCGCGGTGGCCTCCCTGGTGCTGTACGGCCTGTTCGTCACGACCCAGACCGTCCGCCACCGTGACTACTTCCTGCCGATCACCCAGCAGGGCAAGGTCATCGACGCGGACGAGCACGCCGATGCCCCGTCCGCCCGCGAGGCCCGCTTCAGCCTCGGGCTCCTCGGTCTGGCCCTGGTCGGTGTGGTCGGTCTCGCCAAGGGGGTCTCGCCCACCATCGAGTCCGGGGTCGAGGCCGCGGGCATGCCGCACTCCGTGGTCGGTGTGATCATCGCGCTGCTCGTGCTGCTCCCCGAGACCATCGCTGCACTGCGTTCCGCCCGCCGGAACCGGGTGCAGACCAGTCTGAACCTCGCCCTGGGATCGGCGATGGCCAGTATCGGACTGACGATCCCCGCCGTCGCCCTGGCCTCGGTCTGGCTCTCCGGGCCCCTCGTCCTCGGCCTCAACGCCACCGAGATGGTGCTGCTGGCGCTGACCGTGGTCGTGAGCTCCCTGACGGTCGTTCCCGGCCGGGCCACACCGCTTCAGGGAGGCGTGCATCTCGTCCTGTTCGCCGCCTATCTGGAACTGGCCGTCAACCCCTGATCCGCCCTCGCTCCGTCACCGGGAGGGGCTTCGGCCCGGGCTTCGGGCCGGGTCTCCGGGAGCAGCGCGAAGCACCCGAGGCTCAGCAGCGCGATCCCCGTCAGATAGGCGGCCACGCCCCACGGCACGCGCTCCCCGCTCGCCACGGCCGTCGCCACCAGCGGCGTGAGCGCACCGCCGAGGACCCCGCCCAGGTTGTATCCGACGGCCGCGCCCGTGCAGCGCACCCGCGGCTCGTACAACTCCGGCAGATACGCGGCGATCACCGCGAACATCGTGATGAAGGCGATCAGCGCCACCAGGAAGCCGAGGAACATCAGGAGCGGTTCCCCGGTCGACAGCAGCCCGATCATGGGGAACATCCACAGGGCGGCGCCCGCACAGCCCGCCAGACACAGAGGCCGCCGGCCGTAGCGGTCACCGAGCAGGGCCACCAGAGGTGTCAGCGCCCCCTTCACCACCACCGCGCCCATGACGCAGGTCAGCATGACCGTGCGGCTCACCCCGAGCCGTTCGACGCCGTAGGAGAGCGACCACGTCGTCACCGCGTAGAAGACGGCGTATCCGACGGCGAGGCCGCCGGCCGTCAGCAGGACGAGCCGCCAGTGGTCGCGCACCACCTCGGCGAGCGGCACGCGCGCGCGGTCCGGCATCTCGAGGAAGCCCGGGGTCTCCTCCAGCGAACCGCGCAGCCACAGTCCCGCCAGCGCGAGCACCCCAGCCGCCCAGAACGGCACCCGCCAGCCCCACTGGGCGAACTGCGCGTCGGACAGCGTCGAGGACAGCGCCAGCATCACCCCGTTGGCCAGCACGAAACCGAGCGACGGGCCGATCTGGGGGAAGCTCGACCACAGACCGCGCCGCCCGGCGGGCGCGTGCTCGGCCGTCAACAGCACCGCCCCGCCCCACTCGCCGCCGAGCCCGAGCCCCTGGAGAAAACGCAGCACCAGCAGCAGAACGGGAGCGGCGGCGCCGATGCGGTCGTACGTCGGAACGCACCCGACGGCGACGGTCGCCGCCCCGGTCAGCAGCAGCGAGGCCAGCAGGACCGGCCGCCGCCCGCGCCGGTCCCCGATGTGCCCGAACAGCACCGAGCCCAGCGGGCGGGCGACGAAACCGACGCCGAACGTCGCGAAGGCCGCCAGCGTCCCCGCGAGCGGCGAGAACGTGGGGAAGAACAGCGGCCCGAGAACCAGGGCCGCCGCCGTCCCGTAGACGAAGAAGTCGTAGAACTCGATGGCCGTCCCGGTGAGCGAGGCGGCCGCGAGCCGTAGCATCGAGGGCGTTCTTACGGTGCGTACATCGTGCATGCCGGATCAACTACCCACAGTGACCGACGGTTACGGGGGCGCACGGGAGCGCGGTGTGCGTCAGTAGGTGACGGTGATGCGCCGGGCCGGACCGTCGACGCGGACGGTCCCGCCATAGGGGATGACGACCTGCGGATCGGTGTGGCCGAGGTCCACATCGAGGACGACCGTCATGTCGGGGGCGTAGGCATCGACGGCCCGCAGGACCGCTTCGCGCTGCTCCCGGGCGTAGTCGAGCCTGGCCTCCGGTTCGAGCGGCTGCCGGAACGACCACGCCTTCGGCCGGCCCATGAGCAGCGCCCCGAAGCGCCGCAGCAGGCCGCGCTCGCCCAGGGCGCGCAGGATCCAGAAGACGTCGTCGGCCCTCGGCATGTCCTCCGAGGTCTCCAGGAACAGCACGCAGCCGTCGTACACGGACGGATCGCGGGCGATCCCGCGGTCGGCCATCAGCAGCCACGAGAGGATCTCGAGGTTCCCGCCCCAGGAGCGGCCCTCGACCACCTCGTCCGGGCGGATCCAGGTCCAGCCCGAGCCCGGCTCGGTCGGCGGCTCGGCCAGGAAGCTCTCGGGCGCCTCCCAGGGCAGGTCGACCTCGCGGAAACGGCTCGCGGGGCGCAGCTCGTACGGTCCGGAGGTGAACAGGGCGGCCCGCAGGGAGTCCGCGGTCAGGGGGTCCATGGCGCCCGGCCGGCCGAGCTCGCACATGACCGTCGCGCCGTGGTAGCCGACGATCCCGGCGTTCCACAGGTGGACGAGGAGGTTCGTGTTGTCGCTGTAGCCGAAGAACGGCTTCGGGTTCGCCCGGAGCAGCTCGTCGTCGAGCAGCGGCAGTACGGTGATCTGGTCGTCGCCTCCGATGGACGCGAAGACCGCCCTGACCGTCGGATCGGCGAACGCCGCGTGGATGTCGTCGGCGCGCTCCCGCGGGGTCGACCCCAGCTTCCGGGTCGCCGGGTACTCGACCGGCTCCAGGCCGAAGTCCTTCCGCAGCCGCTCCAGACCCAGTTCGTACGGGAGCGGCAGGAGGCCGGGCAGACCGCTGGACGGCGAGATCACGGCCACCCGGTCACCGGGCACGGGCTTGGGAGGGTATGCGGGGGTGGTCATGGCGCGAGCGTACGGGCCGTCACCCTTTCGGTGCATCGTGATAAACCGGGTCCGAGCAGCGGTCCTTGACGGGCCGGCAGACCCGATGGACCGGAGGAACCGTGCCCCGCACCCTGGCCAACGCCCCGATCATGATTCTCAACGGCCCCAACCTGAACCTCCTCGGGCAGCGGCAGCCGGAGATCTACGGCTCCGACACGCTGGCGGACGTCGAGGCGCTGTGCGCCAAGGCCGCGGCCGCGCACGGGGGAACGGTCGACTTCCGGCAGTCCAACCACGAGGGCGAGCTGGTGGACTGGATCCACGAGGCCCGGCTGAACCACGCGGGGATCGTGATCAACCCGGCCGCCTACTCGCACACCTCCGTCGCCATCCTCGACGCGCTCAACACCTGTGACGGGCTCCCGGTGGTGGAGGTCCACATCTCCAACATCCACCAGCGCGAGGAGTTCCGGCACCACTCGTACGTGTCGCTGCGGGCCGACGGGGTCATCGCGGGCTGCGGAGTGCAGGGATACGCGTTCGCGGTGGAGCGGGTGGCGGCCCTCGCGGGAGCCGGACGCGCGGACACCTGACCACGAGGTCCGGGCCGAGGACCCGGCCCGAACCGGATTGACCCGGGCGGAGCTCGACCGGGGCGGAGCGGGCGGACACCGGCAGCAGGGGCATCCGTCCGTCCGTCCCGCCCCGCTCACCGGCGTCCCGCCCTGCTTACTGGAGGCCCGCCCCGCTCACCGGCCTGCGGCTCCGCTCACAGCCGTCCGGCCTCGACGATCCGGCTGAGGAAGCGCCGTGTGCGCTCCTGCTCCGGGTCTCCGAAGACCTGCTCCGGCGTGCCGCGCTCCAGGATCACGCCGTCCTCCAGGAAGCAGACCTGGTCCGACACCTCGCGCGCGAAGCCCATCTCATGGGTGGCCAGGACCATGGTCATGCCGTCCGCCTTCACGTCACGGACCACGTCCAGGACCTCGCCCACCAGCTCGGGATCCAGGGCGGCGGTGATCTCGTCGAGGAGGAGCAGCCGCGGCCGGACCGCCAGGGCGCGCACGATCGCGGCCCGTTGCTGCTGGCCGCCGCTCAACCGGTCCGGGTACTCGCCCGCCTTGGCGCCGAGCCCCAGCCGTTCGAGCAGTTCACGCGCGTGTGCCTCGGCCTCCGCGCGGCCCACCCCATGAACGCGGTGCGGGGCCAGGGTGATGTTCTCCAGGACGGTCATGTGCGGGAACAGGTTGTACGCCTGGAAGACGACGCCGATGCGGCGGCGCACCGCGTCCTGGTCGGTGCGGGGGTCGGTGATCTCCTCGCCGTCCAGCCAGATCGCCCCGTCGTCCACCTCCTCCAGGAGGTTCGCACAGCGCAGCAGCGTGGACTTCCCGGAGCCGGAGGCGCCGATCAGTGTCGTGACCGTGTGCGGGGCGACCTCCAGATCGACGTCCCGCAGGACGACCGAGTCGCCGAAGGTCTTGCGGACGGACTCCATCCGCAGCAGCGGACCGCCCGGCGCGGGTGCCGTGCTCACAGGGTCCGTGCTCGTGCGACGGTCCGTGCTCATACGGTGCCTCCCTGGCCGCGGCGCCGGTCCATGCGGGCGGTGACCCAGTCGGTGAAGCGCGTCATCGGGATGGTCAGGGCCACGAACAGCAGGGCCGCGACGATGTAGGCCGTGTAGTTGAGGCTACGGCCGACGATGACGTCCGCGGAACGCATCGCCTCCACCGCGCCGCCGATCGAGACGAGGCTGGTGTCCTTCTGGAGGGAGACCATGTCGTTCAGGAGCGGCGGGACCTGACGGCGGACGGCTTGCGGAAGCACCACATGACGGAGGGTCTGCCGCGTGGTCAGCCCCAGCGAGCGCGCCGCGGCCCGTTGCGAGGGGTGCACCGACTCGATGCCGGCCCGCACGACTTCGGCGACGTACGCCGCGTACGTCAGCACCAGTCCCGCGCCGCCGAGAAGGACCGGGTCGGTGGTGACGCCCTGCAACTGGAGCGCCGGTACGCCGAACACGACGATCGACAGACAGATGATCAGCGGCAGTCCGCGGAAGAAGTCGGTGTACGCGGTGGCGAGGGCGCGCACCGGCCAGTAGACCGGCCCCTTGAGGGTGCGTGCCACCGCGATGAGGGTGCCGAGCAGGAGCACCACGACACCGCACACCGCGAACAGCCGCAGGTTGAGCCAGAGTCCGTCGAGGACCTTGGGGAGGGCCTCGCGCGCGTAGGACGCGTCGAAGAACGTCTCCTTCGTGCGCGGCCAGCCCGGCGCGTTCACCACCACGAGGTACAGCACGACGGCCGTGACGAGCGTCGAGAGCGCGGCCACGGCCGCCGAACGGCGGGCCCGGCCGCGCTTGTGGCGCTCGCGCTCGATCCTGCGCTGCGACGGGACGTACACCTCGGTCACTTGAGCACCGGGGCGTCGACGGCCTCGGACAGCCACTGCTTCTCGATCCTCGCGAGCGTGCCGTCCGCGCGCAGGGCGTCCACGGCCTTGGTCACGCAGGAGGTCAGCGCGCTGCCCTTGTCGAGGACGAGCCCGAACTGCTCGGGCGTTCCGCCCTTGTTCTCGAACTGTCCGACGATCTTCGCGTTCGTCACCTCGGCGGCCGTGATGTAGAAGGCGGTCGGCAGATCCGTGACGATGGCGTCGACCTGACCGTTCTTCAGGGCGGACTTGGCCTGGTCGTTCTTGGCGTACGCGGCCGGTTGCGCGGTCGGCTTCACCACGTCGTCGATGTAGTCCAGGCTCGTCGTGCCGACCTGCGCGCCCAGCTTCAGACCCTTGAGGTCCGCCAGGCTCGTCGCCTTCGCGGCCTTGGAGCCCTTCAGCGCGATGACCGCCTGTCGCACGTCGTAGTAGCCGGACGAGAAGTCCACGGCCTTCTTGCGCTCGGCGCTGATGGACACCTGATTGATGTCGAAGTCGAACGTCTTCGCACCGGGGGCGAAGGCCTTGTTGAAGGGAACGCTCTGCCAGACGACGTCGCCGTCGGCGAAGCCGAGCCGCTGGGCCACGGCGTACGTCACCGCCGACTCGAAGCCCTTCTTGTTGGCGGGCTTGTCGTCCTTGAACCAGGGCTCGTACGCCGGTTCGTCGGTGGCGACGGTGAGCTTGCCGGAAGTGTGCGTGCTCAACGAGCCCTTGGCGCAGCTCTCGGCGGTGCCACCGGACGCCTTTCCGGACGTCTTGCTCTCCGGCTGCGGGGCACAGCCCACGGCGAGGGCGAGCAGGGCCACGGTGCAGACGGACACGGCGGGGCGCAGGGCGCGTTGGGGTCGGTACATGGCGGGAGAGTGGCAGCGAAGCAGCCGTTTGTCCAGGTCACGGCGGTAATTGTCCGCATGGTGGGAACGGGTGTTGCAGTGACGTGAACACATGCGCCCCGACCGCCTCGCGCGCGTGTCGTGTGCACCGCGCACGGACACGGCCGGCACGGCGAGCGAGAGCCGGTGACGCGACCGACGCGGGCCCGGCGCCCCGAACGCGGGAGGCGGTCCGACGCGGGAGCCGTGCCGTTCCCGAACACGGCAGCGGGGCCGCCCGTTCGGGACGGCCCCGCTGCCATGTTCGGGACGGCCCCGCGTCACATCCACCGCCGGCGGATCACCAGCCCCGGGCTCTCCACTCCGGCAGATGCGGGCGTTCGGCGCCCAGCGTCGTGTCGTCGCCATGGCCCGGGTACACCCACGTCTCGTCCGGAAGGACGTCGAAGATCCTCGTCTCGACGTCGTGGATGAGCTGCGTGAACGCCTCCGGGTCCTTGAACGTGTTGCCCACGCCGCCCGGGAAGAGGCAGTCGCCGGTGAACACGTGCGGATGACCGTGCGGGTCGTCGTAGACGAGGGCGACCGAGCCCGGCGTGTGTCCGACCAGATGGCGCGCGGTCAGCTCGACGTTGCCCACCCGGACCGTGTCGCCGTCCTGGAGGGGGACGTCGGTCGGCACCGGGATGCCCTCCGCGTCGTCCCGGCCCGCGTAGGTGCGCGCGCCCGTGGCGGCCACGACCTCGGCCAGCGCCTGCCAGTGGTCGCCGTGCCGGTGCGTGGTCACCACCGAGGCGATGCCGTCGTCACCGATCAGGGTGAGCAGCGTCGAGGCGTCGTTCGCCGCGTCGATGAGGAGCTGCTCGTCGGTGGCCCGGCAGCGCAGCAGGTACGCGTTGTTGTCCATGGGGCCGACCGCGACCTTGGAGATCATCAGGTCCTGCAGCTCGTGCACGTCGGCCGCGCCGCCGACCGTCACCGCTCCGCTGTACGTCATGACGGCAGCCTATAGCGGGGGCAGGGCCGGAAGCGGGCCGCCGCGAACCGTCAGCGCGGTGCCGTCGCGGCGGCCGCAGAGCCAGCCGAGCAGATCGGCCGCGGGGCCGTGGACCTCGACCGGGCCGCCCTCGGCGCCTCCGCCCGTCGTCCGCACCCGGCCGTCGCCGGCGTCCAGCGTCGTGGCGGGCACGTCCTTGTGGCCGGCGAACCGCTCCGCGAGGAAGTCGATCTCCCGGGCCGTGAACTCCTCGGGGAGATCCTCCAGCTCGTAGCCGATGCCCAGGTCCACATGGTGCAGGTCGACCTCGACCCAGCGCCGGAAGGGCACCCGGGCCGCGGAGTCCGTGACCCCGTTGCGCAGCTCCACCGTGCGGGACCAGTCCGCGGGAGCGGCCTCGGTCGCCGCGAAGCGGGCCCCGCTCTCGCGCAGGTCGGCCAGCTGTACGTCCAGGGGGCGCGGGGCGTCCCGCTCGATGTCGGCGTCCCGGGTGCTCGCGGAGGCGTACATGGGCCGCCCCTCGAGAACGTTCACGAGGGCGTCCGCGTTCCGGGACAGGTGGGCGAGCACATGCCCGCGGCTCCAGCCGGGAAGCCGTGACGGCTCGGCCACGGCGGCGTTGTCCAGTTTGGCGGCTGCGGTGAGCAGTCGTTCCGTCGCGTCACGTACAGACGCCAGGTCGCGCACATGATCCATCATGAGGTCGACCCTAGCCGCGCCACACGATCGGGTGAAGCGGGTCGGCCACCCCCGTAAATCGAATGCACGTGCTATAGGCTCGTTGGTGGCGTCGGGCATGCTGGAAGGCCCGGGATTGTTGTGAACCAGCGAAAGCAACCGGCGCTGTCAGTGGCTCGCCCTAGTCTGAGATGACGGGGGCCCGCGGCCCCTGTCACTTCTCTCAAGAAAGGTGCGGACCGGCGTGGCCGACCGTCTCATCGTCCGTGGAGCGCGCGAGCACAACCTGAAGAATGTCTCGCTCGACCTCCCGCGCGACTCGCTCATCGTCTTCACGGGCCTGTCGGGGTCGGGCAAGTCCTCCCTCGCCTTCGACACGATCTTCGCCGAGGGCCAGCGGCGGTACGTGGAGTCCCTGTCCTCGTACGCCCGGCAGTTCCTCGGCCAGATGGACAAGCCGGACGTGGACTTCATCGAGGGTCTCTCCCCGGCCGTCTCCATCGACCAGAAGTCGACCTCGCGCAACCCGCGCTCGACGGTCGGCACCATCACCGAGGTCTACGACTATCTGCGTCTGCTCTTCGCGCGCATCGGCAAGCCACACTGTCCCGAGTGCCGCCGGCCCATCTCGCGCCAGTCGCCGCAGGCCATCGTCGACAAGGTGCTGGAGCTCCCCGAGGGGAGCCGCTTCCAGGTCCTGTCGCCGCTCGTGCGCGAGCGCAAGGGCGAGTTCGTCGACCTCTTCGCCGACCTTCAGACCAAGGGCTACAGCCGTGCCCGGGTGGACGGCGAGACGATCCAGCTCAGCGAGCCGCCGACCCTGAAGAAGCAGGAGAAGCACACCATCGAGGTGGTCATCGACCGCCTCACGGTGAAGGACTCCGCCAAGCGCCGTCTCACCGACTCCGTGGAGACCGCCCTCGGCCTGGCCGGCGGCATGGTCGTCCTGGACTTCGTCGACCTCCCCGAGGACGACCCCGAGCGCGAGCGGATGTACTCGGAGCACCTGTACTGCCCGTACGACGACCTGTCGTTCGAGGAGCTGGAGCCCCGTTCCTTCTCCTTCAACTCGCCCTTCGGCGCCTGCCCCGAGTGCACCGGCATCGGCACGCGCATGGAGGTCGACCCCGAGCTGATCGTCCCGGACGAGGACAAGTCCCTCGACGAGGGCGCCATCCACGCCTGGTCGCACGGCCACACCAAGGACTACTTCGGCCGGCTGATCGGCGCCCTCGCCGACGCGCTGGGCTTCCGCACGGACATCCCCTTCGCCGGGCTGCCGCAGCGCGCCAAGAAGGCCCTGCTCTACGGCCACAAGACGCAGATCGAGGTCCGCTACCGCAACCGGTACGGACGCGAGCGCGTGTACACCACGCCCTTCGAGGGGGCCGTCCCCTTCGTGAAGCGGCGGCACAGCGAGTCCGAGAGCGACGCCAGCCGCGAGCGCTTCGAGGGCTACATGCGCGAGGTGCCCTGCCCCACCTGCCAGGGCACGCGTCTGAAGCCGCTGGTCCTCGCGGTCACGGTCATGGAGAAGTCCATCGCCGAGGTCGCGGCGATGTCCATCAGCGACTGCGCGGACTTCCTGGGCGAGCTGAAGCTCAACGCGCGCGACAAGAAGATCGCCGAGCGCGTGCTGAAGGAGGTCAACGAACGGCTGCGCTTCCTGGTCGACGTGGGCCTCGACTATCTGTCGCTGAACCGCGCGGCCGGCACCCTCTCCGGAGGCGAGGCCCAGCGCATCCGTCTGGCCACCCAGATCGGCTCCGGACTCGTCGGCGTCCTGTACGTCCTGGACGAGCCCTCCATCGGTCTGCACCAGCGCGACAACCACCGGCTGATCGAGACCCTCGTCCGCCTGCGCGACATGGGCAACACGCTCATCGTCGTCGAGCACGACGAGGACACCATCAAGGTCGCCGACTGGGTCGTCGACATCGGCCCCGGCGCGGGCGAGCACGGCGGCAAGGTCGTGCACAGCGGCCCGTTGAAGGAACTCCTCGGCAACACCGAGTCGATGACCGGGCAGTACCTGTCGCGCAAGCGGCAGATCCCGACCCCGGACATCCGTCGCCCCGCCGACCCCGGCCGCAGGCTCACCGTGCACGGCGCCCGCGAGAACAACCTGCGGGACATCGACGTGTCCTTCCCGCTGGGCGTCCTCACCGCCGTCACCGGTGTCTCCGGTTCCGGCAAGTCGACCCTGGTCAACGACATCCTGTACACGCACCTGGCCCGTGAGCTGAACGGCGCCAGGAACGTGCCCGGGCGCCACACGCGCGTGGAGGGCGACGACCTCGTCGACAAGGTCGTGCACGTCGACCAGTCGCCCATCGGCCGTACGCCCCGCTCCAACCCGGCGACGTACACCGGAGTCTTCGACCACGTCCGCAAGCTGTTCGCCGAGACCACCGAGGCGAAGGTGCGGGGCTATCTGCCCGGCCGCTTCTCCTTCAACGTCAAGGGCGGCCGCTGCGAGAACTGCTCCGGCGACGGCACCATCAAGATCGAGATGAACTTCCTGCCGGACGTGTACGTCCCTTGCGAGGTCTGCCACGGGGCGCGCTACAACCGGGAGACCCTGGAGGTCCACTACAAGGGCAAGTCCATCTCCGAGGTGCTGGACATGCCCATCGAGGAGGCGCTCGGCTTCTTCGAGGCGGTGCCGGCGATCGCCCGTCACCTCAGGACGCTCAACGACGTCGGTCTCGGCTATGTCCGGCTGGGCCAGTCCGCGCCGACGCTGTCCGGCGGTGAGGCGCAGCGCGTCAAGCTCGCCAGCGAGCTCCAGAAGCGCTCCACCGGCCGCACCGTGTACGTCCTGGACGAGCCGACCACCGGTCTGCACTTCGAGGACATCAGCAAGCTGATCACGGTGCTGTCCGGCCTGGTCGACAAGGGCAACACGGTCATCGTCATCGAGCACAACCTGGATGTCATCAAGACCGCGGACTGGGTCATCGACATGGGTCCCGAGGGCGGCAACGGCGGCGGTCTCGTGATCGCCGAGGGCACGCCCGAGGAGGTCGCCGGCGTTCCGGCCAGCCACACGGGCAAGTTCCTGCGCGAGATCCTGGGCGCCGACCGGATCAGCGACGCCGCTCCCGTCAAGGCACCGCGCAAGACGGCCGCCAAGAAGACGGTCGCCGCCACGGCGACCGCCCGGAAGACGGCCACGAAGACCGTCAACAGCACGGCCACCAAGAAGGCGGCCACGGCCAAGAAGACCGCCTCCAAGACGGCGGCCTCCAAGACGGCGGCCACGAAGGCGACCCCCGCGAAGAAGGCCACGCGGACCCGGAAGGCCTGACCCGACCGGATCGGGGAGACCTGATCCGACCGGTCCGGAGCCTCGGACCGGAACTGCCCGGACGACGGCGCCCCGCGGGAACTCTCCCGCGGGGCGCCGTTCGTCGAGAAGGCGTCGGCCCCGCCGATCCCGGCCCCGCCGACCCCGTCCCGCTACCCGTGCCTCGCCGCCGTCGAGAACGGCAGGCGCCCGGCCGGCGTTCCTAGGGGCCGTCCAGTTCGCGGGCGTACGGCGGTTCGGCGCCGGCGCGGGAGCAGGTGACGGCCGCCGCGCGGGCCGCGAAGCGCAGCAGCCCCGTCCAGCCCGCGGGGCCCAGTTCCGCCAGCGCGACCGGGGACAGGGCGTCCCGGGCTGCCAGACCGTGCAGCAGAGCCGCGTTCACGGTGTCCCCGGCACCGATCGTGTCCACCACGTCCACGGGTTCGCCGGGCACGGAGTGCACCGAGCCGTCCCGGGTGAACGCGGTCAGACCGTCGCCGCCCCGGGTGATCACCACCGCCGAGGGGCCGGCCGCCAGCCACTCGCCGGGGGTGCCGCCGAGCCACCGGGCGTCCTCCTCGGAGAGCTTGAGCAGGGTCACCGAGGGCAGCCAGCTCTTGAACCGGGCGCGATAGGCGTCCGGGTCCGGGATGAGACCGGTGCGGATGTTGGGGTCCAGGGCCGTGAAGACCCCACGCGCGGCCGCGGTCCGCATCAGCTCCTCGTACGCGCTCGCCCCCGGTTCCAGGACGAGGGAACAGGTGCCGAAGGACACCGCCCGCACCTCGTCGGGGAGCCGGTCCGGGGTCGTGAACAGACGGTCGGCCGTGCCCTCGACGTAGAAGGAGTACGCGGCCGAGCCGTCCGCGCCGATCGTGGCGACGGCCAGGGTCGTGGGTTCACTGCCGCGCTGGACGGAGGACACGTCGACGCCCGCTTCCACCAGCCCGTCCAGCAGGGCATCGCCGAACGCGTCGCGGGAGACACGGGAGCAGAAGGAGGCGGGGGAGCCGAGGCGGCCGAGCGCCACCGCCGTGTTGTAGGGGCCGCCGCCCAGCCGGGGGAGCAGCCCCGCGAGGGCGCCCGATTCCCGCGGCACCAGATCGATCAGGGCCTCACCGGCGACGACGATCACGGCTCGGGTCCTTTCCTCGGTATCCCGGTCCCGGGATTCTCGGTGCGCGCGGGGCCGGAGGGGCAGCCGCACGAGGTGCGATGGACGAAGGCGGAGGGAAGCCGGACGGTGCGCGTCCCCAGCAGTGGCGACGCCAGCCGCTCCAGGAGCAGCCGGACGGCCGTGGCGCCGATCTCCCTGCTCGGCTGGGCGATCACGGTGAGCCGGGGTGTGAACAGGTCCGCCCAGGAGAAGTCGTCGAAGCAGCACAGCGCCAGGTCGCCGGGCACGGACAGGCCCCGGTCGCGCAGGGCCCGCAGCGCGCCGACGGTCATGGCGTTGTCGCCGGTGACGAGCGCGTCGGGCGGCGCCGCCAGGGACAGCAGCCGGTGGGTGGCCTCCTCGGCCGTCGACGTCCGGGAGTCGCCGTGGGCCACGAGCCGTTCGTCGTAGGGCAGTCCGGCCTGCGCGAGCCCGTGCCGGTAGCCGGTGATCCGCTCCGCCGCGGTGCTGAGCCCCGGCAGACCCGCGACCAGCCCGATACGCCGGTGCCCCCGCTCGGCGAGGTGCGTCACCAGGCTCGCCATGGGGGCCGTGTTCTCGGCGCAGACCTGGTCGTGGCGCAGGCCGCTCCCGGCGGGAGGATCGACGAGCCGGTCCAGGAAGACGGTGGGCACGTCGTGCTGCCCGAGGTAGCGCAGGAGCGCGTCCGGGGCCGCCGAGGGGACGATGATCATTCCGTCCACCCGTCTCTCGTGCAGCAGTTGGACGACCTTGCGCTCGTGCCCCGGGTCGTCGTGCGGGTCCGCGATGAGCAGGCCGTACCCGTGCTCCAGGGCCTGGGCCTCGACACCCTGGAGGATCTCCGTGAAGTACGGGTTGCTGATCGCCGACACCGCGAGCCCGATGGACCGCGTACGGGAGGTGACGAGGGAGCGGGCGAGGGTGTTGGGGGTGTAGCCCAGCTCCTCGATCGCGTCGACGACGGACTGGCGCGTCGCGGGCAGCACCGGACGGGTGCCGTTGAGGACGTGCGAGACGGTCGCGATGGACACACCGGCCCGCCGGGCCACATCGGCCATCGTCGCCATGGCGCTCCCTCCTCGGAACCCGGTCACCCGCAGGTGAACGTATCCCATCCACCGCAGGACGTAAACGCTTACGCATACGTTTGCGCAAGCGTTTGCGCCCCGCGCCGCACGGGCCCGACCCGCGCCGAGTGGAACGATCTGTACCGGTATCGTCGGGGCGCGGCGCCCCCGTCGCGTTCAGCCCGTCACCGCCGGCGGAGTGTCCTGCGGTGCCCTCGACCTGTGGAGCCGCCATGTCCGGCCGTCCGTCCGCGAGCCGTCGTACCGTCCTGCGGGGAGCGGCGCTCACCCCGGTCGCCGGGCTCGGCCTCGCCGCGTGCTCCGGTGGCAGCGGTGGCGGAGGGACCCCCGCCACGCCGACGGCTCCCGTCACCCTCGGTGCGGACAGCGACGTCGCCAAGGGCGGTGCGCGGCTCTACCAGGACCACAACGTCGTGGTCAGCCGCGCCGAGGACGGTTCCCTCAAGGCGTTCAGCTCGATCTGCACCCACGCCGGGTGCCCCATCAACAAGCTCCAGGGCACGACCCTGGTGTGCCCGTGCCACGGGAGCGAGTTCGACGCCGAGACGGGCAAGGTGCTGCGGGCGCCGGCCACCGTGCCGCTCCACGCGCTGTCCGTCGAGGAGCGGAACGGGAAGATCGTCGCGGGACCGGGCGCCTGACCCCGGGGGCGGTTCCGGCCAGGCCGTGGGCCACACCCGCCGGCTCACACCCCGTCCGGGCGGTGGACCGCTCCCGCCGACTCACTCCCGGTCTCGGCGGGAGACCCGGCCCGTCGGGCTCACTCCCAGTCCCAGCCGATTCCGACGATCCCCGACCGCACGCGCGGCTCGACCAGGTGCACCGAGCGGTGCCGGCCGCTCAGGGGCAGTTCCTGACGGCCGCTTCGGGGCGCGGCGGCGGAGTGCTGGGTGAAGCGGTGGCAGCGCACGGGCAGCGCGTTCTCGGCGAAGTGCACCTGGAGCGCGTACTGTCCGCCCGCGAACCCGAACCCGCGGACGTACTCGCTGGACGCCCCGGCCGTGCCGTCCTCGAAGGCGTAGCGGAAGAGAAACGTCTCGCCCGCCCGCAGGCGCGTGTCGAAGAGGAGTTCGGCGACGAGCACGCCCGTGTCACGGTGCCAGCGCACCCGGCCCGTGCGGCAGTTCTCCAGTGCCCGGACCGTCGTCCGCTCCGGCGCGCATCCGGGGTCGCCGTGGTGGATGGCCACATAGCGGTCCACACCGTCCTTGTGGGCGCGCACGATGTGGTGCGATTCGCGGCCCAGGAGTTCGCGGCGGGCGCCGATGCGGACCCGCTCGTGGTGGCCGAGGGTGTGCAGCCCCCCGTCGAGCGGGGACTCCAGCTCGGTGAGCAGCCGTTCCAGGACCCCCGAGGCCTCGACCAGCGAGCGGTAGGAACGCCCCGTGGGACGCTCCGGGCCCGAACGTTCCTCCGCCTCGGCCAGCAGTCTGATCAGCGACTCGTCGGGGAGCTGGAGTATCTCCTCCAGGGCACGGACCGCCCTGAGCGACTCGGGGCGCTGGGGGCGGCGGGCGCCCTGCTGCCAGTAACTCAGGCTCGTCACACCGACTCTGACGCCGTAGCGGGACAGGTGGTGCTGGACGCGCTGCAGCGGCAGCCCGCGGGCGTTGATCGCCGCGCGCAGTGCGACATGGAAGGGGCCGCCCCGCAGGGCCGTTTCCAGTTCCGCCGTGGCGAGGTCCGCGTGCTGTGTGCCGGTGTGCATGCAGGGGCCTTTCTGTGGAGGTCCAACTACGGCTGGTCAGGCCGTTGGAACGGTTGAATGGCGCCGCCTGGTGGGCGCGCGGGGGCTGTCCACGCGCGGGTTTCGCCGTTCCCGCCCCGAGTTCCCCCGCATTGAAGCGTGTTGACCAAGCCCCGACAACACCTGATGCTCAACATGGCTCACCGCAGCCCCCCGGACGCGTTCCGTCCCTCCTCGGCCCCCGCTCGGGAGCACCCGCGACGCGCCGCACCGGGCGGCTCGCCCCTCCCGCCGTCCCGTCGGCCGCCCCATGCGCCACCCCGGCCACCACGGCGCCCTGCCCCGCCCGGCCGGTCACGCGCATGTGCCCGCGCACGCGCAGAGAGGCTCCGCTCCTCCCGCCGTGCCGGTCCCCGCGGCGGACCGGCACGAGGTGCTCCGGCTGGCCGGATACGGCGCATCCGTCGGGGCCCCGCCGGGCCCGCGGACGACGGCGATCCGGACAGCCCCCATCTGCGCCGTGGCCGACCGGACGGGTTTCCACAGGCGTACCGGGAGCCCGCCGCGCTGTCGGCCCGCGCCAGTAGGGTGTGTGGCATGGCCGACCCCTCCAGCTACCGCCCCAAGCCGGGACAGATCCCGGAGTCCCCCGGGGTGTACAAATTCCGCGACGAGCACCGCCGGGTGATCTACGTCGGAAAGGCGAAGAGCCTGCGCCAGCGCCTGGCGAGCTACTTCCAGGACCTGGCGAACCTGCACCCGCGCACCCGCACGATGGTCACCACGGCCGCGTCGGTGGAGTGGACGGTCGTGTCCACGGAGGTCGAGGCCCTCCAGCTGGAGTACTCCTGGATCAAGGAGTACGACCCCCGGTTCAACGTCAAGTACCGCGACGACAAGAGTTACCCGCACCTCGCCGTGACGATGAACGAGGAGTTCCCGCGCGTGCAGGTCATGCGCGGCGCCAAGAAGAAGGGCGTGCGCTACTTCGGTCCCTACGGACACGCCTGGGCGATCCGTGACACCGTCGACCTGCTGCTGCGCGTCTTCCCCGTCCGCACCTGCTCGGCCGGTGTCTTCAAGAACGCCACCCGCACCGGGCGGCCCTGCCTGCTCGGGTACATCGGCAAGTGCTCGGCGCCCTGTGTCGGCAGGGTCTCGCCGGAGGAGCACCGCGAGCTGGCCGAGGAGTTCTGCGACTTCATGGCCGGGCGCACGGGGACGTACATCCGCCGCCAGGAGCAGCAGATGATGGACGCCGCCGAGGAGATGGAGTACGAGCGCGCGGCCCGGCTGCGGGACGACATCGAGGCCCTGAAGAAGGCCATGGAGAAGAACGCGGTGGTCCTCGCGGACGCCACCGACGCCGACCTGATGGCCGTCGCCGAGGACGAGCTGGAAGCCGCCGTCCAGATCTTCCACGTGCGGGGCGGTCGCGTGCGCGGCCAGCGCGGCTGGGTCACGGACAAGGTGGAGGCGGTCACCACGGGTGACCTCGTCGAACACGCGCTCCAGCAGCTCTACGGGGAGGAGACGGGCGACTCCGTCCCCAAGGAGGTGCTCGTCCCGGCGCTGCCCGACCCGGTGGAACCCGTCCAGGAGTGGCTCACCGCCAGGCGTGGCTCGAACGTGTCGCTCCGCATACCGCAGCGCGGTGACAAGAAGGCCCTCATGGAGACCGTGCAGCGCAACGCGCTCCAGGCCCTTGGCCTGCACAAGACCAAGCGGGCCTCCGACCTGACCACGCGCTCGCGCGCCCTGGAGGAGATCTCCGAGGCACTCGGACTGGACAGCGCGCCGCTGCGGATCGAGTGCTACGACATCTCGCACCTCCAGGGCGACGACGTGGTGGCCTCGATGGTCGTCTTCGAGGACGGGCTCCAGCGCAAGGGCGAGTACCGGCGCTTCCAGATCAAGGGGTTCGCCGGCCAGGACGACGTCCGTTCCATGCACGAGGTGATCACCCGCCGCTTCCGGCGCTACCTCGCCGAGAAGGAGCGGACGGGGGAGTGGACGGACGGCGAGGACACCGCTCCGGGCACCCCCGGGCAGCCGGAGTCCGCCACCGCGCCGGACTCCGGAGCGCCGGGCCCGTTCGGCACCGCCCAGGCCGGGACCGACCGGGTCGGCACCGCTCCAGCCGGGACCGACCAGGCCGGCACCGTACCGACCGCGACCGTCGGCCCGGAGGCCGTACCGACCGCGCCCCTCGGCCCGGACGCCGCACCGACCACCACCGTCGCCCCGGACGCCGCCCCCGACGAAACCGACATCCTGAGCGCCTACGCCGAGGAGGACGGCAGGCCCAAGCGCTTCGCCTACCCCCCGCAGCTCGTCGTCGTGGACGGTGGCCGGCCCCAGGTCGCCGCCGCGCAGCGGGCGCTCGACGAACTCGGCATCGACGACATCGCCGTGTGCGGACTCGCCAAGCGCCTGGAGGAGGTGTGGCTGCCCGGCGAGGACGACCCCGTGGTCCTGCCGCGCAGCAGCGAGGGCCTGTATCTGCTCCAGCGGGTCCGGGACGAGGCCCACCGCTTCGCGATCACCTATCAGCGGGCCAAGCGGGCCAAGCGCTTCCGGTCGGGTCCGCTGGACGACGTGCCGGGCCTGGGCGAGTCCCGCAAGCAGGCACTGATCAAGCACTTCGGCTCCGTGAAGAAGCTCCGGTCCGCGACGATCGACCAGATCTGCGAGGTCCCCGGCGTCGGGCGCAAGACGGCGGAGACCATCGCCGTGGCCCTCGCGCAGGCGGCTCCCGCCGCGCCCGCCGTGAACACGGCCACTGGAGAGATCATGGAAGACGACGAACACGCGGGGCCCGGGACGACGACGGGTCCCGCGGAGGAGCCCGTGACCGCGGGCGCCTCGGACGAGCGACGGGGGCAGGAGACATGACCGAGAACGACGCACGCGAAGAGGAACGTCCGGCGCAGGGCCGGAGCACACAGGAGACACACGGCGAGGCGGGCGGGGAGCACGCGACGCGTGAAGCGCCTCGGGAAGACGGAGCACAGGTGGGTACGGGCAGCGAGACGGCCGGGGCGGGAGCCCCGGACGCCGTCATCCCCGAGTTGGTGATCATCTCCGGCATGTCCGGAGCCGGCCGGTCCACGGCCGCGAAATGTCTTGAGGACCTCGGCTGGTTCGTCGTCGACAACCTGCCGCCCGCCCTGATCCCCACCATGGTGGAGCTCGGCGCCCGTTCCCAGGGCAACGTGGCGCGGATCGCCGTCGTCGTCGACGTCCGCGGCCGGCGGTTCTTCGACAACCTCCGCGAGTCCCTCGCCGACCTGGAGTCCCGCAACGTCACCCGGCGGATCGTGTTCCTGGAGTCCTCGGACGAGGCCCTCGTGCGCCGCTTCGAGTCGGTGCGCAGACCGCACCCCCTCCAGGGCGACGGCCGCATCGTGGACGGGATCGCCGCCGAGCGCGAGCTGCTGCGCGAGCTGCGCGGGGACGCTGACCTGGTCATCGACACCTCCAGCCTGAACGTGCACGAACTGCGCGCCAAGATGGACGCCCAGTTCGCGGGCGAGGAGGAGCCCGAGCTGCGGGCCACCGTCATGTCCTTCGGCTTCAAGTACGGCCTCCCGGTCGACGCCGACCTGGTCGTGGACATGCGCTTCCTGCCCAACCCGCACTGGGTACCCGAGCTGCGCCCCTTCACCGGCCTGAACGAAGAGGTCTCGGCGTACGTCTTCAACCAGCCCGGCGCCAAGGAGTTCCTCGACCGCTACGCCGAGCTGCTCCAGCTCGTCGCCGCCGGGTACCGGCGCGAGGGCAAGCGCTATGTGACCATCGCGGTCGGCTGCACCGGCGGCAAGCACCGCTCGGTCGCGACCGCCGAGAAGCTCGCCGCCCGCCTCGCCTCCCAGGGCGTGGAGACCGTGCTCGTCCACCGGGACATGGGGCGCGAGTGACCGGACGTACCACCCTGCGGCTGAGCCGGCTGCGCCGGGAGACCCCCGGGGACCGGGCTCAGCCGGCCGCGGCGCGCGGCGCCAGGCCGCGCCGCCGCGGCGCGCAGCCCAAGGTCGTCGCCCTCGGCGGCGGCATGGGGCTGTCCGCCTCGCTCGCCGCGCTGCGCCGGATCACCGGCGACCTCACCGCCGTCGTCACCGTGGCCGACGACGGCGGCTCCAGCGGGCGTCTGCGCGACGAGCTGGGTGTCCTGCCGCCCGGTGACCTGCGCAAGGCGCTGGCCGCGCTGTGCGGGGACGACGACTGGGGCCAGACCTGGGCCCGGGTCATCCAGCACCGCTTCCAGTCCAAGGGCGAGCTGCACGAACACGCGGTCGGCAATCTGCTGATCGTCGCCCTGTGGGAACAGCTCGGCGACCACGTCCAGGCGCTCGACCTGGTCGGCAGGCTGCTCGGCGCGCACGGCCGGGTGCTGCCCATGTCCGCCGTGCCGCTGGAGCTCCAGGCCCTGGTCAAGGGGCACGACGTCGACCGGCCGGACGAGGTCGGCACCGTCCGGGGCCAGGCGAACGTGGCGCTCACCCCCGGTGAGGTCCAGTCGGTGCACGTCGTACCGCACGATCCGCCGGCCGTGCCCGAGGCCGTGGCCGCGGTCCTCGACGCGGACTGGGTGGTGCTGGGACCCGGATCATGGTTCTCGTCGGTGATTCCGCACCTCCTGGTGCCGGAACTGCTGGACGCCCTGAGCCGGACCAGGGCCCGCCGGGTACTCTCCCTGAACCTCGCACCGCAGCCCGGAGAAACCGAAGGCTTCTCCCCGCAGCGTCATTTGGAGGTTTTGGGGCGACACGCCCCTAAACTCGCCCTGGACGTGGTGCTGGCCGACGAGGCCGCCGTGCCCGACCGCGAGTCTCTCGCCGACGCCGCCAAGCGATTCGGCGCCGCGGTCGAGCTGGCGCCGGTGGCCAGGACCGACGGATCTCCGCGGCACGATCCGGAGCTGTTGGCCGCCGCGTACGACCGTATTTTTCGGATGCATGGAAGGATCGGCCCATGGCGATGACGGCAGCGGTGAAGGACGAGATCTCTCGGCTCCCCGTCACCCGGACCTGCTGCAGGAAGGCGGAGGTCTCGGCCATCCTGCGGTTCGCCGGCGGCCTCCACCTGGTGAGCGGCCGGATCGTGATCGAGGCGGAGCTGGACACCGCGATGGCGGCGCGCCGCCTGAAGCGGGACATTCTGGAGATCTTCGGCCACAGTTCCGAGCTGATCGTGATGGCGCCCGGCGGACTGCGCCGCGGCTCCCGCTACGTGGTGCGCGTGGTCGCGGGCGGTGACCAGCTGGCCCGCCAGACCGGCCTCGTGGACGGGCGTGGACGCCCGATCCGCGGACTGCCGCCGCAGGTGGTCTCGGGGGCCACTTGCGACGCCGAGGCCGCCTGGCGCGGGGCCTTCCTGGCCCACGGCTCGCTCACCGAGCCCGGCCGCTCCTCGTCCCTGGAGGTCACCTGCCCGGGACCCGAGGCCGCGCTCGCGCTCGTCGGTGCCGCTCGCCGGCTCTCGATCGCGGCGAAGGCCCGCGAGGTGCGCGGCGTGGACCGGGTGGTCGTCCGCGACGGCGACGCGATCGGCGCGCTGCTGACCCGCCTCGGCGCCCACGAGTCGGTGCTGGCCTGGGAGGAGCGGCGGATGCGCCGCGAGGTCCGTGCCACGGCGAACCGCCTCGCCAACTTCGACGACGCCAACCTGCGCCGCTCGGCGCGCGCCGCGGTCGCCGCCGGGGCCCGCGTCCAGCGCGCCCTGGAGATCCTCGCGGACGAGGTGCCCGAGCACCTCGCGGCCGCCGGACGGCTGCGCATGGAGCACAAGCAGGCCTCCCTGGAGGAGCTGGGCGCGCTCGCCGACCCGCCGCTGACCAAGGACGCCGTCGCGGGCCGTATCCGCCGGCTGCTGGCGATGGCCGACAAGCGGGCCCAGGACCTCGGGATCCCCGGTACGGAGTCGAGTCTGTCCGAGGAGATGGCCGACAACCTCGCCGGCTGACCCGGACCTCCGGGGCGCCGTGAACGACGCGCGCGAGGATCTGACGGAAACTCACCACACCGGTGCCGCCGCCCAGTTGGGAGACCGGCACCGGTGCCCGTCGGTCCGCGAGGCACCCTTGACTTGACCATGAAGTGTCATGAGCCTGGCATCTGTTCGCTGCTGGGGCGGACCAGTGCAAGGGGGGCTCATGAGACGAAGAGCGAGCACGATCCTCGCTGTCGGCGCGCTCCTGCTGGGCGGTGCGGCCATGGCGCCGGTCGCCCGTGCGCAGGACGGTGCTTCACCCAAGCCCGACGCGAACGCCGTGAAGGTGTTCCGCGCCGAGGTCACGAAACAGCAGGTACCGCTGCTGCTCGCGGCCGGTCAGGACAGTCACGAGCTCGGCGACACGACCTGGAAGAACGGCAAGAGCACGGTCGAGGTGTACGTCACCGACCAGCAGGCGAGGAAGCTGGAGAAGCAGGGCGTCGACCTCACCGAGCACACGCTCTCCGCCCGGGCGGAGAACCGGGTCGCGGACGCCGCCCAGGGGGTGTTCCGCCCGTACAGCGGGAAGGGCAACCTCGAGGAGGAGATCATCAGGACCGGGCAGGCCAACCCCGGTCTGACCAAGGTCGTCTCCATCGGCAAGACCCTGAACGGCCAGGACATCCTCGCGCTCAAACTGACCAAGGGCGCGCGCAAGACCAAGGACGGCTCCAAGCCGTCGGTGCTGTACATGTCCAACCAGCACGCGCGTGAGTGGATCACCCCCGAGATGACCCGGCGGCTGATGCACTACTACCTGGACAACTACGCCACGGACAAGCGCGTCAAGAAGATCGTCGACTCCACCGAACTGTGGTTCGTCCTGTCGGCCAACCCCGACGGCTACGACTACACCTTCAAGGACGCCGACACCCGTCAGTGGCGCAAGAACCTGCGGGACGTGAACGGCGACGGCGTCATCTCCACCGGTGACGGCGTCGACCTCAACCGCAACTTCTCCTACAAGTGGGGCTACGACGACGAGGGTTCGTCCCCCAACCCCACCAGCGAGACCTACCGCGGCGCGAGCCCCGGCTCGGAGCCCGAGACCAGGGCGATCGACGCCTTCGAGAAGCGGGTCGGCTTCACGTACGGGATCAACTACCACTCGGCCGCCGAACTGCTGCTCTACGGAGTGGGCTGGCAGGTGGCGACGCCGACCCCGGACGACGTGCTGTACAAGGCGCTCGCCGGAACCCCGGAGAAGTCCGCGATCCCGGGCTACCACCCGCAGGTCTCCTCGGAGCTCTACACCACCAACGGCGAGGCGGACGGCCACGCGGGCAACGTCAACGGCATGGCGATGTTCACCCCCGAGATGTCGACCTGCGAGACCGCCTCGGACATCGACCCGAACGACGCCTGGAACGCGGCGGACTGCGCCTCGGTCTTCACCTTCCCGGACGACGAGAAGCTGATCCAGCAGGAGTTCGAGAAGAACGTCCCGTTCGCGCTCTCCGTCGCCGAGACCGCCGCGCACCCCGACCGGCCCTCCTCCTCGGTGGGCCTCGACGCGCCCGACTTCACCCCGGCCGCCTTCACGACGTCGTACTCGCGCGGCGCCGACCAGGAAGTCTCCGTCGTCGTGCGCAAGTCCGTGCGCGACAAGAAGCTCAGGTACCGCGTGAACGGCGGCCGGACGCACGAGGCGTCGCTCAGGCCCTGGCGGGGCGGCGAGACCTACGGCGGCACGGACAACCTCTACTTCGACGAGTACCGCGCGAAGGTCCGCGACGGCGCACCGGGCGACAAGGTCGAGGTCTGGTTCACCGGTGGGACCAGGAGCGGGAAGCCGACCTCCAGCACCCGCTTCACCTACACGGTGGCCGAGCGGCCCCGGGCCGACGTGCTCGTCGTCGCCGAGGAGGGCGCGGCCGCCACACAGGCGGGGACCTACGTCGACGCGCTGAAGGCCGCGGGGAGGAAGCCCCTGGTCTGGGACGTCGCCACCCAGGGCGCCCCGGACGCGCTCGGCGTCCTCGGCCACTTCGGCACGGTCGTCCACTACACCGGCGCCCTGCGGCCAGGCAACGCCACCCAGATCCAGCTGCGGGCCTTCCTCAACGAGGGCGGCAAACTGGTCGAGGCGGGCGAACTGGCCGGCGGCAGCGTCGACCTCGGCGGGGGCACCCTCTCGAACGACTTCAGCCAGTACTACCTGGGCGCCTACTCCCGTACGTCCACGCCCGGCGCGAAGGGCTTCACCGGCTCCGGGGGCCTCGGCGGTGCCGCGGGGACGCTCGGCGACGCGCCCGGCAACCCGCTGAACGCGGCGGGCACCTACGGAGTCACCTCCGACTCGCTCGCCGGCGCGCAGTACCCGCAGTTCGCCTCCAGCGCGGGGGCGGGCCAGTTCAGCGGGACCGTCAACCCGTACGGGCCGTACTCGGGCTCGTACATGGCCGCCGCGGTGCACACCGACGACGCCTACAAGCGGCTGACCCGCACCGTCGACCTCACCGGCGTCACCGCCGCCGACAAGCCGACGCTGCGCTCCCGGATGCTGTGGGACACCGAGCCCGGCTACGACCACGCGGTCGTCGAGGTCCACACGGTCGGCGCGGACGACTGGACCACGCTCCCCGAGGCGGGCGGTGCCACCTCCGCCGCGGTCCCGGCCGAGTGCGAGGCCGGCTTCCTCGCCCGCGAACACCCCTGGATCAAGCACTACCTGACCGTGAGCGCGGCGGGCTGCACCGCCACGGGATCCAGCGGGAGCTGGAACAGCCTCACCGGCGCGTCCAGCGGCTGGCAGCCGGTCGCCTTCGACCTGAGCGCGTACGCGGGCAAGGCGATCGAGGTGTCGATCGCCTACATCACCGACCCGAGCTCGGGCGGTCACGGCGTCCTCGTCGACGACACCTCGCTCGTGGTCGGCGGGAACGCCGTCGACACGGAGGGCTTCGAGTCCTCCCTCGGTCCCTGGAAGGTCGCCGGTCCGCCCGCGGGCAGCCCGGCCGTCCTGCGGGACTGGGCGCGCACCGGGGAACTCTTCCGGACATACGGGGCCGTCAGTACGGCCGACACCGTGCTGCTGGGCTTCGGCCTGGAGCACCTGACAACGGCGGCCGACCGTGCGAGCCTGATCGGTAAAGCGCTTTCGGCAATCGATGGTTGACCGAGCGTGACCATCGGATGAACAGAACGGGCGATCCGTACCCCTACTGGCGGGTACGGATCGCCCTGTCGTGTATGGCCGTGGTCGATGTCACTCAGGGGCCTTGGGGGAGGTAGGGTCGGAGGCGGTCGGGGACATCCCATACAAACTCGCCGACACTTGAGTCGGCGTACCTAACGAGGAGATCGGTTCGTGACGATCCGCGTAGGCATCAACGGCTTTGGCCGCATCGGTCGTAACTACTTCCGCGCGCTGCTGGAGCAGGGTGCTGACATCGAGATCGTGGCTGTCAACGACCTGGGTGACACCGCGACCACCGCCCACCTGCTGAAGTACGACACCATTCTGGGCCGCCTCAAGGCCGAGGTGTCGCACACCGCCGACACGATCACGGTCGACGGGCACACGATCAAGGTCCTGTCCGAGCGCAACCCCGCCGACATCCCGTGGGGCGAGCTCGGCGTCGACATCGTCATCGAGTCGACCGGCATCTTCACGAAGAAGGCCGACGCCGAGAAGCACATCGCCGGCGGCGCCAAGAAGGTCCTCATCTCGGCTCCGGCCAAGGACGAGGACATCACCATCGTGATGGGCGTCAACCAGGACCAGTACGACCCGGCGAACCACAACATCATCTCCAACGCCTCCTGCACCACCAACTGTGTGGCGCCGATGGCCAAGGTCCTCGACGAGAACTTCGGCATCGTCAAGGGTCTGATGACGACGGTCCACGCCTACACCAACGACCAGCGCATCCTGGACTTCCCGCACTCGGACCTGCGCCGCGCCCGCGCCGCCGCCGAGAACATCATCCCGACCACGACCGGTGCCGCGAAGGCCACCGCCCTGGTCCTCCCGCAGCTCAAGGGCAAGCTGGACGGCATCGCCATGCGCGTCCCGGTCCCGACCGGCTCGGCCACCGACCTGGTCGTCACCCTCCAGCGCGAGGTCACCAAGGACGAGGTCAACGCCGCGTTCAAGAAGGCCGCCGAGGACGGTCCGCTCGCGGGCTTCCTGGCCTACACCGAGGACCCGATCGTCTCCTCGGACATCGTCAGCGACCCGGCCTCCTGCACCTTCGACTCCTCCCTGACCATGGTCCAGGAGGGCAACACGGTGAAGATCCTCGGCTGGTACGACAACGAGTGGGGCTACTCCAACCGTCTCGTCGACCTCACGGTCTTCGTCGGCGGCCAGCTCTAACTCCCAGAGCAGGCACCTCGATGTGAGCCAGGGCTCGGGCAGCGCGACGCCGCGCTGTCCGGGCCCTGTGCTACGTAATGATCGATCAGCCCTCTCGGATCCCCAGAGCCTCCCTAGGAGTCCCCTACATGAAGACGATCGACGAGCTTCTCGCCGAAGGCGTGGCCGGAAAGCGGGTCTTCGTCCGCGCCGACCTCAACGTGCCGCTGGCGAACGGCCTCATCACCGACGACGGCCGCATCCGCGCCGTCCTGCCCACCGTCAAGGCGCTGGCCGAGGCGGGCGCCAAGGTCATCGTCGCCTCGCACCTGGGCCGCCCCAAGGGCGCCCCGGACCCGGCCTTCTCGCTGCTGCCCGCCGCCGAGCGCCTCGGTGAACTCCTCGGCGCGCCCGTCGCGTTCGCGCAGGACACCGTCGGCCCCGCCGCCCACGACGCCGTGGACGGCCTGGAGCCCGGCCAGGTCGCCGTCGTCGAGAACCTGCGGTTCAACGCCGGCGAGACGTCCAAGGACGACACCGAGCGCGGCGAGTTCGCCGACCGGCTGGCGGCCCTCGCGGACGTCTACGTCGGCGACGGCTTCGGTGCCGTGCACCGGGGGCACGCCTCCGTGTACGACCTGCCGGCCCGTCTGCCGCACTACGCCGGCTACCTCATCGCCACCGAGGTCGGCGTCCTGAAGAAGCTCACCGAGGACGTCGCGCGCCCCTACGTGGTCGCGCTCGGCGGCTCCAAGGTCTCCGACAAGCTCGCCGTCATCGACGAGCTGCTCGGCAAGGCCGACCGCATCCTCATCGGTGGCGGCATGGCCTTCACCTTCCTCAAGGCCAAGGGCTACGAGGTCGGCTCCTCGCTGCTCCAGGAGGACCAGATCCCGGCCGTCACCGAGTACATGGAGCGCGCCGAGAAGCTGGGCGTCGAGCTGGTGCTCCCGGTCGACGTCGTGGTCTCGCCCGGATTCCCGGACCTGAAGACCAAGGCCCCCAGCGAGCACACCGCCGTCGACGCCGACAAGATGCCCGAGGGACAGCTCGGCCTCGACATCGGCCCGAAGACCGGCGCCCTGTACGCAGCCAAGCTCGCCGACGCCGAGACCGTGTTCTGGAACGGTCCCATGGGCGTCTTCGAGCACCCCGACTACGCCGAGGGCACCAAGGCGGTCGCCCAGGCCCTGGTCGACTCCAAGGGCTTCACCGTCGTCGGCGGCGGAGACTCCGCCGCCGCGGTGCGCACCCTCGGTTTCGACGAGAACGCATTCGGCCACATCTCGACCGGTGGTGGCGCCTCCCTCGAATACCTCGAGGGCAAGACGCTCCCCGGCCTCGCCGCACTGGAGGACTGACCTAGATGAGCACGCGCACGCCGCTGATGGCGGGCAACTGGAAGATGAACCTCAACCACCTCGAGGCCATCGCGCACGTCCAGAAGCTCGCCTTCGCCCTGGCCGACAAGGACTACGAGGCCTGTGAGGTCGCCGTCCTGCCGCCCTTCACCGACCTGCGCTCCGTGCAGACCCTGGTCGACGGCGACAAGCTCAAGATCAAGTACGGCGCCCAGGACCTGTCCGCGCAGGACTCCGGTGCCTACACCGGCGAGATCTCCGGCTCGATGCTGGCCAAGCTGAAGTGCACGTACGTGGCCGTCGGCCACTCCGAGCGCCGTCAGTACCACAACGAGACCGACGACGTCGTGAACGCCAAGGTCAAGGCCGCCTACAAGCACGGCCTGACCCCGATCCTGTGCGTCGGCGAGGAGCTGGACGTCCGCGAGGCGGGCAACCACGTCTCCCACACCCTCGCCCAGGTCGAGGGCGGTCTCAAGGACCTCCCGGCCGAGCAGGCCGAGTCCGTCGTGATCGCCTACGAGCCCGTCTGGGCCATCGGTACCGGCAAGGTCTGCGGCGCCGACGATGCGCAGGAGGTCTGCGCCGCGATCCGTGCCAAGCTCGCCGAGCTGTACTCCCAGGAGCTGGCCGACAAGGTCCGCATCCAGTACGGCGGCTCCGTGAAGTCCGGGAACGTCGCCGAGATCATGGCGAAGGCGGACATCGACGGCGCTCTGGTCGGCGGGGCCTCCCTGGACGCCGACGAGTTCGTCAAGATCGTCCGGTTCCGCGACCAGTAAGTATGCGGTAGCGGCGATTCGTCGTACCCTTGCGGGGGTCTGGTGCCATCGCGCCGGACCCCCGTCGTCCATCCAGTTCCGAGGAAGTTGGTCCAGCCGTGGTTTTGGGGTTCTCGATCGCCCTGATCGTCTTCAGCCTGCTGCTGATGCTGCTGGTGCTGATGCACAAGGGGAAGGGCGGCGGCCTGTCCGACATGTTCGGTGGCGGCATGCAGTCGTCCGTCGGTGGCTCCTCGGTCGCCGAGCGCAACCTCGACCGCATCACCTTGCTGATCGGTCTGCTCTGGTTCGCGTGCATCGTGGTGCTCGGCATCCTGATGAAGATCAACAACTGATCGCCGAACAACATCGGTACGCTCGCACAACTGCACAGCACGCAAGCACATTCCGCACGTAAGGCCCCATGTCCGGTACGCGCCTCCAGGCGCCGCCTATCATGGGGCTTGCGTCTAGGGGTGGGGATGTAACTCCAATCACTGGACGCGCGTTGGGCCTTACGTAGACTGAGGCGCTCGCAACGAAGCGAAACGCCGACTCGCTTCGCGGCACCATCACGCAGGGAGTTACGACCGTGGCAAGTGGCAACGCGATCCGAGGAAGCCGGGTCGGGGCGGGGCCGATGGGCGAGGCCGAGCGCGGCGAGTCCGCGCCGCGGCTGCGCATCTCCTTCTGGTGCTCCAACGGGCACGAGACGCAGCCCAGCTTCGCCAGCGACGCGCAGGTTCCCGACACGTGGGACTGTCCGCGCTGCGGCTTCCCCGCCGGACAGGACCGGGACAACCCGCCGGACCCGCCGCGCACCGAGCCCTACAAGACGCACCTCGCGTACGTGCGGGAGCGGCGCAGCGACGCGGACGGCGAGGCGATCCTCGCCGAGGCGCTCGCCAAACTTCGGGGCGAGATCTAGGAGTTGAAGCCGGCCGGGCATCCCAGGGTGTCTGGCCGGAGCGGGGGCTGGCCTCTGGCCTTTCGCGGGTCCGTCCTGCGCCGGTGCGGCACCGCCTTGCCCGGCGGGCCTTCAAGTGCCGGCCCGCGGGCCGGAGCGTGCCGGGCGGAGTCCTGCTGCGCCGAGTTCCGCCGTGCCGAGCCCTCCCGAGTCCTGCCATGTCGGGCCCTGCGCATGCTTGCCCTGCCGAGCCCTTGCCGTGCTGAGGCCGGCCCTTGCCGCCGTGTCCTGCCGCGCGGCCCCCGCCGGGCCCTCCCGGGTTCTGCCATGTCGAGCCGTGCGGAGCCCAGCCCAGCCCAGCCCAGCCCAGCCCAGCCCAGCCCAGCCCTGCCTGGCCGGGCCTTTGCCGCGCTGAGGCAGACCCTTGCCGCCGTGCCCTGCCGCGCAGCCCCGTCGGCCCTGCCCTGGCCGTCGAGCCCTGCCCGCAGCGGCCCCGCCGTGCGCTCCAGGCACCTCAAGGGCTCGCCGCGGCCGTCGGGGGCGGCAGCTGCGTCACGCCGATGCAGCAGTGTGCCCCGGCATTCGTGCCGGGCTTGCGTGCGCCCAGGGTTCTGGTGGCGCGCGCTCCCGGTCCGTGCCGCGGCAGGGGTCCTCGCCCCATTCGCCGTCATCCCGCTGACACCTGCGGTCCAGCGGGACGTATCTGTTGTTGAGCCGGTGGACGCGCGACGACAGCTCGTGTCCTGCCCTGATCAACTAGGTTGGGACCGGCAGCGGGGCAAGGTACGCAAGCGCACAGTGCAGGAAAGAAGGCGGAAGTCCGAGATGAACGCAGAAAGCCGTACCAGGCTCACCCAGACACCCGAGTGGACCGCCCTGGCCGGGCACCGCGAGGAGCTCGCCGGCACCCATCTGCGCGACCTGTTCGCGGCCGAACCCGGACGCGGCTCCGGCTACTCGCTCCAGGTCGGCGATCTGCACCTCGACTACTCCAAGCACCTGGTCACCGACGAGACGATGCGGCTGCTGCGCGAGCTGGCCGTGGCGACGGATGTGTTCGGGCTGCGGGACGCGATGTTCCGGGGCGAGAAGATCAACACGACCGAGGACCGGGCGGTGCTGCACACCGCGCTGCGGGCGCCGCGGGGCGCGGTGGTCGAGGTCGACGGGGAGAACGTCGTGCCGGCCGTGCACGCGGTCCTGGACAAGATGACGGACTTCGCGGGGCGGGTGCGTTCGGGTGCGTGGACGGGTCACACCGGCAAGCGGATCAAGAACGTGGTCAACGTCGGGATCGGCGGCTCCGACCTGGGTCCGGCGATGGCCTACGAGGTGCTGCGGTCGTTCACGGACCGGTCGCTGACGGTGCGGTTCGTCTCGAACGTGGACGGCGCGGACCTGCACGAGGCGGTCCGTGACCTGGACCCGGCCGAGACGCTGTTCGTCATCGCCTCCAAGACGTTCACCACGATCGAGACGATCACCAACGCGACCTCCGCGCGCGAGTGGCTGCTGACGGGGCTGAAGGCGGGTCAGGAAGCGGTCGCGAAGCACTTCGTGGCGCTGTCGACGAACGCGGAGAAGGTCGCGGACTTCGGTATCGACACGGCGAACATGTTCGAGTTCTGGGACTGGGTC
>NZ_JNZD01000033.1 GCF_000725495.1 Streptomyces aureus
GGGGCGGGGGTGGGGGTGGGGGTGGTGCCCGGTGGGCGCGCGTGACGGGTGCGGGAGCGCGGAGGACGCGTGACGGGTGCGGGAGGCCGGAGGACGCGTGACGGGTGCGGGAGGCCGGAGGGCGGAGGGTGCGGAGCCGGGGCTCGGCGGGTTCTTGGGGATGCGGGGGCGGGGAGAGTGCGGGAGGCCGGACGGTGCAGGGGCGAGGCCCGGCGGGTTCGGGAGGGTGCTGGAGGCCGGAGGGTGCAGGGCCGGGCCCGGCGGATTCGGGGGGATGCGGGGCCTGGGCCCGGCGGGCACGGGAAGGTGCGCGGCCGGGGCTCGGCGGGCACGGGAAGGGGCGGGGGGGGGGGGGGGGCGGGGAGCCGGAGTTGGCGGTCGGCGGCGGCGGTCGGCGACCGCCTGGCGGTGGTCTCGGGCCCTGTCGGCCGCGCCCTATGCGTCCTCGACCGGTCCCGGCTCCCCGGCCCGGGCCGCGGCGCGTTCGGCTTGCCGAGCCGCCAGGGCCAGGGCCACGCAGGAGGCCGTTCCCAGGACGCCCGCGCCCACGACCGTCGCCCGTACCCCGGCGAACTCCGCCACCACGCCCGACAGGGCCATCCCCACGCCCTGGACCGTCATCAGCCCGGCCGTGTTCAGCGTCATGGCCCGTCCCAGCAGTTCGTCCGGCACGGCCCGTACGAACCACTGGTCGAGGCCGAGGGTGTACGCCGATCCCGCGCCCGCGAGCACCAGCAGGACCAGCGACCAGCCGAGGCCGGGCCGCAGGGCGTACGCGGCGTAGGGCAGCAGCGTGACGCAGACCAGCGGGAGCGTGAGCCGGTTCCGGGTCGCCGGCCGCAGCCGCGAACCGGCGAACAGCTCCCCCGCGATCGTGCCGACGGGCAGCGCGCACATCAGCAGGCCGAGCCCGGCCGTCCCGGCCCCGAGCCCTTCGGCGTACGGCGCCGCCAGCGCCTCCGGCGCGACGGTGAACATCGGCGGCACCCAGAACAGCAGGAGCAGGACGAGAATCCGCCGGTCGGCCAGCACCTGACGGGCACCGCTCAGGGAGTCGCGCACGAGCGCCTGCCCCCGGGCGGCCCGCGCAGGCCGCCGCCGGGTGCCGAACCGCAGCAGCGCGGCGGAGAGCAGGAAGGTGCAGACCGTGACGAGGAGCGCGTGGCGCGGGGAGACGACGGTGAGCAACAGGCCGCCCACGCCGAACCCGGCCAGCAGCGCGCTCTGCGACAGGATTCGCAGCAGGGAGCGGCCGAGCACGAACAGTTCGCCGTCGCCGAGGACGTCCGCGAGGGTCGCCGTCCGCGTCCCCTGGAAGACGGGGGCGACGAAGGCCAGCGCGGCCCGCATCGCGAGCAGTACCGCGACGGGGGCGCCCGGCAGCACCATCACGGCCACGCACCCCGCGCACACCAGGTCGCACACGACCAGGACCCGACGGGCGGGGAAGCGGTCCGCGACGCCCGCGAGCAGCGTCCCGCCGATCAGGTAGGGCAGGAAGCCGAGAGCGAACGTCAGGGCGCTCAGCAGCGGGGAGCCGGTCAGACCGTAGACGAGGACGGACAGCGCGATCTCGCTGACGACGAGCCCGAGCAGAGAGAAGGCGTGCGCCACGAACACCGCCCGGAACTCGGGCACGGCGAACACGGGCCCGTACCCGGTGCGCACGGGCGCGGGCGCGAGCGCGGGGGCCGCAGCCCCGGCGGGCGTGACCGCCTGCGCGGCGGCGGGCGCGGGGTCGACCTCCGTGGCGGGCGCGGGAACGGCCCCCGGGGCGGGCGCGGGCTCGGCCCCCGCCGCAGGCCCGGGAGTGCGAACGACCCCCGTGGCAGGCGCGGGCTCGGCCCCCGGGGCGGGGGCGACGTCGACCCCCGGGGCGGGTGCGGGATCCCGGCCCGGGGCAGGGCTGGGGGCGGGCGTCCGTGTCGGGCCCGTCGTCTGTGCTTCCGGCATGGGCGTCAGCGTGCCCGGGGCCGGCCCGGAGGCGTAGAGTTTCGGCGTCAGCCGAATCTTCTGGGGTCGTGCCATGCCGTCACTGCTGCACTTCGGGGAGGACGACCTCCTCAACTGCCGGTTCGCGGTGTCGCCGCTGTGGGAGACGCAGGAGGCGGTCCGCACGCTCGACCGGCCCGACCGGCACGGCTATCACGCCCCCTGGCTGCGCCGTATGCGCGCGGCGGCCGCCGATCTCGACCTCACCCCGCTGTGGCTGCTGATGCCTCGGCGCGGCTACTCCCCCGACTGGCTCGGACCGCCCCCGCTGGGCCCGGCGGCGAGCTTCCGGGAGGAGATCGCAGCGGTCCGCGCCGCCGACCCGGACGTGGCCCGCGAGGAGAGCGCCCGCTCGCTCGCCGACACCCCCGGCGCCCTCGCCTCCCCGCGCGCCCGGGCCATGCTGGACGACCCGGCCCGGATGGTGCGGGACCTGACGGACCTGCTCGAACAGGCCTGGCACACCCTCGTCGAACCGGACTGGCCGCGTCTGCGCGCCCTGCTCGAGGCCGACGTCGCCTTCCACTCGCGGCGGCTCGCCGAGGTCGGCCTCGGCGGGCTCCTGCCGGAGATCGACCGGCGTTTCGGCTGGCGTTCGCACACCCTGACCGTCGAGGTCGGCGGCCGGCACGAACGGCACCTGGCCGGCCAGGGCCTGGTCCTCATGCCGAGCGTGTTCTCCTGGCCGGACGTGATCAGCGGCTTCGAACCCCCGTGGCAGGCGACCCTCGTCTACCCCGCGCGGGGCATCGGCGGCCTGTGGACCGAGCCCGGCGACCGCACCCCCGAGGCACTGGTGCGGCTCCTCGGCCGCGGCCGCGCCACCGTCCTCACCGCGCTCGACGAGCCGGCCGGCACCACCTCGCTCGCGCACCGGCTGCGCCTGGCCCCGTCGTCGGTCTCCGCGCATCTGACCGCGCTGCGCGACGCGGGCCTGCTGGTCTCGCGGCGGTACGGGCACCAGGTGCTGTACGAGCGGACACCGCTCGGGATCGCGCTGGCGTCGGGCGGCGACTGACGGCCGTGCCGCCTCCCGCCACAATGTCCTGGTGTGCCACGATTGGTGACCGGTCGTCACCTTCGCGCTAGGGAGCGGCATGGCCCGGCTGATCCACACCCTCGCGGCCCTCGCGGTGCTCGGGCTCGCGGCGGGCTGCGCCGACGGACCGGGGGCCGGCCGGGCCCCCGGCACCGGCGGCGCCTCGCAGCGGACGGAGGCCGGCGCCCGCTCCCCGTTCTGGGTGGACCCGGCGGGCCCTGCGGCCCGGCAGATCGAGGTGTGGCGCCGTCAGGGCCGTACCGCGGACGCCGCGCTGCTCCGGCGGATCGCGGACCAGCCCGTCGCGCTGTGGCCGGCCGGCGAGGACCCCGGCCCGTCGGTCCGCGCGGCGACCGCCGCCGCGGCCCGGGAAGGGCGGACCGCGCTGTTCGTCGCGTACGACATCCCGCACCGGGACTGCGGCCAGCACTCGGCCGGCGGAGCGCCCGACGCCGACGCCTACCGCCGGTGGATCGGCCGGTTCGCCGACGCCCTCGGGGACGGCCGGGCCCTGGTGGTCCTGGAACCGGACGCGGTCGCCCACATGGTGGACGGCTGCACCCCCGCCGAGTACCACGAGGAGCGCGAGCGGCTGCTCGGCGAGGCGGTCGTCCGGCTGAAGCGCCGGCCGCGCACCACGGTGTACCTGGACGCCGGGAACCCCTCGTGGATCCCGGATTCCGAGAGGCTGGTCGGGCCCCTGGAACGCGCGGGCATCGCGCACGCCGACGGCTTCTCGCTGAACGTCTCCAACTTCCAGACGGACGCGGCCAGCAGGCAGTACGGCCTCGGTCTGTCCGGCCGGCTCGGCGGCAAGCACTTCGTCGTCGACACCAGCCGCAACGGCAACGGGCCGCTGGAGGGGGTCTGGTGCAACCCGCCGGGCCGGGCGCTGGGCACCCCGCCGACCACGGCCACCGGCGAGCCCCTCCTCGACGCCTATCTGTGGATCAAGCGGCCCGGGGAGTCGGACGGGGAGTGCGGGGGCGGACCGGCCGCCGGCCGCTGGTGGCCGGAGTACGCCCTGGAGCTGACCCGCGGCTCCCGCTGACGTACGCCACGGGCCGGACGGCGGCCCGTGGGCCACGACCCGCCCGCTGACGTACACCGCGCGCCGTACGACGGCCCGCGGGCCACGACCGTCCTCCGGGGTCAGCGGACATGGATCCACTTCGCCTCGGACGGCGTGCCCCGCGCGTCCGTCACGAAGAGCATGTACCAGCCGGGCGGGACCAGCGCCGGGTCGTTCGGCACCTCGACGGTGACCGCGTCCGCCGTCTTCGTCAGCCCCAGCTCGACCGACCGCTGCTCGACGTCCGTGGTGTGGGTGACGGCGCTCGGCCGCATCAGCCGGGCCCGCGCGACCCGTTCCGGGTGGGCGGTGGCGAACGTCGCCCGGCGGTCCGGGCCGAGTTCCTCGGGTCCGGCCCCGAGGACCGGGCGCCGCGCGCCGTCGCGGTGCAGCGCCGGCGGGGTGAACACCTCCATGCGCTGCTCGAAGTGGCCGAGCTTGGTGTTCTTCTGATCGTCGAAGAGCGGGTCGGAGCCGAAGGTGGCGACCCGGCCGTCGGGCAGCAGCAGCGCCTCGGAGTGGTAGTTGCGGCCGACGGTCGGGGCAGCGGCGTCGTGGAAGGTGTTGGTGCGGGGGTCGTAGAACTGCGCCCTGAGGACGTTGCTGGCGCCGCGGCCCCGGTAGTCCCGGGAGCCGCCCGTGGTGAACACGGTGTCGTCCGGCATGATCACGCTGTTCAGATAGCGCGTCCCCTGGGGAAGGTCGGGGCCGTCCTCGAAGACCGGGCTGTCCTTCTTGAGATCGACGATCGCGGTGCGCGGGGTGGACTTCCGGGACTCGCCGACGCCTCCGCCGCCGAGGATCATCACCTTCTGGTCCTGGGCGGGCGGGAGCAGCACCGAGGCGGAGGTCTCCGTCCGGTCGGCGTCCTTGAGGCCCGGCACCTTCTGGAAGGTGTTCGTCCGCGGGTCCCACAGGCCCGGCTCGCGGCCCTGGTCGGCGGGCCCGTACCCGGCGTTGGAGGCCGGGTAGAAGAGCTTGCCGCCCCGGGTGAGGAACAGGGCCGGGTAGGTCGGGAAGTAGCGGTGGGGCCCGGGGCTCCACCTCTTGGTCACCGGGTCGTAGACCTCGGTGTCGCCCGGGTCGATGACCCCGACGTCGTCGAGCCCGGAGACCGCGAGGACCCGTCCGTCGTCCAGTCCCACCAGGGTGGGGTACCAACGGGCCTTGTCCATCGGGTCGACGGGGATGTACCGCTCGGCCTTGGGGTCGAACTCGTAGGCGGATCTGATGCCCTGGAAGTCCTGCTTCTCCAGGGTGATCTTCTCCGAGAGGCCGTACGTGTTGCGGGCGTCCTCGCCGCCGAGGCCGACGATCTCGTACTGGGCCCGCCGGTCGGTGACCGATCCCGGCCCCTTCTCCTCGGCCTCGACGAAGACCCGCGCCTCCCCGGCGGTGACCTCGGTCCGCCAGGGCTGCATGACCCCGTTGCGGTCGTAGGTGACGACCTGGTTCCGCTTCGCCCGGGGGACCGTGACGTCGACCCTGCTGACGTAGTCGACTCCGGCGGGCGACCGGAAGACGGTGCCCTTCTTGAGGACGACGGTTTTGTCTGGGTTCTCGTTCTTCACTCGCATGCCGCCGCCGGCCCGGACGACCTCGCCGTCCAGCTTCTCGTAGCGGGCCGTGCCGCCCGCCACGAGCATCCGGCCGTCGGGGAGCTGGGCGTGCCCGGAGCAGAAGAAGTCGTCCGGGGTGGGGATCTTCTTGTAGGTGTTCGCCTTCGGGTCCCACAGGATCGTGTCGAAGGACCCCCGGTCGAACTTGCGCTGCTCGTTGCCCGACCCGGCGACGATGAGCACCTTCCCGGTGTGCAGGAGGGCCGCGTGGATGGCGTTGGTGCGGTACTTCGCGGGGATGTCGATCCGGCTCCAGGAGCCGTACCGCGCCTGGTAGGCGGGCCGGGTGATCCGGTACTCGTGGTAGGTCTCACCGGCGAGGCCGAGCGCGGCCGGGGCGTTGAGTCCGGCGAGGACGGCGAGACCCGCGATGCCGAGCAGTGTCTTCTTCGTCTTCTTCGAGGGCCGGTACGCCTGCGGGGAGGGCCGGTTCGCCATGGCCTAGGTGCCTCCTGTCGTCGTGCCGGTGACCGTGATGGGGGTGGCGGCGGCCGGTGACTCCCGGCGGTCGGGGAGCCGGACGGGCGCGGGCGCCGCGGGCGGGGTCCGGCGCTCCCCGGCGCGGGTGCGGAGCCAGACCGCGACCGGGGCGAGGGAGATGCACAGGGTCAGCAGCGCCCAGGTCCGCATGGCCGCGTGGGTGTGCCCGAGGACGGCCGAGGCGCCGAGCGAGACGGTGAGGAACGCGGCCCAGCCGAGGTGGATCCGGAAGGTCCCGAGCCGGTCGGGGCTCGCGTCGTGGCCCTTGGGGGTGACGACGAAGCGGCTGGGGCGGCGGAGCACCGCCTCGGTGAGCGCCTTCAGATAGACGGGCGCCGACAGGGCCGACATCGCCATGCCGGCCAGCCCGCCGGACCCCTCGGGCTCGTGCGGCGAGACGTTGTGCCGCCGGTTCCACAGGTAGAGACAGATCTGCAGGGCGGCCGCGTCGCTGTAGAGCATCAGCCACACGGACGCGGTGACCTGTGTCCCCGACGCCCCGAACCACAGGAAGAGGAAGCAGCTCAGGACGCCCAGGAGCCAGTTGACGGCCGTCATCGGGTAGTAGAGGAGCATCAGCGTGTACGACAGGAGCCGGCCGGCCGGCATGGAGAACAGCGCCTTCCCGTACTGCTTGATCAAGGTCTCGCAGGAGCCGCGCGACCAGCGGGTCTGCTGGGTGAAGAAGTCGGTCCAGGAGGAGGGGCCCTCACCGACGGCGAGCACGTCCGGTGTATAGACGGACCGCCAGTGCCGGCCCGTGCGGGGGTTGCGGTGCCGGTGCAGTTCGAAACCGGTGGCCATGTCCTCGGTGATGGAGTCGTACAGCCCGCCGATCTGCCGGAGGGCCGCGATCCGTACGACGTTGTTGGTGCCGACGAACATGGGCGAGCCGTAGCGGTTGCCGGCGCGCTGGATCAGGGCGTGGAAGAGGAACTGCTGCGACTCGGCGGCCTTGGTGACGGGGTTCTCGTAGTTCCCGTACACCTGGGGTCCGACGACGAACGCGACGTCGGGGTCCCGGAAGTAGCCCATCATCCGCTCCAGGAACCCGGGCAGCGGGACGTGGTCGGTGTCGACGGAGGCGAAGAAGTCGTACGCGTGTCCGTAGAGGTCGAGCCAGGCGTTGTAGTTGCCGTGCTTGGTGCGGGCCCGGTGGCTTCCCTCCGGACGGTTCCACTCGGGCACTCCGCGCCGGGTGAAGTGCCGGACCCCGAGCTCGGCGCACAGGGCGCGGGCCCGGTCGTCGTCGCCCTCGTCGAGGAGCCAGACGTCGAGGGGGCCGGTGTGGGTGAGGGCGGCCGCCGCCTGAAGGGTGGCGCGGACGGTGGCGAGGGGTTCCTTTCCGGGGACGTAGGTCGTGAGGAAGGCGACCCGGGTCCCGTGGGCGGGAACGACGGGGACGGGGTCGCGGGCGACCATCGTCGCGTGGGCGATGCTCAGGACGTTGACGACCATGAACAGTTCGATCAGCCCGATGGCGACGAGCAGGGTGGTGTCGAGGGCGATCAGCCAGGGTTGGCCGCCCTCGCGGTCCACCCAGTGGGTGGGCCACACGAGATAGACGAGGAGCGCTCCGGTGAGGGCCGGGGCGAGGGTCATCAGCAGGACGGCGGTCGTTCGGTGCGGCTCTCGCGACAGGAGCTTGGTGTACTGCACCCGGTAGTCGGTGCCGGACGGCAGGGTCAGCGGTCCGGCCAGGCGGCCGTAGGTGTCGTAGTCGTAGCCCGCGGGCCGCACATCGCCCTCCCGTGGTGGAACGAGCCGGTGATCGTCATGGCTGGTACCCACACATAAGTGGAGTTTTCGCGACGTGTCGAACGGGGTGGGTCCGAAGGGGTGCGACGGCGGGCGGGCGGGTGGTCTTCGGCCCGCGAACGCGTGAACCCCGGCCCTGGGGGCCGGGGTTCCACGGAGAATCGTCTGCGGTCAGGCGGACAGGTGCCGCTCCACCGTCTCCACCTTGGAGGTGAGACCGTCCGTCACTCCGGGGCGGATGTCCGCCTTGAGGACGACCGAGACGCGGGGCGCGCGCTCCTCGACGGCGGCGACGGCGCGCTTCACGACGTCCATCACCTCGTCCCACTCACCCTCGATCGAGGTGAACATCGCGTCGGTGCGGTTGGGCAGGCCCGACTCGCGGACCACGCGGACGGCGTCGGCGACGTACTCCCCCACGTCCTCGCCGACACCGAGCGGCGTCACGGAGAAGGCGACGATCATGCCTTCACGCCTTCGGCGACGACACGGGAGGCGACGACCGCGTCCTCGGCCTCGCGCTTCAGCCGGCGCTCGGCGAAGAAGCCGCCGGTGGGCAGCACCGAGAGGACGAAGTAGAGGATGCCGGTGCGCGCGCTCCAGCGGGCGCGGTTCCAGGCGTCCGCCCAGAAGACCACGTACAGGACGAAGAGGAAGCCGTGGACCGCGCCCATCACGGGCACGGCGTTGAAGTCCGTGGTCCGCTTCAGCACCGAGCAGACGAGCAGCAGCAGGAAGGAAACGGCCTCCGGGGCCGAGACCAGGCGGAGCCGGCGGAGTGCGGTGGCGGTCTTTATGTCCACGGGTCACCTTCGGTGGGTTTCGCTGTCGGGGGGAACGCGCCCTTGTGAAAGCAAGCACAAGCGTCCCGGCCATTGTGGCATCCGGCGGCCGCGATCCCGGGCGCGGGGGGCGCCTGACACCCGCGTCCCGGTGCGGACGGCACGAGGGGCCGGGGGCGGACGGGCCCCCTAGGGGGCGGATCAGGGGTGGGATCCACCCGTGGGCTCTGTCCGCCGTCCGGCCGTGCGGTTACCTTCACTGCGTGGCGATGTTTCGACTTCAGGGCAGCAAGGTGCTGGCCGTCGACATGACCGGGGACGCCGTGAAGGCGAAGAACGGCTCCATGGTCGCGTACGACGGCCAGATGGCCTTCAAGAAGCTCAGCGGGGGCGGTGAGGGGATCCGGGGGATGGTGACCCGGCGCCTGACCGGCGAGCAGATGACGGTGATGGAGGTGAAGGGGCACGGCACCTGCTGGTTCGCGGACCGGGCCTCGGAGATCAACCTGGTGTCCCTCCAGGGGGACAAGCTGTACGTGGAGTCGAGCAATCTGCTCGCCACGGACACCGGCCTGCGCACGGGCACGACGTTCACCGGGCTGCGCGGCGCCTCGCAGGGCAACGGACTGTTCACGACGACCGTCGAGGGCCACGGCCAGGCGGCCATCACCTCGGACGGCCCCGCGGTGGTGCTGCGGGTCAGCGCCCAGTACCCGCTGACGGTCGATCCGGGCGCGTACATCGCGCACCACGGCAACGTGCGGCAGTCGTTGCAGTCCGGTGTGACGTTCCGCACGTTCCTCGGCGAGGGCGGCGGCGAGGCGTTCCAGATGCGCTTCGAGGGCGACGGGCTGGTCTACGTCCAGCCCAGCGAGCGCAACACGATCGCGGGGGATGTGTGACATGGCGTTCCGCGAGGTGAACTCGAAGATGGTCGAGGCCACGGTGATGCCGGGGCAGCGGCTGTTCAGTCAGCGCGGCGCGATGCTCGCGTACAAGGGCGAGGTGTCCTTCACGCCCAACATCCAGGGCGGGCAGGGCGGTGTGATGTCGATGATCGGCCGCCGGCTGGCCAACGAGGCGACCCCGCTCATGACCGTGGAGGGCTCGGGCACGGTGTTCTTCGGGCACGGCGGCCACCACGTCCAGGTGATCACCCTCACGGGTGACACGCTGTACGTCGAGGCGGACCGGCTGCTGGCCTTCGACGGGACGCTGCAGCAGGGCACGGTGTTCCTGGGCTCGCAGGGCGGTGTCATGGGGATGGTGCGGGGCCAGGTGACGGGCCAGGGGCTCTTCACCACCACCCTCACGGGCCACGGCTCCGTGGCCGTCATGGCGCACGGCGGCGTCTTCGAGGTCCCGATCACCCCGCAGCGCGCGGTGCACGTGGACCCGCAGGCGTACGTCGCCCACCACGGCGACGTGCGCAACAAGCTGTCCACGGCGCTGGGCTGGCGCGACATGGTGGGACGCGGTTCGGGCGAGGCGTTCCAGCTGGAGCTGAGCGGCAGCGGTTCGGTGTACGTCCAGGCCTCGGAGGAGAAGCTGTGAGCGGGTACGGAGGCCCCGGCGGGCCGGTGATCCACGATCCGATGTCGCTGCCGGTCGACGACAATGTCAACAAATACACCTTCTGCGTGGAACTCAAGGGGAGCGAGTGGTTCCTGCAGAAGGGCAAGATGATCGCCTACTACGGATCCATGGAGTTCAACGGCATCGGGCACGGTCGACTTGACCGTCTTGTCCGTACGTCGTTCCATTCGCCACTGCACGCGAGCGACTGGGTCGTGGCGCAGGGCTCGGGCAAGATGCTGCTCGCCGACCGGGCCTTCGACGTCAATTCGTACGACCTCGACAACGGCAACCTGACCATTCGCTCCGGCAACTTGCTCGCTTTTCAGCCAAGTCTCGCGCTGAAGCAGTCGATCGTGCCGGGCTTTCTGACACTGATCGGAACCGGCAAGTTCGTGGCCGCGTCCAACGGTCCGGTGGTGTTCATGGAACCCCCGATCAGGGTGGACCCGCAGGCCCTCGTCGGCTGGGCCGACTGCCCCTCCCCGTGCCACCACTACGACCACGGGTACATGACGGGCGTGATGGGCGGTCTACGTGCGATGACGGGCCTCGGAGGGGCCTCCGGCGAGGAGCACCAGTTCGAGTTCGTGGGGGCGGGAACGGTGCTGCTCCAGTCCACCGAGATGCTGATGGCGGAGCAGGCGACGGGGGCGGTCCCGCACCAGGCGGGAGTGCCCGGCGCGGGAGGGGCGCCCGGTCAGCACGGGCAGCAGGCCGGGGCACCGCGCCTTCCCGGACAGCTGGGGGACCTCCAGCGTCGCTTCGGGCTGTGAGCGGTAGTCTGCGGAGTGTGACGTCGAACGCGCATCGAACACGTGCGCACAGTCACACAACCCCTCACTAGTTCGCATTTCAACATTTTAGGTAGACTTCATTCATGGAGACCGAGACGGCCACCCGCTGGCTGACCGATGCGGAGCAGTGCGCCTGGCGCACCCACCTGGAGGTCAACAGGCTGTTGACGTACCAGCTTGAGAGGGACCTTCAGCCGTTCGGGCTGACGATGAACGACTACGAGATCCTGGTGAACCTCTCCGAGTCGGAGGGCGTGCGCATGCGGATGAGCGACCTGGCCTCCGCCACCCTCCAGTCCAAGAGCCGTCTGTCGCACCAGATCACCCGCATGGAGAACGCGGACCTGGTGCGGCGCGAGAACTGCGAGTCCGACCGCCGGGGGCTGTACGCGGTGCTCACCGAGCACGGCATGGAGACCATGAAGAAGGTCTCGCCGCACCATGTGGCCTCCGTGCGGCGGCACTTCATCGACCTGGTGTCGCCCGAGGCCCTCGAGGACCTGCACAAGGCGCTGCGCCCGATCGCCGAGCACCTGCTGGGACAGCGCGGCAAGCCGTAGACACACGGCGCCGCCCGGGCGGCACGGTCCACCGACCGTGCTCAGCCGCCCGCCGGGCCCCGTCCGTCACCCCGGGCCGGGCGTCCTCGGCCGCACGGTACCCCGCGTCCCCGTCCGGGCGCGGGGTTCCCGCTTTCCGCCCGCGGACGCGAGCCGGGGCCCCGGAGACCGCCGGGAGGAGCCGGGCGGGGGCGTGCCGTCCGGGTGCGCGCACCCGGCCGTGTGCGGCACACCGCGCCGCACACCGGCGCGCCGGGTCACCGCGACCCGCCGGGGCCGGGCCGTCAGGATTCCTTCAGGCCCTCGATCAGGGAGTCCGCCGCCGTGTACGGGTCCAGTTCGCCCGCGACGATGCGTTCCGCGAGGGCGCTGAGGCGGCGGTCGCCGTGGAGGTCGCCGATACGGCGGCGCAGCGCGGTCACGGCGATCGTCTCCACCTCCTGGGAGGCCCGGGCGAGCCGGCGCTCGGCCAGGACGCCGTGCTCCTCCATCCACGCCCGGTGCTTCTCCAGGGCCTCGACGACCTCGTCGACGCCCTCGCCGCGCGCGGCGACCGTCTTGACGATCGGCGGGCGCCAGTCCCCCGGCCCCCGGGACTCGCCGAGGCTGAGCATGTGGTTGAGCTCGCGGGCGGTGGCGTCGGCGCCGTCGCGGTCGGCCTTGTTGACGACGTACACGTCGCCGATCTCCAGGATTCCGGCCTTGGCGGCCTGGATGCCGTCGCCCATGCCGGGGGCGAGGAGGACGACCGAGGTGTCGGCCTGGGAGGCGATCTCCACCTCCGACTGGCCGACGCCCACGGTCTCGACCAGGATCACGTCGCAGCCCGCCGCGTCGAGGACCCGGATGGCCTGCGGCGCCGACCAGGCCAGTCCGCCCAGGTGCCCGCGCGTGGCCATCGAGCGGATGTATACGCCCGGGTCGGAGGCGTGGTCGGACATGCGGACGCGGTCGCCGAGGAGCGCGCCGCCGGAGAACGGCGAGGACGGGTCGACGGCGAGGACACCGACCCGCTTGCCCTGCCGCCGGTAGGCGCTCACCAGCGCCGACGTCGACGTCGACTTGCCGACGCCGGGCGAACCGGTGAGCCCCACCACGTACGCGTTGCCGGCCAGCGGGGCCAGCGCGGCCATGACCTCACGGAGCTGCGGTGCCGCTCCCTCCACGAGGGAGATCAACCGGGCCACCGCCCGCGGCCGCCCTTCCCTGGCCTGGGTCACCAGCGAGGAGACGTCCTGCATCACAGCTCCGTTCACGAGAGGTCGGTCGAGCGAGTACGGGTCAGGCCTTGGCCACCCGCACGATCAGGGCGTCGCCCTGACCGCCGCCGCCGCACAGGGCGGCCGCGCCCACGCCGCCGCCGCGCCGCTTCAGCTCGAGGGCCAGGTGCAGCACGAGCCGGGCGCCGGACATGCCGATCGGGTGACCGAGGGCGATGGCACCACCGTTGACGTTCACCTTTTCCGTGGACACGCCGAGGTCCTTCATTGACTGGACCGCGACCGCGGCGAAGGCCTCGTTGATCTCGATCAGGTCGAGGTCCGCGACCTCCAGGCCCTCCTTCTTGAGGGCGTGCAGGATCGCGTTCGAGGGCTGCGACTGGAGGGAGTTGTCCGGGCCCGCCACGTTGCCGTGGGCGCCGATCTCCGCGATCCACTCCAGACCGAGCTCCAGCGCCTTGGCCTTGCTCATCACGACGACGGCGGCGGCGCCGTCCGAGATCTGCGAGGCGCTGCCGGCGGTGATGGTGCCGTCCTTGGTGAAGGCCGGGCGCAGCTTGCCGAGCGACTCCGCGGTCGTCTCGGCGCGGATGCCCTCGTCCTTGCTGAAGACGACCGGCTCGCCCTTGCGCTGCGGGATCTCGATGGGTGTGATCTCCGCCTCGAAGAGGCCGTTCTTCTGGGCCGCGGCGGCGCGCTGGTGGGAGAGCGCGGCGATCTCGTCCTGCACGGGACGCTGGATGCCGAGACGGGTGTTGTGCTTCTCCGTCGACTCGCCCATGGCGATGTTCTCGAAGGCGTCCGTCAGACCGTCGTACGCCATGGCGTCGAGCATCTCGATGGCGCCGTACTTGAAGCCCTCGCGGGACTTCGGGAGCAGGTGGGGCGCGTTGGTCATGGACTCCTGGCCGCCGGCGACCACGATGTCGAACTCGCCGGCGCGGATCAGCTGGTCCGCGAGCGCGATGGCGTCGAGGCCGGAGAGACACACCTTGTTGATGGTCAGGGCCGGGACGTTCATCGGGATGCCCGCCTTGACGGCGGCCTGGCGCGCCGGGATCTGCCCCGCCCCGGCCTGGAGCACCTGGCCCATGATCACGTACTGCACCTGGTCGCCGCCGATGCCCGCACGGTCGAGGGCGGCCTTGATCGCGAAGCCGCCGAGGTCGGCCCCGGAGAAGGACTTCAGCGAGCCCAGCAGTCGTCCCATGGGCGTGCGGGCGCCCGCGACGATCACCGAGGTGTTGCTGTTCGTTCCAGACATGAGGTGCGATCCCCTTACCGGCTGCACAGCCGAGGAGTGAACGAGGGTTTACTCAGAATGTACTGAGCGGTACGCCACGCGTCATCCGGCCCGCAGTGTGATCGCGCGCACGTTGCGTAACCACGCCAGGAGCGCTGCACTGACTCCATGCTGACGCGAATCGACCACATCGGGATCGCCTGTTTCGACCTCGACACGACTGTCGAGTTCTACCGTGCGACGTACGGCTTCGAAGTCTTCCACTCCGAGGTCAACGAGGAGCAGGGTGTCCGGGAGGCCATGCTCAAGATCAACGAGACGTCCGACGGCGGCGCCTCCTACCTCCAGCTGCTCGAACCCACCCGCGAGGACTCCGCCGTGGGCAAGTGGCTGGCCAAGAACGGCGAGGGCGTGCATCACATCGCCTTCGGCACCGCCGACGTCGACGGTGACGCCGCCGACATCCGCGGAAAGGGCGTCCGGGTGCTCTACGACGAGCCCCGGATCGGGTCCATGGGGTCCCGGATCACGTTCCTGCACCCCAAGGATTGCCACGGAGTTCTGACAGAACTGGTCACTTCGGCGGCGGTTGAGTCACCTGAGCACTGACCTCCGTATATCTGGGCCGGTAGGGTTGGGGTCGGCCGTCGCCTTTCGCGGGGGACGGCCGTGGTCCCGGTGCCTTCCGGCGAGCGGGACCAAGGGCCGGGGTCCAGGTTTCGGGGGGCGAGCGTCGGGGCAGCAGCCCGTGCTCCGCCGTTGATCTGACACCATTCCCCGGGGGCCCCGTTCGGCGGAAGAACGGTGCTCGTTCGGAATTACGTGACCAGGGGACGGATGGGACCGCGCAGTGCGGGGCTACGAACGCCAGGAGCGAGAGCCGGCGGCTGACGTCGACCACCTCTCTCGGTTCGAGGCCGAGATGGAACGGCTGAAGACCGAGCGGGAGAAGGCCGTCCAGCACGCCGAGGACCGCGGCTATCAGGTCGAGGTGCTGCGCGCCAAGCTGCACGAGGCGCGCCGCAGTCTGGCGACCCGTCCTGCCTACGACGGGGCCGACATCGGCTATCAGGCCGAGCAGATGCTCCGCAATGCCCAGATGCAGGCCGACCAGCTGCGCGTCGACGCCGAGCGTGAGATCAGCCAGGCCCGGGCGCAGACCCAGCGGCTCCTCCAGGAGCACGCCGAGCAGGCCGCGCGGCTCCAGGCCGAGCTGCACCAGGAGGCCGTCACCCGGCGCCAGCAGCTCGACCAGGAGCTGGCCGAGCGCCGCCAGACCGTCGAGTCGCACGTCAACGAGAACGTGGCGTGGGCGGAGCAGCTGCGCGCCCGCTCCGAGTCCCAGGCCCGCCGGCTGGTGGACGAGTCGCGCGCCGAGGGCGAGCAGGCGCTCGCCGCGGCCCGCGCGGAGGCCGAACGGGTCGTCGCCGAGGCCCGCCAGCGGCTCACCAACGACGCCGAGACGGCCCGTGCGGAGGCCGAGGCGCTGCTGCGCCGTGCCCGCACGGACGCCGAGCGGCTGCTGAACGCCGCCTCGACCCAGGCCCAGGAGGCCACCGACCACGCCGAGCAGCTGCGCAGCTCCACGGCGAACGAGTCGGACAACGCCCGACGTCAGGCCTCCGAGCTGAGCCGGGCCGCCGAGCAGCGGATGAGCGCCGCAGAGACGGCGCTGCGCGAGGCGCAGGCCGAGGCGGACAAGGTCCTGAACGAGGCCAAGGAAGCCGCGGCGAAGACGATCGCCAACGCCGAGTCGGTCAACGAACAGCGCACCCGGACGGCGAAGGAGCAGGTCGCCCGGCTGGTCAGCGAGGCCAACGCGGAGGCGGAGACCACCAAGTCCGAGGCCGAGCAGGTCGTCGCGGACGCCCGCAGCAAGGCCGAGACGATCGTCGCGGAGGCCGAGGAGAGCGCGCGCAGTCTCACCGCCGAGGAGACCGCCTCCCAGCTGGCGAAGGCGGCCAGGACCGCCGAGGACGTGCTGAACAAGGCGTCCGAGGAGGCCAAGCGGACCACGAAGGCGGCCTCCGAGGAGGCCGAGCGGATCCGTACGGAGGCCGAGACCGAGGCCGACCGGCTGCGGGCCGAGGCGCACGACATCGCCGAGCAGCTCAAGGGCACGGCGAAGGACGACACCAAGGAGTACCGCGCCAAGACCGTCGAGCTCCAGGAGGAGGCCCGGCGGCTGCGCGGGGAGGCGGAGCAGCTGCGGTCGGACGCGGTCGCCGAGGGCGAGCGCATCCGCGCCGAGGCCCGGCGCGAGGCCGTCCAGCAGATCGAGGAGGGCGCCAAGACCGCCGAGGAGCTGCTCGGCAAGGCGAAGGCGGACGCCGACGAGCTGCGCCAGGCGGCCACCGCCGACAGCGAGAAGGTCCGCACCGAGGCCATCGAGCGCGCCACGGCGCTGCGCCGGCAGGCCGAGGAGACGCTGGAGCGGACCCGCGCGGAGGCGGACAAGCAGCGGGCGGACGCCACCGAGCAGGCCGAGGAGATCGCGGCCGACGCGGAGCGCGCGGCCGAGCGGCAGCGCGAGGACACCGAACGGGCCATAGAGGCCCGTCAGGCCGAGGCCGCCGAGGGACTGGCCCGGCTGCACACGGAGGCCGAGGAGCGTCTGGCCGCCGCGGAAGAGGCGCTGACCGAGGCGCGCGCCGAGGCCGAGCGGATCCGCCGCGAGGCGTCCGAGGAGATCGACCGGCTGCGGTCGGAGTCCGCGGAGCGGATCCGTACGCTCCAGGAGCAGGCGTCGACGGAGGCCGACCGGTTGCGGGACGAGGCCGCGGCGGACGCCTCGGCGTCCCGTGCCGAGGGCGAGGCCATCGCGGTCCGGCTGCGGTCGGAGGCCGTGGCGGAGGCCGAGCGGCTGAAGTCGGAGGCCCAGGACAGCGCCGACCGGGTGCGCGGCGAGGCGCAGGCCGCGGCCGAGCGGCTGGCGGCCGAGGGTGCCGAGACGCTGGCCGCCGCGCAGGAGGAGGCGGCGCGGCGCCGTCGCGAGGCCGAGGAGACCCTCGGTTCGGCGCGCCAGGAGGCGGACCAGGAGCGCGAGCGGGCCCGCGAGCAGAGCGAGGAGCTCCTCGCGTCCGCGCGCAAGCGGGTCGAGGAGGCCCAGGCCGAGGCCGTGCGTCTCGTCGAGGAGGCCGACCGGCGCTCGACGGAGATGATCTCCAACGCCGAGCAGACCGCGCAGCAGGTGCGGGACTCGGTGGCGGGGCTGCACGAGAGCGCCCAGGAGGAGATCACCGGGCTGCGTTCGGCCGCGGAGCACGCGGCGGACCGTACGCGCACCGAGGCGCAGGAGGAGGCGGACCGGGTCCGCGCCGACGCGTACGCCGAGCGCGAGCGGGCGTCCGAGGACGCGTCGCGGCTGCGGCGCGAGGCGAACGAGGAGCGGGAGGCCGCGAGCTCGCTCGCGGAGCGCACGGTCGCGGAGGCCGCCGCGGAGGCGGAGCGGATCCGTTCGGACGCCTCCGACCACGCCCAGCGGGTGCGCACCGAGGTGTCGGACGCCATCGCGAACGCCGACCAGGACGCCTCGCGGACCCGCGCGGACGCCCGGGAGGACGCGAACCGGATGCGTTCGGACGCGGCCGCGCAGGTGGACACACTGATCACCGAGGCGACGGCGGAGGCCGAACGGCTCGGGATCGAGACCGCGGCCGAGGCCGAGCGGGTGCGCGCGGAGTCCGTGGCGAAGGCCGAGAAGCTCATCGCGGACGCGAGCGGGGACGCGGAGCGGCTGCGGGCCGAGGCCGCCGAGGCGGTCGGTTCCGCGCAGCAGCACTCCGAGCGGATCCGCACCGAGGCCGAGCGCTTCAAGGCGCGGGCCACGGAGGAGGCCGAGCGGCGTACGACGGCGGCGCGCGAGGAGTCCGAGCGGCTGCTGGACGAGGCGCGCCAGGAGGCGAACAAGAAGCGCTCCGAGGCGGCCGAGCAGGTCGACACGCTCATCTCGGAGACGGCGTCCGAGGCGGACAAGCTGCTGTCGGACGCACAGCAGAGCGCGCAGGAGACGACGGCGGACGCCGAGTCGCAGGCCGACACGATGGTCGGTGTGGCGCGGGGCGAGGCCGAGCGGCTTGTGTCGGAGGCGACGGTCGAGGGCAACACGCTCGTGGAGCGGGCCCGTGCGGACGCGGACGAGCTGCTGGTCGGCGCGCGCCGGGACGCCACGGCGATCCGGGAGCGGGCCGAGGAGCTGCGCGAGCGGGTCACCTCGGAGATCGAGGACCTGCACGAGCGGGCGCGGCGCGAGTCGTCCGAGGCGATGAAGAACGCGGGCGACCGGTGCGACGCGCTGGTCAAGGCGGCCGAGGAGCAGCTCGCCGAGGCTCAGGCGAAGGCCAAGGACCTGGTGGCGGAGGCGAACTCCGAGGCGAGCAAGGTCCGTATCGCCGCCGTCCGCAAGGCCGAGGGGCTCCTCAAGGAGGCCGAGCAGAAGAAGTCGTCGCTGGTCACCGAGGCGGAGAAGATCCGGTCGGAGGCGATCCAGGAGGCGAAGGCCGCCGTCGAGGAGGGCAAGCGCGACCTGGAGATCCTGGTGCGCCGGCGCGAGGACATCAATTCGGAGATCTCCCGTGTCCAGGACGTCCTCGAAGCGTTGGAGTCTTTCGAGGCCCCGGCGGGCGGCAAGGACGGCGGGGTGAAGGCGGCGGCGTCCGCGGGGTCGGCCCGTTCGGGCGGCAAGGCGTCGGAGGGCTAGCTCGAAGCACGGATTACGTGCTTTCTGGGAGGTTTGTCACAGGTTCTGGCAAGCCTTCCGACAGCCGGCCACCCAAAAGGAGTGTCATTCTCCAGATCAAACACGTATCCGCTCGATGACACACCGCATTGCCCCCTAGGATTCCACCTATCACCTCACCGGTCTCATTCGACAGGAACCCCATGAGCGACACTTCCCCCTACGGCTTCGAGCTTGTGCGGCGTGGATACGACCGCGCTCAGGTGGACGAACGCATCTCGAAGCTCGTCTCCGACCGTGACAGCGCTCTGGCCCGTATCACCGCCCTCGAAAAGCGCATCGAGGAACTCCATCTCGAAACGCAGAACGCCCAGGCCCAGGTGAGCGACGCCGAGCCGTCGTACGCCGGTCTCGGCGCGCGCGTCGAGAAGATCCTCCGCCTCGCCGAGGAGGAGGCCAAGGACCTGCGCGAGGAGGCCCGTCGCGCGTCCGAGCAGCACCGCGAGCTCGCCGAGTCGGCCGCTCAGCAGGTGCGCAACGACGCCGAGTCGTTCGCCGCGGACCGCAAGGCCAAGGCCGAGGACGAGGGCGTCCGGATCGTCGAGAAGGCCAAGAGCGACGCCTCCCAGCTGCGCTCCGAGGCGCAGAAGGACGCGGCGTCCAAGCGCGAGGAGGCGGACGCCCTCTTCGAGGAGACCCGCGCCAAGGCCGCCCAGGCCGCCGCCGACTTCGAGACGAACCTCGCCAAGCGCCGCGAGCAGTCCGAGCGCGACCTGGCCTCGCGCCAGGCCAAGGCCGAGAAGCGCCTCGCGGAGATCGAGCACCGCGCCGAGCAGCTCCGCCTCGAGGCCGAGAAGCTGCGCACGGACGCCGAGCGCCGCGCCCGCCAGACGGTGGAGACGGCCCAGCGCCAGGCCGAGGACATCGTGGCCGACGCGAACGCCAAGGCCGACCGCATCCGTTCGGAATCCGAGCGCGAGCTTGCCGCCCTCACCAACCGCCGCGACTCGATCAACGCGCAGCTCACGAACGTCCGCGAGATGCTCGCGACGCTCACGGGCGCCGCGGTGGCCGCCGCGACCGGTCCGGCCGAGGACGAGCCGATCACCCGCGGAGTGCCGGCGCAGCAGTCCCGGTAACCGCACGGCACGACACACCAGGGCCCGCTCCCTCCCCCGAGGGCGCGGGCCTTGTCGTCGAGTGGCAGGCCCACGGGGGCCGTCCTAGCGTGGCCGCATGATCGAGCTCGAGGGGCTGACGAAGCGGTACGGCGAGAAGGTGGCGGTCAACAACCTCACCTTCACCGTCAGACCGGGCATCGTCACCGGCTTCCTCGGTCCCAACGGCGCGGGGAAGTCCACGACGATGCGGATGATGCTCGGGCTCGACCGTCCCACCGCCGGCGACGTGCGCATCGACGGGCAGCACTACGACCGGCTGAAGGACCCGCTGAAGTACATCGGCGCCCTGCTGGACGCCCAGGCGATGCACGGCGGCCGCAGCGCCTTCAACCATCTGCTGTGCCTCGCCCAGAGCAACGGCATCCCGCGGGCACGGGTGGACGAGGTGCTGGACACCGTCGGTCTCACGGCGGTCGCGCGGAAGAAGGCGAAGGGGTTCTCGCTGGGCATGGGCCAGCGGCTCGGCATCGCGGGCGCGCTGCTCGGCGATCCGCGGATCCTGATGTTCGACGAGCCGGTCAACGGGCTCGACCCCGAGGGCATCCACTGGATCCGCAATCTGATGAAGACCCTCGCCTCGCAGGGCCGTACGGTGTTCGTCTCCTCCCATCTGATGAGCGAGATGGCGCTGACGGCGGACCATCTCGTCGTCATCGGCCAGGGCAGGCTGCTCGCCGACACCTCGATGGCCGAGTTCATCCGGCGGAACTCGCGCAGTTACGTCCGGGTGCGTTCCCCCCAGCGCGAGCGGCTGCTCGACGTGCTGAAGGGCGCCGGCATCACCGTCGTCCAGACGGGCAGCGGGGCGCTGGAGGTGGACGACGGGCAGCCGGAGCGGATCGGGGAGCTGGCGGCGCAGCACCAGCTCGTGCTGCACGAGCTGAGCCCCCAGCAGGCCTCGCTGGAGGAGGCGTTCATGCGGCTGACCGCGGAGTCGGTGGAGTACCACGCGCACACCGAGGCCCCGGGGCCCGGCCTCGCCGCGGTCCCGCCGGTCTCCCCGGTGCCGCCGGTGCCGCCGGCCGGCACGGATCCCGCCCCGCGCTGGGGCGGCGACTGGAAGAAGGGCTGAGCATGGCGGCCACCCAGGTCCTCCGGTCGGAGTGGACCAAGATCCGTTCGGTGGCGTCCACGGTGTGGACGCTGAGCCTCGCGACCCTCGTCACGGTCGCGCTCGGCCTGCTCATCTCGATCGTGTCGAACAACGAGTTCGACAACATGAGCCGGAACGACCGGCTGACGTTCGACCCGACGTTCATCAGCTTCGCGGGCATGACCCTCGGCCAGCTCGCGATGATCGTGTTCGGGGTGCTGGTCGTCGGCAACGAGTACAGCACCGGCATGATCCGCACCTCGCTCTCGGCGGTGCCCCAGCGCGGCACGTTCCTGTTCAGCAAGGTCGCGGTGGCGGCGGCCCTGGCCCTGGCCGTCGGCATGATCACCAGCTTCGTCACGTTCTTCGTGGGCCAGGCGGCGCTCGGCACCCACCGGGCCTCGATCAGTGATCCGGGAGTGCTGCGCGCGGTGATCGGCGGGGGCCTCTACATGACGCTGATCACCGTCTTCTCGATGGGCGTCGCGGCGATGCTGCGCTCCCCGATGCTCTCGCTCGGCATCCTGATGCCGTTCTTCTTCCTGATCTCCAACATCCTGGGCGCGGTCTCCGCGACCAAGAAGGTCGGCCGCTACCTCCCCGACCAGGCCGGCAGCAGGATCCTGCGGGTGGTGACCCCGCTCGACGACACCCCCTACGGCCCCTGGGGCGGCCTCGGCATCATGCTGCTGTGGGTGGCCGCGGCCCTGATCGGCGGTTACGCGCTGCTCAAGAAGCGGGACGCGTAGACGGGTCCGGGGGCTCGTCGCCGTCCGGGCCGGGGCGGATCAGGCCGTCGAAGTCGGACCAGCCCTCCCACCGCCACACGTCCTTCGCGAGGTCGGGCTGGAGCGGCACGAACCGGCCGAGTTCGAAGTCCCCGCCCTCCAGGTCGAACCAGCACTCGTCGGCGACCTCGGTGCCGAGTCCGACGGTCCGCGCGGTCAGCCGGACGAGGAGTTTCACCCCGGACGAGCCGGACAGGTCCTTGCCCTGGATCCGGCTGAACGGCAGGGCGGTCACCGGGGCCTCGACCGGTATCCAGACCGTGAAGGGCGCCCCCCGCTCGACCGCGAGCCAGCTGCGCTCGTCGGCCGGCTCGCCCTGGGCGTCCAGCACCTTGAGCCACTGCTTGTAGATGACGAGGCTGCCGTCGTGCGGGGAGCGCTCCAGGTAGCGCAGATGGGCGCGGGCGCGCAGGTCGACGACCGACAGGTTGTCGAAGCGGTTGTAGAAGCGGACGGCGATGACGGCGTCGTCGCTGCCCGCGTGCCGGCGCGAGTAGCCGGGGAAGTCGGCGGTCCAGGCGTGCGAGATGCTGGCCCGGCGCCGCCAGACGAAGGGCCGCAGCGCGAACAGTTTGATCAGGACGATGCCGAGGAGCACCGCCGGCACCAGGGCGCCGGTCATCGAGGCGAGCGTGGCCAGGAGCTGGTGCGCGGTGCTGTCCGGTTCGGGGTCGAGGCTGTCGGTGCCGACGCAGGCCCGCAGCACGCCGAGACTGAGGTCGAGGAGCCGCTCCCCGTTCGAGAACCGCTCCGCCATGGAGCGCGGCGAGTCCTCGGTCAGCGTCCACGCCGCCGCCACGAGGACCGAGAGGGCGGCCAGCGCGCCCAGCGCCATCAGCAGCAGGGCGTGGACGGTCCGTCCCGCGATCCACCAGCGAACGGACGTGCGGAAACGCGGATGCGCCGGTCCCCGGCCGGAACGCCCCACCGCACGCCTGATGAGCCCCAACTCGCTTCCCCCGTAACCGACTTCGGCACGACTCGTACAATCAGGACGGCATCATTCCCGGTGTCGGTTCCGGCCAACCGCACCCGGCTGGGGAGACCGGGTCCCGTGCCGGGTACATCTCGGGTGAGGGCCCCGGCTCATCTCGCGTGAAAGGCTGTGCCCGTATGCGCGCGACACCACCCCCGGAGGGCGTCACCGTGACGACGAAGGACCGAAGCCTCGAGGCGCTGGGCCTGAGCGACGTGCCCGCGAAGCAGCCCCTCACCTATCCCGGCCGCCCCACCACCGAGCCGTCCCTGCTGACCGGCGGGGAACTGCTCCAGCTGGACGTGCGGCCGCTGCGCCTCGGCGAGTGGTTCGTGGAGGAGCGCCGGGAGCAGCAGCGGCTGGACGAGGCGCTCGCCGACCGGGGGCAGGTGGGCACCGGGCTGCGCCATCCGGTCATCGCGGTCGGCTCGAACGCCTCCCCCGGGCAGGTGGCGCACAAGCTGACCCGGCTGGGCATCCCGGCGACGGTCCCGATGGTGCCGGTGCGGGTGCGCGGCATCGGCGTCGGCTGCTCGGGGCACATCAGCCCGGCGGGTTACGTGGCCGGGACCCCGTACGTGGAGCCGGCCGCCGAGACGACACTGGTGGTCACCTGGCTGGACTCGACCCAGCTGAAGGCCGTCGACGACACCGAGTTCCCCGACTACCGCCGGGCGATACTCCCCGGCGACGCGTTCACGATGACGATGCCCTCCGGGGAGCTGCTGGGCGGCGCGTACATCTACTTCAGCGCGCACGGCGTGCTCGCCGATCCCGGGTCCGGGCGGCCCCGTCCGGGCGGCGGCGACCAGTCCGAGCTGCTCGCGGCCCTGCTGGCGGATTCGGGGCGGCTGCGCGAGCTGCTCGGGCCCGACCCCGCGACCTGGGTGCGCCGCGCGGGCGGCGACCGGTCGCTGCGCGAGGCGGGCACGCTCGTCTTCGGCGAGGAGGGCTGGGTGCTGCCGCAGACCGACTTCCTGCCCTACCTCGACGAATCGGCGGAGCTGCGGCTCTACGACGATCTTCCGCCGCTGGACGATTCGCTGCCGGAGCGCCCCTGACATGTCCCGTCCGAGGGCCGGCGGCGCATTCCCTTTGCCCGCCGATCAAGAAAGACGGGTACCTGACAGAACAGGCGCACGAATCGTCGCCCTCTACTGGATCTTTCACCGGCCGATGGTCATGACTTTACCTTCCCTTGAGTGGAACCGTCGGCGCCCGGATATCCTCCTTACCCTTACGGGGGCGTGCGCCCCGACGTCCTGAACCTTTCGATGGGTGCGGAGAATGATCGAGGCAGTCGGCCTGACGAAGCGCTACGGCGCCAAGACGGCCGTGTACAACCTTTCCTTCCAGGTCCGGCCGGGTGCCGTCACCGGCTTCCTCGGGCCCAACGGCTCGGGCAAGTCGACGACGATGCGCATGATCCTCGGCCTCGACAACCCGAGCGCCGGGCACGTCACGATCGGCGGGTTCCCCTACCGCCGGCTGCCGAACGCGCCCCGCCAGGTCGGCGCGCTCCTCGACGCCAAGGCCGTCCACGGCGGCCGGAGCGCCCGCAACCACCTGCTGAGCCTGGCCCAGCTGTCGGGCATCCCGGCCCGCCGCGTGGACGAGGTGCTCGGGGTCGTCGGCCTCCAGGACGTGGCCCGAAAGCGCTCCAAGGGCTTCTCCCTCGGCATGGGCCAGCGCCTCGGCATCGCCGCCGCGCTCCTCGGCGACCCCCAGGTGCTGCTCTTCGACGAGCCGGTCAACGGCCTCGACCCCGAGGGCATCCTGTGGGTCCGCAACCTGATGAAGGCGCTGGCCGCCGAGGGCCGTACGGTCTTCGTCTCCTCGCACCTCATGAGCGAGATGGCGCTGACCGCCGACCACCTCATCGTGATCGGCCGCGGCCAGCTCCTCGCCGACCAGAGCGTCAAGGACTTCATCTCCCACAACTCGGCCGACTTCGCCCGGGTGCGCACGCCCGAGACCGAGCCGCAGCAGCGCGAGAAGCTGACCGCCGCGCTGACCGAGGCGGGCGGCCAGGTGCTGCCCGAGCAGGACGGCGCGCTGCGCGTCACCGGCCTGCCGCTCCCCCGCATCAGCGACCTCGCGCACTCCGCCGACGTGCGGCTGTGGGAGCTGTCCCCGCACCAGGCCTCGCTGGAGGAGGCGTACATGCGGATGACGCAGGGCGCCGTCGACTACCGCTCGACCGTCGACCAGAAGGCCGGACTGCAGCAGCAGCTGCCGCCGGGCGCCGTGCCGCCGCCGCAGATGCCGGTGGCGGGCCAGGGCCAGCCCGGCTGGTACCCGCCGCTGCCGCCCCAGCAGGGCGGCCAGCCCTTCGCCATGCCGCAGTCGGGCCCCTACGGCGCTCCCCCGGCCCCCGGTGCGGGCGCTCCCGGCCCCTACGGAGCTCCGGCCGCCCCCGGCGCCACGGACGCCAACCCGTACGCCCAGGCCCCCGCCGCCGCCCCGGCGCCCGCCTCCGCCCCGGCCCCGGCTCCCGCGGCCGCGCCCGAGTCCGCCCCCACGCCCGCGCCCGCCGCCGACCTGACCAAGCCCGAGGACGCCCGATGAGCACGCCCCAGCCCCCGATGCCGCAGCAGGCCGCCGCTGCCCCCGACTGGCAGGTCGCGCCCGGCACTTCGTACACCTCGCCGATCCCCGTCACCCGCACCCACCTCGGGCACGCCCTCAACTCCGAGTGGACGAAGATCAAGTCGGTGCGCTCCACGATGTGGACGCTCGGCACCTTCCTGGTCCTGGTGATCGGCATCGGCTTCCTGGTCGCCGCGCAGACCACCGGTGAGGACTTCCGCGAGACCCCGTTCACGGTGCCGGCGTTCATCGGCCTGCTGCTCGGCCAGCTCTGCATGGTCACCCTGGGAGTCCTCGTGGTCTCCTCCGAGTACGGCACCGGCATGATCCGTACGACGTTCACGGCCTCGCCGCAGCGGCACCGGGTGCTCGCCGCCAAGCTGATCATCTTCTTCGCGGTCGCGTTCACCGTCTCGGCCTGCGCGATCGGCCTCGTCGGCCTGTTCACCTCGAGCCTGCACAGCGGCGACGCGTCCCCCTCGTGGGGCGGCACCGTCTTCATGGGCGCGCTCTACGTCTCGCTGCTCGGCACGCTCTCGCTCGCCGTGGGGTCGATGCTGCGCCACTCCGCGGGCGCGATCACCACGATGCTCGGCGTCGTGCTGCTGCCCTCGATCCTGCCCGCGTTCCTGATGCTGTCCGACACCCTGCGGACGATCGGCGAGAAGATGCAGGAATACGCCCCCATCTCCTCCCTCGCCGCGGTCTTCCGGGTGGGTCCCGACGACAGCACCGGCGCCGCCCAGCTCGGCCTGCTCGCCGGGGTCGCGGCGGCGGCCGTCGTCGCCGCCTTCGTCCTCCTGGAGCGCCGGGACGTCTGACGCCCGCGTTCGTCCGGCCGTGCGGCCGGACGGGACCGAAGTCGCCTAGAACCTGGGCGCGTTACGGGACCGCTGCACCCTCGAGGTGCGGCGGTCCTTCGCGTTCCAGCAGGCCTTGTGCCAGTGCCGCCGCTCGTCGACGCCCGAGTGCTCCGGCCAGGCCACCACGTGGGGCACCCCGGAGGGGATCAACTGGTCGCAGCCGGGGCAGCGGTAGGTCTTGCCCTGCGCGCTCGCGCCCGCCACGTGACGCACGCTCCACTCCTCGCCGCCCCAGCTCTCGGTGGACTGCCAGCCGCCGTAACGGTCCGACGCGTCCTCCTCGGGGCTCCTGCCGGACGAGCCGGCGTCCTTCGGACGGTTGCGACGCGGGGACAAGGGACACCTCACGGAGCTATACAGGGAGCAGGGGCCGACACCAGCCTACGCGGGACGCACACGGGTACGCGTACTCCGCCGACCCGCGCAGATCCCCCTTCGGACCGTCCTCGGGCCGTCTTCGGACAGCCCAATTCCCAGACAATCCGCAAATCTCTCCGCAAGGCCGTGTCTTCGGCACGTGTCAGGCGGTTATGCCGGGTGGGGGAGCTCCGTGTCGGAGCCGAGGAAGCAGGAAGTTCGATGCACGTTGGAAGCTTTGTACTGGCGGCCCAGTTCCCTGGACAGGGCCAGGGCGAGGCCCTGCACCGCGCGGTGCGGTCGGCCGAGGTCGCCGAGGAGGCCGGACTGGACACGGTCTGGCTGGCGGAACACCACTTCGTGCCGTACGGGACCTGCCCGTCGGCCATCACGCTCGCCGGATATCTGCTCGGCCGCACCGAGCGGATCCGGATCGGCACCGCGGTCAGCGTGCTGCCCACCGTCCACCCGGTGGCGCTCGGCGAACAGGCCGCCCTGCTGCACCTGACGTCCGGCGGGCGCCTCTCGTTGGGGGTCGGCCGCGGCGGCCCCTGGGTCGACCTGGAGGTCTTCGGCGCGGGCCTCGCGGCGTACGAACAGGGGTTCCCCGAGTCACTCGATCTGCTGATCCGCTGGCTGCGCGAACCGTCCGTCGCCGGCACCTCCGGGCGGTTCCCGTTCCGTGAAGTCCCGGTCGTGCCACGCCCGTCGGAGGCGCTGAGCGGTGCTCCGGGCCCCGAGGTCGTCGTCGCCTGCACCTCGCCGGCGAGCGTCCGGCTCGCCGCCGAGCGCGGACTGCCGATGCTCCTGGGCATGCACGTCGGGGACGAGGAGAAGGCCGAAATGGTCGCGCTCTGGCGGCGGCACGCGCGCGCGGCGGGCCGCCCGACGGACGAGATCCAGGGCGCCGCCCATGTCTCCGCGGGCGTCTGCCAGATCGCGGACCGCAGGACCGACGCGGTCGAGACGCTCGTCAAGGCGATGCCGGGCTGGCTGAGGCAGGGGCTGGACGCCCATGTGACGGTCGACGGCCGCGCCCGCTCGATGCGGGACCCGGTGGCGTACACCGAACTGCTCTGCGGGCTGCACCCGGTGGGCACCCCGAGGCTGTGCGCCGACCGCCTCGCGGCGACCTCGGAGCGGACGGGCATCGGGCGGTTCGCGCTGCTCGTCGAGGGTTCGGGCGACCTGGCGGCGACCGAGGAGAACGTACGGCGGCTCGGGGCCGAGGTGCTGCCCCAGCTCAGGTGACCGCACGGAGACGGGCCCGGCGGGCCGGACTCGCGGGGAGCTTGCCGCCCCAGTACCAATGCACCTCCCGCGTACGGAGCGGCAAGCAATGCGGCATCAGTGCGTCAGCAGTCCCTGAACTCCGGGGACTGGTTGAGCAGCTGACTGCGGACCGAGGTGAAGCGTGCCAGTGTGTCGTCCACCGAGTCGTCCAGTGGGAACACCGCCACCCGGTGGCAGTTCTGGAAGGCCAGCCGCACTCCGAAGTGCCGCTGCAGCGCGCCGCGTATCGCGTCACTCGCGAGCGCACGCAGCAGCTGGCCACGTGCCTGCTCGTCCGGCGGAGGCGTCTGGTTGTCGGCGAACTTGCCGCCGTCCACCTTCAGCTGGGCCACCAGGGAGCTGATCATCTCCCATGCGTAGGGCAGGGAGGTCCGGACGCAGTCGACGAATTCAGCTTCATCGACCTCGCCTCGCTCGGCCTGTTGGAGTAGGGCCGGTGAGACGTCGAGCGACATGGGTACTCCTCTCGCACCCCCATACCACGGGGGTTGCCGGACAGGGACGGGGACCGCGATACCGAACACGCTGAGTACATGTATCGCGACCTCCCGTTCATACGGTAAGCATCGGCAGGTAACGGCACCAGGAGAATGGGCACATAGCGAACGCCCGGTACGCCGACTATCGGCCACGGCAGAAGAGGGAAGCTTCAGGATCAATGGGGTGACCCGCGAAAACGTCACCCGGGCCCACTCCTGGGACCCGGGGGGACGAATGGGACGAACGGCGGGATCCCTCCCCCGGCCGGACACCGCGGGCGGCCGCGGTCAGGGGACGGGAATCGCGTGCACCGCCGCCGGTCGAGTAGCGTTGCCGACCATGCGTCTCGTCATCGCCCGCTGTTCCGTGGACTACGCGGGCCGGCTCACCGCCCACCTCCCGTCGGCCCCCCGTCTGATCCTCGTGAAGGCGGACGGCAGCGTCTCCATCCACGCGGACGACCGGGCCTACAAGCCCCTCAACTGGATGTCGCCGCCCTGCACCCTGAAGGAGGGGTCCGGCGACGACGAAGGCGTCTGGACCGTCGTCAACAAGGCGGGCGAGAAGCTCATCATCACGATGGAGGAGATCCTCCACGACTCCTCGCACGAACTCGGCGTGGACCCCGGCCTGATCAAGGACGGCGTGGAAGCGCACCTCCAGGAACTGCTCGCCGACCGCATCGAGACCCTCGGCGAGGGCTACTCGCTGATCCGCCGCGAGTACATGACGGCGATCGGCCCGGTCGACATCCTGTGCCGGGACGCCGACGGGGGGACCGTCGCGGTCGAGATCAAGCGTCGCGGCGAGATCGACGGCGTCGAGCAACTCACGCGCTATCTGGAGCTGTTGAACCGCGACCCGCACCTCGCGCCGGTCCGCGGCATCTTCGCCGCCCAGGAGATCAAGCCGCAGGCCCGCGTCCTCGCGACCGACCGCGGCATCGGCTGCGCGGTGCTGGACTACGACGCCCTGCGCGGCATCGAGGACGACAAGCTGCGGCTGTTCTGAGCCCCCGGGCTTCGTATACGACGCGGGGCCGGGTCCGACGACGGACCCGGCCCCGCGTGCGTTTCGTGCGGTCCGGCCGTACGTCCGGACCGCGCGGTCACATCACGGTGCCGCCCGAGGCCGTCGCGGATCCCGACCCGGCCGACGTGTGCGCCGACGCGCCGCTCGGCACGGGGCCGCTCGCGGAGTCGGTGGTCGCCGGTGACGTCGAGGTGGAGGTCGCGGACGGCGAGGTGGACGGCGAGGGGCTCGTGGACTTCGTCGGGGTCGAGGACGGCGAGGCGCTCTGCGACTTCGTCGGGGTCGAGGACGGCCGGTGCGTGGGCCGCTTCGACGGGGACGCCGACGACGACTTCGAGGGCCTGCTCGTGGCGCTGCGCGTGCCGCTCGGCTCGCCGGAGGGCCGCGGGCTCGCCGTGGCCGAGGCCGTCGGGTCGTCCGAGGTGCCGTAGGAGCCGTCGGGGCCCGGGTCGCTGGGGGACGCCACGGCGCCGGGAGAGGAGTCGTCGCCCTTCTTCGGGGTGTCCGCGCCGAGGCTGTCGTCCTGGGCGTCCTGGGTGGCCGACGGGTTGACGCCGACCTTCTCCGTCGGCGTCCCGTTGTCGTGGTTCGAGGTCGCGCCGAGGGTCACGACGGTCCCGAGGACGGCCACGAGGAGCGTTCCCGCGCCCGCGGCCACCATGTTGCGCCGGGTGCCGGAGACCAGCCGCCCCACGACGCCCCGCGGCTTGGCCGCGGGGCCGCCGGGGCGGCCCGGGTGGCCGAGCAGCGTGACGGTCTCGCCCGACGCGTCGATGCGCGGGTGGGCGGCCGGGACGCCGCCGGGCGGCGACATCGACTCCTCGTGGCGCGCGTCGGGTATCTCCTCGCCCGCCGGGGTGCGCCCGGAGGTGAGCTGGAGGGTGCCGGAGCGGTCGGTGACCAGCGCGAGCGCGCGGCGGCCGGCGGTGGACCCGCGCTTGTCGGCGACCTCGCCGCGCATGGCGACGGAGGCCTCCAGCTCCGCCCTGGCCCGGTCCAGCTGGTGGCCGCAGAGCGCGAGGACACCCAACTCGTGGTGGAAATAGGCCTGTTCCGCCACGTCGCCGGCCAGCTCGGAGGCCTCGACGCCGAGGCGCAGGACGCGCTCCCAGGCGCTCCAGTGCAGTCCCGAGGCGAAGGCCGGGGCGGCCTTGCGGGCGAGCTGGACGGAGACGGCGTCCTCGTCCTCCTCGTCCAGCGGGGCGGTCGTGACGGGCACGAGCACGTCGAGGGCGGCCAGCACCGCGTCGGCCTCGGCGCAGACCCGCTCCGGGGTGACCGAGGGGTGCCCGGCCCACCAGGCGTAGTGGCGGGCGGCGGCCAGCGCGCTCTCCTGGAGCGTGTCCGCGTAGCCGGAGGCCTCCAGCTGGGCCTGCACCCCGGCGGCGAGCCGGTAGCGGGGGCCGACCGGGGAGACCAGCGCGCAGCCCGCGAGTTCGGCGAGCGCGGCGTCGGCGTGGGTGTCGCCCACGAGCGCGGGCAGATGGGCCTGGTGGGGCACCTCGCCGCCGAGCGCGACCGCGAAGCGCAGGGTGGCGCGCGCCGACTCGCTGAGCCGGGAGGCGAGCAGGGCCGCGGGCGCGGCGCCCTCGGCGAGGGAGGGCAGCGGCAGCTCCTGGCCGTCGCCGGCCTCGAAGCGCGCGTCGGCGGGGGCCTCCTGGAAGACCCCGTAGTCGTCGAAGGCCTCCTCTCCGGCCCGCTGCCGGTCGCGCTGCCGCAGCAGCGCCCCGGCCTGGATGAAGCGCAGGGGCAGCCCCTCGGACTCGAACCAGAGGTCGCCGGCCCAGTTGGACTCGTCCTCGGTCAGGACGCGTCCGACGGCGCGCTCCAGCAGTTCGAGGCCGCCGCTGCGGTCGAGGCCGCCGAGGGCGACCTCCTCGAGTTCGGCCTGGGCGGTGGGGGCAGGCGCGTCGGGGGTGGCGGCGATCAGGAAGGCGCACTCGGGGGTGGCGTCGAGCAGCAGGTCGAGGTCGCCGCCGCCGATCTCCGCGTCGTCGATGACGACGACGGCGCCGATCTCACGGACGAGCAGGAGCAGGTCGTCGTGGTCGGGGCGGTGCAGAGGGGCTTCGTAGACGGCGGCGAAGAGGTCGTACAGCACGTCGCTCGCGGTGCGGCCGTAGCCGGAGAGGCGGACGACGCCGTCGGGGGCGAGGTCCGCGCAGTCGTCGGCGACGGCGTCCAGCAGGACGGTGCGGCCCGATCCCGGGGGGCCGGTGAGCCGTGCCGAGCGCCCGCGCGCGAGGAGGCGTACGAGCCGCTCACGCTCCTCCTCGCGTTCGAGGAGCGGCAGCCGGGGCCGGGCCGGTCCGGGCGGGGCGGGGGGTGTCGCGGCGCGGGCCAGTTCGGCGCGGGCGGCGGGGTCGTGCTTGACCGGCGGCCGGGGCCGCTCGTGCGGCGGGCAGTTCTCGATCTCGCTGCCGTCGACGGGGTTGACGGTCAGCGCGAATTCGCCGGTGACGAGCCTGACCGTGCGGACGGGCGCGGGTTTGTGCTGGCCGAGGTCGGCCGCGAGCGGGTCGCGCGGCGGGCGCGGACGAGACACCTGGCCGTCGTCCTCGTGGCCGTACTCCTCGGATCCCCGGTTGATCGGGTCCATGTTCCAAGCCCCCCAAAAGCGTCGTGTGCCGATGCCCTCCCGGCCTGGCTGCACAGCGCTTGGTCGCTTCTGGTCCGGTGCCCGCTCGTAGGGTTTCGGTCGGCGGGCAGCCGAACCCTAAACCTTCGCACAGTATTCAGGAACAGGCGGGGTACCGCGCCGTCCGAACCGTCACAGCTTCATGAGGATTGTGCACGTGGCGGGCCGAATGCGCCGGTCGGGGCGCGTACGCCGTCGCGCACGCGGAGCGATGAGGAGCGCGCCCGGGTCAGACCCGGGGCAGGGACTCGACCCCGATGCCGCCCTCGATCGCCAGGATCCGGTGCAGCCGGGTGGCCACCAGCAGGCGCTGCATCTGGGCCGGCACGCCGCGCAGCACGAGCCGCCGGCCGCACCTCCCGGCGCGTCGGTGGGCCCCCATGATCACGCCGAGCCCGGTCGCGTCCCAGGAGTCCAGCTCCGACAGGTCCAGCACCAGGTCTCCGGCTCCGTCGTCGACGGCCGAGTGCAGGACTGTACGGGCGTCCGCCGCGCTGCGTACGTCGAGGCGGCCCCCGACGACCAGTTCGGCGTGGTCGCCCCTGATGTACATATGCGCTCCCCGAGAATCTGTCTCGTAACTCCGCGTGTGTCTGTTTCCGCGTCTTCGCGTCTGCATGTTGTGCATGGACTGACTGCCTGAGGGCCCCGGAGGTTGCCGTCTGTAAGCGAACCGATACCGAATTCACCTCATGGAGTGACATCCGGAGGTGCGCACGGTGTCCGTGGCACATGCGGCGGCCGGGGTCCCGGCCGCCGCATGATCGTTCAGTGCTTGTAGAAGCCCTGCCCGCTCTTGCGCCCGATGTCACCGGCGTCAACCATCCGGCGCATCAGCTCCGGCGGGGCGAACTTCTCGTCCTGGGTCTCGGTGTAGATGTTGCCGGTGGCGTGCAGCAGGATGTCGACGCCCGTGAGGTCGGCGGTGGCCAGCGGCCCCATGGCGTGGCCGAAGCCCAGCCGGCAGGCGAGGTCGATGTCCTCGGCGGTGGCCACGCCCGACTCGTACAGCTTCGTCGCCTCGACGACGAGGGCCGAGATGAGACGGGTGGTGACGAAGCCGGCGACGTCGCGGTTGACGACGATGCAGGTCTTGCCGACCGACTCGCTGAACTCCCGTGCGCGGGCGAGGGTTTCGTCGCTGGTCTTGTAGCCGCGGACCAGCTCGACGAGCTGCATCATCGGGACCGGCGAGAAGAAGTGCACGCCGACGACCCGCTCCGGGTGCTCCGTGGCCGCCGCGATCTTGGTGATCGGGATCGCGGAGGTGTTGGAGGCCAGCACGGCGTCGGGGCGGACGATCTTGTCGAGCGCCCGGAAGATCTCGTGCTTGACCTCGAGCTTCTCGAAGACCGCCTCGACGACGATGTCCGCGTCGGCGGCGGCGTCCAGGTCGGTGGTCGCCGTGATGCGCGCGATCGCGGCGTCCGCGTCGGCGGCTTCGAGCTTGCCCTTGCTCACGAACTTGTCGTACGACGCCCTGATGCCGTCGAGGCCGCGGTTCAGCGCCTCGTCGGTGACATCGCGCAGAACGACGTCCCAGCCCGCCTGCGCGGAGACCTGGGCGATTCCGGACCCCATCAGTCCGGCTCCGATGACGGCAAGCTTCCCAGCCACTCAGACTCCCTTAACACGCTGCTTGTGTATGCCTCTTCGGCGGAGAGTAGCGTTCGGAAGGGGGCGTGAAACCCGTAAGTAACGCGTGTCACGGTCTCAGGGCGTGAGACACCCGTCACGTCCGGTCCGGGGTGCCGACGGGCCGGGCCGTCACTCCGCCCGTACGGCGTAGCCGCGGACCTTCGGGCTCAGCAGCTCCTCGATCTCGTCGAGCAGGACGAGCACCTCGCGCGAGACCTCGCCGGGGGCGCGGCCCGCCCTCATCTCGCGGGCGATGACCTTCGCGACCGTCTGGTATGCCCAGTCGATCTGGCCCGCGACGAGGCCGGGCAGCGGGTCTCCGGGCGGCGCGCCGGTCTCCTCGCGCAGGGCCTCCTCCAGGTTCTCCAGCGCCTCCTGGCCGATCTCCCACAGCCGCGAGCGGAGCGCGGGGGCCTCGTCGACGACCTGGAGGAAGCGGGCGGTCCCGGTGGCGAGGCCGATCCGGGGCGAGGCCGCCTCCACCTCCTCGCGCAGCTCGCGCAGGACGGCGTCCGCGGCCGACTCGCCCTTCGCGCGGCCGCGCACCCAGCGGGCCGACCGCTCCACCAGCGCGGCGGAGCGGTCGAGGAAGAGGTCCTCCTTGGCCGGGAAGTAGTTGTAGACGGTGTTCACGGAGACGTTCGCGGCCTCGGCGACCTCCGCGACCTTCACCGCGTCGAAGCCCCGCTCCAGGAACAGGCCCGTGGCGACATCGGAGATGTACTGCCGGGTCTGCCGCTTCTTCCGCTCCCTGAGCCCCTCGGTCATGAACGCATCGTAGCCCTCGCTGGAGCTTCTGAATTTTTGGAGTCATTGCAAATTTTCAGTGACTCTGTTTTTCTGGGGCCATGGCAATCATCAGTACGGCCGGTCTGGCCCGTACCTTCGCGACGAAGCGGGGCCCGGTCGAGGCGGTGCGCGGGATCGACCTCACGGTGCGGCCCGGCGAGATCCTCGGCCTCCTCGGCCCGAACGGCGCGGGCAAGACCACCACCCTCAAGATGCTCACCACCCTGCTCGCCCCCACCGGCGGCGCGGCGACGGTCGCGGGCTGCGACCTGGTCACCGACCCGGCCGGGGTGCGCCGCGCCTGCGGCTACGTGGCCCAGTCGGGCGGCGTCGACCCGCAGGTGACGGTGCGGGAGGAACTCCTCACCCAGGGACGGCTGTACCGGCTGTCGAGGCCGCGGGCGGCCGCGCGGGCCGCGGACCTGGCCGAGGAGCTCGGCCTCGCCGACGTCCTTGACCGCAGGACCGCCGCGCTCTCCGGCGGCCAGCGGCGGCGCCTGGACCTCGCCCTCGGCCTCGTCCACCGTCCCGAGGTGCTCTTCCTCGACGAACCGACCACCGGGCTCGACCCCGGCAGCCGCGCCGGACTGTGGGACCTCGTCCGCCGGCTGCGCGACACCCACGGCACCACGGTCTTCCTCACCACCCACCACCTCGACGAGGCGGACGCGCTCGCCGACCGGATCGTGATCGTCGACCGGGGAGTCGTGGCCGCCGACGGCACGCCGGCCGCGCTGAAGCTGGCCCACTGCGGCTCCCTCGACGCGACCCTCCAGGACACCTTCCTCGCCGTCACCGGCCGCGGCCCCGCGCCCGCCGCCGCCCCCACCGCCGTTTAGGACGGAGCCGCCGATGCTCGTGCACGACACCGCCCTGATCTTCGGGCGCTACGCCCGCCAGACCCTGCGTTCGCGTCTCGCGATGTTCTTCGGGGTCCTCGCGCCGCTGCTCCACCTGCTCTTCTTCGGCCCGCTCCTGACCCGGCTGCCGCTCGGTGCCCGGGGCTCCTCCTGGCAGATCCTGGTCCCCGGCCTGCTGCTCCAACTGGCCCTGTTCGGCGCCGCGTTCTCAGGGTTCTCGGTCATCGTCGAGAAGAACCTGGGCGTCGTGGACCGGATGCGGGCCACCCCCGTGAGCCGGCTCGCGCTGCTGCTGGGCCGCGTCCTGCGCGACGCCGTCGTCCTGGTCCTGCAGTCGGTGCTGTTGGTCCTGGCGGCACTGGTGATGGGCCTGCGCGCGCCGCTCGCCGGCGTCCTGGCCGGCTTCGCCTTCGTGGGCCTGCTGGCCGTCTCGCTCGCCTCGTTGTCCTGTTCACTGGCCCTGCGCGTGGGCACGCCCCAGGAATTCGGGCCGACCGTCAACGCGCTCACGGTGCCGTCCATGCTGCTGTCGGGCCTGATGCTGCCGATGGCGCTCGCCCCGGGCTGGCTGGACGTCCTCTCGCACCTCACGCCGCTGCGCTACCTGGTCGACGCGGTGCGCGACGCCTACACGGGCTCGTACGCCACCTCCCACATGCTGTACGGGGTGCTGGTGGCCCTCGGCCTCGCCGCGGTGTCCGTGACGGTGGGCACACGGGCGTTCCGCGGGGCGAAAGCGTAATTAGGCTGGCCCCATGGTCAATCTGACGCGCATCTACACCAGGACCGGCGACCAGGGCACCACCGCCCTCGGGGACATGAGCAGGGTCGCCAAGACCGATCTGCGGATCTCGGCGTACGCCGACGCCAACGAGGCGAACGCGGTGATCGGGACGGCGATCGCGCTCGGCGGCCTGGAGGACGAGGTCGTCGCGGTCCTCACCCGGGTCCAGAACGACCTGTTCGACGTGGGCGCGGACCTGTCGACGCCGGTGGTCGAGGACCCCAAGTACCCGCCGCTGCGGGTGGAGCAGTTCTACGTCGACCGGCTGGAGGCGGACTGCGACCTGTTCAACGAGCGGCTGGAGAAGCTCCGCTCGTTCATCCTGCCCGGCGGCACCGCCGGCGCGGCGCTCCTGCACCAGGCGTGCACGGTCGTGCGCCGGGCCGAGCGCTCGACCTGGGCGGCGCTGGAGGTCCACGGCGAGGCGATGAACCCGCTCACCGCCACCTACCTCAACCGGCTCTCGGACCTCCTGTTCATCCTGGCCCGTACGGCGAACAAGGACACCGGGGACGTGCTGTGGGTCCCCGGCGGGGAACGCTGAGCACCCGCCGGCCCCACTGACCCCACCCGCACTCACAGCACCAGCAGCACCGAACGAAGGGCGTCCGCGCCGGGCTCGAAGGATTCTTCGAGCCCGCCGCCGCGGGCGCCCTTCCCCGTTCCCGCCGAGAGCCCCCGCGGACCTCGGACAGGGACGTGAAGGCCCACGTCAACCGCCTACCGGACCGTCAGAACCCGATCATCACGCTCCAATACGCCGTGCGCTCAACGGAGTTGAGATGCCATCACGAGAGCGAAACAGTGGTCCAGACCTATTGACCTGTGGTCCAGACCTTCCTATTCTCACGGCACCGTGGGCGTGAAGGCTCAGTCACGCCCCTTCCTCCCCCAACTCCCCCGAGGAGGCGCGGAATGCGCTTCAGACAACGAGCGACGGCAGGGCTGGCCACTCTGCTGCTCCCCCTGGCCGGCCTGGTCGGACTCGCGAGTCCCGCCCACGCCGCCGACAGCGCGACCGCCACGTACGCCAAGACCCAGGACTGGGGCACCGGCTTCGAAGGCAAGTGGACCGTCAAGAACACCGGTACCACCGCCATCAGTTCGTGGACCATCCAGTGGGACTTCCCCTCCGGAACCTCTGTCACCTCGGCCTGGGACGCGGACGTCACCAGCTCCGGGAACCACTGGACCGCCAAGAACAAGTCCTACAACGGGTCCCTCGCCGCGGGTGCCTCCGTCTCCTTCGGCTTCAACGGCTCGGGCTCCGGCTCCCCGTCGAACTGCACCCTGAACGGCGGCAGCTGCGACGGCGGCACCACCGTCCCCGGTGACAGCGCCCCCTCCGCGCCGGGCACCCCCACCGCCTCCTCGATCACCGACACCTCGGTGAAGCTCTCCTGGAGCGCGGCCACCGATGACAAGGGCGTCAAGAACTACGACGTCCTGCGCGGCGGCACCAAGGTCGCGACCGTGACGACGACCTCGTACACGGACACCGGCCTGACCGCCGGCACCGACTACTCGTACACCGTCCAGGCCCGTGACACCGCCGACCAGACCGGTCCGGTCAGCGGCTCGGTCGCCGTCCACACCACCGGCGGCACCACCGACCCGCCGCCCAGCGGCAAGAACGTCAAGCTCGGCTACTTCACCGAGTGGGGCATCTACGGCCGCAACTACAACGTCAAGAACCTCGTGACGTCGGGCTCGGCCGCCAAGATCACGCACATCAACTACGCCTTCGGCAACGTGACCAACGGCCAGTGCGCGATCGGCGACTCCTACGCCGACTACGACAAGGCCTTCACCGCCGACCAGTCGGTCAGCGGCGTCGCCGACACGTGGGACCAGCCGCTGCGCGGCAACTTCAACCAGCTCCGCGAGCTGAAGGCCAAGTACCCGAACATCAAGGTGCTGTGGTCCTTCGGCGGCTGGACCTGGTCCGGCGGCTTCGCCCAGGCGGCCGCCAACCCGACCGCGTTCGCCAACTCCTGCTACAACCTGGTCGAGGACCCGCGTTGGGCCGACGTCTTCGACGGCATCGACATCGACTGGGAGTACCCGAACGCCTGCGGTCTGTCCTGTGACACCAGCGGTGCCGCGGCCTACAAGAACCTGATGCAGGCCCTGCGCGCCAAGTTCGGCTCGAACAACCTCGTCACCGCGGCCACCACGGCCGACGGCACCTCGGGTGGCAAGATCGACGCCGCCGACTACGCGGGCGCCTCGCAGTACGTCGACTGGTACAACGTGATGTCGTACGACTTCTTCGGCGCGTTCAACGCCCAGGGCCCGACCGCCCCGCACTCCCCGCTCACCTCCTACAGCGGCATCCCGACGCCCGGCTTCACCACCGCCGACGCGATCGCCAAGTTCAAGGCGAAGGGCGTGCCCGCGAGCAAGCTGCTCATCGGCATCGGCTTCTACGGCCGCGGCTGGACCGGCGTCACCCAGTCCGCGCCCGGCGGCACGGCCACCGGCCCCGCCGCCGGTACCTACGAGCAGGGCATCGAGGACTACAAGGTCCTCAAGACGTCCTGCCCCTCCACCGGCCTGGTCGCCGGCACGGCGTACGCCTACTGCGGCAACAACTGGTGGTCGTACGACACCCCCGCCACCATCGGGACGAAGATGTCGTGGGCCAAGAGCCAGGGCCTGGGCGGCGCCTTCTTCTGGGAGTTCAGCGGTGACACCAGCAATGGTGAACTGGTCAGCGCCATCAACAGCGGCCTGAGCTGATCACCGGCCCGGCCTGAACCCCGATCCACCACGCAAGAGAACCGCGGGCAGACCTCAGGGTCTGTCCGCGGTTCGCTGTTCCGGGGGGCTCAGGCTCAGGTGACGTTCACCCTCCCCCAACCGCTACGCGACGTTCACCCGTTGTCCGGGCGGGGCGGCCTCCAGCCAGGCCAGGAAACCGGTCAGCGCGTCCTCGCTCATCGCCAGTTCGAGCCGGGTGCCGCGGTGCAGACAGGCCAGGATGATCGCGTCGGAGAGCAGCGCGAGCTCCTCCTCGCCCTCGGCCGCGCGGCGGCCGGCCACCTCGATGGCCGAGCGCTCGAGCAGACGGCGCGGGCGGGGCGCGTACGAGAAGACGCGGTACCACTCGACCCGGTCGCCGTTGTAGCGGGCCACCCCGTAGCTCCAGCCCTTGCCGCTGGGGTCACCCTTCTCGGGGACGTCCCAGCGCAGGCTGCAGTCGAACGTTCCGCCGGAACGCTGGATGAGCCGGCGGCGGAGGCCGAAGACGAACAGCCCCACCACCACGAGCGCCACTACCACTCCGCACACAGTCAGAGCGAGGACCATCGACACCGACCTCCTCGTCTCCTAGGTAACGGAAAAGAAAAAACATCCGGATTTGCCTCAGCCGCGGCCAGGGCCGGAGTGATCCGGTCCCAGCCGCGGCTGAGTCAAAGCCTTGCACAGTGCTCCCCCGACGCTTGCGCGGCCGGGGTCGCACCGATGGTCAGCGGGTCGCCACCGCACGCAGACGGACGTCCGCGCGACGCTCGGCGGACGCGTCCGCGTCCGACTTCGCGCGCTCGAGCGCCCGCTCCGCACGCTGGACGTCGATCTCGTCCGACAGCTCGGCGATCTCGGCCAGCAGCGACAGCTTGTTGTCGGCGAACGAGATGAAACCGCCGTGCACAGCGGCGACGACCGTTCCACCGTCACTCGTACGAATGGTCACCGGGCCCGACTCCAGCACACCGAGAAGCGGCTGGTGACCGGGCATGACGCCGATGTCGCCGGACGTGGTACGCGCGACGACCAGGGTGGCCTCGCCGGACCAGACACTGCGGTCCGCGGCGACGAGCTCGACGTGCAGCTCAGCAGCCAAGGTGGGCTCCTCGGGTCACCACCCGGCGTTGCTGCCGGGTGTTGGGTCAAAGTCTAGTAGGCGTACGGAGGGGGAAGGACCGCACCCCGCAAGGTGTGGTCCCGCCCCCTCACTTCAGAACCGAGGTTCAGGAGACGCCGAGCTCCTTGGCGTTGGCCTTCAGGTCCTCGATGCCACCGCAGAGGAAGAACGCCTGCTCCGGGAAGTGGTCGTACTCACCGTCGATGATCGCGTTGAAGGCCGCGATCGACTCGTCCAGCGGGACGTCCGACCCGTCGACGCCGGTGAACTGCTTGGCGACGTGGGTGTTCTGGGACAGGAAGCGCTCCACGCGACGGGCACGGTGGACGGTGAGCTTGTCCTCCTCGCCCAGCTCGTCGATACCGAGGATCGCGATGATGTCCTGAAGGTCCTTGTACTTCTGAAGAACCGACTTGACGCGCATCGCGGCCGCGTAGTGGTCCGCCGCGATGTAGCGGGGGTCCAGGATGCGGGACGTGGAGTCCAGCGGGTCCACGGCCGGGTAGATGCCCTTCTCGGAGATCGGACGGGAGAGAACCGTCGTCGCGTCGAGGTGGGCGAACGTGGTGGCCGGGGCCGGGTCGGTCAGGTCGTCCGCGGGGACGTAGATCGCCTGCATCGAGGTGATCGAGTGACCACGGGTCGAGGTGATGCGCTCCTGGAGGAGACCCATCTCGTCGGCCAGGTTCGGCTGGTAACCCACCGCGGAGGGCATACGGCCGAGCAGGGTCGAGACCTCGGAACCGGCCTGCGTGAAGCGGAAGATGTTGTCCACGAAGAACAGCACGTCCTGCTTCTGCACATCGCGGAAGTACTCCGCCATGGTCAGACCCGCGAGGGCCACGCGCAGACGGGTGCCCGGGGGCTCGTCCATCTGGCCGAAGACAAGGGCGGTCTTGTCGATGACGCCCGAGTCCGCCATCTCCTCGATGAGGTCGTTGCCCTCACGCGTGCGCTCGCCGACACCGGCGAACACGGAGACACCGTCGTGGTTGTTGGCGACGCGGTAGATCATCTCCTGGATGAGCACCGTCTTGCCGACGCCGGCACCACCGAACAGACCGATCTTTCCACCCTTGACGTACGGGGTGAGAAGGTCGATGACCTTGACGCCGGTCTCGAACATCTCGGTCTTCGACTCGAGCTCGTCGAAGCGCGGGGCCTTGCGGTGGATGGACCAGCGCTCGCCCGAGTACTTCTCGTCCGAGTTCAGCACCTCACCGAGGGTGTTGAACACCTTGCCCTTGGTGAAGTCGCCGACCGGGACGGTGATGCCCGTGCCCGAGTCGGTGACCGGGGCCTGGCGGACCAGACCGTCGGTGGGCTGCATGGAGATCGTGCGGACCAGGCCGTCACCCAGGTGCTGGGCGACTTCCAGGGTCAGCGTCTTCTTCTCGCCGGCGTTGGCCGGGTCGGCCACCTCAACGTGAAGGGCGTTGTAGATGTCCGGCATCGCGTCGACGGGGAACTCCACGTCGACGACCGGGCCGATGACCCGGGCGACGCGGCCCGTGGCAACGGCCGTCTCAGAAGTCGTCGTCATTACTTGTCACTCCCCGCGGTCGCGTCGGCAAGGGCTGCGGAGCCGCCGACGATCTCGCTGATTTCCTGGGTGATTTCGGCCTGGCGGGCCGCATTGGCAAGGCGGGAGAGCGAGGTGATCAGGTCTCCCGCGTTGTCGGTGGCCGACTTCATCGCGCGGCGCGTGGCGGCGTGCTTGGAGGCAGCCGACTGGAGCAGCGCGTTGTAGATACGGCTCTCGACGTAGCGCGGCAGCAGGGCGTCAAGGACGTCCTCCGCCGACGGCTCGAACTCGTACAGCGGAAGGATCTCGCCCTTGGGCGCCTCCTCCGCAACCTCTTCGAGGCGAAGCGGCAGCAGCCGGCCGTCGATGGCCGTCTGCGTCATCATCGAGACGAACTCGGTGTAGACGATGTGGAGTTCATCCACTCCGCCGTCCGCCGTGTCCTTCTCGATCGCCTCGATCAGCGGACCCGCGACGTTCTTCGCGTCCGCGTAGGTGGGCTCGTCGGTGAAGCCCGACCACGATTCCACGACCTTGCGCTCGCGGAAGTTGTAGTGAGCCAGACCGCGGCGGCCGACGATGTAGGTGTCGACCTCCTTGCCCTCGGCCACGAGACGGGCGGTCAGCAGCTCCGCCGCCTTGATGGCGTTGGAGTTGAAGGCGCCGGCCAGTCCGCGGTCGCTCGTGAGGAGCAGCACCGCGGAACGGGTCGCCGTCTCCGCCTCCGTGGTCAGCGGGTGCTTGGTGTTCGAACCGGTGCCGACCGCCGTGACCGCGCGCGTGAGCTCGGTCGCGTAGGGCGCGGAGGCCGCCACCTTGCGCTGCGCCTTGACGACGCGCGAGGCGGCGATCATCTCCATCGCCTTGGTGATCTTCTTGGTCGCGGTGACGGATCGGATGCGACGCTTGTAGACCCGGAGCTGGGCTCCCATGAGTCAGGTCCCTTCCTTACGTCACTTGGCGGCGGCCGGAGCGTCCTCGCCGAGAAGCTTCCCGTCCGAGGTCTCGAACTGCTTCTTGAAGTCAGCGATGCCGTCGGCGATGGCGGTCAGGGTGTCGTCCGACATCTTGCCGCCCTCCTTGATGGAGGTCATGAGGCCCTGCTCCTTGCGGTGCAGGTACTCCAGGAGCTCCTTCTCGAAGCGGCGGATGTCGGCGACCGGCACGTCGTCCATCTTGCCGGTGGTCGCGGACCACACGGAGACGACCTGGTCCTCGGTCGGCATCGGCTGGTACTGAGCCTGCTTGAGCAGCTCGACCAGACGCTGACCGCGCTCCAGCTGCGACTTCGACGCGGCGTCCAGGTCGGAACCGAAGGCGGCGAACGCCTCCAGCTCACGGTACTGGGCCAGGTCGAGGCGAAGCCGGCCGGAGACCTGCTTCATCGCCTTGTGCTGGGCGGAGCCACCGACGCGGGAGACCGAGATACCGACGTTCAGGGCCGGACGCTGGCCGGCGTTGAACAGGTCGGACTCCAGGAAGCACTGGCCGTCGGTGATGGAGATGACGTTGGTCGGGATGAACGCCGACACGTCGTTCGCCTTGGTCTCGACGATCGGCAGACCCGTCATCGAACCGGCGCCCAGGTCGTCGGAGAGCTTCGCGCAGCGCTCCAGCAGACGGGAGTGCAGGTAGAAGACGTCACCGGGGTAGGCCTCGCGGCCCGGCGGACGGCGGAGCAGCAGGGACACGGCGCGGTAGGCGTCGGCCTGCTTCGAGAGGTCGTCGAAGATGATGAGGACGTGCTTGCCCTCGTACATCCACTGCTGACCGATGGCCGAACCGGTGTACGGCGCGAGGTACTTGAAGCCGGCCGGGTCGGACGCCGGGGCGGCGACGATGGTCGTGTACTCCAGCGCGCCGGCCTCTTCGAGGGCGCCACGCACGGAGGCGATGGTCGAGCCCTTCTGGCCGATGGCGACGTAGATGCAGCGGACCTGCTTCTTGGTGTCGCCCGAGCGCCAGTTGTCGCGCTGGTTGATGATCGTGTCGACGGCCAGCGCGGTCTTGCCGGTCTGACGGTCGCCGATGATCAGCTGACGCTGGCCACGGCCGATCGGGGTCATCGCGTCGACGGCCTTGTAGCCCGTCTCCATGGGCTCGTGGACCGACTTGCGGACCATGACGCCCGGGGCCTGCAGCTCGAGGGCGCGGCGGCCGGACGTCTCGATCTCGCCGAGGCCGTCGATCGGGTTGCCGAGCGGGTCGACGACGCGGCCGAGGTAGCCCTCGCCCACGGCGACGGACAGCACCTCACCGGTGCGCTGCACCGGCTGGCCTTCCTCGATACCGCTGAACTCGCCGAGGATGACCGCACCGATCTCGCGCTCTTCCAGGTTCAGCGCGAGACCGAGGGTTCCGTCCTCGAACTTCAGCAGCTCGTTCGCCATGGCCGAGGGAAGACCCTCGATCTTGGCGATACCGTCGCCGGCGACGGTGACCGTACCGACCTCCTCGCGCGAGGCCGCGTCCGGCTGGTACGACTGGACAAAGTTCTCCAGTGCGTCCCGGATCTCCTCCGGCCGGATCGTGAGCTCCGCCATCTGGGTTCCCTGCTCTCCTTGTTGGGCCCGAAGTTTCACTTGGGGGGATGGGGGACTCCCCCCGATGAGAGGTGAATCCTCTGCACGGCCCAACCAGGGCCGTAATTGCCTACTGCGTGTGTGGTTACTAGCTCGCCATGCGGCGGGCGGCGTCCTCGAGACGGTCCGCGATGGAGCCGTTGATGACCTCGTCGCCGACCTGCACCCGGATCCCGCCGAGGACATCGGGGTCCACGTCGAGGTTGAGGTGCATCGGACGGCCGTAGAGCTTGGCCAGAGTGGCGCCGAGGCGCTGCTTCTGTCCGTCGCTCAGCGGCACCGCGGAGGTGACCACGGCGACCATGCGGTCGCGGCGCTCGGCGGCGAGCTTGGACAGGGACTCGAGTCCCGCTTCCAGGCTACGTCCGCGCGGCGCGGTCACGAGACGCGTCACCAGACGCTCGGTCGTCGCCGCGGCCCGGCCGCCGAGCAGGCTGCGCAGCAGCTCGCTCTTGGCCGCCGTGGTGGCGGCCCGGTCGGTCAGCGCGGCGCGCAGCTCGGTGTTCGAGGCGACGATCCGGCCGAAGCGGAACAGCTCGTCCTCGACGTCGTCGAGCGTGCCCGCCCGCTGCGCCGCCGTGAGGTCGGCGATGGCGGTGAGCTCCTCGAGGGCGTCCACCAGGTCGCGGGACTGCGACCAGCGGGAACGCACCATGCCGGACACCAGGTCGGTGGCACTGCCGCCCACCTGGCCGCCGAGCAGGCGCTGGACCAGCTCGGCCTTGGCCTCGCCGGGCTGCGCCGGGTCGGTGAGGACCCGACGCAGCGACACCTCGCGGTGCAGCAGCGCGGTGACCGCGGCCAGCTCGTCGGCGAGCTGGGCCGCGTCCACGGACGTCGAGTCCGTCAGCGCGTCGAGACGCTCACGTGCGGCTGCGGTTGCCTCGCGGCTCGCTCCGTGTGCAGTCATCGAGCCGCCTCGGCCTTCTCCTCAAGCTCGGAGAGGAAGCGGTCGATGACGCGGCTCTGGCGGGCGTGGTCCTCGAGGGACTCGCCGACGAGCTTGCCGGCCAGGTCGGTGGCAAGCGTGCCGACGTCCTGACGCAGCGACTGAGCGGCGGCCTTGCGGTCGGCCTCGATCTGGGTGTGACCGGCGGCGACGATCTCGTCGCGCTGCCGCTGGCCTTCCGCGCGCATCTCGGCGATGAGCGTGGCGCCCTGTTCCTGAGCGTCCTGGCGCAGTCGCGCGGCCTCGTGACGGGCCTCGGCGAGCTGAGCCTTGTACTGCTCGAGAACGCTCTGGGCCTCGGTCTGCGCGGCCTCGGCCTTTTCGATACCGCCCTCGATGGCCTCGCGGCGCTGCTCCAGAACCTTGTTGATGTTCGGGAGAAGCTTCCAGGCCAGGAAGCCGAAGACGATGACGAAGGCGAGCAGGCCGATGACAAGCTCGGGGATCGGCGGGATGAGAGGGTTTTCCTTCTCCTCGGCCGCCAGAATGAGCAAGTGGCTCATGTCAGTGCCTTTCGTCTAGTGGGCTGTTGCTGATCGGTGGATCAGACGCCGTAGACGAACGGCATGACCAGACCGATGAGGGCGAGCGCCTCACAGAAGGCGAAGCCGAGGATCTGGTTGGCGCGGATCAGACCGGCGGCCTCGGGCTGACGGGCGAGAGCCTGGGTGCCGTTACCGAAGATGATGCCGACGCCGACGCCGGGGCCGATGGCCGCGAGGCCGTAACCGATCGAGCCGAGCGAGCCGGAGACAGCGGCAAGGGTCTGGGACATGCCAGTTCTTCCTTTTCTTTACGGACCGGTGGGGGTTGGCCACCGGACGACTGAGGGGTCGGGGGAGGGGGCGCCGCTCAGTGGTGCTCGGCCAGCGCGCCCTGGATGTAGGTGCAGGTCAGCAGCACGAACACGTACGCCTGCAGGGCCTGGATGAAGAGCTCGAAGGCCGTCATCACGATGGTCATGATGAACGAGACGCCCGCGTAGGCGATGCCGACCCCGTTGAGCAGGTACCAGCTGGCGATCGTGAACAGCAGCAGCAGCGTGTGGCCCGCGAACATGTTCGCGAAGAGTCGCACGGCGTGCGTGAACGGACGGACCAGCAGGTTCGAGAAGAACTCGATGAGCATGGCGAGCGGGAGAACCGGGCCGAGCGACTTGTCGTAGCCCGTGACGTTCTTGAAGAAGCCCACGAAGCCGTGGCGCTTGAAGGTCAGCGAGACCCACAGAACGTAGACGATCAGGGCCAGCACCAGCGGGTACGAGATGATCGCAGTGACCGGGAACTGGGCGAGCGGAATGATCGACCAGAGGTTCATCATCCAGACGAAGAAGAACAGCGAGACGATCAGCGGAACGTACTTCTCGCCCTCCTTCTTGCCGATCGTCTCGTAGACGACGCCGCGGCGGACGAAGTCGTAGCCGGCCTCGGCGACCATCTGGAGCTTGCCCGGGACGACCTTCGGCTTGCGGAACGCGGCCCAGAAGAAGCCGACGATGACAAGCGAGCCCAGCAGCGCCAGGAGCATCGTCTTGTTGAAGTACAGGTTGCTGTCCCCGTCGCCCCAAATGGGCTCGAACAGGAACGAGTGCAGGCCGGGTGCCGGGAAGCCACAACCGTCGAAGATGTGGCAGTCGGTCTCGAAGGCGAGCACCTGCGTCGGGTCAGCACTCACCGCGGGCTCCTTCAGCGTGGCGCATAGGTACGGCATCCTCGTTGTGTCGGCGCGGCGCACAGCCGCGGTTCGGCACTGGACTGGTGTTACGGATGTGGGGGCGGCAGAGGGGCATCAAGCCTCGCGATCGAACAGGCGTCAGCTCAGATGCCCGCGCCCGCGATGCCGCAGTTGGCACCGGACGATAGCAGGATCTCCTGCGTGCACTTATCCCGGCCCTACCCCTCACGACGAATGACCCTTGTTCTCGGGCTTTTCGGCCTTCGAGGAGTCGGGTTCGACGTAGAGGATCTTGGCCTTCATGTGGGCACGCGCCTGTGCGCCGATCCACACGAGGGTGGTGACGACCAGGGTGAGCGCGAAGGACTTGGGATTGAACAGCGAGGTGTTCTTGAACACGGCGACAAAGATGAACAGCAGAAGAATCTGTGCCGTGTAGAGCAAGAGCCCCATCGCCTGGAACAAGTGCGGAAGCGATTTGGCGGTGCGCTGCAGAACGTAGAGGCCCAGCCCCATGAAGAGGATCACCACCAGCGTCGCGACGACCGCGCCGAGCGCTCCCTTGCCGCCGGCGACCACACCGCTGACGACGGCGGCAATCGCGCCGACCGCAGCTGTGGGTACAGCGGCCTGAAGGAGGATCCGGGCGTCATTGGACGGCATGGCGGCAACTCCGCTTGCTAAGGGGGGCGTGTCGTCATGGACGAGCGTAGTCCCGGGCCGAGAGAGAACCTCACGCCAAAGGACCGTCGTTCAGGGGTCCTTCGGCTCTGCCCTGGGTTCTCGTGAACCGTATCACAAACTATTTGATGAGGTCTTTACCTGGTTGGTGTGCCGACTGTCACACATGAGAGTGAACCTGCGCGTCTGTGCATTTCAAGCGCCCCTTTGTCTGATATTGGGGCGCTTTGCTCCACCACGATTTGGTCACGCGTTAGTCAGATTCTTACCTTCGGCTCAGCGCGAGGACTCCGCCTCGCGCCGGTCGAGAAGTCGCGGACGGGTACCGATCGCCGTCGCTCCATTGACTCCGGCGACGCCCGCGGCGGCCGGAGCACGGTGCTCCCGCGCCTCGTCCGGATCGCCCGCAGCGGCCGTCTCGTGGGTCACGGGCGCCCCGTCCCCGGCGGCCGCCGCGGCGGCCCTGCGACGGCGGTAGCGGGGCGGCACGAGGTGCTCGGCCCAGCGCGGTGCCCGTGGGGTGAAGCGCGGCAGCAGAAGCAGCACGAGGCCGACGGCGCTGAGCGCCGCGATGGCGAGCACGCTCCACATGGCCCCGGAGTTGACCGAGTACGCGAGGGCGCCGAAGGCGATCAGCGCCGACCAGAAGTACATGATCAGCACCGCGCGGCTGTGCGAGTGGCCGACCTCCAGCAGGCGGTGGTGCAGATGCCCCCGGTCCGCCGCGAACGGCGACTGACCGCGCCAGGTGCGGCGCACGATGGCCAGCACGAGGTCGGCGGCCGGGATCGCGATGATCGTCAGCGGCAGCAACAGCGGGATGAACACCGGCACCGTCTGGTGCACCGTGTTGCGCTCGGAACCGGAGAACAGGTTCATCACGTCGGGGTCGATCTGCCCGGTGATGGAGATCGCGCCGGCGGCCAGGACGAGCCCGATGAGCATCGATCCCGAGTCGCCCATGAAGATCCGCGCGGGGTGCATGTTGTGCGGCAGGAAGCCCAGGCACATGCCCATCAGGATCGCCGCGAACAGCGTCGCCGGGGCGGCGGCCTCGATGCCGTACGAGTACCAGATCCGGTAGGCGTACAGGAAGAACGCGGCGGAGGCGATGCACACCATGCCCGCGGCCAGGCCGTCGAGACCGTCCACGAAGTTGACCGCGTTGATGGTGATCACGACGAGCGCCACCGTCAGCAGCGTGCCCTGCCACTGGGTCAGCGCGACCAGGCCCACCCCGGGGATGGGCAGCCACAGGATCGTCAGACCCTGCATGACCATCACACCGGCGGCGATCATCTGGCCGCCCAGCTTGATCAGGGCGTCGATCTCGAACTTGTCGTCCAGCACGCCGATCAGCCAGATCAGCGCGGCGCCGGAGAGCAGCGCGCGCGGTTCGTTGGAGTTCGAGAAGACCGCGTTCAGGTTCTTCAGGTGGTCGGCCACCAGCAGACCGGCGCACAGCCCGAAGAACATGGCGATGCCGCCGAGCCTCGGCGTGGGTTCACGGTGCACGTCGCGCGCCCGGATTTCCGGCATGGCTCCGGCCACGATCGCGAATTTCCGCACCGGCCCTGTCAGCAGGTACGTCACCGCGGCCGTGATGCAGAGCGTCAGCAGGTATTCACGCACGGGCTTCCCCACAGGTCTCGCTGGCCATCACAGCCCCACACCCTAGCGATGCACGCATATGGTTGAGGACTTTCGGGTAGCGACGATGGTTGCACGTGTGGCTGTGCGGCTCGGTACGCGTACCCCCGGTCAGTCCGGATAAGGCGGAAATCTCACAGTGAGTTCCCGCACCTCGTCCCGTGCCGTTCGGGCGTCGGTCTCGTCCCGCAGCACCCCGGCGAACAGGGCCGCGACCCGCGCCATCTCCGGCTCGCCCATCCCCTGGGTGGTCAGCGCCGCGGTGCCCAGACGCAGACCGCGGGCGTCCCCGTGAGGCAGCGCACAGGTGTCGAGGACCATGCCGGCCGCGGCCAGCCGTCCGCGCGCGGTGCGCCCCTCGACCCCGAGCGGCGCCGGATCGGCGACCAGCAGATGCGTGTCGGTGCCGCCCGTGGTGACCGCGAGCCCCTCCGCCTCAAGACCGGCGGCGAGCACCCGCGCGTTGGCGGTCACCTGATGGACGTACGCCGCGAAGGCCGGGGTCGCCGCCTCGCCGAACGCCACGGCCTTCGCCGCGATCGAGTTCATCTGCGCGCCGCCCTGGGTGAACGGGAACACGGCCCGGTCGACCCGCTCCGCCAGCTCGGCGCCGCACAGCAGCAGGCCGCCGCGAGGACCCCGGAGCACCTTGTGCGTGGTGGCGCACACGACATCGGCGTACGGCACCGGGTTCGGCGCCGCTCCCCCCGCGACGAGCCCGATGGGATGGGCGGCGTCCGCGATGAGATAGGCGCCGACCTCGTCGGCGATCTCCCGGAACAGCGCGTAGTCGATGTGCCGGGGATACGAGATCGAACCGCAGACGACCGCCTTGGGCCGGCGGGCCCTGGCCAGCGTCCGCACCTGCTCGTAGTCGATCAGCCCCGACTCCGCCTCGACGCCGTAGCCGACGAAGTCGAACCAGCGGCCGGAGAAGTTCGCGGGCGACCCGTGGGTGAGATGACCGCCGAAGGGCAGGCCCATCGCCAGCACGGTGTCACCGGGGCGCAGCAGGGCGGCGTACGCGGCCAGGACGGCCGAACTCCCGGAGTGGGACTGGACGTTGGCGTGATCGGCGCCGAAGAGGGCCTTGGCGCGGTCGACGGCGATCCGCTCGGCGACGTCGACGATCTCGCAGCCGCCGTGGTGGCGGGCGCCGGGATAACCCTCCGCGTACTTGTTCGCCAGCGGCGAGCCGAGCGCCGCCAGCACGGCGGGCGAGGTGAAGTTCTCGGCCGCGATCAGCTGCAGCGTGATCGACTGCCGGTCCAGCTCGCCGCGCAGGATCTCGGCGAGCTCCGGGTCCTGGCGGCTCAGGACATCCGCTTCGGGCATGGTGGCGACCGGCATGGTGGGCTCCGGACATCTGCGGAGGGACGCTTATGTCCAATGTAGGACCGGGGCCGGTGCCACGCCCGGCGTCAGGTCCGGGCGGGTACCCCCGTCAGCGCGGTGACGACCGGATCCAGCGCCTCGTTGATCTCGTCCCCGATGGAACGGAAGAACGGCAGGGGCGCGCCGTAGGGGTCGTACACCTCGTCGGCCTCGGCGGTCGGGGCCAGCAGCCAGCCGCGCAGCGCGGCGGCGGCCCGCACCAGGGCGACGGCGCGTTCGACCACGCCGTCCTGGAGCGGCGGCAGGGTCGCGGTGTCTATCGCGCGGACCAGCCGGGTGAACTCCTTCAGCGTGAAGGTGCGCAGGCCGGCGGAGTGCCCCATGGAGATGACCTGGGCACGGTGGTCACGGGTGGCCGTCAGCACCAGGTCGGCGCGGATGACGTGGTCGTCGAGCAGCTCGCGCCCCACGAAGCCGGAGGGGTCCGCGCCGAAGTCGGTCAGGACGGTGGCCGCGTTGGCCTCCATGGGCGCGCCCTCGTGGCCCCAGGTGCCGGCGCTCTCCACGATGAGCCCGCCCCACAGGGGGTCGCCCAGCCGGTCCGCGAGGGCATGCCGGGTCAGCCGCTCGGTGATCGGCGAGCGGCACACGTTGCCGGTGCTGACGTGCAGGATGCGGAAGGACCCGGCCTCGGATCCGCCGGTCCCGTTGATCGGCGTGCCTATGCCACGCATGGGGGTGCTCCCTGCTCGGGCCGAGCCGGGAGCCCGGAGGGCCGGGGGGCTGTCAATTCGCCACCTCGAGGTCGGGTACGACCTTCCGGAGCTCCTCCGCCGACAGCGCGCCCGCGCGCAGCAGGACGGGCACCTTGCCGGTGACGTCGACGATCGAGGAGGGCACGTTGCCGGGGGTCGGGCCGCCGTCCAGGTACACCGAGACGGAGTCGCCGAGCATGCTCTGCGCGGCGTCGCAGTCCTCCGGCGCGGGGTGGCCGGTGAGGTTGGCGGAGGAGACGGCCATGGGGCCGACCTCGGTGAGCAGCTCGATGGCGACGGGGTGCAGCGGCATCCGGATCGCCACCGTGCCCCGGGTGTCCCCCAGGTCCCACTGGAGCGAGGGCTGGTGCTTGGTGACGAGGGTCAGCGCGCCCGGCCAGAACGCGTCGACGAGCTCCCAGGCCATCTCGGAGAAGTCCGTGACGAGGCCGTGCAGGGTGTTCGGGGAGCCGATGAGGACGGGGGTGGGCATGTTGCGGCCCCGGCCCTTGGCGTCGAGCAGGTCGGCGACGGCCTCGGAGGTGAAGGCGTCGGCGCCGATGCCGTAGACGGTGTCGGTGGGGAGGACCACCAGTTCGCCACGGCGGACGGCGGACGCCGCCTCACGCAGACCTGTGGTGCGGTCGGTCGCGTCGTTGGTGTCGTATCGCCGTGCCATTTAGCGGGCCTCCTCATACACGTACTGCTGGCTGGGGGTGCGAAGAAACGCGAGGCGGGGGAACGCGGCGCGCGCACGGGCGCCGTGCGCCCCGGCCGCGTGCGCCCGGCTCACGGCATCGCCTTGCGCGCGGTCGCGAACCGCGGCCGGTTGTTGAGGTCCGGATGGTCGGCCGCGTCGGCCCAGCCCCGCTCCTCGGTGAAGATCCAGGGCACCTGTCCGCCCTGGGTGTCGGCGTGCTCGATGACGACGACACCGCCGGGCCGCAGCAGCCGGTGCGCGGTGCGCTCGATACCGCGGATGAGGTCGAGTCCGTCCTCGCCGGAGAAGAGGGCGAGCTCGGGGTCGTAGTCCCGGGCCTCGGGCGCCACGTACTCCCACTCGGTGAGCGGGATGTACGGGGGGTTGGAGATCACCAGGTCCACCTGGCCGTCGAGGTCGGGGAAGGCCGTCAGGGCGTCTCCCTGGCGCAGGTCGACCCTGGACCCCTCGACGTTCTTGCGCGTCCACTGGAGGGCGTCCTCGGACAGCTCCACGGCGTGCACGCGCGAGCGCGGGACCTCCTGCGCGAGGGCGAGCGCGATGGCGCCCGAACCGGTGCACAGGTCGACGATCAGCGGTTCGACGACGTCCATCGCGCGGACGGCGTCTATGGCCCAGCCGACGACCGACTCGGTCTCCGGGCGGGGCACGAAGACACCGGGCCCCACCTGGAGTTCGAGGTAGCGGAAGTAGGCGTGCCCGGTGATGTGCTGGAGCGGCTCGCGGGCCTCGCGGCGCGCGGTCACCTCCCAGTAGCGGGCGTCGAAGTCCGCGTCCTTGACGGTGTGCAGCTCGCCCCGCTTCACGCCGTGCACGAAGGCGGCGAGCTCCTCCGCGTCGTTGCGCGGCGAGGGCACGCCGGCGTCGGCCAGCCGCTGGGTGGCCTGGGCCACTTCCGCGAGCAGCAGGTTCACGCTGGTCCTCCGGGGCTGAGCTGTTGTCGTGGTTATGCGGCGGCGAGCTTGGCGGCCGAGTCCGCGTCGACGCAGGCCTGGATGACGGCGTCGAGCTCGCCGTCGAGGACCTGGTCCAAGTTGTACGCCTTGAAGCCGACGCGGTGGTCCGAGATGCGATTCTCCGGGAAGTTGTACGTACGGATCTTCTCGGAGCGGTCGACCGTGCGGACCTGGCTGCGGCGGGCGTCGGCGGCCTCCCGCTCCGCTTCCTCCTGCGCCGCCGCGAGGAGCCTGGAGCGCAGGATACGCATCGCCTGCTCCTTGTTCTGCAGCTGGCTCTTCTCGTTCTGGCAGGACGCGACGACTCCGGTGGGAATGTGCGTGATGCGCACCGCGGAGTCGGTCGTGTTGACGGACTGGCCGCCGGGGCCCGAGGAGCGGTAGACGTCGATCCGCAGGTCGTTCGCGTGGATCTCCACGTCGACCTCCTCGGCCTCGGGCGTGACGAGCACGCCGGCGGCGGAGGTGTGGATACGGCCCTGCGACTCGGTCGAGGGCACGCGCTGCACCCGGTGCACACCGCCCTCGTACTTCAGCCGGGCCCAGACGCCCTGGCCGGGCTCGGTCGCGCCCTGGCCGCCCTTGGTCTTCACCGCGACCTGGACGTCCTTGTAGCCGCCGAGCTCGGACTCGGTGGAGTCGATGATCTCGGTCTTCCAGCCGATGCGCTCGGCGTAGCGCAGGTACATGCGCAGGAGGTCACCGGCGAACAGGGCGGACTCGTCGCCGCCGGCGCCCGCCTTGATCTCCAGGATGACGTCCTTGTCGTCGCTCGGGTCGCGCGGGACGAGCAGCAGGCGGAGCTTCTCGGTGAGCTCCTCGCGCTGCTTCTCCAGGTCCTTGACCTCGGCGGCGAAGTCGGGGTCGTCGGCGGCGAGCTCCTTGGCCGTGCCGATGTCGTCCCCGGTCTGCTTCCAGGAGCGGTACGTCGCGACGATCGGGGTCAGCTCGGCGTAGCGCTTGTTGAGCTTGCGCGCGTTGGCCTGGTCGGCGTGGACCGACGGGTCAGCGAGCTTCTTCTCCAGATCGGCGTGCTCGCCGATCAGTTCCTCGACCGCCTCGAACATCTCCGGCTCCAATGGACTGTCCCCGGCCGCGTGGGGGGCTCGGGAACGTAGGTACGGCGTGGGGTTCCCCTGCTCGAACGTGTCGAGAGCCCGGGGAGGGGGCTGGACCGCAAAGCGCCGGTCCCGGCGTCCCCCGTGCGGGAGACGCCGAAGACCGGCGCTGTGGGCTCGCTACTTGCTGGCAGCGGCAGCCTTGCCGAAGCGGGCCTCGAAGCGGGCCACACGGCCACCGGTGTCGAGGATCTTCTGCTTGCCCGTGTAGAACGGGTGGCACTCGGAGCAGACCTCGGCGCGGATGGTGCCGCTGGAGATCGTGCTGCGGGTGGTGAACGACGCGCCACAGGTGCAGCTGACCTGCGTCTCGACGTACTCGGGGTGGATGTCGCGCTTCAAGGTGTCTCCTAGTTTCGGGAGGGCGCCGGGTCGCCGCCGCTGGATGCGGATGCGTGAACCGGGGCCGACGTACCAGTTTGCCAGCACTGGCCGTATCCCCCAAAACGGGGGGACGCGGCGATCTATTCCCCGAGGTGGGACGGGGGCCGGACGGGGCCCCGATCCGGGCCCGCGCGGGGCCCGGGGGCCGGTCAGCCGGGGGTGACGACGCCCTTCGCGGTGCCGGTGGCGGTTCCCTCGGTCGCGGCCTTCGGGATCGGCCTGTCGGCCTCCAGGGCCTTCCAGACGAGCTCGGCCTTGGGCTTGTCGACCAGGACCCTGTTCGCGTCGGCGGGGTCGTACTGGACCGGCATCGTCACCATCGTCATGTGGGACGAGCCGATGCCCTTGAGGCCGCCCGCGAAGGAGGCCAGGTCGGTGACGCTGCCGATGTCGGAGTCGGTGGTCACCGTCTTGGTCGCGGTGTCGGCGAGGTCGTACAGCTTTTTCGGGTTGGACAGCAGCCCGATGTGCTTGACCTGGTCGACGAGGGCCTTCATGAACGCCTGCTGGAGCTGGATGCGGCCGAGGTCGGAGCCGTCGCCCACGCCGTGCCGGGTGCGGACCAGGCCGAGCGCCTGCTTGCCGTTCAGCTCGTGCGAGCCGGCCGGCAGGTGCAGATGGCTCTCCTGGTCGGAGATGGGCTTGGTCGTGGTGACCGTGACCCCGCCGAGGTCGTCGACCAGCTTCCGGAAGCCGCTGAAGTCGACCTCGATGTAGTGGTCCATGCGGATGCCGGTCAGGGACTCGACGGTCTTCACCGCGCAGGCGGCGCCGCCGGTCGCGTACGCCGAATTGAACATCGCGCCGGAGACCGCGCCGTGGACGGTGCCCTTGGAGTCGGTGCAGGAGGGCCGCTGGACGAGGGTGTCGCGGGGGATGGAGACCACACTGGCCCGCTTGTGGCCCTTGTACACGTGGACGATCATCGCGGTGTCCGAGCGGGCGCTGCCGTCGTCGGCGCCGCCGCCCAGCTTCTTGTTGGTGCCGGAGCGGGTGTCGGAACCGAGCACCAGGATGTTCTCGGAGCCGTTGTCGATCTTCAGGGGCCGGTGGCTGCCCAGCGCCTGGTTGATGTCGACGCTCTTGAGGTTGCCGTTGAGCTTGAAGAACAGATAGCCGGCTCCGGCGCCGCCGAGCGCCACCACACCGGCCGCGGTCCAGGCCGTGACGATCAGGGCCTTGCGCCGCGTGCTGCGGGTCCTGCGGCGGCTTCCGTCCGGTCGGGGCGGGCTGCTGGGGCCGGAATCGCCCGGTATGACGGGCTCCGGCGTGCTCTCGGCGGGCATATGGCTCCTCGGCTTCCTCTGCTCTGCTCCCCGGTCGGTTACCCCCTGCTTTCAGGGCCAGGCCCATCTGGTCGTGACGAGGCGTACCGCTCCATGGTCGCTCCGTACGGTCAGACGGGGAAACTCGGGAAAGGGTTGCACGACGCAAAGTGCCCACCGCGTGACGCGGTGGGCACCCTGTGTGTCCGGCCTGAGCGGGGAGAACCCCGCTCACCTGCGAGATCAGCCGAAGATGTCGTACTGCTTGAAATCGGTACCTACCGAGACCCTTGTGGCAAAGATCTCGCTGGTGGCCTTTCCGGTCCCCTTGTAGAGGTAGAGCGTGCCGCCGGGGGTGCGGGCCAGGAAGTCGGCCTTGCCGTCGCCGGTGATGTCGCCGACCGCGTCGAAGGCGTTGTAGCCCGTCCAGGCGCTGCGCACCTTGATGCGGGAGGAGAACGCCTCGGAGCCGGTCTTGCCGGTGCCCTTGTACAGGTACAGGTCGTCGCTGCCCGACGCGCGGGCGAGCAGGTCGGCCTTGCCGTCACCGGTGAAGTCGCCGTGCGCGCGGATGGAGTTGTACTGGTTCCAGCCGGTGCGGACCTGGATGCGCGCGGAGAAGGTGCCGTTGCCCTTGCCCGGGTACTCCCACATCGCTCCGGCGGAGTCGACGGAGAGCATGTCGGGCAGGCCGTCGCCGGTGATGTCGCCGGGGGCGATGACGCGGGTGCGGGTCTTCCAGTTGGTGAAGATCTTGTCGGTCGACCAGTCGTCGATCGACTTCACGTAGTGCATCCAGAAGATGTCGCCGCTGGTGCTGTCGCGCACCACGAGGTCCTGGTAGCCGTCACGGTTCAGGTCCGTCTGGAGGACGGAGTTGACCCCGCTCCAGTTGCCCCACGTCACGCGCGCGGCGAACCCGGAGCCGGTGGAGTCCTTCGAGTAACCCGTCTTGGTCGACGAGTTGCGGACCCAGAGGTCGGCCTTGTGGTCGCCGCTCAGGTTGGTGTCCTCGACGCGCGGGTAGGCGGCGCCGACGTAGGTGCTGACCTTCGAGAAGACGCTGTACGCGCCCTTCGCGACGCAGTCCTCGACACCCCAGGAGACGACACCGACGATGCGGCCGTTCACGATCAGCGGGCCACCGGAGTCGCCGTTGCACGCCGTGGTGGTGCCGGCGTCGGTGCCGGTCGCCTTGGTGCCCGCGCAGACCATGTGACCCGCGACGAAGTCGGTGCCGTACGTGGTCTTGCAGGTGGTGTCCGAGTTGATCGGCAGCGTGGCCGTCTTCAGCGTCTCGGAGATGTCCTGCGTGGTGGAGGTGGTGCGGCCCCAGCCGTACAGCGTGCCCTTGGTGCCCGACGCGTACGACGCGGTGTCGCCCGACGTCGTCATGCGGATCGGCTTGGCGCTCACGGGGTTCGCCAGCGTGATGATCGCGATGTCGTTGTCGATGGTCGTCGAGTTGTACGACGGGTGGTTCCACTGACGCCAGGGAGCGCTGACCGTGGCGCCCGACGGCAGCGTGCTGCCGCTCGCCAGCTGAGCGGTGCCGGTGACGACGGCGCCGTTCGCCTTCCAGTCGTAACCCTTGACGCAGTGCGCGGCCGTGAGGATCTTCGTCGGCGCCACGACGGAGCCGCCGCAGAAGAAGCCGATGTCGTTGGCCTCGTCGTAGTACCAGAGCTGCGCCATCCACGGAGCCGTGGAAATGGTGGTCGTGGTACCGCCGATGATCTTCGGGTCGACCTTCGCCGTGTTCGTACCGGCGCTCAGGGACGCCTTCCGGGTCGTCCGGCCCGCGACGTCGTCACCGGCGACGGCGCCCGCCACCCGCTTCTCCAGCTCGGCCTGGGACGGCGTCGAGTGGGTGGGCCGCACGGTCGGAGTCGGCGGCGTCGTGCTGGGCGCGGCGTTCGCGGACGACATCAGAAGCGCGCCGGCGACCACCGCGGCGAGGCCCGCCGCGGCGACCGGAACGGCGATCCGTATGCGGCGTCTGTGCCTACCGCCCCCGGACGTGGACGTATCCACTCAAGTCCCCCCTCAGAGAAAAGAGTTCAGATCTGCTTCAGCAGAAGTTCAAGGGCGCGATCGTACACGTGTCCCGGACGGCGCAAAGGGCCGCCCCCGTCACCTGGGTGACGGGGGCGGCCCTTTGCGGTTCTGCCCTGCGAATCACGGTCGTCGAGGACCGTGACCGCGTAAAGATCAGTCGTTGCCGTTGCCCGGCGACGGCGTGGTCTTCTGGATCTGGAGCAGGAACTCGGCGTTCGACTTCGTCTGCTTCATCTTGTCGAGGAGCAGTTCGATCGCCTGCTGCTGGTCGAGCGCGTGCAGCACGCGGCGCAGCTTCCAGGTGATGGCGAGCTCGTCGCTGCCGAGCAGGATCTCTTCCTTGCGGGTACCGGACGCGTCGACGTCCACCGCCGGGAAGATGCGCTTGTCGGCCAGCTTCCGGTCGAGCTTGAGCTCGGCGTTGCCGGTGCCCTTGAACTCCTCGAAGATGACCTCGTCCATGCGCGAGCCGGTGTCGACGAGCGCGGTGGCGAGGATCGTCAGCGAACCGCCGTCCTCGATGTTGCGCGCCGCGCCGAAGAACCGCTTCGGCGGGTAGAGCGCGGTCGAGTCGACACCACCGGACAGGATGCGGCCGGAGGCCGGGGCGGCGAGGTTGTACGCACGGCCCAGACGCGTGATCGAGTCGAGCAGCACGACGACGTCGTGGCCCAGCTCCACCAGACGCTTGGCACGCTCGATGGCGAGCTCGGCGACCGTGGTGTGGTCCTCGGCCGGACGGTCGAAGGTCGAGGAGATGACCTCGCCCTTGACCGACCGCTGCATGTCGGTGACCTCTTCCGGACGCTCGTCGACCAGGACGACCATCAGGTGGCACTCGGGGTTGTTGTGCGTGATCGCGTTGGCGATCGCCTGCATGATCATGGTCTTGCCGGTCTTCGGCGGGGCCACGATCAGACCGCGCTGGCCCTTGCCGATCGGCGCGACGAGGTCGATGATGCGGGTCGTCAGCACACCCGGGTCGGTCTCCAGGCGGAGCCGGTCCTGCGGGTACAGCGGCGTCAGCTTGTTGAACTCCGGGCGGCCGCGGCCCGAGTCGGGCGCCATGCCGTTGGTGGAGTCCAGGCGCACGAGCGCGTTGAACTTCTCGCGGCGCTCGCCGTCCTTGGGCTGGCGGACCGCGCCGGTGACGTGGTCACCCTTGCGCAGACCGTTCTTGCGGACCTGGGCCAGCGAGACGTACACGTCGTTGGGACCCGGCAGGTAGCCCGACGTACGGATGAACGCGTAGTTGTCGAGGATGTCGAGGATGCCCGCGACGGGGATCAGCACGTCGTCGTCGGCGACCTGCGGCTCGGCGATCTCGTCGCGGCCACGACGGCCACGGCGGTCACGGTAACGGCCGCGACGGCCGCGACGGCCGCCCTCGAAGTCGTCGTCGTCCTGCGGTCCGTTGTCACGGGGACCGTTGTCACGCGGCTGCTGCTGACGGTCCTGACGGCCGCCGCCCTGCTGCTGGCGGTCCTGACGGTCCTGGCGCTCCTGCCGGTCCGGGCGCTGCTGGCCGGCGCCCTGGCCGCCCTGCTGCTCGTCGCCCTTGACCGGGCGGCGGTCGCGGTCACGGCCGCGGTCGCGGCGGTCACGGCGCTCGCGACGGCCCTCGGCGCCCTCGGCCTCGCCCTGCGCGTCGGCCTTCGGCTCGTTCTTGGCCTCGGCGGCGACCGTCTCGGGGCTGCCCGCCTCGGCGGTGGCGCGACGACGACGGCGCTCGGCGGGGGCGTCCTCCGCCCCGCGGTCGGCGTCACCCGTCCGGGAGGGACCGCCGGCCGGCTGGCCGGGGATCTCGATCTGCTGCTGGGCCACGGCCTTCTCGGCGGCCTTCTCGGCCTTGTCCGCGGCGGGCGCGGCGGCCTCGTCGCCGGTGCGGGCCTTCGAGGTGGCCCGGCGCTTCGGCTTGGTCTCGGCGGCGTCGGACTCCGTCTTCGCCGGAGCGCCACCCCCGGCCTGCGCCTCCTTGATGACCTCGATCAGCTGGCTCTTGCGCATCCGCGCGGTGCCCCTGATGCCGAGGCCGGACGCGACCTGCTGCAGCTCGGCCAGCACCATGCCCTCGAGGCCGGTACCGCGGCGTCGCCTGGAGCCGGCACCGGTGGCAGGCGCGGAGGCGTCCGTGGCGGGCGCGGCAGCGGTCTCCTCGACACGTGCGCCCATCAGATCGGTGGTGTCGCTCACGAAGGGTCCTTCCCTGGAGCGGACGTCGGCCTGTCTGGCTCGGCGACCGGTTGTGCTGTCCGGCATTGGCCCTTGCTGTGTGGACCGTGCCGGGGCGGTGGTCCGCCAAAGCGGCGGAAGACATTGCAGATGATGACGATTCCGGAGCCGTGGCACTGAGTTTCGGTGTCATCGGCTCGGTCACGCCGGTTCCGGAGCGTGCTCAGCACTGCTCAGCGCATGGCACCCAATGCAAGGCACGTAGCAGTTTGGGAGGCTCCCGGAAGAATGGGTGTCCCGGACAGGGACGCGAAGCACCTCGCCATGGTGGGGTCGGGTGCAGACTTGAGGTTAACACTACCGGATCCAACAAACATTCCCCCTCTCCAAATCCGGCAACCGTGCGTCGTCAATCGACCTCGACCGGTGCGAGCGGCAGCACGCACGCCCCCTGGGCGTCGAGGTCCAGACGGTTGGCGGCCCAGCTCTGACCTGCGAGATCGGCCACCTTGTCGGCCGAGGCGCGGTCGGCCAGCGCGAGGACCGTGGGCCCCGCGCCGGAGATCACCGCGGGGATGCCGTCCGCGCGCAGGCGCTCGACGAGCGCGGCGCTCTCCGGCATCGCCGGAGCGCGGTATTCCTGGTGCAGACGGTCCTCGGTGGCGGGCAGCAGCAGCTCGGGGCGCCGGGTCAGGGCCTCGACGAGCAGTGCGGCGCGGCCCGCGTTGGCGGCGGCGTCGACGTGCGGGACGGTGCGCGGCAGCAGTCCGCGCGCGGTCTCGGTGAGCACGGGCTTCCCGGGTACGAAGACCACCGGGACGATGGAGTCGGCGGGGTCCATACGGATCGCCCGCGCGGCGCCGGACTCCATCCAGGAGAGGGTGAATCCGCCGAGCAGACAGGCCGCGACGTTGTCGGGGTGTCCCTCGATCTCGGTCGCGAGTTCGAGCAGCGCGGTGTCGTCGAGCCTGCTCTCTCCGCCTATGGTCACCGCGCGGGCGGCGACGATTCCGGCGCAGATGGCGGCCGACGAGGAGCCGAGGCCCCGGCCGTGCGGAATGCGGTTGGCGCACACGATCTCGAGGCCGCGCGGCTGTCCGCCGAGCAGGTCGAACGCGGTGCGCAGGGAACGTACGAGGAGATGCTTCTCGTCGCGCGGCAGCGTCTCGCTGCCCTCACCCGCGATGTCGATGTGCAGTCCTGAGTCGGCCACCCGGACGACCACGTCGTCATAGAGCCCCAGTGACAGGCCGAAGGCGTCGAAACCCGGGCCGAGGTTGGCACTGGTGGCGGGGACGCGCACCCGGACGGCGGCGGCGCGGAACGCTGGACCGGCCATCGCTCAGTGACTCTCCTTGAGCTGCGTGATGTACGAGATTTACGAGGAACTGCGAGGTGAACCGCGGTGGGCGGGCACCGGGGCCCGGAATCCGCAAAGACCGCGCGACACCGCGGCATATGCGGCGGGCGGGTTCGGTACAGCCTATCGAAGGAAGGTTCTGTGGCGACATAGGGCGCACAGGAGGCGCACGATGCGTGTCGTAAGCCCCTCGTGCACCCCCCGTCGGGACGGCCGGGGAAAGACCCTCTCGAGCGGACGGTTTCCGTCGGTTTTCCGGCGATTTTCCGCCCGCTCACGGCGTGTTCCGCCCGGCCGCACCCGGCGGATTCACGCCATGAAGGGCCTGACTTCCCGCCAATTCCGGTCCGGTGTCCGGCCGGGCGGGTCTCGCCTTCCGGCCGGCCCCGATTCGCCTTCCGGCCGGCCCCGATCCGGCTTCCACCGGACCGGTCCCGCCGTCGTGCTCGACCGGCTTCCTGCTTCCGCCGGACCGAGCGTGCATCCGGCACCGGGCGAACCCGGACCCGGCCTCGAGCGGGCCTGACCCCGGTTCAGGCGATCCCGGATCCGGACCCGGGCGAACCTTGACCCGGGCTCGAGCCCGCCCGGCCGTGGCGACCTAGACCAGACCGAGCCGCTCCGCCGCCGTCGCCGCGTCCACCGGGACCGTGACCGGCTGGGGCGCGCCGGCGACCGCCCAGTCGGGGTCCTTGAGACCGTTGCCGGTGACGGTGCAGACGATGCGCTGACCCGGGTCGACCTTGCCCTGCTCGGCCGCCTTCAGCAGACCGGCGACGGACGCGGCCGACGCGGGCTCGACGAAGACGCCCTCCTGAGAGGCCAACAGCCGGTAGGCGCGCAGGATCTCACGGTCCGTCACCTCGTCGATGAGACCGCCCGACTCGTCCCGCGCGGCCAGCGCGAACTGCCAGGAGGCCGGGTTGCCGATCCGGATCGCGGTGGCGATGGTCGACGGGTCCTTGACGACCTCGCCGCGCACGATGGGCGCGGAGCCGGACGCCTGGAACCCCCACATGCGCGGGGTCCGCGTGGCGACGCCGTCGGCGGCGTACTCCTTGTACCCCTTCCAGTACGCGGTGATGTTGCCCGCGTTGCCCACCGGCAGGACGTGGATGTCGGGCGCGTCGCCGAGCATGTCCACGATCTCGAAGGAGGCCGTCTTCTGGCCCTCGATCCGCACCGGGTTGACCGAATTGACCAGCGCCACCGGGTAGTTGTCGGAGAGCGAGCGGGCCAGCGTCAGGCAGTCGTCGAAGTTGCCGTCGACCTGGAGGATCTTGGCGCCGTGCACGAGGGCCTGGCCCATCTTGCCGAGCGCGATCTTGCCCTGCGGGACGAGGACGGCGCAGACCATCCCGGCGCGCACGGCGTACGCGGCGGCGCTCGCCGAGGTGTTGCCGGTGGAGGCGCAGATGACCGCCTTCGCGCCCTCCTCCTTCGCCCGCGTGATGGCCATGGTCATACCGCGGTCCTTGAAGGACCCGGTCGGATTGGCGCCCTCCACCTTGAGGTGGACCTCGCAGCCCGTGCGCTCGGAGAGAACCTGCGCGGGCACGAGCGGCGTACCGCCCTCGCGGAGCGACACGACCGGCGTGCTGTCGGTCACCGGAAGCCGGTCCCGGTACTCCTCGATGATTCCGCGCCACTGGTGGGTCATTGCTCGTTACTCTCCTTCAACCCGCATGATGCTGGAGACACCCCGCACGGTGTCGAGGCCGCGCAACGCCTCGACGGTCCCGGCGAGGGACGCGTCGGACGCGCGATGAGTGACGACGACGAGGGAGGCCTCGCCGTCCTTGCCCGACTGGCGCACGGTGTCGATGGACACCCCGTGCTCGGCGAAGACGGTGGCCACCTGGGCGAGGACACCGGGCTTGTCGGCCACGTCGAGGCTGATGTGGTACCGCGTCACGACGTCGCCCATGGGCGACACCGGGAGCTGGGTGTACGCGGACTCGCCCGGGCCGGTGGCACCGCCGAGCTTGTTGCGGCAGACGGCCACCAGGTCGCCGAGGACGGCGGACGCGGTCGGCGAGCCGCCGGCGCCCGGCCCGTAGAACATCAGCTGACCGGCGGCGTCCGACTCGACGAACACGGCGTTGTACGCGCCGCGCACGGAGGCGAGCGGGTGGGTCAGCGGGATCATCGCGGGGTGGACGCGCGCCGTCACCGAGCCCCCGTCGGCGGCGCGCTCGCACAGGGCGAGCAGCTTGATGGTGCAGCCCATGCCCTTCGCCGAGGCGAAGTCGGCGGCGGTGACCTCGGTCATGCCCTCGCGGTAGACGTCGTCGAGGCGCACCCGCGTGTGGAAGGCGATCCCGGCGAGGATGGCGGCCTTGGCGGCGGCGTCGAAGGCCTCGACGTCCGCGGTGGGGTCGGCCTCGGCGTACCCGAGCGCGGTGGCCTCGTCGAGGGCCTCCTGGTAGCCCGCCCCCGTGGAGTCCATCTTGTCGAGGATGAAGTTGGTGGTGCCGTTGACGATGCCCATCACTCGGTTGATCTTGTCGCCGGCGAGGGACTCGCGCAGCGGCCGGATCAGCGGGATGGCGCCGGCGACGGCGGCCTCGTAGTAGAGGTCACGGCCGTGCTCCTCGGCCGCCGCGTGGAGGGCGGCGCCGTCCTGGGCGAGCAGCGCCTTGTTCGCGGAGACGACGGAGGCGCCGTGCTCGAACGCGGTGGTGATGAGCGTACGGGCGGGCTCGATACCGCCGATGACCTCGACGACCACGTCGATGTCCCCGCGTTTGACGAGGGCGGTGGCGTCGGTGGTGACCAGCGCGGGGTCGATGCCCGCGCGCACCTTGGAGGGCCGGCGGACGGCGACGCCGGCGAGCTCGACGGGGGCCCCGATCCTGGCCGTGAGGTCGTCGGCGTGCGTCGTCATGATGCGCGCCACCTCTGAGCCGACAACCCCGCAGCCCAGCAGCGCCACCTTCAGCGGACGCGTACGCATCATCCGACCTCGTTTCCTCATACCGTGTTCGGTTGGACCAGTCTCACTCACCGGACGGGAGTTTCTACCCTTCGTCCGGATCGTGAGACGTCCATTTCATTTTTCTGGCAGGTGACGGCAGGAGATCTTCCGTCCCGGTCCACACCGTGCCGATCCGGTCCATCCGATCACCTGACGTCACCTCCTGTCACCCGCCGTCGCCCCCGGTTGGCCGGGAGCGAGGCGCCGTTCGTCCTGTGTTCTTCTTCTCGGCCTTCTTCTCAGCCGACGTCGAGACGCAGGAGGTCCTCCTCCGTCTCGCGACGGACGATCACCCGCGCGGCTCCGTCCTTCACGGCGACGACCGGCGGGCGGAGCGCGTGGTTGTAGTTGCTGGCCATGGACCGGCAGTACGCACCGGTGGCCGGCACCGCGATCAGGTCGCCCGGCGCGAGGTCGGCCGGCAGGAACGCGTCCTTGACCACGATGTCCCCGCTCTCGCAGTGCTTGCCGACGACGCGCACAAGCATCGGCTCGGCGTCGGAGGTGCGCGAGACGAGGGAGACGCTGTACTCGGCGTCGTACAGCGCGGTCCGGATGTTGTCCGACATGCCGCCGTCGACGGAGACGTAGGTGCGCAGCCCGTCGAGCGGCTTGACGGTGCCGACCTCGTACAGCGTGAACGCGGTCGGTCCGACGATGGCGCGCCCCGGCTCCACGGAGATGCGGGGGGTCGCGAGGCGCGCGGCCTCGCACTCCCGGGTCACGATCTCGCCCAGCGCCTTGGCGATCTCGTGCGGCTCGCGGGGGTCGTCGTCGCTGGTGTAGGCGATGCCCAGACCGCCGCCGAGGTCGATCTCGGGCAGCTCGACCCCGTGCTCGTCGCGGACCGCGGCCAGCAGCGCGACCACGCGCCGGGCGGCGACCTCGAAGCCGGCCATGTCGAAGATCTGCGAGCCGATGTGCGAGTGGATGCCGACCAGTTCGAGCGAGTCGAGCGCGAGCGTCCGCCGTACGGCCTCGGCCGCCTGGCCGTCGGCGAGCGCGATCCCGAACTTCTGGTCCTCGTGCGCGGTGGCGATGAACTCGTGCGTGTGGGCCTCGACGCCCACCGTCACCCGGATCTGCACCCGCTGCCGGACACCCAGGGACTGCGCGATGTGGGCGACCCGCACGATCTCCTGGAAGGAGTCGAGCACGATCCGCCCGACACCGGCCTCGACGGCCGTACGGATCTCGTGCTCGGACTTGTTGTTGCCGTGGAAGGCGATGCGGTCGGCCGGCATCCCGGCGGACAGGGCCGTCGCCAGCTCACCCCCGGAACACACGTCCAGGTTGAGCCCCTCCTCGTGCAGCCACCGCACGACGGCGCGCGAGAGGAAGGCCTTGCCCGCGTAGAAGACGTCGGCGTCGTGCCCGAACGCGGTGCGCCAGGCGCGCGCCCGCTCACGGAAGTCGGCCTCGTCGAGGAAGTAGGCGGGGGTGCCGAACTCCTGGGCCAGCGCGGTGACTTCGAGTCCGCCGACGCTCAGGACCCCGTCCTCGTTCCGGCTGACGGTGTGCGACCACACCTTCGGGTCGAGGGCGTTGAGGTCGGCGGGCGGGGCGCTGTAGTGGCCCTCGGGGAGGACGTCGGCGTGACGGGGGCCGGCGGGGTGCGCGGAACGGCTCATGTCTGCAGTGCTCTCTACTTCGTCAAAGGTGTTCGGGTGCGCTGATGCCGAGCAGGGACAGGCCACCGGCGAGCACCGCCCCGGCGGCTTCGGCGAGCGCGAGCCGGGCACGGTGGGCGGCCGAGGGTTTCTCGTCGCCGAGCGGCAGCACGACGTGCTGGAAACCGAGCAGGGCGTCGGCGGTCACGACGAGATGCCGGGCCAGCCGGTCGGGCGCCCGGTCCCGCGCGGCGAGCCGCAGGGCGTGCGGGTACCCGGCGAGCGCGGCGAGGAGATCGGCTTCGGCGGGGGTGGGAGTGGGGGGGTGCTGGCGGTGGCGGGGGCGGCGACGCCGACAGCGGCGCTGGCGGGGGCGGCGACAGCGGCGCTGGCGGTAGCACTGACGCTGGCGCTGCTGAAACCGAGGGTGGCGGCGTTGCGGCGCAGGGCCCGGGTGCGGGCGTGGGCATAACGGACGCGGAAGAGAGGGTTGCTCTCGCGCTGGAGGAGGTGGTCGGCGCTGATCCGGGGCCGGTCGTGCGGCGCGGGGTGGAGCAGCGCCCAGCGGGCGGCGTCGTGACCGAGGGAGGCAGGGTCCTCGGACGCGGGCACGGGCCGCAGGTTCACGGGCTCGGAGTGACGGACCTCGGCACGTCCGCCCTGGGTGGCGACGATCCGTACGAGGGTGTCGGCGACGATCTCGGCCCGGGTGTCGTAGGGAACGCGCAGCTCGACGACCTGCCCGGCGAGGGTGTCACCGTGCCCGTACCGCGCCCCGCGCTCCAGGACCTCTTCGACCAGACCGGCGGTGGCGCCGCCGACGAGGGTGATGTTGAGGAAACCGGGCCCGGTGACGGTGACGCCGGCGACACCGGGTTCGTCCACGAGGTACCGGCGCAGAACCTCGGCGACACCGGCCGCCGGCAGCTTCGCCTGTCCGGCGAGCCGCAGGGCGACGTTCGTCGCGTAGTCCCCGCACCCGCCCGCCCCCGGCGGCGCGACCACCACACCCTCCGGCACGGACACACCGTCGAGTTCCCCGTCGTCGACAGCACGACGCACCGCGCGCAGCACGGTACGGGAGAGCTCGACGGGAGTCACGGGACAAGCCTAGGGGAGGTAGGGGGTGAAAACGCGAGCCGATTTGCGGATGGTCCGGGATGTGGACGGGGCAGGGGTTCGGCGGGCCAGGGGGTGCGGCGCGTTTCCCGGTGCCTGCCGGCCTAGGACCGATTTCCCGCACGCGAGGGGGCAGCGGGGCTCGACCCGCACGAGGGACGAACGCGCTCACGGGGCGCGGAGCGATGGCAGCCGGGCCCCGACCGAACGTCGTAACGAGCCGGAGGCGGCCGCCGGGCCGGTCACCACACAGACGAGACCCGCTCCTGATGCCGGTGTACTCGGCGCACGCACCGACGTACTCGGCGTATGAACGTGCTCGCCGGTGTAGATGTGTCCGCCGGGTCAATGACCAGGGTGTCCAGCGTGCCCGGCATGGTCTGCATGCCCTGCGTGCCCGGCCCCCTCGACGACGCCACCATCACCACTACCGCCCCCGCCGCCCCCACCGGAGACGTCTCCCGGCACACGCCCCTCGATCAACTGGCGTACGAGGCTGACGAGTTCGGCGGGCTCGAAGGGCTTGGCGAGGAAGGCGTCGACGCCGACGTCGAGACCGGCGTCGACCTCGTACTGCGTGCAGGCGCTGACGATGGCGAGAGGAAGATCACGGGTGCGCGGGTCGGCACGCAGCCGGGCGGCGGTGCGCAGACCGTCGAGCCGGGGCATCACGACGTCGAGGGTGACGACATCGGGCCGGACCTGATGGACGACGTCCAGACACTCGGCACCGTCAGCCGCGGTCACGACCTCGAGACCCTCCAGCTCGAGGTTGACCCTGATCAGCTGCCGGATGACCTTGTTGTCGTCCACGACAAGGACCCGACCGGACGCGCCTGGCACAACTCGAGAGTAGGTCCGCGCCCACCGCCGCGTCCGGCTTTTCCCCACTTCCACCCCCCGCGGAACCGCCCCCACCCCGAACACCCCCACCCCACCCCCCAGCCCCACTCGCCCCC
>NZ_JNZD01000034.1 GCF_000725495.1 Streptomyces aureus
ACCGGCGAGGAGATCACCCAGAACGGCCTGGGCGGCGCCGACGTGCACGCCGAGACCTCCGGGGTGTGCCACTTCGCCTATGACGACGAGGAGACCTGCATCGCCGAGGTCCGCTACCTCCTGTCGATGCTCCCGCAGAACAACCGCGAGAACCCGCCGCGCGCCGAGTCCTCCGACCCGGCCGACCGCCGCAGCGAGGTCCTCCTGGACCTGGTCCCGGCCGACGGCAACCGCCCCTATGACATGACCAAGGTCATCGAGGAGCTCGTCGACGACGGCGACTACCTCGAGGTCCACGAGCGCTGGGCCCGCAACATCATCTGCGCCCTGGCCCGCCTCGACGGCCAGGTCGTCGGCATCGTCGCCAACCAGCCGCAGAGCCTGGCGGGTGTCCTCGACATCGAGGCGTCCGAAAAAGCTGCACGCTTTGTGCAGATGTGTGACGCTTTCAATATCCCGATCCTCACGCTGCTGGACGTGCCCGGGTTCCTGCCCGGTGTCGACCAGGAGCACGGCGGGATCATCCGGCACGGCGCCAAGCTGCTCTACGCCTACTGCAACGCGACGGTGCCCCGGATCTCGCTGATCCTGCGCAAGGCGTACGGAGGTGCGTACATCGTCATGGACAGCCAGTCCATCGGCGCGGACCTCACCTACGCCTGGCCCACCAACGAGATCGCCGTGATGGGCGCCGAGGGCGCCGCCAACGTCATCTTCCGCCGCCAGATCGCCGACGCCGCCGATCCCGAGGCCATGCGGGTCCGCATGGTCAAGGAGTACAAGGCCGAGCTGATGCACCCGTACTACGCGGCCGAGCGCGGCCTCGTGGACGACGTCATCGACCCGAGCGAGACCCGCGAGGTCCTGATCAAGTCGCTCGCGATGCTGCACACGAAGCATGCCGACCTGCCCTCCCGCAAGCACGGCAACCCCCCGCAGTAACCCGGCGGATCCTTCGCGGTACCCCCGCGGAAACCTCTCTCATGGAGACTGAAACCTATGAGCACCCCTGACATCCGCGTCGAGAAGGGCCACGCCGAGCCCGAGGAGGTCGCCGCCATCACGGCGATCCTCCTGGCCCGTGCCGCCTCCGCTCCCACTGATGCCGCTCCCTCCCACCGCGCCCACCGCAAGGCGGGCTGGCGCCGCCTGGAGCGCGAGCCCGGCTTCCGCGCCCCGCACAGCTGGCGCTGAGGGTCTGACACCGACAGCCCCGTCCTCCGATGGAGGGCGGGGCTGTCGTGCGTTCCGGGCCCGCAGAGGCCCTCCAGGGCCAACTGGGGTCCGTTCGGCGGGTGTTCGGCCTTCCCGGTCCGGCCCGCCGCCCGACGGGCCCCTGCGGGGCGCCGGTTCGGCAGGGCGGCGCCGTACGGGCGCGCCGGGAACGGCCGCCGGTGCGGCGGGAGCGTCCGGACCGGGGAGGCGGGAGCGTCCGGACCGGGGCGGCCCGGGACGCGCGACGGCCCCTGCTTCTCCGGGCGGAGAGGCAGGGGCCGTCGTACGTGCGAGCGGGGGACGCTAGCGCAGGCGCGCCATGAGGGCGTGCTCGACCAGCGTGATCAGCGCCGACTTGGCGTCCGCGCGGTGCCGGGCGTCGGTCGTGATGATCGGGGCGTCCGGGCCGATCTGGAGTGCCTCGCGCACTTCCTCCGGGTTGTACGGCTGGCTGCCGTCGAAGCCGTTGAGGGCGATGACGAACGGCAGGCCGCTGTTCTCGAAGTAGTCGACCGCGGGGAAGCAGTCGGCGAGACGGCGGGTGTCCACCAGGACGATCGCGCCGATGGCGCCGCGGACCAGGTCGTCCCACATGAACCAGAAGCGGTCCTGGCCCGGCGTACCGAAGAGGTACAGGATCAGGTCCTGGTCGAGGGTGATACGGCCGAAGGCAGCGGGTTGATCTCCGAGACGGCGCCGACGAACGTGGTCTTGCCCACGCCGAAGCCGCCCGCCACCACGATCTTCGCGGACGTGGTGGAGCGGGAAGGCCCTCCGCTAGAGCTTGCGAAGTCCACTGAGCACCCTTTCGAGCAATGTCACGGCTGGCTGACCGCCGGCGCTCTCGTCGCCGCCCGGCTGATGAATGGCGACCAGGCCCGCCTCCGCCAAGTCGGCGACGAGGATCCTGGCCACGCCGAGAGGGATGGTCAGCAGGGCCGAGATCTCGGCCACCGACTTGATCTCCCGGCAGAGGTTGCAGATGCGCTGATGCTCGGGCAACTGGCCCTGCATCTGGTGCGGCTGCGCGGTGGTGTGTACCAGCGCCTCGATGGCGAGCTGGTAACGCGGCCTGGTGCGGCCACCCGTCATGGCGTACGGACGCACCAGGGGGTTGTTGTTCGACCCCCCGGCGGGCGAAGCCTCGGGGGAGCGTCGGTGCGGCTGCACGGGCTGGATGCGCGGTGCCGACGGCTGGTCGTACGGGGACGGCCCCGGGCCCTGCGGACCCTGGGGCGCGTACGGCTGGCGTCGCTGGCTGGGGGCGGAGGGAAAGTTGTACCGGTTGGGGTCGCCTGAGCCGTCGCCCTGCCCCTGGCCGGGGCCGTACGACCAATTGCCCGAAGACGAACCGCCTGGGGGTGTTACCACTCTCTCTCCTCCTCCGACTGTGCCGGGCACCCAACGCTGGGACCGCGTCCCGAAACCTTACGGCCCCGGGACGACAATTCGCACCGTCTGTCTATTAGTTGAGAAGGCTGCCCTGGAGCTCCGCACGAAGATCCGGAGTCAGAACCGTGCCCGCACGGTCCACCAGAAGCGCCATCTCGTACCCAATGAGACCGATGTCCGCCTCAGGGTGTGCGAGTACTGCGAGTGAAGAACCGTCCGAAATGGACATGAGGAAGAGGAATCCTCGCTCCATCTCCACAACGGTCTGGTTCACGTGGCCGCCCTCGAAGATACGGGACGCACCCGCGGTCAACGAGGTCAGACCGGACGCGACGGCCGCCAGCTGGTCGGCACGGTCACGGGGAAAGCCTTCGGACATGGCCAGAAGGAGTCCGTCGGCGGAGACCACCACCGTGTGCGACACCCCGGGGGTGTTGTCCACGAAATTGGTGATCAACCAGTTCAGGTTCTGTGCCGCCTGGCTCATCGGGCTCACAACTAACGCTCCTGGTTGTAGGTGCTGTCAGGACCGAGGCCCTGGCCGTTCGTGTCACTGCCTGCATTGCGTCCCCGCTCCACGCCGCGACGCAGGTTGCTCAGCCTGCCCCGGACGTCCTCGGGAGCACGGGAGACCTGGGGGCCTCCCTGGGGGGTCGATTCCGCGGTTCCCTCGACCAGGTTGGCCTTGGGCACCCGCCGCGGGAGACCGGACGAGGTGACCCCGCCCGCCTTGGGCTTCTTCAGCTGCTCGGCGCGCTGCCACCGATCGTCGTTCGACGACCGCCAGTCGTCGCCCGTGTTCCCGGAGGACATGGGCGCCGCCTGCTCCCTCGCCGGTTGCGCCGGGCGCCGGGCGTTGCCGGCGGGGGCGGGGCCGCGACGGGGGAGACCCGCGTCGGTCATCGTGTGGGGGGCCGAAGTGGCCGGTCCCGGACGACCAAAGCCTACGCTGTCCCGCTCACTCGCGTCAGCGACCTGCGGAGATTCCGCTTCCGGAGCGTAGTCGGACCGGTACCCGCCCTGGTACGCGTCCTGCTGCTGCGGCCAGTCGTCCTGGTAGGACGGCTCACCGAAGCCCGACAGCGAATCCTGGGCGGAGTTGCCCGTTCCGGCGTGCTCCTGCTGGACCGGCTCCTGGTAGGAGGGATCAGGGTAGCCGCCGTTGGACGGGAAGTACGCCTCGTCGTACGCAGCCTGCTGCGGCTCCTCGTACGACGTCTGCTGGTTGTACGTGGTCTGCTGCTCCTCGTGCACGCCCTGGGCGCCGTCGTACGCCGGGGCGTCGAAGGACGGCTGTCCGTTGTCGTACGCGGGCTGGCCGGCGTCGAAGCCCTCGGCGTAGCCCTGGGGCGCCTCGATGGCGTCGGGGCCGTGCGTCTGGGCCTCCAGGGCCGCACGGCGCTCCTCGCGCATCAGGGAGCGGCCCACGGGGTCCAGGTCGCGGATGTCGTCCGGCACCTCGTAGCGGCTGTCGTCGAAGCCGAGGTCCGCGGCCGTGAGCACCGGCTGCTGCTGGGTCCCGAAGTTCTCCCCCGGGAACGACTGCTGCTGCTGCTCGGGAATGATCTGGGACACGGTGAACTCGTCGCGCATCGGCTGCTCGCCACCGCCACCGTGGGTGATGGCGTCGGGGAGCATGACCAGGGAGGTGGTGCCGGCCTGCTCGCCCGAGGGGCGGAGCTGGACGCGGATTCCGTGGCGGTCGGACAGCCGGCCGACCACGAACAGGCCCATGCGCTGCGAGATCGCGGCGTCCACGGTCGGCGGGTTGGCCAGCTTGTGGTTGATGTCCGCGAAGTCCTCGGCGGTGAGGCCGATGCCCTTGTCGTGGATCTCGACCATGATGCGGCCGTCGGGCAGACGGGTCGCGGTGACGCGGACCTTGGTCTGCGGGGAGGAGAACGTGGTCGCGTTCTCCAGCAGCTCGGCGAGCAGGTGCACGAGGTCGGTCACGGCGCGGCCGTGGATCTCGGCCTCCGGGACGCCGGAGAGCTCGATGCGCTCGTACTGCTCCACCTCGGAGGAGGCGGCGCGCAGCACGTCCACCAGCGGGACCGGCTGGTCCCAGCGGCGTCCGGGCTCCTCGCCCGCGAGGACCAGGAGGTTCTCGCCGTTGCGGCGCATACGGGTCGCGAGGTGGTCCAGGCGGAAGAGGTTCTCCAGCTGGTCCGGGTCGGCCTCGTTGTTCTCCAGGTCGGTGATCAGGGTCAGCTGGCCCTCGATCAGCGACTGGTTGCGGCGCGAGAGGTTCGTGAAGATCGCGTTGATGTTGCCTCGCAGGAGGGCCTGCTCGGCGGCCAGTCGTACGGCCTCGCGGTGGACCTGGTCGAAGGCCCGGGCGACTTCGCCGATCTCGTCCGTGCTGTTGATCGGGATCGGCTGCACGCGGGTGTCGACCCGGCCGGGGTCGGTGCGCGAGAGCTGGTCGACCAGCATCGGCAGACGCTGCTCGGCGACGTTGAAGGCCGCGCTGCGCAGCTGGCGCATCGAGCGGCTCATCTGGCGGGCCACCATGCCGGCCAGGATGAACGCGGCGAGCAGGGCGACGACGACGACGGCACCGGTGATGAAGGCGTCGGTCTTGGCCGTGTCGGAGATGTCGCCGGCCTCGGCCACGGCCTTGTCGGCGAGGTCGGACTCGATCTTGCGGTACGCGTTGTACTTGGCGGTGTTGACCGCCATCCAGTTCTGCGCGGTGATGCCGTTCGCGGCGAGCTTGGCCCGGTCGCTCTCCAGCGACGACGGGAGCGAGGAGAGCTCCTTGACCATCTCGGTCGTCTTCGCCGGCGGCGGTATGTAGTTCGGGTCCTTGGCCGCGGCCTCCTGGGCCGCCTGCGTCAGCTCGGCCTTGACGGTCGCCGTCGCGGCGGTGAGCTTGGCGGCGTCGTCCTCGGTGCCACCGCCCTTGTACTCCTCGATGGCGATGCCCTCGAGGTAGGCGTACGAGGACAGGGCGACGCGCTGGCTGGCGAGGCTGCTGTTGCCGGGGCCCGGCTTGACCAGCATGTGCACACCGATGGAGCGCTCCAGCGACAGCGCGGCCTTGGACAGCGAGATCGCGTAGACCGTACGGCCGTAGCTGGTGATGTTTCCGGTGCCCAGACCGAGCTCGTTGGCGAACTCCATCAGCGGGTGCTGGATCTGGAGGTAGCCCTCCTCGGTCTTCACGCCGGGGAGCGCGGTCGTGTAGGCCGCGCCCCGGAGCTTCTCGAGACCGGGCTCGACGTCGCGGAATATCTGGAGACGGCGCTCCAGGCCCGGCGTCTTGGGCATGTTCTGGGCGGCCTCGTCGAAGGCGTCGGCGGCCAGGTCGGTGTCCCGGCGGACCTTGACGACGGTCGCGTCCTTCGTGCCCTTGCCCGACAGCAGCGGGGCGGCGCTGAGGTCGCGCTCGACGAACAGCTTGTCGCCGTAGTTCAGCGCCGCCTGCACGAGGAGGGCCGTCTTCTCGGCGTCCTGGGCTTCCTGCCAGGTGTCGATCGAGCTCTTCACCTGGAAGCCGCCCATGACGAGGCCGACCACCACGGGGATGAGCAGGATCGCGTTCAGCCTGGTCGGCACGCGCCAGTTGCGCGGGGAGAATCGGCCTCCGCTCGGCGCGGGCGCCGGCGTGGGCTCCGGACCGGCGGCCACTTGTGCGGGCGCCGCTCCGCGCGCCGGCGGGGTGAAGTTGCCCCGTGCCGACGGCTCGGGACCGTTCATGCTTCGCCTCACTCGACCAACAACCTCTCGGCGTCGGCACCTACTGTGTGCCGCCGTATCTACCAGCGCCCTTGACTACTGGGCAGTTCAGCGCATTCCAGCACGTCAAGCAGCGCCATTCCAAACACTCGGAACGGATGATTCCGAGTGGTGCTGGCCACAGATAAATCGGTCATAAAGAGCGAGCCCCGCCAAAAGACGGGGCTTTCATGAACGCAGCGGCACCGGGCGACCGCTATGCGTGTCAGGGCCAGCGAAATTCTCTGTCGAAACGTTATGAACACCGAGGCCGGCCGTGTCAAATGACACAGCCGGCTCCCATGTGACTACCACAACTTCCATACAGGACCGTCGACTTGATCGTTAACGCAGACGGGCCATGAGCGCGTGCTCGACCAGGGTGATCAGAGCGCTCTTCGCATCTGCACGGTGTCGCGCGTCCGTCGTGATGATCGGCGCGTCCGGGCCGATCTGAAGGGCCTCGCGCACTTCCTCCGGGTTGTACGGCTGGTGACCGTCGAAGCCGTTGAGGGCGATGACGAACGGCAGGCCGCTGTTCTCGAAGTAGTCGACCGCCGGGAAGCAGTCGGCGAGACGCCGGGTGTCCACCAGGACCACGGCACCGATGGCACCGCGGACCAGGTCGTCCCACATGAACCAGAAGCGGTCCTGGCCCGGCGTACCGAAGAGGTACAGGATCAGGTCCTGGTCGAGGGTGATACGGCCGAAGGCCACCCGCTACGACGATCTTCGCGGAGGTGGTCGCCCGGCCTCCGTCAGAGCTTGCGAAGTCCACTGAGCACCCTTTCGAGCAGTGTCACGTCCGGCGCGCCGCCGTTGTTCTCATCGCCGCCAGGCTGGTGAATGGCGACAAGTCCGGCCTCGGCGAGGTCCGCGACAAGGATCCTGGCCACGCCGAGCGGCATGGACAGGAGGGCCGACACCTCGGCCACCGACTTCACTTCCCGGCACAGATGGCAGATGCGCTGGTGTTCGGGGAGCAGACCCATCAGCTGGGCCGGATCGGCCGTGGTGCTGATCAGAGCCTCTATGGCCAGTTGGTACCGCGGCCTGGTCCGGCCGCCGGTCATCGCGTACGGACGTACCAGCGGCTGGTCGCCTTCATCCCCGTACGACTCGGCGTACGGATCATGAGAGGCGGGGGGCGGGGTCATGAATCCTCCGGGCGGGACAGCAAGTCGGTCAGTCGTGCCGTCTGTAAGGGCCGGTGGGGGGATTGTGGCGGCCGGACGGTGATTTCGTGCGGTGTCTGGATCCGGCGGCGGTCAGTGAAGCAGACTGCCTTGTAGTTCGGCACGCAGGTCCGGCGTGAGGACGGCGCCCGCACGGTCGACGAGCAGTGCCATCTCGTAGCCGACAAGGCCGATGTCGCACTCCGGGTGGGAGAGGACCGCGAGAGACGATCCGTCCGAAACCGACATCAGGAAGAGGAAACCGCGCTCCATCTCCACGACCGTCTGGGCAACCGAGCCGCCCTCGAAGATCCGGGAGGCCCCGGCCGTCAGCGAGGTGAGTCCGGAGGCGACGGCCGCCAGTTGGTCCGCGCGGTCGCGGGGGAAGCCTTCGGACATCGCCAGAAGGAGTCCGTCGGCGGACACGACGACGGTGTGGGACACACCAGGGGTGTTGTCCACGAAGTTGGTGATCAACCAGTTGAGGTTCTGTGCCGCCTGGCTCATCGGGCTCAACTAACGCTCCTGCTGGTGAGTGGGGCTGGGGAAGCTGCCGGTCTGGCCGTTGCCGGCCTGTCGACCCTGCTGAATGCCCCGACGGAGATTGGTCAGCCGGCCGCGTACGTCATCGGGCGCACGGGAGACCTGCGGACCGCTTTGGTGCTGTTGCTGCTGTGCCGTACCCGCGACGAGGTTGGCTCGCGGGACGCGGCGCGGCAGGCCCGAGGTGGTGACCCCTCCTGCCGACGGCTTGCGGGAGCGCTCCGCCTGCTTGACGAGATCGTCGTTCGGAGAGCTGCGCCACGAGGTGGTGGCGGCCGGTGCGGCGGCCGGACGCTGCGGAGCCGGGGGAGTCTGCGGCTGCTGGGGGGCGGCCTGTGCGTATCCCTGGGAGCCGTTGTGCTGGGCGGTGCCGTTGGCCGGTGCGCCGTTGACGGGCGTGCCGTTCGCGGGGGTGCCCTCGGAGCCGTTCGCCTGACCGTGGAACCAGTTGGTCTCCAGCGTGTCGTAGAGCGGCGTACGGCCGTCACCGGGGTTCGAGGCCGGCGGAAGCGCCTCGGGAGCCTGCTGACGGGCGGGCGGCTGTGGGGTGGCCGGCCGCTCGTACTGTCCGGTGGACGACGAGCCCTGCCCGTTGCCGTAGCCGGGTGCCGCGAACTGCCCGGTGGACGCGGGGTCCTGGGAAGGCGCGTAGCCGGGCTGGGCGAACTGGCCGGTGGACGACGGGGACGCGGTGGCCCCGTAGCCCTGTGCGGCGAACTGTCCCGTGGCGGCCGGGTTCTGGCCCGCCGCGGACTGGTTGCCGGAGTAGCCGTACTGGCCGTTGTGCTGGCCGTTGTTCTGCGGCGCGCTCGCGCCGGGGCGCGGGGCGTCGAAGTCGGGACGGGCGAACTCCGCGGTGGAGGCGGGGCCCCGCTCGTCGATCCGCGGCATGCGCGAGGTCGCGTCGGGGTCCTCGTGACCACGGGGAGTGTCGGGGGACGTACGCGGAACCGGGGGCTGCGCGTTGTCGTCGCTCCAGCTCGGCGTGCGGGCGCCGGCGTTGCCGCCGGGCAGCTCGGCGCGCGCGTTGCCGCCGCGGCCGGGCAGCTGCGGCCGGCGACGGCCGCCCTTGCCGCCGGACGGGGCCTTCGCGGGCGCGGCCGGAGCCGCGTTGCCCTCGCCGAAGCCGTTCTGGCCCGCGCCGGCGTTGTTGCCGAACGAGTTCTTCCGGCCGCCGGAGGTGTCACCGAAGGCGTTCTGGCCGGCGGCGGTGTCGCCGCCGAAGCCCTGCTGCGGGCTCTGCCCGAAGGCGTTCGCACCGGCCGGGGCCTGCCGGCCCTGACCGCCGCCCTGGCCCTGCGGACCACGAGCGCCGCCGGGCGCACCCGGACGGCCGCCCTGGTTGCTTCCGGGCAGTGCCGCCCGCGCGCCCTGGCCCGCTCCGACCTGTCCGCGCTGCGGCGGGGCGCCGAGGGGACCGCCGGGGGCGGAGGGGGAACCGGCGCCGAGCGAGGGACCGCCCGAGCGACGAGCCGCGGCCACACCGGCCGAGGCCTGCGAGGCGGCGGGGCCGCCGGCGGCACCCTGGCCGGGCTTGTTCGGCATGGGCTTCTTGCCGCCCTGGGCGACGTCCACGGGCAGCATGACCAGCGCGGTCGTACCGCCGGAGTCGGACGGGCGCAGCTGGATGCGGATGCCGTGACGCTGCGACAGACGACCGACCACGAACAGACCCATGCGTCGGGAGACGGAGACGTCCACCGTGGGCGGAGCGGCGAGCCGCTCGTTGATCGCGGCCAGGTCCTCGGGGGACAGACCGATACCGGTGTCGTGGATCTCGATCAGCACGCGGCCGTCGGGCAGGGCGTGACCGGTGACCTTGACCTTGGTCTGGGGGGAGGAGAACGAGGTGGCGTTCTCCAGCAGCTCTGCGAGCAGGTGGACGAGGTCGTTGACGACCCGGCCGGCGACCTCGGTGCCCGGCACCGAGGCGAGTTCGATGCGCTCGTACTGCTCCACCTCGGAGGCGGCGGCGCGGAGGACGTCGACCAGCGGGACCGGGCGGGTCCAGCGGCGGCCGGGCTCTTCACCGGCGAGAACCAGGAGGTTTTCACCGTTACGGCGCATGCGGGTCGCGAGGTGGTCGAGCTTGAACAGCGAGGAGAGCTGGTCGGGGTCGGCCTCGCGGGACTCCAGCTCGGATATGAGGGAGAGCTGGCGCTGGATGAGACCCTGCGAACGGCGCGAGAGGTTGGTGAACATCGCGTTGACGTTGCCTCGCAGAAGGGCCTGCTCGGCGGCGAGGCGGACGGCCTCGCGGTGCACGTCGTCGAAGGCCGCGGCCACCTGGCCGATCTCGTCCCGGGAGTGCACACCGACCGACTCCACGGAGGTGTCGACGTCCTGCGGGTCCGACTCCGAGAGCTGCTTGACGAGCTCGGGCAGACGGTCCTGGGCGACCCGGGTGGCGGTGTCCTGGAGGCGGCGCAGCGAGCGGATCATGGACCGGGCCACGACGAAGGCGCCGACGAGCGAGACACCGAGGACGAGCAGGATCAGGACACCGGAGATGATCGCTTCGCTCTGCGACTCGTTGCGCAGCTCACGGGCCTTCTGCTCCATCTCGCTGAGCAGCGTGGTCTCGATCTTCGACATCTGGTCGATCTTGGCCGAGTCGTCGTCGATCCAGTCCTTGAAGGACCGCTTGTTCTGCGTCTTCAGACCCTCGGGGTTGCTCAGCACGCGCTTGGCGTACTGGTCGGCCGACTTGATCGTCGGGTTGTCACCCTCGATGGGCAGGAGCAGGTCCGTGCTGCCGGTGCCGTAGATGTTCTTGAACGCCTGGTTCTCGGACTCCTGGCTCTCGAGCGCGGAGAACGCGTACTGCTGGTCGTTCTTCGAGAGGGTTCCGAACGTCGTCGGCTGCTTGGGGAGCGCGGCGGCGATGACGGCCCGCTGGACGGAGGCGTACTCCTTGGCGGAGGAGAACGACGCCAGCGCGCGGGTGCGCTGGATCATCTCCGGGTTGCTGGTCGCCTCGGCCATGTCCTGGGAGAGCGCGAGGAGCTCGGTGACCAGGCGGTGGTAGGCGTCGACCGTCTGGGTCGCGTTCTGCGGGTCGTTGTAGGCGTCGCTGCGGATCTCGTTGAGCTTGTAGAGCTCGGACACGACACCGACGAGGCTGTCGTGGACGCCCGCCAGCTGGCCCTTGGCCGTGGCGTCGTCGACCTGCTGCGTGCCCTCGAGGAAGTGCTTCTTCGCCACGTCGGTGGCGTCGCGGACCGACTTGACCTCGTAGTCGTTGGACAGGGCGCCGTGGGCCAGCGGACCGGCCGTCTCGTCGCGCTCCTTCTGGAGCGCGGCGGCGAGCTCGGTGGCCTGCTTGGTCATCTCGGTGAGCAGCCGCATGTTGTCGAGCTGCTGGATGTTGTCCAGCGACTCGTTGATGCGGAGCGCTCCCAGCGAGGTCGCCGCCACCACGGGGAGGGCGAGCAGCGACACCAGTCGCGTCGAGATGCGCCAGTTCCGCAGGGCTACGCGCGAGCCGTGGCTCGGCGCGGCCGGCTGCGCGGCGTCGGTCGTGGTGGCGGGAGCCTTGGGCTTGGCGCCGGCGCGAGCGGCGTGTTCACCGCTGCCTCCGACCTCTGCCGGTCCCGGGTTCTGGGCGTGCTGGGGCGAGGAACCGCGGTCGGTCCCGCCGCGCGGCTCCGGCTCCGCCGAAGCGCTGCCATCCCTCTTGAAACGTCCCTGCACTAGCGTCGCAACCTCTGGACCAGGCGCCCCTCCGCTGGAACGGCGGGACGGTGTCGGCTTTTTACACAGACGCAGATGCGCTCTGTGTAGGTGGTCTGAGTGACCGGCGCAGGTTCCCCCTTCCCGCCGCCACTCGGCGCTGAGTAGCGCCCCTGCGCGCCGGATCGTGAATCCGCGGCGGTCCGAGGAATTCCAGCACAGTGCAGGATCTCCAACAAGGCCCGTGTACCAGGCTGTGACCTCCGTGACAGCATGTGAGGGGACTGTCACCGGACGTGCAAGGGGTTCTCGTACAAACCGGGCATAGGCCTACGAGCCACTGGCGTCCCCGCCCTGTCCCAGTCGCGATGATCAGGAGCGGAATGGCTGGTTCAGTGGAGTAATGTCCGTTTGGTCGCACCGAATCGGGGGCCGCGATTGACCGGTTTGCCCCTTGGTGAGTGAGGAAACTCACACGGCGATCATGGCCTCTTCGCGGCCTCGCCAGGGAATTGAATGTTTAGCCTGGCGCTTTACAGGGATGGCGAATCCGACAACCCGCGCCCATGTGGGGCCCTTTGACCCCGACCGGCGCCCAGGACGACAAGGTCGAGCAAAACGGTGAAGACGACGATGATGTTCCGCAACATTGCCAACCCGCGGCGCACGACGCTGGCGCACCTCGAGGACGCCGACGCCCTGCGGACGCCGGAACGGCCGGAGCACTCGGTCGACCTCCCCCTGCAGACGGCCAACCCCCGCCGCACCGTCCTGATGGACGCCCCGGTCGCGGTCGCCGCCGCGGAGTGAACCCCGCCGGCCGCTGACAGGGCCGCGCCCCGGGGCGCGGCCCTTCGGTCCTTCCCGGCCTTCCCGGGAGCGACGCCCCCCCCCGGCGTCCGTAGGGACGCCCCGCCGCCCACCGTCGGCCGATATACGCGAAGCCCGCAGCCCCTGCCGCGTTAGCCTGGAGCGTCAGACTCCAGCCAGCTCAGTGAGGGGCGCAAGGATCCCGTGCGCATCGCCAGATTCTCCATCGACGGCAACGTCGCGTTCGGCGCGGTCGAGGGCGACAAGCCGGACGAACTCGTCCTCGACATCATCAAGGGCATCCCGTTCGCGGACTTCGAGCTCTCCGGTACGAAGGTCCCGCTGAACAAGGTCCGGCTGCTGCCGCCGGTGCTCCCCAACAAGGTCGTGGCCTTCGGCCGCAACTACGCGGAGCACGCCAGGGAGCTCGGCAACGAGGTGCCCGACGCCCCGTTCGCCTTCTTCAAGCCGTCGACCTCGGTGACCGGCCCCGGCGACCCGATCCAGTACCCCTCCTTCTCCAGCGAGCTCCACCACGAGGCGGAGCTCGCCGTCGTCATCGGCCGCATGTGCCGCGAGGTCCCGCGCGAGCGCGTCAAGGACGTCATCCTCGGCTACACCTGCGCCAACGACGTCACCGCCCGCGACGTACAGCGGCGCGAGAAGCAGTGGGCCCGCGCCAAGGGCTTCGACACCTCCTGCCCGCTCGGCCCCTGGGTGGAGACGGACCTCGACCCCGCCGACCTGACCATCCAGTGCACGGTCAACGGGCAGCAGCGCCAGCTCGGCCGCACCAGCGAGATGATCCACTCCATCGAGGACCTGATCGTCAACATCACCGAGGCCATGACGCTGCTCCCCGGCGACGTGATCCTCACCGGCACCCCGGCTGGGGTCGGCCCCCTGAACGTCGGCGACGAGGTCGCCGTCACCATCGAAGGCATCGGCACTCTCACCAACAAGGTGATCAAGCGTGGCTAACGTCCGTGTACGTTTCTGTCCCTCCCCGACCGGCAACCCCCACGTCGGGCTGGTCCGCACCGCCCTGTTCAACTGGGCGTTCGCCCGGCACAACGAGGGCACCCTGGTCTTCCGCATCGAGGACACCGACGCGGCCCGCGACTCCGAGGAGTCGTACGAGCAGCTGCTCGACTCGATGCGCTGGCTGGGCTTCGACTGGGACGAGGGCCCCGAGATCGGCGGCCCGCACGCGCCGTACCGCCAGTCGCAGCGCATGGACCTCTACGCGGACGTCGCCGCCAAGCTGCTGGACGCGGGTCACGCGTACCACTGCTACTGCTCGACCGAGGAGCTGGACACCCGCCGCGACGCGGCCCGTGCCGCCGGCAAGCCCTCCGGCTACGACGGCCACTGCCGCGACCTGAGCGCCGAGCAGAAGGCCGCCTACGAGGCCGAGGGCCGCAAGCCCATCGTCCGCTTCCGGATGCCCGACGAGGCGATCACGTTCGAGGACCTGGTCCGCGGCGAGATCACGTACCTCCCGGAGAACGTCCCGGACTACGGCATCGTCCGCGCGAACGGCGCGCCGCTCTACACGCTCGTCAACCCCGTCGACGACGCCCTGATGGAGATCACCCACGTCCTGCGCGGCGAGGACCTGCTCTCCTCCACCCCCCGGCAGATCGCCCTCTACAAGGCGCTGACCGAGCTGGGCATCGCCAAGGAGACCCCGGCCTTCGGCCACCTCCCGTACGTGATGGGCGAGGGCAACAAGAAGCTCTCCAAGCGCGACCCGGAGTCCTCGCTCAACCTCTACCGCGAGCGCGGCTTCCTCCCCGAGGGCCTGCTGAACTACCTCTCCCTGCTCGGCTGGTCGCTCGCGGCCGACCGCGACATCTTCTCGATCGAGGAGATGGTCGCCGCGTTCGACGTCACGGACGTCAACCCGAACCCGGCCCGCTTCGACCTGAAGAAGTGCGAGGCGATCAACGCCGACCACATCCGCATGCTCGATGTGAAGGACTTCACCGAGCGCTGCGCCCCCTGGCTGCGCGCCCCCTTCGCGCCCTGGGCGCCGGAGGACTTCGACGAGGCGAAGTGGCAGGCGATCGCCCCGCACGCCCAGTCGCGGATGAAGGTCCTCTCGGAGATCACGGACAACGTCGACTTCCTGTTCCTGCCGGAGCCGGCCGTCGACGAGGCGTCCTGGACGAAGGCCATGAAGGAGGGCAGCGACGCCCTGCTCCGCACGGCCCGCGAGAAGCTGGAGGCGGCCGACTGGTCCTCCGCGGAGTCCCTCAAGGAGGCCGTTCTGGCCGCCGGCGAGGAGCACGGCCTCAAGCTCGGCAAGGCGCAGGCCCCGGTCCGCGTCGCCGTCACCGGCCGCACGGTCGGCCTGCCGCTCTTCGAGTCCCTGGAGATCCTGGGCAAGGAGACGACGCTGGCGCGCGTCGACGCCGCGCTGGAGCGGCTCGCCGCGTAGCCGCCGCGCATGAGTGAGAGGGGCGGTGTCCGCTACGGGCACCGCCCCTCTCGTATGCCCCGGCGCCGGCTGAACCGGGTCGGGCCCGTCGGGCAACTTCCTCTGGAAATAGGCCACTTGTGGCCCCACCGCCCCACCGTGCTCCGAGTCGCCGCCCCGGGCCCCGCGCGCCCGGCACTCCGCGCGGCCCGCATCCCGCGCCTCCCGCGGCCCGTACCGCGCGCTTCTCTCGGCCCGCACCCCGAGCGCCCCGATCCCCGTGCCGCCCGAAGGCCCGTGGCGGCGACCGGGGGACAGCCGTGCGTGCCCGGAGATACCGTCGGCGCATGAGCATCGACGCCGTGGTGTGGGACATCGACGACACGCTCTTCGACTACACGGCCGCGGACCGCGCCGGCATGCGCGGCCATCTCGCGGCCGAGGGCCTGCTCGACGACGGCACGACGGTCGAACAGGCCCTGGCCCGCTGGCGGGAGATCACCGACACCCAGTGGGCGCGGTACGCGGCCGGTGAGACCGACTGGCAGGGCCAGCGCCGGGACCGTGTCCGGGTGTTCCTCGGACGGCCGCTGAGCGACCCGGAGGCCGACGCGTGGTTCGACCGGTACGTCGCGCACTACGAGGGCGCCTGGGCGCTGTTCCCGGACGTCCTGCCCGCCCTGGACGCGCTCGCCGCCGGCCACCGGCACGCGGTGCTGTCCAACTCCAGCCTCCTCGTGCAGGACCGCAAGCTGCGCGTCCTCGGTGTGCACGACCGCTTCGAGGCGATCCTGTGCGCCGCCGAGCTCGGCGTCTCCAAGCCCGCGGCGGAGGCCTTCCACGCGGCCTGCGACGCCCTGGGGCTGCCGCCGGACCGGGTCGCCTACGTGGGCGACCACCCGGAGATCGACGGCAGGGGCGCCGCCGACGCCGGTCTGCTGTCGGTCTGGATCGACCGTGCGGGCACCTCCGGACCCGGTCCCGCACCGGCCGCCGGCACCGTCGGACGGACGGGTCCGCACCGCATCGGAACGCTCGCCGAGTTGCCCGGGATCCTCGCCGCCGATACCCGTTTTGGAGCGGGGTCCACCTTCGGGTAATGTTCTTTCTGCGCCGCCGGGAGCGGGCCGAAAGGCCGGAGCCCGGAGACGTCAGCCGAAACAAGATCTTCGTACGGGATTGCGTTTCTGTGGCCTATGGTGTAATTGGCAACACTACGGTTTCTGGTACCGTCATTCTAGGTTCGAGTCCTGGTAGGCCAGCTCGCAGAGCTCATCTGCACCGCGGAGATCCAGATCCGCAACGCCCCCGTTGTGTAGCGGCCTAGCACGCTGCCCTCTCACGGCAGTAGCGCCGGTTCGAATCCGGTCGGGGGTACAGATCCTTCCCAGGAAGGCAGTTCGGGTCGCACCCGCTGCCCTTCATGCAGGATCGCTAGGGCCCCCGTTGTGTAGCGGCCTAGCACGCTGCCCTCTCACGGCAGTAGCGCCGGTTCGAATCCGGTCGGGGGTACTGACCAAAATGGTCTAAACCACCATGGGCTATGGTGTAATTGGCAACACTACGGTTTCTGGTACCGTCATTCTAGGTTCGAGTCCTGGTAGCCCAGCCCCGGATCTGCGGCAACGCACGATTCAGGCCCCCGTTGTGTAGCGGCCTAGCACGCCGCCCTCTCAAGGCGGTAGCGCCGGTTCGAATCCGGTCGGGGGTACAAGGTCCGCAAGGGTCTCCACTTCGGTGGGGGCCCTTGCGGCGTTTCCGGCCTCGTTCCCCGGCGCTCGCGCACGGACCCGCCCGGGGGTCACCCGTGGGCCGTTCCCGATCAACCCGGCGCGCGGCACGGTGAGTTGGATCACGGGGGAAGAACGAGGCGCGGGGTGCACCGGAAGCCGGCGCACCCCGCGTACGGACGGTGCTGCGGAAAGGGCCTGCCGCGGCGTTGAGGCCGGCCCTTCCCGGGAGCGGGAGCAGGAGCGGAGCGGGTCAGCCCGTGCGGCGCAGGGCCTCGGAGAGGCGGCCGGCGGCGTCGATGACCGCCTGGGCGTGCATACGGCCCGGGTGACGGGTCAGGCGCTCGATCGGCCCGGAGACCGAGACGGCGGCCACGACCCGGTTGGAGGGCCCGCGCACGGGCGCGGAGACGGACGCCACGCCCGGCTCGCGCTCACCGATCGACTGGGCCCAGCCGCGGCGCCGTACGCCCGAGAGCGCGGTGGCGGTGAAGCGGGCGCCCTGCAGACCGCGGTGCAGCCGCTCCGGCTCCTCCCAGGCCATCAGGATCTGGGCCGAGGAACCGGCCTTCATGGTGAGGGTGGAGCCCACCGGCACCGTGTCCCGCAGACCGGACAGCCGCTCGGCCGCGGCGACGCAGATGCGCATGTCGCCCTGGCGGCGGTAGAGCTGCGCGCTCTCGCCGGTGATGTCCCGCAGGTGCGTGAGCACCGGGCCCGCCGTCGCGAGGAGACGGTCCTCACCGGCGGCCGCGGCCAGTTCGGAGAGTCGGGGCCCGAGGATGAAACGGCCCTGCATGTCGCGCGCCACCATGCGGTGGTGTTCAAGTGCCACGGCGAGGCGATGTGCCGTGGGTCGTGCCAGTCCGGTCGCCGCGACCAAGCCTGCGAGGGTGGCCGGACCGGACTCCAGGGCGCTCAGGACAAGGGCTGCCTTGTCCAGGACGCCGACGCCGCTACTGTTGTCCATGAAACGATACTCGCGTCTCACTCTGTGAAACGCAAGTTCAATTTCCGGTGAAACGCGCCACCCTGGTAGGCACAGCGGCCCGCGAACCAACGGGTCCGGCGGACGACGTCCGGTACGAGGGGTACGGACGTTCACCGCCCCGGAAATCTCTAGTTGGGCCGGCGCCACACGAGCCGGCCGGAGGGAAAGCGATGGGTAGGACACTCGCGGAGAAGGTCTGGGACGACCACGTCGTCCGGCGCGCCGAGGGCGAGCCCGACCTCCTCTTCATCGATCTGCACCTGCTGCACGAGGTGACCAGCCCGCAGGCCTTCGACGGCCTGCGTCAGGCGGGCCGCCAGGTGCGGCGCCTCGACCTCACCATCGCTACCGAGGATCACAACACCCCGACCCTCGACATCGACAAGCCCATCGCGGACCCGGTCTCCCGGGTCCAGCTGGAGACGCTGCGCAAGAACGCCGCCGAGTTCGGCGTCCGGCTGCACTCGCTGGGCGACGTCGAGCAGGGCGTGGTGCACGTCGTCGGCCCGCAGCTGGGTCTGACCCAGCCGGGCACCACGGTGGTCTGCGGCGACTCGCACACCTCCACGCACGGTGCCTTCGGCGCCCTGGCGTTCGGCATCGGCACCTCCCAGGTGGAGCACGTGCTGGCCACCCAGACGCTGCCGCTGGCCCGCCCCAAGACCATGGCCATCACCGTCGACGGGGAACTGCCCGACGGGGTCACCGCGAAGGACCTGATCCTGGCGATCATCGCCAAGATCGGTACGGGCGGCGGCCAGGGCTACATCCTGGAATACCGCGGCTCCGCCATCGAGAAGCTCTCGATGGAGGCCCGGATGACCATCTGCAACATGTCGATCGAGGCCGGCGCCCGCGCGGGCATGATCGCCCCCGACGAGACCACCTTCGAATACCTCAAGGGCCGCGCGCACGCCCCCGAGGGCGAGGACTGGGACGCGGCCGTCGCGTACTGGAAGACGCTCAAGTCCGACGACGACGCCGAATTCGACGCCGAGGTCGTCATCGACGCCGCCTCCCTGTCGCCGTTCGTCACCTGGGGCACCAACCCCGGCCAGGGAGCGCCGCTTTCGGCGAACGTCCCCGACCCGGCTTCGTACGAAGACGCTTCGGAGCGGCTGGCGGCCGAAAAGGCCCTGGAATACATGGGGTTGACCGCCGGGCAGCCGCTGCGCGACATCAAGGTCGACACCGTCTTCGTAGGTTCGTGCACCAACGGCCGTATCGAGGACCTGCGCGCGGCCGCCGCGATCGTCGGGGGCCGCAAAGTCGCCGACGGCGTACGGATGCTGGTCGTCCCCGGCTCCGCGCGGGTCGGACTCCAGGCCGTCTCCGAGGGCCTGGACGTGGTCTTCAAGGAGGCCGGCGCCGAATGGCGGCACGCGGGCTGCTCGATGTGCCTCGGCATGAACCCCGACCAGCTGGCCCCCGGTGAGCGCTCCGCGTCCACCTCCAACCGCAACTTCGAGGGCAGGCAGGGCAAGGGCGGCCGTACGCACCTGGTCTCGCCGCAGGTCGCCGCCGCCTCGGCGGTCCTCGGCCACCTGGCCTCCCCGGCCGACCTGTCCGACGCCCCCGTGCCCGCTGGAGTCTGAGAGTCATGGAAGCATTCACCACGCACACCGGCCGGGCCGTCCCGCTGCGCCGCAGCAACGTCGACACCGACCAGATCATCCCCGCCCACTGGCTCAAGAAGGTGACCAGGGACGGCTTCGAGGACGGCCTCTTCGAGGCCTGGCGCAAGGACGGCTCCTTCGTCCTCAACCAGCCCGAGCGCCAGGGCGCCACGGTCCTGGTCGCGGGTCCCGACTTCGGCACCGGCTCCTCCCGCGAGCACGCGGTGTGGGCGCTGCAGAACTACGGCTTCAAGGCCGTCATCTCGTCGCGGTTCGCCGACATCTTCCGCGGCAACTCGCTCAAGAACGGCCTGCTCACGGTGGTTCTGGACCAGAAGATCGTGGAAGCGCTCCAGGAGCTGTCGGAGAACGACCCGCAGGCCGAGATCACCGTCGACCTCGAAGCGCGCGAGGTGCGCGCCGAGGGCGTCACCGCGGCCTTCGAGCTCGACGAGAACGCCCGCTGGCGGCTGCTGAACGGCCTCGACGACATCTCCATCACCCTCCAGAACGAGGGCGACATCTCGGCGTACGAGGCCAAGCGGCCCGCGCACAAGCCGAGGACGCTGCACGTCTGACGTCCGGGGCCGCGCCGCGGCCGGGATCCGACTGATTCCAGCCAGGCAACACCCCTCTGTACCCCCAATCGTGGACGGTTGGGGGTACAGCTGTTTTCGCGCCCGAAGGGCCCTCGCCCGCCCTCACGAGGACCGTCAACTCCCCTAGTTACAAAGCGGGTTGTCTGGGTAGGCGCGAGTACGGGCGACTTCCGGCCAAGGGGGCCAGGAGGCTTCCGGGGGACGGCAGTTGCCCCCTGGGCAGGCGACAACTCGCCCCAGATGGCACAATCTGTGCATGGAACGTGACGGCCAACTCGAGCTCTACGCGGCGGTCGCGACCCAGCTCAAGGACGCGCACACAAGAGTGCGCGCACTGCAAGTCCCGGAGGGCGTACGGATGGCGCTGACCCGGAAGCTGCTGGTCATTACGGCCGCGGCCAAGCACGATCTCGCCGACGCGACAAGGCGGCTGGAGCGGTTCACCGAGGACCTCGACGAGGGCCGGTTCCTCGAAGGGGATCACTGACGAACCGCGCTACGGCCCGAGTTCGTTGCGGCACAAGGGTGATTAGCCCGTTTCGTGTTTGATTTGCGGTATATATCTGCCTAACGTGCGAAAAAGCTTGAACGCATTCGTTCGGGCAATGTCTCCGAAGGGGAAGACGTGAACAAGGCGCAGCTCGTAGAAGCGATTGCCGACAAGGTCGGCGGGCGTCAGCAGGCCGCCGACGCGGTCGACGCGGTACTGGACGCCATCGTCCGTGCGGTTGTCGGCGGAGACCGGGTCTCGGTCACCGGCTTCGGTTCCTTCGAGAAGGTCGACCGCCCCGCCCGTTACGCCCGCAACCCTCAGACGGGTGAGCGTGTTCGGGTCAAGAAGACCTCCGTGCCGCGCTTCCGTGCCGGTCAGGGGTTCAAGGACCTGGTGAGCGGCTCGAAGAAGCTCCCGAAGAACGACGTCGCGGTCAAGAAGGCCCCGAAGGGCAGCCTCTCCGGCGGCGCTTCCGCGACGGTGAAGAAGGCCGCGGCCAAGAAGGCGACCACCGCGAAGAAGGCGGCGGTCAGGAAGACCGCGGCGAAGAAGACGGTCGCGAAGAAGGCCACGCCCGCCGTGAAGAAGACCGCGGCGGCGAAGAAGACGACGGCGAAGACGACCGCCGCCAAGAAGACGACGGCGAAGACCACCGCGGCCAAGACGACCGCCGCCAAGAAGGCTCCGGCGAAGAAGGCCACGGCGAAGAAGGCCCCCGCCAAGAAGTCGACGGCTCGCAAGACCGCCGCCAAGAAGGCCACCGCCCGCTAGAGAACGGGCGCACGGGCACCTCACGCGCCGGGCCGGGCTCCCACCGGGAGCCCGGCCCGCGGCGTGTCCGGGTGCCCTCAGGGCGCCCTGCGAGCGGGGCCCGGGCCGTTCGCGTGGTGTCAGGCACCCGGTGTGTCCCGGATGCCTGCGTGGTGTCCGGCGAGCGGCGTGTCCCGGATGCCCGCGTGGTGTCCGGCGACCGGTGTGTCCCGGGTGCCCGCGCGGTGTTCGGGCCGCGGCGCGTCCAGAGCGTCCGCGGGGTGCTCAGAACGTCTGCAGCGTGATCAGGGTGATCCGCAGCCCGGCGCCCTCGCCCTCGGTCTCGATCCGCACGCGCTGGCCCGGCCGCAGCAGCCGCAGCCCGCCGGCGTCGAACGCCGGACCGTCGAAGGGCACCGGGGTGCCGTCGTCGAGCAGCACCTGTCCGCTGCGGGTCTCGGGGTCGTACGTGTACGAGGTCGCCTGCATGGGGGCAGCCTACTGATCCCCCGAACCCGTCCCGCCCGCCCGCACCCCGCCCGAGCCCGCCCGCCCGCGCCACCACCGACACCCCGACCGCGCCTCGCGGCACCCTCTCCGGCCGCCCCTTGGGGCCTCACCGGCTGTCCGACAGCGCCTCGGCGACCGACTCGCGGTGCCTCACCGGCCGTCCCGCAGGGCATTACCGGCACTCTGGGGGAGCCGTGACCGGTCGTCCCGGGCGGAACTCAGTGGCCGGGAATCAGCAGCCGTGCCGCCGCCGCGGCCGTGCGCGGGCCCACGCCGAGCGTCAGCGCCGCGCGCAGATCCTCCCGGGTGTCCACGTCCCGGCGTACGGAATCCACCGCGTCGAGACGGAGTTCCACGGCCCCCGAGGCCCCGTGCCGGGCCCGCGAATCGCCGCCGAAAGCGGGGAGCAATTCCCGGCCGGGGGAAGCGGCCAGGAGCGTGGTGCCGATTGCGGCCGCATCCGCCAGAAAAGCGCGCGGGAATTCCGCCGCGGCGGCCAGCACCCGGGCCAATTCCGACGGCCGCAGCGCGGGCAGATCGGCGTTCAGGGCCGCGACGGCGCTTTCCGGATCCCGGGCCCGCACCACCCCCGCTCCGTGCGCCAGCGCCGCGTTGAGGCCCCCGCCCGGCTCGTCCGCGACGATCCGCGCGCCCAGCGCGGCCAGCTCCCGGCCGGCCAGCGCGTCACCCGTGACGACCGCCACATCCCGGACGGCGTCGCAGGCCAGCGCGGCCGCCACGGTGTCCTGCGCGAACGCGAGGGCGAGCCCGGGGCGCAGGACGTCCGAAGCGGTGTCCGCCAGCCTGCTCTTGGCCCGCGCCAAGGGCTTGAGGGGCACGACCAAGGTCCACCGCACGAGTGCTCCACCCTCTCCAGTCACGCCTTATTGTGACCTGGCCACCCTGGCGGTCGGGGTGTCGGGGCGTACGGTGTTCTCGACAGACAGGCGGCCTGGAGCGACACTTGTGCGGCCCCCCAGGCTCTAGAGGAAGGTGTCCGCGTGCCCCGCCGCAGAATCGGCTTCTGGTACCGCTTCGCAGCGGTTCTCGTCAAACCGCCGCTGGTCGTTCTGCTCAAGCGGGACTGGCGAGGGATGGAGAACATTCCGGCCGAGGGCGGATTTATCACCGCGGTCAACCACAATTCCCATGTGGACCCGTTCGCCTATGCGCACTACCAGTACAACACCGGACGAGTTCCCCGCTTCCTGGCGAAGGCCGGTCTTTTCAAGAAGGGATTCGTCGGCGCCGCGATGCGCGGCACCGGGCAGATTCCCGTCTACCGCGAGAGCACGGACGCCCTGAGCGCCTTCCGGGCCGCGATCGACGCCGTGGAGCGCGGCGAGTGCGTCGCGTTCTACCCCGAGGGCACGCTCACCCGTGACCCCGACGGCTGGCCGATGACCGGCAAGACCGGCGCGGCCAGGGTCGCCCTGCAGACCCGGTGCCCGGTGATCCCGGTGGCCCAGTGGGGCGCCAACGAACTGCTGGCCCCGTACGCCAAGAAGCCCGATCTCCTTCCGCGCAAGACCCACCGCGTGCTCGCGGGCCCGCCGGTGGACCTCTCGCGCTTCTACGACCGGGAGATGAACCCGGACCTCCTGAGGGAGGTCACCGAGGTCATCATGGCCGCCGTCACCGCGCAGCTGGAGCTGATCCGCGGCGAGAAGGCGCCCGAGACCGTGTACGACCCGCGCGAGGTGCGCATCGCGCAGCGCCGCAAGGCCGCGGCCAAGTCGAAGGCACAGCAGGAAGAGGGGCAGGGAACGTGAGCAAGCCGGTCAGGGCGGCCGTCTTCGGGACCGGATCGTGGGGCACGGCCTTCGGCATGGTGCTCGCCGACGCCGGGTGCGACGTCACCCTGTGGGCGCGCCGGCCCGAACTCGCCGACGCGGTCAACTCCACGCGGACGAACCCGGACTACCTCCCGGGGATCGAACTCCCCGAGAACCTGAAGGCCACCGCCGACCCGGCCGAGGCCGCGCGCGGCGCCGACTTCACCGTCCTCGCCGTCCCCTCCCAGACCCTGCGCGCCAACCTGGCGGAATGGGTGCCGCTGCTGGCCCCCGACACCGTGCTCGTCTCGCTCATGAAGGGCGTCGAACTCGGCACCGTGAAGCGGATGAGCGAGGTCATCGAGGAGGTCGCCAAGGTCTCCGCCGACCGGGTCGCCGTCGTCACCGGGCCCAACCTCGCCAAGGAGGTCGCCCAGCGGATGCCGGCGGCCGGCGTCGTCGCCTGCCGCGACGAGGAGGTGGCCCGGCGCATCCAGACCGCCTGCCACACCCCGTACTTCCGCCCGTACACGAACACCGACGTGGTGGGCTGTGAACTGGGCGGGGCGGTCAAGAACGTGATCGGCCTCGCCGTGGGCATCGCCGACGGCATGGGCCTCGGCGACAACGCCAAGGGCTCGCTGATCACCCGCGGACTCGCCGAGACCACCCGGCTCGGACTGGTCATGGGCGCCGACCCGATGACGTTCTCCGGACTCGCGGGCCTCGGCGACCTCGCCGCGACCTGCTCCTCGCCGCTCTCGCGCAACCACACCTTCGGCATCAACCTCGGCCGGGGCATGACCCTCCAGGAGACCATCGCGGTCACCCGGCAGACCGCCGAGGGCGTCAAGTCCTGCGAGTCGGTGCTGGATCTGGCCCGGCGGCACGGCGTCGACATGCCGATCACGGAGACGGTCGTCAGCATCGTCCACGAGGGCAAGCCCCCGGTGGTCGCCCTCAAGGAACTGATGTCGCGCAGCGCCAAGCCCGAACGCCGCTGAGCCGCCCGGCCGGACCGCCCGGCCGAACCGCCAGGTGGGCGACGCTCAGCGACGGCGGGTGCGACGCTGAGCAACGGCCGCCGTGGGGCGCTGACTCACCGCCTACCACCGGGTACTCTCAACGCGATATGAGCACCGAGAACCTCCCCCAGACCCCTGAGCGGCCGACGCGCAAGCCGCGCGTCGCCGTCGTCTTCGGCGGCCGCAGCTCCGAACACGGGATCTCCGTGGTCACCGCCGGCGCCGTCCTGAGCGCCATCGACCGTACGAAGTACGACGTACTGCCGATCGGCATCACCCAGGACGGCCGTTGGGCGCTCACCGCGGACGAGCCGGAACGCATGGCGATCGTCGACCGCAGGCAGCCCAGCGTCGAGCAGCTCGCCGAGTCCGGCGAGGGCGGCGTGGTGCTCCCCGTCGACCCCGCCAACCGCGAAGTCGTCTACAACGAGCCCGGGTCGGTCCCCAAGGCGCTCGGCGAGGTCGACGTCGTCTTCCCGATGCTGCACGGGCCCTACGGCGAGGACGGCACCCTCCAGGGCCTCCTGGAGCTGTCCGGCGTCCCCTACGTCGGCTCGGGCGTCCTCGCCTCGGCCGTCGGCCAGGACAAGGACTACATGAAGCGGGTGTTCACCTCGTTCGGCCTGAAGGTGGGCCCGTACGTGGTGATCCGGCCGCGCGAGTGGCAGCAGGACGAGGCCGCCGCCCGCAAGAAGATCGTCGACTTCGCGGGCGAGCACGGCTGGCCGCTCTTCGTGAAGCCCGCGCGAGCGGGTTCTTCGTTCGGCATCACGAAGGTCGACGACCTCGCGGGCCTCGACGAGGCGATCGAGGAGGCCCAGCGGCACGACCCGAAGATCATCGTGGAGGCGCTGCTGCGCGGCCGCGAGATCGAGTGCGGCGTCCTGGAGTTCGAGGACGGGCCGCGGGCCTCGGTCCCCGCGGAGATCCCGCCCGTGCAGTCGCACGCGTTCTACGACTTCGAGGCCAAGTACATCGACGCGGCCGACGGGATCGTGCCGGCGCCGCTCACCGAGGAGCAGACCGCGGAGGTCCGCCGTCTCGCCGTCGAGGCCTTCGACGCCGCGTCCTGCGAGGGTCTGGTCCGCGCGGACTTCTTCCTCACCGAGGACGGCGAGTTCGTGATCAACGAGATCAACACGATGCCGGGCTTCACGCCGATCTCCATGTACCCGCGGATGTGGCGGGAGACGGGCGTCGGTTACGCGGAGCTCGTCGACCGGCTCATCCAGGCGGCGCTGCGGCGGTCCACCGGACTGCGCTGAGCACCGCGCGCCACCAGCACGTCAGTCGGCGATCCCCTTGGGGATCGCCTTCTTGACGGAGGGGGCCAGGTCGACGAGCGCACCGGTGGCGTCCTCGCCCTTCGGCACGGTGACCTGGACGTAGGCCAGACGCGAGGCGGTGGTGAGGCGGGTCGTCCCGTCGTCCTGGGGCTCCATCAGCCAGTCGACGCCGTTCACTCCGCCGGCCACCGCCTTCGGGTCGTCGCCCGTCGGCACCTTCGGATCGGACATCTTCACAGGCCGCTCGACACCGCAGCGCAGTATGATCGCCGGGCTTCCCCAGCCCGCCGTCAGCGCGGACCGGGGCTCGGGGTCCGCACGGCGCCGACCGTCCAGGGTCCGCGGCAGCACCTTGTCCAGGTTCCGGCACAGCTTGGTGACCTTCGTGTCCGGGCTCGGAACCGGGACGGACGCGTTGTCGTCTGCTGAGGAGCAGCCCGCGATCGCGATCAGCGTCGCGAGAGCGGGCAGCCCGAGGGAAGCGGTGTGCCGGTGGCGGAAGAAGGTCACCGGCCAAGGGTAGACGGGGGCTACAGGTGCACGACCGGACAGGTCAGGGTGCGGGTGATGCCGTCCACCTGCTGGACCTTGGCCACGACCATGCGGCCGAGTTCGTCCACGGTGTCGGCCTGGGCGCGCACGATCACGTCGTACGGTCCGGTCACGTCCTCGGCCTGGATCACCCCCGGGATCTTGCCGATCGTCTCGGCGACGGTCGACGCTTTGCCGACCTCCGTCTGGATCAGGATGTACGCCTGTACCACGGAACCTCCAGGGCGGCCACGAGGATCATGTGGGGAAAAGGAACGCCACGGTATCGCGTTGCCGCTCGCCGCGGGGAGACCCGCGGTGACTGGGGCTCGCGCGCCGGGGTGGAGGGACTGCGCATGTTGACGGTCAACTCGACCGTACCGAGTACTCAGACGGCTCGCGACCGGGCACGAGCAGCGACAAAGGGAGCACGACGATCATGAAGGGCACCGTGGGCGAGCTGGGGGAGTTCGGGCTCATCCGAGAGCTCACCTCGCGCCTCACCACCACCCCGGCGGTCCGGGTCGGCCCCGGCGACGACGCCGCCGTGGTGGCCGCGCCGGACCGCAGGGTCGTGGCGAGCACCGACATCCTCCTCGAAGGACGTCACTTCCGCCGCGACTGGTCCACGGCGTACGACGTCGGCCGCAAGGCCGCCGCACAGAACCTCGCGGACATCGCCGCGATGGGCGCGGTGCCGACCGCGCTGCTGCTCGGCCTGGTCGTACCGGCCGAACTCCCGGCCACCTGGCCCTCGGAGCTGATGGACGGGCTGCGCGACGAGTGCCAGGTCGCGGGCGCGGCCGTGGTCGGCGGGGACGTCGTACGGGGGGAGACCATCACCGTCGCGATCACCGCGCTCGGCGATCTGCGCAACCACGAGCCGGTCACCCGGGCCGGCGCCCAGCCCGGAGACGTCGTCGCCGTGACGGGCTGGCTGGGCTGGTCCGCGGCCGGGTTCGCGGTGCTCTCCCGGGGCTTCCGCTCGCCGCGTGCCTTCGTCGAGGCGCACCGCCGGCCCGAACCGCCGTACCACGCGGGTCCGGCCGCCGCCGGGCTCGGCGCGACCTCGATGACGGACGTCAGCGACGGGCTGATCGCCGACCTCGGTCACATCGCCGAGGCGAGCAAGGTCCGCATCGACGTCCGCTCCGGCGACATCGACATCCCCTCGCAGATGAACGACATCGGCCAGGCCGTCGGGGTCGACCCCATCCAGTGGGTGCTCACCGGCGGCGAGGACCACGCGATCGTCGCCACCTTCCCGCCCGACGTGAAGCTGCCGGCCCGCTGGAAGGTGATCGGCGAGGTCCTCAACCCCTCGGCCCTGCCCCGGGTGACCGTGGACGGCGCTCCCTGGACGAGCAAGGGCGGCTGGGACCACTTCGGGGACATCGAGTCCTGAGGCTTCCGGCGTCCGGGGTGCACACCCCGGACGCCGGGGCGCTTTCGTGGGCGCGGGGGAGCGGGTACCGGGGCCGTCCGTACGGGAACGGCAAAAAACCCGCCCACCGTGAGGTGGACGGGTTCAGTGCAAGCGAACCAGCAGTGGCCGCGCGCTGGCGGTTGTCAGCGCGTGACCTTGCCGGCCTTGATGCACGAGGTGCAAGCGTTCACGCGCTTCGGCGTCCCGCCCACCACGGTACGGACGCGCTGGATGTTGGGGTTCCAGCGACGCGGTGTACGGCGGTGCGAGTGCGAGATGTTGTTGCCGAAGCCCGGCCCCTTGCCGCAGACGTCGCAGTTGGCAGCCACGGGTCACTCCAAAGACTTCAGATGCACTTACGGTTGATCCCGGCATGCCGAGGATCAAGATCTAGGATCTGAGGGGCGTTGCCAGGGGGATGGCCCGATCGGATCGGGCAACTGGAGCAGCATACAACGACTGCGTCCGGAGAACGAAACTACCATGATCTGCCGGTTGTCACTCCGCCCTCCCCGGCCCCGGGGGCCTCTACCGGCAGTAACCCGTTCTGGGTCTACGCTGCGTCCCACGTCCGGCAGATCGAGGAGGCGCAGGTGCCGCAGGTGCCGCAGACGTTCGATGCTCTCGCGGTGCGCACCTGGTGCGGGCTCGCGCTCAGGGCCCTGGGCCGTGCGCGCGAGGAGATCGACGCGATCAACGTCTATCCGGTCGCCGACGGGGACACCGGGACGAACCTGTATCTGACGGTGGAGTCGGCCGCCGCCGCGGTCGAGGCGGTGTTCACGGCGTACGAGGCGGTCCCCGCGGCCCCCGGCGCGGGCGGTGTCTCGCTCCCCGACGCCGTACGGGCGATGGCGCACGGCGCGCTGATCGGCGCCCGGGGCAACTCCGGGACGATCCTCGCGCAGCTGCTGCGGGGCATGGCCCAGGTGCTCGCCGCCGACGGTGAGACGGCTCACACCGACGGCCGGGCCCTGGCCCTCGCCCTGCGGAACGCCGCCGACTCGGCCCGCGGGGCCGTCGCGCACCCCGTCGAGGGCACGGTCCTCACCGTCGCCTCGGCCGCGGCCGACGCCGCCTCCTCCGTCGAGGGGGACCCCGGCGCGGTCGCGCTCGCGGCCCACGAGGGAGCGCTCGCCGCGCTCGCCGCGACCCCCCGACAGCTCGCCGTGCTGGAGCACGCCGGTGTGGTCGACGCGGGCGGCCGGGGACTGGTGGCGGTGCTCGCGGCCCTGGTGGAGACGTTCACGGGGGAGGCGCCGAGAGGGCTTCCGGCCGGCGCCGGGCTTCCCCGGCCGGGCACGGGGGCCGTCCCCGGCGCCTCCGGCACGGGCGCGACCGGTCCGGCCACCGCGCCGGCCGCTCCGACCGGCGCCGGCGCCGGGACAGCGGCTGCGCGGGGCCACGGGCCCGGTTCGGCGGAGGAGGCCGACGCGACGGGTGCCTGTGCCGACGGGGCCGCGGAGGAAGGCCATCCCGCCTTCGAGGTCATCTACCTCCTGGAGGCGCGGGACTCCGCCGTGGACCGGCTGCGGGACCGGCTCGACGCCCTCGGGGACTCCCTCGTCGTGGTCGGCGGCGACGGCCTGTGGAACGTGCACGTCCATGTGGACGACGCGGGCGCGGCCGTCGAAGCGGGCATCGAGGCCGGGCGCCCCTACCGCATCCGCATCACCCACTTCGGGCTCGGCGACGCCCACACCGGGGCCGGCGCCGGGCGTCCGCCCCGGGAGCGCGCGCAGCGGGCCGTCGTGGCCGTCGTACCCGGCGAGGGACTGGCCGGGCTCTACGCCGAGGCCGGGGCCACCACCGTGCTCGCGCGGCCGGACGAGCCGCCCGCCAGCGGGGAGCTCGTGGAGGCCGTACGACGGGCCCACGCCCGCGAGGTGGTGCTGCTGCCCAACGACGCCGACCTGCGGCACACCGCGGCGGCCGCCGCCGAACAGGCCCGCGCCGAGGGCGTACGGGTCGCCCTGATCCCCACCCGGTCCGCGGTGCAGGGCATCGCCGCGCTGGCCGTGCACGAACCGGACCGGCGCTTCGACGAGGACGTCGTCGCCATGACCTCGGCCGCGGGCGCCACCCGGTACGCCGAGGTCGCCGTCGCCGAGCGGCAGTCCTGGACCATGGCCGGCATCTGCCAGGCCGGGGACGTCCTCGGCCTCGTCGACGGCGACGTGGCCGTCATCGGCACCGACGTCACCGCCACCGCCGAGACGGTCCTCGACCGCATGCTCGCGGCGGGCGGCGAGATGGTCACCCTGGTCCTCGGCGACGACGCGCCCGACACCATCGCCGCGCACCTGGAGTCACGGGTGCGCGAGGCGTACCTCGCCGTGGACACGGTGGTCTACCGGGGCGGACGGCAGGGCGCGCTGCTGCTGATCGGGGTCGAGTAGCGCCCGGGGGACACCGGTGTTCCGGCGGTCAGGCGTTCGCCGGAACCGCCGGGCGCGGGGCCTCCTCGGCGCCGGCCGCCCGGTGGGCGCGTTCGAGGGCCTGCCCCCAGTAGGTCCCGGCGACCATCAGGGCGGCACCCAGCGCGGTCGCGACACCGAGGTGCTCGCCGCCGAGGCCGATGCCGACCGCGACCGCCCACACCGGCTCGGTCCCCAGCAGCAGACTGGCCCGGCTCGCGGAACTGCGCTGCACCGCCCACGTCTGCGCCAGGAACGCGAACACGCTGCAGAACAGGGCGAGATGGAGCAGCTGCGCACAGCCCGAGGCGCCCAGGCCGCCGAGAGCGGACAGGGAGCCGGCCGCGGGCACCGCGAACAGGACGGTGCCGACGGCCGTCTGGACGGTCGTGACGTGCAGCGGCCGCACCGGACGACGGGCGGTGAGCCGCCCCACCAGCGCCACATGGGCCGCACGGACCAGGGCGGCGGCGAGGATCAGCAGATCACCGCTCCGGGGCTGGTGGAAGCCGCTGACGGACACCAGGAGGGCGACGGCGAGCAGACACAGGCCGGTGGCCGCGAAGTAGCGCGGCGGCAGCCCCGCCGTCCCGGACCGGCGGTCCAGCAGCGGGGTGAGCACGATGGTCAGGCTGATCAGCAGGCCGGCGTTGCCCGCGCTGGTGTGCGCGACCCCGTACGTCTCCAGGACCAGCACGGCGGCCTGGGTGAGCCCCAGCACCGTCCCGGCCCGCAGCTCGTCACGCGTGCAGCGCCTCGTCCGGCGCCGGGAGAGGACGAGCGCGGCACAGGCGACGGCGGAGACGCCGTACCGCGCGAACAGGACGACCAGGACGGGGAACGCCGACGTGGCCGACTTGGCGGCCAGATAACTGGACCCCCAGACGGCGGCGACGAGGAGAAGCACCGCGTCGGTGCTGCGGACTCGGGACACGCCCACACGCTCCCTTACCCCGACACTGAAGCCCAGTACGAAGTTGTTCAGGGTCTTTTAAGCATCACTACACTGTGCGGGTGAACGAGCGACAGCTGCGGATCCTGCGGGAACTGGGCGAACTCGGAAGCGTCACCGCCGTGGCGGAGGCGCTGCTGATGACGCCGTCGGCCATCTCGCAGCACCTGCGCCTGCTCCAGCGCTCGATCCCGGTCCCGCTCACCGAACGCGACGGACGGCGCCTGGTCCTGACGGACGCCGGGCGGGTGCTGGCCGGTGCGGCGATCGAGGTGGAGAGCGCCCTCGCCCGGGCCCGGACCTGCGTGGACGAGTTCGTCGACGCGCCGGCCGGGGACGTGTCGGTGGCCGCCTTCCACAGCGCGGCCGCCACGTTCTTCCCGGTCCTGCTGCGCGACCGCGACCCCGGGGCACCGCGGCTCTCGCTCGCCGACGAGGACGTGGCGCAGGACCACTTTCCCCGGCTGACCCGGGAGTACGACCTCGTCGTCGCCCACCACCTCGCGCACACACCGCCCTGGCCGCGCACCGTCACCGCGACCACGCTGCTGAGCGAACCCCTCGACGTCGCCCTGCCGGCCGGCCACCCGCTGGCCCGGCGGGAGAGCCTGACCCCGGCCGACGTCGCGGGGCTGCCCTGGATCACCGTGCACGACGGCTTTCCGCTGATGGCCACCGTCGACGCCGTCGCGACCGCCGCGAACCGGCGGCTCGACATCGTCCACCGCGTCAACGAGTTCACCGTGGTCGCTGAGCTCGTCGCCGCGGGCGGCGGGGTCGCCCTGATGCCCCGCTGGACCACGCGCCCGCATCCCGCGCTGGTCCTCAGACCCCTGACCGGGGTCCACGCGGTGCGCCGCATCGACGTGCTCCACCGCCCCGAACGCGCGGCCCGCAAGGCCGTACGAACGGTCCTCACCGAACTCCGCAGAGCGGCGGCGGAACTCCGCACCATGGACACCACGACACCGGGTTCGGGCGGGGAGTAGGACGCTCCCGGTGCAGGGCGCACCGCGCTCACGCCGACCGCTCGGCTGCGCCGGCAACACCGTGCAACCGGGCTCCGCCGGGGAGCGGGTGCGCCCGTCGGGTGTGGGGGGCGCCCGTGGCCATGCGGGCTGCGATGGAGTCGGGCGGCATTGTGGAGTTCACGTCCGCTGGGAAGTGGGTGCGTCGGCCGGGTGCGGGGTCGCCCGTGCCCATGCCAGCTCTGACGGAGTGGGGCGCAGCGTGGAGTTCGCGTTCGCCGGGGAGCGGGTGCGTCGGCCGGGTGTGGGGGTCGCCCGTGGCCATGGCGGCTGCGGCGGAGTCGGGCGGCACCGTGGAGTCTGCTTCGCCGGGGAGCCGCCACGCCGACCCGCTGCCACGGCCACCAAGTGCTGGGCCGCCGACGCCGCCGACAGCGTCGAACCCGGGTCCACCGGATGTCGTACGCCGCCGGTGCGGTGCCGCCGAGCCCGGCCCGGCCGGGTCGCGGGAGGTTCCCGCGGCCCGACGCCCCGACGCCCCGACGCCCCGACGCCCCGACGCCCCGACGCCCGGGCACCCCGACGCCCGGGCACCCGGTCCGGCCGGGCCCCGGTTCGGCCGGGCCCCGGTGTTCTACGCGGGCTTCTCCTGCGGGTCGGGGGCCTCCGCCAGGGCGAGGAGCTTCTCGGCCTCGGTCCGGCGGGCCTCGGCGAGCTCGCCCTCCAGGCGGTCGGCCAGGGTCAGCGCCGTGCGGGCGCGTGCCGAGGCCGCCTCGCGCCGTCCCAGGTCGGTCTCCAGCCAGCCCGCCGCCAGCTCGGCCCCGGTCCGGGCCCCGAGCAGGGCGTCCCCGAGGGAGGCGAACACGGCGATCGCCCGGTCCATGTGCCCGAGCGCCTCCTCGAACACCTCCCGTGCGGCGCCCTCCTCGGCGGCGTCCGGTACGGAACGGGCCACCAGATCGCCGAACTGCCGGTGAGTGTGCCCGAGTTCGGCGACCAGGCGGTGCCTCGCGGCCGCGGCCGGGTCCTCGTGCCCGTCCGGAGCCCCCGCCTCCGCCCCGGGGCCGTCGTCGGCTCCGGGGCGGGGTCCGGCCGCCGACTCGCACTCCAGGACCGCCCGCGCCATCAGCTCCCGCGCCTCGCCGAGCCCTCCGTCCCGCCGGGCCGCACCCCACGCGCGGGCCCGGAGCGTCCGGACCACGGCGTCGGTGTTCCCCAGCTCGCGCCACAGGTCGCACGCGCGGGCGTACGCCTGATCCGCCTCGGCGGTCATCCCGGCGTGCAGGAGCGCCTCGGCCGCGAGGTTCGCGAGCATCGCGTGGTCGCGCTGCTCGGGCCAGTGCCGGGCTACGTCGGCCGCGCGCAGCCAGTGCTCGGCGGCCCCGCGGTGTTCGCCGAGCTCGGTCAGACAGTCCCCGAGCCACCAGCGGGTCTGCACGATCGAGCCCTCGCCGTGCATCTCGGCGGTCAGGTCGGGCAGCGCCGACTCCAGGATCTCCGCGGCCTCCGCCCACCGCCCCTGGCGGAGCAGGAACCCGCCGAGGTGGTGGCGCGCCCAGGCGCCGAACGTGGCGGCCTCGCCCGCCTCGTCGGCCCAGTGCGCGGCCTCCAGCGCGTGCTCCGCGGCCGGTCCGGGGCGCCCCCCGGCGGCGAGCGTCTCGGCGAGCCGCAGGTGCAGCTGGGCCCGGCCGGCGGGCTCCAGATGGGTCGCCCCGTGCTCCAGCGCGTCGCGCGTCGCCCGCTCCGCCGTCTCCATGTCGCCGAGGTGCGTGGCGATCGCGGCGAGCCGGGAGTCGTACTCGACGGCGAACCACGGCAGCCCCGCCGCGACGAAGCCGTCGACGGCGCGCCGGAGGAATCCGGCGGCCCCCTCGGCGTCGTCCGCGCGGGCGGCGAGCTCCCCGAGCATCGCGTAGGCCTCGGCGGCCCGCGACGCGAGCCCCACGTCGTCCCCGGCGTGCGGCTCGGCGAGGGCCAGCAGCTCCCGCGCGGCCTCCTCGGCGACGGCCAGGACGTCACCGTCGGCGTCGCCGCCGGGGACCGGCCGCCCCTCCACCGCGGCGCTCTCCAGCTCGTCCACCCGGTGCATCAGCGTCCGCGCCCGGCTCACCAGCACCGACGCCGTCTGCGATACCTGCGTGCCACCCTCGGCGAACAGGGCGAGCACCTCGCCGCGCAGTTCCGCGGCGCTCTCCAGCGACCCCGCCGCACCGCCCGACAGGGCCCCGACGAACGCGGCGCGGGAACGCGCCGCCAGTGCCTCACCGGGGTCGCCCGCCTCGGCGTACAGCTCGGCGGCCCGCAGGAAGTGACCGGAGCCGCCCGGACCGAGACCCATCGCCTCGTGATCGGCGATCTCCGCCCGGTCGCGGACGTCCAGCTCCCGGCCCTCGGCGGCCCGCGAGACGGCCTCCCACGCCCCGACCGCGTCCGGGTTCCGCAGCGCCGAGAGCCGCCGGGCCTCGGCGAGCAGCGCGTCCAGGTCCGGTGCGCCGGCCTCCGCCGCGGCGGCCGGCACGGCCACCGGCACCGGCCGGGGGGAACCGGCGCGTGCCGCCGCACCGGCGGAGCGGACGCCCAGCGGCAGCCGTTCGACCAGCACCGGCTGGTCCATGCGCGCACGGGCCCGCTCGCCGATGTACGGCGTGCCGTTGCGCTCGTCGAACCGGGCCCCCAGTGCCAGCGCCTCCTCGCGCGCGTGGACGGCCAGTTCCGCAGCCGTCCACTCCCGCCCCGCGGGCCCCGGAACCGGCTGCCCGCCCAGTCCGAGCGCGGTCAGCCGGTCCATCGTGAGCGCCACGACGGCCATGAAGTCCAGCCGGCTGCGCGGGTCCCCGGAGTCCGTGAAATAGGCCGGGTGCTCCGCCAGCAGCTCCAGGGCACGCGCCTCGTTGCCGGTCAGGGCGCAGAACTCCACATGGTCGGCGAACGCGCCCCGCATGCTCTCCATGGACCGCACCAGCCGGAAACCCCGCAGATGGTGGGCGCGCGCCTCCTCCGTACGTCCCAGCCGCAGCAGCGGCAGCAGCGAGGACGCGAGGGCGGTGTGCGGCTCGTGGGCGCAGGTGTACTCGCCCTGGAGCACCGGCGCCCACAGCTCCAGCGCCTCCTCGTCCGCGCCGCGCACGGCCCGCCACCACCCCTGCCCGTGCAGCTCGCACGCGTGGCAGTCGGCCATCGAGTCCCGGTCCGCGGCCATCCAGGCGCCGTACGCCAGCTCGGCCCGCTCCAGGTCGCCCAGATGGGCGGCGACGCTGAACTCGGCGCTACGCACGGCCCGTTCGGAGTGGCCCGCGAGACGATAGCGCCGCTCCATCTCGCCGAGCCACTTCTCTATGGAGGCGAGCGGGACGTGCGGCTGGTCGAGCATGCCCGCGGACATCCACTTGAAGACCCAGTGCAGCGAGTGGATCTCGAACTCGTCGAAGTCCTCCGGGTGTTCGTCCCACATGCGCAGCAGGCGGGCGAAGGGGACGAACATCTTCCCCTTCTCGGAGCTGTAGTTGTACACCTTCAGCTGGTGTCCGAGCGCCTCGATGACGGCGAGCGGGACGTCCAGCTTCTCGGCCTCAGCGAGCAGCTGCTCGGCGCGCGCGTTGCGGCCCGGCCCCTCCGGCTGCTCGTAGTTGTCCGCCATCGCCCGGCGCAGTGTGTCGAAGTCCATGGCCGGGCTCATCGCCGGTCGTCCTTTCCGGGGTCGGTGTGGGTGGCCCACTCCAGCAGGCCGATGAAGGCGCGGTTCAGCAGCGCCGAGTCCGCCGGCCGCAGCGGGCGCTGGGCCATCAGCAGCGCCTGTCCGTACAGGGACTCCGTGGCCGTACCGATCAGCTCCGGGTCGCCGAGCGAACTGATCCGGCGGATCAGCGGGTTGAGGTGGTTGAGGACCAGACGCGCGCGCGGGGTGCTGCCGCGCAGCGAGCCGAGAATGCCCGCCCACAGGTCGTCGGCCTGCTCCTCGGCCTCCGCACGGGCCTGCTCGTGCCGGGCCGCCCGGTCGTCCAGATGCAGGGCCGGCACCGACAGCGGATGGAACGCGCGCAGCACCACGTCGCAGTTCAGCGGGTCGAGCCGGGACCGCGCGGCCGCGAGGAAGCCCGCCAGCGCCAGCTCCTCGGCCGGGTCCACCGTGTCCAGGTGGGCCGTGACGGTGTCCGCGTCCAGCTCCGAGACGGCCGTGCCCGGACGCACGGCGGGCAGCGCCTCGACCAGCTCGCTGTCGTACGTGTAGCCGCCGTTGACGACCCCGACCCCCTGCGCGGAGGCGATCGGCGCGACCTGCCGGTACTCCTCGACGGTCCGCGTGAAGTGCACCACCGGGTGCCGCTGCGCGAACTCCTCCAGGGACAGCCGACCGTCGCTCGTCTCGAACGGCAGCCACGGCAGCATCGTGCGCAGCATCTCGGGGTCGTGCCGCGCCAGCGACTTCACCCCCAGGTGGTGCACGGACAGGAAGGCGGCCAGCCGCTCCGGGTCGTTCGCCGCCAGCCCGGTCAGCCAGGACCGGATGCGCTCGCCGAGCGCCTCCCGCACGGCGGCGAGCGTCTCGTCCTCGTACAGCGACTCGCGGGACGCCGTGGGCCGCAGACTGTCCGTGTCGAGGACGCAGCGCACGAAGAACGCCCAGTCGGGCAGCAGCTGTTCGGCCCGCTCGGTGAGCAGCATGCCCTTCAGGTGCACCCGGTGGCTCGCGCGCTGCGCGGGCGAGACCGCCGTCGGCAGGACGTAGGCCACGCCCCGGACACCGGCGAGCGGCACGTCCAGGTCGATCGAGTCCAGCGGAGTGAATCCGAACAGCTCCCGGCAGTGCCGGGCCAGGGCGACCCGGCGTCCGGCCGGGCTCGGGTAGGGCCGGTCCCAGGGCGCGGGAAGGTCCGCGACCGGCTCGTCGCCGACACGTACGTCGTACGGCAGCAGGGCCCCGAAGTCGCGCGCCAGCGTCCGCACCCGCTCCGGGCTCAGCCACTCGCCGGCCCCGGCCCGCGCCACCAGGTGCACGGTGGTCCCGGGCTCGGCCCGCGCCTCCCGGGGCAGGGTGCGCACGGTGTACGAGCCGTCGTCGGCCGCGGTCCACTCGACCGGCACCGCGTCGGGCGTCCGGGCGCTGAGGCTGACCACCCGGATCCGCTCGGCGACGACGAAGCACGCCAGCAGCCCGATGCCGAACTGGCCGAGGAAGTCCGAACGCGCCGACTCCAGGCCGTCGTTCCGCTTGGAGCTGCGGCCGATGGTCGCCAGCAGGCTGTGCACGTCGGACTCGGTGAGCCCGACGCCGGAGTCCTCCACCCGCAGGGTCCCGCCTTCGGCGTACAGCCGTACCGCGGCCGGCGCGTCCGGCTGCTCGGCGCGCCGCGCGGTGATCGCGTCGACGGCGTTCTGCAGCAGCTCGCGCAGATAGACCTTCGGGCTGGAGTAGAGGTGATGGGAGAGGAGGTCGACCAGACCGCGCAGGTCGACCTGGAACGTGTGAGGTGACGGGGAGGCCTGGGACGGCTGTGAGGTCTGGGAGTCCATCGTCGCTGCGCCGGTCGGTGGGGGGACGGGCGACGGCGCGGGGTCGGGCGGTCCCGGGGGAGGTGACCGCGAAGAGGGCCGGAGCGCGTCATCCTAGGCCCGGAACCAGCCGTCTGACCAGCGGATTTCCAGGACGTATACGGCAATGTCAGTGCGGTGGTGTGCAATGGATCTCGTGCCCGTGCTCGAAGAACCACTGAAGAAGGCGCTCGGTGCCGCCACCGCGAAGGTGATGGCCGAGCACCTCGGCCTGCACACCGTCGGCGACCTGCTGCACCACTACCCCCGCAGATACGAGGAGCGCGGGCAGCTCACCCACCTCGCCGACCTGCCGATGGACGAGCACGTGACGGTGGTCGCCCAGGTCGCCGACGCCCGGCTGCACACCTTCGCCTCCGCCAAGGCGCCCCGCGGCAAGGGCCAGCGCCTGGAGGTCACCATCACGGACGGCAGCGGCCGCGTCCAGCTGGTCTTCTTCGGCAACGGCGTGCACAAGCCCCACAAGGACCTGCTGCCCGGCACCCGCGCGATGTTCTCCGGCAAGGTCTCCGTCTTCAACCGCCGCCTCCAGCTCGCCCACCCCGCCTACGAACTGCTGCGCGGCGAGGACGACGAGGCCGCGGAGAGCGTCGACAGCTGGGCCGGCGCCCTCATCCCGATCTACCCGGCCACCGCCAAGCTGGAGTCCTGGAAGATCGCCAAGTCCGTGCAGACGGTGCTGCCCAGCGCCCAGCAGGCGGTCGACCCCCTCCCGGACCCGCTGCGCGACGGCCGCGGCCTGGTGAGCCTCCCCGAGGCCCTCCTCAAGATCCACCGCCCGGGCACCAAGGCCGACATCCACGACGCCCGCGCCCGCCTCAAGTGGGACGAGGCCTTCGTCCTCCAGGTCGCCCTGGCCCGCCGCCGGCACGCCGACACCCAGCTCCCGGCCGTCGCCCGCAAGCCCCTGCCCGACGGCCTGCTGACCGCCTTCGACGCCCGGCTGCCCTTCACCCTCACCGAGGGCCAGCAGAAGGTCTCCCGCGAGATCTTCGACGGCCTCGCCACCGAACACCCGATGCACCGCCTGCTCCAGGGAGAGGTGGGTTCCGGGAAGGCCCAGCCTCTTGACGCGACCGTGCTGACACCCACGGGCTTCCGGCGGATGGGGGACCTGAGGGAGGGCGACGAGGTTGTCGTGCCCGACGGCGGGACCGCCCTGATCGACGGAGTCTTCCCTCAGGGAGTGAGGGATGTCTGGCGCATGGTCCTCTCCGACGGAAGTTCCGTGGAGTGCGACGACGAGCATCTCTGGATCGTCGACACCAGTTGTGGCTGGCACCGGGGACAGACGCCCAAGACCCTGACCACCCGGGAGATCCGGCTCGACACGTTCAAGGCGAACGGATCGTCGAAGTGGTACGTCCCCGTCGCGGCTCCCGTCGATCTCGGACTGGAGGCCGGGTTGCCACTCGATCCCTATCTGCTCGGGCTTCTGCTGGGCGACGGTTCGTTCCGGCACAACCTCCGCCTGTCCACGATCGATGACGAGATCCGCGAGGCGGCGGCAGGCGCTGTCGCGCCCGACTGCCGTCTGGTCCCGGTGACCGGATCCCGCTGCGACTACACGATTCAGTTGAAAGAGCGGGCCGGAGGTGTTCGGAATCCCGTGATCCAGGCGCTGCGGGACCTGGATCTGTGGGGAACGACGTCTCACAGCAAATTCGTCCCCGAGAAATTCAAGAACACGTCGATCAAGAACAGACTCGCCCTCCTTCAAGGGCTGCTGGACACGGACGGCACGGTGCAGAAGAACGGGATGAGTATCTCCTTCTGCTCTGTTTCGCCCAGGCTCGCAGAGGACGTCGCGTGGCTCGTGCGCTCACTCGGCGGCCGAGCCCGGGTGTTGCCCAAGAAGGCCGCCTTCAATGTCTCGGTGGCAATGCCTGACGAATACGCACCGTTCCAGCTGTCCCGCAAGGCTGACCGGGTCCGCCTTCGTCCGAAATACAACACGTTCCGACGCGGCGTTCGGGCTGTCGAATATGTGGGCCGCAAACCGGTCCAGTGCATCAGCGTCGCTCACCCGAGCCACGCCTACGTCACCGACAACTTCACAGTCACGCACAACACGATGGTCGCCCTGCGGGCCATGCTCGCCGTCGTCGACGCGGGTGGGCAGGCCGCCATGCTCGCGCCCACCGAGGTGCTCGCCCAGCAGCACCACCGTTCGGTCACCGAGATGATGGGCGAGCTGGCCCAGGGCGGCATGCTCGGCGGGGCCGAGCACGCGACGAAGGTCGTGCTGCTCACCGGCTCCATGGGCGCGGCGGCCCGCCGCCAGGCGCTGCTCGACCTGGTCACCGGCGAGGCCGGGATCGTGATCGGCACCCACGCGCTGATCGAGGACAAGGTGCAGTTCCACGATCTGGGCCTGGTCGTCGTCGACGAACAGCACCGCTTCGGGGTCGAGCAGCGCGACGCCCTGCGCGGCAAGGGCAAACAGCCCCCGCACCTGCTCGTCATGACCGCCACCCCCATCCCGCGCACGGTCGCCATGACGGTCTTCGGCGACCTCGAGACCTCGGTCCTCGACCAGCTCCCCGCCGGCCGTTCGCCGATCGCCAGCCATGTCGTCCCGGCCGCCGACAAACCCCATTTCCTCGCCCGCGCGTGGGAGCGCGTGCGCGAGGAGGTGGAGAACGGCCACCAGGCGTACGTCGTCTGCCCCCGCATCGGCGACGAGGAGGACGACCCGAAGAAGGGCGCCCGGAAGAAGTCCCCCGAGGACGAGGCGGAGAAGCGCCCGCCGCTGGCCGTCCTGGACGTCGCCGACCAGCTCGCCAAGGGCCCCCTCCAGGGCCTGCGGGTCGAGGTCCTGCACGGCAGGATGCACCCGGACGACAAGGACGCCGTGATGCGCCGCTTCGCCGCGGGCGAGACCCACGTCCTGGTCGCCACCACCGTCATCGAGGTCGGGGTGAACGTACCGAACGCGACCGCCATGGTGATCATGGACGCCGACCGCTTCGGCGTCTCCCAGCTCCACCAGCTGCGCGGCCGGGTCGGCCGCGGCTCGGCGGCGGGCCTGTGCCTGCTGGTCTCCGAGATGCCCGAGGCGAGCCCCGCCCGGCAGCGGCTGAACGCGGTGGCCTCCACCCTGGACGGCTTCGAGCTCTCCCGCATCGACCTCGAACAGCGCCGCGAGGGCGACGTCCTCGGCCAGGCCCAATCCGGCGTCCGCTCCTCGCTGCGGATGCTCGCCGTCATCGAGGACGAGGAGATCATCGCCGAGGCCCGCGACGAGGCCACCGCGGTCGTCGCCGCGGACCCTGACCTCACGGACCTGCCCGGCCTGCGCGTCGCCCTGGACGCCCTCCTGGACGAGGAACGGGAGCAGTACCTGGACAAGGGCTGAGCGGCGCCGACCGTCCGGCGGCTGAGAGACTGGGAGGAACCGACCACCCCCAGCGCAAAGGACCCTCATGACCCGCGTGATCGCCGGCCGGGCCGGCGGACGCCGTCTGGCCGTCCCGCCGGGCACCGGCACCCGGCCCACCTCCGACCGGGCGCGCGAGGGCCTCTTCTCCACCTGGGAGTCCCTGCTCGGCGGCCCGCTGGAGGGCGAGCGCGTGCTCGACCTGTACGCCGGCTCCGGCGCCGTCGGCCTGGAGGCGCTCAGCCGCGGCGCCGGGCACACCCTGCTCGTCGAGGCGGACGCCCGCGCCGCCCGGGTCATCCGCGACAACGTGAGGACGCTGGGCCTGCCCGGCGCCGAGGTCAGAGCGGGCAAAGCGGAGCAGATCGTGCGCACGGCGCCGCCCTCGGAGCCGTACGACCTGGTCTTCCTCGACCCTCCGTACGTCGTTCCGGACGACGATCTTCGGGAGATTCTGCTCACACTCCGCACGGAGGGCTGGCTCGCGGAGGAAGCGCTCGTCACCGTGGAGCGCAGCACCAGAGGCGGTGAATTCGGCTGGCCCGAGGGTTTTGAGGCCCTCAGGGCCCGTCGCTACGGCGAGGGCACCTTTTGGTACGGTCGCGCCGCCTCAACGTGCGAAGACGCACGATGACCGGACCGGAGAGCGAGGGACCACTGTTGCGCCGCGCCGTCTGTCCGGGGTCATTCGACCCCATCACCAACGGACATCTCGACATCATCGCCCGCGCCTCCGCGCTGTACGACGTCGTGCACGTCGTCGTGATGATCAATCAGTCCAAGAAGGGCCTGTTCACGGTCGACGAGCGGATCGAGCTGATCCGCGAGGTCACGGCCGAGTTCGGCAACGTCCAGGTCGAGGCCTACCACGGCCTCCTCGTCGACTACTGCAAGCAGCGGGACATCCCGGCCATCGTCAAGGGCCTCCGCGCGGTCAGCGACTTCGACTACGAACTCCAGATGGCCCAGATGAACAACGGCCTCTCGGGCGTCGAGACCCTGTTCATCCCGACCAGTCCCACCTACAGCTTCCTGTCCTCCTCGCTGGTCAAGGAGGTCGCGAACTGGGGCGGCGACATCTCGCACCTGGTGCCGCCGGTGGTCCTGGAAGCCCTCACGGAGCGGCTCGGCCAGGACTGAGCGACTGACAGTCCGTCACCCGGTGTCGGCCGGTGCGGGAGTGGTCGTACAGTCGTCCCGTCCGTCTCCAACACAGCTGTAGAGAGTGGCGAGCACCGGTGGACGTTCAGAAGAAGCTCGACGAGATCGTCGCGGCGGTCGGCAGCGCCCGCTCCATGCCCATGTCGGCGTCGTGCGTGGTCAACCGCGCCGAACTGCTCTCGATGCTGGAGGAGGTGCGCCAGGCCCTGCCCGGCTCGCTCGCCCAGGCGCAGGAGCTGATCGGCGGCCGCGAGGAGATGGTCGAGCGGGCCCGTCAGGAGGCCGAGCGGATCATCGAGACCGCGCACGCCGAGCGCGGGTCGCTGATCTCCGACACCGAGGTCGCCCGCCGTTCGCAGAACGAGGCGGACCGCATCCTGAACGAGTCCCGCAAGGAGGCCGAGGAGATCCGCGCGGAGGCCGACGACTACGTCGACTCCCAGCTCGCCAACTTCGAGGTCGTCCTCACCAAGACCCTCGGTTCCGTCGGCCGCGGCCGCGAGAAGCTCCTCGGCACCGGTCCCGGCCTCGACGAGGAGGGCTACGAGGACGAGGACGCCCCCGAGCGCAGCTACGACCCGGACACCCTGCGCCGCAACGCCGACGAATACGTCGACGCCAAGCTCGGCGCCTTCGAGGCCGTCCTCGCCAAGACCCTGGAGGCCGTCGGCCGCGGCCGGGACAAGCTCCAGGGCCGAACCGCCACCGACGACCTCGGCACGCTCGGTTCCTTCGGCGACGACGGGACGCCCGGGGCGCACACCAGCGACGCCGACTACCTCGCCGGCCTCGCCGAGCTCGCGGACGAGCCCGAGCAGGCCCCCCGGACCCCGGAACCGGCCTCCCAGCCGTCCTACGGGCAGCAGGACGCCTACGCCTATCAGCAGCAGGCCGACCCCTACGGCTACCAGCAGCAGTACGCCCAGCAGCAGGACGCCTACGGCTACCAGCAGGCCGACCCGTACGCCGCCTACCAGCAGCAGGGCTACGACCAGCAGGGGTACGACCAGAACCAGCAGGTCTACGGCCAGCAGCAGGGTCACGCCATGGACCAGCAGAACCATCCCCTCGACGAGGTCAGCCTCTTCGACACCAGCATGATCAGCGCGGACCAGCTCAGGGCGTACGAGCAGGGGCGCGGCGGACACTGACCACGCGGTCAGGAGGGGCGCGAGCCGTCGCCCGGGGCGCGGCCACGGACCTGTCCGGGGAGCCGCCACGGACCGGATTGGGCCGAGAGCGAAAGGTCCAGTATCCTGGCTCTTCGGTCGCGTGTACGTCCGCGATCAGCGCTGCCCCAGGGACACCGAGGGCGGCGTTCCTCGAGTTGGAAGATCGAAAGCAGGAATGGCTCTGAACGCCCGCCTCGACCACCGCAATCCTCTCGTGTTCGACACGCACGAGCTGGGGCGGCGTCCTGGCGCGCTGCAGCGCCTGACCCGCACGATCGACGCTCCCACGGACCTCGGGATCCAGGGAGTCATCGGAGTGCCGGAAGGCGCCCCGGTGGAGCTCGACCTCCGACTGGAGTCGGTCATGGAAGGGGTGCTTGTCACAGGCACCGCCCGTGCATCGGCGAAGGGGGAGTGCGTAAGGTGTCTGGAGCCGCTTGAGCAGGTGCTCGAAGCGGACTTCCAGGAGATGTTCTCGTACCCTGACGCCGATGACCGGGGCCGCCCCAAGGCGGAGCCGGTCGACGACGCCGAGGACGACGAGGAGACTCTCTTCCTCGAGGACGGCCTGTTCGACCTCGAACCCGTGCTGCGTGATGCGGTGGTGCTCGCACTGCCGATGCAGCCGGTGTGCCAGGACGACTGCCCCGGCCTGTGCTCCGAATGCGGAGCCCGGCTGGCGGACGACCCGGACCACCACCATGACGCCGTCGACATCCGTTGGGCGGCACTGCAGGGACTCGCCGGTTCACTCGAAGATGGCGAGAAGGACGAGTTGAGCGGCGCCGAACCTGGCGTCGACGAGAAGCAGGAGAAGTAGCCGTGGCTGTTCCGAAGCGGAAGATGTCGCGCAGCAACACGCGCCACCGCCGGTCGCAGTGGAAGGCTGCGGTCCCCACCCTGGTTGCGTGCGAGCGCTGCCACGAGCCCAAGCTGCAGCACATCGCGTGCCCGGCCTGTGGCACCTACAACAAGCGCCAGGTCCTCGAGGTCTGAGCGGCTGGTGAGAGGTCTGATGTCTGACGCCAAGAAGCACTCTCCCCGCGCGAGCGGGGGCGGTCCGGCGGACAACACAGCCTCGTCCCACACGCTTCTGGAAGGGCGGCTCGGCTACAAGCTCGAGTCCGCCCTTCTGGTGCGTGCGCTGACCCACCGTTCCTTCGCGTACGAGAACGGCGGTCTGCCGACCAACGAGCGTCTGGAGTTCCTCGGGGACTCCGTGCTGGGCCTCGTGGTCACGGACACGCTGTACCGCACCCACCCGGACCTGCCCGAGGGCCAGTTGGCCAAGCTGCGGGCCGCGGTGGTCAATTCTCGTGCGCTGGCGGAGGTGGGGCGCGGCCTCGAACTCGGCTCCTTCATCCGGCTCGGCCGGGGCGAGGAAGGCACGGGAGGCCGGGACAAGGCGTCCATCCTCGCCGACACCCTCGAAGCGGTGATCGGCGCTGTCTATCTCGACCAGGGGCTGGAAGCGGCGGGCGAACTCGTCCACCGGCTCTTCGACCCGCTGATCGAGAAGTCCTCGAATCTCGGTGCCGGCCTGGACTGGAAGACCAGTCTCCAGGAGCTCACCGCGACCGAGGGGCTCGGGGTTCCCGAGTACCTGGTCTCGGAGACCGGCCCGGACCACGAGAAGGTCTTCACTGCTGCCGCCCGCGTCGGAGGCGTCTCGTACGGCACCGGCACCGGCCGCAGCAAGAAGGAGGCGGAGCAGCAGGCCGCGGAATCCGCGTGGCGTGCCATCCACTCCGCCGCGGACGAACGCGCGAAGTCGGCCCAGGCCGCCGAAGAGGTGGCCCGTGCCGCCCAGCAGGCGGCCCAGGACGGCGAGGAGACCGCCGACGTCTCCTCGACGCCGACGACCGACACGGCCACGGCCTGACTCCTTCGGCCGGCTGAAGTGCCGCGGCCTCCGCGGCACGGCCGGCACCCGTAGTACCCGCACCACCGGACCCCGCCCCGACGCTCACGCGCCGCGACGGGGTCCGAAGCGTTTTCCGGGCCGGGGGCCTTGAGCGGGGCCGGGGGACCGGGGCACCTGTCCGGGGTGCTTGGCGGGCCCCGGGCGGGTTTGCCGGAGCGTTCGGCGGGCCCGGGTGGGTTTGCGAGGATCCTCGGCGGGCTCGGCGGGCTCGGCGGGCTCGGCGGGCTCGGCGGGCTCGGCGGGCTCGGCGGGCTTGGCGGGCTCGGCAGGTTTGCCGGGGACCCCGGCGCAGCCGGGGAGCAGGGTGCCTGCCGGGGGTGCTCGGTGGCCCCGGGCGGGTTTGCCGGGGACACCAGCGAGGCCGGGCAGGCTTCGTGGCGTGGGCGTTCTCGCGAGGCCGGCTGCTCCCCGGCGGGCCCGCTTCCCGGCGGGCGAGGGTGCCGGGGACTGCGGCCGGTGCGGGCAGGCTTCGTGGCGTGGCGTTCTCGCGAGGCTGTGCGCTCCCGGACGGGCCTCCGCTCCCCGGCGGGCCCGCTTCCCGGCGGGTGAGGGTGCCGGGGACCGCGGAAGGTTCGGGCAGGCTTCGTGCCGTGGGTGCTCTCGCGAGGTGGGCTGCTCCCCAACGGGCCCCGCTCCCCGTCCGGCCCCCCTTCCCGGCGGGCGAGGGTGCCGGGGATCCCGGTGGACCCGGCCGGTTTCGTGCCGTGGGTGCTCTCGCGGGGCCGCTCGCTCCTTGACAGGCCCTGCTTCCCGGCAGGCGAGGGTGCCGGGGATCCCGGCGGGCCTGGGCCGGCCTCGTAACCCTGGGTGCTCTCGCGTGGCAGGGTGCTTCTCGGCGGGCGCCGTCCGGGGCGATGTACCCTTCCGGCATCGTCCGCCCCCGCCGCTTCCCCGGAGGAGTCCCGTGCCCGAGCTGCCCGAAGTCGAAGTCGTGCGGCGGGGGTTGGAGCGCTGGGTCAGCGGGCGGGTCGTCGCCTCGGTGGACGTCCGCCATCCGCGCGCCGTGCGGCGGCACTTGGCGGGGCCCGACGGCTTCGCGAAGGCCCTCGCCGGGCACCGGGTGGGCGAGGCCATGCGCCGCGGCAAGTACCTGTGGCTGCCGCTCGACGACTCCCCGTACTCCGTCCTCGCCCACCTCGGCATGAGCGGACAGCTCCTCGTACAGCCCGAGGACGCGGCGGAGGAGAAGCACCTGCGCATCCGCGTCCGCTTCGAGGACGACCAGGGCACCGAGCTGCGGTTCGTCGACCAGCGCACCTTCGGCGGGCTGTCGCTGCACGAGAACACCCCGGACGGCCTCCCGGACGTCATCGCGCACATCGCCCGCGACCCCCTGGACCCCCTGTTCGACGACGCCGCCTTCCACACCGCGTTGCGCGCCCGCCGTACGACCCTCAAGCGCGCCCTCCTCGACCAGTCGCTGATCAGCGGCGTCGGGAACATCTACGCGGACGAGGCGCTGTGGCGCTCCAAGCTCCACTACGAACGCCCGGCGGGGACCATGACCCGGCCGCGCACCGCCGAACTCCTCGGCCACGTCCGCGATGTCATGAACGACGCCCTCGCCGCCGGCGGCACCAGCTTCGACAGCCTGTACGTCAACGTCAACGGCGAGTCGGGCTACTTCGACCGCTCGCTCGACGCGTACGGGCGCGAGGGCGAGCCCTGCCGCCGCTGCGGGACGCCGATGCGCCGCAAGGCCTGGATGAACCGCTCCAGCTATTTCTGCCCGCGCTGCCAGCGAGCACCGCGCGCGTCCGCCTGACGCACCGCGCCCGTTGGTTGGACGCTCCGCGCCCGTCCGGCGGCGCGGCTCCCGTGCCGGGTCGCCGTGGTCGAGGGGGGCTAGGCCCCGGGCCGGGCCTCGCGGGCCTCGTCGTAGGTCTCGCGGGCCGCCAGGACGTCGTCCATCCGGCCCTCGACGAAGTCGATGAGGGCCAGCAGTCGCTCGGCGACCTCGCGCCCGAGCGGGGTGAGGGTGTAGTCGACGCGCGGCGGGTTCGTGGGCCGTGCGTCACGGTGCACCAGACCGTCGCGCTCCAGCGCGTGCAGGGTCTGCGAGAGCATCTTCTCGCTCACGCCGTCCACGCGGCGGCGCAGTTCGTTGAACCGGGCCGTGCCGTCGTGCAGCGCCCCCAGGGTGAGGGAGCCCCAGCGGCCGGTGACGTGCTCCAGCGTGCCCCGGGACGGACACCCGCGGGCGAACACGTTGTACGGGAGGTCCTTGCCGCCCGCGCACGCCGTGCCCTCGTCGCCGGTGGGGCGCTCCGTGATCGGCGCGGACGATTCCATGACGCCAGCATACTCAGCCACAGCGCCATCCAGAAGGTTGCGCTGACTCCTGGTTAGCGGGCTGTCGGCGGCGGCGGTCCGCGCCGGACGTCCCCTCAAACGCCACATGGCCGACCCCCCGAGCGGGTCGGCCATGTCGCCGTTCACGTGCACCATGACGGACGAGGACCCCCCGGTGCCAGAGCTCCAGCCGTTTGGAGAGATAGATCTCCCCACGGACCCGGCGGAACGGGCGGATCCGACAGCAACGGACGGAACGCGCGTCGCGGGCGGCGCGAACACCGCCTCGGCTGCGGACCGGATCCCTAGGATGGCCCGCGGGGCGGAGCCGTAGCGCAGAGGTCGACGCGCGCGGTCTCCAAAATCGCGAGGACGCCGGTTCGATTCCGGCCGGTTCCGCCTTCCTTCCCGGTCCGGGCGCTCGGCCGGGAACCGGCGGGAAACGGACGCGGGCCACAACGGAGACGGGCCGCCGTGGACGGCATCCTCACGGAGGAGGATGCCGTCCACGGCGGCCCGGACACGGTTCAGGAGGACGCTCGGCCCTCTGACCTGCGGTTACCTCAGTAGCCGAAGTCCTGCGTCCACCAAGGGCCGCCCTCGCCGAAGTGGACTCCGACGCCGAGCGTCTTGAAGTCGCAGTTCAGGATGTTGGCCTTGTGGCCGGGGCTGTTCATCCAGGCGTCCATGACGGCCGCCGCGTCGGCCTGGCCGCGGGCTATGTTCTCGCCGCCGAGGCTGGATATCCCAGCCTTCGCCGCACGGTCCCACGGGGTGAGCCCGCTGGGGTCGGTGTGGTCGAAGAAGTCCCGCGCCGCCATGTCCTCGCTGAACGCGGAGGCCAGGTCCGTCAGGGCGCTGTTCGCGGCCACCGGGCTGCAACCGACCTTGGCGCGCTCGTCGTTGACGAGCTTGAGGACCTCGGCCTCGGCGGCCGCCTCGGCGGACACGTTCACCGGGGTCTTGGCGACGGGCGCCTTGGTCTCGGTCTTCGAAGGCTTCGGAGCCTTGGGCTCCTTCGTCTCCTTCTCCTTGGAGGCTCCGGCCCCCTTGCCCTGGTTGTCCTTCTCCTTCGGCGGTGCCGTCGTCGCCGGAGCGGCCGGCGCCGAGGCGGAGGCCGAGGGCTCGACCGTCGCGGGCGTGGTCGCGCGCCCGGATCCACGGCTCGTCGACGTTCCCTCGCGGGAGTCCGCGCTGCCCGAGGTGCCGCCCTGCTGGGTGGCGACGCTCGAGGGCGAGCCCGCGGACTGGATGGTGTCGGAGTTGTTGCTGCCACCGCCGAGCGCGTAGTTGTCGCTGCCCGGCACGACACCGGCCGCGACGGCCACGGTGCCGAGGGCCACGGCCGCCGAGACGCCGAGCAGTCCGGTCTTGACCGGGCTCGGACCCTTCCGCTTGCGGTGCGAGCGGGCCGCGGAGGCGGACGGGAGATCGGCGACGGCCGCGTAGCCGTACAGGTTCTCCGGGCCGTAGCTTTCCGTGTGGGTCCCGCTCGTTTCTGTGACTCCGGTGGCGCGCCCTGTGGCGGCGCGGCCGGCGTCGGAGCGTCGGTGGCGTCCCATCTGTTGGGCCTTCCTCGATCTTGAGTCAGCGATCCTCACCTGATCCTCACCCGAAAGAGTGAGTTTCTGATGAGACTCATTGGGTCGGGACGGTACCGCATGGCGCAAGGGGAGGATGTGCTCCAGGAGACATTGTCCGGTTAGCGTGCAGCCATGAACGAGGTTTCACGGCTGGTCGTCTGGGTCCGCGGACGCGTCCAAGGTGTGGGTTTCCGCTGGTTCACGCGGGCCAGGGCCCTGGAGATCGGCGGGCTGAGTGGTTTTGCTCTCAATCTCGACGACGGACGGGTCCAGGTGGTCGCGGAGGGCCCCCGGACCGGTTGCCAGAGTCTGCTCGACTGGCTCCAGGGCGACGACACGCCCGGCCGGGTGGACGGAGTCACTGAGATCTGGGACACGCCCCGGGGCATCTACGACGGCTTCGCGATCCGCTGACGACGACGCCCGGGAGGCCCGCCGAAGGTGGCGTGGCGTATGCCTCCGGCACCCGTCAGTAGTGGAAACTCCCTGGTGGTTGCCAACGAGGACACGAAGTGGCAGGCTCCCGAGATAACGATGATCCCGACGCCCTGAGGGCCCCGCCGGAGTCGCCGCGCCGCCGTCTCGAACGCCGCGCGACCGTGGGTTGCCCGCCGATACAGGGCGTGATCGTGTTGACCGTCAAACTTTTTGGTGAGACGCTGAAAGCCCCGCGCACCTTAGCTGTTTGGCATGTGGAACGGCAGCAGGACATCAGCAGTGTCAAGCATCGCGGGTGCGATTCCCTCACGACCCACACCGCTTCGGTCGGTCACTCAGTGTGGAGGACCATCCATCATGGCAAAGGCGCTTCTCGGTTACGTCGGCGGTTCCGACCCGCGACTCATTGCCGAGATGCGACGGCTCCAGCAGCGCGTCCAGGACCTCGAATCCGAGCTCGTACGGATCCAGGCCGAGAACGACGCGCTCGCGGCTGCCGCTTCTCACGACTCGCTTCTCGAGAGCATCGACGTACCCCAGGCGGAGCCTGCGCTCACCTGATCACTGCCACCGCACACCACGACAGCAGTGGTTGGGCAGCCCGAATCAACCGCTCAGTTGTCAGATTTGCAAGGGACGCCCGCAGGCGTCCCTTCTTTCTTTCCCCCACGTACCCCCCTCTTCAACGTCTGGTCTGCCCTGCGCGTTCATGGGCGAAACCGCGCGTTCATGGAGTGAGACCGGCCCGAAAGGTAGAGTCCGGCGGCGTGCACCTCAAGGCCCTGACCCTCCGCGGGTTCAAGTCGTTCGCCTCCGCGACCACGCTGCGGTTCGAGCCGGGCATCACCTGTGTCGTGGGCCCCAACGGCTCGGGCAAGTCCAACGTCGTGGACGCGCTCAGCTGGGTCATGGGCGAACAGGGGGCCAAGTCCCTGCGCGGCGGCAAGATGGAGGACGTCATCTTCGCCGGCACCACCGGGCGTCCGCCGCTCGGCCGTGCCGAGGTGTCGCTGACCATCGACAACTCCGACGGGGCGCTGCCCATCGAGTACGCCGAGGTCACCATCACGCGGATCATGTTCCGCAACGGCGGCAGCGAGTACCAGATCAACGGCGACACCTGCCGTCTGCTCGACATCCAGGAACTGCTGTCCGACTCCGGCATCGGCCGCGAGATGCACGTCATCGTCGGACAGGGCCAGCTCGACTCCGTCCTGCACGCCGACCCCATGGGCCGCCGCGCCTTCATCGAGGAGGCCGCGGGCGTCCTCAAGCACCGCAAGCGCAAGGAGAAGGCGCTGCGGAAGCTGGACGCCATGCAGGCGAACCTCGCCCGCGTCCAGGACCTCACCGACGAGCTGCGCCGGCAGCTCAAGCCGCTGGGGCGGCAGGCGGCCGTGGCACGCCGCGCCGCCGTCATCCAGGCCGACCTCCGCGACGCCCGGCTGCGCCTGCTCGCCGACGACCTCGTCCGGCTGCGCGGGGCGCTCCGGTCCGAGATCGCCGACGAGGCCGCGCTCAAGGAGCGCAAGGAGACCGCCGAGGCCGAGCTGAGGAAGGCGCTCCAGCGGGAGGCCCTGCTGGAGGACGAGGTCCGGCAGCTCACCCCGCGCCTGCAGCGCGCGCAGCAGACCTGGTACGAACTCTCCCAGCTCGCCGAGCGGGTGCGCGGCACGGTGTCGCTGGCCGACGCCCGGGTCAAGAGCGCCACCTCGGTGCCCGCCGAGGAACGGCGCGGCCGCGACCCCGAGGACATGGAGCGCGAGGCCGTCCGCGTCCGTGAGCAGGAGGCCGAACTCGAAGCCGCCCTGGAGGCGGCCGAACGGGCCCTGGAGGACACCGTCGCGCACCGCGCCGAGCTGGAGCGCGAGCTGACCGTCGAGGAGCGCCGCCTCAAGGACGTGGCCCGGGCCATCGCCGACCGCCGCGAGGGTCTCGCCCGCCTCGGCGGCCAGGTCAACGCCGCCCGCTCGCGCGCCGCCTCCGCGCAGGCCGAGATCGACCGCCTCGCCGCCGCCCGCGACGAGGCCCAGGAGCGCGCCTTCACGGCCCAGGAGGAGTACGAGCAGCTGAAGGCCGAGGTCGACGGCCTCGACGCGGGCGACGCCGACCTCGCCGAGCAGCACGAGGCGGCCCGGCGCGCCCTGTCCGACGCGGAGGCCGCCCTCGGCGCGGCCCGCGAGGCCGCCACCGCCGCCGAACGGAAGCGGGCCGCCACCCAGGCCCGCCGGGACGCCCTCGCCCTCGGCCTGCGCCGCAAGGACGGCACCGGAGCGCTGCTCGGCGCCACCGACCGGCTCACCGGCGTGCTCGGCCCCGCCGCCGGACTGCTGACGGTCACCCCCGGCTTCGAGGTCGCCCTCGCCGCCGCCTTCGGAGCAGCCGCCGACGCCGTCGCGGTCGCCACCCCCGCCGCGGCCGCGGAGGCCATCCGGCTGCTGCGCAAGCAGGACGCCGGCCGCGCGGCCCTGCTGCTCGCGTCGGCTCCCGAGACACCCGGCGCCGCTGCCGCACCGGCGGACGGCACCCCCACGGACGCACGCCTCCACGAGTACGAGCACGAGCACGCACGCGAGCGTGGACACGGCCCGGACCAGGACCAGGGCCCGGCAGGGGACGGAGCCGACGGGCCGCCGTACGCCGCCGAGCTGGTCCGGGGCCCCGCCGAACTGATGCCCGCCGTACGGCGGTTGCTGCGCGGAATCGTCGTCGTCGGCACCCTGGAGGAGGCCGAGGACCTGGTCTACGCGCGGCCCGGGATCACCGCGGTGACCGCCGAGGGCGACCTGCTCGGGGCGCACTTCGCGCACGGCGGGTCCGCCGGTGCCCCGAGCCTGCTCGAGGTACAGGCCTCCGTGGACGAGGCGACCGCCGAGATCGAGGAACTGACCGTCCGCTGCGAGGAGTTCGCCGAGACACAGCGTCTCGCCGCCGAGCTGCGCGGCGAACGGGCCGAACTCGTCGAGGAGTTGGGGGAGAGGCGGCGGGCCGCCGAGCGGGAGAAGTCGTCCGTCGCGCAGCAGCTCGGCCGGCTGGCCGGGCAGGCCCGCGGCGCCGCGGGCGAGGCCGAGCGGAGCACCGCGGCCGCCGCCCGCGCCCAGGACGCGCTCGACCGGGCCGTATCCGAGGCGGAGGAACTGGCCGAACGGCTCGCCGTGGCCGAGGAGATGCCGGTCGAGGAGGAACCCGACACCTCGGTGCGGGACCGGCTCGCCGCGGACGGCGCCAACGCCCGCCAGACGGAGATGGAGGCCCGCCTCCAGGTCCGTACGCACGAGGAGCGGGTCAAGGGACTCGCCGGACGGGCCGACTCGCTGGACCGGGCCGCCCGCGCCGAACGCGAGGCACGCGCGCGTGCCGAACAGCGGCGCGCCCGGCTCCGTCATGAGGCGGCCGTCGCCTCGGCCGTCGCCTCCGGCGCGCGGCAGCTCCTCGCGCACGTCGAGATCTCGCTCGCCCGCGCCGAGGAGGAGCGGACCGCCGCCGACGCCGCGAAGGCCCGCCGCGAGCAGGAGCTCGTCGCCGCGCGGAGCCAGGGCCGCGACCTCAAGGAGGAGCTCGACAAGCTCACCGACTCGGTGCACCGGGGCGAGGTGCTCGGTGCCGAGAAGCGGATGCGCATAGAGCAGTTGGAGACGAAGGCGCTGGAGGAGCTCGGCGTCGAGCCCGCCGGACTCGTCGCCGACTACGGCCCCGACCAGCTCGTGCCGCCGTCGCTGCCCGCCGAGGGCGAGGAACTGCCCGAGGACCCCGAGCACCCGCGCAACCAGCCCCGGCACTTCCACCGCGCCGAGCAGGAGAAGCGGCTCAAGTCGGCCGAACGGGCGTACCAGCAGCTCGGCAAGGTCAATCCGCTGGCCCTGGAGGAGTTCGCCGCGCTGGAGGAGCGTCACAAGTTCCTCAGCGAGCAGCTGGAGGACCTGAAGAAGACGCGCGCCGACCTCCTTCAGGTGGTGAAGGAGGTCGACGAGCGCGTCGAGCAGGTCTTCACCGAGGCGTACCGGGACACCGCCCGGGAGTTCGAGGGCGTCTTCAGCCGGCTGTTCCCGGGCGGGGACGGGCGGCTGATCCTGACCGACCCCGACAACATGCTCACCACGGGCGTCGACGTGGAGGCCAGGCCGCCGGGCAAGAAGGTGAAGCGGCTCAGCCTCCTGTCGGGCGGCGAGCGCTCACTGACCGCCGTCGCGCTCCTCGTGTCGATCTTCAAGGCGCGCCCCAGCCCGTTCTACGTGATGGACGAGGTCGAGGCGGCGCTGGACGACACCAACCTCCAGCGGCTGATCAGGATCATGCAGGAGCTCCAGGAGGCCTCCCAGCTGATCGTGATCACCCACCAGAAGCGCACGATGGAGGTCGCCGACGCGCTGTACGGCGTCTCCATGCAGGGCGACGGCGTCTCGAAGGTCATCAGCCAGCGGCTGCGCTGACCGCCGGGGCACCGGGCGCCGGGCGCGGAGGCGTCCGGATCCGGCGGTCCCGGCCCCAACCCCGACCTCGACCCGGGCCCCGGTCGCGGACCGCGCCCGCCTACGCCTCGTCGTCCGGCGCCGGAAGGTCCTCGCCCACGCCCTCGTCGGCGAGTTCGGCCAGCACCTCGGCGTGGCAGCGCTCGGGGACGCACCAGCAGCCGAGGCGGTGCCCGCGCAGCGCCGGCAGCCGGGCCAGCAACTCCGGGCGCTCCAGCACGTAGGCGCGGTACATCGCGACGACCTCCTCCCGGGTGCCGTCGTGGCCCGGACGGAAGGGGCTCGCGAGCGGTGAGCCCGCCAGATGCCAGCCGCCCCGGTGCATGGCACGGCCGACGTACACCACATCGGCGTACGCGGGATCGTCGCGGTGACCCTTGAGATTGACGACCGTGGTCTGCGGCATGCCCGGATCCTCCCCGCTCGCGCCGCCGCGGGCAACGCGAACGGCACCTTCACCGAAGGACCCATTCGGGCACTTGATGTTCAACTCTTGAACACAACTACCTCATGCGGTGCTGCTCATGTTCACCAGACCCCGCGTTTGACTTCGAAAATTGAAGGCATAGTCTCTCCGACGTTGCTTTTACCTTCAGGTGGTGGCTCGCGCCAACCTGTGCGCCACTGGTAACCACCAGCGAAGGCTTTCGCCCCCCACCCCCGGCAGCGAGGCCGGTGGCCCGAGGAGTCTTACGTGACCAGCGCATCGCAGGCACCTGTGCCAGGAGCCACGCAGGCTCATCCCGAGCATCTCGGGCATGTCATCTTCATCGCGGCCGCGGCCGCGATGGGCGGCTTCCTGTTCGGCTACGACAGTGCCGTGATCAACGGTGCGGTCGAGGCCATCCGGGACCGTTACGACATCGGCTCCGCGGCCCTGGCCCAGGTCATCGCCATCGCCCTGATCGGCTGCGCCATCGGCGCCGCCGCCGCCGGACGCATGGCCGACCGCATCGGACGCATCCGCTGCATGCAGATCTCCGCGAGCCTGTTCACCGTCAGCGCCATCGGCTCGGCGCTGCCCTTCGCCCTGTGGGACCTCGCCTTCTGGCGCATCATCGGCGGGTTCGCCATCGGCATGGCCTCCGTCATCGGCCCCGCCTACATCGCCGAGGTCTCCCCGCCCGCCTACCGCGGACGGCTCGGCTCGTTCCAGCAGGCCGCGATCGTCGTCGGCATCGCCATCTCGCAGCTCGTCAACTACGCCATCCTGAAGGCCGCCGACGGCGACCAGCGCGGTCATCTGCTGGGCGTCGAGGCCTGGCAGGTCATGCTCGGCGTCATGGTCGTCCCGGCCGTCCTCTACGGTCTGCTGTCCTTCGTCATCCCCGAGTCCCCGCGCTTCCTGCTCGAGGTGGGCCGCAGGGACCGCGCCCGCGAGGTGCTCAAGGAGGTCGAGGGCGACAAGATCGACCTGGACGCACGGGTCCAGGAGATCGAGACGGCCATGAAGCGCGAGCACAAGTCCACCTTCAAGGACCTGCTCGGCGGCAGCTTCCTCTTCCTGCCGATCGTCTGGATCGGTATCGGACTCTCGGTCTTCCAGCAGTTCGTCGGCATCAACGTCGCGTTCTACTACTCCTCGACGCTGTGGCAGTCGGTCGGTGTCGACCCGACGGACTCGTTCTTCTACTCGTTCACCACGTCGATCATCAACATCATCGGCACCGTGATCGCCATGATCTTCGTCGACCGCATCGGCCGTAAGCCGCTCGCCCTCATCGGCTCGGTGGGTATGGCCATCGGTCTCGGCCTGGAGGCGTGGGCCTTCTCCTTCGACCTGGTCGACGGCAAGCTGCCGGCCACCCAGGGCTGGGTCGCCCTGATCGCCGCGCACGTCTTCGTCCTCTTCTTCGCCCTCTCCTGGGGCGTCGTGGTCTGGGTCTTCCTCGGCGAGATGTTCCCGAACCGGATCCGCGCCGCCGCGCTCGGTGTCGCCGCCTCCGCGCAGTGGATCGCCAACTGGGCCATCACCGCGAGCTTCCCGTCGCTGGCCGACTGGAACCTCTCCGCCACCTACGTGATCTACACGTGCTTCGCCGTGCTCTCCATCCCGTTCGTCCTCAAGTTCGTCAAGGAGACGAAGGGCAAGGCGCTGGAGGAGATGGGCTGACCGCCCGTCCCCTCGCACCCCGGCGGCTCCCCACGGCCGTCGTGTCCCCCGGTGGTTCCCCACGACCGCCAGGTCACCGGCGGTCCCCCACGGCCGCCGGTGGCACTCCCCGGAACCCGGGGAGAGAGGCCAAGTCCCCGCTGCCCCTCTCCCCGTACTCGTGAAGAGGCCGTGTCGCCCCGGTTCGACCGTCAGGTCAGGAGAGCCGGGGCAGCACGCTCTCGCAGAACAGATGCAGGCTCCGCCAGCCCTCGTCCACGGGCATCCCGCCCGACAGCGGATGCAGGACGAGGCTCTCCAGGCCCAGCTCCACGCACTGGTCGGGCGTCAGGACGCGGTAGACGCCCTCGGCCCGCAGCTCCTTGACCGTCGTGGCCGCCGACTTCACCGCGGAGCGGATCTCGCCGGACTGCCAGGAGGCGTACGTCCGCGCCTCGTGCAGGAAGTGACGGCCGTACTCGGCCCAGGCCCGGTCCGGGTCCTCCGCGATGTGCAGCAACGGAGTCTCGGCCGCGGGCATCATGGTCCAGCCCTCGGTGCCGTACGCGACGAGCCGCTCCTTGTAGTACGCCTCCAGCTCGGGCAGGTGCGCGCTGGGGAAGAACGGCAGCCCGAGCCGGGCCGCGCGCCGGGCCGCCGCCCGGGAGGAGCCGCCCACCAGCAGCAGGGGGTGCGGGTCCGAGAGCGGGCGCGGGGTGACCCGTACCGTGCGGCCCCGGTACGTGAACTCCTCGCCGGTCCACGCCTTCAGCAGTGTCTCCAGGAGCTCGTCCTGGAGCTCGCCCCGCCGCTTCCAGTCCACGTCGAACTGCGCGTACTCCTCGGGCCGGTAGCCGATGCCGGCCACGGTCACCAGACGGCCGCCGCTGAGCAGGTCGAGCACGGCGATCTCCTCGGCGAGCCGCAGCGGGTCGTGCAGCGGGCCGATGATCGCCGACACGGTGACCGCGACCTGCCGGGTGGCCCCGAAGACCGCGCCCGCGAACGCGAACGGCGCGGGCAGCCAGTTGTTGGCGACGCCGTGGTGTTCCTCGGTCTGCACCGTGGTGATCCCGCGGTCGTCGGCGTACGCGGCCATCTCGACGGCGGCCCGGTAGCGGGCGCCGAGCGAGGCGGGGGTGGCGTCGGGTTCGACGAGGTTGAAGCGCACGACCGTGACGGGCATGGGGAGCCCCCTTCGTGGGTGGAGGGGGACGTTAGCTGACGGAGCGTCAGACGGCCAGAGTCATGACACGCCCCTGCGCGACGGGGTCCGCCGTCCCGCGCCGTGGGTTCTCGGCCGCCCTGTCCCGCGCCGAAGGGGCGTGCCCGCCCTGTCCCGCGCCATGGGCGGGCCCACCAGCGTGCGGTACGGGCGGACCGTGCACGCCGGACATCAACGGGGGCTGTGCCCGGGCCCGCGACCTGCGTCGGGCCGCACGGCGCGCCACGGGCCCGCGCGACGGCGGGCCGGTGGCCTCGCGGCCGGCGGGCAGGCCCAGGCAGGCGGCGGAAGGCGGGCGGCGGCTGCTGCTGCGGGGGCCTCGCTTGTCGGACTCTTGGGGCGGCGCCGGCCAAAGGCGACGGCAGGCAGGCGACAGCAGGTGGCGGCGGGCAGGCGACGGCGGGTGGCGGCAGGTGGGCGGCCGCCGCCGCGGGGGTCCCGCCGGCCGGGCTCCCGGGGCGGCGGGGGCCCGGAATCACGGGCCTTCCGTCGGTGCGGGGACCGGGCACGGGCCGGTGCGGGGCGCGGGGCGCGCAGCCCGCGCGGACAACGGCTGGCCGGGCGCGGGGTCGCGCATACTGGACCCGTTATGGAAACCATCATCCTTGCTGTAGTCATCGCCGTGGTGGTGATCGGCGCGCTCGGTGGGCTCGTCGTCGGCAGTCGCAAGCGGAAGCAGCTGCCCCCGCCGCCCCCCGCCGCCCCCGACATCACCGCGCCTCCGGCCGAACCTCACGTCGGCGACGAGGCCGAGACGCCGCGCGAAGAGCCGCGCCGCACGATAGAGGAGGTGGATCTCCCCGACGGCTCGGCCGCCCCGTCGGTCGTCGTCGAGGAACCTCCGGCCGCTCCCCAGATCGAGATCCCGGAGCCGACCGCCGGCCGCCTGGTGCGCCTGCGCACCCGGCTCTCGCGCTCGCAGAACGCGCTCGGCAAGGGGCTGCTCACGCTGCTCTCGCGCGAGCACCTCGACGACGAGACCTGGGAGGAGATCGAGGACACGCTGCTCGTCGCCGACGTCGGTGTGCAGCCCACCCAGGAACTGGTCGAGCGGCTGCGCGAGCGCGTGAAGGTGCTCGGCACCCGGACGCCGGACGAGCTGCGCGGCCTGCTGCGCGAGGAGCTGATCCAGCTGCTCGTGCCGGAGTTCGACCGTGCGGTCAAGACCGACTCGCCCCTCGACACCCCGGGCATCGTGATGGTCGTCGGCGTCAACGGCACCGGCAAGACCACCACCACCGGCAAGCTCGCGCGCGTCCTCGTCGCCGACGGCAAAAACGTTGTTCTCGGTGCCGCCGACACCTTCCGCGCCGCCGCCGCCGACCAGCTCCAGACCTGGGGCGAGCGGGTGGGCGCCCGTACCGTCCGCGGCCCCGAGGGCGGCGACCCCGCCTCGATCGCCTTCGACGCGGTCAAGGAGGGCATCGAGGAGGGCGCGGACGTCGTCCTCATCGACACCGCGGGTCGACTCCACACCAAGACCGGCCTCATGGACGAGCTCGGCAAGGTCAAGCGTGTCGTGGAGAAGCACGCCCCGCTCGACGAGGTGCTGCTCGTCCTCGACGCGACCACCGGGCAGAACGGTCTGGTGCAGGCGCGGGTCTTCGCCGAGGTCGTGGAGATCACCGGCATCGTCCTGACGAAGCTCGACGGCACGGCGAAGGGCGGCATCGTCGTCGCGGTGCAGCGAGAGCTGGGCGTCCCGGTCAAGCTGGTGGGCCTCGGAGAGGGCGCGGACGACCTGGCGCCGTTCGAGCCGGAGGCGTTCGTCGACGCCCTGATCGGAGACTGAACCACCCGCGCGAACGCGCAGGTGCGACGAAAGCGCCCGCCCCCACGGCACTGCTGCCGGGGGAGCGGGCGCTTCGTCGTCGTACGGTCCGCCGGGAGCCTCAGGCCCGCGAGCGGTGCGCCACATACGCGAGGGTGCCCAGCAGCAGCCTGGCCGGCGGCGGCTTGGTGGCGGAGTCCAGGACGGGGGAGCGGAGCCAGCGGACCGGGCCGAGCCCCCCGCGGTCCGAGGGCGGGGCGGTGATGTACGTGCCCGGGCCCAGACCGTGCAGGTCGAGGGAGGCGTCGTCCCAGCCCATCCGGTAGAGCAGCTCGGGAACCTCGGCGGCGGAGCCGGGGGAGACGAAGAAGTGGGCGCGGCCGTCCGCCGTGGCCGTGACGGGACCGAGCGGCAGGCCCATGCGCTCCAGCCGGACCAGCGCGCGGCGCCCCGCGGACTCGGCCACCTCGATGACGTCGAAGGCCCGGCCCACCGGCAGCATCACCGCGGCGCCCGGGAAGCCGGCCCAGCTGCCCGTCGCCTCGTCCAGCGTGGTGCCGGCCGGGATCGTCGGGGCGAAGTCCAGGGGGTGCGCGCCCGGCGCCGGGCAGTCGGCCCGGCCGCACGAGCACGCCCCCGCGGCGGCTCGGGCACCCGGGACCACGTCCCATCCCCAGAGTCCGGTGAACGTGGCGACGGCGGTGCCCTCCGACGAACGGCCGCGGCGACGAGCACCGGTCCGGATGTCGCGCATCGCCCGACTACTGCCGATCGTGAAGCCCATGCCCCCTCCAACGGTCTGGTGCGCCCGTGGTTACGTGACGGAACCGGATTGTCACCCTCTGTTCCTGCCTGCCCGGTATCTCGCGTTTCAGACGGCGCGTTGTCGTACAGGGGGTGGTGTGCCCGGCTCGGTGCGCCCCGGAGTGCGCTTCTCCGCCCTCCCCCGGCCGTTCCGTGTCAAGTGAAGCGCGGGCGGGGCAAGTGGAGTTCATTCGAAGGGGTGGCGAATGGTGGCGTTTCACGGATCGCCATGGTTGGACGCGTGATCGTAGGATTACTTTGAGTGCACGAGTCCTGGGGCTTTGTTTACTCGTGGGTATGCCAACGGCAAGCCGGGTTCCCGTTCGAAGGGTGGCAACTACCGGACGCGCGGCCGCGTTTACGGGCATTCTGATAGGGCTTGGCGCAGAGCGGCGACAAGTGTTCTCGGGGAGTGGGGGCGTTCCAGTGGGCGGCAACGGCGGAGGCGGGACGAACGCTGACAAGCGCCCCAACGAGCTTCTCGGCTCGTGGTTCGTGCGCAGTGGCTGGTCGAAGGGCGAGCTGGCGCGCCAGGTGAACCGCAGGGCCCGCCAGTTGGGGGCCAACCACATCTCGACGGACACCTCGCGGGTGCGCCGCTGGCTGGACGGGGAGAACCCGCGCGAGCCGATCCCGCGCATCCTCTCGGAGCTGTTCTCGGAGCGGTTCGGCTGTGTCGTCGCCGTGGAGGACCTCGGTCTGCGCGCCGCCCACCAGGCACCCTCCGTGTCCGGTGTCGACCTGCCGTGGACCGGCCCCCAGACCGTCGCGCTGATCAGCGAGTACTCGCGCAGCGACCTGATGCTGGCGCGCCGCGGCTTCCTCGGCAGCTCGCTCGGGCTCGCCGCGGGCCCGGCCCTCGTCGAGCCCATGCAGCGCTGGCTCGTCCCCACGCCCCCGGCGCCCTACGAGGCCGCCGAACCGCCGGCCTCCACACGGCGCGGCGGCCGGCTCTCCCAGCCGGAGCTGGACCTCCTGGAGTCGACCACGGTGATGTTCCGCCAGTGGGACGCCCAGTGCGGCGGCGGACTGCGCCGCAAGGCCGTGGTCGGGCAGCTGCACGAGGTGACCGACCTCCTCCAGGAACCCCAGCCCGCCGCCACCGAGCGGCGGTTGTTCAAGGTCGCCGCCGAACTGGCCGAACTGGCGGGCTGGATGAGCTACGACGTGGGCCTCCAGCCCACCGCGCAGAAGTACTTCGTGCTCGCGCTGCACGCCTCGAAGGAGGCGGGCGACAAGCCGCTCGGCTCGTACATTCTCTCCAGCATGAGCCGCCAGATGATCCACCTCGGGCGGCCCGAGGACGCGCTGGAGCTCATCCACCTCGCCCAGTACGGCAGCCGCGACTGCGCCGGTCCGCGCACCCAGTCGATGCTGTATGCGATGGAGGCCCGCGCCTACGCCAACATGGGCCAGCCAGGGAAGTGCAAGCGGGCCGTCCGCATGGCCGAGGACACCTTCGCCGACGTGGACGAGTGGGACGAGCCGGACCCCGACTGGATCCGCTTCTTCTCCCGGGCCGAGCTGTACGGCGAGAACTCGCACTCCTATCGCGACCTGGCCTACGTCGCCGGGCGCAGCCCCACGTACGCCTCCATGGCCGAGCCGCTGATGCAGCAGGCGGTCGACCGTTTCGGCAAGGACTCCGAGCACCAGCGCTCGTACGCGCTGAACCTGATCGGCATGGCCACCGTGCACCTGCTGCAGCGCGAGCCCGAGCAGGGTGCGGTCCTGGCCAGGGAAGCGCTGAGGATCGGCAAGAAAGTGCGCTCCGAACGCGTCAACACTCGTATCCGAAAGACGGTCGACACCGCCGTCCGCGACTTCGGGGACCTCGCCGAGGTCATCGACCTCACCGACCAGCTCGCCATCGACCTGCCCGAGACCGCAGAGGCGGTCTGAACCCGGGCCGCCGGCGCGGCCCCGTCCCGAACCCCGGCTGCGGCCGGCCGTCCAGAACTGCCCGACTCGGCTCCCCCATGCCAGGTCATCGGACGGCCCGCCGTGGCCGGTTCCGCTGTGTGCGGCCCCGGCCCGCGCCGCTCCCGAAGGGGAGGCCGGCCACCGCGGGGAGGTCCCGTGCGGCAACCCTGGCCGGCCCCGCCCCGGACGCCGTGAGCGTCCCGCGGGAGATTGCGTCACGATAACGATCGCTTCGGCCGGAATGGGGCAGTTCATGAACGTGTAACACACGGAGTGTCTTCGTCACGGGTGCGAAACATCGAGGGGCGTCCACGGAAACGGCGCTGCGTCAATCTCATGGCGCATAACCGGCCCACCCCTCACGACCATCCAGGCTTCGCCCGCACGGGGCCGTACCAACGACGAGGAGACGCCGATGGCACCAGCCATCACCCTTGCCGCAGAGGCACCCAAGCTGTCTGCCGCCAACACAGGGTTCATGCTCATCTGTTCCGCCCTCGTGCTCATCATGACGCCGGGCCTCGCCTTCTTCTACGGAGGCATGGTCCGCGTCAAGAGCACGCTCAACATGCTGATGATGAGCTTCATCAGCATGGGGATCATCACCATCCTGTGGGTGCTGTACGGCTTCTCCCTCGCCTTCGGCACGGACAAGGGATCCTTCATCGGCTGGACCTCGGACTGGGTCGGCCTCAGCAACATCGGCCTGACCGAACTCTGGCCCGGCTACACCATCCCGGTGTTCGTCTTCATGGTCTTCCAGCTCATGTTCGCGATCATCACGCCCGCGCTGATAAGCGGTGCCCTCGCGGACCGCGTGAAGTTCACGGCGTGGTCGCTGTTCATCACGCTGTGGGCCACGCTCGTCTACTTCCCCGTCGCCCACTGGGTCTGGGGCGCCGGCGGCTGGGCCTTCGAGCTCGGTGTGATCGACTTCGCCGGTGGTACGGCGGTCCACATCAACGCGGGTGCCGCGGCGCTCGGCGTGATCCTGGTCATCGGCAAGCGCGTCGGCTTCAAGAAGGACCCGATGCGCCCGCACAGCCTCCCGCTGGTGATGCTCGGCTCCGGTCTGCTGTGGTTCGGCTGGTTCGGGTTCAACGCCGGCTCCTGGCTCGGCAACGACGACGGCGTCGGCGCGCTGATGTTCGTCAACACGCAGGTCGCCACCGCGGCCGCCATGCTGGCCTGGCTCCTCTACGAGAAGATCCGCCACGGCGCGTTCACCACGCTGGGCGCCGCCTCCGGCGCGGTCGCCGGTCTGGTCGCCATCACCCCCTCCGGCGGCGCGGTCTCCCCGCTCGGCGCCATCGCGGTCGGTGCCATCGCCGGTGTCCTGTGCGCCATGGCCGTCGGCCTGAAGTACAAGTTCAACTACGACGACTCGCTCGACGTGGTCGGCGTCCACCTCGTCGGCGGTGTCATCGGCTCCCTGCTGATCGGCCTCTTCGCCAGCGGCCACGGCCAGTCGACGGTCGAGGGCCTCTTCTACGGCGGCGGCCTGACCCAGTTCTGGAAGCAGTGCGCCGGAGTCTTCGCCGTCCTCGGCTACTCCCTGGTCGTCTCCGCGATCCTCGCCTTCGTCATCGACAAGACCCTCGGCATGCGGGTCACCGAGGACGAGGAGATCGCCGGCATCGACCAGGCCGAGCACGCCGAGACCGCATACGACTTCAGCGGTGCCGGTGGTGGCGCCGCCCGGACCGCCGTGCCCGCCCCGGCCGACACGGACGCCAAGAAGGTGGACGCATGAAGCTCATCACCGCCGTCGTGAAGCCCCACCGGCTCGACGAGATCAAAGAGGCACTGCAGGCCTTCGGGGTCCACGGACTGACGGTCACCGAGGCGAGCGGCTACGGTCGGCAGCGGGGACACACCGAGGTGTACCGCGGCGCCGAGTACACGGTCGACCTCGTACCCAAGATCCGCATCGAGGTGCTGGTCGAGGACGACGACGCCGAGCAGCTGGTCGACGTCGTCGTGAAGGCGGCCCGCACCGGCAAGATCGGTGACGGCAAGGTGTGGTCCGTCCCGGTCGACACGGCCGTCCGGGTCCGCACCGGCGAGCGCGGCCCCGACGCGCTCTGACGGGACCGGCCCGTACGAACAGGAAAGACAGGAGTCGCTGGGTGACGAGCACGGACACGCGAGTGGAAGCAGAGGACTCGGGACCCAGCGGCTACGCGGCGGCCCGGCTGCGCCTCCTCCAGGAGGGGGCGCGGTCCGGGCCGCCGCGCCGTTCCGCCCTCGCCGAGCTGACGGACGACTGGCTGACCGGCCTGTTCACCGCCGGCTCCCAGGGTCTGCGCGGGGTCTCCCTCGTCGCAGTCGGCGGCTACGGCCGCGGCGAACTCTCGCCCCGCAGCGACCTCGACCTGCTCCTCCTGCACGACGGCTCCGACTCCGGCGCCGTCGCCGCCCTCGCCGACCGCGTCTGGTACCCCGTGTGGGACCTGGGCCTGGATCTCGACCACTCGGTCCGCACCCCGGCCGAGGCCCGCAAGACCGCCGCCGACGACCTCAAGGTCCAGCTCGGCCTGCTCGACGCCCGCCACATCGCCGGCGACCTCGGCCTCACCGCGGGACTGCGCACGGCCGTCCTCGCCGACTGGCGCAACCAGGCCCCCAAGCGGCTGCCCGAACTCCAGGAGCTGTGCGCGGAACGCGCCGAACGCCAGGGCGAACTCCAGTACCTCCTCGAACCCGACCTGAAGGAGGCGCGCGGGGGACTGCGCGACGCCACCGCACTGCGTGCCGTCGCCGCCTCCTGGCTCGCCGACGCACCCCGCGAAGGCCTCGCCGACGCCCGCCGCCGGCTCCTCGACGTCCGTGACGCCCTGCACCTGGCCACCGGCCGCGCCACCGACCGCCTCGCCCTCCAGGAACAGGACCAGGTCGCCGCCGGACTCGGCCTGCTGGACGCCGACACCCTGCTGCGCCAGGTCTACGAGGCCGCGCGCGTCGTGTCCTACGCCTCCGACGTCACCTGGCGCGAGGTCGGACGCGTCCTGCGCTCGCGCGCGGTCCGCCCGCGGCTGCGCGCCATGCTGGGCGGCGGCAAACCCGTCGCCGAGCGCTCCCCGCTCGCCGAGGGCGTCGTCGAACAGGACGGCGAGGTCGTGCTCGCCCGCGCCGCCCGGCCCGAACGCGACCCCGTGCTCCCGCTGCGCGCCGCAGCCGCCGCCGCGCAGGCGGACCTCCCGCTCTCCCTGCACGCCGTACGGCGCATGGCCGCCGCCGCGCGCCCCCTGCCCACCCCCTGGCCGGCCGAGGCCCGCGAACAGCTCGTCACGCTCCTCGGCTCCGGCCGCCCGACCGTCGAGGTCTGGGAGGCCCTGGAGGCCGAGGGACTGATCACCCGGCTGCTGCCCGACTGGGAGCGGGTGCGCTGCCGGCCCCAGCGCAACGCCGTCCACATCTGGACCGTCGACCGGCATCTCATCGAGACGGCCGTCCGCGCCTCCGAACTGACCCGCCGCGTCGGCCGCCCCGACCTCCTGCTCGTCGCCGCCCTGCTGCACGACATCGGCAAGGGCTGGCCAGGCGACCACTCCGTGGCCGGCGAGATCATCGCCCGTGACGTGGCCGCCCGCATCGGCTTCGACCGCGTCGACGTCGCCGTGCTCGCCACCCTCGTACGCCACCACCTGCTGCTCGTCGACACCGCCACCCGGCGCGACCTGGAGGACCCGGCCACCGTCCGCTCCGTCGCCGAGGCCGTCGGCTCCCAGGGAACCCTGGAACTCCTGCACGCCCTCACCGAGGCGGACGCGCTCGCCACCGGGCCCGCCGCCTGGTCCTCCTGGCGCGGCTCCCTCGTCGCCGACCTGGTCAAACGCGTCGCCGCCGTCCTTTCCGGGGACGCGCCCGAGGAACCCGAGCCCGCCGCGCCCACCGCCGAGATGGAACGCCTCGCGATCGAGGCGTTCCGCACCGGCGGGCCCGTCCTCGCCCTGCGCGCGCAGACGGAGCCCGTCACCACCGACACCGACACCGAGAACGCGTCCGACACCGACCCGGACGACCCGGAGCCGCTCGGCGTGGAACTCCTCATCGCCGTCCCCGACCAGCCCGGGGTGCTCCCCTCCGTGGCGGGCGTCCTCGCCATGCACCGGCTCACCGTCCGCACCGCCGAACTGCGCGCCCTGGACCTGCCCCACGGCGTCGAGGGCTCCGTCCTGCTCCTCAACTGGCGCGTCGCCGCCGAGTACGGCTCGCTGCCGCAGGCCGCCCGGCTGCGCGCCGACCTCGTCCGCGCCCTCGACGGCTCCCTCGACATCGCCGCGCGCCTCGCCGAGCGCGACGCGGCCTACCCGCGCCGGCGAGGCGTCGTCGCACCCCCTCCGCGGGTGACCGTCGCGCCCGCCGCGTCCCGCCTGGCCACGGTCATCGAGGTCCGCGCCCACGACGCCCCGGGCCTGCTGCACCGCATCGGACGGGCCCTGGAGACGGCACGGGTGCGGGTGCGGAGCATGCACGTCTCGACCCTCGGCGCGAACGCCGTCGACGCCTTCTATGTGACGGGCACGAAGGGCGAACCCCTGCCGGGGGAGGAGGCGGCGTCGGTGGCCCGCGCCCTGGAGGAGGCACTCAGGTCCTGACCACGGCCCGCCACCAGCCGCCCGCCACCAGCCGCCCGCCACCAGCCGCCCGCCACCAGCCGCCCGCCGTCAGCTGCCTGCCGTCCTTCGCCCGCCGCCCGCCCCCTCTGCCCTGGCGTCCCTCGGCCCCACACCCGGCGCACACCGGATGTGATCTCGGTAACCCCGAGGGCCGTGCGGTCTCCGGAGGGCCCTCCGGGAGGCGCCACGGACCCGTTCCCCGTCGTCGAGGGCCTGTCCACGCGCACCGAATGCGGTGTGCGGGGACGAATCGCTTGCGGGGCCGGATACCCTGGAGGGCAGCCCGAAACGACCCCGACTCCGAGGACCGAAGCCACCGTGTTCGATACCCTCTCCGACCGCCTCAGCGCGACGTTCAAAAACCTCCGCGGCAAGGGGCGCCTCAGTGAGGCGGACATCGACGCCACGGCCCGCGAAATCCGCATCGCGCTCCTCGAAGCCGACGTCGCCCTGCCGGTCGTCCGCACGTTCATCAAGAACGTCAAGGAGCGGGCGATGGGGAGCGAGGTCTCCCGGGCCCTCAACCCCGCCCAGCAGGTCCTGAAGATCGTCAACGACGAGCTCGTCACGATCCTCGGCGGCGAGACCCGCCGGCTGCGGTTCGCCAAGAACCCGCCCACCGTGATCATGCTCGCGGGCCTCCAGGGCGCGGGCAAGACCACGCTCGCCGGAAAGCTCGCCAAGTGGCTCAAGGACCAGGGTCACTCCCCGATCCTCGTCGCCGCCGACCTCCAGCGCCCCAACGCGGTGAACCAGCTCAGCGTCGTCGCCGAGCGCGCGGGCGTCGCCGTCTACGCCCCCGAGCCGGGCAACGGCGTGGGCGACCCGGTCAAGGTCGCCCAGGACTCCATCGAGTTCGCCAAGGCCAAGGTCCACGACATCGTGATCGTGGACACCGCCGGCCGCCTCGGCATCGACCAGGAGCTGATGCAGCAGGCCGCGGACATCCGCGACGCCGTCAGCCCGGACGAGATCCTCTTCGTCGTCGACGCGATGATCGGCCAGGACGCCGTCAACACGGCGGAGGCCTTCCGCGACGGCGTCGGCTTCGACGGCGTGGTGCTCTCCAAGCTCGACGGTGACGCCCGCGGTGGTGCCGCCCTGTCGATCCGGCAGATCACCGGCAAGCCGATCATGTTCGCCTCGAACGGCGAGAAGCTCGACGATTTCGACGCCTTCCACCCGGACCGGATGGCTTCCCGCATCCTCGACATGGGTGACCTCCTCACCCTGATCGAGCAGGCGGAGAAGACGTTCAGCCAGGAAGAGGCCGAGAAGATGGCCTCCAAGCTGGCGTCCAAGAAGGGCCAGGACTTCACCCTGGACGACTTCCTGGCCCAGATGGAGCAGGTCCGGAAGATGGGCAGCATCAGCAAGCTGCTCGGCATGCTCCCGGGCATGGGCCAGATCAAGGACCAGATCAACAACCTGGACGAGCGGGACGTCGACCGCGTCGGCGCGATCATCAAGTCGATGACCCCGGGCGAGCGCCAGGACCCGACGATCATCAACGGTTCGCGCCGCGCCCGTATCGCCAAGGGTTCCGGCGTCGAGGTCAGCGCGGTCAAGGGCCTGGTCGAGCGCTTCTTCGAGGCCCGCAAGATGATGTCCCGCATGGCCCAGGGCGGCGGGATGCCGGGCATGCCGGGGATGCCGGGCATGGGCGGCGGCCCCGGCCGCACCAAGAAGAAGCCGAAGCAGGCCAAGGGCAAGCAGCGTTCCGGAAACCCGATGAAGCGCAGGCAGCAGGAGGAAGAGGAGGCCGCGCGCCGCGAGGCGGGCGCGCAGGGCGGCAACGCCTTCGGCCTCCCGCAGCAGAACGCGCAGGACGACTTCGAGCTGCCGGACGAGTTCAAGAAGTTCATGGGCTGACGCCCGGGAGCGGCCTCCCGTCCCGTACGGGAGCGCCGTCGTGACGCCCGCTGGGGGCGCCCCTCATCGCGAGGGGCGCCCCCAGCGGCGTGACCGCGGGTGCCGCTGTCCGCCATGTGTCGTAACGTCCCTTTATGAGCAATCCCGTGCCGCCCCGCAAGGCACCGGACCAGCCCTGGCGCACCGAGGGCACCCCGCCCGAGCCGTCGCCGCCCTCGGGCGGCCGGCGGAAGCTGCCCGGCGGCTGGTGGAGCCTGGCCCTGGCCGCGCTCATCGTGTTCCTGATCGCCAACCTGGTGCTGTCGTTCTACAACCAGGGCAACGAGCCGACGATCTCGTACACGGAGTTCAGCCGGCAGGTCGACGACGGCAACGTCACCAAGATCTACGCCAAGGGCGACGCGATCCAGGGACAGCTCAAGAACTCCCAGGAGAAACCCGACGGCGACGGGAAGTACACCAAGTTCAAGACCCAGCGCCCGGTCTTCGCGGACGACAAGCTCTGGGACAACCTCCAGAAGCACGACGTCACGGTGACCGCCTCGCCGGTGGTCCAGGAACGCAGCTTCCTGTTCAACCTGCTGATCTCGCTCGCCCCGATGATCCTGCTGGTCGTCCTGTGGATCTTCATCGCCCGGCGGATGGGCTCCGGCATGGGCGGCGCGGGCGGCATGCTCGGCCGCAAGACGCCCCCGAAGCCGGTCGAACTCGTGCCCGGAGGCAAGCGCACCACGTTCGCGGACGTGGCCGGTATCGACGAGGTGGCCGGCGAGGTCGACGACGTCGTGGACTTCCTCAAGAACCCCGACGCGTACCGCAGGATGGGCGCGAAGATGCCCCGCGGCGTGCTGCTCGCGGGCCCGCCCGGCACCGGAAAGACCCTGCTCGCCCGGGCGGTCGCGGGCGAGGCGGGCGTCCCGTTCTTCTCGGCATCCGCCTCCGAGTTCATCGAGATGATCGTGGGCGTCGGCGCCTCGCGCGTGCGCGAACTGTTCGCCGAGGCCCGCAAGGTGGCCCCGTCGATCATCTTCATCGACGAGATCGACACCATCGGACGGTCACGCTCGGGCGGCTCCGCGATGGGCGGCCACGACGAGCGCGAGCAGACGCTCAACCAGATCCTCACGGAGATGGACGGCTTCTCCGGCTCGGAGGGCGTCATCGTCATCGCCGCCACGAACCGCGCCGACATCCTGGACCCCGCCCTGACGCGGCCCGGCCGCTTCGACCGGGTCGTCAACGTCTCGCCCCCCGACCGCGGCGGCCGCGAGGCGATCCTGGAGATCCACACCCGCGAGATCCCGCTCGCCCCCGACGTGGACCTGACCCAGGTGGCCCGGACGACCCCGGGCATGACGGGCGCAGACCTCGCCAACCTCGCCAACGAGGCCGCCCTCCTCGCCGTCAAGCGCAAGCAGTCCACGGTGACCCAGGGCGACCTCTCCGAAGCCCTGGAAAAGGTCCAGCTCGGCGCCGAACGCTCCCTGGTCATGCCCTACGAGGAGCGCCGCCGCACCGCGTACCACGAGAGCGGCCATGCGCTCCTGGGCATGCTGCGCCCCGGGGCCGACCCCGTCCGCAAGATCACCATCGTGCCGCGCGGCCGGGCCCTCGGCGTCACCCTCTCGACGCCGGACGCGGACCGGTACGCGTACACCGAGGCGTATCTGCGCGGCCGGATCATCGGCGCCCTCGGCGGCATGGCCGCCGAGCACGTCGTCTACGACGTCATCACCACGGGCTCGGAGAACGACCTGGAACAGGTCACGAACCTCGCCCGCGGCATGGTCGCCCGCTGGGGCATGAGCGAGCGCGTAGGCAGGCTGTCCGCCCTGCCCAACGACGCCCAGCAGGCCTACGGCCTGGCGGCGGCCCCCGCGACCCTCGACTCGATCGACCACGAGATGCGCCGCATCGTCGACGAGTGCTACGAGGAGGCCTGCCAGAAACTCCGGGACCACCGGGACCAGCTCGACGCGCTGGCCGAGGCGCTCCTGGCGAACGAAACGCTGGAGGAGGCCGAGGCCTACCGAATCGCCGGCGTACCCCGAACCACCAAGGAACTCTGACCCCGCCACCCGAACCGCCGCCCCCAACCCACCAACGCCACAGCCGGGACCGGGGCTACCACGGCACTCCCGCAGCCGCGACGCGGACGCGGCGGTAGTGGGCTACCACGACACTCCCGCAGCCAGGACCCGGCGGTAGTGGGCTACCACGACACTCCCGCAGCCGGGATCCGGCGTGAGGGGCCGTGCCGGTACATCGATGCCCGTCGCCACTAACGTCCACATCTCCGTCCGACGGCGACGGGCTGATGCACCGGCACGGCCCCGACGGGCAATGAGATACCGGAAAACGTTCGGCATCCACACGGTCCCGTCCCGCCGCAGATGGGGATGCAGCGCCTCGGCCACCTCCTTGTCGACCTGTGCCTGGTCGGTGGCGGCGATCGCGGCGTCGAAGAGCCCCGTGGAGAGCAGCCCACGCACGGCGCTGTCCACATCCGCGTACCCGAACGGGCAAGCCACCCGCCCCGAGCCGTCCGGCCGCAGCCCGGCCCGCTCGGCGACCTCCTCCAGGTCGTCACGGCAGGCCGCACGCCAGCAGGCCGCACCACGCAGCGGATCCGCCAGCTTGGTGGCCACCCGCAGCACGGCCGAGGTGGCGCACCGCTCAGGCGGCCCCCAGCCGACCAGCACGACGGCCGCTCCCCGCCGGGCGAGCGGAGCCGCCTCGCCCAGCAGCGTGACGAGCCCCGCGGAGTCCCCGGCGACACAGCCGATCGGCTCGAACGCGGTCACCAGGTCGTACGCCGGGACCCCCTGGTCCACCGTGTCCCGCGGGGACCCGGCGACGATCCGAGCCCGGTCCCCAGGACTCGCGCCCGGTTCCCCGGCACCCGCACCCGGTCCCCCGGACAGCAGACGTTCCCGCGCGAGAGCCAGCCGTTCGGGTGACGAGGAGTCGACACCCGTGACCGCGGCGCCGCGGGAGGCCGCCATCAGCAGGGCGAGCCCCGACCCGCAGCCGAGCCCGAGCAGCCTGGTCCCGCCGCCCACTTCGAGCCGGTCGAAGACGGCCTCGTAGAGCGGGACCAGCATCCGCTCCTGGATCTCGGCCCAGTCACGCGCGCGTGCACCCCCGTCCGAGCGGGGCGAAGGACCCGCATGAGGAAGGTGCTGCCGCACGAGCGTAGGTGTCATCGAAAGTGCCCCAATCCGCCGAGAGTTGCCGCCGGGCCCCTTGTCCCCGCCCCCGCGCGTGAGGCCCGCTCTCCCCCCGTATGTCAGGTAACTCCGCGCTCGACGTGCCGTCCAGGGGTTGCGGGGGCCTGTTTGTACCCAGGGAGCGAAAGGCCCAAGAATTCACATACCGGCAACGTGGGCCCGTAGCATCGCCCGCATGGCAAAGGCACCCGTTCTCACGCCCCGGTCGGACGACTTCCCGCGCTGGTACCAGGACTTGATCAACAAGGCCGAGCTCGCCGACAACGGACCGGTGCGCGGCACGATGGTCATCCGGCCGTACGGGTACGGGCTGTGGGAGCGGATGCAGCAGGAGCTGGACGCCCGCATCAAGGAGGCGGGCGCGCGGAACGCGTACTTCCCGCTGTTCATCCCGCAGTCGTACCTCACGCGGGAGGCCGAGCACGTGGAGGGCTTCGCCCCGGAGCTCGCGGTCGTGACGCACGGCGGCGGCAAGGAGCTGGAGGAGCCCGTCGTCGTCCGCCCCACCTCCGAGACGATCGTCAACGAGTACTTCTCCAAGTGGGTGCAGAGCTACCGCGACCTGCCGCTGTTGATCAACCAGTGGGCGAACGTGGTCCGTTGGGAGATGCGCCCGCGGGTCTTCCTGAGGACGACCGAATTCCTCTGGCAGGAGGGCCACACCGCGCACGCCACCTACGAGGACGCCCGGGACTACGCGGCGCACATCCACAAGGAGGTGTACGCCGACTTCATGGTGAACGTCCTCGGCATCGATGTCGTCCTTGGCCGGAAGACGGCGAGCGAGCGGTTCGCGGGAGCCGTCAACACCCTGACCCTCGAAGGGATGATGGGCGACGGCAAGGCGCTCCAGATGGGCACCAGCCACGAGCTCGGGCAGAACTTCGCGAGGGCGTTCAACACCCGGTACCTGTCGAGGGACGGACAGCAGGAGCTCGTCTGGCAGACCTCCTGGGGCGCCTCGACCCGCATGGTGGGTGGCCTGATCATGTCGCACGGCGATGACAGCGGGTTGCGGGTGCCGCCCCGGCTCGCCCCCGTACAGGCCGTCGTCCTCGCGATCAAGGGGGACGAGGCGGTTCTGGCCAAGGTCCGCGAGATCGGCGACCGGCTGACGGCGGCGGGCGTGCGGGTCGAGGTCGACGACCGCACGGACACCCCGTTCGGGCGCCGCGCCGTCGACTGGGAGCTCAAGGGCGTCCCCGTACGCGTCGAGGTCGGCCCCCGTGACCTGGAGAACGGCACCGCGATGCTGGTCCGCCGCATCCCCGGCGGCAAGGAGCCGGTGGGCCTCGACGCGCTGGCGGCGCTGCTGCCCGCGATCCTGGAGGAGGACCAGGCGCTGCTCCTGGCGCAGTCCCGCGAGCGCCGGGTGTCCCGTACGTCCGACGTGTCGACGGTCGGGGCGGCCGTGGAGGCGGCGCTGGCCGGCGGCTGGGCCCGCATCCCCTGGGCCGACCTCGGCGAAGAGGGCGAGGCCAGGCTCGCCGAGCACGCGGTGACCGTACGCTGTCTGCTCGCCGAGGACGGGTCGGTGCCCGACGCCGACGACGCACCCGGTAACGTCGCCGTCGTCGCCCGCGCCTACTGAGGGCGGTCGCAGGGCGGCCGAAACACCCCTTGCGCATCCGCCGGCCACAGGGGTCCCGGCGTGCGGAGACCGTCTACGCGCGGGGGCGTACGTGTGCCTACGTACCGCCTTGGTACGAGCTGTGCGGCTTCTCCGCAGATCAGCGCACCCGCCCTCGTCGCGACGCATCAGTGACAACTGACGGGTACGTGCAAATTATTTGGGATGCCCCGTAATAGGAACACCGAGGCACTCCCGCTCGTTGTCATTACGTGAGCACGACACCACCTGTTCTCGCCGCAGAGCTGGCAGGGGCGTGGGCCGACATTCAGCGGCACCACCCCGAACTGCCCGATCTTGCCGCGCCAGAGTCCCTGATCGGAGAATCGTCGTCCGCCTGCGGGCACGAACTCTCCTTCGAGCGACTGCTTCACGAAGCAGTCCATGGCATCGCCGCCGCCCGGGGGGTCCGCGACACCTCGCGCGCCGGCCGGTACCACAACCGCAGATTCCTGGCGATCGCCGAGGAACTGGGCCTCGACCACCCCGAGGAGCCGCATCCCAGCAGCGGCTTCTCGCTGGTCACGCTCAATCCCGAGGCGAAGCGCCGCTACCGCCCGACCATCGAGCGGCTCCAGCGCGCGCTGAAGGCCCACACGGCCGCCACGTCCGCGGACACCGCCCGTTCGTTCCGCGGCCCGGCCGCACGTCACGGCTCCTCCGGGGGAGGTGTCCGCGTCAAGGCCGTCTGCGACTGCGGGCGCAACGTGCGCGTGGTGCCGTCCGTGCTCGCGCAGGCGCCGATCGTGTGCGGAGGGTGCGGCAAGCCCTTCCGCATTCCGGAGGTGGTCGGGGCAGCCGCCGGCTGAGGCGCGTACTCCACCGGCGTCTCGTGGGTGCCGGAGCAGTCGCGCGGCCCGTGAGCAGTCGTGCCTCCCCCATCCGCCCCGGGCGGGTGGGGGAATTCAGGAGGCACGAGTGCGCGCGGGCGACACCTCTCCGTCGCCTCGGCGGCCGGTCCACGCCCTCACCTGCCCGATGGGCACCCGGAACGCCGGGTGCCCATCAGGCATGCGCGCTTCCGGGAACCGCTCCGGCATCCCCCGGTCGGGGCGGACCGGCGGATGTGGCAGAATGGCTAGCTGTACTCGACAGCCGCATAGGACCCCTCTCTCCTCCGGCTGACGCGTCCATCGGGCACTCGGGTACCGCAACCCCACGCGGCCATCTCTGCGTGCCCAACCACGTCAAGACCAGGAGACACCACTTCCGTGGCAGTCAAGATCAAGCTGAAGCGTCTGGGCAAGATCCGTTCGCCTCACTACCGCATCGTCGTCGCCGACTCCCGTACCCGCCGTGACGGCCGGGCCATCGAGGAGATCGGTCTGTACCACCCGGTGCAGAACCCCTCGCGCATCGAGGTCGACTCGGACCGCGCGCAGTACTGGCTGGGTGTCGGCGCGCAGCCGACCGAGCCCGTGCTCGCCATCCTGAAGCTGACCGGTGACTGGCAGAAGTTCAAGGGCCTGCCGGCCCCGGCTCCGCTGCTCGTCGCCGAGCCGAAGGCCACGCGTCCGTCCTTCGACGCCCTGGGCGGCGAGGACACGGGCAAGGGTGAGGCCATCACCCAGAAGAAGAAGGCTGAGAAGAAGGACGAGGCTTCGGCCGAGTCCGAGTCGACCGAGGCCTGAGCATGCTCGAGGAGGCTCTCGAGCACCTCGTGAAGGGCATCGTCGACAACCCCGACGACGTGCAGGTCGCTTCCCGCAACCTGCGCCGCGGGCGCGTCCTGGAAGTCCGGGTCCACCCGGACGACCTCGGCAAGGTGATCGGCCGCAACGGCCGCACCGCGCGCGCTCTGCGCACCGTCGTGGGCGCCATCGGCGGCCGTGGTGTCCGCGTCGACCTCGTCGACGTGGATCACGTCCGCTGACGTAACAGGCAGCACCGGCTCGGGCCGGGGAGGGCTTACGAGCCGTCCCCGGCCCGTAGTCGTCCCCGGCCCGGGACCGCCTCGGCCCGTGGTCGTCCGCACCCCGCGGTCGTCCGCGGTTCGCGCGGTCGTTCAGGAAGCATGGCCGTCGGCACACGGCAGCCGGCACACGACAGGAGATCAAGCACAGTGCAGCTGGTAGTCGCTCGCGTCGGCCGTGCCCACGGCATCAAGGGCGAGGTCACCGTGGAGGTCCGCACCGACGAGCCGGAGCTCAGGCTCGGCCCCGGTGCCGTCCTGCTCACCGATCCGGCCTCCGCCGGACCACTGACCATCGAGACGGGGCGCGTCCACAGCGGCCGTCTCCTGCTGCGCTTCGCGGGCGTACGGGACCGCAACGGCGCCGAGGCCCTGCGCAACACCCTGCTGATCTCCGAGGTCGACCCCGACGAGACGCCCGAGGACCCGGACGAGTACTACGACCACCAGCTGATGGACCTCGACGTGGTCACCACGGACGGCGCCGAGGTCGGACGCATCACGGAGATCTCGCACCTGCCCTCGCAGGACCTCTTCGTGGTGGAGCGCCCGGACGGCACCGAGGTGATGATCCCGTTCGTGGAGGAGATCGTCGTCGAGATCGACCTGGAGGAGCAGCGGGCCGTCATCGACCCGCCGCCCGGCCTGATCGACGACCGGGCCGAGGTCGTCTCCACCAGGGACGAGGAGAGCGCCTCCGCCGGCGACGCGAAGAGCGGCTCCGCCGGGGCGGACGACGAGACCACGGGGGCCGGCGCCTGATGCGGCTCGACGTCGTCACGATCTTCCCCGAGTACCTGGAACCCCTGAACGTCTCGCTCGTCGGCAAGGCCCGCGCCCGCGGACAGCTGAACGTGCACGTGCACGATCTGAGGGACTGGACCTACGACCGCCACAACACGGTCGACGACACCCCCTACGGCGGCGGCCCCGGCATGGTCATGAAGACCGAGCCCTGGGGCGAGGCCCTGGACTCCGCGCTGGCGGACGGATACGAGACGGGCGCCCACGGCCCCGCCCTCGTCGTCCCCACCCCCAGCGGGCGCCCGTTCACCCAGCAGCTCGCCGTCGAGCTCTCCGAGCGCCCCTGGCTGGTCTTCACGCCCGCGCGCTACGAGGGCATCGACCGCCGCGTCATCGACGAGTACGCGACCCGGATGCCCGTCTACGAGGTCTCCATCGGCGACTACGTCCTCGCCGGCGGCGAGGCGGCCGTCCTCGTGGTCACCGAGGCCGTGGCGCGGCTGCTGCCCGGCGTGCTCGGCAACGCCGAGTCCCACCGGGACGACTCCTTCGCCCCCGGGCCCATGGCCAACCTCCTGGAGGGCCCCGTCTACACCAAGCCCCCGCAGTGGCGCGGCCGTGAGATCCCCGACGTGCTGGTCAGCGGCCACCACGGGAAGATCGCCCGCTGGCGCCGCGACGAGGCCCTGCGCCGCACCGCGGCGAACCGGCCCGACCTCATCGAGCGCTGCGACGCCTCCTCCTTCGACAAGAAGGACCGCGAGATGCTCTCGATCATGGGCTGGCGGCCGGACCCCGACGGCCGATTTTGGCGCAGGCCCGAGGCCGTGGAAGAATAAGCCGCTGCTCTCCGTCGTCCGGCGTGCGCCCCTGCCACAGGGGGACACGACGCTCGTCCCGACGAGACAGCATCCTCTTCGAACCTCTCTCCCGTTGATGACCTGTGGCATCAGCGAAGAAAGCAGAAACCATGTCGCACCTGCTCGACTCCGTCGACGGCGCCTCGCTGCGCACCGACATCCCGGCCTTCCGCCCGGGTGACACCGTCAACGTCCACGTCCGCGTCATCGAGGGCAACCGCTCCCGTGTGCAGCAGTTCAAGGGCGTCGTCATCCGCCGTCAGGGCTCGGGTGTCCGCGAGACCTTCACGGTCCGCAAGGTCTCCTTCTCCGTCGGCGTCGAGCGCACCTTCCCGGTGCACACCCCGATCGTCGAGAAGATCGAGCTCGTCACCCGCGGTGACGTGCGTCGCGCCAAGCTGTACTACCTCCGTGAGCTGCGCGGCAAGGCCGCGAAGATCAAGGAGAAGCGCGACAACTGAGCTCTTCCGCCGCGGTGACCCTAGGGTGACCGAGCCGGTAAGAAGGTGTCTCAGACAGGCCGGATAGCATCTGGCCCCGATGGACACCGAAGCACAGCCCGTGGAGCGCGACCGCTCCTCCCGCCCTTCCGCTTCCGAGGAGATCTCGGACACAGCGGGGCCGGAGGAGGGGTCGCGTTTTGCGTTCGTGGAGAAGGCCGCCGAGTGGCTTCCCGGGGGCCGGATCACCCTGACCGTGCTGGTCTGTCTGGTATTCCTCCTGCTGGTCAGCCGCTTCGTGATGCAGCCCTTCGAAATTCCCAGCGGCTCGATGGAGTCCGGATTGAGGATCGGGGACCGCGTTCTCGTAAACAAGTTGGCGTACCGTTTCGGTTCCGAGCCGCAGCGGGGCGATGTCGTCGTGTTCGACGGCACCGGTTATTTCGGGAACGCGGACTACGTCAAACGCGTCGTCGGGGTAGAGGGAGACCACGTGGTCTGCTGCGACAAGGAGGGGAGACTCGAAGTGAACGGCCGATCGGTCGACGAGTCGACATTTCTCTATCGGGGCGACAGCCCGTCCGAGGCGCCCTTCGACATCGTCGTGCCCGAGCGGTCCCTGTTCCTCCTGGGGGATCACCGCAGCCGCTCCAGCGACTCACGTGATCATCTGGGCTCGCCCGGCGGCGGCATGGTCCCCGTGGGCGACGTCATCGGCAGGGCCGACTGGATCGCCTGGCCCCCGGGCCACTGGACCCGTCTGACACGTCCCGGCGCCTACGCGGGTGTTCCGGCCGCCGGAGGTGCCCGTGGGTAACCGTGGACGGGCGCGCGGAGTCTCCGCCGCCGCTGCCGACAACCTGCTGCCCACCGGCTCCCGGCGCGCGGCGGGAGGCGCCGCCCGGCCCAGCCGGGTCGAGCGCCGCAAGCTCGCGCGCAAGATCAAGCGGCGCCGACGCCGCTCGGCCGTCAAGGAGATCCCCCTCCTCGTCGGTGTCGCCGTGCTGATAGCGCTGGTCCTCAAGACCTTCCTCGTCCAGGCCTTCGTGATCCCGTCGGGCTCCATGGAGAACACGATCCAGATCGGCGACCGCGTCCTCGTGGACAAGTTCACGCCCTGGTTCGGCTCCCAGCCCAAGCGCGGAGACGTCGTCGTCTTCAAGGACCCCGGTGGCTGGCTCACCGCCGAGGACACCCAGAAGAAGCACGACCCCGTGGTCGTCAAGCAGTTCAAGGAGGGGCTGACCTTCATCGGCCTGCTGCCCTCCGACAACGAGAAGGACCTGATCAAGCGGGTCGTGGGGCTCGGCGGGGACACGGTCAAGTGCTGTGACACCCAGGGCCGGGTGACGGTCAACGGCACCCCGCTGACCGAGCCGTACATCTACGCCGGGGACAAGCCGTCGGACTTCTCCTTCGAGGTGAAGGTGCCCGCGGGCCGTCTGTTCGTCCTGGGCGACCACCGCGGCAACTCCGCGGACTCCCGGTACCACCGCAGCGACAAGTTCAGCGGAACCGTCTCGGAGGACTCCGTGGTCGGCCGGGCGATGGTCATCGGCTGGCCCATCGGTCACTGGACCCGGCTGGAGGAGCCGAACACCTTCTCGACGGTGGCCGACGCGCCTGGAGGGTCGGCTTCCGCCTCAGCTCCGTCGCATAGGGTGGCCTCTGCGGATCCAGACGGATTGATCCCGCTCCCGAGCCCTGCGGAACTCCCGCTCGTTATGGGAGTGGTGGGCCTGCACCGAATACGGCGCGGGCGGCGGCACGGAGTGAGGAGTGGATGTGGGGGATGTGGCGGTCGGCGCGCGTTCTGGGCACGAAGGTCCCGAGGGCCAGCCGGAGAGGCCCGAGGATGCGGCTGCCCCGGCCGTAGAGCCCGGGTCGGACTCCGGGAGCGGCTCCGAGGACGGTGACGCCTCGACCGGGCGTTCCGGCCGGGACCCCAAGCCCAACAAGCAGCGCTCCTTCTGGAAGGAACTGCCGATCCTGATCGGCATCGCCCTGGTCCTCGCGCTGATCATCAAGACCTTCCTGGTGCAGGCGTTCTCGATCCCCTCGGACTCGATGCAGAACACCCTCCAGCAGGGTGACCGCGTCCTGGTCGACAAGCTGACCCCGTGGTTCGGCTCCGAGCCGGAGCGGGGCGAGGTCGTCGTCTTCCACGACCCGGACAACTGGCTGGCGGGCGAGCCCACGGCCAACCCGAACGCCCTGCAAACGGTCCTCAGCTGGATCGGCCTGATGCCGTCCGCCGAGGAGAAGGACCTGATCAAGCGGGTCATCGGGGTCGGCGGCGACACCATCGAGTGCAAGGGCACCGGTCCGCTGAAGGTCAACGGCAAGGCGCTGAACGAATCCTCGTACGTGTACGCCGGCAACACCCCGTGCAGCCAGGACGAGGACGGCGGCCAGTTCAAGGTCACCGTCCCCAAGGGCATGATCTGGGTCATGGGCGACCACCGCCAGAACTCGCGGGACTCGCGCTACAACCAGACGGACAAGCACCACGGCATGGTCCCGGTGAACGACGTCGTCGGCCGCGCCATCGTCAAGGCCTGGCCCATCAGCCGCTGGGGCACGCTGCCGGTGCCGGACACCTTCGACCAGCCCGGCCTGAGCGACCAGGCGGCCGCGGCGGTCACCTCGCCGGGCTCCCTGGCCCTGCTGGGCACGGTGCCGCTCGTGCTGGTGCGCCGCAGGCGCAAGGCGTCCAAGGACGACTGAGACACCGCACGGCCTTCGGGGCCGGTCTTCCCGGACGTTTCCGGGGAGGCCGGCCCCGTTCGTTTCCGCGCGGCCCCGCTCGTCCCCGTGAGGGTCATGTACGGGCGGTGAGGATCCGGCCCGCTCCGGCGATCGTGATCAGGAGGGGGCTGACCGAGGACCGTACCCCCGGGTAAGGTGCGGGCCCATGGGTGGCGAGAGCGCAACACGTACGGCCCCGCGCAGCGGCGGCACCGGCAAGGCCCCGGCGGGGAGCAAAACGGGACAGCGGCTGTCCGGGCTGGCCGTCGGACTGGGCCTGCTGCTGTTCCTGGGCGGATTCGTCTGGGCGGCGCTGGTCTACCGGCCGTACACCGTGCCCACGAGTTCGATGGCACCGACGATCAAGATCGGTGACCGGGTGCTGGCGCAGCGCGTCGACGGGAGCGAGGTCCGCCGCGGTGACGTCGTCGTGTTCGACGACAAGACGTGGGTCACGGGCTCGTCCGTGGTCAAGCGCGTGGTCGCGATCGGCGGCGACACCGTCGCCTGCTGCACCGACGGCAAGCTGACCGTCAACGGCAAGCAGATCGACGAATCGTATCTGCCCAAGGGCAGCCTCGCCGAGCTCACGGGCTTCCCGACCGTCAAGGTCCCCGCGGGCCGGCTGTTCCTGCTGGGCGACGAGCGGCGGGGCTCCCTGGACTCCACGGCGCACATCACGGACGCGGCGCAGGGCACGGTGGCCCGCGGGGCCGTCAAGGCCCGGGTCGAAGCCGTCGCCTGGCCCCTCAACGGCATGCTCGCCCGCCCCGACGGCTTCAAGACGCTCGGCGCCCTGTCCCAGCCGGGTCCGCTGCCCACGATGATCGCCCTGGTGATCGCCGGCGCCGTGCTGGTGCTCGGCGGAGCGGCGTACGGTCCGGTCGCCAAGCTGGCCGGGCGGTCCCGTGCCCGCAAGGAGTCCGCCGGTGCCCGCTGAGGCGGCGGACCAGGACCCGGGCCGGCGCGAGGTGCGCAAGGTCGCCCGGGTCGTGCTGCTCGATCCGCAGGACCGCGTCCTGCTGCTGCACGGCCACGAGCCGGACGATCCCTCCGAACACTGGTGGTTCACCCCCGGCGGCGGTCTGGAGGGCGACGAGACCCATGAGCAGGCGGCCCTGCGGGAACTCGTGGAGGAGACCGGCATCACGGAGGTCGAACTGGGCCCCGTGCTGTGGCGGCGGAGCTGTTCGTTCCCGTTCGCGGGCCGGCGCTGGGACCAGGACGAGTGGTACTTCCTGGCCCGTACGGCGCAGACCGCCACGGCCGCCACGGCGCTGACGGAGCTGGAGCGGCGCAGCGTCGCCGGATCGCGCTGGTGGACGTGCGGGGAACTGACCGAGGCGCATGAGACGGTGTATCCGACCAAGCTCGCCGGGCTGCTGCGCAGGCTGCTCGACGAGGGTCCCCCGGCCACGCCCGAGGTCCTCGACACGGAAATCGTCTAGGGGCGCCCGGGGCTGGCGCACAATAGGGGGACGCACGGCTGAAGGGGAACATGCCATGAGCGCCGAGGACCTCGAGAAGTACGAGACCGAGATGGAGCTGAAGCTCTATCGCGAGTACCGCGACGTCGTCGGTCTGTTCAAATATGTGATCGAGACCGAGCGGCGCTTCTACCTCACCAACGACTACGAGATGCAGGTGCACTCGGTCCAGGGCGAGGTGTTTTTCGAGGTGTCCATGGCGGATGCCTGGGTCTGGGACATGTACCGGCCCGCTCGCTTCGTGAAGCAGGTGCGCGTCCTGACATTCAAGGACGTGAACATCGAGGAGCTCAACAAGAGCGACCTGGAGCTGCCGGGCGGCTGAGACGCGGGCGGCCCGTCCGACGGCTGAGGGACGGGCGGTCCGCCGATGGGGGGACGAGCGGTGGTCACGGTGAGCGGCCGTCAGTCGGCCGTCGGGGCGTGACTCGAACGGGTGACGGGGTTTTCCCCAGTCACCCGTTCGTCCACCAAGATCCAACAGCTGGGTGACATGGCCTCAGTGTCGGTGCCGGAGGTGGTGCCGACATGAAGACATCCGAGGCACGCAACGCACTGGGCGCCTACGGCGAGGAACTGGCCGTCCGACGGCTGACCGGGGCCGGTATGACGGTCCTGGCGCGCAACTGGCGCGCCGGCAGGACCGGCGAGATCGACATCGTGGCCCGGGACGGGGACGCGCTGGTCGTCTGCGAGGTCAAGACCCGCGGGGCGGGCGCGTTCCAACATCCGATGGGGGCCGTCACGCCGGCCAAGGCCCACCGGCTGCGCGGCCTGGCCGAACGCTGGCTCCAGGAACACGGCGGAGCCCCGCCCGGCGGTGTCCGCATCGACCTGGTCGGCGTGACCGTCCCCGAACGGGGCGCGCCCGTGGTCGAGCACGCGCGGGGGGTGGCCTGATGGGATTCGCGCGTACGTGTTCGGTGGCCCTGGTGGGCGTGGAGGGCGTCGTCGTCGAGGTCCAGGCCGACCTCGAGCCGGGCATCGCCGCCTTCACCCTGGTCGGGCTCCCCGACAAGAGCCTGACCGAGAGCAAGGACCGGGTCAGGGCCGCGGTGGTCAACTCCGGCGCGGCCTGGCCGCAGAAGAAGCTGACCGTGGGGCTGAGTCCGGCCTCCGTGCCCAAGGGCGGCTCCGGGTTCGACCTCGCCGTCGCCTCGGCGGTCCTCGGCGCGGCCGAGCGCATCGACCCGCGGGTGCTCGCCGACATCGTGATGATCGGGGAACTGGGCCTCGACGGCAGGGTCCGGCCCGTGCGGGGCATCCTCCCGGCCGTCATCGCCGCGGCGGACGCCGGCTACGAACAGGTGGTGGTGCCGGAGTGCGCCGCGGCCGAGGCCGCCCTCGTGCCGGGGATCTCGGTGCTCGGGGTCCGCAGCCTGCGCCAGCTGATCGCGGTGCTGGCGGACGAACCGGTGCCCGAGGAGGACCCGGACGAGCGGGGCCGCCCGGATCCGCTGGCGGCCGGCCTGCGCCTGCCCGGCACGGGCGAGGCCACGGGGCTGTGCGGCATCGCCGTGCCGGAACACGACCAGGGCCACGACCTCGGCGACGTCGTCGGCCAGCTGTCGGCACGCACCGCGATGGAGGTCGCCGCGGCCGGCGGCCACCACGTCTTCCTCCAGGGACCGCCCGGCGCGGGCAAGACGATGCTGGCCGAACGGATGCCGTTGATCATGCCGGGCCTCACCCGGCAGGAATCCCTGGAGGTGACCGCGATCCACTCCGTCGCGGGCCTGCTGCCGCCCGGCAAACCCCTGGTGGACGTCGCTCCGTACTGCGCGCCCCACCACTCCGCGACGATGCAGGCGCTCGTCGGCGGCGGGAAGGGGCTCGCCCGGCCCGGCGCGGTGTCCCTGTCGCACCGAGGGGTGCTCTTCCTGGACGAGGCTCCGGAGTTCAGCGGCTTCGCGCTGGACGCCCTGCGCCAGCCGCTGGAGGCGGGACACGTCGTGATCGCGCGCAGCGCCGGTGTCGTGCGGTTCCCCGCCAAGTTCCTGATGGTGCTGGCCGCCAACCCCTGCCCCTGCGGGCGCTTCAGCACGAGCCACGACCAGTGCGAGTGCCCGCCCTCCGCCATCCGCCGCTATCAGTCGAGGCTCTCGGGCCCGCTGCTCGACCGGGTCGATCTGCGGGTGGACGTCGAGCCCGTCACCCGGGCCGAACTGACCGCGATCGGTGCCCGGGGAGAGTCGACGAGGACGGTCGCGGACCGGGTGCGCGCCGGCCGGGAGCGGGCCGCCGAGCGGCTGAAGGGCACGCCCTGGCACACCAACAGCGAGGTGCCGGGACGCGAGCTGCGCGGCCGGTTCCAGGCACTGGCGGGAGCGATGGACGAGGCCGAGCGGGGTCTGGAGCGCGGGCTGCTGACGGCCCGTGGACTGGACCGGGTGCTCCGCGTCGCGTGGACGGTCGCGGACCTCGCGGGGCACGACCGGCCCGACGCCGGGGACGTCGCCCTGGCCCTCCAGCTCCGCACCGGCGTCCCGCGAGGGGTGCCGATGGCGATCGGCTCGCCGGCATGACAGCCCTGGAACGCGGGGCCAGGGTCACGCTGTCCCGGGTCGTCGAGCCGGGGGACGAGGTCTGCGGGCGCTGGATCGGCGAGGTGGGCGCCCCGGAAGCGGTCCGGTGGCTGTACGGGGAGCGGGAGCGGCCGCGGGGGATGACCGACAGGAGGTGGGCCGGGCTGCGGGCCAGGGCGGCCCGCGCCGACCCCGAGCGCGACCTGGAGCTCGCGCGGAGCGCCGGGGTGGGGTTCGTCTGTCCCGGCGAACCCGACTGGCCCGCCCAGCTCGACGACCTCGGGGACGCCCGGCCGGTCGGACTGTGGGTGCGGGGGCGGCCCGGCCTGCGGCTGTGGGCGCTGCGGTCGGTCGCCGTCGTGGGCGCCCGCGCCTGCACGGAGTACGGCGCCCACATGGCCGCCACTCTCGGCGCCGGACTCGCGGAGCGGGGCTGGGTGGTGGTGTCCGGCGGCGCCTACGGCATCGACGGCGCCGCGCACCGCGGCGCCCTCGGGGCCGGCGGCGCCACCGTCGCCGTGCTGGCCTGCGGCGTCGACCGGCCCTATCCGCGCGGGCACACCGCGCTGATCACCAGGATCGCGGAGCAGGGACTCGTGGTCGGCGAGTTGCCCCCGGGCGAACACCCGACACCGAGCAGATTCATCCTCCGCAACCGGGTCATCGCGGCGCTCACCCGGGGCACGGTGGTCGTCGAGGCGGCGTACCGCAGCGGAGCGCTCGTCACCGCCCGCGCGGCCCAGCGGCTGGGCCGGTTCACCATGGGAGTGCCGGGACCGGCGACCAGCGCGCTGTCGGCGGGGGTGCACGAACTGCTGCGCGGGGAGGCCGTCCTCGTGTCCGACGCCGCGGAAGTGGCCGAACTGGTGGGCGAGATGGGGGAGCTGGCCCCGGACCGGCGTGGCCCGGTCCTGCCGCGCGATCTGCTCGAACCGGACGCGGGACGGGTCCTGGCCGCCCTCCCGGCGCGGGATCCGGCCGGAACCGAGCAGATCGCCCGGCGGGCGGGGACCAGCACGGACGACGCGGTCGGGAGACTGTACGAACTCCGAGCACTTGGATTCGTCGAACGACACGGCGATGGCTGGAAGTTGACACGCCAGGAGACGGCCCCCGTCCGAGCTGATCGCGGTCGGTGCTGACCGAGCGTGTTCGGCCGTCCGGGGGAACGCCGACACGCCTGGTAATCCCCGCAGTTGGCGACCCCGGCGGTCACGCAGGGCGATCGTCGTGACTCCGGGAGACGTCCCGGGGGAAGGGTTCGCTTGCGGGTGACAGCCCCGTCCTTCGCGCACTGCGACAGCCTAGTCACGCTACGCTCGCAGGAATCCGAAGCACGCACGCGATCTCGGCACGACGCCGACAGGACGCCCAGGTAATCCCAGTTCACGGCAGAACGGCACAAGGCGACGAATGCCCCAGCACACCTCCGGGACCGACCGGACGGCGATCCCGCCAGCCGCCCGCGACGGCGGCAGCGTGCGCCCGCCCGCGCCCTCGACGCTCGACGAGCTGTGGCGGTCGTACAAGTCGACCGGTGACGAGCGGCTGCGGGAGCAGCTGATCCTGCACTACTCACCGCTGGTGAAGTACGTCGCGGGCCGCGTCAGCGTGGGTCTGCCCGCCAACGTCGAGCAGGCCGACTTCGTCTCGTCCGGGGTGTTCGGACTGATCGACGCGATCGAGAAGTTCGACATCGAACGCGAGATCAAGTTCGAGACGTACGCGATCACCCGCATCCGCGGCGCGATGATCGACGAACTGCGGGCGCTGGACTGGATCCCGCGGTCGGTGCGGCAGAAGGCGCGCAATGTCGAGCGCGCCTACGCGACGCTGGAGGCGCGGCTGCGGCGGACCCCCTCGGAGGGCGAGGTGGCTGCCGAGATGGGCATCGGCGTGGACGAACTGCACGCGGTGTTCAGCCAGTTGTCGCTGGCCAACGTGGTCGCGCTGGAGGAGCTGCTGCACGTCGGCGGCGAGGGCGGCGACCTGAGCCTGCTGGACACGCTGGAGGACACGGCCGCCGACAACCCGGTCGAGGTGGCCGAGGACCGTGAGCTGCGCAGACTGCTGGCCCGGGCGATCAACACGCTGCCCGACCGGGAGAAGACCGTGGTCACGCTGTACTACTACGAAGGCCTCACCCTCGCGGAGATCGGCAATGTGCTCGGGGTGACCGAGAGCCGGGTGAGCCAGATCCACACCAAGTCGGTGCTCCAGCTGCGCGCCAAGCTGGCCAGTTTCGGCCGCTGAGACGCGCGTGCGCGGCTGCGGCAGCCCGGTGCGCCGATGCCGGGGGTGTCCCCGCCTTGCCGTCGCAGGTCCTGGCCGTGGGCGGGCGACCGGGCCGGCCTGGTGGGGGAGCGCTGCGCCGGACACCGGCGGGTGCCGGTGCGGTGGACGCCACGGTGGCCGGCTCTCCGGAGTGGTTCCCGTCCGCGGCGCCGCGTCCGTACAGTGGTTGACGTGCCAAGGATTCGAGCGGCCTCCGTGGCCGAGCACCGGTCGATGCAGCGAGCCGCCCTGCTGGACGCGGCGCGGTCCCTGTTGTCCGAGGGCGGCACGGACGCGCTGACCTTCCCCGCGCTGGCCGAGCGCACGGGGCTCGCGCGTTCCTCCGTCTACGAGTACTTCCGGTCCAGAGCGGCCGTCGTCGAGGAACTGTGCGAGGTCGACTTCCCCGTCTGGGCGGCCGAGGTCTCGGACGCGATGGCCGCGGCGGACGGCCCCGAGGCCACGGTCGAGGCCTATGTGCGCAGTCAGCTCGCCCTGGTCGGGGACCGGAGACACCGGGCGGTCGTCGCCATCTCCGCCGGCGAACTCGACGCGGGAGCCCGGGAGAAGATCAGGGCCGCGCACGGCGGGCTGGTCACGATGATCGGTGAGGCGCTCGCAGCGATGGGTCACGCCGAGCCGCGGCTGGCCGCGATGCTCCTCCAGGGCGTGGTCGACGCCGCCGTGCGCCGCATCGAGCTGGGCGCCGCCGAGGACCCCTCCGCGATCACGGAGGCGGCCGTGACGATGGCCCTGCGAGGCGTCCGGGGCTGACCCCACGGGCTGACCCCACCGCCCTCCCGAACCACCCCTCCCGGGTTCTGCGCTTCCCTCTCTCCTCCCCCCGCGCCCACCCCCACCCCACTCAGACAGGCCGCCGGCCCGCAGTGCACGCCTCCCGCCTCCAGGGTGCCGACGGTCTCGCCCGCGGCGACCTCGTCGCCCTTGTGCACAGAGGCCCGCACCGGGCCGTACGTCGTCCGCAGCGGAGGCGTCCCCGTGTCCGCCAGCTCCACCGAGACGACCCCGCGGCCCCCGACCCGGCCCGCGAAGGACACCCGGCCGGGCGCGACCGCCAGGACCGGTGTGCCCGGCGCCGCCGCGAGGTCGACGCCCCGATGCCCGCGGGAGTAGGCGGTCGCCGGCGGCTCCCAGCCCCGCAGGACGAACGGCCGGCCCCCGAACGGCCAGGCGGTCGCGACCGCAGGCACGGAAGGGTCGGCGACAGGCGGTGAGCCCGCACCGCCCGACGCCTTGCCGGCCTCGTCAGCCGCCGCGGACCGCGCCGAGCCGTGCCCGGGCGCCGGTGCCGGCCGGGGCGGACCGGTCCCGTGGGCCGGAGCCGTCGGGGCCATGGCTCCGACGCCGAGCACGGTCAGGACCAGGCTCAGCAGGAATCCCCGCCACTTGCGCGCACATCGATTCACTCGCATGCGGGAACCGTCCCGCATCGAGCGGATCATGGCCGGGATCTGTGGAGTACCGGCCGGTTGTGGACAGCGGCGTCACCCGGTCCCTCCAGGGTCCCGTACACTTCTGATGGCGACCCGGGTCATCGGGTCGACTTCGCACGCCCCGACATCTGGTCACCACCGGTGTCAGCGCCTCTCGGTCCTCTGTGGCAAGGCGCGTCGCGGGCGTCAGGCGCGAGTGCCGTCCGGCACACGCGGCACAACCGAGAAAACCGAGGAGAACGGCCATGGCCGTCGTCACGATGCGGGAGCTGCTGGAAAGCGGCGTCCACTTCGGTCACCAGACCCGTCGCTGGAACCCGAAGATGAAGCGCTTCATCTTCACCGAGCGCAACGGCATCTACATCATCGACCTGCTCCAGTCGCTGTCGTACATCGACCGCGCCTACGAGTTCGTCAAGGAGACCGTCGCCCACGGCGGCACGGTCATGTTCGTCGGCACGAAGAAGCAGGCGCAGGAGGCCATCGCCGAGCAGGCCACCCGCGTCGGCATGCCCTACGTCAACCAGCGCTGGCTGGGCGGCATGCTCACCAACTTCTCCACCGTCTACAAGCGTCTGCAGCGCCTCAAGGAGCTCGAGCAGATCGACTTCGAGGACGTCGCGGCCTCGGGTCTCACCAAGAAGGAGCTTCTCGTGCTCTCGCGCGAGAAGGCCAAGCTGGAGAAGACCCTCGGTGGTATCCGCGAGATGCAGAAGGTGCCCAGCGCCGTCTGGATCGTGGACACCAAGAAGGAGCACATCGCGGTCGGCGAGGCCCGGAAGCTCAACATCCCGGTCGTCGCCATCCTCGACACCAACTGTGACCCCGACGAGGTCGACTACAAGATCCCGGGCAACGACGACGCGATCCGCTCCGTCACCCTGCTCACCCGCGTGATCGCCGACGCCGTCGCCGAGGGCCTCATCGCCCGCTCCGGCGCCGGCAAGGCCGCGGGCGACAAGGCCGCGGGCGAGCCGCTCGCCGCGTGGGAGCGCGACCTGCTCGAGGGCGAGAAGAAGGCCGACGACGCCGAGGTCCAGACCTCCGCCGAGACGGAGAAGGTCGCCGACGCCGAGCAGGCCGAGGCTCCGGCCGAGGCCGCCGCCGAGGCTCCGGCCGAGGCCCCCGCCGCGGACGCCGAGCAGGCCTGACCCCTCACCCCTTCGGGTCTGTGAACGGCGGGGGCGCACGAAGCCCCCGCCGTTCCGCCCGTAGATCTTCAGACTTCGAGAGAGACTCCAGGAATCATGGCGAACTACACCGCCGCTGACGTCAAGAAGCTCCGCGAGCTCACCGGCGCCGGCATGATGGACTGCAAGAAGGCGCTGGACGAGGCCGACGGCAACGTCGACAAGGCCGTCGAGGCGCTGCGGATCAAGGGCCAGAAGGGCGTCGCCAAGCGCGAGGGCCGCTCCGCCGAGAACGGCGCCGTGGTCTCCATCATCGCCGACGACAACACCTCCGGTGTCCTGGTCGAGCTGAAGTGCGAGACGGACTTCGTCGCCAAGGGTGAGAAGTTCCAGGCCGTCGCCAACGAGATCGCCCAGCACGTCGTCAAGACGTCGCCGGCCGACATCGAGGCGCTGCTCGGCTCCGAGATCGAGCCCGGCAAGACGGTTCAGGCGTTCGTCGACGAGGCCAACGCCAACCTGGGCGAGAAGATCGTCCTCGACCGCTTCGCCCAGTTCTCCGGCGCGTTCGTGTCCTCGTACATGCACCGCACCATGCCCGACCTGCCCCCGCAGATCGGTGTTCTGGTCGAGCTGGACAAGGCCGACGCCGACCTCGCCAAGGGCATCGCGCAGCACATCGCCGCCTTCGCGCCGAAGTACCTCTCCCGTGAGGACGTTCCGGCCGAGGTCGTCGAGACCGAGCGTCGCGTCGCCGAGGAGACCACCCGCGCCGAGGGCAAGCCCGAGGCCGCCCTCCCCAAGATCGTCGAGGGTCGCGTCAACGGCTTCTTCAAGGAGGCCACCCTCCTCGGTCAGCCGTACGCGCTCGACAACAAGAAGTCCGTCCAGAAGGTTCTGGACGAGGCCGGTGTCACCCTGAAGCGCTTCTCGCGCATCAAGGTCGGCATCTGAGTCCGTACAGCGATCGACGCGCGACCCCGATAGGGTCGACAGCAGTCGTCCGCGTACGCCGGCACTCACGCGTGTGTGCCGGACGACAGCAGATCTGACGAGGAGGCCATTGCCGAGCATGGGATGCAAACACACCCCACCGGCAATGGCCTTCTTCGTATGTGCACCATGAGGAGATCTCCATGACCACCACCCAGGCCGGAAACGGCGAGAAGAGCGACGACGGCAAGGGCGCGGGCCGCTTCCTGCTGAAGCTTTCCGGCGAGGCGTTCGCCGGTGGCGGGGGACTGGGCGTCGACCCCGACGTGGTGCACAAGATCGCCCGCGAGATCGCGGCCGTCGTGCGCGGCGGTGCCCAGATCGCCGTCGTCATCGGCGGCGGCAACTTCTTCCGCGGGGCCGAACTCCAGCAGCGCGGCATGGACCGGGCGCGCTCCGACTACATGGGCATGCTCGGCACCGTCATGAACTGCCTCGCCCTCCAGGACTTCCTGGAGAAGGAGGGCATCGACAGCCGCGTCCAGACCGCCATCACCATGGGCCAGGTCGCGGAGCCGTACATCCCGCTGCGCGGTGTGCGCCACCTGGAGAAGGGCCGCGTGGTCATCTTCGGCGCCGGTATGGGCATGCCGTACTTCTCGACCGACACCACCGCCGCCCAGCGCGCCCTGGAGATCGACGCCGAGGCGCTCCTCATGGGCAAGAACGGCGTGGACGGTGTCTACGACTCCGACCCGAAGACCAACCCCGAGGCCGTCAAGTTCGATGCGCTCAGCTACGGCGAGGTCATCACCCGGGACCTCAAGGTCGCCGACATGACCGCCATCACGCTGTGCCGGGACAACAAGCTGCCGATCCTGGTCTTCGAACTCCTGGCGGAGGGCAATATCGCGCGGGCCGTCAAGGGTGAGAAGATCGGCACACTCGTGGGCGACCAGAGCGGCCGAGCCTGACAGGGAACGATCGGGACCGGATCCGCCTTCCGGTCCCGGACGGACCCCGACCGGGGGATGGACAATGTCCTGCCGGTCCGGAACCGTGCAGGAACAAGACGCGACGCAGCCGGCCGCCGAACCGACGAGGAAACAGCAGCCGGGCCTACTTCAAGACACGCAGGAGCAAGTGGTGATCGAAGAGACCCTCCTCGAGGCCGAGGAGAAGATGGAGAAGGCCGTCGTTGTCGCCAAGGAGGACTTCGCCGCGATCCGCACCGGCCGTGCGCACCCGGCGATGTTCAACAAGATCGTGGCCGACTACTACGGCGCGCTGACGCCGATCAACCAGCTGGCCTCGTTCTCCGTTCCGGAGCCGCGCATGGCCGTGGTGACCCCGTTCGACAAGAGCGCGCTGCGCAACATCGAGCAGGCGATCCGCGACTCCGACCTGGGCGTCAACCCCAGCAACGACGGCAACATCATCCGGGTGACGTTCCCCGAGCTGACGGAAGAGCGTCGTAAGGACTACATCAAGGTCGCGCGGACCAAGGGCGAGGACGCCAAGGTCTCGATCCGCGCCGTGCGCCGCAAGGCCAAGGACGCTCTCGACAAGCTCGTCAAGGACAAGGAGTCCGGCGAGGACGAGGTCCGCCGTGCGGAGAAGGAACTCGACGACACCACGGCGAAGTACGTCGCCCAGGTGGACGAGCTCCTGAAGCACAAGGAAGCGGAACTTCTCGAAGTCTGATGAACGACTCTTCCTGGGGGGCGCCGCCACAAGCCGGGTACTGGGGGCCGTCCGAGCAGGGGCCTGTCCAGGGGGCGGCCCCGGCGGGTCCCACGTACGATGCGCATGACGCGCAGCACACTCGGCCCATGCCCACCGCGCCCGACGTACCCGCTCATGGCGGAGACCAGGATGACGACAGGGGGGCCGCTCGGCTGAGCGGCCCCTCGGTCCGCAACGACACGCAGTCGGCGGCGCCCTTCGGGGATCCGTCGCACGACCCGCAGAGCCCGCAGGAGCCCATGCCCAGCACCGCACCCGAGCCCGCCGCCGCACCGCAGAAGAAGAGTGCGGGACGCGACCTGGGCGCGGCCATAGGAGTGGGCGTCGGGCTCGGCGCGGTCATCGTCGCGTCGTTGTTCGTCGTCAAGGCCGTCTTCGTCGGCGTGGTGGCGGTCGCCGTGGTGGTCGGGCTCTGGGAGCTCACCTCACGGCTGCAGGAGCAGAAGGGCATCAAGGCGCCCCTTGTCCCGCTCGCGCTCGGCGGCGCCGCCATGGTCGTCTCCGGCTATGTGCGTGGTGCCGAGGGTGCCTGGGTGGCCATGGCCCTCACCGCGCTGGCCGTCCTGGTCTGGCGGATGACGGAACCGCCCGAGGGATACCTCAAGGACGTCACGGCGGGGGTCTTCGCGGCCTTCTACGTGCCGTTCCTGGCGACCTTCGTGGCCATGATGCTCACGGCCGACGACGGCCCGCGCCGCGTGCTGACGTTCCTGCTCCTCACGGTCGTCAGCGACACCGGTGCGTACGCCATCGGCTGGCGCTTCGGCAAGCACAAGCTGGCTCCGCGGATCAGCCCCGGAAAGACCCGCGAAGGCCTGTTCGGAGCGGTCACGTTCGCGATGGCGGCGGGCGCGCTGTGCATGCAGTACCTGATCGACGACGGCACCTGGTGGCAGGGTCTGATCCTCGGCCTCGCGGTCGCGGCCAGTGCCACGCTGGGCGACCTCGGCGAGTCGATGATCAAGCGGGACCTCGGCATCAAGGACATGGGCACCTTGCTCCCGGGACACGGCGGCATCATGGACCGGCTGGACTCGCTGCTCCCGACGGCTCCGGTCGTCTGGCTGCTGCTCGTCCTCTTCGTCGGATCCGGCTGATCGTTTTTCCGCACGCGCCGACGACGTACGAACGTCAGCGCGACGCACCTCGACGACACCACCCCTTCGGTCATCCGATCACCTCGCCGTGATCGCCGTGACCCGGAGGGGTGGTGTCGTATGTACGGGGCCGGCCGCCCTGCCAGCCCACCCAGCGGGGGTCGTCCAGGAGCTCCCAGGCGTCGGGCAGGCCCGCGCGGCGCAGGAACTCGACGACGTCGGCGTCGCTGTGGGCGATGCCGGCGCTCCGGCCGTGGATCGTCACGCGGCGCCCGCCGGTGGCCGCGGGGCGGCCGACGAGGACGGGCGCGTCGCCGCCCTGTCCCCGCTCCCGCTGGTGCTCGTCCTTCGGCGGTATGTGCTCGTGGTTCACAGGACACCCAGATCCGTGTCGGGTCGGCGGTACGGGCAGGCCGTGACGCCGTCTTCGGTGATCGTCCGGAAGGCCTGCGAGCGGGCGAGCCGGCACTTATTCGTACAGATATTCGATTCTAGGCCCTTGGGGCCGGGTCATGACAGCACCCGGTCCACACCGGTCCGCATCCGGCGCCCGAGGGAGACGCAGGTCACATTCAGACCGGTCACATCGCGCCGAGCCGCTCCGTCAACCAGGTGTAACCACGAAGGACGACACAGGGAGCACGCCATGGAAGCCCGTCTGAACCTCTACTCCAGCCCGGTCGCGGCCAAGTTCATGAAGCACATCGTCGCCGCGGGCAGGCCGCTCGCGGAGTCGACGCTGCCGCTCGCGACGCAGGAACTGGTGAAGCTCCGCGCCAGCCAGATCAACGGCTGTGGATTCTGCACCGACATGCACAGCAAGGACGCGGAAGCCGCGGGCGAGACCTCCGTACGTCTCAATCTGGTCGCGGCCTGGAGGGAGGCGACCGTGTTCACCGACGCCGAGCGGGCCGCCCTGGAGCTGACCGAGCAGGGCACCCGCATCGCCGACGCGGCGGGCGGGGTCACGGACGAGTGCTGGGCGAACGCCGCCAAGTACTACGACGAGGAGCAGCTCGCCGCCCTGGTCTGCTGCATCGCGCTCATCAACGCCTTCAACCGCGGCAACGTCATGATCCAGCAGCCGGCCGGCGACTACCGGCCGGGTCAGTTCGCCTGACACGAGAGCGACGCCGCCCGGGACGGGACCTTGCCCCCGCCCCGGGCGGCTCTTCGCCGCCGCGGGGCGCCTGGAGGCATCCGGGGGTTGACCTGGGACACCCGGCGTCGCGGGTGCAGGGCTCTTCGCCGTACGGGTGAATCCGGAGGCTTGTCGGTCGGTGCCCGGCGCGACGGCGGGAAGGCCTTGCGCGTACGTGTACGCGTGCCGGAACGTACCGGACACACCACGGGCAGGGAGTCCCCATGGCGAAGTTCCTCATCCAGGCCAGCTATACGCCCGAGGGTGCGCGGGGTGTGCTCAAGGAGGGGGCCAGCGGCCGCGGTGCCGCCGTCGAGCAGGTCGTCGCCGGCCTGGGCGGCACCGTCGAGGCCATGTACTTCTCTTTCGGGGAGGACGACTTCGTGTGCATCCTCGACTTCCCCGACACGGTCTCCATGGCCGCCGTCAGTCTCAGTGTCAAGGCCAGCGGCGCCCTGCACACCCGGGCCACGCCTCTCCTCACCCTCGCCGAGATCGACGAGGCCGCCCGACGAGAGGTGTCGTTCCGCCCGCCGGGCGCGTAGCGAGGGCCGACCGCTACGGGATCGGCGGGTGACGCGACCGACCGCCGATGGCCCTCCGGCACGACCGCGGCGGAGGGCCATCGGCGGGCTAGTCGGTGCCGGTCTCGACCGTGCGGAGCAGCCGGGTCAGCAACAGGACGCCTCCGGTCGCGGCGCCTGCCGCTCCCGCGGCCATGAGGGCGTGGGAGGAACGCCAGGACAGCACCGACCACCGGGACTGCGCGGAGAACAGCGATCCCGTACTCAGCCAGGACCCGGTCGAGATCAGCGACAGGGCGGACCCGATCGAGCCCACGGACAGGGCGCTCCCGATCGAGCCGATGGACAGGGCGGAGCCGACGGAGCCGACGGACAGCACCGACCCCACCGAACCGATCGACAACACCGAGTCCTGCGACCACAGCGACAGCACGGATCCGGAGGAGGCGTGAGGGACAGGCCGTGCGGACAGTTTTGTCATAAGGCCATACTGCCCGCAGGCCGCCCTCCGCCGCCGGTGTCCCGGAAGCGGACGGCGGCCGGATCGCCGAGCAGCGCGCCCTGCTCGAGGTCTACTTCAGTGCGACGCCGTCGCCCGCGGCCGTCGCGGAGCTGGTCGTGCCCGTTCCGGCGAAGTGCCAGCGCCAGGTTCCGGCGGCGTTCGCGGTGGTCGTCGTCTTCAGCTTGCCGGTGCTGTCGGTGGTCACCGTCTTGACGGTGATGTACGTCGAGGAACCGGACTTCTTGAACTGGAGGGCGACCTTCTGGCCGGCGAAGCCGACGTAGGTGTTGGTGTTCCAGTCGGCCCGGGTCAGCGCGCCGGTCACCGTCAGCGTCTTGCCCTTGGCGACCGGTTCGGGCGTCGCCTGGGTCGTCGCCAGCTTGGCGAACCGCTTGACCTTCATCGTGACGCTGCTGTCGAGCGTGTAGAAGTCACCGTCGTAGGCGCCGGCCTCCATGTCGAGGTGCCAGGTGCCGGCCGAGCTGTTGCGGAGGTCGAAGTAGTCGTCGGTGTGCGGGTCCAGGCCGTACGACCAGGTGCACTTCATGGTCGTCGACGTGGGACGTGTGCACGTCGAGGACTTCGCGTACTGGATCCGGTTGTCGGGGCTCACCAGCTTGAAGCCCATGACGGTCCTGATACCGGAGTTGTCCTTGAGCGTGGCGGAGGCCGTCAGCTTCTGGACCTCGCTGACGCCGACGTTGACGGTGGTCTTGCTGAAGGACACCGACGTGAAGGCGAGGTCGCCCTTGTGGGTGTCGGCCTGCGCGGTGGGCGCGAGGAGGGCGAGCAGCACCAGGCTGCCCGCGGTGGCGGCCGCGGCCGTACGGATGTGCATGGTTCTCCAGAGGGGACAAGTGGACCGGAGCTGCACGCTCGGAGCCCGGGCGAGCACAAGACCCCCCACCTGGGGAAATGGTTGTACGGCCACGCCGGCTCACCCGGCCAGGCCGTCGCGTCGGATTCCAACCCTCGCGCAGGGCGAGCCGAAGAGTCGCGGCGACACCGGACGGCAGTGCACGCCTCGCGACCGATCCAGTTGCTGGGATGCGGCTGGTCAGTGCTGACCACGAGTGTCATGCCGGGGGCGTGTCCCCGTCCTCGACCGCGAAAGTGAACAGCGCACGGGCCAGGCCCTGGTCGTACGTCGGCCTGCCTCGCAACCACCCAGCCCGCTGTTCGTCTCGGCTCTCGGCCCCTCGCCAGGGCTCCCAGGACCCCCACCACAGCCGGACGTCATGCCCTGAGGTCCTGTCAGTGGTCGTGGATAAAGTCCCGGCATGGCGATCAGACCACCTGAGAATTGGCGTGCCGGCTTGGCCGAGGAGGCCCGTGAGCTGGCGGCCGGAACATTGGACCCGGAGTGCGCCGGCATGGCGGAGGTCTACCCGGAGTCGCTTCTGCGGGCCACCGACGAAGCCCTTCAGGCTTTCGAGACGGACTTGGGCGCTCTGGCGGAGCCGTCCGACGACCAGGTCTTCGACACCATCAAGCATGTCGTCCTGCGTCTCAACGCGATCGATGACGGCAGTCACTCCGGCGGCGCCGGGTACGACACCGGTGAGCGCGAGCAGCTGTGCGAGTACATCGACGAGACGCTGACCGAGCACGGCGTCGACGTGGCGGCTCTGGCGGCGCGGCGCGGTATCGCGCGTGCCGAGATCACAGATGAGTGGCGTGAATGGTGAGTGATGCGCCGGCGACACCTCCGGAGCACTCCGTGATCGCTCGGTTTCGCCTGGGTGGTGGTGGGTTCGGCGATGCTGACCAGCGGGCGGTGGTCCGTGAGGCCGAGCGGACGATGGCGGACGCGGTCCGAGCCGCGGGTGTCGGTGACGTCGACGGCAACGAGTTCGGTGGCGGGGAGGTCGTGATCTTCGCCTACGGGCCTGACGCGGAGGCCTTGTACCGGGTCATGGAGCCCGACCTGCGTGCGCTCCCGTTTCGGCCGGCGCACGTCGTGCTGCGCTATGGAGAGGCTGCTGATGAAGTGGTGAGGGTGCGCATCGATCTTTGAGGGCGCAGGGCGCAGGGCGCGCACGGTGGTCGCCGGGGCGTCTCCGGGGCCTGCATGGGTGACCAAGGGGGACGGGGATGGCGGAGGGTGACGGGTTGCCTAAGAGCTGTCCCGTAACTGGTGTCACGACCGCACCTGTTGTCAGCCGGACGTGGGGCGCGGGTCCGGCGCGCTGATATTCAAGGCGCCTGCTGCGGTAGCCGGACTACGCTGGCCGAGTGATTGAGGACGGTTCCACGGACTGCGGCAGTGTCACGACAGTGCGACGGATCGGCGCGACGATCCGAAGGCCGACAGGCGCGTGGACACCTGCCGTACATGCCCTCCTGAGGCATCTGGAAGCGGTGGGATTCAGCCGGGCTCCCCGTGCGTTGGGCACTGACGGCACCGACGAGGTGCTGTCGATGCTCTTTGGCGAGCCCGCGTTCACACCCTGGCCGGAGGCTTTGCGCTCCTCACGCGGTGTTGCTGAGCTGGGCCGCTGGCTGCGGGAATACCACGATGCCGTCCGGACCTTCCGGCCGCCAGCCGATGCCCACTGGCAGGGCCAGGAAGAAGAGTGGCGGCCAGGCATGGTGATCCGACACGGAGACCTCGGACCGTGGAACTCGATCTGGGACGGTGGCCAGCTCATAGGCTTCATCGACTGGGACTTCGCAGCACCGGGGCATGCCATTGACGACTTGGCCCAACTCGCCTGGTACGCCGTCCCACTGCGGCCCGTGGAACAGCAGCGACGAGCATCGGTCACCGGCTCCAGCACCCTGCAGGGCCGCCTTCATACGCTCTGTGCCGCTTACGGGGAACAGCCTGCAGCTGTGATCGAGGCGCTGGACGCCCTTCAGTCCCGCGAGGCCGCGCGCATAGAACGCCTTGGGAGGCAAGGCACCGAGTTATGGGCGGCCTTTCTCGCCCGCGGTGACGCGGACGAGATGTTGGCCGAGCAGTGCTGGATCCGCTCGGAGAGCCAGGCGCTCTTGGGCACTGGGCGCAGGTGAAAACCTTCTCCGGCCTGTAGACCATGGATGAGATGATCTTCATGTGGCTGGTGTGGTCACGGCGTCAGAGCCCTCCTGGACAACCCCGTTCTCCGGGATAAGCCCTCGTCAGCTCAGCAAGCTGATCACCGCCCTGCGGCGTGAGGGTGCGGATCCGGCGCGCAAGGGCCGGCCGTGGTGCCTGCCGCTGGAGGACCGGGTCCTGCTGGTCGCCGCATACTGGCGCACCAACCTCACGCTGCGTCAGCTGGCACCGCAGTTCGGGGTATCAAGTCGGCGGCGGACCGCATCATCGACCATCTCGGGCCGTTGCTCACGCTCCAACAGCGCAAGCGGTTCCGCAAGGACACCGTGCTGATCGTGGACGGAACCCTGGTGCCCACGCGTGACCACAGCATCGCCGAGCAGTCGAAAAACTACCGGTACCCCACCAACCACCAGGTGGTCATCGACGCTGATAACCGCCTGGTCGTCGCTGTCGGCCGGCCCCTGCCCGGCAACCGCAACGACTGCAAGGCATGGGAACTGTCCGGGGCGAAAGCCGCCGTCGGTACGACCATCGTCATCGCGGACGGCGGCTACCGGGGCACCGGCCTGGTCATCCCACACCGCCGGGAGAAAGGCCAGAGCGAACTACCGGTCTGGAAAGAGGAACACAACGCCTCTCACCGCAAAGTCCGCGCCCGCGTCGAACACGCCTTCGCCCGCATGAAGGTTTGGAAGATCCTGCGCGACTGCCGCCTCAAAGGCGACGGCGTCCACCATGCCATGCTCGGCATTGCCCGCCTGCACAACCTCGCCCTCGCCGGGTGATCCAGAAGACGAGCAGGTCAGACAGCGCACCGTAGATCATTTACGGGACAAGACTTAGGCCAGCGGACCTAGGGGGTGCCAAATGATCTGCGACTGGTAACGCCACGCCTAAGCCCGGAGAACTGATGTGATCCGGCCGCGAAGAAGCCCCCACCAGCGATGTTGTCGCCAGCGGGGGCTGTCTTGTACCCGGTGGGCCGTCCATGGGCCGTCAGGGCTCCTGGGCCGTGCCGAAGACGTCGTCCAGGGCCCGGCGGGCTCGCTCGCTGCTGCTGGGCATCAGGTGGGCATAGACCCGCAGCGTCATTGCCGCGTCCGCGTGCCCGAGGTACTCGCTCACGGCCTTGATGCTCTCGCCCGCGTCCAGGAGGACCGAGGCGTAGAAGTGGCGAAGGGCATGCATCCCGTGCTGTCGGGCGGAGACGTGCGGCTCCCCGGATTCGGGAGTCGGGATGAGGCCGGCCGTCGCAAGGGCGGGCTTCCACTCCCGGCAGGCGTAGCGCGCGCGAGGTCTTCGAGGAGACCCCGGAATCTGGGTTGTCGGTGAACTCACCGGTGTCTACGAGAACATGACGCTGCGAGTTGCGAACCTGGTCTTCTGCCGCGAGCATCGGCGGTACCGAGCGCACTTCCAGCGAGTCCACCGCCGTTGCATCACTCACGCTCGACGAGGTCCAAGAGCGCATGTCCGAGGTCTTCGCGATCGGAGTCTTGGACGCGTTGAACGGCAATGGACCCCAGGTGCGGAGCCACGCCGGGAAGCGCCTCATCCCCGCGGGATAGAACTTTCTCTACTTCATCAAGGCGGCTCGCTCCGCTCCCCGCGCGCGGCCCGGCCCCCGGCCGGGCCTGCGCTCCTGTCTCCGCCCCGCTCCAGCCCGCCCGACGTCCGTACCGCGCCCAGAGCCATCAGCCGCCGAAGCCAGAGAGGGGTACATCTCAAGTGAAAGGCGGCTCCACGATTACATCTAAGCCGCGAGCGTACGCCCCCTCAAATGGTCAGCGAGTTTGCCACCTTCTCACTTACAAACTGATCCCTGAGATATCCAAGAATCCCATGTGGATTACTCTTGGGATTCTTGACATCGTCGATATTTTCAATCTTGGCTGGAAAACTATCCCGATCCAGTCGCTGAAAAAGCGCAATCGGGTCACGACGGTCCGACGCATTAAACCATTGATCGACGCTTGGGGGTTTGGTCAACTGGGGGAGTGCATCCTTGACCGTTGGGATGCCCAGCGGCGAGCCCAATGTAACAAATAGAGGCACGTTGCACTCACTCTCCAGAAGGATACAGTAAGCGACGATGGTGCCTAGTGAATGACTCACGACTACCGTCGGGCCGTCGCCAAGCGCTTCGGAGACCAGAGAATTTACCATTTCGCGCGTATCCGGGAACATTAGATACGCATGCACATCCGCAGTGAACTGGCGAATGAAAGAGGCTGTTATGAACGGAACCCTGCGGCAGATCAAACGACCCGCCGCTTGCACCCACTGCCAGTTCTCCGGAGCACGTGTGACTACCGGCGCATTAAGCTCGACGGTAATCTCGGCATTAGTGATTCCTGCTCTCCGCGCAATATCTAGAACGAGTTCCCTTTCGAAAGGATCGGGAGCGGCTTCGCTTCCACGTACGACGGCCTGCTGGGGACCAGCCGCCGTATCTTCGTCCAACTCTTTTGCATAGAAAGGAGCGTAGACGTCGAGAGGGTCAGGAAGACTAACGCCAGCACGTCGACATCCGCGACGCAGAGCCCGTAGCCAGCTCTCCTTTATTTCCTCGCTACTCGACTTTCCTTGAGCGCGTCCGTGTACGAAAACGAGTCGCACAACGTCCTCCTAGTCCTCGCGGGTAGGTGCCCCCACTCAGCAGTCGTGATGAACCATTTGCTCTACTAGCTTTCGAGGTGGGTCAAGAAGAGTGGTCCAAAATTCGGGAGCCAAGTATGGCCTTACCGCCTTTTCGAACCCTCCATACTTTGTGTCCGCAAGGACATTCCATCCCCTAGCCGTCCAAGGATAGTTTGGGAAGACATCTCTTTCATGGGGAAATCTGCCTTCGCCAAGCAATGCCACATCGAACGGAATGGGCATTCGCTTCTCTCGTAGATGGCCGAGCAGTCTCCCTATTTCGTCGATTGCACCTTGCCTGTGGAACGCGTGCGCCATCAACACGGCCAAGGTGGGGTTGCAAGTTTTGTACAGAATGTCAACAGCTCTCGGGTTCTTGGATATGAGACCACCCCAACGCGCATAGGCAACGGCCCATGCCAGAACGTCGGCCTGGTTATCTGAGTCAAGTTTAAGGAATGAGAGCTGCTCGACCCCGCGTAGCCCGACTCGCACTTGTGTGAAATATCCCGGAAGCACCATGAGGGCCGGCCACATGCTTCGCTTCTGCCAGGACTTGTCCAAGTGAAGCATGACGGGTCCAGGCTTACTGTGCTCAGCACGGATATGCCATCCACTTTGACCAGAACGAAATTGGTCGACTATTCCAGCCCGACTCACCTCCGCGCTTTCAGCTTGGGCACCGTCAAGATAAATGGTCATCCCATGGGCCATCGAGTCCACAGCAGCGGCAATGGCTGATCGGTTAGCCGCAATCTCGGATGTCATTTCTGGTGGCTCGTGATGAGATGCATCGTTCTCACGTCGATCGGAATCGTCACTACGCTCCGCATCGCCCTCGCCAGCAGGTTCATCGGAGGCAGAGTCCCCCGGTATCCAGGAAATCACGTGCGGCTGCCAGCGAGATCGAGCCTCAGTCTGAGGGACCTGAACGATGTGATGTTGCCCTGCCCGTCGCTGCACTTCCCTGCCCAGATAGTCTTCAAGGCTTTCGGCGACGACAGCTCGGGGGTGCTCTCCACCTGGAGTAGGCCGGATGGCCTCCACCGCCCGACCCCATAGCGCGTCAAGGAGGCAGTCCGTATAGACCCCATAGCCCGCAGAGGCTGGGTCTTCGTCAGGTCGCAGGGCATGTGCCGGCCTCCCCGGGTACGCAGCATAGAACTCGTCTAGGTACACCTTGTCCTGAGACATGCGGCCAGGGAAGAGGGGGAGGCCGTGCGCGTAGACATCGGGCAAGATCCGACAAGCGTCAATGAAGAACCCTACGTGAGGGATCTTGCACGCTCGGGAACAGTTCATGGTCCTCGACAAGTTAATCGCTTCATGCCCGTCGGACTTCGCCCGCGTCAGCAGAAGAACGTCGCTGTCTCCATCACAGACGCCGTGACCCGCGAAGTAGAAGAAGAGCTTGTATATCTGACGGGTCGTCGTAGCTTCCTCGTGCAGATCATTGGCGATGTTGCGTAGATCGTGGATCGTGACTTCGGCGTGATCGTCGATCTTCCGGATCACCCTGAAGCCTTGTGACGAGGCCCACTTGGCGAAGTTCCGAGCGTCTTCTCGAGCATCTGGAAGGACCCGGAATCCCTCTACGTCCCCGACGCCTATCACGAGTGCAACGCACCGAGCCATTGCCACCACCCCTCGGCCTAACCCCCTCCATACAAATGGATCACAGGTTGACATCACGCGCAAATCGGGCAAGTTGAGGGCTCGGGCTATCCGCCACGGGTTGGCAGTGGTCGCTTGCTCTGGTAGACGACAAATCCCAATAGCGTGGCTGAGGCCGGTGAGGGTGCAGCGAGGCATACGCGTGCGTGCTCGGTCGACGCACCCGCCGTCGTGGCTGACTGTCGCTGGCTGAGGTTCGTGCCACTACCGTGCCAGATCCAGGGGGCAGTCACGGTCAACGTGGTTGCCCCACCGTCGAGTTTCCAGCCGCCTAGCCAGGTAGCGAAGCCCCAGGTCAACCGACCTCTTTCGCGGCCTCTCTACTAAAGCAGCTGTCGGAGACGATCGCGCGCAACGGCTCCTCCTGCAAGAGGCGTCCCCGACCGTGAGAGGGCACAGTGACGGCTGCCGCCGTGGTGGCGACCCCTGGCTTCGTCGCTCCGACCGATCAGGGTCATGCGGAGCCACCCCCGTGGGGGTGTCCAGTTTCCTTCTGCGCCGCGCCGAGTGTCGATCGAAAACCTCCACGTCTACGCCCGCTTCCTGGAACCCTTGCTCTATTGCGCAGCACCGAGGAGATGGAGCCCTCCCCCTTGATCATTCTGGACACGAACATCCTGTGGAAGGGGACCGAGACGGTCACCGCGGACCTCCTCAAAGTCATCAGGACGTCCGGCGTCGACCAAGTGGCCGTACCGTGGGTCGTGCTGGAGGAGTTGACCGCTCAGCGGGCACAGCCGCACCGTGAGAAGTACGAGAAGGCCGAACAGGTCTTGCAGAGCCTCAAGGCTGACACCCCCTGGCCCATTCCGGCGCTGCCGCCGATGGACCTGGCTCGTATCCAAGATCACTGGCGCCAGAAGTACCTCGATGTCGTGAATGTGATCCCGACGAGCGAGGCCGTGCTCAAGAAGGCCTTGGTCCGGGAGGCGAACGTCCTGCCCCCGTGCAAGCGGATGGACGACAACGGACAGAAGATCGGCGGTCGGGACGCCGCGATCTGGCTCACCGCCGTGGAGTACGCGCGGGAGCACCCTGACGAAATGGTGTACTTCGTCAGCGAGAACACGAAGGACTTCGGCGACGGAACTGCGTTTCCGTACCCGATGAACATGGACCTCGCAGGCTTGGAAGACCGGTTCGTGCTCCTCACGAACTGGTACGAGGTCATGGAAAAGTTCACGCAGCGCACAGACGATGTTGACAAGGATGCGGTGCGTTCGGTTCTTTCGGACCCGGAAAGCCTCGGCGCGATCGAAGCTGAGGCCGGACGTCGACTGGGACTACCGCAGAGTGGGTTCCATGGCCCCACCTTCGAGGGCACCATGGGCTTCTTTGTCGAGGACGAGGGCACGTTGGTGACGACGGAGCCTGTGCGGGCACTGGGCTGGGTCGAAGCCCCGACTGCTGCCCTCAACCGCGTGATCGAGTTGAAGGCCTACCGCATCGGGGAACACGTCTGGTGCATGGCAACTGTCCAGTGGGCCCTTGGAGGGCCAGCACTTTTGCACGACACCTTCCAGGCAAAGGGGGTCGGGTGCTTGTGGGAGACCCGCGTCCTCGTGAGCCCGACGAACGCGGATGCCCAGCTCACTGTGCTCCGTAGTCAAGGCACCCAAGCATTGGACATCGACCTTGTCAGCACACTCACGCCAGCGCTCGCTGCGCGCGTCGATTTCATTGCCACTGAGCCGAGGTGGTCGCGGCTCCGGGAACGGAAGATGTTGGAGACCCTGCGTCGCCAACGAAGGGAGCCGTTCATTGAGCGCAAGTCACCCTTCTAACACTTAGGTCGGGCGTGCTCGTGCCCATGGCCCGTCTGTAGGACCATCTCTGAGGGGTGGCTACCTCCGGCTGGGCGCTTCCGCGAACGAACGTGCACAAGGCCAGCGGAGCTGGTGCAGTACAGCAGCGAAGTACAGCAACCACCACGACCGCAGCCGACTGCCAACAACCGCCGATGGCCCACTGGCCAGCCCACCGGACCTCAATGACCCCTCCGCCGATAGTTCGGGACGAAGAGGTCATCACGCATGCCGCGCTGTAACGTTCTCGCCGTCGCGGCCGGCCCGGGGTACGCGATGCTTGGGGTATGGCCCCTGAACCCAGCGCTGCTCCATCGATGACCACTCACCTGAGTGCGGTGACCGACGGAACCACCAGAGTTTTCACGTGGGAGGAAGGCTCGCGCATCGAGGTCCGCAACCTGGGCAGCGAGATCGTCATCGAGGCAAACGCTGCCGGGTCGAAGACCCTGGCTGGCCACCTCTTCACGCTCGCCCAGGACGGCGTACCGGACGGCGCTCATCTCCATCTGGAGGAGAACAACGGGCTCGAAGATGGCTCCGTAGGCCTGGTCGTGGAGCGGTGCGACGACGAATGACGCGTGCCCATGCGTCTGCGTCGCGCTGCCGCAGGTCAGGACCGTATCAAGCCCTGGACGCCCTGCGCTTCCCAAACTGATGGCTTGCTGTTGGCCTTGACCCGATCGGTCGGTGTTGATCGGCTGAGCCCAGGACCGTGGACCCCAGTGATACGAGAAGGCAATGCCAATCGTTGCAGCCCATCTCGCGAAGATCGAGCGGGTGGTGGACCGGACCCGCGCCTCACATGCGGGATAGCCGTTCGCGGCGGTCCATGAGGCGATTGGCGAACGTGACAAGACGAGGGCGCCCAACGTGTCGTGCGCCAGGTCGTCGAGGGTTGGCGTGCCAGATCTCTGGTGCAGCGACTGGGCCATGAGGACGGCGACTCCAGCCGCTCGACCGGTAGTGAGCCAGTCGGGGAACTTTCCAATTTGTGTCCGTACTCTTAGCGAGCCTGAGAACGGCAACCCAGGGGGAATCAGTGGGCGACCAATCGAATGAGCAGAGATCGCAGAGGCGCAACCGGCGTCCCGATATGGACTTCACGCCGGTCCGCAACGGAATGGACTACCTCAGCAGTGCTGTCCTGTACCTGAGTGGCAGGGCTAGCGTGCTGTTCGACGCGTTCGGCCTGACACCGCCACCGACGACGAAGGTGTCCGAGCTGCTCGCACCTGACCGTCCTCTCAGCGATCGAGATCTCAAGTACGCTGTGCTCCACCTTCAAGCGGCCGCCGAGGTCCTCCTCAAAGCACGGCTCGTACGCGAACACTGGAGTCTCGTTTTCAAGAACCCCGGCAACGCCACGCGCGCGGCCTTCGAACAGGGCAAGTTCGACAGCTGCACCATGGACGCCGCCTTGGACCGCCTCGTCAGCATCGCCGGCGTGCCGATCACCTCGGACCAACGTGAGGCAATCAAGGACCTTGCCGAGACCAGGAACGCACTGACCCACTACGGCCACACGGCGAACGCGTACGCAGTCGAGGCTCGTGCCGCCCGAGTTCTGAGCTTCCTCCTTGACTTCGTCCCTCTTCACCTGCACCCGGTCCTGTCCTCCGAAGCACAGTTGGTCGAGGAGACTATGGAGGCCGTCCGGGAGAAACTTCGGGACATCGAAGCTCTCGTGAAGAACCGGATGCAGGAGCTGACAGGCATACTCAGCGGCCGTGAAGACCGCACCGTGATCTGCCCCCAGTGTAGGCAATGGGCGCTGGTCATCGGCGGTGGGGATCTCGTGACCTGCCATTTCTGTCTGGCGTTCCTGGAGCCAGTGGACGCCGTCATCCTCTACTGGATGGATGTTCTCGGCCAGGACGAATCCCTTGGCGCTGTGGACTGTCCCGACTGTGGAAGCGAGCACATGATCATGTGGGTGACCACCGCCGCGGACAAGACCGAGGAAGTTGGTCTCTGCTTCCGGTGCGGCGCGGTCTACAGGAAGACGGAGCGAGGGGAAGCGCAAGCATGAGCTGAAGGGCTCGTACTGTCAGCGTCGCCCAGTAGCGTGCGTGATCACCCACGGCAAGATTGGAGGGTTCGTGGAAGCTACCGCTCTCGTCAGTCCTGATCGGTTGTGGTCGGCACAGGAGGCCCTGGTGCGTCCGAGCCCTGTCCCAGCAGTGGCAGGGGTCTACGGGTGGCACTTCAAGTAGCCGCCTCACTCGGCCCTGGACGCTGAACGCCTGCTCTACGTCGGGATAGCCCCGCTGTACATGGCGAACCGGATCAGCACTCAGAACCTGCGAAAACGGGTGCGTTACCACTACCGGGGCAACGCGGCCGGATCGACCCTGCGGCTCACCCTCGGCTGCCTGCTCGGACTCGAGCTGCGCCGCGTGGGCAGCGGCAAGCGGATGACCTTCGGCAAGGTCGGCGAAGCCACCCTCAGCCCGTGGATGGCGGACAACGCGCGAGTGTGCTGGATCGAGCACAGCGAACCGTGGGACCTTAAGTCGCAGCTCATCTCCCGACTCGATCTCCCGCTGAACCTCGACCAGAACCGCCACAACGCGTTTCACGGTCGCCTGAAGGAGATGAGGGCCCAAGCCCGCGAGCGAGCACGAGAGCTGCCCATCAGTTCGTAGACCATCGGATGGACCAGCCAACGGGCGGCGTCGACGACGTATCGAATGGGAGTTGGGGAAGGCTTCTAACATCCACGGCTGACATCAACGACGCCAGACGGAGGCGTACAACAGTAACCCTGTCCGGCCGTGGCATCAGTGGCCGGCAGCGTCCGAAGCGGGTGTGGATCGAACCGCTAGATGTGCGCGAGGCGGACGATGGTGGCGTCCACGGAATTGAACCCGAAGGGAGTGTCAGTGGGTGGCAGTACTGTCGGGATATGACTGCATGGCCGCCAATTGATCGTGACGATCTTCGCAAGGCACGTGGTGACGCGGGCTTCGATACCGTGCTCCCGCTGCTGATCAGGCGCTTGATAGCCGAAACCGCAAGCGGGTTGGAGTCCTTGGACATGCCGGGAGGCTCCGGCACCGCGGTCGGAGGTTTCGACGGCATCGTCACGGCGTCGGGACCGTCGAAGTTCGTGCCCGAGGGAACCTCGGTGTGGGAATTGTCTGTTGGCGGCGGCAACAGCAAGGCCGAGGGGGACTATGAGAAGAGGGTCACGGGGCCGAACGGGCTCGCGACCCAAGACGTCACCTACGTGGAAGTCGTCCTCGACGCATGGAGAGATGCTCGGACCTGGGCCGCGCGCCACACCGAGGACGGTCGGTGGCGGGAGGTACGTGGGTACAACCTAGACGGGATCGACCTCTGGCTGGAAGAAGCGCCCGCCACCACGGCATGGCTTGCGGCCCAACTGGGGAAAGCACAGCCGGGTGTGCGGTCTCTGGAATCGTGGTGGACTGACAGTTGGCTTCGGTCGACGCGCATCCCACTGGACCGGACCGTAGTGCTGGCAGGAAGAGAGAAGGCAGCCGCCGACTTCATCGCCCTACTCGCTACCGGGCGGTCGGTGATCACGCTAGGCGGCGATCTGCGCCCCGACGAAGTCTGCGCTTTCGTAGCCGCTGCCCTAGAGCAGGAAGGCATCCTGGGGGCCACTCAGATGGGGGCGCGGGTCCTATTCCTTTCCGACAAGAACGGTATCGAGCAACTGGTCACGCAGCGCCAGCCCTTGATCTTGGTCCTCGCAGACCCGGCGCTTGCACGGGACATTCCACAGCAGCATCCTCACCAACTCGTGTGGGCGGCGATGCCTGGCGCCCCGTGCAACGTGAAGGTGCCCAGGCTCCACAGCCAAGTCATTGAGTCCCTGCTGCTTTCCAACGGCACGCCGAGCGAGCGTGCGGCTCGGCTCGGCGCGCTCGGTCGCCGTAGCCTGCTTGCGTTGCGGCGAGCCCTGGCTCACCACCCGGAGCCATTCACACCGGAACGGGCCTCGACGCTCGATGTGGTTCGCCGACGGCTGCTCCTGCTGAATGCCTGGAACGGGGACAATCGGGAAGACCGCCGTGTGGTTGGACGGTGCTCGGGACTTGAATACGAAGAGTTGCAGGAGCGGGCCCGGGAGCTCGCTGCCGCGTCCGACATCCCTTTCCTCGGCCACCAGGACGGGATCTGGCACGTGCTTGCTGCCGAGGATGCCTGGACCTTGCTTGGTGCATCCCTCACCAGCGACGATCTCCAATTCTTCCGAACGGCAGTCTTGGAGGTACTGACTGAGACGAACCCGACTCTCGACCTAGACCCTGACGAGCGGTGGAGGGCCGGGGTGATGGGCGTGAGACGGTGCTTCTCACACACCCTTCGCACAGGGCTCACCCAGTCGCTCGCCCTCCTGGGCACCCTCGGCGCGGATCTACGAGGCCCCGAAGGTGTCACGGGGGATCGATGGGCACGGCTGCTGGTTCGTGATCTCTTGAAGCAGGCCAACGCTGATGACACGTATAGCTTGTGGCGTTCCCTGGGCGATGTGCTCACCTTGCTGGCTGAGGCCGCTCCGGAGGAGTTCATAGAGGCGATGTATGAGGGCCTTAGTGGCACCAGGCCTCTGCACGTTGCCATGTTCACCGACAACCAGTCTGACAACTTGGGACTTGGATCCAGCTCTCCTCATACAGAGTTTCTGTGGTCTTTGGAGATCCTGGCATGGTCTCCGGAGCACCTTGATGACGCAGTCGACGTATTGACCGCGCTGGCTGTTGTGGACCCGGGCGGCCGGCTCTCGAATCGTCCCCTCGCGAGTCTGGTGGGGATTCTCAGCGCGTGGGCTCCCAACACGACCGCCCACGCCGAGGACCGCATCAGAGTGATCCGACGCCAGGTGCGGAGGCAGCCGGCACTCGGCCGCAAGTTGCTCCTCCAGCTCATTCCTGGCAGCCACGCAATTCAGATGAGCCATCCTGGTCCGCGTTTCCGTGACTGGAAGAGGGACACCGTCGTTATCCCGCATGATCGATGGAGTGTTACCACTGCCGTAGTCGACCTGCTCCTGGATGAACTCAACGCTGCCCCCGAGCTGTATGCCGACCTGATCGGCAAAATCGACGTTCTCCCTCCCAAACACCGCGCTGAGGTCGCGCATCGGCTGACCGAACTGGCCGACGATCTGGAAGATGACGATCAGCGTGCGGTTCTCCACCGCGCACTGCGCGATCAGGTTTCCCGGCACCAGGAGTATGCGGACGCCGCGTGGGCCCTTCCCGCGGACGAGCTTCGCCCCCTCCAAGCCGCGTGCGAAGCGCTGGAGCCTCGGAATCCGGTGAAGCGGTACGCGTGGTTGTTCCAATCCGGCTGGATCACGCTTGGCGACATCAGGCGCCGTGACAACTTCGCTGCCTATGACGCGGAACTCCTCGCCCGGCGGGCCGCAGCGGTCGGGGAGACAGTCGCGAACGGAGCGCTGGAGGCTCTCGTCGAGCTAGCCTCCGCAACCGAGTTCGCCGACCTGGTGGGCATCGCTCTGGCAGAGCACTCCGAGGACCATGACCAAGAGCTGCTGTCCTGGCTTGAGGAGGGCGCCTCACCAGCCAAGGAGGTCGCGGCTGGGTACCTGCGTCGGCGTATGTGGGCCCAGGGGAATGATCTCCGCGACAGGCTTCTTTCTCTCACAGAGGCTCCGCATGTTCAGGCAGTGATCCTGCGGCTCACCCCAGATCCAGCCACCGCGTGGTCAAAGCTCGCTGAACTCAGTCCGGAAGTAGCAGGACACTATTGGCGTGATTTCTCCTACTTCGGGCTCGGCTCCAATTTCCCGCGAGCGCTTGATGCGGCCCGATCGCTGTTGGGTGCAGGTCGTCCCGCAGCGGCGCTGGACCTGATCCTCCTGTACGACAGGGAAGGGGACAGTGCGGAGGCCGCCGAGGTCGTCGTCACCGGGATTGAAGACCTCATCGCAGGTAGGTTGAGCGATCCTGAGATCGGGCGACTCGGTTCACGTTTCCAGGAGCTATTTGCGCTGCTGGCCCGGCATCACGAGCAGGTCGGGCGTCAACGCATCCTCAGTCTGGAGTGGCAACTCTTGCCTGCGCTCGGGTTCGACGCGAAGGCTCCAACCCTCCACAAGACGCTGGTTGAGGACCCTGAGGCGTTCGCGGATTTGGTGACGTGGTCCTTCCGCCCCAGCGCCACTGTCGAGGAGGACACGGCAGATGCCGTCGAGCAGGAGAACGGACGCAATATCGCGAACCACGCCTACAGAGCCCTTCACACTTTGCGTACGTGTCCAGGGCTTACGGCCGACGGGACCCTCGACCCAGTTGCGCTGCGCACTTGGGTCATGACGGCACGGACAGAACTGGCTGCCAGGGATCGTGCCAGGGTAGGTGATGTGCAGATCGGTCAGGTACTTGCTTTCGCCCCGCGAGATCAGGACGACTTGCAGATTCCGGAAGCTGTCCGAGACCTACTTGAAGAGATCAATAGCGGCGATCTCGAACGGGGTCTCAGTATTGGTATCTACAACAGACGAGGTGTGACCAGCCGGGGACTCCTTGATGGCGGAGTTCAAGAGTCGGAGCTGGCCCGGTCCTTCCGCGAGCAGGCCGAACGCGCACGCGAGTGGCCGCGAACCAGGAAGTTGCTCAAAGGGCTTGCGGAGTCGTACGAAGCTGACGCCCGGCGGGAGGACCAGGAGGCAGAGCGACGGCATCAAGGCCTGGAGTAGGTCCCCGCCACGGCCCATTGCGAAAGCGCATGGGAGGACGCCGGCCCCGGCGTCGGGTGAGGCAGAGCAGGCAAGGTACGGCGGGGAGGGGAACCCGGGTTGGTGTCAGGGTTCCCCTCCCCGCCGTAGGACGAAAGGCTGTTATCGGTAGGCGCTGTTTCAGCGCGCTTCTTCAGGCTTGGTGTGGTTCGCTCGCCGCCAAGAGGAGACCGCGACTGATCGCAACGCGGAGTACATCGCGCAAGGAACGGTTCAGTTCCTGAACCAGCCGTTGCAGGTCTTCCGAGACCACGTCCTGGTCGTCGAGCGTTTCGGAGGCTCGCTCCAGCAGCTCGGCGGCCGTGCCGAGTTGGACCGATTCGATGTTGTCCGCCAGGCGGGACATGAAGCCGTCCCGGTCGTCGGTGCTCAGGTAGCAGGGGTTTCCGCCGGGGCCCGACCACGGGAGGAGCCGCAGTTCGTCTTGTGCCGTCATCCTTGCGTCTGCCTCTCGTCGAGGACGTGGTGGGTGGTGAAGACCGCGTCGATGCGGTCACCTGGGAAGGCCAGCAGCGCGGCCTCGACAACACGTCCAGCGGAGTCGGTCGCGGTGCGTGTGATGGCGAGGACTGGCCCGGTGGAGCCGATCCGAAGGGCCGATGCCTCGTCCGGTGTCGCTGGACGGGCGCACACCGTCTCCCGGATGGCGGTCGGCGCAGGACCGAGAACGGCGAATCTCTTGACCTCTTCTCCGTGCGCGGATTCGTCGTCGAGCGCTCCGGCCGGCACCAGGTCGCGCGGGATGTAGATGCGGGCCAGCCCGTGCGGTGACGATTCCTCGAAGCTGAGGCATGAGACCTCGACGACGGGACTGCCCATGGGCACGTTGAGCAAGGCTGTGAGATGTCCGTGTGCTTGAACTGTGGTGGTGCGAACGGTGACACGCAGGGCTGCTTCGGCAGCGGTCCACGGGTCCAGGGTTCCCCAGCCGCCGACGTACATGATCTTGCGAAGGGGGCGGCGGACGAAGTTGCCCTTGCCGTGGATCTTCTCGACGAGGCCTTCCCCCTGGAGTGCGGCGAGGGCGCTCCGCAGGGTCAGGGTGCTGACCTTGTACCGGTCGGCCAAGTCGGCTTCGGACGGGAGGCGTTCACCAGGCTTCATGCGGCCGGTCGTGATCTGTTGCCGGAGGTTGTCGGCGATGTCGTGAGGGCGAGGGGGCACGGACCTGGTCACCGCCTTCTCAGCGACCGCACGGCGAGGAGCCGGGTGCGTGCGTGGATGGTCAGCAGCTCGCCCGACTCGAAGACCAGTTGCTTGGCACCTTGGGGGAGATGGAAGAGGTCTCTCACCCGGCTGGCACGACCACTGAGTTGGATGACGTCGCCGCGCTGCACGGTGGCCGCGGTGACCTCGACACTGCCGACCAGTGCGCTGCCGGGAGCCCATGCGCTCATCGCTCCACCTCCGAGAGAGGTGTTCGGTCGGCTGCCGGGTGGCATGGGCAGTCGCACACTTCGTAGATCACGGGAAGGTCGGCCGGGGTCGAAGCCGGGGAGAACTCCGCGCAGGCGGGGTGCGTGCCGATGCGGCAGGCGGTCGAGCGGTAGGGAACGGCCGGAGCGTCCGCGATGTGGAGATGTCGGCGAGACGGCCTTGAGGACATCGAGGGCATCAGTGGACCCCCGCGAGAGCCGGCCATGCATGGATCGGCAGGTGGGGAGCGACGACCACCGTGCGCGTGCGAGCGCGCTTCTCCCAGGCCAGCACGTACGGGCAGACGAGTGCGGCGTCTTCAGCCGCGAGCAGGTGGCGGTGGTCCCCGTCGTTGGAGCTCCGGCCCTCGATGGCCGTCAATGCTTCAACGGGGGCAGTAAAAGCGGCCGGTGCTTGGACGGCCGGTAAGGGGCGGCGGTGCCTGCCCTTTGCGGAGTGACGCGCCCTGGTGAGGGATGCGGCGCGGCGGATGCGGTTGAGCACGCTGGTCAGCTCCTATCGCTGATGGCCCGGTCCCCGGACATCGCCCGTCGCGGGGACCGTTCTGCGTACGACCGCCCAGAGGGTGCGGCCGTTCAAGCTGGTGGCGAGGAGCCCGAACCGATCGGCCTCGGCCACCACGTCCAGGACCTCCCGCCATGACGCGGCGGAGAGCCCGTCCGGCACCTCCGCCTCGACCGACGAGTGACGACGGTGTTCCTCCACTCGCGTGGGAAGCCCGAGGGCGGACAGCCGGGCGGCGATGGCCGCCGCGCTAACTCCCGAAGCGGGCACAGGACAGCCTCCGTCACCAGCGATCACTTTCAGTGAAGCTAGTTAACTAGATTAGGGCTAGTGGACTAGATTTTCCATATGCCTGAGCAGCCGCCCTATCTCCGCATCGCCGACGAACTCCGGCGCCGGATCGCGGAGCACGTATGGGAGCCGGGTGACCGTCTGCCCTCCCGCGCCCAGATCGGCCAGGAGTGCGGCGTGGGCGAGAACGTGGTGCGCCGGGCGCAGGAGCTGCTGATCTCCCAGGGGTTGTTGGAGGGGCGCGCCGGATCGGGTACGTATGTCGCCGAGCCCCGGCAGCGGGTGCGGGTGGTCCGGTCGGCGGCGCGGGAGCGGCGCGACGGGTCACCGTTCCGAGCCGACATGAGGGACATCGGCAGGGCGGGAGACTGGGAGAGCCGGACCGACGCCAAGGTGCCGGCGCCCGCAGACGTCGCCGCGCGGCTCGGGATCGCCGAGGGTGAGCTGTGCGTCCGGACCACGTACGAGTTCCTGGCGGACGGCAAGCCGGTGCAGCTCTCGACGAGCTGGGAGCCGTACGACCTCACCGCGGGCACGCTCGTCGTCCTCCCCGAGGGAGGCCCGCATGCCGGGGCCGGTGTCGTGAAGCGCATGGCCGCGATCGGTGTCACCATCAGCCACGCCGTGGAGCAGCCGGAGCCTCGGACGGCGACCGCTGAGGAGGCGTCACTGCTCGGCATCCAGAAGGCCGCGCTGGTCACTCACATCCGGCGGACGTACTACAGCGACGACGGACGGCCCGTCGAGACGGCGGACATCGTGGTGCCCGTCGCTCACTGCGAGATCGTCTACGAGATTCCGATCAATCGTTGATCGTCGGTGGAGGCGGGGGTGGTCGTGGGTGTTGATGCCCGGCGACCGCCCGCGACTCCTCTCCTTCTCCCGCCCGTGGCCGGTCAGAGGCCCCGTCCAAGATCATTCCTGGGCCGTCCCTGGGCCGTGCGAGGTCGACAGAAGCTGACAGGGGCCGCCCAGGGGTGACCGCCCCCACCCCTCTCTGGCCTGGGGCCCCGCAGATGATCTGCGACACTGGAAGGGTTATGCCGAAGCCCGGAGAACTCACCTTTGTCGCGCCGCGCGGAGCCAAGAAGCCGCCGCGGCACCTTGCCGATCTCACGCCCGCCGAGCGCAAAGAGGCGGTTGCCGCGATCGGTGAGAAGCCGTTTCGTGCCAAGCAGCTCTCGCAGCACTACTTCGCCCGGTACGCGCACGACCCCGCCGAGTGGACCGACATCCCGGCCGCCTCGCGCGGCAAGCTCCAGGAAGCGCTGCTTCCCGAGCTGATGACCGTCGTCCGGCATCTGTCGACCGACCAGGACACCACCCGCAAGACCCTGTGGCGGCTGTTCGACGGCACGCTCGTCGAGTCCGTCCTGATGCGCTACCCGGACCGGGTGACCATGTGCATCAGCTCGCAGGCCGGCTGCGGGATGAACTGCCCGTTCTGCGCCACCGGACAGGCCGGTCTCGACCGGAACCTGTCGACCGGCGAGATCGTGCACCAGATCGTCGACGGCATGCGGGCGCTGCGTGACGGCGAGATCCCGGGGGGGCCGGCGCGGCTGAGCAACATCGTCTTCATGGGGATGGGCGAGCCGCTCGCCAACTACAAGCGCGTCGTCGGGGCGATCCGGGCCCTCACCGACCCCGAGCCGGACGGGCTGGGGCTGTCGCAGCGCGGTATCACCGTCTCGACGGTCGGTCTCGTTCCCGCGATCAACCGGTTCGCCGACGAGGGCTTCAAGTGCCGGCTCGCGATCTCCCTGCATGCCCCCGACGACGAGCTGCGCGACACCCTCGTCCCCGTGAACACGCGGTGGAAGGTGCGCGAGGTGCTCGACGCGGGCTGGGGATACGCGGACACCTCCGGGCGCCGTCTGTCCATCGAGTACGCCCTGATCCGCGACATCAACGACCAGGCATGGCGGGGTGACCGGCTCGGGCGGATGCTCAAGGGCAAGCCCGTCCACGTCAACCTCATCCCGCTGAACCCGACCCCGGGCTCGAAATGGACCGCCTCGCGGCCCGAGGACGAGAAGGCGTTCGTCGAGGCGATCGCGGCCCACGGCGTCACGGTGACCGTCCGGGACACCCGTGGCCAGGAGATCGACGGAGCGTGCGGCCAGCTCGCCGCGACCGAGCGGTAGTCTGAAGCGAGTCGGTCCGTCTCGTCGTCCGGTATGTCGACGGGGCCGCGGACCGGCATCCACACCGTCCGACATCTTCATATTCCGACAGGGGAGCGCCACAGCGCTGAGAGTGCGGGCCAGACCGCAGACCCTCTGAACCTTGCCCAGGTCATTCTGGGTAGGAAGTTCGGTCATTACTCAAGCTGTTGCGCCCTGCCCGGGAACCGTCAGAGGTCCCGGGCAGGGCCGCGTCTCTTCCTGGTCACCCAGGAGGAATCAGTGAGCATCACCACCACCGCCGGCAGCGGCAGACGGTTCGCCGGCCTGGCCCTCGGGCTCGGCCTCGTCGCGCTGCCCGTCCTGTCCGCGTGCGGCTCGTCCGGCGCGGCGGACTCCGGCGACTCCAAGACCGTCACGCTCGTCAGCCACGACTCGTGGGCCGTGTCGAAGAACGTGCTCGCGGACTTCGAGAAGCAGTCCGGCTACAAGGTCCGCGTCCTCAAGGACGGCGACGCCGGGCAGGCCGTGAACAAGGCCGTCCTGACCAAGGACAACCCCCAGGGCGACGTCTTCTTCGGCGTCGACAACACCCTGCTCTCGCGGGCCCTCGGCAACGGGCTCTTCCAGCCGTACACGGCCAAGGGCGCGGACCAGGTCCTCCCGCAGTACCGGACCGACCAGGCCAAGCACCGGGTCACGCCCATCGACACCGGCGACATCTGCGTCAACTACGACAAGGCCTGGTTCGACCAGCACAAGATCGCGCCGCCGCGGTCCTTCGACGACCTGGTCAAGCCCGCTTACAAGAACCTCCTCGTCACCGAGAACGCCGCCACCTCCTCGCCCGGCCTCGGCTTCCTGCTCGGCTCCGCCGCGCACTACGGCGACGACAACTGGCAGGGCTACTGGAAGAAGCTCAAGGCCAACGGCGTGAAGGTCGTCGACGGCTGGGAGCAGGCCTACAACGAGGAGTTCTCGGGGTCGGCGGGCGGCAAGAAGGCCAAGGCCGACCGGCCGCTCGTGGTCTCGTACGCCTCCTCGCCGCCCGCCGAGGTCATCTACGGTGACCCGAAGCCCAAGACGGCCCCGACCGGCGTCGCGGACGGCACCTGCTTCCGGCAGGTCGAGTACGCGGGTCTGCTCAGCAACGCCAAGAACACCAAGGGCGGCAAGGCGTTCCTGGACTTCCTGCTCACCAAGGAGTTCCAGGAGGACATGCCGCTGAACATGTTCGTCTACCCGGTCCGTGAGGGCGCGCGGGTGCCGGCCGAGTTCACCCAGTACGGTCCGCAGGCCAAGGCGCCCGAGACCCTGACGCCCGCGAAGATCGCCGCCGACCGCGACCAGTGGGTCACGTCGTGGACCTCTCTCGTACTGAAGTGACCGACGCGGCCACGAGGACCGGCCGGCCGGCGACGGCCGGCGGTCCTGGGCGGGACGGTGACGGCCGCACCCCCCGGTCGACCCGCACCCCCCGGCCGACCCGGTCGACCCGGCGCACCCGCCGGACCCGCGGCGACCTGCGGCAGAACGCGGCCCGCTTCGCCCTGATGGCGCTGCCCGTCGCGTTCTTCGCCGTCTTCTTCGCCTACCCGGTCGCCGCGATCGTCTCGCGCGGGCTGCACGGGGACGGCGGCTGGCAGCTCGGCCGGATCTGGGACGTGGCGACCCGTTCCGACATCCGGCACGTGCTGTGGTTCACCACCTGGCAGGCGCTGGCCTCGACGGCGCTCACCCTGCTCGTCGCGCTCCCGGGCGCGTACGTCTTCGCGCGCTTCGACTTCCGGGGCAAACAGGTCCTCAGGGCTGTCGTGACGGTCCCCTTCGTCCTGCCGACCGTGGTCGTCGGTACGGCCTTCCTCGCGCTGGTCGGGCGGGGCGGGCTGCTCGACGACCTGTGGGGCGTGCGGCTGGACACCACGGTCTGGGCGATCCTGCTCGCGCACGTCTTCTTCAACTACGCCGTGGTCGTACGGACCGTCGGCGGGCTCTGGTCGCAGCTCGACCCGCGTCAGGAGGAGGCCGCGCGGGTGCTCGGGGCCTCGCGCCTCGCGGCCTGGCGCCGGGTGACCCTGCCCGCGCTCGGGCCCGCCGTGGCCGCCGCCGCCCTCATGGTCTTCCTCTTCACCTTCACCTCGTTCGGTGTGGTGCAGATCCTCGGCGGCCCCACCTTCTCGACCCTGGAGGTCGAGATCTACCGGCAGACCTCCGAGATCTTCGACCTCGCCACCGCCGCGGTGCTCACCATCGTGCAGTTCCTGGCCGTCGGCGCGATCCTCGCCGTGCACGCGGCGACCGTCCGGCGGCGGGAGACCGCCCTGCGCCTGGTCGCCCCGGACACCACCGCGCGCCGGCCGCGCGGCACCGGACAGTGGGCGCTCCTCGCCGGAGTCCTGGTGAGCATCGCCGTCCTGCTCGTGCTGCCGCTCGCGGTCCTCGTCCAGCGGTCCCTCGACGCCCCGGGACTCGGCTACTACCGGGCCCTGACCCACGACAACTCGGGGGTCTTCCTCGTCGCCCCGATCGAGGCCGTCGGCAACTCGCTGGAGTACGCGCTCGCCGCCACCGCCATCGCCGTGACCGTCGGCGGTCTGGCCGCCGTCGCCCTCACCCGGCGGGCCGGCCGGCTGATGCGGGGCTTCGACGCGCTGCTGATGCTCCCGCTCGGCGTCTCCGCGGTGACCGTCGGCTTCGGGTTCCTGATCGCCCTGGACGAGCCGCCGCTCGATCTGCGGGCGAGCTGGATCCTGGTGCCGCTGGCGCAGGCGCTGGTCGGCGTCCCCTTCGTCGTACGGACCATGCTGCCGGTGCTGCGCGCGGTGGACGGGCGGCTGCGGGAGGCCGCGGCCGTGCTCGGGGCGTCGCCGTGGCGGGTGTGGCGCGAGGTCGACCTGCCGATGGTGCGGCGGGCCCTGCTGATCGCGGCCGGATTCGCCTTCGCCGTCTCCCTCGGGGAGTTCGGGGCGACCGTCTTCATCGCCCGGCCCGACAACCCGACGCTGCCGGTCGCCGTGGCCCGGCTGCTCGGGCGCGCGGGCGAGCTCAACTACGGCCAGGCCATGGCCCTTTCGACGATCCTGATGGTGGTGTGCGCGGTGTCGCTGCTGCTGCTGGAGCGGGTACGGACCGACGGGACCGGGGAGTTCTAGATGCTGCTGAGCCTTGAGGGCGCGACCGTACGCTTCGGCGGCCGGGCCGTGCTCGACGCCGTCGACCTCGATGTCACCGAGCACGAGATCGTGTGCGTGCTCGGGCCGAGCGGCAGCGGCAAGTCCACGCTGCTGCGGACGGTGGCCGGACTACAGCCGCTGGACGCGGGCCGGGTGGTGCTGGACGGACGGGACCAGGCGGGCGTCCCCGCGCACAAGCGGGGCGTGGGCCTGATGTTCCAGGACCACCAGCTGTTCCCGCAGCGGGACGTCGGCGGCAACGTCGCCTTCGGGCTGCGGATGCAGGGCACGCCGCGCGGCGGACAGTCGGCGCGGGTGGACGAGCTGCTGGACCTCGTCGGACTGCCCGGGGCCAGGGGCCGCGCCGTCGCCTCGCTCTCCGGCGGCGAGCAGCAGCGTGTGGCGCTGGCCCGGGCCCTGGCGCCCCGCCCCCGGCTGCTGATGCTCGACGAACCGCTCGGCCAGCTGGACCGCTCGCTGCGCGAACGACTCGTCGTCGAGCTGCGGGAACTCTTCGGGGAACTGGGGACGACGGTGCTCGCCGTCACGCACGACCAGGGCGAGGCATTCGCGCTCGCCGACCGGGTCGTGGTGATGCGCGACGGGCGCATCGCCCAGTCCGGCACACCGCTGGAGGTCTGGCAGCGGCCCGCGGACGCCTTCGTGGCCCGCTTCCTCGGCTTCGACAACGTGGTGGAGGCGACGGTGGGCGCCACCACGGCCGACACCCCCTGGGGCCCGGTCCCGGTGCCCGGAGGTTCCGCCCAGGGGCCCGGCACGCTCCTGGTCCGGCCCGCCGGGGTGCGGCTGAGCGCCGCGGGGGAGGGGCTGCGCTGCACGGTGGCCGCCCGCACCTTCCGGGGCACCCACGTCGCCGTACAGCTCCAGCCGGAGGGGGCGCCCCGGCTGGAGGCGGCGTGCGCGCTGCGGGACGCGCCGGAGCCGGGGGACGTGGTCGGGGTGCGCTTCGACGCCGCCGAGGTCGTCGTCCTCGGGGCTCCGGATCCTTTCTCGGCGCTCGGGGCGCGGGCCGTCGTGAAGGACCCGGTGGCCGGCTGAGCGCGCCCTGCCCGGACAGCCGTGTGGCCCGCCCCCTCGACGGGGGCGGGCCACAGGCTTCGTCCGGACGGACCGTGGGTCAGCCGGTCTTCGAGGCGCCGCGGCGGCGCATGCCGAAGAAGACCGCTCCGCCACCGACGAGGACGAACGCACCGGCGATGCCGGCGATCATCGGGGTGTTGGAGTTCGCACCGGTCTCGGCGAGGTTGGACTCACCGGCGGCGGCGGACGGCTGGTTGTCGCCCGGGGTGGCCGGAGCGGCGCTGCTCTCCGAGTCGGAGGGGCTCGCCGAGTCCGAGGGGGTGTCCGAGGGGGCGGACTCCGAGGGCTCGGGGCTCGTCGACGGGGACGGGGACTCCGACTTCGTGGAGCAGGCCTCGTCCTTCGTCACCAGGTTCGGCGAGATGTCCTTGTCCACGATGTTCGGGACGCTCACGTGGATGCGGTACTCGGCCTTGGGCGCCCAGTCCTCCGAGAAGGAGATGGTGGCGCCGTCCTTGCTGCCGGTGACCTTCTGGGCGGTGCCGACCTGGCGCGCGTCGGCGCCGTTCGACTCCAGGAAGACCGTGACGGTGGCCTCCTTGGCGGAGGCGTCGATGTCGGTCACGGTGATGATGCCCTTCCCGTTGCCGTCACAGGTGGCGGCGGCCGAGAAGTCCTTGATGCTGCAAGCGAGTGCGTTGCCGGCGACGCCGAGCGCGAGCGCGGCAGAGGCGGAGGCAACGCCGAGGATTCGCACGGAACGTGCGGTGCGTCGAGATATGGACACGATTGCCCTTCACAGGTTGCGCAACTGCGGGGGGTGTTGGGGGATTTGCTGTGAATCATTCCAGCAACAGGGCCCCCAGCGGTTTCACAGGTTTATAAGTGCGGCCTAAGGGCTGTCAATGTGTAGGCCCCGCCTCGGGGTTGGCTTTGCCGAGTCGTTAACCTCCCAGGTGTTTGAGCGCCTGCGGAGCGTCATCAACGCCCTCGACGAGGGCGATCCGGGCCTCCATCGCCCGGTCCCGGGCCAGCGACTTGAGCAGCTCCCAGGCCGGATACCGCTCGGTCCAGTGCGCCCGGTCCACCAGGACCATGGGGGTCGGTTCGCCCCTGGAGCCGTAGAAGTTGGGCGTCGCGTTGTCGAAGATCTCCTGTACGGTCCCGGCGGCGCCCGGCAGGAAGACGACTCCCGCGTTCGAGCGGGACAGCAGCCCGTCCTCGCGGGTCGCGTTGGCAAAGTACTTGGCGATGTGCGCGGCGAACGCGTTGGGCGGCTCGTGGCCGTAGAACCAGGTCGGGACCCCGACCGAGGGTCCGCCCGAGGGCCAGCGCTCGCGCACCTCGAAGGCGGCGCGCGCCCAGTCGGTGACGGACGGGGTGAAGGAGGGGGCGGCGGCCAGCACGCGCAGCGCCTCGTCGAGCATGCCGTCGTCGAACGGGGCCGCGTACGCGCCGAGGTTCGCCGCCTCCATGGCGCCGGGGCCGCCGCCGGTGGCGACCACGAGACCGGAACGGGCCAGGGTGCGGCCGAGCCGCGCGGCCCCGGCGTAGGCCTCCGTGCCGCGTTCCATCTGGTGACCGCCCATCACGCCCACCACCCGGGCGCCGGCGAGGAGTTCGTCGAGGGCGTCCGAGACGGAGTCGTCGTGCAGCGCGCGGACCGCCGAGGCGAATATGTCGCCGTCGGCCCGGGTTTGCCGGAACCAGGCGTACGCGCGGGCGTCGGGCGTCGACTCGTACCCCGCGTCGAGCGAGGCGAACAGCTCGTCGGGGGAGTAGAGACGGCCGCGGTACGGGTCGAGGGGGAGGCCGGGTACGGGCGGGAAGACGAGGGCGCCCGAGAGCCGGACCCGCGTCTCCGCCTCCGGCTCCATCGGGCAGCCGAGGAACACGGCGCCCGCCGTCTCCGCGGACCGCAGCTCCCGCGTACGGCCTGTCAGATCGACGGCCTGGACCCGGAATCCGGCGAGCGAACCGCCCGCCGAGACGGCCTCGTCGAACTCGTCGAGGGATTCGATCTCATGGTCGTGGGACACGCGAAGAGGAGTCATGGACACGCCGCCATGCTAGGGGCTGCCGCCCGGGGAACCAGGGTCCGGGCGACCGGCGCCGACATCTCACCCCCGGCCCGCGGCATCCTGCTCCGAGTCCGAGTCCGAGTCCGGCACCCGACCCTGGCATCCGACTCCGGCACCCGGCACCGAACCCGCACCCGGCACCGAACCGGCACTCGCCATCGCACCGGCACCCGGCTGCGACACCGGCACCCGGCTCCGGCGCCGCCACACCTGACTCCGACTCCGGCGCCTGACTCTGATTCCGACTCCGACACCGGGATCCGACTCCAGGACCCGGGCCGGAGTGCCGGGGTATGCGGAGGGGCCGGTGCGCGGACCCCCGTGCCGCGCTCCGGCCCCGTCCGGTCGGTGCGGTTCAGCCCTGGACCGCCGCCGGGTCCATCCACATGACCTCCCAGGTGTGGCCGTCCAGGTCGTCGAAGGCGCGGCCGTACATGAAGCCCTGGTCCTGTGTCTCGCCGGTTCCCGAACCGCCCGCCGCGATGGCGGCGTCGACCAGCTCGTCGACCTTCTCGCGGCTCTCGGCGCTCAGACACAGCAGCACCTCGCTGGTCTTCGTCGCGTCCGCGATCTCCTTCTTGGTGAAGTCCGCGTAGCGCGGCTTGCTCAGCAGCATCGCGATGATCGTGTCGCTGATCACCACACAGGCGCAGTCGTCCGTGGAGAACTGGGGGTTGATCCCGTAGCCGAGCTCCGTGAAGAACCTGCGCGAGGCGGCGACGTCGGACACGGGCAGGTTCACGAAGATCATCTGCTGGTACATACGAGGTTCTCCCGTCGGTGTGGTGCGGTTCGCAGGGGTAGACCGGGGACCCGTGCGGAAGTCATCGGCCGGGCGCGGGATTTCTCCCGGGGAATCGCGCCCGGCCGGTCCCCGGGCCGGTCAGCCGATCAGCGGCAGCGCGGCCAGTTCGGCGACCGCCCAGGTCAGCGGCGCGAACGCGGCGAACAGCGCCCCCGTCCGCAGCGCCGCCGCACCGCGCAGCATCGATGCGGGCGCCCCCAGCCGCAGCAGGGCCGCCGTGGTGTCGGCACGGGCCTGCTTCGCCTCCACCGCCGCCGTCGCCAGCGTCAGCAGCGTGCACCCGGCCACCAGCAGTGCGCCGAGCGTGGTCAGCGGACCGAACGCGGGCCGGGCGCCGGTGTACAGCGCCGTCACGGCGAAGGCGCCCGACGCCACCGCGCACACCACTCCGAGCGGCTGCCCGATGCGCCGCGCCTCCGCCTGCAGCGCCCGCCCGGCCAGCAGCCGCAGCGCGCCGGGACGGACCGCCTGGAGCAGCCATCCGCACAGATACGTGATCGCGGGCCCGGCGATGGCCAGTCCGACCGCCGTCAGCACCCAGCCGAGGAGCACCCCGGCCGGTCCGCCGACGAACCCGCCGGGCAGCGCGAGCGCGGGCGCGGGTCCCGAGCGGCTCGCGTACGTCTCCACGGCCAGCCCCGCGGCCAGCGTGGCCGCGCCCCAGGGGAGCCCGTTCGGGCAGGTCTGCGGGGCCGTCGGCCGACGGGAGCCGGCCTCGGTGGCCCGGCGCAGTTCCGGACGGGTCCAGGGGACGGACGCGCCCTCGTACGCCAGAGCCGGCCCCTCGCCCGTGTAGGGGACGTCCATGAACGCGTACGACGGGTTCGGCCCGGTCCAGTCCGCCGGACCCTCCTCGGCTGCGGGCCGCCGGACCTCCCCGGTGGCGTACGCCTCGGCGGTCCAGTGGAAATCGGGGCCGGCGCCGCCGTCCGGTCCGGGGGTGCCCGGGTCGGCCGTCGGCAGGACGGCGCCACCGGTGCCGGCGGCGTCCCGGAACCCGTCACCCGTCCCGGTCACGGTGAGCCCCTCGGCGCCCTGGGCCGCGGAGACCGCGGACCCGGCCGGAACACCGGCCGCGGGCCGTCCGCCGAGAGCGGCTGCCCCGGGAGCGCTCGCGGCCGCCTTCTGCCGCGCCGAGAGCCAGGTCCGGCCGTACGACCACGTCCCGCGCGCCTGCCCCTTGCCCCGTGGGCGCAGGGCGAGGGCGGCGGAAGCGGAGGCGGCGGCCGGCACCAGCGCGAGCAGGGTCAGGGCCGCGGGCAGCGGCAGGGACTGGCCGGAGGCGAGGAAGTCCGTCGCCGACCCGCCGGACTGGACGCCGGTCAGGTCGCCCCGCAGCTGGAGGAAGAGGGCGAGGGCGAGCAGCGATCCGAGGAGGGTGGACAGGGCGGTGGTGGCGGCGGAGAGCGCCATCAGCCGACCAGGACCGAGCCCGATGGCGGACAGGCCGGGCCGGGGCCGGGTGGCGGGGTCGGTACGGGCCACCGCGACGGCGAAGTAGACCGTGGCGGCGAGGGGGGCGACGCACCAGGCCAGGCGCAGCGCGCCGGAGGTCGAGGCGTCCGGATGGCTCATCGCGTACCCCATGGTGCACAGCAGCAGGAACCCGGTGCCCGCGGAGGCGGCGGCGACCAGGAGCCGGCGGAGCTGGACGAGGGGACCCGCAGCGCGGGCTAGACGGAGAGCGAGCACGCGGCCCGGCCTTCCGCCTCGGCGACCGGGGGCAGATGGACGGTGTTCACGCGCCGTCCGTCGAGCAGGGACACCGTGCGGTCGGCGAGGGCCGTGGCGGCGGGGTCCTGGGTGGCCAGCACGACGGTGATGCCGTGCGAGCGGGCCGCCGAGGTGAGGGTGCGCAGCACGTGGGCCTGGTCGGCGCGGTGCAGCGGCGCGGTCGGCTCGTCGGCGAACAGCACGGAGGGGGCGGGGGCGATGGCGCGGGCGACGGCCACGCGCTGCCGCTCGGACTGGAGCAGGCGGTGCGGGCGCTTGCGGGCGCAGTCGCCGATGTCCAGCCGCGTCAGCCACTCCAGGGCGGCGGTCTTGGCGTCCCGGCGGGTCCAGCCGCGCAGCATCAGGGGCAGGGCGGTGTTCTCCCAGGCGTTCAGTTCGGGGATCAGCGTCGGGACGGGGTCGATCCAGCCGAACCGGTCCCGGCGCAGCCGCTCGCGGGTGAGCCGGCCCATGGTGTGCACGGGCGTGCTGTTGAACCAGACCTCGCCCCGCTGCGGCAGGAGCTGGCCGGACAGGCAGTGCAGGAGGGTCGTCTTGCCGCTGCCGCGCGGGCCGCCGACGGCGAGGATCTCGCCCTCACGGACACCGAGCGAGACTCCGCTGAGCGCGGGCGAGCCGTTGTGCTCGACGTGCAGGGCGCGAGCCCAGAGCACGTCGTTGTCGGGCGGGGCCACCATCGCGTACACCTCGTTCGGATCTGATGTGCCGAGCCGGGCGTCCTCCTCGAGGGCGCTCGTTCCCCCGGACGGGGGAACGAAGGCAGGGCCGATCGGTTACAGGGCACGCTAAGGAGTCGGGGCCCGGCGGCCGGACAGCACGCGGCCCCGGGCCGCCCATTCTCACTCGAACGGGCGCCACCGGGGCCGGTGTTGGTCAGCCGTACGGAAGACCGGCCCGCCCGGGGGAGGGGGCGGGGCCGGGTGCACGGCACGGGATCAGAGCTTGGTCCACGCCTCCGTCAGGACCTGACGGATGATCTCCTCGATCTCGTCGAAGGTCGACTGGTCCGAGATCAGCGGCGGGGACAGCTGGATGACCGGGTCACCGCGGTCGTCGGCGCGGCAGTAGAGGCCGTACTCGAAGAGCTTCTTGGAGACGAAGCCGTAGAGCACGCGCTCCGACTCCTCGTCCGTGAAGGACTCCTTGGTGGCCTTGTCCTTGACGAGCTCGATGCCGTAGAAGAAGCCGTTGCCGCGGACGTCGCCGACGATGGGCAGGTCGTGCAGCTTCTGCAGGGTCTTGAGGAAGTTGCCCTCGTTGTCCAGCACGTGCTGGTTGAGGCCCTCACGCTCGAACAGGTCGAGGTTGGCGAGACCCACGGCCGCGGAGACCGGGTGGCCGCCGAAGGTGTAGCCGTGCAGGAACGTGTTGTCGCCCTTGTAGAACGGCTCGGCGATGCGGTCGGAGACGATGCACGCGCCGATCGGGGAGTAGCCCGAGGTCATGCCCTTGGCGCAGGTGATCATGTCCGGGACGTAGCCGAACTTGTCGCAGGCGAACGTGGTGCCGAGGCGGCCGAAGGCGCAGATGACCTCGTCCGACACGAGCAGTACGTCGTACTGGTCGCAGATCTCGCGCACGCGCTGGAAGTAGCCGGGCGGGGGCGGGAAGCAGCCGCCGGCGTTCTGCACGGGCTCCAGGAAGACCGCGGCGACCGTCTCCGGACCCTCGAAGAGGATCTGCTGCTCGATCTGGTCGGCGGCCCAGCGGCCGAAGGCCTCCGGGTCGTCGCCGAAGAGCGGGGCGCGGTAGATGTTGGTGTTCGGCACCTTGTGCGCGCCGGGGACGAGCGGCTCGAAGGGGGCCTTCAGGGCGGGCAGGCCGGTGATCGACAGGGCGCCCTGCGGGGTGCCGTGGTAGGCGACCGCGCGGGAGATGACCTTGTACTTGGTCGGCTTGCCCTGGAGCTTGAAGTACTGCTTGGCGAGCTTCCAGGCGGTCTCGACCGCCTCACCGCCGCCGGTGGTGAAGAAGACCTTGTTCAGGTCGCCCGGCGCGTGGTGGGCGAGGCGCTCGGCGAGCTCCACGGCCTTGGGGTGCGCGTAGGACCACACGGGGAAGAAGGCCAGCTCGGCGGCCTGCTTGGCGGCCACCTCGGCCAGCTCCCGGCGGCCGTGGCCGGCCTGGACCACGAACAGGCCCGCGAGACCGTCGAGGTAGCGCTTGCCCTTGTCGTCGAAGATGTAGGTGCCCTCACCACGGACGATGGTGGGAACGGGCGCGTTCTCGTACGAGGACATGCGGGTGAAGTGCATCCACAGGTGGTCGTACGCGGTCTTGCTGAGGTCCTTGGTGCTCACGGCTATCGGGTTCCCCACATGTAGGTCTGCTTCTTGAGCTTCAGGTAGACGAAGCTCTCGGTGGAGCGCACCCCGGGCAGGGCCCGGATGCGTTTGTTGATGACGTCCAGCAGGTGGTCGTCGTCCTCGCAGACGATCTCGGCGAGGATGTCGAACGAGCCCGCGGTCATCACCACGTACTCGACTTCCGACATGGCCGTCAGCGCTTCTGCCACCGGGTCGAGGTCGCCCTCGACGGTGACGCCGACCATCGCCTGCCGACGGAATCCCACGGTGAGCGGGTCCGTGACGGCGACGATCTGCATGACGCCCTGGTCGAGCAGTTTCTGGACTCGCTGGCGCACGGCGGCCTCGGAGAGGCCCACGGCCTTGCCGATCGCGGCGTACGGGCGGCGTCCGTCCTGTTGGAGCTGCTCGATGATGGCGAGGGAGACGGCGTCCAACTGGGGACTTCCGTTCCTGGACTCGCGGGAGTCCCTGGGTTCCGCGCTTCGACTGGCCACGACCCCACTGTGCACGACGTCTCGACAGTTCCGCAAGGCTCGGGCGATGAAATTCGTTGTTTGAAGCTTCATGTCTTGCGGATTTCGCAGCCATGGGCCGTACGGGGGTGTTGAAAACGTGGAGCCACGGATTAGGGTGGGCACTCAGGCATCTCAGGTAGTGGACACCTGGGTCGTTGGACATCCGACAGGAGGGCCGGGCAGTGAGCACCGAGCTGCGTCGTCTGCGCAATTACATCGGCGGAGAGTTCCGCGATGCCGCCGATGGACGGACCACGGAGGTGGTCAACCCCGCGACCGGCGAGGCGTACGCGACCGCGCCGCTCTCCGGCCAGGCCGACGTGGACGCCGCGATGGAGGCCGCCGCCGCGGCCTTCCCGGCGTGGCGGGACAAGACCCCCGCCGAGCGCCAGAAGGCCCTTCTGAAGATCGCGGACGCGTTCGAGGAGCGCGCCGAGGAATTGATCGCGGCCGAGGTGGAGAACACCGGCAAGCCGATCGGTCTGACCCGGTCCGAGGAAATCCCGCCGATGGTCGACCAGATCCGCTTCTTCGCGGGTGCCGCCCGCATGCTCGAGGGCCGCTCGGCCGGCGAGTACATGGAGGGCATGACCTCGATCGTCCGTCGCGAGCCCGTCGGCGTCTGCGCCCAGGTCGCGCCGTGGAACTACCCGATGATGATGGCCGTGTGGAAGTTCGCCCCGGCCCTCGCCGCGGGCAACACGGTCGTCCTGAAGCCCTCGGACACCACGCCGGCCTCCACCGTGCTGATCGCCGACATCCTCGGCGGCATCCTGCCCAAGGGCGTCTTCAACGTCGTCTGCGGCGACCGCGACACCGGCCGCGCGATGGTCGAGCACCCCACCCCGGCCATGGCGTCCATCACCGGCTCCGTCCGCGCGGGCATCTCCGTCGCCGAGTCGGCGTCCAAGGACGTCAAGCGGGTCCACCTGGAGCTCGGCGGCAAGGCCCCCGTCGTCGTCTTCGAGGACACCGACATCGCCAAGGCCGTCGAGGACATCTCGGTCGCGGGCTTCTTCAACGCCGGCCAGGACTGCACGGCCGCCACCCGCGTCCTCGTCCAGGAATCCATCCACGACGAGTTCGTCGCCGCGCTCGCCAAGGCCGCCTCCGAGACCAAGACCGGGCAGCCGGACGACGAGGACGTGCTCTACGGCCCGCTGAACAACCCCAACCAGCTCAAGCAGGTCGCCGGCTTCATCGAGCGGCTGCCCGCGCACGCCAAGGTCGAGGCGGGCGGCCAGCAGGTCGGTGACAAGGGCTACTTCTACGCCCCGACCGTCGTCTCCGGCCTCAAGCAGGACGACGAGATCATCCAGAACGAGGTCTTCGGCCCGGTCATCACCGTCCAGTCCTTCTCGGACGAGGCGCAGGCCGTCGAGTGGGCCAACGGCGTCGACTACGCGCTGGCCTCCTCGGTCTGGACGAAGGACCACGGCCGTGCGATGCGGCTCTCCCGCTCCCTCGACTTCGGCTGCGTGTGGATCAACACCCACATCCCGCTGGTCGCCGAGATGCCCCACGGCGGCTTCAAGAAGTCCGGCTACGGCAAGGACCTGTCGGGCTACGGCTTCGAGGACTACACGCGCATCAAGCACGTCATGACGTCGCTGGACGGCTGAGCGGCCGCGCGCCTGCTCGTGTGAACCACGTGGCCCCGGACGGGATCGATCCCGTCCGGGGCCACGCCGTTCCCCCTTCGTGCCCGGTCAGGCGCTCTCGGTCACCCTGGAGAGCGTCGGCTCGTCGGGCGCGCCCGGCTTCCCCTTCTCCGTGTGGAACCCGGGCAGGTCGTCGGAGCCGCCGATCGAGCCGCCCACGGAGCTTCCGCCGGATCCGGTGCCGGGCTTTCCGGGCTTGCCCGGAACGGGCAGCGGGGGCAGGCCGCCTTTCGACGAGATCGTGATGCCGGCCTTCTTCAGGATCGGCGCGCAGGCCTTCAGCGCGGCCCGGTAGCTCCTGGAGTCGGGGTCGAATCCCTTGGCCGCCCCGACCCGCACGCCGAATTGGATCCGGCCGTGCTTGTCCTTCGAGGCGTGGAAGGCCGGGAAGACCTTCTGGCCGTGATCGCGCATACAGGCCGCGAACGCGTCGTCGGCGGTGTTCACGTCCCCGGGAGCCTGGGCCGTGGGGCGGTACCCGACCGCGCCGGGGAGTCCGGCGGGGGGCAGGCCGCCCTTCGGGGGCTTGCCGGTCGTCGAGTGCTTCGTGATCAGGGCCGACGCGGCGGTCCCGGTCGCCGGGGCGGACCTGTCGGACGCCGAGGCGGCCGAGGCGGCCGAGGCGCTGACGGTCCCGAGCGTGGCCGCCGAGATCAGGGCGACGGCCAGGGCGATGCGTCGTGGCCGTGTGGCCTGTGCGGGCATGGGCTTCCTCCATGGGCGGGCGGCGGTGCCGCCGGTTCGTGGGAACGGCGCGGGACGGTGCGCCCCGCCGTGCGGGTCCGCGTGGTGGCTCGACGCGTCCCGCGGCGACGCGCACCGGTGGGATCCGCCGTGCCGGGAAGCGGCGTGGCGGTCCGTGCGCCGTCGTGCTGTACTCAAGACAAGCCCGGGGGCGGTTACGGCACGGGAACGACGGCCTTTATCGCGAACCGACAGAGGGGACGGGCAAGGGCGGGAGCGCGGGGGCGCGGGGACCGGGGTGGACGTACGGGGTTCTGTGCCCGGGGGTGTGGTGGGAGGCGGGGGCCCGGGCGGAGCTGCTGGGGGCGTGCGGTGCCGGGGGGTGGGAGAGGGTG
>NZ_JNZD01000035.1 GCF_000725495.1 Streptomyces aureus
GGTGTCCGGTTTGGTGAGGGTGCGGGTGAACGTCTCGTCGAACAGGGGTTTGTTGTGGTGGATCGGGACGGGAACGGTGGCGGCGTCCTTCCAGCCGCTTTTGCCGTCCTTGGAGTACTGCAGGGTGACGGTGGGGTGGGCGGGCCAGTGGGCGCGGGTGTTTTCGTAGGAGACGTAGCCGTGAGTTCGCAGGGCTCCGTCGTCGTCGAGTGATGCGCTCAGCCCGGTGTGCGTGGTGTAGGCGACGTGCAGGCTGAAGGGTTGGGTGGCGGTCAGCTGGAAGGGCATGTCGCCCGTGCCTGCGATGAGTTCGCCGCTCGGGGCGCCGCCGCCCGAGGAGGGGATGTGCAGGGTGTAGTTGCCTTGGTTGTCGGTGGTCGTCTGGCCGGCCACATGCGCCCGGTCCTGAAACCCGGTGGGCGGGCGGACATGTCTCGGAGCGCCCGACGAGTAATCGAGCCCCAGTCTGCGCAGACAGTATGTGTGGCCGGTTCTCTGCTCCTCTCGTTCATGGGAATGTTCGGAACCCTGATCGGCAGTGGTCTGACGGGTTTCCTGGCGCTGCGGTCGGAGCGCGCCAAGCAACGGGCTCTGGAACAACAGGAGGAACGCCAGTCACGTCATCGGGAAAGGCTTCAGGAACTCGATCTCCGCCTGGAGCACCATCGATGGCGTCGAGAGCACCGGAAGGCGATCTACGAGGAGTTCGCCGTGAGGTCCCAGACAGCGCGGATCGCTGCTCTCGACTATCACCGATGCAGCCTGCCCGGTGTTCCGGAGGCCGCGCAGTGGGAGGAGATGCGTCTGCGCGGCAGATTGGCGTATCGGGAGGCACTGCAGACGTCGTACGCGGTCGAGTTGCAGGGCCCCGACGAGGTGGCCGCACGGGCGGGTGACTGCATAGCCAGTCTCCGGGACCTGATGAACTGTGCTGAGGAGCATGAGGCCAGGGCCGTGGCAGGGCCCCTGAACAGCGCTGACGTCGTGGACATGGGCGAGCAGATCACGCTGCGCTTCGACGACGCGCAGCGCGTGCTGCGGCTCTTCACCCGCGCCGGACGTGAGGCTCTGGACCGGCCCACACCGCCGGGCTGAATCCTTGGGTTCCGTGGCGTACGAGGGCAGCGCCCACAACACTGCAGCCAATCCGGCACCTCCCACCCGCGATCCGGCTCCGGGACGGCGGCTGCACGGCACCACCGCGCGCCCCTCGCTCCGCTGGGCGTGCAGGGCAACGACCCGCGTGATTGCGAGGCGTCCAGCGAAGTTGCCTGCGGCTGCACGGCGGGAAACGTCTCGAAGGCCGCTGAGAGCGGCCGACCACCCGGTGTTGCTCTGGGATGCCGACGGCTGGGAATCGGACTGGGGACAGGGCTCTCATGACGGTTTGCTTTATGCGGCCCCTGTCATGCGAGCCAGTGATAGGGCAGCCGTAGGACTGCGGCCACTTCCGCGGCAGCGGCAGCAGCGTGGGGAGGAACGCCTCCCTCGACCAGGCCGCGGGTCAGGTGCAGATGAAGCGACTGCAGGGTCGCGAACGTGTTGAACGCCCACGGCGGCACCGGGCCGTGACCGCCGGCCTCCAGCGCCTTTGCGACCACGGTCAGCCACCCTGTGGCCTGCTCGGCTGACAGGCCGGGAATGAGGAGGATGCGGCCGATGGCACGGGCCAGACGGGCATCCTCCAGCTGGACGTATCGGTAGTCGGTCGCAGCCGTCATTCGGCGGGCACACAGCTCCAGCAACTCCGCGCGACGATCCGGCAGGGCTTGCGCGAACGCCGCGGCCGCGTCGGCGCCATGGGCGACGGCGTGCAACCAGCCCAGCGAGTCGTCCCAACCACGGGTGTCGTGCTCGCTCGTGTACCAGGCGGTGAACGGGACGTACCAACGCTCCGCGGCGGCCTTCGGAACGGTGCCGGGCTCGGCCACCGCGCGCGCCAGCACGCATCGCAGGACGAGCGGTGCGAACGTCCTCGCCTGGATCTCGGGGTGGGTAAACCGATCCGCGGCTGTGTCGCCGAGGTCCTCCAGGACCTCATCGAGCCGGCCGTCACCTATCCAACGTGCCGCGGCGGTGTATGCCTGATCATCGCGGACCTTGGGGTCGGGGGAGACCAGCATGGCCGACAGCTCATCGCTGACCAGGGATGCCGGAACGCCTTCAGGAAAGGGGAAGCCCGCGGCGGCGATGGACGACCAGGTGAAGTGATGCATAGGCATCGTGACACCCTAGTCACAGCTTCGCCGCGGAGGAACAGCTACGGGACGGAGCAGGTGGCGATGCACGGGATCGGGCCTTGGCGAATGAGTGGGAACCGAGATGCCCGGGGCGACCTCGTTGCGGAGGTTACCCCGAGTGCGAGGCCGACTACCTCACGTTTCACACCCGCACGAGAGTGTCAACGTCCTCTTTCCTCTCCCGTACGTCGGGATACACGCACCGTTCCGCGCGCACCGTCACGTCGACCTTGGGTGTGTCGGCCGGGACGTAGGGCTCGTGGAACCAGTTCCACCACACCCCTGTTGTGATGCCGGGGACCAGCACGGGGCACGCTGGTCCCCGGCCTTGATTGTCATCCCAGATCGGGGGGATCGGAGCGCTGGGGTTCTGGAACGGCTCCGCTCTCTTCTGCGCGGGAAGGCTGCAGCGAGTCCAGGGTTCGCTCGAGACATCATGATCACGTGGCCCGGTTCCCGATCTCCGTCCGCTGGTAGCCTCTCCACGCGCTGACCAGCGCGGCCGTCCGGAGATCGATCCTGCGGCTCCGATCTTCGAAAGAGTGACGTGATCAAGCGGGTACACCTGACCGTCGGCGTGGTGTTGGCGGCAGTCATAGCGATGTCCGGATGCGGTACTACGAAGCCGGGCAACGCCAAGTCGTCTCCGCACTCCGCGTCAACGGCGGGCTCCGGCAGCACGGTCGGCGCCCGCCGCGCCGACTCCGGGTCGCCTACCGGTGAGAACGCCGACGCTCGGCCTGCGCTGCCGACCGAGCGTTCCACTCCCACGCCGTCCCCGTCCGTCACCCGCCCGTTGAAGGACGGTACCGCCGTGCTCGTACACTGCGCGGATGCCGACGACCCCTACACGACGGCCGTCGTCAGGAATCCGAACGGGCGCGAGGGCACCTTCGGCTTGAAGATCCACTACAAGGACGCGCACGGCTTCACCATGGGCGAGACCTACGAGCAAGTGCTGGTGGCCGCGAAGGGCAGAGAGCGAGTCCGGGTGGCCGCGGCCAGCTTGGGCCCCATCGACGAGATCTCTCGCTGTGAGGTCAGTCCCCGGGCCACCGCCGTACATTGACGGCCTCCGGCGCCCACGCCGGCCGACGACAGCCCGGGCGCCCCGCGACGACCAGCCCGCCGGCCTCCGGCCGACCGACTGTCACGGAATGGGGGGCCGGGCCCGTGCAGCGTCCCTGGCAGGCCGGCTGGTCATGAGCCCAGGCGAGTCATCATCTCCGTGCCCGGCGAGCACCCGCGCCGCCGACCACCGAGCCGGAGTGTCAGTGCTGCGCTGTACGTTGCGGTCATGGGGATGTATCTGGTGAGTGTGTGCGCGGAGGACTGGTTCACCGAGGACGAGGACGGGTGGGGGGATGTCGCCACCGCGTTGAACGGGGAACTGCGGCTACGGGGGCTGCCGCCCTACGAGTCAGTCCCCGGGGAGGCCGACTTCGTCCGAGGTTCGGGGCAGACCTTCGAGGAGAAGCTGATCCCCTCGATGGACGGTTTCTGGGACCTGTGCCAGGCGCACCTGTCGCGCGAGGACGCGGAGACCGTCTGCGGCTGGACGCTCCTGGTGCCGTTCTCGCTCGACGGGACGATCACCCTGCCGGTCGAGTCCGGCTACTCGGACTCAACGGTCGTCGTGGGTGCTCCTCAGTTGCTGCCGATGGCGCAAAGACTGGCGGCGGCCGTCGAGCTCCCGCCCGAGACGCCGCAGATGTGCGACAACCTCGACCTGACCACCTGGTTCAGGGACGGAGCGGCGAAGGAACTGGCCACCGCGCGCCCTGGGCCGTGGAGCGACGACCTGGACACGGCGTTCTACGTCGCGCTGTTCCTGCGCGCTGCCGAGCACTCCATACGGCGGGGCTGCCCGATGGCGTACTGCTGACCCTGAGGACCGAGAGGGGGGCACCCTACGGTCGCTTCCGGCCATTGCCGTGGGCCGGTGTTTCGTCGGCGTAGGCCGGGCTACTCGCGTGGTGCGGCCGTGGGGGGCCGCTGTGGAAGCTCGGAGGGCAACTCCGGGGTGCCGCCGACCGAGTTGGGGTCGGTAGCGGCACGGTCGGGCTCGCCCGCGTGGACCTCTTGGGAGGGCGGGCCGGGCCCGTCCACGGTGATCGCCCACGGCGGCCCGGTCGTCGATCGGCGGTCCACCGTTCGGAACCACTGGCGTCGACTCTCAGAGGCGGGGTTGGAGCGAGGCAGGGGCCTGGGCTCCGAGGCACAACTCACGCGAGCAGGAACCGCCCGTTGCTTCGGCGATGTCGGCGACGGCGTCGACGGCGTCGACGTCGTCGTCCAGGTGGTGGCCGGCGCTGAGGTGGCGCCGGGTGGCTCATGCGGGGGCCTCGTGTTTGTCACCGTCGGGCTCGGATGTGATCTGGTACGACAGCAACTGCTGGAAGAGGCCGGGCTGTTGGGAGAGCTGGGCGTAGGTGCCCTCCTGGACGATCTTGCCTTCGTCGAGGACCACGATGCGGTCGGCGATGGCGACGTTGGTGATGCGGTGGGTCACCAGCAGTACCGTCCGGTCCTGGGCGAGGGCGCGCAGCCGCTGGAAGATGCGGTACTCGGCGCGGGGATCGAGGTTCGCCGTCGGCTCGTCGAGGACCAGCAGACCGGCCTGGCGGAAGAACGCCCTCGCCAGTGCGATGCGCTGCCACTGGCCGCCGCTGAGCTCCTCTCCATTGAGCCACTCGCGGGCCAGCAGGGTGTCCAGGCCGGAGCCGAGCTTGTCGACGACCTCGTTGGCGTCGGCCGCCTCGCATGCCTCGTGGACCGCCGTGTCGCCGCGCGCGTTGGGCTGCCCCTGGGTCACGTTCTCGCGCACGGTCAGGGGCCAATGGGCGTAGTCCTGCGGAACGAGGGCGACCTGCTGCCACAGGGCTTGCGGATCGCAGTCGCCGGTGGGGAGGCCGTCCCACAGAACCTGCCCGCCCGTGGGTAGGTAGAGCCCGCTGACCAGCTTCGACAGCGTCGACTTGCCCGAGCCGTTGAAGCCCACCAGCGCCGTGACCTCACCCCGGCGCAAGGTGAGGGAGACGTCGGACAAGGCGTCGCGGTCCTTGCCCGCGTAGCGGTGGGTGACCGACTTGACCTCGATCCTTTCCGGCGGCTCGGGACGGTGTGGGCCCCGGCGCATGCGGAAGCCGCCGGCCTTGTCCAGGAAGCCGCTCCAGTCGTCCATGTACAGGCCGGTCCGTACGGCGCGTGCGCCGACGGCCACCAAGCCGCGGACGGACATGCCGACGGTCTGCAGGGCGAAGACGGCCGTGCCGGCATGTCCGACGGTGATGCGACCGGTCGCGAGCAGCCATACGACCGCCGCCCACACCACTGCCGACCCCAGCCCTCCGCACACCGCGCCGACCAAGGACATACGGGCGCCCTGGTCGGCCGCGGCCCGGTCTTCGCGATTGATCCGGGCGACGGTGTCCCGGTACCGGCCGGACAGGAAGTCGGCCATCGTGCCGGCGCGGATCTGGTCGGCGGCGTCCTTGGTGTAGATGTGCCAGCGGAGCACGGACAGCATCCGGTTGTCGCCATTGCTGCGCAGGTTCGCCAGATAGCGGACACGCGCGGCGCTGACCTGGGCCACGGCCTGCGGCAGGCTGGCTGCGACGAGGAGCGGGAGCAGGACCCAGTGCACGCCGGTCAGGACGACGGCCCCGGCGAGGAAACTGGCGGCCGAGGCGATGAGGTCCTGGCCCTCGTTGATCAGGTCGCCGGTGACCTGGGCGCCGCGGTCGGCGGCCTCCCGGTCACGGTTGAAGTCGGGATCGTCGTACGCGCACAGCTCGACCTCGGCGCAGCCGGTCAGCAGCATCTGCTCGGCCTCACGTGACATCAGCGGACCGAGCCGGGTGGACAGCCAGTTGACGGTGATCCCGAGCAGTGCGCGCACGCCGGCAGCACCGGCGAGCAGAGCGACCGAGGGCCACGCCTGAAGGAGCCGATGGTAGACGTCCCCGTCGCGAAGCAGCGCGGTGAGGGTACCGGCGATGGCGACCAGGCCCAGGGCCTGTACGACACCGGTGACGGTCTGGCACAGCAGAAGGCCGATGGTCGCGCGCCGGTCGACGCGCCAGGCCAGGGCCAGCGAACGGCGCACCAGTTGCGGCAGGCGGCGAGCCATGTCGCGCATCCGGATCGAGCGGCCGGCTGCCTCACGGCTGCCGGTCAGGTCGACGTACCGCATCCGAGGCTCGGGGACGGCCGGGGGCGCGAGGGCGGTCTCGGAGGGGGTGGACTCGGACGGAGCGGTAGGGGAGTCGGCGGGCGTTGCGGGGGTGGTGCGCGGTCCCGGAACGCCGTCCGCTGATGCATCGGTGGGCTCACTCATGCCGCCCACCCCATATCCGGGCGTGATGAGGCCCGGAGGCCGGTACGCGACATCGGCGCGGGGGACCGGTGTCCGTTTCCGGAGCGCTGGGGCACGGGAGCGGGGATCGGATTCATGACATTCCTTGTCTGCGGGGGCGGTGAAGGGCGAGGAGGCGTCGTCGCCAACTGGCCAGGCACGGGCGGTGGGTTGCGGTCCTGTGATGGTGCCGGGCTCAACGACCGAGCAGGCCGGATCGAACACACGTGTTTGAGACGAAGCAGCTTCCGTGCGGGAGTGAGGAAAGGTCTCGTGCAGAGGGCATGCACCCTTGAGATGCGCGGGTTTCTCCTCGAGGGGGAGTGGCCGAAACGCCGCAGTTGATACACATGTGGCAGATGATGTTCGCTGTAGGGCCCGGTATGTCCCTGGCCTCGCGCGTCGGATCCATGAGTCGCTCAGGGGTCGGTGATCTCGTGCACGGCCTCGTGGTGTTCGGGGGCGTGCTGAGACCGTTGGCCGCTGGGGGCATTCGGCGGCCAATGCAGTTCGGTTGTGGCGTGAGACAGCCCGGAGCCCTGCTGCCCCGCGCGCCGACGTGGACGTCGCTTCTCTTGGCGCTGGTCGAGGGTTTCCTGAGCGACTTGGCGCCGGGTTTGGTCGCCTGGTCGGACCTCGAGGCCGAGGAGGGCCAGTCGGAGCAGCCTGCTTCCGAGCCGGAGGCCGCACCCTTTCGCGTGTGGGTCCGCAGCGTTGGCCCGGTCTCATACTGACCGGCAGGGCGTGCTGACGCGGCCCAGGCGGCGGCACCCGGCGAGCCAGGACATCGTGCGTTCGCTGACCCAGCGGCGGCGGCCCAGAGGTTGGGAGAACTCGACTCCACGGCGGGCGATGCGGGGGACGATGCCCACGTGACCACAGCCATTGCCTCAGGTGGCCATAGTCGTAGCCCATGTCTCCGTGGAGCTTGTCCGGTCGACGCCGACGTGGCCCTCGGCAGGATCGGATGGGGGGAGAGGCCGAGCACCAAGGGCTCCAGGCCCTGGCTGTCGTGCCAGTTCGTTCCGGAAATGGCGAGCGAGATCGGCAGCGTGGTGCGGTCGCAGATCTGAACCTGGTCGGGGACGAGCGCAGGCGGGGGTCTAGCACGGCTCCTGCCAGAGTGGCTAGGGGGCCCGGGCTAGCGGGTGGAGTGTGCTCCCGCGCTCAGTACCTTCACCTGGGCCGCAACGATGTCGGCGGGCACCTTCGGATAGATGTCGGCGCGAGGAATGGTTTCCATGGCGTTGAAGATGGCGACCGTGGAGCCCGAGCGGATGACGACGACACTCTCGGGGATCTGGATCGGGTCCTTACCCGGCGTCTTCATCAATCCGGTGATGCGGAAGGACACACCCTCGTCCCCCGTAGCCGGGCCGCCGGTGGGCGAAACCTTCTCTGCACCTCCGGTGAGCGTTGACGAGGTGAAGGCCTTGCAGGTCCGCAGGGACGTGCGGAGTTCGTCGACGACCCGGACCGCGTCTTCGTACCGGTAGGAGACCAGGTAGAACGTGGCCAGGCCGCTCGCGCCCTGGGCCATGCGCATCACGCTCGCGACCGGAGTGAACCGGCTGCTTCCGGCAAGAGCGCTGGCGACCGGTCCGCACGCCGAGGGATGCGTGGCACTGTGAGGGATGGCGGAGACGACACCGTCGCCCACACCGTCCGTGCCCACCCCGATCGTGTTGACGCTGACCCCGGGAAGGTCGCGCTCATCGAGGACCACCTCTTCCAGCCGGTCCTGAACCAGCACCGGAACACGGGCGGTCGACTTCTTCGTCTTCGAGGCCCCGGAACCGTCCGCTTGCTTGCCGCTTCCGCCGGCCGGCGCGTGTGCCGCGGAGGAGTCGTTGGCACCGCACCCCGTCGCTCCGAGAACCAGAGCCAGGGCCGCAGCACCGGCTGCGCATCTTCGATAAACGGCGTTGTTCACTGCCCACTCCCGGATCATGTGTGTGGAGAGGCAGAGTACGGCCTTGACCAGGCGATTCGATCAGGAGGTCGGTTGTCGGCGGCGGCGCCTGCTTCGAGGACGGTACGGAGCCGCGCCCGCAGCTCCGTACCGTACGCCGTACAGGGCGTCTGGGCGCCCAGACGAGTCAGTGGCTGCCGCTACCGTGCGCAGTGCCGGCCGGACGGAGAGCGTTAGGGCTGCGGCGAGGGGGGCCGGGGGTAGGAAGGTCCCCGGCTTCCGGCGCGTGCGGGTCGCCAGAACCCCAGTGCGCTCGGTCAGCTTCAGGACGACTGGCCGGGGCCGATGATCGTGAGACCTGCTTGCTCGGCGAGCCAGTGTGCGTACGGCTCCATCATCTGGCGGCTGTCGATGCTGATCTTGCGGACGTGGACGAGGACGGAGTGGTCATCGGCGGGCTCGTCGAGGTCGCGAGAGCGGGTGTTGAACAGCAGCGTCACCTCGGCATGTGTGGACTCGCCATGGAGGTTCCGCTCGGGCACGTCCGGCCAGTACAGCCACTTCCAGTTGATCCAGCCCATGTTCGGTCCGATGGCCGCCGCGAAGACGTCCTCGATGCTGTCCACCGGCAGGTCTCCCAGTTCGTACTCCACCGGCAGCCGCCCTTCGTACGCCGCAGGATCGGCCGGCAGATCGGGTCCGAGAACACCTGCGACCAGCGGGGGCCAGTTCTGCAGAGGCACTCCGTCGAACTCTGTGTCGTCCCACCGCCCCGAGAACCGTCCCTGAGGCAGTTCCCTCGCCATCCGGCGCACCTCGGTGAGGGAGCAGAGCTCGGCGAACACATCGACCTGGGAGTCCTCGTGACGGCCGAACTCCATAAGTCGGCGGGCCGTGCTCAGGGCTGCTGGGAGGTCGGGGGTACGGAAGATGGGGTAGGCGATGTCGATGGACATGGGGTGACTGTGCCACGGTCCGTTCCCCCAGGTCATCCCGTTTCCATGTGGCGAAAGGACCCTGTCGGGAGCGAGCGGTTGCATGGTCCACGGGCTGCTGCCCCTGGCCCGGCCGGAGAACACGGCCACCACACCCGAATCCCTCGCCCTGGGCGCCGTCCTGGCCGAACGCGCCGCGATGTGGGAGGCGTTGGCCGCCGAGCAGCAACTGGGACTGCCGTCACCAGGACCACGACCGGTCTCCTGGTGCAAGTTCTCCTGGGGTGGCGGACTCGACAGTGCTCCGAGAAGCGGCGTTGTCAGTGGGCTCTGCCAGGGTGTGTGTCGTGGACGAACTGGTGGAACACGTCGATGATCAAGATCGCTTGTCGGGGGTTGTGGTCAGCCGCCGACAGGCCGTTCAGGAGGGTTGGCTCCACCGGGTCGCGGTGACGGTGTGCCGTGATGAGCGCGGGCGAATCCTCGTTCACCGGAGGGCGGAGCAACTGTCGCGCTTTCCTGGGCTCTTCGAGGTCGTAGTCGGTGGCGCCGTGGGTGTGGGCGAATCCTATGAACGGGCCGCCGCGCGGGAACTGACCGAGGAGCTGGGCATCCGTGTGCAGCCACGCCCGCTGTTCAGGTTCGTCAACCGCATCGGTTTGAGCCCTCACTGGCTCGGCGTGCACGAAGCCGTGGTGCCTGACACCGTGGCCGCCGACCCCGAAGAGGTCGCCTGGCACGGCTGGCTGACTGAGCCGGATCTGCGGTCGGCACTGCTGGAATGGCCCTTCACCCCTGACAGTCACGAAGTCTTCCGCCGGTACCTGACGTTCCGGGCCGTGCACTCCTGATCTTGCCCGTTTCTCCGGCTGGGGCTCGTTGGGCGGTGGCGCCCGGCCTCGGAAAAGCATCGAGAGCACGAGGCCACCAGTGATCAGCCCCTGCTCATCAATTGAATCGCCGAACACATACTCAGGAGATCTCCTCGTGTCCACGCTGTATGACTTCAGCACCTGGCAACCTTTGCTGCGCCTGCTGTACGCCGCCCACGCGGAAACGCTCACTGCGCCCGGCGGGCAGGTGGCGGGGCAGATCAGTCCTGGAGGATGGAGTGTTCCGCTGCCCTTCCGGCCGCCACAGCCGGGGCGTGCCTCACTGGTGTCCGACAACCAGGACCAGTTCGACGCCGTGGGCCGGATCGTTGAAGCGCTCAAGGAGAACGGGAGCGACGGTGTCCCCTTCGTCGTGGAAGCCTCTTCTGCTCCCGGAAATGTCCGGCTGCATCTGATCAGCCTGGGCTCTTCCGTGGAGCCTGGTGTCGCGACCGCGCACCCGGGCACGCTTCTTCTCGCGGACGGGGCGCTGCCCGAGCCGGTACGCCGTCTGCCCGAGCCGGTCCCGGGGGCAGTGCCGGCTCCGACCGCGGATGTGGAACTGCTGCTGCGCACCCTTCGCGAACGGCTCCCGAACGCGGTGGGCGCCTCCGACGATGAGATCGCAGCGGTCGAGGTGCGTCTGGGCGTGCCGCTGCCTGCCGAGTTGAAGGCCCTGTACCAGGTCGTCCGGAGCCGGTACGAGGACTGGGACGACCACCAGGAGCCGTACGACACCGTCGGCTGCGAGCTTCTTCCTCTCGACGGGGTCTACGTCGCCGACGCCGCTTCCCGGCGTGTGCTGTGGCAGTTCGGCGCCACGGACGCGGTCGAGACGGGACCGGAGGACGCCGTGCAGGGGCTTGTCGGCTCGCCGGGCTGGATCGTCTTCGGTGACAACGGCGGTGGAGACCGCATCGCCATCGACCTCACACCGGGTCCGGACGGGCACGTCGGACAGGTGATCATCATCAGTCACGAGGAGAACATCGGTGCCCGGCTGGTCGCCGACTCCCTCACCGACATGATCGTCCACCGTCACTTCGACGGTCGGCGGGCCAGGAGAACCGAACGGCCGCCACTCGTCGCCCACGTCAATCACGCCTCCGTCCCCGGCGTCGAGGCCGCCGCCCACCCTGGACTGGAGGTCCTCAGTCTCGGGGTATGGAAGAAAGAGCCTCTCAGCCTCGCCCCCGTCTTCGGCCTGCCGCGTCTGCGGACCCTCATCGCCTGTCCCGGCACCCTCGCCGATCCCCGCGAGATCGCCCGACTCACCCACCTTGAGTATCTGAAACTCCCGCCCGCGGAGTGGCGCGTCCTCCTCGATGCCGGGGCTGTGCCCACCGAGCTTCTCGCCGCAGGCATCGAGTCCCACCGGCAGCAGGACAACCCGTTGCACACCATCGCCCTCGCCAACGAGATCCTCGCCCTGTACGGTCGGCCACCGATCGTCGGCACGGCGCTGGAGGGAGCGATCTAGCAACAGGGGTCGCTGCACGATGGCGATCCGTCCGCCACGCCGGGCCGGTGGAGGGCCCGGCCCTTCGGGTCCTTTCGGGTCCTTCGGGTCCTGGAAGGCTCCGGGCTGCCCGCAGGCGAAGCGGCAGGGGGAACGCTTAACGCATGACGGGCGGTCTGGTACCGTGCACGGCGTTGGTCTGGGAACTGTTCGAGGCATGAGGAGGTGGGTTGATGACCGTCGGGTTCGGCGCTGCCGTGTGCAGTGCTTCCGCCATCCCCGCCTTCCGGGCCCGGGGCTGACGCCGCGACCCTTCGTCCGTTCAGTTCTCCGGGTCCTTGATCTCTCGACAAGGAACCCTTCTCTCGCCATGAGTGACTCTTCGTCCGACCTGACAAAGTTTCAGCACCTCATTGCCGTCGACGGTGCACCTCGCGCCGCGACCTACCCTGCCGACTGGGTACTCGAGAACCAGATGGGGCCCAACGCCCTCTGGCTCGTCGACGAGCTCACCGCCGCGATGGATCTCCGGCCGGGCATGCGCGTGCTCGACCTCGGCTGTGGGCGCGCCCTGACCTCCGTCTTCCTCGCCCGCGAGTACGGCGTCCACGTCACCGCCGGGGACCTGTGGATCGACCCGTCCGAGAACTGGGAGCGGATCCGCGCGGCCGGCGTCGAGGACTCCGTCGTCCCGCTGCGCGTCGACGCGCACGACCTGAAATTCGCCGAGGGGTACTTCGACGCTGTGGTCTGCGTCGATGCCTACGAGTACTTCGGCACGGACCACTGGTTCCTGCAGTCCCTGCTGCGGTTCGTCCGGCCAGGAGGGCAGATCGGCGTCGTCACCCCGGGTACCGCGCAGGAACTGGACGGACAAGCGCCCGAGCACCTCGAACCGTGGTGGGACTGGGAGTACAACGGCTGGCACAGCCCGCAATGGTGGCGTCGGCTGTGGGAGTCGTCGGGGAAGGTGGACGTCGAGCGTGCGGACCTCCTGCCGGACGGCGCTGCGAACTGGCTCGCCTGGGAGGAAGCGGTGCTCGCGGCCGACCCCGAACGGGGCTCGGCCGGCGTCGCCGCGTTGCTGCGGGCGGACGCTGGACGAACGCTGGGGTTCGCCCGGATCGTTGCACGGAAGCCGGAGACGGAAGCAGCAGGGGACGGTGGCGAGCGGACCTCGCTGTGGAAGCCACCCGTCTCCGAACCCGGCGTGCTGGCCCAGCGGTTGACGCTGCCGCAGTATCCGCGGAGCGCGGCGTACGACCCGGCGTGGATCATGGCCAACGTGATGGGACCGCACCCGCTGTGGCTGATGGAATGGCTCACCGGCGCGATGCGGCTGGAGCCGGGCATGCGGGTACTCGATCTCGGCTGCGGGACGGCTCTCACCTCGGTGTTCCTGGCCCGGGAGTTCGGCGTGCACGTCACGGCCGCGGATCTCTGGATCGGGCCGGGGGAGAACTGGCGGCGCGTGCGGGAGGCCGGCACGGGCGCTGGATCCGTGACGCCGATGCGCGTCGAGGCCCATGAACTGCCCTTCGCCGACGGGTACTTCGACGTGGTCGTGAGCGTGGACGCCTACCACTACTTCGGGACGGACGTCCGCTACCTGCCGACGCTGGCACGGTGCGTGCGGCCCGGCGGGCAGATCGCGATGGCGGCACCGGGTACCCGGGTCGACTTCGACGCCGAGCCGGTGCCGGAGCAATTGTCGCCATGGGCGGCCGACGCGGACTTCTGGACGTTCCGGACCGCGCAGTGGTGGCGGCGGACCTGGGAGCGCAGCGGGGTGGTCACCGTGGAGACCGCGGACGCCCTGGAGGACGGCTGGCGGGAGTGGTTGCTGTGGAACCGCACCTGCGCGGAGTTCGCCGACCCGGAGTGGACGTCCGGCCCGGCCCAGGAGGACCCGATCGTCGCTGACACGGGGCGGTTGCTGACCCTCACCAGGGTGATGGCCACCCGGGACTGAGCCTCCGGCGCCGCACGCCGCACGCCGCACGCCGCACGCCGCACGCCGCACGCCGCACGCCGCACGCCGCACGCCGGGCGCCGCACACCGGGCGCCGGGCGACCAGGCCGGGCTCGTGCTCCGCTGAGGAGCCCGGGCCCGGCCGCGTCGTGTTCCGCTCCGCGTACCGCGGCCGGTCCGACGGTTCAACGCCACAGGCTCACATGGTGGCGTCAAGGCGGATGTGATGTGCTTCTCGGGATCTACCCCGAGGAGCACATCAAGTACTGCAGGTCGCCGGGCTGAGGCGGGCCCGCATCAGGGGACGACTACTTCCACTCCTGGTAGTCGCCGCCGTTCGCCGGCTCCCCGTACACCTGGTGGTTCGAGTTGCTGTCGAGGTACCACCCGGTGGCCTTGTTCCTCAGCTTCCAGTGCCCGTTCGACTGACGCTCCTCGTACCAGCGCTCCCAGTCGTTGCCCTTGCAGCCTTCCAGGTACACGTCGTGGTCCGAGTACATCGTCAGGCAGACGTTCTTGCCCCCGGCCTTCTCGAACCAGCTGCCGTCGCTGTTCTGGTAGTCGGCCCAGTCCTGGTTCCCGCCTCCACACGAGTTGGTCTGGACCTCGACGAGGTTGCCGAAGAAGTCAGTCGTGTATTCGAGGCAGTAACCGGTATGGGCATCGGTCCAGGTGATGCCGCTGCCGGCAAAGGCTTGGGGCGAGACGCTCACAACAATGGCCGGGATCGCGGCCGCCGTCATCAAAGTCTGGACTACTCGCTTGCTACGCATCGTGTTTCCTGCTCCCTCGTGATTGCTGCCTACTGCACCTGTCCCGTCCTGAGGACGTGAATGTGCAGCAGCTCGGTCAGCCTGGTCTGCGGCGAACCTAGTGCGAGGTGCCACGTCGGCGAGCACCTCATGGGACGCCGAGGTCGCCCCTGGGACGCGGCGGGATGGTGACAGTACGTCATTCGGCAGTAGCTATAAGTCGTGTACTTCGGGGCGTTGTTGCTGGTCAGCAAGACGGCTGCGGGCACGAAGGGCGGCGGCTTCCGCCTCGATCACAGGGCCGGCCGGGGGCTGTCCCGCGCGGCATCCCTGAGATGCATCCCGCGGCACCTCCCATCCCGGGATGCGTCCCAGGGACACACGACGTCCGGAGGGACGCTGCGCGGACGGCAGTCACCTGGTTCGCCACGTCGTCGCAGTAACCGCACCAGGATGCGCCCTCACGGCCTTCCGGCCGTGAGGGCGCATCCCCGTTCCCGTCGGACTCGGACGAGCCCTGACCGACATGCGGTCGAACTCGCGATGTCGCTCAGGCACTCAGTCGCTCAGATACTCATCCGCCGAGGCATCAGCGATCGACCGCGTCGCGCGGTGTCAGTCGGGTGGCATCAGCGGCATCGCCTCGCGAGCCGGTCGACTCCAAATGCTTCTCCAGGAAAGCGATCTCTGCCGCGACGGCCTGTTCGTGTGACTCGAGGAACGGGGCATAGTGAGTGCCTGTCAGGTGAACCACTTCGTGCTGAGGCGCGTTCTGGGCGGCCCGGACGGCGGGGCCGGGAAGCACGCTCTGGTCCTGGTCGCAGACGACGACCAACAACGGGCACCGGATACGGGAGGCGTGGCGGCCAGGCTGGTACGTGCCGATCTGCAGGGCGATCCGTGCGGCGACCGTCTGCTCCCAGTTCGCGTGGCGGCCGTCGGGATCGAGGGCCCGGTCGCCGTCCATGGCGTCGGGCGTCGTGAGCGAGGCGACCGCGCCGCGTGGTCCTGCTGTCGGGACCAGCAGCGGCGGCCGCCCGACGCGGCTCCCGAGCGCGTCCGCGACACCACGGCCGAACAGACGCAGGGCCGCCAGGGGCGTCATGGAGCGCAGTGCGTGGGGAGCGAGTGCGGGGCCGTCGACCAGCGGGGTCTGCGCGATGGCACAGGCCAGCTGCGGGTGCTCGGCCGCGACACGGAAGACGTGGCCGCCTGCGAGGGAGAAGCCCCACACCGAGATCCGGTCCGGGTCGACGTCCGGCAGGCCGCTCGCGTACTCGATCGCGGCATGCCAGTCCGCGACCTGCTCGTCGAAGCGGACGATCTGGCGCGGAACGCCTCCGCTCTCCCCGAACCGTCGGTGGTCGAAGGCCAGGACCGCGAAGCCGGCGGCGTTGAACCGCGCTGCGAAAAGGTCCGAGGCCGGCTCCTTCGTCACCGAGGTTCCGCCGGCCATGATCACGCATCCGCCGTTCGACCCCGGATAGTGCCAGGCGGCACACGAGGTGTCACCGCTGGAGAAGCGTACTTTTTCCCGTTGCTTGAACGCGGGCACATGGACCTCCGTGGTGAATCGTCGTTCTCGAAGTGCTCTGAAAACCGCAGGTCTGCGGCATCGCCGCACCGCACGCCACCTGCGCCGAGCAGCCGGCGTCGGCCCTGAGGAACTGGCCCCGAGGAACTGGGGTCAGCCCCGGGTCAGCCCCTCAGGCCGGGCGAAGCGGATGCCTTCCATGTTTGGGGAACAGCCCCCTGGACGCGCTCCGCGCAGCGGCAGAATGAGCGAAACTGTCCTGCATGGCGCACGCATCGACGGATTCGGTACTGAGCCTCACGGATCAGCGGCTGGTGGCCGCGCTGCAGTGCGACGGCCGCCTCACCGCGGAGCGGGCGGCCCACGTGCTGGGGCTCAGCCCTGCCACCGTTCGCCGCCGCCTGCACGCGCTCGCCGCGGACGGCACCGTGCGGGTGGTGGTCTCACCGGTCGCGCGACCGCGGGCCGGCGGATCGGCCGGGGCCCTGTTCCTGCGCATCCGGGTCCTGCGGGGAAAACTCGACACGATCGTGGCCGCGCTCGCGGCGCGCGAGGACATCCCGTTCATCGACGTCACCACGTCGGGGGACGAGATCTTCGCGGTTGCCCGCACCGAGCCGGGTTCACGTGACCCGTTGGTCTTCCGCCAGTTGCCCTCCACCCAGGCGGTGACGTCCCTGGAGAGCGCCACGATCCTGCACGTCTTCCGGCTCACCTCAGAGTGGCAGCACCAGGTTCTGACCGGGCCCGAACGCGCGGCGCTCAGCCCGTCCCGGCCGGACCCCGAGGCGGCGGCTTCCGGTTCTCCGAGCTCGTACGGCTCCGGTTCTCCGGGCCCGTACGGCGTCGACACCGATGCCCTGGAAACGTCCCTCATCGACGCCCTCACCGGCGACGCGCGTCTGAGCGCGGCCGCCCTGGCCGCCCGAACCGGCCACCCGGAGAGCACGGTGCGCCGCCGCCTCACCCAGCTGACGGCCCAGGGACGCCTGATCACCCAGGTCCTGGTCGACCCGCGCCGCCTCGGGCTGCCCATCGAGGCCAAACTGCTGCTGCAGGTGGCCCCCGACCATCTTGCCGCCGCGGGGCAGGCGCTGGCCGACCACCCCTCGGTGCACGGTGCGTTCGCGACGTCGGGGCCCTCGAACCTGCACGCGGCCGCCTACTTCCCGGACCTGACGGCCCTCTACGGCTTCCTCTCCCGAGACCTGGTCGGTCTGGGCATCACCCATGTCGAGACGGCCATCGTCAGCCGTGCCGCAAAACGCACTCCCGCGCCGGTCCAGCCAGTGCCAGGCGGCCGGGCCCGGGCGAACGCCGTGTCGAAGAGCCGGAACTGACAACTTCCTCGACCAGCCGAGTCGACGTTGACCTCGAAGGGCAGGGGCGGAAGGGAGCTGCCCGACCCATGGCCTCACGAAATTGCCGGGGCTCAACCCCACGGTCGGCGTCCGGCAGACTCCTCAACCCGGAGCACCTTTGGATGTCGACTGGCGTGAACAGCCGGTCTCAACCGCCTGCCACGGGCTTTGAGCCGATGGCTGCGCAGGCTGCCTCCGTAGTGGGGTAGCCGTCCGCCGGGTAGATCACCGGCCCGCCGAGCTTCCCTTGGCCGTCGGTGGCGGAGGACTTGCCGCTGTCGGGCTGGGCGTTGGGGAAGTAGCAGGCGGCGAACCGGGTCGGCTCGGGAACCTTTGGCGCTGTGCCCTGTGCGGGCTGGTTCCACATCCGGTCCCAGTCCGCCGCGCAGGAACGTGCAGCGTCCTGCGGATCGAAGTCCTTCACGGCATTGAGCGGCAGTTGGCTCAGGTCCGCCTCGGGCGACAGCGTACGGGCGCACATGACATTGGTCCCGTCCTCGCCCCACGGCCCGAGCGTGGCCACGGCAGCCGTGGTGGCGCCGGCGAGGAGGACGCCCGTGACCGCACCCACCATGAACAGGTGCCGCCGCCTGCCGGAACCGGCCGTACCCGGCGGCTGTTCGGTACGCCGCAGGATCTCCCGCAGGACGGCCTGGCCGTCCTCGGACACCGCCCAGGATCCGGCAGAGCCGTCGGTACCGTCGTCGGTGGGGCGCAGGCAACGGATGGCGTCGAGGTCGGAGGCCTGGCCGCGCTGGGTGACGGTCTGCTTCATGCTGACTCCCCTTTGGTGAAGTGGACCTGGGCAAGAGCGCCATGGACCGGCTGCGTGTGGTCTGGACAGGGCAGCGCCGCCCTGAACCTCTTGCGCGCCCGGTGCAGGCGCACGGCGAAGGCGGTGGCCGTGCAGTCCATGACCTGGGCCGCCTGCTTGGCCGTCAGTCCGTACCAGGCGCTCAGCACGAGCACTTCCCGGTCCTGCTCGGAAAGCGCCGACAGCGCGGCGGCCACCTCGGCCCGCGCCCCTATCGCGTCCCCGATCTCCGCGGCCTCGGTCCGGTCGGCCATCACCGCTAAACGCTCGGTCAGCGCGCGGTGGCGCTGGTCGGAGCGCACGCGGTTGGCGAGCAGCCGCCGGGCCGAGGCGAGCAGCCACGGCAGAGCGTCGTCAGGTACAGAGCCAGACTTGCGCCAGGCCAGTACGAAGGTCTCCGACAGGATGTCCTGTGCCGTCTCCCGGTCCGTACGGTGCAGCAGATACGCCAGGACCCGATCGGCGTGTGCCGTGTAGAGAGCCTCCAGAGCCCGGTGTCCGGCCGGGTCACCGTACTCCCCGGCCGTTGATCGTCGTCGTCTCACAGCACCTCCATGTTCCGCCCGTCAACGCCTGTCGATGGCTGTCAACGGCTGTCCATCAGGAGATGTCCGGCCGGGAAGGATCTCTTACAGCCCAGGACAGATCCAGGCGCGGATCATGCCGGCAGGCGCGACACGGAGCACGAGTCTGCCGTGAGGAAGCACCCAGCGAGAGTCACCCCCGCGCGATCACCACCCGGCTCGGGAGGGAAAGGGGGACCACCACGGCTGCCGACCTGACCCCATCACCATGCCGTCAGGCGACAGCAGATCCTCCCTAAGGGTCACTGATCGCCCACTGGGAGGGCTCCCGCCGTTCTCTGCGCGTCACTGCGATCCCGCGTCCACCAGCGTTGCGGTGATGGGCTCGAGCTCGGCGACCAGCTCGTCGAATTCGGCGGGAGACAGGGCCTCGTAGGGTGGGGCGGCGAGGTCGTCGGTCAGGGCCTCGATACGACGCTTGAGTTCGCGGCCGGCGTCGGTGAACCGGCCCTCGCCGTCGACCAGCCCGCGCTCGCGCAAGCCGTCCATGACCGCGGCCAGCCGCTTCGTGGGCAGGTGATGGATGCGCCCGAACGACTCGGGCGGGTGGATCCCCTGCTCCAGCGCGGAGAGCACGTGGGCCTCCGTGCCGCCGATGCGTGCGCCGACGAGCGCGGCGATGTGTCCGTCACCGCGGTGCTCGCGCAGCATGGTCGCGCAGTGCCACAGCCGGGCAACCGGGTCGCTCGGCATCTCCAGGGTGCGCATCCCCGCGTACATCACGCGGCCTTGTGTGGGGGCGCTCGTGGCGGCCTTGGCGGTCAGATCGGCGGCACGTGCCAAGCCCGGGGAGCCGGCCAGCTCGTCGCCGAGGATCCGCCGCAGCGAGGCCGCGCTGCCCCGCTCCCGCGCCGCGACGGAAGCTTCCGGTGGGATGGTCTCCCACGCACTGGGGATGTGCCGTGCGGCTTCCCCGTCGGCGAAGTTGTAGAACGCGGCGTGCACGACCTGCGCAGGTACACGCCCCAGCGGTGCGGCGCGGCTGGCGAAGTAGCCGTCCCAGTAGGTGCGGTGGCCGAGTGCGGCCAGTTCCTCGTTGCACTCGTCGGCCAAGTAGGTCACCAGGCAGATCGGCTCCAAGAGCTCGAACATGCGACGGGCGATGTGAGTCGTCGGATGCACGTGCGCCTTGCCCATCGGGCTCTCCGTTCGTTGCGTCGTGTCGGATTGGACCACCCGGCACAACGAAATTCATCGGTGAGAGAACCGGATCGGCGCAAGTCGGATCGGCGCCTTCGTATCGCAGCCACGGATACGTGCCGGCCGTCGCATGCTTGGCCCGCCTTTGCCACGCCGTTGACACTCCGCCACCCCTGGACGGAAAGGGAGAAGTCAGTCCGTGGCGATCAGCACGCCTCCGTCATCGTCTCGCCAGCCGATGCTCACCGCGCCGTCGGCGACGTCGCGGACGTCTAGTTCCCTTTCGTCGTCCGGAACGGTGACGGCCGGCAGAGGCAAGGTGTGGAGCAGGCGGCCGGTATCCAAGTCGAGTACGAGCAGGTCGGCGCGGATCCGATGGCCTGTGTCCGGCCCGGTGAGAAACGGTTGACGTACGACGTACACCCTGCCGTCGGCGATGTCGGGGGACCCGTATTCCTGGCCGGTCGGCGCCCGCAGTTGCCAAGCAAGGTGTCCGCTGCGGGTGCGGTAGGCGCGTAGGAGAGTGTCGTGCACCTCGGATCCGTCATCGGGGTCGATGGCCGACAGTACGATGCCGCCTCCCGATGCGACCGCATCCCACCAATCCGAGTTGGTGACAGTGCGTCCATGGGCCCCTCGGCGGTCCACGTCGAGCACCTGGGTCGCCGACGGGTTCTCCGGGTCCGGGATGACGAGCGTGTGCGCACCTCCCCTGACCATCAACCTTGGGGCCGCGGTGCGCTGCTGCCACAGAACTTTGCCTGTGCGGTTGTCGATGCCGAGCAGGAGGTTGTACGCATCCCTGTTGACGCTGGCCACGTTGCAGGCCACGGGGACGACGGTCAGGTGTCCGGGCAGGGCGTACACAGCAGTGATCACGAGTACGTCGGGGCAGGACTTGGGCGTCCGTGCGGTCCACAGACTCCGGCCGTCGCGCTCGGCGAAAGCACGCACGGCACCGGGAGCCTCGGTGATGGCCTGGCCGCCGGCAAGCTCCGTGGTCCGAAAGCCCTTGGCATGCCGGATGTCTACGTGCCACAGCGGCTTGCCCGTGCGCAGATCGATGCCGGCGAGCCTTCCGTCACCGAAGGCGACGACCACGGTGCGTTCCGACACGTCGAACGTATGCACACCGGGCGCGGAGGCCGGGCGCTCGAAGCGCCAGTATTCCTTGCCGGTCCGTACGTTCACCGCGGTCATACCGGAGGACGAATCCGTCTGCCGTACGTACAGTCCGTGGACTAGGGCTTCATCAAATCCCGAAGGCCTTCGTACGACATGTTCAGGCGCGACCGGGGCCGCGGAGCCCAGCGCGGCGGGAAAGGGGCCGTGGGCTCCAGTGACCACGTCCCGTGGCTGGTGCCCGTGCCCCCACACCTGGCTCGTCGTGAGGAGGAGCAACACGATGAGAAGGCCCCACACCTGACCGCTGGTCACCGCCCGTACCTGAGTAACGTTCGGAACAGGCGTGCCCGGTCCCCCCGACAACCCCACCCCTGGTTCGCCCAGCAAATTCATCCGTTGCGCCACAACAGCCCCCCGGCCGCGCCCCTGATCACCGTGACCCGATGGCTGAGGGATTCTCACCTTCCGTTGAAGAGCGGCACAAGAGCTGCGTCGGGATCGCAACGTAGAGCGTCGTCGAGAGAGAGTCCTGGTCGTCTCCCAGATCGCGGGAGTAGGCATGCAACAGGGCAGCCATGGATGTGCGGCCGGCCGTCTCTGCCAGGATCCGGGCGAGTACATGACGGGCGTACCAACTGCCCGATTCCACGGCCGCCGTGAGGTGCGCCTCCACGTACGGGATCAGCTCCTGTTGCCGGGCGGCTATCAGCTCATCTTCGATCTCTTCAAGGGCATCGACGTCGCAGTCCGGGTCCACAAGCCCGGTCGCGAGCTCGTCGAGGCGCACTGTGAGATCACTTGCCGGCCGCTCGTCGTCCAAGCCGTCCTCCTCATGGTCCTTCAGACCGTACCGAGCCGTCCTGGCGAGGTCGCGGCGGGCTGGGCAGCCGCGACGACACTTCAGCTCAGGTCGGCGTGCGGGTGAGGAACCCCGGCGTGCAGGGCTGTCCTGTCAGCGGGCGTCGGACAGGGGCGTCTGCCGACTTGGCGGCGTGTCCAGTTCAGTGGTTCCCCTTCCTGGTAAAGACGAGTCCGTCCCGGTCGTAGGGGCTCTGGGCCACGAGGGTGCCGTGGGCGGTCCCGAGGAGCTCCGCGTGCAGCTGATGGGGCAAGGTGGCCACCTTCTTGCCGGTCCGGGCGTCCAGGCCCACGAGGGTGAGGGTGTCGTCGTCCTTGGTGCCGGTGAGGAGGTAGACGGTTCTGCCGTCGCTGAAGCCGCGCCGCCCGTCCTCGAGCACGATCCCGGGCACTTCCCAGCGCTTGTGGCCGGCTTGGTCGTACGCGGTCACGCCCTTCCCGGAAGCCACCACCACGATCGAGTCGTCCTTGGCCCGGACCTCGCCACGGACCTTGGCGACCCGTCGGCCGGTCGCCCCGTCGAGGAACAGGACGGTTCCGTCGCCGTCCCGTCCCTTGCGGGAGAGCACGACGTGCTTGCGCAGGCTGTACGCGGTCGTGCCGTACGCCTTGCCCAACGAGACCACCCACTGGACGGAGCCCTTGCGGGGGTCGACGCGCATCAGGCGGCCGGCGTCCGTGTAGGAGTCCACCTGCTCGTCGAAGAGGGCGTACTTGCCGCCGAAGTCCCCGGAGTCGAAATCATCGGCCGTTTGTATGTAGCCGTCCCGCGACCACCGCATCTTGCCCGACTCCAGGTCCAGAACGGTGACCCAGCCGTATGACGAAGCACTGGAAACCAGCACTGCATCGGCCCGCGGGCGAAACCTGTGGGTCCCGAGCTGAGTGATCGCCTCGGTGAGTCTGGTGGCCCAGACCGGCTTTCCGGTTCGTCCGTCGAGGCGCGCCACGAATTCGCCCACCACGCTCCGGTCGTCTCCGGCGGGCGTCATGTTCATCCAGTTGACGATGAAGTCGCCGTCGACGGGCCAGGCGCGCTCGGCGTACGAGGACTGCTTCTTCGACCTCCACCGTTCGGCACCGGTGGCAGGATCGTAGGCAACCAGTGCCGTCTTGTCGTCCGGCAGCATCAGCATCACACCGGACCCGACGGCGATCGGCTTGTCGCTGAGGTCCCGTGCCTTGGAGGCGAACGTCCTCGGACCGAAGGGCCCCGGCTCGGCCTCCGAAGCCTTCTGCGCGGCAGAGGTGCGAGGCGGGTTGGAGTCCGTGCCGCAGGCGGTGACGACGGGAACGGCGACCGCTGCCAGCAGGAGACCGGCGGCCACGCGAGGGCCAAGGGACGAGGGCATGGCGCATTCCTGGGGCGAGAAGGCCTGACCGGGCGCGGGCGATGCCCCGTAACTGGTCAGTGATGTGGACGGGATGGGTGTGACGGGTCCGTCCGGTGCGTCGGTCGTGTGACGGCCGACGAGCCGAATTGCGGTGATCTACTCGTGTAACCGGCCGGGGTGATCTTCCTATCAGCTTTCGAAGCGCCCTGTCACCCCTCGCTGACCAGGCAATATCGAGCATGAGGCGGGATGCGGGCGAGTTCACCGCTGACCGGCGCCCGCCCGGCTGGGGCGGGACCTGATACGACGGTGCGAACACGCACCGGAAGTCAGCGGCCCTTCTTGTTCGGGTCGCCGCCGCGTCTCATCCCCGCCGTCACCGCGACCGGTCGAGGCCGATGGGGATCCACGGTGACGGTGATGACCTGGCCGGCTCAGCCCGTCCCTGGTCGGCATGGGAAGAGGCCCCGGCCGTACAACCGTTGGCCATCGGCAAGGGTCTAGCTATCCAAGGACTGTTCCCCCGGGAGACACCGTCCGTTTGCCCGCGTCCCAGCAGAGGATCTCTCCATGCCGATACCCCCACGTAACCGTCGCGCCTCCGGTTCCGTTGTCGCCGCCCTCGGCGCTGCCGGCCTGATCGTGCTGGCCGGGGCACCCGCCGCCTTCGGCGATGGAACCGCACCCGAACTGGTCGTGGGAGGCATCGAGCCGGTCCACGGGTTGAAGCCGGGGGACACCTTCGACCTGCCGGCCACCGTGGCGAACAAGGGCGTCGGGACCGCCGAGAAGGTGTGGATCTCCTACTCCGTCACCCGGGGACTCGACTTCGTGGACGTTCCCTCCAACTGTCGTGTACAGCACATTCGGTCCTACGACGAGATGCCCGAGAACTGGACCGCGACGTGCGCGTTCGACCAGGCGGTGGCGCCGGGCGTCGTCTACACGCCCGAGAAGCCTCTCCGCGTCAAGGTGCTGGACCGCGCGTACATAGACAGCCTGTTCGTGCGTGTCGGGACAGGCGGCTTCCCGATGGAGGACGAGAACGGAGATCCGTCGGTGGCGGGGACCGCGCCGGCGGTGAAACTGGTCGAGCAACCGGCCGGGCGCGAGGGTTCCGCGAAATATGTCGATGTGCCGATCACCTCCGTCAACACGGCCGACTACCAGGTGACGGGTGCCGCGTTGAAGGGGCATGTCGGTGACACGGTGACGATGAAGGTGAAGTTCGCCAACGCCGGACCCGCCTGGCTTTTCGAAGAGAAATTGGAACGGAGCGTCCAGATCATGATCACGCTTCCCGCCGGAACCTCGGTCGTGAAGCGCGACTACTACTGCCACGCCGACGGCGGGAAGTATCGCTGCCCCGCGCACGTCGGTATGTACATGGCTGAGGACGCCCAGATGACCTACACGTTCAAGCTGAAGATCGACAAGCGGATCGCGGGCGCCAAGGGTTCGATTGCGCTGACCACCGAACCGCGGCCGTTCGACCACAACAAGGCCAACGACAAGGCCGACATCACGCTGGACGTGACGGGTGGGGGGTCCACCGGCTCGACGGGCGGCTCGACAGGCGGCTCCGACGGCTCGACGGGCGGTTCGACCGGTGGCTCCGACGGTTCGACGGGCGGGTCGACGGGCGGCTCGACCGATGGTTCAGCCGGCTCGACCGGCGGGTCGTCGTCGACCGGTGGCGACGGAACGGCGACGAACGGCGGCAACCTGGCAGAGACGGGCTCCTCGGCGCTGCCGATCACGGGCGCGGCTGCCGCGGCAGTGGTCACGGGTGCGGGCGCGCTACTCATAGCGCGACGCCGCCGGGCCCGGAACCTCAGCTGACAATCGCCCCATGCGAGCGGTGGTACCGGCCCCGGGCCCGTGGTCCGGGGCTCCCACGCTGCGTCGGTCGGCGGCGCCTCGGGCCGGTACCTCCGTGGGACGGCCGGCCGAAGGGGGGTGCTCGAAGATTCCCCATGGCCGTGGAGTAGGAGCCCACGGCCATGGACGGACGAAGTGATGGTGAGGAGTTGCCGAGGAGGCGGCGGGTTCAATCGAGCCGGTCGCGCCTGGCGATCAGGAAGGTGCGCTCCGACTCGTTCCCGGTGAGCCGGGCCGCGGCGTCCAGGGCCTGAACGGCTTCGTCTGTTAGCCCGAGGCGGGCCAGGAGGTCACCGCGGATCGCGTGGAACAGGTAGTAGTTCCCGAGATCCAGGTCATCGACCACCCGCAGTGCCGCTGCCGGGCCCTGGACCTCGGCGAGTGCGACCGCGCGGTGCAGTGCGACCATCGGGCCGGCGTCGAAGTGCGCGAGTTGGTCGTACAGCGCGAGGATCTGAGTCCAGTCGGTGACGGGGTCGGTGTGCACGGCGTTGATCGCGGCCAGGATCTGGTAGCGGCCGGGCTGATTGCGGCGGAGGCACTCACGGACGATCGAGCGGCCCTCTGAGACCAGGTCGGGGTTCCAGCGTGAGCGGTCCTGGTCGGCCAGCCGGACCAGGGTGCCGTCCTGGTCGGTGCGGGCGTCGTGACGGGCCTCGGTCAGCAGCATCAACGCGAGCAGTCCCGCGGCCTCCGGCTCGTCCGGCATGAGGTCGACCAGCAGCCGGGCCAGACGGATGGCCTCGGCGCACAGCTCGGCGCGGGCCAGTTCGGCGCCGGAGGTGGCGACATAGCCCTCGTTGAAGATCAGGTAGAGCACCGCGAGCACCGCACCCAGGCGGTCGGGCAGATCGGCGTCCAGGGGCACCCGGTACGGGATCTTGGCGTCGCGAATCTTGGCCTTCGCCCGGACGATGCGCTGTGCCATCGTCGGCTCGGGCACGAGGAAGGCGCGGGCGATCTCGGGCGTGGTGAGACCGCCGAGCAGACGCAGCGTGAGCGCCACCTGCGCGGGGACCGCCAGGGCCGGATGGCAGCAGGTGAACACCAGCCGAAGGCGGTCGTCGCGCACGGGTCCTTCCTCTTCTCGTCCGTCCGGGCTGAGGAGCCGCTGGGCCTCGGCGTGCTTGTGCGCACGGAGCGATTCGCGGCGCAGCTCGTCGATGGCCCGGTTGCGGGCGGTGGTGATGATCCAGCCGGCCGGGCTGGGCGGCATGCCGTCGACGGGCCAGCGTCGCAGGGCGACGGCGAACGCTTCGGCGACGGCGTCCTCGGCCGTGCTGATGTCGCCGAGCCCGCGCACGAGTACGGCAACGGCTCTGCCGTACTCGGCGCGGAACACGGCCGCGATCTCCTGCGGTGTGGGACTCAATACGGCTCGATGTCCTGGAACGGGCGGACCTCGATCGGAAGTGTGGTCGCGGCGGCCGCCTTGCGGCCCCACGCCAGCGCGGCGTCCAGGTCGGGTGCGGTGATCACCCAGATCCCTCCGACGAACTCCTTGCCTTCGACGTAGGGACCGTCGGTGAGCATGCCGTCGGCGCGTACGACCGTGGCCGTGCCGGGCGCGTGCAGACCGCCGGTGAACACCCACGAGCCGCTTGCGCGGAGCTCCTCGTTGAGCCGGTGCAGATCGGCCTTGATCCTTTCCATGGCCTCGGGGTCCGCCGTGCCTTCGGGCTGGTAGATCGAGAGCAGGTACTTGCCCATGGATGCCTACTTGCGGGAGTAGCGGGCGATGATCACGCCCTTGGTGGTGGTGACGCTGTCAGTGAGCTCGAACTCGGTCAGCGGGGCCGGCCCCTCGAACAGCCGCATGCCGGTGCCCAGGGTGAGCGGGTGGATCAGCAGCTGGTAGTTGTCGACCAGGCCGGCAGCGTGCAGCTCGCGGACGAGTGTGGCGCTGCCAATGATCGTCAGGTCCTTGCCGTTCTCCTCCTTGAGCTTGGCGACGGTCTCGGCGGCGTCGCCCTGCAGCAGGATCGAGTTCTGCCAGGCGTCCGCGTTCTCCAGTGTCCTGGAGCAGACGTACTTGGTCGCCGCGTTCATGTGCGTGGTGAACGGGTTGTCGTCCTTACGGGTGCTCCAGGCGGTGATGAAGTCCGTCCAGGTCCGGTGTCCGAACAGCATGTCCGTGGGCTTGGACATGCTCTTGCCCATCTCCATGCCCATGACCTGGTCGTTGTACGTGCCGCCCCAGCCCCCGTGAGTGAAGCCACCGCGGGTGTCCTCGTCCGGACGGCCGAGACCTTGTACGACCCCGTCGAGAGTGATGGACAACGTGGCGTTGACCTGGCGCATGACGTGCTCCTCGCTTCGGCGGACCGCACTTCCGTGGCCCGTTTCACCCCCTACACGAAGGGCCACCCGCGAAATCGACACCTACGCCGAACCTTTTCTGCCTCGCTTACTCCGAACCGAGGAAAGGGGCACGTACGACACCTGACTACTCGGGTTTTCCGACGTGACCCTGACAAGGGGCTCGTCGTATGATCGGCTCCCTTGATCACGAGAGGCTGGGGGGCACGGGTGGGGGCGCGGGGGAACGGATGGCTGCTGGTGTGCGCGGCGCTGTCCTTGTGGGGGCTCACCGGCTGTGCGGGCACGGGTGGAGGGGCGTCCGGTGCTCAGACATCGAGCGGCGCCCCGGCGACCTCCGCTGCTGCGGGACGACCGCTTTCCGCCCAGGCTCTCCAGTCCATCGCACTCACCGGTGACGACATTCCGGGCAACAGAGGTGTCTCGGCGGACGTGCGGGCGCACGCGGACGTGAAGAGCACCTTCCCGCCGGTCTCGGACAGCTCCTGCGCGAAGCTGCTCGACGCACTCGGCGCCGGCGACGCGTCGGCTGTCGTGGACCAGGTCTTCAACTGGAAGGGCAGTATCTGGGCGGGCGGCGGCACCCTCGCGTCCTACGCGGGCACGGATGCCGAGAGGGCCTTCGCCCGTGTCCGTACGTCAGCGCCAGCCTGCCACGACTACACCGGCGTCGGCTTCACGGGGAAGTACACCGCGCATCTGGCGTCGGAAACCATCCCCCACCTCGGCGACGAGTCGATCGCCTTCCGGATCACCGTGCCGGTGAAGCAGGCGCCCGGCCTGCGCAGTGGCCGCCGCGTCTCCGTACGCAACGAGCAGCACGTTCTGGTGAGAGTCGGTGACGTGACCGCGCACTTCACGATGCTGGACATGGACCATGAGGACCGCTTCCCCCTGGCCCTCATCCGCAAGGAAGTTGCCCGCATGGCACAGGCCCAGCGCCGCTGAGGCGGGACGCCCCACCACGAGCGACGTGGCCCTCTCAGTCGGTGCCGGGCTGGACGAGCTTGAACGCCAGGCGTGCCGCCTTGCGTTGGGCGGCCTGCCGCAGCCGTGTCGAGGCGGGCGCCGTGCGGGTCGACGGGCGCGGACCGGACGCGAGCCGGGGGAAGAGCAGTCCGGCGTTGAGATGGTTGACGGCTTCCAGCGTTGTGGCATCGACGCCGGTGTCGAGACCGTTGGCGAAGTACTGTCCGGCCGGGGTGGGTGCGAAAGGCCAGTCGCTGCCGAAGAGGACGTGCCCGGTCCGTGCGAAGGCGAGCAGGGTGGGGAGAGCCGCGGGGCTGGAGGACAGGGCTGTGTCGAAGTAGAAGGAGCGGAAGTCGTCCAGGACGTCCAGCGGGCTGCGTCCGGTGTCGTTGGCGATGGTGACGGCCATGCGGTGGGAGGAGTAGGGGACGAACCCTCCGGCGTGGCCGAGGATGAACCGGATGTCCGGGTACCGGCGGACGACACCGTTGCGGACGAGGAGGTAGGCGGCGCGGGTGGTGTCGAGGAGGAAGTCGGCGGCGAAGGGCGGAATGCCGTCGACCGGGGGAGCGGGCAGCTCGGCGGGATGGACGAAGGCGACGGCGCCGCGATCGTTCAGGACCTGCCAGAGCGGCTCCTGTCCTTCGGCGCCGAGATAGATGCCGCGGTTGTTGGCCAGCAGGGTCACCCCGTCGGCGCCGAGTTCGTCCAGGGCGCGTGCGGCCTCGGCGGCGGAGGCCTCGACGTCGGGCAGGGGCAGCGTCGCGAATTGACCGAAGCGGCCGGGATGGTCGGAGACCAGGGAGGCTGCGTGGTCGTTGAGCCGGCGGGCGAACCCGGCGGCCTCCCCGGGATCCGTGAGGAAGCCGACTCCGGGTGTCGAGACCGACAGCAGTGCCGTGCCGACACCCACCAGGTCCATGAACTCGAGAGCCGACTCCGCGCTCCAGTCGGGCAGGGCGCGCCCGCCTGCTTCACCGATGCCCGACGTGGCGAGCGCGTCGCGGTAGAAAGAGGGAATGACGTGCTGGTGGACGTCGATGCGATGGGGCGAGTGAGCCATGGCGCGGCCTTCCGTACGGGAGAGGGGATGCGGCGAGGAGGCGTGCCGGACCTTGTTGCCGGGCACGCGTTCGACCGGGGTGGCCGGGGCAGCTGCGGTGCGGGTGGATCCCCGGCCCGGGTCGGGCTGAGATGACGGGCCCCGGAGAGTGGTCCCTCGGACGAACGCGGCGGACAGGGGGCCGAATCTGTTGAACCGGGCTTGGGTCTTCTGGCCGGCTTGTATCGGGGGTGCGGTGGTCGTGCTGCTGGTCAAGCCTCCGTACCCAGAGGGGAGTCCGGTGCTGTCGGCACCGCGAAGGGCGATGGGGTGGTGCGGGACGTCGTAGGTCTCGTGGCGGGTCGTGCCGGTGCGTGTCTCGGACAGGCCCCCGATCGGTGTCGCGCCCGGTTCGGCGGCCCGGCCGTGACGCCGGAGAAAGCCGGAGCGTCGTAGAGTCCGCAGGAGCGGTTCATTGACCGTTCCTGGCGGCCATCCGGCTCGCTGCCTCGAACACCAGACGCGCGTGGAGTTCGAACAGAGCGACCAGGTCGACCGCGTCCCCGTCGATCTCCCGTTGCACGAACAGTCCGTCGGCACCTGCGACGGCATAGGTCGTCACGGTGGAGACGGCGTCCTCGTCCAGCATGGGGAAGAATCTCGAGACCGTCTCGGCGATCTTGGTGCGGGCGATCTCGCGGACCTGCAGGAAGACGGTACGGCCTCGCGGTTCGGCGGGGCGTCGCTCCAGGGCGAGCATGAGGCCCAGGCGTAGGAAGTCGGGGGCGTCCACGAGGGACTTGGCGACCCTGACCGCCATGGCGACCGCCTGCTCCAGCGGTGTGCCCAGGTCCTCGTCCGGCAGCGCGACCTCCGCGAGCCAGGTGTCGAAGCTCCGCTCGATCACAGCGGCGATCAGGTCGTCCTTGTCCTTGAAGTGCCAGTAGATGGAGCTGGCGGGCAGACCGCACTTGGCGCTGACCGCGGCGATCGAGGTGCCCTCGTAGCCCCGCTCCCCGGCGATCTCCACGGTCGCGTCGAGGATGCGCTGGCGCGACTCCACGCCGTTCGCGCGCTTCTTCCGTGTCGTCTGCGCATGTGTCATGTGCCAGGCCCTCCCGTGTGGTGTCTGCGAGCCCTTGACCGTATCGCCGAGCCATGCCTACCGTAGCACTCACTCCAATTGGAGTGAACGCTACATTAAGAGCCGTACGGCGTGATCGACAGTGAGGTGGCCTGGTGAGTGAGATCAGGGCCGGGACAGCAGCCCAGGACGGGTCCTACGACGTGGCGGTGATCGGCTACGGGCCCACGGGGGTGACCGCCGCCAACCTGCTGGGGGCGGCGGGACTGAAGGTGGTCGTGCTGGAGCGCGACGGCGAGATCTTCTCCCGCGCCCGGGCCATCTCCACCGACGAGGAGGTCGTACGCATCTGGCAGCGCGCCGGGCTCGCCGAGCGGCTCAAGCAGGACATGCTCACGGAACGGCCCGTGGACTTCGTGGACGCGTCCGGCCGGTCCTTCATCAGCGCGCGCCCCACGCCGCGCGGCCACGGGCACCCGCCGCAGATGTTCATCTATCAGCCGGCCCTGGAGCAGGTCCTGCGTGACGGCGTGCAGCGCTATCCCAACGTCGAAATCCTGTTGCGACACGAGTGCCTGCGGGTGCGCCAGGACGCCGACGGCGTGGAACTCACGATCGCCGGAACGGCCGACGACACCGTCCGCCGGCTTCGGGCCTCCTACGTCATCGCCGCCGACGGCGGGTCCAGCCTCACCCGGGCGCAGCTGAACATCGGCTATGAGGGCACGACGTACGAGGACCGCTGGGTCGTCATCGACACCAAGATGCTCAAACCCTGGCCGGACCACGACAAGCTGCGCTTCCACTGCGATCCCGCCCGCCCGGCCGTGGACTGCCCCACTCCCTTGGGCCACCACCGCTACGAGTTCCCGCTGCTGCCCGGCGACGACGAGAAGCAGCTGACCACCGAGGACGCCGTCCACCGGCTGGTGGCCCGCTACGGCATCGGCCGGGACAGCATCGAGGTGCTGCGGGCCACCGTCTACAGCCACCATGTCCGCTTCGCGACGCGCTTCCGCGTCGGCCGGATATTCCTCGCGGGGGACTCCGCCCACGCCATGCCGCCGTGGATCGGCCAGGGCATGGCCGCGGGCGTGCGCGACGTGGCGAACCTGAGCTGGAAGCTGGACGCCGTCCTGCGCGGTGAACTGCCCGAGAGTGTCCTCGACAGCTACGAGGCCGAGCGCAAGCCGCACGTCAAAGAGGTCACCAAACGAGCGGTCCTCGTCGGCCGTGTCATCACCGAACGCCGCCCGCCCGTCACGCGCGTCCGCAACACCGTGCTGCGCGCCCTGAACCGCGTCCCCGGCTTCAGTGACTGGATGCAGGACGCGAACTGGATCCCCGTCGCCCGGTACGACGCCGGCCTCCAAGCCCCTTCCCGTGCCAAGGCGACCGGCCACCAGGTGCCCCAGCCCTGGGTCACCGACGCCGGCGGCAGACGGGTCCGCCTCGATGATGCCCTCGGCGGCCGGTGGCTGGTGCTGCACGCCCGCGCAGCCGCGCCCGCGCCCGCCTGGGACATCCCCGGCGTGCCCGCGCTGACGGTCACCCCGGCAGGCTCCGGGCCGGCCGCGGACACGCTCGTCGACAGCGACAACGTCCTGCTGCCGTGGATGGCCGTGCACGGAGCGGCCACGCTCGCCCTGCGCCCCGATGCCTATGTCTACGCGTCGGCCCCCGCAGGCCTGCGGCTCCCGCCCCCGCCGCCCGGCTTCGCGCCGTCCCCGATCCGCCGCCCGACCGCGGCCACCGCCCAGTGAGGACACCTGCACCATGACAACGACACCGATTTCCCTGCCGACGATGCGGGAGACGACGTACGACGTCGGCGGACGGAGGATCTTCGCCGCCGAAACGGGCGACGGTCCGGCGGTCCTGCTGCTGCACGGCGGAGGCCCCGGCGCCTCGGGCGTCTCCAACTACGCCCGCAACATCGCCGAGTTGGCCAAGGAGTACCGGGTCATCGTGCCCGACCTGCCCGGCTACGGACGCAGCACCAAGGGCATCGACGCCACCGACCCCTTCGGCGACCTGGCGGCCGGCATCCTCGGTCTTCTGAACGAACTGGGCCTGGAAAAGGCCCACTTGGTGGGTAACTCCTACGGCGGCGCCTGCGCCCTGCGGCTGGCCCTGGACACACCCGACCGCGTCGGCCGGATGGTGCTGATGGGGCCCGGCGGGATCGGCACCACCCGAGCCCTGCCCACCCCGGGCCTCAACAGCCTGCTCAACTACTACGGCGGCGACGGACCCTCACGGCTGAAGCTCGAGAAGTTCATCCGCAACCACCTCGTCTTCAACGCGGCGGACGTCCCCGACTCCGCCATCGACGAGCGCTACCGAGCCAGCATCGACCCCGAAGTGATCGCCGCACCGCCCCTGCGGAGGCCCTCCGGTCCGGGCGCCGTACGCACCTTGATGAAGATGGACTTCACCCGCGACCGGCGGCTGGCCCGACTGCCGGTGCCCACCCTGGTGCTGTGGGGTGCGCAGGACAAGGTCAACCGGCCCTCCGGCGGCCGGATGCTGGCCGAGCGCATGCCCAACTGCGATCTCTACCTGGTCGCGAACACCGGGCACTGGGTCCAGTTCGAACGCGCTCAGCTGTTCAACCGGCTCTGCGCCGACTTCCTGGCAGGCCGCCGATGAGCGCCCCCGCTCCCGCCACCGCCTCGGTCTTCGGTGCCGTCCACCTCGGCTACATCATCATCGAGACCAACCGCTTCACCGACTGGCGCCGCTTCGGCACCGACGCCATCGGCATGCACCACGACGCCCTCTCCCGCGACCTGACGCGCTTCCGCCTCGACGACCAGGAGTGCCGTTTCCTGCTGCGGCGCGGTCCCGCCGAGGACGTCGTCACCACAGGCTGGCACATCGACGACCACACCGCCTTCGAGCGGATCGAGGCACGGATCCGGGCCCACGGTGTCCCGCTCACCGCGGGCACCGACGAGGAAGCCGAACTGCGCGGCGTCGAACGCCTGTTGCGCTTCGCCGGCCCCAAAGGGATCACGCAGGAGATCTACACGACACCCCGCATCTCGGCCGCGCCCCTGCGCATGGTGGCCTCGGGCTTCGTCACCGGCGACTCCGGCATGGGCCACGTGGCGATCACCTCGACCAGACCAACGCAGATCCGGGGCTACTTCAACACCGTCTTCGACGCCCGCCTCACCGACTACATCGACGAGACCATCAGCGGCGTCAAGCTCAAGATCCGCTTCCTGCGCGTCAACGAACGTCACCACTCCATCGCCGTGGCCGCGACCGCGGGCCTTCCCCTCGACCCGATCCGAACCCGGGTCCAGCACCTCAACATCCAGGCCGCGACCCTCGACGACGTCGCGCAGAGCTACCAGCGCGTGCACGAACTCGGTTTCGACATGGCCCTGTCGGTGGGCCAGCACACCAACGACCGTGAACTGTCGTACTACGCGCGCACTCCCTCGGGCTTCGAATGGGAGGTCGGCTGGAACCCCCTGGTCGTCGACGAAAGCACCTGGGAACCCACCACGCACCGGGGAATCAGCACCTGGGGCCATCTCCCCGTCGGCCAGACCATCGTGGACAAGCTCGCCCAGTTCCGGGCCGGAGCGCGTTCCCTCACGCGCTCCGAGGACACCGTTCCGGCTCTGAGCGGTGCGGGAATCGCCGACGACTGATCGGCCATTGTGGTCGCTCCGCCCCGCTCCGTCTCGCTCCGTCCCGCGCGGAGTGACCATGCGCGGACGGAGATCGCCCAACTCGCGGTGGCAGGACCGCGTCGGCTTCGGTCCGGGAACGGCCTCTCCTGGTCCTGAAGGGTCGGCTAGGAGGGGGTGTCCATCGGGCCGCGGCCCGCGCGCAGTACGCGGGACAGGCCCAGGGCGGCCGTCCGTACGGCGGGTGCCAGCTGGGCGGGGTGGAATCGGCCGCGGGGCACCGCTACCGAGAGCGCGGCCACGGCGGTCGGTCCGTCGAAGACGGGTGAGGCGATGCAGTTCACGCCGACGGCGGCCTCCTGCTCCTCGTAGGCGAGTCCGGAGACCTGGATCTGCTCGATGGCGGTACGCAGCCGCACGGGGTCGGTGACCGAATGGCTGGTGAGGCGGGGCAGAGGTTCGGCCAGTACCTCGTCCACGAGCCCGGGACCGGAGAACGCCAGCAGCGCCTTGCCGACGCCTGTGCAGGTCAAGGGAAGCCGGCCGCCGATCCGGGACGGCAGGGACAGCGTCTGGTGGCCGTGGATCCGCTCGACGTAGACCACCTCGTGTCCCTCCCGTACGCCGAGGTGCACGGTCTCGTGCGTGGCTTCGAACAGGTCTTGGAGGAACGGCAGCGCCGCCTCGCGCAGGTCCAGTCGGCGCGGCACCAGGGAACCCAGCTCGAACAGCTTGCCCCCGAGCCGGTACGCCTCACCGTCACGTTCGAGCAGGCCCAGGCGTACCAGATCCGCGCACAGGCGGAAGGCGGTCGTCTTGGTCAGCCCCGTGCGGGCCGTGATTTCCGTGAGACGGAACCTTCCGCCGTCCGGGCGGAAGCAGTCGAGCACGGCAGCCGCCTTGTCGAGCATGTTCCCCTGCGTGCTGTTCCGTGTCATGGAACATATTTTGCCGCCATCCGGACCGCACATCTATACCTGTCAACGACCGGCGGCAGGCCACCGACACCTCTCTGCAACCGCCGACTCCCCGACACGGAGGTAACCGCATGTCCGCTCCGCATCGCCGCACCACGTCGTACCGGGGGAGAGCGTGACCGCCCGCGAGTCCGGCGACGCCGTCGTCAAGGCGGCGGCCGCTCTCCAGGAGGCCGCCCACTACGGTGTGCCGTGTGCCCCCGTGCGCTCGCTGCTGCCCGAGGCCGACGTCGAAACCGCCTACGCGGTACAGCGCCTGCACTTCGAGCGTGCCGTCGCCGAAGGGCGCCGCCCGGTGGGCCGCAAGATCGGTCTCACCTCGCCCGCGGTCCAGCATCAACTCGGCGTCGACCAGCCCGACTTCGGCACCCTGTTCGCCGACATGGCAGTCCCCGAAGGGCAGCCGATCGCCCCGGGACGGCTGCTCCAGCCGAAGATCGAGGCCGAGGTCGCCCTGGTCCTGGGCGCCGACCTGCCCCACCGCGAGCCCACCGTCGCCGACCTGCTGCGGGCGACGGCCTTCGCGCTTCCAGCGCTGGAGATCGTCGACAGCCGCATCGTGAACTGGGACATCACCATCGTGGACACGGTCGCCGACAACGCCTCCTGCGGCCTGTTCGTCCTCGGCGGCACCCCCGTTCCCCTGGACCGCGTCGACCTGCGCGCGGCGACGATGAACCTGACCAGGAACGGCGAGTCCGTCTCCCGGGGGACCGGCGCCGACTGTCTGGGCAGCCCGCTCACCGCCGCCCTCTGGCTCGCCTCCACCCTGGCGGGCCTGGGCGATCCGCTGAAGGCGGGCGACATCCTGCTGACCGGTGCGCTCGGGCCCATGGTCCTCGCCGGCGAGGGCGACGAATTCACCGCACACATCGAGGGGCTCGGCACGGTCACGGCCGCGTTCGCCTCCGCCGCCTCGGAAGGAGCCGGAGCATGAGCACGAAGGTCGCCGTCATCGGGTCGGGCAACATAGGCACCGACCTGATGATCAAGATCCTGCGCCTGTCGGAGTCGCTGGAGATCGCCGCGATGGCCGGCATCGACCCGGACTCCGACGGCCTGGCCCGCGCCCGCCGCCTGAAGGTCGCCACCACTCACGAGGGGGTGGACGGCCTCGTGGAGCTGGACGAGTTCGCGGATGTGGAGATCGTCTTCGACGCCACCTCGGCCGGCGCGCACCGTCGCCACGACGAGATCCTGCGCTCCCGGGGGCGCAGGGTCGTGGACCTGACGCCCGCCGCGCTGGGACCGTACGTCGTCCCGCCGGTCAACGGCGACGCCCACCTCGACGCACCCAACGTCAACATGGTCACCTGCGGCGGCCAGGCCACCATCCCGATCGTGGCCGCCGTGAACGCCGTCACGCCCGTCCACTACGGGGAGATCGTCGCCTCGATCTCCTCCCGGTCGGCGGGCCCCGGCACCCGGGCCAACATCGACGAGTTCACGGAGACCACCTCGGCGGCCATCGAGCGGGTCGGCGGGGCGGCCCGCGGCAAGGCCGTCATCATCCTCAACCCCGCGGAACCCCCACTGATCATGAGGGACACCGTGCACTGCCTGATCGGCGACTGCGACGACGCCGCCGTGACGGCCTCGGTGGAGGAGATGGCGGCCCGCGTCCAGGCGTACGTGCCCGGCTACCGCCTCAAGCAGAAGGTGCAGTTCGACAAGGTCACCGCGGACGACCCCCTGCGCCGTCTGCTGCCGGGAGCCTCGCGGACCACGGAAGCGGTCAGGGTGTCCGTGTTCCTCGAAGTCGAAGGCGCCGCCCACTATCTGCCCGCGTACGCCGGCAACCTCGACATCATGACCTCGGCCGCCCTGCGCGCCGCCGAGCGCATGGCCGCCCACCAGACCACGGAGGTGGCAGCCCGATGACTTCCCTGTACGTCCAGGACGTCACCCTCAGGGACGGCATGCACGCCGTCCGCCACCGCTACACCCTCGAGCAGGCCCGCACCATCGCCGCCGCCCTCGACTCGGCCGGGGTCACCGCCGTCGAGATCGCCCACGGCGACGGACTCTCCGGCTCCAGCGTCACCTACGGCGTAGGCGCCCACACCGACTGGGAGTGGATCGAGGCGGTCGTGGACGCCGTGACCCACGCCGTGCCCACCACGCTGCTTCTGCCGGGCATCGGGACCGTGCGCGACCTGAAGCAGGCGCACGCCCTCGGTATCCGCTCGGTCCGCGTGGCCACCCACTGCACCGAGGCCGACATCTCCGCCCAGCACATCGACGCCGCCCGCAACCTGGGCATGGACGTCGCCGGGTTCCTGATGATGTCCCACATGGCCGAACCGGCCGAACTGGCCCGCCAGGCGAAACTGATGGAGTCCTACGGCGCCCAGTGCGTGTACGTCACCGACTCCGGCGGCCGGCTCACCATGGACGGAGTGCGCGACCGCGTCCGCGCCTACCGCGAGGTACTGAAACCGCACACCGAACTGGGCATCCACGCCCACCACAACCTCGGCCTCGGAGTAGCCAACTCGGTGGTCGCCGTCGAGAACGGTGTCACCCGTGTCGACGCCTCCCTCGCAGGCCAGGGTGCGGGCGCGGGCAACTGCCCCCTCGAAGCCTTCGTCGCGGTGGCCGATCTGATGGACTGGCAGCACGGCTGCGACCTCTTCCCGCTGATGGACGCGGCCGACGACATCGTCCGGCCCCTGCAGGACCGCGAGGTCCGCGTCGACCGCGAGACCCTCACCCTCGGCTACGCCGGCGTCTACTCCAGCTTCCTCCGGCACGCGGAGACAGCGGCCCGCCGCCACGGCATCGACACGCGCGACATCCTCGTAGAGGTGGGCCGACGGGGGCTGGTGGGCGGCCAGGAGGACATGATCACGGACATCGCCCTCGACCTCGCCTCGGCAGGCATGCCCGCGTGAGCGAGCACCGCACGGGCGTGGTCCCCGCAACCGAGTAGGGACCACGCCTTTGGTTCGGTGACGCTTGCGTGGCGACTGGCTGGACGACTTGCACGACGCCTGGGAGGGCGGCGCGTCTGCCTGAGTCCGCACACCGTGCACTGTGCGGCGAGACCCGATGCCAAAGAGGCCGGGACCGTCCTCGCTGGTCACCATCCGCGTGTTCCGGGTGGACCTTTGAAGGGGCCGTGGACGTCTTTGGTGATCCAGCCGCCGTAGAAGTCTCCTTCTTGGGCCTGTACGACTTCGCCGTCGACGAGACAGCGGTCGACGCGGCCGGCATAGAAGGCGAAACAGTCCCGGAGGGCTGCATAGGCGGGTTCAGGGTTGGAGTAGCTCCAGGCTGCCTGGTCCCGTACGTCGTCGCCGATGACCACGTCCCAGTAGCGGGCGCTGCCTTTCCACTCGCACCAGGACTGGCCGTGGCCGGGGATCAGCAGCTCCGTGTGGATGTCTTCCGGCGGTATGTAGAACGTCGGAGGGTGACTGGTCTCGAGCACCCGCAGGGCGTGTCGTGTCTCGGCGATGATCTGGCCTGCACATTCGACCCGAACGGGGCGCTCGTCCCGCAGTACGGCAGGAGGCCGCGGGTAGTCCCATACGGACTCGATGCCGCGATCGGTGAATTCGGCCATGGCGTCTCCTCACCCTGAGGGGAGCGCACGGTCGGCGCTCGTTACCTCTTCTCCGTGTGACGGGCTCCCGGATGAGGTGGGCCGAGGATGAGCTGGCGGATGGCCTGTAGGCGGGTGGTGTGGGTGTGGGCGTGGTTGTCGGCTCGGAGGATCCGGCGCTCCTCGGCCTGGGCGAGTACCGCGGCTGTGGCGTGCTCTGGGGTGTCGAGGGGAGCCGGAGAGAAGCGGTCGCCGGCTCGGGCGTGCTGTCTCCAGTTGTCGCGCCAGAACTCCACCCTCCAGCCCGGCCACATTTCGGGTACTTGGTATGCGTGTGGCGAGGAGTAGAGGGACCACCAGCCCAGACGGCGGTGTTGCGGGTCGAGGTGGATGCCGGAGTTGCGGTGCAGGCGGCAGATCTTGTGCCGGGGTGCGTGCATCAGGCGGTTGAGCAGGGCGGCGCCCTCACGGACGGGGTGGTCGAAGGCGTCGGAGGCGACATGGCAGCGCTTGGTGCCGATCGTGATCACGACACCGCCTGGATCAGGCCCTGCCAAGTCCTCGTCGTCGGGAGCCAGGAACGGGGCCGGGGAGAGATCCGGATCGCGGCTGCGGACGTAGTCCGGGTCCAGGCCGAGGTACTCTCGCAATTCGGCCGGGCCGTCGTACAGCCAGCGGACGTCCCAGCCCGGCCAAGCCGCTCGGATCAACGCGAACGCGGCCGCCCGGTGGCGGAGTTCGGTGGTGGGCCCCTCCCAGGCGAAGATGAGGAGTACCTTCCGGCCGAGGTCGAGCAGTATCCCGCCCTGGGCCATGGTGTCGTCCAGCCACCAGCCACCAGCCGTCCTGGCGGAGTTCGGGAAGCATGGCGAACACCGACGCCGGCCCGTCCAGCAGGTCGAGATCGATTCCGACCGCCCAGCCGGTCCGGTACAGCTCATGTGTGCCGTTCTCACGGACCACGATGATGTTGGCTCTGTCTCCCATCGGGTCAGAATCGCCGGGCGGGAGGCTGTCGGCCATCCGTTTTCGGAGGCTGCGAGGTTCCGGCGTCCGGCGAGTGAAGGCGTACTGACTACGAGCGGTCCGGGCGGTCATGACGGGGTTGGTGAGACTGCGCCGAGACGCTTACCGGGGTGCGTGGCTGTTGCGTGGCTGGAGGAATAGTTCATCGACGTAGCACCACGCCCATGTCTCGTCGTCCGGTTCGGCGGACTGCGCCAGCGGGTGGCCGCTCGATTCGTAGTGAGCGGTGGCATGGGCGCCAGGCGCGCTGTCACTGCATCCAACATGGCCGCATGTGAGGCAGAGTCGCAGACGCGTCTCGTCGCGACCCTGGGCGGCACACTCGAGGCAGGTGCGGCTTTCGGGGATCGGCGTAGGGCCTGCTTCGGCGGCATGGGCACAGCTGTGGCCCTGCGGACGGCCGGCGTCGGGCCGTACCACCCATTCGGTCATGGTCGCCTCCTTCAGCTGCCGGCCGTCCGCCCCTGAACCGTCACCACTGTTTCGCGCGTTCGGGTACGGGCGGATGCACGACCGTTCACCCAAGCACGCTCAGCTGACCGGCCGGTGACCACGGTGGGCGGATCCGGCTGCGAGGGCGAGGTCGATTCCCGGCGGGCTGGTGAACATCTTGCGGTTGGCGAAGTTGCGGTATCCGGCGCGCTGGAACGCCTTGGCCATGCCGATGTTGTCTGCGTCGCAGTCCCCGCGGATCTCGCCGAAGCCCGCGTCGACCAGTACGTGCGTACCCCGGGCGACCACGGCGGTGGCGTAGCCCTGGCCCCGGCTGGCCCGCGCGACCGCGACCAGGCCGATCACCGCCGAGTTGGGCGTACGCGCCGGCATGCTGATCGCCACGGGTGTGTCGGCCGCGTCGTAGCCGATCTCGAACCAGCCGGGCTCGTGGTCCATCTCCAGCATGTCGGCGATGTTGCGTTCGGCTGCGCTGCGCAGGCCGTGCTCGGCGATCTCGGCCTGGAAGATCGAATCCTTGGTGTCGGTGAACGTGTCGGCCAACAGCTCCACGAACGGGTCTTCGCCCAGGTCGGCCAGCGAGTGCCAGTGCAGCCGCTCGTCCTGGGCCGGCACCGGGTCGCCCAGGGTCCATTCGAAGCGGCGGCCGTCGCGGGCGACGGTGAAGCCGGCGCCGGCGAGCAGGGTCTCGCGCAGCCGCGGATCCCGTTGGAACTGGGGAGCCTGGGCCGGCGCGTCCAGCACATGTCCCTGGGTCTGCGCGCCGAGTCCGAGGGCCTGCTGGGCGGCGTGCGCCAACAGCACCTGTCCGGTGTCCGGGTCGCCCGGTTCCAGCAGCACGATGTCCATCGGAACGTCGCGTCCGGGGATCGTCCACAGCACCGCGTTGCCCGCCAACCGGCCGTCACGTTCGGCCACCAGACACCACTCCGGGCGGGTGCACCCGCTCTCCAGAAGCCCCGTCAGGTAGGCAGCGGTGGCCGCATTGCGTTCGTCGTCGTCCGGAAAGGTCGTCAGCGCGGGTATCTCGTCGGGTCGGGCAGTGCGGATTGTCAGCATGGTCGAATCCATTCTCAGGAGATCTTCGGCAGAACACGAAAGGTACGTAGGGGAGCGAGGCAAGGGAAGCGGCTCAGGCGAACAACGGGCAGGCAGGGGCGAGCAGAATCGCCGTAGGCAGAACCGGGCACTGGACAGCCATCGCTGAGTCTGCCGAGCGGGATTCCGCCGATCCCAGGTGCACCTCATCCGGGTTCCCGTCGCACAGGGAAGAAGTAGCGAGCGTGCGGACAGCGCGCCCGCACTCGCGACGTGGACACGCCAGGGCCGAATTCACCGACCGCAGCGTCGAGTCCGTCTGGGACGCCCCCCCCGGCCCCCTGCCGTTCTGCGGGACGACCGCCCCATCCGGCTCGAAAGTGGTGACCATGTGATCGCCGAGACTCGACAGGCATCGCGTGTGCTCGAGACGAGTCACCCACCGACGTTCTCCATCCTGCCTTGGTCAAGGGCACGTCACCGCCCTCAGGGCGGGGAGATTTCCCGAGCGAAGCCGACCGCTCCTATGCAAGATTCCGCAGTCCCATGAGCACTCTCTCGAGGAGAGTCACCTGCGGTCTGCCATCCGGCGCGTCACCGTCGTCGAGCTGTTGGACGAGGACGAAACCTGACTCCGCCAGGTCTGCCACAAGGATTCGAGCAACCCCGAGAGGGATCGAGAGAATCGCCGAGATCTCGGCTATCGAATTCACACTTCGGCAGAGAATGCATATGCGATACGCCTCGGGAGAAAGCCCGGACGCTTGCGACAGGTCGACTGTCGTGCTGACCAGCGCTTCGATCGGGAGCCGGTGAGTCGGCCGCGTACGACCTCCGGTCATCGCGTAGGGGCGCACCAGTGCGGAGGGCTTCGCGCCGCGGTTGACGGGTGCTTCGCCGTGGGGAGGCCGTGGCGCGGTCGAAGGGTGCCGATCCGCGCCGAAGCCTTCACCGCGGGAGAGCGACACGTCTACTCCCGCCGGACGGCGCTGCCGGAGGGACGACTCCACGATGGGTCACGTGCGGCGCTTGCAGTCCGTGCCGTCCCGACTCGGTCCGGCGGTCCAGAACCGGTGGGGTCAGCAGTCGGCGTCGAAGCGGGGCCGAGTTGCTCCCACTCCGCCTCGCGTAATCGATTACGGTCCTCGTCACGGAACGGACTGTAGACGGTCACGGCATCGGGCGGCTGCCCTTTGCCCAGGTTGGGTCAGCGCCGCAGAAACGGGCATATGCCAACGGTCGGCTGTCACTCGGCGAGGGGAGACTCTCGGACGAAGCAGTCGAGCGCTGAGCGGGCTCGGCAGGCGACGTGGCGACCCGGATGTGGTGTCCGTGGTTGTGTTCCCATAGAAGTGCCCATGGATTCGACATGGATTCGATGGTCGCCGACTTCAGCGCGCGCATCGTTACGTTCCCATCGTCGAGCAGCTGATCGGCAGCGGCGCCTCCGGCGCGCCGTCGCGCGCGCAGCCTGCCGTGCCACCACCATGCCCAGGCACGCCAGAACCGCCGTGCCGGCGGGCGGTACTGTTCGCGCAGGACCCCCATGCCTGAACCGGATCACGCTGCGGGCGTCGACCCGCCCCTCGCAGATCGGCCCTGGCCGCGGTGTGGCGGCAGCACGCCGACCCTGTTGTGACCACCCGGTCATTCTGCCGGCCGGTCGGCCCGCAGTGCTGCGTCAACGAGGCGGTTTCTACCCTCAACAGGCTTACCTGTCACACCCGTTGACATCCGTTGAGAGGCGCCTCCATGATGACCGGGTGGTCATATGACCGTCCGGTCACACGGAGGATCGCCCTATGCCAACCCCCACCTGGACCCGGCTGTCGCCCGCCCGCCGTGAGCGCATCCTGGTAGCGGCGATGGACGAGTTCGGCACCCACGGGTACTCCACCGGCAGCCTCAACGTCATAGCCCGTGAAGCGGGGGTCGCCAAAGGTTCGCTCTTCCAGTATTTCTCGGGCAAGCTCGACCTCTTCACGTACGTGGCCGAACAGACCTCGCTGCGCATCTATGCGCACATGCAACCCTGGCTCGACGGCTACGACGGCACCATCGACTTCACCACCCATCTCGTCAACTCGCTGGAAGCCTGGCTCGACTACTTCGCCGGCCAGCCCCTGGAACGCGGGGTGACCGCCGCCACCAACATGGAGATGGACCCCGCGGTCCGCAACGCGATCCGGGTGCCCGTCAACGCCATCTACCTGTCCGGCCTGCGCCCCCTCCTCGAACAGGCCGTCGCCACCGGGGACCTGCGCAAGGACGCCGACCTCGACGCGCTGCTGGCCTTGCTCCTCGTACTCCTGCCCCACCTCGCGCTCGTCCCCCACGTCCCTGGCCTGGACGACCCCCTTCCACTCACCGGAATCCACGCCGAAGTACGGCGCGAAAACCTCGGCCGACTGGTCGCACCTCTGCTGGCCGACTACAGCGCCAGAGACCGGGATCGACCGACTCCCTCCCCCTGAACGATGACGATTCCGGTGGTTCACCCGCAGGACTTCCTGGACTTCCAGGATCGCCAGGCACCGCGCCCCGTCCCGGAGGAGTCATGTTGAGGTCGTCCGCAGGCTCCACAGACACTCGGCGCGGCGGCTGAGCGATCACGCCCTGGCCGCAGGCAGGCAGTCACACCGCACCTCCCCTCACCGCCTTGCGGCGTCACCAGGCTTCGAGCTCTTCGCGCGAACCGAGCAGCCACGGACAAGCACAACGGCCCGGTGCGGCTCAGTGAGCTCTCGACCCTGCTCGGATCCGGCCGGCACCCCCAGATCCACCGCTCGGGCACACGGGTGCACCCGCGCGGTGCGCTTCACCGACTCACCAGTCGGAGGGCACCTGTCCATCACGGAGACGTACCACCAGAAATCACTGCTTCATCCCCACAGAAAAGGTGATCTCGTGTTTCGTACACTCCTGCGGTCCATGACCGCGGTGCTGCTGACCGCAGCAGCCGCCCTCACCCTCGCACCGGCAGCCACGGCAACCCCGGCGCCCTCGGTCCAGGCAGTCGACCCCTCCGCTCCCGGGTCGTTCCCCGTCGCCTACACCGACCTCACCGTGTCAGCTGCGGGCCGTTCCTACAGCGCGCGGGTCTGGTACCCGGGCACCACGGCCGGCGCCAACGCGCCAGTGGCCACCGGCACCCACCCGGGCCTCGCCTTCGGCCACGGCTTCTTCCAGGCCATCACGCAGTACGAGAGCCTGCTCAAGCATTACGCATCCTGGGGCGTCATCACCGTCGTCCCCAAGTCCCAGGGAGGCCTGTTCCCCAGCCATTCCGCGTTCGCCGACGACCTGAACGCCGGCCTCACGTGGCTGACGGCACAGAACACGACGGCAGGCTCACGCTTCGCGGGCCGCGTCGACACCACCCGCTACGCCGTCTCGGGACACTCGATGGGCGGCGGCGCGGCACTGCTCGCGGCGAGCCGGAACCCGGCCGTCAAGTCCGTCACGACCCTTGCCGCCGCGGAAACGAACCCGTCGGCCGTCACCGCCTCCGCATCCCTCGGCATACCGGTTCAATACGTGGGCGGAAGCGCCGACTCGATAGCCGGTGTCGCCGACAACCAACAGAAGATGTACGACGCCAAGCCCTCCCTCACCCAACTTCGCGTCATCACGGGCGGGTTCCACTGCGGGTTCGAGGACAGCTCCGGCTTCGGCTGCGACAGCGGAACCATCACGCGGGCCGCGCAGCTGAAACTGACGTCCGGCATCACCACTTCCTGGCTCCTCTACACCCTGGGCATCGACACCTCCCTCTCCGACCAGGTGTGGGGATCAGCCGCCCAGAACCTGGCCGGCGTCGTGTACTCCGCGAAGCCCTGAGCGATTCCGTCCGTCGACCACGTGCGGCAGGGGCCGGTGAACATGCCCTGTGAGGAAGCGGGGCCCTACCGATACTGACGCCGGGCGCCGTGCGGGTGGCCAGAAGGAAAGGCACTGGCCACCCGCCTGCCCGGGCCGCCGTTTGGTCTGCGGTCTCGGGTCGCGCCAGAAGATGGTGTACTCGCCGGTGAGGCGGCGGGCCATGAGGTCGGTCATGGCGATGTGGAACATGGCTTCGGAGCGATGGGGCAGGGTTTCGTGACCGCGGGCCAGGCGGCGGTGGAGCATGGCGTCGCCGAGTTCGCCACCGCTCACCTCGTATCGAGCGGCCACCCCCTCGAACGGTCCGGGGAGTCGGGCGAGGAAGCATGGGCCTGGTGCCACGTCGATGAGGTGTTCTTGTGTCCGCGCGACGGCTGCTCGCCGCGGTGGGCGGTGAAGACCGCCTTCCCCGCACCCAGTTGGCGTTGTCCTTTTGCACTCCGCATGGATGTATGGCCACTACATGGTGTCTACTTCTTCCGGAGCGGTCCCCTCCTGGGCCGTGCGCCGGTACAGCACGGGCCCCACACCCGTCGGCGGCACCAGGGCACCACCGTCGAAGGGGCAGGGTGTGGAGAGCATCACCAAGAACAGGCAGTCGTCCGAAACGCTGCGCGCCATGATCGAGCGCGCCTACGGGGCCGACCGGGTCCCGACCGGTGAGGGGTGGGCGACCGAGCTGGGGCACGGCTGGTTCAACGTCGCCTACCGGATACGCCTGCGGGACGGCGCCGAGGTCGTCCTGAAGATCGCCCCGCCGCCGCACGTGGAGGTGATGACCTACGAACGCGGCGCCATGTCGACCGAGCTGGCCACGATCGAGCTCCTGCGCGAGCACACCTCGGTCCCGGTGCCGGCCGTCGACTTCACCGACCGGAGCCGTGAACTGTGCGACGCCGACTGGTTCTTCATGCCGTACGTCGACGCCGACAACCTCGGCGTCATCGTCGCGTCGCTCCCGGCCGTCGAGCGCGACGCCTGCATGGAGCAGGTCGGCGCGGCCAACCGGGAGATCAACTCCCTGCGCGGCGCGGCGTTCGGGCCGCTGGACGGCCCCGGCGATCCGAGCTGGCGGCGGGTGTTCACCGGCATGCTGGAGGAGGTCCTGCGCGACGGTGAGCGCCGGAGCGTCGACCTCGGCTGGTCCTACGACACGGTCCGCGCGGTCGTCGCCGAACACGCAGGCTGCCTCGACGAGGTCACCGAACCGCGTCTGGTCGAGTGGGACCTATGGGACAGCAACGTCATGGTCCGCGACGGAAGACTCGTCTGCGTCATCGACCATGAACGCGCCTTCTACGGAGACCCGTTGATCGAGGCGGGCTTCACCGGCCTCCAGCTGGCCGCCTTCGGTGACCCGACGGCCTTCATGCGCGGCTACGGCCACGGCGAACTGACCGGGACCCAGCAGGTGCGCCGCCGCCTGTACGGCCTCTACCTGATGCTGATCATGGTCATCGAGACCGTCTATCGCGGCCACGCCGACACCAGTCAGTACGACTGGGCCCGCCCTCACCTCGACGAGGCGATGGCGTCGCTGGGCCGCACCCGGCGGTGACCACCACCCCGGACTGCCCGCGTCCCCGACGTCACCACGCGCCTCGGCACCGACCCGGTGGGCCCGCTGCTCCTGTGGTCCTGCGCCCAGACCACCGCCGCTGTCGGCGCGTACGGCGTCTATGCCCTGACCAAGGCCTGGTTCGTCGGCCACGGGGTGGGCGACGCCGCGATGGCCGCGGTCAACCTGGCCGCCCCGCTGCTGCTGTTGCTCGGCGCGGTGTCCACCGCCGTCGGCGCGGGCGGCGCCTCCCTGATCTCCCGTGCTCTGGGCACCGGCGATCGGGAGGCCGCCGCCCGCGCGGCCGGAAACTCCTTCACCCTGTTCTGGCTGTGCGCCGCCACACCACTACGCTCGGTCTGACGTTCCTCGACCCGCTGCTCACCTTCCTGGGCGCCCACGGTGAACTGCGCGAGACGGCCCGCCCCTACGCCGTGATTCCTGGTGTGCGGGGCCCTGCTCTCCACGGGTTCTCCAGCCTGGTCCGTGCCGAAGGCCGCACCGGTTACGCGTCTCTGTTGTGCCTCGTGGCCGTCGCCGTGCAGATCATCCTCGACCCGCTGCTGATCACGCGGCCACCGCGTGGTACGTCCCATCCGGCAGCGACACGATCGGAGGCACGGTGCTCGGAGCGGAGGGCTTCTGGACGGCCCCGGCAGGCGTTCTCACACTCGCGATCACGGTTGAGGCGGGCGCGGAGATCCTGCTGTTCCGGGACCCCCACCTCCAGCGGCTGCGCCGTGCCGGAGAGCGGATCTGATCGTCAGTCGGTCCGCGACACGGCCTCGACCACGCTGATCTGATGGATCTTGCGCCGACGCGGGCTGCAGTGGACATCGACGACGTCCCCTACCCGGAACCGGTCCTTGAGCTCCGGGTTCCCTGCGCGGGAGAACATCGGCCGACTCCACTGGTCGACCTCGAAGGACCAGGCTTTCCGCGCCGCCGGGTCCTCGATGGAGCAGCAGTAGTGCGTGACATCCGTGTGCGGGTCGTCGTGGTGAGTGTCGTAGTCCCAGCGCGAGATGACGGCACCACGAAAGCTCGAGTCGTCGGGAACCGCGAGGACCCGACGGCGGGCCGGCAGCCACAGGCCCCACAGCAGTACGCCGGTGAGCACCGGAGCGGTGTCCCATTCCCAGCCGAACGGCGGGCGCGCGGTCAGGGTCGCCACGACCACGGCGACGAAGGCGGCGCAGGCGGTCACGGTCAGCACCAGGAACTGCCACAGGTGGCCCCAGCGCGGGGTATCCAGCGGCCCGGTGTCCACGACGTGCCACGATCTGCCGTACGAGGACCAGATCCGCTGCGGCTCGCGTACCGGAAGCGCCGATTCGGGACCAGCCGCTCCCACCTGGCGTTTGGGCAGCCGATGCTCTCCAGCGCGGTCGTGGGTCCGCCACTCGCGCGCGGCCTGCCGTCCGGCGGCTGTCAACCTGGGCCCGGATTCGAGCGGGACGTCCGACAGCGGCACCAGCCCCAACAGGCTGAGCACGAGGACCATTTTGAGAAGGATGCGCGTCGACTCGGGACTGAACGAAATGCCGGCCCACAGGGGGCCGAACCAGGCCGCGAGGGCTACACCCCGGTACAGCAGCGTCACGTACTTGTTCCGGGCCGGCCGTATGAGGCCAAGAGCGGTCGCCTCGTTGCGGACACTGTTCTGAAAGCCGCGCCACCATACCCAGAACTCGTCGCCGTCGCCCGGCCCGAGGGCGCCTATCGGCACGCGGTCGACACCGTTTCGGCAGAGCCGGCGGATCCGTTCGACCATCAGTTCCTCGACGGGCCGCAGCGGCGCCGAGTCGGCGGTCTGCGCGACGATCCGTACGGTCACCGTACCGTCAGCTTTCTCGTCGCCCCGCAGTCGGCCCGTGCGGACCATTTCCAGGGCGGTGGTCTCGATGCCCTTCGGAGTTGTCTCCCCATCTCCCAAAAGCAGGTTCACCACACCCGCGGTCAGCATTCGGTATTTCATACGCCCCCTAGAAATATGACCGAGACGACTGTAGATGCTCTTGAGGATCACCGCATCGGGGAATTCACGCAGCCGAGGCATCATCGAAGCCGATGTCCGAGCCGAGAGGGAGTTAAGGCCGACCTTCCTCGGTTCGTGATCGCTCGATCGACCTACCGTTCGCCGTACGAGCCGACTGTTCGTCATATGCATGCCGGGACGCGGGTATGGACCGAAGACCGTATCCGAGTGGCTTATGGGACGAGCAATGGGCGTTGATCGAAGGGTAATCCCCGTCCCCCTGCTGGCCCAAGCAACGACGGTGCTCTGCCTCCACTGCCCGAGTTCGTCCTTCGCACCCCAGTCGCCCGTGCCCTGGTGAGCCGCGTTCAGCGTTCTGACACGAGCCGGCCACGCGCTATCTGATCATGAGGGACAACAAAAGGCGGGCTGCGACCTGGGCCTTCGTCGTGGGGGCAGTGACGAGAATCGAACTCGCCATCTCAGCTTGGGAAGCTGCGGTCGTTTGGGGCGGTCGAGGTTGCTGCCCTGGGTGTTCGCCTGTTATCGGGTCTCATCTCCCTTGGCCACTTTCACCGTGGTTCCCCGGGTGTTCCCCGCTCTATCCGGTGCGCTTGTGGTGCGTCGGTGGTGTCCTGACCCGGTGCCGTCGACTTGTCGGCTCCACCGTACAGATCGGCCCGGAGACGCTCTTTGGCCGCTTCAAGACGTGGGCCGTAGTCGGGCATGACGATCTCGCTCAGCGTCGAGTCCAGCGTTCCCGAGATGGTGTAGATCGGTGACCAGACGGCTCGGTCAGGCACGATCCCTTCGAGGTCGTTGGACTGGAACATGACTTGATAGAGCCAGTCCGACAGCACGAACGCTTGATCGTGCGTGAGCCTGATGGTGATCGCTTCCTTGTCCACGGCCTTAACTTAGCTGCCTCGAACGGCGGTTCAGGGTTCGATTTCGGTCACCATCGAGCGCCCTTCCGTGGCCCACGACGGCCCGTGAGGGCGCTCGTGCCTGCTGAACAGCGGACTGATGAACGTGGGCGATCTGAGCGAGAGCGGGTTTGAGCCCTGGCCGGAGCATGGTGCCGAACTCCAGGCCAAGCCGGTCGCGAGACTTGAGGGCTTCGACTGGTTCCCTCAACTCGGGGCTATGTTGCGGTAGTCAGCATGGAACTGGGGCTGGCGGGAAGCGCAGGCCACTTCGCCGACTGGTGTCGGCCGCCTGCTTTGCAGTCTGGCGTCATCTCAATCAGGTCGATCACAGGGGGCGTCGACATGGGTCGAGGCCCTACGCCTCGCCGATCGTCCACTGAGGCCCGGCGTCGATCGCTGCCGCTCGCGCTTGTCGGTGTCAGCGCTGGTGTTCGGACGCCGCAGGTGGTTCATTACTTGTCTGCTCGGTAGAGCTTGATGTTCTTGTTGACGAAGAGGTGGACGTAGCCGCACTGCCAGCAGATCAGGCCGGTGGCGTTCTCGTTGGCCCAGGCCAAATTCATGAACTCCATGCCGGCGCTGTTGAGCAGGACTTCGCGCTCTCGGAACAGATCCCCGTGGCAGACCTGGCAGTTGAGCCAGACATCGCCCAGTGCTGCACGTACCGGCTTCTTCGCCATCGCGTGAACGCCCCCGTCCTTGCTGTTCATGGTCGAAGTGAACCTATGTCTCCGACATGCGCATGCCTCTGACTTTGAGCAAGATCAGAGGTTGCCCGCGATCGCAGCACAAGCGCTGGACAGCATCGCATCACTCTCGGCCCTCATTCCGTCCGCCGGCGACGCACGTCTGGGGAGCGAACCTGGTTCATGGCGTCCAGGTGGGGCGCCCTGCTGGACGAACGACCAGGACGCCACGGGCCGCGTCTGCTCGGCTTTGCCTGGGGTGTCGGTGGACGGGATGGGAGCTCCCATGCTCGCCACGATGTGCCCGCGGCTTGGAACGGGCTCGGACAACACTTTCGTCGTCATGCAGCCCGACGAGGACGACCTGTCTGGTTCGCGTCGGTCACCGTCCTGGATGGGGCAGCTTCGAGTTCGTCCGCAGAGACACCACCCGGAACGAGCACGAGGCCAGCACCGCAATGGCATCGAACTCACTCGGCCCGAGACCGGAGTCTGCGGCGGAGCCGGACCTTCGATGTCCCCGAAGCAGACCAGGCCGAGGGCGGCTGCTGCGCCCCGGTACCGCAACTCATCCAACTCGGCGCGAACACCGCCACGGAGGAAGCGCCGACGGGTGGCTGCTGCGGCTCGGACCACCCACGACACCCCCAGAGTAATCGTGGAACTCTCGTTCCTCCGTCCCTTGTACGAGGTGGCCGGCTCCGTGGTGTCCGTCCACCTCGATACCAGCCGAGAAGACCAAGATGCCGACAAGCGCATCGAAGTCACCTGGCAGAACCTTCTACGGGATCTCGAAGGCCTGGGCGCTGATGCCGCCACGCTCGATGTCCTCGAAGCCGCTGCCGGTGGGTCACCCGAAGTGGTGGGACCGCAGGGAGAGTCGCTCTTCGCGGCTCACGGCCGACTGCTGGCCGTTCACACCCTCGCCGCCCCTCCCCAAGGCGAACCGCGCCGTGGTGGGGCCGGTGGCGGATGCTGTGGACACCGTGCTGGACTGGGACCGGCAACTGCCACATGTGGTGGTCGCGATCGACCGCCAGGGCGGAGACATCGACGGAACCGGCGTGGCGCGTTCAACGATGCGCGCAGTCGCTCGTTCAGCGGGAGCACCCTGCACATCCTTCGAGTGAAGGCCGGAGGTCCGTAGAAGGCTTCGTACGACCGCCGGACCGAGAATCTGTGGTCCATGAACGCCGCCGGCGTGGCCCAAGAGATCGGTGAAGCCGTATCGGCCGTCGACGCTGCGGTCGTCTTCGTCGGCGGTGACGACAAGGCGACAGCCGCACTGCGCGAGCAGCTGACCCTGCAAGGGCTCGACGTCGACATCAGCGACGTCTCCGGCGGCAGGGGTGGAGGCGACGCCCTCACAAGTCTGCGCAGGTCGGCGGACGAAGCATTGGCCGCGGCGTCGAGGAGAGACCTCGACGCCGAATTCGCCGACTATACCGCCAAGGCCGCTCAGGACAGCGCTGTCTCGTCCATCCTCTCAAGTCGGACGCGCTCGCTGAGGGGCGCGTCGCAACGCTGCTGCTCTCGACGGACCGCAGCAACGGCCCGATCAAGTGGCCCTGTCGGCCTGTGAACTCGAATCGGGACCTTCCTGGATCGCCTACGCCGAAAACGGGGAATGCCTCTCGTCCTTCGATCCGCTCTTTCCTGACGACGACCATGGAGAACTGCGGACGAGGTCGGCTGAGGCGCGGACGTTCCTCAACACTTCGTCGCGCACGCCTCGGCCCGGATCACGCCTCTCGCACCAGTGACATCCAAGGTGGTCGCTGCTGGTCGGCGACGCATCGGCGACCGGCTTCCCTGTCAATGGACAGCTCCTGTCCGGCATGGTTTGTGCCCAAGTGGGTTACCGGTTCGGAAAACGCGGAACCTGCGGGGACTCCGGTCGCTCCTGGTAGGTGAACTTCGAGTCCAACGTGAGGGCGCGGCGGGCTTGTTCTGTCCTTTGCCGCGTCGGTCCGGCGCCGTTTCTTGCCTGCTCCGTCGTGTGCCCGTTCCGCCTTGGCCGCAAGAGGGGGCCGATAACGCACCGTTCTTCAACGCTCGGGCCAGTGTCGGCCTTAACCCCCTCCAGGCTGTGTCTTGTCCGGGTTCAGGCAGTCGCGGTCAGCGAGGGCCGGCCTGAGCCGGCGTGGCGACCACCGACCACCGATTGCCGGGCAGTTGCTCCCGCTCCTCCTGTCCTCCACATGAGAAGGCCTACCAGTGATCCATGAGAAAACGCCCGTGTTGGTCGACGAGTCAGGGGAGGGGGTGAATGGCCGGCCGGCCTCCTGGGGGCGGCGGCTGCGGGACTTCGGGCACGTCGGGCGTCCGTCTGTGTCCGTGCGCGAGCGCCTGGTCGTGCCGTTTCCCGAACCCGGGTCATGGCTTTGGCGCACACTCGGGTTCTCCCCGGCAGCGGGGCGCCGGCTGGCGCGCTGGTCGCAGTGGGGCGGGCCGCTGCTGGTGGCGCTCCTGGCCGGGCTGCCGCGCTTTTGGCGCCTGGGCAGCCCGCGGACGGTCGTGTTCGACGAGACGTACTACGCCAAGGACGCCTGGTCGATGCTGCGGTTCGGCTACGAGGGCACCTGGCCCAGCAGCAAGATCTCCGACCCGCAGATTCTCGCCGGTCCGCAGGTGATCCCGCTCTCCGACACCGGGTCCTTCGTCGCGCACCCGCCGACGGGCAAATGGGTCATCGCCCTTGGCGAGTGGATCTTCGGCCTCACCCCCTTCGGCTGGCGTTTCATGACGGCGCTCCTTGGCACGCTGTCGGTGCTGATCCTGTGCCGAATAGGACGCCGCCTGTGCCGTTCGACGCTGCTGGGCTGCCTGGCCGGAGCGCTGATGGCCGTGGACGGTCTGCACTACGTGATGAGCCGCACCGCGCTGCTCGACCTCGTCGTCATGTTCTTCGTCCTGGCGGCGTTCGGCTGCCTGCTCATCGACCGCGACAGCTCGCGGGCCCGGCTCGCGGCAGCTCTGCCGGTCGACGAGGACGGCCGGGTGCGCCCGGACGGACACACCGGCGACCGTGCCGGGACGGGAGCGCGACCCTGGCGTCTTGCCGCCGGCCTGTGCCTGGGCCTGGCGGCCTCGACCAAATGGAACGGCCTGTACTTCCTCGCCTTCTTCGTGATCCTCACCCTGCTGTGGGACGTTGGCGCTCGCCGCGTGGCAGGAGCGCACCGCCCCTACCGCGCGGCGCTGCGTAAGGACCTCGGCTGGTCGGTGCTCTCCCTCGCCCCGGTCGCTGTCCTGACGTACCTGACGGCATGGACCGGCTGGTTCCTGTCCGACAATGGCTACGGACGCCACTGGGCGGACGCCCGGGGTGGCACATGGTCGTGGATCCCGGCTCCGCTGCGCAGCCTGTGGCACTACGAGCACGCCGTCTACCAGTTCAATGTGGGACTGAGCACTCCCCACAAGTACCAGTCGAACCCCTGGAGTTGGCCGGTCCTCGGTCGCCCTGTGCTGTTCCACTACCAGTCGCCGGCACCCGGGCAGGACGGCTGCCACGCGACGGCCGGCTGCGCACAGGCAATCCTCGCCCTGGGAACGCCGCTCCTGTGGTGGTTGGCGTGCTGCGCACTCGTGTACCTGCTCTACCGATGGGCGCTGCGCCGTGACTGGCGCTCCGGCGCGATCCTCTGTGCGGTAGGTGCCGGCTATCTGCCCTGGTTCCTCTACCAGGACCGCACGATCTTCTCCTTCTACGCGGTCATCTTCGTGCCCTACCTGTGCCTGGCCGTGACGATGATGCTGGGAGCCTTGTTGGGTCCTGCGGGAGCGACTCAGGGGCGCCGCATACGAGGTGCTGTGGCCGCGGGCCTGCTGGTCCTGCTCATCGCCTGGAACTTCATCTACTTCTTCCCGGTCTACACCGGACAGACGATCCCGTACGCCGACTGGCACGCCAGAATGTGGCTAGACACCTGGATCTGAGCCCAGCCACCCGCCACCCAGTACGCGGCGCTGCGCGCGTCCTCGACCCGACGGGAGCCGATCCGGCGTCCGTCACCGGGGCTGCGAACGATGCGAACGCTCACGCCATTCCGCACTGCCGGGGGACCGGGCGGCGGCCCCCGGGCAGTCTGCAGGTCACCCCCCCCACGGGGCGGGCGTGGTCGGGCCTCTGGGATTTCCATGGCGACCGCTTTTGCCCATGCGCTGACTGAAGTTAGAGGGGAGGGGGCAGGAATGGGCGGCGCGGCCACTGTCATAGATCAGGGTGGCCGCACCGCGCCCATTAGCAGCCGGCTTCCGTCAAGGCTGTGTGCGCGACCCGAATCTATGGAAGCGGCGTAAGGCTAGAAATTCTTGGGGCTCAACCGGGACCACGCGTGCCGGATGTGCTGGCAGCAGCGGGCCCGGCTGCGCCGTACAACCGGCGATCTGCGGCTGTCGTATGCGACCGTGCTCGAGAGCGGCTGCATCCAGCTCTCCTTCGCCAACACCCGCCCCCAGGAACGCCGCCCCGCACCCCGCACGTCGAAACCCGGCCACCTCCAGCCCCCCCGCCCCACCCGCGGCCGGGGCCTGGGGCCGGCCGGGGCACCGCCGGCCGCGGCTCGGCTGGCGCCCTTGGCACCCGAGGTACCTTCGGCGCCTCTGGTGTCGTTCGCCCACCGCCAGCTGACCTTGTTCCAGAGCCCGCCACACCGGCTCACCGCCGCACGCGCGATCCCGCGTGACCCGGTGCTGGCCGCGTGGCTGCAGGAGGAGCTGGCTGCCTGGGCGCTGTCACGCGGCTGGTCGAAGTCCCATTCTGGCCGGGCCCGCCGGGGCTGCATATTGTGCTGGCCCCCGTGCACCCGCAGGACTCTTCGATCAGCCGGGCGGGCAGGCCCAGCGGCGTCAGCTGATGGATCAACGTCGTGGGGACCGGCGCGCCTGGCGTGTCCTGCTTCACCGAGCACGACCACGAGGTGTGGTGAATGATGAGCGCGGTCTTCCCGGGGCCGTTCCCGGTGGCCCGCGCCATGGATGGGCCCCTCGACCGTTCGTTCAGGAAGCGCGGATGGCCCGATCGATCTCCGCACCGGTGCGGGCCACGACGACGGGCCACTCGGCCCTGAGAGCGGCAGGCATAAGGTCGCGGACCTCGTCCCGCGGAATTACGGTTGGTCCGCCCGGGACGAGGAGCACGGCGTCCAGCCGGCGCAGCAGGACAGCCAGGAGGTCCATGATTCCGCCGCCTCCGAAGCGGTTGAAGGTGATGTTGTCCGGGCTGGAGAAGAACACATCCGCCTCCTCCATATCCGCCGTACACAGATGCAGGAAGTTCGTTCGCGGGTCCCGTGCCACCACATAAGGGTCGAGAACCTCGTGCACAGCACTCGTAGGGCGAACCGCTCTGCCTGATCGGCAACTCCGGCACCGGCAAGACTCACCTGCTGATCGGCCTCGGCTCCGCCGCGGCGATGGCCGGCTTCCGGGTCCGCTACGCGCTCGCCGCCCGCCTGGTCAACGAGCTCGTCGAAGCCGCCGACGAGAAACAGCTGACCAAGACTATCGCCCGCTACGGCCGCGTCGACCTCCTCTGCATCGACGAGCTCGGCTACCTCGAACTGGACCGCCGCGGCGCCGAGATGCTGTTCGAAGTTCTGACGGAGCGGGAGGAGAAGACCAGTGTTGCGATCGCCTCGAACGAGTCGTTCGGGGGCTGGACCAAGACCTTCACCGACCCACGGCTCTGCGCGGCCATCGTCGACCGCCTCACCTTCAACGGCACCATCATCGAGACCGGCACCGAGTCCTACCGACTCGCCCGGACCAGGGCCAGACAGCAGCGAGGCTAACGAAAATCATCCGGAGATCGCCGGGGTTCCTGGCAGGCTGGGGGCATGGCACCCCTCGACGATCAAGAGCTGAGCACCGCAATTCAGGATGCCGACTCGCCGGCCTGGTCTGTCCGCGGGGCGGCTGGGCGGCAACTGGCGGGTTCGGACAAGATCGAGGAGCTGGCGGACGTCATCCACCGTCTTCTCCTGGATGCCCAGGACACCTGGGTCATCCAGGAAACGGCCGAGGCATTGCTCGAACGCAAAGACACCATCGGCCTGCGCTATGTCCTGCTGGCCTACAGCCAGGCGGGCAACTACGACGCGGTGGACCATCTCGGTGCTGCCCTGGACTGCAACCCCGAATGGATGACGACCGAAGGCGCGGACCGACTGATCAAGCAGTACCAAGAGCTGGCAAGGGACCCCGACGCCGGGGTCCGCAGCGAAGCCCAACAGCTCCTGGCGAAGCTGCGGCCACGCGAGGAATGGGCATGAGCCTCAGAGCCGGGTTTCTGACTCTCGGCTGATCAGGGTTGCGCCGCAGCCAGTCGGCTGAGGCGTTCGAGGAACTCCTGGAGACTGGCCGCGACCATCTCAAAGTCGTCAAACCAGGAGGCCGTGGTCGATCTCCAGATCCGCCCGCTGTCGCCGATCGCGAACAGGTTCCCTCCTCCGTCGCTCGCGAACACCAGCACGATCGGTTCGCCGTCTATTCCTGGCGAGCCGTACTCCTGGAAGTGCCCTGCGACCGTCGTGGGCGAGTGGATGAAGTAGCCGACGTCGAGATCGGGCAGTGATGCCTCGCTGATCACCCCGTAGAGCGTGGTCAGATGGCGACCGGAATGACCATCGCGGACCGACTTTCTCCAGTCCGACGCGTCGCTCGATGAGCAGGGCCACCGGCCCCTGCGGGCCGTGGCCGCCGACGGCACCGACGCACGAGGCGAGGCCTGACCATGCCGGGGTTAGATCGAACTTATGAGGCAGTCGTCGCAACGGCCGGTCGCTTCACCACGCCGAGGCCGTTGCCTGGGTGGTTTCCAGGGGCCCGCGGAGCGTCCGCTGGCCCCGGGTGCGTAGATGCCCTCGCGGTCCACGGGGGAGCGTACGTAGCGAGCACGACGACAGGCCCGGAGGCGGCCCAAAGGGCGAGCTGGATCGGGTTGGTGGTGGTGCGCACGCCCAGGACCGGGTCGTTCTCCAGAGAGCACACGGCGACCATCGGGGCCCCGATGGACCGCCAGGCGCCACGCCTGGGCGGTCTGCGCGAGCAGGTCCAGGTGAGCGGGAAATGCCTCGGGGCGGGGGCCAGGGGACTGGCCGACTGGGAGTCGATCGAGTTGGCCTGCCTTGGCGGCGGCACGGGTCACGTGCGTGCCCGTCATCCAGGCGCCCGGCGCGCGCGGGGAAGTTGAACTCTTCACGGGCCAGGCCGTCGGATGCGTCGGTGCTGGGTCAGCAGGTGATGGTGGCCCAGGAGTGGCCGGGGAAGGTGTGCGAGCCCGCTTGTCCGCTTGCCAGCACGTCGAGTTCGGCGCCGGTGGTCGGAGCGAGGATCACGAACGACAGCGTGGCCTTGCCGTCGGTGTCGAAGAACCCGGATGCTCCCGAGGTGTAGGCCTTTTGACCGACGATCCAGTAGTCGGCCCAGACCGGCCGGCCGGCGTACGGTGAGGGCCCGTAGGACGGGCCGTGCGCGACGTTCACCGTCACGGTGTCCTTGCGGATGTACGCGTGCCTGCCACCGAAGCCGATGTCGACGGTCTCGCAGAGCTGGGAGATGCCGTTCACGGTCACGTAGTTGTTCCACGTGGAGGCGTCGACGTAGGTGGGGTTGTCCCAGGTGCAGGGTGCCAGTGGAGCGCTCACGAAGTTGCTGTAGTAGACGCCGTGCACCCACACCTGGTAGGTGACGGTCAGTGTCTCGCCCGGCGGCGGGTTGGACACCGAGAAGTTGAACGTGGCGTTCTTCTTGGTGATGTCGAACGTGCCGTTGGCGGTGCCGGCCTTGGCGCTGCCGCTGATGGTGTAAGAGGCGGTGATGGTGGAGTCGGTCGGGGGGTAGCCGACGGTCTCGAGGTTGAGGGTGATCCGGTCGACGGGTATGGCGGTCGTCATGGGACCGCTGCCACTGTTCTGTATGGCGCAGTGCTGGTCCACGTTGGGTGCGAAAGGTCCGCCCGGGTCGGCAGTGGCAGGTGTGGCCCCGGCGGCGGTCAGGCAGAGCAGGATGACGAGAGCGGTGGTCACCGCTCTCCAGGTCTTCCAGGTTCCTCGGGTCGTTCGGGACATCGTGGATCCCCCCAGGTCGTTGGTGCTGGACAGTGCTCTCCACTTGCGGCGGCAGAGACGCCCGTACGGCACCTGCGGTTCCTAGCCCGGTCCCCAGTGGAGATCAGCCACTTTGGTGATTCCTGGACGATTGCTTCCAAGGCCTGAGCTGAAAGATGATCAGGTCACGTTCACGCCTGGGCAGCTCCTTCCGTAGGTCCGCCCGGTTGGGGCTGAACCACGAAGCGTGTTGGTGGATGTTCGTCACCGACCGGCCGTCACGCGCGACACCGCCCCTTGGCTCAACTCGAACGAAGAGCAAGGTCGGTGGGTGGAGCCAGCCCGGACATGAGGGGGAGTACTCGCGACACGATCGCCGTGGGCGGCCCCCAGTCAGACTTGGATTCCCGCTTCTTCGCCATCGTCACCGATCTTGTGGGCGCTCCCACGGAATTGGTTGACGAGGCCGATCGCATCGCCTGGCACACTCGCACCACCATCTGGGGCGAGACCACTTGGAACGTCGACTTCACCGCCTCCACCCCCTTGCGTTTTCCATGCGTGCGAGGAGTGTCGCCCCGTCTCGTACGCACACGGCGTAGGCCGGCCGCCCTCAACTCCTGCTTCATGCACTGGCGTTAGAACAACATGAGGGCTCGCCGGATGTCGGTCGGTTCGTACACGCTGGATGTCTCCAGTTCCTTGATGAGTTGCTGGTGAGCAAGGGCGGCCCCGGTTCTTGGCGGAATGGGGGCCGCCCTTGGCGTAGCGGGGAGCGGACCGTCAAATCACGCGAACCACTGCCGGTTGTCGCCCTCGTTGAACGGGTCCACGCCGATGCTGAAGCCGTTGTCGTAGACGGTGATGTACCAGCCGGTGGCCTGGTGCTGCAGCCGCCACAGGCCGCGGTTGTTGTCGTACTTCTCGTAGAAGCGCTGCCAGGGGTTGTTGGCAGTGCACTTCTCCACGTACACGTCATGGTCGGAATAGGCGGCCAGGCAGTAGGAGCGGTCGCCGTTGACGTGCTGGGTGTAGGAGCCGTCGGACTCCAGCTGGTCGTACCACTGGGCGTCACCGTAGGAACAGCCCCGCATAACGGCGTCGTTGTTGTTGGTGTGTCCCAGGCACAGGCCGTTGAAGTGACTTCTCCAGGTGACGGTGCCGTTGGCGGAGGCGGACGAGGCGACACCGACGACAAGGGCGGCGGAGGCAACGGCCGTCGTGAGGAGGCGAGTGAGCGTGCGCATGATTCCTTCTGTCAATGGGTAGCGGGACTGGGATCAGACGTGTGGATCAGCGGAAGTACTGCTTGTTGTCCGGCTCGTTGAACGGGTCCACGCCAATGCTGTAACCGTTGTTGTAAACGGTGACGTACCAGCCGGTGGCCACGTGCTGGAGCCGCCAGATCCCTCTGCTGTTGTCGTACTTCTCGTAGAAGCGCTGCCAGGGGTTATTGGCAGTGCACTTCTCCACGTACACGTCATGGTCGGAGTAGGCGGCCAGGCAGTACGAGGCGTTGTCCCGGACATGCTGAGTAAAGGATCCGTCGGACTCCTGCTGGTCGTACCACTGGGCGGCCCAGTCGCTACAGCCCTTCATGGCGGCATCGTTGTTGTTGGAGTTACCCAGGCACGTGCCCTGGGCGACGCTCTGCCACGTGACATTCCCGTTGGCGGAGGCGGTGGCCGCAGCGCCCAGGACCAGCGTGGCCGCTGCTGCAGCTGTGGCGATCAGTTTCCTGTACATGTGGAGTTTCCTTCGCTCAAATAGGTGGATGCCTGCAACCCGGTGTCGTTTCCCGGTCAGTAGCCGGGAGGGGTGGGCAGGTAGCTGAAGCAGGGGCCGTGTCCGGCGTAGGTGTCGGTTGCGTCGTAGTTCAGCAGGCCGCGTCCTGTCAGGGGGCCTACGATTCCGTCGGGGGAGCCGGTGTTGTCGGTGTTGGCCTGGAAGTCGTAGACCGCGTTTCTGGTCTGTTTGCCCCAGACGCTGTCCTCCGCGATCGCGGGGCTGCCGGCGTGTCGGCGGTAGTCGTTGACGAGGTGCTGCACGCACCAGACGGCGTGGGCGTTGTTGGTGCGGCCGTCACCGATGTACGGCGCCCCGACGACGGCCGAGGCCGGTGCTGTGGACAGGCTCATGACGGCAATGGCGGCAGCAACACCGCACAGCACTCGGCCGAGGAGGTTCTTCGAATCGCGGGACATCTGTGTCACTTTCACTTACGCAACGATCGGGCGGAGCCAGGAGAGAGCGGCTTCCCCTTCGGTGGCGGCCTCCGCCCGGCAAGGCGATCGATCCGCACTCCGCAAGGCGGCCTCCGCTTGCAAGGGCGGCTCTGGCCCGGGGAGTTGATCCCCCGTCTCCCCGGGCGAGAGGGTTCGTCAGCGGGCGTGTGCGTCGGGCAGGGTCGTGCAGTGGTTGCTGGCTTCCAGGGTCATCCAGTGCCACTTGATCTTGTCGCGGGTCTGCGGTCCGTAGACGCCGTCGGGGTCGATGCCCAGCGACCTCTGCACGCGGGCGAGGGCGGCTGCCGTCTTGGGACCGAACTTGCCGTCGATCGCTCCGAGGTCCTGGCCGTAGCAGTAGTTCAGGGTTTCCTGGAGGTAGTACACCTGCTGGCCGCTGGCCGCTGGCGCCGGAACGCAGGGAGCAGAAGTTGCTGCCGTCGGCGCCGACCGGGTACTTCGCGTAGAAGCTGCCGCTGTAGTAGATGGTGTAGTCGGTGCAGCTCGGAATGGCGGCCTGCGCGGCCGGGCTGAGCGTGAACAGGCCGGCGGTGATGGCGGCGGCTGCGCCCATGGTGGCGAGCGTGCGCTTGAACTTCATGGTGGGTGGTCCCCCGAGGTGCGGTCCGCGTGCAGGTCGAGGCAAGCGGGCGGTGAACGGATCTGAGTGGGCGGCGAGTTGCCGCCGGGCGCCAGAAACGTAACAGCGCTCCGACGTCCCTTCCGCGTATCGGCATGGCGTCCCAGGCCCGGCAGGCGTCCCGGGACGTGCCGGTTCGAGGTGCCGTTGGGG
>NZ_JNZD01000036.1 GCF_000725495.1 Streptomyces aureus
GCCGCGGCGGTCTTGCCGTGCTGCGGGTGGGGAAGGTCGTGGCTGTCGCTGGTGGTGGTGGCGGTCTCCTTGACGCCCCAGTCGATCCCGACCACCCGGCCGGTCTCCGGGAGTGGCCGGGTGGCCGTCTCAACGACGAACGAGGCGTACCAGTGGCCGAGGCTGTCGCGGTACACGCGCACGCTGGTGGGGTCGGCGGGCAGGTCGCGGGACCACACCACGCTCAGGACGATCCCGCCCGCCAGGTGGAGACATCCGTCCTTCAGCCGGAACCCGCGCCGCGTGTAGTTCATCGACGGCAGCGCGTCCCGCTTGCGCTTGATGCGGGGCATCCCGGCACGCTGCCGCATCGGCAGCCCTGCCTTGATGTCCTTCAGCGCCTTCGCGCGGGACTTCGCGAAGTCCCGGACGGTCTGCTGCTGCGGTACCGAGGCGCCTTCACGCAGCCACGCCATCGCGGCCCTGGCCTCGGTCAGCAGTTTGTCGAGCTGGGCGGGGCCGCACGTCGTCTTATCACACTACGCCTGCCCACCAACCTCCACGCGTGGCTCACGACCCAAGCCAAGAACAACCAACAGCCCCTCAACTCGGAGATCCTGCACCGCATCGAGGGCGACTACCGCGCCACGGTGGCAGACGCCGAATCGCCCTGACGGCGATTCGACAGGAAGGTCATTTCGTTCAGTAGGCGTCGGCCCGCCGGGTTCTGAACGATGGCCGTCGCTTTACGTGTACGGCTATTTTATTGCCGCTATGACTCTCCGCCGAAGCGGATGTTTCATCTGCCTACTTTCCTCAGTTGAACCCGGAAATCAATGAAGGTGGCCATGAATTCAGTCGTGAACGGTTCGGCGAGCACGCGGCGGCCGGTGATCGGGATCTGTGCGCGGACCGCGCCGGTCACGTTCCAGGGCAGCGACATGGTCGTCAGCTTCGCGCTCCAGTCCCACCTGGCCTTCCTGACCGCGGCGGGCTGCACACCCCTGCTGCTTCCGCTGCTGCCCGGCGTCGAGGCCATGGCGGACCGGATCGACGGCCTGCTGATCCCGGGTGGCCCCGATGTCGATCCGGCACTGTACGGCGAGGAGCCGCACCCCGGTACGCGGGCGGCGACCCCGGAGGCCGACCGCGCCGAACTGGCGTTGATCCGGGCGGCACTTGACGCCGAGCTGCCCGTGCTGGGCATCTGCCGCGGCATGCAGTTGCTCAACGTGCTGCACGGAGGCACGCTGCACCAGCACCTGCCCGAGGTCACGGGCCACGACGGCCACCGCCCCGACACGCCGTCCTTCACCCTCGGCTCCCACCCGTTGAAGCTGGAGCCGGGCAGCCGGATCGCCGGCATCCTCGACGAGGACGCGCCGGTGACGGCCTGTCATCACCACCAGGGGGTCAACCGGCTCGGTGCCGGACTCACCGCCACCGGCTGGGCGCAGGACGGCACCGTCGAGGCCGTCGAAGTCACGGACCGCCCCTTCGCCGTCGGCGTGCAATGGGAAGCGGGATTCACACCCGACCAACGACTCCATCACGCACTCGTGCACGCTGCCGGACGCTGAACCGCAGATCTCCGGCGAACACCGAACGTGCCCCACCCCGCGCGAGCCTCTCCGCCGGTCCGCGGCCCGCTCATCGGTTCATTTCCAACTCCAGCGGGTTTCGAGCCGCTTCAAAGACCCCCTTGCCACGCTGTGTGCGCCGTGCATCCAGAAGGGGTATCCATGAAAAAGCTCGCATTGGTCAATGCGGTGATCGTGATCGGCCTGTCGATTCCGGCCGCCGCCCCCGTGGCGGCGGCCCAGGGGGCTACCGCGTCGGACACGGGAACGATCGCCTGGTCGCCGTGTCCCGACACCGACCCGAACCTCGGCACGCTGCTCAAGGGCCTGGAGTGCGGCTCGCTGGAGGTCCCGCTCGACTACGCCCGGCCCAACGGCCAGAAGATCAAGCTGGCGCTGACCCGCGCCAGGCACACCGTCCCCGACGACCAGTACAAGGGCGTCGTGCTGCTGCACCGCGGCCAGTGGCCCGGCCCGATCAGCCGCGACATGCCCACCCGGTACGCCAAGGGCACGACCGGACTGGCCAAGGACGTCGGCGCCGCCTACGACTGGATCGGCTTCGACCCGCGCGGCGTCGGGGCCAGCGAGCCGGCGATCGTGTGCGACCCGTCGTACATCAACCCGATGCTGGCCGACCCCGTGCCCAAGACGGCCGCGGACGAGCAGAACGCCGTGGCCAAGGCCAAGGCGTACGCCAAGAGCTGTGGTGACAAGTACGGCGACCTCCTCGACCACTTCACCACCAAGGACTCCGCGCGCGACCTCGACCGGATGCGGATCGCCCTCGGCCAGGAGCAGATCACCTACTACGGCATCGACTGGGGCGGCTACCTCGGCTCGGTCTACGCGACGATGTACCCGACCCGGGTCAAGCGCATGGTGCTCGACAGCGTGCCCAGCCCCAGCGGCGTGGGGTACCAGAACCAGATGTCCAAGAACATCACGTCCGAGCAGAACGCCGGGCTGTTCTTCGCCTGGGTCGCCGAGTACGACTCCGTCTACCACCTGGGCACGACCGCCGACGAGGTCGAGGCGAACTACTACAAGGGCCAGGACGCCCTCCGTGCGGCGCCGGTCGACGGCAGGATCGGACCCGGCGAGTGGGCGAACGTCTTCGAGCAGGTCGTCTACCGCAGCTGGACCTGGGTGAGCCGCGCGAAGATACTCTCCGACTTCGTGGTGCGCGGTGACGCGACGGCGCTGCGCGCCGACTCCCCGACCCCGGGCTTCCCGCAGCAGAACCGCGTCGCGATGACCAACGCGGTCAACTGCACCGAAGGCCGGTGGCCGAAGGACTGGAAGGTGTGGAGCACCACCCTCAGCGGCCAGTACGCCGCCGGAAACCACCTCCTGACCTGGAGCAACGGCTGGTACGGCGCGCCGTGCGCGTTCTGGCCGGCGCGGGCCCAGGCTCCGGTCCGGGTCGGCAGCACCAGCGCCGACATCCTGCTGGTGCAGCCGCAGTACGACAACGCACACGGGATGTTCGGCGCTCTCGACATGCGTACCCGGTTCCCCAACTCCCGTCTCATCATGGAGGCGGGCGGCCACAACGTCGGCTCGGCACTGTCGGCGAACAACAATCCCTGCCTCAACACCTACGTCAGCGACTACCTGAGGGACGGCACCCGTCCCACCGCGTCGTGGGGCATCGACGCCACCTGCCAGGCGGCCGCGGACCCGGTGCCGCCGACGTCCTGACCTCTCGTCGGCCGAGCCCCGCACGGATCACCGTGCGGGGCCCGGCCGTCTCCGTGTTCAACGGGCCGTGCCCGGCACGGCATTTCCCCCCGGGCTGACCGGCCCCCCAGGGGCGTTCAGCCTCTCCGCCTGCCCTGCGCCTTTCAGGGAAACGGTACGACGAGAACTCGCACGACGAGCTCCTTGCAAATGGGGGGCAATGGAATTCTCTTCTCTGCACTGCCTGTTCAGGCCCGCGTGTTCGGGCCCGCTTGTTCAACCGGGGGATTCGGCAGTTGAACAAGTCCTTTCGTTCATCGGGAATGCTCGTCAACTGAACAAGAAAAACAGGGAACTTGACACAGATGGGCTTTCGACGGGATGGTCTAACCACTCGATTGCACATCCATCCGAGGAGGTGAATCAGATGAAGACGCTTCGTCAGTGGAACGCTCTGCGCTCGCAGCGGAAGGGCGGTGTCCGCCCGGCCGGTAAGTACTTCAAGTGGGCTGCCTGATCAGGCGCTCCCGTGGCCTGTGGAGGGTCCTGGCACCCTCCACAGGCCAGAGTTTTGGGCCTCAGGGATATCTGACCGTGGCAATCGAGGTGGGATCAGTGCACAGGTGGAGTTACGAACGTTTTGCCGTTGAGCAGAAGACTTTGAACGGGCTGGTCGAACGTTTTCTGGCCCCGGAAGCATGGCAGGAATCACGCGAACCGCTGACCGGTGAAGAACGCGCCGAACTGCGGGAGACGATCGCCGGACTTCGGCATCCCCAGGTCATCGAAGAACTCTGCGCGATGGCGGCGACCCACCCCCGTGCGGATGTCCGCCTGACGGTTCTCGAAGGTGTCGGACCGCTCACGGACACGCTTCCCGCAGCCAGGGAATTCCTCGTCTGGCTGCTCGGCGACGACGAGGACTTCATCGTCTTCACGGCCGCCAAGATCGCCGGCCGGCACCGCATCGGCGAGGCCTACGAGGAACTGCTGCACATCACCGGACCGGCCGAGGCCGGCCTGTTCCGCAGCACCAAGCCGGTGGGCATCGGCGCCGCCGTCGTGGCCAAGGCCATGGACGAGATCCTCGGCGCGACCGACCGCGCGGACCGGCTCGAGATCGAGCGCGAGCACACCAGGACCGGACAGCTGCCGCGGGGAACCGCGCTGGGCGAGCACTGGGACTACGACCCGCAGAACCTGCCCCGTCCCGTTCCCGGGGACATGGTCCTCGTCCCCGCCTCCGACTTCGTCACCGGAATCGGCATGGACGACGTCGCCCACCCCCTCTACGACGTGGACGACGCCGCCCCCCGGCAGACCCGCCACCTGCCCGACTTCCTCATCGACCGCCACCCGGTCACCAACCGGGACTACGACGCGTGGGCCAAGGGCCCGCAGGCCGCCGAGCACGCGCTGTGCCACCCGGACGAGCCCGAGGACAAGGACCACCGCCGCGGCATCATCGGCGACGCCCGCTTCGGCCCCGACCACCCCGCCACCGGCGTCGACTGGTTCGACGCCTACGCCTACCTCGCGCACCTCGGCAAGCGGCTGCCCACCGAACTGGAGTGGGAGAAGGCCGCACGCGGCGAGAACGGCTCCCTCTACCCGTGGGGCGACGAGTTCGACCCCGACGCGCTGCGCTGGTTCGGCGCCTCCTTCGGCGAGGCACACAGCCTGGAGCACTGGCGCGACACCCTGAGCACCTTCGACGAGACCACGCCCGCCGTCACCACCGTCCCGGTCGGCTCCCACCCGAAGAACACCAGCCCCTACGGCGTCGTGGACCTGGTCGGCAACTGCTGGGAATGGACCGACACCAACTTCTTCACCCGCGACCGGATGAAGCCGATGATCTCCGGGCGGCCCCGCACCGAATGGGCGACCGCCGAGGAGACCTCGGTGGTCATCCGGGGCGGCGCCTGGACCTCCATGCGCGAACAGGTCACCGCCTACTTCCGCGGCAAGGACCTCTTCACCGACCGGCACAACGAGATCGGATTCCGGGGAGTGATCCGATGAGCTCCCCGCAGCGCATCCCGCGGTTCCGCTACGACGGCACCGTCACGGCCGAACAACGCGCCTTCTACGAGCAGTACGGGTTCGTCATCTACCGCGGCCTGTTCGACGCGCAGGACGTGGACGTCATCCGGCGCGACGCCGAACACCTGGAACGCGAGACCCTCGAGGGCAACGTGCCGGCCGAGCACCGCGACCAGGTGATCAAACCCTCCTACGACGAGAACGGCCGGGCCACCCTGCACCGGCTGCCCTACTTCACCCTCCACAGCGCGAACACCCGGGACCTGATCGAGCGCCGGAAACTCGACGCACTCGGCCCCGGCCTGCTCGGACGCCCCACCTGGCGGTTCGAGGACGCCATCGACGGAGCCGTGTGGCAGATGAAACGGGGCAAGCGAAGCTCCTACAGCGCCCTGGACTGGCACCTCGACTTCCCGCACGACCTCCCGCTGACCCCCCTGGTCAACGTCGGCATCTACCTGGACGACGCCACCGTCCGCAACGGCTGCCTGATTCTCGTACCCGGATCCCACCGCTACCCGCCGCGGCGGCTGGAGCCCCTGGGACTCCCGATCGAGGCCGAGGCGGGCGACGTCATCTGCCACACCTTCAACATCCTCCACCACTCCGGCCCCGTCCTCGACGACACCAGCCGGGCCACCCTGTACGTCTACTACTCCGCGGGGCAGAAGCCCGACGCGGGCACCGCGTACAGCCACCGGGCGGGCGAGGATTTCGCCAAGATGATCACCGGAGCGGAGGCCGGCGCGCGATGACCACCACCACCCCGAACGTCCCGTCCGAAGTCCTGCACATCGCCGTCTGGGCCGACGGCCCCGCAGCGGAACGCGACACCCTGCTCGACGGCTACCTGAACACCCTCGAACAGCTCACCGACCCGCAGCTGCTCGAGGAATGCCTCGCGGTGGGCCTGCTGCACGACGCGCCCGAGATACGACGCCAGGCCCTGGCCGCCGCCGTACGCCTCGCCCCCGAACTCGCCGCCGAGGCCGTCGGCTGGGCGCTGGCCGACCCGGACGAGAGCGTCCGCGCACCCGCACTCGCCTCCCTGGCCCGGACCCCGGACCTGCGCTCGGCCGGCGGACCCTCCGCACTGCACGCCCTGCTCGCCGTCCTGGGCCGCTCACCGGACCAGATCACCGCGGGCGTCGGGAACTACGTGACGGTCGCGGACGCGCACGCCCTGGCCTCCGCCCAGACACTCCTCGCCGACACGGCACTGGCCGCAACCGTCCTCGAGGACCTGCCCGTCCCGCTCTCCGCCGACCGGCTGCCCAGCCGCCTCTCCCTGGAGGGAATGCGGCACATCCCCGCCGGACAGCTGCGCCGCGGCACCCACGCCGGCGAGGAGGACTCCTTCGGCGACCCGGGCGAGCCCGTGGTGCCCGAGATCACCGTCGAGGGCTTCTACCTGGACACCTGCCCGGTCACCAACGACGAGTACGACGCCTTCGTCGCCGACGTCGGCGCCCAGGGCCACCTGTGGTGCCACCCGGACGAGCCGAGGAACACCGACCACACCCGCTCCACCGCCGACGACCCCCGCTGCGCCGCCAGCCACCCGGTGACCGGGGTCAGCTGGTACGACGCGGTGGCCTACGCCGCCTGGTGCGGCAAGCGGCTGCCCACCGAGGACGAATGGGAACGGGCCGCCCGCGGCGACGACCACCGCCGCCACCCCTGGGGAGAGCAGTTCCGGCCCGAACCGGTCCGAGGCCTGCACACGGTCCTCGGCGAGGACGCCGGGGCCGGCCTGGACCGCCGGGCCTGGCTGCGCCGGCTCACGGACCTGTCCGTCGCCGAACTGCCCGAGCTGACCGGCCCGGTGAACCTGCCGGGCGGCGAATCCCCCTTCGGCGTCCGCGACCTGTGCGGCAACGTATGGGAATGGACCTCCACCCGCTTCCTGGACGGCCTCCCCCTCGAGCCGCGCTTTGGCACCATGGACCCCGGCGACCTGTGGGGCGAGTGGTCGGCCGAGGTCAGTGTCCGCGGCGGGGCGTGGAGTTCACCCCCCGCCCTGCTCACCGCGGTCAGCCGCGCGGGCAAGACACTGGTGACCAGGAGCCCGGAGATCGGGTTCCGCTGCGCGGTGAGCGAATCCGAGGTGCCTCTTCGATGACCCGAGCACGGCGACTGCAGCGGGTGCTGCCCCAGGGCTACACCCGCTGTCTCGCCAACCCCGACTTCCGCCGGCTGCAGCCCGGATTCCTGGTCTCCTTCCTCGGCGACGGCATGAGCTTCATCGGCGTGGCCTGGCTGGCCGTCGAACTCGCCGCCCCGGCCCACCGCTCCCTGGTGGTGGGCCTCGCCGTCGCCGCCTACAGCCTGCCCGCCGCGATCGGCTCCCTCACCCTGGGACGCTGGCTCAGCGGACGCAACGCCCGCAGCCTGATCCTGGTCAACGCACTCCTGCGCGGCGCCCTGTTCGCACTGATCCCGGCGCTGTACTGGACCGGCCTGCTGAACGCCACGACCTACATCGCCCTGCTCGCCCTCTCCTCGGTCCTGCACGCCTGGGGGATCGCCGGACGCCAGACGTTCGTCGCCGAGACCCTGCCCGCCGAGGACCGGCTCGCCGGCCACGCACTGGTGGGCAGCCAGGAACAGCTGTCGTTCATCACCGGACCGCCGCTGGCCGGCCTGGTCACCGTCGCGTTCGGACCGGCCGCGGTCCTGGCCGCCGACGCGGCCAGCTATCTGTACCTGGCCCTGGTGACCGCCCGGGTCCGCGGCGAGGGCACCCTCGAACGCCGTCCCGCGGTGCCGCTGCGCCGCAGCGCCAACACCCTGGCCCGCCACCCGGAACTGATGGGCCTGCTCGTCCTGTCGTTCTTCTTCTACCTGCTCTACGGGCCGATCGAGGTGGCGGTCCCGGTCGTCGTGGCCGAACGGATGGGCGGGGACCCCACCGCCCTCGGCTGGATCTGGGGCGCGTTCGGCGTCGGCGCGGTGCTGGGGACGTGGATCACCGGATCGCTGCGACGGCTCCCGCTGTGGCCGACCGTGCTGGGCATCGTGGCCGGCTGGGGGCTGGCGATCCTGCCCTTCGCCCAGTTCGGCACCCTCGCCGCCGGCATCGCGGGCTTCGGCCTCGGCGGGCTGATCTACGCACCCTACGGGCCGGTGACCATCACCCTGCTGCAGCAGAAGGCGCCCATCGAGGAACTCGTGAGCCTCAGCGCCTTCCGCAGCGCGATCCTGGTGATCGCCACCCCGCTGGGCGCGGTCCTCGGCGGCCCCATGGTCGGCGCACTCGGCGCGCAGGACACCATCAAACTGTCCGGCCAGACCACCATCGCCCTCGCCGCCCTCGGCACGGTCCTGATCCTCCTGGTACGCCGCAACCGCCGCCACAAGCGGCAAGAACCACTCCTGGACACCGCACAACGCTGAGCCCCGCCGGGGACTGCGCGACCCACCGCCCCTGCCAGGGGCCACTTCGTCATGCCCAGCGTCTGGGCCCCACCCCGCAGAAAAGGAGCTGTGATGAAACTCGGACAGGAAGAGATGCGCAGCCGGTTCGAGCAGGAGCGGGCCGTCCGGCTGGCCACCGTCGACGAGCGCGGGCGCGCCCATGTCGTGCCCATCATCTTCGTCGTCGACGGCGACACCTTCTACTCACCCACCGACAAGCCCAAGACCGGCAACCCGCGGCCCAAGCGGCTGCGCAACCTCGACCGCGACCAGCGGGCCACGGTCCTGGCCGACTGCTACGACGAGGACTGGCTCAAGGCCTGGTGGGTACGGCTGCGCGGCACCGCCCGGGTCATCGACGAGGGCGCCGAGCGCACCCGCGCGCTGGGCCTGCTGGACGGCAAGTACGAGCAGTTCGACGGCGCCCGCTACCTCCGGGACGGCGGGCCCGTCGTCGCCATCGACATCACGGACTGGCTCGGCTGGGCCTACAGCGAGCAGTCCGCGGACACCGGCCGGCGGCGCCCGTGGCGCGAGCGGTCCTGGCTGCGGTCCAGCCGTGCTTGACCGGTGCTGACGACGGCCTTGCCGGGCTGCCCCTGGCAAGGCACGTCCCCGTGCTCGCGGGGGTGGCTCACGCCGGGAGGCATCGTCGTGGGTCGGTGCCCTGTCGGGCCGAGAACGGGCTGCGCACGGAAGCCGGCCGTTCTCTGCATGCAGCTGAGCCAACGGGACGCGCTCGGTCCACTGTTGGACGACGAGGTCTTCAGGTCCGCGTTCGGCGGGGTTCCGCGACCGTCTCCTGGCCCACAGTCTCGAGGAGGATCCTGGATCCGCCGTCCGCACTCCTCGCCCTGCCGGTGCAGGACGGCATGGACGCGTGGGGCTCCGTAGGCGCCGCGGGAGTGCTCGGGTACTTCGATGATCTTCTCCGTCGGCTCGGCCTCGCGGACCACCCGCGGGCCGGGCCTGTCGCTGCGGCGGGCGTGGAAGGCGGCTCGGGCGCGCGCGTACTGCCCCTGCCCAACGGCTTCGTGCGCTTCGCCATGCACCGGGCACACGACATGATCGGAGTGCGTGCGGCCGTCGCGGCCACCGCGCGGGCTCGAAGAACGCCTGGAGGACACTCGCAGGAGACTGGAGAACGACGTCGGTCTCTGGGACGCCTCGGCGGGCGACTCGGGCGGTCCGTAGCTCATTCCCCTCTCCTTCAACTGCCGGTGGCTTTTCGGAGTCCAGTCGTTCTTGACCAGGGTTGCGGATGACGTTGTCAGGCTGTGGGGGAGAAGCCATCTGAATTCTGGAAGGGCGAACATGACGTCAATCGAGGTTCCGGTCCTGATCGTGGGCGGCGGCGGGTGCGGCCTGTCCGCCTCCGTGTTCCTCTCCGACCAGGGCGTCGACCACCTGCTGGTGGAGCGGCACGCGGACACGTCGAGGGTGCCGAAGGCGCACTACCTCAACCAGCGCACCATGGAGATCTTCCGCCAGCACGGTGTCCGCGACGACGTCCTCGCGGAGGCGGCGCCGCTGGACAAGTTCGGCAAGGTGCGCTGGGCGACCACGTTCGCCGGTGACGGCCCGCTCGACGCCCGCCGGATCCACGAGATGGACGCCTTCGGCGGTGGCGGACTGACGGAGAAGTACGCGGCGGCCGGCCCGGAACTGCCCTCGAAGCTGCCGCAGATGTGGCTGGAGCCGATCCTGCGCCGGCACGCGGAGCAGCGGAACCCGGGACGGATCCTCTTCAGCCACGAGGTGCTCGACTTCTCCGACGAGGGCGACCACGTCATCGCCGAGGTGCGCAACGTCGACAGCGGCGAGGTCATCACGGTCAAGGCGCAGTACCTGCTCGGCGCCGACGGCGGCCGCTTCGTCGGCGACAAGGTCGGCATCGAGATGCAGGGCCCGCCCAGCAACGTCAACACGACGACCGTGTACTTCTCCGCGGACCTGTCGCAGTGGTGGGAGGAGGGCACGCTCATCACGCACTACCTCAGCCCGGAGGACCCCGACCTCTCCGTCAACCTCATCGAGATGGGTCCGAGCTGGGGCAAGGCCTGCGAGCAGTGGGGCCTGCACATGGCCCCCGGCCCGCCCGGCCGCTGGGACAACGAGACGGTCGTCGACCGCATCCGTGAAGTGCTGAAGGTGCCGGATCTGGACGTGACCGTGCACAAGGTCACGGACTGGATCGTGAACGCGATCCTCGCCGACAAGTACCGGGTCGGCCGGGTGCTGATCGCGGGCGACGCCGCGCACAAGCAGCCGCCCGCCGTGGGCCTCGGCCTCAACACCGGCATCCAGGACGCGCACAACATCGCCTGGAAGCTGGCCGCGGTACTGAACGGCAGCGCGCCCGAGAGCCTGATCGACACCTACGAGGCCGAGCGCCGGCCCGTGGGCCGCGAGAACGTCGACTGGGCGGTCTCCGCCGCCCAGCACCACCAGGCGGTCATCGACGCCATCGGCGGCGGCCACAACATCCCGGCGGGGCGCCGCGGGCAGCGTCTGGCGGCGTACTTCGACCCGTCGCCGCTCGGCGACACCGTGCGGGCGCGGGCCCTGGAGATATTCGACACCCACCGCGGCGGCTGCCAGTCGTTCGAGATGGAGGTCGGCTTCGCCTACGAGGAGGGAGCGGTCGTCCCCGACGGCACCGAGCGCCCGGCCCGCGTCCCCATGCGCGACGAGCACACGCCGACATCACGCCCCGGCCACCGGCTGCCGCACGCCTGGATCACCCGGGACGGCGAGCGCCTGTCCACCCTCGACCTGACGGGCAGGACCGGCTTCACGCTGATCACCGGCCCGGAGGGGACGGCGTGGAGCGAGGCGGCCCCGCGCGTGGCGGAGAAGTTCTCCGTCCAGGTCAACGCGGTCCGCATCGGCGACGGCGCCGAGTACGCCGACGAGGACGGCGGTTGGGAGGCCGTCCGGCAGATCACCGGCGCCGGCGCGCTCCTGGTCCGTCCCGACCAGCACGTGGCCTGGCGCAGCACCGGCGCCGACGAGGACGCGGAGCAGGCGCTGACGGAGGTCTTCGCCACGATCCTGGACCGCTGACGCGGCCAGGGATCCGATCAGGATCCGGCCAGGGATCCGGCCACAGGCCCGATCCCTGGCCGGATCTTCCGGTCCCGCGACGAGGGCCGCCGCGTCCGCGACGAACGGGCAGCGGGAAGGGGCCGTGCCACGGCACGGCCCCTTCCCGCTGCCCGTAAGCCGGGCGCACGTACGCCGAATCCGCTGGAGTGATCACTTCGGGATCACTCCAGCGGATTCGGGTTCACACCCCGACCGCGACCGAGTCGGCTGCCGCGGCCTTCCTGACGACGGGGAGGATCTGGTCGACGGCCCTGCGCGAGGTCATCATGCAGACACCGACGCCCACGCCGTCGTACACCGCACCGCACACCGCGAGTCCGGGCCGGGTCGCCACGGCCTCACGGATCCGCCGCACCCGGTCCACGTGGCCGACGGTGTACTGCGGCAGGGCGCTCTCCCAGCGGCTCACACGGGACGCCACCGGGACACCGCTCACGCCGGTGGCCTCGGCGAGCTCGGCCGTCGCCAGCGCGACCAGGTCGGCGTCGTCGAGCTGGAGCAGGTGCTCCTCGCCGAACCGTCCGAGCGAGCAGCGCACGATCTCCGTCTCGCCCGCCAGGTGCGGCCACTTCACCGTGGTGAACGTGACCTCCTTGACGGCCTTGCCCTCCTCCGCCGGCACCCGGTAGCCGGCGTAGCCGCGGCCCGAGAGCCCGCCGGGGAACGCCGTGCGCGGGTAGGCGAGCGTCACCATGGCCACGCTGGAGTACGGCACCTCGGAGAGCGCCGAGGCGGCGAAGGACGTACCCGGGACTTTGGCGAGCAGGCTGCCCGCCGGGCCGGCCGGGGTGGCGATGATGACCGCGTCGGCGTCGATGACCTCCGAGTCGGTGGCCGACCCCACGGTCACCTGCCAGCGGTCACCCTTGGCCGTCAGGTCCCGGACGGGGGCCCCGGTGCGCAGGGCCGTGTCCGGCGCGGCGTCCAGCACCTGACGGACGATCGCCGCGGGCAGCGTGCCGAAGCCGCCCTCGAGGGTGGCGACGCTCACCGGCGGGGGCTTCTCGCCCTCCTGCAGGTGCGGCACCAGCGAGCCGGCCGCGTCAGCCAGCGAGATGTGATCGCGGGACGCCCTCGCCAGCGGGGTCAAAGTGGCCTCGAACGAGAGGTCCGAGGCACGCCCGGCGAACACACCGGCGAGGAACGGCTCGACGAGGCGGTCCACGACCTCCTGGCCGAACCGCCCGCCGACGAAGGACGCGACCGAGATGTCGCCCTTCAGGTCGAAGGAGGGCAGCACGAGGTCCTGCTGCGCCCGCTCCAGGCCCTCGGCGGACAGCACCCCGGACCGGGCGAGGTCGTCGATGTCACAGGGCACACCCATGAACTGACGGTCGGGCTGGTGCCTGATCGTGCCCCGGGTCCAGATCGCCGACGCGGTGACGGGGCCCGCCGACATGATCTGCTCGCCGAGTCCCGCCTCCTTGATCAGGCCGGTGGTCTTCTTGCGGTTGGCGTACAGCGACTCGGCGCCCTCGTCGACCGCGACTCCCGCCACGTCGGAGACCAGCAGCTTTCCGCCCAGCCGGGACGAGGCCTCAAGGAGCGTCACGCGCACCGGCTCGTTCCGCAGGTGGAACGCTGCCGCCAGTCCCGAGATCCCCCCACCGACGATGACCACGTGGGGCTTGCCGCCCGCCCGAGCCTGTTCGCTCCCAGTCATTCCACCAGCTCCTTCATGGTTACGGTGTCGTAGGGCCCCTACGGCCGGCGCCGAGACAGGCCGTGGGCAGTCTCGCCGAGCGCCCCGGACCCCGGGTGGAGGGCGCCTTGAAGGCGGGCCGATCTTTCTCGATCGCTCGCCGGTCCGCTGTTCGACCGCGGGTTTTCAGCGTTTGAACAGGATGGGCCGACCGGCACCATCGAAGGCGCCCGGGAATTTGCGTTTCATGCCGTGAACGCATTGATTCATTGCTTAAAAACCAGGCGCACGACGTTCCGCCCGCCGCCTTGGCGTATCCGGCGAAGGGGCGCTCCGGGCAAGCGGAACCTGGACCTCACGAAAGGGAAAAACGTGCCGTTCGAGAAGGTCGCGCTCATCACGGGCGCCAATAAGGGCATCGGATTCGCCATCGCGCGACAACTCGGCGAGCAGGGGATCACCGTTGTCGTCGGCGCCCGGGACGAGGTCCTCGGCAAGCAGGCCGCCGACGCGCTGGCGGACGACGGCGTCACGGCCGTGCCGCTCCGGCTCGACGTGAGGGACCCCGCCTCCGTGGAGGAGGCGGCCCTCGAGATCGAGCGGCTGTTCGGGCGCCTGGACATCCTGGTGAACAACGCCGGCATCGCGGGCGGCTTCACCGGGACGCCCGGCGAGGCGACCGCCGCCGACCTGCGCGAGGTCTTCGAGACCAATGTGTTCGGGGTGGTCACCGTGACCCGCACGATGCTGCCGCTGCTGCGCCGTTCCCCGGCCGGCCGCATCGTCAACCTGTCGAGTCACGTGGGCTCGCTGACCCTGGCCTCGGCTCCGAGCGGCCCCCTGGCGGGCCTCAACATGATCGCCTACCAGTCCTCGAAGACCGCCCTGAACGCGGTGACGCTCGCCTACGCCAAGGAGCTGCGGGAGACCCCGATCAAGGTCAACGCGGCGCTCCCCGGAGTGGTGGCGACCGACATCAACCACAACCGCGGGTTCCGGTCGCCCGCCGAGGGCGCGGAGATCGCCGTCCGGCTCGCCACGCTGGACGAGGCAGGCCCGTCGGGCCAGTGCCTGTCCGACGACGGCCCCGTTCCGTGGTAGCGCGCGACGTCACCACCGCGCGGGGGACCTCGGCCGTTCGCGGCCATCACACCTGACAGCCCGCCGGGCGAGGCCCGGCGGGCACACAACATGGAGGCAGACAGTGGCGGTTGCTAAGACGATCCTGGTGACGGGCGGCACCGGCCGGCAGGGCGGGGCGGTCGCCCGCGACCTGCTGCGGCGCGGTTTCTCCGTACGCGCCCTGGTCCGCGACCCGCACAAGGCACAGGCGCGGGCGCTGGAGGAGGCGGGCGCGGTCCTCGTCCACGGCGACATGGACGACGAGGCGTCGCTGGCGGCGGCGACAGAGGGCGCGTACGGGGTCTTCAGCGTGCAGACCTTCCGGGGCGCCGGCGGCGTCGAGGCCGAGATCCGCCAGGGCAAGGCGGTGGCCGACGCCGCGGTGCGGGCCGGGGTGAAGCACTTCGTCTACAGCTCGGTCGGCGGCGCGGACCGGGACACCCGCGTCCCGCACTTCGAGAGCAAGCTGGTGGGGGAGCAGTACCTGGCGACGCTCGACCTGCCGACCACGGTGCTGCGGCCGGCGATGTTCCACGACATCCTCCTCGACATCGCCCCGCGCGCGCGGGGGGGCGAGCTCGTCCTGGCCATGTGGCTCCACCCCGAGACCTCGGTGCAGATCATGGCGACGAGCGACATCGGCGCCTTCGCCGCGGACGCCTTCGAGAACCCGCGGGAATGGATCGGCCGGACGGTCGACATCGCCAGCGACGAGCTGACCGGGCCGCAGATGGCCGCGGCGTTCGAGACCGTCTCCGGCATCCCGACCCGCTTCCAGCAGCTGCCCATCGAGCCGCTGCGCGCGGGCCGCCCGGACCTGGCCAACATGTTCGACTGGTTCGAGCGTGACGGTTTCCGGGCCGACCTGGCCGAACTGCGCAAGAACAGGCCGGACCTGGTCTCCCTGGAGGCGTGGCTGAAGGACAACTGGACCGCCCCGGCGGTCGCGGCCCGCGGCTGACGCCCGGGCCGGCCGTGGTGGACGCCGGAGCTCAGACGAAGATCGGGTTCCGGTTCCGGGTGCGCTTGAGCTCGAAGAACCCGTCGGTCTCGGCCACCGCGAGCACGCCGTCCCAGAGCTTCACCGCGGCCGCCCCCCGCGGTGCGGGCGTCACCACGGGTCCGAAGAAGGCCACGTCCCCCACGGCGATGACGGGGGTGCCCACATCGGTGCCGACGCGGGCGATGGCGTCGTGGTGCGAAGCACGCACCGCGCCGTCGAACGCGTCGGACCCGGCCGCGTCGGCCAGGGCGCGGTCGAGGCCCGAGGCGGCCAGGGCCTCCTCGTAGGTGGCCCGCTCCTTGGGCGCCTTCTCGAGATGGAACCGGGTGCCGAGTTCGGTGTAGAGCCGGCGCAGCGCCCCGGGCCCGTACGTGTGCTCGACGGCGGCGCACACCCGTACCGGCTCCATGCGCAGGGCCAGGTCACGGTGCCAGCGCTCGTCCAGGTCCGCGCGTCCCTCGTTGAGCAGCGTCAGGCTCATGATGTGCCAGCGGATCTCCAGGGGCCGCTGCTTTGCGACATCGAGGACCCACCGGGATGTCATCCACGCCCAGGGGCAGGTCGGGTCGAACCAGAAATCCACCGGGGTCGGGGTGTCGCGGTCCAACGTCGGCCTCCTCAAGGCGATGGCGAGTTCACGGTCGGCACAGCCTGACAAGAGGGGTCGGATTCCCGGTCGAGTGTTAGTGGAGGTGGGCTCCGTTCAAACGCGAGAATTCACCGGTTGAATATTCTCGTCAATGACGTGAGAAACTTGGCCGGCTGCGGCGGAGAGAAGCGTCGACTTATCGTCCGGAATCCGAGAAAAGCCACTCTGAGGGGAAAGCGATGCCCGCATCGGCCGAGGTCCGCGACCAGTCGGATTCCTACGCGCTGCTCGAATTGATTCAGGGTGCCGTCATCACCCAGGCGATCTCCGTCGCGGCCCGGCTCGGCATCGCCGACGTGCTCGCCGACGCGCCGCTGTCCGCCGAGGACATCGCCCTGCGGGTCGAAGCCGACCCGCGGGCGACCCACCGGATCCTGCGCGCGCTGTCCGGCCACGGAGTCTTCGCGGTCCGTCCGGACGGGCGGTACGAGAACACGGCGCTGTCCGACAAGCTCCGCGAGGACGCCCAGGACTCGATGCGCAAGTTCGCCCAGCTGATGAGCCACCCCCTGCTGCACGAGGAGTGGGGCCACCTGCTCACCACCGTGCGGACCGGCGAGGCCAACCTGCCCAAGCTGCGCGGCATGAGCACACTGGACTTCTTCCACGCGAACCACTCCTACGCCGCCGCGTTCTTCCAGGCCTTCGGCAAGGTCTCGGAGTCGGAGACCGACCCGGTCCTGGCCGCCTACGACTTCTCCGGGTTCCACACCGTCGTGGACGTCATCGGCGGCCGCGGCTACCTCCTGGCGGGGGTCCTCCAGCAGGCGCCGAACGCCAAGGGCGTGCTGTACGACTTCGAGATCGCGACCGTGGACTCGGCCTCGCTCTTCGAGGAGGCCGGCGTCGCGGACCGCTGCACCGTCGAGCACGGCGGCTACCTCGGCAAGCTGCCGAAGGGCGGTGATGCGTACCTGTTCAAGCGCATCATCCACAACTTCTCCGAGGAAGACGCTCTGACCGCCCTGCGCAACGCACACGAGGCGATCGGCCCCGACGGCAAGCTGCTCTGCATCGAGTACGTGCTCCCCGAGAACAACGAGCGCCACATCGGTCACACCATCGACCTCTGGCTGATGCTGATGATCGGTTCCCAGGACCGCACCCTCGCGCAGTACACCGAGCTGTTCGCCAGGGCGGGCTTTCGGATCAGCAGGGTGATCCCCACCGCGTCACCGATCTCGATCATTGAGGCGATCCCGGTCTGACGGCCCTGTCCGGCGTCCTCTCACCTTCCAGCGCACCGCTATCACACAGGAGAACTCCCGATGGCTCAACGGATGGGCAACCCCTCCCTGGTCGTTCCCGGCGCCCTGCAGCCCCTGCTCGACCTGTCCGAGGTCATCGGCAAGGTCGGCGTGGAGCAGTCGACCCTCGACTACATCCGGCTGCGCGTCGCCGCGCTCAACGGCCGGGTCTACACCTTCCCGGCCGAGCCCGCGGACAAGCGCCTGCTGCTGGTGGACACGTGGCGGACCGAGCCCTCCTTCACCGACGCCGAGCGCGCCGCCCTGGAGCTGGCCGAGGCCGTCACCGTGCAGACCGACGCCCGAAGCGCGCCGTCGGACGAGGTCTGGGCGAACGCCTCCAAGCACTACACCGACGTGCAGCTCGGCGCCCTGGTCATGCACATCAGTCTGGTCAACTTCTGGAACAGGGTGAACGTCGCCACCCACCAGGACGACGCGGTCTGGCGCTGAGGAAGAGGAGACACCACCGTGTTGAAGCTCATCAACGCCGGCCTCGGCCGGACCGGCACGACATCACTCCAGGTGGCCCTGGAGCGGCTCGGTCTGGGGCCCTGCTTCCACATGTTCGAGATCGTCGACGACGAAGAGCGCCTCGCCCGGTGGGAGCGGATCATCTGCGACGGCGAGCGCCCCGACTGGGCCGCGCTCTACGACGGCTACACCTGCGCGGTGGACGGTCCCTCCACCGTCTACTACCGGCAGATCAGTGAGGCGCTCCCCGGGACCAGGGTGGTCCTCACCGTGCGCGACGCCGAGAGCTGGTACAAGAGCACCCACGACACGCTGTACCAGTTCGCGCTGCGGACCATGGAGCACCCGCCCGAGCCGGGCTCCCGCCAGGCCCGGCTGTTCCGCGTCGTCAACGCCCTGGTCTGGGAGGGCCTCTTCGACGGCCGGTTCTCGGACAAGGACCACGCCATCGAGGTCTACCACCGTCACACCGAGGACGTCGTCCGCGCCCTCGGCGCGGACAACGTCCTCGTGTACGACGTGAAGCAGGGCTGGGAGCCGCTGTGCGCGTTCCTCGGGGTCGAGGTTCCCGACGAGGAGTTCCCGCGCGCCAACAGCTCCGAGGAGATGCGCCGGCGGATAGCCCAGGCGGCCGCCGCCGGCCCGGTCCCTGCCCCCTGAGCCGGAGAGCCCCGGCATCAGGACAACAACGGCAGCCGGCCTCCGGGGCCGCGGCCTGCCGTTCTTGTCGCTCCGGGGTTCCGGGGTTCCGGGCGTGTTCCGCGGGCCCGCGCCGGTCACCGGCGCGGGCTCACCGCATCGCGTGCATGTGGTCGCCGCCCGCGTGCAGATGGGCGGCCGGCGACACCACGAGGGGCCGCACCATGTGCTGCTCGTGCTCCAGCATGTGGCAGTGGTGGACGCCCCTGCCCACGACGGGGAACCGGACCGCCACGGTGACCAGCTCGCCCACCGTGGCGTTCGGCGTGAGCTGGCCCGCCGTACCCACCCGGATGACGTCCTTCTCCCCGAGCTCGTGCGCTTCCAGCACCCCCGCGGCCTTGAACGCGATGGGCCGGGCCGAGCCGCGGGTGGCCCGGTCGAACCCGGTGATGTCGTAGTTCTCGCGGGACAGCACCTGGAAGTGCGACAGATGGATGTGCATGGGGTGCGGGGACGTGGCGAGGTTGAGGTACTTCCAGATCTCCACGCTGCCGAGCGCGGCGGTGAACGTCCTGCCGTCGTCGTAGGCCATCGCCGTCCTGCGCAGCGTCGTGACGGTGCCCTCGGCGTCCTTGACCTGGACGGTCCCGGGGGAGGGGAACGTGATCCCCGCGGGATCGACCTCCTCCATCTCCCACAGCTCGGGAATGTTCGTCGAGCCGGGACCGACCACGACCACCCACCGGGGGGCGACGTCGTGGGGCAGGTCGTGGTGGGTGAGCCGCTCGAACGTGGGCGAGAGGACCTTTGGCAGCACGAACCCCTTGGACGGTCCCTGGTCCGCGACGCGGAACTGCATCACGTCGGGCTCCAGCAGGTCGTTGAGCTTGTCCGAGGCACCGGGCGCGATGCCCTCCAGCGTGTTGACCAGCTTCAGGGCTTGCCCCCGGAACGCACTGAAGTCGATCAGTACGTCGGCGCGCTCGCCGGGGGAGAGGTTGAGCGCCCCGTCGACGGCCAGCGGCTTGTCGATCAGACCCTGGTCGGTCCCGATCACCCGCAGCGCACCCGGGACGGGCCGGCCGTCCGACAGCAGCATCAGCCGGTACATCCGGGAGTTCGCGGCGTTGACGATCCGGAACCGGTACCAGCGCGGCGCGACCTCCAGGTACGGCCAGACCACCCCGTTGACCAGGGTGTAGGGGGCCGCGTGGGTACGCATGAGCCGCTGCGGGCCGACCATCTCCACCTTGTGGACCAACCGGCCGACGAGGGCACCGGACCCGTCCACGTCGAAGTTGCGGTCGCTGAGGAACAGCGGCACGTCACAGGCACCGTGGGGCAGGTCGAGCGCCTCCTCCTCCTCGTTGCGGGACAGGAACATGCCCGCGAGCCCGGCGTAGACGCTGAAGCGGCTCACGTGGTGGGTGTGGTCGTGGTACCAGAGCGTGGTCGCGGCCTGGTTGTTCGGATAGGCCGACAACTGCACGTCGCCCGGGCCGATGAGGTTCTCCATCCAGCCGTCGTTGCCGCCGCCGGTCAGCATGCCGTGCAGGTGCACCGCGGCCCACGGCTCCAGGTCCGACACGCCGGGGACCACCTGGGTCCCCGCCGTGCCCGGGTAGTTGGAGAGCGGGTCGGGCGAACGGCCCGCGGTCGAACCGAAGTCGACGGCCGTGACGGGGATGTTGCCCGTCAGCCGGTTCTCCCAGACGATCCGCAGCGGACGGCCGCTGACCGTCTTGATCGTCGGGCCCGGGTAGACGCCCTCGTACGTCCACATCGTCACCGGCGGCATCTCCGAATGCACGGTGACGTCGGCGGTGCGCAGACGGACGGTCAGCTCGTCATGGTCGCCGCGGTCGCGGGGCCGCAGCACCGGCGGGACCCGCAGCGCATCCCTGAACTTCGTCAGCTTCAGCTCGGGCGCCGTCGGCTCGGGCCCGCCGGCCGTCACGGCCGCCGCGCCGTCCGACCTGAAGAAGGGGGCGGCGGTCACCAGGGCGCCCAGCCCGGTCATGGCGCCGTAACGCAGCAGCGTGCGGCGGTTCGGCCCGGACGGCTCGAATGTTTCGGAGGCTGTGGGATCCATTCGCCCGAAGGTAGGGGCAGCCGCTCTCGTCGAACTCGAACCCGGCTCCAGGACGGGTCTTCGCGGCACGGCCCGGCACCGGCCGGCGGCCCCGCCGGGGGCGGGGCCGCCGGGGGAGGGGAAGCGGATCTCAGACCGCTACGGGCTCGCTGTCCCGGTTGATGAGCGCCGCGTAGTGGCCACCGCGCATGAGCAGCTCGTCGTGGGTGCCGCGCTCCAGGACCCGGCCCCGGTCCAGCACGATGATCTCGTCGGCGTTGCGGACGGTCGACAGCCGATGGGCGACCGTGATGGTGGTACGGCCCACGCTGGCCGCGTCGATGGCCTTCTGCACGGCCTGCTCGGTGTGGGCGTCCAGGGCGCTGGTGGCCTCGTCGAGCACCAGGATCGGCGGGTCGCGCAGGATGGTGCGGGCGATCGCCAGGCGCTGCTTCTCACCGCCGGAGAACCGGTACCCGCGCTCGCCGACCACGGTGTCGTAGCCGTCGGGCAGCAGCATCAGATAGTCGTGGATGTGGGCGATCCGTGCCGCCGCGAACAGCTCCTCGTCGGTCGCGTCGGGCTTGGCGAACCGCAGGTTGTCCGCGACCGTGGCGTGGAACAGGTAGGTCTCCTGGGCGACGACGCCGACCGCGGCCGTCAGCGTGTCGAAGGACAGGTCGCGTACGTCGACCCCGTCGATCGTGACGGAACCGGACGTGACGTCGTACAGCCGCGGGATGAGGTAGCTGAGCGTGGTCTTTCCCGAGCCCGTCTCTCCGACGATCGCCAGGCTGCGGCCCGCGGGGACGATCACGTCGACGCCGGCCAGCGTGGGCCGCTCCGTTCCCGCATAGGAGAAGCCGACCCCCCGCATGCGCACCTCCCCCCGCAAGGCGGCCGGCTCGACCGGCCGCTCGGGCTCGGCGATGTCGACGGGCAGATCGAGGTACTCGAAGATGCGGCCGAACAGCTCGAGAGAGCCCTGGATCTCGATCCCGACGGTCAGCAGCCGCTGCGCCGGGCGGAACAGGCTCTGCTGGAGGGACGTGAACGCGACCAGGGAGCCGATGGAGATGGCCATGTGGCCGTTGCTCGAGGTCAGCCCCGAGACCCAGTAGATCATCGCCGGCATGGAGGCTATGACGACCCAGATCGTCGACTGGTACCACAGGCCCGCGGTGGTGACGCGCACCTCGACGTCGGTGAGCCGGCGCGACTGCCGGGCGAAGTCGTCGGTCAGGGAGTGCGAACGGCCCATGGTGTGGCTGAGCAGGATCCCGCTGATCGACAGCGACTCCTGCATGGTCGAGGACAGCTCGGCCAGCTGCCCCTGCCGGTCACGGGTGATGTTCCGCCGCTGGTTCCCGACGCGACGGCTCACCAGGGCGAACACCGGAAGCATGAGCATGGACGCGAGCGTCAACCGCCAGTCGAGCAGGAACATCGCCGTGGTCGCGGCGATGACGACCGTCACGTCGGACAGCAGCGCCGTGGCGGTGGTCGTGATGGTGACCTGCATCCCGCCGATGTCATTGGAGATGCGCGACTGCACCTCGCCGGTACGGGTGCGCGAGAAGAAGGCCAGCGACATCCGCTGGAGGTGGGCGTACACCGCCGTGCGCAGGTCGTGCATGACGAGCTGGCCCACCGTGGCCGACACATGCGTCTGCCAGACGTTGAACGTGCTGGTGGTGACCGACACCATGATCATGCCGAGGGAAAGCAGGGACAGCAGCCCCAGCCTGTCCTGCGGCAGCGCCGTGTCCATGATCTCGCGGATCAGGAACGGGTTGACGAGGGCGACCAGGGAGGAGCCCGCGACCAGCAACACGACGGACAGCAGCTTCCTCCGGTACGGGCGGAACAGCTTGAGGATGCGTCGCAACTGGCCGTCTTTCGTCAGTGCCTGGGGACGCGTGGTGCCCGAGCCGGCGCTGCTCACCCTGGCCTCCTTTGCTTGTTGGTCGGTTCCAGTCGACAAAACGCGGGACGACTGCGGAGTCGAAGCCGCCGGGGCGGGCCCCGTGCCACAACGAGAGCCGTGGACACGGGCGTGTGCCGCGGCGTGGTCACCAGATCCAGGTCGTGCCTATCCCAGCTGTCTGACCAGTGCCGTCCATTGGGCGATCTCCGCGTCCGACAGCGGTGGCAGACACGGCCGGTCGGCAGGCAGGGCGGCGGATTCCTTCCATGCGCAGGGAGGACACATGCCGCTCCACGCGAACCCCGTCCACATCAGGCCTTCGCTCAACGTCTTCCACAGAAGACGCAGAGAGGAACTGGGCCCCGCGCCCATATCGGTCTCCGTTCGTAGGGGAACCGCCCCAGGTCATCGTGTGCAACGGTGCTCGACAGGACGTCGGGGCCGTGTCGAGTTCCGCTGGAGGACGGGCGCCTCAGCGCGCCGCCAGCAGTCCGCGGCTGCGCAGCACCCGGCGCTCCAGCGGGCTGAAGAACAGCAGGTCGATGGCGACGCCGACGGCGAAGATCAGGATGATGCCGAGCAGCACACCCGGCATGTCGGAGAACTCCCGCTGGTTCTGCAGGTAGCGGCCGAGGCCGATCCCCAGATCGGGGGAGGAGGCGATGAGTTCGGCGGCCATCAGCGACCGCCAGGAGAACGCCCAGCCCTGCTTCAGACCGGCCAGGTACCCGGGCAGGGCGGCGGGCAGCAGCACGTGCCGGGCGCCGCGCAGACCGCTGGCACCGAGCGTACGGCCGGCCCGCAGGAACAGCGGCGGCACCTGGTCGATCCCGGCGATCAGGCCGTTGGCGATCGAGGGCGTCGCACCCAGCAGGATCACGGCGTACATGGCCGAGTTGTTGATGCCGAGCCAGATGACGGCGGCCGGCACCCAGGCGACCGAAGGCAGCGACTGCAGGCCCGTCAGCACCGGCCCGATGGCGGCCCGTATCGGCTTGACCCGGGCGACGACCAGGCCGATCGGCGTACCGATCGCGACGGCCGCCACGAAGCCCGTGACGCCGCGCCAGAGGCTGGTCCAGATGATGGAGAACAAGGTGCCCTCGCTCCACAGGAGCGTGAGCGCGTGCCACACCTCGGCCGGACTCGACAGCTTCTCGGGGCTGGCCAGGTGCAGGCTGCAGGCGAGCTGCCAGAGACCGACGACCAGCATCACGCCCAGGATCGGAGGCAGCACTTTCGCCCTCAGTACCTGGCGATACGAGACGCCCTGCGCGTGGCCGGCTTCCAGTGCGTCCAGGCCGGCCCGCAGCGTGTCCAGGCCGGCGCCCGCGCCGTCGTGGCGGTCGGCACGGCCGCTCACCGCGGACCGGGTGTCAGTGCTGGACATGGCGGCGTATCTCCCCACGCAGGTGCTCGGTGATCTCGATGGACAGCGCCGCGACCTCGGCGGATTCGCCCCGCAGCGCATGCGGCAGGTCCACGCGCCATTCCCGGGCGATCCGGCCGGGCCGGGACGACAGCAGGACGACGCGCTGGGCGAGGCGCACGGCCTCCCTGACGTTGTGGGTGACGAACAGGACGGTGAGCTTGCGCTCGTTCCAGATCCGGGTGATCTCCTCGTGCAGGACGTCCCGGGTGATGGCGTCGAGTGCGGCGAACGGCTCGTCCATCAGCAGGACGGTGCTGCCCTGGGCGAGCGCGCGCGCCAAGGCCACGCGCTGGCGCATGCCGCCGGAGAGCTCGTGCACCCGCTTGCGGTACGCGCCGCCCAGGCGGACCAGCTCCAGCAGCCGCTCCGCCTCGGGCCTGCGCCTCTCGCGCTCCACGCCCGCCAGACGCAGCGCCAGCTCGATGTTGCGGCCCGCGCTCAGCCACGGGAACAGCGCGTGGTCCTGGAACATCAGCGACGGCCGGGTACCGGGTACATCGATGGTTCCGGCGCTGGGCTCGTCGAGCCCCGCCACCAGGTTCAACAGGGTGGATTTGCCGCAGCCGGAAGCGCCGAGCAGGGTGACGAACTCGCCCGGGGCAACGTCCAGGTCGATGTCGTCGAGCACGACGGAGCCCGCACCGGGGCGGCCGAAGGCCTTGGAGACGTGCGAGAGCCGGACCGCTGGGCCCTCGTGCGTGGTCTCGACGACGGGGACGTGCTTCGGGACGGCCAGTGCCGTGGTCATGGCGGAACCTCCTGCGGGCGTGGACGGGGGCACTGCGCGGAGCTACGGGATGCGGGTCGTCACCTGACGCCGAGCCCGGCGTCCGCCACGGCGGGCCGGCCCGCCGCCTTGAGTACCTTGTCGAGCAGGGTCAGGTCGACGATCCCGGAGAGGTCGGGCTTGTCGAGCAGGCCCGCGGCGACCGCGTGGTCGGCCCCGGTCCGCAGGGTGCCGGCCAGCGGGTCGTCGATGAAGTCGATGCTCGCCCACGCGGGGTCGAGGATGGCGGGCGGCAGCGCGTTGCCCGTGTCGGCCTTGATCCGCAGGTTGGCGTCGGCCTTCGCCTTCTTCGGGTCGGCCTTGATGAAGGCGTTGGCCGCCAGCGAGCCGCGCAGCACGGCCTCGACCACGTCGGGGTGCGCGGTCAGGAACTTCTGGGAGACGATGATGTCGGTGGTCGCGAACTTGCCGCCCGGCCACAGCGACTTCTCGTCCAGCAGGACCTTCGCGCCGAGCGTGACCAGCCTGGAGGCGGTCGGCTCGGGCACCCAGGCGCCGTCGATGGAACCGGACTTGTACGCCTCCGGCACCACTTTGTTCTCCGTACGCAGCACACTGACGTCGCCCGCGCCGGAGGCCGCGTCCACCTTGTAGCCCTTGCCCGCCAGATAGTTGAGCAGGGCGACGTCCTGGGTACCGCCCAGCTGCGGGGTGGCGAGCCTCTTGCCCCGCAGGTCCTTCAGCGAGCTGATCCTCGCCGGGTTGACCACCAGCTTGACACCGCCGGAGGCCGCGCCGCCGATGATCCGCAGGGACGTGCCGTGCGACTTGACGTAGCCGTTGATCGCCGAGTTCGGGCCGATCCAGCCGATGTCGATCGAACCGGCGTTGAGCGCCTCGATCTCGGCCGGACCGGCGTTGAAGAACTGGGACTTGATCCGGGTCGAGCCCAGCTCCTTCTGGAACAGACCGTCCTGCAGGCCCACCAGAGCGGTCCCGTGCGTGAGGTTCGGGAAGTAACCGATCTTCACGGTGTCGGCGGAGAGCTTCGCACCCGAGGCGCCCTCGGTCTGCTTCGCCGGGGCTGTCTCGGCACTGGCGCCGTAGCCGCAGCCCGACAGCAGTCCGGCAGCCGCGGTCACCGCCACGGCCGCCACGGCCATGCGCCCGATCGTCCGATACTGCATCAGATCCAGTCCTCCTCGTTGGATGTTTCGGCTGCGCGCCGTACGGTCTCGAAGGGCTCGTCCGCCATGCCGGCCGCGAGGGTGGTGCCGTCGGCCGGGTCGATCAGCAGGAACGAGCCCGTCCGGCGGTTGTCGGCGTAGGGGTCGAGCGCGAGCGGCTCGGCCGTGCGCAGCACGACGTGGCCGATGTCGTTGACCTGCAGGCCCTCGCCGCCGGGGCGCCGTTCGAGCGTGCTGATGTCGATCCGGTACGAAATGTCCTCGACCACCGCGCGCACGGTGCGGGTGGTGTGCTTGAGCAGGACCCTGGCGCCGACGTGCAGGGGGCGCTCGTTGAGGTGACAGACGCCGGCCTCGATGTCCTTGGCGGGCGCCCCGGCCGTGCCCTTGGCGGCGATCAGGTCGCCGCGCGAGACGTCGACGTCGTCGGTGAGCCGGACGGTGACGGACTGGGGCGCCCAGGCGACGTCCGTCTGCGTGCCGAGCGCGTCGATGGCCGCGACGGCGGTGGTGCGGCCCGAGGGCAGGACGGTGACGGCGTCCCCGACCCGCAGCACGCCGGAGGCGATCTGGCCGGCGTAGCCCCGGTAGTCGAGGTGCTCGGCACTCCCTGGGCGGATCACGTACTGGACCGGTAAGCGGGCGGGCTCCTGTCTCGGGTCGCTGCCGACCGGGACGCTCTCCAGGTGCTCCAGCAGGGTCGGGCCGCCGTACCAGTCCATGGTGGCGGAGTGCTCGACGACGTTGTCGCCGGCCAGCGCGGAGAGCGGGATCGCCACGACGTTCTTGACCCCGAGCGTGGCGGCGTACGAGGTGAACTCCTCGGCGATCGCGGCGAACACGGACTCCTCGTAGCCGACGAGGTCCATCTTGTTGACGGCCAGGACCACGTGCGGGACGCGCAGCAGGGCGGCGACCGCGGTGTGCCGGCGGGTCTGCTCGACCATGCCGTTGCGGGCGTCGACGAGCACGACCGCGAGGTCCGCGGTGGAGGCACCGGTGACCATGTTGCGGGTGTACTGCACGTGCCCGGGGGTGTCGGCGAGGATGAACCGGCGGCGCGCGGTGGCGAAGTAGCGGTAGGCGACGTCGATGGTGATGCCCTGCTCCCGCTCGGCCCGCAGCCCGTCGGTGAGCAGGGCCAGGTCGGGGGTGTCCTGCCCACGGCCGGCCGAGACCTGTGCGACGGCCTCCAACTGGTCGGCCAGGACCGACTTGGAGTCGTGCAGCAGGCGTCCGACCAGGGTGGACTTGCCGTCGTCGACGGAACCCGCGGTGGCGAAGCGCAGCAGCGTGGTGGCGCTGAGCTGCTCGGTGGTGGTGGTCATCGCTAGAAGTACCCCTCGCGCTTGCGGTCTTCCATCGCGGCCTCGGACAGCTTGTCGTCGGCCCGGGTCGCGCCCCGCTCGGTGAGCCGGGAGACGGCGATCTCGGCGATCACCGCGTCGAGCGTGGCCGCGTCGGAGTCGACGGCACCGGTGCAGGACATGTCGCCCACGGTGCGGTAGCGCACGAGCCGTTTCTCGACCCTCTCGCCGTCCCTGGGACCGCCCCACCGGCCGGCGGTCAGCCACATGCCGCCCCGCAGGAAGACGTCGCGTTCGTGGGCGAAGTAGATCTCGGGCAGCTCGATCTTCTCGCGGGCGATGTACTGCCACACGTCCAGCTCGGTCCAGTTGGACAGCGGGAAGACGCGCACATGCTCGCCCGGCGCGTGCCGGCCGTTGTACAGGTTCCACAACTCGGGGCGCTGGCGGCGCGGGTCCCACTGGGAGAACTCGTCCCGCAGCGAGAAGACCCGCTCCTTCGCGCGGGCCTTCTCCTCGTCACGGCGTCCGCCGCCGAACACGGCGTCGAACCTGTGCTGCTGGATCGCCTCGGTCAGCGGGACGGTCTGCAGCGGGTTGCGGACACCGTCGGGACGCTCCTTGAGCACGCCGCGGTCGATGTAGTCCTGGACCGAGGCCACGTGCAGGCGCAGGTTGTGCTGCGCCACCGTGCGGTCCCGGTAGTCGAGGACCTCGCGGAAGTTGTGACCGGTGTCGACGTGCAGCAGCACGAACGGCACCGGTGCGGGCGCGAACGCCTTGAGCGCCAGGTGCAGCATGACGATCGAGTCCTTGCCCCCGGAGAAGAGGATCACCGGCTTCTCGAACTCGCCCGCCACCTCGCGGAAGATGTGGACCGCCTCGGACTCCAGCGAGTCCAGGTGCGTCAGCGCGAAGGGGTTCCCCGACGCCTCGATCAGGCGATGGGTCATGACCGTCATGCCAGGCCCCTTTCGATCAGGAAGGCGTGTAGCTCGGCTGCGGAATCGGCCACCGAGCGGTCCTGCGTCTGGATGCGCAACTCCGGGCTCTCCGGCGCCTCGTACGGGTCGTCGACGCCCGTGAGACCGCAGATCTCACCGGCCGCCTGCTGGGCGTACAGGCCCTTCACGTCCCGCTGGGAACAGAGCGCGACCGGGGTGGCCACGTGGATCTCCACGAACGGTGTGCCGCGGGCGGCGTGCCGGGCCCGGACGGCGGCGCGGGAGTCGGCGTAGGGGGCGATGACCGGAACCAGCGTCTTGACGCCGTGGGAGGCCAGCAGCCCGGCCACGAAACCGATCCGCTGCACGTTGGTGTGCCGGTCCGCGCGGCCGAAGCCCAGGCCCGCGGAGAGGAACGCGCGGATCTCGTCGCCGTCGAGCACCTCGACCTCGTGTCCCTGGGCGCGCAGGCGCTCGGCGAGGGCGCGGGCGAGAGTGGTCTTGCCCGCGCTGGGCAGCCCGGTCAGCCACACGGTGGCGCCGCGCGCAGCGGCCAAGGCCGCCTCCGCGGTGTCCCCGGCGGCCAGGGGGTGAGCCGTGGTCACGGTGATGTTCTCCCGGGAGGTAGAGGGCGTGCTTTCAGGGATGGGCCCTACGCCCCCCGCGCTGCAGGGCGTCGGCGCGGGCAGGGGCGGCGGGACCTTTCAGGCGGTGACGAACTCGACCAGCGTCCGGCCGAGCACGTCCATGTCGATCCGGTGCCAGGATCCGGGCAGCTCGAGGCCCCGGCCGTTGGGCAGGGCCGCCGCGGTCGCCGCGGCCGCCGCACGCAGCCAGTCACTGGTGCTGTCGCTGTTGAGGACCAGCGTCTGCGTCCAAAATCCAGCAAGTTGGCCGGCCGGAACGGTGAAGTCGCCGCAGATCTCGATGTCGTACAGCAGCGTGTGCGCGTTCGCCTCGTTCATCGCCCAGATCGGGCTCCTGCGCCACTGCGCGACCGCGTCGGGGGTGAGGCCCAGGACGGGGCCGAGGAAGTACTCGGCCGCCTCGTCGCGCCGGTCGCCTTCCTCCAGGATGACCCGGAGCGTCTGCGCGGAGTTCGACGGGGGCTTCGGGAACCCCTCGACCCGGAAGAACGGCTCGTGGAGAGCCAGCCTGGTGATCGGCGCGCCCGCGAACGCCGCCTGGAGCGCCACGTTCGCGCCCGTGGACCCGGCGAACACCGCCGCCGAGCCGCCCGCCTCCTCGATCACCGCCCAAAGATCCTCGATCTCCCGCTCGACGGCGTACTCGGGAGCGTCACCGCTCTGGCCGCGCCCGCGGCGGTCGTAGGCGTACACGGTGCAGTGCCGCGCCAGCTCGGGAACGAGCTCGTCGAAGATCGTGTGATCGCGGAACGCACCGTTGAGCAGCACGAGCGGGGGGCCCTCGCCCGACCTGTCGTAGGCGATCGTCGTGCCGTCCCGGGAAACGACCTTGCGCATCACGCACTCCTCGTGCCGACCGGAGGTGCTCTCACCTCGCCCTGTGTCTGCAGCTTCGAATGCGCCGGTGCATCACCGGTCGAGAACCGATAGCGGCCCGCTCGCACCACCCGCCGCCCCCGACAACGCTCAGTGGCTGACCTGCCGTTCTTCCCGGGAGAACGCAAACAGCCGTTCCTCGGTGCTTCGAGGTGTCGACCGACGAAGCGCTGAGGAACGGCTGGTGCGTACGGCGTCAAAGGCCTGCTACCGGGGTCAGCCCCGCAGGGTGGCGACGGCCTTCTCGATACGCCGCCGGCGCGTCTCGGGCATCTTCGCGCTCTCCACAGCACGCACGTGCTCACGCTTGCGGCTGTAGGTGAGGCGGTCGTACGCGGCGCGGGCGACCGGGTCGTCGTCCAGGGCCCGGGCGAAATCCTCCGGCTCGACGACGACGCGCGGCTCGGTGTCGAGCTCCAGCTCGACCTCGACCTCCTCGCCGATCTCGACACCCGCGGCCTGCCGGTTGGCGTGGCTGAGGCCGATCAGGTGGCGGCCGCGCAGGAAGGCGACCCGGCTCTTCCAGGAATGCCCGTTGAGCGTGATCGTCACCGGTGGCCGCGAGCCCTCGCCGAGAGCTTCCACCACCTCGGGCGGAACCAGCAGGCCCCGCATGGGCTCGGGCGGCTCGACGTGGGACAGAAACTTCATGGTCTACCTCTGATCTTGAGAGAGTGCCCCGGCCTTCAGGCCGAGGGTGAATCGCATCTTCGGACTGCTCCAACCGCGGCTGTGGGCACGGGTCCGCACCATCCACCCACGCCCACGGATACCTGCGCTCAGTCTGGGCGCTTCTGCTGTGCGATGTAGTCCTTGACCACCTGGAGCGGCGGGCCGCCGCACGAGCTGGCGAAGTACGAGGGTGACCAGAACCGGCCGTACATGATCGCCCGGTTCACCCGGACGGTGAACTCCGCACGCAGACGGCGCGAGGAGACGCCCTTGAGGCTGCTCACCAGGCCGGCCGGGCCAACCTTCGACGGGTAGTGCACGAGCAGGTGGACGTGGTCCGTCTCGCCGTTGAACTCCCTTCAGCTTGGCGCCGAAGTCCTCGCACACCTTGCGCATCACCTCTTCGCAGCGCGTCAGCATCTCGTCGTTCATGACGCCGCGCCGGTACTTGGTGACGAACACCAAGTGTGTATGCACGTTGCAGACGACTGTTCGACCCGCGCGGATATCGGGGTTTGGTTCCCATCATGGCGACATGGGCCAACGCTAAGGTGGTCGCTGTGCAGCTTCGGTACAGCTTCCGCTTGTACCCGAGTGCCGGTCAACGCATGGCGTTGGCGAGGGCGTTCGGGTGTGCGCGGGTCGTCTTCAACGACGCGCTGCGCGTCCGCGAGGAGGCCCGAGCCGCGGGGGCGCCGTTCGTCACCTCGGCGGAACTGTCCAGAAACCTGACGGGCGCGAAGAAGACATGGGAACGGGCCTGGCTCGGCGAGGTCTCGGCGGTGATCCTCCAGCAGTCCCTGCGCGATCTGGACACCGCTTACCGGAACTTCTTCGACGGGCTCAAGGGCAAGCGCCCCAAGACGGGCGCGCCGCGCTTCAAGTCGAAGCGGGACAACCGGCAGTCGATCCGCTTCACTGCCAACGCCTCGTGGCGGATCACGCCGGGCGGGAAACTGAGACTGCCGAAGGTCGGCGATGTTCCCGTGCGCTGGTCCCGGACGCTGCCGTCCACCCCGTCCACCGTGACCGTGGTTAAGGACGCGGCGGGCAGGTACTTCGCGAGCTTCGTCGTCAAGACGGACGCCTGCGCGGGACTGCCCGAGACGACACCAGAGATCGGCATCGACCTCGGCCTCGGGCACTTCGCCGTCCTCTCCGACGGCCGGAAGGTCGACAGCCCCCGCTTTCTGCGCCGGGCGGAGAAACGTCTGAAGAAGATGCAGCGGGACCTGTCCCGCAAACAGAAGGGCTCCAACAACCGGGGCAAGGCCCGGCTGAAGGTCGCCCGCGCTCACGCGCAGGTCACCGACGCACGCCGCGAGTTCCACCACCAGCTCTCCACCCGGCTGATCCGCGAGAACCAAGCGATCGCCGTCGAGGACCTGTGTGTCAAAGGACTCGCCCGCACCCGCCTGGCCAAGTCCGTCCACGACGCCGGATGGTCCGCGTTCGTGGCCATGCTGGAGTACAAGGCCACCCGGTACGGGCGACGGTTCCACCGGATCGGCCGGTTCGAGCCGACCTCCCAGGTGTGCTCCGCATGCGGCGTCAAGGACGGACCCAAAACGCTGAACGTCCGGGAGTGGACGTGCTCGGCGTGCGGGACCGTCCTTGACCGGGACGTCAACGCAGCACTCAACGTCGCCAAGGCCGCCGGACTGGCGGCATCAGCCTGTGGAGCGCAGGTAAGACCGGCATCCGTGCCGGCACAGCGCAGCGAAACAGGAACCCGCCAGGAGCTGCCCACCGCGTCGCCGCAGTGGGAGCAGATTGGAATCCCGGGCCTTTAGGCCCGGGAGGATGTCACTCGGCGTAGGGCTGGTCGGTTCCCTGGGCGCTGAAGCCCAGACTCCAGACGTAGCCCTCCGGGTCGGCGAAGGTGCCGCCGTACCCGCCCCACGGCAGAGCGCCGGCGGGCTTGAGGACCGTGGCGCCGGCCTTCGCGGCCTCCGCCATGACCTCGTCGACCCGCGCCTCGCTGCGCACGACGTAGGTCAGGACCAGTCCGCTGAAGCCGCTGCCCTCATGGTCCGTGCCCACCTGGTCGGCCAGTCCTTCGCGGCTGTAGAAGCCGACGGGCGAGGCGCCGTCCGATTCGAAGAACACCGAGATGCCGTAGTCGTTCTGGACCTTCCAGCCGAGCCCCTCGGTGTAGAACTGCTTGGCCCGGTCCATGTCCCGGACGCCGAGAAGGATCGAGCTGACGTGTGCCTTCATGCCGTAACTCCTTGGAGCTGTAGAGGTGTACGTGTCGGACATCCGGGCCGGGGCCCGGCTGTCACGGGAACGCAGGTCAGGACGGTGTGGGGGCGGCAGCCTCCCAGACGAACCCGTCCGGGTCGGAGTGCTCCTGGGACGCCCGTAGGTGCAGGTACGTGTCCACGCCGAAGGCGCTGTAGAAGCGCCGGGCGGCCTCGAGGTCGGCCACCTCAAGGGTGACGGCCGCGACGGACGCGGTGACCGGGGCGGAAGCGGTGGTTGCCATGACCATCACCGTAGGGGCCGTGCGGCCGCCGGGGCTTCTCGATTCCTGACCGGTCTTGAGACCTGCTTCGCCACGCACGCCGGCATCCCCTCCACCGTGATCGCCGACCCGGCATCGCGGGGGGCACCCGCAGCACCGGCACGGTCGGCCGCCGCTTCTGCCGCCTGGCGCCGGAAGGCCCCGGGCGGCATGCCGACCAGCTCGGTGAAGCGGGTGGTGAACGTGCCCAGCGACGCGCAGCCGACCGCGAAGCAGACCTCGGTGACGCTGACGTCGCCCCGCCGCAGCAGCGCTGTCGCCCGCTCGATGCGACGCGTCATCAGGTACGCGTACGGCGACTCACCATAGGCGGCCCGGAACTGCCGGCTCAGGTGCCCGGCGGACACACCCACATCACGGGCGAGCGCCTCCACGTCCAGCGGCTGCGCGTATTCCCTGTCGATCCGGTCGCGGACGCGGCGCAGCCGCGCGAGATCGGCCAGGCGCTGCGCCTGGATGCGTGCACGCCGCCATTCAGGCTTGCACATCAGCGAAGCTCCTGGATGCGGACCAGGTTGCCCGCCGGGTCGCGAAAGGCGCAGTCGCGGATGCCGTACGGCTGCTCGGTCGGCTCCTGGACGACCTCGGTGTCACCGGCCTGCACCTTCTCGAACGTGGCGTTGACGTCCGGGGTGGCCAGCAGGATCCATCCGTAGGTGCCCTTGGCCATCATCTCCGTGATCATGCGGCGCTCGCCCTCGGTGACGCCGGGATCGGCGCCAGGCGGTGTCAGCAGGATCGAGGTGCCCGGCTGACCGGCCGGGCCCACCGTGATCCAGCGCGTTCTGCCCTGGCCGGCATCGCCGCGGACCTCGAAACCGAGGACGTCGCGATAGAAGGCGAGCGAAGCGTCCGGGTCGTCGTACGGCAGAGAAGCCGTGTGGATGGTGATGTCCATGGCGAGCAGGCTAGAGGCGGCTGCGTGAACCGGGCTTCTCGATTCCTGACCGATCCGGACCCGCCCGGCGCAGTTTCCCAAGGCGGGCCCGCCTCCGGTGTCCGCGGGCCTCTACAGCTTCGTCGCGGGCGGTCCCGAGCACCCGGCCGCGCTCCTGGCGAAGGCCTTGCGCACCGCCGGCGGCCGCGATCCGTGAAGCCCTCGCGATCCCGCCTTCCCGCCTCCGCGCACCGGCCGGCAGGACGGCCTCGCGGCCCTCCCGCCGGCCTTTGGGGAGTGCCTGTTGCGGCACTAGCTCCAGGCGGCGCCCGCGGGCTCCTGGACGGTGGCGTTCAGCCGGTTGAAGAAGTTCGTCGTCGCGATCATGAGGATGATCGCGGCGAGCTGCTCCTCCGTGAAATGGTCGGCGGCCTCGTCCCAGACCGCGTCCGGCACGGCCTGCCCGCTGCGGTCGGCCAGCCGGGTGGCGGCCTCGGTCAGTGCCAGGGCGGCGCGCTCGGAGTCCGAGAAGAACGGCGTCTCGCGCCAGGCGGCGACGGAGTGCAGGCGCTCGTCGGTCTCCCCGGCCTTCTTGGCACCCGTGACGCCGGCGTGGACACAGGAACTGCAGCCGTTGATCTGGCTCGCGCGCAGGTGCACCAGGTCCAGCGTGTGCTGGTCGACCCCACCCTGGTGAATGGCCTTGTAGAGGTTCTGAATGCCCTTCATGGCGTCCGGCAGAACCTTGGCGGCGTTCGTCATACGAGCCTTCATCGGGTACTCCCTCAGCAGTGTTCTTCGTTCTTCCGTCCGTCACAACACTGACGGATCCCGCCCCGCGAGGGGGACCGGCGAACGAGGCGAACCTTTCGAGCGGCGGCGCGCCCCCCTCCGGTGACCAGCGGCGATTAGGGAGCCTCAAGCGCGTCTGTGTCACGGCTCGAGCGAGCCTCATGCGTGCCTGTGCCACCGCTCCAGGGAACCTCAAGCACTCCTGTACGACCGCGCGCAGCAGACGGGTGCCCGGTCCACCGGTGCGATTTCCCCCGGCGTCGCGGCACCCGGTCGTACGCGCTGCTCGACGAGATCGGCAGCAGCGGCGAGGGCCCCTTCCCAAGCTGAGCTCCCACAGGGCGCCCCCTGCTCGACCACATAGGGCCGAAGCAGGAATTCGGCCGGAAACGGACCGCCATCGGGCGAGGAAATCCGAGTTCAAGCCAACTCCAGGGACGCTCCACCAGGACTCCATCCCTCTGGTGAAGAACCTTCGTGTACCCAGTTCCGTACGAGCCCCCGCTCCACGGCTCCTGACCCTCGGTGAGCGTCACATGACGATCCAGATCCCGGCACCATCCCCCACAGAAACGGTTACACCGCCCGTTCCATCCCCAACCGTTGTGAGCCGATACGCTGCCTTCGTCGCCGGCCGACGCTCCAAGTGGGTCGTGCTTGTGCTGTGGTTCCTGCTCATGGGCATCGGCGGCTCGCTGGCCGCCGGCCTGGCAGACGTACAGGACAACGACCCTGAGGCCTGGCTGCCGTCGAGCGCCCAGTCGACCAAGACGGTGCAGCTCGCGGAGCAGTACTTCGCCGACAAGGACTCCAGCACCGCAGTCATCGTCTACGCCCGCGAAGGAGGCCTCACCCAGGCCGACCTGTCCCGGATCGACGCCGACCGCGCCCGGCTCGCCGACAAGGTGGCCATCGGCAAGGTCTCCTCCGCCGTGGTCTCCGAGGACAAGGTCGCGGCCTTCGTGAGCGTTCCGCTGCGCACCTCGCCCAGCGACAACAAGGTGCTCACCGACAAGGTGACCGAAGCCGGCAAGATCACCTCCGCCGGCGCCCCCGCCGGCCTCGACATCAAGATCACCGGCGAGGCCGGGAGCATCGCCGACTTCGCCGACGTCTACTCCGGCATGGACGGCGCGCTGCTGGGTGTCGCGCTCGGCGTGGTGGCGCTGCTGCTGCTCGTGACCTACCGCAGCCCGGTGCTGTGGCTGATCCCGCTGATCACCGTGGGGCTGGCCAGCCAGGTGGCGAGCGGCGTGGTCTACCTCCTCGCCAAGCACGCGGGGCTGGTGGTCAACGGCCAGAGCGCCTACGTACTCATGGTGATCTCGGTAGGCGTGGGCACCGACTACGCCCTGCTGCTCATCTCCCGCTACCGGGAGGAACTGCACCGGCACGAAGACCGCCACACGGCGATGTCGCTGGCCGTGCGCGGCTCGCTGCCGGCCCTGGCCGCCTCCGCCGCGACGGTGACGATCGCGTCGCTGTGCCTGGTGTTCGGCAGCATGAACAGCACCCGGGGTCTGGGACCGGTCGTCGCCATCGGCGTGGTCCTGGTGTTCCTCGCCATGACCTCGCTGCTGCCGGCGCTGCTGGTGATCCTGGGCCGCTGGGTGTTCTGGCCCGTGAAGCCGCGCGTCACCGCGGGATACGACCCGAACTCGGCGCAGGGCCACGGCACATGGGCGAAGATCGCCGAGGCCGTGGGACGGCGCCCGCGCGCGGTGTGGATCGGCACGGCGCTGGTACTGGGCGTCATGGTGCTGGGCATCACCGGCGTGCACACCGGCCAGACGCAGGCGGAGCAGTTCACCGGCAAGGTCGACTCGGTCACCGGCCAGCAGGTTCTGGCCAAGCACTTCCCCGCGGGCTCGTCCGCTCCCGCGGACGTGTACGTCCGCGACGCCGGGGCCGCATCCGCGACGGCCGTCGTCGCCAAGGTGCCCGGTGTGTCCTCCGTCAGCACCCAGGCGGCCAAGGGCGGCTGGACGCACCTGACGGCAGTGCTCCGCGACGCTCCGGACTCCGCGGCCGCCAAGGACACCGTCCGCGACATCAGGACGGCGCTGGACGGATCGACCGGGCCGGCAGCCGACGCGGTCGTCGGGGGCCAGAGCGCGGTGGCGCTCGACGTCTCCGAGGCGCAGGGCGACGAGGAGATGCTGCTGATCCCGCTGATCCTCGCGGTGGTGCTGGTGATGCTCCTCATCCTGCTGCGGGCGACCATCGCATCCGCTGTGCTGCTCGGGTCCGTGGTGCTGTCGTTCGCGGCGGCCGTCGGCACGGCCTCGCTGCTGTTCCACGCCCTCGACCACGCGAAGATCGACCGCGGGCTGGTGCTGTTCGGCTTCATCTTCCTCGTCGCGCTGGGCGTCGACTACACCATCTTCCTGATGACACGCGCAAAGGAAGAGGTGCGGCTGCGCGGGCACCGCGAGGGAATCCTCACCGCGGTGACGGTGACCGGCGGTGTCATCACGTCGGCGGGCGTGGTGCTGGCCGCCACGTTCTGCGTCCTTGCGGCCATCCCCACGGTGAGCGCACTGCAGCAGGGGCTGCTCGTAGCGGTCGGCATCCTCCTCGACACGTTCCTGGTACGCAGTCTGCTGGTCCCGGCGCTGGCCCTGGACCTGGGACCGCGCTTCTGGCGGCCGGGCCTGACACCACAGGAGACGGCGCCGCACGAGTCCGCCAAGAGCCGGGCCGAAGAGCCGTCCACCGCCTGAGCCTGCGGTGTGACGCCGCGGGTCACTCGACGAGCTGATCCGCGGTTCTTCCCGGGACGACGCGGGCGGCCGTTCCTCACGCTTCGAGATGTCGGACAACGAAGCGCCGAGGGACGGCCGCCTGCGTCTGCGCGCCGCTTCCCCCGACGGCCTGCTCGTCCGGGTGAAGGCCCGGGTGGAGGCGGGTGGAGGCGGGTGGCGGCGGCACCTTCGCCACCCGCCGAAAACTGCACGGCACACGACGACGCGGACCGCGCCGACCCGACCATCCCCTACAACCCGGTGGTCGGCCCGCCCGGCCCCAACGCCTCGGGCAGGACGACCACGACCCGCACGCTCACCACGCTGCCACCGCCCGACGCCGGCCGGATCCCGCTCGGCGGCGCCGACGCCGTCAGATCCCCCCAGCGGGTCCGCCCTCTGACCGGTACGGCCGGCCGTGCGCGGCCGCGGACCCCGACCCGACGGGACGCGAGAACCTCGTCATGAAGCGCTCGGCGGCCTGAGCGCCTGCCCGTATCCCGAACGCCGCTGCCGGGGCTCCCAAGAGCCCCGGCAGCGGCGTTCATCCGCAGACGCAGACGGGCTCAGTGCGGCTCCAGCTCCTTGACCAGCGTCCGCTCCTTCGGTGTGAGCGGCACCTTCCGGCTCAGCCGCTCCGGGTGCCCGGGCACGGGGCCCTCCAGCCCCAGGAGCCGCTCCGGGTGTTCGGGATCCACCCCTGTGTAGTAACTGCCGTATGCCTTCAAGGCGCTGTACACCTCACGCAGGCAACGGCGGGCAAATGAACGCATTATGTCCGACCTCACTTCAGGGCCGTGGTGACGGGCCGTTCAACCCACCTTCTGGGGATGCGGCCGAGAAACACTGGACAGCCGCCGCAGGCACGGTCGAGAACCGCTCCACCGCCGTTCGTGCCCGCCTCGGCCTGCAACCGGCTTGTGCCGCTGTCCCGTCCGGGCAGGCCCTCACCCGTCACCCGTCGGCGGACGACGCGGCCGATGGCCAGGCGCGGACCGGCCGTGCGCAACCGCACGCCGGACGGTCCGGACCACCCGGCGGGCCCTGCCGCGCCACGCTTGCGGCGACGCCGGGCGAGCTCTCCGGACGGGCCGGCCGGAGCCGCCCGGGAAGCGTTCAACTGCCTTCCCGCGTCCGCAGTCGCACGTGGCACGTGCCGGTCAGATCGAAAACACGCCGGAAAGGCTGCCGACCCGCCGAAGAGGAGGACGCCTTGACTGCTGCAGCGGAACCGACGACACCTCGTTCAGCATGATTTAGCGCGGAACCCCGGGCGTTCACGCCCGGGAGGAAAGGCTTTTTGACGCTGCGCTGACCCGCGCGGGCTCATGGGTCTGCGCTGTTGACCTCAGCCGGGGTGTTTCTGGTTCTCGATGTACGCCTTGATGACGGTGAGCGAAGTAGGACTGTGACCGAAAGTGCTGACCCCACAGGGACGTGCGGATGTGGCCGGGGGACTCCTGCCGTAGGTGTCGTGCGGAGACACCCTTTGAGGGAGCCTACGAGTCGGGAGATGGCGACCTTGGGTGGGTAGTGCACGAGCAGGTGGACTGGTTGTGTTCGCCGTTGAAGTCCCGCAGTTCCACGCCGAAGTCGGTGCACACGTCGCGCATGACCTCTTCGCAGAGTCTGAGGATCTCGTCGGTGAATGGTCCGCGCCGGTGTTCGGGGTGAAGACCAAGTGTGCGTGGAGGGTGTGGACGACGCTACGGCCCCTGCGGATGTTGGGGTTCGGTTCCCAGCGTGGTGACATAGAGCATTGCTACGGTTACGTTCGTGAAACTTGTTGTGCAGGTGAAGCTGATGCCGGATGCCGTGCAGGCCTCTGTGCTCGGGCGCACCCTGCGCACGGTCAACGAGGCCGCGAACTGGGTGTCGGAGGTGGCGTTCGAGCACGGCGTGCCGCGTGAGTACGAGCTGCGCAAGCACACCTACGCGGAACTGAAGGCGCGGGGGCTGGGGGCCCAAGCCGCGCAGCACACCATCAAGAAGGTGTGCGACGCCTACACCACGCTCAAGGCCAATATCCGGGCCGGGAACCTCGGCAGGGAAGATTCCCGGCGTCGCCGCAGGGCCGAGTCCAAGCCGGTCGTCTTTCGGCCCGAGGCCGCTCAGCCGTATGACGACCGGTGTCTGAGCTGGCAGTATGGTCAGCGGACCGTGTCTGTCTGGACGGTGGACGGCCGGGTCAAGAACGTGCCGTTCGTGTGTTCCGCTGATGCGCTCAGGATGCTCCAGGCATACCGGCAGGGCGAATCCGATCTGGTCGAGCGTGACGGCGTGTTCTACCTCGTCGCCACCTGTGACGTGCCCGAGGCCGAGCAGTACGAGCCGGACGGGTTCATCGGCATCGACCTCGGCATCGTCAACATCGCCACCACATCCACCGGCTACCAGGCCGCCGGGCGCGGACTCAACCGGTACCGCAAACGACAGCTCGCACTGCGTGCCAAGCTCCAGAAGAAGCGCACCAAGAGCGCCAGGCGGCGGCTCAAGGCCCGTGCCCGCAAGGAAGCACGGCACGCAGCGAACACCAACCACATCATCTCTAAGACGATCGTGACCGAGGCTGAACGCACCGGGCGCGGCCTGTCCCTCGAAGAACTCAAGGGCATCCGTAACCGGGTACGGCTCCGCAAGCCCCAGCGGGTCGCCCTCCACTCCTGGGCGTTCGCCCAGCTCGGAGACTTCGTCGTCTACAAGGCCAAGAGGGCCGGCGTGCCCCTGGTCCTCGTCGATCCCGCGTACACGTCGCAGACGTGCGCCGAGTGCGGCCACGTCGATAAGCGCAACCGTGTCGACCAGGGGCTTTTCATCTGCCGGGGGTGCGGGGTCGTTGCCCACGCCGACCGGAATGCTTCCCATAACATCGCCACCCGTGGCGAGAGCGTGTGGAATGCGGGGCGTGAGTCACGCGTCCCTGCCACCCCATAGGGGGGTGCTGGACGGAGGAGTCCACTCGGCAGCCAGCTGGGCACCACCTCCAAGCCCGGCCCGTCAGGACCGGGTCAAGTTGATATGACGGCGGGAGCGCGCCGTCCCGCATGCCGTCCGTGTACCGCGTCCAGCCGCCGCCGGTCCAGCGGCGAGGCGCGGCGGTCCAGCCGGTCCGCCAGCAGCCGTGCCGCCCGGTCGTACTCGCCGCCCGCGATCAGGGCGTGCAGCAGGGTCTCCTCGACCACTTCCTGCTGGGCCTTGCTGGCTCCCGTGCGTGCCACCAGGGCGAGCAGCGGCCGAAGGCGCCGTACCGCCTGTGCCCAGTCCTCGCGGACGACGTCCGACAGCGCCTCGCACAGCGGAGCGATCACCAGCGCGAACACCGCCTGGTGGTGGGCCAGCGCGTGGGCCCGCAACTGCCCGAGGGCGTCGAGGTCTTCGGCCGCGGCGAGGGCGAGTGCGCCGTGCAGGGCCGCGAAGCCGGTCGCCGGTGCGTCCAGCCAGTGCCGTGGGGCGGCGTGCAGCAGTTCACCGACGGGCAGTTCGCCGCTCCAGCTGTCCGTCATACGTGCCCGCCACAGCATCGAGGCGGAGTCGACCAGCAGCCGTCCCCCGCCCACCTTGCAGGCGATGAGTTCTTGTCGGTAGCGGCGCAGCAGCGCGGGCCGGTCGTCGAGGGACAGCTCGTGCAGGGCGGCGTGCCAGGCGACGTGGGAACGATGACCGGCCCCGCCCCCGTGCAGGCGCAGCCACTCGTCCAGCCAGGCCAGGCCGGCCAGGTGCTCGCCGGTCTCGTAGTACACGTGGGCCCGGGCGTGGACGGCGTGCCCCGCGCAGGGCTGTGCGGCCAGCGCCCGGCAGGCCAGGGACTCGGCTTCTTCCCAGTGTCCCTGTTCCTGGCGGACGAAGGCGAGCTGCCCCAGGTACCACCAGTCGTCCCCGTAGGTGGTCGACAGTCCCTCGACGAGTTCCTGTGCCTCCTCGGCGCTGGTGACCCCGTTGAAGGAGACGGTCGGTACGGCCGCGCTCACGGCCAGGGCGTCCCGGGGGTGGCCGGCGATGTGGCCCAGCAGGGCCGCCTTGCCCCTCTCCTCGGTGCCGGTCAGGCAGGCGTCGACGGCGGCGACCAGGCTGCGTTCGCGGTCGTCGGCCCGCATGGCCGCGGCGCGGCGGGCGGCGGCGAGTGCCGGGGGCGTGTGCCCGGCGTCGGCGAGTTCGTGGCCGAGCAGTGCCAGGGCCGCGTGGGCGACGGCGAAGTCGGGGTCGACGGCGACGGCTTGGTTCAGCAGGTCCTCGGCGCCGAGGCTGCCCGCCAGGATGCGTTCCAGGGCCCGGTCGTACAGCTCCGCGGCTTCGGGTGTCGTGCTCAGGGGCTGCCCGTAGCGGTCGGCCGGCGCGGGGGCACGGCGGTCGGTGAGCGCGTCCAGCAGGTGGGTGGCGACGTCGGCGGCCTGTGCGCGGATCTCCGGAACGGCGGTGGTCTCCAGCAGGTTCCCGCGCCGAGCGGCTCCGATCGTCCACAGCCGCAGTCCCGGGGTGCCGGGCGCGGGGACCAGCCGTCCGTCGCCGGCGGTGTCCAGTCCCAGGCCTGCGGGGCCGGTGCGGCCGTATCCGCGTTCCAGCAGGCAGCGCACCAGGGGGTCCGTCGTGCCGTGCGGGCCCGTGCGGGCGCCGGTGCAGTTGACGACCGCGGCGACCCGCAGCCGGGTGCCGTCGCCGAGGGCGACCTCCACCGCGCCGTCGACCGGCACGGCACCGGCCACTGTTCCGGCGCGGGTTTGCAGCAGGCCCGAGGCCAGCAGCCGGCGCAGGGTGGCCGCGGCGGCGGGGGCCATGCGGTGGCGGTGCACCTCCCAGGTCCGCAGGTCCTCGGCGAGGAAGCGGGCCCGGTCGGCGGCGGGCAGTTGCTGCCACAGGGTTGCCGTCAGCGGGCGCAGTCCGTCCAGGGCGGGCCGCCAGTCCCCGCAGGCGCGCCGGGTGGCGGACAGATGCCGTCGTACGACCCGGCGCAGCGTGTCCAGACCGAGCGAACCGTCCAGGCCCGCCGGTGCCTCGGCCGGCGGGGCCGGGCAGGGCAGGTGTTCCTGGGGGAGGAGTCCGTGGCGGGAGACCGCGTGCACCACACGGTCCGGGCGGGCCAGCGTGGCGGCCAGGTCGACCATGGTCAGACCGGTGCCGACGAGCAGGACGTCGCCCTCGCCGGCGAGCCGGTCGAGCGCGCCGGGCGCCCAGGGGTCGGCGACGAAACGGCCGGAGTCCCTGAGTCCGGCGCCGGCCCAGTCCTGTGCCGGGGCGAGGCTGCCCAGTGCCAGTACGGCCGCGTCCACCCGCAGCTCACCGCCGCCGGCGAGCCGCAGAACCGGCCCCGGCCCCTGCTCGCGTACGGCGACGACCTCGTCGCGCACCCGGTGCAGGCGGGCGTGCCGGCAGGCGGCGGCGGTGCGCTCGACGAGGTCGCTCAGATACTGCCCGTACACCCGGCGGGGTACGAAGTCACCGGGATCCGTGGGCAGATGATGATCCGTCAGCCAGCGCTGGAAGTGCCCGGGGTCGTCGGGGAAGGCGCTCATGCGGCCGGCGGGCACGTTGAGCAGGTGGCGCGGATCGCAGGTGCTGTAGGCGATTCCGGGCCCGGTCCGTTCGGCGGGGTCGATCAGCCAGACCTGGACCGGCCGGCCGAGCCTGTCGGCCTGCCGCATCAGCTGGACGGCGGTGAGCGAGCCGGCCGCTCCGGCCCCGACGACCGCGACGCGGCGCATCAGAGCCGACTTCCCGCGCCCGGGGCGCCGTTCGCACGTACGCCGGTGATGCCCCCGCCGGCTGTGCAGCAGCCCGGGACGGTCGCGGGGCAGCCCCTTTTCTTCTCGCAGGGGGCTGTGATGCCGTCACGGGAAACGACCTTGCACATAAGCACTCCTCACGTCCGAACGGAGGTCTCTCACCCCCCACCCAGCCGCATCCTCGAGCCCCCCGCTCGACGACGGGTCGAGGCCCGCTCGCAACCCGGACGGCCCCCGATCTCCCCCGGCTCCATATCGGCAGGAGACGGGGGAGGAACGCCGGGTACACGGGACCACGCCGGAACATCAGCCGGGACCGCTCCCCGTACCTGCGGGGGCGACGGCCTGAGCCGCCCATCTCCCGGCGGTAAAGAGCCGGTTGCTGCCCCCGGCTCCCTCCAGGTGGGCAAGGCGCCCGTTCAGGTCCGCCGGTGATGAGCCCTGGGGGCGGCCCGTCGTTTGCCGGACCGCCGGATGGGGCGCCACCAATGCAGTTGGCCGGGGGGTCGGCACGCCGCTCTCATCGGCCGAGACCGGACAGCCCCTCGCCCAAGACGTTCGCACCCAGCAGGAGCAGCACGATCACCGTGATCACGGTGCTGTTGGCGACCATGAACCGTCTGACACCGTCCAGGAGGGACGCGGCGCGCTGTCCTCCGGAGAGATGGACGGCGACGGCGGCGAGCACCGTGCAGGAGGCGATGAGCACGAAGAGGGCGACCGCCGTGATGAGGCCGACGTCGTGGGCGCCGGCCTCGACGACCGCGGTGGCGGCCGACGCCGTCAGGACGAGATTCTTCGGATTCGCGCCCGACAGCAGCGCCCCCAGGAGCAGTGCCCGCCCGGCCGTGACGTCCTCGAGCGAGGCCATCCAGCGGGGCGGCTCCGCCTGCTCACCGGCACGCGGGCGCTTCCACCAGGTACGTGCTCCCAGCACGATGAAGGCTCCTCCGGCCAGGACCCGTCCCCAGTCCGCGATCGCCGAGGACGTGCTGCCGGGGGTGTCGGCCCCGCCGAACAGCACCACGACCAGTGCCGCGGTGACCGTGAGGCCGGTGATCCACCCGGCCGCGAACAGCAGGCCGTTGCGGCCGCCCCGCGCGCCGGACAGGATCAGGACGATCCCGATCACAGGGAAGGGACTGAGCGCGATCGCCAGCGCGGCCGGCAGCATGGCCCCCATCGCCTGGCTGAGCACCCGATCCCTCCGTCATCCCACGGCGTGACCTGCTTCGCTCGCCGGCAGCATCCCGATGCTGCCCCAGCAGGAGCCCTCGCGCCGTACGAACGCGCCGACGTCACCCGTCTGCGGAACGGGCCGCCCCCGGCGGAGCGCACTCCTTCGAAGGGACATTCCAGATCGGTCGGCCGCCCGTCACGCAAAGCCTCATGCCGTGGCCATGTGGCGGTCAGTTCTCCGCGCGCCTACTTGTCACCCAAGAAAACGGCTACGCGCTCCCGACCTGAGTAACGGATACCCATTCGAGACGGCCATCCGCCACCCAGACTTCACGAGAACGCCACGTGCCGTCGCCGGCTCGCAAGCACGTGGCGGATGCGTGCTAGGAGGCGCAGGACTTCCAGGAGCGCTCGTGGCGCCGAGAAGCGAAGGCAGTCGACGGTGGACGGTTGAACGCTGCGGGTGTCCAGCAAGCACATTGGCGCTATGAGGTGGTGACATGAATTCAGGCCGATACCGGCCCAATCGGTATTGGGTCTGTCTCGTCGGCTGGCCATGAGTGCCGTCATCTGCGAGTTCGGCCTTCCGGAGGTATTCTCAGCACCATGGACACGCAGTGGCCTTTGATCGGTCGTGCCGCCGAACAGCAGAAGATAGAAGAGATTCTGAAGAATGGCACGCCGAGAGGCGCCATAATTCTGGGATCGGCCGGATCCGGGAAGACCCGGCTGGTATTGGATTCATATGAACGCGCCTCGAGTTACGGGTTTCACCCGCTGCTCATCTCGGCAACGCATGCATCCCGGGAAATTCCTCTGGGGGCATTTGCTCCATGGATTTCACCCGACAGGATCAGCCTTGCCGAAGCCCATTCGGTTCTGGCGAGGTCAGCTGAATCCCTGAAGCGTGTTGCAGGCAATCGTCGTTTGCTTCTCTGTGTCGACGATGTGCAGTTTCTGGACAGTGCATCCATTCTTCTCCTGCGGCAGATGATTACTCATCACCGCGCAGCAACGGTAGCCACATGCCGGGAGGACGTGGCCTCCGCTCATGACATCATGGCGTTCTGGAAAGACGGCCTGCTTGCGCGGATCGACCTGCCCGTGCTCGGCGAGGACGATTCCGCCAAAATCGCGGCAGCCGTGGCCGGAGACCCTGTCGACTCAATGACCGCCTCTGAAATCTATCGGCTGAGTGACGGCCTACCACTGACGGTGCGGGAGCTGATCATTTCCAGCAAGGAGAAGGGGCAGCTCACCCACAAAAATGGAACCTGGTCGCTCTCAGGTGAGATCACCGCGGCAAGCCGGCTCGTCGATCTCATCAAGGAGCGAATCCAGGAGTCCTCGCTCCCGCAGATCGATCTGCTTCAAATTGTGGCTCTGGGAGAGCCGGTTCCGCTGAGGCATCTCCTGAATGCTTACGACATTTCAGAACTGGAGGAACTCGAGAGTCGGTCGATTCTTGCTGTGCGGAAAGAAGGGGCTGAAGAAGAGGTCCGTTTCGTCCATCCGCTCTACAGTGAAATTCTACGGAACTCCATGCCTTCGCTTCAGCGGCGCCGTCATATTCGGGAACTGGTGAAGCTGTATCGTATGGATTCTCAATCCCGAGCCGACGCGGCGCTGAAGCTTGCGCTTTGGAGCATCGAACTGGGAGAGGACCCGGACCCTGTCGTACTGCACAATGCTGCGCTGATCTCTTTTGCGGCACTCGACCTGAAGAATGCGCAACAACTTTCAGAGGCTTCATGGAAGGCGGATCCGACCGCCGAAATCTCCACACTCCTTGGGACAGTGCTCTGGATGAGGGGACGTTACCGCGAAGCCGAGGACGTCCTTGCCGTCGCATGGTCCAGGGTCCGTGACCCCCGGGAAAGAGCCGTCGTAGGACTGGCACGAGCCACGACACTCGAAGGCCTCGAAAAGTTCCACGAGGCAGAGGAGCTCCTGACGCAGGCGATGCTCGCGGTCCAGAACGAGCCCGAAGAGGCCGGACGTGAAGGTGACCTGCCCGACCTCGAATACGCCGGGCTCCTGCAGGTAAGAAGAGCCAAGCTCCTGCTGCACCTGAGCCGAAAAGCCGAAGCGGAAGAGATACTCGGCTCATATCAGGATTCAATGGACCCTTATGTCACATGGGAAGCACGCATCACTCTGGGACTGCTCCTGGCTCATGACGGGCGACCGGCTGACGCTTCTCGGGCCGTAGAGAATCTCGAGCCCCCGGAACTTGACCGCTACAGCCGGGTGCTGATCAGTCATCATCCGATCATGAAAGATCTCGTCAAAGCAATCGCTCTGATGCAGTCCGGTCGGATAGGAGATGCGATAGAGCTGCTTTCCAGCGGCCGGATCGAGAGCGTCTATCGTGAATCTCCCAGCGCCCGGGCCATGCTGGAGGGAGTCCGAGGGGAAGCCGAGCTTCTGAGTGGGGACGCGCGTGAGGCGGCAGTGCGATTGACGCGTGTGCTTGCGAGCGAGGTCGAACAGGGCTGGCCTCTCGGCCGGACCTACCTCTACTGCTGTCTACTGCAGGCAGGGGCCCTGACCGACGACAAGAAGTCCATGGCGATGGCGCGGTCCGGCATCGGATCAGGCGATGAATCTCTTGCCTACGCCGTCGGAGCGCAAGTCGTCGCAGAAGCGTGGGCTGCGGCCGCCGACGGTGAAATCGACGCGGCGCAGCAACAGCTCACAGAATTCCTCGAAAGACCGGATGACGCGAGGGAGACCATCCGACTGGAGGCGGCGCACTCACTGGCGCGCCTCGGCGATGCCAAAAGAGCAGCACTTTACTTTCAGAATATTGTGCCTCCCCAGGGTCCGCTGCTCTCGGCTCGCGTTCAGCACATCGAAGCTCTCTCGAGTAGAGATGCCGCAGAGCTGGAACTCGTGGGCAAGCGATTCGAGGCGTGCGGCGCCCATCTCCTCGCAGCAGAGTCTCACGCCGGAGCGTCACGGATCTACACCCGTCAGGGGAACAAGCGTGCTGCGGCCAGAACGATGAGAAACAGTTCCAGAATTCTGGAGCACTGCCCAGGCGTCCGTACGCCAGTGTCCGTGACCGTGGGAGACGCAATCCAGCTGACAGACCGCGAACGGCAGATAGCGCTCCTTGCCGCGCAGAACATGAGCAGCGCTGAGATCGCAGAACGGCTGGTGCTCTCCGTCCGCACAGTCAACAACCACTTGCAGAAGATATTTTCCAAGCTGGGCATCACAAGCCGCCGAGACATCAGAAAATCCCTGCGCCTCGAATCGGACGCGCCAGAGTAGACGCGACGAAATCGCGGGCCTGCGGCGCATGGCGCCGGAGCAGGTTCACGATCCGTTCGAAGAGCGCAAGCAGCGCCCGCCCTTGCGGATCCCGCCGCCGACGACCACAACATCCCACGGCTGCCGGGCCAACGACGTGACGAGGGTGGACTCGACCGATTCGTCGAACCCGACCAGCGTCATCGACCGCGGCCAGTGCACCTCATGTAGATGGTGAGCGCGAACATAGGCACCGGCTGCTCACGAACGCGGGGCTCGGGCCGACCACCATCGCTCATGGAGGAACTGCCCGACCGGACCCCATCCGGCATCGGGCAGAGAGCTGCTCGGCGATACCGGCCGCAGCATCAGGCCGACCCTGTTCCTCCCGCCTGACCGAGCCTCTGGGAGCTCCCGTGGCCACGTATCTGTATCGACTTGCCCGTTTCGCCTTCCGGCGGCGACGCATCACCGTTCTGGTGTGGCTGGCCCTCCTGGCGGTGGCGGGGGTGGGCGCGGCGACTGCATCGTCGGCGACCTCTGCGACGTTCTCCCTGCCGGGTACCGAGTCCCAGCAGGCCTTTGACCTGATCGAGAAGCGGTTCCCGAACAGCAGCGCTGACGGTGCGACAGCCCGGGTCGTCCTCAGAGCCGCCGACGGGCAGAAGCTGACCGCCGCTGTTCAGAAGGACGCCGTACGGGAGGTGGTCGCCGACCTCGGATCGGGTTCCGGTCAGGTCGCGGCCGTAGCGGATCCCTATCAGGCGCAAGCCGTCTCCAAGGACGGATCCACCGCATACGTTTCCGTCACGTACAAGGTCACGCCGCCCGAGGTCAGCGATGCCACCCGCGATGCGCTGAAGGAGGCCGGACAACGGGCCGAGCAGGTCGGTCTGAAGGTGGAGATCGGAGGTGATGCCCTGACCGTGACCCCGGCGCCAGGTGCCGGAGAGATCGTCGGTGTGGTCATTGCCGGCGTCGTCCTCGTGATCACTTTCGGCTCTCTGGTCGCCGCCGGGCTTCCCCTGCTGACCGCGATGGTCGGCGTGGGCATCGGGATCTCCGTCATCACGGCCCTGTCCAGCGCGCTGGATCTCGGATCCACCACGTCGACACTGGCCATGATGATCGGCCTGGCCGTGGGGATCGACTACGCCCTGTTCATCGTCTCCCGCTACCGCGCGGAAGTGGCTGGAGGAAAGCAGCGCGAGGAAGCGGTGGGCCATGCCGTCGGCACGGCCGGATCCGCCGTTGTCTTCGCCGGCCTGACCGTGATCATCGCGCTGGCCGGCCTGTCCGTGGTGGGCGTTCCCATGCTGACCAAGATGGGCCTGGCCGCTGCCGGCGCCGTGGTCGTCGCCGTCCTGATCGCCCTGACGCTGGTCCCCGCGCTGCTCGGCTTCGCCGGAAGCAGGGTCACGGACCGCAAGGCGAAGACGGCGCGGCGAGCCCGGAGCGACGCCAACGCGGGCAGCCGATGGGCGCGGTTCGTCCTGCGCCGTCCGCTGATGGTTCTCCTGACCGGTGTACTGGGGCTGGCCGCCATCGCCGTCCCGGCGGCTTCCCTGCAACTGGGCCTGCCCGACGACGGTGCGCAGCCTTCCGGCACCACCCAGCGCAAGGCCTACGACCTGCTGTCGGACAACTTCGGCCCCGGCTTCAACGGCCCTCTCCTGGTGGTCGTCGACGGTGACAGGGCTGCTGGCGAACAAGCGGCCCGGACCATCACGGGCATCGATGGCGTCACGGCCGTCGGTCCGCCCAGGATCAATGCCGCCGGTGACACATCCGTGATCACCGTGATCCCGCAGGACCGCCCTTCTTCGGCCTCCACCGAAGATCTGGTTCACGAGATCCGAAATCGCTCCGAACACGACGTCCTGGTCACGGGCACGACAGCACTGAACATCGACTTCTCGCAGAAGATGAACAGTGCGCTGATGCCCTACCTGTCCCTGGTCGTGGGGCTGGCGTTCCTCCTGCTCATGGTCGTCTTCCGCTCGATCCTCGTACCCCTGAAGGCCGCTCTGGGCTTCCTGCTCTCGGTGGTGGCCGCACTGGGCGCCGTCGTCGCCGTCTTCCAGTGGGGCTGGCTGGGCTCTGTCTTCGGTGTCGAGCAGACCGGCCCGATCATGTCCATGATGCCGATCTTCATGATCGGGGTGGTCTTCGGACTGGCCATGGACTACGAGGTCTTCCTCGTCTCCCGTATGCGCGAGGCCTACGTACACGGTGAACGGCCCCACGATGCCGTCGTCACCGGATTCCGGCACGGCGCACGCGTGGTCACGGCGGCCGCCATCATCATGATCGCGGTCTTTGCCGGATTCATCGGCTCGGGCGAGCAGATGATCAAGATGATCGGCTTCGGACTGGCCGTCGCCGTCTTCTTCGACGCCTTCGTCGTCCGCATGGCCATCGTTCCCGCGGTCCTTGCCCTGCTCGGTCACCGGGCATGGTGGCTGCCCCGCCGGCTGGAAAGGGCCCTGCCCGACTTCGATGTCGAAGGGGAGGGGCTCTCCAGGACTCCCCGGAAGACGACAGCCGCGGCCCCGGACCACGCGCTCGTCGAAGCCTGACTCCCCAGCCGTCCGGTGGGCGGGAGGCCTGGTCGGCAGGCCGGCCCAGCCCGGTCGCTTGGAGCGAGCGGCAACCCGGATGCGCGGCACGACGTGGGGACGTCGGTGTCGCAGCGCTGCACCCGTCGGGCACACACCTGACGGGTGCAGCGTCCCCGTGCGTCCCGGACGCAGCTACAGGCCCTGGGGTGTGCGCGCATGGCGAGGAGAAGCCGGCGGCGCCGATGTCCTTCGAGGATGTCCCGCCGTCCAGGCCGGGGCGCACTGCCCGACCGGCGTGGTGCCGAGGGCCGGGCATCCGATGCGGCTGCGCGCATGGGCGCGGCGAAGAGGCCCGGTAGGCGCTGCCGGAGGCCTGCGGGGCACGCCTCGAAAACTTTTTCTTCGAACTGGAATAGTCATGATGCATGAGTAGTTTGACGTAGTGCATCATCCACCCGCATCCGTAAGGAGCACACCGTGAGCAGCATCAAGAAGGTCCTCTTCCTGGCTTTCCCCAACGTCGGTGAGCAGGACCTGTTCGCGCCCT
>NZ_JNZD01000037.1 GCF_000725495.1 Streptomyces aureus
CCGGCCCCAGACCTGCGTACTGGGCGTACTCGGGTCTGGGGCCGGTGCGGCGAGTGGGGGTACCCCCTGCTCGAAGAGCTTGGGGGAGCGTGCATGGCGTCGCCGGGCAGACGGGAATTGTCAGACAGGCCCTAGGGCGTGCCGGGCGTCGCCGGGCGGGCGGGACCTCGCGGACGCGCCCGGGGATTCCGGACCCTCGGACGCGTCGGCGGACGGCGTTGTCAGACCCCCCTGCGAGACTCGGAATCATGACCGAGCGCTGGGCAGTCGCTCCGGCCGAGGACGGTGGCGTCGAGCTCGCCGCCCTCGGCCCGGACGGGCTGCCCGTGGGAGAGGTCCGCCGGGAGGCGGACCTCGCGGAGGCCGTACGGGCCCGGCCGGACGTGAGCCGGTGGGTGTGGCGGTCGACCTCCGACGTCTATCCGCGTCTGCTCGCCACGGGGGTGCGAGTGGAGCGGTGCTACGACATCGAGGCCGCGGAGTCCCTGCTGCTCGGACACGAGGGGCGGCTCGGCGAGCCCCGGTCGGCGGCCGCCGCGCTGGCGAGACTGCGCGGCGGCCCCGTGCCGGCCGACCCGCCCCAGCGTTCCGCCGAGCCCGGTTCGCAGTCCTCCCTCTTCGAACCCCGCCCGGTGCACGTGCCGCTGACCGATCTCCTCGCGGTCTACGCCGACCAGCAGCGCCGCCACGAGACCACCGCGCACCCGGAACGGATGCGGCTGCTCACGGCCGCCGAGTCCGCGGGAATGCTGGTCGCCGCCGAGATGAACCGGTCGGGGCTGCCCTGGAGCGCCGACGTCCACCGGGACGTCCTGCACGAACTGCTCGGCGACCGGTACACCGGGGGAGGCGAGCCCCGGCGCCTGGCCGAGCTCACCGAGGAGGTGTCCGCCGCCTTCGGCAGAAGGGTCAGACCCGACCTGCCCGCCGACGTCGTCAAGGCGTTCGCGCAGGCCGGGATCAAGGTCAGATCCACCCGGCGGTGGGAGATCGAGTCGATCGGCCATCCGGCCGTGAAACCGCTGCTCGAGTACAAGAAGCTGTACCGCATCTGGGTCGCCCACGGCTGGTCCTGGCTCCAGGACTGGGTGCGCGACGGGCGGTTCCGGCCCGAGTACCTGCCGGGCGGAACCGTCACCGGACGCTGGGTCACGAACGGCGGCGGCGCGCTCCAGATCCCCAAGGTGATCCGCCGTGCCGTCGTCGCCGACCCGGGCTGGCGGCTGGTCGTCGCCGACGCCGACCAGATGGAACCGCGCGTCCTCGCGGCCATCTCCCGCGACCCCGGCCTCATGGAGGTCGCGGGCCGGGAGAGCGACCTCTACCAGTCGGTGTCGGACCGGGCGTTCTCCGGCGACCGGGACCAGGCGAAGATCGCGGTGCTCGGCGCGGTCTACGGCCAGACGTCGGGCGACGGGCTGAAGAACCTCGCCCTGCTCCGCCGCCGCTTCCCCAAGGCCGTCGCCTACGTCGACGACGCGGCCAGGGCGGGCGAGGAGGGCCGGCTCGTGCGGACCTGGCTGGGCCGGACCAGCCCTCCCGCGGCCGGGGCGGGCGACGGCGCCGGGGAGGAGGCGGGCATCCCGCAGGACGATCCCGCCGAGACCGCCGTCGACCAGGGCTGGGTCCCGGGGTACGCGTCCTCCGACTCCCGCGCCCGCGGACGGTTCGCGCGCAACTTCGTCGTCCAGGGCAGCGCCGCCGACTGGGCCCTGCTGATGCTGGCGGGCCTGCGCCGCGCCTGCTCCCCCCTCGCCGCCGAGCTGGTCTTCTTCCAGCACGACGAGGTGATCGTGCACTGCCCCGCCGAGGAGGCCGACACCGTCGTGGCCGCCATCCGCGACGCGGCCGAACTGGCGGGCCGGCTCACCTTCGGACGGACCCCGGTGCGCTTTCCGTTCACCACGGCGGTCGTCCAGTGCTACGCGGACGCGAAGTGACCGGTCCGGCAAGCGCGTTGCCCGGGGGGACGCGGACGCCGCGGACGGTAGGTGACCTGGTCCGCCGGGCCGTCAGGCGGTAGGTGACCCGGTCCGTCGGACCGTGGGCCGTCGGACGGTGGGCGACCCGGCGCGTCGGACCGTAGGCCGTCGGATGGCGGGTGACCCGACCTGTCGGACGGCGGGCTGTCGGGGTGCCGGCCCGGGTGCCGGCGCAGGTGCCGGCCCGGGTGCCGGCCCGGGTGCCGGCGCAGGTGCCGGCCCGGGTGCCGGCGCAGGTGCCGACCGCCCTCGCGGTTCGTCCGGGCGGGCCCGTCACCCCGTGGTCCGGCGTGCCAGCAGCTCCCGCAGTTCGCCCGTCACCGGGCTGTCCGTCCCCGCCAGAGCCTCCAGTGCGGACGCCCACTCCTCGTGGGCCGCCTCCGTGTCGCCGCGTTCCCACAGCAGCAGGCCCCGCTGGTGACGGGCGAGGCCGCCGGTGTAGCCGTCGGCGCGACGATCGGCGCGGCACCGCAGCAGATCGCACTCCCGCTCGGCCCGCTCCCCCTGGCCGACCCCGCGCAGCGCCCGCACCAGGCCGAGCCTGGTCTGCGACTCGCCGTGCCAGTCGCCGTGGCCGCCCAGGATGCGCAGGCTCTCCTCGAAGTGCGGCAGCGCGGCGGCCGGTTCGCCGAGCGTCAGATGGGCGTAGCCGATGTTGCAGTGCGCGGAGTGCCGGATGATCACGTCCTGCATCGCGTCACCGATGGCGAGGCTGCGCTTGTGGTGGTCGATGGCGGCCCGCGGGTCGGTGTGCTCGTAGAGGTTGCCCAGGTGGCTGTAGGTGATGGCCTCCATGTGCGGGTCGCCCAACTCCCGCGAGAACGTGAGGCTCTGGAGCAGGGCCTCGCCGGACTCCTCGTGGCGGCCGAGGGATTCGAGGAGCATGCCCCGGTTGTTCAGGGCCCGTCGCTGACAGGACCGCACGCCCAGCCGGCTCCAGATCGCGAGCGCGTCGTCGTTCAGGGTGAGCGCCTCGCCCACCCGGCCCGTCATGAAATGCAGGCCCCCGAGGTCGCCGAGCGCGTACGCCTCGGCCGCCTCGTCGCCGAGCAGCCGCGCCGCGTGCAGCGCGGCCCGCTGGAGCACCTCCAACTCGGCCACCCGGCCGCTGCGTTGGACGTACGGATTGAGCATGCGGGCCAGCAGCGGGAAGTACGGCGAGCCGTGCGCGTACCGCTCGGCCAGCGCGACCACGTTGGCCAGCTCCGTGTCGCCCCAGGCGAAGGCCTCGCGGGCGGAGCAGAACGGAGGGACGGCCGCCACGTCCGCCGCGTGCCCGGCCGGCTGCGAGGCGGTCGGTCTGACGCGGTCCTCCCGGTCGAGACCGGGTTCGAGGATCGCCTCCAGCGAGCGGGCGGCGACACCGGCGTACCAGCGCAGGGCCCGTTCGGCGACCACCGCGTCATGTCCGGACGGCACGGCGGGGCCGTCAACGGCGGGGACGGCCCGACCGGAGGCGCCGGTGCCGCCGAGGACGACCCGATCGTCGATGCCGGTCCCGCCGGTGCCGGTGCCGCCGATGCCGGTCCCGCCGATGCCGGTCCCGCCGATGCCGGTCCCGCCGGTGCCGGTGCCGCCGGTGCCGGTGCCGCCCGAGGCGGTGCCGCCCGAGGCGGTGCTCCGGTCCGCGGAGACGGTCCCGGGGGCCGGGGCGTCCGTACCGCCGCCCACGCCCGTCGCCGGCAGGACGCACTCCGCCGCGCCCGCGATCTCCCGGGCGAAGTCCCGTACGAGGTCGTGCGGCGCGTACCGCCCGTACGCGGTCTCCTCCAGGAGCGCCACGTCGACGAGACGGTCGAGGGCGGCCTCGGCGCGGCGCTCGTCGGTGCCGGTGAGGCGGGCGACGAGGGCGGCTCCGTAGACGGGCAGGTCGAGCGCGCCGATCCGGCACAGGGCGAGCGCCGCGTCCCGGTCGGCCTCGCGCTCGGAGGCGCGCAGTGCGTCGTGCGCGACCGCGAGCGACCGGCGCACGCTCAGGTCGTCGTACTCGAGATGGTGCAACCGTCCTTCGGTGGCGGCCAGTTGACCGGCGAGGACGTCGGGGGTCAGGGCGCGGCGGGCGGCCAGCCGAGCGGCGACGACCCGCAGCGCGAGCGGCAGCCGGCCGGTGAGCTCGACCAGGCGGTGCCCGCCGTCGAGACCCTCGCGGCGGCCGGAGACCGCGCGGAGCAGGGCCGCGCTGTCCTCGTCCGACAGCGGCGCGAGCGGGAAGCGGTCGGCGCCGTCCAGGGCGGTGAGCGGGGAGCGGCTCGTGACGATGACCGCGCAGCCCGCGCCGGCCGGGAGCAGCGGCCGCACCTGGGCGGCGTGCGCCGCGTCGTCGAGCACCATGAGGATGCGGGTCGGCGCGAGCATCGAGCGGAGCAACGCCGCCGCGGCGTCGGGGTGTTCGGGGATGTGGCGGGGTTCGGCCCCCAGGTCGCGCAGGAGTGCGGCGAGCGCCTGGCCCGCGGTGAGCGGGGCCATGCCGGGGGTGGCGCCGTGCAGGTTGACGTACAGCTGACCGTCGGTGAAACGTTCCCGCAGTCCATGGGCGACGTGCAGCGCCAGGGCGCTCTTGCCGACGCCCGCCATCCCGCTGATCACCGCGACACGGGGCATCCCGGTGGCGAAGCCCCCGGCGGAGGACCGGCCGTGCGCCTCCTCCCATGTCCCGTCGGGCTGACCCGAGTTCGCCGCGTCACCGGGCCGGCCTGCGGGCGCACCGCCGTCCGCGCCGGCGTCCACGCCGACGGATGCCGGGGAGGATGTCCGGCCGTCGGGGCCGTCACCCGGGTACGCGGCTTCCTCGGGGCGCGGGAGGCGCGCGGGGCGTTCCGGGTCCAGGAGCCGGCACAGCCGGTCGCGGACGTCCTCGCGTCCGGTGAAGTGGGCCGGGGGCGGCGGAAGTTGGGCGGGGCGGGGCGGGGCGACGGTGTCCTGTCCGTCGCGGGCGGCGTCGGCCGACGGCTCCGCGGCCCGGTCGTCACCGCCCGGGCCGGCGTTCCCGTCCCGGCCCCGGCCTCCGTCCTGGCCCGAGTTCCCGTCCTGGCCCCGGCGTCCGTCCTGGCCCGCACTTCCGTCCCGAACTCGGCCCGCGTCCTGGCCCGTACTCCCGGCTCGACCCCGGCCCGCGCCCCCGTCCTGGCCCGCGCCACCATCGTGACCCACGCCGCCGTCGTGACCCACGCCGCCGAACCCGTCGGCCCCGCCGTCCCGGCCATCGGTCCCGTCCCGATCGACGTTCCCGACCCGGCCGACACCACCGCCCTGGCCACCGACCCCGTCTCGGCCGAGGCCACCGTCACGGCCCACGTCACTGTCCCGGCCCACGCCAAGGTCCCGGCCGTCGATCACGTCCCGGTCCGAGCTCCAGCCGCCGCTCCCGTCCCGGTCCACGCCGTCGGAGCCGGTTCTGCGCCTGTCGCCGCCCTCGGCACCCTCGCCGCCCCGGTCTCCGGCCCCGTCCCGGCCGGCGTTCCTGCGCCGGTCGCCGCCCTTCCTCCGCTCCACTCCCCCACCGGGGATCCAGCCGCCGTCCCGGCGCCCGCCCCGGCCTCCGGCCTCGGCCCCGAAGGTGCCGCCGCCCATGAGGCGGTCCCCGGCGCTCGCTCCGCCCGGGGCCCCGTCGGCGGCGCCGATCCCTGTCGAGTCCCGGTCGTTGTCGCGCAGGATCTCCAGGTGGGCCCTGCGCACGGCGGGACCCGGCTCGACGCCGAGTTCGTCGAGCAGCCGGGCCCGCAGGTCGCGGTGCACGGCGAGGGCCTCGGCCTGGCGTCCGGCGCGGTGGAGGACCAGCATCAGGAGCCGGTGGAACGACTCGCGGAGCGGATGCTCGGCGGTACGGGCGGCCAGTTCCGGCGCCAGCCGGTCGAGCCGGGAGGCGGTCGGGTCGAGGCACAGCTCCGCCTCGTACCCCCACTCCAGGACGAGCAGCCGGGCCTCCTCCAGACGCTGGACGAAGGCGTGCCCGCCGATCTCGGACGGCAGGCCGCTCAGCGGGGTGTCGCGCCACAGCGCGAGCGCGGCGGCGGACTCGCGCAGCGCCCGTTCCCAGTCGCGTTCGGCGTGCGCGTCGCGTGCGACGGTGGCGTGCCGCTCGAAGACGCGGACGTCCAACTCGCCCTCGCCGACCCGCAGGACGTACCCGGGCGGTACCGCGCGCAGCCGTTCCGGATCGTCGAGGAGGCGGCGCAGCCGGGTCACGTGGTTCTGGAGGGACGCCTGCGCGGAGGCGGGCGGCGCCCCGCCCCACAGCGCGTCCTTGAGCACGTCGACGGAGACGACCCGGCCCGGTTCGAGGAGCAGCGCGGCCAGCAGGGCACGCATCTTCCGGCTGCCGATCGAGCCGATCTCGCCGTTGGCGTCGTACAGGACCGGCGGCCCCAGCAGTCCGAACCGCAGCCCGTTCCGCATCACGCCGCCCATAGCCTTTCCGCCCGGCCGCCGGCCGCGCACCACGGCGGTTCTCGTCCTCCCGGGACGGGTTCTCGCCGGTCAAGTGATCGTTCCCGAGGGAACCGTTGGCCTCATGTTAGCGATCCGTTGGCGTGGCCTGATGTGATCATTCCATCGGATCTGGCCCGACGGTGCGCGCGTACTACGCGTAACTCGGGGGAGTGTCGCCGCCGTGGCCGGATCCGGGGACGTCAGAGGCCCCGGTCGTCGAGGTGATCGACCGGGGCCTCCGTCCGTACGGGGGACACGTTTGCGCAACCCGTACGTAATTCACCTACTTCTCCCCGCCGCCCGCGCGAGGCCCTGGACGGGCCTCCGGACGGGACTTCCGTGGCGAAATCCCGTCGCCGGACGACGCTCACGACCGGCCCTCCGGGTACAGCCGACCACCGGGCGGTTCCGGGCGATCGGCCGGCGGCCGAGCCGGGTCAGGGCAGCCGCCGGGCGCCCGAACCGGGGCCGGACGACCGCCGAACGGCCGAGGCCCAGATCACCGGCGGACGCCCGAAGCTCAGATCACCTGCGGACGCCCGAGGCTCGGACGACCGCCGAACGGCCGAAGCTCAGATGACCGGCGGACGCCCGAGACGGGTGAGCCGCCAGACCGTGCGCCACCGCATCGGGCGCCGTTCTCCGCCGGAGCGCCGCAGCCCCTCCGCGAATCCGCCGAACCAGGCCCGCAGCCCGCCGACCGACCGCGTCCGCAGCAGCGTGAGCACGATCCAGATCCCCAGGTGCACGGGGATCAGCGCGAGCGGCAGCCGGCGGCGGGTGAGCCAGACCCGGTTGCGGGCGGTCACGCGGTAGTAGATGGCGTGCCGGGCGGGCGAGGTCTTGGGGTGCTGGAGCAGCAGTTCGGGCTCGTACAGCACGGTCCAGCCGGCGTCGATGGCCCGCCAGGCGAGGTCGGTCTCCTCGTGCGCGAAGAAGAACTCGGCGGGCCAGTCCCCGGTCTCGGCGAGCATGGGCATGGACAGCGCGTGGCCGCCCCCGAGGAAGCCGGTGACCGGTCCCCCGCGCATGGGGTCCTTGGCCCCGACCCGGGGCACGTGACGGCGCTGCGTCTCGCCGTTCTCGTCGGCGATGCGGAAGCCGACGATGCCGAGCCGCGGGCGGGCCGCGTACAGGTCGCGCACCTTGCGCAGCACGTCGCCGTCGACGAGGAGTCCGTCGTCGTCGAGCTCGACGACCACGTCCACGTCACCGAACTCCCGCAGCCGGCTCAGCCCGACGTTCCGGCCACCGGGGCAGCCGAGGTTGTCGTCCACCTCGATGGTCGTCACCTCGCCCGGCAGGCCGAGGCGTTCGGCGAACTCGGGCAGCGGGCAGCCGTTGCCGATGATCACGATCCGGGCCGGCACCACGTCCTGCTTGGCCACGGAGGTGAGCAGAGCGTCGACCTCGGCGGGCCGGTTGCCCATGGTCACCACGGCAACGGCGATCCGCGGCCCCTCCTCCGCCTGTGACACGACACCCACCCCATCCCGGCCGACAACTGTGCCGCGATGCTAGTCGTTCACCGGGACGACCCCTCACGTACGCCCTCGGGTACGCCCATATGTCAGTCGTACGAACGTACTGGTCTGCGCCCATACGTCCGCCGTGCCCCCGTCCCGTGCCCGGGCTCAGGTCCGCCGGTTCTCCCTGCGGCGGACGAATTTCAGCCCCGACCAGTCCTCCCCCAGCGCCGCCACCTTCACGTCGACGACGCCGAGGGGCAGGAAGAGGTCCCGCAGACCGTTCTCCGTGATGTCGCTCCGGTGTCCGGCCGCGCGGCGGGGCCAGGCGATCCAGAGCATGGCCGGGTCGGACAGGTCCGCGACCAGACCGGCCGCCCGCGAGGCGAGCCGGGCGTGCTCGCGGAAGAAGGCGACGGTCACGTCCGCCCCCTCGGGACCGCCCTCCCCGACCTCGCAGTCCTCGGGCAGCCCGGGGATCTCCCAGTCCGGCGGCCCGTCGACCAGCCGTACCCGGTGCCCCGCCTTGATGCCGATCTTCCGGGCCAGCGGAGTACCGGAGTACCCGCCGCCCGCCGCGCTGGATCCCGTCATCCCCGCAGGATGACACCGCCCGGCCCTGCCGGGGCGTTACGCGCCCCCGCCGGGCGCGGGCGCGCAGGGGACGGCCACCCGGAAGCGGCTCGACTACCGGTTGTCGGCGAGCGGGTTCATGCTGGTGGGAGCGGCCCGACGTCTCCGGGCGTCACCGGTGGAAGCCGGTACGCCCGAGCCTTCCGGGCCGGGGACAGCGTGCGCCCGGTCCACCCCGGAGGGCGCCACCAGGTTCCGGAGGGCGCCATGAGCTCACCATCCGTCCCGCCGCCCGCGCCACTGCCCCCGCTCGGACCGGGGAGCCTGGACAAGGGCCTCAAGGGCGGCGCGCTGGGCCTGTTCTCCAGCACGGTGATCGGGCTGGCCTCCACGGCCCCCGCGTACAGCCTCGCCGCGACGCTCGGCGTCATCGTCGGGATCGTGGGCTTCCAGTCGCCGATCGTGGTCATCCTCGCGTTCGTCCCGATGTTCCTGATCGCCTACGGCTACAAGGAACTGAACCGGGCCGACCCCGACTGCGGCACCACGTTCACCTGGGCGGCCCGGGCCTTCGGCCCCCGCACCGGCTGGCTGGGCGGCTGGGGCATCGTCGCGGCCGACATCATCGTCATGGCCAACCTGGCGCAGATCGCCGGCGCGTACGGCTTCCAGCTCATCGGCGCGGACGGGCTGGCGCAGAACACCTTCTGGGTCACCTTCGTCGGCGTCCTGTGGATCGCCCTGATGACCCTGATCTGCTACATCGGCATCGAGCTCTCGGCCAACCTGCAGAAGGCGCTGCTCACCATCGAGGTCGTGGTGCTGTTCCTGCTGTCGATCACCGCGCTGGTCAAGGTGTACGGGGGCACGGCACCGAACGTCTCGTCGGAGATCTCGTGGTCGTGGTTCAACCCCTTCGAGATCAACTCGTTCGACGACCTGACCAAGAGCATCCTCGCCGGCGTGTTCATCTACTGGGGCTGGGACACCGCGGTGTCCGTCAACGAGGAGACCGTCGACCGGGACCGCACCCCCGGCCGCGCGGCCGTCATCTCGACCGTCATCCTGCTGCTCGTCTACGTCATGGTCACCACGTCCGCGCAGGCGTTCGCCGGGGTCGGTGACAAGGGCATCGGCCTGGGCAACCCGGACAACTCCGGAGACGTCCTCTCCAGTCTCGGGGCCGAGGTCTTCGGCACCGGCGGCTGGGGCACGGTCGCCACCAAACTCCTGATCGTCATGGTCCTCACCTCGGCGGCGGCCTCCACCCAGACGACGATCCTCCCGACGGCCCGCACCACCCTGTCCATGGCGGCGTTCAAGGCGATCCCGCAGCGCTTCGCCCGCATCCACCCCCGGTTCCTCACCCCGACCTGGTCCACCGTGGGCATGGGCCTGGCCTCGATCGTCTTCTACGTCATCCTGACCCGGGTGAGCGAGAACGTCCTGGCCGACTCCATCGGCTCGGTCGGCCTGATGATCGCCTTCTACTACGGGCTGACCGGCTTCGCCTGCGTCTGGTACTACCGCAAGGTCCTCACCCGCAGCTCGCGCGACCTGTGGACGCGCGGAATCATGCCGGGCCTCGGCGGGCTGCTGCTGCTCTACTTCTTCGTCAACGCCTGCTTCGTGTACGCCGCGGCCGACTACGGCAGCACCTCGTGGACCCTGCCGTTCCCGCCGCACTGGCAGCTCGGCGGCGTCTTCGTCACCGGCATCGGCGCGCTGCTGCTCGGCGCGATCCTGATGTTGGTCTACAACGCGATGCGCCCGTCCTTCTTCCACAAGGAGACGATCCCGGTCTCGTCCCACGACCGGAGCGGCCACTGACCGGGCGGGGGTACCGACGGCGTGACCGGCCTACGGGCGCCGCACGGCGGAGGGGCCGCCCGGAACGCGGCCGGACGGCCCCTCGTGGAAGTCGCGGCGCCGTGTCAGTCCCGGCGGATCAGTTCCGGGTCGATGCGGCGTCCCACCAGGGGCAGTGAGCCCAGTGCGGCCATCCCCACCACGCCCGCCGCGGCGAGGACGAGCAGGGGGACGCCGGCCGTGTCCCAGCGGATCGCGCCGCCGCCGGTGATCAGGTAGCTGGACTCGGCGACCTTCCCCGAGACCAGGGCCAGGACGAGGCCGAGGCCCAGGGGCAGCACGACCTGGGCACACTGGACGGCCCGCATGGTCCTCGCCCGGGCACCGATCAGCGTGACGGCGGTGACCTGCGCACGGCGCTCCACGGCCCGGTCGGTGACGGACACGAGGAAGGCGGCCACTCCGATGATCAGACCCATGATCATGCCCAGCGCGAGCAGGGTCTCGACCACGGTGATCTGCTCCAGCCCCTGGACGTTCAGCCCGACCAGCTCGATCTCCGCGATCGGGGCGACGGCGGCGATCCGGTCGAGAACACCCCGCACCTGACCGGGGTCGGAACCACCGGCGAGCAGGATCTCCGCGTCGCGGGGGCGGGCGTCGGAGGGGAGGGCGGAGGGCGGGACGAGGAGCACGGCGCTGTCGACCGAGGATGCCGAATAGCCGTTGTAGGTGATCCGCTCGGCGGGCACGGCAATGTTCAGCTTCCTGTCCTGCCCGTTGTCGGGGCGGAAGCGGAAGGTGAACGACATGCCGGTTCTGAGATAGGAACCCGAACTGGAGTCGGTGTTGTCGAGCCTCATCACCTTGCCGTCGACACAGCCGTTCGTGTGCACGGTCATCCGGTCGAGTTGGGCGCATGTGGCCACGAGCACCGTTTCCCACGCCGGGTCGGTGCCGGACGTGCCGTGGGGATCGGCCCAGGAGTTCATGAGGACCGCGTGCGCGTCGACCCCGGGCACATGGGTGAGGTCGCGCTGCTGCCTCGAGTCGAGCCCCGAGAGCGGTAGCGAGTACTCCTGGACGGAACCCGACGGCCGGGTGACCTGCTCCAGCTGGATGAGCACACCCTGGGCGAGCGAGGCGACGTACACGAGCAGGACGAGACTGGTGACCACCCGCATCGTGCTGCCGGGCTCCGCCTCGTTGCGCCGCATCGCCAGGTTGAGCGTCAGGGACTGGGTGGTCCGCGCCACCCGTCTGGCCAGCACGTACGACAGCAGCGGCAGCGTGAGCACCAGGCCGACGCCGGTCAGGACGACCCCCGCGACGATCAGCAGCGCGTTGACGCCGAGGCTGGACGCGGGATGCCCCATCAGGCCGGTGGCGCAGAAGCCGCAGACGATGCCGAGCCCGCTGACCAGCAGCAGGCCGACCCACTTGGACGGAGGCCGCGGCACCGCCGTACGCCGTACCGCGAGCGGGTTGGCGGTGGCGTCCCGCGCGCTCTTGCGGCTGACGAGCCAGGCGAGGAGCGGAGAGCCGACCAGGCAGACGACGATGGTGACGACGGAGAGTGCACCGTCGTCCGGGTACCACCGCAGCCCCGGCAGACCGGCCCGGGACATCACCTGGTTGAGCAGCCAGTACTCGCCGAGTCCCAGCACCGCGCCCAGCAGTGCGGCGACGACGGTCTCGGCGGCGTTCACCCGCTGGGTGCCCTTGATGCTCAGACCGAGCAGCCGCAGGGCCGCGAGGCGGCGCATCCGGCTGGCGGCGGAGAGCCGGGCGCAGACCGACAGGAAGATGCCCAGGGGCAGCAGGACCAGCGTGGCCAGGGCGAACCGAACGTCGGTGAGGGTGGAGGGTTCGACGGCCGGGAAGGGCGCATAGCTGTAGCCGAAGCCCTTGAGGGTCCGGCCCTCGCGGGCCAGCGCGGCCCGGTCGGTGCCGACGTAGGCGTAGAGCTCGTCGGGATGGGCGAGCCCGGAGGGCCCGATCACGCCCGCCTCGCGGCCCGGCAGCAGCGCCTTGGCCGCGGGCGCGTCACGCAGCAGGTCGTGCACCCGAGGGGAGACGAACACCTCTCCAGGAGCGGGGAGTTCACTCAGGCCGGGAGGAACCGCGTGCGGTCCGCCGGTCCCCCTGGCGACGAACACCCGGGTGAAGGACCGGGAGCCGTAGGCGTCGTCGCGCTGCAGGACGAGGGTTCCGTCGGCGGGCCCGTGGGCGGAGGTGACGGGCTGGCGGGCGGCATCGCGGCCGTCGTGCGCGTCGAGGATCGCCGGAACGGTGAGGACGAGGGCGAGGCAGCAGACGCCGATCGAGCCGCCGGCGGCCATGAGGAAGAAACGTATGCGGTTGCCGCGCCCGGCCCCGAACAGCAGGCGCAGGCCGAGCAGGAATTCCCTCACGCGGTACCCCGTGGGCTCAGGACCCCGTCCGCCATCGTGTAGCGGGTGTCGGCCTGGGCGGCGACGGCCGGGTCGTGCGTCACCAGGATGACGGCGGTCCCCTGCGACCGGGCCAGACCGAGGAACTCCTTGAGCACGGCGGAGGCGTTGGCGCTGTCGAGGGAACCGGTCGGCTCGTCCGCGAAGACGATCGCCGGCCGGTGCACCAAGGAGCGCGCGACCGCGACGCGCTGGCTCTGCCCGCCGGAGACCTGCCCGGGGCGGCGCTCGCGCAGTTCCCCGAGCCCGAGGCGCTCGAGCACCTTGCCGGCGGCCGCCAGCGCGGGGCCCTTGCGCTGCCCGGCCAGTCGCAGCGGCAGGGCGGTGTTCTCCTCGACGGTGAGCTCGGGCAGCAACTCGCCGTACTGGAAGACGAATCCGAACCGTTCCCGGCGGAGCGCGCTGATCTCGTCGTCGTCGAGATCGCCGAGCGCCCGCCCTTCGAACCGCACGTGACCGCGCTTGACGGGGAGGACCCCGGCGAGGCAGTACAGCAGCGAGGACTTGCCGGACCCGCTCTGCCCGGTGATCGCCACGACCTCCCCGACGGACACCGAGAGATGAGCGTCGAGAACGGCCGGCTGATTGCCGTAGGAGAGGTCGACTCCCGTGGCAACGAGTATTTCTGACATGCTGTCGGCTTCCCCCAAAGAAGCGAGCGGGCCCAGGAGAACGCCCTGGACCCGCGGTCTCGCCTGGCATCCCGCAGCACAGGCACTGCTCGCCCCACCCTGCCTGGTCGACGTGCGTCCCGCGCCACCGCCACGACGGATCGGCCGTGTTCACCGCTGGTGATACGACTTCCGCGAACCGTGAACTCTTCGGGGGACATCGGGGAACAGCAGGTGACAGGCACTCACCGAGGAGTCAGGGGAACCATCGTGAGCGGACCACCGCCGTCAGTGGCGCGGGCGGAGGAAGACGCGGACATAGTCGCGCAGTCGTTGGAGCAGCCGGAGCTGTTCGCGCTGCTCTACGACCGCCACGCTCCCGACATCCACCGTTACGTGGCCCGCCGCCTCGGCGCCTCCGCGGCCGACGACATCACCGCCGACACCTTCCTGGTGGCCTTCCGGATCCGGTCCCGCTACGACCGCACCCGCGCCAACGCCCGCCCCTGGCTGTACGGCATCGCGGGAAACCTCGTGGGCAAGCAGCGCCGCGCCGAGGTGCGGGCGCTCAGGGCGCTCGCCCGCACCGGCCACGACCCGCTCGCCGGATCCGGGGGCGAGTTCTGGCTCGAGGACACCGACCGCCGGATCGCGGCGCAGGGCCCGCTGGCCGGCGCCCTCGCGGGCCTGTCGGCTCCGGACCGGCATGTCCTGCTGCTCGTCGCCTGGGCCGAACTCACCTATCAGGAGGTCGCGGAGGCGCTGGACATCCCGGTCGGCACGGTCCGTTCGCGGCTGAACCGGGCACGACGCAAGGTCCGTACGGCGCTGGGTGCCGATCCCGCATTCATGACCGACGTGGCGGAGGTGGCGTAGCCATGGACGAGATGACCGAGGTGCGCGCACTGCGCGACCACGTGCAGGCACCCGATCGGGCCCGGATCGCACCGGGACGGGCGCGGCTCGCCGAGGCCGCGCGGGCCGGGCGGTCGCGCCGCGCGCTGTGGCTGCGGTGGGAGTTCGCGATCGTCGCGGCCGTGGCCGCGGTGACCGCCGTCGCCGTCACCGCCGGCTTGCTGGTGGGCGGGAAGGACTCGCGAGGCGCGACGCCGCCCGCGGGCACGCCGGGTGTGCGTTACAAGGGGGTGAGCGCGGCCGAGTTCCTGCGCGAGGCCGCCGACGCGGTCCGGACACAGCCGAACGGCACGGTTCCGACGGCCAAGCAGTGGATCTACAACAAGGCGGCGCAGGAGCCTCCGAACAAGTCCGACAGGTTCTCCGGTGCGGAGGAGAGCTGGATCCGCTTCGACGGTTCCGCCACCGCCTCCCGGCTACGGAAGGACCAGCCGCTCCAGATCATGAAGATGCACCTGGAGAACGGCGCCGAGGGCGACGACCGCTCGCCGCGCGAGCTGTACCGGGTCCTCGCCGCCCTGCCTGCCGACGGCAAGGGAACGCTGAGGGCACTCCGCGAGCGGAACGCCCTCGCCGACGACAAGGAGCAATCGCAGGCGCGCAACGACTACTCCGAGATCAGCGTCCTGCTGCGGGCCGACGTGATGCCGGCCGAGGGCCTGGCCTCTCTCTACCGCGCCCTCGCACTCCTGCCGGGCGGAAAGGTCACCGGCCACCTGGTCCACACCGCCGCCGGACGCCGGGTGATCGCCCTGGAGTACCTCCGCGGGACCAACCCCAAGGACGGTTCGTCCATGCTCGACCAGTGGCTGATCGACCCGGGGACCTACCGGCCCGTCGGCATGCGGTTCGTCTCCGGCGAGGGCAAGGTCCTGGGCGGCGACTCGCTCGTCACGACGGCCGTGGTGGACAAGGCGGGCGACCGCAGCTGACCGGCCACGATCCCGGGCGGCCCGCACCACGGGTGCGGGCCGCCCGCACCCGCCCCTGCGACGCCCGGGGCGGGGCAGACGTGCTGGACGCGCAACGAGCACGTGCCCGGCCCGAAAGCCGGAGGTCCAGCTACACCTCGCAAGTGAGACCGGAACCGCGACTGCGGACGTCCTCACGGCCCGATCTCGTACCCGCCGCCGCATCCGGACATGCAGAAACCCCAGGTCAGCGACAATCCGACCTGGGGTTTCGGTGGAGCCGCCTTCGGGATTCGAACCCGAGACCTACGCATTACGAGTGCGTTGCTCTGGCCATCTGAGCTAAGGCGGCGCGCTGTCCGCACCTATGGTGCGATCAGCAACGTCGGTAAGTCTACACAGTTTCCGAGGGTGCTCCGTACACGGCCCGGGGCGGGCGCCGACCGGGCCGCCGGCAGGGCTATGAGCAGCGCTTTCCCTTCTCGGGAGGGGTCCCCTGGAGGAGGTAGCGGTTGATCGCGGAGTCGATGCAGGCGCTGCCGCGGCCGTAGGCGGTGTGGCCGTCGCCGACGTACGTCAGAAGGGTGCCCGAGGAGAGCTGCGAGGCCAGGGACTGGGCCCAGGGGTACGGGGTCGCCGGGTCTCGGGTGGTGCCGACGACGAGGATCGGGGCCGCTCCCTTCGCCTCGATCCGGTGGGCCTCGCCGGTGTGCCGGACCGGCCAGTACGCGCAGTTGAGCGAGGCCCAGGCCAGTCCCTCCCCGAAGACCGGCGACGCCTTCTCGAAGGCGGGCAGCGACTGCTCCACCTGGTCCGGGCCGGAGAAGGCGGGGGGCAGGTCGAGGCAGTTCACGGCCGCGTTGGCGGACATCAGGTTCGCGTACTTGCCGTCGGCGTCCCGCTCGTAGTAGCTGTCGGAGAGGGCGAGCAGCCCGGCCCCGTCGTTCTGCTTCATCGCGGCGGTGAGCGCGTCCCGCAGCTGCGGCCAGGCCGTCTCGTCGTACATCGCCGCGATCACACCGGTCGTCGCGAGCGCCTCGCCGAGCTTGCGGCCGTCCGGGTCGCCCGTCGGGATCGGCTCCTTGTCCAGTTTCTGGAAGAACGCCTTCAGGTTCCTGCCGACCTCGTCGGGGCTCGTGCCCGCGTCGCCGAGCGGGCAGTCGCTGTGCTGCACGCAGTCCTTCGCGAACGACTGGAACGCCGTCTCGAACCCGGCCGTCTGCTCCTCGTTCAGCTTGCGCGCGTCGATCGACGGGTCCAGCGCGCCGTCCAGGACGAGCCGGCCCACCCGGTCCGGGTAGAGGCCCGCGTACGTCGCCCCGAGGAACGTCCCGTACGACGCCCCCACGTACGACAGCTTCTGGTCGCCCAGCACGGCCCGCAGGATGTCCATGTCACGAGCCGCCTCGACGGTGGAGACGTGCCGCAGCAGCTCCGGCGAGTGCGCGCCGCACCCCTCGGCGAACTTCTTGTACGCCTTGACGAGCAGGTCCCTCTCCCGCCCGTCGTCCGGCGTGGTGTCCGTCTGCGTGTACGCGTCCATCGCGCGTCCGTTGAGGCACTCGACCGGCTCGCTGCGGGCCACCCCGCGCGGGTCGACCGCGACCATGTCGTAGCGGGCCCGCACGTCCGCCGGATAGCCGATCCCCGCGTACTGCTGGAGATAGCCGACCGCCGAACCGCCCGGCCCTCCGGGATTGACCAGCAGCGAGCCGAGCCGTTTGCCCGGCCCCGTCGCCTTCTTGCGGGAGACCGCCAGTCTCACGTCGCCCGAGCCGGGCTTGTCGTAGTCGAGGGGTGCCTTCATCGTGGCGCACTCGAAGCCTGGGACACCGCAGCTGCGCCAGTTCAGCTTCTGCTCGTAGTAGGGCGCCAGATCCGACGGCGTGGCGCTCGGCAGCGCGGTGAGCACCGTCTCGGCCGTCGCGGCCGTCCTCGTGGAGGCCGACGTGGAACTCCCCGAGGAGCAGGCGGAGACGAACAGCGCCGCCGCGGCCAGCAGCACGCCGCTCGCACGGAGGGATCGGGTCGTCCGAGTGGTGCGCCTCATGTGCATCTCGCGAGCGTAACCTTGCGCGATCGATCGATCACCTTCAGTCGCCGAAGCGGCTCGTACGAGTGACGCGGTCAATCGGTCGACCCGGGCCGCCGAGCTGTCGAGCCGCCGCTGTCGATCCGTCGCTGTCGCGCTGTCGAGCCACCCGACCCCGAGACGGGCCCGCGCCACGATCCCGCCGGGTCAGCCCGCGCGCAGTGCCATCGTCATCGCCTCCACCGCCAGCAGCGGAGCGACGTTGCGGTCGAGCGCGTCGCGGCAGGCGGCGATCGCGTCGATACGGCGCAGGGTGGACTCCGGCGAGCTGCCGCGGGCCAGCCGCTCCAGCGCGTCCTCCGCCTCCACGTTGGCGATGGCGAGCCGGGAACCGAGCTGGAGGGCGAGCACGTCGCGGTAGAAGCCGGTGAGGTCGATCAGGGCCAGGTCCAGGCTGTCGCGCTGCGTCCGCGTTCTCCGGCGCTTCTGCCGGTCCTCCAGCTCCTTCATGACGCCCGCCGTGCCCCGCGGCATCCGACCGCCCTGAGCGGCGCCGAGCGCGGCCTTCAGCTCCTCGGTCTCCTTGACGTCGACCTCCTCGGCGAGCTGCTTCGCGTCCTCCGCGGCCGTGTCGATCAGCTCTTGGGCGGCCTTGAGGCAGCCACCGATGTCGTCGATCCGCAGCGGGAGCTTGAGGACGGCGGCACGGCGCTGCCGGGCGCTCGGGTCCGTCGCGAGGCGGCGGGCCCGCCCGATGTGGCCCTGCGTGGCGCGCGCGGCGGCCGCGGCGACGGCGGGCTCGATGCCGTCACGCCGGACGAGGATGTCGGCGACGGCCTCCACCGGCGGGGTGCGCAGCGTGAGCAGCCGGCAGCGGGAGCGGATGGTGGGCAGTACGTCCTCGATGGACGGCGCGCACAGCAGCCAGACCGTGCGGGGAGCGGGCTCCTCGACGGCCTTGAGCAGGACGTTCCCCGCACCCTCGGTCAGGCGGTCCGCGTCCTCCAGGACGATGACCTGCCAGCGGCCGCCCGCGGGCGACAGCTGGGCCCGACGGACCAGGTCACGGGTCTCCTTGACGCCGATGGACAGCAGATCGGTACGGACGATCTCCACGTCGGCGTGGGTGCCCACCAGGCTCGTGTGGCAGCCGTCGCAGAACCCGCAGCCGGGGACTCCGCCGAGCGCGCGGTCAGGGCTGACGCACTGCAGCGAGGCGGCGAAGGCGCGCGCCGCCGTGGAACGGCCCGAGCCGGGCGGGCCGGTGAACAGCCAGGCGTGGGTCATCTTGGACGCCTCGGGGAGCGGGGCGTTCGTGGCGGCCGCCGTGACGAGCGCGTCGGCGTCCCGGGCAGCGGCGGCGAGCTGCTCGCCCACCTTCTCCTGGCCCACCAGGTCGTCCCACACAGGCACGGGCTCCGCCCTTCCGTCGCACTTTGTCTCGCGTCGTCCATTGTGCGGGTCGCCACTGACAACGCGGGCCACCCGGCCGACCGGGTCCAGGTCGGGCTCGGGCCCAGGTCAGGCGCAGACCCTCGTCGGGCTCGGGCCCAAGTCAGGCTCAGACCCTCGTCAGGCTCGGGCCCAAGTCAGGCCCGGTCCGGGTCAGGCCGGCCCGGGTCGAGCCCGGGTCCGGGCTCGATGTTCAGCCGTCGGACCCCGGCCGATGACCGGCACGGCCCGGAACGGCCCGGCCAACACAGCTCGGCACCACCCGGCACGGCTCGGATCGGCGCCCACCGGATCAGCCGCCCCCACTCCTGGCAGGGGCGGCCTCGCCGTGCCGAGGCCGTGTCGGCGCCGCACCGGCTCCGGACTAGCGCCGCCGACCGCCGCGACCACGGCCACGCCCGGGATCCTCGTCCCAGTCGTCCTCGTCGTCGCGCGGGCCCAGCAGTTCGTCCGCCAGGGTCGGGAGGTCGTCGAGCGGGGTCTCCTCGGCCCAGTCGGGGCGGGGCCTGCGGCGGGGAGCGCCCGACTCGTCCACCTGCGGCAGCTCCCGGGTGCGGTCCGAGGGGCCCGGGGATCCCGCCGGCCGCTCGTCGCGGAAGAAGCCCCGGGGCATCCGGTCCGCGGCATCACGGGACGGTCCGTCGCCGCGGCTCCCCGCGCCCCTGTCCCGTACCGGAGGAAGGACGGCCGTCTCGTCGGCCGCGCGCGGGGGAACCGGCGGCAGCACCGCCGTCTCGTCCGCAGCGCCCGTGGATACCGGCGGCAGGACAGCCGTCTCGTCCGCCGCTCCGCCCGGAACCGGCGGCTTCGGCAGCGTGGCCGTGTCCTCGCCGTCGGAACGGGAGCCCCGGCGGGAGCCCCGACGGTCCTCGTCCGGTCGTACCGGCGGGAGCACGGCGGTCTCGTCGGCAGAGGCCGCCGGATCGGCGACCACGGGCGTGGGAACCGTCGTCTCGTTGTCCGACGCCGAAGCGGCCGCGGGCCACGAGGGCTTGGACGCGGAACGGGAAGCGGACGAAGCGGGCGCGGACGGGGATGCCTTGGCCGGCGCGGTGCCACCGGTGTCGCGTCCCGTCCCGGCCTTGGACTCAGATCCCTTCGGACCGTCCGCCTTCGGACCGTCCCCCTCGGGGCCGTCCGCCTTCGGAGCGGCTGCGGTGCCCGAGACCGCGGCCTCGGCCGAAGCCGCCGCGGCGGCCGAGGCGGCGGCCGCCTCCGCGGCGATCCGCCGGGCCTCCTCGGCCCTCAGCAACGCCTCCTCGGCCTTGCGCTGCTTCTCCAGCCGGCGCTCCTCGGCCTCGGCGCGCAGCCGCGCCTCCTCCTCGGCCTGCCGGCGCGCCCGCTCCTGCTCCGCGGCGCGGGCCTCTTCCTCGGCGAGCAGCCGGGCCCGCTCCTCCTCGGCGCGGCGACGGGCCTCCTCGGCACGCTGCCGTGCCTCCTCCGCCTGGCGCTCGGCCTCACGGCGCTGGGCCTCCTCCAGCTCCCGCTGCTTGCGCTCCTCCTCCTCGGCGCGCAGCTTGGCGAGCTGGGCCTGGCGCTCGCGCTCCAGACGCTCCTCCTCGGCCTTGCGCGCGGCCTCTTCCTCGGCCTTGCGCCGGGCCTCCTCCTCGGCCGCCCTGCGCGCCTCCTCCTGGGCCTTCACCTCGGCCTCGGACAGGGGCAGCAGGACGTCGAGACGGTGCCGTACGACCGTGGTGACGGCCTCGGGCTCCTGCGCGGCGTCGACCACCAGGTAGCGGCCCGGGTCGGCGGCGGCGAGCGTCAGGAAACCGGAGCGCACACGCGCGTGGAACTCCAGCGGCTCCGACTCCAGCCGGTCGGGCGCCTCGGTGAACCGCTCGCGGGCGGCTTCCGGCGACACGTCCAGCAGAACGGTCAGATGCGGGACGAGTCCGTTGGTCGCCCAGCGGTTGATGCGGGCGATCTCCGTGGGCGACAGGTCGCGGCCCGCGCCCTGGTAGGCCACGGACGAGTCGATGTAGCGGTCGGAGATGACGATGGCGCCCCGCTCCAGCGCGGGACGGACGACCGTGTCGACGTGCTCCGCGCGGTCGGCGGCGTACAGGAGCGCCTCGGCGCGGTGCGAGAGGCCCGCGGACGACACGTCGAGGAGGATCGAGCGCAGCCGCTTGCCGACCGGCGTGGCGCCCGGCTCACGGGTCACCACGACCTCGTGGCCCTTGGCCCGGATCCAGTCGGCGAGGGCCTGCGCCTGGGTGGACTTGCCGGCTCCGTCGCCGCCCTCCAGGGCGATGAAGAAGCCGTTCGTCGCGGGCACCTGCGCCGGGTCGTCCCCGCCGCGCAGGGCGTCCAGCAGGTCCTTGCGCAGCGGCACGCCGGAGCGGTCGTCGACCTTGGCGAGCACCAGCGCGGCGACGGGCAGCAGAAGCGCGCCGACCAGCATGAGGGTGAAGGCGGCGCCGCCGTGCGCGAACACGAACTTGCCGTTCTCCAGCCGGTGCGGGCCGATGGCCGCGGCCACCAGCGGCGCCACGATCGCGCCGACCGCCACGAAGACCCTCACGACCGCGTGGAGGTGTTCGGTCGTGCGGGCGCGCCGGTAGTCCTCGGTCTCCTGGTCGAGCAGTGCGTGCCCGGTGTTGGCGGCGACGCCCGCGCCGACTCCGGCGAAGGCGACGATCAGCAGCACGGTGGTGACGTCCGGGACGAGCCCGGCGGCCAGAAGCATGATCCCGGTGAAGGCGATCGCGAGGGCGAGCAGCCTGCGCCGCGAGAGCGACGGGAGCAGCGAGGGCGCGGTGCGGATGCCGGCGACGACACCGCCGGTCAGGGCCAGCACCAGCAGCCCGTACAGCACCGGTCCGCCGCCCAGGTCGATGGCGTCGAGCACGGAGACGGCGACGGCGGCGGAGATCGCGCCGGCGACGGCCGCGCAGGCGGGTACCAGGAGCGGGATCGCGCCGGTGCGTCCCTTGTCGCCCGCGGTGCCCGTCTTCGGGCGGCGCAGTCCTTCGAGCGGCGACCGGGGGCGCGGGGTGCGGGCGTCGGGCAGTTCGAGGAAGGTGACGACCGACAGGGAGGCCGCGAACAGTCCGGCCGCGACGTACGAGGCGAGGGCCGCCTGGTGCAGGTGGAACCAGTCGATCCCGGCGCCCAGCATGTTGCTGACGAGCGAGACGGCGACCAGGGCGAGCGCCGCCAGCGGCACGGAGACGAACGAGGTCCGCAGGGACAGCCGCCGCAGCGCGTCCATGTGGTCCGGCAGGGGGCGCACGGTGGCGCCCTCCAGCGGCGGCGCGGGCAGCAGCGCGGGGGCCGCGCTCTCCCGGCACACGGTCCAGAACCGCTCGGCGACCCCGGTGACGAAGACGATCACCAGGAGCACGGCGAGCGCGTTGTCCGGGGTCCAGTCGATGAACAGGGGCGCGACGATGAGGAGCGCGGCCCGCAGGCCGTCGGCTCCGAGCATGGTCCAGCGCCGGTCGAGGGGTCCGTCGGGCGAGGTGAGCGACGTCAGCGGCCCGAGGAGCACGGCTCCGAAGAGGAGGGTCGCGAGGACGCGGGTTCCGAAGACGGCCGCCACGGCTAGGGCGGCACCACGGACGCCGCCGCCGAAGGAGCCCTCGAAGACCGCCGCCTGGAGGGCAAGGATCACCAGGACGAGCAGGGACAGCGCGTCCGCGACTCCTCCCACGAGGTGGGCGCTCCACAACCGCTTCAGCTGCGGTTGCCGCAGCAGCGCGCGGACGGCACGCTCGCGCGAATCCGCGACCAGGGCTTCGTCGGGGGCCCAGTTGTGGGCCGTTGGCTGCTCGGCTCGCGTCATCCTGCCAGCCTATCCGGACCCGCTGACTCCCCGAAGGGGTGCCCGAACAAACGGACGCCCCCACACCAAATGGTGTAGGGGCTTCCGCTCTCTGACGTGGGTCCGGGCCGGTCCCCGGCCACCGAAATCGCGGAAATTTCGGAGGGCTGAGACGGGCCGACGCGGGCCCGGGCCGGCTGCGGCGGGCCGAGGCGGGCTGCCGCGCCGAGGCGGGCTCGGGCACCTGCCCGCTCCCGCCCTCGCCGGGCCGACGGCTCAGCCTTCGGAGGCGGCCGTCTTCTTCGCTGCGGCGGTCTTCTTGGCGGGTGCCTTCGTGGCCGTCGTCTTCGCAGCCGTCGTCTTCTTGGCGGCGGTCTTCTTGGCCGGTGCCTTCTTGGCGGGAGCCTTCTTGGCCGCCGTCTTCTTCGCGGTCTTCTTGGCCGGGCCCTTGGCACGCTTCTCGGCGAGCAGCTCGTACCCGCGCTCCGGCGTGATGTCCTCGACGCTGTCGCCGGAGCGCAGGGTCGCGTTCGTCTCGCCGTCGGTCACGTACGGTCCGAAGCGGCCGTCCTTGACCACGACCGGCTTCTCGCTGACCGGGTCGGTGCCCAGTTCCTTCAGCGGCGGCTTGGCGGCCGCGCGGCCCCGCTGCTTCGGCTGGGAGTAGATCTCCAGCGCCTCTTCCAGCGTGATGGTGAACAGCTGGTCCTCGGCGGTGAGCGACCGGGAGTCCGTGCCCTTCTTCAGGTACGGCCCGTAGCGCCCGTTCTGCGCGGTGATCTCGACGCCCTCGGCGTCCGTGCCGACGACGCGGGGCAGCGACATCAGCTTGAGCGCGTCCTCGAGCGTCACCGTGTCGAGGGCCATGGACTTGAACAGCGAGGCCGTACGCGGCTTCACGGCGTTCTTGCCGGTCTTCGGGGTGCCCTCGGGGAGCACCTCGGTGACGTACGGGCCGTAGCGGCCGTCCTTGGCGATGATCTGGTGGCCCGTCTGCGGGTCGGCGCCCAGCTCGAAGTCACCGCTCGGCTTGGCGAGCAGTTCCTCGGCGAGCTCGACGGTCAGCTCGTCCGGGGCCAGGTCCTCGGGGACGTCGGCGCGCTGGTGGTTCTCGGCGTCCTTCTCCCCGCGCTCGACGTACGGGCCGTAGCGGCCGACGCGCAGCACGATGTCGTTGCCGACCGGGAACGAGGACACCTCGCGGGCGTCGATGGCGCCCAGGTCGGTGACGAGCTCCTTGAGGCCGCCCAGGTGGTCGCCGTCGCCGTTGCCCGCGTCGGCGGCACCGGTCGCGTCGCCCTCGCCGAAGTAGAAGCGCTTGAGCCACGGCACGGCCTGCGCCTCACCGCGGGCGATGCGGTCGAGGTCGTCCTCCATCTTGGCGGTGAAGTCGTAGTCGACGAGCCGCCCGAAGTGCTTCTCCAGAAGGTTGACCACGGCGAACGACAGGAAGGAGGGCACGAGGGCCGTCCCCTTCTTGAAGACGTAACCGCGGTCGAGGATCGTGCCGATGATCGACGCGTACGTCGACGGGCGGCCGATCTCGCGCTCTTCGAGCTCCTTGACCAGCGAGGCCTCGGTGTAGCGGGCCGGCGGCTTGGTGGCGTGGCCGTCGACCGTGATCTCCTCGGCGGACAGCGGGTCGCCCTCGGCGACCTGCGGCAGCCGGCGCTCACGGTCGTCGAGCTCGGCGTTCGGGTCGTCCGCGCCCTCGACGTAGGCCTTGAGGAAGCCGTGGAATGTGATCGTCTTGCCGGACGCGCTGAACTCGGCGTCCCGGCCGTCGGCCGAGGTGCCGGCGATCTTCACGGTGACGGAGTTGCCGACCGCGTCCTTCATCTGGGAGGCGACGGTCCGCTTCCAGATCAGCTCGTACAGCTTGAACTGGTCGCCGGTCAGTCCCGTCTCGGCGGGGGTGCGGAAACGATCACCCGAAGGGCGGATCGCCTCGTGCGCCTCCTGGGCGTTCTTGACCTTCCCGGCGTACGTACGCGGCTGCGCCGGCAGGTAGTCGGCGCCGTACAGCTGGGTGACCTGGGCGCGCGCGGCCGTGACCGCCGTGTCCGACAGGGTCGTGGAGTCCGTACGCATATAGGTGATGAAGCCGTTCTCGTACAGCTTCTGCGCCACCTGCATGGTCGCCTTCGCACCGAAGCCGAGCTTGCGCGAGGCCTCCTGCTGGAGCGTCGTCGTGCGGAACGGCGCGTACGGCGAGCGGCGGTAGGGCTTGGACTCGACCGAGCGGACGGCGAAGTTCGTGTCCTGGAGGGCGGCGGCGAGCGCGCGGGCGTTCGTCTCGTCCAGGTGGAGCGTGTTCGCGCTCTTGATCTGGCCGAGCGAGTCGAAGTCGCGGCCCTGGGCGACCCGCTTGCCGTCGACCGAGGTCAGACGGGCGACGAGGTTGGAGGGGTCGCTCGCGTCACCGGTGCGGCCGGTGCCGAAGGTGCCGGTCAGGTCCCAGTACTCGGCGGAGCGGAACGCGATGCGCTCGCGCTCCCGCTCGACGACGAGGCGGGTCGCCACGGACTGGACGCGGCCCGCCGACAGCCGCGGCATGACCTTCTTCCACAGGACCGGCGAGACCTCGTAGCCGTAGAGGCGGTCGAGGATGCGGCGGGTCTCCTGCGCGTCGACCATGCGCTTGTTCAGCTCGCGCGGGTTGGCGACGGCGCTGCGGATCGCGTCCTTGGTGATCTCGTGGAAGACCATGCGGTGGACGGGGACCTTGGGCTTCAGGACCTCGAGGAGGTGCCACGCGATGGCCTCGCCCTCGCGGTCCTCATCGGTGGCGAGGAAGAGCTCGTCGGAATCCTTCAGCAGGTCCTTGAGCTTCTTGACCTGGGCCTTCTTATCGGCGTTGACCACATAGATCGGCTGGAAGTCGTGTTCGACGTCCACACCGAGGCGGCGGACCTCACCGGTGTACTTCTCCGGCACCTCCGCGGCGCCGTTGGGGAGGTCGCGGATGTGCCCGACGCTCGCTTCGACGACATAGCCGGGGCCGAGGTAGCCCTTGATCGTCTTCGCCTTGGCAGGCGACTCGACGATGACGAGTCGGCGGCCGCCGTGTGCGGTGTCGCTGGTCGGGGACAACTTCGCTCTTCTCTCCGGTCGACGCGGAATCTCCTCGGGGCTCGGCTCCCGAGGGGTCGGGTCATGCTGACGCTGCGGAGTGTGACGGTACATCCCGCCCCCGTGTCAAACGGGAAAAGCCCGCAACGGCCACTCGAACGGTAACCCGACTACCGCCATTCCTGCCGCCCGGAGTGTCGACCTGCCCTTCCGCGCCTATCCGGAGGGTAACTTCCCAGTTACCCGGGCCGCGTCCCTCACGCGCGGTCTCACACGCGCGTGAAGCACCACACCCCGAGCGCCAGGGCCATGCTTCCGGCGACGCTCGCGAGGGTCGCCGATGCGACGCGGTTCACACCGTGGGCGACCGGCTCGCCCTGCCGCACCCGGACCATCGTCCAGGCCAGGATTGCGCCTCCGAACAGGGCGAACACCAGCCCCGCGAAGATCGCCGGCCCGCTTTCCATGGCTCTTTCCTTTCACCCCGGGACCTCAGGATCGGGAGGCTGACACGCCCCGGCGGCCTGCGTACGAACCCACGGTGAACGCCGGGCGACCGGCACCCCATGAGGCCCCGCCCCGGCACCCGGCCCCTCGGTCCACGCCACCCGTCCGCTTCCCGCCGACGCCTCCGTCACGCCACCGACTGTGGCGAATCCGTCGTCACCGGGGAGGCCGACGCAGGGTCGCGGCAGGAGGAGCGGGGCGAGGACGGGGAGGAAGAGGGAGGCGGCGGAGGCTCGGGGGCTGAGCCGGAAGCGGAGTCGGAAACGGAGTGAAAGCGGAAGCAGGCACGGGGGCGGAGACAGAGGAGACGTATACGGGGAAGAGCATGAGCCACGGGTGGCGGAGGGTCCGCGGCTCCTCGGATGTTGGCCGGTTTTGGGAGGGGCGTCGCGTGCCCCTGCGCTCCCTGCCTCTGAGCCGGTCCGCGACCGCCGAGACGGCGGAGGGACCGGGCCGGGGCCGAGGGGGGCCACGGGCCTGTCGGGCGGCGGGCCGGGGCCGAAGGGACCGCGGGGGCCTGACAGCCGGCGGGCCACAAGCCGAAGGGGCCGCGGGTCCTGCCGGCCGGTGGGTGGGGGGGGAGGCCGAAGGGATCGCACGGCCGTGACAACCGGTGGGCCGAAGGACGGGTAGGGCGCAGGCCCAGCTGGCCGGTAGGCGGCAGGCCCAGCCGACCGGAGGACCGGCAGGCCCGCGCGAGCCTCCGTCCTCGCCTCGGCGTGGCGCGGCCCTCCGGGATCACCGGCGTGGACCGGTTACTCGACCGGCTCCAGGAAGCCCTGCTCGACCAGCAGGCGGATCTGCGCGGGCGTGCGGTCCCGCAGCATCACCGGGTCCTCGCCGACGAGTTGGGCGATGGCGTCGAGGATGCGCCCCGCGCTCAGCGTGCCGTCGCACACACCGGCGAAGCCCGCGCCGACCGTGTCCACCTTGGTGGCCCGGCGCATGCCCCGGTGCTGGCGCAGCACCACGTGCTCCGGGTCCTCGGCGCCGGGCAGTCCGACCTGCTCCTGCACGACCTCCGCCACGAGTCTGAAGTGCCCGGCGAGCAGACCCGCGTCGTCGTGCCGTCTCAGGTAGTCGACCCGGTCGAAGTGCTCGCGCACGGCGTCGCCGAGCGGCTGCTCGACGGAGTGCGGCCACTCCTCGACGGTGATCGACGGCTCGGCGGCCGCCGTCCGGCGCAGGGTGATCCATCCGAAGCCGACGGCCTTGACCTTGCGGGCCTCGAACTCGTCGAGCCACGCGTCGTACCGCGCCTGGTAGTCGGCCGGGTCGGCCCGGTGGTCGCCCGAGTCGCGCAGCCACAGCTCCGCGTACTGCGTGACGTCCTGCACCTCGCGCTGCACGATCCACGCGTCACAGCCGCGCGGCACCCAGGAGCGCAGCCTGTCCTGCCAGTCCTCGCCCTCCACGTGCTGCCAGTTGGCCAGGAACTGTGCGTACCCGCCTTCGTTCAGCCGGTCCCCCGCCTCCTGAACGAGCGTGCGGCACAGATCGTCGCCGCCCATCCCGCCGTCGCGGTAGGTCAGCCGGGCACCCGGCGAGATCACGAACGGCGGGTTGGAGACGATCAGGTCGTAGGTCTCGTCGGCGCGGACCGGTTCGAAGAGGGAACCCTGGCGCAGGTCGGCGGCCGGGGCACCGGAGAGCGCGAGGGTGAGCGCGGCGATCTCCAGCGCGCGGGGGTTCAGATCGGTGGCCGTCACCCGCGTGGCGTGCTGCGCGACGTGCAGGGCCTGGATCCCGGAGCCGGTGCCGAGGTCGAGCGCGGAGCCGACGGGCTCCCGCACGGTGATGCCGGCGAGGGTGGTGGAGGCGCCTCCGACTCCGAGGACGACGCCCTCCTCACGGCTGCCGATGCCCCCGGCGCCGCCGACCGCGCAGCCGAGGTCGGACACGATGAACCAGTCCTCGCCGTCGGGTCCGCCGTAGGGCCGGATGTCGACGCTCGCGGCCACCTCGTCGCCGCCCGTCCGGGTGAGCCAGCCGCTCTCCAGGGCGTCCTCGACGGGCAGCACGTCCGCCACACGCTCGTGCGGCACGGGCTGCTGCAGCAGGAACAGCCGTACGAGCGTCTCCAGCGGTGTGTCCCCGCGGGTCGCCCGGAGCGCGGGCACGGTCTCGCTGCGCGCCAGCGCCGCGTACGCGGGGGCGCCGAGCAGGTCGAGGAGACCGTCCGCGGTGAACGAGGCGTCGAGGAGGGCTCTCCGCAGCCGGGCGGCGATGTCGGAACGATCGGACGAGGGCAACGGTGACAGGCTGGTGTGGCTCACGCCTCCCATTGTGTCCGCTGTCGCCCATCGGTACCCACACCTGTGGACAGAGCCGCACCTGTGGACAACGGGGTGGAGCGGAGGGCACGACACCGCGCGCCAGGGCCCGCGGCCGTGCGTGCCGCACGTCGGGTCCGCGGGCACGCACGGCACAGGCCGAGAGCCCGGCACGAAAGCGTGCCGGGCTCTCCCGTGGCCCTGTGGGTGTGGCCCTGCGGACGGACTCAGCCCTTGGCCGCCGACGGGGTGCCGGACGCCGACTTGCAGCTCTCCTGCTGCGCCATCGCCTTGCCCACGTCGCCCTCCTCCAGCTGCTTCAGGGCGTCGCTGCCGCTCTGGCTCAGCTTGCCGAGCTGGGTGGCGATGCCCTTGAGGCCCTCGGCGAACTTGGCCTGGTCCTTGGTGTCGAGCTTGGCGACCTGGGTCTTCAGATCGGCGTACGAAGCCGAGATGGTGTTGAGCTCCTTGACGGCGTTGGTCTGCTTCGTCTTGCCGTCCTCGACGTCCGGCGGCCCCGCGTTGTCGACGGCGGTGCCGATCGCCTTGTAGGCGTCGGACATGTCCTGGAAGGCCTGTGCGTCGGTCTTCTGGACGGCTTCCGGCGTGCTGTTGTCCGAGGTCTGCTTCTGGATCGCGGCGTTCGCTTCCTCGATCTTCTGCGCCTGCGGCTTCACCGCGTCGCAGACCTGCTTGGCCCAGGAGTTCAGCTTGTCGTTGCCGCCGTCGTCACTGCTGCTGCATCCCGACAGCGCGATCACCAGTACCGCACCGCCGGACAGTGCGGCCGCGAGCTTCTTGTTCACCGGTTTGGTCCCTTCCATGGCTCTCGGCCCCGGAACATACACGCCATGCGGGCGACAACCCCAAGGCGAATGTCCGTTAAGAAGCTTATTGAAGCCATTTGCACCAAGCGAGAGAAGGCTCACGACCGCGGAGCGAACACGAACGGGGCGGGCGCACGACGCGTCAACACGCGCCGTGCGCCCGCCCGTTGGCCCATCACCCGGTCCGGCAGGGAAATCGGTGCCGTTTCGGGGTTCGGAACCCGTGAGTCAGGAAACCACCGCGGGATCGGCCGACTTGGCGATGCCCTCGTCGTCGTCCTCCTCGTCGCCCATGGTGATCCTGCGCCGCTTGGAGACGTACACGGCGCCCACGATCACGATGAGGGCGAGGATGGCGATGAACACCCGTACGCCGACGCTCTTGTCGTCGCCGTACGAGAACTTGACGATGGCCGGGGCGATCAGCAGCGACACCAGGTTCATGACCTTCAGCAGCGGGTTGATCGCGGGGCCGGCCGTGTCCTTGAACGGGTCGCCGACGGTGTCGCCGATCACCGTCGCCTCATGGGCCTCGCTGCCCTTGCCGCCGTGGTGGCCGTCCTCGACGAGCTTCTTGGCGTTGTCCCACGCGCCACCGGAGTTGGCGAGGAAGACCGCCATCAGCGTGCCGGTGCCGATCGCGCCCGCGAGGAACGAACCGAGCGCGCCGACCCCGAGGGTGAACCCGATCGCGATCGGCGTGAGCACCGCGAGCAGGCCCGGCGTGGCGAGTTCGCGCAGCGCGTCCCTGGTGCAGATGTCGACGACGCGCCCGTACTCGGGCTTCTCCGAGTAGTCCATGATCCCGGGGTGTTCGCTGAACTGCCGCCGTACTTCGTAGACCACGGCCCCGGCGGACCGCGACACCGCGTTGATCGCCAGCCCCGAGAAGAGGAAGACGACCGCGGCGCCGACGATGAGACCCACGAGGTTGTTGGGCTGCGAGATGTCCATCATCAGGTTCATCGGAGCGCCCGCGCCCGAGACCTTCTCCCCCACGTCGTTCGCGGCGGTGGTGATCGCGTCGCGGTACGAGCCGAAGAGGGCCGAGGCCGCGAGGACGGCGGTCGCGATGGCGATGCCCTTGGTGATGGCTTTGGTGGTGTTGCCGACGGCGTCCAGGTCGGTGAGCACCTGCGCGCCCGCGCCCTCGACGTCGCCGGACATCTCTGCGATGCCCTGCGCGTTGTCGGAGACGGGCCCGAAGGTGTCCATCGCGACGATGACACCGACCGTGGTGAGCAGGCCCGTTCCGGCGAGTGCCACGGCGAACAGCGCCAGCATGATCGACGTACCGCCCAGCAGGAACGCCCCGTACACGCCGAGGCCGATCAACAGGGCGGTGTAGACGGCCGATTCGAGACCGATGGAGATTCCGGCGAGGACGACGGTGGCCGCGCCGGTCAGTGAGCTCTTGCCGATGTCCCGGACGGGACGGCGGCTGGTCTCGGTGAAGTAGCCGGTCAACTGCTGGATGAGCGCGGCCATGACGATGCCGATCGCGACCGCGACGACCGCGAGGACCCGCGGATCGCCGTCCTTGGCCTTGATCGCCGCGTCCGTGACCCCGTCCAGTTCGCCGTAGGTCCCCGGAAGGTAGATGTAGACGGCGAGGGCGACCAGCACGAGCGAGATCACCGCGGAGATGAAGAACCCGCGGTTGATCGCGGACATGCCGCTGCGGTCGGAGCGCCGGGGCGCCACCGCGAAGATGCCGACCATCGCGGTCAGGACGCCGATCGCGGGCACGATGAGCGGGAACGCGAGCCCGGAGTCGCCGAACGCCACCTTGCCGAGGATCAGCGCGGCGACGAGCGTCACGGCGTAGGACTCGAAGAGGTCCGCGGCCATACCGGCGCAGTCGCCCACGTTGTCGCCGACGTTGTCGGCGATGGTCGCGGCGTTGCGCGGGTCGTCCTCCGGGATGCCCTGCTCGACCTTGCCGACCAGGTCGGCCCCGACGTCGGCGGCCTTGGTGAAGATGCCGCCGCCGACACGCATGAACATGGCGATCAGCGCCGCGCCCAGACCGAAGCCCTCGAGGACCTTCGGCGCGTCGGCCGCGTACACGAGCACCACGCAGGAGGCTCCCAGCAGACCGAGCCCCACCGTGAACATGCCGACGACGCCACCGGTGCGGAAAGCGATCTTCATGGCTTTGTGCGAGACGGCGGTGAGATCCTTTGCGGGTTCACCCTTCGCCGGGGTCGCTTCCCTTGCCGCGGCGGCCACGCGGACATTGCTCCGTACGGCGAGCCACATACCGATATAGCCGGTGGTCGCCGAGAACACCGCGCCGATCAGGAAGAAGATCGACCTTCCGGCACGCTGATTCCAGTCGTCCGCGGGCAGCAGCATGAGCAGGAAGAACACCACGGCGGCGAATACGCCGAGCGTGCGCATCTGACGCCCCAGGTAGGCGTTCGCGCCTTCCTGGATCGCCGTCGCGATCTTCTTCATGCTGTCGGTGCCCTCGCCGGCCGCGAGAACCTGGCGCACCAGGATCCCGGCGACCACGAGTGCCGCCACGGCGACGACCGCGATGACCATCACGATCAGACGGTTGCCGGACGTCAGAACCGCGGCTGCGAGGGTTGTGGGGTGATCAAACTGATGAGGGGTAGAAAGCCCCGCCATTCGTCCTCCTTGACGCTTGGGCTGAGCTCAAGATGTGGACGGATTCTAGGTACCGGAACCTGATCAAAACAGTGCGCGGTAAGCGGAATTAGCCTTCACTTGCTCTTCGGCAAATGATCGACAGGCGTCTACGGACCCCAATGCAGTAATGCCCCAGAAGCGTGGACGCTTGATCCAATTATCGCGCCACTGATCGTGAATCAATTCACGAAACGCCGAGTGCGATCACCATATGGACGAACGAAAGTTCCCGGACATGCCGAAGGGCCCCACCGAGTAGGGCCCTTCAGGACAAATAAAGAGAGGCTGCTGTCAGGGAAGAGCGACGGCCGGCGGCGTGGTGGGCCAGCTCATCCTGATCAGTCCGCCGTGCTCTCCGGCGATGACTTCCACGTCGTCGACGAGGCCGCTGATGACCGCGAGGCCCATCTCGTCCTCCTCGGTCTCCGTGTCCGAGCCGTCCGGGTTGGCGCCGGACGCCGACCCACCGGGCACCGAGCCCGGCGACTCGTCGCCGACCTCGATGGAGAACTGCTTCTCCTCCTCGATCAGCGCCACATGCACCGGCGCCGAGATACCGCCGCTCTGGTGCAGTCCGACGGCACGCGTGCAAGCTTCACCGACAGCGAGCCGGACCTCGTCGAGGACGGCCTCGTCCACTCCGGCCCTGCGCGCCACCGCTGCCGCCACCAGTCGGGCGGTCCTGACGTGCTCGGGCAGCGCGCTGAAGCGGAGTTCAACGGTGGCCATGCATCCCCCTCTGAACTACGGGCGTGCTGTCTGGGGGCCGGGCCGTGGGGCCCGGTCCCCGGTGTTGTGCGTTGCCGGGCCCACGACCCGGGAGACCGGCCGTCAGTCGGTCGCGTTGACCGCCTCGTCCACCGAGGTGTGGATCGGGAACACCTTGGTGAGACCGGTAATACGGAAGATCTTCAGAATGCGCTCCTGGTTGCACACCAGACGCAGCGAGCCCTCATGGGCCCGGACGCGCTTCAGGCCGCCCACCAGAACGCCGAGGCCGGTGGAGTCGAGGAAGTCCACGCCCTCCATGTCGACGACGAGGTGGAAGCTGCCGTCGTTCACCAGCTCGACCAGCTGCTCGCGCAGCTTGGGCGCGGTATATACATCGATTTCGCCGCCGACCTCGACGACCGTACGGTCGCCGTTAGGGCCGGACACATTGCGAGTCGACAGGGACAGGTCCACGGATCCTCCAGCACCTTGCTATCGAGCGGTCGCCCCATGGGACACCTCGGCAGAGCCCCCGGGACGGTTCGCCAGCCGCGATGGCATTCAATCACTTACCGGCAGGCGTGCACGACGCCTTGGGCCCATTGTCCGTCACGCCAGTGACACACTCGATGCCGATGGCCAAGAATCACCGATCCGATCGATCCACGGCGGACACCGCGTCCCGCCCGTCGCCGAGCACCGTCCTGGACCGGCTCGCCTCGGGGCCGAGCCGGTCTTCGCGCATCACTCATACGGAGCACTTGCCCCCGCGAGAGGGTCGTCATGCCGTCTGGCCCGACCGGATCCGTCCGGAGGTCATCGCGGCCGTGCAGGCCGCCGGCATCGAGCACCCCTGGGCCCACCAGGCGCGCGTCGCCGAGCACGCCCTGGACGGCGAGTCGGTGATCGTCGCCACCGGCACCGCCTCCGGCAAGTCCCTGGCCTACCTCGCCCCCGTCCTGACGGCACTCCTGGAGGGCTCCGAGGCCCCGAACGGCCGGGGCGCCACCGCCCTCTACCTGGCCCCCACCAAGGCCCTGGCCGCCGACCAGCGCCGCTCGGTGAAGGAACTTTCACTGCCGCTGGGCAACGCCGTGCGCCCGGCCGTGTACGACGGCGACACCCCCTTCGAGGAACGCGAATGGGTGCGCCAGTACGCCAACTACGTCCTGACCAACCCCGACATGCTGCACCGCGGGATATTGCCCTCCCACCCCCGCTGGTCCTCCTTCCTGCGCGCCCTGCGCTACGTCGTCATCGACGAGTGCCACACCTACCGCGGCGTCTTCGGCTCCCACGTCGCCCAGGTACTGCGCCGCCTGCGCCGCCTCTGCGCCCGCTACGGCGCCTCCCCCGTCTTCCTGCTGGCCTCCGCCACCGCCGCCGAGCCCTCGGTCGCCGCGAGGCGCCTGACCGGCCTCCCGGTCGTCGAGGTCGCCGACGACGCCTCCCCGCGGGGGGAACTCGTGTTCGCCCTCTGGGAGCCCCCGCTCACCGAACTCCACGGCGAGAAAGGTGCACCCGTTCGGCGTACCGCCACCGCCGAGACGGCCGACCTGCTGACCGACCTGACCCTCCAGGGCATGCGCTCGATCTCCTTCGTACGGTCCCGGCGCGGCGCCGAGCTGATCGCCGTCATCGCCCAGGAACGCCTGGCCGAGATCGACCGTTCGCTGGCCCGGCGCGTCGCCGCCTACCGCGGCGGCTACCTCCCCGAGGAGCGCCGAGCCCTGGAGGGCGCGCTGCACTCCGGGGAACTCCTCGGCCTCGCCGCCACGACCGCCCTCGAACTCGGCGTCGACATCTCCGGCCTCGACGCCGTCGTCATCTCCGGCTACCCGGGCACCCGCGCCTCCCTGTGGCAGCAGGCCGGCCGCGCGGGCCGCTCCGGGGAGGGCGCGCTGGCGATCCTGGTCGCCCGCGACGACCCGCTGGACACCTTCCTCGTCCATCATCCCGAGGCCCTGTTCGACCAACCGGTGGAATCCACGGTCCTCGACCCCGACAACCCCTACGTACTGGCCCCCCACCTGTGCGCCGCCGCCTCCGAGATCCCCCTCACGGACGAGGACCTGGAGCTGTTCGGCCCCGCCGCCGCGGGCCTGCTGCCGCAGCTGGAGGCCGCGAAGCTGCTGCGCCGCCGGACGGCGGCCTGGCACTGGACCCGCCGGGAGCGGGCCGTCGACCTGACCGACATCCGCGGGGGCGGCGGCAGCCCCGTCCAGATCGTCGAGGAAGGGACCGGCCGCCTGCTGGGCACGGTCGACGAGGCCGCCGCGCACACGGCGGTCCACGAGGGCGCGGTCCACCTGCACCAGGGCCGTACGTACCTGGTGCGCTCGCTGGACCTGGAGGACTCCGTCGCCCTGGTCGAGGAGGCCAGCCCGCCGTACTCGACGGTCGCCCGCGACACGACCACGATCGCCGTCCTGGAGACCGACACCGAAATCCCCTGGGGCGACGGGCGGTTGTGCTACGGCTCCGTGGAAGTCACCAACCAGGTCGTCTCCTTTCTCCGTCGACGTGTCATCACGGGTGAGGTGCTCGGGGAGACCAAGCTCGATCTCCCTCCCCGGACCCTCCGCACCCGTGCCGTCTGGTGGACGGTCACCGAGGACCAGCTGGACGCGGCCCGGATCAACCCGGAGATCCTCGGCGGCACCCTGCACGCAGCCGAGCACGCCTCTATCGGCATGCTCCCGCTGTTCGCCACCTGCGACCGCTGGGACATCGGCGGCGTCTCCGTCCCCCTCCACCCGGACACGCTCCTGCCCACCGTCTTCGTCTACGACGGCCACCCGGGCGGCGCCGGATTCGCCGAGCGCGCCTTCCACACCGCCCGCTCCTGGCTCACGGCCACCCGGGGGGCCATCGCCTCCTGCGAGTGCGACGCCGGCTGCCCGTCCTGCATCCAGTCCCCCAAATGCGGGAACGGCAACGAACCCCTGCACAAACGGGGCGCCGTACGCCTCCTCACGGAACTCCTCCGGGCGGCACCGGAGGAGCCAGGTGGGGAGCGTTCGGGTGGAGAGCCTTCGGGTGCGGTGCAGCCGGACGGGGTGTAGGTGGGCGGCAGCCGGGCGGGACGACAGGGCGGGTGCAGTCGGGTGGGGACCCGCCGGGTCGGGGGAGAGTCAGTCGTCGGCCGGTTGGACAAAAGTTGGGTGCGTACGGCCGAACGGCTGAACGCGGGTGGGATTCGACCGGTGCCGGGAGCCTGACGGGGAGCCCGAAGGAGGGCCGAGGCATCAGGAACGGCCTGCGAGACCTGCCGGCCCAGCCCGCGATCTCACCTCGGCGGTGATCAGACCGGTACCGGACGCCGCCGTCACCTCCGAGATCTGGCCGTCGACCGAGCACCGCACGATCCGCGCGCCCTGCGCCCGGGCCACCCGTTCCGCGCGGGCGCAGGCAGCCGTGCCTCCGTCGCTCCAGTGATCCGCCGCCGCGAGGGCCGCCAGATCCGCGGCCCCCGCCGCCCGATGCCTGACCACGACGGCCTGCCCCATCGACAGCACCGCCCCGAAGACGGCACACAGCACGGCGATCGCGCCCACCGTCCACACCGTCGCCGACCCTCTGTCGCGGGAGGCACTCCATGGCGCATGGCGTCCTCTTCGCCCAGCACGTGGCCACCTCCGTCGCTGCAGGCACCGCTGGCTCCGGCTCCTCATCTCCCCTTCACCCCCACGGTCGAGCGCCCCACCGTCGTGACCCCCTCGGTCCCGTCCCTCACCGTCGAGCGGCCCACCGCCGCGTCCCCCTCAGTCCCATCCCTCGCCGTGCGCCCTGTCGCCGCGTCCCCCTCAGTCCCGTCCCCTGCCGACGAGCCTCCCGCCGTCGAGCCCCTCTCGGTCCCGTGCCCGACCGTCTCCTCCGCCAGTGCCACCGCCGCGTCCTTCAGCTCCAGCGACAGCGCGGCAGGCCCTGGTGTTCTCGCGGCGACCGTCACCCGGACCAGGTCGCCTTCCCGTCCCACCGTGACCGTCGCACCGGGCGGGGCCGCCCCGCGGGCCGTCGCCAGGACCGTTTCCGGCGGGTCCTGGCGCGCCGCCGACCGGGCACCCGCCCTCGCCGCGTCCACGCACTGGATCTGCGCGGACGCGGCGAGCAGGGCCCAGACCAGCGCCAGGCCGACGAGCACCAGGGAGGGCAGCACCACGGCGGCCTCCGCGGTGACGAATCCACCGTCCCGCCGTGGAACCGGCCCGTCCCCCAACCGAGCCGTTCCCGGCCCGTGTTCACATCTGGACATTGAGGGCCCGCCCCACGATGCCCTGAAGTTCCTCACCGACCTGCCCGCTCGTCACCACCTTGTAGAGGGCCGCCGCGAAGGCCACGGCAGCGATGACGCCCACCGCGTACTCGGACGTGACCATCCCCGCGTCCTTCCGCGCCGCGACCGCCGCGAGGGCCCGGGCCCGCGTCCGCGCGTACCGATGCCCGCGCACCTTCCGCCGGCTCCGTCCCCATCCTCGTCCTCGCTCCAGCCCGGAAACACGCACCGTCCTGCTCATCTCAACCTCCATGTATGTCAGTCCTGTTGGCTACTTCGCCCATTCGCTGCCCGCGGCTCGCCGCCCCCTCCGCCCGTCACCCACCACCTCCTCTCAGCAGTCCGCCGGCCAGCCCGATCACCACGGGCAGCACCCCGATCGCGAGGAAGGCGGGCAGGAAGCACAGCCCCACCGGCGCGGTGACCATGACGGCCGCCCTGCGCGCCCGCGCCGTGGCGGTGCGCCCCCACTCGGCACGTGCCTCCGCCGCGAGCCGGCCGACCGGCAAGGCGGCCGGAACACCCGAGTCACCCGCCCGCTCCAGCAGGCGCGCGAGCCCCCGGGCTCCCGGCAGGGCCGCCAACTTCCGCCAGGCATCGACTGGTTCACCGCCGAGGCGTACCTCTGCCGCGCCTCTCGCCAGCCGCTCGCCCACCGGTCCACCCAGTGCTTCACCGACGGCGTGGGCGGCCGCCACCGGGCTCGCGCCCGCCGCGATGCAGGCGGCCACCAGATCTGCGGCCAGCGGGAGTTGGCGGGCGGCGAGCGTCACGTCGTACTCCTCCGGGGGTACCGGATTCCGTCGCCGGAGCCACCACCGGACGCCGACACCCGCCGCCAGTCCCACCAGAACCCCGACGAGACCGCCGACCAGCACCCAGCCGGCGCACACCACTCCCAGCAAGGGCAGCCACCGTCGGGCGTAGCCCCTCATCTCGGGTCGGCGCGGTGTCGGCGCTGCTGCCGGGACCAGCAGCTCGGCCAGCCGTCTGCGCGCCTTCCTCGCCCGCCGCACCGTCCCGAGCCAGCGTGCCGGCGAACCGATCAGGAGCGCTCCGCACACCAATACCCCCAGCCTGTGGACAACTTCCGCGTTCATGCGGCCTCAGCTCCTCTGACGATCCGCAGCGCCCACCACAGCCCCACGCTCTCCAGCACTCCGCCGACGGCCAGGCAGCCCAGTCCGGGAGCTGTGTGCAGCAGCACGTGCAGGGGGTCCGCACCCAGCGCGGTGCCGAGCAGGAGGCCGAGGACGGGCAGGCCCGCGAGCATCGATGCCGTCGAACGCGATCCCGCCAACTGAGCTCGCATGTCCGCTCGTTGATCGCGTTCGGCTCTCAGAGCGGCCTCCAGCCGGTCGAGTCCGGCCGCCAATCCCGCTCCCCGGTCCACGGCCACGCGCCAGCAGGCGGCGAGACCCACCAGCCCCTCGGCGCCGGGCTGCCCCGCCGCCTCGGTGAGGGCAGCCGGGACATCCCCGCCGAATCTCGCCGCGGCCAGGACCAACGGCTGCGCCTCGGCGAGTCCTCCGGCATCGCGTGCGGCCGCGAGCAACGCCTCGCCGGGCTGGCGGCCGGCCCTCACCTCCCCGGCGAGCGCGCCGCACAGGGCGATCACCGCGTGGCCCCGTCGCTCCCGCTCGCGCCGAGCCTCCCCCGCCCGCCGCACCCGGCGTAGCAGGGGCATGCCAGCGGCGCCGAGGAAGAGGGGCACGAGCGAGGCGCCCAGCACCGCGATCACCCCGCCGGCCACCAGTGACCAGGCTTCGGGTCCAAGCCGCGCGCGCAGTCCTGGCCAGTCGACGCGAACCCGCTCCCATCGGGGCGGTCCGGTCGCCGCCCCTCCACCGGCGAGGAGCACCCTCGCCCTGCGCGCGCCGGAGTTGTGACCGCCGATCAACCAGGCCGCGATCCCCGCACACGCAACGGCCGCTCCCGCCGGTGCGTCCGCCATCTCGCCGATCCTCATCCCCGTCCCCTCTCGCATCCCGGCGTCCGGGTCTGATCAGCACCTCGGTCGGCACCACACGCGAAGGGCTCCTCGCGCTGCGCCTGTCCGCACGGACTTCCCCCTCTCCCGAGACCGGTCGACTCGTGCCGGCCCTGACCACGACCTCGCCCGTCTCCGCATACCGGGCCCCGCCATCCCCGGCTTCCCGCCCGGAGCAGGTCGCTCAGCCGCTCCCATCCCCGCTCACGGACGAACGCGTCCTCGCCCCACCGCAGCGCGGGCACCGTCACCACCAGCCCCGACGGATCGCGTTCCAGCACATGCACCTCGGCGATGCGGCGCCGTCCCGCCGGATCCCGCACGAGGTGCAGAACCACGGAGAGGGCCGCCGCCAACTGGCTGTGCAGCGCGGCCCTGTCGAGTCCGGCCGCGGTGCCCAGGGCCTCCAGGCGGGCCGGGACCTGCGCCGCCGCGTTGGCGTGGAGCGTCCCCGAGCCGCCCTCGTGTCCCGTGTTCAGGGCGGCGAGCAGCGAGACGACCTCGGGACCGCGCACCTCGCCGACGACCAGCCGGTCCGGTCTCATGCGCAGGGCCTGCCGGACGAGATCCTGGAGCGAGACGAGGCCGACGCCCTCCTGATTGGCGGGACGCCCTTCCAGGCGCACCACGTGCGGATGATCGGGCCGCAGCTCGGCCGAGTCCTCGGCGAGCACGATCCGCTCTCCCGGGCCCACCAGCCCCAGCAGCGCGCTCAGCAGGGTCGTCTTCCCCGAGCCCGTGCCTCCGCTGATGAGGAAGGACAGCCGGGCGTCCACGAGTGCTCCGAGCACCTGGTCCCCGCCGGGCGGGACGGTTCCCGCCGCCACCAGTTCGTCGAGGGTGAAGGCGCGCGGCCGTACGACCCGCAGGGACAGGCAGGTCGATCCGACGGCGACCGGTGGGAGCACGGCGTGCAGACGTGTTCCGTCCGGCAGCCGGGCATCCACCCAGGGACGGGCGTCGTCGAGCCGTCGGCCGGCCACGGCCGCGAGGCGCTGGGCCAGACGCCGCACGGCCGCCGCGTCCGGGAAGGAGACGGACGTCAGCTCCAGGCCGCGGCCGCGGTCCACCCAGACCCGGTCAGGGGCGGACACGAGCACGTCGGTGACGGACGGGTCGGCGAGCAGTGGTTCCAGCGGGCCGCTGCCGACCAGTTCGGACCTCAACCGCTCCGCCGCGCCGAGGACTTCGGCGTCTCCGAGCACCCTCCCCTGCGCGCGCAGCGCCTGTGCCACGTGGGCGGGGGTCGGTTCGGCCCCGCTCTCGGCCAGCCACTGCCGCACGCCGTCGAGCAGCCCCACGCCACCGTCCGGCCCGCCCCCGGACCCCTCCGACGCCCCCGCGCCCGCGGACACGAGACTCCCGTTCATACGCCCGCTCCCTCGACCGGCACCCGCTCCCAGAAAGCCGAACAGAAACGGGCCAGGGGCCCCTTCGCCGCGCTCCCCGGCGGCGGACCGCCCTCCAACGGGAAGGATTCCGAAGGCAGTTCACCCACCAAGGGCAGGTCGAGCAGACGGGCGACATCGCGGTCGCCTAGACCCGGTGCGCAGGGTCCGCGGACCACGATCCGCAGATCGCGCAGGACCATGCCGGCCGCGGACGCCACCCGTCCCGCCGCCGCGACGGAGCGCAGGTCTGCGGGGACCACCAGCAGCCCCATGTCGAGTTGGGCGAGGATCTCGACGACGCCTTCGTCGATGCGGCGGGGCAGGTCGACGACCACGACGCCGCCGCGCCGCCGGGCGGCGGCCAGCACCGCGCGCACGGCCTGCGGGGGAACGGTGACGGCGTCACTCCGGTCCCAGCTGAGGACCCGCAGGGAGTGCAGCCGGGGCAGGGACTCCTCCAGCGCGCCGCCGCCGACCCTGCCGCGGGACGCCGCGAACGCCGGCCAGCGCAGCCCCTCGGCCGCCTCCCCGCCCAGGAGTACGTCGAGTCCGCCTCCGAGCGGGTCCGCGTCCACGAGCAGGGTGCGCTTGCCCTCACGCGCCGAGGTGACGGCGAGCGCGCAGGCCAGCGTGGACGCCCCGGCCCCGCCACGGCCGCCGAGCACGCCGACGGTCAGAGCGGGCCGGCCGACTCCCTCGGCCACGTCGGCGATGCGGTCGACGAGCCACTGCTCGCCGTCCGGCAGCACCAGAACATGGTCCGCGCCGATCTCGACGGCACGCCGCCAGACCCCGGGGTCGTCCTGGTCCCTGCCGACCAGGACCACTCCCCTTCTCCGCGCGGCGCCCCGCACGCGCGGAACCGCGTCGTCCCCGACCAGGACTAGCGGTGCCGCCTCCCAGCCGCCCCTGTGTTCCGGAATCCCGTGATGGACCTCGGGCCGGGCGCCCGCCGCCGCGCACAGGCGCAGCAGGTCGTCGAGGAGGTCGACGTCCTCGGTGACGATCAACGGTCCGCCCTGCCGCCCGTCGGCGGTGGGCGGCCGGTCATGGATGATGGTTCCCGCCACGTTCTCCAGCCCCCTTCGCTGCTTCCTGCGCGGGGCCCTCCAGGACCCCGCGATTCCCGCTCGTGTGAAGAGCCGTCAAGCGGCCTCCATATGAACGGCCGATACGAACCGGCCGAACGCGTCCGGTAAACGGAACCCGGCCATGAACTGGCCGCGAACGGAGCGCGTGGGATTCACGGTGCAGCGATCCCGGAAATCGTGTGGATCTTGGTCGAAAACTGTGGACAACTCGACGGCTGTGAATATCGCCTTCACGCCTAACGGTGAACGCTCAACGACTTCCGCAGAGCATCCCGACGGCTACGCACAGTGATGGATCATGAGCACACGAAAGGTGCGGAACCATCGGTGCAGGGGAGGCGACAGGGTCGCGCAGAGGAGGGGAAAACCCGTCCGGACATGCGACGACCCCCGCCGGGGGGGAGAGCGGGGGTCGTCCCCACGGCCGACTCGGGGGGGGAGGAGTCGGGCCGGGTTAGCACGGTCGCGAACGATCCGTGACTTCCATGGTGTACCCGAGAGCCCTCTCAGGCAAACCCACGCGCCTCACCTTACGCCGAATGGTGGGCCCTATGCTCGACCTCGTGGAAAACCACTCCTTGCCTCGTACAGCGGCCTTCTTCGACCTGGACAAGACGGTCATTGCGAAGTCGAGCACGCTCACCTTCAGCAAGTCGTTCTACCAAGGCGGACTGATCAGCCGCAGGGCGGCCTTGCGCACCGCATACATCCAGTTCGTGTTCCTGGCGGGCGGCGCCGACCACGACCAGATGGAGCGGATGCGCAAGTACCTGTCGGCGATGTGCCGCGGCTGGAACGTCCAGCAGGTCAAGGAGATCGTCGCCGAGACGCTGCACGACCTCATCGACCCGATCATCTACGACGAGGCGGCCTCGCTCATCGAGCAGCACCACAAGGCCGGCCGGGACGTCGTGATCGTGTCCACGTCTGGTGCCGAGGTCGTCGAGCCGATCGGCGAGCTGCTCGGCGCCGACCGGGTCGTGGCCACGCGCATGGTCGTCGGCGAGGACGGCTGCTTCACCGGCGAAGTGGAGTACTACGCCTACGGGCCGACCAAGGCCGAAGCGATCAAGGAGCTGGCGGCGTCCGAGGGGTACGACCTGCCCCGCTGCTACGCCTACAGCGACTCCGCGACCGACCTGCCGATGCTGGAGTCCGTCGGGCACCCGCACGCGGTGAACCCGGATCGCACGCTGCGCCGCGAGGCCGTCGCCCGCTCGTGGCCGATTCTGGACTTCCACCGCCCGGTCCGGCTGAAGCAGCGGCTGCCCGCCCTGTCCGTGCCTCCCCGGCCCGCCCTCGTCGTCGCGGCGGCGGTGGGCGCCGCGGCGGCCACGGCGGGTCTCGTCTGGTACGCCAGCCGGCGCCGCGCGACGGCGGTGTGAGCGATCACGGGCGGGGCGTCGAGGCGACGATCACGACGCCGCCGGCCCGTTCGCCGGCGGGGCGACTCTGAAGAAGTCCATATATCACCCTTTTGAACCTAAAAGTAAAGAAGTGGGGTCAGGGGTTTCGCTTGCCCGGGACCTGGAGTACAAAGGGTTTAACGGCCCGCGAGACCAAGGACATCCGCGAGGATCACCTTCAAACGCATTTAGGCCCCACGGACCGAGCATGGACATCGAGCACCCACGCGACGTCGACCCGTCGATTACGGGCCAGCCGCACCAGGTGACGGGCAAAAGTTCCCGGCCTGATGGGCATATTTCGAGGACGCTTGGTACCCCGGTGAACATGCCAGCGGCGGTACGAGTCCTCGTACCGCCGCAACCCTTGTACGGGCCTTTGACCGTCGCTTACGCGGCGCCGCGCTGCAGCGCCTCACAGACCGCGGCGGACTCCCTGGCGCCCAGCTCGACGGCCCGGCCGCAGTGCGCGATCCAGGCAGCCATGCCGTCCGGGGTTCCGGACACGTAGCCGTCCAGCGCCGCGAGATAGGCCGCACGGCCCAGTTCCGCGTGGCCGACCTCCGCCGGACAGATGGACTTCGGGTCGAGACCGCTGCCGATCAGGACGATGCGCTCGGCCGCGCGCGCGACCAGTCCGTTGTACGAGGCGAAGGGGCGCAGGGCGATCAGTTCGCCGTGGACGACGGCCGCCGTGACCAGCGCAGGGGCGGAACCACCGGCGATGATCAGCTGGGACAGCCCTTCCAGACGGCCCGCGACCTCGTCCGCGTCCGGCAGCGGCAGCTCCACCAGGGGCTCGTCCGCCGTCTCCCCGGCCTGCCTCGGCCGGCCCACCGCGTCACCCCGGTCGGCCGCGGCCACCAGGTGGAGCCGGGCCAGGACACGCAGGGGCGACTGGCGCCAGATGGACAGGAGCTGGCCCGCTTCGGCGGTCAGCCGCAGCGCGGCGCCGACCGTACGGTCCTCCTCCTCCACGCCGAAGTCGGTACGCCGGCGCACCTCCTCGAGGGCCCAGTCGGCACCGGACAGCGCCGCGGAACCACGGGCCCCGCGCAGCGCGGCCTCCGACGTGATCGCGTTGCTGCGGCGGCGCATGATCCGGTGTCCGTAGACCCGGTCCACGGCCTTGCGCACGGACTCCACGGAATCGGCCACCCCGGGAAGTGACCCGAGGGCCGCGAGCGGATCGGCGGACGCACCTGTCGTACTCATGAGTACGACATTACGCACCCCGGGCCCGCACCCCACGAAGGAGTGGTCTTCTTCACGCAGTGCGAGCACCAGGAGCGACGGTCGCACTACTCTTGGTGAACATGAAAATTGCTTTCGTCGGGAAGGGCGGCAGCGGCAAGACCACGCTGTCGTCGCTCTTCATCCGCCACCTCGCCGCCTCGGGGGCACCTGTCGTCGCCGTGGACGCCGACATCAACCAGCATCTGGGGGCCGCGCTCGGGCTCGAAGAGACGGAGGCCGCGGCGCTCCCCGCCATGGGAGAGCGGCTGCCGCTCATCAAGGACTATCTGCGCGGCTCCAACCCCCGCATCGCGTCCGCCGAGACGATGATCAAGACGACCCCGCCCGGGACGGGCTCCCGGCTGCTGCGGGTCGGCGAGACCAATCCGGTGTACGACGCATGCGCCCGGCCGGTGGAACTCGACGGCGGCGTCGTCCGTTTGATGGTCACCGGCCCGTTCACCGAGGCCGATGTGGGGGTGGCCTGCTACCACTCCAAGACCGGCGCGGTGGAGCTCTGCCTGAACCACCTCGTCGACGGCCCGGGCGAGTACGTCGTCGTCGACATGACGGCGGGCTCCGACTCCTTCGCGTCCGGCCTGTTCACCCGCTTCGACATCACGTTCCTCGTCGCCGAGCCGACCCGGAAGGGAGTCTCCGTCTACCGCCAGTACAAGGAGTACGCCCGCGACTTCGGCGTCACCCTGAAGGTCGTCGGCAACAAGGTGCAGAACGAGGACGACGTCGACTTCCTGCGAGCGGAGGTCGGCGAAGACCTCCTGGTCACGGTCGGGCACTCGGACTGGGTGCGCGCCATGGAGAAGGGCCGCCCGCCTCGGTTCGAGGTCCTGGAGGAAGCCAACCGGCGCTCGCTGCAGGCCCTGCGGACCGCCGCCGACGCCACCTACGAGACACGCGACTGGGAGCGGTACACACGCCAGATGGTGCAGTTCCACCTGAAGAACGCCGCCGGCTGGGGCAATGCCAGGACCGGAGCGGACCTCACGGAGCAGGTCGACCCCGGTTTCGTGCTCGGCGAGAGCCCCCTGGCCACCGCGTGACCGCCCGGCCAGAGCGCACGTTCCCCGCTGAGCACCGGCCGGACCGATGCATCACCAGAGCTTGAGAGACAAACAAGCCCCTAGCGTCACCAGGGCTTGAGGGACGGGACGACCCGGGGCTCCGCTACGGCTTGACGGCCGGCGCCCCGGGAACCCCCTTCGGGGCCGGAGCCGGACGCCGGGCCAGGAAGGCCGCCCATCCCTGCTTCGGCGCCTCTCCGACCTGGAGGCCGCGGAGCTTGCCGAGGATGGCCGGGTCCTGGGCGTCGAGCCAGTCGGCCAGCTGCCGGAAGGAGACGCAGCGCACCTCGGGCTTGGTGCAGACGCGTTCGACGACCTCGTCGACGGCACGCATGTAGGCACCGCCGTTCCAGGACTCGAAGTGGTTGCCGATGATCAGGGGCGCCCGGTTGCCGTCGTAGGCGCGGTCGAAGCCCTTCAGCAGTCCGTCGCGCATCTGGTCGCCCCAGAGCGCCTGCTTGGCCGGGTCGCCCTGGGTCTTCGTGCCCGACTGGTTGACCATGAAGTTGTAGTCCATGGTGAGCTGCTCGTAGGAGTGTCCGGGGAAGGGCACGAGCTGCATCGACAGGTCCCACAGCCCCTCCTTCCGCTTCGGCCAGACCTGGTCGCCGACACCGCTCGTGTCGTAGCGGAAGCCCAGCTCGCGCGCCGCCTTCATGAAGTTCTCCCGGCCCTCCAGACAGGGGGTTCGGGCACCGATGAGCTCCTTGTCGTAGTCGAAGGGCAGCGACGCCTCGCCCTTCAGGCCCGCGTTGGTCCGCCAAGACTTCACGAACGACTTCGCTTGGGCGATCTCGCTCTTCCAGTCCGCGACCGACCACTGGCCGACCCCGGCCTCCGCGCCGCAGAAGTGCCCGTTGAAGTGCGTGCCGATCTCGTTGCCCTCCAGCCACGCTCCGCGCAGCTGCTCGACGGTGTCCTTGATGCCCCGCTCGTCGTTGAAGCCGATCTCCGAGCTGCCGGGCGAGTGCTGCGGAGGCCGGTACAGGTCCCGCTTGTCCTCCGGCAGCATGTAAACGCCGCTCAGGAAGTACGTCATCGTCGCCCTGTTGGCCTTGGCGAGGCGGCGGAAGTGGGAGAAGAGCTTCTGGCCGTCCTCGCCGGCGCCGTCCCAGGAGAAGACCACGAACTGAGGCGGCCGCCGGCCCTGCTTCAGCCGTTCGGGCCGCGGCAGATGCGGCTGCGCCCCGGTGTACGAGGTGGAACCGTCGCCGATCAGGCGGACCGCAGCCCGGGGCGCCGGGTGCGGCGCCGCCTTCTTCGTGCCCTGCGCGCCCTCCCGCGGTCCCATGGTGCCGCCCGTGCAACCGGCGAGCGCCGTGGCGCAGGCAGCGGCGAGTGCCGCGCCCGTGGCGATCCTCTGGGTGGCGGCCATGTTCCGCCCTCCTTCTCCTCGGTCGGGCAGCGCCGGCGGGGGCGCTGGCGCGGCTGTGGGCCGGCGGCGCCGTCAAGGTTTCACGGGACCGAAAAGAAATAAGTACGACAAGCCGATCAAATGCCCAAGCCACCCCAAGGGATGAATTGATGCCCCATTTGCTCCTATTTTCGACATCAACCCTTTACTCTGCATTACGATCCATTTACCGAGCGTTGAAGAATCCCGCCGCTGCACGCCGTGACCCACGGCCGCGACCCGCCCCCCGCCACCACCGACGGGGGATCACCTGTTCCGCGACCGCGCTGCCCCGGAGGAGACGGGAACCATGTCTGCCTGCGTCCCCACCCGCGCCGCCGACCCCACTCGGCCCGCACAGAGCCACCAGCCCCACAGCCCCCCGCCGACCCCGCCCCGCCGCTTCCGCGTCGCGGGCGCCGACCTGTCCGCCTCCATCGCGGTCTTCCTGATCGCCCTACCCCTGTCCCTGGGCATCGCCCTCGCCACCGGCGCGCCGCTCCAGGCCGGCCTGGTCGCCGCCGCCGCCGGCGGACTGATCGTGGGACGGCTCGGCGGCTCACCGCTCCAGGTGAGCGGCCCCGCCGCCGGGCTCACCCTCGTCACGGCCGAGCTCATCCAGCGCTACGGCTGGCGCGCCACCTGCGCCATCACCGTGCTCGCGGGCGTCGCCCAAATGGGCCTCGGCTGCCTGCGTGTGGCCCGTACGGCCCTGGCCGTCAGCCCCGCCATCGTGCACGGCATGCTCGCCGGCATCGGGGTGACCATCGCCGTCGCCCAGCTGCACATCGTGCTGGGGGGCGTGCCGGAGAGCTCCGTCCTCGACAACCTGATCGCACTGCCGGACCAGGTGGCCGCCATGCACTCCGCGGCCGTGTCGATGAGCGTGCTGACCCTGGTGCTGCTGTTCGCTTGGCCGCGCCTTCCGGGGCGGACCGGGCAGCTGCTGCGCAAGGTTCCCGCCGCGCTGATCGCCGTCGCCGGAGCCACCCTGACCGCCACCCTCGCCGGGCTGAAGCTCCCCCGGGTCGAGCTGCCCTCCTGGAGAAGCCACGCGCTCGCGGGGCTGCCAGAGGGCCCGGTGCTCGGGGTCGTCGCCGCCGTCCTGACCGTGACGCTGGTGTGCAGCGTGCAGTCGCTGCTCGGCGCCGTCGCCGTGGACAAGCTCGTGAGCGGCCGCCCGGAGCTCCAGGGCCGCGTGGGCCGTTCCCGCCTCGATCGTGAGCTGCTCGGGCAGGGCGCCGCCAATGTCGTCTCCGGCGCACTCGGCGGCCTGCCCGTCGCCGGGGTCGCCGTGCGAAGTTCCGCGAATGTGCAAGCGGGAGCCGTCAGCCGGAACTCCACGATCCTGCACGGCGTTTTCGTAGTGATTGCCGCGCTGCTGATGGTCCCGATCCTCGAGCTGATCCCCCTCGCGTCGCTCGCCGCCCTGGTGATGGCCGTCGGCATCCAGATGGTCTCCCTGCTCCACATCCGCACGGTCACCCGCCACCGTGAGGTTCTGGTGTACGTCGTCACCACGCTCGGCGTCGTGTTCCTCGGAGTTCTCGAGGGTGTGGCCCTCGGCGTCGCCGTGGCCGTCGGCGTCGCCCTGCACCGTCTCGGCCGCACCCGCATCACCCACGACGAGAAGGAAGGAGTCCATCACGTCCACGTACGAGGCCAGTTGACGTTCCTCGCCGTGCCCCGGCTCAGCCGCACCCTGCACCTCGTCCCCCGCGGGGCGGACGTCGTCGTGAGACTGGACGGCTCGTTCATGGACCACGCCGCGTACGAGGCACTGCAGGACTGGCAGACCACCCACGTCGCCCAGGGCGGCACGGTCGACCTCGGCGGACGGACCGGGACGCGGATCGCCGAACCCGTGAGCTCCGGACACTGCCGCTGCCGGCCGTGGACACCCTGGCGGAACCACCAGTGCGACACCGCCACGGAACCGGAGTCCACTCTCTCGATGACACCCTCGGACCGACAGGAGGAGGAGACCGGCGAAGCCAGACCGAGCGGACACCAACTGGCCCGCGGAATCAGCGCGTTCCAGCGCAACACCGCACCCCTCGTGCGCGACGAGCTGGCCCGGCTGGCCCGGGAAGGGCAACAGCCGTCCCAGCTGTTCCTGACCTGTGCGGACTCCCGGCTCGTCACCTCGATGATCACATCCAGTGGTCCGGGCGACCTCTTCGTCGTGCGGAACGTCGGCAATCTCGTGCCGCTGCCCGGCAAGGAGAGTGGGGACGACTCTGTGGCCGCCGCCATCGAGTACGCGGTGGACGTACTGAACGTGCGGTCCATCACGGTGTGCGGGCACTCCGGATGCGGCGCCATGCAGGCCCTGCTGGCGTCGGAGCCCAAGGGCGCCCTCACGCCGCTCAAGCGGTGGCTGCGGCACGGGCGGCCGAGCCTTGACCGGATGGCCGCCGACGGAGGAACCCGGGCACGGATCGTCGGCCGGGCTCCCGCCGACTCGGTGGAGCAGCTCTGCCTGACCAATGTGGTGCAGCAGCTGGAGCACCTGCGGGCCCATGAGTCCGTCGCGCGCGCACTGAAGGCGGGCGTGCTCGAACTGCAGGGGATGTACTTCCACGTCGGGGAGGCCCAGGCGTATCTGCTGACCGAGGCCGACGGAGCCGAACTGTTCGCTCACGTAGGCGCGTTCGACCATGTGGTGACGGCGGAGGAGATGCCGCATCCCGTGTGATCGAACGGTGGTGCGCGGCCCTGGCCGACGGGGCCGCGCACCACGCAAGGCCCGGTGCCGGTGCACCGGCACCGGGCTGGGGCGGGGCGTCGACACACCGGTCACGGGGCGGGGTGTCGACG
>NZ_JNZD01000038.1 GCF_000725495.1 Streptomyces aureus
AGACCTCGCAGATGTTCATCACCGGCCCGGACGTCGTCAAGGCGGTCACCGGCGAGGAGATCACCCAGAACGGCCTGGGCGGCGCCGACGTGCACGCCGGCACCTCGGGCGTGGCGCACTTCGCCTACGACGACGAGGAGACCTGCATCGCCGAGGTCCGCTACCTCCTGTCGATGCTCCCGCAGAACAACCGCGAGCACCCCCCGCGCGCCGAGTCCTCCGACCCGGCCGACCGCCGCAGCGAGGTCCTCCTGGACCTGGTCCCGGCCGACGGCAACCGCCCCTACGACATGACCAAGGTCATCGAGGAGCTCGTCGACGACGGCGACTACCTCGAGGTCCACGAGCGCTGGGCGACCAACATCATCTGCGCCCTGGGGCGGCTGGACGGCCAGGTGGTCGCCCTGGTGGCCAACCAGCCGCAGTCGCTGGCCGGTGTGCTCGACATCGAGGCCTCGGAGAAGGCCGCACGGTTCGTCCAGATGTGCGACGCCTTCAGCATCCCGATCATCACACTGCTGGACGTGCCCGGCTTCCTGCCCGGTGTCGGCCAGGAGCACGGCGGGATCATCCGCCACGGCGCCAAGCTGCTCTACGCGTACTGCAACGCCACCGTCCCGCGGATATCGCTGATCCTGCGCAAGGCCTACGGAGGTGCCTACATCGTCATGGACTCCCAGTCCATCGGCGCCGACCTGACCTACGCCTGGCCCACCAACGAGATCGCGGTGATGGGCGCCGAGGGCGCCGCCAACGTCATCTTCCGCCGCCAGATCGCCGAGGCCGAAGACCCCGCGGCCATGCGCGAGCGCATGGTCAAGGAGTACAAGACCGAGCTGATGCACCCCTATTACGCCGCCGAGCGCGGCCTGGTCGACGACGTCATCGACCCGGCCCGGACCCGCGAGGTCCTCATCAACTCGCTGGCGATGCTCCGCAGCAAACATGCGGACCTGCCCTCCCGCAAGCACGGCAATCCCCCGCAGTGACGGAGCACTCGACGGCCGGACCAGAACGTGCGGTGCGAACGCGAAAGGGGCGGGCCGGCCCCGGCGCCCGGTCGATGTGACCCACCGGCTCGCCCTCGGGCCGCGCGGGGACGTGGCGTCGCGGGGGTTGCGGGCCGGGCCGCGACACGGCCTGCGCGACGCCCGGCCCTCTGCGTGAGCACCGGCGTGCTGCGCGACACCGGCCCGCGTGACGCCCGGCCCTCTGTGTGAGCACCGGCGGTGCCGGGCCGAGGAGGCCGCGGCGGAGGCCGGGAGGGCGAGGGGGCGCTGCGAGGGGGCTCGGCCGGGGGCGGCGCCGGAGAACACCGTGACCGCGGTGGTGGCCGCGACCGCGGGCTTCGAGGCGCCCGGCTCCGGGGGAGAGGTCTGGCTTGTGCCGCATGCGATCGCCCGGCTCCGGGGGAGAGGTCTGGCTCGTGCCGCCTGCGATCGTCCGGTTCCGGGAGCTGCGGGCGGCGCCGGCAGCAGGGGATCGCCTTGCGGAGCGGGAACCGGAAGGGTCGTCCAGCGACCAGGAGAGACCGGTCGGTTTGTTTTTGGCCCGCTGGACGAAATCCCGGCCCCGGCTACCCGTTCATCGAGTTTCAGCAGGTGAGAGCGGGTGCGTCAGATGGCCCCCGCTCTTCGCGGAGACGCGAGGGGGTCGGGGCCGCCTGCGTGCGGCGGTGGGGAAGGTTTCGGACATGTCGTGGCACCCCTCCTTCGTCGGTGTTCGGCTGGATCGGTGCGTCGGCTTGCCTGGAAATAGCAGGTCAATTGGCGCCCGGAGGGGAGCGGTCGGGGTGGCCGCGGAGTCGAGGGATGGCTGGAAAAGGTCTGCCGGGCTCGTCGGGTAAGCATCCGAGATTGACAAACCGACTGTGCTGTTTTTTTATCAAGGGGTCCGGTTGGCTGCACACCCGGGCCCCGGCGGCAGGAAACGCGGGAAGACGCGCAGGCCGGGAACGGCTCCGGGCGACCTTTGGGGAAAACGTGGACATCGAAGTGCTTGGTGCGCTGTCCGTTCATGAAAACGGGGTGTCGATCACGCTGACGGCACCCAAGCCGCGGCAGGTCCTGGCCCTGCTCGCGCTCCACGCCGACCATGCGGTCCCTGTGGCCACGCTGGTCGAGGAGCTGTGGGAGCAGAACCCGCCGCGCAGTGCGCGCACCACGTTGCAGACGTACGTCCTGCAACTGCGCGAGCTCATCGGCGTGGCACTGGCGTACGGCGAGAACGAGCGCTGCACCCCGAAGGACATTCTGGCCACTGTCCCCGGCGGCTACCGTCTGGAGACCCGTGGCGGAAGCGTCGACTACCGGGAGTTCGAGCGCAGGGCCGGTGCCGGCTACCGGGCGATGGACGCCGACGACTACCAGGGAGCCGCGCGCCGGCTGGCGGACGCCCTCTCGCTGTGGACCGGCCCCGCGCTCACCGACGTACAGGCCGGGAGCCGGATCGAGACGGAGGTCAGGCGCCTGGAGGAGCTGCGCCTGTGCGCGCTCGACCAGCGCATCGAGGCGGATCTGCGCCTGGGCCGCCACCGCGAGCTGCTCTCGGAGCTGACCGTCCTGGTCAAGCAGTACCGCCTGCACGAGAGCCTGCACGGTCAGTTCATGCTGGCGCTGCACCGCTCGGGCCGGCGCGGTGAGGCGCTCAACGTCTACCAGCGGCTGCGCACCACGCTCGTCTCCGAGCTGGGCCTTGAGCCCTCGGCCGCGCTGAGCAGGCTGCAGCGCTCCATCCTGATGGCGCACCCCGAGAGTGCGGCCCCGCCCAAGGCGGCTCTGCCGGTGACCGCCGCGGCGGGTGCCGGCGGCGGGCGGCTCGCGGCGCGGGCGAACTGAGCGCCCTGGCCTCGTGGCGGCCCGCGGCACGAGCACGCAAGCCCTTCTCCCGCTCCCTCGAACCAGGGGCCGGGAGAAGGGCTTGCGTGCTGTGCACGGGGCGCCGCGGCGGCCGTCAGCGGCTCGCCGCGCGGTCCGTGGCCAGCCGCTCGAAGCGGTCGCTCAACTCTCGCTGCTGCCGGCTCAGGACCTCGATGCGGTGGCGCAGCCGGGCCACCTCGGAGCCCAGCGGGTACGGGCCCGCCGCCCCCTTCGCCTCTCCGGATTCTGCGGTTTCTGCGGGGGGCGGGTCCTGCCGGTGGCGGATCGACTCCATACGGCCGCGCAGTACGGGCCCCGGCTCCACCCCGAGGTCGTGCGCGAGCCGGTGCCGCGCCCGGTCGTAGACGCCCAGCGCCTCGGCCTGGCGCCCGCACCGGTACAGCGCGGTCATGAGCAGCTCGTAGAACCGTTCGTGCAGCGGGTGAGAGGCCGTCAGCTCCGCCAGCTCGCCGGCGACCTCCCCGGCCCGGCCGGCCCGCAGGCAGGCGTCGTACAGCGTCTCCAGGGCGATCAGCCGGCTCTCCTCCAGCAGCGACGCCCCGGTCGAGCAGATGGTGCCGCGGCCCGCGCCCTCCAGCGCGGGGCCGCGCCACAGCGCCAGCGCCTCGCGCAGGACCTCGGCCGAACGGGCCGGGTCGGCGGCGGCCAGCGAGCGGCCCCGGGCCGCGAGGCGGCAAAAGCGCTGGGCGTCGGTGCCGGCCCGGCCCGGGTGCAGTACGTAGCCCAGCGGGCGGGTCACGAGCCACTCCTGGCGGCTCCCGCCGGAACCGGAACCGGAAGGGGAACCGGGTGCGGGTGCGGGCAGCAGCCGGCGCAGCCGGGCGACATGGGTCTGGAGGGCATTGGCGGCGTTGGCGGGCGGATGTTCGCCCCACAATTCGTCGACGAGCCGGTCCGGGGAAACGACCTGGCCGGCCTTCACGACGAGCGCGCCCAAAAGGGCGCGCTGCTTGGCGCCGGCCGGTGTGATCCGCATATCGGCGCGCTCGCCGAAGAACTGGACGGGGCCCAGAATCCCAAACTCCATCTCATCCTCGCACGGGAGAGTCGGCAAGTACGCGGCCGCGGATCCGTATTCGGCATTCAATCGGAAAAGGCCGCGGACGGATCCTTTCGCTCTTACCGGACTCTAGGCGCCTCGCGGCGCCGGTGGAGGATTCATCGGCCGTACGCGGGGAGTCGTGGAGTGTTCCTCGAGGGGGATTCAGGTGCCTCGCGTTCTCACGGCCGGTCGCCGGTCAGGTCCGGAAAGCCCACCTGCACCCCGCGCCGGTGCCAGGCGCTCAGCAGCCGCAGCAGGGTCTTCGGATCGGGCAGGCCCTGCAGTCCGTGCGGGCCCTGCAGTCCGGGCGGGCCCGCGGCCCGGTCCCGGGCGAGCCGGTTCAGCAGTCCGCGGGTGAGCGGGTCGGCGCCGCGCGCCGTCGAATCCGTTGCCATGGCCAAAAACCTAACGGCGCCGCCTAGGGCGCCGGAAGAGAAATCGGTCGGCCGATATGGGCCTTTACACGACGGCGTCGGTGTTTCCCCGGCGCTGTGTCGGCTGTCTGCGCGCCGGGTCCGGCGGCCCCGCCGGAAGGCCGCTCAAGACGCACTCAATTTCTGCATATGTGGCGGTCGGGGGAGGATATGGTGCCACTCGTCCGCCGTCGACGGAAAAGACAAGAAGGGCCGGAAGGCGACACTATTGAAAACTCGAACACCGACTTGCTGTCGAAGTCGGCCGGCAAAGCACGGAGGGGAATCATGAAGATCAAGGTGCTGGGTCCGTTGAATGTCGAAGTCAACGGTATATCGGTCGTCCCGACGGCGGGCAAGCCGCGCCAGATCCTGGCGCTGCTCGCGCTCTACCCGGGCAGGGTGGTGCCCGTGTCCACGCTGATGGAAGAGATCTGGGGCACCCACCTGCCACAGAGTGCGCTGACCACGCTGCAGACCTACATCCTCCAGCTGCGGCGCAGGCTGGGCACCGCCATGGGCCCGGACGCGCCCGGCTCGGCCAAGGACGTGCTCGCCACCCGCTACGGCGGCTACCTGCTCCAGATCCCGGCCGAGGCGGTCGACGTGCGCGCGTACGAGTGCCTGGTGGCGGAGGGGCAGCAGGCGCACGAGGACGGCGAGGACGCCCGGGTGGCCGAGTGTCTGCGCGCGGCACTGGACCTGTGGGAGGGGCCCGCGCTGGTGGACGTACGCGTCGGCCCGATCCTGGACATCGAGGTGATGCGGCTGGAGGAGAGCCGGCTCGTGGCCCGCGAGCGCCGCATCGACGCCGACCTGCGGCTGGGCCGGCACATCGAACTCATCGCCGAGCTCACCGACCTGATCGCCCGCCACCCCCAGCACGAAGGACTGCACTCGCAGGCGATGGTCGCGCTCTACCGGTCGGGCCGCCAGGCCAGCGCGCTCGACGTCTACCGCCGGCTGCGCCAGCGGCTGATCGCCGAGCTCGGCGTGGAGCCCTCGCCGCAACTGCAGCGGCTGCACCAGGCGATGCTCGCCGTCGACCCGCGCCTGGACGTGGCCAGCGGGCCCCGGCGCACCTCGACCTTCGATCTGTACGCAGCCTGAATCGAGCACCGCTCAAGCCGCACAGGTGACGCTCGGGCCGCGGCGGCGCCGTACGACGGACGTATCCGCACAGCTTCCCTGAGGAGGGCGACCGATGGCTTCGCTGACGGCGGTAGAGGGGGCGGTGGGGCGGCGGGTGCGGCTCCACTGCCTTGCCCACGCGGGCGCGGGGGTGGCCAGCTACCGTCGCTGGCCCGTTGCGGCCGGGCCGGGCGTGGACGTCGCGGCGCTGGTGCTGCCGGGCCGTGACAAGCGGCGGCGGGAGCCGCGCATCACCGAACGCGCGGGACTCCTGGAGGATCTGCTGCCTCCGCTGCTGGAGGCGGCCCGGTGCGGACCGTACGCGCTGTACGGCCACAGCCTGGGCGCCCTGGTGGCGTACACGCTCACCCGGGCGCTGGCGGACGCCGGGGTGCCGCAGCCCCTGTTCCTCGCGGTGGGCGCCTGCCTGCCCCCGCACGCCAGTGCCGCCCTGGTGGCCGCGGCGGAACACCCCGACGAACTGCTGCTGCCCCTCCTGGGCGAGCTCGGCTCGCTGCCCAAGGGCGCAGCCGCCCGCCCCGGCGGGCTGTGGCGCCGCAGCGTGCTGCCGGTCCTGCGCGACGACCTGCGCCTGGCCCGGGCACTGCGCCAGGCGGCCCTGGACCCCGTCACCGGCGGATCCGTGGACCTGCCCCTGCTCGTCTTCGCCGGCAGCGACGACCCCCTCGCCGTGCCCGCCGCCCTCGAGGAGTGGCGGCAGTGGACCACCGGGCCGATCACCGTACGCACCGTCGACGGCGACCACTTCTTCGCGGGCGCGGACGTACTGCCGGCCCTGGTCGGCGAGGCCTGCCGCGAGTACGAGGCGGCGGACGCCGCCAAGACCGCGGCGAGCACGGCGGACGCCGCCAAGAGTGCGGCGAGCACGGGCGCGGGGGGTGTGCGGTGAAGCGCGTGGTCATCACCGGGGTCGGCGTGGTGGCCCCCCAAGCCGTGGGCACCGCCGCCTTCTGGTCCCTGCTGACCTCGGGCCGTACCGCCACCCGGGGCGTCACCCTCTTCGACGCCGCCAGCTACCGCTCGCAGGTCGCCGCCGAGGTCGACTTCGACGCCGCCGCACACGGCTTCACCCTCGCCGACACCGAACGCATGGACCGGGCCGCCCAGTTCGCGCTGGTCAGCGCCCGGGAGGCGGTGGCCGACAGCGGCCTGCACGCCGTACTGGCCGCGGGCAACCGGCTGCGCACCGGGGTCAGCCTGGGCAACACGGCAGGCTGCACCACCGGACTCGCCACCCAGTACGCGCTGCTGAGCGACTTCGGCAGCACCTGGACCGTCGACCACTCCCGGGCCGCCGAGTGCCTCTACGACTACTTCGTGCCCAGCTCGCTGGCGGCCGCCGTGGCCCGCGACAGCGGCGCGCAGGGCCCGGTCAGCCTGGTCTCCAGCGGCTGCACCTCGGGCCTGGACGCGATCGGGCACGCCGCCGAACTGATCCGCGAGGGCAGCGCCGACGTGATGATCGCCGGCGGGGCGGAGGCACCGATCTCTCCCATCGCCATGGCCTGCTTCGACCGCATCCGCCTCACCAGCCCCCGCAACGAGGACCCCGCCACCGCCTCGCGCCCCTTCGACCGCACCCGCGACGGCTTCGTGCTCGGCGAGGGCGCGGCCGTGGTGATCCTGGAGGAGCTGGAGCACGCGCGCCGCCGGGGCGCCCACGCGTACGCGGAGCTGTCCGGCTTCGCCTCGTACAGCAGCGCGCACCACATGACGGGGCTGCGGCCGGGCGGCCGGGACATGGCCGACGCCATCCGGGCGGCACTCGACGAGGCGCGGCTGAACCCGGTCGACGTGGACTACATCAACGCGCACGGGGCCGGCACCCTGCACAACGACCGGCATGAGACGCACGCCTTCAAGCAGTCACTGGGCGACCACGCCCGGCGCGTCCCGGTCAGCTCCATCAAATCGATGATCGGACACGCGCTCGGCGCCGCCGGAGCCCTGGACGTGGTGGCCAGCGTGCTGGCCATCGAGCACAGTACGGTGCCGCCGACCGCCAACCTGCACGAGCCCGACCCGACCTGCGACCTGGACTACACACCGCTGTTCGCCCGCGAGCAGCGCAGCAGTACGGTGCTCAGCGTCGCCAGCGGCTTCGGCGGCTTTCACGCCGCCACCGTGCTGACCCGGCCCCGGCTGCGGGAGACGGCATGAGCGGCGCGGGCGGGGGCGTGCGCAGCCGGGCCCGGGCGCTGGTCACCGGCATCGGCGTGGCCGCGCCCAACGGACTGGGTACCAAGGCCTGGTGGAGCGCCGCGCTGGAGGGCCGCAGCGGCATCGCCTCGATCACCCGCTTCGACGCCTCCGGCTACCCGGTGCGGATCGCGGGCGAGATCCGCGGCTTCGTCGACGAGGACCACATCCCCAGCCGCCTGCTCCCCTCCACCGACCGGGCAACCCGCCTGAGCCTGGTCGCGGCCAAGGAGGCCCTGGAGGACTCGGGTGCCGACCCGGCCGCGCTGCCCGGCCACCGGGCGGGCGTGATCACGGCCAGCTCCGCAGGCGGCACCGAGTTCGGCCAGCGAGGGCTGGAGGCCTTGTGGGGCAAGGGCGCCCAGTACGTCAGCGCGTACCAGTCCTTCGCCTGGTTCCACGCGGCGGGAACCGCCGAGATCTCCATCCGGCACATGCTGCGCGGCCCCGCCTCCGCCATGGTCAGCGAACAGGCCGGCGGCATCGACACGCTCGCCCGCGCCCGGCGCGAGATCCGCAAGGGCGTGGGCCTCATGGTGAGCGGAGGCGTCGACTCGACGCTGTGCCCCTGGGGCTGGGCCGCGCACCTGGCGGACGGCCGGCTGAGCACCGACCCCGATCCGGCGCGGGCCTACCGGCCCTTCGACGCCGGGGCCCGCGGCCATGTCGTGGGCGAGGGCGGCGCGCTGCTGGTGCTGGAGGACGCGGCGGCCGCCACCGCGCGCGGCGCCGGCGGCTACGCCGTGGTGGCCGGGTGCGCGGCGACCTTCGACGGCGAGCCCGGGCAGGAGCGGCTCAAGGAGGCGGCCGAACTCGCTCTGGCCGACGCCCGGGTCAGACCGGACCAGGTGGACGTGGTGTTCGCCGACGGAGCCGGACAGCGGGCCGCCGACCGGGCCGAGGCCCAGGCGCTGGCCGCAGTGTTCGGGCCGCGCGGGGTGCCGGTGACCGCGCCGAAGTCGATGACGGGCCGGCTGGGCGCCGGGGGTTCCTCACTGGACCTGGCGGCGGCGGCGCTCGCGCTGCGCGACAAGGTGGTGCCCCCGACCACCGGGACGCGGCGACTGGCCGCGGACTGCCCGCTGGATCTGGTGACGGGCGCGGCGCGGGAGCTGCCCGGGCTGCGGACCGTGCTGGTGCTGGCGCGGGGCAGGGGCGGCTTCAACTCGGCCGCGGTGCTGCGGGCGGCCGATGCCTGACCCGGCCCGCGCAAGGGCGGGCCGGCCGGCCCGCCCGCGGACCGGCCGCCCGACGCACCGGCGCCGCGGGAACCGCACGCGCCGAAGAGACACAACACACGGACCGCTTCGAACCGGCTGAGCGCCCACGAGGCCGGACCGAGGATGCGCAACCGAGTCCCAGCCCCCCGCGCCGGCACGCCGCCCTCGTGGCGCGGGCATCGGGTCCGGCTCGCGCCGCAGCCGGCGCCGCGGCGGGCTCGGCGGCAGAACGGGCCGCATCCGGTCCGGGTGTCCCGGCAGGGCGCACCCCCCCAACGGGCGGCCGGGAGCCGGACAGCCGTCCCTACCACTCCCTCCCACGCCGTGCGGCAGCCCGCCGCCTTCGCGCGGCGGGACGAAGCCGCAGGGCGCGCCGGCCGAGGGCTTCGGGGCCGGCGCCGCGTACCAGGAGCAAGCGTGAGCCCTGGTGCGCCCGGCCGCGGAAGTCCGGCACACCCCGGCGGCGCGCAGCCCGAAGCCGCCCACCAGGACGGGGGCGGCCGGGTGGACGGCGATCACGAGCCGGGCCGGGGAAGGGGGAGCTGCCCCGGGATGGCGAAGGCGTTGTCCATCAGGCCGGCGCACGTCTGGGATTTCGCCCGGACAGTCTCGGCGGCCGGGCTCGCGGACGGCTCGAGCGGCGGGGGACCGGCGGGGGACCGGGGCCTCCCGCGAGAGCGGCCTACGTCCAAAGGGCGAGGCCGGGCCCTCGGGTCGAGGCGGACGCGGCGGGCGGCTCGAGCCGTGCTCCAGCCGGGCCCGTGCGGTCCGCGAGCGGTTCCGGACAGTGTCGTGGACACGGCCGTCAACCCAGCGCCGCACGACACCGTCTGCCGGCCGCCCCCGGCGGCAGGCGGACAAGGTCGCCGGTGCGAGGCCACCGGCGCAGTGACGGCACCGTGCCGGGCGCAGGCCGCAGTCCGCCGCAGCCCGGACGCCGCCGGTCGGAGCCGGCCGGCGTACCAAAGAGGAGGTGTGGAAGATGTCGGATGCGCGCGTGCACCGCACGGTCCACGAAGTGATCGCGGCGGCCCCGGCCGGAGTGATGTACGGGCTGATCGCGGACGCCACCCGGTGGCCGCTGTTCTTCCAGCCCTGCGTCCACGTCGAGCAGCTCGACTTCGACGGGCAGCGGGAGCGGCTGCGCATGTGGGTCACCGCGGGCGAGAGCGTCAAGTCCTGGGTGTCCAGCCGGCACCTGGACGTGGAGCGGCTGCGCGTGGAGTTCACCCATGACCTGCCCGCCGCGCCCACACGGTCCATGAGCGGCGTGTGGACGGTGGTGCCGCTGGGGGAGTACGCCTCCAAGGTGACCCTGCAGCACGCCTTCACCGTCGCCCGTGACGTGCCGGCGGACGTGGCCTGGGTCGAGCAGGTCACCCGCGACAACAGCCGCGCCCAGCTGGACCGGTTGGCCGAGCTCGCCGAGCGCTGGACGCGTCTGGACGACCTGGTGTGGTCCTTCGAGGACACCGTACGGGTCAACGCCCCCGGCGAGCCGGTGTTCGACTTCCTGTACCGGGTGCGGGACTGGCCGGCCGAACTCCCGCACGTCAACCGGGCCGACCTGGTCGAGGACGAGCCGGGGGTACAACTGCTGTCCATGGGCAGCCTGTCCCTGGACGGCGGCGCGCACAGCACCGAATCGGTGCGCATCTGCTTCCCGGCCACCCAGCGCATCTGCTACAAGCAGACCCGGACCTCGCCCCTGCTGGCCGCGCACACCGGCGAGTGGTCGATCGAGCCCGACGAGGGCGGGGTGAACCTGACGGCCCGGCACAGCGTGCTGCTGTGCGAGGAGAACATGCACAGCGTGCTGGGCGAGGACACCGACGCGGTGAGTGCCGGCCGGCACGTGCGCGAGGCGATGGGCCAGGCAAGCCTGTCCGTACTGCGCCACGCCGCGCAGTACGCCATCGACTCGATCCACGTCCTGTGACCGCGCTCCAGGACACCACGGCCCCCGTACGGGACACCCACGCCCCCGTACGGGACGAAGGTGAGGCGGCGCCCGCGTCCGAGCGCGCCGCCCGGCTGGAGGCGGCCCTCGGCGACCCCCTCGATCCGGACAACCCGCACGGACACCTGGCGCTGCTGCGCGCCGACGAGGCCCGCGACGCGCCCGCGGCCACCGAGGCACTGCTCGCCGAGGCGGGCCTGGGCGCCGAGTTCGTCCCCTGCGACCTCGGCGGCCGGCTCACCGACCTGGAGGAACTCGCCCGGGTACTGCGCCCGTTGTTCCGCCGCGATCTCGCGCTCGGCTACGGATTCGGCATCACCTCGCTCTTCGCCGCCTGCGCGGTGTGGACCGCGGGTGACGAGCCGCAGCGCCGGGCGCTGGCCGCGCACCTCCTTGACGGCGGCCGGGTCACGATCGTGCACCGCGAGGTGGCGCACGCCAACGCCATCCTGCGCAACGAGGTCGCGGCCGAGCCCGGCCCGGACGGCGGCTGGGTGCTCAACGGGCACAAGGACACGGTCATCAACGCCCACCGCGCCGAGGCCTTCGTCGTGTACGCGCGCACCGCGCGCGAGGAGGGCCCGCGCAGCCACTCCGTGCTGCTGCTCGGCCCCCAGCCGCCCGCCTCGGGCGAGGTGCGCAGGCTCGGCAGGGTCGAGATGCCGGGCATGCGCGGCGCCCACTTCTCCGGACTCGAATTCGCCGATGTGGCCGCGGGACCCGAGGCGCTGGTCGGCGAGGCCGGCGAAGGGGTGTCGCTGGCGCTGCGCAGCTTCCAGATCAGCCACTGCCTGATCCCGGGCGTGGTGCTGGCCGGCGTGGACAGCGTGCTGCGCCAGGCGGTGCGCGCGGCCGTGGAGAACCGGCCCGACAAGCGGCCTGCCCGCCGGTGGCACAAGGTGCTCGCCGGGGTCTTCGCGGACCTGCTGGCCTGCGACAGCATGGCCGTCACCGGACTGCGGGCGATGAGCCTGCTGCCGGAGGACTCCTACCTGCTGGCCGCCGCGGTCAAGTACACGATGCCGGACCTGCTGCGCGAGGACCTGGAGGAGCTGGCGACCGTGCTCGGCGCCCGCGGCTACGACCGCGGGCCGCTGCACGGCGGCTTCCAAAAGCTCGTACGGGACCTGCCGGTGGCCGGGCTCGGACACGCGGGGACGGCCGTGTGCCAGGCGGTGCTGGTGCCGCAGCTGCCGGCGCTGGCGCGCACGGCGTGGTTCCGTACACCGGAGCCGCCGGCACAGCTGTTCGAACCGGGGGCGCCGTTGCCCCCGTTCGACCACCGGCGCCTCGCGCACTGCGGTACGGACGACCTGCTGACGGCGACCCTGGTCGGCGCGGCGGGCCGGCTGGCGAAGCGGCGCCGCGGGTACGCCGACGGGTCGCCGCACGCGACGCTGGCCAGGCTCGCGCAGGCGTTCGTGGCGGAGCTGCGGGTGCTCAGGGCGCGGTGCGCCGCGCTGAGCGCGCCGGCCGGCGGCACCGGATTCGATGCCCAGGCCTGCGCGCTGGCCGACCGGTACGCGCTGGTGCTCGCGGCGGCCGCGGTACTGGGCATGTGGGAGGGGCAGGCCGGGACCGGATCGTTCCTGGAGGAGCCCGCCTGGGCCGTGCTCGCGCTGAGCCGGATCGCACGGCGGCTGGGTGCGGTGGTGCCCGACCTTCCCCCAAGCGTGGTGGGCTCGGTGCTCGGTGAGGTGCTGGAGCGGTGCCGGCAGGGACGGAGCCTGGACCTGTACGGGACGGCGCTGGCGGGCTGAGGCGTGCGGTGACCCCGCCCGCCCGCGGGCCGGGGCACCCAAGACGTGTCGGGGCGGTGGACGAACGCCCCGGCCAGATCGCCGTCCGCCCCGCGGGACCGGGACGGACGGCACTACCCGCAGGAGACGACGATGGACCAGGTGAGATGCGCCGCCCCCCTTCGTGTGCCGCGGCCGCACGGTCCGTGGCAGGGAGTGAAGGAGAACCTGACCGGGCTCGGCAACGCGGTGGTCCACACGACCTGGAGCGAATGGCTGCCCAGCGTGCTGACCACACCCCGGCTGCGCGAGCTGCTCGGACCGGACTGGGACCGCTACCGGCGTACCCCCGACGCCACCGTGCGCTACCGCTTCGCGGCCGCCCGACTGCTCATCAAGTACACGGCGGCGGCGGCGCTCGGCATCCCGCCGGAGTACCTCGACCTGGCCTACCGGCTGGGAGGGCGCCCCTATCTGCGCGGCTTCGACCAGATCGAGCTGAGCCTGTCCCACACCGGCGACCTGATGGCCGTCGGGCTGAGCCGCACCGGACGGATCGGCGTGGACGTGGAGCCGGCCGGCCGCAACGTACGCCTGGAGCTGCTGGAGGCGCAGATCCTGACCCCGGCCGAGGTGGCGGAGATCGCCGGTCTGCCAAAGGCGCAGCGGGTCCCGTACGCGCTGAAGCTGTGGACCCTCAAGGAGGCGTACAGCAAGGCGCTCGGGCAGGGACTGCGGCTGGGCTTCAAGGAGTTCGGCTTCAAGGAGTCCGGCCCGACGGGCGCACGGCTGCACGCCGCGGACGGCAGCGCGGCGACCCGGGGGGAGTGGGGCTTTGCCACGCATCCGGTGATGGGCCGCTACCTGCTGAGCACGGCCTGCCACGACGCGGGGCTGTCCACCGCGGACGACACCTCGGTGGGGACCATGCTCGACCGGGGGTTCCTGTCGGCGATGAACCAGAGCGCCGGCTGAACCGCGGCCCGGGTCCGGGGCCCCAGGCGCTCTGCGGCGCACCTCGAGGCGTACCAGCGCTGTGCCAGCCTTCCGGCAGCGGGGTGCTCCACAGTGGAACCGGGAGTGCCGCGCCCCCGGGCGCCCCGCTCTCCGGGCCCTCCGGCGTTCCGGGCGCCCCGTAGCCGATGACCCGGACCGAAGGAGGGCGACCACATGGCCAGGCCGAGCCGCCCGCGCACGGGCCGGCAACGAGGCGGTCGCCGGGCGGACTCCGCCCTGCCGCTGACCTGGTGGCAGCACGACCTGCTGCTGGACTCGCTGGAGCACCGCGGCACCGGCCGCCACGTCGAACAGCTGTCCTGGCGCTGGTGCGGACCGCTGGACACCGAGCGGTTCACCGCGGCCTGGCAGTCCGTCACCGACCGGGAGACGGTGCTGCGCGCCGCCGTCGACTGGCAGCCGCGGCCGCGCGTGGTCCTGCACGAGCGGGCCGCCGTCGAGGTCGTACGCCACCAAGCCGGCGGCGTCGACTGGGACGAGCTGGTGGAACGCGACCGGCTGCGCGGCTTCGACCTGCGCGGCCCGGGACCGCTGCGGGTCACCCTGGTCGACGACCCGGCGCCCGCCGCGCCCGCCACGCGTGTGCTGCTCACCTTCCACCACGCCCTGCTGGACGCCTGGAGCGTGTTCGTCCTCCTGGACGAGTTCTACCGGGCCTATCTGGCCGGCGGCGCGCTGCCCGGAGGGGAGAGGCGGCCCGACATCCGCGACTGGGCGCGCTGGCTGGAACACCAGGACCCGGGCCCGGCACGGGAGTTCTGGACCCGGACGGTACCCGAGGGCGCGCTTGCCGTGCTGCCCGCCGCGCCCGGCCCGGACACCCTGGAGAGCGGCTGCGGCCGCGCCGAGGCGCGCCTGTCGGCCCGGGAGGCCGAGCGGCTGTACCGCTGGGCCGCGGCCCAGGCGGTGCCCGACTCCAGTGCACTGCAGGCGGTCTGGGCGATGCTGCTGTATCGCGGCGCGGGCCTGAGCGGCCCCGCGCAGGTCGGATTCGGCGTCACCGTCTCGGGGCGCGGCATCGCCCTGGAGGCCGTCGAGCGGCTGCCCGCGCCGATGCGCAACTGCCTGCCGATGTCCGTCCAGATCGACCCGGCGCACCGGCTGGGGCGGCTGCTGACGGTGCTGCGCGACCGCGCGCTGGACATGGCGGCCTACGAGTGGGTCTCCGCCGGGCAGATCCACGAGTGGACCGGCCGGGCCACGGGCGGCGGGCCGCTGCTGGCGAGCCTGGTGGCCGTCGCGAGCGTGCCCCGCCCGCCGCGGGAGCTGCGCGCCGATCTGGCCGGCCACGGCGTGCGGATCGAGCCGCTGTACGCGAGCGGTGCGCACACCGCCTTCCCCGTGGCCCTGCTCACGCAGCGCGGGCCCGACGGCTCGCTGACGCTGACCGCCGCGCACGACCGGTCCCGGATGTCCGCAGCCGACGCCCTCCGTCTGGTCGGCCACTGCGCGCGGCTGCTGCGCGAACTGCCCGCCACCGGCGCCGAGACGACGCTCGCCCAGGTGCTCGCCGTCCTCGAGGGGGACGAGCCGCCGCGGATCGCCCGGCGGCGCGGCTCCGCCGCTCAGCGCGCGGCCCGCTTGCGCCTTCACTCGATCGGTGAGCGATCCGGCGTCGAGTGGATCCCTAGTGGGTCTTGACACCGTGGGGCGACGCATCGTGAAGGAGCCGCCCATGTTCACCTACGACATCAGGCAGGATTTCCGGGAGGTCGAGATGTTCTTCTTCGGCCTGGTCCCGGTGGAGCTCGCGCCGCCGCTGCGGCTGGCCGGCGTGGACGAGGACGACGCGGAGTTCTTCAAGGAGTCCGCCATCGTCCGCGGTATCGACTAGGACCTGTCCGGCAGCCCATGCCCCGGGACGCGGGACGCGGGACGCGGGGCGCGGACCGGGCCGTCAGCACCCCCCCCGGCCGGCCCGCCCCCCGCGGGCGGCCCATGGCTCGAAACCGGATGGTTCCGGGCGGGACGCGATCCATCGCGCAGCCCCGCTCCAGCCCCGCTCCAGCGGTCTTTTGCACGCTGCCCGCCCGGGCCCGGGCCGCCCGGCGGACCGGTTCGGCCGCCGCCGGGTCCGCCCCCGTGCCCGGCAGCGCCGCCGGCCCCGCCGCGGCCGGCGAGCACCGGCGAGAGAAAGGAATCACCCGATGCCGCTGTCGAAGCAGCGCGCCGGCGCACCGTGGGTGTCGCCCTCGGTCGAGGCGTTTCTCGACGACCCCGAGCACGTGGGCGTGCTCACCACCGTCAGGCCCGACGGGACGCTGCACACGGCGCCCGTACGGTTCACCTGGGACAAGGCGGCCGGCCTTGTCCGGGTCATGACCGTCGCCTCCTCGCGCAAGGCGCGCAACCTGCTGGCCGGCCCCGGCGGCCGGGTGGCGATCTGCCAGGTGCAGGGCTTCACCTGGGTCACGCTGGAGGGCTCCGCCACGGTGGTGCGCGAACCCGGGCGGGTGGCCGAGGGAGCCGAGCGGTACGCCAGGCGGTACCTCTCGGCGCCGCCCAACCCGCCCGGCCGGGTGGTGATCGAGATCGAGGTCGACCGGGTACTGACCCTCAACACCTGAGCAGTACCCGCGCACCACCGCGGCCCCGGCACCCGAGCGCGCGGCGGCAGCCTTCCCGGCTGCCGCCGCGCGCTCACCCGTCTCGCGCGCCTACGCGAGGGGCGGGGGAGTGCCGTTTGCCCACAGCAGGCGGAAGGACAGCAGGGTCAGCCGCCACCCGGCGGGGGTGCGCAGGGCCTCGCCGTCGACGAAGGTGCCGGTGGTGAACAGCGGCGCGAGCACGCCCTGCGGCGGGACGTGGCGCGGGTGGTGCACATGGGTGGAGATCAGGTTGGCGCGCAGGGCGGCCCGGTCCCCGTCCAGGACGACCACGGCCGGGGAGCCCAGGTGCTGGGTGGCGGCGAAGGACGACAGCGCCGTGCGGTGGAAGCGGGCCATGCCCTCGGTGCCCTCGTGCCGGCTCATCGGCGGGAAGGCCACCACCGCGTCCGGGGTGAACAGCTCCGCCGCCCAGACGTCGTCGAGTTCTTCGTCGTCGAGGGAGACCAGATAGCGGTTCAAAAGGGCCGCCACAAGAAGGCTTGCGGTGCCGGATTCCTCGAGGATTTCGGTGGAGGTCATCCTTGAGAATGCGCCTCGTCCGTCCCGTCCGGGCAACCCCGCCTGACAAAGATCTGACATTGCTGACGCTTTTCTGTCATTGATTGTCGAAGGTCTGTATCGATCCGTCTTTACGCCCCGCCCGGGCCCTCGTGATACTGGCCGAACACCAGTGGGAAGAGGCGGGATGAGCACCTTTGATGCAGATGCCGTTGTCGTGGGAGCCGGGCCCACCGGACTCATGCTCGCGGGCGAGTTGAGGCTCAACGGAGCCTCGGTGATAATCCTTGACAAACTTTCCGAGCCGATTGTGGAATCCCGGGCGCTCGGCTTTTCCGCGCGAACCATCGAAGAATTCGCCCAGCGCGGCCTGATCGCCCGCTTCGGCGAGGTCGGCGTCATTCCGGTCGGCCACTTCGGCGGCGTCGGGCTCGACTACCAGGTGCTCGAAGGCGGCTCGTACGGCGCCCGCGGCATCCCGCAGGCCCGTACCGAGGGCGTCCTCGGCGGCTGGGCGCGCGAACTGGGCGCCGAGATCCGCCGCGGCGTCGAGGTCACCGGCCTGGCCCAGGACGCCGAGGGCGTGACGCTCACCGCGCAGGGCGCGGACGGTATCCACACCCTGCGCGCCCGTTACGTGGTGGGCTGCGACGGCGCCCGCAGCATCGTGCGCAAGCTCGCCGGCATCGACTTCCCCGGTACCGAGCCGGCCATCGAGCTGCGCTTCGCGGACGTGGCCGGCGTGGCGCTGCGCCCGCGCTTCAGCGGCGAGCGCGTCCCCGGCGGCATGGTGATGGTCATCCCCATGGGCCCCGACCGCAGCCGCGTCATCTACTTCGACAGCGCCGAGCCCCTGCGCAAGAGCCCCGAGGCGATCACCTTCGAGGAGGTGGCCGCGTCCTGGCAGCGCCTGACGGGCGAGGACATCAGCGCCGCCACGCCGCTGTGGGTCAGCTCCACCACCGACAACAGCCGCCAGGCCACCGAGTACCGGCGCGGCCGGGTCCTGCTGGCCGGTGACGCCGCGCACATCCACCTGCCCATCGGCGCGCAGGGCATGAGCGCGGGCATCCAGGACGCGGTGAACCTCGGCTGGAAGCTCGCCCTGGACATCCAGGGCCGGGCGCCAAGGGGCCTGCTCGACACCTACCACGCCGAGCGGCACCCGGTCGGGGCCCGGATCCTGACCAACACGCTCGCCCAGCGCATCCTCTACCTCGGCGGCGACGACATCACCCCGCTGCGCGAGGTCTTCACCGAACTGGTGGACAACCACGCATCGGTGCGCCGCCACCTCGTCGGCATGGTCACCGGCCTCGACATCCGCCACGACGTCGGCGCGGGCGACCACCCGCTGCTCGGCCGGCGCCTGCCCGAGAGGGAACTCGTCGTCGACGGCGAGAAGACCTCGGTCTTCGCACTGCTGCACGCCGGCCGCGCCGTGCTCCTCGAACTCGGCGGCGACCACGGCCTGGGTGAGGCGGCCGCCGGCTGGGCCGACCGCGTCGAGGTGGTCCGCGCCGACCAGCCCGACTGCGACGCCCCGGTGGACGCCATCCTCGTCCGCCCCGACGGCTACGTCGCCTGGCTCGCGCCCCAAGGCGCCGGCTCCGAAGGCCTCACCGACGCTCTCGCCCGCTGGTTCGGTCCCGCCGGCTGAGCGCCTCTTGGTCCCGCTCTGTCCGTACCTCCACAGGAAGCGAAGAAGAATGCCTTTCATCTCCCTTGAGGACAAGCACCTGACCGTCCTCAACCTCTTCACCACCGACACGCCCGAGAAGCAGGACAGCCTGATCGAGGAGATGCGGAAGATCGTCGACGCGGCGGCCTACGACGGCTGGATGAACAGCACCGTGCACGCGGGCGTCGACAGCCTGGGCACCGCCAACTTCATCCAGTGGCGCAGCGGCGAGGACCTGGAGCGGCGATACGAGGGCGAGGAGTTCAAGCACCGCACCCTCCCCGTCTTCGGCGAGATCACCACCTCGATCAGGCTGCTGCAGAACGAGGTCGCCTACACGCTGACCTCGGACGCCCTCGACGGCAGGGTCGAGGTCGGCCCGCACCGCGACGACTACACCGTCCTCGGCGTCTTCTCCGTGACCGACGACGGCCAGGACGAGGCCATCGACGCCCTCGGCAAGGGCCAGGACTTCTTCACCGAGGTCCCCGGCTTCCGCTCGCACGTGGTCCTCAAGGGCCTGCGCGCCCGCGGCCTGGACGGCAAGTTCGTCGTCTCCTACTCGCAGTGGGACAGCAAGGAGGCCTTCGACTCCTACCGCGACCAGGCCCCCGAGCAGCAGTCCGCCGCGCGCAAGGAGGCCCAGAACCGCGTCCGCGCCGTCTCCACCGCCGACCCGTACATCAACTCGTACACCGTGGTGCACTCCCGCTCCGCCGGCGAGTGAAACCGTCGCGCCCCCCACGGCGCGACGCACCGCAATGCCCCGGACGTCCGGCACCCCGCTCAGGGCGCCGGGCGTCCCGCGTACGTGCCCCCCATCCATGAGAAAGCGCGCCGTGCACCCGCTCCGGCGGAATTCGAGAATCCCCCGTGCGGCGCGCTATCGCCGGGCGGGACCGTCAAGCCAGTGGCGAATTCAGGCCGCCACCCAGGACGCGTCTGCACCGCGCTCTCCCGCGCACACGCCGAGGAGCCAAACCTTATGCACAGCACGTTGATTGTCGCCCGGATGGCAGCAGCCTCGTCCGCCGATGTGGCAAAACTGTTCTCCGAATTCGACGCGACGGACATGCCCCAGCGCATGGGAACGCGGCGCCGCCAGTTGTTCTCGTACCGGGGCCTGTACTTCCACCTCCAGGACTTCGACGAGGACAACGGGGGCGAACTGATCGAGCAGGCGAAGGGCGATGCGCGCTTCGTCGGGATCAGCCAGGACCTCAAGCCGTTCATCGAGGCCTACGACCCCAAGACCTGGCGATCACCGGCCGACGCGATGGCCGCACGCTTCTACAACTGGGAAGCGTCCGCATGACCCGCCGACGCGTCGTCATCACCGGAATCGAGGTGATCGCCCCCGGCGGTATCGGCAAGGAGAAGTTCTGGAACCTGCTGAGCGAGGGCCGCACCGCCACCCGCGGGATCACCTTCTTCGACCCCACGCCCTTCCGCTCCCGGGTGGCCGCCGAGATCGACTTCGACCCGTACGCCCACGGGCTGACCGCACAGGAGGTGCGCCGCCTGGACCGGACCGCGCAGTTCGCGGTGGTCGCCTCGCGCGGCGCGGTCGCCGACAGCGGCATCGAGCTGGGCGGGATCGACCCGCACCGCATCGGTGTCACCGTCGGCTCCGCGGTCGGCGCCACGATGAGCCTCGACGAGGAGTACCGGGCCGTCAGCGACGGCGGCCGGCTCGACCTGGTCGACCACACCTACGCCGTCCCGCACCTCTACAACCACATGGTGCCGAGCTCCTTCGCCTCCGAGGTCGCCTGGGCCGTGGGCGCCGAAGGCCCCTCCACCGTGGTCTCCACCGGCTGCACCTCCGGCCTCGACTCGGTCGGCTACGCCGTCGAGCTGGTCCGCGAGGGGTCGGCGGACGTGGTGATCGCGGGCTCCTCGGACGCCCCCATCTCCCCGATCACGATGGCCTGCTTCGACGCCATCAAGGCCACCACCCCCCGCCACGACGATCCGCAGAGCGCCTCGCGCCCCTTCGACGGCACCCGCAACGGGTTCGTGCTGGGCGAGGGCACCGCCTTCTTCGTCCTGGAGGAACTGGAGAGCGCCAGGATGCGCGGCGCGCACATCTACGCCGAGATCGCCGGCTATGCCACGCGCTCCAACGCCTACCACATGACGGGCCTGCGCCCCGACGGCCTGGAGATGTCCGAGGCCATCGACACCGCCCTCGGCGAGGCCCGCATGAACCCCGAGACGATCGACTACATCAACGCGCACGGCTCGGGCACCAAGCAGAACGACCGGCACGAGACGGCCGCCTTCAAGCGCAGCCTCGGCGATCACGCCTACCGCACGCCGGTCAGCTCCATCAAGTCGATGGTCGGGCACTCGCTCGGCGCGATCGGCTCCATCGAGATCGCCGCGTCCGCCCTGGCCATGGAGTACGACCTCGTACCGCCCACGGCCAACCTGACGACGTCCGACCCCGAGTGCGACCTCGACTACGTCCCCGTCATCGCACGGGAACAGCTGGTCGACGCGGTCCTCACGGTCGGCAGCGGATTCGGCGGCTTCCAGAGCGCCATGGTGCTGGCCAGCCCGGAAAGGAATCTTCTATGACCGCGTCGGTAGTGGTCACCGGCCTCGGCGTCGCCTCGCCCAACGGGCTGGGTGTCAAGGACTACTGGTCGGCGACTCTTGGCGGAAAGAACGGCATCGGCCGCATCACCCGCTTCGACCCGTCGAGTTACCCTGCCCGTCTGGCGGGCGAGATCCCCGGCTTCGTCGCCGAGGACCATCTGCCCTCCCGCATCCTGCCGCAGACCGACCGGGTCACCCGGCTCGCGCTGGTGGCCACGGACTGGGCACTGAAGGACGCGGGCGCCGACCCCGCGCAGATGTCCGAGTTCGACATGGGCGTCATCACGGCCTCGGCCGCGGGCGGCTTCGAGTTCGGCCAGGGTGAGCTGCAGAGCCTGTGGGGCCGGGGCAGCCAGTACGTCTCGGCGTACCAGTCCTTCGCCTGGTTCTACGCCGTCAACAGCGGCCAGATCTCGATCCGCAACGGCATGAAGGGCCCGGCCGGCGTCGTGGTCAGCGAGGGAGCCGGCGGCCTCGACGCCGTCGCCCACGCCCGCCGCCAGATCCGCAAGGGCACCTCGCTGATCGTCACCGGAGCCGTCGACGCCTCCATCTGCCCGTGGGGCTGGGTGGCCCAGCTGTCCACCGGCAAGCTGTCCACCAGCGACGAACCCGCCCGCGCCTACCTGCCCTTCGACCGCGACTGCCGCGGCTATGTGCCCGGCGAGGGCGGCGCGATCCTCATCACCGAGGACGCCGACGCGGCGCGCGCCCGCGGCGCCCGCAGCTACGGCGAGATCGCCGGCCACGGCTCGACGATGGACCCCAGGCCCGGCAGCGGCCGCGAGCCGGGCCTGCGCAAGGCCATCGAGCTCGCCCTCGCCGACGCGGGCGCCGACCCCGGCGACATCGACGTCGTCTTCGCCGACGGCGCCGGCGACCCCGAACCGGACCGCACCGAGGCCGAGGCGATCACCGCCGTCTTCGGAGCCCGGGCCGTCCCGGTGACCGTGCCCAAGACGATGACCGGACGCCTGTACTCGGGCGCGGCCCCGCTGGACCTGGCCGCCGCCTTCCTCGCCATCCGCGACGGGGTCATCCCGCCCACCGTGCACGTCGACCCCTGCCCGGACCACCTGCTCGACCTGGTCCTGGACCAGCCGCGCCCGGCACCGGTGCGCAGCGCGCTGGTCCTGGCCCGCGGCAGCGGCGGCTTCAACTCCGCCATGGTCGTGCGCGCCGCCCGGTAGGGCGGCCGCGCCCGCACCCACACCACCACCCACCAAGCACCATTGAGGAAAGGGACTTCCACCATGGCCACCAAGGCGTTCACCCTCGACGACCTCAAGCGCATCCTGAAGGAGGCCGCGGGCGTGGCCGAGGGCGTCGACCTGGACGGCGACATCCTCGACACCGAGTTCGAGGTGCTCGGCTACGAGTCCCTCGCCCTGCTGGAGGCCGGCAGCCTCATCGAGCGCGAGTGCGGCATCTCCCTCGACGAGGAGGCCGTCAACGACGCGCACACGCCGCGGACCTTCATCGACGTCGTCAACATGCAGCTCGCTCCTGCCACGGCTGCCTGAAGGGATCCGGACATGACCCAGCACGCCACCCCCAGGGTCGCCGTCGTCACCGGCGCCACCAGCGGCATCGGCCTCGCCTCGGCGCGCCTGCTCGCCTCGCAGAACCACAAGGTGTTCATCGGCGCCCGCAGCGCCGACAACATAGCCGCCACCGTCAAGGAGCTCCAGGCCGAGGGCCTGGACGTGGACGGCGCGGTCGTCGACGTCCGCGACACCGCCTCGGTGGACGCCTTCGTCCAGGCCGCCGTCGACCGCTTCGGCACCGTCGACGTCGTGGTCAACAACGCCGGCCGCTCCGGCGGCGGACCGACCGCCGACATCACCGACGAGCTGTGGCAGGACGTCATCGAGACGAACCTCAACAGCGTCTTCCGCGTCACCCGCGCCGTGCTCGGCACCGGCGGCATGCGGCACAAGAACCGCGGCCGGATCATCAACATCGCCTCCACCGCGGGCAAGCAGGGCGTCGTCCTCGGCGCCCCGTACTCCGCCTCCAAGCACGGCGTCGTCGGTTTCACCAAGGCACTGGGCAACGAGCTGGCCCCCACCGGCATCACCGTCAACGCGGTCTGCCCCGGCTACGTCGAGACCCCGATGGCCCAGAAGGTCCGCCAGGGCTACGCCGCCGCCTACGACACCTCCGAGGACGCCATCCTCGAGAAGTTCCAGGCGAAGATCCCGCTCGGCCGCTACTCCACCCCCCAGGAGGTGGCCGGCCTCGTCGGCTACCTGGCCTCCGACACCGCCGCCTCCATCACCTCGCAGGCGCTCAACGTCTGCGGCGGCCTGGGCAACTTCTAGGCCCTGTCCGCAACGTCGCGGGACAGGCGGGACCTTGCGGACACCGCCCGGCAGGGCCCGCCCCCACGCACCCCCGAACACCACCCGAGGAGAACCCGCCATGACCACGCGTGAGGTCGAGCACGAGATCACCGTCGGCGCCCCCGCCGCCGCCGTCTACCAGTTGCTCGCGGACGTCGGCAACTGGCCGCGCATCTTCCCGCCCACCATCCACGTGGACCGGATCGAGGACCGGGGCGCCGAGGAGAAGATCCGGATCTGGGCGACCGCCAACGGCCGGCCGAAGAACTGGACCTCGCGCCGCACCCTGGACCCCGCGGGCCTGCGCATCACCTTCCGCCAGGAGGTCCCCGCCGAGCCCGTCAAGCACATGGGCGGTACCTGGATCATCGAGCCGCTCGGCGAGGCCGCCTCCCGCGTCCGGCTGCTGCACGACTACAGCGCCATCAACGACGACGCGCACGACCTGCTGTGGATCGCACAGGCGGTGGACAAGAACAGCACCTCCGAACTGGCCGCGCTCAAGGTCAACGTCGAGGCGGCGCACGCCGCGCAGACCGAGGAACTGACCTTCTCCTTCACCGACACCGTCCAGGTCGCGGGCTCCGCCAAGGACGTGTTCGACTTCATCAACGAGGCCCAGCTGTGGGCCGAGCGGCTCCCGCACGTGGCCGTGGTGCGCCTCGAGGAGGACACCCCGGGCCTGCAGGAGCTGGAGATGGACACCCGCGCCAAGGACGGCTCGGTGCACACCACCAAGTCGTACCGGGTGGTCTTCCCCCACGACAAGATCGCCTACAAGCAGGTCACCCTGCCGGCCCTGATGACCCTGCACACCGGCGAGTGGACGTTCACCGAGACCGACGAGGGCACCACCGCATCCTCGCAGCACACCGTCAGCCTCAACACGCACAACATCGCCCGCATCCTCGGAGACGAAGCCACCGTCGCCGACGCCCGCGCCTACGTGCACACGGCACTGTCCACCAACAGCTGCGCCACCCTCGCGCACGCGAAGGCCTACGCCGAGTCGAAGGCCTCCTGAGCATGGCGCCCGACCTTGCAACAGGCGGCGGCGAGCCGGCACCGGACGGCACGGGCCGCCCGGACCGGCTCGCCGCCGAGGTCCTGGTCGTCGGCGCCGGCCCCGTCGGGCTGATGCTCGCCGCCGAACTCGCACGCGGCGGCGTGGACGTGGTCGTGGTCGAGAAACGCAAGGCCCCCTCCACCGAGTCCCGGGCCTCCACACTGCACGCCCGCACCATGGAGATCCTCGACGCCCGGGAACTGCTGCCCGACATCGGCACGCCGCCCCACGAACCGCGCGGCCACTTCGGCGGCCTCCCGCTCGACCTCACCTGGCCCAGCACCCACCCGGGCCAGTGGAAGGTGCCGCAGACCAAGACCGAGGCGGTCCTGGAGGAGTGGGCGATCTCGCACGGCGTCGACATCCGGTGCGGCCACGAACTGGTCGCCGCCGGCGAGGTCGGCCAGTACGTCGAGGCCGAAGCCCTCGGCCGGGACGGAGTCCTGCGGCTGCGCGCCCGCTACCTGGTCGCCTGCGACGGCGAGGACAGCACCGTACGGCGGCTGACCGGGGCAAACTTCCCCGGCCACGACGCCGGCCGGGAACTGCTGCGCGCCGACGTCGAGGGCATCGACATCCCCGACCGGCGTTTCCAGCGCCTGGAGCGGGGGCTGGCCATCGCCTGGCGCAACGACAAGGGCGTCACCCGCGTCATGGTCCACGAGTTCGGCCAGGCGGCCGGCCCGCGCACCGCGAACGCCCCGTTCGAGGAGGTCGCCACCGCCTGGAAGCGGGTCACGAAAGAGGACATCAGCGGCGGCACCCCGCTGTGGGTGAACTCCTTCGGCGACGCCTCCCGCCAGCTCACCTCCTACCGGCACGGGCGCATCCTGTTCGCGGGGGACGCCGCCCACCGGCAGATGCCGATCGGAGGCCAGGCCCTCAACCTCGGTCTGCAGGACGCCTTCAACCTCGGCTGGAAGCTCGCGCTCACCGTGCGCGGACAGGCTCCCGACACCCTCCTCGACACCTACCACCAGGAGCGGCACACCGCCGGCCGCCGGGTCCTGGCGAACATCGAGGCCCAGGCCCTGCTGCTGCTCGGCGGCCCCGAGGTGGAACCGCTGCGCGCACTGGTGGCCGAGCTGACCGGCCTGGAGGAGGTACGGGCCCACCTGGCCGGGATGATCAGCGCACTCGACGTGCGCTACCCGGTGCCCGGCCCCGCACACCCGCTGCTCGGCGCCCGGCTGCCGCACACCGTCGTGCGCTCCGGCGGGCGCGAGCTCGGCAGCACCGCCGAGCTGCTGCGCGCCCGCGGCGGTCTGCTGCTCGACCTGGACAAGACCGGCCTACGGGTGCCCGCCGGCTGGGCCGACCGGGTCACCACGGTCGCCGGCGCCCCGGAGCCCGGCTCGCTCCCCGGTGAACCGGGGGCCGTTCTCGTACGGCCCGACGGCCACGTGGCGTGGGTCGGCCACGACGAGGACGGGCTGGCCCAGGCGCTCGGCCGCTGGTTCGGCCCGCCCCGCCCACCGGCCCCCTGAGCGTCCCCGGACCGGCAGCCCGTACGCGCCCCCCCACGAGTGCGTCCCCACGCGCACGTCCGCACCCCACCCGCACACCCACCCGCACACCCACTCTCCAGTGATCCCCACTGTCAGGAAGGACAGCCCATGCAAGGGAGCGAAGGGACAGTGGCGGACCCCGACGTCATCGTCGTCGGCGCCGGCCCGACCGGACTGATGCTCGCAGGCGAACTGCGCCTGGGCGGAGCCCGCGTCGTCGTGATCGAGAAACTGGCGGCGCCCACCGGGCAATCCCGCGGCCTGGGCTTCACCGCCCGCGCCATGGAGGTGTTCGACGAGCGCGGGCTGCTGCCCCGCTTCGGCCAGGGCGAGACCCTCGCCACCAGCCCCGTAGGACACTTCGGCGGGGCCCAGTTCGACTTCACCGTCCTTGAGGGCGCCCACTTCGGCGCCCGCGGCATCCCGCAGGGACAGACCGAGGCCGTGCTCGAGGACTGGGCCGCCGAACTCGGCGCCGACATCCGGCGCGGCTGGGAGTTCGTCTCGCTCGCCGACGGCTTCCTCGACAAGGACCACGTCGAGATCACCGTCCGCACCCCCGAGGGCGACCGGCAGCGGCTGCGCGCCGCGTACCTGGTGGCCGCCGACGGCGGCTCCAGCCGCGTCCGCAAGGCGGCCGGCTTCGCGTTCCCGGGCACCGACGCCACCCAGGGCATGTACCTCGCCGACGTCACCGGCTGCTCGCTGCGGCCGCGGTTCCTCGGCGAGCGCCTGAGCAACGGCATGGTGATGGCGGCCCCGCTCGCCGAGGGCGTCGACCGGATCATCGTCTGCCCCGACGGCCGGCCGGCGCACGACCGCGAGCGGACCGTCACCTTCGAGGAGGTCGCAAAAGCCTGGCAGAGCATCACCGGCGAGGACATCTCGCACGGTGGCGCCGACTGGGTGTCCTCCTTCACCAACGCCACCCGCCAGGCCTCCGAGTACCGGCGGGGCCGGGTGTTCGTGGCCGGCGACGCGGCGCACATCCACCTGCCGGCCGGCGGCCAGGGCCTGAGCACCGGCGTGCAGGACGCGGCCAACCTCGGCTGGAAGCTGGCCGCCGTGGTCCGCGGCGACGCCCCCGCGACGCTGCTGGACACCTACCACGCCGAGCGATGGCCGGTCGGCCGCCGCCTGCTGGCCAACACCCGCGCCCAGGGGATCGTCTTCCTCGGCGGCGCGGAGTCGGACCCGCTGCGCGAGCTGCTGGGCGAGCTGGTCCGCTACGACGACGTCAAGCGGCACCTGGCCGGAGCGGTCAGCCACCTCGACATCCGCTACGACCTCGGCGCGGGCAAGGACGCCCACCCGCTGGTCGGCCGACGCATGCCGGCGCGGCTGCTGGCCGGCGCCGACGGCGAGCAGCGCACCGCGCGACTGCTGCACCCGGGCCGGGCCGTACTGCTCGACTTCGCCGACGACGGCCGGGCGCGCCGTACGGCAGCCGGCTGGCAGGGCCGCCTCGACGTCCACACCGTGTCCGCCGAGCCGGTCGACGGCCCGGACGTACTGGCCGGCGTCCCCGCGCTGCTGCTGCGTCCCGACGGGTACGTGGCCTGGGCCGGCGAGCCCGCGCAAGGGCTCGCGGCCGCGCTGGAGCGGTGGCTGGGAGCCGCTTGGGCCTGACCGTCCCGGGGCGCCGCAGCCCCCGCCCCGCCGCTCGCACGGCGGGGCGGGGGCTTGCTGCATGCGGGCTGCGGCGTACGGGGAACGGGCATACGCAAAGCCCCGGTTCCGTGTCGGGGGAAACACGGAACCGGGGCAGCCCGAAAACGGCGCGTCAGACCGCGACGGCCTCCACGACCGAGACGGCCGCGGCGGTCTCCACGACCCGCTCCAGCTTGAACCCGGCCTGCGCCACCAGCTCCGCGTACTGCGACCGGGTGCGCTCCTTGCCGCCCACGAGCAGCAGCAGCCACAGATCGACGAGCTTGCCGGAGTGCGGCTCCTCACCCTCGGGGACCACCATCTCCACCAGCAGCAGCTTGCCGCCCGGCTTGATCGCGGCACGCACGTTGCGCAGGATCTGCAGGGCCTGCTCCTGCGGCCAGTCGTGCACGATGTGCTTGAGGACGTAGGCGTCCGCACCCGACGGCATCGGGTCGAACAGGTCGCCGTCGGCCAGGGTCACCCGGTCCGCGACACCCTGCGCCGCCAGGAACTGAGCAGCGCCGTTCGTGGCGACGCGCGGGTCCGAGAGGATGCCCTTCGTGTCGGGCGCGCTGTTGAGGATGCCGGCCAGCAGCCCGCCGTCGGCTCCGCAGAAGTCCAGGACCGTGCCGAACTGCGAGAAGTCGTACGCGGCCACGACCGGTGCGGTCTCGGTGGCGGACATGTTGCCCATCCCGCCGATGAACACCGCGCCGTATTCCGGATTGCGCATGAGGTATTCGAAGGCGCCCATTCCGCGCCGCTTCGGCAGGCTCGGCTCCCCGGTCCGCACCGAGTCCAGGAAACCGTTCCAGTCCTCCCAGTGCGTCGGGTGGCCCATCAGCACGCACAGGTCGCGCATCGTCACCGGGTGGTCGGCGCGCAGCGCGTCGGCCATCGGGGTCAGCGCCCACAGGCCGTCGTCCTGGCGCGTGAACACGCCCTGGGAGGCGAGCAGACGCAGCACCCGGCCCAGTGCCCCGGCGTCCGCGCCGACCTCGGCGGCCAGGTCCTCGACCGGTCGCGGACCGGCCTGCAGCGCCTCGGCCACGCGCAGTTCGGCGGCGGCGTACAGGGCCTGGGTCACCATGGAGCCCATGGCCAGTTCGAGCAGGGCGAACGGGGGCGGGGCCAGCTCCCGGACCTGCTTGTGCAGGTCCGCCCGGGTCTTCTCCGCGGCGCGGACGACTTCGGGGGGCGGTACAGCGGACATGTGGTTCCTCCATGACACAAGAGCGAGAACTCCGTCCCAACCGCCGGAAGGGACCCGTCCCGCCACGGTAAGGAGGAGGGATGGACCCGCCCTGGAAAGCGACTTGTACGTCTCTGGAGCGGGCCGGACGCCTCGCACACCCCAGGAGTTTCGCCGCGGCCGCCGGACGGCGGCCTTGGCCCAGAACCGCTCGGCGCCCGCTCGACGCGGGCCGGAGACCGGTTCGTCCAGGACGAGGTACTCGGCATCCTGGGCCCGGCACCGCGTTGCGCAGTCCGCTCCTGGAGGCCGTCCGTGTCCGTTCGTAGCGAGCCCCCCCACCGGCGTGACCGCCGTCTCCACCGCTTGGGCGGCGGCCCCGCCGCACACCGGCAGTTGCCTCACGCGGGTGGGAAGCCGACCTCAAGGATCGCCTGAGCGATCCTGCGGTCCCGCTGCACCGCCCCTCGACCCCCCTGGTCTTTTCTGAGGATCAAACCGTCTGCATGGAGGAATCGAAAATGGCAAAGAGCGCGATCATCGTGGGCGCCGGGCCGGTCGGTCTGATGCTCGCGGGTGAGCTGCGGCTGGGCGGCGCGGACGTCGTCGTCTACGACAGGCTGCCCGCCCCCAGCGGCGAGTCGCGCGGCCTGGGGTTCACCAGCCGTACCGCGGAGGTCCTCGACCAGCGCGGGCTGCTCGAAAGGCTCGGCGACATCCGCTGGGGCAAGCAGGGCCACTACGGCGGTGTCCGCATCGACTTCTCCCTCCTGGACGAGAGCCACTTCGGCATCATGGGCCTGGCCCAGTCCGTCACCGAGGACATGCTCGGCCGCTGGGCCGACGAGCTCGGCGTCCAGGTGCGCCGCGGCTACGACCTGACCACCCTGACCGAGACCGAGGACGGCGTGGTCCTCGGCTTCCAGGGCCCCGACGGCTACACCGAGGCCACCGGCACGTACGTCATCGGCTGCGACGGCGGCAAGTCCACCGTGCGCACCCTGGCCGGCATCGACTTCCCCGGCCAGGAGGCCACCCGCGGCATGTACCTGGCCGACGTCGTCGGCGCGGACATCCGCATGAGGCCCATCGGCGAGCGCATCGAGGGCGGCGGCATGGTGCTGTCCGTCACCCTGGAGCCGGGTGTGGACCGCATCGTCATCCACGAACCCGGCGTCCGCCCGCACCACGGCGAGGGCGAGCTGGAGTTCTCGGAACTCGCCGACGCCTGGCAGCGCATGACCGGCGAGGACATCCACGGCGCCTCCGCCTCCTGGATGTGCGCCCTGACCAACGCCACCGGCCTGGCCGCCCAGTACCGCAAGGGCCGCGTCCTCCTCGCCGGCGACTCCGCCCACGACCACGCCCCGCTCGGCGCCCAAGGCGTCAGCGTCGGTCTCCAGGACGCCGTCAACCTCGGCTGGAAACTCGCCGCCGTGCTCGGGGACCGGGCGCCCGAGTCCCTGCTCGACACCTACCACACCGAGCGCCACCCGATCGGTGAGCAGCTGATGCGCGACGTGCACTCCATGTCGATGCTGTACCTCGCCGGCGAGGAGATGGAGCCACTGCGCGCCGTCGTGCGCGAACTCGTCACCCTGCCCGAGGCCGCCCGGCGGCTCGCGGGCCGCGTCTCCGGCCTGCACATCACCTACGACATGGGCGCCGAGGGACACCCCCTGCTGGGGCTGCGGCTGGCCCCGCACCGAGCCGTCGAGCGCGCCGACGGCACCCGCACGAAGGTCGCCGAACTGCTGCACCCAGGCCGCGGCGTGCTCATCGTCACGGACAAGGACGGCGGCCCGGCCGAACTCGCCGCCCGCTGGGCCGGCCGCGTGGACGTCATCACCGGCGCCTGGGCCGACCAGGAGGCCGGCCACCCGGGCGCCCCCCAGTCCGTGCTGGTCCGCCCCGACGGCCACATCGCCTGGGCGGCGCCGGCGGGCGGCGACCTCGAAGCCGCCCTCACCCGTTGGTTCGGGACGCCCGCGGCCGCCTGAGGCCCGCCGCACGACACCCCCGCCCCACCCCGCAGCGGGACGCTCGCCGAGCCGACCGTCCCCCTGCCGGGCGTCGGGTCCCGCCACACGTACGCGACCACCGCCGACCCGGCGCTGCCCCATGCGCGGCGGCTTTGATGCTTGAGGAGTAGGACATGGCAAAGGGCGCGATCATCGTCGGCGCCGGGCCGGTCGGGCTGATGCTCGCCGGCGAACTGAAACTGGGCGGCGCGGACGTCGTCGTCCTCGAGAAGCTCCCCGCGCCCAGCGGCGAGTCCCGCGGCGTGGGCTTCACCCGGCGCGCGGCCGAGGTCTTCGACCAGCGCGGCCTGCTGGAGCGCTTCGGCGACGTCGAATGGGCCCAGGGCCACTTCGGCGGGGTCCACATCGACTTCTCCAAGCTGGACGACAACCACTTCAGCGTCCGCGGCATCCCGCAGTACCGCACCGAGGAGATCCTCGAGGGCTGGCTGACGGAGCTGGGCGTCGATATCCGCCGCGAACACGAGGTGCTCGGTTTCCGCGAGAACAAGGACGGCGTCGTCGTCGAGTACGAGGGCCCCGCCGGCCGCGGCGAGGAGAGCGCCGGCTACCTGATCGGCTGCGACGGGGCCCGCAGCATCGTCCGCCGGCTCGCCGGCATCGACTTCCCCGGCTGGGAGCCCACCCGCGGGATGTACATGGCCGACATCGTCGGCGCGAACGTGCGCCAGCGCCCGATCGGCGAGCGCGTGCCCGGCGGCATGGTCATGGCCTTCAACCTGGAGGACGGCGTCCACCGGATCGTCATCCACAACGAGTCGCTGCGGCCGCCGGAGGACAAGAGCGGCCTCACCTTCGAGACCATCGCCGACGCCTGGCAGGACATGACCGGCGAGCGCCTGCACGACGCCGAGGTCCGCTGGATCAGCTCCTTCACCGACACCACCCGCCAGGCCGCCCAGTACCGCAAGGGCCGGATCCTCCTGGCCGGCGACGCCACCCACATCCACATGCCGGCCGGCGCGCAGGGCATGAGCGTGGGCGTGCAGGACGCGGTCAACCTCGGCTGGAAGCTGGCGGCCACCATCAACGGCCGGGCACCAAAGGGCCTGCTCGACACCTTCCACTCCGAGCGGCACCCGGTCGGGGAACTGCTCATGCGCAACACCCGCGCCCAGACCAAGCTCTACCTCTCCGGCCAGGAGATGGAGCCGCTGCGCGCGGTCATCCAGGAGCTCGTCCAGGACGCCGCGGTGGCCCGCCACCTGGCCGGCCAGGTCTCCGGCCTCGACGTCCGCTACGACATGGGCCCCGGCAGCCACCCCCGGCTCGGCCTGCGACTGCGCCCCGACACCCCGCTCAAGCTCACCGACGGCAGCCCCGCCACCGTGCGGGACCTGCTCAAGCCGGCCCGCGGCGTGCTGTTCGTGACCCCCGCGGCGGCCGACTCCGACACGCTGCGCGCCACCGCGGCGCGCTGGGGCGACCGGGTCGACACGGTCACCGGCGACTGGGCCCAGGACGCGGCGGACATGCAGGACGCCCCGCATGCGCTGCTGGTCCGCCCCGACGGCTACATCGCCTGGGCCGCCCCGGACGAGGCGAGCCTGCAGGAGGCACTGGAACGCTGGTTCGGCGCCGCCTGAGACGCCCGACGACTCCGCCGGCGCCCCCGGGAGCACCCCCGCACCCCGCGGCGGTGCCCCCGCGGGGCGCCGTACGCGTGCCCGAGCGGCCGGGAAGGCGCCCCGAGCCGGTCCAGGACGGGTCTTCCACCCGGATCCGAGCACTGGTTGAGCGGCGGGACCGACCGTTGGCGGACACCACCCCGACCCCCGGGGCAGGCCGGGCAGGCACACCGTCGGGGCCGACGCGTCGGCCCCGACGTCCAGCCGTCCCCCGTCTCCTGAGCGGAGTGCTTCGTGACTAGCGGACGTATGGAAGTGTGCCTTGTCGGCGCCGGACCCCGCGGGCTGTCCGTACTGGAACGGCTCTGCGCGCAGGAGCGGAAGTCCCCCCGCTGGGACCAGCTGACCGTGCACATCGTGGAACCGGACCCACCGGGCTCCGGCCGGGTCTGGCGGCCCTCCCAGTCCCGGCACCTCCTGATGAACACCGTCTCCTGCCAGGTCACGGTCTACACCGACGCCAGTGTGGCCGTCGAAGGGCCGCTGGAGGAGGGGCCGAGCCTGTACCAGTGGGCCAAGGCGCTGGGCCCCAGCGCCCTGACGCCCGGAGCGGGCACGCCCTACGACGACGAGACCCTCGCCGAGGCCCGGGACCTGGGGCCGGACACCTACCCCACCCGCGCCTTGTACGGCCAGTACCTGACCTGGGTGTTCGGCCGGGTGACCGCGAGCGCGGCCGCGCACACCACCGTCCGTGTGCACGCCTCGCGCGCCGTGGCCCTGGAGGACGCCGAGCCCGGCACAGGCCCCGGCGGGGCGCAGAGCGTGCTCCTGGAGGACGGCACCCGGCTGACGGGCCTGGGCGCGGTGGTGCTCGCGCAGGGCCACGTGCAGGTGCGGCCGACCGATGCGGAACGGGAGTTCGCCGCGTACGCCGGCCGGCACGGGCTGACCTACATCGCGCCGGGCAACCCGGCGGACGTCGACCTGTCCGCCGTCGCCCCCGGCGAGACCGTGCTGCTGCGCGGTCTGGGCCTGAACTTCTTCGACTACATGGCGCTGTTCACGCACGCCCGCGGCGGGCTGTTCGAGCGCGTCGACGGCCGCCTGGTGTACCGCCCCTCGGGCCGCGAGCCGCGGCTGTACGCGGGCTCCCGCCGCGGCGTGCCGTACCAGGCGCGCGGCGAGAACGAGAAGGGCGCGCACGGCCGTTACCACCCGCGGCTGCTGACCACCGACTTCGTGGCGGCCCTGCGCGCCCGGGTGCGGGACGGGGAGCCGATCCGCTTCGGCACCGAACTGTGGCCGCTGATCTCCAAGGAAGTGCGCACCGTCTACTACGAGACGCTGCTCGCGCAGCGCGCGGAACCGGCCGTGGTGGCCGCCTTCGCGCAGGCGTTCCTGCGGGCCGGTGAGGGCGTTGCCGAGGACGCACTGCTCACCGCGGCCGGCATCGGCGACGACGAGCGCTGGGACTGGGACACGGTCGCCCGGCCGTACGGCGAACGGACCTTCCGGGACCTGGCCTCCTTCCGCGGCTGGCTGCGCGGCTACCTCGACGAGGACGTGCGCCGGGCCCGGGAGGGCAACGTCAGCAGCCCGTTCAAGGCGGCCCTCGACCTGCTGCGCGACCTGCGCAACGAACTGCGCCTGGCGATCGACCACGGCGGCCTCGACGCCGACTCGCACCGCGACGAACTCGACCGCTGGTACACGCCGCTCAACGCCTACCTGTCGATCGGCCCGCCGGCCTCCCGCATCGAGGAGATGGCCGCCCTGATCGACGCGGGCGTCCTCGACGTGACCGGTCCGGGACTGCACGTGGCCACCGACCCCCTCGACCCCGCGGGCCCGGCCTTCGTCGGCACCTCACCGGACATCACCGGCCTGCGGGTGCGGGCCACGGTGCTGATCGAGGCCCGGCTGCCGGAGATCGACCTGCGGCGCACCGCCGATCCGCTCATGGACCGGCTGCTGAGCACCGGCCAGGCCCGCACCCACCGCGTCGCGGGCGCGGACGGCTCGTCCTACGAGACCGGCGGCCTGGCCGTGACGGAGCGCCCGTACCACCTGCTCGACGGGCAGGGGGCGCCGCACCCCAGACGGTTCGCGTACGGGGTGCCCACCGAAGCCGTGCACTGGGTGACCGCGGCCGGCATCCGGCCGGGCGTGGGCTCGGTGACGCTGGAGGACTCCGACGCCATCGCGGCGGCGGTGCTGACGCTGCCGGAGCCGCGCCCCGCGCCGCGGCTGCCCGGGGCGCCGGCGGTCGCGGCGGGGCGGGCGCTGTCCGGCAACGCGGGTGCGGGAGCGGTCGCGTGAGCCGGGCCGCCGACCGACCCGTGGGCCCGGACACAGGGCTGCTGTCCCCGGTCCGGGCCGGCACCCCCGTCGAGGCCGCCGTCGCCGACGCGGCCTGGGTCCAGGCGATGCTCGACGCGGAGGCCGCGCTGGCCCGCGCCCAGGCGCGGTGCGGCACGGTCCCGCCCGCGGCGGCCGCCGCGATCACCGCAGCCGCCCGGGCCTCGGACTTCGACACCAGGGAGCTGGCGCTGGCCTCGCGGGAGACCGCCAATCCGGTGGTGGGCCTGGTCGCGGCGCTCACCGCCCGGGTCGCGGCCCGCTCACCGCAGGCGGCCGAGTACGTGCACCGCGGCTCCACCAGCCAGGACGTCTTCGACACCGGCGCGATGCTGGTGGCGACCCGGGCCCTGCGGCTGATCGTCGCGGACCTCAGGGCGGTGGCCGACGCCCTCGCCGGCCTGGCGGCCGACCACCGGGACACGGCGATGGCGGGACGCACCCTCGCCCTGCACGCCGTACCCACCACCTTCGGGCTGAAGGCGGCGGGCTGGCGCCAGCTGGTCCTGGAATCCATCGAGCGGCTGGAGCGGCCGGCCGAGGGCGGCCTGCCGGTCTCCCTGGGCGGCGCGGCCGGCACGCTGGCCGGCTACCTCCAGCACGCGGGCGACGACGCCGACCCGGCGGCCGTCCTGGCCGAGCTGGTGGCCGCGTTCGCGGACGAGACCGGGCTGGCCGCACCGGTGCTGCCCTGGCACGCGCTGCGCACGCCGGTCGCCGACCTGGGAGCGGCCCTCGCGCACACCGCCGGGGCGCTGGGGAAGATCGCCGCCGACGTGCTGGTGCTGGCCCGCACCGAGATCGGCGAGGTCGCCGAGCCGGCGGCGGCCGGGCGGGGCGCCTCCTCGGCGATGCCGCACAAACGCAACCCGGTCCTGTCGACGCTGATCCGCTCCGCCGCCCTCCAGGTCCCGGCGCTGGCCGCCGTCCTCGCCCAGTGCCTGGCGCACGAGGACGAGCGGTCGGCGGGGGTCTGGCACGCCGAGTGGCAGCCGCTGCGCGAGGCGCTGCGGCTGACCGGCGGGGCCGCGCACACCGCCGTGGAACTGGTCCGCGGGCTCACCGTGGACCCCGAGCGGATGGCTGGCAACCTGGCGGCCACCGGCGGGCAGCTCGTCTCCGAGCGGGTCTCCGCGGTGCTCGCCCCGAAGCTGGGCAGGGCGGCCGCGAAGGAACTGCTGACCCGGGCGTCGCTGCGGGCCGCAAAGACCGGCCGCCCGCTGGCCGAGGTGCTGGCGGAGTCCGACGCGCTGCGGGGGATGCTCACGCCCGCGGAGCTGACCGCGCTGCTCGACCCGGCCGGCTACACCGGCACGGCCGGCCCGCTGGTCGACCGGGCGCTGGCCGGCTCGGCACCGGCGCCCCGAAAGACGGCGGGCCGTACCGCCCGCGTGCTCTGAGGACAACACCGCGGTGTCGCCGGCCCGTTCACCGGGCCGGCGACACCGCGGCAGCAGGGCCGCGCCCCGTCGGGAATCAGGTGCGCAGGCACGGGAGGCGGGGGCAACGGGTCAGACGGTGCCGAGGCGGAAGCCGACGCCGCGCACGGTGACGATCCAGCCGGGGTCGCCCAGCTTCCCGCGCACGCTGCTGACATGGGTGTCCACGGTGCGGCGCGACCAGGAGTCGCCCCACACCTGCTGGAGCAGCTGTCTGCGCGAAACGACGGTGTCGGGATGCTGCGCCAGCAGGCACAGCAGGTCGAACTCCTTGCGCGTGAGGGTGACCGGCGCGCCGTCGACGCTCACCTCGCGGGAGCCCACGTCGATGCACAGCCGGCCGTGCCGCAGGATCTCCTGGGCCGGACCCGCGGCGGCGGCAGGCTGCCACTGCACGCGGCGCATGACGGCCTCGATCCGGGCCATCAGCTCGCGGATCCCGAAGGGCCTGGTGACGTAGTCGTCCGCGCCCGCCTGGAGTCCGAGCACGCAGTCGATCTCGGACTCGCGGGAGGTGACGATGATCAGCGGCACCCGGCTGACCGACCGGATCGCCCGGCACACCTCCAGCCCGTCCAGGTCGGGCAGTTCGAGGTCGAGCAGGACCAGGTCGGCGCTGCCGTAGGCCTGCAGGGCCGCGCCGCCGTGGGCCGCCCCGGTGCAGGTGTGGCCGTGCCGGCGCAGCTGGTTCGACAGCCCGTCCCCGGCGTCGGCGCCCACGACCAGGATGCGGCGCCCAAAGACCGCGGGCGCCGGCCAGGGCGCGGCCCTGCCCAGTCCGTCACGGGGCGACGACCGACCGGGGGCGCCCGGCCCGGGCACGCTCTGGACGGGGCTCCTGCGGCCGGGCGCGTGCTGGACGGGGGGCCACGCGCCGGAGGATCCGGGGCGCGGCGGCCACGCCTCCCGCACCGGCGCGCGGGCCCCCGGCTCGTCGTGCTCGGGGTGTGGAGCGGACGTCTGGTGCTCCGGCAGTGCCGGCGCCTGAACCTGACTCATGCCTCCCCCGGGGGTCGTAGCGGGGCCGGACCGGTTCGGCCGCCGTCCGCGCCGACGCTAGCGGTGCGCGGTCGAATCCTGGTGCAGGGCCGCTCCAGGGTCCGCCCGGCCGCCACCCGCCCGCCCGCCCCCCAGGGCCTGTCTGACAATTCCCGTCTGCCCGGCGACGCGAATTGTCAGACAGGCCCTACACCGCGAACACCTCGGTGGCGCCGTGGTTGGGGTCGCCCGCCCGCAGGTGCAGCTCGCCCGCCCCGGGGAGCATGACCACCGAGGCCACCGTCCGCTCCAGGCGGAAGTCCCCGTGGGCGGCGATGCAGACCGGTGGCCGGGACAGCACCCCGAAATGCTCCTCCGGGGCGGCCTGCGGGCCGAGCCCGGCCAGCCCCTTGGCCACGGCCTCCAGCCGCTCGTCGGAGTTGACCCGGTCGGGGGCCGACTGCCGGTCGAGCGGGATGAAGTCCTCGTGCAGGTAGTGGTTGGTGTGCACGGCCTCCCGCGCGGCCGGCTCGGTCACCCGCAGCTCGGTCCCGCACATCTCGGCGTACACCGCGCGCCGCCGGTCGCACAACACCAGGTTGCGCGAGCTGGACAGGGTGAGCCCGGCCAGCATCTCCAGGGCCTCGTCCACGCTCCCGGCACCGTCCAGCAGGTGGCGGATGGCCAGGTAGGGGGTGATGCCCGGCCGCCACCGGCCGTCGGTCACCAGGTTCAGCCCGATGGCCAGTCCGTCGCTGTTCATGCCCAGGTAGCCGAGCAGGCCCGCGAAGCTGAGCACCGTCACCCGGCGCGGCGCCCCCGCCCGGGCCAGCGACAGCACCGCGATATGGCTGTCGATGTCCGCGTTGAGGTCCACCGTCTGCGCCAGCACCGGCCGGCCGGCCGACCCGGTGCGCGCGTACGACGTGCAGTCCCCGGCGGTGGGCACCCCGGTGCAGCCCATCACCTCGCGGCGCAGCTGCAGCAGCCACGCCTCGTCCTCGCGGATCCCGGCCCCCGCGGCCAGCCCCGCCACCTCCTCGGCCAGGTCCGGGACCGCCGCCGCGATCGCCGCCCGGTAGGCGGAGATCGACGGCAGCAGCCCGGTGAACGTCAGCGGCCTGTCGGTGAGGTGGTCCAGCCGTGCCAGGCCGTCGTCGAGGAACGCCCGCAGCGGGCCGGCGAGTGCCGCCCCGTGGGCGTGCCCCAGCTCGAACGGGGTGCCGACGGCCTTGACGTACGCGACGCTCATGCGGAGGCGGCCGCCTTCTTCGGGCCGTGGGAGAGGGCGTCGAGCACCTGCGGCCACTCGGCGCGCAGGATGCTGTAGAAGACCGCGTCGCGGCGGCGGCCGCCCGGCATGTAGTTGAAGGAGCGCAGGGTGCCCTCCTCGGTGGCGCCGATGTTGCGCAGGCCCTTGCGTGCCTGGACGTTGAGCTGGTCCGTCTTGAACTCCACCCGCTCGGCCTCCAGCACCTCGAAGGCGTGCTGGAGCAGCAGCAGTTTCGCCCAGTGGTTGATGCCCTTGCCGCGGAAGTCGTGGCCCAGCCAGGAGGCCCCGATCTCCAGCCGGCGGTCCTTCTCGGCGAAACTCAGCAGGCTCATGCTGCCCGCGATCCGGCCGCTGTGCTTGTCCCGGATCACGTAGACGGCGCGGCGGCCGGCCGTGTGCTCGGCGAGGTTGGAGTCGAAGAACGCCTCGAAGTCGGTGTCGTCGCCGACGACCACGGTGAAGTAGCGCCAGATCTCCGGGTCCAGCGCCACCGCGCGGACGCCCTCCCGGTCGGCCTCGCCGATCGGGGTCAGCAGGACGTGCTCGTTCTCCAGGGTGGTGGAGACTTTCTCGGACCAGCTCATAAGGGGGCTCCGTGTGGCGAGTTGCGGACAGAAGGTCAATGTGGACGGCCGGGCAGAGCGTTCCAAGAGCACTCGGTGATCACTCAGCCAGCTTGCGAAGCTGCTCCAACCGGGTGTGCACCACACCGTGATTGACGAGGAAGTCGTCGGGCGTGCGGGCACTGGTCTCGATGCCCTCCTCGGCCAGCGCCTCGCCGAAGTTCTGCCCGTACTCGGCGGTCTTGCGGGCCGCCGACTGCACCGCCCGGTAGGCCTGGTCGCGTTCGACGCCCGCCTCCAGCAGCTCCACCAGCACCGACGAGGAGCACACCAGGCCGTGGGTGGCGGCCAGCGAGTTGCGCATGTGGTCCGGATTGATCCGCAGGTTCTCCAGGATCTCGGCGGCCTTGACCGTCTGGAAGTGCGCCACGGTCATCGCGTCGGGCAGCACCACCTTCTCCACCGCCTGGTGGGCCAGGTCCCGCTCGTGCCACAGCGCCACGTTCTCCAGCGCCATGTTCGCGTACCCGCGCAGCAGCCGCGCCAGTCCGCACAGCAGCTCGCTGCCGGTCGGGTTGGCCTTGTGCGGCATGGCGCTGGAGCCCTGGTACGCCTCCACCCGCTGCTCCTCCACCTCGCGCACCTCGGTGCGCTGCAACAGCCGCAGCTCCAGCGCGATCTGCTCGATGCAGGCGCCCAGCGCGGCCACCGCCTGCAGCAACTGCGCGTGCCGGTCGCGGGACACGACCTGGCTGGGGGAGGGCTCCACGCCCAGGCCCAGCTGCTCGCACACGTACTCCTCGACGGCCGGGTCGATGAGCGAGTACGTGCCGACCGCGCCGGAGACCGTGCCCACCGCGACGGCCTCGCGGGCGGCCACCAGCCGCTCCAGGGACCGCTCGACGGCGAACGCGTAGCCGCCCAGCTTGTGGCCGAAGGTGGTGGGTTCGGCGTGCACGCCGTGGGTGCGGCCCACCATCACGGTGTCCCAGTGCTCAAAGGCCCGCTCGACCAGCACCGCGCGCAGCCGCCGCCCGGCGGACAGCAGGACGTCGCAGGCCTGGGCCAGAGTGAAGCCGAGGGCCGTGTCGACCAGGTCGTAGCTGGTCATCCCCAGGTGCACCCAGCGGGCCGAGGACTCCGGCATCTGCTCCGTGTAGGCCGTGAGGAACGAGATGACCTCGTGGTCCCGCTCCTTCTGGATCTCCACGACACGGGACGGCAGCGGGGTCCGGGCCGCGCGCATGTCGTCGAGGACCGCGGCGGGTACGCGGCCGAGCCGCACCTGTGCCTCGGTCGCGAGGATCTCCACGCGGACGTAGGTCTCGTAGCGGTACTCGTCCGAGAAGAGGCTCGCCATCTCGGGCAGGGTGAAGCGAGGAATCATGGGACAGCCTTCGTCGGGTTGTGGTGGTGGCCGGCGGGGCGGCCAGCGGGCGGCGGACGGTGGGGTGGTGGTGCGCGCCCACCCCGCGGGAGGGGTTGCGGGGTGTCAGAAGGCCGCGAAGTACTCGCGCTGCTCCCACTCGGTGACCTGGCCCGGCACCGGGGCGGCCTGCAGGGCCCAGGCCTCGTACCGGCGCACCTCGCTTTCCTTGAGCCTGGCCAGACAGGCGGCCAGCGGGTCGCCCAGCAGCCGGGCGGCCCGGCCCGCCGTGAATGCCTCCAGGGCCTCGCGCAGGGACTGCGGGACGGTGTCCGAGCCCTCGTGGGGTCCGTCGGCCGAGCCCCCGTCGAGGCCATCGAGGCCGGCGAAGAGCTGGGCGGCGATGTTCAGGTACGGGTTCGCGCTCGGCTCGCCGATGCGGTTCTCGATGTGCGCGCCGGCCCCCGAGCCGACCACGCGCAGCATGGCCGTGCGCGACTCCAGGCTCAGGCTCACCCGGGTCGGGGACAGGGCGTGCTGCGTGCCCAGGCGCTGGTAGCCGTTGATAGTCGGCACCGACAGCAGGAACAGGTCGCGCAGCCAGTCCCGCAGGCCCTCGGCGTACGCCTTGCTCGTGGGGGAGAGCCCCGCCGAGAGGCCCTCGGCGCTGAAGATGTTGCGGCCGGTGGCCGTCTCCAGGACGGACTGGTTCAGGTGCCAGCCGCTCGGGTCCGCCCCGGCGATCGCCGGTTGCGACATGAACGAGGCGTGCAGGCCCCGGGCCGCGCACCAGCGCTTGGTGAAGACGCGGAAGAAGAGCATCGCGTCCGCCGTGTCCAGCGCCGACATGGGGTCGAACGTGGTCTCCACCTGCCCGGGGCCCATCTCGTGCTCCATCGACCGCACCGGCAGCCCCAGGCCGAGCAGGGCGAGGGCCAGCGGGTCGGTGACCGGGGCGACCGTGTCGTACGCGGCGTCCAGGTTGAACTGGTAGCCCGCGTTCATCGCGGCCACCCGCGGGGCCGGGCCCTGCAGGCCGAAGCCGTTCCCCTCGTTGCCCGGCTCGTCGTCCAGGCGCCGCGCCAGGTACCACTCGACCTCCAGGCCCAGTACGGGCGTCAGCCCGCGGCCGGCGTAGCGCTCCAGCACCCGGTGCAGCACGTGCCGCGAGGACAGCGGGTGGGGGCGGCCGTCGCGCAGGTACTCGTCGCCGATCACCCAGGCCGTGCGCGCCCCCTCGCCGGGCAGCACCAGGAAGGTCAGCGGGTCGGGCACCAGCACGAAGTTGCCCAGGCCGGCGATCTCCTCGACGCCGATGCCGTGCTCGCCCCGGTAGTCCACCGCCGTGGTGCAGGCCGTGTCCTTCAGGAACGGGCCGGGGCTGTAGTTCATGCCGTTGCGCAGCACCCCGCCGAAGGCGCGGGCGGTCAGCGTCTTGGAGCGCACCAGGCCGTGCGGGTCACCCCACACCAGACGGACGAGGTCGATCCCGTCGAGACCCGCCTCGATCCGCTCGGCGGCCGCCGAGCGGGCGTCGTCCCACAGTCCGTGTTCGGTGACGAACGCGTGGCTCCCGACGCTGCCCTCCGTGGCAGGGGCCGACCACGATCTGGAATACATGACGGGAGCGTCCTTTCGTCAGGAGGTCGACGGGGGGCGTGTCAGGGGCGTCGGAGGTCCCCGCGGGCCGGCGGCCGGCCGACGGGGCGTCGGGGCGTCGGCTAGGTGGCCCAGGACCGGGGCGGCTCCGGGGCGGCCCCCCCGACCGGGGTGCCGGTGACGGACCTCCAGTGCCAGGCCGAGTCGAAGGCCGTCACATCGGCCTGCTCCCCCTGCTCGGCGAGCGCGGCCGCCTGCTGCGTCATCCGGGCGATGAAGGCGGCCACCTGGTGCGCCGCGAGCATCTCCTGCTCGGTGTACGGCTCCCCGTCGGCGCGGACGATGCGCAGGTCCATGAATCCGTTGAAGGGCCGGCCGCACACCTCGACCGAGTGGGGGCTGCGGATGGTGAAGCGCACCATGTTGTTGACGTGCCCGTGGTGGTGCTGGTCGGAGAAGTGGGCGATGTCGGGGATGGTGGGCGGTACGAAGTGGTCGCGCTCCAGGACCTTCGAGGTCCGCGGCAGGTTGCCGGCGATGAAGTGCCAGGAGTTGTACTGCATGCGCGAGGACATCGCCCAGGCGGTGTCGGCGAGCGTGGCGAGCGAGTCGCCGTAGTGCCGCCGGGCCTCCTGCGCGGGGACCACGCAGCAGAAGAAGTCCGTGATGCCCCAGGCGCTGATCTCGTCCCAGGCCTCCGCGCGCAGCGCGCGGACCAGTCTCGGCAGCGACCGGATGCCGCGGCTCATCGAGAAGTCGGCCCCGAACGCGGCGGTGGTCGCGGCGACCGCCTCGTACACCACCGCCTCCAGACCGGTGCCGAACTCGCCGTAGGGGCGGGCCAGCCAGGCCGGGTCGGCGTCGTCGGCGAGCCGCAGCCCGGCCAGCCGGTCGCCGACCACGGGCAGCGTGGCACGCAGATGGCCGGTGACCTGCCGGTCCCGCTCCGCGGCCACCTCGCCGTACGGGGCCGCCACCTTCTCCACCTTGTGGATCAGGGCGCCGTGGATCTCGCGGTACAGCTGGACGGTGCGGGCCACCTCCGGGCGGTGCGCGCCCAGCCCCGCGGCCAGGGCCATCAGCGCCCCGACGCCGGCGTCGGGACCGGCCGCGGGGATCTTCTCCCCGCCCAGGGCCCCGTTGTAGCTGCGGCGGGTGCGCTCCAGCAGCCGGCCCACGTTCTCCAGGGTGAGCTGCGAGCCGTTGACTTCCTCGATGCGGCCGTACCCGGCCGAGCGGATCAGCAGGCTGATGCCCACGACCAGCAGGGCGTCGTGGTCCGACCACAGCTCCAGCGGCAGGCCGGACAGGCCGGCGAACACGCAGTCCGGGTGGCCCGGCCACAGCGTCTTGCCCACGACCGTGTTGGTGTCGCGGAAGTTCGTGTACTGCCTGTCCTCGATGTAGAGCATGAAGGGGGCGGTGCGCTGCGCGCCCTCGGTCATCTGCGCCAGCAGCGCCTCGCGCCCCTCGCTGCCCTGCTCGGCCAGCCAGCGGCGGCTGTCGGCCGCGTCGCGGTCCAACCGCTCCTGAGCCGTCGTCACCTCGCGCCGGTACTCGTCCAGGTGCCGCGAGGTCCAGGGAACCCGCAGCACGCCCGCGACCAGCGTGTGCTGCTTGGCGAGCGGCTGCCGGGAGGGAACGCGGACGACGACCCGGCCGCCGGTGGTCAGGCCGATCTCACCGAGGAACACGGTGCGCTCCGCGGGGTCCGCGACGGCTTCGGCCGGTTCGCATGCGTCCGCGGACAGACCGGCGACGACCTTCAGGGCGGCGGCGTCCGCAGTGCGAAGGGCGCCCTCCTGGACCTCCGCGGGCACGTGTCCGTCGAGCGTGAGCAGGATGTCCAGGGCCGCGCGCATGTCGGCGGCGGCCGAGGCCTTTTGCCACACCCGGGCCAGCAGCCCGGGGAACCCGGCGTCCTCCTCGCGTACCCGGTCCGGCTTGGGCGTGGCGCCCGCCACCAGGCCCAGGCGGCTGGGCCGCCGGCTCTGGCGCTTGCGGGAGTTGGCGGCTCGACGGGAGCCTTCGCGGTCCACGGGCGCGGTCATGCGACACCTTCCCCGGTGAGTGCGATGTGGCTCCACATCGCGTCGTCGGTGGGCGTCCAGTCCGCGTCGACGTAGATGCAGTCGACCGGGCACTCCAGGACACAGACGGGACAGCCCGAGCACAGCTCGGGGACGATCACGACGTCGAGCCCGCGGTCGAAGATCGCGCCGAACTGTTCCGGGCAGCCGCGCAGGCAGCTGTCGCAGGTGATGCACTCGGACGTCTCGATGCGGCGCGGGGGCTTGGTCCAGTTGTCGGCGCGGCTGCGCGTGGCGATCCGCAGGTCTCGCCCGGACGGCACATCTGACGGAGTGTTGCTTTCCACGGGCATGAGACCCCTCAGGCGTCGTGTCGATGACGGATCGAACGGACGCCTCGAGCATCCGGGGTTCCTCTCGACCGACTCCTGAACCCCGGTCGGGGCGTGCTGGAGCGTCACACGCGGGGCGCCGTCACGCCGGGGGAGGAGCGTTTCGTGGAACTGACGGCTCCGGATCGCCGGCGTCACTCAAGCCGCGCGCGATGCGTACACGGCACCCGGCCAGTTCCCGGCCCCGGTCCGCGTCCACGAGGCCTGGGCCCCTCCGGCGGCCGGTCGAGAAGACCTCGATGAGCATCACCGGGGGATTCCTGCGCGGTCGGGCACATCGGATACGACAGTCCCGGCTCGTTCACGAACTGCTTCACGGCCGGCGTCGGAGTGTCCCCCGGCCGGTTCCTGCGGCGGGCGCGGAACGGGGCCCGCCGACCCCGCTCGTCGGGGGCGCGGCGTGATGTCCGTGACGGTCACTGGTGACGGCGCCGCAAGCGCGGGGGTGCGGCCGTGCCCGGGCCGGCCGGCCCAGTGGCCGGTCCTGCCGGCATGGCCCGGGCCCGTGCCCCCGGTCATCCTCGTGCCGGCCCCCGGGCGCCCGTCCGCCACCCCGCGTCAGGGTGCAGACGACCGGCCCCGGGCCGCGGGCCACCTTCGGCCGGTGTCCGCGGCGCCGGTACCGTGACGGGCGTGCCCGCAGGTCAAGGCATCAAGTCCTGCCTGGTCTTGAGCCCCTCGGCGAGCAGGCTCCATTCCTTGCCGATGCGCTCGGCGATCGGGGCGATGACGCCGAGCCAGTGGGCCGGAACCGCGTCGACCAGCTCCCGCCAGCCGTCGTCCGGCTCGGCGGCGTGCAACTGCATCCAGCGGAGGAACTCCCGGCCGCCCGCGGTGTAGCGGATGGTGGGATCGGCGGCCATCTTCGCCACCACCGTCGTCCAGGCCGGAATCTCGTCGGTGTGGTTCCTGCGCTGCGGCGCGCCGTCGATGCCCGGTGCCACCCGCAGCGGCACAGGGGCCGCGCCGTCGCGATCCGTGCCGCCGGGAACCGCCGACACGGGCCGCGAAGGTTCCCCGGAAAGCCGTACGGACCGCACGGGTTGGACGGGTTGCACGGGCTGGACAGGGTGGACGGGAGGGACGGATCGCAGGGGCTGCGCCGCCGCGTCGGGTGTCCGGCGGCCGCCGCGCTCGGGGCTTTCGCCGCGCCGCAGCCGGGCGCTCACGTCGTGGACCGTGCCGAGCGAGACGTCGGTCTCCCGGGCGACCTGACGGAGCGGGGCGTCCGGGTGCGCGGCGATGTATTCGGCGGCCCGCAGCCGGCCCTCGCCCGGGCCCACCGGACGCCGCCTGCCGTCCACGCCGATGCGCTTGCCGTCGAGCGAGGTCGCCTCACCCGACTTCTCGCGCAGCGACGCGATCGTCTTCGCGCTCAGCCCGGTGATGCGGGCGATGGCACGGTCGGACCAGTCCGGGTGGGAACTCAGGACACGCTGGGCTCCGGACATGCGGTCGGACTTCGACAGCGGCAGTCCGTGCGAGCCGTTCGCCTTCATGGCGATGACGAGCGCCTCGGAGTTCGAGCAGTCGACGAAGCGCGCCCTGATGCTGCTGTCGCCGCGCAGCTTGGCGGCCTCCAGCCGGTGCAGGCCGTCGATGACGCGGTAGCCGTCGATCTGAACCAGGATGGGCGGCAGCTCCACCGAGCCTGCCGCGTCGGCGAGAAGCCGGATGTGTGCGGCGTCCGTGCCGCTTTGGCGCAGGAACATGCCCGCCGACAACATGGTGACGAGGACATCGCGGGCGGGAAGCTGCTCGAGGTTCTTCAGATCGAATTCGCTGCCGGCCGACGCGTCGACGTCTTCCGCCCCGACGGAGCCGAACGCGTTCGTGATCAAGATGGCCTGCGCGCTGCTCTGAGCCATTCCTTCACTTCCTCTCTGCCGCCGCTGCCGATGAGCGTCGCAGGAGGGGCTCCAGCTGCAGTTGAGGGGGGATCGAGGCTTCCTGGAAAAGCAGCACGGCGACGAAGGCCGGCCCACCAGCGGACACTCGCCGTGGCAGCACCGCGATGAAGGCCGGCCGCCCGGAGGGCGAGCATCCCGGCGGACCATGGGGCGGACATGCGGCAAGCCCGTGCGGCGCGGCAGCCGAATGCCTTCCGCATACCTTCGCTTGACATCCTCCCCGCCTCAAAGGACGGGGATTCCTGGCTCAGGCCGCCCCCGGGAGCAGCGCTCCCAGAGGACTTCCACCATCAACACCAGCCGGGTTGAGACCAGCCCGGACGAG
>NZ_JNZD01000039.1 GCF_000725495.1 Streptomyces aureus
GCAGCTTCTGCTGCTTCTCCTTGGCGCCGTCGAGCTTCTCGGTCGCCTGCTCGGCCTCTTCGTAGAGCTTGTCGACCTTGGTCTTGACCTCGTCCTTGTCGGGCTTCTCGGACGGGGCCGCGTTGGCGGCGTTGGCGCCGAACGCAACTGCTGCCGCTGCGGCGGTGGTGAGCACGGTCACACGGGCGCGGCTCGGCTGCTTGGGTCGACGGTGGGATGCCACGAAGGCGAGCTCCTTTTTCTCCGGCCGCCTGTCGAATACGCCGACGGGCGGTGATCCTTCACTGTCACCCCCAACGAGTGAACGACCGAGCAAAGGTTCGGATGGGGACTGTAGTGACTCAATCTTCCTCAGAGCAAGTGGCCTTGTAACGAGCATCATTGGGCGACAGGGACGAGTTGCGGCTTCCTCCGGGGTTTTTTACCGAGTAGGCGACAGGTACTGACCTTGGATTCAACCGGTCGAGACAGCACGCTCGGCTCGTCAGAATTCCCAGGCACGTACGCGACGGATGTCGAGATTCGTTGCGATGGCCTCAAGCTCTCGTCATGGCTGAACGTCGGGCAGGTTTGTTGCTTTGGGCAGGTTCCGCCGGAGCGGTTCCGCCATCCGTCGGGCATCGGCGATCCGTGAACGTCACTGGCATTTCATCGCGTGGCGCTTGTTCTTGCGGATCGCACGGCCAGTTCGGGAACGCCGTCCGTCTCCACGCAGGCCGACGGGAGAGCGGGCATCGCTCGGGCCTCCGGGTGCTGCCGACCGCCCGTCCCCGCGGCAGTCTCCCGGCAGACACGCGTCCACCGCTGTTGCCGACTTCACGGCTGATCGTGGACACCGTACGCTCCCGGAAGCAGGCGACGGCCCGGCATGACTGCCGGAACAGCACGGGCGAGATCTCCTCCCGCTCGCCGCGTATGCCACCCTCGACCAGCACTGTTGCCGACCGGGTGAACCAAGCCCGTAGAAACGAATCTGACTCGGCGGGAACCTTCGACCGGTTGCCGGACACGTACGGAGCATGGAACTGAACAACGCTGGTCCCGCTGTTCCGATCGGAGGGGTCTCTGATCGGGAGCTGTGGGCGAGGGCCGTCGACGGCGACCGGGAGGCGTTCGGTCGGATCTTCGACCGCCATGCGAAAACCGTCTACAACTACCTGTTCCGACGGACGGCCGACTGGTCCGAGGCTGAAGACCTCACGTCGACCGTGTTCTTGCACGCCTGGCGTCGGCGATCGGAGACGGTGCTGGACCGCGACTCGGCCCTGCCGTGGCTGCTCGGCGTCGCCGACCGTCTGCTGTCGAACACCCGGCGGCGGCTGAGGCGGGCCGAGGCGTTGTTGCACCGGCTCGTCTCGCATGGCGAGTCCGTGGGCGACCACGCGGACCGCGTCGCCGTCCTGGTCGACGACGAGCGTCGTATGTCGGAGATCCACCGGGCGTTGGCCCGGTTGCCGCGCCATGAACGAGAGGTCGTCGAGCTCTGCGTGTGGTCGGGCCTGGATCAGCAGGCGGCTGCGGCAACGCTGAAGGTGGCGGTCGGCACCGTGAAGTCCAGACTGCACCGCGCACGGCGGAGGCTGGGGGCCGACCTCCTCGGCGGAGCCCCGGTTTTGGCGTCGTTCAGTTCGAAGAGTCCTGTCAACGCGGAAGAGGTCGCACGATGAATGACATGCCGGGCGTTCCCGCGGCTCCTTCCGATCGTGATCTGCCGAACCACCGGCGGATCCGAGAGGAGCTCCTGACGAAGATCGGTCCAGAGGACAACGGTGCTTCGCTGCGACGCAGGTGGGCGGTGCCGCTGGGTGTTGCCGCCGGCGTCGCGGGCGTAAGTGTCGCGGCCATGTCCGTCTTCAGCGGGGCAGGGGACGCCAAGCCACTTCTCGCCGATCCTGCCGGAAACCCTACGAACGCCGCCGCGTCATCGACTCCGAGCACAACGCGCGGAGTCACGTCGACCGGAGCCGGCTCGGCGCCCTCTTCGACGCGCACGACTTCCACCTCGGACGCGTTCACCGTCATCAGCGGGACGACAGCGCCGGTCCGCGCCGGGACCGTCGCCAAGATCCTGGCTTCCTGCCTGGGCTCGGATGCATCCCGGTACCACACGGTGGTCGCGGTCCGCGCTCCCATCTCCTCGCGGAACGGGGACGGCGTGGTCGTCGCCGTCAACTCCGACGATCAGTACGTGCAATGCGAGTCAAAGGGCGACAAGGGCAACAGCCAGGATTCTCCGCCCACGTTCATCAACAATCGCCTGTGGGGCACCGGTCATTCGATCGAGTATTTCGACTCCACCCTCGAGCCCGCGGGCAAGGGGCGATACCTTGCGCTGGGTGCCGGGCATTACGCATCCAACATCTCCAAAATCACTATCAGCTACGGCGACAACCCGAAAGAATATCCAGCGGCCATGGCAGGTGGCGCATTCGTCTACGCGGCGGCTCTCGCCACGGAAGACTCCGACCCTCACTATGCGGGCCCGAGCCCCTACGTCCATGCCTACAACTCATCCGGAAAGGAGATCTACAACCAAAAGAAGGACCCGCAGTTCACCGACGAGCAGTAGAACGGCGATTTCGACCGACGCTCATCGCTGCCCTGGTAATGCGCCGCGCAACAGCGGGGCCAGGACCATGGAGACGTGGCCCACGCTCCGGACGATGCCTCCCGCACAGAGGCAAGCGTCCGCGGAAGGAGAGCGGCGGGACTACGGTGAACTCCGGCTCCCAGCCCGCTCGGTCCGAGCTGTGTCGGTCCCGCACAGGTGTTGTTCCGGTCGGCGGGGCAGGGCCGTCCGGCCTGCGCGGCATGATGGGGGCGGTAGGGCGTGCATGGGTCTCGTCGTCACAGGGCGACGCGATCAGGTGCGTGGTGAACGGAACCGTGAGAGAGAAGTGCAAGGGTGACGGCAATGGCCACTGACATCGAGAGGGCAGCGGGTGTGCTGCGCGCGGGGGGCCTGGTGGCCTTGCCGACCGAGACCGTCTACGGTCTGGGCGCGAACGCCGAGGACGCCGTCGCCGTTTCGCGGATCTTCCAGGTCAAGGGTCGGCCGCCCTCCCACCCGCTGATCGTCCACATCGCCGCAGTCGACCAGCTGGACGACTGGGTCGAAGAGGTGCCCGCGACCGCGCGCCTGCTGGCCGAACACTTCTGGCCCGGGCCCTTGACCCTGGTCCTGCGACGCGGCGATCGCGTGCCGCTCGAAGCGACCGGTGGTCTGGAGACGGTGGCCGTGCGTGTGCCCGACCACCCCCTGGCTCTCGCGCTGCTGTCGGCCTTCGGCGGCGGGGTCACCGCCCCGTCCGCCAACCGCTTCGGCTCGGTCAGCCCCACGACCGCGGACCACGTCCGGGCGGAGCTCGGTGACGCCGTCGATTTCGTCCTGGACGGCGGCTCCTGCCAGGTCGGCGTCGAGTCGACCATCGTCGACGTCACCGGCGAGACCCCGAGCATCCTGCGACCGGGCGGGGTGACGCGTGAGGACCTCGAAGCGGTGCTGGGGCACCCGGTCGCGGTCCCGTCCACCAGCGGTGTCCGGGTGCCGGGCCAACACCCGTCGCATTACGCGCCGCGTGCGCGGGTCGTCCTCGTCGAGCCGGAGAAGGTCGTCGCCGAAGCCGAGCTCGCGCAGGAGGCGGGGCATCAGGTGGGCGTCTTTCTGCCCCCGTCCTTCGCCGATGCTGCGGTGAAGGCGCACGCCGTGGTGGCCCTGCCCGGTTCACTGGACGCCTACGCACAGGGGCTGTACGGGTTCCTGCGTGAGCTCGACCAGCAGGGGTGCGACCTCATTGTCGCGTCCCTGCCGGTGGAGGAGGGGCTGGGGCTGGCGGTCGCCAACCGGCTTCGCCGGGCTGCGGGGCCCCGACCCTCCTCGTGAGCGGTCACGGCCGGAGCGGTCAGGACGCGGTGGGGACCTCCGCGTGAGCGGCCACGGCCCGGGCGGTCAGGACGCGGTGGGGAGCTCCGCGTCGAGGCCGCGGGTGGCGACCAGCTGGGCGCTGCCGTCGGACAGGCGGTAGGACAGCCCCACCACGGCGAGGCGGCCGGCAGCCACCGCGTCGAAGCCGCCCGGCGTCTGCCCGTTCTCCAGGGCGGAACGGGCTGCGGCGACCGCCCCGCACGAGTCGTGGCCGAGGACGACGACCAGCGGCGCGTTGAGGACGCTCACGCCGAACTCTATGGACCCGAGGACTTCGGTACCGGCTACGTGCCCGGCGGTGCGGACCACGAACAGGTCGCCCAGGCCGCGGTCGAAGATGATCTCGGCGGCCAGTCGGGAGTCGGAGCAACCGAACAGCACGGCGAAGGGCTGTTGGGACGGTGCGATCTCGGTGCGGCGGGTGGCGTCCTGGTTCGGGTGCTCGGGAGTGCCTGAGACGAAGCGCTGGTTACCGGCCATGAGCAGGTCGAAGGCGTCGCGGGGCGTCGGGGTCTGGGTCTGGGTCATGGCCGCAGCCTACGAGGCGGCACCCGCCGTCGCAGCCGCTGGTCCCCTCGAACGGCCTCGCCCTCTTCTCCTGAGCACGGCCACGCGAGGCCCAGGTCGAACCGGGTTCCTTTGATCCCCGTGGCACCGCGATGGTGCGGTTCTCGGCGGGAGCCGTCCCGTCGCTGCACTTCGCAGGTTCCTGTGCGGCGCGTGCACGGGCTTCCGCCGGGGCTACCGGGTGTCGCGCCGCCGTCGCGCGCGTTCGAACTCGGTGACATCGGACATCCAGGGACCGTGAGGCTCGAGCGCGGCGCAGCCGCCGCGGACGAAGTCGTTCACCAGGGTTCGGTACCCGCTGATCCCGTCGACCAGGGTGTACTCGACCCGGTACTCCGGATCCGAGCGGCCCTCGCCCTCGCGCAGCGTCGTGATCCGGGCGACGGAGTCCGCGTAGAAATGGAGCTGGACCCCTTCGCCCATCTCCTCGTCCTCGATGGTGAACACTTCGTTGTCCGCTGCGGAGCGATCGCCGACGAAGTCCCAGAACTCCGCGGCGGCGCCTCGGGGACCGTCCCGTCGCCACTTCTTCTCGACGCCCTTGTCGTCGGTGAACGACAGGGCCGTCTTCCTCGCGCTCCCCCCGACGTCGGCACGGTGGCCGGCAGCTTCCTCGTCATCCTCCATGGGTGTGTTCCTGGAGCGGTCCGCGGCCTCCGAGCACATCAGGAAGCTCACGGTTCGCACCGCGTCATCGGCGAGCTCGGGGTGTACACGGCGCACGGCCGCTTGGACCGTCGTCTCCAGCCGATGCCAGTCGCGCCTGTCCGTGGCACGGTTTCCCCGTCGCGGATCGCGGCCGATCCGCATCCCGGCGCACGCCTGCTCCGCGGTGGCGATCACCCGCATGACCGCGGGCAGCAGCGAGTGGTCGACGGCATCGGGCATCCGTCGGGGAACCGTCGCCCCGTGCAGGTACTGGCCCGTGTACCTCAGAATCGCGGTGTCGAGGGTACCGAGTACGGTCCCGCGCAGGGCGCGACGGCGGTTCGCTCCGTACTCCTGAGCTCGTTTCTCGTCCGACGTCTCTGTCGCCGCGCGCATCGCCTCGTATACCTGACCGCGCTCGAGCAGACCGGTGTCGGCCCCGTGGGCGATGAGCCGGCTCCTGTCCCACGGGATGCGCTGGAAGAGGGCGTCGACGTCCGCGGGCGCGGCGAGGAGGATCGGGTCCAGGAGTGCGGTGGCGGCGTACTCGTCGAGCCGGCCTCGGGTTCCGGCGGCGTCGCACAACGGAAGGACCGCGCTCCACAGCAGCAGGTGTCTGGCCAGGTCCTGCCGGATCACCGCAAGATGGGCTTCGCCGACCGGGAACGTGAACGTGCGAGGCTCGTGGGTGGCGTCGGCCCCGGCACCGAGCATCAGCTTCAGCTCGCCGGCCTCACGGACCACGCTCGGGATCCAGCCGCTCATGCGGCGGAAAACGGTGTCGCTCATGGGCTCAGGACCACCGGGCGCATTCGACGTCGAGGCGGGCCTCGGTGCGCACCCAGACTTCGCCCTCGGCGGCTTCGGCCGGGGCGTCGATGCGTTCCAGACCGAGGAACTCGATCAACTTGAGCAGGACGGCTCGTTCGGCTCGGTCGTCGTCGACACCGTGCGCGTCGAAGAAGACGTAGTACTGGTCGCTCGGGTCCACGCAGCCCGAATCCGCCCAGATCCGCGCGACTTCTTCGATCGCCGCTGCTTCCGTCGTGATCGTGGCGGCGCGGGCGGCACCGCGAGTCTCCGGTGACGCGTCGAGGTCGGAGAGGTCGGAGAACCACTGTCCGAAGCGGTCGAGGCCGGCGTGTCCGTTCTCGAAGAACAGCATCGCGCTCGGAAGGTAGCGGTTGGGCCTGTCGACCTGGAGGTATTCCGACCGAGGTGGGTCCGCGTCCTTGATCCGTGAGATCAGGCCCTGCCCGGGCATGAGGACCAGACTCTGCCCCGACGGTTCATCGTTGATGGTGTAGGTGTCGGCATCCCGGCCACGGAAGAACGCGGAGAACGCCACATAGGCTTCCTGAGGGTCGCCCACGGAGACCTGTCGGTCGTTGCCGTCACCGACAGCGAAGACGAACTGCTTCGGTCCGGGGTCGTAGGGGCGAGCCATGTACGTCCTTCGTTCATGCGCGACAGTTCCACCAGCGTAGCGGCGTCGAAGCGGACGGATCTGCCGTTAACCGCCGACGAACGGCCAGCAGATCGGGCAGGTCAGCCCGCCCTCACACCCCGTCAGGGCCGTCTCGTGTTCGATGGTGCGGTGCTGTTCTCGGGCGGTGGGCCAGATCCCCGTACAGACGGCCGGTCGCCGACTCGTCGTCCACTGGTCACACCCATGAGCCCCAACCTCGTGCGAGCGCGCGAACCAGGCCCTGACAAAAGGGGTGCTCCTTCGTCCGTCCCGGCGTGAGGCGAGAGAGCAGTGCAACCAGTGAGCCTCCTGAGGTGTCGTACGGAGCATGATCGACATACGTGTGCGGCACGTCCTCTCTGCTTCTTCGCTCGTGGTGATCCTTGCGTCTTTGTCGCTCGCCTGTTCCGGCGGCCAGGCCGCGGCCCCGGGGAACGAAAAGTCCCCCGTCGCCGAAGTCCGCAAGACGGCATCGGCCCCTGCGACTGAGGCGACGCCTGCCCCGAGCACGGCGCAACCGGCACCGGGGGCCGGTGTCGAGAAGGTCCGCGACGTGTTCGCCCAGCTTCAGGCCACCTACAACGACGGGTGTACGACCTCGGGGAACTGCGAGTACTTCCTCGGGCGCGTGTTCGACAACCTCAGCGCTCTCGACAAGGCGATGGAAGCGGATCCCCAAGGCCCTGAACACTTCAAGGAGCCCCGTGCATGGATCGCGCGACTCCGGACCAGACTGGGCGGCGACAGGTCCTTCGAGAACCTCAAGAAGCACCAGGATCTGCTCACCGGGACGCGGGACAAGATCAACGCCTGGATGCAGGGCCACCCGGAGGACTACCGGTGAGCCGAGGTAGAGCAGCAACGACCTCGCCGTCGTCTACCGGGGAGCCGAAACCGTACGACACGACCCCTGCGGTCGACCTGATGTGATGAGGCCGCAGGTTCACAGCCTGTTAGCCCCACCAGCACGAAGGCCCCGGTCCACCCGGACCGGAGGCGTTTGACATCTTCGGCTGGACCCTGGGTCCACCTTCAGGAAGGATCGCCTCAGCTTCCCAAGCCGAGGATTCTGCCGTCGAGGCGTATCAGTCCAGCCAGACGAGCATCGCGTCGTCCGCCCCGGCCGCAGCCTCGAAGAACTGTGTGAGGCCGTCGTACCAGGGACGGCCCCACTCCAGCGAGCCGGGCTCGCTCCATCCGAGTGGATACACCTCGGCACTGGTCAGTTCAGCGGGGTCCACCCCACTGATCAGCTGGGCATAGGTGGTACCTCGCAGAGCTTTCGCTGCGAGCCGGACCCGCTCGGACCGCAGGTACCTCGGAGGCCCGTATCCCCAGTCCTCATCCTCGGCGAACGGCTCCTCACCGTGGACCACGTTCACCGGGAACTCGGCACGCGCCAGCAGGAAGCGAAGCATGTCCCAGGTCTTGTACGTGCTGAAGTGGCGCGCTTCGGCCGGCGCAGGCTCCGAGTCCGCCTCGGCATTCTGAACCTCTTCCACGAAGTCCAAAGCCCAGTCGGGATCATGGATCACGCGGTCAAGCTCAGCAGCCGTGACGCGCAGGTACTCACCGATCATGCTCATGGCCGGAGACTAGGCGAGACCACTGACAACCGGACGGAGTGCGCAGTGAGCTGCGGTCCTGCAGCCGTTCTTGCACCATCGGGTGATCACGAGGCCTCGGTTGCTGCGCGTGCTCGCTCGACGAATCGCGCTTGGCATTGCCGGTAGGCGGCCTCCGCGGCGTCGAAGCGATCGCGCGCGTCCGTGTCCCCGCGGCTGATGTGCCATAGGTATTGGTTCGCCTTCAGCGCAGCGTCTTGAACGGCCTGAGCCGCATCGGCAGAGGCGGCCGGCCCCTCCAGGACGACGACCCGGACGCTGTGCATGAGTGGTGCGTACGCTTCGCGGAGTTCAATGCGTAACTCCTCCAGCCGCGCCAACTGCTGCTGGGGGTCGGGTATCTGGAAGAAGGCGTCCGAGACCTTCCAGTACAACTCCGCGGTTTCGTGGGCGCGTTGCATCAGCTCGAGGTAGGCCGCGCGTCGCAGCTCCCGAACGCGTCCTCGATGCTGAGCCTGTACCGATGCCTCGGCCTGGACCCGGGCAGCCCGTACGTTCCCCAGGTTGGTCACCCAGCTCGCCAAGACGGCCGTACCGCCGGTGAAAGCCGCGACCCACATCGCACTGTCCCCCATGGCGATCAGTCTCGGTGAGGTGCAGCACACTGTCGAGGCCGCCCTTCCCGCGCAGCGGCAGCACCAGCACCAGCACCAGCACCAGCACCAGCACCAGCACCAGCACCAGCACCAGCACCAGCACCAGCGATGGTACCGGCGACCGCTGCCGACCCGCAGGTTCGATGCCCAGTCAGCCGGCGAGGCCGAGGGCCGTGCCGAGGCGGCGTGCCTCGTGGTCGAAGAAGGCGCGAGGGTCGGCGACGATCGCGCTGCGGTGGCCGAAGAGTTCGAAGGAGATGGCGCCGAAGAGGTAGGTCCAGGCCATCAGACTGCCCATGACCCGGTCGGCCGGGGTGTCCGGCGGGAGTCCGGCGAGCAGCGGCGCCAGTGACTGCCGGGCGTCGTCGGGCATCGCGGGCCGGGTCTCGCCGGGGCGGTGGCCGTCCTGGCCGGGAGGGTCGGTGAAGAGGGTGCCGATCAGGTAGGGGACCCGGGTCGCCTGCGCCACGGTGTCCTGGGGGGCGGCGTAGCCGGGCACCGGCGAACCGTAGATCAGCGCGTACTCGTGCGGATGCGCCAGCGCCCAGTCCCGCACCGCGTGGCAGACGCCGACCCAGTGCTCCAACGCCTCCACCGGCTCCTCGTCCGCCCCGTCCAGCGCGGCGTAGGCGGCCTCGGCCGCGGCGCCCAAGGACGTGTAGGCGTCCAGGATGAGCGCGGTGAGCAGGGCGTCGCGGCCCGGGAAGTAGCGGTAGAGCGCGGACGGGGTGGCCAGGCCGAGTTCCCGGGCGACGGCGCGCAGGGAGAGCGCGGCGGCGCCGCTCTCGGCGAGCTGTCTGCGGGCCACCGCCTTGATCTCCGCGGTGAACTCGATCCGGGCCCGTTCCCGTGCGGTGAGGGGCTTCTGCGGGGAGGACATGGGTCCATCCTGGCACGGGACGACGAAAGCGAGAACACTGAACGCAAACGAGAACACCGTTCTTGACAATCTTCCCGCGCTGCGCCAGTCTCTCGATGTCGGCCAAAGCGAGAACATTGTTCTCTCTCGCGCTTCGGAGGAAATCGTGAGTAAGCACCTGATCGTCGGCGTGGGTCCCATCGGCTCGGCCACCGCGCGGCTGCTCGCCGCCCGCGGCGAGGAGGTCGTCCTGGTCAGCCGCTCCGGCGCCGCGCCCGCCACGGCCGGCCTCGCCGACCTGCCGGGCGTACGGTCCGTGCGGCTGGACGCCACCGACGCCGAAGCGCTCGGCGAGCTGGCCGCCGGGGCGGCGGTGCTCTACAACTGCGCCAACCCTGCCTACCACCGCTGGGCGACGGACTGGCCCCCGCTCGCCGCCGCCCTGCTCGCCGCCGCCGAGCGCTCCGGCGCCGTCCTGGCCACGGTGAGCAACCTCTACGGCTACGGCGCGGTCGCCGCCCCGATGACCGAGGACACCCCGCTCGACCCCAACTCCGTGAAGGGCCGGGTACGTGCCCGGATGTGGGAGGACGCGCTCGCCCTGCACCGGGCCGGGCGCGTCAGGGTCACCGAGATCCGCGGCTCCGACTACATCGGCCCGCACGCCGAGAGCCCGCTCGGGGCCCGGGTCGTACCGCGCCTGCTGGCCGGCCGCGGAGTCCAGGTGCTGCGCAGCGCCGACACCGCCCACAGCTGGACCTACACCGAGGACGCCGCCCGGCTGCTGGTCACCGTCGGCGGCGAGGAACGGGCCTGGGGCAGGCCCTGGCACGTCCCCAGCAACGCGCCCCGCACCCAGCGCGAGGCCGTCGCCGACCTCGCCGAGGCTGCGGGGGTCGCACCGGTCCGCGTCAGCGAGATCCCGGCCGCCATGCTGGCCGCGCTGGGCCTGGTCAACCCGACCGTGCGGGCCCTGCGCGAGGTCGCCTACCAGCTCGAACGGCCCTTCGTGATGGACTCGGGCGCGGCCACCGCCACTTTCGGCCTCGAGCCCACCTCCTGGACCGAGATACTCGGCGCCACAGCGGACTCCTACCGAACCCCGGCCAGCCACCGCTGAAAGCCGGCTCGATCCGAGGTCATGGGATCGGTCCTTCCCGCATCAGATGGGTGCTGTCTGCGGTCGACCTGTCCCGTGGCTCCTGGTGGATCCGACCGATGCCGAGCGGGAGTTGATCGAGCCACATCTGTCTCTGGCAGCGTTCGGACCGGTCCCTGACCTGCGCGGCTCCTTCAACGCGGCGATGCGGCAGTCCCGTACGGGCAGCCACTGGCGGGATACGCCGGAGAGCTACGGTTCTTGGTCGACGATCTACGATCGCTTCCGGATGTGGGAACGTGAAATGGCCCAGCCTGTCCGGCTCGAAGCCGTCCCACCGTGAGCGGTTTCCGGTCGATGCTCCGGTCCGATGTGGCCCCGACTTCCGGCTCGAGCTTGCCCCGGTAGGACCGACCTGGACGGCGGGAGGGGCCCTGGGGACAATGCTCGGCATGACGACTTGAAGAGCACCGGCCGGACGCGAATCCTGGCGCAAGAGGGGACCCGGATGGGCCGTCCTCGACGGTGAACGCTGGACCTGCGTTGTGTGCCGGGAGCCTCTCCGTTCCTACCAGTACCGCTTCCACCCGCCCGAGTCCTCGATGTTCGAGCGGTGCATCGGGCTGGCCTGGTGCTCGGGATGCCGGATCTACGACGGCAACATGGTTCACGTCCCTCGCAGGCGGGTCCTGGTCGACGCCCTGGCGTCGCTGCCTGCCCATGAGCGCGACCGGTTGCTCCGAAAGGAGGCGGCGCTGATCGACCATCTCGACCGTGCCGCTGGGGTGGGCGTCGCCGGCTCTGCTTGATCGCGGAGATGTCGAACTCCAGGATGATCTGTCGCCGACGAGGACGCCGCCTTCCAGGCCGCGTTCCAGGTCACGCCGCACTCCAACTGCACGTCGGCCGCCACGGCCTGCGCGTCGTTCACGGCTCACTGCCCGATGTGCGCGTCCTGCCCGCCTGTGGTCCACGAGAACGATCTCTTCGCCCCGTTGAGCGCCGGATTTTGACATCGGTTCTTGATCGAGATGCCGGACGATGTCGGCGAGAACCGAGGGCACCTGGAGGGTCGTGTCGGTGTGCCGGGGCCCGACGGCATAATCCGTGTCGTGGATCTGCGAGCGGAACTGATGCCCCCGTCGGTAAGCCGGCAGCAGCTGGACGAGCTCAGCCGTGAGATCTCGCGGATCGCCGACCTGGTGCTCTGCGCGTCCGAAAAATCCGACGCAGAGATCACTGCTTTCAACGCGCGAACGGGCCACGACTACATGCCTCTCGACTTCGTCGAGTACGACGGCAGCCAGGGCCTGGCCGAGTTCGCGTTGCAGGCCGCCCGGCCGGCCCGACCCCGGATCGCGGACGTCACCACGGAGGAACTCGCCGAGATCGTCCGCAGAATCCTGGCCGGCGACCCGCAGACCGACCACTACCTGCGGCTCCTCGAAGCCAACGTGCCGCATCCCCGGGTCAGCGACCTGATCTTTCACCCCCCGGCCGGACTGCTGGACGCCTCGGCTGAGCAGATCGTCGACGAAGCTCTCCGATACCGTCCGATCGCACTGTGACCTGCAGGCTCCGTCAGTCGGCGGCCACTCCCGCTGTTCGGCGCGGGCGCGGGTTGCCGACGGAGCCACGCCGACCCTGCTTCCCGGGGCGACGCGCACGACGGGTGCCTCAGCGCTGGAAGACCGCTGTCGTCACGGGCACCGCCAGCAGCAGGCTGAGCCCGATCAGGGGCAGCCGGTCCAGCCACAGGACGGCGACGAACTCGCGCAGGGTCGCGGAGAGCCAGTACGCGGGGGAGGTCGGCGCACCCACGACGTGGACGGAAACGCCGGCGCGACGGGCCAGCAGGGCCGTGCGGTAGACGTGGAAGCCGCTGGTGACCACCGTGGCACGGTGCCCGGAAGCGGTGTGGTCCATGAGGTCCGCGCTGAAGCGGAGGTTCTGCCCGGTGTTCACGGAGCGGTCCTCCCGCACGATCCGGTCGGCTGCCACCCCGCGTGCGCGCAGGTAGTCGGCCATCGCGTCCGCCTCGGAGCGCACCTCGTCGCCACCCTGGCCGCCCGAGACGACGAACACCACACCGTCCGCGTCCGGTGCGCCGGCGGCGTCGACCGCGAGGGCCCGCTCCAGCCTGCGGCGCAAAAGCGGACCGGGCCGGTCGCCATTGAGCCCGGCGCCCAGGACGACGACATGGGTGGTCTCCGACGGCGGGATGCTGCGGCCCCGGACGAACACGTAGCCGGTGAAGGCCAGGAAGAGCAGGCTGAGGTATCCGGCGGCCGCGTTCACCGCCACCATGAGGTCACCCGCCACCTCTCCCCCGGCCACCTGGACGACCGCGTCGAGGCCGAGCACCGCCAGCAGGGCGCAGCCGGCGGCGCCGGTAGTTAGCAGGGCCGCCTGCGGTCCGTAGCGCCGGACCAGGACGATGCCGTCGACCAGCAGGAGCAGGCCCAGCGCGAGCGTCATGAGCAGGGCGGCGACGGCGAGCACGGTCACGACGGTGGGGTAGGGCACCGCGCTGCGGGCGGCCACGCCGAGCCCGGCCGACGTCACCGCGAGACAGAACAGCACGGCGGTGGCGAACCGGTGCGGCGCCAGCACGGCATGGACGACGCCGCCCACGGCGAACACCGCCGCGGCAAGGTACTCCGGGTACTCCGGCACGTCCCCCACCAATCCGCTCTCCCGCCCACCGGGCCCGTCCCGCCCACCTCTCGCCGCCTGCGCACTCCCGGACCCGCGCAGCGCTGCGGGGCCCGGTGCGGACGGCCGCCGGACATCCTCGCAGACCCGTCCGAGCGCGCCGTACGCAGGCGGGCCACGACGCTATTCAGGCGCCACCCTCGAGCCTTCGCGGCAGCGCTCCGGACGCGCCGCCGAAGCTCGACGGCGGGGCCTTCGCTTCGGTCCGGCGCGGTGACCATGGTGCGGGGCTCAGGTCACGTCGACTTAGTCGACGGATGAGTTGCCGGCAACCGTTGGTGGTGTTGCCGCCGTAGCTCCGGCGCCAAGTGCCGTCCTGGGAGGCTGTCACGGTGGCCTTCAGAGAGCCGGCGCTGGCGGCGGTCGCTGTTGTGAGCGTGGAGTAGCTGCTGGGACCGGCGGGCTCGAACCGCCGTTTCACCGGTCGGCCACCGTAGTTGTCGTAGCGGTGCTCACTCCGGTTGGCGTGCTGCGCGATGCCCCGTGGCGGTGATCGCCTTGTCCTTGGCTACGGGTTCCGGGGACGCTTTCGCGTTCTGGCCCGTTCGCATCGCGGTGAGGGTGCAGTACTCAATCGGCCGATGATGGGAGCCGGTTCAGCTGCACTTCGTACGAACCGTCTACCCGACGGTGCCGGGGCGCCGGTCAGGCCCGGCATGCGGAGGTCGGCGACCGCCGGGCCGTATGTGGCCGCCGGGTCCAACGCGATGCGCGCCGAGCAGGGCCCGGTCAACCGTCTCCCAGGGCTCTGTCGGCTGCCCTCACGTGATCCTCGACCGGGCCGAACGAGACCAGGCCGCTCCCGGCGCCGGCCCGCTCTCCCACGGCGGCGGAGAGTTCGTCACGGGCCCGGAGCAGGACCGGCCGGTGCCCGACGGTCGCCGCCGCGCGGGCCAGTACGCACCACAGTGCCTCCTGGAGGAGGTCGTGCGGAGGCCGGGGTACGGCCGTGAGTGCGTGCCGCGCCTCTTCCACGGCACCGGACTCGGCCAACAACAGCGGGGCGAGCCACGGTTGATAGGGACCGGCGTCGAGGTGGGCGAAGTCGTCGGGATCCGGTGCGGCGCCGTCTCGCATGACCGGCACCAGGGCGACCAGCGCACCCGCGCCCCGGATGAGGCCGGGCATGCCGCAGTCGGCGGTCCGTGCAAGGACCTGTTCGTACCCGGGACGGGCCGCCACCCAGCCTTCGGTCTCGCAGGTGCGCAGGGCGCGGTACCAGGACGTGAACACCTCGGCCAGCGGTCGTTCGTTGCGGCGGGCGAGCCGGTCGATCTCTTCCGCCTCGGCGTCCGCCGACGCGAGGTCGCCCAGGCCGGCGAGCGCCTGGAGACGGACGATGCGGCCCAGGACTTCGTGCCCGGGAAGCTGGTGGTCGACGGCGAGCCGAGTCAGTTCGCCGCCGAGGGCATCCCGGCGGCGGGCCGATCCGCAGCCGGCGAACGACTGCATGAAGGCGCCGTTGAGGGCGAACGCCAGGACGGCGGGGTCTCCGAGGCGCCGGGCGAGCCGGACGGCCTCCTCGGCGGCGCGTTCGGCGCGCCGGCGCCACGGTTCGACGGCGGGGGCCCCGGCCGCCCGGGGAAGGGGAGCGTCGGCGGCGGCGTCGCCCCGTGACTCGATCGCCACGACGGACAGCAGCCGGGCGCGCAGCGCGGCGGGGCCGTCGGCTCCGAGCCGGGAGGCGGCCCGCGCGGCGGCCCGGGACAGTTCGCCGGCGCCGTCGGGGTCGTCGGCGCGGGTCCACACCGCGGGGACGTCGTAGGCCCCGATGATCCGGGCGGCCAGTTCCGCGTCGCCGGTCGTCTCGGCCGCCGTGACGAGATCCCGTCGGTGTCGCTGTGCTTCCTCGAGGCCGTCGGGCCCGGTCACCGCGAGGTCGCGCAGCAGGCCGGCGGTGGCGTGCAGCCGGGCCCGGGACCGGGCGGGCACCGAGCGGTCCCACGAGGCGGCGGCCCGGTCCCATACGCCGTCGGTCATTCCGGCCGGTTCGGTCGCGGAGCCGGCGGTGCCGCCGAGGACGCGGGCCTCCGCACGAGCCAGAGGGCCCCCCGGGTCGTACCGTCCGCCCGCCCCGGCGAGGGCGGAACGAGCGAGGCTCAGCGTCTCCACCGCCTCACCGTGCCGTCCGGCGCGGTCGAGCGCGGTGGCCAGCAGGACCCAGCCGTCCTCCCGCCCGGGGTGGGCGGCGACATGGGCGCGGAGGTCGGCGACGGCGTCGCGGGCGGCGCCGGTGGCCAGCATGGCGTCCGCGCGCCGCTCGACCGCGTCGAGGCGGAGCGCCTCCAGCCGGGCCTGCTCGGCGGCTGCCCAGGCGGCAGTGGGGAAGTCGGCCAGCACCGGCCCCCGCCACAGGGCGAGCGCCTCGTCCCACAGGGCGACGGCCGCGTGGGGCGGTGTCCCGGCCGCCCGCGCGGCGGTGTCCTCGAAGCGCCGGGCGTCCACCGCCTCGGGAACGGTGCGCAGGGCGTATCCGGGGCCGTCGGTGACCAGCAGGCGGGAGGGCTGCCGGGGCGGACGGCCGGGTTCCAGGGTGCGTCGCAGCGCCGCCACGAAGGTGCGGACCGCGCCCACCGCACCCGCCGGAGGCTCGTCCTCCCACAGGTCGGTCACGAGCCGGCCGACCGGCACCACCCGGCCCCGCGCGATCAGCAACCGCCCGAGCACCTCCCGGTGGCGGGGCGCCCCGAGCGGGAGGACCGCGCCGTCGCCGTCCCAGGCGGCGACCGGCCCCAGCAGTCCGAACTCCACGCCCACGTCAGATCCTCTCGCGGGCGGCGCCGTGCCCGGCGGGTGCCGCGTGTTCACTCATCGATCGCTGATCCGGGGGCCGCAACCTGGGTGACGTCCCCGGACGAACCGTGCCGCAGGGCCCGGAACGTCCACTCTGCCACGAACCACAGGAGTCACCGTGACAACCCCGAGCATCCCCGGATTCAGCGAACGCCGCGTGCGGGTCGACGACGGCGTCACGCTGAACGCCGCCGTCGGCGGCGAGGGCGCGCCGGTCGTCCTGCTGCACGGCTTTCCGCAGACCCACCTGATGTGGCGGCACGTCGCCGCCGACCTCGCGACCGACCACACCGTCATCTGCCCCGACCTGCGCGGCTACGGCGCCAGCGACAAGCCGGCCGAGACCGGCCCCGAGGTCTACTCCAAGCGGACCATGGCCCGGGACGTCGTGCGCCTCGCCGCCGAACTGGGACACGACCGGTTCGTTCTGGCCGGTCACGACCGCGGCGCCCTGGTCGCCTTCCGCGCCGCGATGGACCACCCGGACACCGTCTCCGGCGCCCTCTTCCTCGACGTACTGCCCACCCTGGACATGTGGGACGCCCTGCATGGTGTCTCTGCCGCGGTCGGTTTCCACCTGTACCTGATGGCGCAGGCCCCCGGCCTGCCCGAGGAGATGATCCAGGGGGCCGCCGACACCTTCTTCGCCTACTTCCTCGACGCCTGGACGAAGGACCCGGACGCGATCCCCGCCGATGTCCGCCGGCACTACCTCGCGGCGTCCGCGCAGGCGGTGCCCTCCATCGTCGCGGACTACCGCGCCTCGGCCGGCGTGGACGTCGACCACGACACCGCCGATCGCGACGCGGGCAACAAGCTGGCCATGCCGGTGACCGTCCTCCAGCAGGACTGGGGCGCCGCCCTCGGCTACCACGCCCAGGGCCTGTGGAGCGCCTGGACCGACGACCTCCGGCACCGTACGGTCTCCTGCGGTCACTTCATGGCCGAGGAGGACCCCAAGCTGATCGCCGACGAGATCCGGGCGCTCAACGACCGCTGAACAGAGCCCTCCTGGTGACCCTGTCCCCTCCCTCCGCCGGAGCCCGGCCGGACTGGGTCCGGGTCACCATGCGGGCCGCGTCCCCGCCCCGGGGCGCACCGGGCCGAGGGCCGGTTCCGGGCCGGCGCGCACCGCCCCGACCGAAGACCGTGGTGCCAGGCGGAGACGCCATATCTGGCGCTTTCGCCGCCCAAGCGGAGCCAGCCTCCCCTCTTCGCGCGGGCCTGTGTCGGCCGTGGGGAACCCTGTGACAAGATCCGCTGGCATGTCATCTGTCATGTCGTCTGCCATGCCTTCGTTAACTTCGTCGCCTTCGTCGCCCACGGGCCCCTCAAGAACCGGTCGCCGTCTGCTGGTCGCCCTGCTCGCGCTGCTCGCGACTGCAGGCTCCACCGTGGCCGAGGCCGGCACGCCGTCCGGCCCGGCGCCCGGCGCCGCGGTGAGAGCGGCCGAACCCGCGACGCCCGACCGCCCCAGCTACGACGTGAAGCTGCGCGCCGACGCCGACGGCTCCCACTGGGCGGGCCGGCAGACGGTGTCCTTCCGCAACGCCTCCAGCCGGCCCCTGCGTGAGGTGTACATACGCCTGTGGGGCAATGGCGAGGACGGCTGCGGGACATCCGGAAGACCGTCCCCCGTCCGCATCTCCCACGTGCGCGGCGGCACTCCTGGCCGCCCCGGCGTGAAGTGCACGGCGCTGCGCATCACCCTGCCGAGGCCGCTCGCACGCGGTGAGCGGACGGCCGTCTCGTTCGACGTGGCCCTCACCGTGCCCGCACGCAACAACCGCTTCGGCCGCGAAGGCGCGTTCCGCTTCCTGGGCAACGCGCTACCGGTCCTCGCCGTGCACGACGCGAGGGGGTGGCACCTCGATCCGTATGTGTCGTACGGCGAGAGCTTCTACACCCTGGCGAGCGACTTCCGGGTGCGCCTCGACCACCCGTCCGCCCTCAAGGTCCCGGCGACCGGCAGCACATGGACCCGCCCCGGCGGTACCGGGCGTACGGTCACCCACAGCGTCGCCAAGCGGGTGCGGGACTTCGCATGGGCGGCGGGCCCGTTCCGCACCGCGACCCAGACCTCGCCCGACGGCGTGCGCGTGAAGTCGTACTGGTCGCCGAACACGCCCGCCGCCGGTGTCCGCCTCAACCGCAAGGACGGCGTCGCCGCCATCGACCGGTTCGGCAGGGAGTTCGGCCGCTATCCGTACGGCGAGATGGACCTCGTGATGACCCCCCGGTTCGCCGGCGGCATGGAGTACCCCGGCCTGGTCATCCTCGGCACCGAGGAGGAGGGCGGCGCCACCGTCCATGAGATCGCCCACCAGTGGTGGTACGGCGTCGTGGGCAACGACGAATACAACTCACCCTGGCTGGACGAGAGTTTCGCTCAGTACGCGACCGCGCGCTACTACCGCTGGGACGGGTTCGAGTGCTCGCCGGACGACTCCTGGCCGAGCGCCACCGCCGCACCCACCAACTCGATGGCCTACTGGTCTGCACACCGTGGCGAGTACTTCCAGGTCGTGTACGGGATCGGCCCCTGCGTCCTGGCCGACCTGGAGCACGTCCTCGGGGCCGGCACCATGGCACGCCTCATCAAGAAGTACGCCCACGACCACTGGTACGGCGTCTCCACCACCGTCGACTTCAAGAGGGCCGCACAGTCGATGACGCACAGGGACCTCGGCCCCTTCTGGCGGAAGCACCGCATCCGCTGAAGGCGCACTCCGCTCGCGGGTGACGGGTGTACCCCGTCGGCGCCACGACGACGGTGACCGACGGGGTACGCGGGGTTCTGACCGGCTGTACGTCCGTGCGCTTGGGGCCGGCCGCATGTGGAAGGCGGTGCGGCTCTTGACTCCGCACCGCCCTCGTGGGGTTGCGCTCGTCGACGTAGACCGAGCGTCTGTGGGACGCCCGGGCATCCGCGAGGCTGCTACTTCAGTGCTACCGCGTCTCCCGTGGACACCACGCGAGCAGTCGTTGTCGTACCGGGGAAGTACCAGCGCCAGCTGCCCGCCGAGGTGGCGGTGACCTTGGTGCTGAGAGTGCCTGCTTCGCCGGATTTCACTGTCTTGACGGTGCTGTAGTGAGCGGCGCCGGCCTTCCTGTACTGGAGCTTCACGTCCTGTCCTGTGAAACCGTGGTACTTCCGGTCTTCCCAGTTGGCCCGGGACAGCTTGCCGCTGATGGTGAGCGTTGCACCCTTGGCGACGGGTTCAGGTGTCGCGTTCGTGGTGAGCTGGGATGCGCGCTTCATCTTGAACTCGGCGATGTGGTCGGCGATCCAGTAGTCGCCGTCGTTGGCCTTGACGGTCGCATCGGCCTGCCAGACGCCCGCGGTGTGGTTCACGTCCTCGGGCAGGCTGTCCGGGAGCCATGCCGGGTCGATCACCATGGAGGCCGTGCAGACCGACGTGGTGGAACTCTTCTTCGCGCACCGGGTGTCCACCCAGTCGCTGAAGCCCCAGCCGTTGCTCTTGTTGATGACATCGACACGTGACAGGCCCTTCACCCCGGAGTTGTCCCGGATGGTGATGGCGATCGGGTAGGTGACGCGCTTCGTGGTGCCGATGATGACGTTGTTCCCGCCGTTCACGACGGCGGCGGTGACGCGGATGTCACCCCGGCCTTCCGCGTGAGCCCCGGTCGCGGCCAACAGCGTGAACGCCGAGGCACCGGTCGCCAGGATCCAGGCGGTCCTGGCCGTTCTGCCTTGCATGATCCCTCCCCTGATTTGTGGGAGGAGAGACTACACAGGTGATCAACAACTTGACGTAGGGGTTCGCCCAGTGGCGCGCTTCACCCGAACCCTATGAACCACGCCCGCGCCACGGTGCGTGGTCGACGGCGGACGGGACGGGAGCCGGGAAGCGTGGTGGGCAGCGGATCGTCCTCGTTCTACCGCTGTCGGACCCGGGCGCTATTTTGAGGCCCCACTAGTCAGCAACGGCGGAAGGAGCCGGCCGTGGGTGCCAGCGGATGGAACTACGTCGCTGCCTACAGCGGAAGTGTCGAGGTGACGCTGGAGGCCCTGCACGACGAGGTGTTTCAGGAGCTGTACGGCGATGGCGAGGAGTATGAGAGCCGTGAGGAGCTCTACGCCGACGAGGAGTTCATGAGCGAAGAGGGCACTCATTCGATCTTGGACGTCCTCCGCGTGGTCGAGACGACCGAGCCCCCGCAGCAGCGGGAAGCGGACTACTTCACGCTCCGCCCGCTGCCCCCCGCCCGGCTCGTGCAGCACTTTGGCTCGGATCGCCCAACCGTGCAGCAGTACGAAGACGCGATGGCTCGGGCCTATGAGGCCATGCGCACCAGACATCCCCTGGAGCAGGACACGACCCTGCTTGGCGAAGATCGGATGCGCTGGACCGGCGTCTACGTAGTCCTCTACACCGACAGCCAACCCACCCATGTCGGCTTCTTCGGTTCTTCCGGGGACTGAGCCTCACGTGCAAGCGGTCGCGCCGAGGCAGTACTGCCGCTCAGGACAGAGTTGGTTGAATAACGTCGGCAGGCCGTCGTGGTCGACCTGATGAGGGTGAGGCCACAGGTCCAGAGGATCAACGTCATACGGGTGGGGGCGCCGTCCCGTTAGGAACGGCGCCCCCACTGGACATCCGCTGACACTCGACCAGGTGTGGTGCGACGGCCGCCTGACGTCGGAAACGCTCTCAGTACCTGGCTATTGGACGTCCACGAAGTCGCCGGTCGCGTTGACCGCCGGAGTCGTCGTCGTGCCCGCGAAGCTGTAACGGAAGTAGCCGTCGACGGAAGCGGTGACGGTCGTCCGCAGGTTGCCCGTCGCGTCGGACTTGATCGTCTTCACCGTGGTGTAGGTGTCGCTGCCCTTCTTGCGGAACTGCAGCTTTACCGACTGGTTCGTGTAGCCGTGGTACTTGTTGTCCTCCCAGTTGGCCCGCGAGAGCTTTCCGGTGACCGTGACGGTCTTGCCCTTCTTCACCGGCTCCGGCGAGGCGTTGACCGTCAGCTTCGAGTAGCGCTGCACCTTGAACGTGGTGGCCGCATCCCGGTGGATGTAGTTGTAGTCGTTGGCGGATACCAGCGTGGCGAGGTTCCAGGTGGCCGCCGCGTTGTTGTCCACGAAGCCGGTCGACGCCTGCGGGTCGAACGTCAGAGTGCCCGTGCAGGTAGACGTAGTGGCGCTCGCCTTGACGCACGTGATGTCACCGTCGTCGTACCAGATCTGGGCGAAGTTCGGTTTCGGACCGGAGGCGCTGATGTACGTGGTTTCGGCGATGCCCGAATCGTCCGACGCAGTCACGGAGACCTTGGCGGACACCACGTTGGTGGTACCGACCACGACCGGCTTGCCGCCGTTGACGACGACCTTGTCGATCGTGATGTTGCCCGAACCGCCGTCTGCCGCCTGAGCGTTGGTGGCCCCGATTGCGGTGGCGACCAGTGCGACGCTGGTGCCGAGCAGGGCAAGGCGCATGGCTTTGCGCAAAATGTTCCCCCCACTGATTCTTTGATTGATCAGAGGAAGCGTACGGCGTTGGCCAACGGTCAACCGCTGATTTGGTTGCGGTACAGCGGTACAGCGGTACAGCGGTGAAGTACCGCAACCACGCCCACCGCCCGCGGCCAGTACCTTCCGAAGAGGCCGCCTTCGCTGGTACGACACATGTCTGGAAGTCTGGCCGTCTCTGGCGATCGACACGGCGGTGGGGCGGGAAGCTGATGAAGGGACTGGGGTGGGGCAGGCGTCGGCGAGCCCGTGAGGGAGTGTCAGGGGTGCGGGACGAGGCCTGGGGTGAGTACCTGCGGCAGTCGCCGGAGGGAACGGAGTTGCTCGCTTGGTGGCAGCAGGCGCGGGACGGAATGAGTCGTACCGACCGGGACGCCTACGGGGAGCGGCTGGCGTCCCTGCTGGCTGACGCGTCCGCGCGTGACTGTGCGGCGGCGGGGTTCGGGTGCACACGGCGCATCGATCGTGTCTGCCGAGAGCCGTCGGTGTGCCGGCTGGACCCTGTTGCGCCAACTCCCGCCGAGGATGCGCCACGTGGCGAGCGCGAGGGCCCGGTCCAGGGTGCCTGCGGCGGATTCCACAGCTTTCGGGGTGACTTCACGGTTCATGTGTGGTTCAGCGGTGGAGAAGACCTCCATCGTGCGGTGTTCTGGCACGACATGGAGGCGTCGACCGTGCGATTGTGGGTGGACGGTATCCCGGTGGGCACTGCGGACGACTTGAACCCCTACGGGCACTGGCTCGACGGCAGACTCCTGGTGGTACAGGCAGAGGGGCCGGACGATCATCCCCTGCAGTCGTACGGCCCGGGGCTGCCGGTCACCGGGATCGCCTCCGTGCTGATCCACGACACGGCTCACGGCTCCACACAGACGCTGATCCCCGGACCTCACGAGACCTGGACCGAACCACAAGTCGTCCGAGCAGGTGAGACCCTGCGGGTGTACGCCACCCCGGAGGCCCGGATCGCCGACGTACCCGACCGGATCCTGTCGCTCCGGGCGGCGCCGGAGTGATGGCGGGAACCTTCCGCGTCGCCGGCACCTGATACCGACCCTCCAACAGCGAAAGCACGGCGTTCATGACTGACGAACTGCGCCCCGGCCGGGCCGAAATGGTCAGGCTCACCACCACACTACGCATGGACGGCGAGCCTTCGTCCGTGGTCGCGATGCAGAACGGCCATGACCGGCAGGGCATATGGCTCGGATCGGATCCGGCGGGGAGTCGCGGCCCTCGGCTCCAGGTCGACTTCAGTAGCGGATCGGCCCGGCTGTACGCCGACAAGCCACAGAAGCAGCAGGTGGGTGAGCGCTCGGGGAACACCGTGAGGCTCTGGTCTCAGGAGTACCGCCTCCACCGGCAATGGCTCTGGCCCAGACTGAACTTCAGGGTTACCGTCGGCGAGCACACGATTCTGCGCGTGCGTGAACGGTTCCGACGCAGCGGCGGCGCCCGCGTCTTCGATACACACAGCGACGCCGCACTCGATCCCGTCGTCACCCTCGCTCTGCTCCTGCTGGAGGGGCGCCCGGACAAGATCCGTTTCAGCCGCGACGATTCCACCCGGTTGTGAGCCTCGGTCCCGCAGAACTCCGGCCGGCTGCCCCCATAGGCGACGCTCCGTCTGTCATCGACGGGAGCTGTCACAGAGGTGAGGTCCCCTCGAACGGGACCGGAACTTCCTGACGGAGGGCGGAGGGGCGGACGGGCGGAGCGCGGGCCCTCCGGTCAGCTGGACTCGCGGACCACCAGTTCGTTCGGCATGATCACCGGCTTCCTGGGACCGCCCTCGATGAGCGCCAGCAGCAGGCGCACCGTGGCGGTGGCCTGGTCGGCCATGGAACTGCGCACCGAGGTGAGCGCGGGAGTCGTGTACGCGGCGGCCTCGATGTCGTCGAACCCGACCACGGCCACGTCCTCGGGGACCCGGCGGCCCGCCTGGTGCAGGGTGCGCAGCGCCCCGATGGCCATGAGGTCGTTGGCCGCGAACACCGCGTCGACGTCCGGGTCGTCCTCCAGGAGCTGCCGCATGCCTTCCGCGCCCGACACCCGCGTGAAGTCGCCCAGCGCGACGATGGAGCGGCGGCCGGTGTCCCGCAGGGTCGCGCGGTACCCCTCGAGCCGTTCGCGGGCCTCGTACAGGTCCAGCGGCCCGGTGATCGTGGCGATCCGGCGTCTGCCCCGCTCCAGCAGGTGCCGTACGGCCAGCTCCGCACCGCCCGCGTTGTCCAGCGCCACGTACGGGACGTCCGTCGCGGCGGTGCGGTTGAAGGACGCGACCGGCAGGCCCATGCGGGCGAGCGCGGCCGGCAGGGGATCGGCGCCGTGCAGCGCCACGAGCATCACGCCGTCCACATGGCCCCCCGCCACGTAGCGCTCCACCCGGGCCCGGCTCTCGTCGGACTCGGCGAGGATCAGCACCACGCGTCTGCCGACGGCCTCCAACTCCCGGCTGACGGTGCGCACCACGGTGGAGAACAGCGGATCGTCGGACACCACGCCCTTGGGCGGGTCGGACACGACCACGGCCACGGCGTCCGTGCGGCGGGTGACCAGGTTGCGGGCGGCGGCGTTCGGCACGTAGCCGAGTTCCCGTACCGCCCGCATGACGACGTCCCGGATCTCCGGCGCGACGGTGGTCTCCCCGTTGACGACTCGGGAGACGCTCGACTTGGACACGCCGGCCCGGGCGGCGACCACCTCGAGTGTGGGTCGTTTCATCGCCTTCCGATCACCGGTGCCCGGTCGTCGAGTCCAGGGAGCGTTTCCCCTCAGGATGACCTCGGTCCGATCCGCCTGTCAACGACGCTTTTCATGCTTCTGGTTGGCGGTCTCTAGCCTCAACTTGCCGCTGTCCGGGACCGGTCGGCCGGCGTCTCGCGCTCCGCCTCAGTGGATCTCAGGAACCGTTCCCTGACACGCGGCGCGTGATTCGGTGGTGTTGCCGGCCTGTTGCCGCAAGCCTTGACAGGCCACCGACACGGGCCCATTCTCAGCCGTCAGGGAGCGCTCCCTCACCCTTTCCCCCACTGAGGAGTCGCCCGTGCATCCCCTGCTCCGCCGCTTCGGCTTACCCGCCCTCGTCGCGGCCGTCCTGCTCACCCTCGTCAGCCTGCCCGCGCCCCGCGCCCACGCCGCCGAGACCCTGCTGTCGCAGGGCCGGCCCGTCGTCGCGTCGAGCACCGAGGACCCGTTCACCGCGCCGGGAGCCGTCGACGGCAACCCGGCGACGCGCTGGTCCAGCGCCTTCTCCGACCCGCAGTGGATCAGGGTCGACCTCGGGGCCCCGGCCCGGATCAGCCGGGTCACCCTCCAGTGGGAGGCCGCCTACGGCAAGGCCTTCCGCATCCAGGTGTCGAACGACGCCGAGACCTGGTCCACCGTCCAGGAGACGACGGACGGCACCGGCGGCACCCAGAACCTGACCCTCACGGCCACCGGCCGCTACGTCCGCATGTACGGCACCCAGCGCAGCACTCAATACGGCTTCTCCCTCTGGGAGTTCCAGGTGTACGGCACGGCCGACACCGGCGGTGGCGGGGACACCCTGCTGTCGTACGGGAAGACCGGCGCGGCCTCCTCGTCGCAGAGCGACGGCAACTGCTGGGAGTGCACCCCGGCCCGGGCCTTCGACCGCGACCCGGCCTCCCGGTGGGCGACCAGCTCCACCACCGGGTGGACCGACCCCGGCTGGATCTCCGTCGACCTGGGCGCGACCGCGCAGATCACCAAGGTCGTCCTGCAGTGGGACCCCGCCTACGCCAAGTCATTCCAGATCCAGGTCTCGTCCAACGGCACCGACTGGACGCCGATCTACTCGACCACGTCCGGCACCGGCTTCAAACAGACCCTGGCCGTCTCCGGCACGGGGCGCTACGTCCGCATGTACGGCACCGAACGCGCCACCCCGTACGGCTACTCCCTCTGGGAGTTCCAGGTGTACGGCACCGGAGGCGCCCCCATCCCGGCGCCACCGCTGCCGCCGGACCCGGCGCAGCCGCCGCGGCTGGTGTGGAGCGACGACTTCGACGGGGCCGCCGGCAGCAGGCCCGACCCGGCGAAGTGGCGCGCCGACCCCGGCACCGGTCAGAACGGCGAGCTGCAGTACTACACCGACCAGCAGAACGCCGCGCTCGACGGTGGCGGCCACCTCGTCATGGAGGCCCGCAAGGAAGCCAGCCCCGGCCGGGCCTGCCCGCCCGACCCGCTGACCGGCAGCACCACCTGCCAGTACACCTCGGCCCGCATGAACACCGGCGCCACCTTCCAGTTCACCTACGGACGCGTCGAGGCCCGTATCAAGGTGCCCAAGGGCAACGGACTGTGGCCCGCCTTCTGGATGATGGGCGCCGACTTCCTCACCGGCCGTCCGTGGCCGTACAACGGCGAGGTCGACATCATGGAGGTCCTCGGCAAGGACGTGAAGACGGCCTACTCGACCGTGCACGCCCCCGCCTACAACGGTGGCAACGGCATCGGCGCGCCGTACGGGCTGCCCTCGAACGCCGACTTCTCGGACGACTTCCACACCTGGGCCGCCGACTGGAACAGCAAGGGCATCGTCTTCAGCCTCGACGGGCGCACTGTGTTCACCCTGGACAAGGACCAGGTGGAGCGCACGCGCGGACCCTGGATCTTCGACCACCCGCACTACATGATCCTCAACCTCGCGGTCGGCGGCGACTGGCCCGGCCCGACCGACGCGTCGACGCCGTTCCCGTCCCGGATGCTCGTCGACTACGTGCGCGTGTACCAGTAGCGCAGTCGGCACCGGCCCCCTTGTCAGATCCGGCCCGGGCACCTCGGTTCCGGGCCGGGCCTGGCGCCTCGGTTCCGGGCTGGACCGAGCACCTCGGTCTTGGCCAGGCCCGGACACCCCGGGACACCTCCCCTTCGGCCCGGCTTGGACACCTCGGTTTCGGCCCGGACCCCAGCCGTACCACGCCCCTCCGGCTCCCCCTCCCCCTCCCCCTCCGATGAGGAAGTGACATGCGCAGACACTCCTTACACCTCTATCCCGTGTTGATCGGTGCCCTGGCGATCGCCCTGGCCGCCGCCCTCGGCATCACCCTCGGTGCCCCCGCGGCGCGGGCCGCCACGGTCACCGTCCAGGCCGAGTCCTACGCGGCGCAGTCCGGCGTCATCCTGGAGACGACCGCCGACATGGGCGGCGGGCAGAACGCCGCCTACCTCGCCGACGGCGACTGGATGCGCTTCGACCAGGTCGACCTCGGGCCCGCCGGCCACCTGGCGGTGTCGGCGCGCATCGCCGCCGCCACGGGCAGCGGGTCCGTCGAACTGCGCACCGGTTCCCTGACCGGCCCCCTGCTCGCCGTGATCCAGACAGACCCCACCGGGGGCTGGCAGACCTGGGCGACGCGCAGCGCCGACGTCACCACCCACCCGACCGGCGCCCAGACCGTGTTCGCGGTGCTGCGCAGCACCATGCCCGGCGACTTCGTCAACATCAACTGGTTCTCGTTCGTCAGCGGCGGCGACGGGCCCGCGCCGGGCTGGGTCGACGTCGACCAGGCCAAGTGGCAGGCCCAGCTGACCCAGTTCCGGGCGATGACCCCGGCACCGGTGCCCGCCGACGCCGTGCGCGTCCCCGAGTTCAACGCCACCTGCACGTACAGCCACTCCAAGCCGGACGACCCGATCGTCGCTCCGGGCCTGCCCGGTGCGTCCCACATGCACAGCTTCTTCGGCAACAAGAGCACCGACGCGTTCACCACCACCCAGAGCCTGCTGGCCAACACGGGGACGAGCTGCACACCCGCCAAGGACCTCTCGGCGTACTGGATCCCCACGCTCTACGAGCGCGGCAAGGCGGTCGAACCCGACGGGATGATCGTCTACTACGGGTCGCGGCTGCCCGACCCCACGGCGACCGTTCCCTTCCCGCAGGGCTTCCGCATGATTGCGGGCAACGCCAAGTTGCAGGTGGCCACTCCGGCCGGCTCGCCCAACCAGTTCTGGTGCGCCGGCCCCGGCGGCGAGACCGGCCGCAGCGCCGACGGCAACTGGCCGCAGTGCGCCCCCACCGCCAACCTGGTGTACCAGCTGGTCTTCCCGGACTGCTGGGACGGCAAGCACCTTGACAGCCCGGACCACAAGTCGCACGTCGCCTTCACCTACGACGGCAAGTGCAGCGGCGCCTACCCGGTGGCCATCCCCTCGGTGTCGTTCGTCATCAGCTACCCGACCAGCGGGAGCGCCGACGGGTTCAGCCTGGCGTCGGGCATGGCCTCGTCCATCCATGGTGACTTCTTCAACGCCTGGGACACCGTGGCCCTCGGGCAGCGTGTGAAGGACTGCATCGTGCAGAGCGCCAAGTGCAACTCGGCCGGAACGTTCTGACCCGGCGGACGGCGGCCGCCCTGCTCCTGGGCCTGGCGGTCGCCGGCTGCACCCCGCAGCCGGCGACCGACAGGCCGGCGCCCGCCGCCTTCAACGACACCGACACGGCATGGCTCCAGTTGATGATCCCCATGGACGAACGGGCCTCGCTGCTGGTCGACTTGGCGCCCACCCGCGCCGGTCGCCCGGCCCTGGCCGGCTGGGCCGCGGGGGCGGAAAGGAGACTGAAGGACGAACTCGTGGACCTGCGCGCGCTGTTGGAGGCCTCGGGTGTGCCCGACACCCGCCCCCACGAGGGGCACAACATGCCGGGCATGGTCACGCTCGACACGGTGCGCAGGGCGCGGACGGTGACGGGCGACAACTTCGACCGCCTCTTCACCGAGAGTCTGCGGGCCCATCTGGCCCAGGTCCGCACGCTGTGCGCGAGTGAACGCAGGTCAGGGAGCGCCGAGCGGGCGAAGGACCTCGCCGCCGCCATCGAAAGGAGAGCGGCCCGGCAGATCACCCGGCTCGACGCCCTTCGGTGACGGCCGCCGGTGCCGGCCGTCACCATCAGGGAGGGAGCGGTCCCTGCCGGTGCCGGCCGTCACCGCCAGGGAGGGAGCAGTCCCGTCATACCGTGCTGCACCAGGGCGGCGTTCATCGCCGGCGCGAGCCGCTCGTCCTCGTCGAACTCTGCGTACCACCGCACCAGGTCATCCGTCGTGCGACTCCGCCATCACCTGGTCCAAGTGGGCCCGGAACCCGTTCACCGCAGCCGTGCCCAGGTCCGAGAGCTGAGCCGGGTCCAGTCCGAGTTCCGCCGTCCGACACCCCTCGACCACGCCGCGCATCACCGCGAAGGCGAGGTCGATCCACTGCTTCTCGGTCAGGTAGTCCGGCTGGCTGACGGGTTCCGGCCTCTGCGGCATGGCCGCTCCTTCGTCTCTGCGTACTGCTGGGGTCTGCCCACTTGCCGACTGCGTCGGCCGACGGTCTTCGACACTGATCGGCCTCGTTCCTCGGACGGCACGGCGTCCAGGTCCTTCGCGAGGACCTGGCGGACACAGCCGAAGCTGATCCCCGCGCCTCATTGGCGATCTCACGGTACGTCATGCCGCTATCACGCATCTCAAGGAAGATCGCCTTCCGCCAGATGGCCACCTCCATTCTCTACCAGTGCCCTGGCACTCCGGGGGTGGTCGGAGTTCGTCCGTCCGCCCACCTCCCCCACACACACTCGATCCGCGACCTCGATCCACTTTCGCAACAGACCCAGTAGGAGAGCGGGAGGAGCGAGGGCGGCTTCGTCGGACCTGCACCGCGCCCTACCGACTCACGCAGACCAGGGCCAAACAGCTACGGCGTGCCCCTAGCACAGACGGCCCCCGCCGGCCTCGCCGCGGCCGGCATGACGAGTTCACGGACGACAGGTTCCTGAACGCGGTCGCCCGGCCTCACGACGTCCTTGAGCGCGACAGCACTATCACCGCAGCGGGTAAGCTCCCCGCCGCGCACGACGTACAGTCCGTGGCAAGCGAACAGTACGACCGCTTCGGCCATGGAGAGTCGGCCGCCGACGAACCGTCGGCCGACCTCAGCCATTCGAAAGGCGGTTCGGATCACGACCGTGCCCCGGCTCCACTCGCAGACGTAAGAGCCCACACCGCCCAGGGAACGCGTATCACACGAGTGACCGCGGACGTCGAAGAGCATGAGGAGCCAGAAGCGAGAACCGACAGTGGTCTCACTGTAGTCGACCGGTACAACCTCGCATGGAGGGTCTACAAGACGTGCACGGCGACCAACCCTCCGGCAAGGAGCTCTCCGCACACCTCGCAAGCAAGGGCACAACAGGCCGCGGGGCAGCCCAGTCAGCACCTCCACACTGCGCCGATACTTCCTGCACTTCCACATCTACGAGATCTGGGCGGGTTGCCGGCTCGAGAGGACGGTTCCCGCACCGCACACCGTGGCTCGGATCTGCGCCCAGCGCGGCATCACCGCCCAATACAACCGCGCCATCACCACCGACGACCTCCTCAGCCACACACGCGACTACGAACGCCGCTGGCACGCCATCAGAAAACACCAGCCGACACCCAGCCCTGAGAGCTGGAGGAAACATGGCTGATCCGACCAGGCACCACACCAGCGCTCGCGGGACTCTATGCAATATCGATCAGGTCCTGCGCTGGAACCATCCTCGCGAGGGTGGGGAGCAACCGCTGACGTCTGCCTTGTAAGCCTGGTGGCCAAGGTCATCGAGAGTGCGCGGGCATAGCGGCTTTGAAGAGTGGTCAGCTGCGCCAGTCATCGTGACCGCGGCGAACCGTCGTTGACCGTGGCTGACCGCCCGATGTGGCACGCGCGGGCGCGTGTTGGCACCCCTGGTCCTCTGGCCTGTGAGGGTGACACCTGATCTCTGGTGCAGCGCCGAAGACCTTGCGGCGTCGTCTGGACAGTGAGAAAGGAGGCGCTTTGGTACGGCATCTCACGCCTATGTTCGCGCTGGGAGCATTGCGGCGCGGCAAGGAGATCGAGCAGTTCCTCGGCACGGTGGAGCGGGGCGGCCAGCGTGGCGTTCGTTGGATCGCGCTCAGCCCTGGCCGTGCTCGCGTCGGGGTCTATCTGCAGGAGGTAGAAGACATCCCCTCCGAGACGTTCCGTGACATCACCGACCATCTGCCGCTCGACCCGGAGGACGAGACATGGGGCAAGAAGATCACCACCGTGGCGACTCCGGAGGAAGCCATCAGCCTGGCCGAGCGGGAGTTCAGAGCGGTCGCTGACCGCTGGGTCAATCTCGGATTTGTCGGCGACGAGTACCACGACTACGTGACCTCCGGCCGTCCGGATCACACGGGCTGACACTCGCCTTGTAAGTTCGCTCCGAACCCCCTCCGGCCGCTGCTGTCGCCTGACGTGACGGCTGTACGGCGTCGCTGTCGTACGCCCTCGTCCGGCGTCGTTGATGTCAGCCGTGGATGTCAGAAACCTTCTGATCCGTAGCTCTAGAGATCTTTAATGGTTGGGGTTAGGGGGTCGTGAGGGTTGTCGTGGGCCGCGCTATGCCGGAGAGATGAGGTATCCCCATGGCGGTGGGCTGACGGCCAAGGAGCGGGATCGGCGTGAGCAGGTCCGGCTCAAACAGTTGGAGTGCCGACCCGGCCTCATCGATGGGCTCATCACCAAAACCGGCCTCAACCTCCAACCGCCGCATCCTCAGGCGTTAAAGATCTCTAGAGGGCGCTAGGGGGCAGCAAGCGCGGGGCACGGTTGCCGAGGTCGCAGTTCCGCCAGGAAGGCGGCATCGACTTGGCCCTCCCTGGCCCAGAGGCCGGCGAGGGACTCGGCGCAGGCCTGGGCTAGGTCGCTGTTGAAGTCGCCGTCCCGGATGGCCAGGATCAAGGCCGCCTCGACGAACGGACCAGAGAGGAACTCCAGAGCCGACGCCGCGTCCTCCTGCTCGTCCTCGCGCGCCGTGGGGTCTTCGAGGAGGTGCACGAGCAGAACCGCGCGCTCCTCGTCCGGGAGATCCGGATCGCTCCACACCGGGCCCGGCGACGAGACCGCTGCCGAGTCCTCTTCCGCACTGCGGTGCCGCTCTTTCCTGAGCAGCCTTGCCAGCCAGTTCCTCATCTGGAACAGATCCTCGATTCCGTCCACGATTGCCCTCGCCGATCCCGCTGCCGACCACAGCTCGACCTGCCCGCCGAAGGAGCTGGCCCTGGCGCCGTAGCCCGGGCTCGCAAGCCGGCCCGCCAGGCTCGCCCCGTCGTGCACGGCCGTCTGCGTGCGCTGCGCCGCTCGGCGGCGTCGCCACATCGTAGATGTCGTATGCGACAGCTGTGGCGAGCAGCGGCCTGCCACCGATGGCGGTCGACCTAGCCAAATCGATGGCTCCGTGGATGAACAACGGGAGAAAACGACTTCTCAACGACGAGGTCGCGGGCCAAGCGCAGTAGGCCGCAATTGCGATGGCCGATTTACGGCGGCTACAGCGGTCATCACCCCAGGGAAAGAGCGGCAACTCCAACCACTAGGAGAAAGAGGCCTCCAGCTATGGCAATACCCGCAAGTACGGCAAGGAACGTAGGCCGATGGAGCAGCATAGAAGGCTCAGCAGCATCTGAGCTCAACGCTCGACGCCGAATCGCCACTGCCCGGCGGCCAGCGAGTAGACTCATAAGACCGATGATTACATACGGCATTTTTCAGCCCTTCGGGATGTCAGAGAATTCTGCGGCAACAAGGAAACCTCGCCCGTCTCGAGATCAAGTTCTACTTTTGCGCTTTCACTGAACTTGACCGTGACGCTGCCCTCGAGAGTGATGTTCTTGACCCCACCGAAGCCCGTCTTTGTCAGGGGGTGGTTGTTCGCGGTTCAGCGAAGTGCCTGCGCCGCACGGCGGTACACAAGCGCATGCTTTCCGGCCTCATCCCGTAGGGCCCGCGCGCCATCGCTGCCAAACACGCCGACAGCCGCGTTCTGACAGTCAGCTTCGAACTCGGCAAGCGATGCCCGACCCCCCGCAACGATGGCAGTCGGCCAATAACCCGCGGCCTCTCGGGCCTTGTGGTTGATCCGCTGCAACGACCCGTCGGAGTGATCCTCGCTGATCATTTCAAGGACCATCCGGATCACCCGGATGCCAGCACCGAAGAAGGCCGCGGCATTCGCCGTTCCTGGATACTCGGCACTCAGCGAAGCACAGTCACCGATGGCGGCATGAACGACGTCGTGGTTCAGCTCTCGTTGCCGCGTAATCGCAATGATCCCGGCCTGGATTCCGGCATCCGCACCATAGTAGGCATCCTCCAGGCCCGCCGCTTCGGCCAGAATGTACAGCGCGCCACCGACTCGAATCGCCGTAGCACAAGCCAACGCCTTCGACTCATGACTTTCAGCCGTCTCCTGAGAATCAGGCATCTCGATCTCCGCTCCGTACCGCCCCGTAGCCCTCGAGCACGAGGACTACCATTCCGCTGACCTGTCGGATGTCAAAGTGGCGCCTCTCCGGGTCAAGAAGGACTCACACGCCGGGCAGATCGGTCTGCTGACCACCAAAAACATTGGTCGCATCTGCAAGACGCCTGCCACCTCGTTGAACAGTTTCACCTCGACGTGCCACAGGTCCTCTTTGTCCACCAGCTTCTGTGGCTGAGGCACACGGAATCCGAATTCTCCCTCACCAGCTGGATCCAACTCGTTGTACTGAGCGCCGGTGAGATCCGAACGGGCTCCTGCCGCGTAGAAGTCCATGCCGCCCTTCCCGGTCGGTAGGCCGGCATGAAGTCCCCCCATCGTTCGGTACTTCGCACCACCACCGGCCGCGGCCGTAATGTCGTCGACACCGTCCTGGAGGTGGCCGACTCCGCCATGCGGGCAGAAACCGTCCTCGGTGTTATGCACCAAGATCGAGATGCCGCCCGCGAGCACATAATACGTGTGCAGTTCACGGACCGTAAGGTTCCAACGATTCGCAGTACCAGGCGTAACCCGGATCTTCACGACGGAAGCGTGACCGTCGTCGACTGTGTTGAGGACATCACCGTGGTGGAATTCCCCAGCCGGTTTCCAGGTGTGGGTGGTGTCGTCCCAGAAGGGGTGGTTGGCGGTGGTGTGGAGGGTTGCGGTGTGGCCGTCCTTGTCCCGGACGGTGACGTCGAGCAGGTCCTTGTCGTGGTTGATCCAGATGTGCTGGACGGTGCGGGTGCCTTGGTGCTTGCCCGTCTTGGGGTCGGCGGATTCGACCTTGTCGCCGGTCTTGATCTTACCGATTGCCTTGGTTTTGCCGCCTGCCAGGAGGACGGGTGTCCCGGGTGAGAAGCTGCATCCCGAGCGGTTGCCGCTGCGGGAGTTTTCGGCTGTGGTTCCAGAATTGCCCGTGCTGGGTTCGTCCGGTGCAGCCGCTGCCCTGCTCGAGGAGGCAGCCTCGTCCTGGGAGTTGGCCTTCTTGGGCGCCGCCGCGTTGGTGCCCGCAGAGTCGCTGGCGGCTTCCTTGCTCGCGCCCGAGGCGGCGGCGGCGTCGCCCGAGCCGCTGCCCGCGTCGTGGGGTGCGGCATCGGCCGAACCCTTCGGGGCCTCGCCGGCCTCACCAGCGCTGCCTCCTGCGGGTGGCGAGTCGCCTGCTTCTTCGGCTATTGGTTCGCCTCCGCCGCAGCCCATGGCCATGCAGTCGGCACCACCGACCAGACCACCGACTGCAGCGACCGCTTCACCGCCCGCTATGAGACAAGCGGGGGCTGCGAGCACGGTTCCGGCGCAGGTGACAACGGCCACCACCACGACCACGGCCACGGCCACGACTGCGACCACGGTCGCGACCTTCTCAGCGACCGGGAGTGCCTTGTGGAAGTAGTGCCCGGCGCATCCCCAGAAGCCCGAGCAGCCGCTGCTGTGCTTCTTCGTTCCGCTGGAAGTGGAGGTGGACGAGTACACCTTGTCGTTGGCGGCGGCGCACTTGGCGCTGCAGCCGCCTCCACTGGAGTCCATCATCTCCATCAGGCCGCTCGGGTCGGAGGAGCTGGCCGGGTTGTCGCCGGAGTAGGTGTAGCCGCCCATCTGGTTGGGGTCGCCGGGCTCGAAGACCGGGTCGGGGGTGAGGAAGCGGCCCAGGACGGGGTCGTAGTCGCGGGCGCCCAGCAGGTTCAGGCCGCTGACGGGGTCGGCGGGTTGTCCGAGGAAGCCGTGGTTCTCGTCCGCAGCCACCCAGGAACTCGGTTTGTTGCCGCGAGGGTTGCCGAAGGGATCGAAGGAGCGGCGGGTGACGGCCAGGGTCGACGCGTCGACAGCGGTGACGGCGGTGCCTTGGCCGTTGGCGACCTGGTAGGAGACCGTCCCCGTGCTGGAGCGGGTGACGGTGGTGCCGTCGGGGCCGGCGATGTTGCGCAGGCCGGTCCAGGTCTTGGCCGAGACGTTCAGGGTGATCTGCTCGGCGCCGCCAAAGAGATAGAGGATGCGGGTCTTGTCCGTGCCGTCGACGGCGGCGGTCTGCTCGAGCAGGCCGCCCTGGGCGTCGTAGAGGTACTTGCTGGTGTTGGTGTGGGTGCCGGAGGTCGTGGCGACGGTGGCGGTACGGCCTTCGGCGTCATAGGTGAAGGTCTGGCTCTGGCCGGCCGGGACGGCGCCGGTCGCGGCGTTGGTCCAGGTCTGACCGGTGCCGCCGCAGGCGGCGAGGGTGAGCTGGGTGCCGGTGGTGGCAGAGGCGGCCGGGTCGGTCAGACACATCGCCGTGTTGGCGTTGCTGACCAGGGTGCCGGTGGTGGTGACCTTCCACTTCTGGGTGGCGTCGGTCTTGCAGGTGTCGATCACCACGAGGGTGCCGCTGGTGGTGGCGTTGCCGGTGGTGTCCAGGCACATGCCGAGGACCTTCACCGTGCCGTCGGTACCGACCGTCCACTTCTCGCTGGTGGCGCCGTTGCAGGTGTTGACCTGCACCTTGGTGCCGGCCGTGGTGGAACCGCCGGCGTCGTCGACGCACCGCTTGACACCGCCGGTGATGCTGAAGGAACTGGTCAGCGGACCGGTGGAGGTTACTTTCCGGCTGATCGTGTCGCCGGCGTTCACGTTGCCGTGGGCGGGGTCGGTGTAGGTCGGGGCGATGGTCGCCGTACCGGCCGGGTTGGTGAGGGTGGCCGTGCCTGCCTGGTCGGGCAGGGGCGCGGGCGCCGTGCCGTCCGCGCCAGGGTAGGTGACGGCCTGGGTGGTGTCGTTGAGGGCGTTGCCGGTGGTGTCGTGGTTGACCGTGCCGGTGCGGTCACCGAGTTGGTCGTAGGTGTAGCTCTGCCAGTAGGGGGCCGGGCCTCCCACTGTGGTGGCGGTGATGGGGGACGTGGTGGTCGTCTGCACCCGTGCGGTGGTGCAGGCGCCGACCGCGCCGGGAGTGGCCGCGTTCGGGTTGGTGATGCCCGCGGTGTCGGTCCAGGCGGTGGTCAGGCGCTGGAAGGAGTCGTAGGTGAAGCATTGAGTGTCGTGTGTGGTGTTGTCCTGCAGGTCGTCGATCGCCGTGAGTTCGCCGGCCTGGTTGTAGCGCAGGTTGGTGACGTCCAGGGCGTTGGCCGACGTCTGGAGCATGCTGCTGGTTTGGGTGACGCGTCCGGTGGTGGCGTCGTACTGGGCGAAGGTCGCCAGTTCCTTGCCGGTGCGGCCGTAGTTGGCCTGCAGGACGCGTCCGAAGGCGTCGTGGACGGCGGTGTCGAGGTAGGCGGGGGTGTTGGCGGAGTTGATGAAGCCGCCGATGCCGTCAAGGTTGCCCTGCTGGGTGTAGCCGTAGTCGATGTCCTCGGCCGGCAGGTTGCCGTCGGCCTGGAAGTGCGTGGTGGACAGCAGGCCGACCGTGTCGGTGTAGTGGTTGGTGGCGGTGTAGGTCACGCTGCCGGAGGCGGGTGCGCTGGACTGCCCGGCGGCGGCGAAGCCGTCGGAGGACGGGACGGTAAGCGTGGTGCCGAGCGGCTGGTAGGCCGTGTTGTATGCGGTGACGGCCTGGGTGTACGCGGTCCCTGAGGCGCCGCCGACGTAGCGGGTGGCGGAGGTCGCGTAGCCCTTCTCCAGCGTGTCGTAGACGTGGGAGACCAGCAGCTTGGACGGGTCGGGGTTGGCCGACCAGGCGGCGGCGTACTCGGCCGTGGGCCGGTTGTCCCAGTCGTAGGTGAAGGATGTGGCCTGGCCGCGGGAGTCGGTCGTCTGGAGCAGGTTGCCGGCGACGTCGTACTTGTCGAACGTGGTTGTGCCGGTGTTCGGGTCGTTCTGGGTGAGCTTCTGGCCGAGCAGGTTGTAGGTGTACGACCAGGCGTTGCCCGCGTTGTCCTTGATCGACTCGATCTGGCCCGCAGGGAAATAGGTGTACTTGGTGGTGGAGTCGGCGGCCGCGACGGCACCTGCGGTGCCTTGCTTCCACAGCACGGTGGTGCCGTTGGAGGCGACGACGACCACGGTGGAGTCGTTGCGGACTCGGAAGGTGGCGCCCGTGGTGGCGGTCAGGCCGGTGGTCCACAGCTGGGCTGCGGCGGTGCTGTAGATGACGAGGTTGCCGTCGGTGCCGAACTTCGCCCAGGCGCCGGCGTGTCCGGAGGTGCCCGACGACCAGATGGTCGCCCCGCTCGCCAGGGCGGAGAGGACGAGGTTGCCGTCCGGCTGCATCGTCAGACGCACGCTGTCGGAGGTTAGCGACGTACCGGATGGAATAACCGAGCCGCCCGACAGGGTGACGGTGGAGCCGGTGTTCTTGACCACGGTGCTGGTGGTCTGGCCGACGGCGTTGGTGAAGGAGGCGGTCGAGCGGCCTCCGGCAGCAGCCGTGGTGTCGACCTCGTCGGCGCCCGGGTAGCTGGTGGAGGTGTGCCACTGCTCGACGGCCTGGTGCCAGAGGGTCGCCTTCAGGGGCCGGCCCTCACCGTCGTAGGTGGTGGTGGTCTCCGAGGGGATCTGGTTCTCGTTCGCGGCGTACAGCGTGGTCGAGGGGAAGGTGGTCGGCTCCGAATACGGCGCGTAGGCAGAGACCTGCCAGCCGTGGGAGTCGTAGAAGGTGTCGGAGATGACCCGGCCCGAGTTGGAGTCGCCCATGGCGGTGGCCTGGATCTGACGGGGCTGGAGCATGCCGTCGTAGATCGAGACGGAGGTCGCGTACGTGCCGTCGTCCCGCAGCGTCTTCGAGGTGACGGAGGTGGGCGCGCCGGGCTGGGTGATCGTGTCGCCGGGTGCGGGGACGGCTCCGGGGTTGATGGAGTAGGCGAAGGTGCGGTCGGCGCTCTGGCCGGATGCCTTGTCCCGGCCGGGCAGCCACACCGCGGTACGCCGTCCGAGCGCGTCGTAGGTCATGTCGGTCTTGCGGCCGTTGGCGTCGACGCTCTCCAGGGTCGAACCGCGCAGGGCGTCGAGGGTGGAGGTGACCTTCCATCCCTTGCTGTTGGTGGAGGTCTCGCTGGTGGCGTTGGTGTTGCCGCCGGCGTTGCTCCATGCGGGACTGAAGTCGGTGTGTGTCTTCTGCCCGGTGGCGTCGTAGGAGTCGGTGACTCGGCCTGCGCCGTCGTAGCCCATGGCCGAGGTGGTCAGCCAGTTCTCCGTCGTGCCGGTGTAGCTGGTGGCCGTCTGTGTCGCGGTCGACGCGCCGGTGGCGGAGACCTTCCCGTAGGTGCCGAGACCACTGGGGGTGCCGTCACCGAGGTAGTAGATCTTCTTGTCTGTCAGCAGGTTGCTCGCGCTTGCTGCGGTGGTGCAGTCACTTGCGACCGAGGTGACGCGGTCGGGGTAGGACAGCATCATCGTGTTCGACGACGGTGGGTCGGCGTACGTCGTGGTGGCGCACTTTTCCTGCTTGGGGTCGACGCCGTCGCCGTGGGCGTTGACGGTGGACAGCCGTCCTTGGCTGTCGTAGGTGGTGTCGGTCTTGGTGTGCCGCCAGGTGTTGTTGGCGAGACGTTCGTACTGGAGGGAGCTGCTGGCTTTGATGCGGTGTGCGGTGAGGTCGGGCAGGGTGGAGGGGTCTGGTTTGGTCCCGCCGGGATTGTCGTCCTGGGTCCAGGCCGTCCAGGAGGTCTGGGCCGCGGAGGCGGTGGTGGTGAAGGCGAACGGGCCGTTGATGCCGACTGCGTCGACTGTGCCGCCGGCCTGGGTGTAGTTGGTGTCCTGGAAATCGGTGCCGGCCAGTTGGTCGGCGTCGGTGACACTCAGCACCGTGTTGCCGTCGACCTTGGCGTCGACGCTGACGGAGCGACGGGTGCCGTCGGCCTTGTAGTCGCCGTCCATGCCCTGCAGATATGTGGTGGTCTGTTGGGTGACGGGTTCGGGGGCCTGCCCGGTCTGTACGGTGACGGTGCGGAATCCGCGGAACTGGTCCCAGGTGCGGTACTGGTCGTCGGTCTGTGCGGAGTCGTCACGGTGCCAGGCCGGACCTGAGTAGCTGTAGTGCGAGATCTGCGTCTCGGAGCCGGCCGGGTTGTTCTGGGCGTCCGGCTTGTACTGGCCGGCGATGGTCAGGTCAGAGGTGGCGACGCTGTCGACCGTGACCTTGTTGAACCAGTCCGCGATCGGCTTCGAAGCACCGGGCACGGTCCAGTAGACGGGGTAGCAGGATTCGGTGTTGCTGTCGGCTTGGGAAATCGAGAGTGTTTTGCCCGCGCAGGGGGCCGTGTTGTACTCGACGGCGATCGACTCGCCGGTCTCCGTCTGGATGCTGGAGATACGCGGCCGGTACAGGGGTGGGGCGGACGGGGAGTCGTCGTTGACCCGGTTGTCGATCTCGGTGCCGGTGAACGACACCTGGTTCAGAGCGATGTCGCTGTTGCCGTTGTCGTAGGTGCCCTTGCCGGTATGGCGGAGGGACTGCAGCCACATCACGGCCTGCAGCATCCCGGCGTCCTTCGGGTCCACCGTGGTGCCGGTGACCGGGTCGACGGTGCCGCCCGCGTCCGAGTAGACCTGACCCAGCTTGTAGGTGTCGACCGCGGTGAGCTGGTCGGTGGCCTTCACGTGGACCTTGGTGGTGATGGAGTCCAGGCGCGTCGTGGTCCAGAAGCTCGGGCCGGAAGTAACGCACACGTCGGCCGGGACGGTGGTGGCGCCGTCGGGAAGCTTGGTCTTGTCCGTGGAGTCACAGTGCAGGTCCCACGGCACGTCCGGCCAGTGGGTGGCGGTGCTGTCCTTGAGGTTGTCGCTCGAGCAGTCGGTGAACGTGCTGGTCGTCTGGCACCGTTGCGCCAGCCCGAAATCGACCTCGGCGCCAGGAGTGCGGCCGGCCTGCTCGTCATCCAGCGTGTAGCCGTACGAGATCAGCGTCAGCGCACCGCCGCGGGTGTAGGAAGTGAGCGTGCCGGTGTCGTCCGGGTCGTCGGTAGCGGCCGCCTGACCGCCGCCGAGGTCGTAGTAGTTGGACTCACTGGTGTAGTCGTAGCGCTGCACGAAACCGTCGGGCGCGACAACAAAGTCGAGGTTCCAGCGCCAGCCTTCGGGCTTGTCGCACTGAGACAACTTTCCCTTGGCGTCATCGTGGCAAGGGTCCGTTGAGCGCGGGTGCAGGACGGGAACGCCCCAGGCCGAATGCGTGGAAGCGTCGGCGGGATCGGCGGGCATGGCAGTGCTGGTGCCGGGGTCCTTCGGTGAGTGGTCGGCCCCGAAGTAAGCGGCGGTGCCGTCCGAGGTCAGCACCCGGTAGTAGACGCCGTCGTGCAGCCCGTTGGCCGCGCCGGACAGCTCCTGCACGAGCGTGCCGTCGTCGCCCTGGATCCTCCACTGCTTGATCTCGCCGGGCACGCCGGAGTCGACACCGTCGGGCACCAGCACGCCGGAGTGCGACCCGAAGGAGAGCATGGCGTTGTCCCCGCCCCAGCACTCGTCCCCCGACCCCTTGACGAGCTTCTTGCCGTCGGAGTCGAGCAGCGAGCTGCAACTGCGGTAGCGCCGCTCCACGTAACCGACCTGGTAACTCCAGCCGTCGCCGACCCAGGAGGCCTGGGAGTTGCGGGCGGTGGTCTCCCCGTCGACGGACTGGGAGTCATAACCCAGGCCCACCGAGGGCGCGTTGCCGCCGACTGCGGCGGGCACAGAGATCGGGTAGGAGTAGGTGAAGGAGCCGGTGGCCGATGCCTGCCAGGTACCGGCGGCCGACAACTCCGTTGCCCCGTAGTCGCCTTGGGAGCCGGAGGCGCCGGAGGTCACGGCGAGCGCCGTGGTGCCGGCGGCAGCGGCCGCGGTCAGTGGTGCGGTGCGCTCCGACATCACCTCCGGCCCGTTCGCGCTCTCGGACGGTTTGGGGGATGCGGTGCTCTGGTCGGGCTTCGGAGATTCCGCGCCGGTGGTCGGCTTCGCGGTTTCGGTGGCGGTGGCGTCCGGGGCCTGCGAGAGACCGGCGCTCGCGGTCGGCGTCAAACTGGCGGTGTCGTCGGTCGACTTGGGATCGGCCGTGCCGTCGGCGCCGGACGCGGAGGCCAAGGTGACGGTCGCCGTCAGTTGCTCGGCGGAGGCCCGGTTGGTGAACTTCAGCGGGGTGACCTTCTGGCACTCCGCCTTCTCGGGAGTGGTCAGCGCGCAGCCCGGCAGTTGCACCAGCCGCAGTCGGGAGCCGTAACCGCCTCCGTACGCCCGGGCGATGTCCGAGTAGTCGATGACCACCTTGACCCGGTCGCGCGTGGATACCGTGCCGGAAGGGGTGCTTGACGGACTGCCGGACGGGGTGATGCCGAGAAGCATGCCGTTGGCGCCGGCGCGCAGCGTCTGGGTGTGGGACGCGGCCTGGACCCTCGCGGAATCGACACTCTGCTTGGGGTCGGCGGGTGCCACCCAGACGGGCAGGGAACCTGCCTTGACAGGCTTCGCGGCGCCCTGTGCGCGGAGGTCGACGACGGCGGTGCCGGCTTTGGGCCAATGCTTCGCCTGTGGACGGTAAGTGGCCAGTCGTTTGTAGCCCTTGGGGTGGCTCTGCGCCTTCGGCTGCAGGAGGTGTGCCCCTACCGCTTTGGTGGCGGCGAGTTTCTTGGGGCGCCACACGGTGCCGTCGAAGGTGAAGCCGCCGTGGTGGCCGAAGCCGTCGTCGCCGGAGTGGCCTGCCATGAAACCGGGCATGCCGAAGCCCGTGGTGATGGCTACGGGCACCAGGAGCGCGAGCAGGGCGATCGGAACGGTCCACAGCCCGAGTCCGCCGAGGAATATCCGGTGCCATGTCCCCGCAAACCAGCGCCGTCTGCCACTCACGCGTAAACCCCCCAGGACACAACCCTCTTGACGGGCTGTCACACAGTGCGATCACAGGTGAGCGATCGAACGGAGGTTAGGTAGCTTCATGATCACGGCTCAAGACGCTTTGCCGATTCAAGGGAGAAGCAATGCATGCCCATGACAGATTCTGTGTAGTTTCTGTGCCGGAATTGATCACTTCTCAGATCACTGTGGCACTCGGGCTCTCCCACCCCGCTGCCCCTCGAACCGAAGGAAGCCTGCCAGGTGTTGAGACCCCCGATACGCAACCGCCGTAGGCGCGCCGTTGCGGCCGGCAGACTGGCCATGTTCACCGCGCTCATGAGCCTGGTGGCGATGTTCCCTCAACTGCCCGCCGTCGCCGACGACTCCATGCCCGCTCCGGCCGACCCGCTGCTGGCAGCCCGGACCGAGGCCCTCTCAACGGGCAGGACCGTCCCGGTGGACGCGCTGACCACGGAGGTCTCCACCACCGACGCGCTGCCGGACGGCACCTTCACCAGCACCACCAGCGCGCTGCCCACCCGCGTCCTCAAGAACGGCGAGTGGACTCCCGTAGACTCCACCCTTGCCGCAGACGGCCACGGCAACTACGCGCCCCAGGCCACACCGAACAAGGTCACCCTCTCCGGCGGCGGCGACGGCCCTCTGGTCACGCTGACCCATGCAGATGGCCCCAGCATGGCGCTGACTCTGCCGTTCACCCTGCCGGCACCGAGCGTCAGCGACGACACGGCGCTGTACTCTTCGGTGCTGCCCGGAGTTGACTTGTCGGTATCCGTCACCAGCCAGGGTGGCTTCAGCGACGTCCTGATCGTCCACAACGCGGACGCGGCGGCCAACCCGCGTCTGAAAAAGCTCACGCTGGCCGCCGACACTCGCGGCCTCACACTCGCTGCCACCGACGCCGACAGTATGAAGGCCACCACCGCCGATGGCGACGTGGCCTACACCAGCCCGCAACCGCTGATGTGGGACTCCGCTACCACCCCGCCCCGACTCGGCGGCCCGGTGGCCGACCTCACGTCCTCCGTGGACGGTCCCGGCCCGGAGGCAACCACCAAACCGGTCGCCATGACCGCCACGAGCGACGCCGTGACGCTGACCCCCGACGCCGGCATGCTCACCGGCCCGGACACCACCTACCCGGTGTACATCGACCCCTACACCAACCCCGTCTCCTCGCACACCGGCCACTACACCGAGGTCTACTCCAGCTCGGCCTGCAACAACTCCCCGCAGTACGACAAGGCGCAGACCAACGGACAGGGCGCGGGCTACCAGCGGTGGGGCGGCGCCTGCGGGACAGGGCTGGAGCGGTCCTACTGGGCGATCACCACCGACAGACTCCACGCCTCGTACGTGATCTCCGACGCCTACGTGAAGATCTCCACCACCTTCGCAGCGAGCTACAACTGCAGCCAGAACCAGCCGCTCACCCTCCACACCACCAACGCCATCAGCTCCAGCACCGACTGGCTGTCACGCCCCGGCGTCCACGACACAGCCTTCCCTCCGGTGACCGACACCGTGCCCAGCGGCGCCAACTCCGGAAGCTCCTGCAGCAACAGCACCGCCACCTTCCACGTTAAGAGCCAGGCCCAGAAGATCGCCGATGAGGACGGCAACGGCTACGACGCGGACGGCACCTTCGGTGACGGTGCCAACACCTGGACCATCGGCCTGTACGGCAACGAGTCGGAGTCCTCGAGCAACGACGACTACCTTCGCCTGTCCACCACGCTCACCCTCACCACCACGTTTGACGTCCCGCCCGGCATCCCCACCGACCTGCACATCACCCCGGGCGCCACCGACGCCTCGGCCCCGTGCACCACCAGCGGCGTCGGCTGGATCGGCGCCACCACCTACTCCGACGCCGGCAGCAACATCACCCTCCATTCCACCGTCACCAGCCAGATCTCCGGCGAGAAGGTCAAAGCGCACTACTACGTGTGGGACCGCACCATCGACCCCGACGGCGACGGCAACGGCGCCGCCGTCTCGACCCCGGACAGCGCATCGCTGGCCTCCGGCACCGACGCGGCACTGAAAATCGGCGCCACCCTCAAAGACGGACACCAATACGGCTGGGACGTCTACGCCGAAACTGACTCCGACCAAGCCCTGACCTCGGGCAAGTCCGACCACTGCTGGTTCAACACCGACTTCACCGCACCACCAGCCCCGGACATCTCCGGCAACCCCGCCTTCCCACCGGTCGGCACCCCGCGCGAGAGCGACCCCGTCTACGCCGGCCCCGGCAAGACCACCAACTTCACCGTCGCCGGCACTGACGCCCCCTCCAGCGACGACACCTGCACCCCCGGCGCCTGCAAGTCCAGCGGCATACAGTCCTTCCTGTGGCAGCTCGACTCACCGCCCACCGAGGCGGACAGCCGGCCCGCCGCGATCTCCGGCACCGACAGCCAGGGCCGCTCCACCGCCACCATCCAGGTCCCGATCCAGGATTGGGGCGTGCACACCCTGTACGTCGCCGGAGTAGACAAGGCGGGCAACATATCCGCCAGCCCCGCCGGCTACACCTTCACGGTCCCTTGGGACCCCGCCACCCCCATCAAGCCGGGCGACATCACCGGCGACGGCGTGCCCGACCTGCTCGCCACCACAAAAACCGGCGACCTCGACCTGATCCCCGGCAACCAGGACCCGGGCCAGAACACCGCACCCGTCCACAGCGACCCGGTCGCAGGCAAAGCGCCGGACGTCACCGGCCCCGTCACGGTCTCGACCAAGGAGGACTCCCCCGACGGCACCAGCTGGAACAACTACCTCATCGCCCACCGCGGCAACTTGCACGGCGCGAGCGGCGACGACCTGTGGGCGTACAACAAGAACAGCCACAACCTCTACATCGTCAAGAACGACCTGGACCCGGTCAACGACGCCTCCATCCCACAAACCCAATGGTCCACCCTCGGCGGCTTCGTCGACAAGCGCTTCGACCGCGTCGTCAAGGACGCCTGCGCGGCGTCCGACGTCGTCGCCGACGACACACGCTGCCGCGCCACCGACTACAACAGCACGAGCTGGAACGTCAGCCAGCTCATCGCCCCGGGCAACGTCTTCGGCAACACCGACGACTACCCCGCAGTCATCACCGTCGAGAACAAGGAACTCTGGATCTACCAGTCTGACGGCGGCTACCACCTCAAGAACCCGCTCCTGCTCGGTGACGGCGACTGGACCGGCCAGAGCCTGATCGCCGCGGGCACCTTCAAGGACAAGCCCGTCCTGTGGTCCCGCGACAACACAACCGGCCAGCTGTACAGCTATCCGATCACCGTCGACCCGGCCACATTGGTCCCCGACCTGCTCCACCCGGGCACGCACACCAGCCTCGGCCTCACCCTGTCGCCGACCGCCTACCCGGTCGTCGCCTCCCCCGGCGACGTCAACAGCCCGGTCCGAAGCACCTCCACCCACCCCGGTGGCCCGGACGGCATGCCGGACCTGTATGCCGTCGACACCTACGGCCAGCTCCTCGAGTACAACTACCGCCAGAGTCCGGTTCTCACCTCACCGCCGACCTATGACTTCGCCCCAGCCGTCGCACTGGGATCGGTCACCGACATCGCCACCCATTGGTGGAAGCTGGCTGAAGGCAGCGGCGCCACAACCGCAGACGGCACCGGAACACTCACAGCCGGCCTGTCCGGCGGCTACTCCTGGACCAACGACACCACCCGAGGAAACGCCCTCACGCTGAACGGCACCACCGGCTACGGCAGCGCGACCGGCCCGGCCGTGGACACCTCCAAGAGCTTCACCGTCTCAGCCTGGGTCAAGCTCAACTCACTGGCAGCCAACAGCACGTTCATCTCGCAGAACGGCACCACCAACAACGGCTTCCAGCTGTACTTCTCCTCCGGCGCCCAGTCCTGGGCGTTCGGTCGGCACAGCACGGACACCAGTAGTGCCGTCTGGCGAGCCACGTACGGCACCAAGGCGGTCGCCGGCCGGTGGACGCATCTCGTCGGCATCTACGACGCCACCGCCAAGGAAATCCGCCTCTACGTCGACGGCAAACTCGCAGCCACCACCGACTGGACCTACTCCCCGTGGAACGCCACCGGCCCATTGCAGCTGGGCCGCAAGCTCGCCTCTGGGACCTACGGCGAATACACCAACGGCGCGATCAGCAACGTCCGCATCTATCCCTATGCTCTTCCACCAGCCGACGCAGCGTCCGCCGATGACCTGCCCAAGGTCGCCCAGCTCGACTGACACCTGACCGTCATTCCGTACCGTCGCCCGCACCCGGACACCCTCGGGTGCGGGCGGCACCCGACACGAATCCGGAATCCGGCTCCCCCACGCAACGCAACCCACCTCTGCCCTGGGAACCTTCATGAGACGCAGTACCTTCCTGGCCGCGGCCACGGCGACCGCCCTGTCCGCATCCCTGTTCACAGGAACCGCCCCGGCCCACGCGGACGGCACCACCGGCGGTCCCGTGCTGTCCGACGCCGACGGCTGGTACGAACCGGGCCTGCTCTACGTCACGGCACACTCCGACAGCCCGCTCACCCGCATCACAGCCCACTTCTCCCCACTGGACGCACCGGACGGAACCGCGGATGCCGGATCGACCACGGACTTCACCCAGTACTCCGGGGAGGACGCCCGATCCGGAGTCTGGCGAGCGCCTGTGCACCTGTCCGAACTCGGCGACTACCGGGTGACCGTCGATCTGCAGGACGCCTCCGGCGCAACCGTCACCGGGGCTCTCTCCCCGCACACCCTGCACTACCAGACGGTCATCAGGCTCACCGGCGTCACCGCCACCCCTAACGTGCCGGACTACCTCCACCAGAACGTCTCCGTCAGTGGAATCGCCGTCGCCCGCGACCCCCGCGACCGCGACGTCCCGGTTCCCGCCGGCGGCGTAACCGTCGATGTCGACGCCGGACACATCCACACGACCGCGACCACCTCCGAAGACGGCCGCTTCACCGCCACCTTCGTCCCCACCATGACGTTCTTCCAACTGTGGGCCTCACCCGAGGCCTCCAGCCGCTACCCCGGGGCGATCCGCCCGCCGGTGTCCCCCCAGAGCATGCACACAGCTCAGGCACCGATCCGCTTCACCGCCAGCACCCACGCCCTGAACTTGCAACAGGGCGCGGCGGGGACCGTCACCGGCCACGCGGAGATCCAGACCACCTCGGGCTGGCAACCGCTGCCCCACACCGCGATCACGCTGCAGGACCGGGCGCACGTGGCCGACACGACGACCACCGACAGCCAGGGCAACTACACCCTGCATGTCTCCTCGGACGGCGCCGCCCCGAACGGCGAACTCATCGCAGGCACGGGCGACATGCCCTTCCAGCAGTACGCCACCCAACCCTTCAGCCTCCACGTCGCCTACACCACGCACACCGGGCTGAGCGCATCACTCGACGACGACGGAGCCCTGCGAACTCACGGCTACGTCTCCTACGAAGACACCCGCGCCCACTGGCCCGCCCACCCCACCGTCACCCTGCAGTACTCCAAGGACGGCAAGAGCGGCTGGAAGGACGCCGCCACCGTTCCCGTCCCGATCCACCACAACAAACCCCTGTTCGACGAGACGTTCACCCGCACCCTCACCAAACCGGACACC
>NZ_KL647043.1:0-27625 GCF_000725495.1 Streptomyces aureus
GCGTCCGGTCCGGGAGCAACGGCTCGATCCGCGCCCACTGCGCGTCAGTTAACGGCACACCCGGACCAACGATCCGATGATCTAAACGAAACGGCCTAGAACCCTGGGAAGGGCACCGAGGTTCCCCCCGATCAGCCCGAGGGCAATGAGCAACGCTCCCAGCAGCAGGAAGACGTCTGAGTACCCAAGGTCCGACTCGGCAGCAAGGTCCTCCAGATTCCCCCGGTCCGGCCCCTCGGTGAGCATGAACCCGCTGTCCCAGCCATAGCCACTGCTATCGGAGTACTGGGGCGCTTTGAGGAGGGCCGACCGACCGGGGTCGCACTGGTAGGGCGCCTCTCGCGCCCGCTTCTGGTACGGGTCCATCCAACGGACCCTGCACGATCCGTCGGGCTTCTCGTCGAGCACCGTCAGGTCGATCTGACGCGCTTCCGGCAGGCCCGACCCGGCAGCGTACAGCCCCACAGAGCAGGCGAAGAGCACGAAGCCCAAGGTAAGCACCCAACGGAAGAAAGGCACATGCCTCATCCCGCTTCCCTCCCCCACTGGCAGGCCAGTGTCTCGCGTAGTGGATCGAAGTACGAGAAGCGGCTCCGGCAGCACATGGGTCGGCGACGCTGCCGAAGCCTGGCAGGGACAGCGCGCTGCGGTCACGCCCTACCGACGACCTCACCTCGTGAGCACGTGTGACGCACAGGAATTGCCATGCCCCTCTCGGCATCCCCAACGAATTTCGATCGAGTGAAGTGCAGAGAAGCGTGCGGGTCTGCCACGGCTGCCAGGTATGCGTGTATGGCCGTCCTAGGGACTGTGAGACGTTCGGGTCTGTCCCGAAGTCGGTGGCCGGGTGGTCAGGGCAGGAGGATGCGGTGGCGGCACGTCGCCGCGCCGCCGTCGGTCCGGCCATATCCGGTCAGGCGATGGCTTGTTCGGCCCAGATGGTCTTTCCTCGGGCGGAGTAGCGGGTGCCCCAGCGGTGGGCGATCTGAGCGATCAGGAAAAGGCCACGGCCGCCTTCGTCGGTCTCATAGGCGTACCGAAGATGAGGAGCGGTACTGCTGCCATCGCTGACCTCGCAGATCAGCCCGCGGTCACGAATCAGGCGAAGGCCGACGGGCCCGGCTCCGTAGCGGATGGCATTGGTGACGAGCTCGCTGACGATCAGTTCGGTGGCGAAGGCCAGGTCGCCCAGGCCCCAGTCGGCGAGTTGTCGCAGGCTCATGGCCCGGGCCTCGGTGACGACGGCCGGGTCCGGTGGAAGGATCCAGGTCGACACCTGGTCTGCGGACAGAGCCCGGGTGCGGGCCAGTAGCACGAGGGAGCCCTCGTCGGCAGGTTTGCCGGCGCGGATGAACGCCTCGCAGCTGTCCGACAGGTCGCGACAGGGATCGCTGCTCAGAATCTGGCACAGGATCTGAGCAGCGGACGACAGGGCGGCGCTCTTGGCCGGTGCCGGAGCGGTGTTGAACAGTCCCAGGCTGGTCCCCTCCCGCAGTTCCATGTCCACACTCCGGTACGGCGGATGGCCTGTGCCCAGCAAAGGGCCCTCGGGGATGTCGCAGATCTCGGGCACGCCCTGCGGGTCGACGACCACCGCCGTCGAATGACCGGCTCGGGCGAGCGTGCAGCGGCGTGAAACGGGGTCGTAGACCGCATAGAGGCAGGAGGCTCCCTGCATGTGGTTCCTGGCGGATGCCGCACGGGGATCGTCGGTGGTCTCGTGGCTGCGTCCGGTGACCATGTCGTGCAGTCGGCCGAGGAGTTCGTCGGGGGCGAGATCCTGGGCGGCGAGCGTGTTGGCGGCCGTGCACAGTTGTCCCATCGCGGCGACCGCGTCGATCCCTTCGCCGGCCATACGGCCCACGACCAGCGCAACTCGAGCGCCGGAGAGGGAAATGACGTCGAACCAGTCACCCGGGCTCTGCGCCGAATCATGCCGCCAGGCCACGTCGGCAGCGCTCTGAAACGGCGCGGAGCGCGGCAGGAGGGTGCGCTGCAGTGCCTGGGCCGTCTTGTGCTCACGGGTGTACTGACGCGCGTTGTCCAGGCACACGGCCGCTCGGGCGCAGAGTTCGGAGGCCAGGACCAGGTCGCCCTTGTCGTAGGGATCGGTCGCTTGGGCCCGGTAGAAGCTGACCAGGCCGAGGAGTACACCGCGGGCGGCGAGCGGGACGACCATCAGGGAGTGGGCGCCATCGGCGCGGATGTGTGGTGTGCGGCGGTCGTCGGCGGGCGTTTCGCCGTACCGCAGGTGCGGCACCAGGATGGGCTGCAGCTCGGTCAGGCTGGCAATGTGGGCGGGGAGCAGGTATTCGACCAGCTCCCCGGTGTCATAGGCCGCCCGGGCGCCGCGTTCCCGGGCGCCTTTGAAGGCCACACGTCGCAGTCGGGCCTGCTTGCCCACCGGCCCAGGTGCGTAGGCCTCGCCGTGGAGGACGCCGTCCAGGACGTCGACCGTGGCGATGTCCGCGATGGCCGGAACCGTGGCGGCGAGCAGTTCCTGGGCCGTGGTGCGGACCTCGAGGGTGGTGCCGATCCGGGCGCCTGCTTCCGCCAGGAGGTCCAGGCGGGCCCGGGCCTGCTCCCTCTCGGTCACGTCCTGGGAAGCGATGAGTGCCCCGACAGCGTGGTCGGCCGAGTCCCTGAGCGGCAGCAGTGTCACGGAGTAGACGTGATCATGGGTGGGATCGGAGGGAGGGCGACCACTGTGCAGAAAGCTCAGGGGCTGACCACTCTCGACCGTATGCCGCAGCTTTTGCTCGACCGTTTCGTCTATCAGGCCCGGAGCGATGTCCCGGACATGCCGGCCGATGGCCTCGTGCCCCACGGCACCGCTGACGCCCGGCCCGGAGAGATTCAGGCGCAGCAGCCGCAGATCCCCATCGACGGCCTGGACACCCAGCGGGGAGTCGGTCAGCAGCGCCCGCAGCAGTGCGGTGTCGATCTCGTCCTGGACGGTGTCCGACACCGTGCTCAACCGCACCGCCCAGCGAAGGGGCACACCGGGCCGGGCCAGGGTTTCGACCGCTGCGCGGACCACCACCCGCCGACCGGCCCGATGCCGCGCGGCAATCTGCTCGCCGTCTTCCACGTCTCCTTGTTCCTGGGCCAGGAACAAGGAGACGTGCCGGCCGAGCGCCTCCTTCTCGGAGTAGCCAAGAAGCCTCTCAGCCTCTGGACTCCACTCCACGACGGTGGCTCGCTCATCAAGCACGAGATGGGCGTAACGCGGCCGTGGGGTCATCGGGTGAGCGCCACCAGAGGCTGTGCCATGGCCGCACCTCCGGTCCCGGAACGACAGAGATACTTCCATTTGCCCACAGAGTCTGTCGCCTGGCAATCGGCACCCTCCTCGGCACTCACGGGCCGCGCACCATCAATTTCTCCGTCTCGTGCCGTCTGCTTTGCTGCGGGAGAGCCTGTCGCCTGCCATGCCGGCTTCGATACGCGAAGCGATTATGAGACGGCCGCTGGGACGGTGGTCATACCTGCATCCTGCATGCGCTACAACCTCCATGGCCTGGCAGGCCGAGGCAGACCGCAAGCGGCGCTCCCGCCTGATCCACCGCAGACACCGAGCTCCAGGCGTCCACGAAGCTCGCCCAGGCGGCAGCAGTCATGTCCGAGCAGCCGGCGACCCTGCATTGGCTTTGTTCACGAGAACCGGCTCTGGCACAACTTCTGTGATGAGCCCCCGCGCCTGGGCGCTCAGCCTTCGGCCTCGGGATCCCGCCGGTCACCCGGGGGCCGGTTCCCAGCAGGTTCTGTGGATGTGGCGCTTGTCAGTGACCGTGCGGCATCGCGCTGCCGGAGTGGTCGATGACGTTGCCGTTGGAGCAGTTGTTCTTGTGGTTGCCAGTCCAGTCACTCAGGGCGGGGACCACTGCGAGTTCCTGAATACACACGTCAGCAGCGGAGAAGTTCCAGTTGTTCGCCGCGTTGGCTCCGCTGGCGAAGTTGCTGTCGTTGTCGGCGAAGGCAGGCGGAACGGCAGCGATGGCCGCGGCGGCCAGCAGGCCACAGGTGATGATCTTTCGCATACCCGATGAACGAACACCTGTCTGCGCAGGTCACGCAGCAACCCACGAACGGGAAGAGCTCGGGGCGGCTACCGACCGTCAGCCGGGATCCGAGGAGCTAGGGCACTCTAGGACCGGCTCCGATCTGTCACCGCAGAAGTTGAGCCAGAGCCCGAGAACCGATGGCGCTTGTACACGAGTTTGGGAGGCGTAGGCAGCGCGTCGTGTTCGATATTCACGAGGAACGGCAAGGCTGCGAGCGCAGCCTCCGTATATGACCTTCAGAGGCACTTGGCCGGTGTCATGCGGGGGCCGACTACGGCTGCCGCGAGGGCGACGGCGGCGGCGATGATCAGGCTTTCGCGCATGCCAGTCAGGAAGCCGGCGGGCTGAGTGAGGAGGGCGCCGAAGACGGCGACCGCGAGGGCACCGCCGACCTGGCGGCTGGTGTTGAACAGGCCGCTGGCGACGCCGGCGCGGTGGGCGGGAACGGCGTTCAGCAAGACGGCGGTGACGGGCGGCATGACGAGGGGCCCGGCGAGGCCGACCAGGACCATGAGCGCGGCAATCGCCCACGCGGGTGCGGAGGTCGGCAGGAGGGCGAGCAGGAGAAGCCCTGTGGTCATGAGGGCCAGGCCGCCGACGGCGAGGGTGCGGGTGCCGGCCCGTTCGGCGAGGCGTGCGCTGAAGGGGGTCAGGGCGGCGCCGGTCAGCATCATGGGCAAGAACGCGGCGCCTGTGACCAGGGCGGACAGGCCCCGCTCCTGCTGGAGGTAGAGGCTGATGACGAACGGCAGACCGTAGTAGCCGACGATGAACGCGAACCCGATGACGACCGCAGCGGTCACGGTGCGGGAGCGGAACAGGTCCAGCGGCATCATCGGGTGGCGGCCGCGGGCCTGAGCGGCCAGGAACGCGGCAAGCGCAGCGGAGGCTACCGCGAATGCGGTGATCACCCATGGGGCGGTGAAGCCGGCGCTGCCGGTCTCGATCGCTCCGTAGGTCAGGGCGCCCATCGCGACCACCGCGGTGGTCTGCCCGATCCAGTCGATGCCAGTCATGGCGTTCTCTCCTGTGGGTTCCGCGCGCCCCTGCGCGCGGCGGGACGTCGTTGCGTCGCTCGCGCCCGGGGTCAGGCGGAGCGTTCGTCGGCGATCTTCTTCAGCTGCGTGATCGCGGTCATCGCGTTGGGCCAGCCGGCGTAGAACGCCAGATGCGTGATGGCCTCGGACAGCTCCTCCACGCTCAGCCCGTTGTCCAGAGCGACTGCGAGGTGGTAGCCGAGCTGCTCGCTGCGGTACAGCGCCGCCAGGACGCTCACGGTTACCAGGCTCCGATCGCGCGGCGACAGTCCGGGGCGCTCCCATACGTCACCGAAGAGGACCTCGTTGGTGACGTCGACCAGCTTCGGGGCGATTCCGGCAAGCGCCTGGGGCGCGGACTGCTTCGGCATGAGGGGATCTCCTTGATCGAACGGCTGCATCGGGCCGGTTCCACGGTGTGCCGGACCGGGCCCTGCGACAGCCCTGCCGTGACCCGCTTCCGGCCGATTTCCCGGCGGCTCCAACGGCCTGCGATATCGAGGAAAGCGCAGGTCAATCGGGGATAGAAGGGCCTGCTGTTACAGGTACTGACAGGACCCCCCACGTCTGCGCCGTCCGGCTTAGCGTGGAAGGCATGAGCACCGAGAGCGACATCCGCGCCTTCCTGGCCTCCCGCCGTGCCAAGATCACCCCGCAGCAGGCGGGACTGCCCGCCTATGGTGGCAACCGGCGCGTGCCCGGCCTGCGCCGCGAAGAGGTCGCCCTGCTCGCCGGCGTCAGCATCGACTACTACGTCCGCCTAGAGCGCGGCCATCTCGCCGGCGCATCCGAGGAAGTCCTCGACGCCGTGGCGAACGCCCTCCAGCTCGACGACGCCGAACGCGCCCACCTGTTCGACCTCGCCCGAGCCGCCGCCAAACGCCCCACCCGCCGCACCCGGCGCCCCGCCGGAACACTGCCGGACAGCGTCCTGCGTGTTCTGGCCTCCATGACCGACTCACCGGCCTTCATCCGCAACGGCCGCCTCGACATCCTCGCCACCAACACCCTGGGCCGCGCCCTCTACGCCCCGCTGTTCCCCAACCCCACCGCAGCGACCACCAACATTGCCCGCGCCCAGTTCCTCACCCCCGCCGGCCGCGACTTCTTCCCTAACTGGGAAACCGGTGTCAACACCACCGTCGCCCTCCTGCGCACCGAGGCCGGCCGCGCCCCGCACGACACCGAGCTGACCGGGCTGATCGGCGAGCTCGTCACTCGCAGCCAGGAGTTCCGCACCGCCTGGGCCAAGCACAACGTGCGCTTGCACCACACCGGCAAGAAGGCCTTCCATCACCCGGCCGTCGGCACCATCGCCCTCGACTTCGACGCCATGGAACTACCGGCCCAGCCCGGCCTCACCCTGACCGCCTACAGCGCCGCCCCCGGCACCCCCGACCACGAAGCCCTGCAACTCCTCGCCACCTGGGCAGCCACCGAGTTCCCGCCAAGCGCAGACAGACTCCCCACCACATCGCCCACTGACATCACTTCCAACCGGCATTGATCATGCCGACCCGGGAAGGCCGGTGCTGCCCGGAACCATGAGCTGTTCGATCCCTGCAGCGGGTCGAGCGCTGTCCAAACTCGTGAACGCTGCTGTCGGTTCTCGTGAACAGAGCCACTGCAGCCTGCGGCTTCTACAAACCGCCGTGGCCATGACCGCCGAGAAGGACTCCCCCTGGCCCTGCCCTTCCCCGTCGAACTCCCGCGCTTCCTCGAACGCGCCGGGGACACCCCCAAAACACGGCAGCTGGCGGACGACGAGCCCTCAGCCCCTGCCCAGCCGTCTCTCGCAGGAACCTCCGAGGCGATGGCGAGCTGGCCCCCTGAGGTCATCATGAGCAGCGCCGCCGCGCGGGACATGCCCGACCCGGTCGGCAACCGCGACCTGACGGTTGCCGGGCACGCACCAGTGATCCTGGGTACCTAAACAGGCCTGCGCTCGTGCGAACGAACTACCGCGGCAGGCAAAAATGAGCTCATGCCCTCACCTCGCACATAGCGGAGGTGGACTGGAATGGATGAGGGACCCGCGCTGTCACCTCACGAACGCAAAATCCTCGCGGACATCGAGCAGAGCCTGGAATCCGATATCGACCTCCAGCGCACGCTGCACTCCCGGCCGAGGCTACGCGCCATCGCACGGCGTCCCTCGCAACGGGAATCCTCTGCACCCTGGCCGTACTCGAGGCCACGGCGGTATGCGTGATTCCGGTGACCTCGTTCTTCACGCCGCCCCCGGTCTCGGTGACCACGTGCGAGGCCGCGTCGTATCCCTAGGTGGTGCCCACTCCGGCCGGGGCCGACACCAAGGGCGTCCAGGAATGGATGCTTCCGTGCTTCGCCTGGCCCATCCTCCGCCCCCGGGGCAGGGCTCCGACACGATCATGCGGCTCGGCGCCTCCCCCAAGGCCGCCACCTGCACCGGCCTGTTGTGGCACGACCGCCGACCACGCCCCCTCAATCCCGGCCCAAAAGCCTCCGAACAGGTCCAGGACTTGTGGGACTACGTCGCGAACTTCGCCCACACGGCGTGACCAGTCTGCCGACACCACGCCTGTGCCAGTTCTGGCGCTGTGCGCTGGTGCCGTAGGCGCATGGCTCGGTGTCGGTGTAGCGGCTGACAATCTGCTGTCCGTGCCCCTTGAGCTCATGCACCGAAGAAGCCCGGGTCCATGATGCGCAGGAAATGTGCCACTGAGAATTTAGTCTGCATGGGGATCGGAAATCATAGAACTCTCCCGAGTAGGTGAAAACCCCTCCTCTGACGTGGAAGCGATTACCGCATGGGACGCACAGTAGTCGCCCCATGCAGGGGATATGCTGACGAACCAGCGCACAGGCCCAGCATTCACCCATTTGCGCGCGAGCCCCGGCTCGCGCAGTGAGCAGTCGAGGCCGATACTGGTCGCATCAGCAATCGAGGAAAGGAAAACGTAATGCCTGCTACCGGGCCTCAAAACTTCTCGCTTAAAGTCGAAAAGGCGACACTCATCCCGGACGAGGAAGCGGTGCGAGAGTTCTGGACACAACTCAACACTGAATTCGAAACGGACACCGCTCTCAAGAACCGTTTCGAGAGTGACCCGACGGTCGTCCTCGCGGAGCGGGGCTTGGCCTTGGACCTTCAGCGGGAAGTGCTGCTGGCAAGCGGCATCGCGGGCATTGACCTCGACCTCGACTGCATCATCACATGCTGCGTGAGTGAAGTAACTCTGTGCGAAGTCACTCATATCGCGTAGACGCTTCGACTTCGGGGGGCCACCTCGCCATAATCGGCGTGTGGGACCCTGCGGGGAACGACCAAGCCGAACTCTACAGAGATGCGGTCGCAACCGCCCGGCGGCAGGGGTTGAGCGTACTTGCGGTCACTCTGGATCCGGACCCGGTGTCCACTCTGCGAGGCACGAAGGAGCACCCTTCGTTCCAGGACGTCGAGTACCGATTGTGGCTCCAGGCTCAATGCGGCATCCAAAGTCGCATCGTCGTCACTTTGACACGTCAACAAGTCGAGAACGAGGGAGCTTCATTCCTTTTCGACGGATTACGTGAACATGTGGAGATCAATAGAGTTCTCCTGCGGCCAGGCCAATCGCTGGGGCGAGGCATGCGCGGCAGCGCATCGGCAATCCGCGACTACTGCGATCCGCTGGGAATTGGCGTCGATTTCGCAGAAGGGCACCGAAGGACAGAGGGCATCATTGACGCCCGTAGGCATTTGGCCCGTGGCGAACTGTCACGTGCCAGCCAGCTTCTGTCCCAGAAGTTCTACTGCGCCCGGCCGGCATCTGGCAGGCGGCCCATGACATGGCCGCCAGGCGCATACGCTGCTGTGCCGGTTGAGCTACCCACCCCTGAGGACGCGCAAGCACGGCAGCCGATCTATCTGACTCTGGAACCCTGGTGCAACGGCAGCCGGATGCTCTGGCCTGACGATGCGACGCCCTGGCTGGCCTTCATTGCGGGGCCAGGTGATCACACGAATGTCGGCGATTAATGAGAGGCCAGCCATGAGCATCGTGCCTGGTGAGCAACTGCACACTCACTACAGGCGCGCCCTCGACGGGTTCATGGGCGGACTCCCTGCAGGCTGGCGTACCCGCCTGCGGCGCGACAGCACCATCACGTGGCAGGTGTGTGAGTTCGCCGACGCGTTGCCCAGCCAAGGGTGGAAGCTGCACATCACCACATCAGCAGCCGGTGCTGTCGGCCTATTTGAAAAAGTGCTCCCCGAACTCGTGGAAGCCAAGACGACTTTCAAGCTGCCGGCCGACGTCGGGGCCATTATCCAGATCAACGCTGGGGTCGCCGGAAAGTCTCAAGTCGGCAAGATTGTGACGGCATATCCTGCATCAGACAAATTGCTGGCCACTCTCATCGATCGCATCGATGCCATCTGGCGCCCCAGCCACGCGCCGTCTGTGACTTCTGACCTCCCCGTGGCATCGGGCGGCGCCCTTTCCATCAGGTACGGTGCCTTTGTAGCAAAGGAAGTTGTCACCGACTCCTTTGGCGTCACCCACAGCGCCCTCCAGGCACCTGACGGCAGGCTGCAAGCGGACGTACGCGATTCACACGGCAGGCAACCGGACTGGGCCGTCCCGCCCGTCAAACCAGCAGACCGGAACCTCAACGTCCAACCGGGCGCGCCAGTTCGGATCGACGGCATCACCTACCTGCCGTTGAAAGCGTTGACGGCAAACCTGCGCGGACACGTGGCTCTAGCAGTCAGACTCTCCGACCGCAGGCTGGTCATCATCCGGCACAGAGTCCGGGGGATCGAGGGCGACGAGTTCGGAAACGATGCTGTGACCCGACTCGAGAACGAGCGACAGGTACTGCGCCGCTTGAGCAGCTCAGGCATCGCACCTGAGTTGATCGCCCACGATCCATTGACCGGGCACCTCGTCATCAGCGATGCAGGAGGTACGCAGCCGGAGAAACTTCCACCAGTAGACCGCGTGCGATGTCTGCACGAACTCGCGGCCACGGTTGCCGAACTGCACGCGCAAGGCGTTGTCCATCGGGACCTGAAGATGTCCAACGTGCGCATGGGCTCCGAAGGCCTTCGTCTCATCGACTTCGAAATGGCCGCGACGATTGGTACCGCCCGGCCAGTACCGGGCGGTACAGACGGCTACGAACCACCAGAGGGGCGACGCGCGATCGTCGACCCGTCGTATGACATCTACAGCCTCGGATCATGCGTGACCCATGCGGCGACTGGCTACTGTCCCGGCCGCCTACCCCAACAAAGCAACGCGGGCCGGCAGATCGGCTTGCTGCAGCAACGCGGGCAGCAGACGGCAGCCTCAATCGTCAAAGCGTGCCATGACCCCGCTCCCAGACGGAGACCGACTGCTGGCCAGGTGGCCAAGCGCCTGAGAGCAGCCCTACCCGCGCTCGAGACTGAGTCACTGACCACCCCGGCGTCACACCACACGGCGTTCGACCGCCGCTGGGCACTCAGCTCTGCCGTCAGTGCCGGGCTGGCGACACGAGGCTTCAAAGTCGTCCGCGGCGGTCATCACCACTGGCGTAACTCGCACCTGCTCGCCGCATACGAATGCGAGGGCCTCAACCTGGGCGCAGCCGGAATCATCCTCGCGCTGGCAACGCTGGACACCGCTAGCGGATCACGACACTTCGACTCCGACATTACAGGCGGCGCTGAATGGCTGGCCGCACGCCCGTCGTTGGAACAGGCGCACGGCCTGTTCACAGGCAACAGCGGCGTGGCTGTAGCGCTGGCACTGGCCGGAGCACGGCTGGAACGCCCAGACCTGATTGAAGCCGCACGACGGCGCTTCGAAGGCGCGGCACGGAGCCGCATCTCCGACTACGACCTCTTCTCCGGAGCTGCCGGAATCGTCTGGGCCGGTGTTCTGATCGACGCCATCCTCGGTACGTCGTGGGGATGCGACCTTGCGGAACAACAGACGATGAGGGTCCACGCTACGGCCCGAAAAGTCGACGGAATCATCGGATGGACTCCACACCCACAGTTCGACGCAGCCGGCCGGATCTACCTCGGGGCTGCTCACGGCACCGCAGGCATCGCGATGGCGCTCGCCGTATGGGCAGGAGCCTCTGGCTGCGTGAACACCTCTACCCTGGCCGCAGACGCGCTTCATAGCATCACCGAGCACGGCTTGACGACCGACAGATCCAATATTCTGGCGACGATGTCGGGGGAGGTTAGAACACCACACCACTGGTGCCATGGAATTGCAGGTCTGCTGTGGTGCCTACTCCAAACGCCGACAAGTTACGACACGATCGACACACAGATCGTTTCAGCATTCGACCGTGCCACACCAGACCTGGACAACCCCACGTTGTGTCACGGGCTGGCCGGGGTGATGGAGACCTGGCGCATGCTCAAAGCCCTACCCGAGCACCGTGACGGCGCTCGTCGCCGGGCCAGCGAACTAGCAGCCAGCCTGCGGTTGCTGCACCACAGCCGGGACGGAGCCACCGTGTGGTCTTCCGAGCGTCCGTCCCTCGTGACCCCGGACCTTTGGGTCGGATTCCTGGGGCCGGCCACCCAACTTGCCCTGGCCGCAGCCGGTTCGAACCAGGCCATGCTCTCCCCACAGTGGTTGCAGCGATGCTCCGTGCCTCTCGCCACCGCACGAAGTAGGAGCAATCAGTTCAGCCTGAACCCAGCCTAGGTCAGAAGGTAGACCTCACATGCCCAGAGAGCTCGACCTTCGCGACGAGGGCGCGTATCTCGCTTTCACCTTGAGCGCAGACGAACTGCCGCTCGGTGCACAGCAGAAGGCCCCCACCGCAACCCTCGTGGAGCGATCCCTGATGATCGCCAAGGCCACTAGCGAGGTGCTCGGGGCACGGGCAGGACAACCGTTGGAGTTCAGTCCTCTCCCGGGAAGCCCGTCAACCCTCGCCGGGGCCACAACAATCCACCTCGAACAGCAGATGCAGGGTCTTCCCGTCTTTATGGCCGGCCAATCGGTGCGCTTCTCGGGTACAAGAGACGTTCAGCGAACCCAGGCTCGCCTGGTAACCCCGCCCAACTCGCTCGATGTCGTCGCGAACGTTCCGGTCGAGTCTGCTGTTCAAGCTGCGGCGCTGCATGTGACAAGGCCCAGCGACGACGAGCAGAGCCATCGAAACGCATTCAGAGAGAACTCGCCGACTGCCAGCGGCGGTGCAATGGACTTCGAGCCGAAAGTGCTTGCGGAATTCAGCAGCATCGCAAGCAAGCCGACAGTCCTGGAGCAGGGACCCTTCAGCGAGACCATCACCGCATACCTCACCTGGGTCCCCGCAGCGAAAGATCTACGACTAGCCTGGGACATCATCCTCGGCGTATCGGAACAAGAGGGTGCGTTTCGCGTACTGGTCGATGCCCGCAACCGAAGCATTCTCTACTGCACCCAACTCGTACCGTCTGCAACCTGCCGAGGAAACGTCTTTCAAATCAATCCGAACACGCCCAGAAAGGTTGTGAGCTTTCCCCTCGAATGGGCGAGCTACGGCCTCGATGTGCCACCAAACCTTCCATCGACCCCAAATGCCTGGGTATCCGGAAACTCAACCGATGGCTACACCACCAGGGCCGGATTGGGCTCGAGCGTTTCTCCCTTCACAGGCGAATCTGCGGAGGACGTACTTTTCGACCCCGCAGATCCGAAGGGTGCGGATCAGATGATCCTCAACGCATTCTACGGCGCCTGTTTCATGCATGATCTGACCTACCTCATCGGGTTTCGTGAATCCGACGGCAGCTACCAAGATGGCGCAGTAAGCAGTGCAGGACGCCCTAGCCGCAGCGTGCAGGTGGAAATCCACAACGAGCCGGTTCTGGGCACAGCCCACTGGTGGCCCCTGGGCTCTGTGCCGACGATGCGCCTGGGCCCTAAACAGGAAACCGGCCGACACAGCTCCTTGGATATGACCATCGTCTTCCACGAGTACACGCATGGCGTGAGTACCCGACTGGTCGGCGGCGGCGCAGCCCCCCATCCGCTTCTGGAGACCCAAAGCCGAGGAATGGGCGAAGGGTGGGGTGACTATTTTGCTTGCACGCTCATTGGCACCTCACTCATCGGGCAATGGTTGACCGACGATGACGTGGGACTGCGCCGGTTTCCCTACGACCAAAGCTTCCAGAGCGACCAGATTAATTTCGCCACCCTCAGCACACTGAAACTTTACGAAATTGGCAGTCTTTGGTGCGCTGCCCTACTAGATATGAACCGCAGGATCGGGGCCAGCCTCAGCCTCCAGTTGGTCCTGGAAGGAATGAAGAACCTGCCAGCCAATCCCAGCCTCCTGGACGGCCGTGATGAGATTCTCCTCACTCTCGACGACCTCCGCGACAGCGGTGCCGTATCGGTCTCAGAGCACTCAGCGGCGAAAGCAGGCATCTGGGCAGCGTTCGCAGCTCTTGGAATGGGAATCGGCGCCACCTCTCAGGGCCCCTCTGGCGTTGGCGCCGTCGCTGACAACAGCGTGCCATGAAACGTATGGACCGACAGATGAGGACGATCCTTTGAAGAGGAGAGAGTCCCACATCGGCGCCAAGCAGCGTACAACCGCCCCCTCTTTGCAGTGCTGCGGATACGCGATGCGCTGCCCGATTTCTGGTTCAGGAAGGAGGACGTCGAGGACTGGGCACGGGATCCTTCCGACCCGACGGGGCTGCACGTTGATGTCCATGCGCCGGAACTCTTCGATGATCTCCGGACAGTGAGTTGGGGTCCTCGTAGCCGAGCATGAAGGCGATGTCACGAACCGGCATGCCCGTGTACTGCAGATAGTGGACGGACAGGAGCTCCAGGATGTCTCCGAGAATTTCCTGGCAGGTAAAGCCTCGTCGCGCAGGTGCCGCTGCAGGGTGCGCCGGAATTGGACGACGATGCTGCTGATCAGGACTGAGTTATTTCTCCGTTCGACGACTGGTGCAGCGCCGAAAATACGGCCACAGCGGCGACGAGAAATGCTCCAGATCGCTGGTGATATAGGCGATGAGTCGGCAAGGCCCCATAGCGACACAGCACTTGCCCTGCGAGTAGCCAGAACGCCGGGAGCCGGGCCGGCTATCAAAGGCAAGACGGGGCTGCATGAGACTCTGTCTCTATGTCACCGGCCTCTCAGCCACCGTCCGGACCGCAGTCAGCGCCCCTTCCTCGTACCATGCGGGCTGTCGTCATCACCGGCCACGGAGATCTCGATGTGATCGAGGAGCGCGAGGTGCCCGTGCCCCGCCCGGGGCCGGGCGAGGTGCTGGTCCGGGTAGCCGCGGCAGGTTGCAACAACACCGATCTGTGGACCCGCGAAGGCTCCTACGGTGCGGCAGAGGACCCGGATGTCAGGACGGGATGGCTCGGTCCGCTCGACTTCCCGCGCATCCAGGGAGCCGACGTGGCCGGCACGGTGGTGGCCTGCGGTGATGGGGCAGCCACCGGACTCATCGGGATGCGGGTGCTGGTGGACCCGGCCCAGTACGACGGCCCGGGACCGGACGCGCGCCCGGCCGACGTCCTCGGGAGCGAGCGCAACGGAGGGTTCGCCGAGTACGTCGTGGTGCCGAGCGCACGAGCCCACTCCGTCGACGGCTCGCCCCTGACGGACGTGGAACTGGCGGCCCTTCCCATCGCCTACGGCACCGCGCTGGGCATGCTCGACCGCGGGTCCGTCTCCAAGGGCCACACCGTCCTCGTCACCGGCGCCTCGGGCGGTGTCGGCCTGGCAGCGGTCCAGTTGGCCCACTCCCGTGGAGCCCGGGTCGTCGCCGTGTGCAGCGGCGACAAGGGAGAGGCCGTCCGCAACGCCGGTGCCGACACCGTGGTGGACAGACGACGAGATGAGGTGCTCACCGACGCAGCCGCAGCAGCGCCGGAGGGCTACGACGCGGTCGTCGACGTCGTTGCCGGCGCGGTCCTTGGCCCCGGCCTCGGACTGCTGAGGGCCGGAGGACGCTGGGTGGTCGCCGGTGCCCTCGACGGCTGGGCTGTCGACATCGACGTGCGGCGGCTCTACCTCGCCAACCTCTCGCTGGTGGGCTCAACCATGCACACACCGCGGATCTTCGACCACCTGGTGGAGATTGCCCGACACGGCGACGTCAGACCCGTCATCGCCGCGACCTTCCCGCTCGGGCAGGTACGCGAGGCCCAGGCGCAACTCGCCCGACGTCGGCATGTAGGAAAACTGATCGTCGTCCCCTGACCCGAACCCTTGCCCGCTCTCCCGTCGGCACAGCCCGTCCACTCCCGGCGAGAACCCAGTAGGGACGCAGCCCCGTCGTGACAGGCTGGCACCGGATGTCTCAGCCCTCCCGCTGGACAGACCAAGCCGACGACAACCGTTGCGGACGCCGGCCGAGCAAAGGAGCCGTATGCAACCGTGGCTTCGCCGGATACTGTCCTTTCTCGCGTACACCACCGCCATCCTCGCGGTAGCCGGGCTGTCCGTGTGGCTCTCGGTTCGCGTCACGCCTCTGCAGACCGTCTCGCCGGTCGGCCAAACAGTGCAGGTGGGCGCAGCCGCACCAACCCTGAGCTTGTCGGGACCGGGTGAACTGGAGCTCTTCGGCCAGGTCATCCCCACTCGGCCCCGGTTCGAGGGCCCCATCCGCCCTCGGCTGAAGCTCACGCACATCGCCCTGAACGCCCAGGCCACTGCTCTGACCAAGCCGGGAGGCGCCCAGGCCGCCGGAAGGGAACTGAGCGAACAACTCGCTTCCGCCTGGACGCGCTACCTGCTGTGGGAAACGCTGATCGCCGCGGGATTCGCGGCGCTAATCGCTGCCGCTGTCGCCGGCATCCGCCGCTGGGGCCGTACCGGGACGCTGTGGGCACTCGCGGTCGCCGTCGCCGGCGTGTGCGCGCTCAACGCCCTCGGCGTCTATCTGCTGGCCTCCGCGACTCCCGCCGCCCTGCAACAGATCCGCGGTATCGAGGACCTAGTCGGACCGAGCACGCCGACGCCCGTTCAAGCTGTAGGCATTCCTGCCCTGCCGGGAGTCCAGGCCGTGGTCATCGGGGACTCCACCGCCGCCGCAATCGGCAACGCTCCCCTGGACAACCCCACCGGAACGGACAGGACATGCGGCCGCAGCAAGGACGCCTACGCGGTCTATCTCGCTGCGGCGAACAACTGGAACACTCTCAACCTGGCCTGCAGCGGAGCCACCATCCGCGATGGTCTCCTTGGCCCTCAGCAACGCGGCACGACCGAAGTCCCTCCCCAAATTTCGGCCGCGACGAAGGCCACCAAAGCCTCCGTGATCATTGTCAGTATCGGCGCCAACGACATCCACTGGTCCACACTGACCGCGCTCTGCGCCGCCGCAGACGCCTGCAACGACAAGGCGTCCACCGCGTACTTCCAACAGCAAACTGCCGCCTTCACCGCCGATTACTACGACCTGCTCGGCAACCTGGCCGCACTGCCCCAGCACCCCCGCGTTCTGATCAACGAGTACTACAACCCCTTCGGCGAGAACGTCGGCTGCCTCAAGGACCAGCGCGTCACTGCTTCCAAGGCCAAGGTCCTCGAGTCCCGCCTCGAGGAACTCAACTCCGTATTGCGCCAGGGGGCGCAGACCTTCGGCTTCACCGCCGTACCCCAGCACTTCGATGGACACCGGCTCTGCAGCGACCAGCCGTTCGTCCAGGGGCCCGACGCGAACGCGCCACTGCACCCGAATGCGGCAGGTGAACTCGCCATCGCTCTCGCCGACCAGCAGGCCCTGACACGCACCAGCACCTCACCTGCAACCCCCACGCCCAACTCCGCCGCACAGCACGATCGGTAGCTGCGGTATAGGCCCACCGCCATTAGCCGGGCCTCCCCCACTCGGCATTCCTCTACAGCGCCGCGTCATTTCCCAGGCTCTGTCCCCTGACCGCAAACGGTTGCCCTCCCGTCACACGGCCCGTCTCCCTCTCGGTCCGCACTGCCGCCCGCCGCCCTGTGGGCCGGCCCGGCTCCGCATGAATGCTGGTCCGGCACCGTCAGCATCACCGCCTCAAGCGGGCACACTTGCATCCCCCCCCGACCGTCACATCCGTCCGTAACGCCCCGCAAGGAGATGAACCGCGAGAAGACCAACTTTCCCAACACACCCATCGCGGAGGGCAGCTCCCATAGCGCAGCACGACTCATCGAAGCGGGAATTCGACGGAGCGTGACTGTCTGCGCCGCAGGCGGGGCAGAGCATCAGGCGGCGCGCAGACGCTGTCTGGACAGCCTCATGTCCAGGAGAGATCCTGTTCGGGGAGTACGGCGAGATGTCCCAGCTCCAAGGCGGAGGTACCCACGATGGACTGGTGGTTCTGGCTCGTCGTGGTTGTGGCCCTGCTCGCGGCTCTGGCCGGAACTGTCGTGGGCATCCAGGCGAAACGGCGCCGTGGTGGTGTGATCATTGTGCGGCGTGCCCGTTCCAAAGGGAGAGGCAAGGCCGCATGAGTACGCTCATGCTGGCATCGGAGATCAGCAAACGTCCCGTGGTGACACTCGGCGGTGAGGCCGTGGCCCGGGTAAAGGATGTCGTTCTCGACGGTCACACCGGCCGGATCTCGGGGTTCACCCTCAGCGGCCTGCGGCTGTTGTCCGGCCCCAGACGCCAAGCATTGCCCTGGGAAGCGGTGGCGGGCCTGGGCCCCCACGCGGTCATGATCCAGGATGAAACAGCGCTCAAAGACCGAGATGAGGTGGCCGACCTCGCCGAGGCAGCAGAAGGTAACGTCCTCGGAGCCCGGGTACTCACGGACACCGGAATGGACCTGGGGCAGGTCACCGATGTGGTGGTTGAGGTAACAGCGTCGCAGGCAGTGGTCGCAGGATACGAGGTCGCCCCCACAGAGACACTCGGCCATAAGACACGCACCGTGTTCATCCCGCTGGCGAGGACGATCGCGGCCTCCGGCGAGGCACTCGTCGTACCGGCAGCAGTGGCCGACTACGTGACCGAGGACCTGGCTGCCCTCGACAAGGCAATCCCTGAGTTCCGCAGCCGCATGGGCGAGAAGAAGACGTGATGCTGCTCTCCGAAATCATGGACCGGCCGGTCATGGACACGGACGAGGCCCAGAGCATCGGCCAGATCGACAGTCTGGTGATCGCACCCCGCCCGGCCCACATACTTGCTCTGCGGTTGAAGCACACCGGGGGCGGCGGCACTCTTCTTACCTGGTCATACGTACACGCCATCGGCCCCGATGCGGTCATGGCCCGCGTCAATGCCCGTGAAGCCTCCGAAGAGGACATCGCCGAACACGCCGCCGTATGCCGCAACCTCCTCGGCCGGCGCGTCCTGACACAGCGCGGCACGGAAATCGGCACTCTCCAGGACATCGACTTCGACCCCGATTCCGGCCGAATCCTGAACCTGCTCATCTCCTCCGGCACTCTCCCGGCACAGAGTCTGATCGGCGTTGGCAACTACGCCCTGGTCATCCAGGAACCGTGAAAACCCGTACTCGGCAGGGTTGTTGTACATCCCAGAAATCGAACGAACGAAGCCTTGGTTCAACATATCGCCAACACCGCGCCACACCGCCATGGGCCGCCGCAGCAGGCATTTAAGGTTGTAACACGATCTTGTCGGGGCCGTGGGCAGCCAGCTGTGATCGTGGGCCATGACCTGGAGGCGCTGATCAGACGCTGCCGAACCGGCCACGGGAGGGATTCCGTCCCGAACTCGCTGTCCGCCTGGTAGAAACGCTTCGAAGGGGGAGGAATATCGGGCGGCTTCAAGTGTGAATGCGGCAACGTCTTCAGCGGTTCCCGCAACCCAGGTCAGCTCGGCTCGTGCCCGACGAGCTCTTCGTCCAGATCGCCTGGCCTGCTTCTGCCGATCTCGACACTCAGGAGCGGCAGCGTGCAGAGGTACAGGAGCGAAAGGGTCTGCTCGACGATGTAGCGGAGCTTGCCCGGACCGTTGAGGTTCGGGGTATCCCTGCGGGAGGTCACTGGCAGGATCCGGTGCCTGTGCAGCGGCTCCCGATCTTACCGATCAAGCTTGCCGGATGCCGCCCATCTCCGCAGCGAAAGCGGTCGGCGTGCTGCCGAATCCGCGGAGCGTCGCCTGAAGGGTCCACCCTCCGATGCCATCCCTGGTGAACTCCGCAACCGTCGTGGCGGTCGACGCGGCGACCTGTGCGAAGTCGTGCGCCACCAGTTCCGTGTAGTCCTCGACGATCAGCACTCCCGCGTTCGCGATGTCGCCGAAGGTTCGGAGGCCGTGGTCTTGATGGATGGCCACACCCACCACGACCCGTGCGTAGGACGACGCCAGCCGGTCGAGCTCCAGAACCATCACCTCGACGAAGCCGAAGCCCTGACCGGTCTCGCTGTGGCGGCTCATGTTGATGGTCCCGTCAGGAGACCTGCTCTCGGTGTGGACGACGTATACCGGCCGTCCATGAGGGTCGTCCACTGAATAGGTTGCGGCGATGATGTCGAGATGACGCGGCGGCTGCCCCCAGGGGCTGGGATCCCAGCGGAGCTTCACCTCTACCTTCGCAAGTCCCCTGCCGACGCCGCTCACAGGACGTTGCCTCCCCCGCACCAGACTCGTATGGAATGTGTATCCATGCCGTCAAGTATGTCTCTCCGGAGCACTGTTCATGTAGGCCAGGTGCTACGAAGTTTGATCCGCGCGGGTGGGTGAGGGCCCAGACACTGACCTTCTGCAATCTGCCGGCTTTTGCGGACAGTTGGCAGGCTGTACGAACTGGTGAAGCTCCTGGTGTGTTCTCAGCCAGAACCCGGGCCTGTCTGGAGCGACGTTTGCTTGCCTACCCGTCGGCAATCGATCTGTCCGCGAGCTTCAGCGCACCAGCACGGGATCGGTACGCGTTGGCGGCGGCTCGCTCCTGTCCGCCAGACCTGGCTGGTCCTGACCACCATTGTGCTGGCCCTGACCGGGTGAGCCTTCACCTGGGAGTCGAGGCGTCCCGCCGGCGTATGTAGGTGCGGGAAACCAGCGCGACGCCGAGGATTAGCTGTACGACGAAGAGCACATCGGACCAATGTGGGGCGTTGAGGGGGACGCCCCACACGGCCCAGGCCAGGGCGCGCATACCGATGATGACGGTGGCGACGATTCCCCAGGATTCGGCGACCGATGGCCACCGGCCTGATTTCCCGGCCTGCGCGGTGCCATCCTTCTTAGCGGCCTCGCTCTGACTCCTCAGCGTTTTGATCGCTTTAATCTTCTCAGTGCCGGTGAGGTCGGGGTGCTCGCGCTCGATCTGGTCCTTGGCGTCCTTGAGATGCATCGCTTCCCCCCTTCCTCGGACGGATTCTCCCCGCCCCCACAGAGGCGGTCAACGACCACACCATTCAAGGGGAGAGACATGACGACACCCACCGCGAACAGGGTGAACGTTGGCTGATGCTAGTTCGGAAGCTCCGGGAATCGCCGCTGTACGTCGTAGGGGCCTCTCGACGCCAGACCCGTCGCCATTCTTGATGTCTGTACTGCTCTGCGTGCCGACCGTTCAAGGTCAACACTCCCATCGCCCAGGCGCATCCGCTGGCCAACATGAACCATGCGGTCATGGCACCCTCCCCTCCGGCGACGGCCTGCGGTGACGTCCTCACCCCGGGCTCGATCCACAAAGCGGACCTGAAGGCCAGCCAGTACTGGATCAGCAGCGGCCCGAAGACCGCACGCCAGATCGACACGCAACTCCACTGCAAGAAGAGCAAGTGAGAGAGGAGGACGCGATCCCGCCGACCTGCTGATAGCGAAGACGAGAGGTTGGTGTCAGCCGCTGGTATCAGTCGCTGGCCTCAGCCTAGACAAGGTCTGCCTCGCCGTTGCACAGCACGGGTCGGTCGTGGCCGGATGGCGGAGTCCCCGGCACATCACTTCGGCGTCGCGCCCTCGCAGCTCTCCGAAACCTCCACCACCTCGAAGATCACCGGGAAATCGGTGATCTGCTGGTTCGGTCCCGGCTGGGAGTTGCAGATCTTCCACGCGGACGGGTCGTCCACCGGACGGCCCTGTCCGCTCGCGTCTTTGAAGGTCATGTCGAGTTCGGAGCCCATCTGCTCGTACGCGCGCCCGGCGTTGCCGCCGATGACATCGGGCATCGTGGCTGCGACCGGCTCTGGGTTTGCCGAACGATGCGTCTCGGCGGCCCCCGAACTGGTCCTGGTACTCGCCGAGACATCCGGCACGGATGATGCTCCGCAGGCAGGGACTGAGGCCAGGAGAGCGGCAACGAGGGCGGGTCTCAGAAGCTTGGTAACGGGCATGTGCTGTTCCCCCCAGGTGACGGCAGTTCCAAGCAGTATTCAACCCGATGATCGTTTCAAGTCGCAGCCCGGCCAGCGAACGGCTCAGAACCGAGTGATCGGCATCGCATCCCCCGGCCGCGTCTTGAGCGTGAGACGGGCCCGGCTGGCGTCGGCAAGACCTCGCTGACCCTGCTCTGTGCGCACGCGCACGCCGGCGCGTTCCCCGACGGCATCCTCTACGCCGACCTGCGTGCCCTGGAACCGGACGGCACCGGCGGTACGCATCCAGCGTCCTGCATACCTTCCTGCTGGCGCTCGGCTTCGAGGAGGAACGCTGCCACGGCACGGCCAGGCCACCCGAAACCAAAACAGAACATATGCGACGCCCGCTCATCCTTCGCGAAGGCGGTCCCTCACCCGTGGCACTGCACTGCCAGGCTCTGGGCCCGCGGCGGGCGTCCGGTGCCCCGCGGCGCAGGGCCCTTTGGGCCAGCAGGTCACCGACAGCGTCAGCGGCAAGCCGGTCACATCGTGCGGACCGGCCGATCCACGTCCGTCGTAGCCGGGCGGACATGTGCCCCTTCGACGTTCGATGCTCACGAATTCGTTCGCGTGTACAGAGCCACGTCCTGGCCGACCGCGCGGACCAAGGTGCCGGCGCCACGGTCCGTGCTCCCTGCTACGGCCACCGTGACCTGCCCGGGTGCCGGACGTGGCTTTCGGCGAAACTGCGCAGTTCGCTGCGCGTCAGGGCGAGGTCGGCAGCAGCCTCGGTGGCACGGCCGCTGGGGAGGTAGCGGACGCCGTCGATCTCGCAGATCAGCAGTCCGACGCTGGTGTCGCACACCAGAGCCTCACCCACCGGGGCGGGGCCGCCGACGGTGCGGCGCCCGTAGCCGCGGGAGCGGGATATCGGCTGGAGGAACAGCGGAGCCGCCGCGTTTCCACCCTCCGGTCGGAACAGGACTAGAACCATCTCGCCGGGGTCCCGGCAAAGGCGGACGTAGCGCATGGGCTGCCATGCCTCGTCCCCGGCACTCGAACGTACAGCTCGGATCACCGGACCGCAGAAGGCGGAGCGGTCGAGGGCAAACCAGCCGATCCGGGCGAGGGACACGATGGCGACCGTACCGAGCACGAGGAAGCGCCAATGCCCCAGATGGAAGTGGTCGTCGAGGATGGCAGCGCAGGAGAGGATCAGGAAGTACCAGGCACCGGTGCCGAGAACGGTGGCCAGAACCCAGCCGCGCGGCGACACGGACGTGCGTCCGGAACCACGGCGCGGCAGGGTCACCTTGGGGCCCGGGCGATGACGATCGCCGTGCCTGGCCGCGGCGGCAAGGCCCGCGTAACTCAGATCGTCCTTGAGGGTCGGCCACCCTTCCGTGGCCTCCTGGTCACCCGAGGCTGGCTGTGGAAGGACTGCAGGGTCTGCCCGGCGAGCCAGCCGGACGCGGCGGGCGCAGACCAGCGGGTTGACGACCAGCGCACCCGCGAGGCCGAGGAGGCCGAAGCCGCCCCCGAGCACGGCGACCACGAGCGGGGTTGTCCTCGTGTCGACGGCCTCGCCGAGGAAGGGCCATGGCAGGGCGACGATCGGGATCGGGCCGCCGGGACGGCTGTGTGTCATGTCGCAGTCCACACTCGTACGCTGCGAACCGCCGTCCCAGCCAACGGTGCAGCTGTCATCGTCATGGTTCACCCGGATGACTTCAGCGGTGGTGCGCGTGCCGAGCAGAGCGACGTCCGCAGCAGCCATGCCCACGAACAGGGACGCCGCGAGGGTGAGCACCGCCCATGGCGGCGCCGTCGGCAGCGGCAGCCGCCGGGCAAGCGCCGGGGCCGTCTGTTCACCCAGCCAGGCGCCGAGGGTACGCGCGTCGTGCGTGGCCAAGCCGAGCTGCAGCACCTGGCCCTCGGGCGTTCGGTAACGCAGGCCGACCTTTTCAACGGACGCCCGGTTGAGGGTGGTGACCGTGGCTTCCAGCGGCTCTCCGCCGCGTGTCAGGGCGATTGTGTTCCCAGAACGGTCCAGAAAGACCGGCCCGTCGAGGCGCTGGTCGACCAGCAGGCGGCCCTTGCGGCCATCGAGCCGGCAGCGGAAGTGCACGGGCCGGCCCGCCGCCAGACCGCGCCGTCTCCGTGCCGCCGCCCACCGAGCCAGCCCGGCTATGACCAAGGGGATCACCAACGTCCCCACAAAGCTGCCGATCATTGATTCCGTCGTCCCCTGAGTCATGAGTGATCGGAGAAGATTACGAGGGCTGCCAGGGACGCCGGTGTGGGGGTATCTGAGCGTGCCCCACTCCTGGGTGTGGTCACCCTCCTGCTCCCGCAGTGCGGCGTCCTGGAGGCGGGCAGCTCCCGAGGGAGCCATCGTCAAGATCTGTGGATCACCGATCAGAACCAGTTGATCGTGTCCTTCAGGAGGCGGGCGAGCTTCCCAAAAATGGTCGCCGTTCGCTCGCCAGGTCTTCTCCGTCTAGTCGCCTGCCGCTTGCCGGTTGGTCCACCAGGCGTGGCCTGGTGATCACGATGGGATCGGTGGCCGTGCCGCCAGCAGCCCGGTCCCCGTGGCCGACTCCGCGCACAGCCCGGGCGAACGGCGCGCAGCACGGTATGAACGCGACGGGTCTCGTTTCTGAGGGCTGTGGACGTCGTTGAACGGTGTAGCGCGCAAGGGAACCCCGCCCGAAGCGCCTACCCCGTGGGTCCTGCGCCTGCCTGCGACACCGGGATCAGGCCCCCTCGCCTCTCTCCATCTTGATCGCTGAAGGCCGTGTCGAACCTGCGGGTCTGTCGTTCACATCATGCGCGCTGGCTGTGTCCGCCCGCCGTGGCCGGCGCGCAGTGGACGAGGGCCCAGCTTGTGCCGTGGGGGCAGGCCCTCCCACGCGGCCCGGGCCCGTCATTGCGGCTCTGCAGACCCGGGCCGCACCACCCCCTCCCCCGTCACAGCTCGGGGGCCGCAGTGGAGGTGCCGCGGTGCATGTGTCGACCGGGGAGGTACCGATCATCTGGCTCATCATGAGGACATGAGCAAGCACGACGATTTCCTGGCGTGGGTGAATACAGCCCTGTTTGAGGCGGAGGTAGCGTTACACAACGGCGATGCGGGTCCCCGCCGGGCGTTGTGGTCGCGCAACGAGCCGGTGAGTGTCCTGGGCGCGTGGCGCAACGCTCTCGGGCGGCAGGAGGTTGACAGGCTTTTCACTCTGCTCGAGCAGAGTTTCTCCGGCTGTTCCTCGTATGTATTCGAACTGCAGGCATGCGACGTGTCGGAAGAGATGGCCTACACGGTCGGCCTCGAGCACACCAGTGCCCTGGTCGACGGAGAACCGCGCACATACACATTGCGGGCCACCCAGGTATACCGGCGCGAAGATGGCGAGTGGAAGGTGGCCCATCGCCATGGCGACACGGTGACGGAGTAAAAGGTGCCCGGCCCGAAAGCCCCTCGGCGGGAGACGTCGTGGCCCGCTTTCAAGCCAGGGAGCTGCACGACCGATTGGGCGCGGCGGAGGCGGCTTGGGCCGTATGGAAAGTGCGGCTCATCGTGACAAGCCAGAAAGAACAGCGGGAGCGTTAGCGGACTGCCGGCTTCAGCCTCCGCGGCCTCTCCCTGATCATCAGGTGCACTACGGGCAGATCACCTGGCGCGCCCACATCGCCGGCGGACCCCAGTTCGTCTCGTTGGCTCTCAATACTGTCTGGTCCACGAAGTCGGCTCCGGCGGCGGTGGCAAGGTTCGGGACGAGGGCGGTGACCGGGGTGTGGGCGCCGGGGCGTCCGTTGCCCGCGGCAGACATGCTCGGAACCTGGCCGGAACGAAGCCTGCCGCCCGCGTGGGATTGGGTGACCACGCGGGCGGCAGGGGAATGAGGGCGTCAGACGTTGACGCCGAAGTCGGAGGCGATCCCCGACAGGCCGGAGGCGTATCCCTGGCCGACCGCCCGGAACTTCCACTCGGCACCGTGGCGGTACAGCTCCCCGAAGACCATCGCGGTCTCCGTCGAGGCGTCCTCCGAGAGGTCGTAGCGGGCGATCTCCTGTCCGCCGGCCTGGTTGACGATGCGGATGAAGGCGTTGCGGACCTGGCCGAAGCTCTGGCCGCGGTTGTCCGCGTCGTGGATCGAGACCGGGAAGGTGATCTTGTCGACCTCGGCGGGTACGGCGGCAAGGTTGACCTTGATGCTCTCGTCGTCGCCTTCGCCCTCACCGGTGAGGTTGTCGCCGGTGTGCTCGACCGAGCCGTCCGGGCTGGTGAGGTTGTTGTAGAAGACGAAGTGCTGGTCGGAGATGACCCGGCCGGACGCGTTCAGGAGCAGCGCTGAGGCGTCGAGGTCGTAGTCGATGCCCGTCGTGGTGCGGACGTCCCAGCCCAGCCCGACAAGGACCGCGGTCAGGCCCGGCGCCTCCTTGCTGAGCGAGACGTTGCCACCCTTGGACAGGGAAACTCCCACGATGCTCTCCTCCAAAAGCCCGTACCGACCGGCCCTGCGCGAACCCCCGGGAACTCTACAGGACTGTAGAAATGTTGATGAGGGGAACGATCTCGACGCTCGGCCAAGTGATGCGTCAGTCCCGCGAGTTGCCGAAGAGCAGGCGGTATCCGATCAGCAGGACCAGCGCGCCGCCGATCGCCGATCCCCAGGTGGCGAGGTCGAAGAAGTCCCGCTGGACCGGCCGGTCGAGAAGCTTCGCCGACAGCCAGCCGCCCAGGAAGGCGCCGACGATGCCGATCACGGTCGTGCCGATCAGCCCGCCCGGATCACGTCCGGGCAGGACCGCCTTGGCTATCGCTCCGGCCAGCAGACCCAGAACCAGCCATGCGATGACACCCATATCTCCCGCTCCCCTCTCGTCAGTCCCCCGCATGCTGCGGAGAGCGAACGCCCCGATGACGTCGCTTCTACAATCGTGTAGAGGGTACGCGGTCGGCCGCGCGATGGCTCGTATCAGTGAAGCCGTCTCCGGGATCCGTACGATGTACCGCCTGTGAACTGCGGTTCAGCGGAAGGGAGAAGGGCGTGACGGACCAGCGACAGCCCCCTCGGCGTAGGGGGCAGGGCGAGCTGGAAGGGCTGGTCCTGTCGGCCCTGGGCGAGGCGGACGGGCCGGCCAGCGCGGGCTGGGTACAGGAGCGCCTGGGTGGAAACCTCGCCTACACGACCGTGATCACCATCCTCACGCGGCTGCTGGCCAAGGGGGCGGTGACCCGCGAGCGTGCGGGCCGGTCCTTCGTGTGGACGCCGGTGCCCGGCCATGCCGGCCTCGCGGCCCACAAGATGCGCAAGCTGCTGGACGGCGAGAGCGACCGGGAAGCGGTGTTGGCCAGCTTCGTCACCTCTCTGAGACCGGGAGACGAGCGTGTTTTGCGGGAACTGCTGGGCCGGGTGAAGGACGAAGGGGAAGACTGAATCCGCATGGGGGTGTTCGTCTTTCTTCCGCTGGTCCTGCCGCTCACGGCGTGGCCGATCGCCCGCCTCGCCGAGCATCACCTTCATCCCCGCACCGCCACGCGACTGCTGACCACCCTGGCCTGCGCCATGGCGGCATGCAGCTCCGTCTGCCTCGGGCTGCTGATGGTGGTCGGCACCGCCCAACTGCCCGGCAATCCACTGCCTGACGGCTGGTCGGACCCGGAAGTGCGCGCGGCCGTGCCGTACGACGAGGTCGCCGGGCGGGCGGCCGTACCCGCCCTTTTGGTGGTGGCCTCCGTGTGCGGAAGAACTCTCTGGCGACACTGGCGGGTACGCCTCAAGGCTCACCGAGCACTGGCCGGCCTGCCAGGGACCTCGGTGGCGGTACTCCCCGACGACGTTCCCTACGCCTACGCGTTGCCCGGCAGAAGACGCGACCGGGTCGTGGCGACGACAGGACTGCTGTCCTGTCTCGAACCGGTCGAGCGACGCGCCCTGTTCGCGCATGAACGCGCGCACCTGGCCGCCTCCCACCACCGCTTCCTGCTCGCCGTCCGACTGGCCGCGCAGGCCAACCCCTTCCTGCATCCCCTGCGGACGGCGGTCGCGTACACGACCGAGCGGTGGGCGGACGAGGAAGCGGCCGAGGCTGTCGGTAGCCGCCCCACCGTGGCGCGCGCGATCGGCAAAGCGGCGCTGGTCTCCCGCAGTGCCCCCGCGCCCACCCTCGCGGGACTCGCGGCGCCCGGACCCGTACCACGTCGAGTCGCCGCCCTCCTCGCCCCGGCACCCGTCGTGGTACGCACCTGGCCGTCCGCGTTCACGACGGTGGGCCTGGCGGTATGGACGGCGGCCGCCGGTACGGCGGCGTCGG
>NZ_KL647043.1:27714-114147 GCF_000725495.1 Streptomyces aureus
CGCGGCGGCCACGAGCGCGCACATCGCCATGCTCGCGTCGCGGAAGGCACCGCTCTTGAGATCGTTCTTCTTCGCCACGAGCTGGGTCTGCATCGTCGATGCGGACTCCTTGATGCGGTCCCACAGGGCCATGAGAACTCCATACGATCGGTCGGAGGCGGCCCGCCTTGTCGGCGACCCGCACCCATCATCATCTACAGCAATGTAGAAACTAGCGTCACGGCGGACAACTCAAGCCGCTTCAGGGGCGTTCTCAGCCGGTGTCACCCCCACGGGCCGAGGCCCCCGGCATCGCCGAGGACGCGGACCGCTTGCCGCTGATGGTTGGGGTGCGGATGGTGTGCCGGTAGCGACGACCGCTCAGATTTCATCCTAAAAGGTCTTCGATCTCGTCGACGACTTCGGCTGCGGCCAGGCCGCCGGTCACCCCCACCGCACCGGTGGCGACGGCCGTACCAATGCCAGGGCCGCGACGGTGGGCGTCGTGGCCTTCCCGTCCGTACGAGGCGGGGGAGCCGCACGACGCCCTGTGCACGACCAGCTGTGCGATCCAGTAGTCGGGTGACCGCGTCATGATCCTCGGAGAAGAGCACCGCCCCCTAGCCCGCTTCCAGCACAACCTCCATGTCCGGAAAGCACTCCTGCCCGCGGCTGGATACGACTTGGATGAAACAGGTGCAGGAGGCGGGGACTGCCTGACCCAAGGCCAGGACAGGCACACACCGAGGCGAGCAGTCGAAGTTGGTACCGAGCGGCAGACTCCCCCGTCAGACCGCGGTGCTCGTTCGGGCGGGAAGCGAGGGTATCCGGTGCGGATGGGCAGCGGGCGAGAGACGGCAGTGGTCACCGGCAGGCGGCGGCACCCGGCCAGCTATGCCGACTGACCAGCCGCCTGCTTGAAAAATTGAACCTCCCGTCACGCCAGCAAAGTTGAGCGGACAGCAGTCGCGAGCGCTGCGAGGTGGTGCGGAAGCCGGCACGCCCTGCCCGCATACCGCGTACGCCGTCCCTAGCGCCCCTCACTACTGGCTGGAGGGGCAGGGGCATGTGGCGCCTGTGGAAAGACATCGAGCAAGAAGGGCTGTACGCCAAGGACAATCGCTGCAGCCATGCCGGTGGCCAGGGCTACGGCAACGGAGGACCACCACGCCGTGATGGATCCAAGATTGTGAATGTCGGACAAGCGAGCCGGGCGCATCCGGTTCGCTACGAGTACGGAGGCGTCTGCTTGGAGCCCCAGTGTCATGGTGAAGGCGAGCGCCTGGAAGGCGTACAGCAAGGTGTCTGTCCACGAGGACCAGTGGGAGGGATCACGCGAAGTGACAGCTTGCAGGATGGGCGGGACGAGCATGACGGCGTACGTCCACAGCGCCTTGGCAAGTCCGGTCTCCCCTCGCAGCAGCGGGAAGAAGTAGCCGTAGAGCAGGCCGAAGCCAACCCAAGTCATCAGGATGAGTAGGACCTCGGTGAGGATGGTGAGGGCGGGGTAGCTGGAATGGGCTCTGATACTGACGGCTGCCCCGGCCAGGGATAGCAGAGTCCATGGAGCGCCGATCAGCGCGGCCATGCGACTGGTGTTCATGGCCCGCTTCCAGGGGGTGTCGCCGGTGAGGGCGCCAAACGCGAGTTCGCGGGCGCTGAGGTCGTCGTTTCCTCGACTCAGTCGTGCGTCGAAGGACATCCTCTCAACAGCGTTGAGTTGGCGTTGGGCGTTCGTGTAGGAACGGGTGCTTTCGGTGATCTTTTCGCGGGCCGACTTGCGGAGCGAGGGCAGGGCTCTTCGGGCCGCACCAGACCGGGTGCTGTGCATGATGGCTTCTGTGCGCTCTCCCACGGTCTGTGTGAGCACGATTGCGGCACGGCGAATCTGTCCGTATGGGAAGAGGAACCACACTGTGAGTGCAACGGCTCCGACCGCGATCGGGGAAGGGCGGGCCAGCAAGGCAAAGCTGCCTGTTCCCATGGTGAACGTGAGCAGAATGCCCAGCGCCCGGTGCCCTCGCAGGGGCACAGCCCGGGTTACGGGGCGCTGCCCCCACGCGTGCAGCGCCCACGTCACGGCCGCGACAACGACCAGGCCCAGGACAGCATCTAGTCGTTGCGTGAGTTCGAAGAGATCCCACCACCCGGGGGGCACATTCTCTTCCGCCCGGTTCCAGGCAACCGCCAAAGCGGCAGCCATCGGGGCGAGGAGAATCAGCGCGGTTGCAGAGAGATGGGATCGAGCCACGACCCACCAGGCGATCCACCCAGTGGCCAGTACAGCGATGGTCCCCGCAAGGAGTGGACCTGACCAGCGCACCAAAAATGGCAGCAAGCCTCCCTCTGCATGCATGGCCGCTGCCACGGCGAGCAGCGGCGCGAACGCGCTTGCCCACAACAGAGATGACAGCTGAATACGCCACCGGGCCGAGTACGCAACAGCGGCCGCCACGGCCGAGATACAGGCCAGGGCCACGGACAGAAGCACGGGAAGCAGATACGCCACGATGCCCGGATCCCGGTAATCATCTGCCGCGTAATCCGGTTGAAGCCGAACCAGTTCGGGAACTGTCAGCGCCGCGGCAACCAGTGCTGTCGCTGCAGCAAGGACAAGCAGAACCGCACGCCAGGGGCTGCGCGGACGAAGAGCAGCGCCGTCGCCGGCAGGAGGCTCCTGTGCCGGTGCATCATCATGGGCGAGTCTCTTCACCATGCGCGGGAGCATGACCAGCGTGGCAGTCACCACGAGTACCAGGGAGCCCGGAACAGGCGGGTCACCTGCGATTTCCCAGCCCAGCGACTGGTTCGCCGCATCCTGGAAGCCCTGACCCGCCACGGCAGTTCCGGCACTCTCTACGGACTCACTGATCCAAGGAGCGACCAGGACGGTCACGTGTACCAGCAGCACTGCACCAGTGATCCGAACCAGACGGCGGAGCTCGGCACCCACTCCCAGAAGATCGAGCACCCCGGCTCTGGCCGCGAGGAGCAGCGCACACCATCCTGCGGCTGAAAGCAGCGCCCACCCGACTGCAGTAAGCACATCAGCAGCTCTTTTCGCATCCTGGCTCATGCCCGACAGCCCCTGCGTGAACAGTCCGTCCGAGTCGCTGTGCTTCGATGCAGACGCCCCGGCACGGGCCATGGTGACCGAAATCCGATCATTCGGCATGAGGGTCTTGGCTGTGAGCATGTGAGGACCCTGTGCCGTGATGAGCCAGTTGGTGTCTATCGCCCGCAACTGCATCGACGACAGCGTCATCTTCAGGACCATCGGGCCGCCCGCGTACAGTTCCGCGGTGCCCGGCCGCGCACGCACCGTGCCGGTTACGGTGATCACGGCCTTGTCGCTTGCCTCGCCCGAGGAGTATTCGGGCAGCTTCCACTCTGGCAGGCGTTTCGAAAACAGTTGCACGCCCCATATCGCATCGACAAAGGACTGCACGTCGTCCGCCGCATCCCCGCGACGGGTCTTGCCCGCCAGGGTGCTATCCGCCTGCACCGTTGCGCTCAAGCGGACACGGACTCTGCCCCTCTTGTCTTCGCTGACCTCGACGCGACGCGCAATGTCCGTGTTGCGCGGGTCTGCATTCCCGGGGGTCAGCTTCCCAAGGGCCGCCTCCCAAGCGCATCGGTGATCGTGAGGGGAGCCGGAACGATGCAGGAGCAGCCTGGGGAAAGTGTCCGTGGCGGTCTCCGGCGCGTCGCATATGTAGTCGTGTACAGCTGGGCTGATACGCAAAAAGAAGCTCGTCGCCGCCGAAGCGAGGCATCCCAAGAGTACGAGGATCAGCACCAACAGTGCTTGCTTCAGGCCCCATCCCAGCCGCTGTCGCAGCAGTGCTTTTCTCACCCCGCCACTCTGCCATCGGGCACCCGCCCGGGTCCGTCCAGGTCGACGGCTGATAGCCCTGGAGACCTCGGCCGGTTCCTGGACCGCCGCCACCGTGCACGCCGGGGTCGTGTCTCTTGTGGCGGTGTAGCCGATCAATCGGTCGTCGTTGGTGGTGTTGGGTAGTTCGGGGGCGCTTTCGGGACCTGCAGTGCGTGTCGACCGCAGCGTCGGCCGGGAGCACCTTCATGCGCTGGCGAGCTTCCGCCGCGTGCCTGCCAGCGTCGGCACGCACCGACTCCGCCTCTTCCCGGCTTCTGGCGACCCACTTGGCGGCATCGGACAAGGCCGCACCGAGAATCGACTTGGCCTTGCGGAGCGCGTCGGCGAGGATGCGCGTGGCATCCTCACGGGCCTCGGCGGAGAATGCGGTGCGGGCTTGCGCGGCCTGTTCCCGGGCTTCGGCCAGGATGCCGACAGCCTCGTCCGCGGCCTGCATGCGGGTCGTGTCGGCTTCCTCGCGAGCCCGGGCGATCAAACCCTCGGCCTCGATGGCGGCCGTGTCCGTGAGTGATTTCGCTTCCTGGCGGGCGTCGGTGATGATCCGGCATCTTCGGCAGCGGCAGTCTGCAGTTCGGCGTCGGCCTTCTGCCGCACCGCATCGTGGCGCTGCCGGGCGCGGTCGGCTTCGCTAGATAAACGCTGCTGCTTGAAGTGAACGAAGCCAGACGGTCTTCCCGACACACTGCTCTACACTTTCGGCGTCACGAACCGAGGGGGGCATGTGAGCAGCGAAAACGAGACGCCACGAAGACCGCGGCGGCACCTCATAGTCGGCGGTGTCCTCGTCGCCGTCCTGGCCGCCCAGTCGACGGCACTCGTCGTCCAACAAGGGCAGATCGACGATCTGAAAGCACAGCGCAGCAAGCCCGGACCAGCAGGGCCCGCAGGCCCATCCGGGCCCGTAGGCCTTCCGGGACCACGCGGCCTGCCGGGACCGGCAGGCAAAGACGGCAACGACGGGAAAGACGCTGCCGTTTCCGTCCAGGGAAACGCCCCGCAGACGCAGCTCACCGAGACCGAAGCTCGCGCACATTGCGAGACCATCGCCAGCCAGGCCTACCCCGGCAACAGTGACAGCGGCGACGAAACCCTCGACTCCCTCACCGACTCCTACACCGCCACCATGCACGAGAAGACATTCCAGCAGTGCATGGGTGAACAGGGATACCTGCAGTAGACCGCACGCACGAGCAGCCGCCCTCCACAGCCGCCCACAACGGGCCTATCTACCTAGGTAGATTTCTGCTATGGCAGACCCGAAGATGACGCCCCACACCCAAACCGTGCTGCGCGCCCTGCTCGGCCAGGGAACGGACGGCGACCGCCGCACCTCCGTGCTCGCCGACGGAATGTACGGATTGGAACTGTCGAGGATGACCGGCCTACCCAACGGCACCCTCTTCCCGCTCCTTGAACGCCTGCGCCAGGCCGACTGGATCGAGCGCTACTGGGAAGCCGACGAGCCCTCCGACGGTCGTCCCCGCCGCCGCTTCTACCGCCTCACCGACAAGGGTGCCGAGCATGCTCCGCACGCCCTCGCAGCGGCCACCGCGTCTGCGACGGCCCCTACGAGTACACGGCGCCCCGGTCTGGCCGGAGGCGGACTGTGATCGTCATTGGCCGAAGGACCCGGGCGATTGCCCGCCAACTTGCGTCCGAGCAGTGCGGAGACACCCTCCTCATGTATCGGAACACCACTCGCCGCCGCGGCAAGTTCATTGTGAACTTCACCGAGTACAACAACGGCTACGTCGACCCCATCCCGGTGGAACTTGACGCGGTGAAGGTGAAGAGCCGCCTGAGTCACGAGAAGGCCGACAAGAAGCAGGGACACTTAAGCTCGGTCGCCTCCGCCGCAAACGTCGAGGTCGGGCCCAGCGGCTGGATAACACTTCGTCTCGCTGCCCGGCTCCTTCCTGAAGATGAGCGATCCGACTGGCTGGAGGAGCAACGCGGTTACCTCGCCGACCTGCCCGGTCTACAGCCCCGGTGGGCCTGGATCCGTGCCCAGCTCGTGGCAATGCCCACGTACGCGTACGCGGTGCGCACCCGCCGAGAGAAGGAGCCGGCATGACGACGCCTCCGCCTCCTCCCCCACACAACCCGGATGCCGAGCCGCTGCTGACCCAGCGCACAGTCCTGGTGCTACTGACAGCCTCGTTCATCGGCACGATCATCGGCGTCCTCGTCTTCTTCAGCAGTGGCAACTCCGCCGGCGCCCTACTGGCCGGGCTGACCGGGTTCGGCACCAGCACCCTCGGCCTGCACCAGCTCATCGGCCACTGACGACGTGCCCGGACCCACCTCGCTCGTGCCCCGTCCCGACGCATCGCGGAATGGGAAGCTCAACATGGCGCCTGTTAAGCCGTTGAAACGGAGCCCAGGTCCCGCGCACCGGTCGGTCGGTGAGTATTGACGTTCAACAAATCCGCGAGGTTACTGCCGCCGCAATGACGCTGGCGAGGGTGAGAACCGCAGCGAAGGCAGTGGCGGCACGCATGAGGCAAGCGGGGATCGTGGAGCCGTCAATGTGAGCGAGGATCCCGGCTGCGGTGGCGGCAAGCAGTGCCACCGCCACCACTAGCGCGGTGGTGAGGAGGAGGATAGCGACGGTCACGGCAAACTCCCTTGCACGGATGGGTGTTGATGTGACCGTTGTCCCGGAATCGGCATACGCCAGGGTCCGTCCGACCCCAAGCCCTTCATCTGGACCAAGACCGCCGAAGAAATCCTCGACTCCCTCGCCCGCTTCTGCCGACGGATCTCTGGCGCAGGACACTAGGCTCCCATGCCCATGGAGATGGGGGAACCAGACCGCAGGCGGCGGCCAGGGCACGACGGGCTGGTCAGACGTCGTATAGCCGCAGGTCTGCTGGCCGGGGCGGGGCTGGTCATTCTGGGCACGGTGTTCGTCGTACTGCCGGGGGTGGTGGTCGACCACGATCTTGCCGGGGCGAGCGTCGCCGCACAGGATCGGCTGAAGGCGGTGAACGATGTCCGTACGACGCTTCTGCAGGTGGTCGGCGGCCTGGTCGTGCTCTTCGGCGCGTACGCCACCTGGCGGCAACTGCGGGTAAGTCAGGACGGTTTGCGCGCCACCCAGGAGGGCTACGTCACCGACCGGTTCAGCCGGGCCGTCGACCAGCTCGGCAGCGACAAACTGGATGTGCGCATCGGCGGGTTGCACGCGCTGTGGCGGATCGCCGAGCAGTCCGCCCGCGACCGGGAGGCCATCATCTCCATCCAGGCTGCGTATCTACGTACGCACCTGCCCTGGCCACCCGCCGAGCCGGAATCACCGGCGGCAGATCTGCCCATCAACGACATCGCACCCCTGGAGACCCGCGCCGCCGATGCCCAGGTGGCGCTGACCGCGCTCGGCGTGCTGTGCCAGCACCGGGAGCAGTCCTGGGTCAATCTCAGCATCACCGACTTGCGCCGGGCCGACTGCGACGGACTCTGGTTCCCCGAGGTCAACTTCGACCGCGCTTGCCTGGAGGCCGCAGGCCTCTACCACGCCAACCTGACCCAGGCGTCCCTGGTCTCGGTCAACCTGCGGCACGCCGACCTCACGACTGCGATTCTGCGCCGGGCTCGCTGCATTCTGGCCGACCTGCGAGGCGCGAAACTGGTCGAAACCGACTTGCGTGACGCCGACTTCACCGAGACCGACCTGCGCGAGGCGAACCTGCGCAAGGCCGTCGCCCACGGCGCGGTCTTCCAACGCGCTGATCTCCGCATGGCCGACCTGCGCGGCACCGACTTGAGCACCGCCAACCTGGTCGAAGCACGCCTGACCGACGCCGTGGCCAGCGAGCACACCCGCTGGCCCGCCGGCTTCAACCACACGGCCGCCGGAGTCGTCCACACCGATGACCCAGGACCCGAGCCCTCGCCCCTACTCCAGCCGCCCGGGATGACGTGGCAGGCACCGCCGCTGCGGTCCACTCCCTGACCAAGGCGCGGCGGTCAAGACAGCGGCGACCGCGATCCGCCTGACCGGCATCACTCCTCCTCAGCGGCGTCCAGATCGCGCAGAGCTCCAGGCCGCCAGGCAGATCCGGGAGCTGACATCGCTCCCAAGGTCGTAACCGTATGGGGAGCCCACCTGTCGGACGGGCTCCCCATACGGTTCCCCCGGTGGGCGGGACGGGTATGAAGTCGCTGGTGCGGGCCTCGCACCGGGGCGCCATCCGCCGTCGCAGGCCGATGAAGAACAGCCCCCGGGCAGAAGTCCCCGAAGTGGTCGGGGCGCCGGGTCCAGGACCACAGTCCCCGGTCCATGATGCTGCCCCGGTTGGCCGGGTCCACCTGAGAACGGGCCGGCGGAGCGTCGCCCGCGGCCTCGAATCCGCTTCGCGTTGTCGCTCGTCCAGCGCGTGGGCCCGCCGCGCGGGCTGGGCGGGGTTGTTCACTGCTTCGAACCCAGGCCCGCCCAGGTGCCCTGGCCGTTGTCGAGGGAGCAGGACACCCGGTGCGGTTCACGTGCTGCGCTGGTCGTGGGTGTCGCGGCGGAGTTGTTCGGTGTGCCGGGTGAGGTCATCGACGCGCTCGGCAAGGTCTGCGGCCTCGGGCTGTAGGTGGGGGCGGGTGGCGGCCAAGGGGCCTACGAGGCGGGCCGGGTCGTTGTCGGCGAGGGCGAGGTTGAGCTCGCCGACCAGGTCTTGGGCGTCGGCGGGCAGGTTGGTGAGGGCGGTGATCTGTCCGGCGAGGCGGCGGAGGTCGGCGGCGTTGTCGCGGGCCCAGGCGGTGACGGTGCGGTCGGCGGCGCGGGTGTCGCGGGTGGCTTGGACCCGCTCTTCGCCGGTGCTCCCGGGGGTTCCGGGGCGCAGGCGCAGGTAGCGGCGTTCGGCGGCCTGGCGACTGGCGACTCCGAGGGGGCCGGCGAGGTCCGCCCAGCTCGCGCCTTGCTTGCGGGCGGTTTCGATCAGTCCGCTTTCCCAGCCGGCGAGTTGCTCGCGGACCTCGCGCAGCATCAGCAGTGCGGCCAGGGCCGGGTGTGGGCCAGCGTCGGGCGTGGGTTGCGCCACAGCCATCGTCGTGGGGAACTGCTGTGCGTCCTTCACGGACTGGTTGATGGCTTCCAGTGCTGCCGCGGCGGCGGGGAAGGGGACGGGCGCGGTGGGTGGGATGGCTTGATTCACGGGGCTCTCTTTCGCTCTGTCATCCTCCCGATGACTGTCTGCTTGTCATCGCTTCGATGACATGTTACAACGGGTGCACGTTGAAGCGCATTGGCAGTTCCTGCCTGAACCAACTGGAGGTGTTTCGCGATGTTGATGCGCACTGACCCGTTCCGCGAGATGGACCGGATCGTCCAGCAGCTCTCGGGTACGTCCGGGACCTGGTCGAAGCCGTCCGTCATGCCGATGGACGCCTACCGCGAGGGCGACACCTACGTGATCGCTTTCGACCTCCCGGGGGTCGCCACCGAAGCGATCGACATCGACGTCGAGCGAAACATGCTGACCGTGAAGGCGGAGCGGCGCCCGGCCGCGAAGGCCGACTCGGTGAAGGTGGAGCTCTCCGAGCGGCCGCTGGGTGTCTTCTCCCGCCAGATCGTCCTGGCCGACACCCTCGACACCGATCGGATCGAGGCGGACTACGACGCAGGTGTCCTGACCCTGCGCATTCCTATCGCCGAGCGTGCCAAGCCCCGCAAGATCAGCATCAGCGGGCAGTCCGGCCGCAAGCAGCTCTCCGGCTGAGTCCTCCAGCATCGGCCGGCAGCGGAGGGCGGGGAGATGCGATTCCCCCGGCGCCCCGCCCTCCGCCCCCCTCTTCGACTCTGACTTCACCCCTCCCGGAGGTGACGTGATGTCGATGCGCAGGGAGTCGTTCCTGTCCCACGTCCAGGAGCGCGGCGCGTACGAAACCCCTGAAGCGGCCGATCGCGTTGCCCGCATCGTCCTGGCCCTGCTGGGCGCCCACCTGGCGGGCAGCGTGCAGGCCGAGCTCGCCGCCCGGCTCCCCAAGACGTACGCCCTGATCCTCCTCAACCCGTTGCAGGCGGCGGAACCGCTCTCGCCCGAGCGCTTCGTCCGGGCACCGCGGCCTGGATCGAGGGCGCCACCGAGGCGACGGCATTGTGGGACATCGGCGCGGTCCTGTCCACCGCGGCCGCCGCCACGGGCGACATCCTCACCTGTGAGGTCCTCCCCCAGCTCCCGCCCGACTACGACCTCCTCTTCGGCTACCACGACCCACCTGACCACCAACCGGCCCAAGGTCACATCCTTCGCAAAGAAAGGCAACCGCAGCCATGTACGACCAGCCCCGAGCGAACCGGCCCCAGACGGCCACGCCGTTCGACCAGATGCTGGAACGCGTGCGCTACGAAGGCGCCTACCCCACCCGCGAACGCGCCGCGGAAGCCGTCCACAACGTCCTCTCCGCCCTCGGCCGCCAGCTCACCGGCGACGAACGCGTCCACCTCGCTCAGTGCCTGCCCGTCGAGGCCGCGCTCACCCTGACCGCCCAGATCCCCGACACCGAACCCCTCACCGGCTGGGGCTTCGTCAAGGACCTGGCCGCCCGCACCGGCGCCACCCCCGCCATCGCCCGCTGGGACACCGGCGCCGTACTCGCCGTCGTCACCCGCCTCGCCGGCCCCGACCTCCTCGCCCGGATCCTGAGCCGGCTCCCCGGCGGCTACGCCCTCCTCTTCGGGCAGGCGGAGCTGCGCCAGTCCCAGCCGACCGCCGCCTGACCGAGCCGGCCCTGCTCGGATGACCGTCCGGCCGACTCGGCGTCGGCCGAGAGTACCGACCGGGTCAGGGGCGCTGGAGGACCGCTGGCCGGAGTTCGTCCGACTGGTGAGCGAGGAGACGGCCCGGGTGTGGCGGCTGTACCTGGTCGGCGGGGCCCTGGCATTCGAGGAGCGGCGCATGGGGGGTGGACCAGTTCCTCGCCGTACGCCCGGGGCCACGGGGGACAGTGGCCTGACCGGGGCGGAAGCGGCCGGCTGGTACCGGCGCCTGGAGGAGCAGTGAGTGTGGCATTCGCCTGGGCTGATCTGCGCTGCCGACCTTGGACGGATAGCAGCGACCGCCCTGATGGTCATCCCGGGCACCTTCGCGGTCGCCCTCAACCTCGACATGCACCGTGACGGAGCCTCGGCCGATCGGCGTCGTCCCGATCAGCAGCAATTCGCGGCGAGCGGGGCCGAGTTCGAGCAGCAGGTGGATCCCTGCGTGCATCTCGCCCGTCACAAGGTCACCTAAGCTCGACGGCGTAGGAGTTGCCGCTGAATGCCCATCCGTCGGTCCCTTCGCCGATGTCGGCGACGATGACGTCGTCGATGAAGCGATCCTCGAAGTCGTCGTCGCGCAGGTCTCCGGCCAGCCAGAGCCTCGCGATGTCGCCCCAGTCGCCGCGGCATCCGTCGATGCGCAGGGGCGCGGCGCGGCGGGTGCCGCGTTCGCGTTCGTCGTCGCCGGTCTTGACCAGGCCGCTGATTTCGAACTGGCCGTTTTTGACCGTGTCGGGGAGGGGTTCGGCGGGGACGATGGCGACGTTCTCGTACGCGGTGTGGATGAGGTCGCGGTAACTGCGGCGGATGTTGTATTCGGGGTCCGACAGCCATTTGATGAGGGTGTCGGGCCGGACGGCGAGGCCGGCGGACTCCAGGGCTTCGTAGCCGCGGCGGGTGCCGGTGAGCTGGCTGAGCTGGGCGTGCCAGTGTTGGGCGCTGTAGGTGGACAGGCGGTGGCGGGGGGTGACCTGGGCGCGCAGGAGGTCGCCCAGTGCGGCGCCGAGGGAGGGGCCGCGGCCTGTGGGGCCGGCCATCAGTCGTCGCCTTCGGGGATGAAGTCGCCGCGCTGGATGAATTTGGCTTTGACCTCACCGAAGCCGGTGCCGATGCGGTAGGTGGCGGGCGGGGTCAGGTCGGGGGTCCAGAAGACGGCGGCGTCGACGTTGCGCAGGGCGATGAGGGTATGGCCCTCCTGGACGGCTTTGAAGGCGACGGTCCAGTGCCGTACGGAGGCTTCGGCGACCATGCTCATGCGCCAGTCCGGCCGCCAGAACGGGGACCGCTGCTCCTGCCGTTTGGGCCACAGCAGGCGCAGGGCGATGGACAGGCGGGTCTTGTAGTGCTTGTACGGTTCCCCGCCGGCCTGGATCAGTTCAGTGCGGGCTTCGCGGGCTGCGGCGTAGAAGGGCTTGAACAGCGACTCGTTGGCCTTGCCCGTCCAGGAGTCGTGGATCGTGACGGGTGCGGTGAGGTGGCCGTCGCGGTGGAGACGTTCGAGCTGCTTGATGTGCGGGGTGGTCACCCACACCCGGCCCTGCTCGTCGGGCCGGTCGATGAGCCGTCCCAGTGGGTGCGGCATGCCCGGGACATTCCATTCCGGAATGCTGATCTGGTAGATGCCGGCCTGGCTCTTGTCGAAGACCTCAAGGGCGCCGGTGTGCAGCAGCTTGTTCGGTGCGAGGGGCACGGCCGAGCAGGCGGAAGGGTAGCTGCCGTTGCGGTCGATCAGGCACATCACGCCGTCACCGAACGCGCCGGGCACGTCGAGCTGGTCGCGGCGGACGCGTTTGCCGTTGTCGCGGACGTGGGCGATGCGGGTGCTGGTGACGTCGGGGTGGACCCAGCCGGGTTCACCGTCCATGTCCTCACTGATCAACGGCCACGGCCCGCGGTCGCGTTCCTCCGCGCGGATGACGGGGATCGGGTGCATCTTCGAACGTCCCACGGCATCCTTGAGGATCTTCAGGGCCGGGAAGACCGCTCCCTCCGGCTCGTCTTCCTCATCGCCCGGGACCAGACCGTCATCGTCACGCCCGGTCTCGTCGACGTCGTCCGTCTCGTTGACGGACTGCGGGGAGGGAGCGGTGTCGACGTCGGCCAGGGAGGGTACGGCGGTGCCCGGTGCCGCGGTGTGGGCGAGCAGGGCGGCGGCGAGCCGGCGGCCCTCGGCCGTATCGGGCACCTGCAGTCCGGCTGCGGCCATCTCCGCGAGCGGAGCGTGGAGTTCGTCGAGGTCCTTCACCTGCGCACCGTCCAGTGCAGTACGCAGGGCCGCGAGGAGGTGAGTGGCTTGCGCGGGCAGTCCCTTGACGGCGCCGGAGGTGAACGGCAGGGCCGCCTCGGCCAGTTCACGGTCGGCCGCCGTACCCACCCTGTCCGGGAGCTCATCGGCGGCCGCAGGCACGACAGGGCCGGAGGCGAGGGCGGGGCTGTGAGGGGTGTCGAGGAAGCGGGCATGGGCCAGGTCGGGCAGCAGGATGGTGCTGCCGATGATGCCCAGGTCGCGTTCGGCGACGGTCACGGTCGTCAGCGGCTGATCGGGTGCGGTGGTCAGGGTGACGATGACGTCCGCGTCCAGGAGGTTGACGATGGCCGGGTCGTCGGTGTCCAGCACCGCGAGGACCGGTACCTGCTGGACGCGGGCCAACTCGCGCAGGATCTGACTGGCCTGCGGAAGGTGCTCTCCCGACAGCGGCAGACGCGGGTTGCGGGCCCGCTGCAGCCGGTCCACAACCACCAGGGTCAAACCGTCGGCGAGAGGCGCGGTGTCGGCGATGGCCTCGGCGGTCAGATCGCTGCCGTCGTCGATGAGCAGCGGCGCATGGCGAAGCCGCTCGACAACTTCCTGCTCGTGCGGGGTCAGCACGCCGGACTTCAGGCGGGCGTAGTCGCCGCCGGCCTCCGCGGCGATGATGCGGCGCGTAATGTCCGTACTGGACGGGCCCGAAGCCGCGTACAGAACGCGGGCGTTGCGGGCGAGCGCGGCGCGTGCGGCGGCCAGGCCGATCAGGCTTCCGCCCACCTGAGGTTCGGCCGCGACCAGGACCAGGCGGCCCGGATGCAGGCCGCCGGTCGCCTCGTCCAGGCCCCTGAGGCCAAAGGACATGCCGCGGACGGAAGTGGAAGACAGGACGTCGCCGATGGCGTCGCCCAGGGTGGCGAGGCGGCGCCCGCGCTCACGGGTCGGAGCGGGCTGGCTGGTCACCGTACCTTCTGCAGTCTCGGCGGGGGCCAGTGCCGTGTCGGGCGAGAGGGTGACCGCGTCGGGGTCGGCGGGGAGCAGAACCGCGACGAGCGTACTGTTCCGGCGGAGCACCTGCGGCTCGCCGCCCGCCGCCCGGCTGATGAGGGCGCCGAGGTCCTTTTGTGCCGCGCTCAGCGTCCAGGCGGGGAAGGCGCCGGCCTTCCGTGCGGCCGGAAACCGATCCAGCGGGGCCAGCAGGACGCGCTCGTCCCGCTTGTGGATCAGTGTCGTGATCCCGTCGTCCTCGGCATTCTTGACGAGCCCGTACAGATCACTGCGGGCTTCACTGACGTTCATCACGTTCTCCGCCTGCGGTGACTGACCCACGCAACCCTCCCCGATACTCAACTCCCCTTCAGAATACTCAACGCCACCCATTCGTAAGGTCAAAGTCACACACCCTCTGAGTCAATGTCACTCATTTATGTGATTCCTCGGAGTGGATTCATCGTCCGGACGCTCAGGCTGCCAACTGTGCAACACGGCGGAGCCCGAGGCCGCCTCATGGCCCCGGGCTCCGATCACCGCGTCCGCAGACGAAGGATCGCAACGCCCGTCGAACGGTCGGGCCAAGGCCTGCGGTGCCGGCTCTCCTCGCTGGACGCCTCGTCCTACATGAGGTGCCCGGCAGCCGAGTGGTCCTTGGACCAGCACGGCGGGATAGGCGCAGTCCAGAAGGTGATCTGCCGTCGCGGCCATCCATGGCCTGCGAGGCTGCTTGCGGATACCACCGCTCGCCCCTCCACTGCAGGCGGGCCTTCAGTTGAGGCAGGCTACATGATCGCTTTGGCGCCCTGTTTCGTGCGAGGCTGGAATGGCACAGCAACTCCTTTGCAGAGCACGCACTCTTTTCTCAGGCGGTTGTGGTGCCAGGTCTGACGCTCCTGTGGCCAGGGCCGGACTCAGGCTGTCTGGTCCGAGCGCAGTGTCGAGTACAGGACCATGTCGCGCCAGGCGCCGGCCCGGAAGCAGGCGCCGCGCAGGACGCCTTCGCGGGTGAAGCCCGCTTTCTCGAGGGCGCGCTGTTCGGCGATGTTCGCCAGTTCGGTGCTCGCCTCGACTCTGTTGACCTTGGTGTGGTCGAACAGGTAGGCGGCGAGGCGGCGTTGGGCCTGGGCCCCGTAGCCCTTGCCGCGTTCGGCGGTGAGCAGACAGATGCCGATGTTCCAGCATGGGGACGCCGGGCCTTGCATCACCTCGTGCCACTGCACCTCGCCGACGAACTGGTCGTCGCCTACGGCGATCACGAGCCTGCCGCCCTGGGCGGACAGGAAACCGTCGGCCCACTGCCGTCGAAGCTGGCCTGGGTTGCGGAATCCGAAGAAGCCGTGATCTCCGGCTTCGGCGGGATCTTCATGGAGGCGTTCGAGCTGGTCCAGGTCCTTCTCGGTGACGGGGCGCAGATGGATGTGTTCAGAGTTCGGCATGGTCACAGGGTAGGAGGCGGCAGGCGTCGGCCTTCGTCCTGTCCCGAGCCAACCCGGTCCGTCCTGGCCTGTGGGGCGCCGACGCGCTTCAAGGTGGTGGCGGGTAGGAGTGGCGTCATAGTTCGAGGGTGACACCGGCCGTGCGGCGGCTCGTCCCGGTCGCCTCGGGGCATCTGCTGGTGCTCGGATGTACGGCCCCTGGGCGGGAGTGTCGTCGTTCGGGCGCCAGAGTGTGGCTTCCCTGCCGGTCAGGGCCTGGGGTATGCGGACGCTTGTGACGCTGATGGTGCAAGGGTCTCTTTCGACGTGCCGATGCGAACAGCTACGGCTGCCGCGAAGGTCGTGAGAAGTGCACTCCTGCGCAGGCCACAGCGCAACCGGAGTGAGCAATCGTGCCGCACACATGGTGGCCCACCGTGTCCGCGGCGGGCCACCTGTCGTGAACATCGAGGCTCAGGACGGGAGCGGACCGTCGTTGGGGTCCGCGTGCGGGCCGTCGCCGCCCGGAGCCCGGTGTCCGAACCGCGGTGTAGTCCTGCCCCGGGTGCAGAACGCCAGCACGGCGGCCACGCATGCCAGGACGATGCCTGCCTCAATCCGCGTGGTGAAGACCAGGCCCGTCTGCTGGGAGAGCTGGAAAGCAGCAATGGGATAGAGCGGCAGCAGCGCGACCAGTCCGGCCCAGGCCGCCGGGCGGCTTCGCGGGGCCGCGAGACCCGCAGCAAGCAGCATGGCCAGGTCCGTCACTCCCCAGACATTCGAGCCGGGAACCTTGTTCAGCACCACCAGCGCCAGAAGAGCCGCGGTCGCGACCGACCAGGCCGTACGGTCGCTCGGTCTGGGGGTCAGGTGCAGCGGGGCCACCCACAACAGCGCGCAGGCCAGGAGCGGTCCGGCGGTCCCGGCGAGCAGCCACGGCACGGAGCCTTGGTGCGCGAGCGCGTGCGACACGGCCACGGCCCCCGACCATGCGGTGGCCGCTGCGGCGGCCGTTCCCAGGCCTCTGGCCGCTGCGACCCGTCCGGCCAGCAGGGCGATCAGTGCGAGCGCCGCGAGGGCGACGCCGGCCAGCGCCTGATAGATGCCGAAGGCCTGCTCCATCTGATCCCAGTTCAGCACGCGCCGGAACATATCCGCCTGGAGGATCCTGAACGCCAGATCTCCGGCGATGCTCAGCGCCAGAGCAAGGGGGACGAGACCGGCGAGCGCTGCGCCACGGGCACTCTCGGCGCCCAGCCCAGCCCGCAGCCTCAGCCCGTGCGCGGCCAGCGAGGCTGCCTCCCCCAAGTGCGCGGCCCGGCCGCGACCGGCAGACGCGGCGAGCGCCGCGTCCTCCAACTCTTCGCCCATCTCGGCTCGATAGGGAGCGGGGTGGAGACGGACAGCCAGACGCAGGAGTACGGCGCTCATCCCGTCGCCCCCTGGGCACCGCCCGCGAGACGTCCCAGCCGGCGGCGCGCCTCGCGGGCCACCGCCTCCATCCGCTGCACCTCGACGTCCAGCACCGTCGTGCCGGACGGGGTGAGCGCGTACACGCGCCGGGCCCGGCCGTCGACGACCTCTTCGCGTTCCACCCGCACCAGCCCTTCCTCCAGCAGTCGGTCCAGCGCTCCGTACAACGTGCCCGCCCGCAGGCGTACCCGGCCCTGCGACATCTGCGCGACCTCGGCGATCAGTGCGTACCCGTGCCGGGGTGCGTCGGCCAGTGCGGCCATCAGCAGCAGCGTCGGCTCCCGCATCGGCTGCCGGCCATCCCTGTTAGTCATGAGCGCTATATATATCGCATGACTGACTATCGAGGGGTGGATTCGGTGATCATTTTTGGCAGCCGCGAGGGAGGGGCGGCCGAACCGGGGACGTCAGGGGGTGAGGCTGCCGCTCTTGATGCCGCCGCTCCGGAGGAATTCGAGCGACATGCCCCACAGAACGGCTTCGAACACGACGACCAGGATCACGGCGCTCCAACACAGGATGCGTGCCCAGCGCGGGAGCCGGAACCACTCGTGGTCGGGGGCGGGCGCGGTGCGGAAGAGCCACAGCCACCGGATGGCGCCGACGCGGATGCCGACCGCTGCCAGGGTCAGCGCCCAGTGGGCGGCGTGGCTGTCGATCGCCGACGCCAGCAGTGCGGCAAGCCAGTTGGGCACCAGCAGCCAGGCGGCGGCGGTCCACTTCTGGCTGCGGCTCCACCACGGCGAGAGGCACATGGCCAGGATGCCGCCGCCGGTCAGGAGGACAACGGGGAGGTTGAGAACGTCGTGCATCTCGTCGGAGGAGGAGAGCTGGTTCACGAAGCTCAGCAGACTGCCCGACACCAGAAGCCACACGATCCGGCGAGGACTGGACCAGGCGGAAGGCTTCCTCGCAGCCAAGTGGCCGTCGACGGCGTCGGCGTGATGACGCGTTTCGTGGTCGGAGGGATTCACGGAGGTTCCTCTCGGAGCAGGATCGAGTGAGGTGCTGAGGGCAGGGCAAAGCACCGCGTGTCTCGCAGTGAGCTGTTACCGGGCGGCAGGCTCTTACGGACGTGCGGGGGGTGTGGCCCAGGGACCGAAGACGGTGGGATTACGGCGCCAAGCCGGCGCGCAGGCGGCGCGATGGCCGCAGGGGGATCTGCCGCGAGGCGCGCCCGGCGGACCCGGCCGTGCAGGGCTGTACCGGATCCGCCAGGTCGTCCCGGCGCCGGAAGTGGCGCGACGAGGCCGGCGCCACCCGGGAAGTTACGCGGTGCGGCGGCGCAGAACGCGCAGGGCAGCAGTGACAAGCAGGGCGGCGAGCGCGAGAACGAGCACGCTGGAGGCGATCTGATAGCCCCAGTAGTCCCCGGAATCAAGGGAGTTGATGAGGTAGGAGTCCTGCGGGAGCAGGTCGTCGAACTGCAGGCCGAGCACGCCGCCGGGGTGGAAGCCGTGAACCTTGGAGAAAATCCATGGGTCGGCCAGCAGGACCGCCCGGGAACGGACCAGGAGGGCGGCGAGCAGCCAGGTGAGAGCGGGGGCGGCGACGACGGCGAGCCAGGAACGGCGCAGCACAGTCCCCGTCCAGGCTCCGGCAGCGACGCCGAGAACGGCGTAGGCGAGGGTGACGGGCCCGACGGTGAAGTAGGCGGTCTGCTGGTCGACGCCGTGGACCAGCAGGTCGAGCCGATAGGCGTGGACGGCGCTGCGCTGGTATAGGACGACGAGCGGCAGGGTCAGCACGACGAGGAGCGCAGCGAGCGTGGCCCAGCGGGTGGTGAACCAGCGCCGAGGCGTGACGGACTGGGTCAGGACCAGGGTGACAAGGCGGCTCTCCCACTCCCGGGCCGTCAGGAGACCGGCAAGCGCCGCGGACCAGAGGGCGGGCCGGAAGACGATCGAGCTGTTGTCGGACAGCAGCTTCGCGGTCTTGTTGTGGGCGTCGTCGACGTATCGCCCGAAGTGGTAGGCGTGGCTGCCGACATGGTCGCGCAGCGCCACCGCGTCGGCCCAGCCGTCGTAGTGGTACACCAGTTCCGCTCCGGTGCGTGCGGCCAGGACCAGGAGGATCGCGAGAGGGATCCAGTACTGCCGAAGGGCAATCCGCACGAGTGGCAGACGGCTGCCCGGGAGGGGGGACTTCAGTGCGGAGGCTATGGCGGGGGCGGGGCTCATGCGGCGGATTCCTTGGTGAGCAGTGAGGCGGAGGGAGTCGTTCGGGGGACTTCGCCGGTGGCCAGATGGGCGAGGATGAGTTCCTCCAGCGAGGGCGTCCTCACCTCCCATTCCGCGGACAGTGGAGCGCCGGAAGGCCGGATCAGCACGCTGATGCCGCGGCCGGCCGGTCGGGACTCGATCACGGTGTGCCCGGCCAACTGCTCCACCGGTCCCGGAAGGGTGACGACAGCGTGCGAGGCGGTGAGCTCGTCGATGTCGCCGCACAATCGGGTCGCACCCTGGTCGAGCACCAGCAGGTGGTCGCAGGCATCCGCGACCTCACTGATGATGTGGGAGGACATCACCACCGTGGCGCCCGTGTCGGCCACATGCGCCAGAAGCAGGCCCATCAGCTCCTGGCGGGCCACGACGTCGAGGTCCGCCATGGGTTCGTCGAGCAGGAGCAGGTCCGCCCGCTTACCGAGGGCGAGAGCCAACGCGACACGGGTGCGCTCGCCGCCCGACAGGTCGCCGATACGCTCGCTCTTGTGGAATCGGGCGGGGGCGGCGACACGCTCGGCCAGTTCCGCGTCCCAGTTGTCGCCGTTGAGACGGGCACCGAGACGTAGCGTCTCATCGACCGTGAACCGCGTGAACATCGGCCGGTGCTGGGCGAGATAGGCCACGCGGGGGTGACCGGCACGCGGCATGCCACCCAACGCTTCGATGGCGCCCGTGGTGGGCCGCTGCAGGCCGGCGGCCAGTTCCAGCAGGGTGGACTTGCCCGCGCCGTTGGGTCCGACGAGGGCGCACACCACTCCGGCGGGTATGCGAAAACTGCATTCGTCGAGCACGTCCGAGCCCCTGCGCCGGTACCGCTTGGTGACACCCACGGCGGCGAGTGCCACGTCAGGGCTGGGGGGATGCGACATCGGGTTCCTTCGACACGTAGAGATCTTCGAGTACCGCACTGAACAGTGCTGTCAGGTCATCGCGCTCCAACCCGGCGGCGCGGGCCCGTGAGGCGACGTCGGCGAGTTCGGCACGCCAGGGGGAGTCGGCGGTGGATGCGCCAAGCGTGCCGGTCACGAACGTCCCATGCCTGCGCCGGGTTTCGACCAGGCCCTGGGACTCCAGCTCGCGATACGCCTTGAGCACGGTGTTGGGGTTGAGCGCCGTGGCCTCGACCACGGCACGGGCGGTCGGCAGCCGGTCGCCCGGCTCCAACAGCCCCAGACGCATCGCTTGCTGGACCTGCTGGACGATCTGCACGTACGCGGGGATACCGCCGCGCCGATCGATCCGGAAATCGAATCCCACGACCCCAACCCCCATTGAACTAATGAACTACTTGAATAGTGCATTGAAAGATCCGTGCACGTCAAGCCGGGTTCGGCGATCGAATCGCGGGGAGGCGCGAGGTCCGACCCTGCGGACCGGGACACCAGGAGGCGCACCCTTCCCGGGTCGCGGCGCTCACGAAATAGCCGATGGCCGAAGGCGAGCCAGTCGTCAGCCACATCCTCGGCCGGACGCCGGCGGGACACAGGGGCGGACGCCGACAGGATCGCGCCGCGCAACATGCTGACAGTTGCGTCGGGAAAGTGTTCTATGATGCTGACACGAGCGTCGGCAAGTGACGCCGGCTCTGTATCCGATCCGTGGAGTGATGTCAGAGATGTTCACTGTGATGAACCGGATCCCGTTCCGGCGGCGGCTGCCGACGGGTTCGAGGACCAGTTCGGGGCGAGCATGGGCCAGTACCTGGCCGGTGTGGAGGGCCTTCTCTCGGCCCGTCTGCTGCGGTCGCAGAACGAGGGAGGCGTGTACGTGGCGGTGATGGACTTCACCTCCAAGGGCGCCTTCAGCGCCTGGATGCAGTCGCCGTCCTTCCGTGCGGCGCACCAGTCCTCCTCACCGGACATGGCGGGTGCGATCGAGTCCTTCGAGACCGTCGTCGCCGTCGGCGCCTGAGCAGAGCGGGTATCCACGTGTTGCTCGCCCTACGCGACCTGCGGTTCGCCCGTGGTCGCTTCGCTCTCATCGGTGCCGTGGTCGCGATGATCGCGGTCCTCGGTGTCATCCTGTCCGGCCTCGCCTCAGGTCTCGCGGACTCCGGCGTCTCCGCCCTGCGCGGACTCCCGGCGACACATCTGGCATTCGACAAGTCAGCCTCCGGCGAGCTGTTCTCCCGCTCCATCGTCACCAAGGCCACGTGGCAGCGGCGGGCCGCGCAGCCGGGCGTACGCAAGGCCGAGCCGCTGGGACAACAACTGGTCCACGCCCAGCTGACCGGCTCCCGGGCCAAGCAGCTGGACCTGGCGGTCTTCGGGGTGGAGCCCGAGGGCTTTCTCGCCCCTTCCCCGACCTCGGGCAAGCCCTTGTCCAAGTCGTCCGCCAACGGCGTCCTGATCAGCCAGGACATCGTCAAGGAAGGTGTCCGCGTCGGTGACCGGCTCACCGTCGGCCAGGCCGGCACCCCGCTGACCGTCGTCGGCACGATCGGCCACGCCTCCTTCGGTCACGTCGGCGCCGTCTACGCGCCGCTGTCGTTGTGGCAGAAGCTGCACTACGGCCTGCCCGGCAAGATCCCGGCCGCCGCTGCCGGTCAGGCCACCGCCGTGGCCCTGCAGCTCGACTCCTCCGCCGATGTCTCCGCGATCGACAAGCGGCTGGGCACGCAGACCGTCGACCAGGCGGGTGCGTTCGCCGCCTCGCCCGGTTACACCGCCGAGTCCAGCACCATGACGCTGATCCGCGGCTTCCTGTACGCCATCTCCGCCCTGGTCGTCGGCGCCTTCTTCACGGTATGGACCATCCAGCGCCGCCAGGAGATCGCCCTGCTCAAAGCGATGGGCGCGAGCACCGGATACATCCTGCGCGACGCCCTCACCCAGGTCACCGCCGTTCTGCTCACCGCCACCGCCGCCGGCACCGCGATCGGTCTGGCCCTGGGCGGGGCCATGAACGGCTCCGCGCCTTTCTCCCTGCAGACAGGTCAGGTCGCCCTGGCGGGCACCCTGCTGATCGTCCTCGGCCTGGCCGGCGCCGCCGTCGCGGTCCGCCGCATCACCAAGGTGCAGGCCCTCACCGCACTGGGAGCCAACCGATGACCCATCCCGCCGCCACTCCCGCCTCCTCTGCCGGTACGGCTGTGCCGCCCGCGCTGCGCCTGACGGATGTCACTCTCCGCCTGGGCTCCGACGAGCAGCAGGTCACCGCCCTGGACCGGATCACCCTGACCGTCACCCCGGGAGAGTTCCTCGCGGTGACCGGCCCCTCCGGATCGGGCAAGTCCAGCCTGCTGGCCGTCGCGGGCGGCCTGCAGACCCCCACCGAGGGGACGATCCGCGTTGCCGGCGCCGACCTGACCACCCTGACCGAACGCCAGCGCACCGCCCACCGGCGCCTGCACATCGGGTACGTCTTCCAGAACGCCAACCTGCTGGCCTCGCTCACCGCTCTCGAACAGCTCCTGCTGCCCGCCCACCTCGCCGGACGGCTCGATGCTTCCGCCCGCACCCGAGCCGGAGACCTGCTCGAAGCCGTCGGCATGACCCACCGGGCCGACCGGCGCCCGCACCAGCTGTCGGGCGGAGAACGCCAGCGCGTCGGTCTGGCCCGCGCGCTCGTCCTGTCCCCCGAAGTGCTCCTGGTCGACGAGCCCACCTCCGCTCTTGACCGGGCCCGCGCCCGCGACGTCGCGGACCTCCTGGCCGAGCAGACTCGTAAGAACAACACGGCCACCGTCATGGTCACCCACGACACGGAGATACTGGACGCAGCCGACCGTGTCCTGGCCCTCAGGGACGGCCGCCTCACCTGACCACCCGAGTCGAAAGGCCCGAGCGCATCATGCCCAAGATCAGCGCCGCCACCGTTCCTGAGCACCGCGCCCAGCAGCGGGCGGCGCTGATCCGGGCAGCCGTCGACCTCCTCGCCGAGCAGGGCGCCGCCGCCGTCACCCCGGCAGCGGTCGCCGCGCGCGCAGGACTGGCCCGCCCCAGCTTCTACCAGTACTTCACCTCCAGCGCCGCCCTGCTGGCAGCCGTCGTGGAGGACACCTTCACCGCCGCCGACGCCGCCATGTCCCAGGCGCTGAGCACGGCGAGCGAGCCCCGAGACCGCGTCGACGCCTTCGTCCGCGCCGAGCTCCACCTCGCCGCCCAGGGCCTGCACCGCCCTGCCGCCGCCCTCATGCGCGCCGACCTGCCGGCCGAATGCCGCGACCGCGTCCACGAACTCCACCACCTCCACTACGCCCCTCTGATCACTGCCGTCGCCGACCTCCGCCCCACCGACCCCCACCTGACCGCTCAGCTCCTCGGTGGCCTGCTCCAGGCCGCCATGACCGCGGTCGATCAGGGCACCGATCCCGACCATGTCGCCGCCCGCACTCTGACCCTCATCCACCGGGGCCTGGGAAACGAGTCCCGGGCTCAGAGCCAAGAAGGTTGAAAACAGCTGATGACCGGCGTTGAGCCGGTCATCAGCCGCGTCTTCGGTCAGGTGCTGAAGGCTGCTCCCGAGCTACATCCATCCGGGAGAGGTCGTGTCACCGGACAGGTCAGGAGTTGCCGTACCCGTGGCACTTGTCGCCGTAGCCTGCCGTGCAGTCGCGCTTGTTCTTGACCTTGACCGTGACGTCCTCGTGAGCGCCGTCGACGACGTACGGGCCGGTCACCGGGTTGTCGGGCAGAACGTAGCCGTCCGGGACGGCGGTCTCGCGCAGGTAGTACGTGCCGTACGCGAGGGGGTCGAAGTCACAGGTGCCCCTGCGGTCCGTGGTGCATTTGGTGCCCGTCAAGGTGTCCGGGGTGCGGCCGTTCGTCTGCAGCCCGGGCCGGCCATTCGACTCCTTCCACAGTTCGAACACAGCGCCCGCCAGCGGTCGCCCGGTCTTGGCGTCGGACTTCTTCAGATGGAGTGAGCCATCGTGGTCCTCGGGCGTCTTGGTGTCCTGAGCGGTGACGGAGACGCCGATGTCGACGTTGTCGCCGGTGAGAACCAGCGGACCGAACACTGCAGGATCCGGCAGGTCATAGCCGTCGGGCGCGGCGGTCTCCTGCCAGTAGTACGTCCCCGTCGGGACGGTCTCCCCACACGTTCCGGCCGCACCGGTCACGCAGGGATCACCGACCCTGGTGTCAGGGTTGATACCCGTGGTCTGCAGGCCGCTGGTGCCGTTCGTCTCCCGCCACAACTGGAACTCCGCACCACGCAAGGCAGCTCCGGAGTCCGCATCGACCTTCCGCACCCGCACCCGACCCTGACCGGGAGTCACGGGCGTCTTGGTGTCGTTCGCCGTGACGGAAACACCCGCGTCGACGTTGTCGTCGGTGAGAACCAGCGGACCGAACACTGCAGGATCCGGCAGGTCGTAGCCGTCGGGCGCGGCGGTCTCCTGCCAGTAGTACGTCCCCGTCGGGACGGTCTCCCCACAGGTGCCAGCGGCACCCGTGACGCAGGGGTCACCGACCTTGGTGTCCGGGTTGGCGCCACCGGTCTGCAGACCGGCCGTGCCGTTGGTCTCCTGCCACAACTGGAACTCCGCACCACGCAAAGGGGTGTTGGAGTCTGCGTCGACCTTCCTGACACGGACCCGACCCTGCCCAGGAGTCACGGGCGTCTTCGTGTCCTGTGCGGTCACCGAAACACCAGCGTCGGCATTGGCGTCAGTAAGGACCAGCGGACCGAACACGGCGGGGTCGGGCAGGTCGTAGCCGTCGGGCGCGGCCGTCTCCTGCCAGTAGTACGTCCCCGTCTCGACCGTCTCGCTGCAGGTGCCTGCCGTGTCGGTGGCACACGGATCGCCGACCTTGGTGTCCGGGTTCGTGCCGCTGGTCTGCAGGCCGTCGGTGCCGTTTGTCTCGCGCCACAGCTGGAACTCCGCGCCCTCCAGTGGGTCGCCGGTGTCGGAGTCCGTCTTCTTGACGCTGACCGAGCCGGTGACGGGGGTCGGGGTGTCGGAGTCGCATTCGAGGTCGGCGTCGAAGGGGAAGTAGTGGATCTCGCCCGCGTTCACCGCGCCGCCGCCCGCTCCTCCGGACAGCGGGCCCGCGACGAGTTCGCGGGTGATGATGTCGCCCTCGAGGTTGGACGGGTCGAGGTCGGTGAGTTCGGCGCGCGGGGCGTAGATCGTGCCCTCGACGGTGTCGCCGTCCGCGATGGTGATGTCGGTGGCGTCGGCGAAGTTCCACAGGATGTACGGGGCCTGGTCCCCGGAGACGCCCGCCATCGTGGGCGTGTGCCAGGTGAAGTCGCCGCCGGTGCCCGTGGTGTCCACGTCGATGAGCAGCGGGGTGTCCGCGGACGGCTGGTCCAGGAACGTCAGCGTGCTGATGTTGTCGAGTTGCTCGCCGGTCAGACGCAGCACGTTGGTCTGCCCCTGGGTGAGGGCGATCTTGATGTTGGAGCCGGCCGGAATCGTGTTCTGGTCGGGCAGCGGGTCCCCGTTGCCGTCGAGCAGCGTCACGTTCGCCCCGCACGTGGCCATCGAGTCGGACCGGTCGCGGTAGGTGGAGAACAGGGAGGTGAAGTCCATCAGGCCGGACTGGGCGACCGAGGCGGCCGACTGCCGGGTGGTGAGCTGGACGCGCGGCGTGGAGTTGTAGGCGGCGCCCTTCGCCACGATCTCCGTGTTGACGCTCGCGCCGTTCTGGTCCTGGGTGAGGATGTCGCTGGCCGACGTGTCGCCGATCTTGGCGTATCCATTCTGCAGGACCTGCAGGACGCCTGACGGGCTGGTTCCCGCGTAGTCGATGCCACCGCCGACGAGCAGAGCCGTCGGCTGCGTGTCGCCCGAAGCCGTGAAGGTACCGGGGGTGTTCAGGGCGACGTTGTAGTTGTCACCGAAAGAGAGATTCCCACCCACGGCCACCGGACCCTCCGACTCCGTGCTGCCGAACGTCGCGTCCCCTTGGGTGACGACCCCGAAGCCGTTGCTCCCGGCCACCGGGTTCCCGATCACGACAGGGGCGAGAGCCGCGGCGGCCGCCGGGTTGCCCGCGAGCACGAAGGCCGCCAGCAGCCCCGACCCGGCGAGCCCCGCCGTGGCCCGCAAGGGGATCTGTCTCAAAGCCGAGGTGGCGCACGCGATCTGGTGAGTCGGTCTTCTCATGGCCGCAACCTATGAACGCATGCAGCTCTGCCGTCGTTGCACGACGGGGACACTCCGTTCGAGCACCCGTATGGCCACTCGGTTGCACCAGGAGTGGGCGCCTGATCCGGAGAGGTTCACGCCTGTCCGGCCCTCAGTGGGGCATCTGCGGCGGTCACCGAGCGCTGAGGCACTGCGGTGCTGAAAATTGCCTGATAGGCACGACGGGTGGAAGAACTCGTACGACTCAGCGACGCCCCTCAGATCGCGGGCTGTGACGGACAGATGCCACCCAAGGGCAGGGCGACGACACCCTGGGACCAGGCGCGCGGGCGTGGCGGCTTGGACACGCGCCGACGGTGACGAGCCCCGAACCTTCACAACAGAACCGGCTCGCGATTGTGGGCGATCACACCGACGCGGTGATCTCGGCGCGGCGAGTGCTGGCTGAGGTTGATCCGTTGTATCGGCCCTTCGGGAAAAGCGGCGTTGATCGACACTCTGGTTCAGTAATTACCCGGTCTCGTTCCGATTCCCGAGTTCTTCTGGATGGAGAGCGCGGATCGCACCGTCACCACGGGCGTGGGGTGGCTGGAACCCCGGCAGGAGAAGGGTGTGCTCGTTTCGGAGCAGCTCGCATCGCCCAGCGATGAGCTCAGCACCCACCCCCGCAGGACACTGCTCGCGTAACCAGCCCAGCAGACCTCAACGAACCCCGCGGCCGAGAGTTCGTGACGGAGAGGGCGTGCCAGACGCGTGCCAGATCGTACGGGGAACCACGGGGAACACCGGGGAATCGAGGAACTTGCCGCCAGGCGCCGACTCCCTTCCTGCCCAGGTCAGCTCCCTAGCTAGCCCTAGATCACATCAGCTTCCCAAGCTGATGTTCCCGGGCTGCCAAGGTCGTTTGGCGGTGACGGAGTGAGCACTTTGTCTCGATGTCAGTCGTCGATGTAAAGATCCCGGTCAGTCAACTGGGAGGGACACCATGAGCACCTGGGGCATCGGTCCGTTCGAAAACGACACCGCCGCAGACTTCGCCAACGACCTGGACGACTGACTGAGGGAGAGCGTGAAACCCTGATCCGCAGGGTTCTGATGTGCGCCGCCGACACCCCAGGACTACCTAGGGGCACCCGACGCCGAGGAGGCCGTAGCCGCCGCTGCCTTGTTCGCCGCGCGATGTCCAGGTGGCGCACCGGTCAACCCCCACTACGGCCCCGATGAGCCCCGAGCCTGCCGGCAGACCTCAGCCGGTTGGCAGTAGAGGCCTTGGGCCGAGTTCTCGCGTCGTGAGGTTACGAGATTTCAATGTTCGGTCTCATAGTGAGCGACGTTCTTCGAGACGGCCTTGAGCAAGGGTTCCAAGCGATCTACCAGCTTCTGGTACTCGCTCGTCCGGCCGTCCGACCATTGGCCGAGTCCCACCACCATGGCACGGCCCTGCCCGGTGAAGGCCTGCACCATGCCGCTGTCAGCTGGCAGGGTCGGCAGGCCTGACCCGGGCGGTGGGGCTTGCGCGGCCACCTCGTAGTCGTTGAAGTTCATGGTCAGTTGGGTCACCAGTTTCACCGTCTCCTGGGGGTCCTTCATTGTGAAGATGGCCAGGTTGAACTGGTTGTCGTGCGTGTCCTTGTACAGAGCGATTTCCTCGCCGAGACATCCTTTGCCGGCGGCGATCTCGCCAGCCAGTACCGGCCCGACCGAGTCGGGCTCGGTGCAGGACTTCAGCGCTGCGGAGCCCAGCCTGGTGAAGGTCTCCCCGTCGCCGTCCGCAACATGAACCGGAAATGCCTCAGAGAGGAGGATGGCCGGCCGCTCTGTCGCACGAGCGGTCGTCATTGAGACGCGCGGTGTGGGTGCGGCCGTTGTCGTCGCGGGTGCGGCGGCTTCGTGGTCAGGGGATGGCAAGGTCGTGTAGTTCACGGCAAGGAGGGCCACCGTGGCCAGGGCGGCCGCCGCTGCCGACACCACGGCGTTCCGGGGCCACACGCGCTTCGGGACGGGAACCGGGCCTTCTTCGAGGCTGGCCCACTGCACGAAGTCATCGTTGCGCACCACGTTCCGCTGGTCGTCGCCGGGCCTGTGGTCATTCGGAAGTGGATTCTCGTTGCTGGACACAGGTGAGACCGTATTGATCATGGCTTCCGTGGTGTGCACGATCAGGTCACAGCATGATCAATATTGAGGCAAGCGTCCGGGGTCGCTGCGGAGCAGTCCAAAGATGCAATCCGTCCCCGCCCTGAGGGCCGGGGCCGCTGCCTCACGATCAGAGGTAGACCTCTCGGGCCCTGCTCACGACTCGCGGTCCGGTGGCGATCATGGCTTCCCCGAGCGCTACCGGGACACCCGCCGCTTTATCCGAACCGCCAAAGCAGCAGTTCAAAAGGCTCGGCAACACACTGTATCCACTCCACGTTCCCGCCAGGAGAAAAGTCGCCCCCACTTCTAAAGTCAGCCGCTGCGGTCTGCACTGCAGGGGTTCCGTCGTTGTCGAACGGGATTGAAGTCTCCTCCGCTTCGCCAGGCGGGCCTGTGCCCGTGAGCGGGGGCAGACATGCAGGCTGGGCCGACCGGCGGAGCGCTGAATTCGCCGGAGCCCCTGCAGGCTCCCCGCAGCAACCACCTCACGACCCCGGCGGCGGCGCCGTAGCTCATCACCTCCAAAGATTATGACAGAACGTCACATACCGTGTCTGCAAGGAGCAGTGGTGGTGCACGCCGAAGACCGTCGACGGAGCGTGCCCACGACAGCTCTCGTCAATGTCGTCTCCGCTCCGGCCACGGTGCCTGAATCTGGCTCGGCCAGGGAGGCAGGCCTCCGGCGGGACGTCAATCCCGGTCCTCATGGAGGCAGAACATCGTGCAGAAGATCGCTCGTATCGGCGTAGCCGTCACGACCGCGCTCGCCACAGCAGTCCTGTGCACCCCGTCCGTGTCCGCTGCGGCAAACGGCGGATACGGACGCGCCCGCGGCGGGGACCATGCGGTCTTCGTCCAGACCGACAACCCGGACGGCAATCAAGTCGTCGCCTACCGGCGTGCTGCGAACGGACGGCTGACCCAGGCCCGAACCTACGACACGCACGGTCTGGGCGGCGTTTTGGCCGGGTCGGTCGCCGACCACCTCGCCTCGCAGGGCTCTTTGACCTACGACCCGCGCCACGCACTGCTGTATGCCGTCAACGCCGGCAGCGACACCGTCTCCGTGTTCTCAGTCGACGGCGACCGCCTGGCGCTGCGGCAGGTCGTCCGCTCTGGCGGCCGTTTCCCGGTGAGTATCGCCGTGCACGACGACGACGTGTACGTACTCAACGCCCTGAACGGCGGTTCGATCCAGGGCTACACGGTCGACCACGGCCGCCTGCGCAAGGAAACCGGACGCAACCGTCGTCTGGGGCTCGACCCGAATGCCACACCCCAGTTCACGAACACCCCGGGGCAGGTGGGCTTCACCGGCGACGGCTCCCAGCTCGTCGTCACCACCAAGGCGAACGGCAGCAGTCTCCTGGTTTTCAACCTGAACCGCTCCGGCGCACCGTCCGATTCCCCGGTCACCACGAACCTGCCGGGCGCCGTGCCCTTCGCCTTCGTCCCCAACGGCCGCCACGGCGTGTTCCTGGCCGAGGCCGGGACGAACGCCGTCGCGACCTTCACCATCCACCGCGACGGCACCGCATCCCAGGAGGCCTTCGCGGCCACGGGCCAGTCGGCCACCTGCTGGATCGTCGCCACCCGTGACCTGCTCTACGCCTCCAACGCGGGCAGCTCCACCCTCAGCGGCTTCCGAGCCTCCGACCGCGGCCGCCGACTGACTCTGCTGGGCAACACGCCCACCGACCCCGGCACCGTCGACGCCTCGGTCACCCCGGACGGGCGCTACCTCTACGCCCAGACAGGGGTCAACGGCATCGTCGACGAGTTCTCGGTCAACCGCGACGGCTCACTCACCCGGCTGGGCTCTCGGACCGTGCCGGGCAGCGTCGGCGGTGAAGGCATCGTCGCTCTCTGACCGGCCGCACGGCACAGGAGCGAGGCCCCGTCTTCCAGGCGGGGCCTCGGCCGCGCCGTGCCCGGGCGCGGCGCGCCGGCGGCAGCGAAGCAGGACGGAGATTGCCTGGCCCCGGCATGGTCAGGCACGAACGGGTCCACCGACAATGGGCATCTTCGGGCCGGGCGCCGCCAGCGTCTCCAGGCCTCTCGCGGTCGGAGTGGAGCGACACCATGGCATGGGTAGTAGGAGCGGGCGCGTTCTTGGGGCTGCTGGCGATCGTATTGGGAGTCGTCACGATCCGAACGGGATGGATCCTGCCCACGGCGCGCCGGCACGTCACCAGGCCCGAACTTCACGGTTTCGGTGCCATGCTCACGGGCACCCCCGTCGTTGTGCAGAGCCTCTTCTACTTTCGGCTCCTGCCGAGCGTTTCCTGGGAGGTTCGCTTCTTCGGCGGGAACGCGCTCCTACTGGCCGGGCTGCTCCTGATAATCCTCAGCCAACTGCTACCGCTCGGCCGGAGCCGGGAACAAACCGATCCTGCAGGCGTCTGATTAGTGTGTCCGATCGGGCATCTTCGCCGGTAGCGGCAATTGCAGCGTGAACCGTACGTCTTGTCGCCACCCTGGTTCCCGGGCCTGACACGAGGGTGACGGGGCCTGACCGCCCCGTCCATGATCAGCAGCCGGCACAAGTAGCAGGTCGTGCTGGCCCAGCGGGGCACGTACGGCATGCAGTTGTTCGCCGGCCCGGCGCCTGTCGTCAGGCTCAACTGCGGGGCCAGTCGGCCAGTCAGTGCCGACAGGTCACCTGGTCGGCGTTGCTCCTGCTCGGGGGCGAGCCGGGTCTTGCCGACGCCGGACATTCCTGCGCGGTGCGACCAGACCAGGCCCGCGCACCTCGGCGCCTCGAGCAGATGACTGGCGCCGTTTTCAGGAGCGGCTCATGGCCTGTGCGCAGGGTGCTGCCGCGCGGCACTCCTGCCATATGTGGGCAGCGCGGCCCTATAGCGTGGATTGGTCGAGCCGTTCTTGGACCTCGCGGGCTTCCCGCATGCTGCTCCGCCTGAAACCGCACCCTCCGTTCGCCGCCTTGTCGCCGGCCTCCTGCCCACCGTCGTCTGCGGGGGCATCGCGATCGAGGCAAGGCAGTCGGACGCGAAGCCGCCGCGCCGATCCGGGGCGCTCGGACCGTGTTGCGTGAGGTCCGGCTCCGCGGCATTCCAGGCGGTCGGTGCCGCTGGTAGGAGACCACCCACCAGGGGGCTTTGCCTGCCCGGCGCCAAGGGCCGTGGCCGACCGGGACCGCCTTGGCCGGTCCTTCAGCCCCCGCCAGGCACGTCCCCGCCAGCCATTCGGGCCAGGGCAGGCCTGCATCCACGGCCAGTTCACGCCGTTGCACTTCGATGCCGGTCCCCTGTCGTGACAGACCTGGCATACTTTGCATAATGCAAAAGTAAGGAAGGGGAAGAAATGCACACCACGCAGGCGGCCCGGAGCGGCGGCCAAACGGGCTTCGCCGTTCCGGGAAACACAGGCCCTTCCCGAGCGCTGGCAAGACTCCGTACCGCCCCGTGGGGGCTCCTGGCACTGGCAGTGACCGTCGGCGCAGGTGCCGGAGTCGGCTCGATCGTCTTTCGCTGGTGCATCCAGACCTTCACACGCGCATTCTCGGGCCACGCCGACTACACAGCCGTCCCCGGGGCCGTCAACCCGCACGTCCCCTGGCTCGGCCCCTGCTTCGTCCTCATAGCCCCGGTCATCGGCGGACTGCTCTACGGGCCACTCGTGAACCGCTTCGCGAAGGAGGCGCGCGGACACGGCGTACCCGAAGTCATGGTGGCCGTCGCCCAGCGCGGCGGGCGGATCAGCCCGAAAGTAGCCGTCGTCAAGACGCTCGCCTCCGCACTGACCATCGGCTCGGGCGGCTCCGTGGGGCGCGAGGGGCCGATCGTCCAGATCGGCTCCGCCCTCGGCTCGACTCTCGGGCGAATGGTCAAACTGACCGAGGGACGGCTGAAGTTGCTGGTCGCCTGTGGTGCGGCAGGCGGCATCGCCGCGACGTTCAACGCACCCCTCGCCGGGGTGTTCTTCGCCATGGAACTGATCCTGGGAACCTTCAGCGCGGAGGCGTTCGGCGCGACCGTCCTGGCCAGTGTGACCGCCAGCGTGATCGGGCGCGCGGCCTTCGGCGACGTGGCCTTCCTCGACCTTCCGGCGTTTCATGTCGACCACGTGGCCCAGTACGGCCTGTTCGCGCTGCTCGGCGTGGTTGCCGCCGTTGTCGGGGTGGGTTTCTCGCGCCTGCTGTACCTGATCGAGGATGCCTGTGACTGGGTCTGGCGCGGCCCGGAATGGCTTCGCCCCGGCGTGGGCGGGCTGGTACTTGGGGTGGTGCTCCTCGCCCTCCCGGAGATGTACGGGGTCGGCTATCCGGTACTGCAGAAGGCCACCGAGGGCGGGTATGCGATCGGTTTCCTGCTGCTCTTGCTGGTCGGCAAGATGGTGGCCACGAGTCTGACCATCGGCATCGGAGGCTCGGGGGGCGTGTTCGCGCCCAGCCTGTTCATCGGTGCGATGCTCGGCTCCGCCTATGGCACCGTCGCCCATGACCTGCTGCCCAACACAGCGGGCGCCGCGGGCGCCTACGCGCTGGTCGGCATGGGCGCCGTCTTCGCCGGCGCGTCCCGGGCGCCGATGACCGCCGTGGTGATCCTCTTCGAGCTCACGGGCGAGTACTCGATCATCCTGCCGCTGATGCTCGCCATCGTGCTGGCCACCATCACCAGCCATCTGCTGTCCCACGACACCATCTACACACTCAAGTTGCGGCGCCGCGGCATCGACCTCGAAGGCCCGGTCCGGGGCGCCCAAATCGGCACCCAGCTCGTGGGAAGTTTCATGGATCCCCTGCCATCGTCGCTGCGGGCGTCCATGGAACTCACCGACGCCGTCGACCTGCTGAGCCTGTCCGGCTATGGCGCCCTTCCGGTCGTCGATGCCACCGGCCGCTACGTCGGCACGGTCACCGCCCGCTCCGTGGCCGAGGCGCTCGCGGAGGAACCGGGCGCTGCGCCCACACGGGTCGGGCAGGTTGCCGAGCTGCCCACGGCCGTCACGGCGGACCAGCCCCTCGCACAGGCCCTGCACGCCTTGCTCTCGGCGGGGGGAACCGGGGTGCCGGTCCTGGATCCCGGGCACGGGAGTCCGGTCGGCTGGCTCAGCCATCAAAGTGCGCTGCGGGCCGTCCACGCCATTGCGTGAGACAGCGCTCGGACACCCCCCGGACCGCGACCCTCCCGCCTTGCTCATGCGCCGAATTCGAGCCCTGGCATTTTGCACTATGCAAGAATGGGTAAGGGTGCTCCTGTCCGTCAGACAGCCAGAAAGAGGTCGATCATGCACTCGCACGTTCATCGCGCCTACTCGTTCGCATGCCTCGACTGCGGACACGGATGGGAGGCCGCGTACGACATAGACGTAACGATGGAAGAGGACGCCCGGATCTCCGCCGTCTACCATCTGGACGGCAGGCGCATATCGTCGCCTCTGACGTCTCCGCGGTGCCCCTCCTGCGAAGGTCGCAAGATCCGCATCATGCGGCCGGGGCGTGTCGCGTCCGCACGCCTTCACGAGACCTGAGCCCCGAACGCCTCTCCCCCAGCCAGGGCCGCGCCGCGCCGTCCCTCAAAGGCCCGCTCGTCCCTCACCCTCATCCCGCATCGCCGTCGTCGGCGCTGCCGCTCCCGTCACTTCCAGGCCCACCGCCCATGGCACGGAGCATGCCCAGGCCTCCGGTCCGGAAGAACCGGACGAGAAGCGCCGCAGCCAGAGCCAAGAAGGCGATGTTCAAGATGGTGGTGTAGTTCCAGGTGACACCTCCCTCGGGGAGCTTCGCGTCGGCCTGGTCAGGGATGAGACCGAGGCCGCCGAAGACGAACTCCACGAGGTAGCCGGCTACGACGATGGCGAGGTAGAAGGTACCGAGCAGGAAGAGGGCCATTCTCGCGCCGTAGTACTTCCGGTAGATGTTGAGGATCGGCGGGATCAGCAGGTCGGCGAAGATGAAGGCGACGACTCCGCCGAAACTGATACCGCTCTTCCACAGCACCACCGCCAACGGCACGTTGCCCACCGAGCACACGAACGAGGCGATTGCGACGAGCGGGCCGATGACGGGCCCCCACAGTTTCGCAGCCACGGGGTGGCCTTCGAAGAAGAACGCGCTCCAGAACGAGTCCGGCACCCAGGCGGCGACGGCCCCGGCGACGAGCAGGCCGATCACCAGGTCCCGCAGGATCGCCGCCCATTCCATCACGAAGACATGACTGGTGGAGGTGAGCCCCTGGCCGGACAGCAGGCGGCGAAGGAAGGAGCCTTCGCCGGGGACGGACATGTCCATCGCCGCATGGCCCTCCATGGAACCGGCGCGTCCGCGTCCGGCCTGTTCACGGGCCTGGCGCAGGAGCCCGCCGCGCAGGAACAGCCGGAACAGCACAGCCAGGGCGACAATCATGACGGGTCCGCCGACGAATTCCGCCGCGGTGAACTGCCAGCCCATCAGGAGGGCCAGGATGATGCCGAGTTCGACGACGAGGTTCGTGGAGGCGACCTCGAAGGCCATCGCAGCAGTGAAGTTCGCGCCCTTGCGGAAGAGGGAACGTGCGAGAGCCACGGCGGCATAGGAGCACGAGGAGGACGCGGCGCCCAACCCGGCAGCGACGGCAAGTGTGCGGGGACGGTCATCCCCCAGGAGAGAAACGATCGTGGACTTGCGCACGACGGCTTGGACGACCGCGGCCAGGGCGAACCCCAGAATCAGGGCCCAGGCGATCTCCCAAGCCATGGAGCCGGTGATGGACAGTGCGTGCAGCAGGGCATGGATCATTCCCGAAGCCTTCCGGCCGGAACGCGGCAAGGCGGTCACCGACTCGCGGCCGACGTCTGACGCCTGTGGGACCGCCTCGAAGATACGCAGACCGCATATACAGGGCCCGTGGAACCTGGGCGCCGATGCGTCCGCCCTGACCGGGTGCCTCAGGGACCGGCACGCCCGCCATTGCACCAGGAGACGACCTCCCGTTCAGCACCTCGAACGCCGCCCGTACCGCCTGCATCCGGAGCATGCGCCCGGTTCCGCATGTCACCGATTTCGCCGCACGCCCGCCGCTCTGCACGTGTACCCGAGGACTCCCACCAGCTCCATCCGGCGCGGGCACAGGGCTTCCACCACGGACCGTGGAGGCTTCTCGTCCCACCGCACCCCATGACGTGTGACCCACAACACATAGCACCATGCAAATTTTACCTACAGCAATGATGAATCGGCGGGACACGTCCGTACCCCTGGGCACAGGAATCCGCTCATGGCTGGAGGCAGCATGCCCCGATCGCGCAATTGGCTGGGAACCGTCTTCGTGGGCGGCGCGCTGAGCCTGACCCTCGCCGCACTCGTCTACCCCGCCATGCTCGGCGTGCAGACAACGACCACGTCCACTTCGCGCATCATCGCCAACACCCGCTACGGCCCTCTGACCGAGGCGGACCGGGACTTCGTGGTCAAGGTCCGCTCGGCCGGGCTGTGGGAATACCCCCTGGGCGAGATCGCGATGCGGCGCGGCACGACAGCGGCCGTGAAGGAAGCCGGCGCCCACCTGATCGTCGGGCACGCCGGCCTCGACGAAATGTGCCGCAAGATCGCCCCGGAGCTGAACATCACGCTGCCCAACCAGGCGACCCCGCAACAGCAGCAGTTCGTGGCAACAGCCGATTCGAAGAACGGCAAGGAATTCGACTCCACCGCGGTCAACATCATGCGTGTGACCCACGGGCAGATTTTTCCGGCCATCGCCAAGATCCGCGCGAGCACCGAGAACACTCTGGTGCGCCAGCTGGCCGACCTGGCCAACGACACCGTCCTGGATCACATCACGGTGCTGGAGAAGACGGGTCTGGTCAACTACGACCAGGTCAACTTCCAGCAGACCGCGCCCCCGAAGCTTCCTCAGGCCCAGGTCACCCCGCCGCCGCCCCAGCCCGGAGCGCCGGTCCTCGCGCTGAAGCCCCGTCCCGACCTGGACGTGCACACGGCAGCCCCGACGCCCACACCGACGATCGGCTGATCACCCGCAGTCACGGCGAGTCGGGCGTCATCATCCACGGCGAGGCGTGGCGGGGGCGGGGGCCGAAACCGTAGGGGTGAGACGGTAGGAGCGCACGACCGCGGTCACACAGGCGGCAAGGAGCGCGGCGGCCAGTGCGGCAAGGCCGCGCAAAGGCCCTGCCGGCCCCGCGCCGGCCTCCGTCCCGCGCGGCGGCACCCGCCCCTTGGGGTCGTACACGACAGTGAGCGCATCGCCCGGCCGGGTAGCGCGCCCACAGCCTCGCCAGATGCGGACCTGCAGTGGCACACCGTCCCGGTCCGTCACGGAGCAGAGGTAGCGGACACGGCCGACGGGGGCCTCGGCACTGTCGACGGATGTGACCACGACGGACTGCACGAGCCCCCGTTCGGCCAGCACGAGGCCGGCGGCAACCTGCGGGGTGTACAGCGCGAGACACACACCGAGGACCGCGACCATGCCGACCAGCGCCCGCCCGGCTCGTACGAGAGCGAGGTAGAGGACGAGGGCGCCCGAACACACCAAGCCCGCCTCGCCGTCAGCCAGAGCGGGGACACCCAGCCAGACTCCGACGGCTCCGGCGCCGGCGACCCCCAGGACACCCAGCACCCCGGAAAGGAGCCCCTCCTTGACGAGCCAGGAAGGCGGCAGGCCGGCGAACTCGGCAGGCCCCCACACCATGGTGCGCAGGTGAGCCGAAAGGGGCGGTTGCGCCGCGCGCGGGAAATCACGCCGTCGGCGCATGCGCGTCCCTCACCCCAGCCTCGTTCCTCGCCAGTCGGCAGTCTCACGAACCGCCGCTCGAGGTGGACATCCCGCCCCGCGGCAAAAGCACTCCCCCCGGCTGCCGGAACCCGGCAGCGAGGCCTCGCGCCCACCTTTCCATTGCATTATGCAAAAAGATGTGGCGCCGGAGAAGCTCGGGGTGGCACCGCTACGTCACATGGGAGTCAGGAGTCCTGTGGCACCGCGACATCGGTCACCCAGCCGAGGGGGTGCGGCTCCGGGTCATCCGCTGTCGGGGCCAGAGGCTCTCCCCCGGCCTCATTGAACGCGGCGAGGGCGTCGATGAGCGCCGCCCGCTGCTGCGGAGCGAGCCGTTCCACGATCGTGGCGATCTCGACCCGCCGGCGGGCAGTGACCGCCTCGACCGTACGCCGCCCTTCCTCGGTGAGCCGCAGGAGAGTCTCGCGCCGGTTCTCGGGGTTCGTCTGGCGGTCGGCAAGCCCGGCGGCGATGAGCCGGTCGACCATGCGCATGGCCGTGGAGGGCGCGACCTGGAGCAGGTCGGCAAGTCCGACGAGCTTGGTGGCACCACGCGTGGACAGCACGACCAGCATCCGGAACTGCGGGAGCGTCACTCGCTCCTCGACCTCGGCGAGGGAACGGGCGGAGACCGCAACCAGCAGCCGTGACGCGGTCAGGACCGCCCTCGTCACAGCGTCGACATCATCCATGGCCCCAGCAGGGGTCTCGTGCTCCGGCATGTGTCCTTTCTACCGTGCCGAAGTCGCCGCCCACTCACCCGACGGGAACAGATTTTCCCTTCCCATGACCGTGGTAGCGCAGCAGCAGCATGGCGGCGTCGTCGTGCGTCGGACCTGCGGTGTGCCGCATCAGGTCTTCTCTCAAGGCGTCCAGAGCGCTTCGGGCGTCCGGGTTGACGAGCAAATGCGCCCGCTCACTGAGGGGGTAGAACGAGTTGCGGCTGTCGCGGGCCTCCGTGACGCCATCCGTGAACAGCAGCAGCTGCTCGCCGGGGGCGAAAGCCACCCGGTACGGCCGGGGCCCCTCGAGCCCGTGTGCGCCCAGGCCGAGCGGAAGCGCATAGGAGGAGGGCTGCGGAAAGTCCACGGCCCCGTCACCGCGCACGACCATCGGCGCCGGATGGCCGTAGTTCAGCAGAACGGCCTCGTGGTCCGGGCCGATCTCGGCGAGCACGGCCGTAACGAACTTCTCCCCCTCCAGTTCCCTGGCCACGCTGCGCTCCAGCCGTTCGCCGAGACCGACCAGGTCGATCTCGTCGTGCGCGGCCTCACGGAACGCGCCCAGCACCACGGCCGCGGTCTCCACTGCGGCCAGGCCCTTGCCCTGCACATCACCGACAATCACCCGCACGCCGTACGGCGATGCGACCACCTCGTACAGATCGCCGCCGATGCGCGCCTCCGCCTCGGCGGAGGTGTAGGACACCACCGCCTGCAGAGGCCCTGCAGTTCTCGGGACCGGGCGCAGCAGCACCCGCTGGGCCACTTCCGCGATCGACCTCACGCTGGCCAGCTCCGCCTCACGGCGCCCACGCATCACGGCAGCCGCGATACCTGCTCCGGTCACGCCCGCCACGGACGCCATCGCCGTGAACCCCCTGCGTTCCTCGAACAGCCCGTCGTACAAACCGAGCCCGACGCACAGCACCAGGGCGACCAGGCCGACCAGAGCGGTACGCCGCCAGCCGCCGACCAGACCTGCGAATGCCGGCCCGAGCGACACCAGGGGCAAGAACCCCACTCCCGGCCCGGCAACGATGTCCGCAGCGGCAACCACGGTCATCGCCGCCACGGGCATCCAGGACAGCACGGCGGAACTGCTCGTCGCCCTCTTCACGGTCATGACGTTCTCCATTGGTGTCGCAACGATCGAGAGCACCTTCCGCCGTTGCGACAGAACCCTCATCCTTTAGACTATGCAAAGGTCCTTCTGGCGAAGCGACCACCGGCCCGACCTTTTACCGAATCGAGGCCGAGCCACGACCTCCCCGTCCCCAGGAAGGGCGAAAGTGCCTCAGCCGGGCCCCGAGCGGCCATCACCTCCAGTCGGATGGCGCCGCACGATCGCGCGACTGCCGGCCCTCCTCTTTCGCATGGGACTGGGCCCGGTCTTCGGCGGGCGGCTGCTCCTGCTGCACCACACCGGGCGCGCCACCGGGTCGGCACGCCAAGCGGTGCTCGAAGTGGTGACGCACGAGCGGGACATCCGCAGCTGGACCGTCGCCGCGGGGTTCGGGACACGGTCGGACTGGTACCAAAACCTGCGCGCGGAACCGAAGGCCGTCATACAGTTCGGCAGCCGGCACCACGCCGTCACCGCCCACTTCCTCGCCGCGGAAGACGGAGCAGCGATCATGGAACGTTACGGACGGCGGCATCCCCGGACCGCGCGCCGACTGTGCGCCTTCATGAGACTCGCAGCCGACGGCAGCGACCGCTCCTTCCGCGACGCGGGCAGGGTCATCCCGTTCGTGCGACTGGACGACGACGGCCCCTGATCCCCCTGAGCGGCGCACCGGACCGCCCTGAAGAGCCGAGGTGGTCACCGGCAGGCTCCGAAACTCGCGCGTACTCTGGCGATCATATTTTGCATTGTGCAATGATCTATCTCGGGGGTCGGCCGGCACCCGGCTGCCGCCCCGCGCCCAGGAGTGACGACGGCACATTTCCCGGCACTGGCAGGGCGCCGGCGGTCGACCGACCCCCACCAAAAGACGGCAACACCCTGCACGCGCTCGACATCTTTGTAAAACTCCGAGACCAGTCACGGGCAGGTAACGCGGCCTGACGGCACAGGAAGACGGCTGCGCTGCCGGCACGTCGCTGCCGACCCGAGAACGGGTCCGACGCGCGAGGAGAGGAAGAGGGCATTGAATCCTCCCCCGGCTGAAGCAGGGGGATTACCGGCTCACGCTGCCCGCGGGCCGGCGACTCGACAGATCTTCCGCGATCGATGCCAGCCGGGTTGAGACCAGTCCGGTTCGATACAGCAAAACTTGGAGGTGCGCGTGCTGTCTCGGCTCTCGATCAGCACGGTGGACGCGCCGAATTCTCGCGCCGCACGGCATGCAACTTACCCACTCAGGTGGACGGTGTTTCGCCCTATGAGCGAGGTCCCGCTTCCTGCCCTGCTCCGCAGGAGTCCAATTCCTCCTCGGCCTGGAGGCCGGGGCAGTCTCGGAGGAGCCCGGTGACCGATCCAGAGCCCGACCACGACAGAACGCCGGACGGGGAAGGCGTCACCCCCCTCTTCCGGGAAGAGGTGTGGCAAAAGTTCCTCACTGACAGCGAGGAAGCCATCCAGGCGCACGCGCCGAGGGAACCCTCGGCGTTCGAGCGGACAGGCCCACGCCTCCATGCGTCACCGGACACGAGTGATGCCTTCTGGCGTGGAACGGAGGAAGACAATCCGCACGAGGCGGTCCGTTCGGGGCCGCAGCGATATCAGGATGCGGTCGGCGAGCTCTGGCAGCCGGAGGACACCTGGACGGGGCCGGTCTGGGGCGACATGGATGCCCGGGCGAAGCGTCGGCGAGTCGGTCTGGTCCTCGGTTCTGCAGTCGCGATCGTGGTGCTGCTGGGGAGCGCTTCCCGTCTGTCGACGATGGCGGGCCGCACGTCCGGGAACCCCGGGGACATTTCTTCCCAGCAGTCCGAAGACATTCCCGACGACCTGTCCACCACGTTCTCCGTCAACCCGGCCTCCGCAGACCCGTCGCCGCCCGTGACCGGCGGCGAGTGAGAATACCGGCGTGTCCAAACACGGCACACCCAAAAGGCCGGTGCAGGAAGGCGAGGACCGCCGCAGGTGAGTGAATCCCACGAGAGCGCCGGCTCCTGGCCGACATCCTTGCTGCAGACCTCGCTCGCGCTGGACAGCGACGGCTCCCACGCGGCCCGGGCCCGCCGTCTGGCCGCGGCCTTTTTGACCCGGATGAAGGACGACCACGGCATTGCGGTGATGACCGCCACGGTGGAAATCGTGCAGCTGATCGTCAGTGAACTGGTCACCAACGCACGCAAGTACGCCCCGGGCCCTGCCCTTCTGCATCTGAGGATCAGCGGCGACACGCTGCAGATAGAACTCTGGGACACCAATCCCGTCGCACCGGTCACCGGCACTCCCGATCCCCGACGCATCGGCGGGCACGGCCTGGAGATCGTCACCGCCCTCGCCCAAGCCGTGGTCGTGGAGCAGACCGCCCTCGGCAAGCGCATCATCGTCCACGTTGCCCTCGGCTCAGCCGACGCACAGCCGGGCCGGATTCCGGCTCCCTGATAGGGGCATTGCCGCGGACCGATCTCCACCCGCATCACACGCGGCCGCCTCCGGACAAGAGGACCGCTGTAACGGGCCCGCCCTGCGACACCACGGCTGCACGGGGAGCCCCGTGTCAGGCGAAGGCGAAGTAGCGCAGCCACACATACCCCAGGGAGATCGCCACGGTCACGGCGGTGACGATCAGTCCGTACTTGGTGAACTGCCAGAAGGTGATGGGCTGGCGGTTGCGTTCGGCGATACCAAGAACCACGACGTTCGCCGACGCGCCGATGGCCGTGGCGTTGCCGCCCAGGTCGGCGCCGAGGGCGAGGGCCCACCACATGACGTGGTCGCTGCCTCCGCCCATGGTGTGGACCAGGTCGCTGGTGATGGGCGCCATGGTGGCGACGTAGGGGATGTTGTCGACGACACCGGAGAGCACCGCCGAGGCGCCCAGCAGGGTCAGGGAGCCGCCGAGTTCGTTGGTTCCGATGGCATCGGCCAGTGCCCTGGAGACCTCGTCGATCACTCCCGTGTCGATCAGCCCGCCGATCATGATGAACAGACCGGCGAAGAAGGCGAGGGTGGGCCATTCGACTTCGGACAGGACCTCACTGGTCTCGACTGTGGAGACGGCGACGAGCAGTCCTGCCCCGAGCAGGGCGACGATGCTGGGTTCGTAGTGGAGCACCGGGTGCAGGACGAAACCGGCCACGACCAGGGCGAGGACGATCAGGCCCTGGACCAGCAGCCGGGGGTCCTTGATGGCTTCCCGTTCCTCCAGGGCCATGATCTCGGCGGCGCGGTCCTCGTCGTAGACGAAGAATCTGCGGAACAACACCCGGCACAGTGCCACGAGGACGAAGACCAGCAGCACGGCCAGCGGGGCGAGATGGACCAGGAAGTCGTTGAAGGTCAGGCCGGCCCGGCTGGCGATGATGATGTTGGGCGGGTCGCCGACCAGGGTCGCGGTGCCGCCGATGTTGGAGGCGAACACCTCCGCGATGAGGAAGGGCGCGGCCGGCAGGGCCAGGCGCTCGCAGACCAGCAGCGTCACCGGGGCGATGAGCAGGACGGTGGTGACGTTGTCGAGAAGCGCGGAAGCGGCCGCCGTGATGACCACGAGCATGGCCATCACCCGGAAGGGTCTGGCTTTCGCCCGTTTCACGGACCAGATGGCCAGGTATTCGAACATGCCGGTTCTCTTCAGCACGCCGACGATCATCATCATGCCCATGAGCAGGAAGATGACGTTCCAGTCGATGCCGGAGTCCTCGGAGTAGAACGCCGAGACGTCGTCGGGCGATCGCCGCCCAGCTGTGCCAGTCGTTCACGGTGCTCCGGTTCCTCCGAGGGGCTGCAGGGTCCTGCTTCCCGGGTCGTCCCTGTCGGGGATGCCTGCCAGCTCGTCGACGTCGAAGGCCCGGGCGATCGGTACGTCGGTGGAGCTGTGCGCGATGATCGAGAGAGCGATGCACACCGCGATGAGCGTGAACGCCTCTTCAGCCTGCGGGATGCCGGACTGCAGTACCAGCAGCCCGTACACCACGGAGGCGAAGCCCTTCGGGCCGAACCATGCGGCGACCAGCCTCTCCTTGCGGGAGATCCGGGTGCCCAGCAGCGAGAGCAGCAGCGAGGCCGGACGGATGAGGAAGATCGCCAGAAGCACGGCGGCGTAGCCGCCCCATGACAGGTCCCCGAACAGTCGCGGGGTCAGCAGGGCGCCGAAGACCAGCAGTGCCGCGAACTTCGCCAGTTCCGCAAGCGCTTCGCCGAGCGGCTCGAAGGACGTCTTGGCTTCGGGTGAGACATGTGCGAGAGCGGCCCCGGCCGAGAACGCCGCCAGATAGGGGTTGGCGTGCGTGAGGTGGCAGGCCGCGTAGAGGATGATTCCGGTCGCCAGCGGCAGCAGCGGCTGCAGCTTCGGCTCGGCACCCAGCAGCCGGAAGCCCAGCAGCCGGCTCACCAGCAAGGGCAGCAGGACTCCGAAGGCCAGGCCGAGCAGCAGCTCCAGACCGATCGTCGCAAGTGACGTCTCCGGTCCGGCGGCCGCCGGACCGGCAGCCGCGATCAGGACGAGAACCACCGGGAGGGCGAGCCCGTCGTTGATGCCGCTCTCGACATTGAGCAACTGCCGCAGCTTGGCCGGGACTTCCGCCCGGCCGACGATCGCCGAGGCGAACACCGGGTCGGTCGGTGCCAGGACGGCGCCGACGAGGAAGGACGTCGTCCAGTCCAGGCCCACCAGGAAGTGGGTGGCCAGAGCCATGAAGACGAAGGCCAGGGGCATCCCCATGCCCAGAGCCCGCGCGGGATTGCGCCAGTTGGCGCGCAGGGCGGGCAGCGAGACGTGCATGCCGTCCGTGAGCAGGACCGCGAAGAGCGCGAGATCCGCCGTCACAGAGACCATGTCGCTGTCCGGCGTGATGTGGATCAGACCGAGGAAACCGTCGCTGACGAGAGCGCCGCCGACAAGAAAGAGGAAGGAGGTCGACAGCACGGTCCGCGCCGCGAGACCTGACAACAGCGCCGCTACCAGCAGCGCGACACCGAACACCGCTACCAGCACCATGCTCAACACCCCGATCGAAAGAGAGAGTCATCCCCTGCTCGCCGACCAGGCTTCCCGGCACACCGTGGGAAACCATACCGGTTCTTGACTCGTCCTTAACAGGTTGTTGGCGTGCACTGCGGACGGCGGGCCCTTGCCGGTTTCCGGCAAGGAGCGGTACGCGACAGCACGGAACCCACCGGCCAAGGGCCCTCCCTCCCCCCGCATGAGGCGAAGGTCAGTGACTGGCCGCGAGTTCACCGCTGAGCCTGCCGTGGAGGTCGGCACTCGGGTCGTTGAGGCCGATGATCTCGACGGTCTTGCCGCGCTGCTCGTACTTGGTCTCGATGGCGTCGAGAACCGCGACCGAGGAGGCGTCCCAGATGTGGGCCGCGGTCAGGTCGATGACGACCCTCTCGGGGTCGCCCGCGTAGTCGAACCGGCCTACGAGGTCGTTGGAGGAGGCGAAGAAGAGTTCACCGGTCACGGAGTAGACGACCGTGGCTCCGCCGGGGTCGGTGACGGCCGTGACGTCGGCGAGGTGGGCAACACGCTTGGCGAAGATGACCATGGCGGTGACGGAGCCGACGACGACTCCGATCGCGAGGTTGCCGGTGGCGACTACGAACGCGACGGTGACCACCATGACGGTGATCTCGCCGGCCGGCATCCGCTGGAGGGTCTTGGGGGCGATGGAGTGCCAGTCGAAGGTCGTGAAGGACACCATCACCATGACCGCGACCAGTGCGGCCATCGGGATGTCGGAGACGACCGGGCCGAAGACGATGCACAGCAGCATCAGGAAGACCCCTGCCAGGAACGTGGACAGGCGGGTGCGCGCGCCGGACACCTTCACGTTGATCATGGTCTGGCCGATCATGGCACAGCCTCCCATGCCGCCGAAGAAGCCGGTGACGATGTTGGCGATGCCCTGGCCGATGGACTCCCGGGTCTTCGAGGAGTGGGTGTCGGTGATGTCGTCGACCAGTTTGGCCGGCATCAGCGACTCCATCAGGCCTACCAGCGCCATGGCGAACGCGTAGGGGGCGATGGTCGTGAGGGTGTCCATCGTGAACGGGACGTCGGGCAGGCCGGGTACGGGAAGCGAGGAGGGCAGGTCACCCTTGTCGCCGACCGTCGGGACTGCGATTCCCGCTGCGACCGTCATCACGGTGAGGACGAGGATGGAGACCAGCGGGGCCGGAATCATCTTGGTGATCTTCGGGGAGAGCACCATCAGCGTGAGGCCTCCGAGGACCAGTGGGTAGACCGGCCACGGGACGTCGTCCATCTCGGGGATCTGTGCCATGAAGATCAGGACGGCGAGGGCGTTGACGAAGCCGACCATCACGCTGCGGGGCACGAACCGCATCAGTTTCGCGACGCCGAGCGCGCCGAGCGCGATCTGGAGGACACCGGCCAGGATGACGGCCGCGACCAGATAACCGAAGCCGTGTTCTCGGTTGAGGGGGCCGATGACCAGGGCCACCGCGCCGGTCGCAGCGGAGATCATGGCCCGGCGGCCACCGACGAGGGAAATCGTCACAGCCATGGTGAAGGAGGCGAACAGGCCGATCGCCGGATCGACACCGGCGATGACGGAGAAGGAGATCGCCTCGGGGATCAGTGCCAGGGCAACGACGAGTCCGGCCAGGACCTCGGTGCGCCAGACGTTCGGATCGGACAGCCAGTCGGGCTTCAGGCCACGCAGCCGAGCGGCCGGAGCAACAGCGGGAACGGCGGAGGACACGAGATCGGGAACCTGTCGTACGGGCACCTCCAGGCGCCGGGCCAAGAGGTGCAGAAGAATGCGGGTAGGCCGGGTCGGCACCCGCGGACGGCCCCTGAGCGGAGCCGGGAAACTACGAACGATCGAAAGCAGCCGCGCAGCGACGCCAGGGCGCGGGCGGCAGCCAGACATCAGGGCGAGCAGCGGCCGTGCGTCATGGGCTCGTGCACGCTTCTCTCCTGGAAATTTCGGATCTTCACCAGCGGCCGCGTCGCCCTGACATGGCAGGACAGCGGGCACGCCGCCTCGGCGACTCTACCCTAACGTTAGGGTAGAGATCGGTGACGGCCGCCCCGGTCGGCTCCGACGCGGATGAGCGAGGCTGGAGGGCCAGGGGCGTGAGCGGCAGGCACATGCAGATCGGCGAGGTGGCCGCACGGACCGAGCTGTCTCTGCGCACCATCCGGCACTACGAGGAGAGCGGCCTGGTCGTCCCCTCGGCTCGCTCCCAGGGCGGATTTCGCCTCTACACCGAGTCCGACGTGGCACGGCTCATGGTCATCCGCCGCATGAAGCCTCTCGGTTTCACCCTGGAGCAGATGCGTGATCTTCTCGGCGTCACGGACCGCCTCGATGCCGATGCCGGCCTCGACTGCGCGGAGCGCGAGACCTTGCTGGATCAGGTACGCGCCTACGAACGAGCTGCCACGGAGCAGGTCGAGAAGCTGCGGGTCCAACTGTCCCGCGCGGAGGACTTCGCCGCGACCCTGCGCGCACGCCTGCCGGACGCCGGCAGTTCCTGACACGCGCCGCGTCAAAGGGAACTGGCGGCGAGCAGGCGCTCCAGCAGATGGGAGGCGGTGATGACGCCCAGGAGCCGGGTCCCCGCCTTGTCCTTGTCCACCACGGCCACCAGCGGGCTGCGTGCCTGGGCCATGTGGGCTGCGACCTCGAGCGCGGTCTCGTCCGGGGCGGCCACGACCGGCGGCGGCGTGGTCTTCGACAGGCAGTCACGCACCGCGCGGCCCGCCAACGCGGCGCACAACCGGTCGGCGTGACGCTCGTCGATCACCGCGGCCAGAGCCGGATCCTCGATCACATAGCCAGGTACCAGGATTTTGACCATCTGAGAGGCAGGGAGGACCGCCTGCGGCGCACCCTCATCGTCCACCACCAGCAGTGCGGGCAGGCGGTGTGCGGCCATCAGCCGTGCGGCGTCCAGCGCGTCGCTGTCGAGGCCGACTGTCTCGTACTTCTCCGCCAAGTCACGCGCACGCACGCCCGGCTCCCGTCTCGCTCCTCGCCGCATCCGCGGCCTCGCGCATCTTCGGCACGGCACGACGCCCGCCCCTGCCAGCACGATACAGCCGGCGCCCCAGGGGCATGCAGCCACGACCAGCGGTCTGCTGTCCTCATTCGTGCTCGTGCGGCAACCCTCGCCGGTACGCCGTCATGCGCCGGTCCCGGCGCACGAGAACCAGCGTGCTAACCGCGACGATCACGAGAGCTGCGCCGAGCGGTACGAGGAAAGACGTCATCACGGCTCCTGTCGTACGGCCGCCCGGCAGGCCGGCACGTGTCGGGGATCGGCGGCACGGACGATGGCAGACTCGACGGCGGCGACACGGTCGGCCAGCAGGCCCAGGGCAGCGACCGCACGCGGGAGGGGGTCGCTGTCAGGGCCGCCGAGGTCCTGTGCCCGGACGAACGCGGCCTTCACCTCGGCCCACCGGCTCGCCTCTTCGCCGGTGAGTGTGCCTCGCAGCTCGGCCAGTCTGAGCAGGTTCTCCTCGGCTCCGGTGGCAAGGGTCTGGGCCTCGGCGGTGTAGTGGTCGTCGATGACGGCGGCGAGTTCCGCTTCGTTCATGACCGGCTGAATACGCTGAACGATCTTGTTCATGTTGCGGTAGGAGCCCTGGAGCCGGAAGGGCGGTTCGCTGCGGGCTCCGTCGGGCTGTGCGGCGGAGGCGATGTAGGCGGTGTTGACCGCGAGAACCGTCTCGCGCGCGGTGAGCAGGTGACGAAGGACGGCGAGGATCTGTTCCAGCTCCGCGGGCGCGTAGCGCTCGGTGAGTTGATCGGAGTGTGCGGACGGGTCGTGGGCGGCGAGGCGGATCAGCAGGTCGAGGTCGGCGCGGTCGCGGCCGGCCAGTGGCGCGAGGACGGGGTTGGCGGTGAGCGCGTTCTCGACGAAGCTGAGGGCGAAGACGTCGTCCTTGCCCGTCAGGACGTCGCCGAGGTTCCATACATCGGCACGGTTGGCGAGCATGTCGGGCAGGTGGAAGCCGCTGCCGGACTCGGTGTAGGGGTTGCCTGCCATGCAGACCGCGAAGCGTTTGCCGCGCAGGTCGTAGGTGCGCGGTTCACCGTCCCAGACGCCCTCCATGCGGCGTGTGTTGTCGCACAGCGGGATGAACTTCTGCAGCAGCTCCGCAGAGGTGTGCTGGATGTCGTCGAGGTAGAGGAGGGTGTTGGCGCCCGCCGCCAGCGCAAAGTTGATCTTCTCCACCTCTCTGCGGGCCGTGGCGTTCGGGGCCTCGGCAGGGTCGAGCGAGGTGACCGTGCGCCCGAGGGCGGGACCGCTGACCTTGACCAGCAGGAGGCCGAGGCGGTCGGCGACGTATTGCACGAGAGTCGTCTTGCCGTAGCCCGGAGGGGAGACGAGCAGCAGTAGGCCACCCGTGTCGGTGCGCTTCGTCTCGCCTGCGGTGCCCAGTTGTTTGGCGAGGCTGTCGCCGATGAGCGGGAGGTACACCTCGTCGATGAGGCGTCCTCGGACGAACGAGGCCATGGCGCGGGGCCGGTGGTCGGCCACACGCAGACGGGAGCGCTCGGCGGCCACCAGGGCGGTGCGCCGCCGCTGGTAGGCGCGGAAGGCGGGGGCTTCCTGCTCCCGGAACCTGCTGGTGCGGGCGAGGAACTCGTCGATGCGCACGGGCAGGCGACGCCCGACGACGCGAGGGTGGACGCCGAGCAGTCCCTCGACCGTGACCGCCGGTGCGGCGTTCGACTCGTAGCGGATGAGGGAGGGGGACAGTTCCGCGGCCACCGCCTCGGCGAGCTCACCCGGTCCTGCGTCCGCGCCGGTGGAGGACACGTACGAGGACAGCCATGCCTCGACCAGCTGGCGGCGTGCGGCCAGGTCGTCAAGTGCCGGCAGGTCCTCGTCGTAGGCCGCGGCACCCACCGCGCGGCGGAATTTGTCGAGCAGGGTGCGGGCGGTCGCACTGAGTACAAACCCGTCAGGGCCGCAGGTCAGTTCCTCGAACAGGTAGGCGCCGGCGCCGGATGCGGTGCTGTGGTCCCGCGGGGACCACGTGCGAAGCGCCGCTGCCAGCTCGCCTTCCAGTTCGGCGATGGCGCAGGCCGGTCCGAAGGTGTTTCGCGCCCGGGCCAGGCCAAGTGCGCGCCGGGTCCAGGCGGCGCGGGCCTCGGCGGTGGTGCCGTGGGCCCAAAACAGCTGGGCGGCAGCGCGGCACGCGGGTTCGTGACGCAGCGGGCCGGCCTGCTCGTACAGCGGAAGCAGGGTGGTGAGGATCGCGGTCGTGTCGTGGTCGTGGATGCCTCGCTCATAGCCCTCGTCGTGCGCCTCCTGCGCGGCTTTGCGCACCAGGGCGGGAAGGTCCGCCTGCATAAGATGGTCGGGGCCGTGTTCCCACAGGAGGCGGGCGGCGAGGTGTTCGGCGCGGTAGACCTCGGGGGACTCGGAGGGAAGGTGGCGGTCCCAGTAGGGGCGTGTCGCGGTGAAGTCCGGGTCCGTCACGGGGCGGCGGTAGTCGGTGCCGGTGAGCGCGAAGGCCAGCCCGTCCGCGTGCGGCACCAGGGTGAGGTCGAGGGGCTGGGTGTTGACGGCGAAGCGGTGGCTGCCGAGGCGGATGGTGCGGCCGTCGTCGGTGTAGAGGTCGGTGCGGTCGCGCAGGGCACGGGCGGCCTCCTGTCGGCAGGCCGTGAGACGGCCGTCCACCTCCTGCGCGCGGAGCGTGTCGCCGAGATCGCGCAGTTCCTCCGCGGCACGGCGGACCTTGGCGACCAGGGGGTCGGAGGCGAAGAACGCGGAGACGTCGTCGGGTTGTGTGAACGTCGCCGCGCGCCGGACGACGGTCTCGAGAACGCGGGCGGCGGATGCGGCCAGTTGCTCGGTCCGGCGGGAACGTGTGTCGGCGAGCGTCTGCCGGCGCGCTGAGAAGACCTCGTGGATCTCGGCGCGCTTGTCCGCCAGTTGGACCAGGAGGCCGTCGAACTCGGCGAAGCGGGACTCCAGGTCCTCCAGGCGCGCCAGGATGCCGGTGAGTTGCTCGTCGCACGCCTCAGGGCTGTCGGCCACGGCGAGCGCGGCGGTCAGTGACTGGCCCAGCAGGGCGGATTCGGCGGCGAACTCCGCTCGCCCCTCGTGGCTCAGGAGGGCGCGGCGACGGTTGTCGAGGGTGGCGCGGGCGCGGTTGAGGCCACCGAGCGCCTCGGCCGCCCGCTCCAGCACGGCTGTGCGGACGGTGGCGTCGACGGCGTCGATCCCGGCGACGACCTCGGTCACGGTGCGCAGTTCCTCGGCGAGGCGGTCGAGGCGCGCTGTGAGGGGAGCGGCCTCGGCGACGGTGGCGATCGAGTCCGCATCGGTGACGAGCTGTTCGATATCCGTGTGGTGGCCCGCGAAGGCGTCGTCACGGGCCAGGAAGACCGCGGCGCGCTGCCCGAAGGCTGCAAGATCCGCTGCGGCGTTTGCGGCGATCTCGTCGACGCGGGCGACATCGCAGTGACGCAGCTCCTTGAGGGTCAGCAAGTGCCCCTGGGCGTGTCGCAGTTCGGTCAGGCCCTTTGTCCAGGCGGTGGCGTCGCGCGGGGTTTCGCCGCGCAGTCGGCGCACCACTGCGGCGATGCGGTCCGCCGCCTCGTCGAGCGCGTCCGCGGCCTGGCGGGTCAAGGTCAGCACGGTCTCGAACTCGGTCAGTACGTGCCCGGCGGTGCCGCGTATGGCTTCCAGCGGTGTGCGGAGGTCACCCAGTTCTTCGTCGCCGAGCCAGTGGTTGCTGTCCGCGATGCGGACGCAGGCGGCGGACAGTGCCGCGTAGACCGCGGTGGTCGGTGTGGTCTCGGCGACGGCGCGCGTGAGGGACAGGCAGTCGGAGATGCCGCGGACGAGGTCGGCGTTGCCGATCCGGGCCAGCGGCCCGGCGCCGGTGGGGGCGGTGGCGGCGTAGGTGTCGGACACGTACGGGGAGCGCCACAGTTGAAGGGGGTGGACGCGTGCCGGCTCGTCGCCGTCGGCGCGCAGCACCATGAGGGTGCCGTCCTCGAAGAGCGCCTGGCCGTGGCACGACAGCGGGGTGGCGGCCTCCTTGCGGATCATGTTGTACGGCAGCAGCAGGCTGCGGCCCTGGGCGCGCGAGTGGAACACGTACAGCACGTCTTCGCCGTTCGGCGCGCGCATCTCGCGCTCGAACTCCAGGCCGACCGCGTCGGTGTCGTAGGTCTTGTGGGCGCCTGTGGCCATGCAGTAGCCCGCGGGGAACACGATGCCCTGGTCCTCGGGCAGCCGGCGGCATGCCTGGCCGATGCCGTCGAGGCGGACGACGGATCCGGTGAGGGTGTTGAACACCAGATACCTGTGGGTTTCCTCCTTGTAGGGGCGGATCCGCAACAGGATGAGGGCGCCCACGCGAGCATGGGCTACCTCGGTGTCGGCGAGAGACTGCAGCGGCTCGTCGATGGCCTCGGCGTAGATTTCTCTCCCTGCCTCGGTGCCGTCTTGGACGCTGACAGTGAGCGCGCCGCCGACAATCGAGACGAAGGCTTCTGCCTGCACCGAGACACACGGGTGGCGGCCGGGGACGTGGTCCGCGCGCGTCGTGAGGGCCCAGGAGAAATCGTGGGAGGGTGGGAAGACGTGGTCCCGGTCACCGCGGGCGTCCAGGAAAGACACCTGCCCGTCCGCGGTCAGCGCCCAGCGCAGTACGCGGATGTCATCGGCCTTCTCTCCGGTCCGGAACACGGCCAGCAGCTTGCCGTCCACCTGGCGAAGCTGGAGGAGGCGGGCCTGGCGGTAGTAGCGGTACAGGGCCCCAAACTCCCGTACGAACGCGGGATCATCCAGCAGACCCGGCACGGCATCCTCGGGGAGCCGGTTCAGGCCGCGGTCGTACAGTGCGAACACGTCACGCACCGCCGTTTCCGGTGTGATGCCGAGGGGCGGAACGAGGCCGAGGAGCAGGCGGTCCCCGACTGCCACGATGTCGCGGGGCTTGCACGGCTGTTCGGTGCGCAGCCGCTCGGTGCCGGCGAGTTCCAGTTGTACGGAGCCGAACTCCTCGGTGCGGCGGACGTTGAGCGCGTGGGCGCGGCGGGCGAGTTCGGCGGCCTGTGCGGCGAGCCGGTCGCGCAGGACCTCGTACGTGCCGGTGTCGACGGCGTCGTGCGTCGCGGTCCGGAGCGTCCCCGTCTGGAGGCCGGTTGCCATGCTGCTTGCTTCCTTTCAGAAGATGCGGGCCGGAGCTGCCGTCCCCTGTGCGGCAGCTCCGGCAGTCGGGCCGTCAGACCCGTGCGGTGCCGTTGAGCGCGGCAAGCGGGGTGTCGGCGAGACCGAGTTCCCCTGCCTGGTCGAGCAGTTGTTGCACGGGGCCGGTGAGCGCGCCGTTGGACTTCATGAGTTTCATCAGCAGCGCGGAGACGGTCAGGTTCTGCACGTCGGCCGTCGAGACCGATCCAAGGACGCGGCTCAGGTCCTCGGTGAAACTGGACGTGCCCTCCAGCCACGGCTTGGCTAGTGCCTGCGCGGTCTGCGAGTGCTCGACGAAGCCGTCGACCGACTTGCCGAGCGAGATGGAGGACATCAGCCGGTCGAAAAAGACCGACTCACCGCCGACGATGTTGATGTCGGCGCTCTCCAGCCCGGTGGCGAGCACGGTGGCCTGGGCCTCGGCAACCTGACGCTGGGCGTCCAGCCCGGCGAGCCGGATCTCCTTCTCGGCCTGCAGGCGCAGGCGGTACTCCTCGTGCCCCCGCGAGGCGTCGTCGAGAGCGGCCATCGCCGCGGCCTTCTCCGTGAGGCCTGCCGCTTCTGCCTTCAGCTTCTCACCGATCGCCATCGCTTCCGCGCGCGCCTTGGCCTGCGCGCCCTCGGCCTCCGCGCGCAGCCGGGCCTCCGTGGCCACGGCTTCGGCACGGCCCGCCTTCTCGATGACCTCGGCTTCCTTGTCGCGGACCTGGACTGCGGCGAGACCTTCGGCTGCCGCCTCGGCCTGCACCCCCTCGGCCAGCCGCAGTTTGGCCCTGGCCTCCAAGTCGGCCGACTTCAGCTGTGCTTCCGCGAGGGTGATCTGTTCGGCGGCGCGGTGTGTTGCGGCCTGTTCGGCGGCTTCCGCGGCCTTGATGTCCTTGACCAGTTTCTCCTGCGCCTCGGCCTCCGCGGCGATGATCACGGCCTGGCGGTCACGTTCCGCCGCCTCGACCGCGCGCAGTTTCTTGATGGACTCCTCCTGCTCGGCGACCGTCCGGTCCACAGCGACTCGCTCACGGATGACCTCGGCGATGTCCCGCCGCTCTGCCTCGACCTCCTTCTCCGCGGCGATCTTCGTCAGCTGCGTCTCCCGCTCACGTCCGATGACTTCGAGGAGGCGGTCCTTCTCGATGCGCTCGTTCTCGATGGCGATCACCCGCTCGCGGTTCTTCGCCGCGACGGCGACCTCGCGCGCCTGGTTCTCCCGCTGGATGCCCAACTGCTCCTCGGTGCGCAGGAAAGCGCCCTGCGCGCGCAGCCGCTCCTCCTCCACCACCCGAGCCGTCTCGGCCTCTTCACGTGCGCGGACGGTGTCGATCTCCCGCCGCTGCTTGATCTCGGCGTCGGCCTGACGGCGCTCCAGTTCCAGGATCGCCTCGCGGGCGTCGACGTCCTGCCGGGTGATCTAGTCGATCGCCGCGTCCTCCAGGTGGTAGCCATTGAGGTCGACGCCGATCAACTCGATTATCTGGTCCTGAAGGGTGTCCCGGTCGCTGGCCCGTGCGGTGCCGACGGCCTGGGCGACCTTGATGACGTCCTCGACCGTCTTGTTGACCCGGACGAAGAACGAGATGCGGATGTCGGCACGGATGTTGTCGCGGCAGATGAGTCCCTCGCGTCCGGTGCGCGTGATCTCGATGGTCTTCACCGAGATGTCCATGACCTCGGCCTTGTGCAGCACGGGCAGCACGATCTGGCCGGTGAAGGTCACGTCGACCTTCCGTGTCTGGGAGACGATCAGCGCCTTGCCCTGTTCCACCTTGCGGAAGAGCCGGGAGAAGACGATCAGCAGAAGGAGGGCAACGAACAGCAAAGCGGCGGCGAGCACGCCGATGGCAGCCATGTCATAGATCCTTGAGGCGTATGAGAGTCGAAGCGAAGTAGGCGGCGGAACGGTCCCGTCGGGGTATGGCCCGGAGGGCCGGCCCCGTGTCCCGCGCGTGTCACCGGGTACATCAGCCGTCGGCACATCCGGCGGGTTGCGACGGCACCGGGTCGTCGGGGAAGAGGCGGCGCAGAGGGCGTACGAACCGACAGGTCAGCCGCCAGGCAACGAGCAGCGCACCGCAGGGCGCCAGCAGATGCCCGACGACGACGGTGGCCCCCGAGGTGTCCACAAGGGCGAGCAGGGCAGTCAGAGCGACGTGGAGGATCCAGGCGAGCGCCGTGAGCAGTGACAGCGCGACGGTCACCGGCACCCCGCCCATGTTCCAGGCGTCGAGGTCGGCGTCCGCGTCGAAGGTGTCCACGGTCGCGGCGCCGATGGCGACCAGCAGCCAGAAGCACACGGCCACGGCAAGAGCGGCGGTGAGGACGATTCCGGGCAGGCCGGTGGCGGCCTCAACCGAAGCTCCCATTCCCCCGCCCTCCTCCCGCACGCGACACCCCGGCGCGCTGCTCCCCTCCGGGTTCCGGGCCGGGCACCATCTGCCGGTGCCCGGCACCAGAACCTTCGCAGTGCTCCCCTCACGCCATGGTGCATGGCCGGAGCATGCACACGCATTGCCGATTCCCGGCAGTGTTCACTAAGGTCTGGATGCCGGTGAGCCGCTAAGAACCCGTCATCGGCGCGTCAAAGTTGGGGAGACGACGTGACCGGCCGGGACATTCCCGCTGACTATCTGCACGGGTATGCCGAGATCCTGGCCGCGGTCTCGGCCAGCGGCCGCCGCCTCACCCGTGAGGAGATCGAGACGCGGCGGGCTCTGGGAGAGCAGGCGGCGGACGCCGGTCACGCACTGCGGGCCCTCGTCCGCGCGCACCTGAGCGCCGCGCGCTCCGTGTGGCCCCACGGCCTCGGCTCCTCCGACGCCGCGCTCGCGGTTGTGGAGCAGGTCATAGATGCCTTCGCCGAGGGCTACGAACGGGCCCAGCGCCACGCCGTGCGCCAGGAGGAGTCAGCGCGCCGCGAATTCATCGAGGATCTTCTGTACGGCCGCAGCGATCTGGGGCGTCTTGCGGAGCGTGCCGAACGCTTCGGCCTGCGTCTGTCGCGTGCGCACGCGGTTGCCGTCGCCCAGGGCCCCTCGTCCTACGACGAAGCCGGTTCCGAGCCGCGGCGGGTGGAACGTGCGCTCATCGGCCGCTTCGGCGACCGCGACATCCTCATCACCACCAAGGACGGGCGGCTGTTGTGCGTCGCGCCCGGCCACCAGGAGGAGATTCTCGTCTACTTCGCCAAACAGGCCTATGCGGCGACCGACGGCGTCCAGGTTGCGATCGGCCGGCCTCAGCCGGGTCCCGGTGGCGTCGTCCACTCCTACGAGGAAGCGCTGAATGCCCTCGGTCTGGCGGAGCGCCTGGGGCTCGACGATCCCGTGCTCCGTGCCGCCGACCTCCTCGTCTACCCGGTCCTGACCCGTGACCGCCAGGCCATGGCCGATCTCGTCCTTGATGCTCTCGGCCCGCTCACCGCAGCCCGCGGCGGCGCCCAGGTGCTTCTGGACACCCTGACCGCGTACTTCGAGTGCGGCTGCGTCGCCGCCGAGGCCGCCCGCCGCCTGACTCTGAGCGTGCGTGCACTGACGTACCGCCTGGAGCGCATTCACAAGCTCACCGGTGTCAACCCGGCCGACCCCGCCCACCGTTACATGCTCCAGACCGCGGTGATCGGCGCACGGTTGCTGGACTGGCCCGCCACCGCCCTGTGAGCGGCTATGCGCCGGATCCTGCGTTTTCGGGTAACGGTGGCTTCACCCCAGCCGTCATCGGCGCATCACCCTGCTCGTCCGGCTTTGCGACGACGGGAAAAATTGTCCGCGCGACCGGCACGACAGCCGTGCAGGGCACGTCGTGAGCCGCCCGGGCCGGATCTCGCCACGCCCACGATTCGTTCACATGTACGCCACAGCGTGAGGCTTGTACGATGCAAAGGTGAAGGGGGACAAGTATCACTTCGGGGGCTACGAGCTTGATGTGGCCGGGCATTTGCTGCGGCGGGGCGGTGAGCCGGTCCATGTCGAACCACGTGCCCTGGATCTGCTGTGCCACCTGGTCGAGCACCGGGACCGGGTGGTGCCGAAGAACGAACTCCTCGACGAGGTGTGGGGGGACCGCTTCGTCAGCGAGGCCGCACTCACCACGGCGTTGCGGACCGCACGGCTTGCTGTGGGTGACACCGGCAGCCGCCAAGACCTGATCCGCACCGTCCACCGGCGGGGCTACCGGTTCGTGGCGACGGTCGTTATGGGCGACTCGTCCACCGGCATCGGCCGGCAGGCCGACGCCGAGGCGGCACCGGCCGACATGAACGGCCCCGGCAGCCAGACGATCCGGTTCTGTCGGGCCGCCGACGGCACCCGCATCGCCTATGCCAGCGTGGGCTCGGGCCCACCCCTGCTCAAGGCGGCCAACTGGATGTCGCACCTGGACCTGGAGTGGACTTCCCCTGTGTGGTCCCACTGGCTGGGCGGCCTGGCACACAACCGACGGCTGGTCCGCTACGACGAACGCGGCTGCGGCCTCTCGGACTGGACCGTACCGAGTTTCACGTTCGACGACTGGGTGGACGATCTCCACACCGTCGTCGAGGCAGCAGGACTCGACCGCTTCCCGCTGCTCGGGGTCTCGCAGGGCGGCGCGGTGGCGGTGGCCTATGCCGTGCGACACCCAGAACGGGTCAGCCGGCTCGTCCTCGCCGGGGCCTACGCCAGGGGACGGCAGGTCCGGGCCCGCAGCGAGACCGAGCGCGAGGAGGCAGCCCTCGACCTGGACCTGGCCCGCGTGGGATGGCTCCACCAGGACCCCCGGTTCCTGCAGGTCTTCGCCTCCCAGTTCCTTCCCGAGGGCACACCCAAGGACTGGGCGGAGTTCACCGCCTTCCAGCGGCAGACGACCTCCCCGGCCAACGGGGTCCGTTTCCTCGAGGAGTTCGCCCAGATCGATGTCTCCACGATCGCTCACCAGGTGGCCTGTCCGACACTGATCATCCACTCGCGCGACGACGAACGGGTACCGGCGACACAGGCCGGTGAGCTGGCCGCGCTCATCCCCGACAGCAGACTCGTCCTGCTCAAGAGCCGCAGTCACCTTCTCACCGCGTTCGAGCCCGCCTGGGACGAGTTCCTCGCCCATGTCGACGCCTTCCTGGCCGAGTGACCCGGACACCAGAGCTTGCACGCGAGGCCTGAGAACCCCCTCGGCTTCCCCTCAGGGAAGCCTCAGACCTCCCCCAAGTCCCCTGCGGGCAAAGACCCGATGCTCGAAGCACACCGGGTCGAGAGGCACTCGACCGACACCGTGTTCCGGCCCGGCATCCAGGAAGAACCCGCAACGCGAGAGATCGCCGGAGAAAAGGACAGACCATGCGACTCGACAACACCAGGACATCCGGGCAGGCCCGGAGTCGACGGGGGCTGGCGCTGCTGATCGCCTCGGGGGCCGCACTGGGCTCCCTGCTGCTGGGAACCGTTCCCGCACAGGCCAACGACACCACCAAGGAGGTCTCCTCCGACGGCCAGACGATCACCTTCGCGACCAGTGACAGCAGCCGGGACGTCAGCGGAATCGTCACGTTCGTGGTGAACGCGGACGGCAACTGGTCGATCACGGGTACCGGCCACAACTCGAACCTTCTCGTCCGCACCTTCCACTGGACCTGCGACCTGACCTGGGACGCCGCCGAGGTCACCCACGCGACCGGGAAGAAGGCCGCGCCGGGCAAGAAGACCCGGACCATCAGCTCCGCGGCCTACGACCCCGACATCCAGGCTGACTTCACCGACATCGCCGACCACGGCAGGGCCGACTGCGACATCGTCATCGGCTGACACGCCTGGCGCATCCCGCCCGGCGTTCGGACCGCAGTTCAAGCGTCGAGATCCGTCCGGGCAACACCGTGCTGGCGGACGGGTCACGACAGCCGACGCCCGTGACGAGCGGGCCGCCTGGCTGATCCCCGTACTGCCGTGCCCGGCCGGACCTGACTACCGGTCCGGCCGGGCACGGCTACCACGGCACAGCGCTCCTCCGAAGAACCCGACCGCCTGGGAGCCGCCCGGCGGGACGGTGATGACGCCAGGCCCGATCCGGCCCGGCTCACTCCTCGGCGAGGAACACTTCGAGATGGGAGAGAAACGTCGGCCAGGCAGGATCGTCGGCGGCAAACAGGTGGTTGCGGCCCTCCAGGAGGATCAGCCGGCTGTCAGGGATGAGCGTTGCCAGCTCCAGCGCCTGAGCAACAGGCACCCGCGCGTCGTCGCGGGCGTGGACGATCAACGTGGGACAGATGACCCGGTGGGCGGTGCCCGAGACGTCGATGCGGCCGAACTCCTCCAAAAAGCGCAGGCCGTTGTCCGGCGAAGTCGTCTGACGCTGGTAGGCGGCGAACGCATCCCACTCCGCGGGAGTGGCGTCGGCAAGGAACTGGGAGGCGAAGTAGCGAAGGAAGCTGCTGTCCTGAGAACGCCACCCGGCACGGGCGACCTTGAGGTCGACCTCGGCGGCGGCGCGTTCGGTGTCGCTGCCGGCACGGGCCATCTGCCCCCGGGAGAACGCGGAGACGAGGACCAGCCGACTGACCCGCTCCGGATAGCGTGCGGCATAGGCGACTGCCACCGCTGCGCCCTGTGACACGCCAAGCAGCGGAAAGCGGTCGAGGCCGACGGCGTCGGCCACGCAGTCGAGGTCGGCGACCAGATCGTCGAGAGTGAAGCTTCGCAACGTCCACTCGGAGAGACCACAGCCCCGTTCGTCGTAGCGGACGAGCTGCCGCCCCCGGGTGAGCCCGTCGAACCAGTGCGCCCACATCGGCATGCTCCGGTCCAGGTCGAGGCGGGTCAGCCAGTTGGCTGTCTTCACCAGGGGGCGGCCCTTGCCGGTGAGCGCGTAGGCGATGCGGGTGCCGTCCGCCGAACGGCAGAAGCGGATCACCTCGTGGTCCGCATCCGCCGTCGACGTGTCTCCAGAAGCGACTGCCCGCGTGCCGGAATCTGCGGCAACCCTGGCCACGAACCGGTAGCCCCGCGGCTGCACGGTATGGATGAGCCACTGGTGGCGCTCGCCGTCGCCGATCGCGAGTCGCGCGGTGCGCAGCCAGTCGGCCAACGCATCCTTGCCGCTCTCGTACCCGTGCCCGTGCCCGATCTTGTCGAGCAGTTCTTCTTCGGGCACGACACGGTCACGGCACTCGACGAGATGACACAGCAATTCCAGGGCACGGGAGTCGACCTCAACCCGCTGCCCGTCACGGCTGAGCCGACGGCGATCCGCGTCCAACGTGTACTGACCGAACCGGTAAACCGTGCTGCCCACTCCATGACTGTACAACGGCGCTTTTCTGCAAGGGAGTTGAAGGGTCGTCGAGCCGGGACCGTGACCACCGCTCAGGAGCGCACCGACTCACGGTCACGCAGCTCACGCCGAAGGATCTTGCCGGAGGCCGCCTTCGGCACCGCCTCGATGAACTCGACCCGACGAACCCTCTTGTACGGAGCGACCTGACCCTCGACATGGCCCATCACCTCGGCAGCGGATATCGGTACACCCGAGGCCGGCACCACGAACGCCTTGGGCACCTCGTTGCCCTCCTCGTCGGCGACACCGATCACAGCTGCGTCGGCGACGCCGGGGTGCTGCACCAGGATGGCTTCGAGTTCGGCCGGCGCCACTTGGTAGCCCTTGTACTTGATGAGCTCCTTGACCCGATCGACGATGAACCAGTTGCCGTCCGCATCCACGCGTGCGATGTCACCTGTGTGCAGCCAGCCGTCCTCGTCGACCATCGCGTCGGTGTCCTCCGGGCGTCCGAAGTAGCCCTTCATCACCTGCGGTCCGTGGATCCACACCTCGCCCGATTCCCCCGCCGCCGCATCCTGCCCCGTGTCAGGGTCGACCAGCCGTGCCCGCGTCGACGGGAGCAGTCGGCCCACGCACCCGACGGGTTCGCCGCGGTCGTCGTCGGCGTGCAGGTGCGTGGCGGGGGAAAGCTCGGTCATGCCGTACGCCTGTCCGACCTCAACGCCCAGCCGGTCGGCCACCGCCGACTGCACTGCGGCGTCGAGCGGCGCCGCCGCACAGATGACACGTCGCAACTGCGACAGGTCCAGGCCGTCGACCGCGGGGTGCTTGGCCAGTGCCAGCATCACTGGCGGAGCGACGTACGCGTGCGTGATCCGGTCGCGTTCCAGACCGGTCAAGAACGCGTCGAGGTCGAAGCGTGCATGCACATACACGGTCGCGCCGCGCTGCAGCGCGTTGTTGACCAGCGCGGTCAGCCCGAAGATGTGGAAGAACGGCAGGATCGCGATGACGCGGTCGCCCTCGTGGATCCGGTGCACGCCGTTCATCTGCCGAAGGTTGGTGCACAGGTTGCGGTGAGTCAGCATGACGCCCTTGGGCGCGCCGGTGGTGCCGCTTGAGTACGGCAGCACGGCCACGTCCACGTTCGGATCGATGGCGGGATCCGGCAGGTCACCGTCGGCGAGCAGGTCCAGCACCGGCCTGTGGCCGTCGGCCGCGTCACAGACCAGGATCTCGATGTCCCGGCCGGTCTGCCGTCGCACCAGCGCTACGGCTGCCCGGGCGGTTTCGACCAGCGCCGACACGCTGACCATCAACCGGGCCCCGGAGTCGGTCAGTTGCTTGGCCACCTCGGCCGGCCGGGCGAGCGGCGACAGTGTGGTCGCCGTTCCGCCCGTCGTGGTGGTGGCGTAGAAGACCACGGGGAAGAGGATCGTGTTGGGCATGTGCAGCGCGACCACGTCGCCTTTGCCGATGCCTTCGGCGGCCAGGCCCGCCGCAAGCCTGCGCACCGATTCGGCGAGCTCGCCGTAGGTGAGGGTCCGTCCGCTGGCCACGTCCACCATGGCCGGCCGTGTTCCGCGGCGGGCGGCTTCGCCGAGCACCCACTCATGGACGGGGCGGTCGACGGCGGCGACGTCCGGGTACCTGCTCTCGTAGATCATCGATTCTCCGTGTCTCCGTGTCTGCGTTGAGCGTCTCCCGAACCGCGGGCACGTTGCGCGACCGGGCTCCGCCCTTGCTCGAACCGGATCGGACGACCCGGACCGCTCGAGCATCGCTGCCATGGCCGTCTTGCGACTTGGTGGAACCCTGAGGCTTCGCTGAGGAGGCGTCCGAGGACGGTGTTCTGGAAGGTGTCACGGGCTGGCGGGTCAGGTTCCGATGAGCAGATGGCGAACGACGTACCCGGCGGAGTCCACGCCGGTGCTGCCGCCTTCGACCAGAGCGGCGACGGCGATTTTGGAGTTGTAGGCGGTCAGCCAGCCGTTGGTGTGGTCGCCTTCCTCCGCGGTGCCGGTCTTGGCTCCGACGCCTGCCAGGCCTGCCAGCCTCGGCGCGGCGGTACCGCTGGTGGCCACTGTGCGCATCATCGACTGCAGATAGCCGGCCGTGCGGGCCGAGATGGCCCGGGGGGCGGTCTCCTGGTGCTGACCTGGCAGGATGACAGGCTGCTTGAAGCCGACGCCACGGACGGTGGCCGCCACGGACGCCATGAACAGCGGGGTGGCCGTGACCTCGCCCTGGCCGATGAACTGGGCTGCCTGGTTGCCGCCCTGGGCGTCCGACGGGATGCTCGGGTCGGTGGTGGCGACGCCTCCGCCGATGGACCAGCTGCCCATGCCGAAGACGTTGACGGCCTCGTCGTGCAGGGCGGAGGCATCCCCGTCGTGCACGAGGTAGTGGAAGCCGTCCTTGATGAAGCCGGTGTTGCACGACACGGTGAACGACTGGGCGATGGTAGCGGCCGGGTTGGCCGTGACGCCCGAGTCGTTGTGGAACACCTGGCTGTTGGCTGTCAGCGAGTTTGTGCAGGGGGCGGGGCTGTCCGGTGTCATGCCTATCTGGTCGAACAGGGCCGCCGATGTGATGATCTTCATGGTGGAACCTGGTGACTTGATGCCGTTGATGGCGATGTCGCCGTGCGTTCCGGTATGGGCGAGTGCGAGGATGTGGCCGTTCCTCCAGTCGAGTGCCACGGTCCCGGCAGCCTTGTCCTGGAGGTGGGAGTCCTTCACCGCTTCTTCTGCGACGGCCTGGAGGGACGCATCGATGGTCGTCTTGATGACGGGGTCCTTGCCTTTGGAGAAGACCCGTAGTGCTTTGACGGCCTCTCCGCTCGCGTCCGCCACGGCGACGCCCGTACCGGCGCTGCCGCTGGTCGGCGTGGCGTTCTTGCGGATCGTCGCCGCTATGTCGCGCAAGGAAGAGAACTGGGCGAGGTCCGTCCTGCCGTCGCTCGCAACGACCTTGGCGGTGTTTGCGTCAACAGGAAGCCTGCCTGCGGTCAGTGACTGGCCGTCGCCCAGGCCGGGGTAGAGCACCGAGTTGTTCCAGTGCACCGCCAGCCGGCCGTTGGTGCTCTGCCGCACCGCCACCGCGCTCGGGTAGGTCCAGGTGCCTCCCGCCACTCGGGCCGTGACCCTGAACGTGACCTTGGTGGCATTCGCCGTCACCGCGGACGGGCCCGCCGACCTAACGTGGGTGAAGGCCAGCGTCTTCAGGTGCAGGCCATCGGCATATCCCTGCAGGGCCGATACGGCCGCGTCCGGCGCATCGGTGTCGTGGGCGGCTTCGCCGAGATGGCGCTTGGACCAGCTGTCCAGAAAGGATCGGGCCAGCGCTGCGGCCCTGGCGCCGGATGGCGGCTCGCTCGATACCGCATCCGGGTCGAACCCGCGCGCCGCCTTGGGGTCGCCCTCCTCCACCGCACTGGAGGACAGCGTCTGCGCCATGCCGTACGCGCCGATCCCTCCGAGGGCAACCAGGGCCGTGCACGCGCCAGCCATGCCGATCTTCACAGGTCTTTTCATACCTGTGGATCGTAAGGCTTATTTGCATTGTGCAAGAATTTACGGATGGATCGTTATCGGAACGTCAGGACGCCGGGCTCACCGGCTCACCTCTCCATGTCGCCTGCACGGCGCCGGATCGAATCCGGCGGCGATCCGCACGACAGCACCTCGGACCGGCCCGGCGACTGACAGCTCATGTGCTGTTTCCGAACACGTGATGACATCGGCCGAAAACCGGCTTCACCGCGCACCCGGATCCGACCCTCCCATCTCGCCTCATCCGGTACAGCCCGGGCCACCCCCGCTTATGCCGGCTCCAGGCACCCCAACGCCAGCCCTGCCTGCCAGGAACAGCAATCCACTTGCACATCTGCGCACATGAGGCCGATCTGCTCCGGCGCCGTCATGTGCGCTTAGCGACGGGACACCCGCGTGACCATCGACCAGCCTCCCGCATCCGCACAACGCCGCCCGCGTCCTGCGGCAGGCTCCGACCGGCGCCGCACCTGGCGGGCCGCGCTGCGCAGAACCCCCGCAGCACTCTGGAACGAGGACGCGACGGACTGGGCCGCCGCGCTGACCTACTATGCGGTGCTGACCATCTTTCCCACTTTGCTGGTGACGCTCTCGGTGATCGGGCTCGCCGGCCCGCCGGGCACCCAGCATCTGGTCGCCCAAGTGGCTGCCGTCGTACCGGCCCGATCACGCCCCGTCATCCAGCGAGCGCTGGAGAGCATGGCCGAACAGCAGTCCTCGGCCCGACTGTTGGCTGCTTTCGGCAGCGTGGCCGCCCTGTGGTCCGCCTCCAGTTACCTGAGCGTCTTTCGCCGTGCCCTGCACGCCATGAGCGGCGTCAGGGACCACCGCCCGCTGCGAAAGAAAGCCCCCCTGACCGTGATCAACGCATTCGCCCTGCTGACACTGCTGGTCTCCAGTGCCCTCGCCCTGGTCGTCACCGGCGACGCGGCCCGTACCGCGGGCCGCGTCGCAGAGGTGGACGGGGCCGGCGTCACTGCATGGAACATCCTGAAATGGCCCCTGCTGGCCTGCCTGGTCACCGTCCTGGTCCTGGTGCTGTTCCGCTCCGGGCAGACCAGCGCCTACGGCCTGCGCCAGCGAGCCGTAGGCGGCCTGCTCGCCGTCGTCCTGTGGCTCCTGGCCTCGGCCGGTTTCACTCTCTACACCACCTACGCCGCCACCTACGACCGCCTGTACGGATCCCTTGCGGGCCTCGTCGTTTTCCTCGTCTGGCTGTGGATGTCCAACCTCGCTCTCCTCGCCGGAGCCCAGTTCAACGCCGAACTAGCAGCCCTTCGCTGGACCTGACCAGCCCTCCGGCTCCCTGCGGTGAGCAGTTGTCCGGCCCGGATCTCAGGACTTGCCCAACCAGCGCGGGCTATGGGAAGCCGACCGAGACGTCGAGGACAGGGCGTGAGCCAGCGTCGGTACCTCCGGGAAATCGGCGTGCCCGCTGCGGTTGCCGGCACACGGACAGAATCCATATAGTCCCACCCGCCCCAGCGAGGACGTCTGGCCGGGCTGATACACGACCACGGTCCGCATCGAAAACGCGATCTCGACGCCCTCAGACCGGTAGCGTCGGCGCAGGCTGGACTTCCGGGGATCGCCAGCGCGTTCTGCACGACGTGGATCATGCCAGTCGATACACGGCCCGCTCCGGATCCGGCCTCACGATCATTCCATCGTCGGCCAGCTCGCGAAGGTGACGTCGGGCCTCTTTGCCGGCGGCCTCTTCACTTGGCGGCTCGTAGCCGGCGACGCGTAGAGCCAGTACGGCACGCCGCGTGTCCCAGGAACCGCCCAGGGCCTGAATCACCGCGGCGAGAGCCTGCTTGTGGGTCAGCAACGTCCAAGTCTCCTGATCTTCCCGTCGATACAGCCACGGCCATGGCGCGGGGACCGACTGCCGATGCCACATCCTGGCGAAGCGCCACACACTCCCGTGTCTCCCGGACTCCGACCGCCGACCTGCCCAGTTCCTCGGAGCCCTGTCCGCTCAAGCGCGGCTGCCGGGTACGCGGCCGCACCGGCGCAGGGAAGGCACGCGGTTCCTGTTCCAGAGCTACCTGCTCTTCCTGAGCGTGTCACCGACCTGCTGGTAGGCATCGATGCGGTGCTGGGTGCGGCGGGCGCGCTCCTCGGGGTCGCGGACGAAGAGGGCCTGCTTCCCGGGGTGGTAGGTGCTCACGACCTCCAGGGTCCGGTCACGGACGACGTCAGGCTGCGCCCTGAGTAGACGGCGCCACACGTCCTGGGCTTCGTTGCCCTGGAGGAGTACGACCTCCGTGCTCGGCATCATCTCCAGCAACTGCTTCAGAACCTCTGCGCCCGCCTGGAGTTCAGACGCTTTCGGCGAGCGGTTGATGTACCAGGGGTAGGCATTCCAGGGAGTGAGGTCCCTCGGCGTTATCCCGGCCGCCTCGAAGATCTGGGCCTGGAGTTCCGCCGTCGGATCATCGTTTTCCACGCACAGGAATCCGGAGCCGGTGCCTTCGATCGTCTTTGGGCCCGGGTCCCGCAGAACAGACAAGACGCGTGCCTCCACTCCCCCGTGCCAGGGCGCGACATGCGGCATCCAGCCGCGCCCGTCCGGCTCGCGCAAGGAGTCGACCATCTCGTTGATCGGACGGACATGGGGGGCGTAGCGTTCCCGCTCCTGCTCAGCCCGGAATGTCTCGTCACGCATCCGTCTTGCCACGGTTCCTCCTACACAGACCAGCACCACTGCTGGAATCCCCCAGGGACACGTTCGGCACCGGTCGGTCCCGGGCCCGCCTCAGTCCCTCAGCCACCACCGCCTGAAGGGCCGCTGTCGCGGGAAACACTCCGGGCCGATGTGAGCCCACCGTGTCGACGCGTCCTTCGCCGATGCTTCGCCGGACGAGAGGCACCTCTTCAGGCAAGGCAAGCATGATCGATCAGCTCGGCTGCTCCCGGATCCGCCCCCACATCAGCATTATTTAGCATAATGCAAAATTTACTCAGCACAACGATATTGTGCGCAGCGGATTGGCACCCACGGCGCTATGGCCGCAGGCACCGTGGGCACCTGGCACGACTGGCCAGGAACCGTCTTCGCGGGCACCCCCTTGCCCGACTCGCTCGCCGCGTCGTCGCCGTGGATCAGCCCACCTCCACCCCACCCGCCCTTCACACGCCGTCCGCGTAACGCCGACCGTCCGCTCGCGCACGGCCGTCGAAGCCCGGGCAGGCGGCCAAGACGGCGCTTGAGGGCGCCGCTGCGAAGCGGCTCCGGTCCGGGCTGCATGAACTGCCGGCAAGTCGACCGCCAGAGCGGCAAGATTTGGCAGCTCACGAGCCCGACTGTGCCCTGCACTTCACGGAGGGGTGTGCGCCGCCGAGGGGCTGCCGGCGCATCCTGTGGCGGTATCGGACGATCCACACCGGGTCGAACAGACCTCGCGTGGCGGGATCACCCTTGCGCATCAGGGCCGGCAAGCCCAGTTCCCTGCGCCGCTCGAAGTCGTCCACCATCTGAAAGCGTCCTTCTTCCAGAACAAGTCCCCAGCTCATAAGGAACGCGAACCCGATGGGCCCCCATCCGCGAGTGAGCAGTAGGCCAACTGCGACGACGACTGCCACGAGCGGCGTGAGAGCCCACTGCCGAAGACGCCGGACGGGCAGCGACGGGCGCAGGAGATGGGGCAGAGCAGCAGCTCCGAGCACTGCCATGATCGTCCACGGACTCACCGAGTGCCTCCCGTCCGATTCGTACAGCCACTGCCCATACACGCCGAGCCGGATATCGCTGGCGAGCGCCTCATAGTAGAACCGGCAGCTACTGTCTGAAGCCGACGGTGACATCACAGCACTGAGGCTACTGCGCCGCTGCAGAGAGCCAACCGCTTCTCACATCGTCCCGGTGTCACGTGTGCGCAGCTCTCGCGAACCTTCACCACCTCAAAGACCACCGGGAACCTGGTGATCTGCTGGTTCGGGCCAGACCGGGCGTCATAAATCGTCCATACGGCGGGGCCGGCCACCGCGCGGCGCTGTCCGCTCACGCCCTTGAAGACCCGTTCTTCAGAATGCGCTTCGGGGCAGGCCAGATCGACGTCGAGCACACTGACCTCGAAAAGGTCCGGGCGTTCGACCACGGCTGCTTGTGTGCTCACGTGTCGGCTCTCTTACAGCTGACGGGAGTGGTTATCGGGGCCGCCTCCAGCTGACGGTGCAGGGGCGCAAGACGTCGCCGGTCTTGAGGCCCGGACAGCAGTTCCTCAGCATGTTCGGGGGCAGCCTGACCAGCACTGTCCGGCTCACCGGGCAGACCGTGCTCAGCGAGCAGGACAAGGCAGCTGGACTGCCGTTCCCCGGTTCAGCCGAAAGTGTCCTTTAACGTTCCGGCGGCGTCGTTCGACTAACCTCCCGTGAAGGGACAACAGTTACTTCCTGCCTTTGGCTTGATGCCACTGACGTCGGCGGTTGCCCTGGGCGGTCTGCCATGGACGGTGCTGCCCATCGCAGCCGCCCTGAACCTGGCTTGCGCAATGGCAGCCGAATGGCAGCGTCGTCGTACGCTGGTGGCGGTGCTGCGGGAGGCGCCGCCGGGCAGCGTCGTCGAGCAGGAACGAGGCGTCGGGGGGCCGGGAATGCGCGTTCGGGTTGGCAGCTCACGACCACCCGCCCGCCGAGGGCGATGACCGGTGGCAGAACAGCAGTTGAACCGGGAGGATCAAGCCTTACTCGCGGCCCTCTTCGACGAGTTGTACGACCCGTTGCGTCAGTTCGCCTCACGCCTGGGCATGGGGTCGGGCAAGGATCTTTCCTCTGACCGGGACATCGTGATGGGCGCCTTCAAGGCAGCGATCGAGGCATGGGACCAATTCGGCACCTGGGACGGAGAACGTCAGAAAGCCTGGCTGATCACCGTGTGCCGCCGCCAACGGGTCGACGAGATCCGGCGACAGAAATGCCTGCGCGCCCTGCTGGAGCAGATCTGGACGGCGGACCACAAGGACCAGAGCCCAGAGCACGTCGCGATGAACCGTCTGGCACTGGCCAGATGCGCCGCTGTTCTGCGTGGCATGCCCACCGTGCGCCGCGATGTGGCGACAATGGCACTGTTGCTGCAGATGCCCACCCACGAGATCGCTGCCGAACTGGACATGCGCCCGGCAACTGTTCGGGTACACCTTTCCTACGCGCGCCGAACACTCCGGGAACAGGTCGGCCCCTATCTGCCGTTCCACGTCGATGGCGGCAAGACGGAGAGGAGGCAGGCATGACCCGGCCCGACCCATACGAACTGACCGATGAGACCCCGATCTACGTCATCTCGGTGGCGGCCCAGCTCTCCGGGCTCCACCCCCAGACACTGCGCCAGTACGAGCGCTTGGGTCTGGTCGCCCCCGACCGTACCGCGGACCGGGGGCGACGCTACTCGGCCCGCGACATCGAACTACTGCGCCAGGTCGAGCAGTTGTCGCAGGGCGAGGGCATCAACCTGGCCGGCATCAAACGGATCATAGAGATGCAGAACCAGGTCGCCGCTCTGCAGTCCCATCTCACGGAGATCGCGGCATCCCTGGACGAGGCCGAGGCCGCAATGCCTAAAGGCCAAGCCGGCGCTCGCGCATCCCACCACCATGATGTCCCAACAGCCCCGGAGACCACGCAGAGCAGCCCACTCATCATCTGGCGTCCCGGGCAGCAGCAGGACCCCTCCGACGACACCCATGACCGACACGGAGTCCCAGAAAACCCGGACCAGAGGATCCAAGACGGATCCGAGGCGGAAGGCGCCGAGGACGAAGCGCTGACGACCCTGCTGCGCCGGGCCGCGGCAGAGCTCGAAGCGCCGCCTCCTCGCGAGGAACGGGAAGCGGACAGGCGCGAACTGCTGTCCTGGATGCAAGGCACGGCAGCCGCAGAACCTGCCGGTGAGATCCCCGCGCCCGATGCAGCATCCGTCCAGCCGCGAAACCGTGCCCCCCACGAAACCGACGACGATGCACCGGTCTACGCCCTTTCAGCGGCAGCCGAGATGTCCGGACTGGACCCTCACACGGTGCGCCAGTATGACCGCATCGGCCTGGTCCGCCCGGCCCGGACACCCGCCGGAATCCCTCGCTGGTCGGCCCGCGACATCGAACTACTGCGTCAGATACAGCAGTTGTCGCAGGACGAGGGCATCAACCTGGCCGGCATCAAACGGATCATCGAGCTGCAGATGCAGGTGGCGGCCCTACTCCCCCGTGTTGCGGAACTGCAGGTTGCCGTCGAGGCCTCGGTCACCGCGATGCGGCGAAGCCGCACACTCCCGGGGTAGCCGCTTCACCGGGGTGCCGGATTCCCGTCTCGAGAGCCGCGATGATCAGCGCCGCCGGTGACCTGGCCGCAAAGCGGGAGACCCCGGTCGCCGACGATGTACTCGCAGCGGCAGGCGCGTCCCTGGAGAAACAGCGCGCTGGCGCGAGTGCAGCAACGAATCGCGGTCTGCTCAACCCCGGTGGGGTCCGGGGCCGTGGGCGTTCGGCTCGGCCGGTCGACCGAGCAGCTACCCGTACACCTTTCCTGTTCGTACCCACGGAGGCCCGGGGGGGAACTGCAGGCAGGGCCACGCCGACCTACGAGACGGGACACCTGAGTCCACCGGTGCACCCACCACGGAGAATGGATCGAACACATCGGCCGGGGTGCAATCTGCGAGGACTCGGCGGGGACGTACGTTCAGTTGTCCGCCCACAGGCCCGCATCCAGCACGGTCTGCAAGCGCGACCATCCCCAGTACACATCGGCAGTGGCCTGGAACGCCTCCCTGGACCACTCGATCGCGCAGGCCCTCGAGGGCGAGATTGCGGATCTCCATCGCACGCAGGGTGTGAGAGGCGAGCAGTACTGAGCTGACAGGATCGGATGAAGTGGGGGCCGGCCTGGCGAATCAGTCCCCGGAGGCTGGCGTCGGAAGGCCGCCACAAGGAGAGGGAGAGGCATGACGATTTCGTCATGCACGGTGAGCGTATGACGGAACAGAGCATCTACCGGCATCTCCATGAGTTCCGTGAAACGTTCGACCGGCCGGAATCCCTGGCCTGGCCGGAGATCAGCCACGGCCAGTTGCTGATGATGATGAGCCCGAAGAAGCAGCATCAGCTGGTTGCTCATCGCCTGCGCACCCAGCTGGAACCGCAGTTGGGCACGGACCTGGTCCTCGGGGAGGTACGCGAAGCCCAAGCGCAACTCGCCCGACGTCGGCATGTAGGAAAGCTGATCGTCCTCCCCTGACCCGGTCTTCGGCTCCGCCGCCCGATCCGTTCGAGGTCGCCCTGGAGGAAGTTCGGCAGGCGCATGCCGGATCCTCCCGGGAGACTTTGGGGTCATCAAAAGAGTCGGGGGGCTGAGGCGTCACCGGGCATCGCCTTCAACGCCTTCGACATCCCCTGTCCCTCCCCTCCCACTGCCGTCCGAGGCCCGGGGACGCCGGCTTCGACGTTGCCCGTAGCAGGCTTCGGGGGAAGACCCGTGACCGGGGTGTTGGCTACGGGAGGGCCGTAGGACAGCGAACCTATTCCATCTGCCCGGCCTGTCAGGCGTCGCCTCGAGTCGGCGGCCGGGTATGGACGTACAGCTTGCGGCGGTCGCCGATGTCCCGGAGCTGCGGCAGCCGAAGATGGCAGCGCAACGGGCGGCAGCAGTCAGCGGTCTGCCGTCCAGAGGTGTAGGACGCGGTTGAATTTCCACGCATGCAGGCGGAGTTGACCTGTCCCCGGGCGAGGTTGGCGCCCAGAACTCGAAGGGCGCCGACGACGATGCGAAGGCCGAGGTGTTTGCGGTCGATGACCGTCTGGGTCTTGACCAGTTCGCAGTAAAAGACGTCCAGGGGAGGGTGGTGGGCACGACGGCATGCTGGATGTGAACAGGCAGTAGTCGCGAGTGGTGGGCCTGCGGGATTCCGTGTACCAGATCTCCGCCCCGGGGTGGCGGGCCATCACTGCCAGGTGCACGATCTTGGGGACGGCGGGGCGTCGAGACAGGCCCGGGAGACGTGGACCGCTCTCACCGCCGTCGGGCCCAGGAAGCCGTACTTGGTCGCATGCATCGTGTCCTGTCCACCACCGCCGTGCCTCTCATGATTGGTTGAGGGGCATGCTCAGCCGAGTTCGCACCCTCATTCTGCCCGCCTCCCAGCGCCGCTCGTTGGACGAACTGACGCAGGATCTGGACCTGTCGTCCGGGGACACGAGGTCCAAATCGTCGGCCTTCTGGACCATGCTGACTCTGTCGTCGGTCATCGCGGCCGGCGGGGTACTGACGGACTCGACCGCCACCGTCATCGGCGCAATGATCATCGCGCCGCTTTCGACCCCGATCATGGGCATCGCCCTGGGCTCGGTACAGCGCCGACGGACCGGATCGGTCAGGGTCGTCCTGACCGCCTGCGTGCTGGTGATCGCGGTCGGTGTGGCGTTCGCCCTCCTGATCCCCGGCGACCAAGACCTGCTATCCAACAGCCAGATCACGTCACGCACGTCACCTGGGCTGATGGATCTGGTCGCCGCCCTGGCGACAGGCTTCGCCGGTGCAGTGGCACTCGCGCGACGGGACGTCGGCGCCGTGCTGCCCGGGGTGGCGATCGCCATCTCCCTGGTTCCACCACTCGTCGTTGTCGGAGTCTGCCTGGCACATCTGGCGGGGTGGCTCGCGCTGGGCGCCTTGGTCCTGTTCGTGTCCAACCTCTTCGCCCTGGTCTTCGGCGGCATGATGATCTTCGGCGCGCTCGACTATGCCGCCCGGCGCGATCAAGCCGGCGGGCGGCCCGCGCGCAGAGCCTACGCCGCCCTGAGCCTGTTGTTCGTCGTCGTGTTCGTACCCCTTGCGGCCAACACCGCACTGACGCTCTTGTTGGAAACCTGGACCAGCCGGACCAAGGACGCCGCCGAACAGTGGCTCGCCCACTCGCCCGGCGCGTCTGTCACAAGTGTCGAGGCGGCATCCCGCACGATGCACATCCACGTCCGCTCTCCCGAAGATCTCCCGCCAGTACAGGCCCTGCTCGACCGACTGGAGGGCCGGATCCCAAACGGCATCCCCATCGTGGTGGACGCCCAGCGCGGCCAGCGCATCGATGCCGGAACCGTCGGCGACTGAGCCCCTGGTGCCGGCCTTCCTCGGGCCTCCCCTTCTGCAGCGGCACCGGCCCTGGCTGGAATGGCTGGCAGTGATGCCGAACAGGCGGCGGCCCACTCTGTGCCGGTCCTTGAGCGGAAGCAAGCGCGCAGGTCCCTGTTCACGCCACTGGGTGTGGACCACACCGCGTGCGACCCGTACGAGGCGGTGCTGCACCGTACTGCGGTGGGACATGTCGGGCACGAGCCGGGTGAGCCGCCGACGGCGACCCGCGCCTGGGCGATGCCCCGCTCCACTGGCCTCGCCGGTTCCATGCTGGCGATGCGACCGCGGGACCTTCTGGCGTTCGCGCGGGTGCACACGCCACCGGCGGCAGGCTCGCCCGAGCCGGGGTCTGCGCATCGGCGGAGTTGGAGCGCCTGGGGATGCTGTTCGGCGTCGGTCACCTGGGTGTGGCAGGTGTCGAGCACGTGTGGGAACTGGCGTCGCGGCCGGTGCTCGCCGCCCACTCCAGCGCGCGGCGCTCTTCGAGCACCACCGCATCCTTACGGACGGCCAGTTCCGGGGCATCGCCGCGACGGGCGGGGTGGTCGGTGTCGACTTCTTCGGCAGAAATCTGCATGCGAGCGATGACTCGGTCGACCGGCTGGTGGACCATATCGAGCACATCGCCGGAGTGAAGGCGATCGAGCACGTCGGCCTGGGCCCGGACCTCGTCAAGGAGGTGCTGGACGACACCGTCCCGCGGTGCTGCGAGGCGGCCGAGGTCGAGGGAGTACCGGCCGATGCCTGCCTGCCGAGGCTGGAGGGTCCCGGCAGGCCTGCCTCCGGCCACCGAATCTCCGACTCAGGTTCACTAGCCCGGCCGACTGTCAGACCGAGGAGAACCGCCTGGCTCATCGACAGGCTGGGCGAATCGTCCGGGTTGGCGCTCATCACGGTGGTCTTGAAGGGGACAGGAACCGTACGGGGGGCCAAAGTGGCGTGGAGTAAGCGTGCGAAGGCAAAGCACCCGGTACGCGTGCTGGAAGCCCCGGGAGCGCCAGGAAGGTACCGGCCGGCGTCGTGTGGCGTGGGTCCTGTCGTCGGCGCGAAGGTGGTGGGAGGACTCCTTTATCGCTCGCACGGCCGCCGCGGCCGGCCAGGAGGACCAGGTAGGGGCCATGAAATCGTCGCCGCCCAGCCCGGAAACCGGCAATGTCACGGAGCGCGTGGAGACGCTCATGGCCGAGGTGATGCGCGAGACCGGCGCATCGGCCGGCCTGCTCTACCTGCTGCCGCCCGGGGACCGACTGGTGTGGCTCACGCTGCTGTCCGGTGTGTCCCGGCAGATCGCCGCGCCCTGGTACCGCGCCTCGCTGAATACGTCGACGCCGGTCACGGACGCCATACGCCAGGGGCGTACGGTCTGGCTGGGCAGCCAGGAAGAGGTGGCCCGCCACTACCCGCAACTGGGCCTTGTCCTGCCGTACGACTTCACACTCGCCGCGGGCCCCTTCATCAGCGGCACCGCGGTGTGGGGAGGCCTCGCGCTGCTGTGGCCCGTCGGACACTCTCCGCACCCGACCTCGTACCAACGCGAGACCGTCACCGCATACTGCCGGCGGACGGCGCTCGTTCTGGAGCAGGCCGCCGCCCAGGGCAACCCCCTGCTGCCTTCCGGTGAGCCGCGCTACCTTCCGGCATCGTTCAAGGATGCCGACCCCGCCCAGGCCATGGCCGCGCTCGGCTTCGCCGAACGCCTGCCAACGGGTTGCTGCGCACTGGACCTGGAAGGCCGTCTCACCTTCATCAATTCCGCAGGTGCCGATCTGCTGGGGAGCGATGCTGGCTTCCTCGTGGGGCGTCTGCTCTGGGAAGCACTGCCGTGGCTGCACACGACGATCAGCGAGGAAGGCTACCGAGCCGCAGCGGTCACCCACCGGCCGGCCTCGTTCACCGCGACACGTCCCCCGGACAGACCGCTGCTCTTCCGGCTCTACCCCGACGGCAGCGGTGTCAGTGTGCGCATCACACCCGCCTCGCGACAGACGGTCACCACGCAGACTCCGTCATCCGAGGAATCAGTCGGTGCCATGGGGCTGTATCACCTCACCCACTTGGCGGCCGCCCTCGCCGAGGCCCCCACCGTCCATGACGTGGCCGACGTCGCCGCCGACCAGATCGTGCCCGCCTTCGGCCCCCAGGGCCTGGTCCTCACGATCGCGGAGGAAGGCCGCCTGCACATCATCAGCCACCGCGGCCACACCGCCGAACTCATCGGCCACTTCGACGGTACGCCCATGGCCTCCCAGACGCCGACCACGCACGCGCGAGATATCGGCGACCCCGTCTTCTTCACCAGCTTCGCCGACTTCCAGCGCGCCTATCCCGGAGCACCCCCCTATGACGCCAGAAGCTCCTGGGCCTTCCTGCCGCTGACCGCCTCCGGCCGCCGCATCGGCTCTCTCGCCCTCTCCTACGACCAGCCCCACTCTTTTCGCCCGGCCGAACGCGCTCTCCTCGCCTCCCTCGCCGGGCTGATCGCCCAGGCCCTGGACCGTGCCCGCCTCTACGACGCCCAGCACACCGTCGCCCGCACCCTCCAGATCAGCCTGCTTCCCCCCGCGTTGCCCCATGTCCCGGGCCTGGACGTCGCCGCCCGCTACCAGTCCGCCGGGCACGGCATGGACATCGGAGGCGACTTCTACGACCTCATCCACACCGCCACCGCCACCACGGCAGCGATCGGCGACGTCCAAGGCCACAACACCGCAGCCGCCGCCCTGATGGGACAGGTCCGCACCACCGTCCACGCCCATGCCACCGACGGCATCTCCCCGGAGACCTCCTCGTCCGCACGAATCGCCTCCTCACCGACCTCGGCACCGGGCTGTTCACCAGCTGTCTGATCGCCCAGTTCGACCTCTGCCACCACCGCGTCGGTCTCGCCACCGCCGGACACCCCTCGCCCCTGCTCCGTCACCCCGACGGGCGTGCCGAGGTCCTGAGCGTGCCTCCCGGACTGCTGCTGGGCATTGATCCCGACGCCGACTACGACACCACCGAGGTCCCGCTTCCGCCCGGCGCCGTACTCGCCCTGTACACCGACGGGCTCGTGGAAGTGCCCGGTGCAGACATCGACCACGCCATCGACGCCCTCGCCGGACGTCTCACGCAATCCCGGATCCAGAATCTCGACCGCCTCGCCGACTGTCTCCTCCGCCATGCCGAGTCCTCCGCATCGCACCATGACGACATCGCCCTCCTGCTCGTCCGACCCAACCGGTGACCTGCGGGCCTGGGGGCCAGTCGGCCGCCTGCTGGATCGTTGCCACCCGTGACCTGCTCTACGCCTCCAACGCGGGCAGCTCCACCCTCAGCGGCTTCCGAGCCTCCGAGTACGGCCGCCGGCTGACCCCCTGGGCAAGACGCCCACCAACCCCGGCACAGTCGAGCCGCAACCACCCCGGACAGGCATTACCTCTACGCCCAGACAGGGGTTAACGGCATCGCCGACGAGTTCGCGGTCAACCGCGACGGCTCACTCACTCGTCCGGGCTCCCGGACCGTGCCGGGCAGCGCTGGCGGCGAAGGCATCGTCGCTTTCTGGCCCTGGTCACACCCAACTCCACGCCGGGCTGAACAGTGTTTTGGCGGGGCTTCATTCAAGCCCAGCATGACGACCCAAGTGCTTGACGCTATGACCGGGTGGCGTACGCCGGGCGGGGGCTCTGTGTCCGGGGGCCGACACTGGATCTTCGCCATGCCCTCGGAGAACGGACTGCGTGTATGGACAGGTCAACGGCGTTGCAGCTCGCAGCCGACGAACTGGAGGAGCGGGAGCTCCGCACCAGCAGCATCGAGATCATCGACTACGTCCCGAGTGATCCGGCCCAGCGGATTCTGACGCCGCCGGGTTCCATCGTGGTGTTCGTGGACCGGGCGGGTGCGCCCGTCCTCGACCGGATCTGGGAGGCCGTCCTGGAGGGCAGCGGGGAGGATGTCCGGCTCGCGCAGGAGATCTACGATCTCTTCAGCGCCCGCGAGAAGGTGAGCTATTACCGTGCCTACCGGCTGCTGCGCGAGGCGGAGAGTTTCGCGACGATCCGCTATGGCGCCCGGACGCTTGCGACGCACGTCTTCCCCTCGTCCGCAGCGGGTTTGGCGGCGATCGAGAACCCGTACAACGGGGGCCGACTCGCGCCTGAGGAACTGACGTTGGTCGAGCATCTGGTCCCGGGGGCGACGGGGGGTCTGGCTGCTGTCGCGGTTCGCCATATGCCGTCTCTGACCGAAGCCGAGAGGGCTGCGGTGGATCAGGTGCCGGACGATCAGCTGGAAATGAATCTCACGATCCGGGCCGACTGCTGTGACAGCTGGACCGGATTCGTGGAGCAACTCGCGCAGATCACTCATGCGACCCAGTACTGCCTGGTGGTGGGTGCGAGCGAGCAGGATGCCCCGCTCTCGGCCGAGGAGATCGAGCGGCTCGGTCCCACGGCCTCGGCGCGCAAGCTGTTGAACCGGCGCCGTGATCTGCTGGGCCACAATCATGCTTGAGGCAGCAGGATGCGCGAGGTAGTCGGTGTCGTGTTTGCGGCGGTGTGCTGTCTGTGGCTTGCCCTGACCTTGGTGTGCCAGGCGCGGACGCGGGTGGCGGCGGTCGTCCGGAGGCACGACGTCTTGGGTCTCATCCCGCTGTGGACCTTCTTCGCCCCGACTCCGGGCATGCAGGATTACGTACTGCTGCGCCGCTACCGGACGTTCGACGGCCGGCTGACGCAGTGGCGGGAGTTGGCGGATGATCCTGTCGGTGGCCGGCCGCTGTGGGCTGTGTGGAATCCCGCCCGGCGCCATGCCAAGGCCTTGCTCGATGCGTCCCAGGGCCTTTTGCAGTTGGCGTCCCTGGGGCGTCGGCCGGAGGAGATCGAGCTGTCGGCGCCCTACCTGGCGATCCTGGCCCATGTGTCGGCGCAGCCCTGTTCCGGGGATCCGTGTGCCGCTCAGTTCGCTCTCGTCATTCAGAAGAGTTCCGTGTACGAGGAGGCCGTTCCCGCGGTGGCCTTCGTCTCCTCCCTGCACGAGATCGACTGAGTCGTGTCGGATCCCGTTGGCGAACGACGTCTGATCTCGGTGCACGAGCACCGGGAGGTTTCATGGAGCGGGTCTTGTGAACGCTGATCTGGCGGTACGCCTCACCCTGTCGATCGGTGGTGTGGGCGTCGTGATTTCTTCCTGGGAGTACCTCACTCGTCCCGTGCTGCTGGCCGACCACGCGATCGCCGGCTGGCCGGTCGGGCGGTCCTGCCGGACGTGGCGGCTGGCTCGCCGTACGGATCGGGCCGTCGATCTGGTTTTTCAGTATCCGAACGTCCTCGTGCTGGTGGTGCTGCGGCTGGCTGCGGCGCTGGCGACCGTGATCGGGGATCTGGTGCCGGCCGTCCTGTCCCTGGGCGTTGTCGCGGTGACCTCGGTTCTCCTGGGCATGCGTTCCCCGTACGGCAGCGACGGCGCGGACCAGCTGTCGTTGATCATCTTCGTGGCGGCGTTCTGCGCCACGGTGATCGGCACCGACGGTTCACAGCATTCGTTCCTCTGGTTCGTGACGGGGCAGGCGTGCTGCGCGTACTTCGTCGCAGGTGTCGCCAAGCTGATCTCACCGGTGTGGCGCAGCGGCCGGGCGCTCGGCGGGATCCTGGGCACCAGGACGTACGGCAACCGTCGCCTGGGACCCGTCGTCGCCTCACACCCTCGGGCGGCGTGGCTCGCGGGGTGGTGGGTGATCGCGTTGGAATGCACCTTCCCTCTCGTCCTGTTGGGCGAGCCGCGCGTGACCTACGCGGTCCTGGCGGCCGCGCTGGCGATGCATCTGGGAATCCTGGTCACCATGCGACTGAACACCTTCTTGTGGGCGTTCGCCGCGACTTATCCGAGCGTTGTCTACTGCACGCTGCACTAGGCACAGCGACTGTTCCATCTTTGACCCTGGCCAGGGCTCCGCCCTTCGGGGGCGGGGGTGAAGGCCACCTCAGAACTGTTCGGACCCGCTCCAGAGGCGCGGGTCCGTAGTGTTCGCCTCAGCCTGTGGGGTGTTTTTGGTTCTCGATGTACTGCTCGACCACGGTCAGGGGTGCACCGCCGCAGGACCCGGCGAAGTAGGAGCCGGACCAGAAGCGTCCTTGCCACAGGTACTGCCGGACGTGATGGTCGTACTCCTTGCGCAGCAGTCGGGCCGAGACGCCCTTGAGGGAGTTGACCAGCTTGGAGAGCTGGACCTTGGGCGGGTAGTGCACCAGCAGGTGAACGTGGTCGTCCTCGCCGTTGAACTGCTTGAGTTCGGCCTCGAAGTCCGTGCACACCTCTCGCATGATCTGTTCGCACCGCGTCAGCATGGCGTCGGTCATGGCTTCACGCCGATACTTCGTGACGAAAACCAAGTGGACATGCAGGTTGTAGACGACGTGACGGCCGGTGCGCACGTCGGGATTGGGATTCCATCGTGGTGACATAGACCAAAGGGTAAAGTGCTGGGCATGCAGCTTCGGTACAGCTTCCGCGTGTACCCGAGCGCCGGTCAGCGCATGGCGAGGGCGTTCGGGTGTGCTCGGGTTGTCTTCAACGATGCCCTTCGGGCTCGTGAGAGCGCCCGGGCCGCCGGGCTGCCGTTCGTCTCCTCCGGGGAGTTGTCCAAGCAGCTCACCGCCTCGAAGAAGACTCCCGAGCGTGCGTGGCTCGCCGAGGTGTCATCGGTCGTGTTGCAGCAGTCCCTGCGAGACCTGGACACCGCCTACAAGAACTTCTTCGACGGCCTCAAGGGCAAGCGCCCCAAGATGGGTGCGCCCCGGTTCAAGTCCCGCAAGGACAAACGGCAGTCGGTCCGGTTCACCGCCAACGCCGGATGGAAGATCACGGCCGGCGGAAAGCTCCGGCTCCCCAAGGTCGGCGACCTGGCTGTGAAGTGGTCGCGTTCCCTGCCGTCGGTTCCGTCCACGGTGACCGTGGTCAAGCACAGTGCGGGCCGCTACTTTGCGTCGTTCGTGGTCGAGACCGACTCCGAGATGCTTCCTGCCACGGACAACGTCGTCGGCATCGACCTGGGCCTGACTCACTTCGCGATCCTCTCGGACGGCACGAAGATCGACAGCCCGCGCTTCCTGCGCCGGGCCGAGAAGAAGCTCAAGAAGGCGCAGCAGGATCTCAGCCGGAAGGCTAAGGGGTCGAAGAACCGGGCGAAGGCCCGGATCAAGGTTGCGCGTGCTCACGCACAGACCGCCGATGCGCGGCGCGAGTTCCACCACCAGCTCTCCACGAAGATCATCCGCGAGAATCAAGCGGTTGCAGTGGAAGACCTGGCGGTCAAGGGACTCGCGCGTACCCGCCTCGCGAAGTCCGTGCACGACGCCGGATGGTCGGCGTTCACTGCGATGTTGGAGTACAAGGCCGCCCTGTACGGGCGCACCTTCCACCGCATCGGCCGGTTCGAGCCCACGTCCCAGGTGTGCTCGGCCTGCGGCGTCAAAGACGGTCCAAAGCCCCTGCACATCCGTACGTGGACGTGCGGTGCCTGCGGGGCGCACCTTGACCGGGACATCAATGCGGCAGTCAACGTCGCGAAGGCTGCCGGACTGGCAGTGTCAGCCTGCGGAGCGCGGATAAGACCGGGACTTGTCCCGGCACAGCGTGAAGAAACAGGAACCCACCCGAAGGCGAGCCGGGCACCCGGCAGTCAGGCGGGAATCCCCGTCCTTTAGGGCGGAGAGGATGTCAACTCGACAGTGTCCGTACGAACCGGCCCACCGTCGAACACGCGACCTGGCTGGCCGGGCTGGGCGGCCGGGTGCGCACGGTCGCGTCCCTGCCGACGCGGATGATCATCATGGACCGAATGACCGCCATGATCTCGGTCAGCAGCGACGACACCGCCGCCGGTGCCGTTCTGCTGACCGGGCAGGGCACTCTCACCGCGCTGTGCGCGCTGTTCGAGACGACCTGGGAGTCCGCGCAGCCGCTCGGCGAGATGGTCCCCACCGACCCGAACGGGCTCACCGGCCAGCAGTCGACCACTCTGCGGCTCCTGGCCGAGGGCCACACCGACGAGACCATCGCCAAACGGCTCGGGGTGTCCCACCGCACGGCCCGCCGGATCGCCTCCGAACTGATGGAACGCCTCGACGCGCGCAGCCGGTTCGAGGCGGGCGTACGAGCGGTCCAGCAGGGCTGGCTGCCGCCGGGCCCCTGAGGTGCTCGTTGCCGTCGCGCAGGCGCAGGTGGCCGGGTGGTGCTGGGTCCCGGCCGGGCGTATGGCGGGGCATATGGCGGGGCGGCGGGCGCTGCCGGACCCGAGACGGTGACCGGCCGCCGGAGCGGCGTCGTGAGCGGGCAGGGGCCGGGGCGGGCGCGGTGGCGAATTTGCTGGAGCAGTGGCCGGGAGCCGGTGCATGAACCGATGCCGGTCCGGAAAAGGTCGGGCGCCCGGTCGCGGGACGGTCCGGACCGCGGCATCTCTCCCAGCCGGGCGGCGCCCGCGCCGTGGTGGCGCAGCGCGTCCCTGGAGGGCCGGGGATCAGAGCGCCAGACGGCGGATCGCCACGACGGCCGCGTCGTCGCCGAGACGGCCGTGGACGTGGGCCAGCAAGTCCTCGCGGAGACGGCGCAGCAGTTCGTCGGGGTCGTCCTTCGTCCACTGCGGCGCCCGTTTGGTGAAGGGGTAGAAGTGTCCGTCGCGGTCGCGGGCTTCGATGACGCCGTCCGTGTAGAGCAGCAGGAGGTCGCCGACCTCGAAGGGGAACGTCTGGACGTTGTACTCGGAGACGCCGAAGGCTCCGCCGAATCCGATCGGCAGGTGGCTCGCCTCGGCCGTGAGGGCGGTGAGGTCGTTGCCGCGCAGGAGGATCGGGGGCGGGTGTCCGCAGGTGATGAGGTGGACGACCGGCTCGTGGTCGGGGATGTCGAGCAGGGTCACGGTGGCGAATTCCTCGTCGGTGTCCTGCTCCGCCGGTGACCGCCATTGGCTGGTGTCCCAGCGGAACGCGGCGTCCAGGTGGACGGCGAGGCGGGGAAGGGTGGCCTGCCGGTGGGCGGCTGCGCGGAAGGCGCCGAGGAGCAGGGCGGCGTTGTTGATCGCGGCCAGGCCGTTGCCGCGTACGTCGCCGATGAGGAGCCGGGTGCTGTGGTGGGCGGTGCGTGCGGCCGCGTACAGGTCTCCGCCCAGGTCGGCCTCTTCGTCGGCGGGGATGTACAGGCCGGCGATCCGCAGCGGGCCGGCGTGCGCCGGCAGTGGCTGCAACAGCACACGCTGCGCGGCCTCGGCCACGGAACGCACTTGGTGCAACTGTTGCTCGCTGCGGTCGCGTACCACGCAGATGGTGACGCAGACGATGGAGACGATGATCAAGGCTGCGATCTGAGCCTGGATGTTGGCGGTGAGCAGAACCCCTCTGATTGCGCCGATCAGTACTTGGGCGGCCACCGCGAGAGCTCCCATCAGGGCCGTGACGCGGGCCCCGGCGAACGCCACGGTGATCGCGGGCGCTGCGGCCAGGAGCGGGCCGAGGTGGATGTGCGGCGGGGAGAGCACGTCCGCCACGCAGACCATGGCGATCAGCCCTACCGGGAGGGAACGCGACCAGTGCGGGCGCGGAGCCTGGCCGCCAGGAACGCCGCAGGTCCAACTGTGGTCGATGGGCCATCCCTCAAGCCTTCCACGTGCTGCCGTGTACGGGGATGTTCGCCGCCCCGGGGACCGGGAGGGGAGCCTGGCGGGCGGTGAGGAGGGGGCCGGTTCCTGCCGTGCTTTCGCGGGCCGGGGGTTTCCGGCCGGTACCGGGGACAAAAGAATGCGACCGGACCCGTTTGCCGGTGGTTTGTGACTGGCAAGTCCTTGCCATGGCGAGGACTTGCCGTCGTTTTGCCTTCTCGTGGGCAGGAGCGGGCCGATAGACCCGGGGGCATGTTCTCTCCCTCCCAGTCCTCCGCCTCCTGGTACGGGCGATGGCCGCTGGTCTCGGCTGCCGCCGTGGCGTCGTTGCTGGCGTCGGGGCTCGCGGTTGTGCACGAGCCCGCACACGCCGCTCCAGGCAAGCCCGCCCGTCCCGCCGCGTCCACGGCGACCCACAAGGTCACTCTGGTCACCGGCGACGTCGTCACGGTCACCACGACGGCCGACGGCAAACAGATCGCCGATGTCGACCGGCCGGACAGCGCCGTCGGCGGCGTGAAAATGCAGACGATCAACGGTGATCTGTTCGTCGTCCCGGACGAGGCGGCGCCGCTGCTGGGCGCGGGCAAGCTGGACCGGCGGCTGTTCGACGTCACCGGCCTGATCGAAATGGGCTACGACGACGCGAAGATGTCCTCGGTGCCGCTGATCGCGACGTACGCCGAGTCGAAGTCCCGCTCGGCCGTCGAACCGACGGCCCCCCGGGGCAGCAGGCTGACCCGCACGCTGAAGGGCATTCGCGGTGCCGTGCTCAGCACCCGCAAGCGGCAGTCCCGCACCTTTTGGACCGGCCTCGCGCCGCAGGGCAGCACGAAGTTGGGCGCGGGCGTGTCGAAGCTGTGGCTCGACGGTCGCGTGAAGGTCAACCTCAAGGAGAGCGTGCCGCTCATCGGCGCGCCCGAGGCCTGGGCGGCCGGCTACACGGGCAAGGGGGTCAAGGTCGCGGTGCTCGACACCGGCATCGACGTCAACCACCCCGACCTCGCGGGCGCGATCGAGCGCACGGCCAGCTTCGTACCGGGTGAGGGCATCACCGACCTCAACGGGCACGGCACGCACGTGGCCGGCACCGTCGCCGGTTCCGGCGCCGCCTCCGGAGGTGACTACAAGGGCGTGGCCCCCGACGCCGATCTGTACGTCGGCAAGGTGCTCGGCGGCGCGGACGGCCACGGCCAGGACTCGTGGGTCATGGCCGGCATGCAGTGGGCGGCCGAGTCCGGCGCGGACGTGGTCAACATGAGCCTCGGTGACGCGTACCCGAGCGACGGCAGCGACCCGATGTCGCAGACGGTCGACGCGCTGTCGGCGAAGTACGGCACGTTGTTCGTCATCGCCGCCGGCAACGCGGGCCCGGAGAGCATATCCGCCCCGGGCGCGGCCGCCTCGGCGCTGACGGTGGCCGCCACGGACAAGCAGGACCGGCTCGCGTCCTTCTCCAGCACCGGCCCGCTGGCCCACTCCGGCGGCATGAAGCCGGACATCTCGGCACCCGGCGTGGACATCACCGCGGCCCGTTCGCAGGACATGACCGACGGCGGGGAGGGCCTGTACCGCACCCTCAGCGGCACCTCCATGGCCACTCCCCACGTGGTCGGCGCGGCGGCGATCCTGGCCCAGCGCCACCCGGACTGGACCGGCGCGCAGCTCAAGGAACAGCTGATGAGCAGCGCGAAGGGCCTGGACGCGGGGTACTCGCCCTACGAGGTGGGCACCGGCCGTGTCGACGTGGCCGCCGCTGTGCGCGCCACGGTCCGCGGCACCGGATCGCTCTTCTTCGGCAGCTACACATGGCCGCAAAAACCGAGCGACGTCGCCGTCACCAAGGACCTGACCTTCACCAACACCGGCTCCGCCGAGGTCACCCTGAAGCTGGCGCTGACCGGCGACGACAGCGCGTTCACGCTCGGAGCGACCCAGGTGAGCGTCCCGGCGGGCGGCACCGCCGCCGTCCCGGTGACCGGGGACCCGCAGGCCGCCTCGGCGGGCCGGCACGTCGGCTACGTGACAGCCACCGACGCGGCCACCGGGAAGCCCGTGACGCGAACGTCCGTGGCGCTTCTCAAGGAGGACGAGCGCTACGACCTGAACATCAAGCTGGTCGGACGGGACGGCAAGCCGGCCGCGGGCTGGGTCGGGATCAACCTGGCCGGCGACGTCTGGCCGTGGAACGTCTACGTCGACGGCTCGACCACCATGCGCATGGCACCGGGCACCTACACCGTCGCGGGCTACCTCGACGTGGCCGGCGAGAAGGCGGACCGTTCGGGTCTGGCCGTGCTGGTCGCCCCGGAGACCGTGCTGAAGGACGGCCCCAGGGACGTGGTGCTGGACGCGAGCAGGGCGCGCCTGCTACGGACCGAGGCGCCGCAGCGCACCCAGGACCGCCAGCGCAAGGTCGACTTCAACGTCCACTACAAGGGTTTCGACCCGTCCACGGACTACCGCAGCGCGTATGTGCTGCCGCCGGCGTACGACGACGTCTACGTGGCTCCGACGAAGCCGATGAAGCAGGGCACGTTCATCCTGACCACCCGCTGGCGCAAGGGCGAGCCGCAGCTCGACCTGAGCACGTCGCGCGGTCACCTTCGCTTCGACGCACTGGTGCAGGCGGGCAGCCGCCTGGGCACCGCGACCGACACGCTGGGCGTCGTCTACGCGGGCAACGGTTCAAGGGCCGAGTACGAGAAGGTCAGGGCCAGGGGCAAGGTCGTCGTCGTCGAGCGCAGTGACGGGATCTCCCCGCAGGAGCGCGCCGAGGCGGCGGCGGCGGCCGGTGCGAAGGTGCTCCTCGTGGTCAACGACGGTGCCGGCTCCCTGATGGAGTACGTGGGCGAGTCGACCCTCCCGGTCGCCACCGTGCACCGCGACCAGGGCAAGGCCCTCATCGCGATGGCCAAGGCCGGCAGGGTAGGACTGACCGTGAAGCAGACCCGGTACACGCCGTTCGTCTACGACCTGACCCGGGACTACCCCGGCCGGGTCCCGGACCGGGCCCTGGTCTACACGCCGGCCAAACGCGACCTCGCCCGGATCGACGCCCGCTACTACGCGGCGACGGGCACCAAGACGGCGGAAGGCTACCGGTCCGACTTCACCCTCAGCCCGTCCTTCAACTTTCCCGATACGGAGCGGCATCCGGGCACCCGGACCGAATGGGTGACCCCGGGTCAGGACTGGAGGGAGTTCCACACGCAGGGCGTCGACGAAGCCCTGCCCTGGACGATGGTGTCGGGCGACAACACGTACGCCAAGGGCAGCACCACCCGTCTGGACTGGTTCGCTCCGGCGACCCGGCCCGGCCAGAACGAGTCCTTCGGCGTGTACAACTCCCGTTGGCAGAACTACATGACCTGGAATGTGCAGGCCTGGGCTTCCGCCGCCGACCACATGCGGCTGGGCGGCTACCTGCCGTGGGGTCAGACACCGTCCCACCTGCAGATCTTCCAGGGCGGCACGCAGATCTACGACAATCCCGTGAGCGGCGACATGCAGTGGCAGGAGGTACCGGCCGGCAACCTGCCCTACCGCGCCGTCCTCGACGTGGAGCGGCCCGGTGACGTCTTCAGGCTGTCGACGCGAACCCACACGCAGTGGACGTTCATGTCCGACACCGTGGACTCGGATTCCTTCGAACCCTTCTCGGTGCTGAACCTGGACTACCGGCTGGACTCGGATCTGCACGGCGACGTCAGGGCCGGTACGGCTCAAAAGATGGTACTCAGCCCGGTGTCGATGGGCGGCGGCACCGTACCCGGCAGGGTCACCACGGTGAAGCTGGAGGTCTCGTACGACGATGGCGCCACCTGGCAGAAGGTTCCGGTGGTCAAAGGCACGGGCGGCTCCTGGACCGGTCGGTTCAAGACGGCCAGGAAGCCCGGCGGCTTCGTCTCGGTCCGGGCGGGCGCCGTGACGAGCAGCGGTTTCGGTGTCAAGAACGAGATCATCCGGGCGTACGGCCTGCGTTGACATCCTCCCCGCCCCAAAGGGCGGGGATTCCCGCCTGGCTGCCGGTGGTGACCGGCTGGGCCTTCGGGTGGGTTCCCCGTTCAACGGGCCGTGCCCGGCACGGGATTTCCGTGCCAGGGCTGACCGGCCCTCCAGGGGCGTTTAGCCTCTCCGCCTGCCCGGCGGCGAGGATCACTCGCGACGCATTGAGGTCACGATCATGCTCAGTACCGCAGCCCTGGCACCGCCAGATACGCACGTGCAGCGGCTTCTTCCCCTCCACGGCCCAGCAGACCGAGCATGTCTGCGAGGAGGGCAGCCAGCGGGAGACGATGCCGACGTGCCGGCCGTAGCGGGCCGCCTTCTCCTCCAGCACGCGGCGGAACATGCCCCACGCAGCATCGTGCACAGACTTGGCCAGGCGGGTACGGGCCAGGCCGGACACCGCCAGATCCTCGAGATAGACCGCTTGGTTGTCGCGGACCAGCCTCGAAGCACTCTGGTGGCACCAGTCCCTGCGCGCGTCGGCCACCCGGGCATGCGCACGAGCGACCTTCAGCCGGGCCTTGGCCCGGTTCCTCGACCCCTTCGCCTTCCGGCACAGCGCCTGCTGCGCCTTGTTCAGCCGGCGCTCGGCGCGCCGCAGGAAGCGGGGGTTGTCGATCACCTGCCCGGTGGACAGAACGGCGTAGTGGGTCAGGCCAAGATCGATGCCGACCTCGGACGAGAGGGGCGCGAGAGGCTCGGGCTCGACCTGAACGACGAAGCTCGCGAAGTAACGGCCCGAAGCATCCTTGATCACGGTCACAGACGACGGGGCCGACGGCAGCTCCCGGGACCAGCGGACCCGGACGTCCCCGATCTTCGCGAGGTTCAGCCGCCCGTTGTCCCGCAGCCGGAACCCGTTCCTGGAGAAACGAACGGCCTGCCGACTGTCTTTCTTCGACTTGAACACCGGAAGCCCCATACGGCGCCCTGGCCGCTTCCCCGACACC
>NZ_JNZD01000042.1 GCF_000725495.1 Streptomyces aureus
CCCCTGAACGCGCACCGCTCGGGCACCGTCAAGGGCCTGAGCGCGGAGGTCGGCGCCTCCGTCACCTCCGGCGCCCCGATCTGCGAGATCAAGGACTGAGCAGGCACTGAGCACCACGGACGGGTACCCACCCGTCCCCCGCCTCCGAAGCGCCCGGCACCGCAACAAGCGGCCTGCCGGGCGCTTCGCCTTGCGGGGCACGCCGAGCGGTCACCCGGCGCGTCGGTGCGCTGGGCGCGTCAAACGGTCCACCAGGGGCTTCGCTGTTCGGGCGTGCCAACCGTTCCGCCGGGGGCTTCGCATTGCGGGCTCGCCAAGCGATCCACCCGGCGCCTCGCTGTGCAGGCGCGTCAAGCGGCCCGCGGGGCAACTCGCCGGGCAGGGCGCACCAAGCAGTCCGCCTGGGGGCTCCGCAAGTCGGGCTCGCCAAGCCGGCCAACCGGCGCCTCGCCCTGTGGGGCGCCGCAAAGGGTCCGCCTGGCGCCCGCCGGGCGGGGCGGAACCCGTCCCCGCGGCGCTCGGTCCTTCGTCCGCGCAACCGTCGATGATTCTTCGAGCCGTCCGGCGCCCGGCCCGTGAACGTTCGCCCGCGGACCCGCCGGTGGCATCCTGGAGCGCAGCCGGGCGGCGGGAGAGGGCAGGTGAAGGCCATGACGGGCGCGACCGCGAGGGAACGGACCGGGGCGGCCGTACCAGCCCCGGGACCGGGGGCGCCGCGCGTGATGCGCGCGGACGCACGGCGCAACCACGGGCGGCTGCTCGCCGAGGCGCGCTCCGCGTTCGCCGCGCACGGTACGGACGCGTCGCTGGAGGACGTGGCCCGGCGCGCGGGCGTCGGAATCGGCACCCTGTACCGGCACTTCCCGAATCGGCACGCGTTGATGAGCGCGGTCTTCGAGGAGGCGGTGGGCGAACTGCTGGCCCGCTCGCGCGAACTGCTCGACGCCCCGCAGCCGTGCACCGCCCTGGTGCAGTGGCTGCGCGAGATCGTCACGCACGCCAGTGAATACCGGGGGCTCGCCCGTGCCCTCATGTCGGCCGCGCGGGACGAGGGTTCACACCTCGCCCGGTGCAGCGGCCCGATGCGTGAGGCGGGCGCGGCCCTGTTGCTCCGCGCCCAGGAGTCGGGGGCCGTACGCCCCGACGTGTCGATCGGGGACCTCCTCCAGCTGACCAACGCGATCGCGCTGGCGGCGGAGGAAACCGCGAACGACCCCGCCCTGGCCGACCGTCTGCTGAACCTGACCCTGCGCGGCCTGAAGCCATGAGCCCCGGGGCCCCGGCCCCGCCAGAGCCACCGGCCCGAACCAACCACCCGGCCGACCGGCCGCCACGCAGCAGTGAAGCACCGGTGTCCGGCCAACATCTCGAACCGACCCGACGGCCCGACACCGGGATCCGCCCGGCCCACAGTCCGGCGCAGCCGGCCGTCCGCGTCCGACGGCCCGACGCCACAACCACCCGGCTCGACGGCAGGACACCGTGATGCGCCCCCGGCCGGACAACCCGAACCCACGAGCAGCCCGGCCCACGACCCGAACCAGACAACGCTCAGGCCCACGGCCCGTACCCAGCAGCGCCCTGACGCTCGGCGCGCACCCAGCAGCTCCCAGACCTGCGGCCCATTTCCACGAACGGCCCATGCCCGCCGGCCGGCTGACCGACAGTCCGACACCGTCCAGACCCGGCTCGGCGGCGGGACACCCCGGTCCGCGCTCCGCCGGGCAACCCGAACTCACACGCGTCCCGGCCCACGGTCCCTACCCCCGCAGCGCCCTGACGCTCGGCGCGACCCGGCAGGGCCCGACCTGCGGCCGGTACCCACGAACCACCCTTGCCCGCCGGCGACCTGACCAACAGTCCGGCACCACGGACCACCCCGGCTCGGCCGCCGGGCAGCATGCCCGGGCCCAGCCTGTCGGCCCGACGGGACCGCTCGGGCGGCGGTCGTCCTGACGGCCCGTTTCAGCCGGTGCGGCCACCTGCCGCGGTGAACCGGCCCGGCCGGACGGTGGTCCGGCCATCGGGCGTCACGGTCCGGCGCCGCTCAGCGGCGTCGAAGATCGGCCACTCGTGCGCGTTCGGCCGGGGGCTGGTCCCCCATCACCGTCGCGCTCCGTAGTTGCGGCCCCGAGCCCGGGACCACCTGGCCGCGGCGCGGGCCGGGGAGCGGTACGTCCCGGCGCTGCTGGCGTCCCGCCGGGAGCTGCTCCCCTCCCGCACCGCCCGACGCCGACGCCCCGGCCACCGCGATCTGGACGCCCTGATCGGCCAGGGCCTGCAGTTCGGTGGCCGCACGGTCGTCGTGGGCGGGCGGCTCGTCCGTGACCAGACGGGTGATGAGGTCGGTCGGCACGGTCTGGAACATGGTGTCCGTCCCGAGCTTGGTGTGGTCGGCGAGGACCACGACCTCGGCGGCCGCCTGGACCAGAGCACGGTCCACGGACGCGGAGAGCATGTTGGACGTGGAGAGTCCGCGCTCGGCGGTCAGACCGCTCCCGGAGAGGAACGCCCGGGACACGCGCAGCCCTTGCAGGGACTGCTCCGCACCCGAGCCCACCAGGGCGTAGTTGGAACCGCGCAGGGTGCCGCCGGTCATCACGACCTCCACGCGGTTGGCGTGCGCCAGGGCCTGGGCCACCAGCAGGGAGTTCGTGACGACGGTCAGCCCCGGCACCCGCGCGAGCCGGCGGGCCAGCTCCTGCGTGGTGGTACCCGCCCCCACCACGATGGCCTCGCCCTCTTCGACGAGACCCGCGGCGAGATCGGCGATGGCGGTCTTCTCGGCGGTCGCGAGATGCGATTTCTGCGGAAAGCCGGACTCCCGCGTGAACCCGCCCGGCAATACCGCACCGCCGTGCCGGCGGTCGAGGAGTCCTTCTGCCTCCAGCGCGCGCACGTCCCGCCGTACGGTCACTTCGGAGGTCTGGACGACGCGGGCGAGCTCACGGAGCGACACGGCCCCGTTCGCTCGCACCATTTCGAGGATCAATTGGCGACGTTCTGCAGCGAACACGAAACTGACAGTAACCCCAACGACCGTCTGCTTTCAGCAGTTTGCGCCGAATAACAGAAGTTGTTCGCATGACGGGGTGGTGAGTGGTATACGTGCCCACTCGGGCCATACCGCCCCTGCGGAGCGTCACCAACTCCCCGCGACCTGCGGGGAGTCGGCCGGGCCCGTCAGCCCTCGCCCGCGGTCTTCCGGGTGTGCAGCTGCCGTGCCACCTCGGCGATCGAGCCGGACAGGGACGGGTACACGGTGAAGGCGTTCGCGATCTGTTCGACCGTCAGATTGTTGTCGACCGCGATCGAGATCGGGTGGATCAGCTCGGAGGCGCGCGGGGAGACGACCACACCGCCGACCACGATGCCGGTGCCGGGACGGCAGAAGATCTTGACGAAGCCGTCGCGGATGCCCTGCATCTTGGCGCGCGGGTTGCGCAGCAGCGGCAGCTTCACGACCCGGGCGTCGATCTTGCCCCCGTCGACGTCCGCCTGGGTGTAGCCGACAGTGGCGATCTCGGGGTCGGTGAAGACGTTCGAGGAGACCGTCTTCAGGTTCAGCGGGGCCACCGCGTCGCCGAGGAAGTGGTACATGGCGATGCGGCCCTGCATCGCGGCGACGGACGCGAGGGCGAAGACGCCGGTCACGTCACCGGCCGCGTACACGCCCGGGGCCGTCGTGCGCGAGACCTTGTCGGTCCAGATGTGCCCGGAGTCGCGGAGCCTGACCCCGGCCTCCTCCAGACCCATGCCCGCGCTGTTGGGGATGGCACCGACGGCCATCAGGCAGTGCGTGCCGCTGATGACCCGGCCGTCGGAGAGCGTGACCTCGACCCGGTCGCCGACCCGCTTGGCGGACTCGGCGCGCGAGCGGGCCATGACGTTCATGCCGCGGCGGCGGAAGACGTCCTCCAGGACCGCGGCGGCGTCCGGGTCCTCGCCCGGCAGCACCCGGTCGCGGCTGGAGACGAGGGTGACCCGGGAGCCGAGCGCCTGGTACGCGCCGGCGAACTCGGCGCCGGTGACGCCGGAGCCGACCACGATGAGTTCCTCGGGCAGCTCGTCGAGGTCGTAGACCTGGGTCCAGTTCAGGATGCGCTCGCCGTCGGGCTGCGCGTCGGGCAGCTCGCGCGGGTGGCCGCCGGTGGCGATGAGCACGGCGTCGGCGGTGAGGGTCTCCTCGGTGCCGTCCGCGGCGCTCACGACGACCTTGCGGGAGCCGTCCAGGGCCTGCATGCCCTCCAGCCGGCCGCGGCCGCGCAGGACACGGGCGCCGGCGCGGGTCACCGAGGCCGTGATGTCGTGCGACTGGGCGAGCGCGAGGCGCTTCACACGGCGGTTGACCTTGCCGAGGTCGACCCCGACCACCCGGGCGGCCTGTTCCACGTGGGGGGTGTCGTCGGCGACGATGATCCCCAGCTCCTCGTACGAGGAGTCGAACGTCGTCATCACCTCGGCCGTGGCGATGAGAGTCTTCGACGGCACGCAGTCGGTGAGCACCGACGCCCCGCCCAGACCGTCGCAGTCGACGACGGTCACCTCCGCGCCGAGCTGCGCGGCCACCAGCGCCGCTTCATATCCGCCGGGTCCGCCACCGATGATCACGATCCGAGTCACGTACTCCATTGTCCCGCACGCTTCAAGGTGCTTCCGCCCAGGGGGCCCGGGAGAGCGGCATCCGAGCCACTTTGTTACGCGAGAGGCGTACGGGCCGCTGCCGTACCCTCGACCCCATGTCGCTCTACGCCGCGTACGCCGGCAATCTCGACCCGCGGCTCATGACGCGCCGCGCCCCGCATTCGCCGCTGCGCGCCACGGGCTGGCTGAACGGCTGGCGGCTGACCTTCGGCGGCGAGCACATGGGCTGGGAGGGCGCGCTGGCGACGATCGTCGAGGCGCCGCGGTCCCAGGTCTTCGTCGCGCTGTACGACATCGCACCCCTGGACGAGGACTCCATGGACCGATGGGAGGGCGTCGGTCTCGACGTCTACCGCCGGATGCGCGTACGTGTACACACTCTGGAGGGTGAGGAAGCGGCGTGGGTCTACGTACTGAACGGGTACGAGGGCGGACTGCCCTCGGCGCGTTATCTGGGCGAGGTGGCGGACGCCGCCGAGTCGGCGGGAGCGCCCCACGACTATGTGATGGAGCTGCGCAAGCGCCCCTGCTGAGCCGTGCCCGCGCGGGCACGCCCCGCCGCGTCGCGCAGCATCCTGGCCGCTCGGGAGCGGTTTCCGCCCTTCCGCCCGGCCCGCTCGCCCCGCCGCCGGGGTGCCGTCGCGCACCCCGCCGCTCCCCGGCCGGTCCCGCCGCGCACCGGCACGGCCCGCCGTGTCGCCAGGACGCCCCCGGCTTCCCCCGCGTCACCCGTTCGTCGGAAACGACAAGACAACGATCGCAAGACCGTGAGCTCCGTCATCTACGCGCGTAGGCCCAGAGCGGCTACGCTCTTGCGCGTGAACGCATCTCTTCTTCCGGACGACATCCAGGGCGACCCCCACGCCGCCGCCGACGCCGCCGCCACGCGCCTGCGTGAGCTGACGGGCGCCGAGACCCACGACGTCGCCCTCGTGATGGGCTCCGGCTGGGCCCCCGCCGTGGACGCCCTCGGCACCCCCGAGGCCGAGTTCCCGGTCACCGAGCTGCCCGGCTTCCCGCCGCCGGCCGTCGAGGGACACGGCGGCACGATCCGCTCGTACCGCATCGGCGACAAGCGCGCCCTGGTCTTCCTCGGCCGCACCCACTTCTACGAGGGCCGCGGCGTCGCCGCCGTCGCGCACGGTGTCCGTACCGCCGTCGCCGCCGGCTGCAAGACCATCGTGCTCACCAACGGCTGCGGCGGTCTGCGCGAGGGCATGCGCCCCGGTCAGCCCGTGCTGATCAGCGACCACATCAACCTGACGGCCACCTCGCCGATCGTCGGCGCGAACTTCGTCGACCTCACCGACCTGTACTCGCCGCGGCTGCGCGCGCTGTGCAAGGAGGTCGACCCCACGCTGGAGGAGGGCGTCTACGCCCAGTTCCCCGGCCCGCACTACGAGACGCCCGCCGAGATCCGGATGGCCCGTGTCATCGGCGCCGACCTCGTCGGCATGTCGACGACCCTCGAAGCCATCGCCGCGCGCGAGGCCGGCGCCGAGGTGCTCGGCATCTCCCTCGTCACCAACCTCGCCGCCGGTATGACGGGCGAGCCCCTGAACCATGAGGAAGTCCTCCAGGCGGGCCGTGACTCGGCCGCGCGCATGGGGGAACTTCTGACCCAGGTGCTGGATCGTCTGTAGGCGACGGCGCGACCGCCCCGGCGCGGGGCGCGGCGCCCCGGGCACACGGAACCGTACGACCGAAGAGAGGTGCACCCCAGGTGCAGGACGACATCGTCGCGCGGGCCAAGGCATGGCTGGCCGAGGACCCCGACGCGGAGACCCGTGACGAACTCGCCAAGCTCGTGGAGGCCGAGGACGTCACCGAACTGACCGCCCGCTTCAGCGGGACGCTCCAGTTCGGCACCGCCGGTCTGCGCGGTGAGCTCGGCGCGGGACCGATGCGGATGAACCGCTCCGTGGTCATCCGGGCCGCGGCCGGACTCGCCGCGTATCTCAAGGGCAAGGGCCAGGCCGGCGGACTCGTGGTGATCGGCTACGACGCCCGTCACAAGTCCGCGGACTTCGCCCGCGACACCGCCGCCGTGATGACGGGCGCGGGACTGCGCGCCGCCGTCCTGCCCCGGCCGCTGCCCACCCCCGTCCTCGCCTACGCCATACGGCATCTCGGCGCGGTCGCGGGCGTGGAGGTCACCGCCAGCCACAACCCGCCCCGGGACAACGGCTACAAGGTGTACCTCGGCGACGGCTCGCAGATCGTCCCGCCGGCCGACGCGGAGATCGCCGCCGAGATCGACGCCGTCCGCGCGCTCGCCGACGTCCCCCGTCCGGACTCCGGCTGGGAGACCCTCGACGAGGGTGTCCTCGACGCGTACCTGGCCCGTACGGACGCCGTCCTCGCCGAGGGCTCGGCGCGCACCGCCCGCACCGTCTACACGGCGATGCACGGCGTCGGCAAGGACGTGCTGCTGGCCGCCTTCGCCCGGGCCGGGTTCCCCGAGCCGGTGCTCGTCGCCGAGCAGGCCGAGCCCGACCCGGACTTCCCGACCGTCGCCTTCCCCAACCCGGAGGAGCCGGGCGCGATGGACCTCGCGTTCGCGGCGGCGCGCGCGGCGGAGCCCGACCTTGTCATCGCCAACGACCCGGACGCCGACCGGTGTGCCGTGGCCGTGAAGTCCGGCACGGACTGGCGCATGCTGCGCGGCGACGAGGTCGGCGCGCTGCTCGCCGAGCACCTGGTTCGGCGCGGCGCGCGCGGCGTCTTCGCCGAGTCGATCGTCTCGTCCTCCCTGCTCGGCCGGATCGCCGAGGGCGCGGGGCTGCCGTACGAGGAGACGCTCACCGGCTTCAAGTGGATCGCCCGCGTCGAAGGACTGCGGTTCGGCTACGAGGAGGCGCTCGGCTACTGCGTCGACCCCGAGGGCGTCCGCGACAAGGACGGCATCACCGCCGCCCTCCTGATCACCGAGCTGGCCTCGGAGCTCAAGGAGCAGGGCCGGACGCTGCTCGACCTGCTCGACGACATCGCCGTCGCGTACGGGCTGCACGCCACCGACCAGCTCTCGGTGCGGGTGGAGGACCTGACGGTCATCGCGAACGCCATGCGCCGGCTGCGCGAGCAGCCGCCCACGGAGCTCGCGGGCCTGGCGATCACCCGGGCCGAGGACCTGACCCGGGGGACGGACCGGCTGCCGCCCACGGACGGTCTGCGCTACACCCTGGACGGCGCCCGGGTCATCGTCCGCCCGAGCGGCACCGAGCCCAAGCTGAAGTGCTACCTGGAGGTCGTGGTGCCGGTCGGCGGCCACGACGAGCTCCCGGCGGCGCACACGAAGGCGACCGCGCTGCTGACGGCGATCAAGCGGGATCTGTCGGCGGCGGCCGGTATCTGACCGCAGCGGTTCGATCCCCCCGGCGGGAGGCGGCCCGACGACCGCCTCCCGCCGGGCGAGGAGCCCCCGCCTGCCGTGCGGGAGGCCGCCTCCCGCCGCGCGGGGAAACCCCTCCCGCCGCGCGGGAGACCTGCTCCCGCCGGGCGAGGAGACCCTCCTGCCGAGCGGGAGGCCGCCACGTGCCGAGCGGGAAACCCCTCCTGCCGAGCGGGAGTCCGGCTCCCGCCGTGCGGGGAGATCTCTACTGCCATGCCGGAGACCTGCTCCCGCAGCGCGGAGAGCCCCCGCCTGCCGAGCGGGTGACCACCTCCCGCCATGCGGGGAGACCCCTCCTGCCGTGCCGGAGACCGCCTCCTGCCTCGGGGGGATACCCCTGCTGCCGTGCGGGAGGCCGCCTCGTGCCGAGCGGGAAACCCCTCCTGCCGAGGGGGAGACCGGCTCCCGCCGTGCGGGGAGACCTCTACTGCCATGCCGGAGACCTGCTTCCGCCGTGCGGAGAGCCCCCGCCTGCCGTGCGGGAGACGCCTCCCGCCGTACGGGGAGACCCTGCTGCCGCGCGGAAGACCGCGCCGGGCTCCGACACGCGCGTCCGCCCTCCTCACGGGTGATTTCCGCAGGGCAGTTGACGCAGCGCTCCCGTGCGTCGCCGGGTGACCGAGGAACGGTTACCGGCAGCGCACCATCGAGTCCCAGGAGCCGCCGCGTGCCCTCGACCGAATCCCGGCCGACGTCCGCCCCGCCCCGGAGCGCCCCGGGCAGGACCGTCCCCGGCGTCCCGGCCGCCCGGCGCGCGCCCGGCGCCGCCGGTTTCCTCCCCGGCGTCCTCACCGGCCTCGTCACCACGGTCCGCGCCCGGCTGCGGGACGCGGCCCCCGCCCTTCTCGCCTACGCCGCCGTCCGCCTCACCGGTCTGCTCGTCCTCGCCGTCTGGGCGCACCGCAGACACCACGGCGTCTGGCCGATCCTGGCGGCCCAGTGGGACGCGGACTGGTACCTCGGCATCGCCGACCACGGCTACGCACACCATCTGGGCACCGCGTACGACGCCAACAGCCTGGCCTTCTTCCCTCTCTACCCGGTCCTGGTCAAGGCGGTCGCGGTCCTGACACCCGGTTCGCGCGCCTCCACCGGGCTGGCGATCGCGGTCATCTGCTCGTTCCTCGCCGCCTGGGGCGTCCACGCGGTGGGCAGCCGACTGCACGGCCGGCGCGTCGGCGTGCTGCTGACCGTGCTGTGGGCGGCCCTGCCGGTGGGCCTGGTCCAGTGGATGGGTTACACGGAGTCCCTGTTCACCGCCTTCGCCGCGTGGGCGCTGTACGCGGTCCTCACCGGCCGGTTGCTGTGGGCCGCCTCGCTGGCGGCGCTGGCGGGCCTGACCCGGCCCACCGGCATCGCCGTCGCCGCCGCCGTGGCCGTGGCCGCCCTGCTGTCGCTGCGCCGCGGCTTCTCGGTCCGGGCACTCGCGGCCGTCCTCCTCGCCCCGGCCGGCTGGCTCGCCTACGTCGGCTGGGTGGGCGTCCGGCTGGGCCGCTGGGACGGCTACTTCGCCGTACAGCGGCTGTGGCACAACGAGTGGGACGGCGGCGCCGAGACCGTGCGGCGGCTGCGGGAGGTACTGGCGCAGAACTCGTCGCCCGAGCTGTTCCTGATCATGGTGACCGTGACGCTGCTGACGTCGGTGGGGCTGTACGTGCTCTCGGCCGGGGACCGCCAGCCGCTCCCCCTGCTCGTCTTCACCGGCGTCCTGCTGCTGATCGTCCTCGGCAGCGGCGGCGTCTACTTCCCGCGCGCCCGCTTCCTGCTCCCCGGCTTCCCGCTGCTGCTCCCCGCGGCCCTGCACCTGGCCCGAGCCTCACGCCGCTTCCGGGGCATCTTCCTCACGGCGGCGGTGCTGGGGTCGGCGTATTGCGGTGCGTACATGGTGCTGGTGTGGCCCAGTGCGCCCTAGGGGCTGATCGGGGCGGGGGGCCGCTGCGGGTCGGCGGACCGGGTTGGCGGGTCGGGGTCACCGGCCCGGGGTGCGGTCCGCGTTGGCGGACCGAGTCACCGGCCCGGGGTGGGCTCTGGGTCACCGGCCCGGGTTGGAGCGCTGGGTCACTGGCCCGGGTTGGAACGCTGGGGCACGGGGCCCGAGTCAGCGGCCCGGGAAGCCCGTCCAGCCGGCCAGCACCGCCGTCAGCCACGCGAGGACGAGCGGCACCGCCAGCGGCCACAGCGGTCGGCCCCGGTCCCGCTCCTCGCTGTCGCCCGTGGGACGCAGGGCCGGGTCCGTGCGCATCGCGGTGACCTCGGCGGCCAGGGCGTCGTACGGGTGGGTCAGACCCCGCACGCGCTGGAACCAGGCCCACCTGGGAGCGGAGACCGTCCAGGCCCCGTCGCCGCCCCAGCGCAGCTTGAGTTCGAGGGACTCGCGGCGGACCGAGCGGACGTCGTCCCAGGGGATGTGGGTGGTCCCGCGCAGACCGTTCAGCCAGAGGCCGGTGCGGTCGGCGGTCAGGCGCCAGCAGAGCTTCACGGGGAGGCGGAACGCCCCGAACAGGCCGAAGAGCAGGACGAGGATCCGCTTCCAGAGGCCCGTGTCCCCGTCGACGAACGTGTCCCAGCACAGCGGAACGGCCCACACCACCATCAGCAGACCGGCCAGCCGGTCCACCGCCCCCGCGCGCCAGCGCCGTACCGGCACCGGTTTCGCGCGACTGGCGGTCTCCACCAGGCCGAGGTGCAGCTCGTCCTCCGCGGCGGTCCGGGCCGACGTCCGCTTCTCCCGTTCCAGCCGCCGCCTCACGGCCCCCTCCGACAGCGGGCGGACGGGACCGGTCGACCGCTGCGCCACCGGCGCCCCGCCCGGCTCGGACGGGGCGCCGACCAGGACGACCTCGGCGCCGTCGTAGGGCGCCCCGTACAGGACGGCTTCCCGCAGCGGCCCCGGCCGGTCGTCGTCCCGGTCGGAGACTGGACCGAGGTCGGCCACGTCCGTGACGACGTCTGTCAGGACGTCCGCCACGGCTTCGGCCATGGCGTCCGTCATGGGGTCTGTGGCGGGGGCCGGGGCAGGGGCTGGGGCAGGGTTCTGGGGGTGGGGGGTGTTGTGGGTCGGGGCGTGAGGTTCGGCGGGGGTCGCGTTCAGGTTCTGGGCGGGGGTCGCGTCCAGAGGAGTCACTCCGACCGTGAACAGTGGGCGCAGGCCCCCGATGTCGTCAGCGGCGTAGACCTTCGCGTCGCCGTGCCGGGTCTCGCGCATCAGCACGCGCAGCACCGGCGCGGGCGCGGCACGCAGCGCGACGGCCCGCCGTCGGCCGAGCACACCGGAGAGCAGCGCGGTGGCGCCCAGCCCCGCCACGAAACAGCCGGCGACCATCGCCGCCCGGCGGCCCTCGGCGTCGTCCCAGACACCGGCGGTCGCGGCCAGCGGGACGCCCGCCGCGATCAAGGTGATCCCCAGCCCGGAGAGGAACCGGCCGCGCCCGAGGGGCAGGTCCGCACCCGGCGGGAGTGCGCTCACCCCGCCGGAGGCGGCCAGCGCCGCCTCCCGCTGGCGTTCCCGTGCCCGCAGGCGCAGGGCGGCGACCGCCAGGCAGGCCCCGTTCAGTACGAGCGCCCCCGCGAGCACCGGGATCACCGGTGCGGGCCGCAGGACCACGGTCACCAGCGCCAGCAGTGGCGCCGACACCCGTACGAGCTCGGGCCGCAGTTGCAGCCACACCAACTGGAGCCCGGCCCACGCCGCCAGGTACGGCGGCAGACCGTCCGTCGTCAGGCCCAGCGCGGCCAGCACGCCCACCGCCAGTACCAGCTTGAGGACGCGCAGTCCGACCCTCGGCACCGGGATCCAGCCCGGCGGCAGGGCCCGCGTCCAGCGCCGGGTGTCCTCCGTGCTCCAGGGAAGGCAGCCGTCGGGTATCGCGGTGGCGGGCAGCGTCTGCCGGGCGTGGGTGTTCATCGTTTTCCAGGGACTCGGGCCGAGGGGCGGTGGTGCGGAAAGCCCTCGGCTCCGTCTCCGGGTGGGGCAGCGGTCGCGGGCGGGGCGGGCAGGACCCGCTCAGGGCTGGTCAGCCCGTCGCTCAGGGGCTGGTCAGCCCGTCGCCAGCAGGATCACCAGGACGACCAGGCCGGCGAGTGCCGGGCCCATCACCTCGTACGCCCAGCGCACCGTGACCTCGCCCTGCGCGCTCTCCGCCGTCGCGCGGGCCTCCGCCAGCTCCCGCAGATCGTCCATGATCTGGTCCGTCTCGGGGCGGGAGGGGGCGTCGGTGGCGGCGCCCCGGCCGAAGCCGGACAGGCCGAACTGCGACGTACGGCCCTCGCGGCCGCGGCCGCCCTGCTGTTGCTGGCGGGCCGCCTTCTTGCGGGCGCGCAGGGACACGGGCACCGCCCACAACTGGTACTTCGTGCCCGAGGTGTCGATCACCTCGTTCGAGTAGTGCGAGCGCAGCGAGGCGACCTTGCCCCACGGCAGGACGATCACACGGAGCGGGTTGCGGACCCGCAGCCGGTCCTCGTTGGCGTAGACGGCGGGGCGCAGGGTGAACGCGGCCACGACCGGGACGATGAGGATCAGTCCGGCGAGCGCCAGCCAGGGGGTGCGGCCGTGTCCGGAGACCAACGCGTCGAAGCCGAGCCAGCCCACGAGGAGCAGCAGGAGGACGCCGCCCGCGATACCGGCGGGCGACCGGTAGATCCGGTCCCTGGCCTCGGGTCGCGAGGCGTCCGGACGGGGTGACTGGGGGTCGGGGGTCGTCATGGTCCCGATTGTGCACGACGTGTACCGCGCGCTTGGGCTCGGCCGGGTCTCGCTATGGTCGCGAACCCTCCCGAGCCCTCCGCGAGCCCTCCGCGAGCCCCCCGCGAGCTCTGCGCGGGATCGGAGCGGGTGCTCTGGCGCGCCGTGCCCGTGCGGCGCTATCCAGGTCCGGCATCGTCTTGGGCTCAGGCCGGCGTGAACCGGGACGGTGTTCTCTCCAGGGCCGTGAGGGCGACGACAGGAGGCAACGATGGCTACGGGATCCGAGCACGGGGTGGGCCGCACGGGCGCCGAAGATCAGGTCGAACGGTGGAACGGGCCTACCGGGAACGCCTGGGTGGAGTCCCAGGACATGGTGGACGCGTTGTTCGCGCCGCTGGAGGAACTGCTGGTCGAGAAGTTTCCGGCCGGGCAGGGGGGCAGCGTCCTCGACGTGGGGTGCGGCACGGGCGGCACGACGGTGGCGATCGCGCGTCGGCTCGGGGCAGAGGGCCGGTGCGTCGGTGTCGACATCTCGGAGCCCATGGTGGGGGCGGCGCGAGTTCGGGCGGAGCGGGCGGGGGTGCGGGCGTCGTTCGTCCGGGCCGATGCGCAGGACCATGCGTTCGAGCCCGGGGGCTTCGATGCGGTCGTCTCCCGGTTCGGGGTCATGTTCTTTGCGGATCCGGTGCGGACGTTCGGGAATCTGCGGGGGGCGGTGCGGGAGGACGGCGTGCTGCGGTTCATCGTGTGGCGTGATCTCGCGGAGAATCCGTTCATGACGACGGCCGAGCGGGCGGCGGCGCCGTTGATGCCGGGGCTGCCGGAGCGGGTGCCCGATGCTCCGGGGCAGTTCGCGTTGGCGGACGCGGGGCGGGTGCGGGGGTTGCTGGAGCGGGGCGGGTGGGGCGAGGTCGAGGTGCGGCCTGTGGACGCGGGGTGCGTCATGGCCGAGTCGGAGCTGGTGCCGTACTTCAGCCGGTTCGGGCCGGTCGGGATCGCGTTGCGGGACGTGGACGAGGAGACCCGGGCCCGGGTGGTGGAGTCGGTCCGCTCCGCGTTCGAGCCGTTCGTGCACGGCACGCAGGTGCGCTTCACGGCAGCCTGCTGGCAGATCGACGCACGAGCCACTGGCCGCTGACCGGGTCCGGCCCGGTGGGTGGGTCGGGGCCGGTCCGGTGCATCAGCCCGTCGCCGTCGGACAGAGACGTGAACGTTAGTGGCGACGGGCATCGATGTACCGGCCCGTCCCCTCACGCCGGATCCCGACTGCGGGTGCGTGGTGGCTTGTGCAGGATCCAGTCCCGGCCCGGGAACGTCCCAGCCCCGGCCCAGCAACGTTCCGGCCCTTGCCCGGGAACCTTCCAGCCCCGGCCGGGGAAATTTCAGCCCCGGCCGGGGATATTTCAGCCCCTCCGGCGTTTGAGGAGCGGGGTCCGGGGCGGAGCCCCAGGGGTGGCCATCCCTCCGGCCCACCCCTCGGGTGCGGGCCAACCCCCACCCCTCGGGTGCGGGCCAACCCCCACCTCTCGGGTGCGGGGCAATCTCCAGCCCCTCCGGCGTTTGAGGAGCGGGGTCTGGGGCGGAGCCCCAGGTACGGGACGGGTAGGGGCGGAGGGGGCGAGAGAAGGCTTGTGGGGTGCCGGGGGACCGGACACCCCGGGTCCCAGGAGGGCAGGACACCCCCGGTCCCGGGAGGTGCAGGGGCCGGGCTCCCCTCCGGATCGGGGGCAAGCTCCCCCCGGTGCGGGGCAGGGCGCCGAGCGGGGCAGCCCGGTCGAAAAAAGGCTCCGCTCCGACCGGGGCTGTACAGCCGCTACGCGCGTAGATATGCTCGTCTGGTGACCATGCCCACCTCTGCACCCGCACATAGCCTCGGCGACGTAACCGCGTCCGACAGCACGCTGCGCCGCTTCCTCCACGGGCTGCCCGGCGTCGACGCGGTCGGCCTGGAGGCGCGCGCCGCCTCGCTCGGCACCCGTTCCATCAAGACCACCGCGAAGGCGTACGCCATCGACCTCGCCATCTCGATGGTCGACCTGACGACGCTGGAAGGCGCGGACACCCCGGGCAAGGTCCGGGCACTCGGCGCCAAGGCGGTCCTCCCGGACCCGACCGACCGCACGACGCCCACCACGGCGGCGGTCTGTGTCTATCCCGACATGGTGGCCGTCGCGAAGGAGGCCGTCGCCGGTTCCGGCGTGAAGGTCGCCTCCGTCGCCACCGCCTTCCCGGCCGGCCGCGCCGCCCTCGACGTGAAGCTGGCCGACGTCCGCGACGCCGTCGCCGCGGGCGCCGACGAGATCGACATGGTCATCGACCGCGGGGCGTTCCTCGCGGGCAGATACTTGAAGGTGTACGACGAGATCGTCGCCGTGAAGGAGGCCTCGGGCGCCGCCCGCCTGAAGGTCATCTTCGAGACCGGCGAGCTCTCGACGTACGACAACATCCGGCGGGCGAGCTGGCTCGGCATGCTGGCCGGTGCCGACTTCATCAAGACCTCCACCGGCAAGGTGGCCGTGAACGCGACCCCCGCGAACACGCTGCTGATGCTGGAGGCCGTGCGCGACTTCCGCGCGCAGACCGGCGTGCAGGTCGGCGTGAAGCCGGCCGGCGGCATCCGCACGACCAAGGACGCAATCAAGTTCCTGGTCCTGGTGAACGAGACCGCGGGCGCGGACTGGCTGGACAACCACTGGTTCCGCTTCGGCGCCTCCTCGCTCCTGAACGACCTGCTGATGCAGCGTCAGAAGCTGGCCACCGGCCGCTACTCCGGCCCCGACTACGTGACGGTGGACTGATCCGACATGGCTTCCGTATTCGAATACGCACCGGCGCCCGAGTCCCGCTCCGTCGTCGACATCGCCCCCTCCTACGGCCTCTTCATCGACGGTGAGTTCACCGAGGCCGCCGAGGGCAAGGTCTTCAAGACCGTCTCCCCCTCCACCGAGGAGGTCCTGTCCGAGATCGCCCAGGCCGGCGAGGCGGACGTGGACCGCGCGGTGAAGGCCGCCCGCAAGGCGTTCGTGAAGTGGTCCGCGCTGCCGGGCTCCGAGCGTGCCAAGTACCTGTTCCGCATCGCGCGGATCATCCAGGAGCGCAGCCGTGAGCTGGCCGTCCTGGAGACCCTGGACAACGGCAAGCCGATCAAGGAGACCCGGGACGCCGACCTCCCCCTGGTCGCCGCGCACTTCTTCTACTACGCGGGCTGGGCCGACAAGCTCGACCACGCCGGATACGGCGCGAACCCGCGTCCGCTGGGCGTCGCGGGCCAGGTCATCCCGTGGAACTTCCCGCTGCTGATGCTGGCGTGGAAGATCGCCCCGGCCCTCGCGACCGGCAACACGGTCGTCCTCAAGCCCGCGGAGACGACGCCCCTGACGGCGCTGTTCTTCGCGGACATCTGCCGCCAGGCGGGCCTGCCCAAGGGTGTCGTCAACATCCTTCCCGGCTACGGCGACGCGGGCGCGGCCCTCGTCGCGCACCCGGACGTGGACAAGGTGGCCTTCACCGGATCCACCGCCGTCGGCAAGGCGATCGCGCGCCAGGTCGCGGGCTCGCACAAGAAGGTGACACTCGAACTGGGCGGCAAGGGCGCGAACATCGTCTTCGACGACGCCCCGATCGACCAGGCCGTCGAGGGCATCGTCAGCGGCATCTTCTTCAACCAGGGCCAGGTCTGCTGCGCGGGTTCGCGGCTGCTGGTCCAGGAGTCGATCCACGACGAGCTGCTCGACTCGCTCAAGCGCCGGCTGTCGACGCTGCGTCTCGGCGACCCGCTCGACAAGAACACGGACATCGGCGCGATCAACTCCGAGGAGCAGCTCTCGCGCATCACCTCGCTCGTCGAGCAGGGTGAGGCGGAGGGCGCCGAGCGCTGGTCCCCGGCCTGTGAACTCCCCTCCGCCGGCTACTGGTTCGCCCCGACGCTGTTCACGAACGTCACCCAGGCGCACACCATCGCCCGGGACGAGATCTTCGGTCCGGTGCTGTCCGTCCTCACGTTCCGCACCCCGGACGAGGCGGTCGCCAAGGCCAACAACTCCGCGTACGGCCTCTCGGCGGGCATCTGGACCGAGAAGGGCTCCCGGATCCTCGCCGTGGCGAACAAGCTCCGCGCGGGCGTCGTCTGGTCCAACACGTTCAACAAGTTCGACCCGACCTCGCCGTTCGGCGGGTACAAGGAGTCGGGCTTCGGCCGCGAGGGCGGCCGTCACGGCCTGGAGGCGTACCTCGCCCCGTCTAGCCCGGAGGGCGAGCGATAAATGAGTGCAGCCGAGAAGTCCGAGCAGCAGCGTCTGAGCGTCTTCAAGACCTACAAGCTGTACGTGGGCGGCAAGTTCCCGCGTTCCGAGAGCGGCCGGGTGTACGAGGTGACCGACTCCAAGGGCAAGTGGCTGGCGAACGCTCCGCAGTCCAGCCGCAAGGACGCCCGTGACGCGGTCGTCGCGGCGCGCAAGGCGTTCGGCGGCTGGTCCGGCGCGACGGCATACAACCGCGGACAGATCCTGTACCGCGTCGCCGAGATGCTGGAGGGCCGCAAGGAGCAGTTCGTCCGCGAGGTGGCCGACGCCGAGGGCCTGTCCAAGGCGAAGGCGGCGGCCGTGGTGGACGCCACGATCGACCGCTGGGTCTGGTACGCGGGCTGGACCGACAAGATCGCCCAGGTCGTGGGCGGCGGCAACCCGGTCGCGGGCCCTTACTTCAACCTGTCCTCCCCCGAGCCGACGGGTGTGGTGACGGTCCTGGCACCGCAGGAGTCGTCGTTCCTCGGTCTGGTGTCGGTGATCGCCCCGGTGATCGCCACCGGCAACACGGTGATCGTGATCGCCAGCGAGAAGTCCCCGCTGCCGGCGCTGTCGCTGGGCGAGGTGCTGGCCACCTCCGACCTGCCCGGCGGTGTCGTGAACGTCCTGTCCGGCCGGACCGCGGAGATCGCCGCCCCGCTGGCCGCCCACCAGGACGTCAACGCGATCGACCTGGCCGGCGCCGACGAGGTGCTGGCGAAGGAGCTGGAGATCGCCGCCGCGGACAACCTGAAGCGCGTTCTCCGTCCACAGGCTGTGGATTACGCGCGGACTCCCGGGACCGAGCGCATGACGGCCTTCCTGGAGACGAAGACGGTCTGGCACCCGACCGGCTCCCTGGGAGCCGGGGGCTCGTCCTACTGAGCCCCGGGCTGCCGACGCCCTGAGATGTCGGGGCCCCGATCCGTGTCCCCGGGGCTCCGCGCACGAGAGAGCCGCGTTCCCCCTCCGTCCAGGGGGAGCGCGGCTCTCGCGTGTCCGGGGCCGTGCGAGGCCCGTGCGGCCCTCGGTCAGCGCAGGACGCCGGTCACCTGGCCCAGCACGGGGATGCGGCCGATCGACTGCGCCTGCGCCACCGGGCCGGTGAGCGCCTTGGAGGACAGCGGCTGGAAGTCGGCGAGCTGGGTGCCCACGCCGTTGTCGAGCGGGTCCACTCCGGTGCCGGCCAGCGGGTTGGGCTTGAGGCCCTCGACGGGGCCCGTGACATGCCCCACGGTCCCGGTCAGCGCCGTCAGTCCCGCCTGCGGGTCGATGCCGCCGAGCGCGGCGGACCCGGTGTGCGCGGCGGGAGCGGTGTCCGCGAACGCCGGTGCGGCCACGGCCGCGCCGGCGGCGGCCACACCGACCAGCGCGGCGACCCTCGCGGTCGTACGGGCCAGGGTGTTCCGCGGGGCTGCGTGTCGCGCCATCAGGTTGTCCTCTTCGGCTTGCGGAGATCGGGGTACGACGGACGGAGAACGCCTTGCGTTCGCCGCGCCACGCACAGTAGTTGACCCGCGCCGCGCCCGTGCGGTCCTCGCGGCGGATTCGCCCCTGCGGGTCAACAGGCATATCAGCGCCACTCGTCATGCCCCGACGGCTCGTCACGACCGAGCCGCTCGTCACACCCCGGCGACATCCGTCCGCACATACGGCGAAGCCGGGGATAATGGCGGGGAGCCGCGCCGTCGCGCGGCGCCGCCGGACCTGTCACAGAAGGTACAGACCATTGGGTTCCCCTCTCCCGATACCCGCCCGCGTGGTGCTGCTCTGCGGTCCCTCCGGCTCCGGGAAGTCCCTTCTCGCCGCCGCCTCCGGGCTCCCGGTGCTCCGCCTCGACGACTTCTACAAGGAGGCCGGCGACCCGACGCTGCCCCAGGTCGAGGGCAGCGCGGACATCGACTGGGACCACCCGCTGTCCTGGGACGCGGACACCGCGGTCGCCGCGATCGAGGAACTGTGCCGTACGGGACGTACGACCATCCCCGTCTACGACATCTCCCTGAGCGCCCGCACCGGCAGCGAGGCCCTGGGCATCGACGGCGCGCCGCTGTTCATCGCCGAGGGCATCTTCGCCGCCGAGATCGTCGGGCGCTGCCGTGAACTCGGGCTGCTGGCCGATGCGTTGTGCCTGTCCCGGGGCGCGGTCACCACGTTCCGGCGGCGCTTCGTACGGGATCTGCGGGAAGGCCGCAAGTCGGTGCCCTTCCTGCTGCGGCGCGGCTGGCGGCTGATGCGCTCCGAGCGGTCCATCGTGGCGCGCCAGGCCGCCCTGGGCGCCCACCCCTGCGACCGCGACGAGGCGCTCGGCCGGCTGACGGCCGCCTCGGCCGCGCGGCGGACCTCCGCCCCGACCACCACCGCCCCGACCACCGCCGCGTAGGCAGTAGTTCGCAGTCCGGTAAGCCGGTAACCGTCGCCCCTGCCGGCCAGAACTCCCGCCGGGGACGCGCCCTGCGGCTCACGGACACGAAGAAGGTCCAGGCGGACCCCCGACCGCCTGGACCTTCTCCGTCTTTCCCCCGTGGTCCCCCGTGACACGGTTGTCTCCCCGTGACCCGTTTCCCCGTGACCCCGTTCGGCGCCGGCTCCCCCCGGAACCGGCTCCCCCGTCACCGGCTCCCCCCGGAACCGGTCTCCGTGCTGAGCGTTTCCGCTCCCCCGTGCCCTCAGGCGACAAGCTCGCCGAAGGACTCCTCCTCGTCACGGCCGAAGCTGAGGACCTCGTCCTCGCGCATCCGGCGGAGCGACCGCCAGATGCTGGACTTCACCGTGCCGACACTGATGCCGAGGATCTCCGCGATCTCCGGGTCGGTGCGGCCCTCGTAGTAACGGAGGACCAGCATCGTCCGCTGGAGTTCGGGCAGCCGGGCCAGCGCCTGCCACAGGACCGCGCGCAGCTCGGTGCCGCGCATCGCGTCCGTGTCGCCGGGCGTCTCCGGCAGCTCCTCGGTCGGGTACTCGTTCAGTTTGCGGCGGCGCCACGCGCTGATGTGCAGGTTCGTCATGGTGCGACGCAGGTATCCGCCGACGGCGGCCTTGTCGCTGATCCGGTCCCAGGCCCGGTAGGTCGAGAACAGCGCGCTCTGCAGCAGGTCCTCGGCCTCGAAGCGGTCACCGGTCAGGTGGTAGGCGGTTGCGTACAGGGAGGCGCGGCGCTCCTGGACGTAGGCGGTGAAGGCCGCTTCGGCCTCCGCGCTGCCCGTCCCGGAGCGACGCTCCCCCGTGTCCTCCCCGTACGCGGCTCCCCCGTGAGCCTTCCCCCCCGTCGTGCCCACGGCGGCGGGCGCCGTGGTGTTCTCCCCCGTGAAACCGTCAACCACCGTCATGTACACGGTGTGCTGACGCCCGGCCCCGCGAGCGCACCCCCGGCCGCTGTTCACGTTGCCGGACTTCTCCGCGGCCCGGGTGACGTCGTGGAGCCGCGTGACAACTGCGCTAGTGCTGGTGCTGTGCAGCGTGTTCATCTCGCGCCCCCCGTCGTGGAGTCCCGGATCTTCGGTTCGTTCCGTCGTGCGTCCTGCCTTGTGCCGAAAAGCTTGCCGGGCCCACTTCATGGCCGTGTCCGCCGACTGTCACAGACCTGTCACAGGGGCCGCCCCCAGGCGCGGCACAGCGCGATCACAGAGAAGAGCGGTACGACTACGCAGATGGCCACTTGGGCCCCGGGTGGCACCCCGGAGGGCCTCCGATGTGCCCGGGAGACGAGTGGGAGCGCTCCAACAGTCGATACCCGAGCATGACATGGGCCAGAATGACGTTCGTGCCTTCCCTGTTGCTGATCGAGGACGACGACGCCATCCGGACGGCCCTGGAGCTCTCTTTGACGCGCCAGGGACACCGGGTGGCCACTGCTGCCACCGGCGAGGACGGTCTGAAGCTCCTGCGCGAGCAGCGACCGGATCTGATCGTGCTGGATGTGATGCTGCCCGGAATCGACGGCTTCGAGGTGTGCCGTCGCATCCGACGCACCGACCAGCTGCCGATCATCCTGCTGACCGCGCGCAGTGACGACATCGACGTCGTGGTCGGACTGGAGTCCGGCGCCGACGACTATGTCGTCAAGCCCGTGCAGGGCCGGGTGCTCGACGCCCGGATCCGTGCCGTGCTGCGCCGTGGCGAGCGGGAGGCGAACGACTCGGCGTCGTTCGGCTCGCTGGTCATCGACCGGGCCGCGATGACGGTCACCAAGAACGGCGAGGACCTGCAACTGACGCCCACCGAGCTGCGGTTGCTCCTCGAGCTGAGCCGCAGGCCCGGACAGGCGCTGTCCCGGCAGCAGTTGCTGCGACTGGTGTGGGAGCACGACTACCTGGGCGACTCGCGTCTGGTCGACGCCTGTGTGCAGCGGCTGCGCGCCAAGGTGGAGGACGTGCCCTCCTCGCCCACCCTGATCCGTACCGTGCGCGGCGTCGGCTATCGGCTGGACAACCCTCAGTGACCAAACCGCAGGACAAGCTCCGCGGCTGGGCCGCGGCGCGCAAGGCGTTGCTGTCCGGACTGCGTTTCACCAGCCTGCGGCTGCGGCTGGTCGTGGTGTTCGGACTCGTCGCGCTCACCGCCGCGGTGTCCGCCTCGGGCATCGCGTACTGGCTCAACCGCGAGGCCGTGCTCACCCGTACCCAGGACGCGGTGCTGCGCGACTTCCAGCAGGAGATGCGCAACCACGCCAGCATGCTGCCGGTGCACCCGGCGCAGGACGAACTCCAGCGCACGGCCGGACAGATGGCGAACAGCAGCCAGCGCTTCAGCGTGCTGCTGACCGCCGAGGACGTCGACGGCAAGATGATCACCGGCAACTCGGAGCTGGACACGTTCACCCTGGAGGACGTACCGCCCTCGCTCCGCAAGGCGGTGAACAAGCAGCAGCCGCTGTCCTCGACCAACAAGTCCGCGTACCACCTGTACTGGCAGCGGATCACCCAGCACGACAAGTCGTACCTCGTGGGCGGGGCCCGCGTGATCGACGGCAGCACGACCGGCTACATGCTCAAGTCCCTGGAGCCGGAGGCCAAGGACCTCAACTCCCTGGCGTGGTCGCTGGGCATCGCGACCGGACTCGCCCTGATCGGCTCGGCGCTGCTCGCGCAGGCGGCGGCGACCACCGTCCTCAAGCCGGTGCACCGGCTGGGCATCGCGGCCCGCCGGCTCGGCGAGGGCAAGCTGGACACCCGGCTGCGGGTCTCCGGCACCGACGAACTCGCCGATCTGTCCCGGACGTTCAACCGGACGGCGGAGGCCCTGGAGAAACGGGTCGCGGACATGAGCGCGCGGGACGAGGCGTCCCGGCGTTTCGTCGCCGACATGTCCCACGAACTGCGGACGCCGCTCACCGCGATCACCGCCGTCACCGAGATCCTCGAGGAGGAGCTGGACGCGGAGACCGGCAGCGTCGACCCGATGATCGAACCGGCCGTGCGGCTGGTCGTCAGCGAGACCCGGCGTCTGGGCGACCTCGTGGAGAACCTGATGGAGGTGACCCGTTTCGACGCGGGCACCGCCCGGCTCCTCCTCGACGACGTGGACATCGCCGACCAGATCACCGCGTGCATCGACGCGCGTGCCTGGCTGGACGCCGTCGAACTCGACGCCGAACGCGGGATGACGGTGCGGCTCGACCCGCGCCGGCTCGACGTGATCCTGGCGAACCTGATCGGCAACGCGCTCAAGCACGGCGGGTCACCGGTCCGGGTGTCCGTGCGGGTGGAGGGCGGGGAGCTGGTCATCAAGGTGCGCGACCACGGTCCCGGCATTCCCGAGGACGTCCTGCCGCACGTCTTCGACCGGTTCTACAAGGCCAGCGCGTCCCGCCCGCGCTCCGAGGGCAGCGGCCTCGGCCTGTCCATCGCCCTGGAGAACGCGCACATCCACGGCGGCGAGATCACCGCGGCGAACTCTCCCGAGGGCGGGGCCGTGTTCACGCTGCGCCTGCCGCAGGACGTGTCGGAACTGCTCGCCGGCGACCGCCGGGGCCATGACGGCGCCACGCCCGGGAACGGCACGGAAGGCACCGCCGGATGACCACCGCACACCCCGACGGCCGACGGACGGCCGCCGCCACGCGCCGCAAGGCGCTGACCTGGGCGGCCGTCCCCCTGCTCGCCGCGCTGCTCGCCGGGTGCGGCATCCGCCCCACCCAGGTGCCCACCGACTTCGGTCCGGCTCCCTCCCGGGTGCCCTGCGCCCTGTCCGGCCCCGACATCACCACCCAGTCCTCGCACGGGGTGCCGGTCCAGGTGTTCCTGCTCTGCTCGGAACAGCTGGTGACGGTGGACCGTTCGGTGCGCATCCCGGACGGCACGGCGGAGGCGGCGCGCCGGGTCCTGGTGGCCCAGGCGCTGCTCGACGAACTCGCCGAGGCGCCGTCGACGCCCGAGGAGCAGGCCGGGTACACGACGGACGTCCGCGGCGGCATGACGGTCGGCGGGCCCCATGACGGGGACCCGGAGGACACGCTGCGGCTGAGCACCTCCCCGCGGGACCTCACCCCGACGGCCCTCGCGCAGATCGTCTGCACCTTCTCGGACTCGGCCGCGGCCCGGGACGACGGCAGTGTCGTCCTCGGCGGTCCGGCCCCCTCTCCCCTGCGCAGTTACGAGTGCACCCCGGAGGTGCGCGCCGCCCCGGGCGACACGGCCCCGACGTCGACGGCTGTCCGGAGTTCGTAACGCTGCGGGGCCGAAACCCACCGCAGCGGAACCGATCGTGCCGGAGGCCGCGTCTTGGGGGGCGTGCAGCGTCAAGGTTCAGAGGACGGCAGCGCCGTCACCCGCGTCCGTGTGGCAGGAGGTGTCCTCCTGGTCGCACACCTGGCGCTCGTCGCCTGGATCACGCTGCGCCCGCTGGACGTCCCCTGGGTGAGCGCCGCCAACCTGCGGCCCTTCGCGGGCATCAGAGCCGACCTCGCGCTGGGTCCCGAGGTCGCGGCCCGTCGGCTCGCCGCGGGCCTCGGCCTGCTCGCCCCGCTGGGCGTGCTGCTCCCGATGGCGGGGGGCAGGCTCGCCGTCTCCCCGCTCGGCTCCCTGCTGCGCACGACCGCGGCCGGCGTCCTGCTGTCGCTGGGCATAGAGCTGCTGCAGACCGGGGTGCCGGGCCAGGTCGTGGACATCGACTCGATCATCCTGAACGGCCTGGGCGTGGCCCTCGCGCACCTCGCCATCGTGCCCGCAGCCCGGGCCCGGTTCCGCCGCAGGGCCGAGACACGGCGCCGCGCGGACGTCCTGCGGGAGGACCACCTTCAGGGTCGGACCCCGACGATTCCCAGGGTCGGGATCGCTCCTTAGGGCGAGGATCCGCGGCGGCCGTCCTCGTAGCGTTGAGGACATCGGTGAAGGCACCGATGAGAACGACGAAGCCGGCCGAGCCGGCCCTCGACGACGGTTCGCGAAGGAGCCACCATGACCGCCCTTGCCCGCCCCACGAACGGCCGCATGATCGGCGGAGTCTGTGCTGCGCTGGCACGGCGCTTCGGCACCTCGGCCACGACGATGCGCGTCGTGTTCCTGCTCTCCTGCCTGCTCCCCGGCCCGCAGTTCCTGCTCTACATAGCGCTGTGGATCCTCTTCCCGTCCGAGGACAAGGTCGCGCGCACCGCCTGGTGACGTGGGCGGACACCCGGCGGACGGCCGGGCGGAGAGATGGCTGAACGCCGGTGGGGCGCACCCTTGAAGGGTGCGCCCCACCGGCGTTCGCACGGCCGGGAACCGGCGCGGCCGGGACACGCGCGGCCGCTCCTCGCACGGACGGAAGGCCCCGGGCTCGGACAGGCGGGGGGCTGTCCGTCCGGCGAAGGGCGCGGACGCGGAACGTCAGCCCAGCGGGAGCCCGTTGACCGGCAGACCGTGCGTGGGCAGACCCTGCAGCGGCAGCCCTCCGAGCAGTCCGGCCACGGGCGCGGTGGGCCCGTTGGCCAGCAGCTGCGCGGCGGCGGGCTTCGCGGCGGCCACACCCGAGCCGAGGGCGCCCTGGCCCTGGGCGAGCGCCTGGCCGGCGCCGGGCAGCGTGGAGGCGACGTTCTCGGCGGGCAGCGTCCTGGTGACGGTGTCGAGCGCCGAGGAGGCGTCCGGCACGGCCGGGGCGGCGTTCGCGGCACCCGCGCCGACAGCGGCGAAGGCGGCGCCGAGAGCGGCGACACCGAGAGTCTTGGCGGCAGACTGCTTCATCGTGAATGCGTCCTTGGGGTGGGTGAGACGGTATGTGAGCGGTCCAGAACCGTAAACACGTGATCCCGCGGTCCGCAAACATCGAAAAGCGGCCGAGTCATGGAGGAGAAGTGAAGACCCGGCCGTTTTCCGTCTCCCCTAATCAGCCCTGTTCGCCCGAAGAACCGCTGGTGGAGGCCGTCTGCTGGAACAGCCATTCGGACTTCAATTCTGCATATCCCGGCTTGATCACGTCATTGATCATGGCCAGTCGTTCATCGAAAGGAATGAATGCCGACTTCATAGCATTGACTGAGAACCATTGCATGTCGTCGAGCGAGTAACCGAACGCCTCGACAAGGTGCTCGAATTCCTGGCTCATGCTCGTCCCCGACATCAGACGGTTGTCGGTGTTGACCGTGGCGCGGAAGTGCAGCCGCCGCAGCAGTCCGATGGGGTGGCCCGCGTACGAGTCCGCGGCGCCGGTCTGGAGGTTGGAGCTGGGGCACAGCTCCAGCGGGATGCGCTTGTCCCGGACGTACGACGCGAGGCGCCCGAGCTCGACGGAACCGTCCTCGCGGACCGTGATGTCGTCGATGATGCGGACGCCGTGGCCGAGCCGGTCGGCGCCGCACCACTGGAGCGCCTGCCAGATGGACGGCAGTCCGAAGGCCTCGCCGGCGTGGATCGTGAAGTGGTTGTTCTCCCGCTTCAGATACTCGAAGGCGTCGAGGTGCCGGGTGGGCGGGAAGCCGGCCTCGGCGCCGGCGATGTCGAAGCCGACGACGCCCGAGTCGCGGTAGCGGTTGGCGAGTTCGGCGATCTCCAGGGCGCGGGCCGCGTGCCGCATCGCCGTCAGCAGCGCGCCGACCCGGATCCGGTGGCCGTTCTCACGGGCCAGCCGCTCCCCGCCCCGGAAGCCCTCGTTGACCGCCTCGACGACCTCTTCGAGGCTGAGCCCGCCCTCCAGGTGCTGCTCCGGCGCGTACCGCACCTCGGCGTAGACGACCCCGTCCTCGGCCAGGTCCTCGGCGCACTCGCGGGCGACACGCACCAGGGCCTCTCGGGTCTGCATGACGGCGCAGGTGTGGGCGAAGGTCTCCAGATAGCGTTCCAGCGAACCGGAGTCGGCGGCCTCGCGGAACCAGATGCCGAGCTTGCCGGGATCGGTCTCGGGGAGGTTCGAGTACCCGGTTTCGCGGGCGAGTTCGACGATCGTGCCGGGGCGCAGGCCCCCGTCGAGGTGATCGTGCAGCAGGACCTTGGGCGCCCGGCGGATCTGCTCCGAGCTCGGGATGTTCCGGATCTGGCTCGTCATTTCCGCACTGTAGCCCCTACGCGCGTAGATCTCCTGTTGTACGCATCCGCCGATATGTAACGGTGACCGTGCGGACGGGTGGCGTACACCCTTGCTTCTGACACTGTTCTGTCATGGCACAGCAAGCGACGCCGGTCCGCACGGCCCGGCTGGGGAGGTCGCTCGGCCCGGAGCCGACGGCGGTCAGCGGAGTGGTCCTCCTGCTTCCGGGCGGCGAGGAGAGCTCGGCCCGAAGACCCTCACCCATGATGGCGACCGCCTCCGTACGGACGCTCGGGCGCCGGCTGGCCCGCGCCGGACGCGCGGAAGGCCTGGTCACGCACGTGGTGCACTACCGGGTCCGCGGCTGGAACGGCAGCGAGGCGCATCTCGCGGCCGACGCGTCCTGGGCCGCGGACGAGGTCGTCCGCCGCTACGGCGACGTGCCCGTGTGCCTGGCCGGCGTCGACATGGGCGGCCGGGCGGCCCTGCGCGCCGGCGGGCATTCCGCCGTCAACTCCGTGCTGGCGCTGGCGCCCTGGCTGCCCGAGGACGATGTCGCCGCGCCACCCGAACCGGTGAAACAGCTGGCCGGGCGGCGGGTGCTGATCGTGCACGGCACCAACGACTCCCGTACCGACCCGGAGTTGTCCTTCCGGCTCGCGTCCCGGGCGAAGAAGGCCAACCGCGGCATCTGCCGCTTCGAGGTCCACTCGGACGGGCACGCGCTGCACCAGCACCGGCACGAAGTGCACGCCCTCGCAGAGGACTTCGTGATGGGCTCGCTGTTCGGGCACTCCTACTCCCGCCCGGTCGAGGACGCCTTCGCCGCGCCGCCGCCGCTGGGCCTGCGGATGCCGCTCGCGGCGGGCTTCGGGCAGTCGCTGCGGCGCTAGGGCCTGTTCGCGGGCCCTGGAGTGGGCCCGTTCGCGGGCCCGTTCGCGGGCCCGTTCGGCTGTCGCGTCCGGCGGGCTGTCCAGCTCGGTCGTCCGGCGGGCTGCCCGGCTCGGTCGTCCGGCGGGCTGCCCGGCGAGGTGGGTGGCGGACGGCCCGGCGAGGTCGGGTGGCGGACGGCCCGGCGAAGTCGGGTGGCGGATGCGCTCAGTCGGGCAGCAGGTGGCCGCGGCGGGAGAGCAGGAACTTCTTGAAGGCGGCCACCGGCGGGGTGTCCGGACGTCCGTCCAGCCAGGCCACCCCGATCTCGCGCACGGCGCGCGGCGCGGTGACCGAGAGTTCGGCGACTCCCGGACGGGCGACGGCCGGTGGCGGCAGCAGGGCGACCCCGAGGCCGGCGGCGACCAGGCCCCGGAGCGTCTCCGCCTCCTCCCCCTCGAAGGCGATCCGCGGCCGGAACCCCGCCTCCTGGCACAGGTCGTCGGTGATGCGGCGCATCCCGTAGCCGGGTTCCAGGGTCACGAAGGTCTCGTCGGCGGCCTCGGCCAGACGGATGCGCCGGCGCGCGGCGAGCCGGTGGTCGGCGGGCACGACCAGACGGAGCTTCTGCTCGTCGAGCCGGCGACCCACCAGATCGGGCGCGTCCGGCACGGGCGAGGTCAGACACAGGTCCAGCTCGCCCGACCGCAGCCGTTCCAGCATGGCCTCGCCGTAGTTCTGCACGAGGCTGAAGCGGATGCCCGGGTGATCGGCGCGGAACGCGCGGATCAGCCCCGGCACCGTCTCCGAGCCCATCGTGTGCAAAAAGCCGAAGGCGACCTTGCCGGTGGCCGGGTCGGCGTCCGCGCGCACCTCCTCGGCGGCCCGCTCGACCTCGGCGAGCGCCCGTTCCACGGAGGACAGGAAGGTGCGGCCGGCGGGGGTCAGCGAGACCGTCCGGCCGTGGCGCGCGAACAGGTCCACGCCCAGGTCCTGTTCGAGCCGGACCATGGCCCGGGACAGGGTCGACTGGGGAACGCCCATCTGCTCGGCGGCCCGGGTGACGTGCTCGGTACGGGCGACACCGGCGAAGTACGCCAGCCGCGGGGCGAGCAGTCGCGCGAAGTGCGCACCGTCTTCTGTGTCACTGAACGGTGACAGGTGAGCCTCTGACCTCTGCTGATGCGCCATGGGAACGATTATGGCGATTCCATGCATTGGACGGATGAAAGAAGGGTGCCTACGTTCGGGGTATGCCTTCCGCCAGTACCGGGGCGCCCGTCACCACGGGCGCCGCCGTCCCCGCCGCCGCCGTCCCCGTCCCCACCGACTCCCGCATGGCCCCCGGCGGGCCCGGCTACCGCCGGATGAGCTTCGCGCTCTTCCTCGCGGGCGTCGCGACCTTCGCGCTCCTCTACTCCACCCAGGCCCTGCTCCCGCTGCTCTCCTCGGACTTCGGGGTCAGCGCGGGCGGCGCGAGCTGGACGGTGTCGGCGGCGACGGGCGGGCTCGCGCTGTTCGTCCTGCCGATGAGCGCCCTGTCGGAGCGCTTCGGACGGCGTACGGTCATGACGGCGTCCCTGGCGGTGGCGGTCGCCGTCGGTCTGCTGGTCCCCTTCGCGCCGTCGATCGGCGCCCTGGTGGCGCTGCGGGCGGTCCAGGGCGCGGCGCTGGCGGGACTCCCGGCGTCGGCGACGGCCTACCTGGCGGAGGAGGTCCGCCCCAAGGCGCTGATCACCGCGATCGGTCTGTTCGTCGCGGGCAACAGCGTCGGCGGGATGAGCGGCCGCATCGTCACCGGCTGGGTGGCGCAGGAGTGGGGCTGGCGGGTGGCCGTCGGCACGATCGGGCTGATCGCCGTGGTCTGCGCGGTGGCCTTCCGGCTGCTGCTGCCCGCGCCGCGGCACTTCACTCCGGGTTCGCTGCGGCCCCGCGTGCTGGTCCGCACGGTCCGCGATCATCTGGCGAACCCGCTGCTGTGCCGGCTGTACGCGATCGGCGCGCTGTTCATGATGGTGTTCGGCGGGGTCTACACGGTCATCGGCTACCGACTCGGCGAGGCGCCCTTCTCGCTCCCGCAGGGCGTCGTCGGCTCGGTCTTCCTGGTCTATCTGGTCGGCACGGTGTCGGCGTCGACGGCGGGCCGGCTGGCCGGGCGCCTCGGCCGCCGCGGCTCCCTCTACGTGGCGGGCGCGACCACGACCGCCGGTCTGCTGCTGTCCCTCGCCGGCTCCCTGGTGCTGGTCCTGCTCGGCCTGGTCCTGATCACCGCCGGCTTCTTCGCGGGCCACGCGGTGGCGTCCTCCTCGGTCAGCCACACCGCGCAGCAGGGACGGGCGCAGGCCTCGGCCCTCTACCAGTCCGCGTACTACATCGGCTCCAGCGCCGGCAGCACGCTGGGCGCGGTCGCCTTCCACGCGGGCGGCTGGGCGGGCACGGTGGCCATGGGGCTGTTCGCGGTGCTGGGCGTCGTCTCGGTCACCCTGTTCGGCTCCCGGGCGGCCCGCACCGCGGCCCGCCGCGTGCCCGCACCGGCCCACTGAGGTCCCGACGGCCCTGACGCCGAGAGTCCGCTCCGGGGCCTGAGCCCCCACCGCCGAGGGCCCGCTCCGGGTCATCGCGCCCCACCGCCGAGAACCCGCTCCCGGTGCCGAGCATCCGCCTCCGAGAGCCCGCTCCCGGCCGCCGAGCACCCTCCGCCGAGGGCCCAGCAGATCCACCGGGCCCTCGGCGCTCTCGTGAACACCCCCGGCGACCTGCCGTTTCGTCCGCTCCGGGGGCCATTGTCAGTGGGCTGCGGTAGCTTCCGAAGTGCCGGCGCGACGACGCGCGGAGCGGGAACAGCCACAGGGGTGGGTTGGCGATGAGCGAGGGTACGGCGACGACGGCGGACCTGGACGTCCGGCTGGAGAAGCACCGGGTCGAGCTGACCGGGTACTGCTACCGCATGCTGGGTTCGTCCTTCGAGGCCGAGGACGCGGTGCAGGACACGATGGTCCGGGCCTGGCGCAGCTACGACAAGTTCGAGGGCCGTTCCTCCCTGCGCTCCTGGCTGTACCGGATCGCGACGAACGTCTGCCTGGACATGCTCAACGCGGGCAACCGGAGGGCTCGTCCCATGGATCTCACCGCTCCCTCGCCGCTCGCCCAGGCCGCGCTCACCCCGCGCCCGGACAACACCTGGCTGGAGCCCGTGCCGGACGCCCGCGTGCTGCCGACGACCGCCGACCCGGCGGAGGCCGCGGTCGCCAAGGAATCGGTGCGCCTCGCCTTCATGGCGGCCCTCCAGCAGCTGCCGCCCAAGCAGCGCGCGGTCCTGATCCTGCGCGAGGTCCTCGCGTGGCGGGCGAGCGAGGTCGCCGAGCTGCTCGGCACCACGGTCGCCTCGGTGAACAGCGCGCTCCAGCGGGCCCGCGCCACCCTCGCGGACAACGCCGGGGCGGACGCGGACGCGGCCGTCTCCGATCCGCTCGACGAGGAGCAGCAGAAGCTCCTGGAGCGCTATGTGGCGGCCTTCGAGGGGTACGACATGACGGCGCTGACGGCCCTCCTGCACGAGGACGCGGTCATGACGATGCCGCCGTTCGACCTGTGGCTGCGAGGCCCGGTCGACATCACCGGCTTCATGACGACGCTGGGCGCGGCCTGTGCCGGTTCGCGTCTGATTCCGGTCGAGGTCAACGGCCTGCCGGGCTTCGCCCAGTACAAGCCGGACGAGGACGGGTCGGGCTTCACGGCCTGGGCGGTGCAGGCGCTGGAGATCTCAAAGGGCCGCATCGCCGGGTTCCACTGCTTCCTGGACACGGCCCGCTGGTTCCCGCTCTTCGGGCTGCCGCTGCGTCTCGACGGGTCCGGGCAGGCCGTGGTTCCCGCCGGGACGGGAGGGGTCGGGGCCGGCGCCGTCGCAGGTCTCGAAGCGGAGGCCGACGAGATCGAGTAGGGCCCGCAGCGCCGGGTCGGCGCCACGCAGCCGTATCCGGCCGCCCGCCCGGCGTGCCGTCAGCTCCATGCGCGCCAGCGCGTCGACGGCGGTGAGGCCGGGCGGCCCGAGGCCCGAGCAGTCGCAGACCACGACGCCGGCGCCGCCGGCGCCGATCCGCGCCCGGACAGCCTCGCAGAGCCGGGGCACCTCGTCCCGGGTGACGAGTCCTGGCAGCACGAGCACGGCCGGTTCAGCGAAGTCCACGGTCAGTAGACCGCCCGCCGCCCCCGAACTCATCGCGGCCGGCGCGGAAGATCACATTGACCCGCACCCGCTCCGCCCCCTTGGGTTGGATGCATGCCCCATGAACCGGTTCCGCCGCCGATATCCGACGCCCTCGCGACCGGCTTCCCGCCCGCCGGGAGCGTGCCGTGCAGGGGGTGCTGACGGGCTTCGCGGTCATCGCCGTCGTCATCGGCGCCGGCTACGTCATCGGAAGGCGGGGGCATCTCGGGGACAACGGGCGAGAGGTGCTGACGAGGCTCGCCTTCCACGTGGCCTCACCCGCGCTGCTGTTCACGACGCTCGCGGGGGCCGACCTGTCGGTCGTGTTCTCCAGCCGGCTGCTGGTCACCGCGATGAGCACGGCCGCCGCGGCCGGGGTGTTCGTCACGGTGGGGGTCCTGCGGGGCTGGGGCCTGGGCAGGACGACGATCGGCGCGCTCTGCTCCAGCTACGTCAACTCCGGCAACCTCGGCATCCCGATCGCCGTGTACGTGCTGGGCGACGCCTCGCTGGTGGCGCCCGTGCTGCTGTTCCAGCAGATCATGGTCACGCCGATCGCCCTGACCGTTCTGGACCTGTCGGGTGCGGGCGAGAAGGGGCCGCTGTGGCGGCGGCTGATGGCACCGCTGCGCAATCCCATCGCGGTCGGCTCCCTGAGCGGGGTCGCGGTCTCGGCCTCCGGTCTGACCGTTCCGGGTCCGATCCTGGAACCGCTCCGGCTGATCGGCGGCATGTCGGTGCCCGCGGTCCTGCTGGCCTTCGGGATCTCGCTGTGCGGCAGCGCCCTGCCGGGCCGCGGCTCGGACCGGGGCTCGGTCCTGCTGTCGGTCGTGCTGAAGGCCGTGGGGCAGCCGCTGGCCGCCTGGGCACTGGCCGTCGGCGTGTTCGGCCTCGGTGGCGCGCCGCTGCTGGACGTGGTGGTGACCTCGGCGCTGCCGGCCGCGCAGAACCTGTTCACCTACGCCTCCCGCTACCGGACCGGCGAGTCCCTGGCCCGCGAGTCGATCCTGCTGTCGACGATCCTGGCCGTGCCGGTGCTCGTGGTGGTCGCGGCCCTGCTCGGGTGAGACGCCGACGGGGACCGGCGCACAGGCGCCGGTCCCCGTCGTGGGCCGCGTCGGGATCAGGCGATGCGGTCCAGGACGATCGGCGCGGCCTTGAAGTCCGTGCCGGCCGCGGCGATGTCGTACGAGCCCTCGACGGCCTGGAGGGCGTAGTCGAAGCGGTCCGGGGTGTCGGTGTGCAGGGTCAGCAGGGGCTGGCCCGCGGTCACCGTGTCACCCGGCTTGGCGTGCAGCTCGACACCGGCGCCGGCCTGCACCGGGTCCTCCTTGCGGGCGCGTCCGGCGCCCAGGCGCCAGGCGGCGATCCCGATGTCGTACGCGTCCAGGCGGGTCAGCACGCCGGAGGCCGGGGCGCTCACGACGTGGGTCTCGCGCGCGGTGGGCAGCGCGGCGTCCGGGTCACCGCCCTGGGCGGCGATCATGCGGCGCCACACGTCCATCGCGGAGCCGTCGGCAAGGGCCTTCGCCGGGTCGGCGTCCTTGATGCCGGCCGCGTCGAGCATCTCGCGCGCCAGGGCGACGGTGAGCTCGACGACGTCGGCGGGGCCGCCGCCGGCGAGGACCTCGACCGACTCGCGGACCTCCAGGGCGTTGCCCGCGGTCAGACCGAGCGGCGTGGACATGTCGGTGAGGAGCGCGACGGTCCGCACCCCGTGGTCGGTGCCGAGGCCCACCATGGTGGAGGCCAGCTCACGGGCGTCCTCGATGGTCTTCATGAAGGCGCCGGTGCCGACCTTCACGTCCAGGACCAGGGAGCCGGTGCCCTCGGCGATCTTCTTGGACATGATCGAGGAGGCGATGAGCGGGATCGCCTCGACGGTGCCGGTGACGTCACGGAGCGCGTAGAGCTTCTTGTCGGCCGGGGCGAGCCCGTCGCCGGCCGCGCAGATGACCGCGCCCGTGGTGTCGAGGACGTGCAGCATCTCCTCGTTGGACAGCAGCGCGCGCCAGCCCGGGATGGACTCCAGCTTGTCCAGGGTGCCGCCGGTGTGGCCGAGGCCGCGCCCGGAGAGCTGGGGAACCGCGGCACCGCAGGCGGCGACGAGCGGGGCCAGCGGGAGGGTGATCTTGTCGCCGACGCCGCCGGTGGAGTGCTTGTCGGCGGTGGGACGGGACAGGGAGGAGAACTCCATGCGCTCGCCCGAGGCGATCATCGCGGCCGTCCAGCGGGCGATCTCACGGCGGTTCATGCCGTTGAGCAGGATCGCCATGTTGAGGGCGGCCATCTGGTAGTCGGCGACCTCGCCGCGGGTGTACGCGTCGATGACCCAGTCGATCTGCTGGTCGCTGAGTTCGGCGCGGTCCCGCTTGGTGCGGATGACGGAGACGGCGTCCATGGCCATGGAGTTCCTTCCGGAAGATGAGCGGCCCCTCCCCGGCGTCAGCCGGTCGGAGGGGCCGCGGGGCATTACTTGGTGAGATGGCCCGGCCCGAAGGCCTGCGGCAGCATCTCGGAGAGGGGCACGAGCCCCAGCGGGGTCTCCAGGATCAGCTCCGCCCCGCCGAACTCGAACAGCAGCTGCCGGCAGCGTCCGCACGGGACGAGGATCTCGCCCTGCCCGTCGACGCACGTGAAGTGCGTCAGCCGGCCGCCTCCGGTGGCCCGCAGTTCGGAGACCAGACCGCACTCGGCGCACAGGCCGAGGCCGTAGGAGGCGTTCTCGACGTTGCAGCCGGAGACGATCCGGCCGTCGTCGACGCGGGCGGCGGCGCCGACCGGGAAGTCCGAGTAGGGGGCGTACGCGCGGGTCATCGCGGTACGGGCCACCTCCCGCAGTTCCTCCCAGTCGACCTCCGCGGCCTCCGCGCCGGCGGCTGTCACTTGCCCTGTCCCTTCCGGTACGGCAGGCCGTCCGCCTTCGGCATGCGCAGGCGCTGCGCCGACAGCGAGAGGACGAGCAGGGTGATGACGTACGGGGTGGCCGAGACGATCTGGGTCGGCACCTCGTTCGTGTTGGCGTACCAGAGAAAGACGAGGACGCCGATGACCAGGGTGACGGCGGCCGAGACGTACTTCTTCTTGACCGCGAGCCAGATCGCGCCGATGGCGAGCAGGATGGCGCCGAGCAGCAGCAGGGCGTGGACGTTCTCGGAGCCGCCGCGCAGGTTGAGGCTGTCGGTGTAGCCGAACAGTCCGGCGCCGAGCGCGAGGCCGCCGGGCATCCAGTTGCCGAAGATCATCGCCGCGAGACCGATGTAACCGCGGCCGGCCGTCTGGCCCTCCAGGTAGAAGGGGTTGGCGACCAGGGAGAGGAAGACACCGCCGAGGCCGGCGAGACCACCGGAGATGATCACCGCGATGTACTTGTACTTGTAGACGTTCACGCCGAGCGACTCGGAGGCGATCGGGTTCTCGCCGCAGGACCGCAGCCGCAGGCCGAACGGGGTGCGCCACAGGATCCACCAGGTGCCGGGGATCAGGGCGATGGCGATCAGGGTCAGCCAGGAGACGTCGGTGACCAGGCCGCCGAGCAGGCCGGCGATGTCCGAGATGAAGAACCAGCCCTTGTTGTTCAGGGTGGTGAGCCAGTCGGACAGCCCTGGCACCGTGAACTGGCCGAGGGAGTCGACCGGCGGGGACTGCTTGGCCGAGCCGCCCTGGTGGCCCACGAAGGCGATCGGCGAGAGGTAGCGGGTGATGCCGAGCGCGAGGATGTTGATGGCCACACCGGAGACGATGTGGTTGACGTTGAAGGTGACCGTGATGATCGCGTGCAGCAGGCCGCCGAGGGCGCCGCCGATGATGCCGATCACGACACCGGTCCACGGACCCCACTGGTAGCCGGCCCAGGCGCCGAACCAGGTGCCGAGGATCATCATGCCCTCGAGGCCGATGTTGACGACGCCGGAGCGCTCGGCCCACAGACCGCCGAGACCGGCGAGGCCGATCGGGACGGCCAGTTCGAGCGCGGTCGACATCTGGCTGACGTTGGTGATGCCGTCGGCGCCCGTGATGATGCGGACGATCGAGGTCAGCGCCAGGGCGCCGGCGATCACCAGCAGGAGGACGGGGAGCGACATACGGCGTCCGCCGGGAGCCGCGGGCTGTGCCGTCGGCTGGTTGACGTCGGTTGCGGTGGTCATCGGCCCGCCACCTCCTTGTCGGTGTTGTCGTTGCCGCCGAGGACGTTGCCCGCGGCGAGTTCGGCGCCCACGCGGCGCTGCTGGCGGCGCAGACCCCACTCGCGCACGGATTCGTACGAGACCACGACCGCGATCACGATCAGGCCCTGCATGATGACCGCGATCTCCTTGTCGTACCCGTGGAAGTCGAGCTCGGGCGAGGCCTTGTCGAGCCAGGCCCACAGCAGCGACGCGAAGGCGATGCCGACGGGGCTGTTGCGGCCGAGGAGCGCGATACCGATACCGAGGAAGCCGATGCCGGTGGGGAAGTTCAGGCTGTAGGTGTGGGTGTCGCCGAGCAGGATCGGCAGACCCGCGAGACCGGCGATGCCACCGGAGAGCAGCATCGCGGTCAGCACCATGCGCTTGGGGTCGACACCGCTGGCCGCGGCGGCGGACTCGGAGGCGCCGGAGGCGCGCAGGTCGAAGCCGAAGCGGGTGCGGTTGAGGACGATCCAGTAGCCGATGCCGAGGACCACGGCGAGGATGACCAGGCCGTAGATCTCGCCCGCGTCGCCCATGTTGAAGCCGGGGATCCAGCCGGACTTGTGCATCTCGCCGGTGGTGTTGTTGTTGCCGAGCTTGACGCCGAAGACGTCGGGCAGCCACAGATAGGCGATGACGGAGGTCGCGATCGCGTTCAGCATGATCGTCGCGACGACCTCGCTGACCCCTCGGGTGACCTTGAGGACACCGGCGATACCGGCCCAGAAGGCACCGGTGCAGATCGCGGTGATCATCAGCAGCGGGACCTGGAGCGCGGCCGGCAGCGCGACGTGCGCGCCGACGATCGCGGCCATCATGGCGGCGAGCTGGTACTGGCCGTCGACACCGATGTTGAACAGGTTCATCCGGAAGCCGATGGCCACCGCCAGCGCCGCGATGTAGTACAGCGAGGCCTGGTTGATGATCAGGACCTGGATGTCGGAGTACGTCGCCTGCTGGAACATGATCGTGTACGGCTCGATCGGGCTCTTGCCCGAGGCGAGCAGCACGATCGAGGTCAGCGCCACGGCGACGACGAGCGCGATGACCGGACCGGCCACCGCCAGGAGCAGGCGCTCCTTGTCGAACTTCTTCATCAGCGGGCCTCGTCTTCCGGGGCGTCCGGCGCCGGGTTCTCGGCGGGCTCTTCGAGCTCGGCCGCTTCGGCCAGCTCCTCGTTCTCCAGGTGTCCGGAGGCGGCACCGGTCATGGCCGAGCCGAGTTCCTCCGGGGTGATGGTGGCCGGGTCCGCGTCCGCGACCAGCTTGCCGTTGAAGATCACCCGGAGCGTGTCGGACAGGCCGATGAGCTCGTCCAGGTCCGCGGAGATCAGCAGGACGGCGAGTCCCTCGCGGCGCGCCGCGCGGATCTGGTCCCAGATCTGCGCCTGCGCGCCGACGTCCACACCACGGGTGGGGTGGGCGGCGATCAGGAACTTCGGCTCGTGGCTCATCTCGCGGCCGACGATCAGCTTCTGCTGGTTGCCGCCGGACAGGGAGGCCGCGGTGACGTCGATGCCGGGGGTGCGCACGTCGTACTGCTCGACGATGCGGCGGGTGTCCTGCTGGGCGCCCTTGATGTCGATCCAGAAGCCCTTGGCGTTGGGCTTCTCGGTGACGTGGCCGAGGATGCGGTTCTCCCAGAGGGGGGCCTCCAGGAGCAGGCCGTGGCGGTGGCGGTCCTCGGGGATGTAGCCGATGCCGCCCTCGCGGCGCTTGCGCGTGGACATCCCGGTGATGTCCTCGCCCAGGAAGCGGACGGCACCGGAGTCGGCCGCCTTCAGGCCGATCAGCGCGTCGATGAGCTCGGTCTGGCCGTTGCCCTCGACTCCCGCGATGCCCATGACCTCACCGGCGTGGATGGTGAAGGAGACGTGGTCGAGGACGAGCCGTACGGCGCCGCGCTCCACCTCGTCCATGAGCAGGGCCGCGGAGCCCTTGCCCATCGACACCGAGCCCTTGGCGAAGACGACCAGGTCCTCGACCTCGATCACGGCCTGGTCGGTGACCGTCGACTCGGAGGTCTCGGGCGTGGGCAGTTCGCTGCCGACCATCAGCTCGGCGAGCTGACGCGGGGTCGTCTCGGACGGAACGGCGGTGCCGACCGTCGTACCGCGCCGGATGACCGTGATGTCGTCGGCGACGGAGAGGACCTCGCCGAGCTTGTGCGAGATGAAGATGACCGACAGGCCCTCGGCCTTGAGCTCGCGGAGGTTGTCGAAGAGCGCGTCGACCTCCTGCGGCACGAGGACGGCGGTGGGCTCGTCGAGGATCAGGATGCGGGCACCGCGGAAGAGGACCTTGAGGATCTCCACGCGCTGCCGCTCGGCGACGCCGAGCTCCTCGACCAGGACGTCGGGGCGGACCCCGAGGCCGTAGCGGTCGGAGATCTCGATGATCTTGCGGCGGGCCTTGGCGCCGATCCCGTACAGCTTCTCGCTGCCGAGGGTGACGTTCTCCAGGACGGTGAGGTTGTCGGCCAGCATGAAGTGCTGGTGGACCATGCCGATGCCGCGGGCGATGGCGTCACCGGGCGACGAGAAGCTGACCTGTTCGCCGTCGACGGCGATGGTGCCCTCGTCCGGCTTCTGCATGCCGTAGAGAATCTTCATCAGCGTCGACTTGCCGGCGCCGTTCTCGCCGACGAGGGCGTGCACGGTGCCCTTGCGGACGCTGAGGTGGATGTCGTGGTTGGCCACGACGCCGGGGAATCGCTTCGTGATCCCGGCGAGTTCGACAGCGGTCGTCTGACCGTCGACCGCGCCGGCCGGAGGGCTGCTGGACGCGTTGATGGCGCACTCTCCTGAGGGAAAGGGGGTCGTCTACGCGCGTAGCGCCCCTACGGCAACGAAAGAGGTCACGTGTCGCGAGAACGGGATACGGGGAGCCAGGCTCCTCGTATCCCGTCGAGCGGACGTAACCCCGCGGTTACCAAGCGACCCCGGGGCAGAACAGGCGCCGCTCCGTGCCGGCCGGCACTGGAACTCGCCCGAACTTCCCCGGGACCGCATTGGCTGCTCCTGAGGTAACTCTCGTCAGCTGGTCTTGACCTTGATCGCACCGCTGATGATCTTCTCCTGGGCGGCCTTGACGGCGTCCTGGATCGCGGTGTTGTTCTTGAAGGCCGGGTTGGAGTCGGCCAGGCCGACCTCACCGGACTTCAGATCGCCCCGAACGATACCGCTCTCGGGCTTACCGTCCTCGACCGACTTCGCCAGGGTGTAGACCGCCTTGGCGACATCCTTGGTCGCGGAGGTCAGGATCGAGTCCTTGTACTTGGCCAGCGCCTCCTGGAGGTACTGGTCCGAGTCGACGCCGATCGCGAGGACCTTCTTGGTGGAAGCGGCCTCGATGACGCCCTGACCGGAGAGACCGGCTGCGGCGTAGACGACGTCGGCCTTCTTCTCGATCTGGCCCTCGGCGGCGGCCTTGCCCTTGTCGGGGCTGGAGAAGCCACCCTCCTGGGCCGTCTGGGTGAGGTACTGCGAGAGGACCTTGACGCCGGGCTTGGTGTCCTTGACGCCCTGCTCGAAGCCCGCGGCGAACTTGTGGATCAGCGGGACGTCCACACCACCGATGAAGCCGACCGTGTCGGTCTTCGTGGCCTTGGCGGCCGCGACACCGGCGAGGTAGGAGGCCTCCTGCTCGGAGAAGACGAGGTCCGCGACGTTCTTCGCCTCGACGGAGGAGTCGTCGACGATGCCGAACGTGGTCTTCGGGAACTTCGCGGCGGCGGCCTTGACGGCCGGGCCGTAGGCGAAGCCGACGCCGATGACCGGGTTGAAGCCCTGCTTGGCCAGCGAGACCAGGCGCTGCTCCTTGTCCGCGTCCGTCTCGCCGTCGGTGGGCTCGACGTCGGCGGTGTCGTACTTGAACTCGCCCTGGGCCTTCTTCAGGCCCTCGTACGCGGCGTCGTTGAAGGACTGGTCGCCCTTGCCGCCGACGTCGTACGCGAGCGCGAGGCCCTTGTGGCCGTCCTTGGAGTCCGAGGAGGACGAGGAGGTCGAGGTGCCGCCACAGGCGGACAGAGCGAGGGCGAGAGAGGCGGTCGCAGTGCCTGCGAGCGCGATGCGGGTAACCCGGCGCATTACATGTGCTCCTGTCGTACAGCGCCCGACGGTTCAGCTTCGGCGCTGGCTTCGCCGCAGATTAACGCGCGTAGACCAACTAGAAAACCCCTTCTGTCCACCTTGTTATGCGGCTGTGCTCGACGCCACTCGTCCCCGGGTCCCGGACGTGTCGATCGCAAAGGAGACGAGGACTTCCGGGACCCCGGACGCGGACGGACGGGGACGGACGGGGACGGCGAAGCGGGGGGGGGCGCGGGGGGGGCGCCCGCCTGCGTCTTTCTTCATTCGTTTCTGGCTTTTTTGTCGTGGTGCGGGGGCGACGGCGTCGTTCAGACCGGCGATCTCGCCCATCTTCGGGTTGCTGTCGGCGAGGCCGACACCGTTGACCTTGAGGTCGAAGGTCTGCGTGCCGGTCAGCGGCTTGCCGTCGTGGACGGACTTGGACAGCGTGTAGACCGCGCCGCCGACGTCCTTGAGCGCGGAGGTCAGGATCTTGTCCTTGTACGGGGCCAGCGCTTCCTGCTTGTACTGGTCGGAGTCGACACCGATCGCCCAGACGCCCGCCTTGGACGCGGCCTCGATGACACCCTGGCCGGAGAGACCGGCGGCGGCGTACAGGACGTCGGCGCCCTTCTCGATCTGGCCCTCGGCGGCGGCCTTGCCCTTGTCGGGGCTGGAGAAGCCACCCTCGGCGGCGGTCTGGGTCAGGTACTGCGAGAGGACCTTGACCCCGGGCTTGGTGTCCTTGACGCCCTGGGTGTAGCCGGCCTCGAACTTGTGGATCAGCGGAACGTCCACACCGCCGATGAAGCCGACCGTGTTGCTCTTGGTGGCCTTGGCGGCGGCGACACCGGCGAGGTAGGAGGACTCCTGCTCGGCGAAGACCAGGGAGGCCACGTTCTTGCCGTTGACGACCGAGTCGACGATGCCGAAGGTGGTCTTCGGGAACTTGGCGGCGGCCTTCTCCAGCGCGGGGCCGTAGGCGAAGCCGATGCCGATGACGGGGTTGTAGCCCTGCTTGGCGAGGGACTCCAGACGCTGCTGCTTGTCGGCGTCCGTCTCGTTGTCGGTGGGCTCGATGTCGGCCGTCTGGTAGCCGAACTCCTTCTTCGCCTTCTGCAGGCCCTCGTACGCCGCGTCGTTGAAGGACTGGTCGCCCTTGCCGCCGACGTCGTACGCGATGGCGAGGCCCTTGTCACCGCCGCTCGAGCTGCTGTTGCTGCTGTTGTTGTCGCTGCTGGTGCCGCCGCAGGCCGTGGCAGCGAGTGCGAGCGACGCGACCCCCACCGCGACGCGGGTCAGGCTGGCTATCCGACGCATCTGAAGTTCCCCATTCTCCAAAGCCCCGCAGTGGGTGCTGAGTTCGGCGCACATTAACGCGCGTAGACCGTCCAGGGAACGGGATTCCGCCTGGCCGTTATCCATTCGTGCCGATGGCCGGTTACGTCCTTGTGAACCAAGCGGCGCAAAGGCGTGTTCGGGGACGCAGTGCCCCCCGTTCCGTCACGCGGCGGCCCGGGGGGACGGGCCGCACGTGACGCAACGGGTGGTTCCCGCGCCACAAAGTGACATGCCGTAGAACTGCGGACCACGCTACTGCCGGGCCCCGGGGGGCGCGACCGGAGTCGCGCGTCCGTGTGAGGGGCCGCCCGCGCGGCGGCGGGAGCGGGTGACGGGGCGGGCCGGTCAGACGGCCGGGGGCTGGTCCAGGAGGGCGGCCGCGGTGAACATCTCCACGCCGACCGTGATCGCGTGCTCGTCGGCGTCGAAGTCGCCGCGGTGCAGGTCGCGGGTGGTGCGGTCGCCGGGGCGGCGCACACCGAGCCGGGCCATGGCACCGGGCACGTGCTCCAGGTACCAGGAGAAGTCCTCGCCGCCGAGGCTCTGCTCGGTGTCCTCGACGGACTGCGAACCGCGCCGGGCGGTCATGGCGTCGCGCAGCAGCTCGGTGACGGCCGGGTCGTTGACGACCGGCGGGACGCCCCGGATGTAGTTGATCTCGGACTTGGCGCGGTAGAGGTTCGCGATCTCGTCGATGGCCGCGTGGACGAGGTCCGGGGCGGCCCGCCAGGCGTCGAGGTCCAGGCAGCGGATGGTCCCGGACAGTTCGGCGTGCTGCGGGATCACGTTGCAGGCGTGACCGGACTCGATGCGTCCCCAGGTCACCGCGAGCCCGCTGCGGGCGTCCACGCGCCGGGCGACGAGGGCCGGCACGTCGGTCACGACCCGCGCGGCGGCGGTGACGAGGTCGGTGGTCAGGTGAGGGCGTGCGGTGTGGCCGCCCGCGCCGTCGAGTGACACTTCCAGCCGGTCGCACGCCGAGGTGATGGCGCCGTGCCGCAGACCGATGCGCCCCGCGTCGACCTTCGGGTCGCAGTGCACGCCGACGATCCGGCCGACGCCCTCGAGGACGCCCGACTCGATCGCGTCCGGGGCACCGCCGGGCAGGACCTCCTCGGCGGGCTGGAAGATGAGCCGCACCCGCCGGGGCAGCAGGCCCTGGGCGTGCAGGTCGGCGAGGACCAGACCGGCGCCGAGCACGACCGTCGTGTGGACGTCGTGGCCGCAGGCGTGGGCGCGGTCGGGCACGGTCGAGCGGTACGCGCAGTCACTCTTCGTGTCCGGGATGGGCAGCGCGTCGATGTCGGCGCGCAGCGCCAGCATGGGGCGTACGTCGTCCGCGTCCCCGATGTCACAGATGAGGCCGGTGCCGATGGAGAGGACCCGGGGCTTGAGGCCCGCCTGCTCCAGACGTGCCTTGATCGCCGCGGTGGTGCGGAACTCCTGGTTGCCGAGCTCCGGGTGCATGTGCAAGTCGCGGCGGAACGCGACGAGTTCGGCGCGCAGTGCCTCGGGCAGCGCGCCCGGGAGCAGCGGCTCCCCGGGGAGATCGGCCTCGGACTCTCGGGACATCAGTTGGTTCACCCTTTGAAGGGTAGGACGATCGGGCGGCCAACTGACCCACGATCAACAAAAGTTCAGCCCGTTAGGGGAAGAAAATCTGGCCGTGTGGTGCATGGTCGGCTACGGGGATGGGTAAACTCACCCGGCTCTTCGGGCGTTTGGATCTTGCACGGGTACGGGGTGACCGGCCGTGATCCTCGTCGGCGGCTGTCGTCCGCCGATGTGCGGCGGGGAACGCCCGGGGTGCCCGGGCCCGTTCCCCTTCATGGTCTCCACGGTCTCACACCAGCGCGGCCCGATCCCGGCACGGTCACCGGAGCGGACTCGATGGTCACGTTCCGTGAGGTGCGGGCCCGGGATGCCGGCTCAGCCGAACCGGCCCGCCACGTAGTCGGCGGTGCGCGGGTCCCTCGGGGTGCCGAAGATGTCGGCGGTGGGGCCGTGCTCGACGATGCCGCCCGGCGTGCCCTGCTCCGCGAGGAAGAAGGCGCACTGGTCGGAGACACGGGCGGCCTGCTGCATGTTGTGGGTGACGATGACGACGGTCACCTGGCCGGCGAGTTCGTGGATGGTCTCCTCGACGCGGCGGGTCGAGGTCGGGTCGAGGGCGGAGCAGGGTTCGTCCATCAGGAGCACCCGGGGCCGTACGGCGAGCGCGCGGGCGATGCACAGGCGCTGCTGCTGGCCGCCGGAGAGCGCGCCGCCGGGCTGCCGCAGCCGGTCCCGGACCTCCTTCCACAGGCCCGCCCGGGTCAGGCTCTCCTCGACCAGCTCGTCCTTCTCCCTGCGGCTCGTCCGGGTGCCGGTCAGGCGCAGGCCGGCGACCACGTTGTCGTAGATCGACATGGCCGGGAACGGGTTGGGCTTCTGGAAGACCATGCCGATCCGGCGCCGGGCCTCGGTCAGCCGCCGCTCGGGGGCGTAGACGTCCTCGCCGTCGAAGAGCACCTCGCCGGCCATCTGCGCGGAGGGGATCAGCTCGTGCATCCGGTTCAGGGTGCGCAGGAAGGTGGACTTGCCGCAGCCGGAGGGGCCGATCAGGGCGGTGACCTCTCCCGCGGGCATGGTGAGCGAGACGCGCTCCAGCACCAGGTGGCTGCCGAACCAGGCCGACACCTCGCGCGCGTCGAGCTCGGCGGGGGCGGTCGCCGGCCGGGCGTACGGGTACGGCGGCGCGAGGACGCCGTCCGCGGCGGCCCCGGGGTCGATGAGGGCGGTGGCGCCCGTAACGCGGTCGGTCGGGGCGGTCTCGGTCGCGGCGCTGTCACGCGCGGCGGTCGCATCGGTCACGTCGGACACCTCGGAACGATCGGGCCGGGCTCGGCAGGGTCCGGCGGGAGGGGAGGAATGGGGTGGGCAGGGGGCGGAAGGGCCGGGCAGGGGGTGCGGGTGGCCGCGTCCGGCGCGGAGGCGACCCGGGCGGGTCGGACCCGGGGGGTAC
>NZ_JNZD01000043.1 GCF_000725495.1 Streptomyces aureus
CGCCCAAGCCGTCTTCACACCCCCGCCCCCGTCTCCGTCACGCCGAAAGCCACTACCATCGGCCAGCATCGGGCGGGCGCCCTCGCCCGACCCCCAGGCCAGGGAGCGAAACGTGCTGATCACCCACGACACCCGGTGCGCCCTCGACGCCGTGGTGGATCTGGTGAACACCGCACCGGAGGACGAGACGGCGGACGGGCTCGCCGATGTGCCGGCCCTCGCCGACTTCGTACGAAAGCACGACATCAGCGATGTCGGGGTGCTGTCGGAGCGTGATCTCGCGGCTGTACAGGACGTACGCGGCCTGTTCGCCGGGATCTTCGCGGCCGACGATCCGCGTACCGCCGCGTCGCTGATCAACGAACTGGTCGCGGCCGCGGGCACGACACCCCGGCTGACGGACCACGACGGCTACGACTGGCATGTCCACTACTTCGCACCGGGTGCCTCGGTCGCCGACCACCTCGCGGCCGACTGCGGGATGGCGCTGGCCTTCTTCGTGGTCGCCGGAGAACAGGACCGGCTGCGTCGCTGCGAGGCTCCGGACTGCCGGCGGGCCTTCGTCGATCTCTCCCGCAACCGCTCCCGCCGCTACTGCGACAGCCGCACGTGCGGGAACCGGCTCCATGTGGCCGCCTACCGGGCGCGCCGCAAGGAGGCCGCGGGCTGACCGGCGCTCTGCCGGCCCGACGGAGCCCTCGGCGGGTGGCGCCAGGGGCTCCGTGTACAGCTCAGAGCAGCAGCAGGTCGTGCAGCGAAGCCATGAGCAGCAGACAGCCGATCACCGCAAGGAAGATCATCAGCGGCGGCTGGGAGAGCGCGAAGAGACAACCGCGCCGCTCCTCGGGCGGAGCAGCGGTGTCGCTCGTTGTTGTTTCCAGCATCTCGCGGGCGATGATGACGCAGAGGCAGCCCGCTGAGCGATCAACACGCCAGGAATATACGGGAGTTCGCTGGATGAAGTGACGGGTGCGCTCGAACGTGAACGGTTCCGCGCGTTCCCGGTGCCAGACATGCGATCTTGTGTCGCTTCTGCCGTTCAGATCCCGTGTTTCTTCAGGATGGCCTCGATGTCGCTGAAGTCGTCCGCGGAACCCGTGGCACGCGGTGTCGCCGCAGGTCGGGTCGTGAGGGAGGAGCTCTGGCCGAGCGACGGGGCCGAGGCCCCGGGAGCCGCCGCCTCGCGCTGAGCCGCGGCCTTCGCGGCCTTGCGTTCCTTCCGGGTCCCGCCGCCACGTCGCTCCACGGCGCGCGTGATCATGAACAGTGCCCAGGCGCCGCCGAGCACCGCGAAGCCGGCCCAGGCGGTCGGGCTGAACGCGGTGTCGGCCAGCCAGCCGACCACGCCGGTCATGACCAGGCCGATCGGCACCAGGGAGTAGGCGGCGATCCGGGCGGCCGCCAGGTAGCGCTTGCGGTACGCCGTCACCGCGGCGATGCCGAGGCCGGCGACGGAGACGGCGGAGCAGACGGTCTCTGCGATCATTCCGGTCCTCCAGGCAGGGCTCGGTGCGACACGGTTCCTCTTCCCCTCCATCCTGCACCGCCCCATGCCCGGTATGCCACGGTCCGGGCAGACCTCAGGGACATCTCGGGGTCGCCGTCCTCCTCAGGTGCCGGTGGCATCGCACCCCCGCCGGGCTGGGAGACTGGGTCCCATGAGCGACTCCTCCGCCTCCTCCTCGGCCTCCTCCTCGGCCTCCTCCGCCGCCGGTCCGGCCCCCGTCGTCCTGGACGTCTGGTGCGACCTCCAGTGCCCCGACTGCCGTGACGCCCTCACCGACCTCCGGGCACTGCGCGCCACGTACGGCGACCGTCTGGAGCTGCGGCTGCGGCATTTCCCCCTGGAGAAGAACAAGCACGCCTTCGCCGCGGCGCAGGCCGCCGAGGAGGCCGCCGAGCAGGGGGTCGGCTGGCCGTACGTCGAGGCCGTACTCGGCCGCGTCGAGGAGCTGAACCGCGGGGGCGAGGCCTTCCTGGTCGAGGTCGCGCGGGAACTCGGCCTGGACGCCGAGGAGTTCGACACGGCCCTGATCGACGGACGGCACATCCTGATCGTCGACGCGGACCAGGCGGAGGGCAAGGCGATCGGCGTCACCGGCACCCCGACGTACGTCATCGGCGATGAGCGCCTGGACGGCGGCAAGAGCCAGGAGGGGCTGCGCGAGCGGATCGAGGAGATCGCCGCCCGCCTGCTCGCCGAGGGCTGACGGAAACGCCACCCCGCCCAGAGCCGAACCACCACCCCTCCCCCAAGCCGAACCGCTGCCCCCGGCCGAAGCGGGGCGCACCCCCACCGCCCCCTGGCCGAAGCGGCACACCGCCACCACCCCCGGGCCGAAGCGGCTCACCCCGCCGAGGCCCGGGCGGCAGCCCCCGCCGAAGCCGGCGCGACCCCACCGAAGCCCGCGCGCCCCACCGGACGAGAGCGACCACCCCCGAAACCCGAGAGCGACCACCCCCGAGCGACCGCCTCCAAACCCGCACCCACCACCCCGCCCGCCCCGCCCCGCTACAGCAGCGTCTTGTACAGGTGGTACTCCGTCGTCTCGTACCCCAGCGATTCGTAGAGCCGCTCGGCCGGGGTGTTCCCCGCGAAGACGTTGAGCGCGATGCGGTCCAGGCCGGCGGCCGTCGCCCGGGCCTCGGCGAGCCGCATGAGCGTGCGGCCGTGTCCGCGCCCGCGCTGGTCGGCGCGGACCCCGACGTCGTACACGAAGGCGTGTCCGCTCCGGCGTCCCAGCCACAGATCGCCCACGGGCACGCCCTCGTGCTCCAGGACGCTCAGCCACATGTTCGCGGTGGCCGGGCCCTGCGGCAGGGCGCCGCCGTAGTCACGGTCCGCCTTGGCGCGTGCCTCGGCCTCGGGCACACCGCGCCGGATCCAGTCCTCGGCGTAGTGCCGTCTGCCCTCCCGGTCCCACACCTCGTACTCGTCCCGGGTCATGGGGCGGTCGGCGCTGCCCGGCGGGAGGACGAGCGGGGTGCCGTCGAGCTTCTTCTCCATGAGGCGGTTGCGCGGCACGTAGCCGAGCGCCCGGGTGAGTGCCAGCGCCGCGGCGGCCGACGCGGGGACGGTCACCTCGATCTGCCGGCAGCCCCAGCCCCGGGCGACCTCCTCGGCCGCCAGGGCGGCGACGGTGCCCCGGCCGCGGCCGCGGTCAGGTGCGTCGATACCGAGGTCCCGGATCCTGGCCGCGGGCGGACCCGAGCCGGGCTCGGTCGCGAGGTGGACCCGGCCGACGGGCCTGCTGTTCACGCACACCTGGTAGCGGCGCGAGAGGGTCCCGTCGTCGGCGCGAAGAAGCGGCTCGGTCGGCCGCAGGGTCGTGGTCATCAGGGGAGTTGTACCCACTGACGCGCCCGCCGTCAGCCGAATTACCCGGTGATCCCCGGCCCTGGCCCCCGGCTTGCGGACTCCCAGGCAGGTCGGGGACGCACCCGTCAGAGGTCGAGAGCGGACCCGTCAAAGGTCGGCGGCAGACCCGTCAGGGGCCGGGGTCGGCGGCCCCGTCACGGGTCCAGGCCGTCCCCGTCACGGGTCGAGATCGTCCCCCGCCCGCTCGTCGAACACCCGCATCGCCTTGGCGGTCACCGGGCCCGGCGCGCCCGGCAGTTCACGTGCGTCGACCCGGTGCACGGCCTGGACGTCGCGCAGGGTGGAGGTCAGGAAGATCTCGTCGGCCCGCTCGAGGACGTCCAGCGGAAGGTCCGTCTCCTTGGCGCCCGTCCATTCGACCGCGAGGGCACGGGTGATGCCGGCGAGACAGCCGGAGGCGACGGGCGGGGTGTGGATCTCGCCGTCGAGGACGACGAAGACGTTCGACCCGGTGCCCTCGCAGAGTTGGCCCACCGTGTTGGCGAACAGCGCCTCGGACGCGCCGTGTTCACGCGCCCGGGCCAGGGCGACCACGTTCTCGGCGTACGAGGTGGTCTTCAGGCCGGTGAGGGCGCCGCGCTCGTTGCGGGTCCAGGGGACGGTGACGACGGCGGTGGAGTCGGGACGCGGCTCCGAGGCGCCGAGCGCGACGACGAGCGTCGGTCCGTGCTCCCCGCGGTCGGAGCCGAGGGGGCCGTGACCGCCGGTGTAGGTGATGCGCAGGCGGCCCAGCGGCATCGGGTTGGCCTCGAGGACGGCGGCGCAGGCGCGGCGCACCTCGTCGGCGTCGGGCTCGGGCAGACCGAGGCCGCGCGCCGAGCGGGCCAGCCGGTCGAGGTGGCGGGTCAGCGCGAAGGGACGGCCGTGGACCGCCTTCACGGTCTCGAAGATGCCGTCCCCCACGGTCAGTCCGTGGTCGAAGACGGAGACGCGGGCGGCCTCGATGTCCTGCAGCCCGCCGTCGAGCCAAAGCTTCACTGGTCACTACCTCGCATGCGAAGGTGCCGGTCATGTCGTCCGGCACGGCGTTTCGGCCCGGTCCCCCGTCGTCCCCGTAGCCGGGTCAGTCCGAGAGGGTCCCGTCACCCGCGTCGTACGTCCCCGACGCTACCGCGAGCAGCCGGGACGCCTTCAGCTCGGTCTCCCGCCACTCCCCCTCGGGGTCGGAACCCCAGGTGATGCCGGCCCCGGTGCCGAAGCGCAGGACCCCGTCGGCGCGGTCGATCCAGAAGGTGCGGATGCCCACGGCCAGCTCGCCGGTGCCGCGGTCGGCGTCGACCCAGCCGATGCCTCCGCAGTACGGGCCGCGGGGCGCGGTCTCCAGGGCCTCGATGATCCGCAGCGCGCTGGACTTCGGGGCTCCGGTGACGGAGCCGGGCGGGAACGCGGCGGCCAGGAGGCCGGGCCAGCCGACGTCCGGGCGCAGTTCGCCGCCGACGGTGGAGACCAGGTGCACGAGCCCCGGGTGCTTCTCGACGACGCACAGGTCGGGAACGGTCACGGTGCCGGTGGCGCAGACCTGGCCGATGTCGTTGCGGACGAGGTCCACGATCATCACGTTCTCGGCGTAGTCCTTGTCCAGGAGGTCCGCCTCGGTGCGTCCGGTGCCCTTGATCGGCCCCGACTCGACGCTGCGGCCCGCGCGGCGCACGAAGAGTTCCGGAGAGGCGGTGGCTATCTCGACGCCGTGCTCCGGCAGCCGAATCGTTCCGGCATAGGGCGCCGGGTTGCCACGGGCCAGCAGGGCGGTCAGCGCGTCGACGTCGGCGTCGGCCGGGACGGGCGCGGTCAGGACGCGGCAGAGGTTCGCCTGGTAGACCTCGCCGGCCGCGATGTGCTCCCGGATGCGCCGGACGCCTGCCGTGTACGCGGCGCGGTCGAGCGACGACGTCCAGTCGCCGGCCGCGGGGCCGTGCCACCGCCCCGGCACCGGCGCGGGCACCGGCTCCTCTCGTACGTCCCGGAAGCGGGCGCAGGTCAGACGGCCTTCGAAGTCGGCGGAGACGGCCCAGAAGCCGGTGGAGTCCAGGGCCGCGGGATCACTGGTGACGTCGAGGAGACCGGTGGCGACGAGGCCGCCGAAGCGGGCGAGGGGAGGGAGGTCGAGCACGCTGACGAGTCTAGGGCGGGTGTCCTGCGAGTGCCCTGGCCATGTCCCTGGTCAGGCAGACCGCAGCACGCTGCGGAAACGCGTTTTTGTGCTGGCCCGGGAATCCGCTAGAGTTCAACACGTCGCCGGGACGCGCAAGCGGAACGGAAACGACAAGCGGACGTAGCTCAGTTGGTAGAGCGCAACCTTGCCAAGGTTGAGGTCGCCAGTTCGAACCTGGTCGTCCGCTCGCAGGAAGTGGGGGATCTTCCCGAACCCGCACTCCTGGTGGAGTGGCCGAGAGGCGAGGCAACGGCCTGCAAAGCCGTCTACACGGGTTCAAATCCCGTCTCCACCTCCAAGGACGATTAGCTCAGCGGGAGAGCGCTTCCCTGACACGGAAGAGGTCACTGGTTCAATCCCAGTATCGTCCACTGGTCCGCAAGGACTTGATCCGCAAGGATCCCCGCGCGATTAGCTCAGCGGGAGAGCGCTTCCCTGACACGGAAGAGGTCACTGGTTCAATCCCAGTATCGCGCACGCAGTACCAGCAGCAAGCGTGGCTCAGGCCGCGTGACCTGCGCGATTAGCTCAGCGGGAGAGCGCTTCCCTGACACGGAAGAGGTCACTGGTTCAATCCCAGTATCGCGCACCAGCAAAGCCCCCGGTCGTCTCGCGACCGGGGGCTTCGTCGTGCTCGGCGTCCGGCACGTCCTGCCGGCGTTCCGGCCCGAAAGGGCGCCCTCCGCTCAGGAGGGTCCCCTTCGGGCCGACGGGAACGAGAGGTCGTTCAGGACGAGAAGAGCATGTGGCCGAAGCTCTTGTGACGGTGGTGACCGCCGTGCCCGCCGTAGTGACCGCCACCGTGGCCGCCACCGTGGCCGCCGTGCTGCGGGGCGCCCCAGGCGGGAGCCGGCGCGGACGGGTACGCCTGCGGCGGCGGCGCGGGCTGGGACCACTGCGACTCCACGCGGGTCAGTGCCTCCAGCTCGCCGTAGTCGAGAAAGATCCCTCGGCAGCCGCTGCACTGCTCGATCTGGACGCCGTTGCGGTTGTACGTGTGCATCGGCGCATGACATTTCGGACACTGCATGCTCGGCTCAACTCCTCGCCGGTCGGTACTGCTTCCGCCAGGACAGACACTGCCCGGCCTCGGTCGGTTGCACCCTACGTCGGGGAACCTCGGGTCAACTCGGGCGGGACGGCACCCATTCGGTCACAGGCGTCGACCACGGCCTGCTGGACCTCGTCCAACGGGCGCTCCGCGGCCGCCGATTTGGCGATCGCGAGGGCCGCGGTCTGCACGGTGAGGGCGCGGGCGGCCACGTCCAGTGCGGGCCAGGGATCACCGTCGGCGGGGACGGCCGGGCCGCCCGCGTCCCGGTAGGCGCTCAGGAACCGGAGCCACTCCTCGGGCGGCAGCAGCCCACAGGCGTACCAGGCGGCCGGGCGGGCCAGGTCCCAGGTCGGATCGCCGACGCCCAGGTCGTCGACGTCGATCAGGCGCCAGGCGCCGTCCGGCGCGGGATGGCGTACGAGCTGGCCGAGATGCAGGTCGCCGTGGCACAGGGTCGTGGTGTCCGGCATCGGCGCCTCGGCCCGCGCCCAGGCCGGCAGGGTCGTCCATGCGCGCAGGACCGGGGCGGCGGCCGGGTGCGGACCGGCCGCCCGCAGCCGGGCCAGCGCGCGGGCCGCCTTGGCGGGGCCTCGCATCGGCGGCAGCCCGTCCGGCGCGGGGGCCCGGTGCAGCAGCGCCAGCAGGGTCGCGGCCTCCTCCCAGGGGGCCGCGTCGGGGGTGTCCGGGTCGACCGGGGCGCCGTAGGGCCAGAACGTGACCCGGCGGCCGAGGAGGCCGGCCGGGGCGGGGTCCAGCGGGGGCAGGAAGACGCCGGGGAGGGCACCGGCCGCGGCGACGCGCAGGGCGAGCGCGCGGGGTTCCGTGTCCGGGGCGTGGGCCTTGGCGACGAGGCCGCCGTGGCGGACGACGGTGCCGTCGTCCCTGTCCGCGAGGAGGCCGTCCTCGGCGCCGCAGGGGCAGGCCCCGCGGGGGCCCGGGATCCCCCGGCCCGGGTGCGCCGCACCGCGCGCGGCGGCACCGAGCGCCGGCACCAGGCTGTCTACGGTCACGGATCCCCCTGATCGGCACGAAGAACACACCCACGAGCGGGCACACTCCGACGAGCACCCGCCGGCGAGGGCACCTTGCCGGTGAGAGGACCCGCCGGTGAAGCATCCTGCCGATGGGGGCAACGCCCGTGAAGGCATCCCTGTCCTTGAGGCACCCAGAGAGCGGGGGACCCGCCGGTGAGGCACCCACCGGTGAGCGTACGCATCCGACCCCGGCCCAGGACACCTGGCTCCCGGCACCGGACGCCCCGCACCCGGCAAGACTGCCCGGCGTACGGAAACCATGCGTGCCCGAGGCCGGGGCCGGGAGCCAGGTGTCCGAGGCCGGGGCCGGGACCGGAAAAAGAGATGCCCGCGCAGCTCCCCAGCTGCGCGGGCATCTTCCTGCCGTCCGCCGCACCCCCGTCCCCACGGGGTTTCATGGCCGGATGTCCCCGCCCGGACCGCTCTTCCGGGCCTGGGGCGCCGCTCAGCGCCCCAGCATCACGCCCACGGACGACGCCTGTGTGACCACCGCGTCCCAGCCGCCGAAGACGACCACGAGCAGGGCCGCCAGGGGAAGGACCATCGCTGTCGCCACCAAGGGGTGGCGCTGACCCTGGCGGGTGCCGAACGCGGCTGTGTATGCCTTGCGTCCCTGCGTGCGGAGCTCCGTCCGCGGTGCCGTGTGGGCCATGGTCCCTCTCCTGACCGAGATTCTGTTGTGCCTGGCAGCGGCGGGTGTCTGACCTCGGGGGACGAGTGCTGCACCCGCCGCTTGACAACAAATCTAGGCGCGTGACGGCCCCGGGTCGTCATGCCCTCGTACCGATTGGCGGGCCTCCCGGAGGATGAGCCGTGACCTGCCGAGTACTACCGTGGGTGGAGACGTGGGCCCCGGTCTCAGGGTCTTCCCTGAGGGGACGTCCGATGCGCCCTACTCCTCCGAGCCGTCCACCCGCGGAACCGGCTGCTCCACCAGCGCGAGCACCCGGGTCGCCATGAAGCGGGCGGTCCGTACCACTGTTCCGTTTCGAGTGACTTCGCTCACTTCCACCACACCTCGGCGCACCGCCGTCTCCACCCGGCGGCCCGCCCTGCTCGCCACCACCTCGTACGTACGCGTCGTGTCCCCTGCGTCCACGACTATCTCCACGCGGTCACCCCTCACGGGCTCAATCCCCCTTCGACGATGGATGGTTGGGATCAAGAGCAGGCCAAAGAGGCGCCGTACGCACGCTCCCTGACCACCTCTCAAGTTTCCCACCCGGCACTGACAATCGATCGGGACGAGAGGGCGCGGCCTCTGCGCGCACCCGGCCGCGAAAACGTAAGCTGTGGCTCGTCAAACGGACCGGGCAGCGGGGATGGACATGGCGATGATGCGCCTGAGGCGCGAGGACCCGCGTGTCGTCGGCTCGTTCAGGCTTCACCGACGGCTCGGCGCGGGCGGCATGGGTGTGGTCTACCTGGGCTCCGACCGGCGGGGGCAGCGGGTCGCGCTGAAGGTGATCCGCCCCGACCTGGCGGAGGATCAGGAGTTCCGTTCCCGGTTCGCGCGCGAGGTCTCGGCGGCACGCCGGATCAGGGGCGGCTGCACGGCGCGGCTCGTCGCCGCCGACCTGGAGGCGGACCGGCCGTGGTTCGCCACCCAGTACGTGCCCGGCCCCTCGCTGCACGACAAGGTCGCCGAGGAGGGGCCGCTGTCGGCGGCCGACGTGGCCGCCGTCGGTGCCGCCCTCTCCGAGGGGCTCGTCGCGGTGCACGAGGCCGGGGTGGTCCACCGCGACCTCAAGCCGTCCAACATCCTGCTGTCCCCGAAGGGGCCGCGGATCATCGACTTCGGCATCGCGTGGGCGACCGGGGCGAGCACGCTCACCCACGTGGGCACGGCGGTCGGCTCCCCGGGCTTCCTGGCGCCGGAGCAGGTCCGCGGCATCGCCGTCACCCCGGCCACGGACGTGTTCGCGCTCGGGGCCACGCTCGCGTACGCGGCGACCCAGGACTCTCCCTTCGGCCAGGGCAGCTCCGAGGTGATGCTCTACCGCGTGGTCCACGAGGAGCCGCATCTGCACGGGGTCCCGGACGCGCTCGCGCCGCTCGTGCGGGCCTGCCTCGCGAAGGACCCCGAGGAGCGGCCCAGCACCCTCCAGCTGTCCCTCAGGCTGAAGGAGATCGCGGCCCGCGAGGCCCAGGGCATGGTGGACACGCGGCCGCCCGCGCCGCGTTCGGACCCGGACCGGCCGACCGGGCGCCTGGCCGAGCAGTACGCGGAGCAGCGCACCCAGCGGCGGCCGGGGGCCACTCCCCCGCCCCGGGGGACCACTCCGCCGCCGCGGGGGACGACTCCGCCGCCGCGGACCGGCGGCACGAACGGCGGTTCGCGCTCGGGTTCGCGTCCGGCGCCCGTCCGCAACACCGGCCGCACCGGGAACCGGCCCGCACCCCGCAGCGGGGCCGGGCGTCCCGGTCCGCGCACCACGGGGACGGGCCGCAGGCCCGCCAATCCGCGGCTGCTGCGCCAGCGGTTGTTCGTGTTCGTGGTGGTGACGCTGCTGGTCGCGCTGGGGATCGCGGCGGCCCAGGGATGCCAGGGGCCGTCCCGCGGGCTCGACGACACCCCGCGCAAGACCGTCCACCAGGAACGGTCGGCGTCCGGCGCCTTCCCGTAGGACGGCGCGCCCTCCGACTGCGGCCGGAGAAGGCGTCCGTCCCCCGGACCGGGACTCTCAGCTCTCGGGCCGGCCCGTCGCTACCGCGTAGAAGGCGACCGCGGCCGCCGCGCCGACGTTCAGGGAATCGACTCCGTGGGCCATCGGGATGCGGACCCATTCGTCGGCCGCCATCAGCGCCCGGGTGGAGAGCCCGTCGCCCTCGGCGCCGAGCATCAGCGCGACCCGCTCCATCTTGTGCGGGGCCGCCTCGTCCAGCGACCTCGCCTTCTCGTCCGGGGTGAGGGCGAGCAGGTTGAACCCCGCGTCGCGCACCGACTCCAGGCCCTTGGGCCAGGTCTCGAGCCGGGCGTACGGGACCGAGAAGACCGCGCCCATCGAGACCTTCACCGAGCGGCGGTAGAGCGGGTCGGCGCAGTCCGGGGAGAGCAGGACCGCGTCCATGCCGAGGGCGGCGGCGGAACGGAAGATGGCGCCGATGTTCGTGTGGTCGTTCACCGACTCCATGACGACCACCCGGCGCGCGGTCCGCAGCAGTTCCTCGGCCGTCGGCAGCGGTTTGCGCTGCATGGAGGCGAGCGCGCCCCGGTGCACGTGGTAGCCGGTGACCTGCTCGGCGAGCTCCGGGCTGACCGCGTAGACGGGCGCGGGGAGTTCGTCGATGACGTCGCGCATGACGTCGACCCACTTGGCGGACAGCAGCATCGAGCGCATCTCGTAGCCGGCGTCCTTGGCCCGTCTGATGACCTTCTCGCCCTCGGCGATGAACAGGCCCTCCGCGGGTTCGCGCTTGCGGCGCAGTTCCACGTCGGTCAGGCCCGTGTAGTCGCGCAGACGCGGGTCGTCGGGGTTGTCGACGGTGATGAGATCGGCCACAGGGTGATACTGCCTTGTCCTGGGTGCGGTGCCAACGGCTGGGAACGGGTCGGGTTACCCGTGGTTACTCGGAGATTCCGGGGCCGACGTCCACGACCTCGCCGATGACGATGACCGCGGGCGGCCGTACGTCCTCGCTGCGGACGGTGTCGGCGACGGTGGCCAGGGTGGCGTCGACGCGGCGCTGGGCGGCGGTCGTGCCCTCCTGGACGAGGGCGACGGGGGTGTCGGCGGGCTTGCCGTGCGCCACGAGCGTGTCGGCGATCCGGCCGATCTTGTCGACGCCCATGAGGACGACGAGGGTGCCGCGGAGCTTGGCGAGCGCCGGCCAGTCGACGAGCGAACGCTCGTCGTCGGGGGCGACATGACCGCTGACGACGGTGAACTCGTGCGCGACGCCCCGGTGGGTGACGGGGATGCCGGCGGCGCCGGGCACCGAGATCGAGCTGGAGATGCCGGGAACGACCGTGCAGGCGATGCCGGCCTCGGCGAGCGCCTGGGCCTCCTCCATGCCCCGGCCGAAGACGAAGGGGTCGCCGCCCTTCAGCCGGACGACCGACTTCCCCTGCTTCGCGTGCTCGATGAGCGCGTTGTTGATGGCCTCCTGGGCCATGAACCGGCCGTACGGGATCTTCGCCGCGTCGATGACCTCGACGTGCGGCGGGAGTTCGGCGAGCAGGTCGCGGGGGCCGAGCCGGTCGGCGATGACCACGTCGGCCTCGGCCAGCAGCCGTCGGCCGCGGACCGTGATCAGGTCGGGGTCGCCGGGACCTCCGCCGACGAGGGCGACGCCGGGGGTGCGGGTGCGGTGGTGCGGCGCGACGAGCGTGCCGTCGCGCAGGCCCTCGACCACGGCGTCACGGATGGCGGCGGTGTGGCGGGGGTCGCGGCCCTTGGCGTCGGTGGTGAGGACGGCGACGGTCACGCCCTCGCTGTGGCCGGTGGCCGGGGTCCAGGCGGTGGCCGCGTCGGCGTCGTCCGAGCGCACGCACCAGACGCGCCGGCGTTCGGCCTCGGCCGAGGCCTCGGCACTGGCGACCGGGTCGCTGGTGGCGATGAGCGCGTACCAGGCGTCGGCGAGGTCGCCCTCCTCGTACGCCCGCCGCGTCCAGGTGATCTCGCCCGTGTCGGCCATCGCCTCGACGGACGGGGTCGCCTCGGGCGAGACGAGGTGGACGTCCGCGCCCGCCGCGATGAGCGCGGGGAGCCGGCGCTGGGCCACCTGGCCACCGCCGAGGACGACGACACGACGGCCGGAGAGGCGGAGGCCCACCGGGTATGCGGGGTGTTCGGCCATGGCGGTGCGGCTCCTCGTACGGGCAGGCTGTGGGGTGGGCGCTGCGGCTCTGGAGCGGCCCTGACGTGGGGTTCTTCGGTGGAGTCCAGACTACGGCGGGGCCGGGTGGGCAGTGCGGAACTGCCCACCCCCCGGTGCCGTGGACCTGCCTACTTCTCGGTCACCCCGGCCGAGTCGAACGTGGCGACCTCGTGCATCGCCCGCGCCGCGCTCTGCACGATGGGCAGGGCCAGGAGGGCGCCGGTGCCCTCGCCGAGACGCAGGTCGAGGTCGATCAGCGGGCGCAGGCCCAGCTTGTTCAGGGCGGCCACGTGACCGGGCTCGGCGCTGCGGTGGCCCGCGATGCAGGCGGCCAGGACCTCGGGGGCGATGGCGCGGGCCACCAGGGCGGCGGCGCCGGCGCTGACGCCGTCCAGGATCACCGGCGTGCGCAGGGAGGCGCCGCCGAGGAGCAGACCGACCATGGCCGCGTGCTCCAGACCGCCGATCGCCGCGAGGACGCCGATCGGGTCCGCCGGGTCCGGCTGGTGGAACTCGATGGCACGGCGGACGACCTCGGTCTTGCGGGCCAGGGTCTCGTCGTTGATGCCGGTGCCGCGGCCCGTCACCTCGGCCGGGTCGGCTCCGGTGAACACCGAGATCAGGGCGGCCGACGCGGTCGTGTTGGCGATGCCCATCTCACCGGTCAGCAGGGCCTTGTTGCCCGCGGCCATCAGGTCGCGGGCCGTCTCGATGCCCACCTCCAGCGCAGCGACGGCCTCTTCCCGGGTCATGGCCGGACCCGTGGTCATGTCCGCGGTGCCCGCGCGGACCTTGCGCGGCAGCAGGCCCGGCGTGGCCGGCAGGTCGGAGGCGACGCCCACGTCCACGACGCAGACCTCGGCACCCACCTGGTTGGCGAACGCGTTGCAGACCGCGCCGCCGCCGAGGAAGTTGGCCACCATCTGGCCGGTGACCTCCTGCGGCCAGGGGGTGACGCCCTGGGCGTGGACACCGTGGTCGCCGGCGAAGATCGCGACGGCCGCGGGCTCCGGGATCGGCGGCGGGCACATCCGGGACAGCCCCGAGAGCTGCGCGGAGATGATCTCCAGCATGCCGAGGGCGCCGGCGGGCTTGGTCATCCGCTTCTGGCGCTCCCACGCCTCGCCGAGCGCCTTGGCGTCCAGGGGGCGGATGTTGGAGACGGTCTCGGCGAGCAGGTCGTGCGGCTCCTCACCGGGCAGGGCGCGGCGGCCGTACGTCTCCTCGTGGACGACCCACGACAGGGGGCGGCGCTTGGACCAGCCGGCCTGCATGAGCTCGGGCTCCTCCGGAAACTCGTCCACGTACCCGACGCACAGGTAGGCGACGACCTCCAGGTGGTCGGGCAGGCCCAGGGCGCGGACCATCTCACGCTCGTCGAAGAAGCTGACCCAGCCGACGCCGAGACCCTCGGCGCGGGCGGCGAGCCAGAAGTTCTCCACGGCGAGGGCGGCGGAGTAGGGGGCCATCTGCGGCTGGGTGTGGCGGCCGAGAGTGTGGCGTCCGCCGCGGGTCGGGTCGGCGGTGACGACGACGTTCACCGGGGTGTCGAGGATGGCCTCGATCTTCATTTCCTTGAACTGCTTGGCCCGGCCCTTGGGCAGCGACTGGGCGTAGGCCTCGCGCTGGCGCTGGGCGAGTTCGTGCATGCTGCGCCGGGTCTCGGCGGAGCGGATGACGACGAAGTCCCAGGGCTGGGAGTGGCCGACGGACGGGGCCGTGTGCGCGGCCTCCAGAACGCGCAGCAGCACGTCGTGCGGGATCGGGTCGCTGCGGAAGCCGTTGCGGATGTCGCGGCGTTCGCGGATCACGCGCAGGACGGCCTCGCGCTCGGCGTCGTTGTAGCCGGGGGCGGCCGGGCCGGTGGACTCGCGTACGTCTTCCACCACGGCCGTGCTCTCCTCCTGGTCGGCGACCTGGGTCTGCAGGTCGTCCGCCTGCTGGGCCGCCACGGGCTCGTGCTCCGCGGCGAGCGGCAGCGGCGTGCTGCCGGTCTCGGGCTCGGCCTCGCGGGGGGCCGGCACCGACACCTGCGCGACCGGTTCGGTCTCGGCCGGGTCGGCCGTCACGGCCTCGGCGGGCGCCGCGGGCTGCCGGGCCTCCGGCTGCTCCTCGGCGGGCAGCGGGGCCACGGTCGTGCCGTGCGGCGGGGTCGCGGCCGGGTGCGCGGGCACCGTGCCGTCACCGGGAACGACGGGGCCGAGGCCCTGGTCGGCCTGGGGCACGGCGGGTGCGTCGGGGAAGCCGGGGGCGGCCGCCTGGTCCGGGGCGCCGTCGGGCAGCTGCTCGGCGCCCGCCGGCTGGTGCGGGTCGCCTTCGGCCGGGCCCGCGTGGGCGGGCTCGGCCGGAGCGGGCACGACCGCGGGGACGGCCTGGATCGCGTCGGCGGCGCCGTCCTGGTCGGGCGCGGTGTTCTCGGGCAGGGCGGCACCGTCCGCCACGTGGGCGGGCGCCTCGGTGAACTGCTGGGCCGCGGCCTCGTCGAGGACGAGCCCCTGACCGCCGTGCGAGGCGTCCGCCGAGCGCGCGGAGAGCGCCGTCAGCGCGGATTCGGGGGTCTCGTAGCCGTGCGGGGCCGGTGCGTCGGCGGAGCGCTCGGCGCCGGGGAGGGACGGCTCGTCCACGAAGACCACGACGGGCTCCGGCGCCTGGGCGGCGGGCTCGGCGAGCACGGCCTGCGGCAGGACCTGGACGCCGGCACCGTGGGTGTCCTGGACCGGGAGCCCGGCACCGTGCGTGTCGTGGACCTGGAAGCCGGCACCGTGAGAGTCGTGAGCCTGGAATCCGGCACCGTGCGAGTCGTGGACCCGGAGCCCGGCTCCGTGGGAGTCGTGGGTCTGGAATCCGGCACCGTGCGTGTCCTGGCCGGGGACCGGCGCCGGGAGCTGCACGACGGCGGGGTCCTCGGGTGCGAGGTCCCCGGCCGGGGCCTGGGCCTGCTCGGGCACCGCGTGGCCCGCGTCCTCGGCGATCTGCTCCGCGGGCGTCACCGCCGCGGCCTGCTCCCCCTCGCCCGCGGCGCCGGTGGCGCCCGGGTTCTCCGGGGCGTCCTGGAACTGCGGGGCCTCGGGAAGCGGCTGGTCGGGCGAGACGTCCGTGACGGGCACGGCCTCGGGGGCCGGGGCGTCCACCGGGTCCTGGAGGTCGAGCGACACGACGTCCGCCTCCGGCAGCTCCAGGCCGGCCTCGGGGGCCGCCGGCTCGTCGGCGAGGGGCGCCGCCACGACGCCGGGTGCCTGCTCGGCCTCCACGGCCTCCGGCGCCTCGGCTGCCGGTACGGGTTCGGGGGCCGCTACGGGTTCGGGGGCCACCGGGGCGCCCGGCAGCTGTCCCGCCTCGGGGAGGGCCGTCTCCTCGGCCGGGATCTCCCCGGCCACCGGCACGGCGGTCCACGCCACGGCGCTCTGCGGAGTCGCCTCGGCGGCCTGGGGCACGTCCAGGTACTCGGGGCCGACGGTCGGCGGGCCGGCCACGCGCAGCGGTGCGACCGGGGTGGTCATCGAGCTCGGGCGGACGCCCGCGGGGCCGCGGTCGGCCAGCGAGCGCACCGGGCTGGACGAACCGTCCGGCGTGGGCGGGCCGAGGTGCAGCGGACGGCGCGGGGCCGCGGGGGCCGCGACGGGCGCCGGGACCGGCTGGGCGACGGGCGAGGGGCCCGGCGCGCGCACGGCGCCGAGGTCGATCGCCCCGGTGTCGCGTCCGTCCGTCTCGTGCGGCCCGGGTTCGTCGGTGAAGGGCATCGGGGCCGGCGGCGGCACCTCGTTGCCCCAGGCACCCTGCGCACCGGGCGCGCCCGGCAGCAGAAGGAGGTCGTCCTCCTCGACGGGTCCCTCGGAGGAGTCGAGGTAGGTGTACGCGCCCGGCGCGGAGACGCCCGGCTGCTCCACCATGCCTGCGTTCTCCGGCAATCCCTCGCCCGGGACCTGGCCGGTGTCGGTCATGCGTACCCCTCGCCCATCGGTTAGTGCTCCAAAGTCCAGCTCGCCCGGAACGGCGCACCGACCGCCCCACAGTGAAGAACGAGCGTGCGTGCCCAGCGGCACGTACGACCGGCCAACAAAGACGACAAAGCCATTAACTGGCATTGTCCCGGTCATCCCGCCCTCGCGACAGCGTGATCGGCGAGTGGCCGCTGTGGACTGCGCCACGTTGCGCGTCCTCCGGTTCTGCCGTACCACACACGCCTCAAAACGGGCGGGTTTTCCGGACATTGGCCTACGAAAGGCCGACCCCCCGGGAGCGGTACAACGATCGGCCAGCCTACCGCGAGCGGTACGACAACAGGATCACGGGGCGCGATCCGGCAGACGGCCACTGAGCAGGAACGCAACGCTCCGCTCCTTCTCCGTCCAGGCCCTCGTATCGAGTTCGACGGACTGGATGAGGGCGCACTCGACGTCGTAGCCGTGTTCGGTCAGATCGCGGCCGATGAGTTCGGCGGCGTCACGCGTCGCGGCGTCCGCGACGATGCGCTGGGGCCTGCGGTCCGCGACCGCCGAGACGACCGCCGCTCCCCCGCCCCCGACCCGTACGACGTCGGGTTCGGGCAGGTCCTCCAGAACGTGCGGGGCACTGCCGTGGACGACCTGCATCTGCACGCCGTAGCGCCGGGCCGAGTGCTCGGTGCGGGCGCAGGAGCCCGGACTGCGGTCGACCGCGATGACGGCGGCGCCGGTGCGGGCGGCCTCGGCGGCGAAGGCGCCGCTGCCGCAGCCGATGTCCCAGACGAGGTCACCCACGCGCGGTCCCAGCCGGGCGAGTTGGGCGGCGCGCAGCAGATCGGTCTCGCCCTCGCCGAGCGCGCCGCCGTAGGCGCGCGCGGGCAGCGCCCAGCCACGCGGTCCGGCACCGGGGTCCCGGCCGGCGATCCAGCCGCCCCCCTGGGCGGCGGCCGTGGAGCCGCCGATGACGATCACGACGTTCGGGTCGCGCCAGGTGTGGTCGGCCGCCTTGTCGGAGGTCAGGATCGTGACCTGCTCGCGGGTGGTGCCGAGTTCCTCGCAGATGACGAAGGTGCGGTGCACGCCTTCGAGCAGCAGCCCCAGTTCGGCGGGGCCGGCGCCGGGCGAGGTGAGGACGGCGACTTTCGTATGGGCTCGACATACATTCACCGCGCGTCGCAGGGTGCGACTGTGTGCGACGACCACTTGTGCGTCGTCCCAGGGCATTCCGGCGCGGGCGAAGGCGGCGGCCACGGCGGAGACGGCGGGCACGACCTCGACCTCCAGGCCGAACTCGGGTGCGCGCAGGGTGCGGACGACGCCGAAGAACCCGGGGTCCCCGTCGGCGAGGACGACCGCGGTGCCGCGGTGGCCGGCGATGCGGCGGGCGGCCAGATCCATGCTGCCCAGCCGGACGCGTTCGGCGCCCTCGGGCACTTCGGGGAGCGCGAGATGGTGGGCCGCGCCGGCCACGAGCGTGGCGGCGCCGAGAGCGGAGCTCGCCGCGACGGTCAGCGGCGAGCCGTCCCAGCCGATCACCGTGACCCGGTCGGCCATCGTCGTCAGTCTCCAGAAGGTCTTCGCAGGTCTCAGGTGCAGCCCGGACGGGCTTGGTGAGGGTACCCCGGTGCGGCCCGGCGGGAGCGTGCCGGTGGGCGTGGCGCGGGAACGGTCCCCTTCCGCCCGCACGTGCTCCCGGACCCGTGAGCCGGTGCCCCGGCGAGGTGACTCCCGTACGCCCGGGTACCTCGAAGCGACCGTATACGACCGCATATGACCGTGCCCGGCCCGCCCCCGCGGTCCCCGCCCGGCGGAGCCGGCACCCGGACGTGGAACGCGTGCCGTCCGCCGGCACCCGCGCCGGTGGTCGCCGTGGTCCTCGTTCCCGCCCTCGCGGCCGTCTCAGTTCCAGTCGTTGAAGGAGGCGAAGCCGCCCGGGTCGCCGAGGTCCCCGTCCATGCCGTCGAGGTCCTCGGGGAGCAGGCTCCAGACGATGAAGTCGGTCCGCAGGTCGACCCAGGTGCCTTCCTCGGTCCGGGTCCGCGCTATGCAGGCGTTGCGCAGCACGCCCTCGCTGATGCAGCCGATCTTCTGGGCCACCTGCTGGGAAGCGGTGTTGCCGGCCGCGGTGCGCAGTTCCACGCGCTCGAACTTCTGGTCGCTGAACAGCCATCGGGCGGTGGCGAGCGCGGCCTCGGAGGCGTAGCCCTCGCCGCGCGCCCAGGGCGCGATGATGTAGGACAGCTCGGTGGAGCGGACCCGCCAGTTGGTCTTGCCGAGCTGGATGACGCCGACCAGCCGCTGGGTGAGGAACTCGGTGACGGCGAGGTCGAGTCCGCGGCCCTCGGCGCGTTCCGTGGGCGCGTAGTCGCCGACCCAGTCCCGGGCGCCGTCCTCGGTGAACGGCTGCGGGATCGACGTCCAGGCCGCCACCATCTCGTCGTTCATCATCTCCGTCAGCGCGGGCACGTCGTCCTCGTCGAGCGCACGCAGGACCAACCGCTCCGTGCTGATGGAGATGTCGGGGAAGGTGCTCGTCATGCGACGCTCCGTAACCGTCGGGGACTTCGGACCTGATGTACCGTCGGGTCCGCTGAACTGCCCAGCATGCAGCATGAAACCACTGAACGGCACAACGGGGTCCACTCCGGGTAATGGAGTGGACCCCGTGCGGTGACGAGTCGGGCCGGGGGCCGCAAATCGGCCCGGGCCCGGACCCGTTCACCGGGAGGAGAGCCGGAGCGGCGGACCTCAGAAGGACGGGAGGACGGAGCCCTTGTACTTGTCCTCGATGAACTTCTTGACCTCGGGCGAGGTGAGGAGCTTCGCGAGCTTCTTCACGCGCGGGTCGTTCTCGTTGCCCTGCTTCACGGCGAGGACGTTGTTGTACGCGTTGTTCTTGGTGGACTCCAGGGCGAGGGCGTCCTTGGCGGGCGAGAGGCCGGCGCCGATCGCGTAGTTGCCGTTGATCACCGCGGCGTCGACGTCCTTCAGGGAGCGCGGGGTCTGGGCCGCCTCGATCTCCTTGAACTGCAGGCCCTTCGGGTTCTTCTCGATGTCCTGCGGGGTGGCGGTGCTCTCCGAACCGCTCTTGAGCGTGATGATCCCGCTGGAGGCGAGGAAGCGCAGGGCTCGCGCCTCGTTGTCGGCGTCGTTCGGGACGGCGACGGTGCCGCCCTTCTTCAGCTCGTCGAGCTTCTCGGCCTTCTCGGAGTAGAGGCCGAGGGGCTCCAGGTGGACGACGGCGACCGAGGCGAGGTGCGTGGAGTTCTTCTTGTTGAAGTCCTCCAGGTACGGCTGGGTCTGGAAGTAGTTGGCGTCCACGGACCCGTCCTCGGTGGCCGTGTTCGGCTGGACGTAGTCGGTGAACTCCTTCACCTCCAGCTTGAGGCCGGCCTTCTTCGCCAGGTGGTCCTTGATGTAGTCGAGGATCTCGGCGTGCGGGACGGGGGTGGCCGCGACGACGAGGGTGTCGGTCGACTTCGCCTTGTCGTCGGACGTGCCGGAGCCGCAGGCGGTCAGGCCCAGGGTGAGGGCGCCGGTGGCGAGGACTGCAGCGGTGATCTTGGTGGTGTTACGCACGAAAAGTGCCTTTCTCCATGGGTGGTGCAACCCGCCGGGTGAGGCGGGGAGTCAGGAATCGGTCGACTTGACCGGGGTGGCGCCGGCCGGGCCGCCGGGAAGGAAGCCGGCGAGGACGCGGAAGCGGAGCGGCTCGCCGCCCTTGCCGCTGCGGCGGTGCAGGACCCGTGCGCCCGAGTCGCCCGCGAACTGGACGACGGCGATGACGAGGGCGAGGACGGCCACGATGAGCCACATCATCTGGGACTCGAACCGCTGGTAGCCATAGCGGATGGCGAGGTCGCCGAGGCCGCCCGCGCCGACGGTACCGGCCATCGCGGAGTAGCCGATGATGGCGACGACCGTCGTCGTGGTGGCCGAGATCAGCGACGGCAGGGACTCGGGCACGAGGACCTTGCGGACGACGGTCCAGGTGCTGCCGCCCATCGACTGCACGGCCTCGACCAGTCCGCCGTCGACCTCGCGCACGGAGGTCTCCACCAGCCGCGCGAAGAACGGGATGGCCCCGACCGCGAGCGGCACGATGGCGGCCTCCCGGCCGATCGTCGTGCCGACGATCCAGCGCGTGAAGGTCATCAGAGCGACCATCAGGATGATGAAGGGCATCGAGCGGACGATGTTCACGACCTGGCCGAGGACCTTGTTCACGACGGTGTTCTGCAGCAGGCCGCCACGGTCGGTGAGCACCAGCAGGACGCCCAGCGGGAGGCCCCCGAGCACGGCGATCAGCGTGGACCAGCCGACCATGTAGAGGGTGTCCCAACACGCCTGGGACAGCAGCGGCTGCATCTCGTTCCAGCTCACTTGGCGGCACCTTCCTCGACCAGCTCGGGCTGCTGCCCCTGGATGTCGATCTGCAGGCCCTGCTCGCGCAGGAATCCGATCGGCACGACGTTCTCCTCGTAGCGGCCGGGAAGTTCGATGCGCATCCGGCCGACCTGCCGGCCCGCGACGGTGTCCATCGCGGCGCCCAGGATCGAGATGTCGATGTTGTAGGTGCGCGAGAGCTGGGAGATGACCGGCTGGGTGGCCGACTCCCCGTGGAAGGTGACGTCGAGGACGGTGCGGTCGTCGCCGGAGGCGGTGCCGCTGACCGGGAAGAGCGCGGAGGCCAGCTCGGAGCCGGGCGTCGCGAGCAGTTCGCTGACGGTGCCGGACTCGACGATGCGGCCCCTGTCCATCAGCGCGGCCGAGTCGCACACCGTCTTGACGACGTCCATCTCGTGGGTGATGAGCAGGACGGTCAGGCCCAGCTGGCGGTTCAGGTCGCGCAGGAGCTGGAGAATGGAGCGGGTGGTCTCGGGGTCGAGGGCGCTGGTCGCCTCGTCGGAGAGCAGCACCTTCGGGTCGCCGGCCAGGGCGCGGGCGATGCCGACGCGCTGCTTCTGCCCGCCGGAGAGCTGGGCCGGGTAGGCGCCCGCCTTGTCGGACAGGCCGACCAGGTCCAGGAGTTGGAGGGCCTTGTGGCCGCGCTCCCTGCGGGTGAGCCCGAGGATGTCGAGCGGCAGCTCGACGTTCTCCTGGACGGTCCGCGAGGACAGCAGGTTGAAGTGCTGGAAGACCATGCCGATCCGGGTACGCGCCTGGCGCAGTTCCCGTCCCGCGCGCGGGCCGCGCCCGGCGAGTGCGGTGAGGTCCTGGCCGGCGACGGTGACCGTGCCGGAGGTGGGACGCTCCAGGAGGTTGACGCAGCGGATGAGCGAGGACTTTCCGGCGCCTGACTGGCCGATGACGCCGTACACCTCGCCTTCGCGGACGTGCAGATCGACGCCGTCGAGGGCGGTCACGTCACGGCCGCGCGAGCGGTAGACCTTGGTGAGGCCCGTTGTGGTGATCACTGGGGATTCCGTCACTGTCGAGTGCGGGGCGTGGGTGTGCGCCGGGCACGGGTGCATTCGGTCGGAACGCGGCACGGTTCTCGCGATGGCGATGGAACCGGAAGGAGAACGTGTGCGCGGGGCAGCCCGGTCACGTACGCGGTACGGACACGAGGCGCGGCGGTCCCGCTTCGGGGCGCGGGATCAGAAGGTGGTGCGAGGGCCCTCTAGCAGGCACACATTCGACACATACAACGAGCACCGGGCGTCATGGTCGCCTCGGTCGCAAGGATGCGGTAGCTCGTCGTGGTCATGGAAGGAAGTAAAGCAGACAGGGTGCCGGTGACCGCCATCGCTGTCCGAATAGCGGACAGCGATGGATGGTGGACGGGCGTCACGGACCGCGCGTCAGCCCCGGACGGAGATCTCCATTCCCTTGTCCGCCACCAGTACCGACAAGGCGGAGAGGTCCGCGACGACCAGGTCGGCGTCGAGTTCGCCGGCCCGGTGCGTTGTGGCCAACGCCACGGTGGTCATGCCCGCGGCGCGGCCCGCCTGGAGCCCGGCGGGCGCGTCCTCGAAGACGACGCAGCGGGCCGGGTCGACACCCAGTTCGCGGGCGGCGAGGAGATAGGGCTCGGGATCGGGCTTGCCGCGGTCGACGTCGTCGGCGCAGATCATGGTCTTGGGGCGGATCCCCACCTCGTCCAGCCGGGCGGCGGCGAGCCGGCGGGTGGCCGAGGTCACGACGGCCCAGCGCTCGGCGGGCAGTGAGGCGAGCAGTTCGAGGGTTCCGGGCAGCGGTACGACGCCGCCGGGCACGTCCTCGACCTCCAGCTGCTCGATGCGGGCGAGCGCCTCGGGGACCAGGTCCGCGGGCAGCAGGTCGGCGGCTATCTCGACGGCGGGACGCCCGTGCAGCTCGATCGCGGCGAAGTCCTCGGCGGTGATCCCGTACTCGTGCGCCCAGCGCGTCCAGCAGCGGTTCACCGACGCGAGGGAGGAGACGAGGGTTCCGTCGTTGTCGAACAGGAGGGCTTCTGCGTGGATCTTCATGCCGTCGACCCTACGGGGCTGCCCGGGGGCGAGCGCATCAGGTCTTTTGGCCCGTAATAGGGTCACGGCATGTTTGATGCCCTGACCGCCGCGACGGCCGTCGCCGCGCTCGCGCTCGCCGCCTGGTGCGGCTGGGCCGCCCACCGCGATCAGCCCACCAAGGACTGGCACTTCATCGGGATGGCCGTGGTGAGCCTGCTCGCCCTGGTCCAGCTGGTGATCGGCGTGGTCCAGCTGGCGCGCGGCGAGAAGCCGGAACAGGGCACGACGATCTTCGTGGCGTATCTGATCGGCGCGTTCGCCTGCATTCCCGCCGCGGGTTTCATGTCGCTGGCGGAGCGCACCCGCTGGGGTTCGGTCACGGTGGCGGCCGGCGGGATCGTCCTCGCCGTGCTCGAGGTCCGGCTCTACGACATCTGGGGAGGCTGAGATGACGGCCACGGAGGAGAACCCGATCGCGCCTCGCGACGGACAGGACGGGCCCGGCGCACAGGGCCCGGCGGAGCCGGCCGCCGGCCCGAAGCGCGCACGGCTCATCAGCGGCCCGGGCATCCTGCTGGTCTGGCTGTACGGCGTGATGGTGGTCGGCGCCGTCTCGCGGTCGGCCGTGCAGATCTCCACGCAGTTCGACAAGGCGCCGCTCGCCTACTCGCTGTCCGCGGTCGCCGGTCTCGTCTACGGGTTCATCACGTACTCGCTCGTGCGCGGCGGAGAGACGGCGCGCAGGGCGGCGCTGGTGTGCTGCGCCGCCGAGCTCGCGGGTGTGCTGGTCGTGGGGACCTGGACGCTGGCCGAGCCGTCCGCCTTCCCCGACGCCACGGTGTGGTCGGACTACGGCATGGGCTATCTCTTCATCCCGGTCCTGCTGCCGCTGTCGGCGATGTACTGGCTGCGCAAGGCGCGGACGACCGCGGCCTGACTCCCGCGGCCGGACGACAACGGGCCGACGACAGCCGACTGACGGACCTGAGGAAGAGGCCGGCCGCGGTCAGGCGCTGGTGGCGAACGCGCCGGCGTCGGCGCCCTTGGCCAGGGTCACCAGCGTCAGCCGCTCGCCCACCCGCTCCTGGGAGACGGGGGCGTAGCCGTGCTTGCGGTACAGGCGCAGGTTGCGCTCGCTGCGGTGGCCGGTGAACAGCTGGAAGGACTTCGCCGCCCCCTCCGCGCCGAGGGAGGCCTCGATCGCGTCGAGCAGACGTCCGCCCAGGCCGTGCCGCTGCATGCGCGGGTGCACGATGAGCTTGTTGATGCGGGCCGTGCCGTCGGCGTCGACGGCGCCGCGTACGGAGGCCACCACCTCGTCGCCGAGCCGGGCCACCAGGACGGTGCCGCCCGCCAGTTCCGCCCGGAGCGAGTCGAGGGGCTGGGTGAGGGGCTCGATGCCGTAGTCGCCGTAGAGCTCGGCCTCGCTCTGATAGCAGAGGTACTGCAGCTTCAGGATCGATTCCGCATCCTGCTCGGTCGCCGCCGAGATGGTCACGCTCATGCCCATGTGTGCATGCCTCCCGCTCACCTGTTCCGGTCGTCCCCCACTCCTATCCCCGTCGTCAGCGGGCCGCAACCTCCGGCGTCAGCAATCGCCGAAGACATCCCAGACATCTGGAGCGTTCCGGACCAAGACTGCCCTGTGAGATACCCAACTCACCTGCGATCTCCCGGTAGGTGAGGTCCTCCGGGGCGAGCAGGGCGGCCACCAGACCCGGGCAGCGGCCGGGCAGCCGGCTCGCCGCCGAGCGCAGCTCTCGCTCACCGGCGGCCGCCAGCGCCCGCTGCTCCGGCCCCCTCCCGCCGTCCTCGGCGGGTTCGGTGGCGTACGGCTGCTCGGCGCGGGCCCTGCGGCGGCTGCGGCGGGCCTCCGAGCGCACGGCCCGGCGGACCCAGCCCTGCGGGTCGGCGGGCGGCCCCGCCGCGTCGAGGCGTTCCAGCAGCCGCAGCCAGACGGCCTGTTCCAGGTCGCCCGGCTCGGCGCCGCAGGCGGGGGCCTCGGCCGACGCCTCGGCGGCGAGCAGCGGGCCGAGGGCGGTAACCAGCTCGTGGGTCATACGGGGAACGACACGGCCGCCCGGGCGCGAGGTTGCCGGGGCGGCCCCACGTTCACCCCATCCGGGGTGAGGGCGGTCACCCGTTGACGGAGCGGGGCGGGCGGCTCACCCCTTGAGGAAGTCGGCCCGGGCCAGCACGGCGGTGTCCGCGTTGTCGGAGAAGACACCGTCGATGCCGGTCTCGAAGTAGGTCTTGAAGGCGCCGAAGGGGTCTCCGTAGCCGTCGGCCGCGGTGCCCTTGCGGAAGTTCGCGGGCAGGAACGGGTTCTCGTTGCGCATCGTGTACGGGTGCAGGATCAGACCGGCCCGGTGCGCGTCGGCGACGAGCGTGGTGGGGGTGGTGAGGTTGCCGGCCGCGTCCTTCGGGATGACGAGGTCGAGCGTGGGGCCGATGCCCTGCGCGTACGAGGCGATCCACTCCAGACCGGCCGGTGTGACGAGGTCGGCGACCGTGCGGGGGTCACCCGCCGCCACGAAGTCCCAGGGGCGGGTGTTCGCGGCCGACAGCAGGACGACGAGCGGGTTGCCGACGAGCTTGTCGAGCCGCTGGATGCTGCTCGGCTCGAAGGACTGGAGGATGACCGGCGAGTCCTTCCCGTCCTTGCCGTGCTTGCGCAGCAGTTTCGCGACCCGCTCCTCCAGGCCGAGGCCGAGGGCCCGGAAGTAGGTGGGGTGCTTGGTCTCGGGGTAGATCCAGACCTGCTTGCCGCGCCTGCGGGTCTGCTCGTCCTGCCAGCGCAGGACCTCCTCGAAGGTGGGGATCTCCCAGCGGCCGTCGTAGAGGGTGTTGTGCGGACGGTTGGCGGGGATGCGCTCAACGGCGCGCAGGGTCTTCAGCTCGGCGAGCGTGAAGTCCTCGGTGAACCAGCCGGTGGTGGGGACCCCGTCCAGGGTCTTGGTCGTCCTCCGGCCCGCGAACTCGGGGTGCGCCGCGACGTCCGTGGTCCCGCCGATCTCCGGTTCGTGCCGGCACACGAGGTGACCGTCCTTGGTGGGCACCAGGTCGCCCGCCTCGACGACGTCGGCGCCGAGGTCGAGGGCGAGCTCGTACGAGCCGAAGGTGTGCTCCGGCCGGTAGCCGCTGGCGCCGCGGTGACCGATGACGGTCGGCCGGGGCAGGCTCCGGTAGCCGCGGCCCGGGTGCCGCCCGTCCGCGCTCGCGGTGCCGGGCAGGCCGAGGGCCGCCCCGCCCGCCCCGAGCATCGCGGCCGACAGCAGCGTCCGCCGCGCCGTGCCCCGCTCCTGGCCGTTCGACTCCTGCGCGCCCATGAGGGCTCCTCCCGCCGTAGGTGCCTGCCTGTCGAAGCGGGACGATCGTAGGGGTCCCGGTGTGACGGGAGGGAGACCCGCGGCGGAACAGTGGATGACCTCGGGAGCCGCCGGGAGGCGGAACATGACGGTCCGTCGGCATCGGACGGACCGTCCGGGGTAGGCGGGGAGCGAGGCGGACGGACCGCCCTTCGCCGGGCGCTCACCCGTTCGCCGGTACCCGCGCGCGATGTCCGTCACACCGGGCCGGCCCGGTCGTCACCGCTCACGGGCACGCAACCGCAGGTAAACGTAGGTCAACAGTGCGTATCCGGTCGATGAACCCGATGTGCAATGGACCGGGAACCGCGAGTATCGTCCTCACCTGCACAGACTCCATACCGATCCCTTGACACCGGAGGGCCCGTTGTCCCGCTTCGCGCTCATCAAGGCAGTGCTCGGAACGATCATGCGCCTGATGTTCCGCCTACGGGCGGAAGGCGTGGAGAACATCCCCGGCGACGGCCCGGTGATCCTCGCCGGCAATCACCTCACCTTCATCGACTCGATGATCCTTCCGCTGGTCTGCGACCGGCAGGTGTTCTTCATCGGCAAGGACGAGTACGTCACGGGCAAGGGCCTCAAGGGCCGGCTCATGGCGTGGTTCTTCACGGGCGTCGGCATGATCCCGGTCGACCGGGACGGCGCCAACGGCGGCGTGGCCGCGCTGATGACCGGCCGCCGGGTCCTGGAGGAGGGCAAGATCTTCGGGATCTACCCCGAGGGCACCCGCTCCCCCGACGGCCGTCTGTACCGCGGCCGCACCGGTATCGCCCGGCTCACCCTGATGACCGGCGCCCCGGTCGTCCCGTTCGCGATGATCGGCACCGACAAGCTCCAGCCGGGCGGCTCGGGCATGCCGCGTCCGGGCAAGGTCACGGTCCGCTTCGGACCGGCCATGGAGTTCTCGCGCTACGAGGGCATGGACCGCGACCGCTACGTGCTGCGCGCCGTGACCGACTCCGTGATGACCGAGGTCATGCGGCTGTCCGGCCAGGAGTACGTCGACATGTACGCCACGAAGGCGAAGGCCGCGTAGGCCTCCGGCCACGTCGTCGCACACGGGTGGGCCCCGGCCGGAGTCTCCGGCCGGGGCCCACCCGTTTCGTACGGTCCGGAGCAGCCGCCGTCCCCGCTCGGGACCGGTCCTCGCCGGGGGCCCCGCACCGACACCGGACCGGGACCCGCCGGACCCGCACAGGGCGCGTCCCCGGACCGCGTTCGCTACGCCTCCAGCTTCTGGCCCCGCAGCAGGAACCAGGCCGCCGCCGCGGTGGCGAGCAGGACCGCCGCGCCCGCGCCGGAGGCGAGGGCCAGACCGTCCACGAAGGACTCCCGGGCCGAGGTCAGCAGCGCCTCGGCGGTGTGCTCGGGCAGATGTCCGGCGGCCTCCACCGCACCGCCCAGCGAGTCGTGCGCCGCGGCCGGTGTGCCCGCCGGGCCCGTGAAGCCGGCGTAGACGCCGGTCACGACGGAGCCGAGCAGGGCGATGCCCAGAGCCGCTCCCAGCTCGTACGCCGTCTCGGAGACCGCGGACGCGGCGCCCGCCTGCTCCTTGGGGACGGCGGAGAGGATGACGTCGGCCGTGACGGTGAACGAGAAACCGGCGCCGACACCGACGACCAGCAGCGCCGCGCCGAGCACGGGGTATCCGGTCGACCGGTCCAGCACGGTGAGCACGCCGAGCGCGAGGCCCACCGCGGCGAGCCCGCCGGACACGACGGTCCGCACGGAGAAGCGCCGCGCGCACCGTCCGGCCACCAGACCCGCCGCCACCGCGCCCACCGCGGCCGGTACTTCGGCGAGGCCCGCCTCGAACGGCCCGCGTCCCTGCACCAGTTGCAGGTACTGGGAGAGGAAGAAGACGAGCCCGGACATGCCGAGCACGGTGAACAGGTCGGCCAGCACCGCGCCGGAGAACCCCCGGTTGCGGAACAGCCGGACGTCCAGCAGCGGTGTCGCGAGCGTCAGTTGGCGGCGCACGAACCAGAAGAGGGCGCCCGCTCCCAGCAGACCGGCGGCGAGCGCCTGAGCGCCCGGCCCGTGCGCCGCGAGCTCCTTCACCGCGTACACCACACCGATGACACCGACCAGCGAGAGCGTCACGCTGATCAGGTCCCAGGGGCCGGGCCGCGGACTCTTCGACTCGGGCAGCAGCCGGCGGCCGACGAGGACGAGGACCACCATGACCGGCAGGTTGATGAGGAAGACCGAGCCCCACCAGAAGTGTTCGAGCAGGAAACCGCCGACGACCGGGCCGACCGCCGTGCCCGCGGAGGCCGTCGCGCCCCAGATGCCGATGGCGAGACTGCGCTCGCGCGGGTCGTGGAAGATGTTGCGGATCAGGGCGAGCGTGGCGGGCATCAGGGTCGCGCCGGCGACACCGAGCAGCGCCCGCGCCAGGATCATCAACTCGGGTGTCGTGGCATAGGCGTTGAGCACGGATATCAGGCCGAACGCCGTGGCGCCGGTGAGCAGCAGCCGCTTGCGGCCGATGCGGTCGCCCAGACTGCCCATGGAGACGAGCAGCCCGGCGATGACGAAGGAGTAGACGTCACCGATCCACAGGAGCTGGGTGCCCGAGGGTTCGAGGTCCTCACTGATGTACGGGGTCGCGAGGCCGAGGACGGTCGCGTCGACGGCCACCAGCAGCACGGCGAGGACGAGGACGCCGAGCGCGAGCCAGCGGCCCGGACGCTTCGGTATCCGTGTCGCGACCGCCGGCCGCAGGGTGCTGGTCATGGTTCCTCTCTCCTGAGCGCACCGCCGAGCAGCAGCCCGACGATCATGTGGTGGTAGTCCTTGGCGGCGACCCGGCCCTCGGTCACGGCCCAGGAGGCCGAGGCCATCAGTCCGTAGAGCGCCTCGGTGAGCCAGGCCGGGGAGAGGTCGATGCGGAACTCGCCGCTCTCCTGGCCGCGCCGGAACAGCGCGGCCACCCGGACGTCGATCCGGGCCCAGCCCTCGTGCTGCCCGTCCCCCTCGAACAGCTGGTTCTCGGTGTAGAGGAATGCGAGCAGTCCGGCCGACCGCTCCAGCTCGCCCACCAGACGGCGCACGGCCTCCTGGGCGGTGCCGTCGTCGAGACGGGCCGCGTCCAGGGCGGCCTCGCACTCCTCGATGCCGAGGGCCTCCAGCGCGCGGACGAGCGCGTCCCGGCCGGCGAACTGACGGTGCAGCGTGGCCCGGCTGATCCCGGCGGCCTTCGCGACCTCGTCCATCGTCGCGGTGGCTTTGCGGGTGAGCAGGGCGGCTGCGCTGCGCAGCACGTGGTCACGGTCGACAGCCATGAGACAACTGTACTGCATATGAGACAAGAATGTCTCACACGACGCGCATGCGTCTCACACCCAGGTGATCCTCAGGCTCCGCGCGGCCCGACGCTCCGCTCCGCGCGCCCGGCGCTCAGTGGCCGCAGCGCCCGAGTGCCCTCAGCGCTCTCGGCGCTCTCGGCGCTCTCAGCACTCTGAGCGCTCTCAGTGCCAGGGCAGCCGGCTGCGGTGCTCCCAGTAGGCCCCCGGTTCCTCCACCAGCGCGGCGAGCCGGGTCAGCTGGTCCTCGTCGAGGTCGACGACCGCGGCGTGCAGGTTCGAGGCGAGCTGGTTGGCGGTGGCCGCGCCGGACAGCACGACCCCGGCCCAGGGCTGCCGCAGGATCATCGCGAGGGCGACGGCGTCGCAGCCGAGCGAGGTCTGCTCGGCGACCGCTCGCAGCGCCTCGGGCGCGTGGGGCCCGGCGAGCCGGCCGTTGGCCAGGCCCTCCTTGACGATCACCGTGAGCCCGGCGTCGTGGGCCTCGGCGAGGGCCGGGGCGGCGGAGGTCTCCAGCACGTTGTACGTCGACTGGACGGTACGGAACAACGGCTCGCCGTCGACCGTGACGGCCAGCGCCGCCCGGACGGCCTCCGCCTGGGCGGGCCCGCTGGTGGAGAAGCCGATCGACAGACCGCCGGCGGCCGCCTCGGCGAGGGCCGCGTGCAGCTCCTTGTCGGTGAGGGCCGGGCTGTCCGGGGTCACCGAGTGGATCTGGTAGAGGTCGAGCCGGTCGCCGAGCAGCTCCGCGGTCTCGGCGCGCTGCCGCTCGTACGTGGCGAGCCCGTGGTCCTTGACCTCGTGCGCCTCGGCGTCGGTGCGCCAGTCGGCGGTGTAGGTGTAGCCCCATTTGCTGCCGACGACCACGTCGTCGACGTCCGGGCGGCCGCGCAGCCAGCCGGCGAGGAACTCCTCCGAGCGGCCGTAGGAACGGGCCACGTCGAAGTAGCGCACGCCCTGGGCGTAGGCGGCGTCGAGGAGTTCGTGGGTGCGCTCGCGCAGGGCTTCGACACTGCGGTCGGCCGGCAGGTCCTCCTCGCGCCCGAGGTTGATGTAACCGGGGCGCCCCACCGCGGCGAGTCCCAGACCGAGGTGCGCGGTGGGAGTCGTGGCTGAGGCGAGACGTGCGAAGGGCATCGCGGCTCCGTTCGGTCGGCTCCTTTACGGCTCCCGGCCAACGTAACCCGCGACACCCTCCGCCGTACGGCACCCGCCCCCGCCCACGGTCCGTGTCCGTCTCCGGGCGGGCCGGCCCGGCGGGCCCCTCCGCGGGCGGGCCGGCCCGGCGGCGGACGGCGTCAGCCCACCGCTCCCGAACCGACCCCCGCTACTGCCAGTGCCACTGCTCCTACCACTGCTACTGCTTCCGCTTCGCCGCCGCCCACGTCTGCTGCGCGGCGACGTCCGTCTTGATGTCGGCGAGCTGGACGGCGACGGCGCTCGGGGCCGTACCGCCGCGGCCGTCGCGGGAGGCGAGGGCACCGGGGACGTTCAGAACGGAGCGCACCTCGGGCGTCAGATGCGCGGAGATCTTCGCGAACTGCTCGTCGGTCAGCTCGTCCAGCTCCTTGCCGTCCGCCTCCGCGACCTTCACGCACTCGCCGGCGACCTCGTGCGCGACCCGGAAGGGCACGCCCTGCTTGACCAGCCACTCGGCGATGTCGGTGGCGAGCGAGAACCCGGCCGGGGCCAGCTCCTCCATGCGCTCGCGGTGGACGGTCAGCGTGGCCATCATGCCGGTGAAGGCGGGGAGCAGGACCTCCAGCTGGTCGCAGGAGTCGAAGACCGGCTCCTTGTCCTCCTGGAGGTCGCGGTTGTACGCGAGGGGCAGCGCCTTGAGCGTGGCCATGAGCCCGGTCAGGTTGCCGATCAGCCGGCCGGACTTGCCGCGCGCCAGCTCGGCGATGTCCGGGTTCTTCTTCTGGGGCATGATCGAGGAGCCCGTGGAGAACGCGTCGTGGAGGGTCACGAAGGAGAACTCCTTCGTGTTCCAGATGATGATCTCCTCGGCGATGCGGGAGAGGTTCACGCCGATCATCGCGGTGACGAAGGCGAACTCCGCCACGAAGTCGCGGGAGGCCGTGCCGTCGATGGAATTGGCGGCGCTGCCGTGCTCGAATCCGAGGTCCTTCGCCACCGCCTCCGGGTCGAGGCCGAGGGAGGAGCCGGCCAGGGCGCCGGAGCCGTACGGCGAGACGGCCGTGCGCTCGTCCCACTGGCGCAGCCGCTCGGCGTCCCGGGACAGGGACTGGACGTGGGCCAGGACGTGGTGCGCGAACAGCACGGGCTGGGCGTGCTGGAGGTGGGTGCGCCCGGGCATGGCCACGTCCGGGTGGGCCTCGGCCAGGCCGATCAGCGCCTCCTGGAGGTCGGCGATCAGGCCGCCGATGATCCGGGCGTGGTCGCGCAGGTACATCCGGAAGAGCGTGGCCACCTGGTCGTTGCGGGAGCGGCCGGCGCGGAGCTTGCCGCCGAGGTCGGGGCCGAGCCGCTCGAGCAGACCGCGCTCCAGGGCCGTGTGGACGTCCTCGTCGGCGATCGTGCCCACGAAGGAGCCGTCGGCGACGTCCGCCTCCAGCCGGTCGAGGCCGGCGATCATGCGCTCGAGTTCGTCCTCGGTGAGCAGGCCCGCCTTGTGCAGCACGCGCGCGTGGGCACGCGAGCCGGCGATGTCGTACGGCGCGAGGCGCCAGTCGAAGTGGACCGACGCGGACAGCTTGGCCAGGGCCTCGGCGGGACCGTCGGCGAACCGTCCGCCCCAGAGCCGGACGTCACCGCTGTTGCTGCTCACTTGCGTTACTCCTCGAAAGGTGTGGATGCGCCACCGCCTCCTCACGCATGCGCGAGGAGGCGGCAGCCAGGCTAGTGCTCGACAGGCTCCGAGGCGGCGGACACGACACGGCCCGCGCCAAGCCCCCTACCGCTTATGCCAGATCCCGCTTGGCGGCGATCTTCGACGACAGGCTGTAGATGTCGATGAAGCCCTTGGCCGCGGCCTGGTCGAAGGTGTCGCCGGTGTCGTACGTGGCGAGGTCGAAGTCGTAGAGCGAGGTGTCGGAGCGCCGGCCCGTGACGACCGCGCGGCCGCCGTGCAGGGTCATCCGGATGTCGCCGTTGACGTGCTGGTTGGCCTCGTCGATGAAGCCGTCCAGGGCGCGCTTGAGCGGGGAGAACCACTGGCCGTCGTAGACCAGCTCGCCCCAGCGCTGCTCGACCTGCCGCTTGTAGCGGGCGAGTTCACGCTCGACGGTGACGTTCTCCAGCTCCTGGTGGGCGGTGATCAGCGCGATCGCGCCCGGGGCCTCGTACACCTCACGGGACTTGATGCCCACGAGCCGGTCCTCGACCATGTCGATCCGGCCGATGCCCTGGGCTCCGGCGCGCTCGTTGAGCTGCTGGATGGCCTGCAGGACGCTGACGGGCTTGCCGTCGATGGCGACCGGGACGCCCTGCTTGAAGGTGATGATCACCTCGTCGGCCTCGCGGGCCTCGGCGGGGTTCGAGGTGTACTCGTAGATGTCCTCGATCGGGGCGTTCCAGATGTCCTCCAGGAAGCCCGTCTCGACCGCGCGCCCGAAGACGTTCTGGTCGATGGAGTACGGGGACTTCTTGGTGGTGGCGATCGGGAGCTGCTTCTCCTCGCAGAAGGCGATCGCCTTGTCCCGGGTCATCGCGTAGTCGCGGACCGGGGCGATGCACTTGAGGTCGGGGGCGAGGGCGACGATGCCGGCCTCGAACCGCACCTGGTCGTTGCCCTTGCCGGTGCAGCCGTGGGCGACCGTGGTGGCGCCGTGCTTCTGGGCGGCGGCGACGAGGTGCTTGACGATCGTCGGCCGGGAGAGGGCGGAGACCAGCGGGTAGCGGTCCATGTAGAGGGCGTTGGCCTTGATCGCCGGGAGGCAGTACTCGTCGGCGAACTCGTCCTTGGCGTCGGCGACCTCGGCCTCGACGGCACCGCAGGCGAGTGCTCGCTTGCGGATGACGTCCAGGTCCTCGCCACCCTGGCCGACGTCGACCGCAACGGCGATGACCTCGGCGCCCGTCTCCTCGGCGATCCAGCCGATGGCGACGGAGGTGTCCAGACCGCCTGAGTAGGCGAGTACGACGCGCTCGGTCACGGGATTCTCCTCACAGTGCATTCGCTGACATGCATGAGTATGCAGCACTCTGCATGGTTCGTCAATTGTGGCCCGCCCGGCACGCTCGGCAGAGGAATCTTCACGGAGGGTTGAACGCTCGTAATCGTTTCCGCGTATCTCCCGCTGAACGCAGGCGCCGCGTTCAAGCACGGCAGGCACACGGACGTTGACCGACCGGCCGAACGCCGGACGGTGGTCCACCCCCGACCCGAGTGAGGATTCCGCATGTCCAGGGCTCTTCCGAAGTACAACAAGCGGCGCGTCGTGATGATCGGCGGAGCCTCCGCCGTGGTGCTGTCCGCGGCGGTGATCGCCGGCAGCGCGCTGGCGGGCGAGAAGCACGACAACGCCCAGAACGCCACGACGAAGGCCGCCGCGAACACGGTGAACTGCCCGGCGGTCGCCCCGAGCCTGCCCGCGGTCCCGGCCTCCGCGAAGGCCGAGGTCGACCGGAATCTCGCCCTGCTGAACACCCAGATCGCCGAGGCCAACAAGCGACTCGTCGACACCGTCGGCCAAGGCGGCCCCAACTTCATCCAGAACGCGATCCTCGGCCCGCTGAAGGACAAGCGCGTCGCCACCGTCAACCGGATCGCGACGGCCATCGGCCGCACGGCCGCCAAGCCGCAGGGCCTGGACGCGCTCGCCCCCTGCTCCCTGAACACCGCGGGAGGCGCGGCCGCCGGCGGCACGGCCACGGCGTCCGCAGCCCCGAGCACGCCGGCCGCCGCACAGACGGGCGGGGCCGCGGCCGGAACGGGCGACGCCGCCGCGGCGGGCACCATCACCTGCCCGGACGTCGCCTCGCAGCTGCCCGCGGTCCCCGCGTCCGCGAAGGCCGAGGTCGACCGGAATCTCGCCCTGCTGAACACCCAGATCGCCGAGGCCAACAAGCGACTCGTCGACACCGTCGGCCAGGGCGGCCCCAACTTCGTCAACAACGCGATCCTCGGCCCCCTGAAGGACAAGCGCGTATCGACGATCGACCGCATCGCGATCTCCATCGGCCGCACGGCCGCCAAGCCCACCGGCCTGGACACCCTCGCCGCCTGCACGCTGAACAAGTGACCTGACCGCCGGTCCGGCCGCCCCGCAGACGCCGGCCGGGGCGGCCAACGGGTTCCGGCGGTGCCCCTGAACGACGCCGCCGGAACCCGTAACCCCTTAGACAGCCGAAAGGTCTTCCCCGATAATCGTTAGACATGGGAAAGACCTATGAGCGCATCGACGGCCGCCTCCGCAGCTTCATCGAGGCCCAGCCCCTCTTCTTCACCGCGACCGCCCCGCTGTCCGGGGACGGCACGGTCAACCTCTCCCCCAAAGGGCTCACCGGATCGTTCGCCGTTCTCGACGAACTGACCGTGGCGTATCTGGACTTCGCCGGCAGCACCGCGGAGACGATCGCGCACCTGCGCGAGAACGGCCGGATCACCCTGATGTGGTGCGCCTTCCAGGGCCCGCCCAACATCGTCCGGGTGCACGGCCGCGGCGAACCGGTCTTCCGCGACGACCCCCGCTTCGCGGAACTCCTCACCCACTTCGACGGCATCGACCCGACCCGGCACGGGCTGCGCGCGATCATCGTCGTGACGGCCGAAATCGTCCGCGACTCCTGCGGCTACGCGGTGCCCTTCATGTCCTACGACGAGGACCGCGACCTGCACGGCAAGCGCTTCGCGCGTGAGGACGACGACTCGCTGAACGCGTACTTCACCAAGAAGGAGCACATCGCGACGAGCCTGGACGGACTTCCCGGGCTGCCGCTGCCACTGCCCCCCAGTACGGTCTGAGCCATGCGCCTCGGAGCCACCGCCCTCGCGTCCGCGTCCCTGCTGGTCCTGGCCCCGAGCGGGCCGCCGCCCGCCACCGTCCTCCCCGCACGGCTGGCCGACACCGGCGGCGGGAGCCAGCTGATCACGGCCGAGGCCCCGCGCCCGGACGCGACCTCGGGGACGCTCACGTGGTGGGACCTGCGGGGCGGGCGCTGGGTACGGGCCGGTTCGGCGCCCGCACGGTTCGGGGCGCGCGGACTGGTCGAGGGCGGAGCCCGGCTCCAGGGCACGAACACGACACCCACCGGTCTGTACGAGCTGCCGTACGCGTTCGGGACCCGGGCGGCACCGCGGGGAACCTCGATGCCGTACCGCCGGGTGACCAGGGACTCCTGGTGGTGCCAGGACAACGCGTCCCGCTCGTACAACCGGTGGACCGAGCCGCGCCCCGGGGACTGCCGGGCGAAGGAGTCCGAGCACCTGATCACCTACACCGGCCAGTACGCGCACGCCCTGGTCATCGGCTTCAACTACGAGCGCCCCGTACGGGGCCGGGGCGCGGGAATCTTCCTGCACGTCAACGGCAAAGGCCCGACGGCCGGCTGCATCTCCGTACCCAAGGAAGCGATGCGACACCTCCTCACCTGGGCAAACCCAGAACGAGCCCCCCACATCGCCATCGGCACGACAACAGGACCAACAACGATCACCCGCTACTGACCACGGGCCGCTACCCGGCACCCGCAGCCGGGTACGCACGCGAGGGGCCGTGCCGGTACATCGATGCCCGTCGCCACTAACCTTCACGTCTCTGTCCAACGGCGACGGGCTGATGCACCGGCACGGCCCCGACCCCCCACCGGACCGGGCCACGGGAGCGCGCCACCGACATCGGCCCGCCGTTCAGACCGCCGGAAGCCTGACCGTGAACGTGGTGGCCCCCGGCCCGCTCTCCAGCCCGACCGTGCCGTGGTGCGCCTCGACCACGGCCGCCACGATGGACAGACCGAGCCCCGCCCCACTGCCGGAGGCATCGGCGCGACGCCGGTCCGCCCGGGTGAAGCGCTCGAAGACGCCGGGCCGCACGTCCTCGGGAACGCCGGGCCCGTCGTCGTGGACCTTGAGCACGGCGTCCTCCCCGTCGCGCTCCAGGGACACCGTCACCCGGGTCCCCGGAGGCGTGTGGACGCGCGCGTTGGCCAGCAGGTTCGCCGACACCTGCTGGAGCCGGTGGACGTCTCCCGTCACGGTCACCGGCTCCTCCGCCAGCTCCAGCACCCACCGGTGCCCGGGCCCCGCGGCCCGGGCGTCGGTGACCGCGTCGAGGACCAGACGGGTGAGGTCGACGGGCAGGCGCTCCAGGGGACGTCCCGCGTCCAGGCGGGCCAGCAGCAGCAGGTCGTCGACCATCTCACCCATGCGCGCAGACTCGGCGGCGATCCGTTCGAGGGCACGGGTCACCTTGGGCGGCACCGGCCCGGGATGCAGCAGCGCCAGCTCGGCATGGCCCCGGACCGAGGCGACCGGCGTGCGCAGCTCGTGGCTGGCGTCGGCGGCGAAGGTCCGCAGCCGCTCCTCGCTGGCGTGCCGCTTGGTGAGCGCGTCCTCGACGTGGCCGAGCATGCGGTTGAAGGCGGCGGCGACGCGGCCCACCTCGCTGCGCGGGTCCGACTCGGGCGCCCGCGGGGGCAGGGCCACCTCTCCGCTGGCGAGCGGGAGTTCGCTGACCCGGGCGGCGGTCGCGGCGACCCGGTTGAGGGGCCGCAGAGACCACCGTACCCACATCGCCCCGGCGACCCCGGCGACGACGAGGGCCACGCCGAAGACCAGGGCGGCGACGAGTTCGAGCCGGTGGACGGCCGCGTCGACGGGCTCGGTGGGCAGTCCGGTGACGAGTACGTCGCCGTCCTGGCCGGCCGTCGCCAGGACGCGGTAGTCGCCGAGGCCTGAGAGGCAGACGGTGTGGGCGCGGCCGTCCACCGGGACCGCCGCCAGGACAGCCTCGTCGTGGGCGGTCGGATCGACGGTCCGGACGGCCGTGCCCGGGCCGGGCGGCACGACGGCGGCGGTGGTCACGTCCCCGCCGACCAGCCGCGCCCCGAACGTGCCGGTGCTCTGGCGCCGGATGTCCCCGTGTTCGTCGCCGTCGTGGTCGGAGGGCTTGCCGGGCCGCGTCGCCGAACCGTGCTCGAGGCTCGCCGGGAAGCGCGCCCCGGCCTCCTGGAGCTGCTGGTCCAGGCGGCCGGTCAGGAAGCCGTCCAGCTCGTAGACGGCGGCCACGCCGACGGCGGCGCAGCTGAGCGCAAGGAGGACGAGGAGTCCGGCGGTGAGGCGGGCGCGCATCGTGCGGGGCCGGGGCAGCGCCCGCAGGGCCGAGGCCGCGCGGGCCCGCCGGGGTGCCTTCCCGTTCCCGTTCCCGCTCCCGTCCCGCATGCCCGGCGTCACCGGCCCGCCGCGGGCTTGAGGACGTACCCGGCGCCCCGGACGGTGTGGATCATCGGCTCCCGGCCGGCGTCGACCTTCTTGCGCAGGTACGAGATGTAGAGCTCGACGACATGGGCCTGGCCGCCGAAGTCGTAGGACCAGACGCGGTCGAGGATCTGGGCCTTGCTGAGCACCCGGCGCGGGTTGCGCATCAGGAAGCGCAGCAGCTCGAACTCGGTGGGCGACAGCTCGACCAGGTCTCCGCCCCGGGTCACCTCCCGGGCCTCCTCGTCCATGGCGAGGTCCCCGACGACCAGCCGGGGGCCCTCGTCGATCCGGCGGGCCATGCCGGCGCGGCGGAGGAGTCCGCGCAGCCGGGCGACGACCTCCTCCAGGCTGAAGGGCTTGGTGACGTAGTCGTCGCCGCCGGCGGTGATGCCGGCGATCCGGTCCTCGACCGCGTCCCGGGCGGTGAGGAAGAGGACGCAGACGCCGGGCAGCACGGTGTGCAGGTCGCGCAGCACGGCGAAGCCGTCGGTGTCCGGGAGCATCACGTCGAGGACGACGGCGTCGGGCAGCAGCTCGCGGGCCGCGGCGGCGGCCGAGGCGCCGTCGTGCGCGCTGCGGACCTCCCAGCCCTCGTAGCGCAGCGCGCCGGAGAGGACCTCGGCCAGGTCCGGGTCGTCGTCGACGACGAGGACGCGCACGGGGGTGCCGTCGGGCCGGATGAGCGCGGGCGCCCTGGCGCTCCCGCGCGCCCGGACGGCGGAACCGCCCGGCCCCGTGACGCCGGCACCGCCCGCGTCCGTGACGGCAGGGACAGAGGTGTCCGAACCCGGCATGGTGTCGGACCCGGGGGCCTCGGAGTCCGGAGAGGAAGTGTTCATGTCGCCTTCCAGCATCACCCCTGGCGAGGGGAGCGCGCGGCCACCCGGCCTCTGAGTTTCCTCTGAGTCGCCCCCCGCCCCCGCTCCTCTGTCCCCTCCCCTCTGCCCCTCCCC
>NZ_JNZD01000044.1 GCF_000725495.1 Streptomyces aureus
GGCCGCATCGCCAACACGCTCAAGAACACCGGCGACACCCCCGCCCTGACCATCCACGCCACCACCGCCCACGGCGACATCACCGCCAACAGCCTGTGACGGGCCGGCACCACGGCCCGCGCCCGCCCTTCGTCCTCCCGCCCCCCGTCCCGGGCGGAAGGACGGAGGGCGGGCCAGGGCCGGACCCCTGGCTCGGTTCGGGCGAAGGGCGGACTCCTCGGGCCAGTCCGGCAATTCCCGTCCACCCGGCGCGAATTGCCGGACGGGCCCTAGTCCAGCTCCGCCAACGCCCCCCGCACGGCGTCCAGATCGGCGTCCGAGGCCAACCCCGCGTGGTACAGCCGCAGTTCCGTGGCGCCGAGCTCGGCCGCGCGGGCGGCATCGGCGGCCAGAGCCTCCGGCCGGCCGCCCATCCCGGACACCACGGTGAAGTTGGCGGCCAGCACCCGGCCCCTCGCCCCCGCCCGCATCTCCCGGGCGAAGGGCGTCAGCAGTCCCGCGCCCCCGGTGCACGGCACGACCACGCCGTCCGCCACGGACAGGACGTGCCCGGGGTCCACACCGGCGTTGGCGCCGCAGTGGAAGGACTCGGGGTCGGCGTGCAGCAGCACCCGGAACCCGGCCGGCGCGGTGGAGCGGACCGCCTCGACCGTCTCCTCCTGGAGCGAGCGGGCCACCTGGTCGCGCCACACCCGGGTCGCCGCCGCGGTACCCGCCCCCAGCAGCTTCTCGACTCCGGCCCAGCCCCCGCCGGACGGCCCGCCCCGCCACACCGGCTCCAGGGCGGCGCGCACGAAGGACGCCAGCTCCTCGGCGTCGAGGCCCTGCCCGCCGTACCCCTCGGCGCAGACGGGACAGAAGCAGAGGGACATCAGATACTGCCCGGCGTCCCCGAGCGGCACCCCGGCGGTCTTGTCGTGGGCGTGCAGATGGGCGAGCCCGTACCACCCGAGCGACTCCAGTTCCGTACCGGCCGCGCCGGGCCGGACCGCGGCCTCGGCGGCGAGGGCGGTCAGATGGGCGCGGGTGGCGGGCTGCGCGACGCAGGGGGCCCAGGGGTAGCGGTCCCCGTAGGCGTTGACGACGGAGGTCCGCGGATGCTCCTCCCCCATACGGGAGTTGTGCGCGAGCACGACCCAGGTGTGGACCTCGAGCCCGGCCCCGGCGAGCGCGGCGGCGGCCTCTCCGTACGCGTCACCGGGGGCCCAGTCCCCGGCCGGGTAGGGGCGCAGGTCCCTGCCCCGCCACCGCTCCTCGTCCACCGGATAGAGCACGGCCGCGTGCCGGGCGGTGACGATCCGGTGCCGGGGGTGGCGGGGCGTCAGCGCGCGTGTGGAGTGGTAGGCGGACGCGAGCGTCACCTGGTGGACACCGAGGGCGGCGGTCCTGGCCGCGGCCTCCGGGTCCCCGTTGACGTCCCAGGGATAGAGGAAGGCGGACGTCCTCACAGGTCCTCCCCGATGAGCGCGCAGCCGCGTTCGATCAGCTGCGCGAGCTGCTTGACGTGGTCCTCGGCCGGTTCGTGCAGCGGGGGCCGCACCTCGCCGACGGCCCGTCCGCGCAGCCGCACCCCGGCCTTGACGAGGGCGACGGCGTAGCCGCGCCCCTGCGCCCGCAGATCGGCGAAGGGCCGGTAGAAGCCGTCGAGCAGCCGGTTCACCGTCATGTCGTCGCCCGTGTTCAGGGCCCGGTGGAAGGCCAGCGCGATCTCGGGGGCGAAGCAGAAGACGGCCGAGGAGTAGAGCGTGATCCCCAGGCCGCGGTAGGCGAGCCCGGTCAGCTCGGCCGTGGGCAGACCGTTGAAGTAGAGGAAGCCCCCGGACGTCTCGCCGCGGACGGCGCTGACGATCCGCTGCATGAGCTCGAGGTCGCCGAGCCCGTCCTTGAAGCCGACGATCCCCTCGGTGCGGGCGAGCTCGACCACGCTCGCGGGGGTGAAGACGGCGTTGTCGCGCTGGTAGACGATCACGTCCAGGGAGGTGGCGGCGGCGATCTCCCGGTAGTGCCGCAGCAGTCCTTCCTGCCCGGCCGTGACGAGGTACGGGGGCATCGCGAGCAGCCCGTCGGCCCCGGCGGCCTCCGCGAGGCGCGCGTACCGCACGGCGAGCGCGGTGCCGTATCCGGCGCCCGCAACCACCGGGACGCGCCCGTCGGCGGCCTCGACCGCCGCCCGTACCAGCGTCTCGAACTCCTCGGGCACGAGCGCGTGGAACTCGCCGGTGCCGCAGCAGGCGAAGACCGCGGCCGCGCCGGCCTCGACACCGTCGCGCACGTGCTCCCGGTAGACGCCGGGATCGACGGCGCCGTCGGGGCCGTACGCGGTGACGGGGAAGAAGAGCGGCCCGCTGGGAATGCCGAGCCGAGCGGCGAGAGGGGCTGAGGTCACGGACTCTCCCTGTAAAAGATGCCCACCGAGTGCACGTTTCTGATCCACGTCCATATCCCTGAACGCGCCCACGCTAAGCCGCCACCTCGGGGCCGGTCAAGCACGCAAACCCGCAACACGAAGGCGGATTTCGCCCCTCCGCGCGACACTTGACGCAGCACGCCGACGCTCCCTAGCGTGTCCATGCATGTGAATACGATCCATGGATACGGTTGACCGAACAGAGCCCCACCGACCGCCCGGCCGACCGCGCCACGGCGTCCGGCTCCCGGGGCGCCGGCCCGCACGGAGGAGACCCCCATGCCCGCTCCCCGCACCGTTCTGCTCACCGGCGCCGCCGGCGGACTCGGCACCCTGATGCGCGGACTCCTGCCGGCGTACGGCTACGAGCTGCGCCTGCTCGACGTGCGCCCCGTCGAGGGCGAGCCGGACGCGATCACCGCGGACCTCGCCGACCGGGCGGCACTGCGCGCGGCGGTTCGGGGCGTCGACGCGATCGTCCACCTCGCGGGCATCTCGCTGGAGTCCTCCTTCGACAAGATCCTCAAGGCGAACGTCGAGGGGACGTACCACCTGTACGAGGCGGCGCGCGAGGAGGGCGTGGGCCGTGTCGTGTTCGCCTCCTCCAACCACGCGGTCGGCTTCACCCCGCGCCCGCAGGGGGACGACCCCCTGATCCCCGTCGACACCCCGCGCCGCCCCGACACCTTCTACGGGCTGTCCAAGTCGTTCGGCGAGGACCTGGCGCAGCTCTACTGGGACAGGCACGGCCTGGAGACCGTCTCCGTGCGCATCGGGTCCTGCTTCCCGGAGCCCACCAGCGTGCGCATGCTCTCCGTGTGGATGAGCCCCGAGGACGGCGCCCGCCTCTTCCACGCGGCCCTGACCGCCGAGGGGGTCGGACACACGGTCGTCTACGGCTCCTCCGCCAACACCCGTCTGTGGTGGGACCTCTCGTCGGCACGGGCCCTCGGCTACGAACCGCGCGACGACTCCGAGCCGTACGCCGAGAAGCTCATCGCCGAACAGGGCGAACTCGACCCGGCCAACCCGGAACACGCCTGCCTGGGCGGCCACTTCACGACCCGTCCGCCGATCTGGCCGCACTGACCCGGCGGTCGGCGGACCAGGGCCGGGCGGACGGGAACCGTGGGACAGGCCCCAGGGGCGGGCGGGCAGCGAACGGGCCCGCCCGCCCCCGTGTTCGGGCAACGCCCCTGCCCGGTTCCGCCGCCTCCCCCGCTCCGCCCCAGGTCCGCCGCGGGCGGCTACGGCGCCAAACGGGCACAGCCGGGCAGCATCGGGCCCGGAACAGGCCTGGTCAGCGTCCGGCACCCGCTGTAGAACTTCCCTCGAGGGCCCGCCGGGTCCGAACGGGCGGTGCGCGACGGAGCGCGAGGAAGCGGGTGACGGCGATGACGGCCAGGACGGCCAGGACGGCGGAGGAACGGCAGCGCGAGATCGTCCGGACCGCGCGCCGGGCGGGATCGGTCGACGTCACCGAACTCGCCGGCGAACTCGGCGTCGCCAAGGAGACCGTACGGCGCGACCTGCGCACCCTGGAGGACCACGGTCTGGTCCGCCGCACCCACGGCGGCGCCTATCCGGTGGAGAGCGCCGGCTTCGAGACGACGCTCGCCTTCCGCACCACCAGCCACGTACCCGAGAAACGCCGGATCGCCGCCGCGGCGGCCGAACTGGCCCGCGACGCCGAGACCGTGTTCGTCGACGAGGGGTTCACCCCGCAGCTCATCGCCGAAGCACTGCCCAGGGACCGGCCGTTGACCGTTGTGACCGCCTCCCTCGCCACCGCCGGGGCACTCGCCGGCGCCGAGAACACGAGCGTCCTGCTGCTCGGCGGCCGGGTCCGCCCCGGCACGCTCGCGACCGTCGACCACTGGACGACGAAGATGCTGGCCGGCTTCGTCATCGACCTCGCGTTCATCGGCGCCAACGGCATCTCCCGGGAACACGGCCTCACCACCCCCGACCCGGCCGTCAGCGAGGTCAAGGCACAGGCGATCAGGGCCTCCCGGCGCACGGTCTTCGCCGGTGTGCACACCAAGTTCGGCGCCGTCAGCTTCTGCCGGTTCGCCGGTATCGGCGCCCTGGAGACGATCGTCACGAGCACCCTGCTCCCGGCCTCCGAGGCGCACCGCTACTCGCTGCTGGGCCCCCAGGTCATCCGCGTCTGACACCCCCGACGCCCGCGACCTCGCATCCGAGACCACCCACCGTCCCACGCCCCTCCCCCGACGCCCGCCACCCCACGTCCCTCCCCTCCCCTCTCCCCCCAACGACCCACCCCTGCGCATCCCCGCACCCCACCCCACCCCTTATCTCCCCATTTGCCCCTCTCCCCAGGAGTGATCCATGCGAACCCCGAGCCGACGGAGGCCGCGCGCGCTGCTCGCCGCGGCCGCCGCAGGGACGCTGCTCTCCCCGCTCCTCTCCGGCTGCTGGGCCGGAGCGGGCGGGTCGGGCTCCGGCGGGAACTCCATCAACGTCCTGATGGTCAACAACCCGCAGATGGTCGAGCTCCAGAAGCTGACCAAGGCCCACTTCACCCGAGAGACCGGCATCAAGGTGAACTTCACCGTCCTGCCGGAGAACGACGTCCGCGACAAGATCAGCCAGGACTTCGCCAACCAGGCCGGCCAGTACGACGTCGCCACCCTCTCCAACTACGAGATACCGATCTACGCCCGCAACGGCTGGCTGCACGAGATGGACTCCTACGTGCGCGGCGACAGCGGATACGACGAGCAGGACATCCTGAAGCCCATGCGGCAGTCGCTGACCGCCGCCGACGGAAAGCTCTACGGGCAGCCGTTCTACGGCGAGTCGTCCTTCCTGATGTACCGCAAGGACGTCTTCGCCGCGAAGGGCCTGACGATGCCGGCGCACCCCACCTGGCAGCAGGTCGCCGGCCTCGCGGCGAAGGCGGACGGCGCCGAGCCCGGCATGAAGGGCATCTGCCTGCGCGGTCTGCCCGGCTGGGGCGAGGTCATGGCCCCCCTCACCACCGTCGTCAACACCTTCGGCGGCACCTGGTTCGACAAGGACTGGAAGGCACGCCTCGACTCCCCCGAGTTCGAGAAGGCCACCCGGTTCTATGTGAACCTGGTCCGCGAGCACGGCGAGTCCGGGGCGGCACAGTCGGGCTTCGCCGAATGCCTCAACGACATGACCCAGGGCAAGACGGCCATGTGGTACGACGCCACCTCCGCCGCGGGCCTGCTGGAGGCCGAGGACTCGCCGGTCAGGGGAAAGCTCGGCTACGTCCCGGCCCCCGTCGAGAAGACCGCCTCCTCCGGCTGGCTCTACACCTGGGCCTGGGGACTCCAGAAGGCCTCGCACAACCCGGACAAGGCCTGGAAGTTCATCTCCTGGGCCTCCGGCAAGGGGTACGAGCAGCTGGTCGGCGACACCGCCGGCTGGTCGAACGTCCCCGCCGGCAAACGCGCCTCGACATACACGAACGCCGCCTACGTCAAGGAGGCCGCGGCCTTCCAGGACATGACCCGGGCCGCCATCGAGGGAGCCCGGCCGCGCGACCCCGGCGTCCAGCCCCGCCCCGCGCCCGGCATCCAGTTCGTCGGCATCCCCGAGTTCACCGACCTCGGCACCAAGGTCTCGCAGGAGATCAGCGCGGCCATCGCCGGACGCCAGTCCGTCGACGCGGCCCTGAGCAGGTCCCAGGAACTCGCCGAGAAGATCTCCAAGGAGTACGAGGGACGATGACCGCCACGACCACGGCCCGCGTGGCCGCTCCCCCCGTACGCACCCACGGACAGCCCTCGGCCCGACTGCGCGCCTGGGCCACCCGCGGCCCCCTCCTCCCGGCCCTGATCTTCATGATCGCGGTCACCCAGCTGCCCTTCGTGGCGACCCTGGTGATCTCGTTCTTCGACTGGAACTCCCTCTATCCGAAGGCCCGCCGCTTCACCGGCTTCGGCAACTACACCGAGGTCCTGACCGACGCCGACCTCAGGCACTCCGTCTGGACGACGGTCCTGCTGACGGTCACCGTCGTCCTCGTCAGCCTGGTCCTCGGACTGGTCCTCGCCCTGCTCCTGGACCGGAGGTTCCGGGGCCGCGGCATCGTCCGCACCCTGCTCATCGCCCCGTTCCTGGTGGTCCCTGTCGCCGCGGCCCTGCTGTGGAAGCACGTGCTCTACAACCCCGAATACGGCCTGCTGAACGGCCTGTTGCACGCCGTCGGCGGCCCGCAGCCCGACTGGATCTCGAACACCCCGCTGCTCGCGGTCGAGGCCTCCCTGGTCTGGCAGTGGACCCCGTTCATGATGCTGATCCTGCTCGCCGGCCTGCAGAGCCGCGACCACCAGCAGCTCGAGGCGGCCCGCGTGGACGGCGCGAACGACTGGCAGATCTTCCGCCACCTCACCCTGCCCCACCTGCGCCGCTACCTCGAACTCGGCGCCCTGCTGGGCTCGGTGTACATCGTCCAGAACTTCGACGCCGTCTTCACGATCACCTCCGGCGGCCTGGGCACCGCCAACCTGCCCTACACCGTGTACCAGAGCTTCTACCAGGCCCACGAGAACGGGCTCGCCTCCGCCGCGGGCGTCCTGGTGGTCATCGGCTCCATCGTCATCGCGACCTTCGCCCTGCGCGTCGTGTCGTCCCTGTTCCGCGAGGAGGGGTCCCGCTGATGAGCACCACCGCGCCCCACGTCCGCCCCCGCCGCGCCCGGGGCACCGGCCTGGGCCTCGCGGCCTGGGCGCTCGGGATCGTGTTCTTCCTGCCCATCGCCTGGATGGCCCTGACGTCCTTCCACTCCGAACCGGACGCGGCGAAGAACCCGCCGGCCCTCGGCGCGGCCCTGACCCTCGACGGCTACCGGGAGTTCTTCGGCACGGGCGGCGGCGCGAGCCCCTGGCCCGCGCTCGTCAACTCCACGGTCGCGTCGACGGCCTCCACCCTCCTCGTCCTGCTGCTGGCCCTCCCGGCGGCCTACGCCCTCTCGATCCGCCCGGTGAAGAAGTGGACGGACGTCCTGTTCTTCTTCCTGTCGACCAAGATGCTGCCGGTGGTGGCGGGCCTCCTCCCGATCTACCTCTTCGCCAAGAACACCGGCACGCTCGACAACATCTGGCTGCTGGTCGTCCTCTACACCTCGATGAACCTGCCGATCGCCGTCTGGATGATGCAGTCGTTCCTCGCCGAGGTCCCCGTCGCCGTGATCGAGGCCGCGCAGATCGACGGCGCCCGGCTGCCCACGGTCCTGGCCCGGGTCGTGGCCCCCATCGCCCTGCCCGGCATCGCGGCCACGGCCCTGATCTGCTTCATCTTCAGCTGGAACGAGCTGCTGTTCGCCCGGGTGCTCACCGGGGTGGTCGCCGGGACCGCCCCCGTCTTCCTGACCGGTTTCATCACCAGCCAGGGCCTGTTCCTGGCGAAGGTGTGCGCCGCGTCGCTCGTCGTCTCCCTGCCGGTGCTCGCCGCGGGGTTCGCCGCCCAGGACAAACTGGTCCAGGGCCTGTCTCTGGGAGCCGTGAAATGAAGGCCGCAGTCATCGAGTCCGTGGGCCGCGCCGTCGTGTCCGAGATTCCCGACCCGGTACCGGGCCCCCGCGAGGTCGTGGTCGAGGTCGCGGCCTGCGGCCTGTGCGGCACCGATCTGCACATCCTCCAGGGCGAGTTCGCGCCGAAGCTGCCGATCGTGCCGGGTCACGAGTTCGCGGGCGAGGTGGTCGGCGTGGGCACCCGGGTCACCGAGCTCGCGGTCGGCGACCGGGTAGCCGTCGACCCGTCCCTGCACTGCCACGAGTGCCGCTACTGCCGTACGGGCCACAACAACCTCTGCGAGCGGTGGGCGGCGATCGGCGTGACCACCGCGGGCGGCGCCGCCCGGTACGCGACCGCCCCCGTCGCCAACTGCGTGAAGCTCCCCGAGCACGTCGCCACCCAGGACGCGGCCCTGATCGAACCGCTCTCCTGCGCCGTCCGCGGTTACGACGTCCTGCGGACCCGGCTCGGCGCCCACGTCCTGGTCTACGGCTCCGGCACGATGGGCCTGATGATGCTGGAGCTCGCCAAACGCACCGGAGCGGCGAGCGTGGACGTGGTGGACGTGAACCCGGAACGGCTGGCCACGGCCCGGCAGCTGGGCGTGTCGGCGGCCGCGACGGGGGCCGACGAACTGGACCGCCCGCAGGGCTGGGACGTGGTGATCGACGCGACGGGCAACGCGGCGGCGATCCAGGACGGCCTGGACCGGGTGGCGAAGGCGGGCACCTTCCTCCAGTTCGGCGTCGCCGACTACGCGACCCGGGTCACCGTCGACCCGTACCGCATCTACAACCAGGAGATCACCATCACCGGTTCGATGGCCGTCCTGCACAGCTTCGAACGCGCCGCGGAACTCTTCGCCGCGGGCGTCATCGACCCCTCGGTCCTCATCAGCGACCGCGTCCCCCTGACGAGCTACCCCGAGGCCCTGGAACGGTTCGCGTCGGGAGCGGGCCGCAAGATCGTCGTCGTGCCCTGAGCAGCGAGGTGTGGTGGACCGGGGCCCCGACCCCGGTCCACCACCACCCTCATCTCACCCTTGGGTAAGGGAACGGTAAAGCGCCCCCGCTCGTTACCCCAGTCATGACCGCTATGACGCCCGGCTCGAACATCCCTCTCCCCGTCTCCCGCGTGACGGTGGACGTCACCGCCCCGGTGCGGCTCGACGTGTCGAGCCTGCTGCTCACCGCCGACGGCAAGGTGCGCTCCGACGACGACTTCATCTTCTACAACCAGCCCTCCGGCCCCGGCGTCACCTACCGCTCGGGCGGCGGTACGACGCCCGACGCGATCACGGTCGACACGGCCGCGGTGCCCCCGGGCATCGAGAAGATCGTCGTCACGGCGAGCCCGGACGCGGCGGGCCAGTCCTTCCAGGGCATCGAACCCACGGCCACCATCCGCAACGCGGACGACAACACGGTCCTGGCCACCTTCACCCCGCCCCGGCTGGGCACGGAGACGGCCCTGGTGATCGTCGAGGTCTACCTCCGCAACGGCGCCTGGAAGGCCCGCGCGGTCGGCCAGGGCTACGCGAACGGCCTGGCCGGCATCGCCACCGACTTCGGCGTGAGCGTGGAGGAGCCCACTCCGGCGCCCCAGCCCGCCGCCGCGGCCCCGCAGGCCCCGACCGCTCCCCCGGTCCCCCCGATGCCCCCGGCGCCTCCGGCCGCCACTGGCAAGATCAACCTGGACAAGGGCCGGGTCAGCCTGCAGAAGAACCAGACGGTGTCCCTGGTCAAGGGCGGCGCCCCGCTCCTGTCCCTGGTCCAGATGGGCCTCGGCTGGGAGCCCGCGTTCCGCGGCAAGGACATCGACCTGGACGCCTCGGTCATCGCGTACGGCCCGCAGCGCAACCACATCGACAGCTGCTACTTTGGCAAGCTCTCGATCGTGAACGGTGCGATCCGGCACTCCGGCGACAACCTCACGGGCGAGGGCGGCGGGGACGACGAGGTGATCACGGTCGACCTCGGCCGGCTGCCCCAGGACGTCACCGGCCTGGTCTTCACGGTCAACTCCTTCTCCGGCCAGAAGTTCACCGAGGTGGCCAAGGCCTACTGCCGCCTCATCGACGCCGCCAGCGGCGAGGAGCTCGTCCGCTTCGACCTGACGAGCGCGGAGCCCCAGACGGGCGTGATGATGGCCAAGCTGATCAAGCAGTTCTCCGGCGAGTGGGAGATGACGGCCCTGGGCACGTTCGTGAAGTCCCGCACGGTCCGCAGCATGGTGAAGCCGGCAGCAGAGTCCCTCTGACTTCCCGGAGCGGGCGAACACCCGGCCCCCGGGGGGGGCGCGCACCCGGGCGCCCGTCCCACACCCCCGGGAACAAGCACCAACCCTCGACCCCCATCCCCACCGCCTTTTCTCGCCCCCTCCGCCCCTACCCAACCCGAACCCAGGGGCTCCGCCCCCAGACCCCCGCTCCTCAAACGCCGGAGGGGCTGAAATCTCCCCCGCACCCGAAAGGTGAGCCGGGGAGAAGGCACCCCTGGGGCTCCGCCCCAGACCCCGCTCCTCAAACGCCGGAGGGGCTGAACTTTCCCCGGCCGGGACTGGAAGGTTGCCCCGGCGGGGACTGGCAGGTTGCCGGGGCCGGGACTGGCAGGTTTGCCGGGGCCGGGGACTGGACCTCAGCCACGATCCACCGGCACCCGGGATCCGGCGCGAGGGGCCGTGCCGGTACATCGATGCCCGTCGCCACTAACGTCCACATCTCCGTCCGACTGCGACGGGCTGATGCACCGGCACGGCCCCGACCCACCCACCGGACCGGAGCCGGGGCCCGCCCCGCAGGGCTACGCCCGCAACCCCTCCGTCAGCAACGACAGATACCGCCGGATGTGCACCGCGTCCCCACCCCCCAGCTCCGACGCCGAAGCCACCCCGTGCGCCAGCCGCAACACCTCGATCGGCTCCACATCCCCCCGCAACGTCCCCTCCCGCTGAGCCTCCCCCACCAGCCGCACAGCCGCCTCCTTGACCGACGACCCACACCGCGCCAGCACCTCCGCGCCCCCGTCCGCCATGGCCGACCCCAGCAGCGCCTTCAGCCCCCGGACCTGGATCATCCCCGCGGCAAGCTCGTTCATCCACTCGACGAGCGCCTCCCCCGGAGCCAACTCCGCCGCCAGCTCGTCCGCCCGCACGGCGATCGCGTCGATCGCGTCCACATACACGGCCTCCAGCAACGCCTGCCGCGTGGGAAAGTGCCGGTACAGCGTCCCGGACCCGACCCCGGCCCGCTTGGCGATGTCGTCCAGCGACGCCCGCTCCCCGTGCTCGGCGAACGCCGCCGCCGCCTCCTCGAGCAGCCGGTCGTAGTTCCGCCGCGCATCCGCCCGCATCGGCTTGACCTGGGCCATTCAGATACTCCTTGCGAACCGGGGACCCTCTCCGTATCTTGGCGAGAGCCAAAGCGGAGACAGTCCCCGCTTTCTGGTGGAGACGACCCGCTCATCTCGGCGGGCAGTCCGCGCTGCCCACCCGCACCGTACCCGGGACGCCAGACCAGGAGAACTCCATGTCCACCCCACCCACCGGCACACCGTCAACCACCTTACGCCCGGCCCGACTTGACCCGACCGACCCGACCGGCCGGACCGACCCGACCGACCCGACCAACCAGGCCAACCAGGCCAACCAGGCCAACCAGACGCACCCGACCACGGCCGCCACCCTGCTGGTCATCGTGACCGCGTACCTGATGGTCGGAGTCGACTCCACCGTCGTCAACGTCGCCCTGCCGGACATTCAGCGGGACCTCGGTTTCACCCCCACCGGCCTGTCCTGGGTCCTCAACACCTACACGCTCGCGTTCGGCGGCCTGCTCCTCCTCGGCGGCCGGATCGGCGACATCGCGGGCCGCCGCCGCGCCCTCACCACGGGCGCCCTCCTCTTCGCCGCCGCCTCCCTGCTCGGCGGCCTCGCCGGCGAGGGCTCCTGGCTGCTCGCGGCCCGCGCGCTCCAGGGCGTGGGCGCCGCCCTCATCGCCCCCAGCACCCTCGCCCTGATCACCACGAGTTTCCCGGAGGGCCCCCGCCGCCATCACGCGCTCGGCGTCTACGCCTCGATGGCGGGGATCGGCGCGTCGGTCGGCCTGGTGCTCGGCGGCATGCTCACGTCGTGGGCGTCCTGGCGCTGGTCCCTGCTGATCAACGTGCCGATCGGCATCGCGGTCGCCGCCGCCCTCCCCCGCTTCGTCGCCGAGACCCCGCGTCACACGGGCCGGTTCGACGCCGCCGGGGCGCTCACCGGCACGGCGGGCACGGCGTCACTGGTCTACGCGTTCATCCGGGTCTCGGAGGAGGGCTGGAGCGACACGGGGGCGATGACGGCGTTCGGCGCGGCGGCGGCCCTGATCGTCGCCTTCGTCCTGGTGGAGGCACGCGCGGAGCAGCCGGTCATGCCGCTGCGGCTGCTCACCGACCGCAACCGGGCGGGCGGCTACGCCGGTGTCCTGCTGCTGCCCGCGGGCATGTTCGGCGCGTTCTACTTCCTGACGCTGGTCGGCCAGCAGGCCCTGGGCTACAGCCCGTTGCGCGCCGGCTTCGCGTTCCTCCCCATGACCCTGCTGATGTTCACGACCGTGCGCATGGTGCCCCGACTGCTCCAGCGTTTCGGCACCAAGCCGGTACTGCTCACCGGCATGTCCCTGATCGCCATCGCGGGCGGCTGGCTGTGGCGGCTGGAGCCGGGCGACGGCTATCTCTCGGGCCTGCTGGGCCCGTTGCTGCTGATGGGCCTGGGCGTCGGCCTGAGCTTCCTGCCGCTGAACGCCACCATCCTGGCCGGCGTCGAGCCGCGGGAGGCGGGATCGGCCTCCGGACTCCTGCAGACCCTCCAGTGGCTGGGCGGCACGCTGGGACTCTCCGTCCTGGTCACCGTGTTCGGCACGGCGACCCGGCACGCCCACGGCTCGCCCACGGAGATCCTCACGGAGGGTTCGGCCCGCGCGTTCGGCGCCGGCGCCCTGATCGCCGTGGCCGCACTGGTGCTGTCGGCACTGGTGATCACAACCCCCGACCCCAACGCCTAGGAACGACATCTCACCCCCGCCCCTGCCCACGACAGGCGGCGCGGCCCGCACCGAAGTACGGACCGCGCCGTCACCCTCCCCGGAGGGAATCAGCCGGCCTGAACCCAAGGCCAGTCCGCGTCCCGCGCCGACTCCAGCAGCGGAACCATCCGGAACGCCGCGTCCGACAGACCACCGAAGGTGTGGCGGTTCCCCTTCCCCGAGGGACCGTGGCCCGCGCGGTGGCCGGCGAGGTTCCAGGTGTAGACCGGCACGTGCGCCGGCACCTGCTGGGTCGGGTCGCCGTACTGGCTGTACATGGCCTGCTCGTCGGTGACGATGAGGACCCGGTCGTGCTTCTTGTAGTGCGCGCGGACCGCCTCGGTCGTGTTCGTGCCGCCGAGGTCACCGAACCGTCCGATGACCTTGAGCACGGACTCGCCCGCACGGAACTTCACCCGCTTGCTGGTGGTGCCGAACTCCACGAGATCCGCGTCCGCCGCCCGCAGCGCGAGCGCCGTACCGAAGATCGCCGCGGCGTCGGCCCGGTTGAGCTCGGAACGCTCCGACAGCCGCGAGTAGAACATCGAGCCCGAACGGTCCACGAGCACCAGGGTCCGCCCCGGCAGCGCGGGCACGTTGGCCAGCGAGTGGCCGAGCGCCTGCTCCAGCGGGTAGGACCAGCGCAGCGACGGCGCGTGCTGGTAGGCCGCGAGGTAGCGGAACGGGAACTGCCGCGACCGTGCGACCTCCGCCGGGTCGCTGATCTTCGCGGCGACCCGGGCCGCGACCTCGTCGCTGACCCCCGCCTCGTCGAAGTTGCGCAGGTTGCGGACGAGCGCCATGGCACCCATGGATGGGATGACGGCCTCCCAGGCCGCCTTGTCCATCGGGCCCTGGAGCCAGCCGGCCAGCGCCTCCCACGTCATGCCCGCGTCCGCCAGACGCTGCGCCCCCTGTGCGCCGGTCACGACCTTGCGCCGCTTGGCGGGCCGCAGCTCCATGAGGTCGCGGTGGGCGGCCAGCACGGGCAGCGACTTGGGGACGACGGCCGTGTCCGGGTTGTGGCGCCGGTCCAGCGCGTACTGGAACAGGTCGCCCTGCCACGGCTTGTCGGGGTCCGGCGCCGCGAGCACGAGGTTGAGGATGTCGCCGAAGCGGTATCCCTTGGACGCGGTGTCGTACTTCAGCAGCGCCTTGCCGTTGTAGAGGCGGCGTACGGCGTCGGCGACGCCCCGCTTGACGGGCTTGGGCACGTTGCGGCCGTAGCGGGAGGTCCAGTAGCCGAGCAGCTCGCCCGGCTCGTCGGGACGGCGCAGGACGGAGGCGACGACCTGCCGGTTGGCCGGGCCGTCGGTGGCGCCGGCGTCGAGGCGTGCCTTCACGTACTCGGCGGCGCCCACGATCGAGGCCGTACGCAGGTTGCCCTCGCCGCGCAGCCAGCCGAGCAGGCCCGCCGTCCAGGACGGATCGGTGACGGCGAGCTCGCGCACGAGCTCGGCGAACCGGGTGTCGCGGGCGTCGCCGGTCTCGTAGAAGGTGTCCTGCGAGACGAAGTTGGCGATGGAGAGCAGGAAGAGCTCGGAGCGCGCGTCGCGCTCCTGGCCGCGGCCGCCCTGGTGGGTGCGCAGCACCCGGCCCGTCGAGGTCACCCGGGAGACGGGCTGCGCCTTCGCGGGACGGGAATTGAATCGTGCCATGGTGAATTCCCCCGAATTCAAACGATTTTCGGAGGGAGGCACAGCAAATGGAGGGTGTCCGAGATCAGGGACGGCGACGGTCGCTTATAAACTGGCGCGTCTTCCGTTCCGCCACACCGACCCGAAGTCGATGACGGGATTCGAACCCGCACGAGGTCGTGACCCCACCAGTTCCCGAAGTATCCGCTGCCTGCGCACCGGGCACCCACCATGAGCTGCGCCTCCCGAGATCAAGTCGGCGGCGGCGTGGATTCTTTGGAAGAGAAGTAGCCGCTGCCCGCGCACCGGGAGGTGCATGAAGTTGTGGTGTCCAGAGATCGAGGCCGGCGGAACCGACGTAGGTGCTCTATCCCCTGAGCTACACCGGCGCGTTGTACCGATGGCGGGACTCGAACCCGCGACCGCCCCATTAACAGTGGAAGTAGGTCCTGCCTTCGCACCTGGACGTGCACCACTGTAGGAGGGCGGCCGCGGACGCGGCGAGTCATTTAATCCGCGGGGAATGCGGCGTGAGTTCAGCCGCGCTTCTGCCGCTTCCAGGGGCCGGTGATGGCGAGCATGATGCCCGGCTCCTGGATGTTGGCGAACAGGGTGCGGCCGTCGGGCGAGAAGGTGACGCCGGTGAACTCGCTGTACTCGGGCGCCTCGGCGGTGCCGAGGTTGAGCTCGTTGCGGGCGATCGGGTACGTGCGGCCGCTCTCGGTGGCGCCGAAGAGGTGCTGGACGCCCTCGCCGTCCTCGGCGATGACGAGGCCGCCGTACGGGGAGACGGTGATGTTGTCCGGTCCGTCGAAGGCACCGTCCACGGCGGGGTTCGGGTTCACGCCGATGAGGACCTTCAGGGTCAGGGTGCGGCGCTTGGGGTCGTAGAACCAGACGGCTCCGTCGTGGGCCTGGCCGGGGCTCTCGGCGCGGGCGTAGGAGGAGACGATGTAGACACCGCCGTCACCCCACCACATGCCCTCGAGCTTGCGGGCGCGGGTGACCTGGCCGTCGGTGAACTGCTTGCGGACGGAGACGCTCTTGGCGTCGCGGTCGGGGACGTCGACCCAGTCGACTCCGTACACGGTGCCGGTCTTCGTGGCCCGGGAGAGGTCGTCGACGAACTTGCCGCCGGAGTCGAAGCACTTGAAGGCCTGGAGCGCCCCGGCGTCGTCGGCCAGGGTGGCGAGCCGTCCGTGGCCGTGCTCGAAGCCCTGCGGCGGCGTCCAGCGGTACAGCAGTCCGTTGGGGCCCGAGGCGTCCTCGGTGAGGTAGAGCCGGCCGCGCCTGGGGTCGACGACGACGGCCTCGTGGGCGTAGCGGCCCAGTGCCTTGACCGGCTTCGGGTTCCGGTTGCGGCGCCGGTCCTGCGGGTCGACCTCGAACACGTAGCCGTGGTCCTTGGTCATGCCGTTCTGGCCGGCCTTGTCCTCGGTCTCCTCGCAGGTGAGCCAGGTACCCCAAGGGGTGTTGCCGCCGGCGCAGTTGGTGGAGGTGCCGGCGATGCCGACCCACTCGGCGACCTTGTCGTGGCGGACCTCGACGACCGTGCAGCCACCGGAGGCGGCCGGGTCGTAGACGAGCCCCTCGGTGAGCGGCACGGGGTGCTCCCAGCCGGAACGGGGGCCCTTGAGCTCGTGGTTGTTGACGAGGAGGGTGGCGCCGCGCGGGCCCTCGAAGGTGGAGGTGCCGTCGTGGTTGGACGGCGTGAACTCGCCCGACTCCAGCTTCGTGCGGCCGCTGTAGGTGATGACGCGGTAGGAGAACCCGGCGGGCAGCGCGAGGAGGCCCTTCGGGTCGGGGACCAGCGGGCCGTAGCCGACGCCGCCGTGGCGGGCCTCCGCCGAGTCCGCCCCGGTCCCCTCGGTCTCCGTCTCGGTGGCGGCGAGCGCGTTGGGCGCGGTGGCGAGGGCGCCGACGCTGCCGGTCAGGACCACGCCTGCACCGGCGATCGCGGACTGCCGGGCGAAGTCCCTGCGAGAGAGCGACATGTGATGTCTCCTGTGACGGTGGACTCGGACTGTCGTGGGGGGCGGCCGGACCTCGGTTCGCGGCCACACCGTCCCGTCCCCGCCTGAACGCGAGTTGAACGCGCGCCGACTTCCGGGGTCCTCCTTGCGTGAATCCACCCGGCCGGCGCAGCGGAACACCCCGCTCCGCGCCCCATCTCCCCCGACAGCCCCGGCCGATCCCGGAACACGGCACCGCCCGGCCCGCCCCGGACGAGCCCCGGCACGCGTCCCCCGTCGCGCCCGGAACCCGTCCCCGCGAGACCGAACCGGCCCGGCGTGCCTACGCCCCCTGGTGCGACCGGGCCTTGAACGCCGCCTTGCGGGCCTCCTTGGCGACCTTCTTGTCGGGGTGCAACCGGCCCATCGCCTCCAGGACGTCCGGGGCGGCGGGGTGCTCGACCCGCCAGGCCGTGTCGAAGAAGCCGCTGTGCTGCCGGGCCAGGCCCTCGACCAGCGCCTGCAGTTCGTCGGAGTTCCCCTCGGCGGCGAGCTGGGCCGCCACCGTGTCGATGGTCAGCCAGAAGACCATCGCCTCGGAGGGCGGGGGCACATCGGCCGCGCCGCGCTCGGAGAGCCAGACCCGGGCGAGACCGCCCAGTTCGGCGTCGTCGAGCACCTCGCGCAGCGCGGGCTCGGCCTCCGTGCCGACGAGCGCGAGCGCCTGCTGGCAGTGCAGCCGGCGCAGCGGGGCGCCGGCGTCCGCTCCGCGCGCGGCGAAGAGCAGTTCCCGCGCGGCGGCCAGCGGTTCGCGCCGGGCGAGCCACTGCTCGATCTCGGCCTGGGCGGCGGTCGGGGGGAAGCCGGCCGTGCCGTCCAGCAGCGTGTCCGCGCCCTTGTCGGTCAGTTCGCCCACCGCGGGGGCGGCGAAGCCCGCCTCGATCAGCCGGGCCCGCAGTCCGTACAGACCGAGCGGTGTCAGCCGCACCACCCCGTAGCGCGACACGTCCATGTCGTCGACCGGGGCGGGCTCCTCCACGCCGTCGGCCATCAGGGCCTCGTCGACGGGCTGGTAGTCGACGAGGCCGACGGGCTCCAGCAGCCGGAACTGGTCGTCGAGCCGCATCATGGCGTCCGAGACCTGTTCCAGGACGTCGTCGGTGGGCTCTCCCATGTCGTCGGGCAGGATCATCGAGGCCGCGAGGGCGGGGAGCGGCACCGCCACCCCGCCGAGAGCGTCCTCGCCGACGGTCAGCAGGTAGAGGTTGCCGAGCACCCCGTCGAGGAACTCGGACTCCGCCTCCGGGTCCCAGTCCAGGGAGGAGAGGTCGATCTCCTCGTCCTCGCCCAGTGCGTCGACGAGATCGCCGAGGTCGGGCACGGTCGCGTCGGCCAGGACGACGTCGAGCGCGCCCAGCCAGATGCCGAGGACGTCCCCGGGGCCTCCGGAGGTGAGCAGGGCTAGGTCCTCGCCCTGGGTGACGGTGCCCTCCTCCTCGTCCACGACCTCGACGAGTCCGGTGTCGACGGCCACCCGCCAGGCCTCGCCGGTGAGGGCGGCCGCGTCGTCGCCGGACAGTCCGAGGACTCCGGCCGCCTCGGGCAGCTGTTCCTCGACGAGTTCGCCCCCGGCATCGACCCGGGTGCCGGGGCCGGCCCAGCGGGCCAGCCGGGCGGCACGGGAGAGCAGCGGCGCGGCGAGCGCGTCCCGCGCCAGCTGCGCTTCGGAGTGCAGCCGCACCGGCGGCAGGGAAGAGCTGTCTGACATCGGCTGGATTCTCCTCCGGACAACCACGACGAGCAGGGCGGAGGGGCGGTTCGACCGCCCTACCGGTGACGGCGTGCACGGGTCCGCCGGACGCCGGCGGGCGCGGGAGCCCTGAGGCGGCCCGGGTGTCCGTGCCAACTGCTCAGCCTAGACGGATTTCCACCCATGCCGCCCGGTTCATGTATCCGACAGGTCTCGTACACCGTCGAAACCTTGACAACTCCCCCCGCCACACACGAGATTGACGCGCGTAGAAGTTCAACGGCCGCACGGCCCACACCCTCTACGCGCGTCACTGGCCCGCAAGCAGGACGCGCTCCCCCCACCAGTCCACCCTCGTCCCGACGCTCACGAACGTCCCCGGAGGGATTCCCTTGCCGAGCAAGAGAACCGCGCGCATCGGCGCGCTGACCGTCGCCGCGGTCTGTTCCACCGTCTCCGCCGTCGTACTGACCACACCGGCCCAGGCGGACACCGTCCACATCCACGACATCCAGGGCACCACCCGGACCTCCCCCCTCGCGGGTACGAAGGTCACCGACGTGCCCGGCATCGTCACCGGCGTGCGGACGTACGGTTCGTCCAAGGGCTTCTGGTACCAGGACCCGACCCCGGACGCCGATCCGGCCACCAGTGAGGGCGTGTTCGTCTTCACCAGCTCCGCCCCGAAGGTCGCCGTCGGCGACTCCGTCACGGTGACGGGAACGGTCTCGGAGTACGTCCCGGGCGGCGCCGCCGGCGGCAACCAGTCGGTCACCGAGGTCACCAAGCCGACGGTCACCGTCGTCTCCAGCGGCAACCCCGTCCCGGCCGCGACGGTCGTCGACGCCCGGTCCGTGCCGGACGACTACGCCCCCGCCGGCGACACCGCCGCGAGCGGCTCGGTCAACGCCCTCACCCTGGAGCCGTCGAAGTACGCCCTGGACTACTACGAGTCCCTCGAGGGCATGAACGTCCAGGTTGCCGACACCCGCGTGGTCACGGCCACCGACCCCTACACCGAGCTGTGGGTCACGGTGAAGCCGCACGAGAACGCCACCCGCCGCGGCGGCACGGTGTACGGCTCGTACACCTCGCAGAACACGGGACGCCTTCAGATACAGTCCCTCGGCGCGACCGCCGACTTCCCGACCGCGAACGTCGGCGACAAGCTCGCCGGTGTCACGGCCGGCCCGCTCGACTACAACCAGTTCGGCGGCTACACCCTGGTCGCCAACCAGCTCGGCACCCTGCAGAAGGGCGGCCTGGAGCGCGAGACCACGCGCAAGCAGGCACGCGGCGAGCTGGCGGTGGCCACGTACAACGTCGAGAACCTGGACCCGGGCGACGCCACGTTCGCCGCGCACGCGTCCGCGATCGTGAACAACCTGAACGCGCCCGACATCGTGTCCCTGGAGGAGATCCAGGACAACAACGGCGCGACGGACGACGGCACGGTCGCCGCCGACCAGACGGTGAACAAGCTGATCGACGCGATCGTCGCGGCGGGCGGCCCGAAGTACGACTGGCGCTCCATCGACCCGGTCAACGACCAGGACGGCGGCGAGCCCGGCGGCAACATCCGCCAGGTCTTCCTCTTCAACCCCGCGCGGGTCTCGTTCACCGACCGCGCGGGCGGCGACTCGACGACCGCCGTCGGCGTCACGAAGGTGCACGGCAAGGCGCAGCTCACCGCCTCCCCCGGTCGCATCGACCCGGCGAACGAGGCCTGGAAGAGCAGCCGCAAGCCGCTCGCGGGCGAGTTCGTCTTCCGCGGCCAGACGGTCTTCGTGATCGCCAACCACCTCAACTCCAAGGGTGGCGACCAGGGTCTGACCTCGCAGTACCAGCCGCCGACGCGCAGCTCGGAGGTCCAGCGGCACGCCCAGGCGACCGTGGTGAACGCCTTCGTCGACGAGATCCTGAAGACGCAGAAGAACGCCGACGTCATCGCGCTCGGCGACATGAACGACTTCGAGTTCTCCGAGACCGCCAAGATCCTCGAGGGTGACGGCGAGCTCTGGTCGGCGATCAAGTCGCTGCCGAAGAGCCAGCGTTACACGTACGACTACCAGGGCAACGCCCAGGTGCTCGACCAGATCCTGGTCAGCCCCTCGATCCGCCGGGGCTGCGACCTGGACTACGACAGCGTGCACATCAACTCGGAGTTCTCCGACCAGATCAGCGACCACGACCCGCAGGTCCTGCGGTTCCGTCCGTAGTCGCACCGGGTACGCGAGAGCCCGGCCCCTTCGTCCGGGGGGCCGGGCTGTTCGCTGTCCGGAGCCGTCCGCTCCCGGCCGGCTGCGGTACGGGGTTCGCGGCTCAGCCGGCGAAGACCCCGTCCAGCCAGCCCTTCCAGGCCGTCTCGTTGCCCTTGGCGTCGGCGCCGGGCGCGAAGTCGTGGACGCTCATGCCGACCGGGGCGCCCCAGCGGCCGCGCCCGAAGAAGCGGACGAGGGCGCTGTCGGTGCGCAGCCCGAGGAAGTACGGGTCGCGGTAGTCGAGTACGGCGTCGAAGGCCTCGCCACCGGGCCCCTTGACCTGTACCCGCGCACCCACGGCGGTGTCGTCACCGAGGCCGAGGGCCGGTCCGACGGCCGTGAAGGCGTCGGCGGACGCGGAGGACGTGGGCCCGTCGAAGGTCGCGAAGGCCACCGGGCGGCCCGCGAAGTGGGTGACGTACTCGCGCAGGGTGTGCAGATAGAAGTCGGTGTGCTTGTCGGCTCCGTCGTACTGGTTGTCCCAGTCGTCGGTGAAGATGCCGCTGTGCACATAGCGGACCCAGGAGCCGCGGCCCTCGTCACGGGGCTCGATGGTGTGGTCGATCTGGTTGAGGCTCTGCGTCGGGAACCCGACGTCCTCGGTGCGCACGGTCAGCCGGTGCGGCGGGTCCCAGGTGGTGATGACGCTGCCGAACGGGCCGGCCCCGCCCTCGCGGGCCTCGTACTCCATGGGCCACAGCCAGCCGCCGCTGCCCTCGGTGATCGCGTCCCACACCCGGGCGGGCGGGACGGCGACCTCGTACTCGCGGGCGACCTCGAATTCCTTGGACATGATGACGACTCCTGGCTGGTTCAGTGGGTGGCAGTGGCTTCGGGGCCCGCGGGGGCTTCCCCGGCATCGGGCCCCGCGGGGGCTTCCGACCGCTCGACGGCCGCGGTCCGCCCGCCGGCCTCGACCTCGGGAACGGCCCCGGTCTCGGCATCGGGCTTGAGCGTGGGATGGACGGCGACGACGATCCGGTGCGGGCGCCCGGCCTCCGCGTCCCCGTCGTGGTACTTGCGAATGAGCGCGCTCACCCCGGCGGTCAGTTCCTCGATGAACGCGGCCCGGTCGGCCGCCGAGGCGAAGGTCACCTCGCCGTCGAGCGCGTACGTCGCCAGCCGCTTGCGGGCCTTCGCGGCCCCCGTGAGGAGGGAGCCGACGTCCCGGACGAGCCGGGCGCCGAGCGCGAGGAGCCAGCGGGCGGACAGCTGGTCGCGGAAGCGGTCCGGATCGGGCTGTACGGCGGCCAGCGCCTGCGGCGAGATCACGTACGAGGCGGCTGTGGCGCGCATCATCCGCTCGGTCACGTTCCCCTTGCGCCGCTCGCCCGCCAGCTCGACCAGGCCGTGCCGCTCCAGCGTCTTGAGGTGGTAGTTCACCTTCTGCCGCGGGAGGCCGACCCTGCCGGCCAGCATGGCGGCCGACGCGGGTCCGGCAGCCAGCTCGGCGAGCAGCCGGGCCCGTATGGGGTCCAGGGAGACGGCGGCGGCCTCGGCGTCCTCGATCACGGTCACGTCCAACATGACTCCAGCCTCGCACCGAAAACTTTTTTTGTCCAGACGGTTCGGCTTTTCGGCGGGTCGGCCGCCGGGGCCTCCCGGGCTGCCGCCGCGCGGCCCCGGCGGGCACCCGGACGCTCCCGGCGGGCTTCAGCGGCGGACACCCGGACGCTCCCGGCGGGCTTCAGCGGCGGGATCCGGGCAACACGGCGGGCATGGACGAGAAGCGACCGGAATCGAAGCAGCGAGCTCTTCCGGACAGGGGCGCGGACGGGGACACCGACACCAGACCGGACACCGGCACGCGCTTCGGTGCCGGTACCCGCTCCGGCGCCGACAGGGCCACCGGGACGGACAGGGACACCGGGCCGGACAGGGGCACCGGGCCGGACACGGGAACGGTGACGGCGCGGCCCGCCAGGAAGAACGACCGTGCCGGGAAGGGCGGCCACGCCGGGAAGGGCGACCGCGCCGGGCTGCCGGCGCGCGCCTGGTGGGCCGTGACCTGGCGTACGGCCAAGGAGTTCCGCGAGGACGAACTCGGCGACCGCGCGGCGGCGTTGACCTACTACGGCGTGATGTCGCTGTTCCCCGCGCTGCTGGTGGTGGTCTCGGTGCTGGGCGTCCTGGGGCGGACCGTCACGGACAGGCTCCTGGCGAACGTGGGGGACCTGGCACCGGGACCGGCGCGCGACATCCTGCGCGACGCGGTCACGCAGCTGGGGCAGAGCGGCGGTACCGGCGGAGTGCTGGCGATCGTGGGCCTCCTCGCGGCGCTCTGGTCCGCGTCGGGGTACGTCGGCGCGTTCATCCGCGCGTCCAACGCGGTCTACGACCTGCCGGAGGGCCGTCCGGTCTGGAAGATCACGCCGCTGCGGCTGGTGCTCACCGTGACGCTGATGCTGCTGCTCACCGGGAGCGCGATCATCGTGGTGTTCACCGGGCCGCTGGCCGAGCGCGCGGGCACCGCGATCGGACTCGGCGACGCGGTGATCACGGCGTGGTCGGTCGTCAAGTGGCCCGTCCTGCTGGTGCTGGTCGAGCTGATGATCGCGCTGCTGTACTGGGCGGCTCCCAACGTCTCGGGCCGCGGCTTCCGCTGGTCCAGTCCGGGCAGCGTCGTCGCCACCCTGATCTGGCTGGCCGCGTCCGCGGGATTCGCCGTGTACGCCGCCGGGTTCGGCTCGTACAACAAGACGTACGGCACGCTCGCGGGCGTCATCGTCTTCCTCGTGTGGCTCTGGCTCAGCAACCTGGCCATCCTGCTGGGTCTCGAGTTCGACGCGGAGCTGGCCCGCCAGCGCGCCATCGGCCACGGCCGCCTCCCCACCGAGGAGCCCTACGTCGAACCGCGGGACACCCGCACATGGCCCCCGCGTCTGCGGGCGCTGCGGGCGGCCCGGGAGAAGGTGGAGACGGGCGTGCCGCCGATGCGGACGAGGATCGACCGGGACACCGCCGGCCGGGCGTGAGGGCCCGTCGGGATCCCCGCCATCCGGGCCCCGCGGACTCGCACGGCCCTCGGGGCTCAACTGCCTTGCTGGCACGGGATGGAGTGCGGTGCGGGTCTCGTACGGCAGGCGGCGGGCGAGGGACGGGAGTCGGAAGTCGGCGGACCCAGTGGCCCGCCTCGGACCGGAGTCCGACGCTCGTCGGAGCGATGCGGCGGATCGGAGTCCGGCCCGCCCGGGAGCCGTGCGCGGCGAGGCTCGAGAAGCCCAAGCGCGGTGCGGTAGAACGCAGTTCGGCTCGCTCGAGACCCACGCCGGTACGCAGGCCGGTCGGGAGTCCAGCCTCCCCAAGAGCGGATCGCCGCAACGGAGTTCGGCGCACAAGAGCCTCCGGCGTGCGGGCGGGGAGCTCGACGGGCCTATGAGCGGTGCAGCGCAACGGAGTTCGTCGCGCTCAAGATCCGTCAGTGCACGGGCGGGAAACCGGAAGCGCCCATGAGCATTGCCGCGCAACGGAGTTCAGCGCGTCCGAGAAAAACACGCGGACCGGACTTCGATCGGTCCACGATGCGGCGGCGGGCCGGGGGTCCGGTCCGCCGCCGCATCATTCCCCTCCGGCTCCGCCGACGGGCCCCGGCGGCGGAGCCGACGACCGCCGTAGCGTCCACCGCCGCCGGAGCAGGCTCCGGCCGAGCACCGCGGGAGGCGGGCCCGGCCCGTAGGGCCACCCCGCGTTTCCCGCTCGTGGAGATCCGGATACCCGGGCGGGCCCGCGCTATCCCTGCGTTCCTGGTTCCTGAAGCCGCGTCAACTGGCTCTGGAACCAGTCGAGTCGGGCCTGGAGCAGCGCGGCCTCCGCGACCAGCTCCGACACCCCGAGGCTTCCCGTGACGGCCACGGGACCGGTGGCGGCCCGCACCCGCAGCCCCTCACCGGCGAGCCGGGCGAAGGATGCGAGCGAGAGCGACGTACGGCCACGTACGCATCCGGCGCAGGCGGCCGTCAGGACGCGCCAGCCCGGGCGTCCCCAGCCGGCGTCGGCCAGCGCCGCGGCCACGGCGCCGCAGTCGCACGGTCCGACGGTGGCGCCGCGCACCCGCTGGCGGGCGTAGCGGAAGCCCCGTTCGAAGCGGATGTAGGCGCCGAGGACGGAGACTTCGAGCAGAACCGCGGCGCGGTGTTCGGCGGTGCACAGCATCGCCTCGGCGACGGCGGACTCGTGCACGCAGTGGAAGCCGCAGTCGCAGCGGCGGTGCGGCGAGCGGTGCCGCCGTCCGTAGACGCAGCGCGCCTCGTCCAGCACTCCGTACGGCAGTGCTCCGCCCAGTGACACACCGGTGAACCCGGCCCGGGTGCCGTCGTGGGACAGCACCGGGTGGGCGATCTTGTATCCGGTCGGCGGCTCCGTCGGGCGTTCCTCGGGAAGCCGCAGCCTCATCGGGCGGCCGGGACCTCTTCGGGCGCGGACGCCTCCGACTCCTCGACGGTTTCGGGGATTTCGACCAGGTCCTCGCGTTCCCGGATCTCCTCTCGCACGACGTCCTCCGCCACTCCGGTGGCCAGTGCCCTGCCGAGCCTCATGACGCCTCCCATGACCTGCGGTCGCTGAGCTTTTGTCCCATGGTGACCCATGAAGTGCCCTACGGGACAGAGGGCCCCTGGGCGCGAGCCGCCGGACGCATCAGCATCACTTATCGATACTCCGTAGAAGATTTAAGTGGAGCTGTACAGTCATCGCGCCGAAACTGCTCGTATGACGAACTCCGACCGGACTCCGGCGCCCTTCGGCCGTGCGCTCTGCGCGATGATCACACCGTTCACCGAGGCGGGCGCGCTGGACCTGGACGGCGCCCAGGTCCTGGCCGACCGCCTGGTGCGCGAGGGCTGCGACGGCCTGGTGCTGAGCGGCACCACGGGAGAGTCGCCGACGACCTCGGACGCCGAGAAGTCGGCGCTGGTGCGGGCGGTCCGCGAGGCGGTCGGCGACCGGGCCCGCCTGGTCACGGGCGTCGGTACCGCCGACACCCGGCACACGGCCGAACTCGCCCTGGCGGCCGGGGAGGCGGGCGCGGACGGCGTGCTGGTCGTCACCCCGTACTACTCGAAGCCCCCGCAGGACGCGCTGGAGGCGCACTTCACCGAGGTCGCGGACGCGTCCGAACTGCCGGTCATGCTCTACGACATCCCCGGCCGCACGGGCACCCGCATCGAGCCGGAGACGATGATCCGGCTCGCCGCGCACCCCCGGATCGTGGCCGTGAAGGACTGCTCGTACGACTTCCTCGGCACCCAGAAGGTGCTCGCGCGGACCGATCTGGCCTACTACGCCGGCTGCGACGAGCATGTGCTCGCCCTGTACGCGGTGGGGGCCGCCGGTTACGTCAGCACGGTGGCGAACGTCGTACCCGGTCTGCTGCGGGCCGTGCTGGACGCGTTCGACGCCGGCGACCCGGCGGGGGCGGCCCGCCTGATGCGGCGGGCCGTGCCACTGATCGAGCTGATGATGGCGTCGGACCTGCCCGGCACGGTCACCGCGAAGACGCTGCTGTCCGCGCTCGGGCTGCCGGCGGGACCGGTCAGGCCACCGCTGCGGCCCGCCGGCCGGGAGGCGGCCGACGGGCTGCGGGCGACGCTGGCCCGGGTCACGGAGGAGTTCGCCCGGGTGTAGCCCGGGGAGGGTTCTCAGCGCCGGGCGAAGACGGGCGTCCAGCGCCCCTCGGTGCCGTCGCTGCCCTTGAGGAAGCCGCTGAGCGGCACCTCTTTGTCACTGCCGATGGTGACCAGCACCAGTCTCGAGTGGAACTCGTCCTTGTCGCCCTTGGCCAGGTCCCAGGCGATCAGCGACTTGTCGTCCGCCCAGGCGAGCAGTTGCTGGCCGTGGATCTCGGCCAGGTGCTTGCCGGTGTGCGGGTCGAGGAGCCACGAGGAGGTGTACCACTTCTCGCCCGCGAAGTCCCCGGCGAGCCTGGTTCCGTCGGGCGAGAGGCCCGCGTCGACGAACCAGTCGCGGTACTTCTCCCCCTCGGGCGCCGCCACCCGGTGGCCTGAGGCGTCGTAGAAGCGCATGTACGGCTTGCTCAGCTGCCCGCCCCAGACGGTCTTCCCGTCCCGGGAGAAGGCGAAGTCCTGGCGGACGTTGAGCGGGATGCCCATCATGCCCGGCGTCACCTTCACCGGGGCCCAGGTGCCGTGCCCCGACGCCACGTCGAAGACGTAGAAGCTGGTACGGCGGGAGTCGAAGGGCGTGACGGGGTCGTTCCCGACCTCCTTGGTCCGGTGGTCGGGGTTCTTGTCGTACGCCGTCGCGACGAGTTTGGTGCCGTCGGGCGAGAAGGCCAGCCCGCCCACCGGGTGATCGACCGGGAACCACCGCTCGACCTTGCCGCTGGCGAGGTCGAGCAGCCCGATCCGGCGCACCGGCAGGTGCTGCTCCAGCACGGCGGCGGTCTTCAGGCCCGGGGCCACCGCGACCCAGGACCACTTGGTGGTCTTCTCGTAGCGGCCGGACTTCTTGTCCAGCAGCCAGTAGGAGCGCACCCGCACCCCTTGGCGTTCGGTCTGCCAGTCGGTCTTCACGGTGAAGTACGCGGCCATCACCGTGTTCCCCGCGGCGATCGTCGTGCGCGGCAGCGACTGCGCGGAGTGCGTCTTGGCGGGCCGGTCGGCCTTGACGGTCCGGTCGTGGTCCACCCCGCCGGAGGGCCGTACGTCGTGCCCGCCGGACTCCAGTCGCGGCACTCCGAGCACAGCGGTCAGCACCGCCGCCACGGCGACGGCGGCGGACGCGATGCGCCGGGTACGGCGGCGTCGGCGCACGGTCAGGACCCGGTCGGCGAGGCCGGGGCCGGACGGCGGCTGTTCGGCGGCCTGCTCGTGCAGCGCCGCACGCACCAGTTCCTCGACGTTCACGGCCGTACCTCCACGGGCGAGTAGTCACGGGACGACAGCTGCTCGCCGGCGGCCGGGGCGAGGGCGGCCAGTTCGGGCGCGAGGGTGCGCAGCCGGGCCAGGGACCGGTGGGTGGTGGACCGCACGGTTCCGACGGAGCAGCCGAGCAGCCGTGCCACGTCGGCCTCCGGCAGATCCTCGAAGTACCGCAGCACGAGCACGGTGCGCTGGCGCGCGGTGAGCCGGGCCAGCGCGCCCCGCATGACGACCCGGAGCTCGGCGGCCGCCGAGGCGTCCGTGCCCAGCGCCGGGCCGGACGTCTCGGGCGGTTCGGCCACGCTCAGCTCCCGCCGCGGCCACTTCAGCCGCCAGCGGCTCACCTGCTGCCGGTACAGGATCCGCCGTACGTACGCCTCGGGTTCGTCGACCCGGTTCCAGCGGCCCGCCACCTTGATCAACGCGTTCTGCAGCAGGTCCTCGGCGGCGTGCCGGTCTCCCCCGCTGAGGAGCACCGCGGTCTTCAGCAGCGCGGACGACCTGTTCGCCACGAAATCCCGGAAGCTCTCATCCGCTTCGGCATCCATCGTCACCTTCTCGTCCCCGGTGGCCCCTCGTGACCCACCCCTGTGCCCCTGGTGACGCGCGCGGTCACCCCCCGCTATGCCTCCCGGCCGAAGAAATTGCGTCCGCCCCGGCCGCCGGCGTCCTCTACGGTGACCCGATGAGCCGCCCCCTGCTGTACCTCGACGTCGACGGCCCGCTCAATCCGTACGCGGCCAAGCCCGAGCGGCGGCCCGAGGGGTACACCACCATCCGGGTGGCCCTGCGGCCCGGCCGGCCGCTGCGGGTCTGGCTCCACCCCGACCACGGCCGCGCGCTCCTCGCCCTCGACTACGAGCTGTGCTGGGCCACCAGTTGGATGGACGCGGCCAACCGCTGGATCGCTCCGGTGATCGGCCTGCCCGAACTCCCCTGGGTCGACTTCACCGGCGCGCTGTTCAACGAGCGTCCGGACGGCGTCCACTGGAAGACGGAACGCATCGTGACCCACGCCGCGGGCCGCCCGTTCGCCTGGGTGGACGACGAACTGAGCCCCGCGGACGACGCGTTCGTCACCACCCACCACCCGGCGCCCGCCCTCCTGCACCACGTGAACCCCCGCCTGGGCCTGCGCGAGCCGGACTTCGAAGCCCTGAGAACCTTCGCCGCCGACACCACTGGCCAGTGAGAACTACCGTTCCCGGAGTGCCCAGCCCAGCACCGCCTCTCGGACGGGTTCCGGAAGCATGAGCACCTGGGGCTCGGCCTCCACCCAGCCGGGTTCCTTGGTGCGCTTGGCCTGCTCGATGTGATCGCGGTCGATCGGAAGACCGGGGTCCGGGTCCGCCCCGTCCTCGCCTCGCACGGTGACCCAGAACAGATGGTCCTCGTCGTTCTCCCGGAGCCGGAACACGATCTCGATCGCCATCCGTTCGCGATCCAGGGTGGCCACGCATTCGTCGAGCCGGTCGTTGAGCATACGCATCCACCGGTCCGCCTCGGCTCCGGCACCGGGTTTGACCTTGGCACGCGACAACTCGACGACCAGACCGGAAGGGATACTCGCGGGACGATCTTCACTCATGCCCGGGCAGTGTGCCAGAACGCCGGGGGCACCCGGACGCCACGTGCAGCTCTGTTGAAGAGCCCCCGCGCCTGACACCACCGGTCCGTGATCACCAGACCCTGTCAGCCGTTGGGCAATAGCCTTCCTCACGAGTTCAAGTGCCCGCCACCGTGCCCATAGTTCACATCGAGGGGGCACACCAATGCACCCCCGTCTCGAAGATCCCCGCCGCCGATACAGGATCGACTGCTGGGCGCTGAAGTCCGCCTTGCCGTGGGGCTGGATCCGCCCCCGGGTCCAGGGAAAGCGTGCGCGTCCGTGGGCGACGGGATCGTCCGCCTCGGCCGCCGACCTGTCACTCGCCGAAGTCGAAGGAGGCGATGACACGGGCCGGGGCGCGGAGGGTGGTTCCGGCGGGGATGCGTTCGATCAGGATGCTGACACCGGTGCCGGAACCCGTGCCGTGATAGCTCCAGACAGGTCCCCTGAGAGTCGGCCCACACAGTCCATCGGGCATCTCGTCACCGCCCTCGCCCCACGCGTATGCGCTGCCGTAGTTCTCGTCGAACAGAGGCTCTCCTTCTGGGACGAGTCCTGCGCGGTGCAGATAGTCCGACATCTGGCCGCTCAGGAAGGAGACCTCAGCGAAGCCGTCCTGCGTGATGTAGTGGACGTCGGTGGCATCGGCGGGGATCGGCACGCCTCCGGGCGAGATCTTCCCCGTCAGCGCGGAGTCACTGCCCTCACAGGCCCGGGTGTCCCCGAACGGGTGGGACAACTCGTCATGGAACAGCCAGAACAGGCCTCCTGCCATCACGCCGAGGAAGGCGAGGCCGGCGACCACGACCGCCGCGCCGGGCAGTCTCCGTCGTCCTGTGGAGTCCTCCCGATCCGCGTCACCCATACCCTCCTGATCCGAAGTTTCGTTCATCTCGTCCGAAACGACGCTCCCGTCGCCCGTTTCTGCATCCCCCATGAAAGCCTCCTCAGACGTAGCGGCACGTGATCATCGGCAGCATAGAGGGCTCCAACAGCGCGAACACCGGGCGTTCCCAGGTGACTTCAGCTTCCGGCGGCACCCGACCGCGGAGCTCTCGGACGAAGCGGTCGCGCCAGATCCGTGCCAGAACGTTGTTCGTCCGGATCATCGGTGTCCTCTTCTGACACCGCAGCAGCTTCCTGCGCTTCCTGGCGCGCGCGGCGGACAGTCGCGTCGAGCCCGGCAGCAACTTCCTGATGTCGATCGTCGTCGTAGTGCTGATAGATCAGCGCCGCCCTCTCCGAGGACTGGCCGGCCCGCACCATCGTGTCCTTGAGCGTCGCACCGGAGCGCGTGGACAGGGTGTGACCGGTGTGGCGGAGATCGTAGAGCCGGAAGCCCTCGGGCATGCCGACCAGTGCACGTGCCCTTCTCCACTTCGCGCCGAAGGTGCTGCACCGGAAGGGAGCTCCCTTCTCTCCGACGTAGATCAGGCCGTCCGGCCCCTCCACGGCATACGACTCCAGATGCCGGCGCAGCTGCGTGACAAGGTGAAGGTAGAGCCTCGGCTCGGACATTCGCGCGGCTGTGGACCCTGACATCCACAGGCGACATCAACGGAACCGGATGCAGGCGCCCACTGCCCGGTGCGGCATCCTTCCCACCCGCTTTACAGGGCAAGCCAAGGCTCATGGACTACCTGCGGACGAGCGATTTTTGAACTGGCCTGGTTGATTCTCCGACCTGCTCCTTCTCCGAGAGGAGAGTGGGACCTCCGGAGTCGTGGCGCGGCACACGTCAGGCCGCAAGAGGAACCTGCTCGCCCTCTTCCGGTATCTGGTAGTGAGCCCAGATCTGGTTCAACTCGTGCTGGTAGTAGAGCGGGTACAGGCCGGCCACGATGAAAAGGATGAGTCCGATCCAGGGATTGCAGCTCCGCTGCATCCCGGCCGACTGCTGCATACGGGCAATGCGCAGACCGGTGTTGTAGACCGATACGAAGGGGGGAATAATCACCAGCCAGCCGACAGTGATAGCCAAAAGGGCCACCACCGGATTGACCTCGATCCGCTGATCAAAATCCCGAGCTTCGCGATTCACTTTGTAATACCAGACTAGATGGTAGATGCCCAGCGTAATCAGCGGCCAGATCAGCCAAACGAGAAAGATGTTGCGGGTCTTGCCAGCGCGACCTGACATGACGCACCTCCCATAAATCCAGTGCATCACGACCAGCCGCCACGCGCGCGTCGTGCACGTGAGGCAGGCAGGCCCGCTGACGGCCACGAGACGGGCCTCGTTCGGGCCCCGCCACAAGGCACCCTCGCCCTGGACCAGAGGGGCGAGCATCTATCTGTGTGACGACGCCGACGAACAACGGCGGACGAGCGTGAACGCCTGCGGAGCATCAGCACAGGCAAGGGGCACACCAGCCCAAGACAGCACCCCCGCCCAACTTGCTTCGGGACGAAGAGGTCCCCTTGCCACAGCCGTGCCCCATCGTGCGGTCAACCACGGTCGATGACGGTTCACCACAGTCGAGATGCGCTGTCTATCCGGACGACCGCTACAGCCGGAGTGACCTGCGGAGCTGCAAAAGACCACGTCCGCCCCTACAAGGCAGCGGTGTCCGTAGCGGCCAGGGCCGACGCAGTCCAGGTCTATGCGCAAGTCGGCGCCATCCCGGAAGCCGATGGCCAGGTTGCCAAGACTCTGGATGGTGGGTATCCCCCCACCACTGTCACAGCAGTCGCTTCCTGCACTTTTCGGGCGAGGGTCAGGGGGCCGCGGGTGGCCCGGATTGCACAAGCCCCGACTGGTAGGCGGCGACGACGAGTTGGGCTCGGTCGCGGGCGTGGAGTTTGGTCATGGCGCGTTGGATGTGGGTGCGGATTGTCAATGGGCTGAGGTGGAGCTCGTCGGCGATGTCCGTGTTGGACATGCCGCGCGCGGCCATGATCATCACTTCTCGTTCGCGTGCGGTGAGGGAGCTGAGCTGCTCCGGCAACCCCGTGTCAGCGGCCGGCTCGGGTGTGACCAGGAAGCGGCTGACGAGCATCTTGGTGGCGGCTGGGGAGAGCAGGGCGTCGCCGTCCGCGACGGTGCGGATCGCGTCGAGGAGGGCGTCCGCCGTGACGTCTTTGCCAAGGAACCCGCTCGCTCCGGCGCGCAGCGCGCGGGCGACATACTCGTCAGTCTCGAAGGTGGTGAGGATGAGAATGCGGACGTCCGAGAGCGCGGGGTCGGCGCAGATGGCGGTCGTGGCGGCCAGGCCGTCGGTGCCGGGCATCCGGATGTCCATGACCACGAGGTCGGGGTGGAGTGTTCCGGCGAGGGTGACGGCCTCCGCGCCGTCGGACGCCTCCCCGACGACTTCAAGGTCGTCGGCGGAGTTGATCAGGATGCGGAAGGTGTCCCTGAGGAGGGCGTGATCGTCGGCGAGGAGCACTCGGATGGTCATGGGGTTCCCGGATCAGAAGTGGAGAGGGAGTTCGGCAAGGGCTGTGTAGCCGCCGTCGGGGCGGGGGCCCGCGGAGAACCGGCCTCCGGTGGAAAGGGCACGTTCACGCATGCTGATGAGTCCGAACCCGGAGTTCACGGACGTCGGGGCTGTTGTGGCCGCGCGTCCTTGCCCGTTGCTGATCTCGATCTTCAGCACGTCGTCCGTATAGGTCAGGGTCACCTGTGCGGTGGGGGTGCCAGCGTGCTTGGAAACGTTGGTTAGTGCCTCTTGGATGATTCGGAAGGCGGTCAGGTCCACGGCGGGGGAGAGCGGCCGGGTCTCTCCTTCGGTGGTGATGGTGACATCGAGCCCCGTGGTCGCGAGGGCCGCCACCATGGTGGGGAGCTGTTCGAGTTTCGGGGCCGGCTGAAGGGGCGAGTCGGACTCCTCGGGGCGGCGCAGTAGCCCCACCGTCGCCTTCAGTTCACGTAGGGCGGTGGCGGTCGTGCCGCTCAGGCCGGTGAGCAGTTGCTCCGCCTGTTCGGGGTCGTTGCGGATGAGGTGCGCGGCAGTGGCTGCTTGGGCGTTGGCGAGGGTGAGGTGGTGGGCCACGACGTCGTGGAGTTCGCGGGCGATGCGTACTCGTTCCTCAGCGACCCGACGCAGCGCTTCCTCCTCGCGGGTGTGTTCCGCGTGCTCGGCGCGGGCCCGCAAGGAGTCTGTGAACGCGCGGCGCAGCCGGAGGGCGGAGCCCCAGGCAACGGGGAGGAGTAGTGCCAGAGCCGGGTTCAGCGTCACGATGATGAGGCCGGCGTAGCGGGGTGCCTGCAGGACCCCGATGGGGACCATGAGCACGACCACGCCGAGGCCGAAGAGGTGAGCGGTCCTGCGCTCGTCGAGGAGCGCGAGCCAGAAAAGCGCCACCATGACGGGGGCGAGCAGCAGCATGGTGGGGAGGTAGCCGACGCTCACCGCGGCGATGGCGCAAACCCCTGTGACGACGACGACCGGACGAGGACGGGTCCGCCGCCACAGCAGTGCGGCGGTGGCGATGGCCCCCAGGACCAGCCCCGGCCACCAGGCGATCGGTTCCCGCTCGTCCCATGTGCCGAGGAAGCTCGCCGAGACCACGCAGGCGAGCACGAAGGTCAGCAGCGCCGCATCCACGACGTGCGGGTGGTTCAGAGCGAAACGGCGGGCGGCGCTGGGCATCGCGGTCTCCGGTTGCGGTGGCTGTCGGATCAATGGTGGAGCATTCACCGGTGAAAGACGGTGAGGGCCGCTCGACGTCCTCGGGCGGCCCTCACCTGGGTGTGCTCAGATTCCGGCGGTTTCCCGTGGCTTCTCGTCGGACTGTGCGGCGGGGGTGTCGCTCCTGGTGAGTGCCTCGCCTTCGATGTCGACGCGGGGGAGCATGCGGTCGAGCCATCGAGGCAGCCACCAGGCTCGGTGGCCCAGGAGGGCCAGGACGGCCGGCACGAAGGCCATACGGACGACGAAGGCGTCGAAGAGGACGGCGATGGCGAGACCGAAGCCGATCATCTTGATCATCGATTCCCCGGCGGTGATGAAGCCGGAGAACACGCTCATCATGATCAGTGCCGCCGCGGCGACGACGCGGGAGCTGTGGCCGAATCCGGTGACCATCGCGCGGCCCGGGGTCTGTCCGTGGACGTAGGCCTCCCGCATGCGGGACACGAGGAAGACCTGGTAGTCCATGGCCAGGCCGAAGACGATGCCGACAAGGAAGATCGGCATCATGCTCATGATCGGGCCGGTCTGCTCGACGCCGAGGAGGTCCGCGGCCCAGCCCCACTGAAACACCGCGACGACCGCGCCCAGCGAGGCCAGGACGGACAGGAGGAACCCGACGGCCGCCTTGATGGGCACCAGGATGGAGCGGAAGACGACGAGCAGGAGCAGGAAGGCGAGCCCGACCACGACGGCCAGGTAGGGGATCAATGCGTTCTGCATCTTCTGCGCGACGTCGATGTTGGATGCCGTCGTCCCGGTGACCTGGAACGTCGCGTCCGTCGCCGTTTCCAGCCCCGGGCGCTCGCCTCGGATGGTGTGGACGAGATTCTTCGTCTCCTCGCTGGTGGGCGAGGTGGACGGCGTGGCGGAGATGATCGCGGTGTCCCCGGCCTGGTTGAAGCGCGGCTCGGACACGGACACGACGCCATCCGTCGAAGCGATCTTCTTCGCGATGGTGTCCACCGCTCCCGCCGCGTCTGGGGCGCCCTGAGCGTCGACCACGATGGTCAGCGGACCGTTGAAGCCGGGACCGAAACCGTCCGCGAGGGCGTCATAGGCACGTCGTTCGGTGGTGGAGGTGGACTTGGCCTCGTCGCCCGACATACCCAGCTGAAGATCGGCCGCCGGCAGGGCGAGTACTCCGAGACCGATGACGGAGAGCAGGAGGACCGGCAGCGGGCGGCACAGCACGAAGCGGGCCCACCTCGACTCCTTGGGTGCGGCTGTGCCGGTGGCGGTCGTGAGATGCGTCTGGTCGACGTCGCCGGTCTTGCGGTTCCGACGGCGCAGACGCCGGGACAGGACCGCGTTCGGCCAGAAACCGAGCAGCGCCGGAACCAGCGTCAGCGCGATGATCACGGACAGCAGAACCGCACCGGCGGCCGCCAGCCCCATCTTGGTCAGCATCGGGACGCCGACGACCGAGAGTCCCGCGAGCGCGACGACGACGGTGAGCCCGGCGAAGACGACGGCGGAGCCGGCGGTACCGGTGGCCCGGCCGGCCGCTTCCTGCGGAGCATGTCCCTTGCCCCGCTCTTCCCTGTACCGGGAGACGATGAACATCGCGTAGTCGATCCCGACCGCGAGGCCCAGCATGGTGGCCAGGGTTCCCGTCGAGGACGACAGGCCGAAGGCGCTGCTCAGGGCCAGGATGGCGAACATGCTGGTGGCCACGCCGATGATGGCGGTCAGCAGGGGCAGCCCGGCCGCGGCCATGGATCCGAAAGTCACCAGCAGGACGAGCGCGGCTACCAGCACACCCGCCGCCTCGCCCACGCCGCCGGCCTCCGTCTGCGCGGCCAGGGCGTTGCCGCCGGTCTCGACGGTGAGGCCGGCCTGCCGCGCCTCGCCCAGGGCCTTCTGGAGCTCCTTCTTGCTGCCGTCGGAGAGGTCCTTCACCTTATAAGTGACGGTCGCGTAGGCGGTGCTGCCGTCCTTGCTGACCGAGTTCGCCCGGAACGGGTTCACCGCGCTCGCGACCTCGCTGCCGTGGGCGGCCTCGGCGACCGTCTTCTCGATGGCCTCGCGGTTGCCGGCGGCCGTGACCTTCTGTCCGTCCGGCGCGACGAAGACGATGCGCTCGCTCGCCCCGTCGGCCGCGGTTCCGGGAAAGCGCTCGCCGATGAGGTCGAAGGCCTTCTGGGATTCGATTCCCGGCATCGACGACGCGTCGTCGGAGCCGGAAGCGGCGGTCAGGCCCTTGAAGCCGACGGCGGCCACGACGGCCACCCACAGCAACAGGACCCAGCGGCGCTTCCGGAAGGCCGTCAGGCCCAGCCGGTAGAGAAAGGACGCCATGACAGAAGGTCTCCACATCTGGTCTCGGGAATCTTCCACAAGACTCCAAGACCAGCGCGGTTCCGTCGTCGTGCAGCTGCTGGCAATCCGCCCTACTGCACTCGCACTACTCCGGTCCTTCGGACCCATCCTCACCCAGCACGAGCAGGTCGTGGGCGACACCCACCTCTAAACCTTGATCACCCACTACAACGTTGCCGATGCCTGTCAGAAGGCGAAGCTGTACAGCACATAAGTGCAGAAACCTCAGCGATCGAGGTTGTGCCTCAAAAGCGGTCTACGGCCGATTGAGCAGCCCGCCGACCATCAATGACCTACTCGCCGATAGTTCGGGACGAAGAGGTCGTGCCAGACCCGTGCCAGATCGTGCGGGGAACCACGGGGAACACCGGGGAACCAAGCCGGTCTTGCCCCAGGCGCCAATACCGCTACCGCTCAGCAGCAGGTCAGCCTCGGAGCAAGCCCTAGATGCCCTCAGCTTCCCAAGCTGATGTCTCCAACAGAAAACAGGGGGTCGAGCCAGCCGCCGCCAGGGACGATGGCGGCATGCGCTACTTCAACGGAACGGGCCGGCTCGCGATCTTCACCGGCACGGAGACGATGATCGGTCGGACGTGCATGTGGACGCCTGGGAGGCGACAACAGGCGTGGCCCTCGTCGTTGATCCCCATCGGGGAACCCGCCGGCCAGTGACCGACCTTGTGGAGGATGAGGGGGGTGGGGATCTACGGCCTGCAACATAGTCCCGAGGTGGCTCCCGGGGACCCTTATGCCCACCCCCCTTGACCGCGGACCTCGAAGGTTCTCTGACCGGTCTCGCTCCACCAGGCAAACTAGCAAGTGGCACTGACAACGGTCCGGGCTCAGGAGGAGTGACGGTGCCTCGCCGCTGCAGAGCAACGAAGTGCAGCCGCCCCAGAGCGCTTCTGACATCCACGGCTGACATCAACGACGCCGGACGGCGGCTGTCTCCCTCAACGCACGAGCGCCCTCCCGGGCCGTTCTGGGGCCGTGGAAGGGCGCTCGATGGTGACCGACGGCGACAGGTGCCGGCAGATCGGCAGCAGGTCGCAGCGTTGATCGATGGGGCGGCCGCGGGTCACGGCCACCGGGGGTCAGTTGTGGCTGTGCAGGATTTCGTTCAGGCCGCCCCAGACCGCGTTGTTCGGGCGGGCCTCGACGGTTCCCGTGACCGAGTTGCGGCGGAAGAGGATGTTCGAGGCGCCGGACAGGTCGCGGGCCTTGACGATCTCGCCGTCGGGCATCGTCACGCGGGTGCCCGCGGTGACGTACAGCCCGGCCTCGACCACGCACTCGTCGCCCAGGGCGATACCGACGCCCGCCTCGGCGCCGACGAGGCAGCGCTCGCCGATGGTGATGCGGACGTTGCCGCCGCCCGAGAGCGTGCCCATCGTGGACGCGCCGCCGCCGATGTCCGAACCGTCGCCGACCACGACACCGGCGGAGATGCGGCCCTCGACCATCGAGGTGCCGAGCGTGCCCGCGTTGAAGTTCACGAAGCCCTCGTGCATGACGGTCGTACCCTCGGCGAGGTGCGCGCCGAGGCGGACCCGGTCGGCGTCGGCGATGCGGACGCCCTTGGGAGCGACGTAGTCCGTCATGCGCGGGAACTTGTCGATCGAGTTCACCTGGAGGTGCAGGCCGGCGGCACGCGCGTTCAGCCGGACCTTCTCGACGTCGTCCACGGCGACCGGGCCGAGCGAGGTCCAGGCGACGTTGGCGAGCAGCCCGAACAGACCGTCCAGGTTCTGGCCGTGCGGCTTGACCAGACGGTGCGAGAGGAGGTGCAGGCGAAGGTAGGCGTCGTGCGCGTCGAGCGGCTTGTCGTCCAGCGACGCGATGACCGTACGGACCGCGACCACCTCGACGCCCCGGCGGGCGTCCGGGCCGATGGCCTGCGCGGCTCCCTCGCCGAGCAGTTCCACGGCGCGCTCGGCGGACAGTCGCTCGGTCCCGGCCGGGCCGGGGCCCTCGGCCGTGGCGGAGGACAGTTCGGGGGCCGGGAACCAGGTGTCGAGAACAGTTCCGTCGGCGGTGAGGGTGGCCAGGCCCGCGGCGACGGCGCCGGTGGTACGAGAAGCAGTCGTGTCGGTCATGGGTGCAACCTAACTTGACGGGGGCCGCCCGGGCGAACCGGTGCGCCGGGCGTCTCGGGGACCGGTCGCCCCGCCCCCGGACCGGACCCCACCGGGCCCCCGCCACACCC
>NZ_JNZD01000045.1 GCF_000725495.1 Streptomyces aureus
CAAGGTGTTCGTCCAGGGCGCGGTCTGGAACATCGACTCCTTCGACCAGTGGGGCGTCGAACTCGGCAAGGTCCTCGCCAAGCGCGTCGAACCCGCCCTTACCGAAGGCGCCGAGGTACCGGGGCTGGACGCGTCGACCCAGGCGCTCGTCACCAAGTACCGGACGCTGCGCGGTCGTTGAGCCTGAATGAGGGGAAGCGGGCGGCGGGAGTCCGCCCGCTTCCCGTAGCATCCCTGGTGATCACGAAGGCGATCGTCCGGGGGAGCGGAAAATGGCCGGGGCACGTGAGCGATGGACCAGGGACAGACTGACGGTCGGGACCTTCCTGAAACCGAAACGGATGGCGAAGGCGCTGTTCCACCCCGCGTGGATCCCCGAGCCCGTCGATCCGTCGGTGGAGCGCCTCAAGCGCGTGCGGGTCGTCGCCGGAGCCGTCGCGGCGTTCGGCGTGTACACCTTCGTGCAGCACAAGTTCGACTCCACGCAGATCCTGGGCAACATCCTGACGGCGGCCGCCGTCCTGTTGTTCATCACACCGCTGACCGTGGGCGTGATGCTGTTCGTGTGGCGGCGCACCGGTACCGTCCGGCAGCTGAGGCGCCCGCTCCTGAGCTCGCTCAAACTGCTGCTGCTGTTCATCGGCACGGCCGTGGTCGCCGTGCTGCTCATGCAACTGGCCACCGCCGTCGGCGGCGCCGCGCTGGTCCCGCTCGGATTCGTGGCGCTCTATCTGATCGCGGTCGTCGCCTACGGCGCGGTCACGCTGTCGGGGAACTACTTCGGTTCCGGGGCCGTGCACCGCTGTCTGCCGCCGCTGCTCGCCTCGGTGACGACCTGGCTGATGGCGATCCCCGACCTGGTCACCGGTGACCTGCACGGCCTCAGCCTCAAGATGGGCATCGTCTTCATCCTGGGCGCCCCGGTGACCGTCACCGCCATCGCCGTCCTGGAGATGAACCGGCTCCGCCGCCACTACGGCATCCGGCTGCGCGCCCACCCGGCGACCCTGCCGGCACCGCGCCCCGTGGCCCCGCCCGCCTACCCGCCGCCCGGCGGTTTCGTTCCGCCGCAGGGGACGCCCTTCGGGCCCGGGAACCCTTACGCCCCCCATCCCTGGGGGAACCCACCCGGGCCGGGTACGCGGCAGCACCCGTACGGGTCAGGACCGTACGGAACCTGACCGGGATCAGGCCGCCGCGCTCAGGGTGTCCGCCGGCCGGCGGCGGGCCGCCCGGGCGGCGGGCAGGGCGGCGAGCGTGGCCGCGCCCAGCACGGCGGCGCCGCCGAACAGCAGCAGAAGCACGGCGGACGGTCCCCGTGCGACGCCCGCGCCGATGCCGCTCGACCTGCCCTGGGCATCGATCAGCCAGTGCGCGAGGGGCAGCCCCACAGCCGTGGCGACGAGAACCGCCGCGAAGGCCGTGCACCCCGTGGCCGTCACGGTGATCGCGGTGATCTGCCGCGGCGTCAGCCCGATCGCCTTCAACGCCAGCAGATCCCGCTCGCCCTCACGGACGGTGCCGCCGATCGCGGTGAGCAGTTCGATGAGCCCGATCAGGGCCAGTACGGCGATCAGTCCCAGGACGACTCCGCGGAGCGGTGAGAGCCCGTCGGCCGGGTTGGTCACGGCGTGCACGTCGAAGGCTCCGTGCGCGGCCGCGGTCAGCTCCGTGGCCACCCGACGCGGGTCCGCGCCGGGGCGCAACTGGAGCTGGTAGAGGGTGGGCCGGAGTTCCGGGTCGTTCTCGCGGAGGGTGTCGAGCGAGGTGGAGATGACCCGGCCGCCGTTCTCCGGCTCGATGCTCCGCCCCACGATGTGCAGGATCTGCGGCTGGGCGCCCACGGTCACGCGCACCCAGTCTCCGACCCGCACGTCGAGCAGGTCGAGCAGGCCCTGACCCGCCACCGCCTCGTCGGGTCCGCGCGCGGGGCGGCCCTCGGCCAGCGAGAACGGGTAGGGGTCCTGGTGTGTGCCGAGGCCGCGCAGCGCGATCGTGCCGGTCTGGCCGGGGACCAGGGCGGGCACCTGGATGCCCGGGTGGACACCGGTGACCCGCGGGTTCCCCTCGAGCAGGGCCCGCACCCCGGAATCGCTCAGACTTCCGTCCGGCCGGACGGTGAGCGCGGCCGCGAGGCCGAACTGCTCGGGCCTGCTGTGGAAGCGCTCGATGGTCGTCCAGGCGCTCATGGCCACCACGATCAGCAGCAGGGGCAGCGCGAGACGGGCGACCGTGGCCGACGAGCGGGACCGACGGGTGAACGCCTTGTGCCAGCCCAGGACCAACGCGGACGGCAGCCGCAGCCCCAGCGCCCGGCGTGCCGGACGCGGCAGCCCGCCACCGAGCGGTGCCGCGGCGCGCAGCCCCGGCACCGGGGACACCCGTCCGGCCCGCCAGGCGGCGAGTCCGGTCGTCGCGGCGATGAACAGCACCGCGGCCGCGGGCACGGAGAAGAGCGCCGCGGTGTGTCCCGGCAGTCCCTGCCACACACCGACCGCGTCCCCGAGGCGCCCCGGGACCCGGCTGCCCAGCGCCTGTGTGAGCGCGCCGGCGAGCACGGCGCCCAGCAGCGCGAACGCCACGTGCTGCAGCAGGAAGATCCGCACCACCTGGCCCGGCGTGAACCCGATCGCCTTCAGCACCGAGATGTCCCGCAGATGCCCACGGATACGAGTGCCGATCGCACCGTGCACGGCGAGCCCCGCCGCGACGAGGGCGCCGAGGCCGAACAGGCCGAGAACCTGCCCGAGCAGCCGGTTGTCGCCCTGCGCCTCGGCCCGCGCCTGCTGCCAGGAGGAGACTTCGGTGACCGCGCCGGCCCCGAGGAGGGTGACGGCCCGCTGGACCGCGTAGTCCGTGTCGCCGGGATCGGTCAGCCGCAGCCCGATCACCTGCCCGGTGTGTCCGGCGGTGCCGCGGACCGCCGACGGGAGCGTCCACACCAGGCCCGGCCGCTCCCCCGGGCTGTAACGGGGCTCGGCGCTGTCGGCCACGCCCAGCACGGTCAGCTTCCGGGTGGTGCCGGGCACGGTGAGGGTGTCCCCCGGTTCGGCCCACAGCGCCCGGGCGAGGCTGCTCTCCAACACCACGCCGTCCGCCCGGGTGGGGTCGAGCCAGCGTCCGGAGGCGAGCAGAGGGCGCCCCGTGGAGGGCTGCCCGGTGGCGCCGCGCAGCTCGACCACGGCACGGGTCCCCCGTGATTCGACGGCGGTCGCGGCCGTCGGGTAGGGGCCCGCGACGGAGTCCACGCCGTCCACGTCGGCGAGTCTGTGCGCGTCCGAGGACGGTCCGGTATGGATCCATACGTGTGCGCCGTGCGACTGGGTGAAGACCCGCTGCCAGGGGTTGGTCGCGTAGCCGAAGAGCGCGGCGGCCAGCAGCAACGAGGTGACGATCCCGGCGGTGGCGAGCACGATGAACAGCGCCTCACCCCGGTGGGTGCGCAGATCGGCGTGCGCCCAGCGCAACGTGGCACGCATCCCCGCTCAGCCCCTCGGCTCGCGGGCGAAGGCGGCGAAGGCGGTGAAGGCAGCGGAGAGGGCGGTGGGGGCCGAGGACGTGAGGGAACCGACCCGGCACACGGACGCCGAAGGCCCGTGGGAAGGGATGCCCCAGGCCGGGGGCGCGGGCGAGGTGCGGGCGACGGGAGGCGCGGAGGAGGTGCGGGCGACGGGGGATGCGGGGGAGGCGGAGGCGGCGACGGGGGTCGCGGCCGCGTGGGGGGTGATCGAGAGGGAGCGCATGTCGCTTCAGTCCTTCAGTTCCAGCACGCCGGATATCCCCAGGCCCCGCGAAGGTGTGCCGTCGAGTTCCGCGTCGTCGGCGATCCGGCCGTCGAAGAAGCTGATCACCCGGTCCGCGGCGCTCGCGAGCCGCGCGTCGTGGGTGACCAGCACGATCGTCTGGCCTCGCTGGTGGAAGCGGGACAGCAGCCGGGTCACCTCCCGGGTGCCCTTGCTGTCCAGGCTGCCCGCGGGCTCGTCGGCGAGCAGCAGGGGCGGGTGGTTGACCAGCGCCCTGGCCAGCGCGACGCGCTGTTGCTCACCTCCGGACAGCTCGCCCGGCATGCTGCGCTCCTTGCCCTGGAGGCCCAGTTCGGCGAGGAGCTGTTCGCGCTCGGCGCGGGCCTGCTTGGAGGAGACCCCGGCGAGCAGGGCGGGCAGCTCGACGTTGTCGGCGACCGACAGGTTCGACACCAGGTTGAAGAACTGGAACACGATGCCGATGCGGCGCCGGCGCTCGACCGCCCAGCGGGCCTCGCCGTATCCGTCCGTGCGGACGCCGTCCAGCCAGATGCTGCCGGAATCCGGCCGCTGGAGGCCGCCGAGCAGATGCAGCAGGGTCGACTTCCCGGCGCCGGAAGGACCGGTGACGGCCACGAACTCACCCCGTCGTACGGAGAGGTCGACGCCGCGCACGGCGCGTGCCGGAGCCCCTTCGCCGTAGTGGGTCTTGACCAGGTTCTCCGCGCGCAGCACGGCGGCCTCCCCGGCACACGGCGAAGGGCTCTCGGGCCGCGCCGACGGGTTCTCGGCGCGCGACACGGGAGGGGTGCGGCTCATTGCTCCTCCAACTCCTCCTGGCAGCGCTCCAGCCAGTCGAGATCGGCCTGCAGATGCAGCATGGCGCCCTCGATGAGCAGATGGGACATGCGGTTGTCCCGGTTCTCGGTCGTGGCGAGCTTCGACAGTTCGCGCATGGTGTTCAGATACCGGCGCCGCTGCTTGTTGATCAGGGCGATCTGGTCGGCGAGACCGGTCTGCGGCGCGAGCGCGAGCTTCATGAAGAACTCGTCCCGTACCCGCGGCTCGTCCGCCGTCTCCTCGTACCAGGCGCGCAGCGCCTCACGCCCGGCGTCGGTGAGGTGGTAGATCTTCTTGTTGGGCCGGCTCGACTGCTCGACTTCCTCGCCCTCGATCAGTCCCGACTTCTCGAGGCGGCCGAGCGTCACGTAGATCTGGCCGACGTTCGGCTGAGGGTACGCGGAGCCCAGCAGTTGCTCAAGGTCCTGCTTGAGCTCGTAGCCATGGGCCGGGCCGCGCGCCAGCAGCGCCAGGAGGGGCAGCCGCACTCGTGCTCTCCTCCCCCCTCTTCTCTCTCTTCTTCTCGTTCGCCCTCGGGGCGTCCCAGCCGCTCACGGCATACTCGTCGAGTGCCGCGGGCCCATGTGCCGAACACCATGGGCCGGAGGCCAATGTGCCGGGGGCCCTAGTATCGCCCATACCTAACAGGTATACATGGCCTCTGACCCCGGGCGAAGGTGCCCGGTGCCGGTGTACAGGGAGGAACCTATGCGGTGGATACGTGCCGCCGGTAGGGGCCTCCTGATCGCCGCGGTGGTCCTGTCCGGTTGCGTCGCCTCGGGCTCGCCCGCCGACGGCACGCGCGAGGGCGGGCGCGGTCCGCTGACGCTGGCCACCGCAGGTGATCTCACCAGCTATCTCGGGCCGCTGCTCGACGACTGGAACCGCGCGCACCCCGGTGAGAAGGTCACCCTCGTCGAACTCCCCGACTCCGCGGACGAGACCCACGCGCAGATGACCACCGACCTGCGCGGCGGTGACCGCAGCCGCTTCGACGTCCTCAACATCGATGTCGCCTGGACCTCGGAGTTCGCCGCCGCCGGCTGGATCTCCCCGCTGCCCCGCGACCGCTTCCCCCTCGACACCTTCCTGCCTCCGGTGGTCGAGACGGCGAGGTACGACGGGAAGCTGTACGCCGTCCCGTACGTCACCAACGCCGGACTGCTCCTCTACCGCAAGGACATCCTGGCCAAGGAGGGCGTCGCGCCGCCGCGTACCTGGGCGGAGCTGGAGAAACAGGCCCGGACCATCGCGCCGAAATACGGGCTCGACGGATACGCGGGTCAGTTCCTGCCCTACGAGGGACTCACCGTGAACGCCGCCGAGGCGGTCTACTCGGCGGGCGGCACGATCCTCGGCGACGAGGGCGAGCGCGTCACCGTGGACTCCGCGGCCGCCCGTGAGGGCATCGGCTTCCTCGCCGACGGCGTCCGCGACGGCTGGATACCGAGGAAGGCGCTGACGTACAAGGAGCAGGAGTCCAAACAGGCCTTCCAGGACGGCCGTCTCCTCTTCCTGCGCAACTGGCCCTACGCCTACGTCAGTGCCTCCGCCCCGGGATCGGCCGTCGCGGGAAAGGTGGGCGCGGTTCCGCTGCCCGGGCCCGACGGACCGGGGACGAGCGTGCTCGGCGGCTCGAACCTCGCGGTCAACGCGCTGGCCAGGCACCCCGATTCCGCGGCGCGTCTGATCGCGTACCTCACGAGTGAACGGGTGCAGCGGCAGGTCCTCACCAAGGGCGCGCTGCCGCCCGTACGGGCGGACCTCTACGAGGATCCCGAGCTGGTCCGGGAGTTCCCGTACCTGCCGACGCTGCGTGCCGGTGTGCTCGCCGCGGCGCCGCGCCCCAAGAGCCCCCGCTACGACCAGGTGAGCCTCGTCGTGCAGGCCGTCGTGCACGACGCGATGACCGGGCGTCAGACTCCCGAGGCCGCCGTGCGCCGGCTGGCGCGCGAGCTGGCCGACATCTCGCACCGGGGCTGACCCCCCTCTTCGTCGCATCCAGCGACCCCTTCCTAGTTACATGTTAGGTAACGCCACCGTCTCATCTCGGGCTGAGTGGGCCGAAAAATGCTCATTTAAAGGGGCAGCCTGTCGATACCTTCTGTCTACTCGTTGACATCTCCGCGACACGCCTACCTAACATGTATGCATAACCGAAGGCACGCACAGACAGGTCAACGGGTGACGCTCAACACGCACCGCTGGTGGCGCGACGCAGTGATCTACCAGGTGTACGTCCGGAGCTTTCTGGACAGCACCGGGGACGGCATCGGTGATCTCGCCGGCGTCCGGGCCGGACTGCCGTATCTGAAGAAGCTCGGGGTCGACGGCATCTGGCTGAGCCCCTTCTACCCCTCGCCGCAGCACGACCACGGCTACGACGTGGCCGACTACTGCGACGTGGACCCGCTCTTCGGCGACCTGGCCGAGTTCGACCTGCTGATGACGGACGCCCGGCGCCTCGGCATCCGGGTGCTCCTGGACATCGTCCCCAACCACTGCTCCAGCGAGCACCCGTGGTTCCGTGAGGCGCTGGACTCGGCGCCCGGCGGCACCGCCCGCGCCCGTTTCCACTTCGCCGACGGCCGGGGACCGGACGGCGCCGAACCGCCCAACAACTGGCACGCGATGTTCGGCGGCCCCGCCTGGAGCAGGGTCACGGAGCGGGACGGCGCCCCCGGTCAGTGGTACCTGCACATGTTCACGCCGGAGCAGCCCGACCTGAACTGGCGCAACCCCGAGGTCGGCGGCCACTTCGACCACGTACTGCGCTTCTGGCTCGACCGGGGCGTCGACGGCTTCCGCATCGACGTGGCCGCCGGGCTCTACAAGCACCCCGGACTGCCGGACTCGCCCGACCCCGAGGCCGACGCCCGCACCCGCGACTCGGTCAATCCGCTCGCCTGGAACCAGCCCGAGGTGCACGGTGTCTGGCGCCACTGGCGGTCGGTGTGCGAGGAGTACACCGCCGAGGACGGCCGGGAACGACTGCTCGTCGGCGAGGTCTCCGTGCCGACCGCACGCGAGCACGCCCGGTACGTACGCCACGACGAGCTGCACCAGGCCTTCTTCTTCGACCTGCTGAGCGCGCCCTGGAACGCCGAGGCCTTCCGCAAGGTCATCTCCGAGGCCATGCAGGACATCGCCGGCACCGGCTCGACGGTCACCTGGGTGCTCAACAACCATGACCAGGTCCGCACCGTCACCCGCTACGGCGAACTGGGCACCGAGGGCAGCGGTCTGGGTGCCGCCCGGGCCCGTGCCGCCGCGCTGCTGATGCTGGCACTGCCCGGAGCCGCGTACATCTACCAGGGCGAGGAGCTGGGGCTGCCCGAGGTCGTCGACCTTCCCGACGACGTGCTCACCGATCCGATATTCCGCCGCACCGGAAGCCGTGCGCGCATCCGCGACGGATGCCGGGTGCCGCTGCCCTGGTCGGGGCACGCGTCGCCGTTCGGCTTCACCTCGGGTGCGGAGAGCGCCAAGCCGTGGCTGCCGCAGCCCGCCTACTTCGCGGAGTACGCGACCGACCGCGCACTGACCGACACCCGCTCCTTCTGGCACCTCTACCGCGACGGACTCCACCTGCGCTCCGGGCTGCCCCAGCTGGGTGACGGCGAGCTGCGCTGGCTGGACACCCAGCCCGGTGTCCTCGGCTTCGTCCGCGGCGACGGGCTGGTGTGCGCCGTCAACTTCGGCTCCGCGCCGACACCCGCGCCGGTCTCCGGGACCCCGCTGCTCTCCAGCGGCCCCTGCGCGCCCGGCGTCCTGCCCGGCTCGACGGCCGCCTGGTGGATCAGCGACTCGGCCAACCCCTGAGCCCTACGGCCGCGTTCGCCCCACGGCCTTCCCCTCCCCGAACCCCACTCTGCCCACCCGTCCTTGACGATCCGTCAATTCCCACTCCCTGAAGGGACATCAACGATGATGCGACGACGTACGAACCTGCTCGCGAGCTGCACCGCCCTCGCCCTGGCACTCGGTGCGACCGCCTGCGGAGGCGGCCCCGTCTCCGCCGGCGGCGGCGACAAGTCGCTCGACGGCCAGACGATCACCGTGGCCGGTGTGTGGTCCGGCAGCGAGCAGAAGAACTTCCAGAAGGTGCTGGACGCCTTCACCGAGAAGACCGGCGCCAAGACGCAGTTCGTCTCCACCGGTGACAACGTCTCCACCGTCATCGGAAGCAAGATCGAGGGCGGCAAGGCCCCCGACGTGGTGATGGTCCCGCAGGTCGGCGTGCTCCAGCAGTTCGCGAAGCAGGGCTGGCTCGCGCCGCTGTCCAAGACCGCCACAGCGGCGGTCGACGCCGACTACGCGAGCGTGTGGAAGAACTACGGCAGCGTCGACGGCACGCTGTACGGGCTCTACTTCAAGGCCGCCCACAAGTCCACCGTCTGGTACAGCCCCGAGGCCCTCGACCAGGCGGGCGTCAAGCCGCCGACGACCTACGACGCGCTGCTGAAGGCCGGCCACACGGTCTCCGACTCGGGTCTCGCAGCCTTCTCCGTCGCCGGACAGGACGGCTGGACGCTCACCGACTGGTTCGAGAACATCTACCTCTCCCAGGCCGGGCCCGAGAAGTACGACGCCCTGGCCGCCCACCGGATCAAGTGGACGGACCCGACGGTGGTCGAGGCCCTCACCACCCTCGGCAAGCTCTTCAAGGACAAGCAGCTGATGGCCGGGGGCCAGAAGGGGGCCCTGAACACGGACTTCCCGGGCTCCGTCGAGAAGGTGTTCGGCCCCAAGCCCGAGGCCGGCATGGTCTACGAGGGCGACTTCGTGGCCGGGGTCGCCAAGGACCAGTTCGGCAGGAAGATCGGCGAGGACGCGAACTTCTTCCCCTTCCCGGCGGTCGGCGGCGGCAAGGCTCCCGTGGTCAGCGGCGGCGACGCGGCCGTCGTCCTCAAGGACGGCAAGAACCGGAAGGCCGCCATGCGGTTCCTGGAGTACCTGACGACCCCCGAGGCGTCCGCGGTCTGGGCCCGGGCGGGCGGCTTCCTGTCCCCGAACAAGAAACTCGACCTCGCCTCCTACGGTGACGACGTCACCCGCGAGACCGCCAAGTCCCTGGTCGCGGCCGGAGACTCGGTCCGCTTCGACATGTCCGACCAGGCCCCGGCCGCGTTCGGCGGCACCAAGGGCGCCGGTGAGTGGAAGATCCTCCAGGACTTCCTGCGCGACCCGTCCGACCCCAAGGGGACCGCGGCCGAGCTGGAGAGCGCGGCGGCCAAGGCGTACAAGGGCTGATCGCGCATGACCGCCACGCTCCTCAAAGAGGCGAGCCCGCCCACGGTCACCCCGGCCGGCCGCAGACGGCGAGCCCGGCGCCGGGGCCGGATCGTCGCCGTAGCCTTCGTCCTCCCCGCCCTGCTCCTGCTCGGCGCGCTCGTCGTCTATCCCGTGCTGTTCTCCGTGGGCCGCAGCTTCTTCGACGCCTCGGGGACACGGTTCGTGGGCGGTGACAACTACACCGAGATGTTCCGCGACCCGGCCACGATCAAGGCCGTCCGCAACACGGCGATCTGGGTCGTCGTCGCACCGACCCTGCTCACCGGCCTCGGCCTCGTCCTAGCCGTCCTCGTCGAAAAGGTGCGCTGGGCAACGGCGTTCAAGCTGTTGCTGTTCATGCCGATGGCGGTCTCCTTCCTCGCCGCGGGCATCATCTTCCGGCTCGCCTACGACGAGGACCCCGACAAGGGCGTGCTGAACGCCGCCGTCGTCTCCGTGCACGACGCCTTCTCGGGAACCTCGGCCTACCCGGCCGCCCGCGCCCGCGAGGGCCAGGGCCTGACCAAGGCCGCCGACGGTTCCTACGGGACGACCGCTCCCACGAAGCCGGGCCACACCGTCGGCCTCGGCCTGGTCGGCGTACTCCCCGCGGACCTGCCGCAGGGCGCGCGGCCCGCGTACTCCGCCGCCCGGCGGACGGCGGCGTCCGACGAACTGCGCGGTGTCGTCTACCTGGACTTCACCCGCGGCGGGGGAGGGGAGCAGGGAAGGGCCGACCGGAACGAGAGCGGACTGCCCGGGATGAGGGTCGAGTCGCTGCGGGACGGCCACACGGTCGCGAGCGCCACCACCGCGGCCGACGGCTCCTTCCGCTTCCAGGACCTCGGCCCCGGCTCGTACACCGTGCGGCTGCCCGCGTCGAACTTCGCCCCGCCGTACGAGGGCGTCTCCTGGCTGGGACCCGCGCTCGTCACGCCGGCCGTCATCGGCGCCTACCTGTGGATCTGGACCGGCTTCGCCATGGTGCTCATCGGCGCCGGGCTCGCCGCGCTGCCGCGTGACGCGCTGGAGGCGGCCCGGATGGACGGGGCGAACGAGTGGCAGATCTTCCGCCGGATCACGGTCCCGCTGCTCGCACCGGTACTGACCGTCGTCTTCGTGACCCTCGTCATCAACGTGATGAAGGTCTTCGACCTCGTCTACATCATCGCGCCGGGCCCGGTGCAGGAGGACGCCACCGTCCTGGCCACCCAGATGTGGCTGGTGTCGTTCGGCGGCGGCAACAACCAGGGCCTCGGCAGCGCGCTCGGAGTCCTGCTGCTGCTCCTGGTGATCCCCGCCATGGTCTTCAACGTCCGCCGTTTCCGAGGGAGTCAACGATGAACGCGCTCAGGCGAGGGCTCGGCAGCAGCCTGGTGCAGGCGTTTCTCGTCGTCGTCGGCCTGGTGTGGCTCACCCCGCTCGCGGGCCTGTTCCTGTCCTCGCTGCGGTCGGCCCAGGACACCGCGCGGGGTGGCTGGTGGACCGCGCTGAAGAGCCCGGGGCAGCTGTCCTTCGACAACTACTCCGCCCTGCTGGGCAACGCGGGGATGACCCAGGCGTTCTGGAACACCGTTCTGATCTCGGTCCCGGCGACCGTCCTCGTCGTCGTCATCGCCGCGCTCGCCGGATACGCCTTCGCCTGGCTGGACTTCCCGGGGCGCGACGCGATCTTCCTGCTGGTCGTCGCGCTGCTGGTGGTGCCGGTACAGATCGGACTGCTGCCGGTGGCCAAACTCTTCGGGCAGCTGGGGCTGTTCGGCACGATCCCCGGAGTCGTCCTCTTCCACGTCTCCTACGGCCTGCCGTTCGCGATCTTCCTGTTGCGCAACTACTTCGCGGAGATGCCCAAGGAGATGCTGGAGGCCGCGCGCATGGACGGGGGGAGCGAGTGGCGCATCTTCACCCGGCTGGTCCTCCCGGTGGGCCGGCCGGCCATCGCCAGCCTCGCCATCTTCCAGTTCCTCTGGGTCTGGAACGACATGCTGGTCGCCCTGCTCTTCGCCGACAGTTCCGCCCAGCCGCTGACGGTCGAACTCCAGTCGCAGATCAGGCAGTTCGGAAGCAACATCGATGTGCTGGCTCCGGGGGCGTTCCTGTCCCTGGTGGTCCCGGTGGCGGTCTTCTTCGCCTTCCAGCGGCACTTCGTCCAGGGGGTGATGGCGGGGTCGGTGAAGTGACGGCGGGCCTCACGGCCCCGCCGACTCCTGCCCGCCCGTCTCCCGTGGCCCGGCGCCGGGACCTGACCCCCGGCGCCGGTCCGACCCCGAACGCCGGAGGAGCCGAGACTCGGCTCCTCCGGCGTTCGGGGTGCGGGTCCGCTCAGGCGGACGCCGGTGGATACAGCGAGCGCGGCAGTTGGGACGCCGCCGCCGCGTCCAGGAGCCACAGGGTGCGGGCACGGCCGTACGCGCCCGCCGCCGGCGCCTGGATCTCGCCCGCGCCGGACAGCGCGATCGCCGCCGCCTGCGCCTTGTCCTCGCCCGCCGCGAGCAGCCACACCTCACGGGCGGAGCGGATCGCGGGCAGGGTCAGCGAGATCCGGGTGGGCGGCGGCTTGGGCGCGCCGTGCACGCCGACCACCGTGCGCTCCGTCTCCCGCACCGCGGGCAGCTCCGGGAAGAGCGAGGCCACATGGGTGTCCGGACCGACGCCCAGCATCAGGACGTCGAACACCGGGACCGGCCCGTGGTTCTCCGGCCCGGCGGCCTTCGCGAGCTCCGCCGCGTACGACTCCGCCGCCGCCTCGACGTCGGCACCGTAGGGACCGTCGGACGCGGGCATCGGGTGCACCCGCGCCGGGTCCAGCGGCACCGCGTCGAGCAGGGCCGCGCGGGCCTGGGTGTCGTTGCGGTCGGGGTCGCCCTCGGGGAGGTAACGCTCGTCGCCCCACCACAGGTCGAGGCGCGCCCAGTCGACGGCGTCCCGGGCGGGCGCCGACGAGAGCGCCGCGAGGAGCCCGTTGCCGTTGCGCCCGCCGGTGAGCACGATCGACGCGTAGCCGCGCGAGGCCTGCGCGTCCACGATCTTCGTGATCAGCCGCGCCGCCGCGGCCTCGGCCATCAGTTCCTTGTCGCGGTGGACGACCAGCTGGGGGGTGTTCACTCGGCGGCCGCCTTGTCCGCCGCCTTCTTGGCGAGCGTCTCGGCCACCCCGGCGGGGGAGTCCTTGGCGACCTGGGCCGCCTTCGTGGCGGTCGCGGTGCCGCCCGAGGAGCCGGACCCGGCGGTGTCCGCCGTCGCGTTCAGCCGGTCCACGCCGAAGCGCAGCGCCGAGGCGTACGTGTCGTCCGGGTCGAGGCGGCGCAGCTCCTCCGCCATCAGCTCGGCCGTGTCCCGGCGCTTGAGCGCCACCGCACGGTCGGGCTGCCCCTGGATGGAGAGCGTCGCGAGGGTGCCGTCGGCGCGGTCGAGCACGATCGGGCCGCAGCTCGTGTCCAGCCGGACCGCGGTGAGCCCCGGACCGGAGGACAGCGACCGCTTGACGGGCACCTCCAGCCGGTCCGCGAGCCACATCGCGAGCAGCTCGCAGCTGGGGTTGAACTCCTCGCCCTCCACCTCGACCGAGTCCACGTCGCAGGTGACCTGGTCCAGGGCCGCGGCCAGCATCGAGCGCCAGGGCGTGATGCGGGTCCACGACAGGTCCGTGTCACCCGGGGTGTAGGCCTCGGCGCGGGCGTTGAGTTCCCGTACCGGGGCCTCGGCGGCGTAGGTGTCGGTCACCCGGCGCTGCGCGAGCGCGCCGAGCGGGTCGTTCGCCGGGTCGAGCGGAGCGTTGACCGGCCACCACACGACGACGGGCGCGTCCGGCAGCAGCAGCGGCAGGACGACCGACTGGGCGTGGTTGATCACCTCGCCGTACAGGCGCAGCACCACCGTCTCGCCGGTGCCCGCCTCCGCCCCGAGCCGCACCTCGGCGTCGAGGCGCGAGGTCGTGCGGTCGCGGGGGGAGCGGGAGACGCGCTTGATGACCACGAGGGTGCGCGAGGGGTGCTCGCGCGAGGCCTCGTTGGCGGCCTTCAGGGCGTCGTAGGCGTTCTCCTCGTCGGTGACGATGACGAGGGTGAGCACCATGCCGACGGCGGGCGTGCCGATGGCGCGGCGGCCCTGGACGAGGGCCTTGTTGACCTTGCTGGCCGTGGTGTCCGTGAGATCGGTCTTCATGGGCGACGCCAGCTCCGTCCGTCTCGTTCGAGCATTTCGTCGGCCTCGACGGGTCCCCAGGTGCCCGAGGCGTACTGGGCGGGCTTGCCGTGCTTGTCCCAGTACTGCTCGATCGGGTCGAGGATCTTCCAGGACAGCTCGACCTCCTCCGTGCGCGGGAAGAGGTTCGAGTCGCCGAGGAGCACGTCGAGGATCAGACGCTCGTACGCCTCGGGGCTCGACTCGGTGAACGACTCGCCGTAGGCGAAGTCCATCGAGACGTCCCGGATCTCCATCGAGGTGCCGGGCACCTTGGAGCCGAAGCGGACCGTGACGCCCTCGTCGGGCTGGACGCGGAAGACGATCGCGTTCTGGCCCAGCTCCTCCGTCGCCGTGTGGTCGAAGGGGGAGTGCGGGGCGCGCTGGAAGACGACCGCGATCTCGGTGACGCGGCGGCCGAGGCGCTTGCCGGTGCGCAGGTAGAAGGGGACGCCCGCCCAGCGGCGGTTGTCCACCTCGACCTTGATGGCGGCGAAGGTGTCGGTCTTCGACTTGGGGTCGATACCGTCCTCCTGGAGGTAGCCGGCGACCTTCTCGCCGCCCTGCCACCCCGACGCGTACTGGCCGCGGACCGTGCTCTTGCCCAGGTCCTTCGGCAGCCGGGTCGCCCCGAGCACCTTGACCTTCTCCGCCGCGAGCGCGTCCGCGTCGAAGGAGGAGGGCTCCTCCATGGCGGTCAGCGCCATCAGCTGGAGCAGGTGGTTCTGGATGACGTCACGGGCGGCGCCGATGCCGTCGTAGTAGCCGGCCCGGCCGCCGATGCCGATGTCCTCGGCCATCGTGATCTGCACGTGGTCGACGAAGGACCGGTTCCAGATCGGCTCGAACATCGTGTTGGCGAAGCGCAGCGCCAGGATGTTCTGGACCGTCTCCTTGCCCAGGTAGTGGTCGATGCGGAAGACCTGGTCCGAACCGAAGACCTCGTGCACGATCGCGTTGAGTTCCTCGGCCGACTTGAGGTCGTGGCCGAAGGGCTTCTCGATGACCGCGCGGCGCCAGGACCCGTCCGACTGGTCCGCCAGCTTGTGCTTCTTGAGCTGTTGGATGACCACCGGGAACGCGGACGGCGGCACCGACAGGTAGAAGGCGAAGTTGCCGCCCGTTCCCTGGGCCTTGTCCAGCTCCTCGATGGTGGAGCGCAGCCGGTCGAAGGCGTCGTCGTCGTCGAAGGTGCCCTGGACGAAGCGCATGCCCTGGACGAGCTGCTGCCAGACCTCCTCGCGGAAGGGGGTGCGGGCGTGCTCCTTGACCGCGTCGTGGACCTCCTGGGCGAAGTCCTCGTGGGCCCACTCGCGGCGGGCGAAGCCGACGAGCGAGAAGCCCGGCGGAAGGAGACCCCGGTTGGCGAGGTCGTACACCGCGGGCATCAGCTTTTTACGTGACAAATCGCCCGTGACGCCGAAGATGACCAGGCCCGACGGCCCCGCGATACGCGGGAGCCGTCGGTCTGCGGGGTCACGCAGCGGGTTGCTGCTCGACAAGATTTCAGCCCTCCGAAGGGGCGAGGCGCTGGAGCTCCGCCTCGGTCGACTTGAGCAGGTCGTTCCAGGCGGACTCGAACTTCTCGACGCCCTCGTCCTCAAGGAGCTGGACCACGTCGTCGTACGAGATCCCGAGCTTCTCGACGGCGTCGAGCTCGGCACGGGACTGCTCGTACGTGCCGGCGATGGTGTTGCCGGTGATCTGCCCGTGGTCCTCGGTGGCCTCCAGCGTGGCCTCCGGCATGGTGTTCACGGTGTTCGGCGCGACCAGCTCGTCGACGTACAGGGTGTCCTTGTACGCCGGGTCCTTGACGCCGGTCGAGGCCCACAGCGGACGCTGCTTGTTGGCCTGCGCCCGGTCGAGGACGGCCCAGCGCTCGGTGGAGAAGACCTCCTCGTACGCCTCGTAGGCGAGCCGGGCGTTGGCGAGGCCCGCCTTGCCGCGGGCGGCCTTGGCCTCGGGGGTGCCGAGCGCGTCGAGCCGCTTGTCGATCTCGGTGTCCACGCGGGACACGAAGAAGGACGCCACGGAGTGGATCTTCGACAGGTCCAGGCCGCGCTCCTTGGCCTTCTCCAGGCCGGAGAGGAAGGCGTCCATGACCTCGCGGTAGCGCTCCAGCGAGAAGATCAGCGTGACGTTGACGCTGATGCCGAGGCCGATGACCTCGGTGATCGCCGGCAGACCCGCCTTGGTGGCCGGGATCTTGATGAGCGTGTTGGGGCGGTCCACCAGCCAGGCCAGCTGCTTGGCCTCGGCGACGGTCGCGAGGGTGTTGTGCGCGAGGCGCGGGTCGACCTCGATGGAGACCCGGCCGTCCTGGCCGCCGGTCGCGTCGAAGACGGGCCGCAGGATGTCGGCGGCGTCGCGGACGTCCGCCGTGGTGATCATCCGCAGGGCTTCCTCGACGGTGACCTTGCGGGCGGCGAGCTCGGTGACCTGCGGCTCGTAGCCGTCCCCGCTGCTGATCGCCTTCTGGAAGATCGACGGGTTGGTGGTGACGCCCACGACGTGCTGCTGGTCGATCAGTTCGGCGAGGTTGCCGGACGTGATCCGCTTGCGCGACAGGTCGTCCAGCCAGATCGCGACGCCTTCCTCGGAGAGGCGCTTGAGTGCGTCTGTCATGGAAATTGCATCTCCTACGTGTCGTATGTCAGCGTCAGCGCTGGGCTGCGGCGATCGATTCCCGGGCGGCGTCCGCGACGTTCTCGGCAGTGAAACCGAACTCGCGGAAGAGCACCTTGCCGTCGGCCGAAGCACCGAAGTGCTCCAGCGAAACAATGCGTCCGGCGTCCCCGACGAAGCGGTGCCAGGTGAGACCGATCCCGGCCTCGACCGAGACGCGGGCCTTCACCGAGGGCGGCAGGACGCTGTCCCGGTACCCCTGGTCCTGCTCGTCGAACCACTCCACGCACGGCATGGAGACGACCCGCGTGGGCACGCCCTCGGCCTGGAGCCGCTCGCGCGCCTCGACGGCCACGTGCACCTCGGAGCCCGTGGCGATCAGGATGACCTCGGGCGTGCCGCCCTCGGCCTCGAACAGCACGTAGCCGCCCTTGGCCGCGTCCTCGTTCGCCTCGTACGTCGGCACGCCCTGACGGGTCAGCGCCAGACCGTGCGGGGCGCCCTTGCCGAACACCTTGGTGTAGCGCTTGAGGATCTCGCGCCAGGCGATGGCCGTCTCGTTGGCGTCCGCGGGACGGACGACGTTCAGGCCCGGGATGGCGCGCAGCGACGCGAGGTGCTCGACCGGCTGGTGGGTCGGGCCGTCCTCGCCGAGGCCGATCGAGTCGTGCGTCCACACGTACGTCACCGGCAGGTGCATCAGGGCCGACAGACGGACCGAGTTGCGCATGTAGTCGGAGAACACCAGGAAGGTGCCGCCGTAGATGCGCGTGTTGCCGTGCAGCGCGATGCCGTTCATCTCCGCGGCCATGGAGTGCTCGCGGATGCCGAAGTGGATCGTGCGGCCGTACGGGTTCGCCTCGGGCAGCGGGTTGTCCGCCGGGAGGAACGAGCTGGTCTTGTCGATCGTGGTGTTGTTCGAGCCGGCGAGGTCGGCGGAGCCGCCCCACAGCTCGGGGATCACCGCGCCGAGGGCCTGGAGCACCTTGCCGGACGCGGCGCGGGTGGCGACGCCCGTGCCCGCCTCGAAGACCGGGAGCTTCTCCTCCCAGCCGGCCGGCAGCTCGGTCGCGGCGATGCGGTCGTACTCCGCGGCGCGCTCCGGGTTGGCGGTCCGCCAGGCGGCGTAGCCCTTCTCCCACTCGGCCTTCGCCTGGGCGCCCCGGTCGAGGGCCTGGCGGGTGTGGGCCAGCACCTCGGAGGCGACGTCGAAGGACTTCTCCGGGTCGAAGCCGAGGACGCGCTTGGTGGCCGCGACCTCGTCGTCGCCGAGCGCCGAGCCGTGCGCGGCCTCGGTGTTCTGCGCGTTCGGGGCGGGCCAGGCGATGATCGAGCGCATCGCGATGAAGGACGGCTTGTCCGTCACCTTCTTCGCGGCCTCGATCGCGTTGTAGATGGCGTGCGGGTCGAGGTCGCCGTCCGGCTTCGGGGCGATCCGCTGCACGTGCCAGCCGTACGCCTCGTAGCGCTTGACCGTGTCCTCGGAGACGGCGGTCTCGGTGTCGCCCTCGATCGAGATGTGGTTGTCGTCCCACAGCAGGACCAGGTTGCCGAGCTTCTGGTGCCCGGCCATGGAGGAGGCCTCCGCGGAGATGCCCTCCTGGAGGCAGCCGTCACCGGCGATCGCGTAGATGAAGTGGTCGAACGGGGACTCGCCCTGCGGCGCGTCCGGGTCGAACAGACCGCGCTCGTAGCGGGCGGCCATCGCCATGCCCACCGCGTTGGCGACACCCTGGCCCAGCGGGCCGGTCGTGGTCTCCACGCCCGGCGTGTGACCGTACTCGGGGTGTCCGGGGGTCCTGCTGCCCCAGGTCCTGAAGGACTCCAGGTCCGCCAGCTCCAGGCCGAAACCGGCCAGGTACAGCTGGGTGTAGAGGGTCAGGGACGAATGGCCGGCGGACAGCACGAAGCGGTCCCGTCCAACCCAGTCGGTGTCCGCCGGGTCGTGCCGCATCACCTTCTGGAAGAGGGTGTAGGCGGCGGGCGCCAGGCTCATGGCCGTACCGGGATGGCCGTTGCCGACCTTCTGTACGGCGTCGGCGGCCAGGACGCGGGCGGTGTCCACGGCCCGCTGGTCCAGCTCGGTCCACTCGAGGTCTGTGGTGGTCGGCTTGGTGCTCACCCTGGGTCAGGGCTCCTCTCCACATGTCACACATGTCGAAATGCCGGTGCACTGGGCGCCCCGGCCGTTGTCGAGCCTACCCCCGTGAGTACGCGCGTTTTTTCGAGTCATTCCAGACTGCCGGGACTCATCGGGATCCGCCTCCCGACTGGGCCGTTCCGTGTTCGGCACATGAATACGGAGCCGCTCGTCCGAGTGCTCAATCGAGTCTCGATCAGCTCTTCCGGCCGCACTCCTCAACACGGACGCACCCCCGCGAATGCCGGGGTCTGGGCAACGTCTACAGTGGCGTGGTACGCGCGGGCCTTTACGGGGATTTCATCCGGGGGCTCGCTGGGATGTCTCTGTCAGGGGTGTGCGTGACGGCCGTCGAATCCCGTCCAGCCGGTGTGCTCGGGACGAGCAGCAGCCGGGGCCAGCGGCCGTTCGGGGCCCGTGTCAAGGCGTTCGTGGCGCTGACCAAGCCGCGGATCATCGAGCTGCTGCTGATCACCACCGTTCCGGTGATGTTCCTGGCGCAGCAGGGCGTGCCCGATCTGAAGCTGGTGCTTCTCACCTGCCTCGGCGGCTACCTCTCCGCGGGCGGCGCCAACGCGCTCAACATGTACATCGACCGTGACATCGACGCGCTCATGGAGCGCACCTCGCAGCGTCCGCTCGTCACCGGCATGGTCAGCCCCCGTGAGTGCCTCGCCTTCGGCATCACGCTGGCCGTGGTGTCGACCCTGCTGTTCGGTCTCGCGGTCAACTGGCTGTCGGCCTGGCTGTCGCTCGGAGCGCTCCTCTTCTACGTCGTCGTCTACACGATGATTCTCAAACGGCGTACCTCCCAGAACATCGTCTGGGGCGGCATCGCCGGCTGTCTGCCCGTGCTCATCGGCTGGTCGTCCGTCACGAACTCCATGTCGTGGGCGCCGGTGATCCTCTTCCTCGTCATGTTCTTCTGGACGCCGCCGCACTACTGGCCGCTGTCCATGAAGGTGCGCGAGGACTACGCGCGCGTGGGCGTGCCGATGCTCCCGGTCGTCGCGAGCAACAAGGTCGTCGCCCGCCAGATCGTCCTCTACAGCTGGGTGATGGTCGCGGTCTCGCTGCTGCTCACCCCGCTCGGCTACACGGGCTGGTTCTACACCGCGGTCGCGCTCGGCGCGGGCGGCTTCTGGCTGTGGGAGGCGCACGGTCTGCAGAACCGCGCCAAGGCCGAGGCGACCGGCGCCAAGCTGAAGGAGATGCGGCTGTTCCACTGGTCGATCACCTACGTGTCGATCCTCTTCGTGGCCGTCGCGGTGGACCCCTTCCTCCGCTGAGAACCCCGGAACCCAGGGACGGGAGGGGTGCGTGGCCAAGGCCACGCACCCCTCCCGTCGCCCTTTGATCTACCCGTCGGTAGCATCCTGGCCATGGCAGAGACCCAGCAGATCGACGAGACCCCCGGCACCGCGCAGGACCCCAAGGCCGACCGTGCCGCCGCCAAGCTGGCGCACCGGATCACCGCCTTCTCCAAGGCGCACGGCGGGGCCGAGGCGCAGGTCGCGTACATCGGACAGCGCGGCGCCCGCATCGTCCTCGTCGGCGAGGACGGCGGCTGGGGCGACCTCGTGGCGACGAGCTACGAGATCGCCGAGAGCGCGGTGAAGAAGGCCGGGATCACCGTCCACGAGGCCTTCGACGGAGAGTTCGCGGCCAAGGTGAAGACCGGTCCGTACGAGTGGAAGCGCATGGCCGGCATCCAGGTCGGCGGTCCCTCCAACGACTGACACGTCACCCCTCGCACGGGCGGCCGACAATCGTCGGCCGTTCGCACGGGGTGTGCGCGACCAACACCTGACACCCGGCTCAGCCGTTAGGACCTGAAAAGCAACGGTCCCATCGCGGGGAGTCCGGATGATCGAAACGCCGTCCCTCGTGGACCAGTACTGCCACGGCGTGCTGCGGACGGAGCTGGGCCTCGGCACGTTCGAGGCCCACCTCGCCAGAACCGAGGCGCCGCCGGCCGCGGGCACCACCTTCTTCGACACCCAGACCGGTTTCGCCGTACGGCGCTGGTGCCCGCCCCTGCTGGGCCTGGAACCGCACTGCTCGCCCGCCCGCTATCTGGCCCGGCGCCGTGAACTCGGCGTCCTGGAATCGGGGCGCAGACTGCTGCGCGGCAGCGGCATCACCACGTACCTCGTGGACACCGGACTGCCCGGCGATCTGACCGGACCGGGCGAGATGGCCTCCACGGGAGACGCCAGGGCGCACGAGGTCGTCCGTCTCGAACTCCTCGCCGAACAGGTCGCCGACACCTCGGGGACCGTCGAGGCCTTTCTCGCCAATCTCGCCGAGTCCGTCCACGGAGCCGCCGCGAGCGCCGTCGCCTTCACCTCCGTGGCCGGGGTGCGGCACGGCCTGGCCCTCGCACCCGAACCGCCCGGCCCCGGCGAGGTCAGGGGCGCCGCGGGCCGCTGGCTGGCGGGCCGTCGCGTCGGCGGGCCGCTCACCGACCCCGTCCTGCTGCGCCATCTGCTGTGGAACGCGATCGCCTCGGGCCTGCCGCTGCAACTGCACGCCGGACTCGGGGACCCCGGACAGCGCATCGACCGCACCGATCCCGTGCTGCTCACCGACTTCGCCCGGGCCACCTCGGGGCTCGGCACCGACCTGGTCCTGCTGCACGGCTATCCCTACCAACGGCACGCGGCCCACCTCGCCGGGGCCTTCCCGCACGTCTACGCCGATCTGGGGGCCGCCCTGGTGCGCACCGGCGCCCGGTCGGCCGCCGTCCTCGCCGAGATACTGGAGCTGGCCCCCTTCGGCAAGCTCCTCTTCTCCAGCGGAGCGCGGGGCCTGCCCGAACTCCATGTGATCGGGGCGAGCCTCTTCCGCGAGGCCCTGGCACGGGTCCTCGGCACCTGGGTCGCCGACGGAGCCTGGTCACCGGCCGACGCCCAGCGGGTCGCGGCCCTGATCGCCGCGGGCAACGCCCGACGGGTGTACGGCCTGGAGTGAGCCCGCGCTTCCCCGCCGGTCCCCGCGGTCGACGGGCTCGTGGCCGTCTGCGAGGGGGTTACGCGCTGGTGAGGGAAGCCGTCGTCGCCGCGGCCGGGAGGTCGGTCAGGGGCTCCTGCGGGCGTTCGCGCAGGGCCAGCAGGACCCGGAGTACCCCGATCCACACCAGGCAGGAGCCCAGCATGTGGAGGGCGACCAGGGCCTCGGGGAGATCGGTGAAGTACTGGACGTAGCCGATGACGCCCTGGGACAGCAGGATCAGGAACAGGTCGCGGGTGCGGCGCAGGGGACCCTGGGGGGCGTCCACCGCCTTCAGGACGAACCAGAGGGCGAAGGTCAGCGTCACCACGATCCAGGCCAGCACGGCGTGCAGCTTGGCCACGGTCTCCCAGCCGACCGGGATGCGCTCGACCTTGCTGGAGTCACCCGCGTGCGGTCCCGCGCCGGTGACCACCGTGCCCACCGCGATCAGCAGGACGGAGGCGACGACCAGGAACCACACCAGCTGCTGCACCGACTTGCCGACGAGCGGACGCGGCGCCGCGTCGCCCTCGCGGGTGCGCTGCCACATCAGGGCGGCGACGGTGATGAGCGCGGTGGAGAGCAGGAAGTGGGCGGCGACCGTGTACGGGTTCAGACCGACCAGGACGACGATCCCGCCGAGGACCGCGTTGCCCATGACGATCCAGAACTGGGCCCAGCCGAGCCGGGTGAGGCCGCGCCGCCACGGCTTCTGCGAGCGCGCCGCGATGATCGCCCAGCCGACGGCGGCGCACAGCACGTACGTCAGCATGCGGTTGCCGAACTCGATGGCGCCGTGGAAGCCCATCGCGCTCGTCGCGGTGAGCGAGTCGTCGGTGCACTTGGGCCAGGTCGGGCAGCCGAGGCCGGAGCCGGTGAGCCGCACGGCACCGCCGGTGACCACGATCACGACCGCCATGACGAGCGCGGCGAGGGCCGCGCGCTGCACCGTCCGGGAGGTCGGGGTCCAGCGTTCGGCGATGAAGGCGAGCGGGTTGCGCACCGCGCTGAGGGCGTCGGCTCGGGTCAGGTTCTGCACGCGCACCATCGTAGGGGCCCGCTTGTGCACGCATTCACGAGGGTCCGCCCCGGAGCGGACCTTTCGGCCACTCCCGGCGGAACGGCCGTCACCTTCCGTGGGGGAGGCGCTCCCAGGGCGCGGGGGAGGCGGTCACTCCCAGCGGAAGAACCGGCCGGCAGCCGCGAGCCCCACGACCGCCCACACCCCGAGGATCCCCAGGTCGCCCCAGGGCATCGCGTCGCCGTGCTGGAGCACCGCCCGCAGTCCGTCGGAGAGCGCCGAGATGGGCAGCAGGCCGAGTACGTCCTGGGCGCCCGCGGGGAACTTGTCCAGCGGCACGATCACCCCGCCGCCCACCAGGAGCAGCAGGAAGACGAGGTTGGCGGCGGCCAGCGTCGCCTCCGCCTTGAGCGTGCCCGCCATGAGCAGGCCGAGCCCGGAGAAGGCCGCCGTACCGAGGACCAGCAGGAGCAGGACGGCGAGCGGATTGCCGTGCGGGGACCAGCCCAGCGCGAAGGCGATCGCGGTGAGCAGGATCACCTGGAGGACCTCGGTGACGAGGACCGACGCCGTCTTCGCGGTCATCAGTCCCCAGCGCGGGAGCGGCGAGGCCGCCAGCCGCTTCAGGACGCCGTAGCGGCGCTCGAAGCCGGTGGCGATGGCCTGGCCGGTGAACGCCGTCGACATCACGGCCAGCGCCAGGATGCCCGGCGCCAGGAAGTCGACGGCCTCGCCCGGACCGGTGTCGATGATGTCGGCCGAGCTGAACAGGACCAGCAGCAGCGTCGGGATCACCACGGTCAGCAGCAGCTGCTCGCCGTTGCGCAGCAGCATCCGGGTCTCCAGCGCCGCCTGCGCCCCGATCATGCGCCGCAGCGGGGCGGCGCCGGGCTTCGGGCTGTACGTACCGGTGGCGGTCACGGGCGCGGCTCCCTGCCGGTCGGCTCCAAGCTGTGCCTGGCTCATGAACGCAGCTCCTTGCCGGTCAGTTCCAAGAAGACGTCTTCGAGGCTGTGGCGCTCGACGGAGATCTTCTCCGGCATCACGCCGTGCTGGGCGCACCAGGACGTCACGGTCGCCAGCAGCTGCGGGTCGACCTTGCCGCCGACCCGGTAGGACCCGGGTGTCAGCTCGGCCGCCGTGGAGTCCGCGGGCAGGGCCTTCAGGAGCGAGCCCACGTCGAGCCCGGGACGGCCGGTGAAGCGCAGGGTGTTCTCGGCGCCGCCGCGGCACAGCTCCTCGGGCGAGCCCTGGGCGACGACCCGGCCCGCGTCGATGATCGCGACGTCGTCGGCGAGCTGCTCGGCCTCGTCCATGTGGTGCGTGGTGAGGATCACCGAGACGCCGTCGGAGCGCAGGTCGCGGACCAGGTCCCAGGTGGCGTGGCGGGCCTGCGGGTCCAGGCCCGCGGTCGGCTCGTCCAGGAAGACCAGCTCGGGACGCCCGACGACCGCCATGGCGAGCGCGAGACGCTGCTGCTGGCCGCCCGACAGCCGCCGGTAGGTGGTGCGGCCGCAGCCGTCCAGGCCGAGCCGCTCGATCAGCGCGTCCACGTCCAGCGGGTGGGCGTGCAGCTTGGCTACGTGGCGGAGCATCTCGTCCGCGCGGGCGCCCGAGTAGACGCCGCCGGACTGGAGCATCACGCCGATGCGGGTGTGCAGCTCGCCGGACTGTCTCACCGGGTCGAGGCCCAGCACGCGCACCGTGCCGGAGTCCGGCTTCCGGTACCCCTCGCAGGTCTCGACGGTCGTCGTCTTGCCGGCGCCGTTGGGTCCGAGTACGGCGGTGATGCCCGCCGAGGCCACCAGGTCGAGGCCGTCCACCGCGGTCTTCGTGCCGTACCGCTTCACCAGGGCCTGGACCTGGACCACGGGCTCGCTTCGCATGAGGAGCAAGTCTAGGGACGTCGCCGCGGCCCCGGACCGCCGGGGGCGGCGGTCTCGACGTCCAGGTCCCGGGGCCGGTGCACCGGCAGCCACCGCTCGGCGTACGCCACCGCGTCGGCCACCGGGAACAGCCGTCCGCGCGCCGCGCTCACATAGCCCTGCACGACGGGACGGTCCCGCTCGAAGTCGGAGCCGAGCTCCTCGAACATCTCGGAGCTGATCGACACCTCCCGCACCGACTCCCAGCCCGTGGGGGACGGCCGGCCGACCTCCACGACGGGGGAGGGGATGCGGTATTCCGCCAGGTGGAAGCTGGTGCACGCCTCGTAGCCCGCGCCCAGCAGCAGGACCCGGGCGCCGCCGGCCTCCAGCCGCGCCAGCGGGCTGCGCTCGCCGAGCCGGCAGTCGGCGGCGTGTCCGTCGGTGACCGCGGCGGCGCCGGGTCCGACCGCCGTGAAGGAGGTGTGCGGGTGCGCGCTGCGCCGGGCGCCGGGCCAGGTGCGGACCGCCTCGGGTATCACGCCGACGCCGCGGGAGGGCGTCACGCGCGGGTCGTAGACGGGCATGGTCGCCCGGATCGTGGGCCACCACTCCTCGGGGACCGGGGGACGGCTCCACAGGGCGGGGTCGGAGAGGTCGCCGGACTGCGTCGGGACCACCAGCGTGCCGTCCGGGCCGAGGGCGTCGAGCAGCCCCTGCACGACGGTCACCGCGCCTCCGTTGACCCATCCGAGGGCGCTGAGCGAGGAGTGCACGAGAAGCGTCTCCCCCGCTCGCACCCCGAGCGTGCGCAGGTCCGCGGCGAGGGTGTCCCGGGTGACGAGAGGGCCGGTCGGAGGGGGTGTGGGCATGGTCCGGGAGTCTTCCCGAACCCGGGCCCGCGCGCCACCGAATTGATCGATCAAAGATCGTTTGCCCAGGTCACCTTAGGTATGCCTAAGTGACACAGCGCACCGTCCGCCCGGGAGGGCGCGGCTTGTCAGGCCCTGAGGAATTACGCAACAATGGTGTTGTGAAAAACGTTGGCGAGGCTCGGGAGACCCCCGCGGGGGCCCCGCAGGAGGAACTCGCGACCGGTGAGCGCTCGACGCGCAACCGGGTCGTGCGCTCCATCCTGGACCACGGCCCGTCGACCGTCGCCGACCTGGCGGGCCGACTGGGCCTGACCCACGCCGCCGTACGCCGCCATCTGGACGCGCTGGTCGCCGACGACGTCGTGGAAGCGCGCGAGCAGCGGGTCTACGGAGCGCGTACGCGCGGCCGTCCCGCCAAGGTGTTCGCCCTGACCGACTGCGGCCGGGACGCCTTCGACCAGTCGTACGACAAGCTCGCCGAGGACGCCCTGCGCTGGATCGCCGAGCGCGAGGGCGGGGACGAGGCGATCCTCTCCTTCGCCCGCGCCCGCATCGCCGCGCAGGCCGGGGCGTACCGCGAGGCCGTCGAGGCCGCGACGCCCGAGGAGCGCACCGAAGCCCTGGCGAAGGCCCTCAGTGCGGACGGGTACGCTGCCACGGCGCGCAGCGCACCGGTCGGCGAGCAGCTCTGCCAGCACCACTGCCCGGTCGCGCATGTCGCCGAGCGGTTCCCGCAGCTGTGCGAGGCGGAGACGGAGTTCTTCTCCCAGCTGCTCGGCACGCATGTCCAGCGACTGGCCACCATCGCCCACGGCGACGGGGTGTGCACGACGTTCATCCCCAAGATTTCTCACGACACTCACAACGCATCCGCAAGCACGGCCGGGAGGAACCCCGCATGACGCTCCCCACGGAGACTGCCCACCCCGAACTCGAGGGTCTGGGCAAGTACGAATACGGCTGGGCCGACTCCGACACGGCCGGCGCCTCCGCCAAGCGCGGCATCAACGAGGACGTCGTCCGGGACATCTCCGCGAAGAAGAGCGAGCCGGAGTGGATGACCAAGCTCCGTCTCAAGGGCCTGCGCCTCTTCGAGAAGAAGCCCATGCCCAACTGGGGTTCCGACCTGTCGGGCATCGACTTCGACAACATCAAGTACTTCGTGCGCTCCACGGAGAAGCAGGCGGAGTCCTGGGAGGACCTGCCCGAGGACATCAAGAACACGTACGACAAGCTCGGCATCCCCGAGGCGGAGAAGCAGCGCCTCGTCGCCGGTGTCGCGGCCCAGTACGAGTCCGAGGTCGTCTACCACCAGATCCGCGAGGACCTGGAGGAGCAGGGCGTCATCTTCCTGGACACCGACACCGCCCTGAAGGAGCACCCGGAGCTCTTCAAGGAGTACTTCGGCACGGTCATCCCGGTCGGCGACAACAAGTTCGCGTCGCTGAACACCGCGGTGTGGTCCGGCGGCTCCTTCATCTACGTGCCGAAGGGCGTGCACGTCGAGATCCCGCTCCAGGCCTACTTCCGTATCAACACGGAGAACATGGGCCAGTTCGAGCGGACGCTGATCATCGTCGACGAGGACGCCTACGTCCACTACGTCGAGGGCTGCACCGCCCCGATCTACAAGTCGGACTCCCTGCACTCCGCGGTCGTCGAGATCATCGTGAAGAAGGGCGCCCGCTGCCGTTACACGACCATCCAGAACTGGTCGAACAACGTCTACAACCTGGTCACCAAGCGCGCCGTGGCGTACGAGGGCGCGACCATGGAGTGGATCGACGGCAACATCGGCTCCAAGGTCACCATGAAGTACCCGGCCGTCTACCTGATGGGCGAGCACGCCAAGGGCGAGACCCTGTCCATCGCCTTCGCGGGCGAGGGGCAGCACCAGGACGCCGGCTCCAAGATGGTCCACATGGCGCCGAACACCTCCTCGAACATCGTGTCGAAGTCCGTGGCGCGCGGCGGCGGCCGCACGTCCTACCGCGGTCTCGTCGAGATCGGCGAGGGCGCCCACGGTTCCAAGTCCAACGTCCTGTGCGACGCGCTGCTCGTCGACACCATCTCCCGCTCGGACACGTACCCGTACGTGGACGTCCGCGAGGACGACGTGTCCATGGGCCACGAGGCGACCGTCTCCAAGGTCTCCGAGGACCAGCTCTTCTACCTGATGAGCCGCGGTCTGACCGAGTTCGAGGCGATGGCGATGATCGTGCGCGGCTTCGTCGAGCCGATCGCCAAGGAACTGCCCATGGAGTACGCCCTCGAGCTCAACCGGCTGATCGAGCTCCAGATGGAGGGCGCGGTCGGCTGACGCCGAACCCTGTCCCCGTCAAGCCACTCACGTAAGAAAGCGAGCAGACCGACAGCCATGGCTGAGGCTCAGAATATTCCGGTGGGCAGCACGACCGCCGGCCAGATCGCGGTGGCCGCCGAGTCGACCGTCGCCACGCGCATGAGCGCGCCTCCGTCCTTCGACGTGGCGGACTTCCCCGTCCCCCACGGCCGCGAGGAGGAATGGCGGTTCACCCCGCTGGAGCGCCTGCGCGGGCTGCACGACGGCACCGCCGTCGCGACCGGCCAGGGCGTACGGGTCGACGTGACCGCCCCCGAGGGCGTCACCGTCGAGACCGTCGCCCGCGACGACGCGCGCATCGGCCGGGCCGGCACCCCCGTGGACCGTGTCGCCGCCCAGGCCTACTCGGCGTTCGAGAAGGCCGGCGTCGTCACCGTCCCCAAGGATGCGGTGCTCACCGAGCCCATCCGCATCGCCGTGCACGGCGAGGGCGGGGTCGCCTACGGCCACCAGGTCGTCGAACTGGGAGCCTTCGCCGAGGCCGTCGTCGTCATCGACCACACCGGTGACGCGGTCCTCGCCGCCAACGTCGACTTCGTCCTCGGTGACGGCGCCAAGCTGACCGTCGTCTCCGTCCAGGACTGGGACGACACGGCCGTCCACGTCGGCCAGCACAACGCGCTGATCGGCCGCGACGCCACCTTCAAGTCGTTCGTCGTCACCTTCGGCGGCGACGTCGTACGCCTGCACCCGCGCGTCGCCTACGCGGGCACCGGCGGCGAGGCCGAGCTGTTCGGCCTGTACTTCACGGACGCCGGCCAGCACCAGGAGCACCGCCTCCTGGTCGACCACAACACCCCGCACTGCAAGTCCAACGTCATGTACAAGGGCGCGCTGCAGGGCGAGGGGGCGCACGCCGTCTGGATCGGCGACGTCCTCATCGAGGCCAAGGCCGAGGGCACGGACACCTACGAGATGAACCGCAACCTGGTTCTGACCGACGGCGCCCGCGTCGACTCCGTGCCGAACCTGGAGATCGAGACCGGTGAGATCGTCGGCGCCGGCCACGCCTCCGCGACCGGCCGCTTCGACGACGAGCAGCTGTTCTACCTGATGGCCCGCGGCATCCCCGCCGACGAGGCCCGGCGCCTGGTCGTGCGCGGCTTCTTCGCCGAGCTGGTCCAGCAGATCGGTGTCGACGACATCGAAGAGCGCCTTCTCGTGAAGATCGACGAGGAGCTGGAGGCGTCGCTCTGATGCCCGACACCTTCGTGCGCGTCTGCGGGCTGAGCGAGCTGGAGGAGAACACCCCCAAGCGGGTGGAACTCGACGGCACGCCGGTCTCGATCGTGATGACCGAGGGGGAGGTGTTCGCGATCAACGACATCTGCTCGCACGCGAACGTCTCGCTCTCCGAGGGCGAGGTGGAGGACTGTCAGATCGAATGCTGGCTGCACGGCTCCGCGTTCGACCTCCGCACCGGCAAGCCGTCCGGCCTTCCCGCGACGCGCCCCGTCCCCGTATACCCCGTTCAGATCGAAGGGGACGACGTGCTCGTCTCCCTCAACCAGGAGTCCTGAGGCACCCATGGCAACGCTTGAAATCCACGACCTGCACGTCACCGTCGAGGCCGACAACGCCACGAAGGAGATCCTCAAGGGCGTCGACCTGACCGTGAAGCAGGGCGAGACGCACGCCATCATGGGCCCCAACGGCTCCGGCAAGTCGACCCTCGCCTACTCGCTCGCGGGCCACCCCAAGTACACGATCACCGGCGGCACCGTCACCCTCGACGGCGAGGACGTCCTGGAGATGTCCGTCGACGAGCGCGCCCGCGCCGGCCTGTTCCTGGCGATGCAGTACCCGGTCGAGATCCCCGGCGTCTCCGTCTCCAACTTCCTGCGCACCTCCGCCACCGCCGTCCGCGGCGAGGCCCCCAAGCTGCGCACCTGGGTGAAGGAGGTCAAGGAGACCATGGAGCGCCTCTCCATGGACCCCTCCTTCGCCGAGCGCAACGTCAACGAGGGCTTCTCCGGCGGTGAGAAGAAGCGCCACGAGATCCTCCAGCTCGAGCTGCTCAAGCCGAAGATGGCGATCCTCGACGAGACCGACTCCGGTCTGGACGTCGACGCCCTGCGCATCGTCTCCGAGGGCGTCAACCGCGTCCGCGAGACCGGCGAGGTGGGCACCCTGCTCATCACGCACTACACGCGCATCCTGCGCTACATCAAGCCCGACTTCGTGCATGTCTTCTCGGGCGGCCGCATCGTCGAGTCCGGCGGCGCCGAGCTCGCCGACAAGCTGGAGAACGAGGGCTACGAGGCCTACACGAAGGGTGGCGTATCAGCGTGACGCAGCTGCCGGGCCTCCTCGACACCGAGGCGATCCGCAAGGACTTCCCCATCCTGGACCGTCAGGTCCACGACGGTAAGAAGATCGTGTACCTGGACAACGCGGCGACCTCGCAGAAGCCGCGCCAGGTGCTGGACGCCCTGAGCGAGTACTACGAGCGCTACAACGCCAACGTCCACCGCGGTGTGCATGTGCTCGCCGAGGAGGCCACGGCGCTGTACGAGGGCGCGCGCGACAAGATCGCCGCGTTCATCAACGCGCCGAGCCGCGACGAGGTGATCTTCACCAAGAACGCCTCCGAGTCGCTCAACCTCGTGGCCAACATGCTCGGCTGGGCCGAGGAGCCCTACCGGGTCGACCACGAGACCGAGATCGTCATCACGGAGATGGAGCACCACTCCAACATCGTCCCGTGGCAGCTGCTCTCGCAGCGCACCGGCGCGAAGCTGAAGTGGTTCGGCCTCACCGACGACGGCCGCCTCGACCTGTCCAACATCGACGAGATCATCACGGAGAAGACGAAGATCGTCTCCTTCGTGCTGGTGTCGAACATTCTGGGCACCGTGAACCCGGTCGAGGCGATAGTGCGCCGCGCCCAGGAGGTCGGCGCCCTGGTCCTGATCGACGCGTCCCAGGCCGCGCCGCACATGCCGCTCGACGTCCAGGCCCTCCAGGCCGACTTCGTGGCCTTCACCGGCCACAAGATGTGCGGCCCGACGGGCATCGGCGTCCTGTGGGGCCGCCAGGAACTCCTGGAGGACCTCCCGCCGTTCCTCGGCGGCGGCGAGATGATCGAGACCGTGTCGATGCACTCGTCGACGTACGCTCCGGCGCCGCACAAGTTCGAGGCGGGCACGCCCCCGATCGCTCAGGCGGTCGGCCTCGGCGCGGCGATCGACTACCTGTCCTCGATCGGCATGGACAAGATCCTCGCCCACGAGCACGCGCTCACCGAATACGCGGTGAAGCGGCTCGCGGAGGTCCCCGACCTCAGGATCATCGGCCCCACCACGGCCGAGGACCGCGGCGCGGCGATCTCGTTCACGCTGGGCGACATCCACCCGCACGACGTGGGCCAGGTCCTCGACGAGCAGGGCATCGCGGTCCGGGTCGGTCACCACTGCGCCCGTCCGGTCTGTCTGCGGTACGGAATTCCCGCGACCACGCGGGCGTCGTTCTATCTGTACTCCACGCCGACCGAGATCGACGCTCTGGTCGACGGCCTGGAGCACGTACGGAACTTCTTCGGCTGAGGGGCTGGCTGGGACGTGCTGTGCTATCCCGGGGGGCAACCCCCGGACCCCCGGCCGGAAGGCCATGTATCGGACGCTGGGATGCGAGGTTCGCCGCAGTGAAGCTTGATTCGATGTACCAGGAAGTCATCCTGGACCACTACAAGCACCCGCACGGGCGCGGTCTCAGGGACGGCGACGCCGAGGTGCACCACGTCAATCCCACGTGCGGTGACGAGATCACCCTGCGCGTGAAGTACGACGGAGAGCGGATCGAGGACATCTCGTACGAGGGCCAGGGCTGCTCGATCAGCCAGGCCTCCGCCTCCGTGCTGAACGACCTCCTGGTCGGCAAGGACGTGTCCGACGCGCAGCGGATCCAGGAGACCTTCCTGGAACTGATGCAGTCCAAGGGCCGGATCGAGCCCGACGACGCGATGGAGGAGGTGCTGGAGGACGCGGTCGCGTTCGCCGGTGTCTCCAAGTACCCGGCCCGGGTCAAGTGCGCCCTCCTGAGCTGGATGGCATGGAAGGACGCGACGGCCCAGGCTCTGGGCGAGAGCGCCGAGAGGAAGACGGCATGAGCGAGAACACTGTGACATCGGACGAGACCGTCGTGACGTCGGACGAGTCCGCGGTCGCGGCGGCCGGCACCGCCGCGGCGGGCGAGGGCCTGACGTCGAAGCCCGCCTCGGAGGACGAGGTCCGCGAGGCGCTCTACGACGTCGTCGACCCCGAGCTGGGCATCGACGTCGTGAACCTCGGCCTCATCTACGGCATCCACATCGACGACGCGAACATCGCGACGATCGACATGACCCTGACGTCCGCGGCCTGTCCGCTCACCGACGTCATCGAGGACCAGGCCAAGTCCGCCACGGACGGCCTCGTCAACGAACTGCGCATCAACTGGGTCTGGATGCCGCCGTGGGGCCCGGACAAGATCACGGACGACGGTCGCGAGCAGCTTCGGGCGCTCGGCTTCAACGTCTGATCGTCCGGCGCAGGGAGGCGGCCCCTTTCCGGGCCGCGGTCCCGGCTCTCGGGCACAGCGCACGGGGCGGCACCTTCGGGTGCCGCCCCGTCGCGTTTTCCCGGTGGGGTGTGGTGTGGTGCGCTTCAGTGGGATGCCGTGCCTTGGGTGCCGTGGGTGGGGTGCGGTGCCGTGCCGCAGGTGGGGTGCGCGGGCTCAGGCCAGGCCGCCGACCAGACGGAACGCCGAGTCCTCCCCGTAGCGCCGGTCCCGCTCGTAACGCCCGAGGACGAGCTGGAAGTTGCGGTGGCGCAGGAACTGGCCCGGGTAGTTGACCGACTCCAGGCTGACGGCGCCCGAGCGGGAGGTCCGCGGGCAGAAGGTGGCGTCCTCCCGGAACAGCGAGGAGCCGTCGTCGCGGTCGGCGTGCAGGACGAAGTTACGGTGGCGCAGATAGGCACCGTCGGTGGTCGCGAAGGAGTAGCAGGAGGACCTCGCCAGTCCCGCGACCACCTTGAAGCTGGCGGCCCGCCGGGTCGCCGTCGAACTGGACGAGCTCACCTGGTCGAGCAGAACCTGACCGTCACTCACATGCCAGTAGCGGTCGGGGTAGTTGACCGCCTGGACCGACTTCAGCCCCGAGGCCTGGCGGGTCGCGGAAGCGGTGGGCCCCGGCTTCCCGGAGCCGTCCTTGCCGCCGGAACCCTTGTCCGACGGCGACGGCGACGCGGAGCCCGTCGACGAGGCGTCCGGCGAGGCGGAGCGTGAAGTGCCGGGCGAGGCGAGGGCGTTCTTGCCGGACGGGGCCCTGGCCGAGCCCGCGGGAGCCGCGGGGGCGCCGAGGAGGAACGGATTCGCCGTGTCGGACGCGGTCCGGTTCCCGGCGTCGCGCGCCGAGGCGTCGGAGGAGGCCTGTACGGAGACCACCGCGATCGCGGCGATGGTGACGGCCACCGCGAGCCCGCCGGCCAGCCAGAGCCGCCGTGTTCCGGGCAGCCTGCCCTCGTCGTCGGCCCCGACCGCCTGCCAGGGTGCCGGAGGCAGGGGGACGAGGTCGGTGGACCCCGGGTAGGGCGCGCCGCGCGGGGTGGGGCGCCAGGGCACGATCTCCCTGGAGGGGGTGGACCCGTCGGGACCGGATCCGGGCGTCACTTCAGGCATGCGCGTTCCTAAGCAGGGGGGAGGGCGAGCGCGTGAGCGGGCGAAGCGCGAGGGGTGAAGGGTGTGGGCGGCACACGGCGTGGGGTGGTCATGAAGACCCGGTGTGCGGCTGGTGAAACAGTAGTGGACACGGTGACCGGCGAGCAGTCGTTTCCCGCAGCGATGCAGGGATTTACACGAAGCTCTTTTCGGACAATCGATCACAGAGTCACGGGAGTTGGGCGGGGGAGCGGGCGCGGGAGCGGCGGTTGTGCGGGGGCGGTCGCGTGTGGGCGACCGCCCGGGGTGTGCGTGAGCGTCCGGCCGGGGTGTGCGTGAGCGTCCGGCCGGGTGTGCGCACCGGTGTGGCGGGTGGTCGCGCACCTGCCTCCGGGGGAGACTGCCGTCCATGGCTGTCTCCCTCTACCAACTGGTCGTCGACGCCCACGATCTGCCGGCGCTCGCCCGCTTCTGGTGCCAAGTCCTCGACTGGCAGGTGCTGTTCGAGGACGAGCACGAGATCGTCATCGGCGCCGACGCGCGGGCGCTGCCCGGAATCTGCTTCGTGCCCGTGGGCGAGCGCAAGACCGTCAAGAACCGTCTCCACATCGACCTCTCGCCGGACGACCGGGAGGCCGAGGTCGAGCGGATCCTCGGCCTCGGGGCGAGCCTGGCGGAGGTGGGACAGGGCGAGGACGTCACCTGGACCGTCCTCGCCGACCCCGAGGGCAACGAGTTCTGTGTGCTGCGGCCGAAGAAGACGCTACTGGACTGAGCCGGGGGACTCCGGGCCGCCGGGGTACCCCGGACCACCGGGTGCGGCGGGTCCACCGGGTCCGGTCGGTTCGGTCGGTCCGGTGGGCGTGCCGGGTCCGCCGGGCGCCTCCGTGACGGCGGCCGCGTGCACCAGTACGTCGGCCAGGCCCTCCCTGCGGATGCGCTGGTCGATGTACAGCAGGCTGCTGACCAACGGCATGAACACCAGGGCGAAGAGCTGGACGAAGAGCTTCCCGATCGTCGAGACCACGATGGAGCGCCCCATGGCGGGCAGCAGTTGCGCGTAGATCTGGCTCAGGTCCGCGGGCTCCTGCGTCGACGAGAGGTCGTAGGGCTGCGGGGCCGGCATCGCGATCCGGAGCGGCACATTGATCACGAGGGAGACGATGAACGTGATCAGACCGCCCAGCAGCAGGATGCCGAACGTACGCCACCACGCCCCGCGGACCAGTCGCACCGACCTGCGCATCGCCGTGACCGGGGACGCCCCCTCCAGGACGGCGGCGGCCGGGGCGAAGCTGAACCGGATGAACAGCCAGAGGGCCAGCGGTATCACGAACAGGATGACCATGGGGAAGAGCGCGAACGCCACCGTCGGGGCCCTGCCGGCGACCGCGCCCAGCAGCAGCATCCCGAACAGCACGAAGACGAGCACCACCGGTACCGCCACGGCCAGGGCCACCAGCAGCGTCACCCCGAGCACCGACGGGGTGCGCGACCAGGCCCGCCTCCACACGGCGGCGACCCGGGCCGGACGCCCGAGCACGGCCTCGTGCAGCGTCGCCGCGGACGAGGCCTGGATGAAGGCGCTCACCACCAGCGAGACCACCATGTTGACGACCCACACGGCGCCGAACGCGAACAGGACGGCCCGCACATCGGTCCAGTCGACGGACCGGGGGGCCGAGGTGATGCGGTCCAGCTCTGTCTTCGTCGACATGTAGGCGGCGTACATCAGGCCCAGCGACAGCGCCGCCAGGGCCGTGACACTCGCGAAGGTGATCCCGAACAGGGGCTTCGCGTAGCGGCGCATCGTGGTGAAGGCACCGCCGAGGATGTGGTCCACCCCGAGCGGGGCCAGCGGGATCACACCCGGCTTGGGCGGGGGCGGCGGCATCCAGCCCCAGCCGCCCGGGGCACCCCAGTACGGCCCCGAAGGCCCCGACGGCCCCGAAGGCCCCCACGGCCCTGACGGTCCCGACGGCCCTGAAGGCCCCCACCCAGAACTGTCCGACATGCCTCTCGCGCTCCATATGTTGTTGGGATGTTGTCGGGAATCTGTTCGACTCCGGCCCCCTGGTGATCGCGAACCATATCTGCTGGGGCGCCGGGTGCCCATGGCATATACGCGATCCATACGCGTCCCGCCGCCGCAGCGGGTCGCGCAAGCCCCTACGCGGCCCGCCGTCCCATGTGTACAGTCGTACACATGGGATATCTGCTGCTCGCCGGTGCCATCGCGGCCGAGGTCGGGGCGACCACCGCGATGAAGTACACGGAGGGCTTCAGCAGGTTGTGGCCGTCCCTCGCGACCGTCCTCGGATACGTCGTCGCCTTCGCCCTGCTGGCGCAGACCCTGAAGACCGTCTCGGTGGGTACGGCGTACGCGATCTGGGCCGGCGTCGGCACCGCCGCCATCGCCGTGATCGGCATGCTGTTCCTCGGCGAGGGGCTCACGGCCGCGAAGGCCGCCGGGATCGTCCTGATCATCGGCGGGGTCGTCCTGCTGAACCTCGGCGGGGCCCACTGATGTCCGGGCCCGGCGCGGCGGACGGCCGGCCCTGATGGCGCGGCGGTACGACCCCGGCCGGCGGCAGCGGATCATCGACGCGGCGATCCGGGTCGTGGGCGCCAAGGGCATCGCCGGGCTCAGCCATCGCTCCGTCGCCGCCGAGGCCGATGTACCGCTCGGCTCCACCACGTACCACTTCAGGACCCTCGACGACCTCATGGTCGCGGCCCTGCGTCAGGTGAACGAGGGCTTCGCCGAGGTGGTCGCCGCCCGCGGCACCCTGGAGGACAGCCGCGCGGACCTGGCCGCCGAACTCGCCGGCCTGATCGGCGAATGGCTGGCCGGCGACCGTACGGGCGTGGAGCTGGAGTACGAGCTCTACCTCGCGGCCCTGCGCAGACCGGCGCTGCGCCCGGTGGCCGCCGAGTGGATCGACAGCCTCGTCGGCCCCCTGTCCCGCCGCACGGACCCGGTCACCGCCCGCGCCCTGGTCGCCCTGCTGGACGGGATCTGCCTCCAGGTCCTGCTGACGGACACCCCGTACGACGAGGGGTACGCGCGGGAGGTGCTGGGGCGGATTCTGGGGGGTGGCGGGGGTGGCGGGGGAGGCGGCGCAGGGCGGTCGTGAGGGTGT
>NZ_JNZD01000046.1 GCF_000725495.1 Streptomyces aureus
GAGTGGGGGTCGCTTGTGATCGATGCCACGCCCTGCCGGGTGGGGAGCGGGGGCGCCCACTCGCCGTGGGGGGCGGCGTTCTGGGCGGCTTCCCCTGCGGGGGGGCTGGGGACGGGCGCCCACTCGCCGTGGGGGCGGGGTTCTGGGCGGCTTTCCCCTGCGGGGGGCTGGGCGCGCCGTTCCCCGCGCCCCTTCAGGGCGCAGGACCTTCGCGGCGCCTTCGGGGGGCGGCCCAGGGGCCCACTCGCCGTAGGGGGCGGGGTTCGGGGCGGCTTTCCCCTGCAGGGGGCTGGGCGCGCCGTTCCTTGCGCCCCTTTGGGGCGCTCGACCTTCGCGGCGCCTTCATGGGGTGGCTCAGGGGCGCCCGCCAGGGGAGGGGCCCGGGGCCCCTCCCCTCTTACTCCGAGGCCATCTGGTCCAGGCGGCGGAGGATGACGCCCTCCCTCAGGGCCCAGGGGCAGATTTCCAGGGTTTCCACGCCGAACAGGTCCATGGCCGCCTCGGCCACCAGGGCGCCGGCCAGGAGCTGGCCGGCGCGGCCCGGGGAGACGCCCGGCAGCTCGGCGCGTTCGCCGGTCGTCATGGACGCGAGGCGGGGCACCCAGTCCTCCAGGGAGCGGCGCTTGAGCTCGCGCTGCACGTACAGGCCGTCGGTGGAGCGTGCCGCCCCTGCTATCCGGGCGAGCTGCTTGAACGTCTTGGAGGTCGCGACCACGTGGTCGGGGGCGCCGAACCGGTGGAACTCCCCGACCGTCCGGGCGATCTCGGCCCGCACGTGCCGGCGCAGCGCCCGCACGGCCGCCGGGTCCGCCGGGTCCGAGGTCAGCCAGCCCGCGCTCAGCCGGCCAGCGCCGAGCGGCAGCGACACCGCCGCGTCCGGCTCCTCGTCCATGCCGAAGGCGATCTCCAGCGAGCCGCCGCCGATGTCGAGGCCGAGCAGCTTGCCGGCCGACCAGCCGAACCAGCGGCGGGCGGCGAGGAAGGTGAGCCGCGCCTCCTCGGCGCCGGTGAGGACCTGCAGCTCGACGTCGGTCTCGGCCTGGACCCGGGCGAGGACCTCGTCGGCGTTGCTGGCCTCGCGCACGGCCGACGTCGCGAACGGCAGCAGCGCCTCGACGCCCTTGTCCTCCGCGGCCTCGAGGGCGTCGTGGACCGTCTCGATGAGCTTGTCGATGCCTTCGGGGCCGATCGCCCCGCTCTCGTCGAGCAGTTGGGCGAGCCGCAATTCGGCCTTGTGCGAGTGCGCGGGCAGCGGGCGGGCGCCGGGGTGGGCGTCCACCACCAGCAGATGCACCGTGTTCGAACCCACGTCGAGGACACCGAGTCTCATGTACGGAACGCTACTGCCCACCCGGCGGTTCACGAGGGGCGGGGCGAAAGCCCACGTCGAACGGTGACCTGCGTGGTACTGCGGAGGACGTCCCCGGAGCGGTCCGAAGCGACTTACCCTGGACGCGTGCCAAAGACCAAAAAGGCGAAGTCCGACAAAACGGCCAGCGACTCCGCGCAGACGGCGGCCGCCAGGTCCGGGAAGCCCGGGAAGTCCATGAGGAAGAGCGACGAGAAGGGGCTCGACTTCGCCCGCGCGTGGGTGGAGTTCCCCGACCCGGCCGACGACGAGCAGGTCTTCCGGTGCGATCTGACCTGGCTGACCTCCCGGTGGAACTGCATCTTCGGGAGCGGCTGCCAGGGCATCCAGGCGGGCCGCGCCGACGACGGCTGCTGCACGCTGGGCGCCCACTTCTCCGACGAGGACGACGAGAAGCGGGTGGCCGCGCACGTGGCCCGGCTCACCCCGGAGATCTGGCAGCACCACGACGTGGGCGTGCGGACGGGCTGGGTGTCCGAGGACGAGGACGGCGACCGCCAGACCCGCCCGTACGAGGGCTCCTGCATCTTCCAGAACCGTCCCGGCTTCGCCGGCGGCGCCGGCTGCTCTCTGCACATCCTGGCCGTCAAGGAGGGACGCGAGCCCCTGGAGACCAAGCCGGACGTCTGCTGGCAGCTTCCGGTGCGCCGTACGTACGAGTGGATCGACCGGCCCGACGACACCCGGGTGCTCCAGGTCTCCATCGGCGAGTACGACCGCCGCGGCTGGGGGCCGGGCGGGCACGACCTGCACTGGTGGTGCACGTCGGCGACCTCGGCGCACGGCGCCGGCGACCCGGTCTACGTCTCGTACGGTCCGGAGCTGACCGAGCTGATGGGCAAGGCGGGGTACGACCGCCTGGTCCAGCTGTGCGAGGAGCGGCTGGCCTCCCAGCTGCCGCTGCTGGCACCGCACCCCGCGGACCCGGTGGACTGACGCCACCCGGTGGACCGACGACCTGACCTGAGGTGGGCCGACGCCATGCCGTGCGCGCGGGGTCCGCGGTAAGGCGGGACCGTGCGCGGGTTCCGCGGAGGCGGTGCGCCGTGCGGGATCCCTGGGCTCGGGTCCTAGGGCGTGGCCGGGTCGCCCGTGTCGTCGTCCGGGGGCGTGGAGGAGGGGTCCGGGTCCGGGGACGACGACCCGGTGGCGCTGGGCGTCGGCGTGGGGTCGGACGGTGTGGGTGTCGGGTCCTGGCTGGGGGTAGCGGACGGGGTGGTGCCCGGTCCCGAGGGGGTCGGAGTGCTCGCGGCGGGGTCGGGCTTCCCGCCCGGGCGGGGCGAGCCGGCCTTTCCGTACCCGGTGATCGTGACGACCGCGCCCGCGGGGGCGATCGCCACCCGGGCCGTCCAGTGGCCCGCCGGTTCGCGCAGGTGGTCCACGTACACCTTGACCGTCAGGGACTCGCCGGGGTCGAGCGTTCCCGACGAGCGGCTGAGGTAGAGCCAGGCGGCGCCGGTGCGGGCGGACCAGCGGACCGGGGAGCTGCCGGAGGCGGTCAGCTTGATCAGGGTCGTGTCGCCGCTCGTCCCGGCGGTCACCGCCAGATGCCCCGGGGTCGTGCCGCGGGCGCTGACGACCTCGACGGAGACGTCCGAGGAACCGCCGCCCTTGCCGAATCCGGAGCCGGGGCCGGCGCTCGCGTTCCCGGCGTTCTCGTAGCCCCCGGCCCGCCCGCCGTCCAGGCCCTCGGGGTCCTGGGCGCCGCTCGTGCTGGCCGGGCGGCCGTCCGCGCCCTCGCCGGTCAGCGGCGCGCCGCGGTACGCGGCCCACAGGGCGAGCACGGGCGCGGCGACGACGGTGGCGACGATGGTCGTCGTGACGGCACGCGCGCGCAGCCGGTCCCTTCGGGCGGCGTGGTCCTTGGGGTCCATCGGAAAACCGCGCCGGTCGTAGCGCGGGGCGCTGCCGCGGGCGCGGGGGGCGTGCGCCATCGCGGTGCGCAGGGCCGCGTGCGGGGCCTGGAGGACGGGGAGCGCAGCGGGGGTGACGCTCGTGCCGGGCCAGGCTCCGGCGACCGCGCGCTCGGCGGTGCGGCGGCAGCGCGGGCAGTCGTCGACGTGGCGGACCAGTTCGCCGCGCAGGGTGGTGCTCAGCACGAGCCGGCTGTCGCCGGTGAGCCGGGCGACGCTGGGGCAGGCGCCGGTCTCCACGACGGCGAGGGCGGCCCGGGTGCGCTCGACCTCGCAGGCGGCGGAGGCGAGCAGTTCGCGGGCCACGGCGAGGTCCATGCCGAGGACGGCGGCGCCCTCGTGGGCGGCGAGCTGGTGGCGCACCGCGAGTTCGAGCGCCTCGCGCTGTTCGGGGGTGGTGCCGGCGGCTTCCGGCCAGGCCAGCTGGGAGAGTTCGCGGCGCCGGTGGGCCTGGACCTCCTCGGACACGGGCGCGGCGACCAGCGCCTCGGCCGCTCGCCGGTCGGCGGCGGCCTTGTGCGCACTGTCGGGCACGGCGCCTTCGCGGGACGCTCCCGGGGCTCCAGGAGGGCCGCTCCGGTGGGGGGCGCGCCGCCCGGAGGCGTGCGCCGCCTGCCGCTTGCGGCGGGCTTCGGTGAGTTTGCGCAGACAGGACCAGCGGGCGAGCGCGTAGAGCCAGGCCCTGCGGTCGCCGGCGGCCTCCGGGCCGCGCGGGCCGCGCCGCTCGGCGAGCGCGAGGGCGTCCCCCAGGGCGGCGGTGGCGGCGTCGTGGTCGCAGAGCACGGACAGGCAGTAGGTGAACAGGCCGTCGAGGTAGGGCTCGTACCGCGCGGGGGGACGCTGGACCAGCGTGCGGGGGGTGGCGCCGCGGGACACGGACGCCCGCTTGCGCGCGGCTCCGTGCGCCCGGTGTGCGCCGGTGGTGTGCGTGGAGGTCTCCGGACTGCTGCTCATCACCCGTGCGACCGTAGGTGCCCGGGGCCGACGGCTTCCTGCCCCTTGAGCACATTTAATCCGTACGGGTGAAACGATCCCTCATAAGGGGACAGGAACCCCCGACCCCTGGCCTGGGCCGTCACCGGCGGCGATGGCACTCCATGGCAGATGGGACGGCCCGTGACCCGCGCGGGGCCCGGTCGCGCGGGGGTGGGAAGGGTGCACGGGGGCTCGCGGCGGGGCCGTGGGGAGGCCGGGAAAGGCCGCGGGTGCCGGGTTGTCAGTGGGTCCCGTTACGGTTCGGTCATGGCTGCCCGTACGAAATCCGCGAAGGACCGGCCGTCCTACCGCTGCACCGAGTGCGGCTGGCAGACGGCCAAATGGCTCGGCCGCTGCGCCGAGTGCCAGGCTTGGGGGACCGTCGAGGAGTACGGCGCGCCCGCCGTCCGTACGACCGCGCCTGGCCGGGTCACCACCTCCGCGCTGCCCATCGGGCAGGTCGACGGGCGCCAGGCCGCCGCCCGCAGCACCGGTGTGCCCGAGCTGGACCGCGTCCTCGGCGGCGGACTCGTGCCCGGAGCCGTCGTCCTCGTCGCGGGCGAGCCCGGCGTCGGCAAGTCCACCCTCCTGCTGGACGTGGCCGCCAAGTCGGCGAGTGACGAACACCGCACCCTGTACGTGACGGGCGAGGAGTCCGCCAGCCAGGTGCGGCTGCGCGCGGACCGCATCAAGGCGATCGACGACCACCTCTATCTCGCCGCCGAGACCGATCTGGCGGCCGTCCTCGGCCACTTGGACGCGGTGAAGCCGTCGCTGCTGATCCTGGACTCCGTCCAGACCGTCGCCTCCCCGGAGATCGACGGCGCGCCCGGCGGCATGGCCCAGGTCAGGGAGGTGGCGGGCGCGCTCATCCGCGCCTCCAAGGAACGGGGCATGTCGACCCTGCTCGTGGGCCACGTCACCAAGGACGGTGCGATCGCCGGACCCCGGCTGCTCGAACACCTCGTGGACGTCGTCCTGTCCTTCGAGGGCGACCGGCACGCACGCCTCAGGCTGGTACGCGGGGTCAAGAACCGCTACGGGACGACGGACGAGGTCGGCTGCTTCGAGCTGCACGACGAGGGCATCACCGGGCTCGCCGACCCCTCGGGGCTGTTCCTGACCCGCCGCGCCGAGCCCGTCCCCGGCACCTGCCTGACCGTCACGCTCGAGGGCCGCCGCCCGCTGGTCGCCGAGGTCCAGGCGCTCACCGTGGACTCCCAGATCCCCTCCCCGCGCCGGACGACCTCCGGTCTGGAGACCTCCCGCGTCTCGATGATGCTCGCCGTCCTGGAGCAGCGGGGCCGCATCAGCGCGCTCGGCAAGCGGGACATCTACTCCGCGACCGTCGGCGGCGTGAAGCTGTCCGAGCCCGCCGCGGACCTCGCCGTCGCGCTCGCGCTGGCGTCCGCCGCCAGTGACATCCCGCTGCCCAAGAACCTCGTGGCGATCGGCGAGGTGGGGCTCGCGGGCGAGGTCAGACGGGTCACGGGGGTCCAGCGGCGGCTGGCCGAGGCCCACCGGCTGGGCTTCACCCACGCCCTCGTACCGACCGATCCCGGCAAGGTCCCGGCCGGTATGAAGGTCCTGGAAGTGGCCGACATCGGCGCGGCCCTGAGTGTCCTTCCGCGCTCGCGTCGCAGAGAGGCCCCACGGGACGAGGAGCAGCGCCGGTAGACTTTGCCCTGGTCTCGCCCGTCCGTACGAAACGAGGGCGACCGAAAACCTGCGACCGGAGGAGTGCAGTGGCAGCCAACGACCGGGCAGCAGCTCCCGGAAAGTCCGGCGGGAGCTCCGGTGCCGATGGCCTGATGCGCGCCTCACTGAGCGCCGTGGCGCCCGGCACGGCACTGCGCGACGGGCTGGAGCGGATCCTTCGGGGCAACACCGGCGGACTCATCGTGCTGGGCTCCGACAAGACCGTCGAAGCGATGTGCACGGGCGGATTCGTCCTGGACGTCGAGTTCACCGCGACCCGGCTGCGCGAGCTGTGCAAGCTCGACGGCGGGATCGTGCTGGACAAGGACATCACCAAAATCCTTCGCGCGGGTGTGCAGCTGGTGCCCGACCCGACGATCCCGACGGAGGAGACGGGCACCCGGCACCGCACCGCGGACCGGGTGAGCAAGCAGGTCGGCTTCCCCGTCGTCTCGGTCTCCCAGTCGATGCGTCTGATCGCCCTGTACGTGGACGGTCACCGCCGCGTCCTGGAGGACTCGGCGGCGATCCTGTCCCGCGCCAACCAGGCCCTCGCGACCCTGGAGCGCTACAAGCTCCGGCTGGACGAGGTCGCGGGCACGCTGTCGGCGCTGGAGATCGAGGACCTCGTCACGGTCCGGGACGTCTCCGCGGTCGCCCAGCGTCTGGAGATGGTGCGCCGCATCGCCACCGAGATCGCCGAGTACGTCGTGGAGCTGGGCACGGACGGGCGGCTGCTGACCCTCCAGCTCGACGAGCTGATCGCCGGCGTCGAGCCCGACCGCGAGCTGGTCGTCCGGGACTACGTTCCCGAGCCGACCGCCAAGCGGTCCCGCACGGTCGACGAGGCGCTGTTCGAGCTGGACGCGCTCTCCCACGCCGAGCTCCTCGAACTGTCCACGGTCGCCAAGGCGTTGGGGTACACCGGCTCCCCCGAGGCGCTCGACTCGGCGGTCTCCCCGCGCGGCTTCCGGCTCCTCGCGAAGGTGCCGCGGCTGCCCGGCGCGATCATCGACCGGCTGGTGGAGCACTTCGGCGGACTGCAGAAGCTGCTCGCCGCGAGCGTGGACGACCTCCAGACCGTCGACGGGGTGGGCGAGGCGCGGGCGCGCAGCGTCCGCGAGGGCCTGTCCCGTCTCGCGGAGTCGTCGATCCTGGAGCGGTACGTCTAGGAGTCCCGAAGGCCGGGTGTCCGGGGCCTCACGGGGTCCGCGGCCGAGCACCCGGTGCCTCGCGGGCCCGTGGCCGAGCATCCGTGGCCGCACGGGTCCGCGGCCGAGTACCGGCGCCTGAGGTCCGCGGCCGGCCCCGGGGCATTCGCGCCCCGGCCGGCGCGGTCAGTCCTTGGAGAGCACGAACGACGTCTGCGCCTTCGCCAGGCCCGGTGCCTTCGCCTCGACGAGATAGGTGCCGGCGGAGGCCGAGCCCGAGGGGGGCGTGGCGCACGAGGGGGCGCCGGGCTTGCGGTCCCACTTCACCGTGTGGGCGGTCTGGCCGCCGGCCGGTACGCGCAGCAGGAGCGCCGAGGCGTCCTTCGGGCAGTCGTCCGAGGCCCAGTAGTCCTTGTCGCTGCCGGACTGAGTGATCGTCAAAACCGCGTTCTTCGGGCCGAGATCGACCTTGCAGTCGCGGCCCGAGGTGTTCTTGGCGAGGATCTCGATCTCGGGCTGCTCACCGGGCGCGTAGGAGTTGCGCACGCTCTTGAGCGTCAACTTCACAGCTCCGGAAGTGCAGTTGGGGACGGTGGTGTTGGCCGGGAGCCGGTCAGCGGCCCCGCCGCCGTTCTTGGCCCCGTCGTCGGAGCCGGAGCCGGCGCTCGATCCGGAGCCCGTGGAACCGTCGCCCGTTCCGTCGCCGGAGCCGTCCCCCGAACCGTCGCCCGATCCCCCGCTGCCGTCGTCGCCGCTTCCGCCGGTGCCGCCGCCGCTGCCGGTGTCTCCGCTCGACTCGTCGCGTCCGCCCGGGTGTTGGCTGATCGCGGGGCCCGAACCGGAGGGTCCGGGCGTGATCGAGGAGGCGGGATTCTTGCCGTTCGACCCGCCGGCGCCGTTGTGGCCGCCGCCTCCGCCGGTGCCGACCACCCAGACGGTGAGAAGCGCCAACAGCCCTAGTACGGACAGCAGAACGGCCCTCCGACGCCAGTAGATGGTGGAGGGTAGCGGCCCGACCGGATTGCGCAGAGATCCCACGGCGCAAACTGTACGAGAGATCGGCCGCGCCTTAGGCCCCACCCGCCGCCCCGGTACCAACTTTTCCGGATCATCATTCCGGCGGCTGTCCGTTCCGGCGCCGCGACGGCCCCCGGGTGCGGTCTTTCACCACCGCCCGCCCCCGGCGTCGTCCCCGCATCGTCACCGTCGCATGGCAGGATCGATATCGCCATGACTGCACCCACCCGGCCCACCGGGCCCCTCAGCGACGCCTCCGGCGAGGACCTCCACACCCCCGTCATCGACTGGTTCGACGAGCACGCCCGCGATCTGCCCTGGCGGCATCCCGATGCCGGCGCCTGGGCGGTGATGGTCAGCGAGTTCATGCTCCAGCAGACCCCGGTCAACCGCGTCCTGCCCGTGTACGAGCAGTGGCTGGCCCGCTGGCCGCGCCCCGCCGACCTGGCCAAGGACGCGCCCGGGGAGGCCGTCAGGGCCTGGGGGCGGCTCGGCTACCCGCGCCGCGCCCTGCGGCTGCACGGGGCGGCGGTCGCCATAACGGAACGGCACGGCGGCGACGTACCGACCGATCACGCGCAGTTGCTGGCCCTGCCCGGCATCGGGGAGTACACGGCGGCGGCGGTCGCCTCGTTCGCGTACGGCCAGCGCCATCCCGTGCTGGACACGAACGTCCGCCGGGTCTTCGCCCGGGCCGTCACCGGCGTGCAGTACCCGCCGAACGCCACCACCGCCGCCGAGCGCAGGCTCGCCCGCGCCCTGCTGCCCGAGAGCGAGAGCACGGCGGCGCGCTGGGCCGCGGCCTCCATGGAGCTCGGGGCACTGGTCTGCACGGCGAAGAACGAGACGTGCCACCGCTGCCCGATCGCCGCGCAGTGCGCCTGGCGGCTGGCGGGCAAGCCGGAGCACGACGGGCCGCCGCGCAAGGGCCAGACGTACGCGGGCACGGACCGCCAGGTGCGCGGCAAGCTGCTGGCCGTGCTGCGGGAGGCGCACGTGCCGGTCCCGCAGAGCGCGCTGGACCGGGTGTGGGACGAGCCGGTGCAGCGGGGCCGGGCGCTCGACGGACTCGTCGCCGACGGTCTGGTGGAACCGCTGCCCGGCGGTCTGTATCGGCTGCCCCTTACGTAGAGCCGACGCCATAACCGGACCGACCCGGACATAGGGCCAACTCCCCCTACCCCGTACCGACAGCCGTTACACAACCGACGGACAGCCGAGTGCTGGCCGCAGGCTGTCTCGGACACCCCCGTGACAACGCCTCCGTAGCTTCATTGCCGTACCGCAGGAGCCGCCGACCGATCGGCGGCGGACCAGCCGGCGGTTCGCAGGCAACGGACAACCGGCAGCGGGCAGGTCGGAAACGGGGACGGAGGCGGTTGATCATGGCGCAGGGCGAGGTGCTCGAATTCGAGGAGTACGTCCGGACCCGGCAGGACGCGCTGCTGCGCAGTGCCCGCCGTCTGGTCCCCGACCCGGTCGACGCCCAGGACCTGCTCCAGACCGCGCTCGTGCGGACCTACGGACGCTGGGAGGGCATCGCGGACAAGCGTCTCGCCGACGCCTACCTGCGCCGCGTGATGATCAACACCAGGACCGAGTGGTGGCGGGCCCGCAAGCTCGAGGAGGTGCCCACCGAGCAGCTCCCGGACGCGTGCGTGGAGGACGCCACCGAGCAGCACGCGGACCGCGCGCTGCTGATGGACATCATGAAGGTCCTGGCACCCAAGCAGCGCAGTGTCGTGGTGCTGCGACACTGGGAGCAGATGTCCACGGAGGAGACGGCCGCCGCGCTCGGCATGTCGGCCGGAACGGTCAAGAGCACGCTGCACCGGGCGCTGGCCCGGCTCCGCGAGGAGCTGGAGAGCCGCGACCTGGACGCCCGCGCGCTCGAACGTGAGGAGCGGGAGCGTTGCGCGGCCTAGGAGTCCGGAGCAGAACGGCCCTGAAGGCGGGGAGTTCGGCGGCTGCCGGGCTCGCCGCCCTCGGCCTTTTCGCCGCCGCGTGCGCCACCGGGGGGACCGGTGCCCGCGACGAGGGTCCGGCGGGCAGTGACGCGGTCGCCAAGGGCAGCATCAAGCCCGTCGTCTCCGGCTCGCCGTCGAAGGCGCCCAGGCGCGTGGACGCGGTCAAGATCGTCAAGGACGACCCGGCGGTCAGCGCCGCGGTCAAGCGCGATCTGAAGCCGTGCGTCGCCGACGAGTACCCGGTCGACGTGTCGTACGGGAACCTCACCGGCGGCTCCGCGAACGACATAGTGATCAACGTGATGACCTGCGCCGACGCCGTCGGTGTCGGCAGTTACGTCTATCGCGAGGCGAACGGCCGGTACCAGAATGTCTTCAAGACCGAGGAACCGCCGGTCTACGCCGAGATCGACCGGGGCGATCTGGTGGTCACCCAGCAGCTGTACAAGAAGGGCGACCCGGTGTCGTACCCGTCCAGCGAGGAAGTGATCACCTACAGCTGGTCCTCGACGCGCTTCGTCGAGGAGTCCCGGATCCACAACGACTACAGCAACGCGGTGGGCGGCTCCGGCTCGCCCGCCCCGGACGCGAACTGAACGGGCGGAGCAGCCGGATGGCAGAGCAGACCCACGTCCTGTTCGTCGAGGACGACGACGTCATCCGCGAGGCCACGCAACTCGCCCTGGAGCGCGACGGCTTCGCGGTGACGGCCATGCCCGACGGACTCTCGGGCCTGGAGGCGTTCCGCGCCGACCGTCCCGACATCGCCCTGCTGGACGTGATGGTCCCCGGGCTCGACGGCGTGTCCCTGTGCCGCCGCATCCGCGACGAGTCGACCGTGCCGGTCATCATGCTCTCCGCGCGCGCCGACTCCATCGACGTCGTGCTCGGCCTGGAGGCCGGCGCCGACGACTATGTGACCAAGCCCTTCGACGGCGCCGTGCTGGTCGCCCGGATCCGCGCGGTGCTGCGCCGCTTCGGGCACGCCAGCGGCGGTGCGGGAGCGGCGGCGGACGGGGACGCGCCGGTGGAGGGCGGGGTGCTCGCCTTCGGCGATCTGGCGATCGACACCGAGGGCATGGAGGTGACCCGCTCCGGTGCCCCGGTGGCGCTGACGCCCACCGAGATGCGGCTGCTCCTGGAGTTCTCGGCCGCGCCCGGCACGGTGCTGAGCCGCGACAAGCTGCTGGAACGGGTGTGGGACTACGGCTGGGGCGGGGACACCCGGGTGGTCGACGTCCATGTGCAGCGACTGCGTACGAAGATCGGCCAGGACCGTATCGAGACGGTTCGCGGCTTCGGCTACAAGTTGAAGGCCTGAGCACGCCATGCGGGGGAAGTTTCAGCGTTCCGCCCCGGAGGGGGCCACGACGGCCGGACGGGGACGGATTCCGGGCAGCCGCGCGGAGGCGGGGGCCGGCGCGGGCGGCGGCCCCCGCACGGGACCGGGCACCGGCGGGGGCGAGGTCCTCGGCCGGGGCGGCGGCAGGGGCCGCCGGGGACCGGGCGCGGTCGGGGTCCGGAGCCTCGGCATCGGTATCGACCGGGGCACGGACTCGGGCACGAGCATCCGCACGGGCATCCGCTGGAAGCTCAGCACCGCGATCGCCCTGGTCGGGGCGCTGGTCGCGGTCGCGCTGAGCCTGGTCGTGCACAACGCGGCCCGTGTCTCGATGCTCGACAACTCACGAGACTTGGCCGACGAGCGCATCCAGCTCGCGGAGCGGATGTACGGACCGGGCCGGCCGCCGCCGTTCGGGGCGAAGATAGACGATCCCTCGATCCCGTCGGACCTGATGACGAAGGTCTCCCAGGGGCGCCGGGCGACCTATGTGTCCGACAGCCCGAACGGCGTGCCGGACATCTGGGCCGCCGTACCGCTCAGGAACGGCCAGGTGCTGTCCTGGCACGAGCGCTTCACGGACCGCAACGCGGACGTGATGAAGGACCTCGACCAGGCTCTGATCATCGGTTCCATCGCGGTCGTCTTCGGCGGCAGCGCGCTCGGGGTGCTGATCGGCGGTCAGCTGTCGCGCCGGCTGCGCAAGGCGGCGGCCGCGGCGAACCGGGTCGCCAAGGGCGAGCCGGACGTACGGGTGCGGGACGCGATCGGCGGTGTCGTGCTCGACGAGACCGACGACCTGGCACGGGCGGTGGACGCCATGGCCGACGCGCTCCAGCAGCGCATCGAGGCCGAGCGCCGGGTGACCGCGGACATCGCCCACGAGCTGCGCACCCCGGTGACCGGGCTGCTCACGGCGGCCGAACTGCTGCCGCCCGGCCGTCCCAGCGAGCTGGTGCGGGACCGCGCGCAGGCCATGCGCACGCTCGTCGAGGACGTCCTGGAAGTGGCCCGGCTCGACGGGGCCTCGGAGCGGGCCGAGCTGCAGGACATCATGCTCGGCGAGTTCGTCTCCCGGCGGATCGCCGCCAAGGGGGCGGACGTCGAGGTGCGGGTGGTGCACGAGTCGGAGGTCACGACGGACCCGCGCCGGCTGGAGCGCGTCCTGCTCAACCTCCTCGCCAACGCGGCCCGGCACGGCCGACCGCCGATCGAGGTCACCGTCGAGGGCCGGGTCATCCGGGTCCGCGACCACGGCCCGGGTTTCCCGGAGAAGCTCCTCGCCGAGGGGCCGAGCCGCTTCCGCACCGGGAGCACCGACCGTTCCGGCGACGGCCACGGGCTGGGGCTCACCATCGCCGCCGGCCAGGCCCGGGTGCTCGGCGCCCGGCTGACCTTCCGCAACGTACGGCCCGCCGGGGCCCCGGACGGCGTTCCGGCCGAGGGCGCGGTCGCGGTGCTGTGGCTGCCGGAGCACGCGCCGACGAACACGGGGAGCTATCCGATGCTGCCGGCGTCCGGGAAGCAGGCCGGGCGGGGGTTGTAGGTCCGGGCGGGGGAGTAGTCCGGGCGCGGGCCGGGGACGCAGGTCCGGGCGCGCGAGAGAGAGACGTCGGCGCGGCAGGGGCGGAGCCCGTCGCCGCACAGGAGAAGGCCCCCGGGGCGGACAACGCCGGGGGCCTTCGTCGTGAGGTGAGAGGTTCGAGAGGTTCGGGGCCGGGAGGTCCGGTCCCGGCCGGGTCAGACCGGCTCGGCCAGGTGGACCTGGGGGGCCTCGTCCGTCGCCTCGTCCTCGCCGGGCTTCGGCGCCCCCGCTCCCTTGAGCGGGACCTCCTTCACGAACACCGCGGCGATCAGCGCGAGCACCGCGACGACGGAACCGAGCAGGAACGCGGAGTGCGTACCGGCGGAGACCGCGTGCTGGTAGGCGTCCCGCGCCGCGGCGGGCAGCTTCGCGAGGCTGGCCGCGTCGAGCTGCGCCGACTGCTCGGTCAGCTTGGAGCCCAGCGCCCCGGCCCGCTCGGTCATGACGTCCTGCACCCGGTGGTTGAACAGCGCGCCCATGATGGCGACACCGAACGACGAGCCGAGGGTGCGGAAGAGGGTCGTGGACGAGGACGCGACGCCCATGTCCTTCATCTCGACGCTGTTCTGCGCCACGAGCATCGTGATCTGCATCAGGCAGCCCATGCCCGCGCCGAGCACCGCCATGTAGAGACCGGAGGTGAACCGGGTGGTGTCGGTGTCCATCCGCGAGAGCAGGAACAGACCGATGATCATCAGCACGCTGCCGACGAGCGGGAAGACCTTGTAGCGGCCGCTGTTGGTGGTGACGCGTCCGGCGACCATCGACACGACGAGCATGGCGCCGAGCATGGGCAGGAGCAGGAGACCGGAGTTGGTGGCCGAGGCGCCCTGGACGGCCTGCTGGTACAGCGGGAGGAAGAGGACCGCGCCGAACATCACGAAACCGGTGATGAAGCCGATCGTGGACATCAGGGTGAAGTTGCGGCTGCGGAAGATGTGCAGCGGCATGACCGGCGCGGCGGCCTTGGTCTGCCAGTAGACGAAGCCGACGAGGGCGGCGACGCCGATCCCGATCAGCTCCATGATCCGCGCGGAGCCCCAGGCGTACTCGGTGCCGCCCCAGGTGGTGACGAGCACGATGGAGGAGATGCCGAGGGCCAGCAGGCCGGCACCCAGGTAGTCGATCTTCGCCTGGACGCGCTTCTTCGGCAGGTGCAGGACCGCGCTGACCGCGAGGAGGGCGACGACGCCGAGCGGCAGGTTGATGTAGAAGGACCAGCGCCAGCCCCAGTGGTCGGTGATGCTGCCGCCGACCAGCGGGCCGAGGATCATGGCGAAGGCCATGACGCCGGCCATCATGCCCTGGTACTTGCCGCGCTCGCGGGGCGGGATGAGGTCACCGATGATCGCCATGACGCCGACCATCAGACCGCCGGCGCCCAGGCCCTGGATGGCGCGGAAGCCGATGAGCTGGCCCATGTCCTGGGCCATGCCGCTGAGCGCGGACCCGATCAGGAAGATCACGATCGAGGTCATGAAGGCGCCCTTGCGCCCGTACATGTCGCCGACCTTGCCCCAGATCGGGGTGGAGGCCGCGGTGGCGAGGGTGTAGGCGGTGACCACCCAGGACAGGTGCTCGAGTCCGCCCAGCTCGCCGACGATCGTCGGCATCGCGGTGCCCACGATCATGTTGTCCAGCATGGCGAGCATCATGGTGATCATGAGCGCCATCAGGACGACGCGTACGCTCCGCTGCTGCTTCTCGCCCTCGGCCGGTTTCCCGGCCTGCTCCGCGGCCGGTTCGGCCGCTTTCGCCTGGTCCGCCATCGTTTTCCACTCCCCTGAAGTTCTGCTGCCGCCGCCGGTACTTACTTGCCGCCCGGCAAGCTGGCTACACTCAGGAAAATAGACCTGTAACTAGCCGGGCGTCAAGTAAGTTGGGCTGGTTTTGCCTGTCTGTCGGCAGGTAAGTTTCAAGGGAGCGCGAGGCATACGAAGATGGGCGGCACCATGGACGGCAGCAAGCGGCAGCAGCGCCGGGGCGACACCCGGCAGCGCATCCAGGACGTGGCCCTCGAACTCTTCTCCGAGCAGGGCTACGAGAAGACCTCGCTGCGCGAGATCGCCGAGCACCTCGATGTCACCAAAGCGGCGCTCTACTACCACTTCAAGACCAAGGAAGAGATCCTCATCAGTCTCTTCGAGGATCTGACGCGCCCGCTCGACGAGCTGATCGAGTGGGGCGCGGGGCAGCCGCACACGCTGGAGACCAAGCAGGAGGTCCTGCGCCGCTACAGCGACGCCCTCGGCGGCGCGTCCCCGCTCTTCCGCTTCATGCAGGAGAACCAGGCGACGGTACGCGAGCTGAGCATCGGCGAGACCTTCAAGGACCGCATGATCAGCATGCTGGAGATCATCAAGGAGCCCGGGGCGGAACTGACCGACCAGGTCCGCTGCATCAGCGCGCTCTTCACGATGCACGCCGGCATGTTCGTCCTCAAGGACGTCGAGGGCGACCCCGAGGACAAGCGCAAGGCCGTCCTGGAGGTCGCCATCGATCTGGTGACCCAGGCCCACGCGGGCGGAACGGCCCACGGGAGCGCGACCTCCCAGGGCTCGGGCGAAGCCTCCTAGAGCCTGGGTGAAGCCTTCTGGGGCCCGGGCGAAGCCTCCTGGGGCCCGGCGGCGAAGGGCCTTCCGCGACGGCGACGCCCTGCGGGGCCGTCCCGGCACACAGGCCGAGCCCCGGCGCCGTGAGGCGACGGGGCTCGAGTCCCTGTTCCGTTCCGGCAGTTCACGCCGGGGACGCGCGCCGGATCACCGGCGGTGGGTGGGTCAGACCGTGACACCCATGCTGTGCAGGAACGCCACCGGGTTGACGGCGGAGCCGTAGTTCGGGGTCGTACGGATCTCGAAGTGCAGGTGCGGGCCGCTGGAGTTGCCCGTGTTGCCGGACAGGGCTATGTGCTGACCGGTGGAGACGACCTGGCCGACGCGCACGTCGATGCGCGAGAGGTGGGCGTACTGCGAGTACTTGCCGTTGGCGTGCTTGATGACGATGGCGTTGCCGTACGCCGGACCGTCACCGGCGCCGTTCGGGCCCGCCTTGACGACGGTGCCGCCGTGCGCGGCCATGACGTTGGTGCCCTGCGGCACGGCGAAGTCCTGGCCGGAGTGCTTGTGGGCCCACATGCCGCCGGCCTGGTCGAAGCTGGCGGACAGGGTGTACTTCGCGACCGGGTCGATCCAGGACGCGGCCTTCTTCTTCGCGGCGGCCTGCTTGGCCACGGCCGCCTTGGTGGCGGCGGCCTTCTTCGCGGCGGCGGCCTTGGCCTGAGCGGCCGCCTGGGTCTGGACGGCGTTGGCCGCGGTGACGGTGGTGGTGGTGCTGCTGACGCCCGCTTCGGCGGCGGTCGCGACCCCTGCGCCCAGCACGACCGAGGCGCCCAGGCCGACGGCCAGAACGGCCGCCCGAGTGCGGACCAGGGACGTAAGGGACTTGCGGGACGTGACGCGCTTCGACATGAATACCTCGTGGAGACGGGGACGGGGACTTGGAACAACCACTCCGGTGCGGTGCCTGCCACCGAGTGGGCCATTCATTGGTAACCCGGCCCCCCAGCCGCACTCAAACCCCCCATCTACGGTGCGAAGTAGTACTTGATGGCCAAACTTCCCGAACCTTGACACCTCGGACATCGAGCGAGGGATCTTGTCCTTTTGGTCCGAAATCCAGGGTTTAACCCCACTTCAAGCCATGACATCCCTTGCCAAACACGGCTTCCGCCCAGCCGTCCGGAACCCCCGCCGAGAGTCCTCCCCACCCCGGGGCTAAAGTCCTTTTTGTCCGTTTTCGGTTATCCACTATCCTCCCTAGTACCGGCTGGAACGCCTGTGCCTCATGTCACCGGGGCCCTCGGTCCAGGGCCCTCCGAATGTGACGCGGGCTACCCTCCGGCCCCTGTTTTCAAGGGCTTTGGGGAACCGGGCGACCGCTCACGGACGTCCCACGACGCGGCCCCGCCCACCGGCTGTCAGGACACGGTCCTGGCGTCCCGCTCAGCGCTCTCACGGGAGATCGTCATGGACCCAGTAACCGTCGGCACGCGCCTGGCCTCGAGCGTGGCCGCGCCGCTGGTCAGGAAGCTCTTCGTCGCCGAGGGCACCGGCGCGGGGCTGGTGGACAGGCCCGTGCGGATCTCCGCGCTCGTCTCCTTCAGGGGCGAGAAGCGCACGGTCGGGGAGAAGGACCTGGCCGGACTCTCGGCCTCGCTCGTCGAACGGGCGCTGCGCACGGGCGAGCGCCCCTTCCCCGCCGACGAGGAACAGGCCGTCGTCCACGCCCTCACCACGACCCTGCACGCCCTCGGCGACCTCGCCATGACCGACGTCCAGGCGGTGGAGCTCGGCCACCGGGAACTCGCCCGGCGGCTGCGCGCGGCCGCCGGGGGCCCCGAACGGGACCTGTCCTACGACGCTGCTCTGTTCCACGAGGGGCTGCTGGACACCGCCTGCCTTCACATCCTGCATTTCTTCACCCAGCGCTCGGCCTTCGTACCCCGCACCCTCGTGGAACAGAGCCGGCGCCAGCGTGAGCTGATCGCCAAGGTGGACGAGCTGATCGCCCGCACCCCCATGACGGGCGGCACCGACCGGGCCTTCGAGCAGCGCTATCTCGCCCATGTCGGCACCCGGCACGGTCACCTCACCATCTACGGCATCGACCTCGTCGACTCCCCCGAGCGCTGGCCCCTGGACGCCGCGTATCTCAGCCTCCAGGCCCTGCGCCCCGGCGACGACGAGCAGAGCACCGCGCCGGACGGCGTCACCCTCACCGCGGCCGGCACCTCACTGCCCGCCGAGCAGGCCCTGGCCGAGACGGACCTGGTCCTCCTGCGCGGAGTGGCCGGGTCGGGCAAGACCACCCTCGTGCAGTGGCTGGCGGTGACCGCGGCGCGCGGGGAGCGGGGCGACCGCATCCCCTTCGTCCTCCCGCTGCGCACCCTCGCCCGCCGCCCCGACGGCCTCCCGGCCCCCGACGCGTTCCTGTCCGCCGTCCGGATCCCCTTCCACGCCACCCAGCCGGACGGCTGGGCGGACCGGGTCCTCCGCCACGGCCGCGGCCTGCTGCTGGTCGACGGGCTCGACGAGATCCCCGGACGTGAGCGGGAGCACACCCGCCGCTGGCTGCGCGAGCTCCTCGACGCCTACCCCGGCAACCAGTGGCTCGTCACGTCCCGGCCCTCGGCCGTACGGGAGGACTGGCTCGCGGCGGACGGCTTCACCGAACTCGTCCTGACGCCGATGAGCGGCGACGACGTGGCCGCGTTCATCCACCGCTGGCACACCGCCGCCCGCCCGGACGCCTCCGACCCCGACCGCCTCGACGGCTACGAACGCTCCCTCCTCGACGCCGTCCGCACCAAGGCGGACCTCGGCCGGCTCGCCACCAACCCCCTGATGTGCGGCCTGATCTGCGCGCTGCACCGCGACCGGCGGGGCTATCTGCCGCACGGCAGACAGGAGTTGTACGAGGCCGCGCTGTCCATGCTGCTGTCGCGCCGCGACGAGGAACGCGACATGTTCGCCGGCGGAGGCGGTCACGACGGCGTCCGGCTCACCGAACTCCCGCAGATCCAGCTCCTGCAGCGGATCGCCTACTGGCTCATCCGCAACAACCGGGTGGAGGTGGCCCGGGACCGCGCCGAACGCATCGTCGCCGACGTCCTGCCCTCCCTCCCGGCCGCGGCCGGCCAGGGCGACGCCGCCCGGATCCTGCGCCACCTCGTCGTCCGCAGCGGGCTGCTGCGCGAACCGGCCCCCGGCACCGTGGAGTTCGTCCACCGCACCTTCCAGGACTACCTGGGCGCCAAGGCGGCCGTGGAGGACGGGGACTTCGGACTGCTCGTGCGCAACGCCGGGGAGTCCCAGTGGGCGGACGTGATCCGGATGGCCGTCGCCCACGCCCGGCCGCGCGAACGGGCCGAACTGCTGGGCTCCCTGACCGAGGCGGCCGCACGGCTCGACGGGGCGGCCGCGACCCGGGTACGGCTCCTCGCGCTGGCCTCCCTGGAACACGCCACCCAGCTCGCGCCCGAGGTGCGCTCGGCCGTGGAACGCGACGCGGCGGCCCTCGTACCGCCGAGGACGTCGGCGGAGGCCCGCGCCCTGGCCGAGGCCGGTCCGCTCGTCCTCGAACTGCTTCCCGGCCCTGAGGAACTGACCGAGGCCCAGGCCCGGGGGGTGGTGGTCACCGCCTCCCTGATCGGCACCGACGCGGCCATCCCCGTGCTGGCACGCTTCCGCTCCCACCCCGCCCTGTCGGTACGGTCCCAGCTCACCTGGGGATGGCACCGGTTCGACACCGAGCGCTACGCGTCCGAGGTCATCGCCGGGCTCGACCCGACGGGGCTGTACTTCACCGCGCACTCCGCGGCCCACCTCCGCGTCCTGCGCGAGCTGGGCGGCCGGCCCAGGCTCCAGATCGTCGGGGACATCGGCGACGCCGAGCTGCGCTCCTTGCTGCCGCCCGACGAGGTCACGCATCTGGCGCTGCGGTACAACGGCCGGCTGCGCGGCCTGGACTTCCTGGCCGGTCAGCGGCGCCTCGAGCAGCTCGGCCTCGACCAGTGCACGGGCGTCGACGACCTCGCGCCCCTTCGGGAACTGCCGCTGCGGGCGCTGTCCCTGCTGTCCCACCAGGGGCGGACCCCGCCGCCCGCGGGCCTGGCGGCGCTGGGTTCCCTGCGTGAGCTGAGCCTCGGACACCGGCTCCCGGGCCCCTCACTGAGCGACACGCTCCCCCGGGACGCACCGCTGGAAAGCCTCTCCTTCGGACTGGACGTCCTGCGCGAGACCGGGCTACGGGGGCTGCGCCACTGGCGCTCGCTGCGCACCCTGTGGCTCAGCCGGGTGCCCGGACAGCTCGGACGGGAGGACTGGGCCGAGGCCGCGGCGCTGCCGGACCTCAGGGAACTGCGGATCCACCGGGCCGCCCTGGACTCCCTCGGGTCGGCGGTACCGCTGCCGTCGGTCGAACACCTGGAACTGAGAAAGCTGACGGGAAACGAGGACCTTTCCGCGCTGAGGACCCTGCTGCCGAATCTGCGGACGGTCGATTTCGTTCTCAATTCGGACACCGGTAGCGCGCCGGAAGGCCTCACCGGTCAATTGCCGGGGGAACACTCGACGACCACGACCCACAACGTTCTGTGACATGACGCGGAAGTGCGGGGAATCCCCGGCGCGGAAAAAGGGGCTGCCCCGGGACCGAAGTCCCGGGGCAGCCCCTATTCAGGCGGACCGTGAGGTCACGCCTCCTTGCTCAGGTTGGGACCGGCACCGCCGGCGGCCTGCTCGATCGGCGGGACGTCGGGGAGCGCCGACTTCTCCTCACCCCGGAAGGTGAAGGTCTTGGCGTCGCCCTCGCCCTCCGTGTCCACGACCACGATGTGGCCGGGACGGAGCTCGCCGAAGAGGATCTTCTCGGAGAGGACGTCCTCGATCTCGCGCTGGATGGTCCGGCGCAGCGGCCGGGCGCCCAGGACGGGGTCGTAGCCCTTCTTCGCGAGGAGCGACTTGGCGGTCGGGCTGAGCTCGATGCCCATGTCCCGGTCCTTCAGCCGCTCGTCGACCTTGGCGATCATGAGGTCGACGATCTGGATGATGTCTTCCTCGGTCAGCTGGTGGAAGACCACCGTGTCGTCGACACGGTTCAGGAACTCGGGGCGGAAGTGCTGCTTCAGCTCCTCGTTGACCTTGGCCTTCATCCGGTCGTAGTTCGTCTTGACGTCGCCCACGGCCGCGAAGCCGAGGTTGAAGCCCTTGGAGATGTCCCGGGTGCCGAGGTTGGTCGTCATGATGATGACCGTGTTCTTGAAGTCCACGACCCGGCCCTGGGAGTCGGTCAGACGACCGTCCTCCAGGATCTGCAGCAGCGAGTTGAAGATGTCCGGGTGGGCCTTCTCGACCTCGTCGAAGAGGACGACGGAGAACGGCTTGCGGCGGACCTTCTCGGTCAGCTGGCCGCCCTCTTCGTAGCCCACGTAGCCGGGGGGCGAACCGAAGAGACGCGAGACCGTGTGCTTCTCGCTGAACTCCGACATGTCGAGGGAGATCAGCGCGTCCTCGTCACCGAAGAGGAACTCCGCGAGGGTCTTCGACAGCTCCGTCTTACCGACACCCGAGGGGCCGGCGAAGATGAAGGAACCACCGGGACGCTTCGGGTCCTTCAGACCCGCTCGCGTACGGCGGATCGCCTGCGAGAGCGCCTTGATGGCGTCCTTCTGGCCGATGACCCGCTTGTGGAGCTCGTCCTCCATGCGCAGCAGACGCGAGGACTCCTCCTCGGTCAGCTTGAAGACCGGGATGCCGGTGGCGGTGGCCAGGACCTCGGCGATCAGCTCGCCGTCGACCTCGGCCACGACGTCCATGTCGCCGGCCTTCCACTCCTTCTCGCGCTTGGCCTTCGCCGCCAGCAGCTGCTTCTCCTTGTCGCGGAGAGAGGCCGCCTTCTCGAAGTCCTGGGAGTCGATGGCCGACTCCTTGTCGCGGCGCACGCCCGCGATCTTCTCGTCGAACTCGCGGAGGTCCGGCGGTGCGGTCATCCGGCGGATGCGCATCCGGGAACCGGCCTCGTCGATCAGGTCGATCGCCTTGTCGGGCAGGAAGCGGTCCGAGATGTACCGGTCGGCGAGCGTCGCCGCCTGCACCAGGGCCTCGTCCGTGATGGACACGCGGTGGTGGGCCTCGTAACGGTCGCGCAGGCCCTTGAGGATCTCGATCGTGTGGGGGAGGGAAGGCTCCGCCACCTGGATCGGCTGGAAGCGGCGCTCGAGGGCCGCGTCCTTCTCGAGGTGCTTGCGGTACTCGTCCAGGGTGGTCGCACCGATGGTCTGGAGCTCACCACGGGCCAGCATCGGCTTGAGGATCGAGGCGGCGTCGATGGCGCCCTCGGCGGCACCCGCACCGACCAGCGTGTGCAGCTCGTCGATGAACAGGATGATGTCGCCGCGGGTGCGGATCTCCTTGAGGACCTTCTTCAGGCGCTCCTCGAAGTCACCGCGGTAGCGGGAGCCGGCGACCAGCGCGCCGAGGTCCAGGGTGTAGAGGTGCTTGTCCTTGAGGGTCTCGGGCACCTCGCCCTTGACGATGGCCTGGGCGAGGCCCTCGACGACGGCGGTCTTGCCGACGCCGGGCTCACCGATGAGCACCGGGTTGTTCTTGGTGCGGCGGGACAGCACCTGCATGACCCGCTCGATCTCCTTCTCGCGCCCGATGACCGGGTCGAGCTTGGACTCGCGGGCGGCCTGGGTGAGGTTCCGGCCGAACTGGTCGAGGACCAGGGACGTGGAGGGGGTGCCCTCGGCAGGACCGCCGGCGGTGGCGGTCTCCTTGCCCTGGTAGCCGGAGAGCAGCTGGATCACCTGCTGCCGCACCCGGTTGAGGTCTGCGCCCAGCTTGACCAGGACCTGGGCGGCGACGCCCTCGCCCTCGCGGATCAGGCCGAGCAGGATGTGCTCCGTGCCGATGTAGTTGTGGCCCAGCTGAAGGGCCTCGCGGAGCGACAGCTCCAGGACCTTCTTGGCACGGGGGGTGAAGGGGATGTGGCCGGAGGGGGCCTGCTGGCCCTGGCCGATGATCTCCTCCACCTGCTGGCGGACCGCCTCGAGCGAAATCCCGAGGCTCTCCAGGGCCTTAGCGGCGACACCCTCACCCTCGTGGATCAGGCCCAGGAGGATGTGCTCGGTGCCGATGTAGTTGTGGTTGAGCATCCGGGCTTCTTCCTGAGCCAGGACGACAACCCGCCGCGCGCGGTCGGTGAACCTCTCGAACATCGTTAATCGCTCCTCAGAGCGGTCAGGCAGTAAGGGGACGCTCCCCTCCCTGTCCTTCCGCAGCTTAGTCCCGCAAGCGGGGACCGCTCATTCCAACTGCCGACACCGTCCTTGGCCTCCTGACCCCGAACGCCGACATCTGCTCCAACCTGATGGTGCGAGACGATGTTCCCGCAGGCCAGGCAGATACCCTCTCCCGCTGTACGCCGATGGCGAACGTGAGATGCCCGAGCCCTGCGTGTCGCCCCTCCCACTAGGCATGTCTTACCCGTGCTCACTGACAGTCCATGCCGCGCGCACCGGTTCCCTCCGCTACGGGCGAACATCGATGCCCGCCCGAACGCTCCCGCACGCCCGTTTTCACGGAACTCTGTGCGGTCGCGCAAACGCCCAGCGTAACCCCGGGCGTCTTTCGACGGTTGCTCCTTGCATGGTTCCCACCGTCCCCGTGCCGCGTCGGCCGTCCGATCCGGGTGATCCGGTCGATCCGGTGTGCCGGTGGTACGAGAACGAACTGGAGTGGACGGCGGTGCCCGGTCCGCCGGCGCGGCTGGTCACGGGGCTGCGTTTCGACGTCCTGGAGGTGCCCGCGGAGGCGGGGTTTCCCGCGCTGCGGCATCTGGCGCCGGCTTCCCCGGTGGTGCTGCACGGGGAGCGGATGCGGCTGCTGGTGGCCGCGGGGAGCGCGGAGGAGCTGCCGGGGCTGCTCGACTGGCTGGAGTGGGGCGCGCTCGCGCTGGATCTCACGGCGATCGGCGAGGGCGGGAGCATCGAGGCTCCCCCGCCACCGGATCCCGGTCTCCCCGGCGGGCCGGGGCTCTGTACGCCGAGCATGCCGGGCGCGCCGGATCTCGTGCTCCCGAGGGCCCTGGATGCCGGGGCCGCGGTGCGGCGGCCGGGTTCCCGCGCTCCGGGGCCGGCCCTGCTCGGGGTCCGGCCCGGAGGCCGGCCCGAAGACGGGCCGCCGGAGCGTCCCGGACAGCGGCCCCCGGCCGGTCCGGACGCGCGGAGGGGCCCACGAGGGGCCGCCCGCTGGCTGCGACCCCCGGCGCCCGGCCGCGAGGTGGAGCCGGCGTTGCCGACACTGTCGGCGCTGGGCGGCGGGGCCGTCGGCGGGGGCGTTGGGGGCGCCCCCGATCTCGTACGACTCGTGCAGACGATGGCGACGCACTGCCACCGCGTGAAACTGCGGCGAGCGCCTACTCAGCCGTTGGCCTTCTCGTAGGCCTCGCGGATGGACGCGGGAACGCGGCCGCGGTCGTTGACCTCGTAGCCGTTCTCCTTCGCCCAGGCGCGGATCTGCGCGGTGTCCTGAGCGCCGCCGGAAGCGACACGGGCCTTTCCGCGTCCGCCCGAAGCACGGCCTCCGGTGCGACGGCCACCCTTGACGTAGGCGTCGAGAAGGCCACGGAGCTTGTCCGCGTTGGCGGTCGTGAGATCGATTTCGTACGTCTTGCCGTCCAGCGCGAACGTCACGGTCTCGTCCGCCTCGCCACCGTCGAGGTCGTCGACAAGAAGGACCTGAACCTTCTGTGCCACCGGATTTCCTTTCATCGATAACTTCAGGGCTAGGAGGGCCCCGCGGCGTCCGCCGTTTCGCCGTCCCTTATATGCAGTACTGCAGTACGTCGGAAAGCAAACCGCTTTTGCTGGAAAAACACAAACCCCTGGGAGAGACCCGGGGCACTCCGCCCGCCCGGAAACGTGCGCGTTTCGGACATAGGGAACGTGGGCAACGCACTCCGCCGGAATAGCCGGCCGCGATCACAGATGCAGAAGCATCCGGCTGTTGCCCAAGGTGTTCGGTTTCACTCGTTCGAGACCGAGGAACTCCGCCACGCCCTCGTCATAGGAACGCAGGAGCTCGGCGTAGACATCGGTGTCGACGGGTGTCTCACCGATCTCCACGAAGCCGTGCTTGGCGAAGAAGCCGACTTCGAAGGTCAGGCAGAAAACGCGTCGAACACCGAGCCAGCGTGCGGTCTGGAGCAACTTCTCCAGCAGCTGGTGACCGACGCCCAGGCCCTTGACCGCGGGGTTCACGGCGAGAGTGCGGACTTCCGCGAGGTCTTCCCACATCACGTGCAGGGCGCCGCAGCCGACCACCTCGGCGTTGTCGTCGCGTTCCGCGACCCAGAACTCCTGGATGTCCTCGTAAAGGGTGACGGTGGGTTTGTCGAGCAGGATACGGCGGCGCACGTTCGCGTCGAGGAGTCGTCGAACGGCCGCCACATCGCTGGTCCTGGCCCGGCGGACGGTGACGGCTTTTGCGGTGACTTCGGGATGCTCCGCCGGAAGCCCTGCCGGAACCTCCGCGGGATGCTCTGCTGACATGAGCGGACGCTATCGCCCGGAGGCGTCCCCGTCGGCGGCGGGGTTCTCCTCGGAGGGTGCGGACACCGGTGGCCTTTCGGCGGCCCCGGGGGCTTGCGGTTCCGGCCCTTGCACCATGCGTACGGCATCCCTGAGGGCCACCCGCTGTTCCTCGCTCATCATGCCGAAGAAGGCGACGAGAGCGGCCGCGGGGTTGTCGCTCTGCGACCAGGCGTCGTTCATCAGGGCCGCGGAGTAGGCGGCCCGAGTGGAGACCGCCTCATATCGATAGGCCCGGCCTTCCGCCTCGCGGCGGACCCAGCCCTTCTGATGGAGATTGTCCAAAACGGTCATCACCGTGGTGTAGGCGATGGACCGTTCCTGTTGAAGGTCTTCCAGGACTTCCCGAACGGTCACCGGGCGGTTCCACTTCCACACCCGCGTCATGACCGCGTCTTCGAGTTCTCCCAATGGGCGAGGCACAGTTCAGAACAATAGTGGGAGATGGTCAACAAAAAGGGCGTACGACTCGAAGGACGCAGGAAACGTCCGAGTCGTACGCCGTCGGCGGCACCGTCCGTACGGGTGGGCGGGCGCCGGGCGGAGCGGGCGGGCGCCCGGGAAGCCCGGGGCCGGCGCAGGGGAGCCCGGGTCTCAGGCCCCGGCGTCCTTGGGGGCCGAGGCCTGCTGGGCGGCCTCCACACGCGCGAGGGCGGCGTCGACGACCCCGTCCTCCTTGGCCTTGTTGGCCCCGCCCTGACTCCTCACGATCGTCACGATGAGCCCGATGAAGAACACGGCCATCACTACCGGGGGCACGAGCGCGGAGACGTAGTCCATGGCTCCAGAGTAGCCAGGGCGCGCCGCCCGGATCCCTCGGGGTCCGGGCGGCGCGCCCATGGGCAGGGCCGCGGACGGGGCCCAGGGCCTGTCCGGAAATTCGCGTCGTCGCCCGGAGGGCGGCCCGGCGGCGTCAGGTGCGTGCTCTCGGCGTGCCGGCCCCAGACCTGCGTACTGGATGTACTCGGGTCTGGGGCCGGTGCGGCGAGAGGGCGTGCATGGCGTCGCCGGGCAGACGTTGCGGCGCGGCGGGAAGACCTCGCCCGGGGTGGGGATGGGCCGGTCGGGGCGCGGCGCCCGGTCCGGCTGCCGGGGCTGCGGCGCCGGTTCGGGCTTGCGGTCGGGCTCCTCCGCGGCGCGGCCGCCGGGGATGGCCAGCAGCCGGGTCCGGGACGCGGGGACCGAGGCGACCGCGGGGACCGCACGCCCGGCGAGGCGGGCGCGCACGTCCTGTTCGGCGAGGACCCGGCAGCGGTCCAGGAGGGCCGCCGCGGACGGGTTGCCGCGCAGGGCGCGCAGCGCGGCGAGGTCGTCGGGGTCAGGCCGGTAGCCGGACGCGAGAACCTCCTCCAGAAGGACGAGGTAGCCCGCCGCGGTGCCCGGCAGGGCGGCGCGGTAGCGGACGAGGTCGGCCAGCAGGAAGGCCCGGAGCCTGGCCCCCTCGTGGGCCGCCTCGTCGACGGACTCGGCGAGGCGGAGGCAGTCCTGGACGTCCTCGGCCGAGACGGGGCTGGGGTGCAGGGCGAGGGCGAGGGCACGGCGGAGGACACGCAGCTCCTCCGCGCCGAACGCCATGCCGCCGTGGGATCCGTAGGGCGTGGGCATGGGGCGACGATACGTGCTAATCAGACAAAATCCGCATAGCGGAAGAATTGTGGCGCGTCCCTGATTCCGCGAGTGCCACGAGTGCCACGAGTACCGCGACCGGAGCCACGACCGGGCCCCGGGCCGAAATCCCGGAGGGCGCCGTGAAGAGGGCAGTGGGGGGTGGCGGTGGAGAGTGCGGTGGAGAGCCCGCTGCGGAGTGCTTGGAAGGCGGGACCTCGGCGATGACGCCAGGACCAGGCGGGCTTCCGTCGGGGAATTTCCTCCGGGATTCCCGGGTGCCCGCCCCGGAATCCCTCTTCCGCCGTCACCATCGCCCCCGCGGGGAAAGTGCCGGGACCGGACGCGGAAAGGGCCCCGCGAAACCGCGGGGCCCTTCCGGCGCCAGGCGTCGTCCGCCCGCGGGCGGCGCCGGCCTCACATGCGCGAGACGTTCCGCTCGTACACCAGGCGCAGCCCGATCAGCGTCAGCCACGGCTCGTGCTCGTCGATCACCGAGGACTCGCCGAGCACCATGGGCGCGAGGCCGCCGGTGGCGATGACGGTGACGTCCTCGGGGTCGTCGGCGAGCTCGCGCGCCATCCGGTTCACGACGCCGTCGACCTGGCCCGCGAAGCCGTAGATGATGCCCGACTGCATCGCCTCGACGGTGTTCTTGCCGATCACCGCGCGCGGCCGGGCCACCTCGATCTTGCGCAGCTGGGCGCCCTTGACGCCGAGCGCGTCGACGGAGATCTCGATGCCGGGGGCGATGACACCGCCCACGTACTCGCCGCGCACGCTGACCGCGTCGAAGGTGGTCGCGGTGCCGAAGTCGACGACGATCGCCGGTCCGCCGTAGAGCTCGACGGCGGCGACGGCGTTGATGATCCGGTCGGCGCCGACCTCCTTGGGGTTGTCGGTGAGGATCGGCACGCCGGTCTTGACGCCGGGCTCGACGAGGACGGCGGGGACGTCTCCGTAGTAGCGCCGGGTCACCTCGCGCAGCTCGTGGAGCACCGACGGCACGGTGGCGCAGATCGCTATGCCGTCGATGCCGTCGCCGAGTTCCTCACCGAGCAGCGGGTGCATGCCCATGAGGCCCTGGAGCAGCACGGCGAGTTCGTCGGCGGTGCGGCGCGAGTCGGTGGAGATGCGCCAGTGCTCGACGATCTCCTCGCCGTCGAAGAGACCGAGGACCGTGTGGGTGTTGCCCACGTCGATGGTCAGCAGCATGGCCGGGGTTACTCCGCCGCTCGCAGGTCGAGGCCGATGTCGAGGATCGGGGAGGAGTGCGTGAGCGCGCCCACCGCCAGGAAGTCGACGCCCGTCTTCGCGTAGGCCTCGGCGTTTTCGAGGGTGAGGCGGCCGGACGCCTCGAGCAGGGCGCGGCCGGCGACGAGGGCGACCGCCTCCTCGCACTCGACGGGCGTGAAGTTGTCCAGCAGGATCAGGTCGGCGCCCGCGTCCACGACGTCCCGCAGCTGGTGCAGGGTGTCGACCTCGACCTCGACCGGGACCTCCGGGAACATCTCCCGTACGGCCTTGAAGGCCTCGGCCACGCCGCCGGCGGCGACCACGTGGTTGTCCTTGACCAGCGCGGCGTCCGAAAGTGACATGCGGTGGTTGACACCGCCGCCGCAGCGCACCGCGAACTTCTCCAGGGAACGCAGGCCCGGCGTGGTCTTGCGGGTGTCGCGCACCCGCGTCTCGGTGCCCTCCAGGGCGTCCGCCCACGCGCGCGTGGCGGTCGCGATGCCGGACAGGCGGCACAGCAGGTTGAGGGCACTGCGCTCGGCGGTCAGCAGGTCGCGGGTGCGGGTGGTGACGCTCAGCAGCTTCTGGCCGGCCTCGACCAGGTCGCCGTCCTCGACGTGCCGCTCGACCTCGAACTCGTCGGTGCAGACCACCGACAGGACGGCCTCGGCGACGCGCAGGCCCGCGACGACGCCCGCGTCCCGGGCGGTGAAGTCCCCGGTGGAGACGGCGTCCTCGGGGATGGTCGCGACCGTCGTCACGTCCACGCCGTGGTCGAGGTCCTCCTGGATCGCCACGTTGGCGATGTCCTCGACCTCGAGGGGGTCGAGGCCGGCGTCGGCGAGGAGTTCGGCCAGAGCGGGATCGAGGCCGCACTCCATGTACTCCTCGTCCGTGTCTGCGCCGCAGCCGCAGCCGTCGCCGCAGCCGCCGCTCTCGGCGAGGGGAAGGTCCTGGGTGCTCACTTCGGTCACTGCTCCTGGGGACGGGACGAGGGCGCCGCTTGGGGCTGCCCGGATGTCGGGGGGAAGTCTGCGGTATCGGTGGTGCGCACGGCGAGGGTCCGGTCGGGATTCAGCCGTACGACGATGTGGCGGCGCCACCGTTCGTCGTCCCGGCCGGCGTGGTCCTCGCGCCAGTGGCAGCCCCGGGTCTCCTCGCGCAGCTGGGCGGCGGCGACCAGGACGCGGGCCACGCACAGCAGGTTGGTGGCCTCCCAGGTGTCGACGCCGGGCTCGGAGGTCTTGCCGTTCTCGTCGAGGGCGTCCCGGGCGTCGGTGTGCAGCCGCTGGAGCTGCTCGGCCGCGGTCCGCAGGGAGTCGGCGGAGCGCAGCACACCGGCGCCCGCGGTCATGATCCGCTGGACCGCGAAGCGGGTCTCGGGGGCGAGCAGCGGGTGCGCGGGCGTCTCGGGGTGCGGGACGGGCCGGGGCACGCGCGCGTGCAGGGCGTCCTCGGCATGGCTCCCGGCGATGTCGGCGGCGATGCGCTCGGCGTAGACGAGGCCTTCCAGCAGCGAGTTGGAGGCCAGCCGGTTGGCGCCGTGGACGCCCGTGCAGGCGACCTCGCCGCACGCGTACAGGCCGGGGACGGTGGTGCGGCCCCGGGCGTCGGTGCGCACGCCGCCGGAGGCGTAGTGGGCGGCCGGGGCGACCGGGACGGGCTCGGTCACCGGGTCGATGCCGTGGGCGCGGCAGGCGGCGAGGATCGTGGGGAAGCGGTGCTCCCACATGGCGGCGCCGAAGTGCCGGGCGTCGAGGAACATGTGCTCGGCGTCCTGCTCCAGCATGCGGCGGGTGATGCCCTTGGCGACGATGTCCCGGGGCGCCAGCTCGGCCAGCTCGTGCTGTCCCAGCATGAAGCGCACGCCGTCCGCGTCGACCAGGTGGGCGCCCTCGCCCCGTACCGCCTCGGAGACCAGCGGCTGCTGGCCCTCCGCGTCGGCGCCGAGGAAGAGCACGGTCGGGTGGAACTGGACGAATTCGAGGTCGGAGACCTCGGCTCCCGCGCGCAGGGCGAGGGCCACGCCGTCGCCGGTGGAGACGGACGGGTTGGTGGTCGCGGAGAACACCTGGCCCATGCCGCCGGTCGCGAGGACCACGGCGGGGGCGTGGACGGCCCCCACGCCGTCGTGCTGGCCCTCTCCCATGACGTGCAGGGTCACGCCCGCGGCGCGGCCCTCCGCATCCGTCAGGAGGTCCAGGACGAGGGCGTTCTCGACGGTGCGCAGACCGCGGGCGCGGACCGCCTCGACCAGGGCCCGGGAGATCTCGGCGCCGGTCGCGTCGCCGCCCGCGTGGGCGATGCGGCGACGGTGGTGGCCGCCCTCGCGGGTGAGTTCGAGGCCGCCCTCGGAGGACTCGTCGAAGTGGGCGCCGGTCGCGATGAGCCGGCGCACCGCGTCGGGGCCCTCGGTGACGAGGATGCGCACGGCCTCCTCGTCGCACAGGCCCGCGCCGGCGACGAGGGTGTCGTCCAGGTGCTGCTCGGGGGTGTCGCCCTCGCCGAGGGCCGCCGCGACGCCGCCCTGGGCCCAGCGGGTGGAACCGTCGTCCAGGCGGGCCTTGGTGACCACGATGGTCCGCAGTCCCGCGGCCTCGCAGCGCAGGGCCGCGGTGAGCCCGGCGACGCCGGAGCCGACGACCACGACGTCCGCGGTCAGGGCCCAGCCGGGGGCGGGCGCGTGCAGGCGTATGCCGGTGCCAGTGGCGGTGTCTGAACCTGTGCCATTGCCGGTCACGAGGCGGCTCCGAAGGTGAGGGGAAGGTTGTCGATCAGCCGGGTCGTCCCGACCCGGGCGGCGACGGCGAGGACCGCCTCGCCGGTGAAGTCGTCCGGGATCTCGGTGAAGTCGTCCGGGTCGACGAGAGCGAGATAGTCCAGGACGAGCGGCGGCTTCAGGCGGGCCGCCTCGTCGAGGACGAGCCGGGCCGCGGAGCGGACGCCGCCGGGCCAGCCGGGGACGGCCTTGGCGACTGCGTGCGCGTCGGCCGCCGCCCGCGACTCGCCTATGGCGCTGAGGGCCTCGGCGCGCTCGCGGGTGGCGGGCACCTCAAGGGCCCGCGCGCGCAGCGCCTCCTGGGCGGCGTGCCGGTCGCGGCCGGCGAACAGGGCCTGGGAGAGGGCGAGCGCGGTGCGCCGCTCCTCGGCCGAGAGGTAGCGGTTGCGGCTGGAGAGGGCGAGCCCGTCCTCCTCGCGCACGGTGGGGACGCCGAGGATCTCCACGCCGAAGTTCAGGTCGCGCACCATGCGCTTGATCAGGGCCAGCTGCTGGGCGTCCTTCTGCCCGTAGAGCGCCACGTCGGGCCGGGTCAGGTGCAGCAGCTTGGCGACGACGGTGAGCATGCCGTCGAAGTGACCGGGCCGCACGGAGCCTTCCAGGCGCTCGCCCATCGGTCCCGCGGAGATGCGGACCTGGGGCTCGCCGCCGGGGTAGACCTCGTCGACGGCGGGGGCGAACACGACGTCCGCGCCCGCCTGTTCGGCGATCTTCAGGTCGGCTTCCAGGGTGCGCGGGTAGCGGTCGAGGTCCTCGCCCTGCCCGAACTGGAGGGGGTTCACGAAGACGGTGACGACCACCTCGCCCGCCTCTCCCGCGATCTCGCGGGCGGTGCGGACCAGCGTGGCGTGGCCCTCGTGGAGGGCACCCATGGTCATCACGACGGCTCTGCGGCCGGAGCGGGAGCGCGCGGCGAGTTCGCCGGCGGTACGCAGCAGGCTGGTGGTCATCGGGTGTCTCCCTCGGTCCCCTGGGTCGCGTCCGTCCCGGCGGCGAGTACTCCCAGGAGGTCCTCGGCGAGTTCCGGCTTGAGCAGTCCGTGGGCGAGCGCGCGGTCGGCGGTGGCCCGGGCCATCGCCAGATAGCCGGCGACCGTCGCGGGGGCGTGTCGGCGCAGTTCGGCCACGTGCGCGGCGACGGTGCCCGCGTCCCCGCGCGCGACGGGTCCGGTCAGGGCCGCGTCGCCCGACCTGAGGGCGTTGTCCAGGGCGGCGCCGAGGAGCGGGCCGAGCATGCGGTCGGGGGCCTCGACACCGGCGGTGCGCAGCAGTTCCATCGACTCGGCGACCAGGGTCACCAGGTGGTTGGCGCCGAGCGCGAGGGCCGCGTGGTAGAGCGGCCTGGACTCCTCGGCGATCCACTCGGGCTCGCCGCCCATCTCGATCACCAGGGCCTCGGCGGCCAGCCGCAGCTGTTCGGGGGCGGTGACCCCGAAGGAGCATCCGACGAGCCGCTGGACGTCCACGGCGGTGCCGGTGAACGTCATCGCGGGGTGCAGGGCCAGCGGCAGCGCGCCCGCCCTGAGGGCCGGTTCGAGCACGCGCGCGCCGTACCGTCCGGAGGTGTGCACGAGCAGCTGTCCCGGCCGGACGGCGCCCGTCTCGGCGAGTCCTTCGACGAGCCCGGGGAGCGCGTCGTCCGGGACGGTCAGCAGGACGAGGTCGGCGCGCTCCAGGACCTCCGCCGGGGACACCAGCGGTACGTCGGGCAGGAGCTGGGCCGCGCGCCGCCGGGAGGCGTCGGAGACGCCGGAGACGGCCACCGGGCGGTGTCCGGCGAGCTGGAGCGCGGCGGCGAGCGCGGGTCCGACACGGCCGGCGCCGACGACGCCGACGGTCAGCCGCGCGGGGCGGTCCTTGGGCTCTGGCTGGGGATGTGTACTCACTCGACGGCGGCCTTCCGTTCCAGTCCGCTCGGGGTACCGGACGATTTCTCGTCATGTTAACGCGATTGGCCAAAGGGCCGTTCGTCATCCACAGGCTGTGGGTTCCCGCGGGCCGCCCGGACCGCCCGTGCGTCGGCCGTGCGCCGGCCGTGCCTCGGCCCTGCGTCGGCCGTGCGGGGCGGGATCGGCGCAGGTCACGGCGGGCGCGGATTTCGGGGTGACCTGGAGGGGCGGCTCGGGCCATGATCCTGGGATGAGCGATACGGCGGCACGGAGCGGGACGGAACCCGCGGAGCGGGACGGACGGGAGACGGCGGAGCTGTCCCCCAAGGAGCGGTTCGAGCGGCGCGCGGCGGCCTGGAAGGCGGCCGGACGGGTCCTGTGGCGGCCCGGCTACCAGCTGACCCTGCGCGAACGGCTGGACTGGCTGAGCGAGGGCGCCGGCGCGGTGGCCGACCTCGACGAGCGGGTCGACATGTACGGCGACGGGCTCGTGGAGACCCTGGAGGAGCGGGTCGCCGAGCTGCTCGGCACGGAGGCGGCGGTCTTCTTCCCCACCGGGACCATGGCCCAGCAGGTCGCGCTGCGCTGCTGGGCGGGCCGGACCGGCGACCCGACCGTGGCCCTGCACGCCCTCAACCATCCCGAGGTCCATGAACGGCAGGCGTTCAGCCAGGTCAGCGGTCTGCGCCCGGTCCGGCTGACCGGCGAGCCCCGGATGCCGACCGCCGACGAGGTACGGGACTTCCCCGAGCCGTTCGGGGCACTGCTGCTGGAGCTGCCGCTCCGGGACGCCGGTTTCGTCCTGCCCACCTGGGAGGAGCTCACCGAGGTCGTCGAGGCGGCCCGGGAACGCGACGCGGTGGTCCACATCGACGGGGCCCGCCTGTGGGAGTGCACCCCGCACTTCGGCCGCTCCCTGGCGGAGATCGCCGGCCTCGCGGACAGCGTGTACGTCTCGTTCTACAAGTCCCTGGGCGGTTTCGGCGGGGCCGCCGTCGCCGGGCCGAGAACGCTCGTGGACGAGGCGAAGACCTGGCGGCACCGCTACGGCGGCATGATCATCCAGCAGTTCCCGACCGTCCTGTCCGCGCTGATCGGCCTGGAGCGGGAGCTGCCCCGGCTGCCCGAGTACGTCGCCCACGCGCGCGTGGTGGCCGGCGCCCTGCGCGAGGGCTTCGCCGAGGCGGGCGTCCCCTGGGCCCGGGTGTTCCCGGAGGAGCCGCACACGCACCAGTTCCAGGTCTGGCTGCCCTACGAGCCCGAGGTGCTCGGGGACGCGGCGCTGCGGCACGTCGAGGAGACGAAGGCCGGTCTGTTCGCCCAGGGCTGGAACCGGGGCGGCCCGGGGCTGTCGTACACCGAGGTCACGGTGGCCGGGCCGGGGCTGGAGTGGTCGGCGGACGACGTGAGGGCCGCTGTGCGGGACTTCGTGGGGGTGCTGCCGGGGCGGACGGGCGCGTAGGGGCTGTCCGGCGGGGGCTGGGCGGGGGCGCCGCGGGGCCCCCTGTCCGGCGAGGGCTGGGCACACCCCGTCCGGCGGGAGCTGGGCGGGGTCGTCGCGGGCCGCGTGGGCTCGGTGGGCGGGTCGCGCCTCAGTGGGCGGGCCGTCGGCCGTGCAGCAGGCGGCTCAGTGCGCCGCGCAGTCGGCCGGTCGCCGGCCGGCCGGCCAGCACGGCCCGGAACCGGCGGTAGTCGCGCAGTGCCCTCGCGGTCTCCCAGTCGTGGCTGCCTGGAGCCGGAGGGGCGGCCTCCCCGTGCTGCGCGGCCCGGTAGCCGTCCAGGAGGTACTGCTGGGTGATGCTCATGACCGATCCCCTCTCGGGACGAGGGCCAGGGTCCGAGGGAGCCCCGCGAGACGCCCCGGTCGTCCCAGGTTGCGCCTGATCACAGCGGCTGTCGCTCCGATTGACGGCCGCCGTCAATCGGCGGCGGCCGCTGTCCGTGGCGGGGTGCACCATGGGGGCATGAGCGTGCGCATCGACATCGGCGGGCTGCGGCCGGAGCGGATCGCCGTCGTGCCCTCCCCGCTGGCCGAGCTGGGGATGGCCCTGCACGCGCTGGCGGAGCCCGGGCACCACCCCGGGCTGCAGGGCTGGGCGGCGGGGGTGACCGCCGGGCTCGATCCCCATCTCGCGGACCGGATGTGCGAGGCGGACTTCCTGTGGCGCACGACGTTCTCGGACCTGTTCCTGCCGTGCGCCGGCATTCCGGGCGGGGCCTCGCTGCCCGGCGGCACGCTCGCCGAGGACCTCGACCTGCTGGACAAACTCACGGACGAGCAGTTCGTGGACGCGGCCCTGGAGTTCACCTGCGCGCTGGCGTACGGCTCCGAGGGGCCGCACGCCCTGTCCGACCCCGAGGTGCGGCGGCGGGCGGTGGACCTGGCCGCCTCGCGCGGGCCGCAGCAGACGCGGTTCACCGAGCGGCTGCTGGTCGACCCGCCGGGTGTGCGGGCCTGGCTGCGGCAGTTCCTGGAGGACTGCGACGAGGCCTTCTTCGCCGAGACCTGGTCCCGGCTGCGCCACCCGCTGGCCGCGGAGGCCCGTCACAAGACGGACCTGCTCCGGCACAAGGGCCTGGCCGAGGCGCTGGCCTCCGTCTCCTCCGCCCTCTCCCTGGACGAGACGGCCCGGATCATCACCGTCGACAAGCTGACCGAGGGAAGCACCGTCACGGCCGACGGCGGGCTGCTCCTCGTCCCCACCAGCCTCGGCCGCCCGCACCTGATGGTGCTCCACCGCTACCGCTGGCAGCCCGTGCTGCACTACCCCGTCAGTTCCCCCGAGCTCTCCGCTCCGCCCTCCGTGGAGCAGCTCACCCTGCGGATGACCGCGCTGTCCCACCCGGTGCGGATGCGCATCTGCCGTCACCTGGCCCGCAGCGCGTACACCACCGGCGAGCTGGCCCAGGTGCACGGCATGACCGCGCCGGAGATATCCCGGCACCTGAGCGTGCTGAAGAAGGCGGGCCTGATCACCACGCGCCGCCGCGGCCGGTACGTGCTGCACCAGCTCGACGTGGGCGTCGTGGCACGGCTGGGCAGCGACTTCCTGGAGGGGTTGCTGCGCTGACACACGTGGTCGGCTCGGGTGGTGGGTGGGTCGGGGCCGTGCCGGTGCATCAGCCCGTCGCCGTCGGACGGAGATGTGGACGTTAGTGGCGACGGGCATCGATGTACCGGCACGGCCCCGAGCGGAGCGGCCCCTCGTGTGCGTCGCCGGGTGCGGGTGCTTCGGGGTGGCGGCCGTGGCTCGCGCGGAAATCCGCGGCCGGCTCAATCGAAGCGGATGTGGCGCATGCTCGTGGTCGTCCGTCGTAGGCGGCCGCGCAGGGCTCCGTCCCGGTTCGGGGCGAGCGTCAGGCCGGCGAGGACGGCGATCCGGTCGGCGGTCCTGGCGACCGTGGTCCGGTCGGTCCACAGGTGCTCGGCGAACTCCGGTTCCCGCAGCCGCTCCAGACAGTGGTCCAGCTGTCCCACGGCCCAGCTCTCGCGCCGCAACGGGGTGTCCTTGCCGGCGACCCGCCCCACGAGGTGCCCGAATCCGCGTTCGCGCAGCCTGCGCAGGACCGTCTCGCGCTCCGCCAGCAGCGTGAAGTGCCGTACGTCGTGGCCGAGTTCACGCAGGCGCCCGACCGTCTCCCCGAAGTAGACGGGGTTCGTGACGGTCATGGGGGCGATGACGACCCCGTCCCGCTGGGCGAGCGCGAGGTCGAGCACCTCGACCACTCCCTGCCGCCAGGACACCAAGTCCTGGAAATCGCCTCGGAGTTCGGGTGGGAGCATGCGGTGCAGGCCGAACCCGGCGTGTTCCGGGTCGCAGACGACACTGCCGGGCAGCCGGCGCCGGATCTCGTGTGCGGTCTGTGTCTTGCCGCCCCCGAAGGGCCCGTTGATCCACAGGAGCATGCGCAGACCCTAGTGCGCGCCGGTCACGTCCCGGTCACGCCCGGCCCGCCCTCGTATCAGCCGAGGCCGCCCGCCCTGACGAGCCCCGTCTCATAGGCGAGGACGACCACCTGGACGCGGTCGCGCAGCCCCAGCTTGGTGAGGATGCGCCCCACATGGGTCTTCACGGTGGCCTCCGAAAGGACGAGGCGGGCCGCGATCTCCCCGTTCGACAGCCCCTGCGCGACCAGGATCATGACCTCGCGCTCGCGGTCGGTGAGCCGCTCCAGACCCTTGTGCTGGGGCTCCTTGCCGGCGTTGGGCAGCAGCGGCGCGAACCGGTCGAGGAGGCGCCGGGTGGTCGACGGGGCGACCACCGCGTCACCACTGTGCACGGAGCGGATCGCGGCGAGCAGCTCGCCCGGGGGCACGTCCTTGAGCATGAAGCCGGAGGCGCCCGCCTTCAGCCCGGAGAACGCGTACTCGTCGAGGTCGAAGGTGGTGAGGATCAGCACCTTCGGCGGGTTCGGGTCCGAGCAGATGCGGCGGGTGGTCTCCACGCCGTCGAGCTTCGGCATGCGGACGTCCATCAGGACCACGTCGACCGCGGTGGCGCTCAGCACCTGCAGGGCCTCGACGCCGTCGCCCGCCTCCGCCACGACCTCCATGTCCGGCTGGGCGGCCAGCACCATCCGGAAGCCGGTGCGCAGCAGCACCTGGTCGTCGACGAGCATCACGCGGATCGCCATCGGGGGGCCTTTCACTTCGTCGGACCGGTCGTCGCGACCGGGTGCGTACGGGCCGGCCGGTCGCGGGGACCGGGGTGTGTACAGGTGTCAGTGGGCCGCTTTGAGCGGCAGCAGGGCGCTGATGCGGAACCCCCCGCCGGGCCGGGGCCCCGCGTCCAGGGTGCCGCCGACCATGCCGACGCGCTCCCGCATGCCGATCAGGCCGTGGCCCTGCCCGTCGGCGCCGCCCTCCTCGTACAGCTCGTGCGGCGCCCCCTTGCCGTCGTCCTCGACGAGCAGACCGAGGCCGTCGTCGAAGTAGACCAGACGGACGCTGGCGCCCGCGTTCGGGCCTCCGTGTTTGCGGGTGTTGGTCAGCGCCTCCTGGACGATGCGGTACGCCGTGAGTTCGACGCCGCTGGGCAGGGGGCGCGGGGTGCCCTCGACCTTGAAGTCGACGGGCAGGCCCGAGGTGCGGCACTGCTCGATGAGGTCGTCGAGCTGCTCGACGTCGGGCTGCGGAACGTACTCGCCGCTCTCCTGGTGCTCGCCGGTGCGCAGGACGCCGAGGAGCCGGCGCATCTCGGCGAGGGCCTGCCTGCCGGTCCCCGAGATGGTCTCCAGCGCCTTCCTGGCCTGCTCCGGGGCGGTGTCCATGACGTAGGCGGCGCCGTCGGCCTGCACCACCATGACCGAGACGTTGTGCGCCACGACGTCGTGCAGCTCGCGCGCGATCCGGGCGCGCTCGGCGGCGACCGCCACCTTGGCCTGCGCCTCGCGCTCCTTCTCCAGCCGGGCGGCCCGCTCCTCCAGCTGCGCGAGGTAGGCGCGGCGGGTGCGGATCGAGTCGCCGAGCACCCAGGCCAGCGCGAACGGGACGGTCTGGAAGATCGCTATGAAGACACCGCCCGCGCCGCTGGTCCCGTGCACGGGCCAGCGCAGCTGGGCGACCGTGCCCGCGCACAGGCCGCCGATCAGCGCGAGCCGGGAGGCCCAGCCCGCGCCGTTCGCGGCGACGGTGTAGATGATCACCAGCATCGCGAAGTCCTCGGGCGCCGGCGGGACGTCCAGGATCAGTTGCGCGAGACCCGCCAGGACGGCCAGGACCAGCATCTTCTCGGGCATCCGGCGGCGCAGCGCGACGACCGCGCTCAGCGCGAAGGCGATCGGGAGCGCCACGGCCGTCGACGACGGCCCGTCGGCGGCGCCGTTGACGTTGCTGATGCTCACCCAGGAGATCCCGAGCAGGGCGACGGCCCAGAAGCTGTCGACCCATGTCGGGTACCTGCGGAGAAGGTCATAGAGGCGCTGCACGTAACCCAGAGTAGGGAGGCGTGCGGTGTGCTCGGGTCAACCGGAGGACCGATCCGGGACCGTCCCTCGTACTCCCCAAGGTGGATGCCCCCCGCTCCGGGACCTTCGGGGAACCCCTTCGGAGAGGGCGGGGGCCGGGGTGCGAGCGGGAGCCGTACCGACCGGGGGGCGGCCGCCCGGAGACGGCCGCTGCGGGCACCAGCGCCTAGCCTGGCCCCGTGGAACGTGCGGCGGCTGATGAGTGGCGTGGGTGGCGCGAGGCGACGGAGGAGGCGCTGTACGGGCCCTCGGGGTTCTACCGCAGGGCCGAGGGACCGGCCGGGCACTTCCGGACCTCGGTGCACGCCTCCCCGCTGTTCGCGGGCGCGGTGGCCCGGCTGCTGTGCCGTCTCGACACGGCGCTCGGCCGGCCGGACCCGCTGGCCTTCGTCGACATGGCGGCCGGCCGCGGCGAGCTGGTGACCGCCGTCCTCGCCGCGCTGCCCCAGGATGTCGCAGCCCGCACGCGCGCGTACGCGGTCGAGCGGGCGGAGGGGCCCGCCGGTCTCGACCCCCGTGTCTCCTGGCTCGCCGAGCCGCCGCGGGGGGTCACCGGGCTGCTGTTCGCCAACGAGTGGCTGGACAACGTGCCCGTGGACGTCGCCGAGACGGACGGGGACGCGGTGCCCCGCCTGGTCCTCGTCCGCGACGACGGCACCGAGCGGCTCGGGGACCCCGTCACCGGGGAGGACGCCCGCTGGCTGCGGACCTGGTGGTGGCCGCCGGCCGGTGACGGACCGGCGCCGGATCGGGACGAGGCGTCCCGTCCGGCGGGGGCGGGCGGCTCCGCCGGAGCGCCCCTCACGCCCGCCGAGGGCGCCCGGGCCGAGATCGGGCTCCCCCGGGACCGCGCCTGGGCCGGGGCCGTGGCCGCGCTGGAGCGGGGTCTCGCCGTCGCCGTCGACTACGCGCACTTCGCGGGCGGACGGCCGCCCTTCGGCACCCTCACCGGCTTCCGGGAGGGACGCGAGACCGCACCGGTGCCGGACGGCTCGTGCGACATCACCGCCCACGTGGCGCTCGACGCGTGCGCCCTGCCCGGCGGACGCGTGGTGACGCAGCGCGCGGCCCTGGGCGCGCTGGGCGTGAGCGGCGCCCGTCCCCCGCTGGCCCTGGCGTCCACGGACCCGGCCGCCTATGTGCGGGCCCTCGCGGGCGCCGGCCAAGCGGCGGAACTGACCGCGCCGGGCGGGCTCGGCGACTTCGGCTGGCTGCTCCAGCCCGTCGGCCTCCCCGACGGGCTCCAGGGCCCCACGGACAGCGCCCTGCGCGAGGCCCTCCTCGCGGACGTGCCCGGCGTGGTCGGCGTTCCCGGCCGCGGGGCCCTACTTGTCGATGTCCCCGACCACGAAGAACAGTGACCCCAGGATCGCCACCATGTCGGCGACCAGCGTCCCGGGCAGCAGCTCGGTGAGCGCCTGGATGTTGTTGAAGGAGGCGGACCGCAGCTTCAGCCGGTACGGGGTCTTCTCGCCCTTGCTGACGAGGTAGTAGCCGTTGATGCCGAGCGGGTTCTCGGTCCAGGCGTACGTGTGCCCCTCGGGCGCCTTCAGCACCTTCGGCAGGCGCTGGTTGACCGGGCCGGGCGGCAGCTCGGCCAGCCGGTCCAGGCAGGCGTCCGCGAGGTCCAGGGAGTTGTGCGTCTGCTCCAGGAGGCACTCGAAGCGGGCCAGGCAGTCGCCGTCCTCGCGGGTGACGACCTTCAGGGTCTCCTGGAGCTCCCCGTAGGCGAGGTAGGGCTCGTCGCGGCGCAGGTCGAAGTCCACTCCGGAGGCCCGCGCGATGGGGCCACTCACGCCGTACGCGTGCACGGCCGCCGGCGCGAGGACGCCGACCCCGCGGGTCCGGCCCCGGAAGATCTCGTTGCCGAGCACCAGGTCGTCGTACACGTCCATGCGCGAACGCAGCGCGGCGACGCAGGCACGCGCGCGGGTGGCCCATCCGGCCGGAAGGTCCTCCTTGAGGCCGCCGACGCGGTTGAACATGTAGTGCATGCGCCCGCCGGAGATCTCCTCCATGACGTGCTGCAGTTCCTCGCGCTCGGTGAAGGCGTGGAAGATCGGGGTGATCCCGCCGAGTTCCAGGGGGTAGGACCCGAGGAACATCAGGTGGTTCAGGACCCGGTTCAGCTCCGCGAGCAGCGTGCGCATCCACACCGCGCGCGCCGGGACCTCCATGCCGAGCATCCGCTCCACGGCCAGGACGACGCCCAGCTCGTTCGAGAACGCCGACAGCCAGTCGTGGCGGTTGGCGAGCATGATGATCTGACGGTAGTCGCGCGCCTCGAAGAGCTTCTCCGCGCCGCGGTGCATATAGCCGATGACCGGCTCCGCGTGCTGGATCCGCTCGCCGTCCAGTACGAGCCGCAGGCGCAGCACGCCGTGGGTCGAGGGGTGCTGCGGGCCGATGTTGAGCACCATGTCGGTGCTCTCGGCGGCGCCGCCGATCCCGACCACGGTCTCCGTCGTAGGAGTCATGGCCCCAGTCTCCCCTACGTACGCTTGCCTCATGGAGACGGGGAGCGTACGGACCGAGGGGAACGCGCCGGGGGAGCCGGTCTGGACCGGACTGCCTCCGGGGCTGCTGCGCATGCGACGACTGCTGCTGGTGGTGTGGCTGGGACTCCTGGCGGTCGTCGCCGGGGTGCTCCTCGCGCTGTTCGCACCACCGGGCTGGGTGGCCCTCGCCCTGCTGCCGCTCGTCCTCGCCGGGTGGGGCTGGCACATGCTGGGGCGCAACTGGCGCTCCTGGCGGTACGCGGAACGCGCCGACGACCTGCTGATCAGCCGGGGCGTGCTGTGGCGTGAGGAGACCGTCGTGCCGTACGGGCGCATGCAGCTGGTCGAGGTGACCTCCGGTCCGCTGGAACGTCACTTCAGGCTCGCCGGCGTGCAACTGCACACGGCCGCCGCGGCCACCGACGCGCGCATCCCGGGGCTCGACCCGGCCGAGGCGGAGCGACTGCGGGACCGGCTGACCGAGCTGGGCGAGGCCCGATCGGCGGGCCTGTGAGCACGGCCTCCCCGGACCCCTCGGTCTCCCCGGACCTATCGGCCGACCCGGACCTCCCGGCCCACCTGGACGCCTCGGCCCGCCCGGACCTCCCGGACCTCCCGGCCCACCCTGACGTCCCGGACACCTCGGCCCGCCCGGCCGCCGTGCCCGGCGGCCTCCCGGACGCCGCGGCCGGTTCCGGACCTGCCGGCTTCCCCTCCCCGACGGCCGGGGCGGGCCACGACGGCTCCGTACCGGACGACGGCGGCTCGGCACGCGGCGACGGCGGTTCCGTACGCGGCGACGGGGACTCCGTGCGCGAAGACGGCGGTTCCGTACGCGGCGACGGGGACTCCGTGCCCGGGGACTCCGCCGCGGGGTTGGGTGAACGGCCGCTGTCCGAGCGGCGGTTGCATCCCGTGACCCCGTTCCGGCGCGCCTGGGCGCCGGTCGCCGTCCTCGCCGGCTGGGCCGTCCACGACCCGGGCCAGGCGCAGGAGCAGCTGACCCGGCTCACCACGACCGCGCTGCTCGTCGGCCTCGCCGTGATCGTCCCGGGCGCCGCCCTCTACGGCTTCCTGAGCTGGTGGTTCACCCACTTCGCGGTGACCGACACCGAACTGCGCATCCGTACCGGCCTGTTGTTCCGCCGCACCGCCCACATCCGGCTCGAACGGCTCCAGGCCGTCGACATCACCCAGCCCCTGCTGGCCCGGGTCGCGGGCGTCGCCAAGCTCAAGCTCGACGTCGTCGGGACCGACGACAAGGACGAACTCGCCTACCTGGGCGAGGGCGAGGCCCGCCGACTGCGCGCCGAACTCCTGGCCCGGGCAGCCGGGTTCGCGCCCGAGGCGGCCTCCGAGGTCGGCGAGGCACCGGTGCGGCCGCTGCTGCACGTCCCGCCCGGCGTCCTCGCGGCCTCCGTGCTGCTCACCGGCACCACCTGGGCCTCCCTGGCCGCCGCCCTCGTCGTCCCCACGCTCCTGTGGTTCGCCACGCACAGCGCCTGGACGGTCCTCGCGACCGGGCTGCCCCTGCTCGGCGCGGCGGGCGCGAGCAGCGTCGGGCGGTTCGTCGGCGAGTACGACTGGACGGTGGGCGAGTCCCCCGACGGGCTGCGCATCGACCACGGGCTCCTGGACCGGGCGCACGAGACGGTGCCGCCGGGACGCGTGCAGACCGTGAGGATCGTCGAGCCCTTGCTGTGGCGCGGCCGCTGGGTGCGCGTCGAACTGGACGTGGCCGGGTCGTCGAACGCGGTCCTCGTGCCCGTCGCCCCGCGCGAGGTGGCGTACGCCGTGATCGCCGCTGTGCTCCCCGGGACCACCGTCCCCGCGCTGCCGGCCCGGCCGCCGCGGCGGGCCGGCTGGTGCGCGCCGCTCCGGTGGCGCGGGTACGGACTCGCCGTCACCGACGCCGTGTTCGCCACGCGGCGCGGGCTCCTGAGGCGCCGTCTCCACCTCGTCCCGCACGCCAAGGTGCAGAGCGTCCGGCTGACGCAGGGACCCTGGGAGCGCTTCAAGGGGCTCGCCGACGTCCACGTCGACGCGGGGGCCGGCAAGACGGTGACGGCACGGCTGCGGGACGCCGGGGAGGCGGCGGAGCTGCTCCGGGCGCAGGCGGACCGGTCCCGCACGGGGCGGCGGGAGGCGCCGCCGGACCGCTGGATGGCCTGAGCCGCGCCCGCGTCCGGGCCCGGGCCGAGCCGTGCCCGTGTCCGGGCCGCACTGGTCATCGCGCCGCCCCGTCCCTGCTGACGTTCACAACGGGCGGGGTTCACGTCTGCGCTGACGTGTGCGCCGGAAGCGAGGTCCGGGCCGGAGCCGCCCGGGGAAGGTCCGCCCGCGGAGCGTGCCCCGTGTGTCTCGGGCGCCCCGGTCGGTGCGGGGTGGTGCCGGGTGGTTCCGGTCGGTGCAGGGTGATGCCGGGTGGTCCCGGCCGGTCCCGGTCGGTGCCGGGCGGTCCCGGTCGGTGCAGGGTGATGCCGGGTGGTCCCGGCCGGTGCCGGGCGGTCCCGGTCGGTGCAGGGTGATGCCGAGTGGTCCCCGCCGGTGCCGGGTGGTCCCGGTCGGTGCCGGTGGTCCCGGTCGGTGCCGGGCCATGCCGACCGGGGCTGGACGGTGCTGGACGGTGCCAGCCCAAGCTGGGCCGTACCGACCAGGGTTGGACGGTACCGACCGAGGCTCGGCCGCGCCGCCCCAAGCTGGGCCGCGCCGACGCAGGATGGGCTGTGCCGACCGGCGCTGGACAGTGCCGACCGGGGCTCGGCCGTGCCGGCCCAAACTGGGCCGTGCCGACCGGTGGCGGGGCGGACCGGACCGGGCCGGTCAGGGATGGGCGTGGCGGATCGGGCCGGTCGGCGATGAGCGGCGGGGCGGCCTCCGGGCGTGGCGCGGGAAACGCGTGGGGGGCAGTGGCGTCATGCCACTGCCCCCCACGTCGTCACGCCCGTCCGGCGGCCGGCCGGCTCAGGAAGCCGCGCTCCGCAGCCCGGTCATGTCGATGTGCTCGGTCTCGTCGTGCTCGGTCAGGTCGATGACCTGACGGTCGCCACCCTCCGAAGCCCCGCCCGCGGACTCGGCCTCGTGCACCGCGAGCGCTTCCTGGCCGACCACGTCGGCGAGGTCCTCGTTCTGCACGGCCTCCACCGCGGCGTCCGCCTCCTCCTTCTGCGTACCGAAGAAGTCGAACCCTCCCTCGACCGGAGGGCGCCGCACCGGCGCGGTCTGCGGGACGACGGCCACCGCCGTCGGCACGGTGAAGTGACCGGTGCGCTGGGCGGGCCTGGCCGGCGGAAGCGCCGCCCGGGCCGGCGGTGCCGCCACGGCCCGGCGGGAGGTGTCGGGTGCTGCGGGCGACGACGGCTCGGCGTCGGCGGCCGCGCGCTGGTGCTCGCGGGCCGCCTCGGGCTTCCCCTGCGCCCCACCCGCCTCCGCCGCGGAGTCCGGTGCCGGACCCGTCCCGGTGGCCGGAGCGCTCTTCGGGGCCTGCTCGCCGTTCGCCGCGCGGTCCCGGGTCGCGACGAGTTCCTTCGTGGCGGCCGCGCCCTTCTGCAGCGCAGCGCGCTTCTTCGCCGCCGCGTCCCTCTGGACGGCCGCGTCCAGAGCGGACCCGTTGGGGGCGGGCAGGTCGGTCAGCGAACCGGCCTCGTCCGGACGGGGTTCGGCGTCCGGCAGCGCGAGGGCCACGGACGTCCCGGCCGTGCCGGTGCCCTCCGTCTCACCCGCGATGCGGCTCAGCGCGGCTCCGGCCCGCAGGAAGAGCGAGGAGCCGGCCGGGGAGAACACCTCGGGGGCGGCCTCGGCCTTGGCGTCCTGGTCGTCGTGCGCGTCCGGGAGGGCGGTGTCGTCGTCGGGTGCCATGAAGGCCTCGATGGCGTCGTCCGACCCGCCGCCGGAACCGGGCGCCCCGTCCTCGGAGTCCGTGGAGCCCTCGGGCTCCGCCGGCCCGTCGGAGGACTCGGGCGACTCGGTGGACTCGGACGACTCGGGCGACGGTGCCGCCTCGGTCCCGTCCGGTCCGTCCGGGGTCCCGGTCTCCTCGGGCGCCTCCGTCTGGTCGACGGCCTCGGAGGAGTCGGCCGGCTCGGTGACCTCGAGGGCACCCGCCGTCTCGTGGGTGTCCGTCACCTCGGCGGAGTCGGCGGCCTCGATCTCGTCCGGGGCCGTCCGCGCGGCCGGCAGGGCACGGGCCGGAACCGATGCCTCTATGGCCAGCTGCCGGCGTCCCTCCAGGGCGGTGGCCCGCTCGGTCTCCGCCGTGGCGTACCGCCGCAGCAGCGCCGCGTGTTCGTTGCGCAGGCCGGCCAGTTCGGTGCGCTTGGCGCGCAGCTTCTGCTCCAGCTTGGCCCGCAGTTCGCGCGACTCGTCGAGATCCGTCTCCAGCTCGGCGACGCGCTCCTCGTGGCGCCACTCGTCGCTCGCCCGCGCGCGCGTGAGATCGGCGACGCGTTTGCCCGCCGCGGTGTCCCATTGGCGCAGGACGACCGCGCTGACGACCGCCGTCGCCGCGGCACCGGCGGCCAGGACACGGAGCGCGAACGCGTCCGTGAACAGCCAGGGCCCTATGGCGAAGACGAGCGACACGCCGGCGATCGCCGAGGAAGGCAGCACCCTGTGCAAGGGCGGGGAATGGCGGTGGCGTCCACGTGGCATGGCCAGAAACTTACCGCGCGTAGGCGAATCTTGGTGCCCCGCGCGGTAAAAACCCGGCTTCCCCGGAGGCTTTGTCCTGTACCGAGCGGCTACAGAGCACACTACTTGTCCCACAAAGCCCGCCGCGCCCCCTGTCCCACCGGCTCCTCGATCAATTCCGGCGGCTCCGGAAGTTCACCGAATCGGAATGACCGGCGCCCGGCATTCCCCCGCCGGGCGGCATTTCCCCGCGCCGGGCGGCCCAATTCACCTGTCGCTCGCGGGCACCGTCCTTCCGCGCGCCGGAGCCGCTCGCGGCGGCGTCCCTCCCCGCGCCGGGGCCGGTGGCGGCACCGGCGCGGGCCCCGGTCAGCGGTCGCTCAGCCGTCCGCTGATCCACTGCAGCGTCGCCGGGATCTCCCGCCGCCAGGTGTTGAAGTTGTGGCCGCCGCTGTCGAGGATGATCGACGAGATCCGGGTGAGCCCCTTGGATTTCACGAGGTCTATGAAGTCCAGCGTGGCCCGGTAGTTGGATTCGCCCACCCTGCTGCTGGTGACGAGGAGCGAGGTGTCCGGCGCGGGCTTGTTCCGCAGGTACCAGCGCAGGTCCGCACTGTTGCGCAGAGCCTTGTCGCCGCGGAACAGATCGCCCGTCGTCCGGTCGATCGGCGCCTTGTAGTACGGCGACAGTCCGGCGCCCGCCGCGTACACCCCGGGATGGTGGACGGCCAGTTTCAGCGCGCAGTACCCGCCCGTCGAGTCGCCGATCACGCCCCAGCTCCGGGGATTCCTGCCCACCCGGTAGTGGTCCGACACGGCCTCGGGGAGGTCCTTGGCGAAGAAGGACTCGGTCCGCGGGCCGCCGGGGATGTCCACGCACTCGGTGTCCCGCGGGGGCGCGACCGTCGGCCGCAGCATCACGAGGATCATCGGCTGGGTCCTGCCCTCCCTGACCAAACGATTCGCCGTCTGCGGGAAGTGCAGTGCCTTGATGAGCGCCCGGGCGGTTCCGGGATAGCCGGTCAGCACCGTGACCGCGGGAAACGTACGGGTGCGGTACTGCGGCTGGAAGTACTCGGGCGGCAGATAGACGTACGCCGGTGTCGCGATGCCGGTCGTCCGGCCGACGATGTCGATCTTCTGGATCTGGCCGCCGGTGCCGGGCCGGGCCCCGCCCGAGACCATCACCTGCTCGGTGTCCACCACCTGGAGCGGGCCGCCGCCCGGACCGCTCGCGCCGTTGTGGTCGACGACCACGCCCTCGCCGCGCTCCTGGCCCATGAGGTCCGCCCAGCTGGCGTAGAACCCGAACGCCTGATTGGCACTCAGCCCCACCGAGGCGAACAGCAGCACCTGGGTGGCGAGCAGCAGACCCACCCGCCCGCTGACGGACCACCAGGTACGTCGGGCGAGCCGCGGCCACCACCACACCGTGCCGATGAAAAGCAGCACGGCGAGCAGGACCACCAATGCCAGCACCTTGTTGCTCGTGAGACCCATGGGCTGCTCCGCCTGCGCTTTCCGTCCGGGTCCGTCCCGCGCATTGGCGAGTCCTTGCCCTGGACTTTCCTTGCCTTTTGAAACGGCTTTCCGGAAGGGAGTGAACCTGTCTCCCCAAGACACCGTCCTAGAGGGCGCAATGTCGCCGGATGCCGGAATGGCACCGGATTCAAGGTCTCTCGCGGAACCACGGGATGCGATGTCTGTCAGGATAGATGGGGAATTGTCGGGTGGGGTTCCAGGCCGGACCGGCCGGACACGGCGCGTACTGCGCGGTCCGAGCCCGGAGGCCGTCCCCGCCCTGGTCGCCAGGGCCTGCACCCTCGTGGGTCTCCTGGACATCGCCGCGGGCGTCTTCCCGCGCTTCCGTCACAGCCGTATGCACGCCCTCGCGGAAGTGCTGCCCGGCTCGTTCGGGCCGTTCGCCGCGGCGCTCTCGCTCAGCGCCGGCGTGCTCCTGCTGCTGCTCGCCCACGGGCTGCGGCGCCGCAAGCGCCGGGCGTGGCGCGCCGCGGTCCTGCTGCTGCCGGCGGGTGCCGCCGCGCAGTTCGCGTACCGCCACTCGGTGATCGGCGTCGTCATCTCGGCCGCGCTGCTCGCACCGCTGCTGCGCAACCGCGACGAGTTCGCCGCGCTGCCCGATCCGCGCAGCCGCTGGCGCGCGCTCGCCAACTTCGTACTCATGGGCGCCGGTTCCCTCGTCCTCGGACTCGTCATCGTCAGCGTCCACGAGGACCGCATGATCGGCGACCCGAGCCTGGCCGACCGCATCAGTCACGTCCTGTACGGGCTGGTCGGCTTCGAGGGCCCCGTCGACTACGCGGGACCCACGTCCTGGACCGTCGCCTTCTCCCTCGGCGCGCTCGGCTGGCTCACCGCCGTCACCACGATCTACCTGGCCTTCCGGCCCGAACACCCCGCCGCACGGCTCACGGAGGACGACGAGGCCCGGCTGCGCGTCCTGCTGGAGCGGCACGGCGCCCGCGACTCCCTCGGCCACTTCGCGCTCCGCCGTGACAAGGCGGTCGTCTTCTCCCCCAGCGGCAAGGCGGCGGTCACCTACCGGGTCGTCTCCGGGGTGATGCTCGCCAGCGGCGACCCCATCGGCGACGTGGAGGCCTGGCCCGGCGCGATCGAGCGCTTCATGGACGAGGCCAAGGCCCACTCCTGGACGCCCGCCGTCATGGGCTGCTCGGAGACGGGCGGCGAGGTGTGGACCCGCGAGACCGGCCTCGACGCCCTCGAACTCGGGGACGAGGCGGTGGTGGACGTCGCGGATTTCTCCCTGTCCGGGCGCGCGATGCGCAACGTGCGCCAGATGGTCAAGCGCATCGAACGCGCGGGCTACGAAACCCGGGTACGGCGCATCCGTGACCTCGGCGAAGGCGAGCTGGAACGGATACGGCGCGCGGCGGAGGACTGGCGCGGCACCGACACCGAACGCGGATTCTCCATGGCGCTCGGCCGTATCGGTGACCCGTCCGACGGCGACTGTCTGATCGCCACGGCGCACAAGGCCGACGATCCCCCCGGCCCCTACGGCGACCTGAAGGCCGTCCTGCACTTCGTCCCCTGGGGCCCGGACGGCGTGTCGCTGGACCTCATGCGCCGTGACCGCGCGGCCGACCCCGGCATGAACGAACTCCTCATCGTGGCGGCGCTCCAGGCGTCCCCCCGCCTCGGCATCGAACGGATCTCGCTCAACTTCGCGATGTTCCGCTCGGCGCTCGCGCGCGGCGAGAAGATCGGCGCGGGACCGGTGCTGCGTGCCTGGCGCGGGCTGCTGGTGTTCCTGTCCCGCTGGTTCCAGATCGAGTCGCTGTACAAGTTCAACGCCAAGTTCCGCCCGCGCTGGGAGCCGCGCTTCGTGGTCTACGCGGCCTCTCGCGACCTCCCCCGCATCGGCTTGGCCGCCATGCAGGCCGAGGGCTTCGTGAACCTCGCCCTCCCGCGGATCCTGCGCCGCCGCACCCCGGCTCCCCGCCCCTGCGCCCACGCGACGACGGACCGGGGGGTCAGGGCGGCCTAGGGCGTGTCCGGCGGGCCCGGTCCCGCACCGTTCCCCACCCGTGTCCCGTCTCCCCGGAGGCGGGACACGGGCCGTTCAGGGCCCGTGCCGGGCGGTCCGGGGCCGCTCGGAGGCCGGCGCGGAGGGGCCGTGCGGGCGGTCCGGGGCACCTTGGGAGGCCGCTGCCGCGGCACGCGGGCGGACGGGGCCGCGCCCTCGGGCCCGGTCCGCGGGACGCCGGGACCCGGCAAGGGGCGATGAGGGTTCCCCCGGGAGGCCTAGGCTGGACGTATGAGTACTGAGCGCGGGCGCGGGCGAGTCGCCGGGCTGCCGACGTGGGACCGCTGCGCGGTCATGGGGGTCGTGAACGTCACCCCTGATTCCTTCTCCGACGGCGGCCGCTGGTTCGACACGACGGCCGCGGTCAAGCACGGCCTCGGCCTGGTCGCCGAGGGCGCCGACCTCGTGGACGTCGGCGGCGAGTCCACCCGCCCCGGGGCCACCCGCGTGGACGAGGCCGAGGAGCTCAAGCGGGTCATCCCCGTCGTGCGCGGCCTGGCCTCCGAGGGCGTCACCGTCTCCGTGGACACCATGCGCGCCTCCGTCGCCGAGCAGTCCCTCGCCGCGGGCGCCGCCCTCGTCAACGACGTCAGCGGCGGCCTCGCCGACCCCGCGATGATCCCCGCCGTGGCCGCGGCGGGCGCCCCCTTCGTGGTCATGCACTGGCGCGGCTTCCTCGCCGGCGGCAACGTCCAGGGGACGTACGAGAACGTGGTCACGGAGGTCCTGGACGAGCTCCGCGCGCGCGTGGACGCCGTCCTGGCCGGCGGGATCGCCCCCGACCGGATCGTCGTCGACCCCGGGCTCGGCTTCTCCAAGGACCCGGAGCACGACCTGGCCCTCCTGGCCCACCTCGACCGGCTGCGCGCCCTGGGGCACCCGATGCTGGTCGCCGCCTCCCGCAAGAGGTTCCTCGGCCGGGTCCTGGCGGGCCCCGAGGGCGCCCCGCCGCCCGCGCGCGAGCGCGACGCCGCCACCGCCGCCGTCTCGGCGATAGCCGCCCAGCAGGGCGCCTGGGCGGTCCGCGTGCACGAGGTACGGGCCACCGCCGACGCCGTACGGGTCGCCCGTGCCGTCGAGGGCGCCCGCACCGGCGGGGCGACGGGCCCCGCCGGCGGTCCGGCCGCAGAGGGAGCCCGGTGAGCACACCGCGGACCGATGTCGAGCAGGTCGAACGCGCCAACACGGCGTACTACGAGGCGATGGAGCGGGGCGACTTCGAGGAGCTGTCCTCGCTGTGGCTGGTCCCGCTGGACACCTCCGACGACGACTTCGAGGGCGAGGGCGCGGTCGTGTCCTGCGTCCACCCCGGCTGGCCCGTCCTGAACGGCCGCGGCGAGGTGCTCCGCTCGTACGCGCTGATCATGGCGAACACGGAGTACATCCAGTTCTTCCTCACCGACGTGCGCGTCAGCGTGTCCGGCGACACGGCGCTGGTGACCTGCACCGAGAACATCCTCAGCGGCGGCCCCGCCCCCGACGACGGCGACGAGCTCGGCCCGCTCGTGGGCCAGCTGGTCGTCGCCACGAACGTGTTCCGCCGTACGGCCGACGGCTGGAAGCTCTGGTCCCACCACGCCTCCCCGGTCCTGGCCGAGTCCGGCGAGGACGAGGACGAGGACACGCCCGGCTGAGTGCCCCGGGGCCCGCCGGGCGGGCCCTGGGGGAGCCCGGGAGACGAAAGGTGATTGGAACCGCCGGACCGGGGTAGGGGCGGCGCTACCGGACCGTGAGCCGCCGCGTTCCCCCGGGGAAACGCCCGGTGAAGCCTCGTGGCCTCACCGGTGCGGCCGTCCCCGTGGACGAGCGTTGTCCGCGCCCGCAGGTAGATTCGTTCGAGGCCCGTGCACCGACCGCACTCGGAGCAGGACGGCCTTCACCGACGATTGCAGGAGTGATTCGCGTGGATCGTGTCGCGCTGCGCGGCCTCAAGGCCCGCGGGCACCACGGCGTCTTCCAGAAGGAACGCGAGGAGGGCCAGACCTTCATCGTGGACCTGACGCTGGGCCTGGACACCCGCCCGGCCGCGGCCGACGACGACCTGGCGAAGACCGTGCACTACGGCATCGTGGCGGAAGAGGTCGTCGCGGTGGTCGAGGGCGAGCCGGTCGACCTCATCGAGACGCTCGCCGAGCGCATCGCCCAGACGTGTCTCAAGCACGACGGCGTCCAGGAGGTCGAGGTCTGCGTCCACAAACCGGACGCACCCATCACGGTCCCCTTCGACGACGTGACCGTCACGATCATCCGGAGCCGAGTATGACCGCTTCCTTCACCGAGGGTCACAGCGACCCGACCGTCCAGCCGGTGCCCGCCTCCGTGGTCCAGCAGGTCGACGCCGCCGACACGACCCTGAGCAACCCCAAGCGCGCGGTCATCTCCCTCGGCTCGAACCTGGGCAACCGCCTGGAGACCCTCCAGGGAGCCGTCGACGCCCTGGAGGACACCCCGGGCGTCCGGGTCAAGGCCGTCTCCCCCGTCTACGAGACCGAGCCCTGGGGCGTCGAACCGGGCAGCCAGCCCTCGTACTTCAACGCGGTCGTGGTGCTCAGGACCACCCTCCCGCCGTCCTCGCTCCTGGAGCGCGCCCACGCCGTCGAGGAGGCCTTCCACCGGGTCCGGGACGAACGCTGGGGGCCGCGCACCATCGACGTGGACATCGTGGCGTACGCCGATGTCGTCTCCGACGACCCGGTGCTGACCCTCCCTCACCCGCGCGCCCACGAACGCGCCTTCGTCCTCGCCCCCTGGCACGACGTGGACCCCGAGGCGCAGCTCCCCGGGCGCGGCGCCGTCGCCCCGCTCCTGGAGGCCCTCACCCGGGAGGGTGTCGCGCCCCGCGCCGACCTGGAACTCCGGCTGCCCGAGTAGTCGTTAAGGTCAGGACGACCACAGGCCGGCCCGGCACGGGCCCCGGCCGCTCGCGGGCTACCGAAGGGGCAACGTGAAAGAGCTGCGGATCAGGACACTGGCTGCCGTGTTCGTGGTGGCCGGAGTGCTGTCCTGGGCGGGCGCCCGCCTGTGGAACGCGCTGGGCACGCTGCCCCGGGTCCCGCTGGCCGCCCCCATCGTCCTGGCCCTGATCGCGATCGTCCTCCTGGCGACGGCCCTGTCGCTGCGCGCCCGCCTCAAGGCCCAGCGCGAGCGCCGCCCGGGCGCCAAGGGCGTCGATCCCCTGATGGCCGCCCGCGCGGTCGTCTTCGGCCAGGCGAGCGCCCTGGTGGCCGCCCTCGTGGCCGGCATGTACGGCGGCACCGGGGTCTATCTGCTGAGCTGGCTGGACGACCCGGCCCGCCGTGACCAGGCCATCTACGCGGGCCTTTCCGTCCTCGCCGGAATCGGCGTGATAGCGGCCGCCTTCTTCCTGGAGCGCGTCTGCAAGCTCCCGGAGGACGACGACGAACGCCGCGGCGGAACGGCCCCGGTGGCCTGAGGCCCCGCCCGGGGACCACGCGGCGCACCGGAGCACCCGGCGGGACGGATCGACGCGGCGGGACGGTCCACGCGGCGGGCGAGCCCGGCTCCTATCGGGCCATGATGAGGCTCATCGCCTCGTTGCGGGTCGCCGCGTCCCGCAGCTGGCCGCGCACCGCCGACGTGATGGTCTTCGCACCGGGCTTGCGGATACCGCGCATGGACATGCACATGTGCTCGCACTCCACGACCACGATCACACCGCGCGGCTCCAGGATCTCCATCAGCGAGTCGGCGATCTGCGTCGTCAGCCGCTCCTGGACCTGAGGACGCCGGGCGTAGACGTCGACCAGCCGGGCCAGCTTGGACAGACCGGTGATCTTGCCGCTGGTGGACGGGATGTAGCCGACGTGCGCCACGCCCCGGAACGGGACCAGGTGGTGTTCGCACGTGCTGAACACCTCGATGTCCTTCACCAGGACCATCTCGTCGTGGCCCAGGTCGAACGTCGTCGTCAGCACGTCCTCGGGCCGCTGGCGCAGGCCCGCGAATATCTCCTGGTACGCCCTCGCGACCCGTGCCGGCGTCTCCCGCAGGCCCTCGCGGTCCGGGTCCTCGCCGACCGCGAGCAGAAGCTCCCGTACGGCGTTCTCGGCACGCTTCTCGTCGAACTCGCCGATCGCGCTCTCGCCGTCCAGCGTCACGGGGTCGGTCATCTGGTCCTCGTTCCTGTGTGGATCCTGCGCGTGCCTCGACGCGTCAAAAGGTGCGGGCACACGAAAATGCCGCGCCCTCCAGGCTAGAACCTGGGGGGCGCGGCATCCATTCCGGGCCTGGTGAGGCCGCCCGGAGCCGAGCGGACTCAGCTGTCGGTGCGGTCCTCCGGGGCCGTCTCCGTGGCGGGGACGGACTCCGTGGCGGTGGCGATGGCCGCCGTCGATCCGTTCGCCCCGTTCGTCAGCGACAGCTCCTTGGGGGAGAGCACCGGCGGACGGGTGGACGGGGTGCGACGGGAGGAGCCGGTCCACGCGGGGCGGGCCGGGCGCTTCACGATCGGAGCGAAGATCTCGGCGATCTGCTCCTTGCTCAGCGTCTCCTTCTCCAGCAGCTGGAGCACGAGCTGGTCGAGGACGTCGCGGTTCTCGACCAGGATCTCCCAGGCCTCGTTGTGCGCGTTCTCGATGAGCTTCTTGACCTCTTCGTCGACGAGCGCGGCGACCTCTTCCGAGTAGTCGCGCGGGTGCGACATCTCCCGGCCCAGGAAGGGCTCGGTGTTGTCGCCGCCAAACTTGATCGCGCCGAGGCGCTCGGTCATGCCGTACTGCGTGACCATCGCGCGAGCGGTGGCCGTGGCCTTCTCGATGTCGTTCGCGGCACCTGTGGTCGGGTCGTGGAAGACGAGCTCCTCCGCCGCGCGGCCGCCCAGCATGTACGCGAGCTGGTCCAGCATCTCGTTGCGCGTGGTGGAGTACTTGTCCTCGTCCGGCAGGACCATCGTGTAGCCGAGGGCACGGCCGCGCGACAGGATCGTGATCTTGTGGACCGGGTCGGAGTTCGGGGAAGCCGCCGCGACCAGGGCGTGTCCGCCCTCGTGGTACGCGGTGATCTTCTTCTCCTTGTCCGACATGATCCGGGTCCGCTTCTGCGGGCCCGCGACCACACGGTCGATCGCCTCGTCCAGCATGCCGTTGTCGATCAGCTTCTGGTTGCTGCGCGCGGTGAGCAGCGCCGCCTCGTTCAGCACGTTCGCCAGGTCGGCACCGGTGAAGCCGGGGGTCCGGCGGGCCACCGCGGACAGGTCCACGTTCGGGGCGACCGGCTTGCCCTTCTGGTGAACCTTGAGGATCTCCAGACGGCCCTGCATGTCCGGGCGGTCGACCGCGATCTGCCGGTCGAAACGGCCGGGGCGCAGGAGGGCCGGGTCGAGGATGTCGGGCCGGTTCGTGGCGGCGATCAGGATGACGCCGCCCTTCACGTCGAAGCCGTCCATCTCGACGAGCAGCTGGTTCAGCGTCTGCTCGCGCTCGTCGTGACCGCCGCCGAGGCCGGCGCCGCGGTGGCGGCCGACCGCGTCGATCTCGTCGACGAAGACGATCGCCGGGGCGTTCGCCTTGGCCTGCTCGAACAGGTCACGGACTCGGGAGGCACCGACACCGACGAACATCTCGACGAAGTCGGAACCGGAGATCGAGTAGAACGGAACGCCCGCCTCGCCCGCGACGGCACGCGCGAGCAGGGTCTTGCCCGTACCGGGAGGCCCGTACAGCAGGACACCCTTGGGGATCTTCGCGCCGACGGCCTGGAACTTCGCCGGCTCCTGGAGGAACTCCTTGATCTCCTGGAGCTCCTCGACGGCCTCGTCCGAGCCGGCGACGTCCGCGAACGTCGTCTTGGGGGTGTCCTTGGTGATGAGCTTCGCCTTGGACTTCCCGAAGTTCATGACCCGGGAGCCGCCGCCCTGCATCTGGTTCATCAGGAACAGGAAGACGACGACGATGAGGACGAAGGGCAGCAGGGACAGCAGGATGCCCACGAAGGGGTTCTGCTTGGACGGCGAGACGGTATAGCCGTCCGGGATCTGCTTGTTCTGGAACTTGTCCTGCAGCGTGTTGGCCAGGGCCACGCCCTGGTCGCCGATGTAACTCGCCTGGATCTTCGAGCTGCCGTCAACCTTCTCGCCGTCCTTCAGCGAGGCCTTGATGATCTGCTCGTCGCCAGTGGTGATCTTGGCTGACTGGACCTTGTTGTCATTGATCGCCTGGACGACCTGGCCGGTGTCCACCGTCTTGTAGCCGCCGGACGAACCGACGACCTGCATCAACACGACCACGGCAAGGACGGCCAGCACGATCCACATGACCGGCCCACGGAAGTATCGCTTCACGTCCATCCATACGGAGCGGTGCCGCCCCGTCCCTCCTGCCATAGTGAGTTTGATAAAGGCTGTTCTTCGGACGGTACCCCAGCATTGTCACCCGAAGCCGCAGGGGACTGCCGGCAATCCCGTCCACGCATGCTCCAACGGCGCGAAACGCGCTGGGGTTCCCGATCGTCCTACAGGGGCTGAGCCGCCCTCAGGAAGAGGGTGCTCAGCCGCCGTAGACGTGAGGCGCGAGCGTACCGACGAACGGGAGGTTGCGGTACTTCTCGGCGTAGTCCAGGCCGTACCCGATGACGAACTCGTTCGGGATGTCGAAGCCGACCCACTCGACGTCGATCGCGACCTTGGCCGCGTCCGGCTTGCGCAGCAGCGTGCACACCTTGAGCGAGGCGGGCTCGCGGGAGCCGAGGTTGGAGATCAGCCAGGACAGGGTCAGCCCGGAGTCGATGATGTCCTCGACGATCAGGACGTGCTTGCCCTTGATGTCGGTGTCCAGGTCCTTGAGGATCCGCACCACACCGGAGGACTGGGTGCCCGCGCCGTACGACGACACGGCCATCCAGTCCATGGTGACGGGGGTGGACAGCGCACGCGCGAGGTCCGCCATGACCATCACGGCACCCTTGAGCACTCCGACGATCAGCAGGTCCTTGCCCGCGTACTCCGCGTCGATCTTCGCGGCCAGCTCGGCCAGCTTCGCGTCGATCTCTTCCTTGGTGATGAGCACCGACTTGAGGTCGGTGCCCATGTCTTTCGCGTCCACCCGCATCACTTTCGGTCGTCCGTCCCACTTTTTTGGGCTCGTCACCTGCAGGGCGCCGTGCAACCGGCGGTGGTCCCTTCGGCTCACCCGCACGGCCGTCCCGGAGCGCCCGTGACCCGAGTCGAGGGGTCCCGGGGAGCCGCGCGAGCGGTCCCGGTGCGGGGTCCGGTTTCAGCCTTGCCGAATCACCAGTCTGCCACCCTGGCGCTGGGCGACGACTTTGCCCGGGAGATTGATGGCCCCCTGACCACGCCATCCGGTGATCAGCCGGTCGATCTCCTCGATGTGCCGGGCGAACAGCGAACCCGCCGGAGCGCCCGCCTCGATGGCCGCGCGGCGCAGGATCCGGCGGCGTACGGCGGGCGGCAGGGCGTAGAGCTTGGCGCACTCCAGGAGGCCGGCCGCGTCCCGGACGGACGCCTCGGCCTGGCTGGCCCACGCGTCGAGCGCGTCGGCGTCGTCCCGGGAGAGCTGGGCCGTACGGGCGAGCGCCTCGACGACTCCTTTGCCGAGCGCCTTCTCGAGGGCGGGCAGACCCTCGTGGCGGAGCCGGGAGCGGGTGTAGGCCGGATCGGCGTTGTGCGGGTCGTCCCAGACGGGCAGCGACTGGACCATGCAGGCCTTGCGGGCGGTCTGCCGGTCCAGGTGCAGGAAGGGACGGCGGTAACGGCCGTCGGCCCCCGAGACCGCGGCCATTCCGGACAGGGAGCGGATGCCGGAGCCGCGGGCGAGCCCGAGCAGGACCGTCTCGGCCTGGTCGTCACGGGTGTGGCCGAGCAGGATCGCGGTGGCGCCGTGGCGCTCGGCGGCGGCGTCCAGGGCGGCGTACCGGGCGTCGCGGGCGGCGGCCTCGGGGCCTCCGTCGCGGCCGACGGTGACGGCGATCGACTCGGCCGGGGCGAGCCCGAGCTCGGTCAGGCGCAGCACGACCTCGTCGGCGCGCAGCCCGGAGCCGGGCTGCAGACCGTGGTCGACGGTGATGCCACCGGCGCGGACACCGAGTTTGGGGGCCTCGAAGGCGAGGGCGGAGGCGAGCGCCATGGAGTCGGCGCCGCCGGAGCAGGCGACGAGCACGAGCGGCTCCGGGGCGGCGCCGTCGCCGGGGCCGGGCCGGGAGCTCGCGGAGGTGCGGTCGTGCGGGGCACGCGCGGACACGGCGGAGCCGCGCCGGGTGCCCGGGACGCGTTCCGCGTCGGGCGCGCAGGGGCGCGCGGCACCGCGTGCGGGCGTGCGCCGGGTGTCGTGGGCGGGCGGTTGTTCGGTCAGGATGTCGTGGAGTACGCGGCGGACCGCCAGGCGTATCGCCGCGACCGCAGGATGGGGACCCATGTCCGGTTCCCTTCATGAAGTTTTCGGGGGGTTAGCCCGGGGATCTGTCACTCAGAGTGTGTAGATGGTGACAGAACCGGGGCGTTCCCCGAGCATTGCACGCCTACCCATGCTCCACGGTCCCTCGGACGGGTGATAGAGGGAGCGTTTGCCTGCCGTCGGCCGGATTCCTTTCACGACCGTCCCGCGGGGTTCACGAATCCGCCTTGCGGTGCACCCGCGCGACCCAGTCCGCCGGTTTGGCGATCTCCGCCTTGGTCGGGAGGGTGTTCGGCGAGGTCCACACCCGGTTGAAGCCGTCCATGCCGACCTCGTCGACGACCGCCCGTACGAACCGCTCGCCGTCGCGGTACTGCCTGAGCTTGGCGTCCAGGCCGAGCAGTTTGCGCAGGGCCAGGTCGAGGCGTGAGGCGCCCTTGGCGCGGCGCTGCTGGAACTTCTCGCGGATCTCGGCGACGGAGGGGACCACGGCGGGGCCGACACCGTCCATCACGAAGTCGGCGTGCCCCTCCAGGAGGGACATCACGGCGGTGAGCCGGCCGAGGATCTCGCGCTGGGCCGGCGTCTGCACGATTTCCACGAGGGAACGTCCGCCGTCGTCCTCCTCGGAGTCGGGGCGGGAGCCGGAGAGCGACTGCGCCGCCTCCCTGATGCGCTCCAGGACGGTCATGGGGTCGACCTCGGTCTCCCCCAAGAACGACTGGATTTCGCCCTCCAGGTGGTCGCGCAGCCAGGGCACGGCCGTGAACTGGGTGCGGTGCGTCTCCTCGTGGAGACACACCCACAGCCGGAAGTCGTGCGGCTGGACGTCGAGTTCGCGCTCCACGTGCACGATGTTCGGGGCGACGAGCAGAAGCCTGCCGCCGCCGTTGCCGGAGGCGGTGGGCGATCCCGCGGGCAGGTCGCGGGTCGCGGGAGCGAACGTCTCGTACTGCCCGAGGACCCTCGACGACAGGAACGACAGCAGCATGCCCAGTTCGACGCCGGTGACCTTGCCGCCGACCGCGCCGAGGACGGCTCCGCCCGTGGAGCTCCCGCGCCGTTCCTGCATCTTGTCCAGAAGGGGCTTGAGGATCTCCCGGAACCCGGCGACGTTGGCCCGGACCCAGCCGGGGCGGTCGACGACGAGGACGGGGGTGTCGTGGACGACGTCGTCGCCCATGCGGGTGAAGCCCCGGACGTGCTCCTCCGAGGCCTTCGCGTGCCGGCGCAGCTCCGCGACGATGGCCCGTGCCTCGTCGCGGCTCACCTCCGGGCCCGGCCGCACGAGCCGGGTCGCGGTCGCCACCGCGAGATTCCAGTCGACCATCCCAGCTGAAGCAGCACCACCGATGCTCGTCATGCGTCAACCGTACGTGAGCGGGTCCGGCTGCGGTTAGGGTCCGGAGCCGTCCGGCCGCCGGCCGCGGGGCCGCTGGTGCGCGTGGTTCCCGCGGGCCGGGAGGGACCGGGCACCGCGTCCGGCACCCGGCGGTCGGCGCGCCGGGGTTCGGCGGTCGGCGCGCCGGTTCGGCCTACGCGATGCGGCCGTCGGCGCGTCGGGGTCGGCCGTCCGCTCGCCGGGTCCTCGGCCGCGAGTGGGGGCGGCTCTAGTGGCAGCCGCACGCCACCAGGGCCGTCGCCGTGTGGTCCAGCGCCGCCCTCGCCACATCGGCGACGGGCGGGTTGGCGGCGTCCGAGGTCAGGAAGGCGAAGGCCAGCAGGCGGCCGTCCTTGTCGACGACGGTGCCGGCGAGGGTGTTGACCCCGGTCAGGGTGCCGGTCTTGGCGCGGACGACCCCGGTGGCCGTGGGGGCGTCGGTGTAACGGGCGCTGAGGGTGCCGGTGAACCCGGCGACGGGCAGACCCGTGAGCACCGAGCGCAGTTCGGGGTGGGCCGGGTCGCCCGCCTTGGCCAGCAGGGCGGTGAGCAGGTCGGCGGAGAGCCGGTCGTCACGGTTCAGACCGCTGCCGTCCGCGAACCGGGCCCCGGCCAGCGGCAGTCCGAGCTTCTTCAGCTCGGCGCGGATCGCCTTCGCGTCCCCGTCGAAGGAGGGCTCCTCGCCGGTGGCGAGGGCGACCTGACGGGCCAGCGCCTCGGCGATGTCGTTGTCGCTGTTGGTCAGCATCCGCTCGACCAGGGCGGACAGCGGCGGCGAGGAGACGGAGGCGAGGGCCTGGGAGCGGCTCGTGGCCTTCGAGGGGCCGGGGGCCGTCGCGGTGATCCCGTGGTCGTGCAGCAGATCGGCGAACGTCCGCGCGGCGGCCGCCGCCGGGTCGGCGGCCCGCCCGGTCGGCCCGCTCGTCGAGCGGTCGAGGCGCCCCTCGTCGGCCATCAGGGGGGTGACCTTCGCGATGTTGTCGTTGACCCCCATGGGGTGAAGACCGGGGCCGGAGTAGAGCGAGGTGTCGTAGGAGAGCGTCACGTGGTCCATGTGACGGTCCTTCAGGGCGGCGGCCGTGCGCTCGGCGAGGGTCCCGAGGTCCGCCCAGCCGTCCGCGGGCTTTCGGGCGGTCAGCGTCGGGTCCCCGCCGCCGACGAGCACGACCTCCTTGGTGTCGGGCTCCAGGACCGTGCGCGTCAAGATGCGGTGGTCGGGTCCCCGTGCCGCGAGAGCGGCCACCGCGGTCGCGATCTTCGTGGTGGAGGCCGGTGTCTGGACCTGCTCGGCGCCCTTGCCGTAGAGCCGCTTCCCGGTCGCCACGTCGACCACCACGGCGGTGCGCGTCGAGCCGAGGGCCGGGTTGGCCAGCAGCGGGTCGAGGACGCCGGCGAGGCCCTTCGCGGCGGGCGCGCCCTCGGCGCTCGATGCGCCGCCGAGCCCGGTGAGCACGGAGTCGGCGCTGGGCGCGGGCCGGGGTGACGTTCGGTGCGTATCGGACGTACGTGCGTGATCTGTGCCACCCTCGGGCACCCGCGATGCGGCCCAGTCCCGCTCGGCCGTACGCTGACCGGTGGAGTCCCAGGGACCGGCCACGGTCACCGCACCGGCGGCGAGAGCCAGGCCGGCGGTGGCGGCGACGGCTGTGAGCTGCGGCGTCGTCCATCGCACGGCACGCGGCCGTACGGCACGGGCGATCCGCGCCGCATGCGGTTTCACCGTCCGCGCGATCCGCACGACATGCGGTCTCGCGGCCCGCCAAGCCCTCAGCTCTGGCACGACCACCAGCCCCTTTCGCGATCACCCACCTGCGTGAGGGACACTTAATCACCAGAAGTATGTGCTGATCATGGAGGAGCCACCGGTGGAGTTCGACGTCACGATCGAGATTCCGAAGGGTTCACGGAACAAGTACGAGGTGGACCACGAGACCGGTCGGATCCGTCTGGACCGTCGACTCTTCACCTCGACCAGCTACCCGGCCGACTACGGCTTCGTCGAGAACACCCTCGGCGAGGACGGCGACCCGCTGGACGCGCTGGTCATCCTGGACGAGCCGACCTTCCCGGGCTGCCTCATCCAGTGCCGCGCGATCGGCATGTTCCGGATGACGGACGAGGCCGGCGGCGACGACAAGCTGCTGTGCGTCCCGGCGCACGACCCGCGCGTGGAGCACCTGCGCGACATCCACCACGTGTCGGAGTTCGACCGCCTGGAGATCCAGCACTTCTTCGAGGTCTACAAGGACCTGGAGCCGGGCAAGTCCGTCGAGGGCGCCGACTGGGTCGGCCGTGCGGACGCCGAGGCCGAGATCGAGCGTTCCTACAAGCGCTTCAAGGACCAGGGCGGTCACTGACCTCCCCGCGGGCGGTCTCCGACCCCCGCCCTTTTCCGAACGGGCCGCGTGATCCCCTGGGGGTGACGCGGCCCGTTCGTGTGTCCGTACGCATACTGAGGCATACGGAAGGCAAGAAGGAGAACCACACAGAAGCGAAAGGCGAGGCTGGAGTTGGTGGCGGACCCGGAAGCGGAAGACCGCAAGCCGCACTCGGACGAGGCGAGGAGTGCCTTCAGCCCGCCCACGGGGGTGACGCCGCCGGGCCCGGCGGCGGCCGACGAGGACGGATCGACGACCTCGGAGTTCGCGCTCCCCCAGGGCCTCGACGCACCGCAGCCCGCCGGGCCGGAACAGGGCGGTTCGGCGTTCAGCACCCCGCGCACCTACAGCGCCCGCAACGCCCCGCCCGCCTTCACGCCGGCGACCGGCGTCCCCCTGGTCAGCCTGACCAAGGACGCGCCGTGGCAGGACCGCATGCGCACGATGCTGCGCATGCCGGTGGCGGAGCGGCCCGCTCCCGAGCCCGTGCACAAGGAGGACGAGCCGGGGCCCGCCGTCCCGCGCGTCCTGGACCTGACCCTGCGCATCGGCGAGCTGCTCCTCGCGGGCGGCGAGGGCGCCGAGGACGTGGAGACGGCGATGCTCGCCGTGTGCCGCGCCTACGGGCTCGACCGCAGCGAGCCGAACGTCACCTTCACCCTGCTGTCGATCTCGCACCAGCCCTCCCTCGTGGACGACCCGGTGACCGCGTCACGGACCGTCCGCCGCCGGGGCACCGACTACACGCGCCTGGCGGCCGTCTACCGGCTCGTCGACGACCTGAGCGACCCGGAGACCTCGATCCCCCTCGAGGAGGCCTACCGGCGGCTGGCCGAGATGCGGCGCAACCGGCACCCGTACCCCGGCTGGGCCCTGACGGCCTCGGGCGGACTGCTGGCGGGCGCGGCCTCCGTACTCGTCGGCGGCGACGCGATCGTGTTCGTCGCCGCCGCGCTCGGCGCGATGCTCGGCGACCGGCTCGCCTGGCTGTGCGCCGGACGCGGACTGCCGGAGTTCTACCAGTTCACGGCGGCGGCGATGCCCCCCGCCGCCATAGGCGTGGCGCTCACGGTGGCGCACGTCGACGTGAAGGCGTCCGCGGTGATCACCGGTGGGCTCTTCGCGCTGCTGCCGGGACGGGCGCTCGTCGCGGGGGTGCAGGACGGACTGACCGGCTTCTACATCACCGCGTCCGCGCGACTTCTGGAGGTCATGTACCTGTTCGTGGGGATCGTCGTCGGCGTCCTCGTGGTGCTCTACTTCGGCGTCAAGCTGGGCGCGCAGCTCGACCCCGACGCGGCCCTGAACATCTCCAAGCGGCCGCTGCTCCAGATCGCCGCGTCGATGGCGCTCTCGTTCACGTTCGCGGTGCTGCTCCAGCAGGAACGCTCCACCGTCCTCGCCGTGACCCTCAACGGCGGCGTGGCCTGGTCGGTGTACGGGGCGATGCACTACGCGGGCGGGATATCGCCGGTGGCCTCCACGGCGGTCGCCGCGGGCCTGGTGGGCCTCTTCGGACAGCTGCTCTCGCGCTACCGGTTCGCTTCCGCGCTGCCCTACACGACGGCCGCGATCGGGCCCCTGCTGCCCGGTTCGGCCACCTACTTCGGGCTGCTGTCGATCGCCCAGAACAACGTCGACAAGGGCCTGGTGTCGCTCACGAAGGCCGCGGCGCTCGCCATGGCCATCGCGATCGGGGTGAACCTCGGTTCGGAGATCTCGCGACTGTTCCTGCGTCTGCCGGGCGGCTCCGCCGGCGGGCGGCGGGCCGCCAAGCGCACGCGCGGGTTCTGAGGCCCGGTCCCGCGGGACCGGGCTCCGGAGGTCCGGGCGGACGCCTCAGTTCTGCGACGGGCCCTGGCCGTACGGGTACTGCTCGGCGTCGTACGGAGCCCGGGGGTCGCCCTGGGGGTGCTGCCGGTCCTGGCCCTGGCCGTAGCCCTGCTGGTGGCCCTGCTGGTACCCCTGGTCGTACTGCCGCTGGTCGTAGCCGTAGCCCTGATCCGAGCCGTACTGCTGGGGCTGGGGCTGCTGCTGGTACTGCTGCTGGGGCTGGGCCTGGTGCTGCTGGTGCTGGCCCTGGTGCTGCTGCGGGGCCTGGGGCTGGCGGTACTGCTGCTGGGCCGGGTAGGGGTCGCCCTGACGGCCGTAGCCCTGTCCCTGGGCTCCGTGGTTCCCGTACGCCTGGCCCTGGCCCTGGCCCTGGCCGTGGCCCTGCGCCTGGCCCGGACCGCCGTACGACGGGCCGTGTCCCTGGTTCCCGTAGGCCTGCCCCTGCGCCTGGTTCCCGTACGACGCGCCGTGCCCCTGGTCTCCGTAGAACCCGGCGGGGTCCTGGCCGCCGTAGGACCCGTCCCGGTTCTCGTGGACCGGCGGCACGCGCAGCGGCCTGGTGGCGTCGTCCATGACGGGCGGCGCGGTGTGGGCATGGGCCGGGAAGGAGTCCGGGAAGTCGTCGAAGCCCTGAGCCGCGTACGGCTCCTCCTGCTCGGGGGACTCCTGGGGCGGGTTCTTCTTCGCCTTGGAGCGGGCGCGCAGGAACTCGATCAGGATCGGGACGACCGAGACGAACACGATCAGGATCAGGATCAGTTCGATGTGCTTGTTGACGAACTCGATCTTGCCGAGCCAGGAGCCGAGCAGGGTGACGCCCGCGCCCCACAGCACGCCGCCGATGACGTTGAAGGTGAGGAAGGGGCGGTACCGCATGCCGCTGACGCCCGCGATGATCGGCGTGAACGTGCGCACGACGGGAACGAAGCGGGCCAGCACGAGGGACTTCGGACCGTACTTCTCGAAGAACTCGTTGGCCTTGACCACGTTCTCCTGCTTGAACAGGCGCGAGTCCGGGCGGGAGAAGAGGGACGGGCCGACCTTCTTGCCGAACAGGTAACCCGCCTGGTCGCCGAGGACCGCGGCGAGACAGATCAACGGCACCGCGGCCCACAGCGGGAAGTCCATGGCGCCGGTGGCGATCAGCAGGCCGCAGGTGAACAGCAGCGAGTCACCCGGCAGGAAGAAGCCGATGAGCAGGCCGGACTCGGCGAAGACCACCAGCAGCAGGCCCCAGATGCCGAAGTTGTCCAGGAGCGTGTTCGGATCCAGCCAGCTGGGACCGAGGGCGAGCGTCATCACGGGTCCGGGCTCCTGAGGGGTGAAGGGAGGACGGCGGTCCTTGTACGGCCGACCAAAGCTATCAACGCGATGTGTCGACGCCAGGTTCCACCCGTGACTCCAGGATGCACTGTGCGGCCACTGGGACAAAGCTGTGGACCATGGGCATCGATGAATACGGCGGCGGCCAGGGTCCCCACGCGGACGTGCTGGTCGTGACCACGAACGACGTTCCCGGCCACCGCGTCGAGCAGGTCATCGGCGAGGTCTTCGGCCTCACCGTCCGCTCGCGCCATCTGGGCAGCCAGATCGGCGCGGGCCTGAAGTCGATGATCGGCGGTGAGCTCAAGGGGCTCACCAAGACGCTCGTGCAGACCCGCAACCAGGCCATGGAACGGCTCGTCGACCAGGCACGCGCGCGGGGCGCCAACGGGGTGCTCATGTTCCGCTTCGACGTCTCGGAGGCGGCGGACGTGGGCACGGAGGTGTGCGCCTACGGCACGGCGGTGGTCCTGGTGAAGGAGTAGACCGCGCCGCACGGGCCCCTTCCGGAGCCGGTACGGGCCGCCCCGGCCGGAGCCGGTACGAGCCCGAGGCCGGCGCCGGTGGGGATCGGCCCCGCCGGCGCCGGCCCGGTCACGCCTCTCCGGGGTGCCGGCCGGCGTTCGCCGCGATCGCGTCCCTCAGGTGCTCGGCCAGGCCCGGCCGCATCGAGTCGTAGAACGCCTTGAACCGCTCGTCGGCGACGTACATGTCGCCGAGTCCCCGGTGGATCTCGTACGTGCAGGTGTAGAACCACCGGGTGATGTGCTGCCGGTGCTCCTCGGCCATGTCCATGGCCCGCTCGCCGTCCGGCCGCTCACCGGCCTCCATCAGGGCGTCGTAGCGCTCGCCCCAGGAGGCCACCTCGGCCTGCATGCGCTTCCAGTCGTCCTTGGTGTAGCGGGCGGTGCGGCGCTGGGACTCGGCGTACGTCTCCGTGCCGCCCCAGCGGCGTTCGGCCTCCTCCGCGTGCTCCTCGGGGTCCTTGTCCCCGAAGATCTCGAACTTCTCCTCGGGCGTGAGGTTGATGCCCATCGTGCGTGCCTCCATGGCGTGCTCCACGGCCGCGGCCATCTTCTGCAGCTTCTCGATCCGGGCGGTCAGCAGGTCGTGCTGGCGGCGCAGGTGCGCGCGCGGGTCCGCGTCCGGGTCGTCGAGCAGGGCGGCGACCTCGTCGAGCGGGAAGCCGAGCTCCCGGTAGAACAGGATTTGCTGCAGCCGGTCCAGGTCCGCGTCGCCGTAGCGCCGGTGACCCGCGTGGCTGCGCTCGCCGGGGGCGAGCAGGCCGATCTCGTCGTAGTGGTGCAGCGTGCGCACCGTGACGCCGGCGAACCCGGCCACCTGGCCCACTGAATAGCCCACTTCCGCTCCTTCCTCGGTACGCCCTTCACGATGGGCCCTGACGTGACGTGAGGTGCAAGCCCGGAATCCCGCGTCCACTCCGGCGGAGGATTTCAGGATGTTATGTCCGGAAGGCCCGCTTAGGGTGAGCCCGTGACCCACGAAGCGGCTCCCCCGGGACCGGCCAAGGCCCGGGCGACGCCCGCGCGGACGCTGCTGCCGCTGTTCCTCCCCGCCGTGGTCGTGGGCGCGGTCTCGAGCCTCCTGTTCATCGGCGTGAGCAAGCTCGCCGATGAACTCAAGGACGTGCTGTGGACGGACCTTCCGGACGCCCTGGGGATCGGCGGGTACTCCTCGCTCTGGATGATCGTCATGCTCACCACCACCGGCATCCTGGTCGGCCTCGTGGTGTGGAAGGCGCCGGGGCACGCGGGCCCCGACCCCGCCACCGTGGGGCTCCAGGCGAAACCGCTGCCCCTGTTCATCCTGCCCGGCCTGCTGGTGGCGACCGTGCTGATGCTGGCGGGCGGTCCGAGCCTCGGTCCCGAGAACCCGATCATCGCCACCAACGTGGCCCTGGCGTTCTGGGCGGGCCGCAGGTTCGCCCCCTCCGCGCCCGGCGAGCTGTGGCTGGTCCTGGCCGAGGCGGGGACCATCGGCGCCCTGTTCGGCACGCCGGTCGCGGCGGCGCTGGTCGTCTCCGAGGCGCTCGCCGGGCGGCAGATCAAGGGACAGCTGTGGGACAACCTGTTCGGGCCGCTGACGGCCGCGGCGGTCGGCTCGATCATCACCTCGCTGCTCGGGCACGCGAGCTTCGACCTGGGTCTGCCCCCGCTCGGCAGTCCCGGCTGGAGCGACGTCCTGGCCGCGCTGGTGATCGCCTCCGCCGCGGCCGTGCTCGGCATGGCCGGGGTCCACGCCCTCCCCTATGTCCACAAGGTCTTCGCCTTCCTGCGCCATCCCATGGCGGCCCTGCCCGTGGGCGGACTCGTCCTCGGGCTGCTGGGCTGCCTGGGCGGGCCGCTGACCCTGTTCAAGGGCCTGGACCAGGTCGCCGAGATCGCCCGGAACCCGGACGGCTGGTCGGCGGGCCGGTTCGCCCTGATGTCCGTCGTGAAACTGGCCGCGCTCATCGTCGCCACATGCTGCGGATTCCGGGGCGGCCGGATCTTCCCGTCCGTGTTCGTGGGCGCCTCGTTCGGGCTGTGCGCCCACGCGCTGGTGCCGTCCGTCCCGCCGTCGCTGGGACTGGCCGCGGGGGTCCTGGGCACGCTCCTCGCGGTCACCCGGCAGGGCTGGGTGAGCCTGTTCACGGCCGCCGTCCTGGTCAGCTCGCCGACCATCATCGCCCTGCTCTGCATCGCCTCCCTGCCGGCGTGGCTGCTGGTGACCGGACGGCCGCAGATGCAACTGCACGAGGACGGGAGCCAGGTCCGGTGAACCGCCGAGGCACCCTCGTCCGATGAACAAACGGGACACACGTCCCGCAGAAGCGTTGGGAGAAAGCTCATGCCCCTCCACCAGGGCCAGCAGAAGCCCGATACCGACAGGCACTCCGTCAACCCCTTCTACGGCGAGGCCAATCCGGTCAGCGGCATGGTCGAGGCGCCGCCCAAGCACCGCCTCCCGGACGGCCCGCTGCCGCCCACGACCGCGCTCCAGCTCGTGCACGACGAGCTGATGCTGGACGGGAACTCCCGGCTGAACCTGGCCACCTTCGTCACCACCTGGATGGAACCGCAGGCCGGGATCCTGATGGCGGAGTGCCGGGACAAGAACATGATCGACAAGGACGAGTACCCGCGCACGGCCGAGCTGGAGCGGCGCTGCGTGTCGATGCTGGCCGACCTGTGGAACGCTCCGGACCCGTCGGCCGCGGTCGGCTGCTCCACGACCGGGTCGAGCGAGGCGTGCATGCTCGCCGGCATGGCGCTCAAGCGGCGCTGGGCCCAGCGCAACGCCGACCGGTACCCGGGCGCGCGGCCGAACCTCGTCATGGGCGTGAACGTCCAGGTGTGCTGGGAGAAGTTCTGCAACTTCTGGGAGGTGGAGGCCCGTCAGGTGCCCATGGAGGGCGACCGGTTCCACCTCGACCCCGAGGCGGCGGCCGAGCTGTGCGACGAGAACACGATCGGCGTCGTCGGCATCCTGGGCTCCACCTTCGACGGCAGCTACGAACCGATCGCGGACCTGTGCGCGGCGCTCGACCGGCTCCAGGAGCGCACGGGACTCGACATCCCGGTCCACGTGGACGGCGCGTCCGGCGCGATGGTCGCGCCCTTCATCGACGAGGACCTGGTCTGGGACTTCCGGCTGCCGAGGGTGTCGTCGATCAACACCTCGGGCCACAAGTACGGACTGGTCTACCCGGGCGTCGGCTGGGCGCTGTGGCGGACGGCGGAGGAACTGCCGGAGGAACTGGTCTTCCGGGTGAACTACCTGGGCGGTGACATGCCGACCTTCGCGCTCAACTTCTCCCGCCCCGGAGCGCAGGTCGTCGCGCAGTACTACACCTTCCTGCGGCTCGGCCGGGAGGGCTTCCGCGCGGTGCAGCAGACCACCCGGGACGTGGCCCGCGCGCTCGCCGAACGCGTGGACTGCCTGGGCGACTTCCGGCTCATCACCCGCGGGGACGAACTGCCGGTGTTCGCCTTCACGACGGCGCCCGAGGTGACCACGTACGACGTGTTCGACGTCTCGCGGAGAATGCGCGAGAACGGCTGGCTGCTGCCCGCGTACACCTTCCCCGAGAACCGTCAGGACCTGTCGGTGCTGCGTGTGGTGTGCCGCAACGGCTTCTCCTCCGACCTCGCCGACCTCTTCATCGAGGACCTGAGCCGGCTGCTGCCCGAACTGCGCCGGCAGCCGCACCCGCTGACCCACGACAAGGAGGCGGCCACGAGCTTCCACCACTGAACTCCCGTCCGTCGGGCCGGCTCCGGTGGCGGCCGGCCCGACGGGGACCGGCCGCCCGGGGCTCAGCGGCTCAGCGGCTCAGCCGGGCGAAGCGCCGTACCGCCAGCGGGAGGAAGACGGCGAGCAGGGCCAGCGGCCACAGGACCGCCGCGCCGGTGTGCCCGGGCTCCCCGCCCGGTCCGCCGAACAGCTCGCGGACCGCCGTCGCCGTCTGGGACATGGGGTTCCAACCGACCAGCGTGCCCAGCCAGGAGGGCATCGAGGAGGGGGAGGCGAAGACGTTGGACAGGAAGCCGACGGGCCACACCAGGATCTGCACGGCCTGCACCAGCTCCGGCTTCCCTGCGACCATCGCCAGGTGGATGCCGATCCACAGCATGGCGAAGCGGAAGAGCAGGAGCAGTCCCATCGCCCCGAGGAACGCGCCCGGGGTGCAGTCGGCGCGCCAGCCGAGCGCGTACCCGACCGCGGTCAGCACGGCGAGGCCCACCGTCGAGTGCAGCATGTCGGCGGCCGAACGGCCCACCAGGACGGCGCCGTCGGCCATCGGCAGGGAGCGGAAGCGGTCGATGACGCCTTTGCCGAGGTCCTGGGTGACGGCCAGCATCGTGCCCTCCAGACCGAACGTCATGGTCAGCGCGAGCATGCCCGGCACCAGGTAGTCGACGTAGTCCCCCTCGACCTCCCGTCCGCCGCCGACCAGATAGCCGAACATCAGGAGCAGCATCACCGGGAAGACCAGGCCGACCGCCGCCTGGACGGGCTGCCGGGCCCAGCGGGCGAACTCACGGCGGGTCATGGTCCAGCAGTCGGAGAGCAGCCGGACGCCCGCCCCGGGTGCATGCGGCGGCTGCCCCGTTCCTCCGGTCCGCCCGGGGTTCCGGTTCCCCTCGCGGGCGGTGTCGTACGTCGTGCTCACGCGGCCTCCCCGGCTCGTGCCTCGTCCTTGTCCGGGAGCGCGGACGGCTCGCCTCCGGTCAGGTGCAGGAACACCTCGTCCAGCGTCGGGCGCCGCAGCGCGATGTCCTCCGCCTCGATCCCCGCCTCCGCCAGCCCGCGCACGGCCGCGGCGAGGGCCGCCATGCGGTCGGTGACCGGAGCGCTGAGCAGCCGGCGGTCGGCGTCCACCGAGACGCCGTCCCCGGCGAACGGCAGCAGGGCGACGGCCGCGCCCAGCAGTCCCCCGTCGCGCAGCACCACGTCGATGCGGTCGCCGCCGGTGCGGGACTTCAGTTCGTCGGCCGTGCCGTCCGCGATGACGCGTCCGCGGTCGACGACCGAGATGCGGTCGGCGAGCTGGTCCGCCTCCTCCAGGTACTGGGTGGTGAGCAGCACCGTCGTGCCGCCGCCGACCAGGGAGCGCACCGCCGCCCAGACCTCCGCCCGGCCGCGCGGGTCGAGCCCGGTCGTCGGCTCGTCCAGGAACAGGACCTCGGGGTCGGTGATGAGCGAGGCGGCCAGGTCCAGGCGACGGCGCATGCCGCCGCTGTAGTCGCCGACCGCCTTGCGGCCGGTGTCGGCGAGACCGAAGCGCTCCAGGAGTTCGCCGGCCCGCGCCCGTGCGGCGCGGGCGCCGAGGTGGTGCAGGCGCCCGAACATCTCCAGGTTCTGCCGGCCGCCGAGTTCCTCGTCGAGCGCGGCGTGCTGGCCGAGCAGCCCGATGCGCGACCGCACCGCGCGGGCCTCGCGCACCACGTCGTGCCCGGCGACCTCCGCCCGGCCGCCGTCCGGCCGCAGCAGCGTGGACAGAACCCGGACCAGGGTCGTCTTGCCCGCGCCGTTGGGGCCGAGCACCGCGTGCACCGTGCCGCGCCCGACCAGCAGGTCCAGTCCGTCCAGCGCGTGTTTGTCCCCGTACCTCTTGCGTACGTCCTCGACGACGATCGCCCCGGTCATCCCGCTCCCTCCGCTCCGGCCCGCTTCCGGCCCAGACCGCTTCCGGTCCGGTCCGCGCACCTGGTAATCAAACTTGACTACTGGCATGCCGATGGAGGGTAGGCCGATCGTTGGCATTAGTCAAACTTGATGAGCGTCGGGTTGGGTGCGGCTCAGCGCGCGTCCTCCGGGTGCCGCTCCCCCGTCGCGTAGGGGTTCTCCTCGCCCTCCCCGAGGACCCCGACGAACGGAGCGCCCTCTCCGGCGAAGGTGTAGGCGCCGCCCTCGATCCGGGCGATCAGACCGCCCGTCCAGGCCGCGTCGGCGTCGGCGGTGTGGACCCAGAGGTCCATGAGCTCGCCGATGTGCCCGAGCCGGGCGGGGCCGTCCTCGGGCACGTAGTGCTCGGTGACGGACGCCCGCCATTGCCCGATCCCGCGGATCCGCTCCTTCAGGAGGGCCACCGCCTCCTCCCTCGGCAGGTCGACGATGAAGCCGATGCCCGCCGAGCGGACGTCCATCTTCTGGTCGTACGAGGTCAGCGACTCGCGCAGGAGCGTCAGATACTCCTCGGTCCCCGCGTCCGTGATCTCGTACTCGGTGCGCGGAGGACCGCCGGCCGTGGAGGGCGCGATCTCGTGGGCGTGCAGCAGTCCCTGCTTGGCCATCTGCTTGAGCGCGTGGTAGATCGAGCCGGGCTTGGCGTTGGACCACTCGTGCGCGCCCCAGTACTCCAGGTCGTTGCGCACCTGGTAGCCGTGGGCCCGCCCGTGCTGGCGGACCGCGCCGAGCACGAGAAGACGGATCGCTGACATACGGCCCAGCCTAGGGCGTGTTGCGAAAGTCCCGTCGTTCGCCCGAAGGGCGGGCCGGGCGGCGTCAGGTGCGTGCTCTCGGCGTGCCGGGCGGAAGTCCTCGTACTGCTCGAAGGCCGTCTTCCCGTCCAGGGACTCGCGGATGATGTCGGCGTGGCCGGCGTGCCGGGCCGTCTCGCGGATCAGGTGGAGCGCCAGCCAGCGCATGGAGACACGACCCTCGGGCGGGAACCAGGGGTCCGGCGGGAGCGCGAAAGTGTCGTCCAGGCTCGGCACCGAGCGCAAAAACGCCTCCGTCTCGGCGGCGACCTTCTCCCAGTACGCGAGCTGCGAGGCGACCGTCTCGCCCTCGCCGAGGACGAAGCACTCGTGCCAGTTCGACTCGTCCCGCTTGATCGCCGGAGGCTCACCCTTGGCCCGCGCGATCCAGCCCTGCTCGACCTCCGCGACATGCTTGAGCAGCCCGGACAGGGAGAGCTCGCTGGCGCTCGGCCGGCTCGCGGCCTGCTCCTCGGTCAACCCCAGCAGCGACCGGCGGATGCCGCCGCGCTGCTCCTCGATGAAGGCGAGCAGCGCCCCGCGCTCGTCGCCCTGCTCTTCCGCTCGCACATGCGTGACCATGACCGGCCGCCTTTCGTCGGGTCCTCCCGGCTGACGGGGAAGACGCTACGGACCCTTGCGGTCAGGTTCTGTCCGCAAGGGTCCGGCGCGCTGAACGGTCACGCGAAGGCGTCTCAGAAGGGGAAGCGGCTCCGCCCGTGCTGCACCGAGATCCACTTGGTGGTGGTGAAGGAGTCGACGGTCGTCTCGCCGTTCAGACGGCCGATGCCGGAGTGCTTCTCGCCGCCGAAGGGGACGAGGGGCTCGTCGTGGACGGTGCCGTCGTTCACGTGGAACATGCCGGTGTCGATCTGCTTGGCGAAGTTCACGCCGCGCTCGATGTCGGCCGTGTGGACGGCGCCCGAGAGGCCGTACGGAGTGTCGTTGACGATCCGGACCGCCTCCTCCTCCCCGTCGAACGGGACGAGGAAGACGACGGGGCCGAAGACCTCCTGGCGCAGCAGCTCCGAGTCGGCGGGGACGCCGGTCAGGACGGAGGGCTCGACCAGGTTCTCCCTGACCGAACCGTGCAGCAGCGCGGTGGCGCCCTCGGCGATCGCCTGCTCGACGACACCGGACAGCGCGTCCGCCTGGGAGGAGTTGATGACCGGGCCGATGACCGTCTGCGGGTCCCTGGGGTCGCCGGTCTTCAGCGTCCCGACCTTGGCGACGAACTTCTCGGTGAACTCGGCCTGGATCGACCGGTCGACCAGGACACGATTGGCGGCCATGCAGACCTGGCCCTGGTGGACGAAGCGGCTGAAGACCGCCGCGTCGACCGCGTAGTCGACGTCCGCGTCGTCCAGGACGACCAGCGCGCTGTTGCCGCCGAGTTCGAGCACCGAGCGCTTGAAGTTCGCGGCGCAGACCGTGGCGACGTGCCGGCCGACCTTGTCGGAGCCGGTGAAGGAGATGACCTTCGGGACCGGGTGCTCGATGAAGGCGTCGCCGATCTCGGCGATGTCGGTGATGACGACGTTGAGGAGCCCGCCGGGCAGGCCCGCCTCCTCGAAGATCTTCGCGACGAGGGAACCGCCGACGATCGGGGTGTTCTGGTGCGGCTTGAGGACGACGCCGTTGCCGAGCGCGAGGGCCGGGGCGACGGACTTGACCGACAGCAGGAACGGGAAGTTGAAGGGGCTGATGACACCCACGACCCCGACCGGCACGCGGTAGAGGCGGTTCTCCTTGCCGTCGACCGGCGAGGGGATGATCTTCCCTTCGGGGCGCAGCGCGAGCTGCACCGACTCACGCAGGAACTCCCGGACGAGGTGGAGCTCGAAGGCCGCCTTGAGCCGGGTGCCGCCCAGCTCGGCGATGATCACATCGGTGATCTCCTCCTCACGCGCGTCGATGACGGCGAGGGCCTTCTCGAAGACCGCGCGGCGGGCGTACGCGTTCGTCTCGCCCCACTGCTTCTGGGCGCGCTCGGCGGCACGGTAGGCCTCGTCGACCTCGTCCACCGTGGCTATCGTGATCGACGCCAGCTTCTCGCCGTCGTACGGGTTGAAATCGATGATGTCCCAGGAGCCGGTGCCCGGGCGCCATTCGCCGTCGATGTACTGCTGGGCCAGGTCGGTGAAGTAGGACGACATGTGCTCCCTCAATCCCTGTGCTGCCGAGGCAGTCCTTGGCCCGGGTCAGCAGACATCCGATCACGGTCTGATCACATGTCATCGTACTTGTGTTTCAAGGGAGTTGAAGGTGACAAGAGAAGTCTGCCGCTGCTCTCCGAGAGAACTCCGCGGCCGGCGTCAGGAGAGCTGGAGCAGCCCGCGCAGCAGATCCCGGCTCTCGTCCGGTCCGGGGCTGTCCTGCTGGAGCTGCTTGAGCGCGCTCTCGTACTGGTTGACGTCCTCGCGCTTGTCCAGATAGAGCGCGCTGGTCAGCTGCTCCAGATAGACGACGTCGGACAGGTCGGACTCGGGGAAGCTCAGGATGGTGAAGGAGCCGCTCTCGCCGGAATGCCCGCCGAAGCTGAACGGCATGACCTGAAGCCGTACGTTGGGCCGCTCGGAGACCTCGATCAGATGCTGGAGCTGCTCGCGCATCACCTCGCGGTCGCCGTAGGGGCGGCGCAGCGCGGCCTCGTCGAGGACGATGTGGAACTCGGGGGCGTTCGCCGAGACGAGGTACTTCTGCCGCTCCAGGCGCAGGGCCACCCGCCGGTCGACGTCTGCGGCGGAGGCGCCCCGCATCCCGCGCCGGACGACGGCCCGGGCGTACGCCTCGGTCTGCAGCAGGCCGTGCACGAACTGCACCTCGTACACCCGGATGAGGTGGGCCGCGCCCTCCAGGCCGACGTAGGTGGGGAACCAGCTGGGCAGGACGTCGGAGTAACTGTGCCACCAGCCCGCGACGTTGGCCTCCTTGGCGAGGGAGACGAGGGAGGTGCGCTCGGCCTCGTCGTTGATGCCGTAGAGCGTCAGCAGGTCCTCGACGTCGCGGGTCTTGAAGCTCACCCTTCCCAACTCCATACGGCTGATCTTCGATTCGGAGGCACGGATCGAGTAGCCGGCCGCTTCACGGGTGATGCCGCGCGCCTCACGCAGGCGCCGCAGATGGGACCCCAGCAGCATGCGCCGCACCACCGAGCCGCTCGACTCACCAGCGCTCACGTTCGTCAGCCTCCCCAACCGTCTTCCAGTCGCCGCAGTCTGCCACTAAAACACTTCAAGCAGTACTCGTTCAGTTACGGAAACGGAAAGCAGCCAAAGCCGAAGCACAGAAAAGGATCAGTGAACGCCCGACAGCTGAGAATAAGGTGAAGGAAGAAATGACCAAGAAGTAGTAGAGGAAGGTCCAATTCGGGCGCGTGCACGTGCATCTGCCCTTGCATCTGCTGTACGCATTCGGAACCATGGTCCCCGCGCCACCGCTGCATCGCAACGACCGCGAACACCCGGGAGTGCCTCGCATGGGGACGAATGGATCGACCATGCTCGAACCCTTACGGCAGGGACTTCCGCCTCTCGACCCCGCGGCCGTGTCCAGCGCCGCCTCGTGCGCCCTGCCCGCCCGCTACGAAGCGGTGCGCGAGGCACGGCAGTTCACCCGCGTGACGCTGGACCAGTGGGAGATAGGCGACCGTTTCGACGACGTCTGTCTCGTGGTCTCCGAACTCGTCACCAACGCCCTGCGTCACGCGCTTCCCTCGGACACCCCCCGCGGGGACGAGCAAGGGCCGCCGGTGAGGCTGCACTTGATGCGGTGGACCTCGAGACTGGTGTGCGCCGTGCGCGACCCCAGCCACGACTCCCCGGTCGCCGGCGACTCTGAGGACTTCGCGGCGGAATCGGGGCGCGGCCTCTTCCTGGTCGACTCGTTCTCGGACAGCTGGGGCTGGCACCCGCTCGCCGGAACGCTCAGCGGCAAGGTCGTATGGGCGCTGTTCCGTCTGGGGGCACAGCCGGAGACGGCCGCACCCGCTCCCGAATGACGAACCGCGGCGCCTTTTGGCGCCGCGGTTCTACGCGCGTTACGAAACGCTGAGTGAAGTTCACCCCTGATGAAGGCCGACCACCCTCGGACCGGACCTTCCGCGGCCGGCCCGTTCGGGACGATTCGCGATCACGGCCGTCAGCCCGCGATCAGGTGATCGAACTCGCCGTCCTTGATACCCAGGAGCATGGCTTCGATCTCGGCGCGCGTGTAGACGAGCGCGGGCCCCTCCGGGAACCGCGAGTTCCGCACGGCCACGTCACCGCCGGGCAGCCGGGCGAACTCCACGCAGGAACCCTGCGAGTTGCTGTGCCGGCTCTTCTGCCAGGCGACGCCGTCGAGCTCGGTCGCAGCCATGCCGTTGTACACAAATTCAGCCATACCGTCGTACACGTCATCCACGTCGAACACGTCGTGGTCCACAGGTCGCTCCCCGGTCGTGCAGTGGCTGAGGTGGCCATAGGTGCAGTAGTCAACTGACTCGGATCATAGCTCTGTTCATGTGCAGATGCATGGGCAGATGCACGTGCACGCGGGGTGGTCCTGCGGTTACAGCTTTTACCGGCCCTTGACTACCGGCTGTCGTTCGCATGACTACGGCCTGCACCTCACCGGAGTGCGGCAACATCTACATCCGGTCCAGCGCATTCCCCAGAGATCGCATCACATGCGACCTCCAGCCCCCGTCCATGATCTTCCGCGCCATCATCTGGGTGGGATCGTCCGGATCGAATCCCTCGTGTACTAGGAAGAGACGCGTACCGCGCCCTTCCTGTTCCAGGGTCCAGGTAATGGTCCAGTCCGCGGGGCGGGACGCGTTCGCGTCGGCCCAGCCGACGCTCAGCATCCGTCCGGGCTCGTAGGCGAGAACGCGCACGTCAACGGTGCCGGAGAAGGCGGCGTTGGGGCGCGGGAGCGCGGTCAGCGTGTACCGGTGGCCGACTTCGAGCCGGAAGTCCTCGGACCCCGGCATCTGCCACTGCGCGAGCAGTTCGGGCTCGGTGAGCGCGCGCCAGACCTTGGCGGGCGGATGCGGCAGGAACTGGGCGACGCGGATGGTGGTGAGGTCGTCGTCGGGGGCGGGGGTGTTCGGGTCGTGCGGGTCCGGGGCGCCAGAGTTCGGGTGATCCGGGTCCGGGGTGCCGGGGTTCGGGTCGTGCGGGTCCGGGGTCATGACTCGGGATCGTCGGGCATGCGGTCCAGGAGATCGCCGAGGCCCTTCAGCCTGTCGCGCCAGAACCGCTCGTACGGATGGAGCCAGTCCTGGACGTCGGCCAGCGGGGCGGCCTCCAGGCGGTAGATGCGCTGCCGGCCCGCGCGCTCCTCGGAGACGAGGCCGGCCTCCCGGAGCACCTTGAGGTGTTCCGAGAGGCTGGGGCGGCGCATGGCGAAGTGGTCGGCCAGCGCCTGGACGGGCTGGGGCCCCTGCTCGCGCAGCAGCCGCAGCACCTCGCGACGGGTGGCGTTGGCGAGCGCCGCGAAGATCTGGTCCTCGCGGGCGCCGGACGCTCCGGAGCCGGACGCCCCGGAGCCGGGGGGTTCGACGGCGGGAGCGGCTTCGGCGAGGGCTTCGACGGCCGCTTCGACGGCGGTGGCCGGTCCTGCGCCGGGTCCGGCTCCGGCTCCGGCCCGGGCTCCGACGGATGCCGCCGCGGCGGAGGTTCCGGACGCGGCTCGTACCGCCGCGGCCTCCCGCCCTGCCCCGATCCCCGTCATGGCGCGCTCAGCACCTTTCACATCTCCGCGGCCGCCCCGAGGGCCTTCTCCGTGACCAGCATCAGACCGTTGCCGTCGGGGTCGCGGAACGAGGCCATGCGGCCCCAGGGAAGGTCGTCGGGACCCTCCACCACGACACCGGCGGCGGTGAGCCGCGCGCAGTCGGCGTCGACGTCGGTCGTCACCAACATGATCCCCCGGGCCTCGCCGGGCGTGAAACCCCCCATCCCCGGACCCGAGAGCGTGAAGACGGTCTGGGCTCCCGCGGGCGCCACCTGGAGCCAGCGGCCGGGCGGCAGGTCCAGGTCGGCGGTGACCTCGAAACCGAGGACGTCCCGGTAGAAGCGCAGCGCCCGGTCCTGGTCGGCGACGGGGAGGGTGACGAAGGAGGCGTGGGTGATGTTCATGTCCACAGGATAGGTAGGAGTTTCCCTACGCGTCAATCGTAGGGAAACTCCTACCTGTTCCGTAGGCCCGTGAGCAACCGCACGCCCCGGCCCGGCTGGGGCCCGTGGACCTCCTGATAGCTTGCTGCGATCGTTCGGGCGACCGCATCCATCCCACCCTTGGGGGTTTCAGTGACCACGGCGACCTTCCCGTCCCGCCTCGCACGCACAGCGGCCGTGACCGCCGGACTGGCGGCGGCGCTCGTCCTGACCGGCTGCAGCAGCGGGAGCGACGACTCGGGGGACGCGTCGGCGAGCCCGAGCGCGTCCGCGACGGACGGCGCCGGTACGGGAGGCGGCTCCGGGGCCACGTCCGAGGCGGGCGGCAAGCTCCAGGGCAGTTGGCTCACGACCGCGGACGGCAAGGCCGTGGTGCTCATGATCAACGGCAAGCAGGCGGGCCTGTTCGCCACGGGCGGCACCGTGTGCAGCGGCACCTCGTCCGACGAGGCGAGCATGCGGATGATCCGCCTGGCCTGCTCGGACGGCAGCAAGAAGCGTGCCGTCGGCATGGTCGACTCCGTCGGCGCCACGACGCTGAAGATCACCTGGGAAGGCGGCGTCGGCAAGGAGACCTACACCAAGAGCGAGGGCGGCAAGCTGCCGACGGGCCTGCCCACGGCGAGCCTGGGCTCCTGACCTCCGGGCGCCCGGGCGGCCCGGGCGCCGAACCAACGGACTGCCGAACCGACGGACTGCCGGACCGCCCGACCGGCCGCCCGCCCGTCGGGCTGACGAGCGACCCGGCCACCGGACCGCCCGACCGACCGGCACCGGGCTGCCGGATTGCCGCGCTGACGCGCTGACGCGCCGCCGGGCTGGCAGGCTGACACACCGACGGGCTGGCGGGCTGGCGGGCTGGCGGAACACCGGGCCCCGGGCCGACAGGCCGTCGCGCCGCCCGGCGAAACCGGGCGATACCAGCCCCGTGCGGGTGAACGGCCAGGGGTGCGCAACCTCGGCGGCCCCGCGTACGTGATGATCCATGCACATCGTCACGACTCCCAGGGGAACCCATGCGCGCTCTGCCCATCGCCGTCACCGTCATCGCGGCGGCCCTCGCCCTGACCTCCTGCGACGACGGCGGCTCCGGCAGCTCCAGCTCGGGGAAGTCCGGTGACGCGACCGGCTCCCCGAAGAAGACCGCCGCCGCGGCCTGCGCGATCGGCGACTCCGGAATCCAGGTCGGTCCCGCGAACGCCGCCACGGCCGCCGGGGACACGGGCAACATCCCGGTCACGCTCACCAACAAGGGCGGCCGGTGCACCCTGAAGGGCTTCCCCGGGCTCTCCGTGGAAGCGGGCGGCACCTCCGCGAAGATCGCGGCGGACGAGTCCGCCGCGCCGGAGGAGCTGACCCTCGCCCAGGGCGACACCGCCTCGTTCACCATCACCTACGTCCGGGGCGCGGAGGGCGACGCGAAGACCCTGGCCGTCAAGACGCTGAAGATCGCCCTGCCCGGCGCCGACACCACGCAGAGCTTCCCGTGGTCCTACGGTCCGGTCGCCGGCAAGGGATCGGCGACCGAGCCGAACGCCTCGACGACGCCGTTCCAGCACGCGGGCGACTGACACCGAGGGACCGCGCCACGGCTCAGGGGAGCGGGCGCCTGCCCCTGACCTGGGCGCGGTCCGCCGCCGCGGCGCCCTCGTGCCATCCGGCCTCGTCGGTGATCCCGCGCACCCGGGTCGTCACCGTCTCCGGGAACATCCGGTCCAGGTGGTCCGTGACGGCCACGTCGCGGGCCGCCAGGACCGGCAGCAGCTCCCCCTCGGCGGCGGTCGTCACCTGCTCCTCGGCGACCGCCGCGAGCCGGTCGCCGATCCGGTGCGCGTACGCGGCCAGGAACGACTGCCGGAAGGTCTTCGTGCGCTTGCGCCCGCCCGCGCGCTGGGCCGCCTCCGCCTTCGTCATCGCCGCGGTGGCCTGCACCAGGAGCGAGGTGTAGAGGAGTTCGACCGCCTCCAGGTCGGGTTCGAAGCCGACGACGGTCGAGAAGCAGAGGGCCTCGTTCCACACCGCGCGGCAGCGGTTCGCCCCGGCGACCGCGTCCAGGAGCACCGCCTTGGCCGTCTCGTACGGCGGCTCGACGCCGATACGGCAGGCGCCGGGCGCGTCCTTCGCGTGGGTCCGGGCGGCGAGCAGCGCCTCGTCGATGCTGTGCCGCGCCATCAGTTCCTGCGCCTTGGCGCTGAGCGCCTCCGCCTCCTCCGGAAAGCCGGTCGCCTCCGCCTTCGCGAGCAGGCCGCGGATGCGGGTGAGCATGCGCGTCTCCTGCGGGGCGGCCGCCACGGCCGGCTGCCGGGGCGGGTCCAGCGGTTCGATGGAGGGCAGGCGCAGCAGCAGACGATAGAGCTCCAGGACCGCGGTCGCACGGGAGAAGCGGTCGGTCCTGAGGTCGTGCGGCCCCTCCTCCAACTCGTCGAGCTGGGCGGCCCAGCGCGCCCCACGGGACGCTCGGTCACCCTCGTGCTCGGCGAGGATCAAGGCGGTCAGCAGGCGTACGTGCATGTCGTCCAGGTCGCGGCGCACGATCCGTACGACGTCGGCGGGCTGCCAGCCGCGCCGCCAGGCCGCCGCGACGAACTCCTCGCCGCGCCGAGCGAGTTCGGCGTCACCGGCCGGGTCGGCGGCGAGCAGGGACGCGCCGGTGTCGAGGGCCGCGTCGGATTCGGCGTAGAGAGCGGCCGTGAAGGCGCGCTCCACGGTGCTGGACGTACTCATCCCCCGATCGTGTCACGGGCGGACCGGGGTCCGGCGCGCGGTCCGGCGCCGGAGCCACGTTCTCGTCCACACCCTGTGGACAGAGCATTCCCGGAGTCGGTCGCCCCGTCATCGGACCGCATGGGTGGGTGTCAACTTCAGGTTGACACCCACCCACTGTCAACCTAACGTTGACACATGACGACGAACTCATCCGGCAAGGCGTCCGTACGTCTCGACGACCTCATCGACGCCATCAAGAAGACGCACAGCGACGCGCTCGACCAGCTCCAGAACGCGGTCATCGTGGCGGACCACATGAGCGACGTGGCCGACCACCTCATCGGGCACTTCGTGGACCAGGCGCGGCGTTCGGGAGCGTCCTGGACCGACATCGGCAGGAGTATGGGCGTCACCCGGCAGGCCGCGCAGAAGCGGTTCGTGCCCAAGGCCGAGGCGGACCTCGACCCGAGCCAGGGATTCGGCCGCTACACGGAGAAGGCCCGGAAGGCCGTCATGGTCGCGCACGAGCAGTGCAAGGCCCTGGGCGGCACCGAGGGGCTGCCCGCGCACCTCGTCCTCGGCCTGATCGGCGAGCCCGACTCGATCGGCGCCCGCGCCGTCACCGCGCAGGGCGTCTCCCTGGACACCGTCCGCGAGGCGGCTCTCGCCGCGCTCCCGCCGGCCGCCGAGGAGGTCCCCGAACTGGTCCCGTACGGTCCCGCGGCCAAGAAGGTCCTGGAACTCACCTTCCGCGAGGCCCTGCGCCTCGGCCACAACTACGTCGGAACCGAGCACATCCTGCTCGCCCTGCTGGAGTTCGAGAACGGCGAGGGCGTGCTCAGCGGCGCGGGCGTCGACAAGGCCGCGGCCGAGGGACACATCGCGCGCATGCTCGCGGAGCTCGTCCAGGAGCGGACTGGGGAGGGGACGGGGGAGCAGGCGTAGGGCCTGTCTGACAATTCGCGTCGTCGCCCGGAGGGCGGCCCGGCGGCGTCATGGGGGTGCCCCCTGCTCGAGCGAAGCCGAGAGCTCGGGGGAGCG
>NZ_JNZD01000047.1 GCF_000725495.1 Streptomyces aureus
GGGCAGGGGGGTGGGGCGGGGCTCGGCGACGGGGCGGCGGGCCGGGCAGTGGCAGGGGTGCGAGGCCGGGCGCGGGGACCCCGGGGCATCCACAGGTGGTGCTTATCCTCGTGTAACCGGGTGGTCGCCACACTGGCCGCCATGCGTGTGCTGGTGGTCGAGGACCATGAAGAGCTCGCCGAGACCGTGGCCGCCGGGCTGCGCCGCGAGGGCATGGCGGTCGATCTCGCGCTGGACGGGCCCACGGCCCTGGAGCGCGCCTCCGTCCACGGGTACGACGTCGTGGTGCTCGACCGCGATCTCCCCGGCGTCCACGGCGACCAGGTGTGCCGAACGCTGGCCGCGGGCGGCAGCCGGGCCAGGGTGCTGATGCTGACCGCGTCCGGCACGGTCGCCGACCGGGTCACCGGCCTCGGCCTCGGCGCCGACGACTATCTGCCCAAGCCCTTCGCGTTCGCCGAACTCGTCGCACGCGTACGGGCTTTGGCGCGCCGTGCGCAACCCGCGCTGCCGCCCGTACTGGTCCGCGGGGAACTGCGGCTCGACCCGGCCAGGCGGCAGGCGACCCGGGGCGGTTCGGGACTCGCCCTGAGCCCCAAGGAGTTCGCGGTGCTCGAACTCCTGCTGGCCGCGCAGGGAGCCGTGGTCTCCAGCGAGGAACTCCTGGAGCGGGCCTGGGACGAGGCGGCCGACCCCTTCAGCCAGACCGTGAAGGTCACCGTGAGCCGGCTGCGCCGCAAACTGGGGGAGCCGCAGCTGATCGCGACGGTGGACCGGGCGGGATACCGGATCGCATGAAGGACGCATCCGCGGGCGTCAACCGGTCCGCCCGGTACGGCACATGTCCGCCAGGGGTATCGCCCGAGCGACCTGCATCACCCGTGCCGTCCTCGGCGCCCGGGCCGTATGCGGCGTTCGTGCCGTCCTCGGCGTTCGTGCCGTCCGCGGAGGGCCCGCCATTCGTGCCGCACGCACGGCGTGTGGCATCGGCCGCCGTCGAGGGCGGGCCCCGCGACGCGTCCGGGGGCGGCACGTGATGGGCGGTGGGCGAGGGGCGGTCCCGGACGGGGGCCGGGGGTGGTCGGTCCGCGCCGGTGTCCGGTGGAGGCTCGCTCCGCGCAGCATCCGCTGGCGGCTCACCCTGATCTACAGCGCGCTGTTCATGGCCGCCGGGGCCGCCCTCCTCGGCTTCACCTATCTGCTGGCCTCGCGGGCCGCGCCGTCGACAGCGGTCGGGGGGTCCTCCGCGGGTTCCGGGCTGCCCGGGATCGACGGCGGAACCCCCGACCCGCCGACCCTCACGACGTACGCCGAGGCCCTGCGCGCCGACCAACTGCACCAACTGCTCGTCGAAGCGGGCATCGCGCTCGCCGTCATGACGTTCGCCTCCGTGGCCCTCGGGTGGCTGATGGCCGGACGCGTTCTCGCGCCGCTGCGCACGATGACCGCCGCCGCCCGGCGGATCTCCGCGGACAACCTCCGCCAGCGGCTGGCGATGCCGGGTCCCGAGGACGAGCTCAAGGCGATGGCGGACACGTTCGACGACGTACTGGGGCGGCTGGAGGGCGCGTTCGAGGCGCAGAAGCAGTTCGTCGCCAACGCGTCGCACGAACTGCGCACGCCCCTCACACTCCAGCAGGCGATCGTGGACGTCGCGCTCGCCGACCCCGGTGCGTCCGTGGAGAGTCTGCGGGCCGCGTGCCTGCGCGTGCGGGCCGCCGGGCAGGAGCAGGAGCGTCTCATCGAGGCCCTGTTGACCCTCGCCCGCAGTCAAGGCGGCCTGCGGCGGCGGGAGTTCATCGACCTCGCCGACCTGGTGGGCGAACACCTGCCGGACGGGGCGGTGATGGAGGGCGGCTCCCAGGACGCCGGGCCGGGGCCGGTGGCGGGCACCGACAGGCCCCAGGAGGACGACGAGTCCGAGCCACGCGCGACCGGGCCCGGGACCGGGACCGGCGACAACGGGAACGGTGGGACTGGGACTGGCGCATCCGAGCTCAGCCGGACCGGAAACGGCGAGCCCGTTACCGCCGGTCCCGGCGACGGCAAGACCGAGCCCGGCAAGACCGAGCCTGGCAGGACCGAGCCCGGCAAGACCGAACCCGTCAAGACCGGGAACGCCGGACCCGAGGACACCCTGCCGCACGTGCGGGCAGCACTCCGTTCCGCGCCCCTTCTGGGCGACCCCCAGTTGATCGAGCGGCTCGTCGTCAACCTCACGGACAACGCCGTACGGCACAACAACCACGGGGACGGCGAGCGCTGGGTCCGGCTGTGGACCGGGGCGGAGGCCGGGTGTCCGGTCCTGCGGATCGACAACTCCGGCCCGGTCATCCCGCGCGAGCAGGTGGCCGGTCTCTTCCAGCCGTTCCGGCGGCTCGGCGCGGACCGGACCCGTACCCAGCCGCGCGGCAGGGGCCGGCCCCGGGACGGTCTGGGGCTCGGGCTGTCCATCGTCACGGCCGTCGCCACCGCCCACGGCGGCACGGTCGAGGCGTGGCCCCGTCCGCGGGGCGGCCTGTCGGTGCGGGTGACCTTCCCGCCGTGCGCGCCGCGGCGCCCGGAAACGGATCGACAGGGTGTCGGGTCGGCGGGCGAGTGATCGACGCAGCGTCCATTGTCCGGACCGAGCCGGGGTCGGCATGCTTCGCGCGTGCCCCTGAATCGGATGACCTCGCCCCCGTCCCGCCGGTCCGTGCTGCGTGCCCTCGGCGGTGGCGCCGTGCTCGGAGCCCTCGCGGGATGCGGGGTGCCGGCGGCGTACGTGGACAAGGGCGACCGGGCCGGTGCCGACCTCTCGGCCACCGACAAGCGGCTGACCTGGGCGAACTGGCCGCTGTACATCGACACCGACGACGATGACACCACCCGGCGGCCGACGCTGGAGGCCTTCGAGAAGCGCACCGGGATCTCCGTCGACTACATCGAGGAGATCAACGACAACGACGAGTTCTTCGGCAAGATCAGCCCGTCCCTGATGAACCACCAGCGGACCGGCCGCGACCTCATCGTCATCAGCGACTGGATGTGTGCCCGGTTCGTCCGGCTCGGCTGGGTCCAGGAGATGGACCGGTCCCGGCAGCCCAACGTCACCAAGTACCTGGACCCGCTGCTGCGGTCGCCCGCGTTCGACCCCGGCCGCAAGTCCTCGGTGCCGTGGCAGTCCGGGATCACCGGCATCGCCTACAACCGCCGCAAGCTCGGCCGCGAGATCCGGCACGTGTCCGACCTGTGGGCCGACGACCTCAAGGGCCGGGTCACCCTGCTCTCCGGTCTGGACGAGTCGTTCGCGCTGCTCATGCAGGCCAACGGCGTCGACATCACGAAGTGGCGGGCCGACGACTTCCACCAGGTGTGCGACCAGGTCGAGCGCCAGGTCCGGCGCGGCCAGATCCGCCGCTTCACCGGCAACGACTACATCAAGGACCTCGCCGGCGGTGACGTGCTGGCCTGCCAGGCGTACTCGGGCGACGTGATCCAGCTCCAGGCCGACAACCCCGACATCCGCTTCGTCGTCCCCGAGGAGGGCGCCGAACTGTGGGCCGAGTCGCTGATGATCCCCAACCTGGCCCGGCACAAGGCCAACGCGGAGAAGCTCGTCGACTACTACTACGAGCCCGAGGTGGCCGCCGAGCTGGCGGCCTGGGTCAACTACGTCTGCCCGGTGCCCGCCGCGCAGGACGTCCTCGCCTCCTCCAAGGACAAGGACACCGCGGCCCTCGCCGAGGACCCGCTGATCTTCCCGGACGCGAGCATGCGGCGGCGGCTCGCGATCGCCCGCGACATCACCGCCGACGAACGCACGCAGTTCGCCAAGCGCTGGAATTCGATAGCCGGCCTGTGACCCCCGGTCGTCGGCCGGGGCCCGGCCGCCGTCACTGCTCGCGCAGCAGGGCCCGGGCCCGGGCCAGCCGGCGTGTGCCGGCGGGGTAGGGCAGCGCACGGGCCAGCGACTCGGCCCGTGTCAGTTCCTTCGCGCCCTCCCGCTCCGGGGCGAGCCGGGCCAACGAGGTGCCGAGGACGATCCGCGCCTCCACCTCGGTGAGGCGTTCCCCGGTCCGTTCGGCCCGGGCCGCCTCGGCGCGCGCGAGCCGCAGCGCGGCCTCGGGCCGCCCCGACATGAGCTCGGCCCAGGCCACCAGCACCGGCGCGTCGTCGCCGTGCCCGTCCAGGGCGTGCAGCGCCTGGTCCGGACGGCCGGTGCGCAGGGCGAGTTCGGCACGCGCCGTGCGCACCTCGTGCTCGGCCTGCCGGTCCCCGAACTCGGCGGCCACCGCCTCCGCCCGGTCCAGGAGCAGCGTGGCCTCTTCCGCCGCGCCCGCGAAGACCCGTACGCGGGCCAGGGTCGCGAGGGCGTACGGCAGGCACCAGGCGTCGTACGCCTCCGCGCCCGCGACCGCCTGTTCCGCGAGGGCGTGGGCGGGCCCGGCCTCCTCCAGCAACAGCCGCAGTTCCGCGAGGTTCCCGCGTTCGAACGCGGCGGCCGTCGGATCGCCGGACCGTTCGGCGAGGCCGAGCGCGCGGGTGCCGATCTCGACCGCATCGCGCAGCCGTCCGGCGCGCCGCGCGTTCTCGCGCAGCATCGACAGGACCGAGCCCAGCAGCGTCGGATCGCCGTACGCCTCGGCCGGGGCCAGCGCCTGGTCGCCCGCCTCGCGTGCCTGGTCGAAGCGGCCGGCGAGCCCGAGGTTGGCGGCCTGCATCGCGAAGGCGCGGGCCAACAGCCGCTGGCCGGACGCCCCCGGTACGTTCCGCGCCGCGGTCAGGGCCTGCCGCGCGGCCTCGTGCCCGGCCGTGTACCGCCCCTGGACACAGCGGACCACGGACAGGGCGACGAAGTGAGTGGCGGCCGGTTCCGGTCCGGTGCGCGCGGTCACCGGGTGCTCCCGCAGCGTGCGGCGGGCGGCCGCCGGTGCGCTCGTCCGGGCCAGGGTCTCGGCGAGCAGCGCCGCGGCGAGGACGGCTTCGTCACGGTCCTCGCGCCGCTCGAACTCCGCCAGCGAGAGCCGCAGGGCGTCGGCCGCCTGCTCGAAGTGTCCCATTCTGCGCAGGACATGGGCGTGGGCGAGCCGGGCGCGGGCCGCGTCGACGTCGAGCCGGGCCACCAGGTCGCGGTAGTAGCGGTCGGCGGTGTCGTTGGCGTACAGCGCCGCGGCGCGCTCGGCCGCGCGGCGCAGGTACTCGGCCGCGCGCGGGTCGTCGGCACGTGCGAAGTGCGAGGCCAGGGTGTCGACGGCGTCGGGGCGGCGTCGTCTGACCGCCTGCGCGAAGGCCGCGTGCAGTTGCCGGCGGCGGACCCCGGCGAGCTGTTCGTAGCAGGTGAGCCGGACCAGCGGATGCCGGAACGCCACCCCTTCCTCGGACCGCCCGGCCACCACGACGGGCCGTTCCTCGACGAGGGAGGCCGCGATGGCCTGTTCCAGGGCGTCGGCCGCGGCGGCGCCGGCCACCGGGGGGTGCAGTCCGTGTTCGGCGACGTCGAGCAGTTCGGACAGTGCGGTGTCGCCGCCCGCCACGGCGAGCGCCTCGACGACGCGGCGCGCGTCCGCGTCGAGCCGTACGAGCCGGTCGGCCACCAGTCCCCGTACCCCCTCGGGGGCGAGGGCGCCGCCGTCCTCGTCGGCGAGACCGTGGGCGAGTTCGAGGGCGAACAGCGGGTTGCCGAGGGAGAGTTCCCACACCCGGTGGATCCGGTCCTCGTGCGGGGCGTCGGTGGTCGCGTCGCGGACGACGGCCAGGCACGCCTCCTTGTCGAGCCGGCCCAGTTCCTCGCGCACGCCATGGCCTCGGCGCAGGAGGGAGGCAACGGCCGAGCGGCGCGCGTCGCCCTCGGGCAGCTCCTCCTCGCGGTAGGTGACCAGGAACCGCAGGGCCGTGTCCCGTTCCACGGCCCGGCGGGCCAGATGACCGAGCAGGCCGTACGAGCCCGTGTCCGCGGCGTGCAGATCGTCGAGGACGACCAGCACCGGACGGGCCGCGGCCAGGTCGCCCAGCAGCGCCGTTATGCCGCGGAAGAGCCGGTCCCGCTCCTCCTCCGGACTGCGTTCACCGGAGGTTCCCACCTGCCCGAGCGAGGGGAGGAACGAGGCCAGTTCGGGGTACTCGGCGCCGACCCGGGCCCGTTCGGTGGCGCTGTGCTCGGCGAGCCAGCCTTCCAGCGCCTCCGCGAACGCCCCGTACGGTGTGTGCCCCTCGGCATCCTGGCCGCCGCCCCACAGCACGGCCGTGCCGTCCGCGGCGGCACGTCGGGCGACCTCGCCCGAAAGGCGGGTCTTCCCGACGCCGGCCTCACCGCTGAGCAGGGTCACGGGCGGCCCGTCCGCGGCGAGGAGCCGTTCGAGCACGGTGTCCCGGCCCCGCAGCGGCCGTCCGCCGTCGGCCCGCAACAGGGCGGGGAGCGGCGGGGCGGCCGGGACGGGGGCGGGCGCCGCGGCCAGCGCGGCCCGGTGCAGCCGCTCCGTCTCCGGGCCCGGCCGTACGCCCAGTTCCGCGGAGAGGACCTCGTGGCACACGTGGTACTGGCGTACGGCCCGGCGGCGCAGCCCCTGGCGCAGCGAGGCGTCGATGAGGACCCGGTGGGCCAGCTCCTCGGCAGGGCTGACGGCGAGGATCTGCTCGGCCGTTGCCGCCGCCTCGGCGGCGGCGCCCCGCTCCAGGTGTTCCTCGGCGAGCCGCAGAAGCAACTGCTCACGCAGCAGGGCGAGCTGCCCGCGCCGTTCCTCGGCCCAGCCGGCGTAGCGGTCCTCCGGCAGGATCTCGCCGGTGAACCGGGCGAGCGCGTCGGTCAGTTCGTCCACGCCGCCGTCGGCGAGGGCGGATCTGCCCGCCGTCTCGGCGTCGTCGGCGTCGATCCGGACCGTGGCCGGGTCGAGGTGGAGCAGGGCGCCGTCCGAGATCAGGTACGAGGAGGCGGCGCGCTTGGCGAGTTCGGGTTCCAGGGCGTGCCGGGCGGCGTGCAGGGCGACGCGCAGGCTTCCGGCGGCGGCCTGGGGGTCGGCGTCGGGCCAGCAGATGTCCATGGCCTGTCCGCGGTGGAGGCGGTGGCCGGGGGTGACGGCGAGGAGCTTGACCAGAGCGCGGGCGCCGGGGCGTGGCCACTTCTCGGCGAGCGGGGGACCGCTGTCGCGAGTCGCGTGAAACCCGCCGAAAAGGCGCAGGCGGAGCAGTGGAGCGGCTGGTTCCGTCCCGTTCGACTCGTGCGCGCCCATGTCGGCGACAGCGTAACCGAGCACGCCGAGGACCCCCTGGGCGAGGCCCAGGGGGTCCGGTTCGGCCGGTGCGGAGCGACGATCAGGAGAGCTTGTACGTGGCGACCTGATGGATGGCGTTGTTCGGGATGTAGTAGCGGCCGCCGAACTCCTCGGCGGTCCGGTCGAAGCCGTTGTCGTCACCGGCGAGCGACAGCACCTCGTCGACCCCGTCGCCGTCCAGGTCGGCGGCGAGGTAGTTCCGCGCGCCCATGAGGGTGACGTTGCCCACGGCGCCCGACCAGGTGTCGGAGCTGTCGAAGATGCTCGGGTCCCACATCTGGAGCCCGCCGTCGACACCCGCGACCAGCAGCCTGCGGCCCCCGGGCCCGGCCATGAAGCCGCCGCCGTAGGACTGCGCGACCACTCCGGCCTTGCTGTCCTTGCCATCGGCCTCGTACCGGCGGAAGGCTGCGGTGCCCCCCTCGTACAGCGCCCCGTCCTCCGCCCAGTAGCTGAAGTGCGTCCACAGGCCGCCGTCGTAGCCGGAGTGCAGTACCTCGCCGGTGCGGCCGTCGCGGATCTCGAAGTAGTTCCGGGGGCTGAGGGACTCGGCCCCGTTGATGTTGATCGGGGCGGTGAGGTTCCACTGGTAGACGACCGCGTGCCCGTCCGCGTACGGGATCTCCTTCGACGCGAGGATGCCGTCGTTCGGGGTGGCGGTGCGGACAGGACCGACCGCGTCGGCCGGGGCCTTCGGCGCGAGGTCCCAGCGGACCTTGCCGTTCTTGGCGTTGAGCGCCACGGCGTCGGTCACCGGGCTGTCCAGGTCGTACGCGTGGAGGCTGGCGTACGCCGCGTACACCTTGCCGTCGTTCACCGACGGGTCGGTGAAGCGCACGTCGCCCGCGCTGCTGGGCGCGCTGTACGTCCACAGCGCGCGGCCGTCGCCGTGGTAGGCGCGCAGGGCGTCGGTCGGGACGAGGATGTCCAGCTCGCCGTCGCCGTCCAGGTCGGCCGGCTTCGCCGAGCGCACGTACTGGCCCTCGCCGCCCTCGATGGTGGCGAGGGTCTTGCCGGTCCTCCCGTTGAGGACGACCACGGCGGTGTCGGCCGCGACGACGACCTCCGGCTTGCCGTCGCCGTTGACGTCACCGGTCTCGACGTCGTGCACCGCGCCGGGCACGGTCGCCTGCCAGAGCTTCTCGGGCTTGCCGCCGACCAGAGAGGGACCCGCGTAGGCCCACACGCCGTCGGAGGACCCGGCCATGACGACGTCGTTCCTGCCGTCCTTGTCCAGGTCGGCGGCCTTGGCGTACCCGATGTCCGCCAGCAGCGGCGTCACGCCCTCGGCCTTGCCGTTGCCGAGCTTGAACGTGCGGATGTTCTCCGCCTGGTCGACGATCCGCACGTGCGTGCCCGCGGCGTCGCTGAACACGTCCTGGTACATCGGCGCGGCGGCAACACCCTTGTTCTGCCAGCTGACCACACCTTTGGCGTTGTACACGGTCAGGGACGCGTAGCGCCCGCCGCCCGGGTTCCCCGCGCCGTTGATCTCGCGGTCGTCCTGAGCGGAGGTGACCAGCTTGCCGCCCGCCATCTGGAGCCGCCAGATACTCGCCGCGTCCTTGCTGTTGGCGGCATCGCGCTTGACCGTGCTCGACCACAGCAGCTTGTCCGGGTCGGTGCCGTCGAGGACGCGAACGGTGCTGGCGTTGACGTAGTAGTCCGCGTCGAGGGAGGACTCGGCGACCGCGTACTCGTCGCCGGCCCTGGCGGTGAGGTCGCCGACCGTCAGCGCGGTGGGCAGGACGTTGTCGCGGCCCTCCAGGGTGGCCCGGTGACCGGTCTTCAGGTCGTAGGACGCCACCTCGTAGTGGACGGCGTCCGTGGAGTCCTGCTGCTCCAGCGCGACGATCCGCCCCCGGCCCGCGTCCACGCGCAGTTGACGGCCGTAGAGCATGCTGTCGGTCTGCCAGGTGACGGAGCCGTCGGCCGTGTCGAGCACGAGTGTGCGGCCGCGCGCGTCGACGCCGGTGGCCTTGGCCAGGTTCCAGGAGACGGCGACCTTGCCCTTGCCCAGGTCCTGGATGTCGCCCCAGTTGGCCTTGCGGGCCTCGCCGGTGTCGTACGTCCAGGTCGTCGCCGGCGTCAGCACGCCCTCCGCGGACGAGAAACGGATGCCCGTCAGGGTCATCGTGGCGGCGGCCGGGACCTTGGAGTCGCCGCTCATCCTCGGTGCGTCGGCGACGAGCAGGGTGCCGTCGACGATCTTGACCATGGAGGCGCGGTTGTACAGCTTCGACCACATGGTCTTGCCGGTCCTGCCGTCGAGGACGGTGACGAAGGTGCCCGTGGTCAGCGACGAGCCCGGAGAGGTGAACGGACGCGGGTACGGGGTGGTGCCGACCTGCGCCGAGAAGACCACGTCCGGGACGCCGTCGCCGGTCAGGTCACCGGTGGAGTAGCCGTTGTCCGAGTTGGCGGAGAACGGCGACACCGCGTTGTAGCCCATCAGGATCTGCGCCGGGTACGGCTCGATCCGCCACGGCTGCGTCGGCTTGACCTGCCAGTCCGTGAAGAACGAGCTGCTGGTGCGCGACCACGTCTCGCCGCCGTCGGCCGTGTGCCGCTGCACGTAGCCCATGCTGTTGAAGGTGAAGTAGTCGCCGTTCCTGCCGACCGGCACGGTGGCGCCCATGCCGCGCACGCCTTCCAGCGTGGAGCCGGCGGTCAGCGTGACCTTGGTCTTCGGGTCGACGGCGTCGGCGGACGAGCCGGCGGTGGACGAGTCGTCGAGCCCCGAGCCGCTTTCGGCGGACTTCGCCGCGTCCAGGGCGGCGGAGGTCTCCTCGGACTTCGGGCTCACCGCGCTGTCGTCGGCGGTGGCGCCGTACGGGTCGATCGCGACCCGGTCGGTCAGGCTCGCGGCCTCGGTGCTGGTCAGCTTCATGGCCGAGCCGCTGTCGTCGGCGGCCAGGGCCTGTGGGGCGGCGGTCAGGCACAGGCCCGCCGCGACCAGGGCGGAGGCGAGCCGCAGGGCCCGCCGTGACTGGGGGGCGCTCATCACTTGGCTCCCTGCGCGAAGCGGACGGCGGTGCCGTCGGCGATCACGGACTGGTTGTAGGAGTACTGGAGGGCGTCGGTGCCGGACTGGTTCGCGATGCCGACGGTGGCACCCGCACCCTTGTCCGCGACCGACTGGTACTGGACCGTCACCGCGCCGGTCGCCTCGTCGAAGACGACCTCGAAGGTGGAGCGGCCCGAAGTGCCGCTGGCGTAGGCGGCGTTGTTCCAGACGATGGCGAACCTGCGGCTGCCCGTGGTGCCGGTGGTGGCGGTCTGCACCGAGGACTTCTTGTCGAGGGTCAGGTCGTCCCACAGCGGGGCGACGATGCCCTTGACGCCGTTCGCGCCGGTCGTCGGCAGCGCGGTGTTGGAGTAGTCGCCGACGCGCGAGGACAGGAAGTTCACCAGGCCGTCGGTCGTGACGGAGGCGGAGGAGTACGAGACCCCGTACAGCTTGGCCGGGAAGGGCAGGGCGACGGTCGCGGAGTCCTCGTCACCGGTCAGGGAGACCTTCTTCGAACCGGCGATCCAGGAGTACGCGGCCGGGGCGCAGCTGTTGCCGTTGGCGTCGGCGCGGGCCGGGACCTGGACGTCCTTGGTGAGGTCGGCCGAGGCGACGGTGGCGGTGCCGGTGTAGACGCCGTTGCACAGGACCGGCGTCGCGGGCTTGACCGTCAGGCTGTAGGTGCCCTCGGCGACCTTCGCGAAGGAGTACGTGCCCTTGGCGTCGGTGGTGGCGGCGGCGACCGGGGCGCCGGTCACCTCGACGGTGGCACCGGCGAGCGCCTTCCCGGTGACGTCGAGCACGGTGCCGGTGACCTTGTGCGAGGCCACCGCCGTCAGCGCGAAGTCCTCGGTGAGGGCCTGGTTGTCGGTGACGGTGACGCCGGTGACCGAGCCGTTCGCGTACCCGTAGCCGCTGAAGGCGAAGGAGTACGTGCCGGCGGGCAGGGGGAGCTTGTACGTGCCGTCGGCGGCGGTGGTCACCGTGCGGACGTCGCCGCCGGTGCCGGTGGCCTTGACGGTGATGTTGCCGAGGGCCGTGCCGGTGGCCTTGTCGGTGACCTTTCCGGTGACGACGGCCGCCGTGTGCGGGGCCTGGTCCACGGAGGCGAGGATGTCGAGCTTGCCCTCGCCCCACACGTTGTTCATGTCGGCGGTGCCGCCGCAATGGGTGTCGTCGACATTGCGCGCGCCCTCGTTGAGCAGCTTGCGCGTCTCGTCGATGTTGCCGATGAGCGAGGGGGCCGCCGACCACAGCAGCGCCACCGCGCCCGCGACGTGCGGTGTCGCCATCGATGTACCGGACTCGGTGTTGTACGACGAACCGGGCCATGTGGACTCGACCTTGACGCCCGGCGCCGAGATGTTCGGCTTCGTCGAGCCGTCGACGAGCGAGGGGCCGAAGCCGGAGAAGGACGCGATGGTACCGGTGGAGTCGTAGGCGCCGACTCCGTAGGACGGGGCCTGTGAGCCGGGGGCGTGGGCGGTGGAACAGGTCTTGCCGTCACCGTCGTTGCCGGCCGCGAACGCCTCGAAGATGCCGGCGGCGTTCCACGCTTCGACGATGTCCTGGTAGAACGTCGTGTCGCCGCCGCCCCAGGAGTTGTTGACGATGTTCGGCGCGAGGTCCGGGCGCGGGTTCTGGCCGTTGTGGTCGGTCGGCGCGAGGATCCACTGGCCGGCCGCCAGCAGCGACTCGTCCGAACAGGAGGAGGACTCGCAGCCCTTGGCGGCTATCCACTTGGCGTTCGGGGCGACACCGATGCCGTGCTTGCCGACCATCGTGCCCATCGTGTGGGTGCCGTGGCCGTTGTTGTCGCAGGGGACGCCGCCGGCGCCGCACTGGCCGGTCGGGTCGTACCAGTTGTAGTCGTGCGTGAAGGAGCCGTCGCCGTTGTTGCCGCGGTACTGGGCGACCAGGTCCGGGTGGTCGTACTGCACGCCGGAGTCGACGTTGGCGATGACGATGCCCTCGCCGCGGTCGCCGTACTGGTTCCACACGTCGTCGGCGTTGATGTCGGCGACGCCCCACTCGGGGGTGTCGTCTCCGTTCGCGGAGGAGTCCGTGCGCGACGTGGTGATCTTGTTGTCGGCGGTCTCGATGTCGTCGAGCTTGTAGTGCTGCTCCTTGACGATCGACGCGACGTCCGGACGCTTCGCCAGCTCGTTCACGAGGTCCTGGCCACCGCTGACCTGGATCGCGTTGGCGATCCAGTAGTCCTGGTGACCGATCTTCTTCTTGTCCAGGAAGGACTTGAGGGAGGCCTGGCTGTCCGCGGCCTTCGCGCGCAGCTCCTTGAAGGCGGCCCTGGCCCTCGCGGCGTGCGTCTTCTGCTTCTTGGCGCCGGACAGGTCCGCCTGGTCCTTCAGGACGACGAAGAACGTCGCGTCGCCGCCCTTGGCCACGGCGGCGGTGAGCGCGGAGTCGACGTCGGCCGACGACGACGGGGCGGCGCCGGCGGCGAGTGCGGGGGTCGACGCGGTCAGCAGGGCGGTCGCGGTGAACGCGGCCGCCACCCAGACGGCGCCTCTGCGCCGGGGCGGTTGGGGCAGGTGCATCGGGGGTGCTCCTCCGGGAACGGTAGGGGGAGCACGGACGCTAGGAAGACACCGTTACTCGGGTATTACAGGGCGCGATGCGGCCGTACAACCGCCTTCATTCCAGGGCGAATCTCTCCGCGGTGTTCCGGTGGCCGGTCCCAACACGACTGTCCGCAAGAAGATGTTGACGCCGAGGCTCAGCGTGATGCCTTCCGCCGACGGCCAGTTCGCCAAGCGCTGGAACGCGATAGCCGGCCTGTGGCCTGGGTGCCGGACCGCGTTCCGGCGCCTTTGCCAACCCTTTACAACCCCGTCCGCCGCCGACTCGTCTCTCCGCTCGATCCGTAACCGGCCCGCCGTTCCCACCGGCGGGGGGGCCGGCGAAAAAAAGAAGAACAAGGGCCGCAACATCTTTAATTCCCCCCCCCCCCCCGCCACCCCCCCCGCGAGCCCCAGCGCGGTCCCGGCCCCGGCGAGCTCCACCGCGACCCGGGCACCCTCCGCCGTGCCCAGCCCCGTTCCGACGCGGGCCCGGGACTCGCGCCAGGTCTCCGTCCGGCCGGCCGGGGCCCCCGACACCGGTGTGACGGCCACCGCCGCGCCGTCCTCCGATGCCGGCGCGCTCGTGGGCGGCAGCGCCGCCGCCCTGGTCGCCGCGGGCGCGGTCGTCCTCGTCGTACGCCGCCGGCGGGCGATCGGGGCATGACGTCCCGCTCCGGGCGCATCCTCGCCGCCACCGCGCTGGCCGCGCTCCTGGTGGGCTGCGGCGGCCGTTCCGGCACCGGCGTGCGGTCCGAGGGGGCGCCCACGAGCGCCCGGCCGGACCGCCCGGCCGCGGCGGCCCCCTCCGGTGACGCGTCCCCGGCCTCGCGGTCCGGTGCGCGTCGGACGGTCCCGGTCCGGCTGCTGATACCGGCCATCGGGGTCGACACCCCGCTGATCCGGCTCGGACTGGCCGCCGACGGGAGCGCGCAGGTGCCCCCGATCGCGGCGCACGACCGGGCCGGGTGGTACCGGTACTCGCCGACTCCGGGGCAGAAGGGTCCGTCGGTGATCCTCGGTCATGTCACCGTCGGCGCGTACGGCGACGGCGTCTTCCGTCGGCTCGCCCGGCTGCGTCACGGCGACCGGATCGTGGTGCGCCTGGAGAAGGGCCGGCCGGTGGAGTTCGCCGTCACCGAGGTCCGTACCGTCGCCAAGGCCGACTTCCCCACGGACGCGGTCTACGGCGACGTGGACCGCCCGGAGCTGCGGCTCATCACCTGCGGAGGTCCCCGCTCCGGAAGCGGCTACCTCGACAACGTGATCGTGTTCGCGGCGATGACCCCCGCGAGCCACTGAACCCCGCCCGGCGATCCGGGATCCTGGGCCGGCGGACCGTACCCCCGCGGCCCGGGATCCCTCCCGTCCGGCACCGTCACGACCATGGAGAACGTTGAAAGGCTCCCGTGAGAAGGCAGCGTCCGAGCTGTTCGCCGCCCTCTACCCACGCCTGGCCGGCTGGTGCCGCCGTCTCGTCGACGACGACGGGACGGCCCACGAGATCGCCTCGGAGGCGTTCACCCGGCTCTGGTCCCGCTGGACCTCCGTGGCCGAGCCGCGGGGATTCCTCTACGTCACGGCGGCCAACCTCGTCCGGGACCACTGGCGCAAGCTGGAGCGCGAACGCAGGGCCGTGCGCCGGGCCACCGCCGAGGCCGCCGTCGGCCCGCGCAACGAACAGGCCGACCCTTCCGTACGCCTGCTCGTGCAGGCGCTGCCCGAACGGCTGCGCGTGCCGATCCTGCTGCACTACTACGCTGACATGCCGATCCGGGAGGTGGCCGCGCTGACCGGGCGCAAGGAAGGAACGGTCAAGTCCGACCTGCACGCGGCCCGCGAACTGCTCCGCGCCCACCTGGGGAGACGTCTTGATCACACACTCTGACGACGGCCCGGACTTCGGCCCCGACGACCCGCTCGCCGTCATCATGCGGCCTCCCTCCGCGTACCTCTCGCCGCCGCCGGGCCGGTTCGAGGCGGTCCGCCGGAGCGCGGCCCGGCGCCGACTGCTGCGCGCGGCGGCCGGGGCGGCGGTGGCGTGCGCGGCCGGCGCGCTGCTCGTGCTGCCGCTGCGGTCGGCGGCTCCGGCCGCGCCCAGGTCCCCGGTGGTCCCGCTGGCCCCGCCGACCGTGACCGGTCCGCCGGCGACGCCCACCCCGCGAGTGTCGCCCGAGCCGTCCCGCCCCCGTACGGAGGGGAGGGACTCCGCCCGCCGGAGCTCCGCTCCCAGCACGGCTCCCGTGCCCACGGGCCGTACGACCGGCACGGTCACCCGCAGTCCCTCGGCCACGGGGACCTCGGCACCCGCGACCGCCCGGCCCTCCGCCGCGCGGACCGGTGCCGTCCCCACCCCGACCAGGGAAGTCCGGCAGTGAGCGGACGCGGGTCCCCGCTGGTCGAGGGGGCCGTCGGAGGGGGGTGCGGGAGGGCCGGGCCCGGCGCTGTGCGATGGTGGCGGGCGCACCCATAACGCGGCCCTTCAGGAGCCATAAGTCGGCCTTATGAGGTCATAGCCCGGACCCGCCTACTGACTTAGGTTTGCCTCAGTTTAGGCTTCCCGTCGAGTCCCCCGCCCCTGCTCGAAGGGAACCTGATCATGCCTCGCCCTCTGCGGGTAGCCATTGTCGGAGCCGGCCCCGCCGGTATCTACGCCGCCGACGCGCTGCTGAAATCCGCAGTGGCCGCCGAGCCCGGTGTGTCCATCGACCTGTTCGAGCGGATGCCGGCCCCGTTCGGCCTCATCCGTTACGGCGTCGCCCCCGACCACCCCCGGATCAAGGGCATCATCACCGCCCTGCACCAGGTGCTCGACAAGCCGCAGATCCGCCTCTTCGGCAACGTCGACTACCCGCGCGACATCAACCTGGACGATCTGCGCGCCTTCTACGACGCGGTGATCTTCTCCACGGGCGCTACCGCCGACCGGGCCCTCGACATCCCCGGCATCGACCTCGACGGCTCCTACGGCGCCGCGGACTTCGTCTCCTGGTACGACGGTCACCCGGACGTCCCGCGCACCTGGCCGCTGGAGGCCGAGAAGGTCGCCGTCCTCGGTGTCGGCAACGTCGCCCTGGACGTGGCCCGCATCCTCGCCAAGACCGCGGACGAACTCCTGCCCACCGAGATCCCGCCGAACGTGTACGACGGACTCAAGGCCAACAAGGCCCTGGAGGTCCACGTCTTCGGCCGCCGCGGTCCCGCGCAGGCCAAGTTCAGCCCGATGGAGCTGCGCGAGCTGGACCACTCGCCGAACATCGAGGTCGTCGTCGACCCCGAGGACATCGACTACGACGAGGGCTCGATCGCCACCCGGCGCGGCAACAAGCAGGCCGACATGGTCGCCAAGACCCTGGAGAACTGGGCGATCCGCGACACCGGCGACCGCCCGCACAAGCTGTTCCTGCACTTCTTCGAGTCGCCCACCGAGATCCTCGGCGAGAACGGCGAGGTCGTCGGCCTGCGTACCGAGCGCACCGCCCTCGACGGCACCGGGAACGTCAAGGGCACCGGCGAGTTCAAGGACTGGGACGTCAGCGCCGTCTACCGTGCCGTCGGTTACCTCTCCGACAGCCTGCCCAAGCTGCCCTGGGACGTCGAGTCGGGCACGGTGCCGGACGCGGCCGGCCGGGTGCTGGAGGACTCGGGCGAGCACCTCGCGTCCACCTACGTCACCGGCTGGATCCGCCGCGGCCCCATCGGTCTGATCGGTCACACCAAGGGCGACGCCAACGAGACGGTCGCGAGCCTGCTCGACGACCACGCGAACGGCCGCCTGCTCACGCCCACTTCGCCCGACCCGGAGGCGGTCGACGCCTTCCTCGGCGAGCGGGACGTCCGTTTCACCACGTGGGAGGGCTGGTACCGGCTCGACGCGGCGGAGAAGGCGCTGGGCGAACCGCAGGGCCGTGAGCGCGTGAAGCTCGTGGAGCGCGAGGACATGCTGCGCGAGAGCGGCGCCTGAGTCGTCGATGCCCCGGACGGGGGCGGTTTTGAACGCGTTCAAGTCGGGGCGTACGCTCCCGGTATGAGCGACAGAGCCGCCCTGCTCCGGGGCATCCGTGCGTGGCTTGCCTTTTTCGTCGTCAGCCTGGTGCTCAGCGGCGCCACGGCCTTCCCGCTGGTGCACGAACTGCGCTGGACAGAGGACCTGTTGAAGGCCCTGTCCGTGCCGGAGCACCTGCCCGCCCTGGCGGACTGGATCGACCGTGTGCGCCACGGCCTCGACACCGCCGACTCCGACTACCCCTTCCTGCTCTACGGGACCGACTGGCTGGCGTTCGCGCATCTGGTGATCGCCGTCGCGTTCTACGGTCCCTACCGCGATCCGGTCCGCAACATCTGGGTCGTCGAGTTCGGGATGATCGCCTGTGCCGGCATCGTCCCGCTGGCCCTGATCTGCGGACCGATCCGCGGAATCCCCTTCTGGTGGTCGGTCATCGACATGTCCTTCGGGGTCTTCGGGGTGATCCCGCTGTACGTCGTCCGACAGAGGATCAAGCGCCTGGAGGCGCTCGGCGCCGGCCCGGCCCCCGTGCCGGTGCCCGCTACCTGAGCGCCGCCAGGGCGATCCGCCGGGACACCGGGTTCATCTCCTCGCCCTTGGCGTCGGTGGAGCCGACCGAGTAGACGACCGTGCGCGACAGGTCCCGGGTGGCCGCGATCACGGTGCTGTAGCCGTACCGGGCACCCGACTTGAGCCAGTAGACCGTGCCCCCGTACTCGAAGCGCTGGAGCCCCGCGCTCATGTCGGCGCCCTCGATGTCCGAGGGCACGGTGAACATCTCCTCCAGTTGCGGCCGCGGGACCAGGTCGCCCCGGAACAGGTGCGTGACCAGCCGCTCCAGGTCCGCGGTGGTGGAGATCATGTCGCCCGCCGCCCAGCGGTCCGCCTGGTTCCAGTCGGTGACGTCCACGAAAGCCGTCGTGCCGTCGGGCCGGGGCACCGCCTGGTACCCGTGGTTGTGCGGGCCGTGGATGCGCGGATCCGTGCCGGGGAAGTACGTGTGCCGCATCCCCGCCGGGCGGAGGATCCGCCGGGCCGCCTCGTGTGCGTAGCTGTGCCCCGTCACCTTCTCGATCAGCAGGCCCAGGACCGTGTAGTTGATGTTCAGGTAGTCCTGCCGGGTGCCCGGCGCGAACTCCGGTCCCTTCGCCACGGCGGAGGCCACCACCTCGCGCGGGGTCAGGGTGTCGAAGCGGTGCGCGTACGCGTCCTCGAAGGCGTCGCCGAACCCGTCCCCGGCCTGGATGCCGCTCGTGTGGTTGAGCAACTGCCGTACGGTGAGCGGCTCGAAGGTGTCCGGCAGCAGACCCGGCAGATACTTCTGCACCGGCGTCCCGAGCCCGATCCGCCCCTCGGCCGCGAGTTGGAGGACGACCGCCGCCGTGACGACCTTCGTGGTGGAACCGGCGCGGAAGCGGGCGTCCGGATCGGCCGCGCGACCGCTCTCCAGATCGTGCACCCCCGCGCTGCCGCGCCAGGTGCCGTCACTGCCCCCGACCCGCACGAGCGCGGCCGTGGCGTCCGCGTCCGGCAGCCCCGCCAGCGCGGCGCGCAGCGCGTCGGCGTCGGGCCCGGCGGACGCCCGCGCCACCGCCGGCGCGGCGGAGGCGAACGCCGGAGCGCCCAGCGGACCGGCGGCGAGACCGAGGACGAGGGCGGCGGCGAGGACGGCTGCGGTACGGCGTACGGGCATGCGGTGCTCCTGGGAGACGTGTGCCGGAAGCGGACACCGCTCATCCTCGGCCGGTGCCCCCGCCCCGGGATCCTCACCAGGCAGGGCACCGACCCCCGTATCCGCGCCGGGGTCGCCCCTAGGGGCACGGCGCCAACTCCCCTGGCTGCCGCACCCCTTGAGCCCCCTCCCTCAGTCCCTGCGCAGGGCCGTCAGCGCGTCGATGCGGTTGGTCGTGATCGAGTCGACCCCCGCGTCGAGCAGCCGGCGCATGGAGCGGCGGGTGTCCGGCGTCCAGACGGAGAGCAGATGGCCGCCGCGGTGGACCCGGGCCGCCAGGTCACGGCTCACCAGTGTGAAGCGGTAGTTGAGCCAGCGCGGCCGGACGACGTCGAGCAGGCCCTGGCGCGGCGGCGCCAGGCTCGTCCAGGTCAGCGCGATCTCGGCGGACGCGTCGGCGGCCCGCACCGCGAGCATGGCGGGGGCCGCGGCGCAGTAGTACACCCGCTCCCCGGCCCCGCACGCCCGCACCACGTCCACGATGTCGCGGGCGGCCCGCGCGTCCACCGATCCCGGCAGGTCGACCATGACCCTGCTGTCGCCGGTCGCCTCGAGGGCCTCCGCCAGCGTCGGCACACCCCCCGCCGTGAGTCCGCGCACCTCGTCGCCGGAGAGCGAGCCGAGCGGCCGGTCGTGTCCCCACAGACGCTTGAGCGTGGCGTCGTGCAGCAGGACGGGTACGCGGTCGCGCGTCAGACGCACGTCGATCTCGACGGCGTCCGCGCCCCGGTGGAGCGCGGAACGCAGCGAGTCGATCGTGTTCTCACGGGCGCGGTAGGGGTCGCCGCGGTGGGCGACTGCGGTCACGGTGCGCATGGGGCCATTGTGGTGGGTCAGAGCGCGAGCCAGGCCGCGGCGTACGTGTCGATCTCCGCGGCGAGTTCCGCCTTCTCCGCCGAGGCCAGGAACGACGCGTTCACCGCGTTCTTCGCGAGCTCCGCGACGCCCCGCTCGTCGAGTCCGAGGAGGCGGGCGGTGACCGCGTACTCGGTGTTGAGGTCGGTGCCGAACATCGGCGGGTCGTCGGAGTTGACGGTGACCGTCACCCCGGCCGCCACGAACTCCTTGACGGGGTGTTCGTCGAGAGTGCGGACCGCGCGGGTGGCGATGTTCGAGGTCGGGCAGACCTCCAGCGCGATGCCGTGCTCGGCGAGATGGGCGAGCAGCCTCGGGTCCCGCGCGGAACTCGTGCCGTGGCCGATGCGCTCGGCGCCGAGGTGGTTCAGCGCGTCCCAGACGGTCTCCGGGCCGGTCGTCTCACCGGCGTGCGGCACCGACCGCAGTCCCGCGGCGCGGGCACGGTCGAAGTACGGCTTGAACTGGGGCCTCGGCACGCCGATCTCGGGGCCGCCGAGACCGAAGGAGACGAGCCCCTCGGGCCGCAGCCGGTCGTCGGTGGCGAGCCGCATGGTCTCCTCGGCGGCCTCGAGGCCGGCCTCGCCGGGGATGTCGAAGCACCAGCGCAGGACGACGCCGAGCTCCTTCTCGGCGGCCTTGCGGGCGTCCTCGATCGCGTCCATGAAGGCGCGCTCGTCGATCCCGCGCCGGGTGGAGGACCACGGAGTGATCGTCAGCTCGGCGTAGCGCACCTGCTGGCGGGCCATGTCACGGGCGACCTCGTACGTCAGCAGCCGGACGTCCTCGGGCGTGCGGATGAGGTCCACGACGGACAGGTACACGTCGATGAAGTGGGCGAAGTCCGTGAACGTGAAGTAGTCCGCGAGCGCCTCGGGGTCGGTGGGCACCCGGGAGTCGCGGTGGTTGGCGGCCAGCTCGGACACGATGCGCGGGGAGGCGGAGCCGACGTGGTGGACGTGGAGTTCGGCCTTGGGCAGCCCCGCGACGAAGGCGCTCAGGTCGCGGGCGTCGTCGCGTGCGGTGATGTGCTCGGTCAACGGGTTCCTCCCCGGAACGGCGCCCCTCGGCCGTGTTCGGCGGGACGCGGGCGATCGGCTGATCGGTGGTTCGGGATCATCGTAGGCGGCCCCCGCGCCCGGGGCCCGGTGCGCCCTGCGGGCGGGGCTCCGTGCCGTCCCGCGCCGAGATCCACGCGGCGGCTCGGGCCGTAGCATGACGGAACGTACGAGAGAGGGGACCTCGCGCATGTCCGACGACGCCCAGAGGCCGACAGCCCCACGCGACGCCGGTCCGTGGACTCCACCGGGCGGGGCGGACCCGACACCCACGGGCGACGGCCGCGCCGACGCACCCACCGGGAACGGACCGGCGGAGCGGAACGAAGCGCCCGAGCGGGGCCGGTCGCCCGAGCCGGTCGAAGGCCTGGAACCGGGCCGGTCGCCCGAGCCGGGCGAGTCGACAGGGTCTGACGGGGCATTTGAGCCCGCTGGGTCCGACGGGGTGCTTGAGGCCGGCGAGTCGGCCGGGTCCGACGGGGTGCTGGAGCGGGACCCCGATCTCGCGACGGACGCGATGTCCGAGGCCGGGCGGGCGTTCGCAGTCGGTGGCGCCGATTCAACAGCACCTGCCGGTGATCCCGACCCGGCGGCACCTGCCGGTGATCCCGATCCCGACCCGGCGGCACCCGCCGGTGGTCCGGATCCCGCAGCGCCCGCTGTGCTCTCCGACCTTGCGGCATCCCCCTCCGACGCCGCCCCCGTTCTCGCGACCGACGCGATATCCGAGGCGGGGCGTGCGTTCGCCGCCGGTCCGGAGTCGGCCGTCCCCGTGCCGGACGGGGACCGGGACGGAGCGCCGGGCGCGGACCCGGCGGACGCTGCCGGTGCCGGTGCCGGTGCCGGGGCTTATGCCGAGGCCGGTTCCGGCGCTGGTGTCGAGGCCGCGACCGGCGATGGTGCCGAGGCCGAGGAAGCCGCTCGGTGGGTGGACCGGGCGTTCGACGGTGGGCCGGGGCACACGGTGGCCGCGCCGGGCGGTGCGTTCGCCGCCGGGCCGACCGGCCCCCAGGGTTCCGTGCCCGCGCAGGGCACCGACTCCTACGCCGCCCCCGGCACCGGGATCTCCCTCGGGAAGCGGGACGCCGACGCGGACGCCGCGTTCGACCCCTGGGCGCCGCCCCACGAGATCCCCTCGCCCGGAGGGCCGGCGCGGGGGAGTGCCGCGCAGCCACCGGCGTACGGCCTCCCGGCGATCACCTCGCTGCCCGGTGCCCCGGTCCCGCCGGGCCCCTGGAGCCCGGTCGGCCCCACCCCGGAGAACCCCTTCGCGCCGCCGGCGGCCGGGGGTCCCTTCGCGCCCCCGGCGGCGCACGCCCCCTTCGGCCCCCCGGCGGCCGCCTTCGCCCCGCCGGCGCCCCGCACCCCCTACCCGCAGCCCGCTCCCGGCGAGTACGTCCCTCCGCCGCCGATCGCCCCCGACGGTCCGGGCCTCCCGTACGGCTACGGCTACGGCTACGGATACGGCCACCCGCAGTACCCGGGCGCGCCGGGCTACGGCTGGCCCATGACGGGCCCCATGCCGAGCAACGGGATGGGCACCGCGGGCCTCGTGCTGGGCATCCTCGCGGCGGTCCTGTTCATCGCGTGGCCGCTGGCGATCGTGCTGGGCGTCCTCGCCGTGATCTTCGGGCTGATCGGCCGGGGCAAGGCCCGTCGCGGTGAGGCGACGAACTCCGGGCAGGCCCTCGCCGGGGTCATCCTGGGGGCCGTCGGGCTCGTCCTCGCCATCGGCGTGGGCGTGCTCGTGATCCTCCACGGCGGGGACGACGGCGGTGACGCGGGCGGCGACGACGGCTTCTCCACGTCGTTGGTGACCTCCCACCGGTGACCCGCGTCCGGGCCGGACGCCGGGCCGGACGCCGGGCTGTGCGGCGGGCCGGAACCGTGCCCGGGCCCCGGCCCCCGGTACGGCGTCAGCCGGCCGACGGCGGTTCGCCCCGTCCCGTCGCCGTGCCCCGTTCCGACGCCGGGCCCGGGCCCGCCTCCACACCCTGGCCCGTCGCGGCGTCCTGGCCCGGCTCCGTCGCCCCGGCCCGGCCTCCGGGGTGGCGCAGGGTGACGAGGAAGGCGACGGCGAGCGCGATCGCCATGCCGTAGAAGACGTACTGGTTGGCCTCGGCGAAGTCGGTGCGCACGCTCGACATCACGTCGCGCATGGTCGACGCGGTGGCCCCGGAGCCGGTGGGCTGCCGGGTGTCGGCGTTGCCCGTGACGGCCTGGGCGATGTCGTCGGCGATGCCGTGGGCCTGCGCCGAGGTCATGCCGTGGGACGTGAGCGTCGAGACGACGTTGTCCGTCATCCGGTGGGTCAGGACGGTCCCGAAGACGGCGAGGCCCACGCTCGCCGCGTAGTTGCGGACGGTCTGGGTGATGCCGGTGACCTCGCCGTAGGAGGCGCCGATGGACCGGTTGACGGCGTCGGTGGACGCGGGCGCCAGGATGAAGCCGATGCCGGCGCCCGCGAGGGCGACGTAGGGCCACTGGTCGTGCATCGACAGATCGGTGAGCTTGCCGGCCCAGAGGTAGAACCCGACGGCCCCCAGGATGGTGCCGATCTTCATGGGCGGCCGCGCGCCCTTCTTGTCCAGCATCCGGCCGCCCCACTGCGAGGCGATCGCGAAGCCGACGAAGAAGTAGAGCAGATAGAGCGCCGCCTGGTTGGGCGAGGCGCTGAGGGAGACCTGCGCGTAGACCGAGGCGAAGAAGAACACCGGGACGAAGGCGAGCATGGCGAAGAAGAGCACCAGGGAGTCCACGGTGAACGCCTTGTCCCGGAAGACCGCCAGGTTGACCAGAGGGTGGCGCCGGTCCCGCTCGTAGCGCCAGAAGAGGACCAGGACGACGAGGCCGCCCGCGATGCAGCCCCAGGTCGCCGCGCTGCCCCAGCCCCAGGACCCGGCCTGCTGGAAGCCGAGGACGCTCAGCCCCATGCCCACCGCGATCAGCACGGCGCCGACGCCGTCGAGGGACTCCTCGCGCCGCCGGTCGGGGATGCGCGCCATCGCGGTCAGGACGAGCGCCACCACGGCCACGGGCACGTTGACCCAGAAGATCGCTCGCCAGGTCCACGCCGTGAGCCAGCCGCCCAGCAGCGGGCCGACGGCCGTCAGCGCTCCCGACAGCCCGAAGAACAGCGCCAGGGCCCGTCCGCGCCGCTCCACCGGGAAGACGGCCACGACCACGGCGAGGGCCGCCGGGAAGAGGAGGGCGGCGCCCAGGCCCTGGGTCGCCCGGAAGACGATCAGCCAGGTCTGGGCGAGGTCCCCCTTGGGCACGCAGCCGCACAGCACCGAGGAGACGACGAACACCAGGGTGCCGACGACGACCACGCGGCGGGGCCCGAACAGGTCCGCGAGACGCCCGCCGAGGGCGAAGAACGCCGCCAGGGACAGCAGGTAGGCGTTCACCACCCACTGCATCCCGGACGCCGAGAGCCCGAGCTCGCGCACGATGTCCGGCGCGGCGATGGAGACGATCGTCTGGTCGATGAACGTCATCGCCACGGCGAAGAGCATCGCCGCCAGTGCGAGCGACTGGTTCGGGGTGCGGGGTCCAGGGGGCGCGGTGTCGCTCCGCGCTGCGTCGATGCCGGTCACGGGCACAGTCTCGGCCGGTTACCCGGCACCCGCATCCGGGCCGCCGCTCGGCCGGACCCGCGCGCCGACCTGCCGACGGGCACCCGGGAAGGCGCGCTGCCCCGCCGCCGAGCCCTTCCCGGGAACGGCCGTACCCGGGCCCGGTTCCCCGGTCGAGCCCGGCGGCTAGCGCAGTCGCTCGCGTGCCTCCATCAGGGCGAAGCCCAGCAGGTTCGCGCCCCGCCAGCGACGGGGGTCGTGGGCCCCGTGGTCGGTGGCGGCGAGTCCGATGCCCCAGACCCGGTCCATGGGGCTCGCCTCGACCAGCACCCTCCCGCCCGTGCCCAGCAGGAACGCCCGCAGGTCGGGGTGGGCGGCGAACTTGTGGACGCTGCCCTCGACGACGATCCCGAACCGCTCCCGCTCCCAGACGGCCTCGTCGAACCCGCGGACCAGCCGCCCGGCCTTCTTGGCCTGCGCCGGGCTCGCCGCGGCGAGCGCCTGTCGCTCGGCCTCGGCGTCATGGAACAGGCGTGCCTTGGACGCCATCATCCAGTGCTCCGCCGTCGCGTAGGCGACTCCCTCGACCACGAACGGTGACGGCCACCACTGGCTGAGACAGCCCGCCCCCACCTGGCCGTCCGCCCTCGGACGGTGCCCCCAGAAGTGCAGGTACTTCACCCGAGCCCCCGAGTCGAGCACACTGACCAGCGCGTCCCGCGTATCGATCTTCCCCATGCACGCCACTGTGGCACGCACCACTGACATACCGTCCTGCCTTTTCCAGGAGGACTCGACACCTGGTCGAAGGATTCCGTCGCGTAACCAAAAGGCAACAACGGAATCACTTGTTGGAGTCCCTTTGCTCTGTCAGGATCGGCACTCAAATCGAGCTGGAGCTACGCCGACCCCCGTCCCGACGGGGAGGACGGCGGAGGAGAGCGACATGCACAATCCGGGCCATCGCTTCCAGGCGCAGGACCGCCTCGCGGACGGCGCGCAGTACATCGGAGGCCGCCTGACGAAGGGCACCTCCGGCCGTACGCACGCGGTCGTGAACCCCGCCACCGGCGAGGAGGTGTACACCTACGAGCTGGCGAGCACCGCCGACGTGGACGCGGCCGTCGCCGCCGCCCGCGCCGCGTTCCCCGGCTGGGCGGCCACCACCCCCGGGGAGCGGTCCGACGCGCTGCACCGGTTCGCCGCCGTCCTCGCCGAGCGCGCCGAGGAGTTCGCCCAGGCCGAGTCGCTGCAGTGCGGAAAGCCCCTCAAGCTGACCCGCGAGTTCGACGTCCCGGGCACGATCGACAACACCGCGTTCTTCGCGGGCGCCGCCCGGCACCTCCAGGGCCAGTCGGCCGGCGAGTACTCCGGCGACCACACCTCGTACGTACGGCGTGAGCCCATCGGGGTCGTCGGCTCCATCGCCCCCTGGAACTACCCGCTCCAGATGGCCGCCTGGAAGATCCTCCCGGCGGTCGCGGCCGGCAACACCATCGTGCTGAAGCCCGCCGAGCTGACCCCGCTCACCTCCCTGCTGTTCGCCGAGGCGGCCACCCACGCGGGCATCCCGGACGGTGTGATCAACGTCGTCACCGGTCTGGGCCGGGAGGCCGGCGAGCACCTCGTCGGACACCCCGACGTCGCCATGACCTCCTTCACCGGGTCGACCGCGGTCGGCAAGCGCGTCGCCGAGATCGCCACCTCGACCGTCAAGCGCCTGCACCTGGAGCTCGGCGGCAAGGCCCCCTTCCTCGTCTTCGACGACGCGGACCTGGAGGCCGCCGTGCAGGGCGCGGTCGCCGGCTCGCTCATCAACACCGGCCAGGACTGCACCGCCGCCACGCGTGCGTACGTGCAGCGGCCGCTGTACGACGCGTTCGTGGAGCGCACCGCCGCCCTGATGGCGGGCGTCCGCGTCGGCGACCCGTTCGCCGCCGGCACCGACCTCGGCCCGCTGATCTCGCACGCCCAGCGCGACCGCGTGGCCGGGTTCGTCGACCGGGCCCGCGGCTACGCACGCGTGGTGACCGGCGGCGAGGCCCCGCAGGGGGACCTCAAGAGCGGCGCCTTCTACGCGCCCACGCTCGTCGCCGACGCGGCGCAGGACAGCGAGATCGTTCAGGCCGAGATCTTCGGCCCGGTCCTCGTGGTGCTGCCCTTCGACACCGACGACGAGGGCATCGCGCTGGCCAACGACACGCCGTACGGACTCGCCGCCTCCGCCTGGAGCCGGGACGTCTACCGCGCCAACCGCGCCACCCGCGAGATCAAGGCCGGCTGCGTGTGGGTCAACGACCACATCCCGATCATCAGCGAGATGCCGCACGGCGGATACAAGGCCTCCGGCTTCGGCAAGGACATGTCCGCCTACTCCTTCGAGGAGTACACACAGGTCAAGCACGTCATGTTCGACAACACCGCGGTGGCCGAGAAGGACTGGCACCGCACGGTCTTCGGGGACCGGCCGTAGCCCCTCCACCGGCTACGGCCCAGTGGCACACCAGGCCGCGACCACGGCCGCGACCCTTCCGAAAGGGCACCAGAGCATGGAGCAGTACGAGCCCGAACGCCTGTCCCCGGTACAACTGGCCGCCATGCGGCGCAGTCTCCGCAGCGGCAGGGCGTCCCTCACCCGTCGTTCGCTGCTGCGCGCCTCGGCGGGCGGCGCGCTGGCCGTCGGCGGACTCGGGGCGCTGACCGGCTGCGGCATCCCCGCGGCCGGCAGGACCCAGGGCGGCACGTCCGCCCAGGACCACTCCGCCACGGAGAAGACCCTCAACTTCTCCAACTGGACCGAGTACATCGACCTCGACGACAGCGGCAAGCACCACCCGACGCTGGAGACCTTCCACAAGCGGACGGGCATCTCGGTCAAGTACACCGAGGACATCAACGACAACAACGAGTTCTTCGCGAAGATCAAGCCGCAGCTCGCCGCGGGTCAGGACACCGGCCGCGACCTGATCGTCCTCACCGACTGGCTGGCCGCCCGCGTGATCCGCCTGGGCTGGGTGCAGAAGCTGGACCCGTCCAACCTGCCGCACGCCTACACCAACCTGTCGCCGCAGTTCCGCAACCCCGACTGGGACCCGGGACGCGCCTACTCCTACCCGTGGCAGGGCATCCCCACGATCGTCGCGTACAACAAGAAGGCCCTCGACGGGATCGAGGTGAAGTCGGTCTCCGACCTCCTCGACAACCCGAAGCTCAAGGGCCGTGTCTCGTTCCTCTCCGAGATGCGCGACACCATGGGCATGACCCTGCTGGACATGGGCAAGGACCCGGCGAAGTTCACCGACGACGACTTCGACGCGGCGATAGCCCGGCTCCAGAAGGCCGTCGACAAGGGCCAGATCCGCCGCTTCACCGGCAACGACTACACGTCCGACCTGACCAAGGGCGACATCGCCGCCTGTGTGGCCTGGGCCGGCGACATCGTCCAGCTCAAGAACGACAGCCCGGACGTCGACTTCGTCATCCCCGACAGCGGCTACATGACGTCGACCGACAACCTGCTGGTCCCCAACAAGGCGCGTCACAAGACGAACGCCGAGCGGCTGATCGACTTCTACTACGAGCCCCAGCAGGCCGCCGAGCTCGCCGCGTACATCAACTACGCGACGCCGGTCGAAGGCGTGAAGCCCTACCTTGCCAAGATCGACCAGGACGCGGCGAACAACCCGCTGATCGTCCCCGACAAGGCCATGCAGGCCAGGTCCCACTCCTTCCGCGCGCTGAGCCAGAAGGAAGAGACCGCCTACGAAGAGAAGTTCGCGAAGCTCACAGGGGCGTGACGATCATGACGACAGAAAACAGCGGCGACGTCCGCCTCTCCGGAATCAGCAAGACCTACGACAACGGCTTCACCGCCGTGCAACCGCTCGACCTGACCGTGCCGCACGGCTCCTTCTTCGCCCTGCTCGGTGCCTCGGGCTGCGGCAAGACCACCACCCTGCGCATGATCGCCGGTCTGGAGGAACCTTCCTCCGGCACCGTGCACCTCGGCGACCAGGAGGTGACGAACCTGCCGCCGTACAAGCGGCCGGTGAACACCGTCTTCCAGTCGTACGCGCTCTTCCCGCACCTGGACATCTTCGAGAACGTCGCCTTCGGCCTGCGCCGGCGTGGGATCAAGAGCGTCAAGAAGCAGGTCGAGGAGATGCTCGACCTGGTCCAGCTCGGCGAGCAGGCGCGCAAGAAACCCCACCAGCTCTCCGGCGGCCAACAGCAGCGCGTCGCGGTCGCCCGCGCGCTGATCAACCACCCCAAGGTGCTGCTCCTGGACGAGCCGCTCGGCGCCCTCGACCTCAAGCTGCGCCGTCAGATGCAGCTCGAGCTCAAGCGCATCCAGACCGAGGTCGGCATCACCTTCGTCCACGTCACGCACGACCAGGAGGAGGCCATGACCATGGCCGACACGGTCGCCGTGATGAACGCTGGCCGCGTCGAGCAGCTCGGCTCGCCCGCGGACCTGTACGAGAATCCGCAGACCACGTTCGTCGCCAACTTCCTCGGCACCTCGAACCTCATCGAGGCCGAGGTGGACACTCGGTCCGGCGAGGACATCGTCCTCAAGGCGGGCGGCGGCAAGCTGGTGCTGCCCCGGGCGCGATGTTCCGCCCCGGCGCAGACCGGCGGCAAGGTCCTCGTCGGCATCCGCCCGGAGAAGATCTCCCTCACGCACGCCGACGACGCGGGCGAGATACCCGCCGGCCGCAACCGGATCACCGGCAGGATCGCCGACTCCAGCTTCATCGGCGTGTCCACGCAGTACGTCATCGACAGCGCCGTCTGCCCCGAGTTCGAGGTCTACGCCCAGAACATCGAGCGGGACTCCCGCCTGGTCCCCGGCGCCGAGGTCGTCCTGCACTGGAGCCCGGCGCACACCTTCGGACTCGACGCGGCCCAGGACATCGACGCGGGTGTCGACACGGCCGAGGAGGAGGCCGCCTGATGGCCACCGTCACCGAGGCCGAAGCGCCGCCCCTCGCGCCGCGGCCCGCGCCGAAGCCGCCGAAGAAGCGGGGCCGCCTGGTCCCGTACTGGCTGCTCCTGCCCGGCCTGCTCTGGCTGGTCGTCTTCTTCGCGCTGCCGATGATCTACCAGGCCTCCACGTCCGTGCAGACGGGCTCCCTGGAGGAGGGCTACAAGGTCACCTGGCACTTCGCGACCTACTGGGACTCGCTCGCCGAGTACTGGCCGCAGTTCCTGCGCTCGGTCTCCTACGCGGCCGCCGCCACGGTCCTGTGCCTGCTGCTCGGCTACCCGCTGGCGTATCTGATCGCCTTCCGCGCGGGCCGCTGGCGCAACCTGATCATGATCCTGGTGATCGCCCCGTTCTTCACCAGCTTCCTGATCCGTACCCTGGCCTGGAAGACGATCCTCGCCGACAGCGGCCCGGTCGTGCACACGCTGAACACGCTCGGCGTCCTCGACGTGACCGACTGGCTCGGCTGGACCGCGGGCGACCGTGTCCTCGCCACACCGCTGGCCGTGGTGTGCGGTCTGACGTACAACTTCCTGCCGTTCATGATCCTGCCGCTCTACACCTCGCTGGAGCGCATCGACGGCCGGCTGCACGAGGCCGCGGGCGACCTGTACGCCCGGCCCTGGACGACCTTCCGCAAGGTCACCTTCCCGCTGTCGATGCCGGGCGTGGTCTCCGGGACCCTGCTCACCTTCATCCCGGCGGCCGGTGACTACGTCAACGCCGAGCTCCTCGGCTCGACCGACACCCGCATGATCGGCAACGTCATCCAGACCCAGTTCCTGAGAATCCTGGACTACCCGACGGCCGCCGCCCTCTCCTTCATCCTCATGGCCGCGATCCTTCTCATGGTCACGGTCTACATCCGCCGGTCCGGGACGGAGGACCTGGTCTAAATGCCCTTCGTCAACTGGCTCAAGCGCCATCTCGTGGTCATCGCGGGACTGCTGACCCTCGGCTATCTGCTGCTGCCGAACGTCGTCGTCACCGTGTTCTCCTTCAACAAGCCGAAGGGGCGCTTCAACTACGAGTGGCAGCAGTTCTCCACGGACGCATGGAAGGACCCCTGCGGCGTCGCCGACATGTGCGGCTCGCTCGGGCTCAGCCTCCAGATCGCCGTCTGGGCGACGATCGGGGCCACCGTCCTCGGCACGATGATCGCCTTCGCGCTCGTCCGCTACCGCTTCCGCGCGCGCGGCGCCGTGAACTCGCTGATCTTCCTGCCGATGGCGATGCCCGAGGTCGTCATGGCCGCCTCGCTGCTCACCCTGTTCCTCAACATGGGCGCCCAGCTGGGCTTCTGGACGATCCTGATCGCCCACATCATGTTCTGCCTCAGCTTCGTCGTCACGGCCGTCAAGGCCCGTGTCATGTCGATGGACCCGAGGCTCGAACAGGCCGCCCAGGACCTCTACGCGGGACCGGCGCAGACCTTCCTGCGGGTCACCCTGCCCATCGCCGCCCCCGGAATCGCGGCGGGCGCGCTGCTCGCCTTCGCGCTCTCCTTCGACGATTTCATCATCACCAATTTCAACGCGGGCTCGACCGTCACGTTCCCCATGTTCGTCTGGGGTTCGGCACAGCGCGGAACACCCGTTCAGATCAATGTCATCGGTACGGCCATGTTCCTGGTCGCCGTACTGTTCGTCCTGTCCGGAATGATCATCGGAAATCGCCGGAACAGGCAGAAGGCATAAAGCCCGTCACCCTTGTAGGGAGTTGAAATCATGGCCCCAAGCGCCATGACCCGTGGTAATCAGTGGACGAAATCCCTTTCCGACGCCCAGCCGGTCCCGTACTGGCTGGACGACCCCGGCAAACCCCACCCCGAGCCCGCGCTCACCGGCGCCGAGACCTGCGACCTGCTCGTCGTCGGCGGCGGCTACAGCGGACTGTGGACCGCGCTGATCGCCAAGGAGCGCGACCCCGGGCGGGACGTCGTCCTGGTGGAGGGCCGCGAGGTGGGCTGGGCCGCCTCGGGCCGCAACGGCGGCTTCTGCGCCGCCTCCCTCACCCACGGTCTGTCCAACGGGATCACCCGCTGGCCGGACGAGATCGCCAAGCTGGAGGAGCTGGGCGCGCGCAACCTCGACGCGATCGAGGAGGCCGTCGCCCGGTACGGCCTCGACTGCGACTTCGAGCGCAGCGGCGAGATCGACGTCGCCACCGAGCCGCACCAGGCGGCCGAACTGCGCGAGTGGCACGAGGAGCTGGAACGGCGGGGTCTCGCCGAGGGCATCGAGTTCCTCGACACGGCCGCGGTCCGGGAACAGGTCGACTCCCCGACCTTCCTGGCCGGACTGCACGACCGGCGCGGGGTCGCCATGCTGCACCCGGCCAAGCTGGCCTGGGGCCTCAAGCGCGCCTGCGTGGAGCTCGGGGTGCGGGTGTACGAGCACACGCCCGCCCTCGAACTGAAGCCGGCCGGCGCCGGCATGGCCGTCCGCACGCCGTACGGATCGGTCCGCGCCCGCCGTGTGGCCCTCGGCACCAACATCTTCCCCAACCTGGTCAAGCGCGTCCGCGCGTTCACCGTCCCGGTCTACGACTACGCGCTGATGACCGAGCCGCTCACCGCCGAGCAGCTCGCGTCCGTCGGCTGGAAGAACCGCCAGGGACTCGGCGACTCGGCCAACCAGTTCCACTACTTCCGGCTGTCGGCCGACAACCGCATCCTGTGGGGCGGGTACGACGCGATCTACCCGTACGGCGGCCGGGTGCGCGCCGAGTACGACGACCGTCCGGAGACGTACGCCAAGCTCGCCGAGCACTTCTTCACCTGCTTCCCGCAGCTGGAGGGGGTCCGCTTCTCGCACGCCTGGGGCGGCGCGATCGACACCTGCTCCCGGTTCTCGGCGTTCTTCGGCAGCGCCCACCGGGGCAAGGTCGCCTACGCGGCCGGCTACACGGGGCTCGGTGTGGGCGCCACCCGGTTCGGCGCCGAGGTGATGCTCGACCTGCTGGCGGGGGAGCGCACCGAACGCACCGAGCTGGAGATGGTCCGCAGGAAGCCGCTGCCGTTCCCGCCCGAGCCGTTCGCCTGGACCGGCATCGCGCTCACCAAGTGGTCGCTGGCGCGGGCGGACACGCACGGCGGCCGGCGCAACCTCTGGCTGAAGACGATGGACAAGCTGGGCCTCGGCTTCGACAGCTAGTCCCGCAAAGCGGTCGAGTTGAACACGCGTCAATTGTTCTTCCGAACCCGCGTAATGAACCGCCCGGACCTCCCTCTCCCTTGTGACGCGCCCGCGTCGACACGAGAGGGAGGTTCCGTCATGACAGGGCCCAAGGCGGCGGTCGAGTGGCTGGCATCCGTGGCTCCGGACCCGGAGGCCTGCCGCTGGGAGTGGGAGCGCAGTCCGCGCGGGGTCGCGCTCCTGCCCGCGGGACGGGCCTGGGACGTCCTGATCCTGCCGGCCGAGCTCGGCTATCCGACCCTGGACGTGCTGACCCGGGTGCTCGACCGGCCCGGGCCGGTGCTCGTCGACTTCGGCGACGCCCGGATGGGCTTCTTCGTACCCGCGGGCACGGCCGCCCGGTGGCTGGGCACGGGGGTGCGCACGGCGGGCCACGGCACCTGGATCGTGGTGCCGTACCCGGGGCGGGCGACCGGCGGGGTCCGCTGGCTCGTCCAGCCGGACGGCTCGGGCACCCTCACCGATCCGGCGCTGCTCGAACTGGCCATGCACGAGGCCGCGGCGCACCTCGCCGGTGAGGAGGGCCGCCGGCGGTGAGGGGAAGGTTTCGGCGGTCACGTGAACTCCGTTGCCCGCCAGGGGTCTTGACAACCGAATTGGTCTGGACCAAGTTGGGCGCGCGCTCCATCCCCAACTCCCCCATGCCCGGAGGCACTCATGGCCCCCACCAGACACGACAGACCCCCCGCACCCCGCCGTCGCAGGCTGCTCGCCGCCTGCGCGGCCACCGTCCTGGCCGTGCCCGGACTGGTGGCGCTCTCCACCACCGCTCAGGCGGCCGACGTGAACGTGGCCAAGAACGGCGGCTTCGAGTCGGGCCTGGGCAACTGGACCTGTACGGCGTCCACGATCGTCAACTCGCCTGTGCACAGCGGCGGTTCGGCGATGATGGCGACCCCGGCCGGCAGCGACTACGCGCAGTGCTCGCAGACCGTGACCGTGAAGCCCGACTCCCAGTACACGCTGTCCGGCTACGTCCGCGGCGCCTACGTCTACCTCGGCGCGAGCGGCACCGGCACCACCGACGTCAGCACCTGGACCCCGTCCGCCGCCGACTGGCAGCAGCTCGCCACCACCTTCCGCACCGGCGCGTCCACCACCCAAGTCACGATCTACACGCACGGCTGGTACGGCACGGGCTCCTACTGGGCCGACGACCTCTCGCTGACCGGCCCCGGCGTCGACGCGGGCCAGCCGCCCGCCGCGCCGACCGGTCTGAAGACCGGCACGATCACCTCGTCCTCGGTCGGCCTGTCCTGGACGGCGGTGTCCGGCGCGACCGGCTACGCCGTCTACCGCGACGGGGCGAAGGTCCAGACGGTCACCGGAACCTCGGCCACCGTGAGCGGGCTCACCGCCTCGACCGCGTACTCCTTCCAGGTCACCGCCACCAACGACGCGGGCGAGTCCGCCAAGTCGGCGACCGTCACCGCGACCACCTCGGCCGGATCCGGCGGCGGGGGCGGAGGCTCCTCCGACCTGCCCCCGCACGCGCTCGTCGGCTACCTCCACGCGAGCTTCGCCAACGGCGCCGGCTACACGCGCATGGCGGACGTGCCCGACAGCTGGGACGTCATCGACCTGGCCTTCGGCGAGCCGACGTCGGTCACCTCGGGCGACATCCGCTTCAACCGCTGCCCGGTCACCGAGTGCCCCACGGTCGAGAGCGACGCCGACTTCAAGGCCGCGATCAAGGCCAAGCAGGCGGCCGGAAAGAAGGTGCTGATCTCGATCGGCGGGCAGAACGGACAGGTCCAGCTCACCACGACGGCCGCCCGTGACACCTTCGTCTCCTCGGTCTCGAAGATCATCGACACCTACGGCCTGGACGGCCTGGACATCGACTTCGAGGGCCACTCGCTCTCCCTCGACGCGAGCGACACCAACTTCAAGAGCCCGACCACCCCGGTCATCGTCAACCTGATCTCGGCCCTGAAGACCCTGAAGGCCAAGTACGGGGCGAAGTTCGTGCTGAGCATGGCCCCGGAGACGTTCTTCGTCCAGCTCGGCTACCAGTACTACGGCACCGGGAAGTGGGGCGGCCAGGACCCGCGCGCCGGGGCGTACCTCCCGGTGATCTACGCCCTGCGGGACGACCTGACCCTGCTGCACGTCCAGGACTACAACTCGGGGTCGATCATGGGCCTCGACAACCAGTACCACTCCATGGGCGGCGCCGACTTCCACATCGCGATGACCGACATGCTGCTGACCGGCTTCCCGGTGGCGGGCGACGCGAACAACGTCTTCCCGCCGCTGCGCCCCGACCAGATAGCCATCGGCATGCCCGCCACCACCAACGCGGGCAACGGCTACGTGGCCCCGGCCGAGGTGAACAAGACCCTGGACTGCCTCACCAAGAAGACCAACTGCGGCTCGTACACGACCCACGGCACCTGGCCGGGCCTGCGCGGGCTCATGACCTGGTCCGTCAACTGGGACCGGTTCGGAGGCTGGGAGTTCTCGCGGAACTTCGACGCGTACTTCGGCTGAGGAAGAGCCACAGGCACGACAGCAGCACGGTGCACAGGCACCAACTGGCCACGACGTCCAGGGGCCAGTGGTAGCCGCGCCGGACCAGACCGAAGGCCACGCAGGCGTTCAGGGCCGCGCACACGCACAGCAGCGCGCCCCGGGCGCCCGCGGTACGGAGCAGGGGGAGGAGGAGCAGGGTCGCCGTCCCGTACGCGACGAAGGCGGTGGCGGTGTGCCCCGAGGGATAGAAGCCGGTGCCGGGTCCCATGACCGGGGGGCCCGGCCGGGCGACCAGTTCCTTCAGGGGCACGACCACCACGGGCACGAGAAGCATCAGGACCGCCGCGGCGGCCGGGGGCAGCCACCAGCGGTCCAGACCGGTGGCACGGTTGTGCAGGGCGACGAGGACCAGCGCCAGTGCGAGCACCGGAACCGCCACCTGGACGCCGCCCAGGTCGGCGAGCAGTTCGGAGAGGCGGTCCGGGTGCACGAGGCCGCCGCTCAGCCGCTCGTCCAGACGCACGAGCGGACCGTCGGCCACGACCTGCCAGGTGATGAGCAGGAAACACAGGCCGGGCAGGCCGAACAGAAGAGGCGTGCGGGACATGGGGGACAGCCTGCCATTGTCCGCAGCCGCCGCGGCGCGCGCCCACCCGCCGTCGACGGCGGAAATGCGGCCGGGCCCAGCAAGCGGAAGGAAGGGGCCCGCCGACGAGCGGGGCCCGAGGGCCGGGGGCCGGCCGGAGAAGGAGTCGGCCGCCCCGGAACAGGGGGGGGTGGTTCCGGGGCGGCCGCAGGACCGGAAATGCCGCGCGCCCCGGGGGGTTTGGGGCGGGCGACTGTCCGATCGTGAGGAGAACCGGAGCCGCAAGCCCCGGGTGTGTGCGCGAGGGCACGACCAGGCGAAGCCGGGGAGGCCTCGGCCCGGTACAGCCCACAGTCCCCTGCGGGCGGGTGTATCCCTGATCTGGTTAGAACCTACGGCAGCGGATGCGCCTCCGACAGACGGATTCGCGTCCCGCCATGCACCTCGCACACCTTCTTCACACGCTCCCACGGGAACGCCGCAGCACCGGTCCCCACGGAATCCGCCCTGGGGCGTCTCCGGGGTTCCGGTGCTGCGGTGACGTCCGCGTCAGATGCGGGAGAAGGCCTGCTCGATGATGTCGAGGCCCTCGTTCAGCAGGTCCTCGCCGATGACCAGCGGGGGCAGGAAGCGGAGGACGTTGCCGTAGGTGCCACAGGTCAGGACCAGCAGGCCCTCCTGGTGGCAGGCCTTGGCGAGCGCGCCGGCCGCCTCCGGGTTCGGCTCCTTGGTGTCCCGGTCCTTGACCAGCTCGATCGCGATCATGGCGCCGCGGCCGCGGACCTCGCCGATGATCTCGAACTTCTCCGCCATGGCGCCGAGACGGGTCTTCATGACCGACTCGATGTGCTTCGCCTTGGCGTTGAGGTCGAGCTCCTTCATCGTCTCGATCGAGCCGAGCGCGCCGGCGCAGGCCACCGGGTTGCCGCCGTAGGTGCCGCCGAGGCCGCCCGCGTGCGCGGCGTCCATGATCTCGGCGCGGCCCGTCACGGCGGCGAGCGGCAGACCGCCCGCGATGCCCTTGGCGGTCGTGATCAGGTCGGGGACGATGCCCTCGTCCTCGCACGCGAACCACTGGCCGGTGCGGCAGAAGCCGGACTGGATCTCGTCCGCGACGAAGACGATGCCGTTGTCCGAGGCGAACTGGCGGATGGCCGGCAGGAAGCCCTTGGCCGGCTCGATGAAGCCGCCCTCGCCGAGCACCGGCTCGATGATGATCGCGGCGACGTTGTCGGCGCCGATCTGCTTGTTGATCATGTCGATCGCCTGGGCCGAGGCCTCGGCGCCGGCGTTCTCCGGGCCGGTCAGCCAGCGGTAGCCGTAGGCGACCGGCACGCGGTAGACCTCGGGCGCGAACGGACCGAAGCCGTTCTTGTACGGCATGTTCTTGGCGGTCAGCGCCATCGTGAGGTTCGTACGGCCGTGGTAGCCGTGGTCGAAGACGACGACGGCCTGGCGCTTGGTGTACGCGCGGGCGATCTTGACGGCGTTCTCGACGGCCTCGGCACCCGAGTTGAACAGGGCCGACTTCTTGGCGTGGTCGCCCGGGGTCAGCTCGGCGAGCGCCTCGGCGACGGCGACGTAGCCCTCGTACGGCGTGACCATGAAACAGGTGTGGGTGAAGTCCTGGAGCTGCGCGGAGGCGCGGCGCACGACGGCCTCGGCGCTCGCGCCGACCGACGTCACGGCGATGCCGGAGCCGAAGTCGATGAGGCGGTTGCCGTCGACGTCCTCGATGATGCCGCCGCCCGCGCGCGCGGTGAAGACCGGGAGCGTCGACCCCACACCGGCCGCGACCGCGGCGAGGCGTCGGGCCTGCAGCTCCTGCGACTTCGGGCCGGGGATGGCGGTGACGACGCGGCGCTCCTGCGGAACTGCGGTCATGAGGGGCTCCCTGATGATGGTGCGAACCGGACGGTTCCCCGCGGACGGCGGGGCGGTCCGGGCGGGGGGTTTCGGACGCTTTCCTTCTCTCTTCGCAGGCTAGGGCCGAGAAGGGGGGGTCGGCATGCGCCATGTGGGCGTTGTCCGAGGAATCCGTTGTCCGCCGTGGACATAGCGGTGGACAGAGCGGCGGACACCACCGCGGACGCCACCGTGGGCGGGGGCGGACGCGCGGCAGCCGGCCCGCGGTGCCCCGCCGCCCCGCGGACCCGGCCGTGTAAACGGTGAACTCGCCCCGCCGGACCACTAGATTGGCCTGAGAGCGACAAGCGGACGGGCTGGTCAGGGGGGCGCACACGATGGACTTCGACGGTACGCGCGACGCACGTGGCACGCATGCCGACCCCGTGCCTCGTCCGGCCGCACCCCCCGGGCAGCCCGCCCCGCCCGGAGGAGCCCCGCCCCGGCCCGCGGGCCCGCCGCCCGCGCCCGGAGCCCAGCCGGCCCCCCGGCAGTCCGTCCGGGACTGGCTCAACGCGCCCCGCCCCGACGCCGCCCTCGGGATCTGGAGGTTCGGCTACGTCGCCCCCAAGGCGTCCAAGGAGCGCGGGCGCCTGCCCTCCGTGACCGTCGTCGGCCTGGTGATCCCCCTGGTGATCGGGCTGATCGTCTGGTCGCTGTGGCGCCGCGGAAACGTTCCCTACCAGCTGGTCGTGCTCAAACTGTTCACGCCCGACGACTGGTGGTGGGGCGGGACGACCGCCCCGAAGTCCTGGGAGGGCGTGGACGCCCGCATCGTCTACGACGGCCTCTTCTTCGCCGCGCTGGTCTACACGATGGGACGGCTCGGAAGCTGGCGCGAGATCGCCCATCACTTCGTCGTACGGCGGCCGCAGCCCGGCCGTGCCCTCGTCGCCGCCCTCGCGGCCCTGCTGACCCTGTCCTTCGTCTGGCCCGAGGCCTTCCCGGGCGTGAGCTGGGACCCCCTGCCGATCGTCAACCCGGTGCTGTCCCTGGTGGCGCTGATCGCCGGGGGCGACGACGTGTTCACGTCGCTGGCGATCAGCTACGGCGTCTACACGCTGATCACCGTGGCCGTGCTGGTGCCCTTCGCCCGGCTCGGCGGGTGGTGGCCGCTCGCCAAGGAGCGGTTCGGCGCCCGGCCGGCCGCCGCGGCGCCCTCCCCGGGCACCCCGGCGGAGCCGTCCGGCCCCCCGGCCGAATGGCCCGAACTGCGGGCGACCGGACAGCACAAGGCGGCGGAGCTGCTGTCCTCCGAGGTGCTGAGCGAGCGCATGAACGACGTCGACTGCGCGCGGATCGTCGGGGCCTGGACCTCCGCCCGGCGCGAGGGCCGGCTCACCGGCTTCAGCGACACCGTGCTGCGCCGCGGCGCCGCCGCCTGGACCCATCCGTCCGGAGCCCGCGACCTGCCCGTCCGCTCCGCCGCGCACGACCTGCTCGCCTCCCAGGTGCGGCTCGGCCGGTGGGTCGACCGGGAGCGCACCCCGGCCGCCTACTCCGGCGCCGGTGCCGCCCTCGGCCCGGCGACCCTCGGCACCTCGCTGCTGGCCGTCGGACCGTCCGGTTCCGGCAAGACGCGCCACCTCGTCCGGCCCGTCGCCGAATCCCTCGGGCTCCAGGCCCTCACCGCGCGCTGCGCCGTCGTCGTCGTGGCCGCCGCGGGCACACCGGTCGGCCCCGACGGCTCGTACGACGTCGTCGTCAAGCTCGGCGACCCCGAGTCCGTCCACGACCTGGACCTCTACGCCGACTGCGAGGACCCCGACGAGGCCGCCGCGTTCCTCGCCGAGGGCCTGGTCGGCAGCGCCGACGGCGTGGACGTCCGGCGCGCCGCCACCGCCCTGGCCCAGCTCCTCGGCCCCTACCGGGCCGTCCACGGCGCGTTCCCGACGATTCCCGTCCTGCGCGAACTGCTCGAAGGGGTGCCCGCGCTCCTGGAGGACCTGCGGCACGCCCTGACGGCCGAGGGGCACCCCGCGATGCTCCGCGAACTGGAGGCGCGGCTGCGGCAGAGCGGCGGCCCGAACGACCCCGGCCCCGTGCTGGCCGACCGGCTGGCGCTGCTGGACCGGCCCGTCTTCGCGGACTTCTTCGGTTCCGGCACCGGTGCCCGCCCCTTCTCGCTCCGGGCGGTGGCCCACCATCCGCTGCGGGTCCGCGTGGATCTGCCCGAGCGCGGCTACGAGGAGGCCTCCCAGCTCCTCACCCGGCTCCTGCTCGCCCAGTTCGCCGCCGTCGTCCGCGGCGCCGACCGGCGCGGACACTTCGCCTGCCTCGTCCTCGACGACGCGACCGGCGCCCTGACCGCCGAGACGGTCCGCCGCGTCCAGGGCCTGCGGGCGCACAACGCCGGAGTGGTCCTCGCCCTGCGGTCCATCGGAGACATCCCCGAGTCCCTGCACGGGCCGCTGTACGGAGCGGTCGGCTGCCGCATGGCCTTCTCCGGCGTCACGACCTGGGACGGCGGCCGCTTCGCCGAGTCCTGGGGCACCGAATGGGTGGAGGCGCGGGACGTGGCCAAGCACACCGTCTTCGCCGACCAGCCCATGACCCGGGCCATCCACGCGCTGCGCAAGCTGGTGACCGGCAAGGCGGTGACCACGGACGCCGTGACCGTGCGGCAGGTCGAGCGGGAGCGCTGGTCCGCGTCCGAACTGGCCCACGCCGTCCCGCCCGGCCACGCGGTGCTGTCGCTGACCAGCGTGAAGGGGGAGCACGCACCCCCGCTGCTGGTGGATCTGCGGGGGTGAGGGGGGCGGAGCTGCGGGGGTGAGGGGGCGGAGCTGCGGGGGTGACCGGCGGTGGTTCCGTGGTGGTGACCGGCGGTGGTTCCGCGGGGTGGTGAACGGTGATCCGGCGGGGCCGGTGACCTGGCGGGCCGGTGACTTCGGCCCCGGGGGCCGGTGACAACGGCCCCCCGGGGTGTCCCCGTCAGGCGGTTTCGGGGCGTCCCGGTGACCCTCCGGGGAACGTACAGGGCACGTATCGGGCCGAACGCATGGATATGCGGGCCCTCCGACCAGGGCTTCCGGGCGGGAACGCACACGGCGACCGTACGGTGAGGCAGAATCGACACAGGCCGTTCATACGCGGCGGCCAAAAGATCACAGAGATCGCCGAGCCCACACCGACCTGAAGGCCCCATGCCCCCGACGCTCGCCTCGCTCGTCCACCATTCCGCGCTCAAGCTCACGGTGCGCGCGGGCGAGGACCGCCTGGACGTACCCGTCCGCTGGGCCCACGTCAGCGAGCTCGCCGACCCCGTGCCCTACATGGAGGGCGGGGAACTGCTGCTGATCACCGCGCTCAAGCTGGACGCGGACGACCCCGAGGTCATGCGGCGGTACGTGAAGCGGCTGGCCGGCTCCGGGGTCGTCGGGATCGGCTTCGCCATCGGGGTCACCTACGACGAGATTCCGAAGGCCCTCGTCGACGCCGCCGAGGAGGAGGGGCTGCCGCTCCTCGAAGTACCCCGGCGCACCCCCTTCCTCGCCATCAGCAAGGCCGTGTCCGCCGCCATCGCCGCGGACCAGTACCGGGCCGTCACCGCGGGCTTCGCCGCCCAGCGCGAACTCACCAAGCAGGCCCTGAACGAGGGACCCGAGGGCCTGCTGGCCGCGCTCGCCGGACAGGTCGACGGCTGGGCCGCACTCTACGACGCCTCCGGTGCCGTCGTCGCCGCGGCCCCCGACTGGGCGGGCCGCCGCGCCGCGCGGCTCACCCCGGACGTGGAGCGGCTGCGCGAGCGGCCCGCACCCGCGAGCTCCGTGGTGGGCGGGGAGGACCGCGTCGAACTGCACTCCCTCGGAACGGGACGCCGGCCGCGCGCCGCGCTCGCCGTCGGGACCGAGGGCGCCCTCGGCACCGCCGAGCGCTACGCCGTGCACTCGGCGATCGCCCTGCTGACCCTCACCACCGAGCGCTCGCGTTCCCTGCACGCCGCCGAGCAGCGGATCGGCGCGGCCGTGCTCGGCATGCTGCTCGCCGGGGAACCCGACCACGCCCGGGCCGTCGCCGGGGACCTGTACGGGGAACTGCTCGACGCGCCCTTCCGGCTGATCATCGCCGAGTCGGCGTCCGCGTCGGCCGGCCGGGCGCACGCCGACGGGCACGCGCGCGTCGGCGCCGCCGCGCCCGCGAAGACCTCCGTCGCCGTGCCCGACGTCAAGGGCGATCCGCTGGGCGCGCTCGCGGAGGTCGTCGAATCGGCCGCCGTGCGTTCCGGGGAGTCCGTGCTCGCCGTGCCCGACGGCGAGCGGCTCGTCGTCCTCGCCGTGGACGGCGGGGCCGCGGTCGCCGCCTGCGGGGACTACGCCGCCGCTCTGGAGGCCGCGCGGGCCGTCCCGCGCGAGAAGGGCGCCGGGGCGGCGGGCGACGAGGACGAACTCGTCGTCGGGCTGTCGGCGCCCGCCGGTCCGATCGCCGCTCGCGCCGCCTACAAGCAGGCCGAGCAGGCCCTGTCCGTCGCCCGGCGGCGCGGCAGGTTCCTCGTCGAGCACGAGGAACTGGCGGCCGGTTCCGTGCTGCCGCTGCTCGCGGACGACGCCGTGCGGGCGTTCGCGGACGGGCTCCTGCGGGCCCTCCACGAGCACGACGCCACCGGCCGGGGCGACCTGGTCGCCTCGCTGCGGGCCTGGCTGTCGCGGCACGGTCAGTGGGACGCGGCGGCCGCCGACCTGGGGGTCCACCGACACACGCTCCGCTACCGGATGCGCAGGGTCGAGGAGATCCTCGGCCGCTCCCTGGACGACCCCGACGTCCGGATGGAACTCTGGCTGGCCCTGAAGGCGACGGCCGCGACGGGGGAGTGACCGTCTCCGGGGTGGTGTGAGGGTACGTCGGGGATCCGGGGATCCGGGGCTCCAGGGCTCCAGGCAGGTGGCGCCGGAATGCCCGGCGGACGGCCTCGGAGGGGCTCGGCCGACCGGCCCTCCCCGATGACGCTGGGACGACCCTCCACACCGATCGGCGGGGACCGATGCCGATCAGTCCAAACCGTCGCACCACGGCCCTCGACTGTTACGCGTCGGACAAACGCACCCCGGTGATCCCGGCCCTACCGTGGACGGAAGAGCAGTACCAGCAGGAACACCCCCATCGTCACACCCCATACGGAAGGGCCGGGACTCGCACATGCCCCAGGAAAATGTCGTGGGGGCCACCCACGCCTTCTGGCTCGCCGGCCGCCAGGCCACCGGCGAGACCACCTTCGACGTCACCTCGCCGTGGGACGGCCGCCTCGTCGGCCAGGTCAGCGTGCCCACCGACGCCCAGGTGGAGGAGGCCGTGGCCGCCGCGTACGCCGTACGCGACGAGTTCGCCGCCACCCCGGCCCACGTCCGTGCCGCCGCCCTCGACCACGTCTCGCGCCGGCTGGCCGAGCGCACCGAGGAGATCGCGCAGCTCATCTCCGCCGAGAACGGCAAGCCGATCAAGTGGGCCCGGGGCGAGGTCGGCCGCGCGGTGTCCGTTTTCCGCTTCGCCGCGGAGGAGGCCCGCCGCTTCAACGGCGGCGAGGCCCAGCGCCTCGACACCGACCTCGGCGGCCAGGGGCGCCTCGCGCTCACCCGCCGCTTCCCCAAGGGTGTCGTCCTCGGCATCGCACCGTTCAACTTCCCGCTGAACCTGTGCGCCCACAAGGTCGCCCCGGCGATCGCGGCCGGCGCGCCCATCATCCTCAAGCCGGCGCCCGCCACCCCGCTCTCCGGCCTGATCCTCGGTGACCTGCTCGCCGAGACCGAGCTGCCCGCGGGCTCCTGGTCGATCCTCCCGGTCGCCAACGACAAGATGCCCGCCCTGGTCCAGGACGAGCGCCTTCCCGTCATCTCCTTCACCGGTTCCGAGACGGTCGGCTACGCGATCATGGACTCGGTGCCGCGCAAGCACTGCACCCTGGAGCTGGGCGGCAACGGCGCGGCCGTCGTCCTCGCCGACTTCGCGAGCGACGCGGACCTCGACTGGGCCGCGACCCGCATCGCGACCTTCTCCAACTACCAGGGCGGCCAGTCCTGCATCTCGGTGCAGCGCGTGATCGCGGACGCCGCGGTGTACGAGCGGCTGCTGCCGCGCATCGTCGCCGCCGTCGAGGCCCAGGTCACCGGCGACCCGTCCGACAGCGCGACGGACGTCGGCCCGCTGGTCAGCGAGGCCGCGGCCGAGCGCGTCGAGTCGTGGGTGGACGAGGCCGTCGCGGCCGGCGCCACGCTGCTCACCGGCGGCAAGCGCGACGGCGCCTCCTACGCGCCGACCGTCCTCGCCGACGTTCCGGCGGACGTCACGATCTCCTGCGAGGAGGTCTTCGGACCGGTCCTGACCGTGCAGAAGGTGGACGGCGAGGCGGCCGCGTTCGAGGCCGCCAACAACTCCAAGTACGGCCTGCAGACGGGTGTGTTCACGCACGACCTGGGGACCGCCTTCCGCGCGCACCGCGCCCTGGAGGTGGGCGGCGTGGTCATCGGCGACGTCCCGTCCTACCGCGCCGACCAGATGCCGTACGGCGGCGCCAAGCAGTCCGGCGTCGGCCGCGAGGGCGTCAAGTTCGCGATGGACGACTACACCTACGAGCGCGTGCTCGTCCTGACGGGTCTCGCCCTCTGACCGGGACCTGACCAAAGCCGACGGCCCGAACCCACTGTGCGGGGGTTCGGGCCGTCGGCGTATCCCGGTTGCGGGACACGGGAGTTCAGGGCTGGACGAGGTCTTCGGGGGAGCACTCCCTCGCGTGGTACTTGGGGATCGTGCCGCAGACGGTGACCGTGCGGGGCGGGGCGTCGGCGGCGACGGCGAGCATGCCGGTGTATGTGTCGCGGTCCACCCGGACCGTGGCGGACAGTTCGAGGTCGTACTTGTCCTTGATGGTGACCGAGTCGCCGATGGCACCGCTCTCGATACGGCCCCAGACCGCCCCGCAGGCGGCGCTGTAGCGCAGCTCGATGTGCATGCCGCGCAGCCAGGTCTCGCGGGCGGTCGTCGCGTCCCACTGGCAGTCCATGGCCTGGGGGTCGCGTCGCAGACAGGTGTCGTGGGAACAGCCGGGCCGCGGGGACGGTGCCGCCGTGCCGGACGCCGAGTCGTCGCCCGAGGCGCTGTGGGACGGGCCCGCGCCCGCGCCCAGGGCGAGGACGGTGGCGAGACTGCCCACGAGGGCACCGGCGGTGACGAGCCCGGTCATGCGCAGGGCGTTCCTCCAGTCCCGCGCGGGGCCGGGTCCCGGGGCCACGGGCGGTACGGAGCCCGGTGGGCCGGCGGAGGGCGGGGTGGTGCCGGTCCCCGTGCCCACCGGCGGTTCGTCGGCGGGTGCTCCGGCCGATTCCCCGAGCTCACCCGTCCCGGCCGCGGCGCCCTCGGACCCTGCGGAGCCCTCGGCCGTGCCCGCGACGAAGCCCCCGGTCCCGGCACCGATTCCGCCCTGTGCGCCGGCGGGCAGCCCTGCTCCTGCACCTGCCCCGGACCCGATTCCCGCTACGGGGACGAGTCCGGTAGCGGACCCGCCCGCCGCGCCGGTAGGTATCCCTGCCCCGGCGTCGGCTGCGATCCCGGACCCGATGGACGGTCCGGCCCCGGCTGCGATCCCCGCGCCGAGGGGCAGCCCGGTCCCGGCTGCGATTCCAGGCACGGTGTCGAGTCCGGTCCCGGTCGGAAGCACGGTCCCGCTCCCGACACCCGCTCCCGAAAGCAGCCCGACCTCGCCCCGCGCCCCCGGCGCATCCTCCGGCTCCAGTGCCGCAACCAGCAGCCCGCGCAGGAACTCCGCGTCCGCGTCCATCACGGTGGCGAACTCCTCCAGGGCCACCGCGGTGGGCAGTTGCTTGCCGTTCAGGAAGCGTTCCCATGAGGAGCGGCTGTAGTGCGTCCGGTCGGCCAGCCGCCCGAAACTGAGTCCCGATTTCTCCTTCAGCCGGCGCAGCTCGGCCGCGAGCGCCTGTCTGCCCGACGGCATGCTGCCGCCGTCCCCCTGACCGCTGGTCACTTGGTCCCCCGTTACACATGACTCTCAGCACCGCGTAGAACGGGCTGATTATCGCTCATGTGTACCCATGGCTCGACGAGATGGGCCGGTGTGGCGTTCGGGAGCCCAACTGGGCGAGAGGCGTCCCGGCCGTCGGGACATGACCGAAAACGACATGTCTAGTGACAATCGTTTTCAGCTAACGTCGGCCAAGAGGGGGCCCGGCACCGATGCCTTCCGGTGCCGGGCCCCTGTGCCGTCTTCTCCGGACCCTCAACCGGAGAAGCCGACGTGCGCGAGCCGCACGGGGCCGCGCAGTCCGAGGCGGACGTCGTGCACGCCGTCCGCGGTGAAGGCGACGGTGAAGGTGCGATGGTCGTAGGGTCCCCGCGACCCGCTCACCGCGAGCCGGGCCACCGTCCGGTCGGACCCGCCCGTCTGGGCCACCGTCCGCCCGGACCCGCCGGGTTGAGCCACGGTCCGGTCGGGCCCGCCGGGCTGCGCCACGGTCCGGTCGGGCCCGCCGGGCTGCGCCACCGTCCGTCCGGACCCGTCGAGCCGGTCAACCGTCCAGCCCGACCCGTCGAACCGGTCCACCGTCCGGTCGGACCCGTCCGTCGCCGAGCCGGTGGGTGCCCCGCCCCCGACGGCCGTCGCGCCCCCGCCCCCGACGGCCG
>NZ_JNZD01000048.1 GCF_000725495.1 Streptomyces aureus
GGCCTCCATGTCCTCGCCGTCCTCCCTGCTGCACTGGACCCGCCGCATGATCGAGATCCGCAAACAGAACAAGGCCTTCGGACTCGGCACCTACACCGAGCTGCACTCCACCAACCCCGCCGTCCTCGCCTTCCTGCGCGAAGCGCCCTCCGACGAGGGCGAGGGGGACGACGACCTGGTGCTGTGCGTGCACAACTTCTCCCGCTTCGCCCAGCCCACCGAACTCGACCTGCGCGAGTTCAACGGCAGGCACCCCGTCGAACTCATCGGCGGCGTCCGCTTCCCGGCCATCGGCCGACGTCCGGGACCCTGCCGGGTTCCGGACCCCGGACCCGGACCCCGAATCCGGCCGCCGGCAGCCGGCGGCCGTTTTCCGCGCGCGTGACCAACGGGCGCGCCCGGACAGGCGAGTTGGCCGATTTCATGTGCCCGGAGGGCGCACGGCCGCGCGCAGCCACCGGCAGGGAAGCCCTGGTTTCGGCACTCGCCGGAACCGGACACACCGCCCTTGACACCCCATTAGCGGCTGTCTCGCCATCTTTAAACCGCCCTGATGTCACGGTTCGATAACGCAGCCTCCACACTTCGTTCACATGCTTCCCACGATGCACACACACCCCTAGTCTGATCTTGGCCACCTCGACGGAGGCCACTCCCTGGGGGGGAGTTCACGGCATGTGCACAGCGCGGGAGTGGATGAGATTGCCCAGGCCAGGCACCGTTTTATAGCGGCTCACCCGCTCGGCGGACCGGCGCATCGCGCCGGCGGACGACCTCACGGCCGCCCGGCCGCCGACCCGACGTCGTGCGCGTCCTGTGAAGACCGCGGCGACGGGACGACCCGGGAATCCGCTCTGTTCCCCGGGTGAAGGGCCCGTCCTGTCGCCGCCCTGCTTCCGACCCGCACTCGGACACGGAGATCCCGCGGGGCTCCGCGGCTCTCCCCCCGGCCGGCGCGGGGGGATTCGTACGCCCCCGAGCGAATGCCCCCGCGCCTCCCCCGGCGCGCCCGAACGGCCCACCACCCCCGTACCGCCCGCGGGTCCGAACTCGTACGCAGGAGACATCAGTTGAAGCTGGCAGTACGCAGTGCGACGGCGGAGCCCGCTGAGGCGCCCGAGCCCGCCGGGGCTCCGGACGCCGAACGGCCGGCCGGGCGCCGGCACTGGACCCACCGGGCCCTCTCGGCCCTGCTGAGTCTCCTGGTCGTGGTGCTCGCCGTCGGCTTCGCGCTCGCCGCCTACGCGGTCAAGTCCGGCCATTGGGAGGCCAGTTCGGTCCTCAGCGGCAGCATGGAGCCGAAACTCCCGACCGGTAGCGTCGTCATCGCCCAGCGGGAGCCCGTGAGTTCACTGACGGTCGGCGACGTCGTCATCTTCCACCGCCCCGACGAGCCGGAGCGCCAGGTCGTCCACCGGATCGTCAGGATCACGCCGTCCGCACAGGGCCCGGTCCTGGAGACCAAGGGCGACGCCAACCGCACCCAGGACCCCTGGCGCGTCCGCCCCGAGGGCGACACCGCCTGGATCGTCCGTCACGACGTGCCGTACGTCGGCTACGCGGTCACGGCGATCCACACCGAAACCGGCTTCCGGATCCTGCTCGGCGCGGCCGCCGTGCTGATCCTGGGCGGCGTCGCCGTCCTGCTGTGGCGCCCGAGGAAGCCCACCCCGCAGACCACCACCCCCTAGGGCACCGGGAGTACCTCCCGTGACACGACGCCGGGCGGCACCCAGCCAGGGAGCCGCCGGGGCGAGCCGTGTCCTGCCCCGGGCGCGAGCCCGAACCTCACCCATCCCACAGAAAGGCCCATCACCATGGCCATCTCCACGAAGAAGAAGGCGGTCGCCGCCGCCGCGATCGCCGTCGGCGGCCTCGCCCTCATCGGCGCCGGTGCCGGTGCCACCTTCACCGACACGGTGACCGCGCAGACGAACCTGCGCTCCGGCCACGCCGACCTGAACATCGTCAAGGCCGAGGGCGCCACCTCGGCGTACGACGGTGTCGCGCCGCACGCCACCTACACCTGGGGCGGTACCTCGGCGTGGAACATCGTGGACGGCAACTACGCCGTTCTCGACGGTGAGCAGCTCCTGGGCTCCTCCACCAGCCGTCTGGTCACCAACTTCACCGTCGAGAACGACGGCACCGCCGGTGCCGGTGTCGCGTTCGACGTCGTGAAGAGCGGCGACCTCGGCGGCGCCCTGAACGTCAAGGTGACGCGCGTGGACTCCACGACGGACGCCGCCTGGCTGAACAAGGGCGCCAAGGCCACCTACAAGGTGGAGATCGAGGTCAAGAACCTCGACAACTCCTGGCAGAACCTGACCGGTTCGGTCGCCGTCAAGGTCACCGCCACCTCCTGATCCACCACCGCGTGAGTGGACCGCGGCCTCCGACCGCTTCCATCGGCCGGAGCTCCGCGGCCCACTCCGCACACGCCCCGGTCCAGTGACCACCGACCCGCCGCGGGATTGCCCTCCCGCGGCGGGTCCGGGCGCTGCGGCCACCCTACGGGCCCACCGGCCGCACCGGGCCGACGCCCCCGCACGCCGGAGCACCGCTCCCGAAAGGTCTTTCCCATGGCCATCTCCAACAAGAAGAAGGCGGTCGCCGTCGCGGCGATCCTGGCCGGCAGCATCGGCCTGGTGAGCATCGGCAGCGGCGCCGTGTTCACCGACACCGTGACCGCCGAGTCCACGGTCAAGGCCGGCACCGCCAGGATCGCGATCCAGGCGGACGGCTGGACGATCGGCGACCACGGCCACACGGCCACCCTCGCCGAGCCGCTGCTGATCACCTCCTCGACGCAGGAGATCGCCGTCCCGCTCAACAGCTCGAACCTCACCGTCTGGAACCACGGCGACATCCCGGTGACCTTCGACGCGAGCGTGGCGCGATCCGGCGACCTCGACGTCCAGGTGTCGCTGGAGCGCACCGGCGGCGACACCGGCGGCTCCGACACGGTCGCGCCGGGCCAGTACGTCCAGTACCGGGTCGTGGTCAAGGCCACGAACCTCGGCAACGAGTCCTCCGGCAAGTCCGCCAAGGTCACGTTCAAGGTCGACGCCACCGCCTGAGCCGGGCGCGTCCCGCACGGCCCCAGCCCACCCCGTCCGTCCCGGCCCCGCGCCGGACGGGCGGGGTGGGCCCCGGCGTTCACCGCCATGGCGCCCCTCCACCGGGGCGTAGACCCGACCCCAGCTCGATCAGAAGGGCGCACCACCCATGGCCATCTCCGACCGGAGAAAGATCGCGGCCGTCCTCGTACTGGCCGCGGGCGGCATCGGCCTCGTCGGCGTGAGCAGCGGTGCCACGTTCACCAGCGCCGTGACGGGGTCCTTCACGGTCACGGCGGACCTCCCTCCCACCCCGACGGCCACGGCCACGGTCACCGCCGAGCCCACGGTGTCGGCTCCCGTGACCCCCACGGCCCCGGCGACGGGTGACCCGGACCCCACGGCCACCGGATCCGCCACGCCCACCCCGACACCCACGCCCACGCCCACGAAGACCGCCAAGCTGACCACCGGCGCGCTGAATTCCAGCGACTGGTTCACGAACAGCGCCCCGGACTACGTGTACAAGAACAAGGAGATCAAGTTCACCGGGGCCGCCCCGCTGATGATCGGAGCCTTCACCGCGCAGAACAGCGGTGACCTCGATCTGAGGGTCACGGCCACCGCCGGCCCCCCGGCCGGCCTCGCCGGGAAGGTCACGGCCGAGGTCAGACAGACCGGCGGAACGGCCGTGCTCAAGCCCGGCGGCTCCGCCCGCTACGAGCTCTGGCTCACGCCCGTGAAGCCGGGCGACACCGTCTCCAAGGACCTCGCGGGGAGCATCCACCTCGTGCTCGCGTCCACGGTCGTCTGACCCGGGCCCCCGGGGGCGGCCCCGGCCGAGCGCGAACGCGGGAGTGAACGGCGCACGGGTGTCCAGGTCTGGTATCACCCACCGGAATTGGACACCCTTGTGCCGTGTCCGCAGGAAATCTCCCGGACCCACTCGACCGAAAAGGCCCCCGGGCGGGGCGGTTTCCACGGCTTCGCCCGGGGCACGCATCAGTAAACCCCGACCCCGGGGAAAGGACGCGACCATGTCGGAAGCCGTCACACGCACCGCGCCCCCAGGTCCCGGCCTTCTGGCGTCGCTGGACCCGCTCCTGCGCGACTGGCTGCCACGGCAGCGCTGGTTCGCGGGCAAGGGACGGCCCGTCACCGGGCTCTCCCTGGTGACCGCCACCGAACTGCTGCCGGCGAAGGGTCCGATCGGCCTCTACCACCTGCTGGCGCGCGCCCATCAGCCTCCCGTCCCGGGCGGCACCGAGGGCGTCCCCGGCGACTGCTACCAGCTGCTGATCGGCGTGCGCGAGGCGCTGCCGCCCCGGCTGGCACCGGCGCTGATCGGGCATCTCACCGAGGGGCCGCTCGCCGGACGCACGGTGTACGAGGCCCTCTACGACCCGCAGCCGGCCGAGGTGCTCCTGGAGGCCCTGCGCTCCCGGGCCCGCGTCGGCGGGCTGCGTTTCGAGCGGGACACCGGCCAGGAGATACGGACCGGTCTCGTACCGCGGATGATGACCGCCGAGCAGTCCAACTCCTCGGTGGTCTACGGCGACACGTTCATCCTGAAGTTACTGCGGCGGGTCGTGTCCGGCGTCAACCCCGACCTCGAACTGCCGCTGGCCCTGGCCCGCGAGGGCTGCGCGCGGGTGCCGGCGCCCACCGCCTGGATGCGGGCCGAACTGTCCGGGGAGTCGTACGTCCTCGGGGTGCTCCAGCCGTTCGTGCAGGGCGCCTCGGACGGCTGGGAGCTGGCTTTGCGCGAGCTCGCCAAGGGCCAGGACTTCGCCGCCGAGGCGCGGGCGCTGGGGCGGGCCACCGCGGAGGTGCACACGGCCCTGGCCCGCGCGCTGCCCGTGGTGACGCTCGGCCACGCCCGTGTCGGGCCCCTGGTCGAGGCCATGACCGAACGGCTGGAGGCCGCGGTGCGGGCGGTGCCCCTGCTCCGGCCCCACGCGCCCGGCCTGCGGACCGCGTTCGAGGCGCTGGCGGATCTGTCCGCCGAGGGCCACACGTGGACGGCCCAGCGCATCCACGGCGATCTGCACCTCGGCCAGTGCCTGCGCTCCCCGGACGGACGGTGGTCGCTCATCGACTTCGAGGGCGAACCCTCGAAACCGCTCGCCGAGCGCCGTCTGCCCCAGCCCCCGGCGCGCGACATCGCGGGCATGCTCCGCTCGTTCGACTACGCCGCCCACTCCGTGCCCCGGGTGCCCGGCACCACGGGGACCTCGCCCGCGACCGGCTGGGCCGACGCCTGCCGGGCCGCCTACTGCACCGGCTACGCAGAGGTCACCGGACTCGATCCGCGCACGGACCCCGTGCTGCTGCGCGCCTTCGAGACCGACAAGGCGGTGTACGAGGTGGTGTACGAGGCCCGGCACCGCCCCGACTGGCTGCCTGTTCCGCTGGCGGCCGTGCGCCGGCTGGCCGCGTCGCCCTGATCCCCGTGCGCCCCCCTGCTCCTTGCCCCTGTGCCCGGTTCACCCGCCTGTGCCCAGCTCACCCGCCCGAGGAGGCCCTGCCCGTGACGTCCCGCCCCCGGTCCGACGACACTCCCAAGAAGAAGAGCGCGAGGAAACCGGCCACCGGGAAGAAGCCACCCGCCGAGCGGCCCGCCACCGGGAAGAAGGCGCCGAAGAAAACGGCGGCCGACGCGGCGGCCGGGACGACCGGTCCGGCCTCCGCCCAGGTCGGCGCGGTGGACCGGCGACGGCTGCTCGACGGGACGCACCACGATCCGCACGGAGTGCTGGGGGCCCACCCGGTGCCCGACGGCGTCGCCTTCCGGGCCTTCCTCCCGTACGCGCTCGGGGTCACCGTCGTCACGGAGGGCCTGCGCGCGGAACTCGACGACGACGGGGACGGCTTCTTCTCGGGGCTGCTGCCGCTGCGCACGGTCCCGGACGGGTACCGGCTGGTCGTGGCGTACGAGGGGACCGTGCAGGAGGGCGAGGACCCCTACCGGTTCCTGCCCGCGCTCGGCGAGCTGGACCTGCATCTGATCGGCGAGGGCCGGCACGAGGAGCTGTGGCGGGCGCTCGGCGCGGAGCCGATGGAGCACCAGGGCGTCGGCGGCACGCGCTTCACCGTGTGGGCCCCCAACGCGCGCGGGGTCCGGGTCGCCGGCGACTTCAACTTCTGGGACGGCTCCGGGCATCCGATGCGCTCGCTCGGCTCCTCCGGGGTGTGGGAGCTGTTCGTCCCGGCCGTCGGCGAGGGCGAGCTGTACAAGTTCGACATCTCCCGCCCGGACGGGTCCCGCACCCTGCGCGCCGACCCGATGGCCCGGCGCACCGAGGCACCGCCCGCCACGTCGTCGGTCGTCCACGCCTCCCACCACGAGTGGCACGACGCGGAGTGGATGGCGAAGCGGGCGGACCGGCCGGTCCACGAGGCGCCGTTCTCCGTGTACGAGGTGCATCTGCCGTCCTGGCGACCGGGGCTGACGTACCGCCAACTCGCTGATCAACTACCCGCCTACGTACGGGACCTGGGCTTCACGCACGTCGAGCTGATGCCGGTCGCCGAGCACCCCTTCGGCGGCTCCTGGGGCTACCAGGTCACCGGCTTCTACGCCCCCACCGCCCGCCTCGGCACCCCGGACGACTGCTCCGGGCCGCCCATCCCGACTGGGGCACGCTGGAGTTCGACTACGGCCGCCGCGAGGTCCGCAACTTCCTCGTCGCCAACGCCACCTACTGGTGCGAGGAGTTCCACATCGACGGCCTGCGCGTGGACGCGGTCGCCTCCATGCTCTACCTCGACTACTCCCGCGAGGCCGGTCAGTGGACCCCCAACGAGCACGGCGGCCGGGAGAACCTGGACGCGGTCGCCTTCCTCCAGGAGATGAACGCCACCGTCTACCGCCGCAACCCCGGGGTCGTCACCGTCGCCGAGGAGTCCACCGCCTGGGACGGGGTCACCCGGGCCACCCACCACACCGGCCCAGGCGGCTTCGGCGGCCTCGGGTTCGGACTGAAGTGGAACATGGGCTGGATGCACGACTCGCTGGACTACGTGTCCCACGACCCGGTGCACCGCAAGTACCACCACGACGAGATGACCTTCTCGATGGTGTACGCCTACAGCGAGAACTACGTCCTGCCGATCTCCCACGACGAGGTCGTGCACGGCAAACGCTCGCTCGTCTCCAAGATGCCCGGCGACTGGTGGCAGCAGCGCGCCAACCTCCGCGCCTACCTCGCCTTCATGTGGGCCCATCCCGGCAAGCAACTCCTCTTCATGGGGCAGGAGTTCGCCCAGGGTGCCGAGTGGTCCGAGGCCCACGGCCCGGACTGGTGGCTGCTCGACCCCGCCTACGGCGCCGAACCCGACCATCGCGGGGTCCGCGACCTGGTCCGCGACCTCAACAGCGCCTACCGGCACGAACCCGCGCTGTGGGAACGCGACACCGACCCGTCCGGCTTCGCCTGGATCACGGGCGACTCCGCCGACGACAACGTCCTCGCCTTCCTGCGCCACGCCGCCGACGGCACGCCCCTGCTGGCCGTCTCCCACTTCTCCCCCGCCGTCCGCCACGGCTACCGCCTCGGCGTCCCCGAGGACGTCCCCGCCTGGCGCGAGGTCCTCAACACCGACGACCTGCGCTACGGCGGCGGCGACGTCACCAACCCCGACCCCGTCAAACCGGAACCCACCGGCTGGCACGGCCGGGCGGCCAGCATCCAGCTGACGCTGCCGCCGCTGGCGACGGTGTGGCTGCGGCCCGCGTGAACGGCTGACCGGACCCGGTCCCCGGCGGTCACCGCGCCGGGGCCGGGCCGGACCGTCACTCCAGGCCGGTCCCCCGCAGCGACGCGGGCAGTTCCCCGGTGTGGAGGACGCCCAGCGCCTGGGTGGCCCGGGTCAGGGCCACGTAGAGGTCGCTCGTGCCGTAGGCCGCGGGCTCGACGACCAGCACGGAGTCGAACTCCAGCCCCTTGGCCTGGCGGGGGTCGAGCAGCACGACGGCGCGGGTCAGGTCGGGCTCGTCGCCCGCGGTCACCCCGTCCAGCCGGGCGGCGAGCGCCGCGTGCAGGGGCTTCGGCGCGATCACCGCGAGCCGTCCCTCGGCCGGGGTCAGCTCGGCGACGGCCTTGGCGACGGCGCCCGGGAGGTCGTCCCCGGCCTCCCGCGCCCAGGGCAGCACCCCGGTGGACCGGACGGAGCGCGGCGGCTCGAACCCGGGGCGCTCGGCCCGTACGACACCGGCGGCGACGTCCATGATCTCGGCCGGGGTGCGGTAGTTGACGCCGAGCCGGGTGTGCTCCCAGCGGTCCTGCACGTACGGGGAGAGGATCTCCTCCCACGAGCCGACCCCGGCCGCCTCAGCGGTCTGCGCGGGGTCACCGACGAGCGTCATGGACCGGGTGGGGCTGCGGCGCATCAGCAGCCGCCAGGCCATCGGCGACAGCTCCTGCGCCTCGTCGACGATGATGTGCCCGAAGGCCCAGGTCCGGTCGGCGGCGGCCCGTTCGGCCGCGCTGCGGTGGTCGTCCTCCTCGTGCCGCTCGGCCATCCGCTCGGCGTCGATGATGTCGTGCGCGGACAGGATCTCGGAGTCCTCCTCGTCCTTGTCGTCGAACTCGTAGGTCCGCGAGGCGTAGGAGACGTCCAGCACGCCCTGGGCGTAGGCGATCTGGGTACGGCGTTCCCGGTCGGCGCGCGCCCGGGTGAACCGGTCGTCCTCGCCGAGCAGCTCGGCGGCCTCGTCGAGCAGCGGCACGTCCGCGGGGGTCCAGTCGGCGGGGCCGGTCGACGGGCGGTGGACCGCCGCCGCCTCCTCGTCCGGGAGATGACCCCACGGGTCGGCCAGGAAGTCCGCGACCAGCCGCCGGGGGGTCAGTCTCGGCCACAGCCGGTCGACGGCCGACCAGACCTCCGGGTTCTCGGCGAGTTCGTCGCGGATCTGGGTGATGTCGCTGGGGTCGAGCAGGTTGGACCCGTCGAAGGGGTCCGTGCCGATGCGTTCGGCGAGCATGTCGGTGAGCGTGTTGAGGATGTGGCCCTCGAAGTGCTCGCGGGCCACGTTGTGGGGCAGGCCCGCCTCGCGGGTGCGCTCGCGGGCGACCTGGACGAGGCCCGCGTCGAGCATCAGGACGTCCCGGTCGTGCTCGATGGCGATCACCGGGTCGGGCAGGGCCTGCCGGTCACGGACGACCCCGGCGAGGACGTCGGCCATGGAGGCGCGGCCCTTCACGGCGGCCGCCTCGGGTGTGTCGGCGGCGGTGGCGTGGACGCCGGGGAAGAGTTCGCCGACGGTCGACAGCAGGACGCCGGTCTCGCCGAGGGAGGGCAGCACCTCGCCGATGTAGCCGAGGAAGGCGGGGTTGGGGCCGACGATCAGGACGGCCCGCTTGGCGAGCAGTTCGCGGTGCTCGTACAGCAGGAAGGCGGCGCGGTGCAGGGCGACGGCCGTCTTTCCGGTGCCGGGGCCGCCCTCGACGACCATGATCCCGCGGTGCGGCGCGCGGATGATGCGGTCCTGCTCGGCCTGGATGGTCTGCACGATGTCGCTCATCCGTCCGGTGCGGGCCGAGTTGAGCGCCGCGAGCAGCACGGCGTCGCCGCTCGGGTCCTCGTGACCGGTGCGCTCGCGGTCGCCGAGGTCGAGGATCTCGTCGTGCAGGTCGGTGACGTGCCGGCCCGCGGTGCCGATGTGCCGGCGGCGGCGCAGGCCCATCGGGGTGTGCCCGGTGGCCAGGTAGAAGGGGCGGGCGACCGGGGCCCGCCAGTCGATGAGGACCGGGGTGCGCTCGAGGTCGTCTGCGCGGATGCCGATGCGGCCGATGTGGTGGCTGACGCCGGCGGCGGGACCGCCCTCCACCGGGGACAGGTCGATGCGGCCGAAGCAGAGCGAGCCGTCCACGGCGTTCAGCGCGGCCAGCATCCCGGAGCGCTCGGCGACCAGGATGTCCCGCTCGACCCGGGCCTGCCGCGGTGTGTTGCCCTGGGCGAGCGCGTCCCCGACGGAGACCTCGGTGGCATCGCGCAGGGCGTCCACACGCGCGTACAGCCCGTCGATGAATTCCTGCTCACTTCGCAGTTCATCGTCGGGGAATTCTGTGTGCGATCCCTTGTTTGACAATTCCGCTCCCACCCAGATACACTGCGGCTACTGAACTTCTTCACGTCTTGATTCCTCGAAGTCGTGAATCATCGAATATACGCAGAGAAATCCCCCGGGCGCAATTGCCCAGGGGATTTTTTGTGCGCCGGACCGGCGGCGGGGACGGAACTCAGAGCACGTCGTCCAGCTCCTGGAGCAGCCGCCGCTTGGCCCGGGCGCCCACCATCGACTTCACCGGCTCGCCGTCGCGGAAGACCATGAACGTCGGCATAGAGAGCACCCCGTACGCGAGCGTCGTCTCCGGATTGGTGTCGACGTCGAGCTGGACCACCTTGAACCGGTCGGCCTCCTCGAAGGCCAGCTCGCTGAGCACCGGCCCCATCTGCCGGCACGGCGGGCACCAGTCCGCGGTGAACTCCACCAGCACGGGCAGGTCCGAGCCGATCACCTCCGACCCGAAGTCCGCGTCCGTCACCTCGGCCACTCCTGCCGCCTTGATCATGGCGTCTCCCCTCCCAGTTCGCACACGGGTTCCGGACCGCCCGGAACCTCCGCGTCGGCGGCCAGCGCGTCCCGCGCCCGCTCCGCCCGCGCCAGCTGTTCGCCGACCTGCGCGCGCACCGACCGCAGCTCGCCGATCAGCGCGTCGAGCTCGCCGAGCTTGCGCCGGTAGACGTCCAGGGACGCCGGGCACGCGTCGCCCTCGGCGTGTCCGGCCCGCAGGCACTCGACGAACGGCCGCGTCTCCTCCAGGTCGAACCCGAAGTCCTGCAGCGTCCTGATCTGCCGCAGCAGCCGCAGATCGTGCTCGTCGTACGTGCGGTACCCGTTGTCGCCCCGCCGCGCGGGCAGCAGCCCCCGCGACTCGTAGTAGCGCAGGGTCCGCGTGGTCGTCCCGGCCCGTGCCGCCAGCTCGCCGATTCGCATGACCCCGACGGTAGTCCTTGACGCCGACGTCAAGGCAAGCGTGCGCGAGGGCAGCCCCGGCGGAGGTCCCCGGGAGGCGGTGCCCGGCGGGAGGCGCCGCGTCAGCGTGTGGCGCGGGGCAGCAGCGGCTTACGGTCCACCGGGGACGACAGCACGATCGAGGTGGTCGTCCGCCCCAGCGCGGAGGTCTGTTCCAGGACGTCCTCCAGATGGATCGTGTCCTCGACCGCGACCTTGAGGATCCAGCAGTCCTCGCCGACGACGTGGTGGACCTCGGTGACCTCAGGACGGGCGAGGAGTTCCAGCGTCCGCGGGTGCTTGAGCGTGTAGCCGCCGTGGGGGTTGACGCGGATGAATGCCTGGATGCCGTAGCCGAGCCGGGACGCCGACACCTGGGCGCCGTACCCGGTGATCGCCCCCGTCGCCTCCAGCCGGCGCACCCGCTCCGCGACCGCGGCGGGGCTCAGCCGGACGCGGCGGCCCAGCTCGCTGAGCTTGATGCGGCCCTCGCTCTGCAGCAGTTCCAGGATCCCCCGGTCCAGCGTGTCGAAGCCCGCCGTCGTTTCGACGGAGACGGCACGCGGATGCCGTGTTTCCTTCGGTGCGACAGCCGGATCTCCCATGTCTCCCCCTTCGGTCCCGACCCCCCCCGACGGGAGAATTATGACCACAGGCCGAAGCACCGTGAACGGCCGGCGGACGAAAGCCGGCAGGTGTGCGAGAACGCAGGGGTGCGGGCGGCACGGGTACGGGGAATGGGGGAGGGCGAGATGCGGGAGATCTGCGTCATCGGCGGAAACCGGTATTTCGGAAAACGTCTCATCGGCCGGCTGCTGGCGGCGGGCGACCGGGTCACCGTGATCAACCGCGGCTCGTCCGCGCCGCCCGCCGGGACGGTGCATCTGATCGCCGACCGCGACGACGAGAAGTCCCTGGAGACGGCGCTGGGTTCACGGACCTTCGACGTCGTCGTCGACCAGGTCTGCTACACCCCCCGGCAGGCGGAGATCGCCCGCCGGGTCTTCGCCGGACGCACGCGCCGGTACGTGATGACGTCCACCGTCGAGGTGTACGAGTACGAGGACTCGGCCGTCCCCGTCCGCGAGGAGTCCGTGGATCCGCGGACGGTCGCCTTCGACACCGGGCTCCCCTGGGAGGACCCGGAGTTCCGGGAGGCGCACTACGGCGAGGGCAAGCGGCAGGCCGAGGCGGTGTTCGCGGCCGCTCCGGACTTCCCGTACGTGGCCGTGCGCGTCGCCCATGTGCTGGGCGGGGAGGACGACTTCACCGGGCGGCTGGAGCACTACGCCGACCGGATCCGGTCCGGGAGGCCGATCGCCGTGCCCGCCGTGAACCACCCGGCGACCTACATCGACGTCGAGGAGATCGCCGGCTTCCTGTACTGGGCCGTGGGCGAGGACTTCACCGGGCCGGTGAACGCGGCCTCCCACGGGGCCCTGACCACCGAGGAGTTGTGCGCGGCGGTCGGCGCGCACCTCCCGGACGGCCGGACGGTCCTGGAGTCCGTCGAGGTGGGCGAGGTCTCCCCCTTCTCCTTCCGTCGTTCCTACGGCATGGACAACTCCCGCGCCACCGGGCTCGGGTTCCGCTTCGGCGACGCGCGGGCCTGGCTGCCGCGCGCGGTGGCCGAGACGCTCGGAAAGGACGACTGACATGCGCCATCGCACTCTGGGCGGGCTGAGGGTGAGCGCCGTGGGGCTCGGCCTGATGCCGCTGTCGATCGAGGGGGCGCCGGACGAGGCGCGGGCCCTGGCCACGGTGCACGCGGCCCTCGACGCGGGCGTCACCCTGCTCGACACCGCGGACTCGTACCACCTGCCCGGCGCGGAACCCGGCCACAACGAACGGCTCGTGGCCCGCGCGCTCGCGACGTACGGCGGCGACACCACGGACGTCCTGGTGGCCACGAAGGGCGGGCGGGGCAGGCCGGCCGACGGCAGCTGGACGGTGAACGGCTCCCCGCACCATCTGAAGGCGGCGGCCGAGGCCTCCCTGAAGCGGCTGGGCCTGGAGGCGATCGGCCTCTACCAGCTGCACAAGCCCGATGCCGATGTCCCGTTCGAGGATTCGGTGGGCGCCCTGCGCGAGCTGCTCGACGCGGGCACGATCCGGCTGGCGGGCGTCTCCAACACCAGCGTCGACCAGATCCGCCGGGCCCGCGCGATCCTCGGCGACCGGCTGGTCTCGGTCCAGAACCGGTACTCCCCCGCCGTCCGCGACAGCGACCCCGAACTGCGGCTGTGCGCCGAGCTGGGGCTCGCCTTCCTGCCCTGGAGCCCGCTGGGCGGCATCTCCCGCAGCTCCCTGGACGGCCCGTCCGACGGTCCGGTCGACGGTTCGTCCGGCGGCCCGGGCGGCGGTTCGTCCGGCGACCCGGGCGCGGCCGTGCGGGACCGCTTCGGGGCCTTCCACGCGGTGGCCCGGGAGCACGGGGTGAGCCCGCAGCGGGTCGCGCTCGCCTGGCTGTCGCGGCGCTCCCCCACGGTGATCCCGATCCCGGGCGCCGGCCGTCCGGAGAGCGCCCGGGACTCGGCGGCCGCCGCCGACCTGGTCCTGAGCGCGGAGGACCTGGCCCGCCTCGGCCCGTGAACCGGGCCGAGGGGTCCGGGGGTCCGGGGTCCGGAGGTCAGACCATGACCCCGGCGGACTCCTCCACCTCGAGCAGCGAGGCGCTCTGCCGCTCCGCCTCGAACGCCCGATGTCCGCCGCGCAGGCCGAACAGCCGTTTCGCCAGGGCGATGTAGAGGACGGCGAGGATGTTCAGGACCAGGGTCGCGATCTTCAGCCAGCTGACGTGCTCGGTGAGTTCGTAGATCTCCAGCGGGAGGAACGCGGCGGTGGCGACGACCGTGAGGTACTCCGCCCAGCGCTTGGCGTACCAGAGCCCGACCGCCTCGATGATCTCGATCAGCGCGTACGCCAGCAGCAGGCCCGCGACGATCAGCAGCGTGGAGTGCTTGTAGCCGAAGGTCTTCTGGATCGTGCCGACCACGGGCGAGTGGTCGAGATCGTAGTGGAAGTGCCGGAAGACCGGCCGCAGGACGTCCAGGTACTCGTCGAAGAGCCGGCGCACCGCGTCCTGGCTGTTGCTGAACCTCCAGACGGCGGCCGCGACCAGCACGATGAACACCCCGCGCACGGCCCGCTCGATCGCCAGGAAGCGCAGGATGAACAGGTCGCGGAGCACCTTGCCGCGCGGGACGAGGGGCGCCTCGGAGGCCGGTCCCGAGCCGTGCGGCTCGCCGAGCGCGAAGTCGCCGCAGCGCAGACAGCGCCAGACGTCGCCGAGGGCGGTCTGGGCGTGCAGCCGCACCCGCAGGCGCGGGTCGTCCGGCGCGTAGGTGACGTGCCCCTTGCGCGCACAGGTCCGCCGGTCCCAGTCGATCTTCATGCTTCGGTGTCCTCCGCAGAACGTGCCGTGCCGTGCCGGACGGTCCGGCACGGCACGGTAGTGCATGTTCTACGAGACGGCGGCCCGGGGGGTCACGGTTCCGGAGCCCGCCTCCCCGTCCCCCACGACGGGACTCTCCCCGCCGTCCCCGGCCTTGGCCTGCGCTTCGGTATCGGTCTCGGAGTCGGTCTCGGTCTCGGAGTCGGCCGAGGTCTCGCCCTCGGTCACGGCACCGGCCCCGCCCTGGACGTCGGTCCCGGTTCCGGCGTCCGCGTCGGCCCCGGTGTCGGTCACTGCCTCGACCTCGGTCTCAGCCCGGTTCTCGCGTCCCTTGCGCGGCAGGAGGACCGCCACCAGGATCGTGCCGACGCCCAGGATCACCGCTCCGACGAGGCTGGTGTGGGCCACCGCGTCCGAGAAGGAAGAACCGACCGCGTCCGCCATCTGGCGTGCTCCGTCGGCGAGTTGACCGGCCTGCGCCTTGAGCTGGGCCGCCTGCTCGGGGCTCGCCGACTGTGCTGCCCGCGCGCCGAGCTCGTGGGCCTTGGCTCCGATGCCCTCGGCGACGGCGTAGCCCGCGCCCACCGAGTCCTGCGCGGTGTCCAGGGCGCCCGCCGGGAGCTTGCTGCCCGCGGTCGCGTCGGCGAGGTGCGAGGAGTACGAACTCGCCAGCACCGAGCCGAGGATGGCGATGCCGAGCGAGCCGCCGAGTTCGAGCGAGGTGTCGTTGACCGCACCGCCGACGCCCAGTTCGGACTCGGGGAACGCGCCCATGATCGCGTCCGTGCAGGGCGAGAGCGCCAGTCCGATCGCGAGGCCGAGCAGGACGAGCGGCAGCACGAGGTCGCCGTACGCCGAGGAGGCGTCCACCCGGGTCAGCAGGGCCAGCGCCACCGTGCCGCCGATCATGCCCGCGGTGACCGTGAACTTCATGCCGATGCGCGGGGTCAGGTAGCCGGTGAGCGCCGAGCCCACGAAGACGGCGCCGGCCAGCGGCAGCATCCGTACCCCGGTGTCCAGGGCGTCGTAGCCGAGGACGAACTGGAGGTGCTGGGTGAGGTAGTAGAAGGCGCCGAAGACGGCCAGGAAGAAGAGGGCGACGGCGAGGTTCGAGCCGGCGAAGCGACGGTTCGCGAAGCGGCGTACGTCGACGACCGGGCGCGGGTGACGCAGCTCCCACAGCACGAACAGGACCAGTCCGGCCCCGGCGACCACCGCGGCGGTCACGGCCTTCACGCCCCACCCGAAGTGCGGGCCCTCGATGATCATGTAGACGAGGGAGCCGATCCACACGACCGAGAGCAGTCCGCCGACGTAGTCGATGCGGTTGTGGTGGGCGGCCTTGGAGGGCGGCACGAGAACCAGCGCGCCGACGAGGGCGACGGCGGCGACGGGCACGTTGATCAGGAACGTGGACGACCAGCCGTGGTTCTCCAGCAGGGCGCCCGCGACGAGCGGGCCGGCGGCGATGGCGAGTCCGGCGGTGGCGGTCCACAGGACGATCGCCTTGGCCCGCTCGGCCCGCGGGAAGGTCGCGGCGAGCAGCGACAGCGTGGCCGGCATGATCAGCGCGGCGCCGACGCCCATGACGGCACGGGCCGCGATGACCCCGGTGGAGCTGTCGACGAGCGAACCGGCGACCGCGCCGCCGCCGAAGACGACGAGCCCGAGGACGAGGGCGCCGCGGCGGCTGTACTTGTCGCCGATCGCGCCGAGCAGCAGCATCAGCGCGGCGTAGGGGACGGTGTAGCCGTCGATGACCCACTGCAGGTCGGCGCTGGACAGACCGAGGTCCCGGGTCATGTCGGGAGCCGCGACCGTGAGGGCGGTGTTCGCCATCACGATGATCAGCAGGCTCAGACAGAGGACCAGCAGCGCCCACCACCGCCTGGCGTAGGGCCGGTCCATCCCCTCGACCGGTTCGTTCATGACGAGACGCATGGCTACGGTCGCCCTTCCTTCTTCGACGGGCGCGGAGATCGTCCGCACCAGAACTTGCACAGTGGAGTGCAACTGCACAACAGTGTGCAAGATACGAGATTGCACAGCGCTGTGCAAATGAAGGAGGTCGAGGCCGTGATCGCAGGACAGGCGGCAGCCCGGCGACGGGCGGGCAGAATGACAGCCATGACCACGGGTAACCCGAGCCGCGCCGATGTGAACCGCCGCCGCATCCTGGACGTCGCACTCGCCGAACTGCTGCGTGACCCCGACGCGTCCATGGACCAGATCGCGCGTGCGGCGGGCGTCGTGCGGCGCACGGTCTACGGGCACTTCCCCAGCCGCGAGGCGCTGGTCGGCACCCTGACCGACGAGGCCGTGGCGGCGGTCGCTGCGGCGCACGCGGCGGGCCGTGAGGGGGTCGCGGACCCGGCCGAGTCGGTGGCCCGCTCGACCCTGGCCGTGTGGGAGATCGCCGACCGCTACCGGCTGCTGGTCGCGCTGGCCCAGCGCAGCGTCACCATGCAGGGCATCCGCGAACGGCTGACGCCCGTCCGCGAGGCCAGCGCGGAGATCCTGCGCCGCGGCCTGGACCAGGGCGTGTTCGCCTCGCCGCTGCCCCCGTACGCGCTGGCGTACGTGCACGAGCAGACCCTCTTCGCCCTCATGGAGGCGGTGAACGACGGGCTCCTGGAAGCCCGCGAGGCGGGCAGCTCCGCCGCGGTCACGATGCTGACCACGGCGGGCGTACCCGCCTCGGGCGCCACCGAACTGGTGGCGAAACTGAGCGACTGAGGACGACCGGGCCCCGGGGACGTCAGGAATCCCCGGGGCCCGGCCGTTCCCTGCCGGGCGGCCGGGCCCGTGGGGGTGTGCCCTGCCGCCCGGCATCCCGGTCTCCGCCGGACGGGGAGTGTCGGGCGGATCCCGGGAGCTCCTGGACCGTTTCGGCCTCGGACACGGTCTAGGCCGTGGCGGGCTCCTTCTCGCCGCCCTGCTCCGGCACGTCCGCGTGGACCCCGGCGGGGCCGGCGCCGTCGTCGTCCAGCAGGGTCTTCTCGTCGAAGGGGATCTCCCCGGCGAGGACGCGGGACACCCGCTCCCGGTCGATCTCCTTCGTCCAGGTCCCGATCAGGACCGTCGCCACGGCGTTGCCGGCGAAGTTCGTCAGGGCGCGCGCCTCGCTCATGAAGCGGTCGATGCCGACGATGAGGCCGACGCCGTCGACCAGGGCGGGCTTGTGCGACTGGAGGCCGCCGGCGAGCGTGGCGAGGCCCGCCCCGCTGACACCGGCCGCGCCCTTGGACGCCACCAGGAGGAAGAGCAGCAGCGGGATCTGCTCCCCGATCGCCATCGGCGTCCCCATCGCGTCGGCGATGTAGAGCGAGGCCATGGTCATGTAGATCATCGTGCCGTCGAGGTTGAAGGAGTAGCCGGTCGGGACGGTGATGCCGACCACGGACTTGCCGACGCCCAGGTGCTCCATCTTCGCGATCAGCCGCGGCAGGGCGGACTCGGAGGAGGAGGTGGAGAGGATCAGCAGGAACTCCCGGCCCAGATACCTCAGGAACGTGAGGATGTTCAGGCCGGTCACCACCCGCAGCAGCGTCCCGAGCACGATGAAGACGAACAGGAAGCAGGTGACGTAGAAGCCGAGCATCAGCACGGCGAGGCTCTTGAGCGCGTCCAGGCCCGCGGAACCGGTGACCGCGGCGATGGCACCGAAGGCGCCGAGCGGGGCCGCCCACATCACCATGGCGAGGATCCGGAACACGAGCCGCTGGATGTGCTCCACCCCGCGCAGCACCGGCTGTCCGGCCGAGCCCATGGCCTGGAGGGCGAACCCGGTCAGCAGCGCCACGAGGAGGGTCTGCAGGACCTGGCCCTCGGTGAACGCCGAGACCATGGTCGTCGGGATGATCGAGAGCACGAACTCGACGGGCGGCAGCGCCTCCGCCGACACCTGGCCCTGGCCGGCCTCCTTGACCGCGTCGGTCATCGCCAGGCTGCTGCCCGGCTCCAGGACGTTGCCGACGACCAGGCCGATGGCGAGCGCGACCAGCGACATGACCAGGAAGTAGCCGAGCGCGATGCCGCCGACCGCGCCTACCTTGGCGGCCTTGCGGACCGAGCCGATGCCGAGCACGATCGTGCAGAAGATGATCGGGGAGATCATCATCTTGATCAGGTTCACGAAGCCCGTGCCGATGGGCTTGAGCTCGACGGCGAAGTCGGGGGCGATCAGACCCACCGCGATCCCGAGGACCACGGCTCCGATCACGGCGATGTAGAGATAGTGCGTGCGGTCCCGTCTGGCGGCGGGTGCGGCAGGTGCGGTCTGCGGCGTGCTGGCCACGGCTGCCCTCCTTGACGACGTCGTCGGCATCATCCGGCGTGCGGCTCACGACCGGCGGAAACCCGGCGTGCGGCTCACGTCCGGGGAGTCCGGGAGGCGTGGGCTCCCGGGGGGATGTGGGGACTATCTCCCGGCGTGTGAGGGCGGTCACCCTTCCGTTCATTGAGTTCACGCGCCCCGCCCGCCCGGCTGTCCGGAGGGTCCGGCCGCGACCGGCCCGGAGCGAATCCGTCCGGGCGAGGCAAACTGAACGGCATGCGCCTCCCCCGTGTCCCCCGCCCCCGCAGCCTGGCCGGCCAGCTCTTCGGCATGCAGGCCGTGCTCATCGCGGTGGTCGTCGCGGGCTACGCGCTGTTCACCTACGTCGGCGACCGCGGCCAGGCCGAGGAGGCCGCGGGCCGCCAGGCCATGGCGGTCGCCCGCTCCGTGGCCGACGCCCCCTCCGTCCACGCGGCCATCGGCACGGCGAACCCCACCGCGGAGCTCCAGCCCTACTCCCTGCGCGTCCAGCGGGACACCGGAGTGGACTTCGTGACGATCATGAATCCGCGGGGCATCCGCTGGACGCACCCCGACCGGAATCTCATAGGCAAGCACTTCCTCGGGCACATCGGCCCGGCGCTGGAGGGCAGGTCCTTCACGGAGACGTACACGGGCAGCCTCGGCCCCTCCGTGCGGGCCGTCACCCCGATCGAGGACGACGGGCGGACCGTCGGCCTGGTCAGCGCGGGCATCAAGGTCGAGGCGATCACCGAGCGCGTGCAGGACCAGGTGACGGCCCTGATCGGGGTCGCGGCGGGCGCGCTGCTGCTGGGCGCGGTCGGCACGTACGTGATCAACGCCCGGCTGCGGCGCTCCACCCACGGCATGAACGCGGCCGAGCTGAGCCGGATGCACGACTACCACGAGGCCGCGCTGCACGCCGTCCGCGAGGGGCTCCTCATGCTGGACGGACGCTTCCGGGTGGCGCTGATGAACGACGGCGGACGGGAGCTGCTGGGCGTCACGGGCGACGTCGTCGGCCGTTCGCCGGCCGACCTCGGGCTGCCCGCTCCGCTGACCGGCGCGCTGCTGTCGGCCGAGCCCCGCGTGGACGAGGTCCATCTGACGGACACCCGGGTCCTGGTCGTGAACACCTCCCCGGTGTCCGGCGGCGAGCGCCGGGGCACGGTGGTGACCCTGCGCGACGTGACCGAACTCCAGTCACTGACGGGCGAACTGGACTCGGAGCGCGGCTTCACCCAGGCGCTGCGCTCGCAGGCGCACGAGGCGGCGAACCGGCTGCACACGGTGGTCTCCCTCATCGAGCTGGGCCGGGCCGAGGAGGCCGTCGACTTCGCCACCGCCGAACTGGAGCTGGCCCAGGCCCTCACCGACGAGGTGGTCTCCGCGGTCAGCGAACCGGTCCTCGCAGCGCTGCTGCTCGGCAAGGCGGCGCAGGCGAACGAGCGCGGCGTGGAGCTCGTGGTCTCCGAGGACAGCGGCATCGACGACGGACTGCTGCCGGCCTCGCTCACCCCGCGCGACCTGGTCACCGTGCTCGGCAACCTGATCGACAACGCGATGGACGCGGCGCAGGGCACGGTGGGCGCCCGTGTCACGGTGACGGCGTTCACCGAGGAGTCGGACCTGGTGCTGCGGGTCGCCGACACCGGTGCCGGGGTCGATCCCGCCCACGCCGAGGAGGTCTTCCGGCACGGCTGGTCCACGAAACCGGCGGTCCCCGGCGGCCGCGGGCTCGGTCTGGCCCTCGCCCGGCAGGCGGTGCACCGGCACGCGGGCACGCTGGAGGTGCGCGGGGGACCCACGGGCGGAGCGGAGTTCGAGGCCCGCCTGCCGCTCACGGCCCCGCCCGCGGACCCGCCCGCCGGCCCGCGTCCGGCCGGGGACGGCACCCCGCACCCGGAGGCTGCCCAGGCCGGGACCAGGAACACGGGAGCCGCCCCGAGCCGGGACCCGCACCCGGAGACCGACTCCCCGCTGAACCCGGACGCCGGTCTCGTCCCCGGCGCCCGCTCCGCCGAGCCGTCCGAGTCCGTTCTGCCGGGAGGCGGCGCATGACCGATCCGATCCGTGTGCTCGTCGTCGAGGACGATCCCGTGGCCGCCGACGCGCACGTGATGTACGTGGACCGGGTGCCCGGTTTCACCGCGGTGGGCCAGGCCCGCACGGGAGCGGAGGCGCGCCGCGCGCTGGACCGGGCGCCCGTGGACCTGCTGCTGCTCGACCTGCACCTGCCGGACACCCACGGGCTCCTGCTCGCGCGCTCGCTGCGCGCCGCCGGGTACCACGCCGACGTCATCGCGGTGACCTCGGCGCGGGATCTGGCCGTCGTACGGGAGGGGGTGGCGCTCGGGGTCGTGCAGTACGTCCTCAAGCCGTTCACCTTCGCCACCCTGCGCGACCGGCTGGTCCGCTACGCGGAGTTCCGCGCGGCGGCCGGCGAGGCCAGCGGCCAGGACGAGGTGGACCGCGCGCTCGCCGCACTGCGCGCGCCCGGCCCGGCCGCGCTGCCCAAGGGCCTGAGCGCGCCGACCCTGGAACGCGTGACCGTCACCCTCAGGGACCACGCCGAGGGGCTGACGGCGGCCAAGGTCGCCGAGGCCGTCGGCATCTCCCGGATCACGGCCCGGCGCTATCTGGAACACCTGGTGGAGTCGGGCCGGGCCGGACGCGCTCCCCAGTACGGGACGGTCGGGCGGCCCGAGCTCCAGTACCGCTGGGTGAGGAGCTGACGACTGGGGCGGTTCGGGTGGGCGGCGCACAACTCCGCTGCCGCTCGCGCCACTTGGAGCCCCGATCCGCCGCCCGGCCAACTCCGTTGCGGGTCAAGCCTCTTGGGACACCAGGATGATCACCGAAGGGTCAACTCCCGCCGCGTTACGACGAGTTCCGGGCACGGCCGAAACCGTACCTTCCTACAATCCGTGATTATGGCCGAACAGACCGTAGTCACCACTGTCCCCGGCCCATACTTTGTGCGCGTGCACCGACCGCAAGCCCAACAGCCCAACCCGCCCTTCAACGCCCCCGCCGCCCGGAGACTGCGGACGGCGCTCGGTATGGGGCCCGAGCACGTCGCGTACGGACTGAGAGCCTCGTACGGACTGCCGTACGCCACACCCGATCTGGTCATCGCCTGGGAGCGCGGGGTCACCGCGCCGAGCAGCCCCGAACTCACCGCCCTGGCAGGCGTGCTGTGGTGCTCGGCGAGTGAACTCATAGGCGCCCCGCGCACGTTGCGCGAACACCGCGTCGCCCGGGACCTCGCGCCGGAGGACGTGGCGCACGCCGTCGGGATCGCCGTCCTCGCCTACGAGCGGATGGAGGAATCCGGCACCTGGCACGGCAGCGAACGGCAGTCGGCCGCGCTCGCCAAGGTGCTCGACCTCTCGCTGCCCGACTTCGTGACCGTGACGGGACGCGACGGACGGCTCGCCGATCTGCTGCGCAGCGCCGTGACGACGCGCTGGCAGGCGTACGTGCGCCCGGTCGGGAAGATGCTGCCGCTGGAGCGCGGTCTGCTGGAGGTGGTCCTGGAGGAGCTGTACGGCGACTACCAGGGGCAGATGGCCGCCACGCTGCACTGGGGCGGCGGTCCGGCCGCCGGCGGCCGGACCGAGTCCGGCCGGGACTTCCTCGACCGGATCGTCGACCACTTCTGGACGGCCGTCCGCGCCAACTCGTCCTGAGACCCGGCCGCGCGAACCCGCCCTGAGGTCCGGGGTCCGACGCCCGGAAGGCGTCGGACCTCCTCCGGTCCCGGGAGGGGTCCGGAGGACAGCGTCCCGGGAAGGTCCGGTGGCCCCGTGCCCCGGGAGGGGTGCGGTGGACGGACTTCCCGGAAGGCGGACCGACTCCTAGAAGACGGACTCCGCCTCGTCCATGCGGTCCTTGGGGACGGTCTTCAGTTCGGTGGTCGCGTCCGCGAGCGGCACCATCTCGATCTCCGTGCCGCGCAGCGCGGTCATCCTGCCGAAGTCGCCGCGGTGCGCGGCCTCGACGGCGTGCCAGCCGAAGCGGGTGGCGAGGACGCGGTCGTACGCGGTCGGCGAGCCGCCGCGCTGGACGTGGCCGAGGATGACCGGCTTGGCCTCCTTGCCCAGGCGCCGCTCCAGCTCGTACGCGAGAGCCGTACCGATGCCCTGGAAGCGCTCGTGGCCGAACTGGTCGATCTCGCCGTGGCCGTAGTCCATGGTGCCCTCGGCGGGGTGGGCGCCCTCGGCGACGCAGATGACGGCGAACCGCTTGCCGCGCGCGAAGCGCTCCTCGACCATCGCGACCAGGTCGGCCGGGTCGAAGGCGCGCTCGGGCAGGCAGATGCCGTGGGCGCCGGCCGCCATGCCGGACTCCAGGGCGATCCAGCCCGCGTGCCGGCCCATGACCTCGACGACCATCACGCGCTGGTGGGACTCGGCCGTCGTCTTCAGACGGTCCATGGCCTCCGTGGCGACGCCGACGGCGGTGTCGAAGCCGAAGGTGCGGTCCGTCGCGGAGATGTCGTTGTCGATGGTCTTCGGCACACCGACCACCGGCAGACCCGCGTCCGACAGCATCCGGGCCGCCGTGAGCGTGCCCTCGCCGCCGATCGGGATGAGCGCGTCGATGCCGAACTCGCGGGCCATGTCCTGCGCGTTGTCGCAGGCCTCGCGGAGCCGGTCGCGCTGGAGCCGGGAGGAGCCGAGGATCGTGCCGCCACGGGCGAGGATGCCGCTGACGGCGTTGAGGTCGAGGGTGCGGTAGTGGCCGTCGAGGAGTCCGGCGTAGCCGTCCTCGAAGCCGATGACCTCGTCCCCGAAGTTGGTGACCGCTCGGTGCACGACCGACCGGATCACTGCGTTCAGGCCAGGGCAGTCGCCGCCTGCGGTGAGAACTCCGATGCGCATCGTGCTGTGTCTCCTGCTCCCTGCTGGTCCGTGTGAGCCGATTCGATTGTTTCACGGCGCGGGGAGCCCCGCCGATTCCGTCCACCGCCCGCCGCGCCACCGCACGCCCCCGCCCCGCCGACCGGCACACTTGCCCTGGCGGGCGCCTTAGCCAGCGCCGGAGGTATTGTCAAGAGGGTTCTGCTCACGTTGGTGGGCCCTTTTTCCGAGCCCAGAAATCCGCCTGGCGACGAAACGGATGGAGAGCACGCGTGACGCGCAGCGTGTACGTGACCGGGATCGACCGGGGCGACGGCCGGCAGGTCGTCGAACTGGGGGTCATGGAACTCCTGACCCGCCAGGTCGACCGGGTGGGGGTGTTCCGTCCGCTCGTGCACGACGGTCCCGACCGGCTCTTCGAGCTGCTGCGGGCCCGCTACCGGCTCGCGCAGGACCCGGCGACGGTGTACGGCATGGACTACCAGGAGGCGTCCGCGCTCCAGGCCGAGCAGGGCACCGACGAGCTGGTGTCCACGCTCGTCGACCGGTTCCATCTGGTCGCCCGCGACTACGACGTCGTCCTCGTCCTCGGCACCGACTTCGCCGGCACCCAGCTCCCCGACGAGCTCGCGCTCAACGCCCGGCTGGCGAACGAGTTCGCCGCCTCCGTACTCCCGGTCGTCGGCGGCCGGGGCCAGAGCGCCGAGTCGGTGCGCGCCGAGACCCGCAACGCCTACCGCGCGTACGACGGTCTCGGGTGCGACGTCCTGGCGATGGTGGTGAACCGGGTGGCCCCCGAGGACCGGGCCGAGATCGCCGAGCGCCTCGACTCCCGGCTGCCGGTGCCCTGTTACGTCCTTCCCGACGAGCCCGCGCTCTCGGCGCCCACGGTCGCGCAGATCACCCACGCGCTCGGCGGCAAGGTCCTTCTCGGCGACGACTCGGGGCTCGCCCGCGACGCGCTGGACTTCGTCTTCGGCGGCGCGATGCTGCCGAACTTCCTGGCGGCGCTGACCCCGGGATGTCTCGTGGTCACCCCCGGGGACCGGGCCGACCTGGTGATCGGCTCGCTCGCCGCGCACAGCGCCGGCACCCCGCCGATAGCCGGCATCCTGCTCACCCTGGACGAGCGGCCCAGCGACGAGATCCTCACCCTCGCGGCCCGTCTCGCCCCCGGCACCCCGGTCGTCTCGGTGGCCGGGAACTCCTTCCCCACCGCGGAGGCGCTCTTCGCCCTGGAGGGCAAGCTGAACGCGGCCACGCCCCGCAAGGCCGAGACCGCGCTCGGCCTCTTCGAGCGGCACGTGGACACCGCCGACCTGCTCAAGCGGGTCTCCGCGCCCAGCAGCGACCGGCTCACGCCGATGATGTTCGAGCACCAGCTGCTGGAGCAGGCCCGCTCCGACCGGCGCCGTGTCGTGCTGCCCGAGGGCACCGAGGAGCGCGTCCTGCACGCCGCCGAGGTGCTGCTGCGCCGGGGCGTCTGCGACCTGACCCTGCTCGGCCCGGTCGACCAGATCCGCAAGAAGGCCGCCGACCTCGGCATCGACATCAGCGCCACCCAGATCCTCGACCCGCAGACGTCGCCGCTGCGCGACTCCTTCGCCGAGAAGTACGCCGAGCTGCGCGCCCACAAGGGCGTCACGGTCGAGCTGGCCTACGACGTCGTCGCGGACGTCAACTACTTCGGCACGCTCATGGTCGAGGAGGGCCTCGCCGACGGGATGGTGTCGGGGGCCGTGCACTCGACGGCGGCCACGATCCGCCCGGCGTTCGAGATCATCAAGACGAAGCCGGAGTCGAGGATCGTCTCGTCCGTGTTCTTCATGTGCCTGGCCGACAAGGTCCTGGTCTACGGCGACTGCGCGGTCAACCCCGACCCGGACGCCGAGCAGTTGTGCGACATCGCCATCTCCTCGGCGGCCACCGCGCAGCAGTTCGGGGTCGAGCCGAGGATCGCGATGCTCTCGTACTCCACGGGGACCTCGGGTTCGGGCGCCGACGTCGACAAGGTGCGCGAGGCGACCGAGCTGGTGCGCGCGCGCCGCGGGGACCTGCGGATCGAGGGGCCGATCCAGTACGACGCCGCCGTCGAGCCGACGGTCGCGGCGACCAAGCTGCCGGAGTCGACGGTCGCCGGCCAGGCCTCGGTGCTGATCTTCCCGGACCTGAACACCGGCAACAACACCTACAAGGCCGTGCAGCGTTCGGCCGGCGCGATCGCCGTCGGCCCGGTGCTCCAGGGTCTGCGCAAGCCCGTCAACGACCTGTCCCGCGGCGCGCTCGTCCAGGACATCGTCAACACGGTCGCCATCACGGCGATCCAGTCCCAGACCCCCGAGCAGAAGGCTGCCCGTCCGTGAGCGACCGTCCGTCCCCCTCGGCCCCCGCGCCCGAGGAGCCCGCAGCCGCACCGGCCGTGCGGGTCCTCGTCCTCAACTCCGGCTCGTCGTCGGTGAAGTACCAGCTGCTCGACATGCGGGACGGCACCCGGCTCGCCGTCGGCCTGGTGGAGCGCATCGGCGAGGGCACCTCCCTGCTGCGGCACACCACGCACGCGACCGGCGAGACCCGCGAGCGGACCGACACCTTCGCCGACCACGACGCCGCGCTGAAGGCGATGGCCGAGGAACTGGCCGTCGACGGACTCGGCCTGGACTCCCCCGAACTGGCCGCGATCGGCCACCGGGTGGTGCACGGCGGGCGGACGTTCACCCAGCCGACGGTCATCGACGACGAGGTCCTCGCGGAGATCGAGCGGCTGATCCCGGTGGCGCCGCTGCACAATCCGGCGAACCTCACCGGCATCCGCACCGCGATGGCGCTGCGCCCCGACCTCCCGAACGTCGCGATCTTCGACACCGCGTTCCACACGACGATGCCCGAGGCGGCCGCGCGCTACGCGATCGACGTGGCGACGGCCGACGAGCACCGCATCCGCCGGTACGGCTTCCACGGCACCTCGCACGCCTATGTGTCCCGGACGACGGCCGAACTGCTCGGCAGGGCTCCCGAGGAGGTCAACGTCATCGTGCTGCACCTGGGCAACGGGGCCTCGGCCTCCGCGGTCAGGGGCGGGCGGTGCGTGGACACCTCGATGGGGCTCACCCCGCTGGAGGGGCTGGTGATGGGAACGCGGTCCGGCGACGTGGACCCGGCCGTCATCTTCCATTTGGAGCGCGTTGGCAACATGTCCACGGACGAGATCGACACTCTTCTCAACAAGAGGAGCGGGCTGATCGGTCTGTGCGGCGACAACGACATGCGGGAGATCCGCCGCCGTGTCGACGAGGGCGACGAACAGGCGCGGCTCGCCTTCGACATCTACATCCACCGGCTGAAGAAATACATCGGCGCCTACTACGCGGTCCTGGGCCGGGTGGACGCCGTCGCCTTCACCGCCGGGGTCGGCGAGAACGCGGCACCGGTGCGCGAGGCCGCGATCAGGGGCCTGGAGGAACTGGGGCTCGCGGTCGACGGGGAACTGAACGCCGTGCGCGGCGGTGAGCCCCGGCTCATCTCGCCGCCGTACGCGCGCGTCGCGGTCGCCGTCGTGCCGACGGACGAGGAACTGGAGATTGCCACACAGACGTACGCGCTGGTCGGAAAGGGCGGCGCCTGAACGGGGCGAGGAGCCACGCCTGAGCAGCCGCCCGCCCATTTGTATCTTCCGCCAGACGGAATATTCCGTTGCGAAACAAACCGATAGGATCGCCCCATGCGCCGTTCGAAAATCGTCTGTACTCTCGGCCCCGCGGTCGACTCCCACGAGAAGCTGGTCGCGCTGATCCAGGCCGGCATGAATGTGGCCCGGTTCAACTTCAGCCACGGTTCTCACTCCGAGCACCAGGGCCGGTACGACCGTGTCCGGGCCGCCTCGGCCGAGACCGGCATCGCCATCGGTGTCCTCGCCGACCTGCAGGGCCCCAAGATCCGCCTGGAGACCTTCGCCGAAGGCCCCGTCGAGCTGGAGCGTGGCGACGAGTTCGTCATCACGGCCGAGGACGTTCCGGGCGACAAGCACATCTGCGGCACGACCTACAAGGGTCTGCCCGGTGACGTCAACAAGGGCGACCAGATCCTCATCAACGACGGCAACGTCGAGCTGCGGGTCGTCGAGGTCGACGGGCCCCGGGTCAAGACGGTCGTCATCGAGGGCGGCGTGATCTCCGACCACAAGGGCATCAACCTGCCCGGCGCGGCCGTGAACGTGCCCGCGCTGTCGGAGAAGGACGTCGAGGACCTGCGCTTCGCCCTGCGGATGGGCTGCGACATGGTCGCCCTGTCCTTCGTGCGCGACGCCAACGACGTGAACGACGTCCACAAGGTGATGGACGAGGAGGGCCGCCGCGTCCCCGTCATCGCCAAGGTGGAGAAGCCGCAGGCGGTCGACAACATGGAGGGCGTCGTCGCGGCGTTCGACGCCGTCATGGTGGCCCGTGGCGACCTGGCCGTCGAGTACCCGCTGGAGCGGGTGCCGATGGTGCAGAAGCGCCTCGTGGAGCTGTGCCGTCGCAACGCCAAGCCGGTGATCGTCGCGACCCAGATGATGGAGTCGATGATCACCAACTCCCGTCCGACGCGCGCCGAGGCCTCCGACGTGGCCAACGCGATCCTGGACGGCGCGGACGCGGTCATGCTGTCGGCCGAGTCCAGCGTGGGCGCGTACCCGGTCGAGACCGTGAAGACGATGTCGAAGATCGTCGCCGCGGCCGAGGAGGAGCTGCTCTCCAAGGGCCTCCAGCCGCTGGTCCAGGGCAAGAAGCCGCGCACGCAGGGCGGTTCGGTCGCCCGTGCCGCCTGCGAGATCGCCGACTTCCTCGGCGGCAAGGGCCTGGTGGCCTTCACCAAGTCCGGTGACACCGCCCGCCGCCTGTCCCGCTACCGGGCCGCGCAGCCGATCCTGGCCTTCACCACGGACGAGGGCACCCGCAACCAGCTCACGCTGAGCTGGGGCGTCGAGTCGCACGTCGTGCCGTTCGTGAACAGCACCGACGAGATGGTCGAACTCGTCGACCACGAGCTGCAGAAGCTCAAGCGGTTCAACACCGGCGACGTCGTCGTGATGACCGCCGGTTCACCCCCCGGTGTCATCGGCACCACCAACATGGTCCGGGTGCACCACCTGGGCGAGGGCGACCGCGCCTGACCGCCGCACAGCCGCACAGACGCCGAGGGCGCCCCCTGCGAACAGGGGGCGCCCTCGGCGTCTGTGCGGCTCCCGGACGGGATCCTGAGGCTCGGCCGGTGTACGGCTCAGCCGGTGGTGTACTGGTGCAGTCCGGGAACGGTGAGCGTTCCGCCGAACTGGCCGGCCTGAACGACCTTCACCTTGGTGAAGTAGATCAGCGGGATGTTCAGCGGCGGAGGGTTGTCCGGGTCGAACGTGACCGGTATGAGCCCGAGCAGGTTGCCGGATATGCTCTCCGTGTACATGATCGTCTTGCCGTCGCGGATGGTGGACGTCGAGCCGGACGCGGCCTGCACGTGGTAGGTCTTGCCGGACTGCTTGTCCTCCACCGTCTGGTGCAGGTCCCCGATGTCGGTGCCGTCGGATATGACGTACTTCAGGACCTTCTTGACGGTCCCGTCGGCGGTCTTCACCTTGACTATGCCCTGGTAGTCGGCGCCCTTGAGGAGCAGCGAACTGGCGTTGAGGTACCAGGGGTCGGTCGGCAGGGCGACCTTGTTGTCCACGCCGCCCTCGTCGTCGGTGGCGGCGGGGCAGTCCGCGGCGTCCGTGGAGGCGCTCGCCGAGGGGCTGGGCGACCCGGTGACCGCGTCCGTCGTCTCCTTGACCGTGTCGGTGGCGTCCGATGCGGCCTTCGACGCGGTGTCGGTGACCTTCTCGGTGGTGTCCTCGGCCGCCTTGGTGACCTTGTCGGTCGTGTCCTTGACGGTCTCCGAGGCGCTCTTGCCGTCCGACGCGTCCGAACCGGCGCTCGCGCTCGCGCTCGGCGACGCGGACGGCTCCGGGGTGGAGCTCGCCGTCTCGTCGGGCGTGAGAATGTCCTTGATCGCGTCGCCGACGCCCAGCGGGTCGAGCGGGTTCTTGGTGCTCTCGGACGCCGAGGGGGTCGGCGTGGCCGCGCTGCTGTCCGCCGCCTTCTCCTGCGTGCTCGCGGAGGCCGACGGCGTGGCGGTGGGCTCGGCCTTGTCGTCGGAACCTGAATCCGACGAAGAGGACGTGTCCTTGGCCGTGGAGTCCGCCGACGCGGAGGGACTCGGCGTGGCCTCGTCCGAGGAGGACGCGCTCGGGCTCGGCGTGGCGGAGGGCGACGCCGTGTCGTCCGCCGCGTCCTTGCCGGTGACGGCCTCGACGCACGCCTGGTACTCCTCGGCCGTGAGGCTCTTGGAGGTGGAGTGGTCGTCGGCCTGCGCGAGCGTCGGCGTGAAGCCCATGCCCATGAGCACCGCCGTCGGCATCGCCGCGATGGCTATCACCTTGCCGGCGGGCATCTGGAACCTGGTGAGCAGCGGCTTCCTCGGGGCCGCGTGGCGCGGCCCGGTTCTCACACGGGACTCGTCCACATCAGTCCCATGGGTCACCTCGTCAGCCGGCACTGTGCCTCCCGTTCGCCCCGTTGCTCGGGCTCGTTCCTGACAGATCGTTCGGGTCGCCCGCACCGTCCGCCGCCTCGGGCCCGACGGCCTCGACGGACTCGGCCACCGCGGTGTCCGGCGCCTGCTTGTCGAGGGAGCCCGCCGCGGCGTAGCCCTCCTCGGGCTCGCCGGGAACCCAGGAGACCGCCATGGCGCCTCCGAGCAGGGCGAACAGGAAGCCGATCAGGAAGCCGCCCAGGTTGGCCACCGGGATGGACACCAGGGCGAGGAGGATCGCGGCGACACCCGCGAACGTCCGCACGTGCTTCTGGAACCAGAGGCTGATCCCGAGCACGACGAGGAGTACGCCGATGATCAGGGAGCCGGCACCGGCGGTGGTGGACATCGCCAGCGTCAGGTGACCGAGGTGCAGGTGCGCGTACGGGAAGTAGGCGATGGGGAAGCCGCCGAACACGATGTACAGACCGGCCCAGAACGGGCGATCGCCCCTCCAGGTACGGAAGTTCCGCCGGAACACCTGGAGGTAGTGCTCATCGTGCTGGCCGGGCGCGGCAGGAGTCTCGGCGCTCATGGAAACAGCTCCCTGGAACGGCATTGCTGTGAGAAGTACGCGTTTATGCTCCGCGTACGACGGGCGGAGCGGTCGGGGCGGGCGAAGCGGCTGGAGCCTCCTCGCCCACCCCTGGGGTGCTTAGTAGCACTCGTGGGTGCCCGCGGACACCGACATCTTGAGGCCGCTGAGCTTGAAGGTTCCGGCGGTGGTCGCCCACGCCGTCTGCTTCACGTCGGTCAGCGTGGCCGAGTCGGCCTGCTGGGCGAACCCGTAGGGGTTGGCCTGCTCGCCGCCGCCCTTCATGCCCGGACCCTTGGAGGCGTCCTTGGCGGCAACACCGATGTCGATGTTCTTGAACGTCGCGTCGGCGCCGAGGTCCTCGACATCGATGTAGAGGTTGTCGGCGTGAACCGGCGTACCGCCGCCACCGGCCTTCAGCACGAGGCTGACGGAGCCGAGCAGCGGGATGTTCGGGGTGACGACGGACTGACACATGCCGGTGATGTCGGCACTCTTGAACGCCGACACCGCGACCGGGTGCAGCGCCGCCTTGCCGTCAAGACCGGTGCCCTGGTCGAGGGCGCCGTACTGCGAGAAGCCCTGACCGTCGAGCTTGTCCGCGGTCACCTTGAAGGACTGACCGGAGACGCTGAACGATGCGGCGAGAGCACCCTGCGCGAGGGCGACGCCTATCGCTGCCGTGGCTGCCACGCTGGGCACCATGACGACGGCGAACCGCTTCCATCTGGTCCCGCCACGCACCTGGGACATAATTTTTCCTCCTTCTCGGACGTACATCTCCTGGCCCTGACTGCCACGTTGCGGCGGCTCAGCCGGGCAGGGATGGGAGAAGTGCTACGTCCTCGGGAAGGAGAGCGCCCGTACCCGTCGGTGCGACTGCACCCGGAATCACCGGCGATCACCCCCGAGCGACAACCACTGGTCGCGCCTGACACACATCACGCACAACCTGCTGGACAGGCTCCGCCGGACGGCGAAGACCCCCCTGTCCAAGAGCCGATCGCACTGCTGTCGGCCCTACTCGGTGGGGACCCAGAAAGTCCGCCGACCCGATTGGCTGTCGGGGTGCGGGAATGGACCGAGCGTCGCCGATCGTGGTGCATTCTCGCCGCGCGCACAAGGGGGTTCGTTACTCGCTAGTAACGGCGGGATAACCGAAGGACGACCCGTCGGTATCGAGTGGCGACACAGGGTGGCACCACCGGGGGTGACACAGTGGTCAAATCCCGGACGGAACCAGACAGTTCAACGCCCGCGACTTACTACGAGTAACAGCGGCCGCGTTTACCAAGTTTTGGTAAAGCGCGGCCACATCCGTACCTCCCGGCCAATCTTTCACCCGGGCATCACAGGGCCTGACGTTTACGGACTGGTCAGAAGAGCGCCCTGGCGAGGGCCCGGCGCGCCGCGATCACACGCGGGTCGTCGGCACCGACCACCTCGAAGAGCTCCAGCAGCCGCAGCCGTACGGCGTCCCGGTCGTCGCCCGCCGTGCGCCGGACCGTGTCGATGAGCCGCCCGAAGGCGTCCTCCACATGGCCGCCGACGAGGTCCAGGTCGGCCCCCGCGATCTGCGCCGCCACGTCGGCGGGCTTCTCCGCGGCGTCCTGCCGCACCTTCTGCGGGTCGAGCCCCTGCACCCGCTGGAGCAACTCGGCCTGTGCCAGGCCCAGTTTGGCCTCGGTGTTGCCCGGGTCGTCGCCGAGCACGTTCTTGTACGCCTGGACGGCACCGCCGAAGTCGCCCGCGTCCAGCGCCTGTACGGCGGCCTCCAGCAGCGCGTCGTACGGGCCGGCCGGCACCTCCTGCGCCATCGGGGATCCCCCCGGCGCGGCGGCGTCCGCGTCGACCGTGAGACCGGTCAGTCCGAAGCGCTGCTCGGCGACCTGGACGAGCTGGTCGAGGGTCCCGCGGATCTGCGCCTCGGCGGCGGCCCCCTGGAAGAGCGGCAGGGCCTGTCCGGCGACCACCGCGAACACGGCCGGGATCCCCTGGACCCCGAACTGCTGCATCAGCATCTGGTTGGCGTCGACGTCGATCTTGGCGAGGACGAAACGCCCGTTGTACTCGACGGCCAGCCGCTCCAGGAGCGGGCTCAGCTGCTTGCAGGGCTCGCACCACTCGGCCCAGAAGTCGATGACGACGGGCACCTCGGTGGAGCGCTGCAGGACGTCCTGCTCGAATCCGGCCTCGTCTACGTCGATGACGAGGCTCGCGGGAGTCACGGCCCCGCCTCCGCCCTGCCTGGCCGCTTGGGCGCGTGCCTGCTCCGCCTTCGCCTTGGCCTCCTGGGCCGCCTTCACCGCGGCGAGGTCGACGACTCCGCTCATGGACATGTTCCGTGGCTGCATGAGTACATCCTCCCCCTTCCTCGCGCACGTGTGAAAAGCGTCCTGAAAGCCAGGCCGTGTCAGGCTTGTTCGGCGCCCTGGTCCCCACCTGGCGCCCGTGCGGTTGTCGCCGCGTTCGAGCTTTCGCTACGAGTCGTAGCGTAACTGTACGGAGACCTGCCCGTGTGCCGTCTGCCGGTGATCTCCCTCACGGCTTCACGCAACCGCCGGATATCGGCCGCCGATGCGGCCGGATATGGTCAACGGCATGCAATGTCGCTCCCAGGCCGCCCGTACGGGCCGCCCCCGCAGCGCCGCCGCGGACGCCGCGATCCTGGAGGCGACGCGTACGGCGCTGGTCGAACTGGGCTGGTCCAAACTGACGTTGGGGTACGTCGCGACGCTCGCCGGCGTCGCCAAGACGACGCTCTACCGTCGCTGGGCGGGCAAGAACGAGCTGGTCGTCGACGCGGTGGCCGAGCTGTTCGACGAGCTGGAGCTGCCCGACCGGGGGAGCCTGGCCGCCGACATCGAGGGCGTGGTGCTCCAGTTCGCGGCGATCCTGGACCGGCCTGAGGCGAAGACGGCGCTGATGGCCGTGGTCGCGGAGTCGACGCGGGACGAGCCGCTGCGGGAACGCATCCGTACGTCGATCGTCGACCGGCAGAAGCGACTCGTGACGGAGGGCCGTGCGCGGGCGCAGGCGCGCGGCGAGCTGCCCCCGGAGGCGGACCCCGGGTCCGCCGACCGCACCGCGGCCCTGATCTTCGACGTGGTCGCCGGAGCGGTGGTGCACCGCACCCTGGTGAGCGCGGAACCCGCGGACGAGGAATGGGTCCGCTCGTTCACCCGCGTCCTCCTGGTGGGCCTGACGGGCGCGGCGGCCGACGGCGCGGGCCCCTGACGGCTGCGGTCCGGTGGGTGGGTCGGGGCCGTGCCGGTGCATCAGCCCGTCGCCGTCGGACGGAGACGTGGACGTTAGTGGCGACGGGCATCGATGTACCGCCACGTCCCCTCACGCGCGCGGCCCACTGCGGGTGCATCGTGGCACCTGACCGTCCCAGTCCCGGTTCCGATTCCGGTTCCGATTCCGGCTGGCGAAATTTCAGCCCCTCCGACCCGCCTCCCTGACGCGGGCAAGCCTCAGCCCCTCCGGCCCGCCTCCCTGGCGCGGTGAGGCTTCACCCCTCCGGCCCACCTCCCTGGCGCGGTGAGGCTTCAGCCCTCCGGCCCACCTCCCTGGCGCGGTGAGGCTTCAGCCCTCCGGCCCGCCTTTCTGGCGCCGGGGAGAGATTCAGCCCCTCCGGCGTTTGAGGAGCGGGGGTCTGGGGGCGGCGCCCCCAGGTACGGGATGGGTAGGGGCGGAGGGGGCGAAAAGAAGGTCTGTTGGGGGCCGGCGTGAGGGGTTCGGTGGGGGCGGGCCCGGGGGTGAGGGGAAGGGGGCCCGGGCAGCCGGGAGCGGCTGCCCGGGGAGGGGTCAGAAGCCTGCGGGCTCCGTGTAGATGCCCCACTCGTCGCGGAGGACCCCGCAGATCTCCCCCAGCGTCGCCTCGGCACGAACCGCCTCCAGCATGGGCGCGATCATGTTCGACCCGTCGCGCGCAGCGGCCAGCATGGCGTCCAGCGCCCCGCGCACAGCGGCCTCGTCCCGGCCCCCCTTGCGGGAGCCCAGCACACGCACCTGCTCCCGCTCCACCTCATGGCTGACCCGCAGGATCTCCAGATCCCCGGTCACGGACCCGTGGTGGACGTTGACACCGACGACCCGCTTGTCGCCCTTCTCCACCGACCGCTGGTACTGGAACGCCGACTCGGCGATCTCCCCGGTGAACCAGCCGTCCTCGATCCCGCGCAGGATGCCGGAGGTGATGGGACCGATGGGGTGCTTCCCGTCCGGATGCGCCCGCAGCCCCCGCTCCTTGATCTGCTCGAAGATCTTCTCCGCGTCCGCCTCGATCCGGTCCGTGAGCTGCTCGACGTACCAGGAACCGCCCAGCGGGTCGGCGACGTTGGCGACGCCGGTCTCCTCCATGAGCACCTGCTGGGTCCGCAGGGCGATCTCCGCGGCCTGCTCGGAGGGCAGCGCGAGGGTCTCGTCCAGCGCGTTGGTGTGCAGCGAGTTCGTCCCGCCGAGGACCGCGGCGAGCGCCTCCACGGCGGTGCGGACGACGTTGTTGTACGGCTGCTGGGCCGTCAGCGAGACACCTGCGGTCTGCGTGTGGAAGCGCAGCCACTGCGCCTTCTCGGAAGTGGCCCCGTACACGTCCCGCATCCAGCGGGCCCAGATCCGGCGGGCCGCGCGGAACTTGGCGATCTCCTCGAAGAAGTCGACGTGCGCGTCGAAGAAGAACGAGAGGCCGGGGGCGAAGACGTTCACGTCGAGCCCCCGGGAGAGGCCCAGCTCCACGTAGCCGAAGCCGTCCGCCAGCGTGTAGGCGAGCTCCTGCGCGGCCGTGGCCCCGGCCTCCCGGATGTGGTACCCGGAGACGGACAGCGGCTTGTACGCGGGGATCTTCTCGGCGCAGTGCTCCATCAGGTCGCCGATGAGGCGCAGGTGCGGCTCGGGCTGGAACAGCCACTCCTTCTGCGCGATGTACTCCTTGAAGATGTCCGTCTGGAGCGTGCCGTTCAGCACCCCGGGGTCGATGCCCTGGCGCTCGGCGGCGACCAGGTACATGCAGAACACCGGCACCGCGGGACCGCTGATCGTCATCGACGTGGTGACGTCACCGAGCGGGATGTCCCGGAAGAGGACCTCCATGTCCGCGGCCGAGTCGATCGCGACACCGCAGTGCCCGACCTCGCCGAGCGAACGGGGGTCGTCCGAGTCGCGGCCCATCAGGGTCGGCATGTCGAAGGCCACCGAAAGCCCCCCGCCGCCGTTGGCGAGGATCATCTTGTAGCGCTCGTTGGTCTGCTCGGCGTTGCCGAACCCGGCGAACTGGCGGATGGTCCATGTGCGGCCGCGGTAGCCGGTCGCGTAGAGCCCGCGGGTGAACGGGTACTCGCCGGGCCAGCCGATCCGCTCGAAGCCCTCGTACTCGTCCCCGGGCCGGGGGCCGTACACCGGCTCCACGGAATCACCGGAGAGCGTGGTGAAGTCGGCGTCGCGCTTGCGCGAAGCGTCGTAACGGGCCTGCCAGCGTCGGCGGCCTTCCTCGATGGCGTGAGCGTCCATACCCACGAATTTACTAGGACGTCCTAGTAAATGTCGATGGCAAACCGCCGCACGGTCTCGTACGGCGGTTTCGATCAGGCTTCGGCGACCGCGGGGGCGACGTCGGCGACCTTGGACTCCAGCTCGTGGCTGATGCGGCGCTCCACGAAGAAGGCGGCCGTGGGGATCGTGCCCGCGAGCAGCACCCACAGCTGCTTGCCGACCGGCCACTTCGCCTTGGAGCCCAGGTCGAAGGCGAAGATCAGGTACACGACGTACAGCCAGCCGTGCGCGATCGCGACGACGCGGGTGAAGTCCGCCGCCCCGTCGACGCCCATGGCGTACTTGGCGATCATGCTGAGGCACAGCAGCACCAGCAGCACGCCGGTGACGTAGGCCATGACGCGGTAGCGGGTCAACACGCTCTTCTTCATGGCACGAGGGTAACCACCCTTTTCGGCCGATCTTCACGCGCCCCCGCGCCTGGTCCGCGCGGGGGCTCGGGAGCCGTCGGCCGGCGGCCCGCCCGGCGCCCCGTCACTCCTCGTCGAAGTCGTGCGCGGCGACCCGCAGCGGCCGCAGCATCGCGAAGATCTCCGCGCACTCCTCGGCGTCGTAGACCCCGAGCCCGAAGTCCATCGCCATCAGGTCGCGGGTGGCCGCGTCGCAGACCTCGCGGCCCTTGTCCGTGATGGAGGCGAGGGTGCCCCGGCCGTCGTTCGGGTTCGGCCGCTTGTCGACGAGCCCCGACCGCACCAGCCGGTCCACCGTGTTCGTCACGGACGTGGGGTGCACCATGAGCCGCTCGCCGATCTTGGACATCGGCAGCTCGCCCGCCTTGGAGAAGGTGAGGAGCACCAGCGCCTCGTAGCGCGCGAAGGTCAGCCCGTACGGCTTGACGACCCCGTCCACCTCGGCGAGCAGGATCTGGTGCGCGCGCATGATCGAGGTGATGGCGGACATGGACGGCACGGAACCCCAGCGCTGGCGCCAGTGTTCGTCGGCGCGGGCGATGGGATCGAAGGCAAGGCTGAGCGGCTTCGGCACGCCGACGACCTTACCGGCCGGTCACATCGTGGTCAGCCCCGTCTCGCTTTTCGGTACCGGGCCCCAGAGGCGTGGGGTGGGGGCGGTACCCGACGGGCACCCGCGAGGGCACGCGTCCCGCCCGGGACCGGCCCCCGGCTAGCGCGGGAACCGTGCCGGGGGCGGGTGCGGGGACGGGGGTGGGGCGGGGGCGGGGGTGGGGGTGGGGGTGGTGC
>NZ_JNZD01000049.1 GCF_000725495.1 Streptomyces aureus
CCCCCGACGGCCGTCCCGCCCCCGCCCCCCAGCGGCCCCCCGTCCAGCGAGACCTCGATCTCTCCCTCGCCCGCCGCCTCGACGACCAGGCGCGTGACACCGGGTCCGAAGTCGCACCCGCGGAAGAGGAGTTCACCCGTGCCGCCGTCCTCGGGAGTCACCGCGTCGCCCGCCGTCCTCGTGCGGTCGACGATCGCGACGCCCCGCTGATCGTCGAAGTCGGCCGCGTTCAGGCCGTGTTCGCGGACCTGCCGGAACGTTCCGGGTTCGCCGTCGAGTTCGACGGTCGCGGCGAGCCGGATGTCCTCGCTGGACGCGCCGATCAGCAGGTCGTACGCGCCCGGCTCCAGACGTCGGCGGCCCTGGACCACGTCCCAGAACTCCAGCGCCTCGGGAGGAAGTTCGAAGGTCACGGTGGCCGAGGCGCCCGGGTCGAGCCGGATCCTGCGGTGCGCCGCCAGCGCGCGGCGCGGGCGCGGCACGGACGGGGCGACCGCCCGGGTGTAGAGCTGGACGACCTCGTCGGCGGACACGGCCCCGGTGTTCGTGACCGTGCAGGACACCGTCGGTGAGTCGCCCTGCCGGCGGATCCGCAGGTCCGTGTAGGCGAACGTCGTGTAGGACAGGCCGTGACCGAAGGGGAACAGCGGGGTCCCCTCGAAGTAGAGGTAGGTCTGCCGGCCGCCGATCACGTCGTAGTCGAGCAGCCCGGGCAGGTCGTCGTCCCCGGCATACCAGGTCTGCGGGAGACGGCCGGCGGGGGAGACGTCCCCGGCGAAGACCCCGGCCAGCGCGGTGCCGGCCGCCTGGCCGCCGTGCGCGGTCCACAGCACCGCGGGCAGGCCGGCCACGTCGACCGCGTACGGGTAGGCGGACACGAGCGCGAGCACCGTGGCCGGGTTCGCCTTCCGGGCGGCGTCGAGCAGCCGCTCCTGGTGGGCGGGCAGCCGCAGCGTCGTACGGTCCTCGGTCTCGCGGCCGTTGATGTGCGGGTCGTTGCCCGCCACGACGATCACCACGTCGGCCGCGGCGGCGGCACGTGCCACCGCCTCCTCGCCGCGTTCGGTGAACCGCGGCTCGAAGACCTCGGCCTCCCGGGGGTCCGGCCCGGCAACCTTCACGCCGTCCGCGGCGACACACACGTATCCACCCGTCCCGAGGTGCTTCAGGAGGTGGCCGCCGTCATGGGCCGCGGAGGGTTCCAGCCGGAAGGTCTCCTGGACGATCCAGCCGCCCGGCCGGTCGGCGGACGCGCGCAGGAAGCCGTCGTCGGCGACCGACAGCCAGCGGCCGTCGGGTGCGCGCAGCGTGAGGACGCCCCCGCCCCAGTCGACCAGCGCCAGTTCGGTGCCGACGGCGTCGGCGGTCAGCGGGGGCAGGTCCGTGCGTCCGGCGATCAGCGCCGGGTCCAGGGCGCCCTCGGCATCCGGTGTCTCCTCCGGTACGTCGTCCACCGCGGGCACGGCGAGATACAGACCGGCGGAGGTCCGCAGGTGTACCCGGTCCACACCCTCGGCGAAGTCCACCCGCTCGGCACCGAAGCGCTCGTACAGGCCCTCCAGTGGTGTCGACCGGTGGATCAGCGTCCCGCTGTACCAGTCGAGCTTGCACTCGTCGGCGAGCAGACCGACGACGGCGAGGCGGACGCCCCGGCGCAGCGGCAGCAGACCGTCGTTCCTGAGCAGGACGACCGCCTGCTCGGCGGCCTCCCGGGCGAGCGCGCGGTGGGCGGGCGTGTCGAACTTCCCGGCGTCCGCGTACGGGTCGAGGTCCGGGTCGAACTCGCCGAGCCGGAAGCGCACGGCGAGCTGGCGCCGGACCGCGGTGTCGACGTCGGCCTCGGTCAGCAGGCCCCGTTCCAGGGCGCCCCGGACGCGGGCGGTGATCCGCGAGCCGTCCGTGCCGTGGTCGGTGAAGCTGTCGACGCCGGCGAGGAGCGCGGCGGCCGTCGCCTCCTCGTGGGTGTCGAAGTAGTGCTCGGAGTCGACCAGGTTGGAGGGCGCGCCCGCGTCCGAGCAGACGAGCAGTTCCTGGTCCGTCCAGGCCCGCAGGTGCTCGCGCAGATACGGCGAGACGTGGTTGGGGCGGCCGTTGACCAGGTTGTACGCGGGCATCACCCCGGCGACGGCGCCCGCCACCACGGTGTCGCGGAAGGCGCGCAGGTCGTACTCGTGCAGCACGCGCGGCCGGACGGAGGAGGACGAGGTGTCCCTGGCCGTCTCGTTGTTGTGCGCGAGCCAGTGCTTGAGGACCGGCGCGGTGCGCCAGTAGACCGGGTGGTCGCCGCGCAGCCCACGCGTGTACGCGGTGGCGATGGCGGAGGTGAGCGCCGGGTCCTCCGAGTAGCCCTCCTCATTGCGCCCCCACAGCGGATGGCGCAGCAGATTGACCGTGGGGGACCAGACGTTGAGGCCCACACGGTCGTCACGGGCACGCATCGCGCGGGCCTCGGACGACACGGCCTCGCCGATCCGCCGCACCAGGTCCTCGTTCCAGGTCGCGCCGAGCCCGACGGCCTGGGGGAACACCGTCGCCGGACCCATCCAGGCGACCCCGTGCAGCGCCTCCTGGCCGGTGCGGAACGCGGACACCCCGAGCCGCTCGACGGCGGGCACGAACTGGTGCAGGAACGCGATCCGTTCGCCCAGGGTGAGCCGCGACAGCAGGTCGTCGATGCGCTTCGCGAACGGCAGGCTCGCATCACGGAAAGGCGGCGTGGAGGGCGTCTCTGCGGTCACGTGGTGATCCCTTTGCACTGGGGCGGTGAAGCCTTTCGAAGCGCTTCGATGCTCGATCGACCAGGGGGCGGGTGTCAAGACATCGGGGCGCACCACCGCTGTTTCCCGCCAGTGACGTCAAGTGCCGTACGGAAACGCTCTGTTGTCGTGGGCCGTTGAGGAATCTTGGGAACGACCCTTGTGCACCCCCAGGCGTTCACTTAACCTCGCAGCAACATCGAAGCGCTTCGACTGCGGGCTTCCCTCTTCCAGGGCCCAGTCCCCCGAGGACCGCTTCCGCTCGGGCAGATCCACTCGAGACACCGCAGCCGACGGCCCCACCGCCGGTGTCCTGCTGTGCGCCACGAAGGGTTGACGCAATGACGCCGAACTCCGCCCCCTCCGCCCCCAGCCGGAGAAGCTTCCTCGCCTCCACGGCGGTCGCAGCGGCCGCCGTGGCCGGCGGAACGCCGCTGCTCGCCGCCTGCGGCGGCGGCCAGGACGGCAGCAAGGACGGCACCACCTCGGGGAAGGACGCCCAGAAGATCCTTCCGGCGTTCGTGGCGTCGAGCGTCGTCACACCCGACCTGCCGTCGAAGAACGGCTCGGCCGCCGGATTCACCAGAGCGATCGACCTGGGCGCGCTCAAGACGTCCGTGCCGAAGAAGCTGGGCGCCGGCAGCGGATTGAAGATCATGTCGCCGTTCTGGGGCAGCCCGCCCGCCGGCGACAACGCGTACTACACGGCCATGAACGAGGCCATCGGCGTCAAGGCGACCTGGCAGAACCAGGACGGCAACACCTACGACGAGAAGCTGGGCGCGATCCTCGCCTCCAGCGACATCCCGGACGTGGTGGTCGTCCCGGGCTGGAACCTCAACGGCAAGATACCGAGCGCGATCAACGCCAAGTTCGCCGACCTCGGCCCGTATCTGTCGGGCGACAAGGTCAAGGACTACCCGAACCTGGCGGCGGTCCCCACCGACGCCTGGCAGCGGTCCATCTTCGGCGGCAGGCTCCGCGCGATCCCGATGCCGGCCTCGTACGTCACGAACATCGCGCCCTTCTACCGCAAGGACGTCTTCGCCAAGAAGGGCTACACCCTGCCGAAGTCCCCGGACGAGTTCCTCGCCTGGGCGAAGGAGGCCACCGACGCCAAGGCGAAGGTGTGGGCCTGCGACGACCTCAAGTGGACGGCCTTCAACATCTACGGCGTCCTCAACGGCAGCGACAAGGCCCTGTGGTGGGACCTCAGGGACGGCAAGCTCGTCAACCGGATCGAGACCGACGAGTACCTCGAGGCCCTGGAGTGGACCCGCAAGCTGTACGCGGCCGGCGTCGTCCACCCCGACGCCAAGGCCGTCAAGGGCGACGCCTCCAACCGCTTCACCGCCGGCCAGTCCCTCGTCTTCAACGGCGACCTGTCCTACTGGTACGGCTCGACCGCCGAACAGCGCACCCAGAAGACGGACTTCGAGATGGGCGCGTTCGACATCTTCGGCCCCGACGGCGGCGACCCCACGCTCTGGGCCACCCAGCCCGCGGGCATCTTCACCTTCGTCAGCAAGACCGCTTCCGCGCGGCAGATCAAGGACTTCCTCGCGCTCGCCGACTTCTGCGCGGCCCCGTACGGCACCAAGGAGTACATGCTGACGGTGTACGGCGTCGAGGGCACCGACTACACGGTCAAGAACGGCCTGCCCACCAAGACCACCAAGGGCACCAACGAGGTCAACGGCGCCTACGACTACACCGGCGACCCGGCCGCCTACCTCGCCCACCCCGACCTGCCCGAGATCGCCCGGCTCCAGGTCGAGTGGCAGCAGCGCATGGGCGCCTTCACCAAGAAGTCCTCCTTCTACGGGCTGACCATCACCGAGCCCAACCGGTGGACCAACCTCGCCAACGACTTCGAGCAGCTGGAGGACGACATCGTCCGCGGCCGCAAGAAGATCGCCGACATGCAGCAGGCCGTCGCGGACTGGAAGCAGAAGGGCGGCGACGACCTGCGCGCCTGGTACAAGAAGCTGCTCGACGACAACGGCTCCGCGGCCAAGTGACCCGCGTCTGAGGCAAGGAGAAGGCCGTGTCGCACAGCACCGTGCCCCGGAGCAGGGCCGGGGCCAGGGCGGGCAGCAGGACGCCGGACGGGAGCCCCGCCGAGGCCGGCGGCGGACGCCGGGCCGCCACGAGCACCGGGCGGGGCACCGGGAAACTGCCCTTCCGGCTGCGGTTCAGACGCGACCGCGCCCTGGTCCTGATGACCCTGCCCGCGGTCGCGCTGCTGCTCGTCTTCGTCTACGTCCCGGTGCTCGGCAACGTCGTCGCCTTCCAGGACTACGACCCGTACCTGAGCGACAACGGCTTCGTCGCGATGTTCGAGAGTCCCTGGGTCGGTCTGGAGAACTTCCAGCGCGTCTTCGCCGACTCGGCGTTCTGGCACGCCGTGCAGAACACGTTCGTCCTCTTCCTCCTCCAGCTCGTGCTCTACTTCCCGGTCCCCGTCGCCCTCGCGCTGCTCATCAACAGCGTGGTCAGGCCCCGGGTCCGGGCGGTGGCCCAGGCGGTCATGTACCTCCCGCACTTCTTCTCCTGGGTCCTCGTCGTCACCGTCTTCCAGCAGATCTTCGGCGGGGCCGGCATCATCGCCCAGACCCTGCGCCGGCACGGCCACCAGGGGATCGACCTGATGACCGACCCGGGGATCTTCAAGTTCCTGGTGACGGCCGAGGGCGTCTGGAAGGACGCCGGCTGGGGCATCATCGTCTTCCTCGCGGCCCTGTCGTCCGTCTCCCCCGATCTGTACGAGGCCGCCGCGATGGACGGGGCCGGGCGTTGGCGGCGCATGTGGCACATCACCCTGCCCGCCCTGCGCCCGGTGATCGCCCTGCTGCTGGTGCTGCGCGTGGGCGACGCACTCACCGTCGGCTTCGAACAGCTCCTGCTCCAGCGCGACTCGGTGGGCCCCGGCGCCTCCGAGGTCCTCGACACCTACGTGTGGTGGAACGGCATCCGCAACCAGGACTTCGGCTACGCCGCCGCGGCCGGACTGGTCAAGGGAGTCGTGGGGCTGGGGCTCGTCCTGACCGCCAACAAGGTCGCCCATCTCATGGGCGAGCAGGGGGTGTACGAGAAATGACCGCCGTGACGCCCGACGTCCGTGAGAGGCCCGGCCGGTGGGCGGCGCCGCCCCGCCCGCCCTGGGAGGAGGAGCCCTCCAAGGCCGGCCTCGCGGGCAAGGGACTCACCCTCACCCTGGCTGCCCTCGCGATCCTCTTCCCGCTCTGGATCGTCGTCGTCACGAGCCTCCAGTCGAAGAAGACCATCGACGCCGCCGGGGGACTGGTCGTCGTCCCCCGGGGCGTCACCTTCATCGCCTACCGGGAGCTGCTCACCGGCGGCCAGGTGCAGCGCGCCGCCCTCGTCAGCGTCGGCGTGACCCTGACCGGCACCCTGTTCAGCATGGCGGTCTCCGTCCTGTGCGCCTACGGGCTCTCGCGCAGCGGATCGCTCGGCCACCGCTGGTTCCTGATGACACTGCTCGCCACCATGTTCTTCGGCGCCGGACTCATCCCCACCTATCTGCTGGTGCAGGCCCTCGGCCTCACCGACAGCTATCTCGCGCTGATCCTCCCCAGCGCGGTCAGCGTCTTCAACATCCTGGTGCTGCGGGCGTTCTTCATGGGCATCTCGCCCGAACTGACCGACAGCGCCCGCATCGACGGCGCGGGCGACTGGCGCATCCTGTGGCAGATCGTGCTGCCGCTGTCCCGGGCGGTCCTCGCGGTCATCTCGCTGTTCTACGCGGTCGGTTACTGGAGCGCCTGGTTCAACGCCTCCATCTATCTGACCGACCAGGACATGATGCCGCTCCAGAACGTCATGATCCAGCTCGTCCAGAAGCAGGAACGCCCGGTCGGACTCGCCACCCAGATCAACACCGGACAACTGTCGCCGCTCGCCGTGCAGATGGCCGTCATGGTGATGGCGCTGCTGCCGGTCGCGGTCCTCTCGCCCTTCGTCCAGCGGCACTTCAAGAAGGGCATGCTCACCGGCGCCGTGAAGGGATGACCTCGTCCGAGGCACCCGACGCCGCCCCCTGCTCGTCGCGGCCGACCTGCTCCTGACCGGCGGTCGGCCGCGGCGTACCACTTCCCCGTCCCACCCTCACCCCGATCGAGGTGGTTCATGCGCACGCCCCCCGGAACCCCTCCGGAACCCGGAGCGCCGGGTCTGAGCGACGCCACCCGGGGCCGCATCCTGTTCGGCGGCGACTACAACCCCGAGCAGTGGCCCGAGGAGACCTGGCCCGAGGACGTCCGCCTCATGAAGGAGGCCGGCGTCAACTCCGTCACCCTCGGGGTCTTCTCCTGGGCCCGGCTCGAACCACGTCCCGGGGCAAGGGAGTTCGGCTGGCTGGACCGGCTGATGGACCTGATGCACGAGCACGGCATCGGGGTCGTGCTCGCCACCCCCACCTCCTCGCCGCCGCCCTGGCTGGGCCGGCTGCACCCCGAGACCCTGCCCCGGGACGAGGACGGCCGCACCGAGTGGTGGGGCTCCCGACAGCACTTCTCGCACTCCAGCGCCGTCTACCGCCGCCGTGCCGCCGCCATCACCGAGGACCTGGCCGCCCGCTACGGGGCACACCCCGCGCTCACGATGTGGCACATCAACAACGAGTACTGCACCACCGACCACGGCGACGAGGCGGCCGGGGCCTTCAGGCGCTGGCTCCAGGACCGCTACGGCACCCTCGGGGCACTCAACACGGCCTGGGGAACGGCCTGCTGGGGCCAGTCCTACGACGACTGGCACGAGATCGTCCCGCCCCGCCACGCGCACTACCTGAAGAACCCGACGCAGGTCCTCGACTTCAGGCGCTTCACCTCCGACATGCTCCTGGAGTGCTGCGCCGCGGAACGGGACATCGTGCGCCGCCACAGTCCCGCCATCCCGGTGACCAGCAACTTCATGCCGATGTGGGTCGGCCAGGACGCCTGGCGGTGGGCCGCCGAGGAGGACGTCGTCTCGGTCGACCTCTACCCCGACCCGCGCGACCCCCTGGGCGCCCAGTACGGCGCGCTCGTCCAGGACATGACCCGGTCGCAGGCGGCGGGCGGGTCATGGATGCTCATGGAGCAGGCGGCCGGCGCGGTCAGCTGGCGCACGGTGAACCACCCCAAGCCGCGCGGGCTGAACCGGCTGTGGTCGCTGCAGGCCGTGGCGCGCGGCGCCGACGCCGTCTGCTACTTCCAGTGGCGCGCCTCCCGCCAGGGCGCCGAGAAGTTCCACTCCGGGATGATCGGCCACGCGGGGGAGCCGGGCCGGGGCTTTCAGGAGATCAAGGAGATCGGCGCCGAACTCGCCCTCCTCGCACCGCACGTGGCCGGCACCCGGGTCCCGGCCGGCATCGCGATCCTGCACGACTGGAACTCCTGGTGGGCCGGAGCGCACGAGGGCGCCCTGTCCGCCCGGAACGACTACGCCGAAGTCCTGCGGGCCTGGCACCGCGCCCTGTGGGAGGCGCACCTCACCACCGCCTTCGCCCACCCCGAGCACGACCTCTCCGGGTACCGGATGGTCGTCGTGCCCCAGCTGTACCTCCTCACGGACCGGGCGATCGAGAACCTGACCGCCTACGCGCGGGCGGGCGGCACGCTCGTCTGCGGTTTCCTCACCGGCGTCGCCGACGAGGACGACCGGGTGCGGCCGGGCGGCATGGACGAACGGCTGCGCGACCTCTTCGGCATCCGGACCCTGCACGAGTGGTGGCCGCTGGACCCGGGGGAGACCGCGGTCTGCGACGGCTTCACGGGCACGCTCTGGTCCGAGGAGATCGAGCCCGGCCCGGACGCGGTCGTCGAGGCGCGCTACCGCGGCGGCGAGCTCGACGGACTGCCCGCCGTCCTCCGCCGGGGCACCGCCCGCTATCTCTCCACCCTCCCCGAACCCCCCGCTCTGCGCGCACTGCTGACCGGGGCCGCGGAGCAGGCGGGCGTCCGGCCCGTGCTCGACGAGCTCCCCGACGGGGTGGAGGCCGTCCGGCGCGGTGGTCTGCTCTTCCTGCTCAACCACGGCCGCGACCCGGTGACCGTCGAGGTGCCGGGCAGCCACCGCGACCTCCTCGGCGGTGCGAACGTACGGGACCGGGTACGGCTGGAACGCCTCGGAGCGGCGGTGCTCGCCCCATGACCGGCGACACCCGCCCCGGCACTCCCGCGGACCGCCCCCGGACCGGCACCAGCCGGGGTTCGGCGCCCGTTCACGGCACCTGGGAACCCTGGCCCGCCGCCCGCTGGGAGGATGCCTTCCTGAGCGGCAACGGCACCCACGGCGCCATGGTGTTCGGCGATCCAGACGACGACCGGGTCATCGTCAACCATCACCGGCTCGTCCGCCCGAACGGCAGCGCCGACGCGCGCCCGCCCGAACTCGCCGACCGGCTGGGCGACCTCCAGGACCGGCTGCTCGCCGGGGACGTGCACGCGGGCGAGGACTTCACCGACGGCAGGCCCCTGCTGTGGGTGCAGCCCTTCCACCCGGCGTTCCAGGTCCGCGTGCGCCGCCCGCCCGGGGACAGCCGCCCCTACCGGCGCGAGGCCGACTTCACCACCGGCGTGGTCCGCGCCGACTGCGGCGGGCGGCGCAGCGAGGTGTTCGTCTCCCGCGCCGACGACGTGATCGCGCAGTACGTGACCGCCCCCGGCCCCTCGGTCGAGGTGATGCTCGACCACCGGCTGCCCGGCGCGCCGTCGGACCTGGCGGTGGCCCACGCGGCCGTCCGCACCCCCGAGGGCGCCCTGCTCACCCTGCGCGCCCGCTACCCGGGCAGCGACCTCGCGTACACCGGCGTGACCCTCGTCGTCACCGACGGCGCCGCCCGTCCCGCGCTGCCGGGCCTGCGGGTGGAGGGCGCCCGCTCGATGCTGCTGCTGACCCGGGTGCACCGGCACCCGGGCGAGCTCGACGCCCTCGCGGAGCTGCGCGCACTGCGGGAACTGCTGACCGGCGGGGCCGAAGGCGGGGGCGCGGGTCCCGAGGCCGGGGGTGCCGGGGTGGGCAGGGGTGCAGGTTCCGAGACCGGGGACGCCGGGGCGGGCAGAGACGCAGGTCCCGAGGCCGGGGACGCCGGGGCGGGCAGAGACGCAGGTCCCGATGCGGGGGAGGCCGCCCGTCCCGATGCCGTCGGTGCCCGGGCAGGGAGCGGCGCCGGGGCCGGTGGTCCCCGTACGGAGGAGGAGATCGGGCGCGTCCACGCCCGGCTGCTCGCCCGCCACACCGCCCTGCACCGCGCCGCCTATCTGCGGGTCACCCTCGACCTGCGCGCCGACCCCGCCGAACGGGCCCTGCCCGGATCGGCGCTGCTCCGGCGGCCGGCAAGCCCTGCCCTCCTGGAGCGGCTCTTCGCGGCCGGCCGCCACCACCTGCTGTCCGCGTCCGGCACGCTCCCGCCGCGGCTGACCGGTCTGTGGACCGGCGACTGGGACACCGCCTGGTCCGGGGCGTTCACCACGGACGCCAACCTCAACCTCCAGACGGCGTCGGCCGCCGCGGCCGCACTCCCCGAGGTCACCGAGGCCCACGCGGCCCTGGTCCACGCCCAGTTGCCGCACTGGCGGGACAACGCCCGGGCCGTCTTCGGCACCCGCGGAGTGGTGGCACCCGCCCACACCGACGGCGAGTCGGGACACCTGTACCACCTCAGCCGCGCCTACCCGCTGCACGTGTGGACCGCGGGCGCCGACTGGCTGCTGAGCCCCCTCGTGGACCACGACGAGACCCGCGGCGCACAGGATCCGCGGCTCGCCGCCGCGCTCGCCGAGACGGCCCGTTTCTACGAGGACTTCCTCACCCGGACCGACGAGGACGGCCGCCTGGTCGTCGTGCCGTCCTACTCACCGGAGAACCGTCCCGCGAACGCGAGCTGGATCACCGTCAACGCCGCCATGGACCTCTCGGCGGCCCGGCACGCCCTGCGCACCGCGGCCGCGTACCACCCGGGGCCCGACGCCGAGCGCTGGCTGGCGCTCGCCGACCGGCTGCCGCGGCACCGGGTCAACGCCGAGGGCGCGCTGGCCGAATGGGCCCGCCCCGGACTCCTCGACAGCTACGACCACCGGCACCTCAGTCACCTCTACGGCGTCTGGCCGCTCGACGAGATCAACCCCTACGACACCCCGGCACTCGCCGCCGCGGCCCACCGCGCCCTCGAACTGCGCGGCGCCGAGAACGACTCGGCACACGGCCACCTCCACCACGCGCTGATCGCAGCCCGGCTCCGCGACGCCGAGCGCCTCGCACACGCCCTCGGCACCGTCCTGGCCGGGGACTTCTTCCACCTCTCCCTGATGAGCGGCCACTACCCGAACCGGCACGTCTACAACGCGGACGCCTCCCACACCCTGCCCGCCGTGCTCGTCGAGGCACTGATCCAGTCCACCCCGGGGCGGCTCGTCCTCCTCCCGGCGCTCCCCGCCGGTCTGCCGAGCGGCGAACTCCGGGGGATCCGGACCCGGTTCGGGGCACGGATCGACCTCACCTGGGCTCCCGGCGGTGCCAAGGCCGTCCTGCGGCCCGGCCGCACCTGCCGGATCGAACTGCGGACTTCCTCCGGCGCGCGACCGCTCGTGCTGCGCGCCGGAGAGGACCGCGTCCTCACCCTGGGGCCGCGGTAGCCCCCACTCGCACATCCCCCCACCCATGGAAGGAAACGCCATGGCACCTCGAACAACGCTCCGGCTCGCCCGGGCCGTCGTCGCCCCCGCGCTGGCCCTCGGCGCGACGATCGCCCTCGCCTCGGCCCCCGCCCAGGCCGCCGTCTGGTCCTCCTGCGACCAGTGGGGCAGCACCACCCTGAACGGGTACACGCTCTACAACGACATCTGGGGCTCCGGCGCGGGCAGCCAGTGCATCTGGGCCAACTCCGGCACCAGCTGGGGAGTCTGGGCCAACCACCCCGACACCGGCGGCATCAAGTCCTACCCCAACTCCAAGAAGTACGTCGGCAGGACGATCGCCGGGCTGTCCTCCCTGACCAGCACCTACAACGTCACCGTCCCGTCGTCGGGCGCCTACAACACCTCGTACGACATCTGGGACACCGGCTACGCCTACGAGACCATGCTCTGGGTCAACTACAACGGAGCCGTCGGCGCGCTCGGCACCTCGCAGGGCTCGCTCACCCTGAACGGCACCACCTGGACCGTCTACAAGGGCAACAACGGAGCGAACGACGTCTTCTCGTTCCTGCGCAGCTCGGACTCCACCTCCGGCACCGTCGACATTCTTCCGATCCTGCGGTGGATCGCGAACACCAAGGGTTGGATGCCGAACACGAAGACCATCGGGGACGTGCAGTTCGGCTTCGAGATCACCTCGTCCTCCGGTGGCCTCGACTTCGTCACCAACAACCTGACCGTCAGCAGCAGTTGACCGTGGTCCGTCGGGCGGCCGGTCCCTTCTCCGGGGACCGGCCGCCCCGCGCTACTCCGCCACGGGCAGCCGGGCCCCGTCCCGCAGGAACAGCGGGATCCGGTCCAGCGGCGCCTCCACCGTGACGGACGCGCCGCCCTCGTACTCCGTCCCGGTCCAGGCGTCCGTCCAGCGCGCGCCCGCCGGAAGGTACACCGTCCGGGCCGTCGCGCCCGCGGTCAGGACCGGCGCGACCAGCAGGTCCGGGCCGAGGAGGTAGGCGTCGTCCACCGACCAGGCGGCCTGGTCCCCGGGGAACTCCAGGAGCAGCGGGCGCATCACCGGCAGCCCCTCCTCGTGCGCCTCCCGCATGACGTCCAGCAGGTACGGCTTCAGACGTTCCCGCAGCCGCAGGTACCTCTCCATGACGGCCCCGGCCTCCTCGCCGTACGACCAGACCTCGTTCGGGCCGCCGGTCATGGCGGGGCCCAGCGGCATGGCGGGGTCGCGGAAGCCGTGCAGCCGCATCAGCGGCGACAGCGCGCCGAACTGGAACCAGCGGACCATGACCTCGCGGTAGGCCGGGTCGTCCGGGTCGCCGCCGTGGAAGCCGCCGATGTCGGTGTTCCACCAGGGGATGCCGGACAGCGCCGTGTTGAGACCCGCGGCGATCTGCCGACGCAGGGTCGCGAAGTCGGTCCCGATGTCCCCCGACCACAGCGCGGCCCCGTAGCGCTGACTGCCCGCCCAGGCCGAGCGGTTGAGGGAGACGATCTCGCTCTCCCCGGCGGCGCGCAGCCCCTCGTAGAAGGTACGGGCGTTCTCGCGCGGGTAGAGGTTGCCCACTTCGAGCCCCGGGCCCGCGTGGTAGCGCAGGTTCTCGGAGAACCCGGGCTTCAGCTCCGGCTCGCAGGCGTCCAGCCAGAACGCCGAGATGCCGTACGGATCGAGGTAGTTCTCCTTCACCCGCGACCACACGAACTCCCGGGCCGCGGGGTTCGTGGCGTCGTAGAAGGCCACCTGGACCGTGGAGGCGACCTGCTTGTCGGGCCAGTCGGCGTGGGCCATCGGCCCGTACTCGGTGCCGATGAAGAAGCCCCGCTGCTCCATGAGCTGATGGTTCTCCGACAGCGGGGAGACCGACGGCCAGACGGACACGACCAGCTTGACGCCGAGTTCGGCGAGTTCGGTCTGCAGGGCCGCCGGGTCGGGCCACTCGGCCGGGTCGAACCTCCAGTCGCCGAGGTGGGTCCAGTGGAAGAAGTCGCAGACCACGACCGACAGCGGCAGCCCTCGGCGCCTGTACTCCCGTACGACCTCCAGGAGTTCCTCCTGGGTGCGGTAGCGCAGCTTGCACTGCCAGAACCCGGCCGCCCACTCCGGCAGCATCGGCGTCCGGCCGGTCGCCGCGCTGTAGCGGCGCTGGGCGTCGGCGGGGGTGCCCGCGGTGATCCAGTAGTCGATCTGGCGGGCCGAGTCGGCGACCCAGCGGGTGCCGTTGCCGGCCAGCTCGACCCGCCCGATGGCGGGGTTGTTCCACAGGAGCGTGTACCCGCGGCTGGAGGTGAGCACGGGGACGGTGACCTCGGCGTTGCGCTGGACCAGGTCCAGCACCGCGCCCTTCTGGTCGAACAGCCCGTGCTGGTGCTGGCCGAGGCCGTACAGCCGCTCGCCCTCGTACGCGGCGAAGCGCTGCTCCAGCCGGTGGTGGCCGTTGCCGGTCGGGGTGTACAGCCGCGAGCCGGGCCACCAGAAGTGGGCGCGCTCCTCGGCGAGGAGTTCGGCGCCGTCGGCGGTGCGGGTGAAGCGGACCAGCCCCTCGGCGCTCATCTCGACGGTCAGCGCCCCCACCGTCAGCCGGCCCTCGGCGGGCCCGAGTTCCAGCGTGCTCGGGGTGTCCTCGGGCTCGTCGAGCAGCGCTCCGGGCAGGCCTTCGAGCAACGGGCCGCCGAGACGGGCGCGGACCCGGACGGCGTCGGGTCCCCACGGCTCGATCCGGACGGTCTCCGTGCGGCCGCTCCACTCCAGCGCGCCGTCCCGCTCACGGAACGTGCCGACGGTCGGGGAGGACTGCGCGAGGCTGACCTGGGGCTGGGGTGCGGCGGACCGATTCACGTGGACGGCTCCTGTGGCAGGGCGGGCAGGGAGGCACGCGGACATGCGCTGGCATGGAGGGGCGAGGGGCGTGCGGACTCGGGAGAGCGACCGGGGGAGCGGGGCGGGAACGAGGGTGCGACGAGCGAGCGCGGCGGGAACGGGTGCGGGGCGGGCACGGGAACGGGCGCGGGGCTCGCGGACAGCGGTCGCCCGGCGGGGACGCGCGGTCCGTGAAGGGGAGCGGGATCCGTGAGGCGGGAACGGGATCCGTGAAGGGCGTGGGGTCCTGAAGGGGGCGGGGTCCTGAAGGGGGCGCGGCGGGCACGCCCCCGGCACGGACGAGCGGGATCAGGGAGCGGCCGGTGCCGGCCCCGTGCTCGCCCGTACGGTCAACTCCGGCGCGATCAGGACGACTTCGTCCTTGCCGCGCCCTTCGAGCTTGGCGATCAGATGCTCGACGGCCTGGCGGCCCATGTCCTGCGCGGGGATGGCGACCGACGTCAGCCGCACCGAGGCCTGGGTGGCGACCTGGTCCGGGCAGATCGCGATCACCGAGACGTCCTCGGGCACGGCCCGGCCCTTCTGGCGCAGCAGGGCGAGCAGCGGTTCGACGGCCGACTCGTTCTGGACGACGAAGCCCGTGGTGCCGGGGCGCTCGTCGAGGATGCGGGCGAGGGTGAGGGCCATCGCGTCGTAGCCGCCCTCGCAGGGCCGGTGCAGCACCCGCAGCCCCAGCTCCCGCGAGCGGGCCCGGAGCCCGTCGAGCGTCCGCTCGGCGAAGCCGGTGTGCCGTTCGTAGACGGCGGGCGCCTCGCCGATGACAGCGATGTCACGGTGGCCGAGCAGCGCCAGATGCTCGGCGCACAGCGCGCCCGTCGCCCCGAAGTCGAGGTCGACGCAGGTCAGGCCGGTGGTGTCGGCGGGGAGCCCGATGAGCACCGACGGCTGGTCCGTCGCGCGCAGCAGTGGCAGCCGCTCGTCGTCGAGCTCGACGTCCATGAGGATCATCGCGTCGGCGAGCCCGCTGCCGGTGACCCGGCGCACCGCGTCGGGCCCCTCCTCGCCGGTGAGCAGCAGGACGTCGTAGCCGTGGGTCCGGGCGGTGGTGGCCACCGCGATGGCGATCTCCATCATCACGGGTACGTACATGTCGGTGCGCAGTGGAACCATCAGCGCGATGATGTTGGACCGGCTGCTCGCCAGGGCGCGGGCGCCCGCGTTCGGGTGGTAGCCCAGTTCCTGGATGCTCTGCTCGACCCGTTCCCGGGTGCTCGCGGAGATGGACCGCTTGCCGCTGAGGACATAGCTCACCGTGCTCGCCGAGACTCCGGCGTGCTGGGCGACCTCGGCGAGGGTGACCATCCAGCTCTCCCAGCTTTGTGAAGCGCTTCGACAGTGCGCGCGGTACCGATAGGGGCGAATGAGGGTGGCTCGACACTAGCCCGGTGGAGGAATCGTGTCCATAGTCTGTCGAAGCGCTTCGACAGGGCTTGTCGTGCCTGTCGGCCCTCGGTTGCGATGCCGGCGGCCGGTAGGTGAGGAGCCTAGGGGCCGAACGCTGCGCGAGGACTGGTGGCGTCATCCGGAATCGGGTAAATACGATCGAGTAGAACCGGTCGGTAATGGACTGCCCCAAGATCCCTATTCGCGGCGAGGTGAGCCTCATGTCCGCTACACCCCAGAAGCCCACAGTCACCGAACGTGAGGCCCGACAGGTCGCCGAGGCCGCGCGCGAACAGGACTGGCGCAAGCCCAGCTTCGCCAAGGAACTCTTCCTCGGCCGCTTCCGGCTCGACCTCATCCACCCCCACCCGCTCCCCGCCGCCGAGGACACGCTGCGCGGCGAGGAGTTCCTGGCCAAACTGCGCGACTTCTGCGAGACGAAGATCGACTCCGCCCGGATCGAGCGCGAGGCGCGGATCCCGGACGAGACGATCACCGGGCTCAAGGAGCTCGGTGCCCTCGGCATGAAGATCGACACCAAATACGGGGGCCTCGGCCTCACCCAGGTGTACTACAACAAAGCCCTCGCCCTGGTCGGCTCGGTGAACCCGGCGCTCGGCGCGCTGCTCTCCGCCCATCAGTCGATCGGCGTACCCCAGCCGCTGAAACTGTTCGGCACCCAGGAGCAGCGGGACACCTTCCTGCCGCGCTGCGCCCGCACCGACATCTCCGCCTTCCTGCTCACCGAACCGGACGTCGGCTCCGACCCGGCGCGGCTCGCCACGACCGCCGTCCGCGACGGCGACGACTACATCCTCGACGGGGTGAAGCTCTGGACGACCAACGGCGTCGTCGCGGACCTCCTGGTCGTCATGGCGCGCGTCCCGAAGTCCGAGGAGGGCAAGGGCGGCATCACGGCCTTCGTGGTGGAGGCCGCCTCGGAGGGTGTCACCGTCGAGAACCGCAACGCGTTCATGGGTCTGCGCGGCCTGGAGAACGGCGTCACCCGCTTCCACCGGGTGCGGGTACCCGCCGCCAACCGCATCGGACCCGAGGGCGCGGGCCTGAAGATCGCCCTCACCACCCTCAACACCGGCCGTCTCTCGCTGCCCGCCATGTGCGCGGGCGCGGGCAAGTGGTGCCTGAAGATCGCCCGCGAGTGGACGTCGGTGCGGGAGCAGTGGGGCAAGCCGGTCGCCTTCCACGAGGCCGTCGGCTCCAAGATCTCCTTCATCGCCGCCACCACCTTCGCGCTCGAGGCCGTCCTCGACCTGTCGTCGCAGATGGCGGACGAGAACCGCAACGACATCCGCATCGAGGCCGCGCTCGCCAAGCTCTACGGCTCCGAGATGGCCTGTCTGATGGCCGACGAGCTGGTCCAGATCCGCGGCGGCCGCGGCTTCGAGACGGCCGCCTCGCTGGCGGCCCGCGGCGAGCGCGCGGTCCCCGCCGAACAGGTCCTGCGCGACCTGCGGATCAACCGCATCTTCGAGGGCTCCACCGAGATCATGCACCTGCTGATCGCCCGGGAGGCGGTCGACGCCCACCTCTCGGTCGCCGGAGACCTCATCGACCCCGACAAGTCGCTCTCCGAGAAGGCGAAGGCGGGCGCGAACGCCGGTGTCTTCTACGCCAAGTGGCTGCCGAAGCTGGTCGCCGGCGCCGGTCAGCTCCCGCGCTCGTACGGCGAGTTCCATCACGACGTGGACCTCTCCACCCATCTGCGCTACGTCGAGCGCAACGCCCGCAAGCTCGCCCGCTCCACCTTCTACGCGATGTCGCGCTGGCAGGGCCGGATGGAGACCAAGCAGGGCTTCCTCGGCCGGATCGTCGACATCGGAGCCGAACTCTTCGCCATGAGCGCGGCCTGCGTTCGGGCCGAACTCCTGCGCACCCAGGGGGACCACGGACGCGAGGCCTACCAGCTCGCCGACGCCTTCTGCCGCCAGTCCCGCATCCGCGTCGAGGAACTCTTCGGCCGCCTGTGGAACAACACCGACGACGTCGACCGCAAGGTCGTCAAGGGCGTCCTGTCCGGGACCTACACCTGGCTGGAGGAAGGCGTCCTCGACCCCTCGGGCGACGGCCCCTGGATCGCCGACGCCACACCCGGCGCCAGTACCCGGGAGAACGTCCACCGCCCCATCCGCTGACGTTCCTCCCGGTGGCGCGCACCGGCCCCGTCCGCCGCCCCGCTGCTTGCCGCTCCCCGGCGGGGCGGCGGACAATGTACGCAGCGGCGGACGGGGACTCGGACCGCGACGCCCGGCGGCCCTCCCCGGCGCCCACCGCGCCGGACTGTGAGGGAATGCCCATGTCAGGAAAAGGGCTCGAGGCCATCACCGGAAGGATCATGCGGGCGGGCGAGGGCCGGATGCTGCGCCGCCTCGAACACCTCGCCGCCCAGGTCGGCTCCCTCGAAGAGGAGTTCAGGGCCCTGACCGACGAGGAACTCCAGGCCCTCACCCCCGAGTTCAAGGAGCGGCTCGCCGCCGGTGAGAGCCTGGACGACCTGCTGCCGGAGGCCTTCGCCGCGATGCGCGAGGCATCCCGCCGGGTCCTCGGCATGCGCCACTTCGACGTCCAGATCATGGGCGGCGCGGCCCTGCACCTCGGGCACGTCGCCGAGATGCAGACCGGCGAGGGCAAGACGCTCGTCGGCACCCTGCCGGTGTATCTCAACGCCCTCACCGGCGAGGGAGTCCACCTCGTCACCGTCAACGACTACCTGGCCGGCCGCGACGCCGCCTGGATGGGACGCGCGTACCGCTTCCTCGGACTGACCGTCGGCGTCCTCACGGCGGAGTCGACCCCCGCCGAACGCCGTGCCCAGTACGCCTGCGACATCACCTACGGCACCAACACCGAGTTCGGCTTCGACTACCTGCGCGACAACATGGCCTGGTCCAGCGACGAACTCGTGCAGCGCGGGCACCACTTCGCGATCGTCGACGAGGCCGACTCGATCCTCATCGACGAGGCCCGCACCCCGCTGATCATCTCCGGCCCGGCCGACCAGCCGACGCACTGGTACGAGGCCTTCGCCGAGTTCGCCCGGCACATGGACGGCGTACGGGTGCAGGAGGAGCAGTTCACCAGCCCCGCCGACAAGGACCGCCTCGCCGCACTGCGGACCGGGCACGACTACGAGTACGACCCCAAGAAGCGCACCGTCTCGATCCTGGACCCCGGCGTCGAGTACCTCCAGGACCAGCTCGGCATCGACAGCCTGTACGAGTCCGACCACACCCCGTTGATCGGCCACCTGAACAACGCCCTCAAGGCCAAGGAGCACTTCAAGAAGGACAAGGACTACGTCGTCGTGGACGGCGAGGTGCTGATCGTCGACGAGCACACCGGCCGCATCCTCGCCGGCCGGCGCTACAACGAGGGACTCCACCAGGCCATCGAGGCCAAGGAGGGCGTCGCGATCAAGGACGAGAACCAGACGCTCGCCACGATCACCCTCCAGAACTTCTTCCGCCTCTACGGCAAGCTCGCCGGCATGACCGGCACCGCCATGACCGAGGCGGCCGAATTCCACACCATCTACCAGCTGCACGTCGTCCCGATCCCCACCAACCGGCCCATGGTCCGGCACGACGACCCCGACCAGATCTACCGCACCGAGGCGGCCAAGTACGCCGCGATCCTCGCCGACATCGAGGAACGGCACGCCCTCGGGCAGCCGGTCCTGGTCGGCACCACCTCCGTCGAGAAGTCCGAGGTGCTCTCCGCGCTGCTGCGCCGCCGGGGCATCCGGCACGAGGTCCTCAACGCCAAGAACCACCGGAGCGAGGCCCAGATCGTCGCCCAGGCCGGACGCCGGGGCGCCGTCACCGTCGCCACCAACATGGCGGGCCGCGGCACCGACATCATGCTCGGCGGCAACCCCGAGGCTATGGCGCTCGCCGAGACGGGCGAGGACGCGGACCCCGGGGAGCGGACCCGGGTCCTCGACCGGGTCAGCACCGCGGCCGCGGCCGAGCACGACGAGGTCACGGCCCTCGGCGGGCTGTACGTGCTCGGCACCGAACGCCACGAGTCACGGCGCATCGACAACCAGCTGCGCGGCCGCTCAGGCCGCCAGGGCGACCCCGGCGCCTCCCGCTTCTACCTGTCCCTGGAGGACGACCTGATGCGGCTGTTCCGGGCCAACGTCGTCGACCGCGTCATGGCCATGGCGAACGTCCCCGACGACGTGCCCATCGAGAACAAGATGGTCACCCGCGCCATCGCCTCCGCCCAGGCCCAGCTGGAGCAGCAGCACTTCGAGGCCCGCAAGGACGTCCTGAAGTTCGACGAGGTCCTCAACCGCCAGCGCACCCTCATCTACGCCGAACGCCGCCGCGTCCTGGCCGGCGAGGACCTGAGCGAACAGATCCGTCACTTCATGGAGGACACCGTCCGGGCGTACGTCGAGCGCGAGACCGGCGAGGGCTTCGGCGAGGAGTGGGACCTGGACCGGCTGTGGGGCGCGCTTCGGCAGCTCTACCCCGTGGGCGTCACCGTCGAGGACCTGGAGGACCGGTACGGCAGCCGCGACGACCTCACCACCGAGCGGGTCGTCGAGGCCGTCACCGACGACATCCGCGCCCACTACGCACGGCGCGAGGCGGAACTCGGCCCCGAGGCCCTGCGCGACCTGGAGCGGCTCGTCGTGCTGTCCGTCCTCGACCGCAAATGGCGCGAGCACCTCTACGAGATGGACTACCTGCGCGAGGGCATCGGCCTGCGCTGGACCCTCGGCCGGGAGCCGATCATCGAGTACGAACGGGAGGGCTACGACATGTACGGGGCCATGACCGAGGCGATCAAGGAGGAGTCGGTCGGCTACGTCTTCAACCTCGACACCGCCGCGCCGGCCCCCCGCGCCCTGGAACGGCGCGACCGCGCCGACGGCCTCCTGTTCACCGCGCCCACGCTCGACACGGCCGAAGGCGTCGTCGAAGGCGCGTTCGCTCCCGCACCTCCGCCCAGGACCGCGCCGGCCGCCTCGGGACCCCCCGGCGGACCCTCCGCGCGCGGCCGCCGCCAGCCCACCCGGCGTGCGTCCCGGCGCCGCCGCAGGCGCTGACCTGCGGATCAGTAGGGCGGCCGGTCCCCCCGTCACCCCCGCGGCCGGGCCCCGCCGGGCACGGCCCGCGGGGGAGGCCCGCCGCCCACCGGGGTCCCCCGACGCGCCCGGGCACCGGCGGCGACGGCGGGAGAGGGCGGCAATGAGGGACGCCCTGTCCTGCGGCCGCCGCGATGCGGCCACAATGGGGGGATGAGCGACAGTCCAGCCCCCCTCGCTGATCCGCATCTCGTCTTCGACCCCGTGACCGGAGTCCGGCATGTCGTGATCCTCGGATCCACCGGCTCGATCGGCACCCAGGCCATCGACCTCGTGCTGCGCAACCCCGACCGGTTCCGGGTCACCGCGCTGTCCGCCGCCGGCGGCAGGGTCGCCCTGCTCGCCGAGCAGGCCCACCGGCTGCGGGTGCGGACGGTCGCCGTGGCGCGCGAGGACGCCGTCCCCGCGCTCAGGGAGGCCCTCGCGTCCCGGTACGCGCCCGGTGAGACCCTTCCCGACATCCTCGCCGGACCCGACGCGGCCACCCAGGTCGCCGCCCTGGACTGCCACACCGTCCTCAACGGCATCACCGGTTCCATCGGCCTCGCGCCCACCCTCGCCGCCCTGGAGGCGGGCCGCACCCTCGCGCTCGCCAACAAGGAGTCGCTCATCGTCGGCGGCCCGCTGGTGAAGGCACTGGCGAAGCCGGGCCAGATCATCCCGGTCGACTCCGAGCACGCGGCCCTCTTCCAGGCGCTGGCCTCCGGCACCCGCGCGGACGTGCGCAAACTGGTCGTGACCGCCTCCGGGGGCCCGTTCCGCGGCCGTACGAAGGCGGAACTGGCGGACGTGAAGCCGGCCGACGCCCTCGCGCACCCCACCTGGGCCATGGGCCCGGTCATCACGGTCAACTCCTCGACCCTCGTCAACAAGGGGCTGGAGGTCATCGAGGCGCACCTCCTCTACGACATTCCCTTCGACCGCATTGAGGTGGTCGTGCACCCGCAGTCGTATGTCCACTCGATGGTGGAATTCACGGACGGCTCGACGATGGCCCAGGCGACGCCCCCCGACATGCGGGGGCCCATCGCCATCGGCATCGGCTGGCCCGAGCGCGTCCCGGACGCGGCGCCCGCCTTCGACTGGACGAAGGCCTCGAGCTGGGAGTTCTTCCCGCTGGACGACGAGGCCTTCCCGTCGGTGGGACTCGCCCGGCACGTGGGGCAGCTCGCGGGTACGGCCCCGGCGGTGTTCAATGCCGCCAACGAGGAGTGCGTGGACGCGTTCCTGAACGGCACACTGGCGTTCAACGGGATCATGGAGACCGTCACCCGGGTCGTCGAGGAACACGGCACACCGCGTACGGGAACTTCCCTGACCCTCGCGGACGTCCTCGAAGCGGAGACCTGGGCACGGGCCCGGGCCCGTGAACTGACGGCACAGACGACGACCGCGGAGGCTCGTGCATGACGACCCTGATGATGATTCTCGGCATAGTCGTCTTCGTGGTCGGCCTGCTGATCTCGATCGCGTGGCACGAGCTGGGACATCTCTCGACGGCCAAACTGTTCGGCATCCGGGTGCCGCAGTACATGGTGGGCTTCGGCCCGACCATCTGGTCGCGGAAGAAGGGCGACACCGAGTACGGCATCAAGGCTGTCCCGCTCGGCGGTTACATCCGCATGATCGGCATGTTCCCGCCCGGCCCGGACGGCCGGATCGAGGCCCGCTCGACATCCCCGTTCCGGGGCATGATCGAGGACGCCCGGTCGGCCGCCTTCGAGGAACTGCAGCCCGGCGACGAGACCCGCCTCTTCTACACGCGCAAGCCGTGGAAGCGCGTGATCGTGATGTTCGCCGGCCCCTTCATGAACCTCGTGCTCGCCGTGGCGATCTTCCTCGGCGTGATGATGACGTTCGGCGTCCAGACCCAGACGACCACGGTCGGCACGGTCTCGGACTGCGTCATCCAGCAGAGCGAGAACCGCACGAAGTGCGCCAAGGACGACCAGGCCGCGCCCGCCAAGGCCGCCGGTCTCCACGGCGGGGACAAGATCCTCGCGTTCGACGGCAAGAAGGTCGAGGACTGGTCGGCCCTCCAGTCCGACATCCGCGCCAACCCCGGCAAGGACGTCACGATCACCGTCGAGCGCAAGGGGCAGCAGGTCGACCTCAAGGCTCACCTGATCAAGAACCAGGTGAGCAAGACCGACGGCAACGGCGGCTACGTCGAGGGCAAGTACGTGTACGCCGGCTTCCTCGGCTTCACACCCGCCTCCGGCATCGTCCAGCAGTCCTTCGGCCAGTCCGTGACCCGCATGGGCGACATGATGCAGAACGGCGTCGAGTCCCTGGTGTCGCTGCCCGGCAAGGTCCCGGACCTGTGGAACGCGGCCTTCGGCGACGCCCCGCGCAAGGCCGACTCCCCGATGGGCGTGGTCGGCGCGGCCCGCATCGGCGGCGACGTCTTCACCCTGGACATCCCCGCCTCGCAGCAGGTCGCGATGATGCTGCTGCTGGTCGCCGGGTTCAACCTGTCGCTGTTCCTGTTCAACATGCTCCCGCTGCTCCCGCTCGACGGCGGGCACATCGCGGGCGCGCTGTGGGAGTCGCTGCGGCGCCACACGGCGAGGGTGCTCCGGCGCCCGGACCCGGGCCCGTTCGACGTGGCGAAGCTGATGCCGGTGGCCTACGTGGTGGCCGGGATCTTCGTCTGCTTCACGGTGCTCGTCCTGATCGCCGACGTCGTCAATCCGGTGAAAATCTCTTAGTCATACTGCGTTGACCGTGGCCGGGCACCCTTGGTGTCCGGCCACCTTCCATTGAGTGGGTTTGAAGCCCGGGGGCGTGATGTGCCCGGTGGCTCGCCCGTACCGTAATCTCGAACCCCGGAGCCCACGATTTCCGGGACCTTGATCCACAACTTGGGGTTGCACAGCAGATGACTGCGATTTCTCTCGGCATGCCGTCCGTTCCGACCAAGCTGGCCGAGCGCCGCAAGACCCGGCAGATCCAGGTCGGGACCGTCGCCGTGGGCGGAGACGCACCCGTCTCGGTGCAGTCGATGACGACCACGCGCACGTCGGACATCGGCGCCACGCTCCAGCAGATCGCCGAGCTGACCGCGTCCGGCTGCCAGATCGTCCGGGTCGCCTGTCCCACCCAGGACGACGCCGACGCGCTCGCCACCATCGCCAAGAAGTCCCAGATCCCCGTCATCGCGGACATCCACTTCCAGCCGAAGTACGTGTTCGCCGCGATCGAGGCGGGCTGCGCCGCCGTCCGCGTCAACCCCGGCAACATCAAGCAGTTCGACGACCAGGTCAAGGAGATCGCGCGGGCCGCGAAGGACACCGGCACCCCGATCCGCATCGGCGTCAACGCCGGCTCGCTCGACAAGCGGCTCCTCCAGAAGTACGGCAAGGCGACGCCCGAGGCGCTCGTCGAGTCCGCGCTGTGGGAGGCGTCCCTCTTCGAGGAGCACGACTTCCACGACATCAAGATCTCGGTCAAGCACAACGACCCGGTCGTGATGGTCAACGCCTACCGCCAGCTCGCCGCCGCCTGCGACTACCCGCTCCACCTCGGCGTCTCTCCGAGGGCATCGGCGACACCATCCGCGTCTCCCTCTCGGCCCCGCCGGTCGAGGAGGTCAAGGTCGGCCTGCAGATCCTCCAGTCGCTGAACCTGCGCCAGCGCGGCCTGGAGATCGTCTCCTGCCCGTCCTGCGGCCGGGCCCAGGTCGACGTCTACAAGCTGGCCGAGGAAGTCACCGCCGGGCTCACCGGCATGGAGGTGCCGCTGCGCGTCGCCGTCATGGGCTGCGTCGTCAACGGCCCCGGCGAGGCCCGCGAGGCCGACCTCGGCGTCGCCTCCGGCTCGAAGAGGCGATGAAGCTCGCCGACCAGATGGAGGCCGACGGAGTCGCCTCCGGCGAGCCGACGATCTCGGTAGCGGGCTGACACGTCACCGAAGGCCGGGCGAGCCACTTCGCCCGGCCCCTTGAGGTCAACGCGGGCCTGCCTTCCGCCCCCGGCCGAGGTGACCTCCCCAGGGGCGCGGGGAACTGCGCGAGCAACCCCCACGCACCCGCACCCGGGGCAAGCACCCAGGCATCCAAGGGCAACGAGGGATCACCTTCCGCCCCCGGCCGGGGTGACCTCCCCAGGGGCGCGGGGAACTGCGCGCCCGGCCCCCACGCACCCGCACCCGGGGCAAGCACCCCGGCATCCAAGGACAACGAGGGATCACCTTCCGCCCCCGGCCGGGGTGACCTCCCCAGGGGCGCGGGGAACTGCGCGAGCAACCCCCACGCACCCGCACCCGGGACAAGCACAGGGCCCCCGGCCAGTACCCGCGGACAACGAGGGGCGGCGGGCCACAACCCCGCCAGGTACAGTGCGGAGATCAGCAGATCCCAGGGTGAGGCCCCCGTACGTGTTGACCCAGACCACCACCAGGGTCCTCGAACCGAGTGACCTGGACGCCGCGCTCGCCGTCCTCGGCCGCGAGCCGGTGGCGAACGCCTTCGTCACCTCCCGAGTACAGGTCGCCGGGCTCGACCCATGGCGGCTCGGCGGCGAGATGTGGGGCTGGTACGAGGACGGCATGCTCCAGTCCCTCTGCTACGCCGGCGCCAACCTCGTCCCGATCTGCGCCACCCAGCGCGCCGTGCGCGGCTTCGCCGACCGGGCCCGCAGGGGCGGCCGCCGCTGCTCCTCGATCGTCGGCCCCGCCGAGCCCACCGCCCAGCTGTGGCGGCTGCTCGAACCGAGCTGGGGCCCGGCCCGCGACATTCGCGCCCACCAGCCGCTGATGGTCACCGACCGGCTGCCCGCGGACGTCACCCCGGATCCCTACGTCCGCCGCATCCGCAAGGACGAGATGGAAACGATCATGCCGGCCTGCGTCGCCATGTTCACCGAGGAGGTCGGCGTCTCGCCGCTGGCCGGCGACGGCGGCCTGCTCTACCAGGCCCGGGTCGCGGAACTCGTCGGCTCCGGCCGCTCCTTCGCCCGCCTCGACCGGGACGGCAAGGTCGTCTTCAAGGCCGAGATCGGCGCCGCGACCGCCGAGGCCTGCCAGATCCAGGGTGTATGGGTGGCCCCCGAATACCGCGGGCAGGGCCTCGCCGCCCCCGGCATGGCGGCCGTACTGCGCTACGCCCTCGCCGACGTCGCCCCGGTCGTCAGCCTCTACGTCAACGACTTCAACACCGCGGCCCGGGCGACGTACCGCCGCGTCGGGTTCCAGGAGACCGGCGCGTTCATGAGTGTCCTGTTCTGACGCCCGGCACCGGCCCGCCGTGACCTCACGCGTCCCACGTCCCGCCAGGTAGTCTCCCGGCATGCTGCGCTTCCCCCGTCACGGCCACCGCCAGTCCGACGACGTGGTCATCGGCCCGCTGGATCTCGCCGCGCGCGTCGACGAGGCGCTCGCCGTGCAGGCGCTCGCCTTCGGTCTCGGCGCCGACGAGATCGCCGTACGGCGCCAGATCGTGCTGCGCCATCTGACCTGCCCGGGAGCCCACGCGCTCGGCGCCACCACCACCGACGGCCGGCTCGTGGGCTTCGTCTACGGGATGCCCAACGACCGGGCGCACTGGTGGTCCACCGTCGTCGAGCCCTATCTGCGCGCGCAGGGCCACGACGGCTGGCTCGACGACTCCTTCGTGATCACCGAGCTGCACGTCCACCCCCGCTTCCAGAACCGGGGCGTCGGCCGGGCGCTGATCACGTCGATCACGGACACGGCGTCCGAACCCCGCTCGATCCTCTCCGCGATCGACATCGACAGCCCGGCCCGCGGTCTCTACCGCTCGCTCGGCTACGAGGACCTGGCCCGCCAGGTCCTGTTCCCCAGCGCCCCCAAGCCCTACGCCGTGATGGGAGCCCCCCTTCCGCTGCGACATGCCTAATGGATTTCCGGGGACGGCCGCTGCCCGGATAACCTCCAGGCATCACCCTTACGCAGCAGGAGTCGAGAATCATGGCCCAGGTCCAGCGCATGTCCCGTTTGATGGTCAAGACATTGCGTGACGACCCGGCGGACGCCGAGACGCTCAATCACAAGCTGCTCGTCCGCGCCGGCTACGTCCGCCGCAACGCCGCGGGCATCTGGACCTGGCTGCCGCTCGGCAAGAAGGTCCTCGACAACATCTCCCGCGTGGTCCGCGAGGAGATGGACGCGATCGGCGCCCAGGAGGTCCTCCTGCCGGCCCTGCTGCCCAAGGAGCCCTACGAGGCCTCGGCGCGCTGGGAGGAGTACGGCGACCTGCTCTTCCGTCTCAAGGACCGCAAGGGCGCCGAGTACCTGCTCGGTCCGACGCACGAGGAGATCTTCACGCTGATCGTGAAGGACCAGGTGGCCTCGTACAAGGACCTGCCGGTCATGCTCTACCAGATCCAGACGAAGTACCGGGACGAGGCCCGTCCGCGCGCCGGTGTGCTGCGCGGCCGTGAGTTCCAGATGAAGGACTCGTACTCCTTCGACATCACGGACGAGGGCCTCGCCGAGTCCTACCGTCTGCACCGTGAGGCATACCAGAAGATCTTCGCGCGTCTGGGTCTCGACTACCGCATCGTGTCCGCCGTCTCCGGCGCCATGGGCGGCTCCGCCTCCGAGGAGTTCCTTGCGCCCGCCCCGGCCGGCGAGGACACCTTCGTGGACTGCCCCGCCTGCGACTACGCCGCCAACACGGAGGCCGTGACCTTCAAGCTCACGCCCGTCTCCGCCGAGCACGGCGCGGTCGAGGAGCTGGCCACCCCCGACACCCCGACCATCGAGACGCTCGCCGAGCACCTCGGTGTGCCCGCCTCCGCCACGCTGAAGAACCTGCTGGTGAAGGTCGACGGCGAGATCGTTGCCGTCGGCGTCCCCGGCGACCGCGAGGTCGACCTCGGCAAGCTGGGCGAGCACCTGGCCCCGGCCGTCGTCGAGCTCGTCACGGCGGAGGACTTCGAGGGCCGCGCCGACCTCGTACGCGGCTACGTGGGCCCGCAGGGCCTGGAGAAGGTCCGCTACATCGCCGACCCCCGCGTCGCCCCCGGCACCGCCTGGATCACCGGCGCCAACAAGGTCGACACGCACGCGAAGAACGTCGTGGCCGGCCGTGACTTCGAGGTCGACGACTACCTCGACGTCGTCGTGGTCGAAGAGGGCGACCCCTGCCCGAAGTGCGGTGCCGGCCTCAAGCTGGACCGCGCCATCGAGATCGGCCACATCTTCCAGCTCGGCCGCAAGTACGCCGACACCTTCGGTCTCGACGTCCTCGGCCAGCAGGGCAAGCCGGTCCGCGTGACCATGGGCTCGTACGGCATCGGCGTCTCCCGCGCCGTGGCCGCGCTGGCCGAGCAGTCGGCCGACGAGCAGGGCCTGTGCTGGCCCAAGGAGATCGCTCCGGCCGACGTGCACGTGGTCGCCGCGGGCAAGGCCCTGCAGACCGAGCTGGCCCTCGACGTCTCCGAGAAGCTCGCCGCCGCCGGCGTCCGCGTCCTGGTCGACGACCGCGCGGGTGTCTCCCCGGGCGTGAAGTTCACCGACGCGGAGCTCATCGGCGTCCCGAAGATCCTGGTCGCCGGCCGCCGCTCGGCCGAGGGCGTCCTGGAGCTGAAGGACCGCCGCACCGGCGAGCGCGAGGAACTGACCGTCGAAGAGGCGATCGCCCGCCTGGCGGCGTAGCAGCCCACCGCCGGTGCCCCGTGCCTCCCTCGCGGAGACACGGGGCACCGGCGCGTCGTCGTCCGTGAACTGTGCCACCCCGAAGGCCGCGGGGTACCGGGCCGGGGCTCCGGCAGAGGGTGCCGGGAGCGGCGGACCGCCGTCCGTCCGGCCCCGGGCGGATCAAGGCCGTCGCCGGCCGGCCCGGGGCGGTCCCGGTGACGAGAACCGGGCGGGGCTCAGAGCCAGCCCGCGAACTCCAGGAGCAGTTCGGCGTCCTGGGGGCGGCCGACCCGGGCCGCCCGGACGCCCGACTCGACGGCCCGGAAGAGGGTCCAGCCGCGCAGCCGCGCCTGGTCGACCTCCAGGGACTCCGCGAGCCGCTTGATGCGCCGGCGGGTGATCGAGGGCCCCGACGGCGAGGCGATCAGGTCCTCCACCCGGTCGCGGACCAGCCGCGCCAGGTCGAACGCGCACTCGCCGACCACCGGGTCCGGTCCCACCGCCAGCCAGGGCACGCGCTCGCCGGCGAGCACCTTGCTCTGCCGGAACGTGCCGTGCAGCAGCCGCGCCTCGGGCGGCTCGAGGAGCAGTTCCTCGCGCGCCTCGAGAGCCGCCTCGACCAGGGCCCCGGCCCCGGCTCCGGCACCGATGCCGCTGTCGCCCGCCGCGGTCGCCCGCATGGCCTCGGCCTGCCGGCCGGTGCGCTCCGCGACGGTCTCGAAGACGGGGTCGGCCGGGGGATCGACCCACAGCCGTCGCAGTGTTCCCGCCGCCTCCAGCAGGGCCTTCGCCTCGGGCAGCGACCGCACCGACACATCCGGGTGCAGCCGCTCCAGGAGCAGGACGCCCTCGCCCCCGGTGCCCTCCGGGGCCCCGTCGTCGAGGAGACGGACCGCCCCGCGGCCGTCCCAGTGGGCGAGCGCGGCGCGCTCGGCCTCCGGACGTGCCCGCGCGGGCGCCAGCTTCAGCACGGCGGGCGTGCCGTCGGCCCGGCGCACCAGGACGACCAGACTGCTGCGCCCGCCCGGTGCCTGCACCCGCTCCACGGTCAGCTCGCGCACGTCCACGGCCCGCCGCGCCAGCAGGGGCAGGCCCTCCAGCCACGCGTCGCCCTCGTCGGCGCCCTCCGGCCCGCTCCGGCGGGTCTCGCCGAGCGCCCGGAGGAGGCGCTGCGGCGGTTCGAAGGCCATGCGCGATTCCATGCGCGAGATGTTCCCTTCCAGGTCGCGTTACGTGGGCGAGGGCGCCGTCGCCGACGGCGTGGCCGCCCGCTCGGCGAGCCCAGGGAAGGCTACGCTCTCGCCGCTCCAGCGCACCGCGCGTACCGCGGCCTCGCGCAGCGCCCCGGCCGCCATGCGCCGCCGGTCGCCCGTGCCGGCGCGCACGAGGTCGGAGTACACGTCGGCGACCCGCTCCTCCAGCTCGGCCGCGAACCGTATGGCGGCCGCGGTGTCCGTCACCGGGAACGGCAGCATGTACGCGGGCGACGCGGCCCGGGGCGCGGCGCCCATGTCCTTGACCGCGCGGGTCAGTTCGTCACGCCGGGCGCGATGGGCGTCGTACGCCGACCGGGCGTCGTTCTGCCGGGCCGTGCCGATGCGGGCGCCGACGACGCCGTAACCGTAGACGGCGGCGTGTTCGGCGCCGAGCGCGGCCTGGAGGGCCTCCAGCTCGGCTTCCCGGGTCTTGGTGCGCTTGCTCACTTCGCCGCCTTCGTCAGCAGGAACGCGTGGGCCGCGCCGGCCGCGGCCACGGAGGCCAGCAGTCGGGCGAGTTCGCCGGGGACCTCCAGCAGGGCCTGGGTCCGCTGGTCCGCGAGCGCCAGTTCGGCGGCGGCCAGGTCGGCGAGCGCGTCCTTGGGACGGACCGCCACACCGGGGGAGGCGCCGGCCGCGGCCGGACCCGACGCGGACGCCGAGGCAGAAGCCGAAGCCGAGCCCGATGCCGATGTCGATGCGGAAGGGGACGCCGACTCGGAAGGCGACCCCGAGGCCGAAGGCGACGCGGACGCCGTCGGGGACCCCTTCGCCCCGGCGCTCCCGCCCCCGAAGGCCGTCGCGTGCCGGACGACCTCCGCCCGCAGCGGCCCGAGCCGCTCCGCGAGCTGAGGATGGGCGGCGATCACCGCGGTGTACCGGTCGGAGAGCGTCATGCTGTCGCGGACCGCCCGCGCCCGGGCCCGGTCCGCCGCCGAGGGGCTGCCGCCCGTCGTGTCGCCGGACGGCTGGGGAGCGGAACAGCCGGCGAGCGCGAAGGCGCCCGCGGCGGCTGCCAGCAGGGTCCTTCGGCGCGGCCCCGACGGGGTGCGCGGCGGCGGAGGGAACGACACGGCAGACGTCCTCGGAGGGCTCGTACGAATGTATGGGCGAACTGCCCGTGATCACGGTACCCGCGCATCGGCCGATCACGGCCCAGCGGCTCTCCTCCAACCGTCTCCACCCCCGTTCGGCCCGGCCCGGAGGGCACCCGTCGGCGCGCGAGCACGCACTCGGTGGACGGCAACACCCTCCGCGACCGGATACCCTTTGAGCTGACACGCGACGAACCCACAACAGCACACGCGGCCGAGGAGTCACCCGGATGAGCACGACCCAGAGCGAGAGGCTTCGAGAACTCCTGGATCCGCTCGTGAGCTCCCAAGGCCTCGATCTGGAAGAGATCGAAGTGGAGACCGTAGGCCGCAAGCGTGTACTGCGTGTCGTCGTCGACTCGGACGAAGGCGCCGACCTCGACGCGATCGCCGATGTGAGCCGCGCGCTCTCGGCGAAGCTCGACGAGACGGACGCGATGGGCTCGGGTGAGTACACCCTCGAGGTCGGAACCCCCGGTGCCGAGCGCGAGCTCAAGGAGCACCGTCACTACGTACGCGCCACCGACCGCCTGGTGAAGTTCCAGCTGGCGGAGGACGGCGAACTGCTCGCGAGGATCCTGCTGGTCGAGGACGACGGTCTCGACGTCGAGGTGCCGGGCGTGAAGGGGCGCAAGCCCACCGCCCGCCGGCTCGCCTTCGGAGACATCGTCAAGGCCCGGGTCCAGGTCGAGTTCAACCGCAAGGACAAGAAGGAAGAGGAGGCGTAGCCGTGGACATCGACATGAGTGCCCTGCGGGGTCTGGTGCGGGAGAAGGAGATCTCCTTCGACCTGCTGGTCGAGGCGATCGAGTCGGCCCTCCTCATCGCCTACCACCGCACCGAGGGAAGCCGCCGCCGCGCGCGCGTGAAACTCGACCGGGAGACCGGCCATGTGACCGTGTGGGCGAAGGAGGACCCCGAGGACCTGGAGGAGGGGCAGGAGGCCCGCGAGTTCGACGACACCCCTTCGGGGTTCGGCCGGATCGCCGCGACCACCGCCAAGCAGGTCATCCTGCAGCGTCTGCGGGACGCCGAGGACGACGCGACCCTCGGCGAGTATGCGGGCCGCGAGGGCGACATCGTCACCGGTGTGGTCCAGCAGGGCCGCGACCCGAAGAACGTGCTCGTCGACATCGGCAAGCTGGAGGCCATCCTGCCGGTGCAGGAGCAGGTCCCCGGCGAGACCTACGAGCACGGCCTGCGCCTGCGCTCGTACGTCGTACGGGTGGCCAAGGGCGTCCGCGGTCCGTCCGTGACCCTGTCCCGTACGCACCCCAACCTCGTGAAGAAGCTCTTCGCGCTGGAGGTGCCGGAGATCGCCGACGGTTCCGTCGAGATCGCCGCCATCGCCCGTGAGGCCGGCCACCGCACGAAGATCGCCGTCCGGTCCAACCGCAGCGGTCTGAACGCCAAGGGCGCCTGCATCGGCCCGATGGGCGGCCGGGTGCGCAACGTGATGGCCGAGCTCAACGGCGAGAAGATCGACATCGTCGACTGGTCGGACGACCCGGCGGACATGGTGGCGAACGCGCTCTCCCCGGCCCGGGTCTCCAAGGTCGAGGTCGTGGACCTCGCGGCCCGCTCGGCGCGCGTGACGGTGCCCGACTACCAGCTGTCGCTGGCGATCGGCAAGGAGGGCCAGAACGCCCGCCTCGCCGCGCGCCTCACCGGCTGGCGGATCGACATCCGTCCGGACACCGAGCAGCCCGCCGAGCAGCGCGGGGAATAGACCGGGAATAGATCCGGCCCGCGCATCGCTTACATCACGACAACAACCGTTCGATTCTTGCCCCAAAGGGGTGAGGTCGGTACGGGGAGGTAGACTTAACAGTGTCTGGCCGGACGCGAGCCCGCGCATGCCCTGAACGCACCTGTGTGGGGTGCCGGGAGCGAGCGGCCAAGAGAGACTTGCTGCGCATCGTGGCGGTCGAGGACGCGTGCGTCCCCGATCATCGCGGTACGCTGCCTGGTCGGGGTGCGTACGTGCATCCCGTTCCGGTCTGTCTCGATCTGGCGGTCCGCCGCCGGGCGATCCCACGGGCGCTGCGCGCTCCGGGACCGCTCGACACCGCGGCGTTGCGCCTCACCGTCGAGCAGACGACACCGTAAGAGGAGTCGTGCGGGAACCCCCGTGCGGCCCTGGTATTCCGCGAGTTGGAAGTAGGTCGAGATTGCGATGAGCACTCGATGAGCACGCGATGAGTACGCCCATGAAGTAGCGACGGTCCGGACGCAGACCCGGACCTAAAAGGAGCGAAGTGGCTAAGGTCCGGGTATACGAACTCGCCAAGGAGTTCGGCGTAGAGAGCAAGGTCGTCATGGCCAAGCTCCAAGAACTCGGTGAATTCGTCCGTTCGGCGTCCTCGACGATCGAGGCGCCCGTCGTACGCAAACTGACAGATGCCCTCCAGCAGGGCAACGGTGGCGGCAAGCCCGCCCCGCGCAAGGCTGCCCCGGCCAAGCCGGGCGCCCCCTCCCCGGCGCAGGCTGCCCGTCCGGCCGCCCCGCGCCCGGCGGCCCCCAAGCCGGCCACGGCCGAGAAGCCCGCGGGCGGTCCGGTGACCCCGGCGACCCCGGGCCCTCGCCCGACTCCGGGCCCCAAGCCGGCCCCGAAGCCCGCTCCGGCGGCTCCGGCTCCGGCCGCGCCAGAGTTCACCGCGCCCCCGTCGGCGCCGGCCGCGCCGCAGACGCCCTCGGCTCCCGCCGCGGGTCCCCGTCCGGGCGCTCCGCGTCCCGCCGGCCAGGCCCCGCGTCCCGGTGCCCGTCCGGCCGGTCCCGGCCAGGGCGGCCAGGGCCGTGGTGACCGTCCCGAGCGCGGCGACCGTCCGGGCGCTCCGCGTCCCGGCGGCCAGGCCCCGCGTCCGGGTGCCCGTCCCGCGGGTCCCCGTCCGGGCAACAACCCGTTCACCTCTGGTGGCTCCACCGGCATGGCGCGCCCGCAGGCGCCCCGTCCGGGCGGTGCCCCGCGTCCCGGTGGCGCCGGTGCCCCCGGCGGCCCGCGCCCGCAGGGCCAGGGCGGCCAGGACCGTGCTCCCCGTCCCCAGGGCGGTCCCGGCGGCGCTCCGCGTCCGCAGGGCGGTCCGGGCGGCGCCCGTCCGACCCCGGGCGGCATGCCCCGTCCGCAGGCCCCGCGTCCCGGCGGCGGCCCCGGCGGCAACCGTCCGAACCCCGGCATGATGCCTCAGCGTCCTGCCGCGGGCAGCCCGCGTCCCGGCGGCGGCCCCGGTGGCCGTGGTCCGGGTGCCGGTGGCGGTCGTCCCGGCGGTCCCGGCGGTCGTCCGGGCGGCGGCTTCGCCGGCCGTCCGGCGGGTCCCGGTGGCGGTGGCGGCGGCTTCGCCGGTCGTCCCGGTGGTCCCGGTGGCGGTGGCGGCGGCTTCGCCGGTCGTCCGGGTGGTCCCGGCGGTGGCGGCGGTCGTCCCGGCTTCGGCGGTCGTCCGGGTGGTCCCGGTGGCCGTGGTGGCACGCAGGGTGCGTTCGGCCGTCCCGGCGGTCCGGCGCGTCGTGGACGCAAGTCGAAGCGGCAGAGGCGCCAGGAGTACGAGGCCATGCAGGCCCCGTCGGTCGGCGGCGTGATGCTGCCTCGCGGCAACGGACAGAGTGTCCGCCTGTCGCGCGGTGCCTCCCTCACCGACTTCGCGGAGAAGATCAACGCCAACCCGGCGTCGCTCGTCGCCGTGATGATGAACCTCGGCGAGATGGTCACTGCCACGCAGTCCGTCTCCGACGAGACCCTCCAGCTGCTCGCCGGCGAGATGAACTACGTCGTCGAGATCGTCAGCCCGGAGGAGGAGGACCGCGAGCTGCTCGAGTCCTTCGACATCGAGTTCGGCGAGGACGAGGGCGACGAGGAAGACCTCGTGGTCCGTCCGCCGGTCGTGACCGTCATGGGTCACGTCGACCACGGTAAGACCCGCCTTCTCGACACCATCCGCAAGACGAACGTCGTCGCGGGCGAGGCCGGCGGTATCACGCAGCACATCGGTGCGTACCAGGTCGCGACCGAGGTCAACGGTGAAGAGCGCAAGATCACCTTCATCGACACCCCCGGTCACGAGGCGTTCACCGCCATGCGTGCCCGTGGTGCCAAGTCGACCGACATCGCGATCCTCGTGGTGGCGGCCAACGACGGTGTGATGCCCCAGACGATCGAGGCGCTGAACCACGCCAAGGCGGCCGACGTGCCGATCGTGGTCGCGGTCAACAAGATCGACGTCGAGGGTGCCGACCCGACCAAGGTGCGCGGTCAGCTCACCGAGTTCGGTCTGGTGGCCGAGGAGTACGGCGGCGACACGATGTTCGTCGACATCTCCGCCAAGCAGGGTCTGAACATCGACTCCCTGCTGGAGGCCGTGGTCCTGACCGCGGACGCCTCGCTCGACCTGCGGGCCAACCCGGAGCAGGACGCGCAGGGTATTGCGATCGAGTCCCACCTCGACCGCGGCCGCGGTGCCGTCTCGACGGTCCTGGTCCAGCGCGGCACGCTGCGCATCGGCGACACCATGGTGGTCGGCGACGCGTACGGCCGTGTCCGGGCGATGCTCGACGACAACGGCAACAACGTCGAGGAAGCGGGTCCGTCGACCCCCGTCCTGGTCCTGGGTCTCACCAACGTCCCGGGCGCCGGCGACAACTTCCTCGTCGTCGACGAGGACCGCACGGCCCGCCAGATCGCGGAGAAGCGCGCGGCGCGCGAGCGCAACGCCAACTTCGCCCGCCGCGGTGTCCGGTTCTCCCTGGAGAACCTGGACGAGGCCCTCAAGGCCGGTCTGGTGCAGGAACTCAACCTCATCATCAAGGGCGACGCGTCCGGTTCGGTGGAGGCTCTCGAGTCCTCGCTGCTCCAGCTCGACGTCGGCGAAGAGGTCGACATCCGCGTCCTGCACCGCGGTGTGGGTGCGGTCACCGAGTCCGACATCAACCTGGCGACCGGCTCCGACGCCATCGTCATCGGCTTCAACGTCCGGGCAGCCGGCCGTGCGCAGCAGATGGCGGAGCGCGAGGGCGTCGACGTCCGGTACTACTCGGTGATCTACCAGGCCATCGAGGAGATCGAGGCGGCCCTCAAGGGCATGCTCAAGCCGGAGTACGAGGAGGTCGAGCTGGGCACGGCGGAGATCCGCGAGGTCTTCAAGTCGTCCAAGCTGGGCAACATCGCCGGTGTCCTGGTCCGGTCGGGCGAGGTCAAGCGCAACACCAAGGCGCGCCTCCTCCGCGACGGCAAGGTCATCGCGGAGAACCTCAACATCTCCGGTCTGCGTCGCTTCAAGGACGACGTCACCGAGATCCGCGAAGGCTTCGAGGGTGGTATCAACCTCGGAAACTTCAACGACATCAAGGTCGACGACGTCATCGCGACGTACGAGATGCGCGAGAAGCCGCGCTCGTAAAGCGGTTCCCGGGCTGGCCGGCGGTGAGCCTCACCGCCGGCCAGCCCGGCTTTTGCGAGATCGCGCGATTCCCCGCGTCCCTTCCGGGGCGCGGGGAATCGCGCGACCGGCTCCTGCCGGCCCCACGGCCGGCCGGAGGCGGTCACCCGCCCGGAGCAGACCCGGGGCCCGGAAACCCCGTCGAGCGGGCCGACGGATCGTTGTACGGTTCTGATGTCCCTGCCAAGAGCCTTGGCAGGCCGTCTACCCCGTACCGGCGGGACATCCGGTTACACATGTATGTGGGGACGCTGTCCTTCGATCTGCTCCTCGGCGACGTGCACTCGCTCAAGGAGAAACGCTCTCTCGTCCGGCCGATCGTCGCCGAACTCCAGCGGAAGTACGCGGTGAGTGCCGCCGAGACGGGCAACCAGGACCTTCACCGCAGGGCCGAGATCGGCCTGGCGGTGGTCTCCGGGGACACCGGGCACCTGTCGGACGTACTGGACCGGTGCGAACGGCTGGTCGCGGGGCGACCGGAGGTGGAACTGCTGTCGGTACGACGCAGGCTCCACAGCGACGAAGACTGACGAAGACCGACGCAACACGCAAGGCGAAGAAGGAGACGGACCAGTGGCCGACAACGCGCGGGCGAAGAGGCTGGCGGACCTCATCCGAGAGGTGGTGGCCCAGAAGCTGCAGCGCGGGATCAAGGACCCGCGGCTCGGCACTCACGTCACCATCACGGACACCCGGGTCACCGGGGACCTCCGGGAGGCCACCGTCTTCTACACGGTGTACGGGGACGACGAGCAGCGTGCCGAGGCGGCCGCGGGCCTGGAGAGCGCCAAGGGCGTCCTCCGCTCCGCCGTGGGCGCGGCGGCCGGCGTGAAGTTCACGCCGACGCTGACGTTCGTCGCGGACGCCCTCCCGGACACCGCCAAGACCATCGAGGACCTGCTCGACAAGGCGCGGGCCTCGGACGCGAAGGTGCGCGAGGTCTCGGCCGGCGCGGCCTTCGCGGGCGACGCCGACCCGTACCGGAAGCCGGGCGAGGACGACGAGGACGAGGACGACTCGGCTCGATGACGCAGAAGACCAAAACGCCCGACGGGCTTGTCATCGTCGACAAGCCGTCGGGCTTCACTTCGCACGACGTGGTCGCCAAGATGCGCGGGATCGCCAGGACCCGCCGCGTCGGCCACGCGGGCACCCTCGACCCCATGGCGACGGGCGTGCTCGTCCTCGGCGTCGAGAAGGCCACCAAGCTCCTCGGGCACCTCGCGCTCACCGAGAAGGAGTACCTCGGCACGATCCGGCTCGGCCAGAACACGCTGACCGACGACGCCGAGGGCGAGATCACTTCCTCGACGGACGCCTCCGGTATCAAGCGCGACGCGATCGACGCCGGTGTGGCCAAGCTGACCGGCGCCATCATGCAGGTGCCGTCCAAGGTCAGCGCCATCAAGATCGACGGCGTGCGCTCCTACAAGCGGGCGCGCGAGGGCGAGGAGTTCGAGATCCCGGCCCGTCCGGTGACGATCTCCTCGTTCGCGGTGTACGACATCCGTGACGCGGTCGCCGAGGACGGCACCCCGGTGCTCGACCTCGTCGTCTCCGTCGTCTGCTCGTCCGGCACCTACATCCGCGCGATCGCCCGGGACCTCGGCGCGGACCTGGGCGTCGGCGGTCACCTCACCGCACTGCGCCGCACCCGCGTGGGCCCGTACAAGCTGGATTCCGCGCGCACCCTCGACCAGCTCCAGGAGGAGCTGACGGTGATGCCCATCGCGGAGGCGGCCGCGGCCGCGTTCCCGCGCTGGGACGTGGACGCCAAGCGGGCCCGGCTGCTGCTGAACGGCGTGCGCCTGGAGATGCCCGACGAGTACACGGGCAAGGGCACCGTCGCGGTCTTCGACCCCGAGGGCGCCTTCCTCGCGCTCGTCGAGGAGCAGAAGGGCAAGGCCAAGAGCCTGGCCGTCTTCGCCTGAGGAACACGCGCGCCCGCCGGGGCGCGGCCGGGCGCGGAGTTCGCCCGAGGAGCGGCGGTCACGGGGTCTCGTGCCCGCCGCTCGACGGTCCCCCCTCGGTTCCCCCACCCAAGGTCTATCCATCCGACCTGCCGTTTTCACCCCATCGGGCGGGCGCTCGGAGTGAACCGGGGGAGTAGAAGGGGGCGCGTTTCCCGCACGATCTGTCCCGCTGATCAACTCGCCCCTACCGTCGGACCAGGAGCACGGCGGGGAGGTTCGAGTATGGCGGGGCGCGGCCCGCGGACCGGGAACGATGTGGCGGCGGACGGTGCCGGACGGGCGGGGGACGACGCCCTCGTACGCGTCTGTGACCCCGCCGGCCGGCCACGCGGCACGGGATTCGCCGCCGACCACCAAGGAACCGTGATCACCGGTCACGAGGCCGTCCACGGCCTGGACCGGTTCGTCCTGCACGCCCCCGACGGCCGCACCTGCGTGCTGGGCGCCGACGCCGTCACCCCCTTGCCCGGCCTCGGGCTCGCCCTCGTCCGCACCGAAGGACTCGGCCTGGTCCCGCTCCCCGTCACCGTGCGGGACCGCGTCGCGACCGGCACGTACGTCAGGCTCGCCGCGGGCGGCTGGCGCGAGGCGCGCGTGCTGGGCACCTCCGCCGTGCACTCCGCCGACGCTCATCTCCCGGTCGAAGCAATGGAGTTGGCGATCGGTACGACGGGCGCCGACGCGCTCAGGCCGGGCGGCGGAGCGGCCGGGGGACCGGTCCTCGACGCCCGTACCGGAGCCGTCGTGGCGGTCGTCGCCACCCATCTCGAGGCGGGTGTCCCCGAAGCCGCCCTGCCGGGGGAGCGCCCGGCCGGACACCGGGCACCCGGCTTCGCCCTCCCGCTGCGGGGCCGTGTCGCCCTGGCGCCGCTCGCCGGACTGCTGGCCCGCAACGCGGCCACCGTCCCCGCCTACGGCGCCGACCTGAACCTCGCCGCCGCCCTGGAACTCACCGCGACCTCGGTGGCCTCGGACGGGCCGCGGCCGCCGGTCCCGTCCTCGCTCCCCCTCGGCGCGGCGCGTCCCGTCATCGTCGAACGGGCCGACGTGGACCGGGAGTTCTCGGCCTTCGAGAACGGCCCGGCCTCCGTCCTCGCGCTCGTCGGCCCTCCGGGCAGCGGCCGTACGACGGAACTGGCCGCCCTCGCCGCACGCCGCCTGTACGGCCCCGAGCCGGCCCCGACCCTGTGGCTGCGCGGCGCCGACCTCCGCGCCGACGACACCTGCGTGGCCGACGCGGCCACCCGCGCCCTGGAGCGTGCCGGGCGGATCGTCGCCGCCTCCCGGCAGAACCCGGTGACGGCAGGGGCTCCGGCCACCCGCCGGTCCCCGGCCGACCGCAGCGTCCTGCCGCCGGAGGGGTACGGCGGCGAACTCGGCGACATCGCCGCCGACCGGCTGGCCTGGGCCGCGCTCACCGCCGGCCGCCCGCTGCTGCTCCTGCTCGACGGCCCCGAGGAGATGCCCCCCGAGCTCGCCCACCGCCTCCCCGACTGGACCGAGGAGACGACGGCCTGGCTGACGGAGACCGGCACCCGGCTCGTGATCGCCGGCCGGCCCGAGTTCTGGGAGCGGGCCGGATCGGAATTCCCCCCGACCCTGCTGCACCACGCGGGCACCCCGGCGACGCCGGCGCCGGGCGGGCGGTGGACGCCGGCCTGTGTACCGCTCGGCGATCTGACCGAGGAGGAGGGGCGCCGGGCCCGGTCGGGTGCCGGGATCCCCGAAGGCGCCCTCGCCCCGGCCGACGCCCGCCATCCACTGGTGATCCGGCTGCTCTCCGAGGTGCTGGCCGCTCCCGTCGACCCCGGGCCCGAACCGCTCGACCGCGACGACGTGTTCGCCGCCCACCTCGATCTGATGTGCCTGCGCGTCGCGGTCCGCCTCGCCGGCGCGAACGGGCTGAGCGGCACCGCCGTGCGCCGGCTCGCCGCCCGGGTCTCCGGCCAGGTGCACGAAGCCGCCCGGCGCTGTCTGGGCCCCGGACAGGGCCGGCTGGACCGGGCCTCCTTCGAGAGCGTCTTCCCCTGGGGCCCCGCCCGCGGACGCCTCGCGGGCATCGGCGGCTGGGCCTCCGCCGTCCTCACCGAAGGACTCCTCGTCCCGGCCGGCGACGGCTACCGCTTCGCCCACGAGGAGCTCGCCGACTGGATCCAGGGCACCCACCTCGACCTGGAGGCGGCACTGGACAGCCTGGTCCACCGGGGCCGTGCCGCGTCCGCCGGCGGCTTTGTGCGGGCGTCGGCCACGGGGGACGGCACGGGGTCCGTGTGGACGCCTGTCACGACGTACGGCACCGGCTCCGAGCAGTTGGGCACGACGTACGACACCGGTTCCGCGGGGACAACTGCCGCGGCGTACGGAACCGGTGTCGTACGCACGTCCACCACGGCGTACGGCACCGGTTCAGGGCGGAGGGACACCACGGCGTACGGCGCCGGCTCCGCGCGGAGGGACACCAAGTCGTATGCGACCGGCTCCGCGTGGAGGGACACCGACGCGTCCGTCCACGGGGCCGCCCGGGGTGATCGCATCGCACCACCGGTCATCGCGGCCCGGGGCTCCGGGACCTCCGCCGTCGGAGCAGACGTCCTTCCCGTTCCCCGGCACCGGATCGGCCCCGTCGTCGAGACCCTGCTCCTGCTCTCCCGGAACGACGCCCCGGCCGAACTGGCCCTCCGTCTCGGCGAACTCGTCCACGCGGCCGACGAACTCCTTCCCCCGGCGCCGGACCGGCCGGGCGAGCCCCACGGCATCCCGTTCACCGCCCCGGCGGGCGACCCGCTCTGGTGGGCCACCCGGCTGAGCGCCACCGTCCTGCTCCGCGTGCCCGACGCGACCCCCTACCTCGGCGTGCTGCGGTTCCTCACCGAGCGGATCGTGGCCTGGCGGCAGGAGGGCAGGACCGTCCCCGAGGAGTTCGGTCCGGCCTTCTGGGCGGCGCTGCCCCTCCCCGACGCGGAACGCTTCGACCTGCTGCGGCGCCTGGTGGCCGCCGACCCCCGCCGCATCCCGACGGCCGGGCTCCCGTACCCCGACGAGGCCCCCGCCGTCCCGCGCCATCTCGACACCGTCTCCCGTCTCCTCGGCGCCGACCCGGTCGCCGTGCACCGCCATCTCACCCGCTGGTTCGACGACGAACGGCCCCTCACCGCGACACCGAACGCGACCGTCGCCACGGCCGCGCAGGCCCTGCTGTACGCGCACCGGCGGCGCGCCCCCGACGATCTGACCGAGGCCCTGATGGCCGCCGCGCATCCGCGGGGCGACGAACTGCTCGCCGTACTGGCCGAGGAGGAGCCGTCGCCCGTGTGCCGCGCGGTCGACCGGTGGGCCCACGACGAGCGGCCCAAGCGGCGGGCGGCGGCCGTCGCCCTCGCACTGCGGGCGGCGCCGTTCGCGGTGGCGGAGACAGACCGGGAACCGCTGCGGCGGGCCGCGCTCGCCGTGCTCGCCCGCCCCGCCGACCGTGCCCTGCACGGCGGAGCGCTCGGCGTCCTCGTCCGGGATCCGCTCACCCGCGCCCGCTGGCTGCCGCGGGCGCTGGACCACTTCGCGGCCGGCGACGCCCAGCCCGCCCCGAGCGCGCTGGCCGCCGCACTCACCACCGACCCGGAACCCGTGCTCGCCGCCTTCCGCGAACGGCTGCTGCGGCTCGGCCCCGACACGGCCGAACTCCTCGGCGCCCTCGCCGACATGACCACCCCCGCCCTCGCCCGACCCGTCGCCGCGCTGGTCCGCGAGACCGTGGACCTGTGCCCCGGGGTCGCCGCGTACGTCGCCGCGGACCTCGACCGGCGCATCGACCGGTCGAATGCCTCCCCGGGCCTGCTGTTCGCCCTGGTCAGCGGTCTGCTGGAGCTGTGCGGTCCGCCGGTGCGGACCGCGCTCGGCCAGGTCCTCGCGACACCGGGGGAGCGAACGTCCGCCCCGCTGCGGCGCGAACTCCTCGATCTGCTGCTGGCGCACGAACGCGATCCGGCCGTTCTCGACGCCGTGCTCAGGGCCGCCGGCGACGGCCTCGACCGCACGGGCGAGGCACCGACGCGTGAACTGGTGCACCGCGTCGGCCTGCTCCTCGCCCGCACACCGGCCGGAGCCCTGGCCTTCGACCGCGGCCTGGCCGACCTGGCCCGGCGCGTTTCCGGCTTCGCCCCGCTGCTGGCCCGCTGGGTGAGCGGCGCCCCCGGGGCGTGGGCCGGGCTGGTCGGACCCGGGACCCGCCGGCTGATCGAGAGCCGGGCGGGAGCCCGGGCTCCCGTCTGACCGGCACCCGGACACCCCCGACTCGGGACCGCACCGGGTCCGCCGCGCGCCACGCCGGACCCCTCGCCGGGCCGGGCGCCGAGCACCCGGCCGGCCTCGGCGGCGCGCTCCGCGGCGCTGAGCGATCGGTCACAGCCCGATGCCGATGCATGCCGAGAGCGCACGGCATGGCACCCTTAGAGCTGCGAATAAGGCAATCACGGACACGGGTTCGACAAGGAGCGGTCACAGTGCAGCGCTGGCGTGGCTTGGAGGACATCCCCGAGGACTGGGGGCGCAGCGTCGTCACCATCGGTTCCTACGACGGGGTGCACCGCGGACACCAGCTGATCATCCGGCATGCCGTGGACCGCGCGCGCGAGCTGGGCGTCCCCTCCGTCGTGGTCACCTTCGACCCGCACCCCAGCGAGGTGGTCCGCCCCGGCAGCCACCCGCCGCTGCTCGCCCCGCACCACCGCCGTGCCGAACTGATGGCCGAACTCGGCGTCGACGCCCTGCTCATCCTGCCGTTCACCACGGAGTTCTCGAAGCTGTCGCCGGCCGACTTCGTGGTCAAGGTGCTGGTCGACAAGCTGCACGCGAAGGCGGTCGTCGAGGGCCCCAACTTCCGCTTCGGCCACAAGGCCGCGGGCGACGTCGACTTCCTGCGCGAGCAGGGGCAGACGTACGACTTCGAGGTCGAGGTCGTCGACCTCTTCGTGTCCGGCGAGGCGGGCGGCGGGGAGCCGTTCTCCTCGACCCTGACCCGGCGCCTGGTCGCCGAGGGAGACGTCGAGGGCGCGCGCGAGATCCTCGGCCGGCCGCACCGCGTCGAGGGCGTCGTCGTCCGCGGCGCCCAGCGCGGCCGCGAACTCGGCTTCCCCACGGCCAACGTGGAGACGCTCCCGCACACCGCGATCCCCGCCGACGGGGTGTACGCGGGCTGGCTGCACGCCCAGGGCGAGGCCATGCCCGCCGCGATCTCCGTGGGCACGAACCCGCAGTTCGACGGGACCGAGCGCACGGTCGAGGCGTACGCCATCGACCGCGTCGGCCTCGACCTCTACGGTCTGCACGTCGCCGTGGACTTCCTGGCCTTCGTCCGCGGCCAGGCCCGGTTCGACTCCATCGAGGCCCTGCTGGTGGCGATCGGCGACGACGTGAAGCGCTCACGGGAACTCATCGAGGCGTACGACGGGGCGTAGCCCCTTCCCGGCCTGCCGCCGGCTCCTCTCCACCGCGCTCCATCGCGCTGCATGACGCGAAGACCCGCACCGTCCGTGAACGGTGCGGGTCTTCGCGGTTTTTCCGCCGCTGTTACTGCTGCGGAGGCGCGGAGGGCGCCGGGGGCGGCGGGGTCTGGCCCTGGTGCGGCGGGTACGGCTGACCGGGCTGGAACTGCTCCCCGGGCCGGCCCTGCTGACCGGGCTGAGCGGTCTGACCGGGCTGGAACTGCTGGCCCGGCTGGGGCTGGGGCTGGGGCGGCTGCGGGTAACCCTGTGCCGGAGCCTGGGGATAGGCCTGGCCCGGCTGGGGCGGGTACGGCTGCCCAGGCTGGGCGTAAGGCTGCCCGGGCTGCGGCTGCTGCGGCTGGGCGTACGGCTGTCCTGGCTGCTGCGGGGCCGGGCCCTGCGCGGGCGCTCCCGGCACCTGCTGCCCGGGAGCGTAGTGCCCTGGGACCTGCTGCCCCGGCACGTACTGCCCGGGCATCGGCGGCGCGGCCACCGGCGGCGGGTTGCCGTCGTTGGTCCACAGCCCGTGCGACTGCTGGTGCCGGGCGAAGTCCTCGGCGACCATCGCGGACAGGTTGAAGTACGCCTCGCGCACCTTGGGCCGCATCATGTCGAGGTCGACCTCGGCGCCCGCGGCCAGGTGCTCGTCGAACGGCACGGTCACGACACCCCGGCAGCGCGTCTCGAAGTGGCTGACGATGTCGTCCACCTTGATCATCTTGCCGGTCTCGCGCACTCCGGAGATCACGGTGATCGACCGCGACACCAGGTCCGCGTACCCGTGCGCCGACAGCCAGTCCAGCGTCGTACTGGCGCTGCTCGCCCCGTCCACCGACGGCGTCGAGATGATGATCAGCTGATCCGCGAGGTCGAGCACCCCGCGCATGGCGCTGTACAGCAGACCCGTGCCGGAGTCGGTCAGGATGATCGGGTACTGCTTGCCCAGGACGTCGATCGCGCGCCGGTAGTCCTCGTCGTTGAAGGCCGTGGACACGGCCGGGTCGACGTCGTTGGCGATGATCTCCAGCCCGGAGGGCGCCTGCGAGGTGAACCGCCGGATGTCCATGTACGAGTTGATGTACGGGATGGCCTGCACGAGGTCACGGATGGTGGCGCCGGTCTCGCGGCGCACCCGGCGGCCGAGCGTGCCGGCGTCCGGGTTGGCGTCGATGGCCAGGATCTTGTCCTGGCGCTCGGTGGCGAGCGTGGAGCCGAGCGCGGTGGTCGTGGTCGTCTTGCCGACACCGCCCTTGAGACTGATCACGGCGATCCGGTAGCAGGAGAGCACCGGGGTCCGGATCAGCTCCAGCTTGCGCTGCCGCTCGGCCTCCTCCTTCTTCCCGCCCAGCTTGAAGCGCGAGGACGCTGCGGTCGGACGGCCGCTCTTGGCCTTCTGCCGCTTGTTGTTGAGCAGCCGGTCGGAGGACAGCTCCACCGCCGCGGTGTACCCGAGCGGGGCGGCGCCGGGGTTGGTCGGCTGCCGCTGGTCGTGCCGCACGGGCTGCGGCCAGGCGGTCCCGGTCCGCGGGTCGACGGGGGCGGTCGGCTGCTGCTGCACCGGCGGACCGGGCTGCTGCGGGGGCTGGGGCTGATCCTGTGCCGGGTACGGCGGGGCGGCCCCGGCGGGGGGCTGCGGGTGCGTCTGCGGCTGCGCGAGGTCATGGCCGGGTTGCGGAGCGGCCGGTCCGGCTGCGGGCTGCGGGAAGCCGTAGCCCTGCTCAGGGGCAGGGGCAGGGGCAGGGGCAGGGGCAGGGGCAGGGGCAGGGGCAGGGG
>NZ_JNZD01000050.1 GCF_000725495.1 Streptomyces aureus
CCCCAACGGCACCTCGAACCGGCACGTCCCGGGACGCCTGCCGGGCCTGGGACGCCATGCCGATACGCGGAAGGGACGTCGGAGCGCTGTTACGTTTCTCGGCGCCCGGCGGCAACTCGCCGCCCCGTCAGATCCGTTCACCGCCCGCTTGCCTCGACCTGCACGCGGACCGCCTTCCTCCCGAGCGATCCGCAGCCACCTGCCCAAGCGCGGCATCCGGGCGGTGATCCCGGTCCCGGCCGACCGCCGCGCCCTCGACTGCCGTCTCGACCGCTGCATCCGTCTGTCGTACTCGACATATGCTCCACGCGGTGCTTCACTCGTGATATGGCATCAATTCGACTTACACGCCCGACACTTGAGGTGATCAAGGTGTTGATGGCGTCCACCCCTGACTCCCCCGCCTGGGGTCTGAAGATCTGCGAGGAGGCCGATCTCGGGTCCGGGACGGTGTACCCCATCCTCGAGCGCCTGGTCGACGCGGGCTGGGCCACCCGGTACGAGGAGACCGGGGAGCACCCAGGCAGGCCCAAGCGGTACTACTACGAGCTCACGGCAGTCGGCCAGCAGGCGGCGCGCGAGGCGAGGGAACGGAAGCCGCGGTTCTTCGGGCTGCGCGCCAGGGCTGAAGGGGGCGCAGCATGAGTACGGAGGGGCAGCGTGAAGAGGACGACCGCCCCGGGTTGCTGGCCGTTCTCGCCGTTCTGATCCCGATCCTGACCGGAACGGCGACCGCGATCTTCGTGCTGGTGGGCTACGGGGTGAAGCTGCTCGATCCGAAGTCGGCGTTCGGCCAAGACATGCTCAGCGGCGGCTGGCTCTTCGGTGCGATGACGGCACTCGCGATCCTGGTCGCCACCGCCAGCCTCTTGATCACCGCTCTACGCAATCACTCGCCGGGCGCGGAGGAAGGGACCCCGGCCTCCTCCCACACTCCTACGCGTCCAACGCCGGGCCGGGCCGCCCGCCGGACCGTGGACCTCGCCTCCTTCGTGGCCGGCCGACACAGGGCACACCTTCGGCAGGAGTGGGCAGCGGTCCTAGCCGGCGATCCGGGAAACGGCATCGTCCTCTCCCCCAGCCGCAGGGCGCGTTACGCCCTTGGCTTCCTCTGGGCGGCATTGCGTATGCGCCTACGGGACCTGGTCGCTCCCCTGTGGCTGCCGGTCGACTGGCTGCTCTCGAAGGAATCACGAACGAACGGACTGATCACCGCGGCCGTCGGCACCCAGGTCGTCTACATCCAGCACACGGACGGCCTGCACACCCTGCTCACCGAGGGCTGGGGCTGGTGCGCCGGATGCGGCATCGCCCTGCGCCTTCTCGTCGGGTGGCTGCGCCGGATCAGGGGCATCGAACTCGCCTCGGCGCGCGAGCACGCCGAGGGCGGCTAGAACTAGGGCGGCCCGTGGCCGTGGCCATCCCTCCCCTCCCCGCTCCTCGGGCTCAGCAGGCCCCCCTGCCCCTCCGCACTGCTTCTCGTCCGAGCTCCCCTGACCCGCCGCCGCAGTCTGCTAACCGCGCGCTGAGCCTCTCGTTGACTTGAACGAGTGACGTCGGCGGGAAGGGCAGAGCGGTGCGGAACTACTCGACTGACGCCTCTCCCTGCTCGGCGGCCTGCCGCTCGCGACGCCTGGTTCGCATACCGTTGCCAGGCTTGTCCAAGGCCTCCCAGTCGGGTTCCGGGCCCGGGTCCTCGCGGGCACCTTCGTCACCTTCAGCCCCGGCGGCGCGGCCGCGTGTGTGCTGCCCGGTGTCGCACGTCAGCAGCCGTACTTCGCGGGCGGCGAGGGGCTGGATGGCCACGGCCCGGTCGATGATCTCGTCGTCGATGATGGGCAGCCGTACGTGCCCGGGAGGGTCCAGCACGATCTCCATGTTCACTTCGCCGCGCCAGTCAGCCGGTTCCCCTCTGTTGTCCGCGTAGCGCAGGATGCCGAAGGTCGAGCCGTTGAGCGTGGCGTCCAGGAGGCCGAGCGTGTGGGAGGCCCGGTAGCGGGCCCGGTGCTTGCCGGAGTCCTTCAGACCGTCCAGCTCGTCGACCACGGCGATCGGGAAAAGCAGGCGGATGTGCTCATTCGGGGGGGATGGAGGACCTGGTGCAGGTCAGCGTCGGCCAGCCGTTCCGGGTTCTGGATGTAGAAGCTGGAGTCGGCAACGACGTACCACTCCCGCCCGTTCCAGTGCGCGGTCTTCTTCTCGAGTGCTGCGGCCGCGGCCTCGAGTTCCTGGACCCGCTCGCTCACCTCGAGGTCGACGAGCCCGTTGACAAGGCCCTGCTGCTCGGTACCGGCGAGGGTGCCGCAGCTGTGCAGCAGCGACTGGTAGCGAGGTGTCAGAACCAGGCGGTCGATGTCCTTGGCGCTGATCTTCGAACGCAGCATGTCGGCCGTGCTGGTGGCCCATTGCAGGTACTTCAGGAGGCGGGAGAATCCGGTGCCGGCTGCCGGACCGCGCAGGGCCAAAGCGGTCAGGCGTACCTGGGCGAGGACATGCTGGATGCTCCCGCGGTCGGCGCCCGGGAGGGGTGTGATGAGCATCCGCTGATCCTGCCAGCAAGCTCCTGACGGCACCGGCGCTCTCCTGGAACAGCACACGCCGTGGCTGGCGCATTCGCAGGACCCCCGCCGGCTGACCTACGACGACAGCCCGCTGCAGGAAGCAGTACGCCTGGGGCGGGCTCATTGCGACGTCGTCGTCATCGTCGGCAGCCCCAACTGGCCAAGGACTCCACACGTCGACGCCTTCATCGTCCTCGCACCCACGGACGGCGTGCCTCTGGTCGAGAGGAACTGCTTTCTGCCAGGCACACAGATCCCCGCCGTCGAGCACCCCCTCACACCGGAACAGAGTGCGGTTCTCCTGCGGGAGCGGCATCTGCGGTTCCTGCACACCAGGCCGCCATCCCTTCGCCGGACTCATCACCGCCGGCCCGACCCTGCCCATCCCGCACGAACCCACCTTCCTGAGAGCCGTGCAGGCCAACATGGCAGCCGTGGGCATTCCGCTGCTGGGGCACGTCCAGCACGCGCGGTGGGGCCCGTCCGCACGTGAAGAGCCCCTCGGTGGCCAAATTCGCGCACTGACCGCCGACGATGAGGGAATCAAGGGGACGGCCCAAGCCCTCCTTCAGCGGTGGACCGCAATCGCGTAGAGAACGCGGTGACCGAAAGCTGAAAGACCTGGGGAAAAGCACGGATCTGAGCATCAAGCCGCTTACCGAAGGGGCCGGAGACCATACGACCCTCAGGGCGCCGTCACGGGCACCGGTGCTGTGCGCCGGTAACGGGCAGGACAGCGCACGCATCAGCAAGGGATCCTGGAGCGCATGACGTGGGCAGCAGGAAGTCGCACCGTACGGGACAGGGACTATGTGGCGCGGGTGCGGAGGCACCGGCCCAGCGCTCTGGTGCCGCTGATCGCGCAAGCGTCGGCAACCTGGTCGCTGGAGCCGTCGTGGTTGGAGAGCCCTGACCGGAAGTACATGCCGTGGGCGCTGGCTGATGCCGCGCGTGTGTCGCTGGCGTGCGGGAACGAGTACCGCAAGGACGCGAGCGATGCCGACCTGTCGCAGATTCTGGACATGTACGCGCGGCTTGAGGACTACTTTCTTCGGGACACCGATGAGGATGCTCTGGGCCGGTGGCTGCTGCGCGCATCCGGGGAGCAGATGACCTATCAGGAGCCGGTGTTCCAGGATCTGGCGCGTGCAGCGGCGATGCTCACGCAGACGCCGGGGACACGTGAGGCGCGGTGTCTGCGTCCGGGCTGGGAGGAGGAGTTGCTGGGCACGAGTCTGTCGCACTACGTCGGTATCGCCCAGTTGCTGTGGGCGTCGGCGATCAGCTGCGGGGGCCGGTTCGATCCCGCCTCGCTGGAAGCGCCCGGTGCGGAGCGGATCTGTGCGGAGATCCCGGCCACGACCATCATGTCGGTGGCCGAGAAGCACTTCGTGATCGATGCGGCCGCCTTCCGGCAGGCCAACGACCGGGCCCGGATGACTACCGATCCGCTCCTGCGCCGCTTTGAGTTCAACCCGCTGCGCGGCACACCCCTGGTGAAGGGCTACGGCCTGGGGTTCCTTGCACCGGTCAGCCAGCTGATCCCGGCCAAGGCGAGCCCGCTGGGCATCTACTACACCGGCGTCGCCCGGTTCGGCAACGCCTTCGCGCAGGACCTGGGTGATCTGTTCGAGGCCTACGTCGGCCGCCAGCTGGGGCTGCTGCCCGACGCGACGGTCCAGCCGGAGATCGTCTACGGCCGGGGCAACGCACTCAGTGTCGACTGGATCGTCGTCACCGAGGAGCTGGTGCTGTTGGTGGAGGTGAAGTCCGTGCGGCCCACCGCGCATCTGCGTCTGGCCAACGAGCGGCGGGTCGACGAGGCGAAGCGCATGCTGGGCCACGCCTATGAGCAGATCGACAACACCGCCGCTTTGATCGCGAGCGGGCAGAAGGAGTTCGCCGAGGTGCCCACAGACCGGCCCGTGCACGGGCTGATCGTGACGATGGAGCCGTTCCACATCGTCAACGCCCCGGTGCAACGGCCGCAGCTGCCGGCCACCACGGTGCCGGTCACGGTGTGCAGCATCAGCGAGCTGGAGAACCTGGTCACCATCACCGACGCCCCCGTCGGCCGACTCCTGCTGGAGCGGGCTGCCGACCCGCAGCGCTCCACCTACAACCTGCGTGAAGCACTCCCAGACCACGCTCGCGCCCGGAACCCCGTGCTGGATGCTGGCTGGGACAGCTACCCCTGGCGCCACGCCGCGGCGGGGCAGGTGCCGTCCGATCCCGCCGGTGCAGGGCTGTAGGGGGCGAAGGTGGGAGCGAACACGGCCAAGGAGCACCACCTGGTGCCGCAGTACTGGCTGCGGGCCTTTGCCGAGGACGGACATGTACTGGGACGGTGGCGGACCGGTGCGGAGCATCGCACCCCGGTGCGGCGGGCTGCCGTGGCCCGGCACTTCAACACCGACCCCCTCGCCGAGGGCGAGCGCCGTGTGGCGCTCGAGACCTACCTGGACCATCAGGTCGACGGCCCGTGCGCACCAGTTCTGCGTGCCCTGAGGGAGGGGCGAGCTGCGCTGGCGGAGGTGCAGGATGCGGTAGTGCTGGATGCTCTGGCCTGGCAGGTGGTGCGCACCCGGGTGTTCCGCTCGTTCGACGAACAGGTCGGCCGGCATCTGTTCCCAGCTGTGTGGGCGGTGGAGGAAGTCGGCTTCCACGAGGAACGGCTAGGGCGGCCGCTGTCCGAGGCGGAGCGACTGGAGGTGTTCTGGGCGGCCGTGCACTCGGCGCCCGACGCCTCGGCGGTGGACGATCCTCGATCGGCGCTGCGGGCTTCGATCCGAGGGTTCGAACGAACGCGAAGTGTGCTCGCAGCCCCGGGCCGGCGGCTGGTGCTGCTGCACTCCGCCGAGCCGCTGCTGATACTCCCCGACAGCGGGGTGGCACTGCGCCGCAAGGACGGCAGCTTCTCCCTGACTCCCCCGCTACTCCCGAAGACGATCGAGGTGTTCGCCCCGCTGTCGCCGACCTGTTTGCTGATCTCCACGCCGCGCACCCACTACAGCCCTCGCAAAGGCCTCACCCGAAAGGTCGCTGCCAAAGCGAACGCCGGAGCGGTGGCCTGGTGCCAGGACGCCGTCTACCGCCTGCCGTCCATGCCCTGGCCTCCTTCCCATCGGCTCACCGAAGATCCGCTGACGGTCCGGCCGCCACAGCTGTCTGCCGTCCCCGCCCAGCACCCGCCCGGCCCGACACCTTCTCACCCCGACATCCGCAACGCCGATCTACGGGCCATCCTGGAACAGCTCGCCGCTGTCCGCTCCTAACCGCCGCTGCCGGCTACCGATACCAATGCCGGACGCCGAAGGTGTACGCCTCCGAGGCGTGACGACGCATTCCGAAAATTCCTGCGCCGCTTGTCGGCGAGCCTTCATGCTGACCGACATGCACCCTCGCGACAAAGAGATATGGCACGCGATCGACCAGGGCGACCGCGCGATCGACTGGCAGGCGTGGTTCGGTTCTCCCGAGGGCGCCACCTACCTCTCCAGTGCAGGTCACGAGGTGACCGCACGTGCGGTGGCCGGCCTCACCGCCTTCTTCGACAGCCGCTGGCTACCCAAGGCGGTGACTCCCTCCCCTGCTTCGGGCCGGGCCAGTGACACGTTCGTCAGTCTGGGCCGACATGCACCGGTGCTCCAGTACCTCGCCGGAGCGGAGCGGGGAGCCTGGGTGGAAGCGATCCGCTGGTGGGCCGCGTACGCCTACCTTGAGGAAGCGGGAGTGCCTGGACTGACTGCGGTCAGGCGCGATGCCCGCCGCGATGTGACCCTGTCCCGGTTCCTTCACACCCAGACGCAGGCCCGGCTCGCTCTCCTGGGGGCGTCCCGCGGACACCGGGTCGAGCTGGAGCCGACGAAGGCCAGTGGCGGTCCCGGCGACGTCAAGATCGGTCCGGTCTTCATCGAGGTTGTTACCTTCGCCGAGGACCAGAAGTTCCAGGACTATGAGGAGTTCCGTCAAAGGTGCCGGTCACACCTCTTCACTCTGGACAGGGAGATCTACTGGGAAGGCGACTTCCCCGAGCAGCTCAACCGTCACGACTTCGAGGCATGGAAAACGCGGACCGAGGAAGCTGCTAACGAGTGCGCGGTGTCGGGCGCAGTGGTCGACGTCCTCAGCAAGGGCGGGAGTCGGCTGACGGCCCACCCCGGCCAAGCTCCTCACGGCACCACCCTGACCGGACAAACGGTGGAGAGTGACCAGGGCCAGCGCCTCTTGAGCAAGGTGCGCGGCAAGTGCGCCAAAACGGCGGGAGCGGGCACCGCCTGGATCTGGGTGGAGGACCACAGCGGCCTCTTCCACTTCCCCATGCCATTCGCCGACTTGACGCTCGCCGCCAAGACCGACGCCCTCGCAGACCTGCTCGGGCCGCTGTTGGTGGACTACGTCCACGTCGCCGGGATCGTCGTATCGAACGCTGCCCGCCGACGCCTGCCACTGCCAAAGGACGAGGACGCGACGCGGCCAGCCGCGCAGGGGTTCCTCCGAGGGCTCCCCCTCGACCGGGTTCGCGAGACGATCGTGATCCCGCGCAGAATTCTCCTGCCCGAGCAGACGAGCGTGATCGCTCGAATGTGTGATACCGAAGCTGCCTTGCTCGACTGGGCGTTGGCGAAGCTCGGCATCCCCGGAGGCGTGATGTCGCTGCTGGCCGACTCCTCGCCACGGCCCAGGACGTCCCCGCTGTGGACACCAGGACAGTCCGGCCCCTCACCGCCGGGTGGACGATAGGAGTTGAGCAAACGCCGGCTGCGCCCATCGAACTTCAACGTCAGATGACGCAGCTGGCGAGCGACCTATGGAGGGGATCGTGGGAGAGCAGCGGCATGGCGTTTGGTGGACCCCTGATGCACCGACGGTGCGAGTACCGGGGGCACTGAACCGCATCGATGACGGATGGCAACTCGACCTCATCGGCACCCTGCTGACGGACTGGGGCGGGGACACAGGGCTCCGGCTGGTCCCGCCGACCACTATCTGGGGTTCCTGCCTGGGCACTCTTTACACGCTCCGGCACTGCTACCTCAACGACGTGACCGGTGTGAACCCCGACGCCACTGAGAGCACGGATGACCAGTGGGTGATGACGTGGAGGGTCGGCAGCCTCGTCCGCGGAGGCCACGTCACCGAAGCAACCCTCTACTCCGCCGCGTCATTCGAGATCACCGGGCTTCCGGCGTGGTGGCCGTTGAGCGGGCTGCGCGGTCCCCAAGTACGCCCAGAAACCTACACCGCACCCGCCGACGTCACCGTCCCCGTAGACGGTGGATCGATCACCATCGGCGTCCGGGAGGAAATCCATCAGGGCCGGCGCAGGAAGTCGTTGCGTGAGCGGGTGGCTGCCATGGTCGACAGACCCTCCGGGTCCACTCTGGACGCCATTGACAGGGATGTTGCGCGGCCGCTGAGGGCTCTGGTCGCCATTGGGGTCGACGAACCGGTGAGCGTCTTCAACCTGCGCGTCTTTCCGGAATGATTCCCCGACGGAGGTACTCGCCCACACGTCCTCGACGTGGATCCTCATGACGGCGAGGAACCCGAAACGCTTCCCTCCCACATGGTGGCCCCGCTCCCTTTGGCCCCCGACGTCGCGGACATGCCGTCGTTCCTTCCCGCATGGCTGGAGGTGGCACGCCGCTGCTCAGTCCCGCTGGACGCGGTGGAACCCCGTTCGTCGCGCTCGGACTCCCTCCAGCTTCAGCTCTTGGACGTCGTGAACGCGGCCGAGACGCTGCATCGGGCGCTGCATGCCGAGCCGACCGAACACCCCTTCGCAGAACGCGTGAAGGAGGCTCTCAAGCAGTCGGAGTCGCTCACATTCACGGCCCGTGAGCGGCGGACCGTACGTGACGCGGTCAAATTCACGGAGGTGTCCCTGGACCGACGCCTCCGCACGCTGGCTGAAGACCTCGGGCCGGAGGTCTGCACGTGGCTCTTCCACGATGCCATCCAACCCTGGGCCTTCGTCACCGCTCGAATCCGCAACGCGCTAAGACACCGTTTCTAATGGTGTGATCACTCGTTGAGCCGTGCATGACTGATCTGGTGGAGCGGTTGGTGCCGGACGAGTTGTGGACGCTGTTTCGGCGGGTGGTCCCGTCGACGGAGGTCATACGCCCGCAAGGCGGCGGGAGACGGCGGGCCGGTGACCGTGAATGTCTGGCAGCGATCATCTTCGTGGCCACCTCGGGCTGCACGTGGCGGCAGCTTCCGCCGGTGGCGGGCCGGCCTGGCCCACCGTCTACCGGCGCTTCGCCCAGTGGAGCCGGGACCGTGTCTGGGCCCGGCTCCACCGCGTCATCCTCGACGAGCTCGGTGCTCGGGGCGAGCTGGACTGGTCGCGGTGCGCGATCGACTCAGTCAGCCTGAGGGCCGCAAAAGGGGGCCGTTGACCGGACCGAATCCGACCGACCGCGGCAAGCCGGGATCGAAAATCCACCTGGTCACCGACCGGAACGGACGGCCGATCTCGCTGGGGATCTCGGGCGCCAATATGCACGACAGCCTCGGCCTTGAACCGCTCGTGCGCGGGATCCCACCCATCCGGTCCCGCCGCGGCCCACGCCGACGAAGGCCGGCGAAGCTGCACGCGGACAAGGGCTACGACTACGACCACCTGCGCCGATGGCTCCGCAAGCGCGGTATCCGCCACCGCATCGCGCGCAAGGGCATCGAGTCCTCAAAACGGCTCGGCCGACACCGCTGGGTCGTCGAACGAACGGTCTCCGGGCTCGCTGGCTGCCGCCGTCTGCACCGCCGCTACGAGCGCAAGGCCGAACACTTCCTTGCCTTCGTCGGCATAGCCGCAGCCCTCATCTGCCACCGCCGGCTCACCTCGTGCCCGCCAGTACTAGCCTCCAAGAGTGACCAGTGAAGCTGCCGTATGGCACCGGCTCGCCGCACTCCTACCGCCCGAAGATGCCCAGGAAGTGCTGGAATTCTGGGGCATCGGCGAACAGGAAGGCGGCCTTGAGCTGCTCGTCTCTGCCCTGCTAAAGCACCAAGTGGCCATAGATGAGACCACCCGGGCCGAGATCGCCATCGTCGCCGAAGCCTGGGGAATGTGGCCCCTGCCGCTGGGACCCCTCCTCTCCCAGTGCCCCGGCAACGGAACCGCATCAGCCCTTCAGCTGATCGAAGACACGGCCAGATCACCCTTGCCCGGAACCACAGTCGGCCTGCCCGATCACCTCCTCCTGATCCCCTGGATCAGTTGCACAGCGTGTGGTCGGGCTCTGGCCCGAGCCCACACCCGCGAGCCCTGGGGCGACCTGTCCTACACCCCCGAGCAGTACGTCATCCTCGACACTGACCAGGGCGTCGCCCTCCAGGTCCTCACCCAGGGAAGCGGCTGGGACGCACTGATGGCACTCCGCACCTCATGCGAGAGGCAGCCATAAGAAACGACCTCTAAGTTCCCCCAGCTGACCGAGGAGAAGGCAGACCGAGGCGCCGGCCAGATGCTCGCCTTCCTCGCCGCATGCGACTACGCCGACCGACCGCTCAGCCCCTCACCGCTCGTCGACGACTTTTGGCACGCCTTCCTGCTCCACACCAAGGCGTACGCCGAGTTCTGCCAGCAACGGTTCGGCCGCTTCCTGCACCACCAGCCCGGATTCCTCGACAAGGACGAGCACGGCGGCGGCAAGGCCCTGCGCGCGCTGACCGCCGACTCGATCACCCTCGCCGGGTACGAGATCGACATGGAGTTCTGGCCCGAGCTGGACGTCGCCGACTGCTCGCAGTGTCACGCGAACTGCTCGGACAGCCCCAACCACCCGAAGTAGTCCCCCCTTGTCGGTCCTCGGTCTGTGTCACGCTGTGGCCAGGCCGGGGACCGACCCCGTTTCGCTCGACCAACGCAGGAGACCGCGGGTGGACCGCATCGAATGGCACGACCTACCGGCAACGACCCGGGCCGCCGTCGAGCGACACACAGGCCCCGTCGAGACGGCCGAGACCGCGCCGCACGGCGTCATGTCCCGGCTCGCCTGCACCGTCCACACACCAGCGGGGCGAGCGTTCATCAAGGGCACCCGACACGACGACCCACAGGCATGGGTGTACCGCCACGAAGCGCGGGTCACCCGATGCGCGCCCCTCGCACCCCGCATGCTGTGGGAGGCCGACGCCGGCGGGTGGACGCTCTACGGATACCAGTACATCGAGGGTCGGCACCCGGACCTGACTCCCGGGTCCGACGATCTCGCCCCCCTGCTGCGAACCCTTACCGTCGTCTCCCAGACGGCATGGCCCGAGGAACTGAACAAGAGGCCGCTTCACACACGATGGACTGAATTCCTGCCCGAGGATGTACCGCCCGGATTGCAGGGCCGAGGACTCGCCCACACGGATATGTCCCCGCACAACATGCTGATCACCCGGGGCGGGGAGCTACTGCTACTGGACTGGGCCCTTTCCTGCCCTGCTCCGACGTGGGCCGACACGGCGCTCACGGTGCCCCGACTCATCTCTGCTGGCCATACACCGGAACAGGCGGAGACGGTCGCCCGGCAGGTTTCCGCCTACCGTGCGGCCGACCCTGCAACCGTCACCACATTTGCGCGCACCGTCTACGCCGCGTGGGAAGACTGGGAACGCACGCGCCCAATGCCCCACAGGGCCGCTCTCACCGCCGCCGCCCGGACATGGGCCACGCATCGCGAGAAAGGGCGCGCCAGACGGGCACGCACGCCCCCACTCCTTGATCGGCCACGCCGCCTCTGATCCCCCGCGGGGGCGGCGCGGTCCCCTGGGCACACAACGGCCCCGGTTCCTCCCAAGGAGGTGCCGGGGCCGCCGTCGCATGTACACACCTCGCGGCCCACCTGTTCTGCACGCTCTATCCTCGGTCAGCGCCGCGGGAAGCCGGGTGAGCCAGCCGGGCTCCTGCCGTACTGACGGCGGTCGCGACGGCGCGTGCGGTCGGCCTCGACGCGCGATGACCTCCCGCTTCGAGACACTGCAGCGCCGCCCACTCGGTCGGGCCTGCATAGAACGGCTCGAGGGCCGGCACCGGCTCGGGGTGGTCCCGCGCCAAGGACAGACGGAGCGGGGCGCCGATCAGGTGGATCACACCGGCCACGGTCGCACCCCGCGGGTTTTCATCCCCTCCTGAGCCGGAGCGTGATCGAGGCGGTGATCCCGACCTTGACACCCGGGCCGGGACTGCTGGAAGCGACGGTCCAAGCGCCCAACCCGCTGCCCGGGTCGGTCATCACGTCATGTCCGTCGGGCGCAATCGCCTGGATGTCGCCGAAGCACTTGAGGTCCGCGCCGAGCGGGTCGAACGGTTGGCCTTGGAGGTCGGGCATGGGCTGGGGCCAGTCCTGCGCCCGGCAACGCGCGTCGACACTGTCGGCTGCGTACGAGGGTGAGGACTTGGGACTCTCGGTCTGCGCGGCGCTTCCGCACGCACCGAGGACGGAAGCGAGCAGGACGGTGACGGCGACGATGACGGCACGGCGTTGCATGACGGATTCCCCTCCGCGTGAGCTGGCTAGTTGATCGGTCCGGTCCGGTGTCCGGCGCATCGGACCATCCAGCCCGTCTGCGAGCGGTTCGCATCAGGCCCGCCCGTCGCAGGCCTTGAGTCTGAGGCGCCGTTGGCGCCTACGGCTCCACCTCGGCGATGGGCTGCGGAACCGCAGCGGGCGTGCTCGGTCGTGAGGCGAACGCCGGTGGTTCTTGCGTGCATAGAGCCCCCAAGGACGGTTTTGAGCGCCGCCATTGTGACCCTGGTATGACTTGGAGTGAATGATCACAAACGCTTCGTGTCGTAGCTGTGACCAGCGGAAGCGCGGAATGCCCTCATACCGCGGATGCAGGAGGTGCCGAGCTCTCGGCCCGCGCCCGGCGCCGGACCGCTCGATAACCATGGCCCTTGGGGCAGCCGTCGGTGGATTTGCGCAGGGAACTCTGAACGATCAGAGGCCGCTCTCGACTCAGCGTTCCTTGCCGAAGGGGTGGTCACAACCGTCGTTGGGCATGCGGATGTGGTCACCGCGGTGGCCTTTGTCCTGACTAGTGGTCTTGAGGGCCTCCGGGCCGTGGGGATGGCTGCTCACGACCAGGCAGCAGCTCCCCTGCTGCTCTCGTAGTCCCGCAACGGAACACGGCGTGCCAGCGTGCCAGATCCCGCCCTGACCCGGGCGACGGCTTCCCGAGGGGAGACCGCGGTGAGGGCGCCGCTGCGAAGCGGCTCCGGTCCGGGATGCATGAACTGCCGGCGAGTCGACCGCCAGAGCGGCGAGACTTGGCAGCTCACGAGCCCGACTGCACCCTGCATTTCGCTGAGGGGTGTGCGCCGCCGAGAGGCTGCCGGCGCATCCTGTGGCGGTATCGGACGATCCACACTGGGGCGAACAGACCTCGTGTGGCGGGATCACCCTTGCGCATCAGGGCCGGCAAGCAACACCTGAACTGTGATCCATCCACTGAGCCTGTCACGACCTCCGACACGAAAACGTGTCATCCCGAAATCGGCCCTCGGCCCAACATCTACGGGGCTTCCTTGTCGATCCGGCCAGAGATACACCCGTGCAGGGTCCCCGACCCGCACCCCGCCTGCCACCGTGTCCTCACCCTGCACAGGGCCGAAGCCGGAACCGGCACAGCATTACAGAGCGGGCGTCTCCGGCAGCCCGGCGAGCCGGCGCAGCGGTCCCGTCACCGGGATGGACGCCAGTTCCGGATCGATGATCCGGTGGAGCACCAGCCCGTCGAGCAGCGCGAGCAGTGCCACGGCGGTGGCCTCGGCGTCGCCGGGATCGGCGCCGACGGCCTGCCGCTGACCGGCCACCCAGCGGGCCAGCGCGTCACGGCCCTCGTAGAGGACCCTGCCGAGTTCCTCGCGGAGCCGCTCGTGCCGGGTGGAGGCGAGCAGCGTCTCAATGAACAGCGTCGTGTTCTGGCCGCCCGCCGCGTACCGGGCGATCTCGTCCAGGAAGAACGCGAGGCCGGTCCCGGCGCGATACGTCCAACCCATGGCGCGAAAAGGGCAGTTGACGACCTCCGGCGTATCGGGTCCGGAACGTACCCTCCGCCGGGCGGGCGACCGCCCGAGCGGTCGCGCACCCCGCCGCCCCCCGTCGTCGTGGTCGGGGCCGCGCCGCCGGCTCGGATGCCGTCCGCTCAGGTCCAGCCGAGCCCCGGCCGATAGCTGCCGAAGGTCCACTCGTTGCCCTCGACGTCGAGAACGCGCGCACGTCGTGACCCCCACGGCGTCGCTTCCGGCGGGATCACGTTCGTACCGCCCGCCCCGACGGCGCGTTCGAACAGGTCGTCGACCTCGTCGGTGCGGAGGTAGAGTCCCCGGCCGGTGGACTGCCCCTTCAGGGCAGGCCTCTCGTAACCGGCATCGTCACTGGCCACCATCACCACCACCTCCCCCAGGCGCAGCTCCGCGTGGACAACACGATCGCCGTCGTCCTGCCGGACCACGGTGCCGAAACCGAGACCCCAGCCATCCGATCCCCGCCTGCGCGTCGCGATAGCTCAAGTAGCCGAACAACGAGGGCTCTGACACCACGGCCAAACTCCTTCCACACGCCCCGAACGGCCGAGGCCGACACGAGGCTGACGACATCCCGTACGTCACGACGGGGGCAACAGCCGCTCGGGCAGGACTCAGGGAGCCCGGTCGGCCAGCCCGGCGCACAGCGCGTCGGACGCACGGGTGAGCAGGGGACGCGCGTCGGGGGTGTTCTCCAGTCCGACAACCAGCGACACGCAGATCTGCGCCGCGTCCTCCGGGTCTTCGACGCCCGACCGGCGCAGCAGGTCGGTGAGCAGGGCGTGCAGGTCGCTCGTGAACGTGGTGCAGATGTCGCCGAAGAGACGGGCCTTTGCGTCGAGCAGCTCGGCGGTGTGCTGGGAGTCGCCCCGCAGGTGCAGGACCAGGTCGAGCTTGGCCTCCAGCACACCGCGTACCCGGTCCGCGATCGAGGCGTCCGCGGATGCCGCCTTCCTCGCCCGCTCCAGCGCCTGCTCGTGCAGGCGCACGGCCAGCAGCCGGAAGGCGGCATCCTTGTTGCGGACGTACAGGTAGACCGCCGACCGCGACACACCCATCTCTGCGGCGATGTCGTCCATCGTGGTGCGCCGCACACCGAACCTGGTCAGACAGGTGTAGGCGGCGTCGAGCACCTCCTGGGTACGGTCGGCGGCAGCCATGTCAGGCCAGCTTCTTCAGCAGCTCCTGCGCCAGGGGGGCGGAGGAGGCGGGGTTCTGACCGGTGACCAGGTTGCCGTCGACGACCACGTTCGGCGCCCACGGCTCTCCGACCTGGACCTCCAGGCCGGCCTCGCGCAGCCGCGTCTCCAGCAGCCACTTTGCCCGGTCGGCCAGCCCGGCCTGGGTCTCCTCGACGTTCGTGAAGGCGGCGATCTTGCGGCCCTTGAAGGAGTTGCCGCCGTCCTCGCCGACGGCGGCGAGCAGCGCGGCCGGGGCGTGGCAGACGACGCCGAGCGGCTTGCCGGACTCCAGCGCCCGGGTCAGCAGTCTTCCGGAGGTGGCGTCGACCGCCAGGTCCTCCATCGGCCCGTGTCCGCCGGGGTAGAACACGGCATCCCAGTCCTCCAGACGCACGTCCTCCAGGCGGATCGGGTTCTTGATCTCCTCGATCGAGGCGAGCGTGTCCGCGATCTTCTTCGCGCCCTCCTCTCCCCCGTTCACCTCGGCGGCGAGGCTGCCCCGGTCCACAGTGGGGACGACTCCGCCCGGGGTGGCGACGGTGATCTCGTGGCCCGCCCCCTTGAGTGCCTCGTAGGGAGCCACCGCCTCCTCGGCCCAGAAGCCGGTCGGGTGCTTCGTGCCGTCCGCCAGCGTCCAGTGGTCGGCGCCGGTCATCACGAAAAGGATCTTCTTCGACATGGTGCACTTCTCCGAGGGTCGGTTTCGACGCGCTGACGCTGTGGACTCAGATCGTCAGCATGCTGATGTCCTCGACGCTAAACCCGCTCGGCCCGTGCGACCAATGACGAAACCGATGCGACGTATCGACGATTCGATGGGTACACCGGCGGCCCGATCCACGACGTCCCGCTCTCCCCGGCGGCGGCGCGCTCCCGGGACGCCCCCGGGTCACCTACCCTCGGCCCATGAACGAACGGGATCCTCACCGGCCCGGCACCCTGGATCTGAACCAGTTGCGCACCTTCCTCGCTGTGCACCGCACGGGTTCCTTCACCGCCGCCGCACAGCAGCTCGGCCTCTCACAGTCGACCGTGACCACGCAGATCCGCGCTCTGGAGCAGCGTCTTCACCACGAGTTGTTCCAGCGTCGGGCGCGGGGCGCGGCTCCGCTGCCGTACGCGGACGAACTCGCCGTACGCCTGGCGGCACCCCTGGACCAGCTGGCCCGCGTCACCGACGAACGGCCCGCGGCCGCGTCGGCTCCGGTCCACATCGCCGGCCCCGCCGAATTCCTGTGCTCCGTCGTGATTCCCTCGCTCGCGTCGCTGACGGCCGACGGTGTCCAGCTGCGGGTGGCCACCGGGCTGACCGAGCCGCTGCTGGAGGAGCTCCGCGCCGGACGCCACGACCTCGTCATCGCCACCCAGCGGCCCCGCGGACGCACTCTGCACGCCGAACCGCTCTTCGACGAGGAGTTCGTCCTGGTCGCGGCCCCCGAGTGGGCGGAGCGGCTGTCCGGGCGGGAACTGCCGAACGCCCTCCAGGACCTTCCGCTGGTCACCTACGCGGAGGATCTCCCCATCGCCCGCCGCTACTGGCGTCACGTGTTCGGTCGGCGGCTCCAGGCCCACGCCGCCCTCACCGTCCCCGACCTGCGCGGCATCCTCGCCGCCGTCGGCGCGGGCATGGGGTGGAGCGTCCTGCCGCGCTACCTGTGCCACGCCGAACTCACGGCCGGTTCGCTGCGTGTGCTCCACGACCCCGAGGACCCGCCCATCAACACCGGCTACCTCGTCGGCCGCCCGGGGCTTCCCGCACATCCGGACGTCGCCCGCGTCCGCGACCACCTCATGGCTGCGGCACTCAATTGGTGAGTCGTCCGGCTGCCGGTCCGCTGATACTTCAGCCGCACTTGCTTCGGCCAGCGGTCCGGCTGGTCGTTGAGATGCTCATGGGCCGGACGTCACGGTGGGGACCGTCCCAGCCTCCTGACCGCTCCAGCCGGAATCGACACCGTGCCGCCGCAAGCAGCAGGCAGTGTGCGCCCCAATCGGGCTGATTCACGATGCACAATCTCAGCGTGGAGGGCGTCGTACTGGTCGGCGCCGGAGAAGCTCGTTAAATCCGGAGGTGGCGTGGGGTGACGACGGGGCGGCTTGGCCGTAGGCCGGTCATAGGCGCCAACTGACTTTCTGGAGGCTGGAGATGACCCGCAGCTTCTTCAGCAAGGCCAGGTGCAGTTCGTCCTAGACACCGGCTTCATTCCACGCGGCCAGTTGCCGCCAGCAGGTCACGCCCGAGCCGAATCCCAGCTCCTGGGAGCAGATACTCCCCATGGAGCCCGGTGTGCGGCACGAACAGGATCCCGCACAGAGCCTGCCGGTCCGGCACTCGAGGCCTGCCCTCCACCAGCTTCGGACCCGGCCCGGGCAGCAACGGTTCGATCAGTGACCACAGTTCATCCGACACGATCCACGGACGCGACTGACGTTTCCCCACGCACAGACCAACGACCACCCCAGCTGAAAGTCACATGATCAACAGCTTCTGTTAGTGTCCTAAGGGCGCACGTACGGGGTAGGGCAGGCCGCCTGCAGCTCGGCCGCGGCCTTCTCGTCGGGGCAGGCGATCACCGAGGCAGCAGGCTATCCGCTCGCGGTCGCCTGGGCGAGGTTCGGGCCGGACAGCACCGCGATCCGCTCGAGGCCGATACCCGCTACGTGGTGGATCACCTGGAACATCCGCATGCCGGAGCGCGTCTCGATGCCCTTCATCAGGCTGACGAGGACCGCGTCCGACTCGATGTGTGGGGCCCAGGCGGCCAGGTCGAGGGCATCGACGGATGAGCAAGTCGACTGCACTGTCCAGGAGTTCGTGAGGGGGCGTCCGAAGGGTGTGGCTGGTTGGCGCCTCGGTCGGCGTGTCACCAGCTGTCGGCAGCCGCCAGCAGCTCGCCGTAGTCGCGGGTCCGCGTTGCCTGCTCTAGATCCGACTCGACCATCAGCTGCACCAGTTCCTCGAACTTCACCGTGGGCGCCCAGTCCAGCGCGGCCCGGGCCATGCTGGAGTCGGCGCACAGCGTCTCCACTTCGGCCGGGCGGACCAGCGAGGGATCGATCACGACGTGGTCCTCCCACTTGAGGCCCACGGCGTCGAAGGCGATCTGCACCGCGTCTCGGACCGAGTGCATGACGCCGGTCCCGATCACGTAGTCCCCGGGCTCGTCCTGCTGGAGCATCAAATGCATCGCCTTGACGTAGTCGCCGGCAAAGCCCCAGTCACGCACCGCGTCCAGGTTGCCCAGCGCCAGCTTGTCCTGCATTCCCAGCCTGATCCGAGCGACGGCCAGTGAGATCTTCCTGGTCACGAACTCGGGACCACGACGCGGGGACTCATGGTTGAACAGGATTCCGGAGACGCCGTACATGTCGTACGACTCACGATAGTTACGGGTGATGAAATGACCATAAGCCTTGGCCACCCCGTACGGGCTGCGGGGATGGAACCGGGTCGATTCCCGCTGCGGAGTCTCCGCGACCTTCCCGAACATCTCCGAGGAGGACGCCTGGTAAAACCGGATCCGACCGGAGCGGGCCGATCGGGACGCACTCAGCCCGCTGACCATGCGAATGGCTTCCAGCATGCGGAGCACACCGGCGCCGTTGACTTCGGTCACCAGTTCCGGCTGTTGCCAGGACATCGGCACGAACGAGACGGCTCCGAGGTTGTACACCTCGTCAGGCTGGACGTAGTCCAGTGCCGAGACCAGGCTGGCCTGGTCTGTGAGGTCACCGTGCGCAAAGGAGAGATCAGATGCGAGGCGGCTGACCCGTGACTTTCGCGGGTTGGCCTGGCCCCGAATCAGACCCCACACCTGGTAGCCCTGCGCCAGCAGGTGTTCTGCGAGGTACGAGCCGTCCTGACCGGTGACCCCGGTGATAAGTGCACGCTTGGACACGACATTCCCTTCCGCCGCGACGGGAAAAATGACCGCTACGCGCCGTGAACGTTCGCGGGAGCAGTCCCTCGCAATGACATTCACAGCCTCAAGACCGCAGTGTCAACGAAAGTCGGAGCACCCTAGTGCATCACTGGGAATTGGCACGTTCATTTCCCGGGACTGGGGATTCTCCAGTCAGGAAGGGGACCTACTCGCCTCTGACGACTGCCCAGAGGAGACCTCATGCCCATCCCCGGCACCGACGCGGAGCGCTGGCTGCGCCGCTTCAAGCCCAACGCCAGCAGCCGCGTACGGCTCGTCTGCTTCCCGCATGCGGGCGGCTCCGCGAGCTTCTACCACCCCGTCGCGATGACCCACGCGGCCGCCGCCGACGTCGTGGTCCTCCAGTACCCCGGCCGCCAGGACCGCAGGCATGAGCCACTGGTGCTCAGCGTCGGGGAGTACGTCGCTCGCATCGGGCCGGTACTAGAGCGGGAAAGGCCGCTGCCGACTGTCTACTTCGGACACAGCATGGGTGCGGTGCTCGCGTTCGAGACAGCCCGCGCACTCGCCGACACGCCCGCCGCGCCACGCGCGATCGTGGCATCCGGCCGGCGCGCGCCGGCCACACACCGCGATGAACGGGTGCACCTGCGGAACGACGAGGGCCTGCTCGACGACATGCGGAACCTCAACGGCACTCAGGCGGACCTACTGGGCGACGAGGAGATCATGAGGATGACCTTGCCGGCGGTGCGCGGCGACTACCGGGTCATCGAGACCTACCAGGCCGTGCCGGGCAGCACGGTCGACTGCCCCATCACCGCACTGGTGGGGGACGACGACCCGAAGACAACCGTCGCGGAGGCCGCCCGATGGCGCGAACACTCCCGCGCCGCTTTTCGCCTCCGCACGTTCCCCGGCGGCCACTTCTACCTGGCTGAGCACCAGGCCGAGGTGAACGCCGAGTTGGCGGCCACGCTGTCCGCCGTCTCCGAAGGGTCCGCCATCAGGTAGTCGTTCCCGGGCCGGGCAGGGCTGCGAGCTCGTCCCTTCCGAGCCTTCGGCGGTGAGGCCCGGGTGATCACACCCGGCCCTCACCGCCCACGCATGCCCGAACAGGCGCCCGCTGCCACGACGCGCTCCTGGGCCCTCAGTTCAGGCCGAGCTCGTCATCGAGCATGCGGAACATGTCGTCGTCGGTGGCCGACTCGACGTCGAAGCCGTCTTCTTCCTCTTCCTGTCGACCTGCCGCCCACCTGCCGCGGAGCACTTCCAGCCGGCCGGCGATCTGCCGACGCAGGCGCTCGTCGTCCACCGTGGTCTCGTCCAGCGCGCGCTCCAGCCGTTCCAGATCCGCCAGCAGCGCGGCCGGCCCGGTGGGTTCGTCGGCGACGAGCCTGGGCAGCAAGTGGTCCACCAGATCCGCCGGGGTCGGGTAGTCGAACAGCAGTGCCGCGGGCAGCCGTTGCCCGATCTCCGCACCGATCCTGTTGCGGAACTCCACAGCGATCAGCGAGTCGAATCCGAGGTCCTGGAACCGCCGGTCCGGTGAGAGCTCCACCGCGTCGCCGTGCCCGAGGACGGCGGTGGCGTGCTTGAGGATCAGTTCAAGCACCAGCTCCGGCCGGTCGGCCGGCGCGGCCGCGCCAAGTGCCGCGACGATCCCGCCACCGGCGTACGCGGTGGCCGCCGTAGGGCGGGCGGGGGTGCGGACGAGGCCGCGGAGCAGTGCCGGTACTTCGCCGGAAGTCCGCAACGCGGCCAGGTCCAGCTTGACCGGCACCATCGCCGGGCCGCCCGCCGCGTCGAACAGAGCCAGCCCCTCGGCACCAGCCAGGGGCAGCACACCCGAACGCCGCATCCGTGCCACATCGGCCGCGGCCAACTGCTCGGTCATGCCCGCGCCCTGCTCCCACGGACCCCACGCCAGCGACACTCCCGACCAGCCCAGAGCCCGACGATGAACCGCCAGCGCATCCAGGAACGCGTTCGCGGCCGCGTAGTTCGCCTGCCCCGCCGCACCGAATGCACCCGCCACCGACGAGAACACCACGAACTGATCCACATCCCCGACCAGTTCATGCAGATACCACGCCGCGTCCGCCTTCGGCCTCAACACCCCATCCAGCCGCTGCGGCGTCATCCCCTCCAACACACCATCGTCCAAAACCCCGGCCGCGTGCACCACACCCGACACCACACGCCCGTCCAGCACCTTCGCCAACGCCGCCCGGTCCCCCACATCACACGCCACAACCTCCGCATCCGCCCCCAGCCCGGCCAACTCGGCCACCAACTCCGACACACCCTCCGCCGCCGGACCACGCCGACTCAGCAGAAGCAACCTCCGCACACCGTGCTCGACCACCACATGGCGCGCCACCAACGCAGCCAGACCACCCGTACCACCAGTGATCAACACCAACCCGTCAGCACCCCACGGCTGACGCTCGCCCTCGTCAGCCCCAGCCCGGCCCTCATCCCCCGCAGCCCGGACCAGGCGGGCCGCGAACGCCTCACCCCCACGCACCACCACCTCCGGCTCACCCGTGACAACCGGATCCCCATCACCCTCGACATCCACCAGCCAGAACCGACCCGGCAACTCCCGCTGAGCCGACCGCACCAGACCCCACACC
>NZ_JNZD01000051.1 GCF_000725495.1 Streptomyces aureus
CCCGAAGGCCCCCTCTCCGACGACGACCCCACCTTCGTCACCAACCTCCAGAACGGCATGGAAAAGGTCTTCCTCCCCGAGAACTGACCCCCGCCCACAACAACAAGAGGGGCGGGGACGACCCCCAGCGGCCGGTCCCGCAAAGGCCACCCCGCCCCTCCCGCGTCCCGGCGACACCGTCCCGGCGGGACGCCCGAACACACCCGATGGAGACACCATGAGCCAGACGGACCAGTCCCTCGCCGCAGGCGTGTGCGACCTCGAGTCCGGCCTCTGTGCCCTGCCCGGCGACAGTGCAGCCCTTCCCGATGCGACCGCCGACAACCCGGTTCCTGAAGCGGGCCTGACCACCATCACCTACGTGACCGACCCGATCTGCTCAGCCTGCTGGATCCTTGAACCCGCCTGGAGGTCGCTCACGGAGCGCTATCGCGACCTCATCGATGTGCGCCATGTCTACGGTGGACTCCTGCGCGGTTGGCAGGGCTTTCACGATGCCGGCAACGGCATCCGGCGCCCCGAGGACGTCGCCCACCACTGGGACGAGTTCGCCCGGATCTCCGGCCAGCCCATCAACTCTTCCGTCTGGTGGAGCGACCCCATCGACTCCTCCTACCCCCCGAGCATCGCGCTCGCCGCCGTCCGGCAGTTGGCCCCCGAACACGAGGAGGCCTATCTGCGCCGCCTTCGCGAGGAACTCTTCCTGGACGGCCGCAACATCGCCGCCTCCGAGCTCCTCGAGACACTGGTCGTGGAACTCGGCCTGGATGTGGTGGCGTACCGCCGACTGATCGAGAACGGCGAAGCCGAATCCGAGTTCGAACGGGACCTGGTCCGCACCCACGAACTCGGCGCCCGCGGCTTCCCGACCCTGATTCTCGAAGGCCCCGACGGCCGCGTCGTCCTGCACGGCTGGATCCGACCCGACCGCCTGGAAGACACCTTCCTCACCGTGTCGGGCGCGACCCGCCGCCCCGCCATCTCCTCGATCGACGAAGCGACCGACCGGCTCGGCACCGGAACCTCGCTCGAGTACGCCGCACTCACCGGCCACTCCGTCGCCGATGTGGAAGAGCTGCTCACCCGGGCCGGCGCCGCCTCCCGCCCCGTCGGCAAGGGCAGGGCATGGTCGCCCAAGCCCCGGAACCGGCACTGAGGTTGCGCCTGGGCCTTGTTGCTCCACTGCGCAACACAGGCAGCGTCATCGGCGCCGTCCCACGACCATAGGCATCTGCCGGCTCGCCTCCGGGCAGCCGGCAAGTGCCGGTGCCGGTGTCCGTGGTCGGTGTGACGGTCAGCCGATCTGGCGGTCGCGGCCGGCGAGCCAGCCTGCCGCAAGCTGGGGGAGCATCAGCAGGGTCATGAAGACCAGTGGGGTTCGCCAGCTGCCACTGTGCTGGTAGAGCGCTCCGACGAGGATGGGGCCGGGGATCGACAGCAGATATCCGGCGCTCTGGGCGAACGCCGACAGGCGGATGACCGTGACGCTGTCGCGGCCACGCATGCCGATCATCGTCAGGGCCAGCGGGAACGAGCAGTTGGCGACACCGAGAAGCACGGCCCACAGCAAGGGAGCCCCGGCCGGTGCGGCCCACAGCCCGGCGTATCCGACGATCCCGAACACCCCGATGGCGACGGCGATCCCGCTCTGGCTGCGCAGCCGTCCGGCGACGGCCGCGAGCACGAACGACAGCGGAACGCCGAGCACCGCGGTGACGGCGAACAGCAGCCCCGCCGTCTGGGCGGACAGCCCGGCGTCGCGGAAGATCTGCGGGAGCCAGCCGATGACGACGTACGCGGCAGTGGCCTGGAGGCCGAAGTAGACGGTGAGAGCCCAGGCAGTGGGATCGCGGGTCAGGCGTGGTGCGGGCCGGGGAGCCGCGTTCGGTGCAGCAGGGCCGGTGCGCGACGCCGCCGCGACAGGGTGGCGGGCGAGGGCGATCCATGGGGGCACCGCGACGGCGGCGAGCACGGCCCAGGCACCCAGACCGACCCGCCAGTCGCCGAACGCCTTGGCGAGAGGCACGGTCACCGCCGCCGCACTGGACGCGCCCAGGTTGAGGGCCATGGAGTACAGGCCGGTCATCATGCCGACCCGGTCCGCGAACCGCTGCTTGACGACGACGGGCAGCAGAACGTTGGCCACCGCGATACCGGCGAGCGCGAGGGCGCTCAGGGCTGCGAACAGGGCGGTGCCCTCCGCCAGCGCACGCAGAGCCAGACCGGCCGCGATCACGGCCATGCCGGCAGCGATGACCCGGTCGGGCCCGAACCGGCGCGCCAGTCGGGGCGCGGCGGAGCCGACCAGCGCGAAGCACGCGGCAGGCACCGAGGTCAGCACGCCCGCTGCGGTGGCGCTCATCCCCAGGCCTGCACGGACCTCCTCGAGCACGGGACCGAGGCTGGTGACCGCAGGCCGGAGGTTGACCGCGGCCATCAGCAGCGCGACGACGGCGACCCGGCGCACCCAACGCACAGAACGGGCCGCGTCCTCCCGCTCTTCCGCGCTGCGCGGGGCCGCGGGTTCCTCGTTCGGCATGGGGCGATCCTAATGATCAACAGACAGGGCGGACCGTGTCGAAGGACCGGTCGATCCGTGTGTCGACGCGGCCCCACAGCCGGCCGGTCTGCGGTCTTCGACGTCAGCGCATCCGGGACGTGGAAGCCTCGTCGGAGTCGGAGTCGGAGTCGGAGCCGGGGCCGCCCTGGCCGGGACCCACGAGGGGGAGGGCCGTCACCGGACGTGGCCTTCACGCATTTCTGAGTACGTATTGCTCACCCGTTCAAAAGCCATGGCCTGATATCGATGGAATATGCGCAAAGTGATCCAGAGCAGACTTGGCGGCCCGGACGTCCTGGACGTCGTCGACACGAAGATCCCGGAACCGGGACCCACAGAGGTGCTGGTCGAGGTGAAGGCCGCCGGAGTGAACCCTGTCGACTGGAAGATGCGTGCCGCCGGAGGCCTGGGAGATCCGCCCTTCTCGGTCGGTTGGGATGTCTCGGGGGTGGTGGCGGCCGTGGGGCCGGGAGTGACCCGCTTCAGCGTGGGGGACCAGGTGTTCGGCATGCCCCGATTTCCCTCGGAGGCAGGGGCGTACGCCGATTACGTGACCGCTCCTTCGCGGCACCTGGCCCTCAAGCCGTCCCGCCTGAGCCATGTCCAGGCCGCCGGACTGCCCCTCGCGGGCCTCACCGGCTGGCAAGCCCTTGTCGCCGTGGCCCAGGTCGCCGCCGGTCAGCGCGTGCTCATTCCGGCCGCGGCCGGAGGCGTGGGGCACCTGGCCGTTCAAATCGCCAAGAGCCGGGGCGCATACGTGATCGGCACCGCCAGCGCGGCCAAGCACGACTTTGTCAGGGGGCTCGGGGCGGACGAGGTCATCGACTACCGGTCCGTGGATGTGGGCTCGCAGGTCGCGGACGTGGACGTCCTCCTTGCCACGGTCGCGGGGCAGATCCAGGAATTGGCGGGCACCTTGGTACCGCAAGGCCGGATCGTGGCGCTCAACGGCGCCGATGCGGGGGCGGTCCAGTGGGCCGTGGAGAACGGCCTGCGGGCGGATTTCATGCTCGTGGAACCTGACCGCTTCGACCTGGAGACGCTGGCCTCCCTCGCCGGGAACGGCCTGCTCGACGTCCACATCGATACGGTCTTTCCGCTGGAGCAGGTGGCCGATGCCCACCGCCTGGGCGAGCGGGGACGAACCGTCGGAAAGATCGTTCTGTCCACGTAGACGGACGAGGCGACTGAAAATCCAAAGGGAGGTCTTCCATGGCCGATCAAGAGAATTCCTGCGGTACGCACATCCGCCGGAGCGGTGCGGCCGCCGCGGACGGGCTCGTGGCCAACCGGGCCCTGTGGGACAACCTCGCTGAGTTCCACGGCACGCAGCCCGGCGACCGGTCGTACGACGTGGAGTCGTTTCTCGCCGGCGGACAGACGCTGCGCGGGATCGAACGAGAACTCGCGGGCGACGTGGCCGGCAAGGATCTCCTCCACCTCCAGTGCCACTTCGGGATGGACACCCTGAACTGGGCACGTCTGGGCGCCCGCGTGACCGGAGTGGACTTCTCGCCCAAGGCGATCGCACGGGCGCGTGAGCTGGCACAGCGTGCCGGTCTGCCCGCGGAGTTCGTCGAGGCGGACTCCCAGCACCTGCCGGATGCCCTGACGGGCAGGTTCGACCTGGTCGTCGCGACCTACGGAGTCCTGTCCTGGATTGCGGACCTGGATGCGTGGATGGGCGGCGCGGCAACAGCGCTGCGGCCCGGAGGCCGGCTCGTTCTCGTGGACCTCCACCCCGTCCTCCAGACGGTGCTCACCTTCGATCCCCTCGTGGCCGACTGGCCCTACGGCGGTGGCGCACCGCAGCACGACGCGATGACGGGTACGTACGCCCATGCCGATGCTCCGCTCACGCCGCAGGCCTCGACGCAGTACCCGTATTCGGTCGGCGAGATCGTGACAGCGGCCGCCTCGGCAGGGCTGGTCGTGGAGCGGCTCGGCGAGCACACCGAAACCGAGACCGACGGAAGGCACATCCTGCCCCAGGGGCCCGACGGCCTGTACCGCTTCCCGTTCAGCGACACCTACCTGCCCGTCCTGTACTCGCTCAGTGCGACGCTCCCGGCTGCCCCAGCCCCCTAGCACCCCGCAGCGTTCGGCGCAGCATCGCGCCCTCGACGGCTCGGGGGCCGGACTCTCTCAGCGAGCTCCGCCGTACCGGGCGAGCAGGCGGGACAGGAGGGCCGTGTCGATGTTGCCGCCGCTGACGACGGCGACGTGCAGCCTGCCCGGGGGCAGGTCGTCCCGGCGGTGGAGGTAGGCCGCGGTCGTGACCGAGCCCGAGGGCTCCGCAACGACACGGCTCTCTCGCGCCAGGACGGCGACGGTCTCCCTGATCTCGTTCTCCGAGACCGTGACGATGTCGTCGACGTACTCCTGGATGTGCGCGAACGGGATCACGCCCACCGAACTGCTGCGCATGCCGTCCGCGAGGGTGCGGCCTGTGAGCGTCGTCGGCCAGGCCACCCGCTGCCCGGTGCGCAGACTCTCCCGCGCGTCGGCGGCCGTCTTCGGCTCCACCCCGATGACGCGTACCGCGGGCAGCAGACGTTTGAGCGCCGCCGCGACCCCGGAGATCAGCCCTCCGCCGCTCACGGGGACGAGGACGGTGTCCGGTGTCACGCCCATCCGCAGGGTCTGCTCGAAGATCTCCAGACCGACGGTGCCCTGTCCGGCGATCACACCGAGATCGTCGAACGGCGGCACGACGACGGAACCGGACTCCTTGGCGAATGCCCCGACGGCCGTGGCCAGATCGGAGGCCGGAACGCTGCGCACGCTCGCACCGTGGCGACGGATGGCGTCCACCTTCACCGGTGCCGCGGTCTCCGGCACGACCACGGTGACCTCCACGTCCAAGAGCCGGCCCGCGTAGGCCAAGGCGTTGCCGTGGTTGCCGCTCGAGTGCGCCACCACACCCCGCTCGCGTTCCGCGGCGGACAGCGACGCCAGCCGGTTGTAGGCACCGCGGAGTTTGAAAGACCCGGTGACCTGGAGATTCTCGGGCTTCAGCAGAAGTGTGCGAGCTCCGTCACCGGCCGACGGGCCGGGCAGCAAAGGAGTGCGCAGGACGACGCCGTCCAAGCGCCGCGCGGCGGCACGGACGTCATCGAGATCCAGCAGTGTCATCAAATTCCTCTCATGGTCGGATCTGCTCGCGGCACCCATCGTCGGCCGTGCGAGAACCGCCAGGATGAGCAATCGCTGCTCGTGCGTCGGACGGCGTCCGTCATCCGATGCGACTACCGAAGAACCTCGCGCGCGTGCGCGGGAGTTGCCACGCCGGGGACGTGAGGCCGGCCCAGCCGGTCGAGGGTGACCTCGGCGGCCGCCAGGTCCTGGACGCCCAGGCCGACGAGTTTGCAGATGGTGATCTCATCGTCGCCGTCGCGTCCGGGTGCCGTGCCCGCGAGGACCTCACCGAGTTCTGCGTGGCGTCGGCGGTCCTGCTCCGGGAGCCGCGACAAGTCGCCATGAAGGGAGGTGAGTTCGCGGCTGTCGACGACGATCCGGTCCGCCCGCGTCAGGGCTCCCGCAGTCAATTCGGCCTTCGTCGGATCGTCGGCGCCCACAGCGTTGATGTGCGTGCCGGGCGCCAACCATGCTGCCTGTACCAGGGGTTGGGTGCTGGAGGTCGCCGTCACCAGGACGTCGGCGTTGTCGCACGCGGCCTGCGGACTGTCCACGGCGATGACCTGCAGGTCGGGGCGTCGGGTGTGCAGGGCCTGGGCGAGGGCCTTCACCCGGGCCTCGCGCCGGCCCCACACCCGCACGGTGCGCAGCGGGAGTTCATCGGCGATGGCGAGGGTCTGAAGGTAGGCCTGGGTGCCGCTGCCGATGACACCGAGGACGTGGGAGTCGCGTCGTGTCATGGTCCGGGCGGCCAGGGCTCCCGCGGCGGCCGTGCGTATGTCGGAGAGGTGGTGTTCGTCCTCCAGCAGCGCCCGGATGTCTCCCGTCGCGGCGTCGAACACGGCGATGATTCCGCTCCCGGCGGTCTTGCCGCGACGGGCGCGCTCCAGGAACCAGGAGGCGACCTTGACGGTGAAGATCTGGCGGCCCGGCAGCCACGCCGACTTCACGTGCACGTCGCCCTCGGGGCCCGCGGGCGCGAAGACTGCGACGGGGGAGTCGCCCAGACCACGGCTGTAGTCACGCAGTGCGGCGGCGACGGGCTCCAGGACATCGGGGTATCCGACCGCGGCGCGGATCTCTTCCGGGGCGAAGTAGGCAGGTCCGGGCGTCATTGCGGGAGCCCTTCGAGACGTCCGTGGGCGACGACGGCGACCTCTCCGCCGACCTGTACCGACGTGATGTGCTCGGGGCTGCCGTGAGCGCTGATCGTCATTTCGCTGGGGCGGCCGCAATGCTGCCCCTGGCGCAGTGCCCGGCGTTCGCCGTCCTCAACGCGTTCGTGCCGTCTCAGATAGGCGGCCACGCATCCTGCGGCACTGCCGGTGGCCACGTCCTCGACGATGCCGTCGTTGTTCCAGTGCCGCCCCTCCAGGCCGTCCGCGTCCAGGAGGTAGGCGAACTGCGCTCCGAATCCCTCCAGCCGTTGCCCGATGTCGGAGGTGATCCTGGCCCGCGCGAGTGCCCCGCGGCGTACGGGGACGATCAGGTACCGCAGTCCTGTCGAGACGACCTCGGGTCGCAGCTCCGCGTGGAGGTCTTCCTCGTCCAGGGAGAACCAGGAGGCCAGGTCGTCCGGCTCAGGCCGGCCGAGGAACTCTGGAGCTCCCTGGTCGAGGACGCTCTCGTACCGGAAGCGGCCGCGGCGTTTCGTGACGACTTCCACCGTCCGGGCCTTGAGCTCCATCGACCAGGTCCGGTCGGTGTCGCCGCCCGCCATGGCGTGCAGAACGCTTGCCGCCCCGATGACCGGATGCCCGGCGAAGTCCAGCTCCTCGGTGAGGTCGAAGACGCGGGCTCGCCATGTGGTGCCTCCTCCGTTCATTTCCTGAAGGAAAATGGATTCGAAGTGACGCATTTCCTCGGTGATCCGCTGCATCTGGGACCCGCTCAGTCCCGCTGCTTCGGGGAAAACCGTAAGGCTGTTCCCGCTGAAAGGAGCTCCGCTGAAAACATCGACATGAAAGTAGTGCATACCTCGACGCTACCGGTGAGAGGAAACCGGGGGAACCCTGCTCATGAACAGAGGGGGCATAGCATGTTGTTATGGCCCCTGATCTCGAAACCGCACTGCTGCGTGCTTTTGTGAGCTCTGTACGCTCCGGAAGTATCAGCCGCGCCGCCGCGGCCCTGGGCCACAGCCAGCCCGCGCTCAGTAGTCAGTTGCGCAGGCTCGAGCGTACGGTGGGCCGGCAGCTGTTGCACCGGGGCACGACGGGCGTGTCGCTGACCAAGGCCGGAGAGGTGTTCCTGCCCTACGCCGAGCGCATCCTGTCCCTCTCGGCCCAGGCCGTCGCTGCGACCGGCCCGGACGTGGCCGGACACTGCGGCATCGGATTGATGGAAGACTTCGTCACGCCGTCCCTGGTCGAAGCTCTGGGCGACTTCAGCGTCCTGCACCCGGACGCGACACTGGAACTGGTCACCGGACCTGGTCCGCTGATGAAGCAAGCCCTTGCCGACGGGCGCATCCAACTGGCGCTGTGCGACCCGTTCTACCTGGCAGAGACGCCTCGCTGGACGGTCCGTCTTCCACTGATCTGGTCGGCTGCTCCTGCTCCTGCTCCTGCTCTTGATGTTGACCGCGACCCGCTGCCACTTGTCCTCTTCTCCCAGCCCTGCCGCTGGCGGGCACCGGTCCTTGACGCCCTTGAGGCCGCAGGCCGGCGGTGGCGGATCGTGTTCGAGAGCACCGCCCTGGGCGGGGTGCAGGCCGCTGTGCGGGCAGGACTCGGCGCCACGGCGCTGCTTCCCTCGAATGTGGAGCCGGGAACCGCCGTCCAGGGGCTGCCGGAGCTTTCGGAGGTCGAGGTCGCTCTCGTCCGTTCTGCCGGCACGGACGGCGAGCCGCTTGTCCAGGCGGTGGAGGACCTGCTGCAGCACATGACCGACACCGCTTCGGGCGGGGCGGGGACTGCGGTGCAGGAGTCCCCGCTGCAGACGGGCTGAGGACCAGGGGCTTCGGCGTTCGCCACCCCGGGATATCTGGATGGCAGATCCCTGTATGTAGGTAGCAATTGCTCATGTTCGTGCGGCGGCCTCAGGCTTCGATGAATCTGTCCAGCCCCGGCCAGTGAAACAGCTGATCCGCACCGGTCCGTCAGTGCCCCGTTGAAAAACGACGGAGAGGCAAACGGGCGTGGGGGCATTGCCATACAGGAAAGTCCCGGGCTCCTGCCCCCGCAGAGCCATCGCAGAAGGAGTCCATACAAATGAAGAGGCTGATAGCTCCGCTGTTTACGGTATCGGCGGCGCTTGCGTTGACGGTCATGCCGGCCACGGCACAAGCGGCCGGAACAGAGGACGGCGCCGCACTGGTGGCAGCCGAGAACGAGATCATCGACGAACTCGCCCCCCTCGGCTGGCCGGGCCAGGACTCGGAGAACTTCTATCCCGGAGCGGCCGGCCACGCAGACGCCGACGCCGCATCCGTGGTCTGGGGGACACACGGGGACGCGCGCTCCTACCAAGTCGAGGCCAAATGCGCCCAGTTCCTCACCGCCTCCATCAAGCACGCCTATACCTGGGCCACGGACTCCTGGTTCACCAACGGCATCGGCTTTCGCAGCCCCTCCTCCGAGCAGTACTACGCCGCCTTCACGGACACGGCCGCCGGCGGTGCGCTGGAGGACATGAGCGACCACATCACCCGTCCCTCCGCGCAGCGGGTCCAGGACCTCCACGCGGGCTCCGTCATTGCGGTGAAGTACCTGGACGGATCCGAGGGCGGGGCGACCGGCCACATGATGATGGTGGAGTCCGTCGCACCCTTCGAGCGCGACGGCGACCGCACCACGCAGGAGTACGCGGTCACCGTGGCCGACAGCACCTCCAACCCGCACGGCGTGGCGCTCTCCTCCAAGACCTCGCCGCACTGGGCGTTCCGCGACACCCGTGTCGAAGGCTCTCCGGGACTCACCACGAAGGAGTGGAGCGGCGCCGGCCGCGGCACCGTCTTCATCCAGGCGGACGCGACGACCGGCAAGCCGACCGGCTACTGGTGGGGTCGCAACGAGGCCGCGTTCAACACGGTGGCCAACCGGCCCATGGTCTTCGTGGACATCACCCGCTGACCGCCTTCGCCGAACGCCGCCCGGCGTCCTCGCCCGTGGCGTGAAGACCTTCGACCCCAAAGAACGGCCGTGATGTGATGCGTTCGTACAGCAGCCTTGCGGCGCACGCGGAGCGCCGGGCCGGACGCGCCTTCGGGCGAGGCGTCTTCCTCGGCGAGTTGGACGTGGCAGATCCACGCACGGCGGCCGAGGTGCACCAGGTCGGCAGGCGCTCGTATGCCGTGGAGGCCGAACTGATCGGCTTCGACGGCATACCCGCCCTCACGGAGACCCTGGCAGAGATGCAGGCGCACCCACTGCGCTGGCTCGGTGCGGTCACCCGCGACGGCCGGATCGCGGCCTTCGTGGCCTGGCGGCCCCTGGCCGGAGAGGACGGCATCGACATCGATCGCGTCTGCGTCGACCCGGACTGGTTCCGCCGAGGCCTGGCACGGAAGCTGCTCGGCCACCTTCTGACCGAGCTGGTTCCCAGCGGCAACGCGCTGGTGAGCACGGGCGCGGACAACCGGCCGGCCCTTTCCCTCTACGCGCGGCTCGGTTTCACCCGTGTCGGCACCGTCCGGCGCGCTCCCGGTCTGCTCCTGGCCGAGTTCCGGCTCACGCGAGAGCCCGCGGACCTGCCCCTCCCGCATGCCACTTGAGCAATCCTGCTGCCTTGCGCTGCCCGAGGCGGCGCCACCCCGGCCGCGCCCTGCTGTTGTCCGGGTGCACGCGCATGGTTCCCGGCCCGGACTACCTCTGTTCCAGGGTGGCCCGGATGGCGGGGGCGAGGGTGGTGACGATCTGCTCGGGGGAGAGGTGGGTGACGGTGGGGATGCGCAGGATGTAGCGGGTCAGGGCGAGGCCGAGGAGCTGGGCCGAGACCAGCCCGGCCCGTGCGGCCTGCTCCGGTCCGGCGGCCCCGGCGAGTGCCGGTGCGACCTGGGTCGCGAAGATCGCGTGCATCCGCCCGGCCGCGTGCTCGTTGGTGACGGCGGAGCGCAGGAGCAGCAGCAGGGCATCACCGGCCTCGTCGTGTTCCCAGCGGTGCAGGAAGTGCCGGACCAGCGCCTCGGCGCGGCCGTCCGCCGGTACGGCGGACAGGTCGGGGAGGTCCAGGTCGATGTCGAGGGCGGCGTCGAAGAGTTGGGCCTTGCTGCCGTAGTAGCGCATGACCATCGAGGGATCGATGTCGGCGTCGGCTGCGACCGCGCGGATGGTCGTGCGCTCGAAGCCGTGAGCGGCGAAGCGGCGCCGGGCGGCGTCCAGGATCACCGCCCGGGTGCGGTCGGAGCGTCTGGCGCCGGAGGTGCCGCTGTCGATGTCTTGCGTCATGCCCACAACTGTAGGCCAACGTGTGTTGACTCTCCAGGGCTGTTGCGTGCACTCTGTCAACAAGCGTTGGCCAACATCTGTTGGCAAAGTTGATCCGTGCCCACCCGGAGGTCCGCCGTGAACACCCCCGCCCTCGCACTGCCCGACCGCACCGAAGTCGCCATCGTGGGAGCCGGCCCCACGGGCCTCGCCCTCGCGGTGACCCTGGCCCTCGCCGGCATCGACTTCGTCCTGCTGGACCAGCAGGACGAGGGAGCCAACACCTCGCGCGCCGCCGTCGTACACGCCCGCACTCTCGAGGTGCTCGACGAACTCGGCGCATCCGGCGAGCTGATCAGCCGAGGCGTCAAGCTCGACCGATTCGCCGTCCGCGACGGCGCCCGCCGACTGCTCACCGTCCCCTTCGACAAGCTCCCCACCCCGCACCCCTACACGCTCATGGTCCCGCAGTACGAAACCGAGGCAGTCCTGCTCGCGCGGCTGCGCGCCCTGGGCGGCGACGTCCACCGGCCCCACCAGGTCGCCTCCGTCGTCCAGGACCAGGACGGCGTGACCCTCACCACCAGCACCGGACAGACCCTGCGCGCCTCCTACGCGGTCGGCGCGGACGGCATGCACAGCACCGTGCGAGAAGCCTCCGGCATCGGCTTCACCGGCAGCTCCTACGCCGAGTCCTTCGTCCTTGCCGACGTCGTCATGGACTGGGCCCCGGGCCGGTCGGAGGTCTCTCTCACCTTCGGAGCCGCGGGCCTCTTGGTCGTCGCGCCGCTGCCCGGCGGCCACTACCGCATCGTCGCCACCACCGACCAGGCCCCCGAACACCCCGACCTCGCCCTCGTGCAGCAGCTCCTGGACCAGCGCACCCCCGGTCAGGCCGCGGTCACCGACGTTGCCTGGTCCTCCCGCTTCCGTGTGCACCACCGCGTCGCCGACCACTACCGTGCCCGGCGGCTCTTCCTCGCCGGAGACGCGGCCCACGTCCACAGCCCCGCCGGGGGCCAGGGCATGAACACCGGTATCCAGGACGGCTACGCACTCGGCACCGCCTTCGCCACGGACACGCTCGACGACTACGAGGCCCGCCGACGCCCGGTCGCCGAACGCGTCGTCGCCTTCACCCACCGCATGACCCGCATCGCCACCACCCGCAACCCCGCCGCGCGCACCCTGCGCAACACCGCCATGCGCCTTCTGGGCCACACCCCCCTGCCCGCCAAGCTCGCCACCGAACTCGCCGAGCTCAACTACCGCTAGGCAGACAGAGGGCCCGCCTGTTCCCCGGGGCCGCGGACGGCGCGGGAACGACAAGGTGGAGTAGCGATTGCTCAGCCGTCGTCGCACGAACGGATGTCTCCTGGAGGGGCAGTGAAACAGCCCTCCGGGACGCGGCCGTTCTTTGCAAGGCCGACGGCGTACGACGGCACCGCCCGTCGACTGCCTCCGGGGGAGCGGGCGTCGAACGACCACGAGGGAAAGCCATGCACAAGCCCCTGACGGCAGCAGGCCTCACCGCGGCAGTAGCCGGCGTACTTCTCGCGACTCCCGTCGTATCGATCACAGTGGCACGGCCGGAGACCCCGGCCACCGCACGCACCGGCGCTTCGACCACCCGTACGAAGCACGAGATCGATCAACCCGTCGGCGTCGGACCCCGGATCGACGGCACGGGCACGGGGGAGAACCCCCTGACCCGCCTTCCCGGCGGCCCCTGGCCACACCGGTGGCCGCCGCTCGTACTCGATCAATGGGCTCGGCCCTCCGAACTCACCAAGATCGACCGCAACGGAACGCCCCGGTCCTATCAGCAGGAGGCCCATCGCCAGGTCCTCCCCGGAGTCAAAGAGCGCTACACGAAATGACAAGTCCCTCGAACCCTTTGGCCGCCAGTGCGCTCAGATGCCGTGCCGGCGCTGCCGGCACGAGGTGCCAGGCAGCGGAGGCCGCGCCCGGCCAGCTGTGGTGGACGGCCGGCCAAGCAGCCGGGACACCCGATCGCGAGCCGGCCCAGACCGGCGATCTGCGCAGATGGGCCGGCATCCTCATCGACGGACTTCTGGCCTTCCACGAAGACGTGAAAGCGTTCCAAGGGTGGCAGGCCCGACTGTGGCAGCTGCAGATGACGAGTTCTGTCCAGCGGCATCTAGGGCCCATCTCGGGAAGCCTTCCGGCACACCGGTGGCTGGTGCACGCTCGGCACCGGACTCAGATCCATCACGGCTCCGCTGCGGACAGGGAGCTCTACCTGCTCTGGGTGCCGCACCTCGTGGAAGCCGTGAGCGACCTGCTGGGCCGAACTGCCGCGGCGGCAGCGCACGCCGCACGTTCCGGCAACGGAACCGGCATCTCGTCCCACCTCATGCACGCACGGCACGGCCTCCTGCACGCCTGCCAGCATCTGAACGGCGCCCCGAGGCGGACGAGCGGCGAAGCGGGACGACACCGCGAAGGCTGAGGGCTTCGTCGAGCCGTCTGGACAGCACAAGGCCGCGCATTCCAGGGTGCATGCGGGCCCCGCGGCTTCAGCCTCGCCGAAGAGCGGGCCGGTCGAGTGCTCTGCGGGCGGCGTTCAGAGTGGGGTGCGTCGCGTGGACTTTGTGATGCAGCAGCTCGACGACGCGTGCGTACAGTGCCCGAGAACGGCTGAGGTCGCCTTGGGCCTCCTTGGCCGCCGCCAAGTTGACCAGGGTCGGTGCCAGGTCGGGATGGTCCGTGCCCAGTAGATGCTCTTTGAGGTTCAGCGCGTCACAGTAGGAGGAGACGGCCACGTCGAGTTCACCGCGGCGGTGTTGGATGGCAGCGAGGTTGTGCAAGGTCACGGCCACGTCGTAACTGTCAGGCCCGAAGGCACTCTGGAATACGGTGAGAGCCTGCCGCAGACGGTGCTCGGCTTCCTCGAGACGCCCGCATCCCTCCAGCAGGGCGGCCCAGGCCGCTGTGTCGAGAGCCGTAAGAACGTGGTCCGGCCCGTGGAGCCGGGTACGGATTTGCACCGAGCGGGCGGCCCACGGTTCTCCGTCCTGCGCGTCACCACGCGCATGGGCGAGCCCTCCGAGGTTGTGGCACACCATGGCCACGGTGTCGTGGTCGGGCCCGAACGCTGTCTCATAGATTTTCAGCGCCCGCAGATAGCGCCTCCTGGCGGAGTCGAAGTCCCCTGTGTACTTGCCCAGGACCCCCCACTCGTTGCACAGCCATGCCACGGTGAGTGAGGAGGGACCGGTGGCACTCTCCGCCGCGGCGAGGGTCAGCGACAGCAGCAGCCCGGAATGCCGGTACTTGCCCTGCATCCGCCATGCGGTGGCCAGCATGCCCCGCACCTCGAAGTCCTGCACGCCCAGAAGCCCGGTCTGCTTGGGAAGTGACGGGGATCCGGCGGTGAGCGCTCCTCTCAGCAGTTCCTCCGCCTCGTGCGCCAGGCCCGCTTCCAGCGCGTGCCCGGCCTGTGCCATGGCCTTGTGCAGGGCGGAAACATGTTCATGACCGGTCATCTGCATGCCTCTTGGGGAGAATGTGAGCAAGTCTCAGTGCGACCAGCGCGCTTGCGCCGAGAACGGCGGCTGAGACGGTGAAGAACAGGCGTATGGAGTCGGCCCCCAGCAGCGTTCCGGTGGCTCCGGCGCCGATCGCGAAACCACTCGTCCACGCCAGCGTGTGGGCTCCGTTGTAGCGTCCCGTCAGCCCGGGGGGCGCCAGATCGTTGACGAGCGCGGCAACGACCGGCATGTAGGCGACCTCCCCGAGAGCGAACACCACGGCCGCTACAAGCAGGCGTCCAGTGCCCGGAGTCGAGTCCAGGGCGATGATCGCCCAGGCTCCGGCCATGAAAGCAGCGCCCCCCGCGAGAACGGCCGGTCGGGGAAACCGGGCCAGCATGCGTTGTGCGGGAACCTGGGCAAGCGCGACGACGAGCATGTTCGCGGTGAACACCCAACCGAGGCCGGCGACATCATGAGTCAGTACCGACACCGCCGGCAGCCCGATCTGAAGCTGGGCGAACCCGGCCGCGACCACAAAGAACACGAAGACGAAGACGCCGCGCATAGCCGGGTCACGGGCAACCGCCGCGTATCCCTTTCCCGAAGGTTCACGACTGTTACGGGCTCGAAGGCCTTCGGCCGCGCTGCGAGCCGCGGCACCGGCTGAACCGTTCCCGTGGCGCCGGGTCGCTCTGCCCACCAACACCATCAGCACGACGAACGAGGCTGCGTCGAGCGCGTATACCCAGTGCAGCCCCGCATCGACTCCGAAGAGGCCGAGCGTGCCGGCCGCGCCGGCAACGCCGAGCATCGCCCCCGTCGTCACCACCGTGTTGCGCCAGGAGAACGCCTTCTCCCGGGCGCTTTCGGGTACCGATCGGGCCAGCAACGCGTCCAACGCGGGTACGAGCGCTGCCCCCGCGCCCGTACCCATGACGGCCGCCACCACGGCGGGCAGCACGATGCTCCCGTGTGCGCCGGCCATGACAGCCGCGGCCGCAGCAGCGACCGCGGCGATTCCTACGACGGTACGGCCGGCCCCGTACCGGTCACTGAGGACGCCTCCCAGCACGGCCCCGACGACGGCGGCCAGCGCGCGGACCACAAGGACCGCACCGACCTGGCCGCCGGACAGGCCGCAGACATCGTGGAGGTAGACGACCAGATAGGGGAACGTCGCCCCGGAACCGACGTTGGAGAGGAACTCGCCGAAGAGCACCACCAGGGCGATGGGCGGGAACCCCGCTGTCGAAACCCTGAGCCTGAGCGGAGTCCTTCCCCTCGTCCGCGTTCCGAGGCTGCCCATTTCCCTGTTACTCGCCGGCCTCGTCGTGCGGGGCGTGGTGCAGCACGATCTCGTTGTGGTTGCCGCCGATCGCGCCGGCACGACGTGTCACGGCCGCCTGGACGCTCTCCGGCGCCGGCTCGGAAGCACGCACGCTGCTCTCGACGACGATCTCGTTGTGGTTCATGGACCCGGCGGCGAAGCCCTCATCGGCGACGTCGAGGTCGCCGGTCACGACGATCTCGTTGTGGTTGTAGCTGCCCGTCTTCGTGGCGTGGACGATTCCGGCTTCAGCGATTCCCGTCATGGCTGCTCCTGTTGTGTCTTCAGTGAATTGCCCGCTTGTGTGCGGTTCTTCGTGACTGAAACCTATGCAGGGGGCAGCGGCCTGGAATGAGCACTTGATGCTCACATCCACAGGGTGCGGGGTGCCTGTCCCGCGGGCGACCCGCGATGCCGGCCCAGCCGGCCCGGTTCCCCGCTCGTCGTGGCCGGGGTCGGTTCTCGGGTGCGAGGAGGTTCCCCCCGCAGCTGCGGGGGAGAGGAGGAAGCAGGCCTTGCCCGGCGCCGCTCATCGTGACGCTCCGTGCGAACACGAATGAAGCCAGCTTATTCATGGAACGCGACTATTCTAGTTGGAAAGAAAGCCTTTCGAGGCAGGGTCTGCCGCGACCGCGGAGAGCGATGGAGAGGGCGTGCAATGCCGACGCACTACGAGGGGAGCGCCCGCGAGAAGCGGTCGCTGGACCTCTTCATCAAGCTGATCCGAGCCGCCGCATCGGTGGAGGCCCGCACAAGCGGCCCCCTGCTCGCCTCCGGGCTCACGACAAGCCAGTTCGGCGCTCTGGAGACCCTCTACTACGTCGGCCCGCTGCCCGCCGGACGTCTGGCGGAGAAGCACCTGAAGAGCCCGAACAACTTCACGGTCGTCATCTCGAACCTGGAGAAGCAAGGCCTGGTCCGCCGCGAGAAGTCCCCCAGCGATCGCCGCGTGGTCATGGTCGAACTCACCGCGTCCGGACGTGCGGCGGTGGAGAAGACCATGCCCGCCTACGTCCAGGCCATCGCCGACGACTTGGACGGCCTCTCGGAGCGCGAGCAAGGCCAACTCGCCGACCTGCTACGCAAGGTCGGACGCCCTGACGCCGATTGACATCGGCCGGAGGCCTCCGCGCCGGACGAAGGTGACCGACTTGCCTACGGGGCCGATCGCCTGGGCACGCAGGTATGCCGGCCATGACACAAGCCGTGTCCGCCCATGAGCATCGAATGCTCATGACTGCACCAAGGCCACACGCAAAGCTGCTCACTCGAAAAGAAACAGAATGCCTCGGACTACTGCCCGGCCCATTCTGAACTCTCGCGAGCAGCCCGGACGGTGGCCATGTTCAGTGACGATCAATTGGAAGTACTGCGTGCTTTCCGGCGTGCTGGAACTCTGGCGCGAGCCGCCGATGAATTGAAAATCACCCCACTTGCGGTGTGCCGGCGACTCAGTGAATTGGAAGTCATACTCGGCTGCCCTGTCCTCCAGCCCTACGGTCGCCACATCCGGCTCACGCGGGCGGCCAATAGGCTTGCACGAGAGCTTGCGCAGGCTGAGATCGTGTGACCCGGCCGGGAAGAATCAGGAATTCCGGCCGCCGGTAAGAGGCGAAGGCCGCGTGGGTAGGAATTGCTCATGTCGGAGGGTGAGCGCCCTTCTGGACGAAGTCGAAAAGCAGTCAGGGCCGCCCCCGTCCTCGTGCGTGAACCGACCGCACCACATCACCGGGGGCGCGGCACGGTGAGTACCCACTGCTCATGTTCCGCGGCGATGTTCTTGCGAGCCTGATCGCAGGCCCGGTGAGACGAACCGTCTCCGCGTGAACACCCCAGCCGAACATCCACGATCCGCTTCGGTTCCGATCACAGGACCCGGCGAACCGGTCTCGAGAGGGAGATCCGAAACGCCGAAGCCCTACTTGCTCCCATTCGAGGAATGTTTCCCCATGAACGCAGACTTCGGGTCCACGGACCAGGCTCACGGCAGGGGAAAGGTGCGTCACGGCGCTGTGCTGGCCGTGACCTCCCTGGCCCTGGCGACGGTCGTCTCGGCCATGGCGTCACTGAACGTGGCACTGCCCGGCATCGCCCGAGAGACCCACGCGAGCCAGACCGAGCTCTCCTGGATCATCGACGCCTACAGTCTCGTCTTCGCCTCCCTCCTGCTCCTGGCGGCCACGCTCGGTGACCGCTTCGGGCGGCGCAAGGCCCTGCTGGGCGGGCTGGGAGTGTTCGCGGCGGTCTCGGCGGCCGCCACCTTCTCCTCGGACCCGGTCGTGCTGATCGCCCTGCGCGCGCTGCTCGGTGTGGCAGCGGCCTTCGTCATGCCCGCGACGCTCTCCACGATCACGACGACCTTCCCCGCCGCCCAGCGGGCCCGGGCCGTCAGCATCTGGGCAGCCGTAGCCGGTGCCAGTGCCGTGCTGGGGCTGCTGGCTTCCGGCGCGGTGCTGGAGGTGTGGTCGTGGCGGTCGGTGTTCTGGCTGAACGTCGTCCTGGCCGTCGTGGCTGCCATCGGAACGTATCTGTTCGTTCCCGAGTCCGCGGAACCCGTGAAGCAGCCGGTGGACGGAACCGGGGCGACCCTGACCGTCGTCGGACTGGGAGTGCTGGTCTACTCGGTCATCCAGGCACCCGAACAGGGCTGGGGCAGCACCCGCACGCTGGGCGGCATCGCCGTCGGCCTCGTAGTACTGGCAGTGTTCGTCCTGTGGGAGCTGAGGCACCCGCACCCGCTGCTGAACCCGCGGCTGTTCCGCAACCGGCCCTTCGCGGCCGGGACCCTGTCGATCACGCTGCAGTTCTTCGCCTTCTTCGGGTTCATCTTCGTCGTCATGCAGTACCTGCAGCTTGTACGGGGTGACAGCGCCCTCGTCGCCGCCGTGAGTGTGCTGCCGATGTCCGCGGCGATGATTCCCAGTGCCCGCCTGTCCCCGCGGCTGGCCGCGCGACACGGAGCGCGCCGCCCCTGGACCATCGGCCTCATCGCGGTCGCCACCGGCCTGCTGGTGCTCGCCGAGCTCGACGCCGGCAGCTCCTACTGGCTGCTCCTGGCCGGGCTCGTCCCGCTCGGCGCGGGTATGGGGCTGGCCATGACGCCCGCCACCGCGGCCATCACCGATGCCCTGCCGCCGGCCCTGCAGAACGTGGGCTCCGCCGTGAACGACCTGTCCCGCGAACTCGGCGGCGCCCTGGGGATCGCGGTCCTCGGCAGCGCCCTGAACGCCGGCTACCGCGGCAACCTCGACGTGGAGGGACTGCCCGAACCGGTCGCCGAGGCCGCGCGGTCCTCTCTGGCGGCGGCCAACATCGTGGGCACCAGGACCGGTAACGCCTCCCTGATCGAGCAAGCCCGCGATGCCTTCTCCTCCGGGCTGCATCTGGCCCTCATCACCGGGGCGGGAGCCGCAGTGCTGGCAGCCGTCGCCATCACCCTCATGCTCCGGCACACCCGCCGTACCCCCGCCGTTCCCGCGGCAGGCACGCTGGAAAGTGACGCCGTACGTACACCGTGAGCGGTTCGGGATTCCGGGCGGGCAATTCACTCTGACGTCCGGGGCTGGGACATCAGCCCGGGGTCCGCAGATGCCGGCGGCCCGAGCGGCGCGAGCCGCTCGGGCCGCCGGTGTATTCGCCACGCCGCTGATCTCCCCGGCCGCGAAGCGGGGCGTCCGCGCGGAGCATGACCGTCTCTTCCGCGCTGCCGGGTATCTGGGTAGGGATTGCTCATGGATTTCGTGCCCGGCGGGGGTGTCCTGGAGGTACCAGGGAATCCGTTCCAAAGCTTCAGGTAGTGATTCTGATGAACACGACGACGATCTCCCGTCAGCGGCAGGGTTCTGAGCCGTGTGCCGTTTCCCCGGGTGGGCGTGTGTTCGGTTTGCCTCTGGAGCACGGACCGCTCGCTCCTGCCTCGGCGCGCCGCGAGTCCCGCCCGGTTCTGGCCGCGTGGGGACTGGGCGACGATCAGATCTACGACGCGCTTGTCGTCATCTCCGAGCTCGTGACGAACGCTGTCTCGCACGCTCTGCCTCCGGTGGTGCTGCACCTGCAGGCTTCCAGCTCGAGCAGCGGTGTCCAGGTCTGCGTGAGCGACGGCGGCCCGCAGGACACGCCGGACAACTGGGCCGCCGTCCGTCCCGTCGACGAGCACGGCCGGGGCGACATGATCGTCTCGGCGCTCACCGGCCGGGCCGGATCCGGCTTCGATGCGGACGGTCTCATCGACCGCTGGGCCAGCCTCGACACCGCCTGAAGCCGCCCCTGTCGTTCTCTGCGGCCGCGGAGGGCCCTCATCCCGAAAACTTTTTCTTCCAACTGGAATAGTCATGATGCATGAGTAGTTTGACGTAGTGAACCATCCACCCGCATCCGTAAGGAGCACACCGTGAGCAGCATCAAGAAGGTCCTCTTCCTGGCTTTCCCCAACGTCGGTGAGCAGGACCTGTTCGCGCCCT
>NZ_JNZD01000052.1 GCF_000725495.1 Streptomyces aureus
TCCCTTCGGTCTTGCGTTTCCGACTCTATCAGACCGTTTCCGTATCCGATTTCCTCGGTGCTTTCCAGGTTCCCGCTTTCGCGTTTCCCTTTCCGGCGAATCCGACTCTATCAGATCCTTTCGGGCCTGACTCCCAGCCGGCGGGTTTGTCTTCGACCTTTCGGCGCTTTCGCGTTTCGGGCCTTTCGACATTCACTACGTTAGCCGATTCCCTCGGCGACTCATAATCGAGCTTCACGGGTTCGAATTCGGACATGCGGGCACGCCGAATAAACCCCGCTGCGGGGAAGTCGTAGGTAGTGGTTTGGCCGCTCTCGGCTGCTGGCGAAACGCCGTAACCGGTTCAAGCGGCTCGGGCTACATTACGGATCGCCAAGGGGCGCGTCAAGTTGAACGGCGGCGGGGCGCATGCGCCCGGTAAGGACTCACCGTCGGGTCGTCCGCGATCCAGAAGCGCCAGGGGTGAACACCCCCGTCACCGGAGACCCCGGTGCGCGGACCGTTGCGTACCTGGTCGGAGGGTACGGGTACCCCCCTGAGCAGTGTCAAGGGTGAGCCCTCGGGGCCGCAGGCGTCCGCGCCGTCGAGCGACCTGTCCACCCCCAGGGCCGTCGCCAGGCGCGCCGGCCCTTTGGCCAGTTCCTTGTCATATCGGGCCGAGAGTCGACGTTTACGAGCGAGGTCGCCGCCCCGACCCAACCCCCGTACCGAGTCGCCGGCAGGCTGTCGGCAAGGCGCACGGCGACTCAGGCTCCGGTGGTCGGTTTGGCTCGCGGGCTCAGTCGGTACGCCGAGACCGTCGGATCACCGGCGAGGTAGAACCGGTGTTGCCAGTCGTGAGCCTTGCTCACGCCTACCCGAGGACCTGCCTTGATGAGCGCGGCGGGTACCGGCTCGCCCTCGCACAGTACGACCGCGGTTTCTGCCAGGAGGTCTGTGCCGTTGTGTTCCGCCGTGATGCCGAGTGCCCGGCAGAAGTTCCCCGGGCCCCGGGCCAGGCGTGGGCTCTCGACCCCCTCCCCTCGTCGCTTGCGCGCCAGAGCCTCCCCCTCGATGACCCTGCCTGCCCGGATGAGGACGGCCGAGGCGATGCCGTCCGTCCCGGTGACGATGTTGGCGCACCAGTGCAGACCGTGAGACCGGTAGACGTACAGGTGGCCCGCGGGTCCGAACATGACCGCGTTGCGGGGTGTCCGACCTCGGTAGGCGTGGGAAGCCGGATCGGCCGCGCCGGAGTACGCCTCGGTCTCCGTGATGGCGATGCTCACGGTTCCCTCCGGGGTCTTGCAGGAGAGTGCACTCCCGAGCAGCTTGGGGGCCACCTCTTCGGCAGAGTGGGCGAGGAAATCGACGTTCATGCTGACTGCCTCGACATGCCATGGGCGAAGTAGACGTACACATGGCCGGGTGGGGCGACCTGGAGGACAGGGCGGTCGAAGAAGCCGCGTGTCAGGGGCGTACGGTCGGGGGCCGCGATCATGGCGTACGAGCGTAGTCCCTCCGGCCTCACCCGTGCGGCGGAGTGTGGAGCCGTTCGGGGTGTTCCGGACGGATCTGTGCCTGCGGGGTGGTCAGGGGTCCTCTCGCTTGGAAGGGTGAGGGCTCGGAACCGGTCGGGGCCGGATCGCGTTTGTAGGGATCAAGGGATCCACACGAACACAGGACGAACAGGCATTGCCTGGGGAGGAAGTGACGACATGGGGTTCAAGCGGCTGCTTGCGAGCTTGGGGGCCGGTGGGGCTTCGGTCGAGACGGTGCTGACCGAGGCCAACACCGTTCCGGGCGGCGTCGTCCAGGGTGAGGTGCGGATCCAGGGTGGTTCGGTCGACCAGTCGATCGAGGGTCTGTCGGTCGGCCTGCAGGCCAAGGTCGAGGTCGAGGGCCACGACGACCAGGAGTACAAGCAGAACATCGAGTTCACGCGGCTGCGGCTCGGCGGGGCGTTCCAGCTGCAGGCGGGTGCCGTGCACACGGTCCCGTTCGGGCTGGAGATCCCGTGGGAGACGCCGATCACCATGATCGACGGTCAGAGCCTGCGCGGGATGAACATCGGCGTCACCACCGAGCTGCAGATCGCCCGCGCCGTCGACCCGGGCGACCTCGACCCGGTCAACGTGCACCCGCTGCCGGCGCAGAAGGCGATTCTCGACGCCTTCATCCAGCTGGGCTTCCGCTTCAAGAACGCGGACATGGAGAAGGGGCACATCCGCAACACCCGTCAGCGGCTGCCGTTCTACCAGGAGATCGAGTTCTACCCGCCCTCGCAGTACCGCGGGCTGAACCAGGTGGAGCTGAGCTTCGTCGCGGACGACCGCGCGATGGACGTCGTCCTGGAGATGGACAAGAAGCCCGGCCTCTTCAGCGAGGGCAGCGACTCCTACCGCTCCTTCGAGGTCGGTCTGCACGACTTCCACGGAACCGACTGGGCCGGATACCTGAACCACTGGCTGTCGGAGGTCGGCAGCAAGCGCAGCTGGTTCTAGGCTCGAAGCACGGATTCCGCCGTTCAGGAGGTACTGACGTGACCGAGCTCAAGAGGCCGCCGCTTCCGCACGACTTCCATCCGCCGGTGCCGGCGTTCGGCCTCGTCAGCGAGGACGTCGAGCCGGGGGCCGTGCTGAAGGACGCGCAGGTCTACGCCGCCGGGAACACCTCGCCGCAGCTGAGCTGGGAGGGCTTCCCGGCGGAGACGAAGAGCTTCGCCGTGACGTGCTTCGATCCGGACGCCCCGACGGGCAGCGGATTCTGGCACTGGGTGGTGTTCGACATCCCGGCCTCGGTGACGGAGTTGCCCACGGGCGCCGGCAGCGGCAAGTTCGAGGGTCTGCCCGACGGAGCCGTCCAGGTGCGCAACGACTACGGGTCCCGGGACTTCGGCGGCGCGGCTCCGCCGGCCGGGGACCCCGCGCACCGGTACGTCTTCACGGTGTACGCGGTGGATCAGGAGAAGCTCGGCCCCGACGCGGAGGTGTCGCCCGCCGTGGTGGGCTTCAATCTGCGGTTCCACACGCTGGCGCGCGCCCAGTTGATCGGTGAGTACGCCGCTCCCGCCGCAGACTGACGTTCACCGAACGTTTGCCCGCCTCTGGTCATGGAAGTGATCAGGGGCGGGCACTTTTTATTGCGTTGTCCATCTCGGCGTGCCCGGCCAGAGTTGATCCCAGCCCGCCGTCGGGGGGGCCGGTGCGCAATGGAGGTGGGCTGGATGCGGGACACGCTGGTACTGAACGCGAGCTTCGAGCCGCTGTCGACAGTGACGTTGAACCGAGCCGTCGTTCTGGTGCTTCAGGACAAGGCCGTCGTCGAGCAGGCCCATCCCGAACTGCGCATGCGCGGTGCCGCGATGGACATACCCGTGCCCCGGGTGATCAGGCTCTGCCGCTACGTCCGGGTGCCGTTCCGAAGACAAGCCCCGTGGTCGAGGCGGGGCGTGCTGGTCCGCGACCGGCACCGGTGCGCCTACTGCGGGCGCAGGGCCACGACCGTGGACCACGTCGTACCCCGGGCGCAGGGTGGTCAGGACTCCTGGCTGAACACCGTGGCCTCCTGCGCCGAGGACAATCACCGCAAGGCCGACCGTACGCCGGAGCAGGCGCAGATGCCGTTGCTCCGGCAGCCGTTCGAGCCGACGCCCGCCGACGCCATGCTGCTCGCGCTCGGCCAGGACGACTTCGACGCGCTGCCGGAGTGGCTGGCCCAGCCGGCCGCGTAGCCGTTGCGCCATGACGAAGGGGCCCACCTCCTGCGGGAGGTGGGCCCCTTCGTCATGCCATCGTGGCGCTGTTGCGTTGCGGTGTCGTGCAGGTCAGGCCGTGCCGGGTCGTGTCGGCCCGTCCCGGTGCGGCCGGTCAGTCCGTGATGGACGGCTTCTCGCGGCGCTCCGAGCCGCCTCCGGAGCCCCCGCTCGGGGCGCTGGGGCCGGAACCGCCGCCCAGGCCGCCGAAGTTGCCCATGGCCCCGCTGAGGCCCTTGAGCGCGTCGCCGATCTCGCTGGGCACGATCCAGAGCTTGTTGGCGTCGCCCTCGGCGATCTTCGGGAGCATCTGGAGGTACTGGTACGACAGGAGCTTCTGGTCCGGGTCCCCGGCGTGGATCGCCTCGAAGACCGTGCGGACGGCCTGTGCCTCGCCCTCGGCGCGCAGGGCGGCGGCCTTGGCCTCACCCTCGGCGCGCAGGATCGCGGACTGCTTCTCACCCTCGGCGGTGAGGATCTGGGACTGGCGGATGCCCTCCGCGGTGAGGATCGCGGCGCGCTTGTCACGGTCGGCGCGCATCTGCTTCTCCATCGAGTCCTGGATGGAGGTCGGCGGCTCGATCGCCTTCAGCTCGACGCGGTTGACGCGGATGCCCCACTTGCCGGTGGCCTCGTCGAGGACTCCGCGCAGCGCCGCGTTGATCTCCTCGCGGGAGGTGAGGGTCCGCTCCAGGTCCATGCCGCCGATGATGTTGCGCAGCGTGGTGACGGTGAGCTGCTCGATCGCCTGGATGTAGCTGGCGACCTCGTACGTCGCGGCGCGTGCGTCGGTGACCTGGTAGTAGATGACCGTGTCGATGTTGACGACCAGGTTGTCCTGGGTGATCACCGGCTGCGGCGGGAACGGCACGACCTGTTCACGCAGGTCGATGCGGTTGCGGATCGAGTCTATGAACGGGACCACGATGTTGAGGCCGGCGTTCAGTGTCCGCGTGTAGCGGCCGAACCGCTCGACGATGGCCGCGCTGGCCTGCGGGATGACCTGGATGGTCTTGATCAGGGCGATGAAGACCAGCACCACCAGAATGATCAGGACGATGATGATCGGTTCCATCGATGCTCCCCGTACCCTTCTCCACTCGGCAATTCCGAAAGATCTTATGGGTGTTGAAGATCTTGCTGGACGAGTCTGACAGAACGTCGTCTGCCACGTGGGGCGTTCGGTTCACTTGCGTTGTACGAGGTCACATCACGATCGCCGTGGCTCCGTCGATGTCGACGACATCCACTTCCTGTCCCACCTCGTAGGCCTGGGCTCCGTCGAGGGCGCGGGCCGACCAGATCTCGCCGCCGAGCTTGATGCGGCCGCCGCCCGAACCGTCCACGCGCTCGAGGACGAGGGCCTGCCTCCCCTTCAACGCCTCGATTCCGGTGGCGAGTTCGGGGCGCTGGGTGCGGTGCCGGGCCGCGATGGGGCGTACGACGGCGATGAGCGCGACCGACACCACGACGAAGACGAGGACTTGGACGACGACACCGCCGCCGAGGCCTGCGGCGCCCGCCGCGGCGACGGCGCCCACGGAGAGCATGCCGAACTCCGGCATGGCGGTCACCACGAGCGGGATGCCGAGTCCGGCCGCCCCGACCAGCCACCACACCCATGCGTCGATGTCGTTCACACGGTCATGGTAGGACCGCGCTCCGGAGTCGGACAGAGCGCGTGATCAAGTCGGGTACGCCGGGTGACGGGGGCGCGTCCGCGCGCCGGGCCGGTTTCAGGCCATCGGGAGGCCCTGCGCTGTCCAGCGGTCGCCGACCTGCTCGACGACGAGGGGAAGGCCGAAGCAGAGGGAGAGGTTGCGCGAGGTGAGTTCGAGCTCGAGCGGGCCGGCGGCGAGCACCTTGCCCTGACGGATCATCAGGACGTGGGTGAAGCCGGGGGCGATCTCCTCGACGTGGTGCGTGACCATGATCATGGAGGGGGCGATCGGGTCGCGGGCGAGCCGGCCGAGGCGGCGCACGAGGTCCTCGCGGCCGCCGAGGTCGAGGCCGGCCGCGGGCTCGTCGAGGAGCAGCAGCTCGGGGTCGGTCATCAGGGCGCGGGCGATCAGGGTGCGCTTGCGCTCGCCCTCGGAGAGGGTGCCGAACCTGCGCTCCAGGTAGTCGCTCATGCCGAGGCGGTCGAGGAACGCGCGGGCGCGCTGCTCGTCGATGTCCTCGTAGTCCTCGTGCCAGCCGGCGGTCATGCCGTACGCGGCGGTGAGGACCGTCTGGAGGACGGTCTGGCTCTTGGGGAGCTTCTCCGCCATGGCGATGCCGGCGATGCCGATGCGGGGGCGCAGCTCGAAGACGTCGACCTTGCCGAGGGTCTCGCCGAGGATCGTGGCGGTGCCCGCGCTGGGGAAGAGGTAGCTGGAGGCGACGTTCAGGAGGGTCGTCTTCCCGGCGCCGTTGGGGCCGAGGATGACCCAGCGCTCCCCCTCCTTGACCGACCAGGAGACCTGGTCCACCAGAGCCCGGCCCTCGCGGACCACGGATACGTCCACCAGTTCCAGTACATCGCTCATGAGCGCGTTGTCTCCCATTGCAGTCTCGGCCGTCGCTTACGTCTGTGGACGAAGCCCCCAGGGAAAACCTACGCCACCGGTCGGCCACACCGACCCATCGGCCGGTCCTTAGGGTGGGAGCATGCTCTCGGAACCACGCTCAGGACAGCTGGCCGCATGGGGAAATGCCCTTTTGGCCGGACTTGTTTCGCCGGACGACGCCGTGCTCGCCATCGTCGGGGACGACGCGGTGCACCGGGTCGAGGGGTTGCCCGGCGAGTCGGGGCCCGTCGGGCTGACGCTCGCCCTCGGCCGGCTGCGGGGACTCGGGGTGACCGGGCTGCGGGTGGCGCTGCCCGCGCCGGGTCATCCGCTCGGGCTCAGCGGGCCGCCCGAGTTCAACGCGCGCGCCCTCGAGGCGGAGGAGGCCGTGGTCTGTCACGGGGCGGCGCTGGGGCTCGTGCCCGAGGTGTACGAGGCCGGGCCCGCGGGTGACGTCCACGTCGAGGTCGTGTGGCACTGCCTCGCCGTGCGTGAGGCGCCGCCGGCCGACGTGCCCTCGCTCGGGGAGGCGGAGCGGGAGCTGGCGGAGGCGCTCCGCGAGGCGACGGAGGTGCTGTCGCGGCTGGACGTGGCCGGGTCGGGGCCGGTCGCTGCGGCGGCGATCGATGCGTACCGAGCTCGGGCGGAGCGGGGACGGGAGGTGCTGGCTCCGGGGTATCCGCCGCGGGCGGTGCGTGTGCTGGAGCTGGCGCAGCGGGTCGGGATGCTGATCTCGGTGGCGTACGAGAGTGGGCACGGTGGGGCGGTGAGCGCGTCGGAGATGGCGGCGCGGGGCGAGGCTCTGCGTCCGGTGGAGCGGACGGCTCGGCGGGCTCAGGTCGCGGCGTACAACGCGTTCGTGGAGGAGCGGGAGCGGGGGGCGCGCTGAGGTTGTGGGGGGCGTGGGGGGCTTTGCCGGAGCGCGGGGGCGTGCGGGTGCGGGTTCCGGAGGGCGCGCATGGGGAAGGGCCCCGCGGAACGTTTCCGTTCGGGGGCCCTTCTGGGCGGCGTGGCTCAGCCGTTGACGCCCGTGTTGCCGAACGCCGGGTTCAGGAGACCGACGACGTTGACGGAGTCGCCCACCACGTTCACGGGGATGTGAACGGGGACCTGGACGACGTTGCCGGAGACCACGCCCGGCGACTGTGCGGCAGCGCCCTTGGCGCCCGAGTCGGCGACGGCGGCACCGGCGCAGGCGCCCGTGGCGATACCGGCGACGGTGACGGCCAGGGCGGCCTTCTTGGCGATGTTCATGGGAAGTGTTCCTCCTGCTTTCACGGATCCGACCCTGCCGAGGGCCGTACGCTGAGCAACGCCGGGAAGCCGAGGACGGCACGGGGAGCCGGGCCGATTGCCCCGTCCGGTGCAGTCCGCGGATGAGCCGACAAGCAGACCGGCCCCCCAGGGACTCCCTGGAAGGCCGGTGGTCACGCTCGCCGCGACGGGGAACTCAGCGGTTGAGGCCGAGGTTGCCGAAGGCCGGGTTCAGGGCGCCGATGACGTTCACGCTGTTGCCGACCACGTTCACCGGGACGTCGACCGGGGCCTGGACGACGTTGCCGGAGACCACGCCCGGGGAGCCCACGGCCTTGCCGGCCGCCGAGGCGCCGTCCGCCGCCGAGGCCATCCCCGCGCCGGCGGCGACGAGGCCGCCCGCCACCATCGCGACAGCCGTGAACTTCTTCAGGTTCTTCACTTGCGAAACCCCTCCTCGCGAACACCGCGGCGGACCGCCGCGGCGCACTGGAGAACGGCGGGGCCCCACGGAGGATGCGCCATCCGGGTGACATACACCCGACGGTATGAATCTCAGACCGGAGCGGAGCACTCCGAGTTGACGATCAGTCCGCGATCCCGTGGCGTACGGCCCAGAGCGCGGCCTGGGTGCGGTCGGCGAGGTCGAGCTTCATCAGGATGTTCGAGACATGGGTCTTCACCGTCTTCTCGGAGAGGACCAGGGCGCGGGCGATCTCCCGGTTGGAGCGGCCGTCCGCGATCAGGCCGAGCACCTCCCGTTCCCGGTCGGTGAGCGAGACGCCCCTCCCCTGGCCCGAGTTGGCCTCCTCCTGGGACAACAGGGCGTTCGCGACCTCGGGTTGCAGCACGACGTGTCCCGCGTGGACCGAGCGGATGGCTCCGGCCAGCGCGTCGGGGTCGACGTCCTTGTACACGTACCCGGCGGCGCCCGCGCGCAGCGCCGGTACCACCGTGCGCTGTTCGGTGAAGCTGGTGACGATCAGCACCCGGGCGGGGTTGGCGAGTTCGCGGAGTTTGCGCAGCGCGTCGATGCCGTCCATCCCCGGCATCTTGACGTCCATGAGGACGATGTCCGGTCTCAGCTCCTCGGCGCGGGTGACTCCCTCGGCTCCGTCGGACGCCTCGCCGACGACCTCGATGTCGTCCTGCACCTCGAGGAAGGTGCGCAGTCCCCGGCGGACGACCTGGTGGTCGTCCACGAGCAGCACCTTGATTGCGTCAGCCACCAGGGACCTCCATCTCGATCACGGTGCCCTTCCCGGGCGCCGACTCCACGGTGAGTGTGCCGCCGACCCCGCTCGCCCGGTCCCGCATGGACACCAGGCCGAGATGGCGGCCGGCGCTGCGTATCGCGGCCGGGTCGAAGCCGCAGCCGTCGTCGCGGACGTGCAGGACGGCGCCGGGGCCGCGGCGGTACAGGGTGACGTCGACGCGGGCGGCGCCGGAGTGCCGCAGGGCGTTGTGCAGGGCCTCCTGGGAGACCCTGAGCACGGCCTCCTCCTGGGAGGCGGGCAGGGCCCGTACTCCATGGCCGGCGAACGTCACGCGCGCGGTGTGCGCGCGGTCGAGGACCTGGACCTGGGTGCGCAGGGTGGCGACGAGTCCGTCCTCGTCGAGCGCGGCCGGGCGCAACTCGACGACGGCGGCGCGCAGTTCCTCGGCGGCCTCCGCGGCGAGCGCGGCCACGTGCTGGAGTTCGCCCTTGGCACGGGAGGGGTCCCGGTCGACGAGGGTGGCGGCGGCCTGCGCGGTCAGGCGCAGGGAGAACAGCTTCTGGCTGACGGCGTCGTGCAGTTCGTGCGCGAGCCGGGAGCGTTCCTCCGCGATGGTGAGTTCGCGGCTGCGTTCGTAGAGCCGGGCGTTGGTGAGGGCGATCGCCGCGTGCTGGGCGAGGATGGTGAGGAGTTCCTCGTCGTCCTCGGTGAAGCCGCAGCGGCCGTTCGGCCCGGGGCACGGCGGCTCCCCCTCGGGCCGCATCTTGTTCGCGAGGAACAGCGCGCCGATGATCTCGTCGCCGTCGCGGATGGGCAGGCCGAGGAAGTCGGACATGTCGGGGTGGGCCGCGGGCCAGCCCTCGAACCGGGGGTCCTGGCGTACGTCGGCGAGGCGCTCGGTGCGGGCCTCGCGCAGCATCGCGGCGAGGATGCCGTGCTGGCGCGGGAGCGGTCCGATGGCCTTCCACTGCGTGTCGCTGACGCCGTCGACGACGAACTGGGCGAAGCCGCCGTGGTCGTCGGGCACGCCCAGGGCCGCGTACTGGGCGTCGAGCAGTTCGCGGGCCGAGGCGACGATCGTCTTGAGGACGTCGCGCACCTCCAGATGCCTGCTCATGGCCAGCAGCGCGGCGCTCACCGCCGACAGGCCCGACCGGGGTCCGTGACTCATGGACCCCAAACTACCTGCGGGTGTGACAGCGCGTATCGGGCCGGCGGCCTCGTCCGCCGGTCCCTTGGACCTAGGACGAAGGGCCCCTGATCGTTGCGGCCCGCGTACGAGGCGCCCGCGCCGGACCCGTTCCTACGGTAAGGGCATCCGCCGGGAAGGCGGCCGGAGCGAGGGGACGGATGTCATGCCGGTAGCGATCATCACAGGGGCCTCGAAGGGGCTGGGGAGGGCGCTCGGAGCGGCGCTGGCCGGGCGCGGCTGGGATCTGGTGCTCGACGCCAGGACCGCCGGGGTGCTGGCGGAGACCGCGGAGGAGCTCGCCGCGTACGGGACACGGGTGGAGGCGCTGCCCGGGGACGTGACGGACGCGGGTCACCGCGCCGAGCTGGTGGCCGCGGCCCGGAAGCTGGGCGGTGTCGACCTGCTCGTGAACAACGCGAGCGCGCTGGGCGCGGAGCCGCTGGTGCGGCTGGAGGAGCTGGGTCTCGAGGGGCTGCGGCGGGCCCTGGAGGTCAATGTGGTCGCCGCGCTGGGTCTGGTACAGGAGGCGCTGCCGCTGCTGAGGGCCGCCGGGGAGGGCGCGGTCGTGGGGGTCAGTTCGGACGCGGCGGCGGAGGCGTACGAGACCTGGGGCGGCTACGGGGCCTCGAAGGCCGCGCTCGACCATCTGTCGGCGGTGCTCGGTGTGGAGGAGCCGGGTCTGCGGGTGTGGGCGGTGGACCCGGGGGACATGGGGACGGACCTCTATACGGCGGCCGTGCCGGAGGACGACGATCCCCGGCCGGCGCCGGCCGAGGTGGTCCCGGCCTTCCTGCGTCTGCTCGACGAGCGGCCGGCCAGTGGGCGCTACGCGGCCTCGGACCTGCTGGAGGGACGGTGACGACGGCGATGGGGCCTTCGCGGGCCGGGCGGCGCAGGGAGTGGGGAAGCGTTCCCGGGGAGCTCTCGGCGCGGGTGCCCGCCGAGCAGCGCGGTCCCGGCCGGGACCGTGGCTGCGTACGGCTGCTGTTGTCGCGCGGTACGGAGGTGTCGCATCACGCGTTCGGTGAGCTGCCCCGGCTGCTGCGGGCCGGGGACCTGCTCGTCGTCAACACCTCCCCCACGCTGGCGGCGGCCGTGGACGGACGGATCGGGCAGGCGCGCGTGGTGGTGCACTTCTCCACGCGCGGCGACGACGGCCGGTGGGCGGTCGAGCTGCGGGATCCCGACGGAAGGGGAACCACGCGCGCGCGTGCGGGCGGGCCCGCGGGAACGGTGGTGGTCCTGCCCGGGGACGTACGCCTCGTACTGGAGGAACCGCTCTCGGCGCGGGGGTCACGGCTGTGGTGGGCGGGGGCGGCGGACGCGGACGTGGCGGGGCTGCTGCGCCGGCACGGGCGGCCCATCCGCTACGCGTACACCGAGCGGGACCAGCCGCTGTCCGTCTACCAGACGGTGTTCGCGCTGCCGTCGGACGACGGGGCGGGGAGCGCGGAGATGCCGAGCGCGGCGCGCCCCTTCACCGCTCCCCTGGTGGCGGAGCTGGTGAGCCGGGGTGTGCAGTTCGCGCCGGTCACCCTGCACACGGGGGTGGCCTCGGCCGAGGTACACGAGCCGCCGTATCCGGAGCGGTACGAGGTTCCGGAGGCGTCGGCCCGGCTGATCAACGCGGCGCGGGCCGGCGGGGGCCGGATCGTCGCGGTCGGTACGACGGCGGTGCGGGCGGTGGAGTCCGCGGCGGGCGAGGACGGGCTGGTGCGGGCGGCGAAGGGATGGACCGGTCTCGTGGTGACTCCGGAGCGGGGTGTCCGGGCCGTCGACGGACTGCTGACCGGGCTGCACGAGCCGGAGGCCTCGCACCTTCTGATGCTGGAGGCGGTCGCGGGGGAGGCCGCGGTGGACCGGGGCTACGCCGAGGCGCTGCACCGGCGCTACCTCTGGCACGAGTTCGGCGACGTACACCTCCTCCTCCCCGGGAAAGAGCCTCACTCTGAGCATTGCGCCAGCAACTCCCCGTCAGAATGATCGAGGGCCCCTGTGAGCCCTCGCATAGGGCCCAGGTCACGTACGAAGGTGCATAGGAGATAAAAGGGACAAGGTGAACAGGGAAGACGTGCCAGTCTGCCCCGATTTGCCCCCTCTGGTTCCACTACCCGACTTCGTAGGTCACACCTTTGCCAGCGCATTTTGCGGCCGCTAAGAATTGCTCATGTCGCTCAGCGCCTCGGGTTCTCCCCCGGGGCGTTTGTTCCGGAAACACAGTCCCCGACCGGGACGAAGAGCGACCTCCGCGCTATTCGAAGAGGTCTGTCAGTCATGCTGAAGAACATTGCTGCTCGTCGTCCTAGTACGAAGCTCACGAAGCTCCACAAGTACTCGGTCGCCGGTGTGGCCACCCTCGGTGCCGCCACCCTCGCGTTCTCCCTGGCGCCGTCCGGCTCCCACACCACCACCGACGCCGCCGCCCCCGCGGCGCCGGTCGCCTACAGCGGTCAGCAGATCAAGGGCGTCGAGGCCGGTGTCGCCGGTACGAGCGGCGCCGAGCTGAAGGCGAAGACGATCGCCGCCGAGCAGAAGGCCGCGGCGGACTCCGCGGCCGCGAAGAAGGCGGCGGCGAAGAAGAAGGCGGCCGCAGCCGCCGCGGCCGCCAAGAAGAAGGCCGCCGCCCAGGCCGCCGCGAAGAAGAAGGCCGCGGCGTCGCGTGCCAAGGCCGCCACCGCGAGCCGCTCCACGCAGCGCGTCAAGATGGAGACGGTCGCCGCGAAGACCTACGCCAACAACCTCGACGGCTGGATCCGCCAGTCCCTGGACATCATGAAGGCCAAGGGCATCCCCGGTTCCTACCAGGGGCTGCACAAGAACATCATGCGTGAGTCCTCGGGCAACCCGATGGCCATCAACGACTGGGACATCAACGCCATCAACGGCATCCCGTCGAAGGGCCTGCTCCAGGTCATCCCGCCGACGTTCAAGGCCTACCACGTGGCCGGCACCTCGTGGAACATCTACGACCCGGTCGCCAACATCACCGCCGCCTGCAACTACGCCGCCGACAAGTACGGTTCCATGGACAACGTCAACAGCGCGTACTGAGGACTCAGCGCGGAGTTCGCACAGACGCCGAAGGGCGGCACCCCCGTGGGGGTGCCGCCCTCGCGTCGTTCCCGGGTGACTACTTGCGCATGACCTCGGGCTCGTGGCGGCGCAGGAAGCGGGCCACGAAGAAGCCGCAGACGACCGCGAGGACGACCAGCGCGATCATGTCCACGGTCCAGGCCCCGGCCGTGTGGTTCCACAGCGGGTCCGTGCTCGTCGGATCGTCCTGGTTCGGGAAGATGTTGTTCAGGTCCAGCGTCGCCCCGGACGCGGCCACCGCCCAGCGGGCCGGCATCAGGTACGAGAACTGGTTGACACCCACCGTGCCGTTCAGGATGAACAGGCAGCCGGTGAAGACCACCTGGACGATCGCGAACATGACCAGGAGCGGCATGGTCTTCTCCGCGGTCTTCACCAGCGAAGAGATGATCAGGCCGAACATCATCGACGCGAAGCCCAGCAGCATGATCGGCAGCGTGAGCTCCACCTTGGGCAGGCTCTTGAGGATCAGTCCCTCGGAGGGGACCTCACGGCTGCCGAAGCCGATCGCGCCGACCAGCGCGCCCTGCAGCATGGTGATCACACCGAGGACGATCACCTTGGACATCAGGTACGCCGAGCGCGACAGGCCCGTCGCCCGCTCCCGCTCGTAGATCACCCGTTCCTTGATCAGCTCACGGACCGAGTTGGCGGCGCCCGCGAAGCACGCCCCGACCGCGAGGATCAGCAGCACGGTCGTGGCGGTGCCGTTCGCCACATGGGCGCCCGACGGCAGGATCTTCGCGTTGACCAGCAGCGTCTTGCCGTTGTCGATCAGCAGGCTGACCGAGCCCAGGACCGCGGGCAGGATCACCGTCAGCGCGAGGAAGCCCTTGTCCGAGGCGATCACCGAGACGTAGCGGCGCATCAGCGTCATCAGCTGGGAGCCCCAGCCCTGCGGCTTCGGCGGCTTCATCGCCTGCGGGGGCGGCATCTGCGTCGACTGCGGAGCCACCGCGTCGATGTCCGCCGCGTACATCTGGTAGTGCTGCGAGCCCTTCCAGCGGCCCGCCCAGTCGTAGTCGCGGTAGTTCTCGAACGCGGAGAACACGTCGGCCCAGGTCTCGTAGCCGAAGAAGTTCAGCGCCTCCTCCGGCGGACCGAAGTAGGCGACCGCGCCGCCCGGCGCCATCACGAGGAGCTTGTCGCAGATCGCCAGCTCCGCCACCGAGTGCGTGACGACCAGGACCGTACGGCCGTCGTCGGCGAGGCCGCGCAGCAGCTGCATGACGTCGCGGTCCATGCCCGGGTCGAGACCGGAGGTCGGCTCGTCCAGGAAGATCAGCGACGGCTTGGTGAGCAGCTCCAGGGCCACCGACACACGCTTGCGCTGGCCACCGGAGAGGGAGGTGACCTTCTTCTCCTTGTGGATGTCCAGCTTCAGCTCGCGCAGCACCTCGTCTATCCGCGCTTCGCGCTCCGCGCCCGTGGTGTCGGCGGGGAAGCGCAGCTTGGCCGCGTACTTGAGGGCCTTCTTGACGGTCAGCTCCTTGTGCAGGATGTCGTCCTGCGGGACCAGACCGATGCGCTGACGCAGCTCGGCGAACTGCTTGTACAGGTTGCGGTTGTCGTAGAGGACGTCGCCCTGGTTGGCCGGGCGGTAGCCCGTGAGCGCCTTCAGCAGCGTCGACTTGCCTGAACCCGACGGGCCGATGACCGCGACGAGCGACTTCTCCGGCACGCCGAAGGAGACGTCCTTGAGGATCTGCTTGCCGCCGTCGACGGTGACCGTCAGATGGCGGGCCGAGAACGAGACCTCACCGGTGTCGACGAACTCCTCGAGGCGGTCGCCGACCAGGCGGAACGTCGAGTGGCCGACGCCGACGATGTCGTGCGGGCCCAGCAGCGCGGAGCCGCCCTTGGCGATCGGCATACCGTTGACGTAGGTGCCGTTGTGCGAGCCGAGGTCGCGGATCTCGAAGCGGCCGTCCGGCGTCGCGTGGAACTCGGCGTGGTGGCGCGAGACCTGGAGGTCGGAGACCACCAGCTCGTTCTCCAGCGCACGGCCGATCCGCATCACGCGGCCGAGCGAGAACTGGTGGAACGTCGTCGGGCTGCGGTCGCCGTACACCGGCGGTGCCCCCGCGCCGCCACCGGATCCCTGCTGCTGCGGAATGCCGCCCGCCTGCTGCGCGTTCTGCGGGGCCTCCGGCGTGGCCGACGGGGCCCAGCCGGGGCCCGCCCCCTGCGCCGCGTACGGCTGCTGCGCCACCGGAGCGGCGGCACCGGCGACACTCAGCCGGGGACCGTCCGTCGCGTTCCCGAGGTGCACGGCCGAGCCGGGACCGATCTCCAGCTGGTGGATCCGCTGCCCCTGCGCGAACGTGCCGTTGGTGCTCCCGTGGTCGTCGATGACCCAACTACGGCCGTTCCAGCTGATCGTGGCGTGGCGCCAGGAGACCCTGGCGTCATCGAGCACGATGTCCCCCTGCGGATCACGTCCGAGGGTGTGAGGCCTGGACGCGTCGAGCGTCCAGGTCCTTCCATTCAATTCCAGTACGAGTTCCGGCACTCCAGCCCCACTGAGTTGTCCCCCGAGTTACCCCCATCACAGGGAGTCTAGGGATGTCGAACATCGTGGGGAACTATTTCAGTTCAGGCCCCCTGACCGAAAGTCGGGCCTTGTGAACGATGACAACGGTCCGGTCTCCCCGGGCCGTTGACGGGGTTGAAAACGGCCCGGAGAGTGGTAATCCCACACGAGGGGGACATTCGCGGGAACACCGCGGCGCGGATCGGGGGGTCTGGCGATGAGCATGGGGACCACGCACCACGGCGGCGGCACCGGACGCGTGCCGTGGGGGGACGTGCTGTTGTCCGCGGTCGCCTCCGTGAGCTGGGCGTTGATCGGGATGGCGGGCACCGCCGCGCTCGGTCTGCACCTGCTCGGGGCCGACGCGGCGGCCTCCCTCGGCCCCATGACCGCTGCCCTCGTGGCCCTCGGCGCGGGCGGCTCCGTCACGCCGTCCGGCAATGTCTCCGCCTTCGGGCTGAAGGGGGCGCAGGCGGACACCGCCCTCCAGATCACGCCCCTCGGCGTCTCCCTGGCCGGTGCCCTGCTGCTGTCCTGGTTCTTCCTGCGCTCCCTGCGCGGAGCGGGAGTTGTTCTCGCACCGGCCGAACTCCTCGCCCGGGCGGGTTCGGTCGTCGGCCTGTTCGTGGCGACCCTGGGCGGGCTCGCCTGGGCCGGACACGACGTCGTCACGATCGACGGCGACAAGCTGGGGCTCGGCAAGGCCACCGGGGGTGGCGGCGGGCTCGGTTCCATCACCGACAAACTCCCGGGCGGGCTCGGGGACCTCGGCGGGCTGCTGCCCGACAGGATCGGGAACCTCGTGAAGGCCAAGGCCGCCGTCGGGTTCTCCGTCGACACCGCGCCGACCCTGCTCGGCGGGGCCGTGTGGGCCGCCGCGGTCCTGCTCGTCGCGCTGCTGGCCTCCCGGCGTACGCCGCTGCCGCCCGGCTGGGACGCCGTGCACCGCGCGGTCCGGCCCGCGGTCTCCTCGCTCGTCGCCGTCCTCCTCGTCGCCGTCCTCGCCGGGCTCGCGGCGGCCGCCTACGCGGCGGTCGGTGACGCCCATCCGAAGCGGATCGCCGGCGCGGCGCTGCTCGGCGCGCCCAACGGGGTGTGGCTCGCCGTTCCCCTCGGGCTGTTCGTGCCCTGGGACGGCAAGGCCACCGGTGAGCTCGCCAAGGTGCTGCCCGACCCCCTCGACAAGCTGCTGACCGGCGACGCGCCCCGGCCCGTCACCCTCGGGCGGCTCGCCGAACTCGACGGCCGTGTCTGGCTGTTGGTGTTCGCCGCCGCGCTGATGATGCTGTACGCGGGGGTCCTGACGGCGGCGCGTACGCCGTTCGTACGGGGTGGGGGTGGGACGGCCGGCGCACGGGCGGGGGCGTCGGAGGTACGGGGGGACACCGCTCTGCGGTTCGCGGGGCGCTGCGCGCTTCGGCTGGGGGCCGTGACCGCGTTGGCGCTGCCGCTGCTCGTCTGGCTGACGGAGGTGTCGGTGGACGCGTCGCTGTCCGTGCTCGGATTCGACGCGTTCGGGGCGGGGATCGAGTTGCGGGGGCGGTTGGGGGT
>NZ_JNZD01000053.1 GCF_000725495.1 Streptomyces aureus
CCCCTGAACGCGCACCGCTCGGGCACCGTCAAGGGCCTGAGCGCGGAGGTCGGCGCCTCCGTCACCTCCGGCGCCCCGATCTGCGAGATCAAGGACTGAAGGACTGAACGAGGACGAGCGATACGCTCGGTCACGACTGCGCTGCCACGCACAGGAGTCGTGACCGCGCGTACGAGCAGACGGGACGAACCATGGGGCACAGGGCAGGAACGCGCGTACGCAGGAGCGTCGAACCCGTCGTGGACGCGGCGGTGGATAGTTTAGGCGGATGCGATCACGTCGACGCGGTCGCGGTGGACCTGGCCCCGGGAACCAGCGCCCCGGACTTCGCCCGGACGGTGCTGGCCGGGACACCGGAGTGGGTGCACGGCATGCTGACCGTGCGGGACAAGCTGATGTCGCCGTTCGGGCTGCACGTCCAAAAGCGCGTCGCCCCCGAGGAGATCCGGGTCGAACCCGGAGCGCGGCTGGGCCCCTTCCGGGTCCTGACCGTCTCCGACGACGAGGTGCTCGCCGGCGACGACGACAAGCACCTGGACTTCCGCACCTCCTTCGCCGTACGGGAGGGGGCGGCGGGCCTGGAAGGCGTGTGCACCACGGTCGTCCGCTACCACCGACGGGCCGGCCACCTGTACTTCAAGGTGATCCAGCCCTTCCACAACCTCATCATCCCGAGGGTCGTCGCCCGGGCCCGCTCGTAGCGAGGACACAGACCGACCCGTGCGAGCGTCCCCGGGCGTCCGTGACGGAAGCCTCGTTACACCCGATGCCGCCTGACCGCCGCGGGCGAGGCAGCGTTCGACGTCGGCGCGCAGGTGACTGGCCAGGTGTGGCTCGGTTCACGTTGCAAGCATCTGGAGCCCGCCACCCGCTGCTGATACTGACGCGTCATCACCGCACCACGGCCCTCGATGTCGCCGAGACCGTCGAGCGGGTCGAGCTCTCCCAAAGGCACTGGGCGGCGGTCGTGATGCGGCTACCGTGGTGGCGGGATCGCGGATCTGGAGGTGTCCGGTCGTCGCCTGGTCGTTGAGTCATGAGGAGCGCGCCCAGCTCTATCAGTTGCTACTGGACGCCTACACCTCTAAAAATGATCTTGAGAGGCTCTTCTACTTCAAACTGAGCCGGAGTCTTGGCTCCATCGCGGGAGAGGCCGACAACCACGACGATCTGGTGTTCAAGGTCATTCACAACGCGGAACAGCACAACTGGCTGTCGGAGCTGGTGCGGGCCGCCGTCGAACACCGTTCAGACAAAACACAGTTGGCGGAGTGGGCTGAGCTGCACATGCCTGCACGGCCAACAACTGCCAACGGTAACCGGTTTCCGCGGTTGGCCTTCGACCTGCGGGAAGTACGTGAGATCGTCGAGGCGGGCGCGGCTGGCCCCGCCAAACTGGCGTTCCAGTCCGTTGTGATCCACAACGATGCCGTGCACCTGAGTCTCCGAGATCAGGACACGTCGCGCAACTACCTCGTCCGCGTCCACGGACCGGTCCTCTCCACGGAGTCCTCGGCAGGGCGGTTCGCCGAGGAGGTACGCCGGGCGGGACAGGCCGCGGTCCATAGCCGGATCGCCGGCCTCCTGGGCGCCGGGCTGACTGCGGACGGACATCCCTACCTGGTGCAGGACATCGGGCACGCGGACCTCCTCCGGCCGTCTCCCCTCAGGGTGAGCAAGGTGATCGACGTCGGGGCGAAGCTCGCCGACGCACTCACCGTCGCGCACAACCATGGCGCCACCTACGGCCCCATCGATCCCTCGCACATCCTCCTCGCCGCAGACGGCGAGCCATTGCTCACCTTCCCGGCGCTGCCGATGTTCGCGTCCGCGCAGGCACCGCCCGCGACACCGCACAGGGACGTCCGCGGCCTCTGCGAAACCTTGCTGGCCTTGTTGGCCGTCCAGCCCGAGGAGGGCGCGGGGGCCACGGGGAATGCACGGGTGGCTGCGCCCGGTGCGGTGTCTGCCGCACAAATCCAGATGGAGAGGAAACTTCGTGAGATCTGCGCGGAAGCAGCGGAGGGCCGGCTGATCGCCGCGGTGGTACGGGACCGGCTGGAGACGGTGAAGCGTGACTCGGCGGCAGCAAACCACGCGTCGCACGTGCTGGCCCGCGTGCCCGGGAACACGGCCGACCCGGCCGCCGAGAGCGAGGTGGTCTTCGTGGAGGGCGACCTGTTCGAGCAGGAGGCCGATCTCGTCGTCGGTTTCAGTGACACCTTCGACACCGCTACCGACGGCAGCCTGGTGATCAGCCCGTCGAGCCTCCAGGGACAACTCGTCGAGCGGATCTATCAGGGTGACGTGGAGGCCCTGGACGCCGACCTCGAACGGGCTCTCGCCTCGGTGCACGCCGAGAGCCTGGAGAGCCGCTCGGCCAAGCAGCACGGAAAGCTGGTGCGCTATCCGGTGGGCACGGTGGCTGTCCTCGAGCGGGACCGGCGGCGCGTCTTCGCGGTCGCGTTCAGCCGGATGGACAACTCCCTGACGGCTCAGTCGACGGAGGCGAACCTCCTTCTGAGCCTGGCTAATCTCTGGGAGGAGATCCGGCGTCGTGAGACCGATCGGACGGTCGCCATGCCCGTACTCGGAGCCGGTCTGTCAAGGCTTGAGCTGGAGCGTGACACGCTCGTCAAGATGACGTTGACGTCGCTGCGGGAACACGCACGTCGCGCCCCGGTGTGCCGCGAACTCCGTATCGTCATCCACCCGTCGGACACCACGGGCTTCGTCCTGCCGGTGGGGTAGTGACCGTGGCCACGTCTCGGCAGTGACATCGACCAGGTGCACAGGTCTGCCGAGCAGTTCGGCGTAGGCGATCTCCTGGCGCACCCCGTCGGCGGCGGCCGCGTGCGCGCTGGACACGACGACGACCATGTCGCAGCGTTCGATCTGCGGGAAGATTGTGTCCCGCCAAGCCGGCGAGTGCAGTTCGGGACCGCAAATCCAGGTGCGCAGACCCGCGTCCCGCAAACAGCGCACCAGTCGCAGCGTGGCCGAACGGTCGCGACGGCTGTGACTGACGAAGACAAGCCCAGGGCCCACGGCTTGGCCGAGGACCATGTCTCCGCTCATATCCCGTACTACGGTCACGCTCCGATCGTATCGCGTCCCTTGGCCCTCATTCGGTCAATGATTCCCGAGACACTCGGAGGGGCGAGATGGACACAACGGGGGAAGGATCGCGGTATGCCACTGGACGGGCGGGTCGCCGAGCGGTTCAGCGAAGCACTGATGGACTCCTTCCAGCCCGAGCAGTTGCGGCAGTTCCTGTACTACCGCCTGGACAAGCAACTGCACCGGATCTCGATGAAGCCGAGCTACGACGCTGTCGTGTTCGACGTCATTCGGGCTGCTGATTCCGAGGGCTGGCTCGATCGCCTCGTCTCGGCCGCCCGGAAGTCGCGTCCGGGGCACGCCGGTCTCTTCCTCACCGCCCAAAACCTGGGGCTGGCAGTGGAGACTGACGGTTTGGAGAGCATCCTCAACATCCGTGCTCCCGAGATTCATCCGACGCTGTTCCGTGCCGGTCTCGGCGTGATCGAGGGGCGGGTGTGCAGGGTCGAGGTGGTGCGGGCCGGCATGCCCCACCCTTTGGGTACCGGGTTCCTTGTGGGTCCCGACCTCTGCCTGACCAGTTTTCATGTAGTGGAGGGGCTCTTCGACGGGCGGTTGCGGCCAGACGAAGTCCGGCTGCGGTTCGACCACAAGCTTGGCGCTGGGCCCGGCGGCGGCCTCGGTGCGCTGAGCGAGCCACGGCCGGAGAAGGAGGCGGTGTCCGTGCTTGCCGAGCATTGGTGCGTGGCCTCCGCACCATACGGGGACGCCGACCGGGACCCTGCCGGGGAGCGGACGCCGGCTGCCGGAGAGCTGGACTTTGCCCTCCTGCGACTGGCCGACTCGCCGGGCAGCCGCCCCATCGGTGACGACGCGGAACCCTCTTCGCCGGAACGGGGCTGGCTCGATACGCGTGCGCCGGTCACGCTCCAGCAGGGGGACGACATCGTGGTTTTCCAGCATCTGCTCGGTGGCCCCATGCGGCTGAGCTTCGGAAAAGTCATCGAGGTCACCGCGAATGGCACCCGGATCCGGCACACGGCCGACACGGACCGCGGGTCGTCCGGGTCTCCCTGCTTCACCCTGGCGCTGGATCTGGCCGCGATCCATCAGGCGGGCGATCCACGGCAGGATTCCTGGCACGTCCCGGCATACAACCGAGCTGTGCCGATCGCTCCGGTGGTCAGCACTTTTCCACCGGGAACAGCCGCACCACAGTGTTGAGCGAAACGGTCTGTACGTCACCGCTGTCGGCCCGGCGCACGGAGACCCGGCCGACAGCCGAAGAGGACAGCAGCGTCCCGCACATCACGGAACGGTCGGTCAGTTCCACCTTCACCACCGGGCTGGGCGGATTCACCGATGGCAGTAGCCAGGGGACCACGGTCGCCGCGGTCACCGCGATCAGCGCCGTCCCGGCCGCGATCACCGCGCTGCGCAGGCGCGCTGCGGTGGCGGACGGTAACGCGCCCTGCGAGGAGTACCAGCTGATCAAGTCCTGGTCGGACGTGACCACGCGCGTTTGCGGCCAGCCGTAGGCGGCGCGGTAGCCCTGGACGACGGCGAAGCCCCCGAGGACCACCACCACGGTTATCAAGAGGACGACTGCGGTCTGTCCTTCGTCCGTCAGGCCGGCGATCCGGTCGGCCTCCGACCCGACGCCCAGCACACCGAGTAGCCCGAGCAGCGACGCGATACCGGCGGTCCACTTCTCTGCTCCCGCGCGCAGCCTCGTCAGATCGTCCGTCCGTGCCGTCCGCCAGGCTTCGGCCGCTTCGGCAAGGTAGGGATCGTCCGCGGGACGCAGTACGACATCGCCGGCCGCGTCGGTCACCGACGCCACGGTCCACGTCCGGCCGCACCCGCGCGGCGGTTCGCCGGGCTGCCCTGGGTGCTCCCGGCCGCACGCGCAGGTCAGGGCGACAGTGCGGGCGGACGGTCCGGCCGTGGGGACTCCTCCGCCCTCGAACGCGCTCCCGGTGAGCTGTATCACCGCCTCGACAGTGTGGTGGCAGGCCGGACAGGGCCCGTCCAGTCGCAGGGTCGATCCCACCCGTCGGCCGTGCCACGCCGCCAACTGCGTGGCCGACACCGGGATCCATTGAGCCGAGTGGATCATTCCGCTCACGCTTCCGCCTCTTCCCTACGCTGTCCGGCCCCGTACGGCCGAAGTGGTACGCAGCAGCGCTGAGTGCACCCATGCCCGGACGTCCGCACAGTCATCCCACCCGGCGACGGGCCGTCCTACGTCGATGCACCGCACGCAGGCTGTAAGGACAGCAGACGACGGTCCGCGCGGGGCCCGCAGGCGAAGCTCCCGCGCGACGCGCACTTGATGGCGTGAGTGGTCCTTGCCCCCCACGGCCGCAGCTTTCTGCCACCGTGGAGGTCACTCAGTGCCGGATCGACCGCTGGCGGGCCCTGCCGCACCGTCCGAGCCCTGCCACGCGATCGACACTTCACGTCGGCGCCATCGCGGAGGTGTCGAATCTCTGTGCGGATCCGGATGTATCTGGATAAGATCGTCCGGTGCGTGACGGGAGCCTGACCAGTTCCCCAGTCAGGCGCGTCACTTGGCGACCGGGGGAACACTGTCGCTCACGGGGATGAGTTGTGCCGTCATGCCGTCTACCGGCTCGGCGCAATTATTGATGCGGTTGGTCCAGCGTGCTCCTGAGCGCCCCTCAGAAGCAGCCCGCCGCTCTCCGGTGTTCGGCGTTCCTCTGGCTCGTACCCCCCAGCGAACGCAGAGAGAGACCCCTTCTTGCACCCCAGACCATGGTTCCGCCTACCCCCGGCACGAAGATCGCGGAAGCGCACCTCCGCCGTCACCTCAGCGGCTGCGTTGGCCGTTCTGGCCGCTCTCGCGGTGCAGCCCGGTTCGACCAGACCGAGCAACGAGCCGGTAGCCGACTCCTATCCCTGGTACGACGACACCACTGCCGAGCAACTGCGCCAGGATCAGTGCCTGATGGCCGACGTACTGCGTCTCGGCGGTCCGTCGATGGCCGTGACCGCGCAGGACGGCCTCAACCAGACACCGGACAGGCTGCACGTCCTGGCCGACCGCAAGAACTGGGAACGGACACCGCTCGCCGTCGCGTACAAGAACGACCGCGATGCGGCGGGCAAGGAGCTGGATGCCCTTTCCGCTCAGCGCGACGGGTGGAAGAAGCCTCTGGACGGTCTTGCGACTCCGGGCGGATTCACCGACACCGACTTCCACCAGCCGCCTGACGGCGACAAGAGCTTCTATTCCCAGACCGGTCTGTCCGCCTGGGTCGCCGACCGGTTCTGGAAGACCGACTCCGACTTCTACGACGACGCCACCCCGAAGGCCGTCGACGACACTCTCAAGGCCGTCGACCAAGTGGGAAACCCCCTCTACGGGAAGGACCCCGATCCCGCCGGGACGACGCAGGCGGAATGGAATCGCGCGCTCGCCGAGCGCAGCGCCTTCCAATGGATGCACGGGGGTCCCGCGGCGAACGCCGGCGCGGACGACGCCCGTCTCTTCCTGTCCTCCGGCGGCTTCCCGCACAGCGCGCCCCAGCCGGGCACGCCGGAGTACCGCATCGCCGTCGAGGACGTGAAGTCCCGCTTCGCCACATGTGGTTGGCGGGATCCCATCGACCCGGACGGTGTGCTGGCCGACATCACCTCCACGGCGGCCGGTGAGTGGCAGCAGGAGATCACGTCGCAGGCCGCTCAGCGCAATCAGATCCTGGGCGCGAACAAGGACGCGGTCAGCGCCCTGTCCAAGGGCGCGAAGGCTTTGAGCGACATGCTGGGCCAGTCCTGGAGCGCTGACCATCTGACCCGGTGGCAGGACTACTGGATGCCGGGCGGTCTGGGCTGGGTGGGCGACAGTCCCGCCGTCATCGAGGTGCACGCCGCGAAGGACAAGTGCCTCGACGTCCAGGGCGGCAAGAAGGACAACGGCACGCCGGTCCAGGTCTACACGTGCAACGGCTCGGCAGCGCAGAAGTGGGTGCTCCTGGGCAGCGAGGACAAACTGCACCTGCAGAACGTCAATTCGCTCAAGTGCCTGGACGTGGCAGGGAACGACACGGCGAACGGGACGAAGATCCAGATCTCGTCGTGCAAGGAGTCCCCGTCCCAGACCTGGGCGTCCGAACTGCGCGGCGCCACCAGTCTGAAGAGTGTCGGCACGGGTAAGTGCCTGGACCTGCACACCTTCGACAACGGCAACGACGCCAAGCTCTACACCTGCAACGACAGCGCCGCGCAGCAGTTCGACATCAAGCCGTCCGGCCACAACGGCACTGGGCAGCTGGACTACCCGGACAAGGCGCAGTTCGACAAGGCGAAGACCGGTGTCGCCGCCGCGCAGGCCGGGGCCAAGAAGCAGCTCGCTGTCCTGAAGACCCAGCTGGCCGCCGTGCAGAAGGCTTCGGCCACCTCCGACACAGCCGTCCAGGCCGCCTACGACATCGCCGACGCCAATGGGGCGCCGCGTGGCCGTGGTCTGCTCGTCGGGCAGCAGAAGGACCAGGTCACCAAGGGTGCCGCCGCCGCTCTCGCAGCGCTGGTGAAGGCGGGTGAGACGGCCGAGTCGGCCACCCGTGCCTCCGCCGGTGACAGTGCGACTCTCGCGCAACGGGCGCTGGCCCAGGCCGCCCAGTCGAAGGCGGAGTTCCGCAAGAAGGCCGCCGAGACGGCCGAGCTTCAGGCGAAGGCCGCTGCCGACGCCGCGAAGGTGCACCGGGACAACGCCAAGAAGGACAAGGAGACCGCACAGGCCAAGCTCGCCGACGCGCTGAAGGCAGAAGGTGACGCCAAGGCGGCGGCCGCCGACGCGCACGCCAAGCGGCTCAAGGCGGAGGCCGAGGAGAAGACGGCCAAGGCGGAGAAGGAGACGGCTGCCGTCAAGCGGTCCGAGGCCGCCAAGCACCGTAAGAACGCCGAGTCCGAGGCGACGAAGGCGAAGGACGCCAAGGACAAGGCAGAGACCGCGGAGAAGACGGCCGGGGACCGGCGCGACGACGCGGTCAAGGCGAAGGACCACGCCAAGTCTCTGCGCGACGACGCCTGGGACGCCGAGCAGAAGGCCGACGCCGCCCGCGCCAAGGCGGACGCCAAAGACGCCTACGCCGACTCCCTGGATTCCGGTGACGCGGCAACCGCGGCCCGGGCTGCCGCGAATGACGCCGACAAGGCTGCCGACGACGCCGAAACGGCAGCGACCAAGGCCCGCTCCGAGGCCGACGCCGCCACCAAGGCGGCAGCCGACGCGGACGCCGCGGCCACCCGCGCCGAGGCCGCAGCCAAACGAGCCCGCTCCGACGCCGACGCCGCCCAGGCCGACAAGCTGAAGGCCGACGCCGCCGTCAAGACCGCCACCAGCGCGGTCGCCGACGCCATCAAGGCATCCAAGGACGCCTCTGCCGAGGCCAAGGACGCGGTCAAACTCGCCGACGAGGTGAAACAGCACGCCAAGGACGCCAAGACGCAGGCCGACGACGCCAACGCGGAAGCCACCAAAGCAGTCGCAGCCGCGGCGAAGGCCGCCGGCTACTCCTACGTCACGGCCCAGGCCGCAGTCGACGCCGGCGCAGCCGCCGAACGGGTCGCCGACCCGGCCAACGACGCCATCCAGCTCGGCTCCGCCTATGTCGACACCGACTCCGCCGCCGGTCTCGTCGTCCTGACCGGGCAGGGCTCGAAGACGATCGCCGAACAGCAGCAGGCGGTCGCCGAGGCCCACGCCACGAACGCCGCCGCTGCGGCCAAGGCCGCCAAGAACCTCGCCGAACAGGCCAAGGGCGACTCCAAGGAGGCCTACCAGCACGCGGCCAACGCGGCCGGATACGCGGCGGACGCCCGCACGTACTCGAAGGACGCCCTCGGCTACGCCGCAGGTGCAGCCAAGGCCGCCGCCTCCGCCGCGGCCTCACTGGCCCGCACCATCGACTACGACACGCAGGCCACCGCCGACGCCGGCGCCGCCGACAAGGCGGCCGACAACGCCGAGGGCTACGCCAAGGACGCCCGCGACAGCGCCGACGCCGCCGAACTCGACGCCTCCGCTGCCCGAGCGGCTGCCACCCAGGCCGAACAGGACGCCAAGGACGCCCGAGCCGCCGCCACCCGCGCCGACACCGCTGCGACCGAAGCCGAACAGGCGGCCAAGGACGCCGACAAATACGCCGAGGAAGCCCAGGAAGCGGCGGACAGGGCCGAGAAGGCGGAGAAGGCGAAGCAGATCAACGCCGGAACCGTCCCCGACGAGAACGGTCACTCGATCGGCAACGTCTTCCACGTCATCGACCACATCGAGAAGATCGGCGATCCGGAGGTCGTCAGCAAGACCGGAGGCTGCGACCACTGGTGGGACCACCTCGCCTACAAGGGCAACTGCACGATCACCTCGAAGATCAAGTACAAGGCTGTCGTCGACCTGTACCTGTGCAGTGCCGAGGGCATCGACCCGCAGAAGCTCATGTGCCCGACCGAGGCCACCACGTATCTCGGCGAGATCACAACCGACGAACAGTCCCAGGAGGTCACGCACACCATCACGATCGCCGAGTGGCAGGACGGCGTCGATCCGATCGACATCCTCTTCGGCAGCTGGATCAAGTGCGCCCAGAAGTTCACCTCCGGTTTCCAGAGCGGCAGCTGGACCGGATGCGCCTGGGCGTCCCTGGACGTCGCGAGTCTGTTCGCCGGCAAGCTCATCCAACCCATCGCGGATGCCGTCAAGGCAGCCGACGCCGCCGCAAGGACCGGCATCGGATTCGCCGACGCGTGGAAAGCCCTGCGCGCTCTCCCCTTGACCGACGAAGCCATCGCCAGTATCGGCGCCAAGGTCCTCCAGGAACTGGGCGAGGCGTGCGGCAAGCCCCGCGTCGCCGCTCTCGCACGCACCGCCGGAGGCGAGTTTTGCTGGGTCGAGCTCGGTGGGCCCGGCAGATGGTTTACGGAGAAGGAGTCGATGCAATCAGCCGACGCTGCCTATCAGCGTGCCGTGACAGACGGGGTGCCCGAAGGCTTCGTGTACAAGGTTCCCGCCTCCACACCGAGTGGCTTCGTCAAGTTCGACGGATACAAGAACGGAACACTCATCGATGCCAAGAACTTGCACTATCCCGACAATTTCGTCAACCCGAGCACAGGTAAGCTCAAGTTTCCCACCGCGGAGACCGCAACGATGAAGAAACAGGTCGCGGCAGCCAATGGGGTGCCCGTCGTGTGGTATATGAACAATGAGAGAACTGCCACTGCTTTGCGACTCTGGGCGATCGATAACGACGTCAAGGGAATCGAGTTCGTGTTCAGGCCCGTCCCGATCACGGGCTGAATGATGGGTGTCTCTCTTCCTGCAGGGAGGGGGACACCCGTCGTCTTTCTAGCGGCAAGAGGAGTAAAATGAGTTACAGCCTGGGGATTTATAAGTTCGTGGACGGTGAACTTGTTCCGCCTGACATGAATGCGGTGGAGGCGGTCCTTGCTCCATATGGTGCCGTGCCCGGGAAAGCGACGGCCGACGGTATGGAATTCTGGATCCGCGCGGCTGACGGCGGCGAAGCCGAGCTGTGTGTCTCCGGCAACATGGTCGGGGTCGAGCGCCCTGCCCTGGGGGAGATCCGCGGCGTCATCGCTGAACTTGCCGACAGGATCGGTGCGGGCGTTCTCACTCCCCGTGGCACGTTCCTCTTTCGTGAGGACAGCCGAAGTCACCTGCCCGAGGGGATGGAGAGCGATTCCGTCTTCGTTTCCGAGATCACTCGCGAAGCCCTTGAAGAGGTCGAGGCTCGGACGGCTGACTGAGGTCTCCTGAGCGGCCGTGTCCGGAAGAGCCCGCACAAGACACCTGGCATTGATCGGCGCGATATCGACATCACCAGCATCGCCTCGGCATACGGCATTTCCGCCACCCGCATCGACACACTCGCCGCACTGATAGCGGCAGTGACAGCCGCGCTCGCCATGGACGAGCCGCACCTGATCGAGGTACCCCAGCAGCCACTGACCGCCGAGCTGCTGCAGTCCCGCCCACGACCTGCCCCGATCCCATGATCACCGGCTTAGCGTTAACCGCTGTACCGCTGTACCGCTGTACCGCTGTACCGCTGTACCGCTGTACCGCTGTACCGCTGTACCGCTGTACCGCTGTACCGCTGTGCCCCAAGGCCGGGTTCGTTGGCGACGGTGCCGGCGGCACGTTCTTCTTCTGCGGTGAAGGTGGCGAGGAACGTCCGATCCTCTATGCCGACTCCGAAGGAGGTGCGGCTCTGGTTGCCATCGGCCTGGCCGAGCTTCTGCTGGTCGTCCCGTGGTGGCGAGACTGCCAGGCGTTCACGGACGAGGAGAGCCGCGAGCTGGAGGCTGAGTAGCTGGAGGACATGCCGGACCTCGCGGCCAGGAGGGACCGTGCTGCCGCAGCCCTTGGCCTCGGTCTTCCGGGTCAGGACGAGGTCCGGGCTCGCTTGAGAGAGGTGGCCACCCGGCTGGGGGGGGAAGACTTCGTTTTGATCTTCATGCCGGAGGGACACCCCTACGAGCGCTTTTCACAGTCTGAGGCTCAGGCTGCGGCGAGCCGCTGGAGTGGCTGAGCCTCGAAGGTTCGCTGATCGCGTATGAGGGCCCATAGGACATCAAGGCGTCGCCGAGCGAGGGTGAGGATCGCCTGCTTGTGGCTCTTGCCCTCGGCCCGTTTGCGGTCGTAGAAGGGCTTCGAGGTTAGACAAAAGCGGACTGCGATCTGGGCGGATAGGTAGAAGACGCGCAGGAGTCGGCGGTGGTATCGGTGTGGTCGGTGCATGTTGCCGCTGATCCGGCTTGAGTCCTGTGGGACAGGCGCCAAACCAGCGACTCCGGCGAGTCGACCCGCGGTCCCGAAAGCATCCATGTCTCCGCCGGTGCAAGCGATGAACTCCGCCCCCAGCAACGGGCCCACGCCATCGGCATTTGAGGTGATCACATCATACCTATGGCGGAAGATCGCGAGAATTGAGCATCATCTGAGCAAGATCTGATCTGCTGTCAGTGGGTAAGCTTCAGGCAGACCTCGATGATGGTGAAGGAGTTAGAGTTCCACCTCCCGGCAACCAAGTTGGCGAGACTCTCGAGCTTCAAGAAGAAGTTTATGTAGAAGTATGAGGTATGTGCAGCCCGACGGCGCAACCCGATAACCCTGCGGCGTCGTTCGCCAGATCGAGCGCTCAGCCTGAGGCGCCCTCCAGCGGAAGGTGGTCTCGGAAGTACTGCGAATCCAGCCACTCCTCCTTTACGAAGGGCGGACGTGTCAGGCGAGCTTCCCCGACCTTCTGCGAGCGCAGAAGAACCCCGAGACCAGTCAGGGAAAGCGAGTCGTCGGGCGTATAGAGCACCCAGTTCCCATGCTCCGCAGCGCGATCCAGCAGGAACTGCTGGCCCTGCTCCGGATCGCTTCCCGCCAGCGGGAAGCCAGACAGGAAGACCTGCGGACCGGCGACCGCATCCACCGCAACGCAGGCGAGCTTGTCCGCCTCGTGGAACGCTTTCACCCCATCCGGGAAGTCCTCCTGGGCATACGGACCGCCAACCCGTTCCTGCGGTCCAGGGACCAAAAGTGCCTGGGCGACCTCGGCTGGAGACATCCCGAACTGCAACGGACCCACACCGGCTCCCGACCGCCGCTCCCAGCACTCCCGCTCCGCATCCACGCCCATCCACCCACTCCTAGGTCCGACCGGTCCAGATCTGCTTCCGTTGCTCAGACCACATACACAGGGCAGGGGCCAAGATGCCAACTCAGCTGCACAAACGCCAACGGGAGTACTGCGCTCGGCCGGAGTCATTCTGAAACGATCGGTGAGACGGGCACGGACGTGTAGGGCCACCAGGCTGTGGTCGAAGACGGTGAGAGGTTGGCTCCGAGGCCTTGGGCTGGAGCTGCCACCGGGCTAGTGATCATGGCCCCGCAAGGTGTCGACGGCGATACGGTCAGGCTCGGCCCCTGGTTCGCCAAGGCCCGCACCAAGCACCGCGACAGTCGGCTCCCCAAGGTTCACGCCCGCCTGGTTGCCGCGTTGTTCGACGGCGGCTGGACGACCGAGGGTGCCAGCCCGGCCGCGGCGGCGTATGCGCATGCCCACCCCGACTGAACCCGACGCGACGCCGCTGCTCACGCCTTGTTTGAGGAGACTCACCGGCAGGGCGGTCAGCGCTCAGTACGCTCGCTGTTGGGCAGGCTGTTGTCGCCGCGGCGTGAGACGGTCAGTAGGGAGTGAGGCAGGCTTCGAGGGCGGCGCGCTGTTGTGGCGGCAGATGGTCGCCGAGGGGGACTTTGCGGGGGCTGTGGTCGCCCTCGCACAGCCAGCTCTGTTCGTCATCGTCCAACCACCAGTCCTCGGCGCCCCACACGGGATGCCCCCGGAGCAGCTGTCGGGCCAACACCTCGCTCGCCTCGGGCGCACCTTGGGCGAGCGGAGCCTCGACCACCGCCGTCACGGCTTCCTCCTCAACTGCCGCGTTGCCGGGAACCGGCAGCAGAAGAAGGAGACGGGCGTGGGAGTCGGTGACGCCTGCCGCACCCGGTGGTGCCTCCAGCAGCGCGGCGATCTCGGGCCAGCACAGCCCGGGGCCGTTGAGGTCCTGATCGTCGCTGGCCAGTAGTCCCTGGTCGTGAACTCCTCGCCGCTGTTGAAGTGCACGACGATCGCAGATCCGCCGGCCAGCGGCACCTGAACACGGGCCATGCCGACGGGTCGTGAAGTGTGTCCAGCATGGCGTCCGCGTCGCTCGTGTCCGATCCGAAGGCGTCCGGCGTGAACCCCTCAGCCAGGTCCGCCAAATACGCGGGCCGAAGGGCCGGCTCGTCCAGGAGCGGGTGTCCGTCCACGACGGGCGAGGCGGAGTACCAGTGCCGTGCCATCACCATGACGGGATTCTCTCCCCGTAGGTGGTCTCATTCCGTTCCCATGCTGCGATAGCGGCTTGAGTCATACGCTTGCGCACTTCTGCACTAGCCCCCCGAGTGATCCTTTCTTCCAAGTCGGGCCCCACGGGCCAGCCATGGGGACGGTAGCGGGAAGCCAACCCCACTCCCGATCGGGGTGGAGCCGCTGTTGCTGCGCCATCCCCGCCGACGCCGAGATGTGGCCGGCGGGTTGCCCTGGCGGCCGGCTCCCATGTTCACTGGGCCGGCCTGACAGAGCGGTGCGTGCCCCCGTATCAGCGGACGTCGACGTAGTCGGTGACCTTGGTGCTGGCGAGGTAGTGGTCTCCGGTCTGGCGGCTGTAGGCGACGGCCCAGGTGCCGTCCTGTT
>NZ_JNZD01000054.1 GCF_000725495.1 Streptomyces aureus
GGTGTCGGGGAAGCGGCCAGGGCGCCGTATGGGGCTTCCGGTGTTCAAGTCGAAGAAAGACAGTCGGCAGGCCGTTCGTTTCTCCAGGAACGGGTTCCGATTGCGGGACAACGGACGGTTGAACCTCGCGAAGATCGGAGACGTCCGGGTCCGCTGGTCCCGGGAGCTGCCGTCCGCTCCATCCTCGGTGACGGTGGTCAAGGACGCTTCGGGTCGGTACTTCGCGAGCTTCGTGGTGGACGTCGAGCCCGCAACGCTGCCGCCCGTGGATGCCGAGGCTGGTATCGACCTGGGGCTGATGCATTACGCCGTGCTGTCCGACGGGCAGGTCATCGACAACCCTCGCTTCCTGCGGCGCGCCGAGCGTCGGCTGGCAAAGGCGCAGCAGGCGCTGTGCCGGAAGACGAAGGGATCGAAGAATTGGACCAAGGCCCGGCTGAAGGTCGCTCGTGCCCACGCCCGGGTGGCCGACGCGCGCAGGGACTGGTGCCACCAGAACGCTTCGAGGCTGGTCCGCGACAACCAAGCGGTCTACCTCGAGGACCTGGCGGTCTCCGGCTTGGCCCGCACTCGTCTTGCCAAGTCTGTGCACGATGCTGCGTGGGGCATGTTCCGCCGCGTGCTGGAGGAGAAGGCGGCCCGCTACGGCCGGCATGTCGGCATCGTCTCCCGCTGGCTGCACGTGCGTATCTGGCGGTGCGAGGGCTGCGGTACCGAACATGATCGTGACCTCAACGCGTCGCGAGTGATCCTCTCCGCCGGGCAGGCGGAGAGGCTAAACGCCCCTGGAGGGCCGGTCAGTCCTGGGGTGGAAATCCCACGCCCGGCACGGCCCGTTGAACGGGGAACCCACCCGGCGGCGGCAAGGTCCAGCAGGCCCTCAAACCCGTCACCGGCCCCCAGACCGTGGCCCGTTGGTTCGCAGCCCTCGGCACCCAGACCTACCAGGGCATCGACTTCGGGCAGATGAAAGCCGAACTCACCTGGATCAACGCCGGCCCGGGCATCGTCTTCCGCGGCCCGGACCGCGTCATCGCCACACTGACCTTCGACTTCGACCCGCAGGGCCGCATCACGACCATCCACAACGTGGCCAACCCCGACAAACTCCACGCCGTCACCGACGGCACCCGACACCAACTCACCTGAACCACCCGCCGAAACGGGGCGACCCGCTGCGCCGCCGGACGCCGAAGAAGAGCCGCCCAACGCCAGCGAAGAAAGGGGGACGAATCAAAGGCGCTGAACCACAGGCGCAGGGGTACACGGACCCGCATGGCAGCCAAGACTGATCACTCCCAGTCCCTTCGGGCCATGCGGCAGCTGCGCAGGGTCCGCGCCTTCTACGCGGCGGCCGCCGCCCTGTGGGCGATGTCGACCCTCTGGACGGGCTGGCATTCTCCCGGCGGCCGGCAGATGTGGACCTCCGTCCTCCTGCTGACCATCTTCACCGGCCTCCTCCTCACGGCGTGCCTGTGGCTCCAGCGCCTGAGGACGGCGGCCGCGGCCACCGCCGGCCCCGCCCACCACGCGGCACCACAGCGAAAGCCGGCGACACCCCGCCACGCACACGCCTGACATCTCTCGCAGAGCCGTGCGCGGCCGGATCGCGGCGTGCTCAGCCCAGCCGCGTATCGGCCGGGGTCACCGACCGCCGGCTCGCGCCGGCACGGTGACCGGTCCGGACGGCGCCGGGCGCCCCGGTCAGTAGCCGCCGCTCTGCGACGGCGAAGCCTTGGTGATCTGCTTGCCGTCGGTCCCCAGCACGTACCACTTGGCACCGAAGGCATCGAGCCCCTGCCCGTTGGTCTGCCCGGCCTTGGTGTCGTCGGCGAACGTGTAGAGCGGGTGCCCGTTGTACGAGACCTGCTTCGAACCGTCGCTGCGCGTGATGGTCGACAGCAGCTTGGCGTTGACGCCACTGCCGGCGGTCGGCTTGCCGTTCGTCTTCAGCGGAGGCCAGGCCTTGGCGCATTCTCCGTTGCAGGTGGACTTGTTGTTCTTGTCGGACTGGAAGAGGTAGAGCGTGTGCCCCTTGCTGTTGACCAGGATCTTGCCGAGCGGACCGGACTTGGCGGACACCGTCGCGGAGGACGAGGCGCTCACCGCCGATCGCGCTCGGTCAGCGCTGCCTGCCAGACCGTGGCTGCCGCCACCGGCGTAGGCCACAGTGGCCGTGGACAGGAAGAACGCTGTTCCGGTGGCTGCGATGAATGCTCGGCTGCGGTACTTCACGAGAAGTCCTCCGGCTGATCGCCTCAGAGTGTCTTGCGGCCGTCGTACCTCGGCGCCCACCCCGTACTTCCATTACACGCCCAGAGCCGACCACCTGGCCACAGGGCCGTCCGGCGGCCAGGCAGGCACCGCTTCAACGGTATGAGCGGCAGGGGGCGGCACGAGCAGACGGGAGCGGCAGGAGCGGACGGGAGGGGACGGGAGCGGACTGGACCCGCGACGGCGGGCGGCGGGATCAGCCCGTCGAGCCCCCGTCGGCGCCGAAGTGGCGGTCCACCGCCTGCGGCATCCGGCTGACCACCCCGTCCCCCAACTGCTCGAATTCCGCGCGCAGGAACGGAGAGGCCAGCTTGGCCAGGCCGTGGAACTCGATACGGGCCCGGTAGGTGAGGACGGTGGCGCCGTTCTCCTCCCGGAAGACGAGGTCGTCCGTGGAGGTGGCGGTGCGGTTGCGTCCGACGAAGGTCAGGCGCCGCTCTTCGAGCCGGGCCAGCCGGTAGCGCAGTTCGGTGCGCCGTCCGCGGAACGTCGAGACGTTGAGCCATTCGTCGCCCTCGGCGACGGGGGTGCCGGCTTTGGCCGGACGGCAGCTCACCGTTCCCGGGTCCCATTCCTCGGCGTGCGAGAAATCGGCCAGGTAGGCCACCACGTCCGGCAGGGGGTGGTGCAACGTGAGCGTGCGTTCGACTTCGACCATGGAACGTCCCTTTCGCGGGGAGGCGCGGCAGCTGACTTCTGGAAGCGGGAGGCCTTGTGTCTTCCCCGCAAGAACGCCGAGCGGATGCACCGGATCCGCAGCCGGAGCAAGGCCGGCACCTCCTGCCGCGGCAGACGCGGCAGGCCCCCGACGGGCGGCGCCGGAGGCCGGTCCGCGGTCCGCAAAGGAGCAACGCTCCGTAGCCGGGCGCCGCGTGCAAGTGACCTCCGGACGGCAGCGAGCACCACAGGCTCGGTGTCACGTGGTCCCCGCGGAGAGCGGTGCTGCCCCCGCCCGCGAGGGTTGCCGGCGGGGGCCCAGAGGACCGGCTGTCCACGGACGGAGGAGGGGGAAGGGGAAGCCGCCGGAAACCGGCCCTGCTCGTCTCAGGCCTTGCTCTGCATGCTCCGACGCGCCGGGTTCCCCTGCTCCGAGGCCTTGGGATCCTTCTCGTCGGCCTTGGCACGCACCCCCTGCTCGATGCGCTCACCGATCGCCTTGTCGACGTTCGACCAGTACTCGAACGCCCGCTGCAGTACGGGCTCGGTGACACCGTTGAGGAGATGGCCGACGACGTTGTCCACGAGCCGGTCCCTGGCCGCGTCGTCCAGGACCTCACGCACCATGGTGCCGGCCTGGCCCCAGTCGTCGTCCTCGCGGTGCGAGACGTAGGCGGCCCGGGTGATCTCACCGTCGGCGTGCCAGCTCGGGGGTTCGCCGAACCGGGCGGTGTCGGCCGCGGGGCCGCCCTTCGAGTTCGGTGCGTAGACGGGGTCACTGGCCTTGCGGTAGGCCATCGCCCCGTCCTTGGAGTACGTGTGCACCGGAGCGACGGGGGCGTTGACCGGCAGCTGCTGGTAGTTGGCCCCGATGCGGTAGCGGTGCGCGTCCGCGTAGGAGAACAGCCGGGCCAGCAGCATGCGGTCGGGGCTCGGGCCGATGCCGGGGACCAGGTTGTTCGGCTGGAAGGCGGCCTGCTCGATCTCCGCGTGGTTGTCGGTGGGGTTGCGGTCCAGGGTCATCCGCCCGACCTCGATCAGCGGGTAGTCGCCGTGCGGCCACACCTTGGTCAGATCGAAGGGGTTGAAGCGGTAGTCGACCGCCTCCTCGTACGGCATGACCTGCACGTACAGCGTCCAGCTGGGACAGTCGCCGTCACGGATGTGCTCGAAGAGATCCCGGGTGTGATAGTCCGTGTCGGCCGCGGCCATCTGGTCGCCCTCGTGCTGGGTGAGGAACTCGATGCCCTGGTCGGTCTTGAAGTGGTACTTCACCCAGAAACGTTCGCCCTGGGCGTTGATCCACATGTAGGTGTGCGAGGTGTAGCCGTTCATGTGCCGCCAGCTGCGCGGGATGCCCCGGTCGCCCATCAGCCAGGTGACCTGGTGGGCGGACTCGGGGGAGAGGGTCCAGAAGTCCCACTGCATGTCGTGGTCGCGCAGATTGTTGTCCGCGCGCCGCTTCTGGGACCGGATGAAGTGCTGGAACTTCATCGGATCCTTCACGAAGAACACGGGGGTGTTGTTGCCCACCATGTCGTAGTTGCCTTCGCTGGTGTAGAACTTCACCGCGAAGCCGCGCGGGTCGCGCCAGGTGTCCGGGCTTCCCCGCTCACCGGCGACGGTGGAGAACCTGGCGACCAGCTCGGTGGTGGTGCCCGGCTGGAAGACCGCGGCCTTCGTGAAGCCGCTGACATCCGCGGTGACCTCGAACCGGCCGAACGCGCCGCTGCCCTTCGCGTGCGGCTGCCGTTCGGGGATGCGCTCCCGGTTGAACTGCGCCATCTGCTCGATGAGGTACGAGTCCTGCAGCAGAACGGGTCCGCCCGGGCCGACGGTGAGCGAGTGCTCGTCGCTCTCCACCGGGATGCCCGCGTCGGTGGTGGTCGGCTGGGGTGTGGGCTCGGTCATTCTCGGCCTCCCTGTGCTGGTGCGTGCGGGTACGGACCGGTGGGTCCGGCCGTGGACCTGGCTCGGAACCCGGGACGGTCACCGCCGGCATCCGCACGCGCAGGACGGCACGGCGCCGCGGCCCCTGATCCGACAGCAGGACGGGTAACCCGCCACCGACGTCGCAAAACACCATGAGACGGCCGCGAACACCATTCCGTCGGCGCCCCGTGACAGGCGCGGGCGGGGCAAGAGCGATCGGATGGCACGCGAGCGCGGCAGGCGAGCTTCGGGAACGCTTCGTGGATGTCGGCCCGACGTCTGCCACCGGGTGCCACGGTTCTTCGGCCGATGAGGCGACGGCTTCCGCCGCATCGTCGCGTCACGCCTGACCCGCCGCGGAACGTAGCTGGTGGTCACGGAGCGGATGCCAGGGCCCCTCCACGCGTTCCACGAAGAGGTGCAATGACAGCAGACGACTCCCACGCCCGACTCGACGACGACTACCCCGCCTACACGATGGGCCGGGCCGCCGAACTCGTCGGCACCACTCAGGGCTTCCTGCGCGCCCTGGGCGAGGCCCGCCTGATCACCCCGCTGCGCTCCCGCAGGGGGACACCGCCGCTACTCCCGCTACCAACTGCGCATCGCCGCCCGCGCCTGCGAACTCGCCGACCAGGGCACCCCATCGAGGCCGCCTGCCGCATCGTCATCCTGGAGGACCAACTCGAAGAGGCCCGGCGCATCAACGCCGAATATCGCCGCGCCGCAAACCCGGTCGACCCAACGGCTGACGCCTGAACAGGCTGGGCGCCTCTGGCCCTTGCCGCCTGCCACTTCACAGTGCCAGGAAATGCGGACTCCGCTCTTTTGACCGCCTCGTCGACGGTCCGTCGCAGCTGTCGCAGATGACCCGAGCACGTAGCTGCGGGATATCGCGCGAGCATTGACTTCCGTTCCCCGGACTGGAGTCGGGGGCCGTTTCGGTGGGTTCCTGCTTCAACGCGCTGGGCGAGTTCTCCGGCGTCTTCGACACCCCGGCGAAGAGCGACGAACCGCCCCAAGAATCTCGAAAGCGGGGTGGGTCTGGTCGGCGCGCGCCGACCAGACCCACCCCGCTTTCGAGACGCCGGCTCCCCGTTCAGATGGACACAGGGGTGCCGAGCATCGCGGAGGCGTGCTGGAACGAGCTCAGGACGCGTACGGGCGCGGCCTTCGGCAGGGTGCGGCAGGTGAAGCCGAGTTGCGCCATCGCCCGCAGAACTTCGGCGGCGCTGAAATCACGGCGGTCCTGGCGGGTGACGACCTGGCCGACCTGCATCACGGGGTAGTGGCGCCGGCCGATGATCACCGATTCGCCGGTGCCCGGCTCGGGCTTGATGCCCTTCATCGACTCCACCACACCGGCCTTGCTGAGCTCGAAGGGAAAACGGGCGATGACGCAGCGCATGTGACCTCACAGAGCGAAAGAGGGGATAGCTTGCCGGCCGGGGAGAGACGGTTCAGCAGGAGAGAGCGAGAGCATCCAGCGCACTGCCGCGTTCGTCGACGGGCAGGACACCGAGCCGGCGGATATGCATCGCCTGCTCGGCTTCGGCCAGCGTGGTCACGGGTGAGGTGAACGACTGGTGGTCGCCGAGGAGGTCGCGCAGGCGGACGCGGTCCGTGTAGGAGGAGCTGTCGCGGAGCGCGGTGAGTTCGGTGTGGGTGACCAGGCCGGTGCACCGGCCGTCCAGGTCGCAGACGACCAGCCGGCCTGTGCGGGCGGCGGCCATGACGGACAGCGCCACCTCGACGCTCATGTCGTCACAGACCTGCGGTCCGGCCGCGTCCATGACCTCGGCCACCGGCGTGTGCGCGGGGTCGGCGCTCGCCGGGCGGGACTGCATCTGAACCAGCGTCACAAGGTGCCTCCTGCAGAGAATGGGTCAGCTTCCTGATCACGAAGGTTCTAGGCCGCCGTGTCGATGACGGTCCGGCGGGCGGGTGCGCGCCGGGTCGCCGAAGCGGGACGGCGCTGGCCTCGCGAGCTGCTGCGCTTGGGGCGTTCGGTCACCGGTGCGGTGATCACGACCGGGATGCCGGACGGGGCCTGGGCCCCGGTGATGCGGTGCAGGGCTTCGTCGCCCGAGCGGATCTGGGTGGTCTGAGGCCGGATCCCGGCGTCCGTCATGAGGCGGAGCATGCCGCGGCGCTGGCTCGGGGTGACCAGGGTGACGACGCTGCCGGACTCGCCGGCCCGGGCGGTGCGTCCGCCGCGGTGGAGGTAGTCCTTGTGGTCGGTGGGCGGGTCGACGTTGACGACCAGGTCGAGGTTGTCGACGTGGATGCCGCGCGCCGCGACATTGGTCGCCACCAGCACACTGACGTGCCCCGTCTTGAACTGGGCCAGCGTACGGGTGCGCTGCGGCTGTGACTTGCCGCCGTGCAGCGCGGCGGCCCGGACCCCGCTGTTGAGGAGGTCCTGGGTCAGCCGGTCGACGGCGTGCTTGGTGTCCAGGAACATGATCACGCGGCCGTCGCGGGCGGCGATCTCCGTCGTGGCGGCGTGCTTGTCGGCGCCGTGGACGTGCAGGATGTGGTGCTCCATCGTCGTGACCGCGCCGGCCGAGGGGTCGACCGAATGCACGACGGGGTCGGTCAGGTAGCGGCGCACCAAAAGGTCGACATTGCGGTCTAGGGTGGCGGAGAACAGCATCCGCTGCCCCTCCGGTCGCACCTGGTCGAGGAGCGCGGTGACCTGCGGCATGAAACCCATGTCGGCCATCTGGTCGGCCTCGTCCAGAACCGTGATGCCCACCTGGTTCAGCCGGCATTCGCCCCGGTCGATGAGGTCCTTGAGCCGGCCCGGCGTCGCGACGACGATCTCGGCCCCGCCGCGCAGCACGCTCACCTGTCTGCCGATCGACATCCCGCCCACCACGGTGGCCAGCCGCAGCCTGACGGACCGGGCGTAGGGAGTGAGCGCGTCGGTCACCTGCTGCGCCAACTCACGCGTCGGTACGAGGATCAGCCCCAGCGGCCGGCGGGGCTCGGCACGCTGTCCCGCGGTACGGGCGAGCAGAGCGAGACCGAAGGCGAGGGTCTTGCCGGAACCGGTGCGCCCACGGCCCAGGACGTCGCGGCCCGCAAGGGAGTTCGGCAGCGTCGCGCCCTGGATCGGGAACGGCACGCTCACACCCTGCCTGCCGAGTTCGGCCAGCAGCTGCGCAGGCATGGAAAGATCGGCGAAGTTGTCCACGGCAGGCAGCGCAGGCGTGATCGTCGTAGGGAGCGCGAACTCACCCTGCACCGCAGCAGGCCGGCGGCCGTAACCGCCGGAACGGGCAACGCCGCCAGAACGGCGCGGTGCCGGCGAGCCGAAGCGGCTACCGCCCCTTCCCGCGTCGGCACTGCCCTTACGGGTACGGGAAGAGCGGTCGTTCGTACGTGTTCGGTTCATGCGGAACCTTCCTCGATGCGGCGCATATCAAGGAATTCCCGCAAGCTGTGAGCAGCACGGAATTACATGTATGGACCGATGCAAAAGTGAATCCGGCCGACGGAAATCCGCGCGGACGTAAATGCTGAAATAGGTGACGCAGTGAGGACGTGAAATCCCGGGCGTCGAGGTGTGGTGTGGCTCTTGGATGCGCCTGCATCCCTGAAGTGGGAGCCGCCTGTGATGGGCCTGCGGATGGCTCCGAGCCGTCCCGCCGGTGGAACCGCTGCGGGAAAATGCGTGTAGCTGGGGCCCGCACCCCGAGGGATGCGGGCCCCAGCTACAAAGTGCGCGTCAGCGTCAGGCCGGAACGATGTTCTCGGCCGTCGGGCCCTTCTGGCCCTGCGCGATGTCGAAGGTCACCTTCTGGCCCTCGAGCAGCTCACGGAAACCCTGGGCGGCGATGTTCGAGTAGTGGGCGAACACGTCCGCGCCGCCACCCTCCTGCTCGATGAAGCCGAAACCCTTTTCCGCGTTGAACCACTTCACGGTACCAGCAGCCATGTCATATCTCCTTTGGGGCAGTACACCAGTGTCCACACCGTGCGGACACCGTGTCGCCGCGATGATTACCCCGACCGGAAAATGACCGGAAATACAAAAGCGCTCCCCCTGCGAGCGGGGCGGAGCGCTTGAAGTTTTGGGAACCACAACTGCAACTGAGATAGACAGTAGCACACCGCAACGGATCGCGTCGGTCAAATAATTTTGCCCCGCTCGTTGCGGCAAAAACCCTCGCCACGCCGCCCAGTAAACTCTCTTCTCGCGAGGGCAGATATTGACTCACTGGCCGTCCTGTTCGTCCACGATCTGCTCCGTCCTTTCGACCCTGCCCAGCTGGAGACACTTGCAGAGAATTTCCGGCAGCAGACCTTGGGCATGGTGCAGTTGGTGGTGAGCGAACGGGTCACCAACGCCGCAGATGCGGGCCGGCCTGTCCCTGCTCTGACGCCCTTGCCGTGCCCAGGTGCCGAGGATGCCGACGAACGGTAGAACATAAGGGTGAGGGACGAGAACAGCCCTGCTGAGAATGCACGGCCGCCCTGGGAGGCGCGGTCGGCGATCGACTACCAGGCCCTGTTCACGGTCACCCCCAGCCCCTGCATGGTGCTGGGCCCGGACCTGGTCCTCACCGACGTCAATGAGGCGGCCTGCCGCGTGACCGGCCGTACCCGGGAGGACCTGGTCGGGCGGTACCTCTTCGACGCCTTCCCCGACAATCCGGCGGACCCCGATGCCGACGGCGTGCAGAATCTGCGCACTTCCCTGTACCGGGTGCTGAGCTCGAAAGAGCCCGACACGATGGCGCCGATGAAATACGACATCCCCGTGGCCGACAGGCCCGGCGTGTTCGAGGAGCGCTGGTGGTCCGCGATCAACACCCCGGTGCTCGGGCCGGACGGGCAGGTGCAGTGGATCCTCCACCGGGGGGAGGACGTGACCTCGTTCATCCGCTCCCACCCCCGCCTGCGAGACGGCGGCGCACTCAGCGACGTGGAGGCCAGGGAGGTCGAACTGTACGCCCGGGCGCGGGAGCTCAAGCGACTGAACGAGGAACTGCGCAAAGCCCATGCCCGGGAACGCCGGATCGCCCTCACCCTTCAGGAGGCCATGCTCCACTCACCCCACCTGCCCCGTCACCGGGACACCGCGGTGCGCTACCTGCCCGCCGCCGGGTCGCTCAACGTATGCGGCGACTGGTACGAGGTGATCGACCTGCCCGATAACAGATGCGCCGTCGCGGTCGGCGACGTCGTCGGCCACGGTCTGGAGGCGGCCGCCGTCATGGGCATGCTCCGCAGCGCCTTGTCCGCAGTCGTCCGGGCCGTCGAACGGCCCGCGAGAGCCCTGGACATCCTGAGCCTGTATGCCCGCGACGTGGAGGGTGCACTGGCCACCACTGTCGTCCAAGCCGTCGTCGACATCCGGGCTCGCCGCATCATGTACAGCAGCGCCGGCCACCCGCCCCCCATCCTGCTCCACCCGGACGGCACCTTCGACCTTCTTGATCAAGCCACCGACCCTCCGCTGGGAGCCCGGCCTCAAGACGTACCCCACCCCCACGCCGACCTCCCCTACAACCAGGGCGACACCTTCGTGCTCTACACCGACGGCCTCATCGAACGCCGCGGCGAGGACATCGACGACAGCCTGCAACGCCTCACCGACGTGCTCACCCGCCACGCGGACAACGAGCCCGAAGGTCTTGCCGACGCGCTGCTGGCGGACCTCGGCGTCAGCCGCGGCGCCCGCGACGACATCGCCCTGGTCGTCATCCGCCTATGATCCGCGGGCGGCCGGTGAACTCGCACCGGGCCGGGCATTCCGCCGAGGTGTTCGCCGATCTGCGCCTGGGTGAGTTCGTCGACGAACCGCATGTGGATGATGCAGCGTTCCCGGTCGTCGAGCCCGGCGATCAGCGGGGCCAGGGCGTTGAAGTCCTCGTCGAGCCCCAGGGCGTTGTCGTCGACGCCGATGAAGTCGGCGAGGGCCGCCTCGCCGTCCTCACTGGAGGTGATCGCGGCGTCGAGGGAGGCCGAGGTGTATCCGTTGGAGGCCTTGCGGGCCTCGATGACCTCCTCCGACAGGGACATCAAGGCGGCCAGTTCCCGCGTGGTGGGCACTCGGCCGAGCCGGCTGCGCAGCTCCTCGGTGGCCTTGGCGAGCGCCACGCGCGCTTCCTGAAGCCGTCGCGGGACGTGGACGGCCCACGTGGTGTCGCGGAAGAGGCTAAAAGCTGCCCTGATGCGCGAGCCAACTGACAGCCAGGCTGCTTCCCCAGGGAAGCAGTGTCTTCCTTATCGGCTTGCAGCTTCGGGCAGCCGCCGGGTCGGCTGAACCGGAAGGCGGGTCAGTTGCGACGCGTTCGAGATGATCACTCCGCAAGGTGCATGACAGTGGGGCGTTGCGGGGCTGTGGCCCTGTCGCCCACAGCTCTGCGGGGAATGCATGCGCAGGGCCTGCCCGGCTCTCTGTGAAGTCCCTGTCCCGTTCTGCGAGGCAGAGACTCTTGCTGGGAGGCTTACCGGCGTCCGCCATCCGTCCGATGCCCGCGCAAAAGTACCTGCGTGCTGCCTGCCGGCAACGCAACCAACTTCCCTACCAGCAGGCATGGTTGAGGCAAAACCTCTCGCGAGTTGTTGATCCTTCGCCGCCGCGCGCCCGACACTGTGACTTCTGCGCCCATACCGGGGCGTGCGACAGAGGGGGCCGCAGGGACGTGAACCGACCGATACCAGGCACCGTGGAAGTCTCGGTGCGCCACATCCTCAGCGACCGGACCACCGGCTTCCTCACCCGGACCCGCACGATCACCTGGCGGGACAGCCTGTACCGCGTACGCCGACCGGCATCCGGCAAGCACAGCGTCGAACTGACCTGCCCCGTGTGCGACGCGTCCCTGCTGGCCGAGGTCCGCACGGAGGAGCGCACCCGCCGAACCCGCGCACTTCTGCTGGTTCTGGCCGTCCTCAGCCTCGTCGTCTTCTTCGCCGCATTCGCCTACGCCGTCCACGAGGGCGGCCGCACGCTTCCCGAAGGGCAGTCGCTCCCGACCCTGTTCCCCGTCAGCATCGTCTCGATCGCCGTCACGTTCGTCGCCGCTCCGGTGCTCTTCTTCCGGAGCCGCCGCTACAACGGCGTCACCATGCTCGACGCCCCCAAACCCCGCCGGCTCCACGGCATCATGCCCGTACGCGGCCCGGTGCCTCGAACCGCGACGCGCTGACACCCTCCCCGGCCGGAAGGACCCGCACCCGGCGCGGCCGGATCACCGGCATTACCGCGCGATAGCCAGCCCGGCAGGTCCGGATGCCCGCGGTGCTCTGCGCCCGGCTCAGTTCCCGCGGGTCTCCGCGAGGGTGTGCGCCACCAGGGCGTTGGCGTGGCCGTGGCCAAGGCCGTGTTCGGCCTTGAGCCAGTTCACGAGTTCCATGTGCTTGGCCAGGGGCGAAGAACGGATCAGCTCCTTCCACTCCGCGATCGGGCGGCCGTACTTCTTCTCGATGGACGGGAAGTAGCTGGCAGGGCCCTTGACGGTGTCGGTCATGTCGGCGGCGTCCCATCTGTCGGTGCTCTCGAGGTTCCGGACCCTCGCCCCGCGTCCATGCGGCTGCGGGGCGGTGTCGTTGCTTGTACGACCGGGGGAGAGGGCTCAACTCATCGGCCCGCGGAAGATGCGCTGCGTCACACCTCGGGCTCATGTCCCGGGAGCAGGGGTGCTCCCCGGCCGGCTGCGGCCATCCGGGGAGCACCCAGCCGTGTCAGACGACCTGCCCAAAGCCGATCGACCATGCTGAGCGCATCAACACGCTGGCCGGCGACGAGGAGTAGGGCATGCCGATGGACTCGGTGGCGAGATTTCTGGCGGCTCTGAGCCCGGAGGCTCGCCGGACTGTCGACGCCGAACCGCGCGAGGAGCAGGAGCGCCTCGCCGCGGCCTGGGAAAGAGAGCTGGAGGCGGACACCGAACTCGACACACTCGACGAACTGTCACCCCCTGAGGCAGAGGCGGAAGCGGCCCGCCGCGTCCTGGACCGCAAGGACGGCTGACCCCCGGGCACCCCGTACGAGCACGATCCCGGCCCCACCGCCAGGTCCACCCCACCCCTGTGCCGGGGACTGCCGAACGAGACGTGTGACCAGGGCAGCTGAGGTAACGGCGAGCCGCTGAACGCGGCCGTCGAAGGTGCAACCGAGGGCGCGCGCCGCGCTGCTGCGGGTCGTGCGGCACGAGGCGTCCCGGACGAGGCCGACCTTCCGGGCCCTGAGCCCCTCACGACCGGGCCGCCGATGTGAACGCGGCCCGTGAATCGCTCGACGCGGCTGCGGAGCACTCGGTCCGGCGCCGGGCGAGTGCACCCACGGCCCTCACGTCCGCCGCGCCACCGGTCCCTCCACCCAGCCGTGCCGGACGGCGTGGCCGCCGAGCTGCATCCGGGTCCGTACACCGGCCATGTCCATGAGGCGGCGCAGTCGCCGGTGCATCGTGCGCGGCGACAGGCCGAGCTGCGTCGCCGCGGTCAGGTCGGTCGCGCCGGCCAGCAGGAGCGTGAGGATTCTTTGATCGAGGGCCGTCGGGCCTTCCGCCTCCAGCTCGACGGTGGGTTCGGCTCCTTCTTCGTCGCAGGCCAGCGCCAGCGGGTGGGCGGTGCGCCACACCGTCTCGAACAGCGTGTCCATCGCGTCCAGCAGGCCGCTGCGGTGCAGCAGCACGGCTCCCGGCTGCCCGCCCGGCGTGGTCGCGAGCGGGACGAGGCCGAGTTCGGTGTCGGCCAGCATGAGTTTCATGGGCAGATGGTCGGCGACACGCAACTGCACACCGTTGCGCAGGGATTCGATGGCGTCGTCGATGATGCCCGGCTCCTGAAGGACGGACCGGTCCAGGACCGCCCGGAAGCCCACGCCACGACCGAGAGCCACGGGTTCGGCCGTGTTCTCATCGGGAGGCAGGGCCACGAACGGTGCGGTGATGAAGGCGCGGACCTGTGTGCGGGCCGCCTGTTGTACCTGGAGATAGCGGTGCCGGATGGCGTCGACGCCCGTAACGACCTCGATCAGATCGCCGATACCGCTCGCGACGGTGGCGGCCCGGTGTTCCTCGGCCAGGGTGACCAGCGCGTGCTCGGCCGCGCGCAGCCCGTCCCGGCGCTGGCTGATGAGGGCGCCGAGAGCCATGGCGGGCGGCGCGGCGGTGAACTGATCGTCCGCCGACCCGGTGACCAGTCCCCACGTGACCAGCCGGGACAGGGCGTTGCCGACCTGATCCTGCGTCAGGGAGAGCAGATCCGACAAGGTCACCGCGCTGCAGCCGGGCCGCCCCAGAAGTGCCCGGTAGACGCGCTCGTCATCTGGTTCGAGGCCCAGCACATCCAGCATCGGCGACCGACTCTCCTGCGCTTGTCCCGGCGGGGAGAGTATGCGCCACGGCGGCAGATTCCGAACAGTCCCCGGTGGCGGGTGCGGTACGAGGGGCCCCGGGGAATCGCCTCCCCGGGGCCGAACAGCGCGGTTCATCAGGTCTCCTTCGTGGATACTCCGGCCTTCAGGCCGGGGTGGGGGTACCTCCCGCTTGCGGGGGAGAAACGAGGCTCCTGCGGAGCAGGGCAGGAAAGCCGGTTCGCCCCCTGGGCGGACCGGCGTTGTCAGTGGCGGCCGTTAGGTTGGCCCCGTGTATCTGCGGTATTCCTTCCGGCTCGAGCCGACGCCGGGTCAGCGCATCGCGCTGGCCCGTACGTTCGGCTGTGCACGGGTGGTCTACAACGATGCGCTGGCCGTGAGGAAGGCCGCGTACCAGGTGGACGGGTCGCGGATCGCGATGGGTGTTCTGGCGAAGCGGGTGATCACGGAGGCGAAGAAGACGCCCGAGCGGGCTTGGCTCGCCGAGGTGTCGGTGGACGCCCTGCAGTCCTCTCTTCGTGATCTCGATACGGCGTACGCGAACTTCTTCGGGTCGGTGTCGGGGAAGCGGCCAGGGCGCCGTATGGGGCTTCCGGTGTTCAAGTCGAAGAAAGACAGTCGGCAGGCCG
>NZ_JNZD01000055.1 GCF_000725495.1 Streptomyces aureus
GTTGAGTTCTCAAGGAACGGACGCTTCCTTTGTACTCACCCTCTCGGGCTTTCCTCCGGGCGCTTCCCTTCGGTCTTGCGTTTCCGACTCTATCAGATCTTTCAGGACCTGATTTCCTCGGTGCTTTCCAGGTAATCCGCTTTCGCGTTTCCCTTTCCGGCGACTCCGACTTTATCAGATTCTCTGAGTCGGAATTCCCGCCCCGGTCGGGGGACCGGCTCCGGAGCGCAAGGCTTCGGGGTTCCCGTTCGGGCGGAGACGTAAACGTACTGGAGCGGGCCGCCCCGATGCAAATCGAGGCGGCCCGCTCCTGGTTGAGACCTGACCGGGGGTCAGACCTCGACGACGACCGGGAGGATCATCGGGCGCCGGCGGTAGGTGTCGGACACCCACTTGCCCAGCGTGCGGCGGATGAGCTGCTGCAGCTGGTGGGGCTCCACGACTCCGTCCTGGGCCGAGCGCTCCAGGACCTCCGTGATCCTCGGGACGACGTCCGCGAAGGCGGAGTCGTCGATGCCGGAGCCACGCGCCTGGATGTGCGGACCGCCCGTGAGCTTGCCGGTGCTGGAGTCCATCACGACGAAGACCGAGATGATGCCCTCGTCACCGAGGATCTTGCGGTCCTTGAGCGCGGGCTCGCCCACGTCACCGACCGAGAGACCGTCGACGTAGACGTACCCGGCCTGGACCTTGCCGGAGATCTTCGCCTTGCCCTCGACCAGGTCGACGACGACGCCGTCCTCGGCGATCACGATCCGGTCGTGCGGGACACCGGTCAGGGCGCCCAGCTCGGCGTTGGCGCGCAGGTGGCGCCATTCGCCGTGGACCGGCATGAGGTTCCGCGGCTTGCAGATGTTGTAGAAGTACAGCAGCTCGCCCGCGGAGGCGTGGCCCGAGACGTGCACCTTGGCGTTGCCCTTGTGGACGACGTTCGCGCCCCAGCGGGTCAGGCCGTTGATGACGCGGTAGACCGCGTTCTCGTTGCCCGGGATCAGCGACGACGCGAGGATCACCGTGTCGCCCTGGACGATCCGGATCTGGTGGTCACGGTTCGCCATGCGGGAGAGCGCGGCCATCGGCTCGCCCTGGGATCCCGTACAGACGAGGACGACCTCGTGGTCCGGAAGGTCGTCGAGCGTCTTGACGTCGACCACCAGGCCCGGCGGGACCTTCAGATAGCCGAGGTCGCGCGCGATGCCCATGTTGCGGACCATCGAGCGGCCGACGAAGGCGACCCTGCGGCCGTACTCGTGGGCGGTGTCGAGGATCTGCTGGATACGGTGCACATGGCTGGCGAAGCTCGCCACGATGATCCGCTTGCTGGCGTTCGCGAACACCTGGCGCAGCACGTTCTGGATGTCGCGCTCGGGCGGGACGAAGCCCGGGACCTCGGCGTTCGTGGAGTCCGAGAGGAGGAGGTCGATGCCTTCCTCGCTCAGCCGGGCGAACGCGTGCAGGTCCGTGAGGCGGCCGTCCAGCGGGAGCTGGTCCATCTTGAAGTCGCCGGTGTGGACGACCATGCCCGCGGGGGTGCGGATGGCGACCGCGAGGGCGTCCGGGATGGAGTGGTTGACCGCGACGAACTCGCAGTCGAAGGGGCCCACGCGCTCACGGTGGCCCTCGGCCACTTCGAGCGTGTAGGGCCGGATGCGGTGCTCCTGGAGCTTGGCCTCGATGAGCGCGAGGGTCAGCTTGGAGCCGATCAGCGGGATGTCCGGCTTCTCGCGGAGCAGGAAGGGCACGCCACCGATGTGGTCCTCGTGGCCGTGCGTGAGCACGATGCCCTCGATGTCGTCGAGGCGGTCCCTGATGGACGTGAAGTCCGGCAGGATCAGGTCGATTCCCGGCTGCTCCTCCTCGGGGAAGAGCACGCCGCAGTCGACGATCAGCAGACGGCCTCCGTACTCGAAGACCGTCATGTTCCGGCCGATCTCACCGAGACCGCCGAGCGGGGTGACGCGCAGGCCGCCCTTCGGGAGGACCGGCGGCTTGCCGAGTTCAGGATGCGGATGACTCAAAAGACTCTCCTCACCACGCACGCCACGTACCTGGCAAGGCACGTGGCGCGCGTGACGTTCGTGCAGTAGCTGTTGTGTGGGGTGCAGACCCGTGGTCTGCGTTCATACGTATTCAGTTGTGAAGTCTGTGATTAGAGCTCTACCCCGCCGGCAGCAAGATCGATCTTGAGCTGGGTGGTCTCCTCGGGCGACAGTTCGACCATCGGGGCGCGGAGCGGTCCGGCCGGCAGGCCCTGGAGGGCCAGCGCGGCCTTGGTCGTCATCACGCCCTGGGTGCGGAACATGCCGGTGAAGACGGGGAGCAGCTTCTGGTGGATCTCGGTGGCCTTCTGGACGTCCCCGGAGAGGTACGCGTCGAGCAGGGCGCGCAGTTCCGGGGTGACGACGTGGCCGACCACGGAGACGAAGCCCACCGCGCCGACGGAGAGCAGCGGCAGGTTCAGCATGTCGTCGCCCGAGTACCAGGCGAGGCCGGAGCGGGCGATGGCCCAGCTGGCGCGGCCCAGGTCTCCCTTGGCGTCCTTGTTGGCGACGATACGCGGGTGCTCGGCGAGCCGCACCAGGGTTTCGGTGTTGATCGGTACGCCGCTGCGGCCGGGGATGTCGTAGAGCATGACCGGCAGTTCGGTCGCGTCCGCGATGGCCGAGAAGTGCCGGTACAGGCCCTCCTGCGGGGGCTTGTTGTAGTACGGCGTGACGGTGAGCAGGCCGTGCGCTCCGGCCCGCTCGGCGGCGCGTGCCAGCTCGATGCTGTGGTGGGTGTCGTTCGTGCCGACGCCGGCGACGATGTGGGCGCGGTCGCCCACCGCCTCCAGTACGGCGCGCACGAGCTCCGATTTCTCCGCGTCGCTGGTGGTCGGGGACTCACCGGTGGTGCCGTTGATGATCAGGCCGTCGTTGCCTGCGTCCACCAGGTGGGTCGCGAGCCGCTGAGCGCCGTCGAGGTCGAGTCCGCCGTCCGCCGTGAAGGGCGTGACCATGGCGGTGAGGACCCGCCCGAAGGGGGTCTGCGGAGTGGAGGTCGGAGCCATGGGTAATACGCTACTCGCTGCTCACCGCGTGGTCTGCCCTCGGGGGCCACGACAAAGCATGACAAAGGTGGAACCCGGCACTGCCTGCTCGGGGGTTCAAGCAGTGCCGGGTCCGTTTGATCAGGCTAGATGAACTTCGCGAAATGCCGCAATACGGACACTTCGCTCGGTTGACCCGTACATCTGTGCCGGGGCCGGTTCTCGCAGGCGCGTTACGGCGCCACGCGCCCGTTGGTGTTGTACGCCGCGTGTGTGAGAGGCATGAGCTTCGCCCACTCCGCCTCCATCTTCTCGGCGACCATCTCGATCTCCCGCTGCGGGAACGACGGCACCTTCGCCAGCTCGTGCTGGGTGCGCAGCCCGAGGAAGTGCATCAGGGAGCGCGCGTTGCAGGTGGCGTACATCGAGGAGAACAGACCCACCGGAAGGGTGGCGCGGGCGACCTCGCGGGCGACGCCGGCCGCCAGCATCTCCTGGTACGCGGCGTAGGACTGCCGGTAGGACTCCTCCATGGCCGCCGTGACGGTCCGGTGCTGCTCGGGGGTGCCCTGGACGAACTCGTACTTGCCGGGACGCCCCTGCTGGACCAGCTTGCGGTCCTCACCGGGAACGTAGAAGACGGGCTCCAGCTCCCTGTAGCGGCCGGACTCCTCGTTGTAGGACCAGCCCACGCGGTGCCGCATGAACTCGCGGAAGACGAAGATCGGGGCGCTGACGAAGAAGGTCATCGAGTTGTGCTCGAAGGGGCTGCCGTGGCGGTCCCGCATCAGGTAATTGATCAGGCCCTTGGAGCGCTCCGGGTCCTTCTGCAGTTCCTCGAGCGACTGCTCCCCCGCGGTGGAGACACGGGCGGCGAACAGCACGTCGGCGTCCGAGGCCGTGTGCTTGATCAGCTCGACGGTCACATCACTGCGGAAGTGGGGCTTGAGGTCGTCGGCCGGTTTGTCGGTCACGGTGCGGAGGATCCTTCCCATCACTGGCTCGGGCGGCGACCACTCTACGGCCCGGCACCGACAACGGGGCGTTCGGTGCCGGGCCGCGACATTCATCGGCGAACTTCAGCGAATTCGGTGATTCCGGGCACCTCTTGTAGCGTTCGGCCGTCTGTATGAGTGGGAGCGGCGTGTTCGAGAGGTTCGCGCCGCTTGCCACCGGATCACCCAGGTCGCCCGGATCGGACCGGCCGGCCATGTAAGGGGGCGCCCCGCCGCGAGCGGACCCCCGGAGGAGAAGCACCGCCCATGTTCCGTCGGCGCGAGTCCGTCCCGTTCGCCTTCACCACCGAAGCCGACACGTTCCGCAGCAATGTCGCTCCCCCGCCCCGCGAGCGGTCCACCGCCGGACAGATAGCCGGCCGGTGGCTCCTCGGCCTCACCATGGTCGCCGGGATAGCCGGAGCACTGGTCCTCGGAATGCCCGCCCTGTCACAGGATGGGTCACCTGCGCAGACGCAGCAGTCCGTCGCGTCGGACGGCCGCTGACCCTTCCGGACCCCCAAGGGTGGTGAGCCGGCAGGGGGCTCGATAACCTCACCGGGCACTGCCCCTGCGTGGATCGAGTGAGGACCAGTCGTGCCCCTGCCCTTTCTGACGGCGGACCGCGCCTTTGACGAGGCGGCGGAGGATGTCGCGCTCCCCTTCGACGACCGCGACCGCTGGCGCCGCCCCTACCGGCCCGGCCCCTGGCGGGTGGGCGCGGCCGCGCTCGTCCTGCTGCTCGCCTCGTACGTGCTCGTCGCGGCCGTGATCATCGCCGTGGCCGGGACCCTGTCCGGCGCCGCGGCCTGCATGGCCGGGGCGGCGGCCGTCATCCTGTGCGCCCTCCGTCTGCTGCGCATGGGTGTGTGGGTCAGCGCCCGGGGACTGCGCCACGTGAGCTTCTTCGTCACGCGCACGACCCCGTGGGAGCGGATCGTGGCGGTGCGCACGGCGCAGCAGCCGGTGCGCTGGCTCGGGCTGCCGCGCACGGTCCAGGGCCAGGCCCTGACGCTGATCACCAAGGACCGCGCGCCCGCGGACGTGTCGCCGCTGATGACCACGCACAACGCCGACTTCCTGGCGCGTACGGAGGCTTTCGACCGGGCGGCGGACGTCGTCGAGGTGTGGGCGGACGAATACCGCCGGGGCTGAGACGTCGTCATGACGAAGGGGCCGGTCCGCATCGACTGCGGGCCGGCCCCTTCGTCGTGAGCGGCGGTCAGGCTTCCAGGGTCCGGCCCTCGTGGAGGGCGATGGCCCGCTGCATGGCCTTGCGGGCGCGCGGGGTGTCACGGGCGTCGTGGTAGGCGACGGCGAGACGGAACCAGCTGCGCCAGTCGTTCGGGGCGTCCTCGGTCTCGGCCTTGCGGCGGGCGAACACCTCGTCGGCCGAGTCGCGGTCGATGCGGCCGCCCTCGGTGCGCCGCAGCTCGTCGACGGGCAGTCCGCCCTCGGCGTCGAGCACGGCGGCGAGCCGGTTGGCCTTCCGGACGAACTGGGTGTTCTGCCAGAGGAACCAGACGCCGATGACCGGCAGGATGAGCACCGCGACCCCGAAGGTGACGGTGATCAGGGTGCCGTTCTGGATGAGCAGCACCCCCCGGCTGCCGACCAGGACGAAATAGACGACCAGGACGGCGGCCGTGATGGCATAGGTGATCTTCGCGCGCATGTCTGCCGGCTAACTGTCGTACGTCCCCGGCTCAGCCGAGGTCGAGGAAGTGTTCCAGGCCGAAGGTGAGGCCCGGGGTGGTCACCACGCGGCGGACGCCGAGCAGGATGCCCGGCATGAAGCTGCTGTGGTGGAGGGAGTCGTGGCGGACCGTCAGGGTCTCGCCCTCGCCGCCGAGCAGGACCTCCTGGTGGGCCAGGAGGCCGCGCAGCCGGACCGCGTGGACCGGGACGCCGTCGACGTCGGCGCCACGGGCGCCTTCCAGGGCGGTCACCGTCGCGTCGGGCTGGGGGGCGCTGCCCGCGCGCTCCCTGGCCGCCGCGATGAGCTGGGCGGTGCGCGTGGCGGTGCCGCTCGGGGCGTCCACCTTGTTCGGGTGGTGCAGCTCGACGACCTCGACGGACTCGAAGTAGGGAGCGGCGACCTCGGCGAACTTCATCGTCAGGACGGCCCCGATGGAGAAGTTGGGCGCGATGAGCACGCCCGTCTCCGGGGACGCGGCGAGCGAGGTGCCGAGCTGCGCGAGGCGCTCCTCGGTCCAGCCGGTGGTGCCGACGACGGCGTGGATGCCGTGCCGGACGCAGAAGTCGAGGTTGCCCATCACCGAGGCCGGGGTGGTCAGCTCGACCACGACCTGGGTGCCGGCCTCGACCAGCGTCTCCAGCTTGTCGCCACGGCTCAGCGCGGCCACCAGCTCCATGTCCTCGGCGGCCTCGACGGCTCGTACCGCCTCGGCTCCGATCCGGCCCTTGGCACCGAGGACCGCCACGCGCAGCTTGCTCATTGCTTCGTTCCTTACCGAGACGGGATTTACGCGACCGCGTCGTGCAGCCGGGACGCCTGCTTGTCCTTGACCGGGCCGATGACCGCCAGCGAGGGACGCTGTCCGAGGACGTCCCGGGCGATGGAGCGGACCTCGTCCGGGGTGACCGACGCTATTTTGGCGAGCATGTCGTCGACCGACATCTGCTCGCCCCAGCACAGCTCACTCTTGCCGATCCGGTTCATCAACGCGCCGGTGTCCTCCAGGCCGAGGACCGTGGAGCCCTGGAGCTGGCCGATGGCGCGGCCGATCTCGTCGTCCGAGAGGCCGTGCTCGGCGACCTGGTCGAGCTCGTCCCGGCAGAGCTTGAGGACGTCGTGGACCTGGCTCGGGCGGCAGCCCGCGTAGACGCCGAAGAGACCGCAGTCGGCGAAGCCGGAGGTGTACGAGTACACGCTGTAGGCCAGACCGCGCTTCTCCCTGACCTCCTGGAACAGCCGCGAGGACATGCCGCCGCCCAGGGCGGTGTTCAGGACGCCGAGGGCCCAGCGGCGGTCGTCCGTGCGGGCCAGGCCCGGCATGCCGAGGACGACGTGGGCCTGCTCGGTCTTGCGGCCGAGGAGCTCGACGCGGCCCGCGGTGCGGATGGTGCGCCGGCCGTCGCGCGGGGCGATCGGGGCGGCCGTCGCGTCCTTGAAGGCGCCGGCCTTCTCGAACGCGGCCCGGACCTGGCGGACGACCTTGTTGTGGTCGACGTTGCCCGCGCAGGCCACGACGAGGTGCGTCGGGTCGTAGTGCTTCTTGTAGAAGCGGCGGATGCGGTCCGCGGTGAGCGCGTTGACGGTGTTGACCGTACCGAGGACCGGGCGGCCGAGGGGGGTGTCGCCGAGCATGGTGTGCGCGAACAGGTCGTGCACGCAGTCGCCCGGGTCGTCCTCGGTCATGGCGATCTCTTCGAGGATGGCTCCGCGTTCGACGTTGACGTCGTCCTCGAGGATCAGCGAGCCGGTCAGCATGTCGCAGACGACGTCGATCGCCAGCGGCAGGTCGGTGTCGAGCACGCGCGCGTAGTAGCACGTGTACTCCTTGGCCGTGAACGCGTTCATCTCGCCGCCGACCGCGTCGATCGCCGAGGAGATGTCCAGCGCGCTGCGGCGCGAGGTGCCCTTGAAGAGCAGGTGCTCCAGGTAGTGCGTGGCGCCGTTCAGGGACGGCGTCTCGTCGCGGGAGCCCACGTGCGCCCAGATGCCGAACGTGGCGGAGCGCACCGAGGGGAGCGTCTCGGTGACGATGCGCAGGCCGCCGGGCAGGGTGGTCTTGCGGACCGTGCCGATGCCGTTCGCGCCCTTGATGAGGGTTTGGGTACGGGCGACGGCCCGCGCCTCCGAAGAGGTGCGGGCCGTCGTCGTGGAGCTACTCGACGTCACTGGTCGGTGTCGTCCTTCTTGTCGTCGTCGCCTTCGCCCTCGACCACGGGGATGAGGGAGAGCTTGCCGCGGGAGTCGATCTCGGCGATCTCGACCTGGACCTTGGAGCCCACGGCCAGGACGTCCTCGACGTTCTCCACGCGCTTGCCGCCGGCGAGCTTGCGGATCTGCGAGATGTGCAGCAGACCGTCCTTGCCCGGGAGCAGCGACACGAACGCGCCGAACGTCGTCGTCTTCACGACGGTGCCCAGGTAGCGCTCGCCGACCTCCGGCATGGTCGGGTTGGCGATCGAGTTGATCGTGGCGCGCGCGGCCTCGGCCTGCGAGCCCTGGGCGGCACCGATGTAGATGGTGCCGTCGTCCTCGATCGTGATGTCGGCGCCGGTGTCCTCCTGGATCTGGTTGATCATCTTGCCCTTGGGGCCGATGACCTCACCGATCTTGTCCACGGGGATCTTGACGGTGATGATCCGCGGGGCGTTCGGGGACATCTCGTCCGGCGTGTCGATCGCTTCCATCATCACGTCGAGGATGTGGAGGCGGGCGTCGCGGGCCTGCTTGAGGGCCGCGGCCAGGACGGAGGCCGGGATGCCGTCCAGCTTGGTGTCGAGCTGGAGGGCGGTCACGAACTCCTTGGTGCCGGCGACCTTGAAGTCCATGTCGCCGAAGGCGTCCTCCGCACCGAGGATGTCGGTGAGGGCGACGTAGTGCGTCTGGCCGTCGATCTCCTGGGAGATGAGGCCCATGGCGATGCCCGCGACGGCGGCCTTCAGCGGCACACCGGCGTTGAGCAGCGACATCGTGGAGGCACAGACCGAGCCCATGGACGTCGAACCGTTGGAGCCGAGGGCCTCGGACACCTGGCGGATCGCGTAGGGGAACTCCTCGCGGGTCGGCAGGACCGGCACGATCGCGCGCTCGGCGAGCGCGCCGTGGCCGATCTCGCGACGCTTCGGGGAGCCCACGCGGCCCGTCTCACCGACGGAGTACGGCGGGAAGTTGTAGTTGTGCATGTAGCGCTTGCGGGTCACCGGGGAGAGGGTGTCCAGCTGCTGCTCCATGCGGAGCATGTTGAGGGTGGTGACGCCCAGGATCTGGGTCTCGCCACGCTCGAACAGCGCCGAGCCGTGCACGCGCGGGATGGCCTCGACCTCGGCGGCCAGCGTACGGATGTCCGTGACGCCACGGCCGTCGATGCGGACCTTGTCCTTGATGACGCGCTCGCGGACGAGCTTCTTCGTCAGCGCGCGGTACGCGGCGGAGATCTCCTTCTCGCGGCCCTCGAACTGCGGGAGCAGCTTCTCGGCGGCGATCTCCTTGACGCGGTCCAGCTCGGCCTCGCGGTCCTGCTTGCCGGCGATGGTGAGCGCCTGGGCGAGCTCGCTCTTGACCGCGGCGGTGAGGGCCTCCAGGACGTCGTCCTGGTAGTCGAGGAAGATCGGGAACTCGGCGGTCGGCTTGGCGGCCTTCGCGGCGAGGTCCGACTGCGCCTTGCACAGGACCTTGATGAAGGGCTTCGCGGCGTCGAGACCGGCGGCCACGACCTCCTCGGTCGGCGCCTCGGCGCCACCCTGGACGAGCTGGATCGTCTTCTCGGTGGCCTCGGCCTCGACCATCATGATCGCGACGTCGCCGTCCTCCAGGACGCGACCGGCGACGACCATGTCGAAGACGGCGTCCTCGAGCTCGGTGTGCGTCGGGAACGCGACCCACTGGCCGTTGATCAGCGCGACGCGGACGCCGCCGACCGGGCCGGAGAAGGGAAGACCGGCCAGCTGGGTGGACGCGGAGGCGGCGTTGATCGCCACGACGTCGTACAGGTGGTCGGGGTTGAGCGCCATGATCGTGGCGACGACCTGGATCTCGTTGCGAAGGCCCTTCTTGAAGGACGGACGCAGCGGGCGGTCGATGAGACGACAGGTGAGGACGGCGTCCTCGGAGGGGCGGCCCTCACGGCGGAAGAAGCTGCCGGGGATCTTGCCCGCGGCGTACATCCGCTCCTCGACGTCGACCGTCAGGGGGAAGAAGTCGAGCTGGTCCTTGGGCTTCTTCGAAGCGCTGGTGGCCGACAGCACCATGGTGTCGTCGTCCAGGTACGCGACGGCGGAGCCGGCGGCCTGCTTGGCCAGGCGGCCCGTCTCGAAGCGGATGGTGCGGGTGCCGAAGGAACCGTTGTCGATAACGGCCTCGGCGTAGTGGGTCTCGTTCTCCACTAGCGTTTTCTCCTCGTCTTCGTCCCGTCCTGCCCGTGTGGCAGGGGGACGGTGGCGGAGAAGCGCTCCTGCTCGTGCGGGCCGGTCTTCGATCGAAGCACCCGGGGCTCTCGCGCCCGGGGGCCACTACCGAGGACCGGCGGCGATGAGGCGCGCTTCTCCTCGTTCGTTGTCGTGAGATGCCCTACCCGGCGGGTACGGCGTCGTCACGCTGTGTTCGTACGTGCTGTTTCCTGCGTATTGCGTTGTGCTACCACACTACAAAGCGTCGGTGACACTCCGCACGTAGAGAGCGCCCTCGGCAGCACATACAGCAAAAGGAGCGGTCCCCAAGATGTGGGAACCGCTCCCTTCACGGCGTCTTACTTGGCGCCGCCGGCCGCACCGCGGCGGATGCCCAGGCGGTCGACCAGCGCACGGAAGCGCTGGATGTCCTTCTTGGCCAGGTACTGAAGCAGGCGGCGACGCTGGCCGACCAGGATCAGAAGACCACGGCGGGAGTGGTGGTCGTGCTTGTGGCTCTTGAGGTGCTCGGTCAGGTCCGAGATCCGGCGCGAGAGCATGGCGACCTGGACCTCGGGGGAGCCGGTGTCGCCCTCCTTCTGACCGAACTCGCTGATGAGCTGCTTCTTCGTAGCGGCGTCGAGCGGCACGCTTACTCCTTGTAGTCTCGTGTCTGCCACCGAGTGCCCCTGGTCGAATTCTCAGGGGAGCTTCCGTGACTCGGGAGGCGGGGATCCGTTGGGCGCGGCCTCCGGAGCAGCGCTCCGGGGGTGCAAACACAAACGGCCGTTTCACAGGGTACCAGCCTGGGCGGATACGTCTGTCCGCTCTCCGAACCTTCCCGGACGGCGGGTACCGGGCCACTAGGGTGACGGCAGAGGTCATTCGTACGTGGGGAAGGGGCCGGCGGAACATGGCCGAGGAAGCGGAGAACGACGTCAGGGCGCGCAAGGAGCGGGAGAAGGACGAGCTCTACGCCCTCGACATCTCGGACGCCGAGTGGCAGAGCGCGCCGGGCACCGAGGAGCACGAGGAGCGCGTCGAGATCGCCCGCCTTCCCGGGGGCGCGGTGGCCATGCGGTCCTCCCTCGACCCGGGGACGGTCCTGCGCTACACGGAGGCCGAGTGGCAGGCCTTCGTGCTGGGCGCGCGGGACGGCGAGTTCGATCTGGAGCCCGCTCCCCACGCGGGCGGGCCGGCCGAATAGCGGGCCGGCGGGAACCCGGGGCCGGTACGGAGAGCCTTCCGTACCGGCCCTTTCGTCTGCCCGCCCTGTATTCCGCCCGCACCGGACGGCCTTCCCGGGACGCGGAGCGGGCACGCGTGAGCGTCGGGCCGGCGACCGTATGGCAACTGGCCGAGCGGTTACGTCGTTTGTCCGCTTTCGGGGTCAATCGTGAGCGGGTTCGGGTCACTTCTGAGCAGGGTGTGCCGTGACGGGCCCCGGCGGGGGTGTGGACAGGCCTGCCCCGCGAACAGCCATGGTGATTAGGCTGGGACCGGGCGCGACGCCTGAACCCGTGCACGGGGGGCGCGCGTTATCCGGGGGGCCGGTCAATTCGGGCAGGCCCGTACGGACTTCGGGCGGCCTCGGTCGTCCGTGAACGTCAGCGGACGACAAGCAGACGGTCGGCCCTGCACGACGTGCGGGTGTTCGACCACACCAGGAGGAATTGTGAACAGCGATCGGGACGGGATCCGCGGGGGCTGGGCCACGCCCGGCGACGACCAGTCCGACGCCGAGTCCGCCGTCGAGACGACGGGCGAGTTCACCATCGACTACGCGCCGCCCGCCTGGTACACGCAGAACGCCTCGGACAGCGCCGGGGCTCCGGGCGGCCCGGGCGACGTACCGGCCCAGGGCGGTTCGGGGGACTCGGAGGCTCCGGAGGACTCGAAGCAGGCCGAGGGGTCCGCGGAGTCGGCGGGTCCGGAGAGCGTCACCGGCCCGGAGGACTCCGCGAGCGCGGAGGAGCCCGGGGAGGCACGGGGAGCGGGGAGCCCGGAGGGCGCTGTGGCCGCGGTTGGACCGGCGGCCCCGGAAATGACGCCGGGCGTGGACGCCTCGGCGGCCGGTCCCCTGCCCGTAGGGGACGCCTCGGTGGCCGGTCCCGTGCCCGTCGACGGTCCCGAGGGGCTCCGTCCTCCGGTCGTGGCGCCCCACGCGGCCGTCCCGGCTCCCCTCTCCGACGTCGTCGGCGGTCCGACCGTTCTGCCGAGTCTTCCCCAGGGTCCCTGGACGCCTGCGGCTCCCGCCGCCCCCGTGGCCGCTTCCGAGGCGCCGGATTCCGGGAACGGGGACCTGGAGAGCGGGGACCTGGAGAGCGGCGCGACGATGCGGTTCTCCGCCGTCGCGCTCCAGCGTGAGATCGCCGAGCGGACGGCGGCCGAGGAGGCCGCGACCGGGGACGCCGACGCCCCCGCGAGTGACCCCGACCGTGCCGTCACGGACACGGTCAAGGACACGGACGCCGGAAGCACGGAGGCCGAGCACGCAGGGAACGCGGAGGCGGGGAACACGGCGGAGGCCGGGGCCGAACCCGCTGTCGCCTCAGCCGACGACCAGGGCGCCGGCGATGACGAGCCGGACGAGAACGAAGCCCCGGGCGCGCCTGTCGCCGAGCCCGAACACGTAGCCCCCTCCGGGCAGTTGACGCCCGCACTGCCGGTGGCCCCGCCCGCTCCCCCCGTCGACCCCGTGCTCGCCTATCGGTCGCTGGAGGCGGCTTCCCAGTCCCAGCGCGCGATCCCGGCCGACGCCGGTGCCGCCTCCCCGGGCGCCGAAGCCGTCGAGGAAACCGGCACCGCCGTGGCAGGGACCGACGGGGTGGCGCAGGACCGGGCCGCGGACGCCGTGGCGCCGCGCTCCGCGGACGACGCGGCCGGCCCGGACGCCGATGCCCCCGACGCCGACGACTTCCGACTCCAGGACGCCGCTCCTGAGGACGCGTCCTCCGAGCCCGCCGAGCCGCAGGACGACAAGCCCCAGGACGACGAGCCGCAGGACGCGGTGCCCGGGGTCCGACAGGAGGAGCCGGCGGGCGTGCAGGACGCGCCTCCCGCCTGGGCTCCGCCGCCGCTGCCGGGCGGCACGCTTCCGCCGCTGCCGCCCGCCTACCAGCCCGCCGCCCCGGCGCCGGCCCCGCAGTGGCCCGCGAGCACGGAGCCCGCTCCGTCCGCGCAAAGCAGGATTCCGGACCAGGCGGCCGTACCCCAGCAGGCACCGGTGGCACCCGCCCCGGGGGCGCCTTTCCAGCCTCCGACCGCGCAGGCACCGGCTCCAGGCCGGCCGCTCCAGCCCCCGGCCCCCGCTCCCGCCCCGGGGCAGCCCTTCCAGTCTCCCGCTCCGGTCCCCGCACCGGGTCAGCCGTTCCAGCCTCCGGCGCCGCAGCCCGCGGCCTCGGCGTGGTCCTCCCCCGGTGCTCCCGGTGTCCCCGCCTCGCCGCAGGGGCCCGCGGCCGTGCAGCAGGCCGGATCCGGGATCGCCGTACCGGCTCCGCCTCAGGCCGAGGCCCCGGCGGCGCCCGCTCCGGCGCCCGCGCCCGTCCAGCCGGGCAGCTACGGCTTCCCGGGGCCCGGCACGCCAGCCCCGTCCGCCCCGTCCCCGTCCGCCCCGGCACCGGGCTACGGCTTCCCGCAGCCGGGCCTCGCGCCCGCGGACCAGCAGGCGGCCCACCCGGGGGCACCCCAGCCGACCGCCCCCCAGGCCCCCGGCTACGGCTTCCCCCAGCAGACCGCCCCCGCCCCGGAGCCTGAGGCCCCCGCGCAGGCCGCCCCTGCGCCGGGCTACGGCTTCCCCCAGGACCAGCAGACGCCCCAACCGGCCGCCCCGGGGACCCCCGGCTACGGCTTCCCGCAGCCGGGCCCCGCGCCCGCGGACCAACAGGCGGCCCACCCGGGGGCACCCCAGCAGACCGCCCCCCAGGCACCCGGCTACGGCTTCCCCCAGCAGACCGCCCCCGTCGACCCGCGGACCGGGACCGCCTGGCCGCAGCCCGTGCGGCACGACCAGCG
>NZ_JNZD01000056.1 GCF_000725495.1 Streptomyces aureus
CCCGAAGGCCCCCTCTCCGACGACGACCCCACCTTCGTCACCAACCTCCAGAACGGCATGGAAAAGGTCTTCCTCCCCGAGAACTGACCCCCGCCCACAGAGCGAGAAGGCAGGAGCATGCGATGCCCCTGCCTTCTCGGCATGAGCGCCATCTCGGCAGGCCCGAAAAGCGGGGGCTAAGCCCGGTGGGAGGGTTCTTCGTGCTTCAGCGCAAGAGCGAGATCCCGGCGGCTGCGGACTCCGAGCTTGAGATAGATGCGCTGCAGATGGTTGTCCACCGTGCGCACGGAAAGCATCAGATGCTGCGAAATGGCTTTGCTGGTCTTCCCGGAGGCAGCCAGCAGAGCGATCTCCTGTTCACGTCTTGTGAGAGGTTCGACGTCGTCGGCGATACTCGAAAGGATGGGAGTTCGAGCACCCTCGCACTGGTCCGCGAGGCGCGTTGCGCCGGCGGTGGCGGCTGTCACCTTCCGGGTGTCGCCTTTCCGCCTCCAGGCGTTGGCGGCCTCGGCTGCCGATTCGGCGGCGAGAAGCCGTGCACCCATGCCGTCGAGTTCCTCCGAACACGCCATGAGCTCCTGCGGATCCCTGTTCGCGAGAGCCGCGACGAAGCGTGCCCGCGCCGAGGTGAGTGCCCCGTCCCCCGACGTGGAGAGTTCGGCCATGCGCTCGTGCACCGCCTTCGCATCGCCCAGACGCGCGATGTCTGTGAGGAGAAGCGCTTCGGAGACGAGGTGCCCCGTCTTCCTGGCCCTGTCCGCGGCGGTGCGCAACAGGTCTCGTGCATGGCTGAGTTCACCGCGCGCGGCGTGCAGCCAGGCCACGCCGAGCGATTCCTCGCCGGCCAGACCGCCACTGGTCTTGCTGGCCTCGTAGTCGGCGACGAGACTGGCGGCGGTGTCGAGGTCACCGACCAGTGCGGTGCAGGCCATCAAGCCCGACAGATGCAAGCGGGTGACCCTGTCCAGCCCGTACGTGCGTGATGTGGCGACGCCTTCGGCATACCAGCGCCGGGCGCTCACGGGACGGCCGGCCAGCCACTCTGCGCGGGCGCTCTCATAGGCCAGGAACTGGCGGGCCACCGGCGAATGCGTGTCCTGCAAGCGGTCGGCGGCGCTGAGGCAGATTTCGCGGGCCTGGTCGATCCTTCCCCTTTCCATGAGCGACAGCGCGAGCGGTGCGACTTGCATGACGGGGTGGGGGAGCAGTTTGCCCTCGCCGACCGCCTCGTGGATGGATTTGGCGTGCTCGGCCAGGGCTTGGGCTTGTTCGACCTTGCCGACGAAGGTCAGGCCCATGGTCTTTGCGCTGATGGTGGCCAGCCAGACGTCCAGGGCCTCTTCCGATGGGGTGTCGGGCAGCTCGTTGAGGATCTGCAGCCCTGGAACCGGTGAGCCCCCCACGGTGAGCATCGCTCCCTCCATGATGCGGAGCTGCTGAGCGGCGGTCTGGTCGGACAGGGTGGCGCGGGCCGCGGCGCACACGGCGACGGCCGGGGCCGGGTCGGGGTCGGACCAGTACAGATTGATGCAGCGGGTCGTCGCCGCAATGATCTTTTCGTAGTCGTTGGCGGCTTGGGCGTCCGCTTCGGCGAGGACGACTTCGGCCTGGTCGAGCCGACCGGTGTGCATGAGAGCCCGGCCGAGCAGCACACGGCTCTCGGAGGTGTGCTGATCGGCCTTGATCGCAGAGAGGAGTTCGATCACGTGCTCGTTGTCGTTGGAGTTCATGGCGATGGCGGCAGCCTGCCGGAGGAGGGCGGGCTCGGCGGTGCCGGTGGCGGCCAGCAGCCATGAGGCGACGTGGAGAGCATCCTCCCGCCGCCTGAGACCGTGAGATCCGACGCGCTCGGCCTGTTGCAGCGCAATGTCGTAGCGCTGGAGGGCGGAGGTGTCGGCCGCGATGACCTCTCCGTACAGCGGGTGCGCCAGGGCGACGGTCACCCGGGCGCCCTGGACGGAGATCTCGACGATGCCCGACCGCTCGAGACGCTCCAGGTCCGTGCGATCGGCGAGGACGGCGGCATCGGAGAGGGAGAGAGAGCGGCAGAAAGCGAGTGCCGCGAGCAGCGGGCGGGTGGCCGGTGACGAGGAAGCGATTCTGCCGGCGATCAGGTCCCTGAGATGCGGGGTGACGCGAAGCGGTTCTTCCGAGGTGTCCCACACTCCGCGGTTGAGCGTGAGATTTCCCTGGGCCATGGCTCCCAGCACGAGCTCTCTGAGAAACAGCGGGTTTCCGTCGCTCGCGCCGAGCAGCGTGTGAAGGGCACGGCGGCTGACGGGACCCTCGAGAACACGCTGGAGAAGTTCTTCGACCTGGTCGCGCACCATGTGGTCGAGGTCGGTGCGGCGGATGTGGTCACCACGCTGCAGCAGACCGTCGACGACGTCACTGCTCCGCTCGCCGGTGCGGGCGGTCCCGATCAGGACAATCGTCCCGGAATCAAGAAGCTGGCCGAGCAGGGCAGCGGATGAGTTGTCCAGCAGATGCAGGTCGTCCACGAGGACGACGGTGGGCTGAGGCAGTCCCGCCAACGCCTGAGCCACGGCACGAAAACCCTGGACAGGGTCGGCCATGTCGACGCCGGCAGGAAGAATATGGGCGATCGCTCCGAGCGGCACCTGGGCCGCGGCCCGGCTCGCCACGGCTTTGACCGTACGCCGCTTTTCTGCGGCGGCCAGGTCAAGGAACTCATCCGACAGGCGGGTTTTCCCCACCCCGGCAGGTCCGCAGACCAGCCAGCCGCGGATATCGCCGGCGACGAGGTCCTTGCGGAAGGAAGCGAGGTGCGTTTGCCGTCCGACAAGTGGCCATCTGCCTTCCCAGCTCTGCATGACATACCGCCCAGAGGCCGACAGGCCCCTAATGCTACCTGTGGGTGCGCAGACGTGACCATGGAGCGCTCGGCGATGTAACTGACTGCGGCATAATCGTTCCAGTGGGTTTCGACGCCTCGAATCAAGGGTCATAAGCAGGGATGTGTTCATCCTTCGCTCAATCCGAGACGGACCGTCCGCATGCCGACAAGAATCCCTGGGCGGGGGTGAAGACCGGGCTCGAGAAATCTAGAACTAGACACCGGGCAAAAAGTGGGTACTATCCTCCATATGGCTCAGAAGATCGTTACCGTATACACGGATGACCTCACGGGTGCAGAATCCGACGAGGTGCAGACGCATACCTTTTCCCTGGACGGCGTGAGTTACGAGATCGACCTGATCTCGGACAACTATGACAAGCTGTTCGAGGCCCTCGCTCCCTTCATCGACAAGGGACGCAAGACCGGCAGGGCGAGCAAGGCAGGGCGAGCACGCAAGGCGCCCGTCGACGGTCCCAGCTCCGAAGAGCTCCGGGCCTGGGCCAGGGAGAACAACTACCAAGTCAGTGAGCGCGGGCGCGTGCCGGCTGCTATTCACGAGGCTTACCGAAACGCCCACTGACCGCCCTCGCCTTTCTTCTCTTCCGGGATCTCCCCCGAGGTCGCACGCTGTTCCAGCGCGATACTTCTGGCGCTCCCGGCCAGAGCTCAGGGGAGCCTGGAGGCCATCTCGCCAGGCACGGTTCGCACTCTGCTCCCTCTTGCCCCGATCTGCTCGGCGGGCAGCAGCCACAACGTCCGGCCGGCTGATGGTCGTCCCAGGTGTACACGGCGGCTTACTGACAAAAGCCTTCGCCAAGGGCATTTCGTTTCCTGCTCGGATTGTGCTGTGACTTCCTGTCCTGATGGTCTCGGGAACCGGCTCGTCCCCGGCATCCAGGTGTACGTCCTGACCTTCGGCTGATCGCAGGGCTGACGGACACCACGGACGTGCCTTTCGTGTCCGTCAGCGTGAGGCGGCCGCGCGCACCACCTGGCTTCAGCCGGTGGGCGGGACGTGGGGCCACGTACCTGCGCGGGGCGACGAACCGGCCTTCCTTCAGCAGAGGCCGAAAACCTGGTTCGCACCCACGAACGTCACGCTCCCGCAGGAGGCCTGACGCCACGTCGGGTCTGGAATCGCGACCGAGTTCGGCTGGTCGGCCCGGTCGCGGCCCAGACCGCCGACCCGCCCAGAGCGGGAAACGTGACGCGTTCCGCGGTGCGTACCAACCGGCTGGCACGCACCGCGGAGTCCTCCGGGCGGTGAGGTCACATGTGGCGGCAGTCCCAGTAGCCCTTCACCCAGTAGTGGTGCCAGTGCCCCTGGACGTAGACCCACTTGTAGGTGCGGTCGTGGTCCCACAGTGCCGTGGCCGCGGTCGTATGTGCCGGCGCAGCCGTGGCCGTGCCGGAAAGGCCCAGGGCGGCGCCGCCGGCCAGCAGCCCGGTGGCAGTGGCCCCGGCCAGCAGACGGCGGACTCGCGTGGATGCAGCCATGGATGGCCGCAGAGGATGTGTCACCCGGCTCGGCGCCCGACGTCCTGCTCGTCGTCTCGGAACTGGTCACCAACACTCTGCGTCACACCAGTGGCGCCTGCACCCTCATGCTCACCGCACATGCCACCACGCTCGGCATCACCGTCGCCGACACCAGCACACAGCTCCCGCGGATACGGGCGGGTTCGGCGGCGAACGAAGACGGCGGGCGCGGCCTGGCACTGCTGCACGACATGGGAGCCCGGCTCACCGTCACCCCGACACCGTGGGGCAAGACAGTGCGGGCCACTCTCGACCTCTGCCGTGAGACACCCTATGGCCTCATCAACTGAGCACGCTGAGCCGGATGACGACCCCGGGCTGCAGGCCCACGCCATGGGGCGCACGATCGATCGAGGACAAGCACGTCGACGGAACGCTGAGAACCATGCCCAGCACAGCCTACGACGAGGAACCCGAACCGCCTGCCGAAGACGACGCCCACAGCGTCGAGGCACTGCTGGTCCGGGCCGCGGACGGCGACAAGGGCGCCTTCACGGGCGTGTACCAGGCCTTGGCGCGCCCGGTCATGGGGCTGGCCTGCCGCATCCTGCACGACCCGGCACAGGCGGAGGAGGTCACGCAGGAGGTGATGGTCGAGGTCTGGCGCACGGCCCACCGCTACCGGCCCGAACGCGGGAGTGCCAAGGGCTGGGTGCTCACCCTCGCCCACCGTCGGGCGGTGGACCGGGTCCGCCACGCACAAGCGGCAGCGCAGCGTGAGCGTCGCGCGGGTATGGTGCTCGCGGGCCGCGAGCATGACGAGGTGGCCGAGGCCGTGGAGGACGACGACGAACGCCGGCGTGCCCAGGAATGCATGGCCCGCCTCGCCCGCATGTACCGGATCCCCCTCGTACTGGCCTACTACCAGGGACTGACCTACGCCGAGGTGGCTGCCGCCCTGTCCACACCGGCCGGCACCGTCAAGTCCCGGATGCGCACCGGACTGCGCCTGCTGCGCGACTGTCTGGAGGCCCGGTGATGACAGCCGAGGAAGACCCGCACCAGCCGGTCGGCGCCTACGTCCTGCACGCTCTGCCCCCGAACGAGGAAGCCGCCTTCGAACGGCACCTGGACGACTGCCACGCTTGCCGACGCGAGGTGGCCGAACTCGCCGAGGCGGCAGTCCGCCTCGCGCCCGCCGGGGCCGCGGCCGTTCCGGCCGACCTCCTCGACCGAGTCCTGGACGAGATCAGCAGGACCCCGCAGGAACACACGCCCACCGGCCCGCCCCCCGGCCGACGCAAGAGGCAGCTCACGTCCTGGGCCCTGGCCGCAAGTCTCGCAGCCGCAGCCACCTTCGGCGGGATCGCAGCCTGGCAGTCCGTCCAGGCCGACGACGCCCGCGACCAGGCGACCGCCCTGCAGAACGCAAAGAACGCACTGACCAACGTGCTGACCGCACCTGATGCCACCGTGCACACCACGAAACTGGCCGACGGCGCCTCCGCCGCCGTTGTCGTCTCCCGCGCCACCGATCGGGCCGCCTTCGTCGCCGGGGACCTGCCCGCTCTCAGCGGCGACAAGGTCTACGAACTCTGGTACGCGGCCCCCTCGGGAGGCCTCCACCCGGCCGGGCTTCTGCCGGGCAGCGGAGGTCGCTCCGCCCGGGTTCTGGAGCGGCCGCTCGGCAAGACGGTGGCGGTCGGCATCACCGTCGAACCGGCGGGCGGATCCCGCCAGCCCACCACCGAACCCATCGGCATCATCCCCATCGGCTCGTAGCGCGATCGTCTCGAGGCCGGGCCGGGGACGACGCCGGTGCAGGCGGCCTGCATCGGTCACCTGATCCTGCCGATCCTTCGCCCCGGCTCCTCTCCTGTCGGTAGTCGCCGGGAGCCGGCGGGCCAGGGTAGGCGCGCTGCGGGGAGAAAGATGAGAAAGATCCAGAAAAGTTCTCCAATAAAATCGAGGCATTTCGATCAGAAGTGAACGCCTTTGTCTCTCCGTGTGCCCAGGCGGGCGCGGTGGAATTGAACCGGCTGTCTCTTCCGAAGGCTGGGCATTTCGCGACCGGTGAATCGGAAAAGCAAGGTGTCGCATGGCGGTCCGCAGAACTTCAAGGGTCCTACTCGTTTGGTTTATTCGATCCTCCGGTCGGGTGCTGTCGGCGTTTCCTTTTCGTGGGCGACAGAGTCCCCGGGGGCCGCATCCCTATGCGTTCTGACCTGCCATTTGACTCTGTTCGGGCGCGGCCCGCCCAATCGCTGCGATCAGGGTTGCACGGCCGGGATCTCGAAATAGTTGGGTAGTGTCACGTTGCCCACAGGGGATTTCCTTTCGTTTCGAAGGAGGATCAATCAGTGAAGAGCATGGCTAGAACTCTGGCTGCTGCGGTTTTGACGGCCGGGGCCGTCATTCTGCCGCTTGCGGGTACGGCGGCGGCTGTTCCGGGCCCAGGTCCCATCGCGCCGCATGCGGCCGTGAGCGCCGGCTACGACCGGGGTGGGGACCGGTTCGGGGACCGTGATCGCGACGGGTACCGGGGCCGGTTCGGGGACCGTGATCGCGACGGGTACTGGGGTCGCGGCGAGGACCGGACGGGCGACAGGGGCGGGTACCTCGATCGCCGTTACCGCTGCTACTGGAGCCACAACCACGGCTGGGGCCACCACCACGGCAGGGGGCACTGGGTCTGCGTGCCCAGCTGGCTGCGGTAGCCCGCTCAGCCTCTGTGCCAGGGGTGCCGCCCGCGTTCGGCGGCGGGCGGCACCCCGGCCCGCACGACGAGTCTTCGGGGATGCCCTTGGGCTGCCGGTCCGGTGCATGAACCGGCTTTCCGGCAGCTCAGGGGGCCATACGTCCCTGGCGCCGTTCTCGTTCGCCGTTCGCGCGGAGGCCGGCCGGGCGGGGCGGGCGGCATGCGGGGCCGTGTCCGGCCGCACCGCACGCGGCATGTCTGCGCCAACAGGTTGGCGGCGTGCGCGGCGGGCCGTGCCGGCGGCTGTGCAGGACGGGCCGCACTCGCGCAGAGGGCGGACGCCGGGGTGTGAAGAGGGCCCGCCCACCCTTGCGACCGGACGAAAAGAAGGGCGCCGGGACGGTAAGGCGGCCGACGAATACGTAGATAAATGCATTGCCGCCGTGCCCCGCGGCCCGTTGCGATGCTCGGGCCGGCCGGGGCGCGCACCTTCAAGTGATCCGCTCCGGACGGGGGACTGCGCGGGGCGGGCGCAGCCTGATCGGCCGACCGCCGATAAGGATTTCCGGACCACCGTTTTCTCGAATACCCGGCAAGCTGTGCGGAAGAATCCTTTCACCCCGGCCGCTCGACCGATTCCCGCCGGCGGCGGAATCAACTCCTGAAGATTGTCAGAATGGCGCCGCTGACCTCGATGTGACGTTCCTCCAGTTTTTCACCGCACCGTAGGGCCGTCAGGCATTTTCTGAACAGTCTCATCTCGTCGACGTCGAGAACTGCCAAGGCCATGTTCATTACATCATCCAAGGCGGAGGCCGTCAGGCACTCGGGCAGTTCGCCGGAGAGCAGAATCACCGGCTCTCCCGTGGTGCCGCGTACAACAGCCGTGGTGGATGATCCCTGGACGACGAACACCTGAACTCCTCTTGCAGCACCCATCACGTAACCCGCTCAGCTTCGGATGGAACAAGAGGATAGCGACAGAAAGCGCTGCTTTTGTGCGTATTCGGTCGATCGGGAATCCGGGGCAAGATCTGAAAATGGCGGAACGGCTCCGGTGCTGCGCCCAGCGGTAACCGCTACGGATCTGCCGCGCCGTCCGACTTCGTCGCCCGTGTGTCGCAAGTGGACCGTGTGCAGAAGGTGTCGGCTGCACTGGTTGCACAGCCCTCGTCGTCGTTCGATCCGGCTCGCTGAGCCACGGATGTCTTCGACCTGCGGGGAATGCTGGAGGGCTGCCCGTGCAAGCGCATCAACGACCGGAAGGCCGGCCGGCTTCAGCGGCGGGCCGAGCGCGAGTCTCCCGCCGCGCCGGTATGCCGGACTGATGCGGCTCTCCGGTGCTCCGAAGGGTGTTGGCCGCTGCGGGCCGGGGGATGCGCGAGATCAGCACCCGGACGAGGTCGTCCGCTCCTGGGAGAGGGCGGCGTCTCCCAGCAGCTGCGCAACCCGCTTGTGGATGGCCAGTTCCGCCTGCAGCCTGGCGATCCGTCTGCGGGCCTTCTTCAGATCGGAGAAGTCGCTGCTGCCCGCCGACGCGGTGGTGAGGGCCGCTCCTGCCCCCTCGGCGTCCATGGCGGCCGGCTGGGGTGAAAGAGGCTTGTCGGCAAGGCCGTCCAGTCGGTCGGCGATGAACCGCCGTCGCCACTTGCGGACCGTGTCCGCGGCCATCCGGAGATCCGCGGCGACGGAGACGATCGATGGCACCTCGGGCCCGGCACAGGCCAGCACGACGCGGGCTCGCAGAGCGTGAACCGATGGCGTCCGACTCGCCCATCGCTCCAGTACCGCACGTTCCTCCGCCGAGAGCAGCAGCGGCTGCAGTTTGGGACCGCGACGAGAAGCTGACGCACCAACAGCTGGAATCACACGCGCCCTAACGAGCAGTCGCTGTCGAAGGACACTGGCACGCCGATGGGATGTGCGGGGTGTTTCTGCCGGAGGGCGGCACGACATGCGGGGGCTGCGGACGAGTCGCCAGCGCTCACGGTTCCGGCGGCGGATGCGGCGATGTGGGGTTGCGCGGCGATGTGGGGTTGCGGCGTGAGCCCGACGACTGCCTCGTGCGACGTCCTGCGGTGACAGGCGGCTTCTGGTCGTGCCCGCTGAAGGTTCGGTCCGGACCTTTCCCGGCCGGATTCCAACCGTGGCTTCAGCGGCGGCGGTTGGGGTCCAGGTCCGTCCGGCGGGGCCTCGGCACGGGAGGTGAACGGTTGTGCGCTTTGGGTACGAAGGTCCCCCTTGGGGAGTTTGCGAACCATCTCCCCGTCCGCTACTGTCCAGAGTCATCGGACGAGTTGTCCGGTAACTCTGGACAGCGGTTGGTGTGGCGGTTTCCTCCCCCTCCACGGGCGGGACTACGCCACAGCGGCCCAAGTGACGGCCAGGGACCGGTTTTACCCCTTGTTCCGGCTCCGGCGGGAGCTGTTCGGCGGCGGTTCAGCCCTACGGGCTATGGCCGCAAGACGACGGCTCCCGCCGGGAGCCGCAGTCCACCGGACAGGGCCAGCCCCGCGCCTTCCGTATCCGGAACCCCCCTGTATCGACATCTGAAAGGTATTCATCATGGACATCGCAAAGCTCGAAGCCGAGTCCGCGGAGCTGCTGCCGGGCCGCGAGGCCCTGGGCAAGTTCTCGTTCAGCTTCGCCCGGACCACCAACATCTCGCACAAGGCCGCGGCTGTCGGTGCGCACAACGAGTCGCTGGCGGCGAACTCCTTCTCGCCGTTCGCCGTCGCCCAGTCGCAGGCCACGCAGGCGATCAACGTCCACCAGTAGTCCAGCTGCCGTAGACCGGCATCTGACACCGAGACTGGTGTTCATCACGCCGGGCCGGCTCTGCCGGCCCGGCTCCGGCCGACGGTGACGACCAGACACCCCACGGCCCTGCCGGCAAGAGACGGCAAGAGACTCTCGCGTGGACGTTGAGCAGGCCGGCAGCGCCGGCCCGGACGGCGGCCGCCCCTCAGGCCCCCCGGCGGACCGAGTTCGCCTCCCACGATCTCACCCGTGCCTCGGACCCGGCTGACACCCCCACGGCTTTCCGCCATGGCGCCCGGCAGGGAAAGACAATCCCCGCTCATGCCTAGGGGAGGGGGCGCCCGCCCGACATCCGGCAACAGCTTCCACACCTCGTGTGGCGCTCCCCGCATCAGGAGGAGAAACATTGACAGTGTTCGAGGACCAGAATCCCGACGCTGTCGGCTTGTCGGACACGCGGCCGCTGGGCCGTGAGGAGATGACGGGTGGCAGACACGACGCCACCGTTCCTCTTCAGTCGGACACGAGGACAGCACGGCTGCGCACCGTACACAGGAAGCCGGCTCCCTCGTTCTACGTTCCGCAGCTGAGCGAGGGCCTGGAACGCATGGGGGAGTACAAGGGATCGGGGTTCACCGAGCCCAAGTACCTCGTACGCCGGGGCGACGGCCAGGTGGTCCAGCTGTCCCGGCTCCTCTACCTGGTGGTGAGCGCCGTTGACGGAGTGCGCGACGCCGAGAGGATCTCCCACTTCGTCAGCGGCCGTTACGGCGCCGAGGTCACCGCGGACAACGTCGTCTACCTGCTGGAGAACAAGCTCAACCCCCTCGGCGTCGTGGGAGCCGCCGGAGCCGAGAGAGACCAGACCCCCGAGCCGCGCTCCGACCTGCTCCTGGTCCTCAAAGGCCACAAGGTCGTCTTCCGCGAGGAACAGGTGGCGAGGATCGCCTCGGCACTGGCATGGCTCCACCGGCCGCCGCTCGTGGCCCTGACGCTCCTGGCCACCACCCTCATGGATGTCTGGCTGTTCGGCATCCACGGCGCCATGACCCCCGTTCTGCAGGTCCTGGAACAACCGATCTGGATGCTGATCGTCTTCCTCCTGACCGTCGCGTCCCTGGTCTTCCACGAATTCGGACACGCATCGGCATGCCGGTACAGCGGAGCGAAACCAGGGAAGATCGGCTACGGCATCTTCCTGATCTGGCCCTCCATGTACACCGACGTCACGGACGTCTACAGGATCGGGCGCGCAGGACGACTGCGGACCGGACTCGGCGGCGTCTACTTCAATGTGCTCTTCATGCTCCTGCTGACCGCCCTCTACGCGGCGACCGGCGAGCCCTATCTCCTTGCGGCCGTCTATCTGGCGCACTTCGAGGTCCTGGAACAACTCATGCCGGCCGTACGCCTCGACGGCTACTACATCCTGGGCGACCTGGCCGGAATCCCCGACCTGTACGGCAAGGTGAAACCCATCTTGCTGAGCATGCTGCCCACCCGCCCCGTGCACCCGGACGCGGCGGACCTCAAGCGCTCCGCCCGGACCGTGGTCACGGTCTGGGTTCTCACCATGATCCCCATCCTGCTGGCCGAGACCGGCTACGCCCTGTGGAACCTTCCCCGCCTGCTCTCCACCAGCCTTCGCTCCCTGATCGGCCAGCTCTCCGGTACCTTCTCGGCGTTCGGGGACGGGCAGATCGCGGCCGGCCTGGTCGGCGTCATCGGCAGCCTCATGCTGATCTGCCCCATGGCGGGAGGGGCCTATCTGACGGTTCGCCTCGTCGGCCGTCTCACCCGGGGCGCCATGCGCGTCACCGAGGGCAACACCCAACTGCGCGCGGCAATCGGCGTGGCCGTACTGGCCACGGCCTCCGTCCTGGCCGGCGCGTGGATGCACGGCGCCACCCCCAAGCCGCTGCCCCCAGCCCCGCCCGTCGCCCCCCTCCTGCAGCCCGGCGTCCCCACGGCCAGGCCCTCGAGCAGCCCGTCACACCCCTCCCACCACGCCTCCGTGCCATCGGCAGGGGTGTCAACGCTTCCGGACACACCCCAGACCGTCCCGGTCGCCCCGTCCGTGTCCTCCACCACGGGGCACCCGCACCCGGACACCGACATCACCAACTCGGCCACCCCCAGCAGCCACCGGTCACCCGCACCTGCGCAGACGGGTCCCGCCTCCCCCCGGACGACACCGACCAGCAGCACACGAACGGACAACCCCTCACCCTTCTTCTCACCTGCCCCCACCCCCTCGGAATCCGCCTCCGACACGGCCCTCCCCACCTCGCCGGCACCCCTCGAAACGGATTCCGCATCCGCAACGCCGTAGCGCGGCCCACACCCCCCCATCCCCTTGAGGAGACACCGATGACAACGCACCGCAAACCCCGCACCAGCACCGCGGCCAAGACCGCCGTCCGGCTCGGCATGATCGCCACCGCCGGGATGGCCGTGGCGGCGACGACCACGACAGCCCAGGCCAGTTCCGGGAGTTCGCACTCCTTCATGTCCACCGCCGTCGACATGGCCGACACCCATGCCGACCGCATGCACGTCAACCAGTTCGACGAGTCCTTCAAGATCCACCAGTTCGGTCCGCTCGTCGCGGTGACGGCGAACAACCGGGCCACGGCCGAATCCGCAGGATGCTCCGTCCAGGCCCCGTGCAGGTCCATCGCCCTGTCCTTCCAGATCGTCACCGCGGCCGGCCGCAACGCCCGGCTGGTCAACGCCACCAACATCAGCCGGTCGGCCAACGACCACTGCCCCGGCTGCGAGACCTTCGCCGGCGCGTACCAGTTCGTCGTCGCCACTCCCCAGGAGCTGACCCTCAGCAAGCCGGCCCGCAGCCAACTCGCGCGCATCCACCGTGAGGTGGCCGGGCTGAGGCGATCGCACCTGGCGATTCCCGACGTCAAGAAGCGCGCCGACGAGCTGGCACAAGAGGTCAAAACCGTCCTGGACCGCGAAGCCGCATCCGCCCCGCACCGCAGCGCCGCGAGCCCGCCGGACAACTTCCGGCCCACCGTGACGATGCACCGCCACGTCGACTGACGTGAGCCGACCGACAGGACCCCGGCCCGTCTGCCGCGCCCGACCGCCCGGCCGTCTCACGAACCACTGCTTCGGGCCGGCCCGCGGGCCCCGGGCCGAGGAACGGGAAGGAACATGCCCAGACAGCCTTTCTCCTCCACGCTGCAGCATCAGGCCCTGGACCTGCTGGCCGAGGGACAGGCCGTCAAGGACGTCGCGGCACAACTGCACCTGAGCAGGTCCACCGTCTACCGCTGGCGCCAAGCCCTCTCACCCGCCCCCGCACACCGGCCCGCCGGCAGGCACCCGGAACTCAACGCCGCCCGCACACGCATCGCCGAGCTGGAGAACGAACTCCTCGCGCACCGGCACAGAACACGGCAACTGAGCGATGTGGTGCCCCCAAAAGCCGGTTCGAGGCCATCCGCGTGATGGCGTCAGAAGGGCACCAGGTCCGCTCGACGGCCGCGCTCCTGCGCGTCTCCGAATCCGGCTACTACGCCTGGTGTCGGCGCGCGCCTTCAGGACGCGTGCTGTGGCACGCCCGGCTGACCGAACTCATCCTCTCCATCTACCGGTCCTCCGAGGCCATGTACGGCTCCCGGCGCATCCATCACGAACTGCAGGAGCGTTACGGCATCAATGTCAGCCGCGGGACGGTGGAACTGCTCATGCGGCAAGCCGGTATCCGGGGCAGGGCGGGGCGCACCCGGTGGGCGGCTGGGCAGATGCTCGACAGCCGGACGGCACGGCGCCTGTGGGTCACGGATGCCAGAGCACATCACACACCGACGGGAACGGTGTACTGCGCCGTCGTGCTCGATACGAACCAGCGCCGGCTCATGGGCTGGAGCGTGGACCGCACGGCGACCCAGGAACTCGTACACCGGGCGCTGGACGCGGCTCTCGTCCGCGATGCCGAAGAGCTCCCGCCCGTCCGGCCCCAGCACACCTGGCCGACCGCCTATGCGTTCACCGAACACATGCAGACTCTCGCGCTGGCCCCCGTGACCGCCCGGGTCCCCGACCGGCACGCCCAGGCATCGGTGGACCTTTTCTGGAGGAGGATCGGGCGCAGCCTCCTCCCGAGACAGTACTGGAACACCCCCGAAAGCCTGCAGACGCAGCTGATGAGCCTGCTCGAGGACTTCTCCACCTGAACACCGGCGCGACGAATGGCGCACCTGCGGCATGAATCGCCATTACACGATCATGGAAGAGAGCATGCTGAACGCAGGAGCGACCCCTCCTTTGCCCATCGCGGCATCTCTTCGCGGCGCACTCGACACGGATGGGGATCTCCCTGCCACCCAGGCGCACGAGGTGCTGCTGCACTGCGCTCTCACCGCGGCCTGTGTCCCCGAATCACTTCACGAAAGAAAGGTCACGGCACGGATTGCGGAACTCGACTATCAGACGGTTGCCATCGTGATCGGCTGGCTCAGGGCGGCGAACCTGCAGGGCTTTTAAGGACCGGTCACCGGAAATGGCGGCCTGGCAACCTTTCCTCTCCGAGCAGGAAAGCCCGGAGCGGAATGGGAAACCGGCACCGGTCCTCCACGAGCTCACGCCGGCCACGGGGAGCGAACTCTCCCACCCCCGGCCCGAGGGCGGCGGTCCGCTGTGCACGCGGCAAGCTCAGGAGCGAGGGGACGTCCCCTCTTCCGCTGCGGCGGTGCGCAGAAGGGACTCCACGAGGGCGGAGACGTGCCTGCGGTCGACTGGGCCGAGTTTCTGCACGCTGGCGATCAAAATCGCGACCTCGGGGTCGCTCGCCTCGGGCGTGTCCTCGAGGTAGAGGTGGACCCCGCACGCCTCGGCGGCGGCCCGGTGGACCGGCGTGAGGGGAATGCCGAGCCCCTTGGCCAGCCCCTCGAGCGTGCTCTGTTGCGGCATCCGAGCCAACCGCTCCGACGTCGCCAGGTGGTGGACGGTGGAACGCGAGACGCCCCCGCGCCGCGCGACATCGCTATAGGACCAACCGTGCTGGTCAAGTTGGTGCTTGATCAGTACCTGCAGTGGGTTCGGCACAGCTGGTGTCTTCCTGCTCGGATGCTGCTTCCCGCCTTGGTGTCAGTGAGTTTAAACGAATCAGATCGTTGATCGTCATGTGCTTACCTTTCCGTATCAGAACGGTGCGAAAAGGCCAATCGGGCCCATTTGCCCACCGCTGCGACCGACGGCTGAACTGGCGTCATATGTCCGCCTGTTCGGCTCGCCCCCGGCGGGGACGGCTGTCGTCGGCGGCTGGAATTGCGCACAGATGCCACGGGCCTTTGCCGTCCGCCCGGGCCGGGGGCAGGCGCCGTGCGGTGTGCCCCGTCCACTTGGCCCTGGTGCCCCCTCGGTCATGGCGCGCATCCCTGCTGCGGGGATGCGGATCCGGCGCAGAGGGGCGCACGGTTGCACATGATGCGGCAATCGAAGCGTGAAACTGATAAAAGATGCAACAAGTTTAAATGCTTTAGGCTTTCTTTTCGCGGTTTCATTCGCATTTTCATTCGGGCGTGAGCGGGGCGGTTTGGGCCTGAGGGGATCGATCCCGCGCCTCTGCCGGAAAAGATGAATCAGCATCTCTTTGACCAGTCCTTTACTTGACGGGTCATCATTTGTGCTATGGTTGATCAATTCAATCCGAAAGGTCGAACCTGAGGGGGGGGGATTGATGATCTCAACTGCCTCCGCGTTAGCCCTGTGGCTCGCCGAAATGTCCGATGACCGGGAAAGGGTTCTCGGCGAGTGGCATGCGAATTGTTTCGGAATTGCGTTACTTCCCGCTGGAACATCCTGGGATGCGGTCAGGTTCCCAGAGGATGAGGGTTACCGTGCCTATCTCGATCTGGTCGAGACGGCACGCCCTGTTGGACCTGTGCTTTGGGACTCCTGGTGCAAGCAGGTGTATTTCTTGGCCTCTCCGGGCCGATCGAGCCTGCTGCGGTCACTCGATCTCCGCGTCGTGTCGCTGGAGGGATGGCTTGCCGCCCCGGACCCGAGACGGCAGGCGGGCAGGTTCGCATGGGTCCACGGCAGTCCGGCGAGGCAGCTGACCTGCGCCGAAGACCTCTACCTCTCGGCCATCTGCGCCGGCTCACCGAGCTCTGGCGATGCCGAGCACTTCTTTGCCCCGGCCCCCTCTGTATCCCCGTGGGTGCCACTTGCGGTCCAGCATGAGCTGAATCGAATCTGCTGACAGCCGCTCGACGCCCTTCCGGCCGTCATGATGAACGGCCCTGGTCGAAGGTGCCGGACCCGGCCGGCGGCCCGCCGTGGGACGACTGCGCCACCCGATGAGACGGCCGAGCCCGACAGCTCCGCCCCTCGGACGCACCCCCTGCGCCGCCACCGTCCGGCGTTCCCGCCCGCCCTCTCCTCGCGATGTGACGCGGGTCACCCGAATCCCGCGTCACGAACGCAGGAGCAGCTCGCGTCTCGTGGTCGTCCGCAGCGGGACCGACGCAGCGGGACCGACCGACACGAGAGAAGGCGGCAGGACGATGAACACGACAGCAGCGCAGCCACACGAGGTTCTGGTGCTCGGCGCCGGTTACGCCGGCCTCTCCGCCGCGATCCAGCTCGCGGCCCGCACCAGAAAGCGTGCAAACCTCCGGGTCACTCTGGTCAACCCCTACGACACCTTCACCGAGCGCCTGCGACTGCACATGACCGCCACCGGGCAGGAAACGGCCGAGATGAACATCCGGGAACTGCTGGACGGCACAGGCGCCGTCTTCGTCCGCGGCTGGGTCACCGCCGTGGACGCCGAGACGAAGACCGTCCGCGTCGACGACGACCGGCTCCTGCGCTACGACACCCTCGTCTACGCCCTGGGCAGCATCGCGGACACCGTCACCGTGCCCGGCGCGGACGGCCACGCCCACACCCTCGACGGCCCGCAGGACGCCGCCCTCCTGGCCGGCCGCCTGTCCGGGCTCGACGCCGGGACCGTCGTGGTCGCCGGCAGCGGCCTCACCGGCGTCGAGGCCGCCGCCGAGATCGCCGAACAGCACCCGGACCTCCAGGTGCTGCTGCTGGGCCGACGGGAGCCAGGCTTCCAGACGTACCGCACCCTGCTCTTCTCCGTCGCCTACCGCCTCCTCGGCACCGCCGCCCACGCCGAGGACGTGGTCCAGGACGCCTGGCTCAAATGGTCGGCCGCCGACCGCTCCCAAGTCGCCGACCCGAAGGCCTACCTGGCCCGGATCGTCTCCAACCTGGCCATGGAACGGCTCCGTTCGACCCGCCACCAGCGCGAGACCTACGTGGGCCCCTGGCTCCCCGAACCGATCCTCACCGGCCCCGACGTCGCCGACACGGCCGCCGCGGCGGACGCGGTCTCCATGGCCCTGCTGGTCGTCCTGGAGACACTCAGCCCCCTGGAACGCGCCGTCTTCGTCCTGAAAGAAGCCTTCGCCTTCAGCTACGCGGAGATCGCCGAAGCGGTGGAACGTTCGGAAGAAGCAGTCCGCCAGGCCGCGCACCGCGCCCGCGAACACGTCCAGGCCCGCCGCCCCCGCTACCCCGCGGACCCCGCCCGCCGACGCGACGTCACCGAACGCTTCTTCGCGGCCTCCACGGGCGGCGACATCAACACCCTCATCGGGTCTCCTTCGTGGATACCCCCGGCCTTCAGGCCGGGGTGGGGGTACCTCCCGCTTGCGGGGGAGAAACGAGGCTCCTGCGGAGCAGGGCAGGGAGAGCCGGTTCGCCCCCTGGGCGGACCGGCGTTGTCAGTGGCGGCCGTTAGGTTGCTCGCGTGTATCTGCGGTATTCCTTCCGGCTCGAGCCGATGCCGGGTCAGCGCATCGCGCTGGCCCGTACTACAACGATGCGCTGGCTGCGAGGAAGGCCGCGTACCAGGCGGACAGGTCGAAGATCGCGACAGGTGTGCTGGCGAAGCGGGTGATCACCGACGCGAAGAAGACGCCCGAGCGGGCCTGGCTCGCCGAGGTGTCGGTGGACGCCCTGCAGTCCTCTCTTCGTGATCTCGATGCGGCGTACGCGAACTTCTTCGGGTCGGTGTCGGGGAAGCGGCCAGGGCGCCGTATGGGGCTTCCGGTGTTCAAGTCGAAGAAAGACAGTCGGCAGGCCG
>NZ_JNZD01000057.1 GCF_000725495.1 Streptomyces aureus
CGGGGCGGGTCTCGGTGCCGCCTTGGAGGGCGGGGCGGGGGCCGGTCCGTGAGCCACCACCGGTGGGTTTGGCGCGGGGGACCGCTCGGGGGGCTTCGGCGGTGGGGAAGGGGACGGTGTGGGGGCCGGGTCGGGCGTGGGAGACGGACTCGGGGGCGTCTTCGGTGCCGGCTTCGGGGCGGGTCTCGGTGCCGCCTTGGAGGGCGGGGCGGGGGCCGGTCCGTGAGCCACCACCGGTGGTTTCGGCGCGGGGGACCGCTCGGGCGGCTCCGGCGAAGGGACCGGCGCCTCGACGGCCGGCGAGGCGGCCCTTCCCGCCTCGGGCTTCGGGGCGGGACCGTCGTTGCCCACCAGGGACAGCGCTACCGCCGCCGCGGCCACCGCGACGACACCGGCCGCGATACCGGCCTTCACCGGCGCGCCGATCGCCTCGGAGGCCGCCGCGCCGCCCCCGGCGCCCGCTCCCGACGAGCCGCCGCCCGCCACGACCGCCGCTCCCGCGGCCCCGGCCGCACCCGCTCCGGCACCCCCGGCGACGAGCGCCAGAGCCTTCGCGTAACCGGCGGCGCCGAACCAGCCGATGACCGCGACCGGTACGACCGCCGGGATCCCGCCGGCCACCTCCTTGATTTGGCCGGCCGCCAGCCGGCACCGGGCGCACTCCTCCAGGTGCTTGCGCAGGCCCCGTTCGGCACGGGTGCGCAGACCGCCGCGGGCGTAGGCGCCGAGCCGGTCGGCGTAGCGCGCGCACTCCTTGTCCATGGTGAGCGTGTCGCTCACGTGCGCCTGGAGATAGGCCTGCCGCAGTCCCTCCCGCGCGCGGCTGGCGAGGACCCGGGTGCCGTTCGCGTCGAGACCGAAGAGCGTGGCGACCTCGCTCGGGGACTCGTCCTCGACCTCGGTGTGCCACAGCACGGCCTGCCAGCGCTCCGGCAGCGAGCGGAAGGCCCGCATGGCCATGGACTGTTCGGCCTCGTGCATCGCGCGTACCTCCGCGCCGAGGTCGAGGCCCTCGTCGTCGGAGACCTCGGAACCGCGCGCGGCCTGCGCGGCGAACACCGCGAAGTCGTCCACCAGGTGTTCCCGCCGGGCCGACTTCGTCCAGTGCGCGGCGACCCGGCGGACCGTGGTGAGCAGATACGCGCGCACGGCGTGCTCGGGGCCGCTGCCGCCGCGAACGGCCTGCAGCATGCGGGCGAACACCTCGGCGGTGAGGTCGTCGGCGGTGTGCGGGTCGCGGCAGCAGGTGCGGGCGTAGCGGCGGACGGCTTCGGCGTGCCGGCGGTACAGCTCCTCGTAGGCCGTGTCGTCGCCCGCGCGCATCCGCTCGATCAGACCGGCGTCGGGCGGCGGCGTGGTCCCCGACGGCACCGCCTCCCGCGGAGGCGGCAGGACGCTTCCCTCGCGCGGGTCCCAGCGGTCGCGCTGCGAGGGCACGGAGGGGTCGGACGTGCCGGGGGTGGGTGCCGCTGTGGGTGCGGGTGCGGGTACAGGGAGGGGGGCCGTGTCCGCCAAGTCGCGTTCCGTGTCGCGGGGGTTCGCGTCGCGGGGGTCGGTGGGGGCGCCCGGCGGGCGTTCGCCGCCCGGCTTCCGGCTGTGGAGAGCCCCGTCGTCCGGGCCCCGGCCGTGCAGAGTCCCGGCGTCCGGTCCCCGGTCGTGGAGCGGCTCGCCGTGCGGGCCGCCCTGCTCCGGCAGCCGCGGTGCGGATGGGCCGCCGGTCCCGGTGCCGCCGTCGGCGCCGCCGTCACCGAGTGACTCGTCCCGCCCGTCCACGCTCACGCCGAAACGCCCCCGCCTGCCCACCCGGACCCGAATACCGGGACAGACTGCCACAGGCTCCCCCGGCGGCACCCCTTCGTACGGACCAACCACTCGTCCGGGGGGATTACGCGCGCGACAGCGTTAACGGTCAGCTGTTCGGGGAATGGTTCAGGGCCGCCCGAAGCGCACGGACAGCCGTGTCCCGTACGGAAGTTGCCGTCGCGCACCCCCGGTTCCGGCCGAGTGCCCGGGCGAAAGAGCGATGTTCCTGGGTGCGAGTGGATTCCACCCGCGCCCAGGAGCATCGGAGTACTCGGGCCGCATCGGACCGGCCGGGAGCGTCGACGCGCTCGGGAGCGCCCGGAGGCGCGCCCGCGTACGCGTGGCTCACGCGCACCCGGGGCGTCTTCGTGGCCCCGGGCCGTGCCCTGGGCCGTGCCCTGGCCGGAACACGCCCGCACCGCACCGGACTTCGTCGTCCGGGCCGTGCGGGCGTCGGGCCGGGCTCACGCGGGACGCGAGCGCAGACCCTCCAGCAGGATGTCCAGGAGCCGGGCCGAGGCCGCCGCCTGCTGGGCCGCGTCCGGCAGCGAGGGTGCCGCCGTCGCGATGACCAGCAGGACGTCCGCCACGGTCACGTCGGCGCGCAACTCGCCCGCCGCACGCGCCCGGTCGACCAGCCGTCCGACCACCTCGAGCAGCGCCGCCGCTCCGGCGTCGTCCACCTCGGCGATCACCGGCTCGTCCTCGGTCGCGGGCCGCTGCTCGACGAGCCGCAGCTCGGGCGTGGTCTGGGACCGCTGCTGCGGCACCCGGGCCCCGTCCGGCTCCGCCTCGTCCTCGGCCACGCCGACCCGCAGCACCTGCGGCGGCAGCAGCCGGCCGGCGCCCGAGGCCACCGACGTCCGCAGGAAGCGCGAGAGCGCCGACCACGGTTCGTCCTCCTGGCCGAGCGCGGCACGGGCCTGGTCGGTCAGCCGGGAAGTCTCCTCCTCGGCTATCCGGCGCACCAGGACGTCCTTGCTCGGGAAGCGGCGGTACACGGTGCCGACACCGACCCTCGCGCGCCGGGCGACGTCCTCCATCGGCGCGCCGTATCCCAGCTCGCCGAAGACCTCGCGCGCCGCGCGCAGTACGTGTTCCAGATTGCGCTGTGCGTCCACACGCAGCGGCGTCGTGCGCGGTCCGTCCGCCGGACCGCGGCCGTTGCCGCTCGTGGCCGTGCCGGTCATCGCACCCCCGGGTGCGATGGCTGACGCGGATGCCCAATGAGAGTCCTGAATGTGCATAAGCGTTCCCCCGGTAATGACGTCTCCCCCCGGAGACTCTCCCCGCCATCGACAGACCGGAGCGTGTGGAACAAGCTGATGTGCGAGCCCCTCTGCGGACTCGCCGAGCGCATCCCCCTACACCCCGTCGACACACGAACATAGTTGAGAGGGGGTCAATTCAGAAGGGGCAGGTTCCGCACGGAGCGCCCCCCGATCGGAGTACGGACCCCGTACGTCCCGATTGCGCCCTGTCCGGGTACCCCCTCCATCCCATTGACCTGCGGGTTTTCCCTAGAGCCCGGCAAATCGGCCAACTCTGCACGTTGTCGGCGACCGGTCACACAAATTGCCGGGGCTGTGGACAAACTCCGGAGCGGGGTGCGTCATGGGATGGTGAAGGAACGTGCGCGCATTCTCATCGTCGGCGGCGGCTACGTCGGGATGTACACCGCCCTGCGTCTCCAGCGGCAGTTGAAGCCCGAACTGAAGCGGGGCGAAGTCGAGATCACGGTGGTGTCGCCCGACCCGTACATGACCTATCAGCCGTTCCTCCCCGAAGCCGCCGCGGGCTCGATCTCGCCGCGCCACGTGGTCGTCCCGCTGCGCCGGGTCCTCGACCGGTGCCGGATCGTCATCGGCGAGGTCCGCTCGATCGACCACGCCAAGCGCACCGCCACGCTCACCACGCTCGCCACCGAGGAGGAGGGCGCGGGCGCCGAGCAGATCGCGTACGACGACCTCGTGCTCGCCCCCGGCTCGGTCTCGCGCACCCTGCCGATCCCCGGGCTGGCCGACTTCGCCATCGGCTTCAAGACGGTCGAAGAGGCCATCGGCCTCCGCAACCACGTCATCGAGCAGATGGACATCGCCTCCTCCACCCGCGATCCCGCGATCCGCGACGCGGCCCTGACCTTCGTCTTCGTGGGCGGCGGCTACGCGGGCGTCGAGGCCCTCGGCGAGCTGGAGGACATGGCCCGCTACACCGCGCGGTACTACCACAACCTCAAGCCCGAGGACATGAAGTGGATCCTCGTCGAGGCCTCCGACCGGATCCTGCCCGAGGTCGGCGAGGAGATGGGCCGGTACACGGTCAGCCAGCTGCGCCGGCGCAACATCGAGGTACGCCTGGAGACCCGTCTCAACAGCTGCGCCGACCGGGTCGCCGTCCTCAGTGACGGCGCCCGCTTCCCGACGCGCACCGTCGTGTGGACGGCCGGAGTGAAACCGCACCCCCTCCTCGCCGCCACCGACCTCCCCCTCAACGAGCGCGGCCGGCTCAAGTGCACCCCTGAGCTCACGGTCGACGGCGTCCCGCACGCGTGGGCCGCCGGAGACGCCGCCGCCGTCCCCGACGTGACCGCCGAACCCGGCAAGGAGACCGCCCCGAACGCCCAGCACGCCGTCCGCCAGGCGAAGATCCTCGGCGACAACATCGCGCACTCGCTGCGCGGTGAACCCCTGGAGACGTACTCCCACAAATACGTCGGTTCCGTCGCCTCCCTGGGACTGCACAAGGGAGTCGCACACGTCTACGGACGCAAGCTGAGGGGCTATCCTGCCTGGTTCATGCACCGCGTCTACCACCTCAGCAGGGTGCCGACCTTCAACCGCAAGGCCCGTGTGCTCGCGGAATGGACCCTGGCGGGTCTCTTCAAGCGGGAGATCGTGTCCCTCGGTTCACTCGAACACCCCCGTGCGGAGTTCGAACTGGCGGCCGGGGGAAAGCCTCCGAACGACCCGAAGGGGTCGTCCTGACCGGACCGAGGAACTCCTGCGGCAGGGACGGCGTCTGACGGATGTAGGCCAGGTCGGCCAGACTGCCAGACAGGTCCACGACTTTGGGTGGGTCACCCGCTCGCCCTTCTAACACGAGGCTTTCCCCACTGTGAACTTCACGCGCTGGAGCGCCCGGCTCCCCGGAACGCAGCGCCGCGCCGCAGCGCGGACCGAGCACGCGGCCGCGCACACGGCCGCCCCGGACCGGCGCGGGGAAGGCTCCGTCCCGGCCGCCCGCGCCGAGCGGCCGACCGACGACACCGGGCCCGGGCTCGCCGTCGACGAACTCCCGGTGCGCGCGGTCCTCGACCGCGTCCCCGCCCTCGTCGCCCTCGTCCACGGCCCCGAGCACCGCGTCTCGTACGTCAACGACGCGTACACCGCGGCCTTCGGCGCCCGTCCCACCGGCTCCCCGGCCCGCGAGACGCTGCCCGAGCTCGACGAACTCGGCCTGCTGCCGCTCCTCGACCAGGTCCTGCGCAGCGCCAAGCCCCGCACGGTCAAGTCCCGCAAGGTGTCGACCGGCCGCTCGTACACGTTCACCTGCACCCCCGTCGACACCTCCGCCGAACGCGACGGCCGCGGTGTGCTCGTCTTCGCCACCGACGTCACCGATCACGCCGAGGCCGCCGAGCGGCTGCGCGCCAGCGAACGCCGCCAGCGCGAGACCGCCGTCACCCTCCAGCGTTCCCTGCTCCCGCAGGAGCTGGAGGAGCCCGACGACCTGCGCATCGCGGCCACCTATCTGCCCGGCGGCACGGAGGCAGCGGTCGGCGGGGACTGGTACGACGTCATCACCCTCGGCGGCGGCCGCACCGCGCTCGTCATCGGCGACGTCATGGGCCGCGGGGTCCGCGCCGCCGCAGTCATGGGCCAGCTGCGTACCGCCGTGCGCGCGTACGCCCGGCTCGACCTGCCACCGCACGAGGTGCTGCAACTGCTGGACGGCCTCGCCACCGAGATCGACGCCAACCAGATCGCCACCTGCGTGTACGCCGTCCACGACCCGAACGAGGGCCGGCTGGTGTACGCCTCGGCCGGCCACCTGCCCATCCTCGTCCGCGACGAGAACGGCACCGTCCACCGCGCCGACGAGCCGACCGGGCCCCCGCTGGGCACCGGCGGCTGGCTGCACGCCTCCGGCTCCGTGCCCCTGGGCCCCGGCTCCACCGCCGTCATGTACACGGACGGACTCGTCGAACGCCGGGACGAGGACCTCGACGAGGGCATCGCCTCCCTGCAACGCGCCCTCGCCGGAGCCACCGGCAGCCCTCAGGTGGTCTGCGACCGCCTGGTCCGCGCGGCCGGCGTGACCGCCGAGCACGACGACGACGTCGCCGTCCTCGTCCTCCAGCACCCCACCCGCACCGGCTCCGACGGCGAACTCTTCCGCAACGCCGCCCTGGAACTGCTCGGCGGCATGGAAGCGGCCCCCCGCGCGCGTGCCTTCGCCTCCGGGGTGCTGGCCAGCTGGCGCTTCCCCGGCGACCTGCACGACCTCGGCGTCCTCGCCGCCAGCGAACTCGTCGCCAACTCCCTCCAGCACGGCACCCCGCCGATGCGGCTGCGGCTGCGCCGTACGGACCGCCGGCTGATCATCGAGGTCACCGACGGCGACGACCACCTCCCGCGCCGCCGCCGCGCGGAACCCGGCGACGAGGCGGGCCGCGGCATCGCGATCGTGGCCACCATCGCCTCGGGCTGGGGCTCCCGCCGCACCCCGGGCGGCGGAAAAGCCGTGTGGTGCGAGTTCGCGCTCCCGCGCGCCGGTCACTGATCCCGCGCACCGGACGGTTTTCCCCCTCCCCGGGAGCCCGCCCCCGGCCGGTCTTCCGCGCGTCCCCTGGCCGGGAGGCCCGCCCGGTGCTAAGAGCTCCCCATGGCAGACGAATCGGGCTTTCAGCTCAATGGAAGTGCCCCCGAGCGCTACGAGCGGTACGCGGCACCGTTCATGACGCCCTTCGTGGACGCGATCCTCGACGCGGTCGACCTGTACCCCGGCGCCAAGGTGCTCGACCTGGCCTGCGGCACCGGCTTCGCCGCCCGCGGCGCGGCCGCCCGGGTCGGTCCCTCCGGCCGGGTCTCGGGGGCGGACGTCAACCCGGCGATGATCGGCGTGGCCGAGGAACACGCGCCCCGCATGTATCCCGACATCGACTTCACCGTCGCCCCCGCCGACAAGCTCCCCTATGAAGACGCGGCCTTCGACGCGGTCGTGTGCCAGCAGGGCGTCCAGTTCTTCCCCGACCTCGAAGCCGCCTTCGCGGAGGCGGCCCGCGTCACCCGCTCCGACGGCCGCTTCGCCGCCACCGCGTGGGCCCCCAGGGACCTCATCCCGTACTTTGTCGCCCAGTACGAGGCCGTCGAGGAGTACGGCGGCAGGGAACTCGCGGCGAACTACCAGGGCGCCTTCTCCGGCACCCCCGACCGGCTCTCCGCGGCCCTGAGCGGCGCCGGCTTCCGCGACGTCTCCGTCCGGCAGATCACCTTCGGCGTCCCGCTCCCGCCCCTCGACGTCTACGCCCCCGGCCAGCTCTCGTCCACATCCTGGGGACAGGCGATCGTCGACACCGGCGGCGAGGACGCGCTCCGTCTGGCCGGGCGCCTGGTCCACACCCGCCTGACCGGCCACACCGCCCCCGACGGCACGACCACCCTCCCCTTCACCGCCAACCTGCTGACCGGCATCCGCTGAACCCCGCACCGGAGACACGAGAGGGCCGCCACCACGTCAGTGACGTGGTGGCGGCCCTCCGTGCGCTCGTCCGTTGTGCGGTCAGGCGCTCGCGGCCACCGGCTCGGGCGCCGGGCCGCCCTGCGCGACCACCCGGCTCCGGGCGAGCGAGGGCTGGTCCTGCACGGGGGTCAGGCGCCGCCCGAGCCGCAGCGCCAGGGCCGTGATCCCGAGCGAGAAGAGCAGGAACGTCACCACGTACGGACCGTGCAGCGAGGCACCCATCGGGCCGCCCACCGCCGGGCCGATCGCCAGCGCGAGCTGCTTCACCAGGGCGAAGGCCGAGTTGTACTGGCCCGCCATGCCCGTCGGCGCCAGATCGGCGACCAGCGGGGCGACCGTCGGCGACAGCATCGCCTCACCCAGCCCGAACAGCGCGTACGTCGAGACGAAGGCCGCCGTGGCCATGGTCTGGCTGCTGTGCCCGAGCCCCGCGTACCCGGCCGCCAGCCAGGCGACGGCCCAGATGAGCCCGACCGCGGCGATCACCCGGGACCGCTTGCGGCGCTCGACGAACTTCAGTACCGCGAACTGCGCCACCACGATCATCGCCGTGTTCGCCGCCATCGCCGTACCGAGCGCCGAGGTGGAGATCCCGGCCGCCTCGACGCCGTACGCCGAGAGCCCCGACTCGAACTGTCCGTAGCACGCGAAGAACAGCACGAAGCCCAGCACGGAGAGCTGGACCATGGCCCGGTTCCCCATGAGCTGCTTCCAGCTGCCGCCCTTCGCCTGAGGAGCGTCCCCGCCGATCTTGGGCGCGTGCGGCATCCGGACGGTCGCCATGATCACGACCAGCACCAGGAACATCGCCGCCTCGATGGCGAACAGCAGCGTGAAGGAGCTCGCCCGGTCCGGGTCGACGATGTGGCCGCCGATGAGCCCGCCGATACCGAGGCCCAGGTTCTGCAGGAAGAACTGCGTCGCGAAGGCGCGCGACCGGGTGTCCGCCGAGGAGCAGTCCACGATCATCGTCGCCAGCGACGGCTGCATAACGGCCTGCCCGGCACCCAGAGCCGCCGCCGACAGCACCACCGTGGTCGCGCTGTTCGCCAGACCGAGGTTCAGCGCACCCAACGCGGCGGTGACCAGGGCGGCGAGCAGGACCGGCCGGGGGCCGCGCCGGACGATCGCCCGGCCCGCGAACGGCAGCACGACGAGAGCGGCCACGGCGAAGACGGCGAGCACGACGCCCGCCGTCATGGAGCCGAGTCCCCGCACCTGCGCCACATAGACGTAGAGGAAGGGGACGGTAAAGCCGAGCCCGAACGCGCTGAGCGCGTTGCCCACGTGGATCCGGCGCATCGCTGCGCCCATCGCCCTGGTCACTTTCACCTGCCTTGGTCGTGAAGCCGTACGGGCTCCCCGTGCCGGGCCGTGTCGCAACACGTTCCCTACGCATGGATGCAAGCCTGAAGACTTCGAAGCTAAAGTTCGAAGTTGAACTCTACACCTCGAAGGACTTCGACACCAAGCGACGCCGTGCGATACTCGGGCCATGGGCGACACCCCCGGCGTCAGCGAGCCGACACTCGAAGAGCAGATCGCCGCCTACCAGCGCGAATTCCGGGACCTGGACCCCCAGGTCGAGAAGATCGTCTCGGCGCTGTCCCGCCTCAACCGGCGGATGAACGTCGCCTACGGCCGCCAGACCGCCGCGCTCGGCATCAGCAACGCCGAGTGGGAGGTCCTGAAGGCGCTGGTCCTGGCCGGCGCCCCGTACCGCCTCGGCCCGAGCGACCTGGCCAAGCGCCTCGGTCTCACGCCGGCCGCCATGACCCACCGCATCGACCGCATGGTCGGGGAGGGCCTGGTGACCCGGGAGCGGGACGAGTCGAACCGGGTGCGGGTCATCGTCGAGCTGACGGACGAGGGCCGCGAGAAGTGGCTGGAGGCCATGCGCATGGCCACGGTCTTCGAGGAGGACCTGCTCCAGGACCTGTCCAGCGAGGACAGGGGCGTCCTGGGCGAGGTCCTGACCCGCCTGCTGCGACGGGTGGAGGACGCCCAGCCCGACGCGGGCGGCCGGCTCAGCGACCTGGATTAAAGATCTTGACAGGGGCTGTTGACACTGCCCTACAGGGTGAGTAAAGTTCTTCGAGTTGTCACGGAGCCGGAACGGTTCAGCGACGGCACCTCCGCCGCAGTAGCGGCAAACCAATCTTCAGCACGATCTCCCGACG
>NZ_JNZD01000058.1 GCF_000725495.1 Streptomyces aureus
GGCGCCGCCCAGGCCGTTCTGGGTGATCTCCTCGCCGGTGACCGCCTTGACGACGTCCGGGCCGGTGATGAACATCTGCGAGGTCTCACGGACCATGAATACGAAGTCGGTGAGCGCGGGGCTGTACGCGGCGCCGCCGGCGCAGGGGCCGAGCATCACCGAGATCTGCGGGATGACGCCGGAGGCCTTGGTGTTGCGCTGGAAGATGCCGCCGTAGCCGGCGAGCGCGGAGACGCCCTCCTGGATGCGGGCGCCGGCGCCGTCGTTGAGGGAGACCAGCGGAGCGCCGGCCGCGATGGCCATGTCCATGATCTTGTGGATCTTCGTCGCGTGGGCCTCGCCAAGGGCGCCGCCGAAGATGCGGAAGTCGTGGGCGTAGACGAAGACCGTGCGGCCCTCGACCGTGCCCCAGCCGGTGATCACACCGTCCGTGTACGGCTTCTTGGCCTCCAGGCCGAAGCCGGTCGCCCGGTGCCGGCGCAGCTGCTCGGCCCTTGGCGTGCTGTGCCTCGGTCGCCTTCTCGCTCGGCCCGGCCAGGGCCTGCGCACGCACGGCGTGCAGCTCGGCCACCCGGCCGCGTGCGTCCGAGGGCTCGGCGGCCACCTGGGGAATGTCGTTGAGGACTGTCACTGCGCCTGCCTCCCTCGTGAGCACGGCCGGACCGGACCGCACCCGGCAAACAGACCGCAGGTGCGGTTCAGGTGAGGGCAGGGGTGGGGCCGCGCGTGAATCAGCGCCGGAAAAGACCGGAGAACAAATGACCGGAGAACACGTGCGCCTGCCGCCGCGCGGCCGGCGCCGGCGGCTCTAGCGCCAGCCGTGCGGGGAACGCCACTGGCTGCCGGGGACCTGGGGGCGGCGCCACGACGGGACGGCGGCGGGCACCTGCGGCTCACCGGCCTCACCGCTGTGCGCCCTCCGCCCGGCCAGCAGTGAGCACAGCACGACGGTCAGCGCGGCGAGTTCGTCATCGTCGGCCCGTCCGCGCTCGATCCGCAGCGCAAGCGGTGCGGCGTCCGCTTCACCCATGTCCGCTCCTCTCGGTTGCCACCACCGTCCGCCGACGCGCTACAGAGGCACCTCAGTGCCGCTCAAGAAGCGCCGGAGCAACAGCCGGGACCCCACCCCGGTGAAGATCCGGGTGGAACGCGACGTACTCGCGGAGGCAGTGGCCTGGGCGGCACGCAGCCTCCCGGCCCCCGCACGGTGAGCCGGGACGGCACGAACAGACCCCGGCAGACGCCCGAAGGGCCGCAGGCCGCGGGCTGCGGGCTGCGGATGGCGGTGCCACCGGCCCCGGGCGGCGACCTCGGACGGCGGCAGCGGACGGCGACCGCGGGCGGCGAAGCGACAGGCGGCGGCAGCGGACGGCGACCGCGGGCGGCGCCACTGGCCGCGGACGGCGAAGCGACATGCAGCGGCAGCGGCGGTCTCCTGCTCGCCCGCGCCGGGTTCGGCGTTCCCAAGGCCACGGTTCCTGCTGGAGGAGCCGGCTTTCACCGTGTGCCCCGGGGAGATACGGGTCGGCGAGAGGCCCGCTGCACTCGGCCGCGACGTCACCGGCAGCCAGGAGGATCGGCCCGCATTCACCTCGGCCCTGCGGGCCGCCCCACCCGGCTGACCGCATCGGCAAGGAGCGGCCCAGGACGTCCCGCTCCCCCGCCGCGCCCTTGGGCGCGGCGGGGGATGTGACGGCGCGCGGGCGCGGCACCGTCCGCAGCAGCCCGCACGAAACGCTCCCGGGTGCTGTCCGCAAAGGGCGGCGGGTGATGCGGGTCCCGGCTGGGGGTCCTGGAATGGGTGAGGGCCCTTTGGGCCGCGGCTGCGGATGCCGGGATCCGCAGCCGCGGCCCAAAGGGCCCTCGTGCTCCCGCCGTTCACGCGTCCTTGGCGCCGCAGGCCCGGGGGATGCCGGCGGCCGTCGGTGACACGGCAGCTGTGCGTGTGTGCCAGGGCCGGCGTCCGCGGGCCGGTCCGAACGGCAGGGGCTAGTCGACCGCCCGCTTGAGGAGCGCCGCGATCTGCTCCTCCGCCTCGGGCGTGACTTCGGTCAGGGCGAAAGCGGTCGCCCACATGGAGCCCTCGTCCAGTTGGGCCTGGTCGTTGAACCCGAGCGTCGCGTAGCGCGCCTTGAACTTCGCCGCGCTCTGGAAGAAGCAGACGATCTTGCCGTCCAGTGCGTAGGCGGGCATGCCGTACCACAGCTTCGGCGCGAGGCGGGGGGCGTTGGCGGTGACGAGGGCGTGGACCCGCTCGGCCATGACCCGGTCCGTGCCCTCCATCTCGGCGATCTTGGCGAGGACGTCCTGCTCCGCCAGCGCCGCCTTGTTCGCCTTCGAGCTGCGTCGCGCCGCGGTCTTCTGCTCCTGGGCGTGCTCCTTCATCGCGGCCCGTTCCTCGGCCGAGAACCCCTCGTACTTGTCGCTCCCGGTGTTGCTCATGCTCTCTCCCGTAGCCCTTGGGTCACGAAGACCAGCCCGTGCGCTCGACCGGGTCCGGTCCCTTCGGCCAGTACAGCATCCGCCGGGGCGCAAACCCTTGAGGACCACCGGCGGACGGCTGGACCTCGCCGGTGTCCGCGCGTCGCGGTGTCCGTCGCGGCTGATGAGCGGGCTTTGCCCGAGGGCCCCGGGGAGCATTCTGGCCGGCGGCACCGGCCAAGGGACGCGGACCAGGACGGTCGTTTTCGGCACAGGGGCCCGCCGTCAGGGCGGGCTGTCGGCGGTCCGACGCGGCGGACCGGCCTGTCGCCGCGACGGCGTCCGCCGCGGCAAGGGACGGCGCAGCCGTCAGCAGGCGGGCTCTGCCGCACCCGCGATCCCGGCGGCCCGAGGGATTGGGGGAGCGCCGATGCAGCGATCCCTGACACGGCGCGCGTCCCCCAGGTGGCCGGCGCCGGCGATCCCGCGGGGACCGGCCCGATGTCTGCCTGCCGGGCCGGCGCCAGGACCGGCGTACTCGGCAAACCTGCGGCACCGCCGACGTCACCGTCCGCCTCCCACCAGGCCACCGGCTCCTGTTCCTGTTCCTGTTCCTGTTCCTGTTCCTGTTCCGGCTCCGGCTCCGGCTCCGGCTCCGGCTCCGGCTCCGGCTCCAACGTATGCCACGCGCCGCCGGGTGCCCGGGCAGCGTCCGCCGCGGCGCCGCCCCGGGCTTCGTCGAGCTTGGCGAGACCGCCGGCGTGCGTCCCGCCCTGCGGGCCCGGTGCCTGTCGCCCCCGGCCATCTCACGGCGGCGCCGAACGCTGCGCGCACCAGGGCGGCCCGGCCGCGCCACCGCCTCCTCGGCCGCATCCCGGCCCGCGGCCGAGGAGAGGGAGCAGCCGCTCTGGTCACCGCCGACGGCGGCCGGTCCCCGGGGGCGGGCAAGGTGAGGTGACGGCCCGCCCACGGCACTGCGGGTGCCTCGCCGGCACCGCCCGGGCGGGGAAACGGTGCCGTCAGGGCGCCTGCCGGACCATCCCATCCCGTCCCGTCCGGTCCGGTCCGGTCAGCAGGCAGGACGGTTCACGAACCTGCCGTCCCCCGCCCGCGCCAGGCCATGGGCGGGCTTCATCCCCGGCCGGATACCGCGGTGGCCGTGCCGCCGGACTCGAGCCCGTTCAGGACGTGGGCCGAGGCCAGCCGGGGCAGCAGCAGATCCCAGAACTGCGCCAGCGTCTGCGTGGACGTCCACGTCGGGTCGTCCGCGCCGAGCTGTTCGAAACCGACGGTCGCCGCCACCACCGCGACCGAGGCGTCGGCGGCGGACACCCCCCGGGCGAGGACGCCTTCGCGTTCGGCGTCCTCGAACACCTCCTCGACCCAGCTCTGCCACTGTCCGCGCAGATCCACGGCCCCCTCGCGGCGCGGCGGGCCGCTGCCCAGCTCGAAGCCGGCCCGGACCACGACGTCGTGATCGAGGTGTTCCATCAGGGCATGGGTGGCGTCGATGAGCCGCTGCAGCGGACCGGCGCCGGCCGCCCGCGCGGACGCGGTGATCGCACCGACCATGGCGGCCGCCTCGTCCTCGACCCCGCGCGCCAGGGCCTGTTTGCTCTCGAAGTGGAAGTGCAGCGCACCGTTGCTCACCCCGGCCCGCTTGCTGATGGAGGTGAGCGAGGCCAGGGTGAAGCCGTCCCGTGCGAACACCTCGGCCGCCGCTCGCACCAAGGACTCCCGCGTGCGCGCGGCCCGCTCCTGTTTCACCATCAACGGATCTCCCCTGACTGCCGTCGGCCCGCCCGCACCGCGGACCGGCTCTCACGTTCATGCCTGCTCACCACGGCCCGCCCGGAGGCACAAACCACCGCACCCGCGCCCACCAGAGGGCAGAGCGGCCCGCGCCCGAGAAGACCCGGCGCGAAACCGGGCCCGCCCGGTACGCGCGGGCGCACCACCCCTCCCCCGGGGTGGCCGGCGCGGCCGCCCGCCCCGGGCCGCCGCACGGCACCGGCACACAGGGCCGCAGCCGTGCTCGCGCTCCTGCCCCGGTGACCCTTCGCCGCCCGGGCCGACCAGAAGCGATCATAACAAACCGCGCACGCGGTCTCTATTTTACTGGTGAAGATATCGCGAAGCCAGTGCCGCTCCGACGCTGTTTTCCGGGCGCGCCGGGAGACGGATCGGTACAGATCCGGCCGATGTGCCATCCGCCGGCGGCATACCCCGCCCGCACAGGCCGGCCCGCACAGGCCGGGGCCGGGTGACCCGTCTTGATCAGGGTTTTCCCTTCTCCCGCACGGCGGCGCCGGACGGTTGCCCCGAGGGCGGGCCGGGCGGCGGAGGGAAGGCGCCCGGCGCGCGCCGCGGGGTCCGGGCGGGTCTGCGGCGCCGCGGACCGCGGACGCCTCGCCCCCTTCGGGGCGTAATGAGGCGATATGGATACCCCTCCGAGCGCTTGGAACCACTCGGTCCACATATTGCCCAGGGGAACCCGGCATTCCTTCTAGAAATTAAACCGGGTGGTATGTATCTTCACTGTCCTCGGAGATCCACCACCCACATTCAGGCCACGGCGGCTCGGGGGAACCATGTCGACGAGTACCTTCCGCATGAACCGCGCGACACCCGGCATGACACGACAGGCGGGCCACGGCGCCCCGCTGGGGGGCGGCACCCTCGCCCTCCAGCCTCTGACCAGTACGGTCCCCAAGGAACTCGTCCACCGCGCGAGCGTCGCCGAGGTCATGCTGACCGACTGGGCACGCAGGGGCGAGCACCACTTCGCCCTGGCCGCCCAGTGGCCGCGCGGGCACAGCTTCTTCACCAGCGTCGACGGCTGTCACGACCCGCTGATCGCCGCCGAGACCATCCGCCAGGCCGGCCTGCTCCTCGCGCACGCCGAGTACGGGGTCCCCTTCGGCCACCACTTCCTGGTCAGCGACCTCGACGTGACGGTACGGCCCGCGCACCTGCGCGTGGGCGAGGCCCCCGCCTCCCTCGAACTCGACGTCCGCTGTCGTGACGTCAAGGAGCGCCGCGGCGAGGTGACGGGGCTGCGCATCGAGGTGGAGATCCGCCGCGACGGCCACCTGCTGGGAACCGGAGGCGGCACGCTCACCTGCATCGCCCCCCGCGTCTACCAGCGGCTGCGCGCCGGCCGCGGGCCCAGCGCGCAGGTCCTCGCGCTGACCGCCCCCACGCCGCCGCAGTCGGTGGGGCGCATGTCCCCCATGGACGTGGTCCTCTCCCCCATCGGCGAAAGCGACCGCTGGCAGCTGCGGGTGGACACCCGCCACCCCGCGCTCTTCGACCACCGGGTCGACCACGTGCCCGGCATGCTGCTCCTCGAAGCCGCCCGCCAGGCCGCGACCGCCACCCTCGGCACCACCCGCCTGCCCCTCGCCCTCGCCGGCCAGTTCCTGCGCTACGTCGAACTCGACACCCCCTGCACCATCGAGGCCCGCCCCGCCACAGGAACAGGCACCGGCCCAGAGCATGCGCAGGCGGTAACGGGCCGGGCGGCTGCCGGGACGGGCCAGGAAGACGCGAAGACCGTGCACGTCACCGGCCGGCAGAACGGGACGGCCGTGTTCCGGTGCACCGTGACCATGGCCCCGCCCCACCAGTGACCACACCCCGGCCCGCACCCCGGCCCGCCAGACGGCCCACCGGCCGGCCCACCGGCCGGCCAGTCAGCCGGTCAGCCACCCGGTCGGCCACCCGGCACGAAACCGCCGACTGATCCCCGGGCCCGCCCGCGGAACACGAACCACCAAGCGCTCCGGCCAACTGCACCACGGCCTTGCCGCTTCGGCGACCGCCCCCGGACATCCGCTGCCCGGGGGCGGCCGCAGCTCTCCGGGACAGCGGATTGCAGCCCGCGGCGCCCGCCGGTGGGCCGGCCGCTCCGTTCGCCGGCCGGCCACCCGGACGAAGACCCGCCCGCCACAGCGCGGCAGCGCCCCCGCGGACACGCCCGTCCGCCGTCCGCCGTCGCCGTCGCCGTCGCCCGTCAGGGAGTTCCTGCGCTGCGTCGAACCGGACGCTCACTGCACGGTCGAGGCGCGCACCCGGCGGCGGGCCGGGCCAGGAGGCTGCGCTGACGGGCAGAAAGGGCGCGGGGGCGGGACGTGAGGCTGCGGTGACGGGTCAAGAGGGTGCAGGAACGAGTGAGGAAGGGACGGAGATGGCCGGGAGGGCGCGGGGACGGGTGAGGAGGGTGCGGGGACCGTGCTTGCCACCGGCCGGCAGGGCGGGGCGGGCGTGTTCCGGCGCACCGCACCCATGACCTCACCTCTTCGATGACCGCACCCGGGCATCTACTGCCCTTGGGGCGCCCGCAGTTCTCCGGGACTGCGATGCCACCCGAGCCTGCCCGCCGGTCAGCCGGCAGGGTCGGCCTGCCGGTCAGCCACCCGGCATGCAAACCGCCGCCGGCCGAGCAGCCACCCGGCAGGTAAGCCGCCGTCGGCTGGACAGTCGGCCGGTGCGAAAACCGCCGTCGACCGGTCAGACCTCCGCAGGCAAACCGTCACCGGCCGGTCAGCCACCCGGCATGCAAGCCGTCGTCAGCCGAGCAGCCACCCGGCAGGTAAGCCGTCATCGGCCGGGCAGTCGACTGGCGTGAAACCCGCCGTCGGCCGGTCAGGCCTCCGCATGCAAGCCGTCGTCAGCCGAGCAGCCACCCGGCAGGTATGCCGCCGTCGGCCGGGCAGCCGGCCGGTGCGAAACCCGCTGTCGGCCGGTCAGACCTCCGCAGGTAAGCCGTCACCGGCCGGTCAGTCCTCCGGTGTGAAAGCCGCCAGATGGTCCCTGGCCCAGGTCCGGAACGTGCCTGCCGGGCGGCCGGTCAGCTGGGTGACGGTGTCCTCGACCCCGGCCTTCGCACCCGCGCGCTGGCGTTCCGCGCTCTCCAGCAGCGCCTGGACCACCGGCGCCGGATAACGGGCCGCGAGGGCTGTGCGCGCCTGGTGCGGGGTGAGTTCCTCGAACCGCAGCGGAACGCCGAGCAGCCCGGCCAGCTGCTCGGTCTGCCCGGCCGCGGTGAGGGTCTCGGGCCCGGTCAGCGTGTAGGCACAGCCGGCGTGTCCCTCCTCGGTCAGCACGCGTGCGGCCACCTCCGCGACGTCCCGCGGGTCGACACAGGCGTTGCCCGAGGTCCCGTACAGCGCGCGCACGGTGCGCTCGGCGCGTACCGAGGGCGCCCACGACAGGGCGTTGGAGGCGAACGCGCGCGGGCGCAGCAGCGTCCACTGCAGGCCCGAGGCGCGCAGCAGGTCCTCGTTGGCGCGCTGGCGGCGGGTGATGAGGTCATCGGCCCGCTCGTCCAGTACCGCGGCGGCGGAGAGCTTGACCACCCGCTGCACTTCGGCCGTTTGTGCCGCGCGCAGGAACCGGGCGTCGTCGTCCCCGCCGACGCCCATCGTGACGAGGAACGCCGTCCGCACGCCCTCCAGCGCCCGGGCCAGCGACCGCGGATCGCGGTAGTCCCCGGCGACCTTGTGCACGTGCGCGCCCGCCGTGCCCAGCCGCGCGGGATGCCTGGCCATGACGCGCACGGCCCTACCCGGCGGCAGCCGCCTGAGCAGTTCGCGGCCCACCGTCCCCGTCCCCCCGGTCACCAGGATCAGCGACCCCTGCGCCAGGCCCGCAGGGGCCGTGTCACCGTGTGATCCGTCCATGGACTCCCGCCCTGTGTGGCGATCCTTTTCCGCAACTCATTGAATGCCGTACGGCTGCAAGGGGGTACACACCCAGCAAACACCTGTAATATACAAACTGGACGGTTTTTTTATTGGGTCTCCGGGCTCAACGACAGGAGGAGGCCGACATGGCGAAGCAGGAACGGGCACTGCGGACCCGGCACGCGATCCTCTCCTCGGCGGCCAGGATCTTCGAGGAACGCGGCTACCAGGCCGCCACCGTCAGCGAGATCCTCGCCAGCGCCGGCGTGACCAAGGGCGCCCTCTACTTCCACTTCCCCTCCAAGGAACACCTCGCCGAAGGCGTCCTGCACGCCCAGGACCTGGGCGCGCCCATCCCCGAGCGGCCCTCCAAGGTCCAGCAGATGGTCGACACCGTCTTCCTGCACGCCCACCGCCTGCAGACCGACCCCATGGTCCGCGCCGGCGTCCGCCTCTCCCTGGACCAGCAGGCCCAGGGCCTGGACCGCAGCGGACCCTTCCTGCGCTGGAGCGAGGTCGGCACCGAACTCCTCGACAAGGCCAAGGCCCAGGGCGAACTCCTGCCCCACGTCACCTCCCAGGAGACCGCCGACGTCCTCGTCGGATCCTTCGCCGGCATCCAGGCCATGTCCCAGGCCCTGTGCAACTACCAGGACCTGCCCCCCCGGGTCGCCGCCCTGCTGCGCCACATCCTGCCCAGCGTCGTCGTCCCCTCCGTCCTCGCCTCCATCGACCTCACCGCCACCCGCGGCGCCACCGTCTACACCGAACTCCAGACCCTCCACCCCGACCTGCAACCCCCCACCCCCGAACCCACCCCGCACCCAGCC
>NZ_JNZD01000059.1 GCF_000725495.1 Streptomyces aureus
CGAGGACACCCCACCACCGCCCCAGGAAACCGCACCCCAGGCCGGAGGCCCGGCGCCCGCCCGAGCGACCCCCCCGATCCACCCCCGCCGAAGGCGCACAACAGGCTCCCGGCCAAGCCCACCGCTCCCCGCCCAACCCCCGGAAGCACCCCGTACGCTGTCCCTCGTGGCAAAACCAGTCGTGCGGATCCCGGATGCGAAGGTCGCGCTGTCCACGGCCTCCGTGTATCCGGAGTCGACCGCGACGGCCTTCGAGATCGCCGCGCGCCTCGGGTACGACGGCGTCGAGGTCATGGTGTGGACCGACCCCGTCAGCCAGGACATCGACGCGCTGCGCCGCCTCAGCGACTACCACCGGATGCCGATCCTCGCCGTTCACGCGCCCTGCCTGCTGATCACCCAGCGGGTCTGGTCCACCGACCCCTGGACCAAGCTCCAGCGAGCCAAGGCCGCCGCCGAGAAGCTCGGCGCGAGCACCGTGGTCGTCCACCCCCCGTTCCGCTGGCAGCGCCAGTACGCCCGGGACTTCGTCTCCGGAATCTGGCGCATGGCCGACGAGACCGACGTGCGATTCGCCGTCGAGAACATGTACCCCTGGCGCTACCGCGACCGCGAGATGCTCGCGTACGCCCCCGACTGGGACGTGACGAAGGACGACTACCGGCACTTCACGATCGACCTCAGCCACACCGCGACCGCCCGCACCGACGCCCTGCAGATGATCGACCGCATGGGCGACCGCCTCGGCCACGTCCACCTCGCCGACGGCAACGGCTCCAACAAGGACGAGCACCTGGTGCCGGGCCGCGGCACGCAGCCCTGCGCCGAACTCCTGGACCGCCTCGCCCTGTCCGGCTTCGACGGCCACGTCGTCATCGAGGTCAACACCCGCCGTGCGATGTCCAGCGCGGAGCGCGAGGCCGACCTCGCCGAGGCCCTCGCCTTCACCCGGCTCCATCTCGCCTCGGCCGTGAAGGTGCCCCGCGTATGACGGACGCCGCCCCGCGCCGCGGCCGGGGACGCCCCACCCGTACCCAGACCGAGGCGGGCCCCGCCACCCGCGACCGCATCCTGGAGGCGGCCCGCGAGGAGTTCTCCGAGCGCGGCTACGAGAAGACGTCGGTCCGCGGCATCGCCAAGTCGGCGGGCGTGGACTCGGCCCTGGTGCACCACTACTTCGGCACCAAGGAGCAGGTCTTCGAGGCGGCCATCGAGGTCGCCTTCGCCCCCGCGCTCGACGCGCCCGAGAAGATCGTCGACGGCCCGCTCGACGACGTCGGCGAACGTCTGACCCGCTTCGTCCTCGGCATCTGGGAGAACCCCAGGAGCCGTACCCCGCTGCTGGCGATCGTCCGTTCCGCGGTGAACAACGACACCGCGGCCGCCGTCTTCCGCCGTCTCGTCGCCGCCCAGCTGCTGCGCCGGATAGCGGGCCGGCTGGACGTACCGGACGCGGAGCTGCGCGCGGAGCTCGCGGCGGCCCAGCTGGTCGGGGTCGCCATGCTGCGCTACGTGATCAAGGTGGAGCCGCTGGCCTCGGCGGACCTGGAGCGCATCGTGGCCCGGGTCGCGCCCGTGGTGCAGGGACACCTGACGAACCCATGAGCGAGCGGGGCCCCCGACCGGGCAGGCCCCACCTCGGCGAATGCGTCCGACGTGCGCGGACGCCGTACGGAACCACCCGCAGGGCGAGACGTACGTCCCGGGATGCGGACGGCCTGTCCGGATCCTGGAGCAGCGGCGTACGCTCGACTTCAGTCTTTACTCTCCGAAGGAGCGAGCGACGATGCCCGAGCTGAGGTCCCGCACAGTCACCCACGGCCGCAACATGGCGGGCGCACGCGCCCTTATGCGCGCCTCCGGTGTACCGGGCGCGGACATCGGACGGAAGCCGATCATCGCGGTGGCCAACTCCTTCACGGAGTTCGTGCCCGGACACACCCACCTCCAGCCCGTCGGCCGGATCGTCAGCGAGGCGATCACGGCCGCCGGCGGCATCGCCCGCGAGTTCAACACGATCGCGGTCGACGACGGCATCGCTATGGGCCACGGCGGCATGCTGTACTCGCTGCCCTCCCGCGACCTGATCGCGGACTCGGTGGAGTACATGGTCGAGGCGCACTGCGCCGACGCCCTGATCTGCATCTCGAACTGCGACAAGATCACGCCGGGCATGCTCATGGCCGCCCTGCGCCTGAACATCCCGACGGTCTTCGTCTCCGGCGGCCCGATGGAGTCCGGCCGCGCCACCCTGGTGGACGGCACGGTCCGCACGCTCGACTTGGTCGACGCGATCTCCGACGCCGTGAACGACAAGATCTCGGACGAGGACATCCTCCGTATCGAGGAGAACGCCTGTCCGACCTGCGGCTCCTGTTCCGGCATGTTCACCGCCAACTCGATGAACTGCCTGACCGAGGCCATCGGTCTGAGCCTGCCCGGCAACGGCTCGGTCCTCGCCACCCACACCGCCCGCAAGGGCCTGTACGAGGACGCGGCCCGCACGGTCGTCGACATCACGCGCCGCTACTACGACCAGGACGACGAGTCGGTCCTGCCGCGCAACATCGCCACCCACGCGGCCTTCGAGAACGCCATGGCCCTCGACATCGCCATGGGCGGCTCCACCAACACGATCCTGCACCTGCTGGCCGCCGCCCAGGAGGCGGGTGTCCCGTTCGGCCTCGACGAGATCAACGAGGTCTCGCGCCGGGTGCCGTGCCTCGCCAAGGTCGCCCCGAACGTCGCCAAGGACCGCACGTACTACATGGAGGACGTGCACCGCGCCGGCGGCATCCCCGCCCTGCTGGGCGAGCTGCACCGCGCGGGCCTCCTGAACGAGGACGTCCACTCCGTCCACAGCCCGTCCCTCTCCGACTGGCTGAAGACCTGGGACGTGCGCGCCGGCTCCCCCTCGCCCGAGGCGGTCGAGCTCTGGTACGCGGCACCCGGCGGCGTCCGCTCCTCCGAGGCCTTCTCCCAGTCCGAGCGCTGGGAGGCCCTCGACGAGGACGCCGAGGGCGGCTGCATCCGCTCCGCCGAGCACGCCTACTCCAAGGACGGCGGCCTCGCGGTCCTCAAGGGCAACCTCGCCGTCGACGGCTGCGTCGTGAAGACGGCCGGCGTCGACGAGTCCATCTGGACCTTCGAGGGCCCGGCGGTCGTCTGCGAGTCCCAGGACGAGGCCGTCGACAAGATCCTCAAGAAGCAGATCACCCACGGCGACGTCGTGGTCATCCGCTACGAGGGCCCCAAGGGCGGCCCGGGCATGCAGGAGATGCTCTACCCGACCTCGTTCCTCAAGGGCCGCGGTCTCGGCAAGACCTGCGCCCTGATCACCGACGGCCGCTTCTCCGGCGGCACGTCGGGCCTCTCGATCGGTCACGCCTCCCCGGAGGCCGCTTCCGGCGGCACCATCGCCCTCGTCCGCGACGGCGACCGCATCCGCATCGACATCCCGAACCGCTCGGTCGAACTGCTCGTCTCCGACGAGGAGCTGGCCACCCGCCGCGAGGCCCTGAACGGCGTCTACGCCCCCGCGAACCGCGACCGCAAGGTCTCGGCCGCCCTCCGCGCCTACGCGGCGATGGCGACGAGCGCCGACAAGGGCGCGGTGCGCGACGTCTCGAAGCTGGGCTAGCCGCACAGCCGATGTGAAGGGGCCGCCCCACCCGGGGCGGCCCCTTCACGTCTCACCACCCCGAGGGATCCCGCCCGTCGACCGCGAAGAGCACCCCGTCGGGGGCGGTGGCATAGACCTGGGTGCCGGAGATGACGGGGGAGGGGAGCGAGCCTACGAGTGCCCCCCGTTCGCCGCCCGGCCGCGCCTTCGTCTGGCCGAGCAGCGCGCCCCGGACGGTGTCGACGGCGACGAGGCGCCCGTCCACCGCGGTGAGGTAGAGCCGACGCCCGGCCACGACGGGGGCCGACGCCTTGCTGACGGACGTCTCCACGCGCCACAGCTGCTTCGCCGTCCTCGTGTTCACGGCGACGAGCGATCCGTCGTTCCCCAGCAGATAGGCGGCATCTCCCTGCACGGCCACCTGCGTCTGGGCCAGGGGGACGTGCAGCGCGGTGCGGTGGATCCTGCGGTGCGTCACGTCGTAGCGCACCACGGCGTCCGTGTACTGGTCGACGGTCGACGAGGTGAACCAGACCGTCCCCCCGCGGGCGGCCACGACGCTCAGCTGCCCGTCCATGCTCCGCCGCCAGACCGTGGCACCCGTCCGCGGATCCACGGCGGCCACCAGGGTCGTGGACAGCGTAGGGGTCGAGACCACATAGGCGACCCCGTCCCCGAACGACTGGAACTGGGGGAGCTTCACCCCCGGAACGGAACGACGCCACGCCTCCTCGCCGGTGGCGGCGTCCAGCGCGACGACCTCGGAGTCGGGGCCGGTGAGCAGGACCATGCCGGCGACGTGGGCGACGAGGCCGCCGTAGGGCTCGATGTCCTTGCTCCACCGCGTCGCGCCCGTCGTGGGATCCAGCGCGGTCAGCCGGTGTCCGTTCCGGTTCTGGACGAGCAGGAGTCCGCCGGAGAGGACCGGAGCGGGCGTGGAGTAGGTGCTGCTGTTCCCGGCGCCGCTCCGGGACCACAGCACCTTGCCGTTGTACGGATCGACGGCCGCGGCGAGGACACCGGGCCGGACGCACAGCAGGGCCCGGGCCGTGGACGCGCACCGCGGCTGGCCCTCGGCCCGGGCACCGGAAGCCTTCAGATCGAGGTTCCAGGGCCGGAAGGTGCTCCCGGACGCGGTGTTGGTGTGGTGTTCCGCCGCCGGGCTCTGCGACCCGCCGGGCAGTCCGAGGGCGCCGGCGACAACGGCGGCGGCCACGAGCCCACCGGCCGCGACGAACGCGGGCAGACGTCGCCGTCGCCCGCCCCTCTTCACGGCGGCCGCATGCGTACGGTCCTCGGCGCCCTGCGGCCACTGGTGCAGCGGCCTCGGCTTCGGCCTCGGCGAGACCGACTCCCCTTCCCCGGTGCGCTGTTCGGGAATGAAGGCCCGGGTCTCGTACGAGGCCGAGACCGAGCGCAGCGCGGTCATCAGCTCGTCCGGGGTGGGCCGGTCCTCGGGCTCCTTGGCCAGGCAGCGCGCGACCAGGTCGAGCAGTTCCTCCGGCACACCCGTCAAGTCCGGCTCGTCGTGCACGACTTGATAGGCGACCAGATACGGGCTGTCCGAGTCGAAGGGCCCGCTCCCGGTGGCCGCGTGCACGATCACCGACCCCAGCGCGAACACATCCGCGGCCGGCCCCACATGCCGCGGCCTGCTGAACTGCTCCGGCGCCATGAACGGCGGCGTGCCGATCAACTTGCCCGTCTCGGTGCGCAGTTCGCTGTCGGCGGGACGCGAGATGCCGAAGTCGATGACTTTCGGCCCGTCCTCCGCCAGCAGGACGTTGCTCGGCTTGAGGTCGCGGTGCACGACACCGGCGCGGTGGATGTCCCGCAGCGCCTCGGCGAGCCCGGCCATCAGATGGCGCAGCCGGTCCGTGGACAGCGCCCCGTTCCGTTTCACGTGCTCGGCGAGCGTCGGCCCCGGGATGAACAGGGTTGCCATCCAAGGGCGTTCGGCCTTCGGATCGGCGTCCACGACGGGCGCGGTGAAGGCACCGCTGACCCGGCGCGCGGCCGCGACCTCCTGACGGAACCGCCCCCGGAACTCGGGGTCTTGGGAAAACTCGGCGTGCACGACCTTGACGGCCAGCCGCAACCCGGAGGCGGAACGCGCCAGATGCACGACTCCCATGCCACCGGAGCCCAGTCTCGCCTCCAGCAGGTACTGTCCGGCGTAACGCGGATGTTCCGCTTCCGAATCGGTACCGGTGCTGCGCTGTGGCGGCATCACTCACCCCCGTGGGATCGACCGCATGCGCGACGCGCAGAGCCTAGTCGATCCCGCGTACGAAACCTCGGCGGCTTGCTAGCCTCCTCGCGCAGCTTGAAATTGGCGTGAATCGATCAACGGGGGAATGAGATATGGCCACGGAAGACATCGTGATCACGGACGCGGCGGCCGACGAGATGACGCCCACCGCGCAGGCGCTGCGCACGTACCCGCTCGCGCCGGGCCACAACGTCAACGTCCGCAGCGGCCCGGGAACCCACTACAGCGTCGTCCGCACGCTGCCGGCGGGCTCCCGCATCCCGATCTACTGCCAGTGCCCGGGCGAATCCGTGGCCGGCCCGTTCGGCACGAGCAACATCTGGGACAACATCTCGAACGGCCAGTACGTCTCGGACGCCTACGTCCAGACGGGCAGCGACGGCTACGTCGCCGCGAAGTGCTCCTGACCGAGCACCGCCCGAGGTGACGGGTCCGACAGCCGTCGGGCCCGGCACCGGGGCGATAATCGTCGGGTGAGCGACGAGACCAGCACCCCGGCAGGCCCCCAGCCCGAGCCCCTGCGCTTCTTCGGGACGACCTGGGTGGAGCACGACGGCAACTACACCGGCCGCCGCATCGGCGTGGCCGTCGGATCGCTGGCCGCCGCGGTGGCCGCGTGTTTCGTGCTCCGCTTCGCCTACCAGGGCCTGACCATCGCGGACGTGGGCAAGCCCGTGACCGTCATGGTCGTGCTGATGTTCGCGGTGTGCACCGCGCTCGCGTTCCGCCACACCTTGGAGGCCTTCTCCAAGCGCCCCGACCCCGACCGCCAGGCATCCCTGCGCGGCCTGCTGACCATCGGTTTCGTCGGCTCCCTCCTCGCCTACTGCTTCCGCTCCCTCACCGAGGCCCCGGGCGAGAAGCTCCACCGCGAGGAGTACGAGACGGCGAAGGAGCAGTACGTCCGCCGCACGACCCGCCGCGCCGGCAACCCGGCCAAGAAGCGCCGCCGAGCCTGACCACCGACCAGCCTCCGGCACCACGCGAACACGGATCCGGCGCCGTAAGGACCCCAGCCACCCCGAACCACCCGCAGCCGGGTACGCACGCGAGGGGCCGTGCCGCTACATCACATGCCGTCGCCACCACGACGCTCCCGCACTCGGCGACGCACGCGAGGGGCCGCGCCGGTCCGACGCTCACGCCGGCTGGTCCTCGGGTCGGCCGTCTGAGACCGCCGCCGCCTCCCCGACGCACCCGCAGCCGGGATTCGGCGCGAGGGGCCGTGCCGGTACATCGATGCCCGTCGCCACCGACGCTCACGCCGGCTGGTCCTCGGGTCGGCCGCCTGAGACCGCCGCCGCCTCCCCGACGCACCCGCAGCCGGGATTCGGCGTGAGGGGACGTGCCGGTACATCGATGCCCGTCGCCACTAACGTCCACATCCCTGTCCAACGGCGACGGGCTGATGCACCGGCACGGCCCCGACCCAATCATTCCCAGATGACGCCACCCTCGTCCGAAGCCGGCCGGCACGCCGAGCGCGCCCACTCCTTCAACGCCGCCGCGGCCCAGTACTCCGCCAACCGCCCCTCGTACCCGCCCGCCCTGTTCGACGCCGTCGAAGAACTCGCGGGCCGCTCCCTCGACGGTGCCAGGACCGCAGACGTGGGCGCCGGCACCGGCATCTCGACCGGCCTGCTGCACACCCGCGGCGCGAACGTCCTCGCCGTGGAACCCGGCCCCGGCATGGCCGCCGAGTTCCGCCGCGTCCACCCCGGCATCCCGATCGTCCGCGGCAGCGGCGACGCCCTGCCCCTCGCCACCGCCTCCATGGACGTCCTCACCTACGCCCAGTCCTGGCACTGGACCGAACCGCGCCGCTCCGTGCCGGAGGCGATCCGGGTGCTGCGCCCCGGCGGGGCGCTGGCCCTGTGGTGGAACACCCAGGCCCTCGACGTCCCGTGGATCGAGGCGGCGGCCCGGCGCGCCGAACTCTTCCTCGGCCTCGACGAGAAGGACATCAAGAAGGAGAAGTCCCCCGCCTCGAACCGCCCCGTCGACTCCCTGGCCGCCGACCCCACCGGCACCCTCTCCTTCGAGCACCGCCAGGTCCGCTGGAGCCGGAGCGTCCCGGTCGACACCCGGCTCGCCAACATCGGCAGCCACTCCCAGTTCCTGGTCCTCGGCGAAGAGGCCACCGCAGCGTTCTTCGCCGAGGAACGCGACCACCTCCTCCAGGCCTTCCCGGAGGGCTCGGTGGAGGAGACCTACGTCGTGGAGCTGCTGGTGGCGATCCGCTCGTGATCCCGCCCGGCGGCCCACGCGTCGAGGGCCGCCGCACACGCGTGGTCCACGTGCCGCAACCCGCCCAGCTCCAGCCGTACGACCCGGTCGCGGGGCAGCGCCTCCAACGCGTCCAGCAGCTTCGGCAGCCGCAGGAACGTGGCGTTGCCGACCACGCGTACGACCATCCCGGCGGCGCCCACGTCCTCGGTCTCCACGTGGACATGGCTGATGTCCCAGGCCGTCTTGGCCACGGCCAGCGCCAGCCCGACCAGCACGCCCTCGAACAGGTTCCCCACCACGATCGCCACGGCGGTCACCGCGAGCACGGCCACCTCACCACGGTGCCCGCGCCACAACTTCCGGACCTCCCGCACCGGCACGAGCTTGCACCCCGCGTGCACCAGCAGCCCCGCCAGCGCCGCCACCGGGATGAGCCCGAGCACGGCGGGCACCACGGCGGTGAAGAGGAGCAGCCACACCCCGTGCAGCACCCGCGACACCTTGGTCTGCGCCCCGGCGTGCACGTTGGCCGCGCTCCGTACGATCACGGCGGTCATGGGCAGCGCCCCGAGAATCCCGCACACGGTGTTCCCGGCGCCCTGGGCGATGAGTTCCCGGTCGTAGTCGGTACGCGGCCCCTGGTGCAGCCGGTCCACCGCCGCCGCGCTGAACAGCGACTCCGCCGACGCGATGAGCGCGAACGCCAGCACGGTGCCGAGGACGCCCACTTCCGTGAGCCGCCCGAGGTCCGCCGCGGCGGGCGGCCGTACGGCGTCGAACAGCCCCTGGATCTCGACCCGGCGCACGGGGAGACCGAAGGCCCCGGTCACGGCCGAGGCGAGGGCGACGGCGAGCAGCGGCGCCGGCACGACCCGGGCGCCCCGATGCCAGCGCGGCCACAGCAGCAGGACGGCCACGGTGCCCCCGCCGACGGCGAGCGCCACGGGATCGGCGGCGCCGGCCAGTGAGACGATCCCGGCGATCTTCCCGAGGCCGCCGGAGGGCGCGGCCGTGTCGCCCATGGCGTACACCTGGCCCGCGATCAGCACCAGCCCGATCCCGGCGAGCATTCCCTGGACGACGGCCACGGACACGGCCCGGAACCACCGCCCGAGCCGGAGCAGCCCGAGCCCGAGCTGGACGAGCCCGGCGCCGAGCACCAGCACGCCCAGCGCCTCGACGCCGTACGTGCGCACCGCCTCGTACACGAGCACGGTCAGCCCGGCCGCGGGGCCGCTGACCTGCAGACTGCTTCCGGGCAGCACCCCGGCGACCAGCCCACCGACGATTCCGGTCACCAGCCCCAGCTCGGCGGGCACACCGGACGCTATGGCGACCCCGACACACAGGGGCAGAGCCACCAGAAAGACGACGAGGGACGCGAACAGATCGGCCTTGCGCAGCACGACAGCACCTCCGGTCGACAGCGGGAGATGCGTGGGCGCCGTGCCGGGGGGAGGGCACGACTGGTCCGGCGAACCGGCACGGAGCCGTTTCGCACGTGAAATCCATTGTCAGGTAAGCCGGTTGATCGCGCAGCCCCTCTGAGCCCACGTCACGCGAATGCGGGAGCGCATGCGTCTCCGATGTGCGAACGATCCACCTCCGTTCACGCCCCCGCACCCCCGCACCCGCCCGGCACCCGCCCCCACTCAGCCCCTACCCCCACTCAGCCCCTGCCCCCACTCAGCC
>NZ_JNZD01000060.1 GCF_000725495.1 Streptomyces aureus
CGTCCGGTCCGGGAGCAACGGCTCGATCCGCGCCCACTGCGCGTCAGTTAACGGCACACCCGGACCAACGATCCGATGATCTAAACGAAACGGCCTAGGCTTCGTTGCCCGGGGGAAGACGACCCCTGATTCCCCAGCACCCGAGGACGATCCTGTGTATCGACGTGCTTTCCTGGCCGCGGCCACAGCCGCGGGAGCCACACTGACCGCGCCATCTGCCACGCAGCGCCGCCTTGGGTCGGCCGACGTGGACCGGCTGAACGCCAAACTCGCCGCGGTCGTCAGCATGGACAACGCCTACGGCGGAACCGTGGAGCTCCAGCACCATGCCGCAGCGCTCGCCGAGGAGACGGTGCGCCTGCAGAACACGCACACCGCATCCAGCCGGATCCGCTCGGAGCTGTACGGCGTCGCGGCCGCCTTCATCGCGAGCGCCATGTGGGCCGCGATCGACGGGCGGCGCCTGAAAGAGGCGGAGCCCTACCTCGAACGGGCCATCACCCTCGCGGGCCTCGCGAACAACCGCTACATCCTTTACCGAGCATGGGGTCACGCCGGGATCATGTACCGGCATCTCGGGCGCCCGGCCGACGCCATTGCCGCCGCCGAGGCCGCCCGGGGCATCTCCATCACCCGCAGCGACCCGTTTTATGCCTCCCTGGCATTCGCCCGCCTCGGCACGTTCCACGCCGACGCCGGGGATACCCGCGCGTCCCTGCGGGCGATCGGCCTCGCACAGGACTCCTACGACCGCGCCGACCAGGCCAAGAACCGCCCGCCGTGGATGGGCTTCTACGACCAGGCCGAACTGGACTCCCTCGCCACGTTCGCGAACCTGCGCCTTGGCCGGTGGGAGGCCGCCGAACGCCACGCCCACCGCTGCCTTGCTGGGCTGCGCCCCGACCTCGAACGCAACCGGGGACTGACTTACGCGAATCTCGCGCTCGCCCAGCTCGGGCAGGGCGACATCGAGCCGGCCGTCGAGTCGGCCCGCACCGTCGCCCCGGACATGGCGCGCCGCGGGCGTGTGGGCGGGCTCCTGGACAGCTTCACCAAACAACTCACCGCCGTTGCGCCGCACAACGAGGCCACCGCGGCGTGGCACGAGCACCGGAGGGCCGCATGAACGGGACCACCTACCGCCGTACCAGCGACGTCCGGTCAGTAGGCGACCTGATCGTCGACATCCACGTGGAAGTACGCACCGCGTTCGGCCTGATGGGCGACCCTTTCTACGCCCCGGACCGCTACCGCGAGCGGCTGGAAGGGTACGCGTCCCGGCCGGGCTGGGAAGCGGTCGTGGCCTACGAGGGCGACGAGCCCATCGGGTACATGTTCGCCGTCCCCCTGGGCGCCGACACCAAGTGGTGGTCCTCGGAGAAGGAGCCGCTCCCCGCCGAGTACACCGCCGAAGACGGCCGCCGCACGCTCGCGCTGAACGAGATCCTCGTACGGGAGCGGTGGCGGGGCGCCCACGGCAAGGGCGCAGCCCGCGACCTCCACGAGGCGCTGCTTGCCGAGCGCCAGGAGCAGCGGGTCACGCTGCTGGTCAATCCCCTGCGGTCCGACGGCCGGCTCAAGGCCGTGTACGAGTTGTGGGGCTACAAGCAGGTGGGGACTCAGCAGCCTTTCGCCGACTCCCCGGTGTTCGCGTCGATGATGCGCGATCCCCTGCGCTAGTGCCGCATCAGTCAAGGTTCGCCCTGTTCGTGGTGAGTGTGGCCATGTTTCTCCCTCTGGATTGTGTGGTCGTTGACCGCCGCTGTACGGGGCGGGAGAATCCGTCCGACGAAGGGGGGACGATGAATCTCATTGACGCCAAGGACCAGATCGAGCGCGAGCACCCCGAACTCACCGGCACCGAGAGAATCAAAGCGATCAAAGCGCTGAGGAGTCAGAGCGAGGCCGCCAAGAAGTACGGCACCGCACAGGCCGGGGAAACAGGCCAGTGGCCATCGTTCGCCGAATCCTGGGGAATCGTCGCCATCGTCATCATCGGCATGCGCGCCCTGGCCTGGGCCGTGTGGGGCGTCGCCTTCGACGCCCCACACTGGTCCGGCGTGTTCTTCGTTGTACAGCTGGTCTTCGGCGTCGCGCTGGTCTCCCGCGCCTACAAACGCCGGCGGGACGCCTCGCCTCCCAGGTGAAGGCTCGCCCGGCCAGAGCCAGCACAAGCCGGTCGACGGGGCGAACGTTGCCTGATGCGGCACTAGCCTGCGTCGTCCGCGCCTTCGGTGCGGGCCTGCTGCACGGCGGCATGCGCAGGGCCGTCGTGCAAATGGAAGTCAGCGTCAGTCCAGACAGTGCCGCGCGCATCGCAGGGGTCCTGCCGGCCCAGGTCATGCGGGAAGACCGGATCCTCGACGAAGCCCAAGCCATGGGCGACCCGAGACGGCTGTGCGACCTCTTCGAACTCAGCGTTGGAGGAACCCTGCGCTACACAGCCGCCCCTCAACCACCCTGACCTCGACAAAATCAGCATCCGCACCACGCGTGCCAAGCCCTGAGGACTTGTCTGCAGGCCTCTGCCATGCCACAGGCGAAGGCCCGCCGTCTCAGTCGCTCGGCCGGAGCACGACGGCGGGCCTCTCCCAGACGCGGAGATGTTCTGCACCTGCCTAAACGCCAACGCTACGCCATTTGCAGGCACCAGCGAACTGTTCAACGATGCTGCCACCAGAGGCGTTTAGTCCAGAACATGTGAACTTATCCATGCTCCCCAGGCCTTGGATGAATCGTGTGACCAGCCCCACACTGCGAGGTGTCATTCTCGCGGGGCTTTCCGCCGCAGTCCTTGGCCGGAGCACGGTGAAAGGCCCTTTCAGACATGGGAGTTCACGCCATGCGTCATTCACTGCGTCTGCCCACAGGCCGTTGCCGTCAGCCACTCTGTGGCGCGCTGGTTCCACGTTACGGCCAAGCGATCGTCCTGGTGGTCATCCTCCTGTTGACGGTCACAGTGTGTGTCGCCGCGCCGACCCCTGCAGTTGCGGCCAGCACCGCAGCCCTTGTCCAAGCGGGAGCCGCCTTGTGGATGGCTCTGCGTCGCCCCAGCGCCTCGACAGCCGAGAGCTGATGCCAACGTCAGCATCGCCGGCTCCCCGCCCAGAGGGCGGGGAGCCGGCGTACGGAATTCAGAACATCGTGCAGTGTGTGGAGCGCGCCCAGGCTGGCGATGGTGTGGCTTTCGCTCAGCTCTACACCGCCTACAGCGACACGGTGTACCGGTACGTCTACTACCGGGTCGGGGGTAAGCCAACCGCTGAGGACTTGACCAGCGAAGTGTTCGCTCGCGCGTTCCAGCGCTTGGATACGTTCACCTGGCGAGGGCGGGACTTCGGGGCGTGGCTGGTCACCATCGCCCGCAATCTTGTGGCCGACCACTTCGCCTCAGCGCGCGTCAGGCTGGAGGTGACGACCGGCGAGCTCTTGGACAGCAACGAGGTCGAGCGGAGCTCCGAAGATATGGCTGTCGAAGGCCTTCGTAACCGCGGACTGGTCGAAGCGCTCAGCAGGCTTCCCCGCCGAATGCGGCAGGTCACGTGGCTGTGGACACTCGGCGTGCCGACGGCCCACATCGCGCAGCAGCTGGGAATCAGCCCCAGCACGGTCCGGGTCCACCTCTTCCAGGCGCGTCAGCGCCTTGCTGCTGACCCTCTCGTGGTCCTGATCGCCAGCCCCGCAAGATCCTGACCACGCTACCCCCTTCAACTTTCCTGCCCTGTGGCCCGGATGCTTGCCTCGCCTCATCAGTTCCACGGAACTCAGGGACATGACATGCCGATCCCCTATCGTTGCCCCTTCAGTTCGCCGTCGAAGTCCCCTCAGAATTGGCGAAACTCACGGGACATCGCCATGCGCGCCAGGAGCAGCCACAGACGGTCAGCCCGCCCTGGCTCCCACGCTGGCAGCAACACCCCCGACCCAGGGTCCAACTGGCCCCGCCACTGCGCGACACGATCGCACAGCGACGTCTGCCACCCATCCCAGTCGGCCCCTGGCAGATCGCTGACCACCGTCAGCGGCAACGGGCACCCCACCGAATCCAAGCGGCGCGTCAGCGCCGACACCTGCGCCTGCGTCCAGGCCAGTACTCGCAACCCTCCCAGCGCACTTTCCAGCACCTTCACCCCTGCGTCAGGAGGGCACGCTCCCTCCGGTACCTCACGGCTCCTGGTGCTGGCCAGCCGCACCATCACGTCCACCAACTTTGCACCCCGCCGGTCCACTGCCGTGACGTGAGCCGCAGCGGCAGGACGCCCTCGCCCCGATGCCGTCCGGCCGCCTTCCAGCATCTCCACCCACACCACCGCAAGCCGGGAATCCTCCAGCACACCCCGCGCCCACTGGGCCAACACCCCACGCCGTTCTCTCAACGACATCTGGAACGCTGCCACGTCACGCATCCGCTGGCACATCGGGCACAGCCTGTCCCCGTCACGGCCGACGAGAGGCCTATCGCTGAGAGCGCCACACTCGCCGCATACGTGGGCCGCACCGGTGCGGCGACAAGCCGCAGCCTCCAACTGCCGCGCGGATGCAGCAGTCGGCCGAGTGGCCTCCACTCGGTACAGGTCCACCACTGAGCGACGTCCGCGGCGATAGGTCCGCACACGACCACTCGCCATTCCCGCAGGCTCCCGGGGGAGATCAGCTGCCAGCAGCTGAGTCTTCGATGCCATGGACCATGGCACCTGCCCCCAGTCCTCGTACAAGACGGTCATCAGCAACCTCCCAATCCCTCACAGCACGTGATGAACCAGCAGACTTGAAGATAGCCCTCAAGTATAGGATCCAGCAATCGCGAAATAGCCAGTGAGCAGCACTTTTCAAGTTTGCAAACTAAGTTTCCAGCCCATGTTGGAGCAGCCCCCACGCCAGTCCAGCCCGCAGAAAGTCGCCCACAGTAACAACCCGATCCGCCCATAGCTCGTACTCCGCCAACGCTTCCGCCGCCCCCGAATCCCGCCCCGCCCGGGTGATCACTACCCCCGGATTCCGATCGCGCCAATCCCGCAGCACAGAGATCGCCTCGGCCGACACGGACCAACACCCCGCTCGAACGAGCTGGGCCACTCCGGCAGGAAGCCGGAACGACACAGCCTCTGGATACCCCCCGTCCCGAGCCCCCGGCCAACGACCCATACC
>NZ_JNZD01000061.1 GCF_000725495.1 Streptomyces aureus
CCCCCCCACAGCCCTTGACCCGCACCCCCCACCGGAGCAATATTCATCACGTGATGATTATTCGTCCACGTCCGCCCGACCCCACAGGAACACCCGTGCCCCTTTCCCCGCCCGCCGTCCGCGCCGAAGGCCTCACGGTCGTCCGCGGCCCCCGCACCGTCCTGCACGGCCTCGACTTCACCGTCCCGCGCGGTCAGATCACCGGCCTGCTCGGCCCCTCCGGCTGCGGCAAGTCCACCCTGATGCGCGCGACCGTCGGCACCCAGGCCAAGGTCGGCGGCACCCTCGAAGTCCTCGGCCTCCCAGCCGGCGACGCCGCGCTGCGCTCCCGTATCGGCTACGTGACCCAGGCGCCCTCCGTCTACAGCGACCTGACCGTCCGTCAGAACCTCGACTACTTCGCCGCGATCCTCGACCCCGGCCGGGCCGCCGCCGAACGCCGTCACGCGGACGTCACCCGGGTCATCGCCGACGTCGACCTCGCCTCCCACGCCGACGCCCTCGCGGGCAACCTCTCCGGCGGCCAGCGCAGCCGCGTCTCCCTCGCCGTGGCGCTCCTCGGAGCCCCGGAACTCCTCGTCCTCGACGAACCGACCGTCGGCCTCGACCCCGTCCTGCGCCGCGACCTGTGGAGCCTCTTCCACGCCATCGCCGAAGAGCGTGGCACGACCCTCCTGATCTCGTCCCACGTCATGGACGAGGCCGAGCGCTGCCACCGCCTCCTGCTGATGCGCGAAGGCGGGATCCTCGCCGACGACACCCCCGAGGCACTCCGCGAGCGGACCGGCTCGGACACGGTCGAAGCCGCCTTCCTCCACCTCGTGGACGAGGCGGTCGCGGCCGCGCGTCACCCCGAGCCGGCCACGACCGCCCAGTCCCCGGCCCCCGGCACCGACTCCCGCGAGGAGAACGCACGATGAGCTCCACCGCGGCCACGAGCCCCACTCCACCCACGCCGTCCACGTCCACGTCCCCCGGAACCCCGGGACAGCCCGCCCCGGCGTCCCGCCCGAGCGCGCTGAACATCTCGCGGACGACGGCCACCGCCGCACGGGCCCTGCGCCAGCTCCGGCACGACCCGCGCACCATCGCGCTGATGGTCCTCGTCCCCTGCGTGATGCTGGTCCTGCTCCGCTACGTCTTCGACGGCAGCCCGGGCACCTTCGACTCCATCGGCGCGTCCCTCCTCGGGATCTTCCCGCTGATCACCATGTTCCTGGTGACCTCGATCGCGACCCTGCGCGAGCGCACCTCCGGCACCCTCGAACGCCTCCTGGCCATGCCCCTGGGCAAGGGTGATCTGATCGCCGGCTACGCGCTCGCCTTTGGCGCGATCGCCGTCCTCCAGTCGCTCCTGGCCACCGGGATCGCGGTCTGGCTCCTCGGCCTGGACGTCACGGGCTCCCCCTGGCTCCTCCTGCTGGTCGCCCTCCTCGACGCCCTGCTCGGAACGGCGCTGGGCCTGTTCGTCTCGGCGTTCGCCGCCTCCGAGTTCCAGGCGGTCCAGTTCATGCCGGCGGTGATCTTCCCGCAGCTCCTGCTGTGCGGCCTGTTCACCCCGCGCTCCGACATGCACCCCGTCCTGGAGGCCGTCTCCGACGTGCTGCCCATGTCGTACGCGGTCGACGCGATGAACGAGGTCCTCAAGCACACCGACATGACCACGGTCTTCGTACGGGACGTCCTGATCGTCGCCGGGAGCGCGCTGCTGGTCCTCGGACTCGGCGCGGCGACCCTGCGCCGCAGGACGCCGTAGTACGCCCGCGGGGCCCCGGCGGCGGGCGGACGGGGGACCGGTCCTCCGTCCGCCCACCGGACATCCCGTCCACCGCCATGATCCCGGTGGGAGGATGAACGCGGACGACTCAACCTCCGGAGGGCACCCGCAACCATGCCTCAGAAAGTCGCAGTCCTCGGCACCGGCAAGATCGGCGAAGCCCTGCTCAGCGGGATGATCCGAGCCGGCTGGGCCCCCAGCGATCTCCTGGTCACCGCCCGCCGGCCGGAGCGGGCCGCGGAACTCCGGGAACGCCACGGCGTCACCCCGGTCTCCAACGCGGAAGCCGCGAAGACCGCCGACACCCTGATCCTCACGGTCAAGCCCCAGGACATGGGCGCCCTCCTGGACGAGCTCGCCCCGCACATCCCCTCGGACCGCCTGATCATCAGCGGCGCGGCGGGCATCCCGACCTCCTTCTTCGAGGAGCGGCTGGCCCCCGGCACCCCCGTCGTCCGCGTCATGACGAACACCCCCGCGCTCGTCGACGAGGCCATGTCCGTCATCTCCGCCGGAAGCCACGCCACCGCCGCGCACGTGGCGTACGCGGAGGAGGTCTTCGGCGCCGTCGGCAAGACCCTCCTGGTCCCCGAGTCGCAACAGGACGCCTGCACAGCCCTCTCCGGTTCGGGACCGGCGTACTTCTTCTACCTGGTCGAAGCCATGACGGACGCGGGCATCCTGCTCGGCCTGCCCCGCGACAAGGCCCACGACCTGATCGTCCAGTCCGCGATCGGCGCCGCCGTGATGCTCCGCGACAGCGGCGAACACCCCGTGAAGCTCCGCGAGAACGTCACGTCCCCCGCGGGCACCACGATCAACGCGATCCGCGAACTGGAGAACCACGGCGTACGCGCCGCACTCATCGCGGCCCTGGAAGCGGCCCGCGACCGCAGCCGCGAACTCGCCTCCGGCAACAGCTGACCCGCACCGCGGACCCGGCCCCCGCCCGCCCCGGTCGTCCCCGGCACCGAGCCGCCCTCGGTGCCGGGAACCGGCCCGGCCCCGAGGACGACCACGGGTCCGGCTAACCGTCGGACGGCGCCAGCAGCCCGATGGCCTCGTAGGCGGAGTCCACCGTCGGCCGCGCCATCGCTCTGGCCCGCCGCGCGCCCTCGCGCAGCACCCCTTCCACAGAGGAGGGGTCCGCGCACAGCTGCTTGTGCCGGTCCTGGACAGGCCGAAGGAGCTCGACGACCGCGTCGGCGGTGTCCTTCTTCAACGCGCCGTACGACGTGTACGCCTCGCTGAGGGCCGCGGGGTCCGAGCCCTCGCACGCCGCCAGGATCTCCAGCAGGTTCGAGACCCCGGGCCGCTCCTCCGGGTCGTACGCCACGTCCTGCCCGCTGTCCGTCACCGCACGCATGATCTTCTTCCGTACGGTGTCGGGCTCGTCGAGCAGATAGACGACCCCGGGTCCGACGTCGTCGCTCTTCCCCATCTTGGACGTCGGCTCCTGGAGGTTCATGACCCGCGCCGCGACCTCCGGCCGGGTCGCCCGGGGAACCACGAACGTGTGCCCGTACCGCTGGTTGAACCGCACGGCCAGATCCCGGGTCAGTTCGACATGCTGCGTCTGGTCGTCCCCTACCGGCACCTCGTCGGTCCCGTACGCCAGGATGTCGGCCGCCATCAGCACGGGATACGTCAGCAGCGACAGCCGCACGCTCCCCCCGCGTTTCCGCTCCAGCGCGGCCTTCTCCTTGTACTGGATCATCCGCCGCATCTCACCGTCGGTGGCGACGCACTCCAGCAGATACGAGAGTCGCGCGTGCTCGTCCACATGGCTCTGTACGAACACGGTGCACAGTTCGGGATCGAGCCCCGAGGCCAGCAGCAGGGTGGCGGCCTGCCTGCTGAGCCTGCGGACCCGCCCCGGATCGTGGTCCACGGTCAGCGCGTGCAGGTCGACGATGCAGAACAGGGCCTCGGCCCGGTGCTGGTCGACATCGGCCCAGCGGCGTACGGCGCCCAGATAGTTCCCCAGCGTCAGATGCCCGGTCGGCTTGACCCCGCTGAAGATCCGCGTCATCTCTCAACCTCCTGGTCGAGGCCGCCGCGTTCGCCGGCCGGCTCCCCAGGAGGGACATGAAAACGGCCGCCGAGGCGGCAGCCGTTGGGTACATACGTGTGTACGGCCGCCGTCAGGCGGCCCACCACTGCTGGGTGCACGTACGCGTAGTCATGGACGTCAGCGTACGCCTCGGGTGAGCGGTCCGGAGCGCAGTTGACACGACTCCCGCCCGTCCGTAGTGTTCTCCGAGTTGTCCGACGTGAGCTCCGACCCCGGTCGGTCCCCGGACAGCCATTCCGCACCATCATTCAACGATCGACGACTCGTCGTCGGCTCGTTTTCATGCGTGTTTGCGAAATGAGGATTCCGCGTTCGAAAGGACGCCCCCCGATTAGCTCGGGAGTCAGGGATCCGCTAATGTCTCACTCGTCGGAACGGCCCAACAGCCGCGAGGACAAGCCCCGCTGACTGGGAGTCAGGCCCGAAAGGATCTGATAGAGTCGGACTCGCCGGAAAGGGAAACGCGAAAGCGGGAACCTGGAAAGCACCGAGGAAATCGGATACGGAAACGGTCTGATAGAGTCGGAAACGCAAGACCGAAGGGA
>NZ_JNZD01000062.1 GCF_000725495.1 Streptomyces aureus
GTTACATTCCGAACCCGGAAGCTAAGCCTCACAGCGCCGATGGTACTGCAGGGGGGACCCTGTGGGAGAGTAGGACGCCGCCGAACAAATTGTGAAGAAGACCCCTGGACCGGGGATACCGGTCCGGGGGTTTTCTGCGTTCAGGAGCTTTTATCCGAAACCCGATTTCAGACGGCGTCGGACCGGCCGACCAGCTGCCGAAGTCTGCGGGCGTTCCGCGGAGTCATGGCGAGCATCACGGCCTCGAGGGAGGGCTGAGATGACACGGAGGCCGTCTATCGATGAGGCCGTGGGGCTGCTTGAAGGCGAACTGAAGGCGGGGCAGCGTGCGTTGGCGGACCTCGGGACGGAAGACGTCTGGCAGGCTTTTCTCCGCTTCGGCCGAAGGCTGTTCGACGTCTCGGATGCGCCTGATGGTGACGGCCTGCTTTTCCAGTACGGGACCTACTCGTTCGATGGTCCTCCGACCTTCACGGTGGACCTGGCCCGTCAGTTCGAGGTCGCCGACGCCGATGGCGAGTACGACCACTACGTGCAGGTCCACTGCGAGCTTCGCTACGGATCCGGACGTGCCCTGGAAGCCTTGGGAAGCTTCGACTCGTGGTTCTTCCACGGCGCTGGTGCTGACCTCGAGGCGTGGGCCGGCGAGCTGATCGAGATGCCGGCATGGACGGCGATCAGAACGCTCACGCCGATCGAGATCCGTGTGTCCCAGGAGCAGGTGTAGTTGCTCGCAGCCGTCGTGACAGGCCGACCGTCCCACCGGCGCTTCAGGAGCGGAAAGCCCCGCTCTGACGCCGCGTGGCCGACGGCCCTCAGGCCTCAACAACCATCAAGGCCCAATGCATCGGGAATGCCCCGGACCCAGCCGGCCCGGGCCGGCTCTTCCGCGGCGATCTGCTCCAGGGCCTCGTTGAACCGCCGGCGCTCGGCCGTGTCCATCCTGCTGAGCTCATGGGCGATGCCCTCCAGGGTGCTCAATGCAGAATGCGACTCAGGCCCGTCCTGGACGAGATCCTCCAAGGTCGCTATCGCCGTCAGAAGGGCCCTGACCACCTCGGCACCCTGAACCACGGCCCCACCCTCTTCAACGTGACTGGCTACGACTGGATGCTGCCACCCGGGCAGGCACCCAGGACACCCTCGGTGTCGGATGCCCTGCGACCACTCACGCTGTTCCACCGAACCTCAGATCTTGGCTGTAGTCCTGCCCAATGCGTGAGAGAAATCCGGGGCAGCCCGGTCCATGCGGGACGGGACTCAGAGGTCGAGCTGGGGGCGGTTGGGGTTCAGGAGGTCGGGGTTCTGGTGGGTCAGGGCTTCTTCGAAGGGCTGCCAGCCCTTCTCGTGGATGAAGGCGGTCTCCTCCGCGGTGATGGGGACGAGCCAGGCGATGACGACCTCGCTGCCGTTCTCGACGGTTACCGAGAAGAAGTCGTCGTCGAAGTAGACGGGCATTGCCGTGTAGAGGGACGTCATCGTTCCGCCGGGCAGGGGGATGGGCAGCGGCACCACGTCGCCGCGGAGAATCGCCTGACCGCTCGCCACCAGCCGGCCGCTGACGTAATCCAGAACGTCGGGGAAGGGCCCGTACCCGTCGGCGCGGACGGTGGTCTCGCAGGCCAGCAGTTCCAGGTGGTAGTGGCGGTCCGTGGTCGGATGCCGGAGCGGTGTACGAGAGAGACCCACCGTTGCGAACGACTGGGCGCCCGGGAGCCGGCCTTCGCGGAAGTGGGCCACCTGGGGAGCGCCCTCGGGAGAGCCGGCGGGCGGGGACCAGGCGCCGGTCATGCGCCCGAGTCTGCTCTCAAGATGGTCTATGAGCTCCGGCATCAGGGTTCCCTCTCCGCATCCGGGCACGTCTGGCCCGAAGGTGGTCAATGATCCCTTGGGCCTGGGCGATCGTCCGCAGGGGAGGGGCGTGAGAGTCTCACGTCCGTGGCTACTGAGACCGAAGTGGGTGAGCTGCTGCACCGGCGTGGCCGGCGGACGGCGTTCACGGTCGCGGGACGGGTGAACGCGTGGGCCACTCTCGTCGGTGCGATCGAGCGCGGCTACGGCGACGACATCTACGAGTACACCAACGACCTCTATAGCCGGAACTGGCTGCACGAGGCGTGGATCCTGCTGGACGAACACGTGGTGCAGCTCTGGACCCCGCGGATCACCGCCTTGGACGACCGGTACAAGGCCGCGACCGTCGACGACGACGGCCAGGCGCTCGACCGGTTCCACCGGCTGCCGGGTCCCGACCTCTGGTGGTGGCGACGCCATCCCCGCATCCTCACCGGAGAGCTCGGGAGCTCGCTCCGCTCGGCCGGCGCCGTCGGGACCGACCTCGATGAGGCTTGACCCTCAGGCCGCGTTGTCAGTGGCCGATCGTTTGGCGGCGGTCGGCGGTCGGCGGTCGGCGGTCGGCGGTCGGCGGTCGGCGGTCGGCGGTCGGCGGTCGGCGCGGGCTGGCTGCCGGGTCCGGAGGTAACCACGTCCCGCCCCAGGCAGACCCGCTGAAGATCCGCGAGCTGTTGGAACACGGCGAGTCGAGGGAGTGGTGGCCCGGGATGGAGATCCCTCGGTGTCTCGGAGGCTGGGCCTGGAGGGGCGCCACCAGTAGCTGAACAGCCCCAACTGGTCGTCGCAGCAGGGATGTCAGAGGGCTCTGTCAGGCTCGGAGTATGGACATGACGCTGATGCTGACGATCGACTGTGCCGATCCCCCGAGGCTGGTGGCCTTCTGGAGCGAGGCGCTCGGATACGTCCCCGAACCTCCGCCGGGCGGCCATGCCACGTGGCGGGAGTACTGGGCGGCCATGGGGGTCCCCGACGAGGAACTGCCCGCAGGGGCGGGCGACGTCCCGGAGTCGATCGTCGATCCCGAGGGGCGAGGTCCCCGGGTGTGGTTCCAGAAAGTCCCGGAACTCAAGACCATCAAGAACCGGATCCATCTCGATCTGAAGGTCGGCGGCGGCCGCGACGTCCCGTTGGCGGTCCGCACGCAGCTGGTCACCGCCAAGGTGGAAAGACTGGTCGAAGCCGGCGCCACGGTCGTCCGGGTCACGGACGCGCCGGACATGGGCCACTACGCCGTCCAGTTGCAGGACCCCGAAGGCAACGAGTTCGACGTCGTCTGAGTCTGAGGGCAGAGGAGAGGTAGGGGGCGGCCCGCCTGCCGTCCTTGGGGTCGCCGGCCGCGCCTTGCGCGGCCGGCGACCTGGTGGAACGGGACCACCGTCATCCACTTGGCGGCACTCCGGCCCGCCGGCATCTTCAGCTGCGCCGGGCTTTGTGAGGGACGCCCGGCTCTGGTCCGGTCGCAGGCCCTGCTGTGCGTCCATGTGTGAGACGGATGAGGTGGCGGTACCGTCTGCTGGCTGACACGGGTCCGCGGGTCGCCGTACAAAAGATCTTGACAGGGGCTGTTGACACTGCCCTGCAGCATGAGTAAAGTTCTTCGAGTTGTCACGGAGCCGGAACGGTTCAGCGACGGCACCTCCGCCGCAGTAGCGGCAAACCAATCTTCAGCACGATCTCCCGACGGGCCATCATGGCTGGGACGAGGTTCCTTTGAAAAAGTCCTGCCCTTTGGGGTAGGCGCACAGCGAGGACGCTGTGAACCGAGGGATTATTCCTCCCTCTGGTTCCGCTCTCGTGGTGTTCCACCGGATTACCGGTAAACATTCA
>NZ_JNZD01000063.1 GCF_000725495.1 Streptomyces aureus
GCCCCAGCCCCAGCCCCAGCCCCAGCCCCAGCCCCAGCCCCAGCCCGGAGTATCCGCCCGGGCGGCAGCCAACCTGCCCGGCCCGGACACCCAGACCGTGCAGCCGCAGGCGCCACCAGCCGACCACCGCCCGGGCGGCAACCAGCCACCGGCCCCCGACACCCAGGCGCGCAGCCGCACCCCAACCGGACCCGGCAGACACAGCCACACCGACCCCGGAACCGGAGCCGGAGCCGGAGTTGGAGCCGGAGCCGGAGTTGGAGTTGGAGCCGGCACGGTCAGCCGACCACCCCGGCAAGGACACCGCACTCCCCCGCCGCCATCACACCCCAGCCGAAGCACACCGCCGGCGCGACAGCCGGCCCGCCCGCTCCCGAAGCCCGCGCGATGCAGGCATCGGGCCGCACCAGTTGGAACTCCGCAGGCAAACCGGGCCAGCCACAACCGGCAGCCGGCCACCCGGCAAGTACACCGCGCACCCACGCCGCCATTGCCCCGGCCGAAGTACACCGCCCCGGCGGTGTAGCCGCATGCTTCTGACTCCCAGGCAATACAGCCGTGCCCGAACCGGAGCCGGCAAACGCAGCCCTGCCCGCGCCAAAGCCGGAGCCGACACCTCAGCCGAACCACCCGACACGGACACCGCGCACCCGCTCCCCGGCCAGAACACCCCGCTCCCGCGCCGTCATCGCACCTCGGCCGGAGTGCACCGCCCGGGCGGCCGCCGGCCCCTGCCGCCGCACCCCCCTGGGCGGCCGGCCCGCCAGCTCTTGACCGCCAAGCCATGGCCGAACCGGTGCCGGCAGATACAGCTGTACCAAAGCCGGAGCCGGCACCGTCAACCGACCACCCCGGCAAGTACACCGCGCTCCCGCGTCGCCGTCGCGTCCCGCCCGAAGTACTCCGCCAAAGCGGCGGCGGGCCCGTCTGCCCCCCGACGCCCAGGCGATGCAGCCGTGCCCGAACCGGAGCCGGCAAACGCAGCCCTACCCGTACCAGAGCCGGAACCGGATCCTGCACCTCAGCCCCCACTCGACGCGGACACCGCGCTCCCGCACCCCGGCCCAAGCACTCCGTCAGGGCGGCGGCCGCCCCGCCCGCCCCCGATGCCCGGGCGATACAGCCGTACCAAGCCGGAGCCGGAGCCGGAGCCGGCAGATGAAGCCCTCCCCGTGCCGGAGCCGGAGCCGGCAGCTGTCAGCTGACCACTCCGGCCAGGACACCGCGTTCCCGTGTCGCCGTCGCGCCCTGCCCGAAGTACTCCGTCAAAGCGGCAGCAGGCCCGCCGGACCCCGACGCCCAGGCGATGTATCCATCGGGCCGCACCAGCAGCGCATCACAGGCAAGCCCGGGCACCGGCTCGGCATGCACCACCCGCACCAGCCCCGCCCACCCCCGCGCCTGCTCCGCATACCCCCCGCCACTGCCCCTGTCCCCGAAGAGCAGCAGCAGCGGAGACCCCTGACGCAGCAGGCCGATCACATCCACCGTCCCCTCCCGCGTCTGCAGGACCGCATTGTGGAGGAACGTTCCTTCCCAGGCAGAACCCTTCGTACCGTGCCCGGGCAGCACGGTGTCCTGCCCACTGACCATCGAGGCCAGCACCCCGCTCTCCCCCCGCTGCGCCAGCAACTCCCCGAACAACGCCCGCAACGGCTCCAGTTCAGGCCCCGGCCGCATCAACGCCAACTGCGCACGCGTGTTGTCGATCACCCGCTGGGCCGCCGGCCGGCGCTCCTGGTCATACGTGTCCAACAGCCCCGCACCCGCCCTGCCCCGCACCGCGAGCGCCAGCTTCCACCCCAGATTGACCGCATCCAGCAACCCCGTGCTCAGCCCCTGCCCCCCGATCGGGAAATGCACATGCGCCGCATCCCCCGCCAGCAGAACCCGCCCCATACGAAACGAAGTAGCCAGCCGGGAGAAATCACTGAACCGGCTCAGCCACCGGCCCTCGGCCAACACCACGTCCCTGCCGGTGATCCACCCGACCTCACGCTCCAACTCCTCCAACAACAACGGCTCACCATGACGCGGAGACGCACCCCGGCAGTTCAGCGTCCGAAGACGCACCATCCCGCCCTCCACATGCCGGACCAGAACCCAGCCACGCTCGGTGCGATGCCACCCCTCCTCCAACACCCCACCCCCCACCACACGCACATCACCCGCCATCGCCGACACCGTCGCCGGCCACGACCGCACACCAAACCCCACCTGACGCCGCACCACACTCCGCGCACCATCAGCCCCCACCACAAAACCACCCCGACACACCACCAACCCCCCAGGCCCCCGCGCCACCACACTCACCCCACCAGACCCCTGCCGCACCCGCTCCACCCGAAACCCACGCAACACCCGAGCACCCGCCGCCCGCGCCCGCCCCTCAAAATGCCGCTCCAACACCTCCTGCGAACACTTCAACACCGGCAACGGCTCCGCCGCCGGCACCGAAATCTCCAACCCCGGAATCCCCGCAAAATGAAACACACCCCCCACCAACACCGACCCCGACACCCCCGCCACAACCGACGGCACAGACACCCCCGACGACGGCACAGACACCCCCGCCACAGCCGACACCGACGACGACACAGACACCCCCGACGCAGCTAACCCAGACGACTCAACCGACGCCCCACCACCCCCCACCCCCGCAAAACCACCCACACCCACACACGCACCCGCACCCGCACCCGCACCCGCGAAACCGGCGACACTCCCGGCACCGCCACCACCAAACCCGCCCGCACCGTCACCGCCGAGACCCACACCCGCGCCGACGTCTGCACCCGCGACACCACCGCCACCCACGACGCCCCGCACCACCCCAGCACCACCGCCATCACACGCCGCCGCACCGCCCACACCCGCACCCGCACCCGCACCCGCACCGACGCCTGCACCCACACCACCACCCGGACCCGCAGAGCCACCCCCACCGTCGCCCTCAGTCACCAGACCGGACAGATACCCACGCCGCGCCAGACACTGCACCGCACGCGCATGCACCGTCGTCGCCTTCGGACACCCCGACACACCCGAACCCGACTCCACCACCACCACCGACACCCCCCGCCCCGCCAACTCACACGCCAACAACAACCCCACCGGCCCCCCACCCACCACCACCACATCCCCCCACACACAACGCACCACCACACACCACCCCCACACCGACACCGGACACCAACACCGACCGAACAGGACACCGAGCGCCAAACAAGCGAGCAGCAAGCACACCCACACCGACAGCACCGACAGCACCGACAGCACCGACAGCACCGACAGCACCGACAGCACCGACAGCACCGACAGCACCGACGACAGCACCGACAGCACCGACAGCACCGACAGCACCGACAAGAACAAAGCACACAAACCGAAAGAAACGACGAAACCGAAAGACGCACACACACCGGAAGAGCGGTGGAACCGAAGGACACGCACGAACCGAAAGAAGCCCAGGAACCGAGAGAAACGCGGGAACCGAGACGCACAGGAAGTGCAGGAAGTGCAGGAAACCAAAGACTCAGCAGCACACACAGAACGCGCAGAACACACGAGACACACAGGCCGTGCAGCACCCCGGCACGACAGACCACCCGACCCCGAACAGCAACCCCAGCCACCCCGACCGACTCAACCGGCCCGCACCCCTCACAAAAACCCCGCCGCCCGACCCGCCCGCACCGGCCAAACACAAAAATACCGGGTGAGCGGTTTCTTTACAATGCCGACAGCCACCCCACAACCCACCACTCCACCCCACACACCCACACCAACCCCGCCCCGCCCCAACCCGGCCCCGGCA
>NZ_JNZD01000064.1 GCF_000725495.1 Streptomyces aureus
CGCACTGCGCCGGGACCGGGATGAGGAGACGTCGGCGGTGACGGCGCTGGCGGTGCTGCACGCCCACGGTGTCGGGGTGGACTGGGAGGCGTTCTTCGCGGGCACGGGCGCCCGCCGGGTAGAGCTGCCGACCTACGCCTTCCAGCACGAACGATTCTGGCCCGAGCGGACCGGTGCCACTGGAGACGTGTCCGGTGCGGGCCTCGCTTCGGTCGAACACCCCTTGCTGGGCGCGGCCGTTGCCGTCGCCGGCGGCGAGGTGACCGTGCTCACCGGGCGGCTGTCCGTGCGGTCCGTGCCGTGGCTTGCGGATCATGTCGTGCACGGCCAGGTCCTGTTCCCCGGCACCGGTTTCGTCGAGCTGGCGCTGCGCGCCGGCGACGAGGTCGGGCTCGACCGGATCGACGAACTGACCCTGGCGGTTCCGCTCGTTCTGCCCGAAACCGGCGCGGTGCACATTCAGGTGCGGGTCGACGGCACCGACTTCGGCGTGTTCTCCCGCCCCGAAGGCATCGACGGTCCGTGGACACAGCACGCGTTCGGCGCCCTGACCGATTCCGAGGCCGCCACGGCCGACTTCCCCACGTGGCCGCCGGTCGGTGCGGAAGCCGTAGCGCTGGACGGTTTCTACGAGCGGCTCGCAGGCCTCGGCTTCGGCTACGGTCCGATGTTCCGCGGTGTCACGGCCGCCTGGCGCCGCGACGGCGCCGTCTACGCGGAGGTCGTGCTGCCGGACCGGGCCGCAGGGCAGGCCGACGCGTACGGGCTGCACCCGGCACTGCTGGACGCGGTGCTGCACGCGGCGTCGCTGACCGGCGACACCGATCGCAGTGTGCTCCCGTTCGCCTGGGAGGGCGTGACCCTGCACGCCTCGGCGGCTTCCGCGCTGCGTGTGATCCTGACCGGCAGTCCCGCGGACGGCGTCACCATCGCCGCCGCCGACACAGCCGGCAACCTGGTCGCCACCGTCGACTCGCTCGTGTTCCGCGAGGTCGCCGCCGACCAGGTCGGCCCGGGCACCGACGCGCTCTACCGGATCGACTGGTCGACACGGGTACGTTCCGGCGACGAGCCGGTGACCGCCGTCGTGCTCGGCGACGACCCACAGGGTGTCGCCGGCCGGTTGCGTTCGGCAGGCGTCACCGTCTCGGCGACCGTCGACCTGGCCTCGCTCGGTGACGCCCCCGACGCCGTCGTCGTACCTCTGGCCGCCGACGGTGACGTGCTCACCGCAACCCACGACCTCGCCGCCCGTGTGCTGAGCCTGCTCCAGCGCTGGCCCGCGTCCGACGCATCGTCCGACGGGACCCGGCTGGTGTTCGTCATCGACGGCGCCGATCCGGCCACGGCCGCCCCCTGGGGCCTCGTGCGGTCCGCCCAGACCGAGAACCCCGGCCGCTTCGTCCTTGTCGACGCCGATCACGGACCGCTGCCGCTGGGCGCGGTCCTCGCCACCGACGAGCCCCAGGTGCGCGTGCGGGACGGCGAGGTCCGGGCCGCCCGCCTCGCCCGCCTCACCGCCCCCGCCACGCGCACGAACTGGGACGCCGACGGCACGGTCCTGATCACGGGCGGCACCGGCGGGCTCGGCGCGAGCCTCGCCCGGCACCTCGTCGCCGAGCACGGCGTGCGGCACCTGCTGCTGCTCAGCCGCCGCGGACCCGACGCCGAGGGCGCCCCCGAGCTGGCCGCCGACCTGACCGGACTCGGTGCCACCGCGACGGTCCTCGCCTGCGACGTGACGGACCGGGAGGCGCTGGCGGCGGCACTTGCCACCGTGGCGGCCCAGCACCCGCTGCGTGCCGTCGTGCACGCCGCCGGTGTGCTGGACGACGGTGTCATCGACTCCCTCACCCCCGAGCGCCTCGCCACGGTGCTGCGCGTGAAAGCGGACGCCGCCTGGCACCTGCACGAGCTGACCACCGACCTCGACGCCTTCGTGCTCTTCTCCTCGGTCGCCGGCATCCTCGGCGCGGCCGGACAGGGCAACTACGCCGCGGGCAACGCGTTCCTGGACGCCCTCGCCGCCCACCGCCGCGCCCACGGCCTGCCCGCCCTTTCGCTCGCCTGGGGCGCGTGGGCGCCCGGGACCGGCATGACCGCCGGGCTCACCGACGCCGACCGCGCCCGCCTCGCCCGTGAAGGCGTACCGCCGCTGACGGTCGAGCAAGGCATGGCACTGTTCGACGCGGCCCTGTCCGTGCCGGACGAGGCGCTGGTGTCGCCGGTGCTCCTCGATCTGGCGGCGGTGCGGGCTCGGAGCGAGGTTCCCGCCCTGCTGCGCGGACTCGTGCGCAGGCGGAGCCGACGGATCGCGGCGCACGGAGGGGAGGCGGCGGACGGCCTGGCCCACCGCCTCACGGCGCTCCCCGATGCCGACCGCACGGAGGTCGTGCTCGACCTGGTCCGTGGCCGGGTGGCCGCCGTGCTGGGCTACGACGCCTCGGGGTCAGTGGATCCGGCACGCTCGTTCCAGGAACTGGGCATGGACTCGCTGACGGCGGTGGAACTGCGCAACGGCTTGGCCGCCGTGACCGGGTTGCGGCTGCCGGCGACGCTCGTGTTCGACTACCCGACCTCCGCCGGGCTGGCGGCCTACCTGGTCGGGGAACTGCTGGGGATCGAGCCGGCGGAGACGCCGGTCGTGTCACTGCCGTCCGTGTCCGACGATCCGGTGGTGATCGTGGGCATGGCGTGCCGGTATCCGGGCGGGGTGCGGTCGCCCGAGGACCTGTGGCGGCTGGTCACCGACGAGGTGGACGCCGTGTCGGCATTCCCGGACAACCGGGGCTGGGACCTCGAGGGCCTGTACGACCCCGACCCCGACCACCTCGGCACGTCTTACGCGCGTGAAGCGGGTTTCCTCCACGACGCGGGGGAGTTCGACGCGGAGTTCTTCGGCATGAGCCCGCGGGAGGCGCTCGCCACGGACGCGCAGCAGCGTCTGCTGTTGGAGACGTCGTGGGAGGCGTTGGAGCGGTCGGGCATCGATCCGGTGTCGGCTGAACACCCCTGAGTTCGAGGGGTACCGCGGCAACGGCAGCGCACCGAGCGTGGCGTCCGGCCGCGTCGCCTACACCTTCGGCCTAGAGGGTCCGGCGGTCACGGTCGACACGGCGTGTTCGTCCTCGTTGGTGGCGCTGCACTGGGCGGCCCAGGCGTTGCGGTCGGGCGACTGCGATCTGGCGCTCGCGGGCGGGGTGACCGTGCTGTCCACCCCGAACCTGTTCGTCGACTTCTCCCGCCAGCGGGGTATGTCCGTCGACGGCCGCTGCCGGTCCTTCGCCGACTCCGCCGACGGTGTCGGGTGGTCGGAGGGTGTCGGCATGCTGGTGGTGGAGCGGCTGTCGGACGCGGTGCGCAACGGGCACGAGATTCTTGCGGTGGTGCGGGGTTCGGCGGTGAATCAGGACGGAGCGTCGAGGGGCACGGCACCGGTACGACGTTGGGTGATCCGATCGAGGCGCAGGCGTTGTTGGCGACGTACGGCCGGGACCGCGAGACGCCGTTGTTGCTGGGTTCGGTGAAGTCGAACATCGGGCACACCCAGGCCGCCGCCGGTGTCGCCGGTGTGATCAAGATGGTCGTGGCCATGCGTAACGGCGTCGCGCCGCGGACCTTGCACGTGGACCAGCCCTCGTCCCACGTGAACTGGGAGGACGGTGACGTCGAGCTGGTGACCGAGGCGAGGGCGTGGCCGGTGGTGGAGCGGCCGCGGCGGGCGGCGGTGTCGTCGTTCGGGATCTCGGGGACGAACGCGCACACGATCCTGGAGCGCCCCGGTCGCTGAAGTACCGCAGGTTGCCGGGGTTGTTGAGCCGGTGGCGGGTGATGTGGTGGTGCCGTGGCTGGTGTCCGGCCGGTCGGGGGCGGCTGCTCGTGAGCAGTTGGCCCGGCTGGCGGAGGCTTCGGCGCGGCCGCTGGACGTGGCGTACTCCCTGCTGTCGCGGTCGCGGTTCGACCACCGTCTGGTTGCGGTGGGCCGGACCAGGGACGAGCTGTTGGTGGCTGCGGTGGAGGGGGTGGCTGGTGATGGCCGTTTGGGGGTTGTGTTTACGGGTCAGGGTGCGCAGCGGTTGGGGTCGCGGAGGCCTTTGACGCGGTGATGGCGGAGCTTGGTGAGGACGTCCGGGAGGTGATGTGGGGTGCGGATGCTGGTGTGTTGAATCGGACGGGGTGGTCGCAGCCGGCGTTGTTTGCGCTGGAGGTGGCGTTGTTCCGGTTGGTGGAGTCGTGGGGTGTGCGCCCCGAGGTGGTGGCCGGGCATTCGCTGGGTGAAGTGGTCGCCGCACATGTGGCGGGCGTGTTGTCGCTGGGGGATGCGTGCCGGCTGGTGCGTGCGCGTGCCGCTTTGATGGACGGGCTGCCGACGGGTGGGGCGATGCTCGCGGTGTCCGCCGCAGAGGCGGATGTTGTTGCCGTGTTGTCGGAGGGCGCCTGTGTGGCAGCGGTGAACGGCCCGTCGTCGGTGGTGGTGGCGGGTACGGAGGACGCCGTCGGGAGTGTTGCGCGGCGGGTGTCCGAGTTGGGTTGGCGGCACAGGCGGTTGTCGGTGTCGCATGCCTTTCATTCGCCGTTGATGGATCCGATGCTGGAGGAGTTCGCGGCGGCGCTTGAGGGGATCGAGTTCCGTGAGCCGGTGATTCGGCTGATGTCGGGTGATCCGACGGATCCGCAGTACTGGGTTCGGCATGTGCGTGAGGCCGTGCGGTTCGGTGACGCGGTGCGGGCGATGGTCGATGACGGTGTGGGGACGTTCCTGGAGCTGGGGCCGGACGGGACGCTGTCCGCGATGATCCAGGAGACAGCCGAGGTGACGACCGTGCCGATGCTGCGGCGCGATCGTGACGAGGAGGAGTCGGCCGTCACGGCCGTGGCCGGGGTGTTCGCGCACGGGGTGGCCGTGGACTGGGAGGCGTTCTTCGCGGGCACGGGCGCGCGCCGGGTCGAGCTGCCGACCTACGCCTTCCAACGCGAACGGTTCTGGCCGGAGTGGCCCGCCGCCCCCGGAGACGTGTCCGGGGCCGGGCTCGAGTCCGTGGAACACCCGCTGCTCGGCGCCGCCGTCGAGCTGCCGGACGGCGGAGGCGTCATCCTCACCGGTCGGCTGTCGCTGCGGACGCAGCCGTGGCTGGCGGATCACGTCGTACACGGTCAGGTCCTGTTCCCCGGCACCGGGTTCATCGAGATTGCGCTGCGCGCCGGGGACGAACTCGGCCTCCAGCAGATCGAGGAACTCACGCTGTCCGTCCCGCTGGAGCTCCCCGAAACGGGTGCGGTTCCGGTGCGGGTGAGGGTCTCCCAGCCCGACGCGGACGGCCGCGCCGAACTCGACGTTTTCTCCCGCGACGGAGAGGAATGGATCCGGCACGCGACCGGCGTCCTCGGTGCGACCGCCGTCGAACCCGTCTGGGACGCGGGGCACTGGCCGCCGACCGGGGCCGTCGCGCTCGACCTCACCGGCTTCTACGACGGGACCGAATACGGCCCGACCTTCCAGGGCGTGACCGCTGCCTGGCGCGTCGGGGACGACGTGTTCGCCGAGGTCACGCTGCCGGACCGGGTCCGAGACGTGGCGGCCTTCGGCATCCACCCCGCGCTGCTCGACGCCGTGCTCCACGGGGCCGCGCTCCTCGAGGGCGCCGAGCCCGGCACGCTGCTGCCCTACGCGTGGACGGGCGTGGGACTGCACGCGAGCGGAGCGGCCACCGTACGGGTGCGACTGAGCGGTTCCGCGTCCGAGGGCATCGGGATCGCGGTCGCCGACGGCACCGGGAAGTCGGTTGCGACGGTCGGCACGCTGCACCTGCGCGCCCCCGAACACGTGAACCGCGTGCGTTCTTTGTATCGGGTGGAGTGGTCGACGTCGGTGCCGGCGGTGGAGGTGGGTGATGTGCGGTTTGTGGAGTTGGTGGGTGGTGCTGATGTGGTGGCGTCGGTG
>NZ_KL647044.1:0-1293 GCF_000725495.1 Streptomyces aureus
CACCGACGCCACCACATCAGCACCACCCACCAACTCCACAAACCGCACATCACCCACCTCCACCGCCGGCACCGACGTCGACCACTCCACCCGATACAAGGAGTCGACCTGGCCGAACTGATCAGGTGTGACGGCACGGAGCGTGAGCGCATCGGCGGAGAGCACGAGGGCGCCGGCCGGGTCGACCGCGGTCAGCGACGCGGTGTCGCCATCGACAGCCAGCCGGACCCGCAGTGCTGTGGCGCCGCTTGCATGCAGGGACACGCCCTCCCAGGAGAACGGCACCCGGCTCGGCCCACCGGGCGCGGTCGTGCCGAGGGTGTGCAGGGCAGCGTCGAACAGCGCCGGGTGCAAGCCGTACTGTCCCGACAGGCGTTCGGGCAGTTCAACCTCGGCGAACAGCACGCCGTCCGCGGCGCGCCAGGCCGACCGCAGGCCCTGGAACGCCGTCCCGTAGTCGAAACCGAGCTCCAGCACGCGATCGTAGAACCCGTCGAGCGACAGGGGTTCCGCACCGACCGGTGGCCACACGCCGAGGTCTGCGGTGGGCCTGGCGCCCTGGCCCAGGACGCCGGTGGCATGCTGCGTCCACGGGTCGTCCGTGTCGTCGGGCCGGGAGAAGACACCGATCCGACCGGTCCCGTCGACCGACACTTGAAGGGCGACGCTTCCCTTCTCCGGCAGCACCAGCGGCGCCGCCATGGTCAGTTCCTCGATCCGCTGGAGGCCGAGTTCGTCCCCGGCGCGCAGCGCCAGCTCCACGAAGCCGGTGCCGGGGAACAGGACCCGGCCGTGTACGACATGATCCGCAAGCCACGGCTGCGTCCGCAGCGACAGCCGGCCGGTGAGGACCACACCGTCACCGTCGGCCAGTGCCACAACGGAGTGCAGCAGCGGGTGGCCGGCCGTCGAGGGCGCCGCTTCCGAGAGCTCGGGCCAGAAGCGTTCGTGCTGGAAGGCGTAGGTCGGCAGCTCTACCCGGCGCGCGCCCGTACCGGCGAAGAACGCCTCCCAGTCCACCCCGACACCGTGGGCGTGCAGCACCGCCAGCGCCGTCACCGCCGACGTCTCCTCATCCCGGTCCCGGCGCAGTGCGTGACAGCCGCGGTCTCCTGGATCATCGCCGACAGTGTCCCGTCGGGCCCCAGCTCCAGGAACGTCCCCACGCCCTCGTCGACCATCGCCCGCACCGCGTCACCGAACCGCACGGCCTCACGCACATGCCGAACCCAATACGCCGGATCCGTCGGATCACCCGACACCAGCCGGATCACCGGCTCACGGAACTCGATC
>NZ_KL647044.1:1325-4521 GCF_000725495.1 Streptomyces aureus
TCACGGAACTCGATCCCCTCAAGCGCCGCCGCGAACTCCTCCAGCATCGGATCCATCAACGGCGAATGAAACGCATGCGACACCGACAACCGCCTGCACCGCCAACCCAACTCGGACACCCGCCGCGCAACACTCCCCACGGCATCTTCCGTGCCCGCCACCACCACCGACGTCGGCCCGTTCACAGCAGCGATCGACACCCCGTCCGTCAGCAGAGCACGCACGTCGGCCTCTGCGGCGGACACGGCGAGCATCGCCCCACCCGCCGGCAGCCCGTCCATCAAGGCAGCACGCGCACGCACCAGCCGACACGCATCCCCCAGCGACAGCACACCCGCCACATGCGCCGCCACCACCTCACCCAACGAATGCCCAGCCACCGCCTCAGGCCGCACACCCCACGACTCCACCAACCGGAACAACGCCACCTCCAGCGCAAACAACGCCGGCTGCGACCACCCCGTCCGATTCAACACATCCGCATCCGCACCCCACATCACCTCCCGAACATCAGCACCCAACTCCGCCACCACCGCATCAAAAGCCGCCGCGAACACCGGGAACCGGGCATACAAACCACGACCCATCCCCAACCGCTGCGCACCCTGACCCGTAAACACAACCCCCAAACGGCCATCACCAGCCACCCCCTCCACCGCAGCCACCAACAGCTCGCGGCCCGGTGCTCGAACGCCGACCGGGTCGTCGCCAGCGAGTAGCCGATGTCCAGCGGCCGGCCGTGACTGCGGGCAAGCCGCGCGACCTGCTCCTTCAGGGCTGCCGCAGTTTTGCCTGCCACCACCCACGGCACCACGACGTCGGCCGGCTCCGGCTCGACCGGGTTGACGAGGTGCTGCTCCAGGACGGTATGAGCGTTGGTGCCGGAAATACCGAACGACGACACGGCCGCCCGGCGCGGCCGTTCCGCCTCCAGCCAGACGGCGTTCTCCGTGACGAGGTCGACGTCGCCGGCGGTCCAGTCCACATGTGACGACGGCAGGTCCGCGTGCAAGGTCCGGGGCACAAGGCCGTTACGCATGGCCATGACCATCTTGATCACACCGGCGACACCGGCGGCGGCCTGGGTGTGCCCGATGTTCGACTTCACCGAACCCAGCAACAACGGCGTATCGCGGTCCTGACCGTACGTCGCCAGCAGCGCCTGCGCCTCGATCGGATCACCCAACGTCGTACCGGTGCCGTGACCCTCCACGACATCCACGTCCCCGGGTGACAGACCCGCGCTCGCCAGCGCCTGGCGGATCACCCGCTGCTGGGACGGCCCGTTCGGCGCCGTCAGACCGTTCGACGCTCCGTCCTGATTCACCGCCGAACCCCGCACCACCGCAAGAATCTCGTGCCCGTTGCGCCGCCGGCCAGCGCCAGGTCACAGTCGCCCGACCGCACCGCCTGGGCCGCCCAGTGCAGGGCCACCAACGAGGACGAACACGCCGTGTCGACCGTGACCGCCGGACCCTCGAGGCCCAGCGAATAAGCCACGCGCCCCGAGGCCACGCTGGCGGAGCTGCCATTGCCGCGGAAGCCCTCGAACTCGGGGCTGTTCAGCAGATCGGAGTAGTCGCTGTACATGACGCCGGCGAACACACCCGTACGGCTGCCCCGCAGCGACACCGGATCGATGCCCGACCGCTCCAACGCCTCCCACGACGTCTCCAACAGCAGACGCTGCTGCGCGTCCGTGGCGAGCGCATCGTGCAGGAATCCGCCGGACCGGGTGTAGGAGGTGCCGGTGTGCGCCGCGTCGGGGTGGTAGAGGGCGTCGAGGTCCCAGCCGCGGTCGTCCGGGAAGTCACCGACGGCGTCGATGCCCTCGGTGACGAGCTGCCACAGGTCCTCCGGCGACCGCACCCCACCCGGATACCGGCACGCCATGCCCACGATCACGACCGGATCGTCGGAGAGCGACGGAAGTGCGCCGGCGGGAATTCGGGTCTGGTCCGCAGTGCCGAGCAATTCGTCGAGCAGGTAATGGGCGAGCGTGGTCGAGGTCGGGTAGTCGAACACCAGGGTCGCGGGCAGCCGTAACCCGGTGGCCACGGACAAACCGTTGCGCAGTTCCACCGCCGTCAGCGAGTCGAGGCCCAGGTCCTGGAACGAGCGCTCCGGATCGACCAGTGAACCGTGCACGTGCCCGAGCACGGTCGCCGCCCGCCCGCGCACCAGGTCGAGCAGCAGGTCGATGCGGGCCTCGGCGGTCATGCCGGCCAGGCGGTGCGCGAGGTCATCGGCCTCGCCGGTCCGCGCGACACCACGGCGGGCCGGGGTGCGGACGAGGCCGCGCAGCAGCGCCGGTACTTCACCGGAGTCTCGCAACGCCGTCAGGTCCAGCTTCACCGGCACCATCGCCGGGCCGGTCGCCGCGTCGAACAGGGCCAGCCCTTCGGCGGACTCCAGCGGGAGCACACCCGAACGCCGCATGCGTGCCACGTCGGCCGCGGCCAACTGCTCGGTCATGCCCGCGCCCTGCTCCCACGGACCCCATGCCAGCGACACACCCGACCAGCCCAGAGCCCGACGATGAACCGCCAGCCCGTCCAGGAACGCGTTCGCGGCCGCGTAGTTCGCCTGCCCCGCCGCACCGAATGCACCCGCCACCGACGAGAACACCACGAACTGATCCACATCACCGACCAGTTCATGCAAATACCACGCCGCGTCCGCCTTCGGCCTCAGCACCCCATCCAGCCGCTGCGGCGTCATCCCTTCCAGCACACCATCGTCCAAAACCCCGGCCGCGTGCACCACACCCGACACCACACGCCCGTCCAGCACCTTCGCCAGCGCCGCCCGGTCCCCGACATCACACGCCACGACCTCCGCATCCGCGCCCAGCCCGGCCAGCTCGGCCACCAGCTCCGACACACCCTCCGCCGCCGGACCACGCCGACTCAGCAGAAGCAGCCTCCGCACACCGCGCTCGGCCACCACATGCCGTGCCACCAACGCACCCAGACCACCCGTACCACCAGTGATCAACACCAGCCCCTCAGCATCCCAGGAGCGCACGCCACCCTCATCAGCGGCGGCCCGGACCAGGCGAGCAGCGAACGCGTCACCCCCACGCACCACCACCTCGGGCTCACCCGTGACAACCGGATCCCCATCACCCTCGACATCCACCAGCCAGAACCGACCCGGCAACTCCCGCTGAGCCGACCGCACCAGACCCCACACC
>NZ_JNZD01000067.1 GCF_000725495.1 Streptomyces aureus
GGGGTGATGGGTGGTTGGTCGTTGTTTGAGAACTGCACAGTGGACGCGAGCATCTGTGGCCAAGTTTTTAAGGGCGCACGGTGGATGCCTTGGCACCAGGAACCGATGAAGGACGTGGGAGGCCACGATAGTCCCCGGGGAGCCGTCAACCAGGCTTTGATCCGGGGGTTTCCGAATGGGGAAACCCGGCAGTCGTCATGGGCTGTCACCCACTGCTGAACACATAGGCAGTGTGGAGGGAACGCGGGGAAGTGAAACATCTCAGTACCCGCAGGAAGAGAAAACAACCGTGATTCCGGGAGTAGTGGCGAGCGAAACCGGATGAGGCCAAACCTCAAGCGTGTGAGACCCGGCAGGGGTTGCGCTTGGGGGGTTGTGGGATCTCTCTTTCACAGTCTGCCGGCTGTGAGACGAGTCAGAAACCGTTGATGTAGGCGAAGGACATGCGAAAGGTCCGGCGTAGAGGGTAAGACCCCCGTAGTCGAAACATCAGCGGCTCGTTTGAGAGACACCCAAGTAGCACGGGGCCCGAGAAATCCCGTGTGAATCTGGCGGGACCACCCGCTAAGCCTAAATATTCCCTGGTGACCGATAGCGGATAGTACCGTGAGGGAATGGTGAAAAGTACCGCGGGAGCGGAGTGAAATAGTACCTGAAACCGTGTGCCTACAAGCCGTGGGAGCGTCGGACATCAAGCTTGCTTGGTGTCTCGTGACTGCGTGCCTTTTGAAGAATGAGCCTGCGAGTTTGCGGTGCGTTGCGAGGTTAACCCGTGTGGGGAAGCCGTAGCGAAAGCGAGTCCGAATAGGGCGATTCAGTAGCGCGCTCAAGACCCGAAGCGGAGTGATCTAGCCATGGGCAGGTTGAAGCGGCTGTAAGAGGTCGTGGAGGACCGAACCCACCAGGGTTGAAAACCTGGGGGATGACCTGTGGTTAGGGGTGAAAGGCCAATCAAACTCCGTGATAGCTGGTTCTCCCCGAAATGCATTTAGGTGCAGCGTCGTGTGTTTCTTGCCGGAGGTAGAGCACTGGATAGGCGATGGGCCCTACCGGGTTACTGACCTTAGCCAAACTCCGAATGCCGGTAAGTGAGAGCGCGGCAGTGAGACTGTGGGGGATAAGCTCCATGGTCGAGAGGGAAACAGCCCAGAGCATCGACTAAGGCCCCTAAGCGTACGCTAAGTGGGAAAGGATGTGGAGTCGCAGAGACAACCAGGAGGTTGGCTTAGAAGCAGCCACCCTTGAAAGAGTGCGTAATAGCTCACTGGTCTAGTGATTCCGCGCCGACAATGTAGCGGGGCTCAAGCGTACCGCCGAAGTCGTGTCATTGCAGCAATAGGGCCAACGCCCGCTGTGATGGGTAGGGGAGCGTCGTCTGCCGGGTGAAGCGGCACTGGAAGGTAGTCGTGGACGGTTGACGAGTGAGAATGCAGGCATGAGTAGCGATACACACGTGAGAAACGTGTGCGCCGATTGACTAAGGGTTCCTGGGTCAAGCTGATCTGCCCAGGGTAAGTCGGGACCTAAGGCGAGGCCGACAGGCGTAGTCGATGGATAACCGGTTGATATTCCGGTACCCGCTGTGAAGCGTCAAACATCGA
>NZ_JNZD01000068.1 GCF_000725495.1 Streptomyces aureus
ACCGGCGAGGAGATCACCCAGAACGGCCTGGGCGGCGCCGACGTGCACGCCGAGACCTCCGGGGTGTGCCACTTCGCCTATGACGACGAGGAGACCTGCCTGGCGGAGGTCCGCTACCTCCTGTCACTGCTGCCGCAGAACAACCGTGAGACCCCGCCCGTCGAGAACACGGACGATCCTTCCTCCCGGCGCTGCGAGGCGCTGCTCGACCTGGTCCCGGCCGACGGCAACCGCCCGTACGACATGCGCCGGGTGATCGAGGAGCTCGTCGACGACGGCCAGTTCATCGAGGTCCACGAGCGCTGGGCGACCAACGTGATCTGCGCGCTGGCCCGTCTCGACGGCCAGGTGGTCGGCATCGTGGCGAACCAGCCGATGTCCATGGCCGGAGTGCTGGACATCCACGCCTCCGAAAAGGCCGCGCGCTTCGTGCAGTTGTGCGACGCTTTCAACATCCCGCTGATCACCCTGCTCGACGTACCCGGCTTCCTGCCCGGCGTCGACCAGGAGCACGGCGGGATCATCCGGCACGGTGCGAAGCTGCTCTACGCCTACTGCAACGCCACCGTGCCGAGGCTCCAGTTGATCCTGCGCAAGGCCTACGGCGGCGCGTACATCGTCATGGATTCCCGCTCGGTGGGGACCGACCTGTCCTTCGCCTGGCCGACCAACGAGATCGCGGTGATGGGCGCGGAGGGTGCCGCCAACGTCATCTTCCGCAAGCGGATCGCCGACGCCGACGACCCGGACGCGATGCGGGCGAGCATGGTCAAGGAGTACAAGACCGAGCTGATGCACCCGTACTACGCGGCCGAACGCGGCCTCGTCGACGACGTCATCGACCCGGCCGATACGCGCGGCGTCCTCAGCCGCGCACTGCACATGCTCCGGGCCAAACACGCCGAACTGCCGGTCCGCAAGCACGGAAACCCGCCGCAGTGACGGGACGGAAGCCTGCCCCGGTGACGGCACGGAAGCCCGCCGCAGGGACGACCGGAAAGGACCTGACGACCATGGCATCCGCTCCTCGGAGCCGCGATCACGAACCAGCCGTCCGCATCGTCAAGGGCGAACCCCTCGACGAGGAACTGGCCGCGCTCACCGCGGTACTGCTCGCCCGCGCCGACGCGCTCCCCGGCGTGTCCGACACCGCCGACGAGGAGGGGCCCCCGGCCCGGTGGCGTCCCGTCGGCTACGCGTCTCCCGTGAGCTGGCACCGAGCGGTGCCGGCCCCGGCCAAGTAGTGGGCGGGGCCGTGCGAACGCCGTTCGCCACACGGTGAGTTCGGCACGGGGAGCATCCGTCGCGGGCGAACCCTTCGCCCGGAAGATCCGTCATCCATATGAGTCGTTCCCTTCCCTGGAGTCGTTGTGCGCAAGGTGCTCATCGCCAACCGTGGCGAAATCGCTGTCCGCGTGGCCCGAGCATGTCGGGATGCCGGGATCGCGAGCGTTGCCGTGTATGCGGAA
>NZ_JNZD01000069.1 GCF_000725495.1 Streptomyces aureus
GATGCCGAGCCGATTGTGGTGAAGTGGATGATCCTATGCTGTCGAGAAAAGCCTCTAGCGAGTTTCATGGCGGCCCGTACCCTAAACCGACTCAGGTGGTCAGGTAGAGAATACCGAGGCGTTCGGGTGAACTATGGTTAAGGAACTCGGCAAAATGCCCCCGTAACTTCGGGAGAAGGGGGGCCATCACTGGTGATTGGATTTACTCCATGAGCTGGGGGTGGCCGCAGAGACCAGCGAGAAGCGACTGTTTACTAAAAACACAGGTCCGTGCGAAGCCGTAAGGCGATGTATACGGACTGACGCCTGCCCGGTGCTGGAACGTTAAGGGGACCGGTTAGTCACTCTTCGGGGTGGCGAAGCTGAGAACTTAAGCGCCAGTAAACGGCGGTGGTAACTATAACCATCCTAAGGTAGCGAAATTCCTTGTCGGGTAAGTTCCGACCTGCACGAATGGCGTAACGACTTCTCGACTGTCTCAACCATAGGCCCGGTGAAATTGCACTACGAGTAAAGATGCTCGTTTCGCGCAGCAGGACGGAAAGACCCCGGGACCTTTACTACAGTTTGATATTGGTGTTCGGTTCGGCTTGTGTAGGATAGCTGGGAGACTGTGAAGCGGGCACGCCAGTGCTTGTGGAGTCGTCGTTGAAATACCAGTCTGGTCGTGCTGGATGTCTAACCTGGGTCCGTGATCCGGATCAGGGACAGTGTCTGATGGGTAGTTTAACTGGGGCGGTTGCCTCCTAAAGAGTAACGGAGGCGCCCAAAGGTTCCCTCAGCCTGGTTGGCAATCAGGTGTTGAGTGTAAGTGCACAAGGGAGCTTGACTGTGAGACCGACGGGTCGAGCAGGGACGAAAGTCGGGACTAGTGATCCGGCGGTGGCTTGTGGAAGCGCCGTCGCTCAACGGATAAAAGGTACCCCGGGGATAACAGGCTGATCTTCCCCAAGAGTCCATATCGACGGGATGGTTTGGCACCTCGATGTCGGCTCGTCGCATCCTGGGGCTGGAGTCGGTCCCAAGGGTTGGGCTGTTCGCCCATTAAAGCGGTACGCGAGCTGGGTTTAGAACGTCGTGAGACAGTTCGGTCCCTATCCGCTGTGCGCGTAGGAATATTGAGAAGGGCTGTCCCTAGTACGAGAGGACCGGGACGGACGAACCTCTGGTGTGCCAGTTGTCCTGCCAAGGGCATGGCTGGTTGGCTACGTTCGGGAGGGATAACCGCTGAAAGCATCTAAGCGGGAAGCCTGCTTCAAGATGAGTATTCCCACCCCCTTGAGGGGTTAAGGCTCCCAGTAGACGACTGGGTTGATAGGCCAGATCTGGAAGCCCGGTAACGGGTGGAGGTGACTGGTACTAATAGGCCGAGGGCTTGTCCTCAGTTGCTCGCGTCCACTGTGT
>NZ_JNZD01000070.1 GCF_000725495.1 Streptomyces aureus
CCGGTCTCGGGTGCCGAGGAGGTCGTCGCGTTCGCCGAGCAGCACGGTCTGCCGATCGCGATCAAGGCCGCGTTCGGCGGTGGCGGGCGTGGTCTGAAGGTGGCCCGCACCCTGGAGGAGGTGCCGGAGCTGTACGAGTCCGCGGTGCGCGAGGCGGTTGCGGCCTTCGGGCGCGGCGAGTGCTTCGTGGAGCGCTACCTCGACAAGCCCCGGCACGTGGAGACCCAGTGCCTGGCCGACGCCCACGGCAACGTGGTCGTCGTCTCCACCCGTGACTGCTCGCTGCAGCGCCGCCACCAGAAGCTGGTCGAGGAGGCGCCCGCGCCGTTCCTGTCCCCGGCGCAGATGGATGAGCTGTACGCGTCCTCCAAGGCGATCCTGAAGGAGGCCGGCTACGTCGGCGCGGGAACGGTGGAGTTCCTGGTCGGCATGGACGGCACGATCTCCTTCCTGGAGGTCAACACCCGTCTGCAGGTCGAGCACCCGGTCACCGAGGAGGTCGCCGGCATCGACCTGGTCCGTGAGATGTTCCGCATCGCCGACGGCGAGGAACTGGGCTACGGCGACCCCGAACTGCGCGGCCACTCCATCGAGTTCCGTATCAACGGCGAGGACCCTGGCCGCAACTTCCTGCCCGCCCCGGGTACGGTCACCGCGTTCTCGGCACCGACCGGCCCCGGTGTCCGTCTGGACGCGGGCGTCGAGTCCGGCAGCGTCATCGGCCCGGCCTGGGACTCCCTGCTCGCCAAGCTGATCGTCACCGGCGCCACCCGCAAGCAGGCGCTCCAGCGGGCGGCCCGCGCCCTGGCCGAGTTCCAGGTCGAGGGCATGGCGACCGCGATCCCCTTCCACCGTGCGGTGGTCGAGGACCCGGCGTACGCCCCGGAGCTGACCGGCTCGACCGAGCCGTTCACGGTCCACACCCGCTGGATCGAGACCGAGTTCGTCAACGAGATCAAGCCGTTCGCCGCCCCGGCCGACGCCGAGAGCGATGACGAGCCCGGCCGCGAGACGGTGGTCGTCGAGGTCGGCGGCAAGCGTCTGGAGGTCTCGCTGCCGGTCTCGCTGGGCATGTCGCTGGCCCGCACGGGTCTGGCCGCGGGCGCCAAGCCCAAGCGCCGGGCCGCGAAGAAGTCCGGCCCGGTCGCCTCGGGCGACACCCTCGCCTCCCCGATGCAGGGCACCATCGTCAAGGTGGCCGTCGAGGAGGGCCAGGAGGTCAAGGAAGGCGATCTGATCGTCGTCCTGGAGGCCATGAAGATGGAACAGCCCCTGAACGCGCACCGCTCGGGCACCGTCAAGGGCCTGAGCGCGGAGGTCGGCGCCTCCGTCACCTCCGGCGCCCCGATCTGCGAGATCAAGGACTGA
>NZ_JNZD01000072.1 GCF_000725495.1 Streptomyces aureus
TCTGCGGTATTCCTTCCGGCTCGAGCCGATGCCGGGTCAGCGCATCGCGCTGGCCCGTACGTTCGGCTGTGCCCGGGTGGTCTACAACGATGCGCTGGCCGTGAGGAAGGCCGCGTACCTGGCGGACAGGTCGAAGATCGCGACAGGTGTGCTGGCGAAGCGGGTGATCACGGAGGCGAAGAAGACGCCCGAGCGGGCCTGGCTCGCCGAGGTGTCGGTGGACGCGCTGCAGTCCTCTCTTCGTGATCTCGATGCGGCGTACGCGAACTTCTTCGCGTCGGTGTCGGGGAAGCGGCCAGGGCGCCGTATGGGGCTTCCGGTGTTCAAGTCGAAGAAGGACAACCGGCAGGCCGTTCGTTTCTCCAGGAACGGGTTCCGGCTGCGGGACAACGGCCGGTTGAACCTCGCGAAGATCGGGGACGTCCGGGTCCGCTGGTCCCGGGAGCTGCCGTCGGCCCCGTCGTCTGTGACGGTGGTCAAGGACGCTTCGGGCCGGTACTTCGCGAGCTTCGTGGTGGACGTCGGGCCCGCAACGCTGCCGCCCGTGGATGCCGAGGTCGGCATTGATCTGGGGCTGACGCGGTACGCCGTTCTGTCCACCGGGCAGGTCATCGACAACCCTCGCTTCCTGCGGCGCGCCGAGCGTCGGCTGGCGAAGGCGCAGCAGGCGCTGTGCCGGAAGGCGAAGGGGTCGAAGAACCGGGCCAAGGCCCGGCTGAAGGTCGCCCGTGCCCACGCCCGGGTGGCCGACGCGCGCAGGGACTGGTGCCACCAGAACGCTTCGAGGCTGGTCCGCGACAACCAAGCGGTCTATCTCGAAGACCTGGCGGTCTCCGGCCTCGCCCGCACTCGTCTCGCCAAGTCTGTGCACGATGCTGCGTGGGGCATGTTCCGCCGCGTGCTGGAGGAGAAGGCGGCCCGCTACGGCCGGCATGTCGGCATCGTCTCCCGCTGG
>NZ_JNZD01000073.1 GCF_000725495.1 Streptomyces aureus
CTAGGCCGTTTCGTTTAGATCATCGGATCGTTGGTCCGGGTGTGCCGTTAACTGACGCGCAGTGGGCGCGGATCGAGCCGTTGCTCCCGGACCGGACGCCGGTGCGGGGTGGCCGCTGGCGGGATCACCGGGAGGTGATCGACGCGATCGCCTTCAAGTTCCAGACCGGAACCCAGTGGGTGCACCTGCCGGAGAGGTACGGCAACTGGCGGGGCGTCTACAACCGGCTGCGGATGTGGGCCGTCGACGGCACCTGGGAGCGAGTGTTCACCACGCTGATGGCCCAGGCCGACGCCGACGAAGACCTCGACTGGGCGGTCTCGGTGGACTCCACGATCGTGAGGGCTCACCAGCATGCGGCCGGGGCCCGCAAAAAGGGGCCCCGGCCGACGAACCCGACGACCACGCCATCGGACGGTCCCGCGGTGGACTGACCACCAAGATCCACCTTGCTGCCGACGCCCGCTGCCGGCCCCTGGCGTTCGTCCTCACCGCCGGACAGGCAGGCGATGCACCGGCCTTCACCGATGTCATGGCCCGCCTGCGTGTCCCCCGACGACGTGGTCGGCCACGCACCAGACCGGACCTGGTCCTGGCCGACAAGGCGTATTCCTCCCGCGCGATCCGCGAACACCTGCGTCGGCGCGGCATCCGTGCCGTGATCCCCGTCCCCGCAGACCAACGCGGCCACCGACTGCGGCGCGGCAGCCGGGGCGGCAGACCACCGGCCTTCGACCGAGAGGCCTACAAGCAGCGCAACACTGTCGAGCGGTGCATCAACCGCCTCAAGCAATGGCGAGGCATCGCCACCCGCTACGAGAAGACAGCGACCATCTACCTGGCCGGACTCCACGTCGCCGGCATCTTCCTCTGGTCCGCACGATGATCCAAACGAAACCGCCTAG
>NZ_JNZD01000074.1 GCF_000725495.1 Streptomyces aureus
CCTCAGGCCACTCCCGCACCCACCCCCGCACAGCCAACTCATGACGAACCCCGTACAGGACAAACGAGTCGACCGTGTCCAGCAGCCGCCCCTTCTCACGCAACCCCACCACCTCTGAGCGCCACCGGGCACGCACCACATCCGCCTCACGCCGGCTCAAACCCTCAACACCCCACCGGACATCACGCGCCAGCTCTCGCCGCAGAGCACGATGACGCGCCACCACGGCCTCCAGCCGAGACCGCGTGCCCAGCGACACCTTCACCGTCATAGACACCAAACCTTCGCCAGCCATAACCCCACCCTTCCAGAACCCTGCACTCTGACGCATCAACCACATACCAGAGCAGTCCGGGCGCCCCTGCCAGGTGCCCAAACCGATTAGCCAACACGCCGTCAGGCGTGTACACAAACGACATAAAGGCAAGGGGCACAGAACTCCCCACTGACTAAAGGAAACAGACGCCCAGTCAAGCGAAAGCCCTGACACCGCTTATCCCAGGCTCCCCGGCAGGGGAGCGTAGGCAACCCGGATATCTGTGCAACCACCTCGTTATGACATCACCGGCCCCGACAGGCCCCGGCACTCAACCCAGTTCACTTCCCCCCCCCGTCAGGGGAGGGGCCGTCACAAGGCGCCTGTTCTGCCGCCAGGCAGAACCTCTCTCTTGAGAGAGAGGGCCGTCAGGCCCGTCAACACCCACAGAAACCAAACGAGTTGGCCCGCCAGGGCCAACCCCGCACTACATACACAGCCGTGCCGCCAGGCACGGCGACGGCGACCTAACGGGCCGTCAGGCCCGTAGTTGGCCGCCAGGCCAACTTAAGAG
>NZ_JNZD01000075.1 GCF_000725495.1 Streptomyces aureus
CATCCACCCGCATCCGTAAGGAGCACACCGTGAGCAGCATCAAGAAGGTCCTCTTCCTGGCTTTCCCCAACGTCGGTGAGCAGGACCTGTTCGCGCCCTGGGAACTGTTCCGCGCTCTTGCCTACGATCTCGGCCAGAGCGGTGAGAGCCTCGAGGTCACGCTCGGCAGTTTCGAGGGCGGCACGGTCACCACCCACATGGGCGCGCAGATCCAGACCGAGAAGGTCGACCCGCAAAGCCGTTACGACCTCCTCTACATCCCCGGCGGCATCGGCGGCGGCGCCGCCTCCCGCGACCCCCGCACCCTCGACTTCATCCGCGCCCACCACGACGAGGACCGCTGGGTCGCCGCCAACTGCGCGGGAGTGGGCGTCCTGTTCCGCTCCGGCATCCTCAAGGGCACCCGCTTCCAGGCCGCCGCGGTCCTGGGCCGCCGCCTGGCCGACCTGGGCGCCGACGTCGCCCGGCCCCGCCGCGCCTGGTCCCTGCTGCCCGACGCCAAGATCTTCACCGCCGGCGGCGCCGCCACCGTCCACCCCAGCACCATCGCCCTGGTCACCCACCTCTTTGGCGAAGACCGCGCCCGCGCACTGGCCGGCACCTGGGACACCCTCCCCCTCCACGGCGAAACCCTCTTCCACCCCGAAGGCCCCCTCTCCGACGACGACCCCACCTTCGTCACCAACCTCCAGAACGGCATGGAAAAGGTCTTCCTCCCCGAGAACTGACCCCCGCCCACA
>NZ_JNZD01000076.1 GCF_000725495.1 Streptomyces aureus
TCGGTGTAGGTGCCGAGTCCGAAGGCCTTGTTCTGTTTGCGGATCTCGATCATGCGGCGGGTCCAGTGCAGCAGGGAGGACGGCGAGGACATGGAGGCCTCGACGTTGGTGACCTGGTAGCCGTAGACGGGGTCCATGATCGTGGGCAGGAAGAGGCGTCCGGGGTCGCTGGAGGAGAATCCGGCGTTGCGGTCGGGGGTCCATTGCATGGGGGTGCGGACGGCGTCGCGGTCGCCGAGCCAGATGTTGTCGCCCATGCCGATCTCGTCGCCGTAGTAGAGGATCGGCGATCCGGGGAGGGAGAGCAGCAGGGCGGTGAAGAGTTCGATCTGGTTGCGGTCGTTGTCGAGGAGGGGGGCGAGGCGGCGGCGGATGCCGATGTTGGCGCGCATACGCGGGTCTTTCGCGTATTCGGCGTACATGTAGTCGCGTTCTTCGTCGGTGACCATTTCGAGGGTGAGCTCGTCGTGGTTGCGCAGGAAGATGCCCCATTGGCAGTTGGCGGGGATGGCGGGTGTCTTGGCGAGGATCTCGGAGACGGGGTAGCGGGACTCGCGGCGGACGGCCATGAAGATGCGGGGCATGACGGGGAAGTGGAAGGCCATGTGGCATTCGTCGCCGCCGGAGGGGAAGTCGCCGAAGTAGTCGACGACGTCCTCGGGCCACTGGTTCGCCTCGGCGAGCAGCAC
>NZ_JNZD01000077.1 GCF_000725495.1 Streptomyces aureus
CCCACACCCCGTCAACGCCCCAAAACCCCCGCCACAACCCACACAGCCCCGAACCCCCAACCCACCCACACCCACCGACCACCGACTCCCCTGCCGGCGCATCGCCCCGGCAGCAACCAACACGCAGAACCGAAAGCGAAATCGCCGATCAGGCCTCCCCCACGGCCGGGCTTCACACCCTCAACGCGTCCGAGGCAACCAGGCTCCACCAAGAGCCCGGGACCAAACCGACCAGGGCAACACCCGGACTCGACAGCGCGACGATCACGGGGGCGCTCGCCGCCGTGTGCGGGGTGGCCAACGACCCTGCGCCGCGGCATACTCCAACCGCCCATCCACGCCCCGATCTGCGAAGCCCCGCCGAGCCGGCCGCCCTGGATCGCGACGCACGGCAGGAGGCGCCCGGCGACGCACGCCGGGCGGACATGGTGCGCACTCCGGGACGACCGTTGGGACGCCATGGGACGCATGCGGGACAACGCGGGACGAGGCCGCGGTGACCATGCTCCCCGGGACGGCGGAATCCCGTGCGGAGCAAGGTGCCAAGGCCCCCAACGGCACCTCGAACCGGCACGTCCCGGGACGCCTGCCGGGCCTGGGACGCCATGCCGATACGCGGAAGGGACGTCGGAGCGCTGTTACGTTTCT
>NZ_JNZD01000078.1 GCF_000725495.1 Streptomyces aureus
GAAGGAACGGACCAGGACCTCGTAGAAGACGGCGCGTTTGAACCACTCGGGATCGCGGTCCTTGGCCGGGGTGTCCTCGAACGTGTCCGGGACGGGCTCATTGACGATCATGTGGTGGGTGACCCTCCGATCAGCGGTGAGGACGGTCGCAGGACGGTGAGGATGTGCGCGGGCCGGTCACCCGGTTCCAGGCGCACATAGTTGGTCCTGCCCCAGTGGTAGGTCTCGCCGGTGAGCTCGTCGCGCACCGGCACCGACTCGTGCCATTCCAGGCCGAGTTGCGGCATGTCCAACGAGACGGTGGCCTCCTGGGTGTGGTGCGGGTCGAGGTTGACCACCACCACGACCGTGTTCGTGCCGCGGGCGTCCGTGGCGGACTTGGAATAGACGATCACCGCCTCCTGGTCGGCGTGATGGAAGTGCAGGTCACGCAGCTGTCGCAGCGCCGGACTGCGCCGTCTGACCGCGTTGAGCTCCCGCACCAGCGGGGCGATGCTCCGGCCCTCCCGCTCCGCCGACTCCCAGTCGCGGGGGCGGAGCTCGTATTTCTCGGAGTGGAGGTATTCCTCGCTGCCGGGGCGCAGGGGGGTGTTCTCGCAGAGTTCGTAGCCGCTGTAGA
>NZ_JNZD01000079.1 GCF_000725495.1 Streptomyces aureus
TCTACAGCGGCTACGAACTCTGCGAGAACACCCCCCTGCGCCCCGGCAGCGAGGAATACCTCCACTCCGAGAAATACGAGCTCCGCCCCCGCGACTGGGCGGCCGCCGAACGCGAGGGCCGCACGATCGCCCCGCTGATCACCCGCCTGAACCGGATCAGGGGCGAGCACCGGGCCCTGCGGGAAATCCGGAATCTGAGATTCCATGAGGCTGACGACGATGCCGTGATCGCGTACAGCAAGCGTTCGGGTGACGACACGGTGGTCGTCGTGGCGAACCTGGACCCCCACCACACCCGGCAGGCGACAGTGTCCTTGGACATGCCGCGACTCGCTCTGAGCGAGGACGCGCGCGTTCCGGTGCGCGACGAGCTCACCGGCGAGACCTACAACTGGGGCAGGTCCAACTTTGTGCGCCTGGGTCCGGGCGGTGCACATGTGCTCACTGTCGGCCCGGCACCGCGGATCGGAGGGTCACCCGCATGATGGTCAACGAGCCCGTCCCGGACACGTTCGAGGACACCCCGGCCAAGGACCGCGATCCCGAGTGGTTCAAACGCGCCGTCTTCTACGAGGTCCTGGTCCGTTCCTTC
>NZ_JNZD01000080.1 GCF_000725495.1 Streptomyces aureus
GAGCCCGTCCCGGACACGTTCGAGGACACCCCGGCCAAGGACCGCGATCCCGAGTGGTTCAAACGCGCCGTCTTCTACGAGGTCCTGGTCCGTTCCTTCCAGGACAGCAACGGCGACGGCGTCGGCGACCTCAAGGGCCTGACCGCCAAACTCGACTACCTGCAATGGCTCGGCGTCGACTGCCTGTGGCTGCCGCCCTTCTTCAAGTCCCCCCTGCGCGACGGCGGCTACGACGTCTCCGACTACACCGCCGTCCTCCCCGAGTTCGGCGACCTCGCCGACTTCGTCGAATTCGTCGACGCCGCCCACCAGCGCGGCATGCGGGTCATCATCGACTTCGTCATGAACCACACCAGCGACCAGCACCCGTGGTTCCAGGAATCCCGCTCCGACCCCGACGGACCCTACGGCGACTACTACGTCTGGGCCGACGACGACAAACAGTACGCCGACGCCCGCATCATCTTCGTCGACACCGAAGCCTCCAACTGGACCTTCGACCCCGTCCGCAAGCAGTACTACTGGCACCGCTTCTTCTCCCACCAGCCCGACCTCAACTACGAGAACCCGGGAATCGACGGGTTCCGCCTCGACGCCGTGCCCTACCTGTACCAGGCGGAGGGCACGAACTGCGAGAACCTCCCGGCCACCCATCAGTTCCTCAAGCGGCTGCGGGTCGACATCGACACGCACTACCCGGACACGGTGCTGCTCGCCGAGGCGAACCAGTGGCCCGAGGACGTCGTCGACTACTTCGGCGACTTCCCCTCCGGCGGCGACGAATGCCACATGGCCTTCCACTTC
>NZ_JNZD01000081.1 GCF_000725495.1 Streptomyces aureus
CGAGCAGCTGCGCCGGCACCGGGCGACCGGCTTCGGCCTGGAGGCCAAGAAGCCGTACACGGACGGTGTGATCACCGGCTGGGGCACGGTCGAGGGCCGTACGGTCTTCGTCTACGCGCACGACTTCCGCATCTTCGGCGGGGCCCTGGGCGAGGCCCACGCCACGAAGATCCACAAGATCATGGACATGGCCATCGCGGCCGGTGCCCCGCTGGTCTCCCTCAACGACGGCGCCGGCGCCCGCATCCAGGAGGGCGTCTCGGCGCTCGCCGGCTACGGCGGCATCTTCCAGCGCAACACCAGGGCCTCCGGCGTCATCCCGCAGATCTCGGTGATGCTCGGCCCCTGCGCCGGCGGCGCCGCCTACAGCCCCGCGCTGACGGACTTCGTGTTCATGGTCCGTGAGACCTCGCAGATGTTCATCACCGGTCCGGACGTGGTCAAGGCGGTCACCGGCGAGGAGATCACCCAGAACGGCCTGGGCGGCGCCGACGTGCACGCCGAGACCTCCGGGGTGTGCCACTTCGCCTATGACGAC
>NZ_JNZD01000082.1 GCF_000725495.1 Streptomyces aureus
ACAAGGACGAGGTCAAGACCAAGGTCGACAAGCTCTACGAAGAGGCCGAGCAGGCGACCGAGAAGCTCGACGGCGCCAAGGAGAAGCAGCAGAAGCTGCAGAAGCAGATCAGCGCCCTCCAGGACAACGTCGCCCGCGGCCAGGAAGAGCTCAACGAGCTGCGCGACGGCCTCGGTTCGATGGCCAGCGCCCAGTACCGCACCGGCGGCATCGACCCCTCCGTGGCGCTCTTCCTCTCCTCGGACCCGGACGACTTCCTGGACAAGGCCTCGGCCATGGACCAGCTGAGCGCCCAGCAGGTCGAGTCGCTCAAGAAGGTCCAGGAGAAGCAGCGTTCGCTCGCCCAGCAGCGCGCCGAGGCCTCCGCGAAGCTCAAGGACCTCGCCGACACCCGGGCCGAGCTCGCCAAGAAGAAGAAGGAAGTCCAGAGCAAGCTGGGCTCCGCGCAGAAGCTCCTCAACTCGCTGACGGCGCAGGAGAAGGCGGCCCTGGCCAC
>NZ_JNZD01000083.1 GCF_000725495.1 Streptomyces aureus
CTGGTGCCAAGGCATCCACCGTGCGCCCTTAAAAACTTGGCCACAGATGCTCGCGTCCACTGTGCAGTTCTCAAACAACGACCAACCACCCATCACCCCGAACCAGAGTTCGAGTGCACTGGGGCCGGCACTGAAGGCGACCTTGCGGCCGTACCCTCAGACACCCAACAACGTGCCCGACACCCTCGCCACTCGTGATCAGCTTTCCACGCTCCGAAGAGCAGTACTGGCAGCCCGAGATGACTGAAAGTGCCGAATAATCAACGTTCCACCCATGAGCAACCAGCATCGGACATTCGCCGATGTACTGGCCTCTGACCTCACTCCGAAGAGCTCGGTTAGAAGTGCTCCTTAGAAAGGAGGTGATCCAGCCGCACCTTCCGGTACGGCTACCTTGTTACGACTTCGTCCCAATCGCCAGTCCCACCTTCGACAGCTCCCTC
>NZ_JNZD01000084.1 GCF_000725495.1 Streptomyces aureus
ATCAGGATCCGCACCCCACATCACCTCCCGGACGTCCTCACCCAACTGCGCCATCACCGCGTCAAAGGCTGCCGCGAACACCGGGAACCGGGCATACAAACCACGACCCATCCCCAACCGCTGCGCACCCTGACCCGTGAACACCACCCCCAAACGACCATCACCAGCCACCCCCTCCACCGCAGCCACCAACAGCTCGGCCCTGGTCCGTCCCACCGAGACCAGACGGTGGTCGAACCGCGACCGAGACAACAGGGAATACGCCACATCCAACGGCCCAGCCGAAACCTCCGCCAGCCGGGCCAACTGTTCACGCGCAGCCGGCCCGGACCGGCCGGACACCAGCCACGGCACCACCACATCACCCGCCACCGGCTCAACAACCCCGGCAACCTGCGGTACTTCAGCGACCGGGGCCTGCTCCAGG
>NZ_JNZD01000085.1 GCF_000725495.1 Streptomyces aureus
CCGGTCCCCCACTCCACCGGCTGGCCGTCGCGGTCCACCGACTTGCCGTTGGACTCCATGTCCAGCTGCTGGAGGTAGGCGGTGAACTTCGACAGGTAGTGCGAGTACGGGAGCACCGCGTGCGACTGCGCGTCGTGGAAGTTGCCGTACCAGATCCCCAACAGACCGAGCAGGAGCGGGGCGTTGGCCTCGGCGGGAGCGGTGCGGAAGTGCTCGTCGACCAGGTGGAAGCCGTCGAGCATCTCGCGGAAGCGGTCCGGGCCGATCGCGATCATCAGCGACAGGCCGATCGCCGAGTCGAAGGAGTAGCGTCCGCCGACCCAGTCCCAGAACTCGAACATGTTCGCCGTGTCGATACCGAAGTCCGCGACCTTCTCCGCGTTCGTCGACAGCGCCACGAAGTGCTTCGCGACCGC
>NZ_JNZD01000086.1 GCF_000725495.1 Streptomyces aureus
GGCGCATGTGGCGGGTGTGTTGTCGCTGGGGGATGCGTGCCGGTTGGTGCGTGCGCGTGCTGCCTTGATGGACGGGCTGCCGGCGGGTGGGGCGATGCTCGCGGTGTCCGCCGCAGAGGCCGACGTGCGTGCTCTGCTGACGGACGGGGTGTCGATCGCCGCTGTCAACGGGCCGTCGTCGGTGGTGGTGGCGGGCACGGAGGATGCCGTCGGGAGTGTTGCGCGGCGGGTGTCCGAGTTGGGTTGGCGGCACAGGCGGTTGTCGGTGTCGCATGCGTTTCATTCGCCGTTGATGGATCCGATGTTGGAGGAGTTCGCGGCGGCGCTTGAGGGGATCGAGTTCCGTGAGCCGGTGATCCGGCTGGTGTCGGGTGATCCGACGGATCCGGCGTATTGGGTTCGGC
>NZ_JNZD01000087.1 GCF_000725495.1 Streptomyces aureus
GCCACAGATGCTCGCGTCCACTGTGCAGTTCTCAAACAACGACCAACCACCCATCACCCCCGGTCGAAACCGGAGTTCACTGGGGCCGGCACTGAAGGCAGCCATATCGGCCGTACCCTCAGACACCCAACAACGTGCCCGACACGATCGGTTGACCAGATCAGCGTTCCACTCCCCGAGGGGAAGTACTAGCGCCTGATCCATACCGGATCGTGCCGAATAATCAACGTTCCACCCATGAGCAACCACCGTCGAACGTTTGCCGACGTAATGGCCCTGGACCACCAAGCAAGCTTGGCGGCCTAGATGCTCCTTAGAAAGGAGGTGATCCAGCCGCACCTTCCGGTACGGCTACCTTGTTACGACTTCGTCCCAATCGCCAGTCCCACCTTCGACAGCTC
>NZ_JNZD01000088.1 GCF_000725495.1 Streptomyces aureus
GCCACAGATGCTCGCGTCCACTGTGCAGTTCTCAAACAACGACCAACCACCCATCACCCCCGGTCGAAACCGGAGTTCACTGGGGCCGGCACTGAAGGCGACCTTGCGGCCGTACCCTCAGACACCCAACAACGTGCCCGACACCCTCGCCGCTTCCCTCATTCGTTCCACGCCCCGAAGAGCAGTACTGGAAGGAGAAGACAGTCAAGTGTGCCGAATAATCAACGTTCCACCCATGAGCAACCAGCATCGAACATTCGCCGATGTACTGGCCTCTGACCGAGCGAACTCGGTTAGACGTGCTCCTTAGAAAGGAGGTGATCCAGCCGCACCTTCCGGTACGGCTACCTTGTTACGACTTCGTCCCAATCGCCAGTCCCACCTTCGACAGCTCCCTC
>NZ_JNZD01000089.1 GCF_000725495.1 Streptomyces aureus
CCACCTGAGTCGGTTTAGGGTACGGGCCGCCATGAAACTCGCTAGAGGCTTTTCTCGACAGCATAGGATCATCCACTTCACCACAATCGGCTCGGCATCGGGTCTCAGACTATGTGTCAGGCGGATTTGCCTACCTGACGTCCTACACCCTTACCCCGGGACAACCACCGCCCGGGATGGACTACCTTCCTGCGTCACCCCATCACTCACCTACTACCACCTTGGGTCAGCGGCTCCACCACTCCCCTCAACTCCGAAGAGATCAGGGCGGCTTCACGGCCTTAGCATTAATGGGCTCGATGTTTGACGCTTCACAGCGGGTACCGGAATATCAACCGGTTATCCATCGACTACGCCTGTCGGCCTCGCCTTAGGTCCCGACTTACCCTGGGCAG
>NZ_JNZD01000090.1 GCF_000725495.1 Streptomyces aureus
CTGCCCAGGGTAAGTCGGGACCTAAGGCGAGGCCGACAGGCGTAGTCGATGGATAACCGGTTGATATTCCGGTACCCGCTGTGAAGCGTCAAACATCGAACCAGGCGATGCTAAGTCCGTGAAGCCGCCCCGGAGCCTTCGGGCAAAGGGGAGTGGTGGAGCCGACGGACCAGACCTGCAGTAGGTGAGTGATGGGGTGACGCAGGAAGGTAGTCCATCCCGGGCGGTGGTTGTCCCGGGGTAAGGGTGTAGGCCGTGTGATAGGCAAATCCGTCACACATTAAGGCTGAGACCTGATGCCGAGCCGATTGTGGTGAAGTGGATGATCCTATGCTGTCGAGAAAAGCCTCTAGCGAGTTTCATGGCGGCCCGTACCCTAAACCGACTCAGGTGG
>NZ_JNZD01000091.1 GCF_000725495.1 Streptomyces aureus
GAAGTGGAAGGCCATGTGGCATTCGTCGCCGCCGGAGGGGAAGTCGCCGAAGTAGTCGACGACGTCCTCGGGCCACTGGTTCGCCTCGGCGAGCAGCACGGTGTCCGGGTAGTGCGTGTCGATCTCCTTGCGCACCCGCTTGAGGAACTCGTGGGTCGCAGGAAGGTTTTCGCAGTTGGTCCCCTCGACCTGGTACAGATACGGCACCGCGTCCAGTCGGAACCCGTCGATCCCCAGGTCCAGCCAGAACCGCAGCGCGGAGATGATCTCCTCCTGCACGGCCGGGTTCTCGTAGTTGAGGTCGGGCTGGTGGGAGAAGAAGCGGTGCCAGTAGTACTGCTTGCGGACGGGGTCGAAGGTCCAGTTGGAGGCTTCGGTGTCG
>NZ_JNZD01000092.1 GCF_000725495.1 Streptomyces aureus
CCAGTCCACCCCGACACCGTGGGCGTGCAGCACCGCCAGCGCCGTCACCGCCGACGTCTCCTCATCCCGGTCCCGGCGCAGTGCGGGAACCGTCGTGACGGCCGCGGTCTCCTGGATCATCGCCGACAGCGTGCCGTCGGGCCCCAGCTCCAGGAACGTACCCACACCGTCGTCCACCATCGCCCGCACCGCGTCACCGAACCGCACGGCCTCCCGCACATGCCGAACCCAATACGCCGGATCCGTCGGATCACCCGACACCAACCGGATCACCGGCTCACGGAACTCGATCCCCTCAAGCGCCGCCGCGAACTCCTCCAGCATCGGATCCATCAACGGCGAATGAAACGCATGCGACACCGA
>NZ_JNZD01000093.1 GCF_000725495.1 Streptomyces aureus
CCGCCCCGCGATGATGCGCACCCTCGCCGAGACCGGCTTCCAGCAGTCCTACACCTACTTCACCTGGCGCAACACCAAAGAGGAACTCACCGACTACCTCACCGAACTCGCCGGTGACAGCGCCGCCCGCATGCGCCCCAACCTCTTCGTCAACACCCCAGACATCCTCCACGAGTTCCTCCAGCACGGAGGACGCCCCGCCTTCGAACTCCGCGCCGTCCTCGCCGCCACCCTCTCCCCCACCTGGGGCATCTACAGCGGCTACGAACTCTGCGAGAACACCCCCCTGCGCCCCGGCAGCGAGGAATACCTCCACTCCGAGAAATACGAGCTCCGCCCCCGCGACTGGG
>NZ_JNZD01000094.1 GCF_000725495.1 Streptomyces aureus
TCACGGAACTCGATCCCCTCAAGCGCCGCCGCGAACTCCTCCAGCATCGGATCCATCAACGGCGAATGAAACGCATGCGACACCGACAACCGCCTGCACTTCCACCCCCGTTCGACCGCCGCCCGCTCAACACCCGCCACAGCACCGGACTCACCGGCCACCACCACCGACGACGGCCCGTTCACAGCAGCGACGGACACCTCGTCCGACAGCACACCAAGCACATCGGCCTCTGCGGCGGACACCGCCAGCATCGCCCCACCCGCCGGCAGCCCGTCCATCAAGGCAGCACGCGCACGCACCAACCGGCACGCATCCCCCAGCGACAACACACCCGCCACATGCGCC
>NZ_JNZD01000095.1 GCF_000725495.1 Streptomyces aureus
TCCATGGCTGCATCCACGCGAGTCCGCCGTCTGCTGGCCGGGGCCACTGCCACCGGGCTGCTGGCCGGCGGCGCCGCCCTGGGCCTTTCCGGCACGGCCGCCGCCGCGCCGGCACATACGACCGCGGCCACGGCACTGGCCGTGCACCACCACGACCAGTGCGAGTGGGTCAAGGGGCACTGGGCCAAGGAGTGGGTCAAGAGCCACTGGGAGAAGCAGGCCCAGTACACCAACACCTGGCACAAGGGCCACTACGACCAGCACGGCACATGGCACAAGGGCTACTGGGACCACGACCGCACCTACAAGTGGGTCTACGTCCAGGGGCACTGGCACCACTACTGG
>NZ_JNZD01000096.1 GCF_000725495.1 Streptomyces aureus
GTGCGCAAGGTGCTCATCGCCAACCGTGGCGAAATCGCTGTCCGCGTGGCCCGAGCATGTCGGGATGCCGGGATCGCGAGCGTTGCCGTGTATGCGGAACCGGACCGGGACGCTCTGCATGTCCGGGCCGCGGACGAGGCGTTCGCGCTGGGCGGTGACACCCCGGCCTCCAGTTACCTGGACTTCGCCAAGGTGCTGCAGGCCGCCAAGGACTCGGGCGCGGATGCCATCCATCCGGGTTACGGCTTCCTTTCGGAGAACGCGGACTTCGCCCAGGCCGTCCTGGACGCCGGGCTGATCTGGATCGGCCCGCCGCCGCAGGCGATCCG
>NZ_JNZD01000097.1 GCF_000725495.1 Streptomyces aureus
GGCGCGGACCTCGTCGGGGGTCTTGCCGAACGCCAGCGCCTGGGTCTGGGCGAAGAAGTTCGCCATCAGCAGGTCGTGCTGGGCCGCGAGCCCGTCGCTCAGCTCACCGACCGGGTTGGCGAAGCCGATGAAGTCGGCCGGGATCAGCTTCGTGCCCTGGTGGATCAACTGGTAGTAGGCGTGCTGCCCGTTGGTGCCCGGCGTGCCCCACACCACCGGCCCGGTCCCCCACTCCACCGGCTGGCCGTCGCGGTCCACCGACTTGCCGTTGGACTCCATGTCCAGCTGCTGGAGGTAGGCGGTGAACTTCGACAGGTAG
>NZ_JNZD01000098.1 GCF_000725495.1 Streptomyces aureus
CTACCTGTCGAAGTTCACCGCCTACCTCCAGCAGCTGGACATGGAGTCCAACGGCAAGTCGGTGGACCGCGACGGCCAGCCGGTGGAGTGGGGGACCGGCCCGGTGGTGTGGGGCACGCCCGGCACCAACGGGCAGCACGCCTACTACCAGTTGATCCACCAGGGCACGAAGCTGATCCCGGCCGACTTCATCGGCTTCGCCAACCCCGTCGGCGAGCTCAGCGACGGGCTCGCGGCCCAGCACGACCTGCTGATGGCGAACTTCTTCGCCCAGACCCAGGCGCTGGCGTTCGGCAAGACCCCCGACGAGGTCCGCGCC
>NZ_JNZD01000099.1 GCF_000725495.1 Streptomyces aureus
GGCTCACCCGTGACAACCGGATCCCCATCACCCTCGACATCCACCAGCCAGAACCGACCCGGCAACTCCCGCTGAGCCGACCGCACCAGACCCCACACCACCGCAGCAGCAGGATCCGCACCACCCACCACACCCCGAGTCACGAACACCACCCGCGCATCCGGCTCCCGCACCAACTCCAACGCCCGAACCGCCAACTCATGCACCGACGCCACCACATCAGCACCACCCACCAACTCCACAAACCGCACATCACCCACCTCCACCGCCGGCACCGACGTCGACCACTCCACCCGATACAA
>NZ_JNZD01000100.1 GCF_000725495.1 Streptomyces aureus
TACGTCTTCCCGATCGGCATCGACGCGGGTATCGGCGTTCTGCTGGCCCTCGACCTCCTGCTGACGTGGATCCGCATCCCGTTCCCGATGCTGCGCCAGACGGCGTGGCTGCTGACGATGGCGACGATCGCGTTCAACGGCGCGGCGGCCTGGCCGGACCCGCTGGGCGTGGGCATGCACGCGGTCATCCCGGTGCTGTTCGTGGTGGCGGTGGAGGCGGCCCGGCACGCGATCGGCCGAATAGCCGACATCACGGCCGACAAGCACATGGAAGGCGTCCGCCTCACCCGCTGGCTGCT
>NZ_JNZD01000101.1 GCF_000725495.1 Streptomyces aureus
TCCGCCGCGTGCTGGAGGAGAAGGCGGCCCGCTACGGCCGGCATGTCGGCATCGTCTCCCGCTGGCTGCCCTCCTCGCAGACGTGCTCGGTGTGCTGGGCCGTGGACGGGAAGAAGCCGCTGCACGTACGCATCCGGCGGTGCGAGGGCTGCGGTACCGAACATGATCGTGACCTCAACGCGTCGCGAGTGATCCTCGCCGCCGGGCAGGCGGAGAGGCTAAACGCCCCTGGAGGGCCGGTCAGTCCTGGGGTGGAAATCCCACGCCCGGCACGGCCCGTTGAACGGGGAACCCACC
>NZ_JNZD01000102.1 GCF_000725495.1 Streptomyces aureus
CGTATCAGCGGACGTCGACGTAGTCGGTGACCTTGGTGCTGGCGAGGTAGTGGTCTCCGGTCTGGCGGCTGTAGGCGACGGCCCAGGTGCCGTCCTGTTTGGCGGTGACCCAGCCCGTGAGGTGGCCGTTGTGGTCGCTGCCGAGTTCGCAGACGTAGTGGTAGGTGGTGGAGCCGCGGGGTTTGAAGTAGAGGGTGGGGCCTTCCTGGAGTGGCTTCCAGGTGGTGCCCTTCTTGTACTGGGCGGTGCCGGCGAACCTGAACGGCTGTCCCTTGCGGACCGGGTCGG
>NZ_JNZD01000103.1 GCF_000725495.1 Streptomyces aureus
CCCGAACAACACGCTGTCGGCGGGGCCCGAGGATGTCGGGGTGCCCTGGGCGATCGGCTCGCCCGAGGGCGGTCACGACGCGATCCACCCGGCGCTGGGGACCCTGGAGGACTTCGACGCCTTCGTCGCCCGGGCGGCCTCGCTCGGGCTGGAGATCGCGCTCGACTTCGCGCTGCAGTGCTCTCCGGACCACCCCTGGGTGGACAAGCACCCCGAGTGGTTCCACCACCGGCCCGACAACACCATCGCCTACGCCGAGAACCCGCCCAAGAAGTACCAGGAC
>NZ_JNZD01000104.1 GCF_000725495.1 Streptomyces aureus
GTCCTGGTACTTCTTGGGCGGGTTCTCGGCGTAGGCGATGGTGTTGTCGGGCCGGTGGTGGAACCACTCGGGGTGCTTGTCCACCCAGGGGTGGTCCGGGGAGCACTGGAGCGCGAAGTCGAGCGCGATCTCCAGCCCGAGCGAGGCGGCCCGGGCGACGAAGGCGTCGAAGTCCTCCAGGGTGCCCAGCGCCGGGTGGATCGCGTCGTGACCGCCCTCGGGCGAGCCGATCGCCCAGGGCACCCCGACATCCTCGGGCCCCGCCGACAGCGTGTTGTTCGGG
>NZ_JNZD01000105.1 GCF_000725495.1 Streptomyces aureus
AGAGGGTGGGGCCTTCCTGGAGTGGCTTCCAGGTGGTGCCCTTCTTGTACTGGGCGGTGCCGGCGAACCTGAACGGCTGTCCCTTGCGGACCGGGTCGGAGGAGGCGTGGAAGCCGGTGATGCGGGTGGCGTAGCGGTAGAGGTGCACGGGCTTGGTGGTGCTGGTGCCCAGATCGGGGTTGCCGTTGAAGCGGGCGCGCCAGTAGGCGTCGGTGTCCGGTTTGGTGAGGGTGCGGGTGAACGTCTCGTCGAACAGGGGTTTGTTGTGGTGGATC
>NZ_JNZD01000106.1 GCF_000725495.1 Streptomyces aureus
AGAGGGTGGGGCCTTCCTGGAGTGGCTTCCAGGTGGTGCCCTTCTTGTACTGGGCGGTGCCGGCGAACCTGAACGGCTGTCCCTTGCGGACCGGGTCGGTGGAGGCGTGGAAGCCGGTGATGCGGGTGGCGTAGCGGTAGAGGTGCACGGGCTTGGTGGTGCTGGTGCCCAGGTCCGGGTTGCCGTTGAAGCGGGCGCGCCAGTAGGCGTCGGTGTCCGGTTTGGTGAGGGTGCGGGTGAACGTCTCGTCGAACAGGGGTTTGTTGTGGTGGATC
>NZ_JNZD01000107.1 GCF_000725495.1 Streptomyces aureus
CCATCCGGGTTACGGCTTCCTTTCGGAGAACGCGGACTTCGCCCAGGCCGTCCTGGACGCCGGGCTGATCTGGATCGGCCCGCCGCCGCAGGCGATCCGCGACCTCGGTGACAAGGTCGCCGCCCGGCACATCGCGCAGCGCGCGGGCGCGCCGCTGGTGGCCGGTACCCCGGACCCGGTCTCGGGTGCCGAGGAGGTCGTCGCGTTCGCCGAGCAGCACGGTCTGCCGATCGCGATCAAGGCCGCGTTCGGCGGTGGCGGGCGTGGTCTGAAG
>NZ_JNZD01000108.1 GCF_000725495.1 Streptomyces aureus
CTTCAGACCACGCCCGCCACCGCCGAACGCGGCCTTGATCGCGATCGGCAGACCGTGCTGCTCGGCGAACGCGACGACCTCCTCGGCACCCGAGACCGGATCCGGGGTACCGGCCACCAGCGGCGCGCCCGCGCGCTGCGCGATGTGCCGGGCGGCGACCTTGTCACCCAGATCACGGATCGCCTGCGGCGGCGGGCCGATCCAGATCAGCCCGGCGTCCAGGACGGCCTGGGCGAAGTCCGCGTTCTCCGAAAGGAAGCCGTAACCCGGATGG
>NZ_JNZD01000109.1 GCF_000725495.1 Streptomyces aureus
CCCACAGGGTCCCCCCTGCAGTACCATCGGCGCTGTGAGGCTTAGCTTCCGGGTTCGGAATGTAACCGGGCGTTTCCCTCACGCTATGACCACCGAAACTCTATGAAACTGTCAACCGGAGCCGAGGCCAATACGGCTACGACGGTTGTTCGTGGTTTCAGAACCAACACAGTGGACGCGAGCAACTGAGGACAAGCCCTCGGCCTATTAGTACCAGTCACCTCCACCCGTTACCGGGCTTCCAGATCTGGCCTATCAACCCAGT
>NZ_JNZD01000110.1 GCF_000725495.1 Streptomyces aureus
CCAGCTCATCGCGACGAACGAGGTCCTGCAGAACTTCGACGCCGTGGACCTGCAGCGCCGTTTCGACGAGAACCTGAACAAGCTGACCGCCGACTTCGCCTTCGGCAAGGTCAGCGTCCTCCAGGAGATCGCCAAGGCGAAGAAGAAGCCCGCCGAGGCGCGCGCCGTCATCCAGATCGGCATCGTCATCGGCGGCGCCGACGGCGACTTCGACAAGACCGAGCAGGCCGTCGTGCGCGAGGCGTGCTTCACGCTCGAC
>NZ_JNZD01000111.1 GCF_000725495.1 Streptomyces aureus
GTCGAGCGTGAAGCACGCCTCGCGCACGACGGCCTGCTCGGTCTTGTCGAAGTCGCCGTCGGCGCCGCCGATGACGATGCCGATCTGGATGACGGCGCGGGCCTCGGCGGGCTTCTTCTTCGCCTTGGCGATCTCCTGGAGGACGCTGACCTTGCCGAGCGCGAAGTCGGCGGTCAGCTTGTTCAGGTTCTCGTCGAAACGGCGCTGCAGGTCCACGGCGTCGAAGTTCTGCAGGACCTCGTTCGTCGCGATGAGCTGG
>NZ_JNZD01000112.1 GCF_000725495.1 Streptomyces aureus
GCCCCACCCGCCGGCAGCCCGTCCATCAAGGCAGCACGCGCACGCACCAACCGGCACGCATCCCCCAGCGACAACACACCCGCCACATGCGCCGCCACCGCCTCACCCAACGAATGCCCCGCTACGACTTCAGGGCGCACGCCCCATGATTCCGCCAGCCGGAACAACGCCACCTCAAGAGCGAACAACGCCGGCTGCGACCACCCCGTCCGGTTCAACAGATCAGGATCCGCACCCCACATCACCTCCCGGACGTC
>NZ_JNZD01000113.1 GCF_000725495.1 Streptomyces aureus
AGCGTGCGGATCCTGCGCCACTGGATGGACCACGGCGTCCGTATCTTCCGCGTCGACAACCCCCACACCAAACCCGTGATGTTCTGGGAACAGGTGATCGCGGACATCAACGCCACCGACCCCGACGTCATCTTCCTCGCCGAGGCCTTCAGCCGCCCCGCGATGATGCGCACCCTCGCCGAGACCGGCTTCCAGCAGTCCTACACCTACTTCACCTGGCGCAACACCAAAGAGGAACTCACCGACTACCT
>NZ_JNZD01000114.1 GCF_000725495.1 Streptomyces aureus
AGCGTGCGGATCCTGCGCCACTGGATGGACCACGGCGTCCGTATCTTCCGCGTCGACAACCCCCACACCAAACCCGTGATGTTCTGGGAACAGGTGATCTCGGACATCAACGCCACCGACCCCGACGTCATCTTCCTCGCCGAGGCCTTCACCCGCCCCGCGATGATGCGCACCCTCGCCGAGACCGGCTTCCAGCAGTCCTACACCTACTTCACCTGGCGCAACACCAAAGAGGAACTCACCGACTACCT
>NZ_JNZD01000115.1 GCF_000725495.1 Streptomyces aureus
CTCGCCGTCGAGGACTTCAAGCCGAAATTCCTCGCCAAGTCCACGATGGCCCGCAAAGCCGCCGACGCCGCGATCGGCGTGACGAAGACCGCGCTGATCGAGATGGCCCGCAAACACGGCCGCATCGTGCACCTCGTGCACCCGGCCCACACCACGATGGACTGTGCACAGTGCGGTGCGAGAACCAAGCACGCACTTCCCCTCTCCGAACGAACGTATGCGTGCACCGCGTGCGGAGCCGTGTCCCCC
>NZ_JNZD01000116.1 GCF_000725495.1 Streptomyces aureus
CCGGACCACCCCTGGGTGGACAAGCACCCCGAGTGGTTCCACCACCGGCCCGACAACACCATCGCCTACGCCGAGAACCCGCCCAAGAAGTACCAGGACATCTACCCGATCGCCTTCGACCGGGACATGCCCGGCCTGGTCCGCGAGAGCGTGCGGATCCTGCGCCACTGGATGGACCACGGCGTCCGTATCTTCCGCGTCGACAACCCCCACACCAAACCCGTGATGTTCTGGGAACAGGTGATC
>NZ_JNZD01000117.1 GCF_000725495.1 Streptomyces aureus
CCGAGGCCACCCCGATCGACGACACCCTCGCGAGCACCAGCTCCCTGAGCGTCCTCAACTGCGGCACCAGCACCGTCAGCACGATCCTCTGCGTCTAGCAGGCGAGGCCGGGCACTCCTGACCGGTCACCCCACGTCCCAACACGATCAGCCGAGTTGCGCACCACAGACTCCCGGCCGCCCGGCCGGGTGATCCACCCGTCAGTGAAATGAAGGAGAAACGCCATGATGATCCTCGACCTGCAG
>NZ_JNZD01000118.1 GCF_000725495.1 Streptomyces aureus
CGACCCTCACCCTCAGCGCCCAGGCCGGCGACATCACCGTCGGCGAGGCCGCCCCCGGCACCCTCACCCTCACCACCCTCAAGGGCGACATCACCGTCGCCGCCGCCCCCGGCGTCTGCGCCACCCTCGACGCCGGCACCACCCTGGGCCGCATCGCCAACACGCTCAAGAACACCGGCGACACCCCCGCCCTGACCATCCACGCCACCACCGCCCACGGCGACATCACCGCCAACAGCCTGTGA
>NZ_JNZD01000119.1 GCF_000725495.1 Streptomyces aureus
CCAGATAATCGAGTTGATCGGCGTCGACCTCAATGGCTACCACCTGGAGGACGCGGCGATCGACTACCTGGAGCAGACGCCGCTGACCCAGCTCGACCCGGCCAACGTCCTGGACGCGCAGGGCATCCGCAAGATCACCGAGCTGACGGCGATCGAACACGTCCGCACCAACGAGGCCCAGCGCAACGAACAGAAGGAGATCACCCGGCAGGACGTCGACGCCCGCGAGGCGATCCTGGAA
>NZ_JNZD01000120.1 GCF_000725495.1 Streptomyces aureus
TCGACGATGCAGACCCAGCTCGTGGCGAAGAAGAACGATCTCAAGAGCGGTGCCTTCCGCGACGCGAGCATGGCGATGTGCGCGCTCGTGGCCGCCGCGGACGGCTCGATCGACCCGTCCGAGCGGCAGCGTGTCGCCCAGCTCATCGCGACGAACGAGGTCCTGCAGAACTTCGACGCCGTGGACCTGCAGCGCCGTTTCGACGAGAACCTGAACAAGCTGACCGCCGACTTCGC
>NZ_JNZD01000121.1 GCF_000725495.1 Streptomyces aureus
TTCGACGCGCTTGGCGAGGACCTTGCCGAGTTCGACGCCCCACTGGTCGAAGGAGTCGATGTTCCAGACCGCGCCCTGGACGAACACCTTGTGCTCGTACAGCGCGATCAGCTGGCCCAGGACCGAGGGGGTCAGCTCGGCGGCGAGGATGGTGGTGGTGGGGTGGTTGCCCTGGAACGTCTTGTGCGGCACCAGTTCCTCGGGCACGCCCTCGGCGCGGACCTCGTCGGGGGTC
>NZ_JNZD01000122.1 GCF_000725495.1 Streptomyces aureus
TTCGACGCGCTTGGCGAGGACCTTGCCGAGTTCGACGCCCCACTGGTCGAAGGAGTCGATGTTCCAGACCGCGCCCTGGACGAACACCTTGTGCTCGTAGAGGGCGATCAGCTGGCCCAGGACGGAGGGGGTCAGTTCGGCGGCGAGGATGGTGGTGGTGGGGTGGTTGCCCTGGAACGTCTTGTGCGGCACCAGTTCCTCGGGCACGCCCTCGGCGCGGACCTCGTCGGGGGTC
>NZ_JNZD01000123.1 GCF_000725495.1 Streptomyces aureus
GATCAGCGCGGTCTTCGTCACGCCGATCGCGGCGTCGGCGGCTTTGCGGGCCATCGTGGACTTGGCGAGGAATTTCGGCTTGAAGTCCTCGACGGCGAGCTGGTCGAAGTCGCGGGCGATGGTCTTGGCCCACTTGCGGCCGGTGTCCTGGCGCTGCCGGGCGACCTTCTTGTGGACCTTGGCCGCCGCGCGGGACGCCGTCCGGTAGCCCTTCGACGCGGCCTTTCCTCGC
>NZ_JNZD01000124.1 GCF_000725495.1 Streptomyces aureus
GATCAGCGCGGTCTTCGTCACGCCGATCGCGGCGTCGGCGGCTTTGCGGGCCATCGTGGACTTGGCGAGGAATTTCGGCTTGAAGTCCTCGACGGCGAGTTGGTCGAAGTCGCGGGCGATGGTCTTGGCCCATTTGCGGCCGGTGTCCTGGCGCTGCCGGGCGACCTTCTTGTGGACCTTGGCCGCCGCGCGGGACGCCGTCCGGTAGCCCTTCGACGCGGCCTTTCCTCGC
>NZ_JNZD01000125.1 GCF_000725495.1 Streptomyces aureus
CTGTTGAGTTCTCAAGGAACGGACGCTTCCTTTGTACTCACCCTCTCGGGCTTTCCTCCAGGCGCTTCCCTTCGGTCTTGCGTTTCCGACTCTATCAGATCCTTTCGGGCCTGATTCCCAGTCAGCGGGGTTTGTCTTCCCGGCTGTTGGGCCGTTCCGACGTCTCAAACTTTAGCGGATCTTCCCGGCAGTTCCTAATCGGGCCGCCGGGCCCCGATCGAATTG
>NZ_JNZD01000126.1 GCF_000725495.1 Streptomyces aureus
CAATTCGATCGGGGCCCGGCGGCCCGATTAGGAACTGCCGGGAAGATCCGCTAAAGTTTGAGACGTCGGAACGGCCCAACAGCCGGGAAGACAAACCCCTCTGACTGGGAATCAGGCCCGAAAGGATCTGATAGAGTCGGAAACGCAAGACCGAAGGGAAGCGCCCGGAGGAAAGCCCGAGAGGGTGAGTACAAAGGAAGCGTCCGTTCCTTGAGAACTCAAC
>NZ_JNZD01000127.1 GCF_000725495.1 Streptomyces aureus
AGGACGGGGATTCCTGGCTCAGGCCGCCCCCGGGAGCAGCGCTCCCAGAGGACTTCCACCATCAACACCAGCCGGGTTGAGACCAGCCCGGACGAGCATTACACGGGCGGAGTTCTTGTCCCGGGGGGACACGGCTCCGCACGCGGTGCACGCATACGTTCGTTCGGAGAGGGGAAGTGCGTGCTTGGTTCTCGCACCGCACTGTGCACAGTCCATCGTGGT
>NZ_JNZD01000128.1 GCF_000725495.1 Streptomyces aureus
AGGACGGGGATTCCTGGCTCAGGCCGCCCCCGGGAGCAGCGCTCCCAGAGGACTTCCACCATCAACACCAGCCGGGTTGAGACCAGCCCGGACGAGCATCACACGGGCGGAGTTCTTGTCCCTGGGGGACACGGCTCCGCACGCGGTGCACGCATACGTTCGTTCGGAGAGGGGAAGTGCGTGCTTGGTTCTCGCACCGCACTGTGCACAGTCCATCGTGGT
>NZ_JNZD01000129.1 GCF_000725495.1 Streptomyces aureus
GGGGTTTGTCTTCCCGGCTGTTGGGCCGTTCCGACGTCTCAAACTTTAGCGGATCTTCCCGGCAGTTCCTAATCGGGCCGCCGGGCCCCGATCGAATTGAATTCGGACACGCCGAATTCGCCCCGTCGGGAGATCGTGCTGAAGATTGGTTTGCCGCTACTGCGGCGGAGGTGCCGTCGCTGAACCGTTCCGGCTCCGTGACAACTCGAAGAACTTTACTCA
>NZ_JNZD01000130.1 GCF_000725495.1 Streptomyces aureus
GGCCTGGTCGACACCCTCAACAACGCCCAGAACATCACCGTGTTCGCGCCGACCAACGACGCCTTCGCCAAGATCCCGAAGGCCACGCTGGACAAGGTCCTCAACGACAAGGCCCAGCTGACGAAGATCCTCACCTACCACGTCGTCGGCCAGAAGCTCACCCCGAAGGACCTGGAGAACGGCTCCTTCACCACCCTGGAGAAGTCGAAGCTCACGACCTC
>NZ_JNZD01000131.1 GCF_000725495.1 Streptomyces aureus
GCTAGACGCAGAGGATCGTGCTGACGGTGCTGGTGCCGCAGTTGAGGACGCTCAGGGAGCTGGTGCTCGCGAGGGTGTCGTCGATCGGGGTGGCCTCGGTCTCGGGCAGGTCCATCGTCTGCAGGTCGAGGATCATCATGGCGTTTCTCCTTCATTTCACTGACGGGTGGATCACCCGGCCGGGCGGCCGGGAGTCTGTGGTGCGCAACTCGGCTGA
>NZ_JNZD01000132.1 GCF_000725495.1 Streptomyces aureus
CGTCATCGGCGGCGCCGACGGCGACTTCGACAAGACCGAGCAGGCCGTCGTGCGCGAGGCGTGCTTCACGCTCGACCTGCCCCCGCACGAGTTCGACCTCTAACCGACCCGGCAGCGCGTCGGGCCGGTTTGCAAGGATGCCGGCCCGGCGTTCGCGGCGACGCCTAGAGGGGCGTCGCCGCGTGCAGGATGAAGGCCAGCGTCACGGCGGAGTTC
>NZ_JNZD01000133.1 GCF_000725495.1 Streptomyces aureus
CTCTCCGTGAATGTTTACCGGTAATCCGGTGGAACACCACGAGAGCGGAACCAGAGGGAGGAATAATCCCTCGGTTCACAGCGTCCTCGCTGTGCGCCTGCCGGAACAATGCCCGGCAGGACTTTTTCAAAGGAACCTCGCCCCAGCCGATCGGCCGGAGACGGGGTATCAACATATCTGGCGTTGATTTTTGGCACGCTGTTGAGTTCTCAA
>NZ_JNZD01000134.1 GCF_000725495.1 Streptomyces aureus
ACCACGAGAGCGGAACCAGAGGGAGGAATAATCCCTCGGTTCACAGCGTCCTCGCTGTGCGCCTACCCCAAGGGGCAGGACTTTTTCAAAGGAACCTCGTCCCAGCCATGACGGCCGGAGACGGGGTATCAACATATCTGGCGTTGATTTTTGGCACGCTGTTGAGTTCTCAAGGAACGGACGCTTCCTTTGTACTCACCCTCTCGGGCT
>NZ_JNZD01000135.1 GCF_000725495.1 Streptomyces aureus
GTGTTCCACCGGATTACCGGTAAACATTCACGGAGAGTTTGATCCTGGCTCAGGACGAACGCTGGCGGCGTGCTTAACACATGCAAGTCGAACGATGAAGCCCTTCGGGGTGGATTAGTGGCGAACGGGTGAGTAACACGTGGGCAATCTGCCCTTCACTCTGGGACAAGCCCTGGAAACGGGGTCTAATACCGGATAACACTCCT